>NZ_JACGZW010000001.1 GCF_014145675.1 Amycolatopsis dendrobii
CAGGGTTCCCCGCACGGACTGCTGGGGGAGCGAGGCAGGGGGCGGCGGAGGGGCCTCAGGCGATCTGCACCGGGATTCCGGCGGCTTTGAGGGCGGCGGTGACGTCGGGGTCGGCGTCGCTGTCGGTCACGACTTCGTGGACGTCGGTGATGTCGCAGATGCGGGCGAAGGCGCGGCGGCCGAGTTTCGAGCTGTCCGCCACGGCCACCACGCGGGCGGCGTTGTTCACCATGAGCCGGTTGATGTCCGCCTCGCCCTCGTGGCAGGCGAACGCGCCTGCCGCGGGGTGCAACGCGTCCACTCCGAGGAACAACAGGTCCAGGCTGAGCTGGCTGAGCACCAGGGTGGCCAGCGGCCCGCTCAGTTCGAAGGACTGCGGGCGGGCGACCCCTCCGGTGACGACGATCTTCATGTTCGGCCGCACGGCCAGCTCGTGGGCGATGTTGAGCGCGTTGGTCACGATGGTGAGGCCGGGGGCGTCGGCCAGGTCCGCGCGCATGGCCAGCGCCCGGGCCACGCCCGCGGTCGTGGTGCCGCCGTTGAGGCCGATCACCATCCCGTTGGACACCAGTGCCGCGGCCGCGGCGCTGATCCGCTGCTTTTCCGGGGCGTGGCGGGCGGTTTTGTACCGCAGCGGCAGATCGTAGGCCAGGTCGTTCGCGACGGCTCCGCCGTGGGTGCGGGTGAGCAGCTGCTGTTCGGCGAGGTGGTCCAGGTCGCGGCGGATCGTGGCGGCGGAGACGTTCAGCTCCGCGGCCACCTCTTCGACGTCGAGTTTCTCCCGCTTCGCCAAGAGGTCCAACAGTGTGCTCAACCGTTCATGCCGAGCCATCGGCTTGTGCTCCCTTCGAGCCGGTCCCCGTGCCTGCTTGCCCGCCGCCGCGCCATTGTTCACCCCGGCGGCCGATCGCGCTCATCCGGCCCCGCCGCCGGTTTTCATCCGGAAGTCGTACTCGGCGGGCAGCGGGCCAGGGGAGATGGCGTGCCACACGTCGCTCAGCGACGTCTCGCCCTCGCGGATCCCGGGCACGGTGAACCCGCGCTCGTACACCTCGCGCGCTCCGTCGAGATCGCCGAGCGCGAGCGAGATCCGCGCCCGCAGCAACGCGAACCGGCCCTCGGCCGGCCACGGTTCGAGCAATTCCCGTGCGGCGCCGGGATCTCCGGCGGCGAGCTGCGCGGTAACGGCTTCCACGGCGAGCGGTGCGAGTTTCGGCAGCAGGTCCGTTGCCTGCCGGTAGTACTGCGCGGCGCGCACCGGATCGTCCTGGGCGACGGCGAGGTTGCGCCATGCCCAGCCGTTCGGCTCCGCCTCGACCGACCGGTGCCAGGCGGCCGCCGCGCCCTCGCGGTCGCCTGCCGCCCAGCGTGCGATTCCCCGGTGGTACCAGGTGAGCCAGCCCTTGTCGGGCACAGCCTCCAGCAGGTCGGCCCAATGCCGGTTGACGAGCGTTTCCGGTGGTTCGGCGGCGGGTTCGGCCCGGGGTGCCACGCCGTCGAGCAAGTCCAGCCACGGCTGCTGGGCCGCGCCGAGACTGCTCTCGGGAAACGGCGTGCCGGGCAGGTCCACCAGCATCCGGCGGGTTTCCAGTGCGCCCCAGCCGGATCCCGCCGCCAGAAGTTCACCGGGCGCGGCGTCGGCGGACGCGCGCCATTCGCGCCACCGCCGGTCCAGTTCTTCCGCGGCGGGCAGTCCCGCGGCGACCGAGGCGAGCGCGGCGGGCCAGTCCGGTCCGTGCGCGATTTCCGGGTCGGCCGCGACCGGGCCGTAGCTTTCGAGCCAGTCCCACGAGGCGCCCGCGGGCAGCCGCCGGTGTTCGAGCTGTGTCCGGGCCAGCCCGGCCTGTATTTCGAGGTAACCGCCCGCCCCGGGCGCGAGCCATTCCTGCCACCGGCGTCCGCCCGCGGATTCGCCCCACACGAACAGTTTCCGCCCGCGCAGCCGCGCCGTGGACGCCTGGCCGAGCCCGTGCCCGTGCGCGTCCACCGCGGCGATCCAGGGCGGTCCGTCGACCTCGAAGAAGTAGTCGGCCGCCGCCGTCGCCCGGGCGGGATAGGTCAGGTCGCCGGTGACGTCGACGAGTTCCAGCCGCCCGGAATAACCGTAGTGCCAGGCCTTGCCCGCGGGGGCGAGCACGCGGGTCCCGGGGGTCTGCGCCACCGCGGTGTTGGACCACCAGTACACCGGCACGTCGTGGGCGTGCGGATTGCGGATCCGCACGCCCACGAACAGCTGCCGCGATCCGTCGGGGAGCCAGAAATCCAGCTGATACGGCAGATCGCGGGTGCGTTCCCACTCCCACAGCCGCAGCACCGGTTCGCCGCCGGGGCCGGGTGCTTCGGCGGCGAACATCGGCGCGCAGGTCAGCGTGGTGTGCCCGGTGCTGCCGAGGTTCCACTCGACGCCGCCGGCGAACCACGCGTCGCGCAGCGCCAGGTTCGCCGGCTGGAACACCGGGTTGCGGTACACCAGGTCCCGGCCGGTTTCCTTGTCCAGCAACGAATACAGCCGGCCGCCGAGCCCGGGAAGGACGGTGGCGCGCAGCCGCTCGTTCTCCAGCACCAGCGCGGGCAGCCGCTGTTCGGCCCGATCGCGGCCGTACCCGTCCTGCATCCGGCACGGCAGCACCGTGTCCAGCCTGCCGTAGGAGAGGTTCGCCGCCAGGTCCGCGGGCAGTTCGTCCACGTTGGACACCGAAGCCGCCGGTTCGGTCCGCAGCAGCGGCGGCAACGGGTTCTCCGGCCCCAGCCCGGCCGCCGGGAGCACGAGTTCGGTGCGGGTGACGGTGCTCATGCGTCCGGCAGCCGTTCGCCGGTGGCGGCGTCGAACAAGTGCGCCGCGCCGGTCCGCGGGGCCAGCGTGATCTCCTCGCCGCGCCTCCACGGCGCCATGCCCGGGGTCCGGACAGTCAGCACCCGGTCCCCGGTCCGGCAGTAGAGGTACTGGTCGCTGCCGAGTTCCTCGACCACTTCGACGACCGCGCGGTATCCGGCGCCGCCGATGTCCCAGCCTTCCGGCCGCACGCCGACGACGATCCCCGGCCCGGTCAGTGCGGACCGCTGCGCCGGAGTGAGCGGGAGCGTGCCGTCGCCCGCCGCCGCGCCGGAACTGTCCGCTGTGGTCTCGATGAGGTTCATCGCGGGGGAGCCGATGAAGCCCGCGACGAACACGTTGCGCGGGCGCTCGAACAGCCCGACCGGGGAATCGCATTGCTGCAGCACGCCGTCGCGCAGCACGGCGACCCGGTCGCCCATCGTCATCGCTTCGATCTGGTCGTGCGTGACGTACAGCGTGGTGGTGCCGAGCCGCCGTTGCAGCGACGCGATCTGCGTGCGGGTCTGCACCCGCAGTTTCGCGTCCAGATTGGACAGCGGCTCGTCCATCAGGAACACGCTCGGCTCCCGCACGATCGCGCGGCCCATCGCGACCCGCTGCCGCTGCCCGCCGGACAGCTTCGCCGGGCGCCGGTCGAGGTATTCGGTCAGGTCCAGGGTGGCCGCGGCTTCGCGGACCCGGCGTTCCCGTTCGTCCTTCGGCATGCGCGCGAGCTTGAGGTGGAAGCCGATGTTCTCCGCGACGGTCATGTGCGGATAGAGCGCGTAGTTCTGGAACACCATCGCGATGTCCCGTTCCTTCGGCGGCAGTTCGGTGACGTCGCGCTCGCCGATGTGGATCGAGCCGCCGTCCACGCCCTCCAGCCCGGCGAGCATCCGCAGCGTGGTCGATTTGCCGCAGCCGGACGGCCCGACCAGCACCAGGAATTCGCCGTCGGCGACCTCCAGGTCGAGCCCGTCCACCGCGGGGCGCTCGACCCCGGCGTAGTAGCGGGTGGTGTCGGTGAAACTCACGGTGGCCATCGAAGTCCTACTTTCCGGCGCCGAGGGTCAGGCCGGTGATGATCCGGCGGGCGAGCACGACGTAGAGCAGCAGCATCGGGAGCACGACGATCGCCACCCCGGCGATCAGCCCGCCGTACTCGGACTGGTAGCTGGCCGCGCCGTAGAAGGTGAACAACGCGCGCGACAGCGTGAAATGGGCCTGGTCCTTGAGGAACACGATCGCCAGCAGCGTTTCGTTCCACAGCCCGATCGCGTTGAGCGTCAGCGCGGTGATCACCCCGCCGCGGGCCAGCGGCAGGACGACCGACACGAACACCCGCACCGGAGAAGCGCCGTCGAGCACCGCGGCCTCTTCGATCTCCTCGGGCAACGAGCGGAAGAACCCGGTCAGCAGGAACACCGTGAACGGGATCGACAGCGCCACGTAGAGCACGAACAGCCCGTACTGGTTGTCCAGGTGGATCTCGCTGAACGCGACGAACAGCGGGATGATCACGGTCTGGAACGGCACCCCCATGCCGATCGCGACGCCGTTGGTCAGCACGCCCGAACCGCGCACCCCGAGCCGGGTGAGCGCGTAAGCACAGGGCGCGGAGATCGCCACCGTGACGACCGTCGCCAGCCCGACCAGGACCACTGTGGACAGCACGGCGTCGCCGAATCCGGCGTTGTTCCAGGCGTAGACGAAGTTCCGGAACGGCTTGCCGACGTGAAACCACTGATAGGGCAAGGCGAACGGCTTGGTGAAAATCTCCACCGGGGTCTTGAACGACGCGGTGATCAGCCAGTACAGCACCAGCAGGTTGCCCGCGGTGAACAGCCACACGATCACCGAGCCGAGCAGCCGCAGCGGGCTGAGCCTGCGGCTGCCGGGTGCCGGGCGGGGCCGGCGCGGCGGGGTGCGCCGGGGCTTGCCCGCCGCACTGCCGCGCGGCGGCGCTTCCGTGACGGTCACAGGATCTCCTTCAGAACTGGATGGCGTCACGGCGCATCAGCCGGCGCAGGAGCACGACGAGGATCGAGACAAGGGCGATCATCGCGACCGCGCACGCGCAGGCCGCGCCGAAGTCCGGCGTGCCGTTCGAGCCGAAGGTCCGGTCGAACACGTAAATGCCGAGCGTCCACGCCCGGTTCGGCGGGGCGTAGGTGCCGGGCCCGGCGAGCACGAAGACGAGTTCGAAGATCTTGAGCGCGTTGATCGTCCACAGCACCCCGGCCACGCCCACCACGTCCCAGGTCAGCGGGAGAGTGATCGAGCGGAACTTCTGCCAGGGCGAGGCTCCGCCGAGGTCCGCGTCCTCGTAGAGATGCGGCGGGATCTGGTCCACCGCGGCCATCAGGATGGTGATGTAGAAGCCGGAACTGGCCCAGATCAGCGACGCGGTGACCACTCCGGTCACGTTCTCCGGCGCGAGGAACTTCGCCGCGTCCGCGCCGAGATGCTCCAGCACGTAGTTGGCGAGTCCTTGTTTGCCCGGCTGGTACTTGAACACGAAGCCGAGGAACATGCCGAGCGCGACCGGGGCGACGATGTTCGGGAAGAACAGGATCGCCCGCACGATCTTCCCGCCGCGCATGTCGCGCAGCACCATGGTGAACAGGAACGCGAGCAGGAAGGTGCCTACGCCGCCGAGGAACACGTAGATCAGCGTGTTGCCGAAGGCGTAGCGGAACGCGTCGCTCTGCCACATCCGCACGTAGTTCCCGAACCCCTGCGGCCGCGGCGTGTCGCCGGCGCCGGACCAGCTGGTGAAGCTGAGCACCACGGTCGCGATCGTCGGCAGCACCAGGAACGCCAGGTAGAGCGCCAGCGCCGGGGCGGCGAAGGGCCAGAACAGCTTGCGTTTGCGGCTCAGGTGCGGCCCGAGCGCGGGCCGCCGCCCGGCCCGGGCCGCCTCGGTGGCCGCGGGGAGCGCCGCCATCAGTGCTGGTTCTTCCAGAAGGCGGCGGACTTCTGCGCGAGCTGCGCCACGAACGCCTCCGGAGTCAGCTGTCCTTTGAGCAGCGCGGTGTCAGCGGGGTCGAACACGTCGGTCTGCCATTTGCCGCCGGCGATCGCGTCGATGCCGTCGTACTGCAGCACGTGCTCCTTCTTCTGGTCGTCCATCACGGTCTTGACCGGCTTGAGGTCGTCCGGCACCGCGAGATCGGGGCGGGGCACCAGGTTGTCGGCCACCGCCGGGATGCCGGCGAGGTTGCCCTTGTTGAGGAAGTAAGCGATGAACGCTTTGGCCGCTTCGGCGTTCTTCGCCTTCTTGGGCACGGCGAAGCCGATCGACATCTGCTCCACGGTGTCGTGCGTGGCGCCGGGCGGCATCGGGAACTGGAAGGAGCCGTAGTCGATCTTCGTGCCCGCGCCCTGCTTGTCCAGGTATTCGCGGGTTTCGCTGGGCGCCCAGGTGCCGACGTAGAGGAAGCGGGCGTCGCCGTCCGCCCAGCGCTGCTGAATCTGCGGGAACTTGGCCGCGTCCCAGCCGTCGATGAAGTACTTCGAAATCCGCGCGGTCTGCGCGGCCGCCTCGCGGAACCCGGGGACGTCGGTCCACGCGCGCCCGGTCGGGTCCTGCGCCGCTTTCGCCAGCCCTCCGGCGCCGACGTAGCGTTCGGCCAGCTGGGTGAAGTAGTACATGTTGTAGAACGGGATGTCGCCGTCCTGGCTGACCGCCGCCTTGCCGTCCGCCTTCGCCTTGTCGAAGTAGCCGATCAGCTCGTCCACGGTCTTCGGCTGGCCGAGCGCGCCGCCCGCGGCCTTGTTATACCACCAGGCGCTGGACTGGATCTCGTACGGCACGAGGAAGCTGTGCCCCTCGCGGTCCTTGTTCTGCGGGAAGTCGTACGAGGTGGGGGAGAGGACGTCCTTGACCGTCTTGTCGCCTTCGCCGATCTTCATGCCGAACACGTCGTCGAGGCTCTGCGTGCCGCCGGGCGTCATGATCGCCGCGCCGACCTTGCTCACGTCCTGGTCGAACAGGTCGGGCACGGTGTCGGTGTTGAGCGCGGGGACCAGGTTCTGGGTGTAGGCCTTGCGGCCCAGCCACTGCACGTCGACCTTCACGCCGGTCTTGTCCCCGAAGCACTTCAGCGCCTTTTGCAGCACCTTGCCCTGCGGCTCGTCGGCGGTCCACATGGACCAGTACACGAGCTGCCCGCCGCCCGCCGGTTTCGCCGCCGGTTCCGGACAGGGCGAGGAAAGGAATTCGGCCGCGCCGGGGAGCGCGTTCTCCCCGGCGCCGCCGCCCGCGGCGTCGCCGCTGCCGCACCCGGCGAGCAGCAGCGTCGCCGCTAAGGTCGAGCCCACGAGCTTGTGAAACCGCATCAGCCACCACCTGATCGAGGTCGAAGACCACACACTGAGTGCGTGTTGCTGCGCATTTTTGGCGCTTACCAATCACTTGTCAACATTTTCTCTCTGGTTCGCGGTGGCATCGTGATCTGCGGGCAGTGCCGTCTTGGCCTGCTCGAAGCGGATCGAATGGCGGGTTGACAGTGCAAAATCGATCACAAAGACTGTGTGAACTTGTTCGTTCTTGTCGGTTGTTGATGCCGATCGCCTGCGAGGAACCGAGCCATGTCACGCTTCCGCACTTCCTTGACCGCCGGCGCGGTCCTGGCCCTCAGCGCCGGGACCTGCACCGTGCCCCTGGCCGCGCACGCCGACCCCGGCTACTCCGTGTCGGTCGGGGCCGTGGCCGAATACCCGTTCCCGACGGACACTCCGGCCGCTCCGTTCCTCGACCGGGACGGGACCTTCCATTTCCAGCAGTCCGCCGCTCTCTACGGCAAGGAAGGCCCGCGCGTCTGGGACTTCTACACCGGCACGGACTTCGGCTCGGCGCACCGCGACGCGGGGTTGAGCGACGCGGTGAACCCGGCTGAGCCGAGGGATCGCAACAACGACACGACCTGGCGCTGCAACACCAGCCCGACCGGCCGCGAGGCGACCGATCCGCCGACCGGGTCGAGCTACACCCAGAAGAACTTCTGCGATCTCGTCGGAACCTGGGTCGATCCGGATACCGGTGACTGGTACGGCTTGGTGCACAACGAGTTCACCCCCGAACCGTTCGGCGCCTACTCCTTCTCCCACTACGACGCGATCGACTGGGCGGTGTCGACCGACCGCGGCCACACCTGGCGGATCGGCGGGCACGCGATCACGTCGCCCTACTCGACGAAACGCGGCGACACGGCGGCGTTCCCGAACCAGACCTTCGACTACGGCGACGGCGATCCGCGGCTGTTCGCCGATCCGAAGTCCGGCTACTTCTATGTCTATTACGGCTCCCGCATCGTGACGAAGGCCGGGCAAGGCGGCGGCGGGTTCAGCGGCCTCGCCCACGTCGCCCGCGCGCCGATGTCCGGGAAGATGGGCACCGGAACGTGGCAGAAGTGGTATGACGGCCGCTGGGCGGAGCCGGGCGTCGGCGGCAAGGAAAGCAACCTCGTGCCCACGGACGTCGACCCCCTCGGCTACACCCCGCCGGAGAAGGACTACGACCCGGCGCGCACCGGCACCGCCGCCCAGCAGGTGGCAGCCGGAACGCTGCCGCGCAAATCCGATCTGTTCGTCATGAACATCGCCTACGACGCGCACCTCGGGCTGTACATCGGCGAGCCGGAGGCGGTCGATTCGGCGGGCCCGCAGCGGTTCTACGCGACCGAGGACCTGGCGAACCCGAAGTGGCGGCTGATCGGCGACACCGGCTCGTACCGCGACCAGTCGTGGTACCGCTGGTTCGTCGACTCGGCGACCCGGACCACCGGGACGATCGTGGGCAAGACCTTCCGCTCCTATTGCTCGATCTCCTGCACGGACGGCCGCGACGGCGTCTACGCGGACGTGACCGTCACCTCCGCCGCGCCGGCCGCGTCCCCGGTCGACCCGGGCCGCGTCTACCGGATCGGCTCCGGCCGCGTGCTCGCCGCCTCCGGCCGCACCGGCACCACCTCCGTGCCCGCATGGCTGGCAGGGGGCCGGGCGGACTGGCGGTTCACCCCGGCCGGAGACGGCTCCTACCGCATCGCCAACGCCGCGAGCGGCTTGGCGCTGGGCGTTCCGACGGCGCCCTCCGGCAGGGCCTGGGGGACCGCGCCGATCCTGAGCGCCGGTTCCGGGGCCGCCCAGCAATGGTTCCTGGTCCCGGCGGACGGCGGGACGCGGCTGGTCAACCGCTACAGCGGACTGGTGCTGGCGCTGTCTGCGGTGCCGGGGCGGCAGAGCGAGACCACGCCGGTGCGCGCCTGGACCGACCACAGCGGCACCCGGGTCGGCGACGGCCGCACCGCGGGGGAACAGCTCCTGCAGCTCACGCCGCGCCGCTGACGCACCCCGGCTTGACGTCCGTGAGGGAAACCCGGAGGACATCAGATTCCCTGCGGGTTCCCCTCACGTCGGTCAGGCGATCGCGGCGGTGAAGACGTGCAGTGCCGAATTCGACGGCAGGGTGATCGCGACGACTCGCTTGCCCGGCGTCAGCGGGACGGAGTTCGCGAACACCCGGTAGGCCACCGTCGGGTAGGCCGGACCGGATTTCGTGTTCTTGCCCGGCACCGAGGCGACCGTGGTCGCGCCGTATTTCGCCGGGTCGGAGCAGCACCAGTTCGGGAAGCCGAGGCCGGCCTGGCTCGTGCTGCCGTCGGCGTACCGGACGACGACCGTGCCGTTCGCGGCCGAGCCGGTCCCGGTGCCGGTCAGGACCAGCTTCGAACCGCTGCCCTGCACGGCGACGGTTTGCCCGCCGGCGACGACGTTGTCCGGCTTCCCGGCACCCGCGTCGGGCCAGGTCGCCTGGGCACCGTTCGCGGTGAACGGCGCTCCCGGTTTCAAGCCCGCTTCGGCTAGGCCTTCGGCACGGAAGCTGCTGCCGCTGCCGTCGAGGTCACCATTCGCGACGTGCGCCGCATCAGTGACTCCGACATTCCCGTATGCCGCGGCCACCGTCGCGTAGGGCACGGTGACCATCGTCGACCCGGCCGCTTCGTGGGTGCTCAGCCGGGCCTGGTACTTCGCGGTGGCGGTCAGCTCGTAGTCCGCCGGACGCAGCCCCGCGTTCGGCGTGAGCCGCACCGGGACCTGCACGGTCTGGCCGGGCCAGACGAGCGACGGAGCTTGCGGAACTTCCGCGTGGAAACCGTTGGCCTGCACCGACAAAGCCACGTCCCGCACCGGCAGCGGCGTGCTGTTAGTGAAGCTGACGGTAGCCGAGACGGCCTCGCCGGGAGCGGCTGTCGCGGGGGCGGAAAGCCGCACCGAGGCGTTGTCGTCAGCGGGGAAGAACCCGCCGACCGCGCTCGCCCCGAGCAGCCGGATGTCCTGCGCGGCACCGGAATCGATCGAACCGGTCTTCACCCGCACGACACCTCGTGCGGACGGGTCGTACCACCAGCCGGACGGGGCTTGGTCCAGCTCCGCCTTGCCGGCGTACTGCCGCAGCACGCCGTGACCGCCCAGCACCGCCGCCGGTTTCGTTCCCGTGTGGACGGACAGCTGGTAGTTCCGCGTCGCCGGTTTCCCGGGATAGGACCCGGCGCTCGCGCCGATCCCGACGGTCACCGTGCCCGGACCGGATCCCGGCGCGTCCACCGTGAACGTCTGCCGGGCCTGCTCGCCGCGCTGGTAGCCGCGCGTGACGCCGTCGTCCTCGGCGAGGGTGAAGCTGCTCTTGCCCCGCGGGTACACGTCGACGTCCAGCCGGCTCTTGTCACGCGTCTGCCAGGACGTCGTGCCCTCCGCCCACATCGGCACCACAGCACCGCCGCGGACGAACAGCGGCAGCTTGTCCAGCGGCGCGTCGTAACCGTCCACAGTGGTCGGACCGGTGTAGGTCTTGCCGCTCCAGTAGTCCGTCCAAGTGCCCCTGGGCAGGTAGATGCCGTCGCGCACGGACGAACTGTCGTAGACCGGGGCGACCAGGAAGTCCGTGCCGGACAGGAATTCGTACTTCGCCTTGCCGGTCCACGCGTTCGGGTCGTCGGGGTACTCCAGGGCCAGCGGCCGGACCTGCCCGACGCCGGTCTGATGCGCCTGCACCGAGTAGCTGTAGGTGTAGGGCAGCAGCCGTTCCTTGAGCAGCAGGTACTTGCGGTTGATCGAGGTGTAGGGCTCGCCCTGGCGCCAGGGCTGCTTGTCCGACTTCGCCCAGCCGTCCATGGTCATCGCGACCGGAAGGAAGGACTTCCACTGCAGGTCGCGGACGTAGGTCTGCGGGGAGCCGCCGAAGATGCCGTCGATGTCGCCGGTGTTGTAGGCGATGCCGGACAGCGTCGAACCGGCGTAAGTCGGGATCTGCCACTTGATGTAGTCGTAGGACCCGGACTGGTCCCCGCTCCAGAGCACGCCGCATCGTTGCGCGCCCGCCCAGCTCACCGGCTGCCAGACGAACCCGCGCGCGTCGCTGTTGTCCTCGATGCCCTTGTGCGCGGTGTCGCAGGCGTCGAGGGCGAACTGGTACCCGGGGCCGACCCAGGCGACGTCCAGTTTGCGCACGCGGACGCCGGCCTTGACCTCCTCGGCCTGGTTCGGCACGCCGTTCTCGGTCCACAGGCCGAGCTGCATGTGGTTGTCCCGCAAGCCTTCGCCGGTCTGCTGCAAGTTCTCGTAGCCGCAGCCGTAGCCGTCGTTGACCAGCATCCAGCCGTTGGGCATGCCGTGTTCGGGGTAGCCCTCGGCCACCTTCACCGCGTCGAGGGTGTGCCGTTCGCCTCGGTTCGCGTTGTGCAGGTAGCAGTCGGAATCGCCGGTCTCCAGGCCGTAAATGGGCGGGAGGAAGGGTTTGCCGACCAGGTCGGTGTAGCCGGAGATGACGTCCTTGAGCCCGTCGCCGACGACGTAAGTGGCGTCGAAGCGGCGCTCGTCGTGGGTCGTGCGGACCGGATCGGTGAACGAGTAGCTGCCGGGGGAGAAGGTATTGCGCAGCACGCCGTACCCAGCAGTCGAGGCGTAGAACGGCTGGGAGTTGGGCGCGCCGCCGTCGTTCCAGTTGTCGTCGGCGAAGATCTTGACGGTCTGGTCGCGGTGGCTGAACCGGCCGTTCTGCTCCCCGCCGCCGACGTACTGTTCGGCGGCGCCGCGTGCGAGCGTCTGCGTGGTGGTGTCCCCGGTCCAGGACAGCGGCGCGGACTCGGCCCAGAGCTGCTTGCGGTCCGCGCCGTCGTAGAGGGCGAACTTCAACGGGTGCTTGTAGGCGCGGAGAGTGGCCTTGCCGGTGCCGATGGCCCAGTAGGCGCCCCGGTCGGTGCTCTTCGGCACCACCGGGGCCTTGCCGCTCGGCAGCACGATCTTGCTGCCCGCCGGATCGGTGAAGGTTCCGTCCGGCGCGAGCCAGACCCGGACCGCGGCCGCCGAAGGAAAGCTGACCCGGACGGCCGCTGTGCCCGCCGTCAGGGTGGTCACCGGGCCGTCGGCGGAGACGCCGGTCAGGTCGCCGAGCTGTCCCGCGGGGGCGCTGGCGGCGTGGGCGGTGGCGGGGGCCGCGACGGCCAGCAGAACCAGCACTGAGGCCAGACATCGCAGGGATTGCATTAATCTGCTCATTGCATACCTCTCTTGCGCATTAAAATGCACATGGCGCTTCTGTATAGCGCACTCAGGCAGCGAAGTCACCGGCCGAAGCGGTGGAGCAGACTTCCGTCGGTATCGAGGTTGCGGGTGCCCGCCGAGCCGGATCCGGTGGGCGGCAGGCAGATCCGCGCGGTGCCGCTTTCCGGCACCGCGTCAGCCTGGCCCGAACCTCCCGGTTTCCCTACCCGGCCAGCAATCGGAGCAGCCGCGCGGTCTCCGCCGCCACCGCGGACCGGCCGAGCCGCACGTACTTGCGAGGGTCGACCGCCTCGGGCTGTTCGTCCAGGAACTGCCGCACCGCGCCGGTGAACAGCCCGTTGAGGTGCGTCGAGATGTTGACTTTCGCCATCCCGGCGGCCACCGCGCCGCGCAGTTCGTCGTCGGAAAGGCCGGAGGACCCGTGCAGCACCAAGGGAACCGGGACGGCGTCCCGCAGCCGTGTCACGAGTCCGCGGTCGACCGCGGCGGTGCGCGACAGCATCGCGTGCGACGTGCCGACCGCCACGGCCAGCGCGTCGACCCCGGTGGCGGCGACGAACTCCGCGGCTTCGTCCGGATCGGTGCGGGCGCCCGGCGCGTGCACGCCGTCCTTGCCGCCGACCTCGCCCAGTTCGGCTTCCACCGCGACTCCCGCCGCGTGGCAGAGGTCCGCCATCGCGCGGGTGCTGCGCACATTGTCCGCATAGGACAGTCGCGAACCGTCGTACATCACGCTGTGCACGCCCAGTTCGATGCCTTCGCGGACCAGGCCGGTGTCCTCGACGTGGTCGAGGTGCACGAGCACCTCCACCGACGCCCGGCGCGCGATCTCCAGCGAGGCCGCGGTGATCGGGGCCAGCCCGCCGTGATAGGTCACGCAGTTCTCGCTGATCTGCAGGACCACCGGCAACCGGGCCTCCTCGGCCCCGGAGACGATGGCCTCGGCGTGCTCCAGCAGGATCACGTTGAACGCGCCGACCGCGCCGCCCCGGTCCTGGGCCGAGGCGAGCAGCCGGGCGAAGGCGGGGCGGGTGATCATGCGGACGCTCCGTTCAGGAATCCTCGGTACGCGGACAGGTCGATCTCGCCGGCGACCGGACGCAGCACAGCGGCCGCACCGGCTGCGACGGCATGGCGCAGCGCCTCCTCCAGCGGCAGCCCGCGCACGAGTGCCGCGGCCAGCCCGGCGGTCGCCGCGTCCCCGGCGCCGGTGGGGTTGCCGCGCACGCCGGGCACAGCGGGAACCCGGACGACCCCCGACCGGGTGTAGGCGGCGATGCCGTCCTCGCCCCGCGACACCACGACCAGCCCGGCGCCGAGCCTGGACAACTCCGCGGCGCCCGAGGCTTCGTCGGCGGCGCCGGTGGCGGAGAGGAGTTCCTCGCGGTTCGGTTTCACGTCGGCCCCGGCCCGGGCGGCGGCCAGCAACGCGGGCCCGGACGAGTCGACCAGTGCCCGGACCCCGGCTTCCCGGGCCAGCCGGACCCAGTCGCCGACCAGTTCCGGTGCGGCGTTCCGGGGCAGGGAACCGGAAATCGCCAGCAGCTCCGCGTCCGGCAGCCGGGCGGCGAGCAAGGCCGAGAACCGTTCCCATTCCGCGGCGGACAGCTGGGGCCCCGGCTCGGCGTACACCGTGGGATGGCCGTCGCCGGCGACCGTGACCGTCGACCGGGTCTCGGCTTCGCAGGCAGTCGCGTCGAACGGAACCGTCAGCGCCGAGCCGAGCCAGCGGCCCGCGTCGCCGCCGAGCGGGAGCACTGCGCGCACGGGAATGTCCAGCGCCGCGAGGACATGGGCGACATTCACGCCTTTGCCGCCAGCGCGCCGCCGCACGTCGAGCACCCGGTTGGTGTCGCCGAGGGCGTGGGTGCCGACCCGGTAGGTGATGTCGACCGCGGGGTTGGGCGTGGCGACGACGATCATCGCAGCGCCAGCAGCGTCGCGCCGACCACGGCGGCCCGATCCCCGTGGCGCGCCTGCACGATCGCGGGCGCGCGGAGCGCCCCGAGCCGATGCGCGACCTCGCGGGCGAGCGGGTCGAGCAGCAGGGCGCCCGCCTCGGCGAGGCCGCCGCCGACGACCACGGTGGCGCAGCCGGCCACGGCGGTCGCCCAGGCGATCGGCTCCGCGAGCGCGCGGACGCACTCGTCCCACGCCTCGACCGCCGCCGGAACTCCGTCGCGAACCCGCGCGGCGACGGCGGCCGCGTCCGGGGCTCCGGCCCGGCGCGCGAGCCCGGACGCCGACGCGACCTCCTCGACGCGGCGGCCGCCGGGCAGCCGGATCTGCCCGACTTCGCCCGCCCACGGGCCCGCGTCGAGCACCTCGCCGCGCACCACGAGCGCGGTCGCGAAACCGGTGCCGACCGGAGCGAACAGCACCGGCCCCGAAGCGCCTGCCGCGGCGCCGGTGCGGGCTTCGGCGAGTGCCCCCGCACGGACGTCCTGCCCGAACGCGAGCGGCACGTCGAGGCGAGCGGAGACCAGGTCGCGCACCGGAACGTCGTCCCAGCCGAGGTTGACCGCCTTCACGCACCGCCCGGCGCGCTCGTCCACGATTCCCGGGACGACCAGGCCCGCCGCTTCGACCGGATGGCGCGCGACCGCGCGGGCCACCAGATCGGCGAGCGCCGCGGGATCGCCGAACGGGGTCGGTTCGCGCCATTCGGCGAACACGGAACGGCCGTCGGTCACGCGCATCTTGACCGTCGTGCCGCCGACATCGACGCCGAGGACGGCCATCAGGCGAGGATGACCGAACGGGTCAGCGACCGCGGCCGATCGGGATCGAGCCCGCGCCGCCGCGCGAGCGCCACCGCGAACCGCTGCGCCACGACCAGCCCGGCGAGCGGGTCGAGGTCGTGGTGCACGAACCGCGCGCCGGTGCGGGCGATCTCGCCGGCCAGCCCGTCCGGGGTCTCGCCGAACGACCACACGAGCCTGCCGGGCTGCGCGATGGCGATCGGGCCGTGCCGGTAGTCCATCGCGGGGTAGGCCTCGGCCCAGAACTGCGCCGCTTCCCGGGTTTTGAGCGCGGCCTCGCAACTGATGCCGACCGCGGCGCCGCGCCCGATGAAGGTGACCTGCTCGGCGTCGAGCAGGTCGTCGACCGGTTCCCGCAGCGCACGCCCGGCCTGCCGCGCCAGCTCGCCGATGTCGTCGCCGAGGCCGGCGCGCAGCAACGCGAGCGTGCTCGTGGCGAAGCGGGTCTGCACCACTGAACGCTCGTCGGCGAACGGCAGCTCGACCACCTCCGTCGCGGCCGAGGCGGCGGGCCCGTCGCCCACCGCGGTGATCAGCGTGGTGCGCTGCCCGGCCAGCGCGGACAGCAGCTCGATGATTTCGGTGGTGGTGCCGGACCGGGAGATCGCGACCACCCGGTCGTATTCGCGGCCAGCCGGGTACTCCGATCCGGCGAACGCGTCGGTGACGCCGAGACCCCGCTGCTCCCGAGCGGCGGCATAGCTCATCGCGACGAACCAGCTGGTGCCGCACCCGACGACGGCCACGCGCTCGCCAGGGCGGGGCAGCGCTCCGGCGGCCGGCGCGGCACAGTCCGCCGCGGCGCGCCACATCTGCGGCTGGGAGGCCAGTTCGGCGGCCACGAAGGAGCCCGGCCCCGGCGCGGAAAGCGCACCGGGCTCGTCCGACGCGGAGGACTCGGGCGAGAACGACTCGGGAGAGGACGGCTCTGACATGAAGGCCCTTCGGTCCGTGAACTGAGCGCGGCCCTCAGTGTATACGATCGTTTATGCTTGAAGTAAGCGATTTGCAACATCTTCAATCATCTCGGGTGGGCTGTTGTGAGCGTCCGGCACGGCGGAAGTGTCTGCCGGGCGGCGGGCGCTCGAACGGCGAACCTTTCGGCGTTCCCGACGAGCGCCGGGCAGGCAGCGTCGCGGGCCCGCGGACGCGCGAGCGGTTCATCGTCGAGTGCGACGTCGTCCTGCTGGCCAAACCGCTGGCGGAGGATGTCGCCGAATTGCGCGCCGACCGGCTAGGGGCCGCACTGCGCGCAGGACGCGCAGCTGGCTCAGCTGGCCGTCGACCAGCGGCTGACTAGGGACTACGACGGCCGGCTGCGGGCGGTGGCGACCTGCCGGACCTGCGGTCCGTCCTTTCCGGACGGTCCGCCTGGGACGGTCACGAAACCGCCCGGCGTGCCGCCGAGATCCGGGGCGGCGTCACTCGCAAGCCGGCGATCCTGTCCTTTCAGCGGCGCGCGCCCCGAATACCCGCACCGCCGCTGAGCGCGGGACCGTGCGGTCGTCGATGCCAGCCGTCCTCAAGCAGCTGCGCGAGTTCGTCAGGTGCTTCCAACGGCAGGAGGTGGCCGCTGCGGGGAAGGACAGTCATGCGTGCGCGCGCCAGGTAAGGCAGCAGATTGTCGCGCAGCACCCCGGCTGGCTCGACCCGGTCGTGCTCGCCCGCGACGACCAGGACGGGCACGTCGATGCCGCGGGCGGCGCTCGTGATGTCCTCGGCGATCCCGTGCAAAGGCCATTCGAGCCGGGCTTCTTCGCCGCAGGCACGGGAATCGGCCACGATCTGGGCTTTCGTCTCGTCGCTCAGCGCGGTGGCGGTGAGAACGGCGTCGCGGGCGGCCGCTGTCGATTCGTCGGAGTCGTAGGCGTGCGCCAGTCCTTCCCGGTACTCAGGCGTCACCGTCGCGGCGGGCTTTGCCGGTCCGGGAGCGACGAGGACGAGCCCGGCGAGCCCGTCCGGACGCGCGGAAGCCGCCAGTTGCGCGACTTTGCCGCCCATCGAATGCCCGACCAGGAGGTAGTCGGTCACCCCCGCGTCGGCGACCACGGCAGCGGTGTCGTGCGCGAACTGCTCCAGCGTGTAGGGGCCGGGCAGTTCGCGCGAGCGTCCCCACCCGCGCAAATCGACAGTCAGCGCGGCGCGCCCCGGCAACCGGTCGAGCACGGGCTGCCAGGTGCGCGCCGAGCCGCCCCAGTAGTGAAGAAACACCAGCACGGGTCCGTCGCCCTGGCGGTAGTCGTAGACCGGAAGCCGATCCGACGTCCTTGAAACCATGAGAATTTTCCTTTCTCCACGCTGATCAACCTGTCATCGAGTCAACCGCCCGGGCTGCCTGAGCGCATCGTCGAGGCCGGACCGGGCATGGTGAAAAATGGACAGCATGACCGCGATTCGTCAGCTTGCCTACCAGCCGCCGCAAGAGTCCGGCGTGCCTGTCGAGACGATGTCGTTCGCGAAGCTGCGACGGCTGAACCGCGGCATGACCGAACGCGGCGACTTCCACGTGCTCGCGGTGGTCCGGCGCGGCCACGGCCGGGTTTCGGTCGACTTCGCGAGCTGCCCGCTCGCGGCGCGGAGCGTGGTGTGGATCCGGCCAGGCGTCGTGCACCGCTGGGACGACCTCGGAGACCTGGCCGGAGACCTGGTGCTGTTCGTGCCCACGGCGCCGGCCGCCCCCGGCAGCCGCGAACTGGCGGCCGGCCCCGGTGCGTCGGCGTGCTGGACGGCCCCCGCCGCGCAGTGGCCGCTGATCAACGCCGCGCTCGGGCATCTTCGCAGCGAGGCCGGCGCCGCACCGCAGGCGCGGACCGGCGAACTGCTCGGCCTGGTGCTGTCCGCGCTGCTGCTGAGGCTCGCGCCGCCGTCCGCGGACAGCGAGTCCGGGCAGGGCCTCTTCCGCCGATTCCGCATCGCGGTGGAAGAGGATTTCCGGGTCCGCCACGACGTCGCCAGCTATGCCCGCAAGCTCGGGTACGCCCCGAGAACCCTGACGCGCGCCGTCCGAGCGGCGACCGGCCGCAGCTGCAAGGACTACCTGTGCGAACGCTTGGTTTTGGAGGCCAAGCGGTTGCTCGTGCACGACCGGCTCAGCGCGGCGCGGTGCGGGCAACGGCTGGGTTTCCCCGACGCGGCGAACTTTTCGGCGTTCTTCCTGCGCCAGACCGGCGTCCGCCCCGGGCAATGGCAGTCGGAGAACCTGACCGGGCGCGACTAGCGCCGCGGCGGCGGGATCAAGCGGGCGCGGCGCTGGCCAGAACCCGGCGAAAAGTGTCGTCGAGGCCGGTTACGCGCGAGAACCCGCGACCTTAGCGTGCGGTGGTGATCATCGTTTCCGCCGTTCTCATCGGCGTTGCTTACACCCTCCTCAATTCCTTTGTCGCCGAACCGAACCGCCGGCGTTTCAACGCGATCATGGTCGCGGGCGCCGGTGCCGCCTATCTGAGCAGCGGCGCGTTCGGCCCGTGGGAACTGGCATTCGCCGCCGCGGTGACCTATTGCGCCTACCGCGGGCTGGAATCGTGGGCTTTCATCGGGGTCGCCTGGCTGCTGCACACGACTCTGGATGTGATGCACCACCTCAAAGGCGCGCCGATTCTGCCCTTCGCGCACACGTCGTCGCTGGGCTGCGCCATCTGCGACCCGGTGATCGCCATCTGGTGCTTCACCGGCGGGCCGTCCGTGAAGGAAGCCCGTGCGAAACTCGTCTCCGTACGGGCCTGACCCCGCGAGGCTCCAGCCCGGTCCGGACCCGCCATGCTCGCCGGCCAGCGGGCCGACCGCGTGTTCACAGGCGCAGGTCGCGGCAGACCTTGCGGATCTGTGCGGCGGAGGAGCGGAGCCGGGCGAGCTCTTCCGGCGAGGGCGTCACGGGTTCGGGCACGCCCGCCCCGCTGCGGTCGACCAGGCGCGGCAGCGACATGCACACCCCGCCGATGCCGTGGAAGTCCTGAACCAGGCTGCTGACCGGGAGGATGAGGCGCTGGTCCCCGAGGACGGCGTCGAGGATGTACGCGGCGGCCAGCCCCACCGCGTAGGTGGTGGCTCCTTTTCCCGCGATCACCTCGTAGGCCGCGTTGGTCACGGTCCGGGCGATGTCGTCCCGGACCGCTTGGGTGAACGTCGGGGTGCCGTCGACCTTCCAATCGGACACCGGCACCGAGCCGACGAAGGCTCCCGACCACAGCGGCACCGCGCTGTCGCCGTGCTCGCCGGCGATGTAGGCGCGCACGCTGGGCACGCCGACTCCGGCGCGTTCGGAGATCAGCGACCGCAGCCGGGAGGAGTCCAGCACGGTGCCGGAGCCGACGACGCGGTGCGCGGGGAGGCCGCTGACGGCCAGGACCGCCTGCGTGACGACGTCGACGGGGTTGGTGACCGGGACCAGGATCGCTTCCGGCGCCACCTCCAGCAGCCGCGGCACCAGCGCCTGGCACATCGCGACGTTCGCCTCGGCGAGCGCCATGCGGCTCTGCCCGGGGCGTTGTTTGGCTCCGGCGGTGATCACCACGACGTCGGCGTCCGCGCACACCCCGACGTCGTCGCTGCCGATGATCGCCGTGGTCGGCGTGAACATGCTGCCGTGCTGCAGATCGAGCACCTGGGCTCGCACCTTGGCCGCGTCGGTGTCGTACAGCGCGACGGTGTGGGCCACGCCGTGAATCTGACAGGCGTAGGCGATCGTGGAACCGACCGCGCCCGCCCCGACGACGGCGACCTTGGTCCCGTGCGGCGCGCTGTGCACCGGAAACAGTTGCGGCACTTGCATCCTCCTCGCCGGACCCGAAGCCGCCGAGCCTGCCCGTGCGGCAGGTCCAGCGTGGGACAGCCGCTCCGGCGCAGTTAGGGGCGAGGGCCATTGCCACCGGAGACCAACGTCCTCTGCCCGGTGCCGCCATCAGTGGCTCACCGCTTGGCCGGTTCGTCCCGCAGGCACCGCACCCGGCAGTTGCGGACTGATCCGCGGCTGACGCAGAGCATCCGGTCAAGACGAGGTCGTCTCGGTGCGGCGCTGCGTCGCCGAGCCGACCGGCACGAGTGCCTTCGCGGACCCTCCGCGCTGAGCCCGAGCGCCCGGCCTGCCGAGGAGCCGAACTGCGGGCAGGCCGGTGGCCAGGCATGACATCCGGCAGCTATCTTCCGTTGACGTGCGAAGCGAAGCCGCGCCCCGCCACCTACGAGGTCTCAACGTCGGGTCGGACGCATGCGGCCTGTCCGCACTGGCCTACTCCAGCGGGCGATCGCGGTGCGGTGCGGCATCAGCAGTGATTTCGGCTAACTCCTTGAGCACCAAGTCGGCGTCGGCGGTTTTGCCCAACGACTCCATAATTTGCAGTGTGTGTTGGAGCGCTCCCTGTGCTTTGCCTGGATTTCCAGCGCGAGCCCAGGCTTTGCCGAGTTTATGCAACGCTGTGCAGCTGTCCACTCGACAGTTGGCCTTCGCGAACTCGTCGGCAGCTTTCTGCAAGTGCTGGATGCACCTGTGCTGCTGATCCAGCTTTCGGTAAGCCTCGCCTAGGCCTAGGTGGGCCAGGCCGGCGCCCCGGTGGTCGCGTATCGTGCTGAAAATGGTCGCAGATTCTTTGAGGAGCGGAATGGCCTCGTCGTGCCAATGGAAGAAAAGTGCGTGTTCGCCCGCCTGTCTTAATGCGGTGGCGCGTCCCCATTCGGTAGTGTGAGCCACGGTGTGCTCACGCAGCCGGAGGTACTCGTGCCAGCCGCTGATTCGCTGCAAAGCTTCGGCGCGGCTGCTGGGAGGTTCATCGGCTTCGAGGCACTCGGACGCATAGGCCAGGACGAGGTCATGGAATCGATAAGCGGAGCCCGGCTGCGATTCCAGGAGGTGCCCGTCAAACAGCAGACGCAAGAGATCTCGTGCTGACTTCTTTGAAATTCCGGCCAGTGCCGCGGTTCCTGGTATGTCAATGACCGGCACTGGATACAGGCTGAGCAGCCGAAACATCTTCGCGGCATCCGGGGAGAGGGATCGATACGACCAGGAGAATACGGCCCGGACGGCCGTTTCTTCGTCCTCGGTGTTGAAGAAGTCCAGCCTGTTCCGCTCTGCGCTCAGCTCTGCGACCAGTTCCTCGATGGCTTTGTGGGGATTTACCACAACCCGGGCGGCTGCTATGCACAATGCTAGCGGCAAATGCGCACAATACCCGGCGAGTGCGGTCGCGGCAGTGGGTTCGGAATCAATACGAGCATCTCCCGCTATTCGGCGAAGCAGCCTCATCGCCTCTGTGTCGGACAGGAGGCCGAGGAAGATCGGCCGAGCGCCGTTCCGGGCGATCAGGCCCGAGAGCCGGCTGCGGCTTGTCACGATCACCAGTGAGCTCGGCGACCCCGGGAGCAGTGGCCGGATTTGCTCGGGAGTGGCCGCGTTGTCGAGAAGCACCAGAACGCGACGTTCGGTCAGCAGCGACCGAAAAAGTGCTGCTCGGGAAGCAACGTCAGCAGGAATCTCCGCATCGGGGACGTTGAGCGCGCGCAGGAAGCTGCCGAGAACCGGGCCGGGGTCCGCCACTTTCTCGTTCGAATAGCCCTGCAAATTGACGTAGAGCGCTCCATTCGGATACCGGTCTCTGATGCGGTGCGCCCAGTAGGTCGCAAGAGTTGTTTTGCCGACGCCTGCCATTCCTGCGATTGCGGAGATGAGCAATGTGGCCGGTTCGTGCGCATCGTCATCGGGCAGCAGGCTGTGCAACTGGCGCAGATCAGCCTCGCGGCCAGTGAAATGCGCGACCGTCGCGGGGAGCTGGTTGGGTGCGGGAAGAAGGGGAACTTTCGATGTATCTATTCGAATTCCGCCAAAAACTGTACCTGCCTGGACCACCTTTTGCGCAGTGCCCGCATAACGGTTTCCTCCGCCTTGCGCACGATCGGTCATCGACCGCCGCCCTTCTGTGCCGCTGAGCGCGCCTGCTCCGTAGCCGGACGTCGATCGTAGCGCCGCTTGCCGATCGGGGCGGGCGCTTGCCCGGGGCCGCCGCATGCCTGTGAGTTCGCTGCCTCCGCCGGGTGGCCCAGCCGAGCAAGCCGTCTTCCCGCGAGGTGCCCGCTCGAACTGCGGACGGTCGCCCGTCTGGCGTCAGGTGCCTGCTGCCCGCACTCCCGCATCGTCCGCGGTTGCGGCGGCTCGGTCGCCAAGGCGAACACGCGCGTTTCGCCAGTGAAGTCACACCGGGCAGAGTGAATCCGCGCTTGAGACGCAGGCCGGTCGCAGAGACGTAGAGAAGCTGTCTCGACGCCATGCGCAGGCAAGGGTGATCGGGAACCCCGCGGGAAACGGTTCGCTGCTTTCCGTTGCGCCGACGTTGTCGCACGGCGTCCAGGTCGCTGCGCCGCGGATCCGGTAGCCGGGGGCATGCGCGAGCTGTATTCCGTCCCGCTGCCCCGAGGCGATGGCGGCTTGGCCCGCTGCCGCGGCCCAAGATGGGGTATTCGGCGAACCGGATGACCCAGCTCAAGGGGCGAGGGCCGAAGCCCTCGCCCCTTGCTTGCACTGGGATCAGGTGGAACGGGGCGAACCCCGGCGAGTCACCAACCGCGCTCAGCGAGCCGGTGCGGCTCCGGCACGTCCTCGACGTTGATCCCCACCATGGCCTCCCCAAGCCCGCGCGAAACCTTCGCCAGCACGTCCGGGTCGTCGTGGAACGTCGTGGCCTTCACGA
The DNA here is from genome assembly GCF_014145675.1 of Amycolatopsis dendrobii. Taxonomy (GTDB): domain Bacteria; phylum Actinomycetota; class Actinomycetes; order Mycobacteriales; family Pseudonocardiaceae; genus Amycolatopsis; species Amycolatopsis dendrobii. The sequence continues at coordinate 22,818 of NZ_JACGZW010000001.1, forward strand.
TCGCCTCCGCGCGCTGCGCCGGGTTGCCGGACTTGAAGATGCCCGAGCCCACGAACACGCCCTCGGCGCCCAGTTGCATCATCATCGCCGCGTCGGCCGGGGTGGCGATGCCGCCCGCGGTGAACAGGACGACCGGGAGCTTGCCCGCCTCGGCCACCTCGCGGACCAGTTCGTACGGCGCCTGCAGTTCCTTCGCCGCGACGAACAGTTCGTCCTCCGGCAGCGACTGCAGGCGGCGGATCTCGCCGCGGATCTTGCGCATGTGGGTGGTCGCGTTCGAGACGTCGCCGGTGCCCGCTTCGCCCTTCGAGCGGATCATCGCCGCGCCCTCGGTGATGCGGCGCAGTGCTTCGCCGAGGTTGGTCGCGCCGCAGACGAACGGGACGGTGAACGCCCACTTGTCGATGTGGTTCGCGTAGTCGGCGGGGGTGAGCACCTCGGACTCGTCGATGTAGTCGACGCCGAGCGACTGCAGCACCTGCGCCTCGACGAAGTGGCCGATCCGCGCCTTCGCCATGACCGGGATCGACACCGCTTCGATGATGCCGTCGATCAGGTCCGGGTCGCTCATCCGGGCGACGCCGCCCTGGGCGCGGATGTCCGCGGGGACGCGCTCCAGCGCCATGACGGCGACCGCGCCCGCGTCCTCGGCGATCTTGGCCTGGTCGGCGGTCACGACGTCCATGATCACGCCGCCCTTGAGCATCTCCGCCATGCCGCGTTTGACCTTCGCGGTGCCGGTGACGGTCTGGGGTTCGGCGTTCTGCTGCTGCGACACCTTGCGGGCCTTTCTTGGGGGAGCTGACTTGGTCTTCTCCTCCAGGGTAAGACGACGGTGGACCGCTGAGGCAGGCCATTGCACGGCTATCTCGGAAGGCCACTTCTCGCCCGGAAAGATCCACTTGGGCTCGGTCACTTTTCCACCGGGAAGCGTTGACCTGGGGCTTCCGGAACGGCCTACCATGGGAGACGGGATCAGCCCGCGGCAGAGCGGCTGGCCCGGCTCCAGCGGAGACCACCTTCGAGGTGTCCACTGGCGACAGATTTCAGCAGTCCACTTCACGTCGGCCCCGGACCGGCCGCCGGAGCGCTCCCCAGCCGGGCGGCGGCCCCGATGCTGCCCGCCTGACCTGCCCGGTTGCGTTCCGGACGGCCCCCCTAAGCTGACGTGAACGTCTCACGGGAGGTTTGGTGGCGACAGCTACGGGAGCACGGCCGGCGGTCGGCGTGCTCGCCCTGCAAGGCGCCGTGCGCGAGCACGTCGCGATGCTGGAGAGCGCGGGGGCCCGCGCGGTTCCGGTGCGCCGCCTCTCCGAGCTGTCCCGAGTGGACGGCCTGGTGCTGCCCGGCGGGGAGTCCACCACGATGTCGCGGCTGCTCGAGACCTTCGAGCTGCTCGAACCGCTGCGCGAGCGGATCGCCGGCGGCCTGCCGGCGTTCGGCTCGTGCGCCGGGATGATCCTGCTGGCCCGCCAGGTGCTCGACGGGCGCCCGGACCAGCAGCAGCTCGGCGGCCTCGACGTGGTCGTGCGGCGCAACGCGTTCGGCAGGCAGGTCGACTCCTTCGAGGCCGACCTCCCGTTCGCCGGCGTGGCCGGCGGGCCGCTGCACGCGGTGTTCATCCGGGCCCCGTGGGTCGAGAAGGCGGGAGACGGCGTCGAGGTGCTGGCCACCGTGCCGGACCCGGAGGACCCGCCGGACGGGCCCAGGGCGGATAGGATCGTCGCCGTCCGGCAGGGGGCGGTGGTGGCCACGGCGTTCCACCCGGAGATCACCCGGGACGAGCGCGTGCACCGGCTGTTCGTCGAGCTCGTGCGGAAAGCCTGAGCAAGGATTGCGGCGGCCGCGCCGGGAGGCACGCGGCCGCGGGAACAGATGGAGGAAAGATGAGCGGCCACTCCAAGTGGGCCACGACGAAGCACAAGAAGGCGAACCTCGACGCCAAGCGGGGCAAGCTCTTCGCGCGGCTGATCAAGAACATCGAGGTCGCCGCCCGCACCGGGACCGGGGGAGGGGACCCGGACGGCAACCCCACGCTGTACGACGCCATCCAGAAGGCGAAGAAGAACTCCGTCCCGCAGGACAACATCGAGCGCGCGCGCAAGCGCGGCGCCGGCGAGGAGGCGGGCGGAGCCGACTGGCAGACCATCACCTACGAGGGCTACGGCCCCAACGGCGTCGCGGTGCTGATCGAGTGCCTCACCGACAACAAGAACCGCGCCGCGATGGAGGTCCGCACCGCGCTCACGCGCAACAACGGCTCGCTCGCCGACCCCGGCTCGGTCGCCTACATGTTCAACCGCAAGGGCGTCGTGATCATGCCCAAGGCGGACGCCACCGAGGACGACGTCCTCATGGCGGTCCTCGACGCGGGCGCCGAGGAGGTCAACGACCTCGACGAGAACTTCGAGATCGTCTCCGAGGGAACCGACCTCGTCCCGGTGCGCAAGGCGCTGCAGGAGGCCGGGTTCGAGTACGAATCGGCCGAGCTGACCTTCCTGCCGTCGGTGAGCGTGCCGCTCGACGTCGACGGGGCGAAGAAGGTCTTCAAGCTGATCGACGCGCTCGAGGACTGCGACGACGTGCAGAACGTGTACGCCAACTTCGACGTATCCGACGAGGTTATGGCCGAGGTGGACTGATGCCGACGGCGGGACGGGCAACGTGTACGCACTGTGCCGGATTCCGCGTCTCCGACGAGGTCATGGCCGAGGTGGACTGATCCAATCTCGCGCGACCCGGCCGCGCTCCCGGCACTCCGGGGGCGCGGCCGTTTTCGTCCGGGTTTTCCCTTGCCGCACAACGGAAACCGCGAAAATCCTTGGGGCTGCGGGAAAATGACCGGCGCGGGGACTGGGCTCGGGCGCGCGGGTGGGGCAGAATGTCCGCCGTGACGACCTCCGCCCTCACCGAGCAAGAGCAGAGCCTCATCGCCTGGATCGAGACCCAGGCAAGGGAACGGGGCAACGCGGTCATCGCCGTGCCCGCCGACGACCAGGGGGCCGGCTACTGCTTCACCGCGTGCGCGTGGGCGTTGCACAACGTGCCCGAGGCCGTCGTGATCGGCCTGCCCGACCACATGGCCCCTGTCCTGCTCGACGCGTACGTCGACCGCTCCGCCAACGGCGAGATCTTCGAGGTCGGCAAACGCTACGACGATTTCTTCGACGGCGCGCCGGTGATCTTCGAACGCGTCGCGAAAGGCCACTACCCGGAGTACTTCGGGTCCGCGTTCCTCGTCTACCCGGACGGCGACTTCCCGGCGCTGCAGATGATCGTCGCGACGCCGGACGGGCACTTCCCGTGGCACGCCGACGCGCCCGAGGGCTTCGCCGAATGGCAGCCGGTGCTCACCGAGAGCGGGGACCCGGAGAGCTGGACGCCCGGCGTCGACGGCCCCTGACCGGCTAATCGCGGCCGAGCGCGGCCAGGTCGGCGGCGGCGTCGGGAAATTGCGCGGCCAGCGTCTCCGGGTCCGCGAACTCCACGCAGTCGTCGGTATAAGGCGGCATCACCACGGTGCCGAGCAGGCTCCACGCGCCGAGCGGCACCGTCGCCTGCCACGTTCCCGCGGGCACCACCACCTGCGGACGTTCCCCGGCGGCCACGTCGCCGCCCAGCACCGGGCGCGTCACCTGCCCGTCGGGATGCAGCAGGAGCATCCGCGCGGGCGAACCGGCGTGGTGCACGAACACCTCGACCCGGTCGAGCCGGTGCGGCGCGGAGATCTCGGGCGCGGTGAGCAGGTAATAGATCGCCGACCCCTCGACCGCGCGCCAGCTCTGCGCGAACCGGCCGCCCTCCACCGGCAGCGGCTCCAAGCCCAGGTGCGCGACGTAATCCTCCGGTCCCGGCATGCCTTCATCCTGCTCGCGGGCGGCTCCGTCCGCCAGGTCGCCGGCGGTGCCGACACGTGTGCACGTGTGTTAGTGCGTGTCTGCGCGGGGCCATCCGCTTCGACCGTTAGCCTGCATCTCGAACTAATGTTCGCGCGGGCGAAGGAGAAACGGTGCGGGTGCTCGGGGTCGACCCCGGTCTGACCAGGTGCGGCCTCGGCGTGGTCGACGGCGGCAAGGGCCGGTCGGTGCGCCCGGTCGCGGTCGGGGTCGTGCGCACGCCCGCCGACCAGGATCTCGCGCAGCGGCTGCTCGGCGTCGCCGACGAGGTGGAGCGCTGGCTCGACCGGTACCGGCCCGAGGCGGTGGCCGTCGAGCGGGTGTTCGCGCAGCACAACGTCCGCACCGCGATGGGCACCGCGCAGGCGGGCGGGGTCGTGGCGCTGTCGGCGGCGCGACGCGGGCTGCCGGTCGTCTTCCACACGCCCAGCGAGGTCAAGGCCGCTGTCACCGGGTCCGGCCGCGCGGACAAAGCACAGGTCACCACCATGGTGATGCGGCTGCTCGGGCTCGAGGTCAAACCGCATCCGGCGGACGCGGCCGACGCGCTCGCGCTCGCCATCTGCCACCTCTGGCGCGAGCCGATGCGGGTCCGCCTCGCCGAGGCCGAGGCCCGCGCGGCCGAACTGGTCCGCGCCCACAAGGCCCGGCTGGCGGCCGCGGCCAAGGCGGCCGGAACCACCACGAAGAAGAACGAAACAGGAGCACGACGATGATCTCCTCGGTACGCGGCGAAGTGCTGTCCGTCGGCCTCGACCACGTGGTGGTCGAGGTCGGCGGCGTCGGCCTCGCCGTGCAGGCCACCCCGGCGACGCTGGCCACGCTGCGCCGCGGCGAGCAGACGCGGCTGCACACCGCACTGGTCGTGCGCGAGGACTCGCTGACCCTCTTCGGGTTCGCCGAGGAAGACGCGCGCGAACTGTTCGGCCTGCTCCAGACGGTGTCCGGGATCGGGCCGCGGCTCGCGCTGGCGACCCTGGCCGTGCTGGAGCCGGACAAGCTGCGCGCGGCGCTCGTCGAAGGCAACATCACCGTGCTCACCCAGGTCCCCGGCATCGGCCGCAAGGGAGCGGAACGGCTCAGCCTCGAACTGCGGGACAAGGTCACCGCGCTCGGCGGAGCCGGCGACGCCCCGGTCGTCACCGCGCCCGGCGCGCTGCGCGGCGAGGTGGTCGAAGCGCTGGCCGGCCTGGGTTTCCCGGCCAGACAAGCCGAGCAGGCGGTGGACAAGGTGCTGTCCGAGGGCGACGGGCACACCACGTCGTCGGTGCTGCGCGCGGCGCTGGCCGCGCTGGGCCGCAAGCGGTAGCCGCCGATGAACCACGAAGTGACCGAGTTCGACACCGGCGGGTACGAGGCGGACGACGAAACCCTGTCCGCGCTCGCCCAGACCGGCGAACGCGACCTGGAAACCTCGCTCCGGCCGCGGAAACTGGACGAGTTCGTCGGCCAGGAACGCGTTCGCGAGCAGCTGGAACTGGTGCTGGAGAGCGCCCGGCGGCGCGACGTCCCGCCGGACCACGTGCTGCTGTCCGGCCCGCCCGGCCTCGGCAAGACGAGCATGGCGATGATCGTCGCCGCCGAACTGGGCGCGGCCATCCGGATCACCTCCGGGCCCGCCCTGGAACGCGCGGGCGACCTGGCCGCGATGCTGTCCAACCTGGCGCCCGGCGACGTCCTGTTCATCGACGAGATCCACCGCATCGCCCGGCCCGCCGAGGAGATGCTGTACCTCGCGATGGAGGACTTCCGGGTCGACGTCGTCGTCGGCAAGGGGCCAGGGGCGACCAGCATCCCGCTGGAGATCGCGCCGTTCACGCTGGTCGGGGCCACCACGAGATCCGGATCGCTGACCGGGCCGCTGCGCGACCGGTTCGGCTTCACCGGCCAGATGGAGTTCTATTCCGCGGCCGAGCTGGAGCTGGTCGTCCGCCGGGCCGCGAAGATCCTCGGCATCGAGATCGACAGCGACGGCTGCGCCGAGATCGCCGGCCGTTCGCGCGGCACGCCCCGCATCGCCAACCGGCTGCTGCGCCGGGTCCGCGACTACGCCGAGGTGCGCGCCGACGGCAAGGTGACCCTGGAGGTCGCGCAGGCCGCGCTGAAGGTCTACGACGTCGACGAGCTGGGGCTGGACCGCCTGGACCGCGCCGTCCTCGGCGCTTTGACCCGCTCGTTCGGCGGGGGGCCGGTGGGCATTTCGACCCTCGCGGTCGCCGTCGGCGAGGAGGCCACGACGGTCGAGGAGGTGTGCGAGCCCTACCTGGTCCGGGCCGGTATGCTCGCCCGCACTCCGCGCGGCCGGGTCGCGACCGCCGCCGCGTGGCACCACCTCGGACTCGTGCCGCCCCCGGAGGCCGGACGGCCGGACCAGGGTGGTCCGACGCTGTTCGACCAGGCCTGACAAGGGCGGACAGCGGCCCGGGTGGTGGCGTTTCCGCCGGTACCTGGCACACTCGAACACAGCACATCCGTCGAAACCGGACGCGGGCAGCCGAGAAAGGCGTCCGTCGAGGAGAGTCATGAACCAGTTACTGCTGCCGTTGCTGCTGCTGCTCGTGGTGGCCGTGCCGCTCGTCATGGGCACCCGCAAGCAGAAGAAGCAGCAGGCGGCTCAGCAGGAGATGCAGAACAGCATCGCCCCGGGCGACCGCGTGATGACCACGTCGGGCCTGTACGGCACGGTCGCCGACACGAGCAGCGACACCACGATCGACATCGAGATCGCGCCGGGCGTCGTCACCACCTGGCTGCGGCTCGCGGTGCGCGAGAAGGTCGAGCCCGTCGTCGAGGGCGAGGAGAACGAGGACTCGGCCGAGACCGAGGTCGCGGGCATCGAGTCGGCCCCGGAAACCGCGGCGGCGTCGTCGGAGGCTCCTGCCCAGGAGTCGATCTCCGCCGAGGAGAAGCAGACCTCCGGTGCGCAGGTGGCGCCCCCGCTCGAGCACGGGAAGAAGTAGCCTCCGCGCTTCACCGGGCAGTGATCCGCCCACAGCCTACGAAAGTCGGTACGGGCGAACGCCGGGCTCACGCAGCACCGAGTACTGTCTCGGTGCTGCGTGCGTGTCCGCCGTCATAGTTCACGCCCAGCCGCGTCCGGGGGACCCCCTTCCGGCTCGCGCACCCGAAGCACTTGGGGTCCATCCAGTCCGTGCCAGTTCGAGGAGACCGAAGCACAGTGGCACCATCGGCCGGGCATCTCCGCCCGGGACGCTATCTCGCCTTCTTCGCCCTGATCGTGGTCGTGCTGTACGCCTTGGTGTTCTTCACCGGCAGCGGCAAAGCGACGCCGAAACTCGGCATCGACCTCCAGGGCGGCACCCGGGTCACGCTCACCGCGCGCACGCCCGACGGCGGCCAGCCCACCCGCGACTCGCTGAACCAGGCGCGCCAGATCATCGAGACCCGCGTCAACGGGATCGGCGTCGGCGGCACCGAGGTGGTGCTCGACGGCAACAACATCGTGATCACCGTGCCGGGCGAGCAGGGCGACGAGGCGAAGAACCTGGGCCGGACCGCCAAGCTCGGGATCCGCGAGGTGATCACCTCGGTCCCGAACACCCCGGCCGCGCCGCCCTCCGCTCCCGCCTCCGGCGCCCCCAGCGCCCCGGCGACCGCGCCGAGCAAGCCCGCCGGCGGCGGGGGAGCGGAAGGCGCCCCGGCGCAGCAGTCGCCGAGCTCGACGCCGTCGGCCCCGGCCTCGGGAGCAGGCGGCCAGGACGCGGGCAAGAACCCGATCGAGCAGGCCCGCGCCGTGCGCCAGGCCCCCGCGCTGATGCCGAAGGACCCGAAGAACCAGCAGGAGGCCGCCGCCGCGCAGGCCGCGCAGCAGAAGGCGCTCGCCGCGCTCACCTGCGCGCCGAACGCCGCGGACCCGCTGGAGGGCAACGACCTGCCGAACCAGCCGCTGGTCACCTGCGGCGACAAGGACGCCACCAAGTACGTGCTCGGCCCGGAGATCATCCCCGGCACCGAGATCGCGAACGCCAACTCCGGCTACGACCAGCAGCGCGGCCAGTGGATCGTCGACCTGAGCTTCAAGAGCGCGGGCGGCAAGACCTGGGGCGACTTCACCTCGGCCAACATCGGCAAGCAGGCGGCGTTCGTGCTCGACACGGACGTGGTGTCGGCGCCGACCGTGCAGAACGCCATCCTCGGCGGCAACACGCAGATCACCGGCAAGTTCACCCAGACCGACGCGAAGAACCTGGCCGACATCCTCAAGTACGGTTCGCTGCCGCTGTCGTTCGACTCGTCCGACGCCACCACGGTGTCCGCGACGCTCGGCTACGCCTCGCTGCAGGCAGGCCTGATCGCCGGAGCGATCGGTCTCGCCGTCGTGTTCGTGTACTGCCTGTTCTATTACCGGCTGCTCGGCATCCTCACGATCTGGTCGCTGGTGCTGTCCGGCCTGCTCGTCTACGCGGTGCTGGTGCTGCTCGGCCGCTGGATCGGGTACACGCTCGACCTCGCGGGCGTCGCCGGCCTGATCATCGCGATCGGCATCACGGCGGACTCCTTCGTCATTTACTTCGAACGATTGAAGGACGAGATCCGGGAGGGCCGGACGTTCCGGTCCGCGGTGCCGCGCGGCTGGGCGAGGGCGCGGCGCACGATTCTGGCCTCGGACGCGGTCAGCTTCCTCGCCGCCGCGATCCTGTACATCATCGCGGTCGGCGACGTGCAGGGCTTCGCCTTCACCCTCGGCATGTCGACGGTGCTCGACCTGGTGGTCGTCTACCTGGTCACGCATCCGCTCGTGGCGATGGTGTCGACCTCGAAGTCGAAGTTCCTGTCCAACCCCCGGAATCTCGGCCTCGGCGCCGTCCAGAAGCTCGGCTCGCAGCGCAAGTCCGCGCGCCCCGCTCCCGGCCGCCGCGCGAACGTGAAGGAGGCCTGACGTGAGCGACGAAACCGCGGGCGTCACGTCGGACAGCCCGGAAGGCCCGAACGGCTCGGGCAGCACGGCGGCCAAGCCGGCCAAGAAGGAGAGCTTCTTCCACCGGCTCTACGTCGGCACCGGCGCGGTCGACATCGTCGGCTCGCGCAAGCGCTGGTACCTGTTCTTCGCGCTGCTGCTCCTGGTGTGCATCGGCTCGATGGTCTTCCGCGGCTTCAACGTGGGCATCGAGTTCGAGGGCGGCACGCAGATCCAGCTGCCCGCGCACGGTTCGCACGGCCAGATCACCCAGGACCAGGTGATCAAGTCGTTCAACACGGCGCTGGGCGAGGCCCCGGCGGAGACCCAGACGGTCGGCACCGGCAACGCGGCGACCATCCAGACCCGCTCCGAGACGCTGACCGCCGACCAGGTCGCGAAGGTCAAGAAGCAGATCTTCGAGGACCTCGGCCCGATCGGCAGCAACGGCAAGTCGAGCGAGCAGGCGATCAGCGACAGCGCGGTGAGCGCGTCGTGGGGCGACGAGATCTCGCGCCAGGCCCTGATCGCGCTCGGCGTGTTCCTGGTCGCGGTCGTGATCTTCCTGGCGATCTACTTCGACACCAGGATGGCGTTCGCGGCGCTCATCTCGCTGCTGCACGACATCGTGGTCACCGCGGGCGTGTACTCGCTCGTGGGCTTCGAGGTCACGCCGGCGACGGTGATCGGCCTGCTGACGATTCTCGGCTTCTCGCTGTACGACACCGTGGTGGTGTTCGACAAGGTCCGGGAGAACACCCGCGGCCTGCTCGGCCTGTCGCGGCGCACGTACGCCGAAGCGGCGAACCTGGCGCTGAACCAGACCCTGATGCGATCGTTCAACACCGCGTTCATCGCGCTGCTGCCGATCCTGGGCCTGCTGATCGTCGGCTATATCCTGCTCGGCTCGGGCACGCTGCAGGACCTGGCGCTGGTGCAGCTCACCGGTACGTTGGTGGGTGTCCTGTCGTCGGTCGCGCTGGCGACGCCGCTGCTGGTCGACTTCAAGATGCGCGACCCGCAGTACCGCCAGCAGGCCGAACGGGTCGCCGCCCGCCGGGCGAAGGCCGCGAAGCGCGAAGCCGAGGACGAGTTCGACGCGGGCGACGAGGACCAGCTGGCCGCCGAACTCCGCAAGGAAAAGGCCATGGCCGCCGCGGCCGGTGTTCCCGCGCGGCACCCGAAGCAGCGTCCGTCGGGGAAGAAGAAGCGCTGAGTCCATGAAGCTCGACGAGGCACTGGACCTGATCGCCGAAGTCCCGGACTTCCCGGAACCCGGCGTCCTGTTCCGCGATCTCAGCCCGCTGTTCGCCGACGGCCCAGGCTTCGCCGCCGTCACGGACGCCCTGGCGGACACCCTCGACCCGGCCGCCGACCTGGTGGCCGGCGTCGAGGCCCGCGGCTTCCTCCTGGCCGCGGCAGTCGGCTACTCCCGCGGCATGGGCGTGGTGCTGGTCCGGAAACCGGGCAAACTCCCGTCCGTCGCGGGCCGGGTGGACTATTCGCTGGAATACGGCACCGCGAGCGTCGAACTGCCCGCAGGCGTCGTAAAAACCGGCCAGCGAATCGCGGTCATGGATGATGTCCTCGCCACCGGCGGCACGGTGGCAGCGACCGCAAAACTCCTGGAAGACGCAGGCGCAACAGTCACCGGCGTATCAGTGGTGCTGGAACTGGCCGCCCTAGGCGGCCGCGCCGCCCTCGACGGCCGCACAGTAACCACCCTCCGCACCGTCTGACCCCTGCGCGCACCAGACCCCGTCCGTGCCCCAATGTGGCGTTCGGTGCGTCGGACGCACCGAACGCCACATTGGGTGCGTCGGATGCACCCAATGCCACATTGGGGCGCTGCCCGCAAGCCGCGAACCCTGACGCCACCAGCTTCTCAACTGCGCACCCAGCACCCACCGCAGCCGCTGCACCCAACCATCGAGGCACCCACACCGCCCCCAACCCCGATACGAAGCCGCCCTGCGGTTCGGGGGTGCTTGTCAAGGCATCTTTCCCGCCTTGACAAGCACCCCCGAACCGTCAGCACAATCAAGCTTCGGGGTGCCCCACGCAACCCAAAGCGGCCGATGTCGCCGCCAGGCGACGAGCCGGAACGGCACGTCACCGACCCTCCCAGAAGACCAACCGGTTACCCTGAAGGTTCGAGGCCGCACGAAGCAGCTGGAGGTGCGGGTGAGCCAAGAGCTCGACGCCAATGTCCCCGCCAAAGGCGGTGCCACCCCCGCGCGGAGCGGCGCCACCGCCGCGGACGCCGGGACCCGGCCCAACGGAGCCGCGCCCAACCCTTCCGCGACCCGCCGCGTCCGCGCCCGCCTGGCGCGCCGGATCACCGCCCAGCGTGCGGCTCCGGTCAAACAGGTCCTCGAACCCCTGGCGGTCATCCACCGCGAACTGCACCCGAACTCCGACCTGGGCCAGCTTCAACGCGCCTACGACGTAGCCGAAGAACTCCACCGCGAACAGCGCCGCAAGTCCGGCGACCCGTACATCACCCACCCGCTCGCGGTCGCCACCATCCTGGCCGAGCTGGGCATGGACACCACCACCCTCGTAGCAGCCCTCCTGCACGACACCGTGGAAGACACCGGCTACTCCCTGGAACAGCTGAAGGCCGACTTCGGCGACAAGGTAGGCGAGCTGGTCGACGGCGTCACCAAACTCGACAAGGTCAAACTGGGCACGTCAGCCGAAGCGGAGACCATCCGCAAAATGGTGATCGCGATGGCGAAGGACCCGCGGGTCCTGGTCATCAAGCTCGCCGACCGGCTGCACAACATGCGCACGATGCGCTTCCTGCCGCCGGAGAAGCAGGCTCGCAAGGCGCGCGAGACGCTCGAGGTGCTCGCCCCGCTGGCGCACCGGCTCGGCATGGCCACGGTGAAGTGGGAGCTGGAAGACCTCGCGTTCGCGATTCTGCAGCCGAAGAAGTACGACGAGATCGTGCGGCTGGTCGCCGACCGCGCGCCCTCGCGCGACACCTACCTGCGCAAGGTGATCGCGGACCTGACGAACAACCTGGTGTCGTCGCGGATCACCGCGAAGGTCGAAGGCAGGCCGAAGCACTACTACTCGATCCACCAGAAGATGATCGTCCGCGGCCGCGACCTCGACGACATCCACGACCTGGTCGGCGTGCGGATCCTGGTCGAGGACGTGCGCGACTGCTACGCCGCGATGGGCGTGGTGCACGCGCTGTGGCAGCCGGTGCCCGGGCGGTTCAAGGACTACATCGCGCAGCCGCGGTTCGGCGTGTACCAGTCGCTGCACACCACGGTGATCGGCCCGGACGGCAAACCGCTCGAGGTGCAGATTCGCACCTACGACATGCACCGCACCGCCGAGTACGGCATCGCCGCGCACTGGCGGTACAAGGAAACCAAGGGCACGCACGCCAGCAACAACGCGATGGAGCTGGACGAGATCGCGTGGATGCGGCAGCTGCTCGACTGGCAGCGCGAGGCCGCGGACCCGGGCGACTTCCTCGAATCGCTGCGCTACGAACTGGCCGCGCGCGAGATCTTCGTGTTCACGCCGAAGGGCGACGTGATCACGCTGCCCGCGGACTCGACGCCGGTGGACTTCGCGTATGCGGTGCACACCGAGGTCGGCCACCGCTGCATCGGCGCCCGCGTGAACGGCAGGCTGGTCGCGCTCGAGCGGAAGCTCGAAAACGGCGAGGTCGTCGAGATCTTCACGTCCAAGGCGGAGAGCGCGGGGCCGAGCCGCGACTGGCTGCAGTTCGCGGGTTCGCCGAAGGCGCGCGCGAAGATCCGGCAGTGGTTCGCGAAGGAGCGCCGCGACGAGGCGATCGACGCGGGCAAGGAAGCGATCACCAAGGAGATCCGCAAGGTCGGGCTGCCGATCCAGCGGCTCGTGTCGGCGGAGTCGATGGGCTCGGTCGCCACCGAACTGCGGCACGGCGACATTTCGTCGCTCTACGCGGCCGTCGGCGAGGGCCACACGAGCGCCAAGCACGTGGTGCAGCGGCTGGTCGCGCTGATCGGCGGGGTCGAGGAGGCCGAGGAGGAGCTGGCCGAACGGGCCACGCCGTCCACGGTCACGCGCCGCCGGGGTTCGAACGACGTCGGCGTCATCGTCAAGGGCGCGAGCGACGTCTGGGCGAAGCTGGCGCGCTGCTGCACGCCGGTGCCGGGCGACGAGATCCTCGGCTTCGTGACACGCGGCGGCGGCGTGAGCGTGCACCGGACCGACTGCACGAACGCCGACGACCTGCGGACCCAGCCGGAGCGCCTGGTCGAGGTGGAGTGGGCGCCGTCGTCGTCCTCGGTGTTCCTGGTGGCGATCCAGGTCGAGGCGCTCGACCGGCACCGGTTGCTGTCGGACGTCACGAAGGTGCTGGCGGACGAGAAGGTGAACATCCTGTCGGCCTCGGTGACGACCTCGCGGGACCGGGTGGCGGTGAGCCGGTTCTCGTTCGAGATGGGCGATCCGAAGCACCTCGGGCACGTGCTGAAGGTGGTGCGCGGGGTCGAGGGCGTCTACGACGTGTACCGGGTGACCTCGGCTTCGTAGCTCAGAACGCCGTCGCGACCAGTGCGGCCAGCGGCGGGAGTGCTTGGGCCAGTGCCCCGGCGCGTCCCGCACCGCGCGGCCGGCTCAGTGCGAGCAGATCCGAGACACCCAGTGCGATCCCGGCGAGCGTCATGAACGCGCAGCTGTAGAGCACGAGCACCCGTCCGGCCGCGGCGTCGCCGGTGTGCAGCAGCACCAGGCCGGTCACCGGTCCGGCGGCGAGAAACAGGTTGTACCAGCCGACGTTGAACGACCAGAGCCTCGTCGCGGGCAGGTTTTCGGCAGGGATCCGGAAAATGCCCGCGTGCACGCCGGGACGCTCGAACAGCAGCACTTCCCAGGCGAAGGCCAGAAGGTGCACGAGGACCGCGATTCCGGCGAAGACCTGCACGACGACGTTCACTGCGCCACCTCCCCGAACGCGACCCCGTGCCGGGCCGCGATGTCGCCGAGGAGCGGCACGGCGTCCGGCCACGGGGCGTCGGCCGGGACGGTGCGGTCAATATCGCGGAAGAACTCGCCCATCGCGTCGTCCGGGGTCAGCACGAGGAACTTGGCCTGCGGCGTGTGCACCGTGAAGGTGTTGAGAGTGCCCGCCGGGATGTGCGCGAACGCGCCGGGGCGAGGTCGTGCAGTTCTCCGTCGAGGCAGACTGTGATGCGGCCGTGCAGAACGTAGAAGCTTTTCGCCCACGGGTCGGCATGCGGCGGGACGGCGGGGCCGCGCGGGGCGTCGACCTCGAACAGTTCGTAGCCGCCGGTGTCCGCGGCGGACGCTTTCACCGTCACGGTCGCGTCTTTCGTGTCCAGTTCCGGGCCTTCGCCCGCGGTGCTGAGGTGGATGGTCATGCCGCTGAAGGTAGGAACGCCGCGAGCACGGGACCATCCCGGAAATCAGGGATGTCGGCGGTGGAAGAACGCGCGCATACTTCGTCGGGTGTGGGAAGGCCGGGCGCGGGACGTGCGGCGGGAGCTGGCGGCTCTCGCCACGGCCGGTCGCGGCGTCGCCGAGTTGCACGCCGCGGCCATCGAGCTGGTCGACCGGATCGTGCCCGCGGAGCTGACCTGCTGGGCGTCGCTGGATCCGGACACCGCCGTGATCAGCTCGATGACCAGCGGCCGCGCTCGCATCCCGGGGGAGTACGAGCCGCTGCTGGCGACCTACGAGTACGACGGCGCGGAGCCGCACACCTTCGCGCAGCTCGCCCGGCGTTCGGTGCCGGTGGCGCGGCTTTCCGATCTGCCGCGCCGCGAACGCGAGCGCAGCGGACGGTGGGCGCGGGTGTGGCGGCCGCTCGGGCTGGAGAGCGAACTGCGCGTCGGGTTTCGCGCGGACGGCGTCTGCTGGGCCGCTGCTGGTCTGGTGCGCCGCGGCGAGTTCAGCGACCGCGAGGTGGAGTTCCTGACCTCGATCGGTCCGACGTTGGCCGCTGCCACCCGGGCGGCGGCGCTGGCGCGAGGCACGGCTTTGGCCGCGGAAGCGGCGATCGTCGTGGTCGGTCCGGACGGTCGCCGGCGCGGGGCGACCGAGGAAGCCGGCGCGTGGGAGTCCGAATTGGACGCGATCGCCGACGGACGGTTCGCGGTGCTGCTGCGCGCGGCAGCGGTGGGCGCTCAGTCGGCGGCGAGCGGAACGTTCCGGGCCCGGGTCCGGGACGCGCACGGCGGCTGGATCGTGTTGCAGGCCAGCAGATTGGTCTCGGACGACGACGCGCGCGACATCGTCGTGACGATCCGCCGCGCCGCCGGGGGAGAGCTGCTGGATGTGCTGCTCGCGGCGTACCGGCTGACCGCACGCGAACGCGACGTGTGCCGGGAGGTCCTGTCCGGACTGTCTACTTCGGACATCGCGGCCCGGCTGGGGATCTCGGCGAACACGGTGCAGGACCACCTGAAGTCGGTGTTCGGCAAGGTCGGCGTGCGCAGCCGGGGCGAGCTTACGGCGCGGCTGTCGGGTTAGGCCGGTGACCTGTCCCACAGCGGGATCGCCGTGCGGGCGCATTAGGGTGCTGGGCATGACGGACGGACTCGAGTTCACCCGCGACGGCGCCGTGGCCCGGCTGACGTTCTCCCGCCCGGAGAAGATGAACGCGATCACCCGCGGCATGTGGGCGGCCATCCCGGGCGTGGCGGCCGAGGTCGAGGCCGATCCCGAGCTGAAGGCGCTCGTGCTGACCGGGGCCGGACGGCATTTCTCCGCGGGCGCGGACATCGGCGAGTTCCGCGAACTGCGCTCGACCGCCGAGGCCGCCGCGAAGTACGACGAGGCGGTGGACAGCGCGGTGGCGGCGCTGACCGCGATGCGCAAGCCGACCGTCGCGATGGTCCAGGGCAACTGCATCGGCGGCGGCTGCCAGATCTCGGTCGCCTGCGATTTCCGTTTCGCCGCGGACGACGCGCGCTTCGGCATCACCCCGGCCAAGCTCGGCATCGTCTACCACTTCGCCTCGACGCGGCAGCTGGTGTCGCTGGTCGGCCCGGCGCACGCCAAGTACTTCCTGCTGTCCGGCGAACTCGTCGACGCGACCCGGGCGCGCGAGATCGGGCTGGTCAACGACGTTTTCCCGGCCGCGGACCTGGAATCCGCGACGGCCCGGTTCGCCGAAACCCTGTGCGCGCGGTCGCAGGCCTCGATCCGCGGGATGAACCGGATCATCGAGAAGATCGTCGCGGGGCAGGAGCGGACCGACGACGAGGTCGAGGAGATCCGGCTCGCCGCGCTGCACGGGGAGGACTACGCGGAGGGCGTGGACGCGTTCCTGAACCGGCGCGCGCCGAAGTTCACCTACCGCTGAGCGGTGCGGATAACCCGTTGACGGCTCGGCGAGACTGAAGCCTGTGGCGCTGAAAATCCATCACCGCAGTCAGAACCCGGAGATCTTCCGGGCGACCGACCACGCCGACTTCGACCGGTCGTGGCCGGTCTTCATGCAGCACAACCCGACCGGGCACCTGTATTACGGCGAACTCGACACGGTCGCCGACTACGTGCTGCTCGCGACCGACGGGGACGAGCCGGTCGCCAAGGCCTACTCGACGCCGTTCGCGTTCGGCGGCCCGGGACGCGAGACGCTGCCCGACGGCGGGTGGGACGAGGTGATCCGGTGGCAGCACGCCGACCGGCTGGCCGGTCGCGAACGGAACGCGGCGACCGCGCTGGAGATCGTGGTCCGCAAGGAACGGCAAGGTACCGGGCTCGCCTCGGTGATGGTGAACGCGTTGCGAGACAACGCTTTCCGTCTCGGCCACGACGTGCTCTACGCCCCGGTGCGGCCGTCGCGGAAGGCGGACGAACCCGAGACCCCGATGAGCGAGTACGCCTTCCGGGTGCGCGACGACGGCCTGCCGTATGACGCGTGGCTGCGGGTGCACGTGCGCGCGGGCGGGCGGATCGTGAAGGTCTGCCCGGTGTCGATGACCATCCCCGGCACGCTCGCGCAGTGGCGGGAGTGGACCGGACTGCCGTTCGACGCGGACGGCCCGGTGCTCGTGGAAGGCGCGCTGAGCCCGGTCCACGTGTCGGTGGCACAGGACTCCGCCGTGTACGTCGAGCCCAATGTCTGGGTGGAGCACCGCAGGCCCTGAGGCTGGGTCAGATCTCGTCCCAGGGCGCGGCTTCGTAAGCCTTGGTCAGCAGTTCGGCCGCGGCGGGCGAGGTGCGCAGCGGCACGTCGTCCACCGACGCGACCGGGCGGCCGATCGTCGCGGAGTTGGTCAGGAACATCGCGTCGAAGTCCGGGAGTTCCGCCGGGTAGACCGGCCGCGTCTCCTGCGGCACCCCGGCCGCGCGCAGCTGGTCCTCCAGCACGAGGTACGTGATTCCCGGCAGCACCTCGGCTTCCGGCCACACGAGCGTCCCGTCGCGCAGGAAGCCGACGTTCCAGATCGTCGCTTCGCTGATCCGGCCGTCGCCGGCGAGGAACACGGCGTCGTCGTAACCGGCGAGGGCCGCCGCGCGCGAATGGTGTGTGAGACCGAAGCCGCCGAGGTGCTTCACGTGCGGCAGATCCCGTTGGTACGCAACGGATCGCAGCCGCATCGGCGTAGCGACGTGGGAGCGCGGCGGAGCGGTGCGCACGAGAATTTCCGGCACCATCGCGGCGTCGTGCGGAGAGGAGCGCGAGAAAATGATCACCCGCACCGACAGGTCGCCTCGCCCGGCGACGAGCCGCCGGACGCAGCGGCGGACCAGGTCGGTGTCCAGTTCGCTGCCGAACACCTCCCGGGTGCTCGCGGCGAGCCGGTCGAGGTGGAAACGGAGGCCGCGCACGCGCCCGTCGCGGACCTGCATCGCGGTGAAGTGGCCGTAGCTGGTGGCCGCCGCGGCGAGATCGGCGGTGCTCGGAGCGGCACCGCCGATCTCGACACGCTCGGTCACGTCAGGAGACCGTGACCGCGGTGAACTTGACCTGCTGCTTGGGCTCGCCGGTCGAACCGTCCTGGCCGATCGCGCCGATGCCGTTCTTCGCGATCTTGTCGAGCACCTTCAGGCCCTCGTCGGAGATGCTGCCGAAGACCGTGTACTGCGGCTGCAGCGGCGCGTTGCCGTAGACCATGAAGAACTGGCTGCCGCCGCTGTTCGGCTGGCCGGTGTTGGCCATCGCGAGGATGCCGCGGCCGTACTTGGCGGTGTCGATGAACTCGTCCGGCACGGTGAAGCCGGGGCCGCCGCGGCCGTCCTTCATCACGTCGCCCTTGGCGTCCGGGTCGCCGCACTGCAGCATCTGCAGGTCGGTGACGCCGAGGCGGTGGCAGATCGTGTCGGTGAAGAAACCCTGCTTCGCGAGGGCCTCGAAGGCCTGCACGGTGCACGGCGCGAGCGCGCGGTCGAGCGTCATCGGGATGTCGCCCTGGGTGGTCTTCATCGTGATGTTCACGGTCCCGGACGAGGACACGTTCTTGCCGTCCGGCGGGGTCGCCTTCTTGCCCGACGGCGGCTTCCCGCTCGGGTCGGCCGGGTACGAGCACGTCGTCGGGTTCGGCAGCGCCTTGGGGCGCTTGGGGAGCGCGGTGCGCTCGGTGGGGATGTTCGTGACGCTCGGGACCGGCGGCGCGGAACTCGACGGCGGCGCGGCGGCCTGCTGGTCGCCGCTGCCCCCGCTGTTCACGATCCACACCACGAGACCGGCGACGATGAGGACCACACCGCCGACCACTCCAGCGCCCACGATCTTGCGTCGCTTCGCCTGTTCCGCCCGGCGCACGAGCTGCCGCTCGAGTTTGCGCTTTGCGGCTTCTCGGCGCTGCTGGTTGGTCGCCACCCGCCCTCCAGTTTCCGCTCGAAGTCACACGTCTGAGGTAGCGGCAGTGTATGGGCACAGCCTGTTAGGACTCCGTACAGGGGCGGCTAGTCTTCACCGGGTCGTGATCAAGGCCGCTTCCGGGGAGGAGGGTTCGGTGCTCGTCGCCGGGTTCGCCGCGGGTCCGCTGCGCTCGAATTGCTATCTGCTGGCCCCTGCCGCCGGGGGTCCGTGTCTCGTCGTCGACCCGGGCGAGGGGGCCGCCGAGCCGCTGGCCGAAGCGCTGACGGAGCACGGCCTGACGCCGGTCGCGCTGCTCGCCACGCACGGCCATCCGGACCACGTCGGCGCCGCTGCCGGGCTGTCGCGGGCGCACGACGCGCCGCTGCGGCTGCATCCGGGCGACGCCGAGTGGTACGACGGGCCCTTCGAACCGCTCGCCCCGGGAGAGATCGAGACGGCCGGGCTGACGGTCGGCGTCGTCCCGCTGCCCGGGCACACGCCGGGTTCGGTGGCGTTCACCGTCGAGACCGGGGAGGGTGGCAGGCTGGTGTTCACGGGGGACACGCTTTTCGCCGGATCGGTCGGGCGCACCGGCGGGTCCGGCTCCGACCTGGAGAATTCGTTGCGCACACTGCTCACGCTCGCCGACGACACCGTCGTGCTGCCCGGCCACGGACCCGCCACGACCATCGGCCGCGAGCGCGCCGCCAACCCCTTCGTGCCGGGAGCCGCGCAGTGACCGAGAAGCCGGCGGAACGCCTGCCGCTGTTCGCCGACGAGCCGAAGCTGCGCCGCCGCCGCGCGTGGTCGGGCGTCTTCGGCGTGCTGATCCTGGCCGCGGCGTTCGGCGGGATCGCCGGGCTGATCGGCGGGCAGCTGCCCGGGCTGATCGTCGCGGCGGTCGTCGCGCTGCCGTTGATCTACGTGGTGCTCTACGCGTTTCGCCGCCGGATCTGGCTGGAAGGCACGACGCTGGTGGTGCGCACGTGGGGCGTCCGGCGGGTGGACCTGCTGGAGGCGCCGCGGCTGGACGTGGTGATCAGCGACGTGCGCGGCACCCGGACGGTGGCGCTGCTGGTGAACGCGGGGCACCGGCGGCGTGCGGTGAAGCTCGACCTGGCGGTGTTTTCCGGGACCGGCGGCCGGGAGCTGGGGGCGTTGCAGCTGCGCCGGCTGGCGGACGCGGTGCTGAACAACACCGAGGCGAACGGGCTGGTGTTTTCGGAGCTGCTGGTGGCGGAGTTGCGGGCGGAGGCTCGGGGGGACGCGGTGGCTGAGCGGCCGTTGTACCGGCTGGCTTCGGCGGCTCCTTCGGGGAAGTACTTGCAGCGGTTTCCCATGGAGGCGGTTAGCCGGTTCGTGGCGACGCTGGGCTGACTACTCGCGTCCGGCGTGCTCCCGGCTGCGTTCTTCGAGGCCGTCCACGCGGGCGCGGATGCGGTCGAGCTGGTCGGCCAGTTCGGGGAGTTCTTCGGCGACGTAGGAGAGCAGCCGTTCGAGGTGGCGCAACGTCGCGCGGACCTCGTCGAGCGCGGCGGCGATCCGCGGAACCGTTTCGGCCGCTTCCAGCACCGACGCGAACAGGCGGCGGATCAGGTGCACGGTGACTCGGGGTCCGGCCAGGACGGCTGAGAACACAGCCCCTCCTCGGGTGCGGGGTCGCGGTCTTCGTACCTCATCCGCGACGCCCGCGTCCGGCCGGGTCAGCCAGCGTGTGGCTAGTGTGATTCAGCGGGGCTGGTGGTGCTGATGAGGTGCTCGACCGGCTCCCTCGCGGCGATCAAGGCGGCCAGGACCGTCGTCACCGGCACCGCCGCGACGATGCCGACCGAGCCGGCCAGCGTCCGGATGATCTCCGCGGCGATGTCCTCGCTGCCGAGCAGCGCGCCGAGGCCGACGCCGGAGATCGCGGAGTACAGCATCACCGGCAGCGCGGCGCCGGCGTAGGCCATCACCAGCGTGTTCACCGCGGAGCCGACGTGGTCCCGGCCGATCCGCAGGCCTGAGCTGTACAGCTCGCGCCAGCTGAGCGACGGGTTCGCGCGCCGCAGTTCCCAGACCGCGCTGGTCTGCGTGATCGTCACGTCGTCGAGCACGCCCAGCGCGCCGATCACGATCCCGGCCAGCAGCAGGCCTCTGGCGTCGATGCCGTGGCCGAGCGAGGCGATCAGCGTCGTGGTGCTGTCGTCGAGGCCGGTGAGCGACGCGGCGGCGGAGAAGATCGCCGACAGGATCCCGATCAGCGCGAGGCTGGCCAAGGTGCCCAGCACGGCGACCGAGGTTCTCGCGGACAGGCCGTGCGTCAGGTACAGCGCGAGGAACATGATCGCGCCCGCTCCGGCGATCGCCACCACCAGCGGGTTCTCCCCGGCGAGGATCGCGGGCAGCACGAACAGCACGATCACCACGAAACTCAGCACCAGCGCGACCAGCGCGGCCAGTCCCTGCCAGCGGCCGAGCACGAGCACGGCGACCGCGAACAACGCGGCGAGCAGGACCAGCGGCGTGCCGCGCTGGAAATCGACGAGCGTGAACGACTGCGGATCGAGCGGATTGCCGCCGTTGTAGGCGAGCACGACCTTGTCGTTCGCGGTGAACCTCGGCGTGCTCGGCTCGATCGGGACGGTCAGCCGCACCGGTTTTCCCGCTGCCGGGCCGTCGGACATCCGCAGGTCGACGGTGAGGCACGGTTTCGCGTCCGGATCCGGCTGCGAGCCGACCTGCACTTGACCGGGCTGGAGACACGGGCCGGACGTGGCGGTCGTGATCGCGGCCTGGACCGGAGTGCCTTGCGGTACCGCGCTTTTCGGCAGCGAGCTGCCCCACGGGTACAGGACGATCATCCCGACGACGGTGGCCAGCGCGAGCGGGGCGAGGAGCCAGATGAGGAGTTTGCGGACCCGTTGCGACGCCGGGGCGGCCGGGCCGTGTCCGTGTCCATGGCCGTGGCCGGTGTGCGGCGGGGTTTCCTTGGCCGGAGCGGGGTCTTGAGTGTCCTTTTCGGACTGTGCGGGCCGGGCCGGGGGACGGCGGCGGGCGCCGGGAGGCGGGGTGTCGCCGGGGCGGCGGGGCAGGCGCAGTTCGCCGGATCGGGCTCCGCCGCGGGAATCGGCGGAGCGCGAGGCCCCCGGTTGTGCCGAGCCGGGTTGGGCAGGCCTTGGCGCGGCGGCCCGCGGCCGCCGGGGCTCGCCGGGCCGTTCGGCTCGTCGTCCCGGTTCGCCGGTGCGCCCGGGATTGGCTGATCGCTCGGGGTTGCCGGGGCGCTCAGCGGGCCGTCCGCGCTCGCCGGCGCGTTCAGGATCGCCGGACCGCTCGCCGGGCCGCCCGGGCTCAGCGGATCGGCCGGTGCGCTCGGCCGGTCGCCCGGGTTCGGCACGGCGCGCCCGGCGCGGTCCGTCCGGCCGGGCGCGCGGCGGCGAGACAGGCGGTGGCACGGCGGAGGACGGGGACGCGGGTTCGCCCGGCACTCGCGGCAGCGGGCCGGTGTCGTCGGGGTCCTGATCGGGGTAGTCGTGCGGTGCCACGGCGGACATCCTGCCTTCCCGGTTCGGGGTTCACCCGTACCGGGTGGGGGAGGAAGCGGGCGTTTCGTTCAGGCGTGCGCAGAACGCAGGTGCACCCGCCGATACGCCGAGGGCGGGGTGTCGAAATGGTCCAGAAACGCTTGCCGGAGCGTCTCCGTGGAACCGAATCCGCAGCGTCGCGCGATCGCGGTGAGCGGGAGGTCGGTGCCGGACAGCAGCCGGGCGGCGTGTTCCGCGCGCACGGTGCGCACGTATTTTCCCGGCGTGGTGCCGAGATGGGCGTCGAACAGCCGGGTCAGCTGGCGGGTGCTGATGCCGGCCTGGTTCGCGAGCGCGTGGGCGCCGAGGTCGTCGGCGAGGTGTTCGGCGACGTACGCGGTGAGGTCGCGGACCTGCCGGTGCTCGGGCGGCGGGCCGGCGAGGAACATGCTCACCTGCGCCTGGTTTCCGGGCCGCTGAAGGTAAGTGACGAGCGAACGGGCGGCCTCGCGGGCGAGCGTCGGGCCGTGGTCCTCCTCGACGAACGCGAGGGTGAGGTCGAGCCCGCTGGTGACGCCCGCGGAGGTGTAGACGTCGCCGTGCCGCACGAAAAGCGGCACCGGGTCGACGGTCACCGACGGGTATTGCTCGGCGAGCCGCGACGCGTGCGACCAGTGCGTGGTGGCGCGGCGGCCGCTCAGCAGCCCGGCGGCGGCGAGCACGGTCGCCCCGGTGCAGACCGACGCCGTGCGTTTGCTCTGCTGCGACAGCCGGCGCACGTGGGCGAGCAGCCGCTCGTCCTTGGCGGCGGCGAGGTGGCCCAGCCCGCCCGCGACGACGAACGTGTCGAGCGGGCCGCGGATCTGGTCGATCCGGGCGTGCGGGGCGAGGGTGAGCCCGGACTGGCAAGTGAAGGGGAGCCCGTCGACGGTGGCGAGCCGGACCTCGTACGGCCGGGCCGCGCCGAGCCGGGTCGCGGCGTCGAAAACGTCGGACACGCAGGCGATGTCGAGCAGTTCGGCGTCGGGGTACCCGAGGATCACGACCTGCCGGGCGGTACTCGGCATGGCCGCACCGTAGCAGCTCGCCCGGCCGGATCAACCGGGTTCGCAGGATTCCGGACACGCGTGTCCCGCGCCGCCCGCGCGCTCGGGAGGGTGGCGGCATGACCCAGAAAACCTTCGCGTTCGTCGTTTACCCCGGCCTGACGGTGCTCGACCTGGTGGGCCCGCTGCAGGTGATCAGCAGCCACGCGGCGCTCGACCCCTCGATCCGCGTAGTCGTGGTGGGGGAGACCTTGGAAACCACCGAGACCGACACGCCGTTGCGGATCGCGCCGAGCCACACCTTCGACCAGGTACCGGACCCGTCCTGGGTGCTGGTCCCCGGCGGGGCCGCGCCGACGCTGCGCGCGCTCGGCGACGAGAAGCTCATCGGCTACCTCCGCGCCGCGGCGGCCTCCGCTGAGCTGATGACGTCCGTGTGCTCCGGTTCGCTGCTGCTCGGCCAAGCTGGGTTGCTCGAAGGCCGCGAGGCGACGACGCACTGGACGTTCCTGGAGACGCTGCGCGCGTTCGGGGCCACGCCGGTCCGGCAGCGCTGGGCGGACACCGGTTCCGTGATCACCGCGGCCGGGGTGTCGGCGGGCATCGACCTCGCGCTGCACCTGGTGGAGCGGATGCGCGGGGCGGACGCCGCGCGGCTCGTCCAGTTCGGCATCGAATACGACCCGCAGCCGCCGCTCGGTCCGCTCGACTGGGCGCTCGCGCCGCGCGAGCAGATGCGGCCGTTCTTCGAGCACACAGTCCGGGAAGGTCTCGCCGATCAGCCCGGGTTGCGGGACAAGCTGCTCGCCCAGCGGTGACGATCCGGTGAACTGCCCCACCCGGCTGAGGCAGGACGGTTTGCCAGGGCCGCGCGGGCGCGTACCGTTCCGCCAATGGGTTCTCGCGGGGCGGCCGGGCTCACCGTCTTCACCAGCCGGAGGGACGGGGACATCGTGCTGGTCACAGCGGCGGGGGAGATCGACATCGCGTCGGTGGGGCAGTTCCGCTCCGCGCTGACGGCCGCCTCCGGAGCCGGCGGCAAACTGGTGGTGGACCTGTCGCGGGTCGGCTATCTCAGCTGCGCCGGGCTGCGCGCGCTCGAAGAGACGCGCCGCGTCCGGCCCGCGCTTTCGATCGTGGCGACCGGGCCGCTCGTGCTGCGCGCGTTCGCGGTGTCCGGGCTCGAGGCTCCGGTGCGCAGCGGCCTGCGCGAGGCGTGCGCCGCCGCGGGGGCGTGAATCGCCTGCCGGAATCTGGGTACCCGTGGGGTGGAACCGAGATCTGCTGAGGTGATCCGAGATGTCCACCAGCACGATGTCCGGCAAGACCGCGGTCTCCGGGGGCGCAGCGGGCCTCGCTGTGCTGGCCGGGCTGTACCTGATCGCCGCGCCGTGGCTGCTGCGCTTCGGCGGGGCGGCCGAACTCGCGGTGAGCAACACCGTCGCCGGGCTGGCGATCGTCGTCTTCGCCGCCATGCGGGCGCGGGATTCCGGCGCGCAGGCGCTGACCTGGGTGCTGCCGGTGCTCGGGGCCTGGGCCGCGGTGTCCCCGTTCCTGCTCCGGTACGGCGACGAGACAGTGCCGTCGGCCGGTGCGGTGACCGGCAACGTGATCGCCGGGGTCGTCGTGGCGGTCGGCGGCGCGGCGTTGCTCCTGCGCCGCCGCTGACGTCAGCTGAGCGCGTCGGCGAGCCAGCGGCTCCAGGCCGCGCTTTCGGCGGTCTCGTCGACGTCCGGGCGGAACAGGTGATGTCCGACCGCGACCGGCATGCCGAGCAGCGACCGTTCGTGGAAGCGGTAGAGGGCGTCCTCGGTGCGGACCCCGGCGTAGTTCGGGGTCGAGTAGTCGAGGACGCCCTCTACTACTGCGTCGCCGACGCTGAACTGGACTGCTTGCCCCGCTGCGGGTTCAGCGGGCAGGCCGAGTGCCGCCAGCAGCTTCGGCCACGCGTCGCGGGTCGCCGAGGAGGCTGGGCCGTCCGCGGTCACGTACGTCGCGAAGCGGCCGGGGAAGTGGGCCAGCAGTTCGGCGAGCGTGTGCAGGTACATCTCCCAGCCGACGGCGAAGGACTCGTGGTACTCGTCGTCCCAGCCGTCCTGGACGAACCCGCGGTGCACGAATCGCAGTACGGAAGTGCCGCCTTCGGCCGCTTCCACGAGGAACTCCATCGCGTCGAACGTGCCGTCCTCGGCCGCCTCGCCCCGGTAGGCGAACCTGCGCGGGGGATCCCACTCGGTGATCTCCGCCTCGGTGCGCATTTCGCCGAGGCGGAACCGGATCCGCCTGGCCGCGGCGTCGACCTCGTGGCGGCCCATGAACCACGAATCGATGCCGGGCCCGGTCGCGACCGCCTCCCACACGGCGTCGGGCCCCGCGGGCAGCCGGACCTCTTTGCGCACCTCGAACTCGCGTGACATCTGCGGCGTCCCTCCTCGTGGCCGGTGCTCGTCACCGTGCCATTGACAACATTACCTGTCAATGCGGTGGCGGTTCCCCTGATCGGCGCCAGACTGCGAAGGGACTCTCACGAAGGGACGCAGGAGCATGGCGACGGTGGCCGACCAGTTGATCGACGTTCTGGTGCAATCCGGGGTGCGCCGGATCTACGGGGTGGTGGGCGACAGCCTCAACCCCGTGGTGGACGCGGTGCGCCGCACCGGGGGTTCGGCGCGCGGCGGGATCGACTGGGTGCACGTGCGCAACGAGGAGGCGGGCGCGTTCGCCGCCGCGGCCGAGGCGCAGCTCACCGGACGGCTCGCGGTGTGCGCGGGCAGCTGCGGGCCGGGCAACCTGCATTTGCTGCAAGGGGTCTACGACGCGCACCGCTCCGGGGCGCCGGTGCTCGCGATCGCATCGCACATCCCGTCCACCCAGATCGGGACCGGATTCTTCCAGGAGACGCATCCGCAGCAGCTGTTCGCCGAATGCTCGCACTACTGCGAGATGGTGAGCTCGCCGGAGCAGATGCCGCGGCTCGCGCGGATCGCGGTGCAGAACGCGGTCGGGCGTCGCGGGGCCGTCGTGCTGGTCCTGCCCGGTGACGTGTCGCATGAGCCCGCCGCGCATGCCACGGGGGAGTCGGCTTCGCTGGGGAGCCCGCCCGCCGTGGTGCCTGCCGAGGCCGACATCGCTCGCCTCGCCGATCGGATCGATCGGGCGGAGAAGGTGATGATCATGGCGGGCGCCGGTTGCCGGGACGCGCACGACGAGGTGCTCGCGCTTGCCGAGGCCGCCGGGGCTCCGGTGGGGCATTCCTTGCGGGGCAAGGAGTTCGTGCAGTACTCGAATCCGTTCGATGTGGGGATGAGCGGGCTGCTCGGGTACGGGGCCTGTTACGAGGCGATGCACGAGGCTGATCTCGTGTTGCTGCTGGGGACGGACTTCCCGTACGACAACTTCCTGCCGCAGCGGAACACCGTGCAGGTGGACATCGATCCGTCGCGGATGGGACGCCGGTCGGTGCTGGAGTTCGGGGTGCAGGGGGATGTCGGGGCGACGATCCGGGCCGTGCTGCCTCGGTTGCGGAAGCGGGAGGACAGGTCGTTCCTGCATGCCATGCTGCGGAAGCACGAGCGGGGGCTGCAGCGGGTGGTCGACGCTTATACGAATGAGGTTTCGAAGCATATTCCGTTGCATCCGGAGTTTGTCGCGGATGTGCTGGACGAGGAAGCGGCTGAGGACGCGGTGTTCACTGTGGACACCGGGATGTGCAATGTGTGGGCGGCTCGGTACATCACGCCCAATGGGCGGCGGCGGATCCTCGGGTCGTTCGTGCACGGGAGCATGGCTAATGCGTTGCCGCATGCGATCGGGGCGCAGGCCGCGGATCCTGGGCGGCAGGTGGTCGCTATGTGCGGGGACGGCGGGCTCGCGATGCTGATGGGGGAGTTGTTGACGCTCAAGACGCACGCCTTGCCGGTCAAGGCTGTGGTGTTCAACAACTCTTCGCTGGGAATGGTGAAGCTGGAAATGCTCGTGGACGGGCTGCCGGAGTTCGGTACCGACCACGATCAGGTCGATTTCGCCGGGATTGCCCGGGCGGCCGGGTTGTATGCGCGGCGGGCGGAGAAGCCCGGGGAGGTTCGGGACGGGATCCGGGATATTTTGGCGCATGACGGGCCCGCGGTGCTGGATGTGGTTACGGATCCCAATGCGTTGTCTATTCCGCCTAATATTACTGCTGCGCAGGTTAAGGGGTTTGCGTTGGCGGCCAGCAAGACGGTGTTGAGCGGGGGTGTGGGGAAGATGCTGGAGTTGGCCAAGTCTAATTTGCGGAATATTCCTCGGCCTTGAGGGGGGAGGGCGGCTCGTCGCCTGGCGGCGACATTGCCCGCGTGATTGCGTGGGCACCCCGATTTTTTAGTGTGACTACGGCGCGGGAGTGCTTGTCAAGGCGGGAAAGATGCCTTGACAAGCACTCCCGCGCCGTGTTTTTGGCTTTGTATCGGGGTGGGGGAGGTGTGGGTGCCTTGGTGGGTTGGGTGCGCTTGCTGCGGTTTGGGGGTGGCGGGCGGAGGGTGCGTGAGGGGAACCCTCGTTGACTTGATTTCCTCAGGGTTCCCCTCACGTACTTTTGGCCGCGGTTATTCGGTTTCTGCCATGGCTTCCGCGAATTGGGCCGCGTACAGGCGGGAGTAGGCGCCGCCTGCGTTGATGAGGGTTTCGTGGTTGCCTTGCTCCACGATGTTGCCGTTTTCCATCACCAGGATGACGTCCGCGTCCCGGATGGTGGAGAGGCGGTGGGCGATCACGAAGCTCGTGCGGCCGGTGCGCAGGGAGTTCATGGCGTGCTGGATCAGGACCTCGGTGCGAGTGTCCACCGAGCTGGTCGCCTCGTCCAGGATGAGGATCGCCGGCCTCGCCAGGAACGCCCGGGCGACGGTGATCAGCTGTTTCTCGCCCGCGCTGACGGTGCCGCCCTCGTCGTCCAGGACTGTGTCGTAGCCGTCGGGCAGCGTGCGGACGAAGCGGTCCACGTAGGTTGCCTTCGCGGCTTCGACGACCTGTTCGCGGGTCACGTTGTCCGCGCCGTACGCGATGTTCTCCGCGATCGTGCCGCCGAACAGCCAGGCGTCTTGCAGGACCATGCCGGTCTTCGAGCGCAGTTCCTCGCGGTCCATCGCCTTGATGTCGACGCCGTCCAGGGTGATCCGGCCGCCGTCGATTTCGTAGAACCGCATCAGGAGGTTGACCAGCGTGGTCTTGCCCGCGCCGGTCGGGCCGACGATCGCGACGGTGTGGCCGGGGTCGACCGACAGCGACAGGTCTTCGATGAGCGGCGTGTCCTTCAGGTAGCGGAACGACACGTGCTCGAATTCGACCTGCCCGCGCACGACCTCGGGGCGCTGCGGGTGCTCCGGCTCCGGTTCCTGTTCCTTGGCGTCCAGCAGCGCGAACACCCGCTCCGCCGAGGCGACGCCGGACTGCAGCAGGTTCGCCATGCTCGCGATCTGCGTGACCGGCTGGCTGAACTGGCGCGAGTACTGGATGAACGCCTGCACGTCGCCCAGCGTCAGGGTGCCCGAAGCGACTCGCAGGGCGCCCACGACAGCGACGAGCACGTAGCTCAGGTTGCCGATGAACATCATGCCCGGCTGGATCGTGCCGGAGATGAACGACGCCTTGAAGCTCGCCTCGTACAGCGCCTCGTTCTGCTGCCGGAAGACCTCCTCGGCCTCCTTGCCGCGGCCGAAGACGTGCACCAGCGAGTGGCCCGAGTACATCTCCTCGATGTGCGCGTTGAGCTTCCCGGTCGTCGACCACTGCCGGATGAACTGCGGCTGCGCGCGTTTGCCGATCTTGGCCGCGACGAACACCGACACCGGCACCGTCAGCAGCACGATCGCGCCCAGCAGCGGCGAGATCACGAACATCATCACCAGCACGCCCAGCACGGTGAACAGCGACGTGACGATCTGCGACAGCGTCTGCTGCAGCGACTGCGCCAGGTTGTCGATGTCGTTGGTGACCCGGCTCAGCACCTCGCCGCGCGGCTGGCGGTCGAAATAGCGCAGCGGCAGCCGCGCGAACTTCTCCTCGATGTCCTGGCGCAGCCGGAACACCGCGCCCTGCACGAGGTTCGTCGTGAGCCGCGCCTGGATGACGCCCAGGAACGACGCGAAGACGTACAGCGCCAGCACGATCATCAGCACCTGGCCGACCGCGGTGAAGTCGACGCCGTGGCCGGGCATCAGGTCGACGCTGGTGAACATGTCGGCCAGGGTGTTTTCCCCGCGTGCCCGCAGGCCCTCGATCACCTGCTCCTTGGTCGCGCCCGCGGGCAGATGCCTGCTGGTCACGCCGGCGAAAATCAGGTCCGTCGCGCGGGCCAGCACCTTCGGCCCGAGCACGGTCAGCGCGACGCCGATCGCGCCGAGCACCAGGACTCCGGCCAGCGCCGCTCGTTGCGGGCGCAGCAGCCGCAGCAAGCGTGCGAGCGAGCCCTTGAAATCGAGCGCTTTCTCGGCGGGCATGCCCGCCGACATCATCCGGCCGGGCCCCGCTGCCGGTTGCGGCCGGGTCTTGTCGCGCGCGACGGCGGCTGGTTCGTCTTCGTCGCGGGCGGTGGCGGTTTTCGTTTCCTCGCTCACGCCGCCTCCTGTGTCTTGCGGGACACCCGCACCCGGCCGGCGTCGTGAGTCGGCTGACGCGATTGTGTACTCACGCCGCCTCCTGCTCGGTCAGCTGCGAAAGCACGATTTCCCGGTAGGTTTCGTTGGTGTCCATCAGCTCGTGGTGGGTTCCGGTGCCGACGACGCGGCCGTCGTCGAGCACGATGATCCGGTCCGCGCCGCGGATCGTGCTGACCCGCTGCGCGACGATGACGACGGTCGCGTCGCGGGTTTCGTCGGCGAGCGCGCGGCGCAGCGCGGCGTCGGTGGCGTAGTCGAGCGCGCTGAACGAGTCGTCGAACAGGTAGATCTCCGGCCGGTGCACCAGCATCCGCGCGATCGCGAGCCGCTGCCGCTGCCCGCCCGAGACGTTCGTGCCGCCCTGGGCGATGGGGGAGTCGAGGCCCTGTTCCATCCGTTCCACGAAGTCCTTGCCCTGCGCGACTTCCAGCGCGTGCCAGAGCTCCTCGTCCGTCGCGTCCGGATTGCCGTAGCGGAGGTTGCTGGCGACCGTGCCGGCGAACAGGTACGGCTTTTGCGGCACCATGCTGACCACCGACGACAGCACCGCCGGATCGAGCCGGCGCACGTCCACGCCGTCCACCCGGACCGAGCCCTCGGTGGCGTCCATCAGCCGCGGGATCAGGTTGAGCAGCGTCGTTTTCCCGCTGCCCGTGCTGCCGATGATCGCGGTGGTCTCGCCGGGCCGCGCGAAGAGGGAAACGTCTTGCAGCACCGGCTTTTCCGCGCCGGGGTACCGGAATTCGACGCCGGTGAGGTCGAGGTGCCCGCGCTCGGCTCCGGCAGGCTGCGGCTCGTCCGGCGGACGCACGCTCGATTCGGTGTCCAGCACCTCGGTGATCCGCTCGGCGCTGACCTCCGCGCGCGGCACCATCATGAACATGAAGGTGGCCATCATGACCGCCATCAGGATCTGCAGCAGATAGGCCAGGAACGCGGTGAGCGCGCCGATCTGCATGGCCTCGCTGTCGACCCGCTGCCCGCCGAACCACAGCACGGCGACGCTCGACACGTTCACCACCAGCATCACGGTGGGGAACATCAGCGCGATCAGCCTGCCGACCCGCAGCGAGACGGTGAACAGCTCGTCGTTGGCGCGGCCGAAACGCTCGCGTTCGTGCTGGTCCCGCACGAACGCGCGGATCACCCGGATGCCCATGATCTGCTCGCGCATGACCTGGTTGATCCGGTCGAGGCGCACCTGCATGAGCCGGAACGCCGAGCGCATCCGCATGACGATGAGCCCGATCGCGACCCCCAGCACCGGCACGATGACCACCAGCAGCGACGACAGCGGGACGTCCTGCTGCAGCGCGAGCAGGATGCCGCCGACGCACATGATCGGCGCGGACACCATCAGCGTGAAGGTGAGGCCGGCGAGCAGCTGGATCTGCTGGACGTCGTTGGTGGTGCGGGTGATCAGCGACGGCGTGCCGAATTTGCCGATCTCGCGGGCGGAGAAATCCTGCACGCGGTGGAAGACTCCGGCGCGGATGTCGCGGCCGACCGCCGACGCGATGCGGGAACCGTAGTAGACGGCCCCGATCGACCCGGCGATCTGCACCAGCGTGATCAGCAGCATCACGCCGCCGGTCTTCACGATGTAGCCGGTGTCGCCTTTGACGAGGCCGCCGTCGATGATGTCGGCGTTGAGCGTGGGCAGGTACAGCGCGGCGATCGTCTGCACCAGTTGCAGCGCGACGACGAGCCACAGCGCGGCCCGGTACGGGCGCAGGTAGCTGCGCAACAGTTTGACCAGCACGGTCGGGCACTCCCCCAAAAAAGTGGCGTCGGTTCGGGTCTAGCGGGCCGCGCCGGACGCGGCCAGTGCCGGCATCCCGGCGGCTGCCTCCCGCAGGAGGCCGGTGAAGGCGGATACGAACTCTTCGTCGTCGGAGTCCGAATTGAGCCAGGTGTCGAAGGCGATGCGCGAAGCGTTCTGCACAATGCTCGCCATCAGCCGGGCGTGCAACGGATTTGCGTGCTCGCCCGCTCGTTCGGCGATGGCGTCGGCCAGCACGCGTTCGACGGCGGCGTACGCGCGCAGCATCTCGGCGAACAAGCCGCCGTTCTCCATCATCGCGCGAACCCGCCGCACGTCCTCGCGCTTCGGGCGTTCGTCCTCGGCGAACCGCGTGATCGACGCGTTGACGACCGCGTCCCACAGCGGCTCGTCGGCGGGCCTCGCCAGAAGCGCTTCGCGCACGCGCTCCTGCCGTTCGACGATGAACGCGCAGACAGCTTCCTCCTTGCTGGAAAAGTAGTTGTTGAAGGTGCGCGCGGACACGCCCACCTCGTTCGCGATGTCCTCCACCCGAAGCTGCTCGACGCCCCGCTCGAGCGCGATCCGCAGCGCGGCTTCGGCGAGCGCCCTTCGCGCGGCTCGTTTCTTGCGCTCGCGCAGGCCCAGAGGGGCGGTGGAGGTCACCGGGCCGAGAGTAGCAGCGAAAGTTGCGCGATGCGAAAAATTATGCGGACCGCGAAAAGTTGCGTTCTCGCAGGGGGCGGGGCGGCTGGAGACACGGAAGGATCGTCGCGGTCCGCTGTCACCGGCGCGTCACCCCGGCCCTCGTGAGGGTTGATCGCAGGTTTTCCCGAACTTCGCCGAGCACGCCGGCACGGACGCCGCGACCGCGTTCACCGACGAATTCGGTTCGCTCGGTTTCGCCTGAAACACAACGGCTTATCCCCGTTCGTCCTCCTCGGCGGCAACCTTGATCAAGAGGGTGGACAAGCGCTTCCCGGGCTCCCTAGCCTGTGTCCGGCAGATATCTGAACACTCGTTTGGCAACTTTCGGCCGCCCGCGAACCCCCGGTTCCGCGGTGAATCCGGAAAGGACCGGCATGTTCCACCTTGACCATTTCTGCCTCGGCGCCCGCGACCTGGGCGAGGGCGTCCGCCGGGTGCGGGAGGAAACCGGGCTCGCCAGCTACGACGGGGGCGCCTTCGCGGCAGGCATCGCGAACACGATCTTCCCGCTCGGCGGGGACGTCTACCTGGAGGTCGAGGCGGTGACTGCCCCGGCGGCCGAGCGGGACGAGGGGGTCGCGTGGTTCGACCGGGTCGTCGCGGACGGCGACCGGTGGATGTTCTGGAGCCTGCGCGCCGACACGCTCGACGAGATGGCCGAGGTCGCGCAGCGGCTCGGCGGCGAGGTGGCGCGGCTTCCCGGGCGTGTCCAGCCGGACGGCGCCCAGCGCATCATCACCACCGCGCCCGGCCCCGGCCGCGCACTCGACACGTGCTGGCGGCGGGGCCTGCCGAACTGGTTTTACCGCGAGGATCCGGCCGCCAACCCTGATCGCGGGGCGGCGGAGGACGGTGAGCGCGGGGCAGCGGTGACCGGGTTGGAGATCGGTGCGGACGCCGGGGAACTGCGGGAGCACATCGGCGCCGAGACCTTCGACCGGTTGCCGCTGACGGTCGTGTCCGGACGGCCGGGCGTGCACGCGGTCACGGTGCGCACCGCGTCCGGGCGCGAGGTCGCGCTGCGCAGGGACCCGGCCGAGTTGTAGCGACGCGTTTTCGGGAGCGCACCTGCCGTTTCGTGCCAGGATGAACACATGTTCGACGGACTGCGCACGATCGTGTAGCCGGTCGGCGATCTGGCCGCGGCCAAGGAGCGGCGGACCCGGATGCTCGGGGTGCCGCCGTACTTCGGCGAGCCGTTCTGCGTCGGCTGCCGCGTTCACGGGTACGAACTGGCGCTCGACCCGAACGGCCGCGCGGAGAACGGCGACGGGCCGGTGACGTACTGGGGCGTGCCGGAGGTGGAAGCCGCGGTGGCGAAGCTGGGTCGGCGAGGGCGCGGCCGAGCACTCGGCAGTGACCGATTTGGGCGGCGGGATCCGCACCGCGCCGGACGGGAACCTGGTCGGGGTGATCGAGAACCCGCATTTCCCGGGTGCTCCGGCTTGAGCAGAGCGTCGGCCGCGGCCGTCGTGCTGCTGCTCGGTGCCGGACTGGTCGCGGCCCAGCCGTCGGCGCCGGCGCCGCGGACGTATCTCCTCGTCACCGGCGTCGCCGACGCCGACCGGACCGGGCGGGTCTGCGGGGACCGGCCGATCGCGCCGGATTTCCCGGCCCCGGACCCGGAGGCGGCCGCCGGTAAGCGGCTGCGCACGCGCGGCGCCTGCGCGTAGCCCCCGGACCTGCGCGGACTGTCGGATTCGGACGATCGCGGCTACGGTGGTCACCGAGCGTGAATACGGACCGGCGAACTCGGCGGAGGTGCGCGGCATGCGGTCGATGTGGAAGGGCTCGGTGTCCTTCGGGCTGGTCAGCATCCCGATCCAGCTGTACGCGGCGACCGAGAACAAGAACGTGTCGCTGCGCCAGGTGCACGTCGCCGACGGCGGGCGGATCCAGTACAAGCGGTTCTGCTCGATCGACGGCGAGGAGGTGCCCTACTCCGACATCGCCAAGGGCTACGAGCTGCCCGACGGCGAGATGGTCGTGATCACCGACGCCGACCTCGCCGAACTGCCGCTGCCCACCCAGCATGCGATCGACGTGCTCGAATTCGTGCCGCTGGAGTCGATCGACCCGATCCGGTTCGACCGCACCTACTACCTGGAGCCGCAGAAGAACGCGGTGAAGCCGTACGTGGTGCTGCGCGACGCGCTGCAGAAGGCGAGCCATGTGGCGATCGCGAAGGTCGCGGTGCGCCAGCGGGAGAGCCTGGCGCTGCTGCGCGTCGTGGACGACGTGCTCGTGATGACCACGATGCTGTGGGCCGACGAGGTCCGTGTCCCGGATTTCCCGTTCCTGCACGAGGATCCGCCGCAGGTCCGCGCGCAGGAGGTGACGATGGCGGGGTCGCTGATCGACTCGCTGTCCGAGCCGGTGTTCGAACCGGAGAAATACTCGGACTCCTACCGGGAAGCGCTCGAGGCGATGATCGAGGCGAAGGCGGGCGGCGGCCAGACGGTCGGCGCGCCGAAACAGGGGGAGAAGGCCGAGGTCGTCGACCTGATGGCGGCGCTGGAGGCCAGCGTGTCGGCGGCGAAGAAGACCCGCGGGCCCGCCAAGGAGACGAAAAAGGCCGCGGGCGAAGGCAAAGCGGCGGCGAAGAAACCGGCGGCGCGGGCTCGGCGGCCGAAGAGCGCCTGAGCGGGGGTTCCGCCGGCGCGCGGCGAGCTGTTCCACGACCCGGAACAGTGAAATTTCACTGCTGCCGGCCGGAAAACGCCGGTCGTCACGCCCGGTGAGCGACTGCGGCGGACTTCACCGGACCGGGGCGCCGACACGCCGCCGGGTATCCTGCGACGGCGAGATTTCCAGTGGTACCAAAGAGGAGTCCGGCCCCGGAGCGCATCGGCGCCGGGGACTCGAATACCTGAGCGGAAGGCGGCTGAGCATGGAGTGCGCGTTCTGCACGAGCGGCATCGACCACTGTCACGGCACCCTGGTGGTCCACCCGGACCGCGGGTTCGCCGAGTGCACCGATCCGTCCTGCCTCGACCTGGACCGGGTCCGGCACGGCCTGATCATCGACTGTCACACCCTCGACGCCGGGTGCGCCTGCACCGGAGCGGAGAAATCCCTGCTGCGGCAGGCTTCCTGAGCTCCGGCGGCGCCCCGGCCGCCACGGAGCGCGGCCGGGGCGGCTTTACCCGATCGGGTACCTGGCCGTGTACAAGCTGCTTGGCGATGTGCTAACACTACCGGGGGTCCTTCGGCTCTCCCTCCCCCTCGGAGCCGGAGGACCCCTTTCTCGCCGCAGCGTCCGGCGAAGCGGTCAGTAGCGGTAGTGGTCCAGTTTGTACGGCCCGTCCACGTCGACGCCGATGTACTCCGCCTGTTCCTTGCTCAGCTTGGTCAGCCGGACGCCGAGCGCGTCCAGGTGCAGCCGCGCGACCTTCTCGTCGAGGTGCTTCGGCAGCCGGTACACGTCGTTCGCGTAGTCGCCCGGCTTGCCGAACAGTTCGATCTGGGCGAGGACCTGGTTCGCGAACGACGCGGACATGACGAACGACGGATGCCCGGTCGCGTTGCCGAGGTTCATCAGCCTGCCCTCGGACAGCACGATGATGGCGTGCCCGTCCGGGAACCGCCACGTGTGCACCTGCGGTTTGACCTCGGTCTTGACGATGCCCGGGATCTTCGCCAGCCCGGCCATGTCGATCTCGTTGTCGAAGTGGCCGACGTTCGCGACGATCGCCTGGTGCTTCATCCGGGCCATCTGCGCGGCGGAGATGATGCCGAAGTTGCCCGTGGTGGTGAGGAAAATGTCGGCGCGCTCCACGACGTCGTCGAGTTCGACCACGTCGAGCCCGTCCATCGCGGCCTGCAGCGCGCAGATCGGGTCGATCTCGGTCACCACGACGCGCGCGCCCTGCCCGCGCAGCGCCTCGACCGCGCCCTTGCCGACGTCGCCGTACCCGCACACGACGGCGTACTTCCCGCCGATCATCACGTCGGTGCCGCGGTTGAGGCCGTCCGGGAGCGAATGGCGGATTCCGTACTTGTTGTCGAACTTCGACTTCGTGACCGAGTCGTTGACGTTCATCGCCGGGAACAGCAGCTCTCCGGTGGCCGCGAGCTGGTAAAGCCGGTTCACGCCCGCCGTGGTCTCCTCGGTGACCCCGCGCATCGCCCCGGCGATCCGGGTGAACCGCTGCGGGTCCTCGGCCAGGCTCGCCGCGAGAGTGCGCAGCAGGATCCGGTAGTCCTCCGGGTCGTCCTCGTGCGCGGCGGGCACCGCGCCCGCCTTCTCGAACTCGGCTCCCTTGTGGACGAGCAGGGTCGCGTCGCCGCCGTCGTCCAGGATCATGTTCGGCAGTTCGCCGCCGGGGAAACGGAACAGCTGGTCGGTGCACCACCAGTATTCGTCGAGGGTTTCGCCCTTCCACGCGAATACCGCGGTGCCCTCGGGACGCTCCGGCGTTCCGTCCGGGCCGACGACGACCGCCGCGGCCGCCTCGTCCTGGGTCGAGAAGATGTTGCAGGACACCCAGCGCACCTCGGCGCCGAGCGCGACGAGCGTTTCGATCAGCACCGCGGTCTGCACGGTCATGTGCAGCGAACCCGCGATGCGCGCGCCCTTGAGCGGCTGGGAGTCCGCGAACTCGCGGCGCAGCGCCATCAGGCCGGGCATTTCGTGCTCGGCGAGGTCGAGCTGGATGCGTCCGGCCGCGGCGAGCGACAGGTCGGCGACCGCGAACTCCAAGGCGTCGACGGTACGCAGGGTGGGCGACATTTTTCCGTTCCTTTCGGGGTTTTCGGGCATAACGGGGCACGGGCACGGTGCCGGTGCGCGAAAAGGCAGGCGCGCGCGGTGCGGATCAGGCCAGAATGGCGGGCATGGCAGAACGCGCGTTGAGTTTCGGGGCGGTGGCGGAGGAGTACGAGCGGTACCGTCCGGGATATCCCGCCGAGCTAGCGGAAAAAGTGCTGGACTACGCGGGTGCGCCGGTGGCCGACGCCCTCGAAATCGGGGCGGGGACGGGGAAAGCGACCCGGCTGTTCGCGGGACGGGGGATCGCGGTCACCGCGACCGACCCGGATCCGGCGATGCTCGCCGAACTGCGCAAGCACCTGCCTCCCGGCGTCGGGACCCGCCGCGGCGCGCTGGAAGACCTGCGGCCGGACCGGCAGTACGGACTGGTGTACTCGGCCGCCGCGCTGCACTGGACGGACCCGGCGGGCCGGTGGCCGCGCATCGCCGCCCTGCTCGCGCCGGGCGGGGTCTTCGCGTCCTTCGGCGGACCGTTCGGACCGGCGGATCCCGTTGTGCGGAAAGCGATCGACGAGGCTCAAGCGCCGTTTCTGGAGAGCGCGGACCTCCCGTCGCCGGACGGCACGCCGCCGGAGAGCGCACTGCAGTGGCCGGGCACGGAACTCGAGCGGTCCGAGTTGTTCGCCGACGTCCGGCAAGTCGTCGTCCGGCAGCGGATGACGTTGACCGCGGACGAGCTGATCGGCCTGCTGTCCACGGTTTCGGCGTACCGGGTGCTGCCGGATCCGGTGCGGGAGCAGGTTTTCCCGCGGATCCGGCAGGTGCTTCCGGCGACGGTCGAAATGATCGCCGACCACACGGCCCATCTCGCGCGACGGTGCTGAGCCGGCCGGAATCGCCAGTGGCACGCGACACCTCCTGAACCAGGAGGCGCCCTTCGCTCTGAGTCCCGCGGGCCGAGCGTGGCGGGGAAACCCCGTCGCAGCGCCTCTCGGCCCGGAGCCGCGCCCCGGCGGGCGCGTCCGTTCCACCTTGGCAAGCCCGGTCCGGACCTGTCAAGCGCGCGGGAACTCCGCCCGAACGCCGAGAAGCCGCACCGGTTTGCCGAAGGCGAAGCGGCCCAGCAGGTCTTGCGCCGCCGCGGCGAGCACGGCCGGATCCGAGGACGGTGCGGGGAGCGTCACGCTGTGGGTGTGGGTGAGGAACGGCGCGAATCGCACCTTGACCGCCACCCGCGCCGCAGGACGTCCCTCGTCGGCGACGTCCTGCGCGACGCGTCGGGCGAGGGCCGCGGTCTCGCTCGCGATGGCGTCGGGGTCGGTGAGGTCTTGCTGGAATGTCGTTTCCCTGCTTCGGGAACGCGCGACGTACGGAGTCGCGCTCACCTCGGCGTCGCCGATTCCGCCTGCCAGCAGGCGATACCACGGCCCCAGCTTCGGCCCGAACCGCGCGGCGAGCGCGTCCGGGTCGGCCGCGGCGAGGCCGAGAATGGTGGAGTACCCGGCCTCGGCGAGTTTCTTCGCGGTTTTCCGGCCGATTCCCCACAGCGCGTCGGTGGGCCTTTCCGCCATGACGTCCCACCAGTTTTCCTGGGTGAGCCGGTAAATTCCGGCCGGTTTCGCGAAACCGGTGGCGAGTTTGGCGCGGAGCTTGTTGTCGCCGATTCCGACCGACGACGAGAGCCCGGTTTCCTCCTCGACGCCGCGCCGGATTTCCGCGGCGAGCGCTTCGGGATCGCCGGCGGTCGCGCCGAGGAAGGCTTCGTCCCAGCCGAGCACCTCGACGACCACCGGGAATTCCCGCAGCCGGGCCATGACGCGGTCGGAGACCTCCTGGTAGGCCGGGGCGTCGACGGGGAGGAGGACGGCGTCCGGGCAGCGTTTGACGGCCAGCCGCAGCGGCATCCCGGAATCGACGCCGAACTCGCGCGCCTCGTAGGACGCGGTCGCCACGACGGCGCGCTCGGCCGGATCGCCGTTCCCGCCGACGATCACCGGCCGCCCCCGCAGCTCCGGCCGCCGCGCCACCTCGACGGCGGCGATGAACTGGTCGAGATCGACGTGCAGCACCCAGTCGGACACCGGACCAGTGTGCGGTGCGCGGGGCGGGCGGCGCATCCGGAGGGCGCTGGGGTCGTGAGCGGCGATCCCGGTTCTAACCGGGATCGCCGCTCACGAGCCGGTCACCCGCGGCAGCGGGCGACGTGCGCCGCCACCCCGCCCGCCGCGGCGAACAGGGCGCACACGGTGAGCGCGGGGCTCGACCCGGCGATGCCGGCGACGAGGAGGCCGCACGCGGCGACGTCCAGCAGGATCGCGAAGGCGGTCAGCAGCGCGGCGGAGCGGGCCGGTTTGCCGCGGCGCAGGGCGGCGGCCAGTTCCGGGTCGCTGGTTTCGAACCAGCGCTCGATCTTGTCCAGCTCGACGCGTTCGTGGTGACTGAGCATGGAGGTCTCCTTCGGCGGCCCGCGTGCCGTCTCGGAGGAAGTACCCGGCCCGTCGCCTGGTGAACCGCGTCACCCTCGATTCACCCGACTGCCCGAACCCCGCGCGAAACCGGGCGTTTCCGGTCACGGTGCGCTGTCGGCCGGACCGTCCACAAAGGTCTCCACAAAGGTCACGGAGCGCAAGCGGGCTCCGGTCCGGAATAACCCTCCCGGGACGAATCGTCGATGCCGACCTCGCACGGGATCGACGGATCCACGCGATTGCCTTCGACGCGCGCGCCGGTGGAGCGGATCGCCAAGCCGATCGCGTGGTCCGGGCCCGCCGCGAAGGTGTTGCCGGTGATGGCGGCCTGCTGGACGTCCTCGAACATCAGCGTCTGCGAGGCGACGAGTGTTTCGCAGAAATTGTCCTTGACCAGGAAATCGGTGGTGTGGCCCTTTCCGTCGCCCTCGCCGTCGTTCGGGCCTTCCGCCATCAGGCACATGTTGTCGATTTTCTCGCAGCGGTTTCCTTCGATCCGGACGTGGTTGCTCGGCGGGCTGTCGCTGGAGAACGTCTGCATGCAGTCGGCGTGCGCGCCGTCGCGGTTCGACGTCTGGCTGATCGTGTTGTGCTCGATGGCGATGTAGTCGCCGAAGAACCGGATGCCGTCGCCGTCCCCGCCTTGCGGGGCGGTGATCCTGGTGTTCTTCAGCGTGACGTGGTTGCCGCGGATTTCGACGCCGGGCGCGGACGGTCTTTCGAGGGTGAATCCGTCGACGACGACCCAGTCGGCGTCGATGTCGATGCCGGGGACCGATCTCCCGCCGCCGGAATACACCCGCGGGTGGTCCGGGGTGCCGCCGGCGGTGATGTGCAGCCGGGAACCGGCGTGCGCGGGCGGAGCGAAGGCGACGGCCAGTACCGCGGCGGCGGCCAGGACGCGGGTGCGCATGGGTCTCCTCTTTTTCGCTCGGACGGGGGACGCGGCGAAGATAGGGCCGGACGGCGGGAGGGGTCCCGGGCCGCTTTCTGCGGACGTGCGCGATGCAGTATCGTTACTGCGAGTTACCTCACAGGGGTCGGACCACGCCGAGGGGAGCGTCGGTGCACGCGGACCAGCTCATCGCGGACCGGTACCGGCTGCTGGAGCGCGTCGGCAGCGGCGGCATGGGCGTCGTCTGGCGGGCGCACGACGACCGGCTCGGCCGGGAGGTGGCGCTCAAGCAGGCCCGGCTGTCCGACGTGGTGAGCGGGCGGACGCTGCGCCGCGAGGCCCGGCTGGCGGCCGGCGTGCTGCACCCGAACGTGGTCACCTTCTTCGACGTCGCCGCCGACGGGGACGAGCTGTGGCTGGTGATGGAGTACGTTTCCTCGCGCAGCCTCGCCGAAATCCTCGCCGCGGAAGGAAGACTGCCCGCGCGGACGGTCGCCGAGATCGGCGTGCAGATCGCGGCTGCGCTCGGCGCGGTGCACGGGCACGGCATCGTGCACCGCGACGTCAAGCCGGGCAACGTCCTGATCGCCTCGGACGGCCGTGCGAAGCTCACCGATTTCGGCATCTCCCGTTCGGTCCGCACGGACGAGACGGTCACCGATTCGCCGCTCATCGGCGGCACGCCGGACTACCTCGCCCCGGAGGTCGCGCAAGGGCATCCGCCCACCGCGGCGTCGGATGTCTTTTCCCTGGGGGCAACGCTCTTCGCCGCGGTCGAGGGCACGCCGCCGTTCTCCGGCGGGAACGAGTACGCCACCATCCGCCGGGTCGCCGAGGGCGCGGTGCCGCGCGCGCGGCACGCGGACGGTCTCGCGCCGACGCTGGAACTGCTGATGCGGCGCGACCCCGCGGAACGGCCGGCCGCGGTGTCGGCGGGCGAACTGCTGGCCGAGGGGATCGACGCGCTGCCGGTCGCCGTTCCGCCGCGGCCGCGCGGCCGGCGGGGGCTGCTGATCGCCGGGGTGGCGGTCGCGGCGGTCGCGGTCGTGGTCGCCACGTACTTCGCGACCCGTCCGGCCAAGACCGACGCGAGCCCGCCGGTCGCCCCGGTGGCGCAGGCGAAGCTCGGCATCGGTCCCGATCCGCGGGCCGCCGACCCGTGCCGGCTGGTCGACCCGGCCCCGCTGAAACCGTTCGGCGACCCGGAGGCCGTCCCGGATTACGGGAACTTCAACCGCTGCGACGTGATCCTGCACCAAGGCGACCGCCAAGCGGACGTCCTGGTGGAGCTGAACGACCCGCCCGGTTCGGCGATGGAGGGCACGCAGTCGAAGTCCGGGCCGTTCCCGGTTTTCGGCGCCGCGTCGCCGGACAAGTGCGAGCGGACGATCCAGTTGCAGGACCGGTTCGTGGTGCAGGTGACGGCCAAGCAGGACGACGGCTACCACCTCGACCTGTGCCGGGCCGCCGACACCGCGGTCGCCTCGGCGACGAAAGCCATGGCAGCGGCCGGGGTTCCCCGGCGCACGACGGCGTTCCCGGCGGGTTCGCTGGCGAACGTGGACGCGTGCTCCCTGCTGGACTCGCTCTCGGTTTCCTCGGCGGCCGGAGTCGCCGCCCCGGTCCGGATCAGCCGCGGTTTCGGCGGCTGGTGGTGCGACTGGAAGAGCCAGGCGAGCGACCGTTCGGTCACCGTCATGTTCGACCGGGACCAGCCGCCGGACAGCACGACCGGCCAGCTCGTGCAGATCGGCGGGCACGACGCGTATCTCAAAACCGACGAGTTCGCGACGGACACCTGCCAGGCGGTTCTCGTCTACCGTCCCTACACCGACGCGCACGGAGACCCGAGGGTGGAACGCCTTCGGGTCGTGGTGCACGGGACACCGCCCTCGGCGCGGCTGTGCGCGCCGGTGTCCGCATTGGCCGGTTCGCTGGCCGGAAAGCTGCCGAAGACATGACCGCGTTTCCCGGCGGCCCGCCGGAAGAACTGGGCTCGGACCACGGCAGCCTCGCGCACGGCGTCCCGCCTTCCCCGCCGGGCACGATCTTCGCGCTCGCGGTGACCGGCGGCGTGCGGATGCCGCCGCGCGACGGCAGGCAGGTGCTGTTCGGCCGCAACCGCGACGACGTGCACGTGTGTGTCGGCGAGGACGACCGGAAGGTCAGCCGGAAACAGGGATTCCTGGTGCGGCGCCGGGATTCCTGGTGGATCCACAACACCGGGAAACTGCCGATCCGGCTGCCCGGTTCGCGGCTGCTGTTTCCCGAAGAGGAACCGGTGCCGCTGGCCGAGGGCTACACCGCGGCGTTCGTGCGCGGTTCGGCCGGGCGCGAGCACCTGCTGGAGGTGTACGTCGCGGGCGCGGACGGCCGCCGCCCGGATTCGCGGCCGCAGGACGTCACCGAACCGCCGCGGATGTGGCGGCTCACGCCGGACGAACGGCTCGTGCTCGTCTCGCTCGCGCAGCGGTATCTGCTGCAGGACCAGTATCCGCAGCCGCTCGCGTGGCGGCAGGTCGCGGAACAGCTGTCCGAGCTGAAACCGGAGGCGCGCTGGAGCGCCAAGCGCGTCGAACACCTCGTCGGAGCCGTGCGCGCCCGGCTGGCGCGCGCCGGGGTGGCCGGGCTGACCAGGGAAGAGGTCGGCGAACCGGTCGGGAACGCGCTGAACGACAACCTGATCAAGGAACTCCTGCTCTCGACGTCCTTGGTCCCGCCGGACCTGGCGCTGCTCGAACCCGGGGACGATCCGGGAGGGGTCCCGGCCCCTCCTGCTTGACTCGCGGTGCGCGGCGGATCCGGTCCCGCGCCCCCGGCGGGCCGTCGCGGCCGCCCGGCCGGGGTCCGGCAGCGGCTCCGCGGGGGGTGTCCTTGGCAGGGGAGGCGATGCGGACGCTGCCCGCGGGACACCCGAGCCTCGCGCTCGGGTTCGCGTCGCCGCCGGGCACGCTGGCGGTGCTGGGGCGCGCGGGGGGAGTCCTGGTGCCGCCGGCGGCGCGGGGGCCGGTCACGTTCGGGCGGAACACCGCCGAGGTGACGGTGCCGCTCGGCGAGGACGACCGCCGGGTCAGCCGCCGCCACGGCGTGCTGGAGCGGCACGCGGGCCGGTGGTGGGTGCGGGCGACCGGCAAGGTTCCGCTGCGGCTGCCGCGGTCGCGGCTGGTGTTCGCCGGGGCCGCGCCGGTTCCGCTGCCGCCCGGCTATCTCCCGGTGTACGCGCGCGGTTCGGGGGACCGCGAGCACGTGCTGGAGATCCGGATCGCCGACGGGACGCCGCCGCCGGTCCCGGCCGGGCGGCTGCGGCCGGACGAACGGCTCGTGCTGGCGATGGTCGCGCGCGCGTTCCTGCGGCAGGAGGAACGACCGCGTCCGGTGCCGGTTTCGCTGGCCGCGCACCGGTTGTCGACGCTCGATCCGGACGGCGGATGGACCGCGGAAGCGGTGGCGCGGGTGCTGGATGCGGTGCGGTACCGGTTCCGGCCGGGGTCGCCGGACGAGGACCTGGTGGCGGCGCTCGTTTCGGCGGCGGTGCTGGTGCCCCCGGATCTGGCGTTGCTGTCGCCGGAGCTGCCGCCGGTGGAAGAGGAAGGGGGGATGCCGTCCACGTGGGGGAGCTAGGTCGCCTCTAACAGGCGTTATCCCTGCCGGAACGGGCGGAAGAAGTCGCGCAGTTCCCGCGCGTACAGCTCCGGCTCCTCGAACGGCGCGAAGTGCCCGCCGCGTTCCGGTTCGGTGACGCGGACGGTGTTGGCCACCCGGTCGATCCACGCGCGCGGCGCGCGGACGAGATCGGCCGGGAACAGCGAGAAACCGGACGGCACTTCGACCCGCCGGGCATGCTGTTCCGGCGGGATCGCGCCGTTGGCCCGGTACATCCGCATGGCTGAGCCGATGGTGCCGGTGAGCCAGTAGATGGTGACGTTGGCAAGGATCTCGTCTTTGGTGAAAGCGCGTTCGACCTCCCCGCCACAGTCGCTCCACGCGCGAAGCTTTTCCACGATCCACGCGGCCAGCCCGGCAGGCGAATCGGTGAGCCCGACCGCGGCGGTCTGCGGTTTGGTGCGGTGCATCGCGGCATACGCTCCCTCGGCCGCGCCCCAGGCCGCGGCGCCTTGGAGCCATTCGCGTTCTTCGGGCGTCGCGTCGTCCGGGACGAACGCGGGCAGCCCGGCGTCCATCCGGTGCACGGCCACGACCCGGTCCGGGTGGTCGAGGGCGAGGAAGCGGCTGACGCTGCTGCCGATGTCGCCGCCCGCCGCGGCGAAGCGCGGGTAGCCGAGGACGGTCATCAGTTCGGCCCACATCCCGGCGACGGCGACGGAATCGGGCGCCGGGCCGGCGGGGCGGTCGGAATATCCGTAGCCGGGCAGGTCCGGGACGATGACGTCGAAGGCGTCCGCCGGGTCG
Organism: Amycolatopsis dendrobii; assembly: GCF_014145675.1. Taxonomy (GTDB): domain Bacteria; phylum Actinomycetota; class Actinomycetes; order Mycobacteriales; family Pseudonocardiaceae; genus Amycolatopsis; species Amycolatopsis dendrobii. The sequence continues at coordinate 67,554 of NZ_JACGZW010000001.1, forward strand.
GCTCCGTGGGCGCCGGGGTCGGCGAGCAGCGGGACGACTTTCGAATAGCGCCAGAACGAATCCGGCCAGCCGTGGGTCAGCACGAGCGGCAGCGCCGGCCCGCTCGGCGCGACCGCGCGGGCGTGCACGAAATGGATCCGGGATCCGCCGATCCGGACGCGGTACCGCGGCAGCCGCGCGAGCGCGGCTTCCTGCTTCGGCCAGTCGAACTCTTCTGCCCAGTAGGCGATCAGTTCACGCAGGTAGCTCACGTCCGCGCCGAGCGCCCAGCCGTCTTCCGGCGCGTCCGGCCAGCGGGTCGCGCGCAGCCGGGCGCGCAGGTCGGCGAGCTGCGCGGGATCGGTTTCGGCGGCGAACGATTCGGGACGGTCGGCCATGCCCGCGAGCCTACGTGACCTTGGCCGCACTCCGGGGCCGCGGTTTTGCCGGCGGTTCTGGGTAGGGTCGGAATCATCGAGGGGGAGAGGAGTTGCCCGATGACGACAGTCCCACAGGTGCGCACGCGAGTACGGATCCCGCTGCGGTTCGGCGACGCTCCCGCGGTCGAGTCCGAGGCGGTCACGTTCGCCGGGCTGTCCGACGGGCTCGAGCATCTTGCCTTCGTGCTGGGCAAACCCGGTCCGGTGCCGCTGGTGCGGCTGCATTCGGAATGTCTCACCGGAGACGTCTTCGGATCCGCGCGCTGCGATTGCGGCCCGCAGCTGGCGGAGTCGGTCGCGCGGATTTCCGAGGCAGGCGGGTACCTGCTCTACCTGCGTCAGGAAGGCCGCGGAATCGGGCTGTACAACAAGCTCGACGCCTACGCGCTGCAGGATTCCGGTTTGGACACCTACGCGGCGAATTCCGCGCTCGGCCTGCCCGAGGACGCGCGCGACTACACCGCGGCCGCGCAGATGCTCAGCCTGTTCGGCGTTCAGCAGCTGGATCTGCTGTCGAACAACCCGGACAAGGCGGCCCAGCTGGCGCGGCACGGCCTCGATGTGCGCGAGCGCGTCCGCACCGGGGTTTTCGCGAACGAGAACAACGTGCGGTACCTGCGCGCGAAAGCCGAGCAGACCGGGCACACGCTCGCGTTGCCGTTCGAGGAGTGGCCGGCTAGTTCGGCGGTGTGAGCGCGGAGATCCGGGTGAGGCTGGCGTCGCCTCGTCGCCAGTCCAGGGTGCGGAGGGCCAGGTAGCGGACGGGCTGGGGCAGCGTGACAGAGGCGGTGCGTTTTCGGTCCGGACGGGCGGCTTCGGCGTAGGTGATGCCGTCGGTGCTGGTCTCGACGACGGTGGCGGGCACTCGGCCGGCGGTCCAGGCGAGTTCGACGGTCGCGATCCGCAGTGGTGCGCCCAGGTCCGCCACCAACCGGCCGCCGGGGCCGGGTTGCCATGCTGTCGCCGGGTTGTCGTCGACGGCCGCGTCCGGGCTGGTCATCCCGGGCGGCAGCGGTTCGGCGGGGAAGGTCGCGCACCCGAGTGCGCGGTCGTTCAGCGGGTACGGCCGGGTCTCGGCGAACACGACGGGAACGGTCTGGCGCGGCGGCAGCGCGACTGTGCGCGGACGGCCGCCGGTCGGGGTCACGGTCACGACTGCCGGAAGAAGTCCGGGCGGGGCGGTCAGGTCGACGCGGCTGGCGTCGTGCACTACCGCGCTCAGGCCGGGTGGGACGGCGCTGCCGGACTTGCCGCGCACGGTGAATCGCGGCGGTTCGACCCGGCCTTCGGCGGGGGCGAGTTCGTAGCCGAACGAGCTGCCGGACGTCGTGACTGTCTGCGTGCCTCGGTAGAGGAGAAGTGCGGTGCGATCCTGTGGCAGGGAAGCGGTTCCGGTCGCGGAGCGGTCGGAAAGGTTGGCCAGCACGAGGAAATCGTCGGTGACGCTTACGTGGACTCCGGTCGCGCTGGCGCGGGCGCGCCGGGCGAGTTTCGGCAGGTCCGCGCGGCCGGGGTACAGCTCGGCCAGTAGCGGCGCGGGCGGCCCGGCGGACAGCGTGACGTGGTCGTTCGTGACGGTGAGCGGATTCGGGCTGGTGACGACGATCCCGGCCCGGCCGTCGATGTCCAGCCAGCCGCCGGTGCTGTGCAGCGCGGGCGTCGGATAGGTCGCGACGGACGTCCAGGCGGCGCCGTCGGGCGACGTTTCGATCCGGTACTTCCGCCCGGCAGCGGCCTCCCAGCTCAGGCGGACCCGATCGACCCGTTGCGGTGCACCGAGATCGACGGCGAGCCAGCTGTCCGCGCGCGGACGGTCCGATGCGGACACTGCCCACCGGGTGGCGGAATTGCCGTCGGCGGCGTACTTCGCCTCCTTGCCCGGCGCGGCCGAGGACGCGGACGCGGTTCCGGCCAGGGCGAGATCAGGGCCGTTGCCGTCATGGACTTCGAACGACCAGAGCGAGTAGCCGTATTGCGGGTCCGGTTGCACGCCAAGCATCCGCACGTGGCGCGCCGTCACCGGCGGGAAGGCCAGATCGTCGGTGCGCGCGCCGGCCGGCCCGGACTGTGCGGGGAGCGTCACCGATCCCTCGGCAGCGGTGTAGGCGCGATCGCCGTCGAGGCCGGGAACGCCTGGCATGGCCAGGTTGTAGACGTTGAGCACGCCTTCGTCCGGCGCGACGCCGGTGCTGGCGTAAACCGCGGCACCGGTGGGGAGCGTGGCGAGTGCGGCGTACCCGGTGTCGAAGCGCAGGACGCCGAGGGTGCCGTCGAATCCGTCGCGGACCTTGCGGTACGTCGTGGCGCGGCGTTCGCGCACGGCGACGTTCGTGGCGGGCAGCAGCATCGGGTTGGCGCCGCCGAGGACGAACAGCCAGTCGTCGTGGTTCGGCTGCCAGGCGAATTTCACGAACCCGGGTTTGGTGACGGTCGCGGCCCACGCGGCGGGGGAGCGGTGCGCCAGCAGGCCCGGTCCGGTCCCGAAGTCGGCGGCGCGAGCGGCGTGGGCGTCGAATTCTTCCTTGCGCACCGCACTGACCGGGCCTCCGTGCTCGGCGCGCCATTCGTGCAGCAAATAGCTGATGGCGAGTTCGGCGCGGGCTTCCGGTTCGTACTTGGGTTCGCCGGAGAACTTCGTGATCCGGTCGGACGGCGGGTACGCCTGGTACGGCTCCAGCCGCGCGGCCAGCTGGGCCTCGGCGCAGGCGGCGTGGCGGTCGCCGAGCACTTGGGCGCGGAAGGCCAGCGGGAGGACGTCCCGGCCGTAGAGGTGTTCGCGGTCGGCGACCATCGGCATCAGCGGTTCGCCCGCGTCGCTGGTCATCAGGAGCATGGTGCGCCACAGCAGTTCGCCGTTCGGCTGCGCGGTGAGGACCTCGGGCAGCGGCGCGCCGGCGGTGAGGAAGTGCATCGCGTTGCGGCCGGACGTGCGCCAGAGTTCTTCCTGGTAGTGCGGGCCGAACGAGCCGTGGTTCTCGACCAGGAACGTGTCGTGCAGGTTGGTCGCGGTGTTGCCGCTGACCGGTTTGCCGTCGACGAGCCGCGGGTTCGCCAGATCCGCGGCGGGCAGGCCGCCTTCGTTGCGGCTCCAGGAACCGAAGGCCGCGCGCCATTCCGCGGCGCGCGGGTCGTTCGGCGCCCAGGCGAGCGCGGGGGCGAGCGACTGCGCGTAGACGCCCATCTCTTCCAGCTTCGTGTCGCCGACGTAGCCGCCGCGCAGGCCGTTGGGCGTCCAGTCGCCGGAGGCGGGGTCGTCGCCGGTGCCGAGGCTGGTCGTGTAGGCGGCCTGTTCGGTGGCGATGCGCTCGACGTTCCGTCGCGTCGCCGCGTCGAGGTCTGTCCACAAGAGACGCGCGGCGAGCTGGAAGTAGGACTGGAAAGTGGTGTCGAAGAACAGTTTCCGGCCCCACTCGGCACCGCCGGTGAGCCGGTTCGAGGCGGCGAAGTGCTTGATCGTGGCGAGGGTGTGCGCGCGCAGGGTTCCGCGGTCGACTCCGGCGACGCTCGCGTCGTAACCGTCGCGGGTCAGCAGGAGCGCGTTGCCGAGGACGACCGCGAAGGTGAAGTCGCGGGCCGGGTAGATCCCGGCAGCGGTGTCGAACTGCTGCTCGGCCCAGCGGGTGTGCCGGAGGAGGACCCGCAGGTAGGTCGCGGCGACGGGATCCGGCGCGGGCCGGGACGCCGCCCGCGCTGTTCCCGAGGCCAGGAGGACCACCGCTCCGGCGCCCGCGAAGCCGAGCGCCTGCCGCCGGGTGAACCGGTCCATCCCGCGTCCTCCAGAGCCGTTGACAACCTTGTCAGCGCGGATTCTCTGCGGCGGCCGGGCGGCCGGGCAACCCTCGCGGCCGATCCCGTCCGGTTTCGGACAATGTCGTATAACGCCCTATACGTTTCGCCGTCGGGCTTCGGCCCGGCCTGAGGCCGCCGGGAGCGGCGTGCTGAGATGACAACGTGATCACTGGCCCCGGCGGATTCCTGCTTCTCGTGCTGGCCGGGGTCGGGGCCGGGCTGACCGGCGCGACCGCGGGCCTCGCGTCGCTGGTGTCGTACCCGGCGCTGCTCGCCGCCGGGCTGCCGCCGGTCGTCGCCAACATGACCAACACCGTCGCGATGCTGGGCACGACCGCCGGAGCCGCCGTCGGCGCGCGCCCGGAGCTGAAGGGGCAAGGCCGCCGCCTGCTGCCGTTGTGCCTGATCACCACGGCAGGCGGGGCGTGCGGCGGGCTGGTGCTGCTGGTCAGTTCGCCGGACGCGTTCACCGTCGTGGTGCCGTGGCTGATCGGCGGCGCGTCGGTCGTGTTGATGGCCGGTCCGCGGCTGCGGCGGATGGCCGAGCACAGCGAGCACCGCGGAATCGGCCCGCTCACCGCGATCGCTGCGTTCCTGGTCGGGGTGTACGGCGGGTACTTCGGGGCCGCGGCCGGGGTGCTGATGCTCGCGCTGCTGACGACGGTGTGGAGCCAGTCGCTGGCCCGCACGAACGCGGCGAAGAACATCGCGACCGGTACCGCGAACCTGATCGCCGCGCTGGTGTTCGCCTTCACCGGAAAGGTCTTCTGGCCCGCGGCGATCGCGGTGTGCCTCGGTTCGGTCGCGGGCTCGTGGCTGGGCTCGGTCGTGGTGCGCTACCTGCCCGCGACCCCGCTGCGGATCGCGATCGGACTGGGCGGGCTTTCTTTGGCGGTGGTGCTGGGTTGGCAGGCTTACTCGGGCTGAAGCGGCCCGTTGATCACCGAACGGGCTCAGCCGCCGACCCGATCCGTCCCGTGCGCTATCTTCCGCCACGCCGCCGCAGGCTCTCCCGCACCGCGGTTCCGGCGTGGCAGACCCGTTCGGGCTGACGCGGGGCAGCACATGCGGGCATAGTCGGCGGGGTACCCGAGCAGGAGGACAGATGAGCATTGTCGGCACCCGGGTGGTGCGCGTCGAAGACGAGAAGCTGATCACCGCGGGCGGAACGTACGTCGACGACCTCAAGGAAGAAGCGCTGGACGGCGCCGTGCACGCGGTCTTCGTGCGCAGCCCGATCGCGCACGCGCGGATCGTCGGCATCGACGTGGCGGAAGCACGCACCGCGCCGGGCGTGGTCGGGGTCTACACCGCGGCCGATCTCGATCTCGGAGCGGGCAAGGCCGGGCCTGTCGCGGAGCCGTACCTGGCGAAAGACGTCGTGCGGTACGTCGGCGAGGCGGTCGCGCTGGTGCTCACCGAGGAGCGGTACCAGCTCGCCGACGCCGCCGAACTGGTCGATGTGGACTACGACCCGCTGGACGCGGTCGCGGACTTCGACACCGCGCTCGCGGACGAGACGCTGGTCTTCCCGGACCACGGTACCAACGTGGTCCACACGAACGGCCCGGAGGAGTTCGACGATTCGGTGTTCGAGGGCTGCGAAGTCGTCGTCACCGAGGAAATCCTCAACCAGCGCGTGGCGCCGGCCCCGGTCGAGCCGCGCGGGGCGTCCGTCGCGTGGGGCGAGGACGGGCGGGTCACCCTGTGGCTTTCCACGCAGAACGCGCAGATCGGCCGCAGCGTCGTGGCCGGCGGGCTCGGCATCGGCGAGGACCTGGTGCGGGTGATCACGCCGGACGTCGGCGGCGGGTTCGGCGCGAAGATCGGCGCGGATCCGGAAGCGGTCCTGCTCGCCTGGGCGGCGAAGCGGGCCGGGCGCGCGGTGCGGTGGGCCGAATCGCGCAGCGAGAACCTCACCTCGATGACGCACGGCCGCGCGCAGCGCAACACCGTCACCATCGGCGGCAAGCGCGACGGAACCGTGCTGGCGTACCGGCTCGACGTCCTCCAGGACACCGGTGCGTACCCGCGGGCGCTGTTCCTGCCGACGCTCACCGAGATGATGGCCCCCGGCGTCTACCGGTTCCCGGTGGTGCAGACGCGCAGCCGCGGCGTGGTCACCACGACCACGCCGATCGCGGCCTACCGCGGCGCGGGCCGTCCGGAGGCGACGGCGGCGGTCGAGCGCGCGATCGACCTGTTCGCCGCGGAAATCGGCATGGATCCGGCCGACGTCCGGCGGGTCAACTTCATCCGCCCCGAGGAATTCCCTTACCAGACGCCGACTGGCGGCTCGTACGACACCGGCGAGTACGCCGCGGCGCTCGACAAGGTGCTCGACGCGGCGGGGTACGCGCAGCTGCGCGAAGAACAGCGGAAGCGCCGCGCCGCCGGGGATCCGGTGGCGCTGGGGCTCGGCATCGCCGCCTACGTGGAGATCACCGGCGGCGACGCGTCGGGCGAGAGCGGCCGGGTCGACGTGCACCCGGACGGTTCGGTCACCGCGTGGACCGGCAGTTCCCCGCACGGGCAAGGGCTCGGGACGTCGCTCGGGATGCTGCTGTCGGACCAGCTGGGCGTGCCGCTGGACAAGATCACCGTCCGGCACGGCGACACCGACGAGGTCCCGCGCGCGATCGGCACGTTCGGCTCGCGGTCGCTGCAGCTCGGCGGTTCGGCGATCCGGCGGGCGGCCGAGGAGGTCGTGGCGCAGGCCCGCCAGGTCGCGGCGGAACTGCTCGAAGCCGCGCCGGACGACCTGGAGCTGGACGTCGAACGCGGCGTCTGGCAGGTCCGCGGCGCGCCGTCCAGCACGACGCTCGACTGGGCGCGCGTCGCCGCCGAGGCGGACGGGTTCACCGCCGACGTCTGGTTCGGCGACGGCGCGCCGACGTTCCCGTTCGGCGCGCACCTCGCGGTCGTCGAGGTCGACACCGAAACCGGCAAGGTCGAGGTCCGCCGCCTCGTGGCGCTCGACGACGCGGGCCCGATCGTGAACCCGCTGACCTTCCGCGGCCAGCGGCACGGCGGGCTCGGCCAGGGCATCGCGCAGGCGCTGCTCGAGGTGATGAGCTACGACGCGGACGGCAACCCGACGACGGCGACGCTCGCCGACTACTCGTTCGTCACCGCGCCCGAGCTGCCCGATTTCGAACTGGTGGACATGGAGACGCCGACGACCCGGAACCTGCTGGGGGTCAAGGGGATCGGCGAGGCGGCGACGATCGGGTCGACGCCCGCGGTGCACAACGCGGTGGTGGACGCGCTCGCCCACCTCGGCGTGCGGCACCTGGACATGCCGACCACCCCGCTGCGGGTCTGGACGGCTTTGAACGACGCTAGGAAGGCGAACTGACGTGCGGGTCTCGATCGAGGTGAACGGGAAGACGATCGCGCAGGAGGTGCCCGACCGCACCCTGCTCGTGCACTACCTGCGGGACACCGCGGGCCTCACCGGCACGAACATCGGCTGCGACACCACGTCCTGCGGGGCGTGCACGGTGCTGCTCGACGGCGAATCGGTGAAATCCTGCACGGTGCTGGCCGCGCAGGCGGACGGCCACGAAGTGACCACTGTGGAGGGTCTGGCCTCCGGACCGGGCGCCGACGGCCTGCACCCGGTGCAGCGCGCGTTCCGCGAGCAGCACGGCCTGCAGTGCGGGTTCTGCACGCCCGGCATGATGATGGCGACGGTGTCGCTGCTGAAGGAAAACCCGAAGCCGACCCGCGACGAGGCCCGCGCCGCGCTGGAGGGCAACCTCTGCCGCTGCACCGGCTACCACAACATCGTCAGCGCCGTGATCGACGCGTCCGGGCAGGAGGTGGCGCAGTGATCCCGGCCGGATTCGCCTACCGGCGCGCGTCCACTGTGGACGAAGCGCTCGCGCTGCTCGCCGAGCACGGGGAAGACGCGAAGCTGCTCGCGGGCGGGCATTCGCTGCTGCCGCTGATGAAACTCCGGTTCGCCGCGCCGGAGGTCGTGGTGGACATCGCGCCGCTGCGAGAGCTGAAGTTCGTCCGCGCCGACGGCGACGAGGTGGTGATCGGGGCGCTGTCCCGGTACCACGATCTCGAGCACGACCCGGTGCTCGCCGAGCACGCGCCGCTGATCGCGCACGTGTCCGGTTCGGTCGGCGACCCGCAGGTGCGCCATCGCGGGACGATCGGCGGGTCGCTGGCGCACGCCGACTCGGCGGCCGACCTGCCCGCGGCGGTGCTCGCGGCGGACGGCACGCTCGTCGCGCGCGGACCGCGGGGGGAGCGGCGGATCCCGGCCGCGGAGTTCTTCCTCGGGCCGTTCACCACGCCGCTGGAGCCGGACGAACTGCTCACCGAGATCCGGCTGCCGAGCCAGGCCGGGCTGGGCTGGGGGTTCGAGAAGTTCACCCGCCGGGCCATCGACTGGGCGATCGTCGGCGTCGCGGTGACCGGGCGTTCGGTCGGCCTGGTCAACATGGGCGGCACGCCGCTGCGGGCGTCGGCGACCGAACGCGCGCTGGCCGGCGGGGCGACCGCGGCGGAGGCGGCGAAACTGGCCGCGGAGGACACTTCGCCGCCGGAAGAACCGCACGCCACGGCCGAGTACCGCCGTCACCTCGCCCGGGTTCTCACCGGCCGCGCCCTCGCCGCCGCAGGCGTCGCCTAGCTGTCGGTGAAGGGCTCCTTGAGGGAATCTGATTCCTTCAAGGAGCCCTTCACGGCTTGTCCGGGGGCGGGAAAGCAACGGCCGATTTCCGCCAGCGGCGCACCGGCGGCGATGGCCAGACTGAGCGGTGTGAACACGACTTTTCCCACCCACACTGCGATCGAGCCCGGCATCCTCTACTTCGGCACGCCGGTGGCGCTCGTCTCGACGTCCAATGAGGACGGTTCGGCCAACCTGGCCCCGATGTCGTCGGCGTTCTGGCTCGGCTGGCGGGCGATGCTCGGCCTCGGCGCCCGTTCGAAGACCACGCTCAATCTCCTGCGCACGCGCGAATGCGTGCTGAACCTCCCGTCGTCGGCGATGGCCGCCGCGGTGGACCGGCTGGCGCTGACCACCGGGTCCGATCCGGTGCCGCCGCGCAAGGAAGAGCGCGGCTACTTCCACGTCGCGGACAAGTTCGGCCGCGCGGGGCTCACGCCGGCGCCGTCCGAGACGGTCGCGCCGCCTCGGGTCGCCGAGTGCCCGGTCGCGATGGAAGCGGTGCTGGAATCGGTGCACCCGTTCGCCGAGGACGACGAAGCGCAGCGCGGCGGCGTCGTCGGGCTGGAAGTGCGCGTGCAGCGGGTGTTCGTGCACGACGACATCCGGATGCCGGGCGCCGGCGACCGCATCGATCCCGACGCGTGGCGGCCGCTGATCATGAGCTTCCAGAAGCTGTACGGGCTCGGCCCGCAGGTGCACGAATCGACGCTCGCGCGCATCCCGGAACGGATGTACCGCTCACCGGACATCGAACGGGCGCGCGCCGTCTCCTGAGCCCCAGTCCACTGTGGAGCGACGAACCGGCTAAACGACGGCGAAGGGCAGGAGAACAACTCGGTAAAACCGGGCACCGCAACGGGCCGCCGCGATCCGCGGCGGTCTTTTGTCAGTTTTCTCGCACCCAGGAATTTCCGCCGCCGCGGGGCCGCGCGTCAAGCGGCGCGCGCGGCGAAACCGCAGGTCGTGTCTCTTCGGACACGGCCCTCGGTACATTGGGGCAGCAGTCCCCGTGGTGATCACCGGCCCCTGCCGGACTGATAGTCTTTCCCCATTGCGAATCCCAGGCACGGCAACGCAATTCGGCGTCACTCACAAGGGTGCCGAAGCGGCCGTGCCCGACCCGGCTGTGGGAAGGATGCCCTCGGGATGGCGGACAGGTTCGAGTTCGTTCTCGACGTCGTCGAAGCGTTGGTGATCGGGGAGGCGACCGGCGGGAACATCCGCCAGTTCCCGCTGCGGATCGGTTCCGTGCCCGCGGAACCCGACCGGTACGTCCAGGTCGCGAAGGTCGTCAACGACGCGATCGAGGCGCGCAGGCTGTCGGTCGGCGACGAGCTGAGCCCGTACGTGCGCACTGCCTTCGAGCTGCTCGCGAAGCCGCGGGTGTCGGTCGCGGTCAGCGGGATCGACGGCCTCGGCGCGGACATCGCGGTGGTCGCGCTCACCGACGGCAGGCAGGCGCTCGGGATCACCCAGGACCCGAAGACCGACGAACTGCTGTTCTCGCTCTTCGACGACGAGGAGCTCGTCGAGGTGGTCGCGGGCGTGCTGCCCCGGGCCCGCCCGGCCAGCACCGGCGCGCACACGATCCGCCAGGCGGCCTCGCAGGAGGTGTCCGCGATGACCGCGCGCCGGCGGGCCGAGGCGGCCGAGGACGAGGAAGAGACCGACGCGTTCGGGATGATCGAGGTCAGCGGGCGCGTGCAGCCGCGCCGCCCGGACCCGCGGGTCTCCCGCCCCGCCCCCGGCGGGGTCGAGGTGCTCGAACGCGTGCTGGCGCAGCCGCGGCTCGGCGGCGGGCACATCGCGGTGAGCGGCTGGGGCCGCCACGGCGAGCGGCGCGGCGGCGACCCGATCGGGTGGCTCGACACCGCCGACGGCCGCTACCTGATCAAGTCGGCCGTCAGCGAGGCGGGCGACCTGACCGCGGAGTACGTGCCCGCCGGGCCCCGCGAGCTCAAGCGCGCCGTGCAGCAGGCGGTTTCCGAGGTTTACTGATCATTCCACTGCAAGCGGCGACAGTTCACGAGGAGAACGAGGTCCCGATGACCGACGAGGCACCGATGGCGATGGAAGCGAGGACGGCCCCCGTGGCCCCGGTGGGCTTCTCGCTGCCCGCGCGCCAGCTGAAGACGCTGGCCGAGCGCGGATCGTTCGCGGTGGACGACAGCACCGGCGACAAGATGATCGCCGCGCTCCAGGGCGTGCTCGACGCGCTGGAGGCGCACGCGCACCTGATCGAGAAGATCGCCGGGGTCCCGGCGATGTCGAAGAGCCCGGCGGGCATGTTCGTCAGCAAGCACATGGCCGAGACCGCGCGCGACCAGCAGGGCCTGGTCACCCAGCTGCAGGCGGCGCACCGCGAGTTCCCGACCTACGTCGAGGCGATCAAGCTCGCGAAGAAGAACTACAAGGAGCGGGAGCACAGCTCGCGGGAAGCCTTCGAGCGCATCCACCGCACCGTCGAAGAGCAGGGCTGAAGGGGAGACCAGTGGCCGAGAAGAAAGCACCGACCGCCGAGTCCGTCTCCGACCCGTCCTCGACGGACTACGACCCGGGCAACACCGCGCTCTACAACCCGACGCTGGACCCCTCGTCGAAGTACTACATCGGCCCGGTGCGCCCGGACGACGTGGCCTCGGGCGACCAGCTGCGCGAGGACGCGACGAAGAAGATCGACGCCATCTTCAACGGATGGCTGCTCCCGAACGTCCAGGGGAAGGCGCGCGACCAGCTGATCCAGGCGATGTACCAGCGGAACCTGGACGAATCGAAGAAGCATCTCGGCAAGGACCTCGAGATGCGCGATCCGGGAGCCGCCCCGCACACCGACTGGAAGAACGCGACGCACGAGCAGATGGTCGAAGCCATCTCCACGGACGCGGACCCGGCCTCGGTGGCCGAGTCGTCGGAGGCGTGGGTGAGCCTGGGCAACGAACTGGCGACGCACCAGAAGAACCTCGGCGACGCGATCAACGCGAGCACCTCGAACTGGAAGGGCGACGCGGGCGACGCGGCGCGCGTGCACCTCGCCAACGTGGGCAAGTGGCTCGGCACCACCGCGCAGGGCGCGACGCTGACCGGGCGCCAGCAGGAAGTGCATTCGCAGGCGCTCAACGAGACGCAGAAGGCGATGAACGCCAACCCGCCGGTGCAGTTCTCGGCGCAGGACGCGAACAAGGTCCTGATGACGATCAAGGATCCGGCCGCGTACGTCGTGGCCTACTCCTCGGCGATGAAGACCTTCACCGACCAGCAGGCCGCCCGCGAGCAGGCCGCGCAGATCATGACGCGGTACGACCAGACCATCGGCGGCGCGGTGGCGACGCCGCGGTTCGCCGAACCGCCGAAGCTGCCCGCCGAGACGGACCGGTGGCACGCCGCGACGCAGGGCACCCCGATGCGGCCCGGCGGCGGCGCGGGCGCTCCGGGCGGCGTGCGGGTCGGCCCGGACGGCCGTCCGATCGGTCCCGACGGCAACCCGATCGGCCCGCCCGGGACCACGGTCGGCCCGAACGGCCAGCTCATCGGCCCGGACGGGCGTCCGCTGGGTCCCGACGGCAAGCCGATCGGCCCGCCGGGGACCACGGTCGGCCCGAACGGCCAGCCGATCGGCCCCGACGGACGGCCGATCGGACCGGACGGCAAGCCGTACGGCGGCGGCAACGGCGGACCGGGCAGCGTCACCGGCGGCCCCGGCGGGCAGCAGCCCGATCGCAGGTTCGACCCGGCGGCGCTGAAGATCCCCGAAGGCGGCCCCGGCGGCGGAGGCCCGGGCGGCGGCGGTCCCGGCGGCTCGTTCCCGCCCATCCCGGGTTCGGACGACCCGGGTTCGACGAAGGCGCAGGGCTTCACCCCGCCGAACATCCCGCCCATCCCGGGCGGCGGCAATCCCGGCGGCTCGACTTTCACTCCGCCGAACATTCCGCCGATCCCCGGCGGGGGCAATCCCGGCGGCAGCAATCCGACCTTCACCCCGCCGTCGATCCCGCCCATCCCGGGCGGCAAGGACGGCGACCCGTACAAGCCGAACCCGTACAAGCCGTTCAAGCCCTCGATCCCCGAGGGCCCGGGCGGGCTCAAGCCGTTCGAGCCGAAGCCGTTCAACCCGGGCAAGATCGGCCCGGACGGCAAGCCGCTGTTCCCGGGCGGCGGCACCGGCCCGAGCGGGGAGAAGCTCGGCGGCATCGGCAAGATCGGCGGCGTCAACGGCGAGAGCATCAGCAGCAGGCTCGGCGGGGGAGGCGCGGGCGGCGTCGGCGGCATCAAGGGCGGCCCGGGCGCCGGCGGCGGAGGCGCGTTCAGCGGCGCGGGCGGTTCCGGCCCGGCCGAGGAAGGCGTCGCCGGGCGCGGCGGGTCCGGTTCGGGCGCCGCGGGCGGCAAGGGCGCGGCAGGCGCTCCCGGCATGGGAGCCATGGGCGGCGGCAAGGGCGGCAAGGGCCCGGAGGACAAGGAACACAAGATCGCGAGCTTCGTCGAATCGGACGATCCGTCGTTCTTCGCGCCGGACGAGGTCGTGGCCCCGCCGGTGATCGGCGACTGGAAGAACAAGGACTGGAAGTGAGGCGGCGATGAGCGGAGGCGCACAGGGGTTCCGCGTAGAACCCGACGACCTCGTGGCGCACGCGAGCCACCTGGACGGCCTGGTGGATCGGCTGAACACCGCGGCGCAGGCGGCGAACTACGCGATGTCCGACGACGCGTACGGGCTGCTGTGCGCGTTCCTCCCGCCGATCATCAACCCGACCGGCGAGAAGGCGAAGGAAGCGATCAGCGGCGCGATCGAGGGCGTCCAGGCGACCGCGGACAACGTGCGGACGGCCGCGAAATCCTACCAGGAGGGCGACGAGGGCCAGTCGAAGCCTTTCAAGAAGGTGGCGACCGAGGGGATGCTCAGCAAGACCGACAGCGGGGAGCTCAAGGAGCGGTTCCGGGTCGGCGGGGTGCAGGCCCCCACGGGGCAGAACGTGCCGTTCACCCGGGACGCCGCGCCCGCGGAGGCCCGGTACGACAGCGCCGAGCCGTTGCAGCCGAAGGAACGGGTCGACGGGGCATAGCGAGGCGGTGCCGCCCTCGCGGCGCGGCGGCGGACGGGTACCGTCAACGGACGACGGCGCCCGTCGCGGCGAGGAGTAGATCCGCCCGCAACGGCGCGGGTGACGGGATTCGAGGAGAACGAAAAGCATGACCAGCGCGGGTGGGCTGGGCGACCTGATCAGGGACCCCGACGACGCAATCCGGCGAATGGACGAATGGGCGGCCGGGTTCGCCCGCAAGGCGGAGCGCTACGCGGCGGCCCAGCAGGAGACCGAGCAGCTGCGGCTGACCGCGACGAGCCCGGACGGGACCGTCAAGGTCACCGTCGGGGCCGACGGGGTCGTGTCGGACCTGGTGTTCAGCTCCCGCACGCGCACCATCCCGCCGGAGGAGCTCTCCAGGATGGTGCTCGAGACGATGCGCAAGGCGCAGTCGGGCATCACCGACCGGGTGGCCGAGGTCATGGGCCGCAGCCTCGGCGACGAGGACCCGGACACGCGCGCAGTCATGCTCGATTCGCTCCGCAGCCGCTTCCCGGACCCCGACCCGGATCCGGCCGACCAGCCGGACGCCCCGGCCGAGGAGCCGGAGCCGCCCGCTGCGCCGCCCCCCGCGGGTGGTGCGGCCCGTCCGCCCGCTGCGCCGCCCGCTCCGGGCGGACCTGCGGCACCGCCGCCGGGCCGTCGTCCTGGCGGCATCGACCCGGACGAGCAGGACAACAACCCCTGGTGACTCTTGGTGCGCCCCGGCCTTTTCGGCCGGGGCGCACTGTCGTGTGTGGACTGTCCGATGCGGATGCCGGATCAGCGAACCTGTTCGCGGTCGGCCAGATAGCGCAGGTAGAGCAGCGCCAGTATCGCGCCGCCGACCAGAACCGCGCCCCACTCCGCCGGGTTGGCGTAGGACGGGCCGCACCAAGCGGGCTGCTCCTTGCCCGGGAGGCACGCGCGGCCGGGCTCAGCGGCGAAAAGCGGCAGCCACTTCAGGAACACCCCCACGGCCAGCACCCCGAACGCCGCCAGCACCTGCACCGACCGCCGTGACACCGCAGACCCCCTCCGCCGGAACACGGAGAAGATCGCCGCAACCCGCTGGGCCGTCACCCGGTATGCCGGATTGTCAGAGCTGCGGCAGCGGAACCTCGGCCGCCAGGTCTTCCGGGGCCGACAGCCGCCACGCCTCGTACACGAGTTCGGCCAGTTCGTCGGCCTCGATGCCGGCCAGTCGCACCACCACCCAGCCGAACCCGCCGGAGGTGAACTGCTCCTCGAAAACGTCCGGCCGTTCCGCGACGAGCGCCTGCTGCTCCGCGATGGTCTGCTTGAGCCCGACGGTGTCCGTGCGCGGCCAGTGGTAGCCGAAGCGCTTGCCGCGCACGCTGAACGACGTGTAGTCGCGGCCGCTGCCGCGTTCGACCTCGCGCAGCTTGCGGATGATCCGTTCGAAATCCTTGCTCGGCACCGGTCCTGGCCCCCTCCGTCGTGGACCCGGCCATCCTACGGCGGCGGATCCGGCGGGTTCGGCTTACCGTGGTGCGCGGAGGTGCCCGAATGTCCGAAGTGGCCGGCGGCATGCCGCCCGCGATCGAGCCGATGCTGGCGTCGCCCGACGGCGGCGCGCTGCGCGACGATCCGGCGTACGCGTACGAGTTCAAATGGGACGGTTACCGGGCGACCATGCGCGTCGCTCCGGACGGAAGCACCCTGCTGACCAGCCGCAACGACAACGATTTCACGACCAGATTCCCGCAGCTGTCCGGCGCGCTCGGCGATGCGCTCGGGGGACGGCCCGCGGTGCTGGACGGCGAGATCGTCGCCCTCGACGAGCACGGCCGCCCCGACTTCGGGCTCCTGCAGAACCGCACCTGGCAGGCGGTCGCGTACTTCGCCTTCGACCTCCTGAGCCTGGGCGGCGAAACCCTGCTCGACGCGCCGTACGAGGAACGCCGCGAGAGGCTCGCCGAGATCGAACCGCCGGACCGGCGGCTGGTCGCGATCACGCCCTGGTACCGGCACCGCGACCTCGCCGACGACGGGATGACCCCGGCCGGTCTGCTGGACGTCGCGCGGAAAATGATGCTCGAAGGCTTGGTGGTGAAGGGCCGTACGTCGCGGTACCACCCGGGACGGCGCAGTCCGGAATGGCTCAAACACCCGCTGGTGCAGACGACCGAGGTGATCCTCGGCGGCTGGCGCGCGGGCCAGGGCCGCCGCGAGGGCACGATCGGCGCGCTGCTGCTCGGCGCGCACGACCCGGAGTCGGGGGAGCTGCGGTACCTGGGCGACGTCGGCACCGGCTTCACCGACGCGATGCTCAAGGATCTGCAGGCGCGGCTGGTTCCCTTGGAGCGCAAGACAAGCCCGTTCGCCGACCAGGTGCCGCGAGACCGCGCGCGCGGCGCGCATTGGCTGGACCCGGAGGTGGTCGGCGAGGTGGTGTACCGGCGGCTCACCCCGGGGGACGGGCGGTTGCGGCACACGGCCTGGCGGGGGTTGCGGCCGGAACGGCGTCCTGCTGAGGTCAAGGTTCCGGTGCGGTGAAGCGCCCCGGCCGAGCACCTGGCTCGCCGACTCCTGCCGAGCAGAGCCAGCCGCGGCCCGGCATCCTCAGCCAGGCTCCCGCAATCCCGTGATCAGCAACCCGGCCAGGCGGCGCGCGTCGTAGCTGTCGTCGGCTTCCGCGCCGATGCACAGGTTCCCGACGCCGCGCATCAGGTGCACCGCCTCCAGGTCCGTGCGGATTTCCCCGGCCTTCGTGGCGGCGTCGAGCAGTTCGGTGCACACGGGGACCAGCCGTTCGAGGAAGTACCCGTGCAGTGCCTCGAAGCCGCTGTGGTCGGACTGCATGATCCCGGCCAGCCCGTGCTTGGTGACGAGGAAGTCGACGAACAGGTCGATCCACTGCGCGAGTGCGGCGTGCGGGGATTCGTTGTCCGCCAGCAGTTTCGGGCCCGCGTCGGCGCACGCTTCGACCTGGTGCCGGTACACCGCGATGATCAGGTCCGCGCGGGTGGGGAAGTGCCGGTAGATGGTGCCCACGCCGACGCCCGCCCTGGTCGCGATGTCGCGCACCGGCGCGTCCACCCCGGACGCGACGAACACCGCCGCCGCCGCGTCGAGCAGGGTTTTCTCGTTGCGCCGCGCGTCCGCCCGTTTCGTGCGGGCCCCCGCGTTCTCACCCACGTGCCACTCCCTCCGCGTGCCGCCGGTAGACAAGCGGAACAGTGTTCCGTATAGTTACCGGAGCAACGTTCCGTTTGCTCATGATGCCAGACCGGGCCGCCCGCCACCACACCCTCGCGCGCCCGGACGGCGAAAGAAGGTACTCCCATGTCTGCAGTACAGCTCCCGGCTCCGGTCGTCTCGGTGAAGCCGGTGCGGCTCGACGCGCCCGGCCGCGGCGAGGACCTGCCGGTGCGCGTGTCCGCCCCGGCCGCCGGGCAGGGCCTGCCGGTGATCGTGTTCTCGCACGGCTTCAGCTCGTCCCTGGACGGCTACGGCCCGCTCGCCGACTACTGGGCCGCGCACGGATTCGTCGTCGTGCAACCGACTCACCTCGATTCGCGGACCCGGGCCCTGCCCCCGGAAGACCCGCGCACGCCGAACATCTGGCGGTTGCGGGTCGAGGACCTGCGGCACGTCATCGACCAGCTCGACACCGTCGAAGCGGCTCTGCCCGGACTGAGCGGGCGAGTCGACCGCAACCGGATCGCCGTCGCCGGGCACTCCTGGGGCGCGCAGTCGGCGAGCATGCTGCTGGGCGCGCGCGTCGTCGAGGCGGACGGCGGTGTCGGCGAGGACCTCACCGATTCGCGGGTGTCCGCCGGGGTGCTGTTCGCGCTCACCGGAATCGGCGGCGCGGACCTGTCGCCGTTCGCTGCCGAGAATTTCCCTTTCATGAGCCCGGATTTCGCCGGCCTGAAGGCGCCCGCGCTCTTCGTCGCCGGGGATCAGGACGATTCGATGCTGTCGGTGCGCGGCCCGGACTGGTTCACCGACGCGTACCGGCTGAGCCCGGGGGAGAAGAGCCTGCTGACGCTCTTCGGCGCGGAGCATTCGCTCGGCGGCATCACCGGCTACGGAGTCAAGGAAACCACTGACGAAAGCCCGGAACGCGTCGCCCTGCAACAGCGGCTGACCACGGCGTATCTCCGCAGCGCGCTCATTCCGAGCGACGACAGCTGGGCCGGGATCGAAGACAGCCCGCTCGGCCGCGTCGAATCGCACGAGTGAAAGGACTTCCCGCGATGACCACGCAACCGCGGTTCGGCATCATGACCGCGCCGATGCAGACCAGCTACGCCGCGCTGCAGCGGGTCTGGCTCGAGGCGGACGCGATCCCGGCCATCGAGCACGCCTGGCTGTTCGACCATCTCCTGCCGATCGCCGGAGAACCGGACGGGCCGATTTTCGAAGGCTGGACGCTGCTTTCCGCCCTTGCCGCGCGCACCGAACGGCTCCGGCTCGGGCTTTTGGTGACCAGCAACCGATTCCGCCCGCCGGCGATGCTGGCGAAGATCGCCGCGACCGCCGACGTCGTGTCCGGCGGACGGCTCGACTTCGGCATCGGCGTCGGCTCCCGGCCGAGCCATCCGCTGGCTCGCCGGGAGTACGAAGCGCATGGCCTGCCGTACCTGGAAACCGCCGACGCGGTGGGCCGGTTCGCCGAAGCGTGCACCGTGATCCGGAAGCTGTGGACGGAGGACGAGCCGTTCGATTTCGCGGGCGAGCACGTCCAGCTGACCGGCGCGTTCGGCAACCCGAAGCCGGTGCAGCGCCCGCATCCGCCGTTCGTGATCGGCGGCCGGGCCCGCGCGACGCTGCGGGTGGTCGCCGAGCACGCCGACGTCTGGAACATCCCCGGCGGGGACATCGCGGACGCCGTCGAACGCGCCGCGATGCTGGACGAGTACTGCGCGGAAATCGGCCGCGACCCCGCGGAGATCACGCGCTCGATCCATCTGCCGGTTTCCTGCGACCGGCCCGCCCTCGCCCGGGCGGCGATCGGGGAGGCGCTGGAAGCCGGGTTCAGCCACGTCGTGCTCGGGCTGCCCGCGCCCTACCCGGCGGGGGTCGCGCGCTGGGTCGCCGACGAGGTGATCGCCAAGGCGGGCTAGGGATTCCCCCCAGCGGCTCGCTGAAGGCGGAGCTGCCCGATCTCCGCGACGTTCTTCATCAGCTCCGCGTTCGCCCAGGCGATCAGGCGCCCGATCGTGTGCCGGGGGTCGCCTTCGGGCAGGAACGGGACGGCCGACGGCAGGTCCGCATCGGCGAGACGGTCCAGGGCGGCGAGCCAGTCCGCGCGCAGGCCGCGGAGCCACGCGATGGCCGGTTCGCCCGGGCCCGGCCAGGCGATGTCGCTTCGCTCCCGCGGTTCGCGGCCGCGGATCTGGTCGAGGGCGACGCTCCACCACCAGCCGAGGTGCCAGCTCAGCCAGGCGACCGTCGGCACCGGTACGGGGTCGGGCTCGGTGCCGGCCCAGTCCGGCGTCCAGGTTCCGTCTTCGGCCTGCCGCGTCGTCCAGCAGAGTGCGGCGGGTTCCCAGCCGAAATCGTCCGGCTCGAGCCGCTCCAGGTGGTACTCGAACAGCGACCAGGCGAGGTCGAACTGCCAGCGCAGCACATCGAGGGAGGAATCGGGCACCGGCCGACCCTCGCACACCTCGGCCCGAGCGGAAACCGGGTTTCGCCGACGATGCCGCCGACCTGCGCTCAAGCGCGCGAAGCCCCCGCCTTCCGGTGGTCGACCGGAAGGGATCCGCCGTGCCAAGATGACGCGCCTGAACGAGAAGGGGGCTCGGCAGTGGTGCTTGAGCAGGAAACGAAGACGGCGGGGCGGATCCGGCGGGTGGCGCTCGCGAGCGCGATCGGGACGACCATCGAGTGGTACGACTACTTCGCCTACAGCACGGCGACCGCACTGGTCTTCAACAAGCTGTTCTTCCCGTCGCTTTCCCCGGCGTCCGGCACGCTCGCCGCGTTCGCGACGCTCGGGGTCGGGTTCGTCGCGCGGCCGCTGGGCGGGATCGTCTGGGGCCACTTCGGCGACCGCGTGGGGCGCAAGGCGATGCTGGTCGCCTCGCTGGTGCTGATGGGGCTCGCGACCGCGGGCGTCGGCGTGTTGCCGACCTACCACCAGGCCGGCGTCATCGCGCCGGTGCTGCTCGTGGTTCTCCGGGTGCTGCAAGGGATTTCGGCGGGCGGCGAATGGGGCGGTGCGGCGCTGATGGCGGTCGAGCACGCGCCGGAGGGCAAACGCGGCCGGTACGGGTCCTTCTCGCAGATCGGCGTCCCGGCCGGGCTGATCCTGGCGCAGCTGGTGTTTTTCCTCGTGAACAGTTCGCTGTCGGCCGACGACTTCCGGTCTTGGGGCTGGCGGATCCCGTTCCTGGTCAGCCTTGTGCTGGTGGCGGTCGGGCTGGTGATCCGGTTGCGCGTGGAGGAAAGCCCGGTGTTCGCGAAGCTGCGCAGCACCGGCGAGCGCAGCAAGCTGCCGATCGTGGAGGTGCTGCGCGCGCGGCCGAAGCAGGTCCTCGCGGCGGCGGTCAGCTTCATCGCGAACACCGCGCTGGGCTACATCTTCTTCGCTTACCTGCTGTCGTACGGCACTTCGGTGCTGAAGCTGTCCAGCACGACGATGCTGGTCGTGGTGATCGTCGGCAGCGTCGTGTGGCTGGCGAGCATCGTCGCCGCGGCGATCTGGTCGGACTCGGCGGGCCGGAAACCCGTCTACCTCGCGGGTTCCGTGCTGCTGGTCGTGTGGTCGATCCCGTTCTTCCTGCTCGTGGACACCGCGCGGCCGTGGCTGCTGATCGTCGCGGTGGTGGTGCTGAACGTGGGCCTCGGCGCGACGTACGGACCGCAGTCGGCGTTGTTCTCGGAGCTGTTCGAATCCCGGTTCCGCTACAGCGGATCGTCGTTCGCCTACGCGGTGGGCGCGGTCCTGGGCGGCGGGTTCGCCCCGCTGATCGCGGCCTCGCTGCAGAGTTCGACCGGGACGTCGCTGTCCGTGTCGCTCTACATGGTGGGCGTCGGCGTGCTCAGCCTCCTCGCCGTGCTGGCGTTCCCGCGCAAGCCGCTCGTGCCGGTCACAGCAGAGTGAGCGGCACCGCGTCGGCCATCCGCTGGTACCCGGCGTCGTTCGGGTGCAGGTGGTCGCCGGAGTCGTAGGCGGGAAGCATCGCGAGCGGATCGGCGGGATCGCGCACGGCCGCGTCGAAGTCGACGACGCCGTCGCAGATCCCGCTGGTCCGGATGAACGCGTTCACCGCCTGGCGGGTTTTCTCCAGCGTCGGATCGTAGATTTTCCAGCCCTTGAACGGCGTGAGCGTGCCGCCGATGACCCGGATGCCCTGCGTCTTGGCCTGCGCGACGATCTGGCGGAGCGCGGAGACGATCATCGCCGGATCGGTCTGGTGCGGGTTCTGCTGGATGTCGTTGATGCCTTCGAGCACGATCAGCGTGCGGACGTCGCCGCTGGTCAGCACGTCGTCGGCGAGCCGGGCGAGCGCGTTGCGGCCCGAGGCGGCTCCGTCGAGGAGCAGCCGGTTGCCGCTGATCCCGGCGTTGAGCACGCCGAGCCGTCCGTGCAGCCGGTCGCTCAGCCGGTCCGGCCAGCGGCGGTTCGCGCCGGGCGTGGAGTGCGCGCCGTCGGTGATCGAATCGCCGAGCGTCACGACGGTGCCGCGGGCGGGCCCGCGGACGTCGACCTCGCTGACGTAGTGCCACACCGCGGTCTGCTCGGTGAACGACGCGCCGGATTCCTCGGCCGCGAAATCGCCGGCGCGCGTGAAGAACGACGTCTGCTGGGCGAGCGGATGGTAGGTGACCGGTCCGGACGGCGTCGGCACGTACGTGGTCACGAGAAGGTCGGCGTCGGCGGGAACGCGCAGCCACGCCGGGTCGCTCAGCACCTCGGCACCGGCCGGGACGACCACAGTGGACTGTCCGCCGAACGTCAGCGTGCGCATCGTGCCGCCCGCGGCGCGCGGACCGGTGTCGGCGACGGCGAGCGTCACGTGGCCAAAGGTGAGCGGTGCGGTGCCGAAGGTGTTGGAAAGCCTTACCCTGGCTTGATTTCCGCCCGCGCTGGTGTGCACGACGTTGCGGATCGAGTAGTTCGGATACCCCTGCGGCGTGTTCGCCACCCCGGCCGCGGGCGACGCCGCCCACGTGCCGACCCAGCCGTGCGCGGCCAGGTCGCCCTCGGCACTGCTGGACGCGGTGACCGCGCCCAGCGTGAGCACGGCGGCCGTGCTCAGAGTCAGGATCCGTTTCATGGAGACACTGTGCGCGCGCCCGCGCGGCACGGCATCCGCGGTCCCGGTCATCGGGTCGACAGAAAACCGGACAGGATTTGCCTCCGGACGGGGGATACGACGGTGGTGGACCGCTCGCACGGGGTTCACCATAGAGTGATGACCGAATCACAATGGGTATCACTGTCCGGAAGTCTGCGTCCGGCGCTGGCCGAGGCCGAGGTGCTCGGCCCGCTCGACGCGGACGCCACCGTCACCGCGACCGTCGTCCTGCGGCGGCGCGCCGAACTGGATGTGGCCGCGCTGAGCGAGCCGCTCGCCCCGGAGGAGTTCACCGGCCGCTACGGGGCCACCGCCGACGATCTCGACCTGGTGCGCACTGTCCTCACCGACGCCGGGCTGACCGTCACCGACACGCACGCCGGATCGCGCCGCGTCTCGGTCCGGGGCCCGGCACGGGCGATGACGGCCGCGTTCAAGACCGAGCTGAACCGGGTCCGCCACGGCGAAGCGGGCGAATTCGCCGCGCGCACCGGGGAACTGCAACTGCCCGCCTCGCTCGGGGACGTCGTGGTCGCCGTGCTCGGCCTCGACGAACGGCCGCAGGCGCGGGCGCTGTTCCGGATGCACAAGGAAGCCGCCGGGCAGGGCTACACCCCGGACCAGGTCGGGCAGCTGTACGGGTTCCCGGCCGACGCCGACGGCGCCGGGCAGACCGTCGCGGTGATCGAACTCGGCGGCGGATACAAACCGGAAGACCTGAAGAAGTACTTCGCCGGCTTGAAGATCACCGAACCGAAGGTGACCGCGGCCGGGGTCGACGGCGGCAAGAACGCGCCGACCGGCGACCCGAATTCGGCCGACGGGGAAGTGCTGCTGGACGTCGAGGTGATCGGCGCGCTCGCGCCGGGAGCCGCGCAGATCGTGTACTTCGCGCCGAACACCGACCAGGGCTTCCTGGACGCGGTGAGCACCGCGGTGCACGCGACGCCGACCCCGGTCGCGGTCAGCATCAGCTGGGGCCAGTCCGAGGACCAGTGGACGCCGCAGGCCCGCACCGCGATGGACCAGGCGTTCGCCGACGCCGCGGCGCTCGGCGTGACGGTGTGCTGCGCGTCCGGCGACAACGGCAGCGCCGACGGGCAGAAAGACGGGGCGCAGCACGTCGATTTCCCCGCGTCGAGCCCGCACGCGCTCGCCTGCGGCGGCACCAAACTCGACGGGACCCCACCGTCCACAGTGAACTCGGAGACGGTCTGGAACACCTCCGGCGGCGGGTCGACCGGCGGCGGCGTGAGCGACGCGTTCCCGGTGCCGGACTACCAGCAGGCCGCCGGCGTGCCTGTCCGGGCCGGGGACGGAAAGCCTGGTCGCGGCGTCCCGGACGTCGCGGGGAACGCGGACCCGGCGACGGGATACCAGGTGCTGGTCGACGGACAGCAGATCGTCGTCGGCGGCACGAGCGCGGTTTCGCCGCTGTGGGCGGCGTTGCTGGCCAGGCTGGCGCAGACGGCCGGGCGCGGATTCGGGCTGGTGCACAGCAAGCTGTACGCCGGAGTCGGCGCGGGCAAGGCGCAGCCGGGGTTCCGCGACATCACCGAGGGCAGCAACGGCGCGTATTCGGCCGCTGCCGGATGGGACGCGTGCACCGGGCTCGGGGTGCCGGACGGGGCGGCGCTGCGGAAGCTCTTCGGCGGTAAAGCGTCCTTAATGGACAGTCGGGGCCGGTCAGCCGCTACTGGCTGTCGCGGGCCAGGAGTTCGATGATCCGGCAGAGCGAGGCGTTCACTGAGGCGAAGCCCTGCCGCATCTCCTCGCGGAGGTCGGCCGGGTCTTCGCGGAGTGCGTTGAGCGTGCCCGTGCGAGCGCGTCCGAGGCGAGCGGCGCGGTCGCTCACGTCATCGTCGGCCATGCAGCCGATCCTGCGAAGCCCTGGCTGCTCGCTGTGGATCGGGCAGGCCGGTCCACCGAGGCCCCCGGGCAGACCGAGGCGACGGTTTCCGCACCCGTTCAGCACGAGTTCGCCTCCGCGTCAGCGCAACCTTTCGGTCCGCTCGCCCGTAGAAGAAAGGGGAGCGAGAGGCGGGAGCGGACGGATGCGCGGAAAGATCGTCGCGATCGTGCTGGCCGGGTCGGCCGTGGTCGCGGCCGGATGCGGAGCGCCGGCGGAACCGGAGGCCCAGGCGGCCGGGCTGCCGCTGGCGCCGTCGCCGGAACTGCCGACGCCGCCGGTGCGGCACCTCCCGCCGGGGCCCTCGTGCTCAGTGGTCACCGGCGCCTGCGCGAGCCTCTCGCTGCGGCGGGCGTGGCTGATGGAAAACGGCGCGGCGGTGCGGTCGGTCCCGATGGAGCCGGGCGGCCCTGGCCGGCCGACTCCGCTCGGGACGTTCCGGGTGGCGTGGAAGGACCGCGTCCACCGCAGCGACGAGTACGGCGACGAGATGCCGAACTCGGTGTTCTTCGCCCCGGGCGGCATCGCCTTCCACGCCGGGCCGCTCGACCGTCCGTCGCACGGCTGCCTCCACCTCACGGAAGAGGACTCGGCGCTGTTCTTCGACCGGCTGCCGGTGGGGGCCGAGGTCGAAGTGGACCGCTGACGGCCGGTTCAGCCGGGCTGGCCGATGTTGACCATCCAGGAGATGCCGAACCGGTCGGTGCAGGCGCCGAATTCGTCGCCCCACATCTGCTTCTCCAGCGGAACCGCCACCGTCCCGCCGTCGGTCAGCTTTTCCCAGCAGCGGCGCAGCAGGTCGCCGTCGTCGCCGCTGAGGCTGATCGAGATGTTCGTGCCCGGCTTGTGCTCCGTGCCGGGCGGGACGTCAGCGGCCATGAGCGTGAAGCCGTTGTCCCCCTCCAGCATCGCGTGCATGATGCTGTCCGCGTAGTCGGCCCCCGCGGGTGCGCCGGACTCGCCGAAGGTGTTCAGCGCGAGGTCGCCGCCGAACACGTCGTGGTAGTACTCCATCGCTTCGCGCGCGTTGCCCGCGAAGCTGATGTACGGGTTGAGTTTCGAGGCCATCGGGCCCTCCTCAGCTGATGGACAGGCCCGCATCGTCGCAGCTGCGGAGGGGCGCGGCAACGGGATCGGGCCCGGCCGGGCGACCCCCGTCGCGGGTGTGCTCAGGGGTCGCCGGTGAGTTTGTCGCGCAGTTGCTCGAGGGTCTGCGACAGCAGCCGGGACACGTGCATCTGGGAGATGCCGACCTGCTCGGCGATCTGGGTCTGGGTGAGGCCGCCGAAGAACCGCATCACCAGGATCGCGCGCTCCCGTTTGGGCAGTTCGCGCAGCAGCGGCTGCAGGGCCTCGTGGTTCTCGATGTGCTCGATCTCCGGGTCGTCGCTGCCGAGCGTGTCGGCGAGCAGCAGCGGTTCGGCGTCGTCGTGCACCGGCTTGTCCACCGACAAGGTCTGGTACGCGTGGCCCGCGACCAGTCCTTCGTGGACCTCGGAAAGCTCGAGGCCGAGGTGCTCGGCGAGCTCGGTGGGCGTCGGCGCGCGGCCGAGCGTCTGCGACAGGGTGGCCGAACCGCGGCTGAGCGCGAGGTGCAGTTCCTTGAGCCGCCGCGGCACGCGGACCGACCAGCCGGTGTCGCGGAAGTACCGGCGGATCTCGCCCATGATCGTGGGCACGGCGAAGGACAGGAAGTCCGGGCCGCGGTCGGGGGTGAACCGGTCGATCGCGTTGATCAGGCCGATCCGGGCGACCTGGACGAGGTCCTCGCGGGGTTCGCCGCGGCCGGTGAACCGGGTGGCGATGTGCTCGGCGACCGGCAGGAACTCGGTGACGAGCTGTTCGCGCAGCCGCGGCCGCTGCCCGTCGTCGGCGGGCAGCGCGGCGAGCTCCTCGAACAGCGGCGCGGTGTGCGCGTATTCGTCGCGGTGGCGGGTGACGGGCTGCTGGTTCACCCGCTCGCCTCCCGGTGCAGGTCGAGGTCGAGGGTCAGCGCGTATCCGTCTTCGGCGGGGTCCGGCACGCTGCGCGCGGACACGTTCGAGGCCAGCGTGGTCAGCACATGCCAGCCGAAACTTCGCTCGCTCGGCGGCTCGGGCTGCTGGGTGCGGGTCTTGACGGTGAACCGGATCCCGTCGGGCGAGACGGTGAACTGGCAGGTCATCGCCGCCCCGGGGGCGGCCGTCGAGACGACCTGGGCACACGCCTCGTCGACGGCCATCTTGGCGTCGGCGATGGCGTCGAGCCCGTAATCGGCCCGCGCGGCGACAGCCTGCGCGAGCATGCGGACAAGCGGGATCTGGTAAGTCTCCGCCGGAAGCCGCAGCTCGATCACCTCGTCGAGCAAACGGTCCACGGCTGGCATGCCGCCGCTGGCGCGGCTGCCGGGGCCCTCGTCGTTCATGGCTCCCGCATACCCAGGCGGGGCCCGATCGACACGTGCGGGCGCGATCCCGGTGTGTGCGCAGCGGCACGTTTGCGGCGGGACCGGACCGGTTCGCGGCGCCGCCCCGGGTGAATCCGGCGTGAGGCGGGCGGCGATTTCGCGTGACAAACCGCCGGAGGTTGGGTAGTCAGCAGGGAGAACCTTTTCGGAAGCGGGGTGACCCCCATGGTGCAGGTGCGAGTGCAGGGGCTGGCCGTGGTGGCGCAGGAGTCGGCGCCGGTCGTGCTGCTGCGCGAGGAATCCGGCTCGCGCCGGTGGCTCGCCATCACCATCGGCGCGCCGGAAGCGCAGGAACTGGCCGCCGCGCAGGAACAGGTCGTGTCCGCGCGGCCGGGGACGGTCGAGCTGATCATCGAGGTGCTGGCGGCGCTGGGCCAGCGCGTGGAACGGGTCGAGATCACCCAGCTGCTGGACAGCATCTTCCACGCGGACCTCGTCCTGTCCGGCGGCGCGCGCGTGTCGGCCCGCCCGAGCGACGCGATCGCGATCGGGCTGCGCACGCATGCCCCGCTGGAAGTCGCGGAGGCGGTCCTCGACGAGGCGGCGGTCGACGTGACGGTGGCCGCGGGCGACGAAACCGCTCTCGACGCGGCTGCCGACCTGGAGGAACCGGCCGAGGCGAACGAGGACGAGATCCGCCGGTTCCGGGATCTGCTGGACGACGTGAGCCCGGAGGATTTCCGCGACCCGGACGCGTGAGCCTCGCGCCGCACCCGGCTCGCTGTCCTCAGTGGACGGTCAGGCCTTCTCGGCGGGCCGGGGCAGCGGGATCTCGGTGAGCCCCTCGGCGGCGCCGGACCGTACGCAGTCCAGGGGGAAGAGCGAGAACAGCCGCCGGACCGTGGGCGCGGAACCCGGGTCGACGTAGAAATCCTTGTCCGCTCCGGCGGCCAGCAGCTTCAGCCGGATCAGGACGCGCAGCCCCGCGACGCCGAGGAAGGTCGTCCGGCGCAGGTCGACGATCACCAGGCTGACGGTGCTGCGCAGCCGCGCCTCGACGACCTCGGCCAGCCGGGGCGCGGTAGCCAGGTCGACCTCCCCGGAAACCTCGACGACGGCGGTTCCCGGAGCGGGGTGGCGGACGCGCAGCCGGAGCATCCCCGTCGGGTCCGGCGACGGCAGTGCGGGCAGTCGGGCAATGTGCGCGGCGGTCATCACGGCACTCTCTCTGAGCCGCGCGCAGGGCTGCGGCGGAATGCCGGACCGGCCGGGCACCGGGCATCCCGGCGCGCGGGACGAATCACACGGTGGCTGGAGGCTCAACCACTCTCCACCGTAGCTCTCCCGAGCCGCCCAGGGAAGCCGCCGAAGGGGGACGACCGGTGACGCGGCGATTGCCCTGGTGGGGCGGGGCAGTTGTTGAACGATCAGGCAAGTGCGGGGGAGAGTGCCGCTGGGTTCGCCGGAAACGGTGGTGGCAAAGGACAATCCGGCGGCGGCTGGGTGGTATCTCGCTGGCGGTCGGGGAGACCGGGTGCGCGTGACGGCGAGGGAGGCTCCGCGGCTGCAAGCGGAAGCATTCCGGGCCGCGCGAATCCTGCTGCCGCAAGCAAACTCCCCACTCGCTCAGCCACGCGTCGATGTGACAGTCGTGCTCGGGCGGCGCTGTGCGCAGTTGCCCCCTGCGAGATGGGCCCGCGCAGCCGTCTCCGGCAGCGTGGAGCTTGCCGTAAAAGCAACCTCCCGCCGCTGGGCTCGGCTATCCCGCGTCACAAGGAGTCCGCGGAGATGCCGCGGACAGCGCGGATTCCGCTGCGGCCAGCGCCCCCGACGACCCGGCTAGCCCCCGAGCCGAGGCGGCCCGGCGTCCACGACCGCCAGCGAAAGGTCCAGCGGGTCGAAGTGGATGAGCGATTCCATCCACCACGTCATCCCCGCCTCGGCGAGCGCCGCGAGATCCACCTCGACCGGTTCCTCCCACGCCGGGCTCGCGTTGCCGGACACCGCGACCTCGTACGGGCGGTCCGGAGGCCGCACCCGAGCGACCAGGCCGGCCAGCTCCGCGGGCGGCAACGGCTGCGGACCCGGATTCGGGAAAATCCCGGCACTCCCCGCGGCACGGCGGAGAACCCGCTCATGCCGGGTCGTGCAGGCTGTCCACACCGGAATGGGATACGGCTCCGGATCGGCAGCGTCCAGGTTCACCCGGTAGTGCGGCCCCTCGTGCCGAAGAGCCTCCCCCGGCCCACATCGCGCGGACGATCTCCATCGCCTCGTCGGTCCGCGGCGACAGCTCGGCGGGCGAGGACGGATCGCCGAACCGGCTGAAGTCGCCGGTTTCGTCGGAGCCGATGCCGGTTCCCAGGAGCAGCCGGCCGCGGGAAAGGCGGGCGAGGGTCGCGGCCTGCCGGGCCAGGAGCCACGGGCGGCGGCGGCTCGGCGGGGTGACCATCGGGCCCAGCAGGACCTTGCCGGTCGCCTGGGCGATGGCGGCCAGGACGGTCCACGTGTCGGCGATCGGCGGCATCGCGGGCACGACGTGGTCCCACAGGAACACGCCGTCCCAGCCGGCGGCTTCGGCCCGGACCGCCAGGTCCACCAGGGCGGCCGGATCGCCGAGCGGGCCGAAAGGCGGCAGGTAGAGGCCGTAGCGAACGCGGTCTGGCATAGGAGATCCCCCTCCGGATCGGTCGAAGAGAACCGTATCGGGAGGGACCGGCGAAAACGGGCCCGAGATCTTCTTCCGGCATCCGCCGTTCGGACGTTGCCCGCTCACCAGACCCTAGGTTACGGTGACCTATGTGTGGACCGACGTGCTCCTGCTCGCGAAGCTCGCCGAGCGGCCGTGGCACGGCTACGAGCTGCGCAAGCAGGTCGAGGAGTCCAGCGGCCGCGCGCTGTCGAACAACTCGCTCTACCCGGCGCTGCGGCGATTCGCCGAAGCGGGCGCGGTGACCCGGACCGCCGAGCCGCAGGAAGGCCGTCCGCCGCGGCACGTGTACACGATCACCGACGTCGGACGGGAGCTGCTGCACGATCTGCTCGCCGACCTGCCGCCGGAGCTGGCGGGCGATCCGGCCGAGTTCCTGGCGCGGCTCGCGGGCTTCGGCAGGCTCGCCCCGGAGGAACGGCTGCGCGTGCTGGACGCGCGCCAAACCGCCGTCGCGGCGCAGCGGGACCGGCTGGCCAAGCTCGGCGCGGGGCAGACCGACCCGTGGAGCAGGCTCGTGCTGGCCGAGGTCCAGCGCCGCGCGGAGAACGAACAGGACTGGCTCGCGTCGTTGCGCACGCGGGCGGGCTGACCCGAGGAGAGGACCCGGAATGTCTACCACCGCCCAGCTGCCGTTCGCGAGGCCGAACGTCCTGGACATCGCGCCGCTGTACGAGGTCCTGCGCCGCGAAGGCCCGATCGTCCCGGTGACGACCCCGGCGGGCGACCCGGCCTGGCTCGTCACCGCGTACGAGCAGGCGCGGGAAGTGTTCGCGGACAACCGGTTCGGCCGTTCCCACCCGCATCCCGAGGACGCCTCGGCGGTCTCCGACGCCGCGGTGCTGAACGGGCCGCAGGGCGATTTCGAGACCGAGCAGGCCGAGCACGCCCGGCTGCGCCGCCTGCTGGTCCCGGCGTTCTCGGCGAACCGGATGCGCCGCCTCGGCAGCCGGATCCAGGAACTCGCCGACCGGTGCCTCGACGGGATGGAGGCCGCGGGCTCGCCGGCGAACCTGCACGAGCACCTGTCGTTTCCCTTGCCGGTGCTGGTGATCTGCGAACTGCTCGGCGTCCCGTACTCCGACCGCGAGAAGTTCCGCGACCTGTCCGACCGCATCGGCGTGCTCGACAGCGGCGGCGACGCCGAGGCGGCGATGACCGAGTTCACCGCCTACATGTCCGGCCTCGCCGGCGCGAAACGCGCGAACCCGGGCCAGGACGTGGTGTCGGACCTGGTCGCCGCGCAGGCCGAGGACCCGACGTTCACCGACGACGACCTCGGCAGGCTCGCCGCCGGACTGCTGTTCGCCGGCCACGAGACCACGTCGAACCGGATCGACCTCGGCGTGCTGTTCCTGCTCACCGACCTCGCCCGCCGCGACGCGCTGGCCGCCGACCCCGAGGGGCGCGTGCACGCGACCGTCGAGGAGATCCTGCGGATGTCCGCGCCGGGCGGGCTCGGGCTGCTCCGGTACGCGCACGAGGACGTGGAGATCGGCGGCGTCCGGATCCCGCGCGGCGACGCGGTGATGATTTCGACCGCGTCGGCCAACCGCGATCCGTCGGTGTTCTCCGACGCGCACGAGTTCGACGCGGAGCGCAAACCCAACTCCCACATCGCTTTCGGCTACGGCGGCTACTTCTGCATCGGCGCGAGCCTCGCCCGCACGGAGCTGCGCGTGGTGTTCACGACGTTGTTCCGCCGCTTCCCGAACCTCCGGCTGGCCGTGCCCGCCGACGAGCTGGAAGTGCGCGCGAATCGGTTGACGGGCGGGGTTTCGCAGGTTCCGGTCGTGTGGTGAGTGGCTGTGCCGGTGAGAACCGGCGCCAGCACTCACGAGGAGACGATCGTGGCGGTTCCGGTGTTGACGAACGGATGCGTGGCACTCACGGTGATCGTGCCGGGGGTGCCGCGCATCGAGCGGATCCACACCGCTGCCGCGCCGCCGAGCGCGCCGAAGTCCAGGTAGGGGTCGCCGATCAGCACGCCGGGCCCCTTCGCGGAGACGGCCAGCACTCCGCGGGCATGCGGCCGCGGAGCGCCGTACCGGTCGAGCAAGCGCAGCGCGACCCGGGTGGTGTCCGCGCCGTCGGCGACGATCTGGTCGTCGTCGGCGGTCACCGCGATCGTGTCGTACGCCGGATCCGCGCTGAATCGCCTGCGCAGCACGGTTTGCCCGCCGATCCGGCCTTCGATGCTCAGCTCCGGGCGCGCCCGGCCGTTCACCCGCAAATCCACCGAGAACGGCGGATACGCCAGATGCGGGAACCGGGTGCGATCAGGGTGCACGGTGACCGGACGCTTGCCCGCGACCGTCACCACCAGCACCTCGCAGTTCGACCAGACGATCGCGTCGCGACCCGGTCCGCCCTGCGGCGAGCCGGGGCCGAAATCCCAGTAGAAAGCCGGTTCGATCACCGCGCCGCGGGACGGATCGCGTTGCGCCCGGTAGAACGCCGCGCCGAGTTTGGGGATGCGGAAGAAGTCCATCACACCCGGGTATTTCACGCCGCGATAGTGGTGGTACCAGCCGGAAGGATAGTCGAAACCGCACCAGCCGAGCAGGCCGCTGTAGCGCGGATCGGACGCGGCGCGGTCGTGCACCCAGGCGTGCAGCATGCTCTGTTCCCGTTGCACGGCAGGGGAATCCGTCCGCCGGAAGTACGCGGAGCCGACGAGGGTGCCGATCGCTTCGCTGACCAGGTACGGAACTCCGCGCCGCGGCGGGCGCAGCGGCGGCGGCGAGCCTGGCGGACGCGGACGGCTGTAGTCGTTGAAGGAGAACACCCCGCCGCCCGCTTTCACCGGGTACAGCGGCGAAACGTAACCGCGTTCGCCCGCGACCGCGCCGGTGCACGGCCGCATCGGATCGAGTTCCGCGGCGAGCTGGTCGGTTCTCCCGTACAGCGCGTATTGGCCGAGCGTCTCGTTCACCCGGGTGCCCCACACGATGATCGACGGATGATTGCGGTCGCGCACGATCATGTCGTGCACGTCGCGCACCGCCAGCTCCTGCCACGCGGTGTCGCCGACGTGGTCCCAGCCCGGCAGCTCCTCCCACACGAGGACGCCGAGTTCGTCGCAGGCGTCGAGAAACGCCGTCGCCTGCGGATAATGCGAGCAGCGCACCATCGTGCAGTTCAGGTCTTCTTTCAGCAGCTGAGCGTCACGGCGCTGCACCCGGTCCGGCATCGCGCCGCCGACGAACGGGTACCACTGATGGCGGTTGAGCCCGAACAGCTTGAGCGGCCGCCCGTTCAGCCGGAAACCGTCCACAGTGAACTGTGCGTCGCGCAGCCCGGTGCGCACGGGGTAGGTGTGCACTTTGCGGCCGTCGACCTCGAGGGTGACGAGGATGTCGCACAACGCCGGATCGTCGAGATCCCACAGCCGCACCGCGTCGAGGCCCTGCAACGACACCGTCACCTGGGTGTCGCCCTTCGGCAGACCGGTCAGATCGGTGTAGGAGGACGCGACCTCGGCACCGTGCTGGCTGAGCGTGGCGGTGAGCCGGACGGGGCCCTTGACCGCCTTCGCCGAATCCACTGTGCAATGCAGCAACACCTCGCGGTTCGGCGTCAGCACGGCGATCTGCTGCGCGTACACATCGGACAGATACGTCTGCGGCACACCGGTCAGCCGGACTTCGCGGTACATCCCGGCCGGCTGGTAGAAGTCGATCGCCGTCGGGTGGGGGAACTCCGGCAGATCCGGCGGCGTGTTCTGCTGCCAGCGGCCGTCGACGACCACTGCGAGCACATTGTCCTTGCCGGTCAGCAGGCCGGTGACCTCGCAGCGCAGCGGCAGGTAACCGCCGCTGCGCATCGCGACGCGACGGCCGTTGAGGTACACGGTCGCGGCGCTGAGCACCCCGTCGAACTGGAGGAACGCCCGGTTCCGGCGCAGCTGCGCGGGCGCGAGGAAATGCTGCCGGTACACCCAGACGTGCTGCCAGTCCGACGGGTCCCAGTCCTGCCAGGACAGCGGAACCACGCAGTGCGGCACCGAAACCAGCGCCATCCCGCTGTCGTCGAAGTCCGGATCGGTGCTGCCCTGGACGAACGGACCGAACAGCCAGTCCGCGCCGAACCCGTCCCGCGCCGCAGGGGGCGCGGGACGGGACAGCGCGGCCGCGAGCGCGCCCGAACCGGCGAGCACCGCGCCGGCCCCGAGCAGGAAACGTCGCCGGGGCTGCGCGGCGAGCCAGGGGACCCGCGCGGAAGGCTCGCCCGTCATCCCCGCCGGCGGGCGGTTCCGGGACGGGGCGCGGGAGATCCGCCGGAAAGCGTCGACGCCTGCATGGGCGCGAGCTTACTTCCGCCAGTGTTCAGCAGAGGTCAGCAAGCCGGTCGACCTGCTCGGGATCGCTGCCCCAGCAGTACAGCATCACCTCGTCCGCGCCGAGATCGCGGTACGCGCGGATCGCGGCCCGGATGTCGCCGGGAGCGGTGAGCATTCCGCTCACCATGTGGTCCGCCATTTCGGTGAACGCGTAGTACGCGCGCATCGCCGTTTTCGCTTCGTCCGCGACGGAATCCGGGCCGAGCGCGACGTTCACCTGCGCGACGAGCCGCGGCTGGCCCTCGCGGCCGTGCTCCTGCCAGTCGCGGCGCACGGTGTCGAACAGCCCGCCGACCCACGACGGGGGAGCGGCGGCGAGCAGCCCGTCGCCCCAGCGGGCGACGCGGGCCAGCGCCTTGGGCTTGAACGCGCCGATCAGCAGCTCGGGACCGCCTTCGCGGGCCGGAGCCGGGCCGATCGGACCGGCTCCGGCGCTGTACGGTTCGCCGGACCACAGCCGGCGCAGGTCGGCGAGCTGCTGGTCGAGACGGCGGCCGCGTTCGCGCAGCGGGGTGCCGGCGACGTGGTGGTCGTCCTCGCGGCCGCCGACGCCGACGCCGAGCACGAACCGGCCGCCGCTCATCCGGTCGAGCGTGGCGGCCTGCTTGGCGAGCAGGGCGGTCTCGCGCAGCGGGGCGAGCAGGACCTCGGTCTGCAGCCGGATGCGGGTGGTCGCGCCGGCCAGGACGGCGAGCGCGGTGAGCGGTTCGGGATTGTCGTAGACGAGACGGTCGAGCAGCCCGAGCGTGCTGAACGGGCCGGCGTCCGCGCGCCGCGCCCAGTCGAGCAGGGCGGCGGGATCGCTGATGGGCAGGCCAATGCCGATGGACATCGGGGAACCTCCGGTAAAACGGGTCGACAGCTGCAGGGGTTGCCGCCCGCTCCTGGGCCTGGATGTCTTCAGGCCGGCCGGTCCGCTCTGCGGCGTGCTTCCGGGGACCGTTCCATCGGAGTGCCCGCAGATTATCCGGCGGCTGACGGACGGGGCAACGCGTTTTCCAGCACAGCCAGCAGTTCGGTGAGCGCGGGGCCGAGCGGCAGGTCGGCGCGGACGCTCGCGTGCTCGTCGCCGCGGGTCTGGCCGCGGTTGACGATGGCCACGGGTTTGCCGGATTTCGCGGCCCGCCGGACAAAGCGCAGGCCGGACATGACGGTGAGCGAAGATCCCAGCACCAGCACCGCGGACGCCTCGTCGACCATCCGGTAGCAGCGTTCTACGCGGGCACGCGGCACGTTCTCGCCGAAGAACACCACGTCCGGTTTCAGCACGCCGGAGCAACTCGTGCAGGGCACGGTGCGGAAGCCGCGGACGACGTCCGCGGCCAGTTCGACGTCGCCGTCCGGGTTGATCCGCGTTGCCACGGCGCCGAAATCCGGATTGGCCGCGCGCAGCCGGGCGTCGAGGTCTTCGCGCGCGGTGGTGCGGCGGCAGTCGAGGCAGACGACGCGGTCGAGGTTTCCGTGCAGCTCGACAACGCCGGGAGTGCCGGCCGCGCGGTGCAGGCCGTCGACGTTCTGGGTGATCACGCCGGAGACCCAGCCGCCCGTGCGCAACGCGGAAACGGCGTGGTGCCCGTCGTTCGGCGCGGCCCGCGCGATGGTGCGCCAGCCGAGGTGGCTGCGCGCCCAGTAACGCTGGCGGCCCGCCTCGCTGGCGACGAATTCGCCGTACGTCATGGGCGTGTGGGTGCGAAGACTGCCGGTTTCGCCGCGGTAGTCGGGTATGCCGGACTCAGTGGAGAGGCCGGCGCCGCTGAGCACGAGCACCCGCCGCCCGGCGACGATCTCGGCCACGTCCGCGACCGTGCCCGTGCGCGGCAGCGGTTCGCCGGGTCCGGCCCAGGTCAGCGTAGGTCGCGTGCGCACCCCGCCAGTCTAGCGATCGCCCGTCCGGAAACCGGGCGATTGGTTTTCCGCGCGGCTGGGTACCAAAGGCCACATGTGGTTCGCGCTGGCTACGCCCGTGGTCGTGATGGTCGCCGCCGTGCTGATGGAATCCGTGGAGCGATATTGCGTGCGGACTCCGAGCGGGGCGGTCCGCCGGCCGGTCGAACGGGCGGCGCTGCGGGAAGCGTCGATGCCGGTCGTAGCCGTCGGGGCGGCTCGGCTCAGGCAGCGGACCGCCTGACCGCCCACGGGCCGGAGGGGCCGGTGTTCTTGGGAGGAACACCGACCCTCCAGCCTGCGGGCGAGGCCCGCGCTCTCCCCGTCGGGGTGGGAGAGCGCGGGCCCTCTTTATATGCGCTGCCGGCTAGCGAAACCGCAGGCTGGGTCGCTTATCGTGCCGTTTGAAGCCGCTTCCTGACGCGTCGTCGCAGCGGCAGGCCGCGGATAGGCCGTACCTATGCTGGCGTGTCGCTTGCTGCCGTGGCAGGTCGGGTAGGCAGGGCGCGCTTCCTCAGCAGGCCAGCCCGCGCCTGTGTTTGCGGTCGTGCGGAGTTCGTCAATGATGGTCTCCTCGCTCGACCAGGGGCGTCGGGGCCGGCCGGATTGAGCGCTGCGCACCGGCGTCGGTTCGGGCGGTGTCGTCGAGCAACGCCTCGCCGAGCGGAGTCGGCAGGTGGATCACCCGATGCTTGTCGCGGTAGCTGGTGATCAAGCCGTTCGCGCGCAGGACGGTAGCGTGTTTCGACACGGCAGCCGGCGAAAGGTCCAGCATGCTGGCCAGTTCGCCGGTGCTGGTGGAGTGGCGTCGGGCCACTGAGCGCAGGACGGTTGCGCGGGTGCGGCCGATTAGGTCGGCCAATTGCGCGCCGCCGTGCTGGTCGCGGAACCACAACGGCGAGTCGGTTCCGACGCTGATCGGGTAGATGATTGTCGGCGTTCCGTCGTCGCCGGCGAAACGCGGCAGCCGCGTGAAGACCGACGGCATCAGGCGAAGACCCTGTCCTCGCAGGCGGAGATCGCCGTGGGGGCCGTCCGGGAGGTGGCACTGCAGAATGGGCGGCTGCCAGTCCAGAGCGGAATGGAGACCGCCGAGGAGCTGTTCCGCTCCCTGTGCGGCGAGCGTGGTCGCGCGGAACTGCAGATCCGTTTGGCGGCTTCGCACAACCGCTGGCCAGACCGGGGCGATCGCCGCCGTGTGGTAGGCGCGGTACTCGCGGACCAAGTGGTCGCGGGCCCCGGCATCGCCGTCGGCGAGCGCCCAGCCCCACTGCGGCACGCGCCGACGGCGATCTATGTACCGCAGCGCCCTGCCCACCAGATGCCGAGACGCGGTGCGGACGTCGTCCCAGGCGGGTTCGAGGCCGGGGGAAGTAGGCCCCAGGAACGCGGGTACCAGCCCGGCCGGGCCGATGAGATGACGCAACATCGGCAGCGGCGTTCGGACGCGACGCGACACCAGATCTCGCCACGGCTCGAAGACCGCGCCGCCCTGCCGGCGCAGGAGGAGTTCGAGGCTGAAGACGGTTTCGACAAGCGGAGCCGGGTCCATGGCCAGGCGGATCCGAGTCAGGTCTTTCGGCGTGAAATGGATCCGCAGCATCACTTCCCCCGACCCATGCGAGCGGTCGCCCGAGCCGAGTCCAGGTTACCGGGAAGATTTCCCTGACAGGAAGCGGTATGGAGTGAATGCACGCTGATCCGCGACGCTGGTGCTGCCCGGTCGCGGGAAGCGGCGGGAGTCACCGGAACGAGGATCACGGCTCATCGGGAGAGCATTGTCCGATCAGGCCGGAACTTGTCACGCAAAGGAAAACTCACGATGGCAAAGGAGTTGAAGCGAATTCATGCGCAATGAGAGAGAAGTACGAGCGAGATCGCTCGCTGGTGGGCGCCGTCGATCGGGTGTGCT
Source organism: Amycolatopsis dendrobii (assembly GCF_014145675.1). Classification (GTDB taxonomy): domain Bacteria; phylum Actinomycetota; class Actinomycetes; order Mycobacteriales; family Pseudonocardiaceae; genus Amycolatopsis; species Amycolatopsis dendrobii. The sequence continues at coordinate 104,931 of NZ_JACGZW010000001.1, forward strand.
GCTGGCAGTTTCAGCGCTGCTCGTGAGCATCGTAGCGATTGTCTCCGCTCCCGCATCGGCGGGCGCCGCGCCTTCAAGCTCTGGGCTGCAGGCGCATTGCAGCGATCCTGGCCGGCCTCTGTATCGATTTCGCTGGGACGGGACCATCACCGGCGAAGGCATCGGAGTCCGCACGGGACATGCCTACCGCTGCGACGTCCTCGAGAGTCTTCACAAGGGCACTCGGGTGGATGTCTGGTGTCGCGCGGACATCGCAGGCGATTCGCAATCGCCCTGGATCTTCCTCAAGATCGACCACGGCAGATTCTTTACGTTAGGGTGGGTCCCGGATCGCTGGATCCATCGGACTCATCAGGGGCCTCCGCAAAACGCGGTCCCTCGGTGTTGATTTAGGCACGCTGGTGATGGCGCTCTCGGAAACAGGAGAGCGCCATCACCAGCGTGCGACTCACCAGTCGACAAGAAGATCGCCGCGGTCGATCGCTACCGGGCCGCGTCCTTGGTGAGCTGCCGGTACCAGTCGTCGTACGGATGGTTCGTCGCCGGGTAGTTGACCAGCGGATCGGTGGCCAGGCCGGCGTCGTCGAAGTCCCAGCCGCGGACCACGTGTCCGCTCTTGCGCGCAGCGACCAAGAACGCGGAATCCTTCGCCGGAGCCCCGTAGAACAGCCCGTCCTTCAGTTCGGCCGGGTCGCCCTGCTGGTATTCGTCGAACGCGACCTGCTGGTATTGCACGCGGCCGCCGGCGACGAGATCCGTGGAGTAGCGCAGGGTTTGCGCCGGGGTGGACCCGTCGGCGCCGGTGGTGACAGAGATTCGCCCGGCGTTTGCCTTGTCGTAACGGGGATCGGAGGTCTTCGCGTTGCCGGTCCAGGTCACTGTGCCGCCGGAGAGCGTGCCGCGCCACTGCCAATTCTGGTCGCTCGCCTGGCTGCGGTGGATCTCGCGAAGCCCGGAGCTGGTGAAGGCGACCGTCGGCAGCACGCCGTTGTCGTACTGATGGCTTGCCGACCAGGCGATTTCGCCGTCCGCGCCCAGCTGTCCGGTGTGGTACCAGAGCGTGGCGGCGCTTTGCGACTGGTGCACTTCGACGATCCGGCCGGAGTCGTCGAGCGCGACGGCCGGGGTCTGGCCGCTGTCGTAGCGGCCGTGGCGTCGCCAGGCGACGCGGCCGTCGGCGCCGAGCTGCCCGGTCCAGTACCAGAGCGCGCCGCCGCCGGAGTCGTGCACCTCGACGACCTGGCCGCGGCTGTTGATCGCGACCGCGGGGTGGTAACCGACGTCCCGGCGGTACGCGGCGCGGGTGCCGCCGTCGCCCGACAGCAGCGGGAGGACCTTGCCGCGCAAGGAATCCGTGGTCGCGCCGGTGCGGTAGGCGGCGGGGGAGAGCAGCCGCGGCCCGAACGCGGCACTCAGCTCGGCGTTGACCGCGGCCAGGTTTCCGGCGGCGAACGAGTCGTTGTCGGTGAGGTCGTCCTTCAGGTCGAGCATGACCACGATCGGCGCGGCGTCCGGATGCGCGGCCGACCAGGTGTTCACTGCGGCCAGCCAGTCGCGGAGGCGGTCGGACGCCGGGTTGCCCGCGTGGTCGACCAGGTCGCCGGGCGAGCTGTGGCCGATGCCGTAGTCGTGCCGGGTGGCGTATCCGTTGTCGTGGATGTCGAATTCGATGAACCGGACACCGTGGTCGAGCTGGTAGGAGATGGATCCCTTCGCGCCGTCGACGTTGCCGGAGTAGCTGTTGTGCGTCGCGGCGAAGACGGTGTCGGAGAAGGGCTGCGCGGCGTTCGCGGGTGCGCCGCCGAGCGCGGTGACGGCTGCGGCAATGAGCGCGGTGGTGCGCAATCGGTTCATTCAGACCCCCAGGTCGGCTGGACAACCGGCGAAATACTGGCGATCTTGGCAGAGATTCATGGCATGTTCTCCAGATGCGGGAAAACGACGAGGAAACGTTCGCCGAGCACGTGGCAGAGCTGCTGTCCGGTTTGCCGGGAGTCGAAGCGGTGGCGCTGGGCGGTTCGCGGGCGCGCGGCACGCACCGCCCGGACAGCGACTGGGACTACGCGGTGTACTACCGCGGCGCGTTCGACCCGGACGACCTGCGCGCGCTCAACCTGCCCGGCGAGGTTTCCGGCCTGGGCGAATGGGGCGGCGGGGTCTTCAACGGCGGGGCGTGGCTGACCGTCGAGGGACGGCGCGTCGACGTGCACTACCGGGACCTGGACGTGGTCGAGCACGAGCTGGCCGAGGCGGCGAAGGGCCGGTTCCGTTGGGAGCCGCTGGCGTTCCACCTGGCCGGGATCCCGAGTTACCTGGTGGTGGCGGAGCTGGCGCTGAACCGGGTGCTGCGCGGGGAGCTGCCGCGGCCGGAGTACCCGGAGCTGTTGCGGGAGAACGCGCCCAAGTTCTGGCGCTCCTCGGCGGCGCGGACGATGCAGTACGCGAAGTCGGCGTATGTGCTGCACGGGCGGGTCGCGGAGAGCGCGGCGTCGGCCGGGGTGGCGGCGATGCAGGCCGGGCACGCGGTGCTGGCCGCGCGAGGGGAGTGGGTGACGAACGAGAAAACCTTGCTGGAACGGGCGGGGTTGCGCGGACTCGACGATGTGGTGGCCGGGATGGGCCACGATCTGCCGGGGGCGTTCGCGACGGCGTGCGCGCTGATCGGTCAGGCGGTGCGAGCCGAGTAGTCCGGAATCCCTGACCGCACAACGGTTTCCGCCTGTCAAACCTCTGCGGACGGCACGGATCCGTTTCATTTCGCCGGTTTCGGGTATATGACCGCAGCACGGTTGCGGCCGCCGCGCCGTGGCGAGCCGCACGTGCTGAACGGAGGAACGCCCTATGCAGGAGTCCGAGCCGGTCGCGAAGGATCCGGACAAGGGATACGTAGCGCTGCTCGGCTGGTCGCTCAACGCGGTCGAGGCGCTCGACCGGTTCGACCGGCGCTATGTCGTGGTCGCCCCGGACTGGGCGGAGAAGTACTGCGTCGAGCACGACATCCCGTACGTGTCGTGGAATTTCGAGCGGCTCAACGACCGGTCGATGGAGATCGCCGAGATCCTGCACGAGGAAGGCGTCGACGTCGCCATCCCGCTGTTCGAGGAGACCGTCGAATGGGCCGGGGCGATCAACTCGGTGCTGATGGACAACCCGCGCCTGTTCGGCCAGGCGATGCTGCTGCGGGACAAGGCGCTGATGAAGCGGCGCGCGCAGCTCGGCGGCATCCGGGTGGGGATCTTCGAGGAGGCGCACGACCGCGAAGACGTCGTCCGGTTCCTCAAGCGGGTCAACCAGACGCTGCTCAAGCTCGACGGCGACCCGAACGACCCCATCCACCTCAAGGCGTTCGACAAGGCGGGCTGCCTCGGGCACCGCGTCATCCGCACCCCGGACGAGATCGACTCGATCCCCGAGGAGGAGTTCCCGGTCCTGATGGAATCGCATCTCGACGGCTGGGAATTCGCCGTCGAGGCGTGGATCCACGGCGGCAAGGTCAAGTTCCTGAACATCTCGGAGTACGTCACGCTCGGGTACTCGGTGTTCGTGCCGGCGACCCCGGAGCTGGAGCGGTACCGGCCGCAGATCACCGCGCAGATCGAGAAGCTCGTCAAGACCTTCGACATCGAGTTCGGCTTCGTCCATCCGGAGTACTTCGTCACCAGCGACGGCGAGATGTACTTCGGCGAGGTCGCCTACCGGCCGCCCGGCTTCAAGGTCTTCGAGCTGCTCGAACGGGCTTACGGCTTCAACGCCTACCAGGCGCTGGTCCTGTCCTTCGACCCGAAGACGACCGAGGAGGAGATCGACGCCTTCTTCCCGAGGGAGGTCGTCGACGCGACCGGCGTCGCGGGCTGCTTCGGCGTCTATCCGCGCCGCCGCGTGGTCAGCGAGTTGCAGATCCCGCAGCAGACCGAGGACGACGACTACTACGAGTCGCACGACCTGACCGCGCCGCTGGAAGAGACGGTGACGAAGAGGACCGCGTTCGGCACGCACTGGGGTCTGCTGTACTTCTTCGGGGACGACCCCTACCGGATGCGCGACCTGCTGAAGGAACAGGAAGAACTGGACTTCTACGTCTGAGCACGGACGAGTCCGCCACCCCGACCGAAGGACGCACTTGCAGCCGAACGCCGACGTCACCGGCGCGACCACGACGCTGGCCAAACGCGTGGCCTCGCTAGACGATGCTGTCCGGGCCATGGCCGAAGCCCGCGACTTCGGCAAGCACACGAAGCTGCGGCGCGTGCTGGAAGCGCTGCGGCGGGTCCTGCTGCAGCCGGACGGCGCGGCCGCGGTCCGGGCGAGGGCGCGGGCGCTGGAGGAGGCCGGGGTCTTCCGGGGCACCGACTGGGACACCCCGGAGATCCTGATCCCCGCGCTGGTCGGGCCCGGCCTGCACAGCGGGAACTCCGACACCGTGGTGATCGAGGCGACCAGCGAACTGCGGATGCTCGCGGTCGCGTGCGGCGACTACGAGCATCCGACGCTGCCCGCCGAGGACGCCCGCGTCTTCCTGTCGCAGGTGCTCGGGGCGAATCTCGAACTGCTGTTCACCCCGCCCAGCGAGGCCGAGCGGACGAGGCAGGGCCGCACGGCGCAGCTGATCCGGGACCTGCTGCGGTACCTGGCCGACCAGATCGGCTACGACAGCATCCTGGACAAGGTGGTCGAGGAGATCTGGCGGATCCTGCGCCAGCGCCCGATCCAGGTCGACCAGGTCAAATCGCTGATCACGCGGATCTCGATCTACCGCGGCGACCCGGACGTCGACCTGGGCGGATCGTCGGTGCAGGGCCTCGACCGGCTCATCACCAGCCTGTTCGGGACCACCGAGGCCTGCCGGGAGGACCCGGGCGTGGAGGTCTTCCGGGCGCGGCTCGAGGCGATGGACGCGGCGAGCCTGCAGTACGAGGCGGCCGGGTTCGCCCGCGCCATGCACGACACCGGCCTGGTGTCCCCGTACCACGCCGAACTGCTGCGGTACCTGGCGCACGAGAGCGACTACCTGCTCGGCGAGGCGCTGGGCCTGTCCGACGTGGGCCGGAACTGCCTCCTGCGCTACCACGACCTGGTCCACCGGCTGATCGAAGAAGCCGTGCACCCGCAGACCGCGCAGTGCGTCTACGGGCTGGCGCTGCTGCTCGACCGCGGCATCCTCTACGAACCGCCGGTCGTGCCCGCGCTGTGGCGGCAGCTGGCGCTGGAGCTGTCCACCGCCGCGAGGGAACGGCTCGCGCTCGTGTTCGGCGACCAGCCGAGGCCCGAGGCGCGGCTGCTCGCGGGCGTGCTGTCGATGCTGGGCCAGCCGCTCGGCGTCGGGCAGGGCGACAACCCGACCTGCCAGTCGGCGCGGGCGCTGTCGATGTGGGCCTACAACGACCCGGACTACCTGCTCCAGGTCGTGGTGTGGGCGGCCCGCGACGACGAGGTCGTCATGCACTTCGAAGGCCAGCCGGTCTCGTCGAAGGAAAGCGGGGCCGGGCTGTCCGCGTCGCTGCCCGCCGACCTGGACCCGGTGTCGTCGCTCGTCGTGCCCCATCTCGACCGGATCTACGCCGAGATGGGCCGCCGCTGCGCCGACCGGCCGGGCGACCCGCACCGCTGGGTCAACCCCGAGTTCCACGGCTGGTGGGCCGCTCGGGGTTTCCGCATCAACGTGGACGTCGCCACCGGCAAACTGGTCGACGTCGACGATTTCCTGCGGCAGTTCCACGCGAGCTACCACCCGTCCTACAACGGCGAGCAGCCGCTGATCCACCCGCAGCCCGCCGGGATCGCGGTCACCGACAGCGCCGCCCGCTACGTCGGCTGGCACGCGATCACGATCCTGCGCACCGCCCCGGACCCCGACGACGTCATGCGGGTGTACTTCTACAACCCGAACAACGACAGCGGCCAGGACTGGGGCGACGGCGTCGTGGTCTCCACCGCGGGCAACGGCGAGCGGTTCGGCGAGGCTTCGCTGCCGTTCGACCAGTTCGCGTCCCGCCTGTACATCTTCCACATCGACCCGAAGGAACACGGGGAGCCGGAGAAGGTGCCGGCCGAGGACGTCGCGCGGATCATCGGCTACCTCGAGCGCAGCTGGGGCGCGGACCGGCTGCCTGCCGGGACGTTGCAGGCGGCTCCTCCGAAGGCTTGACCTCCGTCAGCCGAGCGCGGCGTCGAGAGCGACCGCGGCGTCGATGAGCGCCAGGTGCGTGAAGGCCTGCGGGAAATTGCCGAGCTGCTCGCCGGTCGGCGCGATCTCTTCGGCGTAAAGGCCGACGTGGTTGGCGTAGGTCAGCATCTTCTCGAACGCGGTGCGGGCCTCCTCCAGCCGTCCGGCGCGGGTCAGCGCGTCGACGTAATCGAAGCTGCACAACGAGAACGTGCCCTCGCCGCCGGCGAGCCCGTCCGGGGACACGAGCGGATCGTAGCGGTAGACCAGGCTGTCGGTGACCAGATCGGCCTTGATCGCGTCGAGCGTCGAGAGCCAGAGCGGGTCCTTGGCCGGGAGGAAACCGGTGCGGGGCATCCGGAGCAGGGCCGCGTCCAGTTCGTCGCCGGTGTCGTGCTGGACGAAGGCGTTGCGCGTGCGGCGCCAGCCCCGGCTGAGGATCTGGCTGTGGATGCTGTCGCGCTGCCAGGTCCAGTCCTCGACCGGGGCGGGGCGGCCGTGCACGTCCGCGAGCCGGATGGCGCGGTCGAACGCGACCCAGCTCATCAGGCGGCCGTAGGTGAAGCGTTTCCGGCCGCCGCGGGTTTCCCAGATGCCTTCCTCGGGCTGGTCCCAGTGGTCGCCGAGCCAGTCGAGCGCGGCGCGGAGCGCGGTCCAGCCCTGGTGGGGGAGTTCGAATCCGGCCCGGTCGGCGGCGAAGACGCTGTCGAGGGCTTCGCCGTAGATGTCGAGCTGCAACTGCCCGGCCGCGGCGTTGCCGATCCGGACCGGGCTCGACCCGCGGTGCCCGGACCAGTGCGCGAGGCGTTCCTCCCGCAGGTCCGACGCGCCGTCGACGCGGTACAGGACGGCGAGCGGCCCGCTGGCCCCGCCGTCTCCTTCGCGGATGCGGTCGCCGAGCCAGCTCCCGAACCGGGCGGCTTCCTCGGCGAATCCCAGTGCCAGCAACGCCGAAACCGAGAACGACGCGTCGCGGACCCAGGTGTAGCGGTAGTCCCAGTTGCGTTCCCCGCCGATCTGCTCGGGAAGGCCGAGGGTCGGCGCGGCGACCAGTCCGCCGGACGGCGCGTAGGTGAGCAGTTTGAGGGTGATCGCCGAACGGGACACGATTTCCCGCCAGCGGCCGCGGTAGGGGGAGCGGCCGAGCCAGGCGCGCCACCAGTCCACTGTGGACTCGAAAAGCTCGGTGAACTCGCCGGCGCGGATCTCCCGCGGCGGCGCGGCGGCTCCGGTTTCGAGCACGACGCCGCGGACTTGGCCCGCTTCGAGGGAGAGCCGCAGGTGCACGTCCTCGCCTTCGACGCGTGCTTCGGCGAGGTGTTCGTCGCCTGGTTCGCGGACCGCGTGCAGCACCAGCGACGTTCCGGGCGCGGTGAACACGGCCCCGTTCTTGACGAGCATCGCCCGGTGCGGGCGGCGGCCGTAGTCGAAGCGGGGCGCGACCACCACGTCGAACGTCATCCGGCCGCGGACGCAGCGCACGAGCCGGGCGATCCGGTGCCGCTCGGCGGGGGCGTCGCCGCACGGCGGCATGAAGTCGACGACCTCGCCGATCCCGTCCGGGCCGGAGAACCGGGTGATCAGCACCGCGGTGTCCGGGTGGTACATCTGCGAGCTCGCGCACGCTCCCGCCGGGCGGACGCGGAACCGGCCGCCGCGCTCGTCGTCGAGCAGGGCGCCGAAGACCGACGCCGAATCGAACCGCGGCGCGCAGAACCAGTCGATCGACCCGTCGGTCGTCACCAGCGCGGCGGTCTGCAGGTCTCCGATCAGCGCGTGCTCGGCGATGGCGGTCTCGGTCATGATTCCTCCCTCGGGGCAACGGATTCGCTCCTCCGCACCGTCGCCGCGGCGGGCCGGCGCCGCCTCATCCGCGCGGGGTGAGGTGGCCCGGCCCGGGCCCGGCCACCGTGTGCGGAACCCGAGCAGGAAGGCCCGCCGATGATCGTGCTGCCGTTGGCTCTCGCTCAGTTCGTCGCGAGTTACGCGGCGACCACCATGACTGTCGCGGTCAGCGCGGTCGCCGCGGATCTCGGCACCACCGTGCTCGGCGTGCAGGCGGCGATCACGGTGTTCACGCTGACCATGGCGTCGCTGATGGTGCCGGGGAGCAAGCTGAGCGATCTGCTGGGCCGCAAGCGGTGTTTCCTCGCCGGGCTGGCCGTCTACGGCGCGGGTGCGCTGCTGGCTTCGCTCGCGCCCGGACCCGGGTTGCTGATCCTCGGCTACTCGCTGCTCGAAGGGATCGGTTCGGCGCTGATGATCCCGCCGATCTACATCCTGGTCACCGTGACCAGCCCGGATCTGGCGGCCCGCGCGCGGGCGCTGGGCGTGGTCAGCGGCGCGGGAGCGCTCGGCGCGGCGGCGGGTCCGCTCCTCGGCGGCCTGGTGACGACGTGGCTCGGCTGGCGCGCGTCGTTTCTGGTGCAGGTGCTGCTGGTCGGCCTGATCGTCCTGCTGGCCCTGCGCCTCGCCGAACCGCCGGCGCCGCCCCGCGAGAAGCGATTCGACGTCGGCGGCGCGCTGCTTTCCGCGGCTGGCTTGTTCTTCCTCGTTTTCGGTGTCCTGCAGTCCGGCGAATACGGCTGGTTCGTTTCCCGCGCGGACTTCGCCGTCGCCGGGATCGTGCTGCTCCCGGCGGGAAGCATCTCGCCGGTATGGCTGTTCGCCGGGATCGGCGGCGCGTTGCTGGCCGTGTTCGTCGCGCACCTTCGTGCGCGCGAACGAGCGGCCCGGGAGCCGCTGGTGCCGTCAGGGCTGTTCCGCGACCGGGTCACCGGACTCGGCTTGGCGACCCAGCACGTGCAGTGGCTCGTGCTCCAGGGCGCTTTCTTCGTGGTGGCAGTCTTTCTGCAGGAGGTCCGCGGTTGCGACGCGATCGAAACCGGGCTGATGCTGACGCCCGCGACGGTCGGCATCCTCGCCGCTTCGGCTGCCGCCGGCCGGATGGCGCGCAGGCATTCGCAGCGTTGGCTGATCCGCGTCGGCTTCGTCCTCGCCGTCGCGGGACTGCTCCTCGTGCTTGTGCTGGTGCGCGCCGATTCGGGAGTGGCGAGCTCCGTGCCCGGGCTGTTCTTCCTCGGCGCGGGTGTCGGGATCATGCTGACGGCTTCGGCGAACCTGGTGCAATCCCGCTTCCCGGACGCGGCTCAGGGCGACATTTCGGGGGTGTCGCGCAGTGTGTCCAACCTCGGCTCGTCGGTGGGGACCGCGCTGGCCGGGTCCGTCCTCGCCGGGACTCCGCACCTCGGAGACCGCTCGTTCGCGCTCGCCCTCGCGACGTTGTGCGTCGCGGCGGTGGCCGGTCTCGTCGCCGCGCTGCTGCTCCCGGAGTGAACTGTCGCTTGTGGACGGACGGCGGCGGCGCACCGCGGCCACGATCACCCGCAGCACCACGCCGAGCACCACCAGGTCGGCGACCATCTGGAGGGTCACCAGCACCCGGGCCGTGGCGGAAACCGGGGCGATGTCGCCGAACCCGACCGAACTGAACACCGTGACCGCGAAGTACAGCGCGTCGGTGCGGGTCAGGTCCGCGCTGAAGGAACCGGGACGGTCGTGGCCGAGCACGTAGTAGCCGTCGGCGAACAGCAGCAGGAACAACGGGACGACGAGCGCCAGCGCCTGGACGCCCTGCCCGGCCGGGAACGGCGAGCGCAGGATCATCCGGACCTCGCCGACGACCAGCAGCACCACGAGGGCGAGTCCGGCGACCAGGACGGCCAGGGTCCAGGGCCGCAGCGGCCGGCCGGCCGGGAGCAGATAGTAGAGGCAGACCAGCGCGGTGACCGTGAGCAGGGGCCGGAGCACCGCGAGCCGGAAGAACCGCCACCGCGGCGACGCGGTCACGGCGCGAGCGCCTTCCGCATCAGGGTCTGGTACTCCGCGTCGTTGATGACGCCGTCGTCCAGCAGCCGCCGGGCTTCCGCGATCTGCGCGGCGCTCGTGGTGTCCGAAGTGGACACTGAACGCACGTAGTCGGCGAAGCGCCGTTCGACGGCGGCTTCCCGGACGCGCCGCCGGTCGCGCATGCGCCGGCCCTCGATGCCCAGGTAGAGCAGGACGCCGAGGACCGGCAGCACGAGCATCAGCACGGTCCAGCCCGCCTTGGCCCAGCCGGAGGCGTCGGAACGGCGGTACAGGTCGCCGATGGCTGCGAACAGCAGGCCGAACCACGCGACCCAGCAAAAGAACACCAGCATCGTCGCCATCACGTTCAAGAACGGGTACTCCGCGCTCGCCAGGGTCATGACCTTCTCCTCGCCGGGATCGGGGCCGGACGGGCGCCGGCCCATTCCGGCCCACCCGACCGGATCCCGCGCGCGCCCGCCTCGCCCGCCGCGGGTGGGGCGGGCGCTATCCGGCGAAGCCGGGGACCTCCGCGTCGAGCAGCCCGCGTTCCCGCGCGACCGCGACCGCCTCGCGTCTGCTGCGGACGGCGAGCTTCGCGTAGATCCCGCGGACGTGGGTCTTGACGGTGTTGGGGGAGACGGTGAGGTCTTCGGCGATCTCGTCGATCGAACGCTGGGTCGGCAGCAGGCGCAGGACGCCGCGTTCGCGTTCGGTCAGCGGCTCCGGCATCGGCGGGGTGCGCAGCCGCCGCCGCACCGCGAGGATTTCCCCGGCGAACCGTTCGCCGGTGCCGAGCGCGCCGAGCCTGCTGGTCAGGAACCGGACGAGGTCGGGCGGGGCGAAGACGAAGGGGAACCGGACCCCGGCGGGTCCGGCCGCGCGCAGGGCGTCGTCGAGCAGCCGGGCCGCTCGTTCCGGCGCCTCGGCGGCCAGCGCCGCCTGCACCCTGGTCAGCGTCGCCTCGATCGCGGCCCACGGGAGCGTCATCGGGGCTTCGTCTTCCGCCAGCGCCCGCAGCACGGAACTGGCCGCGTGGCGGCGGCCGAGCCGCAGCTGGGTCCGGGCGCGCACGAGCAGTTCCTCGCCCGAACCGGCGAGGGCGGGCGCGGCCCACCGGACGGCTTCCTTGGCCTGGCCGGCCGCGCCCAGCCGCAGGGCCGCCCGGTGCTCCAGCACGGCGCACAGGACCGCGTGGTGAGCCGGGCAGGACCGGCTGGTCCCGAGCCGGCGGCGGGCCCGGCGCATCCGCCGCAGCCCGGAGTGCCAGCCGCCGAGCTCGAATTCGGCCGCGCCGCGCAGGGTTTCCGCGAACAGCCGCAGCGTGCGGGCCGCCCGCGCGGGTGCGTCGCCCAGCCACTGCGCGACCCGCTTCGCGTGCCGGACACAGTCCTCGGGCTCGCCCCGCACCAACGCCCCGTAGGCCAGCAGAGCCGCTGCTTGCGCGCGCTGGAACGACCGCGGGGAATCCTGGGGCGGCTGCACATTCCCGGCTCGGCGGGCGAACTGCGCCATCTCCGGGTAATCGCCGTCGTGGCAGGCGATCTCGGCGAGCGCGGCCAGGCAATAGGCGACGGTGACTGTCTGTTCGTGTTCTTCCGCGGCCGCGAGGATGCGTTCCAGGGTTTGCCGGGCTTCCTCGCGATCGGCCAGGGCACTGGCCCGGTGCGCGGCCGCGAGCTCGTCGAGTCCGGTGCCGAGTCCCTCGTCGATCTGTCCCGCCGCGCGCCGGGCTTGCGCCGGGGTGCGGTCGAGCTGGGCGAGCCGGGACCGGGCCAGCTGCCGCAGCACGAACAGTTCCGCGGACGGCCGGTCCGGCCACACGGCGTCCGCCCAGGCAAGTCGGAGACCGGCCGCGGAGGTCTCGGCGGCCTCGAGACTCAGCGCAGCCGAGACCAACGCCATCAGCGGGTCGGCCGCGACCCGCCGGTCCTCGACCTCGGCGAGGGCCAGGCGCAGGATCTGGTGCTCACCGGCGAGGAACAGCGGAACGGCGTGCGCGCGCAGCAGTTCGCCGACCCGGCTGGGATTGCCCGCGCAGACGCTGTGCAGCAGGGCGGGCGCGGGCCGGTCGTGCCCGGCGAACCAGCGCGCGGCCGTCGCGTGCAGCGTCCGCGCCCGGTCCGGCGCCCGCCGATGCAGTTCCGCCCGCAGGTACGTGCGAAGCAGGGGCGTGACGCGGTGGTGCGGTGGGCTGCCGTCGGAGTCGACCGCTCGAACGGAGGGCCCGCTCAGTTCGTGAAGCATCGCTTCCGTGTCGGCCCGTCCGCAAAGCACCGGCGCGAGCCCGGCCGGGACGTCGTCGCAGACGCTGATCGTCCGCAGCAGCTCCCGCTGTTCCGGCGCGAGCGGGGCGAGGACTTCGTCGGTGAGGTAAGCGAGCGCGGCACCGTCGCGTCCGGTGTCGAAGTCCCACAGGCTGCCGTGCCGGGCAGCGGACGCCGCGGCGAGACGCAGCCCAGCGGGCCAGCCGCCGGTCCGGTCGACCAGCGGCGCGACCTGGTCCCGCGGAATCGCCGGGTCGGCGGCGCCGAACAACGCCTCCGCTTCCCCCGCGGTGAACCGCAGCTGTTCGGCTCCGATTTCGACGAGCCGGTCCGCGAGCCGGGCCCGGCCCAGCGGCAACGGCGGCTCCCGTCTGCTCGAAACCGCGAGGCACAGTCCCGCGGGCTGGTGGCGCACCAGCGTCCGCAGCCCGCGCCACGGTTCGGGCGAGGTGATCTCGTGCGCGCTGTCGAGCACGAGCACGAGGGGTTCCGGCAAGGTGTCGAGCACGTCGGCGAGTTCGGCCAGGAACGCGAGATCGGTGCTCGGCGACTCGGGCACCGCCAGGAACCGCAACGGATCGCCGTCCGCGAACCGGCCGCTGCGGGCGAGCGCTTCGAGGACCGCGGACCAGAAGAGCCGGTCGTCGTTGTCGTCGGCGTCGGCGGCCAGCCAGGCGACCGCGCCGCGGCCCCGGCGGCGCGCCCATTCGGCGAGCAGCACGGTCTTGCCGAAACCGGCGGGAGCCCCGACGAACACGAGGCCGGCTTCGTGCACGCGGTCGAGGACGGCGAGCAGCCGCGGCCGGGAAACGAGGTCCGCGGGCGGTCCCGGAACGGCGACTTTCGTCCTCGGCACTTGTCTTCGGGGCGACACGGCGCGGGGTCGGCGCATGCGCGATTCTCCTTCTCAGGGGGTTCCGGGCGATTCCGGCGGATCTTGCCAGGCAATGCGCGCGGCTCATCCGCTGCGGGCGAGGAAAACGGCGCCCGGCGGCAGAATCGTGGGGCGAGTGAAAATGCGCGGGAATTCCTCGGAGGGGCGGAAGCGATTCGCCTGCACGCAGTTGTTCTGGCTCGGCCCGGGCGAGGTCGTGGCGGCCGACCTGGCCCGGACGGGCTCGGTCAGCGCCGGGACGGCGGTGCTCGGGCTGACCGTGGTGCTCGCCGGGCTGGTCTCGCCGGCCCGGGTCCGGGCAGGAGTCCGCGCCGCCGCGGACCTGGTAGCGCGGCTGGTGTTCCTGCCGCCGCACGGCTGGTCGGCGTTCGTGGTGGTTCTCGACCTCGCGGTGGCCTGCTTCGCGTGGTTCACGGCCGGACGGGACGGGGGCCGCCGATGAGCGCGCCCGCCGCCCCGGCTCCCGGCACCCGCGCGAATTACGTTTTCCGCGGCGTCGGCGCCATTCCCGGACCGGCGGTCGAAAGCGCCGCCGATTTCCCCGAGGTGTTCGCGGTCCCCGTTCCGCCGGAAACGATTGTGTTCGCCGCGGTGGCCGGTCCCGGCGATCTTCCGCGAATCCTGCGGAGGCTCGAATCGCTCGGGATGCACGTCGAATCCGTCCACCGGGTCCGCGAACTCCCCCGGACGGAGCACCGCGCGCCCGCGTGAAGCCCGGTCCGTCACGACCCGGCCGCCGCGACGCGGCCGGCCCGGATCGCCCGCCGCAGCGCGGCGTGGTCGCGTTCGTTCTGGTCCGCGCACGCCGTCGCGAATTCCCGGACGGCTTCGGCGAAACCCGGCCCGGAACCGAGGTACGCGGCGATGGCGAGGGCGTCGCCGGTGCGCGCGTGCGCCTTGGCCACCGTCCATCCGCACAGCCGGGCGTTGGCCCGCAGGACGTCGGGGGTCATCGCCGCGACGTCGCCGGAACCCCGGTCGTCGCGCAGCCCGCGGACGTGGAAGTCGCGGGCCGGGCCGTCGAATCCGGGGGAGCGGGCCCAGCCGAGGAAGACGTCGCCCGCGGCCTGGATCAGCCGTTGCCCGGCGACCACCCGCCTTCCGGGACTGTCGAGCGCGGAGGTCCCGGTGTACTCCTGCAGCACCGACGGCCGGGCTTCCTTCAGCTGAAGGAGAAGCGGGTCGCCGGTGTCCGTCCGGACGAGCAGGGCGACCCAGCATCGGGCGCCCGAGCTGGTCGGCCCCGGCGCGGCGCGCGCCGCATCGGCGAGCCGGTAGCGGTCCAGCATGGCCCGTCGCGCGGCGCCGAGCGTGCGCCGGTAAGGCCGGAGGACGGTGCAGAGGCGGTCGGCGAGCGTCGCCGGATCGCCGTCCCCGCCGAGCCGCCCGGCCGCGACCGCCCACGGTGCGCGAGCGGCCAGCTTCAGGCGCCCGTCGCGGATTTCGGTGTGCCGGAAGGAGGCGCGGCGCCGCGCGGGGCCGAGCCGGTGGGCCGCGACTGTGCGCAGCGTCCGCGGATCCGGCGGGGCGAAGAAAATCTCGAGCGGGGTGCGGCGCGCGAACTCGTGCATCGCCAGCCGGTACGACTCGACCGCGGCCAGCACCGTGCGCCTGCGCTGCCCGGCCGGATGCCCGATCTCCCGGGCGGTGACCTCGAAGCTCGCGGCCAGTCGTTTGACGTCCCATTCCCAGGGTGCGCGCAGGGTCTCGTCGAAATCGGCGAAGTCGAACACCAGCTTGCGGCCCTGAGCGGCGAACAGGCCGAAGTTCGCCAGCTGGGCGTCTCCGCAGGCCTGGACCGCGAATCCGGTCCGGGGAGTGGCAGCGAGGTCCGCCGCGGCGGAGAGCGCGGTGCCGTGGAAGTAAGAGAGCGGGGAGGCGGCCAGCCGGGTGTAGCGCAGCGGCAGCAGCTGCGGGACCCGGCCGGAATCCTGCTGCGCCAGCAGGGACAGGGGGTCGGCACGCTGGAGGGCGCTCGGGAATTCCGCGTGGCAGACGGCTGGCACGGCGATGCGTGCGGCACGGGCGCGGGCGATCCGTGCGCTGGTGTCCTTGTCGGTGAAGGGCATGGGACGGATCGTCGGCCGGGGCAGCGGGCGGCGGCGTCGCCCGCCGGAGGTGAAGCGAGCTCATCCGAGGCGGGTGACGACCGAACGCGGCCGGTTCCGCAGGATGGGTCGCGGAGGTCGCGGTGCCAGCCGGGCCTCGCGCGGGGCGCCGCGGCGGCGTTCGGGGGCGTCGCCGCGGTCTCGCTTGCGCCGCAACGGCATTCGCCCGGACTGGACTGAACGGACGACGACCGGCACGCGAACGGGCCCTCGCCGGATCGTCCGGCGAGAGCCCGTCCAGCTGCGGACTAGAGCTGTTCGTGCTCCGGAGCTTCGCCGAACGCGGCGCGCAGCCGGGCTTCCTCCTCGCCGGACAGATTGGTCGTCAGCAACGAGGCCCCGGTTTCCCTGAACGGCTCGGCGACCCGGTCCAGCACGGCGTTGTCCGACAGGACGAACAGCGCGGACGTGCCGGGGGTGACCTGCGTCCGCACGGTGTCGATGAACTCCTCGTCGATCCCGACGCGGCGCAGCGAACCGGTCAGCGCGCCGATCGCCGCGCCGACGGCCGCGCCCAGCAGCGGGACGAGGAAGATCAGGCCGAACAACAGGCCCCAGAACGTCCCGCCGAGCGCACCCGCTCCGGTCAGCGAGCCGAGTTCCTTGGTCTTCGGCTTCTTCCGGCCCTCGGGCCAGCTCACGCGCGCCGCGTCGGCGATCGAGATCAGCTGCTGCTTCTGCAGCCGCTGGAGCAGATCCAGTGCGTTTTCCGCGCCGTCGACGGTCGGGAACCTCCACACGGTCAACGTGGCCATGACTTCTCCTCGTTCCGGGATCAGCGGTCCGCCGCACTGTTTCCCGTGCCGCGGCGCGCGTCCTCGCCCGCGCCGGGTGAAAGCCTGGCGCCGCCGCGGCCCCTGATCTCACCTGAGTCGGGCGAGGCCCGCCGCCGCGGCGGCCGACCATGATCGCCCGGGTCCGCAGCCCGTCGACGAACGAGGAAGAGACCATGACCGAACGCATGCACTCCCCGGCCGGAAACGCCGGGACCCGGCCGCCGCTCCCGCCGGAGCGGGCCGTCGCCAGGACGCGCCGGACCGGCTGGATCTGGTTCGCCGGCGCGATCACCGTCCTGGCCGGACTGTTCACCGCGGTGGAGGGCCTGGTCGCGCTGGTCGACCGGCACTACTACGTCGTCGGCCCGTCCGGCCTGCTCGTCTTCTCCCTGACCGGCTGGGGCTGGCTGCACCTGATCGTCGGCGTCCTCGCCGTGCTGACCGGGATCGCGCTGTTCGCCGGCGCGCAGTGGGCCCGGGTCTGCACCGTCGCGCTCGCCGGGTTCAACGCACTGGCGCAGCTGGCGTTCCTGTCCGCGTACCCGTTCTGGGGCGCGATCGTGATCGCCTTGGACGTCCTGGTGATCTGGGCCGTCATCGTGCACGGGGACGAGGCCGCCGCCGAAATCTGGTGACTGGCGGCGCTCAGTACAGTCGTGGCCTCCGCCCGGAGCCGGGGGCGAAATCTCCCGACAGCCGAGAGGTTTGACGTGCCCGATCGAACGACGACCCGGTCCCGGCCGGTCCCCGGCGCGAAGGTCGCGGTGCCGCGGCTGCCGGGGATCTTCGTCCCGCGTTCCCGGCTGGACGTGCTGTTTCGCCGAGCCGCCGTGCGCCCGGTCACCGTGGTCCGGGCCCCGGCCGGGGCGGGCAAGACCACTGCGCTGGCCGCCTGGGCCGGGGTCGGCCGCACGGTCGCCTGGGTGTCTCTCGACGAGGACGACAACGACGAAACCCGGTTGTGGGAGGCGATTCTCGGGGCCTTGCGGCGCGGGGCAGCGGAAGGCGGTGCGCTGCACCGGTTGCGCCCGCCGCCGCCCGGACGGCGGCGGGCGTTCCTGGCCGATCTCGACGACGCGCTGGCCGGCCGGACCGGCCCGGTTCGGCTGATCCTGGACGACGTGCAGGAAATCCGCGCCCCCGAACCGCTGGAGGCGCTCGCTGCCTTGTCCCGCCACCTGCCGCCCGGACTGCGGCTGGTGCTGGCGACCCGGGTCGAGCCTCCGCTCCGGCTGGTCCGCCTGCAGTTCGAAGACGTGCTGTCCCGGGTAGACGCCGCCGAACTCCGCTTCACCGCCGCGGAAACGGCGAGCCTGCTGCGAGCCGCCGGTGCCTCGGTGGACGAGGAGCGCGTCCGGGAGCTCACCGAACGCACCGCTGGATGGGCCGCGGCACTAGGCTGGACAGCGGTTTCGGTGCGCGACGCGGAAGACTCCGCCGTCGACTCCGTCACCGGCGACGACCGACCGGTGGCGAGGTTCTTCGCCGACGAAGTGCTCGCGCAGCTGCCCGCCGCCACCACCGATTTGTTGTTGTGCCTCAGCATCTGCGACGCGGTCGCGGCGACCCTCGCGGTCCGGTTGTCCGGCCTCCGGGACGCTGGCGCGCGACTGGACGAACTGGAGCGGGCGTGGGGACTGGTCACGCGCACCCCGGCCGACACCTACCGGTTCTTCCCGCTCCTGCGGAGTTTCCTGCGTGCCGAACTCGCGCGGCGAGACCCGCGGCGGGTGCCGCGGCTGCACGGGATCGCCGCGCGGTGGCATGCCGGCGAAGGCCGGTTCGGCGCGGCGCTCCGGCACGCGGTCGCGGCACAAGACCGGGAATACCTCCTGGCACTGGCCCGGGACCGAGCCGTGCGCCAGGTGCTGGCCGGCGACGGGCAACCGGTACGCGCCGCACTGGACTGCCTCGGCGGTGCGACAGTCGCCGCGAACCCGTCGCTGCGGTTGGCGTCCGCGCTCGAGAACATCCAAGGCGGACGGCTCGCCGAAGCGGAGACTGATCTGTGCGGCGAGGGTGCGGGCGATTGGTGGCCGCTCGCTGTCCGGCACCTGGCCGCCGTGCGGGGAAACCGCCCGGCCGGACCATCGGCAGCACGCCATCCGGAGTTCGACGCCTGGGCCCATCTCGATCGCGCCTGGCGTTCGCTGTACCGCGGCGCGCGCCGGCAGGCGAGGACGCAGGCGCAGGAAGCGCTGCGCCTGGCCAGAGGCGAGCGGCTGGATCACCTCGTACTGCACAGCAGACTGGCAATGGCGGTCGCCAGCGCCGTCGGCGGCAAGCATCCGGCAATGCGCCGGGCGTGCACCGGAGCCCTCGCGGTAGCGCGCCGGCACGATTGGCAGCGAACGCCGGGGGTCGCCGAGTCTCGTCTGCTGCTCGCCTACGACGACCTGATGCGCGCTGAACCGGCTGCCGCGGCACGGGAACTGACCCAGGCGACCGCGGCGGAGGTTCGCGGTTCGGCACCGCTGCTCGTGCCGTTGCGCGAGTTCTTCGAGGGAATGGCGCGCTTCGACGACGGCGACCGGACGGCGGGCGCCCGACTCATGCGCGCGGCACGCCGCCAGCTCGCCGCTTTGGAACTGCCCCGCGAAGTAGCCGGAGTGTGCGCGGTCGCCGAACAACACGCAGCCCTGGCGTTGGGGGAGGCGCTGCACGCGACGGAAGTCCTCGCCTGGACTCAAGAGCAGCTTCCTGGCAGCGGTGAGCTCGCTCTCCTACGGATCCGCGCGCACCTCTCCGCCGGCGAAACCGCCGCGGCTGAAGCCCTCCTGCGGGAATCCGCGTCGGCGGCAGCCGTGCTGCCGGCCACTCCCGTTGACCGCTGCCTGGCCGAAACCGCGCTCGGCCTGCGTTCGCACCGGCGGACCAAAGCCCTGCAAGCCCTCGACCAGGCCCTCGCGCTCGCCCGGCCCAACGGGCTGGTGCGGCCGTTCGCGCTCGCCGAACCGCCGGTCCGGGACCTGCTGATCGGCCACTCCGGCGGGTTCGGCTCGCTCGACCGCTTCGCGCAGACGGTCCGCGGCAGGCTCGTCCCGCACGCCCCGCCCAGCGACCTCACCGACCGCGAGCAGGTGGTGCTGCAGCGCCTGCCTTCGCAACGTTCGCTGGACGAGATCGCCTCCGATCTCACCGTCTCGGTCAACACGGTGAAAACCCACGTGCGGGCCATCTACGGCAAGCTGGGCGTGAACAACCGGCGCTCCGCCGTCGTCGTCGCCCGGCAGCACGGCCTCACCTGATGCCCGGTCAGCGCTCGTCGCGGCGCGGGGCCGACAGCAGCGCGTCCGCCCACCGGGCCCGCGGGTCGACGTCCACCAGCAGGGTCTTGGCCAGCAGCGTCGCCGGCACCGCGAGCACCGCCCCGAGCGGGCCGAGCAGCCAGGTCCAGAACACCAGCGCCAGCACGGTGACCACAGTGGACAGCCCGACCGAACCGGCCACGAACCGCGGCTGGATCAGGGATTGCACCGCGAAGTTGAGCACGAGGTAGATCAGGAGCACCACGAGGAAGCCGCGCCAGCCGTGGTCGAGCAGTGCGATCACCGCGGGCGGGGCCACTCCGATCACGAAGCCGACGTTGGGAATGTAGTTGGTGACGAAGGAAAGCAGCCCCCACAGCAACGCCCCCGGAACGCCGAGCAGCGCCAGCGCGGCGGTGTCGAGCGCCGCTACTATTCCGCCGAACACCGTCGTCACCAACAGGTATCGCCGCGTGTCCGTGGCGAACTGGCGCAACGCCGCGGAAATCCACGGCCGGTCGCGTGCGATCACGCTGAGCCGTTGCCCCGCCCAGGCTGTCTCTGCGCTCAGGAACAGCAAGAGCCCGAACAGGAACGCGAGGTTCGTGACCAGCTTGCCCGCGCTCGCGAGCAGCGAACCGGTCAGCCGGACGAGTTTTCCGGCGTCGACAGAGGACAGTATGCCGCGGACCTGTGCTTCGCCGATGCCGAGCGTGGCCAGCCCGTTGCGCAGCAAGTCGTCGAACCGTCCGGCGTAGCGCGGCACCAGCGCGGACAACTGCGCGACGGAAACCACGACGACGAGGAAGAAGACCAGGAGGACGGCGTAGACGGCGATGGCGAGCACGGTGACCGTCAGCCAGCGGGGGAATCCTTTGTCGCGTAACCAGGTTCGCACTGGGTCGAGGGTGATCACGACGACCAGGGCGAGAAACACCGGTGCCGCGAACCAGGCGATGGCTTGCACCCCGGCGAGCACGACCGTCGCGGCGGCGGCCCCGAGCAGGACGACGAGAGCGCGGGGGAGCGAGCCGCCGTTCGCTTCGCACTCGGGCTGGGCCGGTGGCGGTTGTGCGCCCTCGGTTTGCCGATCGGCGATGTCTCGGAAAGTGCGGGCGGCCAGGTGGTCCGCGTGTTGGGCGGACGGTGGTCGCACACCTTCGCTCCGTTGATCGGCGGAGTCTCGGGAGGTGCGGCTTTCCCGGTGATTCGCGCGTTGGGCGAAAGGCGGTCGCCCGCCCTCGCCTCGCCGGTCGGCGAAGTGCCGGAAGGTGCGGCGTGCCAGGCGATGGGCGTGCCGGTGCTTGCGGAACCGGCGGGCCGGGAAGTCGGTGAACTGCGCTCGCACCATGCGAATCCTCCGGAGGCAGGCGGCGGAATCCGATAGTGGCGGCGAACGCGAGGCCGGTCTTCACCCGAAGGGGGCGGGGTTGCCGGATGCTCGGCGATTTTTTGTCGGTGGCGCCTGCCACCATGGCCTGGACCGACTGAGGAGGACACGATGACGAATACCCTGAACCACCTTGCCTGGCTGGAGAACAACGGCCCGCTGCAGGACATCTTCTGCGTTTCGTTCGTGCGCAGGCTCGACCCGCCCGAGGTCTTGCGGCGCTTCGGTGCGGACGCTGGCGAACAGCTGGCGTTCGCGGAGCTGAACAGCCGGGTAGCGGAGTACGTCGGGCAAACCCAAGGCGGAAACGGCGGCGGCCATGTCGGCGTGGTCTCGTGCGGGGAGTGGAGCGTGGCGATCGAGCCGTTCGGGTGGCGCGGGAACCTGCCGGAAGTCATTGCCGGACTGTCGAAGGAAAGCGAAGTCGTGGCGGTCAACCGGCACGACTTCGCCGAAGCGCATTTCGTCCACGCGGTGGACGGCACAGTGATGACGGGCTTCGCCCCGCGGATGCCGAGCCGCCGGTACGGGAGCGAGCCGGATCGGTTGACGCCGTTGATGCGCGAGTCCGGGTTGGATCCGGGGCAGGAGGAACGACCGTCGCATCCGATCGCGGCGGCGTTCGCAGTGGCGGCCGGGATGACCGGAGTGGTGTTCACGCCGGAGTTCCTGGAGCGGACGTTGCTGGTGGGGGATATCCGGACTTAGCGGCGCGGAGTTCCGGCGGGCGCCGGGAGGGAAGGTTGTCGAAGGCAGTGCTGTCGGTGGCGGTAAGGAGGCGGTGTGGTGGCGGGAGGCGGCCGATGGGAAGTCCCGGTTCTCCGGGCCGGGTACGGCTGTGCCGTGCGGTGCGCCAGGACAGGCCGGAGGCGGCTTGGCCGTGCTCGCCGAGGTCAGTCGCGGAACGGCGGCCGGGACGGCAGCGGCTGCGCGGAGTCGGGCGGTGCAAACGTCCTGGGCAGCTGGAAAACGCTCCAGCCGTCGGGACGGACGTGATGGCTCTTCACCTCCCCAGAGTTGCCGGAGGCGAAGCTTTTGACACATAGCGGTTCTTGCCGCGACCACTGATCCAGCGCGCGTGCTTGAGTGCCTCGGTCAGAGCGTGAACTCGGTTCCGTCCGGCGGCAGTTCCGCTCCGGCACGCAGCACCGCGGCGTGTTCCGGACTGGCCGGGTCCACGACCGGGTTCGTGTTGTTCAGATGCGTGTAAGCCCAGCGGGCGGTGCCTGGGCGGGTGGTGAGCGTCGTGGTGATCGGCACGTGGCCCATCGCCTGCTGGGCGGCCGGGTTGGCGCTCTCGGTGGCCGTCGTGAATTCGGTGGCGCTGTAGAAGGTGCCGTCCAGGAGGACGAGGTCTGCGCCGTCGGTGAAACCGTCGAAGCCGGATGGCCAGGTGCGCAGGCAGGGCGCGTAGACGAGCGTGCCGCCGGTTGCCGGGTCGTGGATGCGGTACGCGACGACCCACGGGCCGGGCTGGGTGGAGGCGCGGGCGTACTTCGGCTGTTTGTCGCTGACGGGAAAGGAGGTGATGTGCAGGCCGTCGAGGGTGGTCTCGGTGGCGGGGCGCCAGGTCCAGTCGTGGTACTCGCCGACGATGGAGCGGGCCGGGAAGCGGTCGGTCAGCGCGTGCAGGGCGGCGGCGGGGGCGTGGACGGTCAGGGCCGTCGCCTCGCGGAGCATGAGCAGACCGAGGGCGTGGTCTAGTTCGGCGTCGGTGAGCAGGACTGTGCGCAGCGGCGTTTCGCGCGGGCCTGGTCCGGCACGCAGTGCTGGGGTCGCCAGGATTTGCGCGCGGATGTCGGGCGAGGCATTGAGGAGATGCCAGGTGCGGCCGTCCGCGCTGAAGGCGACGCTGTCCTGCGTACGTGGCGGAGAGTCCGAAGTGCATTGCGAGCAGGCGCAATTCCACTGGGGAAATCCGCCGCCTGCTGCGGTGCCCAGGAGGATGACCTTCATCGGGCCGGGCCACGCATAACCAGGTCCGAAGCGGACGGTGCGGCGAGGACGAGGTCGACTGTGCCGCGGTGTGGCGAGCGGGAGCACACGGGGTCGGCGTTCGCCGCGTCGCCGGTGAGCTGGAACGCCTGGCAGCGGCAGCCGCCGAAGTCCGCGGTACGCCGGTCGCAGGTGCGGCACGGGTCGCGCATCCAGTCTTCGCCGCGGTAGGCGTTGAAGGACTCCGAGCGGTACCAGATGTCGGCCAAGGCGGTGTCACGGACGTTGTCGAGCTTGAGCGTGGTGATCGCGCTGGCGGCGGGGCAGGGCAGGACGGTGCCGTCGGGCGCGATGGTGAGTTGCCGCGCGCCCCAGCCGTGCATGCACGGTTTGGGGAACGGCTCGTAGTAGTCGGCGATGACGTAGATGATCTCCATCGTGCCGCGGAGGCGTTCGACGGCTGCGCGGACTATGGGTTCCGCGGCGGCGAGCTGCGCGCGGGTGGGCATCAGTGCGTCGCGGTTGCGCAGGGCCCAGCCGTAGTACTGGGTGTTGGCCAGTTCGAGCCGGTCCGCGCCCATCGACTCGGCGAGCGAGATGATTTCGGCCAGCTGGTCGTGGTTGTGCCGGTGCAGCACCACGTTGACGGTCAGCGGCAGGCCGGAGGCTTTCACCAGCTCGGCGGCGGCCAGTTTTCGGTCGAAGGCTTTCGCTCCGGCGAGCAGGTTCGCCCGCTCTGGGGTGGCGGCTTGGGCGGAGAGCTGGACGTGCGCGAGACCCCGTTCGACGAGATCGGTCAGCCGGGGCTCGGTCAGTCCCAGGCCGGAGGTGACGAGGTTGACGTAGCAGCCGAGGTCGCTCGCGTGCGTGACCAGGTGCGGAAGATCCGGGCGGGCCAATGGTTCTCCACCGGAGAGGTGGACCTGGAGCACGCCCAGTTCCCGGGCTTGGGACAGCGCGCCGGTCCATTCAGCGGTGGACATTTCCGCGGATCGGGCCACGAGTTCCACGGGATTCGAGCAGTACGGGCAGTGCAGGGGACAGCGGTGGGTCAGTTCGGCGAGCAATCCGAGCGGCGCGGCTACGTCCATTCGATCACCCGCCGTTGTCCGAACCGGGCCAGCACGGCCAGGACGTCGCTTTCTTGGACGCCTTGGTACCGGCTGCTCAATGCGGTGACGATGCCGGAAACCGGGGCGGTGCCGTCGCAGAGTTCCAGGACCGCGGTGGCTGTCGAGTTCGGCACCAGCACGCCTTCCGGGAACAACAGCACGTGCGCCCCGCGCACGCGATCGAACGTCAGGCGCACGCCGACGCGCAGTTTCGGCACCGACGCGGCGGTGATGGTGTCCATCGGCTCACTCCTTGGCGGCGGCGCGTTCGATGGCGTCGAGCATCGACCACAGGACATCGCACTTGAACGACAGCGCGGACACTGCCTTCTCCTGCTGTTCGCGGGTGACGCAGTGCTGCACGACGATGTCCAAAGTGTCCTTGCCCTCTCCGGAGACCTTGTCGATCCGGTTGGTGAAGTACGCCAGGTCGGCACGGGAAATCCACGAATAGTTCGCCAGGACGTCGGCCACGCGCTGCTGCATCAGGTGCCCGGCGAACATCTCGGTCAGGCCGGAGGCGACGGCTTCCACCCAGGGCTTGGTACGCGCGAAGGCGACGTAGGCGTCGACGGCGAACCGGACGCCCGGAGCGACGTGCCGCTCGTCGAGGACTTCGGCGCGGTCCAGACCAACGGCGGCGCACAGCCGCAGCCAGCGTTCGGCTCCGCCTTCGCCCTCCACGGCGCCGTCGTGGTAGACGATGCGGTCGAGCCAGATCCGGCGGATTTCCGGGATCGGGCAATTGCTGATGATGGCCGCGTCTTTCCGCGGCAGCACGCATTGGTAGTACCAGCGGTTCGCGGCCCAGAGCCGCAATTCCTGCGCGGTCAGTTCGCCGGCGTGCATGCGCTGGTGGAACGGATGGCTGCCCCAGTACCGGTGCTGGAGGCCGCGCAGCGCTCCGGTGAACTCCGCCGGACTCATCGGGTGCACAGTGGACATTCGCGTCCTCCGGGATTTTCGCTCAGCGGTAAGGTTTTCCGGAACGGACGGGACCGCGGCGGACCGGCCCCGTCCGGCGGGTCATTCCTCCCGGCGGGCCGCGTAGGCGGTGACCTCCATCGGCGTTTCGTACTCGACGAAGTCGGGCGCGGTCCACATCTCGACGGGCTCGGGCATGGGAAACTCGCTTTCCTTCGGTGGTGCACCGGTGAGCGGGGCAGTCGTCCCCGCCCCGAACGCCGTCACCCTAAAAGCGCAAGGCGGCCGGTCGCCAGGGGTGCGGGGCGATTTCCCGCCGACTTTATAAAGGTTCCTTCCTATGGCGCAGCGGACGGTCACGCAGGGGCGCCGCTGCCGGTTGTCCGCCCGACAGAAACCGTGCGGGGGCGCGGAAACCTCCTGACGCCGCTTGACATCGGGACGGCGGGCGGCCGAATAATAGGGTTCGAGTGCGGTTGACAACGATGTCAGAGGCTATGGGAGCGACGTGACCCAGGTGAATCGCAGGCGGTTTCTGTCCGGCGGGATTGCTGTCGCGGGCGGTGGTGTGCTCGGCGCGTTCGGGGTGTCCGGCACCGCCGAGGCGGCTCCGGACGCACGTCCGCCTCAGGTCGGCGGCGGCGAGATCGGCAGCGGCTGGACCTTTGTCGCGGCCGACGGCACGGCTGCGGACGGGAGCGTGCTGGCCAGTGCGCAGAACGTCGCGGGGCTGAAGCCCGCCGTGGTTCCGGGAACTCCGCTGACGAGCATGATCGCCAACGGCGAGTATCCCGATCCGTTGTACGGCCGCATCGTGACGGACACCGTTCCGGACAGCCTCAAGGACACCGGCTACTGGTACCGGGTCGCGTTCCGGGTGCCGCGGCTGGTTCCAGGCCAGCGGTTCTGGCTGCAGTTCGCCGGAATCAACTACCTCGGGACCGTCTGGCTCAACGGGACCAGGGTCGGGACGGTCGAAGGCGCGTTCAAGCGCGAGGTCTTCGAGGTCACCGACATCGTGGCCGAGGCGGACGGCGTCGCCTGGCTGGCGGTGCTGGTCGGGAAGCTCGACTACGCCGATCCGCCCGCGTTGCCGAGTTACGCCAGCGGGGTGACGCGAGGCGGGCGCAATGGCGGCCCGACCGGGATCACGCTGAAGAACGGGCCGACGTTCTTCTGCACCGCTGGGTGGGACTGGCTGCCTACCATTCCGGACCGGGATCTGGGGATCTGGCAGCCGGTCACGTGGCGTACCACCGGGCCGGTCCGGGTGGCTGACGTGCAGGTCGCCTCGACGCTGTCGCAGGATTTGCGGACGGCGGAGGTCGCGGTCTCGCTTGCGTTGGACAGCGCTGCCGGGGAGTCCGTGGTGGTGACGGGGTCCCTCGACGGGCAGGGGTTCCGGCGGACGGTCAGTGTTCCGGCCGGGGCGTCGTCGGTGGTGCTGACGTCGAAGGAGATCGCCTGTCTGCGGGTGGATCGGCCGAAGTTGTGGTGGCCCAATGGGTACGGGGAACCTTATCGGTACCGGTTGGCGGTCGGGGTCGAGTCCGGCGGCCAGGTGCACGACGAACGGACCGTGGACTTCGGGATCCGGCGGATCGAGTACACGACGCCGATGCGGTCGCCCTCCGGGACGGTGAGCCAGTGTCTGGCTATTACGGTCAACAATCAGCCGATTCTGGTGATGGGCGGGAACTGGGGGCTGGACGAGGCGCTGAAGCGGATTCCCCGGGACAGGGTGCGTGCGCAGGTTCGATTGCACCGGGACGCCAATCTCAATGTGATCCGGAATTGGAACGGGCAGAGCAGTACCGAGGACTTCTTCGCCGCCTGCGACGAGTACGGCATCCTGGTCTGGCAGGACTTCTTCTGCTCGACCGAAGGGCCGCCCGCGGAGAACGTCGCCCGGGACCTCGCGAACATCCGCGATTGCATCGTGCGGTTCCGCAACCACCCCTCGATCCTGCTGTGGTGCGGCGGGAACGAGGGGCCGCCTCCGCAGCCGTTGATCGACGGCCTGGACGCGCTGGTCGCCGAACTGGACCCGCAGCGGGTGGTGCTGACCAGTTCTGCCGGGGACACCGGGAAGAATCCGGTTGACGGGTACCGGTCCGGCGGGCCGTATCACTGGGTGCCGCCTGCCCAGCACTTCTCGTTGAACGACGGTACCCAGTGGCCGCCGTTTCACAACGAGGTCGGGTCTTATTCGATTCCGACGCTGGAGTTCATGCGGAAGATGCTGCCGGAGGCTTCGTGGGAGCATCCGGACGACTTCTGGGCTGATCGGGATGTCAACGGCAACGGAGGGAACGGGGGCGGGGCCGGGTACCTCCGGCTGACTGCCGAGCGGTACGGGGAGGTGCGGAACCTCGCGGATTTCGCGCGCAAGTCGCAGTTGATGAATTACGAGTGCATCAGGGCGATTTACGAGGCGCCAGTGGCGCATATGCGGAGTGCTGGGCCTTATCCGCGAACTGGGGTCATTATGTGGATGACCAATCCTGCGCAGCCTAGTTTCGTTTGGCAGATGTACAGCCACGATTTGGAGGCGCATTCGGCGTTCTACGCGGTTCAGCATGCTTGCCGGCGGGTGAATGTGGTGCTGGATGCGCGGACTTTCGATGTGGTGGTGGCGAACCATTCGCGGGAGGCGGTTCGGGGGAGGGTCGACGTCTCGCTCTACGGGCTGGACGGGGCGGAATTCGGTCGTGCCTCGTTTCCGGTGGGCGGGGTTGGCCCAGCTGATCGCGGTGTGGTGGGGAGCGTTGCTTCGGCGTTGAAAAGGGCGCCTGCCGAAGTTGCTTTTGTCCGGCTGGTGTTGCGGGATCTTCGGGGGCTGGAGGTTGTTCGGAGTTTCTCGTGGGTGGAGAGTCCTGGGCGGGAGGCCGGGTTCGCCGGCCTGGACGAGATGCCCGCGGCCGCGGTTTCGGTGATCGCCGGGGTTTCCCGGGGGCCGGATGGGGGTGAGGTTGTGGTCGATGTGCGGAATATCGGTGAGTCTGTGGCGTTGATGCTGCATTTGCAGGTTTATGACGTTCGCACCGGGGAAAGGGTTCTTCCCGCTACGTTTAGTGATAATTATGTGAATGTGGTCGGCGGGGAATCGGTGAGTGTCCGGGCTCGGTTGGACAGCGATCAGGTTCGGCGGCATCCCCGGGTCGGGGTTCGGGTCGACGGGTGGAAGATCGACGAGCGGGCGTCTCGGTTGCGGGGGCGCGGGGTGGCGGTGACGTTCAATCGGGACGCGTTGGACGTGAGTCCTGCGGTGCCTGAGTTTGGGCGGTGAGGGGTCGGCTCGTCGCCCTGGCGGGCGACATTGCGCTGGGGCGGTGGCCCCCACCCCCGAAGGTTTATTGTGCTGAACCGCAGGGCGGCTTCGGATCGGGGTTGGGGGCGGTGCGGGGTGCCTCCATGGGTGGGTGCATCGGTGCGGTTGGGTGCCTCGAATGCCGGGTGCATCGGCTGCGGTTCGCGGGGCGGCGCTAGCGCCCCAATGTGGCATTGGGTGCGTCGCATGCACCGAACGCCGCATTGGGTGCGTCGCATGCACCCAGTGCCGCATTGGGTGCGTGGGATGCGCCGAACGCCGCATGAGCGCATCGCGTAGTGGGGTGCTGGTCGTGAAGGGGGCCCCTCGCGGGCGGCGGCACCAGCGTCCGATGTGGACAGACCGGGGAGCGGCGCGTCAGCCGTGCGGGGGAGGCGTGCGTTCGGGAGCGGTGAGGATTGCCTCCAGCAGTCCAGGGAACCGCGCCTCCACCTCGTCGCGCCGCACATGGACGATCCGGTGGCGGCCTTCGGCGACGGTGCGGGTCAGGCCGGCCTCCCGGAGGACCCGGTAGTGGTGCGAGATCGTCGGGTTGCTGAGGCCCAGGTCCGCTTTCTCCACCAGTGCCGCGCAGTCGATCGGATCCCCGGCTTGGTACATCGTCTTCAGCAGCGTCCGCCTGCCTGGATCGGCTAGGGCGCTGAGGATCACCGTCAGGTCGAACGATTCGACGGACGGCTCGGGCAGCGTGCGCGGCACTGGCGGGGCTCCAATCAATGCTTTGACCGTCGTCGAATCATAGTTTAGGCTCCATCGATGTGACGATTCGACAATCATCGAACGGTGTGCGCATGGTGATCCTGGCCGTGGGCACGTTCGTGCTCGGGGTGGACGGGTTCGTGCTTCCTGGGCTGCTTTCGGACATCTCGCGGGATCTGTCGGTGAGCGTCGCGGCGGCGGGGCAGCTCACGACGGTCTTCGCGGTCGCGTATGCGGTGGGGTCGCCGGTGATCGCGACGCTCGCGGGGCGGGTGGACCGCCGGGTCGTGATCGGTGCAGGGATGGGGGCGTTTCTCGTCGGCATGGTGTTGCAGGCGGCGGGGGCCTCCTTCGGCGTCGTGGTGGCGGGGCGGGTGGTCGCGGCGCTGGGGGCGGCTGCGTTTCAGGCCAATGCTTTCGCGGTCGCCGGAGTGCTTGCCGCGCCGGAGCGGAGGGCGCGGGCGTTCGCGGTGATCGGGGCGGGGTCGAGTCTCGCCGCGGTGCTCGGGGTGCCGTTCGGTCTGCTGATCGGGCAGGTCTGGGGGTGGCGCGGCACGTTGTGGACGATTGTGGTGCTGGCGGCGGTCGCGGCGGTGCTGGCCGGGGTGTTCGTTCCGTCGATGACGTTGCCCGCGACGACGATGCGCGAACGGCTGGCGGTGCTGGTCAATCCGCGGATCGTCATGTTGCTCGCGGTCAGCGCGCTGGTGTTGGCGCCGTCGTTCTTGCTGATGGCGTACGCGTCCGCGGTGGTGGGGGTGAGCGCGCCGGGCAGTGCGGACGCGATTCTGGTGGCGTTGCTGGTCAACGGGGCGGGGTTCTTCCTCGGCAACCGGCTCGTCGGGTGGGTCGCGGAGCGGGTCGCGTCGTTGCGGGTGATCGTGGCGGGGCTGGGGGTCGTGGCGGTGGCCGCGGGCTCGTTGCCGGTCGTTCAGCGGTGGTTCGGGCCGACGCTCGTGGTGTTGTTCGTGCTGGGGGTGCTGGGGTCGATGCTGTTCATCCCGCAGCAGAACCGGGTGTTCGCGGCGGGCGGGGACGTCGCGGCGGTCGCGCTGAGCCTCAACGGGTCGATGAATTACGTCGGGACCGCGATCGGGGCGGGGATCGGCGGCGTGGTGCTGGCGAACGGCGGAGCGGGGTGGCTGGGGCCCGCGGCGGCGGTCCTGGCGGCGGTGGTGCTGGCGGTCGCGCTGGGCACCGCGCCGGAGCGGCGGGCGGCGAGGCCGGCGGGCGCGGTGCGGTGAGCGTCCAGTGTGGACGGTCGGGGGGAAGGCGGGTTGCCGTGTCCGCGGGACTGGCGGATGATGGGCGGCCAGTCCCCGTCCCGTTCCACCGCAGCCCCGGAGGCACGCGATCGCCGGCAACGCCGCCGAACCCGGGCGCACGGTCCTGAGCCGCGCGTTCGCGGTGCTGGATTCCTTCCTGTCCGGCCGACCCGAGCAGACTCACGGCGAGATCACCCGGGCGACCGGGCTCGCGCCTGCCACAGTGCACCGGCTGCTCGCCGAATTGACCGGCTGGGGAGCGCTCGAGCGCACCGGCCGAGGCCGGTACCGGATCGGGCTCCGGCTGTGGCAGCTCGGGGCGCAGGCACCGGGCGGGCGCGAGCTGCGGGACGTCGCGCTGCCGTTTCTGCAGGATCTGCTGCAGGTGACGCACGAGGTCGTCCACCTGGTCGTGCTGGACGGGGACCGCGCGCTGTATCTGGAAAAGCTCGAGGCGCATCCGGATGTCGTGGTGACCTCGCGGGTCGGGCTGCGGCTTCCGCTGCACGCGGCGGGGCCGGGCAAGGTGCTGCTCGCGCACGCGCCGCCGGACTGCCTCGAAAGCATTCTCAACGGCGGGCTCGAGCGGCGGGCCAGCGGGACGATCACCGACCCGGCGCGGCTGCGGCAGGTGCTGGCGGAGATCCGGCTGCAAGGGTTCTGCATCTCCCGCAACGAGATGACCGAGGGCGCGTCGTCGGTCGCGGCTCCGGTGCGCGGGCCGGGCGATCAGGTCGTGGCGGCGATTTCCGTGGTGGTGCCCAGTTGCACGCCGAATCTGTCGCCGCTGGTGCCGGTGGTCCGGATGGCCGCGCTGGGGGTCACGCGGGCATTGCAAGGCTGAGGAACTTTTCCGCTGAGTGGAAGAGGGGCTGGGCGGCCCGGAGGCGAGCCGGGAGACTCCGGACCGCCCGCTGCCGCACTGCCGAGGAGAAGTCCGTGAGCCCTGCCCCGACCGTTCGCGACGCCGCGTTCGACGTGCTGCGCCGGTTCGGCGCCACGACGCTGTTCGCCAACCCCGGGTCGACCGAGATCGCGCTGCTCACCGACCTGCCCGACGACCTCGAGTTCGTGCTGGCGCTGCACGAGGGTTCGGTGGTCGGCATGGCGACCGGCTGGGCGCTCGCGAACGACCGGCCCGCGGTCGCGATCCTGCACACCACCGCGGGGCTCGGGAACGCGGTCGGCGCCCTGGCGACCGCCCGGGTCAACCGCGCGCCGCTGGTCGTGCTCGTCGGGCAGCAGGACCGCCGCCACCTCGCGCTCGAGCCGTTCCTGACCGGCCACCGGCTCGACGACCTCGCCCGGCCGACGCCGGTGTGGATCGCGGAACCGCCGCGCCCGCAGGACGTTCCGGGTGCGCTCGCCCGCGCCTGGCACGAGGCGCGCGAGCACCGCGGACCGGCGCTGGTGATCGTGCCGATGGACGACTGGTCCGAACCAGCGGGCGCGGACGAGCCGCTGCCCGCCCCGGCCAAGCTGGTCCGCGCGAACGCCGCCGAGCCCGCGGTGCTGGCCGAACTGGCGGAATTCCTCGGTACCGCAAGCAATCCGGTGCTCGTCGCGGGCGCCGGGGCCGACGACGCCGAATCGTGGCGCGGGCTGACCGCGCTGGCGGAGAGGCTCTCCTGCCCGGTGTGGCAGGAAGCGTTCGGGGCGCGCGCCGGATTCCCGCAGGATCACCCGCAGTTCGCCGGGCATCTGCCGCCGGGCCGGGAAGGACTGCGGAAAGCGTTGTCCGGGCACGACGCGGTGCTCTCGGTCGGCGCGCCGGTTTTCCGCCAGTACCCGCGGGAACCGGGGCAGCTGACCGAGCCGGACACCCGCATCGCGGTGGTCACCGACGATCCGAACGAGGCGCACCGCAGCCCGGTCGACCTCGCCGTGCTGGCGCGGCCGTCGGCGGTGTGCGGTCCGTTGGCGGAGCTGATTCCGGCGCGGGAAGCGGGCACGGAGAAGATCGGCCGGACGGTCGAGTTGCCCGGGGCCCCGGAGCCGGGCGCGCCGCTGGGGCCGGACCACGTGTTCGGTCTGCTCGCGCGCCGGTTGCCCAAGGACACGGTGCTGGTCGAGGAATCCCCGTCGAGCCGTCCGCTGCTGCACGCGTATGTCCCGGCACGCGAGCCGCTCGGGTTCCTCAGCGCGGCCATGGGCGGGCTGGGCTTCGGCATTCCGGCGGCGGTCGGACTGCGGATGGGCGGACTGAAGCGGCCGGTGGTGGCGGTGATCGGGGACGGCTCGTCGCTGTACTCGATCCAGTCGCTGTGGAGCGCCGCGCATTACGGAGTCGGCGTCCTCGTGATCGTGCTGTCCAACGGCGGCTACGCGATCATGGACAAACTCGCCGTGCGGCACGGCGAACGCACGGCTGGGGGCGGGAAAGCGCCGTGGCCTGGATTCGACGAGGTCAGCGTGAGCGGGCTCGCGAAATCGCTCGGCTGCCCGGCGCGGCGCGCGCAAACCTACGAAGAACTGGAGTCGGTGTTGAACGAGGTGCTGCCGACGTTGGCCGCGCGCACGGAGCCGCTGGTGCTCGAAGTGGCGGTGACGGCATGACGTTGCTCGGAACCGGCTGGCAGGGCCGGATTTTCTCCGGCGGCTGGATCCCCGGCGCGGGCGGAGAGTACGACGCGGTCGAGCCAGCGACCGGCAATACGCTCGCCCGGGTCGGCGCGGCGGCTCCGGAGGATGTCGCGAAAGCCGCGGCCACCGCGAAGGAAGCACAGCGGGAGTGGGCCGCTCAGCCGTATGACCAGCGGGCGCGGGTGCTGCGTCGCGCAGCGCGGCTTTTCGAAGACCACGGCGACGAGATCGAGGAATGGCTCATCCGGGAATCCGGTGCCACGCGGGGGTTCGCGCAGTTCCAGACCCGTGCGGTCGCGGCCGAGGAATGCCACGAAGCCGCCGCGCTGGCCGCGCATCCGTACGGGGAACTGTTGCGTTCCAGCCAGCCCCGGCTGTCGATGGCGCGCCGGGTCCCGGCCGGAGTGGTCGGCGTGATCTCGCCGTTCAACGCGCCGGTGATCCTCTCCATCCGCGCGATCGCACCCGCCTTGGCGCTCGGCAACGCTGTTCTCGCGAAGCCCGACCCGCGCACGGCGGTGTGCGGCGGCGTCGTGCTGGCCCGGATCTTCGAGGAAGCCGGTCTTCCCGAAGGTCTGTTCCACCTCCTGCCCGGCGGCGCGGAGGTCGGTGCGGCGCTGGTCGAGGACCCGCTGGTGCGCGTGATCGCGTTCACCGGTTCGACGAACGCGGGCCGCAAGATCGCCGCGGCGGCGGGGGAACGGCTCAAGCGCGTGCACCTCGAACTCGGCGGCAACTCGGCGCTGGTCGTGCTCGCGGACGCGGACGTCGAGCAGGCCGCGTCGGTCGGCGCGTTCGGTTCGTTCAACCATTCCGGGCAGATCTGCATGGCGACCGGACGGCACCTGGTCGCGGCGGAAATCGCCGACGACTACGCGGCCGCGCTGGCCGAGCACGCGGCCAAGCTGACCGTCGGCGACCCGGCCGCCGGCGACGTCGCCCTCGGCCCGCTGATCGACGCGGGACAGCGCGACCGCGTGCACTCGGTGGTCACTGGCAGCGCGAAGGCCGGCGCGAAGGTCGCCGCCGGCGGCACGTACGAGGACCTCTTCTACCGACCGACTGTCCTCACCGACGTCCCGCTCGCCGCGCCCGCCTACGCCCAGGAGGTGTTCGGCCCGGTCGCGCCGGTCGTGCCGTTCTCCACAGTGGACGAAGCAGTGCGCCTGGCCGGCGGTACCGAATACGGGCTGTCGCTGGGCATCCTGACCCGGGACGCCGCGCGGGGGTTGGCGCTCGCCGAGCGGATCCCGTCCGGTCTGGTGCACGTCAACGACCAGACGGTCAACGACGAAGCCCTCGCCCCGTTCGGCGGGGTGGGGGATTCGGGGACCGGCTCCCGGCACGGCGGCGCGCAGGCCAACCTGGAGGCGTTCACCGAAACCCAGTGGGTCACCGTGCGCGGCGACCTTCCGCAGTACCCGTTCTAACCGCAGTATTCGGCCAGGTCCCCTCCGACGACGCAGGTGATGACATGACGGTCTCGACTGATCCCCGGGCGCGCCACGCCCGCTGGGTGGCCCCGCTGTGCTGGACGGCGGTGGCGCTCGAAGGGTTCGACCTGGTGGTGCTGGGCGTCGTGCTGCCCGCGCTGCTCAAGGACAAAGCGTGGGGGCTCGACCCCAACACGGCGTCGCTGATCTCCGCGATCGGGCTGCTCGGGGTGGCGGTCGGCGCGTTCGCGATCGGCCCGCTCAGCGACCTGTTCGGCCGCCGCGGGATGATGCTGCTGACCGTGATCAGCTTCTCGGTCTGCACGCTGCTCTGCGCGTTCGCGAACGGGCCGTGGCTGTTCGGCGTGCTGCGGTTCCTGGCCGGGCTCGGGCTCGGCGGCGTGCTGCCGACGGCGCTGGCGCTGATCACCGAGTACGCGCGGATCGGCCGCGGCGGCAGCGCGACCACCGTGCTGATGACCGGCTACCACGTCGGCGCGGTGCTCACCGCACTGCTGGGAATCCTGGTGCTGCAACGGTTCGGCTGGCAGTGGATGTTCGTCATCGGGGCCGCTCCCGCGCTGATCCTGGTGCCGATGATGATGAAGTTCCTGCCCGAGTCGAAGGCGCTCGAACAGGCGAAGGAGGCCCGGCGGAACCGCAATCCGCTGGGCGTCCTGTTCCGGCACGGCTACGGCCGCGCGACGATCGCGTTCTGGGTGACGTCGTTCATGGGGCTGCTGCTGGTGTACGGCCTGAACACCTGGCTGCCGCAGATCATGCGCGCGGCGGGCTACGAACTCGGCGCGGCCCTGGCGCTGCTGCTGGTGCTGAACGTCGGCGCGGTGATCGGCCTGCTGGTCGGCGGCCGGGTGGCGGACAAGATCGGCTACCGCCGTTCGACCATCCTGTGGTTCGCCGCGGCGGCGGTGTTCCTGGCGCTGCTGAGCATCAAGCTGCCCGGGGCGAGCGTGTACGCCGGCGTGCTGCTGGCGGGGATCTTCACCTTCAGCTCGCAGGTGCTGGTCTACGTGTACATCGCCCGCGTGTACCCCGCCGAAGCGCGCGGAACCGGGCTCGGCGCGGCGAGCGGGATCGGCCGGTTCGGCGCGATGTCCGGGCCGCTGGTGACCGGGCTGCTGCTGTCGGCGGGGCTGGCGTATCCGTGGGGCTTCTACCTGTTCGCGGTGGTGGCGGTGATCGGGGCGCTCGCGATCGCGGTGGTGAACCGCGATCCGGCTCCGGACGCTCCGGCGGACCGCCCGGCGCCGCGCGTGGAGACCTCGTGAGTGCTGATCGCGGTTCTAACCGTGATAGCCGCTCACGACGAGGTGACGGTGAGGCGGTCGCTGTCGGTGTCGTAGTCGAAGAGTTCGGCGTATCGGCCCCAGTCGATCGCCGTGTCGAGTTGCTGGCGGGCGTCGGCGGCGGAGAAGCCGCGGCGAAGCAGGTCGAGGAAGAACTCCGCGCGCAGCGTGCCGTCCGAGCTGGCGGTGAGCGCGTTGACGATCGTGCGCACCAGCGGCGCCCGGTCGCGGACCTGACCGGCGAAGATCTTCTTGCTGGTCTGGATGTCCGCGGTGGTGAAGGCGGTGCCGGCCGGCGTCAGGTGCAGGTCTCCGCCAGCCACGAAGAGAAGGTCGAGCAGGGCGGCGGCGTCGACGAGCGGCAGCAGGTCGTCGACCTCGAAGCTCAGTTCGGCGGCGAGATCCGGCAGGTCGGCGTGGCCGCCGCGGGCGTGCACCAACTCGACGAGCCCGGCGAGCCCGCCGACCGACGCGGGCGGCAGCGGCCGTGCGGTCGGCGTCGCCTGCGCGGGTTCGACGGCCGCCGGATCGCGTCCGGTCAACAGGTCGTAGAGACGCTCGACCAGTGCGGCGAAAGCGGGGGATTTGCGGTCGCGCGGCCGGGCGAGGTCGATTTCCACTTCCGCACGCAGGTTCCCGGGGTTGGCCCCGAGGACCAGCACCCGGTCCGCGAGCAGCACTGCCTCCTCGATGTTGTGCGTGACGATGCAGACGGCTTTCGTCGGGAAATCGTCGCGCTGCCACAGGCTCATCAGCTCGGTGCGGAGGTTTTCCGCGGTCAGCACGTCGAGCGCGGAGAACGGTTCGTCCATCAGCAGGACGTCCGGTTCGAGCACGAGCGCGCGGGCGAAGCCGACGCGCTGCCGCATCCCGCCGGAAAGCTCCTTGGGATAAGCGGATTCGAAACCGTCGAGCCCGATCAGGTCGATTGCCTGCAACGCGCGGTCCCGACGGGTT
The DNA here is from genome assembly GCF_014145675.1 of Amycolatopsis dendrobii. Classification (GTDB taxonomy): domain Bacteria; phylum Actinomycetota; class Actinomycetes; order Mycobacteriales; family Pseudonocardiaceae; genus Amycolatopsis; species Amycolatopsis dendrobii. The sequence goes on from NZ_JACGZW010000001.1 coordinate 141,173, forward strand.
CTCGGCGGGATCCCGCGGGCGGCGAGCCCGAGTTCGACGTTGTCCTGCACGGTCAGCCACGGCATCAGCGCGAAGGTCTGGAACACCATCGCGGTGCCGGGATTGGCCCCGTCGAGTTCGTCGCCGCGGTAGCGCACGGTGCCGCCGCTCGGGCCGATCAGCCCGGCGATCGTGCGCAGCAGCGTCGATTTCCCGCTGCCGGACCGGCCGAGCAGCGCGACGATCTCGCCGGCGCGCAGGTCGAGGGTGATGTCGTCGAGGACGCGCAGTTCGTCGCCCGCCGAACCCGGGAAGCTTTTGCTGACGTGCTCGACGGACACGAGGACTTCGGACATGAGGGTGCCTTTCAGGACAAGGAGAACCGACGCTCGGCGAGGCGGTACAACCGCCGCCAGAAGAGCCGGTTGAGGCCGACGACGTACAGGCTCATCACCGCGACTCCGAGCAGGATCCGCCCGGAATCGCCGGAGCCGGTCGCGTCCGCGATGTACGCGCCGAGCCCGGTCGCGGTGAGCGTGACGCCGTTGTAGGACACGATTTCCGCGACGATGGAGGCGTTCCACGCGCCGCCCGCCGCGGTGATCCCGCCGGTGACGTAGCTCGGGAAAATCGCGGGCAGCACGAGCCGGCACCACCACAGCGCGCGCGGCAGCCGCAGGTTCGCCGACGCCTCGCGCAGATCGTGCGGGATGGCCGAGGCTCCCGCGATGACGTTGAACAGGATGTACCACTGCGCGCCGAGGCTCATCAGCAGGATGCCGCCCCAGTCCAGGGAAATCCCGGTCGCCACGAGCACGGCGGTGATCAGCGGGAACAGGAAGTTCGCCGGGAACGACGCGAGCACCTGCACCACCGGCTGCGCGAGCCGCGACACTCGCGGGTTCATCCCGATCCACACCCCGATCGGCACCCACACGAGGGTGCCGACGACCACCAGCGTCACCACGCGCGCGAACGTGACCAGGCCGAGCAGCAGCACGCGGCCGACCTCGCCGTATCCGGTGGTCTCGCCGATGAACAGCACCATCCGCGCCGTGCCGTAGAGGATCAGCCCGGACACCGCGACGCTGAAGACGATGTCCGCGGCGCGCCGACGGGCGGGGGAGAACCGCAGCGGGTACTCCGCGAGCCCGAAGACCGCCAGCGCCCGGTCGAGCGGGAACACCAGTTTGCCGAGCACCCGGCCGAGCAGCGTCGGGATCCGCGAGCGGCGCAGCAGGTCGAGCACCAGGCTGCGGGGTGCTTCGGCGGCTTCGGAGTTTTCGATGCGGAATCGCTCCGACCACGCCGTGAGCGGACGCCAGAACAGCACGTTCACTCCGACGACCAGGACCACCATCACGCCGACGGCCAGCAGCACCTTGCCGAGATCGCCCTCTTCGGAAGCTGTCGCGACGTACGCGCCGATGCCGGGCAGCGCGAACTTCTGGTTGTTGACGCTGAGCGCTTCGGAGGCGGTGAGGAAGAACCAGCCGCCGCCGAAGCTCATCATGCCGTTCCAGACCAGCGGGATCATGCCGCTCGGCACGTCGACGCGCCAGAATCGCTGCCAGCGCGACAACCTCAGCAGTCGCGACGCCTCGTCGAGGTCGCGCGGTTGCGACACCAGCGAGTGGTGGAACGCGAACGTCATGTTCCACGCCTGCGAGGTGAAGATCGCGAAGATCGACGCGCATTCCAGGCCCAGCTGCGAGCCCGGGAACAGCGCGACGAACCCGGTGATCGTCACCGACAGGAACCCGAGCACCGGCACCGACTGGAGGATGTCGAGCGCGGGCAGCAGGATCTTTTCGGTGCGCCGCAGACGGGCCGCCGCGGTCGCGTAGACGAAGGTGAAGCCGACCGACAACACGAGTGCGACGAACATCCGCAGCAGCGAACGTCCGGCGTAGTAAGGGAGTTCGGCCGGGTCAGTGGACACTGTGGACGGTGCGGTCGCCGGAGTCCACGCTGTGGCGGCACCGTGCGCGAGCCGCACGATCAGCCACAACGCCGCGGCGGCGCCGAGGAACACCGCCACATCGGCGATCGTGCGGCGCGGCCGGACGAGTGCGCCGCGGGTGGGAAAGGTGCGCAGCATGGTCTAGTTCTCGCTGTCCTCTTCGGAGTAGGTGAGCTCGGCCTGCCAGCGCACGCTGGTCACCGACGGCTCCATGGACAGCCGGCTGACTGCCGACTCCATCTGCTTGTCGTCACGCTGGTCGGCGGACAGTTCGGCGCGCACCTGCACCTGCCCGTCGGTGTCGGTATTGGTGCTGGTGACCGATTGCAGCGCGAAATCGGTGCGCGCCAGCGCCTGCACGAGCAACGCGCGCACGTGCGCTTCGGAATCGTCCTTGGTCACCGCCAGGAAGGTGTACGACGTCGGGGTTTCGCGGCCGGTCGCCGGACGCCGGTCGACCACCCGGCCGAGCGGGCGCAGCGCGATGTTCACCGCCATCACCACGGCGGTGCCCGCGCCCGCGGCGGTGTACAGCCCGGCTCCGGCGAGCGCGCCGACCGCGGCGGAACACCACAGCGTCGCCGCCGTGTTGAGCCCGCGCACGGTCAGGCCCTCGCGCAGAATCACGCCCGCGCCGAGAAAACCGATTCCGGAAACAATTTGCGCGGCGACCCGGGTGGGGTCGGCGCTCGCTCCGCTGAAACCGTGCGCGGACAGCAGCACGAACAGCGTCGACCCGGCCGCGACCAGCGCGTTCGTGCGCAGGCCTGCCATCCGGGCGCGGTATTGGCGTTCAAATCCGATCACCGTGCCGAGGCCCACTCCGGCGCCAAGGCGCAGCAACATCTCCGCAGTCGTCATCTGCGCTCCCACTGGTTGGTGCGAAAAGTTCGGAAATATTCGGGAAAAGCTGGAAAAGGCCGGTTACCACCACGTACGTTGGCGTGCGCAGCCGCGTTTCGCTGCTTGGGCCGCGAGCGCGTACCCGGCCAGCACGAGCACCAGCCACAGCAGGTAGCTGGCGGGCAGCGCCTGCATCCGCAACGGTCCGGCGAGCGGCGACAGCGGCACCAGCAGACCGGCGAGCGCGGCGGCTGCCGTGGCCAGCACGACCGGGCGGCTGGCGCGCAGGGGAGTGCCGCGTCCGCGCAGGACCAGCACCACCAGCAACTGGGAGAGCAAACCCTCGACGAACCAGCCGGTCTGGAACAGCAACGGGTCCGCTCCGGCACCGAAGACGTGCCACAGCACGGCGAACGTGGCGAGGTCGAACAGCGACGACAACGGGCCGAACACGAGCATGAAACCGGTCAGCCCGCGCGCGTCCCAGCGGCGCGGCTTGCTGAGGTAGTCGTCGTCCACCCGGTCCCACGCCAGCGCGAGCTGGGCCAGGTCGTAGAGCAGGTTCGACACCACGAGCTGGATCGGCAGGATGGGCAGGAACGGGAGGAACGCGCTGGCCGCGAGCACCGACAGCACGTTGCCGAAGTTCGACGCGGCGGTGATGTTGACGTACTTCAGCGTGTTGCCGAGCGTCCGCCGTCCTTCGGCCACGCCGCGGGCGAGCACGCCGAGGTCGCGTTCCAGCAGCACCAGGTCCGCCGCGTCTTTCGCCGCGTCGGTGGCGGTGTCCGGAGCGATCCCGACGTCGGCGGTGCGCAGTGCGGTGACGTCGTTGACGCCGTCGCCGACGAAGCCGACCGCACGGCCGTTCTCGCGCAACGCGGTGACCACGCGGGCCTTGTGCTCTGGCGTGAGCTTCGCGAAAACGGTGGTGTCCTCGACCATCTCGCGCAATTCAGTGTCGTCCGCCGCTTCGACCTGGCGGCCGAGCACGACTTCGCCGACCGGGATACCCGCCGAATCCGCGACGCGCGCGGCCACGTGCCGGTTGTCGCCGGTCAGCACTTTCAGCGCGACGCCTTGTTCGCCAAGGGTTTTCACCGCATTGACGACGCCGTCGCGGACCGGGTCGACGAACCCCGCGAAACCGACGAGGATCATCTCGTTCTCGTCAGTTTCGTCGAATCCGCCGAGCCGGGCTTCGACTTCCCGGGCGGCTACCGCGAGCACCCGCATGCCGTGTTCGGCGTATGCGCGCACCAGTTCTTCCGCGCCGATCCGGGCCGCGTCGTCGAATTCCGTGACGACGCCGTCGCGGCGCGCGTGGCTGCAGCGCGGCAGGATCTCGTCCGGGTCGCCCTTGCTGATCAGCAGGTGCTCAGCGCCGCGCCGGACCACGACGCTGGTCCGGCGGCGCGCGTGGTCGAACCCGATCTCGGCGACGCCGGTGAACAGTGCGTCGGCGACCAGGTCGTCTTCGTTGTCGAAAAGGGTCTCGATCGCCTCGTCCAGCCGGTCGTGCCGGTCGGTCTGGAATCGCACGGCGAGGCCCGCGTACTCGGCCGCTTCGCCGTCCGGGCTGCCCGAGTAGTCGACGCTGTGCGCGTAGGCGATCCGGTCCTCGGTGAGCGTGCCGGTCTTGTCGACGCACAGCACGTCCATCGCGGCGAGGTCCTGAATGGCGTTGAGCCGCTTGACAATCACCTGCCGCCGGGACAGCGCGGCAGCGCCCCGGGCGAGGTTCGTGGTGACGATGACCGGCAGCATCTCCGGCGTGAGGCCGACCGCGACGGCCACCGCGAACATCCCCGCCTGCGCCCAGTCTCCGGTGACCGTGCCGTTGACGACGAGCACGATCGGCACCATCACGAGCATGAAGCGCACGAGCGTCCAGCCGACGCGGCGCACCCCGGCGTCGAAGCTGGATTCCGCGCGCGGCTCGGCGGATTGCTCGGCCAGCGCGCCGAAATAGGTCTCGCTGCCGGTCGCGGCTACCACCGCGGTAGCTGTTCCGCCGACCACCGACGTGCCCGCGAACCCGAGGGCAGGCGTCTCGACGAGTTCGTGCTCCTCGTGCCTGCCGGGCTGGGGCGCGCGCTTCGCGACCGGCAATGCCTCGCCGGACAACGCGGACTGGTCGACCACGAAGTCCCTGGCCGCGACAATGCGCACGTCAGCGGGGATCACGTCGCCGGGCCCGAGCAGCACGACGTCGCCGGGCACGAGGTCCTCCGCGGGCACCTCACGCTCGCTGCCGGGAAACTCCGCCGCCGCGCGCCGCCGCACGGTGACAGTGGTGGTGATCTGGTCGCGGACCGCGCTGATCGCGCGCTCGGACCGGGATTGCTGCCAGAAGCGGAGGCCGATGCTGAGCACGACCATCACGCCGACGGTCACCGCGCCGCGAATGTCGCCGACGCCGGCGAAGACCACGCCGAGCGCGGTCAGCAACGCGACGAACGGGCTCCGCGCGGCAGCCCAGACCCGGACAGGCGCACGGTCCGTGCCGTCGATGCGGTTCTCGCCGAAGCGGCGCGAGCGTTCGGCCGCCTCGTTCTCGGTGAGGCCTTTGGGCGAGCTGTCGAGATTCCGGAAAAGAGTGAGCACCGGCGCGTCGCCGTGGGCGCGCAGGGCGGGAAAGCGGGTCATGGTCGTCCCCTCGAGGTCTGCTGGGCGGCAGCGGACCGCGCGGGGTTTGCCCGGACCTAGCTGGCTGCCGGGGTTCCCGCACGGTCGTGCCGACTACTTCCTTCGCCGGTCACCCGGCTCACCTCCTCCGCAAGACTCATCGGCCGGCGTCGCCCGCCGGCCGGGGACCAGTAGAGCGCAGATCACGGAAACAGTCAAACACTTGTGCAACTGATGGGGGCTAGGTCACCCTGGAGGCCCACCCGAGAGGATGTCCGTCGTGTCCACCCCATCCCAGACCCCGCTGGAACCGCTTCCCGCTGACTTGCTGCAGGACGCGGCCGCGACGTTCGGCCTGCTGTCCGCGACCGTGCGGCTGCATCTGCTCTGGCTGCTGTCGCACGGGGAGCGCGACGTCGGCACGCTCGCCGAGGAGACCGGTCAGACCGTGCCGACCGCCAGCCACCACCTGGGCAAACTCAAACTCGCCGGGCTGGTGCGCGCCCGCCGCGAGGGCAAGCGGCAGGTGTATGTGCTCGACGATCCGCACGTGCGGCACATCGTGCAGCTGGCGGTGCAGCATCACCAGGAACTGTCCGGCGAGGCCGGGCGGCGCAGCAGGGGTGCTTGAGTCGTCCTCGTGAGTGGCTGTGCCGGTGAGAACCGGCGCCAACACTCACGAGCCAGTCTTGGCGCGCGCGGCGAAGGGGTGCGGAACGTAGGCTGGCGGCCATGGCCGAGCTGAACTTCTACTTCGATCCGGTGTGCCCGTTCGCGTGGATGACCAGCAAGTGGGTCCGCCAGGTCGCCCGGCAGCGCTCGTACGACGTGGACTGGCGGTTCATCTCGCTGCGGCTGCTGAACGCGCATCTGGACTACTCGACGCACTTCCCGCCGGAGTACGACGCTTCGCACACTGCCGGACTCCGGCTTCTGCGGGTGGCGGCCGCGGTGCGCTCGGAGCGCGGTCGCGAGGCGGTCGGTCCGCTGTACGAGGCGCTGGGGGAGCAGAACTTCGAGAGCGGTCTGGTCGAGGACACAGCTTCGGCGCGGGCTGCGCACGGCACTCGCTCAGCTGCTGCAGCGGCTCTTTCGCGTGCTGGCCTTCCGGCGGACCTCGCGGATGCGGCCGACGACGCGCAGTGGGACGCGGAGATCCAGCGGGAGACGGATGAAGCGCTTTCGCTGACCGGAAAGGACGTCGGGACCCCGATCCTGCACTTCCGGCCGCCGGAGGGGGTCGCGTTCTTCGGGCCGGTGATCAGCCGGTTGCCTTCTGACGAGGAGGCGGTGGAGCTGTGGGACCACGTGGTGGGGTTGGCGGCGTTCCCGGGGTTCGCCGAGCTGAAGCGGAGTCTTCGGGAGATGCCGCAGCTGCCTTCGTTCGGGGTCGGGGCGGGGGAGACTGGGCGGGAACAGGATTGGCATGGCGGGAGCCGGAGGCTGAAGAAGTAGGCGGCTTCGCGGCACCGGCCAGGCTGCGCGACCCTTTCGCCCCGCCTGGCGCGGGTCATGGGCCCGGTGCTCCGCACCCCCGCCGAGCATCGCGAGAGGGAACCCGCCGCGCAGCACGCTCCTGCGAAGACCCCAATGCCGCATTGGGTGCGTCGCAGACCCAGCCCGGTGAGCATTGATCGGGCGGTTCGGCCAGGTTGGCGTCCTTTGCCGCAGTCAGCGGGGCGACGCAGCTCAAGTCCCTGGCGTTGAGAGTCGGACCCCATGGTGGCTGTCCCGGTCAGATGGTCGTCGCATCCGGTTGCGGAGACTGTCGACTTCGTTACACCGTCGGAGAATTTCATCCCCCGAACGCGCGAACCTGACACACTGGGAGTTGACGACAACTCCGGGAGTGTCCATGTCGCGCGACAGCTATCGGACAGTTCGCACACCGGACGGCCTCGATCTGGCCAGCACCCTCACCGAGCCGGACGGCAGAGCTCGCCGGGCGGTGCTGCTCGTGCAGGGGGCGAGCGTCACCCGCGAGGAAGGCGGCTTCTTCACCCGCCTCGCCGCGGGTCTGGCCGAGGCTGGCATCGCCTCGCTGAGAATCGACCTCCCCGGGCACGGCGAGAGCGAAGGCCGTCAAGAGGATCTGACGCTTTCTGCGCTGCTCAACGTGATCCGAGCCAGCATCGAGCATCTGTCCGGCGCCGTCCCGGGTGTGCGCACCTCGCTCGCGGCGGCAAGTTTCTCCGGCGGCGTCGCGGCGTACTACGCGGCCAAGCGACCGGACGACGTCGAGCGTCTGATCCTCTTCAACCCGCTCATCGACTACCGCGGGCGGTTCATCGACGAGAAGCCCGAGTGGTCGCCGGAGGGATACCTCGACGCCGAGGGCGCCGCCGACCTCAAGCAGCAGGGCTATCTCGGACACGGGCCCGGTTTCCGGCTCGGCCGGGCGCTGCTCAACGAGGCGTTCTGGTTCGAGGCCCGCGAAAACCTGCCGCACATCGCCGCGCCGACGCTTGTCGTGCACGGGAGCGCGGACACGTTCGTCCCGGTCGAGTCGTCGCAGGCGGCTGACCGGGACCTCGTCTGCGAACACCGGCTGCTTCAGCTCGACGGCGCACAGCACGGCTTCGCGGTCCACGACGATCCCGAGTACGCCGATCCGCGGACGCGAGCTTGGCAACAGCAGGTGATCGGCGAAGTCCGGGAATGGCTGCGATAACGGGTCAGCTGTTCAACGCCTCGCGCAATTCCCGGACGTCCGGGCGGTTGTGCCACGGCTTGAGCACTCCGACGACCCGGCGGAGTTCTTCTTTGGTGCGGCGGGAGTTCGTTTCCGTCGCTCGACGGGCGGAGACGAGGCCGGTTTTGGCTGCTTGATCCGGTTCGCCGGAGAGGGCCAGCGAATTCGCCATAAGGGACAAGAAGAAGCCGTAATCGCGCCGGGAGAATTGGGTTTCCTTCAACGTTTTCTCGTACAGTTCGACCGACCGGCGCGGTTCGCCCGCTTCGGTGTAGCAGATGGCGGTCTGCATATTCAGGAGAGTCGCGTTGAAGTGCGCGCCCAGCGGCGATTCGACCGGTCCGGCGTCGTCCAGCAGTTTCCAGGCGACATCGAGTTTGCGGTTGACCTGATCGGCCGACGCGCCGAGCATCGCCTCCGCGCGGGCTTCCTGCTGGGCGGCCTCGGCCTGGAGCCGCCGGGGGAGCGACCAGGGGCCGTTGCGCACCGCCCGGGTGAGGATGAGCATCCGCCGCGGATCGCGTTCGTCGTAGGCGACCTGGGCTTTTTTGAGCAGAATGTAGCCCTGCATCGTGCTGTCGCCCGCCGCCTGCGCCCATTCCATCGCGCGGTCGTGCCAGTACAGCGAGTCTTCCCGCTGCCTGCGGTCGCGGTAAAGCCATCCGGCGAACTCCGCGCCCTCCGAACCGATGTGCAGAAGGTCCCGCTGGTCGCCGGGAGCCGCGTCGCGGGCGATGCGGTCTATGATGTCCAGGACGCCGAGCGTCATCGGAAGCGTTTTGGCCGGACCGCGTTCGCCGTCCTCGTATTTGTACTGGTCGAGCTGCCGCCGGAGATAGTGCGTGACGGTTTTGTCCATGTACCGCCGGGGATTCTCCAGTGCTCGCGCGACGTGCTCCGCGCTGCCGATTCCCAATGCGGGCAAAGCCGCGACGGGCAGGCCGTTTTTGAGCAGTGAGCGGCGACTGAGCGGGCTCATGGCGTCCCATTCTGTGGTCGGAACCGCTGGCTGGGCCGCGTCGCCGAGAGCAGGCAGGAGCCGGGCGAGGACGCTGGCCGCGACGGTCGCCCGGTCGAGCGGCAGCGCGACCGGCCGCCCGTCCACGACGACGGGCAGCAGGACGCTCGGCGCTCCGGGCGGCCTGCGGAGGTCCGCGGAGGTGCCTTCCCGGAGCAGTTCCTCCAGCCGGGCGGGGCTGATGCGCAGCAGCCGGGCGAGCCGGTCGCGCCGGTGCGGACGCGGCTCGGAGCGGCCGGATTCCCAGGCGCGGATGCTTTTTTCGTCGGCGGGGAGCAGCGCGGCGAGCTTTTCTTGCGTCAGGTTCGCCGCTTTGCGTGCCCGGACAAGTCCTTCTCGCCGTTCGCCCATGGGCGACACCCCTTCGCAACAACGCGGGGTCGCTAGGTTACCGCAGGTCACCGTGCGCGAGGCAAGACGATTCGCTCGGTTGCCGCCCGCTTTTCGCCCGGTTTGCTGGCTGGTCCAGGCCACTGGCCGGCCCCATGGTGGGGAGGCACCGCGAACACACTTCCGAGGCCGAGAGGTGGATCGCATGAAGGCAGCAGCGACGCTCGGCGAGGCGACCCGCACCGGCCATCCGGCCGTGGTCGTCGTGTGTTGTGTGCTCTTGCTGCTGGTACTGCTCTCGATGTGGCTCTGGCACGCACGCCGGCCGATCCCGCCCCCGCGCGGAAAGCTGACCGTCCGCGACCTCCAGGCCCGGCTGGACTACGAGGTCCAGGCCGAAATCGAACAAGCCCGGCTGGCCGAATTCCGGCGGACGGCGGAGGAGGCCGCCGCCGAACGGGCCGACGAGGACACCGAGGACACCGAGGACACCGCTGTCATCCCGAAAGTCGAGGACACCGACGTCTTCCCGGAACTGCCGGAGGACGAGAACCCGCGAAAAGAGATGACCCCCGATAAGGCTCGGTGCGGTTAGGAGCGTCCCGCCCATCGCTCACCGCACCGTTATGCCTGCCCCAGCCTGGCGCGGCACGCCACCTCCCCCCGGCTGGGGCAGGCCTTTATCCGTTCAGCGCCACCGGGCCGCCGCGGCGCGGGCGTAGTCGGCGAAGGAGACCGGCGGACGGCCGGTGATCCGCCGGACGTCGTCGGTCACGTCGGCGGCCCAGTCGTTGCGGATGCCTTCGTACATGGCGGCGTAGAAGTCGGCGACATGACCGGGGGTCCCTCCGCCGAGCAGGGCTTCGCGGAACTCGGCCGGGTCCATCGCCCGGTACCGCACGGGTTTTCCCGCGGCGTCGCCCACGATCGCGGTCATGTCCGAAAAGGACAGTGAATCGGGTCCGGTCAGGGAGTAGGTCTTGTGCTGATGTCCGTCCTGGGTCAGTGCGGCCGCCGCCGCGGCGGCGATGTCCTCGACGGAGATCGGCGCCACCCGGCCGTCGCCCGCCGGAACCGCGACGACGCCGGTGCGGATGCCGTGCAGGATCGCGGGGTGCTCGGAGAAGTTCTCGGCGAAGACGTTGGGGCGCAGGATGGTCGCGGGCACCGGCCCGGTTTCGAGGAATCGCTCGGCCCCGTGCGCCGGGAAGTCCTCGCGGGCCAGCCGCGCGGTCGTGGTGGACAGGTGGACCACCCGGCGGACCCCGGCGGCCTTGGCCTCGTCCAGCAGCGCCGCGACCTCTGCCGCGGGGTCGGGGCTGATCGGGAGCCACTGGTAGATCGCGTCCACGCCGTCCAGCGCGGGCGGGTAGGTCGCCGGGTCGCCCCAGTCGAAGCGGACCGGCGTCACCGCGCCCTCCGGCCTCCCCGGGAGCTGGCTCGCCGCCCGGACCGTGTGCCCCTGCTCGGCCAGCAACGACACCACCCGGCGTCCGGTGCGGCCCGTCGCGCCGAGGACAAGAACTGTGGTAGGCACGCGTTCCTCGCAAGGTAAAGTCGAATCGGCAACCACCTCACCGTATGAACGGGTCATCGACGCGCGCCATGACAGCTCTCGACAGATTCATGTCCGATCGGCACGGGGCCGGAGCGAATCGGGTATGACGGTGAAAGCGGTCGGCCGCGAGCGCGACCATGTGGCCGACGTCGTGGGCGACATCGTCGCCGCCCTCCGGCGCGGCGGCGTCGTCTACGGCAGGGCGCTGTTGCGGGCTCCCTGGGGTCTCGCGTTCGAATCGCGCTCGATCGCCACGATCTACGTCGTGATCGCCGGTTCCTGCGTGCTCGTCCCCGACGGCGGCCAGGCGCTGCGTCTCGCCCCAGGGGATGTCGCGTTGCTGCCGTCCGGCGCCGGGCACGTCGCCGCCGACGCTCCCGGCCGGCCGGCTCGCACCGTGCGAGAACGGTTCGGCGCCGACCTGGAGGAGCTGTCGGCCACCGACCTCGTCATCGAGGGCGACGGTCCCGAGACCGTCCTGGTCTGCGGCGCGTACCTGCTCGAACCGGCGCCGCAGCACCCGTTCATCGCCTCCTTGCCCGACGTCGTGCACGTCACGGCGGGCCAGATGCGCGGTGCCTGCCTCGCCTCCGCCGTCCACTTGCTCACCACCGAGGTCGACCAGGCCGGCCGCGGGACGCCCGCGGTGGTGGCCTCTCTGCTCGACCTGCTGTTCACCTACACCCTGCGGTCCTGGTTCCTCGGCCAGCCGGACCAGCTGGTCGGGTGGGCCCGCGCGCTCCACGACCCCGCGGTGGGCCCCGCGCTCGCGCTCTTGCACGACGACCCCGGCAAACCCTGGACCGTGGAGGCGCTCGCGCACGCCGTCGGCGTCCCGCGCGCCCGGTTCAGCCGCCGGTTCGCGTCGACGACCGGGCACACCCCGATGGAGTACCTCGGCATCTGGCGGATGACCGTGGCCGCCCGCCTGCTGCGCGAGGGCCGGGCCCCGCTGCGGCAGATCGCCCGGAAGGTGGGCTACGACTCGGAATTCGCGTTCGCCCGTGCTTTCAAACGGGTCGTCGGGCACGCTCCCGGTCGTTATCGCGCGATGCACCATCGCGAGGAGGGCGCCGCGAGCGCGCGGCGATGACTCGCGCCGTCTGCCTATTCGCTTGGCAGAGCGGCACGACGCGCGATCACGTCCGCGGTTCCGCCGGTCGCGTCGAGCAGGCGAGCCAGGGCTAGCCGGGCCGCTTCGGCCGCGTCCTTGCCCGCCGATCTGGCCAGGCGCTCGTCCAGTCGCTTCCGGATCCGGCGGCTGTCGTCGATGAGCTGCCGACCGCGGTCGGTGAGCTGGGCACGTCGCACTCGGCTGTCGGCGGGATCCGGCACTCTCTCGACGTAGCCGAGCCGCTCCAGTTCGAGGAGGTGCTTCGAGGCCGCCTGCTGGGTGACGCCGAGAAGGCCGGCGAGTTCGGAGACTGCGGGCGCGCGGTCGACGAGGTGCTGGACGACGTATCCGTGGGAGTTGCGCACGCCGGGGTGGCCCGTCTCGTGCAACTCGGCCAGGAGCGCCCGGTTCGCGGAACTGCCCGCCAGCCAGGCGAGGGTGGCGAGGTCGATTTCGGCCAGGTCCAGTCGGGTCACGGTGCCCACCATGCAATTGACAACCAAGGTTGTACAAATATAGTTGTTCTTATGGCCGACGATCCGGTTGCCCTCGCGACATCCCTGCTGCGGGCGCTTGAAGCCGGGCAGTGCGGCGAGGATCTCCGGGAGCACTTCGCTCCGACGGCGTCGACCGTCGAGCATCCGAATCGGCTCAAACCCGAGGGCGCCCGCGCGAACCTGGATCAGATGCTCGCGGCGTCGGAGGCCGGTGCGGGGTTGATGTCCAGTCAGCGGTACGAGGTGCGCTCGGCCGTGGCGGCGGGGGACACCGCGATCCTTCGTCTCACCTGGAGCGGGGTGATCGCGCGTGACGCCGGCCCTTTCCGTCGCGGCGACGAGCTCGTCGCGCACATCGCCCAATTCGTCGAGACCGCCGGCGGCGCGATCACCTCGATCGAGACCTTCGACTGCTACGAACCATTCGACCTTTAAGGTGTATAACGATCTATACGGCACCGCGGGAAAGCGTCGCGATCTCCGTCCCCGCCAGCCGCTCGGCGCTCACCACCACTTCGTAAGCCTGGAGCAGCCCCCCGCGAACCTCGATCCTGAGCACCCCCGCCAACCGTCCGGCCGGAGCGAGCACCAGCCCGACATCCCCGTCGATCAGCGCGAGTTCGGCCAGCCGCGCATTCGCCGCGAACAGCTTCGTTCCCCGCGCGACCTCGTCCGCCCCGCGCAACACCGCGGCAGCCCCCGGCGGCAGCATCGCCGGATCGGTGTGCCGGACGACATCCGGCGCCAGCACGGTCAGCAGCGTCGCCATGTCCCCGCCCCGGGCCGCCGACAAGAACGCCGTCACTACTTCCCGGTGCTCAGCCAGTTCCGCGGCCGGAACGGCCGGTTCCCCGCGTACTCGCGACCGCGCGCGGCTGGCGAGTTTCTTCGCGGTCGCGGGTGTCCGGTCGAGGATCGGGCCGACCGCGTCGAACGGCACCGCGAACAGATCGTGCAGCACGAACGCCACCCGTTCGGGCGGGGCCAGCCGGTCCAGGACCACCAAAAGCGCGCGGCCGACCTCGCCGGCCAGCACGATCTCGTCCTCGGGAACAGTGCCGCCGGCGGCATCAGGCACGGAAGAGACCGGCGTTTCGCGGCGGGCGCGCAGCGCGTCCAGGCATAGCCGGGAGACCGCGGTCGTGAGCCAGCCGCCGAGGTTGCCGACGCCGGACGTGCGATTCAGCCGCAGCCACGACTCCTGCACGACGTCCTCGGCCTCGGCCGCGGAACCCAGCATGCGATAGGCCAGCGCGTGCAGCCGCGGGCGCTCGTCCTCGAAGCGCCGCGCCAGTGCGTCGTCCATCGGTCACCTTTTCCCGTCTCGATCCGTCATGGGAGTGCCGGCCCGAGGACCAAGAACGAGGAGAGGAACCGGATGACCGTCATGCTAGCGCCCTTGCTGCACGTCGATTCGAGCGCCGACCGCGAGGCGTCGGTGAGCAGGCGGCTGGGCGCGTTGTTCGCCGACGAGTGGCGGAGAGGCGGCGGAACCGTGCGGCACCGCGACGTGTCCGCCGAACCGGTGCCGCCGCTGCGCGAGGCGTACGCGCGGCTCGGCCGCCGGGTGGAACGCAAGGGAGCGCTGTCGCTGGAAGACATCGCGGCGCTGATCGCCGACGACGAGGAACAGCGCGAATGGGACCTGACACTGCCGCTGGTGAACGAAGTCCGCGAAGCACGTGCTGTGCTGCTCGGGGTGCCGATGTACAACTTCGGCGTGCCCGCGACGCTCAAGGCGTGGATCGACCGGATCAGCTTCCCCGGCGTGTTCGCCGACCCGGAGACCGGCCGGAAACTGCTGGCGGACAAGGACTTTGTGATCGTCAACGCCCGCGGCGGCGGATACGGCCCGGGCACGCCGCGCGAGGCGTTCGAGTTCCAGGAGTCGTATCTGCGTGCCTGCCTCGGCGACAAAGGCGTCGAGCGGCTGACGTTCGTCTCCCAGGAGTTCACCCGGGTCGGCGACGTCCCGGCGCTGGACGGACTCGAGGACCTGGCCGCCGCGTCGCGCGAGGCGGCCAGGTCCCGGGTCGTCGAGCTGGCGCGGGCTATCCGGTGAGGTCGGAGCACTTCCGCGCGTCCGGATCCTTCGCCCCGCCGGGCGACCACCGCACGTTCGCGAACGACGCGGAGAACGGGCCGTCGGTGTAGACGAGGAACGGCGTGTCGATGCTTTCGAAGTCCAGCCCGCTCGCGAAGCAGGACAACGGGATCTTCACGGTCGACTTCTGCCCGGCGGGCAGATCGCCGAACAGTTTCGTCGCGTTGACCTCCGACGAGCACGGGTAGACGCAGTGCAGGCTCACGACCGTCCGGTTCACCGGCGGCGAATGCACGATCACGTCGAACTCGAGCGCGCCGTCGGCGTTGGGATATCCGCGCAGGTCGTCAGTGCCGCCGGGATGCTGCGAATACAGCTGTGCCGCTCCGGTGCCGGTCCACGTCGCCTTCAGGCCGTCGCCCTGGACGTCGACGTCGGCCGGCACCACGGTGATCTCCGGATGCGAAGCAGTGCCGTCCGGACCGATTTCAGTGCCGCCCCAGTTCGACGCCGAACCGATGAAACTCTTGTACGGCGCGACATCCGTGCGGTCGTAGATCGGCAGGTCCTCGGTCGCGGTGCCGCCGCCGTCGTGCGATCCGCAGCGGGCCGGCCCTTCGGTCTCGTCGAGCTTGCCGACCGTGGTCCGCTGGTGCGAGGTGAGGCCGTAGCCGAGCGCGAACAGCGGGTCGTAGCCGGGACTCCACGGGTTGAGCGGCGTCTGGCAGGCGCTCTTCGGCCACGAATAGGACAGCTTGCCGCTGTACCCGCCGCGGTCCTTCCCGCGCACCAGCATGTCCGCGACCCCGCCGCCTTCGGTGCCGGGCAGCCAAGCGGCGACGAACGCGTCGGAACGGTTGAGTTCCTTGTTGACGTACAGCGGGCGGCCGCTGACGTACACAGTCACCACCGGAGTGCCCTTGCCGCTGACTTTGTCCAGCAGCGCAAGGTCTTCCGGATACAGCTTCGCCGCTTCGAGGCTCTTCCGTTGCAGATCGCCGACGCCTTCCGCGTACGGCGTCTCGCCGACAACCGCGATGACGGCGTCGTAACCCTTCGGATCAACGGTGCCAGCGGGATCGAAGGTGACGTTGGCGAGATCCTCCTTGAGCCCGGCGAGGATCGAGGTCGCGCCAGGGAAGTCCGCGTTGGTGTTCCCGGTGCCCTGCCAGGTCAGCGTCCAGCCGCCGGTCTGGTTCTGGATGCTGTCCGCGCTCTTGCCGACCACGAGCACCTTGGCGTTGCGCGCCAAGGGAAGCACGTTGCCGTTGTTCTTCAGCAGCGTCTGCGATTTGCGCACCGCTTCGCGAGCGAGCGCCTTGTCCGTCAACGCGTCCGGCGAACCTGCGTACCAACGCTGCGAAGGCTTGCGCTCCTCGAAAAGCCGGGCGCGCATTTTGACTCGAAGGATCCGGGTGACCGCGTCGTCGATGCGCGACATCGGGATCTCACCGCCGCGCACCTGCGCGACCGTGTTGGCGATGAAGGCTTTCCAGTCGTTCGGGACCATCACGACGTCGATGCCCGCGTTGATCGCGCGCGGGCAGCTGGAGTTGGTGCAGCCGGTCACCTGGCCGATGCCGTTCCAGTCCGACACGACGAGGCCGTCGAAGCCCATCTTGCCCTTGAGGATCTGGTTGAGGACCTTGTCGCTGCCGTGGATCTTGCCCTCGTTGATGCCGAGGTCGGGGTTGGTCCAGCTGTTGAACGACGCCATGACCGTCTGCGCGCCCGCGGCGAGCGCGCCGTAGTAGCCCTGGCCGTGCAGGTTGATCAGGTCCGCTTCGGAAGACGCGTTGACCCCTTGGTCCTGGCCGTTAGTGGTGCCGCCGTCGCCGATGAAGTGCTTGGCGGTGCCGATCACGCCGTTCGGCCCGATCCGCAGCCGCGCCCCGGCCTGCAGGCCGTTCATGGCCTCGTAGCCGTAGGCGCGGGTGATGCGCGGGTCTTCGGAGAAGCCTTCGTAGGTGCGGCCCCAGCGGTCGTCCTGGACGACGGCGAGGGTCGGCGCGAACGCCCAGTCCTGGCCGGTCGCCCGGATCTGCCGCGCGGTGGAGTTCTCGACGTCGCGCACCAGGCACGGGTCGTGCGCCGCGCCGAGCGCGATGTTCTGCGGGAAAACAGTGGAGCCGTACACATTGTTGTTTCCGTGCACGGCATCTATGCCCCAAATTACCGGAATCTTTGCCCTCGTGGCCTTCGCCGCGTCCCAATAGGAATCCGCGAGCTCGAGCCAGTCCTGCCGGCTGGCGTGCTTGTTCCCGCCCGGCCACGAGCCGCCGCCGTTGAGCACCGACCCGATCGAGTACTGGGTCACCTCGGCCGGCGTGATCGCGGCGATCTCGGGCTGGGTCATCTGCCCGACCTTTTCCTCCAGCGACATGCCGGAGACGATCTGTTTGATCCGCCGTTCGTCGGCCGGGTTCTGCGGCATCGCGCTGCGCACCTTCGGCCAGTCTTGCAGCCGGGGCAGCGATTTTTCGATGCGCGCGCAGCCGTTCCGGTCCAGTGCGGGCGGGCCGATGTCCGGCTGGCGCGGGGGAGCGGCCTGGGCGGCTTGGGCGGGAACGAGCCCGCCGAGGAGCACGAGCGCGGCGAGCGCGACCCGGTTCCGGGCGCGCGGGGAACGTGGAGGTCTGGCCATCGACAGTCCGTTCTGCGGAGGGCGGCCCGGAGCGGGCCCGGTGATCCTGACCGGGCAAACCGGACTCCGTCAATCCGCCGACCGCAGTGGTTCAGTCCATTCACCGGACAGGAAACGGGACATTCGCGGGGCGCGGCGGCCTTTCGCCGGACGGGGATAGATTGATCGCGAAGGCACCGATTTCAAGGGAGGACAAAGCGGATGCGCAAGGAAAAGCCAGACGTTCCGGCTGCCGACGGGACCGCGGACGCGTACCTGGCCGTGCCGGACGGCGGGCCGCATCCCGGGGTGCTGCTCTTCCCGGACGCGTTCGGGCTGCGGCCGCGGATCGAGGAGATGGCCGACCGCATCGCCGAGGCGGGCTACGCCGTGCTGGCGCCGAACCTGCTCTACCGCGGCGGCCGGACGCCGCTGGTGGACTTCGCCGCGCTGGAAGACCCGGAGCGCCGCGGCGAGGTCTTCGGCAAGCTGATGCCGCTGATCGAGGCGCTGGACACCGAGGCGATCACCCGCGACGCGGAGAAGTACCTCGACTGGTTCGCCGCGCAGGACGGCGTCGCCGAGGGCCCGGTCGTGATCACCGGCTACTGCATGGGCGGCACGAACGCGCTGCGGGTGATCGAAGCGTTCCCGGACCGGGTCAAGGCGATCGCGTCGTTCCACGGCGGCCGTCTCGCCACCGACCAGCCGGACAGCCCGCACCTGCGGGTCGGCTCGATCAGCGGCGAGGTGTACTTCGGGCACGCCGACCAGGACCCGTCGGCCACCGCCGAGCAGATCAAGACGCTGGAGCACGCCCTCGACGAGGCCGGCGTGACTTACCGGTCGGAGGTCTACGAGGGCGCGTCGCACGGCTTCACGATGTCGGACACGGCCGCGTACCACGCCGACGGCGAGAAACGGCACTGGGAGAACCTGTTCGCGCTCCTGGAGCGGGTGCGCTGACCTGCGGAGGATCAGGGTCCGGCACGCGGGACGCGCTCGCGGCCGGGCCCTGCGCGCGGAATCGGCGGCGGCCGTTTACGCTGGCCGCATGGCCGAAGGTGCGCTGTGCCGCGAACCGGTGGAGCTGACCGGGCGCGAGCGCTCGGTCCTGCGGAGCGTCGCGGTCCGCGGGACGGAGCCCGAGCTGTTCTGCGAACTGGAGGCCGGGCACGGCCACGAGCACGCGACCCCCGTCGGCGGACGCGGCGAAGAACCGCTGATGTGGCTGCGCTGGTGGCCCGGCCGCCGCGTGCTGGAGACCCGCGCGCTGTGCGGCGCGGAGTCCGACGAGGGCGTGTTCTGCCGGGTGCCCGGCGGGCACGAGGGCAGTCACAGCTACGAGCTTGCCGAGCCTGAGGAGGCCTGGCCGCTGGCCGACGCGGGCCTGTTCGCCGGCCGCCGGTAAAGTCGCTCGACATGCGCGAAGGCTTCCAGGACGACCTGAAACAGCTCGACGGGCGTCTGGCGGCGATGGCCGAGGCGGCGGCCGAGGCGATGCGCCGGGCCACCCGGGCGCTGCTGACCATGGACCTGCCGCTGGCCGAGCAGGTGCTCAGCGGCGACGCCGACCTCGACGACCAGCGCGCCTCCTGCGAGGACGAGGCGTATTCGCTGCTCGCCCTGCAAGCCCCGGTGGCCGGCGACCTGCGTGCCGTGCTGGCCGCGGTGTACTGCGCGGAGAAGCTCGAGCGGATGGGCGACCTCGCCGCGCACATCGCGGGGACCGCGCGTCGCGGCCACCCGGAGCCGACCGTTCCCGCCGACCTGGAGGCGGTGTTCGCCGAACTCGGCGAGGTCACCTCGGCGATGGCCGAGCGGCTCGCCGACCTGGTGCACGGCGAGGCCCGCGGCGGCTACGCCGAACTGAGCCGCGCCGACGAGCGCGTGGACGAACTGCACGCCCGCGTGATGGCGACGGTCACCGCTCCGGACTGGACGCAGGACCAGCGGATCGCGGTCGCGCTGAGCCTGCTCACGCGTTTCTACGAGCGTTTCGCCGACCAGGCGGTGTCGGTCGCGAAGCGCCTGGAGTTCGCCGCGACGGGCGATCTCCCGGGCTGACCTCCGGCGGCGGACCGGCCTGCGCCTGGTTCGACGGACGCGGCGGCGGCGAACCCGCGGCGCGGCCTTGCGGCGGACCGGCCGGACGCGGCGGTTGCTGCCGCACCGGACGGGCAGGCGGCTGCGCGGGCGGACGGCCCGGATTCTGCGGCGGTGCGTCGGCGGGACGGGCCTGGGGTTCCGCGGTGCGCATCGGCTGCGAATTCTGCCGCGGACGCGCCGGACGGGGTCGCGGTTCGGCGGTGCGGATCGGCTGCGAATTCTGCCTCCGCGGCGGCGGGCCCGCTGCGACACGGCCTTCCGGCTGCGGATTCCGCGGACGGACCGGGCGACCGCCGGCGTCCCGAGGCGCTGAACCGGCCGGACGGACCGGCCCTCGCTGTGGCAGAGCACCGGCGTCCTCAGGGAGGACCGGCGCGTCGTCGGGACGGCCGCCGCGGGGTCGCCGCGGCTTTTCCTCAGCCGGAGAGAGCACAGTCGCAGGCTCCGCACCGGCCGGCGCGACACCCAGCAACCCGAACGGCACCTTCTCCGAGAACCGCCGCACGAGCCCGGCAGCCGGGCCCAGCGCGTACCGCTGCAACAGCAACGCCATCCCGGCCCCGAGCGCGAGCCCGATCAGCACGTCGTGCGGATAGTGCGCCCCCACGAACACTCGCGAGAAACCCATCGTCGCCGCGAAGGCCGCGAGCCACGGCGCGCCCTTGCGCCAGGCGAAGGCCCCGCCGAGCGCGACCGCGGCCGCGATGGTGGAGTGGTTGCTCGGGAACGACCAGTCGCCCGGCGGCGGGCAGACTCCGACGATCGCCTCCGGCGGGAGCCCCCGGCAGGGCCGCTGCTCGTGCACGAAGGCTTTGATGATCTCGCTGAGCACATAGGCGACCACCGTGGCCGCCGGGACCAGCAGCGCCGCGGCCATCCGTTCGGGCGAGCCGGTTCCGCGCGCCCGCCACCAGAGCCAGGCGAAGAACGGGGCCACGAGGACCAGGCCGTAATGCGTGTACGCCAGCACGAGAGACTGCACCCAGCCCGGCATCGCCAGGCCGAAATGGGTGATCGCGTCGTACGTCTCGCTGCTGGAAGCTCCGGCCGTGGTCGCCATACAACCCCTCTCCGGTCCGCCGGTTCGCCTGGCGGCCATCTCGCGTTCACCCGAAGGTCACGAGCGTACCGAGCGGCGGAGGGGAGTCCGCGACGCCCCGTGAGTCCGCGGGGACTCTCCGGGACGGGTCAGGAGTCGGTGGTGCGCTTGCAGGTCACCGGCTTGCCGGGACCCGGAGCGCTCGCCTTGGCGAGTTCCTTCGTCTTGTCCAGCAGGATCCGGCAGCGCAGCGTCGCGGCGGTCGACGGTGTCGCGGTGACCGAGGCCTCCTGTCCGGCGCTGACCACGACGTCCTGTTTCCACGGCAGCCCGAGCGGACCGGTGAGCTGGTGCGGCGCGACCTTGTCCTCGTAGCGGTTGCCGGACTCGCCGTAGGTGACGCCGGTGGCCGTGGTCTGCTGGTCGGAGGTGACCTCGTACGTGATCGCCCACGACTTGCCGGTCGGGTTGGAGCACGCGGCCAGTCCGGCGAGCGCTACGGCGGCGCAGGTAGCGGAGAGTGCCTTCTTGATCACGCTGGGACTGTACCGGAGCCTTTCTTCCGCGGCCCGGCGAGGAACCTCCGGGCGGCCGGTTCCTCCCGCGCGGCCTGGGCGAGGATGCCGAACTGGAGCATGGTGACCACGAGCGACGTCCCGCCCGCGGACACCAGCGGCAGCGTCACGCCGGTCACCGGCAGGGCGCCCGCGACGTAGCCGATGTTGATCAGCGCCTGCGCCACCAGCAGCAGGGTGGTCGTCCCGGCGACGAGCCGCACCCACGGATCGGCGACTCGCGCCGCGGTGCGCAGGCCGACCACCGCGAGGCAGCCGAACAGGCCCAGCACCAGCAGGCAGCCGGCGAACCCGAGTTCCTCGCCGACGAGCGCGAACACGAAGTCGTTCTGGACGTCCGGCAGATAGCTCCACTTCGCCGCGCCTCGGCCGAGCCCGACCCCGAACCAGCCGCCGTCGGCGAGCGCGTATTGCGCCTGCTGTGCCTGGTAGCCGCTGCCGCTCGCGTCGGGATTCGGCGAAAGAAAAGAAAGGATGCGCGCGAGCCGATAACTGGCGAAAAGGGCGAGTACGACGATTCCGGCGACCCCGCCGGCGAGAATGGCGGCGAACAACCGCTTCGGCGCGTCGGCGAACCACAGCAAGCCCAAGGCGATCAGCGCGAGCGTGACCGTTCCGCTGAGATTCGGCTGGGCCAGCAGCAGCGCGCACAACCCGAGCGTCACCGGGATCAGCGGCACCAGCAGATGCCGCCAATGGTGCAGCACCTTCTGTTTCGACACGAGCAGATGCGCGCCCCAGAACACCAGCGCGACCTTCGCGATTTCCACTGGCTGCAAGGTGATCGGCCCGGCGGAGAGCCAGCGTTGCGCGCCGCCGTGGTCGGAACCCAGCGGAGTCAGCACCAGCAGCAGCAGCACGACGGCGGCGGCGAGCGCCGGGGTAGCGGCCTTGCGCAGCCGGGAAAACGGGATGCGCAGGCCGAGCACGAAGGCGACCGCGCCGAGTGCGACGAACATCAGATGCCGGAAAAAGGCTTGGTACACCCCGGTTCCGACGGCCGGGTTGGCCGCGGCGGCCGAGGACGACAGCGCCATCACCGCGCCGAGCAGCGTCAGCAGCGCCCAAATCGCGACGATGATCCGGAACGACGCGAGCGGATGCGCGAAGAACTGCCCGATTGCGTGCCGTGCGGGTTTGCTGTCCCGTTCGGTTGGCGACTCCACGGGGGAAGAGTGTGTGCTGTTTTCGCTTCGCGGTGGCTGACCGACTCGCCTGTGTGCGGAAAATTACCGCTCCGATTTTTGATTGGCCTCGTCGACCTCGGCCATGTGCTCTTCCGCCCACGTGCGCAATACCGCGAGTGCGGATTCCAGCGACGTGCCCAGTGCGGTGAGCCGGTAATGCACCCGGGGCGGCACTGTGTCCTCGACCCGCCGTGTGACGAGGCCGTCCCGGACGAGGCTTTGCAGCGTCACCGAGAGCATTTTCTGCGACACCCCGGGGATGCGGCGGCGAAGATTGGCGAAGCGCACCTCGTCCGGCGCGGCCTCGGCGAGGATCTTGACTGTCATCGACGTCCACTTCGTTCCGATCCGGTCGAGCAGCCGCCGCGTCGGGCAGGCCGGATCGAACAGATCGCCGCGGGCGGAGGGGGTCACCTCGGGCTCACCACCTGTCGGGAAAGTGCCGTCTTGGCGGCGCTTCTGTAGTTACCTACCGTGTGCTGGTAACCAATGGTAACCACAGGAGGTCCGATGAGCGCGGTGCGGCAGGTCGAAGCGAACGGGGTGCGGCTGAACGTCGCCGTCGCCGGGAGCGGTCCGGCGCTGGTGCTGCTGCACGGATTTCCGCACACCTGGCAGCTGTGGAACAAGCTCGTCCCGGCCCTCGCCGAGCGGTACCGGGTGATCGCGCCGGACCTCCGCGGCCTGGGCGCGAGCAGCCGTCCGGACCGCGGCTTCGACGCCGGGACGATCGCTGCCGACATCGCGGGCCTGCTTGATGCGCTGGGGGAGGCGGACGCCGAGGCAGTGGCGATCGACCTGGCGGTGTCGAGCGCGTTGCTGCTGGCGCTGCGGCAGCCGGAGCGAGTCCGTCGCCTGGTGCTGATGGAGTCGCTGCCCTGGGGATTCCCGGCCGGCCCGCCGTGGTGGTTCGGCTTCCACGCCGTGCCGGGGCTGGCCGAGACCGTCCTTGACGGACACGAGGCGGAGTACGTTCGCTGGTTCCTCGACCAGGGCACGCTCGGTCGCGGCGTGCCGGCGGAAATCGAAGCGGCCTTCGCCGAGGCGTACACCGGCACCGATGCGCTCCGCTGCGCCTTCGAGTACTACCGGGCGATGCCGGAAAGCGCCCGGCAGCTGACCGCGGCGGCGGAGAAGCGGCTGACCGTGCCGACGATGACGATCGGCGCGAACCCCGTCGGCGGCGCGCTGGAGCAGCAGCTCCGCCCGATCGCCGACGACCTCGCCGGCCACGTGCTGCCGGATTGCGGGCACCTGGTCCCGCTGGACCGTCCGCGCGAGTTCCTCGATCTGCTGCTGCCGTTCCTGTCCCGGGAGATACTGGCCGGGTGTCGTTGACGTCCGAGCTGGCCGACCCGCGCGGGAAACTCGCGCGCTGGTGCGCCCGCGTCTTCACCGGCACGACCGCGGCCGCGCGCCGGGTCGAGGAGGCGGCGAACGGCGTGCGCCCGATCCGTCCGGCGCTCGCGCGTCCGCCCCGGGAGCACTGGGCCGAGATCGGCGGTGCGTTCGGCCAGCGGATCGCGGACCTCGTGCAGCCCGCGCCGCCGTACTACGCGCTGCTCGGCATGGTCCGGGCGCAGTGGGGCAGCGGCCCTTGGGCGCACGCGCAAGCCGCCGAGTACCCGACGCACGACGAGCTTCCGCCGGAATACCGGGCGCGGGCGCTCGGCATCCGTCCGGCCGCGGCGACCTGGCTCGACCTCGGCGACGGGCTGCCGGACGGCGGGGCGCTCCCGGGCGCGGAGGAGCTGTGGGGCGAACTGCTGGGACGCGCTCGCCGCTACCAGGCGCAGCACGCCCCGCCCGGCGCGCTCGGCGGACCGGGCGCGGAGGCCGGACTGGCCCGGACGAACTGGGTGCTGTCGGCGTGCGAGGACATCTACCGCTCCGGCCGCATCGACCCCCGGCTGGCCCGGGTCGTCGACGGCGGCGGCACGATCGCGGACCTGCGCGCGCTGCCCTCCGGCGCACAGGTCGCCGAACTGGCAGAGCTCGCGAAACGCTTGCACGACAACGGTGCGCTGTGGGAACTGCGGCGGCTCGGCGGCGCTCCGCCGGAGGGCTGTCCGCTCGGGATCGCCGGGCCGACCATCGTGCCCGGCTGGGCGGACGGCGATCTCCTGCTCGGGAAGCTCGACCCCGAAGCGGGGATCGCCGACGGCACCCTGCTGGACGTGAAGACCGTGCTGACCGTCGGTGATCCGGACCGGGCCGGACGCTGGCTGTGGCAGATCCTGCTGTACGCCTGGCTCGACGTCGCCGACCTGTACCGGATCCGCGAGGTCGGACTCCTCCTCGGACGGCACGGCAAGCTGGTCTGCTGGCCGGTCGACGAGCTGGCCGCGGACCTGCTCGGCGGGGACGGCCTGGTCGATCACCGCCGCGACGAGTTCAGGGACATGGCGCGCGGCCTGCTCGACTCGGCCGGGCTGAGCTTGGCCGACGGCTGAACCGCGGGCTTCTTCCCCGCGCCGCGGCCGGCGAAGCACACCGCGCCGAGCACGATCACGCAGCCGGCGAGCTGCAGCGCGCCCGGCCGTTCGCTCAGCAGCAGGAAGCCGAACGCGACCGCGCCGACCGGCTGCAGCAGCATCATCGTCGCGCCGGTCGAGGCCGCCAGCCGCGGCAGCGCCCCGGCGATCAGCAGCCAGCCGACGACCTGGCCGACGAGGGCCAGCGCGGCGAACCAGCCGAGCGAAGGCAGGCTGGGCGTCAGGTCGAGGCGGCCGAACGGCAGTCCGAGCACGACCGAGACGAAGCCTGCCGACACGGTGGCCAGCGACAGCGAGCGGACCTGCGTCGCGGGGGTGCTGCTGAGCCGGAGCAACAGCAGGTACCCCGAGTAGCCCGCTCCCGCGGCGAGCGCGAAAACCATGCCCAGCACCGGGTTCGAGCCGGTCATCGACGAACCGAACACGCCGCCGGCGAGCACGATCCCGCCGATCAGCGTCGGCGCGACGAACGTGAACCGCGGGTCCGGCCGCTCCTTGAGGAAGACGAACGCCAGCAGCGGCACGATCACCACCTGCACCGAAAGCAGCATGGTCGCGACGCCCGCGCCGACGCGCGGGATCGCCTCGCCCCACAGGACGAAGTCGAGCCCGAGGCCGAGCCCGGCCAGCAGCGGCAGCAGGATCTTCGCGCGCACGCGGGTCCGCCGCGCCTCGCTGAACGCCAGGATCGCGAGCAGCGGCAGCGCGAGGGCGCAGCGCCAGAACGCGCTGGTCGCCCCGCTGGCCCCGGAAACCTTGATGAGCACCGAGGTCAGCGCGATGCAGAGGCAGCCCGCCGCGGCGAGCAGCCGCGGGTCGGCGCGGCCGGTGAGCGCGGCGATCGGGCCCGCGGCGGGCAACGGGGCGGATTCGGTGGTCATGCCTTCTATGGTGGGGGCGCTAACTATCAAGGACAAGTGAATGTTCCTGCGGAAAATCCGGTAGCATTACTACCGTGTTCAGTGTGGATCGGATGCGCGCCCTGCACGCGGTCGCGCAGCACGGCTCGGTCGCCCGCGCGGCGGCCGCGCTGCACGTCACGCCGTCCGGGGTGTCGCAGCAGCTGGCGAAACTGGAACGGGAAGCGGGGCTCGCGCTTTTGGAGCCGCGCGGCCGGACCGTGCGGCTCACGCGCGCCGGGCAGGTTCTGGTCGGGCACGCCGAACGCGTGCTGGCTCAGCTGGCCGAAGCGCGCACCGATCTCGAGCGGCTGCGCGAGGATGTCTTCGGGCCGTTGCGGATCGGGTCGATCGCGACGTGCGTGCACGCCCTGCTGCCGCCCGCGCTCGCCGTGCTCACCGAACAGCACCCGCGGCTGAACGTGACGCTGGGCGAGGGCGAAGCCGAACAGACCCTGCCGAAGGTGCTCGCCGGGGACCTCGACGTAGCGGTGTTCGAAAGCTGGGCGGACCGGCCGACGGTGGTGCCTGCGGGAATCACGCAGGTCACGCTGTTCTCCGACGTCGCCGATCTCGCGCTGCCCGCCGGGCACCGGCTCGCGCACCGCCGCACGGTCGACCTCTCCGAGGTGGACGACGTGTCGTGGATCAGCTGGACCGGGCGTTCCGGCTGCTATGAATGGCTCGTGCACGTGCTCCGTTCGCAGGAGCTGGAACCGCGGATCAGTTGCACCATCGGGAGTTACGTGACGCAGCTGGCGCTCGTCGCGGGCAACGTCGGCGCCGCGCTCGTCCCGCGGCTCGCCCGCGGCCCGGTGCCGGACGGCGTCCGGATGCTCGCGACGCGGCCGGTCCTCAACCGCACGATCATCGCCGCCTGCCGCTCCGGCGAGGAGACGCACGGCGGGGTCCGGGCGGCGCTCGAAGCGCTCGGCGAGGCGTCGGCGGCTTATGTGAATCACTAATCTTGTTGCGGGGCTGCCTTTTCCGGCCGGTTCGGCCCTAGAGTCGGAATCGACGAGCAGGGGAGCCGCCCATGAATTCCGAGGATGCCGCCCGTGCCTTGCGGGCTCGACTGCCTGCCGAGCAGGTGCACACGTCCGGCCCTCAGTACGAATCGACGGCGGCGGTCTGGAACGCCGCCGTCGCCGCGCGTCCGGCGGTGGTGGTGGAATGCCGGAGCACGGCGGACGTCCAGGCCTCGGTGCGTGCCGCGCGCGAGCTGGGCTTGCCGCTGTCCGTGCGGAGCGGCGGCCATGACTGGGCCGGACGCGCTCTTGCCGACGGCGGGATCACGCTCGATCTGCGTCCGATGAACCGCGTCGCCGTCGATGCCGGGCGACGCGCCGCGGTGATCGGCGGCGGGGCCAGGGCCAACGATGTGCTTGCGGGCGCGGAGGCGCACGGCCTCACCGCCGCCGTCGGCACGATCGGCACGGTCGGATTCGCCGGCCTCGCGCTCGGCGGCGGATACGGTCCCTTCCTGGGCAAATACGGGCTGGCCGCGGACAATCTGCTGGGCGCCGAGATCGTCCTCGCGGACGGTGAGGTCGTGCTCGCCAACGCTTCGCGCCTGCCGGACCTGTGGTGGGCCCTGCGGGGCGGCGGCGGAAATTTCGGCGTGGTGACCGCGCTCGGCGTGCGCCTGCACGAGACACCGCAGATCACGACCGGCCCAGTCTGGTACCCGGCGTCGGATTCCGCGCGGGTTTTCGCCGCGGTGGCCGAAATACAGGCTGATGCGCCAGACGAACTCACCGTGCAGAGCGGCATCCTCGCCGGCGCCGACGGCTCGCTGTGCGTGCTGGTCTGGCCAACCTGGTGCGGCCCCGCCGATCCCGACGGCTTCCTCGCCCGCCTCGGACCGCCGCTCGCTTCACAAATCGAAACGGTCTCCTCCTATGCGGCAGAGATCGCCCGCCGGGACGCGATGTTCCCCGACGGCCGCTCGGTCACCATCCGTACCAGGTCGCTTCGGTCGTTCACACCGGAGGCCGTGCCGGTGCTGGCTTCGGCCGCGGCAGCCCGGACCTCGCCGCTCTCCGGCCTGTCGATCCACCACTTCCACGGCTTGGCCTCGCGGGTTCCGGTGGCGGAGACGGCGTTTCCGCTGCGGGAGGACCACCTGATGGTCGAGATCCTCGGCTTGGGCGAGGGCAACGACGACCGAGCCTGGGCGGATGCCGCCTCGGCGGCGCTGGCTCCCCATGCGTCGCCCACCGCGTACGCGAACCTGCTGGGACCGGACGTCCCTTCGGCGAACGTCTTCGGCCCCAACTCGGGCCGGCTGCGCGACATCAAACACCGCTACGACCCGGACGGAGTTTTCCGCGCCATCCCGCTGGGCTGACCTTTTTACCGAGTAGATTGGTGAAAAGGCGGCGGAAGGAGGCGGGCCGTGGCGTATGTGATCGCGGAGCCGTGCGTGGACGTGATGGACCGGGCGTGCGTGGACGAATGCCCGGTGGACTGCATCTACGTCGGCGAACGCTCGCTCTACATCCATCCGGACGAGTGCGTCGACTGCGGTGCCTGCGAACCGGTGTGCCCGGTCGAAGCGATCTATTACGAGGACGACCTCCCGGACCGCTGGCGGATCTATGCCGAGGACAACGCCCGGTTCTTCAGCGAAACCCTCCCCGGGCGGGATGCACCCCTGGACTCTCCTGGCGGTGCGGTGAAGCTGGGTGACCTTGGGGTGGATACGCCGCTGGTCTCGGGGCTGCCGCGGCCGGAGATTCCCTCGCGGCAATAGTTTCGCCGCGACGCGCCCTTGGCCGGCCCCGGTGGTGAAGCCCGGTGATCGTGGGGCTGCCGCTGCCGGAGGCGGCCGCGCGGCAGCAGTTCGCCGCGATGAGCCCTCGGCGGTCCTGGCGGTGCCGCGAAACTTGGCGATCTCGGCGCGGACCCGCCGCCGGCCGCGGGCAGCCGAGGCCGGACTTGCCCACGCAGCAGTAGTTTGTCCTAGTCGGCTCGGTTAAACTGGTCCCCATGAGCGAGCAGACGCTGACCGATCCGCCCGCCTCCCGCGCGCTGGGCGAAAGCCGCGCCCGGGTGCTGGCCGCGCTGCGGTCGGCGGGCAGCCCGGTCGCGGTGCAGGACGTCGCCGAGCAGGTGGGCTTGCACGCCAACACCGCGCGGTTCCACCTGGACGGCCTCGTCGGATCCGGCCTCGCCGAACGCCGCGCGGAAGACCGCACCCGCCCCGGTCGTCCGCGGACGGTCTACGTCGCGATCGCCGAGGAAGCGGCCGAGGGACGGCGCAGCTACCGGCTGCTCGCGGAAATGCTGACCGGCTTGATCGCGGAGAACGTGGCCGACCCGGGCAAAGCCGCGGAATCCGCCGGTGAAGCGTGGGGCCGGTACCTGGCCGACCGCCCGCCGCCGACCCGGCTGGTCGACGAAGCCGAGGGGATCCGGCGACTGTCCACTGTGCTGAGCGGCGCCGGTTTCGCCCCGGAGCCGGGCGGCGACGTGATCCGGTTGCGGCACTGCCCGTTCCGCGAGATCGCGGAGGAACGCCGGGACGTGGTGTGCGGCCTGCATCTTGGGCTGATGCGCGGGGTGCTGGACGAGGTGCGCGCACCGTTGACCGCCGAGCGGTTGGAGCCGTTTGTCGAGCCTTCGTTGTGCCTGGCGCACTTGAGGCCGACTGGCAAACGCCGCCGCTGACGGTCGCCGGTCCGACTGGGATGTCTCTCGGCCTGCCAGAACGGCGGTTTCCCGCGCTGGCTGTCGTGCGCTCGCCGCTTGCCGGTTCGGTCGGCTGCCCGCGTGAGTCCGGGAGCGCGGATTCGCGGCGGCAAAGAAGTTCCGTCCGCGAAGCGCCGTGGCCGGACGAGCGTTTCTCATGCACCGCAAGCCGGTTCGCAGCAGGCGGACGAGCGCGGCGACGCAGATTCACGACGGCCGAAGGAATTTTGCCCGCGAAGGCCAGCGGTCCGACGAGCCTTCCCAGGGACGCGAGCAAGCCGGTCCGCGGCGGCCGGGGCGGGGGGAGACCGGCCGCCGCGGGGAGGCGCGCCGAAGGGGAGTCGGCGCGGGTATCGGGGTCAGGCCGGGACCGCGGCGCGGCCGATCCGGACCCGCCACTTCTCCGGCCCGGATTCCGCGTACTCCCACGTGAAATCCTCGCCGTGGGCGGCGGTGAACTCGCGGCGCAGCGGCTTCGGATCGTGGTTGTTGACGAGCACGAACGACTCCCCGGGCGCGAGCCGCGCGTAGCGGCCGAAGATGCGCGGATGCCGGGTGCCGTGCGGGATTTCGCGGACGTCGAGGACTTCCGCTCGGTCCAGTTCGCCGCCGTCGAGGAGCGTGCGGAGATCGTTGGCCAGTACGGGGACGTCGGCGCCGGGGAGGTCGGCCAGCGCGGGCAGCAGGACGCTGGTCTCGGCGTCCAGGTAAGCGCCGAGGAGCGCGTCCAATGCCTGCGCGGCATGGCTGATCCGGGCCGAGGTGCCGGATTCCCGCAGCTCTTCGACGGTGCGGAGCACGGAGCCCTGGATCCGCCGCAAGGCGCGGACCAGCAGGCGCGTCGCGGGGGCGCCGGCGGCGGTCGCGTTGAGGACGCGGTCGGCGGCGGACAGGTACTCGGTCAGCCGGCCCGACGCGAACTCGATCAGCCGGGCGTTGGCCTCCTCTCGGGCGCTGCCGTCGAGCTGGAGTTCTGTGACCATGGCGGCTTTTTCCCGGTATTCGGCCAGCACCCGGCCGGATTCGGCGCGGAGGGCTTCGCCGGCGCGGAACACGGGGTCGGTGCTGGTGCCGCTGATGCACACCTCGGACGAGCCGGTCACGGGAACCTCCCGGAAAGAGTATTTACGAGGATAATAGTGCAAAATCGCGGGATCGCCGGCGTGACGTGGGACTCAGGCCGGCCCGATCCTCGCGAGGACGAGCCCGGCCGGGATGCTGACGAGCAGCAGCACGACGAGTGCCTGGAAACCGTGCCGCACCCACCGCCTGCGACCGTCCGGCGAATCGCCGCGCACGCCGAGAACCAGCCGTGCCAGGCCGACTGCCAGAAGCGCGCCGCCGATGTCCGCCAGGGGAGTCGTGTCGGAGAGCGTTCCGCCCAGTACGGCGGCATTTCCGAGATTCCAAGCCGCGATCTGGGCGAAGACGAGCCGGCTGGCCGGCGGTTCCGGGGCGAGCAAGGCCTGCCCGATCCCGAGGCCGAGCTGGGCGATCCCGCCGACCAGGACCAGGTACGCGACCGCCCAAGCGCCGTGCGGGGTCGGATGCGGGGCGATGACCGCGGACGCCAGGCCGCCGGCGATTGCGCACCCGAGGCCGAGCACGGCGAACGGGGCCGCGGCGGCGGTGCGAGGAGTCATATATCCAAATTAGTCTAGTGAAAAAGATCAGCTCGGACTGGTCGGCGTACCGGCGTCCGGAGCGGAAAATTCCCTGCTGTGACGGGATTCGCGCCAGCTCGGCCGGGGGCGGGCCCGGCTGTTAGGTTCGCGGACGTGACAACAAAAGCGATGCGGGCAGTGGTGCACGAAGGCGCGGCGGGAGCCGGCGGAGTGCGGGTCGCGGAGGTTCCGGCGCCGCGACCGGGTCCGGGCGAAGTACTGGTCCGGCTGAAGGCGGCCGGGCTGAACCACCGGGACCTGTTCGTCGTGGACAGTCGCGGTCCGGCTGACCCCTGGACCGTGCTGGGCTCGGACGGTGCCGGAGTGGTCGCCGCGGCCGGCGCGGAAACGACCGTCGAGGTCGGGGCCGAGGTCGTCGTCAACCCGTCCCTCGACTGGGCCGAGCCGGACGCGGTGCCGGAGGTTCCCGCGATTCTCGGAGTGCCGGCGAACGGCACGCTGGCCGAGTACGTCGTCGTCCCGGCGGGCAACGTCGTGCCGAAACCCGCGCACCTGAGCTGGACTGAAGCTGCCGCCCTCCCGTTGGCCGCGCTCACCGCGTACCGGGCGCTGTTCACCCGCGGCGGCCTCGCCGCCGGGGAACACGTGCTGCTGCCGGGTATCGGCAGCGGAGTCGCGACGTTCGCCCTCGCGATGGCGAAAGCCGCGGGCGCGACGGTGAGCGTCACCTCGCGCAGCCCCGAAAAGCTCGCCAGGGCAACGGAACTGGGTGCCGACCGCACGATCGGCAGCAGCGGAGACTGGGCGGCCGAACTCGGCGAACCGGTGGACTTGGTCGTGGACAGCATCGGCTCGGCGACCTTCGACGCGTGCCTCTCCGTGCTCCGCTCCGGCGGCCGGATGGTGACGCTCGGCGCGACCACCGGTCCGGACGTCGAGCTGTCGCTGCGCGATCTTTTCTTCCGGCAGATCAGCCTGCTGGGGACGTCGATGGGCAGCGCGCGGGAGTTCTCGCAGATGGTCGCGCTGGTGGCGGAACACCGGGTGCGGCCGGTGGTGCACCACGTCTACGACCTGGCCGACGGCCCGCGCGCGCTGGCCGAACTGGCGTCGGGGGACCAGTTCGGCAAGCTGGTGGTCGCGATCGCCTGAGCGCGGCCGTCGATTTTTTGTCGGTGCTTCGTGGTGAACTGTGGACACGAACCCAGGGAGGGGAACACCTGATGAGCAAGCGCTGGAATCCCGAGACTGTCGCGGCCCCGGTCGGCCGCTACAGCCACCTCGCGCAGATTCCCGCCGATCACGAACTGGTCGTGGTGGCCGGGCAGATCGGCGCGCGACCGGACGGCACACTCGCCGGGCCGGACGCGGAAGCACAGACGCGCGAGGCACTGGCGAACATCGAACGCGTGCTCGCCGCGGCAGGCGCCGGGCCGGAACACCTGGTGAAGGTGTTCAGCATGGTCGCCGGCACCGGGCATCTGCCCGGTTTCCGCGCCGCGACCGGCGACGTGTTCAGCCGGTGGTTCCCGGGGAGCGACTGGCCGACGCAGTCGCTGATCGTGGTGTCCGCGCTGGCGAAACCGGAGCTGGCCGTGGAAATCGAGGCGATGGCCGCGGTGCCCCGATGATCCGGTCCCCCGAACGACAGGACGCCCGATGACCATCACGCTCGGGTCGCTGCGGATCGACCCGGTGACCGAACTGGACCACTGGCCCTTCGCCGCCGCCGAGTTGTTCCCCGGCGTCACGCCCGAACAGCTGGGGGAGCACCGCGGCGACCTCGACCTGTCGATCACCACGTACCTGGTGCGCACTCCGGACCAGACCGTGCTTCTCGACGCCGGGAACGGCAACGCGAAGGAACGCCCGGTCCTGCTGGCACACCACCAGTTCGACACGCCGTATCTGGATCGCTTGGCCGCGGTGGGCGTCATGCCGGAGGACGTCGACGTCGTCGTGGCGACCCACCTCCACCCAGACCACTGCGGCGGCTTCACCCAGCTGGTCGACGGTTCGTGGGACCCCACCTTCCCGCGTGCCCGCTACCTGATCCCGGCCGAGGAATACGGCTGGCTGCAAGAGGTGCACGCCGCAGCACCCGACGGCGGGGCAGCGGCCGACCTGGCGAGGACGTTCGAAGACAGCGTCCTTCCGGTCGTCGAGGCAGGCTTGGCCGAACTGATCGACCTCCCGTACGAGGTGACCGACGGCATCACTCTGCGCGCCCTGCCCGGCCACACCGCCGCCCACCTGATCGCCGAGCTCAGCGGCGGCGGTCAGCACGCCTTGGCGAGCGGAGATGTGCTGCACCACCCGTTCCAGTTCGCGGACCTGACACTGGCCCAAGGCGGCGACTCCGACCCCGCCGCCGCCGCGGAGTCCCGGCGGACCCTGTGCGAACTGGCCGTCGAACGAGACGCCCTGCTCCTGCCCGCACACTTCGGGGCCGGACGAATCGAGCGAGACGGCGACGGTTTCCGCTACCGCCCCGGCTCGTCCGGAGGTGCCTGACCCCTCTGCTCGCGGGGCCGTGTCGATTCGAGGCCGCCCCGTTCGACGCATGGGCATGACTGACTACGAACCGACCTTGACCCGGAACCTCGACCGCTACGGGAACGCCCCGCTGCCCTGGAGCCGTGCCCGCGATGTTCTAGCCGCTGACACCCCGACCGCCGACCTGACGTTCTTCGTCGCGACCGTCCGTCCAGACGGCCGTCCCCACTCGGCGGGCGTAGGCGCGGTCTGGGTGGACGACGCCCTGTATTTCGTCGGCGGCCCGGGCACCCGCCGTTCGCGGAACCTCGCGGCGAACCCGGCGTGCAGCATTTCGGTACGCCTGCGCGGCCTCGACCTGGTTCTCGAGGGCGATGCCCATCGAGTCACGGACCCGGACACCGTGGCGCGCCTGGCCGAGGTCTACCGCTCCGGCGGCTGGCCAGCGACGGCGTCCGGCGACGCGCTGACGGCACCGTTCAGCGCGCCGAGCGCGGGGCCGCCGCCGTGGCACCTCTACCGGCTCACCCTGCGACGCGCGGTGGGTGTCGCTTCGGCGGAACCGCATGGAGCGACTGCCTGGGAGTTCGCCGGGGCTTGAGCGCGTGGCCCGGTTTCGCTCCGGGCCGTGGCGGAGCTTGCTGTCTCGAGTTCGCGAGCGCCGCTGCGGTTCGCCGCGGGACGGGCCGTCGTGGGGGCTGGGTGTTGCCGCGTGCGGGGGTTTGGCGGACGCCGAGCCGTCGTGGGGCTGGGCGTTGCCGCGTGCGGGGGTTTGGCGGACACCGGGCCGTCGTGGGGCTGGGCGTTGCCGCGCGCGGGACGACTGGCGGGCGGCGAGGTTGCGCGCGGCGGCGTCGGCTGGTGCCGTGTGCGGAGCCTGGTGGGTGCGCGCCGCCACGCTGAGGCAGCTCATGTCGGCTTTGACCCTGGTGTGGGCAGGAGCTTCACACGGAGCACCGGCGAGGTTGGCCATAGCGGCTGGCAGCCGTGAGCGAGGAGCCTGCCGGCCGCCGAAGTCTGCGGTGCGGAGTCGGCTGCCGCTGCGTTTGGTGCATCCGCAGGACGCTGAGGCGTGCTGTGGCGGAATGGCTGCTGTTGCGGAGGGGAGGACTGCCGGGCGAGGAGGTGTGCTGTGGGGGAATGGCTGCTCCCGCGGGCGGGGAGCCTGCCGGGCGGCGAGGTGCGCCGTGGCGAGGACGCCCCGGCCTCCCGGTGCCTGATCGGCGAGGCCGGGGCAGCCAGGCGGCGCCGGAGCCGGTCAAGCCCGCCCGTCCGGCCCTTCCCAGTCCAGCAGCAGTTCCCGCAGGTCGGCATTCATCCGGTCCTGTTCCGCGTGCGACAAAACACCCAGCAGCCGCGCCTCGGTCTGGGTCTTCATCCCGAACACCTCCTGCGCCCGTGCCAGCCCTTCGTCGGTGAGGCTGACCAGGATCTGCCGCCGGTCGTCGGGAGCGATGTCGCGGCGGACCCAGCCCTTGCGTTCGAGTCCGGCGACGCGTTTGGTGACCCCGCCGGACGTCAGGCGCATGCTGTCCAGCAGCTGCCCGGCCGAAAGGCGGTACGGGGGACCGGCTCGTTTGAGGGCGCCGAGCAGCTCCACTTCCCACAGGCCGACCCCGAAGGCGTCGAATTCGCGGCGCAGTTCCGTTTCCAGCAGCCGGGCGGCGCGCAGCAGACGGAAGCTCAGCGCCTTGCTGACCCGGTCTTCCGCGCGCACGCCGGTGATCTGCGCCATGACTCCGTCGACGTGGTCCCGCTCCGCTGGCATGGGCGAGTATTCTAACACCAGTAATTATCTTACCGGTCTCGAATCAGGACGGTCCGTGCACGCTTCGCCTTCATCCGAGCCCGATCCGCAGCGCTGGCGCGCCTTGTGGGTGTGCCTCATCGCGGGGTTCATGACGCTGCTCGACGTCAGCATCGTCAACGTCGCGCTGCCCTCGATGGAGCACGGGATCGGCGCGACGCCCGCGGACGTTTCGTGGGTCGTCTCCGGCTACGCGCTCACGTTCGGGCTCGCGCTGGTGCCGTCGGGGCGGCTCGGCGACGACTACGGGCGGCGCCGGATGTTCCTGCTCGGGCTGGCGTTGTTCGTGGCGACCAGTGTGCTGTGCGGGGCGGCGCCGAACGCGACGTGGCTCGTCGTCGCGCGGCTGGGCCAGGGCGTCGCGGGCGGGTTGCTGAACCCGCAGATCATCGGGCTGATGCAGCAGCTGTTCTCCGGGCGCGAACGGGGCAAGGCGTTCGGCGCGTTCGGGGCGACGGTCGGGCTGTCCACCGCGATCGGGCCGGTGCTCGGCGGGTTGCTGATCCAGGGCATCGGCGTCGACCAGGGGTGGCGCTGGGTGTTCTACGTCAACCTGCCGATCGGGATTCTCGCGATCCTGTTCGGGCTGCGCCTGCTGCCCAAGGACGCGCGCAGCGGCCGGAAGCGGACGCCGGACCTGGTCGGCAGCGTGCTGCTCGGCGTGGCGGTCGTGCTGGTGATGCTGCCGTTGATCGAGGAAGAGGAACAGGCGACGGCACCGCGCTGGTGGCTGATGGGCGTCGCGGCCGGGTTGCTCGTGCTGTTCGTGCTGTGGGAGCGCTGGCTCGGCAACCGCGGCAAGCAGCCGCTGGTGAACCTGAAGCTGCTGACCGTGCGCAGCTACTCGATGGGCTCCGCGCTCGGCATGGTCTACTTCGCCGGGTTCACCGGGATTTTCCTGGTCCTCACGCTCTTCTTCCAGCAGGGCCTCGGCTACACGGCATTGCAGGCCGGCGCGGCGATGCTCGCGTTCGCGATCGGCTCGGCGATCTCGCCGACCATCGGCGGGCGGCTCGTGCACCGGTTCGGCAGGCCGATGGTCGTGCTCGGGACGCTGCTCGTCGCGATCGGGCTCGCCGCGACCGCGTGGCTCGTCCGCGACTACTCCGGCGCGAACACCGCGTTCGTGCTGGCCGGGCCGTTGTTCGTCGGCGGGTTCGGCAGCGGGCTGGTGATTTCGCCGAACTCGACGCTCGCTCTGGAAGAAGTCCCGCCCGCGGAGGGCGGCACGGCGGCCGGCGTGCTGCAGACCGGTCAGCGGATCGGTTCCGCGGTCGGCACCGCGCTCGGCGGGTCGCTGTTCTTCGGCGAACTCGGGCGTTCGCACGGGGATTACCACTCGGCGACCGCGCTCGGGCTGATCGGCTCGACCGCGCTGGTCGTGCTCGCGTTGCTGTTCGGTGTCGTCGACGTGCTGCTGTCCCGGACGCGCAAACGCCGCGGCACCACGCGAAGCGCGCCAGCTGCGGCGGTTTCCGGTGCGGTAAGCGGCCTCGCGCCCGCGGAAACCGCGTCAGTCTCGTTGACGTCCTTGGAAACCCACGAAGTGCGTCGCGCGACCACCGGCGCGGACAACACCTTCGCCTTGGACGCCCCGGCGGGCACGTATCTGCTGCTGGTCCAGGCAGGCGGCCGTGAGCCGGTGGCCCGCCATGTGCAGGTGGGCGCCGAGCCGGTGCGCGAGAACATCGAGCTGGCCCGCTCGGTGCGGCTGAGCGGCACCGTGCACGCGGTCCGGGGTCCGTTCCCGGGCGCCCAGGTCGCGGTGCTGGACGCGAAAGGCCAGGTCCAGCGAGTGACGGTCACGGACGAGGCGGGCCACTACACCGTCGAGGACCTGTTCCCCGGCGAGTACACCGTCGTCGTGACCGGATATCAGCCGGTCGCGGAACCCGTGCAGCTGACGACCGAGGGCCCGGCCCGCTTCGACCCGTTGCTGCGCTTGGTTTCCGCGGACCAGGCCTAGTCGGAGACGAGCGCGAGCACCGCCAAGGCCTGGTCCCGCATCGCGACGTCCAGGAACGTCCCGTCGGCGAGCGCGATCGCACCCACCCCAGCCTGGGTGGCACCGTCCATTCGGGACAGCACCTCGCGCGCCCGCGCGACCTCCTCCGCCGTCGGCAGGAACGCCGCGCGGATCGTCGGCAGTTGCAGCGGGTGGATCGCGGTCCGGCCGCGGAAGCCGAGCGCACGTCCGGCCCGGCAGCTTTCCGCCAGTCCGTCGAGGTCGCGGACGTTCGCGTACACCGACATCGCCGGCGGGGGCAGCCGCGCGGCGCGGGCGGCGTTCACGATCCGGCTGCGCGCCCAGGTGAGTCCGGCTTCGTCGGCGAGTCGCAGGTCGGACCGCAGATCTGCCTCGCCCAGCCCGAGCGACGCCGTCCGCGGGGAAGCGAGCGCGATCTCCAGCGCCCGCTCCACCCCGAGCGCCGACTCGATCAGCGGGTGCAATTCCCGTCCCGGCAAGGCATCGGCATGCGACCGGACGTCGAGCGAACTCTCGACCTTCGGCAACCGCGCGCCCACCCACGCCGGCAGCGCGGCGACCGCGGCCACGTCCGCCGCGTGCCACGGCGTGTCCGGGTGGTTGATCCGCACCTGCACCGGCCGCGACGCGGGGACGTCGGCCAGCAACCGGACCGCGTTGTCTCGCGCGGCGTCCTTGTGCGCGGGCGCGACGGCGTCTTCGAGGTCGACCAGCACGACGTCGGCATCCGACGCGAGGGCTTTGGCGACGCGGTCGGGCCGGTCGGCGGGGACGTAGAGCAGGGTCAACGCGGGCGTCATACCGCTCCCTCCGCCCGCAGCTCAGCGATCCGCGCCGCGGCGAAGCCCAGCGAACCGAGCACCTCGTCGGTGTCGGCGCCGTGCGGGCGTCCGGTGAAGCCGATGACGCCGTCGTTGTCCGACAACCGGAACAGCGGCCCTTGCATCAACGTCGCGCCCAGCTCCGGGTCCTCGATCTCGTGGATCGTGCCCAGCGCGCGGAACTGCGGATCCGCGAC
Source organism: Amycolatopsis dendrobii (assembly GCF_014145675.1). Classification (GTDB taxonomy): domain Bacteria; phylum Actinomycetota; class Actinomycetes; order Mycobacteriales; family Pseudonocardiaceae; genus Amycolatopsis; species Amycolatopsis dendrobii. Next base: position 179,392 of record NZ_JACGZW010000001.1, read on the forward strand.
GATGTCGGCCGCGTCGTAAATCGGCGCGACCGCCGCCTGCGCTTCCTCGAAGGCGGCTACGACCTCGTCGCGCGTGTGCCGAGCGATCCAGCCGCCGACGGCCTCGTCGAGTTCGTCCGCGTGCGCGGCCCGGTCCGCGCTCGTCGCGAACCACGGCTCGTCCGCGAGTTCCGGCCGTCCGACCAGCCGCACCACGCGTTCCGCGATCGACTGGGCCGACGTCGACACCGCCACCCACTGCCCGTCGCTCGTGCGGTAGGTGTTGCGCGGCGCGTTGTTGGTGGAGCGGTTGCCGGTGCGCGGCTGGACCGTGCCGAGCTGGTCCCACCGCGTGATCTGCGGTCCGAGCATGGCGAGAATCGGCTCGATGATCGCGACGTCCACGACCTGGCCGCGGCCGCCGGCGGTGCGCCCGGCGAGCGCGACCATGATCGCGTACGCGGTGGCCAGCGACGCGACCCCGTCGGCGAGCCCGAACGGCGGCAGCGTCGGCGGCCCGTCCGGTTCCCCGGTGGCCGCGGCGAATCCGCTCATCGCCTCGGCGAGCGTGCCGAAACCCGGCCGAGGGGAGTAGGGCCCGAACTGGCCGAATCCGGTTACCCGCGCGAGCACCAGCCCCGGGTTCCGTGCCGACAGTTCCTCGTAGCCGAGTCCCCAGCGTTCGAGCGTGCCCGGCCGGAAGTTCTCGATCACCACGTCCGCGGTTGCGGCGAGCGCCAGGAACACCTCGCGCCCGCCGTCGCTGCCCAGGTTCGCCGTGACGGTGCGCTTGTTGCGCCCCAACGTCTTCCACCACAGGTTGACGTCGCCCTTGGCCACCCCGTGCGTGCGCGACGGGTCCGGTCGCGACGGATGCTCGACCTTGATCACCTCGGCGCCCATGTCGCCGAGGTGCATCGCGGCCATCGGCCCGGCGAACAACGTCGACGCGTCCACGACCCGCAGCCCGGCCAGCGCGCCCGCGGAAGCTTCCCTCGACACTGTCATCGCGTCACGTCCCACGCGCAGCGGAATCCGACGGTCGCCCCGCGCGCCAGCCCCAACCCGGGCAGCAGCAGCTTCACGCTGTAATCCGGCGCGTGCCGGCCGCCCTCGACGTACCACTCGGAACCCTCGGCGCGGTAATCGCTGCCGCCCTTGAGCATCACGAACCGGGTCCTCCCGTCGGAGTGTTCGCTTTCGGTCCAGTTCCACACCGCGGGCGTGCCGCGCCGCAGACCGCCGGTCTCCCCGGCGAGCTGCCATTCGTCCTCGGTCGGCAACCGGCCGCCGCGCCACGCGCAGTACGCACGCGCGTCGTCGAGGTCCACAAAGGTCACCGGCTCGTCCTCGGCAGCGGGCCGGCCGTCGACCCAATGCGCGAGGAACCGGTGCGGCTCGGCCGGCTGATACCCCGTGGCAGCAAGGAATTCCGCGAACTGCCCGTTTGTCACCTCGGCAGCGCCCACCGCGACCGGCGACGCCAGCGAACCGTCGCGTTGCAGCGTCCGCGCGTCGTGCAGCCGAGGCGGCAGCGGCTTCCACTCGTCCACATACGGCGCGCCCTGGTACATCCCGGTTTCGCGCCCGCGGTACCGGACCGTCAGCACATAGGGCCCGGCAGGAACCACGACCGCGTCGTCCTCGGGCATACCGTTCGTCGGCTTGTGAACGACCCGCGTCGCGAGCCGATGCGGGAACCGAGCGTCGGGATCATGCGGCAGAGTCGCCACCTGCGACAGCCACGGCGGCTCCGCCGCACCCTCGGCGACCCGCAGCAACGCCGAAATCCCGCGCGCGGGCACGCGCCCGTCGGCGAACAGATCGAGCACCAGGCCGTCCACAACCGGCCCGAGATAGTCCGAGTCGCCCCGGTTCACTACCGTCCACAGTGTCCAGTCACCGAGTTCCCAGCGCGACGCGTAAACCCCGGCCGCTTCGGCTTCCGGCGTCAGCGGAGCCAACGGCGTCCACTCGCCCTCGCGCAGCAGCTCACCGGCCGCACGCTGCACAGACACCATCCGCCGCATCGTCGCCGCGTCCCGCTGCGACCAGCCGACCCACACGCCGAACACGACTTCCCACACCATCACGCCGACGCCGTTCAGCCACGCCGACTGCAGTTCCTCGGTGTGGTCGCGGTGCCACCGGCGCACGTGGTGCTGCATGTGCCGCCGCTCGTACCAGTGCGAGCGCAGCACGCCCGGCACCGGCGAATCGGCGAAGAACTGCGCCCACGACGCCGAATGGTCCTCGATCCGCTCGACCGGCAGCTTCGATTCGCCCTCCAGCACGACGCCGGGACGCGCGCGTTCGAGCTGCTCGACCAACGCCGGATCGGCCTTCTTCAACGTGTCCAGGAAGACGCCGTCCGCACCGAAATCCGCCAGTACCGCGGACAGTTCCGCAGCGTCGTCGTCGCCTCGCCGGGTGCCGACGTCCCACGGGTTGTAGTCCACGAACACCCGCACGCCCGCCGAATGGAACGTCTCGACCAGCTCGCGGAGACCGGGCACGTCGCGGTAGAAATCCCACTGGTTGCGGTCGTCGAGGCCGATCACCGGGTACGCGTGCCACAGCACGACCGCGTCGAGGCCGCCGAACCGCTGGTGCGCGTCGGCGAGGAACCGCTCGGGCGTGAACCGGCGCTCCTCGAACGAATACAGCAGCTCGTCCCACAGCCATACCTGCGCGACCGTGTGGCATCCGGCGGCCCACGCGGCTTCCGGCCGGTCGTAGGCGCGACCGTGGTAGCTGTGCTGCTCGTGCGCGTCGGCACGCCATTGCCGCAGCCGCGCCCGCCATTCCGGACGGTCGGCGGGATCCGCCGGGCCGACGAAGATCTTGGCTTCGTCCAGCGCCGCGAGCTGCTCGGGGGAGAGAGGCGCGCCGAGCGGGACCTCGGTCGGCTGGTCGATCGGGCGCGGGACGAGCGGGTCGAACACGTACGTCATCGGGTGTTTCCTCCGGCAGCGAACTCGGCGACCTCTGCGACGGTCGGCACGGCGGACTGCGCGCCGGGCCGGGTGACCGCGAGCGCGGCGGCGGCCCCAGCGCGTTCGGCGGCTTCGCGAAGCGGACGGCCCTCGGCGAGCGCCGCCGCGAGCACGCCGCAGAACGTGTCCCCGGCGCCGGTGGTGTCCACTGGGGACACTTCGAACCCAGGCAGGTGCACGATTTCCTGTTCAGCGACGACACAACCGGCCGCCCCGAGCGTGACTACCACCGCGGGTGCGCGCCGTTGCAGAAGCCGAGCCAATTCCTCGGGCGCAGCGGACCTGCCCGCCAGGTCGGCCGCCTCGTGCTCGTTGACGATCAGCACGTCCAGATCAAGCTGCGGCAGCGGCCGGGACGGCGCGGCGTTGAGCACCATCCGGGCACCCGGGCGCCGGGCCGCGGCCGCGGCGGTCACGGCCTCGAGCGGAATTTCCAGCTGCGCGAGCACGACGTCCGCAGCGGCGATCCGCTCCAGCTGCTCCCCGGCCAGCGAGAGCCGCGAGTTGGCCCCGGGCGCGACCACAATCGAGTTCTCGCCGTCCGGCGACACCATGATGAACGCGGTCCCGGTCGCACTGTCCACTCGCGACACCAGATCCGTCCGAACCCCGGCCTCCGTCAACGACGACAACAGAAAGTCCGCACCGTCGTCGGAACCGAACGCGCCGAGGAACGTCGTCGCCGCGCCACCCGCGAGCGCCGCGGCGACAGCCTGGTTGGCTCCCTTGCCGCCGGGACTGCGCCGCAGATCGCCGCCGAGAACGGTCTCGCCCCCGTGCGGCCGCCGCGGAACGTCGACCACCAGATCGACGTTCGCCGACCCGACGACGACAACTCGGCCGGTCATCGCGCCATCCCGGCCGTCCGCGCGGCGAGGTCGGTGATCCGCTGCTCCCCGCCGGGCAACGACGTCGCGATCCGGTTGTCGAGCGGCTTCGTCCACTGCTCGCCGATCCCGTCGAGGCCTACCAGCGCACCGACGACACCGCCGGCTGTCGCAGCCGCAGAGTCCGTGTCCCACCCAGCCGTGACGGCGAGCGAGATGCTCTGCCCAAAGTCCCCATCGCCGCGAGTCAGCGCGTACGCGATCACCGCCGCATTGTTGAGCACGTGCACCCAATGCAGGTCGCCGTACTCGGCGTGGATCCGGTCCAGCCCGTCGTCGTAGGCAGCAGCTTCCCGCCCGAACCGCACCGCCGCGGCCAGCCGACTCTCCGGCGGCACAACGGTTTCCGCCGCATCGAGGACACTGTGGACGGAATCGCAGACCATCGCCGCCGACGCCAGCGCAGCCGCCCACATCGCGCCGTAAATCCCGTTCCGGGTATGGCTGAGCCGCGCGTCCACCCACGCGAGCCGCGCTGCGCCGCGGACGTCGCCGGGGGAGACCCAGCCGAAGACGTCGGTCCGGATCAAGGCCCCGATCCACTCGCGGAACGGGTTGAGGTGCGTCGCCGTCTCCGGCGCCGGGCGCGCGTCCAGCAAGTTCCGGTACGCGGCGCGCTCGGCGGTGAACACCCGTCCGGCGGGCAGTTGTTCCAGCCAAAGCTGCGCGACGTCATCGGTGGTGAACTCGCGGCCGTGCCGTTCCAGCAGCGTGAGCGCGAGGATCGGGTAGTTGAGGTCGTCGTCCTCCGGCATCCCGGAGATGTTCTCCTCCAAGGAAGTCGGCGCCGACCGCCGGTTCCACGGCCATCGCGCGGCGACGTCGTCCGGCAGCCCGGCGGCGGTGAACCACCGGTCCAGCGGCCAGCGTCCGGTCGCGCGCAAGATCTCTTCGATGCCCTCGCGCGGGATCTTCTCGACCGGCTTCCCCAGCAGACATCCCGCCGCCCGGCCGGTCCACGCGCCGAGCGTGCGATCAGCCGCGGACGAGGGGAGGACCGGCGCGGCCGGGAGCAGCGCGGCGATCTCGTCCCAGCCGTCCGGTTCGTGCGGCGCGGCCGGGCAGGGGAGCGCGGCCAGTTCGTCCAGCAGCGTCCGGGCCAGCGCCCGCAACGCTGGGGGCGCCGGCCGCGGTCCTGCCCCGCTCACGGCGGGCACCGGGTCGCCGCCGGCGGCGACCCAGCGCTCCCGCACCGAGGTCACGTCCTTGCCCTCCACAGCGGACTGGACGAACTCGTGCGCGAGCAGGTCTTCCGGCTGTGCCCAGGTCAGCCTCATGCCGCGTCCAGCGCGTCGAGGGCGGCGAGCCGTGCCTGAGCCCGCGCCCGGTCGGCTTTGACGATGTCCGTCGCCGCCGAAGCGAGCAGCCGCCCGGTCTCGCGCAGATCCATCTTGCTGGCTTCGCCGATCGGATCGATCCACTCGTCCGGCACCGCCGCCGCCCCGCCGAGACCGGCGCAGAGCGCACCCGCCATCGACGCGATCGAATCGGCGTCCCTGCCGTAGTTCACCGAGGCCAGCACCGCGCCGCGGTAGTCGCCCTGATGGCCCAGCACAAATCCCAGCGCGGCAGGCAATTCCTCGATCGCCTTGGTCCGCGACGGCCGCCGCGCGTCCATCGACATCTGCCGGTACTCCGGCCCGACCGAATCGAACGGCGCGACCGTCTCGCGGATCTTCCGCGCGAGCGCACGCTCCTCGTCGTCGGTCTCCGGCGTGGCGTCCCATCCCCGGAAGGCATCGACAACAGCCTGCATCGCCGCCAGAGTCCCGTCGTGGGACACCGAGAGCGCAGCCTGCACGACGTCGCCGATCGAGGCACCCGGCGCGACCGAAGCGGCGACCATCGCGGCCAGCACCCCGGCAGCCTCCCGGCCGTAACTCGACTGGTGCGGCGCGGTCAGATCGATCGCCTCGGCATACGCGGCCTGCGGATCGCCAGGGTTCACGACGCCGACTGGCGCGATGTACATCGCCGCACCGCAATTCACGATGTTGCCGACGCCCGCCTCCCGCGGATCCGCGTGCCCGTAGTGCAGCTTCGCGACGATCCACTTCTCGGCGAGGAACACCCGCTGCAGCAGCAGCGCCGTCGACTCCAGCTCCGGCACCCAGCGCGGTTCGCCGATCATCAGCGGCACCAGGTCCTCGGCCATCGAGTACGCGTCGAGGTGCGCGCGGCGTTTCGCGTACACCTCCACGATCGCGCGGGTCATCAACGTGTCGTCGGTGATGTGCCCGTCGCCCTTGTGGTACGGCGCGATCGGGCGCGCGTCCCGCCAGTTCGGGTACCACGGCGGAACGATCCCGGTCACCCGGCCGCCGTGGCGCTCCTCGATCTGCCCGGGCGTCCACCCTTCGGTCGCGCCGCCGAGCGCGTCCCCCACTGCCGCGCCGGTGATCACTGCCACCGCGCGGTCCTCCAGCCAGGTCACCGGCTTGCGTCCCTTCGTTCCCCGGCGCGGGCAGTCCGCCCGCGCCTGTCGTGCGCGCCGGGACCGGACATCTGCCCCGGTCCCGGCGCGGCGGTCACTTGCCGACGCTCTTCCAGCCGTCCTTCAGCTGCTGCGCCAGCGTGTTCGCGTCGATCTGGTTCGCCAGGAAGCGCTGGTAGGCGGGCGTCGCGACGGTGTCCTTCCACTGCGCGTACTTGCCGGCGAACAGATACGGCGCCGAGGTCAGGTACTTGCCCGAGGCCAGGATCGTGCTCCAGCCCTTCTTCGCGCCGAGCTTCTTGTCCAGCGCCTCGCGGGCGGAGTTGCTCGCCGGGATCAGCGTGTCGGCCTCGTTGAGCGCGGCGAGGTTCTCGGTGCTGGTGAAGAAGTCCAGGAACTTCGCGGCCTGCTCGACGTGCTTCGAGTCCTTGTTGACCGACAGCGTCTGCGGGTTCGCCGCCTGCGCCGGTCCGGCCGGGCCCGCGATCGGCGGCAGCGCGATCCAATCGAGGTCCTTCGGCGCGTCCTTCTCGATGTTCGCCGCCTGGTACGAACCCTGCACGGTCATCGCGACCTGGCCCGCGTAGAACGGGGCCAGCGCCTTGCCGCCGGACTGGGTCAGCGTCACCGGCAGGATCGAGTGGTCGGTCGCGTTCATGTCGTGCACCAGTTGCGGCAGCGCCATTTCGCCCTGGCCGACGGTGATCTGCGCGTTGTCTCCGGTGCCCTCGAAGTACTTGCCGCCGAACGCCGGGGCCATCGCCACGAACGTCGCGGTCGGGCTCGACAGGCCCCAGCCGAGGCCGTACTTGCCGTCCTTCGTGGCCGTCTTGGCCATCTGGCGCAGCTGATCCCAGGTCATCGTCTCGCCGGCGGGGATCTGCGCGCCGGACTGCTCCAGCAGCTTCTTGTTCGCGAAGACCACATAGGACTGCAGTTCGGTCGGGTACGCGACGACCTTGCTGTCGACCGTCACCGAGTCGAGCACGCCCTTCGGGATGTCCGCGCGCTTCTGCTCGGACAGGTAGGGGGAGAGGTCGGCGAGGTAGCCGTCGGTCGCGAACGGCCCGATCCCGGCGGCCTCGTAGTGCACGATGTCCGGTGCGGTGCCCGCGTTGAACTGGGTGATCAGCTTGTCGTAGGCGCTGTCCCAGCCCGCCTGGACGACCTTCACCTGCGTGTCCGGATGCGCCTGGTTCCACGCCCCGACGATCTTGTTCGTGGCGGCGATCGCGGCGGGCTGGTCCGACAGCGACTGGAACGTGAGGGTGACCGGACCGCCGTCCCCGCTGCCGCTGTCCGCGCCGCCGCCGCACGCGGCGGCGAGCAGGCTGGTGAGGGCGAGGCTGGCGGCGACTGCCGCGCGTCGTGTCTTCATCGACCGACCTTTCGAAGGTGTTTCCGATGGGGTGGGGCTCATCCCTTCACCGCCCCGGCCATGAGGCCGCCGGTGAGTTTCTTCCGCAGGAGGCTGAAGAAGGCGATGCTCGGGATCGCCGCGAGCACAGCGCCCGCGGCCAGCGGTCCGAGGGCGACCTTGCCCTCGCCGCCGATGAACATGGTGAGCGTGATCGGCAGCGTGTAGTTCTCCGGCGACTGCAGCAGCACCAGCGCGAAGAAGAACTCGTTCCACGACGACACGAAGCTGAACATCGCCGTCGCGACCACGCCGGGGGCCAGCAGCGGGAACACGATGGTGCGCAGCACGGTGAACCGGTTCGCGCCGTCCATCGCCCCGGCCTCCTCCAGCTCCGCCGGGATCGCCGCGACGTAGCCCTGCAGCATCCACAGCGCGAACGGAAGGATGTAGGTGGTGTGCACGAGCGTCAGCCCGACCAGGCTGTCGGCGAGGCCGAGCGTCCGCAGCACGAGGAACAGCGGCAGGATCACCAGCACCACCGGGAACACCTGGCTGACGAGGATCCAGGTGACGCCCGCGACGCGCAGCTTTCCCTTGAGCCGGGCCAGCACGTAGGCCGCGGGCACCGAGATCAGGATCGCGAGCACGGTGCTGGCAAGCGCGACCAGCAGGCTGTTGAGCGCCGAATGCAGCAGACCCTGGCGGGAAAGCGCTTCACCGTAGTTGTCCCAATGCCATTCGCTCGGGATGAGGTTGACCGACAGCGAGTTCAGCTCCGCCGACGACTTCACCGACGCGGAAATCAGCCACAGCAGCGGGAAGCCGAGGAACAGCAGGTACAGCACGAGAGCCAGGTACTGCGCGGGGCGCACGGACCAGCGCATGGATCACCGCCCCCTTTCCGGGCGGTCGCCGCGGAACTGCGACCGCAGGTAGATCGCGAGCAGCGCGACGACCACGACGACGAGGACCAGCCCCATCGCGGCGGCGTAGCCGATTTCGCGGTTCTTGAACGCTTCGAGGTAGACGAACAGCACCGGGACCATCGTTTTGCCGCCCGGGCCGCCCGCGGTGAGCACGTAGACGAGCGAGAAGGAATTGAAGTTCCAGATGAAGTTCAGCGAGGTGATGGAGCTGACGATCGGGCGCATGCTGGGCCAGGTCACCGCGGTGAACCGGCGCCACGCTCCGGCTCCGTCCACCGCCGCCGCCTCGTGCAGTTCGGCGGGGATCTGTTGCAGGCCGGCCAGAAGCGTCACGGTGGTCTGCGGCATGCCGACCCACACGCCGACCACGATCACCGCGGGCAAGGCGGTGTTGAAATCGCCGAGCCAGTTGATTCCGTCCGGCAAGCCGATGCTGCCGAGGAACGCATTGAGCGGACCGCCGTTGGCCGAGTAGATCATCTGCCACATGATCGCGACGACCACCGGCGGCATCGCCCACGGAATGAGCGCGAGCACCCGGGTGAGGCCCTGGAGTTTGAGCCCGGAGTTCAGCAGCAGCGCGAGACCCATCGCGGCGGCCAGTTGCAGGACCGTCACGCCGACTGTCCAAATGAGACCGATCCGGAGCGAGTCCCAGAACAGCGAGTTGCCGCCGAGGCGCACGAAGTTGTCGATCCCGGCGAAGCCGAAGTCCGGATGCCGCACCAGCCGGGTGTCGGTGAAGGCCAGCACGATGCCGATCACCAGCGGTGCCACCGAAAGCACCAGGATCGGGATCAGGGACGGCATGACCAGCGCGATCGCCTCGCGCCGGCGCGTGCGGGCCTGGGTGGTCTTCTTCGGGCGCGGCGGGGGAGCGGGGGCCGCTCGCCTCGGCTGCGTCGCGGTGGTCATTCCGCGTCCTCCGCGTTCTGGTCCAGAGTGGATTCCCGGACGAACAGCTCGGTCCCGACCGAGATCTGCCGCGCCGGAGCCTCCGCGTCGTCGGCGAGCCCGAGCATGAGCCGGGCGGCGGCGCGCCCGCGCTCGGCCGAGCCGAGGGACACGCTGGTCAGCCGGGGCAGGAAAACCTGGCCGAGTTCGGTGTCGTCCATCCCGGTGACGGCTACGTCGCGCGGGACGCTGAGCCCCCGTTCGCGGGCGGCGCGGATGGCCCCGATGGCGAGCAGGTCGTTCGCCGCCACGATCGCGTCCGGCCGTCGCGGACGGTCGAGCAGCTTCCGGGCCGCTTCGATCCCGGCCGCGACGGTGAAATCGGCGGCGACCTCGACGTCGGTCTCGGCGGCGAAGTCCTTTGCCGACACCGCTTCGTCGAACCCGCGCTGGCGCGAGGAGCCCGGCGTGGTGTCGAGCGGCCCGTTGAGGAAGCCGATCCGGCGGCGGCCCAGGGAAACCACGTGCTGCACCGCCGAGCCGATCCCCGCCGCGGAATCGGTGGAGACCGAACTGATCCCGCGGTCGCTCATCGCCCGGCCGATCACCACGACCGGCACCGGGGCCCGGCCGATCTGCTCGATCAGCTCGTCGTCGGTGCGCAGCGGGATCACGATCATCCCGTCGACGAACCCGCCGTGCAGGCTGTGCATGAGTTCGGCGGTCGACGCCGCGGTGTCCCCGGTGGACATCACCACGACCCGATACCCGTGCGGCGCGAGGACTTCGTGGATGCCGCGCATGATCTCGACGTAAACCGGGTTGCCGATGTCCGCCACCGCGAACGCGATCTGCGACGTCTTCTTCAGCCGCAACGACCGCCCGATCGCGTCCGCGCTGTACCCGAGTTCCGCCGCGGCGGCCCGCACGCGCTCGACCATCGCCTTGCTCGCGCCGGTCCCGTGCAGCGCGCGCGAGGTCGAAGCCAGCGACACGCCGGCGCGCTCGGCCACCTGGATCAGCGTGGCTCGGGTTGACGTCATCGTCCCTCCCAGTCGGACACAGCGACAACGGTGCGGAAACCGTGGTTGGAAACGTTTCCAAACTACGTTCTGGACGGTCTGGAAACGTTTCCAAGCGGTGGTCGAATCATGTCACCCGGATGGCGGACGTGTCAACGGAGCCGTCGCGGGGGCGGGGGATCCGTGATGTCAGCGTGACGTGCGCTGGTTCAGTGCTGAATCAGCGCGGGTTCAGCGGGTTCGCCAGTCGGCGCGGACGACGTCGGCCGCCGAGGGAGCGTTGTCCGGATCGGTCAGCCACTGCAGCGCGGTTCCGACGAGCAGCGAGTAGTAATGCGCGCCGATCGCGTGGACGTCCTCCGGGCCGGCGTCCGGATCCATGTCGCCGAAGGCTTTCGCGAGCGCGACGCGCGCCTGCCGCTGTCCTTCCGCGTTGATCTTCCGGATCGTCTCATCGTGCTGCAGGTAGCTGACGCTCTCGAAGTTCACGAACCACAGCTCGCGGTGCTTTTGGACGGACTCGATGATCCGCGCCCAGCGCCGCTCCGGTCCGGCTTTCTCGTCGGCCGGGTCGGCGAGAACGGCGAACAACATCTCGCCCCACTCCCTGTTGAGGTCGAACAACGCCTGCGTGAGCAACTGTTCCTTCGAACCGAAGTGGTAGTTGATCGACGCCTGGTTCGCCCCGGAGGCGGCGACGAGGTCGCGCACCGTCGTGCGCGCGTAACCGGCGTTGAGGAGGCATTCCCGGGCGGCGGTGATCAGGTTCTCGCGGTGTCCCACGCGTGCTAACGTATCATGTAAACGTTCGTTTTAAACGATCGTTCAGGACTCTGGGAGGACTCGACATGACCGCACCCGCGATCCGCATCCGGCGGCTGCGCTGCCGCTTCGACGGCGAAGGCGGTCCGGTCGACGCACTGCGGGGCGTGGATCTGGACGTCCCGCGCGGTGCTTTCGCCGCGATCATGGGCCCCTCGGGCTCGGGGAAAACCACGTTGCTGCACTGCGCGGCCGGCCTGCGCACCCCGACCGAGGGGACTGTCGAACTGGACGGCACCGATCTGTCCGCTTTGGATGAACCACGGCTGGCCGAACTGCGCCGCCAGCGGATCGGTTTCGTGTTCCAGCAGTTCAACCTGCTGCCCGCGCTGACCGCGGAGGAGAACATCGAACTGCCGTTGCGGTTGGACGGTCGCGGCCCGGACTCGCAGCGCACTGCCGCGTTGCTGGCGCAGGTGGGCCTCGCGCAGCGCGGGGGACACCGGCCGGGGCAGCTTTCCGGCGGCCAGCAGCAGCGGGTTGCCGTGGCCCGGGCGCTGGTGACGGATCCGGAGGTGGTGTTCGCCGACGAACCGACCGGCGCGCTGGACATCCGCAGCGCGCGGGAAGTGCTGGGCCTGCTGCGGCACCTGGCGGACCGGGGCCAGACGATCGTGATGGTGACCCACGACCCGGTGGCCGCGTCCTATGCCGACGCGGTCCTGTTCCTGGCCGACGGCTTGGTGGTCGATCAGCTGGCCAGCCCGGCCGCCGCGGCGGTGGCGAACCGGATGGCTGTGCTGGTCGAGTCTGCCGAGCGGGCGGCGAATGCCGTCGGTGCTCGGTGATCCGGCGCGAGAAAAGCAAGAGCGAAGGGGGATTGACATGCTGAGACTGGCGTTACGGCTCTTCGGCCACCATCGCGCCGCCGCTGTGGCCACCGGTTTGGTCGCGCTCGTCGGAATGGCCCTGGTGGTCGCGATGACCGCGCTGCTCGGCACCGGCCTTTCCGGCAGCACCGCCCCGGCAGACCGGGGATTCCTCACCCAGTTCCCGCTCATCCTGGGCGGCTGGGTGGTGGCGATCGTCGTGTTCGCGATGGTGTCGACGATCGGCGTCACGCTAGCCGCGCGGTCGGGCGAGATCGCCGGATTGCGGCTGATCGGTGCGGCGCCACGGCAAATCCGCGCGCTCGTTTCGACGGAAACCCTCGCGATCACCGTCGCGGCCGCACTGCCCGGCCTGGGACTCGGCTATTTGCTCGGACTCCTGCTCCTGACTGGCGTGCGGTCCACTGGCCTCACGTCGCCGAGTACGTCGTACGCACCCGGCATCGGGCTGCCGCTGACCGGTGTCGCGGTGGTGCTGCTGGCCGGAGTGCTCGCGGCGTGGATCGGCAGCCGCGGTCCGGCTCGGCGGAGTCCGGTGGAAGAAGCGTCGTCCGCTCCGCGCCGGGCCAGGTCGGCCCGGCCGCGCCGGATTGCCGCGATCGTGGTGCTGGCAGCGGGTTTCGGGTCGGCGAGCGCGGTGCTCGCTCTGCCTGCCGACACCATCGCGACCACCGGCTTGACCGGTCCCGCCGTGGTGCTGTGCTCGATCGGGTTCGCGATTCTGGCTCCGGAACTGATCACCGCGGCCACCCGGATCGTCGGGCGGCTTTCGCACGGCGCGAAGAACGCCGAAGCGCATCTGGCGGGCGTGAACCTGCGCGCCGCTCCGGAACGCGCCCGTCCGATCGTCACTTTCCTGACCCTGCTGGTCGGCGTCTCCGCGGGCACGCTTGCCATGCAGGGCATCGAAAACCAGCACAGCGTCCCGGGCAGCACCGCTGAGGTGCTGGCGTCGATCAACTACCTGGTGGTGGTCCTGATCTCGCTCTTCATGGCGATCGCGCTGACCAACAACCTGGTGGCCGCGATCAGCGACCGGCGGACGGAGTTCGCGACGCTGTCGCTGATCGGCTCGACCGTCCGGCAGGTCCGCGGCATGCTCCTGCGCGAAACCTCCGCCGCGGCCCTGCTGGCGATTGTCGTCGCGGTCGTGGGTTCGGTGCTGTGCGTGCTGCCGTTCTCGATCGTCAAAACGGGCGGCCCGGCGGTGGCGTTCAGCGTCTGGCCGTTCGCGGCGAGCGCGGTTTTCGGGGGAGGGGTGGTGCTGCTGGTGACGGCTGTGGCGGGGGCGCGGGTGATTCGCGCCGCGGCGGTCGCCGGGTAGCCGGTCGCTTGCGATACTCGGTGCATGATCTTGATCGTCCTCAAAGCACAGATCCGCCCCGAGAAGCGAGCCGAATGGCTGGAAGGCATCGAGCGCTACACCGCGAACGTGCGGAGCGAACCGGGCAACGTCTCGTTCGACTACTACCAGAACGGCGGAGACGAGAACGAGTTCGTCCTCGTCGAGGTCTTCGCCGACAGCGCCGCCGGGGACGCGCACGTCGCCACCCGGCACGCGCAGGACTTCTTCCCGTTCATGTCGACCGTCGTCGCGGCCAAACCGCAGATCAACTACCAGAACCTCGACGGAGCGGCCTGGTCGGAAATGGCCGAGGTCACGCCGGTGGAGTAGCGGACGGCCGGCCGCGGCGACCGAAAAGGTCCCCGCGGCCGGCATTTCCTCCGCAGCGGACACAGCAGGAAGGCGGTCACTCGCCGGGTTCCTCCGCGTGCCGCGTGCGTTCCGCCCGCTGCGACTGTTCGACGATCTGATTCAAAGCCGCGACGTGGGCGCGCAGCGCCTGGTGCCCGGAACCGCTGAGGTTGAGCCAAGTTCGCGGCCGTTTGCCCACATACCCCTTCTTGACTTCGACGTAGCCTGCGCTGGCCAGGTTCGTGATCTGCTTGGACAGCGCGGAATCCGACAGCCCGGCCGAATCTCGGACCCAGCTGAACTCGGCCCACTCGGTCCCGGACAGCAGTGCCACGATGGACAGCCGGGTGGGGTCCAGCAGGAGCGGATCCAGATCAGGCATGGCCATGCGGTGCGCCTTCTGAACGGCTGCGCCGGATCAGCGCCGCGAGGCCTCGCCGCAGGTGCTGCCCGAACGCGATCAGCACGATCGCCAGCACCGCGCCCAGAATCGTGTTCCCGTAAGGGATCCGTACATGCGTCAGCGCCAGCGCGACCGCGGCCGCCACGCACGCCGCCACGAAGAAGAGCGCGACGCCGAAGGCGAACCTCGGCCGGATCGCGGACTTGTCCGCCCGCACGCGGTGACCCAGCAACGCCGCACCTCGACGGCTGCGCAGCATCAGCACGTAGCCCACGACGAGAACAGCCAGCACCAGGCCTTTCCACTCGGCGGCGCTGGGCAGGAAGTCCGCCGAAGCCAGATACAGGAAGACGACGAGCGCGAAGGCGACGTCCACCCACTTCGCGCCGTGCAGTTCGCCCAGCGCCTGATCCCTGCGGCGGTCGACATCTCGCAACGCTCGCGCCGCCTCTTCCGGGGAGGGATGCTCAGCCACGGTCGCCTCCTTGTCTGCCTGAGAGTACTTGCCTGAAGAGAAAGTACCTCGACACTTTCCTCTTGGGCAAGTACTGGCTTGACGGGGAGCAGCGCTGCGCCGGAGTCATCCTCCGCGCCGAGTCGACTCCCGCAATCGCAGTTCCGGAGTCAGAAACGCTGGTCCGTCAGGGGTCTCGGCGCCGGACAGCCGTGCCAGCATCAGGTCCACCGCGCGTTCGGCCAGCGCTTCGTGGGTCAGGTCCATCGCGGTGATCGGCGGGGTGCTCGTGCGGGCGTGCTCGCTGTCGGTCAGTGCCGCGAGCAGCAGATCGTCCGGGACGCGCAGGCCCTGTGCCGCGGCGGCGTCGGCGATGAGCGGGGCGAAATCGCTGGTGGCGACCACGATCGCGTCCGGCCGATCCGGCCCGGACAGCAGCGGCTGCACCAGTTCGGGCACGTCGCCCGGGGTCAAGCCCTCGCTGAGCAAGGCGGTCCGCGGCGGGAGCGTGCGCCGCTTGCACCACGCGAGATAGGTTTCGCGCGGCCGCCGGTTCCACGCGTTGTCCTCGGTGCCGGACAGCAGCAGCACGTCGCGCGCGCCCTGCTCGTAGAGGTGGTCCAGCAGCGCTTCGACCACCGGCGGGTAGTCCAGCCGCACGGCCCACGGCAGGTCCGGCTGTTCCGGGTCCTCCTCGACGGTCACCACCGGCAGGCCGCGGCCGAGCAGTTCGGCCAGCGCGGTGTCGCCGCCGTAGGGGTGGGCCACGATGCAGCCGTCCATCGGCACGCTCGCCACCGCCGGGTCGTGCAGGTCGGGCACGTGGATCAGGCCGGTCTTGTGCCGCAGCATCTCGGTCGCGATCGACCCGACGAGCCGGTTGAACGTCTCGGCGCGGTCGGGCGTGCCGGCTACCGCGTAGCGCGGCCGCAGGATGAGCCCGACCAGCCCGGACCGGCCGGTGCGCAGCGAGCGCGCGTTCGGGTTCGGGTCGTAGCCCAGCTCCGCCGCGGCTTCGCGCACCCGCGCCTTGGTCGCCGCCGAAATGGGCCTGCGCCCGGAAAGCGCGTGCGAAACCGTGCTGATCGAAACCCCGGCGCGCTCGGCGACCTCCCGGATCGTCACCGGCCGTTTGCCGCCCTCCGCGTCCACCGTCGTCCCCCTTCGCGCTCCTCCGGACGGCCCAGTATCGCCCACCGGACGCCGCGGAAGGTCTTGACACCGCACCGGCGCGCGGGTTTGATGCCGCGAAAGCTCATCAAAACGTTTTGATGATGATAGGAGGCGCCATGGCCGCCCCGCACGAGCCCGCCCCGCCCACCGCCGCCGCCGCGCCGACCGTCGGCGACGTCTGCACCGGGATGGGGCTGACCCGACGGCATTGGCTCGCCGGATCCGTGCTGTTCTTCGCGTTCGTCGTCGAGGCATGGGAACAGGTCGGGCTCGTCTACGTCTCGAACGGGATCGCGGGCGAATTCGGCGTGGACAACACGAAACTGGGCTGGGCCTTGTCCGCGGTCGCGTTCGGCATGGTGCCCGGCGCGCTGCTGTGGGGCGGGCTGATCGACCGGCTCGGCCGCCGCCGCGTGACGGTCGCGAGCCTGCTGATCTACGCGGTGCTCGCGCTGGCCGCGGGGCTTTCGCCGGCGTTCTGGCCGTTCGTCGTGCTGCGGTTCCTGTCCGGCGTCGCGTTCGGCGGGGTTTACGCGGTCACGTTCCCGTATTTCCTCGAACTTCTGCCGACCGCTCGCCGCGGCCAAGGCGCGGTCGCGCTCAGCATCGGGTTTCCCGTCGGCACACTGCTGTGCATCGGCGTGAGCCAGTCGCTCGGCACGATCAGCTGGCGGGCGGTCGCCGTGGTCGCCGCGCTGGCCGGGCTGTGGGCGTTCGCCGTGCTGCGCTGGGTGCCCGAATCGCCGTACTGGCTCGCGAGGCGCGGCCGCCACGCGGAGGCTGCGGCCGTACTGCGCGGCCTCGGTGCCGAAATTCCCGCCGACACCACGTTTTCCGTCGAGGACGCGGACCGCAAGGCGGGCGCGGTGCGCAACCTGTTCCGTTCGCCGGTGCGGCGGCGGTTCCTGCCGATGCTGCTGACGTCGTTCACTTTCAGCTGGGGTTACTGGGGTTTGCAGACGTGGCTGCCCGTCCTGTTGCAGAACCGCGGGCTGAGCGTGTCCGGTGCGCTGTGGTTCGTCGCGGTCACGCAGGTCGTGTCCGTGCCCGGCTATCTGCTTGCCGCGTGGCTGACCCGCCGCCACGGGCGCAAGCGGATCTTCCTGCTGTTCGCGCTGGCCTCGGCGATCGGCGGCGTGCTGTTCGGCCTCGCGACCGGTTCGACGCAGTTGTACGCGGGCAACCTGATCCTCGCGTTCTTCTCGCTCGGCGCCTGGGGCATCTGGAACACCTGGTCGGCCGAGGTCCTGCCGACCGGGCTGCGCGGCGTCGGCTATTCCTGGTCCACCTCGGCGATCCTGCTGGCGAACACCGTTTCGGTGCCGGTCATCGGCGCGATGATGGACCACGGCGTCGCGTCGTCGCTGACCGTCGCGTCGATCGTGGCCTTCCTGGTCGTCGCCCTGCTCGCCGTTCTTCCGCTGCCCGAGACCGAGGGCCGCGCGCTCACCTGATTTCCCTTATCCGACAAGGAGTTCCCATGACCTACCGGGTCGCCATGGACATCGGCGGCACCTTCACCGACGTGGTCGTCCACGACGGCGCGACGCAGCGGCTGCGCGCGGGCAAGGTGCTCACCACCCCCGACGACCTCGCGCGCGGCGTTTTCGGTGCGCTGGAAGGATTCGACCTGCCGTTCGCGGAGATCGAGTTCTTCGTGCACGGCACCACGCAAGGCCTCAACGCGCTGCTCGAACGGCGCGGCGCGAACGTGCTGATCCTGACCACGAAGGGAATCGGCGACGTTTACCGGATCGCGCGCGGCAACCGGAACCGGCTGTTCGATCTGCATTACCGCAAGCCCGCGCCGCTCGTCGGCCCGGAAGCGGTCGCGGAGGTCGCCGGACGGCTCGACGCGACCGGCGCGGAGCTCGAACCGCTCGACGAGGACGCCGTGCGGCTGGTCGCGAAACGCGTGCGCGAAGAGGGTTTCGAAGCCGTCGCGGTGTGTTTCCTTTTCTCCTACTTGGATTCCGCGCACGAACGCCGCGCGGGAGAGATCCTGCGCGACGAGCTAGGCGATGACGCGCTGGTCGTGCTCTCCCACGAGGTCGCGCCGGAATGGCGGGAGTACGAGCGGACGTCGACAGCCGTGCTGGAGGCCTACACCGGCCCGTCGGTGCACCGTTATCTCGACCGCATCGAAGCGCGGTTCACCGAGAAGGGCCTGCATGTTCCGGTGCACGTCATGCAGTCCTCCGGCGGTCTGGTCAACGCCGGGTTCGCGCGGCGGCATCCCCTGCAGACGCTGCTGTCGGGTCCGGTCGGCGGCACGATGGGCGGCGTCGCGGCGGCGAAGCTGCTCGGGCGTCCGGATCTGATCTGCGTCGACATGGGCGGGACGTCGTTCGACGTCTCCCTGGTGATGGACTACGCCGCCGACGTTTCGCCGGACGGCGAGGCGGAGGGTTTCCCGCTGCTGATGCCGCTGGTCAACCTGCACACCGTCGGCGCGGGCGGCGGTTCGCTCGCCTACGCCGAGGGCGACGCGCTGCGGGTCGGGCCCGAGTCGGCGGGCGCGGTGCCCGGTCCGGCGTGCTACGGCCGGGGCGGCACGCAGGCGACGGTCACCGACGCGAACTGCGTGCTCGGCCGGGTCGACCCCGAGTCGTTCGCCGGCGGCGGCATGCCGCTCGACCTCGATGCCGCGCAGACAGCCGTCTCGACGCTGGCCCAGCAGCTCAGGATGGACCCGGTCGAGCTGGCGTCCGGGATCTGCGACGTCGGCAACGCCAAGATGGCACAGGCGATCCGGACCCTGACCGTCGAGCACGGCCGCGAACCGGGCCAGTTCGCCCTGCTCGCGTTCGGCGGAGCGGGACCGATGCACGCGGCGTTCATCGCGCAGGAAATCGGCATCACCGAGGTGATCGTGCCGCGGTTCCCGGGAGCGTTCTCCGCGTGGGGCATGCTGGAGGCGGACGTCCGGCGGGACTTCGCCATGCAGTTCTTCGCCAACGGAGCCGAACTCGACACCCGCGCCCTGCGCACGGCGCTCGACTCGCTGCGCGATCAGGCACTGGAAGCGTTGCAGGAACAGGGAATCGCCGAGGACCGCCGGTCGGTGACGCACGGCGTCGACATGCGGTACGAAAGCCAGGACTACACGCTGACCGTGCCGATCCTGGACGACGACCCGGTCGACAGCCCCGGCTTCCTGCCCGCGGTCGAGGCGCGGTTCGCCGAGATCCACCACCAGCGCTACGGCCACGCCACCCCCGGCGCGCCCGTGCAGTTCGTCGCGCTCCGCACCACCGGACACGGCGTCGTCGACCGTTCCGCGGCGGCCGCCGAAGCGAACGCCGAACGGCCGGATCCGGTGGTCCGCGACGTCGTCTTCGCCGGACAGCCCGTGCCCACCACGATCGTGGCGCGCTCGTCGCTCGCCCCCGGGAGCCGGTTGTCCGGACCCGCGATCGTGCACGAGGAAACCGCCACCACGGTCGTCCCGCCGGACGCCGGACTCGCCGTCGACGACCACGGCTTCCTGGTCCTCACCCTCGCGGCCGCCGGCCACTTGCAGGAGGAACACGCGTGAGCATCAGCCCCGTCACCACCGAAATCATCCGCTCGGCGCTGATCCAGGCGGCCGAGGACATGAACATGACCCTGATCCGGTCGTCCTACACGCCGACGATCTACGAGGGCAAAGACTGCGCCGTCGCGCTGCTGGACCGCGATCACCGCGTCCTCGGCCAGTCCTCGGGCCTGCCGATCTTCCTGGGAAACCTGGAGATCTGCACCAGCCACACCGAGGACCTGTTCGGCGCGGACGTCTGGCAGCCCGGCGACGTGTGGGTCCTCAACGACTCCTACATCGGCGGCACGCACCTCAACGACTGCACCGTGTACGCGCCGATTTTCGTCGGCGAGGAACTGGTCGGCTTCGCGGCTTCGCGCGCGCACTGGATCGACATGGGTTCGAAGGACCCCGGCGGTTCAATGGATTCCACGAACATCTACCAAGAGGGCCTCCGGATGGGCCCGACGCGGATCGTCGCCGGCGGCGTCGAATGCGCTGACATCCTCCGGCTGATCGAAACGAATGTGCGGTTCCCGTACGTGACGCTCGGCGACATGCGTGCGCAGATCGCTTGTGCCCGGATGGGCGTGCGGAGGCTGGGCGAACTGTTCGCCCGCTACGGCGCGGAAACCGTCGACGCCGCGCGCGAGCAGATCTTCGCCCAGACCGAACGGCTGGAACGCGAACGGATCGCGGCGATCCCGGACGGCGAATACGAGGCGACCGGCTACCTGGACAACGACGCGATCGACCCGGACACGCCGCTGAAGGTGCGCGTGCGGGTCGTCGTCGAAGGCGAATCGATGACGATCGACCTCACCGACTGCGCCGACCAGGCCACCGGACCGGTCAACTGCGGCCGCTCCCAGGCGATTTCGGCCGCGCGGGTCGGGTACAAACTGCTGATCTCGCCGCAGGTCAGCCTCAACGGCGGTTCGTTCGCGCCGCTGGACGTGCAGGTCCGCGACGGTTCGATGCTCGGCGCTCGGGAGCCCGCGGCGTGCCAGTACTACTACTCGAGCCTCGGCATGCTCATCGATCTCGTGGTGGCCGCGCTCGCGCCCGCGATGCCGGACCGCGTCGCCGCGGCCAGTTACGGCGACTCGATGATCGTGCAGTTCGCCGGCGACCACCCGCGGACAGGGGAACCGTTCGTGACGCTGGAGGCGACCGTCGGCGGCTGGGGCGCCTGGGAAGGCGGCGACGGGGAGACGGCGCTGATCAACAACGTCAACGGCTCGCTGCGCGACCTGCCGGTCGAGGTGGTCGAAACGCTGTATCCGGTGCGGGTGAACGAATACCGCATCCGCACCGGTTCGGGCGGCGCGGGCCGCTGGCGCGGGGGCGACGGGGTGATCCGGGAGTACGTGATGGAGGCCGACCAGGATCTGTCGCTGTGGTGGGAACGCTCGGTGACGCCCGCGTGGGGCCTGTTCGGCGGCTCGTCGGGCGCTCCGCCGCGCGTGGTGCTCAACCCCGGTACGGCCGATGCGCGGGAGATGCTGAAGGTGAACAGCCTCCGCGTGCGTCGCGGGGACGTGCTGCGGTGCGAGTCCGGCGGGGGAGGAGGTTACGGGACGCCGGAAGGCGCTGGCGCGTAATTATCAGTTCCAGAGGCGCATGGTCTGCCTGCGCAACTCGCCGTCGCTGATTCCGGCGCGTGCCTGCCGAGCAGAACCTGGAGAGCCAACCCCGTCCGCGAGCGTCAGCGCGGCCTCGACTTCTTGCCTGAGGCCGAGGCCGCGCTGAATGTCTAATGCGGAGCGTCGGCTAGCAGGCCGGTCTCGCGCAGATGGTCGAAGATGATCTGGTCGACCGGGGACACCCGGCTCCGGTCGGCGTAGGTCAGCCAGACGATTTCCTCGATCTCGCTGCGGGGGGTCAAGGTGCCGCGGTAATCGGCGGTGTAGCAGGTCATCTGGACGGTGGTGCCTGCTGCGTGGCCGTGCGCTTGCCCTTGGAAGGTGCCGAAGTGCTGCGCGCTGTCGGGTGTGATGGCGACGGCGAGTTCCTCGTCGATTTCGCGGGCGAGGGTCTGAAGATCGGTCTCGCCGGGTTCGCGTTTGCCGCCGGGGAGGTAGTAGACGTCCTTGCCCCGGGAGCGGGTGCTGAGGATCCGGCCCGCGTCGAACCGGATCCAGGCGATCTTGTCGATGACGGTCACCGGCATCCTTCCGAGTCGGATCTTTCGCCTCTTTCGCCGGTGAACGTAGCCGCGGCGTTGATGACGGATCAACTGGATAAGCTGGCACTGCGATGGAATCTTCCCTCTGCCGCTGCGCAGTGCTCTTCCTTGACGTGGACGGAACGCTGCTTCCCTTCAGACCTGGCTGCGAAGCGCGTGAGGCGGATCCGCTGGAGCGGCTCGATTCCCGCTTGGGGACTTGGCTGACCTCGGTGCCTGCCGAGCTGGTGTGGGCGACGACATGGGAAGACGAGGCCAATGCCGAGATCGTGTGGCGGCTCGGTCTGCCGCCGTTGCCGGTCGTGCGCTGGCCGGAACCGACGCTGGCGGAGGAACGCGAAGATCAGTGGTTCGGCATGCACTGGAAGACGCGGACCTTGGTCGACTGGGCGGACGGGCGTCCGTTCGTCTGGGTGGACGACGAGATCACCGACGGCGACCGGGAGTGGGTGCTCGCTCGGCATCCCGGCCGTGCGCTGCTGCACCGCGTCGAGCCGGGTCGCGGTCTCGCGGAGGAGGATTTCGCGGCTATCGGCCGCTGGCTGAAGGAATTCTGAAGCGGAAGGCCCGGACCTGCTCGGCGATAAACGCGAGTCGTTCGGGACTGTTCATCGAGCTTCGCGATGAAGAACATCTGCCAGCGCCCGTCGGCACAGGGAATCCGCCCGGCGGGTCGTCTCCGGCAAGCGGTAACGCGCAGCCAACGCCAACGTCGCGTCGCACGCTTCAGCCAAGCCGATCCGATGGCCCACCGAGACGAAGACCGGTTTGACCCCTGCCTGGGTACGCACGGCACGGCCCACGACCTCCGCGCCATCCAGCAGCGGCGACCAATCGCCGCGCGCAGGACCCGGTTGGTCGTAAGAGAACGTGAACGGCGTTTTGGCGACCCCGGCGGTCGGCAGGCCGGTCAGGACTCCGAGGTGACTGGCCAAACCGAGGCGGCGCGGGTGGGCTAAGCCGTAGCCGTCGCAGAGGATCAGGTCCGGGCGGTGGCGGAGCGCGCCGAGGGCGTCGAGGACCGGCGGGAGTTCGCGGAAGGCGAGCAAACCCGGTACGTACGGGAAGCTGACCGGTCCGGCCGCGGTGGTTTCTTCGACGGTCTCGCGGGTGGCGAAGTCGACTAGCACGGCGGCCGCGACGACCACGTTCCGTTCATCGTCGTAGGCGACGTCGACTCCGGCGACGAAGGCACCGTCGGAGAGGGCGGGGCCGGTCGGGTCGACCAGGGTGCGCAGGCGGTCTTGTTCGGCGAGGGCGTCGGCCTCGGTGGCGGGCCAGGCGGGCATGAGGGGTTCCTTGCGGGGCGATGCCCGAGTGGTCGGCGGACGGGGTGAATCCCGGCTGCGGCCGGAAAACGGGGCGGAGACTGCGGCACGATACGGGTGAAAGGTCAGCGCCGACCCTATCAGGCCCAAAAGCTAACGGTTACGTTAAGGTAACGGGTACGGTGATCAGAGGAGAGAGACCAATGTCGGGTCGGCCTTCGGTTCTGCGGCGGCGACGGGTGCTGAGCGGGTTTCTCTCGGCCGCGGCATTGCTGGCCGCGGGGTGCGGTCAGCCGGAAGCTGAGGCGAAGCCTCCGGTGCACAGTGCGGCGGCACCGCTCGCGCTGGTTTACAACGGGCCGCAGGGATGTGCTGAATGCGGGCCCGCCGTCGCCGATCTGTTGCGTCAGGCACCGCAGCATTTCCGGGTCGAGTATGTGGGGCCGGGCACCGGGAAGCCGCTCACGGCGGCGGTGCTGGCGGAGGCGCAGCTGTACGTTCAGCCGGGCGGCGGGCAGGATCTCGACCGGACTTGGCAGGACTTGGCCGGGTCCGCCGACGTCGTGCGCGACTGGGTTCGCGGCGGCGGCAGCTATCTCGGGCTGTGCTTCGGCGGGTATCTCGCGGGCCGCGATCCTGGCTTCGGGCTGCTGCCGGGCGACACGCACGGGTACGCGGGTTCTCCGGGATCGACGGTTCCGGACGAGCGCGACACCGTCATCGAGGTCAGCTGGCGCGGGCAGCAGCGGCACATGTATTTCCAGGACGGGCCCACGTTCCGGCTGAACGAGGGAGCCGACGCGGCGGTGCTGGCGACCTACCCCAACGGGGCGGCCGCGGTGGTCGTCGCGCCGTACGGCAAGGGGCGGGTGGGGGTCAGCGGGCCGCATCCGGAGGCCGACGCGTCCTGGTACGACGAGAAGGGGCTCACCAATCCCGACGGCGTCCGGATGGACCTGGCGTACGACCTGATTCGGGCGACCGTCTCGCGGTAGCGGAAAACCGCTGGCAGGCCCGCGCCGAAGAAGGCAGGGTTCGCGGTGTGCCGATTTTCCTGGTGACCGGTGTCCAAGCGGCGGGCAAGTCGACGGTGGCGCAGGCGCTCGCCGAACGGCTGCCGGAATCGGTGCACGTGCGCGGTGACGCGTTCCGGCGGATGGTGGTCAACGGCCGGGTCGAGATGGGCCCGGCCGACCCGCCCGCCGAGGCCGTCCGCCAGCTTCGGCTCCGGCACGCGCTCGCGGCGCAGGTCGCG
This sequence comes from Amycolatopsis dendrobii, assembly GCF_014145675.1. Classification (GTDB taxonomy): domain Bacteria; phylum Actinomycetota; class Actinomycetes; order Mycobacteriales; family Pseudonocardiaceae; genus Amycolatopsis; species Amycolatopsis dendrobii. Next base: position 203,499 of record NZ_JACGZW010000001.1, read on the forward strand.
GACGGGTACGCCGACGCCGGATTCGCCGTGGTGCTGCAAGACATCGTGCTCGGCGAGCACCTGGCGGAGATGGTCGGCGCGCTGCGCACGCGACCGTGTTACGTCGTGGTTCTCGCGCCGAGCGCGAAGGTGGTGGCGCAGCGCGAGGCGGCGCGGGGGAAGGTCGCGTACCAGCCGGGCGACACCGGGATCGCGGGACTGGACGCGTACCTCCGCGAGCAGACCCCGCACATCGGGCTGTGGCTGGACACTTCGGAGCTGACTGCCGAGGAAACCGTCGACCGGATCCTTGCCCGCGCCGAAGCCGAAGCGGCGGTCTGACCGGCTTTAGTTCGGCGGCTGCTGCGGTCCTTCGCCCGGGTTGGGCTGCGGCGGCAGCGGCTGGGAGTAACCGGACTGCTGGCTGGGATCCGCCTGCGGATAGCCAGGCTGCGGCTGCCCTGGCTGCGGCTGAACGGGATAGCCCGGCTGCGGATACCCGGCCTGGCCGTAGCCGGCCTGCGGGTACCCGGGCTGCCCGCTCATCGGGTATCCGCCCGGAGCGAAACCGGGCTGCGGTGCGCGGCCGCCCTTCGCGACCGCGAGCACGACCAGCAGCCACGACAGCACTTCGAGAACGCTGAGCGTGAGGCCCACGATCGTGAAGATCGTCGTCATCTCGGAGGTGCTCAGGTGGTCCGACGCCATCCAGGACGCGACGTTCGCCAGCATGATCCGCCAGGCGATGTCCAGCGCCGTGGTGACGAGCATGACCGCGAAGGCGGCCACCATCAGCCCGGAGCCGCCGCGCGAGCGCCGGTTGATCGAGAGGATCAGGCCGAACAGCCCCACGATCAGCAGCAACGCCTGCGGGAGGATCTGAAGGATCGTGTTGGTGAAGGTCGTCATGCCTGCTCTCCGCTCGAGGAACGTCGGGCAGATCCTAGGGGGCGGCCCCGTCCGGCGTGGCCGGTTCGCCGAAGATCCCGGTCTCGAAACGGCTTCGACTTCGGGGCGCGGCAGAGTTTCCGGCGAACCGCTCGTCGACCTCCCCGGCGGTCAGGCCGAAGTCGGCGAGGTCGTAGCGGTGCCTCGGTTTCGCGTCGCCGGTGCGGCTCCGCTCGTGCAGCGTGGTCATCGCCTCGCGCGCCCGCGGTGCGAGATCCAGGCCGAAGTGCTGGTAGACGCCCTCGACGGTGCCGATCGGGTCGGCGATGAAGTCCTCGTACCGGACGTCGCAGAACTGCGCCGGGTTGTGCCGTCCGCGGGCGGCGGCGAACCGTTCCGCGCCGCGAGCCCACAGGTCGAGCTGGCTGCGTCCGACGACCTCGCCGCGGAAGGTGTCCGACCAGCCTTCAGAAGCCTGTTCGGTCAGGCTGCACACCGACGCGATGATGGTGCTGGGCGCGCGGTGAGTCTGCACGACCAGCGCGTCCGGGTAGACCTCCAGCAGCGCGTCGAGGGCGAACAGGTGGCTCGGGTTCTTGAGCACCCAGCGGCGGCCGGCGTCGGGCAGGCCGATGAGCTGCAGGTTGCGCCGGTGCCTGCGGTAGGCGTCGGTCCAGTCCTGGCCGTCGAGCCAGCGCGAGTAGCCGGGCACGTGCGCGAGGCATTCGTACGAGACGGATTTCAGCGACTGCCGCAGCAGCTGCCAGCATTCCTCGACTTGGTCGGCCGACATGTGGTGCAGGCCCATGAACTCCGGATGGTCGACGTGGTGCTGCTCGTATCCGGCCTGGATCGCCTGGAACACCGGATTTTCCGGCCACGTTTCGCGCGGCGGGCGGGGCTGCGGCATTTCGGTCAGCCACACCTCGAGACCCTGGTGTGCCGGGTCTTCGGTCAGCAGCCGGTGCAGCGCCGTGGTCCCGGTGCGCGGCAGGCCGGTGACGAAGATGGGCCGCTCGACGGGCACGTCGGCATACTGCGGATTCTGCTTCCACGAAGCCTCGCTCAGCAGCCGCGCGACCAGCGCGCCGCGCAGGAAAGCGCGGTGGACTTTGTTGCCGTACGGGGTCAAATCGGCTTCGCCGGCATAGGAATCGAGCAGCACCCGGAGACCTTCGAGGTATTCGTCGCCGCCGAAATCGTCGAGGCCGGTGAGTTTCGTGGCGGACGCGTGGAGGTCTTCGACCGTGCCGACGCTGGCTCGTCCTGGACGCATGCTTTTCCCCTCAGTGGTGGTATTCGCCGGCGTTGACGTCGAGGCATTGCCCGGTGACGCAGCGGGCGAGCGCGGACGCGAGGAACACGACGGTGTCGGCGATCTCGTCCGGTTCCGGGAGGCGGCGCAGGTCGATCGTCTCCGCCGTCTCCGCGTACACCTGCTCCGCCGGTATGCCGCGTTCTTTGGCCAGGTAAGCGAAATACCACTTGAGCGAGTCCGCCCAGATGTAGCCCGGGGCGACGGAATTGACCCGGATCCCTCGCGGGCCGAGTTCCGAGGCGAGGCTTTGCGCGAGCGCGAGCAAACTCGCCTTCGCCATTTTGTAAGCGCCGAACGTGCGCCGGGAATGCCGCAGCACGGCCGAATTGATCATCACGACCGAACCGGCGCTGTCAGCGAGTGCGGAGGTGCAGAGGCGGGTCAGCCGGAGCGCGGCGAGCACGTTGGTTTCGAATCCGGCGCGCACCGCGTCGAGGTCGACCTCGGCGAGGTCGGTGATCGGCGGGATCGCGAAAGCGTTGTTGACCAAGGTGTCCAGCCGCCCGAACTCGCTCAGCGCGGTCTCGACGAGCTTGGTCGCCGAGGCGTCGTCGGTGATGTCGGTCGGCACCGGGACGGCGCGGCGGCCGAGTGCTGCCACTTCGGCGGCGACCTCGGCGAGCCGGGATTCGGTGCGGGCCGCGAGGACGACGTCGGCCCCGGCCGCGGCGGAGCGCAGGGCGACGGAACGGCCCAGCCCCGGGCCGATCCCGGACACGAGAACGACTTTGCCGGTGAGGAGATCCATGAGGTCAGCCCAGCATCCTGGCCGCCACGGCGGCCTGTCGCGCGGCGATCCGCTGTGCCCATTCCTCCGGCGTCACGCGGGCCTGCCGGTGATAGGGCAGCCGGTCGGCGAGTTCGCCGAACTTCACGACCTCGACCTCCGGGCCGTCCTTTTCGGTCAGTTCCCGGGAAAGCCGCTGCCAGCGGATCTGGACGTAACCGCGGTCGTGGCCGGTGCGTTCGAGCCAGTTCGCGACGCCGGGGTCGCGTTCGCTGATCACGAACCGCATCTTGCCGTCCGGGTCGACCCGGGCCTGGTCGGCGGTGAGGCTGGTCTGGTGGTTCAGGTAGTCCAGCGAGACGTACCAGGTGCTGCCGAGCTGAATTCCCTGGTACGGCGCGTCCGAACGGGGCACGGTGACGATCATGACCTCGTCGTCGGCGAGTTCGTAGTGCCCTGCCGAGGAGTACTGGGTGGGCAGGCCGCCGGGCGTGCTGCGCGGTTCGGTCATCGTGTTCACCGGCAGGTTCAGGTAGAACCACTTCGGGAAGGCGAGGAACGTCCGGATCCGGCTGAGCAGGATCTTGCCGGTGACTCCGTACCGTTTCTCCATCGCGGTGCGCGTGAGCGCGGGCGGCGCCTGGCCGGCGGTGCCGGCGCAGCGGAGCTGGATCGTGCCGCGGCGTTCGGTCGCCCAGTCGCTGTAGACCTCCCGGACGACGAGCATCGAGGAACCCGGGCCGAGCGCGAAATAGCCGGGTTCGGGATCGGGTTTCGCCGGGCCGAAGCGGATCTCGAAAGAACCGTCTTCGGCGATCGGGATGTCGCGGTCGTCGAACGCGGTCATGCTGTCGGGCACCTCGACCGGTGTGTAGTCCCCGTTGAGGATCTGGAAGCTCAGGTCGGCGGTGGTGCCGCGGGTGCCGGTGACGACGTACTCGCGGTCCTCGCGGATGTTCGCGTTGAAGTACAGGGTGTCCGGGTTGTCCAGGCCCATTTTCGTGTACGGGCCGGTGGAGAGGGTGAAGTACGGGAAGTCCCGGTCGTAGGCCCACGCCGTCTGGACCGACGCCCGGATGCTGCCCGCGAGGTAGTCGTAGCCCTCGACCAGGTCCTGTTCGGTCCGGACGTGCGGCGCCTCGGCGATGATCTTTTCGGCTTCGGCGATCGCGCCGGCGAGCGGTTCGGTCAGCACCGGAGACTCCTCACAGTGGTCCAGATCTGTACCAGGGTGGTACGTTCACAGTCCGTTGAGACTAGAACGCGTTCTAAGGATGGGTCAATGGCGGTTACCCGGCGCTCGCCGCCGACGCAGCGGGTCGTGCGGCTGCTGGACTATTTCGCGGCCCGGCCGGGCCAGCGCTTCGGACTGTCCGCGCTGGCTCGCGAACTGGACCTGAGCAAGCCGACCTGCCTCGGCATCCTGACCGAGCTGACCGCGGGCGGCTATGTGGTCCGCGACCCGAGGACCACGACGTATCGCCTGGGACCGGCGATGATCGCGGCCGGACGCGCGGCCGCGGAGGGTTTCGGCGCGAGCGAAATCGCCCGGACCCATCTCGAAGAACTCAGTGCCCGGTACCAGGCGACGTGCACCGCGTCGGCAGTGGTCGACGGGCGCATCCTGATGCTGCAGAGCGCCGGACCGGGCAAGGTGCGGCTCGGCGAGACCTATCCGTTCGCGCCGCCGGTCGGGCTGATGTACGTGCTGTGGGACGCCGATTCCGCCTTCGACGCCTGGCTCGCGACGCCGCCCGCGGTGCCGGTCCGGCTGGACGAGGCGTACCTGCGCCGCGTGGTCGCGGAGTGCCGGGAACACGGCTACCTGGTGGAAAGCCTCACGTCAGCGGGCCGCAGGCTCTACACGCTGATGGCGGGCGTGGCGGCGGGAGACCTGCCGCCCGAAGTGCGCGGGCTGGTCGGCGAGCTGGTGTCGAGCCTGGGGGAGCGGGTGTACCTCGGCGCGGACCTGGAACCGCGGAAGAAACACGCGGTGAGCCTGCTCGCCGCCCCGACTTTCGACGCGTCGGGGCGGCAGGAACTGGTGCTGACGTTGTCGGTCGGGGAGCCGATCACGGGGGCGGAAATCGCCCGCCGCGGCGCGGCGCTGGCCGCGGTCGCGGATGCGGTGACGGCGGAGGCGGGCGGGGTCCGGCCCGGTCAGGCTGGCTGACCCCACATGTTCGCCGTCAGTTTCCACCCCGGCTGGTCCTTCATCGAGACCAGCGTTTCGTACAGCCGCTCGTACCCCGTGCTGCTGATCCGCCAGGCGCCGTCCTCGCGCCGGTAGGTGTCCTCGTAGTACGCGGCTCCTTCGATCACCACCCGGTGCTCGGCGACGATCACCTTGTCCTGGAACATCCACCGGCCGGTCGCGGTGTCCCCGTCGATCTCGATTTCCGGGTGGCCGGCGAAGTGCATCGTCGTGATGCCCGGGCCGACGGTGGTGCGCAGGAACTCCATGAGCGCGTCGCGGTCGTCGAAGTTCAGCGGTTCGCCGTAGGAGGGCGTGCCGTAGTGCACGCGGGCGTCGGCGGTGAGCGTCTCCGCCATCTCGTCCCAGCGCTTCAAATCGAGGCACCGGAGGTAGCGGAATTTCACGCGGCGGATTTCTTCGAGCGCGGCCAGGTCCATGCGCTCAGCGTCCTCCGCTGCTTGACCGAGCGCAAGAACCTGTTCTACTTTTCTGTCCTCGAACCTCGGAAGGGCGGATCCGATGGCGACCCAGGCACCCCCGGCCTACGAGCTGAGCCACCTCGGTGCGCTCGAAGCCGAAGCCGTGCACGTCTTCCGCGAGGTCGCGGCGACCTTCGAACGGCCGGTGCTGCTGTTCTCCGGCGGCAAAGACTCGATGGTGATGCTGCACGTCGCGGCGAAAGCGTTCTGGCCCGCGCCGCTGCCCTTCCCGGTCATGCATGTCGACACCGGGCACAATTTCGACGAGGTGATCCGGTTCCGGGACGAAACCGTCGAGCGCTGCGGATTGCGGCTGCTGGTCGCGCGCGTCCAGGACGACATCGACGCGGGCCGCAGCGTCGAGGATCCCAAGGCAGGCCGGAACCGGCTCCAGACGGCGACTTTGCTGCGCGGCATCCGCGAGAACGGCTTCGACGCGGTGTTCGGCGGTGCCCGGCGGGACGAGGAGAAAGCCCGGGCCAAGGAACGCGTGTTCAGCTTCCGCGACGAGTTCGGGCAATGGGATCCCCGGCGGCAGCGCCCGGAACTGTGGAATCTGTACAACGGCAGGCATCGGAAGGGCGAGCACATCCGCGTGTTCCCGCTCTCGAACTGGACCGAGCTGGACATCTGGCAGTACGTCGAAGCGGAGGACGTTGCCCTGCCGTCGCTGTATTACGCGCACCGCCGGGCGGTGGTCCAACGCGACGGGATGCTGCTCGCCGACACCCGGTTCCTCGCCGTGGCCGAGGGTGAAGTTCCTTGTCCGGCAACGGTTCGCTTCCGCACGATCGGCGACGCGACCTGCACCGGCTGCGTCGAGTCGACCGCTTCCTCGCCCGCGGAAGTGGTGGCCGAGGTCGCCGCGACGCGAGTGACCGAACGCGGCGCGACCCGGGCCGACGACCGGATTTCCGAGGCCGGGATGGAAGACCGCAAGAAGGAAGGGTACTTCTGATGAGCCGGGTCACGACGGTACGGCTCGCCACCGCGGGCAGTGTGGACGACGGCAAATCGACCCTGATCGGCCGGTTGCTGTTCGATTCGAAGACGGTGTTCACCGACCAGCTCGAAGCGGTCGAGCGCACGAGCCGGGACCGCGGCGACGCGTATCCGGACCTCGCGCTGCTCACCGACGGCCTGCGAGCGGAACGCGAACAGGGCATCACGATCGACGTCGCGCACCGGTATTTCGCCACGCCCAAACGGAAGTTCATCATCGCCGACACGCCGGGACACGTGCAGTACACCCGGAACATGGTCACTGGAGCGTCCACTTCGGACGTCGCGCTGATCCTGGTCGACGCGCGCAAGGGCGTGCTCGAGCAGTCGCGCCGGCACGCGTTTCTCGCCAGTCTGCTGGGCATCCGCCACCTGGTGGTGTGCGTGAACAAAATGGACCTCGTCGGCTGGTCGCAGGAGCGGTTCGAGGAAATCCGCGAGGACTTCCGCGGGTTCGCGATGAAATTGCAGACCCCGGACCTGACCTTCGTCCCGATGTCCGCGTTGCACGGCGACAACGTGGTGCACCGGGGTGCGAGCATGCCGTGGTACGAAGGCACTTCGCTGTTGCACCACCTGGAACAGGTGCACGTCGCGTCCGACCGGAACCTGGTCGACGCGCGTTTTCCGGTGCAGTACGTGATTCGCGAGCACAGCCGGGATTTCCGCGGCTATGCCGGTACCGTGGCCGGCGGCGTCTTCAAGCCCGGCGACGAGGTGACCGTGCTGCCGTCCGGGTTCACCACGACCGTACGCGCGATCTGGGGACCCGGCGGGACCGCGGTGGCCGAGGCGTTCGCTTCGCTGGCGGTCACCATCGAACTCGCCGACGAACTGGACCTCAGCCGCGGCGATCTGATCTGCCGTCCGGGCAACCGGCCGCACGTGGGCCAGGACGTCGACGCCATGGTGTGCTGGTTCTCCGAACAGTCCTCGCTCGCTCCGGGCGCGAATTACCTCGTCCGGCACACCACGCGCGAGACCAAGGCCGAGGTCGCCTCGCTCGACTACCGGCTGGACGTCACCACGCTGCACCGCGACGAAGCAGCGGAGTCGTTGTCGCTCAACGAAATCGGCCGGATCCGGCTGCGGACGCGGCAGCCGCTGCTGTTCGACCCCTACGCCCGCAACCGGCCGACCGGCGGGTTCCTCCTGGTCGACGAACACTCCGGCGACACCGTCGGCGCGGGCGTGATCACCGGCCCGGGCACGACCGCGCCGAACGTGGTCTGGCATCCGGCGGCGGTGTCGCGGGACGAACGCGCGACCCGCGGCCGGACGGTCTGGCTCACCGGGCTGTCCGCCTCGGGCAAGTCGAGCGTGGCCGCGGAACTGGAGCGCAGGCTGGTCGCCTCGGGCCGCCCCGCGTACCTGCTCGACGGCGACAACCTCCGGCACGGGCTCAACGGCGACCTCGGGTTCGCCCCGGCGCAGCGGGCCGAGAACATCCGCCGCGTCGCGGAGGTCGCGAAGCTGTTCGCCGACGCCGGGGTCGTGGCGGTGGTGTCGTTGATCAGCCCGTACCAGGCTGATCGCGAACTCGCGCGGACCGTGCACGAAACCGCGGGGCTGGAGTTTTTGGAGGTCTTCGTCGACACCCCGCTCGAAGTGTGCGAGGACCGGGATCCGAAGGGCATGTACGCCAAGGCGCGTTCGGGCGAGATCACCGGATTCACCGGAGTGGACGCGCCGTACGAACGGCCCGCGGCCCCGGACCTGGTGCTGCGCCCGGAAAACGGCGACCCGGCCGCGATGGCCGCGCTGGTTCTCGCCGCCCTGGAGCAACGCCCGGACCTGGTGCGGCCGACTGTCGGCGCTCCTGTTCGCACGAGCAAATAGCTCCGTGTCGTTTCGGCGGATCCGGGCTTACGTTCAGGAGATGGCGAACGAATTGACCATTCCGCTCCTGCCCTGTCCCTCCATCGACGAGATCGCGCCGTTCTACGAGATGCTCGGCTTCGAGATCACCTCCCGGCAGGCACGGCCGTACTCGCACGTCGCGGTGCGGCGGGAAGACCTCAATCTGCACTTCTTCGGCATGGACGGTTACGACCCGAAGCAGTCGTACAGCACCTGCCTGGTCATCGTGGAGGACACCAGCGAACTGTTCGAGGCCTTCGCGGCGGGGATGCGGTCCGTGCACGGCAAGCTGCTCGTCTCCGGCATCCCGCGGATGACCCGGCCGCGGCTGCGCAACGACCGCTATACCGGGTTCACCGTCGTCGATCCGGGTGGCAACTGGATCCGGATCAACCAGGCCGCGAAGGAGCCCGAGGCGCGGACGAAGCTCGCGAAAGCGATGGAAAACGCTGCGAGGCAAGCGGATTCGCACGGCGACGAACGCCAAGCGCTGAAGGTCCTGGAGGGCGCGCTGAAGAGGGCGACCGGCGACGAACCGGAGTTCCAGGCGGCGCGGGAGTTTCGCGACGAACTGATCGAACGGGTCGTGGGCGCTGAAGGGGCCGCCTCGGGCTCGTAGGCGTCCGGAGCGACCGCCGCCCGGCGTCAGCAGCGCCGGGCGGCGGAGACGTCGTCGATGATCCGGCGGGCGAGTGCGGCCGAGGAGCCGGGGTTCTGTCCGGTGTAAAGACTGCGGTCGACGATCACGTGGGATTTCAGCGGCAGGCCGGAAGTGTAGTCCGCGCCCGCCTCTTTGAGCCGGTCTTCGAGCAGCCACTTGGCTTTCCACGCGAACGGGTTGAACCGTTCCTCGACGTTGGAAAGCCCGGTCATCCGGTAGCCGGCGAAGGGCCAGCTGCCGTCCGGGTTCTTCGCCGCCAGGGCGGCGGCCGGGGCGTGGCACAGCAGGGCGAGCGGCCGGGCCGAGGCCAGCCGCGTGGTCAGCAGCGCGCCGGAAACCGGGTCGACGGCGAGGTCTTCCATCGGGCCGTGGCCGCCGGAGTAGAAGACGACGTCGAAGTCGTCCGGGTCGGCTTCGGACAGATCGGCGGGCTCGGCCAGCACGGGGGCCAGGCGCTCGAGTCCGGCTTTGAGTTTCTTGGCGGTGTGCGGGAGAACTCCGCCTTTCACGCCGAGACTGAGCTGGTCGACCACGGGCCGCTTGCCGCCGGGGGTGGCGACAGTGACGTCCCAGCCCGCGTCGGTGAACAGCGTGTAGGGGACGACGAATTCCTCGGCCCAGAATCCGGTCGGGTGCTCTGCGCCGTCTTTCAGCGTCCAGACCCGGGCGGCGGAGAGCACCTGCAGAACCTTGGTCATCGCGAAACTCCTTGCGGGGGAACCGAGTACGGGACCGGCAGGTGCAGGGCGAGCTGGCCTTCGGCGAGCACGTCGAAGCGGACCGGGCGGGTCGGCTTGAGCGAGCGCAGGTCGTCGCTCATCCGACCGCGCCCGAGCCGCAGATCGACGGTGCGCGGGAAGGACGCGCTTCCGCCCGACAGCGCGTTGGTCTGGCTGAGCGTCGAGTGCCAGGCGCCGTCGATGGTGGTGTAGGAGGTGAGGGTCGAAACACGTTCGCCGCTCGGGTACCTCGTCTGGGCGGGGGTGGCTGCGGACAGCGCCAGGTCGAGTTCGCCGGAGTCGTTGGCGACCCGGGCGGTGGTGCGGCGCGCGTCGATTTCGACGTCGAGTTCGGTGACCCACTTGGGGAAACCGTAGCCGTCGTGGCCGCGGACCTGGGCGATGTCCGTGTTGACCGGCAGCGAGAGGACGTAGGTGTCGAGGTGGTCGTTCTTGAGCGCGGCGAGCAGGTCCACGAACCCGAGCTTCCCGTGCCGCGCGGGCTGGACCGCGATGCCGACGGCGGCCTCGGTGTAGAAGTCGATGTCGCACACGTCGTAGCGGAAGAACATCACCGACACCAGGCCGAGGCCGGGCGCGACCTCCAGCGGCGCCAGCTCCCGCGGCAGCCGGGCGCGGATCGCGCGGGACCGGGCGAGCATCGTAAGGCGGGCCGAGGACATCCGGTAGTAGAAGTTCGGCGTGAGTGTGGGACCGATCGGCGACTCGACCTTCGTCTTGGGCAGGCCGCGGAAGAACTCGACGCCGCTGACGCGCGGGTCGCGGGCGATCTCGTCCAGGTCGGTGTCCATCCGGTAGCGGTCGTACAGGCCGCCTTCGGGGACGGTGACGAGGCGACCGCCCAGATCGACGTCCACAGTTCCGGTCGGTGCCATCGCGGTCGCTCCCGTCAGGGTATGTGTGCAGTGCTTACATCACGGTAGGCCCTCGATGTGAGCACTGTCAACACCGCGGGTCGTCACTCACCCGGCCGGGCGGCGAAGACCGCGGCGAAGGACGCGCGGACCTGCTTGGCGACGTCGTCGGGGGAGTCGCTGGCTAGCTTCCCGTCGAGGTGCAGGCTGGCCAGCCCGTGCACCAGTCCCCAGCCCGCGATGGCGATGTTGGCCAGGTCGGCCTTGGGGAACACGTTCGCGACGGCGCGGGCGAGCGTCTCGTGCACCGAGGCGGCGGCGCTGACCCGGTCCTCGTTCGTGTCGTCGCAGGCATTGCCGAACATGAGCCGGAACAGTGCCGGGCGGCGGAGCGCGAAGTCGACATACGCGACGCCCAGTTCGGCCAGTTCGGCGACTGTGGCCGGCATCGCGTCGCCCTGGACCAGGTCGTCGTTGAGATCCCGGAGGCCTTGGGCGGCGAGCGCTGACTCGAGGGCTTCACGGTCGGCGAAGTGCCGGTACGGGGCGGTCGGGGAGACGCCCGCTTTCCGTGCGACGGCTCGCAGGGAGAACTGCTCGCCCTGTTCGAGCATCTCCATCGCGGTCGTCAGCAGGGCTGCCCGCAAGTCGCCGTGATGGTAGCCGTCCTTCGTGGAAGTTGACACTGCTTACATCGCCTCCTACTCTCATGTGAGCGCTGCAAACATACCGCACGGATCGAAGGAATCATGACGACCTCGCCGCTGTTCACGCCATTCGCGCCGGCCCATGGGCCCGCGCTCGCCAACCGGCTCGTCAAAGCGGCCATGGAGGAGAACATGGCCGGCTCCGGGCAGGTGCCCGACGAGCGGATCCGCCGCCTGTACCGCCGCTGGAGCCGTTCCGCGCGTGGGCGGACGCGGCCAAGAGCGGCGGCTCGCGGGTGTGGATGCAGATCAACCACCCCGGACGCCAGGTGATGGCGAACCTGCCCGGGGTCGCGTGGGGTCCGTCGGCGATCAAGGTCGACGTCGGCAAGCAGAGCAAGCGGCTCGCGCAGCCGGCTGAGATGACCGCGGACCACATCGGACAGACGGTGGCGCGGTTCGCCGAAACCGCGCGTCGTGCCGAGGAGGCCGGGTTCGACGGGGTCGAGATCCACGCCGCGCACGGGTATCTGCTGTCGCAGTTCCTGTCGCCGCTGGCCAACCGGCGGGCCGACGAGTGGGGCGGCAGCCTGGAGAACCGGGCGCGGCTGCTGCTCGACATCGTGCGAGCCGTGCGCGACGCGGTGTCGCCGGCGTTTACCGTCGCGGTGAAGGTGAACTCGGCCGATTTTCAGCGAGGCGGGTTCGACGCCGCGGACGCCGCCCGGGTGATCGAGATGCTGGCTCCGCTCGGTGTCGACGTGGTCGAACTGTCCGGCGGCAGCTACGAGAGCCCGGCGATGTCGGGCCGTTCCGCCGACGAGCGCACGGTGGCACGAGAGGCGTATTTCCTGACCCTGGCCGAAGAACTCGCCCGGACGAGCCCGCTGCCGTTGATGCTGACCGGCGGCATCGTCCGGCGGCCGGTCGCCGAGCAGGTCCTGGCCGGGGGCATCGAGCTGGCCGGAATGGGGACGGCTCTGGCGATGGATCCCGATCTGCCGAAGAAGTGGCTCCGCGGCGAGGACGCCGCGGTGGAGCTCGCGCCGGTGGCGATCAAGGACAAGACGCTGGCTTCGGCAGCGGGGATGGCGCGGGTGCGCCGCCAGTTGCGACGGGTGGGCGCGGGCCGTTCGCCGCGGTTGCGGACGAACCCCAAGCTGGCGCTGGCGAAAGAGACGGTGCGGTAGCAACGCGCGTTGCGTCGCTACCGCAGCTGGCTCGACCGCCGGGGCATCAGCAGGACGTCCTCGGCGTCGCACTCGTGACCGCTTTGTTCCAGACTGTCGCGGTGGACCCGTCGGCCCTGATCTCCACGATCGGGAACGGCTTTTCCACCGGGTTGCCGTACTGCGCCTGATCGGGGCTGAACTGGATGGTCCCGCTCGCGCCCTGGACGGCGTTCTGGCACCGCATCTCCTCGATGAGGCCGATTTGCGACAGGGGCGTGCGGACCACCGGGTCGGCGTTGCCGTTCGCGGCCCGGCGGGCGGCCATGACGGCGACCATCATGGCGTCGTGGGCGAGGATGCCTTCGCCGCTGCTCAGGTCTGCGACGGGGAACGTCAGCGAGGCTGCGCCGTCGTCCGCGCGGACGGACTGGCCGTTGCACACGCCGGGTCTGCCGGTGAAGACCGCCTGGAACGTGTTGTAGGCGGCCTGTTCGGCGGTGCCGTTGCACGGGCCCCATTCGTCGGGGCTGGCCAGCGAGGTGAACAGCACCCGGACGTGGCCGCCGCGGACGGCGTCGCGGAGGCTGGCCTCGTTGATCGCGGAGCCTCCGTCGTCGCCGGTGACGACGGTCAGTTTTCCGTTGGCGCACGGCGTGTTCCCCTGCGTCCACGATTGCACGAACGGCCCGAGGTCGGTGCCGCGGCCGGTGAAGTAGACGACCGTCGGCGCGACCGAGCACAGATTCTGGTTCAGGTAGGCGAACTGGGTGAGCAGCGGGTCCGTGCGGGAGACGTCGCGCGGCAGCGCGCCCGGCGAGGTGAACGGGAACCGGTGCGCCGCCGGCATTTCCTTCACCGCCCGCGAGCCGAGGGTCTGCGTGTAGTCGTCGCCGGGAATGTTGTCCTGCACGATCGCGACCCGCGACGGGTCCGGCTCGATGCCCGCGATGTACCGGGCGGCGGCCGCCACGGAATGGGTGTTGGTGGGCGAGGTGCGGAAGAAACCGGTGTTGAGCTTGCCCTCCGGGGTGAGGTTCATGGTGTCCCCGGTGACCGTCGCGCCGATCACCGGAAGATGCGCCTGGGCGGTCAGTTTCGCGGCCGCCGCGCGGGTGTTGTCCATGCTCTGGCCCAGCCCGATAACCGAGACCACGTGGTTGCCCGCCGCGTGCTCGGAGATCTCGTCGACGGCCTCGGACCAACTCGCGTACTGGCTGCCCATGTTCGCCAGGAACAGCTTGACCTTCGGGACGCTGCCCTGGAACGCGGCGGTGTGGTTGGCCCGCCACACCCCGGCGATCGCGCCCTCGATGTCCGGGTACAGATCGGGGTAGAGGCGGGTGTCGACGCCTTCGTTCGGCGTCATGTCCTGGAACATCACCACGGACACGTAGTTGTCGCCGACCGCAGCGTTGTTGGCCCGGACCGTCGCTTCCAGCTCCCGCATGTGCTCCGGTTCGTTCTGCCGGAACTGCGAGCTGTCCAGGTCGATGCCGACGCACGCGTCGTTCGCGTCCGGGGCCATGCCGTCCCCGCACCGGGCGAGCAACGGGGGTACGAGGAGGGCCGCGGCGACGAGGACGACCACCGTCAGCGTGGCGAAGCCGGTCGCCAGCACCGGACGCCGCAGCACCCAGTTGGCCAGCCGCGGGAATCGGTGGGTGAACCAGCGCAGCAGCTTGCGAATGCGGTCCATCACGCTCCTGTCGGGAGAAGAGGCGGGTTCACCGGCCGCCGAATTGCGCGGCGGCGTCGGTCAGCGCGTCGGTGTCGTCGCCGGCCGCGTAATTGCCGGCCAGCCTCGTGAAGTTCTTGGAGATCCGCTGGTCGTGCGCCGGGCTGGGCACGGTGTGCGGATCGTGGTAGAGCCACAGCCGCGCGACGATGCTGGTGATCGCGGCCTCGGCGGACTCCCGCCCCGGCTGCCCGTCCGGCACGAGCTCCGCGACGCTGTGGTCGGTCGGCTCGACCGCGGGCCGGCGGCACGGCGCCCGGGTGATCTGGTCGACCAGCCGGACCCAGCGGGGATGCCCGGTCTTGGCGAACTCGGTGACCAATTCGTCGACCACGTGCGTGAAGTTGTCGCAGGCGAGGGCGTAGTACAGCCGCCGGGCCTTGTCCTCGGTTTCGCCGGTGGGCTCGGCGCAGGTGTTCGCCATCCGCCTGAACACTTCCGCCCACGTCATGCCGACGGGATGGCGGTCCGCGGCGCTTTGCGCGTGCAGTCCGGCCAGCAGGCAGGCGAGCAGCCACGGATGCAGCGCCGCGGGATGTTCCCGCTCGGGGGCGGCGACCGGCCACAGGCGCGAAGGCCGGGCGGCGAAAGTGCTGACCCACAGGTTCTCCCGCAGTGCGCGCAGGATGTCGTTCGCGTCGGGGAAAACGGCCGGATCCAGCCCGGGCGACTGCCCCGGCTGGCCGAGCCGCACCCCGACCGCGACCGCCTGCGGGACGACGATCGGCAGCGGGTCGGCCAGCAACGGCCGCGGCAAGAACGAGGTCAGCGCGCGTTCCCAGAGCGTGATTCCGTTGTGCGGCTGGAAAAGCAGCGACCGGGCGAGCGGTTTGGCGTCGACCGGCGGTTCGCCTGCCCGGCGGCCGATCTCCTGCGCGGCCGCGGGCAGGCCGCCGGAGAGCCGCCGGACGAACTCGTCGAAGACGGCCGGTTCCCAGCCGTCCGGCGGGGTCGGGGCGAGGTTGTGCAGCACTTCGGGGCCGGGCGGGTCCAGCCACACCGGATACCAGGCGCGGGTCGGCGAGCCGCCCCTGTCGGCGGTGGCGGCCAGATGGTGGGTCCACTGCTTGAAATCCGCCTGGGACAGCAGGGGGATCGGCCGCTTGCCCGGGCAGTCCGCCTTCGTCCGCCACGGTTCCCGCCACCAGTGGCCCCAAGCGGACGACCACCGGTCCATCGCCGCCACGATCAGCAGCGGATCGCGCTCGGGCAACCGATTCTGCCGTGCGCGCACGAACGCGGAGAGGAATTCGCGGCCGGCGGGGGTCGCGTCGACGTTGTCGATCAGCAGCGCCCAGGCGTGCTCGTGCGGGACGTCCTGTCCGTGCGGGGCCAGGCAATCGCACCGGCGCACCGGCGTCGTCCATTGATCGGCGCTGCGCGACAGATCGGTCAGGAACGCGTTCAGCACGTGCGGGACCGGATCGGAATTGCGCTGGCTCAGCTCGATCAGCGAGTCGATCGTGCCGGCTCCCTCCAGCAGGCCGCTGAACCATTTCAGCGCCTGCCGCACACTTCGCCGCCGCCGGTTCGTCAGCCGCAGCAGCGCGCTGATTCCGCTGCTGAGCACTTGCTGGACAGCGGGTCCCGGCACCTGTGCGCCGATCCCGGACAGCGACAGCGCGAACTTGACCGCCTCGCCCGCCATGTCCGCGACGGCGTGGTCGTCGTCCTGGTGCAGGTAGCTTCCGACGAGCTGGAGGACGTGCGCCCGGGCCGCGTCCCGGTCCTGCGGCAGGGTTTCGTTCAGTGCCAGCAGGGAAAGCCCGACGCGGTGGAAGGCCGGGTCGCGCGGCAGGTTGTCCCAGTGCCGCGCCAGCAGGAAGGACACGTACGCGACGGCGGAGATCGGATCGGCGACCTGGGCGTCCTGGAAATCGAGCCGGGCGTGGACGAGCGTGCCCCCGCACGCGGCGGAGATCGTTTTCAGCGCGGCGCTCTTGCCCGAGCCCTTCGGCCCGAGCAGCGCGACGACCGGCTCCGGCACGGCCGTCCCCTCCGCTGGACGCCGGAAGGCTTGCCGGACAAAGAGTTCTGCGGCGGTCAGCACGTGCGGTTCCCCCAGGTCCTGCCGTTCGGCTCGCGGTGCGGTCAGAGGCACGGCAGAAGGTGTATCGGTTCAGATGTGGGCCGTGTCACAGGTATCGCGGCGGTTCACTCAAAAGTGTGGCCCTCGCGGTCGCTCGCGCAAGCGGCTGTCCGGGGGTGTTCCGCTCAGGGAAAGTCAGCGTGCGCCACGATCGGGCGAAGGCTCCCATTCCGCGCGTTCGCGGGCCCTTTCTTGTCGGGGCGGCTGCTTAAAGTGCGGTCATGGCAGTGGACGAGCGCGAACGGGCGCAACGGGTGCTGAGCTTCGCTCTCGACGTGGCGATGCAGATGTTCCGGCAGGGCATCGAAACCGCCGTCATCGTGCGCACGGTCCGCGGGCTGGCGTCGGCCGGCGGCGTCGCGGATCTGCGGATTTCGGTGGGAGTGCGGGCAATTCACCTCCAGTACTGCGGCGGCGCAGGAGAACCGCTGGTGCTGTTCGGGAGCGTGCAGGCGAACGACGCTCGCGACATCGGCCGGATGGGAGACTGGGAAGCGCTCGCGGTGCGCGCCGCCGCCGGTACGATTTCGCCTGCCGAAGCCGAGCGCGACGCCGGAATCCTTGCTCAAGCGGGCCCGACCTGGCCGTGGTACGTAAGTTTGCTCGGCGGATGCCTGCTCGCGGCGATGATTTGCCTCCAGGCGAACGGGACCGTGCTCGCCGCGGCGGTGTCCGCCGGGTTGTTCGTTTTCGCCAACCGCGTCGGCTGGGCGTTGAGCACAGTCGGCATCGCGGAGTTCTTCCAAGTCGCGGCGAAGGCGAGCACCGTGCTGGCGGTCGCGATCTCGTTGCTGTCGCTGGGAGTGCTCACCGGGCACGAGGCGGCGAGCCTTTCGGCGGCGAATCTCGTGCTGCTGCTGCCGATTCTGTCGCTGGTCTCGCTGGTCGAGGACGCGGTCGGCGATTTCCACCTCATGGCGGCCGCCCGGATCGTGACAGTCCTGCTGCTCACCGGCGCGATCGCGACCGGCGTGATGGTCGTCGTGTCGGTGGCGAACGGCCTCGACATCCTCGGCGAGGCCAGCCGGGTGCAACTCGCCGCGCTGCCGCTGGCCCTGGTGCCGGTGACGGCCCTGGTCGGCGCACTGGGCAACGCGATCCTGATGGGCACGCCCGCGCGCTGGTGGCTGCTCGCCTGCGCGGCCGGGATCGTGACGTCCCTGGCGAACTGGACGGGTCGATCGGTGCTCAGCCTGTCGGCTCCGGTCTCGATCTTCCTCGCCACGACGGTGCTGGGGGTGCTGGCCGCGGTGGTGTCGCGGACGCTGAAGGCACCGACCGCCGTGGTCACGATCCCCGGTTTGACCGGTGCTGTGTTGCCGGGGCCCGCGCTGTACTTGAGCCTGTCGCAGGTGTTCGCGCGGGTTCCCGGCGCCTGGGACGCGGTGGCGGAGGCGATTCTCGCTACGGCGGCGATCGGAGTCGGGGTCGTGCTCGGGTTGCAGCTCGCGGCGTTGCGCCGGCCGGATACTGCGATGTCGGGAGCTCCTCTTGGCTAGCCGGGGTCGAAGACCGGGAAGCCGTCTCTCGCGACTTCTGGAACGAACTCGCCGCGCTCTTCTGCCACCCAGGTTTCGGGTTTTCAGCGCCGCCGCTGCGGAAGCGCTCGTGTCGAGCGCCGATGGCGGCGCCGTGCTCGCGGTGTTCCGCGGGCTGGCAGCCGGACGCCACCTATCCTGCCGCTTCCCGGCACGCCGGCCTCGCCGTGCTCGCGGGCTCCCGCTTTTCCGTCACCGCAGCGGAAACGGCGCTTCCGTCCCTGGTCAGCCGGGTGCGCGAGCGGTTCGCGGCGGCAGGGAAAGGCACCGCCCCAACCCCGGCATTCGACCGCTTACCGGACTTCCCCGGCGGTATTAGGGGGTGGCAGGGATCTTGCCGGTGCGTAACGTCGGCCGGGTCACGCCGCACTTCTAGCCCTGGGGGGCCGTTGAGCGAGTCCGAACGCAACCTGGTCGCCGCATTGCGTACGTCGCTGAAGGAGAATCATCGGCTCAAAGACGAAAACCGGCGGCTGCTCGGCGCCGCCGCGGGCGGGGAACCGGTCGCGATCGTCGGCGCGGGATGCCGGCTGCCGGGCGGGATCGAGACGCCGGAGCAGCTGTGGCGGCTCCTCGCCGAGGGCGGCGACGCGATCGGCGGGTTCCCGGAAGACCGCGGCTGGGACGTCGAGCGGCTCTACGACCCCGAAGGCGTCCGGCCGGGCTCGATTTCCGTGCGGGAAGGCGGGTTTCTGGCCGGGGCGGGGGAATTCGACGCCGGGCTGTTCGGGATCAGCCCGCGCGACGCGCTCCTGATGGACCCGCAGCTCCGCCTCCTGCTGGAAACCGGCTGGGAATCGCTGGAGCGCGCCGGGATCCCGCCGCGGTCGCTGGGCGGCAGCCGGACCGGCGTGTTCACCGGCGTGATGTACCACGATTATCCGGGCAGCTTCGCCGCGTCGGGAATGGTGTCCGGCCGGGTGGCCTACACCTTCGGATTGCAGGGGCCGGCGATCACTGTGGACACCGCGTGCTCGTCGTCGCTGGTCACGGTGCATCTGGCAGCACAGGCGCTGCGCGCGGGGGAGTGCGAACTCGCGCTCGCGGGCGGAGCGACGGTGATGTCCACGCCGCGCACGTTCGTCGAGTTCAGCAAGGACGGCACGTTGTCCCGCGGCGCGCGGTGCCGGAGTTTCGCCGAATCCGCCGACGGAACGGCGTGGTCCGAGGGCTGCGTAACGCTGGTGCTGCAACGGCTTTCCGACGCGCGCCGGTCCGGCCGGCCGATCCTGGCGGTGCTGCGGGGCAGTGCGGTCAACTCCGACGGGGCGTCGAACGGCATCACCGCGCCGAACGGTCCGGCGCAGCGTCGCGTGATCCGGCAGGCATTGGCGTCGGCCCGGTTGTCCGCGGCGCAGGTCGACGTCGTGGAGGCGCACGGGACGGCGACGCCGCTCGGCGATCCCATTGAGGCGCAAGCGATTCTGGCCACTTATGGCGCGGACCGCGGCGACGGGGAACCGTTGCGGCTCGGGTCGTTGAAGTCCAACCTCGGGCACACGCAGGCCGCGTCCGGCGTCGCTGGGCTGTTGAAGCTGGGGCTCGCGTTGCGGCACGAACTGCTGCCGAGGACTTTGCACGTCGACGCGCCCAGCAGCCGGATCGAGTGGTCGGCCGGCGAGGTCGAGCTGCTGACCGAGGCGACGCCGTGGCCGCGCGGGTCCCGCCCGCGGCGGGGTGCGGTCTCGAGTTTCGGGTTGAGCGGGACGAACGCGCACGTCGTCGTGGAGGAAGCCCCGCCTGCCGCGGAAAGTGCGGCGGACGATCGGGCAGCGGTGCCGGTGGTGCTCAGCGGGCACGATCCGGTGGCGTTGCGCGCGCAGGCGGAACGGCTGGCCGAGCGGCTGCGCGCGGAACCCGGCCTCCGGCTGGCCGATGTGGGCCGGACGCTCGCGACCGGGCGCACGCATCTGGAGCATCGCACGGTGGTCGTCGCGCGCGACCGGGACGAGCTGCTGACCGCGCTGGACGATCCGCCCGCGCGGATGGCGCGCGGCGAAGGGCCGTTGGCGTTCCTGTTCTCCGGCGGGGGTTCGCAGCGGACGGGCATGGGCGAGGAACTGGCCGCCGCGCACCCGGTGTTCGCGGCCGCGTATGCCGCTGCTTGCGCGGAACTCGACCGGCACCTCGACCGTCCGCTGCGGGAGGCGATCGGCGGTGCGCTCGAGGAGTTCCGGTACAGCCAGGCCGCGTTGTTCGCGATCGAGGTCGCGTTGTTCCGGCTGGCCGAATCGTGGCAGCTGCTGCCGGATGTCCTTTGCGGACACTCCGGGGGCGAGCTGGCCGTCGCGCATTGCGCGGGGGTGCTGTCCCTCGCGGACGCGGCGGAGCTGGTCGTCGCACGGGCCACCCTGATGCAGGCTCGGCCGCGCGGTGCGATGGCGGCGATCGAGGCGGATCCGGAGGAGTTCGCCGGGGAAGAGGTCGACGTCGCGGTGGTCAACGGGCCGCGCGCGGTCGTCGTCGCCGGGGAGGAAGCGGCGGTGCTGGCCGTCGTCGCCCGGTTCTCCGCCGAGGGGCGGCGCACGAAGCGGCTGGCGCTGTCGGTCGGTTCGCATTCGCGGCTGATGGACCCGGTGCTGGAGCCGTTCCGCGCGATCGCGGCGCGCGTCGCTTATGCCGAGCCCGCGGTGCCGATCGTCTCGACGGTGACCGGCGAGCCGGTCGAGTCCTTCGACGCCGACTACTGGGTGCGCAACATCCGCCGCACAGTCCGGTTCGGTGACGCGATCCGCACGTTGGAGAGCCAAGGCGTCACCCGGTTTTTCGAACTCGGCGCGGATCGGCCGTTGACCGCGCTGCTGCCGGACGCGCCGCTGGCCGTAGCCGCGCTGCGCCGAGACGTGCCCGAGGACGTCGCGATCGCCGAGGCGATCGGGGAATTGCACGCCGACGGGGTCGCCCTGGACTGGGCGGCGGTGTTCGCACCTCGCGCAGCGGAGCTGATCGACCTGCCGACCTACCCCTTCCAGCGGGAACGCTACTGGCTGTCGGCTTCGGACGAAGCGGGAGACCTGTCCGCGACCGGGCTCGAAGCCGCCGGGCATCCGTTGCTCGGCGCCGCGGTACCGCTCGCCGACGGCGACGGATTCCTGCTCCACGGCCGGATTTCGACTGCCGCGCAGCCGTGGCTCGCCGGACACGTCGTCGGCGGCTCGGTGGTGTTCCCCGGCACCGGGTTCCTGGAACTCGCTCTGCGCGCCGGTGAAGAGGCCGGTGGCGCCCGGGTGCGCGAGCTGACCGTGCACGCGCCGTTGGTGCTGGACGCCGACGGGGTGCGGGTTCAGGTTCGCGTCGGTAACGCTGACGAAGCCGGGGTGCGTCCGGTGAGCGTCCACGCGCAGAGCGGCGACGCGCCCTGGGTGCGCCACGCCGACGGTGCGCTGGCCCCGGCTGGCCCAGTACCGGACCCGGTGCTGACCTGGCCGCCGTCCGGGGCCGAGGAGATCGATCTCGACGGGATGTACGAGCTTCTCGCTGAGCGCGGCGTCGAGTACGGGCCGTTGTTCCAGGGCCTGAAGACCGCTTGGCGACGCGGGGACGAGGTGTTCGCCGAGGTCTCCCTGCCGGAGTCCGCGGTGCTGGACGCCGCGGCGTTCGGCCTGCATCCCGGGCTCGCGGATGCGGCGCTGCACGCGATCGGTCTCGGTCCGTCGACCGGGGCGGAGACGCTCCTGCCGTACTCGTGGTCCGAGGCGGATCTGTGGTCGGCCGGCAGCTCGGAGCTTCGGGTGCAGGTGAAACCGCTGGCCGAGAACACTGTCTCGCTGTCGTTGGCGGACTGCTCGGGCAATCCGGTGGCCGCGATCGGCGCGCTGGCGTTGCGCCCGGTCACCGGCATACGG
Organism: Amycolatopsis dendrobii; assembly: GCF_014145675.1. Classification (GTDB taxonomy): domain Bacteria; phylum Actinomycetota; class Actinomycetes; order Mycobacteriales; family Pseudonocardiaceae; genus Amycolatopsis; species Amycolatopsis dendrobii. Next base: position 225,230 of record NZ_JACGZW010000001.1, read on the forward strand.
CGTACTCCCCGTTCGGGGGCGTTGCTCCGTCCGGAGTGGACTGAGTGCGTGCTCCCGGACGGGGGAGCGGAGGACGCCCGCACCTTGGTCGTTTCGCCTGGTGCGGACGCTGCCGCGGCACAGCGTGAACTTCACCGGATTCTCTCCGAGCTGCGCGCGGCGCTCGCGGACGAGCGCCGGATCGTGGTCGTCACTCGCCACGCGGCCGGACTGCCTGGCGAACCGGTCGACCTGGCCGGTGCGGCAGTCGCCGGTCTGGTCCGTTCCGCGCAGACCGAACACCCGGGCCGGATCGTGCACCTGGACACGGACGAGCCGCCGTCCGACGACTTGATCGCTGCCGCGCGCGAGCCGGCCATGGTCGTTCGCGGCGGTCGAACGCTGGCACCGCGCCTGGTCGCCGTCGAAACCACCGACAGCGCGGAATGGGGACCGGGCCCGGTGCTGATCACCGGCGGGACCGGGCAACTCGGCCGATTGGCGGCCGAACACTTAGTCCGCCACCACGGCGTACGGGAGCTGGTGCTGGCGAGCCGGACCGGCCGGGGCGGGGACGACCTCACCGCCGGACTGGCCGCACTCGGCGCGCGCGCCGAGGTGGCGGTGTGCGATCTCTCCGACCGGTCCGCCGTCGCCGCGCTGCTGACCGCGCACCCGGTCACCGCGATCGTGCACGCAGCGGGCGTTTTGGCCGACGGGATGCTCACGTCGCTGACCTCAGACCAAGTCGACGCGGCGTTCGAGGCCAAGGCCACCGCCGCGTGGCACCTGCACGAGCTCGCCGGGGACGTGCACAAGTTCGTCCTGTTCTCGTCCGCCGCCGGGATCCTCGGCGCGCCGGGCCAGGCCAACTACGCGGCGGCGAACGCGTTCCTCGACGCGCTCGCCCGGCATCGCCACCACCTTGGGCTGCCCGCACAGTCGCTGGCCTGGGGACTGTGGAACTCCGACGAACGCACTGGCGGCCTCACCGCCGAAGCAGGCTTGGCCCTGTTCGACGCCGCCATCGCCGACCCAGCCCCTGTATTGGCTCCGCTGCGGCTCGACACGTGGCGTGGCGACGACGTCCCGTCGCTGCTGCGCGGCCACGTGCGGACGCCCCGGCGCACAGCGGGTTCCGCCGCCGCTCGGCTACTCCGTACTCCACCAGCCGAGCGGCGGGAACGGTTGGCGGAACTGGTCGGCGCACAGGTAGCGGCAGTGCTTGGCCACGGCGAGACCGTCGAGCCCGGCCGCGCGCTGCCCGGCCTCGGGTTCGACTCGCTCACCGCGGTCCAGGTGCGCAACCGGCTCTCCGAGCTGACCGGCCTGACGCTCGGCGCGACGTTGGTGTTCGACCATCCCACCGTCGCGGACCTGGCCGGATTCCTGAACGAGTCCTTTTCGGACACTGCCGGGGAAACGCCGGCTCCGAAGCAGGCGGACCCGGTCGCCGGGCTCTTCGCCGAGGCAGTGGCGGCGGGCCGGGTACCGGAAGGCGTCGCCCTGCTCGGAGCTGCGGCGAACCTGCGTCCGTCCTTCCGGCATCCGGCCACCGGAGCCCGGCCGGTACGGCTGGCCGACGGACCGCGGCGTCCCGCGCTGCTGTGCGTGCCTTCACCGGCCGCGATGACCGGCGCTGTCCAATATGGACGGCTGGCCGCGCCGTTCCGCGGCGACCGGCGGTTCTCGGTGCTGTCCTTGCCCGGTTTCGCCGCGGACGAGCCGCTTCCGGCCGACTTGGCCACGCTCGTCGCAGCGCTCGCCGGCCAGGCCCGCGAGGCAGCGGACGGCGAACCGTTCGCGTTGCTCGGGTACTCGTCCGGCGGGCTGCTGGCCGAAGCCGTGGCAGCGGAACTCGCGCGGACCGGTCGTGCTCCGGAGGGGCTGTGCCTGCTGGACACGTACGAAATCGGCGGCCCGGCCGAGAACGCGGTCCACGCGATGGCCGGGGAAGTGCTGACCCGCCAGGACGATGGCGGGTTCGACCGCGCGCAGCTGACTGCCATGGGCCGCTACCTCGGCCTTCTCGCCGGCGCGGGGCCGCCGGACACCACCGTCCCGACTGTGCTGCTGCGCTCCGCCCGCAGCTTCGGGGACGTCGCCGGGACAGCGTGGCAGACGACGTGGTCGCGGGCCGACCGCGTGGAAACCGTGCCGGGGAACCATTTCAGCATCGTCGCCGAGGACGCGGAGAGCACCGCCTCGGCCGTCGGGGCGTGGCTGGGATCCGTGGCAGAACCGATCGGGGAAACCGTTGCCGGACTTGGGAGTTCGTCGTGACCAGTGAAGTGTGCCCGTACCCGTTCGAACCGTCGGCGCTGGCCGTCGACCCGCGGTACGCCGAGATGCGCGAGCAGCAGGGGATGAGCCGGGTGCGGCTGCCGTTCGGCGGCGAGGCGTGGCTGGCGACGCGGTACGAGGACGTGCGGGCCGTGCTGGTGGACCGGAGGCTGATGCGCAGCCTGACCGTCGGCAAGGACGCGCCGCGCGGGACCGAGGCGATCGAGAGCGAAAGCTCGATCATCACCATGGACCCGCCGATGCACTCCCGGCTGCGCAGGCTCGTCGCGGCCGCGTTCACGCCGAAGCGGGTGGAAACGCTGCGCCCGCGGATCCAGGAGATCGCCGACGGCCTGATCGACCGGATGATCGAGCAGGGCCCGCCCGCGGACCTGGTGTCGTCGTTCTCCATCCCGCTGCCGATCACCGCGCTGTGCGAGCTGCTCGGCGTCCCGCAGGAGGACCGCGACAAGGTCCACACGTGGACCGACACCATGCTGATGCTCAGCGGCGAAGGCTCGGACCACGCCGAGATCATGACCGCGCAGCGCGAACTGTGGGGCTACATCGCCGGGCTGGTCGCCGAACGCCGGGAAACCCCCACCGACGACCTGATCGGCGCGCTCGTGCGGGCCAGGGACGACGAGGGCAGGCTGACCGAGGGCGAGCTGATCGACCTGTCCGGCGGAATCCTGGCGGTCGGCCACGAGACGACCGCGAACCACATCTCCAACTTGCTCTACACCCTGCTGGCCAACCCGGACCAGCTGGCCCGCCTGCGTTCCGACCCCGGCCTGCTGCCGTCGGCGGTCGAGGAGTTGCTGCGGTTCGTCCCGCTGGGCGCGAGCGCGGGTTTCGCGCACATCGCCAGCGAGGACGTCGAGATCGGCGGCCAGCTGATCCGCGAGGGCGAGGCGGTGTTCGCCGACCTGGAAGGCGCGAACCGCGACGCGACGGTCTTCGACTGCCCGGAGGAGCTGAACCTGGCGCGGACGCGCAACCACCACGTCGGCTTCGGGCACGGACCGCATCACTGCCTGGGCGCGCAGATGGCGCGGCTGGAACTGCAGGTCGCGCTGGGGACGCTGCTGGCCCGGTTCCCGGACCTGGAGCTCGCGGCCGAGGTGCCGTGGCTGACCGCGCGACGGCAGCGGGGGCCGGAGCGGCTGGAGCTGGCCTGGAAAACGGCGTTGCCCGCGCGGTGACCGGGGGTTCGCCGGGAACTCTCCCGGCGAACCCGCTCGCGCCGGACGCGGCCGATCATGCGGCAGCGAGAGCTCCGGGCACCCGCGGACCGGCAAGCCAGCTGAGAAGTATCAAAGCCGCGGGGACGAGCACGAGCCACACCGTGAACCACGCGAGTGCGGTTCGCTCCGGAACCCAGCTGGAAAAGCAGGCGCTCAGCAGCCGGGTCTGTCGTGCGCGCACCAAGATCGCGGCGTCCCGAAAGCCGGCTCATGCCCGCAAAGCTATCCGGCAAAGAGAATTAATCGCAGCGGTCGGGAGACGGATGGTGCGCAGGCGTCACGCGTCACCACCCGCTGCGGTAGAAACTCCGCGACACGTAACTGCTGGCCTCCGCCGCCCGCACCGCGCACAGTTCCTCCTTCACCGTCCGCGCCTGCTTCACCAGCGGATCGTCCCCGGGTGCGAGCGCCAGCAAATCGATGACATGCAACGCCTCCTGCACCCGCCCGTCCGTGCGCAGCCGCTCGGCATGGTCGAGCACTGCCTGCTTGTCCGTGATCGCCTCCGCCCGGGCAGCGGCCGCGACGTCCGGGCGGGACGGGTGCAGGCTCGTCGGATTTCCGTCCCACCAGCCGGTTTCCGAGCGGACGATGTCGCGAACGATGTACTCGCGGTGCCCGTAGTGCTCGCGCATCCACGGCACGTCGAACAACTCGGCCGGGTACCGGAGATCGTGCACGATGTCGTCCACTCGCCGCCCCCGGTTGAGCTGGTCCACGACCGCGCCGCGCAGCCACCGGAGCGCGGCCGCGGTCATGGTGAGCTGGCGGACCGGGTCCTCGCGCACCATCGGCCCGAACTCCGGCACCAGGACGGCCGGGTTCAGCGCCGCGAGCCGGTCCAGGGTGTCGGCCCAGCGGACGGTGTCGCGCATGGTGCGCATGGGGGTACCGATGTTGGGGATGCCGTTGATCACCGCCGCGCTGCCGTACAGAACCCGCTGGGACGGCAGCCACACCGCGGTCACGTCGTCGGTTTCGGAGGGCGCCCAGAGGAGCCGGACGTCCGGGGCCAGCGTCATCGCTTCCCGGTAGGTCTGGTCGGGGAAGGTGATCGGCGGGGGAGCTGTCAGGTCGGCCATCGGACGGCGGAACTGCCGGGTGTTGATGTGGTTCTGCAACCCGGCCGTCTCGAGGTACCGCTGGTAGCGGCGGACGACGTTTTCGTGCGCCACGACGGTCGGGCGGCGTTCTCCGTGTGCGGCGGCGTGCTCGAAGAACCCGGGCACGCCGTAGTTGTAGCCGAGATGCCCGTGGCTGTAGACGATCCACCGCACCGGTTCGCCCAGTTGGTCCAGCACCGGCGCGACGAGGTCCGGCGAGGGGCCGGTGTCGACCACGACGAGCCCTGACGCGGTGTCCACCGCCAGGCTGTTGCCCTGCAGTCCGATCGAGCGGACGCCCGGTGCGACCTCGGTGATCTGTCCGCTGCCGTAGAGCGGGTTTTCGGTGTCCTGGAAAGGCATCAGCGGACCACCTCGGTGCGCAGCCCGAGCCGCCGCGCGGTGCGGTCGGGGTTGACGAAGAACACGGCCAGCAGCCCGCCCGCAATGGACAGCAGGCCGCTGATGGTGAAGGCGAGCGTGAAGCCGCTGGACGGCGACGATGCGGCTTGGATCAGCCGTCCGGTCAGGTACGGAGCGAGCAGTCCGGCGGTGGTGACCAGGCCGACGGTGATCGACAGCACCGCCCCGCGCTGCCGGGTCGGGCTGATCTCGGCGTTCATCGTGACGCCGAGCGCGAACACGACCCCGCCCAGGCTGAACGCGACGGTCAGCAGCGCGATCTGGAACCAGCCCCCGGTGTGCGGGAACAGCAGCATCGCGAGACCCGAGATCAGCACCGCGATCCCGCCGAGCACGCCGCGGGCCACCCGGCTCGACACGCCGCGGCGCATCAGCCGGTCGCTCAGCGCGCCCTGGGCGAGGTTGAACACGACCGACGCGATCCACGGCAGCGCGACCAGCGTCCCGGTGGTCACCGTGCTGTAGTGCAAGGCCGTTTCGAGGTAATGCGGCACCCACGCGACCAGCACCGCCAGCGCCCAGTACGCGGCGAATCCGGCCAGGAACCCGCCGAGCCAGGTGCCGTTCAGCAGGATCTTCCGGTAGGGCACGCGCGGTTCGTCCGCCTCGGACTTGACCGCGGCCGCGTGCACCGAAGCGGTCCCGGCGACCTTGCCCTCCCGTCCGAAGACCGCCCACAGCAACGACCACACCAGGCCGACGACGAGCAGCGCGAAGAACGCCCAGCGCCAGCCGTAGCCGACGATCAGCGCGGTCAGCAGCGGCGACGCCAGCGCCACGCCGATGCCGGAACCGGCGTTGAGCAACGCGCTGGGCAGGCCGCGTTTCTCGTTGGGGAACCACTTGTACGCCGCGTGCATGGCCAGCGGGTTCGCCGGGCCCTCGGCCGCGCCGAGGACGATCCGGCTGACCAGCACCGCGCCGAACCCGACGGTGCCGAGCATCGGGGCCTGGGTCAGTGCCCAGACGACGCCCAGCACCAGCAGGATCCACTTCGCCGGCACGCGGTTCGACACGAAGCCGACCACGATCGCGGAGATGCTGAACAGGAAGTAGAACCCGCTGCTGATCAGGCCGTACGCCTCGGGCGACAGGCCGAGATCGTGCATCAGCGGTTTCGCGGCGAGGCCGAGCACGGCCTTGTCCGCGAAGTTGATCAGCATGAACACCAGCAGCAGCCCGGTGACGACCCAGCCGCGGGCGCTGGTGCCGCGGGTGCGCCCGGGGGAGGCGGTTTCGGCGGGGAGGGCGGGAGCGTTCATCGTGGGGTCCCCATTTCAACGTCGCTGTCGGACGGGGTGGCGGGTCAGAAGGCCCAGCGGGTGCGGCCCGCGGTGCGGGTGCGCAACTGCTCGGCGCGGTCGGTTCCGTCGAGCGCGGCTTGGGATTCGGCGGCGGCCCAGGCGTAAACGCCCTTGGCCATCGTCGAGGTCGCGGCTTTTTCCAGTGCGGTGAACACTTCCGCGCGGGCGGTGTGCGCGGTCTCGTCGTCCGGGGCCGCGTCCGCGGCGAGCTGGGCGAAGTGCCCGGCGAGCCGGTGTTCGCCCGCGGCGAGCAGTTCCCGCGCCCGCGCGGCCAGCCGGTCGGAGCCGCCGGACAGGTCGGCCAGTTCGCGGGACAGTTCGGCGCGGCGCGCGGGTTTGAGGTTGGCCGGATTGCCGTCGTACCAGCCGCCGTAGAGCCGCCAGACGTTGCGGACGACGAATTCCGGCTCGTCGTAGGACGGCTTGAGATACGGCTTGGCCAGGAGTTCGGCGGGCGCGGTGACGCCGTGCACCACCTCGTCGAGCGTGGCTCCCGCGTTCATCGCGTCCACGGTCTGGTCGTGCAGGGTTTCGAGGAACTCGGCGGTGTCGGACAGCGCGGTCCGGATCCGGTCGGCTCCGGCGATCGGCACGCCGTGCCCGGGCAGCAGCAGTTCCGCGCCCAGCCCGGCCATCCAGCGCAGCGCCCGCGCCCACTCGGCGGCATACCGCTGGACCTTCTGCGGGTTGCCCGGGTTGGGGGAGGACCAGATGAAGAAGTCGCCGCAGCACAGGATCTTCCGGCCGGGCAGCCACGCGATCGTCGCGTCGTCCGTCTCGCCGCGAGCGTGCTTCAGCCGGACGTCGAGGTCGCCGATCCGCAGCGTCGTGGTGTCGCGATACGTGACGTCGGGGTGCCGGTACCGGTCGGGCCAGCGGAATCCGGGCGACTGGAACTGCCGCTGGTTGATCACCGTGTTGTAGCCGCGGGTGCGCTCGTACCGTTCGAAGCGCGGCGGCGTGTTTTCGTGCGCCAGCACGGACGGGCGACGCCAGCCGCGCTCCTCGGCTTCGAGATCGAACGGGCCGACGCCGAAGACGTGGTCGATGTGGCCGTGCGAGTAGACGGCGGTGTGCAGCGGAGCGTCGGTGCGGGCGCGGGTCGCGCCGAAAAGGTCTTTGGCGGTGCGGCGTTCGCCGGTGTCGAAGCAGAACAGGCCGTCGGCGGTGGGGAAAAGGAAGACGTTGCCGAACGCCGGCCACATCCAGACGCCCTCGGCCAGTTCGTGCAGACCGTCCTTGCGCAGCGTGCCGGTGTGGTAGACGCGGGTGTCGGCCTCGCCTCGCCAGACCTTGTCGGCGTAGTCGAGCAGGTCAGTCACGGGATGCCTCCTGAACGTTTTCGGTGAACAGCGCGTCGACGGCGACCAGGTCCTCGCCGGTGACGCAGAGCGGGTTGAGGTCGGCTTCGGCGAATTCCGGATGGTCGCCGAGGATGCGGACGAGCCCGTCGATCGCGGCGGCGACGGCGGGGACTGGAGCGGCGAGGACGTCGCCGGCCCAGGCGGCCAGTTCGGCTCGCTGCTCCGGGGTCGCCGGGAGCAGCAGCGCGCGGCGGGGTGCGGCGGGGTCCTCGGCACGGTCGCCGCCCGCGCCGAGGACGATCGCGGTGCCGTACAACGGATCCCGCGTCGCGCCGAGGGCGAGTTCGGCGGTGTGCGGCAGCAGCGGTTGCACGACGAGGGTCCGGTCCGGGTCGGCGGAGACCTGGTCGAGCCGCGCTTGGAGCGTGTCCAGCACCGCGGGCAGTTCCGCCGCCGTGACGCCGACGCGGACGAGCCCGGCCCGGGCCCGGTGCGGCACGTCGGCGGCGTCGCCCTTGACCACATACGGCTCTGGCCAGCCGTTGTGCGCGACGGCGGCGGCGAGATCGATTCCGGCGACGGTGTCCACGTGCGGGATGCCGGCGTCTTCCAGCAGCGGAACGGCCCGCAGTTCAGTCCGCACTGGACGGTCAGCCGCCGTGGCGTGGTTCGCGGGCTCGGGGACCCGGTCCGGGACCAGTACTCGAAGCCGTCGCACGAGAGCACCGATGCTGGGCAGCACGGTGTCCGGGCGACCGGCGTTCGCCAGCTCGCCGGGCGGCGCGCAGGCCCAGATGAACCACGTCGGCGTCCGCGTCGCGGCGGCAGCGGCGGCGAGCCGGTGGTAAGCCTCGCGGAACCGGTCGCCGAACGTCAGATAGAGCACGACGCCGTCCAGTTCCGGGTCTTCGTCGAGCGCGCCGAGCAGATCGCCGACCCGGTCGAGCCAGCGGTCGATGTTGCCGCCGAGGTCGACGGGGTTCTCGTCGGCCGCCTCGACCCCGCCGGCCTCCGCGAGTTTCGCGCGCGTCGCGCCGGACAGCGGCGGAATACGCACACCGAGCGCGGTCAAGTTGTCGGCGAGGATGCCGCCCGCGCCGCCGGACATCGTGAGGACGGCGAGCCGCGGTGCGGGAGGAAGCGTCGTGCCTTTGCGGGCGCAGAGCACCGCGTCCACCAGTTGATCGTCGTCGGTGACCAGGCGGATGCCTTCCTGACGGCACAGCGAGGCCAGCAGGAAATGATCGCCGGCGACGGCCGCGGTGTGCGACAGCGCGGCCTGCCGGCCGGCGGCACTGCTGCCCACCGCGAGCGCGACCACGGTCTTGCCCGCAGCCCGCGCCTGCCGGCCGAGCGCGCGGAGACCGTCAGCGTCGCGCACGCCTTCGAGGTAGAGCACGAGCACCTCGACGTCGGGCTGATCGAGCAGGTCGCTGCCGATCTCGTGGCCGGACAGGCAGGCTTCGTTCCCGACGCTCGCGTAGTAGGAGTAGCCGATCCCGGCCTGTTCGAGCAGGTCAGCGAGCACGAAGCCGATCGCGCCGCTCTGCGTGACGATCGCGATCGGACCCGGCGGCACGCGCTCGCGGTCGAGGAAAACGGTCGTCGACAGCTGCACGCCGGCCGGATGGCTCACCACGCCCAGGCAGTTCGGGCCGAGCACCGGCAGGTCTCCGGCGGCCTCGCGCAGTTCGTCCTCCAGCGCGGTGTTGCCGCCCTCGGCGAAGCCCGACGCGAAGACGACGACCGCTCCGGAACCGAGTTCGCGCGCCTCCCTGACCAGCGCGGGGACCGTTTCCGCCGGGGTCGCGAGGACGACGAGGTCGGGGCCGTAGCCGATCTCGGCGAGCGACCCGACCGTGCGGACGCCGGCCAGGTCGAGCGGGCCGCGGGAGACCGCGAAGACCTGGCCGCCGAAGCCGCCGCGCAGCAGCCGGTCCAGCGCGATCCGTCCCCAGGACAGCGCGGTGGTCGCGGAAACGCCGACCACGGCGACCGATTTCGGGCGGAACAGCGGCTCGCAGCGCATCGGTGCGGGACCTCCTGTGATCGCGGTCATGGACACAACCCCAACTGTCGCCGCTGGCCTGCCCAGCTGGTAGCGCACATTGCCCAGGTTTTCGGCTACCGTGCTGTGACATGTCACAGCTGTCGTGGCGCAGCTTCGAGCACCGGCTGCCGAAGGCCGTCGAACGGACGATCCGCCGCTACGTGGCGACCTCGCCGCATTACCGCGGCGAGGTGCCCGCGCACCTGCACCTGCACATGGCGCACACCATCCGCGAGTTCGGCCGGCTGTTCGCGCGTGCGGCGCGGGAGGGGAGCGAACCGCGCGAGGACGAGCTGGAGCTGTTCCGCCAGCGCGGCCGGGAACGAGGCGCGGAGGGGCTGCCGGTCAGCGAGTTCGTGCACGCGTACCTGCTGGCGGCCGAGGAAGTGTGGGCAGAGGTCCAGGACCTGTCCGGCGGGTCGCCGCCGAGCGACACGGCCGCGGTGCTGCTGAGGTGCCTGCACCGGGTGACGAACGCGGCGGTGCAGGCGCACCAGAAGGAATTCCAGACCGCGGACCACGAACAACGCGAGGCCGCGCGGGCGTTGGTGCGGCGGCTGGCCGCGGGGGAGCCGGTCCCGGAGCCGGCCGACGTCCGCCTCGCCCCGGCGTACGGCGTGCTGGCGCTGCGGTTCGCCGCGGACCCGGCGGATTCCGTCGGCGACTCGGTAGGCCGCCATCTGGCCGGGCAGCGGAAGGCGCGGTCGCTCTTGCAGCACCTGCGGCGCGAACTGTCCGGAGACGTCTTGGCGGCCTTGGACCCGGACGGCGGTCTGCTGCTGCTTCCGTCCGCTTCGGACGGTGCGGAGCCGGCACTGGCCGAGGCCCGGCTGGCGGTGCCGCGGGCGCACCAGACGACGGGCGTGGAGATCACCGGCGGGTTCGCCCACGCGGCCGAGCTGCCGGAAATCCCGGCGGCGGTAGCGGAAGCGGAGCGGCTGCTGCGGCTGAATTCGGTCCCCGACACCGTCGCGGTGCTCACCGACCACCTCTTCGAATACCAGCTGAACCACGACAGCGCGGCCACTCCCCGGCTGCGCGCGCTGGCGGCGCGGCTGAGCGGCGAGCCTGATCTGACGACGACGCTCCGGACGTACTTCGAGACCGACTTCAACCGTCGCGAGACCGCGCGGAAGCTGCACGTCCATCCGAACACAGTGGACAATCGCCTCTCCCGGATCGCCAACCTGACCGGCGCGGATCCGCGTACTGCCAAAGGACTTTTGCTGCTCGGCGCTTCGCTCGGGCTGGCGGGGTGATCAACCGGCGAGGGAAGCGCTGCCGCGGGGGCCGGTCACCGTGACGCGGACGGTGCGTGCCGACGGCAGTGGGCCGACGGTGACCTGCCAGGTTCGCGGCGTTCCGACGTCGAGGGTCTGCAAGGCTTTCCGGACCAGGCGCGGGATCTCGTCGACGGGCAGGGTGCGGAGGTCGAAGCGCGGGACCTGGACGCCGGACGGAGCGAAGACGACCGACAGCCGGTGTTCCTGGACGACCGCGGTGAGCGTCTGCGAGACGTCCGTGCTCCGGGCCAGCCCGTCAATGGCGCGGCGCAGTTCGCCCTCGTCCAGCAATGAGTGCTCGGGACCGACGTCGACTGTCGCGGAACCCGAAGTGGTCACGGCGGACGACACGGGCGGCTGCGCCGGGGCGCTGGGTTCCGGTGCGAACAGTTCGACCCGGAAAAGCCCGAGTACGGCGCCCGCGCCGAGCAGCAGGCCGAGGAGCGTGAAGGCACCGGCGGCGCAGCCCTCCGGCGGCGGATGGACCGAAGCGGACTCGGCCGCGGGTTCGATGACCGCGTTCGCCGCCCGCCGTTGCCATTCCGGCGGCGGGCTGGACACGATCCGGACCTTCCATGGCCGCGCCGGCCGGTAGCTCACCACCAGGACGTCGCCGGTGCGGAAGTTCGGGAGGTCCACCAGGTTGACGGTGTGGACCGCCTCCACGCGATGGGACGGCGCACCGTCCGGAGCGACCGTGAGGGTGAGGTTGAGCGGAAGATCGCCCGTTTCGGTGCCTCCGGCGCGCAGGCTTTCGATCCGCGCGAGCGCCATTGCCGGCGGGACCGCCTTCTCGCGGGCGCGGCGCGGCAGGCCGCCGAGGCAGACGAGAATGCCGTAGCCGAGCGGAATTCCCAGCCCGGTCACGAACAACGGGACGCTTTCGAGGACGATCCCGACGACGAGCGAGCACAGTGTCGCGCCGATCGCCGATCCGGTGAGGAAACCGGCCGCGATGGTGCGGATGGCTGCCATGGCAGGAGTCCCTTCTCGGGCGGTCAGCGGGAAACCGGTTCCACCAGAACGGCTTTCGGATCCTGCGGGTCGTAGCGGACCCGCACTGCCGTGCCCTCGGAAGGGGCTTGGAAGAGCGACGTGACCATCGAGGTCACGGCCTCGCGCTCGCCGGTCTCGGTGGAAAACCGCACGTGGACGGTGAACCGCGGATTCCCCATGATCCAGACGTTGGTGAAGTCCACGCGGGTGAGCACGCCCGTCACCTGGCGGCCGCAGCGCCGCAGCGCCTGCTCGCGGTCGTCCGCCTCGGCCGCGCGGAGGAAAGACCGCAGCAGCACCACGATCAGGACCAGCGCGATGACCCCGGACACCGCGGGAACCAGAAACGGCTCGTAGTAGACGATCCAGTCCACATCGGACCACGGCTCGGCCTTGCCGTCGAGGAACGGCAGCCGTTCGCCCACCGATTCCGGCGGCGTCCACGACGGCGCCGCCACGCCGCTGCCCAGCGTCACCCCGAGCGCCGCCGCCAGCGAACTGGCCCGGAAGCTGATGCCCATGCGGCGCAACGACATCCCGCCGCCCCACAGCATCGCGAAACCGAGCGACGCGGCGGCCGTGACAGCCAGGCTGAAGAACACCACGAGCGAACCCGCCGCTCCCGCGTCGGCCCCCCACGCGCTGACGCGGTTCAGCGACATCAGCCGGAAGCCGTCCAGCAGCCCGAGCGCGCCGGACCACCCGGCGACCGCCCAGGCGAGCGTCGCCGGAATCCCGAGAAGCCACAGCCGCCGGTTCGACGCCCGGGTCTGTTCAGGGGCGTCCGACAGGCCGAACGCGAAGGAACCGAACACGGCGGGCGCCTACGCGATCGGGCCGAAGACGGCGACCTTCGCCGGGTCGGCGGGGTCGAGACGGGCTTCGTGCCGGGTGCCGGGCGCGTACTGCTGGATCGTCGCCTGCGGCGTGATCAGCGGCGTGACCGCCCGGTACATCATGCCGTCGGCACGGGTGACGTCGAGGGTCGCGGTGTACTGGGCCTGCCCGGCGACCGTCCGGCCGGTGGGCTCCAGCGCGCGGATCACCAGGGCGGCCTTCTCGCCGGTGTCGTACAGCCGGCGCAGTTCGGTGCCGTAGGCCTGCAGTTCCTGCTGCTGGCGCAGCTGCTCCGGCATCGGCAGCGCCAGGAACGCGGCCATCTCGGGGTCGGCCGCGACGTTGCGGTAAGCCTGCGCGGCCAGGTGCGGCGTGGGCAGCTGCGGGGTGATGTCGTGTCCCTGCGCGGAGGCCGCCTGCCGGAACTGCTCGGCGTGCTGCTGGAAATCCTGCGCGCCGCGGGCCATGCCCTGCTGCGTCGCCTCGGTGATCTTGTCGCGGATCTTCTTGAACATCGGGTGCCTTTCGCTGTGCCGGTGTGCTGGACACAGCTTCGGGCGGGCGGGCTGCTACCGAACCCAAGTTTTGCCGTCGTCGGTGGCATCGAGGCAGGTCAGAGCCGCCCAGAAGACCGGCGAGCGGGCTGGTTCGGGACGTTCGCGCCAGCGCGCGAGCCGGGTCCGCTGCCACGCGCACAACCCGGCGACCGGGTCGGCTCCGGCGAGCGCGGTGTCGACGGCGATGATCAGCTCGGCCATCGGATCCGCGCCGGGGGCCGCGGCCGACGTCGGCAGCGCCCAGACCGTCGCGGCGACCAGCCCGGCCCCGGACGCGACGGCGGCGAGCAGCACGCCGAACGGTTCCGGCAGGCCGAAGTCGCTCGCGCTGGCGCAGCCGATCAGCGCGACCCGCGCGGGCATGTCCACTTCGGACAGAGCGAGGTCGGCCGCGGTGAACGGCCGGTGCGCCCCGATCGGCGCGGCGGTGCCCGGCAGGTCGGCCGAGCACGACAAATGCAGTGCGGTCTGCGCGCCGTGGACGTCCTGGATGCGGCTGACGTGTCCCGCGAACACCAGCCGCGAACACGGTTCGGCCAGCAGTCCGGCGAGCCGCCGCCGGTCGGTGTCAGTGCGGCGGACCAGGTCGAGGCCGCGCGCGGCGGCGGGCCGGACAGGGCCCGCGGCGAGCTGTGCGTCGAGGTGGCGGATCAACGGGGACGCCCCGTTTTGCCTGCCGAGCACCGATCCCAGTGCGCCGAAGGCGCTCTGGCCGGGGATCCGCGGGTCGAGCAGGTACACCGGCGGCCCGGCGGGGGCCGGTTCGCGGCGCGGGATTCCGGCGGGGGCGAGCAGCGAGACGTCGGCGAGGTCGAGGACCCGGGTGTCGCTTTCGAAGCAGGTGTCGACCTCGTCGGCGTCGAGCACGTGGTCCGGGCGACGGTCGGGAAGGGCGAGCAGGCCCCACGGGACCGCGGCGAGCGCCGGGGACGGCTGGATTCGCAGCAGCGGACGGGTGGCTCGCCGGAGTCGCGCGACGAGGTCGGCGGGCAGGAGGTTGAGCGCGAGGACGCGGGCGAGGCGTTGCTCCGCGGCGAAACTGCCGAAAGCGTCGAGCGAACGACGGACCGCGTCGCCGACCGGCTCGCCCTCCCGCGGTGTCGGCGAAGCTTCGGCGAGCAAGCCGCGTGCGGTCTCGACGAGAGCGGCGTCGATCGGATGCGTGTGGACGGTGTCGAGGTCGCTTGTGGTGCGCCAGCTGAGGTAGGTGTGCCCGGCGTCGGCGTAGCGCAGGATGAAGGTTTCGCGACCAGCGTCGGCGGCCGGCCAGGTCTCGACCGTCCCCGGTGCTGATCGGCATCCGTAGCGTTCGGCGGCCAGCCGGGACCATCCGTCGAGCTCCATCGGCGAGGACGGCGACCAGCGCAGCCCAGGCGGAGGGGCGAGCCGGAGCGGGAGCGACGAGGTGACCGAACCCAAGGCGGCCAAGGGAAGCTGACGGTCGTCGACCGGCGGTGCCAGCGCGGGGAGCGCGCCGGTCAGGTTGAGGGAACGGTCCTCCGGGTACGCCCCGGCCGCGCACGCGCGCTCGATCAGCTCCGCCGTCAGGCGCGTTTCGCCGAGCTGGGTCAGCAGAACCATCAGCAGTTCCGTCGCCGGCCCCGCGACGCTGTTCGCCCACGCGGTGCGCGCCTGGGCCGACGCGAACGCGAACCGGTACTCCTGCGCGGCGAGGGCCACCGGCAACAGCAGGTCCAGCACCGCTCGCGGGTTTTCGCCGCGGTGGTAGCCGATCGTGGCCGAAAGGTAGTCGGCTCGCAGGCACTCCAGCCATTCGCCCGATTCGCGGGCCGCCGCCCGGAGGCGGGCGACGTGCTCTTCCGCGGAGATCCAGTCGCCCTCGGCCGCAGCGCACCGAGCCAACGCCGATGCGAGCCGACGCGCGCCCGGGGTGTCGCCGTTCGCGGCCCAGAGCTTTCCCGCGTGCTCGAACTGGTCTCGCGCCTGCGCGGCATCGCCCGCGAGCAGGAGGAGGGCGCCCAGTGCGTAGCTCGCCTCGGCGACGTCGCCGGTCACCCCAGCAGCCGCGAGTTCGTCTCTGGCTTTGACGATCTCCGCCATCGCGCCGGGGAGATCCCCGTCGAGCGCGCGGGTTTCGGCCAGGCCGATGGCGAATTTCGCCGCCGCCGGACCTTCGTGCCGGGCGTTGAGCCGCAGAAGATCCGCCGTCGCGTCCGCTTCCTCGCCGCCTGCCTGGCGGATGCGGGCGCGTTCGGCCCGCGCCATCGCTTGCAGCGACGCCGCTTGGCCGCGGACCTCGTCGACGTCCGAGATGCGTTCCAGGCCGGTCAGGATCTCGTCGATCGCGTCCCGCGCACCGGCCGGATCCCCGGCGGCCACCTGCACACGCACTTCGAGGACGCGCAGCTCCAGTTCGTCGGCGCCGTGCGGATCGAGCTGTTCGCGCGGGAACTGGCCGGGTTCGGCGGCCTTCCGGAACGCCGCGCGACGCCGCTGGTCCGCGAGCAACTGGCGTGCCCGGGCAAGGTCGCCCTCCTCGGTGGACAGCGAGATGAGCACGCGTTCCGCCACCTCGCGGGAACCTTCGATCATCCGCAGCTCGGCGTACTGTCCGAAGTGGACGACAGCGGCGGCGCTGACCGCGAAAACGCCGAGGACGGCTTCCGCGCACTGGCGCGCGTTGCGAAGATCACCCGCCGAGTAGCAGACGGCGGCCAGATCGCTGACCGCGGCGACTTCGAGGCTGACGCGGTCGAGCTGCTGGGCGAGCTGCCGCATCCGCGCGTACGCCTGCTGCGCACCGGCGACATCCCGCGTCGCGGCGAGCTGCTTGGCTTCGGTCTGGACGGCGAAGGCTTCGGTGAGCAGCGCGTCGTACTCGGCTTGACTCAGCGCGCAGGCAGGCAGTTCCTGGTAAGCCATCGGGTCGAGGCCGAAATGCCGTGCGACGCAACGGCAGTTGTAGCCGTGTGACACCGCGTCGGCCAGCTCCGCGGGAAGCGGCCGGTCCGGCGACGCGAGCGGAGGCGGAAACCCCGCGAGCACGTCAGAACTCCTCGTCGGCGACGGCTCGTTCCGCCAGCGTCCGCGACTCCGGCGGCAGCGATTCGCGGGCCCGGACCAGGGAGATCACCTCGGCGCGGTCCTCGGGTGCGGTGCCTTGGACGTCCGGGCCCACCGCTCCGACGACGAGTCCGATCCGGGCGGAGGACGTCGCCGCGAGACGGGCCCCGGCTTCGTCGAGGTCGGTCGTTCCGGCGAATCCCGCGCTGCCCAGGTGCAGGGCGACTTCGGCGAACGGCTCGCCGTCGTGGGTCGCTACGGCACTGAGGGAAGCGTCGTCGAGCGCGCCCGAGACTTCGACCGCAAGCCGCGCGGCGGTCCTGGTCGCGACGATCCGCCAGGTCACCGTGCCCTCCGCGGCGTCCAGAACGCCGGGCGGCACCCGCGCCCAGTCGACACTGGCGCGTCCCTCGGCCAGCACGCCTCCGCCGGACGCGGCGGGCGCAGCGCCCGCCGCCAAGGCGTACGCACGTTGACCAGGGCCCACCCGAGCCGCGAGTCCGGCTGCGGCTTCGGACCGCTCGAGGTCGTCTTGGCGGTCGAACCAGGCCGAAAGCTGCTCGCACAGAAGACGGACTTCCTCGGTCCCCGGCCCCGCGGCAGCGAACAGACCCGCGCTGGTGGCCTGGTCGAACAGTTCCGCCGGGCTCGCCTCGAACCCGTCGAGCAGGCCCTCGGCGAGGTCTTCGACTGCCGCGGTCGCGACGGCCGCTTCGAAGTCGAGCAGCGCCGAATCGAGCGACGGGATCCCGAGCGCTGGGCTGGCGGGCCACCAGCGGCGTGCCCACAGCAGCAGCGCGAGCCGGGCCAATTCCGGCCGGGCCGGGACGTCGACACGTCCGTCCCGGAGCGCGGTCAAACTGGCTTCGGCGCCGACGAGCCTGGTCAGCCACGGTTCGGCCGCGCCGGCGTCAGTGAGTTCGATCCGCATCGGCGGGAGCGCGGCGCCGAGCAGATCGGCGAGCGCGAAGCGGATGAGGCCGCCGTCCGCGGCGAGGACCGGAGTGCGCATCGGATGGGTCACGAGGCGGCCTCCAATCGCGGCAGGTTGGCGACGAGCGCGCGGCGCACCTTCGTCCGCAGGTCCAGCGAGGTCGATCGGACGACCCCGGTGAGGAGGTCCCGGAAGTCGTCCGGGACCTCTCCGCTGGCGTCGAAACCGTGCAGCCGCGCCCACAGCCGGGCGAGGAATCGTTTCGCGAATTCGCGCAGTTCTCGCAGGATCTCGACGTCCGGCCGCGCGGTGAGGGGCGTCGAACCGGCCAGCGCTCGGCGGGCGTACAAGACGTATCCCTCCCGCGCGACCTGCGCGTTGAGCCGCTGGGCGAAGTCCGGGAGATCGGCGGGAGCCGGGCCGTCGAGCGGCCGAAGCGCGGGCGCGAGGACGACGCCGAGCACGAAACACGTTGCCAGCACGGGCACTTCGAGCCCGAATCCGGCGGCCGCGCGGCGGAGTTCCTCGTCGACCAGGTCGGATACGGGGCTTTGCTCGGCCGCCGAGAGGCGGCGCAGAGTCGCGCGGACCCGTCGTTCGATGCTGCGTTCGAGCAGCTCGCTGCCAGCTTCGTCGCGCTGGCTCAACGGGGGTACGGCGGTGCGTTCGCCGCGTTGGAGGCCGAGATCGGGCGTGGGCAGGCCGGAAATCTCGCGGACGGCCCGAGCGAGCGCCGCGGTGCCGCCGGGCTGCCGCAAGGCGAGGCCGAACACGTGCCCGGCGGGGGAGTCGGCGAGCTGCTGCCAAGCCTCGTCGGTGAAGCCGTGGGCGACCGCGTCGAGCAGCGTGACGAACTGTGCCGGAGACGCGTTCGGCGCGGCAGCCCAGCGACTGCGCAACTCGGCGGTCAAGGCAGTGGCGCGCTGGGGATCAGCCAGGTATCGGCCCAGCTGATCGACCCCGGCCGCACCGTCCTCGCCGTGCCACTCGCGCAGCGCCGTCGCGGCCTGCTCGGGCGCGGAGGCGTCCGGCAAGCCGAAGCCGGTCGCGAGTTCGTAGGCGAGGGGAAAGCACACGTCCTGCACGTTTCCCGCGGTGATGCGCAGGGCTCGCCGCTGCCGCTTCAGGTGGACGAACCAGGCCGCTGCGGCGCGCAACCGCGTCGCGTCGGCGAGCAGCAACGCGGTCACTTCCGCCGCGTCCGCCGGATCCAGCAGCGGACGGCCCAGCCGGGGCCGCGCGGCGGTGCGGATCACGAGCGGATCGATGATCTTCTTGACCGTGCGGGTCAGCGGCCCGCCGTCGCCCGCCGAAAGCACCTCGACGTCCGGAATACGCTGCCAGGCGCGCGCGAGAACAGCCGAGCGCAACTGGGACTGCCCTTGGCCTGCCGTCATCACGCTCCCTCGCTCCTCGCCGCAGTTTATCCTGTCGCGCGACCCCGCGTGCGAGAGGCATATTCCGGCGCCGACGGAAATCGGTTGCCCTCCGCCGCGGCGGATGCGGAACTCGTAATCAGCGGAAAGTCATAACCCGGGCAGGCTCAATAAGGTTGCCCGGAATGTTGTATTGAGGGGCCCGCGCAATCTGCAGTAGGCTCGCCGAAACGATCTTTTTCCGCGCTGCGGAAAGTTTTATTCCGCCGCGGTTTCCGGGGAGAGGGGAAGATGTCCGATGGCTGGTTCTGTCCTGCCGCCGGGAGTGAGCAGACGGCGGTTTCTTTCGGCGGTCGGCACCGCCGGCGGTGCGGGTGCGATGTTCGCGACAATGGGTGCGCTCGGCCTCGCGCCGACGGCTCACGCGAGCCCGCGCTACGAGCCGCCGCGCCGCTCGGACTTCGCGCTGACCGGGCGCGGAGCGGCGAAAGTGGTGGTGCTCGGCGGGGGCATAGCCGGGCTTGCCGCCGCGTACGAACTGACGAAAGGGGGATACGACTGCACTGTGCTGGAGGCGGCCGACCGGCCGGGCGGACGGAACTTCACCGCGCGCGGCGGTACCGTGCAGACCGATCTGCGCGGGGATACGCAAACCGCGGCGTTCAGCGAAGGGATCTATCTGAACGCCGGTCCGGCGCGGATCGCGCAATGGATGGTGACGCTCGATTACTGTCGCGAACTCGGCGTGCCGGTCGAGGTGTTCACGAATACCAACGCGAGCGCTTTCGTCTACAACGAAGCGGCCGGAATGCGGCAGCCGGAACGAATCCGGACCACGAAGGCCGACGTGTACGGATATGTCAGCGAACTGCTCGCCAAAGCGACCGATCGCGGAGCGCTGGACAGTGAACTCACCGCGACGGACAAGGAACGCCTGCTGGATTTCCTGCGCGACTGGGGCGCGATCGGGAACAAGGCGTCCGGCTGGCGCTACGCCGGCACCTCGCGGCGCGGCTACTCCACCGATCCGGGAGCGGGCGACCAGGCGGGCGTGCCGCTGGGCCCGGTGCCCTCGCTGGCCCGGACCTTCGCCGAGGGCGCCGGCCGCTACCTCTCCTTCGATTTCGCCTACGAGCAGGCCATGCTGATGTTCCAGCCGGTCGGCGGCATGGACCGGATCCCGCTGGCGCTGGCCCGCGCGCTGGGCCCGCGGCGCCTCCGGCTGCGCACGGCGGTCACCGGGATCACGAACACGGCGGACAAGGTCGGCGTCGCCTTCCTCGAGCCGAACGGCACCCAAGGCCACCTCGTCGCCGACTTCTGCGTCGCCGCGCTCCCTCCGCGGGTGCTGGCCCGGATCCCGCACAACCTCGGGCCGGAGATCCAGGCCGCGCTGGGGAAATGGCAGATCGGCACGGCCGCGAAGATCGGCTTGGAGTACCGCAGCCGCTGGTGGGAGACCGACTGCCGGATCTACGGCGGGATCACCCACACCGACCTGGACATCGAGCGCATCTGGTACCCGTCGCACGGTTTCCACGGACCGCGCGGCCTGCTCGTGAACTACTGCTACGGCAACCACGCCCGCCAATACGGAGACCTCGCCCCGGACGCCCGCGCGCAGCGAGCGGTGGAGCAAGGCGTCAAGATCCACGGCGGGAAGCACCGCACCGAACTGGCGAGCGCGTTCTCGGTCGCCTGGCATCTCATGCCGCACATCGAAAGCGCGTGGGCGACGCCGCCGCTCGGCACCCCGGCCTACCAGTTGCTCGGGAAACCGGCCGGACGCGTGTACTTCGCCGGCGACTGGCTCACCCATCTCACGGCTTGGCAGGCCGGCGCGTTCGAGTCCGCGCGGCTCGCGGTCCGGCAGCTGCACGAGCGCGTCCTGTCCCCGTGAGCTCCCGGCGGGGCGGACTAAGTCTCCTGATCGGGCAAGGAGAGGAAGCGGGTGGGGGAGCATCCCGTGAACGCGCGGAATTCCCGGTTGAGGTGAGGTTGGTCGGCGTAGCCGCAGACGGAAGCGATCTCGGCCGCGCGCGGCGGATCGGGCCGGCACAGCAGCCGCAGGGCGTGGTGGAAGCGGGCGATTCTCGCGACCGCCTTGGGCGTTATCCCGATCTGCGTCCGGAACCGGGCTTCGAAATGCGAGCGGCTCCATCCGACACGGTCGGCCAGGCCCGCGACGGTCAGTCGCCCGTGGGTGGCGTTGAGCAGGTCCCAAGCGGCCTGGACGGGCGAGGCGAGCCGCCGGTCCGGGTCGAGCCAGCCGAGCAGCCGTCGATCGAGCAGCGCGAAGCGGGCCGACCAGGTCGGGGCGTGCGCGAGTTCGTCGACGAGACGCGCTGCCCGAGGGCCGAGCAGTTCGGCGAACCCAGCGTAGGCGGGCAGTTCCCGGAGCGGAAGGCCGAGCAGGGCGTGGGCGCCGAGCGGGGTGAGCCCCACGACCATGCCGTGGTCTGTTCCGGTCTGTTCGAACACCAGCGGGCCGGTGCGCAGGCCGACGACCGGGGACGGGGGTTCGCGGTGCGCTCCGGCTCCGTTCGCCGCGAGCATCCGGCGGTCCAGGTTCTCGAAGTCGATGATCAGCTTGATCCCGTCGATGGGCGCGATCCGCCGCACGACCGTCCGAGCGCCGGAGTAATGCGACCCGGCGTAGCCGAGCACATGAGCCGATAGCCGCGGATCGGGGCGGCAGGCGAGGCTCTGGCCGAGACCGGTCTCTCCCTCGCACCGGGACAGTCCTCCGGCCCACCGGTCCATGCCTTCCCCCTCGGCTGACGCCGCCCCTGCCTCGCGCGGCAAGGCCTCGGGTTCACGGTAGCGAGATCGCGGCGTACTCCGGAAGACCGTGCATTTGTCCAAGACCGCGGCCGCCGCGCCGTTCCATCCTGGATCCGCCGACGCTGTTTCGGTGCTTGCGAGGGGGGATTCGGTGCTCCGAACGAGGAGTCCGGACAGAGGGGGGGAGGTGAACGAAGATGCGCAAGGCGCTGCTGTCGGTGGCGGTCTTGATGGGCATTGCCCGCCAGGACCGGCTCACGGCTCCCTACATCTACTACTGACGGACGAGACCGGGGCCGCCCGCCCGGCAGGCGGACGGCCCCGGTTCCTGGCAGGAGGACACCGCATGCCTGGCCCGCCTCCGGGTCCCGCCGGCGACCGGATCGCCGGGAATCTGGCCGCCTTCACCGCCGACCCGCTGGGCTTTCTCGCCCGCTGCTCCAGGGAGCACGGCGACGTGGTCTCGATCGGCTCCCGCAACGTGCTGCTGACCGCGCCGGACGACGTCGAACGCGTGCTCGTCGACCGGGCGGGGGAGTTCGCCAAGTCCAGTCCCCGGACGCGCCGGCGCGCCCGGAAACAGGGCTTTCCGCGGGCGACGATGAACAGCGACGGCGCGGTGTGGCGGAGCAAGCGCGCCCGCCTCGGCCCGGTGTTCGCTCGCGGGCTGGTGGTTCTCGCCGCCGAGACAGCCGGTGCGGAAGCACGCCGAATCGCCTGGCCGGAGGGCGCCGAGTTCGACCCGGCTCCGGCAGCGGCTCGGCTGGCGCTGCGATCAATCACGTTCCTGCTGTTCGGGGCCGCGGCGAGCGACCGGGACGCGGACGCAGTCGGCAGGCTGGTGCACGAAATCATGGACCTGTCGGTTTCCCCTTATGTCCTGCCCAGTTGGGTGCCGACGCCGGGTGCACTGCGAATGCGGCGGGCGTTGCGCGACGTCAGCGAGGTCGTCGCCAAGGCCCGCCGGGGCGACGCGCCCGTGCTGAGCGCGTTGGCCGGCGCCGACGACGACGAGATGCGCGACGAACTCGCGACGCTGGTGCTTTCCGGTTATGAGACAACGAAAAACGCGATCCTCTGGACCCTGCATCTGCTGGCCGCGCACCCGGAAGCCGCCGACCGGGCCGCTGCGGCGGATTCCTTCGCGGATGCTGTCGTGCGCGAGGCGATGCGGTTGTACCCGCCTGCTTGGCTGACCAGCCGCGAGACGCTGCGGGACGTGGAGCTGGGCGGCTTCGCCGTGCCCGCCGACACCACGGTGTCGGTCAGCCAGTGGGTGACCCATCGCGACCCCCGCTGGTACCCGGAGCCGCACGAGTTCCGGCCGGAGCGGTGGCTGACCGGAGCCGACCGCCCGCGCGGGGCCTACTTCCCGTTCGGGCTGGGGCCGCGGGCGTGCATCGGCGCGGCGCTCGCGACTGCCGAGGCGGTGGCCGCGGTGACGTGCCTGTGCGCGCGGTTCCGCCTTCTGCCAGGCGACGCTGTCGTGCGGCCGCGTCCCGCCCTCTCGTTGCAGCCGGAGGGCTTGCGCCTGCGGGTGGCGGTCCGGTGACGGGGCCGCGCTCGATCGCCGCGCTGTCCGGCAGGGCGTCCTGATGCGGCTCTTGGTCACCGCGTGCCCCGCTGCCAGCCATTTCCGGCCGCTGGTGCCGTTCGCTCGCGCGGCCCGCGCCGCCGGGCACGACGTGCTGGTCGCGATCGGCGGCGGGTATGCCGCACAAGCGAGCGCCTGCGGGCTGCCCGTGCACCCGGTAGGCGGCGACGTCAGCCTGCTGTCCGTTCCCGGCGGCCCCGGCCGTTCCGGCTGGGCCAGAATGCTCGAGCTGGCCGAACGCACCGCGCCCGACTTGCTCGCGCTCGCCCGGACCTGGCGGCCGGACGCCGTGGTGCGCACCCCGCCGGAGTTCGCCGGCGCGCTGGCCGCGCGAGCGATCGGCGCGAGGCTGCTGGAGCACTCGTTCGGCCTGGTCATGCCCCGCGCCCGGCTGCTCGCCGCCGAGCGTGAACTCGCCGCGCTGTCCGAAATCCACGGCGTCCGTCCCCGGCTGCCCGAACCGGACGCGCTGATCGACCTGTGCCCGCCGTCGGCGCGCCCCGCCCGCTTGCCCGCGGGGATTCCGCTGCGCTTCCAGCCCTGCCGCGGAGAACCGGCGGCCGGACCGCGGGAAGCCGATCTTTGCCTGACGCTGGGCACGATCCTGCCCAGGCTGGGCCGCACCGAGGTCGTGCCGCCCGTGCTGGCCGCGGCACGAGACCTCGGTCTGCGCACGGTGATCCTCGGCATGGCTGTGCCCGGAACGCTTTCCCTGGAATGGGCTCCGCTGGACACCGTCCGGTGCCGGGTGCTGGCACACCACGGCGGGTCGGGCACGACGTTCAGCGCGCTGGCGGCCGGTGTGCCGCAACTGGTCATGCCACACCTGACCGACCAGCCGGACAACGCCGCGTTGGTGGAATCCGCCGGGGCGGGCATGGCGCTGGAACCTTCGCGAGTCACCCGTACCTCGGCGCGCGAAGCCCTCGCCCGGTTGCTGTCCCCGGGCGCGGCCGCGGCGGCGGGCAGACTGCGCGCGGAAATCTCCGCGATGCCCTCGCCCGCCGACGTCGTCCGCGATCTCCTCGGTTGAAACTCGCGGTCCCTAACCGGCCCGCAGCCCGGCGAGGGCGAACTCGAATACCCGCTCCCGCTGGGCCTCGTCGACGTATTCGACCGCCGTGATCCCGGAAATCATGCGCAGGACGTCGTCGATCGACGATTCCGGCCGTGCGGCCCCCGCCTCCTGCGCGCGCACCAGCAGCGGACCGCCTGCCTCGCGCATCGCCCTGCGGCAGGCCTGGAAGCCGTCGGTGGTGCGGTTGAGCGATTCGGCGAAGGCCAGCTTCGTGCCGATGTACTCGACGAAACGCCGGAGCCACGCCGCGAACGCGTCCCACGGTTCGAGGTCTGCGACGTCGCCCGCGGCCCGGCACAGCGCCTCGACCGCCTCGCGGTTCACCTCTTCGACCAGGTCCTCGCGGGTGGGGAAGTTCCGGTAGAGCGTCGCGATGCTCACCCCGGCCCGGCGCGCCACGTCCTCCAGCGAGGTCTGCGCCCGCTGCTCCTCGAAGGCCTCCCGGGCGGCCGCGACCAGCGCGTCGAAGTTGCGCCGCGCGTCGGCGCGCTTGGGCCGCCTGCTCGGCAGTTCCGGTTCCATCCCGTCTCCCGCGTTTGACAACCGTAGGAGACCTACGGTTAAAGTGTAGGGGTACTTTCACTTCTCATCGTACGTGCTTCGCGCACGGAAGGGCGGAGAACATGTCCGCGGAAACCATCGCGCTGGTCACCGGAGCGAACAAGGGCGTCGGCCTCGCCACCGCCCGCCAGCTGGCCGAACGCGGCCTGACCGTGCTGCTCGGGTCGCGCGACGCCGAGAGGGGAGCGAGCGCCGCGAAGGAGCTCGCCGAGGACGGCCTCTCCGTGCGGCCAGTACGCATCGACATCACCGACGACGCTTCAGTCAACGACGCCGCCGCATTGGTAGAGCGGGACTACGGACGGCTCGACGTGCTGGTCAACAACGCGGGCATGCTCATCCGCAAACCGGCGGTGGAGGTCACGGCCGACGACATGCGCCCGGAGTTCGAGACCAACGTTTTCGGGCTCGTGCGGGTGATCCACGCGATGCTGCCCCTGTTGCGACGTTCGCGTTCGGCCCGGATCGTGAACGTCGCGAGCGATTCGGCGATGTTCGCCAAGACCACCGAAAAGGGCTCGATGTTCGCGCGGTCGCACGAGTCCTTCGCGTACTCCGCGACCAAGACCGCGGTGAACATGCTGACGGTCAAGTACGCCAACGCGTTCCTCGACGATCCGGAGCTCGCGCACATCAAGATCAACTCGGTGACTCCCGGCTATGTGGCGACGGACTTGAACAACTTCAACGGTGTCCGCACCACCGAGGAAGGCGCGCGGGCGTCGGTGCACTGGGCAACGGCGGGCGCCGAAACAGGCGGCTTCTTCGACGACGAGGGCCGGGTGGCCTGGTAGGTCCCGGGACCGCTCCCGCCGCGTCCTGGCACGGTCGGCGCCGATGACCGCCTTGCCGGTCGAGTCCACTCAGGAGCGGAGCATGTCGTGTCAGGACACCGTCGGCGCAGTTCACCGCAGGACAGCCGTGCACCGCGCGGAATGCGCTTCCTCGCCGCGATCGGGTTGTGCGTGCTGACAGCTTGCGGTTCGACGCCACCCGCACCGCGGCCGAGCTCCAGCAGCCCGGTGGGCGCCCCGCCGCCGTCGGCGTCCTCCTCCGCGCCCGCACCGGAGGAGTCCGGCCCGATGCCGCCTCCCGTCAAAGCGGACCGGAAATACCTGCCGAGCTGGATGCGAGGCATGGCCGGCGACCCGGACGACATGGCGGCGAAAGCCCATGCCGCGCTGGGCATGGCCGGGGTGCAAAGCGACCTGGTCCGGCACGGGATGCGGGCTCTGCAGGAACTGCCGTACTTCCCGCAGCGAGTGGTCCGGCAGTGCACCGCGCTCAACGCACGCCTCCCCGACCCCGACGGCGAGGCGGTGCAGAGTTTCAGCACTCCGCGACACCCGGTGAGCAGGGCCGAGGGCGCGCGGATCAACGAGGTCATCCGCAGGGCCTGCGCCTGACGTCCGGAAGCGAGGCGGCTCAGGCGGATGCTGCGCATCGACGGCGGCTGAGCCTCGCCGCTCGCGCCGCTGACATCGCCGGCCCGGTCGGAGGTCGCCGCTGACTCGCTTGCCTGGCAAGGGAAACGGCTTCTCCTCGCACGAGCTGCGCTCCGGGCCGTCCCGCCTATGCGAAGAGCTTCGTGAGCCGATCGAGCTCGCCGGCGAACTTCCCGACGTCAAGCGGGTCGCCCCACCCGGGCGCCTCCTGGACGAGGAGGTCGTCGCCGTCCCCATAGGCGAAGTCCGCCCAACCGCCGGTGAAGAGCACGATGCTTCCCCGCTGCGGGCCTTTGGCGAGCTCGACGCCGATCGAGTCAGCGTCGACGACCGCCGCGCGGCCGGTCTTGAACGGGTGCGGCCATTCCTCGCCCCGATCCCGCCAGGTCGTCTCGCCCGCGGCGATGCCGAGACCCTGCCAGACACCGCGCCGCCGGTCGATCTCCCGCACGGCTGCGTCCAGGTCGACGACGTTGTCCACGGAGGGAGTCTGGCAGCGGTGGCGGGCGGAGCGCACCTGGTTTCGCGGAGCGCGCTCACAGGTGCTTGCCGAAGAACTCGGCCAGCTTCTCCGCCGCCGCGCCGACCGCCGCCGGCCGGTCGTAAAGGTCTACATGGGACGCTCCGGGGACCCGGAACATCTCCTTCGGGCCGGTCGCCCGCTGGAACGCCTCGATGCTCATCCACGCGGTCTCGGCGCGGTCGCCCACGATCGTCAGCAGCGGCCGCGGGCCGAGCAGGGAGAGCGGCGCGAACGCGTCGAAGAACGCGAGCCGGTCGATGCTGTTCCAAGTCAGCGTCTTGGCGGAGCGGGGGTGCGCGCCGCGCGGGGTGCGGTAGTACTCCCAGCCCTCGTAGGCGTGCTGGCCCGCGGCACGGGCTTCCAGTTCGTTCGCCGCGAAGACCGGCAGGCCGCCGGGAGCGGTGCGGGAAGCGGTCAGCATCGCGTCGAACACCGCCGGGTCCTGGGTTCCGTCGGCGCCAAGGCGCAGCTGGCGGGACACGTCGGCGGCGCTGACCGTGGCGACGGCGCGCACTCGGCGGTCGGTGGACGCGGCGGTCAGCGAGTAGCCGCCGGACGCGCAGATGCCGAGCAAACCGATCCGGGCGGGGTCGATGTCCTCGCGTCCGGTCAGGTAGCTGACGGCGGCTTTGAAGTCTTCGACTCGTTGAGCGGGGTCTTCGAGTCCGCGCGGCAGGCCTTCGCTTTCGCCCTGGTAAGCGGCGTCGAAGGCGAGGGCGGCGTAGCCGTGGGCGGCCATCAGCTCGGCGTACGAGCCCGCGGTCTGCTCCTTGACGCCGGTGCCCGGGTGCCCGACGACCAGCGCGGGACGCGGGCCGGGGGCGTCCGGGAGATAGAGGTGGGCGGCGATGCGGAGGTTGTTGCTGGGGAAGGAGACGTCGTTTCGCATGCCTCCAGCTTCGGCGCGGTCCAGAGCCGCGACCAGGGACAGTGCTGCCTATGCGGCCCAGTACCAGGCACGCGGTCCGGCCGCCCGGCACACTGGTGGCATGGCAAGCGAACTGGGCGACTTCCTGCGCGCCCGCCGGGCGGCGCTCGACCCGCGGCAGGCCGGGTACCCGGACGACGGACGGCGGCGGCGCGTCCCCGGGTTGCGCCGCGAGGAACTGGCTCAGCTCGCCCACCTCAGCATCGACTACGTCGTGCGGCTCGAACAGGGCCGCACGAACCGCGTTTCCCGGTCGGTGCTCGACGCGCTCGCCGATGCCCTAAAACTGGCGCCGGACGAACGCGCGTACCTCTTCACGGTCGCCGACGTCGCGCCGGTCTCGCCGCGGCCTGCTGTCCGGCCCGAGGTCGCGCCCCGGCTGCGGCAGTTGCTGGACACGATGCGCGACGTTCCGGCGATGGTGCTGCACCGCCGGATGGACGTGCTGGCCTGGAACCGCGGGAGCGCCGCGTTGCTCACCGATTTCGGGAAATTGCCGGCGGCAGAAAGGAATCTGATCCGGCTGACCTTTGCGGACGAATCGTTCCGGTCGCTGTACGCGGACTGGCCGCGGGCCGCGCGCGAGTGCGTTTCGGTGCTGCGGATGGAAGCCGGCCGGACGCCGGACGATCCGGCGTTGAGCGCGCTGGTCGGCGAGCTGAGCGTGCTGGACCCGGATTTCCGGCGGTGGTGGGCGGATCACCGGGTGCGCGGGCCGCGAGCGCTGTCGAAGGTCTATCGGCATCCGGTGGCCGGGAAGCTCGAACTCGACGTTCAGCAGTTCACCGTGGACACTCATCCGGAGCAGCTGCTGGTGGTCTATACCGCGGAACCGGGTTCGCCGAGCGCCTGTCGCCTTCGGCAACTGTGGTGACGGAATCCTGACCCGCGGCACGGCTGCGCCGAAGGGGCGGGACGTTTCGCGGAAGAACCAGCGCAGCGGGTGAACCGGGCGCGTGCGCACTGGACGAGGAGGACTTGTCGTCTTCTCCCGAACTGGCTTTCTCCGCCATTCCCGGGCTGCGGGGGTGCGCGCTCTGAATCGGGAAACCAGACCATCGCCGTCGAGGCCAGCCTGAACGGCAAGATCAAGGCGGTGCACACCTCGCCGGCGGCACCGCCGGTCGGTGTTCTCGGGGTGGACCTGCCGATCACGATGACGCCCTCGAACGCGTACAACGTTTTGACCGCCGCGGGCATCGTCCAGCCGTTCCAGTACATCCTGCTCCACAAGCCCTTGACGCCGCCGCCGTGGCATCGCCGGTACCGCTTCTCCGCCACGAGCCCGGGCGGCTGCGGCTACTCGGTGAGTCTTGAAGACGGCGGAATCCAGGCGCATCCTTGTATTTGACGCTGTATTTGACGATCTGCGAACAACGGCGCGGGCCGGGAGCCGAGCGCTCCCGGCCCGCGCGGAGCAGGTGAACGGCCGGTGGGATCCACCGGAAACGCGGTGTAACGGCAAGCAGTCCTGCCGCGACCTTTCGGCAGAGACCAAGCCGCTGCCGAAAGAAGCACATGCCTGCCGCCGAGCGAACTCATCCGGTTGCCGAACAGGCGGGTGCCGGGGCGGTCATGGTGCTTGCGGCACAACGGTTCGCGTCGCCGCTCCCGCCGGATGCAGAGCCGGAGCCCGGGCAGCAGGCGTGGGAGGACTTGCCCTTCGTCACCGCATTGCTGCCGCGGCTGCACCAGGCTTATCGAAAGCTCGCGTACGACGTGGAAATAGTCGAGAACCCCGTCCGGCGGACTGTTCTGGAGAAATGGGACGACGCGGTGACGAAGGGATTTCGCATCGTCCACGTCATTTCGCACGGTGCGACGTCGCTCGCGGACGCGGTGCGGTCACGATCGGCGGAAGACAGCGAGCAGTTGTGTTTCGTGCCCTCCTGCGGGCAGACGGGCAACGGGACCGACGTGGTCCAGTGGGTTCGCACCGCGCACCGGCGAGCCGAGCCGATGCTGTTCGTCGTCGATCTCTGCCGGGCCGGCCGCGCGGCCCGGATCGCGCAGCTGGCCCAGGTTCCCGACGACGAGCTGAACGCCTGGGTGGTCGCGGCGACCAGCCCCGCGGAACCCGCCTACGACGGCACATTCAGCGAGATCGTGGGAGAGGTGCTCGAACAGATCGCGGCGAACGGCCTCGACACCGACCCGTCGATCGAATTCGTCCGCTGGGACCGCCTGGTGTTCGTGATCCAGCAGCGCTTGACCGCGGCGGGCAGCACGCAGCGGATCCACGCCACGAAGATCGACCCGTCCCAGCCGCCTCCGGAACTGCCGTTCTTCCGCAACCCGAACTGGGTGTCCGACGAGCGCCGGGCGCGGGTGCAGGCGATCACGCCGCCGGTCCGGCCGTTCGTCGCCGATCTCGGTGCGGACCATTTCATCGACCGCGTCGGCGACCACTTCGTCGGGAGGCGGCAGCAGCTGGGCGATCTCGCCCCGTGGCTGGACGATGTGACCGTCGGCGGCTTGAAGGTGGTGACCGGTGCGCCGGGGGCGGGCAAATCGGCTTTGCTCGGCGCGCTGGCGTGCGCGGGCCACCCCGAGATCGTCGCCGCGGTGCCGGACGTCCGGGCTTGCCTCGCCGCGCAGTGTCCTGAGGGCACCCCGTCCGCGAACGACGGGTTGGCGGCCATTCACGCCCGCGGGCGCGATCTCGACGCCGTTCTCGTCTCGCTGGCGGCGCAGTGGCGTCTCGACCCGGGCGAGGGCGCGCTGTCCGCGCGGGCGCTCGTCGCCGCTGTCCTGGACCTTGAAACGGTGCCTGCTCTGGTGTTCGACGCGCTTGACGAAGCCGACGATCCGGTGCACCTCCTCCGGGAACTCCTGCTTCCGCTGGTTCGGGCCGTCCGGGCGGACGGCGCCCCGGCGTGCCGCTTGCTGGTCGGGACCCGCCGGAGGCCGGACTTCGAACCATTGCTGAAGCAGGCGGGCGCGGCCGGCGCCGTGGTCGATCTCGACGACGTGCCGGAAGCGGAATTGCGCGCGGACCTCGAACAGCATCTTCTCCGCGTCCTGGCCGATCACACCGCTTACCGGGAACCTGCGCGCCGCCACGTGCGCGCCGTCCTGGCCCGCACCGTGGCGCGCACTCTCGCGGAGGATCCGCGGCGGCGTCGCGAGTGGGGACCCTTTCTGGTAGCCCGGATATTCAGCCGGTCGCTGGTGGCGCTCCAGCCGGCGACAGACGCCGTCAGCGCCGCCGTGCTCGGCGCGAGCGCCCCCCGGACGTTGCCCGACGTGCTCGAACTGGACCTTTCGCTGCATCCGGAGAAAGACGCTCTGCGGGCGGCCCTGGCAGCTGTCGCCTGGGCGAAGGGGCAGGGCTTTCCGACCGAGGCGGTCGCCGCGATCGCACCCGCGTTCCATCGTTCGGTCACCGAGGACAACGTCCGGGAGTTGCTGGCCGCCGGCCGCTTCTACCTGCGCACGAGCGTCGAAGCGGACGGATCGGTGCTGTACCGGCTCTTCCACCAGGGGCTGGCCGACTATCTCAAGGCAACGCCATGGGGAAAGGAATCCGGACATGAAGATCCTGGGAGTCCACGGGATCGGGAACTACCGTCCTGATGAGACTCCGGAGAGCGCTTCGGCTTCGCTGTCCCGGATCTGGACGGCTGGTCTCGCCGCCGCCGGGGGCCGGCACGACGTCACCGTGGCGTACTACTCCGACCTCCTGCGGGTGCGCGGCCGCCAGGGAGACGACAGCGACCTCGGCGATCTGACCGCCGTCGAGGAGGAGTTCCTGCGGTGTCTCCTCGAGGGGCAGCCCCTCGAACTGCCGGGGGTGCCGCAGGGCCGGTTGACCGCGTGGCTTCGGGCGATGATTTCGACGCTCGCGTCGAGCCGGGCGTGCAGCGAGCGGTTCGTGGAATGGCTGCTGGTTCGTTTCGCGAAGGAGGCGGTCGCTTATCTTTCGCCCGGCGGGGCCAGGGACGCCGTCCAGGAACGGCTGCGCGCGGCGCTTCAGCGGCATCAGCCCGAGGTCGTGCTCGCCCATTCCCTGGGAACGGTGGCGACCTACGAGATTCTGCACGAGAGCGCGGGGCCGAGCGTGCCGTTGTGGATCACCCTCGGCTCGCCGCTGGCCTTCCCGAAGGCTGTTTTCGAGCGGCTCACGCCCGCGCCGCGAGAAGGGCGGGGGACACGTCCGCACCGGGTCGGCAGGTGGGCCAACCTGGCCGATCCCGGGGATCTCGTCGCGGTTCCGATCGGCGGGGTCTCGCGCTGTTTCGCCGGGGTCGACAGCGACGACCACGACGTCATCCATGCCTGGGACTTCCACAAGGCGGGCAACTACCTGAAGTCCCGCCGCCTGGCCAGGCTGCTGGGATGACCGAAGCCGAAGCGCGCGGGCCGGCCGCCGCGCTGGTCTACGAGCGGCTGCTCGCCTCGATCACCGAGGGAGGGTCGCGAAGATGGGATCTGGCTTCCCCCTATCTGCTGCGCCACGCACCCGAGCACGCGCTCGAAGCGGGAGAATTGGCCGAACTCCTCCAGGACGCCGAGTATCTGGTCCACGGCGCTCCCGGCAGCGTGCAGACCTTCGGCGCCATCCTGGAGACACGGGTCCCCACCGAGACCATGCCGATCTACCGGTCCTCGCTGGCGCGCCATCTGCACTCCGAACCCGAACAACGGCGGCAGATCCTGGCCGTGGACGCGATCCGGCACCGGTCCGGCCGGATCGGCTCGCGGCTGTACAACCCGCCGCTGTTGCCGCCGGTCGGCTGGCAGTGCCGCTGGGCCACCGCCGGAAACATCAGCCTCGCGCTGAAAGCCTCGCTCGTCGGGCACGACGGGCCGATCCGCGCGATCGCCACGGGCTTCGTCGAAGAGACGCCGATCGCGGTCACCGCGGGCGACGACGGGGCCGCGTGCGTGTGGAACCTTTTCGTGGGGGTGCTGCACCGGCGTCTTCGGGGCCATCGGAGGCCGCTGACTTCCGTCGCGGTGGGCGGCCCGGCGTCCTCGCCGCTGGCGATCACCGCGGACACCGGCGGGACGGTGTGCTGCTGGGAACTTCGCACCGGCAAGAAGCGATACCGGCACGCGGGCGCCGCGGCGGTCGGCTGCCTGCTGGTCGACGCCGTCGACGAGAAGCACCTCGCGATTTCCGGCGACGCGGACGGTGCGGTCCGCCTGTGGGATCTCGTCGGCGGAACGCCGCTCGAGGCGGTGCGAGCCGGCGGGCCGGTGACCCGGCTGATCTCCGGCGGCGCGGACGACGCCCCGGTGGCAGTGGCGGTGACCGCGGCCGGGTCCGTGGTGGTCGTCGATCTCATCGCCCGGCGGGCGATCGCCGGATTCGGGACTGCCGCCAGTCCGGTGTCCGCCGCGGAGTGCGCGTTCGTTCGCGAGGAGCCGGTCGTCGTCACGACCCACGAGGACGGCACCGGACACGTGTGGCGTCTCTCCGACGGAGCCCTGACGGCGACGTTGACCGGACGCCCGGGTTGCCTCGAGGTTCTCAGCGTGATCGAAACCGGGCTGGAGACCGTCGCGGTCACCGGCGGCGAGGACGGGGTGCTGCGGCTGTGGAACCTCGCGGACGGCAAGCTCCTGGGCCGGATGACCGGCCGGCACCGGGAGCGGATCACCGCCGTCGCCTGGCATGTCGTCCGGGCGCACCGCTCCCCGCGGTCGGCGCGGCCGAACGAACCGGACCTGGTGCGGCTGCGTCCGCAGACGGACTGGTGGCGGCGAAAAGCCGAGATCCTCGGAGAGCTCGCCGGGCACGTCGTCCTGTCGGGATCCGCCGACGAAACGGTGCAGAGCTGGAGCGCCTCGAACTGCCGGCCGCTGCGGACGTTCTTCGCGCACACGGGCGGCGTGGCCGACATCAAGGTCACCGAACTCTGGGGCGAGCCGATCGCGGTGAGCGGGAGCGAGGACGGCACGGCGAGCCTCTGGGATCTGGAGCACTGGCGGACGCAGGCCGAAGGGGCCAGGCATCCGCAACGGGTCGACGCGGTCGCGGTGCGGCGTGTCGGCGGCCAGACCGTCATCGCCACCGCTTGCGGCGACTCGGTGCTGCGTTTGTTCACGGCCGCGGACGGCAAGCAGATCGGGCACTACACGGTCGGCACCGGGACCGTGGTCGCGGTCGGGCTGGGCGGAACGCGGGACGGCGCGGTCGCGGTGACCGCCACTTCCGACGGAACGGTTGCCGCACGCCTGGTCTCCACCGGCAAAGCGCTGTGGAAGCGCCGCATGCCCGCTTCGGCGCTGGAAGTCGGCGGCTCCGGGCGGAGCGCGACGGTCGCCGCGTTGCACGACGGGCGGATCACGATTCTGAGCCTCCGGAGCGGGCGGGTCCTGCCGAACGCCGTCGGCGACGGGCCGGATCTCCCGGCTGTCACTGCTGTCGCGTTCGGGCTGATCGGCCGGCGAGCCGTGCTCGCGGCCGGCACCGCCGACCGGATGGCCGTCGTCTTCGACCTGGCCACAGGCTCGGCGCTGCATGCCTTAGGCCCGCTCGATTCCGACCTCGTGCACGTCGCGATGACCACGACGCCCGGTCCCTCGCTCTTGGCGACGCAGCAGGCGGACGGCGTGATCAAAGTGTGGGACGCCGCGGCCGCGGAGGCAGTGCTGACGATTCCCTCGTCGGCCGGCGTCGCTTCCCGGCTGCTCTTCGGAACCACCGCCGGCCGCCCGGTGGTGATCGCGGCAGGCAGCCAGAACAGCGCCTGTGTCTGGGACGCGCGGACCGGCGGCGCGGAAGCCGTGCTGTTCGTCCCGGCGGAGGTTCTCGCGGCTTCCGCCGCGGACAACGCGCTCGTCGTCGGATTCGGCCGCGAGCTGGGCCTGTTCACTCCGGTCGACGATCCGGGCCTGCACGACGAGAGCGCGGGGAAGCCGGAAGCCGAACCGGTGCGCCGAAAAAAGCGGAAGCGGTCGGTCGCCGAGTCGGCTGTTCTCGTGGCGCTGGCCCGTTACGGCACTCAGGACATCCATGAGCTGAGACGGCGGCTGCGCAAGCCGCCGAGCACGAACGCGCTTCGGGGAACGCTGCGAAAGCTGTGCGAGCAGGGGTACGTCGAAAGGATCCGGCTGGACGAAGAAAGCAGTCCGCGAGTCAGCTATTACGACCTGCTGCCGGAGGGCAGCGCCGCGGCCGAGCGACTGATCGGCCACGCGGCGATCCGTCCTCGTCCGGGTCAGGGGTCGAAAGGCCGCGGCTGAGAAAACCGAGCTCGCACCTGTGCGGGAAAGGGCACGATGACAAGACCGGACCCGCCGCGTCCGAAGCCGGAAAGCCGAGACGATTTGCCTCGATTTGCCTCGACCGGGCCCCGCTCTGCCGGTTCGGCAGCCTGGACCCGGCGGAATCGGGGTGGCTGGGCTGGCTCGGCCTGCTGGCGGTGCGCCGCTGGCGACAGCAGCATCGCCTGCGAGGTCTCCGCGAGCCCTGCCTCCCGGAGACCTCGCAGGCTAAAGAAGCCGGGCAAAACCCCTGGCTCCGCCTGGCCGCACCGGCGAATGCGGGGGAGCGGCTCCGCTGCCGATGGCTTGGCGAATCGGTCCGCTTCCGCCCAGGGTGTCGTCGCCTTCGCACTCGGCGCGGCTGGCGAGCAGGGTGCCGCTGAGCGGCGAAAACGGTCCCTCGCGGGCGCATTTCCCGCTTCGGATTCCGTTCAGCGATTCTTCCCGTTCCATTGACGAGGCCTGCCGGAGAGGTGTCGCCGGACCCGATCGGAGGCAGCCTGAAGCTGGCTGGCGGCACGCACTAGACGCGCCGCCAGCCAGATTGTTCCGCGATCAATAACGGTCGCTGAGAAGCTGCTCGCCGGTCAGGTAATTCTGACGGCGTTCAGCGACACTTCGGCTCGGGAGTTCTGCAGGCGGTTATTCTTCCTGCTCTGCTTTTCGCCTTCTCGTTGAATGATCAAGAACTCCGCATTCGTTTTACGGGCTGGAGCGGCGATAGCCGGAAGCCGCTTCCTGCTGCAGGTGCAGGTGCTCGGACGACAGTCTGGTCCCCGGCACCGGGTTCACCGGCCGCGGCGTTCCGGTGACGTCGATCGCCACGAAGACCAAGTCCGCGGAAGCCACCGGCGTCGGCGGCGCCGCGAGGTCCTCGGGATCGTCGGCCCAGCCCGACCAGTAAGTGGCGGTCACCGTGGTGCGGACTTCGATCGAGGTGTTGTTGACCCGCTCGATCTGCGCGCGGGCGTGCAGCAAACCGCCCTCTCGCACGGGGTTCAGGAACTCCATGCGCTGCACGGCGCGGGTGGCCGTCGGGCCGTTGCTGTACTCGAGGGTCACGAGCCAGGCCGCGTGGTCGATCAGCCGGAAAATGACCGCGCCCGCGACGTCTCCCTGGTGGTTGAGGTCGGCGGGCTGGGCCAGGTGGGTCAAAGTGCGCTGAATCAGCGGTCGCGCACAAGGCGCGGACGAACTGGTGCTCATCACGGTATTCCTTCCGGTCATTGGTTGGCCTGCGCGAAAAAGCCGCACGTCAGTGCGGCGGAAAAGCGGGGGAACTTCAGGGCTCCGCGGAAATGGTGCGCGGAATTCCGCTCGTCCCGGTGAGACGCACCCGCATGCCCGGGGATCGCCCGTCGCCATGCCAAAACAACCCGATCGGGCAGCGATTTCCGCTCGGGTTCAGGTGAATGCGTCGATCGGGCACCTCGACGTTCGATGGATGCTCTCTCTGAATCGATCCTAGCACGGCCGAAAGAGTGCCCCGCGCGATTGCACCGGCTTCACGCGAAGGGTGGCATAAACGTGAAAGTGAAACGCATTGCGCGTTTTCCGGTGACGCGTTGGTGATGTCCACGACCAGGCCGCTGCCTTCGCCGGTTCCGCCATGCGCGGTGAGCGCGATCCCGCCGCCTGCGGTCGGCAGAGCGAAAATGTGGACGAGGCGGTCGCATGGCTTCGGCTCGGGGCAGGTCTCGGGACGGGGACCGAGGACGAGAGCGGCCGGTTTTGCCGGGGGTCGGTGGCATGATCACCGACGTGCTGGACAACGAGGCGCCTGCTGAGGTTTTCGCCGGGCTGGACGAGATCGACTGGATCGCGATGGAACACGCGTACGGACCGGCGGGGGACGTCCCCGGGCTGCTTCGCGGGCTGGTGTCTGCCGACCCGGCCGTGCGGGAGGTCGCGCTCGACGGCATGTACGGGGCGGTGCACCACCAGGGCGATGTCTACGAATGCACGGTCGCGGCCGTCCCGTTCCTGGTGCGCGTAGCCGCGTGCCCCGGTCTCCCCGGGCGCGCTGATGTGCTGCGGCTGCTGGCCAGCATCGGCGGTGCGGAACGGTCTTCGCCGCCGGCGGATCGCGACCGCATGCGGTACGGGCAGGCAGCGTCGGCAGTGGGCGGCGCTGCTGAGGCACTGCTGCCGTTGCTGGCCGATTCCGACGTGGAGGTCCGGGAGGCCGTTGGCGCCGCACTGCTCGCCCGCCGGTCCGAGGTGGCCGAGGTCGCGGCGGCGGTGCAGCGGCGGCTCGCCGCGGAAGCGGTGCCGGCCGTCGCGGCTGCTCTGGTCGCCACGATCGGAACGTTCGCCCGGCGCTCGGCGGAGATCGACCTCTCCGGCGTGCGCACCGCGTTGGCCGAGCCCGGGCCCCCGAAGGTGCGGCTGGCCGCGCTCGCCGCGCTGGCCCGCTCCGGCACGGAAACGCTGTCGGCCGAGAGGCTTGCGCTGGCGGTGGAATTGCTGACCGCCCAGCATGCCGCCCCCGAGCCCGTGCCGGAGCCGGCCCCGTTCGAGACCCTCCCGGGCGCGCCGCCGACGCTCGCCGGCGAGTTGCGGAAGCGGAAGGCACTGCACCGGAGCGGCCTGCCGGAGGACCTGGAGCCGTACGGACCCTCGCCGGTCCGAGAGCTGAGCTGGGCTTTCGGCGATCAGGTCGGCGACCGGGCCCGGCTGCTGACCGGCCTGGCGGGGGCGGCTGGGCGGCAATGCCGCCTGGACGCCCAGAACGCGGCGAATGACCTCGTCCGCGGCTGGCGCGGCGACTACCACGAGCTGGCCGCACGGGTCGGCGAAAACGCGCTCGACGAGCATCCGCTGCTGGCCGGGAACGCAGTGACCGCGTTGGCGGGATTCGGCGTCCTGGCCGCTCCCGCGGCGGGCGCGCTGAGCCAGGCCCTCGACGCGATGCCCCGGGAAGCCGAACGGAGCAACCCGCTGTCCGGCCAACCGGGTTGGCTCATCAAGACTTCGCGCCCGCGCGGCTCCGGGCCTGCGCGGGTTTCCGTCGATCTCAACCCGATTCTGCCGGTGCTGGCGGAATTGCGGGACGTGCGGGCGTTGCCGGCCCTGCGCTGGGTGCTTGAGCAAGAGCAGCTGCCCACCGGGATCGGAAGCGCCATCGGCAGTTTCGGCGAGCTCGCGGCCGATCTGGTCCCGCTGATCCGTCGCCGGATCCGGGACTTCCCAGGGGAAGCCGAGGCACTGGCAGGCGCGCTGGGGGAGATGGGTGCCGCCGCCGCGGAAGCCGTGCCGGAGATGGCGGCCCTCCTCTCGGACGGCAAGATCCGGGAAACCGTGCCGGCTTTGGGCAAGATAGGTCCTCGCGCCGCCGCCGCGGTTCCGGCACTCCGTTCGCTGCTGGACGAACCAGACCGGGAGTCTTCCATCGGCGCGGCGGTCGCGCTGTGGCGCATCACCGGCGACGCCGATGTCGTGCTCCCCGCGATCGCCCGGCACCTGGACGGAGGCGAATACGCGATCACGGCCGCCGCGGAAGCCCTCGGCGTCCTCGGCCAAGCAGCAACGTCCTACCGCGCACGGTTGCGGACGATGCTCGCCCAAGCCGACGACGAATCCGACCCTTACCGATGGGTGCGTTACCAACTGGCGACCGCCCTGTGGCGCATCGACGGCGACGCCGACGCGGCAGCGGCGGTGCTGGTCACGTTGTGGCGCACGAACCGGGTGCTGATGCCTGCCTTGGCGCGCAGCCTGGCGGAACTGGGTCCCGCCGCCCGTCCGGCCGCATCGCTGGCCCGCGCCGAGCTGGATTCAGTTCGCCGGCACACTGTGCAGGGAGTCGTCGAGTATTTCGATGTCTACAACGGATTCGTCACCGCCGACGAATCGCTGCTCGCCGACTGCCGCACGATCCTGGCCAACACTTCCTGACGGCACAGGACGACGCACGCGGCGCGACATTGTTCGCACCGTTCGCAGACCGAAATGGCTTCGCTGTGCGCCGACCCGGAACGGAAACCCGCCCAGCTCCTCCAGGACTGTCCACAAGCGACTATCGAGGGCGGGCCGTGCTTCGGGCCGTCCCGCACCGGCCGCCCCCCTGTCCGTCAGGGCTTTGGCTGCGGACGGCGACCCGGTACGTGCCGCGTGCTTCGACCGGGTATCGGCGTTCGACGCCGTCGCCCGCGACAACATAGTCGCGGCCTAGTGAAGCGCCGGGGGAGGCAAGGCGGATCCGGCTCCCGGCGGTACTGCCCTCGCCGCGCGCGAGCAGCGGGTCGTCGTAGACGAGCACGTGCGCGCCTCTGGCCTGCTTGACCAGCCCCCGGGCGGCAAAGCTCTCAGGTACCGCCAGCGAGGCCGCGCATACACCTTCGAGATAGCGGGTAGTGCTTGATCGAGCGAGAGGAGACGGTCATGAACCTTGCCGACATCGACCGGCCCGGCTGAGCGAGAACGCCGCGATTGTGCGCTGTGGAAGGTCGTCCGGAAGGAAAGTGAAGATGAACAAGCTGCTGTACCGCCCGCTGGGCATGCTGTTCGGCGTGCTTGGCGGTC
Source organism: Amycolatopsis dendrobii (assembly GCF_014145675.1). Taxonomy (GTDB): domain Bacteria; phylum Actinomycetota; class Actinomycetes; order Mycobacteriales; family Pseudonocardiaceae; genus Amycolatopsis; species Amycolatopsis dendrobii. The sequence continues at coordinate 264,582 of NZ_JACGZW010000001.1, forward strand.
TGGCCGCGAACGCGGTGTTCGAACGAGTGTGGAAGCTGATCTCCGGCAGGGAAGAGGTGCCCGCCCCGACCCAGAAAGACCGGGGATGGGGCGAGGTGCTCCTGGCTGCGTCCGTCCAAGGAGCGATCTTCGGCCTGGTGAAGGCAGCTGTCGACCGAGGCGGCGCGACCGGTTACGACAAGCTCACCGGTCAGTGGCCCGGCGACACCGCCAAACACGACAGCGACTGAGATCGGCACCGGCATCCAGCGGGTCGGTCAGCCTTCGGCGCGGACGGGACCCCGGCAGGTGGGGCGTTGCCGGGCAGAACCAGAGGCCGGGACGCGCGCCCAGGCCGGTTGCTGAGTCGCAGCTGAGGTGACACGGTTTGCGCCCCCGGGCAGGCGACACACCCAGGTCGGGTAATACTTCAGGCTCTTTCGCTCTGGATCCTGGCCGAAGGGGGCAGAGGCGGTCGCAGTGGCCCAGGACGAGCCCTTGTGCCACGCCGGTCGCCGCCAGTCCGATAGTCACGTAAGGAAAAGCGCTGACTTTCGGAATCCAGATCCCCCCGATGCTCGCAATCAGCAATGTGACAGAAACGGCTGCCGCTACGCCGCCCATCCCGCTCGCACGCACCGCGGCCAGCGTGTCCAGCCCCGAGTCCCCGGCACTACACGAATGGCGTAATTGCATCCCCCGGCCGTCGGGTGAACGGCTGGTCGAACCCCACTGCAAGACAGAGCATTCGGCGATACGGCCGTCCACCAACTCGGGTGATCGCGACGACACGACACTCTCCCTGACCGATGCGAAGGTGATCTTGCGAAAGGTGTTCAGGGGAGAGGCGCGGGATGGACACGGTGGTCGAACGGATCATTCCGGTGGCGGTTTTTGCGTTGCCGGTGTCGCAGATCCTGTGGGTTGTGCTGGCGGTGCGCAGGAGCCGGCGCTTGCCGCTCTCGATCGCGACGTTCACCGCCGCCATCGACACGGCGATCCTGCTCTGCGGCGGGCTGGTCGTCGTCCTGGTCACGGCACCCGCCGGGGACGGCGAAGGCAGTGCCCTGCACCTGATTCCGGGCCAGGACGTCGCCGGTCTGGGAAACGACGCGGGTTGGCAGATCGCGGGAAACCTGGTGCTGCTGGCACCGCTCGCGGCGCTGGTCCCGTTTCGGGTGCCCCGGCTGCAGTCGCTCGCACGGGTAGCAGCGGCGGCGGCGCTCGTTTCGATCGGGATCGAAGCCGTGCAGTACCTGTTGGACGCCGGCCGGGTCAGCGCCACCGACGACGTACTGTTGAACACGATCGGCGCCACCGCCAGCGCCAGTCTGACTCGCGGTCTTTGGCGTGCTCTCTCCCCGGTGATCCCTCGCCCTCGCGAGGCCGTAGCTTCCGGCCCGGGAACTCCGGCTGCCGGGCCGCCGGAGTCTCGCACTGCGGCTCGCTCGGGAAACTCGGAATCGCGCGCCCCCGATCTGCTCTAGAAGCGTGGGCACGGCCTGTTCGCGCCTCCGTGAACGATGCCCGCTTGCGTTCGGCCGCACGCAAAGTTGCGACGGACGGCCAAATGGCGGCAACTTCAGCGGGCCAGCTTCGCGTACGAGACGAGCAGCACACGACCACGCCCAGGACTATCCGGACGTGTCGTTGCTGGCTCGACCTTGCCCCGGACGGCAAGGCGGCTGCAACAAGGTCGGCGTCGACTGCGGCAGCTTGATCCACGCGCTCGCGTCGGAATCACGCTGCCCGCCAACGCAGCGCCCAGTTCGCGTTCGGCACCTTCGGAAGGGTGGAAACGCGCCCGGCCGGGTCGGCGACATCAGCGTCTGTCGTCCATCGTGCCCGGCACAAAGGGTCCTGGCTCGGTGCCGGATAGAAATGCCGGTCGCCCAACCGGGCCATGCGGGGAGTCCGGTGCTCAGTAATGGGCACGCTGGGTTCGGCGGGCGGTCCGAGGGAACTGACCGGTCGGCTCCGCCCCTGCTTTCGCTCGACAACCACGGCGGGCTCCCGCGCGGACCACGGGTACCCCGGCGCATCGCCGGAGCGTACTTGCGCTGACTCCGTGCGCGGCCACTCCGATCCTGCCAGTGTGTGTCGATATTGATCGGCTCGACGCGTACCAAGTCCCGACGGTTGGCCTGCAGAATTCGGCCGAGACAGTGACGCGTCCAGCGATAAAGTTCACATCGCCCATCGGGGTGAACCGATGCTTGCCCGCCGATTTAGACGCAGATTTCCTTCTTTTTCACCATTGTGCTGTGCGCTTAACAGCGGGCGCGTGTGTGCTCAATTCTGATTGCAGGTGACACCCTAGTCGCCGGTCCGGGCCAGTTGGACTTCGCGATAGGGGTCCAGGCCCTTCTGCCGGGCGCGGCAGGCGATGAGGGAGAGCATGGGGCCGGCCATCGCGGTGGTGGCGACGGCCATGAGAACCATTGCGCCGTAGAGCTGTTGGTCGAGCAGACCGGCCTGTAGGCCGATGCCGAGTGCGACGAGTTCGGTGAGCCCGCGGGTGTTCATGAGGCTGGCGATGACGGCTGCTCGTTCGGAGGGAAGCCCGCCGGCGCGTGCTCCTGCGTAGGTGCCGGCGCATTTTCCGAGGACGGCAAGGGTGACGATCATGCAGAAGTCGCCGATGCCAGCGAGTCCGAGGCGGGAGAGATCGACGTTGAAGCCGGCGATGACGAAGTAGACCGGAAGCAGTTGTCGTGCGGCGAACTCGATCGGACGGGTGATCGTTTCGCGGGCGCGGCCGGTCAGGGTTCTGGGCATGATCATGCCGAAGAGGAACGCGCCGAACACGAGGTGCAGGCCCATCAGTTGGGTGGCCGCCGCGGTGGCGAGGGTGCCGACGAAGACGACGGTCACGGTCGCCGCCGCGGGGTTGGTGCTGGCGAGGAGCCGGGTGAGCAGGGGACGCACGCCGATGAACATGACGGCGATGAACGGGATCAGGAGCAAGGGTTGCCAGTGCGCTGCGAAGTTGTGAGTGGAGAGGGCTTGAACGAACGCGAGCATGGCCCAGGCGACGGCATCACAGGCAGCGGCTGAGGAGAGCGCGATCGCGCCGACGGCGGTGTTGGTGAGGTGTCGTTCGGCGATGATGCGGGCGAGTACGGGGAACGCGGTGATCGACAGGGTGACGCCGATGAACAGGATGAATCCGGTACGGCTGGTCGAATGGTGGTGTCCGGCGAGGTAGACGGCGAGCGCGGCGCCGAGTCCGAAGGGCAGTGCGGTCGATCCGATCGCGACGGCGGCAGTGGCCCGGCGGGTGCTCCGGCTGCCGATGTGCTCGATGCCCGTGCCTACCAGGAACATGAACAGGGCGAGGCCGAGGTTGGCCGGGGTGTGGAGGAAGGGCCGGATGTCGGCGGGGAAGAGCGTGCGGGTCAGAGCGCCGTCGAAGAGGGTCGGGCCGAGGGCGATGCCGGCGATGATTTCGCCGATGACCGGAGGCTGGCCCAGTTTCCGTGCGAGGAATCCGGCGGCACTGGCCAGCGCGATGATGAGCGAGAGGTCGAGCAGGAGGAACGCCACCTGGTGCTCACTCACGCGGAGACCCCTTTGCTCGGCGCGCTGCGGATTCGACAGGATTCGGCCGGGTGCCGCATAATCAAGGTGTGCCTGGTCGTTCGGTCTGGTCGCTGACCCCGCAGCAGAGCATCGAGGCGGAGTGCGCGCGTCGCGGGCGTCCCGCAGTCGTGGACGGATGCGCCAAGTTGATTGTCGGGGAACCGGTCGACGAATCGCTGATCCGCGCGCTCGGCGGTCCGGGCGCCGACAAGTTCTTCGACGGCGCCCAGCACGACGACCTCTACTGGTTCCGGGTGTGGGGCGCGCGCGGCCTGCTGTGGGCGTGGGAGGAGTCCGCTACGCCCGCGATACTCGCCGCGCTGGAGGATGAGTCGTGGCGGGTGCGCGAGATGGGGCTGAAGGTGATTGCACGGCATTTGCTGGGTGACGCGCTCGAAGCCGCGGCTGCGCTTCGAGACGACTCGGTGCTTCGGGTGCGAGAGGCGGCCCGCCGCGCGGTCGTGCTGCTGACCCAGGCCGGGGCCTGAGCGGCGGGTCACGCGCGGCTCGTGAAGGCCATGGGCAGGGACCGGTACCCGCGGAAGAAGTTCGACTCGAGGTGGACGGGGTCGCCGCGCAGTTCGGCCGTGCCGACCAGTTCGAGCATCGCTTTGACGATCGAGCCCACTTCGAGCCGCGCCAGGAACGCCGCGATGCAGTAGTGGGAACCCAGCCCGAAGGTCAGGTGCCGGTTGGGCTTGCGGGTGAAGTCGAGCGTGTCCGGACGATCGAATACCTCGGGGTCGCGGTTGGCCGATCTCAGCCACAGGGTGACGAATTCCCCGGCGTGCATGCGGGTTCCGCCGATCTCGACGTCCTCGGTGGCGACCCGCATCACGTGGCTGACCGGGCATCCGAGCCGGAGAATCTCTTCGGTCGCGGTATCCGGGTCGGCGCGCCCGGCGCGCAGCATCGCCCACTCGCCCGGGTCCGTGACGAGGGTGAGCGCGCCGGCGCTCGACGTGTGCCGTGCCGTCTCGTTGCCGCCCGCGATCAGGTCGTGGCAGTTCATCACTGCGATCTCGGGCCGTATCGGCTGGTCGTACATCGTCGCGTTCGCGAGAACGGTAGCGACGTCGTTCCCCGGCCGGCGGCGTTTCGCGGCCAGCAGTTTGTGGCAGTAGCCGAACAGCTTGGTGTGCGCGGCGATCTGCGCGTTGGAGGTGGTGTAACCGGACCCGCTGAAGGCCGCCTGCGTCAGCTCCTTGACATGATCGCGGTCGTCGTCGGGCACGCCGAGCAGTTCGCAGGTGACGATCGTCGGCAGCGGCGCGGCGACCTTCTCGACGAAGTCGAACGTGCCCTGGTCCAGTACAGCGGACACCAGGTCCCGCGCTATCTGCAGTGTGCTGTCGGTGAGCTTGCGCAGCAATTTCGGTGTGAACGACGTGTTGATCGTCTTCCGCATTTCTGCGTGGGCCGGGTCGTCGGTCACCAGCAGCGACAACCCGCCCGCGGCCGCGCCGGCTTTATCGTCGGTGGGTTTCTCGCCCAGGTGCATGCCTTTCTGCGAGGAGAAGAGGTGCGCGTTGCGCTGGACTTCCTGGATGTGCCGGTACCGCGTGACGGCCCAGTGCTCGCGGAAACCGCCGGACCGGATCGGCCTGCCGAATTCCCGCATCTGCTTCCACGCGCGCTCCGGCCGGTCGTCGGAATAGAGCCGGGCGTCGGTCAGGTCGATTCTCGCGAGATCCTCGAGGACGTCGGGAGTGCCGCTGTTCATCGGGGGCCTTTCAGCTGCCGGGCAGGTCAGATGTCGGCGTTGATCCGGAGGGCGGTGGCCGCGAGTTCCCGGGCCAGCTGGGCGTTGGCGGAGCCGGCTTCGGTGCTTTCGAGACGGGTTGCCAGCAGATTCAGCTGCGAGGCGAGCCGACGCTGCTCGTGGTCGCGGATCATGCTTTGCAGCCAGAGCACGGCGGCGAGCCGCACGCCCCTGGTCACCGGGGTGACCTGGTGAGGCAGGCCGGTCGGGTAGGCGACTGCTGACCCGGCGGGCAGTTTGTAGGTGTGCGTGCCCCACGGGCTGCCGAACGAGAGTTCGCCTCCGTCATAGGTATCCGGCTCGGCCAGGAACACTGTCATGGAGAAGTCGCTGCGGACGTAGTTCTGGCCGAACGGACCGTATGCCTCGTTCTGCACCGTGAACCCCATGATCGGCGAGTCGATGTGCGTGCCGTACGCCATGCCGTCTTCGTACCGGCTGATGATCGCGCGGGTGATCGACCGCGGGAACACGGAGTTGTTGAGATCCAGGTTCGCCCGCACCGCTCGGTCGACGATCTTGACGACCTCGACGTACTGCTGTTCCGAGGCCATTTCCTGGTTGTTCTTGACCTCGGCGCTGCCGCCGTCGGCGCTCACCCGCCCGTCGACGAACCGCGCCGCGCCGACCTTGCCGGTCACTGTTTTGAGCTCAGTCGGGTCGAGGAAGTTGTCGATGACGCGAATGGTGGGCCACATGGGAGTTCCTCCGAAGCAGGCGGGTCAGGCAAGGGACGAGCCGATCTCAGCGAGCAGCCGCGGCTGCGCAGGGCGCAGGAAGAAGTGATCGCCCGGCATGGCGCGCACGCGCCAGGCGGCGCTGGTCTGGGATCCCCACGCGCTGACGTCGTCCTTCCGCACGGACGGGTCGCCGATCCCGTAGAACGCGGTGATCGGGCAGGGCAGCGGGGGTTCGGGTCGGTAGCGGTATCGCTCGCTCAGCGCGAAGTCGGCGCGCAGCGCGGGCAGTACGAGTTCGAGCAGGTCCGGATCGGCGAGGACCTCGGGCCGGGTCGCCCGGAAACGTGCGATCTCCCGGACGAACTCCGCGTCGGGCAGCCGGTGGATGGGTTCGGAGCGGACCGGGACCTGCGGGGCGCCGCGGCCGGACGCGAACAGGTGCCGGGGCAGCGGGTCCCCGCAGCGCCGCAGCTGCCGGACGAACTCGAATGACACCAGCGCGCCCAGGCTGTGGCCGAAGGTCGCGTAGGGCAGGTCCAGCAGTCCGGAGAGGCCGCGGTGCAACTGCGGGAGCAGAGCGGACAGCTGGTACCAGGGCGGTTCGCTGAGCCGGGATTCGCGGCCGGGCAGCTGGACCGCGCACAGCTCGACATCAGGCGGCAGGTGCTCCCGCCATGGCCGGTAAACCGACGCACCGCCTCCGGCGTACGGGAAGCACAGCAGCCGAAGCCGCGGCGTCAGCGGCGCGGGCCAGCGGATGATCCAGCGGCCGGGGTCAGTCATCTGCGGGCCCCACAACGCGGTGTCCCGCGGCGGCGAGCGCCTTCGAGGCCGCTTGGAGCTCAGTGACCAGCAGGTAGTCGGTGTCGTAGGTGGCGACCGCGAACACGCTCAGCCCGGCGTCCGCCAGCGGCGCGACGACTGACGAGAGCACGCCTGGTTCGTCGAGTCCCGACATGCCCGCGACCCGCAGGCAGTGCCATCCGCTGTCGCGGACCGCTCCGGGGACCTGGACGTCTTCGGCACAGATGACCGTCAGCTCGTCGCTCGTGCGCGTGACGCTGAGGAAATCGGCGGACCGGGTGAGCGCGTCGCCTGGGATCGGTGCGGCGGGCGGCAGCCGGCATACGGAGTATCTGCCGGGGACGGACCGGAGCGTTCGGGAGGACATCGGGCTGCTCCTAGTAGACGACCCGCGAATCGCAGGCGAGGCGGTGGGCACGGGACTTGCGGAGGTCGCGGGTGATGTTGACGCGCTTGAACCAGCGGTCGGTGCCGTCGTAGCGAGCGCGGAAGGACGCCCGGCCATGGACAGCGCGGAAATTGTCGATGAGCACAATGTCGCCGGGCCGCAGCACGATCTCGCGCAGCCGGCGATCGATCGCCCGGCAGATCGCGTCGAGCGCGGCGCGCGCCGGCGGGTCGTCACCCGGGACGTCCATGTAATAGGGATCGATGGCGAGATAGGGCGCGACGGGGTCGCCCGAGAGCACAGCGACCCGCTGCGGGCTGCTGTTCATCTGGTCGACGCGGTCTCGCGCGGCCAGCAGCAGCGTGCCCTCGCGGCCCGGCGGGATCTCCGCGGTCCGGTCCTCCGCCGCGAGATGCGAGTCGTCCGGCCGGATGCGGAAACGGGGCTGGAACAGTACGTCGCGTACTTCCGAATCGAGGGTGACGTCGCCGATCGAGGCGAAGGTGGTGGGGATCAGGTCGTGATTGCGCAGCCCGAGCAGAGCAAGATAGTCGCACCGGAGCGGATGGAACGCCTCCTCGGTGTGCCATGCCAGGGTTTCGCTGCTCCCGCTGCCGAGCTGTGTGTGTTCGTGGCCGGGCGAGGGCGAGATATCGTGCACCACCGCGCCGTTCTGCTGCGTGGCCCAGCCGAAGATCTCGCCGAGCAAGGAGGCGACGAGCACGAGCCAGAGCTCCTCGCGCAGCGTCGAGCCCCGGTCGGGCTGGCGGGCCCAATGCCGCGGGGTCGGGCCGATCGCGGCGTCGTTCACCGGCAGCCCGCTGACAACGCATGCGGCGTTCGTCTCGCGGGTGCGCATGGCGCCCAAGGTGCTGCGCAGCCGCAGCGGCAGCTCCTGTGCGTGGAGTGCCGCTGCCGCAAGGAATCCCGGGTTGTCGGCGCGATCGTGCCGGGACATCAAGCGGGAGAGCAGTCCCTCGATCTCGTCGACTTCTCGCCGAGTCAGCGCGAACCGTGCGAGGGTGTCCGCTGTGGTCAAGTGCATGATGTGCTCCGGCTGATGTCGAGGACGTCGCGCAGCATCGCGGCGGATGCCGGTTCCGCGCCAGGTTCCAGGCTGGCCGCGGAGATCCGCATGTTCCGGTCGGTGTGGAACACGATCCCCATCTCGTCGGGGTGCAGCCGCGCGAGCGGGTGGTCGTCCGGCACGGGTGCCGGCTCGACCGAGAGCCGGTAACCGGTCGCGTCGGCCTCGGCCAAGCACAGCAGGACGAGCCGGCGGCCGTCGGCCAGCGGCGCGCGAACGTCGTCGGCGGTGAGTTCGCGGATCCCGCGGATTGCGACGTCCTTGACCGTGCAGGGCATGCGCAGCACGGCGTTCGCCGCGATCGCCAGTTTGCAGGCCGCGTCGTGCCCGTCTACGTCAAGGCTCGGATCAGCCTCGGCGATTCCGCGCCGCTGGGCGTCGCGGACGGCGTCAGCAAAGGAGATTCCGCGTTCCATCGCCCGCAGAATGCTGTGACTGGTGCCGTTCAGGACTCCTTCCATCCGGGTGATCCGGCATCCGGCGAGATCGCGCTGTCCCATCGTGACGACCGGCAGCGCCCCGGCTACGGTCGCGCTGAATCGAAGCATCGAGCCGTATTCGGCGGCGAGCGCGGAGAGTTCCTCGTACGCCAGGGCGACCGGGCCTTTGTTGGCGAGGACGGCGTGCTTTCCGCTGCCGAGCGCGTGCCGGACAGCGGAGAGGCCGGGTTCGCCGTCGACGAGGTCGACCGGCGTCGCTTCGAGCAGGATGTCGGCCTCTGCGCGGTCGAGCATTTCGACCGGGGTCAGACCGGAGACGCCGACTCGGGGCAGTTCGCCGAGCGGCCGACGTTCGGCGAGAGCGGTGCGCAGCACGGCGAGTTCGAGTCCAGCGGGGTCGACAGCGCCGCCGCCGAACTCCGCCACACCGGTCACGAGCAGCCGCACGCCGTGCTCGGCTGCCAGTGCCTCGCCCTGCTCGTCGAGGATGTCCAGTACGCCGCCGCCGACGTGTCCCGCGCCGGCGAGCGCCAGCCGCCAGGTTTTCGGTTCTGTCGCCATCGTTCAGCCCGCCGGGTATCCGGGCAGGGGCCAGGCGCGGCACAGTTCGACGACTTCGGCGTTGACCTCTGCCCGGATGCACGGGTCGAGCACATGGTCGCGGTCGTCGACGGGCTGGACGGCTCGCAGCACCCGGTCGGCCAGTCCGGCGCAGCGGGACATGTCGGCCGGGCGCGCGCCTCGCGCGGCGAGTGTGTTCGTGCCGATGCGCAGGCCGCTGGTGACCGCAGACGGGCGCGGATCGGCTGGGATGTGATTCTTGTTGACGATGATCCCGGCCGACTCGAGCGCCTTCTCGGCGACGAGGCCGCTGATGCCCAGCGGTGTGAGATCCAGCAGCACGATGTGGTTGTCCGTGCCGCCGGAGACGACTGTGTAGCCGAGCCTGCCGAAGGCGTCCGCGAGCGCCCGTGCGTCGTCGGCGATCCGGCCGGCCAGTTCGGCGAACGCCGGAGTGGCGCAGCGGCCGAGCGCGCATGCCTTGGCCGCGATGGTGTTGACTGCGGGCGCGCCCTGGAACAACGGGAAGATCGCGCGCTGTATCCGCGCCGCCAGCGTGGTGCCGCCGACCGGCCGGTCCCAGTCGCGGCCGCTGAGGATCAGCGCGCCGCGCGGGCCGAACAGCTGTTTGTGGGTGCAGGTGGTCGTGAGGTGCGCGTGGTCGATCGGGTTCTGGTGGCGCCCGGCCGCGACCAGTCCGGCGATGTGCGAGATGTCGGCGATCAGCATCGCGTCGACCTCGTCCGCGATCTCCCGGAACCGGCGGAAATCCACTGCTCTGGGGTAAGCGGTCGCACCGCAGACGATCACCTTGGGACGCACTTGATGCGCGATGGAGCGCACCTGGTCGTAGTCGATGCCGCCGTCGGGTCCCAGTCCGTAGCCGTGCGCATCGTAGAGCTGTCCGGACATCGACGCCGGCGCGCCGTGCGTGAGGTGACCGCCCTGCCGCAGTTCCATCCCGAGCAGCGGGTCTCCGGGCCGCATCAGCGCGGCCAGCACTGCCTCGTTCGCCACCGACGCCGAGTGCGACTGGACGTTGGCGTAGCGCGCGCCGAACAGCGCGCAGGCGCGGTCGATCGCCAGCTGCTCGATCTCGTCCACCTGCGCGCAGCCGGCGTGGAACCGCCGGCCCGGGTAGCCCTCGGCGGTTACGTTGACCGCGGGGCTGGCGCTGCATACCAGCACCGACGGGTCGACCACGCTGCACGAGGCGACCATGACCAGAGTGTCGGTTTGGCGCCGGTACTCCGCTTCGAGCATGCGGTAGAGGTCCGGGTCGGTGGTGCGCAGTCCGTCGATCCCGGCTCTGGCGAGGTCGGGCAGGCGCCCGAGGGCGGGGAATACGTTGCTGGTCATCAGGCCTCCGAGGGAACGTGGCGCGGCTGGTCTTTGATGCGAGCCCAGATCTCGGCGATGCGTGCGGACTGGCCGGGCTGCGGGTCGAGCGCGGCGACGGCGCGGCCGAGCCCGTTGACGGTGGGGTCTTCGAAAAACGCGCGGATCGGCACCTCGACCCGGAACACCGCCTGGAGCCGCAGCAGCACTTGGGTCGCGGCGAGCGAATGCCCGCCGAGCCGGAAGAAGTCGTCTTGCACGCCGATCGGCGACCGGTCGAGCACATCGGCGAACGCGCTGGCCACGACGCGTTCGATCGGCGTCCGCGGGGCGACGAACGGAGCGTCCTGCCCGTTGTCCTCGTCCGGCGGTTCGATCAGCCCCAGGTTCTCCACCCGGCCCGCCTCATCGGCTCGGGCGAGGATCCCGGTCCGTGCCCACGGTTCTGGATCTCCCGGCACGGCGACGAGATCAGCCAGGTCGTCGCGGCGCAGAAAGCCGTCCGCGACGAGCGGACCGGCGACGAGCAACTCGCCAGGGACGCCGGGTGGTGCCGGGCGGCCACGCAGGTCGAGGATCGCCAGCCGGGCGCCGGGCAACGGACGACCGGTATCCCAGTCGCACGACAGCGGTGCGAGACTGCCATCGCTGACGTCGGGGGACAGGTCGGCGAGGAGCACTTGCCGTCCGCGGAAGACGGCGGACAGACATCCGCGCACCGCGCGTTCAGTCCACAGCGGAGCATCGACCGGTCCGGCGTCGGCTGGTCCCGTCGCGACCGTGCGCGCGGCGAGGGTGTGCTTGCTGAGCACGATCCCCGCTGAGGCGTCGTCGGGGTAGCAGACCAGCGCCGTTTCCTCCGGCACGGACGGTTTGGCATCGAGCCTGTGCACGCCCTTGTCGTCGAGCAAGAAGGCGAGACGCGCGTCGGTGCGCACCTGCTCGTCCCACCAGTCCGGGCGGGCCGGGTCCATCGGCACGCACGCGGCGCCGGTGCCGAGCACGGCGAGCAGGCCGGCCATCCAGTCGCGGGCGCTGGTGACCCGCAGGCCGACCGTCATCCCGGGCCTCGCCTCGGCCAGGTCGGCGGCGAGGCGGTCGACCTGCTGGACGAGTTCGCCATAGGCGAGGCCTTCGATCGCGACGGTTGTGGGTGCATGGTCGCGGACGGCGCCCAGGACGTCGAGGATGTCTGGGACGTCCGCCGGCCGCGCGGCAACGGGCAGCGGACCAGACCGGAAGAAGGCGGACAGCGGACGGTCCGGCTCGCGCGCGACCGCCGCGAGCAGTTCGGCGAATTCCTCGCTGATGCGGACGATGGTGTCCGCGGCGAACAGGTCCCGGTTGTATTCGAAATAGCCTTCGAGCGCGTCGCTGGATTCCCAGAGCGACACGGTGAGTTCGAACATCGCGGTCTCTGTTTCGACGTCCACCAGATCGACGTCGAGGTCGGCGAGCCGGGGCCGCGACCGCGGTGCGTTCTGCAGCGCGAAGTTGACCTGGAACAGTGGGTTGCGTGCGAGGTTCCGGCTCGGCTGCAGCGTTTCCACGAGCAGTTCGAACGGCACGTCCTGATGGGCGTATGCGTCGACGCAGACCCCGCGGACGCGCGCGGCCAGTTCGGTGAACGTCGGGTCCCCGGTGAGGTCGACCCGCAGCGGGAGGGTATTGGCGAAGAACCCGATCAGATCCTCGGTCTCCAGGCGGGTGCGGCCGGACGTCGGGCTGCCGATCACGACGTCGTCGGCGTGGCTGCTCCGCCCGATCACGACGCCGAACGCTGCCAACAGCACCATGAAGAGCGTGCAATCGGCGGCACGGCACAGCTCCCGCAAGCCTCGCACCGCCGGTGCGGGCAGCTGCCAGGGCACGCTGGCGCCGGCGAACGTCTGCACCGGGGGCCGCGCGAAGTCGGCCGGCAGCCGGCGCGGCGAGGGATCGGCGAGCGTCTCTGCCCAGTGGTCCAGGGAGCCGGCGAGCTGGTCGGGTGTGCGGTGCGTGCGCTGCCACACCGCAAAGTCGGGGTACTGGATCACGGGATCCGCGACCGGGTCGGCCACACCGCGCAACGCGCTCGTGTACCCGGCCGCGATCTCGTCGGTGAGCACAGCCAGCGACCATCCGTCGACAACGATGTGGTGCATCACCAGCAACAGCACGTGCTCCGTTTCGCGGAGACGGTAGAGGGTGGCCCGCAGCATCGGCCCGCGCGCGAGGTCGAACGGCAATCGCGTGCGTTCGGTGAGTTCGTTCGCCAGTCCTTCGACTGTGGTGCCCGGCGTGCACTCGACCTGCTCGATGGAGACAGCGGCCGTGTCGGCGACCTGCTGGACCGGGCCGGCTTCGGATGTCGCGAAGGTGGTCCGCAGCGCGGCGTGGCGGCGGACGACAGCGTCGACCGCGCGGTCCAAGGCGTCGTGGTCGAGGTTGCCGCTGATCCGCACGGCGACGGGAACGTTGTACGTCGGAGTTCCCGGCCAGAGCCGGTCGAGGAACCACAGTTGTTGCTGGGCATAGGAAAGCGGGGCGGGATCGTCGCTCGCGACGGGGACGGGCGCGGGCACGAGGTCGCGCTCCCCGGCCAGTGCGTCGTCGACGACCTTCGCGAGGGCGCGGACCGTGGCGGCAGAGAACACCGATCGCACCGGTACGTCGACACCGAACGCCGCGCGGATTCGGGCCACCAGCTGGATGACGAGCAACGAATGCCCGCCCCGGGCGAAGAAATCGTCGTCCGGCGCGACGTGTCCGACGCCGAGAAGGTCGGCGAACATGCCCGCGAGCACCTGCCCGGTCGGCTCGGCGGACTCGCCGTCGCCAACCCCGTCGAGGTCGATTTCCGGCAGTGCGCTCGCGTCGAGCTTGCCGCGAGCGGTCAGCGGAAGTTCCGGCAGCCAGCAGAACGCAGCCGGGATCATCGCGCTGAGGAGCCGCTGCAGCAGTTCGTCGCGCAGCTCGCGAGCCGACGGCGGTGCGCCTGCGGCCACCAGATACGCGACGAGGGCGGGATCGCCGTCCGGGCGGCGTACTTCCCGGATCGCTGCGTCGGCGACGCCGCGGCAGGCGCGCAGCGCGGCCTCGATCTCGGCGATCTCGATGCGTACGCCGTGGATCTTCAGCTGGCGGTCGGCGCGGCCGGCGAACTCGAGCGTCCGGTCCGGCAGCAGCCGGGCGAGGTCGCCGGTGCGGTACGCCCGTGCCCCGGGCGCCTCGGCGAACGGGTCCGGCCGGAACCTGTCGGCGGTGAGACCCGGCTGTCCTGCGTAGCCTCGAGCGATGCCCGCGCCGCCGACGTGGATCTGACCGAGCGCGCCCGGCGGGGCAGGGTTGCCGTGCCGGTCGAGCAGATGCAGCGTCGCGTTCGGGATCGGGACGCCGATCGGGACGTCCGGGCGGTCGGTCGCGGTCGCTGCGCGGTGCGCGCTGCACCAGACTGTCGCTTCGGTCGGTCCGTATTCGTTGACGAAGGCGGTAGCGGGCAGCGCGGTGCGATGCGCCTCGTGCACCTCGCGCGGGCAGGCCTCGCCGGCGACCACGACCGAGCGCAACTCCGGCAGATCTCCAGGCTCAAGCAGACGCAGCAGCATCCGGTAGAGCGACGGCACGCTCTCGAAGTGGCTGATCCGGTGCGCGCGCAGCAGCTCAAGATGATGCTCCGGATCCTGCTCGTGCCCCGGCTCGGGCAGCACGAGCGTGCCGCCGTCGTAGAGCGTCCAGAACAGCCCGGCCACTGAGCTGTCGAATCCCAGCGACGAGATCAGCAGGAAACTCCGCACCCGATCCGGGAAGTACTCCCGCCGCGCATGGGTCGAGGCCACCAGATTGGCATGGCTGACGCCGATGCCCTTCGGCCGTCCGGTCGAGCCGGACGTGTACATCACGTAGGCGAGGTTGTCGGGCACTGCACGGGGCAAGGGCGCGCCGACGGGTGCTGCGTCGGGCACTTCGGTGAGCACGGTCGCGACCCGGGCGTCGCGCAGGATGTGCCCGACACGCTCCGGGGGCGCGTCCGGGTCGGTGAACACGTAAGCGCCGCCAGCCAGCAGCACTCCGAGGATTGCGGCGACAGCGTCGGCGGAACGGGGCATCGAGATGCCGACCGGTGTCTCGGGGCCGACGCCTTCCGCGACCAGGTGTTCGGCGACGGCGGTGGCGCGGCTGAACAGCGATCGGTAGGTCAGTGCGGTCGTTCCGGAGCGGACCGCCACGGTGTCTGGGCATTGCCTGGCGCGCTCCGCGATCAGCTCGGGCATCGTGCGGTCGGCGGGAAAGCTCGTTGTGGTCGCGTTCCACCGGCGGACCGCGTCGCGTTCCGGTCCGGTCTGCATGGCGAGGTCTCCGATTCGCCGCTCGGGCCGGCGCAGGGCATCGGCCAGCAGCGTCGCGAGATGATCCGCTAGTCGGGCGACAAGACCGCAGGTGAGGACGTCGGTGTTGTATTCCCACGACGCCACCCAGGCATCGCCGGACCGGGCGACGCGGAGCGCCAGGTCGAACGCGGCGCCGGGATGCGGCAGTGAGCGGCTGACGAGCGTGCTGGCACCGAGTCCCAGACAGACACCGGGTTCGTCGACGGCCAGTTCGGCCAGGCCGTCGTCGCCGGGTGCCTGTTCGAGGGTGAACATCACCTGGAACAGTGCGGGCCTGCTCGGGTCGACGCGATCTGCGCGGTCGGCGACGATCCTGGCCAGCGGATAGGCCTGGTGCGTCAGCGCGGCGTCGACCGTCTCGCGGTTGGCACCGAGGAGCGCACGGAACGTCGGATTGTCTCCGAGTTCGGCGCGTACGACCACAGTGTTGAGCAGGTACCCGCAGGTGGCAGCGAAGGCAGGGCGGCGGCGGTCGGCAACCGGCGTGCCGACTAGCACGCTGTCGACTCCCGTGTAGCGGTGCAGCACGGTTTGGAGAGCGGAGAGCACGACCAGGTACGGCGTGGCGCCTTCGGCCGTGGCGAGGTCGCGGACGGCGCGGGCGAGATCAGCTGAAAGCGTCTGCCGGTGCGTGGCGCCGGCATTGGTCTGGACTGGCGGTCGCCGACGCAGGTCCGGGAGATCCAGCGGGGGCAGGTCGCCGTTGAGCTGGTGCAGCCAGTACCGGCGCAGCTGCGCTCCTTTGGCAGCCAGGACTCCGGCATGATGGCTCGCATACGCGGTGAACGAAGGGCTGGCCGGCAGATCCGGGTCTGTGCCGGCCGCCAGTGCCGGATACGCCTGCTGCAGTTCGCGCACGAGGATCGGCAACGACCACAGGTCGACGGCGAGATGATGCGCGGCGAGCAGGAGTACCGGGCGGCCGTCGGCGGGGATGAGCAGAGACGCGGCGAAGAGCGATCCGCTTTCCAGGTCGAAGGGCCGCTGCGCGCACTCGGCCAGTCGCGCGTCGAGATCGCCGGTGACGTGCTCGACTTCGAGAACCGAGGCAGGGGCGGGCATCACCGCGCAGCGCGGACGGCCGTTTTCGTTGCCGAAAGCCGTGCGCAGCGCGTCGTGCCGGGCAACGAGCAGGCACAGCGCGCGGTCGAGGGCCTCGACGTCCAGTTCGCCGTCTTCGACGGTGAAGGCGCGGGCAAGCTGGTAGACGTGGCTGTCTGGCTCGAGTTGCTGCAGGAACCAGATCGCTTGCTGCGGCTCGGTAGGCAGGTCAGCCGCAGAGGCAGCTGCGACGGGAGCGGCTGGGGTTTCCGCAAGCCGGTCGGCGACGGCCGTCGCGAGGTCGGTCAGGGAGGTGGCGAGCGCGCTGGCGACCGGGAGCTCGATTCCGAGATCCGCCTCGATCCGGTGCAGCAACTCGACCGAGCCCACTGAGTCGAGGCCGAGCAGCGCCAGCGGACGGGTGGTGTCGATGCTGCTCGAGCCGACCGCGTGCTCGACGCTCTCGCGCAGGTAATCGAGGATCGCGGCGTGTTGTCGGTCGGCGAGCCGCTGCGGGCCAATCGGGGCCGGACTCGGGGCGCTGCTGTCCAGCCGCGGCAGCCGGTTGTCGAGATAGTCCTGGCGGCACGCGGATCTCCGCACTTTGCCGCTGGAGGTCTTGGGGATGCTTCCCGGCGGCGTCAGCACCACCTCACGGATCGGGAGGTCCAGTGAACCGCCGAGCGCGCGACGCAGGTCGGCTGCCACCGTGCCCGGTTCCGCGGCGCGGGAGAGTTCGGCAACGACCACGACCTGCTCGGATTCCTCGTCGTCGATCCCGAACGCGACGACTCGCCCCGGACGCACCGCGGGCTGCGCCTCGACCGCGGCCTGCTCGATGTCGTGCGGGTAGACGTTGCGTCCGCGGATGACGATGAGGTCCTTGCTTCGGCCGGTGACGTAAAGCTCGCCGTCGGCGAGAAAGCCGAGATCGCCGGTGTGCAGCCAGCCATCGGCGGCGAACGTCGGCTGATCCTGCTCGGCCTCGTCCCAGTACCCGTCGGCGACCGTTGGACCCGCGACGCGGATTTCTCCTATCGTGCGGTCCGCGACTGGCTCGCCGGACTCGGGATCCGCGACTGACACTTCGAGCGATGCCGGGACGACGCCGCAGCCGACGAGCGACAGCGAGTCCACTGTGGACTTCGGGGTCGTGGCAATCCCGTTCGCCAGCCCGTACGCGCTCACCTCGCGGACGCGGACGTCCTCGGAAGCGGGCTTGCCGGTGACGATGAGCGTCGCCTCGGCAAGACCGTAGCAGGGCAGGAACGCTCGGCGGCGGAACCCATACGGCGCGAAGGTCTCAGCGAACCGGTCCATAGTGGACGCACGGATCGGTTCGGCGCCGTTGAAGGCGACCCGCCAGCTCGACAGGTCCAGTCCGGCCGCAGCATTCGCGGCGAACTTGCGGGCGCACAGGTCGTAGGCGAAATTCGGGCCGCCGCTGGTCGTGATCCGGCGGTCGGAGATTTCGCGCAGCCACCACAGGGGCCGAGCGATGAAGTCGAGCGGTGACATGAGCACCACCGGGAAGTCGGCGAACAGCGGCTGCAGGACGCCGCCGATGAGGCCCATGTCGTGGTACAGCGGGAGCCAGCTCAGGCCGCGGCTTTCGCTGGATTCCCCGAAGATCTCGGTGATGAGACCGCTGTTGTGCAACAGGTTTTCATGGCTGAGCACGACACCCTTGGGCGTGCCGGTCGATCCGGAGGTGTACTGCAGGAACGCCGTGGCGCCGGGCTGGACGTCAGGACGTGCCCACGAGTCGGCCAGCGCCGGATCGACTGCGTCGCTCGCGAGCCATTCGAGCGGCGGCAGCCGGTTGCCGAGCGACTCCGCCAACGGCGTCAACGCGGTGGTGGTGAGCGCAGCGGCCGGACGCGCGTTGGCGATGACGGCGGCCAGCCGCGGCAGCGTCCGGTCGAGATCGGCCGGATCCGGAGGAAATACGGGAACGGCTTGCGCACCGGCGAACAGACATCCGAAGAACGCCGTGACAAACTCCGGCCCGTGCGGGTGCATCAGCAGTACCCGCGCGCCGGCCAGACCGCGCGCGGCGAGGTCGGCGCCGAGCGCGCGGGCCCGGTCGGCCAGCACTCGGAACGGCAGTTGAGTGCTGCCCTCCGGACCGGCGAACTCGTACCCGTGCGCCCGGTCTGCCCGGGCTAGGAGCAGATCGACCAGTGTGGTCACCGGCGGCATGTCCCACCTCGCAATGTCGGTCAGGCGTCCATCGCCTGGCGGAGGCTCAGCGGTCGCATGTCGGTCCAAACCTCGTTGATGTAGGCCAGGCATTCGGCTTTCGTGCCGGAGCGTCCGGTCAAGGTCCATCCGGCCGGCAGTTCGCGCTCTGCCGGCCAGATCGAGTACTGCTCCTCGTGGTTGACCACAGCCGCGTAGGTGGTGTTGTCGTCCTCGTCGTTCATGCGCGTCGTCCTTTCGGTCGGTCGAGCCCGGCTTGAACCGGGTCGAAATCGGTCGCGAGCACCGTCCTCAGCGAGGGCGGTGCGTTGAGAAAGCTGAAGTGCCCGCCTTCGAGCCGGTGGTGGCGCACCGTGCCGTAGGCGTCCCAGCCGCGCATGGACTCGGCGGGGACTTCTCTGTCCTCGGACCAGGCGAGGACAGAGAGTGCGACGCCGAGCGGCTCGGGCGCGGGTGGCTGGTAGCGCCGGTGGATCTCGACGTCGGCCCGGAGCACGCGCACGCCGAGGTCGATGAACGCGGGTGCCGGATCGCCGCCGAGTTGCCGGATCAGCGTCGCCAGTTCGGTCCGCAGAGCCTCGTCGTCCAGCCGGAGGAACCGCGACGGCGGACCGTCGTCAGGCGCGGGCTGAGCCGAGACGAACAGCCGTGCCGGCGCGGTCCCACGGCCGTGCAGTCGTTGCGCAGCAACGAATGCGGCGACGGCGGAACCGCAATGCCCGAAGAGGGCGAACGGGCGGTCCAGCAGCGGTGCCAGCGCGTCGGCGAGTTCGTCGGCGAGTTCTTCGAACGTGGGCGGCAGCGGATCGCGCAGCCGGTTCTCCCGCCCGGGCAGTTGCACCGGGCACAGCTCCGTGGTGCCGAGATAGCGTGGCCAGTTCCGGTACATGCTCGCGCCGCACCCGGGGTAGGGCAGGCAGAATACCCGGGCGCGCGCTCGGGGGCTCGGCGTGCGCAAGAGCCAGCGGTTCGCGCGCGCGGTCGTCGCAGGGCTCATGACGCGGCACCCGAGCCCGGGCCGGCCGCTGGGGCCGGCCGGCCGCGTCCGGCAGTGGTGAAACAGCCGGCAACGGCCATCAGCAGTGTCAGACCGCCCAGCGCGGCGAGCACCAGAGTGGTCGGCATGTGCTCGGCTGCGGTGGTACTGGCGAGGCTGCCGCCGAACCGGGTCGCCAGCACGACCGTGAGCGCTGCCGCGGTGGCCCGGCCGATCAGCCGCTGCGGCGTCCGCACCTGGCGCGTCGACATGATCAGGATGCCAGCGAGGATCTGCCCGAACCCGAACACCACCGCGAGCACGGCGACGGCCGCGATCGTGTGCGCGAACCCTGCCATCGCCAGCGCGACGCCCTGGACAGCGATGCCGAGCAGGACCGCCCTCCCCACGCCGAGACCCTTGTCCAGCCGGGACGCGGACACCGCCGCGAGAACCGCGCCGACACTGCCGAGTGTCAGCATCAGGCCGACCGCGGCGCTGCCCTGCCCGAGGTCGTGGCGCAGGTAGTAGATGAACAGGGTCAGCGCGCCGGCCGCGAGCACGGTGTTGCCGACCTCCAGCACCGTGAGCGTTCGGAGCAGCCGGTCCTGCCAGAGGAAGCGCAGGCCCGCCAGTTGCTGGCGCGGCGCGCTGGCGGACGCTTCGTGCTCGGGCGCGACGCTACGGGCGGGACGGATCAGATACCACGCGACGGCCGCGACGGCGAACGTCAGCGCGTTGACCCCGATCGAGTTCTCCTCGCCGATGGCCGCGACGGCGAGCCCGGCGATCGCGGGCCCGATGCCGTAGGACACCTCGATGCAGGTGGTGAGGGCCGCGTTCGCCTTCACCAGCCGATCTGGCGGCACGATCTGTGGCAGCACGGCGCGCATCGCGACCTCGTAGACCGACGACAGCGCCGAGCTGAGCGCGACGATCGGGTAGATCAGCCAGATCGCCCATCGGGTCCAGGACTCGGACGGGATCAGCCACCACACCACCGGAATCGCCCCGCCCAGCACGAGTTGCCCGACGTCGCAGGCGATCAGCAGGCGCCGCCGGTCCACGCGGTCGACCACCGGTCCGGCCAGCGTGCTCCCGGCGAGTTGCGCGACCGACGAGACCGCGACGACCACACCCATCTGCGCGACCGAGCCGGTGAGAGCGAGCACGAGCAGCGGCATCGCGACGTTCGAGAACGCGTCCCCGAATGCGGAAACAGCTTGTCCGGTGATTTGCATCGGGAGCGGGTGACGGCGGATTCCGGCCAGGACTCCCTGGCCGTCCGGGCCCGTCCGGGCACCGGGCGGCGCGGCGCGGGCAAGGCCTCGCTGCTGTCCGGGCAGGTCAGACCCGGTCTTGTCGGGTGCGGGCATAGCGGGTCCTCCGACCGTCGGCGAGGGGCAGGCCAAGCGCGACCGGCACTAGTCGAGCGCGGACACAAGGATGCCCGCGAGTTTTTCTGCGTGGCTTTCCGAAAGCAGGGTGAAGTGATTTCCCGGAATGACAGAGACGGCGAGCCGGTCGAGGAGATGGCACCAGCCGCGGTCGGCGGTGTGATAGCACATGGGCAGTGCATCGGCGCCAGGGAAGTCCTCGGCGGCATGCAGCAGGGTGACCGGGCCGTCGAAGGGATCCGGGCGGTAGTCGAGGAAAGTCAGGCGGTTGCGGTCCAGCAGCGTGTGCAGTTCTTCCCCGGTTCCGCCTTCGAGTTCGGCTATGTCCATCGCCAGAATGGCCGCGCGCGCCTGGTCGTGTTCGGGGCCCGGGCCGAGCGCGGGCGGCGGAAGCAGGGTGTCGAGCAGCAGGAGAGCGGGCAGGACACCGCCGCGGGCGCGCCGCCGGCGGGCCATTTCGAGGGCGACGCAGCCGCCCATCGACCAGCCCGCGAGCACCAGCGGGCGGCCTTCGGCCAGCGGATCGACCAGGTCGAGGTAACGCTCGGCGAACTCGCCGATGGCCGTAGGCACCGGAACGGGCGTGCGGTCGGTGACTTGGAGGGCGTAGACGGAGTAGGCGTCGCGCAGGTGCCGGGCCAACGGCACGAACGGCAGGGCCGATCCGCTGACCGCGTGGATCAGCACCATCACCGGCTTGTCCGGCCGCGGGTACAGCTCGACGAGATGGCCGGTCGCGGCGCCTGCCCCGGCTCGCATGCGGTCGGCGAGTTCGCCGACAGTGGCCGTGAGCAGGTCGACGGGATCCGGTTCGGCCCCCAGTTCGGCGTCGCAGATTTCGATGAGGCTGAAGGCGAGCAGCGAATGCCCGCCCAGTTCGACAAAGTTGTCGGCGAGCCCGATCCGGTCGACGGCGAGCACGCGACGGAAGACGTCGATCAGCCGCGCGTCGAACTCGTCGCGCGGCGGCACGGTTTCCCGTTCGTCATCGTCGGCCGCTTGCAACGCGTTCAGCAGTGCGCGCTGGTCGGTCTTGCCGTTGACATTCGCCGGGACTGCCTCGATCTCGACGATCTTCGCGGGGAGCATGTGCGACGGCAGCAGAGTGGCGGCGTGGGCGAGCACGTCTTCGGCATCGAGCAGGCAGCCCGGTGCGGGAACGGCGAACGCGACCAGGCGCGGATTGCCGTCCCCCTCGGCCAGCACGACGCAGTCGGCCACCGACGGATGCTCGGCCACCACTGCCTCGACCTCTGCGGGCTCGATCCGCATCCCGCGGATCTTGACCTGCCGATCGATCCGGCCTAGATGATCGAGGACGCCGTCGTCGCGGTAGCGGCAGAGGTCGCCGGTGCGGTACATGCGCGAACCCGGCGGACCGTACGGATCGGGCAGGAACCGTTCTGCCGTCTGGTCGGGACGGCGCCAATAGCCTTGCGCGACACCGACTTCGCCGCCCAGATAGGCCTCGCCGGGGATGCCGACCGGGCGGACCCGGAGGCCGTCGTCGAGGACGTAGAGCCGGAAGTGTTCGGCCGGACGGCCGAGCGGGACACGGGGGGAACCCGGGTCGGGCGGCAGCACCATGTCGGTGACGCAGCCGGCCTCGGTGGGCCCATAGCAGTTGATCAAGGCCGCGGAAGACCGTTCGTGGAACGCGTCGCGGATGCGCGGCGTGACCGGTTCGCCACCGCAGAACACCCAGCGAAGGGCCGTGCAGCGCACGGGTGAAAGATGCTCCAGCAGCGAGTGCATGATCGTCGGGATGAGGAAGACGGTCGTGACGCCGTGCCGGTCCATCAGTTCGGCCAGATGGCGCGGGTCGCGATGGCCGCCGGGACGGCAGATAACCACGCGGGCCCCGAAGTACAGCGGCCAGAACAATTCCCAGATGGAGACGTCGAAGCCGTAGGAGGTCTTGAAAAGCGCGGTGTCGCCGAGGCCGAACGGGTAGAACCGCTGCAGCCAGAGGATGTTGGCGATCGCGCCGTCGACCGGGTAGGCGACGCCCTTGGGGCGGCCGGTCGATCCCGAGGTGTAGAGCAGGTGCAGCAGACTGCGCTCCGAGCCGCTCGGCACCAGATCGGAACCGGGGAGACCGGACCACGCGGAGGCGTCCCGCTCGACGTCTACGACGCGAGGGCCATTGGCGGGCAGTCGTGATTTCGTCGCGGTGTCGGCTAAAACGAGCAGCGGGTCGGTGTCGTCGAGGACGAACGCGAGCCGGTCGTCGGGCAGTTCGCTCTCGAGCGGCACGTACGTTGCCCCGGATTTGGCGACCGCGTGCACTGCCACGAACTGCTCGATGCCGCGTTCGAGAGCGAGCGCGACGCGGGTGGCCGGTCCTGCGCCAGCTTGGCGCAGGTACCGGGCCAGCCGGTTCGCCCGGGCGTTGAGCTCCGCATAGGTGAGAGAGACGCCGTCTTCGTCTTCGATCGCGACGGCGTCGGGCGTCCGGCGGACCTGCTCCTCGAACGGCGCGGTGACAGTGCGGTACCGGTGCCGCGGCCGTGCGTAAGGGTTGAGGTCGTTGAGGATCCGTTTTTCTTCTGCTCTCGGTACCAGAGCCGCCGCCGCGATCGGCCGATCGGGCGCCGCGGTGAACTCGTCAAGCAGATGGGCATAAGTGGCGGCATCGAGCCTTGGTCCCGGACCAGTCGCCGGACGGGTGGTCACCTCGAACCCCCCGGCGGTTTCGGTGCAGGTCACAACAGGTGCGGATGGGTCGGGAACCACTGTGGCCGCACCGAGTGCGAACCACGCGACGGCCGCTCTCTCGTCGTGTACACAGTGGACTGCACTGGACGCGGACCCGCGTTGGATCAGTTCCGCGACGTGTCTTGTCAGTTCGCGAAAAGTTGTCCGGTCGTGAGCGCTGGCGTGCAGGACCGTCGAGGCGACGCCGCCATCCGGGCCGGGCCGGAGGTAGCAGGTCGGGTCCGGCGCGCCGGTGAGCCGGGCGGTGGCGGCGAGGTGTGCCGACAGCAGCGGTGCGGCCAGGTCGACGTTCTCGCTCGATGCGAGTGCGCGCAACCGCTGGCGAGTCACCGCGGACAGCGTCGCTGCGTGAACCCCCTGCCGGGCAAGGATTTCCGGTGCCCTTCCGGGCGATTCGATCTCGGGACGAGTGCGAAGATCGTCCATGTGCACCCCCAGCAATGCGACAATCCCGATCGAAGTAAACGTCGGAATGTGTTTTGCTGTCAAGGCTTGTCCCTGGGTTGTTCATCGCCTATTGTCGCCGTTGCTGGGGTATCGCGATATTAGGGGGCAGGGCGGGGGTGGCCGCCGCTCCGGCGAGCTTTGATCACCATTTTGATGATCCGCTCGCCCGCTGGGTTTCTGATCGGTGATCGTCTCCGCTGTGTCGGCGCTCTCGTGTCGAACGGTGCTGCCGATTCGGGAAAAAGTCGTGTTTGCATGGGGGTTTCGTGTTTCAAGATGCCGGGTGGGCACCGTGAGCGAAGCAGTGGCGGAAGGCCGCACGACGGCTGGAGACGAGTGGTTCTCCGCGTCCGAAATGATCATTTCTGCGGCTCGGGAACATTCTGGACGAATTGCGGTCATCGATGCCGACGGTAGTGAAATCAATTATGCGGACATGTCCGCTAATGTGCTGTCGCTCGCCGGAAAACTGCGCGATCTTGGTGTCGGCCCAGACCGGATGGTTGCGGTTATGCTACCCCGATCGGCCTACTCGGTCGCTGCCGTCGCAGCGATTCTGGCTGCGGGCGGAACGTACTGCCCGCTGGACGGGTCGGCACCGCGGCGGCGCACCGCCGGCCTGCTAGCCGCGCTGGCTCCGACGGTCGTGCTGACCGACGGCGGCATCCCGGCGGGGCTGCCGCGAGGAGCAGCCGTCCTCGACCCCGCCGGCGGGATTCTTTCGGCGTCGCAAGAGGGAACTGTTGCTCCTCCGCCGGGGGAGCCGAGACGCGACCATCTCGCGTACGTCATCCATACCTCGGGTTCGACGGGTCACCCCAAGGGTGTCGCGATGACCCACCGCGGGCTGAACAGGCTGCTGCGCTGGCAGGTGGCGAGCGGTCCTGCGGAGCTCCGCACCCTTCAGTTCACCGCGACCGGCTTCGACGTCACGTTCCAGGAAGTTCTGTCAACCCTGGCCACAGGCGGAACCCTGGTCATCCCGACCGACGAACAGCGGCGCAACCCGGCGCGGCTGCTCGACGTGGTGCGGGAGCGCGGCATCCAGCGTCTGTTCCTGCCGTATGTCGCCCTGCAGCAGCTGGCTGTCGTGGCGCAGACGACCGGCGAGTTCCCCGAGACGCTCGAACACGTCGTCACCGCGGGGGAGCGGCTGATTGTCACCGACGCGATCGCGGAGCTGTTCGCCAAGCTGCCCGGATGCCGGCTGGACAATCACTACGGCCCGACCGAGGCGCATTTGGTCACTGCCGGGACGCTTCCAGCAGACCGGGCGGCTTGGCCGCAGCTGCCCTCGATCGGGCGGCCGGTGGACGGCGTCGGCTGCCGGGTGCTGGACTCCGGCCTCGAGCCGGTCCCGGACGGGAAAACCGGCGAACTCTACGTCAGCGGCGCCGGTCTCGCGCGCGGTTACCTGGGCGACCCGGCGCTGACCGCCGCTCGGTTCCTCCCCGATCCCTTCGGACAGCCCGGGGCGCGGATGTACCGGACCGGCGATCTGGTCCGGACCGGAGACGACGGGGAGTACGAGTTCGTCGGCCGCGCGGACAGACAGCTGAAGGTCCGGGGTTTCCGGGTCGAGCCGGCCGAAGTCGAAGCGGCGATCCTGGGTCATCCGCGCATCACCGGCGCGGCGGTCGGCTTGCGCGAGGTCGCCCGCGGCGTCCCGGCGCTCGTCGCCTACGTGACCGCAGAAGGGCCGCTGGCGCACCAAGCGCTCGTCGGCTTTCTGCACGAGCGGCTGCCCGTCTACTTGATTCCTGCGCGGACCCTGGTCCTGCCGACGCTGCCGGTCGGAGCCAACGGCAAGGTCGACGCGAAGGCTTTGGCTGCTGTCGAGCTCCCCGCCTCGTTCGAACACGCCGTGGACACTGAAGTCACGGCGGATCTGGTGGCGGAGATCTGGGCCCGCGTGCTCGGCCACGACGATTTCGAACCGGACGACGACTTCTTCGACGTCGGCGGTGACTCGCTGCTCGCCTCGTGGGTGGTCGCCGAACTGGGGCAGGCGCTCGGCCGCCCGGTGGACCTGTCGCTCTTCTTGGAGGACAGCACCGTCGATGATCTGGTCGCCGCGCTGGCGCGGACCGTCCCGCAGGCCCCGGGAGAACGGCCGGCTTCGCAGATCGTGACGCTGCGGGCCGGGCCCTCGACCCGTGCGCTGTACCTGCTGCATCCCCTCGGCGGCGAATTGGTCGGCTACCGCGAACTCGTCAAGGCGACGCGCTCGCCGTTGCGCGCTCTGGGCGTCGGATGGGCCGGCGAGCCGCCCGCGCCGGGGACCGCGCTGCCGGACATCGCGGCCGTGCACTTCGCGCAGCTGCGGACGATTCAGCCGCACGGGCCCTATCTGCTCGCGGGTTGGTCGTTCGGCGGTGTGCTCGCCTACGAATTGGCCCGGCAGTTGGCGGCCGCGGGGGAGGAGGTCGAGTTCCTCGGGCTGCTCGACGCGAATCCGGTCCTCGACCCGCTGACCGCGCTTCCGCTCGGCGAAACCCGGCACGCCGGCGTGCTGGCCGCCGCCCTCGACCGGCTCGCCGACGGCGCGGATCTCGCGGCGCTGAGCCGGGACGGATCGTGGACGAGCCTGATGGGTGCGCCGGTCCCCGAGGGCGCGCCCGCCGAGCACCTGCGCCGCAGCCTGGGGATCGCGCACACGTGCATGCGGGCCGCGATGGACTACCGGCCGGCAGCCTACGCGGGGCCACTGGACCTTTTCCAAGCCGCCGACGCCCCGCATGGCAAGCAGGCCGAGCTCGCCGGCGTGCTGCGGCGGTTGTGCACGGGCCGGTTCACGGCGACGACCGTCCCCGGCGACCACTGGGGGATCACACGAGAGCATGCCGGGGCGACCGCCGCGGCCATCGACAGCGCACTGGAACGGGCGGGTGAGCAGAATGGACACCATTGATCTCGAGGCCGAAAAGCACGTCTTCGACCGGCAGGGGTACATCGGCCCGTACACGCTCTGGGAACCCGAGGTGATGACGGCCTGGTGGAAGCAGCAGCGCAAGCAGTTGCTCAATCCCGCCGGGCCTTCGCGCAAGGTCTTCGACAACCCGGTCAACTACGACCGGCACCTCGACATCGGCGGCCTGGGCAAGATCATCACCGAACCGGCCATCGTGCGCCGGATGCAGGCGCTGATCGGCCCGGACATTCAGTGCTGGCGAAGCGAGTTCTTCCCGAAGAACCCGGGCGACTCCGGCACCGGCTGGCACCAGGTCGAGACCTACGCGATCGGCGAGACGGCCAAGGGCATGCTCGAGCCGACCGAGCACTCGCCGGAGAACCCGATGGAGCTGACCGCCTGGGTCGCCTTCACTGAAGCTGCCAAAGAGAACGGCTGCATGAAGGTCCTGCCCGGCAGCCACCGAAAGTGGCGTTATGACGAAACCGCACCGATGAAGTGGAACAACGCGCGCGCCGACGCCTCGTTCTTCGGATACGACTACAACGACATCAAGATCGATCAGAACTGGAATCCTGACGAGCAGAACGTCACGCACCTCGAGATGCGGCCGGGACAGTTCATCATCTTCACCGCGAGGTGCATCCACGGGTCCAACCCGAACATCAGCAACCGCCAGCGGATGGGGTTCGCGATCCGGGTGGTGCCCACGCACGTCCGGGTCTACGGCGGCATGACCGAGTTCGACGAGTTCGGGCACCACTTCGACCTCTCGCGCCACGGCTGTGTGCAGATCGCGGGCAAGGACGAGTACGGGCTCAACCGGATCGCGACGGAAAACGCGTGGGGGGAACCCTTCGCCACCCTCTCGTAAGGACGGTCGGATCATGCGCACGCAACACATCGGCTCCCTCGAACTCGATCGGGCCCGGCTGGCCGAAGACCTGGAAACCAGCGCCGGATTCCGCTATTCGGAGGCCTACAGCGACTATCTGTGCGGCGGCCCGTGGAAGAGCGCGGTGCTCTGGGCCGCGTCCGGGGACAGTGGCGACGGCCTGGTGACGAACTACGACTACGCCAAGGCTCCCGACCTCACTGACTACGGCAAGCAACTGCCCTACATCTGGGGCCTGGTGGCGGATCTGGTCGACCTCACCCGGCTGAATTTCGCGCGGCTGGCGGTGATCTCCGACAGTGTGATCATCCCGCACCGCGACCTGCTCGAGCTCGAAAGCATCCCGGGGGAGTCGCGCAACGCGCACCGGATGCACATCCCGCTGGTCACCAACGACCGCTGTTTCTTCAGTTCGGGCAACGAAGTCTACCGGATGGCCGAGGGCGAGGTCTGGTTCTTCGACGCCGCGCAGGTGCACTCGGCTGCGTCGTTGTCCAGCACGCCTCGCGTGCACCTGATGCTCGACTTCACCGATCAGGAAAGCGACGAGCCGCTGGTGAAGTTGCCGTACCGCGTCGACGGCGGGATTCCGGCGGACCGCGTGGAGCGTCGCCCGCCGATGTCCGAAGAGGAACGGGCAGAGCTGCTGGGTCTCGCGCCGCTGATCACGATGGACAACTACCGCGACGTGTTCAGCATCGTCATCAAGAAGCACTTCCGCGCGGACGGCGGGGACGACTTCGTCTGGCGCACCATGCGGGAGATCGCACGGGCCGGCCGCGATCCGGCGGTCGCTGCCCGCATCGACGAAATGCAACGGTACTTCACCTTGGAGCGATCCGCGTAGGGAGTGGTTCACGTGACGACGACAATGCCGCTGGCAGAACAGCTGGCCGAGAGCGCGGCGCACGCCGAGTTCGCCGGCCATCCGTTCTTCCGCAACGTCAAGGCCGAGGACTGGGACCGGGACAAGGTCGCGGTCCTGCTCGGGCAGTGGTGGCATCCGCTGCACTACTTCCCGACGTTCTTGGCCCGCTGTGTCGCGGTCCTGCCCGACATCGCCTCGAAGAGCGCGATCACGCTGATCCTCAACCAGGAGGCGGGCGGGGGCAAGGAAGCGATGGCACACGAGGTGATCTACGCCGATTCGATGGAGCGCGCAGGATTCGCCCGCGCGGCCGTGACCGGCACCGAGCCGTTCGCCGAGACCGCGGAGCTCGTCGCAGGGTACGAACGCGGCTCAGCTGGATGGAAGTCGGCGCTGGGCTACATCTACGCCACCGAAACCACAGATCTGCTGATGGTCTCGAGCATCGGCCAAGCGGTCGCCGCGGTGACCGGCGGCGCCGACAACGAGTGGGTGCGGATCCACGTCCAGCAGGAACCCGACCACGTCGAGGAGGCCGAACACGCGCTGCTGACCGGGTTCGCCCCCGACGTCGAAGCGGAGGTGCTGGCCGGCGCCGACGAGATGTGGCGGCTGTGGACGAGGTTCTTCGACCGCCTTGTCGCCGAGACCGGCATGGCGAGCTGACTGGAGGAGGTGGGTGCGGTGCAGGACGACGTACGGGCGACATACCTGCGATTCCCCGGGTGGACGCAGCATTTCTGGACGTGGCAGACCGGGAAGGCGCTGCCCGGTCAACGGCCGCTGATCCGGCACAGCTGGGCCTCCTATGTCGCGCTCACCCTGATCGTCTACGTCGCTGGCCTGTCGTTGTCGGCCTACGCGGTCGCCGCCATGTTCCCGTTGTGGTATTTGGCGCTGCTGGGCGGCTGGATCCTGACCCTGTCCGGCGCCCGCACCATGGTGCTGGTGATCGCGCACCAGGCGCTGCATCGGAGGTTCTCGGGCAGCGCTCGGACCGATTGGTTCTTCGGCGAGCTGGTCACCGTGCTGACGGTGTTCCAGAACTTCCAGGCGTTCAAGGACGAGCACTTCGACTCGCACCACCGTCGCGAGGTGTTCGCGACGCTGGACGATCCGCCGGTGCAGGTGTTGCTGGGCCTCGGCTTCCGGCCTGGAGTGCCGAAGCGGCGGCAGTGGCGGCGGGCATGGCAGGTGTTCCTGTCGCCGAAATTCTACTGTCTCGGTTTCTTCGACCGTGCGAAGTGCAATGTGCTGACCGGAACCTGGCGTCGGGCGGGGTTCGCGCTGTGGGCCGGATTCTGGCTGTCGACGCCGTTCTGGCTGCCGCACGGCGTTCTCGTGCTGCTGCTGGCGTTCGTCGTCCCAGTGATCCTGCTGGCCCAGCTGTCCGCCCTGCTCGACAAACTGGGCGAGCATGCCTGGCTGACCCCGCCGAATCCCGACCACCCCGGGAAGTTCTACACAGTCGAGGCGACCGCAGCGCGCTACTGCGGCAGCCCGGTTCCCGCGAAGGGGACGCCGATCGGAAGGCAGACGCTGGGGTGGGTGCGGTGGACGGCGGCAACGCTGTTCTACCACCTGCCGTGCCGGCTTACGGTGATCGTGGGCGACCTGCCCAATCACGATTTCCACCATCGCTATCCGGCCACGCCGGACTGGACCACGGCGGCGTACGCGCGGCAGACCGACATCGACGAGGGCCCGGAAGGGCCGCCGTACAGCGAGGTGTGGGGGATGGGCGCGGCCATCGGCCGGGTGCTGGCCCGGCTGGAGGAGGTGCCGCCCGATGCGAGCCTGGCTCGTTGACACTTTCGCCGACGCGCGATTCCTCGGCAACCCGGCCGCCGTCGTCCTCGGCGACGATCTGCCCGGGGCCGAGCGCATGCAGGCAGTGGCCCACCGGCTCGCCGAGCCGACGACGGCATTCCTGGCGCCCGCCGGCCCGGGGGAGTACCGGATCCGCTGGTTCACCCCGCACAAGGAGATCAACCTGTGCGGGCACGCGACGATCGCCAGCGCGGGGTTCCTGTTCGAGACCACGGGACGCTCCACGCTGTCCTTCGTCAGCAGGAACGGCACGCTGTACACCGAACGCCGCGACGATCGCATCGCGATCGACATGCCTCGTTCGGACGTGGCGCAGTGCGCGCCGCCGGACGGGCTGCGCGGGGCGATCGGGACCGATTTCGTCGCCTGCGCAGCCTCCAGCGACGACCTGCTGATCGAAGTCGCTTCGGAAGCCGCGGTCGTCGCGACCGCGCCCCGGTTCCGGGCGCTCGCGGACTTCCCGTTCCGCGGTCACATCGTGACGGCGGCCGCGGATCGCCCTGAGGCGGATTTCGTGTCCAGGACTTTCTTCCCGTCGCTCGGGGTCGACGAGGACCAGGTGTGCGTTTCTGCGCATTGCAAGCTCGGGCCCTACTGGGCGGGCAGGCTCGGCCGGACCGCGATGTCGGGGCTGCAGCTTTCGGAACGGGGCGGCCGGCTCGACGTCGAGGTCGGCGGCGACCGGGTGAAGATTTTCGGGACGGCGCGCCTGCGCCCGTCCCCGGTGGCGGTGCCGGAAACCGGCGAGATCGCCGCGTTCGGCTGAGCGCGGGAGAGGGGGCCGCATGCCCGGTCACTCGAGCGGAAAGTTCGGCCTGACCGCCGGCCAGCTCGAAGAGTTCGAACGAGTCCTGCTGGACGAGGGGCTCGCCGCACCGGGCGATGCCGGGATACCACGACGCACGCCCGGTGCCGCCGCGCCCGCCTCGTTCGCGCAGGAGCGGCTGTGGCTGGCTGAACATCTCGACGCGGGCAGCGCTTACAACGTCGCCGTCGCGGTCGACGTCGAGGGCGACCTCGATCGGGACTGCCTGTCCTGGGCGCTCGGCGAGGTCGTCCGGCGGCATGAGGCCCTCCGCACCACCTTCGATTCCGCCGACGGCGCCCCGACGCAACGGATCAACGACCGCGGCAGCGCGCCGGTGACCACAGTGGATGCTCGCGAATGGACGGACGACGCGGTCGAGGAGCGCACAGTTTCGGAGGCGCGCCGCACGTTCGACCTCGCCGCCGGTCCGCTGCTGCGGGCGTGTCTGCTGTGCCGTTCGGCCGCGCGACACCGGCTCGTCCTGACCGTCCACCACATCGTCGTTGACGGCTGGTCGATGGGCGTGCTCGTCTCGGAATGGCTGGAGCTGTACGAGAGCCGCCGTGCGGGCCGGGCGCCCGCGCTGGCCGAGGTCGCGCTGCACTACGCCGATTTTGCCTGCTGGCAACGGGAATGGCTCACCGGCGACCGGGTGGAGCGCCAGCTCGCGCACTGGCGGACGGCACTCGCCGGACTGCCCGAACTGGACCTGCCGACCGACCGCTTGCGTCCGGCGGTGCCTACCGGTGAGGGCGCGGAGCACGTGTTCGCGCTTCCGGCCGCACTGCGAGCCCCGGCGGCCGAACTGTGCCGTCGCGAGGGCGTCACGCTGTTCATGCTGATCCTCGCCGCCACGCAGGTGCTGCTGGCGCATGAGAGCGGGCAGGACGACATCGCCGTCGGCTCTCCGATCGCCGGCCGGCCGCGGCCCGAGCTGGAGAACGTCGTCGGGTTCTTCTCCAACACCCTGGTGCTGCGCGGCCGCCTGCGCGCCGCCGAGACCTTCCGGGAGTACCTCGGGCGCGCGCGCGAGGCGACGCTCACGGCTTACGAGAACCAGGACGTCCCGTTTGAGCGGCTCGTCGAGGAACTCGCGCCGCGCCGCGCCCTCGACCGCGCGCCGCTGTTCCAGGCGATGCTCGTCCTCGACGCGCCGCTGCCGGAGATTTCCCTGCCGGGGCTGCGGGTGTCGGCTCGGCCGGTGGATACCCGGTCGTCGATGTTCGACCTCACCATCACCCTCGACGAGCGCCTCGCAGGATCAGTGACCTACCGCGCGGATCTGTTCGCCCCGGCCACGATCGCACGCCTGGCCCGAAGGCTCGGCGAGGTCCTCGAACGGATCACGGCGGATCCGGATGTTCCGCTGGCGCGGCTGGCCGAGCCCGGCGCGGCCGAACGGGAACGCCTGTTCGCCATGGGGACCGGCAAGGCCGAGGCACCGGACCGTTCGGTCGTCAGCCGGATCGAAGAGCAGGCGGACCGGACTCCCGACGCCGTCGCGCTCATGTTCGGCGAAAAGACCTGGACGTACCGGCAGCTCGACCAGCGCGCGAACCGGCTCGCCCATCGGCTGCGCGAGCTCGGGGCGGTGCCGGACACCGTCGTCGCGCTCCTGCTCGAGCGCTCGCCGGACTTGCTGATCGCGATGCTCGCAGTGCTCAAAGCCGGCGGCGCGCATCTGCCGCTCGACCCCGCGGATCCCGACGAACGCCTGGCCGCGCTGGTCGCGCATTCGGGCGCGGCCGTTCTGGTGACTGCCCGGCCGGACCGCTTGCCCGGCATGGGGATCGCGACGATCGGGGCAGAGGCGGACGGGCCGGACACCCGGCTGCCGCTGAACGCGACGGCGGACAATCTTGCCTACGTCCGCTACACGTCCGGTTCGACCGGCAAGCCGAAGGGCGTCGCGGTCACGGTCGGAAATCAGGCGCATGTAGTGGACTCGGTGGTCAGCACACTCGGTCTCAATGCCGGGACCCGGATGCTCGGCCGCGCCACCGTCGTGTTCGACATGGCCGAGGTCGAACTGCTCGCGCCGCTCGTCGCGGGCGGCGCGGTGGTATTGCTCGACGAAGAACAGTCCCGGGACCAGCGAGCGGTCGTCGCGGCGGTCAACGCCGGGCGCTGCACCGCGGTTCAGACCACGCCGTCGCTGTGGCGCACCATGCTCGACCTCGGGATGGCACCGCCGTCCGGGATGGCCTTCCTCACCGCAGGCGAGGCGTTGACCGCCGGCCTCGCCGCCGAACTGCGCGCCCGCTCCGCGAGACTGGTCAACCTCTACGGCCCGGCAGAGGCCACCACGGCGACCGTCGGCGACATCACCGCGGAACCGGAGGGACTGCCGTCGATCGGCGGGGTGTTCGGCTCGACATTCGTCGTCGTGCTGGGTCGCGACGGCCGGCTGGTCCGCGAGGGTGTGGTGGGCGAACTGTACGTCGACGGCGGCGGCGTCGCGCGCGGCTATCTCGGCGAGCCGGGGCTCACCGCCGAGCGATTCGTGCCGAACCCGTTCAGCGGGCACGGCGCCCGGCTCTACCGCACCGGGGATCTGGTGCGATGGCGCCCGTCCGGGGTGCTCGAGTACATCGGCCGGGCGGATCACCAGGTGAAGATCCACGGCATCCGGGTCGAGCCGGGCGAGGTGCAGGCCGTGCTGGCGGGCGAGGAATCCGTCGCTGGCGTCGCCGTGGTCGCTGCCGGCCGCGGTCAGTCGACCCGATTGATCGCCTACGTCGTCGCGGCGCCGGGGTACCGGTTCGACGAGCGCGGGCTCCGGACGTACGCCGCGCGGTTCCTCCCGGCCGCGCTCGTGCCGTCGGCATTCGTGGAACTCGCGGCGCTGCCGCTCAACGCCAACGGCAAGCTCGACCGGTTCGCACTGCCCGAGCCGCCCGCCGCGGTGCCCGACGACAGCAAACCGGCGACCCCGGAGGAGCACCTGCTGGCCCAGGTCTGGGCCGATCTCCTCGAACTGCCCGCAGTCGGCGTGCACAGCGATTTTTTCGCGCTCGGCGGCCATTCGCTGCTCGCCACGCAGCTGATGGCCAGGGTCCAGAAGCTGTTCTCTGTCGAGCTTCCGCTGCGCGCGGTCTTCGAATCGCCCACGATCGCCCGGCTGGCCGCGGCGATCGTCGAGGGCCGGGCCGCGCACCCGGCGCTACCGCCCGTCGTCCCGGCCGAGCACGACGTGCCGCCGCTGTCCTTCGCCCAGGAGCGGCTGTGGTTCGTCGATCAGCTGCTCGGTGGCGCGGCCTACAACATCGCCATCGCCGTCGGCCTGACCGGGGAACTCCACGCGGAAAGCCTGACGTGGGCGCTGGAACAGCTGATGCTGCGCCACGAGGTGCTGCGCACGACGTTCGAGGCCGACGGTGGCGAGCCGGTCCAGCGGATCCGGCCCGATGCGCGGATCGCGGTCAAGACCGTCGACACGGCCGGATGGGCCGCGGCGGACGTGGACGCGTTCGCCGCGCGGCACGCCAGCGAGCCGTTCGACCTGGCACGGGACACGCTCGTCCGGGCCTGCCTGTTGCGCTCGGCGGAAACCGAACATCTGCTGGTGTTGACTATCCACCACATCGTCGTCGACGGCTGGTCGATGGGCGTGATCGTCAGCGAGCTCGCCGAGCTCTACGCGAGCCGCCGGGACGGACGCTCGCCCGCGCTTCCGGAAGCGGACCTGCAGTATGCGGACTACGCGGTGTGGCAGCGTGGCTGGCTGCGCGGCGACCGGCTCGACCAGCAACTCGGGTATTGGCGCGAGCAACTCGCGGACGTCCCAGTCCTCGCACTGCCCACGGATTTCCCTCGGCCCGCCGTCCCTGCCGGCGAAGGCGCGGAGTTCGAGTTCGCGCTGCCGGCCGAACTCCGCGGACCGGTCGCCGAACTCTGCCGTCGCGAGGGCGTGACATTGTTCATGCTGCTGCTAGCGGCCGCCCAGGTACTGCTTGCGCACGACAGCGGCCAGCACGACATTGCCATCGGGTCGCCGATCGCGGGGCGGCGCCGCCCGGAACTCGAGCGCCTGGTCGGGTTCTTCGTCAACACGCTGGTGCTGCGCGGGAGGGTCCAGTTCGACGTCCCGTTCCGCGACCTCCTTGCGGGAGTGCGCGAAACGACGCTGGCCGCCTACGAGCATCAGGACATCCCGTTCGAACGGCTCGTCGAGGAAATCGCGCCGCAGCGCGAACTCGACCGGACGCCGCTGTTCCAGGTGATGCTGGTGCTGCAGAACGCGCCTCTGCCCGCGTTGAGCCTGGACGGTGTCGAAGTGACCGCGCGCTCGGTCGATACCGGGTCGGCGATGTTCGACCTGACTGTCACGTTCGACGAAGAGCTCACCGGCACCGTCACCTACCGCACCGACCTCTTCGCCGAGCCGACGATCGCGCGGTTCACCCGGCACCTCGGTGAGATCCTCGCCGCGGTCGTCGCCGACGCCGGGATCTCGGTGGCTGTCCTCGGCGAGCCGACCGGCGAGGAGCGGCACCGGCTGCTGGCCGACTGGAACGGCGACCCGGAACCGCAGCGGACGCCCTCGGTCCGCGAGTTGATCGAGGCACAAGCGGACCGGGCCCCGGAGGCGACCGCATTGCACTTCGGCGACCAGCGGTTCAGCTACGGCGAGATCGAGATTCGGGCCAACCGCCTGGCGAACCGGCTGCGCCGCGCCGGGGCCGGTCCGGACGCGATCGTCGCGGTCTGCCTCGACCGTTCCCCGGAGTTGGTTGTCACGCTGGTCGCGGTGCTCAAAGCCGGCGCGGCCTACTTGCCCGTCGATCCGACTGACCCGGCTGAACGTCTGCAGGCGCTCATCGCCCGATCCGGTGCGCCGGTCGTGGCGACCGAGGAGAGACACCGCGCCCGGCTCGCCATGCCAGGGCCGGAGTTCGTGTGCGTCGAAGACGTCGGCGACGACGAATCGGCCGCGCGCCCCGCGATCCGGCCCGCGGCGGACAACCTCGCCTATGTGCGCTACACCTCGGGCTCGACCGGGCGGCCCAAGGGCGTGTCGATCACTGTCGGCAACCAGTCGCACTTCGTCGGCTCGGCGATCAGCCTGCTCGGGATCGACTCCGCCAGCCGTGTTCTCGCCCGCGCCAACGCGAACTTCGACATGACCGAGGTCGAGGTCCTCTCGCCGCTGTGCGCGGGCGCCGCTGTCGTGCTGCTCGGCGAAGACGAGGCACGGGACCAGCGCGCGGTCGCGGCGGCGATCAACGAAGGACGTTGCACCGTAGCGCAGACCACGCCGTCTCTGTGGCGGACGATTCTGGACCTCGGGCTCGATCCCGCGCCTGACGTCACGTTCATCACTGCGGGCGAGGCTCTCACCGCCGATCTGTCCCGGCGGCTGCAGCCGATGTGCAAGCGGCTGCTCAACCTCTACGGCCCGACCGAGATCACCGTCTACGCGACTTACGACGTCGTCGACGACCCCGAGGCCGCGCCGGCGATCGGCGGGGCGTTCGGGTCGACGTTCCTGGTCGTGCTCGGGCCGGACGGGCGGATGGTCCGCGAAGGAGTCGTCGGCGAGTTGCACGTGGGCGGCGGCGGGGTCGGCCGCGGCTACCTCGGAGCGCCCGCGCTGACAGCCGAGCGGTTCGTCCCGGATCCGTTCGGCCCGCCGGGTTCCCGCCTCTACCGCAGCGGCGACCTGGTGCGGTGGCGTGCGGACGGGTCGCTCGAATACGCCGGACGGATCGATCACCAGGTGAAGATCCACGGCATCCGGGTCGAACCGGGCGAGATCCAGGGCGTGCTGTCCGAGCACGGGTCGGTCGACGACGTGGCTGTTGTCGCGGCGGGCGAAGGCCCGGATGCGCGGCTCGTCGCCTACGTCGTGCCGGCACCCGGCGAGGCGGTCGACTCGGCGGTCCTGCGCGAGTACCTGACCCGGTTCCTGCCGCTTGCTCTCGTGCCGTCAGCGTTCGTCGAACTGGCGGCGCTGCCGTTGAACGTCAACGGAAAACTCGACCGATTCGCGCTGCCAGCCCCGCCGATGACCACAGTCGAGGCCGACACCGCCGCACCGCGGACCGTCGAGGAGGAACTGCTCGCGCAGGTCTGGGCCGAGTTGCTCGGCGCTGAAAACCCCGGCATCCACGACGACTTCTTCGCGCTGGGCGGGCATTCCCTGCTCGCCACTCGGCTGATGGCGCGCGTGCAGACACTCTTCGCGGTGGAACTGCCGCTGCGCGTGGTCTTCGAGTCGTCCACGATCGCCGCGTTGGCCAAGGTCATCGAAAGCGGTCGCGGGGCGCACCCAGCTCTCCCGGCCCTCGACCGCGCACCCCAGCACGACGGCGCGATGCTGTCCTACGCCCAGGAACGATTGTGGCTGCTCGATCAGCTCGTCGGCGGAGTCGCCTACAACATCGCGGCCGGTGTCGGCCTGGTCGGCAACCTCGACACGGACGCGCTGGATCACGCCCTGACCGATCTCGTGGCGCGGCATGAGGCGCTCCGGACGACGTTCGAGGACACCTGCGCCGGCCCGGTGCAGCGGGTGCATTCGCCGGGACCGGTGCGCGCCGAGGTCGTGGACACGACGGGACCGCTGGACGAACTGGCGTCGGCACAGGCTCGACTGCCGTTCGACTTGAGTCGCGGCCCGCTGCTGCGCGCCAGCCTTCTGCGATCCTCGCCGGTCGAACACCTCCTGGTGTTGACCATCCACCACATCGTCGTCGACGGCTGGTCGATGGGCGTGCTCGTTTCCGAGCTTCTCGAGCTGTACGCCGCGCACCACGCAGCTCGGCCCTCCACATTGGACGAGCCGGTGCTGCAGTACGCGGATTATGCGCACTGGCAACGCGGCTGGCTGCGGGGCGAACGCCTCGACCGGCAGCTCGCGTACTGGCGCGAGCAGTTGGCCGACCTGCCGGTCGTGTCCCTTCCGGCCGACCGTCCGCGTCCCGCGGTGCCCACCGGCGCAGGCGCCGAGTTCGAGTTCGCGTTCCCCGCCTCGTTGCTGGAGAAGATCGGGCGCTTGTGCCGCGAGGAAGGCGCCACTCTTTACATGGTGCTGCTCGCCGCGTTGGAGCTAGTGCTCGCGCATCACACCGGCCAGCGCGACATCGTCGTCGGTTCGCCGGTCGCGGGACGCCGCCGCCCGGAGCTGGAGTCGCTGGTCGGGTTCTTCGTCAACACGCTCGTGCTCCGGGGCCG
This sequence comes from Amycolatopsis dendrobii, assembly GCF_014145675.1. GTDB lineage: Bacteria > Actinomycetota > Actinomycetes > Mycobacteriales > Pseudonocardiaceae > Amycolatopsis > Amycolatopsis dendrobii. The sequence continues at coordinate 302,842 of NZ_JACGZW010000001.1, forward strand.
GGTCGACGCGGGCGAGTCTTTCGCCGACCTGCTCGCGAGAGTGCGGGAAACGACCCTGGCCGCGTTCGAGCACCAAGACGCGCCCTTCGAACGGCTGGTGGAGGAGCTGGCGCCACACCGGGATCTGGACCGGTCCCCGCTGTTCCAGATAATGCTCGTGCTGCAGAACGCCCCGCTGCCCGAAATCGAATTGCCGGGGTTGACCGTGACGCCGCGGCCGGTCGACACCCGCGCGTCGATGTTCGACCTGACCGTCACGTTCGACGAACAGCTCGCCGGTACCGTCACGTACCGGACGGATCTGTACGAACGGAACACCATAGCGCGGCTGATCGAGGATCTGCGGCGGGCGCTGGAGAAGGCAGCCGAGGCACCCGGCCGCGCGGTCGAACTGCTCGATGCCGGCGAGCGGGCGCGATTGACCGAGCTCGCCTCCGGCCCGCGCACCCAGATTCCCGCCGTCTGCCTGCACGAGCTGGTCGCCGCGCAGGCTCGGCGCACCCCGGACGCGGTCGCAGTGCATGCGGAACGGGTGCTCACCTACGCCGAACTCGACGCTTGTGCCGATGCGTTGGCGGCGCGGCTGCGTGCGTGCGGCGTCGGTCCGGACACACGGGTCGCGATCGCGCTCCATAGGTGTGCGGCGTTGCCCGTCGCGTTGCTCGGGACGCTGAAGGCCGGCGGGTGCTGCGTTCCGCTCGACCTGGACCAGCCGATCGAGCGGCTGCGGGCGATTGTCTCGGACTCCGGCGCGGTCGCAGTCGTGGCCGGGTCGGACCGGCTCGCCGGGGACCTGCCGAGGCTCGAAGCGGACCTGCACGCCGCCGGCGTCCCGGTCGAATCCGGCGCAGCGCCGGAGAATCTCGGGTACGTCATCTACACGTCCGGTTCGACCGGCCGGCCGAAAGGCGTCCTCGTCCGTCACGCCTCGCTGGTCAACCACATGCTCTGGATGAACCAGGCTTACCCTCTGGGCACTGGCGACCGCGTGCTGCAGAAGACGGCGATCGGCTTCGACGCGTCGATCTGGGAGTTCTGGGCCCCGCTGCTCGCCGGCGCGACGCTCGTCCTCGCCCGGTCCGGCGACGAACGCGATCCCGGCCGCCTGGTGCACCTGCTGCGCGAGCACCGGATCACGACGCTGCAGGTCGTGCCCGCGCTGCTGGAGGTGCTGCTCGACACGCCGGGCATCGCCGGGTGCACGGCGTTGCGGCGAGTGTTCTGCGGAGGCGAGTCGTTGCCCGCTGCGGTCGCCCGCCGGTTCCGCGCCGCCCTGCCCGCACAACTGGTCAACCTCTACGGCCCGGCGGAGTCCTGCATCGACGCGGTCGTGCACGACGTCGGCCCGGACAGCGCGGTGCCGATCGGCCGGCCGGTCAGCAATGTCCGCGGTTACGTCCTCGACGACCGGCACCGGCTCTGCGCGGCCGGCGTCGTGGGCGAGCTGTGCCTCGCCGGGGCCGGTCTCGCGCGCGGTTATCTCGGCCGGCCGGACCTGACCGCCGAGGCGTTCGTGCCGGACCCGTTCGGGGGGCCTGGCGAACGGCTCTATCGGACCGGGGACCTCGCGAGGATGCGGTCCGACGGCACGTTCGAGCACATCGGCCGCCGGGACAGCCAGCTCAAGATCCGCGGACACCGCGTCGAGCCGGCCGAAATCGAGGCGGCGCTCAGCTGCCACCCCGCGGTCCGGGAGATCGCCGTCGCGGCACGCGGACGCCTGGTCGCTTATGTGTCCTTGCGGCCGGGGACATCGCTGACCTTGCCCCAGCTTCGGGCCTACGCGGCCGATGTGCTCCCCGCTGCCATGCATCCCGAGGCATTGGTCGTACTGGACGCGCTGCCGCGCGGGCCGCACGGCAAGCTCGACCGGCCGGGACTGCCGGTGCCGCCACCTCCCGCCCCGGAGGTCGTCCGGCAGCCGACGACAGCTCTGGAACGCCTGGTATGCACGCATTTCGCCGCCGAGTTCGGGCACGAGGTCGATCCTGACGCGTCGTTCTTCGACCTCGGCGGGAATTCCTTGCAGGCCATGCGGCTCATCGCGCGGCTGCGGGCGGCGTCGGGCCGGGACATTCCGCTGAGCATGCTGTTCCAGTCGCAATCGCCCGCGCTGCTGGCCGCGCGGTTGCAGGAGTCCCGCGGCGACCAGGTCCCGTTCGAGATCTCGCGGCACCGCGACCGGGTGCCGCTCTCGTCGGCCCAGCGGCGGATGTGGCTGTTGCATCGGATCGACCCGGCCCGCACCGACCACCACATCCCCGTCGTGGTGCGGCTGCACGGTGTTCTCGACGTCGGCGCGCTGCGCGCGGCGATGACGGATCTTGTTGTCCGGCACGAGATCCTGCGCACGCGATTCGTCGCTGCCGGGTCCGACGTCCACGGCGTGATTTCAGAGTCCCGGGAGGCTTCGCTGGAGCTGGGCGGGAGTCCGGACGCGCTGATCCGCGAGCCGTTCGACCTCGCCGCCGGACCGGTGTGGCGCGCGTGCGTGATCCCGGATGGCGACGACGTGCACGTGCTTGCCGTCGTCGTCCACCACATCGTCACCGACGCGCTGTCGAGCGCGATCTTGATGCGCGACCTCGCCGTGCTGTACCGCGCTCGCCGTCTCCGGATCGCCCCGGCACTGCCCGCTCTGACCGCCGGTTACGCGGATTACGCGGACTGGCAGCGGAGATGGCAGCAGAGCGCCGAACACGACCGCCAGCTCGACTACTGGCGGAATCAGCTCGCCGGTCTTCCGCGGCTGCCGTTCCGGAACGGTTCCGAAGGGGCTCGAGCCCGCTTCGAACTGCCGGAGCAGACCAGACGGCGGCTGGCCGCGCTCGCCGAGGCCGGGCGCACCACGATGTTCGCGGCGACAGTGGCCCTTCTCGGCGTCCTGCTGCACCAGCACACCGGGCAGACCGATCTTCCGGTCGGCGTCGACATGGTCAACCGGCCGCACGCCGAACTCGACGGTGTCGTCGGCCCGTTCGTCAACCGGGTCGTCCTGCGGACCGACCTCGCGGACCTGCCGACCTTCCGCGAACTGATCGACCGGGTGCGGCAGACGACCGAGGACGCCCGCGCGAACCAGGACGTGCCGTTCGAATCCGTGGTGGCGGCGGTCAACCCGGACCGGGCGCGCCGGGGCGACCCGCTGGTCGATGTCCTCGTCGTCTACGACCAGGAGACCGCGCCCGTCCGGTTCGACGACCTGCGCGTCGAAGAGGTCGATGTCCCGGTCGGTCAGCTCAAAGCCCCGCTGACGTTCTTCCTGTGGAACGACGGGGAACGCCTTGCCGGCGGCTTCGACGTCGCGGCGGGCGCCGGCGCGCCGGAGGAGTTCCGCGATCGATTCCTGCGGCTGGCCGAGGCCTGCGCCGCCGAGCCGGACCGGCGCGTGCACGAGTCGGTCGATGTCGTGCCGCGGCGGAAGCGGGGACGGTTCAAGGGCATCCGCCCGACGCCGGTGGCCGCGGGCCCGCTGCCCGCGGTGCTGACTCCGCCCGCCGGTGACGTCGCTGAGTGGATCTCGTCCGTGCGGACGGAGATCGACGACCGATTGGCGGCGGCAGGCGCGATCGTTTTCCCTCGCACGGGGATCTCGGCGCCGGAGTCGTTCGATCGGGTCGCTGCTGCGCTGTGCACCACGCTGTACGCGGAGAACGGCGAGCACATGCGGATCGGCGCCACCGCGCATGCGCAACGCCCGGTGCCTTATGCCGCCGACCGGGAACTGCTGTGGCACAACGAGAATTCGTTCAACGCGGAGTGGCCGGGCAAGATCGTCTTCGGCTGCGAGCAGGCAGCCGAGAGCGGCGGGGAGACGACTCTCGTCGACAGCCGAGAGGTGTACCAGCGGCTCGATCCGGCGCTTCGCCGGCGGTTCGCGGAGAAGAACGTCATGTATCAGCGCACTTTCGGGGGCGGCATCGGGCTCGGCTGGGCGCAGGTCTACGGGACCGGAGACCGCGCCGAAGTCGAGCGCCGCTGCCGAGCCGCGGGCGTCCGGGCGGAGTGGACTTCGGACGGGCGGCTGCGCACCCGCGCTGTCCGTCCGGCGGCGATCAGGCACCCGAAGACGAGTGCCTGGGCGTGGTTCGCCCAGGCACAGCACTGGCACATCGCGTGCCTCGACGACCGTACCCGTGCGGCGCTGCAGGCGAAGTTCCGCGAGGAAGACCTGCCGCGGCACTGTTTCTACGGGGACGGCAGTCCGATCGAAGACTCGGTGATGGCCGAGATCCTCGGCGCGTACCGGGCTCTCGAGGTGACTTACACCTGGCAGAAGGGGGATCTCATGCTCGTCGACAACGTGCTCACCGCACACGGGCGGCGGCCCTACACCGGCACCCGGCTGCAACTGGTCGCGCTGGGCGAACCCACTCCGTTCTCCACCGGCAACGGGAGGCGGCGATGACCACGGGCTACCGGCTCTCGCACCGCCAGCAGAGCCTGCTGCGGTCGGCCGCCGGCGCACCCCTGCGCCCGGCGACCATCACGATCTCCGTCGCCGCGCCCGCCGGTCCAGCCCGGCTGCGCGCGGCCGTGCACTCGGTGGCGGCACGGCATGAGGTGCTGCGAACGAGGTTTCAGGTGCGGCCGGACACCGGCGCGCCGATCCAGACGGTCACTGCCGAGCCGGACGTGCAGTGGCAGGTGCTCGGCCCGATCGACGAGCCGGACGGGAGCGTGGACGACCTGATAGCGGGTGTTCTCGAACACCCTTACGGCGAGACGGGTCAACCGACCGTCGGCGCGACCCTGCTGACCGGCACGGGCGGGTCCGGGCTGCTCGTGCTCGCGATGTCCGCGCTGGCCGTGGACGCCGCCAGCGCGGCCGTGCTTGTCGCCGACCTCCGGCGCGCCTTCCACGGCGAGGCGTTCGACGACGAAGTGGTCCAGTACGCGCAGTTCTCCGAGTGGCAGCACGAGAATGCCGACGGGACTGCGGACGACGGCGCCGCGTACTGGCGGCGTGTTTTCGGCGAGGTTGCGAATCCGCCCGGTCTGCCGCTGGCGCGGGAGCGCGCGAACGGACAGGCGGGAGTCCGGCGGCGTGCCCTCGACGCAGACCTCGACAAGGCGGTCCGAGCCCTCGCTGACGTCGAACGGACCACCCCGGAGACGGTCGTTTTCGCGGGGTGGGCCACTGCCCTGCTGCGGCTGAACGGCACATCGGAACTCACCGTCTGGCGAACGCTCGACGGGCGTGCCGACGAGGAACTCCGGACCGCGGTAGGACCGTTCGCGGCCACCGTGCCCTCGACGTTCTCGGTGCGGGCGCGGACCCGATTCTCCGACGTGCTCGCCCAGGCGCAGCACACCACCGCGGAGAACGAGCGCTGGCTTGATCGGCTCGGTCCCGAAGCGAACGGCGCGCTCGGGTTCGGGTTCGACGTGATCGACCCGCCCGCGCCCGCCGGCGGGTTCGCCCTCACCCAGGTGACCGTGCTGGGCCCGTCGTTCCCGGTCGCGCTCCGGTTCTTCCGCGCCGGACCGCCGCATCTCGAACTGCGTCACGGTCCGGACCTGCGTCCCGAGGACGCCGACGTCCTGCTGGACCAGGTGGTCGCGGTACTCGCGGATGGCTGCGCCGAGCCGTCGCGCGATCTCGCCGGCTTGTCGCTGCTGACTGCGGCCGAGCGCGAACGCATGGCCGAAGCGAACGCCGCCGCAGCGGCGTCCGGCCAGTCGTTCCCGGAGATGTTCGCGAAACAGGTCCGGGCGACACCCGAGCGCAACGCGGCCGTGCACGGCGACCGCGCGCTGACCTACGCGGAACTCGGCCGGTCGTCGGACCGCATCGCGGCGGCTCTGCGTGCCCGGGGGATCGGCCGCGGCGCGGTCTGCGCGTTCTGGCACCGGCACGGCATTGGCGTGCTCGAAGGACTCCTGGGCGTGCTGAAGGCCGGCGCCGCCTATGTGGTCCTCGACCCGCAGTGGCCCTACGACCGGATCGCGGAGGTTTTGCGCGACTGTGCGCCCGCCGTGCTGCTCACCGAGAAGGCGCTGGTTCCCGACCCTGGCGCGGCCCCGATTCCCGTGGTGCGGCTCGACATCGACGTCGACACCGAGCTCGGCACGGTGGTTTCCGGTCCCGGGGTTGGCCCGGACGATCTCGCCTACCTTGTGTACACCTCGGGGTCCACCGGCGCACCGAAGGGCGTGTGCGTGACCCATCGCGGGCTCGCGAACTACCTCGCCTGGGCTGCGGACGCTTATCCGGTGTCGGGCGACCGGCCCGCGCTCGCTCATTCCGTCCCGGTCTACGACATGGCGGTGACGACACTGTTCGCCCCGCTGCTGCGAGGCGGGAGCATCCGGTTCACCGAGGCCGAAGGACTGGACGGGATCGTTCGTGCGCTCGACGACGGCGAACTCGGTCTGCTCAAGCTGACTCCCACGCACCTGCGGCTGCTGCCGCGTCTGGTGGGGGACCGCGCTTCGCGGCTCGCCGACGCCGTCGTCCTCGGCGGCGAGGCCTTGTCCGAGGACGTCGTCGCTCAGTGGCGGCCCGCCCCGTTGCTGGTCAACGAGTATGGTCCCAGCGAAACCGTAGTCGGCTGCGCGTTCTACGACTGCTCGGCCCCTTCCGGCGCCGAGTCGGTGCCGATCGGCAAGCCCATTGCCGGAACCCGCCTCTATGTCCTCGACGAGAGGATGCAGCGGGTGCCGATGGGTGTGCCGGGCGAGTTGTACGTCGGAGGGGCGGGCGTGGCCCGCGGCTATCACGGCGAACCGGCGCTGACCGCCGAGCGGTTCGTGCCCGACTCGTTCGGCGACGAGCCCGGCACCCGGCTCTACCGGACCGGAGACATCGTCCGCCAGCTCACGACCGGCGACCTGGTCTGCTGCGGACGGATCGACGATCAGGAACAGGTCAACGGATTCCGAGTCGAGCCCGCCGAGATCGAGGCCGCCCTCGCGACGCACCACGCGGTTCGTTCCGCCGCTGTCGGCGTCCGGCGCGACGGAGACGACCTCGCCCAGCTCGTCGCCTGCGTAGTCCCCGAGGGCCGGGCGCCGCATCCCGACGAGCTCCGGCGACACCTGCGCGGAACCCTGCCGCAGCACCTGATTCCTGCGGTCCTGGCGGCGGTGGACGAACTGCCTCTGACCGCGAGCGGCAAGCTGGACCGCAAGGCCGTACCGAGGCTGGCGGAGAGTCTTCGTCCCCGGCGGTCCGCACCGTTGCCGCCGCGGACCGAGGTCGAGCAGACCGTGCTGCGGGTGTGGCAGGAAGTCCTCGCCGACCCCTGGGTCGACGTCGGGAGCAATTTCTTCGATGCCGGCGGGACGTCGTTCCTGCTGCTGGACGTCGCCGTGCGGCTGGAGGCAGAGCTCGGCGTCGAGGTCCCGGTGCTGACCTTGCTGGAGCATCCCACGGTCGCCGCGGCCGCCCAGCAGCTCACCGCCTCCGGCGAGGACGACTCCGCGCCGGCCGAGGACCGCGTCGCGAAACAGCGGGCGGCGATGGCGAGGATGCGGCAGCGGCGCGTCGGACAGGACGGCGCGTGATGCAGGACGCCATCGCGATAACCGGCATGGCCGGGCGCTTCCCCGGTGCTGGGGACGTCGACCAGTACTGGCGCAACATCCGGACCTCGACCGAGTCGATCTCCTTCTACACCAAAGACGAACTGCGTGCGGAGGGGTTCGACGAGGAGACCCTCGCGAATCCGGATTTCGTGGCGGCCGGTGGCGAACTCGCCGGCAGTTCGCTCTTCGACGCGGCCTATTTCGGCTACTCGCCGCGCGAGGCCGAGCTGATCGACCCGCAGCAGCGCGTGTTCCTCGAATGCGCGAGCGCCGCGCTGGAGCGGGCCAACGTGGTGCCGAATCCGCGGCTGCGCGTCGGCGTGCTCGGCGGCGCAGGGATGAACACCTACCTGGTGCAAAACGTACTGGCGCATCCCGAGCTGATCGACCCGGCACTCGCGCCGCAGGTCATCATCAGCAACGACAAGGACTACCTGGCCCTGCGCGTGGCGTACAAGCTCGGCCTGCAAGGTCCTGCGCTGACGGTCCAGACCAGCTGTTCGTCCTCGCTGGCGGCGGTTCACCTGGGTTGTCGGATGCTGCTGACCTACGACTGCGACGTCGTTCTAGCGGGTGGTGCCACCGTCTCGTCGCCGCAGCGGCGCGGGTACGTCTACCAGCGAGGCGGCGTAGCGTCGCCGGACGGGCACTGCCGGGCCTTCGACGCTCGCGCCGATGGGCTCGCCCCCGGCTCAGGCGTCGGCGTCGTCGTGCTGAAACGCTTGGAGGAGGCGCTCGAGAACCGGGATGTGATCCACGCCGTGATCCGCGGCTCGGCGCTCAACAACGACGGATCGGCCAAGGTCGGGTTCACTGCGCCGAGCGTGGCTCTGCAGGCCGAAGCGGTCGCCGAAGCCCTCGCCTCGGCCGGGGTTGACGCGGCGTCGATCGGCTACGTCGAGGCACACGGCACCGCGACGCGGCTCGGCGACCCGATCGAGGTCGCCGCGCTCACCCGCGCGTTCCGCCGCACCAGCACGGCGACCGGATTCTGTGCGCTCGGCTCGGTGAAGACGAACATCGGACACCTCGACGCCGCCGCCGGCGTGGCCGGGCTGATCAAGACCGCGATGGCGCTGCGCCACCGGGAACTCCCGCCGAGCCTCAACTTCGAGCAGCCCAATCCGCACATCGACTTCGCCGGCAGCCCGTTCTTCGTCAACGTCGCCGCTCGTCCCTGGGAGGCGGACGGACCGCGCCGGGCGGGGGTCAGCGCGTTCGGGCTCGGCGGTACGAATGTCCATGTGGTTCTGGAGGAAGCGCCCCCGCGTCCGGAACCCGAGCCGTCGCCCTGGCCCCAGCTGCTGCTCAGCTCGGCCCGCTCGCCCGCCGCGCTGAGCGCGGCGCGCACCGAACTCGCCGATCATCTGGCCGCGCGTCCCGGCGTCGCGTTGGCGGACGTCGCGCATACCCTGCTCCGCGGGCGGCAGCCGCATCCACACCGGCTCGCGACCGTCGCCGCGGACGCGGCGGAAGCAATCGATCTGCTGCGGGACCCCGCTGCGGGAGTCGAGGCGGGCACTGCGGACCTGATCTTTCTGTTCCCCGGCGTGACGGAAGTGCCCAGGGGAGCCGGGAGCGAGCTGTATCGCCGGTACGGGGTGTTCCGTGAGGCGATCGACGAGTGCCGGCCGCAGGCGGACGTGCTGTTCACCGGGCCGTCCCGGCCGAGGGACGCGGCGGTCGCCACGTTCGCGTCGAGCTACGCACTTGCCCGGTTGCTGCTGTCGTGGGGGCTGGCGCCGCGTGCGATGGTCGGCCACAGCATGGGGGAGTACGTTGCCGCGGTCCTGGCCGGCGTGCTTCCGACGGCCGACGCGCTCCGGCTGGTCTTGCTGCGGTACGAGCTGCTCGAGCGGATTCCGTCCGGTGCGATGCTCAGCGTGCCGTTGTCCGAAAAGGACATTCGTCCGCTGCTGCGCGAGGATCTCGACGTCGCTGCGGTGAACACTGCCGGATCCACCGTGGTGTCCGGGCCGGTGGCCGCGATCGAGCGACTGGAATTCGAAGCGAAGGAACGCGGTGCGGACCCGGTCCGGCTGCGCGTGCCGGTCGCGACGCATTCCGCTCTGCTCGAACCGGTTCTCGGCGAGTTCGCGGCCGCGGTCGCCTCGACACCCTTCGCCGAACCACGCCTGCCTTACGTTTCGTCGTTGACCGGCACCTGGGCCGACGCGGCCGAGGTGTGCCGCGACGAGTACTGGGTGCGGCAGTTCCGCGAAACCGTGCGATTCGCCGACGCACTCGACACCTTGCCTCCCGACGCCGTCGCCGTCGAGGTCGGGCCCGGCCGTGCGCTCGCTTCGCTCGCCCGGGCACACGGCCGGTTTCCGTGCTGGCCGCTGCTGCCGACTCGCCGCGCCCGCTCGGAAATGACCGAGTTTCTCGGCGCGGTCGGCCAGCTCTGGCAGTCCGGTGCCGACCTCTCCGCCGCGGAGATCGCCGCAGACGAGACCCGCGCTTACGCCGAGCTGCCGACATACCCGTTCGAACGGCAGTCCTACTGGCTCGGCGCCGGCCGTGCAGCGGCCGCCGAAGAGGGGATCCGCTACGCGTCGCCGCTTTGGCGCCGGGCGCCGTTGCAGCCGACGGCTCGCGAAGACACGACCTACCTCGTGCTCGCCGACGGAGCCGCGGGCACCGAGGTCGCTCGTATGCTGCCCGGCCGGGTCGAATTGGTCACCGCGGGCGTGGACTTCGCGCGTGGCGACGTCGAGGACTACGTCAAGGTGCTGAAGTCGCTCGACGTCCCGCCGACCGACATTGTGCACGCCTGGCACGACGACGGCGGCTTGCTCGGCCAGGCGTACGACGCTTTGCGGTTGCCCGGGCCCGACCGGACCTGGCGGCTCGTCGACCGCGTCCACGACGTCACCGGCACCGAGGCCTTGCTGCCCGGCCCCGACGGAGCCGTCGACCACACCGTCGATGTCGACCCCGCCGACCCCGCGGCGGCAGTCCGGGAAATCGGCGGCGGCAACGACCCGGTCGTGGCGTACCGCGGCGTGTATCGCTGGACTCGTTCTGTCGAGCCGGTCGCCCTCACCGTGCCTGGCGAGAGTGCACTGCGTTCCGGCGGGCTGTACGTGCTGTCCCGCGACAGCGCAGTGTTCGGCGAACACCTCGCCGACCGCTGCGGAGCGAAGGTGGTGATCCTCGACGCCGGCACCGAGACGGCGATGCTGCGGAGCATCCGGGACGTCAGGGCGCGGCACGGCGCGATCGACGGCGTGATCCTACCTGCGCGATTGCTCGATCCGTACGCGCTCGCCGAAGCGCTCGGCGGCGGCGATCCGTTGTGCATACTGCATTCCGGCCCCGAGATCCCCGCGCCGATCGAGACCGCCGTCCGCGCGCTCAACCGGGAGGGCGGCCGCTGGCTCGTGGTGAGCTGGGACGGCAGCGTGGGGCCGGACGACGTCGGCGACGTCCTGGAGCGGGTCGCGGCAGTCCCGGAGCACGGGGTGCTCTTCGTGTCCCGCCCCGGCGGCCGGCAACGAGAAAACGCCGCCGGGTCCCCGGAAGAGCACAGCTCGCGGCACGGCCGCCCGTCGTTGCCGACCCCGTACCTGGCCGCTCGCAACGACATCGAGGCCGAGCTGGTCGGCATCTGGGAGGAGGTCACCGGGATCGCCCCTCTCGGCGTGCACGACGACTTCTTCGCCCTGGGCGGCCATTCGCTGATGGGAACTCAGGTCGTCGCCCGTCTGCGTGCCGCGTTCGGCGTCGACTTCCCGCTGGCCCGGCTGTTCGACTCGCCGACGATCGCCGAGATGGCCCAGGTCGTCGTGCGGCTCGCGGCCGAAGCGGACGACACCGGCCTGGAAGCGCTGCTGGCTGAGATCGAACTGTCCTCCGACGACCCTGCTGCTGATGGGTGAACCCGACATGACGACAACGCCCCGCGACCCCGAGCTCGACCGGCGGATCGCCGCGCTTTCCCCTCGTCAGCAGGAACTGCTGATGCGACGGTTGCGCGAGCACCGCGCGACTGCGCCGGACGAACCGCCGATTGTGCGGCGTCCGGTGACCCGCGCGCCGCTGTCGTACGCGCAGCACCGGCTTTGGTTCGTCGACCAGCTTGACCCGGGCACGCCGCATTACAACGTCGCAATCGCCGTGCCGGTCCGCGGCGCTGTCGACACCGATGTGCTGCAGCAGGCCGTCGACGACCTGGTCCGCCGCCACGAAGCGCTGCGTACCACGTTCGAACTCGACGACGAGACACCGGTTCAGGTGGTCCACGAGCACGTCGCCGTGCCGTTGGCCGTCCGGGACCTCCACCGCGAGGACGACGTCCAGGAAGCGGTGGGCGAGTTCTCCCGGCAGCCCTACGACCTCGCCGCCGGGCCGCTGGTCCGGTTCCTCGTGCTGCGGCTCGGCGAGCGGGAGCACGTGCTGGGCATCGCGATGCACCACATCGTCTCCGACGCGCGGTCGATCGAGATCGTGCTGCGCGAGCTCGGTGCGGCCTACGAGGCGTTGCGCCGCGGAATCGTCGGGGCGTTGCCCGAACCCGACCTGCAGTACGCGGATTTCGCCCTCTGGCAACGGGAAAAGCTGCAGGGGGAGGTTCTCGAACGCCAGACCGGGTACTGGCGGCTGCAACTGGCCGGGGAACTGCCGCCGCTGCAGCTGCCGGCCGACCGTGCCCGGCCCGCCGAACCGCTGTTCACCGGCAAGCAGCGGCTGCACGAGCTGCCCGCTGAGGTCAGCGCACGGCTGCATGCCCTGACAGCCGAAGAGCGCACCACGCCGTTCGCGCTGTTCTTCACCGCGATCGCTGCGCTGCTGCATCGCTACACCGGGCAGGACGACCTGGTCGTCGGCGCGCCCATCTCGAATCGCTCGCGCACCGAGCTCGAAGGCACTGTCGGGTATCTCGGGAACACCCTTGGGCTGCGCGCCGACCTCAGCGGCGAGCCGACGTTCCGGGACGCCCTGCGCCGCAACCACAAGGTCGTCTTCGACGCCCTCGCGAATCAGGATCTGCCGTTCGACAAGGTTGTCGAGCTCGCTCAGCCTGAGCGCGACTTGAACCGCACTCCGCTGGTACAGGTCATGTTCGTGTACCACACCGACGAGAACCGCGCGGACGAGGCGGCAGGACGGGAACTGAGCATCGGTGCGCCGTTGGTGATCGACAACGGCACGGCCAAGTTCGACCTCACGTTCAGCGTGCGCCATCGAGACGGCGCGACCCTCCTGGCGCTCGAATACTCCACCGAGTTGTTCGATCCGGCGACGATCGACCGGCTCGTCGGGCACTGGGAAACGCTGCTGGGCGCGGCAGCCGCCGATCCGGACACTCCGATCGGACGGCTGCCGCTGCTCGCCGAGGCTGAACGACGCACCATCATCGAGAGCTGGAACGCGACGGCTGCGCCGTTTCCCGAGCAGTCCTGTCTGCATGAGCTGATCGAGGAGAACGCCGCGGCGAGCCCCGGCGCTGTCGCCGCCGCCGACGGGTCCCGCACCCTGACCTATCGCGAACTGGACGAGCGGGCGAACCGGCTCGCCCGCCACCTGCGCACGTTGGGCGCCCGACCGGACGTCCCGGTCGCCGTGCGCCTGGACAAGTCGGTGGACGTGGCGGTAGCGCTGCTCGGCATCCTGAAGTCCGGCAGCCCTTACCTGCCGCTGGATCCGGCAGGCCCGGCGGCCCGGACCGAGCACATGCTCGCCGAAGCGGAAGTGCCGGTGCTGCTCACGCGCGCCGGACTGCCCGGCCGTGGCGTCCCTGAGACGTTGACGACGGTGTTGATCGACGAGGACTGGCCGGTGATCGAGCAGCGGTCCGCTGCCAAGCCCGATGTGGCGGTGACCGCCGGGGATCTCGCATACGTCATCTATACCTCGGGGTCGACTGGGACGCCGAAGGGCGTGATGGTCGACCACCGCGGGCGTGTCAACAACTTCCACGACTTCAATACGCGGTTCGCCGTCGGAGCCGGCGACGCCGTGCTTGCGCTCGCCTCCTTGACGTTCGACATGTCCGCCTACGACGTCCTCGGCACGCTCATGGCGGGTGCCCGGATTGTTTTTCCGGCCCCGGGGGCTGACCGGGACCCGGCGGACTGGCTGGAGCGGATGCGGGCCGAGCGGGTGACGGTATGGCATTCCGTGCCCGCGCTGCTGGAGATGCTCGTCGAGTATCTGGAGGCCGAAGGCGCCACCCTGCCCGATCTCCGGCTGGTGCTGCTCGGCGGCGATTGGGTCCCGCGCACGCTCCCAGCGCGGATTCGCGCGGCCGCGCCCGGAGCGCGGGTCGTCGTCATGGGCGGTGCCACCGAGGTGTCGATGGACTCGACTATCCACGAGTTGCGCCCGGACGACGAAACCATCCCGTACGGCAGGCCGATGGCCAATCAGCGCGCCTACGTTCTCGATTCGCGTCTCCAACCCGTCCCGGTCGGCGTCGCCGGCGATCTCTACCTCGCCGGGGTCGGCGTCGGCCGCGGGTACCTCGCGAATCCCGAACTCACTGCCCAGAAGTTCCTCGAAAGCCCGCTGCCGGAGGAACCCGGCCGGATCTATCGGACCGGCGATCTGGCCCGCTACCGCGCGGACGGCAACCTCGAACTTCTCGGCCGCTCCGACTTCCAGATCAAGATCCGCGGCTGGCGCATCGAACCCGGAGAGATAGAGGCCGTCGTGCGGGAGCACGCCGCGGTCAAGGACTGCCTGGTCGTCGCGCAGACCGTCGGCAACGGGACGAAACGGCTCGTCGGCTACCTGCTGCCGAGGGGCCCGCTCGACCTCGCAGACGTGCGGGACTGGACGGAGGCGCGACTGCCGGATTACCTGGTGCCCTCGGCGTTCGTCGTCCTCGACCGGCTTCCGCTGACCGCCAACGGCAAAGTGGACCTGCGGAACCTGCCGAGCCCCGCCGCGGCCCAGGACGCGCCGCCGGTCGAGCCGCGGAGCGGCGCGGAGCGGACGCTCGCGGAAATCTGGCAGGAGTTGCTCGGCGGCGTCCAGATCGGGATCGACGACAACTTTTTCGCGTTGGGCGGCGACTCGATCAAGACCATCCAGACCATCGCCCGGGCGAAGAAACGCGGGTTGCGGCTGACCCCGCGCCAACTGTTCCAGCACCAGACGATCCGGGATCTGGCCGCCGTCGCGGAGACCGTCGAACCGCAGCCGGCGGCGGCAGCAGCGCTTCTGCCCGCTGAAACGCTCGCGAGACTCCGTGCCGAGCACGAGGATTTCGAGGACGCGTACCCGCTTCCGCCGATGCAGCGCGTGATGTACGAGCAGGCGGTGCACGAGCCGCCGGAAGGGCTCTACATCATCCACGCCGACTATTTCTTCACCCCTGGCGGACTTGACACCGGACTGCTTGTCCAGGCGTGGCAAGCGGTGATTGACCGTTATCCCGTGCTGCGCAGCACTTTCCACGCAGACGGTCTCGACGAGCCGGTCCAGGTGGTGCACCGCACGGCGAGCGTCGTGGTCGAACGGCACGACCTGCGCGGCATGACGACCGAAGAGCAGTTGCGGCGGCAGGACGAAATCGTCTCCGACGACCGCCGCCGCGGGTATGACTTGACCCGCGCGCCCCTCGTGCGGCTGCTTCTGCTGCGGCTAGACGACGATGCTTGCAAGTACATCAGCTCGAACCACCACATCGTGCTCGACGGCTGGTCGCGGGCGATCGTGCAGCAGGAAGTCTTCGCCGTCTACGAAGCGCTTCGCCGTGGCGAGCGGGCCGCCTTGCCGCCGTTCCGGCCTTTCCGCGACTACATCTCCTGGGTGCGCGCACAAGACACCGCTGGCGCCCGCGAAACCTGGGCGCGCTACCTGGCTGGTTTCACCGAGCCGACGCCGTTGGTCGCGGCACGCGGCGTCCCCGACCCTGCCCGGACCGGACCGTTCGCCAAACAGAGCATCGCG
Source organism: Amycolatopsis dendrobii (assembly GCF_014145675.1). Classification (GTDB taxonomy): domain Bacteria; phylum Actinomycetota; class Actinomycetes; order Mycobacteriales; family Pseudonocardiaceae; genus Amycolatopsis; species Amycolatopsis dendrobii. The sequence continues at coordinate 318,271 of NZ_JACGZW010000001.1, forward strand.
CTCGACGCGGATGCCGCCGCGCGTCTCGACCGGTTCACGCGTACGCACCAGATCACGCAGAACACCGTGATGCAGGCGGCGTGGTCGCTGCTGATGTGCCGCTACACCGGCCGTCGCGACGTCGTGCTCGGCGTGGTGTCGTCCGGACGCACCACCGAACTCGACGAGATCGACACGGTCGTCGGCCTGTGCGTCAACGCGCTGCCGGTGCGGACCGTGGCCGATCCGGAAGAGCCCCTGCTGCCGTTCCTCATCCGCCAGCAGCAGGAACAGGTCGAGCTGCGCGAACTCGACCACACTCCGCTGGCGGAGATCAGCGGCGTGCTCGGGTTCGCCGGCGCGCCGTTCGAGACGATCATGGTCTACGAGAACTATCCGTGGGACGGTTCGCTGGTCGCGCTGGCCGACCGGGTGTCGTTCGACCATCCGTTGTGCCGGCCGGACTATCAGCTCGCGCAGTTCGAATACCCGCTGAGGGTCGAGGTCGCACCCGGCATCCCGCTGCTGATCATGCATTACTACACCGACTCGTTCGCCCATGCGGCGATCTCCGAGATGCTTGCCGACTGGGCGGCCGCGATCGACCTGATGGTCCGCGACCCGCGACAGCCGCTCGGGAGTTTGCTGTGAATGCCGACACGAGCCTCGCCGCCGCGCTGACTGCGGAGCCGGACCCGCCCGGCCGCCGGAGCACGCCGTGGGCAGCGCTCTCGGCCGTGCTGCTGGTCCTTGCCGCGGTCACCGGGGTCGTGGCGGCGCGCCAGAGCCCGGACCCCGCTCCAGCCGACGCCCCGGCTACGGCCTTCTCAGCTGGCCGGGCAATGGCGCACGTCGATGCCGTGGCCGGCGCGCCGCGGCCGACCGGGTCGGCCCGTCTGGAGAAAGCACGGCAGTACCTGGTCGCCGCGCTGCGCGGGCTCGGTCTGAACCCGCAGACGGTCACCAGGACGGCGTGCCGGGACCAGCCGGACGCCGAGGCGACCTGCGGCCGCGTCACCGATTTGCACGCACTCATCCCGGGCGCCCAGCACGGTGGCACTGTCGTCCTTGTGTGCCACTACGACTCCAATCCCGGCGGCCCGGGTGCCGCGGACGACGGGTTCGGCGTCGCCACCCTGCTCGAAACCGCGCGGGCGCTCCGAGCGGGGCCACCGCAGGAGAACGACGTCATGCTGCTGTTCACCGACGGCGAAGAGGCTGGCCTGCTCGGCTCACGCGCCGCGCTCGACGCGGGCCTGCTGCCCGACCCGGCGCACAGCGTTGTGCTCAACCTCGAAGCGCGCGGCGTGTCCGGCCCGGCGGTGATGTTCGAAAGCTCGGCGAGCAACTCGGCTGTGGTCAGCGCCCTGCGGGACGACACCGCGGACGCGGCCTCGTTGTCCTCATTGGTGTACGGACTTCTGGGCAGCGACACGGACTTCAGCGAGTTCCGCGCGGCGGGACGGTCCGGTATGGGTTTCGCCGTCGTCGGCGGCTCGGCCCGCTACGACACCGCTTTGGACAGCATCGCGAACGCGGACCCGAGCGGCCTGCAAGACCTGGGGAACGCAATCCTCGCCGCCACCCGGAACCTCGCGGCGGCGAACCTGTCGGCGACAGTCGACGACGGGCCCGCGACGTACTTCCCGGTCTTCGGCCGCCTGGTGGTCTACCCCGAGTTCGTCGATCTCGTGGCCGCGATCCTGGCATTGGCGGTTCTGGTCACAGCGCTGGCGCTCGGACGCCGGCGGCGGACGGTGCGGCTGTCCGCCGTACTGGCGGGGGGCGGGGGACTGGCGGCCACGGTCGTCGTCGCGGGCGGGTTGGGACTCGCTCTTTGGGAACTGATCCTGCTGGTCCGTCCTGACTACGTTGGTTTCCTTTCCGGCAATCCGTTCCGCGCGGATTTGCCGGACGTCGGCGCGGCAGTGATCGCCGTGGCGGTCGCCGTCGTGTGGTGGCTGGTGGCGCGCCGCCGCGTCGAGCCGCTCGAGACGTCGCTTGCAGTGACTGCGGTGCTGGCGGTGGCGGGCGTCGCCGCGGCGGTCCTCATCCCCGGCGCGAGCTACCTCCTGGTGTGGCCTGGGCTAGGGGGCGCGGCCGCAAGCCTGGCCGCGGTCCTGGCGCCCGACACCCGTTGGCATGCACTGTTCTGGGCACTGCCGGCGGCGGTCGCCGTCGTGCTGGTGCTCCCCGTGGCACTTCTGCTGTTTCCCGTCACGGGGCTCGCCATGGTGGCGGCGCCAATGGTCCTGCTCGCGCTGCTGGCGGCGGCGGTCGTTGCCGGGCTCGCGGCACCTCGGATGCGTCGCCGCACCGTTGCCGCGACGGCTGCCGTACTGGTACTGGCAGGCCTCGCGCTGACCGGCACGGGGCTCGCCCGGGACACCGTAGACGCGGCGCACCCCAAGGAACTCTCGATGATTTACGGTCTGGACGCCGACACCGGTCAAGCGAACTGGCTGAGCCCGTACCCGGCAGCCGAACCGTTCGTCGACCACTACGTGGGCCAGGACAGCCGGGGCTGGACGGACCGGTACCCGTTGCTGCTGGCCCCCGCCTACCGGTCCGGGAAGGCGGCATTCGTCTCCGTCGCCGCTCCTGCTGTAGACCGGCTCGCCAGCACGCCGCTCGCCGAGGGCCGGGTACTCCAGCTGCGGTTGCACTCGACCCGCCCGGACGCCACCGCGCTGGCCGTGTACGTCGATACGGCCGCGACGCCGGTGGTCCGCGCGGAGGTCGAGGGACGTCCGGTCAGGGGCGGAATAAACCACGATGCCTCGTATGGGTGGGGCTGGGGTGCCACCTTCGTGGGCGGCGAGGCGGACCTCCGCCTGACGGTCGCCGGAAACCGGCCGGTGCGCCTGCGGGTTCTTGCGCAGACGCCGGGCTTGCCGTCAGCCGCGATGGATCTGCCGATGCCGGACACCGTTGCTGGTGCCAGTTTTCCGTCGATCCAGACCCTCGCGGCCCGCACCGTGACGTATTGACGGCCCGATCACGAAACGAGGCGCCCATGCTGACCACGGTCGAAGCGATCAACGCCCGCTGCTCGACACCGCGGCTCGCGGAACCCGGCCCGACCGGTGCCGAACTGCGGTCCCTGTTCCGTGCGGCGGCCGCCGCACCCGATCACGGCAAGTGCAAGCCATGGCGTTTCGTCGTGGTCCCGCCCGCATATGCCGACGACTTCGGCGAAGTGCTCGAACAGGCTTATGTTCGACGCTGCGCGCTCGCCGGCGACGATGTCGATGCGGAACGTTGCGCACGTGAACGCACCCGCCTGCGCCGCGCGCCGACGTTCGTTGTGGTCGTCTGCCAGCCTCGGACCGACCTGAAGATCCCGCTGCACGAACAACAAGCGGCGGTTGCCGCGGCGACCCAGAACTTGCTCCTGGCAGCCACGTCGATGGGCTACGGATCGATGTGGGCCACCGGTGCCGCGGCCACTGACCCTACAGTGAGGGAAGCGCTGCAACTCGGCCCGAAAGACACCATCGTCGGCTTCGTCTACCTCGGCAGCCTCCCGACGAGCCGGGAACGGCGCGGCCCACGCCGGGATACGGATGTCTCCGCTGTCGTCCGAACCTGGGCACCCGCGGCGAAAGGGCGTCCCGATCCGGCGCCGGCTACGGCTTCGAAAGCGCGGAGTGATCGGAGGATGTCTGGCATCTGATCTGGTCGATGGCCGGGCCGGCAGAGGTGATGGGCTGCTGCGAGACAAGACGAAATCTTACGGGGGCTTGGCACCAGAGGAGTGAGTTGCGGGCCGTGCGGCCGGCTCGATTTCGTACCGCGAGTGTCAGCTGCTTTCTGGGTGGTCGCGGGCGAGGACCCGGGCCCGCGGGCGTTGCCGGGGATCGCCCGGCTCGGGCTGCTGCTGGCCGCGATGCCTGCGGACGTGGTGTTCGGTGCGTTTTTGATCAGCACCGGCCGGGTCGTGGGCAACGGGCCCTTGTCCGCGAACATGTACCAGGCGCTGGCCTTGCCCTGGGTGCCGGACCTCGCCGCGGACCAGCGGGCAGGCGGACTGATCGCGCTGGTGCTCGGCGAGGTCGCGCTCGCGGTCGTGCTGGCGGCGTTGCTCGTGCGCTGGAACCGTGACGGGGGAACGGGTTTCGCCGGGTATGACCGGCTCGCGCGCAGCCTGGGAGAGCGCCGGGAGACTGCCCGGCGTTAGCGCGGGTGGTTCGGCGGCTGCTGTTCGGTGTTCGCCATCCGGGTCAGCATGGCGTTGTAGGCGCGCAGTGCTTCTTCGTCGTCGTCGAGATCGACGGTGGCGTCGAGCGAGCCGGTGTGCTCGGTCAGTGCCGAGCGCCGTGCTGATTCCAGCCAGGTGCCGAGGTCGGTCTTGCCGTTCGAGCCCGACACCCACGCGGCGATCACGACGATGGCGAGCAGGGCCATCAGCAGGTCGCCGCCGACCCACATCATCGCGCCGCCCCAGTGCAGGTCGGTGAGCGCGTCCGGACCCCAGCCCCGGTCCGGGACGACGTAGGCGGCGAACGGCGGATGGACGGTCATCAGCAGGGTGACTCCGACGACGGTGTCGACCACCATGCCGACCAGCAGCGTCACCATCCGCAGCAACGGCGCCAGCCGTCGCCCAGCGGGTTCGGAGCCGATGATCGGCAGCAGGAACAGGTAGCCGCTGCTGAGGTAGAGCAGGATTTCCACGCCGTGCAGGCCCGGATTCGTCGCGGCGCTCTGCTGGAAAGGCGTCAGGTGGGTGCCGGCCACCACGACGGCGTAGTACAGGAACCCGAGCAGCGGATGGGTGAGGACGCGCCCGGCACGCGACCGGTTGGCCCGGCCCAGAGCGCGGCGGAGGCGCCGCGGCCCGGTTCTGCGCAGCAGCTCCAGCGGGCGGCCGAGCAGGATCAGCGTCGGCACCACCATGATCAGCAGCAAGTGCTGTGCCATGTGGACAGTGAAGAGGGTGGTGCTGTACGCGCCGATCCCGCCGCCGACGGCGAGCGCGCAGACGAGCAGACCGGCGTAAAACGAGGCGGCGTCGCGGATTCGCCAGCCTCGGGCCCGCGTCAGGCCCGCAGCGTAGGCGATCGCGAGCAGCGCGAGCACGACGGCAGCGGCGACCGGCATTTCCCACGCGGTGAAGGGGGTGTGCCACAGGAATGGCGAGCGCACTTTTCCCTGCCTTTCTTCCGGTCGGCCGGGGCTGCCGGAACTTCATTGTGGCACCGGGTGATACTGGCTTCGACGGCGCTGCCCCGCGCGGCCCGGATTCTCCGCACACGCACGGAAGAAGAAGTTGATCCGCAGATGACCGATGTGCTGGCGGCCCCCGCCGAACCGGTGGAACTCGCGATCGGCGGGATGACTTGCGCCGCGTGCGCGGCCCGGGTCGAACGCAAGCTCAACAAGCTCGACGGCGTGACCGCGACGGTGAATTACGCCACCGAACACGCCACTGTCGCGCTTTCCGCGCCGGTCCCGGTGCAGCGGCTGATCGCCCAGGTCGAAGGCGCGGGCTACCAGGCAAGGGAAATCGCCCGCGACGACCGGGAGGAGGGGCCGGACCGGGTCCGCGCGCTGTGGCGGCGGCTGGTGGTGGCGCTGCTGGCCGGGGTCCCGCTCGCGGATCTCTCGGTCACCCTCGCTCTGGTGCCGTCGCTGCGGTTTCCTGGCTGGCAATGGGTTCTGCTCGCGCTGACCGTTCCGGTCGTCACCTGGTGCGCCTGGCCGTTCCACGCGAAGGCACTGCGGGCCGCGCGGCACGGCACGGGATCGATGGACATCCTGGTGTCGCTGGGCGTGGTCGCGGCTTCCGGCTGGTCGGTCTACACGATGTTCGGGCAGAGCGCGGACGCGCACGCCGACGGCGTCTGGGGGCTGATCCTGCAACCGGCGGGCTCGATGTACCTCGACGTCGCGGCGGGCGTGACTATTTTCGTGCTCGCCGGGCGGATGTTCGAGGCGCGCGCGAAACACGCCGCGGGCAGCGCGCTGCGGGCGCTGGCGCAGATCGGTGCGCGCGATGTCGTGACGCTGGAAGAAAACGGGGCGGAACGCCGGATTCCGGTCGCTGAACTCCGCGTCGGGGACCGGTTCGTGGTGCGGCCGGGGGACACGGTGGCCACCGACGGCGTTGTGGAAACAGGTGCCTGCGCGATCGATGCCAGCGCGATGACGGGGGAGTCCCAGCCGGTCGAAGTCACCGCCGGGGACGCTGTCGTCGGCGGCACCGTCGCGCTGGGCGGTCGTCTGGTCGTGCGGACTGAGCGAGTGGGCGCGGACACCCAGCTGGCTCAGCTGGTGCGGCTGGTCGAGCGGGCGCAGAGCGCAAAAGCCGACGTGCAGCGGCTGGCCGACCGGATCGCGGCGGTGTTCGTGCCGGTCGTGCTCGCGCTGGCCGCATTGACGTTGGGCGGATGGCTGCTCGGCGGGGCTCCGCTGGAGAAAGCGGTGAGCTGCGCGCTGGCCGTGCTGATCATCGCCTGCCCGTGCGCGCTGGGACTGGCCACGCCGACGGCGTTGCTGGTCGCCTCGGGCCGCGGCGCGCAGCTGGGGGTGTTCATCAAGGGACATCAGGCACTCGAGTCCGCGAAAGCGATCGACACGGTCGTGCTGGACAAAACCGGCACCCTCACTACGGGGACGATGTCGGTGACCGCGCTGGAGGCCGCGGACGGCGTCTCCCGCGCGGAGGTGCTGGCCGCCGCGGCAGCGGTCGAGAACGCCAGCGAGCACGGCGTTGGCCGGGCGATCGTCGAGCTCGCCCGGGAAGAACTCGGCACAGTGGGTGAGGCCGAGGATTTCCGTGCGCTGTCCGGCCTCGGGGTGTCCGGCCGGGTCGACCGGCACGAGGTGCTGGTAGGCAGCGTGCGGCTGGTCCGTACTGAGATCGGCACTGTCCCGCCGGGTTTGGACAGCCGCCGTCAGCAGTGGGAGACCGACGGGCACACCGCAGTAGCGGTGGCGATCGACGGCCGGGTGTGCGCGGTGTTCGCGCTCGCCGACACCGTGCGGCCGAGCGCCGCCGGGGCGGTGGCGGAACTGCGTGCGCTCGGCCTGCGCACGGTGATGCTCACCGGGGACAACGAATCCACCGCGCGTGCCGTGGCCGCCGAGGTCGGAATCGACGAGGTCGTCGCGGAAGTGCTGCCCGCCGACAAAGCCTCGGCGATCGCGCGGTTGCGCGCGGAAGGCCGCGTCGTCGCGATGGTCGGCGACGGAATCAACGACGGCCCCGCGCTGGCCGGAGCGGATCTCGGAATGGCGCTGGTGTCGGGAACGGACGTCGCGGTCGGCGCGTGCGATCTGATCCTCATGCGCACGGATCTCTCGGTCGTCCCGGCGGCGGTCCGGCTCGCCCGCGCGACGCTGCGGACGATCCGGGGCAATTTGCGCTGGGCGTTCGGCTACAACGTCGCTGCGCTCCCGCTCGCCGCGGCGGGGTTGCTCAACCCGCTGATCGCCGGGGCGGCGATGGCGCTGTCGTCGTTGTTCGTGGTGTCCAACAGCCTGCGCCTGCGCCGATTCGAGCAGGCGGAAGTGTCCACTGTGGAGCACAGCGCACACTCCGCACAGTATTAGTCGGACAGGAAGTCCCGCTGGTTCCCGGGCATTACCCGGCTGGGTGAGCGAAAACCGGGATGTCATCATCGACGCCGCTGGTGCCCTGCTCCGGGAGAGGACGACGCGGCTATGGCGGCGAAAAAGGCGAACCGCAATCCGGTGACCAAGCGGAAGGGTTTGTCGGCCAATGCCTGGACGACGATCGCGGTCGTGGTCGTAGCGGTGCTGGTCATCGGCGGGGTCCTGCTGTTCAATCGCAAGGACAACCCGGCTCCCCCTCAGGGCACGGTCGCCGCCGAAATCCTGAATCCGCCCGGCAGCAACACTCTGACGACCGCGTCCGGCGGCGCGGTCACCGTCGTCGAGTTCATCGACTACCAGTGCCCAGTGTGCGAGGAGTACTACCAGAACGTCACCAAGAGCATCGAACACGACTACGCCGGGAAAATCACGTTCGTCACCCGGAACTTCCCGTTGCCGATGCACCCGCTTGCGGTGCCCGCGGCCAAAGCTGCCGAGGCCGCGGCGATGCAAGGCAAGTACCGCGAGATGTACGACAAGCTCTACGGCGACTACCCGACCTGGGCACTCGCCGCGGACGGGAAGAACGTCAGCGAGGACACCGCGCGGGCGCAGGCCAGGTTCGACGCCTACGCCAAGGAACTGGGCCTCGACCTGGCCAAGTTCCACGCCGACGCCGCGTCACCGGAGGTGCAGAAACGCATCGACCAAGGAAAAGCGGACGGCGGCAAAGCCGGCGTGACCGGCACCCCGACGATTTTCGTGAACGGGACGAAACTCGAGCCCTCCGGCAACACCTTCGCCGCGGTCGCCCAGCAATTGCGCGGTCAGCTCGACAAGGCGCTCGCGCAGTGAACCGCACCGCCTCGCGTGCGCTGGCGTGGCTTTACCTCGCTGGCGGTGCGCTGGGTCTGGCTGCCTCGATCACGCTCACATTGGAGAAGCTCGCCCGGCTGGCCGACCCGTCTTACGTGCCGAGCTGTTCAATCAACCCGGTGCTGTCGTGCGGTTCGGTGATGGACAGCGCGCAGGCGGCGGTGTTCGGGTTCCCCAATCCGCTGCTCGGCGTCGCCGCGTTCCCGGTGGTGGTCACGTTCGGGGTCGCGTTGCTGACCGGCTACGAACCGCCGCGATGGGTGTGGACGGGCATACAGGCGGGCGCGCTGCTCGGCGTTGTCTTCGTGCACTGGCTGATCGGGCAGAGCCTCTACCGCATCCACGCGTTGTGCCCGTACTGCATGGTCGTGTGGGTCGTGACGATCGCGATCTTCTGGTACACCACGCTGCACACCCTGACTGGAACCCGGCTTGGCAGCGCATTGCGCCGGGTCCACAGTGGAGTGCTCGCGCTCTGGTACGTCGTGATCGCGGTGCTGATCCTGGTCGAGTTCTGGTCGTACTGGTCGACGCTGCTCTGACCGACAGTTCATGCGGCATGGCAACGGCATTCGCTTGATCCGCTGTGCTGGCAGCCGCATGCGCACCCGGACGGACAACCGCAGGCAGCGGTGCCGACTGCCCACAGCGGCTGGCCGGAGGGCACGCACCGCAACCGCGAAAGAGGTAACGGGGCTCGACGCGCTGGCATCATAGTGCGATGGGGATCGAGAATTTCGAGCCGGTCGTGTCGGCTGCGCTGCCGGACATTGTCGCGCTCGTGCCCAAAGAGCCCGCTGGTCGCCTTGGCCGGTGGGAGCCGAAGGGGTATTCGCGGCACGGCACGAGGGTCCAAGCGGCACTGGACGAGATCGGCGACGTTCTTGCTGAACGGCTGCTGGGTGCGCTGGAACTGACTGTCGATCAGTTGGCCGTGGACATCCCGCCCGATCTTGTGTCCGGACTGGCTCAATCGACCGTCACGCGGTACGTCACCGGGTGGATGGGCGATGAGCAGTGCGCCACGAAGCAGGCAGTGGCCATCGTCGAACAGGTGCACCCCGGCGCGGCTGATCGCGTGGTAGAGCTGTTCGAAGCGTTGCGGGACAAGGCGGCTGTGCCGGATGCGACCGGTGATGAAGCGGAGATCGCTGCGCAGCACGGTGCCGCGCATTTCGCTCTGGCCGTGATCGTGTCGACCGCGGTGCTGCGCTCGTTGGGCACTGCTGTGGCCGGTGAGGCGCCCGCGATCGTCGGTGTGGCGCTGGGTGCTACGGCGATCGTGTTGCCGACGGTGCCCAAGCCGCTTGGCTACGCGGCGGCGGTGCTGGCGAAGCGGCGCGCTGAATACCTGCTGCCGCAGTCTTCCTCGACGTCGGCGGCGGTAACGGACCACCGGTTCTGGATCACCGAAGGTTCGGTTCCCGCGAATGCCGATTTCTCCGGCAACGGCCTGGTCGCCGCAGTGGAAGACGGAGTGGTGATCCGGACGGGCGTGGCCGAAGGCCACGTGCCGATATCGATGCACGTGCTGACCGGTCCGCCCGAGGAACTCGATCTCGTCGGCTGGGACGAGGTCGTCGAGATCAGTTGGACCGCGTCGGAGGGCGGTGCCGTCTTGTCCGGGATCGAATCCGGATACGGCCGCCGCTGCTGGGAAACGCCGCCGTGGCCGGGCGACTACCGGATCCGCGTGCAGGTGACCGGCCGCGACGATGCCGAAGACTCCTGTCATCTGGTCATGTGGCAGGCGCCGGCCACACCCGAGGTAGTGCACAAGAAGACGGACCGGCTCGGTCATCGGCTGCGTGGGGAACCTGAACCACCTCTGGTGATCGCACCCGACGCCGAGCACCGCTGGATCGAGAAAAGCTCACTCGGCGAAGCCGCCACGATCACCGTTGTGCGCGGCCTCACTCCGGAGGAAGTGATCAGTACCCTCGGCGGCGACCCAGCGGCCCCGGTGTCGATCACGTCGATCGCCGAGCGGCCCGCGTGGCAACGGTTCAGTCTCCCAGGGCACGGGTACGTGCCGCTGCTGGCCGTGCTTGAGGTGGACGACGTGGTGCTGGCCGTCGAGGACAACGGCTTCCAAGGCGCCGACCGTGACAGACTGACCGCGCTGTCGCGCAACGGAAAGGCCGCGAGCCTGTACTGGAACGTCAACGCCAACTTCCAACTCGCCCTGGCCGAGCGCGGACAGTTGTCGTACGCGGGCCATCCGGGTCATGACCCCGGCGCGCCGCACTGTGAAGACCTGGACTTCGACGACTTCCGGCACCGCAACGCGAAGGGCCTGACAGTGATCGCCCGCTTCGCCGGTCGCGGCATCACCGCGGACAACCTGGCCGCGATCTACGCGGCCGACGAGGCCTACGTCCTGCGGGGATAACCGCCGAACCCCGTCACCGACGCCACCGAGTCTGCCCGCGGCTTCTCGAGCGGAAAGGGTTCGGGGTGGTCGATTCCTTCTCGTGTCGCGCATGGGACACCTACCTTTCCTTCAAGCCGATCGGCGGCATCAGGAAAGGCCGACTCGACGCCGCCGATCTGGAGGCAGCACGCGTCTTCGCCGAAAGCCTGCGATCTCGGGCCGGCACCACGTCCTGACCGCGTACCGAGCAGTCGGGCGGCAGTTCCGCTTCGGGTGTTCAGCGTTGTTGTCGCGGTTGGATGCGCCGCCGCGCGCTTCACATCGGGGACTTGGAAACGTTGTACGTACAACGATTTCTGACAGTCTACTCAGGACCGAGGAGGGTGTTGCGCGGCCGAGGGCGTCGGGCGAGCCGGTTGATCAAGCCGACGGCGGACGGTTCTCGCTGTCCGGCAGGGGACCGTGTAGTTACGGCGCGGCACTGCGGCCTGGTCCCGTCGACACTTTCCGAGCACGGGACGCGTGACTCGCTATTGGCTGGCATCGACGGGTCCGAGAATCTCAATGACGTCGCGGTGGTCGATGCGAGCGGCACGTTAGTGCGGCGCGCGCGGATACCGGAGACGCCCGAGGGAGTGGAAGAGCTGCTGCAGCTTCTGCACGGGCTGAGTACCAGCCACCGTCACAGCCGCCGCGCGGTCCCGGTCGCGATCGAGACCACCGTCAGCCTGCTGGTGGAGAAACTCTGGTCCGTGCGGCAACCGGTGCACGTGATCCATCCGGTCTTCGGACTGAGCAGGCACGTCACCTGCACGAGCGGGAGCGCCTGCTCGAACTTCGCGGGCAACTCGGCCACCACGCGGATTCCGCCGAGACGCCCGGCCAGCCACGACACGACCAGCGCCTCGGCATCGATCACCCGGTCGGCGGTCTTGGCCGTGATCTTACGCGACGCGACTGATGTCTTGGCCGGTTCGTCGCCCGGCTGGTCCGCGTAGCGGGCGCGGCCCTCATTGACCATGATCGCTGCTTCGGCGTCGCCGACGTCGACGGTCTTGCCGACCTGCGTGTCGTCGCGGTGGAACGCGACAATCACCTTGGCCATGAGCCTCCTTATTCCACAATACCCTTTTGCCTTGTATGCCCGTATTGATGTCATGAGATCTTAGCGGCGAATTTGACCGATTCCGGAACTTGCGGCGAAATAAAGCCGCTCTTCCCAGTAATCTTGTCCATCAGCGGCTTCACTCGAACGGATCATGCTTTCCCTGATGTGCTCGGTTAGCGTTCGAGGAACGGAGGCCAAAGTCGTCGCGTGTGTCGACAGCCCGAGGGGGGGACTGTGGATCCGAGCGCTGTTCGTTCGCTCCCTGCGGCAGCGCTTCGCGATGCGCCGCGCCTGGATTGCCTTCAGGAAACTACGGACCTCGTACCGCTGACGTGGCGATTGGCAGCACGTTCCAGCGACGGCCGGACACTGGTCTTCCTGGTGAACCTGGGAGAACAGAAAGTCGAAAAGGTCGTCGGCGCCCGCGTGGCCGAGACCGCCGCATCGGTATCCGTGATCATCTACGGGAAATTGTATGGATCGACCATGGATCACGCTGCCCATTCGCTGATCGGACAGTTCATGGTTGATCTCGAATCGCCGATCGGCGGACGCGGCGTATCTGGCTCTCCTGAAAAGTAGGGAACTGCTGCACGAGGGGAATAATGAAACGGCGAAGATTCATCCCTGTCCTCAGTGCTGTCCTAACGATCGCCGGGTTGACGGCATCGTATTCGACCGCAAACGCCAGTGATAATGCAACCGTCTCCTATACTGCCCAAGGGATCCAGGACTCAATCGTCCACAATCCGGACGATTACGCAGGCGTTTACTGCACGCGCGACACCAACACTCTTCACGTGACAGTGACACGTGAGGCGTTGTCAAAAATCTCCGCGCTCTACAGCCGTGTTCGATCCGTGAAATTTCAGGACGCCGCATCGCCTGCGCAGCCTGCTGCCGCGGTCAAGATCGAACCGGTGCGCTACAGCCGGTCCGACCTTGCCCGGGTCATGGCCTTTGTCCGCTCGGCCGAGCCGTGGGCTACGGTCACCCGCGACACCCTTGCAACATGGGGCATCGACTCGGCTGCAGACAAGGTCCAGATCGGCGTCACGAAGATCACGGCCGAGACCAGGGACGCTGCGGCTAAAGCATTCGGCGACAAGGTCGAACTGGTCCAGTAGGCACGCGACTCCTCGGCCATCAAGCTCACTCGCGTTCCGAGCAAGCCGCAGACGATTCTCGCGGCAGGGAAACCGAAACCCGGGAAGACCGTTTCCGGGGACAGCGCCGCCGTCGCGGCAACGGCCGGGCCGCCGCTTTTGGATTCCGAGCCCTATATCGGAGGCGACCGGATTTGGCGGGAGGTGGACCCGGGCGGGCAGCAGTTCATCGAGGAATGCACTGTGGCCGGCGTCTGGGACACGGGTGCCCAGGCCATGGCGTCGGCTGGCCATTGCCAAAGCCTCAACCACTCGTGGCAGCAGGGTTACTACGACGTAGACGCGAACAAGTTGTACTACACCGGCGGAATGGGAACCGTCTTCGTGAATGCCTTCACCGAGGGCGGTTCCGACTCGCAACTGCTTGACGCCGGAAACTATCAGAAAGACGTGTGGTCCACCACCTCCGGCACTCTTCACGGAGAGCCCGTCGGCGGGGTCGCGAATGCAATCCAAGGCCGGCAAGTATGCCTCGGCGGATCCTTCTCCGGAACTCAGTGCTCCGGCGTGGTGGCGATCGCGGACCAGTGCTCCAACGTCGAGGGACCGAACCCGGACACCGTGGGTTCGCTTGGATGTGGACGCGTCGTTTCGATAGGCGGGTTCGTGGGCTTGTTTGAGTTGCTTGAGAATACCCCCGAGGGCGCATGGCAAAAAATTTCCAGCCGTCCAGTATTCCCGTGTGGAGAAATCGCCTGTCCTGCACTGTAGGTTGGCGGGTCGCCTGGCGGTCGCATGCGCGTGGCGGTGAGCGTGAACAGTTTCGTGTGAACCGATACAGGCCAGCGGTGGGCGAGCTGCAGTCCGGGGTGTCCCGCGCCATTAGACCGTCGGCCTGTTCGACGGTTGCGATCATGGTCGCAGTCGGCCTGAGTCCTTCGCGCACCAGGGCGTCGGGTCGAATCCGGCGATGCCGTGTAGGTCGGTGCAGGCGTCCATGGCGGACGACTCGATCTCGGCGACCAGCTGCGCGCTTGAAGGCGTCGATCCCACCTAGGTCAAGCAGTTGGATGACCGCCGCCGACAGAGCCTCCTGCGTCCGCTCATCCCACGTCCGGACGTGGCCCCCATGTGGTCCCCAAGCGTGCTAGACGATCCGACTGAAGGCTTGTCCATGCTTAAGACAAAAAAGCCGCCCGACCTGGGCTTTCACCCAAGTCAAGCCGCTCTCTCGTCCGGTCGGGCTGACAGGATTTGAACCTGCGACCCCTTGACCCCCAGTCAAGTGCGCTACCAAACTGCGCCACAGCCCGGACTCCTCACTCCCCGAGGAACCCCTCGTGAAGTGCGATGCGACTACTCTAGCGGGTCCTCAAACGGCCCCTGCAACGAGGTCTCCTTTACCTTCTGACCTGCGCAAACCAACAGATCAAGGTCAACAGTGCCGCGGCGGGGACAGCACCGCCGTGATCAACCGACGCCCGCATGCAAAACAGCCCCGGTCCCACGCGAGGGACCGGGGCTGGACAGCAAACCCCGTCAGCGGCCGGTGAACCGGGCCTTCCCGGGACCCTCGGCCAGGAACGACTTCACCGCACTCCGCAAGTCCTCGGTGTCGTACAGGTCTGCCGCGATGGCCGTCACGTGCGCGTTCGCCTCCGGGACCCCGCCGTGTTCGAAGTGCTCCAGGATCCGCTTCGTAGCGGCATGCGCCTGGGTAGGTCCCTCGGCGAGCTGGCGGGTGAATTCCCGGGCAGCGGCGTCGAAACCCTCGTCCGGCAGCACCCGGTTGACGACGTTCCACCGCTCCAGTGTGGCCGCGTCAAAGGGAGAGCCGGTGAAGACGAACTCCTTCGCGCGGGCGACCCCGGCCCGGGCGGCGAGGCGTTGGGTGCCGCCCATTGTGGGGGTCAGTCCGACGACCTTTTCGACCAAGCCGAACTTCGCGCGGGAGGAAGCCAGCAGCAGATCGCAGGCCATCGCTACCTCGAAAGCCCACGTCAGGCACAGGCCGTGGGCGGCGAACACCGTCGGGAACGGCAGTGCGGCGAGGCGGTCGGGCACGGTCAGCAACTCGTCGAAGAGAACCTTGGCTTCTTCGGCGGAGGACTGCGCGTCGAAGAGAGCCACATCGACACCGCCGCTCACGACGCGGCCTTCGGCGCGGATCAGGAGGGCTCGGGCGGGGGTTTCCTCCAGTGAGCCGATCGCGTCGAGAAGCGCGTCCTGGAGCGGCTTCGTGTACAGGTTGAGCGGCGGCTCGTCGATGGTGAGCACGGCGAGCCCGCCGTCGCGTTCCAGTTTTGTCATGCTTGGTCCTCGTTCGCGGTGAGTTGGTCCCAGTACGCCTGTGCGGCCGGCCGCCATTCCACGTGTTTGCGGTGGAACAGTTCGGCTGCCTTGGCTCCGCTCCAGCTCGCGGGCAGCAGTTCCGCGGGCAGTTGCGGGTCGAGGAACGGGAAACGCCGCCACTCGTGCACGAGTTCGGTCTGCGCGCGCAGCACCGCTTGCGCGCCGGACGGCGAGACGCCGGTGAAGCGGTCGATGAAGTCCTCGTACCGGTCGGTCAGCTCGGACAGGTCCCACGACCGCGCGACCATGCTTTCCTGGTCGCCGATCGCGCCGTACTCCGCGGTGAAGGACATCGCCTGCGCTTCGAGGCCCAGTTCGGCGACGATCTTCTGCGCCTCGGGCTCGCGGCTGGGATCGGGGCTCACCCAGACGCCCGCTACCGGCGAACCGAAGCCGGCCCAGGTGAGCCGCGTGCGGAGGCGGTGCCGCAGGTCGCGTTTCGCCTCCGGCACCGAGACGATCAGCATCAGCCAGCGGTTCTCCCAGGCGCGCGCGTCGCGGCCGAAGGCGTATATGCGTTCGGCGCCTTCGGTGAGCAGCCGGCGCCCCGGCGGGGTCAGCGACCACCGGACGCGGCGGCCGATGCGCTCCGACACCAGCCAGCCCTCGCCCGCGGACCGGGCGAGCGCCTGCCGCGCGGACTTCTCCTCGATGTCGAGCATGCCGAGGGATTCGACCAGCATCGACGTCCACACCGGACGGTCGCGGGGCAGCACGTACTCGCCCAGCACGGTCATCAGCAGCGACCGCGCGCTCGCGTGGCTCACCTCGCGCCGTCTGCTGACGGTCGGCCGGGGAGCCCGCTGCTTCCCCCGTCCGAACGGGACCGGGGCGGGTTCCGCCATCGCTTTTCACCGACCTCACTGCTCTTGTTGGACCCGGCAACCCGCCCAGAGTACCCACTCGGAGTGACTGAGCCGACACGCGGCACGCGGCGCGAGGGCGCCCCGTAAACTCGGCTCCGATATGAGCGCCACACTCGTCGCGAAGGACCTGGCCGCGGGCCACGGTGACCGCGTTCTCTTCTCCGGTCTCGATCTCGTCGTCGCCCCTGGCGAGGTGATCGGGCTGGTCGGCGTCAACGGCGCCGGGAAGTCCACCCTGCTCCGCACGCTCGCCGGGCTGGCCCGCCCCGAATCTGGGGAGGTCCGGCTGAACCCGCCGACCGCCACTGTCGGGCATCTGCCCCAGGAACCGGAGCGGCGCGAGGGGGAGTCGGTGCGCGCATTCCTCGCGCGGCGCACCGGAGTCGCGGCCGCGCAAACCGCACTCGACGCGGCGACGGATGCGCTTGCCGCGGGTGCGGACGGCGCCGACGACGCATACGGCGCCGCGCTGGACCGCTGGCTCGCGCTCGGCGGCGCCGACCTGGACGACCGGGCCGGCGAGGTCGCGGCGGACCTCGGGCTGGCCGTCGACCTCGATCAGCCGATGGTCTCGCTGTCGGGCGGGCAGGCCGCGCGCGCCGGGCTGGCGTCGCTGCTGCTCAGCCGCTACGACGTCTTCCTGCTCGACGAGCCGACGAACGACCTCGACCTCGACGGGCTCGCCCGGCTGGAGCGGTTCGTCGCCGGGCTGCGCGCGGGCACCGTGCTGGTGAGCCACGACCGCGAGTTCCTCGCCCGCACCGTCGACCGCGTGGTGGAACTGGACCTCGCGCAGCGCCAGGTGAAGGCGTACGGCGGCGGGTACGAGTCCTATTTGGAGGAACGGGCGCTCGCGCGGCGGCACGCGCGCGAGGACTACGAGGAATATGCCAATACCCGTGCGGCGCTGGAGGCCCGGGCGGGCATGCAGCGCGCGTGGATGGAGAAGGGCGTCAAAAACGCGCGCCGCAAGGCGACCGACAACGACAAGGCCGGGCGCAAATTCCGCAGCGAGGCCACCGAGAAACAGGCCTCGAAGGCGCGCCAGACGGACCGGATGATCGAGCGGCTCGAGGTCGTCGAGGAGCCCCGCAAGGAGTGGGAGCTGCGGATGGAGATCGCGGCCGCGCCGCGCGCGGGCGCGGTGGTCGCGACGCTGCGGGGCGCGGTCGTGCGGCGCGGCGAGTTCACGCTCGGACCGGTGGACCTGCAGATCGACTGGGCGGACAAGGTCGCCATCACCGGCGCGAACGGCGCGGGAAAGTCCACCTTGCTGGCGGCGCTGCTCGGCCGGCTGCCGCTGGACGAGGGCGACGCCGCGCTCGGCCCGGGCGTGGTGGTCGGCGAGGTCGACCAGGCCCGCAGGCTGTTCCTCGGCGACCTCCCGCTGGCGGACGCGTTCGCGCAGGAGGTCCCGTCGCTCGCCGACGCGGAAGTCCGTACCCTGCTGGCGAAATTCGGGCTCAAGGCCGCGCACGTGCTGCGCCCGGCCGCGACGCTCTCGCCCGGCGAGCGCACCCGCGCGGCGCTGGCGCTGCTGCAGGCGCGCGGCGTCAACCTGCTGGTGCTGGACGAGCCGACCAACCACCTGGACCTGCCCGCGATCGAGCAGCTCGAATCCGCATTGGACAATTACCCGGGCACGCTGCTGCTGGTGACGCACGACCGCCGGATGCTGGACGCGGTTTCGGTGACGCGCCGGCTGGAAGTCGGCGGGGGCAAGGTTTCCGAGCGTTGACCAAAGCCTCGTGAGTTCCGGCGCCGGTGAGAGAACCGGCACCGGAACTCACGAACTGCCTAGGGACGGTCGGTGAGATACCCGCCCATGGTCGTGAAGTATTCCGCCGCCGACAGCTCCCGGTCGTCGGCCGTCCGGACGCGTTCGATCCGCAGCCCCGGCGACTGGCCGCGCCGCGCGTCCCGGCCCGCGACGATCACCACGCCCTCGCCTTCGCGGATGAAGATGCGGCCCGGAGTTCCGCCGTAGCGGCCGTCCGAAACCGAGGCGCGCACGATGCGCAGCTGCTCGCCGCGGTGGTAGGCGAAGGCGTTGGGGTACGGGTCGGATTGGGCGCGCACCAGGCGGTCCAGTTCCTCGGCGGACCACGTCCAGTCGATGAGACTGTCGCGCGGGGCGCGTTTGTGGAAGAAGCTCGCCTTCGTCCGGTCCTGCGCGATCGGGACCACCGTGCCGGATTCGATGAGGCCCAGTGCTTCGGTCACGAGCGGTTCGATGAGATCCACGGTGCGGTGGAACAGATCCGTGGCGGTGTCGCGCGGGCCGACCGCGACCGCGCGCTGGGCCACGATGTCGCCCGCGTCGAGTTCGTCGTTCATCATGTGCGCGGTGACGCCGACTTCCGGCTCGCCGTTGATCAGCGCCCAGATGATGGGGGAGAAGCCGGCGTAGGCGGGCAGCAGCGAGTCGTGCACGTTGAGCGTGCCGTGGCGCGGCAGGGTGAAGATCTCCGGCGGCAGCCAGGTGCGCCAGTTGTTCGCGACGATCAGGTCGAGGTCCGCGGCCTTCAGCTCGTCGAGCAGTTCCGCGTCGTCCGGGCGGGTGCGCAGCAGGGTGCGGATTTCGTGCTCTCCGGCCAGTGCGGCGACCGAATCGCTCCAGATCCGTTCGTAGGCGTGGTCGCTCGGCGGGTGGGTGACCACCAGTCGCACGTCCTGGCCTGCGTCGAGGAGGGCCTTCAGGGTGCGGTGTCCCCAGGTCTGGTAGCCGAACATGGCCACGCGCATCGGCGGTGCACCTTTCGTGGTCGGGACGAACATCACCCAGA
Source organism: Amycolatopsis dendrobii (assembly GCF_014145675.1). GTDB lineage: Bacteria > Actinomycetota > Actinomycetes > Mycobacteriales > Pseudonocardiaceae > Amycolatopsis > Amycolatopsis dendrobii. Next base: position 337,278 of record NZ_JACGZW010000001.1, read on the forward strand.
CAGTACTAGTTGAGGCTTACCTAAGTTAGGTTAGGGTTTCTTGAGCATTGGTCAGTCGGGAACGGTGATGCGGCAGTGCCGCGCTAGGGGACTTTCATGTCACGAGCAGGGGCCGAGGACAGCCAGGTGCCGGTGTACGACGTGGTCGGAGTCGGGTTCGGGCCGTCCAACCTCGCGCTCGCGATCGCCCTCGCCGAGCACAACGCGGGCTCGGGGGAGACGGTCACGGCGCACTTCCTGGAGCGCCAGCCCCGCTTCGGCTGGCATCGCGGGATGCTGATCGACACCGCGACCATGCAGGTGTCGTTCCTCAAGGACCTGGTGACGATGCGGAACCCGGCGAGCGCGTACACCTTCCTGAACTATCTGCACGAGAAGGGGCGGCTGGTCGATTTCATCAACCACAAGACCCTGTTCCCGCTGCGCGTCGAGTTCCACGACTACTTCGAATGGGCCGCGGCGAAGGTCGACGACCTGGTGTCCTATGGCAGCGAAGTCGTCTCGGTCGAACCGGTCCGCGACGGCGACGAGATCGCGTTCTTCGACGTGCGCGCCGAGGCGGACGGCGAAATCACCGAACTGCGGGCGCGGAATCTCGTGCTGGGCACGGGATTGCGCGCGAAGCTGCCGGACGGGGTCGTCGCCGGAGAGCGGATCTGGCACAACAGCGAACTGCTGCGCCGCGTCGAGTCGTTGCGCGGCACGGACGCGCGGCGGTTCGTGGTGATCGGCGCCGGCCAGAGCGCGGCCGAGGTCGCCGCTTTGCTGCACGACGAATTCCCGCGTGCCGAGGTGTGCGCGGTGTTCGCGCGCTATGGCTACAGCCCCGCGGACGACAGTGCGTTCGCCAACCGGATTTTCGACCCGGAGGCGGTCGATTCCTTCTACGCGGCAAGCGAACCGGTCAAGGAACGCCTCATGCGCTACCACGGCGCGACGAACTATTCCGCGGTCGATCTCGACCTCATCGACGAGCTGTACCGGCGGCGCTACCAGGAAAAGGTGCTCGGCGTGGAACGGTTGCGGCTGTTCAACGTTTCGCGGCCGATCGAGGTCGCCGACCAGGGCACGCACGTGCGCGCGACGGTCGAATCGCTGGCGACCGGCGAACGTTCGGTGCTGGACGCCGACGCCGTCGTCTACGCGACCGGCTACCACCCCGCCGACCCGGTGCCGCTGCTCGGCGGCCTGGCCGGCGAATGCCGCCGGGACGGCCAGGGCCGGTTGAAGATCGAACGCGACTACCGGATCACCACCGGTCCGGCCGTGCGCGGCGGGCTCTACCTGCAGGGCGGCACCGAGCACACGCACGGGATCACGTCGTCGCTGCTGTCGAACACCGCGGTGCGGGTGGGCGAGATCCTGAAGTCCATTGTGGACCGGCGGGCGGTCGGATCCGATCCGGTCGAGTACGCGGTCAGCGGGATCCGCTGAGGCGGGGAAGGGACTGAGCCATGACGAATCCGTTCGAAAACCCGGACGGCGTTTACCGGGTCCTCGTGAACGACGAGGGCCAGCACAGCCTGTGGCCGGACTTCGTGGCCGTGCCGGACGGATGGCGGACCACCTTCGGGCCGGACGCGCGGCAAGCCTGCCTGGACCACATCGAGCGGACCTGGACCGATCTGCGCCCGCTTTCGCTGCGCCGGACTTCCTGAAGGCCGGGAGGGGAACTCAAGCAGGGTTCCCCTCACCGGCGGTGGCTGCGCAGGCCGGACCAAGCGGTCCAGAGCGTGGCGTACCGGCCGCCGGCAGCGACCAGTTCGTCGTGCGTCCCGGATTCCACGACCGCCCCGGCGTCCAGCACGACAATGCGGTCCGAGGCCGCTGCCTGGGTCAACCGGTGGGCCACGATCAGGCCGGTGCGGCCTTCGAGCGCCGCGGCCGCGGCGGCTTCCAGAGTTTTCGCTCCCGCGCTGCCGGCCTCAGCGGTGGCCTCGTCGAGGATCGCGACCGGTGGCTCGGCGAGCACCAACCGCACGAGCGCGAGTTGCTGAGCCTGCGTGACGGTCAGCCGATGCCCGGCTTCGCCGACGACCGTCGCGAGCCCGTCCGGCAATGCCTCGACCCACTCGGCCGCACCGGCTTTGGCCAGCGCGGTGCGGAGATCCTCGTCGCTGGCCCCGGGAGCGGCGAGGCGGAGGTCGTCGGCCAGCGGTCCGCTGAAGACGTGCACTTCCTGGCTGATCAACGCGACCGCGCGCCGGGTGGCGGCCGGGCCGAGCTGGTCGAGCGGAACGCCGCCGAGGGAAACCGTGCCGCTGGTGGCCTGGTGGATCCCGGCGATCAGCTTGGCCAGCGTCGTCTTCCCGGCCCCGCTCGCCCCGACCAGCGCGACGCGCTCGCCCGGCGCGACCTCGAGGTCTACGTCGCGCAGCACTGGGTGGCCGTCCACATAGGAGTGGCCGAGGCCGACGGCTTTTACCGAGGCGTCGACCGGACGGCCCGCGCGGGTCGGTTCGGCCGGCGACGGCAGATCCGCGACGCCGATGAGCCGGGACAGGCTCGCGCTCGCTGCCTGCGCGTCGTCGACCAGCGCGAGTGCGGTGTTGATCGGCCCGAAGAGGCTGTGGAAGTACAAGGCGGCCGCCGTCGCGACCCCGACCGTCGCGAGATTCGCGCCTACCAAGAGGAAACCGGCCGCCAGTACTGCGGAAAGGCCGACGAACTCGGCGAGATTCAGCCGGCCGTAGAAGCGGGTGGCGAGGCGAACCCCGCGCAATGCCAGCTCTACCGCGCCGCTCGACCGTTCGCGGACCCGGTCGACGTGTGCCTCCGCGAGACGGAACGCGCGGACGGTCTTGGCGCCGCCGATGGTGTCGAGAAGCTGTTGCTGCTGCGCGCCGACGGCGGCTCGCTGGGCGGCGTACAACGGGGTCGCGCGGCGGACATACCAGCGGACGGTGTGCAGCTGGATCGGAACCGCTAGCAGGGCCGCGGCGAGGAAACGCCAGTCGAGGACCGCCATCGCGACCAGGGTCAGCACGATCGTCAGCACTGAACGGGCGAGCGCGGGCAGCGCTTGCCGGACCGCGTCGGCGACGACCGAGACGTCGTTGGTGACCCGGGCGGTCAGGTCGCCGGAACCGGCCTGTTCGACCTGCTCCAGCGGCAGGCCGAGAGCGCGGTCGATGAACCGTTCGCGCAGGTCGGCGAGCATGGTTTCGCCGAGCCGGGCGAGCATCGAGACGCCGATCGCGGTGGCGGTCGCGGACGTCGCGGCGACGAGGACCAGCCCCGCGACGGGGTAGCCGAGCGCGGACGCGGGCTGCCGGGTGGCGACGAGGTCGACGACGCGGCCGAGCAGGGGAGCGGTCAGCAGGCCGATCGCGGTGGCTCCGACGACGAAGGCGAAGGACCCGATCGCGCGGCCTTTGGCTCTCCGCAGCAGGTCGAGCAGGACGGCCCGGATGCGTGGGCCGGTGGCGACGGGGAGGAGCTGGCGGTTGGTCATGAGAGGACCGCCGTGCGGTAGGTGGCTTCGGTGCGGACGAGTTCGGCGTGGGTGCCTTCGGCGGCGACCTGGCCGTGTTCGATCGGCACGACGCGTTCGGTCACGGGGAGCCCGGCCCCTTGAGCGCGGGCGAGTTCGGCGGTGACTCGGCCGTGTTCGAGCAGCACGACGCGGTCGGTCACGGTGAGCAGTGCGGGGCTGGTGGTGATCACGGTCGTCATGTGGTTGCGGTGGAGTTTCGTGACTCCGGTGGCGGCAGTGGGGAGTTGGCGTTCGGTCACGAGAGGACCGCCGTGCGGTAGGTGGCTTCGGTGCGGACGAGTTCGGCGTGGGTGCCTTCGGCGGCGACCTGGCCGTCTTCGAGCAGCACGACGCGGTCGGTCACGGTGAGCAGTGCGGGGCTGGTGGTGATCACGATCGTCGTGCGGGCGCGGCGGAGTTTCGCGACTCCGGCGGCGATGCGGGCTTCGGTGACGGTGTCGACGGCGGTGGTCGGGTCGTGCAGCACGAGGACCGGCGCTTCGGTGGCGAGGGCGCGTGCGAGGGCGACCCGTTGTCGTTGTCCGCCGGACAGTGATCGGCCGCGTTCGGTGACGGTGGTTGCGGTGCCGGACGGGAGCGTCGCGGCTACCTCGTCGGCGGCTGAGGCGGTGAGCACGCCGTCGGGGACGGCGGGCATTCCGCCGCGGACGTTTTCTTCGACTGTGCCCTCGAACAGATCTGTGTCGTGCGCGGCGACGAGGACGACGTCGCGGACCCGGTCGGGATCCACAGTGGACAGATCTACGGCGTCGACGTGGACGGTGCCGGCGCGGGGATCGGCGAACCGGCCCAGGCAGTCGAGGAGATCGGTGGCCGTGGCGGGGTCGGTGGTGACGATGCCGAGCAGTTCGCCGGGCGGGACGGTGAGGTCGAGTTCGCGGAGGTTTCCGTGCGATACGGCGGAAAGCTCCACGCTGCCGGCGGCTGGGGAGGGCAGCTCGCCGGTGCCGTGAGGGACCGCTGGCGGTGCGCTGAGAACTGCGGCGACTCGACCGGCGGAGGCGCGGCCCTGGGCGAACTGTGCGTTGACCCAGGCGAAGATGGTGAACGGCGTCTGCAGGAACTGCGCGAGCCCGACCGCGGCGACGAGGTTGCCGACGGAGATCTCGCCGTTCGCGGCCAGCGAGCCGCCGACGAGCGCGACGATCGCGATGAAGATCCCGGTGAGCGCGAGCAGCGCGCCGTTGTGCCATGCCTGCGCGCGAGCCGCGCGGACGGTCGCTTGCAGGGAATCCCGGCTGGTGCGTCGATAGCGCGCGGTCGCGGCCGGTTCCGCGCCGATGCCCTTCAGCACCCGCAGTCCGCTGACGAGGTCAGCTGCGACGCCGGAGGCGTGCGCGGCGCGTTCCTGCTCCAGTCCGCTGCGCTTCTCCAGCGGTTTCCCGATGAGGTGGGCGAGGAACAGCAGCGGCGGGGTGCCGAGGAGGACGAGCAGCCCGAGCGGCACGGACATCCGCAGGAGCACGACCGCGCTCACGACCAGCCCGGCGAGCGCGGCGATGCCGAACGGAAGCACCGCGTTGATCATCCCGACCCGGCGGGCGTCCGAGGTCCCGACGCTCACCAGTTCCCCGGCGAGCGCACCGTTCTCCGCGCCGCCGCGAGGATGCAGGACGCGACGGCTGACCGCGAGCCGGATCTCGTGCGCGGCGCGCTCGGACGCGCTTTCGGCCGCCCGCGCGCCGAAGCGGTAGCTGGTGGAGAGCACGAGGAAGACGACCGCCAGTACGGCCAGCCAGCCGAGGAGCGTCAGTGCTGAGCTGTCGGCGACGGCCCGGTCCAGCACGACGCCGATCACTGCCGGGACGAGCGCCTCGCCGCCTTGGTGCCCAGCGGCGAGGACAGCCGCGGCGACGACCGATTTCCGTTGTCCGGCGATGGCTCCGCGCAGGACGTCCCGGCCGGTGGTCATCGGCGCCTCCGTTCGTGCGGACGAGGCCGGTCCGGTCGCCGGTTCCTCCCTTTCGTCCACTGGAGAAGGCTAGCCTAACCTTTGGTCGGAGCGGTGCCGGGACGAGTCAGGTGCGGGGACGAGTCACCGGTGGGCGTCGCGTCCCGCGGGTTCTGTTTCCGGCGGTTGCTCTCCGGCTGCGGCGACTGCCGGTTCGGGTTCGCCGAAGCGGGCGAGTGCGAGGGCGGCGGCTACGGCGAGGACGAACCCGATCAGGGCGACGACAGCGAACCCGGGCCGGGTCCGGTCGCCCAGCAGCAGGACGCCGATCAGCGACGGCATGACCGTTTCGCCGAGCACCATCATCGCGGTGGCGGTGGTGACGCTGCCGCGTTGCAGTGCGGTGGCGAAGAACAGCATGGCCAGCGCGCCCGCGACGGCGACGACGTACAGCGCGGGGTCGCGCAGCAGGTCCAGCGGCGCGAGGCTCGGGATCACCCGGCCCGCCACGGCGACCAGTCCGAAGCACAGTCCGGCGACCAGCCCGAGCCCGGCGGTGCGGACCCGGTCGCCCGCGCGCCCGACGAGGAGGCCCGCGATTCCGAGGACCACGGCGGCACCGGCGAGCGTCAGGCGGAAACCGAGGCCGACTTCGCTGGAACCCTCGCTTTCCGCGGACGAACCGAGCAGTGCGAGCCCGGCGACCACGACTCCCACCGCGGTCCATTCCCGTGCCCCGAGCCGGACGCCGAACACCCGCACCGCGACGGCCGTCACCGCGAGGCTCGCGGCTTGCGTGGCCTGCACGAGAAACAGCGGCAGGACGTGCAGGGCGGCGATCTGGGCAATGAAGCCGACGCCGTCGAGGAGAAGCCCGACGACGAACTTCCACTGCTTCAGCACCCGGAGCAGCAAGCGCGGGTCGACCCCGGCGCCGCCCTCGTCGGGCGCTGCCTTCGCGGCCACTGCCTGCATCACCGAAGCGACGCCGTAGGCCACCGCGGACAGCAGCGCGCACAGAAATCCCCACACCATGACGCCGAGAGTATTCCTGCCCGGCGGCGGTAGGCTCGGGGCCATGGCGGAGGTGGAGCGCGTCTGGCCGGATCCGCTCGACGGCGACGAGATGACCGTGCAGACGCGCTTCCTGGACTTCCTCCGGGCGACCGCGCTGCAGAAGATCACCGGGCTGACCCGGGAGCAAGCGGCCGCGGCGCCGCTGCCGAGTTCGCCGCGGACCAGTGCGCTGGGCGTGCTCAAGCATCTGACCGCGGTCGAGCGGTGGTGGCTGGTGATCGAGGCGGGCGGTTCCGATGAGCCTTCGCTGTGGCCGGGCTCGCCGGACCCGAGCTGGGAGCTGACGCCGGAAGACGACGTCGCGCCGGTCGTCGCGGCTTATCGCGCCGAATGGGAACGGGCGGCAGCGGCGCTGGCCGGGCTCGCGCCCGACGACCGGACGCGCCGGTCGGGGGAGTTCACCGTCCGCTGGGTGCTGGCGCACGTCGTGCAGGAGACCGCTCGGCACGTCGGGCACCTCGACGCGCTGCGGGAACTGGCCGACGGCTCCGTGGGGGAGTGACGTTACGCTGCGGGCATGGCAGACCAGCTCTACTTCCGCCAACTGCTCGCCGGCCGCGATTTCGCCGTCGGGGACCCCGTCGCGACCCAGATGGTGAACTTCGCCTATCTGATCGGGGACCGCGAATCGGGCGAAGCGGTGCTGGTCGACCCGGCGTACGCGGTCGGCGACCTGGTCGAGACGCTGGAAGCCGACGGGATGCGGCTGACCGGCGTGCTCGCGACGCATCACCACCCCGACCACGTCGGCGGCGACATGATGGGCTTCTCGCTGCCGGGGATCGCGGAACTGCTCGCGCTGCGTCCGGTGCCGATCCACGTCAACGCGCAGGAAACCGAGTGGGTGCGCCGGGTGACCGGGGTGTCGGGCACCGACCTGCGCGCGCACGAGCACGACGACGTCGTGACGGTCGGCTCGATCGGCATCCGGCTGCTCCACACGCCCGGGCACACGCCGGGCAGCCAGTGCTTCCTGGTCGGCGACCGGCTGGTCTCCGGGGACACGCTGTTCCTGGAGGGCTGCGGCCGGACCGATTTCCCCGGCGGCGACGCGGACGCGATTTTCCGCAGCCTGCAATGGCTGGCGACGCTGCCGGGCGATCCGGTGGTGTATCCGGGACACCAGTACTCGCCCGAGTCTTCGGCGTCTTTGTCGCGGGTGAAGAGCTCGAATTTCGTGTTCCGGCCCCGGTCTCTCGAGGAATGGCGGATGATGTTCGGCGGCTGAGCCGGGTTCGGACGGCCGGAGCGGGTTGCGGGCGAAGAGCGCTTGCAGCGCCTGGAAAATGACCATAGTGATCTTGTACCGCACAGCACCGACAATTCCGGGCTGAGCGCGGGCCGCCGGTGCTCGACGCCGACCGGTGATGCGGAGACGGGATCGGTCAGTCGCCGCGGCGGCTCGGGGCGGCCGCGCAACCGCCTGGCACGCCCGATGTTCGGCAGCGCACCGGGAAACCCGTTCCGCATCCCGGGCATCCGGGTGCCCGCCCGGCGAACAAACCCCGTACACCGCCGCGCGGATTCCAGTGCGTGAGAGCCGTCCGGCACGACATTGACTTCACCCGTCCGGGGATCGAAGCTCGGGGACATGAAGCGCGGCGTCCTCCTCGTGTGCCGCCTGCACGTCGACCTCCGGCAGCAGGCGAGCGCGGTCTGTCTGTCCCGCCGCTGATTTCCTTTCCCTGAACCGAAAACTCCACCCGGGAGAAATCCGTGTCGATTTCCACCACGGGCGTGCTGCCGCGCGCCGAAACGGCCGCGCCGAAGCGCGCGCAGCGGCGGCTGCCGTCGCTGCGCCGCTGGATCAGCCCGGTCGTGCTGGTCGCGGCGTGGCAGATCGCCAGCTCGACCGGCGCGCTGCCGCCCGACAAGCTCAGCTCGCCCTGGACCGTTCTGCAAGCCGGTGCCGACGTCGCCCGCAGCGGCGAACTCGGCAGCGCCTTCGCGGTTTCGCTGGGCCGCGTCGGCGCGGGGTTCGCGCTCGGGGCGCTCGCCGGCCTGCTGCTCGGGGCGGTCGCCGGGTTGTCGCGCTGGGGCGAGGCGCTGGTCGATCCGCCGGTGCAGATGCTGCGGACCTTGCCGTTCCTCGGGTTGATCCCGTTGTTCATCCTGTGGTTCGGGATCGGCGAAGAGACCAAGATCTTCCTGGTGGCGCTGGGCGTGGCGTTCCCGCTGTATCTGAATGTCCACTCGGGAATCCGGACCGCCGATCCGCAGCTCGAGGAAGCCGCTCGGGCGCTGGGATTCACCCGCGCCGAACGGCTGTGGCACGTCGTCCTGCCGGGTGCCTTGCCGCAGGCACTGGTCGGGCTGCGGCAGTCGCTCGGGGTCGCGTGGCTGGCGCTGATCGTCGGCGAGACGGTCAACGCGGACGCCGGGATCGGTTACCTCATCAACAATGCCCGCGAATTCCTGCGCACCGACGTCGTGGTGGTCGGACTCGTGGTCTACGCCGTGCTGGGCCTCGTCACCGACGCGCTCGTCCGGCTGCTCGAAAGGAGGGCCTTGCGATGGCGAGCCCGGTAGCCGAGGTCCGTGACCTCGCGAAGAAGTTCGATGACCGAACTGTCCTTAATGGACTTGACCTGGAGATCGGCCGCGGCGAGTTCGTCGCGTTGCTCGGGCGGAGCGGGTCCGGGAAGTCGACGCTGCTGAAGGTGCTGGCCGGACTGGACCAGGAGATCGAGGGCACGGCCAGCGTCCGCGGGACGGTTTCCGTCGCGTTCCAGCAGCCCCGGTTGCTGCCGTGGCGCAAGGTCTGGCGCAACATCGTGCTCGGCCTGCGCCAGGACAACGACCGCTCCGTCGCGGAGAAAGCGCTCGCCGAGGTGCGGCTGGCCGAGCACGCCGACAAGTGGCCGCTCACGCTGTCCGGCGGTGAGGCGCAACGGGTTTCGCTCGCCCGGGCCTTGGTCCGCGAGCCGGATCTGCTGCTGCTGGACGAACCGTTCGGCGCGCTCGACGCGCTGACCCGGCTCGCGATGCACCGGCTCGTCGAGGACTTGTGGCGCACGCATGAGCCCGCCGTGCTGCTGGTGACCCACGACGTCGACGAAGCACTCGTGCTCGCCGACCGGGTCCTCGTTCTCGGCGACGGCCGCATCGTCGCCGAACACGTTCTCGGCCAGCCGCGTCCGCGGAAGGCCGCCGACAATGCCGAGGTGCGCAGCCGCGTCCTGGCCGATCTGGGAGTGACCGAAGGTGCACCTGCGTAACGTCCTGGCCGCAGCGCTTCTGCTGACCGGGCTCGCCGCCTGCTCGTCGTCCGCTTCGGACGGTCGTGCGCCGGTGCCCGCCGCGGTTTCGCCCGCGGAGCTGAAGAAGGTCACGCTGCGCGTCGGCGATCAGAAAGGCGGGGTGAAATCCCTGCTCACGGCGGCGAACCAGCTGAACGGCACACCCTACCGGATCGAATGGTCCACGTTCACTTCCGGGCCTCCGCTGCTGGAGGCGGCTTCTGCGGGGGCGATCGACGTCGGCCGAGTCGGCAATACGCCGCCGATTTTCGCGGCCGCGTCGAAGGCGAAGATTTCCGTGGTGAGCGTGGCGAAGAGCAATGTGGAGCGGGAAACCGTTCTGGTGCCGCCGGATTCGCCGTTGACGGATGTCGCGTCCCTGCGGGGCAAGACGGTCGGGGTCGCGAAGGGGAGTTCGGCGCACGGGCAGCTGCTCAACACGCTGAAGAAGGCCGGTCTCTCCACAAAGGACATCAAGATCTCGTTCCTGCAGCCGTCCGAGGCCTTCGCGGCGTTCACCCAGCACCAGATCGACGCCTGGGCGATCTGGGACCCCTACACCGCACAAGCCCAGCTCGAGGCGCACGCCCGGGTGCTCGCCGACGGTCGCGGCGCGTCCAACGGGCTCGCCTTCGAGACCGCCAGCACGACCGCGCTGGCCGACCCCGGCAAGAACTCGGCGATCAAGGATTTCGTGCAGCGCGTGGTGAAAGCCCAGCTCTGGTCCAACTCGCACCCCGACGAATGGGCGCGCGCGTGGGCGGCGGAAACCGGGTTGAAGCCGGAAGTGGCGAAGAAGGCCGTCTCCGCTGGACGGGACCGGCCGATTCCGCTGGACGACGCCGTGGTCGCGTCCGAACAACAGCTCTCCGACGCGTTCACGAACGAGGGCACGCTGCCCGGGAAGGTCGACTTCGCGGCGTTTGTCGACCGCCGTTACGGGCCCGACATCGAAGCCGCGAGGAGGAACGGATGAGCGTGAAACTGCACTGGTTCCTGCCGACCACGGGGGACGGCCGGACGATCGTGGAACGCTTCCACGCCAACAAATCCCAGGGCCCGAGCGCACAGCGGCCCGCGGACCTGGACTACCTCGCGCAGGTCGCCCGCGCGGCCGAGCGGCTGGGCTTCGAGGGCGTGCTGACCCCGACCGGGACCTGGTGCGAGGACGCCTGGCTGACGACCGCCGCGCTGATCCGCGAGACGAGCAGGCTGAAGTTCCTGGTCGCGTTCCGGCCGGGCGTCATCTCGCCGACGCTCGCCGCGCAGATGGCCGGCACGTTCCAGCGGCTGTCCGGCGGCCGGGTTCTGCTGAACATCGTGACCGGCGGCGACGCGATCGAACAGCGCCGGTTCGGCGACTGGCACGACCACGACGCCCGCTACGCCCGGACCGACGAGTTCCTGTCGATCGTGCGCGGCGTGTGGTCCGGCAAGCCGTTCGACTTCGCCGGCGACCACCTGCGCGTCGAAGGAGCCACGACGCTCGCCGCGCCGGATCCGGTGCCGCCGCTGTACTTCGGCGGTTCCTCGGCGGCAGCGCTCCCGGTCGCCGCGCGGCACGCCGACGTCTACCTGACCTGGGGCGAACCGCCCGCGCAGGTCGCGGAGAAAATCGGCAAGGTGCGGGAACTGGCCGAGCGGGCCGGTCGCACGGTCCGGTTCGGCGTCCGGCTGCACACGATCGCGCGCGACACCTCGGCGGAGGCTTGGGCGGAGGCGCAGAAGCTGCTCGACGCGTTGAGCCCGGAGCAGATCGCCAAGGCCCAGTCGCAGCTGGCGGCGAGCGAGTCGGTGGGGCAGCAGCGGATGGTCGCGCTGCACGGCGGCAAGGCCGGCACGACTGCGCGGGATCTGGAGATCCATCCGCATCTGTGGGCCGGGATCGGACTGGTCCGCGGCGGGGCGGGGACGGCGCTCGTGGGCAGTTACGCGGAGATCGCGGATCTGATCGAGGAGTATCACGACGCCGGGGTGTCGGAGTTCGTGCTGTCCGGGTATCCGCATTTGGAGGAGGCGTACTGGTTCGGCGAGGGAGTGCGGCCGGAGCTGGGGCGGCGCGGGTTGCTGGACGAGGCGCCGGTGTTGCGGGCGGTGCCGGGGGAGAGCGCGGTGGCTGCGCAGTAGGGATGGTCGTGAGTGTTTATCCCGGTTCTAACCGGGATAAACACTCACGAGTTCCCGCACGCTCGGGCTCGCGCTGACGGATGTGACGGCGTCGGTGGTGCGATCGTGAGTGGTGATGCCGGTTCTCACCGGCACAGACACTCACGAGAGCAGGTGGGGCGCCTCGCTCCGGCGGCGCAGTGCGAGGTGCATCATCGCGCGGCCGCCGAGTTCCAGGTCGTCGTCGAGCGCCTTCAAAGCCGACTCGCCGCCAGCGCGGAGCTGGCCGACGAGGTGCCGGTGGGTTGTCGCCAGGTGCTCGGCGGAGGACTCGGCGCGGATGGTCGCGAGCATGCAGTTCAGTTCGTTCGCGCAGGCCCGGTGCGCCGCCAGCACGCGAGGGTTTCCGCTGGCCGTCACGATTTCCGTGTGCACCGCGCTGTGCGCTTCGATCACGTGCCGCCACGGCGTTTCGGCGGTCATCGACTCCAGGCGCCGCACTGCCTCGTCGACGGCGTCGAAGTTCGCGTTCTGGAGCAGAGCGAGCCGGAGCGCGCCGAGTTCCAGGATGGAGCGGTACGAGCACATCGCGTCGATGCGTTCGGTCGTCACCGCGGGGACGACGATCCCCTTGTTGCGCTGGTGTTCGAGGAGGCCCTCGGACACCAGCGTCTGCAGGCCGGAGCGCACCGAATGCCGTCCGGCTCCGAAGCGGGCGCTCAGCGATTCCTCGGTGAGCCGCGTCCCGGGTTCGAGGAGGCCGTCCAGGAGATCGTCGCGGAGGGCTTGCGCGATGCTTCCCGGCGTACTGCCCGCCTGTTCGCGCACTTCGCCACTCGTTTCAGCAGAACTTCCCACAGCGACTGCCGATCTTAGCCGAGCCCGCCGTCACAGCCGGGCGGGCAGCCGCAGGGAGGCGTGTTCCGCGGTGATCTCGTCGGTGCGCGTGACGCCGAGAAGCCGCAACGTCCGCACGTACTCCGCGCGGAGGATCTCGATCGAGCGCTCGACGCCTTGCTCGCCGGCCGCCATCAGGCCGTACAGGTAAGCCCGGCCGACCATCGCCGCCGACGCGCCCATGGCCCGCGCGGCGACCAGGTCGGCGCCGGTCCGGACGCCGGTGTCGAGGATGACCTCGCAGTCGTCCCCGACGGCGTCCACGACGCGCGGCAGCAGTTCGAGCGGGGTCGGCGCGCGGTCGAGCTGGCGGCCGCCGTGGTTCGAGAGCACGAGGGCGTCGACGCCGGAAGCGGCCATCTCCTTGGCGTCCGCGACGCTCTGGATCCCTTTGACGATCAGCTTTCCCGGCCACAATCCGCGCAGCCACCGCAGGTCCTCGACGGTCAGCGACGGGTCGAACATCGTGCCGATCAGTTCCTCGACCGTGCCGTCGAAGTTGTTCAGCGCGGCGAACTGCAACGGTTCGGTGGTCAGCAGGTTCAGCCACCAGGACGGCCGGACCGCGATCCCGGCCAGCGTGCGGATGGTCAGCGTCGGCGGGATCGTCAGTCCATTCCGGACATCGCGCATCCGCGCCCCGCCGATCGGGGTGTCGACGGTCAGGACGAGCGCTTCGTACCCGGCTCGAGCCGCGCGTTCGACCAGTGCTTCGCTCGCGGCGCGATCCTTCCAGAGGTAGAGCTGGAACCACTGCCGTGCGGAAGGCGCGCAGGCCCGGACTTCTTCGAGATCGGTGGTGCCCATCGTCGAGAGCACGTACGGGATCCCGGCGCGGGCGGCCGCGCGGGCGACGGCGATCTCGCCCTCGTGGTGCATCATGCGCGTGAAACCAGTTGGCGCCAGCACCAGCGGCAGCGCGGACTGTCCACCGAGGACTGACGTCGACGCGTCCACCTCGGTGACGTCCTGGAGCACGCGCGGACGCAACTCGACGTTCTCGAAGGCCCGCCGCGCCCGGCCGAGGCTGATTTCCTGCTCCGCCGCGCCGTCGACGTAGTCGAAAACCGGCCGGGGCGTGCGGCGGCGGGCGATGGTGCGCAGGTCGTCGATCGTGTGCGCGGTGGCGAGGCGGCGCTCGCGGGCGTCGAACCGGGGCTGCCGGAACTTGAGCAGCGGCCGGATCTCCGACGGCCGGGGCATCCGCCGCTTGATCGCCCGCCGGGGCAGGTGCTCGGGTTCGAACGTGGTCATCCACTGCCTCCTGGCCGCCGAGAAATCGGTACACAATCGCGAGCCGGTGAACTGCGTGCTGCACCGGCGTTTGGGGAACTCTTGGGCAGGAGGAGTGAAACACGCACCCATCCCGAGCGCAAGGATTGTGACACAATCAGCGGTGTGCGGCCTCCGATGCGCTGAGCGTGTCGAGGTCGTGCTCGAGCGCGTGGCGGGCCAGCGCGGTCCGGTTCGGACAGTCGAGCTTGACCAGGGACGACTCGACATGGCTGCGCACCGTGCGGACCGCGATGCCGAGCGCCGCCGAGATCCGCTCGTTCGACCATCCGCGCGCGACCAGCCCGACGACGTCCAGTTCCCGCCCGGTCAGCGGCCCGGGATCGGGCAGGCGGGAGAGCCGCAGCAGCGCTCCGTCCGGACGGCGCGCCCGCGCCCGCACCTGCCACCAGACGCCGTCCGCGTCCCGGTGGCGGAAGCCGGTCCGCTCGGCCGCGGCGCACCGCGCGGCGAGCCGGAGCTCGTGCTCGCTCAGCGGCAGCCGCTCCACCACTGCCGAACGCACATCGACCTTGGCCGGCGAAACGTGCAGTACGGCGTCGGCCGCCGGATCGCCCGGTTCGGCACCGGGGTCGGCCAGCGCGGCGAGGTCGTGCGACAGCATCGTGAGCGCGAGGAAGGACCCGTCGTCCAGCGGCCGGTCATGCGTCGAACTCAGCGCCATGAAACTCCGCTCCGGACCGGTGCCCGGCGCGAGCGGCAGCGTCACGCCCTCGCGGAAACCGTAGGGCTGGATGCCTTCCCGGTACGTCCTGGTCTCGTGGACCTCCGGGATGTCGGCGAAGCGCAGCGGCAGGCCCAAGCGGGCCGCGCGCCGGTGGATCGGGCACTTCCAGCGGTAGGTGGTGGTCAGATAGCCGAGCATGTCCGCCGGGTAGCCGAGGTTGACCGTCGCGGTGCGCTGCTTGCTGCCGCTCACCAGCGCGACGCAGGCGAAACCGAGTTTGTCCCGCACCGCGCGGAGCGGGGTTTCGACGGGCAGTTCGCCGCGGCCCGCCGCGCGCACTTCCCGGGCGAGCCGGGCCCACCACTGCACATCCGCGGTCATCTCCGAACCTCCGCTGCCGGACGGAGCATGAACGGCCGCTGTCCGGGATGTCAACGGGGCGCACATCCGCGGCGGAGGCGGAACGGCTTTTCGGCCGATGCCGCCGCCCGCGCCCGCTCGTAGCGTTCCGGTTCCCCGGCTGAAGGAGACTGGATGAACCTCGACGAATACGCCGCCCTCGACGCGACCGCGCTGGCCGCGGTCATCGCCTCCGGCGAGGTCGCCGCCGAGGAGGTCGCCGCGCTCGCGGCCGAAGCCATCGGCAAGGTGAACCCGGAGCTGAACGCGGTCGCGGACGGCCCGTTCGAGCGCCCGCTCGATTACTCGCGCGGCGGCCGGTTCGCCGGGGTCCCGTTCGCGATCAAGGACATCGTGCTGCACGCCGCCGGAGTGCCGACCCGGATGGGCACGCGGCTGCTCGGCAAGGGCATCGTGCCGCCGGCCGACACCCACCTCATGGAACGCTTCCGCGCGGCGGGCCTCGCGACGCTGGCCGTCACGACCACGCCGGAGCTGGGGTTCAACGGCAACTCCGAAGCGCTGGCCTACGGTTCGACGCGCAATCCGTGGAACACCGGGCACAGCGTCGGCGGATCGAGCGGCGGGTCAGCCGCACTGGTCGCGGCCGGGGCGCTCCCGATCGCGCACGCCAACGACGGCGGCGGGTCGATCCGCGTGCCCGCCGCCTGCAACGGCCTGGTCGGCCTGAAGCCCAGCCGCGGCCGGGTGCCGACCGGCCCGGACTACGCCGATCCGCTGTACGGCATGGGTGTCGAACTCGCGGTGTCGCGGACGGTCCGGGACACCGCGGCACTGCTCGACGAGGTCGCAGTGAGCTATCCGGGCGACCCGTACATCCTCGCCCCGCCGGCGCGCCCGTGGCTCGACGAGGTCGGCGCCGACCCCGGACGGCTGCGCATCGGCCTGCACACCGAATCCTGGTCGGGCAGCTACGTCGACCCGGAGGTCGCGCGGGCCGTCGAAGCCGTGGCCGAGCTGCTCGAAGCGGCGGGTCACCACGTCGAACGCGCGACGCCGGTCTTCGGCTGGGAAGCGTTCCTGCACGCGAATCACGTGTTGTGGTCCGGATTCCTGGCCGGTGCGGTCGCCGGGATCGAGGAAATGACCGGGGTCGCCGCGAGTCCGGAGAATCTCGAACGCACCACGTGGGCGTGCGTCGAGTACGGCCGCTCGGTCAGCGGGACGGAACTGACCGCGGCTCTGGGTGCGATGAACGTCGTTTCCCGGGCGGCTGGCCGGTTTTTCACCGAGTACGACCTGCTGCTGACTCCGACGACGAACACCCCGGCCCTGCCGCTGGGCCGGCTCGACGCGAACGCCGATCTGGCTGCGGACGAGTGGACGAGGCAGCTTTTCGACGCTTGCTCGTTCACGCCGTTGTTCAACCAGACTGGTGCCCCGGCGATCAGCCTTCCGCTGGGAGAGTCCTCGCAGGGATTGCCGATCGGGGTGCAGCTGGGCGGTCCGGTGTGTTCGGAGTCGTTGCTGCTGCGGGTCGCCGCTTTCCTGGAGGAAGCGCTGCCGTGGGCATCCCGGCGGCCGGCAGTCCACGTCGCTACTCGGAGCGGCAAGTCCTGAGATAGCTGAGGAACGAGGCCTGCAACCCGGTCACGTGCGTTTCGCGCAGGACCTCGCTGGTGACAGCACGCGAGGGGAGGCGGTGCAGGAGCGTGGCCGTGTTCTTCGCGAGGTTCTGGTAGACGGCCAGGTCTCCGAAAAGCTCTCGGTCGTTGACAGTCACGTGCAGCTTGGCGGCGGGCAGTCTGTCGCCAAGCTCGCGCAGCTGAGCGAAAATCTGGCTGTCTTCCCCGACCACGCCGGGGCTGCCGGCTCCGACGCTTTCGAAGAGCGGGCAGCCGCTGAGCCAGGCGTAGAGACTGAAAAGCCCGCCGTACGAATACCCGAAGAGGCCGTGCCCGCTCTCGGCCGTGCCGTAGTCGCGTTCGATGCGCGGGTGCAGTTCGTCGGCGAGAAAGGCCAGGAACACGTCGGCGCGGGTGTCGCGCAATTCGGCGAGGTAGGCGTCGGCCTCTTCGCGGCTCATCCTGCCCGTGCGGACGCTCATCTCCACGGCATCCACGAACTCCGGGCCGATGGGCTCGCCGGGCGGCACGAGGTCCCGGTTGCGCAGCCGGGTCCAATGCTGGGCTTCCTCGCCCGCGTAGCCGACGCTGACCTGGAGATACGGCTGGATCTGCTGCATGGGATCCGCCTGGGTGACGATGAGCGGGGCGGTCATGCCGACGGTCCAGTTGCCGTCGAGCACGTACAAGGCAGGTGCTCGCGTCGTGCCGGGGTCGTAGCCCGGCGGCGTGGTGACCCAGACGGCGTAGTCGTATCCGCTGCCGGAACGCATTTCGAAGTAGTCGGTGCCGGCCAGGCAGCCGTGCCACAGGGTGCTCATCGGAGGTCCTTCACTACGCGGCCGGCCTTGACGACGACGATCGCGTTGGCCGGGTCGGAGAACAGCTGCGGATTTTCGAGCGGGTTTCCGTTCCAGAGCACGAAATCCGCCTGCGAGCCGGGCGCGATGACTCCCACCTCGCCGGAGAGCCCGAGGATTTCGGCGTTGGTTTTCGTCGCCGCCACGAGAGCGTCCATCGGGGTCTCCAGGGCAGCGCGCAAGGCGAGTTCTTCGCCGCGGTGGTTCTGGGCCGGACCGATGAGGTCGGAGCCCAGCCCGATCCGCAGCCCGGCATTCTTGGCGACGGCGAGCGCCTCGGCCATCCGCTCGCGAACACCCAGCACGCGCTCGCGGATCGACTCGTTGAGGCCGGTGGCCGCGGTGTCGCGCAGCAGTTGCTCGACGACGGCGAACGTGGGCACGAGAGCGACGTCGCGCGCGGCCATGAGGGCGGCCGTCGGCTCGTCGATGTCGGTGCCGTGCTCGACACACCGCACCCCGGCCTCGACCGCGTTACGGATGCCTTCGTTGTTGTGCGCGTGAACCGTCACGTAAGTGCCGCGCGCGGCGGCTTCTTGCACAGCGACCGCGATTTCTTCCCTGGTGAACTGAGTGTCGGTCAGTTGGTCGTGACCGCTGACCACCCCGCCGGTCACGCACAGCTTCAAGAAAGAGGCTCCGCGGCGGAAGGCCTCGCGCACGTTGCCGCGCAGTTCGTTCGCGTTGCCCGACTGCATGGACAGGGCGCAGAGGCCAGGAATGTGATGGCTGCTCCACAGTTCCGTGGGCTCCCACTCGGCTCCGTAGTAGCCGTGGCCGCCGGTCTGGCATTGGACCGGTCCGCACGACAGCACGCGCGGCCCCCGGACCTTGCCCTTGGCGATCGTGGTGACGACGCCGCCGTCGATCCCGCCGGTGTCCCGGACGGTCGTGAAACCGGCGTCGAGCGCCGCGCCGGCCGTGGCGAAGATGTCCGCCGCGAGCTCGGCAGCGCTCAGCCGAAACGCGAACTGCGGTTCGATCGGGCTCGACAGGCCCAGGTGGACGTGGGCGTCGATCAGGCCGGGCGTCATCGTCAGGCCGTCGGCGTCGAAGCGCTCGCCGGAAGCGCCGGGTCGCGCGATCAGCCCGTCTTCGACCGGGACGGTGATGTCGGCGGGATCGCGCCCCGTCCCGTCGGCGACCGTCGCGCCGACTACCTGGAAACGTTCCACGAGCCGTCCTTCCGCCGTTGCACTGCTCTTTTCCAATGGATAAACTGCGGAGGTGGCCTTGTCAAGCACGGAACCCCAGGGCGATGCCCGCGAGCGTCTCCTGACGCGGCTCCTCGATGCCTTCGAAGGGACTCTTCCCGCGCCGGACGTGTCGCTGCGCGAGGTCGCGGCCCGGGCGGACACCAGTCATGCCTTGCTGCGCTACCACTTCGGGTCGCTGCCGGGCGTCCTGGCGGCGATGCTCAAAGCGCAGCGATCCCGTGACAACGAGGTGCTGTTCGAAACAGCGAAGCAGAGCACCTTCGACGACTTCGTCCTGGCGATCTGGCGGACCTACACCCGCCCGGAGCAGCTGTCACGGGTCCGCGGGTTCTTCCACGTCGCAGGGCTGGCCGCGTACCGGCCGGAGGATTTTCGCGAGTTGGTCGACTCGCTGGACGACCTGACCGAAAAGCTGGCCTCGCTCGCGGAACGCGAAGGGCGCGACGCCAAGGAAGCGCGGACCATGGCGACCGTCGCCGTCGCCGCGATCCGCGGTCTGCTGTTGCAGGAAGTGCTGACCCCGGAGGGGCATTCGGAGGACGCGGTCGCGTTGATCCTGCGGATGAGCAAGGGCTGATCAGGTCTCGGAAACCGTCCGCGACAACGCCAGCGCCACCGTCCGCACCGCGGGCGCGACCCGTTCGGTCCGCATCCGCGTCGCCCATCCGGAGATCGACACCGCGGCCACCGCGAGCCCGTTCGCGTCCACCAGCGGGCTCGCCGCGCACACCACGCCGACGCCGGATTCCTCGCGCTCGAAGGCAATCCCGTCCGCGCGGATCCGTGCCAGCTGGCGGCGCAGCAATCCGGGCGCGGTGATCGTCCGCGGGCTGACCCGGGGCAGTCCGGCGTCGATCACACGCGTCACGACGTCGTCGGGGGAGCAGGACAGAATCGCCTTCCCGACGCCAGTCGCGTGCGCGGGGAACCGCCCGCCGGTGCGCGAGGGCAGGTCCGGCGCGTCCGGCCCGCGCAGCACGTCCAGGTACACGACCTCGGTGCCTTCCAGCACCGCGAGATGGACCGTGTTCCGCGTGGCCTCCCGCAGGTCCGCCAGGTACGGGCGCGCCGCCTCGACCAGGCCGCGGCGGCGCACCGCCAGCTGGCCGATCTCGAACAGCCGCAGTCCGAGCCGGACCGAGGCGCCGTCGCGTTCCAGCAGGCCGGTGTCAGCCAGGTGTCCGGCCAGCCGGTGCACCGTCGTCTTCGCGAGGCCGGTCCGGCGCGCCAGCTCGGACGCGCCGAGCGCGTCGTCGCCGGGGCGGAAGGCTTCCAGCACGGCGGCGACCCGCGCGGTCACGAGGCCGTCGCCGTTCCGTCCAGTGGTACGCATGGGTTGAGTGTGCCCCATCCCGGCGAGCACCGTGCAGGCATGGCGGAACGCAAGGTGACGGCCGCGATCGTCGGCCCGGGCAACATCGGTACGGACTTGCTGGCAAAACTCCAGCGCAGCGAGCACGTGGAAGTGCGCTACATGGTGGGCGTCGACCCGGCATCGGACGGGCTCGCCCGCGCCGCGAAGCTGGGGCTCGAGACGTCCGCCGAGGGTGTCGACTGGCTCCTGTCGCGCGCGGAACTGCCGCAGCTGGTGTTCGAATCGACGTCGGCGAAGGCGCACAAGGCCAACGCGCCGCGGTACGCCGAGGCGGGCATCCGCGCGATCGACCTGACGCCCGCCGCGGTCGGCCCGCTGACGTGCCCGGCGGTGAACCCGCCCGACCAGCTGACCGACCGCAACGTCAACATGATCACCTGCGGCGGCCAGGCGACCATCCCGATCGTGCACGCGGTTTCGCGGGTGACGCCGGTGTCGTACGCGGAGATCGTCGCGTCGGTGTCGTCGCGGTCGGCGGGACCCGGCACGCGCGCGAACATCGACGAGTTCACCGAGACCACCGCGCACGCGATCGAGAAGGTCGGCGGCGCGGACAAAGGCCGCGCGATCATCATCATCAACCCGATGGACCCGCCGATGATCATGCGCGACACGGTGTTCTGCGCGGTCGACCCGGACGCCGATTTCGACGCGATCAGCGAATCCGTGCACCGCATGGTGAAAGACGTCCAGCAGTACGTGCCGGGCTACACGCTCAAGGCCGACCCGCAGTTCGACCCGCCGCGGCCGGACTGGAGCGGCAAGGCCCGCGTGGGCGTCTTCCTGGAGGTCGCGGGCAACGGCGACTACCTGCCCAAGTACGCGGGCAACCTCGACATCATGACCGCCGCCGCCGCACGCGTCGGCGACCTCTTCGCCGCTCAGGAGGTGGCCGCGTGAACAACACCGACGTCCGGCTGGTCGACACCACTCTGCGCGACGGCAGTCACGCGATGGCGCACCAGTTCACCGAGAAGCAGGTGCGCGACACCGTCCGCGCGCTCGACGACGCGGGCATCTCGCTGATCGAGGTGACGCACGGCGACGGCCTCGGCGGCTCGACCTTCAACTACGGTTTTTCCTTGGTGGACGAGCGAAAGCTGATCGCCGCCGCGGTCGACGAGGCGAAGCAGGCGAAGATCGCGGTGCTCCTGCTGCCCGGCCTCGGCACGGTCACCGATCTGCGCGCGGCGGCCGACCTCGGCGCGGGCGCGGTGCGGATCGCGACGCACTGCACCGAGGCCGACGTGTCCATCCAGCACTTCGGCGCGGCCCGCGATCTGGGGCTGGAAACCGTCGGATTCCTGATGCTGTCGCACATGTCGACGCCGGAGGACCTGGCGAAGCAAGCCCGGATCATGGCCGACGCCGGTTGTCAGTGCGTCTACGTCGTGGACTCCGCGGGCGCGCTGATCCTGGACGACGCCTCCGACCGCGTCGCCGCGCTCGTCGCGGAACTCGGCGACGACGCCCAGGTCGGCTACCACGGGCACCAGAACCTGAGCTTCGGCGTCGCCAACTCGGTGCTCGCGTACCGCGCGGGCGCCCGGCAGATCGACGGTTCGCTCGCCGCCCTCGGCGCCGGCGCGGGCAACTCGCCGACGGAGGTCCTGGCGGCCACGTTCGAGCGGCTCGGCATCAAAACCGGTGTGGACAAAGACGTTCTGATGGAAGCGGCGGAGAACGTCGTCAAGAAGTACCTGACCCGGCTGCCGGTGATGGACCGGTCGTCGATCATCCAGGGCTACGCCGGCGTGTACTCCAGCTTCCTGCTGCACGCCGAACGCGCGGCCGAGCGCTACGGAGTCCCGGCGCACGAAATCCTCTACAAGGTCGGCGAAGAGCGCTACGTCGGCGGCCAAGAGGACATGATCATCGACATCGCGCTGCGGCTGCGCGACGAGCGGGCAGCCGCTCAGTGAGCGCCCGAGTCGAAAGCGTCCGCGCCGAGCACGAGCTGCACGCAGTGCTCGACGAGACGCTCGCGGCTCACCTTCAGCGTGCCGTCGAGGTAGGCGATGAACACGTTGCTGAGCGCGCCGACGAGACCGATCGCCACGAGCTGGCGGCCGGTTTCGTCGCCGCGCGACAACTGTTCGCCGACGAGCGTGGTGAACGCCGGGAGGAGGTGCAGGCCGCGGCTGGTCAGCGCGGGATCGGTCAGCGGCGCGAGCAGCAGCACCCGGCCCTTGCGCGGGTCGTCCAGCACGAGCTCCACGAACGCGGTGACGGCTCGTTCGGCGCGGCGGCTCGGATCGGCTTCGCCGGAAACCGCGTCGGCCAGCGCTTGCCGGGCTTGGTCTCCGACGTCCTCGTAGACAGCGGCGACCAGGCTTTCCCGGTCGGCGAAGCTTTCGTAGAAGTACCGCTCGGTCAGCTTCGCCGACCGGCACACCGCGCGGACGCTCACCGCCGCGCTGCCCTGCGCCCCGAGGAGGTCGAGCCCGGCGGCCAGCAGCTGCGCGCGGCGCTGGGCCTTGCGGTCGTCCAGCGTCGTGCCCGCCCACGTGCGGCCCGGCATACCCGCTCCCGTCCCGAGTTGACCACAGATGTTGTCACATCCTAACCTGACAACAGCTGTAGTCACTTCGCCGACCCGCCGAGGAGCCGCGATGAGGGACACCCCGGAGCCGCTGGGACCGGACTCGCTGACCTGGAAGTACTTCGGCGACTGGCGCGGGCTGCTGATCGCGCTGTGGGCCGGGTCGATGCAGAACATGCACCCCGGCCTCGGCGCGGGCGTCGAGGAACACTCGAAATTCTTCGAGGAACGCTGGCAGCGGCTGTTCCGTTCGCTGTACCCGATCGGCGGCGTGGTCTACGACGGTCCGCTCGCGCACCGCACGGCGCTGGAGGTGCGCGGCTACCACGACCGCATCAAGGGCGTGGACAAGAAGGGCCGCCGCTACCACGCGCTGGACCCGGACACGTATTACTGGGCGCATTCGACGTTCTTCGTCAGCACCATCCTGATCGCGGACAATTTCATGGGCGGCATCGGCGAAGAGGAGAAACGCACGCTGTTCGACGAGCACGTGCGCTGGTGGCGGATGTACGACATGACGATGCGGCCGGTGCCGCAGTCGTGGGAGGACTTCCAGCGGTACTGGAAGCACATGTGCACTGAGGTGCTGGAGGACAACAAGGCCGCCCGCGACGTCCTCGACCTCCGCGGGATCGCGAAACCGCCGTTCCTGCCGTGGCTGCCGGATCCGTTGTGGAAACCGGTCGCGAAGATCATCGCGAAACAGTTCGTGTGGCTGACCGTCGGCTTGTACGACCCGGAAGTGCGCGCTCTGCTCGGCTTTCGCTGGTCCGCGCGCGACGCCCGCCGGCACCGGCGCGTCGGCAAGCTGATCAACGCCGGGTTTTCGCTGCTTCCGCATGATCGCCGCTACCATCCGCGGGCACGGGCGGGCTGGCGGCGCGCCCGCGGCGAACTGGCCCCGGGGACGCCGCCGGTCGAAACCCCGCGCCGCAATCTTCCCCCGCTCGCCGAGCGCGGGAAACCGGAGCACTACTCGCCGGACGTGCCGTGACCGCCGCGGGAGCTTGATTCCCGCGTCGTGCACGGGCTTCGAGATCAGGAGGGCTTGATGAAGCTGGGCTTTCACCTCGGGTACTGGGGGAGCGGGCCGATCCCGGGCGCGCAGGAATCCGTGCTCGAAGCGGAACGGCTCGGGTTCGACTCGGTGTGGTCGGCCGAGGCGTACGGGTCGGACGCGTTCACGCCGCTGGCCTGGGTCGGCGCGGCGACCAGCCGGATCAAGCTCGGCACGAACATCGTGCAGATGTCCGCGCGCACCCCGGCCGCGACCGCGATGAGCGCGCTGACCATGGACCACCTGTCCGGCGGCCGGTTCGTGCTCGGGCTGGGCGCGTCCGGGCCGCAGGTGGTGGAGGGCTGGTACGGGCAGCCGTATCCGAAGCCGCTGGCGCGCACCCGCGAGTACGTCGAGATCGTGCGGAAGGTGCTGGCCCGCGAGGAGCCGGTGACCATCGACGGGCAGTTCTTCCAGTTGCCGCTCAAGGGCGGGACCGGACTGGGCAAACCGCTCAAGCCGACGGTGCATCCGCTGCGCGCCGACCTGCCGATCTACCTCGCCGCCGAAGGCCCGAAGAACGTCGCGCTGGCCGCGGAGATCTGCGACGGCTGGCTGCCGTTGTTCTTCTCGCCCAAGTCCGACGGCTTCTACCGGGCCGCGCTGGAGGAGGGGTTCGCCCGCCCGGGCGCGCGGCGAAGCGGCCTGGACGGTTTCGAGGTCGCCGCGTCGGTGCCGGTGATCGTGCACGACGACGTCGAGGAGGCCGCCGGCTTCATCAAGCCCGCGCTGGCGCTGTACATCGGCGGGATGGGCGCGAAGAGCGTGAACTTCCACCACGACGTGTTCGCCCGGCTCGGCTACGCCGACGTCGCGGACAAGGTCCAGGAGCTGTACCTGGCGGGGCGGAAGGAAGAGGCGGTCAAGGCGATCCCGACATCGCTGGTCGAGGACACTTCGCTGATCGGGCCCGCGGACAAGATCCGGGAAGAGCTGGCGGCGTGGGAAGAGACGGTGGTGACCACGCTGCTGCTGCGCGGGGACGCCGGATCGCTGGCGAAGGCGGCGAAAGCGCTGTCCTGAAAGCGAAGCGCGGGCACCTCGCGAGCGGCGAATCCGGCGAGAACCGGCTTCGCCGCTCACGAGGCCGTAGTCGGCCCGGTACGGCCGGTGCATCACGACGGTGGCACGATTCCTCCCGACCACTACCCGGAACCGGCGAAGATCCATTAGGCATGCGTTCGTCGTTCCGCCTTCGAGGAGGACCTTTGGCGTCGCTGTCCCGCCGCACGAGATTCCGCTACTCGCTCGGCTCCTTCGTCACCGGCGGGTTCGGCACCGTGCCGGGGCTGCTCCTGCTCCCGTACCTCACCGACACCATGGCGGTGCCGGCCGCGGCGGCCGGGATCATCGTGTTCGTGCCCAAGGCGTGGGACGTGGTCTTCAACCCGGTCGCCGGGCGGCTGTCCGACGCGGACCTCGCGCGCACCGGAAGCAGGCGGCGGTTCCTGCTGCGCGGCGGGATCGGCGTCGCGATCCTGTTCTTCGCCTTGTTCGCGCACCCCGGCTTCGGCACCCCGCTGTGGGACGCGACCTACGTCGTGGTCATGTTCTTCCTGTGCGCCACCGCGTACGCGTTCTTCCAGGTGCCGTTCAACGCGCTTCCCGCCGAGCTGACCGATTCCGCCGAGGAACGCACGAAACTCACCAGCGTCCGGATCGGCGTGCTGGCGGTCGCGGTGCTGGTGTCCGGCGGCGGCGCCCCGGCGATCACCGACCTGCTGCCCGGAGTGGCGGGCTACCGGGTGATGGGCCTGGTGATGGCGGTGATCATCCTGGCCGCCACGCTCGGCGTCTACTTCGGCCTGAAGGGCGCGCCGGTCGGCTCGCTGCGGCCCAACACGGTGCGGCTCAAGGAACTGGCGCGCACTATCGCGCAGTGGCGTTCGTTCCGGTGGCTGCTCGGCGTCTACTTCATCCAGGCGCTCGGCATCGGCACCGTGCTGGCCGCGATCCCGTACTTCGCGCAGCACGTGCTCGGCGACCCGAGCTACCGCACCTACCTGTTCGTCGGCTTCGTCGGGCCCGCGCTCGTCACCATGCCGCTGTGGCCGCGGCTGGGCGCGCGCTGGGGCAAGCTCGCCGGCTTCCGGATCGCCACCGCGTCCTTCTTCCTCGGCCTGGTGGCGATGTACTTCGCCGACCGGCTCCCGTTCGCCGCGACCCTGGTGTTCGTCGCGCTCGCCGGCGTCGGCTACGCGGGCATTTCGGTGTTCCCGCTGGCGATCCTGCCCGACCTGATCAGCGCCGAGGAGGAACGGACCGGCGAGACCAGGGCGGGCGTGACGGCAGGCGTGTGGACCGCGTC
The DNA here is from genome assembly GCF_014145675.1 of Amycolatopsis dendrobii. Taxonomy (GTDB): domain Bacteria; phylum Actinomycetota; class Actinomycetes; order Mycobacteriales; family Pseudonocardiaceae; genus Amycolatopsis; species Amycolatopsis dendrobii. Next base: position 363,291 of record NZ_JACGZW010000001.1, read on the forward strand.
CGAGACGCTCGGGCTCGCGCTCGGGCCGGGGCTGTTCGGGCTCGTGCTGCAGGGCGGGAGCTACGTGTCGAGCACCGGCGCCACCGCCGTCCCGCAGCCGCCCTCGGCGATCACCGCCATCGTGCTCGGGGCGTCGGTGCTGCCCGCGGTGCTGATCGCGCTCGGCATCCCGCTGCTGCGCCGTTCGGTCCTGGAGAAGCAGGCGTGAACGACATCCTGGCGCGGCTGCGCGAACTGCGCTCCGGCGACCTGCCGACGCACGGCGGGCGCACGCTGGCCTACGTGTACGACAGCGGACTGTCCGAAGTGGACGAGATCGCCGCCGCCGCGCACGCGCTGGCCAGCTCCGCCAACGGACTCGACCCCACCGCGTTCCCCAGCCTGCTGCGGATGGAGAACGACCTGGTCGCCCGCGCGGCCGGACTGCTCGGCGGGACACCGGAGACCGTCGGCACGGTGACGTCCGGCGGCACCGAATCGTGCCTGCTGGCGGTTCTCGCCGCCCGTGACGCGCGGCCGGACCTCGCCGCGCCGTCGATCGTGCTCCCGGAAACCGCGCACGCCGCGTTCCACAAGGCCGCGCATCTTTTCGGTGTACGGAAGGTCGTGGTGCCGGTCGATCCGGACACCTTCCGCGCGGACCCGGCGGCGATGACCGCGGCGATCGACGAGTCCACTGTGCTCGTCGTGGCGAGCGCGCCGTCGTACGCGCACGGCGTCGTCGACCCGATCACGGAGATCGCCGCCGCCGCTTCGGCACGCGGGGTGCGCATGCACGTCGACGCGTGCATCGGCGGCTGGGTGCTGCCGTACTTCGCGAAGCTGGGCGCGGACTTGCCGCCGTTCGACTTCCGCGTTCCAGGCGTCACCAGCATTTCGGTGGACCTGCACAAATACGCCTACTGCGCCAAGGGCGTCTCGGTGCTGCTGCACGCCTCGGCGGAACTGCGGCGGACGCATTTCTTCGCGAGCGCGGCCTGGCCCGGCTACACGATGCTCAACCCGACGCTGCAGAGCACCCGCTCCGGCGGTCCGCTCGCCGCCGCGTGGGCTGTCGTGCACCATCTCGGCGAGGACGGCTACCTGCAGCTGGCCTCGCGCACGCGGGAAGCCGTGGGCCGGATTCGCGCCGGCGTGGCTTCGCTTCCGGGCCTGCGCGTACTCGGCGATCCGGTGTCGACGCTGGTCGCGTTCACCGGCTCGGACGGCTTCGACCTGTTCACCGTCGCCGACGAGATGAAGATGCGGGGCTGGTACGTCCAGCCGCAGTTCGCGCACGGGACTTCGCCGCTGAACCTGCACCTCACCGTCACCGCCGCGAACCACGGCAGCGAGCCGGAATTCCTCGCCGATCTGGCGGCTTCCGTCGAGGCGGCGCGGGCGGAAGGCCCGGTGCGGGTCGATCCGGACGTCGCCGCGTTCGTGGCCGCACTGGACCCGGAAACACTGACGTCCGAACAGTTCGGCGGCTTGCTCGCGGCGGCGGGCCTGACCGGCGGCGACGGCCTGCCGGAACGGATGGCTCCGATCAACGCGCTGCTGGCCGCCGCGCCGGAACCGTTGCGGGAACGGCTGCTGGTGGAGTTTCTCGGGGCGCTGTACACGCCGAACGGTTCGTGAGGGGAATCCTGACGGAATAAGATTCCCTCAGGGTTCCCCTCACGACCAGCCAAGCCGCACTGTTCCCGCCTGATGGCATCAGAGGGTGCGGCTGAGGAGCGGAAGCAGCCGATCCCAATGCCGCCGCAGGCCTGCGGCGTCGAAGGAATCCGTGTCGGCCATGGTGAATCCGTGGACCGTACCGGGATAGATCTCGGACGTGTAGCTGACTCCCGCCGCGTCCAGCGCCCCGTTGAGCTCGCCGAGCGTTTCCGGCGTCAGGTCGGATGCGGCATGCCCGAAGTGCGCCTGAGCGGCGAGCTGAGCGAAACTCTCGGGTCCGGCCGCACCGACCGGCGCGTGGAATCCGGCGACCGCCGCCACCTGATCCGGATGCGCCGCGGCGGTGCGGACCGCGTGGAGCCCGCCGATGCAATAGCCGGTGACCCCCACCGGCCCGGTGCTCGCTTCGGGCTGGGCGGTGAGGAACTTGAGATAAGCGGCGGCATCGCGCCGCACCAGTTCAGGGGTGTGCGCTTCGATCATCGGCAGCACTCGAGCGAAGACGGCGGGACGCTCGTCTTCGCCGATGAACTCCGGAAGGTCGAGCACCGGCGCCGGGCCGTGCCGGTAGAAATAGTTGGGCACGAGGACGTAATAGCCGTGCCGCGCCAGTTCGCCGGCGAGGTCTCGGACCACGGGCCGGATGCCGAAACCGTCGGCGTACATCAGCACGCCGGGATGCTGTCTTCCGTCGCCGGGGAACGCCGCGAAGGCGTCGGAAAGTCCGTCGGCGGCGGGGATCTGCAAAGTTTTGCCGGGCATGAATTCTCCTGTCGTCGTTGAGTTTCCTGTGCTCACGACGAAAGGAGGCGGGGCCCGTGCGGCGCTCAGAAGAGCACCGGGCAGCCGATCCGTGAGTGGCGCGAAGCCGTCCCGGTAGTCATCGACGGTCAACTTAGCCCATCGCGCGGGACTGGTCGACCCCGAGCCTTGACGTCAAGTCCGCTTGATGTCGAACACTGGCGGTGATCGACACGAGCGCTGGAGGCAAGGAATGAGCAAGGCGATGGGGTTCCGCGAGCTGGGCGGGCCGGAAGTGCTGCGGCTGGAGGAGGTGCCGGAGCCCCGTCCCGGGCCGGGGGAGGTCCGGATCCGGACGAAGGCCGCGGGGGTGCAGGCGTTCGACGTCGCGGTGCTCGCGGGGCTCGTCCCGGTGCCGGAACCGGGCGCGTTCACCGTGCCGGGCAACGAGTTCGCGGGAATCGTCGACGAGGTCGGGGAGGGCGTCGAAGGGTTCGAAGCGGGCGACGAGGTGCTCGGCTTCGGCAGGCTGGGCGCGTACCAGGAACTGGTCGTCGCCGGACAGGACCAGGTGGTGGCCAAGCCGCCGGAGATGCCGTGGGAGGTCGCCGGCGCGTTCACCGCGGCGGCGCAGACCGCGGAGATCGCGATCGAGCGGATCAACGTCGGCCCCGGCGACACAGTGCTGGTGCACGGCGCGGCCGGCTCCGTCGGAGCGATGGCGGTGCAGCTGTCCCGGCTGCGCGGCGCGAAGGCGCTCGGCGTCGCGCGTCCGGCGTGGCACGAGCAGGTGCGGGCACTCGGGGCGATTCCCCTTGCCTACAGCGAGGATTTCGTCGAACGGGTCGCGCCCCACGGCGTCACGGCGGCGATCGACGGGGTCGGCGGGACCGCGCTGGAGTACACAGTGGACCTGATCGAGGACCGGTCCCGGATTCTGACCCTGGTCGAGCACGACCGCGCCGGCGAGCTGGGCATCCGGCTCACGGTGAACGACCGCTCGGCGGCTCGCCTCGCACGGCTGGCGGGCCGGTACGCGAAAGGCGAGCTGACGCACCGCATCATGGCGACGTTCCCGCTCGCCGAGGCTGCCGAAGCGATGCGGACGTATCAGGCAGGGAACATCCACGGCAAGATCGTGCTCACGATGGACTGACCGGGTCCTGGTGGAAGTACCGCTTCCCCCGCGACACCGACGCCAGCGCGGCGACCAGCGCCATCGCCGCGGCCGCGACGAACACGGTGACCAGTCCGTCGTGGAACGGCCCGGAAATCAGGGTGGGGAAGAACTCCTTGCCGGTCAACGCGGCGGAATCGGCGGGGGCGAGCTGGCCGAGCACGCCGGGTCCGACCAGATGCTGCACCGGGTTGCTGCCCAGGAACGCGGCGAAGAGGGTGCTCACCGGCGGCAGCTGGGCGAGGTTCGCGGCGACGTCCGCCGGGACGCCGTGCGCCCGCAGCCCGCCGGTGAGCGTCGTGGGCAGCGATCCGGCCAGCCCGGCGATCATGAGGGAGAAGAACACGCCGATGGACAGCGAAGTCCCGGAATTCTGGAACGTCGCGCGCATGCCGGACGCGACGCCGCGCTGGTTGTCCGGCACGCTGCTCATGATCGCCGAGGTGTTCGGCGCGGAGAACATGCCCTGGCCGATCCCGCTGAGCACGAGCAGCAGCGCGAACGCGGGATAGCTGAAATCCACCGGCAGCGCGAGCAGGCCGAGGAACGATCCGGCGACCAGCAGCAGCCCGCCGGTGGAGAACAGCCGCGCGCCGAACCGGTCGGAGAGGAAGCCGGACACCGGGCCGGCGATCAGGAACCCGGCGGTGAGCGGCAGCAGGTAGATCCCGGCCCAGAGCGGGGTCTGCTCGTAGTCGTAGCCGTGCAGCGGCAGCCAGATCCCCTGCAGCCAGATGATCAGCATGAACTGCATCCCGCCGCGCGCGATCGCGGTGAGCAGCGCGGCGAGGTTCCCCGCGGTGAACGCGCGGATGCGGAACAGCGACAGCTGGAACATCGGCGACGGCACCCTGGTCTCGATCACGCAGAACCCCGCCAGCAGCGCGATCCCGGCGCCGAGCCCGCCGAGCACCCACGGGTTGCCCCAGCCGGTCGCCGCGCCGCCGTAGGGCTGGATGCCGTAGGTGATCGAGGCGAGGATGACCGCGGTGCCGAGCGCGAAGGTGACGTTGCCGCCCCAGTCGATCCGCGACCGTTGCGGCTTGCTGACCTCGCGCAGGCTGCGGATCGACCAGACCGTGCCGAGGATGCCGAACGGCACGCTCACCCAGAACACCGCGCGCCAGTCGAGTTCGGCCAGCAGCCCGCCCGCGACCAGCCCGAGGAACTGCCCGGCGAGCGCGGTGATCTGGTTGACGCCCAAGGCCGTTCCGCGTTGCTCGCGCGGGAAGGCGTCAGTGAGGATCGCCGCGGAATTCGCGGTGAGCATCGCGCCGCCGACGGCCTGCACCACGCGCCAGCCGATCAGCCACAGCGCGCCGCCGCCCGCGCGGAACGGGTCGAACGACAACGCCACCGAGGCGACGCTGAAGATCACGAACCCGACGTTGTACATCCGGACGCGGCCGAACATGTCGCCGAGCCGCCCGAGCGTCACCACCAGGACCGCGGAAACCAGCAGGTAGCCGAGGATCATCCACAGCAGATAGCCGATGTTGGCCGGGGCCAGCGGGTCCAGTCCGATGCCGCGGAAGATCGCGGGCAGCGAGATGATCACGATCGACCCGTCCAGCGCCGACATCAGCACGCCGAGCGTCGTGTTGGAGAGCGCGACCCATTTGTAGCGCCCGCCGTGCCGTGCCTGGGTGTCGATCGTCCGGTCCGCCACGATCGACAGCCTAGACTGATAAACCTAGCCTGTTCAACTAGTGCGAAACGGACGAACCATCCTGGTAGCGACGCACTCCTGGTTGCCTTTCCCTTTCTTGCCGACGATGAGAGCGGGACGAAGGAGGATTCGGTGAAGGCTGCTGTGCTCAAGGAATTCGGGCGTCCGTTGTCGGTCGAGGAGGTGGCGGAGCCGATGCCGGGCACTGGCGAAGTGGTCGTGGACGTCGTCGCCGCGCCGGTGCTGCACTACACCGCCGAGGTGGTCAGCGGAGCCCGGCGGTATCTGCTCGGCCTGCCCGCGATCCTGGGCGCCGGCGCGGTCGGCCGGGTGCGTTCGGCCGGACCGGACGCGACGAAGCTCCGGCCGGGTGATTGGGTCCGCTGCGACCCGGCAGTCCGCTCCCGCGACGACGCGGTGACGCCGGACGTCGTCCTGCAAGGCCTCACCGCGCGCGGCGACGGGGGATTGGCGTTGCAGCGCCACTTCCGGAACGGCGGGTTCGCCGAGCGGATCATGGTCCCGACGGAGAACGCGGCCCCGCTGGGCGAGATCGACGAGGCCGACGCGGGCCGGTGGGCCGCGCTCGGAATCTGCCTGGTGCCGTACGGCGGCCTGCTCGACGGCGGATTGCAGCCTGGCGAGACAGTGCTGGTGAGCGGCGCGACCGGCACGTACGGCGGCGCGGCAGTGGCCGTGGCGCTCGCGATGGGTGCGGGCCGGGTGATCGCGCCGGGCCGGAACCGGGCCGCGCTGGCCGATCTGGAGCAGCGTTTCGGCCGCCGCGTCCGGACGGTCGTGTCGGGCGGCAGCGAAGACGAGGACCGTGCGGCCATGCTGTCGGTCGCGGGCCCGGTGGACCTGGTACTGGACCTGCTGCCGCCGTCCGCCTCGGCCGCCGCGGCGCGCGCGGCCGCGATGTCGGTCCGGGAGTTCGGCCGTGTGGTGCTGATGGGCGGGGTCGGAGAGGATATCGCGCTGCCGTACCCGTGGCTGATGCTGAACAGCGTGACGGTGCGCGGCCGGTGGATGTACCCGCGCGACGCGGTGCCGAAGCTCATCGCGCTGGCGCGGTGCGGGTTGCTGGACTTGGCACAGTTCGAAGTCGACGAGTTCGCGCTGTCCGCGGTCGGCGAGGCGGTACAGCACGCGGCCGAGGCGGGTGGCCGGTTCCGGCTCACGGTGGTGCGGCCGTGAGCCGGAACTGTCCTTAATGGACGTGGACGGGTTCCCATCCGGGGAACGGGTCGTCGGCGGCGGCGGCTTCGGACAAGCATCCCTCGAGCGCGTCAAGCAGCGCGGCGTGCTGGAGCCCGACACCGATGAACACCAGCTCCTGCCGCGGCCCTTCGGCAACGCCCTGCGGTTCGAACCGCGCCACGCTGCCCGCCTGCGACCACAATCCGAGCGTGCCCGGCCGGGTGCTGAGACTGAAGAATCCCTTCGACCGCAGCACGGTGCCGAACTCGCCGGAGTCCAGCCGCGAGGTCACGAACTCCCACAACCGCGCCGGGTCGAACGCGCGCGGGGAACGGAACACGACGCTGGAAATGCCGTACTCCTCGGTCTCCGGCACGTGGTCGCCGTTCAGTTCCGCCACCCAGCCCGGCGCTTCCCGCGCGCGTTCGGCGTCGTACCGGCCGGTGCCGAACACTCGTTCCAACGGCACCCGGCCGAACTCGGCGGACACGACGTCGGCGGCCGGGTTGAGCCGCCGCAGCGAGGCCAGCAGGCGGTCCTGTTCGGACGGTGCGACCAGGTCAACCTTGTTCAGCAGCAGCACATCCGCGAACTCGACCTGGTCCATCAGCAGGTCGCTGACCGTCCGCTCGTCGCCGTCGTACTGGTCCAGCTGACGCTCGGCCAGGCTGTCTCCCCGGGCCAGTTCCCTGGCGAAGTTCGCGGCGTCCACCACGGTGACCATCGTGTCCAGCCGGGCCGACGACAGCACCGGAGTGCCGTCGTCGGCGGGGAAGGAGAACGTCGCGGCCACCGGCATCGGCTCGGAGATCCCGCTGGACTCGATGAGCAGATGGTCGAACCGCCCGTCCTCGCACAGCCGCGCGACCTCGTCGAGCAGATCCTCCCGCAGGGTGCAGCAAATGCACCCGTTGGTCATCTCGACCAGCCGCTCCTCGGTCCGCGACACGCTGTCCCGCACGAGCGCGGCGTCGATGTTGACCTCGCTCATGTCGTTCACGATCACCGCGACGCGCAGGCCCTCGCGGTTGGCCAGGATCCGGTTGAGCAGCGTGGTCTTCCCCGCACCGAGGAATCCGGAAAGGACAGTGACCGGGACGCTCACCGCTCGAACCGCTGGAAGTGCTTGATCAGCTTGCGCGGCACCAGTTTCCGCTCGCCGTCCACGACGATCGGCACCAGGTCCGGAACCGCCGCCTTCCACTGCGAGCGCCGGGACCGGGTGTTGCTGCGCGACATCTTCCGCTTCGGGACGGCCATCAGCGCGCACCCCCGCTGCGGCGCTGCCCGTAGCGGCGGTGGAACTTCTCGACCTGGCCCGCCGAATCGAGGATCCGCTGGGTGCCGGTCCAGAACGGATGCGACCACGCGCTGATGTCGACCACCACGAGCGGGTAGGTGTTGCCGTCGGACCAGTCGATGGTGCGGTCGGAGGTGGCGGTGGAGCGGGTCAGGAACGCGTCGCCGGTCGACGAGTCCTTGAAGACCACCGGGTGGTAGTCGGGGTGGATGCCGGGTTTCACAGGGTTTCGTCCTTCTGGTTGGCGGCGTTGGCGTGCCGGTCGGGTTCTTCGGTTTCTTCGCAGGGGTCTTCGTGCCAGTCCCCGAACGGGTCGGGGTACCCGCGCCAGGCCGCTTCGCCCTCGGCCAATTCGGCGTCGGTGAGCAGAGCTGCCCGCAACGCGCTCTCGATTTCCGCCGGGGCGGCCTGATCGGTGACAATCACCAGTTCCTGCGCGCGGTCGCCGTGCACTGGGTCCCAGCGCAGCGAGGCGAGCGTGCGGCGTTCGGGGGAGACGTCGGCCCAGTCCGGTCCGTCCGGCGAGGCGAGCCACGGCCCGGCGTGCCCGATGCCGAGTCCGCCGCCCGCCGATTCGATCCAGAACGCGACGTCCGGCTGGCTCGCGACCCAGGCGCGGCCGCGGGTGCGGACCACGCCGTCGAGCAGCAGGTCGATCGCCTCGTGCAGGCGCTCCGGATGGAACGGGCGCTGTGCGGTGAACCGCAGCAGTTCGATGCCGCAGTCCGGATGCAGCGGCGGCGCGCCGCGCAGCAACGCGCCGTGCAGGTCGGTGACCTCGCCGCGGCGGGCGTCGGCGGGGATCGCGGCGAACAGCCCGGCGGCGTCGGTGCGCGCCAGCTCGACTCGCGGGACGGACGGCGCGACCCGGTCCAGCACCGCGGAGGACTTCGCGGCGCACCAGGCGTCCGGCGCGGCTCCGGCGAGCACGAGCACGTCCGCCGATTCCACTTGGGACAGTGCGACCTGGGCGACCGTCCGCTCGTCCTCCGGGCTGCCGTGGAGACCGCGCTCGGCGAGCAGGTCGTCTCCGGTGACGTCGGCGAGCCAGGTCGCGCAGTCCAGCACGGTGAACACCGCTTCGAGCTCGACGTCGTCGCTCACCGGGCGGTCGCCGACCAGGACGTTGCGGATCGCCCAGCTCACCGGTTCCGGCTCCATCGCCTCGTCCAGCCGCACGACGATGCGGTCGACCTGCGGCATCCGGGCCAGCCGGCGCAGCAGCGGCAGCAGGTCCTCGCGCAGCGTGCAGTTGACGCAGCCGTGCGCCAGTTCGAGCGGCGTCAGCTCGTCGCGGCCGCGCAGCAGGATCCGGCGGCGGACGACGCCGGAGCCGATGTCGCGGAGGTCGTGGTGGACGACGGCGGTGCCGGGGCTCGCGCGGAGCAGGAGCGCGGCAAGAGCCTCGGTGCGGGCGATCCCGCTGCAGAGCACGAGCGGGACACGCGGACGTGGGGGCACTGGATCTCCAGACGACGGGGCGGGGTACGGTGCCGAGCGTAGTTGAACATGAATGTCACTATCAACTTGGGAGGGTCCGTGTCAGCCGTGTGCCAGGTCACCGGCCGCAAGCCGGGCTACGGCAAGCAGGTCTCGCATTCGCATCGCCGCACGTCGCGACGCTGGGAGCCGAACCTGCAGACGCGCCGCTACTACGTGCCGAGCCTCGGCCGCACCGTGCGGCTCAGGGTGTCGGCGAAGGGCATGAAGACGATCGACAAACGCGGCATCGACGCCGTCGTCGCCGATCTCGTGGCGAAGGGAGTGAAGCTCTAGATGGCGAGAAGCACCGACATCCGGCCGATCATCAAGCTGCGGTCGACCGCGGGAACCGGCTACACGTACGTGACGAAGAAGAACCGCCGCAACAATCCGGACCGGATGGTGCTGCGCAAATACGACCCGGTTGCGCGCAAGCACGTCGAATTCAAGGAAGAGCGCTGATGGCGAAGAAGTCGAAAATCGCGAAGAACGAACAGCGGAAGGTGATCGCCGCGCGGTATGTCGAACGGCGGCGCGCGCTCAAGGCGCTGATCGCGTCGCCGTCCGCTTCACCGCAGGATAAGGCCGACGCAGCCGTTGCGCTGCAACGCATGCCGCGTGACGCCAGCCGCACGCGCATCCGCAACCGCGACGCCGCCGACGGGCGTCCGCGCGGATACCTGCGGAAATTCGGGCTGTCCCGGGTGCGCACGCGGCAGATGGCGCACAACGGGGAACTGCCCGGCGTCTCGAAGTCGAGCTGGTGAGCGCCATGCCGAAACCGGACCGGACGCCGCGCCGCCGCCCGAACCCCTTCCACGCCGCCGGAATCACCCGGGTGGACTGGAAAGACGTCGACCTGCTGCGGAAATTCATCTCCGACCGCGGCAAGATCCGGGCCCGCCGGGTCACCGGATTGACGCCGCAGCAGCAGAAACAGGTGGCGACCGCGATCAAGAACGCGCGGGAGATGGCGCTGCTGCCGTACCCGACGGCGGCGCGGAGCTGAAAAACCGGATGCGGGCAGCGGGCCGGGCGCGGGACCATAACGGCACGAAACGGGCGTCGCACGAGGATGTCCCGACACCGGAAAGGTCCGCGTTGTGCACGCCCAGCTCACGGTCACGCCTGCCCAGCTGCCCGACATCCTGCTCACGACCGCCGTCGTCCGGCCGGTCTTCCTCTGGGGCGCGCCCGGAATCGGGAAGTCGTCGCTGGTCCGGGAATTCGCGGCGGCGCTCGGCCTCGAATGCGTCTCGCTGCTCGGCACGCAGCTCGCGCCCGAGGACCTCATCGGCGTCCCGCAGATTTCCGAGGGCCGCAGCCGGTTCTGCCCGCCCGAGCAGATCGCCCGCGACGAGCCGTACTGCCTGTTCCTCGACGAGCTCAACGCCGCGTCGCCGGACGTGCAGAAGGCGTTCTATTCGCTGATCCTCGACCGCCGGATCGGCTCCTACGAACTGCCGCCCGGTTCGGTAGTGATCGGCGCCGGAAACCGCGCCACCGACCAGGCGCTCGCCCGGCCGATGGCCTCGGCGCTGGTGAACCGGCTGGTCCACCTGCACCTGCGCGCGTCGGCGGGCGACTGGCTCGCCTGGGCGGCGGGCCACGACATCCACCCGGCGGTGGTCGAGTACCTCGCCCAGCGTCCGGACCACCTGTGGAGCCAGCCGCCGAAGACCGAGGAACCGTTCTCCACGCCCAGGTCCTGGCACATGCTGTCCGACCTGCTGCACTCGGCAGCCGACCCGCTCGACGACGAGACCGCCGGGCTGCTCGCCTACGCCACGCTCACCCCGCAGCACGCCGGCGCGTTCCGGTCCTATCTCAAGGTCGCCCGGCACGCCTACGACCTGGAAGCGATCCTCAAGGGCGACGCGCGCTGGCCCGCCGAGCCGGGCGAGCGCGACCTGCTCTATTTCCTCGCCGAGACCTTCCGCGTCCGGCTGGCCCGCGACCTGCCCGCGGACAAGCGGCACGCGTCGGCGGCGGTGCGCCAGTTCGCGTTCCGCGCGAAGAGCCTGCTGGTCGAACTGGCGGAGATCTCGCTGGAGATGGCGCAGCTCGTGATCGCGGACGACGAGGCGGGCAACCCGCGCCTGCCGTCCTGGTTCCTGGTCGAAGCCGCGCGCGACCTGCCGCGGCTGGTGGCGGCCCGGGCATGAGCGCAGCGTGCGAGCGAATCATGGTTATTCGTGCTGGCACCTCCCTGTCGGCCAGCGTGGAACTCGTCCTCGAGGTGCCGGCATGAGCAGCGTCCGCTCCGACGCTCGCCTCCGCGAACGCCGGAACAAGGCGATCGACGCGGGATGGGCGATGGTCCGCGCGAACACCGTCCTGAAACGGCTCGCGGAGGGCGCGAGCCTGGACCGCACCAGCCTGACCGGCTCCGAAGCTTGGGCCGTGGTCGCCGACAGCGGCCTGGTCACCGCGAACCGAGCCCGCGACGCCGAACCCGCCGAATGGGCGTGGGTGTTCGCGCATCTGCTGCTGCACCTGGGCCTCGGTCATCTGGACGAGGAGCAGCTCGCCGAGGCGGACGCGATCGCTGCCGGCCGCGAAGTCGACGCGAGCTACAGCGCGGCATGTTGCGTTGCGGTGCACCGGTTCGCGGAGGCGGTGCGAGTCGGGACCCCGCTCACGCTCCTGCCCGAATTCCCCGGCACGGACGAGCTTTCCCTTGCCCGCGCTTGGCGCGACACCGGCGTTCCGGAGGTCTTCCGGTCGCTCGGCACCGGCGGCGATCGGCCGTGTCTCGCGCTCGCGGAGCCGCCGAGCCGCTGGCACGCCCAGTACTGCGGGAAGTCGGCGCCGTGGACCGAGCGGTTCGCGCACGGCTTGATCGCCTCGGCCACCGAGGCGATGGAGCAGGCCGCCGACGCGCGCGGCCAGACCCGGCACCGGCGGAGCCTGGGGGAGTGGGACCGCGCGCTGGGCTGGTTCGCCTCGTCGTTCCCGCTGCTGGGCGCGGTGGCCGCCGGGTTCACGCTGACCGCCGACCCGGAGGTGGTCCGCGCCTGGGACATTTCCGTCGCGGCGGTCGACGCCGAGCACGGCGAGATCTACGTCAACCCGCACGCCGCGCTGACCGCCGAGGAATGGCGGTTCGTGCTCGCCCACGAGATGCTGCACGCCGCGCTCCGGCACGACCGCCGCGCGCTCGGCCGCGACCCGTACCTGTGGAACGTCGCCTGCGACTACGTGATCAACGGCTGGCTGGTCGCCCTCGGCGTCGGCGAGCTGCCCGGCGACGGGCTGCACGATCCGCAGTTAGCCGGACTGTCCGCGGAATCGGTGTACGACACGCTGACCACGGACCTGCGCCGCGCCCGCAAACTGCGCACGCTGGGCGGCCGCGAGGCGGGCGACGTCCTCGGCGATTGGCTGTCCGAGCCGGACGCGGCCGCCCGCCGCTCGTCGCGCCGGACCGAACCCAAGCCGCTGCCGTGGCGCGACGGCGACCGGACCGGCGGCATCGACCTGGACGAGTTCTATCGCCGCGCGCTCAGCCAGGGCCTGGTCTATCACCAAGCGCAGGGCCGCGGCCTGCTGCCGCTCGGGCTGGAACAGGAGATCCGCGCGCTGGACCACCCGCCGCTGCCGTGGGACGCGCAGCTGGCCCAGTGGTTCGACGAGCACGTCCGGGCCGAGCAGCCGGTGCGCAGCTACTCGCGGGCGTCGCGCCGTCAGTCGGCGACGCCGGACATCCCGCGCCCGGGCCGGGTCCGCCCGGAGCGGCTCGAGCGCCGCGCGACCTTCGGCGTCGTGCTGGACACGTCCGGGTCGATGAACGCGGAACTGCTGGGCAAGGCACTCGGCGCGATCGCGTCGTACGCCCGCGCCCGCGACGTCCCGGCCGCCCGGGTGGTGTTCTGCGACGCGGCCGCCTACGACGCCGGATACCTTGCCGTGGAAGACATCGCGGGCCAGGTGAAAGTCCGCGGCCGCGGCGGCACCCGGCTGCAGCCCGGGGTCGACCTGCTGCGCCGCGCCCCGGACTTCCCGGCGGACGGCCCGGTGCTGATCATCACCGACGCGCAATGCGACCACGTGCGGCCGTTGCGGGAACACGCGTTCCTGGTTCCGCGCGGCGCCCGGCTGCCGTTCGTGCCGCGCGGTCCGGTTTTCCGGGTGGAGTGAGTCCGGTGCCAGATCGCAGGATTGCCGCCGCAGCAACAGAAACAGGCAACGCGGAGCGATCCCCGCCCACACGGCCGGACGGGCGCGAGGCTCGCCCGGCCGCATCCGGCGCTACCCGAGTTTCCAAGCCACCGCGTGCATCTTGTAGCCAGCGGTGTCCGCGCTCCCGACCACATACCCGCTGTCGGTGATCCACTCGCCCTTGCTGTGACTGCCGCCCGGCAGAATCCCGAACCGCACGGTGTTCCCGTTGTCGTACCAAACAGTCGCGCGGTTCTGCGAAGCCCCCACCGCGTTCCCGTTCGAGTCGACCCCGGCGACGTCTCCGTCGATCAGATACACATTCCCGTCCGGATCCCACAGCACCGAATCCCGGTCCGGCGGATAGAGATAGCCGCTCCCGGTCACATACCCGGCGGGGCTGACCTGGTTGAGCCAGACCGGATTCGCGCTCGGCCATTGCAGGCGCCGCAGGACCCCGTCGCGGTCCCACGTCACCGGGGCAGAGCTCCCGTGCTCGACGTCGGTCAGGTGCCCGGCGATCGTGCCGTTCCGGTTCATGACGTTGTTCGCGCTGGCCCACGCGGCCGGGGCCAGATCGGTGATCGGACCGCCGTTGACCCACCGCACGGAGTGCGCCTTCGCGGGGTTGGAATCCTGGCCGGAGACGATGGTGCCGTCGGCGGAAATGCCGGTGGCGACGGCCCACGTGTCGCCCGGCAGCGTCCCGAGGTCGGTGACCTGGCCGTCCGGGTCCCAGCGGAACGGGTGCTGCAGGCCGTCCGGCGTCTGCCATTCCCCGACGACCACGCCGGTGTCGCTGATCTTCTCGCCCATCGCGTTGTGGTAGCCGGGCGGAAGCGGCATCAAGGTCGCCTGGCCCGCGGCGTCCCACCGCGCCGGGATGGCGATGGTCGGCGTCAGCACGTACCCGGCGGCGACGCCCTGGCTGTTGATGGCGCGTGCCTGTCCCTGAGCGGCGCCCGGGGTCGGCAGCGCGGTCGGGCGCCCGGCGGTGTCCCAGCGGACCGGGTGGTCGAGGCGCGGGTCGCGGCCCGCCGACGACGTGCCGACCGCCGTCCCCGCCTCGTTGACCGCCAGCGCCAGGCTCTGGTCGTCCCCGGGCAGCGGAGCGAGATCAGTCGGCGCGAGCGGATCGGCCCGGGCGGTCCCGGTCGTCGCGCCCGCGAACACGAGCAGGGCGGCGGCGAGCGAGCACGCGCGTCTTCGTCCGGTCGCACTGTTCCTGGTCATCATGACTCCCCATCTGATGCGGCAGTGTGCGACAAGCAGTCGTTTCCCGAGGCAGCGGTGGTACGACCTGCGCGCGGAATTACTCCCGTGGCGCCGGATTTGCCTGCGGACAGCCGACGTATTTTTGCCGTCGTGTTAACCCTGGCGGCGTAAGCGACGTCCCCGGCGTGGCATGACCCACGCTCGGCGTGCGAGACGGCGCCCCGCCCATAAACTTCCGCGCATGGACGACCCGCACTACCTTTCCGGCCTGAACCTGACCGGCCGCCGCGTCGTGGTGTTCGGCGGCGGTTCTGTTGCCCAGCGCCGGCTGCCCCGGCTGATCAGCGCGGGCGCCCGCGTCGAACTGGTGTCGCCGCACACGACGCCGTCGGTGCAGGGGATGGCGGACGCGGGCGAACTGGTCTGGCACCGGCGCCGCTACACCGAGGGCGACCTGCGGGCCGCCTGGTACGCGCTGGCTTGCACGAACAGCCCGGAAACCAACGCCGAGATCTGCGCCGAGGCCGAACGGGAACGCGTCTTCTGCGTCCGCGCCGACGAGGGCGAGTCCGGTTCGGCGGTGACCCCGGCGACCGGACGGCACGGCGGCCTCCTGTTCGGCGTCCTGTCCGGCGGCGAGCCGCTCCGCTCGGCCGCGGTCCGCGATTCGATGCTGGACGGCCTGCACGCGGGCACGATCGAGGACGGCCGCCAGCCGCATCCGGAAGGCACGCTGCCCGGCGTCGCGCTGGTCGGCGGCGGGCCCGGCGACCCGGACCTGATCACCGTCCGCGCCCGGCGGCTGCTGTCGCGCGCCGACGTCGTGGTCGTCGACCGGCTCGGCCCGCGAGACCTGCTGGACGAACTCGCGCCGGAGGTCGAGGTCATCGACGCGGCGAAGATCCCGTACGGCCGCGCGGCGAGCCAGGAGGTGATCAACCGGACGCTCGTCGAGAAGGCCAAGGAAGGCAAGTTCGTCGTCCGGCTCAAGGGCGGCGACCCGTACCTGTTCGGCCGCGGGTTCGAAGAGGTCCAGGCGTGCGCCGAGGCGGGCGTGCCGGTGACGATGGTCCCGGGCATCACCTCGGCCTTCGCGGTGCCCGCGGTGGCGGACGTGCCGGTGACGCACCGCGGGGTCGCGCACGAGGTGGTCGTCGTGTCCGGGCACGTCGCGCCGGGGGACGAGCGATCGCTGGTGGACTGGTCGCTGCTGGCCCGGATGCGCGGGACGATCGTGCTGATGATGGGCGTCGAACGGCTGCCGAAGTTCGCCGCCGCCCTGCTCGAAGGCGGCCGCCCCGGCGACACGCCGGTCGCGGTGATCGAGGACGGGACCATGCGGACCCAGCGAGTGCTGCGGTCGACGCTCGCCTCGGTGGCCGAGGAGGCGGCGGCCGCGGGAGTCCGCCCGCCCGCGGTGATCGTGTTCGGCCCGGTCGCCGGACTTGACCGGAATGAGGCCGGATAACGCCGGACAACGCGCCGTCCGCGCGCGAAGATGTCCGGTATGACCTTGCCTGCCCTGCCCGAGGAGTCATTCCGGCGCGTGCTCTGCGTCGTCGCGCACCCGGACGACATGGAGTACGGCACGTCCGCCGCCGTCGCGCGCTGGACCGCGCGCGGCATCGAGGTCGCCTACCTCCTGCTCACCCGCGGCGAGGCAGGCATGCCGAACCCGCCCGAGGAGACGGCCCGCCTGCGTGTCGCCGAACAGCGCAACGCCTGCGCGGCCGTCGGCGTCGAGCGCCTCACCGTGCTCGACCATCCGGACGGCGTGCTCGTCTACGGCCTCGACCTGCGCCGGGACATCTCCCGCGAGATCCGCCGGTTCAAGCCCGACGTCGTGCTCGGCTGCGGATTCGACGTCGAAACGCCCTACGGCTTCGACCAGGCCGACCACCGCGCTGTCGGACTCGCGACCCTCGACGCGATCCGCGACGCGGGCAACCGGTGGGTCTTCCCGGAGCAGATCGACGACGAGGGCCTGGCCCCGCATTCGGCGCGCTGGTACCTCGTCCCGGGCCTCCCCGGCTCCGGGGCGACCCACGGTGTCGACGTCACGGGAGAACCGCTGCAACGCGGCGTCGCGTCTCTGGAGGCGCACGCCGCGTACCTGGCCGCGCTCCCGGACCACCCCGCGCCCGCCGACTTCATCCCGCAGTTCGCGGCGATGAGCGGCAAGGCCATGGACGTGGAGCACGCCGTCCTGTTCCGCGCACACGACCTCCAGGCGCCTCCGCACTTACCCGACGACGACTGACATGGCCCCGGCGGAAGGTCATGCGGGGGTCCTGAGGGACTTTGATTCCGTCAGGACCCCCGCACGAACCTCGAGGCTCCGGGCTCAGGCCGGGTAGCGGCGAAAGGCGAAGTCCCGGATCGCCGCGCTGAGCCGCTTGGGGTCGAAGCGCAGCTCGACCGGGCTGCGGGCCTGGACGAACTCGGCGTTCGGCAGGTCCTCGGCCAGGCTGCCCGCGTCGCCGAACGGGTGGATCGGGTCGCCCTCGTGCCCGATCACCAGCGTCGGCGTGGTGATCGTGCCCCGGATCGACTTGGGCGGCGCGACGCGGCCGAACAGCACGCCGTGCAGCAACGCGGCCATCGGAGCCGGTTCCTGGCTCAGCGTGTCGGTGATGACGTCCACCCACTGGTTGCCGTGCGGCACCAGGTGCGCGGCCAACGCCACCCCGCGCACCGTCGCGGGCAGGAAGCGCGCGGCGAACAACAGGGGTGCGAAGGTCAGCAGCCCGGCGATGATCGCATTGTCCAGCACCGGCATTTCGACCACCAGCCCGCGCACCCGCGACGGGGCGGCCACCGCCACCTCCAGCGCCACGTTCGCGCCCAGCGAGGTGCCGCCGACCACCGCGTCCTCGATCTCGAGATGGTCGAGCAGCGCGACGGCCTGCTCGCCGAACGCGGGCATCGAATAGCGCCACGACTGCGTCGGCCGGTCCGAGTCGCCGTGGCCGAGCAGGTCGAGGGTCACCACGCGGAACCCGGCGCGGGCGAGCCGCCTGGCCAGCGGCGCGTGCATCCGCCGGGTGAACATGATCCCGTGCATCAGCACCACGACGCGGTCGCCGCTGCCGTATTCGGTGTAGCACAGGCGCTGGCCCTCGTGGCGGAACGAGCCGGACAGCTCGATCGGCCTCGCCCTGCGGGCCGCCGCGGGTTCCGCCGGCGGGGCGTCGGCGACGGGCACGGGTGCCGGATCCATACGGGCGCCTCCCTCTCCACCTCGGGTCTCCAGGAAAGCATCCCGCAGCGCCGTTGGCACAGTGTCAACCGGATGAGCTGGGGTGGCCGGGATGAGTAAAGATGGCCGCATGACCGAACCAGTAGCCGCCCTTCCCGAACTCGCCTCGCTCCGCGTCGACCTCGACGGCGCGGTCGCCGAGGTCACCCTGCTCGGCCCGGGCAAGGGCAACGCGATGGGCCCCGACTTCTGGCGCGAGCTGCCGCAGGTGTTCGCCGCCCTCGACGCCGACCCGCGCGTGCGCGCCGTGGTCCTGACCGGCAGCGGCAAGCACTTCTCCTACGGCCTCGACCTGCCCGCGATGATGGGCAGCTGGGCCCCGCTGCTGGCCGGCGACGCGCTGGCCGGGCCGCGCACCGAGTTCCACCGCGAGGTCCAGCGGCTGCAGCAGGCGGTCAGCTCGATCGCCGAATGCCGCAAACCCGTCGTCGCCGCGGTGTCCGGCTGGTGCATCGGCGGCGGCGTGGACGTCATCACCGCCGCCGACATCCGCCTGGCCAGTGCGGACGCGAAGTTCAGCGTCCGCGAGGTGAAGGTCGCGATCGTGGCCGACATCGGCAGCCTGCAGCGCCTCGCGCCGATCGTCGGCGAGGGCCACGTCCGCGAGCTCGCGCTGACCGGCAAGGACATCGACGCCGCGCGGGCGGAGAAGATCGGCCTGGTCAACGACGTGTACCCGGACCAGGAAACCGTGCTGGCCAAAGCCCGCGAGCTGGCCGCGGAGATCGCCGCGAACCCGCCGCTGGTCGTCCAGGGCACCAAGCAGGTGCTGTCGACGAACACTGAACGCCAGGTCGCCGAGGGCCTGCGCTACGTCGCCGCGTGGAACTCCGCGTTCCTGCCGAGCAAGGACCTCCAGGAAGCCGTGCAGGCCTTCCTGGAGCGACGAGCGCCGGAATTCAAGGGCGAGTAAAACAGGCACGGGAAAGCGAGCACGAGGAGTACGACGTGAGCAACGGCGCTGAGGTCACCGGCTACCAGGCATTCCGCGCGGCGCGGGACTATCTGCAGGCCCACCGCGAGGACTACGAAACCGCTTACCGGGAGTTCGCGTGGCCGCGGCTGGACGAGTTCAACTGGGCCACCGACTGGTTCGACGCGATCGCGGCGGATCCGGCGAACGCGCAGCGGTACGCGCTGTGGATCGTGGAAGAGGACGGCGCCGAGAACCGCTGGACGTTCCCGGAGATGTCGGCCCGGTCCAACCAGGTCGCCAACTGGCTGCGCGGCCTCGGCGTCGCGCGCGGCGACCGGGTGATCGTCATGCTCGGCAACCAGGGCGAGCTGTGGGAGACCATCCTCGCGGCGATCAAGCTTGGCGCGGTCGTGATCCCGGCGTCCACGCTGCTCGGACCGGCCGACCTGGTGGACCGCGTCGAGCGCGGCAACGCGAAGCACGTGATCGTGCGCGACGTCGACGCGGAGAAGTTCGCCGACGTAGCGGGCGGCTACACGCGCATCGCGGTCGGCGAACCGGTTTCCGGCTGGCACGCCTTCGAAACCGCGTACGCGTCGTCGGCCGAATTCACCCCGGACGGGGTCACCCGCGCCGAGGACCCGCTGCTGCTGTACTTCACCTCGGGCACCACCGCGAAACCGAAACTCGTGCAGCACACGCACGTGTCCTATCCGGTCGGCCATCTGTCCACAATGTACTGGATCGGGCTGGAACCGGGCGACGTCCACCTCAACATCTCGTCGCCGGGCTGGGCCAAGCACGCGTGGAGCAACTTCTTCGCGCCGTGGAACGCCGAAGCGACCGTTTTCCTGTACAACTACGCGCGGTTCGACGCGGCCGCGCTGATGGCGCAGATGGACCGGTGCGCCGTCACCAGCTTCTGCGCGCCGCCGACGGTCTGGCGGATGCTCATCCAGGCGGACCTGACCGAGCTGCGGACGCCGCCGAAGAAGGTCGTCGGCGCGGGGGAGCCGCTCAACCCCGAGGTGATCGAGCAGGTCGAGAAGGCGTGGGGCGTCACCATCCGGGACGGCTTCGGGCAGACCGAAACCAGCGTCCAGGTCGCGAACACGCCCGGCCAGGACGTCGTGGCCGGTTCGATGGGCCGCCCGCTGCCCGGGTTCGCGGTCGCGCTGGTCGACCCGGTGACCGGCGAGCGCGCGACCGAGGGCGAGATCTGCCTCGACCTGGCGCACCGGCCGGTCGGCCTGATGGCGGGCTACGCGGACGACGACGAGCGCACGTCGGCCGCGTTCGCGAACGGTTACTACCACACCGGCGACGTCGGCTCGATCGACGAGCGCGGCTACATCACCTACGTCGGCCGCACCGACGACGTCTTCAAGGCGTCGGACTACCGGATCTCGCCGTTCGAGCTGGAGAGCGTCCTGCTGGAGCACGAAGCGGTCGCCGAGGCGGCCGTGGTTCCCGCGCCGGACCCGATCCGGCTGGCCGTGCCCAAGGCGTACGTCGTGCTCGCCTCGGGACGCGAGCCGAACGCCGAGACCGCGCGAGAGATCCTCGCGTACGCGCGGGAGCACCTCGCGCCGTACAAGCGGATCCGGCGGCTCGAGTTCGGGGAGCTGCCGAAGACCATCTCGGGCAAGATCCGCCGGGTCGAACTGCGCGGCCGCGAGGGCGGCGAACGGCCCGAGGGCGAGTTCCGCGAGGACGACTTCCCGGACCTCAAGTCCTGAGCCGTGGTTCCGGCCGGGGTCTTACTCGGCCGGAACCACCGCCGCCAGCACGGTTTGCCCGCCCTTGCTGCACGTGGTGCCGCCCTGCGCGGCGGGCGGGCCGGAAACGCACAGCCAGCCGTCGACGGTCGCGTTGACCGGATTGTTCGATCCCGCCGCCTGGCGGCCGTTGATCGCCTGGTGGAACTTCTTGACGAGCGCCATCGCGTCCGCGCACGGGACGGTTTTGTCGTCGTAGACGTACAACGTCATCCCGCTCGCCGCGGTGACCGTGCCGCACGTGCCCGGAGCGGACGGCGGCGCCTGTTTCGACGGCTTCGGCGCGGCCGCGCTGCTGCTGGGCGCGGCGGGCGTACTGCTCGCGCCCGCGGTCTGCGGCAGCGGCGGGGGAGCGTGCGTGCTGGGCGCCGCCGAGGCGATCGCGGAGGGCGCCGACGAGGCGGCCGCCGGTGGCGCTTGATCCCCCGAACAGGCGGTGAGCGCGGGCAAAACCACCACAGCCGCGCACAGCGGCCCGTACACGGTTTTCGACGGGAGCACCGCGATCCTTTCTCCGGGGTCGCGCCCATTCTGGCCCCTCGCGCCCCTGCTGAGCGGCACCGACACACCGGAACGGACCCGGTTCTGTCTACTGTGGACGGTTGTTTTCCGGTTTCCGGACTGGGAAATCCGCATCGCCCGCACGCATCGTTCGGAGGAATCCGGCCCGAGGCGGTTAACGCCCGGCGGTCCCGCGCCGACGTAGAGGGCAGGCGCCCCGCGCGTTCCAGGTCCCCGAAGCCCGACGCCAGAGAGCACGAGTCACCCAGAGCATGAGCACCGAAACCGTCCCCGCAGCCGAGACCGACACCCCGACCGGCCCGCCGACCGAACCCTGCAGCGTGGTGTGGTGCGGCGGCCGCCCCTACGTTCTCGAAGCCGGAGCCGTGCGCCCGCGCTGGGTGGGCACCGACGGCCGCGGCCGTCCCGAGACGCTGAGCAACGCGCAGCTGCAGCGCCGCGGCTGGAGCCACCGCCGCGCTGCCAGCAGGCGCCGCGCCCGCTGAGACTTCCGCCGGACGGCGGCCGGAACCGGGGAGGGGTTCCGGCCGCCGTCCGGCGGATCCGCCGTTTTCCCCGTCATCGCGCCGATTCGTCCCCGGCGCCGATTCGTTCCCGGCATCGGCCGGCCCGCGCCGTCGCATCCCCGGGCTGTGGATCCGCTCGCGCGGCCGCGGCGGAAGCGGCCCAGTGCCGGACGAGCCGGGTCCGCCCGCGCCGTTCCGATCCGCCGCCGGGCCGAGCGCCCCAATGCCGCTTTGGGCGCGTCTGACGCACCAATGCCGCCGGCAGCGCGGTGCGCTGCGGCGTCGCTCCCGCGAAAGTCCGTGAGGGCAACCCCGCGGGAATCAGAGTTCCCCTCGCGGACTTCGGCATGGTGCCCGGCGAGGCGGAACCCCGAACTTCACCCGCCGGGAGAAACCTCGCGACCCGGCTCGCTCTAGGCTGACCGCGTGACCACGGTCCCCGACGAGCCCAAGAACGAGGCCAAGGCCGAGCCCTCCCTGTGGCGGCAGGCGCTCACCATCCCCAACCTGCTGTCGCTGCTGCGCCTGGCGGGCGTCCCGGTGTTCCTGTGGCTGCTGCTCGGCCCGAAGGAGGACGGCTGGGCGCTCGCCCTGCTGATCTTCTCCGCGCTCACCGACTGGCTCGACGGCAAGCTCGCCCGCTGGCTCGACCAGATGTCGCGGCTCGGGCAGCTGCTCGACCCCGCCGCGGACCGGCTCTACATCCTCGCCACGCTCGTCGCCTTCCTGATCCGCGACATCATCCCGTGGTGGGTCGTCGTCCCGCTGGTGCTGCGCGAGCTGGTGCTCGGGGTGTGCGTGATGCTGCTGCGGCGCGGCGGGTTCGCGCCGCCCGAGGTCACCTACATCGGCAAGGGCGCGACCTTCGTGCTCATGTACGCCTTCCCGTTCCTGCTGCTCACGCAGGGCGGCTCGGAGGTCGCCGCGGTCGCGCGGCCGATCGCCTACGCGTTCATGGTGTGGGGCGGCGTCCTGTATGTCTGGTCCGGGGCGCTCTACGTCGTGCAGGCGGCTCGCGCGCTGCGCACCCGGTGATGGAAGATTGTCGGCACGAAAGCCAGCACCAGGAAGGGGAGCGGCGTTGACCACTCCGGAAGAACTGCGCTACACCGAGGAGCACGAGTGGGTCGCGACCCGCGAGGGTTCGCTCGTGCGGGTGGGCATCACCGAATACGCGCAGGACCAGCTCGGCGACGTCGTGTTCGTCGACCTGCCCGAGGTCGGCAAGCAGGTCGGGGCGGGCGACGCGTTCGGCGAGGTCGAGTCCACGAAAAGCGTCTCGGAGCTGTTCGCGCCGGTCGACGGCGAGATCGTCGCGGTCAACTCCGCGGTCGCCGATTCGCCGGAGCTCGTCAACTCCGACCCCTACGGCGAGGGCTGGCTCGTGGAGATCCGGCTCGACGACCCGGCCGGTCTCGAAGCGCTGCTCGAGGCCGAGGCGTACCAGGCGCTCATCAAGGGCTGAGCCGTTCGGCCGGGCGCGGTGAGCCTCAAGGGGAGCCCGAGGGTTCCGGGCCGGTCGGGCACGGTACGTTGACAGCTGCACGTTCTTGGTCGATGACAACACTTCATGCGTAGAGGAGAGCTCAGGTGAGCACGAACGACGGGCCCGGCGTTCCCCCGGAGCAGTCTCCGGAGCGGACCTCTGTCTTCCGGGCCGATTTCCTGGCCGACATGGAAGGCCAGCAGGAGTCCGCGCCGGCCGCCGAGGCACCGGTGCAGGGCGTCGACGCCCTGCCGCCGGGTTCCGCCCTCCTGGTCGTGAAGCGCGGGCCCAACGCGGGCTCCCGCTTCCTGCTCGACCGCGACACCACCAGCGCGGGACGGCACCCCGACAGCGACATCTTCCTCGACGACGTCACGGTTTCCCGCCGCCACGCGGAATTCCGGCGCGAGGGCGGGGAGTTCGTCGTGATCGACGTCGGCAGCCTGAACGGCACCTACGTCAACCGCGAGCCGGTCGACCAGGCCGTCCTCGCCGGCGGCGACGAGGTGCAGATCGGCAAGTTCCGTCTGGTCTTCCTGACCGGCCCGGGGCACGGGGGCCAGGGGGCGCAGTGACGGCGGCCGGGCAGCCCGGTCGTCAGGAGGCCCGGCGGGACGGGTTGAGCATCGGGGCGGTGCTCGCGCAGCTGCGCGGGGACTTCCCCGATGTCACGATTTCGAAGATCCGCTTCCTCGAGGCGGAAGGCCTGGTCCGCCCGGGCCGCACGCCCTCGGGGTACCGGCAGTTCTCGCCCGCGGACGTGGAACGCCTGCGGTACGTGCTGTCCGCGCAGCGCGACCACTACCTCCCGCTCAAGGTCATCAAGGAGCAGCTCGACGCGGCCGACGCGGGTGCGCAACCGCCCGCGCCGGTCCCGTCGGCTCCCCAGCTGCCGCGGCGGCTCGTGCCGCTCGGCGACGGGAGCGATCCGGCGGGACTGCCCGCGGCGGCGGACTTCGAGACCGGGCCGGAGCTCCGGCTCACCCAGGAAGACCTGCTGGACCAGGCGGGCATCGACGACGCGATGCTCGCCGAGCTGTGCCAGTACGGCCTGCTGCGCCCCGGCGCGGCGGGTTTTTTCGGCCCGGAATCGGTCCTGATCGCCCGCACCGTCAAGGCGATGACCGAATTCGGGCTCGAACCGCGGCACCTGCGCGCGTTCCGCGCCGCGGCCGACCGCGAGGTCGGCCTGCTGGAGCAAATCGTGACCCCGGCGTACCGGCATCGGGACGCGGACGCGAAGGCGCGCGCGGACGAGGTCGTGCGCGAACTGGCCGCGCTGTCGGTCACGCTGCACACGCTGCTCGTCAAAGCCGGCATCCGCGGCGTCGCCGGCGACTGACCCGTATGCCCGAGACGCGGTTCCGGTCACTTGTCAATGACTGAACCTCAGCGCCGGGATGCCGTACCGTGAGAGACGGTTCGCGAGACCACGAACCGAGAATGTCCGCTGCGAGCGAGCACAGCGCCCGGATGACGGGTAGCGTCGGAGACAACGGTCGTCAGCCGTCGCCAGCGCTGCGGCCCGTGTGCACGAGAGGGAGGCGAAGCCCGATGAGCGAGATGCGCGTCGTCGGCGTGCGGGTCGAACTGCCCGCCAATCAGCCGATCTTGTTGCTGCGGGAGACCGAGGGCGAGCGGTACCTGCCGATCTGGATCGGCTCGGTCGAAGCCACCGCGATCGCCCTGGAACAGCAAGGCGTGCGGCCCGCCCGGCCGCTCACCCACGATCTGCTCAAAGAGGTCATCGGCGCGCTCGGGCGCGAGCTCGAGCAGGTCGTGATCACCGACCTCAAAGAAGGCACGTTCTTCGCCGAGCTGGTCTTCGACGGCGACATCCGGGTGTCGGCCCGCCCGAGCGACTCGGTCGCGCTGGCGCTGCGGATCGGCGTCCCGATCCACGCGGTCGACGCCGTGCTCGAGGAAGCCGGGCTGATCATCCCGGACGAGCAGGAGGACGAGGTCGAGAAGTTCCGCGAGTTCCTCGACTCGGTGTCCCCGGAAGACTTCCGCGGCGCCGACACCTGATCGCCCCTGCCCGGCGGTTTCCCGCCGGGCACGAGCTCATCGCGCGGTGGCGCGGGCGAACAGGTCCGCCAGTTCCCGGCCGTAGCGGTCCAGGTCCACGGACGGATCGGCGGCGTACGCGGCGGCGACCCCGTCGATGGCCTGCGCGATCGACAGCGCCACGATCTCCGGCGAGATGTCGCCGAACGCCCCTTCCTTGCGGCCCTGTTCCAGCTGCCGCCGCAGCGCGCCGGTGCGCAGCTGCCCGACCATGACGCCGGTCATCGCCCATCCGTCGCGGTCGTCGGCGTGCGCGGCCATCTCGACCAGCACCCGCTCGCATTGCGGGTAGTCGCGGAGGAACGCGACGGAAGTCTCGATGTACGCGCGCAGGTTTCCCGGCCGGTCCGCCGGGTCGACGCCCTGGCTGCGCTCGCGCAGGTATTCCGATTTGGTCTCGGACACCGTGCTCAGCACCGCCTGCATGAGGCCGGCCTTGTTCGTGAAGTGATAGGAGATCAGCCGCGTGCTGCTGAGCCCGGCCCGTTCCTTGATGCGCGCGAAGGTGGTGCGCGCGTACCCGTGGTCGGCGATCGTGGCGATGGTCGCGCCGATGATCTGGGCCCGGGTGGTGGCCTCGGTGACGCTCAGGCCGAGTTCGGCTTGCGTGTCGATGTTTACTTGCATGACTAACAAGTTACTTGGCTGAGTAAAAAGTGTCAATCCCGTACGGCGAACGGGCCAAAGCCTCGACACGGGCTTGAGGTCCGCCGCGCGTCGCGTTGACCGGCTCGCGGCGCAGCCTTACCGTCAAAGGCGGTAAATCGCCACGATGTGATTCGCCGACCCGGCGCGCTCGTGGCAGTTTTCCCCGGCCGATCCCGATCCTGGGCTCGACCGGCCTGTCGAACGCCCCGCCGCGAGGCCGGGCGAGGGGAGGCTTGCGGTGGTCGAGGCTGGTCGTCCGGAGATACCTGCCGGACCTGTCGCCGACGGCGAGCAGGGCGAGCTGTTCCCCGACGCCTCGCTGCCCGACGAGCTGGTCGGCTACCGCGGTCCCGCGGCCTGCCAGATCGCCGGGATCACCTACCGCCAGCTGGACTACTGGGCGCGCACGAAGCTGGTAGCGCCCAGCATCCGGACGGCGCACGGTTCGGGGTCGCAGCGGCTGTACTCGTTCAAGGACATCCTGGTCCTCAAGGTCGTGAAACGCCTGCTGGACACCGGGGTCTCCCTGCAGAACATCCGCGTCGCGGTGGACCACCTGCGCGTGCGCGGGGTGCGCGACCTGGCGAAGGTCACGCTGTTCTCCGACGGCACCACGGTGTACGAATGCACGTCGCCGGAGGAGATCGTGGATCTGCTCCAGGGTGGCCAGGGCGTGTTCGGCATCGCGGTCAGCGGGGCGATGCAGGAGATCAGCGGCACGATCCACGAGTTCCCGGCCGAGCGCGCCGACGGCGGTCTGGTCGAGGCCGTCGTGCCCGACGAGCTGACGCAGCGCCGCAACGCCCGCCGCACGGGCTGATCTTGGTCCGCGCTAGACTGGGCGCGCGATCGACGAACCCGCGCGGGAGAGACCGAACCGGCATCCCCGGTCCGGCGCCGAAGGAGCAAGTCCTCCCCGGAACCTCTCAGGCACCCTGGACCGCGCGGACGAGACGCCTCTGGAAAGCGCCTCGGCAGGAGACCACCAGCCGATGCCGCCGACGGTGCAAACCCGGCTATCCACGCGGGTGAAACTCTCAGGCGCCCCGCGGGGTACGGACAGAGTGGGGAGGGCCACGCCTCTTTTCCGGCGTGGCGGCTTCGCCGGGTGAGGTTCAGACCACCCGGGAGGTCTGAACCTCGGCTCTGTGGTCAAGACCACAACCCCGGCGTTTCCGGGGATCAGCCCGGGATCTTGTCCAGGAAACCGTGCACCTTGGCGATCCGGCCGTCGGCGATCTCGATGACGTCGAACCCGATCGCGATCGGCTCGGGGGCGCCCGGAGCCGACAGGTACCACTGGAACCGGGCGAGATCGTGGTGCGCGTCCGGCTCCGCGGGCAGGCTGAAGACCAGCCCGGCGAACTGTTCCTGCGCGGTGCCGATGAATCCGTCGATCTCGTCCTGTCCGGTGACCGCGCCGAGCGGATCGGTGTAGGTCGCGCCCGGGGCGAACACCTCCGAGACGAGCCTGCGGCGCTGCTGCGGGTCGGTCTCGTTCCAGACGTCGAGGTAGCGGCGGGCGAGGTCGGTCGCGGTCGGTGCGGTGGCGGTCATGTCGGGGTCCTCCTTGTGTCGTCCCGTTTTCGGCAGGGCCAAGCGTGTCCGAAGATCCGCGGCTGGTCGATTACGCGGGAGGTAATCGGTTCGCCGTGCTAAACCGGGGCATGGACTACGGCCGCCTGGCGATCGACCGGCAACTGGAGAAATTCCGCGAGATCGTGACACGCAACGAGTTGGTGTCCGAAGTGCTCGCGCGAGCGGCGGAGCCGGCTCTTCCCGGCTGGTATCTGACGGCGGGCTGCCTGTGCCAGACCGTGTGGAACGTGGTGACCGGACGCCCGCCCGCCGAGGGCATCAAGGACTACGACCTGTTCTACTTCGACGATTCGGATCTCAGCTGGGACGCGGAGAACGCGGTCATCGAGGAGGGCGTCCGGAGGTTCGGGGATCTCCCGGCGACAGTGGAGATCCGCAACGAGGCGCGGGTGCACCTCTGGTACGAGGACCGCTTCGGCGTGCCGTGCGCGCCGTACCCGTCCACCGAGGCGGCCATCGATTCGTTCCCCTCCACGACGCCGTGCCTCGGGATCCGCCTCGTCGGAGAGGAGTGGCGGGTTTACGCGCCGCACGGCTTCTCGGACCTGTTCGACCTCGTCGTGCGGCCGAACCCCGGGCACGCGCCGCGGAGCAGCTATGAGGCGAAAGCCCGGCGCTGGCAAGAACAATGGCCGGAGTTGACCGTTCTGCCGTGGCCCGGTTGACGGGGGTGCCGGCTCGGGCGTAGTTTCGATACGAAACGGTAGCGTATTGAAAAGGGAGCCGATGGAAGCGCCGGGAGTGGGCAGGCCGCGCGATGCCCGCAGGGATGCCGCGATCCACGAGGCGGCCTTGGCGCTGCTGCGCGAAGCCGGATACGACCAGCTGTCCATCGAAGCGATCGCGGCCCGTGCCGGTGTTGCCAAGACGACGGTTTACCGGCGGTACCGCGACAAAGCGGCCCTCGTCGCGGCGGCGGTGGAGCAGCGGCAAACCTCGGTTCCGCCCGAGGCGGTCTCCGGCGGACTGCGGGAAAACGTGCTGGCCGTCGTGCGGTGGCTGGCGCGCGAGATCGCCGAGCAGGAGATCGGGGTGCTGGGCGCGCTGTTCGCGGGGATGCGCAGCGATCCGCGGCTCGCGGACGAGATGCGCCGGATCCTGCGCCGGGACCAGACGGCGATGGCGGATCGGCTGCCGCGCACCGCATGGGCGCCTGGCGCGGCTGAGCTGTTCGCCGAAGTCGCGCCGGGAGTGATCGTGCACCGGATCGTCTTCGCCGGCGAGCCGTGCGACGAGCCGTTCCTGCGGCATCTCGTGGACGACATCCTGCTGCCATTGCTGAAGGGAATCCGGGCATGATCGTGATCACGGGGGCGACCGGCGCGCTCAACGGGGCGACTGTGGAGCATCTGCTCAAGCGCGTCCCGGCGGAGGAGATCGGCGTCAGCGTCCGGGATGTCGCCAAGGCGCGGCACCTCGCGGACCGGGGTGTGCGGGTGCGGCAGGGCTCCTACGAGGATCCCGCGGCACTGCGGAAATCGTTTGAAGGGGCGGAAAAAGTCCTGCTGGTCTCCTCGAACGATCCGCACGCGGACGGAGTCGGTCTGCACCGCGCGGGCATCGAGGCGGCGGTAGCGGCCGGGGCGCAACGGATCCTGTACACCAGTCATCAGAATTCCCGGATGGACACGCCTTTTCCGCCAGGTCCGGAGCACGCGGCGACCGAGCGGATCCTCGCCGGGTCCGGGGTCGCGTGGACCGCGCTGCGCAACGGGTTCTACGCGCACAGCATCGGCTGGCTGCTCGGGAACTGGCGGGAGGACGGGGTGATCGAGGCCCCGGCGGACGGCCCGGTTTCGTGGACCGATCGGGCGGATGCCGCGGAAGCGGCGGCGGTGATTCTGGCCGGGGACAGGGCATTCGACGGACCGGTGACGCTGACCGCTCGGCAGGCGGTGACGTTCGACGACGTGGCCGAACTCGCGTCGCGGGTCAGCGGGCGTGCGGTGCGGCGCGTCGTGGTGGGGGACGAGGAGTGGGTCGCGGGCGAGCCGGAAGAGGCGGCGCGGATGAAGCTGTCGATGTTCGAGGCCTCCCGGCAAGGCCACTTCGCCGAGACGAGCCCGGTACTGGCCGAGCTTCTCGGCCGCGAACCACGCGGAATCACGCTCTAGAACCGAAAAACTCCCGGCAGAAAGCGCGAAACGTCTCCGCCCGCCGGGTCAGCCGCGCGCCCTCCGCGCGGGCCAGCACGACCGGCGTCGTCGGAACCCGCTCGCGCAGCGGACGTACGGCGAACGGCGTGCCCTCGACGGAAAGTTCCAGCGGCGGCCGCTGCACGGAAAGCGTGTAGCCCAGGCCCCGGGCGACCAGCGCGCGCGCCAGTTCGAAGCTCGTCGTCCGGTGCGCGACCGGCATCGGCAGGCCGACAGCGGCGAAGACGTCCCGGAAATAGCGTTCCGACGGCGGTACGTCCAGCAGGACGAACGGTTCGCCGGCCAAGGCGCGCAGCGAAACCGTCTTGCGGCGGGCCAACGGGTGCGCCAAGGGGAGGAGCACGCTCGGCGGCTGGTCGTACAGCGTGTCCGCCGCGATCCCGGGCATCAGGTCCTGCCGGTACAGCACGGCGAGGTCGCAGCGGCCCTCCAGCAGGAGGTGCTGCAGGTCAGGCAGGGTGCCTTCGACGAAGGAGACGTCGACTTCCGGGTGCTGGGCGCGGAAGGTCGCCAGCGCGGCGGGCACGTGCAGCGGCGCGAGAGGGGTGTAGCAGCCGAAGTTCAGGCGTCCGGCGAGGTCTCGGCCGTAGTCGCGGGCGGTGGCGCCGAGTTCCGCCACCGAGGTGAGCACCGCGCGGGCCTCGCCGACGACCTGGCGGCCGGCGTCGGTCAGCGCGGTCGTGCGGCCGGGGCCGCGGAGGATGAGCTGCACGCCCAAAGTCCGTTCCAGCGAAGCGATCGCCAGCGACACCGCCGACTGCGACACGTGGCAGCTGTCCGCGGCTGCGGTGAGGCCGCCGGTGTCGGCGACCGCGACCAGATACTCGAGCTGGCGCAACGAGGGAGACATCAGTTCAGCTTATGTCCTTCACGAGAAATGTGAACTGGACCGATGACCGCCGACGCGGCAGGGTCGGGGCATGACCCGGCACAAGCACCCGTTCGTCCCCTACACGCCGCCGCGGCTGTCCCCGGAGGAGAGCCTCGCCCGCGGGCAGGAGCTGTACCGGCTGCTCGACCGGCGCCGGTCGGTCCGCTGGTTCTCGCCGGACCCGGTGCCGCTCGAAGCGATCGAGACCGCGGTCCGGATCGCGAACACCGCGCCGAGCGGGGCGCACCACCAGCCGTGGACGTTCGTCGCGACGGCCGACCCGGACGTCAAGCGCGCGGTGCGCGAGGCGGCCGAGGTCGAGGAGCGGAAGTTCTACCGCGAACGCAACGCGCCGGACTGGCACGCGGCGCTCGCCCGGCTCGAAACCGACGAGCACAAGGAATTCCTCGAAGTCGCGCCGTGGCTGGTGGTCGCGTTCGCGCAGAAGAGCACCCCGCTGCCGGACGGTTCGCTGCGGAAGAACTACTACGTCAACGAGAGCGTCGGCATCGCGTGCGGCATGTTCATCACCGCACTGCACACGATGGGCCTGGCGACGCTCACCCACACGCCGAACCCGATGGGTTTCCTCAACGAGGTCTTCGAGCGCCCGGTCACCGAACGGCCGTACATCCTGTTCCCGGTCGGCTATCCCGCGCCGGACTGCGAGGTGCCCGACCTCGACCGCAAACCGCTCGCCGAGGCGCTGGTGGTGCACGCGCCGTTACCTCGGGAGTAATGGTCTCCCGGCGGGCGACGCCGTAGCGTCGGACGCGTGACGACCACGGTGAAGGCCCCGATCGGCGAACTGCTCCGGGAATGGCGCGACCGCCGCCGCATCAGCCAGCTCGACCTCGCGATTTCGGCGGACATTTCGACGCGCCACCTGAGCTTCGTGGAAACCGGCCGGTCCAAGCCGAGCCGGGACATGGTGCTGCGGCTGGGCGAGCACCTCGACATCCCGCTGCGCGAACGCAACCGCCTGCTGCTCGCCGCGGGCTACGCGCCCGCCTACGGCGAGTCCGACATCGGAGCGCCGGAGATGACCGTGATCCGCGAGGCCGTCCGGCGGCTGCTCGCCGGGCACGACCCGTACCCGGCCGCGGTGGTCGACCGCGGCTGGAACCTCGTCGACGCCAACCTCAGCCTCGGCGTGCTCACCGAAGGCATCGCGCCGTCGCTGCTGACCGGCCCGGTGAACGTCCTGCGCGCGACCCTGCACCCGGACGGCATGGCGCCGCGGGTGCTGAACCTGGGGGAGTGGCGGGCCCATCTGCTGGGCAGGCTGCGCCGTCAGGTCGAGCAGACCGCGGACGCCGGGCTGGCCGAACTGCTGGAGGAACTGCGCGGATATCCGTGCGACGACGAGGTCCCCGAGGTGGAGATCCCTGGCCCGGGCGACATTTTCGTGCCGCTGCGCTACCGGCACGGGGATCTGGAGCTGACGTTCTTCAGCACGGTCGCGACCTTCGGGACGCCGCTGGACGTGACGGTCGCCGAGCTGGTGATCGAGTCGTTCTACCCGGCCGATCCGGCGACGGCGGCGTTCTTGCGCGAGCGCGTGACCGGCTGAGCGCGGCTACGATCGGGGCCATGCGGGCGTTCGTGGTGACCGGACCGGGGGAGGCCGGGCCTGCCGAGGTGCCGGAGCCGGCCGCCGGGGTCGGCGAGGTGGTCGTCGACGTGGAGCGGGCCGGGGTGTGCGGCACCGACGTCGAGTTCTTCACCGGCGAGATGCAGTACCTCGCCGACGGGCACGCCGAGTACCCGATGCGGCTCGGCCACGAATGGTGCGGCACGGTGTCGGAGGTCGGCCGGGGCGTGCATCCGGCGTGGGTCGGCCGCCGCGTCACCGGCGACACGATGCTCGGGTGCGGCGACTGCCGGCGGTGCCGGGGCGGGCGCCAGCACGTCTGCGCGGACCGGCAGGAGGTCGGGATCCGCGGCGGCCGGGCGGGAGCGCTCGCCGAACGCCTCGCCGTGCCGGTGCGCTCGCTGCACGAACTGCCCGACACGGTGGATCCCGTCGCGGGCGCGTTGGCCGAACCGGGCGGCAACGCTTGCCGGGCAGCGCGAGCGGCCGCGGGAGAACGGGTGCTCGTGCTCGGCCCGGGGACGATCGGGTTGCTCACCGCCCTGTTCCTCCAGGCCGCGGGCAGCGAGGTCCATCTGGTGGGCGCGACGCCGTGGTCGGTGGAATTCGCGCGCGGCTTGGGTTTTTCCGCCAGCACGAACGTTCCGGAGCCGCCTTTCGACGCGGTGGTCGACGCGACCGGCGATCCCTCCGCCCCCGCGCTCGCGGCCGAGGTCGTCGAACCGGCGGGGCGGATCGTCTGCATCGGACTGTCCGGACGGCCGAGCCTGCTGGACACCCGCATGCTGGCGTTGAAGGACGTCACCGCGATCGGCGTGCTGAGCGGTTCGCCGGGCTTGGCGCAGGCGATCGACGCGTACGCCTCCGGCGAGGTGGATCCGCGGCCGCTGGTGGCGGCGACGGTCGGGCTGGGCGACGTCGCGGCAGTGCTCGGCGGGCAGCGACCGCCGGGGGCGCCGAAGATCCACGTAGACCCGCGCCGGTAAACCAGGTTGCCCGGCGGGCGCGGAAACGAGAGGGTCGGGGCATGAGTGCCGACCTGACTTTCCGCCAGCCGACCGAAAACGACCACGCGCGCGTGCTCGCCGCACTGGGACCGTGGTGGGGCGGGCTGAAGGGCGAAGCCGGCGCGAAGGAGCGGGCGCTGCTGGTGCCGCGCCTGTACTTCCAGCATTTCACCACCACGAGCCGCTTGGTGGAACGTCCGGACGGGACGCTGGCGGCGTTCCTGATCGGCTTCGTCTCGCAGACCGACCCGGACACCGCCTACATCCACTTCGTCGGCGTCGACCCGGAACTGCACGGGCAGGGGATCGGCCGTTCGCTGTACGAATGGTTCTTCGGGCAGGTGCGGGAATCGGGGGTGCGGAAGGTGAAGTGCATCACCAGTCCGCAGAACGCCGCTTCGCGCGCGTACCACGCGCGGCTCGGGTTCGAGGTGTCCGGCGTGCTTCCGGATTACGACGGGCCGGGCTTGGACCGGGTCGCGTTCACCCGCAGCCTTGACGACCAGGCGGGCTGACGCCGTCGGCCGGGGGAACAGCGGACCCGGCAGATAGGCGAGGGCCGTGGCGCTGGACGCCTTCGAGTGAAGTCCTGCGCCAGGGAACCGCGTTTGCCGGCGGTCCGGGGCTTGAGAGAAGCGTCTCCGGATTTCGCGAGGGAGACGTTCTTTTCCGCGCTGAAATTCACTGCCTCGGACTTGTCGCAGCGGAACCAGGATTCCGCGCCGGGTTCGAAGTTCGCATTCTCGAGGAGAGACGTGTTCGCGCCTCGATCGCTTGCTGCGGGTTCCTCGTCTCGTCGGTGAAGAACGCACCGGGGCGGCGGGCTCGCGGAGACCGGCCGCCCCTCTTATTCGGTCCGGCGTCGTCAGTCGCCTTGCGGTACGCGCACGACCTGCCCCGGGCTGATGACGTTCGGATTCGTGATCGTGCCGGGGTTCGCCGCCGCGAGGCGGTAGTAGAGGTTGCCGGAGCCGTAGTATTTCTTGGCGATGCTCCAGAGCGTCTCGCCTTGCGCCACGGTGTGTTCGAGGTAATTGCGGTAGCCCGGGACGATTTTCGGCCCGAAGACGACGGGCACGACGGTTTTTTCGAGTTCCGCTCCGTCGTTCGCGGAAACGTGGAAGACCTCGACGAAGAGACGGTCGAGCTTGAAGGCCGCGCGGCTGACGTCGACGACGAGCTGGAACTGGCTGTGTCCGCCCGAACCGTCGCCGGCCAGGAAACCGCCGGTCACCTCGTCGTGGCCTTCGTGGATGCGGTAGCTGAAACCGGCTTCGAACGCGCCGCCGGCCACGCCGGCGAGCTGAATGTCGTGTCCTACCAGGTCGTATGTCGCTGGTTGCTCCAGAGTGACCGTCACTGTTGGCCCTTTCGTCGTCGCGCATCGGGGAGTGCCGGACGAAGAGAGGTCCATGGTGCCGGGCGGCGGCTCCGGGCGGATAGAGGAATTCGTCCCGAGACCGGCCGCGGGGCATGCGGACGGTCTCGGGAATGGTCAGGCAGACGGGCGAGAACCGCGCGAGGGCCTGGGCTGACAGCGAAAGGGCGCGGGACGGTGGTCGCGGGACGGCCTTTCCGAAGAGCGCTCAGCGGGCTTCGATGACGGTCTGGAACTGGTCGGCGGCCCGCTCGACCTTCTTCTGCGGATCGGCCAGCAGCGACGCGACCGCCTCGCCGAGTTTGCCCGCCGGGGGCTGGTATTCGAGCGAGATCTCCACGCCGGTGCGGCCGTGGCCCTTGTCCTCGAACCGGACGACGCCGGAGTTGCGCACGTCCGGATCGGCGTCGTCCACGGTGGTCCAGGCGATCTTGCGCGGCGGCGCGTCTTCGACGATCCGGGCCTGCCATTCCACTGTGGACCCCGCCGGTCCGTCGACCTTCCACCGGGTGCGGGTCCCCTCGCGGTCGAGGGCTTCGACCGACTGGACGTCGGAGAACAGTTCCGGCAGCCGGGTCAGCGGACGCCACCAGTCGTAGCACGCCTGCGCGGGAGCGTTGACCTCGACGTAATGCGCTGCAGCAGCCATGGGCGCCTTTCCTCGGAGTTCAGCGGAATCTTGCCGAATTCTCCGGTTACCCGGCTGTCGACGGGGCAAACCGCCGATCGTTACGAGATTCCCTTGCGGGGCAGAGGAACGAGGCTGGCGCCGACCCGGACGTCGAGGGTCCGGTCGAGGCCGAGCAGCCGGAGGGGACGCAGCACGGCGCGTTGGTGCGCCAGCACCGTGAAGGGCACCTCCGCGAGGTGAGCTGCGTGGTCGGCTGCCATCAAGGCGGACAGCCCGCGGCAACTGCAGAACGTCACAGCTCCCAGATCGGCGACCACTCCGCCGGGGGAGTGCGCCATCGCCGCGACGGTGTACTCGAAAAACCTTTCAGCGCTTGAGGAATCGAGGTCGCCGGATGCCGCGACGACCGTGACGTCATCGGTGGTGCTGACGGTGACGTCTGCGCGCGTGGGCAGCCTGGCAGGACGAACGGGGCGGGTCATCGGGGGCCTCCTGCGGACCGGTGGAGGCGGGCCGGCGCTGGACTGCCTCGCTTGTGCTGGGCGGGCGGCTCCTGGCTGAACCGTGTCGCTGCCACGGTAGCTCCGTCGCGGAATTCCGACAACCACGCGCCGGGCCGACGGGGGATCCCGTTGTGCCAGGCCCGCTTCGCCGCCCGTTCAGGAGCGCCGGGTGAACGCTTCCTCGGCGGCCCGCACCCGCGCCGGTTCCAGCAGCGAGCGCTGCCGGTCCGCGCGGAGGAGAAGGGCGTCGAAGTCCACGTCGGCCAGCCGCTTTCCCAGGTTCGCCGAGTCCCGCAGCGTGGTCCACAGGATCTTCTTGCCCTCGATCCCCATGGCCAGCGCTTCGAGTTCCCAGAACCGGCTCAGCGGCGAGTACGCCGTGATCCTGCCGTTCGGCTTGAACCGTCCCAGCCGTTCGGCCACGATCGCGATTCCGGCTTTGACCGGGTTGGCCCGCACCGGCACCGCCTGCATGACGCCGCGGAACGTCTCCACGTCCTCCGCGATCGCCGACGCCGCCTCGCGCAGCGGCGTCTCGAATTCGGTGCCCCGGTTGTTGCGGGCGGCCCGGCGGGCCAGCTCGCGCCAGGCGAGTCCCATGGCGAGCTGGTCGTTGAGGTAGATCCCGAGCAACGTCTCCATGCGGGCGGAGATACCCGGCACGGCCGCGGGCAACCGTCGGCCGTTCAACTCTCGACCAGCGCGGCCAGCCGGTCGAGAGACTCGCGCAGCTGCCGGTCGACGTCTTCGGCCGGTTCGCCGCCGTGGTTGCGCGGATCGTCGCCGTGGAAGGACAGGTGCAACGTCGCGTAGCTGGTGTCGCCTTCGGCGGACGCCACCTGGAGCCAGCCGCTGTAGTCCGGGCTGCCCCGCCGCCCCCATTCCAGCCGGAGCTGGTCGCGGCGTTCGCGCAGCAGCCCGGGTTCGCCGGTCGAACCGGCTACGTCGACGTCGACGCCGGGAGGCTCCGCCGGGTGCACCGACACCGTGCCGGGCAACCAGCGGTCCAAAGTGGACCGATCAGCCGCGGCGCGGAACACCGTGCCCGCGTCGGCGGCGACTCGCCGCTCGCGTTCGAATTCGGTCATGGCGGATCACTCCCCGGCGCCCACGAGATGGTCGCGCAGCTGCTGGCAAGCGTCCGAGCAGCTGCGGCAGGCTTCTTCGCACAGCGCGCAATGGCGGTGCTGGGCGGCGTGCCGTCCGCATTCGTCGGCGCAGGCCCGGCACGCCTGCTCGCAGGCCCGCAGCAGTGCGTCGAGGACGGTCTTCGTCCCGCTCCGGCGGGACAGCACGCGCGCCGTCGCGGTGCACAGGTCCGCGCAGTCGAGATCGGTGCGGATGCAGTGGACCATGCTGGCCGGATCCCGTTCGGACAGACAGGCGTCGGCGCACACCGTGCACGCGCTGGCGCAGGCGAGGCATTCGCCGACGCAGTTCGCGATCGCGGCCGGGTCGGGTCCGCCCAGGTGTTCGGGGTGGCTTTCGAGCAGGGGCAGCGTCATGGCGTCTTTTCCTTTCGCCGAGGTTCAGAGCTGGGGCCGGCTTTGCTCGTCCCGGACGGTCACCCATTGCCAGCGGGTGAATTCGTCGAGGTTGACGAAGGAGCCGAACCGGCTGCTGCCGCCGGAATCGCCGATCCCGCCGAACGGCGCGAGGGTTTCGTCGTTCACGGTCTGGTCGTTGACGTGGATCATCCCGGCGTGCAGCCGGTCGCCGACCGCGCGCGCGTGCGCGGAGGATCCGCTGTGGACTCCGGCGACCAGGCCGTAGGGTGTCGCGTTGGCCAGGCGGACGGCTTCGTCGTCGTCGGCGAATGTGGTGACGACCGCGACCGGCCCGAAAATCTCCTCGGCGAACGCCGGCATGTCGGGGGAGACCCCGGCGAGCACGGTCGGGCGGAAGAACAGCCCGTCGCGATCCCCGCCGGCGACGACTTCCGCGCCCGCGTCGACCGATCGCTTGACGACGTCTTCGATGTGGTCGGCCTGTCCGGAGTTGATGACCGGGCCGAGATCGACGTCCGCACGGGGGTCGCCGACCCGCAGCCCGTCCGCGAGGCGGGCGAGCTCTTCGACGTAGGCGTCGGCGATCTTCTCGGAGACCAGGTGGCGTCCGACGGCCATGCACACCTGGCCCTGGTGGACGAAGCTGCCGAACGAGCCAGCGGCCGCGGCGGCCGGGACGTCGACGTCGTCGAGCACGACGAACGCGTTGTTGCCGCCCAGCTCCGAGACGAACTTCTTGAACCCGCCCGCCGCGGCCTCGGCCAGTTCGCGCCCGACCGGGGTCGAGCCGGTGAAGGAGATCATGGCGATGTGCGGGTCGTCGGCGACGGCGGTGCCGAGTTCGCTGCCTTTGCCGGGCAGCATGTGCAGCACGCCCGGGGGCAGTCCGGCCTCCTCGAACAGGCGCGCGACGACGACGCCGCAGCAGATCGCGGTGTCGCTGGCGGGTTTGAGCAGGACGGCGTTGCCGGTCGCGAGCGCCGGGGCGACGGAGCGCATGGCGAGGACGAGCGGGAAGTTCCACGGCGCGATCACCGCCACCACGCCGAAGGGGACGCGCCGGGCGATGCTGGTGCGGCCTTCCTGCGTGGTGGGCAGCAGCGTGCCCCACGGCGCGCTCGCCAGCGACGCGGCTTCGTGCAGTTCGTCGAGGGTGAGGTCCAGTTCGAACTCGACGGCGGCGGCGGTCTTCCCGGCCTCGCGGGTGAGCCAGCCGGCGATCTCGCCGCGGTGCTGCTCGAACAGGGCCGCGGCGCGCCGCAGGGCACGGGCCCGCTCGCGGTAGTCGGCGTGCGCCCAGTCCGGTCCGTGCTCGGCCGCTGCGGAAGCGGAACGGGCGAGGTCGTCAGCGGTGGCAGTGCCGACCTGGCCGAGTTCGTCGCCGGTGGCGGGTTCGGTCGAGGCCGCTGCCGCGCCGGTGCGCGTCCACTCGCCGGTGAACACCCGGCCGGACCAGCGGCCCCGGTCGTCGAGCAGTCCCACGTCCTGTCCTTTCGTCCGGGTACGCGGATCGGCTACCCGGGGGCCGCATCGGCAAACGCCGCCCGGGGACGACGTTTCGCCGCGCCGGCGCCGGGTATCAGGGCGGAATGTCTGTGCAAGCTGTGGTGATGGCGGAGTTCGGCGGCCCGGACGTCCTGACGCTGCGCGAGGTCGAGCGTCCCGAGCCGGGACCGGGCGAGATCCTGGTCCGGGTGTTCGCGTCGGGGACGAACCCGGTCGAAGCGAAGATCCGGCAGGGGGTCGCGATCCCGGATCTGGAACTGCCCGCGGTGCTGGGCGGCGACGTCTCGGGCGTCGTGGCGGCAGCCGGCCCCGGTGTGACTGACTTCGCCGAGGGCGACGAGGTGTTCTACACCCCGGAGCTGACGTCGCGTTTGGGCAGCTATACCGAGCTGAACGTCGTGTCGGCGGCCATCGCGGCGCTCAAACCCCGCGGGCTCAGCCACGTCGAGGCGGCGGCGATCCCGCTCGCAGGCGGGACGGCCTGGGAGGCGATCGTCCGCCGGTTGGCGGTCCGGCCGGGGGAGACGGTGCTGGTGCACGCCGGTGCGGGCGGGGTCGGCTCGTTCGCCGTGCAGTTCGCGATCGCCGCCGGCGCCCGGGTGCTGGCCACGGCGGGTCCGGACAACCAGGACCTGCTGCGTGACCTCGGCGCCGTCCCGATCGACTACCACGAGACCGATCCGGTCGAGGCGGCGTTCGAGCACACCGGCGGCAAGGGCGCTGACGCGGTGCTCGACCTCGTCGGCGGGGAAAACGTCGCGAAGAGCTCGGATGCGACCCGGGCGTTCGGCCGGATCGCGACGGTGCTTCCGCTTGACGGCGAGCTGCGCTCCCTGTACCAGCGGAATCAGCAGCTGCACGGGATCATGCTCACCCGGGAGCGCCGCCGGCTGGAGGAGCTGACGCCGGTTTTCGAACGAGGTCAGGCCCGTCCCGTCGTGGACCAGGTCCTGCCGCTCGGCCAGGTGCGCGAGGCCCACGAACGGCTCGATTCCGGACACGGGCGAGGAAAGACAGTGCTCGACCTCGCCTGAGCGGCGAAGGAAGTCCGGGCAGGCTGGCGGGCCCGCCGCACCGTGCGGTCCGGTCGGGCGTGCGGAACTGTCCGACGGCTGAGTTAGCCTTGACCGGACAGGGGAACCGAGCTGTCCGGCGGACGGCAGAGGCGAGGTAGTGATCGTGGTGCCCGCGGAGAGGTCGTTGTTTCCTGCGGGGTGTCTGTGAGGTACGCAAATCAGGCGTTCCTGCATCCGGCGCTGTTCTACCGAGGCGCCGACGAGTTCACGGCCGGTGTCGTCTCGTTCGTCCGGGACGGGCTGGCTGCGGGCGAGCCGGTCGCGGTCGCCGCGCCGCCGGAGCACGTGAGCCTGGTGCGCGCCGAGCTGGGCGCGGACGCGGACCGGGTGCTGCTGGTCGACATGACCGAGGCGGGCCGCAATCCGGGCCGGATCATCCCGGGCGTGCTGCGCGCGTTCGCCGACGGGCATCCGGACCAGCACGTGCGGATCGTCGGGGAGCCGGTCTGGGCGGGCCGGTCGCCCGCGGAGTACCCGGCGTGCGCGCAGCACGAGGCGTTGATCAACCTGGCGTTCGAGGGCCGCTGGGCCACCATTCTGTGCCCCTACGACGCCGAAGCGCTGGGCGCGACCGAGCTGGCCGACGCGCTCCGGACGCATCCCTGGCTGATCGACGGCGCGGGCGAGTGGCGCTCGAGCGGCGACTACGCGCCCGACGCGGTGGTCGCCGACTACAACCGCGAGCTGCCGCCGCCGCCCGGCGCCCGGTCCTTCGTCGTCGCCGAACCCGACCTCGTCGGCCTCCGCGTGGTCACCGCCGAGACAGCGCGGCGGCACGGCCTCGCCGAGGACCGGGTCGAGGACGCGGTGATGGCGGTGTCGGAGCTGGCGGTCAACAGCGTCGAGCACGGCAGCGGATCCGCGGTGGTGCGGCTGGGTTTCGCCGACGGCGAGCTGGTCTGCCAGGTCCGGGACGAGGGATGGCTGGCGGATCCGATGGCCGGGCGCGTCCCGGCTTCTCCGGACCAGGTCCGCGGCCGGGGACTGCTGCTGGTGAACCACCTCGCGGATCTGGTGCGGATGCATTCGGACCCGGCCGGGTCGACGGTGGAGGCCCGGTTCGCCGCCGGGTGAAGCCGCCGCGCACGCGCGGCTTAGGCTGACGGGCGAGGAAAAGCTATCCGTCTGGCAGGAGAGTGCGAGCGTGACCGCGGCAGCTGGCGACATCGAGAAGGCGGCCGGGGTGCTGCGCGCCGGGGGCTTGGTGGCCTTCCCGACCGAGACGGTCTACGGCCTCGGCGCCGACGCCTCGGATCCGGCCGCGGTTTCCCGCATCTATCAGGCGAAGGGCCGTCCGTCCACGCATCCGCTGATCGTGCACCTCGCCGGCGCCGAGCACTTGGACGGCTGGGTCGAGAAGCTGCCCGGGCCCGCGCGGCTGCTGGCCCAGCACTTCTG
This sequence comes from Amycolatopsis dendrobii, assembly GCF_014145675.1. Lineage (GTDB taxonomy): Bacteria > Actinomycetota > Actinomycetes > Mycobacteriales > Pseudonocardiaceae > Amycolatopsis > Amycolatopsis dendrobii. Next base: position 404,307 of record NZ_JACGZW010000001.1, read on the forward strand.
GCCGGGTCCGCTCACCTTGGTGCTGCGGCGCGGCCCCCGGGTGTCGTCGGCGACGACCGGCGGCCTGGAGACGGTGGGGGTGCGCGTCCCGGACCATCCGGTGGCGCTGGCGCTGCTGTCGGCGTTCGGCGGCGGCGCGGCGGCCCCGTCGGCCAACCGGTTCGGCTCGGTCAGCCCGACCACCGCCGGCCACGTCCGCGCGGAGCTGGGCGATGCCGTCGATTTCGTGCTGGACGGCGGCCCCTGCCAGGTCGGGGTCGAGTCCACCATCGTCGACGCCACCAGCGACACCCTCAGCGTGCTGCGGCCCGGCGGCGTGCCCCGGGAAGACCTGGAGGCCGTGCTCGGGAGTTCCCTCGAGGTGCCGTCGGTGAGCCCGATCCGGGTTCCCGGCCAGCATCCGTCGCATTACGCGCCGCGGGCCCGGGTCGTTCTCGTCGAGCCAGGCCGGGTGGCCGCCGAAGCGGAACGTGCGCGAAAGCTCGGGCACCAGGTGGGCGTCTTCCTGCCGCCTTCCTTGGACGGCGCAGTGCCCGAGGCGCGGGCTGTGGTGGCGGTTCCGGCTTCGCCGGCCGAGTACGCGCGCGGTCTTTACGGCTTTCTGCGCGAGCTGGACCGGGCGGGGTGCGACTTGATCGTCGCGTCGCTTCCGGAGGAGAAGGGGCTGGGTCTCGCGATCGCGAACCGGCTTCGCCGCGCCGCCGGGCCGCGCGGCTGACCGGGCCGGTGCGGCGGTAGTCCACAGTAGACAGTTCGGCGGGGAACTCCCGCGTTCGGGTTCCGGCGTGCCCCGCTCCGGCGGAAGATCGTGCCGGGTAGGCTTTTTCCTCGGTGCGTTAAGCAGGCAGCGTCCACAATCCCCTGGCTGAGGCGCGCCCTGCGCCCGGTCCGGCCCGCTCCTAGGAGTGCGTGTGGCGACCGCCGAGTGCCGAGCATCCCGTCCAGCGCGCAGACGCGCAGCCGAGTCCGGACCGGGCGTGGTCGTGCGGCTGCCGTGACGGACCTGAAGATCACCCCTCGGCAGCTCGGGGATGCCGTGGTGCTGACCTTGCCGGACCGGCTCGCGACGACTCACTCGGCCGAAATCGTGGCGGCCCTGCACGCAGCGGGCCGCGCTGTCCCGCCGGGCACGCGCGTAGTGGTCGACCTCCGGGGCGTCGAGCCGCTGACCGCGCTGCTGGCCCGGGCGCTGGTCTCGTTCGCCCGCGAGCGCGACTGCGTGCTGGTGGCGGCATCGGACCAGGGCACGGCGGAGGTGCTGGACAGCGCCGATCCGGGCGCGGCCGTCCGGCGGGCCGCGTCGCCGGCGGAGGCGCTGGCCGAAGCTGTCCGGCAGCCGTTCGCGGCGGGCGGCGCGGTGCGGTCGCTCGCCTTCGACAGCGACGATCTCAGCCGCACCGAAGCGTTCTTGAGCAGCGCGTACGCGCCGATGCGGATCGGCAGCGACACCGGCCGCGCGGGCACGCACATCAGCAGGCACGCGGTCGACGGGCTGAGCGCCGACCAGCTCGACCTGTCCTTCGAGATGAGCTACGCCGTCGAACCGCTGGGCACGATCTGCCTGTGCGACGTCGAATCGGGCACGATCGAGGACCATCGCGTGGACGGCTGGCCGGAAGCGGAGACGTTCGGCCCCGGGGATCTGGTGTCGTTCTCGCCGCCGGACCGGTCCTACACCGGGCGGGTCGCGCGCGCCAAGTACAGCATCACCATGTTCGACCCGGCCCTGTTGAGCCAGGCGGCGGGCGTCGACAGTCCGGTGCGGCTGCTCGGCCACCGGCCGGTCGACGCCGGCGCCGCCCAGCACCTGCGGTCCGCCGTGGCGCATCTGCGCGACGACGTCCTCGGCGTGCCCGGCGTCGGGGAGAATCCGCTGGCCGTGGCGACGGTCGCGCGCTACCTCGCCGTGGCCGTGCTGAACGCGTTCCCGCACACGGCGTCCGCCGAGCATCCCGGAGACGGTCTCGACGCGCATTCGCAGACCCTTCGCCGCGCGATCTCCTTCATCGAAGCGAATCTCCACCGGCCCATCGACATCGCGGAGATCGCCGCGACGGCCCGGGTCTCCGCCCGGGCCGTGCAACTGGCCTTCCGCCGGCACCTCGGCACGACCCCGATGGCCTACCTGCGGCGGGCACGGCTCGACCGCGCCCGCGCGGAACTGCGTGCCGCGGTGCCGGAGCAGGACATCGTCGCGCGGATCGCCGCCCGATGGGGATACGCGCCCAGTGTGTTCGCCGCCCACTACCGGGCCGCGTACGGCGAGTCGCCGTCGTCGACGCTGCACGGGGACAAAGCCGAGCAAGTTCGTTTCCCTGGCAGCCGTAGCTTCGTTCGGACGGCGATCGCGCTGAAAAGCGAACCCGGTGCGGCGGAACGGAACCTGGTGACCGGCGAACCGGACCGAGCGAAGCCGGACGCCGCGAGCAGGTTCGAGGCGCTGAGCAAGATGCTGCTATCCGCGAACTCAGCCGCGGACGTGTTGCGAGAGGTCGTGGAAGCGACCGCGGCGGCAGTCGCCGGAGCGGACTGGGTCAGCGTCACCGTGCTGGGCTCCGACGGCCGGTTTTCCACCGCCGCCCGGACCGGGAAGACCGCCGCCGAGCTGGACCGGATCCAGTACCGCGACCGAGAAGGCCCGTGCGTGGAGGCGGCCCGTGCGCACAGCCCGAGCTATGTCGCGAGCGCGGATCTAGCGGCCGAGACCCGATGGCCCCGGTTCGCCGCCGCGGCGCGCGCACTCGGCTGCCGCGCCGCGTTTTCCACCGCACTCCCGGCCGCTCCTGGCCTCGACCGGGCGGCGGGCTCGCTGACCGTCTACTCCCGCCGCCCGGACAGCCTGGCCGAGACCGACCGCCGCATCGCCCTGCTGCTGGCGACGCACGCGTCGCTGGCGCTGGCGAACACCCACCTGCGAAAGAGCGCCGAACTGCGCCGCGCGGAGTTCCGGCGAGCCGTCGACACCCGCGACGTCATCGGGCAGGCCAAGGGCATCCTGATGAACCGGGAGGGCCTCACCGCCGATGAAGCGTTCGACCTGCTGCGGCGGACCTCCCAGGACCTGAACGTGAAGCTGGTCGAGGTGGCGCGCACTCTGACCGGCCGGCACGGGGAGCTGGAGCGGGAGTGACCGCAGCGGTCAGGAATCTTGGCGCCGGTGCGTGGTTTCGGCGGTCGGCGCGGTGAAGTGGTCGAGGAGGTTGGTGCGGCGGAGCAGCCGGTCGAGTTCGGCGGACCGGTTGTCCAGGTACAGCGAGGCACCGGCTGAGCGGACGAGCCTGCTGACCATCAGCAGGCCGGCCAGCCCGGAGGAATCGCAGAAGCCCAATTCGCCGCAGTCGAGGCGCACGCTGCGGCACTCCGGATGCGCCGCCAGCATCTCCCGGGCGGTCCGGACGAGCAGGTGCTGACTGTCGTAATCGAGTTCGCCGCGCACGGTCAGCCGAACTGTCCGAGGACGCGGCGTGGTCCACGTGCAGGCGAGCGGGCTCGGCGGCGTCATGGGCGGCCTCCGGCTCGCGCGCGGGCGAGGGTGGCGCGGGCGCGGGGGAAGTCCCGCAGCTCGTCGCCGAGCAGGTCGAGGGCGGGCGTGAGGTACCCGGCCGGGACCCCGCGTGCGGCGAGGATGTCCGCGGTCCAGCGGAGAAAACCCGTGAACAGCTCGGGATCGTCGACGTAGACGGAGGTTTTGAGGTAGTCGACGATGCTCGCGAGGTCCTCGACCGTGTGCTGCAACTGGAGTTCGGTGTACCGGTCCAAGGCGGGAATCCGCTCCCGCAGTCCGGCGAACACGGCTTTCACCAGCTGCGCCGACGTCCGCGAGATCATCGTGTATTCCTGGTCGAGCAAGTGCGGCAGATCGTCAACGGCCTGGTGGGCGCTGCGGGGCGGGCCCGGCGGACTCCCGGCGAGCAGGTCGGCTGCGGCGCGGGCGTCGGGGGCCCAGGCGTCGGCGCCGAACAGCCGGGCGTAGCGGCCGTCGGTCCCGAACGCCGCCCCGCCCGCGATGACCGGGACTCCGGCCGCTTGGCACGCGGTGATCGTGGCGTGCGCCGCGGGCAGCCGCGTCGGGATTGAACTGGACAGCGCGACAGCGTCCGGGCCGGTGCGGTGCAGGTCGGCGATCAGGTGCGACGCCGGCACCTGCGCTCCGAGGTAGTCGACGCGGAATCCGCGCGAGCGCAGCACTTCGGCGAGCAGCCGGGCGGGCAGCGCGTGCCATTCCCCGTCCACGCAGGCGACGGTCACCCGGGCGAGCGGCGGATTCGGCGCCGGGCCGGCGGCGCGGCTCACGGCGGCGACCACGCGGTCGTTGATCGCGGTGACCGAGTGTTCCTGGGTGACGGTCAGGCGGTTGGCCGCCCATTCCTCGCCGACTTTCCGTTGTACCGCGCCGATGACGTCGAGGAGTACGGTTTCCGCGGTCATTCCGGACCGCAGGGCGCGCAATGCGATTTCGCCTGCCGTGTCCTCGTCGCCGTCGACCGCGGCGTCCCAGAGCCGGGCGGCGACGTGCTCGACCGACGCGGGCTGGCCGTCGAGAACGGCTCCGCGGGGTTTGTCCGGGGTGTTCATGCGGCGGTGTACCTCCCGCGGCCCGAACCGCCGACCGCGGACAGCCGCTGGCCGCGCGGCGCGGTGACCGCGACGAGAGCCATGTCGTCGTGGCTGCGTTCGCGCGCCCATTCGGCCGCGAGCATGTGGACGTGTTCGACGATCGCCTCGGCGGGCATGCCCGCGCACCGGGTCAACGCCTCGTGCAGGCGGTCCTCGCCGAACATCTCGCTGCCCAGCGGACCGCCTCGCGCTTCGGTGATGCCGTCGGTGTAGAGCAGGCACGTCTCGCCGGGCGCCAGCGTGACTTCGACCGTCGTCGTGGCGATCTCGGGCAGGACCCCGACGACGGTGCCGATCGTCTCGACGACCTCGACCTCTCCGTTGGCCCGGACGATCAGCGGCGGCAGATGACCCGCGCACGTCAGCCGCATCCGGAGGCCCGAGTCGGGCCGCGAGACGGATGCGAGCGCGAGGGTGACGAAGCGGGTGTGGTGCGAACTGAGCAGAGCGTCGTTGAGCATGCTCAGCACGCGATGGTGGTCCGAGGCGAGCGGCAGCAGGGCGTGCAGCGTGTTGCGGACCTTGCCGGTGAGCACCGCGGCTTCGATGCCCTTGCCGCACACGTCGCCCAGCACGACCAGCGATTCCTGGCTGTCGTCGGCCGCGGGGTAGACGTCGTAGAAATCGCCGCCCACGCGTTCCGAGTCGAGCGCGGCGCGGTACCGCCCGGCGAACTCGGCGCCGGCCACCTCGCGCACCGCGGGCGGAAGCAGTTCGCGCATCAGCGTTTCGGTCATCGACGACTGCTGGGCGAACATCCGCGCGGCGGACATCGCCACCCCGGAGCGGGCCGCGAACAACCGGGCGAAGATCTCCTCGTCCTCGCTGAACGCCGCGCGTTCGGCTTTCCGCAGGAGAACCAGCGCGCCCGCGGGCACGCCGTGCCCGGGCAGCGGCGTCACCACGATCGAGCCCACGTCGCCGAATCCCGCCGGGATCAGCCACTCCGGCGCGGACGCGGGGTCGATCCACCGCGACGGGACCGGCGGAAACCCTTGGAGCGCCTCGGCGAGCCCGGGCACCTCGGAGAGATCGGCCGCCAGTTCGACTTCTTCCGGCTCGCGGTCCCGTACGCACAGCATCGCCGGCACGCGGTGGCGCCCGGCGGGAGTGATCAGGAGCGCGGCGTCGGCGAGGTGCTGCACCGCCAGCTTCCCGGCGACCTGCATGCACCGTTGCAGGTTCAGGGATCCCAGCAACGCCGTCGAAGCCTCGGCGAGGAACTGCGCCCGCCGCCGTTCGGTGCGCAAAGCCGTTTCGGCGAGGCGCGCGTCAGTGTTTTCCGTCAGCCACCACGTGGTCGTTCCGTCGTCGTGCGCAACCGGGTGCACCTCGTAACCGCGCTCCCAGGGTTCGCCTGCGCCGCGGACGCCCTCGAGGACGCCGTCGTGCACGCCGACCGGCCAGCCGGGCATCGCCTCAGCGAGCACCACACCGGCCGTAATGCCCGGAAGCAACCGCTCCGCCGCGGCATTGAGCGCGACAAGGGTGCCATCGGCATCCGTGACCAGCACCGGACATGGTGCTGTACTCCAGCGCGAATCGGTGTCCGCCCGCTTCAGATCCACCACACTCAGGACACGCGGAGCGGTCCTTCACCTCGTTCTCGCCTCGGGGACGGTCGTCGACTGCTCCCAGTGTCCCTTGCCGTCCCAAGGGCCACGACCCGCGGCGGATACCCGCTCGCGGTCTTCTTCAACCCTCTTCCGGGCGGTTCCGCCGGCCGCGGGTCTTGACCGGCGGAACCTCGGTCCCGGTCTCCTGCGCGCCGGAGGCCGACCCTGGTCTCGGGCTACCCGCTCGCCGGGAATTCACGCCTTCCGCGGGCAATCCGACGGGAGTCAGAGGTCGAGTTCGCGGTGCCGTTCGGTCACGGTGTGCGCGAGTTCGACCAGCTTGACGTTGAGATCCTGGGACGTGCGGCGCAGGACGTCGAACGCTTCGTCGGCGGAGATCCCGCGGCGGTTCATCAGGATGCCTTTGGCCTGGCCGATGAGGTCGCGGCTGTCCACGGCGCGCTTGAGGTGGACTTCCTTGAGGGCGGCCGCGGTGTGCGCGGCGGAACCGGAGAGGGCGAGCGAGGCGTGGGAGGCCAGGACGAGCGCGCTGTCGACGGCGTCGCCGTCGAAGGCCCCGGCCTCGTGGCTGTAGAGGTTGATCGCGCCGGGCGGCAGATCGGACTTGGCGTCCGGCAGCAGCGTCGTGGCCAGCAGCGAGCCGAACCCGAGCCGTCCGGCGCGCGCGCCGAATTCGGGGAAGCCGTCGGACTCCGGAAGATTGTTGGCCAGCGCGTACCCGGGCCGCTCGCGCCGGGCGGCTTCCAGGCACGGCCCTTCGCCGACCTGGTACTGGATCCGGTCCAGTTCCTCGGCGGCCTCGTGCGTGCGGACCGGGGTGTGGAACCCGCCGTCGGCCGAGCGCAGGGTGATGCTGGCGAGATCGGCTTGCGGCACGATCCGCAGCGCGGCGGACACCACGCGCTCCATCGCTTCGTGCAGGGAGTCCGCGTCGAGCAGGAGAACCGCGAGCGTGCCGAACTGCCGGGCGAGCGGCCCTTCGAGAGCCACGCCGCTGCGGGCCCAGCCGTCCGCGGCCGGTTCCGCGCAGAACGCGATCCGGTCGGCTTCCCAGCCGTCGTCAACGCGGATGTCGGCGTCGGTCACTTCGGGCCCCTCTTTCCCTGCCCGGCCACCCGGCAGCACCGCAGAATCCTACCCGTCCGGGGAAAGCGGCCTGCGGGCTCGCCCGTGTCCCGCGCATTTCGGACCGCGGAGAGAGAGCCCCGTCACGCTTCGGCGGCCGGAACCGCGGTTCCGGCCGCCGAAAGCGCGCGTCAATTCTTCACGTTCTTGACGGCGTCCTTGACCTTTTCTCCCGCCTGCTTGAGAGCGCCCTTCGCCTGCTCTGCTTTGCCTTCGGCCTGCCACTGTTCGTTCCCGGTGGCGTTGCCGAGCGCTTCTTTCGCCTTGCCCTTGATTTCCTCGGCCTTGTTTCCGGCGGTGTCGCTCATGTCGATGACCTCGTCTCGTCTCAGCGAATGTTTCCGAACGCGGTCATGATCGGGAAAACAGTTCCGTCCGGCTCCGCGAAACAGTTCGCGGAGACGAATCCGGGGACCGCGAGCAGCGGATACCCGTGCGGGGCACAGGTCAAACCCGGCCCCGGAAACCCCGGCCTGCGGCCGGGAATCCCTTGCGGCGGCGGCTTTCCTCTCATTTCCGGAGTTTCCGTTTCGCCTTCTCTGCCCGCTGGGTACGCAGAGGGCGACGGGGAATAGCCGAGAGCGAGAATGCTCTGGGAGCGGGCGTGCAGCGGGCCCGGGAGGGAGGCCGAGCGTGAGTGTGGACGAGTTCCAGCGGAGTCGTCTGCCTGCCGGAGCGAAGCCGGTGCGGCAGGCGGGCGCTCGGCTGCGCATGGCGCTGGAAGAGGACTTCACGACATTGCGCCGGGTCCGGGGCCGGGCGGTGGCCTTCGTGCGGCGCCATCGCCCGCACACGGGCGCGGACGCGGTCGCCGATCTGCGTCTCGTGCTGGACGAGATGGTGTGCAACGCCATGCGGCACGCTCGCCCGCCCAGCGAACTGACCTTGTCGCTGCGGGGCGACCGGATCCTGATCGAGGTGTCCGACTCGCTTCCGGACCTCGCCCGTTCCCGGGGAGGGTACGCGGGAGGGGGGCGGGGCTTGGTTCTGATCGACGCGATCGCCGAGCGCTGGGGCCAGTCGCCCCGGCCGGGCGGGAAGACCGTCTGGGCCGAACTGGCCCTTCACGCCGGGCAAGCCGGTTGAGCCGACGCCTGCCGCGGTGCCGGGGGAATCGAGGGCGCTGACCGGCGATGCGGGTGCCCGCGCCGCCGGCGGGCCGGTGCGGTGGCGCGTACCTGGTCGAGCAGAACGACCTAGTGGGTCCTGCTTGTTTCGGGGTCGCGGTGCACCTTCAAGTTAAGTCAGCTGATTGACTTAGTTGGCGGCTTCGGCCATGCTCGGGGCGGTTGCCGGTCCGAGCAGGAGGTCGTGAATGCGCCAGAGCGACGCGGAGCAGGTGCCGCGGTTTCCCTTCGAGGCGCCGGGGGCGCTGGAGCCGCCGGTGGAGTGGGCGAAGCTGCGGGAGGGCTGTCCGGTCGCGAAGGTGCGGCTGGCCAGTGGGGACGAGGCGGCGCTGATCACTCGTTATGCGGATGTGAAGAGCGTGTTGTCGGATCGGCGGTTCACGCGTCCGACTCCGGCGGACGACGCGGCGCGGGTCGCCGATACCGAGAGCGGCGGCGTGTTCAACAGCGAGATGGCGACGGTGATGCCGCAGCACGGCGCGGCGCATCTGAACTGGCGGCGGATGGTCGGGAAGTGGTTCACCGCGAAGCGGATGAACGCGCTGCGGCCGGGGATCGCGGCGATGGCGGAGCAGTTGATCGGGGAGATGGTCGCGAAGGGCGGGCCGGCGGATCTGAAGGCGGGGCTGGCGTTTCCGCTGCCGGTGTGGGTCATCTGCGACATGCTCGGCGTCCCGGACTCCGATCGCGACCGGTTCGCGCACTGGTCCGACGTGATGCTCAGCATGACTCGCTACACGCAGGAAGAATTCGACGCCACGCAAGCCGAGTTCGGCGAGTACATGGGTGCGCATATCGCGGCGAAGCGCGCGGAGCCGGGCGAGGATCTGCTGAGCGCGCTGATCGCCGACACCGACGCCGAGGGCGAGCGCTGGTCGGATGCGTTGCTGACCGCGACCGGGATCGGGTTGCTGATCGCGGGGCACGAGACGACGGCGAACATGATCGCGAAGATGGTCGCGATGCTGCTGGCCGACCGCACGCGCTGGGAGCAGCTGGTCGCGGATCCGTCGCTGGTGCGCACGGCGGTGGAGGAGGCGTTGCGCTGGGACGCCAATGCGGGCGTGGGCATGTTGCGGTATCTCACCGAGGATTTCGAGGTCGCCGGGACGGTGCTGCCGAGCGGCACCACGGCGATGTGCAGCATGGCCGCGGCCAACCGCGACGAGACCGCGTTCGAGGCCGCCGCCGAGATGGACCTGCGCCGCAGCCCGAACCCGCACCTCGCGTTCGGCGTCGGTGCGCACGCCTGTCTGGGCCAGCCGTTGGCCCGCACCGAACTGCAAGTGGCGCTGGAGGTGCTGCTGCGGATGCTGCCGTCGCTGGAACTCGCGGTCCCGGCGGAGGAATTGCGCAGGATCGAGGGGCTGGCCGTGGGCGGGCTGCGGGAACTGCCCGTGCGATGGTGAGTTTCATGAACGAAGCCGTCGACAAGCCGTTGCGGGCGGAGCGAGCGCACGCGACCCGGGAGCTGATCCTGACTGCCGCGGAACGCCTGTTCGCCGAGCACGGGATTCTCGCGGTGTCCAACCGCCAGGTCAGCGAGGCTGCGGGGCAGGGCAACAACACCGCCGTCGGCTACCACTTCGGGACGAAGGCCGATCTGGTGCGGGCGATCGCGCGCAAGCACTCCGCTGCGGTCGAGGAGTTGCGGCAGCGGAGGCTGGCCGAGATCGGCGAGAGCGCGGAGTTGCGGGACTGGCTCGACTGCCTGGTGCGCCCGCTCGCCGAGCACCTGGCCGCGCTCGGCAGCCCGACCTGGTATGCCCGCTTCACCGAACAGGCGATGGCCGATCCGACGTTGCGGCCGATCGTGGTCGAGGAGTCGCTGTCGTCGCCGTCGCTGGCGCGGATCGTCGACGGCCTGCAGCAGCGGCTGCCCGACCTTCCGGCCGAAGCGGCCGCCGAACGCAGCGACATGACCCGCACCCTGCTGGTCCACCTCACCGCCGAACGCGAACGCGCGCTCGCCGAGAACACTTCCACCCCGCGGTCCGGTTGGAACGAAGCCGCCACTGGCCTGATCGACGCCTTGATCGGGCTGTGGCAGGCGCCGGTCACCGCGTCGCCGAACGAAAGGAAGAAACGCCGATGAAGGTCGCCGTGGACGAGGAACGGTGCTGCGGTGCGGGCACCTGCGTGCTGCTCGCGCCGGAGGTGTTCGACCAGCGCGAGGACGACGGCATCGTGCTCCTGCTCGACGAACACCCCGGCGAGGAACTGCACGCGACCGTCCGCGAAGCCGCCACCGTCTGCCCCGGAGCCGCGATCTCGGTGACCGAGAACGGGTGAATTGCCCGGCGTGGCGGGAGCGGCCGCGCCGGGCGCGCGCGGGCGGATGTCCACAATGGACGCGAGTTGAGGTCGGCGGGGCCGATTGCCCGGCTTGCCGTGCGATTCGGCCGGTTGGCCCGTTTCGCCGGACTGGGAGCGACTGGCGGAAGCACGACGGAAACATCCCGGTAACACCGCCCGGTTAGCTTCACCGTCCGGGCGACGAAACGAGGTGAGTCCGCGGGTGGTGGACACCGGAAGCACGGCGTGGCTGCTGGGCAGTGCGGCGCTGGTGATGCTGATGACGCCGGGGCTCGCGCTGTTCTACGGCGGGATGGTGCGCGCCCGGAGCGTGCTGAACGTGATGGCGATGACGTTCGTCTGCCTCGCGACGGTCGGCCTCGTCTGGGTGGCCTACGGGTACTCGCTCGCGTTCGGCTCCGACTGGTTCGGCGGGCTGCTCGGCACCTTGCGGCTGGCGGGGCTGCGCGGGGTCGCCGAACAGGCGGTCGGCCCGGCGGGCAACCAGGTGCCGCTGTTCGCGTTCGTCGCCTTCCAGATGATGTTCGCGATCATCACGGTGGCGCTGCTGGCGGGCGCGATCGCCGAACGGGCCAGGTTCTGGACCTGGACGGTGTTCTCCGTCGTGTGGGTCACCGTGGTCTACCTGCCGGTGGCGCACTGGGTCTTCGCCCCCGACGGGTGGATCGCCGCGCGGCTGCACGTGCTCGACTTCGCGGGCGGCACCGTCGTCGAGGTGAATTCCGGGGCGGCCGCGCTGGCGCTGGCGATCGTGCTCGGGCGCAGGCACGGCTGGCCGAAACAGGCCGTCCGGCCGCACAACCTGCCGTTCGTGATGTTCGGGGCCGGGCTGCTGTGGTTCGGCTGGTTCGGGTTCAACGCCGGGTCCGCGCTGGCCGCGAAGAACCTGGCGGCCACGTCGTTCCTCAACACCGCGGTCGCGGGGGCGGCCGCGGTGCTGGGCTGGCTGCTCGTCGAGCAGGTCCGCGACGGGAAGCCGACCACCCTCGGCGCCGCCTCCGGCGCGGTCGCCGGGCTGGTGGGAATCACCCCGGGCTGCGCGTACGTCGAACCGATCGGTGCGATCGCGATCGGAGCCGTGGCCGGCGTGGTGTGTTCGTTCGCGGTGGGGCTGAAGTACCGGTTCGGGTTCGACGACTCGCTCGACGTGGTCGCGGTGCACGGGCTCGGCGGGTTCGTGGGGACGCTGCTGATCGGCTTGTTCGCGACGGTGAGCGTGGATCCGCAAGGCGTGAACGGCCTGTTCTACGGCGGCGGGTTCGGCCAGCTGTGGCGCCAGTCCGCCGGAACCCTGGCGGTACTAGGGTATTCGCTGGCGACGACCTTCCTGATCGGCTGGGTCATGCACAAGTTCATGGGATTCCGGATCGACCGCGAGGCCGAGATCGACGGTGTCGACGAGGCCGAGCACGCCGAAGGCGCGTACGAGCTGGCAGTCCAGTCCGGCCGCCGGGGGAGCGCGCCCTTCGCGCCGGGATCGCACCGGCCGGCGCGCGAGGAGAACCGATGAAGCTGCTGACCGCCGTGGTCAAACCGTTCGTGCTGGACGACGTCCGGCTCGCGCTGCAGGAGCTCGGCGTCGCCGGGATGACGGTGACCGAGGTCCGCGGATACGGCAGGCAGAAGGGCCACACCGAGATCTACCGGGGCGCGGAGTACGAGGTCGATTTCCTCACGAAGTACCGGCTGGAGATCCTGCTCGACGACGACCAGGCCGACGCCGCGGTCCAAGCGGTGCGGGACGCCGCGCACACCGGCAAGATCGGCGACGGCAAGATCTGGGTCACGCCGGTGGAGACCGTCGTCCGCGTCCGCACCGGAGAACGCGGCCGCGACGCGTTGTAGGGCCGGTTTCCCCGCTGCGGGATTGAGGTCCGATGCCGCGAACTCAAGGCGGCGGGCCAGCCCGTGGCGCAGAGCGTGGTCGTCGGCGAGTGCGGCGGCTGATCGGGCATTCCGCGGGAATCAGGCTGGAGGAGCGGCCGGGTCCGCGCGTGCCGGACGGGGTTCGGCGTCCCCGGGTTCCGGGCCGAGCAGCCCGTCGGCGATCAAGCGGGCTAGCTGGCGTGCGGTGCGTTCCTGGGATTCCCGGGTGACCGGCGCGGGGCGGCCGAGGCGGTGGGCCAGGGGCAGTTGCACGAGGGCGGCGACCGGGCTGAGGACAGTGAAGAAGAGGACGTCCAGCGGCACCGCGGGGAGGCGGCCGGCGGCGGTGAGCCGTTCGACGGCGGGGACCAGCGGGCCGAGCGTCGGCTCCACATAGTTCCGGTAGAGGTAGTCCAGGCGTTCGGACTCCTGCCCGAATTCGTCGGCCAGCAGCCTGCCGAGCAGCGGTGCTTCCACGGCGGCCTGGTAGAGGTGCGCGATCATCGCGCGGACGCGCCGGGCGTCGTCCAGATCCGCGTCGAGCAGCGCGCGGCGGTCCCGCTGGTCGCCGGCCAGCAGCGCGTCCACGACCGCCCGCCAGAAGCTGGCTTTCGACCCGTAACGGTCGTTGATGAAGTTGTGGCTCACCCCGAGGCGTCTCGTGAGTTCTCGCGCCGTGGTCCGCTCGTAGCCGAGTTCGGCGAAGGTTTCCATGCCTCGCCGGAGGATCTCGGCCTCGTCCGGCACCGGGCGAGCTCCCGCGGCGGGACGGCCTGGCCCGCGCGCTGTCCCGGGTGTCGGTTTCCCTGCCGCCATGGCGTTCATTCTCCTCGCCGCCGCGGTTGCCCGGCGCCCGGCTTGACAGCGAGCGGAACAGGCTTAATCTGACAAGTGTCAGATTAAGCGTTGCCCGCGGAGGGAAGAACGATGGCGCAGCCGGCCCCGGACATCGAGGTCCCCGCACTGGCGGGCAAGCTCGCCGTCGTCACCGGCGCGAGCGACGGCGTCGGCCTCGGCCTGGCGACCCGGCTCGCGGCAGCGGGCGCGGAGGTCGTCCTGCCGGTCCGCAACCCGCGCAAGGGCGAGGCCGCGCTCGCGAAGATCCGCGGCGGGCATCCCGGGGCCGAGGTCTCCCTGCGCGAACTGGACCTGTCCTCGCTCGCGTCCGTCGCCGAACTGGCGGACCGGCTCGCCGAGGAGGGCAGGCCGATCCACCTGCTGGTGAACAACGCCGGGGTGATGACGCCGCCGGCGCGTCAGTCCACCAAGGACGGTTTCGAGCTGCAGTTCGGCACCAACCACCTCGGGCATTTCGCCCTTACGGCCCGGCTTTTCCCGCTGCTGCGCGCCGGCAAGGCCCGGGTGACCTCGCAGATCAGCATCGATGCCGACCGGCACGCGATCAACTGGGCCGACCTCCAGTGGGAACGGAAGTACGCCGGCAACCAGGCCTACAGCCAGTCGAAGATCGCGGTCGGCCTGTTCGGCCTCGAACTCGAGCGGCGCAGCCGGGCGGGCGGCTGGGGCGTCACGAGCAATCTTTCCCATCCCGGGGTGGCGGCGACGAATCTTCTCGCCGCGCGCCCGGAGGTCGGCCGGGGCCGGGCTACGGTGAAGGCGCGGCTCATCCGCGCGCTCTCCGCGCGCGGCATTCTGTTCGGGACGGCGGAAACCGCGTTGCTGCCCGCGCTTTGGGCCGCGACGTCTCCCGAGGCCGGAGGCGGTCGTCTTTACGGACCCGGCGGCCTCGGCCACCTGTCCGGGCCGCCGTCCGAGCAGAAACCGTACGCCCGCCTGCGCGACGTCGACGACGCTCGCCGGATCTGGGAAATCTCCGAAGAACTGGCCGGCGTGCGCTTTCCGGCGGTGCAGACCCGCGCGTCGGCGTGAGCCCCGAGGGAGGCCTGGCGTCCCCCGGGGCCCACCGCGCAGCCGGCGTCAGGAACGAGCCAGGTACTCCGCCGCGGCCCGCAGGCTCACGTACGAGCCGCTGAACGTGTCGATCCGCGGCGCGGCGCCGGCTTCCGGTCCGGGCACCCCGGTCTCGACCCGGATGTAGTCCACAGTGGACAGACCGGCCAGGAACTCCCGCACCGCCGGATGCCGGTGCGCTTCCCGGGTCGCCACCACGACGCTCTCCACCGACGCGGCCTCGGCCAAAACCGTCGAGACGTCATCAGGGGACACCGAGAGCGTCCGGGTGCCCGGAACCAGCTCCGCCAGATGCGCGCCCAGACCCCAAGGCATCGGCCCGGCGGCGATGCCCGGTTCGGTCTGCACGTCCACCACGAGCGACGGGCCCGTCAACCGCGGCGTGCCGGTGATCCGCAAGGCGGCCCGCGCGGCGGACAGGCCGAGCGAGCAGTCCACCGGCCGCACCGTCGCCGGAGCGGGGGAGGCGCCCAGCGAAGCGGTCCGGGCCGCGGCATCGGCCAGCCGCTCCAAGGAAAGCCGTCCCTCGGTCACCGCCCCGACGATCGCCTCGGCGGTCCGGTCCAGCGTCTCCGCGTCGAACGCGGCCCCGCCGAGGCACAGCGCGTCCGCACCGCCCAGGAGGGCGCGGACCGAGGCTTCGCCGATCCCGTCGTGCCGTCCGTACGCCCCGGAAATGGCGCCCATCTCCAACGCGTCGGTGATGACCGCGCCGGTGAACCCCAGTTCGCCGCGCAGCACGTCGACGAGCGCGGTCCGGTTGAACGTCGCCGGTTCCTCGCCCCATTCCCGCACGACGAGGTGCCCGGACATGACCGTCCGGACGCCCGCTTCGATCGCCGCGGCGAACGGGACGAGCTCCACCTCCCGAAGCTCCGCGGCGGTCCGCGGCAGCACCGGCAGCGAGAGGTGCGAATCCTCGGTCGCCGCACCGTGGCCGGGGAAGTGCTTCGCACAAGCGGCGACGCCGTACTTCTGCATGCCGGTCACGAACGCCGCCACGTGCGGCGAGGCCGCCGCCGGATCCGAGCCGAACGCCCGCACGCCGATGCCCGGATCCTCCGCCGCGAGCGTGAGATCCGCGCACGGCGCGAGGTTGACCGTGACCCCGCACGCCGCCAGCCGCTCGCCGAGAGCGGCCGCGACGGACGCGGTCAGCTCCGGATCCCCGGCCGCGCCCAGCGCGAGCGGGCCGGGCACGAACGAACCCTTGCCGACGTCGAGGCGGGTGACGTCGCCGCCCTCCTCGTCGATCCCGACGACCACGCCGTCCCGCTCGGACCGCAGCGCCGAGGTGAGCGCGGCGACCTGTTCGTCGTCGACCACGTTGCGGCCGAACAGGATCACGCCGCCGAGCCCCTCGGCGAGGCGGCGGCGCACCCAGTCCGGCGCGGTCGTGCCCGCGAACCCGGGCAGCAGAACGGCTTCGGCCAGTTCGCGGGGTTCAGCCACCGTCATCCCTTCACCGCGCCCGCGGTCATGCCGGACACGAGTTTCCGTTGCACGATCAGGAAGAAGATCACCGCGGGGATCGCGTAGATCACCGAAGCGGCCATGACACCGCCCCAGTCGATCGAGAACGCCGTCTTGAACGACGACAGCCACACCGGCAGCGTCTGCTTCGACTGGTCCCGCATGAACACCAGAGCGAACAGGAACTCGTTCCACGCGGTGATGA
This sequence comes from Amycolatopsis dendrobii, assembly GCF_014145675.1. Lineage (GTDB taxonomy): Bacteria > Actinomycetota > Actinomycetes > Mycobacteriales > Pseudonocardiaceae > Amycolatopsis > Amycolatopsis dendrobii. The sequence goes on from NZ_JACGZW010000001.1 coordinate 420,545, forward strand.
AGCTGAACACCGACGTGGTCACCAGGCCCGGCCCGAGCAGCGGCAGGGTGACCCGGCGGAACGCGCCGACCCGGCTGCACCCGTCGATCATCGCCGCCTCTTCGAGGTCGTACGGGATGCCGTTGACGAACCCGTAGAGCATCCACACGGTGAACGGCAGCGACGTCGCGAAGTACACCAGCAGCAGCGACGGCAGCGTGTTCAGCAGCCCGATGTCCCGCATCAGCAGGTACATCGGGATGAACAGCGCCGACAGCGGGGCCAGCTGCGCCACCAGGATCAGCAGCAGGAACCCCTTGCGGCCGCGGAAGCGGAAGCGTGCGAGCGGGATCGCCGCGAGCACGCCCACCACGAGCGCGGCCAGCACCGCGCCGAGCGTCACGATCAGGCTGTTGGTCAGGTACGTGACGAACCCGGGCTTGGTCAGCGCCGACGCGAAGTTCGACAGCGTCGCCGAGGTCGGGATCAGGTCGTACTTCGGCGACAGCACGTCGCCCGGCGTCTTCAGCGACGTGGTGAACATCCAGTACGTCGGGAAGAGGAACAGCAGCGCCACGAGAACGCCGGCGACCGACACCAGCACCCGGGCGGGCAGGGACTTCCTCATGCGATCTCCCCGTCCTTGGTCCGGACCAGCAGCTGCACGTACCGGCCGGTGACCAGCAGGAGCAGCACCAGCATGATGGTGGCGATGGCCGCGGCGGAGCCGAAGTGGCTGCCCGCGATGCCCTTGAGGTACTGCAGGATCGCCAGCGTCGTGCTCGCCCCGTCCGGGCCGCCCTGGCGGATGGCCCACACCTGGGCGAACATGTTGAAGTCCCACAGCATCGACAGGAACGTCACCATCGTCAGGATCGGCCGGATCGCGGGCCAGCTGACCGCGCGGAACGTCTGCCACGGCCCGGCCCCGTCGATGCCCGCCGCCTCGTACTGCTCGCGCGGCACGCCGATGAGGCCCGCGTAGAGCGTGAACGCGACGAACGGCACGGCCTGCCACAGCACCAGCAGCCCGATCACGACGAGGGTGCTCGTGCCGGTGGAGAACCACGAGTACCCGATGAACGAATGGAAGCCCAGCCGGTCCAGCGTCTTGTTGAGGATGCCGTACTGCTGGTCGAAGATCCACTGGAACACCGTGGTGGTGGCGATGACCGGCACCGCCCACGCCAGTACCAGGGAAACCTGCACGAAGATCCGCAGCACCGGGTGGAGGTGGCGCATCAGCACCGCGATCAGCAGCGCCACGAGCAGGGTCCCGGCGACGAGCGCGCCGGTGAAGAGGATCGTGCGGATCGCGACTGCCCAGAACTCGGGGTCGGACAGCACGTCGGCGTAGTTCTTGAAGCCGATCCACACCATCTTGCCGGTCACCAGCTCGCGCAGGTCGAGCTGGCGGAGGCTGATGCCGAGCATCTGGACGGTGGGCCAGCCGAGCAGCACCAGCACGGCGGCGAGCGCGGGGAGGATCAGCAGGTACGGCATGAGCCGTTCGCTGAACCAGCCGCTTCCTCGTTTCCGTGCCGCCCCGACGTGCGCCGATGCCGGCGGGGTCGCCCCCGCCGGCATCGGCTTGTCCTTCGTCGCGGTCATCCGCCGATGATCTTGTCGAGGGCTGTGTTCGCGTCGGCCGCGGCCTGGTCCAGGGGCTTCTTCCCGGTCAGGTAGGCGGTCAGCATGTCCTTCAGCGGGTTCTGGCCGGATTCGACCTCGCCCCACTTCGGGCTGGCCGGCATCGCGTGGCCGTTCTTCGACGCCTTCGCCATCACCGAGCCCAGCGGGTCCTTGTCGAGCGCGCTGAGGTCGGTGGAGGTGCCCGGCACGTAGCCGCCCGCGGCGAGCTGCGTCATGTACTTGGTGCTGGTGAGCAGCTTCAGGTAGTCCTTGGCGAGGTCCTGGTGCTTGCTGTTGAGCGGGACGACCAGGTTCGAGCCGCCGAGGAACACCGGGGCGGTCTGCCCGGCGGTCTTCGACGGGATCGGGAACGCGCCGGTCTTGGCGGTGATGCCCGGGTCGGTCTTGGCGGCGGTCGCCACCTCGTTCGGGGTGCCGATGAACATGGCGACCTTGCCCGCGGCGTAGATGCCCGCCTGCTGCGGCGTGGCCTCGTCGTTGTCCTTGGGCGCGGTGGTGCCGGAGGCGTCCACGAGCTTCTTGTAGAACTCGAGGCCCGCCTTGGCTTCCGGCGTGTTGAGCGACGACTTGAAGGACTTGCCCTCGGCCTTGGCGATGTCGCCGCCGTTGTCCCAGATGAACGACGACAGCGCGTACCAGTTCTGGCCCGGCATGTAGAGCGGCTGGAACTGCGGGTCGCTGCCGAACTTCGTCTTCAGCTTCGCGATGTCCGCGAGCCATTCGTCGTTGGAGGCAGGCGGCTGGGTGATGCCGGCCTGCTCGAACATGTCCTTGCGGTACATGACGACGCGGTTGGCGGCGTAGAACGGCACGCCGACGGTTTTGCCGTCGTACTGGCCGGACGCCTTGAGCCCGGCGAGCCACTGCCCGCCGTTGAGGTTGTTGACGTCGCCGGAGAGGTCGGCCAGCACGCCCTGCGCGGCGAACGCGGGCGTCTGGGTGTTGCCGACCTCGATGACGTCCGGCGGGGTGTCGCTCGCCAGCGCGGTGGTCAGCTTCTGCTGGATGCCGTTCCACTGCTGGATCTGGTAGTCGACCTTGACGCCGGGGTGGGCGGCCTCGAATTCCTTGTTCAGGGCGGCGGTCAGGCTGTCCGGCGCCGAGCCGGTCATGAGCCAGACCGTCAGCTTGCCGTCCTGCGCGCCCCCAGCGCTCGAGGCGTTCTCACTCCCGCCTGAGCCGGCGCAGCCGGCCGTGGCGAGCGTGATGGCGGCGGCTCCCGCCGCCAGCTTGAGCCAGCGCTTCACGTGTCTCGTCCTTTCGGTGCCCGGTCGTCGGCGACCGGGGCTGAATGACAAATGGTGTAGACCAATGTCCAGCAGGGTGGTCCGGACCACAGCCGGTGTCAAGCCGGTTGCCAAGATGTTGCGAAGACGTCTGCCTGGTTGACGCTGCGTGTCCGGGCCATTACCGGCGCTTAAGCGAAAAGTGCTGGTAGAAGGTGGTTTCCGCAGTGCGGGCAAGGGTTTCCGGCGCGGGGGAGTTGTTCGTGAACGGCTCGCCGGGCCGGGCGTGTCGCGTGCCGCGGGCGTGTCCCGGAACAGTTCCGGGCGCACGACCTTCGGCCCTTGCGCGCGGACGGGACTTCGGCTCCGGGACAACCGCTGTCCGGTCCGGACGGTGCTCCCGGCGTGCGTGATCACCCGCTGCGATGGGTGGCGGTCCTGCCGCCCGCAGTGACCCGGGGTGGGTGAGTTTCATTCCGGCGCGGACGGTGCGTACCGCCGGTGACCTCGGAAAACCTCTTGTGTACCACGCGTCACATCACTCCCAGTGGTTTACAGGCGTCCCGCGTGTCACACACACTGGGGCTCGCCCAGGTGATCCGGTGCCGCTCTTGGGGAAGAGAGGCGGACGGCCGGAGCGCTCCCAGGGCGGGAAAAGAAGAGGGAGTAGAGGATGACGGGCTCCGGGCGGATAGCGGCTCGGGCGGGTGCGGTCGTCGCGGCGGCAGCGGTGGCTGCCGCCGGTGCGCTGGGGCTGCTGCACGCGCCCCAGGCGGCGGCAGCGCCTGCCGAGGTGCCGGGCATGGACGTGTCCGGGCACCAGGGCAATGTGGACTGGAAGGCGGCCTGGAACGCCGGCGCGCGTTTCGCGTACGTCAAGGCGACCGAGGGCACCGGGTATCGCAACCCGTACTTCGCGCAGCAGTACAACGGCTCTTACGACGTCGGGATGATCCGCGGCGCGTACCACTTCGCGCGGCCGGACGTGTCCGACGGCGCGACGCAGGCGGACTACTTCGTCGCGCACGGCGGCGGCTGGTCCGCGGACGGCCGCACGATGCCGCCGATGCTCGACATCGAATACAACCCGTACGGCTCGACCTGCTTCGGCCTTTCGCAGTCGGCGATGGTGTCGTGGGTGAAGTCGTTCTCCGAACGGCTGCACGCGAAGACGTCGCGCTGGCCGATGCTCTACACCACGACCGACTGGTGGAAGACCTGCACCGGGAACTCGGCGGCGTTCGGCGACACGCATCCGCTGTTCATCGCCCGCTACGCGCAGAGCGCGGGACCGCTGCCCTCGGGCTGGCGCTACTACACGATCTGGCAGTACTCCGACTCCGGCAACAAGCCCGGCGACCAGGACTCGTTCAACGGCTCGATGGCACAGCTGGTCAAGCTGGCCGGCGGCGAGGCCCCGAAGAGCGAGGCGCCGGCTCCGCCGAAGCCGACCACCTCGACGAAACCGCCGACGTCGGCCAAGCCGACCACGAGCGCGCCGCCGACCTCCTCGGCGACCAAGACGCCGACCAGTTCGGCCACCGCGTCGCCTTCGCCGAGCACCACGACGAAGACGAGCCCGAGGACGTCGGGCAGCCCGACGTCCTCGGCGACGAAACCGCCCGCGTCCACCTCGTCGACGGCGGCGAAGAAGGACATCAGCGGTCTCGTCTGGGCGGGCGGCAAGCAGGCGAACCCGCCGGGGTCGCTGTCGGACGCCAAGCACGCCGACTCGCTCACCGCCCGCGTCCACGAGGTCGCGAAGGTGACGCCGAAGGCTTCGGCCCCGCAGCAGGCCACGACCAGCCAGCCGGCGCGGACCTCCGCGCCGGAAGCCGGCCAGCCCAAGCAGCAGGCACTGGCGAAGACCGGCGTGAGCACGCCCCGGCTCGCCGTGTTCGGTGCGGCGCTGCTGGTGTTCGGGGCGATCCTGATGACGCTGTCCCGAATGGTCGCCCGGCGCTGATTCCGGCCGGGTCCGCGACTGCGCGCACGGAGCGCGGGCCCGGCCGTTAGGCTTCCGGCGTGACCACCACTCGACCCGAATTGCGCGGTTTCCCCGGCGCGGTGCTCGTCATCCGCTTCCTGACCGAACTGGCGCTGCTCGCCGGTCTCGCGGTCGCCGGCGCGCGGCTCGGCGGGAACGTGTTCCTCGACATCCTGTCCGCGGTGCTGTGGCCCGCGCTGGCAGGAGCGATCTGGTGGCTCGTGATCGCGCCGAAGGCCAAGCGGCGCAGTCCGGAGCCGACCCGGTTCTTCCTGGAAGCCGGGCTGTTCGCGGTGGCCGCGCTCGGGTTGATCGCGTCCGGCCTGCTGGTCGCGGGGATCGTGCTCGGCGTCGCCGGGATCGCGGTCGCGGTGGCCGTGCGGGTGTGGGCGAAGGACGGCTGAGCGGATTTCCCGAGCCGGGACCGGTCCCGGCTGTCGCTCAGTACGGTGCGCGCATGGAATTTCGCACTGCCGCCCGGACGGTGTTCGCGCCGGTCGCGCTGCTCGCTGTACTGACCGCGTGCTCGGGCAGTCCCGCCCCGGCTCCCGCGCCGAACCCGGCGCCGTCGTCCTCCGCCGCGCCGGCCAAGGAACAGGTGCCTGATCGGCAGCCGCACACGCTCGTGCTGAACGCGACCGGTTCCGGCTCCCTGAAACAGGTCACCTACACCTTGGACGGCGCCACCAAGGAAACCGGGCAGGTCAAGATGCCGTGGCGCCAGTCGCTCACCGTGCCCGCGGACGGGAAACCGCACCAGTGGACGCTGGAGATCACCTATTCCGGCGCGAGCGGCCAGGTGGAGATGTATTCCGTCGTGGACGGCAAGGAATCCGCGCACACCGCGAGCGGCGGGCGCGGCAACGTCACCGGGTCGGCCTCGATCGGCGGTTCCGTCGCGGGCTGAGCGCTCAGGACGGGCCGGAGTCGTGGTTCCACCAGTCGACCATCGCGAACGGGGAGGCGCCGCGGTGCGCGACCGCGAGGATCCCCGACTGGTCGTCCGTCCACTTGAGATAGCGCTCGCCGCTGGGTTCGAGGGTCGCGCAGGCGAGCCGCCCGGTGCGGCCGCCGCGCGAGTAGGGGCGGTCGGCGGCGAAATCGGGCGGCTGGTCGGTGCACGCCTTTTCGGTGGTCTGCGTGCTGTTGAAGACCTGGTTCATCGTGGCGGCGTCGGGCAGCTGGTAGTAGACGGCCAATCCGGCGCCGCTCGTCTGTCCGCACGCGACAGCGGCATCGGCCTGCACCGCGCCGAGGTCTTGCCAGCGCTGGTCCGCGGACGGGCGCACGCAGTTGATCCGCGAAGCGGGCGGGATCCGTTGCAGCAGCTCGTTTTCCGCTGGGGTCGGAAACGCGGGGGAGGCCTCGCGGTTGACCTGCGCGACGATCCGGCTGAGCGGCGCGAGGTGCCATTCGGTCCACCAGTTTCCGACGAACACGGGACCGGGGCCGGTGACGTGGCCGACGACGTGGAAGGAATCGAGGCTCCAGTCGATCGCGACGGTGCCTTCCTTGCCGGGACGGCAGAGCACCTGCCCGAGGTCGACGCTCAGCCAGTCGAACCGGGTGGTGCCCGGCGACGCGCCCGGGCAAGGTGTCCCGCTCGGCGCCTTCGCGGCGGTGACGAGACCGTCGAAGCTGGTGCGCAGGGTCTGGGTGTCGGCGAAACGGTAGTAGGACACGTCGCGCGCGCCGGTGCCGCGTGGTGTGCAGGTGATTCCGGCGATGGCGCCGGGGTAGTCGCCGAGATCGGCCGGCGTCGCGCGGCGGCACTTGTTTCCGGCGGCGATCTCGGCGAGGCCTTTCTCGTCCGGGGTGGGGAACGCGGGCGCTCCGGTCCAGCTGACCCACGCGGCGCGCAAAGCCGCGTCGTCGCTCGCCGGTGCGGTGGCGGTGGTGACGGAGCGGGCGGCGTCGTCCGTCCAGACCACAATGGACCGTCCGGTGCCGACACCGCAGAACACCCGGCCCAGAGCGGGACCGGTCGCCGGGTAACGGTGTTCGGCCCACGAGGCGACGGCGCAGTCTCCTCGCTCGGTTGATGCGCCGAGACGCGGCAAGGCGGAGTAGGCGTCGGCCGCTTGCTTCGGGTCGGCGTACAGCGCGGTCGTCGCGGCGCGACCGGACGGGTCGTGACAGGTGACGGTCGCGGTCGCGCCGCGGACCGGCGTGTCCGCGGTCGCGCAGTCGGCCCGCAAGGCGGCGGGTATCCGGGCGAGAGTGGCGTCGTCGACGCCGGACAGGCCTCCGGTGGTCAGCGAGGCGACGAGCAGCCCGGCGGCCGCGACCGCCGGGACTCCCGCGCGCAGCGTCCGCCGGCGCCGGGTGTTCCGGCGCTGGGCGGCGATCAGCTCCTCGATCAGCGCGGTGCAGGTCGGATGCCGGGCTTCCGGATCCGTGCTGAGCGACCGGCGGAGCGCCCGGACGCCGGGGTGGCCGGGTTCGGCGTGGTGGCCCGGGGGAGCACCGGCCAGGCATTCGCAGAGCACGCAGGCGAGCGAATAAACATCGGCCGCGGATCCGGCCGGTTTGCCCTGGCGCTGCTCCGGCGCGGCGTAGCCGACCGTGCCGAGGAACGCCCCGGTCGCGGTGAGCTGCGTGAGGTCGAGCCGGCGGGCGATGCCGAAGTCGCACAGGTACGCGCGGCCGTCGGCGTCGAGCAGGATGTTGCCGGGTTTGACGTCCCGGTGCACGAGCCGCCGTTCGTGCGCCGCGTCGAGGGCGGCGGCGATCTCGCGTCCGATCCCGACAGTCTCCTTGAACGACAGCGGACCCCGCTCGGCCAGCAGCCGCGCGAGGTTCGTGCCCCGCACGTACTCCATCGCGAGGTAGCCGAGGCAGCCGTCTTCGGTGAACCCGGCGTCCCGCACCGGGACGACGTTCGGATGCCCGAGCTCGCGCGCGATCCGGGTTTCGCGCTCGAACCGGGTGCGGAACCCGGGCACCGCCATGAACTCCGGGCCGACGACCTTGAGCGCGACCGCGCGCCCGTCCGCCGTGTCGACCGCCTCGAAGACCTCGCTCATCCTGGTGCGCGCGAGCTGGCGGACGAGCCGGTACCGGGGCAGCCTGCCGGTGATGTCCGGCCGGTCGAGCGTCGGTGCTTCGGTCTCGTCCACGCGTCCCTCCCCAGGCGGTGCCGGAAAGCCTACCGAGAGCGGCGCAGGGTCCTGCTTGCGCGCGCCGCGCCGGTGGATGAGACTCCCGCTATGCCGAGCCCGTTCAGCGCCGAAACGGCGGAAGCGATCCAGCACGCCCGCCAGCATTCCGTCGGGGATCTCCTGCGCCGCACCGCGTTGCGCCTGCCGGACAAGCTCGCGATCGTCTCCGGCGACCGGCGCGCGACCTACCGCGAGTTCGACGCGGCGGTCAACCGCTGTGCGCACCGGCTCGCCGAACGCGGCCTCGCGAAGGGCGACCGGCTCGCCCTGCTCAGCCGCAACTGCTGGGAGTACGCGGTGCTGGTCTTCGCCACGGCCAAGCTGGGCGTGGTGCTGGTGCCGGTGAACTTCATGCTCGGCGCGGAGGAGGTCGCGTTCATCCTCGGCCACGCCGGGGTGTCCGGGCTGATCGCCGAGGACGCGTTGCTCGACACCGCGGCGGAGGCGGTGAAGCGCTCCGGCCGCCCCGACGTCCTGCGCGCCCGGATCGGCGGCAGCGGCGGCGAATGGGAGAGCGTCGCGGACTGGATCGACCAGCCCGGCGACGAAACCGCCCCCGCGGTTCTGGTGGAAGACGACGACCCGCTGCGGCTGATGTACACCTCCGGCACCGAATCGCGGCCGAAGGGCGTGCTGCTGTCGAGCCGGTCGCTGATCGCGCAATACGTCTCGTGCGCGATCGACGGCAGCATGACCGGCGACGACATCGAGGTGCATTCGCTGCCGCTCTACCACTGCGCGCAGCTGGACTGTTTCCTGTCGGTCGACGTCTACCTCGGCGCGACGAGCGTGATCCTGCCCGGCCCGGACCCGGCGGCGCTGCTGGCCGCGGTGGAACGGGAACGCGCGACGAAACTGTTCGCGCCGCCGACGGTGTGGATCTCGCTGCTGCGCCACCCGGCCTTCGACACGACGGACCTGTCGAGCCTGCGGAAGGGCTACTACGGCGCGTCGCCGATGCCCGCCGAAGTGCTGCGCGAACTCGCGCGCCGCCTGCCGGACGTGCAGTTGTGGAACTTCTACGGCCAGACCGAAATGGCCCCGCTCGCCACGATCCTGCGCCCGCACGAGCAACTCGCCAAAGCGGGTTCGGCGGGCCGGGCGTCGATCAACGTCGAAACCCGGATCGTGGACGAGGACGGCCGCGAGCTGCCGCCCGGCGAGGTCGGGGAGATCGTGCACCGCAGTCCGCACGCGACGCTCGGCTACTACGAGGACGAGGAGAAAACCGCCGCGGCCTTCGAAGGCGGCTGGTTCCATTCGGGCGACCTCGGAGTGCTGGACGAAGAGGGCTATCTCTCGGTGGTGGACCGGAAAAAGGACATGATCAAGACCGGCGGCGAGAACGTCGCGAGCCGCGAGGTCGAGGAAGCCCTGTACCTGCTGGACGGGATCGCCGAGGTGGCGGTGTTCGGAGTCGCGCATCCGCACTGGATCGAGGCGGTCGCCGCGGCGGTCGTCCCGCGCGAGGGCGTCACGCTCACCGAGGACGAGGTGCTGGCGCATGCCCGCGAGCATTTGGCCGGGTACAAGTGCCCGAAGTACGTGGTGTTCGTGGACGCGCTGCCGAAGAACCCGAGCGGGAAGATCGTCAAGCGGGCGCTGCGGGAGGGGCACGCCGGACTGGCGCAGGGCTGAGGTCCGGCCGCGAAAACGAGCTGTGCGCCCGGCTCTGGGCAGGAAGACTGGGCCGATGACCCGTCTCGTCGAGCCGCCTCGTCTTGTCCTGCCCACGGTCGAGGTGGGCACGTCGTACCTTGTCGGCGAACAGGCGGACTGCCGGTGCGAAGGCCGCCCCACCGACTGGCTCGACGCGGCGAGCGTCGGCTTCGCCGGGTTCGTCGCCGCGCGGCGCGAGGTGCAGCCGCGCTGGGGAGTGCCTTCCACTCTCTTCTGGTACGTCTCCGGCGAGTACTGCCTGGGCGCCTTGGTCGTCCGGCACGAGCTCACGGCCGAACTCGCCGAAGCGGGCGGCCGCATCGGGTACCACGTGGTGTCGCCGTGGCGCGGGCAGGGCCATGCCACGCGGATGCTGACGGCCGGGCTCACGGAGTGCCGCCGGCTCGGGCTCGAGCGCGTGCTGCTGACCTGCGAGGCGGACAACGAGCGTTCGCGCCGGGCGATCTTGTCGAACGGCGGGGTGCCGGACGGCCGCAGGCGCGGCGAGGACCGGTTCTGGATCGAGCTCGACTCGGACGCTGCCGCGTAGCCCCGGCGTCGGACAACGGGACGTCGCGAGCGCGTCAGGTGCGCAGGTACCGCCGCGCGACCGCGGCGTTGTAGCGGTCGAGCAATCCGGCGAAAGCGCGGACCTCGTCCGGTGTCCAGTCGTCCAGCAGGTCGCCGACCGACGACCGGCGCCGTGCGCGGGTCAGGTGCATGAGCTCGCGACCTCGTTCGGTCGGGGTGATCACGCAGCGGCGGCGGTCTTCGCTGGCCTGGCTGCGGGCGACGAGGTCCTTGCCGAGCAGGGCCGACACCTGCCGTCCGGCGGTGGACGGGTCCAGGCCCAGCGCGCCGGCGAGCGTGCCGATGCCGGACGGGCCCAGGTCGTCCAGGGTGCGCAGGATCAGGTATTCCGCCTGGTCCAGTTCGGCGTAGACGTCCGTGCGGCGGCGCAGCAGCTCGAAGTTGCGCACCAGCACCGCGGTGGCGCGTTCCAGCACGTCGAGCGCCTCGCTGGTCTGCTCCATGCCCGGGTCCTCCGATGAGCCGAAGAAGCGTAGCGGAATTACCGGTATCATACCGATGATTGACGCGACCGGGTCGGAAGGCGGGTGGATGCTGTCCAGGGGCACGGAGATCCGGGACCGCGTCGTCTCGTCGGATCCGGGGCTGAGCAGGCTGCGCTCAGCGCTCGCGGCGACTGTCTCGATGGCCACCGCGCTCGGCGTGGAGTACCTGCTGGCCCTCCTCACCGGCGCGGACGCGAAGGGCGCGCTGGTCGGGATGCTGCTCGGCGCGGTGGTGGCGATGATGGGGTCGATGGCCCTGGGCGACGCGGGCTCGTGGGCGAAGGTCAAGACCGCGGTGTTCTTCCCGGTCGCGTTCGCCGCCGGGATGGCTCCGGGCGCGGCGGTCGGCTCGCATCCGGATCTGATGCTCGTCGTCTTCGTCGCGGTGATGTTCCTCGCGGTGTTCGTCCGCCGTTTCGGGCCGGTGTTCTTCTTCTACGGCTTCATGGCCTGGATGGGCTACTTCTTCGCGTCCTTCCTGCACGCGACGATGGAGGCGCTGCCCGCGCTCTTGCTGGCCGTCACGGTCGCGTCCGCGTGGGTGCTGCTGCTTTCGCTGACCTTGCTGCGCAGCAACCCGAAACGCACCCTCGGCCAGGTGGTCCGCTCATTCGACGCGCGCGGCCGGTCGCTCGCCCGCGCCTGCGCCGACCTGCTGGCCAACCGGGACCCGCGCCAGGAAACCCGGCTGCGGCGGCGAGTTCAGGCGAAGCAGGCGAGGATCGCCGAAGCGGCGTTGATGATCGAAGCGTGGTCGGCGGAACCCGGGGCGGTCCCGGCCGGGTTTTCCGCGGCGGCGCTCCGCCGGGCGATGGTCGACGCGCATCACCTGCTGGACCAGTTGGCCACCGCCGCGGGTGCACTCGTCGACAGCGGGTCCGGGCTCGCTGTGCCCGCCGCTGAGGTGGCGGATCGGCTGGCGCGGCACGACGACCGGGGTGCGGCCGAGGTCGCGTATCGGCTGGCGGCGCTGGCCGAACGGGCTGGGGGAACGGCGGGCGGCTGGTGGCCGGCGCGGCACTTCGCGGCGGCCGCGCTGGAAATCGCGCCGGTGCTGGAGCGCGCGCGGAAGCCGGGAGCCGTCGGCTCCGAACCGGTCGACGATTTCGAACCGGCGGTGGGGCTCGTCTTCGGCGCGTTGCCGGGTTCGGCCGCCGCCGCGGGAGATGTCCCGGCCCGGCACGCGCGCTGGAACCCGTTGTCCCGCATGGACTTCGTCTCCCGGCAGGCAGTGCAGGGCGCGATCGCGGGCACGCTGGCGATCCTGGCCGGGAAACAGCTGTCGGACGCTCGCTACTACTGGGCGGTGCTTGCCGCGTTCATCATGTTCACCGGCACGGCCACGCGCACCGAAACCTTCCTCAAGGGCTTCAACCGGGTGCTCGGCACGCTGGTCGGGCTGGCCGCGTCGATCGGCCTGGCCGAACTGACCGCGGGCAGCACCGCCGCGGTGCTCGCGGTGATCTGCGGGAGCATGTTCCTCGGCTTCTACCTGATCCGGCTTTCGTATGCGTACATGATCTTCTTCGTCACGATCATGGTCGGCCAGCTCTACAGCGTGCTGCACGAGTTCTCGCCCGGGCTGCTTTTCCTTCGGCTGGAAGAGACCGCGATCGGCGCGGCGGTCGGCCTGCTGGTGGCGGTGCTCGTCACCCCACTGTCCACCCGCGACACGGTGCGAACCGCGCGCGACAACCTGCTCGCCGCACTGCGAGAACTGCTGAAGGCGTCAGCCGCACGGCTGGAACGCCAGCACTCCGACCCGCCGCCGGACTTCGACGCGCTCGCCCGGGCCCTGGACCACCGGCTGTACCAGCTCGCGCTGGTCGCGCGGCCGCTCACCCGCCCGGTGCTGGGCGGCACCACCTCGCCGCGGCTGCGGCACCGGTTGTCGCTCTACGCCGCGCTGACGACGCACGGCCGCGCGCTCGCCGTCGCGATGCGGATGCCACCGGGTTCGTGCGCCCGGCACCCGGACGGCCCGGCCGCGGCGTGCGCGGCGCTGGCCGAAGCGGTCGAGGAACTCTCCCTGGCGCCGCCGGGCACCGGCCGGACGGGCGCCGAGGGCCCGCTGGCCCGTGCGGACCTCGCGTTGTTCGCTTACACCCCAGCCGCTCCCGGCGACCGGGCGAACGATCCGGCACTGCGCGCGTTGAGCCACCTGTACCACGTGCTGTGCGATCTCGCGGCGACCGGTCCGGCGGGCCCGCGCCGGCTGCCTGCCCTTCCCGCGCCGACGGTGCCGCGGCTGTATCGGCAGGTCCGCGCGGGCGTCCCGGGGGAGCGTTCGGCCGGCTGACCACCCGGCCCGGGCGGCCGGACGGTCCGCGGTGAGGGAACCCTTGGCGGCCCGGCCCCCGTCGCCGGGCCGGGCCGGGCCGCCAAGGGGGCGGCTCGGGGACGCTCAGGCCAGCGTGGCCCCGTAGGCGGCGAGCACCGGCGGCAGCGGCTGGAAGAAGCTGACCTGGTTGTTCCAGCCGGACAGCACGCCGTACCCGACCCCGGCGTAGAACAACGGGCCGCCGCTGTCCCCGGCCCCGACCGGGATGTCGGTGGCGATGGTCCCGACGACCTGCTTGCCGTCGCCGAAGTTCACGGTCTGGTTGAGGCCAAGGACCTTTCCGCACGTCTTCTTCGTCGTCATGCCGCTCCGGCACACCAGCTGTCCCATCCTCGGGGTGCCCGCGCGCACGATCCGCTGGGTGCTGCCGTCGTAGAGATCGACCTGGCTGTGGCCGGAACCCGACGGGTCCTCGACGCGGCCGTAATCGGTCACCGGGAAGTGGCTGTCGACGTTGCGGCCGATGTCTTTCCAATCGAGCCCGTGCTCAGTGCAGTGCCCCGCGGTGAGGATGTACCGGACCTCCTTGACGAGGATCGCGAACCCCGCGGAACAGTAGTACGGCTCGCGTCCGGGTCCCGGCGACACGGTGTACATCGCGTCGCCGCCGTTCACCGCCGTGCCCGCTGCCGAGGCGGGAGGGCTGACCAGCAAGGCGGCCGCGGCGGTGAGCACTCCGGTCAGCGTGCGGCGCGAGCAGCGAAACATCGGCAGGTCCTTCCGTCCACATGAGACTGGCTCCGTGCGCCCAGTCCAGTGCGGGGCGGGCAGCGGCACAATCCGGGTCAGCCGACCGTCCCGGGACTACGTCCGAACGGGTGACAACAAGGTTGGCCGGACAGCTGTCCGCACGGCACACTGACCCGAGCCGCGCGACCGCCGGTGACCTGCGCGAACAGCATGAATCCCCGGGGAGGCGCGATGCCGTCGGCGTCTCACGATCCGGGACGGGCACCGCCGTCGTGGTGAATTTCCTTCGGGTTCTTTACTGTCACGTCGTCAAGTAACGCTGATCTGCATAGGGAACCGTTGTCCGACATCCTGTCGCCGGGCGGCGCCGGTGTCCCGGCGGCCGCTCCGGCCTCCCGGAACCTGTGGCGCGCGCTGCGGCACGACCGCTGGGCGCAAGCCAGCGCGGTCGTCATCGTGCTGGTGATCGTCACCGCTCTCGCGGCTCCGCTGCTCGCCCTCATCGAGGGCCAGGATCCGTACACGTACCACACCGAACTGCTCGATCCGGCCGACGGCACCGGCGCGGGATTCCTCGGCGGCATCAGCGGAAGCCACTGGTTCGGCGTCGAGCCGCTGACCGGACGGGACCTCTTCGCGGTCGTCGCGTACGGCGCGCGCACGTCGTTCCTGATCGGGCTCGCCGCGACCGCGGTGTCGGTGCTGCTGGGCGTGCTGCTCGGGGCTAGCGCCGGGTATGCCGGCGGCTGGTGGGACACCGTGGTGAGCCGGGTGACCGACGTGCTGCTCGGGTTCCCGCAGCTGATCTTCATGATCGCGCTCGGCGCGGTCGCCCCGCAGTCGATCCCGCGGCCGCTGCTGCTGATCGCGGTGATCGGCCTGTTCAGCTGGCCGCGCGTGGCCCGGGTGGTCCGCGCGCAGACGCTGAGCCTGCGCAACCGCGACTTCGTCAAGGCGGCCCGTGCGCTCGGCGCGGGCGGCGGGCACGTGTTCCGCCGCGAACTGCTGCCGAACCTGTGGGCGCCGATCATCGTGCTGGCGACGGTGAGCATCCCGGCCAACATCGGGCTGGAAGCCGCGCTGTCGTTCCTCGGCGTCGGCATCCCGCCGCCCACACCGAGCTGGGGCCGTTCCATCAGCGACGCGATCAACTGGGTGCAGACCGATCCGATGTTCCTCATTTTCCCCGGCGCCGCGCTGTTCATCGCGACGCTCGCGTTCAACATGCTCGGCGACGGACTGCGCGACGCGCTCGACCCGAAGACGGCGGTGCGCCGGTGAACCGCACCTTGCGTTTCGTGGGCATCCGCCTGCTGGGCATGCTCGGCGTGCTGCTCGTGGTCAGCTTCGCCACCTTCGCGGTGTTCTACCTGCTGCCCACCGATCCGGCGTACATGTCCTGCGGCAAGCCGTGCACGCCGGAGAACCTGGCGCTGGCGCGGGAGTTCATGGGCTTCGACAAGCCGTGGATCCAGCAGTACTTCGACTTCCTCGGCGGCATCTTCACCGGCCGCACGTTCGGTGCCGGCGTGACGGCGATCGTCTGCTCCGCGCCCTGCTTCGGCTACTCGTTCCAGCAGAGCGAACCGGTGCTGGCGCTGATCGGGGACCGGCTGCCGATCACGGTCTCGCTGGCTGTCGGCGCGGCGGTGATCTGGCTGATCGCCGGCGTCGCGACCGGCGTGTTCTCCGCGCTGCGCCGCGGGAAGTTCGCCGACCGGGCCGCGATGACGGTGACGCTGGCCGGGGTGTCCGCGCCCGCGTATCTGGTCGGGCTGCTGGGAATCCTGCTGTTCGGCTTCACGCTCGACGTGGTGCCGGTGAGCGGCTACGTGGCGTTCGCGCAAAGCCCGGTCGACTGGGCGTGGCACCTCGTGCTGCCGTGGCTGGTGCTGGCGTTCATCAACGCCGCGGTGTACGCCCGGCTGTCGCGCGGGCAGATGCTCGAAATCATGGGCGAGGACTTCATCCGCACCGCGCGGGCGGTCGGCCTGCCGGAGCGGACGGTCATCGGGAAATACGCGCTGCGCAACGTGTTGCTGCCGGTGGTGACGGTGTTCGCGGTCGACCTCGGCGCGCTGCTCGGCGGCGCGGTGATCACCGAGCGGGTGTTCGCGCTGCCCGGGCTCGGCGGGCTGCTCGTCGACGCCGTGCACCAGGTGGACCTGCCGGTGCTGATGGGCGTCAGCCTGTTCGCCGCCTTCTTCGTCGTCCTCGCGAACTTCGCGGTGGACGTGCTCTACGGGGTCCTCGACCCCCGCGCTCGGCTCGGTTCGTGAGAAAGGGAACGGAAAAACCATGGATCGCAGGGACTTCCTGAAGGCGCTCGGCATCACCGCCACGGTCACCGGGGCAGGGGCGTTCCTCGCCGCGTGCAACGCGAACGAGCAGTCCGGCGGCGGGGGAGCGGTCGCGGTGTCGTCCGGCGGCACGCTCTACATCCTCAGCGACACCACGTCGCAGCACCTCGACCCGGCGAAGAGCCAGAAC
This sequence comes from Amycolatopsis dendrobii, assembly GCF_014145675.1. Lineage (GTDB taxonomy): Bacteria > Actinomycetota > Actinomycetes > Mycobacteriales > Pseudonocardiaceae > Amycolatopsis > Amycolatopsis dendrobii. The sequence goes on from NZ_JACGZW010000001.1 coordinate 436,807, forward strand.
CTGGCGATCACCACGATCAGCCTGATCCACCGCAGGCTCACCGCGTGGAAGACCGCCGCGGACGGCCCGGCCACGGTGGTCCCGGACCTCGCCACCGACACCGGCCGGGCGAGCGCGGACGGCAAGACCTGGACCTACACGCTCAAGGACGGCCTGAAGATGGCCGACGGCACGCCGATCACCAGCGCCGAGATCAAGTACGGCATCGAGCGGTCGTTCGATTCGGCGTTTTCCGGCGGGCTGGGCTACCACAAGAACCTGCTCGCCGGCGGCCCGGACTACAAGGGCCCGTTCAAGGGCGGCGAGCTGGCGTCGATCGAGACGCCGGACCCGAAGACGATCGTGTTCCACCTGGCCCGCCCGTACGGCGACTGGCCGTGGATCGCGAGCATGCCCGCGTTCGCCCCGGTGCCGAAGGGCAAGGGCACCGACGCGACCTACGACACGAAGCCGGTCGCGTCCGGCCCGTACCAGGTCGAGTCGTACCAGAAGGGCGTGCAGGTCAAGTTCGTCCGCAACCCGAACTGGGACGCGAAGACCGACCTCGCGCGCACCGGCCTGCCGGACGCGGTCGTGATCCAGATGGGCCAGGACACCGGCGTCGTCGCGAAGCGGCTGCTGGCGAGCCAGGGCAACGACGCGTTCGCGTTCGGCTCGTCGTTCGTGAACCCGGCGCAGCTGGCGCAGATCCGCACGAACCCGGCGGCGAAGAACCAGCTCGTCACGTCGAAGTCCGGCGCGCTGGCTTACCTCGCGCTGAACACGAAGCGCGGCCCGCTGGCGAATCCCAAGGTGCGCCAGGCGTTCCAGTACGCCGTGGACAAGACCGCCTACCAGGTCGCCGCCGCGGGCAGCGCGGACCTGGCCGGCCCGATCGCCACCACGCTGATCACCGAGGGCATCGCCGGGCGCGAGGTGTACGACCTCTACCCGGCCCCGCCGAACGGGGACGTCGCGAAGGCGAAGCAGTTGCTGGCCGAAGCCGGTTTCCCGAACGGCATCGACAACTTGGACTTCCCGGTGTCGACGGCGAACAACGACGCGGACAAGGCACAGGCGATCCAGGCCGCGCTGCAGCGCGCGGGCATCCGCACGAAGCTGCGCCCGCTCGACGACGAAGCGTGGACCACGCTGGTCACCGGCAACGACGGCAACTACGACCTGACCCTCGGTTCGTGGCAGCCGGACTTCCCGAGCGCCAACGCGAACATCGAGCCGCTCTTCGGCACGTCGGAGATCGGCAACGGCGGGTACAACGAGTCGCGCTACTCGGTGCCCGAGGTGGACGCCCTGATCACCGAGGCGCAGGGCACGGTCGACCCGGCCGCGGCCGGGAAGCTGTGGGCGAAGGCGGACAAGCGGATCATGCAGGACTCCCCGGTGGTCCCGCTGATCTACACGCGCAACTCGTTCCTGCACGGCGCGAAGGTCGGCAATTTCGCGATCGGCGCGTTCCCGGCGTACCCGAACTACCTCCAGATGGGCCTGGCGAAGTAATCCCGTGTCCGAGCAGCTGCTGTCCCTGCGCGACGTCTCGATCCGGTTCGGCGACTCCGCCGCGGTTCGCGAGGTGAGCTTCGAGGTGAACCCCGGCGAGGTCGTCGCCCTCGTCGGGGAATCCGGTTCCGGCAAGTCGGTCACCGCGTTGTCGCTGCTCGGCCTGCTGCCGGACACCGCGACGGTGACCGGCTCCGCGGTGCTCGACGGCCGCGATCTGTACACAGTGGACGGTCCGGCGCTGCGCGCGGTGCGCGGCGGCGAGATCGGCATGGTGTTCCAGGAGCCGATGAGCGCGCTGAACCCGGTGTTCCGGATCGGCACGCAGCTCGTGGACGCCGTCCGGGCGCACCGGAAGGCGTCGCGGGCCGCGGCGCGGGAGCGGGCCCGGGAACTGCTGGAGCTCGTGGAGCTGGACGCGCGGCGCGTGCTGCGGGCTTACCCGCACGAGCTGTCCGGCGGGCAGTTGCAGCGGGTGGTCATCGCGATCGCGTTGATCCACGACCCGAAGCTGCTGGTCGCGGACGAGCCGACGACCGCGCTGGACGTCACCGTGCAAGCCGGGATCCTGCAGCTGCTGCGGTCGCTGCGCGACCGGCTCGGCACGGCGATCCTGCTGGTGACCCACGACATGGGCGTGGTCGCGGACGTCGCGGACCGGGTCGTGGTGCTGCGCGAGGGCCAGGTCGTCGAGCAGAACACCGCGGCCGGGCTGTTCGCCTCGCCGCGAGCCGGCTACACCCGGGAACTGCTGGATTCGGTGCTGTCACTGGGTTCCGGGCCCGACAATGCGGTGCGGCCGGCGTCGGCTCCGCTGGTGTCGGTGACGGACCTGGCGGTGACCTACCGGGTCGGCGGCGCCGCCCCGCCGGTGCGTGCGGTCGACGGCGTGTCGCTGACGATCGGGACCGACGAGGTGCTCGGTCTCGTGGGCGAGTCCGGTTCCGGCAAGAGCACGATCTCGTCCGTGCTGACCGGCTTGGTCGCGCCCTCGGCGGGCACCGTGCGGATCGACGGCGCGGACGTCGCGCGGGCGTCGTCCCGGCAGAAGCGGGAGATCCGGCGGCAGATCGGGATCGTGTTCCAGAACCCGGCCTCCGCCCTCAACCCGCGCGCCACGATCGGCGCGAGCATCGCCGAGCCCCTGGTGGTGCACGGCGAACGCGGCGAGCACCGGGAGCGGGTCGCGGAACTGCTTTCCGCCGTGCGCCTGGATCCCGGCTGGAGCAACCGCTACCCGCACGAGCTTTCCGGCGGCCAGCGGCAGCGGGTGGGCATCGCACGGGCGCTGGCGCTGCGGCCGCGGCTGCTGATCGCGGACGAGCCGACGAGCGCGCTGGACGTCTCGGTGCAGGCCTCGGTGCTGGACCTGCTGGCGGACTTGCAGCGGGAACTGGCCTTCGCGTGCCTGTTCATCAGCCACGACCTGGCGGTGGTGGAGCGGGTCGCGGACCGGGTCGTCGTGCTGCACCACGGCCGGGTGGTCGAGGAGGGCCCGGTGGCGGCGGTGCTGGGCTCGCCGCGGGAGGACTACACGCGACGGCTGGTCGCCGCGGCTCCGGTGGCGGACCCGCAGCGGCAGCGGGAACGCCGGGAGGCTTGGCGCGCGCTGTCGGGCTGACCGATGAGTTTGCGCCCTTCCGGGAGTCGGTACGGAAAACGGAAGGGACTGGCATGGGAAAGCTGCTGTACTCCGCCGCGATGTCGCTGGACGGGTTCATCGCCGGGCCCGGCGGGGACATGGGATGGCTCGCGCCGTACACCGGAGATGCCTCCGCGGACGGCTTGGCCGCGGAGGTGGGCGCGCTGCTGGTCGGCCGCCGGACCTTCTCCGGCGACGACCCGTATCGCGGCACCGAGAACGAAGGCAAGGCTTTCGGCGGCTTGTGGGACGGGCCGCAAGTGGTGCTGACCCGGGGCGTCGCGCCAGCGGTGCCCGGGGTGACGTTCTGTTCCTCGCTGGAGGAAGGCGTCGCCGCGGCCAGGGCGGCGGCGGGGGAGAAGACGGTCAACGTCCTGGGCGCTTCGGTCGGGCTGGCTTGCGTCGACGCCGGCCTGCTGGACGAGGTCGAGGTAATGCTGATGCCGGTGCTGCTCGGCGGCGGAGTGCGGCTGTTCGAACGGCCGGGACCGCCGGTGCGCCTGGAATTGCTGGCGCAGCGGGGAACGAGCCTTCGCTACCGCGTCCTGCGCTAGCGATTCCCGCAGCGTGGACGCTGGTTCCGCGCATCCCGCCCCCGGTGCCGCCCATGACGCCGCTGCATGCCGCTGGCGCGGAGGCGTGCGGCAGGAGTTCCCGCGCCGATCGTCAGCGATCCTCGAACCGGGCGATCGCCTCCAGCACCGCCGTCCCCATCGACGGGCTCCCGGTGTGCCCCGCGTCGTCGATCACGACCAGTTCGGCGTCCGGCCAGGCCTGGGCGAGCTGCCACGCCTTGCGCAGCGGCGCGCTCAGGTCGGCCCGGCCGTGGATCAGCACCGCCGGAATGCCGTGCAGCAAGTGGATGTCGCGCAGCAACTGGTCGTCCTCCAGCCAAGCGTGGTGGCCGTAGTAGTGCGCGCACAGGCGGGCGAGCGTGATCAGCTCGTCGTCCGTGCCCGCGCTGAACTGCCCGGTCCGGCCGCCGACCCATTCGTGCGAGATCACCGCGTCTTCCCAGGCGCACCAATCCCGCGCGGCGCGGAGCTGCACCGCGCGGTCCGGGCTGGCGAGCAGCTGCGAGTACCCGGCGAGGAGGTCTCCGTCCAGGTCGGGCGCGCCCGCGCGGAACGCTTCCCATTGCGCGGGCAGCAGCCGCCGGACGCCGCGGTAGAGCCAGTCGATCTCGTCCGGCGAAGAGGTGAAGGCGGCCACCAGCACGATGCCGCTGACCCGTTCCGGATGCCGCTGCGCGTAGGCCAGCGCGAGCGTCGCGCCCCAGGAACCGCCGTAGAGCAGCCAGTTCTCGAAGCCGAGATGGACGCGCAGCTTCTCCATGTCGGCGATCAGCCGCTCGGTGGTCTGGTGCTCCAGGCTCACCGCCGGGTCCGCGACGCTCGGCGTGCTCCGTCCGCAGCCGCGCTGGTCGAACACCACGACGCGGAACTTCTCCGGGTCGAATCCGCTGCGGCCGAAGCCGGCGCCGCCTCCGCCGGGGCCGCCGTGCACGCACAGCACCGGCTTGCCGGAGCCGCTGGCGTCCCAGTAGATCTGCTGTCCTTCGCCGGCGTCGAGCATGCCGCTCGCGTCGGGTTCGACCGTGAACGGCCGCATCGCGGGCCTCCTCCCCGGGCCGGAAACCCGTCGAGCGTACTGGATCACGCCCGGGACGGGTTTACAGCGCGGACCGGGGGTCCCTAGGATCTGCGGCGCCGGCAGCGCCGCGGACGCGCGGCCCCGGCGGGGTGGAGGTCTGGATGGGGAACCCGGAGTCCGGCAGCGACCTCGAGTCGGTCGCGAATCTCGTGCGGCTGTCGGAGACGGCGCCGATGCCCCGGATCGACGGCAGCGAACCCCCGCCGCTGGTGCGCCGCCGGGCCGGCAGCCCCGACGAACCGACCTCGGCGTTCGGCGGGGTCCTCGACGTCTCGACCGGCTCCCCGGCCGAACAGCTCGCCAAACGCGGCCCGGCGCCCGTCGCCGATCCGCCCGCGCCTGCCGCCGAGACCGCGCCGCCGAGCCAGCGGCGGCCAGCGCGATACGGCGTCTTCGCCGGTGCCGCCGTGGTGGTGTGCGCGGGGCTGGGCTCGTGGGCGTTGTGGCCGTCGGCGTCCGGCGGGTCGGACCCGCAGCCGGTGCAGCCGCCGCCCGCGCCGGTCCGCACCACATCGTCCGCGCCGCCCGCGGTGAGCACGCTCAGCGCGTCCCCTGCCCCGGCGAGCGGCCAGGTGCGCGACACGGTGATCCGGGCCAGCAGCCGTCCCGCGACGACCGCGCCGCCGCCGCGCGTCCAGCCGACGCAGGACCCGCGGCAGGACAGCCAGGACCAGTCCGGGGATTCGATGGAGGACGCGTTCCGCTCGGCGGTCAGCTCGTACATGGAGCAATGGGGCGGCGGCGACCGGCCGCGCCGCTGGCACGGCTGAACGGCGGCGGTACTACTCTCAGTAGGTCACTGCCGACCGACTGCTCCGCGAGGTGTCCATGACCGGCTCGTCGTCTCCGTTGTCGCCCAGCCAGGTGCCGGTGGGGGTGGACCCGAACCGCCCGAGCATCGCGCGGATCTACGACGGGTTCCTCGGCGGGAGCCACCACTACGAGGTGGACCGCGCGGTGATGGAGAAGATCAGCACGGCGGTCCCCGAGGCGGTGCACATCGCTCGCGGCAACCGCGGTTTCCACAACCGCGCGCTGCGCATGCTGGCGAGCCAGACCGACATCCGCCAGTTCCTCGACTGCGGCTCGGGCCTGCCGACCGCCGAGAACACCCACCAGATCGTGCAGCGCTACCACCGCGACGCGCACGTGGTGTACGTCGACAACGACCCGGTGGTGCTCGCGCACGGCCGGGCGCTGCTGGAGGACAACGACTTCACGCACATGGTCGAGGCCGACATCTTCGAGCCGCGGGCGGTGCTGCAGCACGAAACGGTGCGCGAGTACATCGACTTCTCGGAGCCGGTCGCGCTCCTGCACATCGGCACGATGCACCACTACGAGGGCGACGGCGCGGTCGAGGTGATGCGCGAGTACATCGACGCCCTCGCCCCCGGTTCGTACGTCGCCATGGCGCATTTCTACGACCCCGAGGTGCCGGAGCTGACCGCGGTCGCCAAGCGGATCGAGGAGATCCTCGTGTCCGGCCCGCTGGGCGCCGGGCGGTTCCGGACGCGCGCGGAGATCGAGGCGATGCTGCCCGGTCTGGAACTGCTCCCGCCGAGCCGGACGGACGGCCCCGGCTTGTCGGTCGCGGACGAATGGTGGCAGGACGGACCGAGGCTGAAGCCGCTGAGCGACGCCGCCCGATGCGTGGCGGGTGTGGTGGGGCGGAAGGTCTGACTAGGTCGCTGCCGGTTGCGGGACCTCCGCGGCCGGCGCGGGTTGCCGACGGGCGATGAGGTACCCGACGAGCCCGAACCCGATCAGCACGGCCAGCGTTCCGGCCGTGAACAGTTCGAAGGTCAGCCGCGACACGCCCCAGGTCGCTTCGAAGTCGTACGGCGCCCCCAGCGCCCGGTCCAGCACTCCGGGCGCCACCGTCTGCCACGCGCCGAGCAGGATCCACGCGTAGATCAGCACCGAGCTGGCCCACAGCCCGGCCCGTCCGCCCGGCACGCGGAACGGGCGCTCGATCGACGGGTACTTCCGCCGCAGCACCAGAATCGTCGGGAAGATCAGCAGATACGACAGCAGCAACGTGCTCACCGCGATGTTGAGCACCACCGCGAACACCGCCGAAGCCGAACTGCTCTGCACGATCGTCGCCACCACCGTGAACGCGGTCGCGACCACGCCGGAGAGCAGGTTGACCCGCAACGGAGTGTTCAGCTTCGGATGAAATGCCCCGAACCAGCGCGGAAACGCGCCGTCGACGGCGGCCATCGCCTGGATGCGGTCCGACGCGATCATCCACGAGCAACCCTGGTTCAGCAGAACGAAAACGAACACGACGGCGGCGAGCGTCAGCATCGCGTCCGCAGCGCCGCCGTAGACGGAGAACACCTGGCGCACCGCGTCGAGGAAGCCGCCGAGCCCGTTGATCTTGTCCGACGGCATCACCAGCACGATTCCGAAAACCGGCACCAGGTAACACAACGCCGACACCAGACCGGAAACCCCGACTGTGACGGGGACGTCGCGGCGAGGGTTGTGCATCTCCTCGGCCGCACCGTTGGGAGCCTCGAACCCGACGAGGGCGAACATCAAAACCGGGACCACGGCGAGGAATCCGCCGATGGTCGGCGAGAAGGCCAGCGAGCCGTGCACCCCGTTGCGCGCGGCGTAGATCGCTGCGGTGACGGCGAAAAGCACCACCAAGCCGACCTTCAGCAGCGCCCCGGCGGCGATGAACCACTTGCCGTACCGCAGGCTCACCACCGCGCCGAGGATCGCCAGCCAGATGAAAACCAGCTTGAACGCGTAGTCGGCGAACCCGCCCGGCGAGGCCGGGACGAGGTACTGCTGCCAGGTCGCGGCCGCGAGGAAGGTGATCGAACCGCCGAGCCACACCGGGTTGGTGATCCAGTACAGCAGCGTGCCGAGCGCGGCGGGCAGCTTTCCGAACGCGAGCCGCAGCCAGACGAACGGGCCGCCCTCGGCCGGGAACGCACTGCCGAGTTCGGCCATCACCAGGCCGTACGGGAACAGGAACAACACGAGGAGCACAGCGGTCCAGGTGACCGCCTCCGCCCCCGAGGTCGCGATCTGGCCGATGGTGTCCACCGAGATGATGGCCGCGATCGCGAGGAAGATCGAGTCGATCCGGCGCAGGTTCCGGCGCAGGTTTCCGGATTCGCTGTTGACGAAGGTGGGTTCGGGCACGCTTCACCGCCTTTGGTGAATCGAGGGGGAGTCAGGCTTCGGTGTTGCCCAGGTCTTCCTTGTGCAGCAACGGGGTTCCGGCGGTCTCGCGCATCGAGAACGCGGCGACGAGGCCGACGGCCGCCGCGGCCATCAGGTACGGGCCGGGCACGAGCGTGCTGCCGGTCGCGGAAATCAGGACGGTCATCAGGTACGGCACGGTGCCGGCGAACAGAGCGGCGGTGATGTTGTACGCGATGGACAGTCCGCTTTGCCGGGTGCGGGTCGGGAAGATCTCCGCGGACCACACCGCGTAGGTGCCGAGGATCGCCGCCAGGATGGCGCCGAGCGCGAGCCCGCCGATCCAGGTGCCGACGAGACCGGTGCGCATCAGCAGGTACGCGGGGACGGCGAAGACGAACAGCGCCGCGCCCGCGCCGACCAGGACCGGCCGTCGTCCGACGCGGTCGGAAAGGCGGCCGAAGAAGGGCACCAGGACCAGTCCGACGAGCGAGATCACTGTGGACAGTGCCGCCGCGCTGCCGGACGAGTGGCCGAGGTAGTCGGTCTCGTAGGTGACCAGGTAGGTGAGCACCGCGTAGAACGGCACGTGCATCATGGTCATCAGCCCGGCCGCTTGGAGCAGTTGCTTCTTGTTGTGGCGGAACAGTTCCCGGACCGGGCTGCGCGGCACGTTGTCGGTCGCTTCGAGGGCGCGGTACTCGGGCGTGTCCTCGATCTTGCCGCGGATGACGAACCCGATGATGCCCAGCGGCGCGGCGATGAGGAACGGGACGCGCCAGCCCCACGAGGCCAGCTGCGCGTTCGTCAGGCCGATCGACAGCAGCAGGAACACGAACGAACCGGCGAGGAAGCCCAGCAGCGAACCGACTTCCAGCCAGCTGACGCCGAACCCGCGCCGCCGGCGCGGCGCGTACTCGGCGAGGAAGCTCGCCGCGCTGCCGAATTCGCCGCCCGCCGCGAGACCCTGCAGCAGGCGCAGCAGCACCAGCAGGACCGGGGCCGCGATGCCGATCGTCGAGTAGCCCGGCAGCAGGCCGATCACGAGCGTCGCCCCGGACATCACGAAGATGACCACCGACAGCGTCCGCTTGCGGCCGATCTTGTCGCCCAGCGGCCCGAAGATCAGCGCGCCGACCGGCCGGATCCCGAACGACACCGCGAAGACGCCGAACACCGCGAGCAGGCCCGCCGTCGAGTTGCCCGCCGGGAAGAAGACCGACGCGATGGTGCTGGCGAGGTAGGCGTAGGCGGCCCAGTCGAACCAGTGCACGAAAACGCCGACGGCACCGGCGGCGACACTGCGGCGCAGCGTCGCGGGATCGGCGCTCTGTTCGGCGAGATCGGGCGCCGGAGAGGCGTCGGGTGCGGTCATGAGTGGCCTCCTTGGACCGGTTCTTCGGGAGGACGCTAAGAGCGGCCCACGGCATCTAACAAGAAGTAATAAGCAAAGCAATGCATCTGTTCGCGTTATGCAGAAGCGCTGAGCTGTGCCGACACGAGCGTCTGACGACGGCGCAACACAGCGTTCACGTGCGGGACGGCCCGCCGGTGAGGGCCTGCGGGGTGATCAGCGCGCCCACCTGGTCGTCGGTCAGCAGCCCTCGCTCCCGGACCAACTCCAAGGCGGGGCGGCCGGTTTGGTGCGCTTCCATGGCGAGCGTGCACGCGGTTTCGTAGCCGAGCGCGGGGCTCAACGCCGTGACCAGTCCAGTCGAGGTAGCGACGCGAGCGGCGAGGTGCTCCCGGCGCGCGGTGATGCCGCGTACGCACTGTTCAGCAAGCACTCGCGCACCGGCGGTGAGGTGGTCGAGCCCGGCCGTCAACGCTCGCGCGATGATCGGTTCGAAGGCGTTGAGCTGCAGCTGCCCTCCCTCGGCGGCGAGCGTGACGGTGACGTCGTGGCCGATGATCTCGAAGGCGATCTGGTTGACCGCCTCCGGGATGACCGGGTTGACCTTGCCCGGCATGATCGACGACCCGGCCTGCCGGGCGGGCAGCTCGATTTCGCCGAACCCGGCCTGCGGTCCGGACGAGAGCAGCCGGAGATCGTTGCAGATCTTGGACACTTTGACCGCCACGCGTTTCAGCACGCCGGACAGCTGGACGAACACGCCGACGTCCTGGGTCGCCTCGATCAGGTCGGGCGCGGAGACGAGCGTCGCGATGCCGGTCAGCTCCCGCAGGTGCTCGACGGCTCTTTCCCGGTACCCCGGACGCGCGTTGAGACCGGTGCCGATCGCCGTGCCGCCGAGGTTCAGCTCGTGCAGCAGCAACCGGGCTTCGGCGAGCCGCTGCTCGTCCTCGCCGAGCGTCGCGGCGAACGCGCCGAACTCCTGGCCGAGGGTCATCGGGACGGCGTCCTGCAGCTGGGTGCGGCCCATCTTGAGGACGTCGGCGAACTCGATCGCCTTGTCCGCGAACGCTTTCCGCAGCCCGGCGAGCGCGGCCAGCAGTTCGGCGAGATGCCGGTCGAGGGCGAGTTTGACCGCGGTGGGGTAGCCGTCGTTGGTGCTCTGGCCGAGGTTGACGTGGTCGAGCGGATGCAGTGCGGCGTACTCGCCGCGGGCGTGCCCGAGCAGTTCCAGGGCGCGGTTGGCGATGACCTCGTTGGCGTTCATGTTCGTCGACGTCCCGGCGCCGCCCTGGACCAGGTCGACGACGAACTGGTCGTGCAGCTGGCCGTCCCGGATCTCCGCACACGCCTGCCCGATCGCCGCGGCGCGCTCCGGGGAGAGGGCGCCGACTTCCGCGTTGGCGCGCGCGGCGGCCTCCTTGACGGTGGCCAGCGCGGCGACGAGGTGCGGCCGGTCGGCGAGGGTTTCGCCGGTGATGGGGAAGTTGACCAGCGCACGGGCGGTGTGCGCGCCGTAATAGACGTTGGCGGGCACAGTGATCTCGCCGAGCATGTCGTGCTCGGAGCGGGTGCTGGACATCGGTGTCCTTCCCGGGGCAGGAGGTTCACAAAGTACGGTCCACGCCGGTCCAGGCCAGCGCGATCGCGCCGTCGAGCAGCGCTTGTTCCGCGGTGCCGCCGACGCAGTGCGCGGCGAACTCGCGCTGGTGGTTGATCGCGGGCAGCGACCCGATGCCGATGTAGGGATGGATCGCGGGCACGACCTGCGACACATTCCCCATGTCGGTGGACGCGCGATTCATCCGGGACGCCGTGCCGTCCGGCGCGAACTCACGGCCGAGTTCGAGGGCGTTGGCGCGATAGGCGGCCAAAGCCGGTTCATCGGCGCGGAATTCGGCGTAGGGCTTGCTTTCCGGCTCGACGCTCAGCTCGCAGCCCGTGGCCAGCGCCCCGGCCTCGAATGCCCGCAGGACGCGCGGCTCCAATTCGGACAGTTCCACCAGCGTCTCGGCCCGCACATACCACCGGCCGGACGCGTGCTCGGGGATCGCGTTGGGCGCGTCCCCGGCGTGCGTCACGATCCCGTGCACGCGCGCCGAGGCCGGAAGTTGCTGCCGCAGCAGGCCGATCGCGACCTGAGCGACGGTGAACGCGTCGGCGGCGTTGACCCCGGCTTCGGGATAAGCGGCGGCGTGCGCGGACTTGCCGGCGTAGGAGATCTTCGAGTGGCTGACGGCGAACGGCCGCGCCTCGGCGACGTCGACCGGCGCCGGGTGCACCATCATCGCAAGGTCCACGCCGGTGAAAGCGCCACGCTCCAGCAGTTCGATCTTCCCGCCGCCGCCCTCCTCGGCCGGAGTGCCGTAGACCTCGACCGTGATCCCGAGATCGTCGGCGACCTCGGCGAGCCCCAGTGCGGCGCCGACGGAGCTGGCCGCGATGAGGTTGTGCCCGCAGGCGTGGCCGAGGCCGGGCAGCGCGTCGTACTCGGCGCACAGCGCGATCCGCTTGGGCCCGGAGCCGAAGCTCGCGTGGAACGCGGTGTCCAAACCGAGGTATTCCGGCGTGACCGCGAACCCGGCCCGGTCGAGCAGTTCCGGCACCGCTGCGGCCGCGCGATGCTCTTCCCACGCGGTTTCCGGGTCGGCGTGCAGCCGCTCGGACAGCTGGATCAGCTCGTCGGCCTGCCGTTCGACCGCGGCGCGGGCTGCCGCTTTGCTCGCGGCCATCACTCGTCTCCCGGTACGCCGTAGGACGGCGCGGCGGCGGGGTTCAGGCCGCGGGTGACGTAGTCGTCGCGCTGGGGGAGCCAGACGTCGAGGAGTTCGGCGAGCTGCTCGATCGGCTCGTCCGCCCAGTCCACGCGGAGATCCGTGACCGGCCAGTCCGCGGCGGACACCACGACGAGCCCAGCCGACCGCACCGGGCCTTCCTCGCCTCCCGCCGCGAGTCCGGCCCGCATCGCCGCGACGAGGCGCTGTTCCAGCTCGCCGGTCGCGTCGGCGAAAGCGTCCGCCATGGACCGCGGAATGTGGTCGCCTGCCAGCATGTTGCCGGCCGCGACCACGCCGTCCGCCGTCGCCGACGCGTGCGTGCCGAGAGTTTTCGCGCCGCTGTAAGCAAAACCGGGTCCGGTGGGGCCGAGCACGGTCAGCTGCCGGTACTCGATGTGCTCTGCCGCCGACGTGATTTCAGCGAGCGCCTTCTCCGCATCCCCATGCTCGGCGAGCCGGTCCAGCAGGCGCCCGCCGAGCCGCGGGTCGGTGATGTTCTGCGAGGCCGCCGCACCGAGGCCCGGGCGCAAGTGCGCGACGCGGGCGACGACTGCCGGACTGGACGAACTGGCCGCGATGCCGAACCGGACAGCGCCGCCGGACGTGTCGCGGGCGACGATCGAAAAGGTCACTTCTCCTCCTCGGGGATCACCGCGATGGCGTCGATCTCGCACAGCCATTCCGGCCGGGCGAGCGCGGACACGACCACGCCGGTCGAGATCGGGTGCACGCCCTTGGTCCAGCGCCCGACGGTGCGGTAAACGGCCTCGCGGTAGCGCGGGTCGACCAGGTAGATCGTGAGCTTGACCAGGTGTTCCATCCGGCTGCCCGCTTCTTCGAGCAGCATGCTGATGTTCGCCATCGCCCGCTCGGCCTGCGCGGCGACGTCGCCGATCCCGACCGATTCGCTCGTGTCGAGGTCCTGCCCGATCTGGCCGCGCACGTAGACCGTGCCGTTGGCGACGACGGCCTGGCACAGGTCGTTGTCGAGGTTCTGCTCCGGGTAGGTGTCCCGCGTGTTGAACGGGCGGATGCGACGGTGGACAGTCACTGCGTGGCCTTCCGTGCGGCGGTCGTCGGACGCCTCAGCCTGACCGCGCCGCCGAGGTTCTGTCCAGTAGATGTTTCCGGACCAATGCATCTGTTCTGCTGATGCACTCTGCATCGGGAAATCAGATCTTGAGTGCCGGAAACATCTGTTGGACACGGGCAGTGCGGGCCGTGAGGATCCGGGGAGACGGCGCTGAACCGCGCCGGAGCCGGAGCGGAGGTCTGGGATGTCGAGCGAACAGGTGGAGGCCCTCGTCGTGGGCGGGGGACAGGCCGGCCTGGCGATGAGCGAGCACCTGAGCGAGTGCGGCGTGCCGCACGTCGTCCTGGAACGGGACCGGATCGCCGAACGCTGGCGCTCGCAGCGGTGGGACTCGCTCGTCGCGAACGGCCCCGCGTGGCACGACCGGTTCCCCGGCCTGGAATTCCCCGACGTCGCCCCCGGCGAATTCGCGTCGAAGGACCAGGTCGCGGATTATTTCGAGGCGTACGCGGAAAAAATCGCCGCACCGATCCGCACCGGGGTCGAGGTGACGTCGGTGCGGCGGCGCGAGGGCAGGCCCGGATTCCGCGTCGAAACCTCGGACGGCACCCTCGACGCCCGGTTCGTCATCGCCGCGACCGGCCCGTTCCAGCGTCCGGTGATCCCGCCGATCGTGCCCGCCGACGCCGGTCCGGTGCAACTGCACTCCAGCGGCTACCGGAATCCGGAGCAGCTCCCCGCAGGCGCGGTGCTGGTGGTCGGCGCGGGTTCGTCGGGCGTGCAGATCGCCGAGGAACTCCGCCGGGCCGGGCGCGAGGTGTACCTGTCCGTCGGCCCGCACGACCGCCCGCCGCGCAGCTACCGCGACCGCGACTTTTGCTGGTGGCTCGGCGTTCTGGGCAAGTGGGACGCCGAAACGCCGCCCGCCGGGGCCGAACACGTGACCATCGCGGTGAGCGGCGCGGGCGGCGGGCACACTGTGGACTTTCGCGCGCTGGCCGGGCTGGGCATCACGCTCGTCGGCATGACCGGCGCGTACGCGGACGGCAAGCTCAGCTTCGCGACGGACCTGGCGAAGAACATCGCGGCCGGCGACGAGAATTACCTTGCCCTGCTTGACGAAGCCGACGCCTACGTGGCTCGCAACGGACTCGACCTGCCCGCGGAACCGTCCGCGCGCGAGCTGGGCCCGGACCCGGCGTGCGTCGCCGATCCGGTGCTGGAACTGGATTTGGGCGCGGCCGGAGTGACTTCGATCGTCTGGGCAACGGGGTTCGCTGTCGACTACAGCTGGCTGCAGGTCGACGCTTTCGACGAGAACGGACGGCCGCGGCACCGTCGCGGAGTGTCGGTGGAGCCGGGTGTGTACTTCATCGGCCTCCCGTGGCTGGCGCGGCGCGGGTCGAGTTTCATCTGGGGTGTGTGGCACGACGCGAAGTTCGTGGCCGACCACATCGCGATTCAGCGCGGGTACCAGAGCCAGTCCGAGACTTCGGACAGCCGGCGTTCCGGCGCCCGGGAATGAATCCGGTGCCCGACCTCCACCGGCACCGTTTTCGCGTCCGGTAACGCCTGTTCGAGCAAGGCGTAGCGGGATTGGTCGAGCTGCTCGCGGCTGAGGAAGGCGAACGCAGGACCTCGTCCCGGAACGACGTCAGCGGATCGGACCGGCGCCGCACGCCGCCGCGATGGCCCCGGCAGCACCGGGGTGTGCGGCCGGAACCCGAGTCCGGCCAGCGCCGGGCGCAGCGGATCCTCGCGGCGGCGTGCAGGCAGACCAGGTCTTTCACGGGCAGGTCACTACCTGGCCCGCCCAGGAGAGCCCGCCGCCGAAGGCGAAGAGCAGCACCGGTTCGCCCGGCGGCAGCTCGCCGCGGGAGACCATTTTGGACAGTGCGAGCGGGACGGACGCCGCCGAGGTGTTGCCCGAATCGACCACGTCCCGGCCGATCACCACGTCCTCGCGCAGGTCGAGCCGGTCGGTCAGCGCCTCGACGATCCGCAGGTTCGCCTGGTGGGTGACGACCCCGGCGAGGTCCGTGGTGGCGATGCCCGCGCGACGGCAGGCTTCCGCCGCGACCGCCGGGAGTTCCTGGGTCGCCCAGCGGAACACCGACTGGCCGTCCTGAGCGAACGCGGGCTGCCATGCGTCCACGAGCCGGACGAGATTCCGGCGCGCCGGGTCGGAGCCCCACACGACCGGGCCCACCGCCGCCGTCTCGGCCGCGCTGAGAACGGCGGCTCCTGCGCCGTCGCCGAGCAGGACGCAAGTGCTGCGGTCGGTCCAGTCGGTGACGTCCGACATTTTCTCCGCGCCGACGACCAGTGCGTGCCGGGCGGCTCCCGCCTGGACGGCGTGGTCGGCGGTGGCGAGCGCGGTGCAGAAGCCGGCGCAGCCGTTGTTGAGGTCGAAACAGACCGCGTCCGGGATGCCGAGCCGGCCCGCGACCTGGGCGGCGATCGACGGGCAGCGGTCGATCGCGCTGCAGGTGGCGACCGTGACCAAGCCGATTTCGCCCGGTTCGAGACCGGCTCCGGCCAGCGCCTTGGCGGCTGCTTCGACGGCGAGGTCGGCGACCGAGCCGTCCGCGATGCGGCGGGTCGCGATGCCGGTGCGGCGGCGGATCCACTCGTCGCTCGTGTCGACCATGCCTTCCAGGTCGGCATTGGTCAGCACGCGGGCGGGCAGGTGGTGGCCGAGCGCGGTGATGCGGGAACCGGGCATCTGTCTCTCCTCACGGGTTTGGCCCAATATAGCGACCGATCGTTCGTAATCTATAATGGTTCCCATGAGTCCCCGGAAGTCCGTCGCCGAGACCGGCCTCACCCGGCGGCGCATCCTCGACCTCGGCCTGGCGATCGCGTCCGCCGAGGGCCTGGAGGGGCTGACCATCGGGCGGCTCGCCGGCGAGCTGGGGATGAGCAAGGCGGGCGTGCTCGGCCATTTCGGCTCCAAGGAGAGCCTGCAACTGGCCGTCGTCGACACCGCCGCCGAGATGTTCGTCCGCGAGGTGCCCGAACGCGCCCGCGGCGTGCCGCGCGGCCTGCCCTACCTCCGGGCGGCGGGGGAGGCGTGGATCTCCTACCTGGAACGCGAACTGCTGCCCGGAGGGTGCTTCTTCACCGCGGCGGCGGCCGAGTTCGACGGCCGGGAGGGGCCGGTGCGCGACGCCGTCGTCCGGATGAGCGCGTTCTGGGAGCGGGAGCTGCGCGTCAACATCTGGCGTGCGGTGAGCCTGGAGGAATTGCCCGCGGACGCCGACATCGACCAGCTGCTCTACGAGTTCGTCGGGATCATGCTGGCGCTCAACCATTTCCTGCAATTGCACGACGACCGCCAGGCTCCGGCCCGCGCGCGCCGGGCGCTGGAACGGCTGTTCTGACGCGGACCTTCGTTCACGAGGAGTACTGCGCGCGGCACAGCTCCCGAAACTCCTGCGCCCGCCGGGTGAGCCGGACCCCGCGCATCGTCGCGAGCACGATCTCCAGCGACGGAACCTCGTCCGTGAGCGTCAGCGGCACCACCCGAGCGCCCGCGTAAGTCGTGTCGTCCGGCGGCCGCTGGTTGAGCAGCGCGAACCCGTGCCCGGAAGCGACCAGCGCCCGCACCGTCTCGTACCCGCTCGTCCGGTGCCGGACCCGCGGCGCCACCCCGGCGTCGCTCAGGATCGACTGCAGGTACTCCCGGCTGTGCGGCAGGTCGAGCAGCACCATCGGCTCCTCCGCCAGCTCGTGCAGCGAAACCTTGCGGCTCTTGCGCCGGGCGAGCCGGTGGTCCTCGGAGACGAGCGCGTACGGAGCGGCGGTGCCGACCACCTCGCGGTCGATGTCGTCGTCGAGGTCGTAGCCGTACAGCATCGCCAGCTCGGTTTCACCCGCCCGCAAAGCACCCTTGAGCGCCTTGTGCTCGCCTTCGCGGAGGGACACGTGGACGCGCGGATGCCGGGTTTCGAATTCGGCCAGCAGACTCGGCAGCCGGAACGGCGCGAGTGTGGTGAAGCAGCCGACGGTGAGCGTCCCGACGAGGTCGGTGCCGGACTGCCGCGCCGTTTCGACCAGCTCCGCGCCGTGCGCCAGGAAATCCAGCACCCGCTTGTAGAACTCCTCGCCGGCGGTGGTCAGGCTCAGCCCGCGGGCGTGGTGGCGCAGCAGGAACTGCACGCCCATTTCCTTCTCCAGCTGCGCGATCGCCGTCGAAACGGCCGACTGCGAGACCATCAGCTCCTTCGACGCGGCTGTCATGCTCAGGTGCCGCGCCGCCGCCTCGAAATAGCGCAACTGCACGAGGGTGAAGGAGGGCTCGCTCATGCCGACATCCTGCCTCAGTGACAGCAGCCGGGATGCTGCGGTTTCGGCGCGGGCGTGTCCAGCGCGGGGTTGGCGTCGAAGAATCCGCTGGGCTTGAGCGTGAACCCGGTGCGGTCGACGGGCATGATCGGCCAGTCCTCGGTGCGCGGGTAATGCGTGAGGCCGAAGGTGTGCCAGACGACGAGGTCGGCGCCGTCGAGGTCGCGATCGGCCCGGATCCAGGTGTCGATGCCGGTCTTGCCGTCGTTCTGGTTGACGTACTCGCCCGCCGGGAAGCGCTCGTCCTCGGCGTACGCGGTGACCCAGAGGTGCTTGCGGGTGAAGGCGGCGCGGCGGGCGATGGACGACGCGCCGTCGGCCAGCAATGGCGGCTGGCCTTCTGGATGCAGCGTGTAGCCGACGGGTTCGCCGAGGGCGTTGCGGGACTCGGGATTGCTGATCCGCCAGGTGCGGCCGAGGGTCCCGTCGGCGAGCCGGGCAGCCTCGGATTCCTTGGCCAGCCTGGTGATCTTGCGGGTGAAGGCGTTGCCGTATGGATTGCCGGGGCCGATCGGGACTCGCTGCGCGTCGATCTCGTCGACCGCGTTGGAGAGGCCGTCGACCATCATGTCCAGCCGCGCGGAGAACAGGTGCTGGTGGAACGGCGCGCCGATGCCAGGGGCGATTTCAGCGGCCCACGGGTAGTCCTCGTCGGCGGGGAAGGCCGAGGTGAAGACGATGCCGGTGGCCTTGCATTCGAGTTCGATCGTGCCGTCGAGGTAGAGATGCCAGTAGAAGCCGTAGTCGTAATTGCCGACTGTCACGAAGAACGAAACGACCAGCCGCCGCTGCCGACGGGTCGAGACACTCCCGTTGTAGTGGTCAGTGTGCTTCCACAGCACGCCCGCGTCTTCCTCGTGCATGCAGATCGCGTTCGCGATGGTGTGCGGCCGGCCGTCGTCATCGTGCAGGACGGCGTCGAAGTAGCGGATCTCGCCCAGGCAATCGCAGCCGAGCGTGAGCGAGTTGGCTTCCTTGCCCAGCGAGTACTCACCGGCGTCGAAGTAGTTCTGCCAGAACCGGACCGGGCTCGGGTCGCCATAGGGCACAACCATCTCGGCGACGGAAGCGCGGTACACGACAGGACGCAGCCGTTCTCCGTCCTGGAAGCCGATTTGGTGCAGGGTAAGGCCTTCGACTGCGTTGAAGCCGATCCGGAACTGCCACTTCTCCCAGGTGACGACATCGTCGTCCACGGTGAAGCTCGGCCCCTCGGGCTGGGTGATCACGATGGGCTTCTGCGTGTCGCGGGCCGGCCCGTCGAGGTGGTAGTCGTAGGCGGTGCGCGGGATGTCGGCCGGACCGTCGTCGACGAGGTCGTGCACGCGGCCCGCGATCAGGTCGACGTAGGCCACGACGCCGTCGATCGGGTGCGCCCAGAGGTTGTCGTCCTTGTTGAGCTGGAGAAACGCCAGGCAGCGCACGAGCCGCAGACCGGTTTCGCCGGGAATGTCGAAGCATCCGGCGCTCAGGGCGGAGATCCGGACCGACCGGGGCTCGTCGATGCCGCGGCGGCGCATGGCCGCGTTCCACGCCTCGTCCTTCCAGAGGATCTCCTCGACCAGGTCGAACTCCTCGTGCAGGATCGGCGGCTGCCCCTCGGACACCACGTCCACCGCCCGGTCGGCCACGACCTCGCCGCTGGTCAGCGACACGACCACCTCGCGCACCGCGCCGGTCCGCCGGTCGAGCAGCAGCGAACGGACGCGGCGGTCCACCGGGCCGCCCGGCTGCCAGGCCAGCACGGCCGCCTTCGCCGGTTCCAGCAGCGAGACGAGCGCGAACCGGGTGCTCTCGGTCGCGATCCCGGCGCCGGCCAGCAGTTCGCGGTTGCGGGCGACCTCGTCCTCGGTCAGGCGCGAGAGGGGGTGGGCCATGCGCGTCTCCTCGTTCTTTGCGGTCTAGCGCAAAGAATGCGCGCTGCCGATGCGGGAGGCAAGACCCTTGATGGTGCGGTTCTGCGGAACCGGTACTGGGTTTTTCGATGCACGTCATCAATAATCCTGGACGTGGCACGACCCAAGGACCAGGCGAAGCGGCGCGACGAGCTGGTGGCGGCTGCCGCCCGCGCGATCCGGACGCGGGGGCTGGCCGGTCTCCGCGTGCGCGACGTCGCCGAGGAGGCCGGGCTGTCGGCAGGCTCGGTCAGCTACTACTACCCGGACCTCGACGACCTGCTGTTCGAACTGCACCGCGACGCGGTCGACCGGTTCTACTGGGCGCGAGCGCGGGCCGCGGAGGCCGAGGACGATCCGGTCCGGCGGCTCGTGCGGCTGGCCGGCGCGGGGCTTCCGGACAGGGAGGGCGATCCGCTGAGCCGGGTGCTGTACGAAATGCACGTCCACGCTGCGCGCAACCCGGCGCACGCGGTGTTGATGACGGCGCTCTGGGATCGCGAGGTGTCGCTGTACTCGGCCGCGCTCGCGCACGGTCAGGACACCGGAGCGTTCCGGCTGCGGTCGCCCGCCGCGGACATCGCGGCGAACGCGGTGGCCCTGGAAGACGCCTACGGCCTGCATCTCGCCGGCCGCAACACCAGCCTGTCCGCGGCCAGGACGCGCGAGCTGCTGCTCGGGTACCTGGCCGCGGAAACCGGGCGCGACCTCGGTCAGGCGTAGGCCGTCCAGACCGTCTTGAGACCGGTGTACTTGTCGAACGAGTGCGGGGAAAGATCGCGGCCGAAGCCGGACTGCTTGAAGCCGCCGAACGGGGTCGCGGTGCTGAGCGCGTCCACTGTGTTCACCGAGACCGTCCCGGCGTGGATTCCGTCGGAGACGCGGTGCGCGCGGGCGAGGTCGCGGGTCCAGACGGACGCGGCGAGGCCGTACGGCGTGTCGTTGGCGAGCCGGATCGCTTCGGCTTCGGTCTCGAACGGGAGGGCGGCGAGCACTGGCCCGAACAACTCGTCGGTGACCAGCGGGTCGTCGGCGGCCACGTCGGTCACGACGGCCGGATCCAGGAACGCACCCCGGCGGGTGCCGCCGGTGACGACGGTTCCGCTGCTGGCTTCGACGGCCGCCAGCACCCGCGCCGCGGCGTTCTCGTCGATCATCGGACCCAGTTTCGTGGCCGGGTCCAGCGGATCTCCGGGTACCCACGCGGCGGCCTTTTCGCGCAGCCGGGCAAGGAATTCGTCTGCGACCGGCGCCTGCACGAGCAGCCGGGTGGTCGCCGAACAGACCTGGCCGGAGTTCGCGCAGAACCCGAACGCGACCAGGTCCGCCGCGGCGTCGAGGTCCGCGTCGGCGAACACCGCGACCGGGCTCTTGCCGCCGCATTCGAGCCAGACCTGTTTGAGGTTCGACTCCCCGGCGTAGCGCAGGAACAGCCCGCCCACCGGCGTCGACCCGGTGAAGGCGAGGACGTCGACGTCCGGATGCCGTCCCAGCGCCTGTCCCGCGGTCTCGCCGAAACCCGGCACGACGTTGAGCACCCCGTCCGGGATTCCCGCTTCTGCGGCCAGTTCTCCCAGCCGCAGCGCGGACAGCGGCGACTGTTCGGCGGGTTTGAGGACCACGCTGTTGCCCGCGGCCAGGGCCGGAGCGAGCTTCCATCCGGCGATGTCGAGCGGGAAGTTCCACGGCACGACCGCGCCCACCACTCCGAGCGGCACGCGCCGGATCGCGGCGAAGTTGCCCGGAGGGGCGGGCGCGACCTCGTCGTAGCGTTTGTCGAGCGCCTCGGCGTACCAGGCGAAGCACTCGGCGGTCGCGGGCACGTCCTGGCCGAACGTGTCCGAGATCGGACGGCCGACGTCCAGGGTGTCGCAGAGCGCGAGCTCCGGTCCGTGCGCACTGATCAGTTCGGCCAGCCTCAACAGGCGGTTCTTGCGCTCAGCCAAGGCGAGCCGGGACCAGCGGCCGTCCTCGAACGCGCGCCGCGCGGCGGCGACCGCGGCGTCGATCTCGTCCCGGCCGCATTCGGCCACCTGCGCGACTGGGTGCCCGGTGGCGGGGTTGACGTCGGCGAAAGTCTTGCCGGACTCGGCTTCGAGCCAATCTCCGTCCACAAAGGCCGCGGTACGGGGGCGCAGCCGCGCGGCCTCGTGCACCCAGTCGCCGTGGTTCATTCCCGGAACCGCCTTTCGTCGCTTCCGTTCACTATCGCCAGCGGCCGGTTTGCGGGAAAGCAGAGCTTTTCGCTGCGCTGCATCGGGCTGATCGATGCAAGCTCACCGGGCGAGCTCCCACAGCGACGCCCACTGCCCGGCGGTCAGGTCGCGGGGGAGTGCTCGCGGCGACAGCCTTTGCCGGGCAAGCCAGGTCCGGGCCGCGCGGACGCTGAGGCGGCCGGTGCGGGGCAGGATCCCGCCCAGCCCGCGACCGCGTCCGGTGAAGACTTCGCGGACGAACTCCTGGTACTCCGCCCGATCCTCGACCAGCGGCTCCGGGCGGCGGGTGAGCACGAGGATCCCGCCGTCCACGGCGGGGCGAGGACGGAACGCGTGCGCCGGCACCCGGGCGGGGACGGCGAACTCGAACCACGGCCACCAGGCGGCGGTCATCTGGGAGGCGCCGCCGATTCCGGCCCGGCGGCGGGCGACTTCCCATTGCACGAGCAGCACCGCGAGTTCCCAGTGCGGCTGCCGGAACAACCGGCGCAGCGTCGCGGTGGTGAGGTGGAACGGAAGGTTGCCGACGACGGTGTGCGGAACGTCGGGCAGCCGGTGCCGGAGCAGATCGCCGTGGACGACCTTGACGTGCTCGCCGGTCCGCCGGTCCAGGCGGCGGGCGCGGCGGGGGTCGAGTTCGACGGCGGTCAGCGGGCGGCCGGTGCGGCTGAGCGGGATGGTGAGCGCGCCGTCGCCCGCGGCCAGTTCCACGAGGGGACCGGTCGTGCGGCCGGCGGCAGTGCAGACAGCGGCGATGACGGCGGGGTCGGCCAGGAAGTTCTGGCCGAGCTCGTGCCGTCCGCCGAAGGATTGGGCAGACATAGGGTGGGGACTCCGCGCATGAGGAAGCGACCCGGGTGCCGAGACTGGCGGCCCGGACGGACAACGGGAGAGCGCGACGGAGCGGTGTGCGTCCGGCGCTCAGGCGTTGCGCAGGCGAGTCAACGCGTACGCGGCGAAAGCGGCACCCATGGGCGGGGAGCCTAGCCGACCGGCCCGACGGGTCGCATCCGGTTTTCCGGGCAGGTCTTCTTCCCGGGCCGTGCGCTGCCTCCCGAATTCGCTCGCGGCCTTTCCCGACCCGGCAGATGAACTATTTTCGGCAATTTCGCCCGGGTATCGAGCGGACCGCTTACGACGGAAGTACCCGGTGATTCCGGCCCGCAAACTGACACGAAACGGGGTCGCTCGCTTGAGGGGTGCGCCGCTTGCGCAGCACTTTGTCCCGCCGGACAGTAGGAACCGAAGCGCACAATCCGATTCGGGAAATGGAGTGGATCCATGGTACGCGCAATCCAGCCGCAGGATCTCGTCGACAGCACCGTGATGGACAATTCCGGCAGCAAAATCGGCAAGGTGGGCACGGTATATCTCGCCGACGACACCAGGCGGCCGGAGTGGGTGACGGTGAAAACCGGGCTGTTCGGCCAGAAGGAGAGCTTCGTGCCGCTGTCGGGTGCGGGCATGGAGAACGACGGCCTGCACGTCCAGGTCGCGAAGGACCAGGTGTCCGACGCGCCGCGCATCGACGCGGAGGGCCACCTTTCCGAAAAGGAAAGCGTCGAGTTGTACAAGTACTACGGCTTGCCGGCTCCGCGCGGGACCGGCGAGAACACTGGCAACCGCGGCCGCGACGCGGCAGCAGGCGGCGCTGCGGGCGGTGTGGCAGGCGGTGCCGCGGGCAAGGGTCGCGACGCGGCGATGGGCGGCGCCGCGGGCCGCGGCCAGCCGACCGGCCAGGACACCGCCGCGGCCAAGGGCGGACGGCACGACGCGTCCGGCACGGGCGACGTGGTGCGTTCCGAGGAACGGCTGCGGGTCGGCACCGAAGAGGTCGAAACCGGCCACGTCCGGCTGCGCAAGTACGTGGTGACCGAAGAGGAGCAGGTGACCGTGCCGGTCACGCACGAGGAAGTGCGCGTCGAGCGCGAGCCGATCACCGACGCCAAGGCAGCGGGCAAGGCCGAGATCGGCGAGGCGGAGCAGGACGTCGTGCTGCACGCCGAGAAACCGGTGGTGCAGAAGGAAACCGTGCCGGTGGAGCGGGTGCGCCTGGGAACCGAGCAGGTCACCGAGGAGCAGACCGTCCAGGGGAAGGTCCGCAAGGAGCAGATCGACATCGACGACGACACCAAGCGGGGCAGGAAGTCCTGACCGGCCCGCGCCGCGGCTGTCTCCCGCCGGAGCGATTCCGGGCGGGAGACAGCCGCGCGAGCCCGGCTAGCGCCGCGAGCGGCTCGCCTTCAGGAACTCGCGGTTGAGGTTCGCGATGCTGGTCAGCGGAATCCCCTTGGGGCACGACGTGACGCATTCGCCGGTGTTCGTGCAGCCGCCGAAGTCCGCCGCGTCCATGGTTTCCACCATGTCCAGCACGCGCTGGGCACGTTCCGGCTGGCCCTGCGGCAGGGAGTTCAGGTGCGCCACCTTCGCCGAGGTGAACAGCATCGCCGACCCGTTCGGGCAGGCCGCGACGCACGCGCCGCAGCCGATGCAGGTCGCGTTGTCGAAGGCGAGGTCCGCGTCCGGCTTGGGCACCGGCGTCGCGTGCGCTTCGGGCGCGCTGCCGGTCGGGGCGGTGACGTAGCCGCCCGCCTCGATGATCCGGTCGAACGCCGAGCGGTCGACCACCAGGTCCTTGATCACCGGGAAACCCTTGGCGCGCCAGGGTTCCACGTCCAGCACATCGCCGTCGCGGAACGAGCGCAGGTGCAGCTGGCAGGTCGTGGTGCGTTCGGGACCGTGCGCCCGGCCGTTGATCACGACGCCGCACGAGCCGCAGATGCCCTCGCGGCAGTCGTGGTCGAACGCGATCGGCTCGGCGCCGTCCTCGATGAGGTGCTGGTTGAGGACGTCGAGCAGTTCCAGGAAGGACATGTCCGGGCTGGCGTCGTCGACCGGGTAGTCGACCAGCCCGCCGTCGTCGTCCGGGCCGGACTGGCGCCAGACCCGCAGGGTGAGTTTCACGTGTAGCTCCGCTGGGTGGGGTGGACGTGCTCGAAGTTCAGGATTTCCTGGTGCAGCACGGGCTTTTCGCCGTACTCCCAGGCCGAGACGCAAGAGAACCGCTCGTCGTCGCGCTGGGCCTCGCCGTCTTCGGTTTGGTGTTCCTCGCGGAAATGGCCGCCGCACGATTCCTCGCGCACCAGTGCGTCGAGCAATAGCAATTCGGCGAGTTCCAGGAAATCGGCGACGCGACCGGCCTTCTCCAGTTCCTGGTTCAGTTCGGCGCCAGTGCCCGGGACCCGGACGTCTCGCCAGAATTCGGCGCGCAGCTCCGGAATGCGGTCGAGTGCTTTCCGCAGGCCTTCGGCGGAGCGGGACATCCCGCAGTGGTCCCACATCAGGTGGCCGAGTTCGCGGTGGAACGAGTCGACGCTGCGGGTGCCGCGCACGGACAGCAGCCGTTCCAGCCGGTCGCGTACCGCGGTCTCGGCCTGCGCGACCGCCGGATCGGCCGGGTCGAGCGCGGGGAAGCCGCCGCGGGCGATGTAGTCGTTGAGCGTGGCCGGGAGCACGAAGTAGCCGTCGGCGAGGCCCTGCATCAGCGCGGACGCGCCGAGCCGGTTCGCGCCGTGGTCGGAGAAGTTGGCCTCGCCGATCACGAACAGGCCGGGCACCGTGCTCTGCAGGTCGTAGTCGACCCACAGCCCGCCCATCGTGTAGTGGATCGCCGGGTAGATCCGCATCGGGACCTCGTACGGGTTCTCCGCGGTGATCCGCTCGTACATGTCGAAGAGGTTGCCGTACTTGGCTTCCACCGCCGGGCGGCCCATCCGCTCGATCGCGTCCGCGAAGTCGAGGTACACGCCGAGCCCGCCGGGACCGACGCCGAACCCGGCGTCGCAGACGTTCTTCGCGGCCCGCGACGCGATGTCGCGCGGCACCAGGTTGCCGAAGCTCGGGTACATCCGCTCCAGGTAATAGTCCCGTTCGGACTCCGGGATCTCCCGCGGCGGACGCGGGTCGCGCGGCTGCTTCGGCACCCAGATCCGGCCGTCGTTGCGCAACGATTCGCTCATCAGCGTCAGCTTCGACTGGTGTTCGCCCGAACGCGGGATACAGGTCGGGTGGATCTGCGTGAAGCACGGGTTCGCGAAGTACGCGCCGCGCTTGTGCGCCCGCCAGATCGCGGTGGCGTTGGAGCCTTTCGCGTTGGTGGACAGGTAGAAGACGTTGCCGTAGCCGCCGGTCGCGAGCACGACGGCGTCCGCGAGATGCGTGGTCACCTCGCCGGTCACCAGGTCGCGCGCGACGATCCCGCGTGCCTTGCCGTCGGACACGACGAGGTCGAGCATCTCGGTCCGCGGGTGCATTTCCACGCTGCCGGCGTCGATCTGCCGCGCCAGCGCCTGGTACGCGCCGAGCAGCAGCTGCTGTCCGGTCTGGCCGCGCGCGTAGAACGTGCGCTGCACCTGGACGCCGCCGAACGAGCGGGTGTCGAGCAGCCCGCCGTACTCCCGGGCGAACGGAACGCCCTGCGCCACCGCCTGGTCGATGATCTGCGCGGACACCTGCGCCAGCCGGTACACATTGGACTCCCGGGACCGGAAGTCGCCGCCCTTCACCGTGTCGTAGAAGAGCCGGTAGACCGAATCGCCGTCGTTGCGGTAGTTCTTCGCCGCGTTGATGCCGCCCTGCGCGGCGACCGAGTGCGCGCGCCGCGGCGAGTCCTGGAAGCAGAACTGAACCACGTGGTAGCCCTGTTCGGCGAGCGTCGCCCCGGCGGACGCACCCGCGAGACCGGTGCCGACCACGATCACCCGGTGCCGCCGCCGGTTGGCCGGGTTGACCAGCTTCGCGCCGAAGCGGCGGCTGTCCCAGCGGTCCTCGATCGGACCGTCCGGCGCTTGCGTGTCGGCGATCGGCTCGCCGAGCGTGTAGTCGCTCATGTCAGGCCACCCATCCCGCCATCACGGCGATCGGCACGATCAGGAAGCCGCCGGTGATCACGACGGCGAGCACAGAGCCCGCGGTTTTCAACGCCCGGTCTCGGGTTTTGCTGGTGATGCCCAGGGTCTGCGCCGCGCTCCAGAAGCCGTGGTTGATGTGCAGGCCGAGCATCAGCAGCGCGACGATGTAGATCAGGTTGACCCACCAGACCTGGAAGTCCGCGACGATGTTGTGGTACGGCTGCCCGTCGCGGAAGTCCTGATTGGCCACGCCGACGGTGAGGTCCAGGATGTGCCACACGAGGTAGAGCGCGAGCGTCGCGCCGCCCCAGCGCATGGTGTGCGTCGCGAAGCCGGCCTTGCGCCGCTGGCCGTGCGCGTACTTCACCGGGCGGGCTTGCCGGTCCCGTTTGGACAGTTGCACCGCCGCGACCGCGTGCAGCACCAACGCGATCAGCAGCACGACCCGCTGGATCGAGAGGTACCAGGCGTTCTGCAGCACCGGTTCGCCGATGGTGCGCAGCCAGGCGGCGTAGTCGTCGAAGTGCTGCGGTCCCAGGAAAACCTTGAGGTTCCCGGCCATGTGCACGAACAGGAACGCGACGAACATCAGCCCGGTGACGGCCATGACGACCTTCTTGCCGATGGTCGAACGCCAGAACGTCACGAGGGCCGGGCGACGGCGGGGCGGAGCGGGAGCGAGTGCCACGGAACCGACGGTAAGTCGGCCCTGACAAGAGGGCAAACACATGATTTCTCTCGACAGGATAGGCAGCACCTATGATGCTGGTCATGCAGTTCCAGCAGCTGGCGTATTTCCTGGCAGTGGCCGAGACGCGGCACTTCACCCGGGCCGCGGAGCAGATGCGGGTGGCGCAGCCCTCACTGTCGCAGCAGATCCGTGCGCTGGAACGGGATGTCGGCGCGGGGCTGTTCCACCGGATCCGCGGGAACGTCACGCTCACCGAGGCGGGGGAGACGCTGCTGCCGATCGCGCGCCGGATCATCGCCGAGACGGAGACCGCCTACCGGGCGATCCGGGAGCTGGACGAACTGGGCCGCGGCCGGGTGCGCCTGGGCGCGACCCCGAGCCTGTGCACCGGCCTGCTGCCCGCGATGCTCGCCGCGTTCCGGCGGGACTACCCCGGGATCGAACTGGTGCTGCACGAAAGCGGCTCCCGGGACCTGCAGACCGCGCTGTCGGAGGGCGGCCTGGACCTGGCGATGATCGTGGACAGCAGGGTGCACGACGATTCCCGGCTGGAGAGCCGCGCGCTGTTCGTCGAGGACCTGGTGGTCGTCTCGCCGAAGGACGCGCCCGCGCCGGTGCGCGGCCGGATGCCGATCGCGGCGCTGCGGGACCGGCCGCTGGTGATGTTCCGGCAGGGCTACGACCTGCGCGAAGCGACCGTGGCCGCTTGCCGTGCCGAAGGTTTCGACCCGCTGTTCGCGATCGAGGGCGGCGAGATGGACGCGGTGCTGGAGCTGGTCCAGGCCGGACTGGGCCTCGCGGTCGTGCCGAGCACCGTGGTCGGGGATCGGTTCCGCCGCACGCAGTTCACCGCGCCCGGGCTGAGCCGCGTGGTGCGGCTGGCGTACCGGCGAGATGTCGAGCAGCCGCGCGCGGTGCGGGCGTTGCAGGAGGCGGTGGTGCAGTACTTGGGCGGCGGGGCGGCTCAGCTGCCGCCTGGCACGCGCCCGCTCGTCGGCCGGTGAACAGCGAGAGAGTCGAGCACCAGGCCGATCAACCGCTGGGCTTGCGGTTTTTCGCAGTGCTGCGCGGAATACGCGATCCCGCCGATCAGCACCAAGACGTCCTCGGCGTGCACATCGTCGCGGAGCGTGGCGTCCCGCGCGCCCGCGGAAAGGAGTCCGCTAACGGCGTCGACGAGCAGCTTCCGGCTGTCCGAGTAGGGGTCGACGCCGGATGCGATGACCGCGTTGAGCGCCTCGGACATCCCGTGTTTCGCGCCGACGTAGGCGAGGAAATGCGTCAGCCACTCCCGCAGCGCTTCCGCGGCCGGGTACTGCGCGAGGAGGGTCGATGCCTGCTCGCAGACCACCGCGAGCTGATGCCGGTAGGCGGCGTCGATCAGGGCCTCGCGGGTCGGGAAGTGCCGGTAGAGCGTGCCGACGCCGACGCCGGCCTGTTTGGCGATCGCCGCCGGAGCCGCGGCTAGCCCCTCCGCGGCGAAGGCCCGTGCCGCGACCTCCAAGAGCCGGGCGCGGTTCTCGAGCGCGTCTCGCCGGGGGCGGCGCGGGGCGTCGGGCATCGGTTCCTCCGGGGTTGCTAACCGGAATGAATTCCGGATAGCTTAACCGGAACGCATTCCGGACGACCTTACCTCTGGAGGACCCCGCCATGTCCGCACGGCATTGGTTCGTCACCGGCGCTTCCGGCGGTCTGGGCCGTCATCTGGTCGAGGAGGCGCTCCGGCGCGGCGACCACGTCACCGCCACAGTCCGGCGGCCGGGCGCGCTGCCGGACTCGCCGCGCCTCACCGTGGAACAGCTCGACCTCACGCGCCCGGCCGACGTCGCCGCCACGGTCGAGCGGACGCTGCGCCGGCGGCCGGTCGACGTCGTCGTGAACAACGCGGGCTATGCCGTCGTGGGCGCGGCCGAGGAGATGACGCCCGAGCAGATCCGGGACCAGATCGAAGTGCTGCTGCTCGCCCCGATCCTGATCACCCGCGCCTTCCTCGGCCCGATGCGCGAGCAGGGCGGCGGCCGGATCGTCCAGATCTCCAGCATGGGCGGCCAGCTCGGCTCGCCGACGCACAGCGCGTACCACGCGGGGAAGTGGGGATTGGAGGGGTACACCGAGAGCGTCGGCCGGGAGGTCGCCGACTTCGGCATCCACCTGACACTGGCGCAGCTCGGCGCGACCCGGACCGGCTTCGCCGCCGCGCTGCGGTACACCGCCGAAACGGCCCCCTATCGCGACAACGCGGTCGGCCGGACCCGTCGCTACCTCGAATCCCTCGACGACAGCGAGCTTCCCGGCGACCCGGCCAAAATCGCCGCGCTGCTCTACGAGACCACCCTCCAGCCGAATCCGCCGCTGCGCCTCGCCCTGGGCTCGGACACCTTCGAACTGGTGCGCAACGCGCTCGCCGGACGGCTGGAACTGCTTGAGTCGCAACGGGAACTGGCCGCGTCCGTCGCCTTCTGACTACATCCCCACCGACTGCTTCTCCGGCTCGATCAGGCCGACGACGCGCACCTGCTCGCGGGTGTACGCCTGTCCGATGTACTTCTTGGCGACCTCGTCGACGATCTCCCACGCCGGGTCGCCCTCGATCCATTCCGCCACCCGGCCGCGGATGATGATCGGCTCGAACGGGTTGTCCGGCGGGGTAAGGGAAATCGCCACGCGGGGGTCGCGGCGGAGGTTGCGGGCCTTGCGGCTCTCCGGACCGGTCAGGAAGACGATCCGGTCGCCCCGCGTGCCGATCCACACCGGGACGACATGCGGCGACCCGTCCGGGAGCACGGTGGCGAGATGGGCGATCGGGGCGCCGTCGAGGACGCGGCGGACTTCGGGGTTCAGCATCGGGGGTTCCTTTCAGCGGATGATTTCGTAGTGAAGGTGGGTGACGCCGGGCGCCGGGACGGCCTCGACCAGCCGCAGCCGGACGTGCTCCGCCAGTTCGCCGAAGAAACTCCGCCCGCCGCCCAGCAGGATCGGCACCTGATGGAGCACGACCTCGTCGACCAGCCCGGCCTTGATCGCCTCGGTGACCAGGACGCCGCCCATGAGCGCGACGTCCTTGCCGCCCGCCGCCGCCCGCGCGCCTTTGACGGCCTCTTCGACGCTGGTCGCCTGGGTCTGCGCCTCGCTCAGCTCCGGCACCGGCTGGTGGCTGACCACGAACAACGGAGCCGTCGGATGCGGACCACTGCCGCCGAAGTGGCTTGAGTGGTCGTACGTCGCGTGCCCGGCCACGGTCGCCCCGACGCGCGCCGCGAGCGAGTCGAAAACCCGCGCGCTGGGTTCGGAAAGCTTGAACCCGCCGAAGACCTTGCTGGGCGTGTCGCCGGTGAAGTACCAGTCGAACAGCGCCCCGGCGTCGCCGAGCCCGCTACCGACCTCGTCGGCCCCCGCCGGGCGGCGGCCGCTGATGTAGCCGTCGACCGAGACGGAAAGGGCACTGAACACTTTGGTCATGACGCTCCTTAGTAGTCGCTCAGAGAGCCTGGGGAAAGTCGAAAATGCGGTGGGGGTCGCGGGCTTTCTTGAGCGCGGCGAGCCGGGCGCGGTTGCCCGCGTGATACGCAAGCCCCGGATTCTCGAGCGCGAGATCGGGAAAGTTCGGATAAACCCGGCCGGATCCGTCGGCGTGTGCCGTGCTCCACGCCTCGTCCACCCACGGATCGCCTGGGCCGGCGACCTGCTCCAGCAGAAACCGCTCACCCCGGTGGGCAAACGCGGTGTCCCCCTCCGCGACCCGGTTGTACGCCCCGCCCATCGCCGTGAACGCCAGCCGCCGGTCGCCCTCCAACCTCTGGAGAAGCCCGGCGGTCGTCCGCTCCGACATCGTGCGGGCGAAGAACTCCGACCGAACCCGGCGGGCTCCTTGGTCTGGATCAAGCGTACTGAAGGTCGGCTTCACCATGCTGTAGGGAACATCCAGTCGGATGTCTATTGCATACAGAACACCGGCCCGCGCGGTGATCTCGCGGAGCAGACTCTCGGTTTCCGCCGGCGGCAGGGCAGAAGCGCCGAAGAGGGTCGCGCGTCCCTCTTGGACAGTGAGGTTCACGGTCATTTCGTCGGGTGCGTCGGGCGCGAAGTCCTGCCAGGCCTGGATGAGGTCCCCTTCCGTCCAGTTCCCCTCGATCCGGCAGACCGACGGCTCCGGCACCGTCGCGAACCGCAACTCCGTCACGATGCCGAACTGCCCGCCGCCCGCGCCGCGCAACGCCCAGAACAGCTCGGACTCCCGGTTTTCGTCGCACTCCACGACGCTTCCGTCGGCGAGCACGACCTGCGCGCCGACGAGCCGATCGCAGGTGAGCCCGTACCGGCGGCCGAGGAGCCCGATGCCGCCGCCGAGCGTCAGCCCCGCGATGCCGACCGTGTCGCCGCAACCAGCCGGGATCGTCCGGCCGGACTCGTGCAACGTCGCGTACACCGCACCCAGATTGGCACCGGCTCCGATCACCGCGACACCATTGTCGTCGCCCACGATCTGGTTCATTCCGGACAGATCCGCCACTATCCCGTCAGCCGGGTACCGGTCCACGAAACAATGCCCACCGCCGCGCGGCATGACCTGTCGGCCGGTCGCAGCCGCGCAGGCGACGACTTGGACGACATCCGGGACCGAATGGCACCGGACGACGGCGCTCGATCGGGCGCAGGCTTCGTAACCCGGCGAACCGGGGGAGATGACGTCGAGCGCGGTCAGGTCGATCACGGAGCTGACGCTACGGAGATCCGGCTGGTCGTTCTTGAACAAAACGCGCACGGGAGGTGCTGCGGCCGAGTTGCGCGAGACCGATCAGGCCCGCCGCCTCAGCGGAGAGGGCCGACGGTGCGCGGAGAAGCCGGAGCAGGCACCCTGGGAAGCACTCAAACCCGGACCAGCGACCGTCTCCGCGTAGCGAGGAACGGCGCGTACGAAGCCGAATGATCATGCCCGCAAGCGCACCGATCGAGGTCGCCCCCAAGCAGTTGCCTCGGCGTAACCCCGGTCAGCCGAAGACATTCCCGGCTCAGGTGGGCCTGGTCCGCATAACCGGCGTCGACCGCGAGACCCGCCATCCCGTCCGCACCCCGCCGCCCGGTCGCGATCGCGCCGGACTGGGCGAGCGCGAGAAACCCCTGAAACCGCAACGTCCGCTGCAGCACCTTCGGGCTCATCCCCACCGCCTGCAGACACCGCCGCCGCAACTGGCTGGCCGAAAGCGCCAGATGCGCGGCGACCGCGTCCACCCCGACCGGGTCCCACGGCATGAGCACCTGCACCGCCTCCCCGACCAGCGGATCCAGCCCGCCGACCCGGCGAAACTCCTGCACGAGGTGCGCCTGCAGCGCGACCAGCCCCAGCTCGGGCGTCGCCGCGAGGGCAACGGTTTCCACGAGCCGATCCACGGCGCGGCCCCACAAGTCGGCCAGCCCGACGTGCTGGTCGGCCAATTCGTCGAGCCCCGCGGGCAGAGGCGGCGCGGCACCGGGCCGGAACCGCACGCCGACGATGGTGGTACGCGCCGGAATGACCTCGATCCGCGGCCCGGTCAACGGCCCGAGCAACTGCGGCCGCCCGCCGACCGGGAAGTGGATCTCGACACCGCCCGTCGGCAGATGCCGTTGCACGTACGGCGCGTCGCCGGTGCGCTGGAGCCACACCGTGCGCACGACTCCCGCCAGCTCCGGCACCGGCGGACGCTCCACATACGCGGTCATCCCCGTACCGAAGCGCTCCGCCGGTGGCGCGTCAAGCACCGACAGGCCGCAGGCTTGCCCGCCAACGCTTTTCCAGACGCGCCGCCAGTAGGGGAACAGCCGCCAGGCCACAAGTCCCTGGACCGGGAGACCTTCTCCTGTAGCCGCCGGCCGCCGAGCCCGGGACTCTCGCTCTTTGAACTGGGAACAGCGTGCTACCGAAGGAGGCGCCCGGTCATGCCGACGTTGCTCATCATCTTGCTTGTCCTGGGCGCGGGTCTGTTCGTCGGAGGGCTGCTCGACAGAGCCAGCCAGACCCACGCCCGCTTCACCGGCTACCGGCAGCGCACCGCGACCGGCCTGATCACCTGGGTGCGCAGCGCGGTCGCCGCGGTCCTGGGCGTCGCCGGGCTGTTGATCCTGCTCTATCTCCTGATCACGCTGTCTTCCGTACGATAATCCCGCCGGGGCACGGGAAACGCCGACCCGGTCCGCCTGCCGAGCGGCGCGTCCGGGCACCGGGGTTTCGCCGTCCCGGTGCCCGGACCGCAGGGAATCCTGTCCACAGTGCACTCCATGCGGTAGTCAGCTGACCGGCACACTGCCGACCCGAAGACTGTCGGATGTCGACCGGCCGACTGTCGGCCGGAACACCGCGGATCACCGACCGGCAGATCGCCGACTGCAGACCGCCGACCGGCAGATTGCCGACTGCAGACCGCCGACGGCAGACTGGCGACCAGCCGACTGTCGACGGAAGATCGTCGACCGGAACACCGCACATCGCCGACTGCCGACCCGCAGGCTGTCTACTCGCAGACCGCCGACCGGAAGACCGCCGACCGGAAGACCGCCGACCGTAGACCGGCAGACTCACGACCAAATACTGCATACAACATTCCGCCGGACAACGACCGGCCGCGGAAGCCGGCTCAGATGTAGCCGCACACGTCCATCGCGGCGACCACCTTGCGGAACCCCGCGATGTTCGCCCCGCTGACGTAGTCCCCGGCCACGCCGTGCTCGTCGGCGGTTTCGAGGCACGTCCGGTGGATGTCGGTCATGATGTCGCGCAGCGTGCGGTCGGTGCGCTCGAACGTCCACCGCTCGCGCGCCGCGTTCTGCTGCATCTCCAGCGCGGACACCGCGACCCCGCCGGCATTCGCGGCCTTGCCGGGACCGACCGCGACCCCGGCCTCGCGGAAGATCTGCAGCGAACCGGGCGTGCACGGCATGTTCGCGCCCTCGGCGACCGCGCGGACGTTGTTCTTCACCAGCCGCAACGCGGACTGCTCGTCCAGCTCGTTCTGCGTCGCGCACGGCAGCGCCAGATCGCACGGCACGTCCCACGGCGTGCCGTCGGCGACGTACTTCGCCGACGGCACGTGGTCGACGTACTCGGCGAGCCGCCCGCGCCGCGCGACCTTCAAATCGTGCAGCAGGTCCAGGTCGATCCCGCGCGGATCATGGACATACCCGCCCGAATCCGAGCACGCGACCGGTTTCGCGCCGAGTTCCTTGAGCTTCGCGATCGCGTGGTAGGCGACGTTGCCCGAGCCGGACACCACCGCGGTGCGGCCGGAGAACGAGTCGTCGCGCGCGCCGAGCATCGCCTCGAGGAAGTACACCGTCCCGTACCCGGTGGCCTCCGGACGCGCCGGAATGCCGCCCAGCACCGGGTTCTTGCCGGTGATCGTGCCCGCGTCGTAGCGGTTGGTGAGCCGCTTGTACTGGCCGAACAGGTAGCCGATCTCGCGCCCGCCGACGCCGATGTCGCCCGCCGGGACATCGGTCTCCGGGCCGATGTGCCGGACGAGTTCGGTCATGAACGCCTGGCAGAACCGCATGATCTCGGCGTCGCTGCGGCCCGCCGGGTCGAAGTCGGACCCGCCCTTGCCCGCGCCGATGCCGAGGCCGGTGAGCGCGTTCTTGAAGATCTGCTCGAAGGCGAGGAACTTGACCGTGCCGAGCGTGACGTCGCCGCGGAAGCGCAGCCCGCCCTTGTACGGCCCGAGCGCCGAGCTGAACCCGACCCGGAAGCCGCGGTTGACGTGCACCGCGCCGGCGTCGTCGGTCCAGACCACCCGGAACATCACCTGGCGCTCCGGCTCGCACAGCCGCTCCAGCATCGCCGCGTCGCGCAGGTCCGGATCCCGCTGCAGGGCGGGCCGGATCGCTTCGAGCACTTCGAAGACGGCCTGGTGGAACTCCGGCTCGGCCGGGTTCTTCCGGACGATCTCCTCGTACGCTTCGCGCGATGCCTGGTCGAGTGCCATCCGCCGATGATGCCGTCCTGGCGCCGGATTTCGCACCCCTGATGGGGTTTGCGAGGTTAGGGGTGACCAGGCTCACGCATCGAGCACTACATCCGCAGTGGGTATCGCCTGACAGGAAAGGCACTGGTCAGCGGGCAGATCGTCGGCGATCGCGACCAGGTGCGCGACCGTTCCGGCCAGCACCGGCACGGCACAGCTTTCGCACTGCCCGAGCCGGCATCCGCTGGGCAGCGAGATCCCGGACGCCTCGGCGAAGCGCAGCAGGTCCCCGTCGCCGGCCCGCCAGGTGGCCTCGCGGCCGGATCGCGCGAACCGCACGGTGGCCGTGGCGTCGTCCGGGATGTGGACCGGGGCGGGCGCGGCGTGGAACTTCTCGGTGAAGATGTCGAAGCGCGGCACGCCCCGTTCCGTCAGTCCGGCGGTCAGTTCGTCCAGCATGCTTTCGGGACCGCACAGGTAGAATCGGGCCCGCCGCCGGATCAGGTCGGCCTCGACGCGGTCGGCGGTGATCCGGCCGGTGAAATCGCCGGGCTCCTCCGGACCGGGGCGGCTGTAGTGGTCCACTGTCCGGACACTCGGCAGCCGGGCCGCCAACTCGGCGATGCGCTCGCGGAACGCGTGCCGGGAGCGGTCGCGGCTGCCGTGGTGCAGCACGATCTCCGGCGCGGACCCGGGTTCGAGGGACTCGAGATAGCTCAGGAACGGCGTGATCCCGATCCCGGCGGCCAGCAGCACGATCGGTCGCGAATGGACGGTCGGCACCGCGAACCCGCCGGAGGGAGCTGTGACCAGCAACCGGGTCCCGGGCTGAAGCCGGTCGTGCACGGCGGGCGAGAACTGCCCGCCCGGCACCCGCCGCACCGCGATCGCGTATCCGCCGTCGGCGGCTTGAGCCGGCCCGGTCAGC
The DNA here is from genome assembly GCF_014145675.1 of Amycolatopsis dendrobii. Lineage (GTDB taxonomy): Bacteria > Actinomycetota > Actinomycetes > Mycobacteriales > Pseudonocardiaceae > Amycolatopsis > Amycolatopsis dendrobii. Next base: position 472,849 of record NZ_JACGZW010000001.1, read on the forward strand.
GAGTAACTGCGGGTCAGCCCCGGAGCGTCCGGCCAAGCGACGGTGATGTGCTGCCCGGCGCGGAACTCCGGGACCGCCAGGCCGTCCACCGGCTTGAGGCGCACCGACCGGATGTCCTCGGTCTCCAGTTCCGCGCGCTCGACCGCGAACTCCCGCTGCCCGGTCCACGGTTCCGGCTCGTCCGGCCGGACGTCGCAGAACGTCGAGCGCAACGGCACCGATCCGCTCACCGGGTCATGGGCGTCGTCGCCGACGAGCAGGTTGTAGTTGGTCCCGCCGTCCTCGAGCGGGTTCGAACCGGGCAGCGCGAGGTCGGGGGCGGGCTGCCACCAGCCGTACTCCGCCACGACCACGTCGCGATGCAGCGCGGGATCGATCCGCGCCCGCATCCGGACGTCCGCCGACGCGGTCGTGATGCGCACCCACTGCCCGTCCTCGATTCCGCGCGCCGCGGCGAGTTCCGTGCTCAGGTCGACGGCCGGTTCGGGAGAACGCTTGCGCAGCGACGAAATCCCGCGATGCTGGCTGTGGCAGAAGTATCCGTTCTTCGCGCAGGTCAGCACCAGCGGATGCCGGGCGTCCGGGACAGCCGGCTCAGCGGCCGGGACCGCGGGCTGGCCATGCTCGGCGAGCCGTTCGGAATACAGCTCGACCCGGCGAGTCGGCGTCGCGAACCCAGCTACCGCACCATTTTCCGCACGCTCGGCGTATTTCCGGTACTCGGTCCGCAACGGCAGACCGACGCCGCCGGGCTGTTCGCGCAACTGCGCGGCGGTGAGCCCGAGCGGGGCGAGCTGGTGATCCCAGCCGTCCTCGATGCGGCCGTCGAAGAACTCCGCGCCCATCCCGAGCCGGCCGGCCAGGTCGAACACGACCTCAGTGTCCGAACGCGACTCGCCGACCGGATCGGCCATTCTCGGCCGCAGCTGCACGTGTTCCTGTGCCGCCTGGCTGATTTCGAAACCGGCCCTGACCGCCTCGTGCTCCCACGGCGTCTGAACCGGCAGCAGCAGATCGGCGAATCGCGCGGTCGGGTTCTCGAACAGATCGAGATGCACCGCGAATTCCAATTGTCGCAACGCTTCCGCGGTTCGCTGCGGATCCGGTTGCGACAGCAGAAGATTCCCGCCGAACGACACCAGCGCCCGGACCGGATAAGGCTTTTCGTCGAGGACCGCGCGGCAGAAATCGCGTGCGGTGACCCACCCTTGCTCCGGCGGCCCGAGCGGGAACTCTTGCAGGCCAAGTGCTTTCGCTCGCTGCTCAGGCGCGAGCTGGTCCGCCGACGTGACCGGCGCGACCGCGAGTTTCGGAAGCACGACGTTGCCGCCGGGGGAATCGTAGCTGCCGGTGAGCGCGTAAAGCGTGGCGATCGCGCGCTCAGTCTGCGTCGCGTTCGCGTGCTGACCGACGCCCGACCAAGCCGCGTAAGTCACGGACTTCGCCTCGGCGAGATCGGCCGCGAAAGCGTCGATCGCCGGCGCTTCCACGGTCGTCACCGCTTCGGTCCGGTCAAGCGGCCACGCGGCACAAGCCTGCGCATAGTGCTCGAACGCGGGAACGCAGTCGACCGGGCCGGCCAACGTGCGCACCCGGCGTTTTCCGTGCAGGGCAAACCTTTCCGGACCACTTGCTGAATAGTCCGTGTCGTACGGCTCGGCTTGGCCCGCGACCTCGTCCCACACCGCGAAACCGGTCGCGGCGGGGTCGATTTCCGCCGCCCGGAGAAACCGGCCGGTGTCGGCGCGGACCAGCAACGGAGCGTTCGTCCACGACCGCACGAACGCCTCGTCGTGCCCCCGACGTTCGAGCAAAGCCCGCGCGACGCCGAGCGCGAGCGCGCCGTCGGCGCCCGGCCGGACCCGGAGCCAGTGGTCAGCCCGCACCGCGCTCGCGGTCCGCCGGGGATCGACGACCGCCAGTTTCGGCGGGCCGGCCTCGGCCAGCGCGGCGGACTGCGCGAGCCACGCCTTGGCCGGATTGTGCCCCCACAGCACCGCGAACTCCGTACCCGCGTAGTCCGGGGCGGGCAGTGCCGAACCGAACGTGAACGCGTGCGCGTAGTCCTTGTGCCAGTTGCAGATTTCCGTCGCGTACAAGGTGTTGGGGCTGCCGAAAAGCCGGATGAACCGCTCGACCCAGTCGATCGCGTCGGACATCGGCGTGCCGCTGGGCGAGGTGACGGAGAACGCGACGGCCTCGGCGCCGCTGGTCTCGCGGATGCCGCCGAGCCGCTCGGCCATCTCGGACAGGGCTTCGTCCCAGCTGATCTCGCGCCAGCGCGGATCCGGGTCCGACTTCGGCGTCGTGCGGCGCAACGGCCTGCGCAGCCGTTCGGGGGAGTGCACCAGTTCAGGCGCGGCGCGGCCCTTCGGGCACAGCGCGGCGCCCGTCGGATGTGCCGGATCCGGCCGGACGCCGCGCAGCGCGCCGTTCTCGACCGTGTAGACCGCGCCGCAGCGCGACCGGCACAACGTGCAGTAACCCCGGATCTCAGGCATTAGTTACTCCTTAGTAACCGGCTACCGGCTACTCCTGTACCCTGCTGGACTTGAGCGGGCGAAGTCAAGCCCGGGAAAGCGGAGGTGCGCCCCGTGACGCAGCTGCAGCGCACTAACCTGCGCGAACAAGTGCTCGAAGTGGTGCGGCAGGCGATGGTGTCCGGCGAACTGCGTCCCGGCGACATCTACTCGGCCGCCGCGCTCGCGACGCGGCTGGGCGTGTCGAGCAGCCCGGTGCGGGAAGCGTTGCTGACGCTGGTCAACCAGGGCCTGCTGGAACCCGTCCGCAACCGGGGCTACCGGGTCGTCGCGGTCACCGAACGCGATCTGGACGAGATCTACGAGATGCGGCTGCTGCTGGAGGTCCCGGCGACGTTGTCCGCAGGGGCTGCCGCGAGCCCGGACGACCTCGTCCGGCTGGACGGGCTGGCCGCCGAGATCGAGTCCGCTGCGGAGGCAGGCGATGTCGCGCGCTTCCTGGAGGCGGACCGCCGGTTCCATCTGGATTTGCTGGCGCTGTCCGGAAACGGGCGGCTGACCGGCGCCATCGCCACGCTGCGCGACCAGACGCGGTTGTACGGCTTGGAAAAGCTCGCGGAGCACGGTCGGCTGGCGGATTCGGCGGGGGAGCACCGGGAGATGCTGGCGGCGATCGCGGAGCGGGATTGGGCGCGGCTGGAGGGACAGGTCAAGGCGCATCTGAAGCACGTACGGGCGGAATGGGCGGCTGGCTGACCCGGGGCGGCGCCCGCTGGGTCAGGTCAGGTGCCGCAGTACCGCCGCCACCGCCGGACGCGGATCGCCGGTGTGAGTCGCCGTGATGTTCCATGTCGGGCCGCCCCGGGTGAACCGGCGGCCGGTCAGGTCGGGGAACTGCGCGGCGACGGACACCGGCAGCACGCAGCCGCCGAGATCGTGGCGGACCAGTTCGGCCGCGGCGGGCGCGTCGGTGACCTCGTGCACGACCGTCCGGCGCACCCGAGCCGACTGGAACGTCCGGTCGGTGGCCTCCCGGATCGCCCAGCCCGGCGCGAAATCGACCACCGCGGCACCGGCGGCTTCGGCGGCCGACACCGGCCGGTCCGCCGCTCCGTCGCCGGCCGCGGTGACCAGCACCATCTCCTCCCGCCGGACCGGGCGGCTGACCAATCCGCCGCTCGGGGCGCAGCCCGCGACCGCGACCATGATGTCCACAGCGGACGTCACGACCGCCTCGCGCAGCTGATGCGGCGGCGCGGTCCGCACCAGCACTCGCACGCCGGGATGGTCCCGGCGCAACGCGCTCAGCGCCCGGTGCGGTTCCGGCCAGGCCCCGGGCATGACCCCGATCCGGACCTCGCCGGTGACCTGCCAGCGTGCCCGGTCGACGGTCGCGCGAGCGTGGCTGGCCGCCTCCAGTGCCGCTCGCGCCGCCGGGAGAAACGCTTTGCCCGCAGGCGTCAGCGCGACCCGGTGGGTAGTGCGCTCGAACAACTCGGTGCCGAGATCGCGTTCGAGCGCACGGACCACAGTGGACACTGTCGACTGCACCGTATGCAGCCGACGCGCGGCAGCCGTGAATCCACCCTCCTCCGCCACCGCGACGACGGTTTCCAGCTGCCGCAGGTCCATCCATCCTCCCGGGTTCGCCTTTGAACCACTCCGGTCGTAGTACTGCGCCTGCCGGGCGAGGTCAGCTCGTTCCGGCGAGCACCTCGCGCACCAGTCGCGCAGTCTCGCTCGGCGTGCGCCCCACCCGGATCCCGGCCGCTTCGAGCGCCTCCTTCTTGGCGGCTGCCGTCCCGGAGGACCCGGACACGATCGCTCCCGCGTGCCCCATGGTTTTGCCCTCGGGAGCGGTGAACCCCGCGACGTAGCCGACAACCGGCTTCCGCACGTTCTCCCGCACGTACGCCGCCGCGCGCTCCTCCGCGTCGCCGCCGATCTCGCCGATCAGCACGATCACGTCGGTGTCAGGGTCCTTTTCGAACGCCTCGACCGCGTCGATGTGCGTGGTGCCGATGACCGGGTCTCCGCCGATGCCGATGCAGCTGGAGAACCCGATGTCGCGGAGCTCGTGCATGAGCTGATAGGTGAGCGTGCCGGACTTCGACACCAGCCCGATCCGTCCCGGGCCCGTGATGTCCGCCGGAATGATGCCGGCGTTCGAGAGCCCGGGGGAGATGAGCCCGGGACAGTTGGGCCCGATGATCCGGGTACGGCTGTCGCGCGCGTGCGCCCAGAACGCGGCGGAATCGTGCACCGGCACGCCCTCGGTGATCACCACCGCGAGCCCGATGCCCGCTTCGACCGCCTCGAGCACCGCGTCCTTGACGAACGGCGGCGGCACGAACAAGACCACTACGTCCGCATCGGTCTCCGCCATCGCCTCGGCCACGCCCCCGAAGACCGGCAACTCGGGTCCGTCAAAGGAAACTGTCTGGCCGGCCTTCCGCGGATTCACCCCGCCGACGACGTTCGTGCCCGCGGCCAGCATCCGCCGGGTGTGCTTGGCGCCCTCCGCGCCGGTGATGCCGGAAACGAGGACCCGGCTGGTGTTGTCGAGGAAAATCGCCATCGTTCAGGCCTCCGTCCCGGCCGCGAGCCCGGCCGCCTCGCGTGCGGCGTCGTCCATCGTCGCGACGACTGTCACCAGCGGATGCGCGGCCTCGTCGAGGATCCGCCTTCCTTCCGCGACGTTGTTCCCGTCGAGCCGGACGACCAGCGGTTTCGTCGCGCGATCGCCCAGCAGCGCCAGCGCTTTCACGATGCCGTCCGCCACCGCGTCGCACGCCGTGATCCCGCCGAAGACGTTCACGAACACACTGCGCACCGCCGGATCCCCGAGGATCACGCCGAGCCCGGCCGACATGATCTCCGCGGACGCACCGCCGCCGATGTCGAGAAAGTTCGCCGGCCCGACCGCCCCCGCGTCCCGCGCCGCGGCAGCCACTACGTCCAGAGTGGACATCACGAGCCCGGCACCGTTGCCGATCACGCCGATGTCGCCGTCGAGCTTCACGTAATTGAGCCCTTGCTCGGCGGCCTGCTGTTCGAGCGGATCCCCGACCTCCGATTCCGCGAACGCCCGATGCCCGGGATGCCGAAACGCGGCGTTGCCGTCGAGCGTGACCTTCCCGTCGAGCGCGACGATCTCCCCATCGCGCGTGCGAGCGAGCGGATTGACCTCGACGAGGGTTGCGTCCTCGGCCGTGAACACGTCCCACAACCGGACCAAGACCCCCGCCGCTTCGACCGGAAGCCGTGCCGCCGCCGCGATCCTGCGCGCCTTCACGAGGTCGACCCCGACGCGGACATCGATCGGCACCTTGACCACAGCCTCCGGCCGGGTCGCGGCGACCTCCTCGATGTCCATCCCGCCCGCCGCCGACGCCATCGCGAGGAAACTCCGGTCCGTGCGGTCGAGGAGATAGGAGACGTAGTACTCCTCGGCGATATCGCTGGCCTCGGTGACCAGGACCCGATGCACGCGGTGCCCTTTGATGTCCATCCCGAGGATCTCGTGCGCGACCCTCGCCGCGTCTTCCGGCTGGGCCGCGAGTTTGACCCCGCCCGCCTTGCCCCGTCCGCCGGTCTTGACTTGCGCCTTCACGACAACCGGCCCCCCGATCTCGACAGCGGCGGCGCGGGCTTCGTCAGGCGTCGCTGCGACGCAGCCACGGGGAACCGGCACGCCGTGCGCGGCGAAGAGGTCGCGCGCTTGGTGTTCCAAGAGGTCCATCGGAATTCCTTCCTTGCGGGCGGGGGAGCGGGTTCTTCGTTGGTGGGTGTCGTGGACCGGTAGCGGGCGTTTGTCGGCTTAGCTGCGGTTGCTGGCTGGTGGCTCGGGGCCGGTGGTTGGCGGTTGGGGCGCGGCTGGCTGCCCGGTCGCGGAGGGCGGCTGGCCGCGTGGTTCCGGAGCCAGCCCGTCGATGCGCCCGATCCGCACCGCTCGACCCGACTCGTCGTGAGCTCCGGCCGCCATGTCCAGCGCGACAGGCTTGGCCGTTCGTTAGCCAGCCCCCGTGCCCTGTGGCACGGGGCGGCCGCTCGGTGCCGCGCTGCCGACGAACGTCCGCCGCGCCGGACGGCAATCGGCCGAGCGACCCGCCTCGCCGCCGTGCTCGACGACAGCACGACTGCGAAGTGGCCTTAAGCAGCCTGAGCGGTAAGCCGCTCTGCCGCCCGCACGGCGGACCCAGCCGACGTGCCGCAGGCAGTCTGGCGAGTGACCCGCCATGCCGCGGACGACCCGGCGGGTGGTCCGACGTGCCTGCCGCCGTCCCGTCGAGCACCTCGGCCGACGAGCCATCCCGCAGCGTCCCGCGCGGCGGGCCGACCCGTGAATCAGCCAGCAAGCCGCCCGCCGAAGCCTGCGGCGGATCGCCCGGCCGGCCGGCCGGACAAACCTGCGGATGCCCCTGGACAGCGGGCGGCTCGAAGAGTAAGTCTAATGCCTACCTCATACGGTATGCAATCTACAGTCTTCCGGCGACGAGCCGCTGACCTGCGGCGACAGATCCGGCGGGCCGCGGAGAGACACGAGCAGACCGGGACGAGCGCGCGGGTCAGAGAGGTCCGGCGCGGACAGGAGGAGTTGCGCATGTCGCCCACCACGACCGGCCGGCAACCAGGCCGGCACACCGGCGAGAACGCCAGCGGGAAGACCGGCGACACGGCCGGTGAGCACCCTGCCGGCGCAGCCGGCGAGCAGCGGTCAACCGGCCGGAGCGCTGGCGAGAAGACCGGTGAGAACCAGCAAACCGGCGAGAATGCCGGAGGCAAGGCCAACGAGCAGCGGTCGACGAGCCGAAGCGCCGGAGGCGAAGCCGGCGAGAACGGGCGAACCGCCCCGGACAAGGCCAGCGCGCCCGCAGGTCAGCACCGGGCCGCCACCGGCGAAGCGGCGGAAACGATCTCCGGCGGCCACCTCGTCGCGAAAGCCCTGAAAGCCGAAGGCGTCGACACCATCTTCACCCTCTGCGGCGGCCACATCATCGACATCTACGACGGCTGCGTCGACGAGGGCATCAGCGTCATCGACGTCCGCCACGAGCAGGTCGCGGCGCACGCGGCCGACGGGTACGCGCGGATCACCGGCCGTCCCGGCTGTGCGGTGGTCACGGCGGGGCCGGGGACGACCGACGCGGTCACGGGCGTCGCGAACGCGTTGCGCGCGGAGAGCCCGATGCTGCTGATCGGCGGCCAGGGCGCGTTGAGCCAGCACAAAATGGGCTCCCTGCAGGACCTCCCGCACGTGGACATGATGACCCCGATCACCAAGTTCGCCGCGACCGTCCCGCACACCTCGCGGGCCGCTGACCTGGTGTCGATGGCGTTCCGGGAAGCCTTCGCGGGCGCGCCGGGACCGTCCTTTCTGGAGATTCCCCGAGACGTCCTTGACGCTCGCGTGCCGGCGGAGAACGCGCGCATCCCGGAGCCTGGCCGGTATCGCGCCTCAACGCGGAACGCGGGTGATCCGGCGGATGTCGAAAAGCTCGCCGATCTGCTGGTGCACGCCAAGAAACCGGCCGTACTCCTCGGCAGCCAGGTCTGGACGACGCGAGCCACCGAGCCCGCGACCGAACTTGTCCGCACGCTGAACATCCCGGCGTACATGAACGGCGCCGGCCGCGGAACTCTGCCGCCCGGCGATCCGCACCACTTCCAGCTCTCCCGCCGTTACGCGTTCGACAACGCGGACGTGATCGTCATCGTCGGCACGCCGTTCGACTTCCGGATGGGTTACGGCAAAAGGCTTTCCCCGGACGCGAAGGTGGTGCAGATCGACCTCGACTACCGGACCGTCGGCAAGAACCGCGACATCGATCTCGGCATCGTCGGCGACGCGGGGCAGATCCTCGCCGCGGTCGCGGACGCTGCGTCCGGCCGGGTGGACAACGGGGCGGTGGGGCGCAAGCCATGGCTGGAGGAACTGCGTGCGGTCGAGGACAAAGCCAAGCAGAAGCGCTTGCCGCAGCAGCATTCCGACGCGAATCCGATCCATCCGTACCGGCTGGTGCACGAGATCAACGAGTTCCTGACCGAGGATTCGATCTACATCGGCGACGGCGGCGACATCGTCACGTTCTCCGGCCAGGTCGTGCAGCCGAAAGCGCCGGGACACTGGATGGATCCCGGTCCGCTCGGGACGCTCGGCGTCGGCGTTCCGTTCGTGCTGGCCGCGAAACACGCGCGGCCGGACCAAGAGGTCGTCGCGCTCTTCGGGGACGGGGCGTTTTCCTTGACCGGCTGGGATTTCGAGACGCTCGTGCGGTTCGATCTGCCGTTCGTCGGGATCGTCGGCAACAACTCGTCGATGAACCAGATCCGCTACGGCCAGGCGCAGAAATACGGCCTGGCCCGCGAGCGCGTCGGGAACACCCTCGGGGATGTTCCCTACGACCAGTTCGCGCGGATGCTCGGCGGCTACGGCGAGGAAGTCCGCGACCCCGCGGACATCGCCCCGGCATTGCGCCGTGCGCGGGAATCCGGCAAGCCGTCGCTGATCAACGTCTGGGTCGACCCGGACGCCTACGCCCCCGGAACCATGAACCAGACGATGTACAAGTAGTCGGGAGGAGCCGAAGATGGGAAAGGCACTGGAGGGCGTCCGCGTCCTCGACATGACCCACGTCCAATCCGGACCGTCGTCGACGCAGATCCTCGCCTGGCTCGGCGCGGACGTCGTGAAGCTCGAAACCCCCGGCCGCGGCGACATCACCCGGGGCCAGCTGCGCGATCTGCCCGGAGTGGACAGTCTGTACTTCACGATGCTCAACGCCAACAAGCGCAGCATCACGCTCAACATGAAAAGCGAACAGGGCAAGGAAGTCTTCACCAAGCTGGTGTCCTCTGCGGACGTACTGGTGGAGAACTTCGGGCCCGGCGTGGTGGACCGTTTCGGGTTCTCCTGGGAGCGGCTCCGCGAGATCAACGAACGGCTGATCTACGCCTCGATCAAGGGTTTCGGACCGGGCCGGTACGCGAATTTCAAGGCCTACGAGGTGATCGCGCAGGCGATGGGCGGCTCGATGAGCACGACCGGCTTCGAGCAGGGACCGCCGACCGCCACCGGCGCGCAGATCGGCGATTCGGGCACCGGCATCCACCTGGTAGCGGCGATTCTGGCGGCGTTGTACCAGCGCACGAGCACCGGACGCGGCCAGCGGGTGCAGGTCGCGATGCAGGACGCCGTGCTCAACCTGTGCCGGGTCAAGCTGCGCGACCAGCAGCGGCTGGCGCACGGGCCGCTGGGGGAGTACCCCAACGAACGGTTCGGCGACGAGGTGCCGCGGTCGGGCAACGCGTCCGGCGGAGGACAGCCGGGCTGGGCGGTGCGCTGCGCGCCGGGCGGGCCGAACGACTACATCTACGTCATCGTCCAGCCGGTCGGCTGGGCCCCGCTGACCGAGCTGATCGGACGGCCGGAACTCGCCGAAGACCCGGACTGGGCGACGCCGGAGGCGCGGCTGTCCAAACTGGACAAAGTGTTCGCGATGGTCGAGGAATGGACCGAGCAGCGCACCAAATGGGAGGTCATGGAACTGCTCAACGCCCGGAACATCCCCTGTGGTCCGATTCTGTCCACCAAGGAGCTGATCGAGGACGAGACGCTGGCCGAGCTGGGGTCGGTGGTCGAGGTGCCGCATCCGGAGCGCGGAGCGTTCAAGACCGTCGGCTGTCCGTTGAAGCTGTCCGATTCGCCGGTGGACGTCGAGCGTTCCCCGCTGCTCGGCGAACACAACGACGAGGTGCTCGGCGAACTCGGCTACAGCGCGGCGGATGTCGATCGGCTGCGCACGGCGGGCGTGATCTGAGGATGACCACGGAAACGGGCCGCGCGGCGGTCGGAGAAATCTTGAAGCGAGTCGCCGAGGAAGGCCGTTCCGCCTTGACCGCACCGGAAGGTCGCGCGGTGTGCGAGGCCTACGGGATTCCGACGCCGCAGGAACGGCTCGCCGCTTCGGCGGCGGAAGCGGTGGCGCGGGCTGGGGAAATCGGCCTGCCAGTGGTGCTGAAGATCGTGTCGCCGGACATCCTGCACAAGACTGAGGCCGGCGGCGTGCTCGTCGGCCTTGGCAGCGAACAGGAAGTCGCCGACGGTTACGCCACGATTCTGGCCAATGCCAAGGCTTACGACGCCTCGGCGCGGATCACCGGCGTGCAGGTGCAGCAGATGCTGACCGGCGGGCAGGAAGTGATCATCGGCGCGGTCACCGATCCGAGCTTCGGCAAGATTGTCGCGTTCGGACTCGGCGGCGTCCTGGTCGAGGTGCTCAAGGACGTCACCTTCCGCCTGGCCCCCACCAGCACCGGCGAAGCTCTGTCCATGGTGGACGGCATCGCCGCGGCGGAAATCCTCAACGGAGTGCGCGGCGGCGAAGCGGTGGACAAGACGGCGCTGGCCGGCATCGTGCACCGGCTGTCGCAGCTGGTCACCGACTTTCCGCAGCTCGCCGAGGTCGATCTCAACCCGGTGCTCGCCACCGGCGCCGGGGCGACTGCGGTGGACGTGCGGATTCTGGTCGATCCGGCGGCCGCCGCGGAACCGGTGCGGTTCAGCCAAGACGAGATCCTCGCCGCGATGAACCGGATCATGAAACCGGCCGCGGTCGCGGTGATCGGCGCGTCCGCCGAGGACGGAAAGATCGGCAATTCGGTGATGAAGAATCTCGTCAACGGCGGCTACGCGGGCGAGATCTACCCGATCAATCCGAAGGCCGCGGAAATCCTCGATCGCAAGGCGTATCCGAGCATCTCGGACGTGCCCGGCGACGTGGACGTGGCCGTCTTCGCGATCCCGGCGAAGTTCGTGCCGTCGGCGCTGGAGGAGGCGGGGGAGACGGGCGTCGCCGGGGCGATCCTGGTCCCGTCCGGCTTCGGCGAGACCGGGAACATCGAGCTGCAGAACGAGGTTCTCGCCATAGCGCGCAGGCATGGCGTGCGGATTCTCGGCCCGAACATCTACGGCTATTACTACACGCCGGAGAATCTGTCGGCGACGTTTTGCACCCCGTACGACGTCAAAGGCGGTGTCGCGCTGTCCTCGCAGAGCGGCGGGATCGGGATGGCGATCCTGGGTTTCAGCCGGTCGGCCGGGATGGGCGTGTCGGCGATCGTCGGCGTAGGGAACAAAGCCGACATCGACGAAGACGACCTGCTCACGTTCTTCGAGCACGACGACAACACCGAACTCGTCGCCATGCACCTGGAAGACCTCAAGGACGGGCGCGCGTTCGCCGAAACCGCGAAACGAGTGTCGGCGAAGAAACCGGTGGTGGTGCTCAAGGCGGGCCGGACGTCGGAAGGCGCGAAAGCGGCCGGGTCCCACACCGGCGCGCTGGCCGGCAACGACCGCGTGTACGACGACATCCTGCGGCAAAGCGGCGTCATTCGCGCACCAGGGCTCAACGACCTGCTCGAATACGCGCGAGGCGTGCCGAAACTGCCCACGCCGAAGGGCGAAAACGTCGTGATCATCACCGGCGCGGGCGGTTCCGGGGTGCTGCTGTCGGACGCCTGTGTGGACAACGGGCTCACGCTGATGCGGATCCCGGACGACCTCGACGCCGCGTTCCGCGAATACATCCCCCCGTTCGGCGCGGCCGGGAACCCGGTGGACATCACCGGCGGGGAACCGCCGTCCACCTATCGGAACACCATCGCGTTAGGACTGTCCGACGATCGTATTCACTCGTTGGTTCTCGGTTACTGGCACACGATCGTCACGCCGCCGATGGTGTTCGCCGAGCTGGTCGCGGACGTCGTGGAGGAGTTCCGGCGCAAGGGGATCCACAAGCCGGTGGTGGCTTCGCTGTCCGGAGACGTCGAGGTCGAGCAGGCCAGCGAGCACCTGTACGCGCACGGCGTCGTCGCCTATCCGTACACGACCGAGAAGCCGGTCGCGGTGCTCGGCGCGAAGTACCGCTGGGCGCGTTCGGCCGGTCTGCTGCCTTGATCAAGTCCGGAGGGAGGCGTACGTTGCCCGACACCTAACCGCTGGTCAGCGGAGTGCGGCGAGGAAGGGACGCCGGGACGCGCGGTCGCGTCCCGGCTCGGGGGAAGAACGGAGACAGCCCGGCACGGGAACCGAAGTCAACGGTGACGAAAGAGAATTCTCATGACCGCAGCCCAACCGACATACCAGGAGATCGTCGACGACAACGGGCGGACATACCGGATCGGGGAGAGCCCCCGGGACCTGATGGGCCGGTCCCGCAGCTGGATGGTCTGGCTGCCGTGGGTGGCCATGATGGCGGTGAGCGTTTTCGAATACGGCTGGGGAGCCGTCGAGGGGACGCTCGAGGAGAAATACGGCTGGTCTTTGTCGGACGCGTTCTGGCTGGCCAGCATCTGGGCCGTGTTCCAGGCGGGGGTCGCTTTCCCGGCCGGGCGGCTCCGGGAGAAGAACATCGTGTCGGCGAAAACGGCGATGCTGGCCGGGGCGGTGTGTTCCGGGATCGGCTACTTCTCCATCGCGCACAGCGGAAATCTGGTGGTGGCGTTCATCGGGTACTCGGTGCTGGGCGGCATCGGCGCCGGACTCGTGTACGCGACCTGCATCAACATGGTCGGGAAATGGTATCCGGAGAAACGCGGCGCTCGCACCGGTTTCGTGAACGGCGGGTTCGCCTACGGTTCGGTTCCGTTCATTTACCTGTTCAGCGCCTTCCTCGGCCATGAGAACGTGACGATCACGCTCGACGCGATCGGCCTGTACATGCTGGTGGTGGTCGGGCTGTGCGGCTTCGTGTTCAAGGACCCGCCGAAGAACTGGTGGCCCGCCGAGGTCGACCCGATCGCCTGGCTGAAAGGCAGCGCGGCGGGGAAGGCCCGCAGCCTGGAAAAGAACCCGCCCGCGGTACGGCAGTTCACGCCGATGGAGGCGATCCGCACCGGGATGCTGCCGCTGATGTGGGTGACCCTCGTGGTGATCGGCGGGGTTTCGCTGTTCGGGATCAACTTCCAGGTCGATTTCGCCAAGGAAAGCCAGTTCGGCGCTTTCGTGGCGGCTTCCTCGGCGGGCATCCTGGCCATTGTGAACGGCGTCGGCCGGGGGATCGTCGGCTGGGCTTCCGACCGGATCGGCCGGAAGGCGACGTTATTCTGGGTGCTGGTGATCGCGGCGTTCGCGCAATTCGGCGTGCTGTGGTCGGGCAAGACGCACAGTCTGTTCTGGTTCATGGTATTCGCGGTGCTGACCGGATTCGGCAGCGGCGCGTTCTACCCGCTGTTCGCCGCGCTGGTGCCGGACTATTTCGGCGAGAACCACAACGCGACCAACTACGGCATCGTCTACAGCGCGAAACTGGTCGGCGGCGTCGGCGGCGGCGGTCTGGCGGCCGGAGTGATCGCCGCGTGGGGATACACCGGCGCGTACGTGCTGGCCGGGTGCATCGCCTTGCTGTCCGCGGTGATGACGTTGTTCCTGCGGCAGCCGGGACGGTCCGGTCGCGGCTCGACGGAAAAGGCGGGCAAGCAGATCGCCCGCACCGCTCCGGCGGCCGGAAGCTGAATTTCCCTGAGCGGGCCCGGGAGCGACGGGACGGCTGGCATCCGCCCCGTCGCTTCCGGGTTGCTTCGTTCCCCAGCGGGGCCGGCTGACCTCGCAGCGGTTCGGCGAGGCGTACCGGGACCCCAGTGCGGTGACCTATTCGGACGCTTCCGGCCGTTCGTGGAATGCCTGGCGCGTGCGTTCGGTGTGCTGCGCCATGATTTTCTCGGCTTTTTCGACGTTGTGCGCCGCGATCGCCTCGATCAGCGCGGCGTGCTCCTGCCACGCGTCGCGCCCCCGGGGCCGGGCGATCGGCGTGTAGTACCAACGGACCCGGCGGTCGACCAGGCCGATCAGCTCGGTCAGGACGGCGTTGCCGGTCAGTTCGGTGATGTACGCGTGCAGGTCGGCGTTCGCCGCGACCAGCCGTTCGCTGTCGTCCGCGGCGAGGGCTTTCATGCCCACGTCTTGCAGTTCCCAGAGGCGCTTGATGTCGTCGTCGGTCGCGCACGCGGCGGCGAGACGCGCGGAGTGGGTCTCCAGCACCGCCCGGACGCCGAGCAGCTGGTCGGCTTCCTCGTCGGTGGGCAGGTGCACGAACGCGCCCTGCGCCGGCCGGAGGTCGACCCAGCCCTCGCTCTGCAGCCGCTGCAACGCCTCGCGCACCGGCTGCCGGCTGACCCCGAGGTATTCGGCCAGGTCAGCCTCGACGAGATGCTGCCCGGGTTCGAGGGTGCGGTTGATGATCAGCTCGGCGAGCGCGTCGTACACGACCTGCCGCAGCGGCGCGGGCCGCTCCACCCGGTTGGCGCTCTTGCCGGAGAGCGACCCCTTGGCCGTCCGGCGGCCGGTGGGCCCGCGTTCGGGCAGGGGGGAAACGGACTCGGTCACGGTGCACCTCGGGTGGGATCAGCGGCGGGATTCGAGGAACTCAGTTTTCAGGATACAGGTTTTGGTATGCAAAATCCCAGAATTCTGGATCAGGTGTGCGATCTTCCCTCGGAGGGGGCGACCGGGCGGTGGTCTCTGGCGCGGGGCAGGGCCCGAGAAGCGGCTGCTGGCAGGGATCGGGCCGGGCAGGAGTGGCTTGCTGGCAGGGATCGGGCCGGGCGGGAGTGGCTTGCTGGCAGGGATCGGGCCGGGCGGGAGTGGCTGCCGCTCGCGTTCGGCGGCGAAGCGGATCCGGCCGCGCCTGGCATCGTGCGCGCCTGGCGGCGGGCCGAACCCGGGGCCGTCCAGCGCTGCATCCGCCTGGCGCGCGAACGGGTCCCGCCGCGGGGACGCTCGCCGACGATCTTGTTAGGCTAACCTAACTCCATGGGGATCATCCGTGCGGTGCCGGAACTGGAACGCGTCGTGGGCGAGCGGCCGCTGCCGGTCATGATGAAGTCGATCGACCGTCTCGACCCGCATTGCCTGGCGCTGCTCGCGCACAGTCCGGCCGCTGTGCTCGGTTATGTCGACGCCGAGGGGCGTCAGCGGGCCGGACTGGTCGGCGGAACTCCCGGGTTCGCCGAGGCGGAGAGCACGTCGCGGCTGCGGCTCCCCGCCCCGCCATCGGCAGCGCCGGGCACCGGCGCCGCGCTGCTGGTGCTCGTCCCGGGCTGGCGCGAGACCTTGCGGATCAACGGAACTCTCGCCGAAGACGGTCTTCTCGTCGAGGAAGCGTTCTTGCACTGCGGCAAAGCAGTGATCCGCTCGAACCTGTGGGGACCGGCAGCGGCGCCAGGGGACGCCGTCGAGGAGGGCTCCGTCCTCGGACCGGCGGCGGCCGATTTCCTTGCGGCCGCACCGTTCGCGGTGATCGCGTCGCGGGACGGCGCCGGGCGCGCGGACGTCAGTCCCAAGGGCGATCCGCCCGGAGCGGCCAGGATGATCGGCCCGGCGACGGTCGTTCTCGCCGATCGGCCCGGCAACCGGCGCACGGACACGTTCCACAATGTCGTCGAGCGCCCGGAGGTGGCTGTCCTGGCAGTCGTCCCCGGCGACTATCGGACATTGGAGATCACCGGGAAGGCGGCCGTCAGCACGGACGCCGGGCTGCGCGAGTCGATGGCCGAGCGCAACCGCACCCCGAAAGCGGTGCTCAAAGTGGACGTCGAGACCGTCCGGCTCGCACAGAACAGTGCCCTGCGTGACTCCGGGTCGTGGGACCCCGCCCGGCACGTCGACCCCGCCGACCTGCCGCGGCCGTCGACCGTCTGGACCGATCACCTCAAGCTGAACGAGACCGCGGGCGCCGCCGCGAAACTGGTGCGGGACGGGGTGGACGAGCGCCTGCTCCGAGCGGGTCTCGACGAGGATTACCGGCAGAATCTCTGACCGGGCGGTTCGGCCGAGGGTGATCAACGGCGCGCCGAAGACTACTCAAATGACCGATGTCCGCCCCGGCGATCTCCCGTAGCGTGAGGCGCGCCCAGTCGTCGACGTTGCGAGGTCCGGATGGCTCAAGAACGCATGACAACCGACACCGACACGGCCGCCAGCGGCCTGCTGCTGAGCGTCGAACCGCTGACCGCCGCGGTCGACCGCGGCAAGGCCAACGGAGCCGTGGCCGACAACGACGGCAACGACTAGCCGTTGCCGCGCTCCATGACGGAGATTCCCGGACTGGCCGGCCTCGTCGCACCGCTCGAGGCCGGCCAGTTCTTCGCAGACGTCCTGGGCAAGCAACCGCGGCGGTTCCCGGGGGAGAAGGGCCGGTTCGCGTCGCTGCTCCCGTGGCCGGAACTGGACCGTGTGCTGCGCCAGCACCGCCTGGAGTTCCCTCGGCTGCGGCTCGCGCTCGACGGCGACGTCGTCCCCGCGCACACGTACACCGAAATGGTGTCGACCCGGCGCAACGGCCTGGTTCCGCGCGTGCTGCCGGCCCCGTTCGCCGAACACCTGCGCTCCGGCGCGACGCTCGTGCTCGATTCGGTCAACGAACTGGTCGGCGAGGTCGGCGAACTGGCGAGCAGGCTCGAACACGACCTGCGCGAGCGCATCCAGGTCAACCTGTACGCGGGCTGGGGTACCACGCACGGCTTCGACGTGCACTGGGACGACCACGACGCGTTCATCATCCAGCTTTCCGGGCGGAAGCGGTGGCGCCTGCACGGGGTCACGCGGCGTTCGCCGCTGCAACGGGACGTCGAGCTTCCGGAACGCCCGGAAGGCGAGCCGTCCGACGACTTCCTGCTGGAGGACGGCGACGTCCTTTACCTGCCGCGCGGGCACTGGCACGACGTGTCGGCCGTCGGCGAGGAGTCGCTGCACCTGACGATCGGGTTCAACGCCGCCACCGGTGTGGACCTCGTCGCGTGGCTGGCCGACCAATTGCGGTCCGACGAGTTGTTCCGCGCCGATCTGCCGCGGTTCGCCGGTCCGGACGCGCGGGCCGAGCGGGCCGAAGCTCTCCGCCGCCGGCTCGCCGAGGCAACTGCGGGCGACGTCGTCGGCCGTTTCCTTGCCGACCGGGACGCCCAGGCCCCGGCCCAGACCCGCGTCGGCCTGCCGTGGGCGGCGACGGCGGACCTGCTGCCGCCGGACGACGACTTCGAGGTCAGGCTGCTCGTCCCGCGTGCCGCGCTGGTCGACGACGACGGGACTGTTGCCCTGGTCGGAGCCGGGAAACGGTTGGTGTTCGCCGAAGCCGCGCGACCGGTGCTCGCCGCGTTGCTCGGGTGCGGTCCGCAGCCGTTCAAGGTTCTCGTCGACGCCGCGCCCGGGGTGCCTCCGGCGACTGTGCGGGCTTTGTTGCGGGAGTTGGTGGTTCAGGGGCTGGTGGCTCGGGCTTGACCACGGGCTTCGCCGAGCGGTGGTGCGGGTGCCGTCGAGGTGAGTCGGCGGTGCGACGCCGGGCTTGCGGGGCAGGTCGCCTGCCCCGTTGCTGATCCGGCCCTGATCTGACGGGACGGTGCGCGCGCTGGTCATCCGCCGTTTCGGCCTGGGCTGAGCCACCGGCATGTCGGTCCGGAGTCCTCGCGAGCATTGCCCGATCGAGTGATGTCGCGCGAGAGTGACGGTTGCCTCGAAAGAGCAGGACGGGCCGTCAGCTATACTTAGGCATGCCTAAGCCCGACGTGCCGCACTCGGGCCCGGGGATCTGCTTCCCGGGCCGGAATGCCGCGCCCGGATGCGCCGCGCTCACTCGGGAGCTCGGCGGCGAGCCCGCGGGAACCGCCGCGCGCATGACGTCCTGGCTGCTGGTCGAGCAGCCGGGTTCATGGGGGCCGGACGCGCTCGAAGACGCGCTGTCCGCCGTGTTCCCCGCCGAGCGTCTCGACGCCGCACGTGCTGCCGGCCTCCGTCCGCTGCTGATCCGCAAGCCGGGTCGGCACGCGCGGACGCCGGGTGCGCCGCGCACGGTTTACGTCGCGAGCGGACAGCCCGGCGCCCGCTGGACGGAGCGACTCGACCTCGCAGACCTGGCCGAACTCGCCCACCTTGATCTTGAGGCGGTCGCTGCCGGACGTCGCGGGCACGGGGAACCGGTGTCGGGGCCGCTCTTTCTCGTCTGCACTCACGGCAGCAAGGACATGTGCTGCGCCGTTTTCGGCCGTCCGCTGGCCACGAGCCTCGCGCAGAACCATCCCGGACGGGTGTGGGAGGTCAGCCATGTCGGCGGGGACCGGTGGGCCGGAAATCTCCTGACCGTGCCCGACGGCTTTCTCCACGGCAGCCTCGCGGTTCCCGACGCTGAACTGGCGGCCAAGGAAGCACTCGGCGGCAATGTCCGGTTGGAGAACCTCCGCGGCCGGACCTCGGCGGGGAGTGCGTGGTCGCAGTTCGCCGAGATCGAGGTTCGCGGACGCACTGGCCTGCGGGGCCTCGACGCGGTGCTGGCCGTGACGGAGGAATCCCGGGGTGACGCCCGGAGTGTGCTGGTCGACGCGGGCGGGCGGCGGTACGAGGTGGTGGTCCGGCGGGCTGCGCCGACAGCCTCCGCGCACAGCCGATGCACCGCGCGCCTGGTGCTGTCGGGGTTCGTGGCGGAGTCGGTGCGCGAAGTCTGACGCCGGTGCTCGGGGTCGCTCGGCGAGGAGAGCTGGCCATGCGACCGACTGACCGTCCGCGGGCGGCTGGCCGGGCGGCGGCTTCGCATTGCCGGACACGGAGGTGCCCGGCATCTCGCGCTCGTGAGTGTCTATGCCGGTTAGAACCGGCATAGACACTCACGACGCTGCTCGGCGGCGCGCCGCCGCCACCGGCATCGTTCCCTGCCCCGCCCGCGGTGCTCGGCTGGCCGCCCGCGCCAGCGGCGTCGTTCCAGCGCAGGGAGCGCGGCGAACCCATTCGCCGCGGCACTGGGGTCCCGGCTGAGGGGTCGTTGCGTTGCGGGCGGTCTCGTCGGGGAGGGGTTGCGGTGTGGGCGGGTTCGTCGGGGAGGGGTTGCGGTGTGGGCGGCCCCGCCGGGGAGGCGTTGCGGTGCGGGCGGTCTCGTCAGGGAAGCCGTTCCAGTCCCGTGCAGGCCACCTGGCCGACCTCATCGACCCGGAGTTCGTCATCGCCGGTTCCGATGACCAGAACCTGGCCCGTCGTCACGATACGGGATACTGTATGCAATCTAACATCGGCGGTATCCCGACCGGGAGGCGACCATGCGGGTGGCGGTTCTGGGCGCAGGAGCGATCGGCGCGTACGTCGGCGCGGCCCTCCATCGCGGCGGCACCGAAGTCCACCTCATCGCCCGCGGCGCGCATCTCGCGGCGATGGCGGCGGGCGGGGTGGCGGTCCGGAGTCCTCGCGGGGACTTCACGGCGCGTCCGCACGTCACTTCGGACCCGCGCGAGGTCGGGCCGGTCGACTACGTTTTCCTTGGCCTCAAAGCACATTCGTACCCGGACTGCGGCGCCCTCCTGAAACCGCTGCTGCACGAGAGCACCGCGCTCGTCGCGGCGCAGAACGGCATTCCGTGGTGGTATTTCCACGGGCTGACTGGGCATCCGCTGGCCGGCCGCCGGGTCGAAGCGGTCGATCCGGGCGGGGCGACCAGCCGGGTGCTGGACGTCGAGCGGGCGATCGGATGCGTCGTCTACTGCTCGACCGTCATCGAGGAGCCGGGCGTCATCCGGCATCTCGAGGGCACGCGGTTTTCCCTCGGCGAACCGTCCGGGGACAGCTCCGTCCGCTGCCGGAAGCTCGCCGACGCGATGGTCGCGGGCGGGCTCAAGGCCCCGGTCGAGCCGAGGCTGCGGGACGACATCTGGGTCAAGCTGATGGGCAACGTCGCGTTCAATCCGCTGTCCGCGCTCACCCGGGCGACCATGGCGCAGATGTGCGAGCACGACGAAACCCGCGCGCTGGTCGCGGCGATGATGACCGAAACCCTCGCGATCGCGCGGGCGGCGGGTGCGGACCCGCGGGTGTCGGTGGAGAAGCGGATCGACGGCGCGTGGCGCGTCGGGCACCACAAGACGTCCATGCTGCAGGACCTGGAAGCGGGCAAACCGCTGGAGATCGACGCGATCATCGGGGCGGTCGTGGAACTCGCGGACCTGACTGGCGTCGAGGCTCCTGCGCTGCGGCATGTGCACGCCGCGATCGGATTGCTCAACCGGACGGCGATTCCGGTCGGCTGAAAAGAAAATCATCAGTCTGTCCACTGTGGAATAAAGAATGACCACTGTGGACGGTCTGGGTCGAACCTGCTCCCGGAGAGCGCCGCCAGAGGCGTGTGCACTCGACCGTGTCCGACGCGGGCCGCGCCGCGGCGCGCCCAGTGCGTCGCGGAAACCTGCGTGCTTCCCGTTGACCGAAGCCTCCGCGTCCAGCTATTCTCGAACTACGGAAGAAAACTTCCACAAAGCGAAATTAGCTGATCGAGATGTGAGGAGCCGAGGTACTCATGACCGGTCCCGCCGGGGAGCGGCACTCGCTGCCCTACACCGCCAACCTGTCGATCCTGTTCACCGAACTCCCGCTGCTCGAGCGCGCGCAGGCCGCTCGGGCAGCGGGCTTCACCAAGGTGGAGTACTGGTGGCCGTTCGAGAGCGCCGACCCGTCCGGGGCCGACGTCGACCGGTTCGCACGGTCGGTCGAGCAGGCGGGCGTCCAGCTGACCGGGCTGAACTTCTACGCGGGCGACATGGCCGCGGGCGAGCGCGGGCTCGTGTCGTGGGTCGGTCGCGAGGCGGAGTTCGCGACGAGCCTGACGGTCGCGCTCGGGCTCGCCGAACGGCTCGGCTGCCGCAGCTTCAACGCGCTGTACGGCAACCGGATCGACGGGGTGGCACCGTCCGAACAGGACGACCTCGCCCGCACGCACCTCGCTGCCGCGGCGAAAGCGGCCGAGGGCATCGGCGCGCAGCTGGTGCTCGAACCGCTGTCCGGCACCCCGGCGTACCCGCTGAAGACCGCGGCCGACGCGGTCGCGGTGCTCGACGAGCTGGGCCTGGACAACGTCCGGCTGCTCGCGGACCTCTACCACCTGGCGGTCAACGGCGACGACCTCGACACCGTGATCGCCCGCTACACCCCGCGCACCGGGCACGTGCAGATCGCCGACGCGCCGGGCCGGCACCAGCCGGGCACGGGGGAGCTGGATCTCGAAGGACATCTGGAAAAGCTGCAGGCGGCGGGCTACGCCGGACCGGTGGGCGTCGAGTACAAACCGGACGGCTCCACTGTGGACTCGCTGGCCTGGCTGCCGTACGAGCGAAGGGGAAACTGATGAGCAGGATCGGGT
The DNA here is from genome assembly GCF_014145675.1 of Amycolatopsis dendrobii. Lineage (GTDB taxonomy): Bacteria > Actinomycetota > Actinomycetes > Mycobacteriales > Pseudonocardiaceae > Amycolatopsis > Amycolatopsis dendrobii. The sequence continues at coordinate 494,495 of NZ_JACGZW010000001.1, forward strand.
TCATCGGACTGGGCGTGATGGGCACGCCGATGGCGGCGCACCTGGCCGCCGCCGGACACGAGGTGAGCGGGTTCGACCTCAACGCCGACGCGCTGGCCAAACTGGAAGCGGCGGGCGGCCGCGCCGCGAAGGACGTCGCCGACGCGGTGTCCGCGGCCGAGGTGGTGATCACCATGCTGCCGAACCACCCGCAGGTCGAGCAGGTCGTGCTCGCCCCGGGCGGCGTGCTGGACACGATCGCGCCCGGCACGCTGCTGGCCGACATGAGCACCATCCGGCCGGAGACGTCGATCGAGGTCGCGAAAGCCGGTGCGGCCAAGGGGATCCGCGTGCTGGACGCTCCGGTCTCCGGCGGGCAAGCGGGAGCCGAGCAGGCGACGCTGTCCATTATGGTCGGTGGCGACGAGGCCGATTTCGCCGCGGCGAAGCCGGTTTTCGACACGCTCGGCAAGACCGTGGTGCACGTCGGCCCGCACGGCGCGGGCCAGGTCGTGAAAGCGGCCAACCAGCTGGTGGTCGGCGGGATCTACGGGCTGGTCGCCGAGGCGATCGTGCTGCTCGAAGCGTCCGGAGTGGACGCGGGCACCGGGCTCGACGTGCTGGCCGGCGGTCTCGCCGGCAGCCGGATCCTGGAACTGAAACGGAAGTCGATGGTCGCGCGGCAGTTCGAGCCGGGCTTCCGGATCGACCTGCACCACAAGGACATGGGCATCGCGCTGGCCGCGGCCCGGCAGTCCGACGTGGCGCTCCCGCTGACCGGCCTGGTCGCGCAGCTGGTCGCGGCAGGGCGGGCGATGGGCTACGGCTCGCTGGACCACTCCGCGCTGCTGAAGGTCGTCGAAGAACTGTCCGGCCGCTCGTCCGAGGAGGTTTGACCATGGCCCGGGTCCCCGCTATGCAGGCAGTCGTCGACGTGCTGGTCGACGAAGGCATCGACGTCGCCTTCGGCTGCCCAGGCGCGGCGATCCTGCCGCTCTACGACGCGATGCAAGGCCGCGGCATCGACCATCTGGTGGTCCGCCACGAAGAAGGCGCGACGCACATGGCCGACGGCTGGGCGCGCACCACCGGCAACGTCGGCGTCGCCATCGGCACGTCCGGTCCGGCGGGCACCAACATGATCACCGGTCTCTACACCGCGCACGCGGATTCCGTCCCGATCCTGTGCATCACCGGGCAGGCCGCGACGACGAAACTGCACCAGGAAGCGTTCCAAGCGGTCGACATCGTCGAGATCGCGCGGCCGGTCACGAAGTGGGCGGTCCAGGTGAAGGAAGCGGCGCAACTGCCGTGGATCTTCCGCGAGGCGTTCCGGATCGCGCGGTCCGGCCGTCCCGGTCCGGTCCTCATCGACCTCCCGATCGACGTCCAGAAGCAGATGATCGAGTGGGATTCGTCGATCGATTCGGCCCTGCCGGTCAGCACGGTCAAACCGGCTCCGGCGCGGGTCGAGCGGGCGCTGGACATGCTGCTCGCCGCCGAACGTCCGCTGATCCTGGCCGGCGGCGGCGTCGTGCTCGGCGAGGCGAGCGACCCGTTGCGGCGGCTGGCGGAGCGGCTCGGCGTCCCGGTCGGGGTCACGCTGATGGGCAAGGGCAGTTTCCCGGAGGACCACGAGCTGTTCGCCGGCATGGCGGGCATCCAGACGTCGCAGCGCTGGGCCAATGCGGCGTTCCTGGAATCCGACCTGGTCCTGGCGCTGGGCGCGCGGTTCGGCGACCGGCACACCGGCGAGCTGTCGGTGTACCGCGGCGACCGGAAGTTCATCCACGTCGACATCGAGCCCACGCAGCTGGGCAAGGTGTTCGGACCGGACCTCGGCGTCGTTTCGCACACGCGGGAGTTCCTCGAAGCGCTGCTGGCGGCGCTCGACGCGCGCACCGCTCCGGCGCGGGACCGCGCGTGGGTCAAGCGGCTCGGCGACCTCAAGGCGGAGCTGCCGCGCAAGGAGGACTTCGACTGCACGCCGATCAAGGCGCCGCGGGTGTTCAAGGAGCTCAACGAGTTCTACGGCCCCGAGACGTACTTCGTGACGGCGATCGGGCTGTACCAGATCTGGTCGGGGCAGTTCCAGCGCGCGCATCTGCCGCGGCACTACCAGGTGTGCGGCCAGGCAGGCCCGCTCGGCTGGGAGATCCCGGCCGCGATCGGGGTCAAGAAGGCCCGGCCGGACGCGGAGGTCGTCGGCGTGGTCGGCGATTACTCGTTCCAGTTCCTGGTGGAGGAGCTGGCGGTCGCCGCGCAGTACGACGTCGGGTTCGTGCTCGTCATGCTCAACAACGAGTACCTGGGGCTGATCCGCCAGTCCGAGCTGCCCTACGAGATGAATTACCAGGTCGACATCCACTACGACGACCACGGCACGGACAACGTGAAGATCATGGAGGCCTACGGCTGCTCGGGCACGCGCGTCGAAGACCCGGGCGAGATCCGGTCGTCGCTGGAATGGGCGCGGAAGGAAGCCGAACGCACCCGGCGGCCGGTGCTGGTCGAGATCATGATCGAACGCGAGGGCAACGCCGCGATGGGCGCCGCACTGGACGCGGTGCGCGAGTTCGAAGCGGCTGACTGACCGGGAACCGGGCCGGGGCATCGAGGTGCTCCGGCCCGGTTCCCGGTGCTAGCGCGCGGGAATCAGGCCGGCCAGGGAAGCGAGCGCCTCGGCGTCGCGGGTTCCTGGCGTCGCGTGGAAGACCACCAGCTGCAAGCTGACCGGGCCGGGGATGTCGAGTTTGTCGCTGTGCAGATCCAGATTTCCGGCTGTGGGGTGGCGGAAACGGACGAGGTGGCCGGTACGGGGCCTGACGTCGTGCCGGGACCAGAGATCCCGGAACTCTTCGCTGCCGGCGGTGAGGCCGGCGATGAGTCCGGCTGCCGCGGGGTCGGCGATGCTGGGGCCGAGCGCGGCGCGCAGACCGGCGACGCCGTCGGCCGCCGTCTGGTCCCAGTCCCGGCGGAGCTCTCGTTCGGCCGGGTCGAGGAAAACCGCGCGGAGCAGGTTTCGCCCGACCGCGTAGTTGGGCGAAACCGCCGCGGCGACGGGGTTTGCGGCGAGCACGTTCGTGAGCCGGTCCTGGACGTAGGCGGGGTTCGTCGCCCAGGTGGAGATCAGCTCGGCGATGCTCGCGGGCACTCGCGGCTCGGCTCGGCCGGGCTGGGCTGGGGCCGCCAGCTGGTGCAGGTGCTGGCGGGAGGCTTCGTCGAGGCGGAGTGCCCGGGCCAGCGCGTCGAGCACCTGTGCTGACGGGTTCTGGTCGCGGCCCTGTTCCAGCCGGATGTAGTAGTCGCTGCTGATTCCCGCCAGGAGCGCGAGTTCCTCGCGGCGCAGTCCTCGCACACGGCGTCGTCCGTTGTCCGGCAGGCCGACGTCGGCCGGGGAGATCCGCTCTCGCCGGGCACGGAGGAAGTCGCCGAGGAGGTTGTCCACCGCACCAGTGTATTTGATTCAGTGAGTGCTGTACTGTTGCGGCAGTGCTGACCTCTGAGACTCGCGAACGGGCGCTCGCCCGGCTCGGCCGGGCACTGGCGGACCCGACGCGCTGCCGGATTCTCGTGGCGCTGCTGGACGGGGTCGTGTACCCGGCACAGCTGGCCGCGGAACTGGAGTTGAGCAGGTCGAACGTCTCGAACCATCTCGCGTGCCTGCGCGGGTGCGGGCTGGTGATCGCGACGTACGAGGGGCGGCAGGTCCGGTACGCGATCGCTGATCCGCACCTCGCCCACGCGTTGGCGGAGCTGACGCGGGTGGTTTTGGCTGTCGCTCCGACGGACGCGTGTGCCGGCGAGACGCAGGCGGCGCGATGACCGAGCCCTGCCGGGACTGTTGCGCGGATTCGTCGGGTGGCGAGGCCGTGTCGGTGGCTGGCCCTCCGGTGGTGGATGCCGCGCGGCGGGCGGTCTTGCGGCGGAGAGTGCGGTGGCTGGTCGCCGGGACGATCGCGTACAACGTGGTCGAGGCGATCGTCGCGGTGTCGGCCGGGACGATCGCCTCGTCGTCGGCGCTCATCGCGTTCGGGCTGGACTCGGTGGCCGAGGTGCTGTCCGCGGCGGCGGTGGCGTGGCAGTTCGGGAGCGCGGATCCGCAGCGGCGGGAGCGGGCTGCGCTGCGGGTGATCGCGGTGTCGTTCTTTCTGCTGGCGGCTTATGTCGCGGTCGATGCGGTGCGGTCGCTGTTCGGCGATGAGGCTTCGCATTCGACGGTCGGGATCGTGCTCGCCGCGGTGTCCTTGGTCGTGATGCCGGTGCTTTCGGGCGCGCAACGCCGGGCCGGGCGGGAACTCGGCTCGGCGAGTGCGGTCGCCGACTCGAAGCAGACGCTCCTCTGTGCTTACCTCTCCGGCGTGTTGCTGGTCGGGCTGCTGGCGAACGCGCTGTTCGGCTGGTACTGGGCGGATCCGGTCGCGGGATTGGCGATCGCGGCGGTCGCGGTCCGCGAGGGGTTCGAGGCCTGGCGGGGCGAGCACTGCTGCTGATCGCGGGTCAGGCGTTGCTGGACGGCGCGCAAGCTCATGGCCAGCGCGATGAACACGCCGATCAGCATCAGTGCGGCGGCTAGATCGCTCACCTTGGCGGGCCTTTCTCCGGTGGGTCGTCTCGGATCGAAAGCATGACCTGACGCGGGCCTGGATTTCGCCGACGCTCACGCTTCCTTGACTGCGCTTCAGCCGATGTTGATGCCTTGACTTATGCGGACACGTGTCCGTTAAGCTGACCGGACACGTGTCCGCATGAAGGTCAGGGGTAGGGAATGCCAGTTCTGGCAGGGAAAGTCGTCGCGATCACCGGGGCGAGCAGCGGAATCGGCGAGGCGACCGCCCGGCTGCTCGCCGCACGGGGCGCGGCGGTGGTCCTGGGCGCGCGCCGCGAGGATCGGCTCGACGCGCTGGTGAAGGAGATTCGCGGCGGAGGCGGTCGCGCGATCGCGTGCGTTGCCGACGTGACCCGGCGCGCGGACCTGGAACGGCTGGTGCGACGGGCGGTCGAGGAGTTCGGCCGGCTCGACGTGCTGATCGGCAATGCCGGGATCGCGAAGCTGGGGCCGGTGGCGGACGGGGACGTCGACGGATGGTCGGCGATGATCGACGTCAACGTGCGCGGTGTGCTGAACGGGATCGCGGCGGCGTTGCCGGTGTTCCGGCGGCAGGGACGGGGTCATCTGGTGACGACGGTGTCGACGTCCGGGTTGAAGATCGTGCCCGGGCAGGCGGTGTACGCGGGGACGAAGAACGCGGTGCGGACGATTCTGGAGGCGCTGCGGCAGGAATCCACGGACGGTGTTCTGCGGACGACGTCGGTGTCGCCGGGGTTCGTCCGGACGGAACTGGCGGATTCGATCGACGATCCGGCGGAGCGGGAGCAGATCCGGCGGCGGTTCGAGGAGTTCGCGCTGGATCCGGCAGCGGTGGCGCGGGCGATCGCGTTCGCGGTCGAGCAGCCGGACGATGTGGAGATCGGCGACATCACCATCCGGCCCGCTGTGCAGAACTAGCGCGCGAGGGTCAGAGGCACGGCGGCTGGTAACCGTCGATGAGGAGTTCGCGGAAGTCGAGCGAGTTGGGGGTTTTGCCGACGAAGACCAGCCCGCGGGCTTCGGTCAGCGCGGACGCGAACGTGTACTGCGGCTGGCCCAGTTCGGGAAGCCAGGTCCAGGAAGAGGCGTCGAACGGGAAGAATGTGCGGACCAGCTGCCCGCCGGTCGAGGGGATGCGGGTGAGCCATTTGTCGCCGCCGCTCCAGTGCGAGGCGGGGCGCAACTGGACGTAAAAGTCGTCGTCGGCGCTGTAGGTCAGCCAGAATCCGGCGGAGTGGCTGAGGTCGGCCTGCGCGTCGAACTGGTTGCCCAGCCAGACGACGGCGACGTGCCACTCGTTGTTCTGGAAGGCGATTTTCGCCGCGTAGCCGTCGCCTTCCGGGACGAGAAGGCTTCCGGTGGGCGGGACGGTCGTGCCTTCGCCGCTGGCCAGCCATTTCTGCAGCCGGTTGATCGACGGGGTGCTGCATTCGTCCTGCCCGTCGGCGCGGTGCTGCGCGGCGGGCGCGGCTTGGGCAGCCTGGGCGGCTGGGGCGGAAAGCGGGGCCAGCAGCAGTACGGAAATCGCGGCGAGGACAGTGGTTCCGGCCTTGGTCCGGCGAGATGCGGGCATGGTTCGGAAGCTACCAGCGGGATTTCCGGGCGGTCAGGGCCGTTAGTCGGCTTCTGGGCAAATGGTATGGACCTTTCTGGCAAAGGATCAGACCACTGTGGGTCGGGGTCGCTGGGCAGGCGGTCCGTCGGGTTCGGCCCGCTGGCGGCCGGTGCGTGGCGGCCGGGCATTGGCAGCGCTATGCGTTTCACTGGCGTGCGGCCGCTCGTTGCAGGAACCCGGTGGCCGGCCGGCGGTGCCCGGCTGCTGCGGGGTCGCACCCGATTTCGAGTCGCTGGCCTGCGCTGCTGGTGGTCAGCATGCGCCCACCGATGGTCGGTGCGCGGCCGCCCGTGGCTGGCGTCCGACTGCGGCCGGTGGCGTGTGGCCGCGGTGGCTGGCGCTCGACTGCGGTGGGTGGTGTGCGGCCGCGGTGGCTGGCGCTCGTCTGCGGCCGGTGGCGTGTGGCCGCGGTGGCTAGCACGTGACTGCGGTGGCTGGCGTTCGACTGCCGCCGGTGGCGTGCGGCTGCGGTGGCCGGTGCTCGTCTGCCGGGCGGCGGTCGAGCACCAGCCTGGTGCCGCCCCGAGGCGCGGACGCCGCGCGGGGCGTGCGGCGGCCTCGCAGCGTCGGCAGCCGGTCCGTAGCGGAGCGCCCCCGGTGCGCCGCGGGTGCGTGCCACGGAGGTGCCGTCGGCAATGACGGCGGCAATGGCGGCGGCGTACCCGGGGTCTGGCCGGAATACTCGGCTCTCGGGTATTCCAGCCAGTCTCCGGTTAAAGCGGAGCCGTCGGCGGTCGCGGGGATTCCGGTCGGCCGTGCCGCCGACCGGGTATCTCGCTGGGCAGCGACACCAGAAGGGTCAGAACGGCGGCTCCTCACCCAGGCCGGCGCCGGCGGCCACCGGCGCGGCGCCCCAGGCGTCCCCGCCTGGTCCGTTCGTTTCGGCGCTGTTTCGGCTGGCCTTGGTGACTCGGGCGGTCGCGTACCGCAGCGAAGGGCCGATCTCGTCGACCTGCAGTTCGACGACGGTGCGTTTTTCGCCCTCCTTGGTCTCGAAAGACCGCTGCGCCAACCGTCCGGTGACGAGGACCCTTGCTCCCCGCGTGAGGCTCTCTGCGACGTTTTCCGCTGCTTGCCGCCATATGCTGCACCTGAGGAACAAGGCCTCGCCGTCCTTCCATTCGCCGGATTGCCGATCGAGAGTGCGAGGTGTTGACGCGACGGTGAAATTCGCGACCGCTGCTCCGGACGGGGTGAAGCGCAGCTCCGGGTCCGAAGTCAGGTTTCCGACCACGGTGATGACGGTTTCTCCGGCCATGCTCAAACTCCTTTGTTGTGTGCAGCCAAATCCATGGCGACCGATCTGAGGGTCGATTGTTGGTGAATCAGCCGTTCGGTACTGCTGAATAACGAGTGCGGTGGAAAGTCGCGTCTCTTGAGCCTCTGCCGTGGTCTTGGCAAGAGCTGGCGGGAGGAAGCGCTAGTGCGTAAGGCGGCCCTCCGAGACGCTGCGGAACTCGACGGGGCGAAGGCGGGTGCGGTCAGGGTTTCGATGACGGTGCGGACGGGTCCTCCGGCCATGGTGACGGCTCCTCTGTTCGGTGCGGACCCGGGACCGGGCGCCGCTTCGGGAACCAGGAGACCATCCGGGTACGACAGTTTCCGGGGGTTCTCGGTCACTCCATCGGGTGGGATCCGAAACAGAGCGGGTTCCCGCCGTTCGGCTGTTGTTCCGGGGTGGGGCGGCGGGCAGCATGAACGGCATGGTCGGTGGGACGTGGGGTCGGGCGGCGGCGGTGGTCGCCGTCGTGGGGATTTCGGTGGCAGGGCAGGGGATCGCGCCCGCGGAGGTCGGGGCGAAGGCCGGTTCGGCGACAAGCGCGGCGCAGCCGCCGGGGGATTGTTGCGGCGGTCCGTCATCGTGGACAACCGGGGACAAAACCGCCCTCGGGACGGCGGCCGGGACTGCCAGCCCGTTGTGGTTCACCGTCGCGGGAGGGGTCGCGTCGGAGGTGTTTTATCCGCGCGCGGACGTGGCCAACATGCAGGACATGCAGTACGTGGTCACCGACGGTAAGTCCTTTGTGGACCTTGAGCGCGACGCGACGGAGCACGTCGTTTCGATGCCGGACGAGAAGGCGCTTGAGTACACGGTCACGAACACGGCTAAGAGCGGGCGCTATCGGATCACCACGACGTACGTGACTGACGCTGGGCAGCCGACTCTCCTTACCCGTACGCGGTTTCAGTCGCTTGACGGGGGTCAGTACCAGGTTTATCTGCTGGCGAATCCGTCGATGGCGGGTGGCGCGGCGAACGACATTGCGGCGTGGGACGGGACCGGGCTGACGGCCAGCGGGACGGAGCAGTTGTTCGGGGCCACGACAACTGTGGCGTCGGCGTTGCGGGCGTCGACCGGATTCGTCGCGCATGACAACGGATATTCCGGTGCCGCCAGCGATTGCCTGGTAGACTTGCGGGCACATCGAACTCTTGCGAATCACTTCGATTCCACTGATCACGGCAACGTAGTCCAGTGTGGACAAATACCGGTCGGGCAGGACACGACGTTTTCGGTCGCGCTCGGGTACGGGAGTGACGTCCAGGGCGCGGCGGCGGCCGCGGACGGGTCGTTGGCCAGTGGGTTCGGCAATCTGGAGCAGGCGTATCGGCGCGGGTGGGAGGAGTATGTCGGCAGCCTGAAGGCGGCGCCGGGCAGCGTGGCGGGCGACGAGCGGCAGCGGAGGGCGTATTACGTCGCGCTGATGGCGTTGCACGCGGCGGAGGACAAGGCGCATCGCGGCGCGAGTGTCGCGGGGCTGGCCACGCCGTGGGGCGACGTCGTGAACGGCGACGTGCTCAACGACGGGTACCACCGCGTGTGGGGCCGGGATCTGTACCAGCAGGCGACCGGACTGCTCGCGGCGGGCGACGCGGCGCAGGCGAAGCGGATGGCGCAGTTCCTGTGGACCTCGCAGTGGATCTCCGCGCCCACCCAGGGCGACGGGACGACGTATCCGGCGGGGGCGTTTCCGCGGTACAGCCCGGTGAGCGGGGTCCAGGGGGCCACGCCGCAGCAACTCGGCTGTTGCGAGCAGCTCGACCAGGATTCCGACGCGATCATCCTCGCCTGGACGACGGGGCTCACCGACGCGGCGACGTACGCGCGGGTCAAGGTGACGGCGGAGCACATCCGCACGAGCGGGCCCGCGACGACGGAGCGGTGGGAGGAGCAGTACGGCCGGTCGCCGTCGTCGATCGCGGCCGAGGTCGCGGGGCTCGTGACGGCCGGGGCGATCGCGCGGGCGAACGGCGATACGGCGGCGGCGCAGCAGTGGGAGTCCACCGCGGACTCGTGGCGGGCGCAGCTCGACAGCTGGACGCGGACGACCGCCGGCTACTGGGGCGGCCACACGTATTACGAGCGGATCGACAAGGGAACCGACCCGAACGACACCGGGCAGATCTGTTTCGACGAAGGGTGCTTCTACGAGCACGACGTAGTCGACTTCGGATTCCTCGACCTCGTCCGGCTCGGGATCCGCGGACCGGCGGACCCCGAAGTCGCCGAGTCGGTGGCTCCGACGGCGGCGGCCCGCGACGGCAACGCGTCGATGCAGGTGAGGACCCCGAACGGCGACATCTACTTCCACCGCTACCCGCACGACAACTACGGCGAGAGCACCACCGCCTGCACCGGCTGGCCGGCGAACGGGCCGCAGCGGTTCGGGCGGCTCTGGCCGGTCCTGTCGGGCGAGCGCGGCGAGTACGAGCTGGCCAACGGGCGTCCGGCGGCGGTCTACCTGAAGTCGATGGCGGACGCGGCGAACGACGGGTACTTCATTCCCGAGCAGGTGTGGGATCGCGCCGATGTCGCGTGCTTCGGGCTGGGCCGTCCGACCGGGAGCGCGGCGCCGCTGATGTGGGCGGAAGGCCAGTACCTCCGGCTCGCGCAGAACACGGACGCGGGGAAGAACCTGGAGACCCCGGAGGTGGTGCGGCAGCGCTACGGCGGCTGACCCGGCCGTTCGCGACGACGGCGGCGACCAGGGCCAGCCCGAGTCCCACGCCGGTCAGCACGGTGAACGGCTCGCCGAACCACACCGTGCCCCACACCGACGTGACTGGCGCGATCAGGAACATCAGGCTGTTCACCGCCGTCATGCCGATCCGTCCGACGAGCAGCCAGTACAACCCGTACCCGCCGAAGGTCGCCAGCACGATCAGCCACGCGAGGGCGAACCAGAAGTGCCCGGACGCGGGCGGCGCCGCGCTCCCGGTCGCCAGTGCGAGCGCGGTGAACACGACCGCGGAGGTGGCGCAATGGACGGCCAGCGCGCGCAACGGGGGAGCGGGAACGCGAGCCCGGCGTTCGAGCACGGTCGAGGCGACTAGCCCGAGCATTCCGGCGAACGGGATCAGGTACGCCCAGGCGGGGGCGTGCGAAGCGGCGTCCGACCAGCTGACCAGGACCACGCCGACCAGCCCGAGCGCGAGCCCGGCCCATTGCCGTCCGGTCGCCGCGACGCCGAGAAGCGGACCGGCGAGCGCGGCGGCGACGAGCGGTTGCACGCCGTCGATGAGCGCGGTCGTGCCGGTGCTGACGCCTTCGCCGATGGCCCAGTAGACAGTGAGCAGATAGCCCGACTGGGACAGCAGGCCGATCAAGACATGCCTGCCCAGTTCGCCAATCGAACCAGGGCGCAGGAAAGGCGCCAACAGCAGCGCCAGCGGCAGGAACCGCCACATCAGCACGGTCGGCACGGACGCGTCCGCCGCGCCGAGCTTCGCACCGATGAACCCGGACGACCAGCACACCACGAACAGGACGGCCGCCCCGACTATACCGCTCTGTTTACCCATGGCGCTGGACTATACAGATCGGTATACACTGGGGCCATGACGATCGACTGGACGCCGAAAGCGCAAGCGGTGCTGACCGCCGCGTCGGAACTGTTCTACGAACGCGGGATCCACGCGGTCGGCGTCGACGTCATCGCGGCGAAGGCGGGCGTCGCGAAGAAAACGCTCTACGACCGGTTCGGCTCGAAGGATCGCCTGGTCGTGGAGTATTTGTCCGCCCGGGACGCACGTTGGCGGGAGTTCCTGGGCGAGTGGCTGGAGCGGGCCGGAACGACGCCGCGGGACCGGGTGCTGGCGGTGTTCGACGCGTCCGAAGCGTGGGCGAAGAAGTACGGCGGCAAGGGCTGCAGCATGATCAACGCACACGCGGAGATCAGCGATCCGGCGCATCCGGCGTACGCGGTGATGACCGAGAGCAAGCGGTGGCTTCTCGGCGTCCTCGTCGAATTGGCCGAATCGGCGGGCGTTCCGGAGCCGCGCCAGGTGGCCGAGCAGATCATGCTGCTGCACGAAGGCGCGACCGTGATGGCAGGAATGCGGGTCGCCGAGAACGTCTTCGCGCGGGCGGCGCAGACGGCGGTGGTGCTGCTGGGCTGAGCGGTCAGCGCGTCGAGCGGATCTTCTCGTAATGCCGTGCGGCGCGCGCTCGGTTGCCGCAGGCGACGGAGCACCATTCGCGGCGCGGATGCGTCTTCATGAAGTAGAGCACGCAGCCGGGCGCGTAACAGGCGCGCAGCTTCGCCGCGTCCGGTCCGCCCAAGAGTGCGATCGATTCTCGTGCCACGCGGGCTAATCCGGTGACGACCGGCGAAGTGCCGCGGGAGGAGCCTTCCTGCAGTTTCCCGGCCACGAAGGTCAGTTGGGGGACTGGCAGGCGGGTCACCAGGTCGTTCAGGTCGCCGAGCGCGGTGTCGAGGTCGACGGTGGGGGACTGCCGCTCGTCGGCGGTGACTTGGGCGGCGAGCCGGCGGACGGCGTCGCGAAGCCGGCGCGCCAGCGCGAGTTCGGCGGCCGAGGGCGGGCGCGAACCGCGCTCGATGCCGACGTCGTCAAGCCACGCGTCGAGGTCTTCACGGGTGCGGAGATCGTCGTGGAGCCCGCTCGTGTCGGCCCAGACGGTCGCCATCAGGCGGACTGGCACCACCTCGTCCGGCAGCATGCCCATGGCCGAGACGGTATCACGGATGGAACGGGTTGCATCCGTGAGAAGCGGATGCTAGAACTTCTCACGGAATCTCACGGTTAAACCCGTGAGAAAGGGAGGGTGCAATGAGCCACGCGATCCGGCCGGCGTTCCACTCCGGCGAACTCGCCGTCCAGCGGGAGGCGGGAGTCGAACGCCAGGCCGCGCGCCTGTCCCGGATGGCCGAACCGGCCGGGATTTCCCCGGGAACGGCAGGGTTTCTGGCCGAGCGGACGTTTCTGGTCGTGACCGGACGCGACGCCGGCGGACGGCTGTGGACGTCGCCGATCACCGGCCCGCCCGGGTTCTTGGAGACCAGGTCGGAGACGACGCTCGCGATCCATCGCACGCTGCCGGAAGGCGATCCGCTGCACCGGCTTCCGGCCGGGCAGATGCTCGGCATGACCAGCGTCGAGTTCGCGACCCGCCGCCGGGTCCGGATCAACGGCACGCTCGCGACCACCGCGAAAGACCACCTGATCGTGGAGGTCGAGCAGGCCTACGGCAACTGCCCGCAGTACATCCAGCAGCGGGACCTCACGCAAGACGTCGAGCCGGCAGCACCAGCAGGAGAACGCGCTGAACTGAGTCCGGGCGACACCGAGCTGATCCAAGCGGCGGACACGTTCTTCCTCGGCACCATCAATCCCGCGCACGGCGCGGACGCGTCCCATCGCGGCGGCGCGCCCGGATTCGTCCGCGTCGAGGAGAATGCCTTGCGGTGGCCCGATTATCCGGGAAACAATCTCTTCAACAGTCTCGGCAACATCGCCGCGAACCCGGAAGCCGCGCTGCTCTTCTTCGACTTCGCCACCGGCCGCGTCCTCCAGGTCTCCGGCACCGCCGCGATCGAATGGGGCGAAGCCGGCCGCTCCGGCGACGACGGCTATACCGGCCGGATCGTCCGGCTGGAAGTGCACCGCGTCGTCGAGGGCCGTCCGGTGGCCCGGCAAGTCGCGCACGCGCCGTACCCGCGCAATCCTCGGCTCGTCAAGTGAAGGGACCCCTGTCATGACCGAATCGCGGCCCCCGTTCCCGCCGTTCGACCTCGCCGCTGCGCTGCGGAAGGTCCAGGCCGCCGAGGACGCGTGGAATACGCGGGACCCCGAGAAGGTCTCGCTCGCGTACACGCCGGATTCCGTGTGGCGCAACCGCGACACCCATGTGGTCGGCCGCGCCGCGATCGTCGAGTTCCTTGCCGCGAAGTGGGAGCGCGAGCAGGACTACGCGCTGCGCAAGGGGCTGTGGGGCTTCCGCGAGAACCGCATCGCCGTGCGGTTCCAGTACGAGAGCCGCGACGCGGAGGGGCAATGGTGGCGCAGCTACGGCAACGAGCTGTGGGAGTTCGCCGGGAACGGCCTGATGAGCAGGCGCGAGGCGTCCATCAACGACCGGCGGATCGGCGAATCGCAGCGGCGGATCTTCGGGCCGCGGCCGGAGGCCGAGCGCGGGGCCGACTTCCCGTTGTGGTGAAAGAAAGAACCCGGCCGTCCTTCCGGTGGGTATAGGAAGGACGGCCGGGCCGGTGCCGCGTTCGCGGGGATGGGGGAACGCGGGCTCCGCTCAGGCGCCGGTGCGCGCCTGCCGTTTGCGGGACACGAGCCGCCAGCCGACGGCGAGCACCACGACGATCGCCGGGATCGAGTAGAACGCGATCTTCTCGGCTCCGTCGGAGAATCCCATCAGCACCACGACCAGCACGAGGAATCCGAGCGTGGCCCAGCCGGTGTAGGGCGCGCCGGGCATGCGGTAGCTCGGCCGCTCCAGTTCGCCGCGCAACGCCGCCTGGCGCATGCGCATCTGCGAGTACACCAGAGTCGCCCAGGTCGCGACCACGCCGAGCGACGCGACCGCGGTGGCGATGTCGAAGGCTTCCTTCGGCAGCAAGTAGTTCAGCACCACGCCGAACACGTAGGCGACGGACGTGAAGAGAATTCCGCCGTAGGGCACATGCCGCGAGTTCATCTTGCCGACGAACTTCGGCGCCTCGCCCTCGTCGGCGAGCGCGCGGAGGATGCGGCCGGTGGAGTACAGGCCCGAGTTGCACGAGGAGAGCGCGGCGGTGAGGACGACCGCGTTCATCACGTCGCCGATGCCGCCGATGCCCAGGCGCGAGAACACGGTGACGAACGGGCTTTCGCCGCCGTTGTAGAACGGCCACGGCAGCAGCATCGCCAGCAGCAGCACCGAACCGACGTAGAAGACGCCGATCCGCCACACGACGCCGTTGATCGCCTTGGGCAGCACCTTGCGCGCGTCCTTGGTCTCGCCGGCCGCGATGCCGACCACCTCGATCGCGGAGTAGGCGAACACGACCGCCTGCAGCGTCATCAGCGCGATGCCGACGCCGGCCGGGAAGAACCCGCCGTGATCGGTCAGGTTGTGCACGCCGGCCGTGGTGCCGCCGATGTTCGCGCCGGTGAACACGAGCCCGAGCGCGGTCACCAGGAAGACGATGATCGCGAGGACCTTGACGACGGAGAACCAGAACTCCAGTTCCCCGAACAGCTTCACGCTCAGCAGGTTGACCGCCATGAGCACGCCGAGCGCGATCAGCGCGGTGATCCACTGCGGCACGTCCGGCAGCCACTTGTGCACGTAGATCGCGACCGCGGTGATCTCCGCGATCCCGGTCATCGCCCAGTTCAGCCAGTACATCCAGCCGGACACGAACCCGGCCCACGGTCCGATGAACTTGCGGGCGTAGGTCACGAAACTGCCGGAGCTGGGCTGGTGCAGCACGAGCTCGCCGAGCGCCCGCATCACGAAGTAGGCCGCGATGCCGCACAGCGCGTAGGAAAGGACGAGCGACGGACCCGCTTCGTGGAGCCGCCCGCCCGCGCCGAGGAAGAGCCCGACCCCGATCGCCCCGCCGATCGCGATCATCTGCACCTGGCGGTTGCCCAGTGCTTTCGTGTAGTTGTCGCCCTCTTTGGCGACCACTGTGGATTCCATGGTTGCGTGACGCTAGCGGTAGCGCACCGCGTGACGCAGCACACCTAGGCTGGACTTAAGGTGTGCTCCAGATCACCGTGGAGGAACCGGGCAAACCGGGCAGGACCCGTTTGACTTCCGGAAAGCGTGCTGGAGCTGCGTGGATGTCCACCGTGGACGGTCCGGCCGGAGACTTTCGGGTAACCCGGGGCGTCCTCGAGGGTATCCGGGCGGCAAGGCCCGCGAGAGTCACCGGAACGGGCGACGAAGGGCCGCGGCGGCCATTCCACAGTGGACGGAAGCGCCCGGTGCGCGAGCGCGGCTGGCCTCACATGCGACGACGCGGCGGCGCTGGGCCGCTTCACGGCGGAGATACGCCGGAACACTAAACTCCGCGCCGTGCCAACCCCAGATTCCGACGCCTCCGCACGCAGGCAAGCTGGCCACCGTTGGCTCATCATCGGGCTCGGGCTCGTCTCCGCGCTGACCGCGGTGCTGTTCACCGTCGCGCCGGTGAACACTGAGACGACGACGTACCGATGGGACGGCGCGCAGGACACCGCGCTGCCGTTGTACCCGTACCACCCGGCCAGACTCGACGCGACCGTCCGCTGCGCCGGCCCGGACGGGCTGCTGCTCGCGACCACCCCGCCGGAAGGCAAGCAGGGAGCGGAGCGCGCCGCGGGCGGGCTGGAGGTCCGGGCGGCCGACGGCATCGTCAGCGCGAAACTCGGTGGCACGGAACTGTTTCGCCAACCGGTCGGCGGCGACTGCCACTTGAAGGTGCACGCCGACGGCGAAGGCACCACGGTCGGCACCGGCAAGACGGCGGGCAGGCCGACCGTCACCGGGCTGTACACCGAACACCCCGGCACGGTGTCCGCGCAGATCGAACCCGACACCCGATGGGTCAGCACGGCAAGCGCGGCGAAGATCGCGCTCGGCGTGGTGTCGGTGCTCGCGGTGCTCGCCATGATCGTGCTGCTGGTCCGGCGCGACCGGGCCGCCGCACGCCGCGTCCGGCTGCTTCCGCGGCGGGCGTGGGTGCCGCGGCCGGCGGACCTCGTGGTGACCGGCGTGCTCGGAGTCTGGTCCGTCGTCGGTGCGCTCACCGTGGACGACGGGTACATCTCGACGATGCTGCGCGCTCGCGGGACGAGCGGGTTCACCGGCAATTACTTCCGCTGGTTCAACGCGCCGGAAGCGCCGTGGGGCTGGTACTACGAACTGTACGCGCTTCTCGGCCGCGTCACGCCAGCCATGGTGTGGATGCGGCTGCCTTCGGTGCTGCTCGGGCTGGCGTCCTGGTTCCTGATCGACCGCGTGGTGCTGCCGCGGCTGGTGAACCGGCCGGCCCGGTG
Source organism: Amycolatopsis dendrobii (assembly GCF_014145675.1). Taxonomy (GTDB): domain Bacteria; phylum Actinomycetota; class Actinomycetes; order Mycobacteriales; family Pseudonocardiaceae; genus Amycolatopsis; species Amycolatopsis dendrobii. Next base: position 510,961 of record NZ_JACGZW010000001.1, read on the forward strand.
GACCCGCTGGGCGACCGCGGCCCTGTTCCTGGCCTGGTATGTGGCCTTCGACGTCGGGCTGCGTCCGGAGCCGTGGATCGTGTTCGGCTCGCTGGCGGTGTTCGCGCTGGTCGAGCGCGCCCTGGCGACCGGTGCGCTGACGCCGGTCGCGATCGGTTTGGCGGTCGCCGGCGCCACCGCGACGACGAACCCGCTCGGGATCGCGGCGTTCCTGCCATTCATCGCCGGGGTGCGCCCCCTCGCGCGGCTGGCGCGCAGGCGCGGAGACCTGCGCGTGCCCGGCGCGATCGCGGTGGTCGTCGGCGCCGGTGCCAGCGCGCTCCTGACGGCGTTCTACGACCAGCCGCTGACCGCGGTCCTGGAGTCGACTGCTGTCCGGCAGAAGATCGGACCGGATCTGCCGTGGCAGGCCGAAATCAACCGGTATGCCACCCTGCTCGACCCGTCGGTGGTCGAGGGTGCGCTGAACCGCCGGGTCCCGGTGCTGCTGATGCTCCTGGCGATGGCGCTGACCGCCGTGCTGCTGATCTGGCGCCGCGCTCCGGGACTGGCCGTCGGGCCTGCTCGCCGCATGGTCGTCATCAGTGTTCTCTGCCTGGTCGTGCTCGCGTTCACGCCGACGAAATGGACGCACCATTTCGGCGCGCTGGCCGGATTCGGCACGGTGGTCATCGCGATGCTGGTGCACACCGTCGCAAGGGGAGCGCTGGCCTCGGTGTGGGAACGGGCGGCGGCGCTGGGTTTGGTCGCGGCGACGACGTGGCTGGCGTGGTCCGCGCCGAACTGGTGGTGGATGCAGTCCGACTACGACGTCCGCTGGGGCGACACTGTCCCGACGGTCAAGGGAGTGCGGCTGGCGGATCTCGCCCTCTGGGCCGGGCTGGCCGTCGCGCTCGCGGGCGTGGTCGCCGGGGCTTGGCAGACCGCGAAGCGACGGGACGGGGCGGGGCGGGCGCCGCGCTGGCTGCCGAGGACGAGCTGGGTGATCGTCGCGGTGGCGGCCGCGACGGTGGCGGTCGAAGTGGTCGGGCAGGCGCAGGCGGTGAAGGTGCGCTGGGGCACCTACTCCGTCGGCCGGTCGAATCTGGCTTCGCTGGGCCTCGCCGCCAGCGCCGGCAAAGCCGGAAACTCCTGCGGCGTCGAGGACTGGCTGGACGTCGAGCCGGACATCGCGGCCGGTGTGCTCCGGCCGTCCACCCCGGCCTCGGCGGACGGGTTCGCGATGAACACCGCGTTCCCGCCGGACGCCCCGCCGCGCGCGCCGTTCGGCAGCGACCCGGAGCATCCGGCGTGGAGTTCCTACGGCGCGCCCTCCCGGACCGGCACGTTCGTGAGCGGGTGGTACGACCTGCCCGCCGGCATCGGGTCGCCGGATTCGCCGCCGGTCGTGATTTCCCGCGCCGCGCACGGGAAAGCGCAGGTGTCGGTCGAGTTCGCGAAGGCGGACGGGACCGTGCTGGCGACGGCGAAGGCCAAAGCGGACGACACCGGGAAATGGCTCGACGCACGCTTCGATCCCCGCTGGCAGGCGCCAGGGGCGCAACGGGTCCGGGTGGTCGCGCGGGACGAAGACCCCAGCGCGTCGGGCTGGGTCGGGGTCACCGCGCCGCGGATTCCGCGGCTGACGCCGCTGACGAACGTGATCCCGGTGAACGAGCCGGTGACATTGGACTGGACCAACGCGTTCGTCCTGCCGTGCCGGACCCCGGCGTCGCTGTCGGACGGCATCGTGCAGCCGGTGCGTTACCGGTTCGCGCCGGGGCAGGACGCGCAGTCGCTGGTCGGGGTTTCCTACTCCGCGGATGCCGGGGGACCGTACGTGCCGCTGTACGCCGACGCGAAGGCGACCGAAGTGCCGACGTACCTTCGCGGCGACAAAGTCCGGGAGCCGGTCGCGGTCTTCCGGTTCGACTACCCGGTGGCGATGCGGGGGCTGACCGTCGAGCACGGCACGCGGTCGACGTCCGGCCTGGCGAAACAGACCGCGGTGCTGGACCCGGACGCGGCGCCTGGCGGCGGGTAGCCGCACGGCGGGCGGCCGGGCGCATCGTGGTTCCGGAGCCGTCGATCGACTTCCGCGGGCCGGTCCCGGGATCTCGGGGCCGGTGTCGTATTCTCCGTATTGGCCGGAAGGCAGCACGTCGAAATCGAAGGCGAAACGGAAGTTCCGTCTTCGACGCGCGACCGGCGGCCCCAGTCTTCAGCACAGCCGCAGTTCCCCGTGGAATCCAACGAGTTCTTCACGAGATTGGGTGGTCTTCGCCGTGAGTCTGCTTTTGTACCCGCTGGCGGGGCTGGCCGTTCTCGCCTTGCCGGGACTTCTGGTGCAGTTCGCCGCGGGCATCCGGGACAAACTGTGGCTGGCCGCGCTGACCGCCCCGGTCAGCGTCGGCGTCTACGGCCTCGCCGGCCTCGCGTCCGGCATTCCGGGGCTGTCCTTCGGGATTCCGCTCGCGCTCGCGGTGACCTTGCTGCTGTCCGCGATCGTCTTCGGCATCGCCTGGTTCCGCCGCGGCCGCGGCGAACCGGCGCCGGTCGAGCAGCCGGACACCTCGCTGCTGCCCGCGCTGACCGGGCGCTGGCTGCTGGCGGCCAAGATCGGCGCCGCGGTCCTGGTGCTCGGCGGCATCGCGCTCGCGCTGCAGCAATGGCACGGCGGCCTCGGTTCCTGGGACACCTATCCGCAGGAACACGACACGATCATCCACATGGTGCTGGTGGCCTACATCAGCGACACCGGCCGGGCCGCGCCGTGGGACCTCCTGCCGATCGACGTGCTCACCGGGCAGCCGGTGTCGTTCTACCCGTCCGGGCTGCCGTTGCCCGCCGCGCTGTCGGGCGAGCTGACCGGCGGGCCGATCACCGGCTTCAACGTGATGAACGCCCTGATCACCGGGCCGGTGTTCGTGCTCGGCTCGGCGGCGCTCGCGGCCGCGGTGTTCCGCAGGCTGCGCGCCGGATCGGGCTGGACCGCCCTCGCCGGCGGGGCGGCCGCGCTGGTCGCGGCCGGGCTGTACCGGCCGGGCGTGCAGCTCCTGCACGACGGCGGGATCGCGCCGAACGCGGCCGCGATGAGCATGGCTCCGGGCGTGATCGCGGCGCTGATCAGCGTGGGCGGGCACCGCGGATGGGGTCCGGGTTCGCGCTGGCTGCGGGCCGTCGTGCTGGGCATCGGGGTGGCCGGGGTGTTCTCGGTCCACCCGAGCGTGGCCGCGACCGTCGGCCTCAGCGTCGTGGTGTTCTGGATCGTCGAGGCGTGCACGAAGCGGGGACGCCAGATCCTGCGCGGGCAATGGCCGGTGCTGCTGGCCGCGGGGGTGGTGGCCGCGCTCGCGTCGGCGACCACTCTGCTCGGTTCGGCGAGCCAGGCCACCCGCACCGGGACCTGGTCGCCGGACATCCCGCCCGGCCGGTTCGGCGACGCGCTGTCGACCAACCTGAAGCTCACGTATGGCGGGTACTTCGATCCGCACGGCATCTTCTCCCAGCTCAGCGCGGGCGTGCTCGCTCTGGCCGGGGTGCTGGTCGTCCTGGTGCTGCGCCGCGCCTGGGGCGTCGCCGCGATGTGGCTGTTCTGGCTGGCGATCGTCGTCGATTTCAAGGTGCACCCGTGGTCGGGCATCGGCTCGATGGTCGGATCGCCGTTCTACAAATCGTATGTGCGCATTCAGTCGCACATTTCCCTGTTCATTCCGGTGCTGGCGGCTATCGCGGTCGTATTCGTGACGGCCGGAATCATTCGCTTGGCCGGGAAACCGAAGAACGCGGCGGTGTTCGGTTGCGCCCGCCGATTCGCCGGTCCGATTTCCGTCGCATTGCTCGCCGCGGTGCTGGCCGGATACGTCTTCTACGCCGCGGTTCCCTACGAACACCGCAACGCCGAGGTGATCGCGAGCCGCTACGCGAAGCCGGAGTTCACCAGGGTCAACGACGACGACAAACGAGCGGCGAAATTCGTCGAGGAGCACATCAAGCCCGGCGAGCGGCTGATGAACAGCGCCAACGACGGCTCGACCTACGCTTATGTCGAGGACCGGGTGCCGGTGGTCAACGTGGTCACGCTCGGCTCGGCGCTGGAACCGGTGACGTATGAGCTGCTGCGCTCGTTCCGCGACTATCCGACCGACCCGAACATCCGGAAAACCGTGTTGTCGCTGAACATCGGCTACGTCTACGTCGACAGCAAAGCTCCCACCATGGGCGCCGGACCGGGTTCGCCGAACAGCTGGTACACCGCGCCGACGTTCGAGCTGGCGCCGGGACTGCAGAACCTGGACGGCCTGCCCGGCCTGTCGGTGGCCTTCCAGTCGGGCACGGTGACGGTGTACAAGCTGGACCGCTCCGTGCTCGCCGCGATGCCGAATTGACCGAGCGCGGAGGCGAGCCGCCGGTTCCGCGGCGGGCGGGCGTTTCACCCTCGTGCCGTTCGGCCGCTGACGCGACCGGCGTTTCCGGATACGGTCGGTGCCATGGCTAAGGGCGAGGCCGTCGAGCTCGAGGTGGGGGACCGGACGGTCCGGGTGTCCAACCCGGACCGGGTGTACTTCCCGGCGCGCGGCGAGACGAAGCTCGATCTCGTCCGCTACTACCTTTCGGTCGGCGACGGGATCGTGCGCGCGCTGCGGGAACGGCCGTGCATGCTGCACCGTTTCCCGTCCGGGGTGACCGGCGAGAAGGTGCACCAGAAGCGGGTGCCGAACGGCGCGCCGCCGTGGCTGGAGACGGTGCGGGTGCAGTTCCCCCGCTACCAGCGGCACGCCGACGAGCTGTGCGTGACCGAGCTGGCGCACGTCGCGTGGGCGGTGCAGATGTCCACAGTGGAGTTTCATCCCTGGAATTCCCGGCGCGCGGACACCGAACGGCCCGACGAATGGCGGATCGACCTCGACCCGATGCCCGAATGCGGGTTCGGCACGGTGCGCCGGGTCGCGCACGTCGCCGAGGAGATCCTGGACGAGCTGGGCATCCGCGGCTGGCCGAAGACGTCCGGCGGCAGCGGGATGCACATCTACGTGCGGATCGAGCCGCGCTGGGGGTTCGCCGACGTCCGCCGGGCCGCGCTGGCGTTCGCGCGCGAGGTCGAGCGGCGGGCTCCGGACGAGGTCACCACCACCTGGTGGCGCAAGGACCGCGACCCGAAGAAGCTCTTCGTGGACTACAACCAGAACGCCCGCGACCACACGATCGCCAGCGCCTATTCGGTGCGCGGCGTGCCCGAGGCGCTGGTGTCCACGCCGATCCGCTGGGACGAGGTCGACGACGTCGACCCGCACGACTGCACGATCGCGACCGTGCCCGCGCGGTTCGCCGAACTCGGCGACCTGCACGCGGGGATCGACGACACGGCGTACTCGCTCGAGCCGTTGCTCGAGTGGGCCGACCGGGACGGGTTGGAGGCAGAGGACTCCTGAACGAAGTCAATCGGGCGCCTGGCGTCATGGGGGAACCTTCCGTCCGTCTCCCCGGGGACGGAGCGGAGGATGCCACGATGGACGGTGCTGGGCAGAACGATCCGCTTGCCGTGCTGTACCGGCTGCACCACCAGCTGCGCGTGCTGTCGCCGGTGCTCACCGTCGCGCCCGGACGGCCGGAGACGAAGGCCATGCTCGACGGCCTCGCCGAGACCGTTGCCGAGGCCGCTGGCCTGCTCGCGACCGCGGAACCGGCCGCGCTGGCCGCGTTGCGGCAGGGATTCGAGCATGCCCGGGCCGGGCGGGGGAACGAGGCGACGTCGGAGCTGATCACCGCGTACGGACGGCTGTCGGTGCTGCTGCGGAAAGACACGCCGCGCCGGGACGCCGCGGACGAGCCGACGGTCCGGTGGCGTTCGAAGTTTTGACCCGCGCGGTGCGAGGCATGCCAGGATGGCGGGCGAAAGCCGGCTGAGCCCGGGCGGTGCGGCAGCGGGAGGACCACGTGGCCGAGCAGATCCTCGTCACCGGCGGAAGCGGGCAACTGGGCCGGGCGGTCGTGGAGCGGCTGCGGGCCGCGGAGGTTCCGGTTCGGGCGTTGAGCAGGCGGAGGCGGTCCAGCGAAGGCGTCCAGTGGACGGCCGGCGACCTGCGTACCGGACGGGGCATCGACGTCGCGGTCGCCGGGGTCGGCACGGTGCTGCATTGCGCGACGGACTACCGGCGGGAGGTCGAGACGGTCCGCACGCTCGTCGAGGCCGCGCGGTGGAGCGGGCAGGCGCCGCATCTGGTGTACGTCTCGATCGTCGGCGCGGACAAGCTCCCGCTCGGGTACTACCAGGCGAAACTGGCCGCCGAGAAGCTGATCGCCGGTTCCGGGATGCCGCACACGATCCTGCGGGCGACGCAGTTCCACTCGCTGGTGCGGACGATCCTCGCCGGCGCCGCGCGGCTGCCGGTGGTGCCGGTGCCGAAGTTCCGCTTCCAGCCCGTTGACGTGCGCGATGTCGCGGCTCGGCTCGTCGGGCTGGCTCAAGGCGAACCGCGGGGGCGGGTCGCGGACTTCGGCGGACCGCAGGTGCGGACGACGGCTGATCTGGCGCGTGCCCTGCTCGCCGCGTCCGGGAAGGACAAACGGCTCGTTCCGGTGCCGGCGCCGGGGCGGATCGCCCGGGGTTACGCGGCCGGTGCGAACCTGGCGCCGGAGCACGCGGACGGCGTGGTGACCTTCGAGCAGTATCTGGCGGAGCGGGGCAAGCCGACGGCGCTGCGGTACCGCTAGCCGGCGGCCCGGCGGCGGACGGTGCGCTCCAGGATGCCGAGGGTCGCCTTGAGGGCGGATTCGGGGACGATCGGGAAGGTCAGCCGTTCCTTCCACTCCTCGCTGAGTTCGGACCAGTCGTAGTAGGACGTGACGCGGGTGCCGTCCTCGGCGGGCTCCAGCCGGTAGCCGTAGACGTGGCGGACGTGCGGGCGGAGGCTGCCTTCGACGGTCCAGGCGATTTCCTCGTCCGGGACCAGTTTCGTGATGACGACCTCGACGTCGTACTTGCCGAGCGGCCGGTCGCCGAGCGCTTCCCGGTCCATGTGGACCACGAACCGGTCGCCGGCCTGGGCGACCGGTTCGCCTTCGGCGGCCATGAGCATGCCGGACGCGTCGATGTCGACGTGGCCCTGCGGGTCGGTGAGGACCGCGAAGACGGCGCTGGCGGGGGCGGGGATGATCCGGGAAACCTCGATACGTTCGTTCACATCATCGACCATATCAGAAATAATCGATGATTAGCTCGGGGTCGCCGGTCAGCTCTGGACGAAGAAGTGCCAGCCGACCCACCACCAGGCCAGCACGAGCGCGATCAGGGTGGACCGCTTGCGCATCAGCGCGGAGAGGACGCGGGTCAACGGCGGGATTCTCTTCGGGAACAAGTGGCTGCCCAGCCACAGCAGCAGGGCGGCGGCCACGATCGCGCCGAAGCCGATTTCGGTGATCAGCCTGCTGTTCACGCCGTTCTCCTCGCGGTGGCGGCGGCGCGCAGCATCGCCAGCCCGGCGGCGACCCAGACGCCGAGCGCGAGAGCCTGCACGACGCGGTTGCCGAGCATCGGGTCGACGAGGTCGCTCATCGTCGGATGCGTCAGGGAGAGCCCGCCCGCGGCTTGCTCGTAGATGAAGGAGACGAGTTCCCAGAGGCACCAGGAGATCGCCAGCGCGACCCACAGCCAGCCGCGGCGCGGGACGGGGCGCGGCGGGAGCGAGGGGTCCCGCCACTCCGCGATGAGCGCACCGATGCCGATCGCGGTGACGGCCAGGAACATCGGCACGGTTTGGCGGCCGAAGACCAGGGCTACGAGGGCGACGGCGACGATCAGCGAAGTGCCGGGCAGGCGGACGGCGGGGAACAGGGGGTCGGCGGGGGTGCTGTGGCGTTCGGTGAAAAGCAGCAGGATGGCGGAGGCGAAGAAGATCACGCCGTCGGCGGGAGCGCCGCGGATCCAGTGGGCGAGGGAGGCGATGAGGAGGGCAGCGATCGGGAGATCGACGGCCAGGCGGGGCGCTGGGTAGTCCGCCGCGTGCCGCTCGGGTAGTGCCATGCGACGCCCCCGTTCCGTGCCGGTCCTGCTTGGAGGACAACACGAAAGGGGGCCGTGGGCTTCCCGGCCGGGCGATCTTTTCGGGTCGTGCGCGGCGATGCCGGTTCTAACCGGCATGAACACGCACGACCCTCAGTCAGATCCGCCGGGCCTCCGCAGCGCTGACCGGTGGGCTGGCGGGAAGGCCGTGCAGCACCGTCGCGAGGATTTCTGCGCCGCGGACCACCCGGGGGCCGGGGCGGTTGAAGTAGGACGGGCCGTCGAGGAGCCACACCCGGTCGTTCCGGACCGCGGGAAGGTCTTTCCAGCCGGGCAGCGAGGCGAGGACGTCCAGTTCGCTCTCGGTCCGGTCCGGGGAGAAGCCGCAGGGGAGGACGAGCAGGACGTCCGGGCGGGCGGCGGCCACGGCGTCCCAGGTCATCGGTTTCGTGTGCGCGCCCGGTTCCGCGAGCAACGGGATGCCGCCCGCGGCGGAGATCTGCTCGGGCACCCAGTGCCCGGCCGGCCAGAGCGGGTCGAGCCATTCCAGCGCGACCACCCGGGGCGTCGGCAGTCCCGCGACCTGATGCCGGACCGCGGCGAGCCGGGAGCGGAGTTCGGTCGTCCGGGCAGCGGCGATGTCTGGCACTCCCAGTGCGTCGCCGAGGGTGGTCAGGCAGTCGAGGACCTCGTCCAGGGTGCGCGGTTCCAGGCTGAGGACGCGCGGTCCGGCGTCGAGCATCCGCACTGCCGCGGCGACGCGGGTGTAGGACACCGCGCAGACCTCGCACAGGTCTTGCGTGAGCACAAGGTCCGGCGCGAGGGCGGCCAGCTGGTTGACGTCGACCGAGTAGAGCGACGAACCCTGGTGGGACGAGCCGACGGCGGTGGAGATTTCGCGGCTGGTCAGGGTGTCGGAATCGAGGTCGGCGGCGGTCACCACCGGCACCGACGCGATCTCGGCCGGCCAGTCGCATTCGTGGGTGCGGCCGACGAGGTCGCTCGCCTTCCCGAGGATGGCGACGAGGTCGGTGGCGGCGGGCAGCAGGGAGACGATCCGCATCTCCCCACGGTAGGTCAGGCGGCCTCGTGCAGCGCCCGCAGCAGCGACGACGCCCGGTGGTCGACGTCCTCGGCCTGGAGCTCGTTCGTCACGAAGGAGAACGACAACCCCCGGGTCGGCCACGCGCCGTGGCGGCCGCCGCCGGCGCCGGAGTGGCCGAAGGCGGCGGGGTCGGCGTCGGCGGGGCCGTAGGTGCCGATCGGATCGGCCAGTTCGAAGCCGAGGCCGAAGCGCAGCGGGCGGTCGTTGATCGCGTCGACGCCTTCGGACCAGGTGCGGGTGGCTTGGGCGAGAACGTCGTCGGGGACGAGTTCGCCGGAGCGCAGCAGGTCGTAGAGGCGGGCCATCGCGGTTGCGGTGCCGACTGCGCCGCCCGCCGCCAGCGTCGCGCCGCGGTACTCCGGCGAGTTCATCGAGTCGCCGGAGTCGAGCAGGCCGCGGTACATCCGTTCGACGATCCGGCGGCGTTCCTCGTCCTGGAGGAACGTGCTGATCCGGTACCCGGGCGCGCGCCGCAGGGTGGCGACCGGGACCGTCGGCGGGGTGCCGAGCCGCAGGTCGAGGCTGTGCGGCTCGGCGAGTTGGCCGCGGATGAGCGTGCCCAGGTCCGCGCCGGTGACGCGCCGGGCCAGTTCGGTGGCGAGGTAGCCGTAGGTGAGCGCGTGATACGCGACCTTCGTGCCGGGAGTCCACAATGGACGCTGGGCGGCGAGGGCCTCGGCGTTCGCCGCGTTGTCCAGCATGGGCAGGTCGGGCTCGACGTAGGGCAGGCCGACGGTGTGCGAGAGGACCTGCGAGACCGGCACGTCCTCCTTGGCCGCCGCGGCGAACTCCGGCCAGTAGCGGGCGACGCGTTCGTCCGGGTCGAGCTTCCCCTGCGCGGTCAGCATCGCCAGGACGGTCGCGACCACGCCCTTGGTGCCGCTGAACAACACGGCACGGGTGTCCTCGGTCCACGGCACGCCGTCCGCCGCCGAGCCGCCCCACAGCTCCACCACCGGGGCGCCGTCGCGGAACACGCTGAACGCGGCTCCGCCGTGGGTCGCCTCGATGAGGTCCCCGAACGCTTCCCGGACGCTCTCGTAACCGGGCTTTACCGCACCGTTGACAGTCATCCGGCTCCTCACAGCCTCGGCGTCGTAGCGAGAAGTTCGCTGGTGTACTCGTGCGACGGGGAGTTCAGCACCGCTTCGACGGCGCCTTCCTCGACGATCTCGCCGCCGCGCAGGACCGCGATCCGGTCCGCCACCTCCGGGGCGAGGGCGATGTTGTGCGTCACGAACAGCATCGCCATGCCGAGTTCCCGGCGCAGTTCGCCGAGCAGTTCGACGATGGTGGCCTGCACGGACACGTCCAACGCTGAAGTGACCTCGTCGCACACCAGCACGTCCGGCGTGGTGACGAGCGCGCGGGCGATCGCGGCGCGTTGCCGTTCGCCGCCGCTGAGCTGGTCCGGCAGGCGGTTCGCGAGGTCTTGCCGCAGCCGGACCCGGTCCAGGGTCTCGGCGACGCGCTTCCGGCGCTCGGTGCGGGAGAGGGACGTCAAGCGCACCAACGGGACCTCGATCGACTGCGCGATCGTCTTGCGCGGGTTCAGCGACGAGAACGGGCTCTGGAAGACGTACTGGATCCGCCGCAGTTCGTCGGTGCTGCGCTGCCGGGCCGCCGGAGCCAGCGGGGTTCCTTCGAGTGCGACGGTGCCGGTGAAACCGCGATTGAGCCCAGCGATGCACTGCGACAGCGTGGTTTTGCCGGAACCGGACTCACCGAGCAGCAGCACGCTTTCGCCGCGCGTCACGGCGAGGTCGATGCCGCGCAACACCTTCTGCTGTCCGTAGGACACCCGGATGTCGCGGGCGGCCAGTACCGCGTCGTCCGGCGGGGGCGCAGCGCCCGGCTCCGCACCGAGGTCGGGCACCGCAGCGAGGAGCCGCTTCGTGTATGCGTGCTTCGGCCGCCGCAACACGTCATCAGCTTCGCCGCATTCGACCAGATCTCCCTGGTACATCACGGCAACCCGGTCCGCGAGCTGTGCCACGACGGCGAGGTCGTGCGTGATGTAGAGGGCCGCGACACCGTGCTCGGATGTCAGCTGCCGGACCGTTTCCAGGACCAGAGCTTGCGTCTTCACATCGAGGCCGGTGGTCGGCTCGTCCAGCACCACGACGCTCGGGCGGCAGGCGAAAGCCATCGCGATCCCGACCCGCTGCTGCTGCCCGCCGGACAGCTGATGCGGGTATCGCCGCTGGTAGGCCTCGTCGGACGGCAATCCGACCTCGGCGAGCACCTCGGCCACGCGCTCGTCCGCCGCACCCGCGTAACCGTGCGTTTCCAGCACCTCGGCGATCTGCCGGCCGACCCGCAACGCCGGGTTCAGCGACAACGCCGGGTCCTGCGGGATGTACGCGACGGCGTTGCCCCGCAGCTGGCGGCGTGCGGCGTCGTCGAGCGTCAGGACGTCGACCGGTTCGCCGTCGCGCGGACGCAGCACCACCTTGCCGCCGCCGGACGCCAGCCCGCGGCGGAAATGGCCGAGCGCGGCCAGTCCGGCGGTCGTCTTGCCGGAGCCGGATTCCCCGACGAGCGCGAGGACCTCGCCGGGAGCGATCTCGTAGGACACCGAATGCAGCACCGGGCAGCCCGCCGTCGTGCGCACGGCCAGCCCGGTCACCTCCAGCGCTTTCGTCATGCGCGAACCTCCCGGGTCCGCCCGGCCGCGGCCGAGGCGAGCGAGTCGGCGACGAGGTTCGTGCCGACGGCCAGCACCGCGATCGCGGCCACCGGGAGCAGCACGCCCCACGGCTGCACGACGAGCGCAATCCGGTTCTCGTTGATCATCAGGCCCCAGTCCGCGGCGGGCGGCTGGATGCCGAGCCCGAGGAACGACAGCGAGGCGATGTATCCGATCGAATACGTCAGCCGCAGTCCCAGCTCCACCATCAGCGGGCCGGTGATGTTCGGCAGGATCTCGCGCAGCAGGATCCGGCTGCGCGGCACGGCGTACATCTCGGCCGCGCGGATGTAGTCGTGGTTGCGCACCGAAACCGTCGCCTGCCGGGCGACCCGCGCGGTCCGCGGCGCGTGCGTCAGGCCGATGACCAGCACCAGGAGCCAGCCCTTCGGGCCGATCACCGCGATCGCCAGCAGCGCGATGACCAGCTGCGGGAACGACAGCAGGACGTCGTTGCCGCGCATCAGCAGGCTGTCCAGCCAGCCGCCGCCGTACCCGGCGATCATGCCGAGCAGCGCGCCGAGCACGATGCCGAGCGCGGTGGCGAGGACGGCGTACAGCAGCAGCGTCGTGCCGCCCGCCAGGAAGCGGGTGAGGACGTCGCGGCCGAGACCGTCGGTGCCCATCAGACCGTCCGGTTTGAACGGCTTTCCGGCGAAGTCCGTCGTGGTGTGCCCGGTGATGACCGGCCCCAGCCACGGGCCGAGCAGAGCCACGAGAATCACGACTCCGGCCAGCACGGTGCCGACCTTGGCCTGCGGGAACGCCCAAGCGGTGCGGATCAGCCCGGCCGCGCGCGCCGGTGTCTCCGGGACGGCGGGCACCACCTGTTCTTCTTCGACCGCGGTCATCGCACTGCCTCCGTCCGGAGCTTGGGATCGGCGAGGATGCCGATCACGTCGGCCAGCAGGTTCACCACGATGTAGACCGCGGCGATCAGCAGCGTCACCGCCTGGACGACCGCGACGTCGCGTTTGCCGACCGCGTCGATCAGCGCTTGGCCGATGCCGGGGTAGCGGAACAGGAATTCGACCACCACGACGCCGCCGGCCAGCCACGCGAGCTGGATCGCGACGACTTGCGCGACCGGTCCGACCGCGTGCGGCAGGGCGTGCCGCAGCAGCACCGTCCGCTCGCGCATTCCCTTGAGCCGCGCCATTTCCACGTACCCGGAGTCGAGGACTTCGCTCATCGTCGCGCGCATCATCCGCGTGATATACGGCGTCACGACGAGCACCAGCGTGAGCACCGGCAACACGAGCTGACTCGGTTGTGCCCATACCGCTTCGCCTGGTGGCGTGAGGGTGACGGAAGGCAGGACGCGGAACACCGTCGTCGCGAAGAGAACGATCAGCGCCACGCCGATCACGAACTCCGGCAGCGCGGCGATCACCAGGCTGATGCCGGACACGACCTGGTCGCTGGCGCGGCCACGGCGCATCGCGGTCCAGGTGCCGAACGCGAGCCCGAGCGGGGTGGCGATCACCGCGGCGAGCACGAGCAGCACGAGCGAGGCCGACACCCGGTCCGCCAGCAGCGTCGTGACCGGGCCCTGGGTCGAGGTCGACGTGCCGAGGTCACCGGTGAACAGGCCGCCCAGCCACGAGAGATAGCGCTGCCAGACCGGTTCGTCGAGGTGCAGCTGGTGCTGCAGCGCGGCGATCCGCTCCGGAGTCGCCTGCTGGCCGAGGATCGCCCGCGCCGGATCGCCCGGCAGCAGCAGCGTCGCGACGAACACGAGCAGGGTGACCAGCCACAGCACCACGAGGCTCACGAGCAGCCGTTTGAGGATCAGCCGGGTCATGCCGCGCCTCCTTCCGCCGTGCCGAGCCAGACCTGGCGGAACTGGTAGCCCGACAGCGAGATCCCGGTCCGGTCCGGCACGAATCCGGCCACGTAGGACTGGTAGGCGTCGACCTGGTCGACGAACCCCCAGACGATCAGCCCGCCGCGTTCGTATTCGATTTGCTGCGCCCGGTGCAGCAGCTCCGTGCGCGCCTTCGGGTCCACCGTGGCGCTCGCCCGCGTGACAAGATCGGTGAATTCCGGGTCGTTCCAATGGGTTTCGTTGTACGGCGCTTTCGGCAGCGCGCCGGACGCGACCTGCGGCAGGTAGTTGCGCGTGTACCAGAAGTCCTGCGCGAAATCCCAGGACAGGTAGTTCTCGCCGTAGAACGTGGTGGTGTCGATCTTCCGGATCCGCACGTTCACGCCGGCCGCCTTGGCCTGCTGCTGGAACACCTGCGCGGCCTCGACCGCACCGGCCTGGATCGGCGCGGTGACCAGTTCGATGTCGAGATTCGGCTTGCCCGCCTCGGCGAGCAGCCGTTTCGCCTCGGCGATGTTCTGCTTCCGCTGCGGCAGCTGCCGGTTGTACGCCGGGTCGAAGGGCGCGTACAGGTCGTTGCCGACCCGGCCCTGCCCGCTGAGCACCTGGTTGATCATCTGCTCGCGGTCGACCACCAGGCGCAGTGCCTGGCGCACCCGGACATCGTCGAACGGCGGCCGGTCGACGCGCATGGTGAACGGCAGCCAGGTCCCGGTTTCCGACCGCAGCACCTGGATCCGCGGATCGCTGCGGAGCACGTCCACGAGCGCGACCGGGACCTGGTCGATCGCGTCCACCTGGGACGAGAGGAGGGCGTTGATCCGGGCGTCGTCGTCGGCGAAGTTGATGAGCGACAGCCGGTCCAGGTACGGCTGGCCCGGCCGCCAGTAGTGCTCGTTGCGCACGAAGGTGCTCTGCAGCCCGGCGGTGAACGTGTCGGCTTTGAACGGGCCGGTGCCGATCGGGCGCTTGACGTCGAAATCGGCCGGGACGATGCCGAGGCTGTACTGCCCGAGCAGGTCGTCGAAGCCGGAATTCGGGGAGGTGAGGCGGAATTCGACGGTCCGGTCGCCGGTGGCGGCGACCTCGCCGAGCATGGTCAGCCCGGCCGCGCCGCTCTTCGGGTCCTTCGGGTCGGTGATCCGGCGGAAGGTCGCGACGACGTCGGCCGGGGTCACCGGGCGGCCGTCGTGGAAGCGGATGCCCGACCGGAGCACGGCGGTCCAGGTGCGCGCGTCCGGCGAGGATTTCAGCGATTCGGCCACCAGCATCCGCAGCCGGTAGTCGTGATCGCGCAGCAGGAGCGGTTCGTAGAGGTTGAGCACCCGGGCGATGTCCGGGTTCGTCGCGGGGATGTGCGGGTCGAGGGTGTCCGACGCGCCTCCGCCGGTGACTCCGACGCGGAGGGTGCCGCCTCGTTTGGGCGGCCCGGAGGGCACGGCCGCGGCGACAGTGGAGCCGCAGGCGGCCAGCAGGGGCGCGGTGCCGGCGAGCGCGGCGCCGGCGAGCGCGGTGGTGAGGAATCGGCGGCGGGAAACGTTGGTCGGTTTACATCGGGCTTCCATGGGTGACTTTCGAGCGGGTCTCGTGAGTGGCAATCCCGGTTAGAACCGCGATTGCCACTCACGAGACGGTGGGGGGAGGGGATCAGGCGATGGCGCGTCCCGCGTAGTCCGGGACCGGGGCGAGGTGCGTGTCGAGCGCGGTGGCCACCTCGGTGGGGAACGGCGTCGCGCGGCCCCCGGAAACGTGCAGGCACATCAGCTCTTCGGTCGCGACGAGCTCGCCGCCGACGCGCATTTCGTGGCACAGCCGCACCTTTTTCGCGCCGGCTGACAGCACGGAGGTCGTCACCTCGAGTTCGGCGTCCGCGCCGACTTCGCGCAGGTACCGGACGTGAGCCTCCACTGTGTACAGCGACGCCCCGGTTCTCTCCCGGTAGCCGGGACCGAGGCCGACGATGTCCATCAGCGCGGTGGTCGCGTCCCCGAAGACGAGCACGTAGTACGGCTCGGAGAGATGGCCGTTGTAGTCGATCCACTCTGGACGGACCCGGTCGCGGTACTCAGCCACGGCGGGCCTGCCCGACCGCGCGCTGGATCGCGATCACCGCCCGGTCGCGTTCGGCGACGAGGTCGGCGATCGTCCGTCCGTCCGCCTCGTCGTCGCAGCCGGCGACCACGGCGTCGCGCAGTTCCTTGGTGAGCTCCGGCGCTTCGAGCCGCGTCCACGGCGACTTCAGCGACGGTCCGAAGTGGTCCAGCATGTGCGCCATGCCGCCTTCGCCGCCCGCCAGATGGAACGTCAGCATCGGGCCCTGGACCGGCCAGCGCAGGCCCGGGCCGTCGGTGATCGCGAGGTCGATCTGCTCGACCGTCGCCTCGCCGTTCGCGACCATGTGCAGGGCTTCGCGCCACAGCGCTTCCTGGAGCCGGTTCGCGATGAAACCGGGCACCTCGCGGTCCATCGTGATCACGGACTTGCCGACGCGCCGGTAGAACGCGGCGGCCTGCTCGACCGCCCACAACGCGCTGAGCTTCCCGCCCGCGACCTCGACCAGCGGGATCAGGTACGGCGGGTTGAACGGGTGCCCGACCACGAGCCGTTCCGGCGTCTTCGCGGCGACCTGCATTTCGGTCATGCCGTAGCCGGAGGTGGAGGAGGCGATCACGACGTCCGGCGCGGTGACGGCGTCGATGTCGGCGAGCAGTTTCTGCTTGAGCGCCAGGTCTTCCGGCGCGCTTTCCTGCACGAAGCCCGCACCGTCGACGGCTTCCGCGAGCGTCGCGGCGACGGTGAGCCGGTCGCGGCTCGCACCGGGCTTGAGGCCCAGTTCGGTGAGGGCGGGCCAGGCCGCGTCGACGAGTCGTTCGAGCTTCTCGGCTGCGTCCGGCGCGGGGTCCCAGGCCCGGACGTCGAAGCCCTGGGCCAGGAAGTGCGCGACCCAGCCGCCGCCGATGACCCCGGCCCCGATGCAGGCGACAGTGTCCACAGTGGTCTCAGGCATGCACGCGCTCCTTGAGTCCCAGGATTTCGCGCGCCCGGTCCGGGGTGGCGATGTCCGCGCCGAGCTTCTGCACGATGTCCACCGCGCGCTCGACGAGCTGGCCGTTGGTGGCCTTGACGCCGCGCGCCAGGTAAAGGTTGTCCTCCAGCCCGACCCGGACGTGCCCGCCCAGCAGCACCGACTGCGCGACCCACGGCATCTGGTCGCGTCCGATGGCGAACGACGCCCACTGCGCGCCTTCCGGCAGCAGGTGCACCATCGCTTGCAGCAGCCCGGGGTCCGGCGGCGCGCCGTACGGGATGCCCATGCAGAGCTGAAACAGCGGCGGCGGGTCGATCAGGCCCTCCTCCACCATTTTCGTGGCGAACCAGAGGTTGCCGGTGTCGAAGATCTCCAGTTCGGGCTTCACGCCCAGCTCCTGGATGCGCTTCGCGCCGGTGCGCAGCATGTCCGGAGTGGACACATAGAGCTGGTTGCCCTCGCCGAAGTTCAGCGAACCGCAGTCGAGCGTGCAGATGTCCGGCAGCAGTTCTTCGACGTGCGGGAGCCGGTCGTGCGCGTTGACCAGGTCGGTGCCGTCGACCGGCTTGAGCGGGTCCTCGGCGTCGATGACCAGGTCGCCGCCCATGCCCGCGGTGAGGTTGACGACGACGTCCACACCGGACTCTTTGACCAGCCGCACCGCCTCGCGATACAGCGCGACGTCTCGCGACGGGGCTCCGGTTTCGGGCTCGCGCACGTGGATGTGCACCACGGCCGCGCCCGCGTGGGCGGCCTCGACGGCGCTCTCGGCGATCTGCGCCGGGCTGACCGGGACGTGCGGGCTCCGGCGGGTGGTGTCCCCCGCGCCGGTGAGCGCGCAGGTGACGATGACCTCGTGGTTCATCAGGCTCCTTGGACGATCGAGCGGTCGATGAAGTCGTGCAGGTGCGCGCGCATCGCGCCCACCGTGCTGCCGGGGCGCCCGGTCAGCACCTGGATGCCGAGGCCGTCGATCAGCGCGGTGAGCCGGGCGGTGGCGGCCTCGGGGTCGGCCAGGCGGAACACGCCCTGCTCCTGGCCGGTGCGGATGGTCATGAGAATGGTCTGGTACCAGCGGTCGTAGGAATCGGTGTAGAGCGAACGCAGCCGCGGGTCGAGCGCGACCTCGTTCCAGACCTGCAGCCACACCGACCATTCGGCGCGCAGCAGGCCCTCGGTCGGCAGCTGCAGTTCGACCAGTTTGAGCAGCCGGTCGTGCGCGCCGGGCACCGCGTGCAGCTCGGCGACCTGCCGGTCGAAAGCGAGCTTCACGTTGCGCCGCAACGCTTCGTCGAGGACTTCGGTTTTGGTGGGGAAGTGGTAGTGGATGGCCGCGGTGCTGGTGCCGCAGGCTTGCGCGATGTCGGCGATGCGCACCCGGTGATAGCCGCGTTCGGCGATGAGCCGCCAGGCGGTTTCGAGGATTCGCCGTCGTGGTTCGGAGTGGGCCAGGTCGTCCGGGTCGCTGGCGGTTCCCGCGGCGGGGGCGGGGACGGCGGTGACGGTTTTGGCGTCGTCGCTGCCGTTGAGCAGCCAGTTCACGGTGACGCCGGAGTATTCGGCCACGCGGACCAGTTCGTGCGGGGAGAAGCGGCGGGCGCCGTTGAGGGCCTTGGAGAGCTTGGTCTGGTCCAGGCCGATGGCGGCGGCGAATTCGCGTTGGGGGACGGGCATGGACTGGATCAGCTGGCGGACCCGTTCTCTCAGCCGGTCTGTTTCGTCCATGGGGTGGGACCGTAGTTGCGGGTTGCGAAAATCGCAACTCTTGGAGGCTTGGGGGTGTAACGGCATTTGATTTTCTTTTTGTGAAAGGGAGTTGCGATCTTGGGTTGACTGGCGGATCAGTCGGTGCGGGGGAGGGGCGGGTGCCTCGGCGGTTGAGTGCGTCGGCTGCGGTCCGGGTTGTCCGCTGGTGCTGCTCTGACGGCCCGGTGCTGGTTCCGCTCGCCGGGACGGCGGCGTCTCCTCGCCGCGGATGATAGGAATGGCCGGTGACCCAACCGAACTTGATCGACGCCGCCGCGGACGAGGCCGTCACGCTTACCAGCGAGCTGATCCGCATCGACACCACCAATACCGGCGACCCCGAAACCCTCGTGGGCGAGCGGGTCGCGGCCGAGTACGTCGCGGAGAAGCTGACTGACGCCGGGTACGAGATCACCTACGTCGAGTCCGGCGGCAAGGACCGGCACAACGTGATCGTGCGGCTGCCGGGGGCCGACCCCGGCCGCGGGGCGTTGCTGATTCACGGGCATCTCGACGTCGTGCCCGCCGATCCGGCCGAGTGGTCGGTGCACCCGTTCTCGGGGGCGGTCCAGGACGGGTACGTGTGGGGGCGCGGCGCGGTCGACATGAAGGACATGGTCGGCATGACGCTGGCGCTGGCCCGGCACTACAAGATCAACAATATCGTCCCGCCGCGCGACCTGGTGTTCTTGTTCGTCGCCGACGAGGAAGCGGGCGGCAAGTACGGGGCGCAGTGGCTGGTGGAGAACCGGCCCGAACTGTTCGAGGGGGTCACCGAGGCGATCAGCGAGGTCGGTGGGTTCTCGATCACGTTGAAGGACAACGTCCGCGCGTACGTGATCGAGACGGCCGAGAAAGGCATCCGCTGGATGAAGCTGCGCGTGCGCGGCACGGCGGGCCACGGGTCGATGATCCACCGCGACAACGCGGTCACCAAGTTGTCCGAAGCGGTGGCGAAACTGGGGCAGCACCAGTTCCCGTTGGTCCTGACCGATTCCGTGCGCGAGTTCCTCGCGGGAGTCACCGAGATCACCGGCTGGGATTTTCCCGAGGATGACATCGAAGGCGCGGTCGCGAAGCTGGGCAACATCTCGCGGATGATCGGCGCGACTCTGCGCGACACCGCGAACCCCACGATGCTCACCGCCGGTTACAAGTCGAACGTGATTCCTTCGGTGGCCGAGGCCGCGGTCGACTGCCGGATCCTGCCGGGGCGGCTCGAGGCGTTCGACCGCGAGCTGGACGAACTGCTCGGGCCGGACATCGAGAAGGAGTGGATGGAGCTGCCGCCGGTCGAGACGACGTTCGACGGGGCTCTCGTCGACGCCATGACCGCCGCCGTGCTCGCCGAGGACCCGGGCGCGCGCACGCTGCCCTACATGCTGTCCGGCGGCACCGACGCGAAGTCCTTCCAGCAGCTCGGCATCCGCAACTTTGGCTTCGCGCCGCTGAAACTGCCCGCCGACCTGGACTTCTCCGGGCTCTTCCACGGCGTGGACGAGCGCGTCCCGGTCGACGCGCTGAAGTTCGGCGTCCGCGTGCTGGACCGGTTCCTCCGCTCGTCCTGATGTCCGGGTTCCGGCTGGCCGACGGCACGCCCCTGCACCTCGTGCGCAGGGGCGACCCGGCGGCGGCCGTGACCGTGGTGCTGCTGCACGGCTACGCCCTCGACCAGCGCAGCTGGGGCCGCATCGCCCCGGTGCTGCCGGACGCGGTCGAGCATCCGCTCGCGGTGGTCAGCTACGACCACCGCGGGCACGGCGAATCCGGCCGGGCCGCGCGCGGCGCCGCGACGATGGGGCGCCTCGCCGACGACCTCGCGGAGGTGATCGAGCGGGCCGTCCCGCGCGGGCGCGTCGTGCTCGTCGGCCACGACATGGGCGGGCTCGCCGTCATGTCGCTGACCCAGCGGCATCCGGTGCTGTTCGCCGAGCGCGTCGGCGGCCTGGTGCTGCTGTCGACGTCGTCCGGACGGCTGGCCACCGAGGCGTCCGCGGCCTGGCCCAACGCGCTCGGCAAGCTCGCGCAGGACCTCGAAATGGTGCTGGGCGCGAAGCTGTACGGCGTGTTCCGCGAGCACACCAGCCGCGCGGTGAGCGCCGGGCTGCGCTGGTGGCTGTTCGGCGACGATCCCGACCCGGACCTCGTCGAGCTGACCGTGAAGATGATCCGCGGCAACTGGCCGCAGACCGTCGCGCAGTTCCGGCCGGCGCTCGACGCCTACGCGCGTGAAGCAGCGTTGTCGCTGGCTGGAGACCTGCCGGTGACGGCGATCGTGGGGGAGCGGGACCGGATCGTCGCGCCCGCCGACGTCGAGCAGTTCGTGCGCGGGCTCGCCCAGGGATACGCCGTGGTGCTGCCCGGCGTCGGGCACGTCGTGCCGCTGGAGGCCGCGGCGCAGGTGGTGCCGCGGATCGCCGCGGTGGTGCACGAGGTCTACCGACAACAAAACCTGTCTTGACAATCTGAGTGTTCAGGCGCGACGATGGAACGCATGTTTCCCGTTGCGGTGATCGAGGACGCGGCCGCGGCCGAGGTGTCGCTGGATCCGGTCCGGGCCCGGCTGCTCGCCGAACTGGCCCAGCCCGCCTCGGCGACGATGCTGGCCGCCCGCGTCGACCTGCCGAGGCAGAAGGTCAACTACCACCTGCGCGCGCTGGAGAAGCACGGGCTCGTAGAGCTGGTCGAGGAACGGCGCAAGGGCAACGTCACGGAGCGGATGATGCGGGCGACCGCGGCGTCGTACGTGATCTCGCCGTCCGCGCTCGCGGCCGTGCAGCCCGACCCGGCGCAGTCGCCGGACCGGCTGTCCGCGCGCTGGCTGCTGGCGGTCGCCGGACGGCTGGTGCGCGACGTCGGAATCCTCATCACCGGTGCGGCGAAAGCGAAGAAGCGCGTCGCCACCTTCGCGCTCGACGGCGAGGTCCGGTTCGCTTCGGCGGCCGACCGGGCGGCGTTCGCGGAGGAACTGGCGACGGCGGTGACCACGCTGGTCGGGAAGTACCACGACGAGAAAGCCGAGAACGGCCGTGCGCACCGGGTGGTGCTGGCGGTGCATCCGAGCGTGCCGATGGGGGAGGAAGACCAGGATGGGTAAGGAATTCCGGGAGATCGACGTCGCCGAGGTCCCGGTCGAGCCGGAGGAGGTCTGGGCGGCGATCGCGACCGGGCCCGGCATCGACTCGTGGTTCATGGGCCGCAACGAGGTCGAAGGCGGGGCCGGCGGTGCGGTGCGCGGCGCGTTCGCGGCCTACGAGCCGACGCACGCGATCACCGCGTGGGACCCGCCGAACCGGCTGGCCTACGGCGGCGAACCGGAGCCGGACGGACGGCGGATCGCCTACGAATTCCTCGTCGAGGGTCGCGACGGCGGCAGTTCGGTCATCCGCTGCGTAACGAGCGGCTTCCTGCCCGGCGACGACTGGGCGGACGAGTTCGAGGCCATGCAGGCGGGCGGCGCGCTGTTCTTCCGCAACCTGGTGGAGTTCGTGCGGCACTTCCCGGGCCGGACGGCGAAACCGGTCACCGCGTTCGGGCCGGGAGTCGTCACGGACTGGCCCGCTTTGTGGGCTGCGCTGGCGAAAGCAGTGGGCGTCGAACAGGTGACCGCGGGCGCGAAAGTCCGGCTCGCCGGGGCCGACGGCGTGGTGTACGCGGTGAACGACCAGACCGTCGGGATCCGCACCGGCGAGGGGCTTTTCTGCTTCATGCAAGGCTTCCGCGGACCGCTGGTGGCGACGCACCACATCGTCGCGCCGGACGTCGACGCGGCGGCGGAGGAAGCCAAGTGGACGGAGTGGATGGCCGCGCTCGGCTGAGCCTTGTCGAAAACCGGGGCCGCCCGTTCGTCATCCGGTCGAGAGTAATTTCCGACCAGGAGGAGAAACCGTGCAGTACGCGATGCTGATCTGCGGCGACGACCGCGAATGGGCCGCCTTGTCCCCGGCGGACGAGGAGGACGCGATGCAGCGGATCTACGCGTGGTTCGAGCGCTGGCAGCCCGCCGGGAAGGTCGGGAACGGCGTCGAACTCCAGCCGCGGGAGACCGCGAAGACGGTGCGGTCCGGGGCGAACGGGAAACCGGTGGTCACCGACGGGCCGTACGTGGAGCTGAAGGAGGTCGTCGGTTCGGTGATCCTGCTGGAGTGCGCCGACATGGACGAGGCGGTCGAGGTCGCGGCGAGCTGGCCGCTGGGTCCGGGCATGAGCGCGGTGGAGGTCCGGCCGGTGACGAGCCGCGAAGAAGGGTGAGCCACCGGCTGTCCGGAGTGCCATGATTCCCGGATGACGGCGAGAAAGCCCATCCCGGCAACGCATTCCCCGCGGGAGGCGAGCCCTCTCGCGGGGATGCTCCGTTGCGCGGCGTGCTCGTGCTGGGCGCGGGGCCGGGATGGCGCTGGTGAGCGCCGCTACCGTCAGCGGGCGGACGCACTGCCGTTCGACGGTCACTCGCCCGCGTAGCTGCTGAAGGTCCAGACCTGGCCTTCGGGGTCGGCGCACGAGTACTCGCGGACCCCGGCCGGGGAATCGTGCACCGGGTTGAGGATCCGCCCGCCGGCGGCCTCGGCGCGGGCCTGGTGGCCGTCGAGCGCGCTGTCCGGCACCCAGACGCACAACGCGTGGCTGGTGCCGCCCAGCGCGAGCGGGCTGTGCATGCCGTACTGGTCGGCGTCGTGGTCCCGGGTGAGGAAGATCAGGCTCGCGCCCGCGCGGACCTGGGCGTGCTCGACGCCGTTCTCTCCGTCGACCACGAAATGCGACTCGAATCCGAAGGCCTCGACGAGGAATTCGAGCGCGGCTTTCGGATCCTCGTAGGTGAGGTTGGGGTACACGGTTTGCGGCGGCGGAGCGTCGGCCATGCGGGTCAGGCTACCGCGAGAACTCGGCCACCCGGCGCGTCATCAGCTCGCGCTCGGCCGGATTCGAGGCCAGCTCCAGTGCTCGTTCCGCCGACGCGAGCGCGTCGCCCGGCCGGTCCAGCGCGGCCAGCAGTTCGGCCCGAGCGGCGTGCCACAGGTGATAGCCGGGCAGCTCGTTCTCGAGCGCTTCTACCTCGTCGAGCGCGGGGGCCGGGCCGACGGCGTACCGCGTGGCCACCGCTCGGTTCAGCAGCACCACCGGCGACGGATCCAGTGCGTAAAGCCGGTCGTACATCGCGCGGATGCCAGCCCAGTCGGTGTCCCCGAAACTGCTTGCGACAGCGTGGATCGCGGCGATGCCGGCCCGGGTTTGACAAGGCCCGGGCCGGCCAAGCCGCACCGCTTCGCGCAACCGCAGCAGCGCCCGCTGAATCGCCGGGCCGTCCCACAATCGCCGATCCTGCTGTTCCAGCACCACGATCCGGCCCTGCGCGTCGAACCGCGCCGCGACGCGCGCCTGCTGCAACTCCAGCAACGCGGCCAGCCCGGCGACTTCCGGTTCGCGAGGCAGCGAATCGGCGAGCTGCCGGGCCAGTTCGACGCCCTCGCGCGCCAATTCCCGCCGCTGCGCCGAATTTCCGCTGGAGAGATAACCCTCGTTGAAGACCAAATAGAGCACGGCGAGCACGGCTTGCAGCCGGTCGGCGTACTCGTGCGGCTGCGGCGGTGCGAAGCCGATGCCGCGTTCCCGCAGCAGCCGCTTGGCCCGCGAAAGCCGTTGCGCCATCGTCGGCAACGGCACCAGGAACGCGGCGGCGATCTCGGCGGTGGTCAACCCGCCCGCGGCGTACAGCGTGAGCGCGATCTGTGCTGGTTCCGGCAGATCCGGGTGGCAGCAAGCGAAAATCATCGCGAGCCGGTCGTCGGCCCCTGGCTCCGGCGGAGGTTCCGAGGCCGCCCGAACGGCTTTCTCGTGCCCGGCCGCGTCCCGGCGAAGCCGGTCGATCGCCTTGCGCCAGCCGGTCGTGACGAGCCATCCGGTGGGACTGGCGGGCACTCCTTCGGCGGGCCACCGCTTGAGAGCTTCGGCGACAGCTTCCGACAGCGCTTCCTCGGCCCGGTCGAAGTCGCCGAGCCGACGGCTGAGTGCTCCCAGCATGCTGGCGGCGTCCGTACGCCAGATCCGCTCGGTCAGTGCGGCGACCTCGTTCACCACGCCATCCTGGTTCAGGCGCGGACGTACCGCAGCAAGGCGACGCCGCTCTCGAACGTCCGGCTGTCGGCCAGCCGGTAGCTGTCGACCGAGAACCCGGCATCGAACAGGGGCGCGCCGGAGCCGATGACCACCGGGTACAGCTTCAGGTGCAACTCGTCCACTTCGTCGCGCAGCGCCCCGGCGAGCGCGCCTCCGCCGACGAGCCAGATGTCCTTGCCGTCTTCCTTTTTCAGCTCGCGGATCTTCTCGGCCGGGTCAGTGCCGACCACCTGAACGGCCGGGCCGGGAGCCTCGGTCATGGTGCGGGAGAAGACGTAGTGCCGCAGATGCGTGTAGGCGTCCGGAACGCCGAGATCGACACCCATCTGATAGGAGACGCGGCCCTCGACGACCGTGTCGAAATGGCGGTGCGGGGTGTCCTCGATGCCGAGCACCGGCCGCAGGTGCGTCGGCACCATCTCCGGATACTCGCGCAGCAGCGGCTCGGCGTGGTCGCCCTCGAACTGGAAGACCGAGCCGGTCGGGTCCTCCCGGGTCGGGGCGGCGATGAAGCCGTCGAGCGTGGACGCGACGAGATAGACCAATTTGCGCATAACGGACAGTCAACCAGGTCAGGTGGCGAGCCCCGTCGAGTGGCCGGCCGCGGTGCGCTTCCGGCGCAGCCACACTCTCCTCGTGCCGTCCGCGTAAAGCCGGACCGTGCGCAGTTCCCAGCCCGCGAACTCCGCGTGGATGGAGAGCTGGATCATCGCCGCGCGCCGGGACACCGCCGGGGGGAGGCGCAGGCGGCGATACTCCCAATCCCCTTCGACCACCGCCTCGTCGACTGTCGTCATGGCTGGATCACCTGGGTCCCTTCTCCTGCGGCCGAGCCGACGAACACGCGGCCGCTCTGGTCGTCGACGCCCACCGTGTCCGGCTGGCGCACGGTCGGGAATCGGTACTTCTCGACGGGCTCTCCGCCGCGGACGTCGTAGCCGACGACCTCGTTGCGGGCGGTCAGGGTGACCCACGCCAGGCTGCGCTTCGCGTCGTAGGCGAGGCCGTACGCGCCGCCCGGCACCGGGTAGCGCTGGCGGAGGATCAGGGGGTTGGTGGAGAACGCGAGCAGCGCGCCCGCGCGTGCGTCGGTGACCAAGACGCGGCCGTAGGAATCGGCGACCGCGTTGGCCGCGCCGTCGCCCGCGCGCAGCCCTTCGTCCATCGTTCCGGCTTGGACGTCCACGCTGAACACAGCGGTGCGCAGCCGGTCGAGGACCACGACGCCGTTTCCGGTGTTGACCACGTCGTCGGCGCTGTAGAGCTGACCGGTGATCGTCTTCGCGACCGAACCGTTCGCCAGCACCTCGACCGCCTTGCGGTCGCGGACCGCGACGAGCGTGTCCGGCCCGTCGGCGACCCCGGCGGCGGGCTGCCCGGCGACCTTCTCGGCGGTCAGCTGTCCGCTCGGCAGCGCGACGCGGGCGAGCACGCCCTTGGCCGGGATCCCGGCGAGCGCCTGGCCCCCGGACACGCTGAGCGATTCCGCCGGGCCGGGCAGCGCGACGGTCTTCTTCGGCGCGCCGAGCGCGGCGAGATCGTAAATCCGCAGCTCAGCGGGCTGTTTGAGGGCGACGACGAGCGTGTGGCTCTGCTGGTCGGCGGCGATCGCGGACACCACCGGCATCGGCAGCACCTGCCCGGCGGGAGGCGCCGCGCGGGCGGGGGAGGCGGCCGGTTTGGCGGCCGTCGGATTGGCCACGACCTGCAGACTGTCCTTCGGCTGCTCCGAGGACGAGCAGGCGGACAGCGCGAGCGCACCGGCCAGCGGGATCGCGATCCGCGAGGCGGCGGTGAGCCGACGCACCTTGAAACCTCCAGCAAAGCTCCGGCGAGCAGGTCCTCCCAGCATCCTCCAGGATCGCCGAACCGTCACGCCCGTGTCACCGACCCGACACCTGCGGCTCACCGGGTGCCCCGTTCCGGATAGCCGAATTCGACGCCGCTGACGTCGTCGAGCGCGCTGCGGATGGCGGGCGGGAGCGTGAGGTCTTCGGCGGCGAGCGAGCCGGTCAGCTGGCCGGTGTCGCGCGCGCCGACGACGGGAGCGGCCACTCCGGGCCGGTCCCGGACCCAGGCCAGCGCCACGGCGAGCGGCGACGTGCCGAGCCCCTCGGCGGCGGTCACGACGGCCTGCACGATCCGCGCCGCCCGTTCGGTGCGGTGGTGTTCGACGTATCCGGCGTACTCCTCGGACGCGCCGCGCGAGTCGGCGGGCGTTCCGGTGCGGTACTTCCCGGTGAGGACACCGCGGCCGAGCGGGGCCCACGGCAGGATGCCGATTCCGTGGTGCGCCGCGGCCGGAACCGCTTCGCGTTCGATGCCGCGTTCCAGCAGCGAGTACTCGAACTGCCCGGACACGAGCGGCACCGTGGCGAGCGAGGCGGCGGTGGCGAGCTGCCAGCCCGCGTAATTGGACACGCCCACGTAACGGACTTTGCCGCTCGTCACCGCGTAATCGAGCGCGGAGAGGGTTTCCTCGACGGGAACGCAGGAATCCCACGCGTGCAGCTGCCACAGGTCGATGTGGTCGGTGCGAAGCCGGCGCAGCGACCCTTCGAGCGCGGACAGCAGCGCGCCGCGCGAAGCGCCGCCGCCGAACGGGCCGTCGGTGCGGCGCGCGACAGTCTTGGTGGCCAGCACGACGTCCTCGCGCGGCACCAGGTCCGACAGGAGTTCGCCGAGCATCCGCTCGGCCTCGCCGCCCGCGTAGAGGTCGGCGGTGTCCACGAGCGTGCCGCCCGCGTCGACGAACGCGACCAGCTGGCTGGCCGCCTCGTCCGGATCGGTGTCGCCGCCCCACGTCATGGTGCCGAGGGCCATCCGCGATATCCGCAGTCCCGACCGGCCGAGCTGTCGCTTTTCCACGACCGCCGAGCCTAGTGGGCGCACCCCCTCCGGCCGGACGAAGGTGACCTCGTGTCGCACCGGCGCCCTCGGAGGGAGTCCTCAGGAACCACCCGATAGGTTCCCGACCGTGCGAATCGGACTGCGCCCCGAGCGGGCGGGCGAACCGGCGGGAGCGGCCTGATGGGATGGTTCGAGGCCCTGGTCCTGGGGCTGGTGCAGGGGCTCACGGAGTTCCTGCCGATCTCCTCGAGCGCGCACGTGCGGATCGTCGCCGCATTGGCGGGCTGGGGCGATCCGGGCGCGGCGTTCACCGCGGTGACCCAGATCGGCACGGAGCTCGCGGTGGTCCTCTATTTCGGGCCGAAGATCGGCCGGATCCTGCGCGCCTGGTTCTTCTCCCTCTACCGCCCGGACTGGCGGCGCGACCCCGACGCGCGGCTGGGCTGGCTGATCATCGTCGGCTCGCTGCCGATCGTCGTGCTCGGCCTGCTGCTGCAGGACGAGATCGACCGGGCGTTCCGCGATCTGCGGATCACCGCGACGACGCTGATCGTGTTCGGCCTGATCCTGCTGTTCGCCGACCGGACCGCGAAGCAGCAGCGCACGCTGGACCACCTGAACGTGCCGCACGGCCTGGTGTACGGCTTCGCGCAGGCGCTCGCGCTGATCCCGGGCGTCTCGCGTTCGGGCGGCACGACGAGCGCCGGCCTGCTGATGGGCTACACCCGGTCGGAAGCCGCGGAGTACTCGTTCCTGCTCGCGGTGCCCGCGGTGTTCGGTTCGGGGCTGTACAAGCTGACCGACATCGGCAAGAACGGCGAGAACGCGCAGTGGGGGCCGACGATCCTGGCCACGCTGGTCGCCTTCGGCGTCGGCTACCTGGTGATCGCGTGGCTGATGGCCTACATCAAGAAGCGCAGCTTCGTGCCCTTCGTGATCTACCGCGTCGTGCTCGGCGTCGTGCTGTTCGGCCTGGTCTTCGGCGGCGTGCTTGACCCGAACGCGGGACCCGCGGGCGGCTGAACCGGCGGATCACCGGTTAGGGTGGCGTCGTGAGTACGGTCATCTTGCTCCGGCACGGGAAGTCCACGGCCAACGGCTCGGGCGTCCTCGCCGGGCGCACGCCGAAGGTCGGGCTGGACGACACCGGCCGGGCACAGGCCGACGCCCTCGTCGGGCGGTTCGCCGGCGTGCCGGTCGCCGAGCTGGTCGTGTCGCCGATGCTGCGCTGCAAGCAGACCGTCGCGCCGCTGGCCGCCGCGCAGGGCTTGGCGAAGGTTGTCGAACCGCGGCTGTCCGAAGTGGACTACGGCGAGTGGACCGGCCGGGAACTCAAGAACCTCGTCAAGGAACCGCTGTGGCGCGTCGTGCAGGCGCATCCGTCGGCGGCGGTCTTCCCGGGCGGGGAGGGGCTCGCCGAGATGCAGGCGCGCGCGGTGGCCGCGATCCGCGCGCACGACGCCCGGATCACCGCCGAGCACGGCGACCACGCGGTGTGGGTCGTGTGCAGCCACGGCGACGTGATCAAGTCGATCCTGGCCGACGCGCTGGGCCAGCACCTCGACGCGTTCCAGCGGATCGTGGTGGACCCGGCCGCGGTGTCGGTGGTGCGCTACACCGAAACGCGGCCGTTCGTGCTCCGGGTGAACGAACACGGCGGCGACCTGGCCGGGATCGTGCCGCCCCCGCCGAAGAAACGCGGCCGCGGCAAGAAGGCTTCCAGCGACGCCGTCGTGGGCGGAAGCACGGGCCGCTGACGATCGACAGTCCTTCCGTCGGATGCCAGACCCCGTAGGGTGGGCGGAACCACGTGGAGAACCAGGAGCGCAAACCCGAATGATTTCCCCGGACAACCCGTTCGCCGTCCCCAGCGACCTGCCGTACGAGCTGCCGCCGTTCGACCGCATCGCCGACGAGCACTACCGGCCCGCTTTCGAGGCGGGGCTCGCCGAGCACGCCGCCGACGTGGAGCGGATCGCCGACGACCCGGCGGAGCCGACCTTCGAGAACACGATCGCGGCGCTCGATCGGGCAGGCGCGCTGCTGACCCGGGTGTCCGGCACGTTCTTCAACATTTCCGGCTCCAACGCGACCGACGAAGTCCAGGAGATCCAGGCCGAGCTGGCCCCGAAGCTGGCCGCGCACGAAGACGCGATCCATCTGAACCCGCGGCTGTTCGCCCGCATCGACGCGCTGTACCGCAAGCGCGCGGAGCTGGGCTTGAACCCGGAGGAGCTTCGGCTGCTGGAGCGCCGCTACACCGACTTCAGCCGCGCGGGCGCCGGGCTGCCCGAGGCGGACCAGGCGAAGCTGCGCGCGTTGAACGAGCAGCTTTCGACGCTGCAGACCCGTTTTTCGCAGAACCTGCTGCGGGACACCAATGATCTCGCTGTCGTGCTCGACGACGCGGCGGAACTGGCCGGGCTCGGCGAAAGCGCGATCGCGGCGGCGGCGCAGACGGCGGCCGAGCGCGGTCTCGAGGGCAAGTACGTGCTGACCCTGACGCTGCCCACCGCGCAGGCGGCCGTGGCGTCGCTGGAAAACCGAGAGGTGCGCGAGCGCGTCTTCACCGCTTCGGTGTCGCGCGGAAATCGCGGAAACGCCTACGACAACAACGCGATCGTCGAGGAGATCACCCGGCTGCGGGCCGAGCGCGCCGCGCTGCTGGGCTATCCGAACCACGCGGCGTACGTGATCGCGGACGAGACGGCCAAGACCGTCGAGGCCGCCGGGGGACTGCTGGAGCGGCTCGCGCCGGTGGCGGTCGCGAACGCGCGCACCGAGGCCGCGGAACTGCAGAAGCTGCTGGAAGCGGACGTGCCCGGCGCGACGCTGCAGCCGTGGGACTGGGCGTTCTACGCCTCGAAGGTGGAGCGCGAGCGGTTCCGGCTGGACACCGCGGCGCTGCGGCCGTACTTCGAACTGGACCGGGTGCTGCACGACGGCGTGTTCGTGGCCGCGAACCGGTTGTACGGCTTGACTTTCACCGAGCGGAACGACCTGCCGAAGTACCACCCGCAGGTGCGGATCTTCGAGGTCTTCGACGCCGACGGCAGCGGGCTCGGCCTGTTCCTGATGGACTACTACACCCGCGACTCCAAGCGCGGCGGCGCGTGGATGAACAACTTCGTGGACCAGTCGCGGCTGCTCGGGCGGCGCACGGTCGTGGTCAACGTGCTGAACGTGACCAAGCCGCGCGAGGGGGAGCCGACGCTGCTCTCGCTCGACGAGGTGCGCACCGCGTTCCACGAGTTCGGGCACGCGCTGCACTCGCTGCTGTCCGGCGTCGAGTTCCCGACGTTCACCGGCACGAACGTGCCGCGCGACTTCGTCGAGTACCCGTCGCAGGTCAACGAGATGTGGATGCTGTGGCCGGAAATCCTGGCCAACTACGCCAAGCACCACGAGACGGGGGAGCCGCTGCCCGCCGGGCAGGTCGAGCTGCTGGAGGCCGCGCAGCAGTACGGCGAGGGCTTCCGCACGACCGAGTACCTCGCCGCGGCGCTGCTCGACCTCGCGTGGCACCGCCTCGGCCCGGACGACCGGGTGGAGGACGTGCAGCGGTTCGAGGCCGAGGCGCTGGAAAAGGCGGGCGTGGCACTGGAAAGCGTCCCGCCGCGCTACCGGACGACGTACTTCAACCACGTCTTCTCCGGCGGCTACAGCGCCGGGTACTACTCCTACATCTGGAGCGAGGTGCTCGACGCGGACACGGTCGAGTGGTTCACCGAGAACGGCGGCCTCAAGCGGGAGAACGGCGACCACTTCCGGTCGACCCTGCTGGGCCTCGGCGGCAGCGTCGACCCGATGGAGGCGTTCGCGACCTTCCGCGGCCGCGCGCCGGAGATCGAGCCGCTGCTGAAGCGCCGGGGACTCGCCGGCGCGTAAGCTAGGTGTATAACGCCCTATACGGCAAGGCTTGAACGACCGGCCTTGCCGTATAGGGCGTTTTCGCGTTTCCAGGCCGCATACGCACGTGAAAGTGCCTTTTGTACGTCCTTCATTACTCACCCATGATGGTGTTACGCACTACCAGTGAGGTGAGGAAATGGCCGAGGAGACGGGCACGAACCCAGCAGAATCGGCCGGACGCGGACCGCGTCGTGCACTACGCCGACGATCAGGACCGCGGATTCGGGTTCTTCTCCGACGTGCCGGACGGCTGCTTCGCGGAAGTCCTCAATCCCTTCGACGCGGACGCGCTGGCGGACGTCGTGGAACCGGCCGGACCCGTACCGAACGAGCGGGCGCCATGAGCGCGGCCAACACCGCCTCAGTCCGCCGTCGTGCTGGCCTTCGCCCTGCCGACCCCGGTCCGCTCGCTGGCGGCCCGGTTGCCCGCGATCTCGCTGTGGTGGACAACGGCCCAATCGGCCATCGCCAGCACCGCGTCGGTCAGTGACCGGCCCAGGTCCGTCAGCGCGTATTCCACGCGCGGCGGCACCTCGGCGTAAGCGGTCCGGGTGATCAGGCCGTCGCGCTCGAGATGTTTGAGCGTCTGGGTCAGCATCCGCTGGGAGATCCCCGGGATGCTCGCCTGCAGGTCCGAGTAGCGCAGGGAACCGGCGCCGAGGGTGCTGATCGTCAGCATCGTCCACTTGTCGCCGATGCGGTCGAGCACCTCGCGGACGAAGGCGCCGTCCTCTGGCCACGCCTGGCACGGGCCGGCGATCTGCCGTGCTGCCGCCATCTCGAATTCCTCTCGTCCGGGTGCAACCGCACTACCAGTATGTAACGCCCGCGCGCCGGCCCTGTCCGGCCCGATTCGTCCGGGCATTCCTTCCCTTCAGCGGAGAGTGAGCACTGTGCACGCACAAGACACCGTTGTGGTCGGCGCCGGCCCGGCCGGGCTGTGGACGGCGGCGGAACTGGCACTCGGCGGCGGCAGACCGCTGGTCCTGGAACAGGCTGAGCGACGCAGTCCGCATTCGAAGGCGCTGGCCGTCCATCCGCGCACGATCGAGGTGCTGGCGATGCGCGAGCAGGAGCAGGCTTTCCTCGACGGCGGGTTTTCCGTGCCCGACGGGCATTTCGGCATGCTGCCCGCTCGCCTGGACTTCCGGGAGCTGGCCACGCCGTTTCCGTTCATGCTCGCGCATCCGCAGCGACGCACCGAAGAACTGCTCGAACAACGCGCGCTGGCTCTCGGTGCGGTGATCAGGCGCGGCCACCAGGTGTCCGGGCTGAGCCAGGACGACCAGGGCGTGACGCTGCGGGTCAGCGCACCGGAGGGCGAGTACGAGATCACCGCCGACCACGTGGTCGGCGCAGACGGCGCGGGCAGCAGTGTGCGCCGCGCGGCGGGTATCGGCTTCGCTGGCACCGACTCGACCGTCTTCGGCTTCCTCGGCGACGTCGAGCTGACCGACCCGCCCGAGCGACCAGGCTTCTGGCACAACGAACACGGAGCGCTGATCGTGGCCCCGCTGCCTGGCGGGCGTTACCGCGTCACCGGATACGCCGCGGCGGATTTCGCCACGACCCTGGAATCCCTCCGGGAGACGGCGAAACTGATCGCGGGCACGGACTTCGGCCCGTACTCGCCGGTGTGGCTGTCCCGCTTCGGCAACGCGACACGGCTCGCGGGGCAGTACCGCGAAGGCCGGGTGTTCCTGGCGGGCGACGCCGCGCACATGCACTTCCCGGCGGGCGGAGCAGGGCTGAACGTCGGCCTCCAGGACGCGATGAACCTGGGCTGGAAGCTGGCGGCGGTCCAGCGGGGCTGGGCGGATCCGGTCCTGCTGGACACCTACCACGCGGAGCGCCACCCGGTCGGCGCGGCGCTGGGCGAGCACACCAAGGCGCAGACCGCGCTGATCACCGCTACCACCGAGGAAGGCCTGGCACTGCGCCGGTTCATGACGGACCTGCTGCGCGCCCATCCCGACGTGGCGACCGCGCTG
Organism: Amycolatopsis dendrobii; assembly: GCF_014145675.1. Lineage (GTDB taxonomy): Bacteria > Actinomycetota > Actinomycetes > Mycobacteriales > Pseudonocardiaceae > Amycolatopsis > Amycolatopsis dendrobii. Next base: position 544,205 of record NZ_JACGZW010000001.1, read on the forward strand.
GCGAACACGGTGACCGCGCTGGACGTGCGCTATCCGGGCGCCCGGCCTTGGGCAGGCGAGCGGCTCCCGGCCACCCGCGAGCAGTTGCACCTGTTGCGCGAAGGCCGGCCCGTGCTGCTGGCCCAGGAAGCCGGCCCGGGGTGGAAGGACCTGGCCGCGAGCGCGGGCTTCCAGTTGTACGAAACCGAGCTGCCCTGGTCGGCGGCTGCCGTGCTGATGCGCCCGGACGGGCACGTATGGGCCGCTGGGGACACTGCTGGGCAGTTGGCGGAATCGATGGCGGAACTGCCCTTGGCCTGACCCCGGCGGCCGGTTCGGGCCGCGCCTGCGCCGTTGCCGCCGAAACCTGCGTTGACCAGCGGGGGAGCGCGGAAAACCCGGGTCCTGCGGCGGGTGCGGAACCGCCTCTTCGTCGGATCGGCTGACGCCAGGGCCCGGGATTCGGCGGATCCGACGAAGCCGCGGAGGGGGTGCATGACCGCACAATGCGGCGTCGCCGAATCAAGGAGGATCCGACGGTGAGCATTCCGAGTTCCGCCCCGGTCGTGCGGCGGACCGAACGGACCACGTTGGCGCTGCTGGTCGGCGTCTTCATCATCGACTACATCGACCGCGTCATGATCGCGGTCGCGCTGCCGCTGATCGGCGCGGAGTTCGGGCTGTCCAAGACCACGCAGGGGCTGGTCGTCTCCGCGTTCGCGATCGCCTATCTGGTCGGGCAGATGCCGGGCGGGCTGCTCGCGGACCGCGTGGGCGCGCGGCCGTTGCTGGTGATCTCGCTGGCGGCCTGGTCGGTGTTCACCGCCGCCACCGGGTTCGCGCCCGGCCTCGTCGTGCTGCTGGTGCTGCGCGCGGCGTTCGGGTTCGCGCAGGCGTTGTTCCCCGGGGCGGCGTTCAAGGCGCTGGCCGAACGCACGACGCAGGAAGGCCGCAGCCGCGGCGCGGGGCTGCTGCTGGCGTCCAACTCGGTCGGGGCCGGGCTCGGGCCGCTGCTGGTCGCGCCGCTCGTGGTCGCCGCGGGCTGGCGGCACACGTTCTGGATCGTCGCGGTGGCCGGGTTGATCGTCGGGCTGGCGCTGTGGCGGCTGCTGCCCGCGCCGCTGCCGCGCGAGCTGACCGAACCCGGGGCGCACGTCGCCCCGGTGAAGGTGCCGGTCTCGCAGGTGCTGCGGAACCGGCTGGTGATCCGCTGCGCGGCCATGTTCGCCTGCTTCAACATGCTGGCCTACGGGATGATCACCTGGGTTCCGTCGTACCTGGTCGAGACCAAGGGGCTCTCGCTGGTCGCGGCGGGGATCTCGGCGGCGATCCCGCAGCTGGTGAGCGCGGCGGCGGTGCTGCTCGGCGGCTGGCTGATGAGCCGGTACTTCGACCACCGGCCGCGCTGGCTCGTGGTGCCCGCGCTCGTCGCCGCGGCCGGGGTGCTGGTGGCGATGCTGCTGTCGGATTCGGCGACCGGGTTCACCGTGCTGCAGACCGTCGCGATGTTCATCAGCGGCCTGGCCTCGATCGGCATCGTCGGGCTGCCGCTGCGGGTGCTGCCGCGCGATCTGGTCGGCGCGGGGATGGGCCTGGTCAACACCGGCGGCCAGCTCGCCGGGGTGCTCGCGCCGCTGGTGATGGGCTGGCTGGCGGACCGCTTCGGGTTCGCCGCGGCGTTCGGGTTCCTGGCGGTGTCGACGCTCGCCGCGGCGGCGATTTCGCTGACCACCCGGTCGACGAAGCTCTCGCTCGGCGCGCCGGCCCCGGCGAAGAAGGAGCAGGTGGGCTGACCCACCGGGGGCCGGTGGTCCGGCAGCGGACCACCGGCCCCCGGTGGCGCCCGACGATCCGACCCGGCCGTTCGGCCGCATTAGTGGTCTAGACCTTGACGGGTGACTGGTCCAGTCCAATTCTGAGAAGGTTCCGGCCGTGCGCCGCCGCCGCACGGCCCCTTTTTCGGCACTGGAGCCCGCATGCGACGAAGAAGTCACTTGTCACGATTGTCCGCCGTCCTGGCCGCCGCGGCGGCTCCGCTCGGCGTGCTGGTCGCCACCGCGGCGCCCGCGCACGCCGCGACGCCGCTGCCGAACCACGTGTTCGCGCCCTACTTCGAATCCTGGAACGGCCAGAGCCCGGCCGCGATGGCCCAGGAAGCGGGCGTGAAGCACCTGACCATGGCGTTCCTGCAGACCGCCTCCTCGGGTTCGTGCACCGTCCTCTGGAACGGCGACGCCAGCATGCCGGTGTCGGATTCGACGTTCGGTGCGGACTTCCGCACGATCCGCTCGCGCGGCGGGGACGTGATCCCGTCGTTCGGCGGCTACACCGCCGACCACAACGCCACCGAGATCGCCGACAGCTGCACGAACGTCGACCAGATCGCGGCCGCGTACGAATCGCTGATCACCACCTACGACGTGCCGCGCCTGGACATGGACATCGAGGACAACTCGCTGACCAACTCCGCGGGCATCGACCGCCGCAACAAGGCGATCAAGAAGGTCCAGGACTGGGCCGCGGCCAACGGGCGCCAGCTGCAGATCTCCTACACGCTGCCGACCACCACGAGCGGTCTCGCCAGCGCGCTGGACGTGCTGCGGAACGCGGTTTCCAACGGGGCCAAGGTCGATGTGGTCAACCTGATGACCTTCGACTACTACGACAACGCCACGCACAACATGGCCCAGGACACCCAGACCGCGGCGGCCGGGCTGGTGTCGCAGCTGGCGTCGCTGTATCCGGACAAGACGCAGGAACAGCTGTGGGGCATGGTCGGCGTCACCGAGATGCCGGGCATCGACGACTTCGGCGCGGCTGAAACGTTCACCACCGCCGACGCGGTCACCGTCTACAACTGGGCCGTGTCCAAGGGCATCAACATGCTGTCGTTCTGGGCGCTCCAGCGCGACAACGGCAGCTGCCCCGGCACCGGCGCACAGGACACCTGCTCCGGCATTCCGCAGGACAAGTGGTACTTCAGCCACACGTTCGCCCCGTTCACCGGCGGAACCCCGGTGCCCGGCAACGACTTCTCGGTGACGGCGAGCCCCGCCTCGGCTTCGGTCGACCCGGGCGGTTCGGCGACCGGCAAGGTGGCCACCGCGGTGACTTCCGGTACTGCGCAACAGGTTTCGCTTTCGGTGAGCGGCGCGCCCGGCGGCGTGACCGCGACGGTCAGCCCGGCCGCGGTGAAGGCGGGGGAGAGCGCGAACCTGTCGATCACCACGACCGCGGCGACCCAGCCGGGCGTCTACCCGCTGACGATCACCGGCTCGGTCGCGGGCGGCGGCAGCCACACCGCGACGTACACGTTGACGGTCAACGGAACCAGCCCGACCGGCAGCGTCGTCAACGGCAACTTCGAAACCGGTGCGCTCAGCCCGTGGACCGGCGGGACGATCGTGTCCTCGCCGGTGCACTCCGGCAGCCACGCACTCCAGGTGTCGCCGACGGCGTCGACCACCGGGGAAGCGACGCAGAACCTGACGCTCGCGCCGAACCACGCGTACACGCTGACCGCGTGGGTCCAAGGCGGATACGCCTACGCGGGCGTCCGCGGGGGAGCGACGGCCAGCTCGTGGACCGCGAACTCCAGCTGGACCAAGCTGACCGTCCCGTTCACGACCGGCGCGTCCGGCGCGGTGACGGTGTACGTCCACGGCTGGTACGGCCAGAGCCCGATCTACGCGGACGACATCGCTGTCGGCTGATTGGTGTATAACGATCTATACGACCGGGCGCTGAGCGAGAAAATTCGCCCAGCGCCCGGCTCCGTTTCAGGCAAAAACGCTCAGGAGCGGGAGAGGCCGGAGATCAAGCCCTGGTACAGCCAATACATGGGCTTCGGGGTGTAGTCGTCGGTCATGATGCCGAAGTTGTCGAATGAGCTGGGGGAGCCGGTGACGTCGTCGCGCAGGGCGAACAGCTCGTAGCTGGCCACGTTGTCCGCGGCACGATCCTGGTTCACCGCCAGGATTTCCGTCGTCAGCGCGCGGGCCTGGTCGGCCGGCGTGCGCTGGGCGGTGTGGGTCGCCCAGCCGTTCTCCGACACGCGGATCGGCACGTCGCGGCCGAGGCCCGCGATCGGCATCTCCTGGGTGCGGACGGTGTGCAGGGTCTGGCGGACGAACCCGGCCAGGTCGGGTACCGGCGGGACGCCGGGCAGTCCGGAATCCGGGTAGAGGTCGACGCCGACGAAGCCGACCGAGCGGCTGAACTCCGCTCCGCCGAGCTGGGCGAGGTGCTGCCAGAACTGGGTGAACGGCCGGGCGTAGGCGACCTCGTCGAAGCCGATCTGCAACCGGTCGAATCCGTCCCGGCCGGCTGCCTTCTTGCCGGCGATGACGCCTTGGACGAGCGCGGTGTCGCCGTTCGGCTGGGGCACCGCGTTCTGTTCCAGGGTGACCGAGATCGTGTCGGCGATCGGGCCGTAGCGCTGCACGGTCCGTTCCACGCAGGTCTGCCATTCCGGCATGCTCTGGCCGGAGTAGCCGAGCACGACGTCGAGACGGCGTCCCGGCGCGAGGTACTGCATTTCGTCGTCGGGGAAGGCGCTGTCGCAGCCGAGGTAGTCGCGGAGCAGAAACGGTGTGTGCCCGGATTGCAGCTGGGCCAGCGCTTTCCGTATCTCGGCCGGATTGTCTGGTTTGCCGGTGGTCGAGCCTCCGCCCGCGTACCCGCCCGGGTAGATGCCGAAGGTCAGCGGCATCGGCGTGGCGTCGGCGACGGCCGGGGCGAGCATGGTGAGTCCGACGGCGAGGGCGGCGGCTGCGAGCCGGATTTTCTTCATGGCACTGAGTATTGGAGCTCGCCGCGGGCCGGACCGATGACGGATGTCATCTTCCGGCCGGGACACTCGTCAGCAATGCGGGCACGATTTCCCGGGGCAGCCGAGTCTGTTCGACGGGTGACTCCCCGGGGCCGAACACGACCGGTTCCTCGCTGCCGAGGGCGGCGTCGAAAACAGCCGGATCCCATCGGCCCCACGCGATCGACACCGCCGGCAGCCCGTGCGCGCGCCGGCGGGTCGCGAGGGCGTCGAGGAAACGGTTGGCGGCGGAGTAGTTCTCTCCGGCTTCTCCGAACGTTCCGGCAAGGGACGAGAAGAGGACGAACGCGGACAGCGGCAGGTGCTCGGTCGCTTGGTGGAGGACCCAGGCCGAGTCGGTTTTGGCGCGCAGGACCGGGTCGGGGCATTCGGGGGTTCGCCCCGCTGCGAAGGGTTCGTCGAAGACCGCGGCGCAGTGGATGACGGCGGTCAGCGGCGGAGTGCAGGACGCGATGAGGCTTTCGACCTGGCCCGGGTCGGCGGCGTCGATGGCGGCGACGCGGACGTCCGCGTCGAGATCGGTCGGGAGGCGTTCGGCGGCGGGGCCGCTGCGGCTCGCCAGCACGAGGTGGCGGACACCGTGCTCGGCGACGAGATGTGCGGCCAGCAGGCTGCCGATTCGGCCGGTGCCGCCGGTGACGAGGACAGTGCCGGACGGATCGATCGGGCGGGTGGGGGAGTCGGCGGCGGGCGCGACCCGGAAGGCGTGCGGGACGCCGTCGCGGATCGCGAGCCGGGGTTCGGTGCTGCCGCCGACGAGGTCGAGGAGTTCGGCGGCGGGGGTGGGCCGGTCGAGGTCGACGACGGTGGTCTTGGCGGCCGCCGCGTTGAGCAGGCCCCAGACGGCGGCGCTCGCGAGATCGGGGTCGGGTCCGGTGGCGTTGGTCGTGACGACGAGCCGGTCCTCGCGATGGCGCAGAGTCTCCAGGGCGTGGGAGCGGATGTCGGCGCCGGGTGGAATTTCAAGGAGTTCCGCTTGGCCGGACCGCGGTGGGACGGGGACCCAGCGCGTGCGGTAGAGCAGGGTTTCGGCGGGCAGGTCGACCCGCTGGGCTCCGCTTCCGGCGAAGACCTCGTTCCAGGCGACCGGGATGCCCGCGGTGTGCAGCCGGGCGAGTTCGGCCAGCAGGTCCCGGACGGAAGGCGGGGTGAGGTCGAGGACGAGGCTGGTGTCGTCCCAGGGGCGTCTGGTCACGCGGGCGACGGCTTCCGGGCGGAGGCCCCAGGATTCCAGCAGACAGCACAGTGCGGCTTGGAAGGCGAAGAGCCAATCGTGATAATCGCCCAACATCGTGTCGAAGGTGTCGGAGAAGAGCGGAAACCGTTGCGAGAACTCGGTTTCTCGGCCGGGAGCGAGTTTGCTGCCGCGGGAGGCGAAGGTCAGCCGCGGACGTGCCGGCACGGGCTGGCCGGGCTTCTCGCCGCTCGCGACCGCTTCAAGGGCGGTCCGGTCGCCGGCCGGGACCAGGACGCGGAGCGCGCTCGGGGTCCTGGTCGCGAGGGAGTAGGCGAGGTCGAGGTCGGACGCCGTGCTGTCGAGGAGGCCCGCGGCGAGGGCGCGCAGGGCGACGCCGTCGCGCGCGCTGAGCAGCCAGGGCGGCGTGGGGAAATCCGTGCGGGCAACGGGTTCGGGCATGGGGAGCCTCTTCCGGGAGGACCTGCGCGGGTCGGGGAATGCCGTCGACCGGCCGGGACTCGCAGCGGAAACCGGGCCGGTGAAGGGTGTTTGCTGCGTTCCAGGCTGCCGTTGGTCGTCGAGAATCAGGAATGCGCCGGAATCAGCCGCAATTTCCGCGGCAGCTGTGCGCGCGGCGACACCGGATCCGGTTCGCGCGGGGCTCGCGGTCCGCCCGGAAAACGGCGGCCGGACCGCGTCGGCTCTGTGTCCTGGCACTCCTCGACATATACCGCGCTCAGTCCGGGCTGGGCGGCAGGTTTCCCCTTTGGTCCCCGTTCCGTGCACGCGGTGCCTCCGCCGCTGCTCGGCGGGCAACGATTTCCGCGACCTTCGCACACGTTTCGTCCGGGTCGAGGTGCTCGGTGTCCAGCACTGTGCACTGTGGACGGAGCGGAAGGTACTCCGCGACGTGGTCGTGGATCCGGTCGAGCACGACCGGGCCGCCCAATGCGGCCATCGCGTCGGTCGCCGCGTGGTCGCCTCGGGCGGCGAACCGGGCCTTCGCCTGCGGCCGGGGTGCGGCGAGCATGATCTCGACGTACTCGCCGCCGGCCGCGCGGGCGGCCTCCTCGAACCGTTCCGCCTGCTCGGCGCGAGCCACCAGTTGCGGCATGACGACGTCGTACCCGGCCCGCAGATGGGTTTCCGCCATGGCGAGCGCGAGCCGCCGCGCGGCGGGCAGCGTGTCCCAGAACGCGGTCCGCCAGCCGCCGATCATCGTGACCACCTGATCGGCGTCGAGAGCGAGCACTCCCGGGTGCAGGTCGGCGTAGCGGCGCGCGACGGTGGATTTCCCGATGCCGGACGGGCCGTTGAGGTGGATCAGCCGGGCCATTCACCCGACGATAGCGGTCCAGCGGCCGTCGCGGACGTGCCCGAAAAGGACGTCGGCGAAGTGATTCCCGTAGCCGATCGTGCCGGGTTCGGCCAGTTCGGCGACGAGCTTCCGGCGGTGGCTGGCGGCTTCGACCGGATCGTGGTCGTACACGCAGGACCAGTCCGGGTTCTCGATCTGGATCGGGGAATGGACGGCGTCGCCGAACGCGATCAGCCGGTGCTCGCCGGCGCTGATGACGTACTCCGCGTGTCCCGGCGTGTGCCCGGCGGCGAAGCGCGCCTGGACTCCGGGAAACACCTCCTGTCCGTCCTCGACGGTGCGCACTCGCGGCGCCAGCGCGTCTGTCTCGATGGAGGGCTCACGCCGCGCCCATTCCGGTCCCGCGACCAGATACTCGGCCTGAGGGAATGCTTGGTGCGCAGCCCAGCCGATGTGGTCGGAGTGCAAGTGCGTGAACGCCACTGCCTCGATGTATTCCGGCCGGTGCCCCAGCGCGGCGAGGTTGTCGAGCAGCGCGCCGCCGTACAGCACGCCGTTCGGCGCTCCCGGTTCAGCGGGCACCGTCTGCGGCCCGAACCCGGCGTCGATCAGCAGCGCCCGCCCGTCGCGTTCCACGAGGAGGCCTCCGATGCTCGCGACGAGATACCCGTCGTCGTCCAGGTACTCCGGATGCGCGGCCCAGGTCCCGGCAGTGCTGCCGGGCAGCCACAGCCGCGGATTCCCTTGCACCGCCCCGTCCGGCACATAGGACACCTTCGTCTCGCCCAGGCGGACGGTCTGGATTCGCGCGGGCCGGCGCAGTCGGTCGTCGAGCACGGCTTCGTTCCCTTCCCTCGGTCTTCCCCGACCATAAGCATCAAGCTAGAAACATTCAAGCTATAAATATTATGACTTGATGGAGTTGCTAGGATGGGCTCATGACGGAACCTCGGGCGATCGCCGAACGGGAGCTGTGCGGTCTGGTGAACGGGCTGGCGCAGCAGATCGCCGATCACGTCCGCGAGCGCGCGGTCGCTCTGGGGCTGACCGCCGCGCAGGCGACCGCGCTGCGGGAGCTGACCGGTCCGATGACGATGCGCGAGCTGGCCGAGCGGATGAGCTGCGAGCCCTCGAACGCGACGTTCGTCGTCGACAAGCTGGAAAAGCAGGGGCTGATCGAGCGGCGCGCGCATCCGACCGACCGGCGCGCCCGGCATCTGCTGCTCACCGAGGACGGCACGGCACTGCGCGAGCGGCTGCTCGACCTGCTGACCCGGGATTCGCCGCTGGCCGGGCTCACTCCGAAGGAGCAGCGGGTGCTGCAGGGCCTGCTGGAGCGGGCGATCGTGCCGGGCGCAGGCCGTCGAGGATGATCCGGAGATTCCGCCGCCACTGGTCCTCGCCCGGGGCGAGGCCGATCGTGTGGTCCGGCGGGATCGCGGTGGCGAGCGCGAACGGGACGTCCCGCCAGTCGAGGTCCGTGCGGAGCGTCCCGGCCTTCTGCGCTCGCTGGACCAGCTGACGCATCGCCCGCCGCAGCCGGGTGATGCGCGGCTCCAGGTCGACTCGTTCGCCGCGGCCGGACAGCGCGTCGTGCAGTCCGCAGCTGGACGCGCGCAGCTGCGCGTAGGTCTCGGCGAATTCGGCGAATCCCTGCCATGGGTCGGGGGAGTCGAGCGCGTGCGCGGCGCGGTCGGTCATCTCGTCGATGGTGTCGGTGAGGATCGCGGCGAGGAGTGCGTCCAGCGACGGCACCCGGCGGTACAGCGTGCCGAGGCCGACGCCCGCGCGCTGCGCGATGTCGCGGGTCGTGACCGCGAGGCCCAGTTCGTCGAGCGCTTCGCGGGTCGCCGCGACCAGGCGTTCGACGTTGCGCTGCGCGTCGGCCCGCGGCCGGCCTTGGGCGAGCAGCGCTGCGACGGCGGAGTCCGGCATTCCCGCAGTCTAAACCAAGCGGGTCACAGTGTTCCGCTTCTGCTACCTTGGAATAACCGGAACATCGTGACCCGCTTAGTGGAGGCAGGGGCATTGACCAAGCCGATCGGCGTCGGAATCGTCGGCGCGAACCCGGATCGGGGCTGGGCCGCACGGGCGCACATTCCCGCCATAGCCGCGTCGCCCGACTTCTCGCTCGCCGCCGTCGCGACCACGCGTGCCAGCAGCGCGGAAGAGGCGCGCGCCCGATTCGGGGCGCAGCATGCGTTTACCGACGCCCGAGATCTCGCCGAGCACCCCGACGTCGATCTGGTTGTCGTGACGGTGAAGGTGCCCGCGCACGTCGAGCTGGTGACGGTGGCGCTGGAGGCGGGCAAGCACGTCTACTGCGAGTGGCCGCTGGCGACGACCGCGGCGGAGGCCGCAGCGCTGGCTGTGGCGGGGGAGCGGGCCGGGGTGCACACGGCCGTGGGGTTGCAGGCGCGGTTCTCGCCGACCGTCCGCCAGGCCCAGGCAATGCTCGCCGAGATCGGCGCGGTGCAGTCCGCGACCGTCTACAGCGCGCGCGGCAAGGGAAACGCTCGTGACGTCCCCGGCTGGACGGCCTACACCTACGACCGTCGTTCCGGAGCTGGGCTGGTCGAAGTCCTCGGCGGGCACGCGCTCGATCTGGTGCAGTACCTGCTCGGACCGATCCGCGAGCTGACCGCGCGGACCGCGATCCGGAACGGTTCGCATCACGTCGCCGAGACGGGGGAGCCGATCGACGTCACGGCGCCGGATCACTTCCTCGCGCACGCCGAAGTCGACGGTGGAGCAGTGGTGTCCGTCCATCTGCACGACGGGGAAGCGGCGATGCCCCGCACGCGCATCGAGATCGCGGGCACTGAAGGAAATCTCGCGCTGACTTCCGCACCGGAGGCCGATCCGTGGGCCGCGCAACCGCAGATCGGCACGTTCGAGCTTCGGACGTCCCGCCCCGGCAGTCCGGAGTGGACGGTGATCCCGGTGAGCGACCCCAGCGCATTGCCCATCCAGGCGGCGAATGTGGGCCGGGTCTACGCCCAGCTGGCGGCGGACCTCCGCGACGGGACGCACATGGTGCCGGACTTCGCCACCGCCCGACGACTGCACGAACTACTTTCAACTGTATAACGACGTATACGGCTGGCGGCTGCAAAACGAGCACCAGCACGAGACACGGATCATCCCGCACCTCCAAAACAACCGCACGGGACGCGAAAACGAACGATGGCCGCCCCGAAACCGGGGCGGCCATCGCGGAAAACGAACCTCAGATCAGGCCCAGCTTGCGGACCGCGTCGCGCTCCTCGGCCAGTTCGGCCACGGAAGCGTCGATGCGCGGGCGGGAGAACTCGTCGATCTCCAGGCCCTGCACGATCTCGTACTTGCCGTCCTTCGCGGTGACCGGGAAGGAGGAGATGAGGCCCTCCGGGACGCCGTAGGAGCCGTCGGAGACGACGCCGGCCGAGGTCCAGTCGCCTTCGGGGGTGCCGTTGACCCAGGTGTAGACGTGGTCGATGGCGGCCGACGCGGCGGAGGCGGCGGAGGAGAGGCCGCGCGCCTCGATGATCGCGGCGCCGCGCTTGGCGACGGTCGGGATGAAGGTGTCGGCGAGCCACGCCTCGTCGTTGATGGTCTCGGCGACGTTCTTGCCGTTGACCTCGGCGTGCTGCACCGACGGGTACTGCGTGGCCGAGTGGTTGCCCCAGATCGCGACCTTCTTCAGGTCGGTCACGGCGACGCCCAGCTTCTTGGCCAGCTGGGCCAGCGCGCGGTTGTGGTCGAGGCGGGTCATCGCGGTGAAGCGCTCGGCGGGCACGTCGGGGGCGTGCGACTGGGCGATGAGCGCGTTGGTGTTGGCCGGGTTGCCGACCACGAGGACCTTGATGTCGTCGGCCGCGCCCGCGTTGATCGCCTCGCCCTGGGGCTTGAAGATGCCGCCGTTGGCCTCGAGCAGGTCGCCGCGCTCCATGCCCTTGCTGCGCGGGCGGGCGCCGACCAGGAGGCCGATGTTCGCGCCGGAGAAGGCCTGCTTCGGGTCGTCGAAGATGTCGATGCCCGCGAGCAGCGGGAACGCGCCGTCGTCCAGTTCCATCGCGGTGCCCTCAGCCGCCTTGACCGCCTGGGGGATCTCCAGGAGCCGCAGCTTCACCGGGGTGTCGGCGCCGAGCAGCTGACCGGACGCGATGCGGAACAGCAGCGCGTAGCCGATCTGGCCGGCCGCACCGGTGACGGTGACGTTGACAGGGGCTTGGGTCATTGCGCTTCTCCAGCTTGAGACGACTTTGGCTAGTACCGAGGATGCTAGCCCTACCGGCGGGCGTCGTCCGGGTGCGTCCAGTCACGGTAGCCAGGATCACGTTCGCGCCCGCGGGGCGATCCGCCTTAAGTCGTGGGGCGAAGGGGGTAACTCGAGATCACGATCGAGTTGCGGGCGTGGGCGGGGGCGGCGGGCCCGGGACGGTCGAGGGCCGGCTCGGGCGGCGGCGCCGGGGCGGTCCGGCGAATCGCCCCGGGAAGCGCGGGTCGGCGCGGTAGCGGGTGCGCCGTGCGAACCGTCCTGATTGCCCCGGTTTTCGCGGTCTTTTTCGCCGGATTGTCCGGACCAGCCGGGGCGGGTGGTTCTGTGTCGTGTATTTTTGAATCATTTTTGTTGATTCGTCAATTGTCCATAATAGCTTTTGTCAACGGCTTGTTAACACGTTGCTGTGTGCAGCTAAGCAACGGCGTTGCTCCATTCAGTGGGACTAGCGGCACAGTTGTTGCGCTACCCTGTCGAAACCCCCACCCACACCGGAAGTAATGGGAAGGAACCCATGCTTACCACAATGGCAGCTGCGCTTTTGGCGCTTTCGTCGACGATTACTCCGCATTCCTGGCCGCAGAATCCTCCGCCGGACAAAATTATCATCGACGTGGCGACCGTGAACGGGACCGGCTGCCCGCCGGACACGGCCGCGGTTTCGGTTTCGGCGGACAACACCGCGTTCACCGTCACCTACAGCCAATACACCGCGCAGGTCGGCGTCGGCGCGCAGCCGACGGACTTCAGGAAGAACTGCCAGATCGGCCTTCGCGTGCACGTCCCGCAGGGGTTCACGTACGGGATCGCCTCGGCGGACTACCGCGGATTCGGGCATCTCGAAAAGGGTGCGTACGGCGTGGAGCGCGCGAACTATTATTTCCAGGGAAACTCCCCGACCGCCTACGTGACGCACCGGCTCGACGGGTTCTACGACAATGACTGGCAGTTCTCTGACCAGACGGACGTCGACGCGATTATCTATGAACCGTGCGGCCAGGAGCGCAACCTGAACATCAATACGGAATTGCGCACGTACGCCGGGACTTCTGACCCGGCGAAGACGACGAGCTTCCTGACGATGGACTCGACGGACGGCAGTGTCCAGACGGTTTACCACTTCGCCTGGAAGACCTGCCCGGGAACCCGGTAACTGTGTGACGCGGACCCGTGAGCGCTTCCTCGGGCGCTCACGGGTCCGGCTGTGTCACGTTTTCCGCGAGCCTGCTCAGCAATGCGGCCAGGGTCGTGATCTCGTCGTCGGTGAAGCCGTGGCGCATCCGTTTGTCGTGCGCGATCGCGGCGTCGGCGAGGCGGTGGAAGGTGCGTTCGCCGTAGTCGGTCAGTTCGACCTGGTGCACGCGCCGGTTTTCCGGGTCGCGGGTGCGGGTGAGCAGGCCCGCGGTTTCCATGCCGTTGAGGTGGTGGGTGAGTGTCGCGCCCTGGATGCCGACGGCGTCGGCGAGTTCGCGCTGGCTCGCGTGCCGGCGGGTTTTGAGTGCGATGAGGATCTGCCAGACCGGTTGCGATCCGCCGACCTCGGCGAGTGCGCGGTCGAACGCCTGGCCCGCGGTCTTGGCGGTGCGGGCGAGGAGAACGCCGAGCGGCGGCGTGGCGGGTCGGGGCACGGAGAGGACGGTACCGCAGGATCATCGTATGCTAACCGTTTGACGTCGAACGGTTAGTAGTCTAACGTTTGTGGTGTCTCATCGATCGGCACTGGAGGGCATCATGGACCCCGCGGAGATCACTGAACTGGGCAAACGCTGGGCAGCGGCCGAGGTCGCAGGCGACACGGACGCGTTGGGCGGCATGATCGCCGACGGATTCCGGCTCGTCGGCCCGCTGGGTTTCGTGCTCGACCGGGGACAGTGGCTGGGTCGCTGCCAGTCGGGCGCGCTGGCGACGCAGCGGCTTGACTGGCGCGACGTCGAGGTGCGCGTGCACGGCGACACGGCGATCGCGATCGGCGTGCACGACCAGGAGGCGACCCATCAGGGGAACCGGGTCGACGGGACCTTCCGGGCGACGCACGTCCTCGTCCGCGGAGGGGACGGCTGGCGGATCGCGGGGATGCACCTCAGTCCGATGGGCGCGCCGCCCGCTTTCGCTCGCTGACCTGCGCTGTCTCGCGCCGATCGACCGCATCTGCCAGGGAGCGGTCCGGGAGGGGAGCCCTGACGGACGCTGATTCCGCCAGGGCTCCCCTCCCGGACGTTCGCCGCCAAGGCGGGATGGTGCGGAGTCAGGGTTTGTGCCACAGATGGACGGTGTTGTCCGCGGTCGCGCCCGAGGCCGTGGCGACGGTCTTCCGGTCCGGGCTGACGGTGATCGCGGCGATTCCGGGCAGGCCCGCGCCCTCCTGTTTCCCGTCGAGATCGACGACGGCGAGCGTTCCCGCGGAGACCGCGAGCAGGTGCTGGTCGTCCAGCCCGGCGAGGGCCATGGTGAACCAGACGGTCCCGGTTTGGAGGTCGGTCTGCGTGGGGGCCAGCGGGAAGCCGGGCCGGAGTTCCTTGTGCGTGACCGCGTCCCACTGCTGCACTTGCGCGGGCCGGCGTGCCGCGCCGGTGGTGGTGATGAGCGTCCGGCCGTCGGGGGCGAAGTCGATGGACGCGATCTGGGCGTTGTCGGCGAGGGTGATCGGATCGCCCGCCGGTTTGAGCGAAGCCATGTCCCACAGGCCGAGTTGGCTGGTGTGGGCGGAGTGGCCGTCCCATTGGTACAGGGCGAGCGTGCGCCCGTCGGGGCTGAATTCCGAATAGCGGAAGGTGGGCGGGGTGTCGATGCGCGCGATGCGGGTGCGGTCGGCGACCCGCCACAGTTCCACTCTGCGCGGCGAGGTCATCGGCACCGCCTCCACGCTGCCGTCAGCGCTGAGCGCGGGCCAGCCGCCCTCGCGGTCGATGTCTTCGAACACGAGCGGGGTGCCGGTTTCCCGGCCGGTTCGCGCGTCCCAGGTTTGCGTCGTGAGCTGCTTTTCGCTGACCCGGGAGGCGACCAGCGTGCTGCTGCCGGGGCGGAAAGCCATTCCGGCCAAGCCGGTGCGGGGGAAGGGGCCGATGCGCTTGCCGACAGGTTTGCGGGTCGCGACGTCCAGGACGTCGATCGAGAAGTCGTCGTTCAGCGTGGCGAGCAGCCGTCCGTCGGGACTGAACTTGAGGAACTGCGGATGCGCGCGGGACACGAGGAATCCGGCTTCGACGAGCGGCGGCTGCGGTGCGGGCGGAAGCGTGTCGGGTACGGGGTTCGGCCACGCGATCCAGGCGGCGAGTCCGGCGACGACCACGGTGAGTGCGCCGATCAGGATCCGCCGACGCGAGAGCGGGCGCCGCGGGGTGGCTGGCGTGTCGGTGACCTGGTAGATCACCGGGTCGGGTTGGTCCTGCGGTGTCGGCTGGCCGTCGAGGAAGGGGGCGAGTTCGGCCGCGCGGTCCGCGATGAGCTTTTCGACCGCGGGCGGCCACGGGGCGGTGGCCGGGCCGATCGCTTCGAGGAGTTCGGCGGCGGTGGCGTTCTCCGCGAGACGCAGGCGAAGTGCCTCGGGAAGCGCGGCGAGCAGGGCGCCGAGCGCGAGCAGGTCGTCGGCCGGGTTTTCGCCAGCCGCGCGGGGGATGAGCCTGGCCCCGCTGCTGGTGAGCCGGATGTGGGACGCGTCGAGGTGTCCGTGCGCCAGTCCGGCGCTGTGGAGCCGGGTCAAATCGGCCGCGATTCCGGCGGCCAGCCGGAGGACGGCCGGTTCGGGCAGCGGGGCGGGCACGTCCTGCAGCAAGGGGCCGGGATGGAATTCCGAGGCATGCCACGGCGTGGACGCGTCCGGATCGGCGTCGAGCACCGTGCTCAATGCGGCGGTCTCGGCGCGGAATCCGGCAGATTCCGAGAGGGTGAGCGCGACGAGGCGGTCGTCCGGTCCGCTGCCGAGCAAGACCCGGGTCGTCTCGTCCCGGTGCAGTTCCGCGAGGACTCGGTACTGCCCGAGCCAGAGCGGGTCGCCGACCGCTGGTCTTCTCATCAGCTGCCTCCCCAGAAAGCTGTGCGAGAAGGGTGATCCTGCCAGGCGTGCGGCCGGGCTAGGTACGTGCGGGCAGAATTTCTCGCCGTCGCGGGGCACGACCCGGGCGGGGAGTGCTTGAATGCGATCATGGTCGCACTTCGCACACTGGGCTCGTCCGACGTCGCCGTCTCCCCGCTGTGCCTTGGCGGGAACGTGTTCGGCTGGACCGCCGACGAACGGGCGTCGTTCGCGGTGCTGGACGCGTATGCCGAGGCGGGCGGGAACTTCGTCGACACCGCCGATTCGTACATGTACCACTTCCCGGGCAACGAGGCCGGGCAGTCCGAGCGCATCATCGGGAAATGGCTCGCTTCGCGCGGGAACCGGGACGACGTGGTCGTCGCGACGAAGGTCGGGGACAACCCGCGGTTCAAGGGGCTCGCGCCGGCGAACGTCAAGGCCGCGGCCGAGGAATCGTTGCGGCGGCTGGGGATCGAGCGGATCGACCTGTACTACACGCATTTCGACGACGAGTCCGTCCCGGTCGGCGACGTCGTCGCCGCGCTCGACGAACTGGTGAAGGAAGGCAAGGTCCGCGCGATCGGGACGTCGAACATCAGCCCGGAGCGGCTGGCCGCGTCGCTGGAGTTCGCCGATCGCGAGGGCCTGGCGAAGTACGTCGCGCTGCAGCCGAAGTACAACCTCGTTTCGCGGGAGTACGAGAGCGAGCGGCGGGGGATCGTCGAACAGCACGGGCTGGCCTGCGTGCCGTATTTCGGTCTGGCGTCGGGGTTCCTGACCGGCAAGTACCGGCCGGGCCAGCAGGTGGACAACATCCGCAATCTGCCCGGGCTCGCGGGCGGTTACGCGGACAGCGAGCACGGGATGAAGGTGCTCGCGGCGCTGGAGGAGGTCGCGAAGGCGCGCGGCGCGGAGATGCCGACGGTCGCGTTGGCGTGGCTCGCGCAGCAGCCGACTGTGGTCGCGCCGATCGCGTCCGCGCGCACGGTCGAGCAGGTTCCCGCGCTGGTCGCGATGCACGACGTGGAGCTGAGCGACGAGGAACTGCGGATTCTGGACGCCGCCTCGGCACAGTAGGTCAGCTGTGCCGAGGCGGGTCCTGGGCGCCGACGCCGAGCACGCGGCCGAGTGCGATGAGTCCCTCGTCGAGGTGGCTCAGGCTGGACAGCACGGCGCGGGTCTCGGCCTCGTCGATCCGGTCGGCGACCGGGGTCCCGTCGTCGCGGACGAGTTTGCGCGGCCGGCTGCCGTTCGGGTTGCTGACCGCCTCGTGCACGAGGTCGACGTTCGCGATGATCCGGCCGGCGAACTGGTCCAGCCGCTCCGAGACCGGACCGGCGAGCTGGCCGGGCTGCGCGCGGGCGGCCACGTGCCGGGCCCGGAAGGCGATGCCCTCCAACGTGGTCAGCACGTGCCAGCCGTAGTCGCGGCGGGCGCTGCGCAGGTTGATCGGGTGGGTGAGCGGTTCGATGGTCAGCCGCACCTGCTCGACCGCGCGGTCGAGGTCGCGGGACATCTCGATGATGTTCACGTTCTCGCGGCCGGACAGCAGGGTCGCGGCCGATTCGACGAACTCGTGCAGTTCGTCGAGCGCGATCGCGATGTCGTCCAGCATCACCGCGCGCGTGCGGACCGGCAGCACCACCACGGCGGCGAGCAGTCCGCACGCGGCGCCGACCGCGGTTTCGGCGACCCGGATCCACAGCACTTCGATGCTGAACGTGCCGAGCAGGCTGTAGAGCAAGCCCAGCATGCTGGTCACGAAGAACGCCATGAGGAACTGCGAGACCCGCGCGGTGTAGACCATGCCGAAGACGCAGACCAGCAGCAGCGCGAGGATCGCCGGGGTGTTGCCGCTGACCAGCAGCGCCAGTGCGACGCCGCCGACGATGCCCAGCAGGGTCCCGCCGGTGCGGCGCATGCCCTTCACGAACCGCGCGCCCGCGCTGGACGTGCCGATGAAGACGACGAACACCGTCAGCACCGCCCAGTACCAGCGCTGCGGCGAGATGAGCTGCCCGGCCAGCACCGCGAGCCCGCCGCCGAGCACGGCCTGGATCGCGCCGCGGGTCTGGTTGTCGTAGGCGAACGCCTTGGTCGGTTCGGCTTCCTCGTCTTCGTCGGCCGGGAAGTCCACTGTGGACCGCAGGCTCGCGATGCGCTGCGCCCGGTCGTCCGCGACGGCCAGTTCGGCGATCGCACGGCGCACGCCGTCGCCGGGGTGCGCGCGTTCGTCGATCCGGCTGCCTTCCACGAGCATCCGGCTGTACTCGCCGGTCTCGCTGATCAGCGGCAGGTCGCGCGGGTCGCGTTCCATCAGCGACCGGAACCGCGACAGCCGGGCCACGAGATCGTCCGCGACGCCTTCGGGCAGCGGGTGCGAGCAGGTCCGGCGCACGGTGATCACCAGCCACTGCACGGCCAGTTCGACCTCGATCACCCGGCGGCGCAGCTGGTCGGCGCGGCGGTCGTCGACCACGTCCGGGGCGTGGTCCTCGATCAGCAGGACCACCTCGTGCAGCCGCTCCACCGACGTGCGGATCTGCCGGTCGCTGCGGTCCGAACCACCGGACGAGATGTACGCCTCGGTCGCCCGCACCGCCGCGCCGAGCCGCGCCCGGAACGCCTGCCGGTAGCGGATCAGCTCGCTTTCGGCGTTGCGGCGCAACAGAAGGAACCGCACGACCGCGTTCGCCGCGACGCCGATCGCGAGCGCGAGCAGCAGATGTGGCACCTGCGCGAGGTGCGCTTGCAGGAACATCGGGAAGAAGAACAGGAAGAACGCCATCGACCCGAGCGCGATGCCGCGCGCGCCGAACCGCTGCACGTACACCGCGACGAAGATCAGCAGCACGAACACGACGCTGTCGAGCGGCGCGTAGGCGGAGCCGAAACAGGCGGCCGTGATCGAGGCGGCCCCGACCAGCAGCGCGAGCAGCAGCGTGACGGCCTGGCCGCCGCTGGTGGCGTCGTTGACGGTGAACGCGCTCATCATCGCCGCGATGGCCGCGACGAGCGTGGTGGTCAGCGGGAAATGCAGCGGCTGCATCGCGAGGACCGCGATGACGATGCCGAGCACCGCGGACGCGGCGAGCCGCAGCCGGACGAGGCCGGGGTCGGCGGCCGCCAGCCGGTCGAGGAAGGCGTTGCGCACGTCGGTGATCATCGGGCGAGCAGCTCCCACTGGGCGAGGGCGACGCGCCGCCGGGTCGAGGCGCGGACCCGCAGCCGGTAGTGCCGGCACGCGGCGGGATCGGCGAGCGCGAACGGCCGGGTTTGCCGCCGCCAGCCGAACACCTCGCCGGAGCGTTCGTCCAGGGTCCGCCACTGTCGGCCGTCGTCGGAGCCTTCGAGCACCCAGTCCTTCGGATCGCCCGCGCTGGCGCCGGAGGTGAGCGTGTAGAGGACGACCTCGCGCGGCTCGCCTTCCGCGGTGAAGGTGATGGTCGGCCTGGGCGTGCGGAAGACCGCCTGGGTGCGGCTGGTGTTGTCCGCCAGAACGGCGTGGACGCTGTGGACGGCGAGGTCGCTGAGCGGTGCGGGGGCGACCGGGGTGACCGGTTCCGTGCCCCAGCCGCCGGGTTCGGCGCGGACGTCGAACTCCAGCACCGCGCCGCGCGCGAGGACCGCGTGCGCGAGGGTGGCCGAATGATGCGGTTCGCCGTCGACAGTCAGGCCGTGCACGTAGGGCGTGTCGGGTCCGCTGTCGGCGGCCGCGGCGCGGGGTGCTCGGATCACCAGGTCCTTTCCGTTCTCGAGGTGCACGGTGGCGGAGCGGAACAGCGGCGCGCACACCGTGTACCGCGGGCTGCCGACGGTCAGCGGGTAGAGACCGAGGGCGGTGAAGACATACCAGGCCGACATTTCCCCGTTGTCCTCGTCCCCGGGATAGCCCTGGCCGAGTTCGCTGCCGAGGTACAGCCGCCGCAGCGCCTCGCGGACGGTCCGCTGCAGTTTCGCCTGGGCCCCGGCGAAGGCGTAGACGAACGGGATGTGGTGCGAGGGCTGGTTGGAGTGCCCGTATTGGCCCATGCGCACGTCCCGGGCCTCGGTCATCTCGTGGATCCGGCCGCCCTGGCCCGTTTCCGGGGTCCGGAAGAACTCGTCGAGCTTCGCCTCGAGACCTTTCGGGCCGCCGTGGAGCGCGGCGAGGCCGGGACCGTCGTGCGGCGCGGAGAACGCGGTGTTCCAGGCGTTGGTCTCGACGTAATCCGGACCCCACCCGGTGGGATCGAATCCTTCAGCCGGGCACCGCCAGCCGCCGTCGAGGGTGCGGCCCTGGAAGAAGCCGATCCGCTTGTCGAAGTGGTTGGCGTAGTGCTGGGCGCGCTGACGGAAGTAGACGGCGTTGTCGGCGAACCGGCGGGCCCGCGCGCCGCCGCTTTCCCGGGCGAGCGCGTCGGACAGGTTGGCGAGGCCGAAGTCGTTGAGACAGCCTTCCAGCGCCCAGGACAGGCCGCCGCGGGTCGAGGCCGGCGTGTAGCCGAGGAACGCGGACCGGTCGAGCCCCTTGCGGCCGACGCCTTTGCGCGGCGGGGCGACGGTGGCGTTCTTGAGCGCGGCGTCGTAGGCAGCCTCGACGTCGAAGTTCGTGACGCCCTTCAGGTACGCGTCGGCGAACGCGACGTCGGAGCTGGTGCCGGTCATCAGGTCGGCGTAGCCGGGGGAGGACCAGCGGGCGATCCAGCCGCCTTCGCGGTACTGCTGCACGAAACCGTCGATCATCCGGCCGCACTGGCGCGGCGCGAGCAGCGCATACGCGGGCCAGGCGGTGCGGTAGGTGTCCCAGAAGCCGTTGTTGACGTACAACTCGCCGTCCACGACCTTCGCGCCGGTGCGCCGCCGCGTGCTCGGCCGGAAACTCCGCACGACCGGACTCGCGTGCCGGATCCCGCGCGGCGTGTTCTCGTGCGCGACGTTCGGGTACAGGAACAGCCGGTAGAGGCACGAGTAGAAGGTGGTCAGCTCGTCCTCGGACGCGCCTTCCAGCTCGACCCGGCCGAGTACGTCCTGCCAGCGTCGCCGCGCCTGGTCCCGGACCTGGTCGAACGTGGTGCCCGCCGGGATTTCCAGCGCCAGGTTGCGTTTCGCCTGCGCGAGGCTGATCAGCGACGTCGCGATTCGCAGCGTGACCTCGGGCGCGGCGAACTCCAGGCTGCCGGTCACCGTCCGCCAGAACGGCCGCCGGATCCGCCCGCCTTTCTCCGGGCGCTGGTCGGCTTCGGCGTAGACGAACATCCGCCGCGCGCCGGCCGACAGCCCGCTCCGCACCCACGTGTGCCCGGTGACGACCCCGCGTTGCGCGTCGATCCGGAGACCGCCGCGGTTGCGGGCGTTGTCGAACAGCACCCAGCCTCTGCTTTCGGGAAAAGCGAAGCGGAACATCGCCGCGTGCTCGGCCGGCGCGACCTCGGCGGTGATGCCGCCGCGGAACCGGACGCGGTAATGGTGCGGCCGGTCGGTCTCGTCGTCGTGGCCGAACGCCAGCGACCGCCGCACCCGGTCCGGCTCGACCGGGCCGGCGCCGGGCATGAGGTGGAAGGTGTGCCGGTCGCCCATCCACGGACTCGGCTGATGACTGAGCCCGAACGCCTGCAGCCGCGGCTCGTTCCGCGCGTCGTTGTGCCGGTGGTAGGAGTAGAACCAGTTCAGCGCCCGCGCGTCGGTGACCGGGGTCCAGAAGTTGAACCCGTGCGGGACCGCGGCGGCCGGGAAGGTGTTGCCGCG
Organism: Amycolatopsis dendrobii; assembly: GCF_014145675.1. Lineage (GTDB taxonomy): Bacteria > Actinomycetota > Actinomycetes > Mycobacteriales > Pseudonocardiaceae > Amycolatopsis > Amycolatopsis dendrobii. Next base: position 565,513 of record NZ_JACGZW010000001.1, read on the forward strand.
CGAGAATTCGCCGCTGGAATGCGTGCCGCGAGTCGTGCGGACCCAGTCGACCGGGTCCCGGTGCTCCGGCGGATGCTCGGCGATCCGGACGTCGTCCAGCCAGCCCGTCCCGTCTCCGTCGAACGCGGTCGTCAGCAGGATCCGCCGCACCCGCCGCCCCGCGAACGCCTTCAGCGGACGACGCACCAGGTTCCACTGGTCGACGTACAGCGCCTTCGCGGCCGGGGAGAACCCGGCGCGGCTGCCGTCGTCGAACTCGACATCGAGCGCTACCTGCGTGCTGCGGTAGCTCGGGACCGGACCGTCGGAGGCCGGGAAGACCACATACGACAGTGCACTGTGGTCAGTGACCGGAATGTCCACCTCGAACAGCGGCACGGGCGGACCGGCCTCGTACCGCAAGGCTTTCCGCCCGGTGAACCCGACACCGGTCTTCGCGGTCGGCGACCGGCGCGGCCCGCTGTCCACCCGCGCCCCCGCGACCGGCTGCGGATCGCCCGCTTCGAACGAGGAGAAGAACGCAGCCGTGGTCACGGCCCCCACGGTAATCGCTCCCGCACCGGCTGTGCCGGATCAGCTCGCGGTGAGCCGGATCAACCCCGCGTCGGTGGAGGCGAAACCGCAAGCGCCGAAGTAGAACGGGCGCAGGTGCGGTTCGAAGTCCACGTGCAGCCACTCGCAGCCCGCTTCCTTCGCCGCGTCCCGCGCCCGGCGGACGAGCTCGGTGCCGATGCCGCGGTGCTGCCAGTCCGCGTGCACCTTCGGATCAAGGAGGAACGCGTGGTCGGCGCCGTCCCAGGCCAGGTTCGCGAAGCCGACCAGAGTGGCGCCGTCGTGGGCGCTGATCCAGCCGAGACTGTGCCGCCTCGCCCGGTCCCACCAGCCGGGCTCCGCGTTTCCGCCGTGCGCTTCGGTGAGCGCGACGAGCTGCGCGTCGGTCAGATCGGCGCGCCAGGCGTAGGTGATCTTCATGGGTTCGACGCTCCCACGACGCTCGGCGGGCAGGCCACCGAATAAGCTGGTCGGCGATGGAACACGTCAGAGTGGAGGCGACCGGGACGGGCAACTATCTCGATCCTCGCGCGTATCTCGGCCTGCTGCCCTCGCTCTCGGCCGAGCTTCCGCCCGGCGCACGCGCATTCGCCGCCGACCCGGACCACTACAACTTCTCCGGCAAGCGATGCGTCAAAGACCTCGTGCTCGACACGCTGGAGCGAGGCACGACGGACGGCGAGGACTGGCTGCGACTCGGCTTCCGCCACAACTGCTGGAAACACGAAGAAGACCTGAGCATCCGCTACATCGGCCTCAGCAGTCTCGCGGCCGTCCCGGCCGGCTGGACCGGCTTCGGCCCGGTCACGCTGGACGAGATCCTGCCCCGCGAACAAGGCTGCAGCCACGAGATCGGCTTCCTCGCCGGATCCCTCACCGTCTTAAGCCGCGACTTGACCGCGACCTGGACCGAAGCCGACTGCCCGGACAAGTAGCCGATACACCGCAGGCCAGGCACCCGGAACGGATCCGAGCCCCTGGCCTGCGGCTATCTGCTGGAATTCAGCCGATCAGAGCTTCGCGCACTGCCCCGCGGACGGACCGCGGACGGTGTTGGCGAGGTCGTGATCGGTCGGGGCGGGCGAGTTGCCCGTGCAGGCCAGCGGCCCGCCCACCGTGCTGCTCGCGATGACCGGCCCCTGGTTCCCCGTCAGGTTCACCGGGCCCGAGATGTCGGTCAGCTCGATCGACACCGGACCGGTCGAACCGGTGATCGACACCGGACCGGCCACCTTCGTCCGGTTCAGCACCACCTGCGCCGCCCCGGCCGCCGCGACCGGACCGGTGATCTGGCCGCCGCGCACGACCAGCGAAGCGCCGCGCGCCACGTTCACCGGACCCGACACCGTCGCGCCGTTCAGGCACACCACACCGCTCGAGACGGTCAGCGGGCCGTTCTGCACGCCGGTCAGCGTCTTGCCGCACGAAGCGTCCGGGCGGCCCAGCAGTTCGAACTCCGCCAGCGTCGCCGGACCGCCGGCGGTCGCGGTGACCTCCAGCCGGTAGTAGGCGTAATGCGCCGGGTTCTTCACCGCGAACGCCCGGGTCTGCTGTCGCCACGGGAAGGACTGGTCGGTCTGCTGATCGGCGACCGTCCAGGTCTTCCCGTCGTAGGAACCCTTCAGCGTCCAGCTCTTCGCGTCGCCCGCGCCGGTGCCGGAGGTGAGCGTGTAGTGCGTGACCGCCTCGTCCGTCGACTTCAGCTGGTACTGCACCGCACCGGTCACCTTCGCCTGCGTGCGCGAGGTGTTGTCCAGCAGCGTCGACGCGTCCGAACCGTCCGAAGTGGACAGCGTGCCCAGCCCTGGCCCGGTCTCGTCGTGCAGCGGCGTCGGAACCGCGTCGCCCGTGGTGATCGACTTCGGCGCGTCGCCCGCGCCGGTGCCCCACGTCGACGGGTTCGGGCCCATGTCGAAGTCGAGCGTGGCGCCGTGGGCGAGCACGTCGTGCGGCAGCGACGTCGACGTCCAGTTCTTCCCGTTGACCTTCAGGCCCTGGACGTAGACGTTCTTCGCCGAGTTCTTCGGCGCGTTGATCACCAGGTCTCCGCCGGGCAGGTGCACGGTCGCCTTGGTGAACAGCGGCGACCCGATCGCGTAGTCCGGGCTGCCCATCTGCAGCGGGTAGAAGCCCAGCGCGCTGAACACGTACCACGCGGACATCTCGCCGTTGTCCTCGTCGCCCGCGTAGCCCTGGCCCAATTCGCTGCCGGTGTAGAGCCGCGACACCGCTTCGCGCACCTTCGCCTGCGTCTTCGCCGGCTGGCCCGCGTAGTCGTACATGTAGAGGATGTGGTGCGAGGGCTGGTTGGAGTGGCCGTACTGGCCCATCCGCACGTCCCGCGCCTCCCGCATCTCGTGGATCACGCCGCCGTAGCTGCCCGGGTAGTTCGCGGTCTCCTGGTCGGCGAAGAACTGGTCGAGCTTGGCGCCCAGCTTGTCCTTGCCGCCGTAGAGATTCGCCAGCCCCTGCCCGTCCTGCGGCACGGTGAAGGCCATGTTCCAGCCGTCGGTCTCGGTGTAGTCCCCGCCCCACTGCCGCGGATCGTAATCGGCCTTGGCCTTGGTGAACTTGCCGCTCGCGTCCTTGCCCTGGAAGAACCCGGTGCCCGGGTCGAACAGGTTCACGTACTGCTGCGCCCGGCTGGTGAAGTACTGGTAGTTCTCCAGGTACTCCGCCTTGCGCGGATCGTCCGCCTTGGCCTGGTCGTACATCTTCTTCGACAGGTTCGCGATGCCGAAGTCGTTGACATAGCCCTCGATCGCCCACGAGAAGCCCTCGGCGGTCGAATTCGGGGTGTACCCGAGGAAAATCGACTGGTCCAGACCCTTGCGGCCGACCGCCGAGTTCGGCGGCGTCACCGTCGCGTTCTTCAGCGCCGCGTCGTAGGCCGACTTGACGTCGAAGTTGGTCACGCCCTTCTGGTAGGCGTCGGCGAACGCGACGTCCGAGCTCGTGCCGGTCATCAGGTCGGCGTAACCGGGGGAGGACCAGCGCGCGATCCAGCCGCCGTCGCGGTACTGCTGCACGAAACCGTCCACCATCTTGCCCGCCATGTCCGGCGTGAGCAGCGAATACGCCGGCCAGGTCGTGCGGTAGGTGTCCCAGAAGCCGTTGTTCGCATACGTCTGGCCGTCGACGACCTTCGACCCGGTCTGCGTCGCGGTGTCCGTGCCGGTCTTCGGCGACACCGGGCTGGCGTACCGGTACTTCGGCGCCTCCTTCGTGCCGACGTTCTCGAAGCCCTCGTTCGGGTACAGGAACAGCCGGTACAGGTTGGAGTACAGCGTCTCCAGCTGGTCCTTCGACGCGCCCTCGACCTCGATCACGCCGAGCTGCTTGTCCCACGCCTGCTGCGCCGCGTCCCGCACCGCGTCGAACCCGGCGTTCGGGGCGATCTCCTGCTCCAGGTTCTTCTTCGCCTGGTCCACGCTGATCAGCGACGTCGCGATCCGCATCGTCACGGTCTTGTCCGCGCCCGCGGCGAACCGCAGGTAGCCGGTCACGTTGTCCCGGTTCTGGCCGGTCAGCTTGCCGCCGGTCGTGACGGGCTTGTCGAACGTCGCGTAGACGAACATCCGCCCGGCGCCCGCGGACAGCCCGCTCTTCGCGTCGGAGTACCCGCTGAGCGTGCCGTGCGCCGGGTCGAGCGTGAGCCCGCCGGAGTTGTTGACGTTGTCGAAGATCAGGCTGGAATCGTTGCCCGGGAAGGAGAAGCGCATCATGGCCGCGTGATCGGCCGGCGCGATCTCGGTCTTGATCCCGTTCTGGAACGTGACGCCGTAGTAATGCGCCCGCGCCACCTCGTTGTCGTGCGTGAACGGCAGCGCCCGCTTGTCGCGGCTGGCGTCCGGCACCCCGGTCGCGGCCGAGGGCATCACCTGGAAGCTCTGCCGGTCGCCCATCCACGGGCTCGGCTCGTGGCTCACGCTGAACGCCTGCAATGCGGGAAGATTGTCCGCGTTGTTCTGCGAATGGTAGTTGTACAGCCAGCTCGCCGAACCCGCGTCGGTCACCGGCGTCCAGAAGTTGAAGCCGTGCGGCACCGCGGTCGCCGGGAAGTTGTTGCCGCGCGAGAACGTGCCGTTCGCCATGGTGCCGCGAGTGGTGAGCACATTGTCGCTGGGCCGGGTGCTGGCCGGCGGCGTCGGCGTCACGGAGATCTTCAGATCGTCCAGCCAGCCCGCGAACTGCGCCGGGCCGTTCGGGTTGTCGTAGCCGACCGCGATCCGGTCGATCGTCTTGCCCGCCGCGACCCGCCCGATCGCCGACCGCACCAGGTTCCACTGGTTCGCGTACAGGACCTTGCTCGCGCCCTGCCCCTCCGGCGTCAGCGGGAACCCGTACTGGTCGGTCGCGCCGAGATCGCGCAGATGCGTGCCGTCGGTGAAGTCGAGGTCGACCGCGACATTCGTGCTCGGGTATTTCAGATCGCCCTCGGCGAACTGCGGTTGCACCTTGTACGACAGCTCGGTCGTCTCGGTCACCGGGAGGTCGACGTCGTAGACCTTGTTGTAGGAGTAGCCGTGCCCGGCCTCGGGCTGGCTCCCGGAGTACCGGAACGCCTTCTTGCCGGTGAACCCGACCCGGTTCTTGTTGGTATAGCCCGAATTCGGGCCGGAATCCACGACGCTGCGCATGTTCGGCAGCGGCGGCGGGGCCGGATCGTCGTTGGCCAGCAGCAGCTCCGAGAACTGCATGATGTCGTCGCCGTGATTGCGCGTGACGTCCATCTGGTAATACCGGTACGGCGCGCTCGGCGCGGCCAGCTTGTAGTCGTTCTGCTGGAACCGCTTGTCGAACGACTGGCCCGACTGCTTGTCCAGATCGGTCCACGTCTTGCCGTCGTCCGAACCGCGCAGCGTCCAGTCCTGCGGGTCGCGGCCGGGCGCGTCGTTGGCCGAGGACACCGCGTAGTGCGTGATCTTCACCGGCTCCGACAGCGTGAACGTCACCGACGCGGCCGGATCCCACGACAGCCACTTCGTGCCCGTGCTGCCGTCGATCAGGTTCGCGGCGACCTCGCCGCCGCCGGTGTTCTCGCTGGTCGCGCTGATGTCGGTGACCTTGCCCCGGATGTCGCCGGGGATCGCGGTCCCGTTCGCGCCGTCCACGCCCGAAGCCCGCGGCTTCCCGGCGGCGTCGGTGTCGACAGCGTCCTGGATCGGTTGCGGGTCGTTCGGTTCGAACGACGAAACGAAGTCCGGCGGGGCGGCCTCGCCCGGCGCGGCACCGGCCGCGGCGGGCAGGACGACCAGGCCCGCCGCCGCCACCGCCGCGGCGAGCACGGCGTGCAACGGTCTGGCGCTTCGGGGCATCGTTGCTCCCAGTTCGTCAGGGGATCGGGGGCCCGGGACTTCGGACGTCCCGGGGCCCCGGAAGCTCAACGCGCGGGTGACATCGATGTCAAGGCCGCCCCGCAAACCTGACCGGAAACGGACAACCCGCGGCGGCCCGGCTACGGCAACCGGGTGCCGCTGCCCTCGGACCGCCCCGCCACGGCATTGGGGTTTTCTCGGGAGCGCGCGGGGCGGCGGGTTCCCTCATGTACTTCACCGGGACCCACGCGACCCAGCCGGTCCGCGAAGCCGCCGCTAGCCCGGTCGAGCGCACCGGAGCCGAGGCCCGGCGGGTATAACAGAGTCCATGCCAGACGACGCCATCGATCCCGACGAGGAAGCCCGCCGCCGGGCCGGACTCGCCCTCGCCAACGGCGACCCCACCGGGTGGTTCGAGCCCCTCTACGCCGCGGCGGAAGCCGGCGAGGCCGTCCTGCCGTGGTACCGCGGCGAGCCCTCGCCGGAACTCGCCGCCTGGGTCGCCGGGCGGCCCGGCAACGGACGCCGCGCGCTCGTCGTCGGCTGCGGGATGGCCGACGACGCCGAACTCCTCGCCGCAGCCGGATACGAGACGTCCGCCTTCGACGTCTCGCCCAGCGCGATCAAAGCCGTGCTCAACCGCTTCCCGGACACCGTCGTCTCCTACCGCACCGCGGACCTGCTCACCCCGCCCGCGGAATTCCACTACGCCTTCGACCTGGTCGTGGAGATCATGACCGTCCAGTCGATGCCCAAGGACGTCCACGACCCGGCCATCGCCTCGGTGTCCGGTTTCGTCGCCCCGGGTGGGACCCTCGTCGTCGGCGCGGTCGCCGAGGAAAGCATCGACCTCGACACCTGGGAAGGGCCGCCATGGCCGCTCAGCAAGGCCGAGGTCGAATCCTTCGCCCGCGACGGCGTCACCGTGACCTCGCTGGACCGCGTCCGCGACGACAGCCGCTGGTGGGCGGAGTTCAGCCGCTGATGCCCGAGGACCGTCCCGCGACCAGCCACGAACGCCACGCGGGCCGTCCGTGGGACGAGTCCTATCAGGACGGTCCCGCGCCGTGGGACCTCGGCCGCCCGCAACCGGCGATCGTCGAACTCGCCGCCGAGGGCGCGTTCCGCGGCACGGTCCTCGACGCCGGATGCGGCACCGGCGAGAACACGCTGCACCTCGCCGCCGCCGGACTGTCCATTGTGGGCATCGACGTCGCGGAAACCGCGGTCGCGCAAGCGAAACAGAAGGCCCGCGACCGGGGAATCGCGGCCGAGTTCGCGATCGGCGACGCGTTCCGGCTGTCCGCGCTGGACCGGACGTTCGACACCGTCCTCGACTGCGGCCTGTTCCACACCTTCGACGCCGGCGAGCGCCAGACCTACGTCGCCAGCCTCGCGTCCGTCACCGAACCGGGCGCGAGGCTGCACATCCTGTGCTTCCGCGAAACCGGCGCGGCCGCCGGACCGCATCCGGTCGCCCGCGCCGAGCTCGAAGCGCCTTTCCGGCGCGAAACCGGCTGGCGCATCGAAACCCTGCGCGACAGCCGGATCGTCGCGAGATTCGCGCCGGACGGTCTTCCGGCCTGGCTGGCGACCGTCCAGCGCGTCACTGCGTGAACCTCAGCAGGACTCCAGGAACCGCGTCAGCACCCGCGTCCCGAACCGCAGCCCGTCCACCGGCACGCGCTCGTCCACACCGTGCGCCATCGCCCGGTACGGGAAGCCTTCCGGCAGCGCCAGGGGAGCGAAGCCGTAGCACGCCATCCCCAGCTGGGTGAACGCTTTCGCGTCCGTCCCGCCACCCATGCAGTACGGCACCACGACCGCCTCCGGGTCCTCCGCCCGCAGCGCCTCGGCCATCGCGTCGAACCACGGCGAATCGACCGGAGCCTGCACCGGCGGCTGATGCGCCACGAATTCCCGCGCGACACCCTCGCCCAGCAACGAATCCACCACCGCGAACAGCTCGTCCTCGGTCCCCGGCAGCACCCGGACGTCGACCTGCGCGGTCGCCGTCGACGGGATCACGTTCACCTTGTACCCGGCTTCGAGCATCGTCGGCGTGGTGCTGTTGCGCACCGTCGGCACGACCAGCGACCCGGCCGCTCCCAGCCGCGCCACGGTGTCGTCGACCGCGTCGCCCGACGACAGGTCCACCGGCACCCCCAACGCGGCGCCGGTCCGTTCCAGGAACGCCCGCACGGTCGGCGTCAGCTGCACCGGCCAGCGGTGGTCCGCGATCCGCTGCAACGCCCCGACCAGCCGCACGACCGCGTTCTCCGCGTTCGGCCGCGACCCGTGCCCGGCCCGCCCGCTCGCGGTCAGCCGCAGGTGCGCGGTGCCGCGCTCGGCCGTCCCGACCGGGTACAGCCGCACTTTCCGGCCGTCCGCGGCGGGCACGTGGTAGCTGTACCCGCCGGACTCGCTGATCGCCGCCGCGCAGCCCTCGAACAGGTCCGCGTGCTCCTTGACCAGCCAGTGCGCGCCGTAGTCGCCGCGGTCCTCCTCGTCGGCGACGAACGCCAGCACGAGATCCCGCCGCGGCCGCAGCCCGGAAGCGACGGCGGCCAGCACCATCGCGCAGAAATCCTTCATGTCGACCGCGCCGCGGCCCCACAGGAACCCGTCGCGGACCTCGCCGGAAAACGGCGGTACAGACCAATCGGCGGCCCGCGCGGGCACCACGTCCAGATGCCCCTGCACGAGCAGCGCGGGCAATGCCGGATCGGCGCCCGGGATCCGTGCGACGACGTTCGACCGCTGGAGCTCGGGCTCCAGAATCCGCGACGGAACCCCGTGCCGGTCAAGGAATTCGGCGACGTACTCGGCGGCGAGCCGTTCGCCCGCCGCCTCTCCGCCGCCGTAGTTGGTGGTGTCGAACCGGATCAGGTCCGCGCACAGCGAAACAACGTCGATCTCAGCCATAAATGCCCTGCACCGCCCCTGCCGCGATGGCCGTGACCACCTTGAACGCCTTCATCGCCTCGGTCATGCTCGGCGCCTCGAACGCGACGCGCCGCGTCCCGGTCTGCTCCACGGTCGGGATGACCGCGGTCGCCTGCGCCAGATGGCTCGCGTCGAACTCGACCTCGATCCGGTGCCGCCCCGGCGTCCGCTCGGTCCGCCCGGCGAGCCCCATCGCCTCGCGCGCGCCGGTTTCCAGCAGGTGCGCGGTGCGCGCCGGCGGCAGGCAGATCGCCGCGTACCGGCTCACGCATTCCTTGACCTGCACCAGTTCCGCGTCCGGCGCGTAGTCGCGCGCGTCCTCGCAGGTCTGGTCGTCGCCGCTGACCAGCAGCACCGGCACGCCGTACTCGCCGGCCATCGCGGCGTTCAGCCTGCCCTCGCTCGCGGGCACGTCGTCCAGCCACACGCCGGTGATCTGGTTCTCCAGGTAGGTGTGCGACAGGACGCCGTCGAACCCGGCCCCGGCGTGGTAGCCGAGGAACACCACACCGTCCACACCGGAATCGATGCCCTGCATCATCGACAGCGGCTTGTGCCGCCCGGTCAGCATCCGCGCGCGTTCGTCGAGGTCTTCCAGCAGCAGGTTGCGCTGCGACGAGTGCGCCTCGTTGACGAGCACGTCGGTCGCGCCCGCCGCGTACAGGCCGGCCAGCACCGCGTTGACGTCGCCGGTGAACATGCCCCGGAACCGCTGCCACTGCGGGCTCCCGGGCACGACGTCGTCGGTCCAGGTGACCCCCGTGGCGCCTTCCATGTCGGCCGAGATCAGGATCCGCATGCCGGGCACTCTAGTGATCCGCGCCGCGACCATAACGATCGGACACGCAGCGGCGCCGTCACATATTGCGCGCTTCCCGCCGTATGTGGTTACTTTTCGTCTCTGGGGTCGGGGATTGACGATGGGGTGGTTCTCAAGTGCGAAATAAGCACAGGCGGCACGGGTTGCGCCGCGTTTTCGGTGTCGTGATGGCAGGAACGCTGGCGATTCTGCCGCTGGCGGGCACTGCGACGGCACAAGCGGCACAACAGCAGGGGCAGCCGAAGGTGCTGCGGGTCGCGTTGACCACTGGTATCGACCACTTGAACCCGTTCACCGCCGGGCTCGCCGCGTCGACCCAGGTCGGCCGGTTCATCTACGAGTTCCTGACGATCCCGTCGCAGGACAAGGCCGAGCCCGCCCCGGCGCTCGCCGAATCGTGGACGACCTCGCCGGACAAGCTGACCTGGACCTTCAAGATCCGCAAGGGCGCGAAGTGGTCCGACGGGCAGCCGGTCACCGCGAAGGACGCCGCGTTCACCTTCAACCGGATGCTCACCGACTCCACCGCGCGCACCGCGAACGGCAACTACGTCGCGAGCTTCGAATCGGTGAAGGCTCCGGACGACACGACGCTGGTGATCAAGACCAAGACCGTCCAGTCGTCGATGACCCTGCTCGACGTCCCGATCGTGCCCGAGCACGTGTGGTCGCAGATCAAGGACCTGAGCGATCCCAAGACCGACACGATCCCGGTCGTCGGCGTCGACGACGGGCCGTACCAGATCACCGAGTACAAGCAGAACGAATACGTCAAGTTCAAGGCCAACAAGAACTACTGGCGCGGCGCGCCCAAGGTCGACGAGCTGCAGCTGCTGGTGTTCAAGGACGTCGAGGCCGCGGTGAATGCCCTCAAGCAGGGCGAGGTCGACGTGATCAACCGGCTCACCCCGACCCAGTTCGACGCGCTCAAGGGCCAGCCGAACATCGAGCTGAACAAGGCCCCCGGCCGCCGCTACAACGCGCTCAACATCAACTTCGGCGTCCAGAACTCCGAGAACAAGCCGATCGGCAACGGCAACCCGGTGCTCAAGGACATCCGGCTGCGCCAGGCGATCGCCCAGTCGATCGACGTGAAGACGATCGTGGACAAGGTCGCGGGCGGCTACGCCCAGCCCGGCGGCGGCGTGATCCCGCCGATCTACTCGGCCTACCACTGGGATCCGGCGCCGGGGGAGGCGCGCAAGTTCGACCTCGCCGCCGCCAACGCCGCGCTCGACGCCGCCGGCTACCCGAAGGGCCAGGACGGCATCCGCACCGCGCCCGGCGGCGCCCGCCTCGAACTGCGGCTCACCGGACACGCGAACCGCGCGGGCGACCAGCGGCTCGCGCAGTACATCACCGGCTGGCTGCACGACATCGGCATCTCGGTGAAACAGGAACTCGTCTCCGACGACGAGCTGAACGACCGCACCAACGCGGGCAACTACGACCTCGCGATCTCCGGCTACGCGAACAACCCGGACCCGGACTACTCGCTGGCCCTGCACACCTGCGCCGCGCGGCCGAACGCCGAGGGCAAGGGCGCCACCACCGACACGTTCTTCTGCGACCCGCAGTACGACGCCCTCTACGCCAAGCAACTCGCCGAAACCGACCCGGCCGTCCGCGCCGGCTACGTCAAGCAGGCCCAGGCGCGGCTCTACAGCCAGGCCGTGAACGTCGTCTACGACTACGACGACGCGCTCGAGGCCTACCGCTCCGACAAGTTCTCCTCGTTCGGCAAGCAGCCGCAGCCCGAGGGCTCGATCCTCGAGCAGACCGCCTACTGGGGCGTGTACGGTGCGGTCCCGGCCGACGCGTCGGCCGCGTCCTCGGACAGCGGTTCCGGCACGACGGTGTGGATCGTCGTCGGCGCGGTGGCGCTCGTCGTGCTCGTGGGCGGCGGCATCGCGCTGTCCCGCCGCGGCAAATCCGCCGACGACCGGGAGTGAATCCGATGTTCCGCCAGTCGCCTGCTCCGCCCCGGCGGCCCGGGAAGGAGTCCTTGCGGGAATCCAAGTCCCGCAAGGAGTCCTTCCCGGCGCGCGAGTCCGTGCGGGGAACCCGGACCGTCCAGCGGAAGGGGAACCGCGGGTGAGCCAAGCTTTAGCCCCGGACCAGGCCTCGGTGCTCGCCGACCCCGACGAGCACCGGGGCGGGACCGGGACCCTCCGGTTCGTCCTCACGAAGATCGCCGAAGCCGCGGCCAGCGTGTTCCTGGTGATCGTCCTCGGGTTCTTCCTGTTCCGGCTGCTGCCCGGCGACCCGGTCGCGTTCATGGCCCGCGAACGGCCCACCGACCCCGGCCAGATCGCCGAACTGCGGGAACGGCTGGGCATCGACAAGCCCGTCCTGGCGCAGTTCGGGAACTACTTCGTCGGCCTGTTCCAAGGCGACTTCGGCGAGTCCTACATCGAACGCCGCCCGGTGCTGGACATGATCGGCGAACGGCTGTGGCCGACCGTGCTGCTCGTCGGCAGCGCGACCGTCCTGGCCGTCGCGCTCGGGCTGTGGCTGGGCGTTCGCGCGGCGTGGAAGCGCGACAGCTTCTTCGACCGCGCGCAGACCGGCATCGCGCTGACCTTCTGGTCGGTCCCGCAGTTCTGGCTCGGCCTGCTGCTGCTCGTGGCCACCAACGGGCTGTTCCCCAGCCGCGGCATGCACTCGCCCGACGCCGCGCCCGGATTCCTCGCGCAGAGCCTCGACGTGCTGCACCACCTGTTCCTGCCGTGCCTGACGCTGCTCGCGGTGTTCTACGCGCAGTACATGCTGGTCATGCGCTCATCGCTGCTGGGGGAGATGAACGCCGACTACCTCACCACCGCCCGCGCCAAAGGCCTGCGCGACGACCTCGTCCGGCGGCGGCACGCCGTCCCGAACGCGCTGCTGCCCACCGTGACGCTGATCTTCATGCAGTTCGGCATGGTGGTCGCCGGCGCGGTCACCGTCGAGGCGGTGTTCAGCTGGCCCGGACTCGGCCAGCTCACCTACGACGCGCTGCACGGCCCGGATCTTCCGGTGTTGCAAGGGGTTTTCATCGTCCTCGCCGGCGCCGTCGTCCTGATGAACCTGTTCGCGGAGCTGCTCTACCGCGTGCTCGACCCGAGGGTGCGTACCGCATGACCGCCGCCACCGGAACCGCGAACGAAAGCGCCCGCGCGATCGCCTGGCGCCGCCGCCGCGCCGGAATCGCCCGCACCTGGCACGAATTCGCCACGCAGAAAGCCGCGCTCGCCGGGCTCTTCCTGCTCGCGCTCACCGTGCTGCTCGCCCTGGCGCTGCCGCTGATCAGCGACCCGAGCGGGCTCGACGTCACCCGCGTCACCGGCACACCGCTCAGCCCGCCCGACAGCCAGTTCTGGCTCGGCACCGACATCGACGGCCGCTCCGTGCTGCTGATGACGTTGTGGGGCACCAGGATCTCGCTGCTCGTCGGGTTCTGCGCCACCGTGCTCAGCGTGTTCATCGGCACCCTCATCGGGATCACCGCCGCGCACTTCGGCGGCTGGGTGTCGGCGATCCTGTTGCGGTTCACCGACTTCTTCCTCGTGCTGCCCTCGCTGGTGCTCGCGATCGCACTGTCGGCCGTGCTGCCGCGCGGGATCTGGACGATCGTGCTCGCCATCGGCGTCACCGCCTGGCCGAGCACCGCCCGGCTGGTCCGCGCGCAGACGCTCACCATCGAAAGCCGCCCCTACATCGAACGCGCCCGCGCGCTCGGCGGCGGCCACCTGCACGTCATCACGAAACACGTGCTGCCCGGCGTCGCCCCGCTCGTGCTCGCCAACACCACCCTCGTGGTCGGCAACGCGGTCATCGCCGACGCCACCCTGTCGTTCCTCGGCGTCGGCGACCCCACCGCGATCTCCTGGGGCGGCATGCTCGAAACCGCCCTCAACAACGGCGCGGTCACCCGCGGCGCCTGGTGGAACCTGCTCCCGCCGGGCATCGCGATCGTGGCCGTCGTCCTGATGTTCACCCTCGTCGGCCGCGGCCTCGAAACCGTGCTCAACCCGCGGCTCAAAGGACGGCACTCGTGACCGCGCTGCTCGAACTGAAAAACCTCGGCGTCACCTACCGCACCGGCGGCGGCGACGTCCCGGCCGTCCGCGGCGTGGACCTCCGGCTCGACGCGGGCGGCACGCTCGGCGTCGCGGGGGAGTCCGGCTCCGGCAAGTCCACCGTCGCGATGAGCGTGCTCCGGCTCCTGCCGCGCAGCGCGAAGATCACCGGCGAGGTCCTGCTCGAAGGCGAGGACGTCAACGAGATGCGCTGGGGCAGGCTGCGCGCGGTCCGCTGGGCCGAGGCGTCGGTCGTGTTCCAGGGCGCGATGCACGCGCTCAACCCGGTCCGCCGCGTCGGCGAGCAGATCGCCGAACCGATCCGGCTGCACGCGCCCGAGGGCAAGACCCCGTCCGAGGCGCAGGTGCGGGCACGCGTCACCGAACTGCTCGAACAGGTCGACCTGCCGCGCTCGCGGGCGGGCGCGTACCCGCACGAACTGTCCGGCGGCCAGAAACAGCGCGTGATGATCGCGATGGCGCTGGCCTGCGAACCGCGGCTGGTGATCGCCGACGAGCCGACGACGGCGCTCGACGTCATCGTGCAGGCCCAGGTGCTGTCCGTGCTGTCGAAGCTCGTCGCCGAACGCGGCATCGGGCTGGTCATGATCAGCCACGACCTGTCCGTGCTCGCCGCCACCTGCGAACGCATCGCGGTGATGTACGACGGCGAACTCGTCGAGGAACGCCCCAGCGCCGAGCTGATGTCCTCGCCGCGGCACGAACACAGCAAAGCGCTCGCCGCGGCGTTCCCGACGGTCGGCGACCCGGTCTCGCGCTACGCCCCGGCCACCGCCACGCCGCTGCCGCCGGAACCGGAAGAGCGCGCCGGCTCCGAGGAAGACGCGCCGCTGCTCGCCGCCGAGAACCTGCACGTCACGTTCCGTGACCGCAAGGGCAAGCGGATCCACGCGGTCGACGGGGTGCACCTCGAGGTCCGCCGGGACGAGATCGTCGCGCTGGTCGGCCAGTCCGGCTCCGGCAAGACCACCCTCGCCCGCACCCTGCTCGGCCTGCAGAAACCCGACTCCGGCACGGTCCGCTACGCGGGCAAGCCGGTGCCGTCGGGCGGGGCCGGGCTGCGCGCGTACCGGCGGGAAGTCCAGCTCGTGCTCCAGGACCCGACGAGCGCGCTGAACCCGGCCCACACGGTGTACGAGGCGGTCGCGGAAGGCCCGCGCATCCACGGGCTGCCGAACGAACGCGACATCGTGCTCAGCGCCCTCGAATCCGCCGAACTGCGCCCTCCGGAGAAATACCTCGGCCGGCTCCCGCACGAGCTGTCCGGCGGCCAGCGCCAGCGCGTCGTCATCGCCGGGGCCCTCGCGCTCGAACCCTCGCTGCTGCTCGCCGACGAGCCGGTGGCCTCGCTGGACGCGTCCGTGCGCGGCGAAATCCTCGCGCTGCTGCTCCGGCTGCGCCGCCGGCTCGGCCTCTCCGCGCTCGTCATCACCCACGACCTCGGCCTGGCCTGGAACATCGCCGACCGGGTCGCGGTGATGTTCCGCGGCGAGCTCGTGGAAACCGGTACCGTCGAACAAGTCCTGCTCGACCCGCGGCACGAGTACACGAAGTCGCTGCTCGCGGCGCTCCCCGGCGGCACCGCGCAGCGGACCGCGGCCGACCGCTGACCGCGGCCCGCTCCGGGCGCGCGCCGAACCGGCCGCGCCCGGAGCCCGCGCGGGGCCAGCCGACTGCACCCGGTAATCTTCTGGATCGAAATGGCCACTACTATCGACGACGCGCAGCCGAACGCCGGCAGTCTCGACCGGCAGTTCCTGACGCCTTCGCGCTTCCCTTACCGGACCATCGCCATGGGCACGGTCGGGAGCGCCCTCCTCATGCTCGCCGCGCTCGGCGCGGGCGGCATCCTCATCCGCGACCCCGTCCTCGGCCACGGCCCGCTCTCGTGGGTCCGCTACGGCCACGGCCGGGCGCTCGCCAACGCGCTGCTCTACAGCGGCTTCGGCCTCGTCGTGTGGGCGTGGGTCCGGCTCGGCCGCTACGCGCTCGCCGGGCGCATCGGCAGCAAGCCGATCCTCATCGCCGCGCTGTGCTGGATGGCGCCGCTGATCGTGTCGCCGCCGCTGTTCACCCGCGACGTCTTCTCCTACCTCGGCCAGGGCGCGCAACTGCTCTACGGGCTCGACCCGTACGCCAACGGCCCCGCCGAACTGCCCGTGCTGCCGAACGTCGTGCAGAACGTGCACCCGCTGTGGCAGACCACGCCCGCTCCGTACGGGCCGCTGTTCCTGCTGATCTCCAAGGGCATCGTCGCGATCACCCAGGACCACATGATCGCCGGCGTCATTTTGACGCGGCTCGTCCTGCTCGTCGGGCTCGGCATGACGCTGTGGGCGCTGCCGCGGCTCGTCAAGCACCTCGGCGGGAAGCTCCCGGTCGCGCTGTGGGTCGCGGTCGCCAGCCCGATGATGGTCATCCACCTCTTCGGCGGCCCGCACAACGACCTGATGATGCTCGGCTTCCTCACCATCGGCATGCTCGCCGCCCTCGAACGCAAGCACGTCGTCGCGGTCGTGCTCGTCACCATCGGCATGCTGATCAAGCCGACCGCCGCCGTCGCGCTCCCGTTCATGGTGTGGATGTGGGCCGCGGACATGAAGGGCCCGTCGAAGACGAAGAACTTCTTCAAGGCCGGGGCCGCGTCGGTCGGGCTGTTCCTGCCGGTGTTCGTCGTCGGCACCTGGGTCTCGCTCGGCTCGCTCAACCTCGGCTGGTGGTCCGGCCTCAAGGCCCCGCAGCTCATCACGAACTGGCTGAACTTCCCCAGCGGCATCGGCGAGGCGGTCTACAACCTCGTCCACCTCATCGCCAACGTCCAGCCCTCGCCGTTCGTCACCGTCGCCCGCGCCATCGCGATGGTCGGCCTCGTCGTGTTCGGCGTCCGCCAGTGGTGGCTCGCCCGCGGCGGCGGCAAGGAAGCCGTCTACCGCGCCGCGATCACCCTGCTGGCCGTCGCGATCCTCATGCCGCCGACGCTGCCCTGGTATCTCACCTGGGGCTTCGTGCTGATCTCCGCGTTCCCGTGGGAACGGCGGAACCTGTCGGCGATCGTGGCGATCTCGGTGTTCGTGACCCTCGTGTACTACCCGACGGGGGAGCAGGCGCTCTACGACTGGTGGTTCATCGCGATCGTCGTCGTGGTCAGCCTCTACGCCGCCGCGTCCCTGCTGCGCCCCGACCCGCTCGGGCTCGTCGCCGCGTGGCGGAAGAAGCCGAAGGACGAGGAGTTCCTCCCGAAGCAGTCGTGAGTGTTGGCGCCGGTTCTCACCGGCGCCAACACTCACGAGCCCCTACCTGCGGTCCGCGCGGTAGTTCCGGAACAGCAGGTACGTGTCGAGAATGTCCGCCGGATCGCTCTCCACCGACCGATAGATCCCCCACTTCGGCCGCACGTAGTCGCCCTGATCCGGCAGCTTCACCCCGGTCTTGGCACCCTGCGCGGCGATCGGCGCACCCGCACCGGCGCCGCTGCGGATCACGCACGCCGCCGCGCCCGCATCGCCCGGAGTGAGCGTCCACTCGACGCTGATCCACTTCTCCCGCAACGGAGCCAGCTTCGCCGCCGCGATCGACGGGGAACCCGGATTCGCGTAGGCGCGAGCGGAAATCATCTCCACGCCGCCGTCCCGGACCAGATCGAGCGTCACCCACGGACCGTCGTTCGTCGCCGGGGTCTTCGTCTGGAAGATGTGCGTGAACCGGCTCGTCCCGTGCAGGCTCGCCGGAACGAACATCTCGTAGGACAGCTTCCACGTCTCGCCGTTGTGCATCTTCAGCGCGGAACCGTTCTGCACCATGCCCTTCGTCTCGGTCCGCTGCCGATCACCGCCGCCCGTGGTGTCGCGGTCGTCGCGCCAGATGTTGAACCGGTAGTGATTCCCCTCCACCACCACGTACTTGCGGCCTGGGTGCAGACCGCCGCGATCCGCTTCGACGCCCTCGAACGCCTCCAGCCCGTCCTTCACCGGATCGGGATGCCACAACGGGCTCGCGGCGGTCGCGCGACGCGCCAGCGGACCGGTCAAGAACGGGACGGCGAGAGCTGATCCGGCGATCGTGCGCAGCGCCGTACGGCGCGGGAAACCAGGGGAATCCGGCATCACGGGAGTGGCCTTTCCGAACAGGAACGAAAGGGGCACATCGGCCGGCGGCGTCGTACATCCGATGTCTAGCAGGTCAAAGGTAAGAGTCTTGCCGAACGGGGTCAAGCGTAGGCGCGGACGACCGTCCCCGTGCCGTCCGTTTCGACACAGTCCAGGTAGTGCCGCACCAATTCGTCCATCGGAATCGGCCGCATCCCCGGGAACTGCCCGCCGAACTCGTCCGCCGAATCGCCGACCATCGTCGGGCTGACCGCGTTGACCCGCATCCCGCGCGGCAGCTCGATCGCCGCCGAGAGCACGAAACTGTGCAGCGCCCCGCTGATCACCCCGCCGCCGGTGACGTGCGGCCACGCCTCGTCGGCGAAAATCCCGGACGTCAGGGTGAACGACGCGCCGTCCGCCGCGTGGTGCTGCCCCTGCAGGACCAGCTCGACCTGCCCGTAGAACTTCGCGCGCATGTTCTCGTGCAGCTCCGCCGACGTCAGCTTCGCGAACTCGTCCAGCGCACCGTGCGCGGCGATGCTCACGACCGCGTCCACGGCTCCGACCTCGCGGTACATCGCCGCGATCGTCTCCGGCTCGGCCAGATCGACCCGCACCTCGCCCGACGCCCGCGCGGCCACGACGACCTCGTGCCCGCGCGACCGCAGCTCCGGCACCAGTCGTTTCCCGATCGTCCCGGCGCCGCCGACCACAAGAATTCTCACTGCACCCTCTCCTTCGCCACGGGTTCCGCAAAACCTCGGGCCAGCAACGCGAGCGCGTCGGCGTCCGGAGTGTCCGGCAGGGCGTAGAACAGGCCGAGCTGCTGATCGTCGTCCGGCAGCGTGACCGTCTCGTTCGCGAGCGTCAGACGTCCGACCACTGGATGGTCGAGTTCGCGCACGTAATACGAACAGGTCCGGACCGGCCGCTTCGCCCACCTGCGCGCGAACTCCGGGCTCTCCACGGCCAGCCGCCCGACAAGCTGTTCCAGCACCGGATCGTCCCGATGCCGCGCGACCGCCTGATGCAACGCCGCGACGGTGACCGACGCCTTGTCCGCCCAATCCCGGTACAGCGCGCGATGATGCGGGTCGAGGAACAGCATCCGCGCGATGTTCGGGCGGATCCGCTCGTCCGGCGCCTCGAACGCGACATGCCCGGCCAGCAGCGCGTGCCCGAGCCGGTTCCACGCCAGGACATCGGCCCGGTGATCGACCACCACGGCGGGCATCGCGGGCATCGCCGCGAGCAAATCCCGCACCGCGGGCCTGAGCTTCGTCCGCCGGTGCCCCGGCCGAACCGCCCGCCGAGGCGCCGCCAGCGCCCGCAGATGCTCGTGCTCGGCCGGGTCCATCCGCAACGCCGCGGCCAGCGCGTCGATCACCGCGTCCGAGGCACTGCTGCTGGCCCCTTGTTCGAGCCGCGTGTAGTAGCTGACGCTGACCCCGGCCAGCTCGGCCAGTTCCTCCCGGCGCAGCCCGGGAACCGCGCGCCGGGTCCCGCCGGGCGCGATGCCCGCGGCCTCCGGCGTCAACCGCTCGCGACGGCTGCGCAGGAAACCGCCGAGTTCGTTGCTTCCGTTGCTCACCAGACCATCCTGGCGAACCGCCGGATCCGCCGCCTGCCCCAGACCGGGATACCCCGCGGCGTCAGAACATCTTGCTCAGCACGTCGTGCCAGGCGGTGACGGTCTGCGCGAGCTGCGCGCCGGTCTTGGCGGCCTCGGTCACCGCGCTCAGCGCCAGCTTCGCCCGGCCGCGCTTCTGCTTCTCGCCGGGTTCCGCGGCGGCCTCGGCGATGTCCTTGACGTGGTAGAGAAGTTCCTCGCGCTCGTCGTCCGGCAGCTCCGGATCCTCGCGCACCGCGGCCGACAGCGCCTCGATCGCCTCGGCGAGCCGGTCGTCCCGGCCGGCGACCGGGGCGAGCACGGTCGTGATGTCCCGGACCGTGCTGTTGAGGACGAAGTTGCTGTGCGTCACGTCGCCGCCGATTTCGATGCGGTGGCCGGACTGCGGCGCGGAATCCCGTTTGTAGTCGGCCATGTTGCCGAGCACCTCCGTCAGGTAGTCGAGAGCGATGGTGACGTAAGCCAGATAAACGCGGGCGAAGCTCCCGGCGCTGAGCTGGTCGGTGTTCCACCGCGCGACCCGCTGGAACCCTTCGGCGCCCTTGGCCAGCCGGCGGCGGATCTCCTCGGTCACGAACCCGTCCAGCACCCCGCCGTCCAACCGCCAGCCGGCGCGGAACTTCGCGGGCCACGCCCCGGTGAGCGCCCTCTCCCGCAGCTTGGCGGCGTTCGCGAGGAACTCCCGGAGGTCCTGCTCCATCGCCTCGCCCGACACGTGCTCCTTGAACCGGGCCTCCTTGGGCCGGTGCATGAGCGGAAGCAGCTTGGGCCGGGGGAGCGCGGCCAGCCCGTCCGCGACCGCGACGAGCGCGGCGTGCAGGTCGCCGAGCAGGGTTTCCCATTCGCCGGGCGGGAGGACCGCGATCCCCGCGCCGTCGTCGGCCCGCCCGTAGCGGGTGTGCACGCTGTCCCGGAAGCGCTGGGCCAGCTCGCCGGTGAGCGCGGCCAGCAGCCGCTCGGCTCCGGGATGGACGTCCGACACCAGATTCCGGCGGGCGGCGGCCCACGCGAGCATGTCCTTGACCTGGCTGGCGGCCTCGCGGGTCAGGCGGGTGCCGGTGCGCTCGGGACCCCACCAGACGTTGAAGCGGCCCCAGTCCTCCTCTTCCTGGAAGTACCGCCCCGGTTCGCACAGCCGCTCGGCCGGCGGGCTCAGCACCTTCGCGTGGGCGCGGGCTTCCTCGGAGACGCGGACCGGGATCGCCGCGATCACCTCGCGGATCGTCCGCCGGGCGCGGTCGGCCCCGGACACGGCTTCGCGCACCGTGCCGTCCAGCGACAGCTTCAACGGCCCCGGATGCCGGGCCGCCGGCAGCTTCGCCTCCCGGGTCGCCCGCTGCCATTCGGCCGCCCGCGAGGACCGCTCGCCAAGGGTTTTGTCCTTGGCGGACTTGGCGTTCGCCGCGACCGTCGTCTTGTTCTTCTCGTACGCCTTCGACGCCAGCCAGAGCCCGCCGCCGATCAACGCGATCCAGACGACGACGTTGAACCCGCCGGTCACCGCGTGGTCGACATCGCTGTCGGCAGCCGCGGCGATCAGCACCACGACGATCACGGCCGCGATCGCACACCCCAAAACGCCCCCCGCCCGGCCCGCACCGGGAGTGCGACCGCCGTCACAGCATGATGCCACGGCCGCCCGGCGCGGGACGATGGCAGCGGAACCCCGAGGGGAGAAGCCGGTGCAGGACCACGAACTCGACGCCTTGCTCGCCACGTCCCGGATCATCCGCACCTTCAACAGCTACTACCGCGCCGTCGACGAGCAGCAGTTCGACGCCGCGCGATTCCGCCGCGTCTTCGCGCCGGACGGGAAGATCGTGCGCCCCAACGGCGCGGAGATCTCCGGACCGGCCGACATCGCCGACAGCCACGCCCGCAGCTTCGCCCGCTTCGAGGCGAGCCAGCACCTGCTCACCGGCCACGACGTCGACCTCGACGGCGCCGCCGCCGAGGTGCGGGCGAACCTCGTCGCGATCCACCTGTGGAAAGACCGTCCGGTCACCGTGCGGATGGAAGACCGCGCGTTCACCGCGGGCGGCGTGGTCACCGCCGGCCTGAGCCAGACCGGGGACGGCTGGCGCATCGCCGAAGTCCGGACCCGGATCCTGTGGCGGACCGGGTACTTCGGCGATCTGGCGCCGACCCGCTGAGTTCAGCGCTTCGCCGCGCGGTAGCGGTTGATCAGCGCGGTGAGGGTCGCGTAGTCCGCGCCGCCGTTGAGCGCGGCGACCAGGTCGTCCGGGCAGCGCTGGTAATGATCGCCCCACCAGCGGCGCGCACGGTTGTCCCAGATCCGGTACCCGTCGGGCACGCCGCGGGCCACGTAACGCCGCTTCGCCACTGTCAGTCCTTGTCGAACGCCGCGGCGAAGGTCGGGGCCAGCTGCCTCAGCTTCGCCCGCAGCGGCGGCGCTTCCGCGCTGGTGCTGCCGATCCGGACCGCGAGCAGCCGGTCGCCGCGGGCGAGCACCACGACGCAGCTGGACAACCTGGGCTCCCGGAACCGGCGGCAGAACCCGAGCTGCCGGTCGGCGAGACCGGGTACGGAGAACCGGGTGGTCGAGGAGGCGTTCTCGCCGCAGCCCAGCGCCTTGTCGAGGACGGCGACCATCTGCTCGCCGGAATAGCCCTGGTAGACGGCTGCCAGTTGCCAGACGTCCAGTTCTCCGGCGCTGGCAGAAGCCTGCGTGTTGTTCCGCAGAGCGGATTCCCACGGCATCTCGCCCTTGCACGGCGCCACGACGTGCAGGGGCGTGATCCACTTGAGGGCGAAGGAAGACGGCGCCTGTTTCTGCTTGGCGCCCGCGGCCCTCAACTGGTTCTCGTCAGGCAGGTATCTGGTGAGGTCGTCCGCGGGGGACGACGCGGGGGAAGGGGCGCTCGCGCAGCCCCCGGCAAGCAGGACAAGCCCCAGCAGCGTGGTTCTCTTCCGCACGGCTCGTCAATCCTGGTCGAACGCGGCGGTGAAGGTCGGGGCCAGCCGCTTCAGTTCGGCTTGCTGGTCCTCGGCGGTCGCGAGCCAGCCTGCGGCGGTGAGCGCGAGCACGCGGTTGCCGTGTGCGAACACGAGGACGCACCCGGCCACTCGCGCGTTGAACTGACCGCAGAAACCGAGGTGCGGGTCGTCGACCCCGGGGAACGAAAACCGCGACTTCACCGCCAGCCGCCGTCCTTCGACCACCGCGTTCCCGCAGTCCAGCGCGGTACGGAGACCGGAAACGACCTGTTCGCCGGAGAACCCCCGGTACTCGGCGAGCAGTTCGCCGATCTGCATCTGATCGGTCACGGACACCGCCTGCGCCCCGTTCTGCGCGGCGGAATCCCACGGCTGGTCCGCGCCACACGCCCGCACGACACGCAGCGAAGCGCCGGGGGAGACGGGCGTCCGGCGCCGCTGGATGCGGACCCGGGCCGCGGACAATTGCTCATCGCTCGGCAGATACTTCGTGAGGTCTTTCGCGACCGGAGCAGCCGAAGCCGAAGCGGACACCGGCACAGAACCGACTGCCGAACTGGACGGCGGGTCCGCGCTCGGCGCCGGAGCCGCTACCGGAGTTTCCGCCGCGCATCCCGCGAGCAGCAGGACAAGACCGGTCACCGCGAGCGCAATACGCATGATCCTCCCCATTACGGGAGAAAGATCGCCGGACTCCGGTCCAGTGTTACGAACCCGCCCAGCCCCGCCAGGCCCGCACCTCGGTGACGACCACCGAGTGCTCCGGAGGCCGCTCCGCGTACTGCGGGTACTTCACTGCCAGCCACTCGACATACGAATCCCGCGAAGCGTCGGCGATCACCCGTGCCACCCCGTCCGCGCGGGCCCACCACAACCGCGACCAGTCCTCGTCGTACTCGTCGACCAGGAACGACACCGCCGGGTTCTCCGCGATATTCGCCAGCCGCCGCAACGAAGTCGTGGTCTTCGGCTTGTGGTCGACCGCGAACACGACCGTGTCGCCGCGCACCGCGAACGTCACCGGCACCAGATGCGGGACCCCGCGACCGTCCACTGTGGCCAGCCGAGCCACCCGCGCCGCCGCGAACCGGGCCCGGGTTTCCACAGTGGACAGTCGCATGCGGGCTCAGTCCAGCGCGGGGGAGTCGAGGGTCAGCGTGCCCAGTTCGGTGTCGAGCGAGGCGGAAACCCCGAGCGGCAGCGTCGGCGACCCGGCCACGTGCCCGAAGCCGAACCCGCTCAGCACCGGGACCCCGAGCGGCGACAACCGTTCCGCCAGCAGTTCGCGGACTTCGGCCGGGTCGCCGCACGCGGCCCACGAACCCAGCACCACCCCGCGCACGCCCTCGAACCAGCCGGAGCGCAGCAATTGGGTCACCATCCGGTCGATCCGGTACGGGCTCTCGGTCACGTCCTCCAGCAGCACGATCCCGCCGCGCGCCGAACCTTGTTCAGCCGTGCCGACGCCCGAGGCGAGCAGCGACAGGTTCCCGCCCACCAGCACGCCCAGCGCGCGGCCGGGCACCACCACGTCCGGCTCCCGCGCCCGCAGCACCCGGGCGTGGTCCGGTTCGAACAACGTCCGCCGCAGGTGTTCCGCCGCGGGTTCGTCGAACAGCACGCTCGCGGGCATCGGCGAAAGCAGCGTCGCGAGGTCCAGATGCGTGTGCACGGCCCGGTGCAGGGCAGTGACATCGCTCGACCCGGCCAGCACCTTCGGACCGGCGGCCCGCAACGCCGCCCAGTCCACCAGATCGATCATCCGCTGCGTCCCGTAGCCGCCGCGCGCCGCCAGCACGCACCGGACCTCCGGGTCCAGCCACGCCTCAGTGAACTCCGCCGCCCGCGCCTTGTCCGGCGCCGACAGGTAGGACTGCCCCGCGGCCCGCACTCCCGTGCCGACCCGCACCTTCACGCCCCAGTCGCCCAGCACCGGCAACGCGGCGTCGAGCAGGTCCTGCGGAACCGGCCCGGACGGCGCGACGAGCGCGACCGTGTCCCCGGCGGAAAGTCTGGCGGGCCTCATCGGGAGAGCTCTAGCCGCGGCACGTCCGGCGTCTCGAAGCCGAACACCTGGCCGTAGAAGGAAAGTTCGGCCTCCAGCGCGGCGACGATCGTCTCCGCCTTCCGGAACCCGTGCTGCTCGCCCTCGAACCTCAGGTACGCGTGCGGGATCCCGCTGCCGTCGATTTCGGAGACGAACCGGTCCGCCTGCTCCGGCGGGCAGATCTCGTCTTCCAGGCCCTGGAGGAACAGCACCGGCCCGGCCAGCGAACCCACGTGCGTCATCGGCGAGCGCTCCCGGTACCGCTCAGCCGCCTCCGGATACGGGCCGACCATGCTGACCAGGTACTGCGACTCGAAGTCGTGCGTCTCGCCGCCCTCGCCGGTCCAGCCCGCGAAATCGAGGATGGGGAACTTCACCGTCGCCGCCGCGTAGGTGCGGGTCATCGTGATCGACGCGGCCGAGGTGAACCCGCCCGCGCTGCCGCCCCGGATGCCCAGCCGGGCCCGGTCGGCGATCCCTTCCGCGACAAGCGCTTCGGCGACCGCAGCGCAGTCGCGCACGTCCACCACGCCCCACTGCTCCCGCAGCCGCTCCCGGAACGCCCGCCCGTAGCCGGTGGACCCGCCGTAGTTCACCGCGACGACGCCGATGCCGCGGCTGGTGAAGTACGCGAAGTCCAGGTCGAGCGAGTCGTCGCTGTGCCCGGTCGGCCCGCCGTGCACGTGGACCACGTACGGCGGCAGTTCGCCCTCCGGCGCGGCGAAGTCCGGGTTCGTCGGAGGGAACACGTACGCCGGGATCTCCGCGCCGTCGGGCCCGGTGAACACGCGCTCGTGCGGCACCGGCAGGTACTCCGCGGGCGGCAGCGAGGCCGGCTGCGGCGTCAACGCGCGCCACTTCCTGGTGTCCGGGTCCAGCACCACGACCGCGCTCTCGTGCCGGGGCCCGCCCGCGATCCCGGCGATCCCGTCCGGCGTCACGGCCAGCCCGCTCGACGACCACACGGTCAGCTCGGTGTCGACGCGCGCGACCGATCCGTCGCTCTCGTCGAGAATCGCCAGCTTGCCGGAATCGAGCACCGCGTGCTTCCCGCCGCCCAGCGGGGCGAACCAGCTGGTGCCGAGCTTCCACATCGGCCCGCCCAGTTCGCGTTCCGCTGGCGCCAGGTTCGCGACCGCGCCGTCGAGCCCGACCCGGTGCAGGTTCCACCAGCCGTCCGGGTCGGCGAGCACGAGCAGCTGGTCCGCGGACTCCCACGCCACCTGGCACACCGCGACCTTCGGCCCGCCCGCCAGCACGCGCGCGTCCCCGAACGACCCGTCGGCCGCCACCGGCGCGACGAAAAGCTCCGTCCCGTCCCACGGCATCGCGGGGTGGTCCCACGCGATCCACGCGGCGTGCGCGCCGTCCGGCGACAGCTGCGGCGCGGTGAAGAACCGGTGCCCCTCCACGAGCACCCGTTCGGCGGAGCCGTTCAGCGGGATTGCGACCAGTTCGCGGGAGATGTCCGTGCGCCGCGGCCCGGTGCTGCGCTCGCGGACCGCCCACACCTCGCCCTCCCGGCCGGGCCGGAGGTCGCCGTACCGGACCCCCTGCGGCGTGGCCGGTTCCGGGGTGAGCGGGGTGACTTCGCCGCCTGTGCCGGTCTTCAGCGCGTACACGCGCTGATCGGCCCAGTGCGTGAACACCACGACGCCGCCGACCGCGAGCCACGGCCGTCCGCCGTACTCGTGGACCCGGTTCCGGACGTTCCACGGCGCGGGCAGCACGTCCTCGACACCGCCGCCGGGAAGAGCGCGCACGAGGGCGACGCGGCCGCCTTCGGCAGGCCGCGCCTCCGCCCACCAGAGCGCGCCGTCGACCGCGGCGAGCCATTGCGCGCCGCCGCCGGCAGCCGCGGCGTCGGCCGCTGTCACGGGAGAGGTCCAGGTTCCATGAGGAGAGATGCGAGGCACCCGGAAAGCGTAACGAGGATCCGCTGCGTGTCCGGATCCGCACGCACCGCGCAGGAATCGCGCGGGAACTCCCCTCAACCCGGGGCGGCGGATGCCGATCATGCGTCCGTGGCCTAGGGTCGAAGACGCTATGTCACGCGTAATCCACGTCTTCCGCAAGCCCGACCGGTTCGTGGCCGGCACGGTCGGCGAGCCCGGCGACCGCACCTTCTACCTCCAGGCGACGGAGGACGTGCGGACGATCAGCGTCACGATCGAAAAACAGCAGGTCGTCGTCCTCGCGGAGCGGCTCGGCTCGCTCCTCGAGGAAGTCGCCAGCCGGTTCGGGGCCGACGTGCCCAGCCACGCCCCCGACGACGAGGTCGACGTGGACCCGCTCACGGTGCCCGTCGAGGAGGAGTTCCGGGTCGGCACGATGGGGCTCGGCTGGGACGCCGACTCCGGCGCGGTCGTCGTGGAACTGCTCGCGATCACCGAGGGCGAAATCGACGAGACCGTCGTGCTCGACGACACCGAGGAAGGCCCGGACGCGGTCCGCGTGTTCCTCACCCCGGTCGCCGCCCGCGCCTTCGCCGAGCGCGCCGACCGCGTCGTGAACGCAGGCCGCAAGCCGTGCCCGCTGTGCGGCGAACCGCTCGACCCGGCCGGGCACATCTGCCCGCGGCAGAACGGGTACCGGCGCGACGTCGACGTGACCGAGGACTGAGGGCGGCCGTGGCGACCACCGCGCCAGGGCCAGCCGACCCCGCCGCCCGCGATTTCGTCTCCCGCGGCCGCATCGACGTCGAGGGCAGGCTCGTCGACGCCTCCAACGTGACGCTCTTCTGCGCGATCGAACTCGACGGCGTCACCGGCCGCGTCGTGTACAAGCCGGTGTCGGGGGAGCGGCCGCTGTGGGACTTCCCGGACGGCACCCTCGCCGGCCGCGAGGTCGCGACCGCGATGATCTCCGACGCCTGCGGCCTCGGCGCGATCCCGCCGACCGTGCTGCGCGACGGCCCGTTCGGGCCCGGCATGGTGCAGCTGTGGGTCGAGACCGACGAGGACAGCGAAGTGGTCGACGTCTGCGCGCCCGACGAGGTCCCCGAGGGCTGGCGCACCGTGCTGCACGCGCACGACCGGCTCGGCGAACCGGCGGTGCTCGTCCACGCCGACCACCCGGACCTGCGCGAACTCGCGGTCCTCGACATCGTCGTCAACAACACCGACCGCAAGGGCGGGCACCTGCTGGCCGGCACCGACGGCCGCGTCTACGGCGTGGACCACGGCATCTGCCTGCACACCGACCCCAAGCTGCGCACCGTGCTGTGGGGCTGGATCGGCGAGAACCTGCCCGAAGACGCCGTCGAGAAACTGCGGAAACTCCGCGCCGACCTCGACGGCCGCCTCGGCGCGGAACTCGGCGAACACCTGACCGCCTTCGAGATCCGGGCGCTTTCGCAGCGCACCGACTACCTGCTCGCCGAGGCGGTGTTCCCCGAGCCCGGCGACGACTGGCGCGCGATCCCCTGGCCGTTGTTCTGATGGCGGGCCCGATGGACAACGCTGTGCTGGACGCCGCCGCCCGCGCCCGCCTCGTCAACCGCTTCGGCCCCGCCGCCGAAGCGTGGTGCGACGCGCTGCCCGCACTGGTCGAACGGCTCTGCCGCCAATGGGGCCTCACCGTGTCCGAAGCCCGGCCCGGCAACACCGGCCGCACCCTGCTCTGCCGCGACGGCGAGGGCACGCTGAAGGTGCTCAAACTCTGCCCGGACCGCGCGATCGCGACCGCGGAAGCCACCGCACTCGGCTCGTGGGCCGGGCTGTCGAGGGTCGTGCAGATCCTCGACGCCGACCTCGACCACGGCGCGGTGCTGCTCGAAGGACTCGAACCCGGAGACACGTTCACCGAACGAGGCGCCGATGTCCCGTGGGACCAGATCGGAGAACTGCTCGCCGACGTCCACGGGGTCCCGGTCGCCGGGCCGTTCCCGACCCAGCTCGAACGCGTCCGGTTCATGTTCGGCCTCGCCGAGCAACGCCTCGCCGGATCCCCGGCCGAAGCGCACCTGCCGCTGGAAGCACTGCGCACCGGACTCGCCCGCTCCGAGAAACTCGCCGCCAGCGGCCCGATCGCGCTCGTGCACGGCGACCTGCATCCCGGCAACGTCCTGGACGCCGGACCCGCGCGCGGCGCGGTCGCGATCGACCCGCGCCCGTGCGTCGGCGACCCGGCCTTCGACGCCGTCGACTGGGCGGTGCTGCCGATGGCCGACGGCGCCGCGGTCGAGGACGGGATCGCCAAACTCCCGCACCTCGACGGCGACCGGGTCCGTGCGTGGTGCGTCGCGCTCGCCCCGCTGGTCGCGATGGGCCCGCTCCGCCGCGGCGGACCGACACCCTTCACCGACGCGGTGCTGCGGATGGCTGGCTGACCCGGCCCGGGACCAATGCCAGGAACCCGCACCACGGGCAAGGCGAACGTGCGTGAGGGGAACCCTCACGCACTCAGATTCCCCAGGGTTCCTACCTCGCCCGCAGCCTCGCCTCAGGTCGAGCCCGCTAGCCCCGAGCGACCTCAGCGGTGTGCGCGGGGGTGTAGCGCTCGCCCCGCACCTGATCGCTCAGCGGCTCCAGCGCGGCCAGCGCCTCGGCGTCCAGGGCGAGCTCCAGCGCGGCCGCGTTCTGCTCCAGCCGGGCCGGGCTGCGGGTGCCCGGAATCGCGGCCACCGCCACCCCGAGCCGCTCGGCCTGCGCGTACACCCAAGCCAGCGCCACCTGGGCCGGGGTGGCGCCCAGCCGGTCGGCCACCTCGCGCACGGTGCGCGCGATCTTCTCGTTGGCGTCGCCCGCCTCTCCGGCGAAGCGGGGATTGGTGCGCCGGAAGTCTTTCTCGCCCAGCGCGGAACGGTCCAGCGCGCCGGTCAGGAACCCCCGCCCCAGCGGCGAGTACGGCACCAGCCCGACCCCCAGCTCCGCCATCGCCGGAGCGACCGCCTCGACGTCGCGGGTCCACAGCGAGTACTCGCTCTGCACCGCGGCGATCGGATGCACCGCGTGCGCACGGCGCAGCAGCTCGCCGTCCACCTCGGACAGGCCCAGATGCCGGACCTTGCCGGCCTGGACGAGTTCGGCCATCGCGCCGACGGTCTCCTCGATCTCCACGTCCTGAGGCGGTCGGTGGGCGTAGTACAGGTCGATCGTGTCGACGCCCAGCCGCAGCAGCGAGGCGTCGCAGGACCGAAGCACGAAGTCCCGGGCACCGCGGATGCGCCGCGCCCGGTCGCCGGCACTGCGGTCGATGCCGAACTTCGTCGCCAGCTGCACCTGATCCCGGCGCCCGTGGACGGCCCGGCCCACCAGCACCTCGTTGTGCCCGGCGCCGTAGGCGTCGGCGGTGTCCAGGAACGTGACGCCCAGCTCCAGGGCCCGGCCGATGGTGGCCAGACCGCCGTCCCAGTCGGCGGAGCCGTAGCTCTCGCTCATCCCCATGCACCCCAGCCCCATCGCGCTGACAGCGAGACCGGGCGAGCCGAGCGTGGTTCGGGTGATCATGCGCGGATACTCCTCCTGCCCGGCCGACCGGGCGGTGCCTCGAAGACTGACCGACGCCGCCGACGCTAGGAGCTGGAGCGCGCTCCACGTCAAGCCGGCGGACCGGCTCCTTCCGGCGTGGCGGCGGGACGCGCCCTCGCCGCGCCGATAACGTGCCCGACCGTGCGCTATCACGACGTGCTGTCCGGGCCCCGCAAGCGGAAGATCCCCGAGGTCCCCGCCGAACCAGGTCTCGTGGTCGAAGACCCGGCCAGCGGCTACTGCGGCGCGGTGGTGAAGATCGAGGGCGAGCTCGTCGTCCTCGAGGACGCCAAGGGCCGCCACCGGGTCTTCCCGCTCGCGCCCGCCGGCTTCCTGCTCGAAGGCAAACCGGTCACGCTCGTGCCGGTGAAGAAGACCGCCGCCCCCGTGCGGCAGGTCTCGGCGTCCGGTTCGGTCCGCGTGCAGGGGCTGCAAGCGAGGGTCGCGCGCGACTCCCGGATCTGGGTCGAGGGCAAGCACGACGCCGAACTGGTCGAACGCGTCTGGGGACACGACCTGCGCGTCGAGGGCGTCGTGGTGGAACCGCTCGACGGCGTCGACGTCCTCGCCGACCGGATCGCCGAATTCGGCACCGGACCCGGCCGCAGGCTGGGCGTCCTCGTCGACCACCTCGTGGCGGGCAGCAAGGAATCCCGGCTGGTCGGGCAGATCCGCGACGAGCAGGTGCTGGTCACCGGGCACCCGTACATCGACGTCTGGCAGGCGGTGAAACCCGCGTCGGTCGGCATCCGCGCCTGGCCGGAGATCCCGCGCGGCGTCGAGTGGAAGACCGGCATCTGCGACGCGCTCGGCTGGGGCGAACCGTACGAGGGATGGCAGCGCGTGCTCGCCGGGGTGCGCAGCTTCCGCGATCTCGAAACGCCGCTGATCGGGGCGGTCGAACGGCTCATCGACTTCGTGACCGAACCGGGTGACGACACTCCGTAGTGTCCGGTATGCCGGAAAAATGCAAGGTCACGCGTCGGTCACGTCGAGTAGTTTGCCCGGTGCGAAACGAGGCGATCTGAGAGCATGAGGGCATGGCAGCGGCTCTGATCTGGCTGATCATCGGCATCGTCCTGATGATCGCGGAGGTGATCTCCGGGGACTTCGTGCTGATCATGCTCGGCGTCGGCGCGTTGCTCGGGGCCGGTTCGGAAGCGCTCACCGGCAACATCTACATCGACGTCGCCGTGTTCGCGGTCAGCTCGGTCGGGCTGCTCGCGCTCGTCCGCCCGGCGCTCAAACGCCGCTTCCTGTCCGGATCGGGCGTCCCCACCGGCATCGACGCGCTGGTCGGAGCCCGGGCCGTCGTGGTGTCCACTGTGGACTACGATGCCGGCCAGGTGAAAATCGGCGGCGAGGTGTGGTCGGCGCGCGCCGTGCACGAATCCCAGCCGCCGATCGCCCCGGGCACCAGCGTCACGGTCGTCGAGATCTCCGGCGCCACGGCCGTGGTGGACATCGTCTCGTGAGGCGCCGTCCGAGGAAAACCGGTACTAGGTAAGGGGAAACGCTCTTGTCGACAATAGCGATCGTCGTGGTCGCACTGCTGGCTCTGTTCGTCATCATCACAGTGGTCAAGGCGATCATGGTGGTGCCACAGGCCCAGTCGGCGGTGATCGAGCGGCTCGGCCGGTTCCGCACGGTCGCTTCGCCCGGCCTGACCTTCCTCGTCCCGTTCCTGGACAAGGTGCGCGCGCGGATCGACCTGCGCGAGCAGGTCGTCTCGTTCCCGCCGCAGCCGGTGATCACCGAGGACAACCTGACGGTGAACATCGACACCGTCGTGTACTTCCAGGTCACCGACTCGCGCGCCGCGGTCTACGAGATCTCGAACTACATCATCGGCGTCGAGCAGCTCACCACCACCACGCTCCGCAACGTGGTCGGCGGCATGAGCCTGGAGGAGACGCTGACCTCCCGCGACGCGATCAACAGCCAGTTGCGCGGCGTGCTCGACGAGGCCACCGGCCGCTGGGGCATCCGCGTCGCCCGCGTCGAGCTGAAGGCGATCGAGCCGCCGCCCTCCATCCAGGACTCGATGGAGAAGCAGATGCGCGCCGACCGGGAAAAGCGCGCGATGATCCTCACCGCCGAAGGCCAGCGGGAATCGTCGATCAAGACGGCGGAAGGCCAGAAGCAGAGCCAGATCCTCGCCGCGGAAGGCCAGAAGCAGGCCGCGATCCTCGCCGCCGAGGCGGAACGGCAGTCGCGGATCCTGCGCGCGCAGGGTGAACGAGCCGCCCGCTACCTCCAGGCACAGGGCCAGGCGAAGGCGATCGAGAAGGTGTTCGCGGCGATCAAGGCAGGCCGTCCGACGCCGGAGGTCCTCGCCTACCAGTACCTGCAGACGCTGCCGCAGATGGCGCAGGGCGACGCCAACAAGGTCTGGATGATTCCCAGCGACTACGGCAAGGCCCTCGAAGGGTTCGCCCGCGCGCTGGGGGCTCCCGGCGACGACGGCGTGTTCCGCTACGAGCCGCCGCAGGACGACAGCCCGGCCAAGCCGGATCTCGAAGACGACGAGGTCGCCAGCTGGTTCGACACCAGCAGCGACCCGAAGGTCGCCGAAGCGGTCGCCGCCGCGGAGGCCGTGGCACGCAAGGAAGTCGAGGGGCCGCTGGGAGCTTCCTCCGGCGAGTCCCGGCGGGCGATCGGCGGGGCCACGGCGAAGCCGGAGGCTTCCGAGCCGGTGCGGGAGGAAGAGCCGCCCGCACCGCCGGAGCGTCCGCAGCCCAGCGCGCCGCCGCCCGCTCAGCAGCAGCAGTCGTTGCCGCAGCCGCAGCCGCCGGCCGGGCCCCCGCCGGGCGGGCCCTACCAGGGACCGCCGCCGCAGCAGTTCGGCGGACCGCAGGGCCCCGGGCCGGGAAGCGGGCCGTTCCCGCAGCAAGGACCGTTCGGCGGACCGCAGGGCGGGCCTCCGCCGCAGCGCTGATCGCGTGACGCGAAGGGGCTGCCACTCCGATTTCGGAGTGGCAGCCCCTTTTTTCGTGCCCGTCGCCTGGCGAAGACGTTCGGCCGGCAAGAATTCCGCACCCGGTTGTCGAATCCGGCGCCGCGCGTTCGACGCACTGGTGAGCGCGGCTCGCAGGAAGCCAGGCGCACGCGACGGAGGCACTGAAATGCGGACATTGCACCTCGGGCTGCGGGTGACCGATCTCGATCGGTCGCTGACGTTCTACACGGCGATCGGTTACGAGACCGTCGGCACGGTGCCCGAGACGCCGATCGGGCAGCTGACCATGCTCAAGCTCCCCGGCGACGAATTCGTCTCCGTCGAACTCGTGCACGACGGCAACCCGGTCGAACGGGGCGGCGACGTGAGCCACCTCGTCGTGCAGGTCGAGTCGATGGCCGACACGCTCGCCGTGCTCGCCGCCCACCGGATCGAGCCGGTCGCTCCGGTTCAGGACCACGACCAGGGCATGAAGACGACGTTCCTCGCCGACCCGGACGGTCGCCGGATCGAACTCGTCCAGTGGCCCGCCGGGCACGCCGACGGCATGACCGCCGTCGACTTCTCGCACAAGGAGATCGAGAAGTGAGCAGGACGCCAGTGCGGCTGTACATGTCCGTGTCGGTCGACGGGTACATCGCCGGGCCGGACGACCGGCCCGGCCAGGAACTCGGCCGCGGCGGATTCCGGCTGTTCGACTGGCTCGACGACCGGGCGGCGGAGGGGGTCAACGGGCAGGTGTATGCCGAGGCCTCGGCGACGGGCGCGGTGATCTCCGGACGCCGCACCTTCGAGCTGGCCAAACGGTGGCACGGCGACCATCACGACGGCGTCCCGATCCATGTGCTCACCCACCACGTCGACCCGGGCGACGTGCCGCCGGGCCGCGCGAAGTTCTACACCGACGTCAACGCGTACGCCGACGAGGCCCGGGACAAAGCAGGAGAGCGGGCTGTGCTGGTCCACGGCGCGGGCGCGGCACAGGCGCTGCTGTCAGCGGACCAGCTCGACGAGATCGAACTGCACCTCATTCCGGTGCTGCTGGGCGCGGGACGGCGGCTGTTCGAACCGGCCGGCATCGGCCGCGTCGAACTCGAGCCCGTGCGGCGGCTCGAAGGCCGCGGCGTCACCCATCTCCGTTACCGCGTAGTCCGGAATGCCCGGTGAGCCCCGGACTACGCGGTAACGGTCAGCGGGCGTACACGCCGACGTCGTCGATGTCGGCCTTCGAACGGTCAGGCAGCGCGATCACGCACGCCACGGTCACCACGACCGACGCGACGATGTAAATCGAGATCGAGTACGGCGTGCCGGTGGCGTGCAGCAACCAGGTCGCCAGCAACGGCGCGGGACCGCCCGCGAACACCGACGCCAGCTGATAACCCAATCCCGCGCCGCCGTAACGCAAATGCGTCGGAAAACTCTCGCCGATCAACGCCGCCTGCGGGCCGTACTGCATCGAGTGCGCCACCAGGGACACGATGATGGCGAGGAAGATCATCGCGTGCCCGCTGTGGGTCAGGACGGTGAAGTAGGGGAACGCGATGATCCCGGTCAGCACCGCGCCGGTCAGGTACACCTGTTTGCGGCCGATCCGGTCGGAGAACTGGGAGAACAGCGGGATCAGCACCAATTCGGCGGCCGCGCCGACCAGGACCGCGTTGAGCACGAACGTTTTGCTGAATTCCGGTCGCTGCACGACATAGACCAGCACATAGCTGGTGAACAGGTAGAACGGCATCTGCTCGCTGAAGCGCAAGCCGGCCGACAGCAGGATTTCCCGCCAGTGATGCCGGACCACGTCCTTCACCGGGGCTTTCGAGGTGCGCTTGGCCGCGACCGCGGCGGCGAACATGGGCGTTTCCAGGATGCGCAGCCGGATGACCAGGCCGATCGCCACCAGGACCAGGCTCAGCAGGAACGGGATCCGCCAGCCCCACGAGGAAAACGCGTCCGGGGAAAGGGTCGCCGACAGCAGGGTCATTCCGCCGGTGCCCAGCACGAGCCCGACCGGGACGCCGACTTGCGCGAAACTCGCCAGCAGCCCGCGCCGCCGCTGGTCGCCCCATTCCATCGCCAGCAGCACCGAACCGCTCCACTCGCCGCCGATCGCGATGCCTTGCACCAGGCGCAGCAGGACGAGGATCAGCGGCGCGGCGACTCCGATGGTCGCCGCACCGGGAAGCAGGCCGACGATCGCCGAGGACAGGCCCATCAGCAGGAGGGTCACGATGAGCGTCGCCTTGCGGCCGAGCCGGTCGCCCCAATGGCCGAAGATCGCCGCGCCGACCGGGCGCGCCGCGAAACCGACCGCGTAGGTCGCGAACGACTGCATGACCCCGGCGTAGGACGAGGACGCCGGGAAGAACAGATGGGGAAAGACCAACGCCGCGGCGGTGTTGTAGAGAAAGAAGTCGTACCACTCGATGGTGGTTCCGATCGAACCCGCCAGGGCCGCCCGGCGTACCTGCACCCGGCGGTCGCCGGTCGAAGCGTGGACTGACTGGGTGACCTCGTTGTCGCCTAGAGTCATGGTCGTGCACCTCTCGTGACGGTCGTCACACTACAGTGTGAACGACAGGCAGAGGTTTGACGATTCCTGACGCCTGCTCCGGACGGGTTGTTTCCGACTGCCCGGCCCACCGGACGGAGCAGGATCGGGCGCCGCGCGGCCAGGACGCGCGACTACCATCACAGCCGTGACGGAGGACAAACCGCTGCGCGCCGACGCGCGGCGAAACCGCGCGAAGGTGCTCGAAGCCGCCGAGACGGTCTTCGCGGCCAAGGGCACCGGCGCGCCGACCGAGGAGGTCGCGCGCGAGGCCGGCGTCGGCATCGGCACGGTGTTCCGGCACTTCCCCACAAAAGAAGCGCTGCTGGAAGCCGTGCTCTACGCGCGGCTGCACCGGTTCGTCGACGAGGCGGACGCGGTCGTCGCGCAGAACGCCGAGGACGCCGGAGCCGCGTTCTTCACCTTCCTCACCAGCTGGATCGAGATGTCCAGCGCCAAAAACGCCTACTTCGAAGCGCTCACCTCGGCCGGAGTGTGCGTCCCCAGCACCGGTTCGGTGATCGGGGAGCGGCTGCGCGAATCCCTCGGCGTGCTCCTGCGCCGCGCCCAGGACAGCGGTGCGGTGCGACGCGACGTCACCACCACCGAGCTGATCCCGGTGATCATCGGCACCGCGAAAGCGGCCGAGCACGTCGGGTCCGATCGCGAGCTGCGGGACCGCACGATCGCCATCCTGTTCGACGGCCTCCGCACCTGAGCCGCCGGCCGCGGGCGCCGTGAGGAGGGCGGGGGAGCCGGGCCTAAACTGAGCTGATGACCAACCGCTTAGTCTGTATTGGCGATTCGTTCACCGAAGGCGTCGGGGACGACGACCCGTCCGCGCGCAACGGGGTGCGCGGATGGGCCGACCGGGTCGCCGAGGTGCTGGCCGCCGGGGAGCCGGGGTTCCGCTACGCCAATCTGGCGGTGCGCGGGAAGCTTCTGCCGCAGGTGCTGAACGAACAGGTCGAACCGGCGCTGGCGATGAAGCCGGACCTCGTCACGGTTTACGCGGGCGGCAACGACTTGATGCGGCCGCGGGTAGACATCGACAGCCTCGCCGACTCCTACGAACGCGCCGTGGCCCGGTTCCGCGCGGCCGGTGCGCAGGTGCTGCTGTTCACCGGCGTCGACGGCGTCGAGGACGCGCTGTTCCGGCAGATCCGCGGCCGGGTCGCGATCTACAACGAGCACGTGCGCGGCATCGCGGCGCGGCACGAGACACTGCTGGTGGACATGTGGTCGATGCGTCAGCTGCGCGACCGTCGCATGTGGTCCCCGGACCGGCTGCACCTGAATGCCGCCGGCCACACCGAAATCGCCATCGCAGTCCTCGACGCGCTGGGCGTGCAGCACGGTCTCGCGCACGCCGCACTGGGACCGCGCCCCCGGCTGTCCACCCGGGAACAGCGCGCGGCGAACCTCCGCTGGGGCCGGGAACACGCGCTGCCGTGGATCGGCCGACGCCTGCGCGGCGAATCCTCCGGCGACACCATCGCCCCGAAATACCCGGAACTGCGGTCGTTCGAGGAGACCGTCTAACCCGCGAGCTGCCGCGCGCGATGGTCGGCGACGTTGACCCGCGTGCCGCAGCGAGTGGAACAGAACCGGCGGCGTCCGTTGCGCGACGTGTCCACGAACGCGACGCCGCACCCCTCGCGCGCACACACGCCGAGACGGTGCGGCTCCTCGCACACCAGATGCGCGAGCCCGCCCGCCGTGTAGGCGTAGAACCGCTCGACCACGCCCGCGCCCTCGCCGGAGTAGTGCAGATGCGGCGTTTTCCCGTCGTGACTGGCGATATTCGGCCGGCACGCGGCGACGGCGAGCAGCTCGTTGAGGAGGTCGATCCGCTCGGCCGTCGTCTCGGCGACGAACACCTGTTGCAGCCGCCGCCCCCACGCGAGAATCCGCCCCGCCTCGTCCGCGGTGATCCGCGGCAGCACCATGTCGCGCGCCTGCCCCGCGGCCCGCACCTCGGCGGCCGTGACGTCGTCGCGCTGGGCCAAGGTCGCCAGGTCGGCGGCTACTTGCGCGCCCGCGCCGCCGTAAGGATTGAAGTGCACTCGACCATTACAGCACACGTCTTCTTGCTCCGGAAATGCCCGTCCGGAAAATAAGATTGACGCAGCGTTTCGCCGTAGGTGAAGATGATTCCACCACAGCGGATGAAGGAGCGGTCATGACGAACATGCGGATGCGGGAGATGCGAGGCCACTATCCGGCCGCACTCCGTGCTGTCCGGTGTTCGCCGCTTCAGCAGCGCCAAACCGGCCGAAAAGGCGGTCGCCCGGGCGGTATCCGCTCCCTGACCTGACGCAGCAGCCGCTGCGCACCGGGAGCCGCCCGTCGGGAAACCGATCCGGGCGGCTTCTTTTGTGGAGCCGCTGAACGCAATCAATTCCCGTCGCCTTTTCGCGAAGGCATTTCCCTGCTGCCCGTTTATCGGCGGCGGTTCTTTGACAACTGCACAGCGGAGCAAGACATTTCCGAGACTCGTCCCCGTCGCCTCACCCGCGGCCAGGACGAGCGCCGGGTCCGGCAGTCACGCGCCGCCGGACCCGCACGGTGAAGACGGGGCGGTGGCGGCCCCACCCGGCTGTAACCCGGGTGCCCTTGCGGGCAATGAGGGTTCGACTCCCTCCTTCACCACTGCGCCCAGCCCAGGGCGCGTCCCGCGGCCGTGGTGAACTCGGCGGACACGTCGGTCTTCCAAGCCGAAGCAGAGGGTTCGATGCCCTCCGGCCGCTCGCGGCGCCGCCATGGCGTTGGCCGCACGCCCCCGTAGCTCAGCTGGACAGAGCGCCGCACTACGAATGCGGAGGTCCCAGGTTCGAATCCTGGCAGGGGTACGGGCCCGGCGCGGAGGGGGCGCCGGCGCCTTCCTGCGGCTCCGGCCGCACCCGGATGCGAGGGGCACCGGCGACCCCGCCTGGTTCGGGACCAGGAGACACCGCGTTCGAC
The DNA here is from genome assembly GCF_014145675.1 of Amycolatopsis dendrobii. Taxonomy (GTDB): domain Bacteria; phylum Actinomycetota; class Actinomycetes; order Mycobacteriales; family Pseudonocardiaceae; genus Amycolatopsis; species Amycolatopsis dendrobii. The sequence goes on from NZ_JACGZW010000001.1 coordinate 603,899, forward strand.
CCGCGGGCATCCGACCTCGTCAGCCCTCGTTCCCGGTTGGTGTAGCCGGCAGCATCGCGGACTTTGGATCCGCGGGCCCAGGTTCGAATCCTGGACCGGGAGCCGATGCCCGTTCGTCCAACTGGCAGGACGCCGCGCTCTGGACGCGGAAACCGAGGTTCGAACCCTCGACGGGCAGCACCCCGCCTCCCCTCGGGCCGTTAGCTCAATCGCGCAGAGCAGCCGGCTTTTACCCGGCGGGTTCAGGGTTCGAATCCCTGGCGGCCCACTTCCGCCCCCGTGGTCACCGGAGGTGTTGGTGACCTGGGGATTTGTGCTGTTCGGACGATCTTCCGCAGACACTGCACTGTCCATTGCGAGGGCAGCGGGGCATGTAGCGAGTTCGTTCATCTGTGCGGGCGCTTTCGGGTCCGCGAGGGCGGTGCTGTACGGGAAGGAGTTCCGCGCGTCGACGGAGTGTGTCTGGGTCGATGGGACCGACCCCATGGTGCGCCCTCGGGGCTTCAACACGGGCAGGCTGCGGATGCGGCGATGTCATGGGTGCAGATGGCCCGTCGCGGCGTCCAGGTTGAGGTCCCATGGGCGTGCGGCACCGTCCAGCCCCGCGCTGAGCAGGCGGCCGTCCGGGAGGTAGGACATGGCGCGGATCAATGACGTATGGCCGGTGAGGGTTGCTTCCACTCGGGGGTGCTGCCTGTCGGACAGGTCGATGGCACGGATCGTCGCGCTCTGGTCGGTTACCGCGAGAGTTCGAGTGTCAGAGGTGAAAAGGGCGTTCTGAAAGGAACTCGGGGGCAGCGGAGGCGGGGGAAGCTCGCGAGGCTTGGCGAGATTGCTGGTGTCCCACAAGCGCAGCTTCTCGTCTCCTCGTGTGTCGGTAGTGGCGGTGATGCCGTGGGTCGAGCTCAGGACCACGTTGCCGACCCCGGTCCACGTAGCAATTTTCCGCGCAGTCGAGTGCTTGCTGCTGTACTGCCAGACTTGGATCGATTCCGTCGGCCATTCGTCCTGATAGGCAAACGCTGTGTGACCGTCAGAGCTGAAGCTGAGCGAATTGGTCGTGGGCAGCTCGGCGAGCGTGCGCACGCCGCTGTTGCGGTCGATCGCCAGCAAGTGCGAGGCTTGGCCGAAGCCCCACACGGCCACGACTGTCCCCGAAGGGTCGACGCTGGCCGAACTAGCGTCGGTAATGGTCGCCTTCAGCGCTGGGGCTGTTGGGTCGCTGAGGTCGAACAGGTCAACCACGCTGTGCGGTCGGGACAAGGTGAGCCAACGGCCGTCAGCGCTGAGACTGATGGCAGCGCGCTCGCCGAGGGAACCGGTGATGGTCGCCAGCTTGCGGTAGTGGGGCAGGTCCCACAGTTGCACCACGTTGGCGTCCGCGAGGGCGATAAGGCGGCCGTCGCTGGTGAGAGCGACAGCCTGTACCGCCTCGATGTTGCCGGAGAAATCGATCCGGTTCGGCATGGCATCAGCACTGAGCACCAGGTCCCGCGCCTCGTCGGTAGGCGCAACCTGGTAAGCAGCCAACCCCAGCCGTGCAGCCTCGGAGGCATCTGTCGGCAGGAAGCCCCGCCCTTGCGAGACCATCCGTTGCGACAACGCCAGTGCCGCTTGCTGTGCCGCCTGCTGCTGTTCGGACACGCCGTAGGCGATAGCGGCCGCCACAAATAGGAACAGGACCGAGAGAAGCGTGACTACTCGGCGGTGACGGCGTGCTCGCTGTCGTTCAAGTTGTGACTGCTGCTCCCTGAGCGCTGTTGCTGCGTGCAGAAAGGCACTCTCGACGGTGTTCAGAGCGGGGGCCTTCTCCGCGCGCCAGGTCAGCGCACTATCAAGTCTCGCGCCGCGGTAGAGGATGCCCGGATCGCGATCGAGGCTCTCCCATTCCTCGGCAGCGCGGGTCAGTCGCCGATGGACCCGCAGACCCTCACGATCTTCGGCGACCCAATCCCTGAGCCGAGGCCAGTGCCGGATGAGCGCTTCGTGGGCGAGTTCGACAGTGGCGACGTCCAGCGTGATGAGCCGGGCCGCAGCCAACCGCTCGAGCACAGCGTTCACGCCGGGAGCGTCGGTGTCCAGTTCGTCGCGCTTCAATCGTCGGCTGGTGTCGTCGGCGTACCCCCCAGGGTCGATCAGCCGCAGGAACAGGTTACGCGCGATCAGTTGCTGACCCGCGTCGAGCGAGGTGTATTCGGATTCCGCGGTGTTGGCCAGCGCGCCCCGGATGCCGCCGGTGGCGTGGTAGCCCGACAAGGTCAGCGTGGTGCCGCGGCGGCGGTGCCACGTTTCTCGCAGCGCGTGGGAGAGCAAGGGAAGCACAGCGGGCTTGTCGTGGGCTTCGGCGACCAGTTCGTTCACCAACGCGCCTTCGACGCTGAGCCGGGCCATGGCGGCGGGTCTGACGATGACGTCACGCAGTTCGGGGGCGGTCATGGGGCCTAGCAACAGGTGTGTTTCGGAGATCGCCTCAGCCAGCGCCGGGTGTTCAGCGCACCGGGGGTAGAAGTCGGCACGGACGCCGATGACGACTTCGGCTGCATCGGACGCGGCGAGCAGCGCGTCAAGGAATGCGGCACGTTCGGCGGGGGCCGCGCACAGGGTGAACAGTTCCTCGAATTGGTCGACCACCACGATCGGGGTCCGGTCGTGCGCGGCTTGCCGGAGCAGCAACTTCAGATTGCCCGGTGCCGACTTCAACTCGTCCAGGACCTGGCTCGCCGGGGACCCGAGAATTCGGGCGAGATGAAGAGCGCATTCTTCGAAAGCGCACGGCCCCGGAGTGAAAAACAGGATTGTGGAATCCGCTCGGCGGGCCGCGAATCCAGCCCGCAACAACGACGATTTTCCCGCTCCCGACGGCCCGAATACCGCGAGGAACCGGTGCTGAGTGAGTTTGACATCCAGATCGTCGAGTACCCGTGTCCTGCCGAAGAACCGACATGCGTCCTCTGCCCGGAAGGCGCCCAACCCGACATACGGTCCGTCTTCCGTCGTTTCTTGTGCTCCGGACCCCGCTACGTCGGCGGCCAGTTCCGCAGCGAGGCCGTGCCAGGCACTCTCCCATTCGGTGACGTCACCGCCGCATGCTCGGACGTAGGCGAGTGTCACCGTGAGTGTCGGCAGTCTCCGCCCGCCCGCAGCGTCGGACAACGTGCCCGCAGCGTAGTGTGCGCGCCGCGCCAGCTCTCGGTATGTCGGGCTGCCGGCCTTCTCCCTCAGTTTCCGTAGACCTTGCGCGAACTGCGACAACGCGTCGCCATCAGGATCCAAAGGCCGCTCTCGTCTCGGCATGCGTCATCCCCTCCCGGCCGCTGCCCATTGTTCGGGTGTCGGTGTTCGGAGTCCAGGGGCCGACACAGAACAAACTCATCGGGCTAGACATGACTCCGGTTGCACCGCCCAGCGTGAGCAGCGGGTATCCACCGCCCGGCCGTACGGGGAGACGGACGGGTCCGAGTCGGTCGGGGAGACGTCGGGAGACGCCCTGGCCTGTGGGGTAAATCGATGTTCATTGTCCAGAATCGAGGGATCTGTCATGAAATCACGATTTGGCACGGCGACAGCACGTCCGCAGCGTGGCTCCGGCGCTCAACGGCTCCGGCGAATCTCCGCAGCAGTGGCTGCCGCGGCCGTCGGGCTGCTCGCTCTCGTCGGCCCCGCCGCCGCAGCACCCCAGGCGGCCCCAGCCATCATCCCTTGTCCCTACACCAACTTTTGCATCTACAGTAACCCGGGCTACACCGGAACAATGTACAAACTGCACGACTGCCATGATTACCCAGTGGCCTTCTCCGGTATCGGATCTTGGTCCAACAACCAGACGCGCGGGACCCGGGCGGTCTTCAGCAACGGCGACGGGTCCAAATATATAACGTACCCTGCACCAAGCTCTTACCCGCGCTTCGACTGGACACCGGTCGCCGACATAAAACCCTGCTGAAGTCCCGCGTAACACACGTCAACCACGAATGAAGGTGCCTGATCCTGTCGCGAGATGACAGGATCAGGCATTTCCTGCGGAGTGTTGAGGAGTGGATCGGCGAAACGGTCGCGCGGAGCTTGCGCGGTTCTCAGCACGAGGTTCAGAGAAATGTCAGCTTCAGGGGCATGGGCCGCAGTCTGCATCCCCTTCGACTAATTTCTTTCGCTCCGGACATCGCGCGGGTCCAGCCTCGCTCCGCGACTGTTCCGTTCACCACCCGCCGGGGCATGCTCGTGGGGCGAAGACGTTCTTTTGAGGCCAGGGTGCCCGCGGTACTGGTCCACGAGTTGCACCCCAGTACGCGAGCGGCGATTGAACCGTCCTTCGCACTGGCACCGCCCGCCGACAGCGACGAGTCGGTGGAGCACCTGGGCAGCAGCATCGACATTTTCGAGCTGTACACCCGGAACACAACGCCGGGCGCGATGCTCGGGGCGCCCATGGTCACCTTCCCGCTGGCCATCCCCGCGGAAGGTCTTCCGGTCGGGCTGACCGTCCAAGGAGCACGGTTCGACGACCGCCGGGCACTGCGCCTCGCCGAACGCATGGCGGAAACGGTGGCGAACACCGACGACCCGACCGGTTGGACGCGTCCGGCCTTGCCGGGTCGCGACGGCGTGCGAGCTGGCGGCCGCGGAACTGTCAGCTCAGGCTGTGATCTGCTCACGGTCAGGTTCCACCGGCGAGCCTGTCGACGACCCGGCACGGCAACGAGCGTATCCGCTTCAGTTCCGTGCGGCATCCCGTTGCGTCGCAGCGCGGAACCGGCCGAGATAGAGCGGCCAGCCTGAACCGGAGCCGAGGCTCGTGAAGCTCTCCCAGCCTTCGCCGTGCCGGTCGAGGTGGCGGTGTTCGAGCGCGACGCGGGTGCGCTCGCCGTCCTCGGCGGTGAATCGGATCTCCACCTCGCTGGTGCGACCGGGATCGGGCTCCAACTGCCAGCGCGGGCTGATGTCCCAGCTGAGGACCAGCCGGTCTGCGGGCTCGTAGGCGAGCACCCGTGCCCAAGTGCACCGGCTGCCGTCGGTCCCGACGTCGTACACCGTGCCGCCGGCCGCGGGTTCCAGCACAGTCCGTTCGATCGGCACCGGGAGGAGGTTGTGTTCACGAGGCTTGACTTCGTCGAACCGCTCGGTGAAGAAGAGGAAGGCGCGCTCGCGGGGAACGTCGACAACGATGTCGACGTGCAAGGCGGTCGGGTCTTGAGGCGTGGTGCTCATCGGATGGTGTCCTTTCCGAAGGGGTCGAGTTTCCCGGTGGACGCGGACGGTCGTCTGCTCGTTGGTGCGTTGACAAATGGATGACGAACGGATCGGCCGCAACTTGACAGGGCCTGCGGGAAATTGTCCCGATTCTGCCCGCGCCTCGTGTGCTTCGGCAGTTTCGCGAGCGCGCTCGGCATCCAGCCACCGACTTGAAACTCCGACGCTCCGCTGCGCGGGAAATCCGTAAGGGTTGAACTGCACTGAACCATTACCGCACGATGGCGGGCATGGAAGAGAACCGTTGCCCCCGTTGTGGCTGGCCGCTGGCCGAACTGCCCGCCTCCGCTATCGTTTCCGCATCGGCGGGCAGCCGGGCCGACTATGTGCGTTGTGTGTGCGGCAGCTGGATCGCCCGGCTCGGCGGGGTCGTCGTCGGGTCTACCCGGCCGCGCTGACCAGCCAGTGCGAGGGGCGAGTCAGCCGCGACGGGAGCTTGGTCGAAGCGTCGCCGCGGGCGGCGTTCACTTGGGACTGGGTAAGGAAAATGCTGTCGGTGAGGTCCGCCCCGCGGATGTCGGCGTCGCGCAGGTCCGCACCGATCAGGTCGGCGCGGCGCAGGTCCGCGCCCCGGAGGTTGGCCGCGATGAGGTAGGCGCCGCGCAGGTTCGTGCTGCGGAGGTCCGCGCCGGCGAGTTTCGCGCCGATCAGGTCGGCGCCGCGGCGGTCCTTCTTGCGCCCGGCTCCGGTGCGCACCAGTTCGCTGGTGCGCACCAGCAGCGGATTCACCTGGGCCCGACGGGCGTCGACGTCGATGGCGAGCACTGCGTCCGCGTCTCCTGCGGTGATCTGTTCGAGTTCGGCGATCTCGGTGTCCAGGTCCGCGTGGATTTCGCGGGTCGCGGCCAGCGAGCGCGCCTCGGTGAGGTACCAGAGCAGTTCGTGCAAATGCCGCATCACCGGGAGCGCGGCGAACATCCGCTCGCGGGTCTCCGGGGCCTCGCGCCAGCTCCGGCCGCCGAAGGTCACTTGCGACAGCTGCTGTCCGGCGCCGAAGCAGTCGTACCCGGTGCAGCCCGCGAAACCCCTGGGGCGCAACCGGTCGTGGATGCCGCAGCGGAAGTCGGACCGCAGGTTCGGGCACGGGTCGCCCGCCCGCTTGTCGATGGCGAAATCAGCTGATTTGGTGAACGTGAGCGCCACGCAGCAGAGGGCGAAACAGCTCGAGCAGTCAGCGGTCAGGGTACGGCGGTCGGGCAAGGTCTCTCCAGCGAAGGCGGGCGAACCCGTCCAGCGTAGTCGCCGCTCAACTGCCCGCGACGACCACGACGCGTCGGCGGCGCGAGCGCATCGCCAGCGCCGTGAGCACGAAGACCTGCAACGCGGGTTTGACGCCGGACAAGTCAGCGGTGCCCGCGGCGACAGTGCCGACAGTGTTCCCGGCCTCGTCGACCTGCGCGTGGTCACGACGGCCGGTCCTCCGGAAGCGCAGCTCCGAGCCGCCACTCTCGACGCTCCAGGTGCGCGTGCCCGGCCGGTGAGTGCTCGCGAGCACCGACCCGTCCGCCGTCAGCAGCTGGTAGGTGCGGAATCGGCGACGAATCCGGTAGCTGGTGCCGTCCAGCCGGAACTGCCCTCCGGAGCGGCCTTCGACCACGGTGAGCAGGCGGCCGTCGCTGGTGATCTCGTACCTGGTCAAGCCCGATTTCTCGATGCGCAGCATGGAGCCACTCCAGCATCGCCGCGCCCGAACCGCCCGTGCCGTTTGTCATGGGTGATCACCGGTGAGCCGGCCGTACCATGATCGACATGCGCGAACCCGATCCGGACCGGTTCTCGGCCCGCCAGTGGCCGGACTGGAGCTTCTGGACGGACCCGCGCGGCGGTGGGTCCGGCGTGCACCGCGGCCGCGTCCGGTCGGTGGTCGTGAACGGCCTGATGATGGGCTTCCTGGCCACCTGGGTCATCGCCATCGCGGACGGACGGTACGGCCCGGTGCGCACCGGGCTCGTCTTCGGCTTCCTCGGCTGCTACGCCGTCGCGTACCTGCTGGTCCTGTGGTTCGGCCCGCTCGCACTGCGGCGGCAGCGGATCGCGATGGTCGCGGCGATGTTCGCGCTCGGCGCCACGCCCGCGCTGATCCTCGGCTCCCCGGCCTACCTGACCGGACTCACCTACGCCATCGCGACCGGCCTCATGCTGTTGCCGCTGCGGATTTCCCTGCTCCTCGGCGTCGGCGCGGCCGTCGCCCAGATCGCGTGGATGATCGTCAGGGACGGCGTCGTCGCCTGGGGCCAGGTCCTCACCCTGGTGGCCGTCACCGCGATTCTCGGCATCGTCTACGCGCTGACGTTCACCATCGGCCACCTCCGGCTCGCCCGCGAGCAGATCCGGCGGATGGCGGTGGACCAGGAACGGCAGCGCGTCGCCCGCGACCTGCACGACGTCCTCGGCCACAGCCTCTCCACGATGACCCTGAAACTCGGCCTGACCCGGCGGATCCTCGAGACTTCGGACAACACCGACGCGGCGCTCGCCGAGATCCGCGACCTGGACGACCTCTGCCGGGAAGCCCTCTCCGACGTCCGCGCGACCGTGTCCGACTACCGCACGGTGTCGTTCGCGACCGAAGTCGCCGGTGCCCGGATGGCGTTGCGCGCCGCCGGAGTCCACGCCGAACTGCCCGCCGCGGCCGATGCCGTGGCTCCCGAACTGCAAGGCGTTTTCGGTTACGTAGTAAGAGAAGCCGTGACCAACGTGCTCCGCCATTCCGACGCGCAGCGCTGCGTCGTCCGCGTCGGCCGCGACTGGCTGGAGGTGGCCGACGACGGCACCGTTCCGGCGGAGATCGTGCCCGGACACGGTCTCACCGGCCTCGCCGAGCGGATGTCAGCGGTGTCCGGCTCGCTCGAACACGGGCGCGGCCCGCACGGCGGCTTCCGGGTGCTGGCGCGCGGCCCGGCGACAGGAGGTGCCGCGTGATCCGGGTCCTGCTGGCCGACGACCAGGCGCTCGTTCGCGGCGCGCTGGCTTCGTTGCTGCGCATGGAGTCCGACCTCGAGGTGGTCGCGGAGGTGGGTTCCGGCCCCGAGGTCCTGCCCGCCGCGCAACGGACCGCCCCGGACATCGCGCTCGTCGACGTCCAGATGCCCGGCCGGGACGGCCTCGCCGTGACCGCCGAACTGCGGCACGCGCTGCCGGACTGCCGCGTGCTGATCTGCACCACCTTCAGCCGCCCTGGCTACCTGTCGCGCGCGATGTCCGCGGGCGCGGCCGGGTTCGTGGTGAAGGATTCGCGCCCGGAACAGCTGATCAACGCGATCCGGCGGGTCCACGCGGGGCTGCGGTTCGTGGACCCGGCGCTCGCCGCCGAATCGCTGGCCAGCGGCGCGAGCCCGCTCACCGACCGCGAGGCGGACGTCCTGCGCGCCGCGGCCGAAGGCGGAACGGTCGCGGACATGGCGCTGGCGCTGGGCCTCTCGGCGGGAACGGTGCGCAACCACCTGTCGTCCGCGATAGGGAAGACGCAGGCCCGCACGCGCGCGGAGGCGGTCAGGGTCGCCGAGACGAGCGGGTGGCTGTAGCGCTCGGGACGTGGCGAGTCCGTGGAGAACCAGGCGGACCATCGACCGCGAGCCGTTGATCTTCCGGAATGCCCGTCCGCCGCGTGACCGGCTCTCGTCGATGCCGCCCCATCCGCATGCGGGGCCGGCCATGCGGTGTGCCGGGCCGGCCATCGATCGTGAGTTCGGCCAGTCTTGACGTATTCCCATATGGGCATATGGTTGCGGTGTGGCGCGAGCGGCATCGACAACGGACGCGTTCAACGCGGTGGCGGGTTCTGCGGGAGGCGGGGGTGGTGCAGGTGCGTGGTGACGGGCGGCAGCGGCTGTACCGGGCGTGGACGACGCCGGAGCTGGTCGCAAAGTTCTGAAGCGGTCAGCGCGGCACCGGACGGTGCTATGCGCTGGCGGTCCTGACCAGGGCGAACAGGCCCGTTGCGGGTCCGCCATGCCATTGAGGAGGATGGGATGCATCGGGTAACGTCGAAAGACGGCACGTCGATCGCGGATGACCGGTCAGGGGAAGGTCCGGCGGTGATCCTGGTGGGCGGCGGCATCGTCGACCGGTCGGAGAACGCCCCGCCAAGCATTTCACCGTGTACAACTACGACCGTCGGGGCCGCGGCGGCAGCGCAGACACCATGCCCTACGCGCTGCAACGCGAATTCGAGGATCTCGCGGCCTTGATCGACGAAGCCGGCGGCACGGCGTACCTCTACGGCGTCTCCTCCGGTGCGGCGCTTGCCCTGGAGGCCGCCGCCGCGGGTCTGCCGATCGCCAAGGCCGTCTACGAGGTGCCCTACGACGTGTCCGAGGGTGCCAAGCAGCGGCACCTCGAGTACACCGAGAAGGTGCAGTCGCTGCTGGCCGACGACCGCCGGGACGACGCCATGCGGGTTGTTCATGCGGTTGGCCGGCGCGCCTGAGGAGGCCATCGCGCGGGCGCACAACTCGCCGATGTGGGCCGGTTCGATCGCCCTCGCGCACACCCTGGCCTACGACGCGGTATGTCTCGGCGACGGCACCCCGCCGACCAAGCGGCTGGCCGCCATCAGGCAGCCGGTGCTGATGGCCACCGGCGGCACTGCCGACGACACGATGACCGGGCTGGGCAACGGATTCTTCGACACGGCCGCGGTCACGGCCGCCATCCCAGGGGTCGAGCGGGCGGTCATTCCGAACCAGGGGCACGTCGCCGACCCGGAGGCTGTCGTCCCGGTCATCACCCGCTTCTTCAACGGCAAGGACAGCAACGAACTTGGTTGAGAAACCGGCGATCTCACGTGAGAAGTGACAAAAGCGCAGCCCTTCCGGGTAGCTGTGGTGTGCGGCCTCGCTGCGGCAACTCGCAACGCCCGGCTCCGCCGACGTACGTGAGGAAACCCTCATTGTCTCTGATTCTGTCAGGGTTCCGCTTACCTACGGTGCTCACCGGCGGGCATCGGCCGGGTGCGGCTTCATCCGCGCCTCGCCAGGCACCCGCAAGGCGCTCCTGAGAAAACTCACTGGGACGCTTGGCTTTGGCGCGGTCGGCTGACTCATTCGTCGGCCCAGGTCACCACTTCGTCCAGGCCGGCCCGGGCGGTGCGGTAACTGTTCGTCGGATGGTCCTCGTCGGCGTAGCCGAACGAGATGCCCAGCAGGATTTTCCGGTCTTCCGGGATGTCGAAGTGCTTGCGGATCAACGTCGCGTGCCCGGCGAGGGCGGCCTGCGGGATCGCGCCCAGCCCCAGGCTTCGCGCCGCCAAAAGGAAAGTTCCCACGTACAGTCCGCTGTCGACGGCGCCGTACAGGTCGTGCACGGCGTCCGTCGTGACGATCGCGACGTGCGGCGCACCGAAGAAGCGGAAGTTCTCGAAGGCCTGTCGCGCCGAGGCTTCCCGGTCGCCGCGTTCGATGCCGACGGCCTCGTACAGCTGCCAGCCGCTCGCCCGGCGACGGTCGCGGTACACGCCGCGGTATTCGGCGGGCGGGGCGAAATCGAACTCCGCCGGGTGGTCGCGCGCCCAGTCGGCCATCGCTTCGCGGAAACGCTCGGTGCCCGCTCCGCTGGTGACGATCACCTGCCAGGGCTGGGTGTTGCACCAGGACGGGGTCCGCTGCGCGAGCTTCAGCAGCCGTTCGATGACCGGCTTCGGCACCTGCCGGTCGTGGTAGGCGCGACAGCTCCACCGGGTGGCAAGGAGGTCTTCGAGGGCTTCGTCGGAGGTCATGCCTTTAGTATAAAATATATTAGCGAGTCGCCGTGGCTCAGTTCCGCAGCCAGTACGCCACCGCCTCCGCGCGGTTCGCCGCGTCGAGCTTGCGCAGGATGTGCGTGATGTGGGTCTTCACCGTGCCCTCGGAGATCGAAAGCTTGCGGGCGATCGCCCGGTTCGCGTCTCCGCGCGCCATCAGCTCGATCACCTCGACCTCGCGGACCGACAGCAGCGGATGCCGCGTCAGGGCCGGCTCGCGCGGGGGAGCGATGCGCACGTCGGCGGCGAGGCGGGTCATCCCTTCCTGGAGCGAGGCCAGTCCTTCGAGGACGGATACCCGGGCCAGCGTCTCGCTCACGCCCTCCGCGTAGAGGTTCAACACGGCCCGGTCGCTGGCGTCGACCTCGCGGCGGGGCGAGTAGTAGCTGTCCGCGTGCAGCAGCCCGACGACTTTCCCGTACGCCTGCAACGGCGCGATGGCGTAGGACGTGCAGCCCGACAGCGAGACGAGCTGGCGGTTCACGCGCGGGTTCTCCTGCACGTCGTACACCAGGCCCGCGCGCGCCTGCCGCACGACGTCGGATTCGACCAGCGAGCCGTCCAGCCGCGGCGGGGCTTCGCGGCCGGCGGCGAGCATTTCCTCGGCCAGCCGGGGATCCTGCTCGATCACCATCTTCCGCAGTACCCAGGTCGCATCGTCCACAGTGGAGACAAGCACCCGGTCGAACCCGATCGTGCAGGCCTCCTCGGCGGCGCGGGTGAGGAGTTCTTCGGCGGTCGAGGAGTCGTGCAGGCGGGTCAGCGCGCGGCGGACGCGGCGCATCGTCGAGACCCCGTCGGCGACTCTGGCATCGTCCACCCGGGACTCCAGTTCGCGGACCCTGGTCAGCAGCGCGGTCAGCCGGGGAAGGCGATCCGGCCCCGGGGTCGCGCCGAGCTGCGCCATCGTGGCGTCCCAGACCTGCCCGAGCAGGCGTTTCGCGGGCAGCACCTCGGCGCAGCGGCCGACCGGCAGCAGCCGGTCGAGCACGGCGCAGGCGTCGAGCCCCAGCTCGCGGACCTGATCGGCCAGCTCCGCGCTCAGCCGGACACTGTCGAGCCGCGGGAAACCGGTCGTGCTCATGGGCAGCCCCTCGGGAACGTTCGCAAGGGAAATTTTGCACATTATATACCGGCGGTGCCTGCCGGGCCACTCCTCGCATCGGCCGTACGGGGTAGCGGAATACGACCGGCGGCAGATGCGGCACCCGGGTGACGGCCGACACACTGGCCGCGCTGTCCCACCCATCGAACCGGGAATCCCATGACTACCGCAACAGTGGCAACGAAGCCACGCGTGCCGCTCCGGGCACGCCTCGGCGGCTTCGACCAGACCTACCTGGTACTCGTCATCACCGTGCTGCTCGCCCTCGTGGCGGGAGCGACCACGACGAATTTCCTCACCGCAGGCAATTTCGGCAGCATCCTCAACCTGTCCGCCGCGTTCGGCATCCTCGCGATCGGCGAGGCGATCGTCATCCTCGGCAAGGGGCTGGACCTGTCGGTGGCCGGCATCGGGCTCGGCTGTGCGCAGGCGACGCTCGCGTTCATCAGCGAGGGCATGCCGGAATGGCAGGCGATCGCGCTGATGGCCGGTCTCGCGCTGGCGATCGGGCTGGTCAACGGCATCCTCGTCGCCGTCTTCGAGGTGCCCGCGCTGTTCGTGACGCTGGCGACCGGCATGCTGGCGATCGGCGGGATCGACATCCTGTTCCTCAGCCAGAACGTCTACGGGGTGCCCGCCGGGTCGTTCCTGTCGCACCTGAGCGGGGGCGGGGTGTTCGGCGTGCCGAGGCCGGTGCTCATCGCCGGCGGCGCGTTCCTGCTCGCCTGGCTGTTCATCGCCTACACCTCGCCCGGGCGGCTGGTCCGCGCGATGGGCGACAACTTCGAGACCGCCCGCTCGACCGGCGCGCCGGTGCGGCCGCTGCAGATCCTCACCTACGTGCTGTCCGCGCTGCTCGCCGCGGTGGCCGGGTTCGTGACGGTGTCGATCCAGGGCAGCGTGCAGACGACCGTGACGTCGTTCGACCCGATCCTGTTCACCGCGCTGACGGTGGTGGTGATCGGCGGCGTCTCGCTGTCCGGCGGGCGCGGCACGATTCTGGGCGTCCTCGCCGGCGCGCTGTTCGTGGGCGTGCTCAACAACCTGCTGGTGCTGCACGGGCTGAGCACCGCCGTGCAGGACCTCATCCGCGGCGCGGTGCTGGCCGCCGCGATCGCGTTCGACGCGTGGCTGCATCCGCGCAACGAGGAAACCGAGAAATCCGGGGAACTGTGACCGGCAACGACGCCGGGGAACGGAAGTAGGAAGCACATGAAGATCACCAGGAAGCTGTCCGTGCTCGCCGCGACGGCGGCGCTGGGCGCCGCGGGGCTGTCCGCGTGCTCGGTCGGCGGCGGGTCCTCGGACTCGGCCGCGGCCGCGACGAACGCGGTGTTCAGCGGCAACGAGCAGCTGATGCCGATGCGGCAGAAGTCGCACGACGCGTTGAAGGGCAAGAAGATCGCCTTCGTCCCGATTCTCTACAAGGGCTACAAGCTCACCGAGAACTGGGGCACCACGATGCAGCGCACCTTCGACAACCTGGGTGCGGACTTCAAGGTCTACGACTCGAACTTCAGCAGCGACCGGATGATCAACACGATCAACGACCTCATCGCGCGCAAGGCCGCCGACGTGCTCGTGCTGCAGAACCAGGACCTCGGGCTGCTCGACAACGCGGTGGACCGCGCGCAGAAGGCCGGGATCTACACCGTCATGCTGAACATGCCCTCCACCCGGCTCGGGGACGCGTTCGTCGGCGTCGACGTCTACGGCGCGGCCCAGTCGATCGCCAAGCGCGCGGTCTCGGACTGCAACTCCCGCAACGCCCCCAAGACCATCTCCATCATCGACGGCCCCGGCAACGACCCGGCCTCGATCCTGTGGGACCAGGGCATCAAGGACGTCGTGGAGAAGGAGGGCTACCACACCCTCGTCGCGCACTCGCAGTTCCAGAACGCGCAGGCGCAGGCCGCCGCCGAGTCGGTGCTGCAACAGCAGCAGGGCAAGGTGTGCGGCTTCATGGTCACCTTCGACCTGAACTCGGTCACCGTCGGGCAGACCGTCAAGGCCGCCGAAGGGCGCGGCCAGATCGTTCCGGGTTCGGTCGGCGTCTACACGCTCGACGCGGACAAGGACTGGTGCAACGCGCTCAAGCAGGGCGTGGTGACCGCCTCGGCCGCCTACGACGTCCAAGGCATCGGGGCAGCCGGTGCGGTCGCGGTGCAGAACCTGCTCACCAACGGGGTCAAGCCGGGCGCCTCGCATTCGGTCGCGTACGTGTCGAGCACGGTCGTGGACAAGTCGAACATCGACCAGACCACCATCGCCTGCTACCAGAGCAAGTGAGCGAGGACGAGGCCTGATGACAACGTCGTCTCCGATGCGCCGCAGCGGTTTCCGTCCGCTGCGGCGCGGGCTGGACGCCTTCGGCATGACCGGAGGCCGTCCCACGGAAAGAATCGCCCGCTACCGCACCGTCTCGGATCTGTTCGAGAAGCGGTGGATGGAAGGCGCGGTGCCGCTGGTGCTCGCGCTCGCGCTGTGCGTCTACGTGATCGCCACGACCAACGTCGGGCCTGCCAACGCGCCGCTGGTGCTCGACGAGGTGTCCGAGTACGGGCTGCTCGCGATCGGGCTGACCGTGGTGCTGGTGGGCGGCGGCATCGACCTGTCGGTGGGGTCGATCGTCGGCTTCTGCGGGCTCGGCGCGATGGTCGCGGACCGGGTGTGGCTGTGGCCGACGGCCCTGGTCGTTCCGGCCGCGATCGTCGCGGGCGCGGTGCTCGGGGCGGTGAACGGGTACCTCATCGCGATCCTGCGGATGCGCCCGTTCATCACCACCCTGGTCACATTGATCGCCTTCGGCGGCGCGGCTTCGGTGCTGCAGAACGCGAACAGCACGCAGATCGGCGTCACGAAACCGTCGCTCGTCTGGGACTTCTTCAACGACGGCCGGATTCTGGGCATCCCGACCGCGTGGTTCCTCTTCGCGGTGGTGCTGATCGTCGTGCACCTGGCGCTCACCCGGTCCCGCTGGGGCTGGTGGGTCACCGCGACCGGCTCGGACCGCCGCTCGGCGCGGCGCAACGGCATTCCGGTCACCGCCGTGACGTTCTGGACCTACGTGCTGTCCGGCGCGCTTTCCGGAACAGCCGCGATCCTCACGTCGGCGCGACTGGCCCGGACCGACCCGAACGTCGGCAACAGCTGGGAGATCATCGCACTGACCGCGGTGGTGCTCGGCGGCGTCAGCATCAAGGGCGGCCGCGGTTCGGTGCTGCGCGCGGCGGTCGGCGTGGCGGTGGTGACGATCATCGAGCAGGCGACCGTCTCGGACGGCGCGCAAGGCTCGTACTACACCGTCATCCTCGCCGCCGTGCTGCTCGTGTTCACCGTGCTGGACCTCAAATGGGGCAAGTACCGGCAGCGCGCGGTGGAGAAGCTGAAGATCGACCCGGCCCGGCTCAGCCTCGGTCCGCTGGTCGACGTCACGCGACCGGGCACCGTCTGGTCGCTCAATCGTCGGCTCACCGACGCGCCGCCGGTCGGGCTCGGCAAGATCCGCGGCGCGGAGGACTGCGCGGTGGACGGCGAAGGCAACGTGTACTGCGGCGACCAGCGCGGCTGGGTGTGGCGGTTCCGCGGCCTGGACGACACCGAGGGCGAGATTTTCTCGCGCACCGGCGGATTCCCGTGCGGACACGCGTGGGACGCCGAAGGCCGCCTGGTCGTCGCGGTCGGCGGCATGGGCATCTACCGCATCGGCGCCGACGGCGAACCCGAACTGGTCGCGAACAAGGTCAAGCGCAGCCCGCTGTCGCTGATCGACGATTCGGGACTGCGGGCGATCGACGACCTGGACATCGCGCCGGACGGCT
The DNA here is from genome assembly GCF_014145675.1 of Amycolatopsis dendrobii. Lineage (GTDB taxonomy): Bacteria > Actinomycetota > Actinomycetes > Mycobacteriales > Pseudonocardiaceae > Amycolatopsis > Amycolatopsis dendrobii. Next base: position 619,812 of record NZ_JACGZW010000001.1, read on the forward strand.
CGATCTACGCCTCGGACTTCTCCACCCGCACGAACACCGCGGACTTCCTGCTTGAGCTGGTGGAATTCCGGCCGAACGGCCGGGTGATCCGGGTGACGCCCGAGGGCAAGACCGAGGTCGTGGTGTCGAACTACGTCTTCCCGAACGGCATCTGCACCGCGCACGACGGCGAGTCGATCCTGATCGCCAGCACCGGGCTGTGCCGCGTCGACCGGCTCTGGATCGCCGGGCCGAAGAAGGGGCAGCTGGAACCGGTGCTGGAGAACCTGCCCGGCTATCCGGACAACATCAACCGGTCCTCCGACGGCAACTACTGGATGCCGTTGTGCGCCATGCGGACGCAGATGTCCGACCTGCTCGGCCGCTACCCGGCGGTGCGGCGGCGGATGACCCGCGAGGCGGCGGTCGACAACTGGGTGGTGCCGCAGCTCAACACCTCCTGCGCGATCAAGTTCAGCGACCGCGGCGAGATCCTCGCCGTGCTGTGGGACGAGACGATGGAGAACTACCCGATGGTGACCGCGGTGAAGGAACGCGACGGGCACCTGTACCTGTGCGGCGTCAGCAACAACCGGATCGGCAAGCTCGAACTCGACCCGAGCGAGGTCGGCGACCTCGACCCGGCCGCCGTGCCGGGTACCGCCGGGGTCCGCGAGGCCGCGGAGGCGCTGCGATGAGCCCGGTACTCGACACCGTCAAGGAATGGATCAATCCGAACTGGGGCCGCGCCCGGACGGTGCCCCCGATGGACACCGGACTGCGGCCGAACCTTCGGCTCGACGGCGCGGCGGAGCTGCTGCCGGCGGGCGAGTACGAGCCGGACGACGTGGTCGTGACCGCCACGGGGTTGGTGTTCAGCAGCGGTAATCAGGTCTTCTCGGTGCGTGAGGACGAGGTGGCGCGGCTGGCTTCGTTCGGCAGCCCGGTGACGGCGCTGACCGTGCGAGACGAGCAGATCGTCGTGGCAGTCGAAGGACGTGGCCTGGTCTCGGTGGCGCGCTCGGGCGAAACCGAGGATCTGTGTACGGACGCACCGGTCACCGCCTGCGTGACTGCGCTCGCTACGGACGGCTCCGCGCTGCTGGCGACTGTCGGCTCGACCAAAGTCGCGGAGTGGCCCCGTGCACTGGTCACCGGCGACCGGTCCGGACTGCTCGTACGGGTCGACGGCGCGCAGGCCGAAGTGGTCGCGGAGCGCCTCGCGTGGCCGTCGGGCGTCGGCATCGCCGAGGACGAAGTGCTCCTGTCACTGAGCCTGGACCATCGCGTGGAAGCGCGATCCGCGCCGGGCAAGCGAGGCCGGGCGCTGGGCTCGAACCTGCCCGTCTATCCGGGACGGGTGCACGTGGGCGGGGACGGCTGGTGGTTCGCCGCGCCCTACATTCGCAACCGGGTGACCGAGCTGCTGCTCGACGAACCCGCGCTGCTGGCCGAGATGACCGAGAAGATCAGCCCGGACGAATGGTTCGTGCCGCGGCTGCGGGCGGGCGACCCGTTCACCGACACGATGCAAATGGGCCAGCTGCGCGTGCTCGGCGTCGTCAAGAGCTGGGCTCCGGCCCGGTCCTGCGGGCTGGTGTTCCGGATGGACCCGACCGGCCGCGTCGCCGAGAGCGCGCACGCGAGGGTCGACAGCCCCCGGCACGGGGTCACGGGCCTGACTGTCCACAACGGACATGTGGTCGCGGCGGCGCGCGGCGGCCGGAACCTGCTGCGGCTGGAGGACGCATGAGCACGGTGTTGCGGCTGACGAACATCAGCAAGCGCTACAGCGGAACGTACGCGCTCGACGGCGTGGACTTCGACGTGCGGCCGGGCGAAATCCACGCCCTGCTCGGCGAGAACGGCGCCGGGAAGTCCACCATGGTCAAGATCGTCTCGGGAGCGGTCGCGCACGATTCGGGCACGCTGGAGGTCGACGGGGTCGCGCGGGCGTTCACCACGCCGCGTGAATCGGTCGAGGCCGGGGTGGCGATGGTGTACCAGGAGGGCTCGCTGGTCGAGTCGATGACCGTCGCGCAGAACCTGTTCATGGGCGACGAGAAGGTGTTCAACAATCTCGGGCACCTGAACGTCGTCGCGCGCGAACTGCTGGAATCGCACAACTTCCACATCCGCCCGGACGTCGCCGCGGGCGCGCTGGGCGTCGGGCAGAAGCAGATGGTGGAGATCGCCCGCGCGGTGCACCGCAACGCGAAGCTGGTGATCCTGGACGAGCCGACGTCGTCGGTGACCCCGGAGGAACGGCTGCAGCTGTTCCTGTCGATGCAGCGGCTGAAAAAGCGCGGCATCGGCGTCATTTTCATCACGCACATGCTGGACGAGGCGTTCGAGCAGGCGGACCGGATCACCGTGCTGCGCGACGGCGTGGTCCAAGGGACGCTGGCGCGGCCGGAGTTCAGCCGCGACCGCGTGGTCAAGATGATGGTCGGCCGCACTGTCGAGATGGGCCGGGTGGAGCCGAACCGCGCGCCCGAGCCGACGCCGACGCTGCAGGTCGAGGACGTGACGTTGCTGCCGGTGGTGCGGAACATGGCGTTTTCCGCCTACGCCGGGGAAATCGTCGGAATCTACGGGCTGGTCGGCGCGGGGCGCAGCGAGACCGCGATGATCGTCAGCGGGATCATGAAACGGCGGCGGCTGCGCGGCGGCCGGGTGCGGCTCAACGGGGAGCCGGTGCGGTTCCGCACGCCCCGGCAAGCCCGCAAGGCCGGGATCGTGTACATCACCGAGGACCGCAAGGCCTCCGGCTTCTTCAGCCACCTCACCATCGCCGACAACATCTACCTCGGGCACCTCTGCAGCGCGCGCCGGCTGCCGTTCTTCTTCCGGCCCGGTTCGCGCAAGTCGGTCGCGAAACGGTTCGTCGAACAGTTCCAGGTCCGGACGCTGCGGCCGACCAAGGCGACCGTCGAGGAGCTGAGCGGCGGGAACCAGCAGAAGATCGTGCTGGCCAAGGGCCTGACCCGGAAACCTCTCGTGGCGATCATCGACGAGCCCACCCGGGGCGTGGACCTCGGCACGATCCCGGAGATCCACGCGATGATCCGGGCACTGGCCGACGACGGGGTCGCGGTCGTGGTGATCTCGTCGTACCTGCCGGAGATCCAGGCGCTGTCCGACCGCGTCCTGGTGGCGCGCGCGGGCAGCATCGCCGCGGAGTTCTCGCCGGAGGAAGCCGACGAGGAAAGCCTGATGTTCGCCGCAGTGCACTGAAAAGGACGGAAAAACTCATGCGCGGAGTCATTTTCAAGGGCGACCGGGTGCTCGAAATCCAGGAGTTCGCCGACCCCGAACCGGGGCCGGACGAGGTGGTGCTGGAGATGAAGGCGTCCGGCATGTGCGGCAGCGACCTGCACTTCTACCGGGCGCCGGCCGGACAGGCGCTGGCCGCGTTCGGGATGACCGGCGACGACGCCGGGTTCATCGGCGGGCACGAGCCGTGCGGCATCGTCGCCGCGCTCGGCACGGCGGTCGACCCCCGGGCGGTGCGGGTGGGGGACCGGATGATGGTCCACCACTACGACGGCTGCGGGTTCTGCGACCTGTGCCGGACCGGCTGGCCGCAGATGTGCGAACGCGGCAACGTCATCTACGGCGCGACCGCGCACGGCGGCCACGCGGATTACCTCAAGGTGCCCGCGCGGACGCTCGTGCCGTTGCCGGACGAGCTGAGTTTCGCCGCCGGGGCCGCGATTTCGTGCGGCACCGGCACCGCCTACGGCGCGCTGACCCGGCTTGACGTCAACGCGCGCGACACGCTGGCAGTCTTCGGCCAAGGCCCGGTCGGTCAGGCCGCGGTGCAGCTCGCCGCGGCGATGGGCGCCGAGGTGATCGCGGTGGACATCGCCGCGGAACGCGTGGCGCGGGCGAAGGACTTCGGTGCGGCGCACGCGATCGACTCGACGTCGGTCGATCCGGTCGAAGCGATCCGGGAACTGACCGGCGGCAAGGGCGTGACCAAGGCGCTCGACTGCTCCGGCGCTCCGCCCGCCCGGGCCGCGGCCGTGAAGTCGGCGGCGAAGTGGGGCTCGGTGGCGTTTGTCGGCGAGGGTTCGACGGTGACGCTCGACGTCAGCCCGGACCTGATCCGCAAGCAGCTGACGGTGGTCGGCTCGTACACGTTCTCGCCGGTCGGCCAGGCGGATTGCGCCCGGTTCATCGCCCGGCACGGGGTCGAGGCGGACCGGGTCTTCACCGACCGCTGGCGGCTGGACGACGCGGTCGAGGCCTACACGGCGTTCGACAAGCAGACCGGCGGCAAGGCAGTCATCGAGTTCTGATTCGCGGCAGCGGAAAAGCGCCGACGGGATCTTCCGGACCCGTCGGCGCTTTTTCGTCGGTTCAGACCCGCAGCAGCTTGGCGAACTCGGCGGCCGGCTGGTCGAGATCGCCGTCCTTGATCGCGCGCAGCAGCTCGGCGCGCCGGTCCTCGGTGAGCGCGGAGGACAGCACGTCGTGGAACTTCGCGTCCAGATCCGCCTGCGACATCGGGTTTTCCGCGGTGCCGATCGGGTTGTCCACGAACAGGTGCTCGGTCCGGCCGTCCTGATAGGTCACCGTCAGGTCCGCGACCCAGCGTCCGGGGTACTGCTCGTCGAGGTCCGGCCGCACCTCGATCTTCACCTTCCTGGCCAGCGCGGCGACGTCGCTGTCCTCGCCGAGGTCCAGCTGCCCGGCCAGATAAGCCTGATGCGTCGAGAACCCGTTGCCGCGGCCCAGCATCGACAGCGCGAACTGGAACGGCAGGCTGTACTGGAGGTGTTCGATGATCTTCGGCGCGTACGCGTTGCGGTTCTGGTTGCCGATCACCACGTCGCCGCCGGTCTGGATGCCCAGCAGCACCGATTCGACCTGATCCGGCTTCCCGGTCAGCTGCCGCGCGCCGTCGATGTAGGCGTGGTTGATCCCGCAGCAGCAGTAGGGCTTGAGCCAGATGCGGGAGATCTCGAAGGTCTGGCCGAGCCCGAACGCACCGGCTGCTTCGTCGCCGACTTCCCGCCCCGCGAACGCCCGGAAGAAGCCCTTGCCGCCGGTCAAGAACGTGGTCGGGCCGGTGATGCCCGCACCGGCGAGTTCCGCGGCGCGGATGCCGCCCCGGGTCCCGATGCCGGAGTGCACGCGCTTGATCGAGCCACCGCCGGAGGTGTACTCGGTGGTCCCCGAGGCGTGGCTGAGCGCGATCGAGAGCGCGTGCCCGGTGGTCTCCAGGTCGAATCCGCGCAGTTTGGCGACCACCGCGGCGGCGCCGAAGGTCGAGAGCAGCCCGTGCGGATGGAACCCGCGCACGAGGAGGTCCGGGTTTGCCAGCGTGCCGATCCGGGTGTAGACCTCGTATCCCGCGACGACGGCGGTCAGCACGTCGCGCATGTCCGCGCCGAGTTCTTCGCCGACGGCCAGCGCCGCGGAGACCACGCAGCTGCCCGGGTGCGCGGAGCTGGCGCGGTGCGCGTCGTCGTATTCGAAGCCGTGGCCGAAGGTCGCGTTGACGAACGCCGCGTCGGCCGCGCTCATCGCGTCGCCGCTCGCGACGACGTGCGCCGTGCCGGGGGCGTGGGACGCGCGGGTCACGTCGAGCACGGCTTGGCTCCACGGCAATGCCGCACTGCCCACCTGCAAGGCGAGCTGGTCCTGCAGCAGCCGGCGGGCCCCGGCGAGGGCTTCGGCCGGGATCGCGTCGAAGGTCAGGTCGGTCACGAGCCGGGCGGCGGCTTCTTCGACGGGGGAGAAGGTGCTCACAGAAATTGCCTTTCAGGAGAGGGGCAGGCCGTAGGACTTGAGCTCGACGTAGGCGTCGAAGCCCTCGGGGCCCGCCTCGCGGCCGATGCCGCTGTTCTTGAAGCCGCCGATCGGCGCGGTGAAACCGACCGGGTTGCCGTTGACCTCGACCGTGCCGGTGCGGATGTGCCGGGCCACGGCCAGCGCGTGTTCGGGATCGGCGGAGAACACCGACCCGTTGAGGCCGTAGTCGGAGTTGTTGGCGATGGCGATCGCCTCGTCCTCGGTGTCGAAGGTGTGCACGGTGAGCACCGGGCCGAAGATCTCCTCCTGGGCGATCTTCGCGTCCGGGTCGACGTCGGCGAAAACGGTGGGGGAGACGTACCAGCCGCGCTCCAGCCCGTCCGGCCGGCCGCCGCCGACGAGCAGCGACGCGCCGGAGGCTTTGCCGTCGGCCAGATAGCCCTCGACGCGGGTGCGCTGGGCCGCGCTGGCGAGCGGGCCGATCTCGGTCGCCGGGTCGAACGGATCGCCGACCGGCATCGACCCGATCAAGTCGATCAGCCGGTCGTGCAGTTCGTCCCGGCGCGAGCGAGCGACGACGATCCGCGTCTTGTTGCTGCACACCTGGCCGGTGTTGCGCAGCGACACGGCGCGCACCGCGGCGATCGCGGCGTCCAGGTCGGCGTCGTCGAGCAGTACCGCCGCGGACTTGCCGCCGAGTTCGAGCGTGCAGCGCCGCAGGTCTTCCCCGCACAGCGCGCCGATCCGGCGTCCGGCCGCGGTGGAACCGGTGAACGACACCTTGTCCACGCCGCGGTGCCGGACCAGGTACTCGCTGACTTCCCGCCCCGCCGGAACGATGTTGACCACCCCGTCGGGCAGCCCGCTCTTTTCCAGCAGGTGGCCCAGCAGATACGCGTCGAGCGGGGTTTCCGGGGACGGTTTGAGCACCATCGTGCAGCCGGCCAGCAGCGCGGGGGCCAGCTTGATCATCGTGATCAGCAGCGGCGCGTTCCACGGCACGATCGCGGCGACCACGCCGACCGGCTCGCGCGTGACGAGGGCGTGCCCGGTCGCCGACCGCCGGGTGTCCTGCCACGGGTAGTCCGGCGCGAGGCCGAGGAACGCGTCGAGCAGCAGCCGGGGGCCGATCGCCTGCATCTTGGTCGAGAGCGTGATCGGGCAGCCCATCTCGGCGCTCACCAGGTGCGCGATGTCGGTTTCGTGCTCGGCGAGCGCGGCGCTGAGCTTGCGCAGGACCGCGATCCGTTCTTCGAGCGGCATCCGGGGCCAGGGACCGCGGTCGAACGCGTCCCGCGCGGCGGCGACGGCGGTGTCGATGTCCGCCTCGGCGCCCTGTGCGACCCGGGCCACCACCTCCTCGGTCGAAGGCGAGATCACCTCCAAGACCTGGCCGGACGCGGGCGTGGCCCACCTGCCGCCGAGGAAGAGCTTGTCGTAGTGGCCTTGCCACAGCGGGAGTTGCGCGGGCATCAGGGCACGCTCCTAGGTTGTCCGGGGAAGCCTCAATCAAGCATACGTAATATAAAATATCTAGACCAGGCTTCGATGGGCTCCGCTCGCCGGGTTGACGAGACGTCCGCCAGATAATATAAAATATTATCTAAGCCACCCCCTGGAGCGAAGGCGGGCGACATGCAGCACAAGCCACTCGACGGCATCCGGATCCTGGAGATCGGGGGCTACATCTCGCTCCCGTTCGGGACCTCGATGCTGTGCGGCCTCGGCGCGGAGGTCGTGAAGGTGGAGAAGCCGGTCTTCGGCGAGGACTTCCGGCGGCGGATGAACGAGGAGAGCCCGTACTTCCGCCAGTACAACGCGGGCAAGCGCAGCCTGTCGGTCGACCTCAAGACGGCCGAGGGGGTCGATCTGGTCAAGGCGCTGGTGCCCCGTTTCGACGTGGTGCTGGAGAACCTCCGCCCGGGCAAACTGGCCGCGATGGGCCTCGGCCCGGAGGAATGCCGGGCGCTGCGGCCGGACCTGGTCTACGGCTCGGTCACCGGATTCGGCTCCACCGGGCCGCTGGCCGACCGGCCCGCCTACGACACGATCGGGCACGCGTTCGGCGGGCTGTACTCGCTGTTCGGCGACGAAGGGCGGCCGCAGCTGGCGGGCGGGCTGAGCGCGGACCTGGTCACCGGGCTGACGACGGCGGCGGGCGTGCTGGCCGCGCTCGTCGGACGGCTCAAGACCGGCCAGCCGCAGCGGGTGGAGACCTCGATCATGGAAGCGGTCAGCGTCCTCACCGCCGACGGCATCACCCAGGCCTTCGAGCTCGGCCACGATCCCAGCCGCACCAGCAGGCATCCGCAGGCGCAGAACTTCTGCGTGCCGACCTCGACCGGCGAGTATCTCGCGGTGCACTTGTCGTCGTCGCAGAAATTCTGGCAATCGCTGTGCCGCGCGCTGGAGCGCACGGATCTGCTGGAGGATCCGCGTTTCGCCGAATACCGGCCGCGCGAGGCGAACTACTTCGAGCTGGTGCCGATCGTCGAGGCGGAGTTCGCGCGCAAGCCCAAGGAGCACTGGGAGCGCGTGCTGACCGAGCACGACGTGCCGTTCGCTCCGGTGCTGTCCATGACCGGCTACCTCGGCCATCCGCAGATGCGGCACCTGGAGATCGCCGACCACCAGCCGGACGGCCTCGCGCTGCTCCGCCCGCCGTGGACGTTCGACGGTGCGCGCCCGGACCGCTCTCCTGTCGCGCCGAAGGTGGGCGCCGACTCCCGTGCGGTCGCCAGCGAGGTGCTGGCGGCCGAAGACGTCGAAAAGCTGTTCGCGACCGGCGTCCTGTACGAATCCTGACCGATCACTGGAGAACTTCGATGAAGCCGTACCGTTCCATGCTCTTCGTGCCCGGCCACAAGGCGTCGTGGGCCGACAAGGGTCTCGCGTCCGGCGCCGACGCGCTGATCCTCGACCTCGAGGACTCCGTGCCGGCGGCGAACAAGGACGAGGCGCGCCCGGTCGTCGCCGAGACGATCGACCGGCTGCACGCCCAGGGCGTGCGCGCCGACCTCTGGGTGCGGCCGAACGCGTCGGTCAGCGGTCTGCAGGGCGCGGATCTGGAAGCGGTCGTCCGGCCGGGGCTGGCCGGGCTGTTCCTGCCGAAGGTGTTCGACGCCGAGGAACTGGTGCGGATCGACGCGGTCGTTTCGCACCTGGAGGCGCGCGAGGGTCTGCCCGCCGGGAGCGTCGGGCTGATCGTGAGCTATGAGACCGCGGCGTCGATGGCGCACTGCGAGGAGATCGCGGCCGCGACCCCGCGAGTGTCCAGCCTGCTCGGCGCGACCGGCCCGAGCGCCGACGTCGGCCGCGAAGTGGGCTTCGAGTTCACCCCGGCCGGGCTGGAGACGCTGTACCTGCGCAGCCGGATCGTGCTCGCCGCCCGCGCGGCCGGGCTGCACCATCCGGTGGCCGGGGTCTGGCAGGACATCCGCGACCTGGACGGCGCCCGTCAGTTCTGCCTGGACAACAAGCAGCTGGGCTACCGCGGCATGGTGTGCATCCACCCGTCGCACGTGGCGATCGCCAACGAGGTGTTCACGCCGACGCCGGAGGCGGTCGACCACGCCCGGCGGCTGATCGAGGCGTTCGGCAAGGCGGAGGCGGCGGGCAGCGCCGCGGTGGACTTCGAGGGCCAGCACATCGACATCGCGCACGTGAAGACGGCGGAGGGGATCGTCGCGCAGGCGGAGGCGATCGCGGCCAACGCCTGATCGAGCAGCCGCGCCGGCTGGTTCTTGTGGTACGTGAGGAGAGCCCTGAGGGAATCGGATTCCCTCAGGGCTCTCCTCACGGACATCTCGCTCGTGGGCGCAAGCCCGTCGTGCGGAACCCGGCGCCGTCCTGTGTGGACTTATTCCGCCTCGTCGGCCCAGAGGCCGCGTTCCTCGAGGATCCGCACGACGTTGTCGGCGCCGTCGAGGATGTGCCGTTCGGCGATCGTGCGCGCCTTGCGGACGTGCCGCCCGCGCAACGCCTGCAGCAGCTCCGCGTGGTCGTCGAGGGTGTGCTTCACGTGGCCTTCGATCGAGGCGTAGAAGCGGTTCGGCAGGTGCTTGACCACGGAGCTGAGCAGCAGCGTCAGCCGGTGGGAGTCGGCGGCCAGGTTGAGCTGGCGGTGGAACTCGTGGCCGAGCCGGGTGATGGCGTCCTGGTCGCCGGTGCCGGCGGCCTTCGCGAAGTTCTCGTTGATCGCTTCGAGGCGGTCGAGCTGCTCGGGCGTGATCTTCTTCGCCGCCCGCGCGGCCAGCTCGGCGGAGAACTGGGCCTGCGCCCAGAACAGGTCGCGCACGTCCTGGCGCGACACCGGCGCCACGACGAACCCGCGGCGCGGCACGAGTTCCACGAAGCCCTCGCTGCGCAAGGAGAGCAGGCCTTCGCGCACCGGCGTGTTGCTCACCCCGACCGCCTCGGCGATCGGCTCGGTGCGGAGGAACTCGCCCGGTTTGACATCCCCGGACATGATCAGTTCCCGGACGTAGGTCGCGACTTCCTCCGGCAGCTGCTGGCGGCGGTCGCCGCCGCGCAGCCGGGTCAGCTCGTCGGCCACGGGCCACCTCCCCAATGCCTCGAAGCAGCTTCGAGGACCTGTAGTTCAGCAAAGAACATGATATATGAACGGCGGGTGATTATGGCACGGCCGGCAGGCTCGACGGCGCACCGACCTGCCGGGGATCGACCGGCGCGGCGGCGAGCAGCGCGGTCCCGCTGACCGTGCCGAGCGGTCCGCTGCGGTCGAATACCGTCGCGGTGGCGACCGACACGCCGTCGTGTTCGACGCGATGGCCGGCGGTGAGGCCCAGTTCGAGGTCGTCCGCGGGCACCCGGCCGAGGGTGAGCGTAAGGTCCGCGTTGATGAATTCCAGTCCGGTATCGCCCCAGTTGGTCACGAGGTTCACCAGGTCGGCGGCGGTGGCCGCGTGCTGGAACGGCGTGGGCCGTTCTCCGCGCACGATCTCTTGCGGGAACACCCACAGCGTCTTGCGCGCGGAGTTCTGGTGCTGCTCGGGCGAGCCGGTCCAGCCGACGCCCTCGCTGTAGAACACACGCGGCTCCTCCGTCGCGGGACGCAGGTCCGGCGGCGGCGTTCGCGGGCGCTCCGGCTGGGCCCAGACGGTGCCGGTGCTGGGGGAGCCGGCGGCGAGGAACAATCCGGACGCCTTGCCGACGAGGACCTCTCCCTGCCAGAGCGTCGCTTCGACGAGGCAAAGCCGACGTCCGCGGCGGACGAATTCCGCGCGCGCGACGGACGGGACGAATCCGGCCGGGCGCAACAGGTCGACCGTCCACCGGGCAGGACGGAACAGGCCCGGGCCGACGGCGTGCTCGGCGGCCCGGGCGAGCGCGCCGCTGGTCGCCATCCCGCGCAGCTGATTGCCGCCGCCCCAGCTGGCGCGTGCTTCGGGCAGCGGATGCAGCAGTTCGCTGCCGGAGCCCGGTTCTGCGGTGAAGAAGGCCATGGTCACCTAGCAAATATAACATTTTATATGTAATGCTGTGAACAGTGCTGGATGCGCGGACCCGGCGTCCCGCCGGGTTCGTCCCGCGACCTGGTTCACTCTTGCCGCAGCCGATAAATAATACATAATATGCAATCATGAGATGGATCCCCGAGGAGTGCCGATGACGACCGAGACGACCCCGCCCGGACCGCTGGCCGGGGTGCGTGCGGTGGCGCTCGCCGGGATGGGGCCGACGCCGTTCGCCAGCATGCTGCTGGCCGACCTCGGCGCGGAGGTCATCCGGGTGGCGCGGCCGGCGAACAAGCGGGGCCGCGCGCTCGGGCAGACCGAGGGCATGGCCGCCGAGCACGATCTCGCCAACCGGGGGGTCAGCACGGTCCAGGCCGACCTCAAATCGCCGGCGGGCGTGCGGGCGGTACGGCGGCTCACCGAAGCGGCCGACGTGTTCATCGAGGGGTACCGGCCCGGCGTCGCGGAGCGCCTCGGGCTGGGGCCGGAGGTCCTGCTGGCCGGGAACCCCGCGCTGGTGTACGCGCGGCTGACCGGGTACGGCCAGTCCGGTCCGCTCGCGCAGCAGGCAGGCCACGACATCAACTATGTCGCCCAGACCGGCGCGCTGCACGCGATGGCCCGGAAAGGGGAGGCGCCGCGGCCGCCGGTCAACCTGCTCGGCGACTACGCGGGCGGAGCGCTCGTGGCCGCCTTCGGCATCGTGAGCGCACTGCTCGAAGCACGGTCGTCGGGCCGCGGCCAGGTGCTCGACGCGGCGATGATCGACGGCGTCGCCTTGCTGACCGCCAAACTTCAGGGCCTGCGCGCGGCCGGTCGCTACTCCGACGAACCCGGCACGAACTATCTCGACTCGGGTGCGCCGTTCTACGACACCTATCGCTGCGCCGACGGCCGGTATGTCGCGGTCGGCGCGCTGGAGCCCGATTTCTACCGCGAGTTCGTCTCCCGGCTCGGCGTCGACCTGACCGGGTGGCCGGACCAGGACGACCGCGCGGCGTGGCCCCGGCTGCGCTCGCTCATCGCGGCCGCTTTCGCGGCAAAAGACCGGGACGAATGGGCCCGGATCTACGCGGGGACCGATGCGTGCGTGACGCCGGTGCTCACGTTCGACGAGGCGGCCGGGCATCCGCACAACGCCGAGCGGGCGGTGTTCGGCCGGGTCGGCGGCGTGCTGCACCCGCGGCCTGCCCCGCGGTTCAGCCGTACTCCGGCGCGCGAGCCGTCCGCGCCGGACGCCGCGGTGCTGGATTTGGACCGCTTGCTGACCGCGTGGACGCAGCCGCGGGAACAGTCGGCCTGACCCCGGAGACCGCCCGTCAGCCGCGCGGGCGGGCGGTCTCCGACGGCAGCATCCCGAACCGCTCGCGATACTGCTGCGCGAACCGGCCGGGGTGATAGAACCCCCAGCGCGCCGCGACGTCGGTGACCGAATCCGCCGCGCCGGACAGCAACTCCCGGTGCACCCGGTCCAGCCGGACCGCGCGAAGGTAGGCCATCGGGGACTTGCCGACCGCCTCCTGGAAGCCCGCCTGCAGCGCGCGGGGGCTGATGGCGGCCATGGCGGCCAGGTCCGCGGTGGTGAGGGTCTTCTCGGGATTCCGGTCGAGATAGTCGACGATTTCCCGGATGCGCGATCCCCGGGTGTGGGCGGGGCGGCTGTGCAGCCGCGCGCTGAGGCTGCTGGGCACGGTCATGAGCAGCTGGGTCATCAGCGCGGACTCGAACTCGTGGCACGCGGCGGGAACGGTGGCGAGTCCGCCGTCGCGGCTCAGTTCGGCGTAAAGGAAGCTCACTGTCGCGAGGAACGCCTGCGCGGTGCTCGACCGGAGCGAGAACGTGAGGTCGAAGTCGATCTCCTCGCGGACCGCGTGCCCGGTCAGTTTCGCCGCGTGCGCCTCGAGCAGGTCTTTCGGCAGCTTGACGTGGTACTGCCACGAATCCGCGCTCCACTGCACCAGCACGGGGGACTGCGGCACGAAGGTCACTCCCGCCTCGCCCGCCGCGAACGTGCGGCGCGCGCCGTGCTGCTCCACCGTGCTGGTGCCGGTGGCGGGGAGGTTTACGTGGTAGCACAGCCGCATCGGCGGACCGACGATCGTGGTGTCCGCGCCGTAGCCCATCCGCCCGATCGTGAGGTGCGCCGAGGGCGCGAGGTCGAGCCGGAATCGCATGCCGGCGCGGTCGGAGACGCGCACGTCATGGCTCGCGAACGTGCGCGTCACCTGCTCCCGCGCGGTCTCGAGGTCAGCGGTGCGGAAACGGACCGGCCCGGGCGGCGCGGCGGGCGGTGAGCGATCGGGCATCTGTGCCTCCTCGGATTGTCCCAGCCGAGCGTCAAGAATATATGATATGCACAACCCGGCTAGACGGTGACCGGTCAAGAGTATATTTTATATTTGTTGCGTGCGAGGCGGCCGCGGAGGCGCGGGCCTGCCCGGACCGCAGCAGCCGAGACGATCGATCAGGAGCCGCGCCGAGCGCGCGGCGGGGAGAGGACACCGGATGGCAGGCCTGTACTTCGAGGAATTCGAACCGGGGATGGTCATCGACCACCCGACCCGCCGCACCGTCACCGAGGCGGACAACACGCTGTTCAGCGTCATGACGCTGAACCTGGCTCCGCTGCACCTCGACGCGGAGTACAGCAAGGACACCATTTACGGCCAGCGGCTGGTGAACAGCCTGTTCATTCTCGGCCTGGTCTCCGGGGTGACGGTGCCGGAGACGACCCAGGGGACCACGCTGGGGAACCTGGGCTTCGAGAAGATCACCTTCCCCAAGCCGGTGTTCCACGGCGACACGATCCACGTGCGCACCGAAATCGTCAGCAAGCGCGAGTCCAAGAGCCGCGGCGATTCCGGCATCGTGATGTTCCGCCACCTCGGCATCAACCAGCGCGACGAGATCGTGTGCGACGCCCTGCGCGCGGGCCTGATGCTGAAGCGGTCCGCCGCCGAGGCGTCCGCCGCGCGAAGCTGAACGGAAAGGGGCCGGACATGGCTCAGGACGAGACGGGCTTCGCCTGGCTCCCGCCCGGGCAGGTGCGGGACCGCAGCCGCTATCTCGCCGCGCTGCGGAGGTGGGGCCTGCCCGCGGACGCGGAGGGTGTGGCCGAGGCGAACCGGCGGGCGATCGCTGACCCGGAGTGGTTCTGGCGCGCGGTAGTCGAAGACTTGGACATCGCCTTCGCGGAGCCGTTCGAGCGGGTGCTCGACGAGTCCGAGGGGAAGCCGTTCCCTCGCTGGTTCCGCGGGGGCCGGGTCAACGTCGCCGAGCTGTGCGCGCACCGGCACGCCCGCGGCGAGCTCGCGGGCAAGACCGCAGTGGTCTACGAGGGAGATTCGGGGCAGCGGCGCACGCTGACCTTCGGCGAACTGGACGAGCAGGTGCGCCGGTTCGCGGCCAACCTGGCCGCGCTCGGCGTTTCCCGGGGCGATCGGGTCGTGCTCTATATGCCAGTGGTGCCCGAGGCCGTCGTGGCGTTCCTCGCGATCGCCATGCTCGGTGCCATCGCGGTGCCGACGTTCAGCGGCTACGCGGCGGACGCCCTCGCCACCCGGCTGCAGGATTCCGAAGCGGTCGCGCTGGTCACCGCGGACGGGACGACGCGGCGCGGCAAGGAAGTCCCGCTGAAGGCGACCGCGGACGCGGCACTGGCGGACGCGCCGTCGGTGCGCACGGTCGTGGTGGTCCGCCATCTCGGCACGGACGTGCCGATGACGGACGGCCGTGACCGGTACTACGACGAATTGGACCAGTCGCCCGCGCCGGTCGAGACGGCCGCGACCGAGGCGAACGACCCGCTCACTGTCGTCTACACGTCGGGCACGACTGGCCGGCCGAAGGGGATCGTGCATTCCCACGGCGGGTTCGCGGTGAAGACCGCCGTCGATTTCGCCTACGGCTTCGACGTGCACGCCGACGACGTCGTCTGCTGGATCACCGATCTCGGCTGGCTGGTCGGGCCGATGCTGATGACCGGTCCGCTGCAGCTCGGCGCCACCATCGTGATGATCGAGGGGCTCCCGACGCATCCCACGCCGGACCGGATGTGGGAGGTGGCCGAGCGCAACGGCGTCACCGTGCAGGGAATCGCGCCCACCGCGGCACGCGCGCTGCGGGCGGCACAAGAGAAGCCGGGCCACGAGCTGGCCACCCTGCGCTCGTTCGTCTCCACCGGGGAAGCGTGGGACGAGCCGACCTGGTGGTGGCTGTTCGACCAGGTGGGAAAGCGCCGGGTGCCGATCGTGAACTACAGCGGCGGCACCGAGGTCGGCGGCGGGCTGCTGATCGGCTACCCGTTCCTGCGCGCTGAGGCGGCCGCGTTCACCGGCCCGCTGCCCGGAGTGGACGCGGCGGTACTCGACGACGAAGGCCGGCCGCTCGTCGGCGCGATCGGCGAATTGGCCGTGCGCAACACCTTCCCGGGGATGACGCACGCGTTCTGGCACGACCGCGAGCGCTACCTCGACACGTATTGGGCCCGGTTCCCCGGCGTCTGGGTGCACGGCGATCTGTGCAGTGTGGACAGTGCCGGGCAGTGGCGGATCCACGGCCGCTCCGACGACACGCTCAAACTGGCCGGCCGCCGGGTCGGCCCGGCGGAGATCGAGGCGGCCCTGCTGCGGGACAAGCGAATCGCCGAGGTCGCCGTGATCGGCGCGCCGGACGAATTGCGCGGCCAGCGAGCAGTGGCGTTCGCGGTGCTGCGCGCCGGCGGCGCGGAACCCGCCGACCTGCACGAGGTCGCGCTGGAGAACGCGGGAAAGTCGTTCGCCCCGCAGGTGTACGTCGTGCCGACGCTGCCGAAAACCAAGAACGGCAAGATCATGCGGCGCGCCATCCGGGCGCGGTTCGTCGGGGCCCCGGTCGGCGACCTGTCCTCGCTGGACCCGGCCACGCCGCTGGAAGACATCCCGGTACTCGCGGAGGAGAACGCGCAATGACCGATCCGGAAAGCAATGTCGAGATCGTCCGGAAGGCGACGCGGGAGCTGGCCCGCAAGTTCGACCACGACTACTGGCTGGACAAGGACCGCAACCACGAATACCCGTGGGAGTTCGTGAAGGCGTTCGCCGCGGGCGGCTGGCTGGGCGCGATGATCCCGGAGGAATACGGCGGCATCGGCCTCGGCCTGGAAGAGGCCGCGGTGATGATGGGCGAGATCTCCGCGTCGGGCGCCGGGATGGCAGGCGGTTCGGCGATCCACTTCTACGTGTTCCCGCCCGCGCCGATCGTGAAGTACGGCTCGGAGGAGATGAAGCGCGAATACCTGCCGAAGCTGGCGGCGGGGGAACTGCTGATGGCGTTCGGGGTGACCGAACCGGACGCCGGGGTGGACACGTCGCGGATCAAGACCAAGGCGGCCAAGGTCGAGGGCGGCTGGAAGGTCAACGGCAAGAAGGTCTTCATCACCAACGCGCAGAACGCGCAGAAGATCCTGCTGCTGGCCCGCACCTCGCCGCGTCGGGAGGACAAGCCGCTGTACGGCATGTCGCTGTTCCTGGCGGACCTGGACCGCGACGCGATCACGGTGCGGGAGATCGAGAAGCTGGGCCGCGCGGCGATCGACACGAACGAACTGTTCATCGACGACCTGTTCGTGCCCGAGGACCGGCTGGTCGGCGAGGTGGACAAGGGGTTCTACTACCTGCTGGACGGGCTGAACCCGGAACGCATCGTGGTCGGCATGGAAGGCATCGGCCTCGGCCGGGCCGCGCTGGACATCGCCACCGAGTACGCCAAGAACCGGGTGGTCTTCGACCGGCCGATCGGCCAGAACCAGGCCGTGGCGCATCCGCTGGCGGACTCGTGGATCCGGCTGGAAGCCGCGGAGGGCATGGTCATGCGGGCGGCGCGGTTGTTCGACGAGGGCAAACCATGCGGTCCGGAAGCCGCGGCGGCGAAGTATCTGGGCGCTGAGGGCGGTTTCGAGGCGTGCGACCGGGCGTTCTCGACGCTCGGCGGGTACGCGTACGCGAAGGAGTACCACGTCGAGCGGTTGTGGCGCGAGGTTCGGTTGCTGCGCAACGCGCCGTTCTCGCAGGAGATGGTGCGGAACTACGTCTCGCAGCAGGTCTTGGGGCTGCCGCGCTCGTACTGAGGCCAGCGAAGAACGGGCGGGCTCCCGGCGGATTGCCGGGAGCCCGCCCGTTTTCGCGTTGTGCGAGCAAGTGCATAGCAAACTGGCCGGGAGCCTGCCCTGCGGCAGACTCCCGGCCAGCGGCCCGGCGATTCACCCGGCGACGAGTTCTCCCCGGTCCATTTCGTAGTGGCGGGTCTCCTTGAGCCCCATCGTGCAGACGGCGCTGATCAACGCCAGCACCGCGAGGAACCCGCCCAACGCGAGCGATCCGGCCGCTCCGATGATCGGGGCGGCCACCAGCGGCGGGACGGCGCCGCCCAGGATGCCGGCGACGTTGTAGCAGAACCCGGCTGCGGTGTAGCGGTAGCGGGTGATGAACAGCTCCGGCATGAACGCGCTGACCGGCCCGAAGACGAGCCCGGCGAAGACCAGCGTCAGGCAGACTCCCGCGCCGTAGGAGAAGGCGGTGCCGATGTCCAGCACCGGGAACAGGGCGAGCGCCCAGGCCACGGAGACGAAGGTGGAGACGAGGATGACCCGGCGCCGGCCGAACCGGTCGGACAGCACCGCGCCGAGGATCATCGAGATGCACCACACGACGCCCGCGAGCACGCCGATCGAAAGCACGGTGGTCTTGGCCAGATGCAGGTGGGCGGTCCCGTAGGAGGCGAGGAAGCTGCCGCTGAGGTAGAAGAAGGCGAACACCATGACCAGCACTCCGGAGCCGAACAGCATCTGGCGCGGCTGCTTGCGGAACGCTTCGGCGAGCGGTGCGGACGCGGTTCCGGACCGGACGGCCTCGCGGCGGAACACCGGGGACTCCTCGATCTTCAACCGCACGACGAGGCCGACGCCGATCAGCACCACGCTGGCCACGAACGGAATGCGCCAGCCGTAGCTGATGAAGTCCTCGTTGCTCATAGTGAGCCCGGCGATCAGGAACGTCAGGTTGGCCAGCACGACCGCGATCGCGCCGCCGAGCGAGCCGAACATCGAGTAGAACCCGCGCTTGCCCTTGGGCGCGCTTTCCGCCGCGAGCAGGGTCGCGCCCGCCCATTCGCCGCCGACGGCGAGGCCTTGCAGGATGCGCAGCAGCAGCAGCAGCAGGGGAGCGGCCACGCCGATCTGGGCGGCGGTCGGCATGAGTCCGATCAGGACGGTCGAGAGTCCCATCAGGAACAGCGTGGTGATCAGGGTCTTCTTGCGGCCGACCCGGTCGCCGAAGTGCCCGAACAGGATCGCGCCGAGCGGCCGCCCGAGAAAGGCGACGCCTTGGGTCGCGAATGCGGCTACGGTGCCCGCGGCCGGTCCGAGGGCGGGGAAGAACACGTGCGGGAACACCAGCGCGGAGGCGGTTCCGTAGATCAGGAAGTCGTAGTACTCGATCACGGTTCCGGTGGCGCTGGCGATCGCGATGCGCCGCATGTCCTTCTTCGACGGCGCGGTGGTGCCGGGCGGCTGGACGCCGACGGTCTGCTGAGGCTGGTCCATAGCTCTTCCTTGAGGGGGCCGAGTGTCAGTCAGAAGTAAAATATAAAATGCAGAGTCACACTGTCCGTGCCGGAGGCGCGGGTGTCAACCGGCGGGTCGCCGGCGGGCGGGATTCGGGCGGGAAGCGTTACCTCGGGAGTTTTTCGCGACTTTCGCGGCGGTGCGGAAAAGTCTGCCCGGCCGCCCGCGAACGCGCGCTCCCGTCAGCGTCTCGGCGTCGCGGGGTATCCAGGGATAAATCCTTCCTAGGAAAGAACCCGAACTGGTACCGGTGCCCGCGGAGGCCGAGAGTGGAAGACAGGCCGGGGAAACGCCCCGAGCAAGACAGAGGAGGCAGTATGGCCACCGGCACCGTCGAGCACGTCAAGTTCCGCAACCGCGACATGTACTGGGACATCGCGGCGGATCTGCACTTCCCGCCGGACTTCGACGAGTCCAAGACCTACCCCGCGATCGTCGTGGCGCACCCGATCGGCAGCTGCAAGGAGCAGACCTCGGGCAACGTGTACGCCCCGGCGCTGGCCGAGGCCGGAAACGTGGTCATCGCGTTCGACGCCAGCTTCCAGGGCGCGAGCGGCGGCGAGCCGCGGTTCCTCGAGGACCCCGCGCAGCGCGTCCAGGACTTCAGCCGCGTCGTCGACTACCTGGTGACCCTCCCGTACGTCGATGCCGACCGGATCGGCGTGCTCGGCATCTGCGGAGGCGGCGGGTACACCCTCGCGGCAGCGAAGACCGAGAAGCGTTTCAAGGTCGTGGTGTCCGTGACTGGTGCCAACTTCGGGCGGCTCCAGCGGGAGACGGCGGGCCAGAACGGCGGCGTTCTCCAGGCGCTCGCCGCGATCGGCCAGCAGCGCACCGCGGAGGCGCGCGGCGAGCAGAGCGCGGTCAACGGTTTCCTGCCCGAGACGGCCGAAGGCGCGAAGCAGACCGGCGACATCGACATCATCGAGGCCTTCGAGTACTACCGCACCGATCGCGGCCAGGCGGACAACGGCTGTGTCCTGTTCGAGGCCGCGCACGGCTCGGCGGTGCTGGGCTGGGACGCGTTCTACCTGGCCGAGGAACTGCTCGACCAGCCGCTGCTGATCGTGATCGGCGACAAGGACAAGCAGGGCGCGTTCGGCGCGTACCGCGACGGCCACGAGATCTACGAGAAGGCCGCGTCCACCGACAAGCAGCTCCTCGAGATCGACAGCGCGTCGCACTACGACCTGTACGACCGGCCGAACGGAGCGGGCGAGGCGTTGAAGACGATCGTCCCCTTCTTCACCGAGAAGCTCTGATCCTCCGGGCGACTGGCGATTGCTGCACGGCCGAGCACGATTCGCTCGACCGTGCAGCGATCAGGCGTCCGCGAGGACGGAAGAGCCAACCCGGGAAAGTCTTCCCCGGATACGCGACAGCGAGGGCCGTAAGATGGCGAGCATGGTCGAGGCGACGACGGAACTGCGCGAGCTGGGACAGTTCTTCCAGCACCGCCGCGCCGAACTGCAGCCGCACCAGGTCGGCCTCGACGCCCCGGCCGCCGAACGCCGTCGTGTCCCCGGGCTGCGCCGCGAAGAAGTGGCGCAGCTGGTTTCGATCAGCACGGACTACTACACGCGGATCGAGCAGGGCCGCCTCGCCCCGTCCGAACCAGTGCTGGCCGCGCTGGAACGCACCCTGCGACTGGACGACGAGCAGCGCGACTACGTCCGCACTCTGCTGACCCGCACCGACGGTGCATCGGCACCGCGCGAACCGGCGAGGCGCCGCCGGGCGATCCGCCCGCAGCTGGAGCGGCTGCTGGGGCAGCTGGACCGGGTGCCGGCGCTGGTGTTCAGCCGGTATCTGGACATCCTGGCCTGGAACGACCTCGCCGCGGCGCTGCTGCTCGATTTCGCCCAGATCCCCGAGCGGGACCGCAACTACATCCGCCTGGTCTTCACGAACCCGGAGATGCGGGCGCGGTACCCGGAGTGGGAGCAGGTCGCGCGCACGTGCGTCGCGGTGCTGCGGATGAACGCGGCGGGCACCCCGACCGATCCGGCGTTGTCGCGGCTGGTCGGCGATCTGTCCCTGACGAGCCCGGATTTCGGCCGCTGGTGGGCCGAACGGCGGGTGGCGCACCAGAATTTCGGCACGAAGACGGTCGCGCATCCGGAGGTGGGGGAGATGTCGCTGGACTGGGACAGCTTCCAGCAGGCCGGGAACGTCGAGCAGCAGCTGGTGATCTGGTCGGCCGAACCCGGTTCGGAGTCCGCGGAACGGCTGGACCGGCTGCGGGAAACGGTCGAGCGGAACGGCTGAGGGCTACCGGAGCTTCGGATTTCCCGAAACGCCGCTTCGGGAAAGGGAAATTGACCTGCTTCGCCGACCCCGCTTACCGTCGCGGTCTGTCTTCGACGGAAGGACAGCGACGGAAGGAATTCCCTTGACCGGCGAAGCACGCACCCGCGAAGAACGTATCCAGTGGGCGATCGACGTCGAAGAGATCAAGGCGGTGCTGGCCAAGTACTGCCACGGGATCGACAAACAGGACGAAGAAACGTTCCTGAGCATCTGGGCCGAGGACGCGGACTACGTGCTGCCGCGCGGCGAGGGCCACGGCATCGACGGTGTCCGCGCGCTGGTGCGGAAGGTGTGGGAGCAGGTGCCTCGCTGTCACCATCACATCACCAACGCGGTGATCGAAGTGGACGGCGACACCGCGGCGGCGAAAACCGACGTGTTCTACTTCCGGCTGACCGACGACGGCGTCGCCCAGTTGCTGTCGGGCGGGTACGAGCTGGAGTTCGTGCGCCGCGACGGCGAATGGAAGACGCGCCGGATGGAGTTCAGCCCGTTCGTCTCGACCAGTCCGGTGTTCGCCGGGAACCCGGCCTAGCTGTCCCGGTCAGAGCTTCGGCGGAGAGAACACCGGCGACAGCGCCGCGGCCCGCGCTCCGCCCGCGGCGCTGTCGCCGCGGTGCCTGGCCCGGACAGCGCGTTGTCGCACCGACAGCGGACGCTGCCGCCGCGGCGGCAGCGGAAGTGTTCGACTGCCCGTGGCCGCGGCTCCCGGTCGCCCGACGAATCGAGGTGTGCCAACGGTTCTGCGATCTGATCGAGGAACGATCCGATGAGATCGGTCTCGTGTGGGCGGCCGAGGCGGGCATCCCGGTCCGCTGGATCCGGACCCTGCACCGGTTCGCGGCGAAAGCCGCGTGGCGCACCGCGAGGGCATCCCGGAGGTCAGCGCCGGCGGCAGGCGACGGCGCGGCGCTTTGGCGGTGCCTGGCCGGCGGTACTTCCGCTGACCAGGCACCACTTCGAGGTCTTCTTCCCGGGCGCGGTTCGCCTGCGGCAGGGCGCGGATCCCGTGAGCTTTAGCCGCGGCTTGCCGGTCTGTCGCCCAGTACGGGGCAAGTGTTCGGGATCAGCGCTCGGCGTTAGTTGGCTTTCCGGTCAGCCCACCACTTCTGCCCGGCCTCGGGCAGCGTCTGGATCGGGTCGTAGTACGGGTACTTCCGCTGCAACGCCTCCGGGTCCTCGTGCTCGATCCCGGTCCGGTAGTTCTTGGTCCAGTAGGAAATCCCCAGATCACGGTCGTACTCGGCGAGCTGGTGCACCCACCGCTTCCCGACGTAAGGAACGTCGCACACGATCCGCGGCGTCGCGTATCCGGGCAGATATCCCATGATCGAATGCTGCAATTCCTGCGCTTCATGCACAGAAACCCGCCAGTGCTCAGCATTGGGAATCATGTCGCACATATAGAAATAGTAGGGCAGGATATTGGCCTCGCCCTGCAATGCGAAGCAGAGATCCAAAAGCGCCGCCGGAGTGGCGTTGACCCCGCGCATCAGCACGCCCTGATTCCGCACATCCCGCACTCCGACCTGCAATGCCGTCCGCGCGGCCTCCGCCACCAGCGGCGTCACCGACTGCGCGTGGTTCACGTGCGTGTGAATGGCCAGGTTCACCCCGCGTGCCTGCGCCGTCAGAGCGACCCGCTGCAAGCCTTCGGTCACCTTCGGCTGGAGCCAGTGCTGCGGGAGCGCCGCGAGGGCCTTCGTGGCGAGGCGGATGTCGCGGACGGTCTCGATGTCCATCAGGCGCATCAGGAAGGACTCCAGCTGCGGCCACGGCACGTTCGCCACGTCGCCGCCGGAGACGACCACGTCGCGGACTCCGGGGGTGCGCTTCAGGTAGTCGATCATGGCGTCCTGGCGGTCCACCGGCTTGAGCGCGAGCTTGTGCTTCTCGACCTGTTCGGTCGAGTTGCCGACGAGGTCCATCCGGGTGCAGTGCCCGCAGTACTGCGGGCAGGTCGAGATCATCTCGGCCAGCACCTTCGTCGGGTAGCGGTGGGTGAGCCCCTCGACCACCCACATCTCGGCCTCGTGCAGCGAGTCGCGTTCGGCGTGCGGGTGGCTGGGCCACACCGGGTGCCGGTCGCTGCGCACGGGAAGCATGTAGCGGCGGATCGGGTCGGCGTAGAACGCCTCGGTCACCTTCGCCGGGTCGGTGCCCGCGTGCGGGGCCATCGTGTTGATCATCTGCGGCGGCAGCAGCATCGACATCGTGGCCATCTCGCGCTGGTCGGCGACCAGGTCCTCGTAGAACCGGTCCTCCAGCAGGTCGCCCATGAGGGCGCGCAGCTGTTTGACGTTGCGCACGCAGTGCACGCGCTGCCACTGGGCGTCCCGCCACTCTGCTTCGGTCACGTCGTGCCAGCCGGGGAAGCGGCGCCAGTCGGGTTCGGCCAACTCGGCGCGGACGTACTCGTATGGCTGGTCGAAGGCGGCGGCAGTCGGCACAGGTTCCTGGATCGCAGTCATCTGTACTCCTAGTCGTCGGGAACGCGTGAAAATATCCTGCCATAACGTTAGTCGACCGTAAATCTTTCTGCACGATGACCCGGTCTGCCCTGCTCGGAGGACCAGGCGGGAGACTCGGGGAGTGAACGACAGCACCACGCTCCTGCTCGGCGGCCGCGTCTACACCCCGTCCTCGCCCGACGCGACCGCGATGGCGGTTTCCGGCGGCACCGTGGTGTGGGTCGGCCAGGACGCCCCGGCCCGCGCGCTGCATCCGGACGCCGAGGTCGTCGACCTGGGCGGGGCGTTCGTCGCACCGGCGTTCGTGGACGCGCACGTGCACGCCACCTCGACCGGCCTGCACCTGACCGGACTCGATCTGACCGCCGTCCGCAGCTCCGCCGAACTGCTCGCCGCGGTGCGCGGCGCTGTCGTTCCCGGGCAGGTCCTGCTCGCGCACGGCTGGGACGAGTCGTCCTGGACCGAGCAGCGGCTGCCGAGCCGCGCCGAGCTGGACGCCGCCGCCGGGGACACTCCCGTCTACCTGAGCCGCGTAGACGTCCACTCCGCCCTGGTGTCGAGCGCGCTCGTCAAAATCGCGCCCGGCGTCGAGTCGGCCGCAGGATGGTCCGCGGACGGCCCGCTCACCCGCGCCGCCCACCACCTCGTCCGCGGCGCGGCCCGGGACGCGGTCACCCGGACGCAGCGCCGGGCAGCCCAGCGCGCCTTCCTCGCCACGGCCGCCGCGCGCGGGATCGTGTCGGTGCACGAATGCGCGGGCCCGGACATCTCCGGCGAGGAAGACTTCGCCGACCTCCTCGCGCTCGCCGACCCGACACTGCCCGAGGTCGTCGGCTACTGGGGCCAGCTGGACGGCCTCGACACCGCCCGCCGTCTCGGCGCGCACGGCGTCGCCGGAGACCTTTTCGTGGACGGGGCCCTCGGCTCCCGCACCGCCGCGCTCAGCGCGCCGTACTCCGACGAGCCCGGCACCTCCGGTTCCCTCTACGCCAACGCCGCAGTCATCGCCGACCATCTCGTGGCCTGCACCGAAGCCGGGCTGCAGGCGGGATTCCACGTCATCGGCGACGCCGCCGCCGGCGAGGTGATCGAGGGCTTCCGGCTGGCTGAGAAGCAGGTCGGACAGCGTCCCCTCGCCGCGCGGCACCACCGGCTGGAGCACCTGGAGATGGTCACTCAGGACCAGGCGCGCGCCCTCGCCGGATGGGGCGTCGTCGCATCCGTGCAGCCGCTGTTCGACGAAGCCTGGGGCGGCGGCTCCGGCATGTACTCCGAACGGCTCGGCGACCGGGCGGCAGCGCTGAACCCCTTCGCGCAGCTCGCCGCCGAGGGGGTCGTGCTCGCCTTCGGCAGCGACGCCCCGGTGTGCGCGGTCGACCCGTGGGCGGCGGTCCGCGCGGCCGTGCACCACCACACACCCGAAGCGCGGCTTTCCGCCCGTGCCGCGTTCACCGCGCACACGCGCGCCGGACACCGCGCGGCGGGCGTCAACGACGGCGTGACCGGCAGTCTCGTCCCCGGCGCGCCCGCGCACTACGCGATCTGGGACGCGGCCGACCTCGTCGTCGCCACAGCGGACAGCCGCGTGCAGCGCTGGTCCACCGACCCGCGTTCGGGCGTGCCGCCGCTGCCGAGGCTGGAGCCGGGCACGCCGCTGCCGCGCTGCCTGCGCACGGTCCGCGGCGGCACGGTCATCTACGACGAGTTCACACCGGCCGCTTAGAGTTCCGGGTGTGGCAGTGAGCGTGGCGGACGCCGATTCGGGCGTTTCGCACAAGACCAAGCGAAAGCGGGCGTGGAAGCCGTGGCTCGCGCGCGTCCTGGCGACGGCGGCGACGGGCTACGGCTACTACCTCAGCTTCGCGCCGCGCCCGCTGTGGTGGCTGGCCCCGATCGCGTTCGCCGCGTTCGCGCTGCTCCTTCGCGGGCGGTCGTTCCGCGGCGCGTTCGGGTACGGCTTCGTGTTCGGCATGGCGTTCTTCGTGCCGCTGCTGGTGTGGCTGCAGGACTTCCTCGGCCGCGACTTCGGGCCCTTGCCGTGGCTGGCGCTGTCGTTCGCGCTGTCGCTCTACTTCGGACTCGCCGGATGGCTGATCCGGGTCGTGGCGCGGCTGCCGCTGGCGCCGCTCTGGGGCGCGCTGGTGTTCATCGCGCTGGAGACGCCGCGCACGTGGTTCCCGTTCGGCGGGTTCCCGTGGGGCCGGGTCGCGTTCAGCCAGCCCGAGGGCGCGTTCCTGTCGCTCGCGTCGGTCGGCGGCGCGCCGCTGGTCGGTTTCGCCGTCGTGCTCACCGGTTTCGGCCTAGCCGCGGTCGTCGCCCGGCTCTGGCGCACGCGCAAAGCCTGGGACCGCGCGCTGGTCTGGCCTGCCGTGCTCACCGTGCTTCCCGCCGCGGCCGGGCTCGCGATGTGGCCGACGATCGGCGCCGAGGCGCAGAACGGTTCGCTCACCGTCGGCTCCGTGCAGGGCAACGCTCCGGACATCGGCCTCGCTTTGCAGGGACAACGCGGCGTGCTGCGCGCGAACGCCCTCGCCGAAAGCGCCCGGCTGCTGCAGAAGGTCCAATCAGGACAGGCGCCGAAGCCGGATCTGCTGCTGTGGCCGGAAACCTCGACCCCGCTCGACGGCGACGACCCGGGCGTCGACCAGATGGTGTCGGCTTTCGGGGCCCCGGCGATCATCGGCGCGCTCGTGCGCACCCCGGACGGGGCGGCGGAGAACTCCGCGGTCGTCTGGGATCCGAACACCGGCCCGGGCCAGCGTTACGTCAAGCAGGATCTGGTGCCGTTCGGCGAATACGTGCCCGCGCGCGCCGTCGCGCGGCTGGTGACGCCGTTCATCGACGACACCCGCGACATGCGTCCCGGCGACGGCTCCAACGCGGCGCTGTCGGTCGCGGGGACGAAGATCGGCGTGTTCATCTGCTACGAATCGGCGTTCGACGCTCCCGCTCGCGACGCGGCCAATGCGGGCGGCGAACTGCTCGTCGTGCCGACCAACAACGCGTGGTACGGGCCGGGGGAGATGAGCTACCAGCAGCTGGCGATGGCGCGGCTGCGCGCGGTCGAGCACGGGCGCGCGGTGGTGGTGTCGGCGGTCTCCGGGGTGAGCGCGTTGGTCGCCCCGGACGGGACGATCACCAGCTCCACCGGGCTTTTCACGGCGGATGCCCTGGTCGGGCGCGTGCCGCTGCGCACGCAGACTACGCTGTCGGATCGAATCGGTGCGTGGACGGAGTACGGACTGCTGGCGTTGGCGATCGCGGGTGTCGCCGGCGGGTTCGTGCTCCGTTTTCGCACCCGGCGCAGTACCGGCAAGACAGTGACAACGGGGACCACAGCAGGGGAAGCGGCGGGCTGATCCGCCGGATGCGGAGGACACGGATGGCGCAGGCGCCGCGGGGGGCCGAAACGATCGAACCGGTGCTGGTGGTGATCCCGACCTACAACGAGCGGGACAACCTCGGCCCGGTGCTGGACCGGCTCCACAAGGCACTCCCGGACGTCGACGTGCTCGTCGTCGACGACGGCAGCCCGGACGGCACCGGCGAACTGGCCGACGAGCGCGCGGCCGCCGACAAGCGGGTGCACGTGCTGCACCGCACCGCGAAGGAAGGCCTCGGCAAGGCCTACATCGCCGGGTTCCATTGGGGGATGGAGCGCGGCTACGCGACGTTCGTGGAGATGGACGCCGACGGTTCGCACGCGCCGGAGGACCTGCCTCGGCTGCTGGACGCGGTCGGCGACGCGGACCTGTCGATCGGGTCGCGGTACGTGCCCGGCGGCAGCACGGTGAACTGGCCGCTGCGCCGGACGCTGCTCTCGCGTGGGGCGAACCTGTACTCGCGGATCGCGCTCGGGATCAAGGTCGCGGACATGACCGCCGGGTTCCGCGCGTACCGCCGTCCGGTGCTGGAGAAGCTGGCGCTGAACGAGGTCGCCTCGCACGGCTACTGCTTCCAGATCGACCTCACGCGCCGCACCGCGGACGCCGGGTTCGACATCGTCGAGGTGCCGATCACCTTCACCGACCGGGAGATCGGCGTGTCGAAGATGAGCGGCGGCATCATGTCCGAGGCGTTCTTCCGGGTCGCGGAGTGGGGCGTGCAGCGCCGCCTGGCCCAGCTGAAGAAGCTGCTGGGCCG
The DNA here is from genome assembly GCF_014145675.1 of Amycolatopsis dendrobii. Classification (GTDB taxonomy): domain Bacteria; phylum Actinomycetota; class Actinomycetes; order Mycobacteriales; family Pseudonocardiaceae; genus Amycolatopsis; species Amycolatopsis dendrobii. Next base: position 647,555 of record NZ_JACGZW010000001.1, read on the forward strand.
AGGCTGATCGCTACTTCAGCACGCGGTAGGTGAGGTGTTCGGCGCCCGGCGTCGACACCGCACCGAGCGCTTCAAGCCGCACCGGTCCGGGATTTCCCCCGGGGAACAACGGGGTTCCGCCGCCGAGGACGATCGGCGCGAGGTGGATCCGGAGCACGTCCGCCAGTCCGGCGTGCAGGACCTGCGACGCGATCGACCCGCCGCCGATCACCATGACGTCCTTGCCGCCGGCTGCCGCGCGAGCCTGGGCGACCGCGTCCCCGAGGCCGCCGGTGGCGAACCGGAACCGTTCGCCCAGCCGGATCTTCTCCGGGCGGGCATGGGTGACGACGAACACCGGCGGTGCGGGGATCCGGTCCTCGCCCTCGCCGTAGCCGTCCTCGTCGGCCCAGCCGTCCGGGCTGTCCACGACGTCGAACATGGCGCGGCCCATGACCACCGCTCCGGTTTCGGTGAACGAGCGGTGCAGGATCTCCGCGTCGCGCGGCGTCGGGTCGGACACCCAGCCGTGCAGCGGTTCGCCGCCGATGCCGAGCCCGCGTCCGGGACCGGCTTCCGGCCCGGTGACGTAGCCGTCCAGCGACATCGAGATGTCCACGACCACGCGGCTCGCTCCCGGCTGCTCCGCGTCGCGCGCGAGTTCGTCGAGCCGGTCCATCGAATCGCGGATCCCGCGTTCCATCCCGCTCGCGACCATCGCGTCGCGGGCCTCGACGCTCGGGAACACCGACCGGGTCCGCAGCCGGGTCCGGCCGTCGACCTCCTCGAAGGTCAGGGTTTCCAGGCTGACCTGGCCGGGCGCGCCCTCGTACTCGAAGGTCTGGACTATCCGCTCGGCGCTGTCCACGGCATGGAAGACGCCGCGGAAGAGATGCTCGCCGCCGTCGGTGTCGACGTGGACGTAGCGGTACGCCCCGCCGGAGTGCGCGTCGAACTCGAGGAGCCGCATTTCGACGTCGCGCGGGCCGAGCCAGCGGGAGATCAGGTCAGGGTCGGTGTAGGCGCGGAAGAGCCGCGCGGGCGTCGTGTCGAAATCGCGGACGATCTCGATGAACGGGCTGCCGGGCTGGGCGGTGATGGTGGTCGGGTTCATCGGTCCTGCTCCTTGGTCTCTTCGAGAAGGCTGTCGAGGCGGCGGAACTCGCGTTCGCGGGTCAGCCGGTAGGTGTCGATCCAGCTGGTCAGCTCTTCGAGAGCGGCGGCGTTGAGGTGGCACGGGCGGCGCTGGCCGTCGCGGCTGCGCGTGATGAGCCCGGCCGCCTCCAGCACCTGGACGTGCCGGGACACGGCTTGCTTCGTCACCGGGAACGGCTCGGCGAGTTCGTTCACCGTGGCTTCCCCGCGCGACAGCCGGGCGACGAGCGCGCGCCGGATCGGGTCGCCCAGCGCGGTGAACGCCCGGTCCAGCCGGTCGTCGACGTTGTCAACGGTCATCTTTATCAACCGATCTCTTTATCAAGCAGTACGTTGACAATAAGCCCGTCGCGTCGCCAGGGCAAGAGCCCGGCGGGTTTCAGATCTTGCGCACCGAGGTCGTCTCGACGTCGGCTGCCGCGCCGTTCGCCGCGACCGGCGTGAGCGGCGGGATCGGCTGCCCGGACTCGTCGACGAGCACGGAGTGGTCTTCGCCGGGGGAGAAGGCGTGCCGCTCGCCCCACTGCCGGAGGGCGACGACGACGGTGAACAGGTCGCGTCCGGCCGGCGTGAGCGAGTAGACCTGCCGTTTGCCCGATTCCGCGGTCCGCCGGTCGAGGACGCCGCGTTCGACGAGGCGGCGCAGCCGGTCGGTGAGGATGTTGCGGGCGATGCCGGTGCGCTGCTGGAAGTCGGTGAACGCCCGCGCGCCGTCCATCGCGTCGCGGACGATCAGCAGGCTCCACCGGTCGCCGACGAGGTCGAGGGTGCGCGCCACCGGGCACGTCGGGTCGGTCCAGGCCGGGGTGTCGCCCACGATCGCGTGCCTCCTCGATGAGTTGCTCTTTGAAACCATTCTGCCGTACGGTGCGATTAGTTGCAATTCGCTACTGATTGGGGGACTCATGGGCCTCGCCACGGGCCGCCGGACGGTGTTCGCCGCGGTGTGTGCGGTCGCCGTCGCGAGCATTTACGCCGCTCAGCCGGTCCTGGCCGAGATCGGCGCGGACCTGGGCGTGCCGGACGCGAGCCTGGGCTGGATCGTCGCCGCCGGGCAACTCGGCTACCTCGCCGGTCTCGCCGCGCTCGTCCCGCTGGGCGACCTCGCCGACCGCCGCAAGCTCATCGCCGCACACCTGCTGCTGACCGCCGTCGGGGCCGGAATCGCCGCAGCCGCAAGCCAAACCTGGCTGCTGCTGACCGGATTGGCGCTCGCGGGCCTGTTCGCGGTGGTCGTGCAGACGACGGTCGCCTACGCCGCCGCACTGTCCACTTCGGAGGAACGCGGACGCACCCTCGGCGCCGTGACCTCCGGGGTGGTCATCGGCATCCTGGGCGCCCGCGTCGCAGCCGGCGCGCTGGCCGGACTGTGGGGGTGGCGCAGCGTCTACGTCGCGCTCGCGGTGCTGCTGGCGGCGCTCGCCGGTCTCGCGCTGAAGACGATGCCGCCGGATCCGCGCCGCGACGGCACGACGTACCGGCAGGTGCTGAGCTCGCTCGGCGGGCTGTTCCGGGAGCCGCTGTTCCTCTCGCGGGGACTCATCGCGTTCTTCCTGTTCGCGTCGTTCGGCGCGTTGTGGAGCGGTCTGTCGCTGCCGCTCGCCGCCGCCCCGTGGAATTTGAGCACCGCGCAGATCGGTCTCTTCGGGCTGGTCGGCTTGGCAGGTGCGCTCGGGGCGGCCCGCGCGGGACGTTGGGCGGACAGGGGACACGCGGGACTCGTCACCGGCGGAGCGCTGGTCCTGCTGGCGGTGTCGTGGCTCGCGGTCGGGCAGCCGTCGCTGTGGCTGCTGGGGCTGGGCGTGCTGGTGCTCGATTTCGCCGTGCAGGCGGTGCATGTCAGCAATCAGCACCTGCTCACCGCAGTGCATCCGGACCGCACCAGCAGCGTCATCGGCGGCTACATGATCTTCTACTCGCTCGGCTCCGCGCTGGGCGCGGCCGCGACGACCACCGCCTTCGCGGCGGCGGGCTGGACCGGCTCCAGCGTCCTGGGCGCTGCATTTGCCGGCTGTGCGTTCGCAGCGTGGGCCGCTGCCCGGCGGTTCACCGCGGAAGCGCGGCCGACGCCCGCGAGGGCTAGCCGAATCGGGTGCGGCAAGTAGGTGGCTCGTGAGTGTTGGCGCCGGTTCTAACCGGCGCCAACACTCACGAGCCACCGCAGGACGCGGAACGGCCCCCGCGGGGGGAGGTCGCGGGGGCCGTTCCTGTTCGGTGGTGGGAGCCAGCTACTGGCCGAGGCTCAAGCGGACCGGCTGGTCCGGCGTCCCTTGAGCTCGGCGAGACGTTCGTTCAGCAGGTCCTCGAGCTCGGGGATGGAGCGGCGCTCCAGCAGCATGTCCCAGTGGGTCCTGGGGGGCTTGACCTTTTTTTGCTCGGGCTGCCCGCCGTCGACGATCTCGGATTCGCTGCCGTGCAGGCGGCACTCCCACACCGTCGGGATCTCGGCGTCGTCGGAGAACGGCACCTCGAACTCGTGGTTCTTGGGGCAGGAGTAGCGCACGGTACGGCGCGGAGCGAGGTCGTGATTGCGGTCGGTCTCGTAGCTGACCGCTCCCAGCCGGCTTCCACGGAGAACACGGTCGGCCATAGTGGGATTCCTTTCAGTCAGCTCCGGGTGGAGCCAGGGTGATGCTCACCCTATGCAACGAACGAGGCATCCGAGGGATTCCCGGCACACCATGTCGCTGCTCACGATGAGCTGCGTCACCCGTGGTCTTCAGCTTCCTCCAGAGGGAGTCGTTTCGCCCTCTGACGTGACGCGGATACCGCCTTCTTAGTGCGGATATCCCCCAGTCGGGCTAGTTAGGTTAGCTCTAGGACAACCGTAACTGACCGTGCTGGGCGGCAGCGGGTCCCAGATCCCCTGAGCGGAAGTGGCGACGGCACAGTACCTGATAACGGACCGTGACCGTTTCGGCATCAGACCGTGCTGAAGCTGAAGGTTCAACTACGGAGTGTTCGGTATCTGCCACCACAACGGTGTCTCCGTCACGGAGAATCACGTCGTCGCGGACCCGCGCGTTGAACCGGCCGGGCAGCCCGCACCAGCAGAGCACCTCGACCTGGACCGGTTGGAGCTCGTCGGCGATCTCGAACAGCCGCCCCGCCCCGGGGAACAGCCTGCTGCGGAAGTCGGTCGCGATGCCGAAGCAGTAGACGTCGATGCCCGCCTCGTCGGCGAGTTCGGCGAGCTGGTCGACCTGGGCGGGGGAGAGGAACTGCGCCTCGTCCACGATCACGTAGTCCACGTGCTGCCCGCGCGCCCACTGCTCGCGCACCAGATCCCGCAGGTCGGTGCCGGTCGCGACCTCCGTCGCCCGCCGCGCGATGCCGATCCGGCTGGTGATCTGCGGCGCGCCGGACCGGTCGTGGCGGACCAGCACGAGACCGCGGCGGCCCTGGCGCGCGTGGTTGTGGTCGATCTGCAGCGCGAGCGTCGACTTCCCGCAGTCCATCGGGCCGTAGCAGAACTTCAGCCGTCCCCGGGCCGGACCGTTGCGCCGGGCCCCGGCGGGCGGGGCCGCGGAAAGCGCGTCGGTGGGGTCGTCGAGCACAACGTCGTCTGCAGCGGTCACGACGACCGACCCTATCTGGGCCTCACAGCACCTCCGGCGGACGGTTGCCGGCGGCCGCGATGGCGCGCCGCACCGGCACCAGCGCGACGAACACGAACCCGAGCACGAAGAACACCACGAGCGCGATGATCGCCAGCCGGAACGACCCGGTCGCCTGCCCGACCCCGGCGAACACCAGCGGCCCGAGCCACGACGTGCCCTTCTCGCCGACGACGTAAAGCGAGTAGTACTGCGCGTCCTTCCCGGCCGGGATCATCTGGCTGAACAACGACCTGGCCAGCGCGTTCGTCCCGCCCAGCACGAGCCCGATCCCGATCGCCACGGCGAAGAACTGCAACGGCTGCCTCGGCTGCACGAAGTACGCCCCGCCGAGGACCACGCCCCACAGCACGAGGCTGACCAGGATCGTCCACTTCGCGCCGAGGCGTCGCGCGAGCAGGCCGTGCAGGACGCCGCCCGCGTAGGCGAGGAACTGGATCACCAGCACCGTGATGATCAACACCTCGTCGGAGAACCGCAGCTCGTCCTTCCCGTACTGCGCCGAGACTGTGACGACCGTGTTGATGCCGTCCGCGAAGAGGAGGTAGCTGCCGAGGAAGGCGAGCGTGAGCGGATACGCCTTCGCTTCGCCGAGCGTCTGGCGAAGTTCGCGGAAACCGGCCCGCAGCACCGAGACGCCACGCGCAGTCGCCGTCGGCACGTGGATGCGGGGCAGCCGGCGCAGGGTCGGGACGGTGAATACGGCCCACCAGATGCCCGAGGTCAGGAAGCAGATGCGCACGGCGAGACCGGTGTCGATGCCGAGGGACTCGCGGCTGAGGTAGAAGGCGAGCTGCAGCGCGAGCGCGAGTCCGCCGCCGAGATAGCCGAACGCCCAGCCCTTGGCCGACACGTCGTCGCGCTCGTCCGGCGTCGCGATGTCCACCAGGAACGAGTAGTAGACGACCAGCGAACCGCCGTACCCGATGTTCGCGAGGATGAACAGCGCCGCGCCCAGCTGCCAGTCCGAACCGGCCATGAAGAACATCAGCGCCGACGCCGCCGCGCCGAGCACGGCGAACCCGCCGAGGATCTTGCGCTTGTTGCGGCTGCGGTCGGCCACCGCGCCCGCGATCGGCAGCACCAGGACCTGCACGATCGTCGCCACCGACAGCAGATAGCCCCACAGCGAGCCGGCGGGGAAGTGGAGGCCGAACAGCGACACGTCGCAGTGGTTGAGCTTGTCGTCCGCACCGGACGCGTTGAGACAAGCCCTGTCCCCGTTAAGGGTGATGTTCTGCTTCGCGTCCGCGGCCGCGACGGTGCTCATGTACAGCGCCCCGAACACTGTCGTGACCGACGAATAGAACGGCGAGTTGGCCCAGTCGTAGAAGTACCAGCCCCACCGCTCCCGCTTGCTGTCCCGGGTCTCGGCCAGCGTCATCCACGACTCCTCGAATCAGGGCGAATCTCCAGGTCGCGCCGGACATTACTGCCGCGAGGGCAACGGGTACCGCCGAAGGGGGCAAACCGTGTCCGGTTCGTCGCTTCCGGTTTCCGCCGCGCCGTGCGGCGCACCGCGCGACACGCCGGGCCGGGCGTGTCGCTCCCGGGATTTCCGGGCGTGTCATGTGAGACTGCTGTGTGTGGTGTGACTCTTGTGGTCGATGGGTCACGTGCTTAGTGTGCGTGGCATGACCAACCGCGTTCGCACTGCCAGACGGGCCGCCGCCAGAGCCTTGCTGCTCGTCGTCGCCGTCCTCGGCATGGAACTCGTCGTCACCGGCGCCGCCTCCGCGGACCCCGCGTCGGGCACCTGGGCCAAGCTCCGCATGTGCGAGTCGAGCGGCCGCTACTCGATCAACACCGGCAACGGCTACTACGGCGCCTACCAGTTCGACCTCCCCACCTGGCGCAGCGTCGGCGGCCAGGGCCGCCCCGACCAGGCCAGCCCCCGCGAGCAGGACTACCGCGCGCTGTACCTGTACCGGATGCGCGGCTGGCAGCCCTGGGAATGCGGCGGCATGCTCGGCCTGTCCAACGACGGCGACGCCCGCAGCAAGCGCGTCCCCGCCTGGGAAGAAGCCGCCTACATCGGCGGCGGCGGACTGCCGACCCCGCCCGCGCCCAAGCCGCAGCCCGCCCCGCCGCCGGGACCGCCCGGCGCGACCCCCGCGTGGCCCGGCCTCGTCTACGCCTACGGCGATTGCGCGCCCGCGCTGCGCACGTTCCAGCTGCGGATGAACGCCTTCGGCTACGGCTTCAGCGGCACCGGCTGCTACTACGACAAGACCCGCACCGCGGTCCTCGACCTGCAGCGCGCCAACGGCATCAACGATTCGGGCCGGCTGGGCCCGAAGACGTGGAAGGCCGCGTGGGAAGGCAAGGCTCCGCGCTGACCCGCCCCGCCTCGGCGTAACGCGCGGCGAGCTGCCGGAACGCTTCCTTCAATTCGGCCGGGCCGACGACCTCGATGGCGGCGTCGACCCGGCCGAACGAGGCGGCCAGCCCGCGCCACGACCAAGCCCCGAGACTCACCCGGCACCGGTCCGGCCCGAGCGCCTCGATGACGCCGTCGGCCAGGTAGCTCGCCGCTTCCGTCGCCGGCAGACGCAGGATCGCCTCGCCGCGGCACGGCCACTCGCCGGACAGCTCCGTCCCGCGGAACCGCGCGGCCACGAACGCGGCGACGTCGGCCAGCCCGCGCTCGGCGAACTTAGGCCCGGTGGGCGTACGCGGCGTGATCCGGTCCGCGCGGAAGATCCGCCAGTCCGCGCGATCGAGATCCCACGCGACCAGATACCACCGCCGGCCCCACGTGACGAGATGATGCGGCTCGACCCGGCGGGGCGGCGTATCCGTTGGGGCGTAATCGAACCGCAGCACCTCCCGGGCACGCACGGCGGCGCTCAACGCCATGAGCGTTTGCGGATCCGCGCTCGGCGCCGGACGTTCGACGGCGGTGAAGCTCAACGCGTCCACCCGATGCCGCAACCGCGCGGGCATCACCTGCCGCACGGTCTGCAACGCCCGCCTGGCCGCCTCCTCGATCCCGGCCCCGGTCGCCGCCTGCAACGCGATCGCCAGCGCGACAGCCTGGTCGTCGTCGAACAGCAACGGCGGAAGCTGCGCACCCGCGTCCAGCCGGTAACCGCCGTCCGGCCCCTTCGTCGTGACGATCGGATACCCGAGCTCCCGCAACCGGTCGACGTCGCGGCGCACCGTGCGCGGGCTGACCTCCAGCCGCTCGGCCAGCAGCGCACCCGGCCAGTCCCGCCGGGCCTGAAGCAACGAGAGCAGCGACAGCAGCCGCGCGGAGGTCTTCGGCACGTCGTCGATCCTGTCTGGAGCAGCGGTCAGATCCTGTCCGCTACTTCCACGAACCCCGCTCCCGCAACACCTCGCGCAGCAGATCGGGCCGGTCGGTCACGATCCCGTGCACGCCGAGGTCCAGCAGCGTCCGCATCTCGTCCGCCTCGTCGATCGTCCACGTGTGCACCTCGAACCCGCGCCGCACCGCCGACTTCACGAACGCCTCGTCGACCACCTTCAACGGCCCCTGCCGCACCGGGACCTGCGCGAGCCAGCCCGCCGAGAACCGGCTGATCTGCAGCAGCGGAGCCCAGCCGTTCGCCCACAACAGGAACGCCGACCGCGGCCCCATCGCGGTCAGCAGCTTCGGCCCGGCCAGCTTGCGCAGCCTCGCGAGCCGCGAGTCCGAAAAGGACGCCGCGGCGACCCGCTCCACCGCGCCCGTCCGCTGCAACGTCCGCACGAACGGGACCACCGCGCTGTCGGCCTTCACGTCGATGTTGAAAAACGCGTCCGGCAGCTCCTCGAGCAGATCCTCCAGCCGCGACAACGGCGCCCGGCCGTCGATCTTGACGTCCTTGAGCTGCGCCCAGGTCTGGGTCGCGATCGCCCCGCGCCCGTCGGTCGTGCGATCGAGCGTCGCGTCGTGATGGACGACCACGACGCCGTCGGACGTGGCGTGCACGTCGGTCTCGAGGTAGCGGTACCCCTCGGCGACCGCGCGCTGGAACGCCGGCAGCGAATTCTCCAGCCCCTCCAGGTCGCCGATGTGCCAGCCGCGGTGGGCGAAGGCGCGGGGGAGCGAGTCGGCGAGGTACGGAAACGGTGGACGCATGGTTCCAGTCTGCGCCATCGGTGTGGCCCCGTCGTGAGAACGTGATGGACAGCTAGAGTCCGGCGGGTGAGGGAACTGGCCGAACACGCCCTGACCGGCGACGAACGCGTCGTGCCGCGCCGCACGAACGCCCCGAAACACTGCGGCTGGTGCGGACGCCGCCTGCCCGAAGCAGGCAACGTCGGACGCCGCAGGCGCTACTGCGGGCAGTCCTGCCGTCAGCGCGCCTACGAACGCCGGACCGCCCTGCAGCGCAGCGGCCTGCCCGAGGACGCGGTCGTGCTGTCCGACACCGAGATCGCCGCCCTGCAGGACCGGCTCTTCCAGCTCCGCTGCGCCGCGGAGGACATCGTGACCGCCGCGCAGGACGGCGCGTCAGCGAGCGAGCTGCGGCAGCTCGCGGAGGAGATCGCCTCGGCGGCGAAGGATCTCGAACAGCTCCGCTGAGCTTTCTTGTCGAAAAAGTGCCTCCTGACCTGCTGCTCATTTTCAGTTATGCCAATTGACACAAGTCTCGCCCGTGCTCTAGCGTTCGCGCCGTGGACGAACCCCGAGGGCGAGGCAGGCCCCGCAAAAACCCCGCGGCCCCGGCCCGCTGGACGCCCCCGGAAGGCTGGTCGCGGCTCGTCGCCTGGATCTCCCCGGAGGAGAAGAAGGCACTCAAACACGTCGCGGTCGAAGCGGACGTGTCAGTGGCGGACCTCGTCCGGTCACTGGCGAGCGGACTGGCCGAGGGCGTCATCAGCCATGAAGAACTACTGGGGCACGTCAGCAGAGGGAAACAAGTCATGGAGAAGATCCCCACGCTCTTCGAACGCGACGAGCGCTTCCAGGTGGTCGACCGGCCCCGCGCCGAATGCGCGTGGGTCTTCGACGGAGCCGGAGTGGGGACCGAGAAACTCGACGGAACCAACGTCCGCCTGACCGTCCGCTCCGGCCGCCTGGTCCGCGTCGAAAAGCGCCGAAACCCGAGCAAAGCCCAGAAACAGCAAGGGATCGTCGACGGCTGGTACGTCGACACCGACGAATCCTCCGCCGACGACAAGTGGATCCTCGCCGCCGCGGGGAACACCGACGTCTCGGAATGGCCGGACGGCGAGCACCCGTGCGAAGCACTCGGGCCCCGGATCCAGGGAAACCCGCTTGCCCTGGACGACCACCTGTGCGTGCCGTTCGACTTCCAAGCACCCACAGTGCTGGACGTCCCGCGCAGCTATCAAGGACTGCGCGAGTTCCTGACCACTTTGGACAGCAAGTTCTCGCCTGGCCATCTCGCGGAGGGGATCGTGTTCCACCATCCCGACGGGCGGCGGGCGAAGATCAAGCGCAAGGACTTTCCCCGGAGCGCGGCCGCGGCCTGAATTCGGGTTGACCTTCCAGCGGGTGGAAGGTGCAGATCGAGTCCATGGACGAGTCGACCGACCGCTGCCCGATCGGGGAGCTTGCCCGCCGCACCGGTTTGTCCGCGCGGACGATCCGGTACTGGTCCGACAGCGGAGTACTGCCGCCCGCGGAACGGTCCGCGGGCGGCTACCGGCTCTACCGCGCCGACGCGGTCGGCCGCCTGCACCTGATCAAGACGCTTCGCGAACTCGGACTAGGCCTGGACTCGGTGCGAGAGGTACTCGAGCGCCACACCACGCTGGCCCAAGCCGCCGCGAGCCACGTCGAGGCACTCGAAGCCCAGATCCAGATCTTGCGGCTGAACCGTGCGGTCCTGCGCAACGCCCTGAGCCGGGACACCGAAACCGAAGGACTCGCCCTGACGCACGAACTCGCCCGATTGCCGGCCCGCGAACGGCAACAGTTCATCGACGGCTTCGTCGGCAACGCCTTCGCCGGCGTCGACGATCCGGACGCGCTGGTCATCGCCGAGTTCATGCGAGAGGTGCCCCCGCAATTGCCCGCCGATCCGACTTCCGCTCAGGCGGACGCCTGGATAGAACTGGCGGAACTCGTCTCCGACGACGACTTCCAGCACACCCTGCGGGAGATGGGCTCCGCGGAGAAGCCGACAACCGCATCGAGTTCGGCCTCACCGTCCGGCCGCTGGTTCTCCAGCACGCTGGCCCGGCGGTCAAGAAGGGAATCGCGGCGGAGTCAGCGCCCGGACGGGCGATCCTCGACCGCATCGTGCCCGCCGATCTCGGCGACAACGAGTCGCGGGCGCTGCTCGAATGGCTCGACCTGGTCGCCGAACCGCGCGTCGAACGCTATTGGGAGCTGGTGAGCCTGATCAACAATCGCCCGCCGGAAGCGCGGAGCGTGCCCGCTTTCGCTTGGGTTGCGGCGGCCTTGCGTGCACACCGATAGCGCACCGCACCCTCACCGCGATGCGAGAACTCTCGGTGCTCGCCGAATCTCCTGCTCGGCGGTGCCGGACGTAGGGGAGAGGCTGACATTGGCCTCCCGGCCATTGCTCTCTCGGCAGTGAGCCGCGCCGGCGTCTGCCCGACTCACTGCCGACGAGCCACGGACGTCAAGCTCGCCTGCGGAGCGAGCCAGCACTCGGACGCCGCGCGAATCCGCCTACGACTGCGGACGCTCCGCCGCCTTCGCCAGGTTCTCCAGCGACGCCGCCAGGTTCTCCGTCGTCATGGAGCGGGCACGGGTGTTCCGCATCGTGTCGTTCGGGTCGAGATCCGACCAGTCGTAGGTGTGCGTCACCTCCGTGCGCGTCGCGCTGAGCGGGTTCAGCTCCCAGCGCCACAAATGCCCCGGAGGCTGCTGACCCTGTTCCGCCGGACGCCACGCCACCCGGCGCGCCTCCTCGAACTCCACGATGTGGTTCTCCCGCACCCAGCCGTTCGTGAGCGTCGTGGCGAACACGTCGCCGACGGCGTGGACGCGCTGGCCCGGCTTGGACTCGGCCAGGTTGTCGTTGCCGTCCCATCTGGGCTGCTGCGACGGGTCGGCGATCAGCTCGAAAATCCGCTCGGCGGGGGCCTCGATCTCACGGCTGGCGCGCACGACGCGCGAGGGTTCGTCAGTCACACGCTCATGCAATCACATCGGCCTCCCGCGCAGTGCCCTCTTGCGGAGCATCGTCCCGAGCCAATCCGTTGAGCGCCCGATAGGTCCGGTTGCTCGCGGCGGCCGCTCGCTGCTCCCGGCCGGTGGCTTCGATGTAGTTCTGGCTCGTCGCCAAGCTCGCGTGACCCAGCAAGGACATGATCTCCGACGCGGTGGCGCCGTCTTCGGCCAGCCGCGTGGCGAAGGTGTGCCGCAGAGCGTGGAGATTCGCGCCCGTCGGCACCCGGTCGTGCAAGCCCGCCCATCGGTAGCACGACTTCACCAGGTACTCCAGTGCACCGCGGCCGATCGGATCGCCCGCTCGGTCCCGCAGCAGAGGTTCGCTCGCCGGGAAGCGTTGCCGGGGGAACCGCCGGCGGCACGAAGCCTGATAGTCCTCGATCAGTTTCGCCATCGCCGGTTGCACCGGGATCGACCGGTCCCGGCTGCCCTTGCCGTGGACGTGCAACCGCAACTCGCCGTCTCGGCCGACCACCGACCGCGGCGTGAGGGCGCGCATTTCCGCTGCCCGCAGGCCCGCGACCAGTCCCAGCGCCAGGACCAGCACGTCGCGCTCCGGCCAGGGATCCCGCGCGCGCCGGGCGCCGTCGGCCGCCGCGGTGAGCAGTTGCTCGGGCGTTTCCTCGCCCCGCAACGGTTTCGGGGTAAGCGGGGGAGTCTTGGGCCGCGCGACGGCTCCCATCGGATTGCCGGGGAGCAGTCCGTCCGAGACGCAGAAGGTGAGGAACTGATTCCACGTCGACCACGCGCGCAGCACGGAGCTTTTCGCGTGGTTGTCGGCAAACGCGCCGAAGGCAGCCCGCAGCACCGGCGCTGTCAGCTCTTCGACGTCCACCTCGTCGCGACCCAGCTCCGCCAGCAGGAGAGCGGTGATCCCGGCGAGGTCGCGCCGATAGGCGGCAGTGGTGTGCGGCGAGTCCTTGCGCGGCCGCCGTGCCGCGAAGAACGCTTGCTGTGCCTCGGAAACGAGCATAGTGATCTTGTACCGCACGGCACCGACAATTTCGACGCTACCCGTTGTCTGATATATGATGCATAATAGCGATTATGCATGAAACATGGCCGCGGGAGGGGTTCCGCCAGGCTTGAGGAGGGGCTGAATCCCCTTGGGGGACAGCGCTTTCCGACTGGCCCGCTCGTGTCCCGGGACGCCCTGTGCGGCCCGGAAAGTCAGTGTTCCGGCTGGCTTCAGCAGCTTGAGCCTGCCTGGCGACGGGCTGGATCTGCGACGCGTTCATCTGGTCGAGTGGATCTTCAGGTGCCTGAGCCAGCGTCAGCACGTTCGGAAAAGTTGTTGTGCTCCAACCTCGATGTCCTCCCAGTCGTGCTTAATTCGTCACGGTGACGAATTAAGCACGACTGGGACGGCGGTTCCCGTCGGGGATCTTGGGTTGCTTTCCGACGGGAACCAACCTCAAGGCTCATCCAGAGAGCTCAGCTGACGACGTGCCCTCAGAAGAACGCGGCCGACTGAGTCGCGCGCCTCGCATGGCGAGGCGCGCGGAGACGAGTCGCCTGACTGCATCTGGGCCCTCAGGGAGCCTCTCCTCAACCTGTCTATCAGCAGGTCAGCAAAACGCCGATAATGTACATTATGTCAAGTAAGCGGTGAGACCACGCCCGGACCCACTCGCCCGGCCGTCTGCCTACAGACTCAGCGCTCGGACAGCCGGAGCCTGATCTGGTGGTTCTGGATGGCATGCCCGATGACCTCGCCCGCGACCGCGGCCCTGACAGCTGGCATCGATGTGTCGCGAGGCATGGTCGTCACCTCGGCCAGGCCGACCGCATCAGGCGTGCCGTCGATCCGCACGAATACTCCGAATGGCTGCGGTCCGATCACCTTGCCCGTGACGGGCGTCCCGGGCGGCAATGCCCCGGTTGTCGCCGCCCATGCCTGGCGAGCCCGATCCGCGAGGCCTTGGTCGTCCGGCCAGCGGTACTCGTTCATGAACCGATCATGGCAGCACTCACCACGCCAGCGGGCCGTCGATGTCGGTGTAGGTGCCGGTCGGTCCGCTGGTTCCGATCTGGGCCATCCGGACGATGATCTCCGCGCCCTGCTCGACCGACTGTCCCCCGCGACGTCCGTTGATGTCCGTTCGCGTGTAGCCGGGCTCGACGGCGTTGATGCGAATCCCCGGAAACGCCTTGGCGTACTGCACGGTCACCAGGTTCACCGCGGCCTTCGACGCCGGGTATGCGACGCCGCGGTACGCGTATTGGTGGGTCGCCGGGTCGGTCATCCTGCCCAGCGATCCGAGCGCGCTGCTGACGTTCACCACCACCGGCTCGGACGATCGTTGCAGGAGCGGCAGAAACGCGTGCAGCACCCGCACGACGCCGAAGACGTTGGTATCGAACGTTTCCCGCATCAGGTCGGCAGTGGTTTCGGCTGCGTCGACCGATTCCCCGTCGCTCTTCAGTTCGACGGCGATGCCTGCGTTGTTGACGAGGACGTCCAGTCCCCCTTCGGCCTCGACGGTTTTCGCCGCGGCGAGAACCGATGCTTCGTCGGTGACGTCGAGTTGAACGGTCCGTGCGCCGAGTTCCTCCGCGGCTCGCTGACCGCGGGCGGCGTCGCGGGCGCCGATGTAGACGGTGTGTCCGGCAGCGGCCAAGCGGCGGGCGGTTTCGTAGCCGAGTCCTTTGGTGGCACCGGTGATGAGCGTTGTGGTCATGGCGGCGAACGTATGTGCTGGAGCGCGGACCAGGTCAAGCGTCGGTGGCAGGATGGGTGGATGCCGCTGCCTGAGCCGACGACGCACGACTGGTGCCGTGATCACGATCCTGAGCACTTGCGGTTGATCCGGGAGAACCCGCAGCGGTACGCGCCGACCGGAATGTGTCATCTGATCCTGGAGGTGCTCGCTTACGCCGCGGACGAGGCCGAGGATCGGGGCGCGGGCCGGGCGGTCGTCGAATTTCACCCGGACGGTTCGGTTTCGGTGTCGGACGACGGGCGCGGGACGCAGATGGCGGTCGGCGACGACGGGCGGCCGGTGCGGAAGCCGGTGATGGCGACGAAAGACTTCCGGTACTTCGATTCTCCGCCCGCCGCTCCCCTCCCCGATGGCCATCCGCGGTACGGGATGTCGGTGGTCGCGGCGTTGAGCGAGTGGCTGGTACACACGAACCGGCGGGCCGAGGGCGCGTGGACGCAGCCTTATCGTCACGGTGTCCCGGCTGACGAGCTGGTTTCGGTGCCGTCAGACGGGACGACCGGGACGACTGTGCGTTTTCTTCCGGCGGAAGGGCTGGGCGGCGAGGTGTCCGCGGAGTCGGTGCGGCCGTTGGCCGAACGGTTGAGCGAGGTGCTGGTGGTCGAGGTCTAGTCCACTCCCCTTGGCGGGCCTTGGCTGATGCGGCGCAGGGTGGGTTCGAGGCGGTCGAGGTCGCTGGTGGTGATGAGCTGCCGTTCGTCCCACCAGGTCGCGCCGGCTTCGGCGAGCGGGGCGATCAGGTCGCGGGCTCGGGCCGGGTCGGCGGGGGTGGCTCCGCCGACGACGAACTCGAACTTCTCCCCCGCGCCGTGTTTTCGGGCGTAGGACACGACGTCGCGGACGTCTTGCGCGGCCGGGGCGACGCCGTGGGTGGCGTTTTTGAACAGCGGCGCGATGCCGTCCCAGCGTGCGGCGCGGCGGACTGGCCTGCGGTTGGGCCAGACTGCGGCGAGCCAGACCGGCGGGCGCGGTTGCTGGACAGTGGCGGGCCGGAGGGTGACGTCGCGGACTTGGTAGTGCTTGCCGTCGTGGTCGACGGGGTTTCCGGACCAGTAGCGGTCGAGGAGGCGGAGGCTTTCGTCGAGATGTTCGGCGAGGACGACCGGGTCGGTGGGTTCGCCGAAGCTGCCGAACTCGTCCTCGATCGGTCCGCCCAGGCCGGCGCCGAAGATGACGCGTCCGCCGCTGAGGGCGTCGAGGGTGGCGACCTGGCGGGCGAGGTGTTCGGGGCGGCGGCGGGGCACGGCGGTGACCAGCGTGCCGATCTTGAGCGTGGAGGTCGCGAGCGCGGCCGCGGTCAGCAGCATCCAGGGATCGCCGAACGGCTGGCCGCGGCGGATTTCCTTGTCGTGCACGACGTGGTCCCAGAGGAACAGCGCGTCCCAGCCTTCTTGTTCGGCCGCTGCCGCCACTCTCGCCACGGTCCGGGCGTCGGCGAAGTCGCCGAAGTTCGGGATGTTGATCGAGAAGCGCATACCGGGCATGGTCCCGGCAGCCGAGGCGGCGCGGCAAATGAATTGCCGGATCCGGTCTCGTCGCCGGGCGGCACGCCGCCGCGGTCATCCGGTGCAGGGCCGGACCTGCTGGCGGACTGGGGCCTCGGCTGGCTCTGCTTCCTCCGCGGCGCGGGCCGCGGCATCGTGCTTGGTGCGGACGACCGTGCTGATCGCGACGAGCGCGACGATCCCTGCCACGCCGGCGAAGGTGAGCGCGGACGGGGTGAGCCGCTGGTCTGGCAGCTGGAGGAAGAACGCGAACAGGGGCGAGAGCGTGAGCAGGATCGACGCGGTGATCGGCTCGGTGTGCTTGATGCCGACCTGCAGCAGGTAGAGCGGGGCCGCGACGCCGACGACGGCGATCATCAGCGACGGGAGGAATGCTGTTCCCACGGCCGGATGATCGTTGACCGCGACGAGCGTCCAGGTGAGGGCCAGCATCAGGAAGAAGCGCACCGCCAGCACCGATTGGGGCTTCAGTCCCGCGTCGCTGAGCCGTTTGGAGTAGATCACGTTCGTCACCGAGCCCAGGCCGGTGAGCAGGGTGAGCGCGATGCCGATCGCTGTGTCCGCGGTGGACCGTTCGCCTACGGCGCTGTGCCCGGTGAACGATCCCCAGACCAGCATCGCGATCATCACGCCGATGAACAGCGAGATGACGACCTCGGTGCGCAGGAGCTTTGTCCCGGGCCGGAGCACGGGGCTGACCAGCACGGTCAGCAACGGACCGAGCGCGAGCCCCACTACGTTCACGATCGCCGGTTCCAGGAACTTCAGCGCGTACAGCATCGACAGCCACGTCACTGCGGTCGTCACGTTGATCATCAGCACGTCGTAGCGGTGGTCCCGCAGTGGCCGGAAGGTCGCCGCCGGGCCACGTCTGAGCATGTCGCCGCCGAGGAAAAACAGGGCGGCGAGGGTGAACGAGATGGCCGCGACCGTCGCCGGGTCCTGCGCTTGGAGCTGATTGCCCGCGAAGACATCCAGCGCGGCGGTGAGGAACGCGAAGCCGGTCAGCGGTGCGAGCCCCCGCACCAGCCGCGTTCTGGGAGTTTCGGGCACGGCAGGGTCCCCCGGGCTGGACTGCTTGTCGGATGCGGTCAAGGAAAGTGTCCTGGGCTTGGCAAGCCGATTAGGGAAGCGACCGTTGACGCAAGTTGTGAATCGATGGTTCACTTCTTCCCGTGGCCTACCGCAGAACGCCCAAAGTCCAGGAGCGCCTCGACGCGCTCCGGGAGACCATCCTGGACGCCACGGTGCGGCAGCTCGCCGAGCACGGCTATTCCGGTTGTTCGGTAGCCGCCGTCGCTGAGCGGGCCGGTGTCGCGGTCGGGACGGTGTACCGCCACTTCCCCACCAAGGCCGATCTGGTCGTGCGGGTCTTCCGGCAGGTCGTGTCGCGCGAGGTGGAGGCGGTGCGGTCGGCTGCGGCCGGGCCGGTCGACCCGGTGGCGCGGGTCGTGGCGGTGTTCGAGACGTTCGCGATGCGGGCGTTGAAGGCGCCGCGGCTGGCGTACGCGCTGCTGGCCGAGCCGGTGGACGCGGTGATCGACGCGGAGCGGCTCGAGTTCCGGCGGGTGTTCCGGGACGTCGTGGCCGAGCACGTCGCCGAGGGCGTGCGGACCGGGGTGTTGCCCGCGCAGGACGCGGCGGTGACCGCGGCGGCGTTGGTCGGCGCTGCGGCTGAGGTGTTGATCGGTCCGCTGACCAGCGGCGGGTCGGCGGAGGTCAGCGAGTTGAGCACGTTCGTCGTGCGGTCACTGGGAGGTTCGGATGCCCGCAACGCATGAGGTCGTCAATCAGGTTCCGCCGCTGGAGCACGACGTCGCGGCCGATCCGGCGCTGGCGGAGGCGGTCGGGCGCACCGACGCGACGTGGGTCGGCGACGAGTTGCACGAGCTGGGGCGGCTGGCCGGCAGCGAGCAGGTGCAGGAATGGAGCAGGCTGGTCAACGAGAACGAGCCGGTGCTGCGCACGCACGACCGGTTCGGGCACCGGATCGACGAGGTCGAGTTCCATCCGCATTGGCACGACCTGATGAACGTCGCGGTGTCGCACGGGTTGCAGGCCGCGCCGTGGCGGGACGAGCGGCCGGGGGCGCATGCGGCGCGGGCGGCGAAGTTCTATGTGTGGAGCCAGTCCGAGGCCGGGCACACCTGCCCGATCTCGATGACGTACGCGGCGGTTCCGGCGTTGCGCGCGAATTCTGAGCTGACCGAGAAGTACGAGCCGCTGCTGGCGTCGACCGAGTACGACTTCGGGTTGCGCGAGCCGGGCGCGAAGCGCGGGCTGATCGCGGGCATGTCGATGACCGAGAAGCAGGGCGGTTCGGACGTCCGCGCCAACACCACCGCGGCGCGGCCCGCCGGCGACGGCACTTACCGGCTGGTCGGGCACAAGTGGTTCACCAGCGCGCCGATGTCGGACATGTTCCTCACGCTCGCGCAGGCGCCCGGCGGGCTGTCCTGCTTCCTGCTCCCCCGGGTGCTCCCGGACGGCAGCCGGAACCCGATCCGGTTGCAGCGCTTGAAGGACAAGCTCGGCAACCGGTCGAACGCGTCGTCGGAGATCGAGTACGACGACGCGGTGGGCTGGCTCGTCGGCGAGGAGGGCCGCGGGGTCCGGACGATCATCGAGATGGTCAACAACACCCGGCTCGACTGCGCGCTCGGCAGTTCGTCGGGGATGCGGCTGGGCGCGGTCCGCGCGGTGCACCACGCGACGCATCGGTACGCGTTCGGCAAGGCGCTCGTGGACCAGCCGCTGATGGCGAATGTGCTGGCGGACCTGGTGCTCGAGGCGGAAGCTGCGGTGGCGGCGTCGATGCGGCTGGCGGCCGCGGGCGACCGGCGCGACGACGAGCAGGAGCAGGCGTTCCGCCGTCTCGGGCTCGCGGTGACCAAGTACTGGGTCTGCAAGCGGGCTCCGATGCACGCGGCCGAGGCGCTGGAGTGCTTTGGCGGCAACGGGTATGTCGAGGAATCGGGCATGCCGCGGCTGTACCGGGAAGCGCCGCTGATGTCGATCTGGGAGGGGTCGGGCAACGTCGCGGCGCTCGACGCGTTGCGCGCGATGGGGCGGCAGCCGGAATCGGTGGCCGCGTTCTTCGCAGAGGTCGGCCAGGCCGCGGGCGGGGACGCGCGGCTCGACGACGCGGTCGACCGGCTCAAGAAGGATCTGTCCGATGTGGACGATCTGGAGTTCAGGGCGCGGCGGGTGGTCGAGTCGATGGCGTTGGTGCTGCAGGGTTCGCTGCTGGTGCGGCACGCGCCGCGCGCGGTGGCGGACGCGTTCTGCGGCACGCGGTTCGGCGGCGACTGGGGCCTGGCTTTCGGTACTTTGCCCGCTGGAACCGACACTTCCGCGATCATCGCCCGCGCCCGCGTCTAGTCCGCGCGTTTCGCCGGACAGGGCGCGGCGGCGGGCGCTACTGTCCCTGCCCGTGACCGAACCTGTTTACGTGACCGAGACGCGGACCGCGTACGACACTGTTGCCGAGAATTACGCCGAGTTGCTGAAGGACTTCCTTCAGGACGCCATCTGGGACCGCGCGGCGCTCACCGCCTTCGCCGAACTCGTCGGCGAAGGGCCGGTCGGCGACCTGGGCTGCGGCCCCGGACGGCTGACCGGGTATCTCAAGTCGCTCGGACTCGACGTGTTCGGCGTCGACCTGTCCCCCGCGATGGTCGAGGTGGCTCGCAGGACGCATCCGCACCTGCGCTTCGAGGTGGGCTCGATGGCCGCGCTCGACCTTGCCGACGGCTCGCTCGCCGGGGCGCTCGCGTGGTACTCGCTGATCCACACGCCGCCCGAGGAGCTTCCGGTGCTGGCCAAGGAACTCGCGCGGGTGCTGCGGCCGGGCGGCTGGCTGCTGACCGCGTTCCAGGTGGGCGACAACCAGCGCCGCCGCATCGAGAACGCTTACGGGCACGACATCGCGGCTGATGCGTACCGGCTGGATCCGGACTTCATCGCGCAACTGCTCGCCGACGCCGGTTTCGTGGTGGACGCGCGTCTGGTGCGCGAACCGGGACCGAGCTTCGAAGCGACTCGGCAGGCGTACTTGATGGCCCGCAAGGAGGGCTGAGGGAGGTCCGCTGGGGACAGAAAGGGGCGGGACTTTTCCCTGCCCCCCTTCAACATATAGCGCACCCCGGGGCTTGCGGCAAGGCCCGGGTGGTGCTCCACAATCGTCCGCCGGAGCCACTGCCTGCGGAAATACCGCGGGCGGGAATCGGCTCCGGTACAGGGGACGAAGAGTTCATGGTGGACGTGATCGTGGTGGGGGCCGGGCCGGCGGGCGTCATGCTGGCCGCGGAGCTGCGGCTGCACGGAGTGCGCGTGGTCGTGCTGGAAAAGGACGCGGAACCGCCGAAGTACGTGCGCGCGCTGGGGATGCACTCGCGCAGCATGGAGGTCCTGGACCAGCGGGGAATGCTGGAGCCGTTCCTCGCCGAGGGTTCGACGCACCCGGTCGGGGGTTTCTTCGCGGGCATCGCGCGGCCCGCGCCGGAGCGGCTGGACACCTCGCATCCGTACGTGCTGGGGCTTCCGCAGCCCATCACCGACCGGCTGCTGGCCGAGCACGCGGTCAAGGCGGGCGCGGAGATCCGGCGCGGATGCGAGGTCGTCGGGCTGAGCCAGGACGACGAGGGGGTCAGTGTCTCGTTGGCCGACGGCAGCGAGCTGCGGGCGCGCTATCTGGTCGGCTGCGACGGCGGGCGGAGCACGGTGCGCAAGGCGCTCGGCGTCGCGTTCCCGGGTGAGCCCGCCCGGCGCGAAGTGCTGCTGGGCGAGATGGAGGCGACCGCGGATCCCGCCGAGATCACCGCGCGGGTGATGGAAATCCGCAAAACCCAGCTGTGGTTCGGGGTCGGGCCGTTGCGCGACGGGATGTTCCGCGTGGTCGTGCCCGCGGCCGGAGTGATCGACGACCGGGAAGCGCGGACGCCGACGCTGGACGAGGTCAAACAGCAGTTGCGCGAGTACGCCGGGACGGACTTCGGCGTCCACTCCCCTCGCTGGCTCTCGCGCTTCGGGGACGCGACCCGCCAGGCCGAGCACTACCGGGTCGGCCGGGTGCTGCTCGCCGGGGACGCGGCGCACGTCCACCCGCCGCTGGGCGGGCAGGGGCTCAACCTCGGGATCCAGGACGCGTTCAACCTCGGCTGGAAGCTTGCCGCGGAGGTCAACGGCTGGGCTCCGGAGGGGCTGCTCGACACCTACGAGACCGAACGGCACCCGGTCGCGGACGCCGTGCTGGACAACGTCCGCGCGCAGGGCGTGGTGATGTCGCCCGATCCGGACGGGCGCGCGATGCGGCGGCTGCTGACCGAGCTGATGGCGTTCGAGGAGGTCAACCAGCTGCTGCTGGAGAAGGTGCTCGCGCTCGACATCCGCTACGACTTCGGCGAGGGGCATCCGCTGCTCGGGCGGCGGATGCGGGACCTGGCGCTCAAGCGAGGACGGCTGTACGAGCTGATGCACCAGGGCCGCGGGCTGCTGCTGGACCAGAACGGGCAGCTGTCGGCGGAAGGCTGGGCGGACCGGGTCGACCGCGTCGTGGACGTCAGCGAGGACCTCGACGTGCCCGCCGCGTTGCTGCGGCCGGACGGGCACGTGGTCTGGACCGGCGAGGATCAGCAAGACCTGGAGAAGCACTTGTCGCGCTGGTTCGGCGCGAAGCGATGAGGTCGTAGCGGGGGCGGAGCGGGTTTCCCGGCTTCGCTGGGGGTGCCGGGAAACCCGCTCGGGCGGTCAGGGATGCACCGGACCGCCCCAGCAGTCCTGCTTGCCCAGCCGCACGGACGTGTTGGTGTAGACGCCGTCGGCGATCGTGTCGCCCATGATCGACCGCTGGTCCGTCGGGCGCGGCCACTGGTAGCACCAGTGCTGGGCGAAGTAGCCGCCCGCCGCCTGGATCGGGTCGAAGTCGCAGATGCCGTCGGTCTGGATGCAGTAGCGGATGGACCGGACGCCGTTGAAGTCCGGTCGGCCCGCGCCGAACGACACGTAGCCGCCGAACGGCGAGGGCAGGCCGGTGCCCGGCGGGAGCGTCGCGCTGATCCCGGTCCCGGCCGGGCCGGGCGGCTGCATCGGGTCGGCGAAC
The DNA here is from genome assembly GCF_014145675.1 of Amycolatopsis dendrobii. Taxonomy (GTDB): domain Bacteria; phylum Actinomycetota; class Actinomycetes; order Mycobacteriales; family Pseudonocardiaceae; genus Amycolatopsis; species Amycolatopsis dendrobii. Next base: position 669,754 of record NZ_JACGZW010000001.1, read on the forward strand.
AGCTTGGCGCTGAACCTGGTCTTGTCGACGCCGAGCTGGTCGTCGGCGATGTCGTTGAGGACCATGTTCGCGACGATCGCGCCCTGGGAGTATCCGACGACGGTGAACTCGGCGTTCGGGTTCTCGTGGTAGGCGTCCTGGACGACCTGGCGGCCGCGGTCGTGTCCGATCGCGACGCTCTGGTCCATCGGGGTCTGGTCGCAGTTGGGCGCGCCGGCGGCTCCGGCGGGATAGTCCACGACCCGCGCGATGCCGCCTCGCAGCCACTCCGGACGGTAGACCGACGCCTTCCCGTCGCAGGTGCCGCCGATCAGGATGTAGTAGTGCGCGTCGTCGGCATGCGCCGGTGCGGCGCTGGCGAATCCCGCGCCGAGCGTGGCGACGACGGCGCCGGTCAGCGCGATCCTCCTGGCTTTCTTCCCCATCGGGTCCCCTCCGCGTCGAATGGTCAGCACGTTACTGAACGCGTCCGGAAAGCTACGGAGAAGCCATGAAATCCTGCTGAAAGCATGATCGCCGCCAGGCCGGTGCGTCCGCCGATGCCGCTGGTCAGGCGGCATCGGCGCCGAATCCGGGTCCACCGGATCGGGTGACCCGCGGCGAGGTCAGGCCGGGTTTCTCCCCCGACGTGTGCGCCGGGCAGGGGGAACGTCGTGCAGGGGCGGTCCGGCGACGACGGTGTTGTGGACGGTGCCGATCCCTTGCACGGTCATGCGGACGGTGTCGCCGACGCGCAGGGGCGGCGGTTGCCGCTCGCCGTGCCATCCCCACAGTTCGGCCAGGCAGCCGCTGCCGCAGGTTCCGGAGCCGAGTACGTCGCCGGGCCGGACCCACGCGCCGCGGCTGGCGTAGGCGATCAGTTCGGCGAAGGTCCAGGCCATGTTGGCGAGCGTGTCGCCGCCGATGGGGGTGTCGTTGACGAAGACCTCCATGGCGAGGTCGTACCGGCCGCCGCTTTCGCCGTCGGCCAGTTCGTCCGGGGTGACCAGCACGGGGCCGAGGGTGGTGGCGGTGTCCTTGCCCTTGGCCGGTCCGAGCCCGACGCGCATTTCGCGGCTCTGCAGATCGCGGGCCGACCAGTCGTTGAGGATGGTGAACCCGGCGATGTGGTCCGCGGCCTCGGCGACGGACAGGTTGAAGCCCGCTTTGCCGATCACAGCCGCGACTTCGAGTTCGAAGTCCAGCACTTCGCACCCGGGCGGCATCGGGACCGGGGAGCCGGAGCCGATCGCCGCGTGCGGGTTGGTGAAGTAGAAGGCGGGGGCTTCGTACCAGGCGTCCGGGACCTCGCTGTTTCCGGTGATCGCGCGCAGCGAGCCTGCCGTGTGCTGTTCGAAGGCGATGAAGTCGCGGATGCTGGCGACCGGCACCGGGACGCCGATCGATGCGGTTTCGTCCCAGACCGACTCGCTCGCCGCCGCGGCATCCCCGGCGGCGAGCACCTCGAAGACGTCCGCAGTCTCGGGAAGCAGCCCGATGCGGTCGCCGTCGACAACGCCGTACCGGCGCACCCCGTCGACGTGCACGGAACCGATTCTCATGCCGCCTCCTCGTCGAAGATCGCCACCGCGCGGGTCCAGCCCGCCGAGGCCGCGTGGATCTTGACCGGGAAGCAGGCGATCTGGAATCCGGTGGCCGGGAGGCTTTCCAGGTTGTGCAGCTTTTCGAGGTGGCAGTAGCCGATCTCGCGGCCGGCCCGGTGGCCTTCCCAGATGATCGAGGGGTCGTGGTCGCGGGCGTAGCGCTCGGCGGTGTAGCGGAACGGGGCGTCCCAGCTCCAGGCGTCGGTTCCGGTCACCCGCACCCCTTGTTCGAGCAGGTGCAGCGTGGCGGCGCGGCCGACTCCGCAGCCGGAAGCGACGTAGTCGTCCTGGCCGTAGCGGGTCCCGGCCCGGGTGTTGACCACCACGATGTCGAGCGGGCGCAGCCGGTGGCCGATCCGGCCCAGTTCGGCGTCGATGTCGGCGGGCGTGACGACGTGGCCGTCGGGCAGGTGCCGGAAGTCCAGCTTGACTCCCTCCTGGAAGCACCAGTGCAGCGGCACCTCGTCGATCGTCATCGCCCGGCGGCCTCCGTCCATAGTGGACGCGTAGTGGTACGGGGCGTCGAGATGGGTGCCGGTGTGGGTGGTGGCCTCGATCCGCTCGATCGCCCAGCCTTCGCCGTCGGGCAGGTCCGCGGCCGTCGCGCCCGGGAAGAAGGCGAGCAGGTCCGGGACCGACTCCTGGTGGTCGACGTAGGTGATCGAGGGCCGGTGGCCGGGCGGGTCGGACGCGATCCCGCCCCGCAGCGGAACCGAGATGTCCACGAGCTGTCGCATGGCGGTTCCTTATCGCGGGATGACGGGGACGAGCAGGCTGGAGGCGTGGTCGCCGCCGAGATGGACGACAGCGCCGGTCGCCGGACGGCGGAGACCGGGATGGTCGTGGGTCAGGAAACCGAGGTCGCTGTCCCCGGTGACCAGTTCGAGGCGCAGCCGCTCGCCCGGCGCGAGAGTGATGCTGGTGGGCCAGATCTCGACCTCCAGCAGGGTCGGCTCGCCGGGCACGAGGGGAATCTCGCGGGCATGGGGGTGCCACGGCCGGTGCGGCAGCGACCGCTCGGGATCGGTCTCGCGGTGCGAAGCCTTGAGCCAGCCCATGGTCATCGGGACCGGATCGCCCTGGGGGCCGACACCCGGGATCGGCTCGCCGTCCGCGCCGATGTGCTGCACCCGCGCGAAGACGTCGAGGTCGTCCTGCTCGGCGCTGAGCCACAGGCGCAGCGCGACCGGACCGGTCAGCTCGAGCGGCTCGGTCACGGGGGCGGTGTCGAAGCTGGCGGGATACGCCACCGTCGCGGCGTGCGCGGGCGGGTCCCAGTCGAGAACGCCTTCGCCGAGGTGAAGCTCGCGCCACTGCGTCTGCGGGAGCGGGAAATCCGTGGCGTCTCGCCATTCGACCTCTCGGCCGTGCCGGATCGCCAGTTGCACCGGGGCCACGCCGTCCATCCGGTCGGGCTGGTCCTTGAGGAAACGGTCGAGGAAGCGCAGTTGCAGATCCAGCGCCCAGTCGGCGTAGTAGGGATCGATGTGGGTGCCGGTGTGCACCACCAGCCACTTGTCCCGCGACGCCGCGCGGGCCCAGCCTTCGATATTGCCGCGCAGGTGGACGTGCAGGGCGCCCCAGTTGCCTGCCGACAGCACCGGCACCGTGACCCGGTCGAGGTCGACGATGTGCGCTTGGTGGTAGTCGTCGAGCAGGAGGCGCTGCGGGAGCACCTCGCGCCAGTCGTCTCCGTCTTCTCCGTTGCGCTGCGGGGTGATCTGGCGGTTCCACCAGAATTCGACGAACCCGTGGGCGTACAGGCCGCCCTGGTAGACGAAGTCGCGGTAGAAGTCGGTCGCGCCTTCCCAGGCCACGATCGCGGCGAGATGCGGCGGCTGGAGCTCCGCCACCCGCCAGCCCATCATCGCGAGCCACGAGATGCCGCTGGAAGCCACCTTGCCGTTGGACCACGGCTGTCCGGCCGCCCACTCGACGACGTCGTAGAAGTCCTCGGAATCGCCCGGGCTCATCAGGTCCATCCTGCCGCGCGTCTTGCCGGTGCCCCGGGTGTCGGCGCGCAGCACCGCGTAGCCGCGGGCCGTCCACCACTCCGGATCCGGCGTCTCCCACACCATGTGCTCGCTCTGCGGCACGAGGTCGTAGAGCGGATAGCGGTCCGGCCAGTGCACGTCCTTGCCGTACGGGCTGATCGAGGCCAGCACGGGGACCGCGCCGCCGGGCTCGTCGGGGAGGAACAGGTCGGCCAGGATCGGCGAGCCGGTGCGGGCGGGGACCTCGATGTCCCGTTCGATGCGCATCTCAGTACTCCAGGGGGTCACCGTTAAAGCAAGTCAGCTTGCGTCAGGGAGTATGGCGACTGGCACACGCTAAAGCAAGTGGACTTGTATTAGAGTGCTGCCGGTGAGCGATTCGGAAGTCCGGCGACGGCCCGGCGGACGGGCGGCCCGGGTGCGCGCCGCGGTCATCGAGGCGACCAACGAGCTCCTGCGGGACCAGGGCCTGACGGGTCTGAAAGTGTCCGAGGTGGCGCGGCGCGCGCAGGTGAACGAGACGTCGATCTTCCGGCGGTGGGGCAACCGCGAGAACCTCGTCATCGACGCCCTGCTCGCCGACGCCGCCGAACAGCTTCCGGTGCCCGACAACGGAAATGTGCGCGACGACCTGATCGCCTACGCCGCCTCGCTCGCGAAATACCTGACCTCGCCCGCGGGCAACGCCCTCGACCGCACCCTGGCCTCGGCCGGCGACGACCCGATCACCCGGCAGCTGCGCGACCGGTACTGGGAGGCCCGCTACGCCCAGTCCGGCCGGATCGCCGAGCGGGCGGTCGAACGCGGAGAACTGCCCGAGGACACCGATCCGCGCTTCGTCCTGGAGATGCTTGTCGCGCCGCTGCATTTCCGGATCGTGCTCACCCGCGAGCCGCTCGAACCGGACTTGCCCGCCCGCGTGGTCGACGCGCTCCTCCACGGGCTCGCGCTCTCCTGAGCCGCCATTGTGGCCCGTGCGGTCCAGAACCAGTAGGGTCGGCGCATGGCCCGGCCTCGCGAGTTCGACGAAGATCGCGTGCTGCTCGCTGTCCGCGACGAGTTCTGGGACAAGGGCTACGCGGCGACGTCGCTGGACGACCTGCTGCGCGTGAGCGGTCTCGGCAAAGGCAGCCTGTACGGGGCGTTCGGCGACAAGCGAAGCCTGTTCCTGCGAGTGCTGCGCGACTACGACGACGCGAACCTGCGGACGCTGCGCGAAGGCCTGGCGTCCGCGGCGCGCGGGACAGACCTGGTGCGCACGTTCCTGCTCGGCCCGACCGCCGACCCGACCGGAGCGGTCGCGCGCCGAGGGTGCTTGCTGGCCAACAGCAACGCCGAACTGGCGACGAGCACTCCGGACGTGGCTGCCGAGGCACGGCGCAGCTATGACGCGATCGCGGGGATTCTCGCCGAGGCACTGGAACGCGCCCAGCGCGAAGGCGACCTCTCCCCTGACGCCGACCCCGCCGAGACCGCCCGCGCGGTCCTCGTCTCGCAGCTCGGCCTGATCGCGCTCGGGCGCACCGGCGTGGACATCGACGTGCTCGTCCAGGCCGCCCAGTCCGCCCTGGCGCGGCTCTTGCCCGTCCCGGCGCGGTAGCGGCAACTCCGTCCTTCACGTCGAGAAGCCGTCTTCCCCGCTGCCGCAATGTTATTGACCGTACGGTCCAGATCTGCGAGGGTTATGGACCTAACGGTCAATAACATTGAAGGAGAACGGCATGCCCGTCTTGGCAGGCAAAATCGCCGTGGTCACCGGCGGCGGAAGCGGCATCGGATTCGCGACCGCACGCGCGTTCCGCGACGAGGGCGCCCAGGTTTTCGTCACCGGCCGCCGCAAGGACGCGCTCGACGCGGCGGTCGCCGAACTCGGACCCGCCGTGACTGGCGTGGTCTGTGACGTTTCGGTGCCCGCGGAACTCGACGCGTTCTACGGAATCGTGCGCGAGCAGGCCGGTCGCGTCGACGTTCTGGTCGCCAACGCGGGCATCGGCATCATGGCTTCCCTCGGCGAAGTGACGGAGGACTTGGTCGACTCGGTGTTCGCCACCAACGTCAAGGGAACGATCTTCACCGTGCAGCAAGCGCTGCCGCTGCTCAGCGCGAACGCCTCGGTGATCCTCACCGGTTCGACCGCCACGACCCGGCCCAGCCGGGGACTCGAGGTCTACGCGGCATCGAAGGCCGCGATCCGCAACCTGGCCCGAGGCTGGGCGCTCAGTTCGCGTGCGCACGGTTTCCGGGTCAATGTCGTGTCCCCTGGCGGCACCCGGACCCCCGGTCTCCTCGAACTGGTCCCGCCCGAGGCGCTCAAGCGGTCCGAAGGCGAAGTCCCGCTCGGCAGGCTCGCCGAACCCGAGGAGATCGCCGCCGTCACGACGTTTCTCGCCTCGGACGCGTCGAGCTACGTCAACGGCGCCGAGGTGTTCGCCGACGGTGGTTTCGCGCAGGTGTGAGCGCTCTCGTCCGCAGCCGCCGGACCGGGCGCTCGGTCAGGTGTGCGTGAACCTCACGACCGCCTTCGATCCCTCGAGCGCGACCACCTCGAACGACAGCCTGTTGATAGTGGACGCCCCGCCCTGGCTCGGGGTCTGCCCCATCGCCGACACCACCGTCCCGGACGGCGAAACGGACTGGAAGTCGACGCCGGCGGGCGAGACCGCGGTGATGTCCAGCGAACTCATCCCGAGGCTTTTGTCGAAGCGGATGGTCACCGGCCCGGTCACCAGGATTTCGCAGTCGCCGTCGGCGCAGGCGCGCAGGTTGGTCCCGTCCGCCGCCGCGGGGAACGGTTTGGGCGCCGAACTGGTCGTGGGCGCGGTGCTGCTCGGCGCCGCGCTCGCGCTGGTGCTCGCCGCGGCCGGAGACGACGGCGGCGCAGCCGGGGGCGCGGTCGCCGTGCCGCCGCACGCGGCGGTGGCCCCGGCCGCTCCGAATGCCGTGAGGGCCGTCCTGACCATCATCTTTCGCATGCGGGGACGCTAATCCGATCGGCATGGGACCGGTCCCGGACGACAACGAGAGCCCATCGCCCGAAACACGCAGCGTTGGCTTCGTTCCGGTGCCACCCGCCGCGCAACGATCGGACGGTACTTGCCGCACTCGCGTGCCCAGCTCGTCGCCGAAGCCTGCGGCTGCCACCGCAACCCGAGCACAAAGCTCGCCGCGAAAGCAGGCAATACCGGAAACCGTCCCGTGGTCGCTCACCTTCGCAACCTCGGGGAACTCGTGACAGGTGAACAGACGCTCGCCCCGGTCGGGGACCCGGCCATGCGAGCGTGCGGGTCAGCGGACGCGCGGCGTGAACTCCGCGAGATCCGGCAGCGGCGGCACCTCCCTGGCATACGCGTCGGCGGCCGGCACCCCGGTGGTGACCCGGGTGGCGGTGCGGCGGCCGAGTTCGTCGAGGATTTCCTGCTCGGTCCGGCCGCGGGCGAGCAGGAGCAGGAACGGGTCTGCGTCGAGCAGCCACGCGACCTGGAACGACAGCGCGGCGGCGTGCCGGCACGGGAGTTCCCAGCCGGGGCAGTCGCAGTCCGGGTCGAGGTCGCCGATGCCGGGCAGCAGCGGGACGACCTCGGCGAGCTCCGGCGGCAAGTGCCGGTCGAGCAGTGCCGCGAGGTGGCCGGAGTGGTCGGCGGCGCGGTCGAGCAGCAGCTCCCAGTCCGTTGTGGACAGTTCGGCCAGGTGCACGCCGGTGCGGTACGGGCCGTCGTCGGCGTCCTCGGTGGTCGCGGTGATCAGGCCGGGGCTGACCGTGATCGGGCCGACCAGGCCCGCCGCGGCATAGCTCCGGCCCTTCTTCAGCTGCCGCAGGTCGAGCGCGGTGTCCTCCATCGCCTGCAGCCAGGCGCGGCCCCACCAGGTGCGGGCGAACGGGCCGCGTCCGGGGCGGGCGGGGAACGCGGGGAATCCGCGGACCCGGTCGGTCATCGCTGCCTCCGGAGGGTGACGAGCTCGGCCAGCTCGGCGTCGGTCAGTTCGGTGAGCGCGGCCTCGCCCGAGGCGAGCACCGCGTCGGCGAGCGCGCGTTTCTCCCGCAGCATCGCCGCGATCCGGTCCTCGACCGTGCCCTCCGCGACCAGCCGGTGAACCTGCACCGGCCGGGTCTGCCCGATCCGGTACGCGCGGTCGGTCGCCTGGTCCTCGACCGCCGGATTCCACCACCGGTCGTAGTGCACGACGTGATCGGCGCGCGTGAGGGTGAGCCCGGTGCCCGCGGCCTTGAGCGACAACAGGAACACCGGCACGTCGCCGTTCTGGAAACCGCGGACCAGCTCCTCGCGCCGGGCGACCGGGGTGCCGCCGTGCAGCAGCTGCGACGGGACGCCGCGCGCGGCGAGGTGCCGTTCGAGCAGGCGCGCCATCACCACGTACTGGGTGAACACCAGCACCGCGCCGTCCTCGGCGAGGATCGTGTCGAGCAGTTCGTCGAGCAGCTCGAGCTTCCCGGACCGGCCGGCGAGCGTACTGTTCTCGGGCTCGCCGAGGAACTGCGCGGGATGGTTGCAGATCTGCTTGAGCGCGGTGAGCAGCTTGACCACGCGGCCGCGGCGGGCCATCCCGTCGCTCGCGGCGATGTCCGCCATCAGCTCGCGCACGGTCGCCTCGTACAACGCCGCCTGCTCGGCGGTGAGCGACACCGGCCGGTCGGTCTCGGTCTTGGCGGGCAGCTCGGGCGCGATCCCCGGGTCGGATTTGCGGCGGCGCAACAGGAACGGCCGCAGCAGCCGGGACAACTGCTCGGCGACCGCGGGGTCGGCTCCGGATTCGACCGGCTTCCCCCAGCGCCTGCGGAAATCGGCGAGCGGGCCGAGCAGACCGGGCGTGGTCCAGTCGAGGATCGCCCACAGTTCGGTCAGCGTGTTCTCCACCGGCGTGCCGGTGAGCGCCACCTTCGCCGAGGAAGGCAGCAGCCGCAACGCTTTCGCCGTGTCCGAGCGGTGGTTCTTCACGTGCTGGGCCTCGTCGGCGACCAGCAGATCCCAGTTCACCTCGGCCAGCGGCGCGGGATCGGTGCGCAGCGTGCCGTAGGTGGTCAGGACGAACCCGCCGCCGAGCTCGTCCAGCGACCGCGCCGTGCCGTGGAACCGCCGCACCGGCGTCGCGGGAGCGAACCGGCGAATCTCGGTTTCCCACGTGCCCAGCAGCGAAGCGGGGCACACGACCAGCGTCGGGCCGGCGCCGCGATGCAGGTGCAGGGCGATGAGCGTGACGGTTTTGCCGAGCCCCATGTCGTCGGCGAGACAGCCGCCGAGCCCGAGGCCGGTGACGGTGTCGAGCCAGTGCAGGCCGCGCAGCTGATAGTCGCGCAGGGTCGCGGCCAGCCCCTCCGGCTGCGGCACCGGGGCGGGATCGGCCGACAGCCGCTCGCGCAGGTCCTCCAGCCAGCCGTCGGTGCGGACCTCCACCTGGTCGCCGTCGACCTCGGTGCGGCCGGTGAGCGCGACGCCCAGCGCCTCGATCGCGGTCAGCGGCTTGAGCGTGCGATCCCGCGCGCGGTCGGCGGTCTTGCGGTCCAGCAGCACCCACCGGTCCCGCAGCCGGACGACCGGACGCTGGGCCTCGGCGAGCGCGTCGAGTTCCGCGACGCTCAGCTCGCTGTCGCCGAGCGCGAGCTGCCAGTCGAACTGCAGCACCCGGTCGCCGCCGAAGAACGACCGCGCGTCGGACGGCGCGTCGCCCGGCCGGACGACCGCTCGCGCGGCCAGCCCGGTCAGCTCCGCGGGCCAGTGCACCGCCAGCTCCGCGGCGTCGAGCGCGCCGGCGAGCAGCTCGGCGATCTCGCGGTCTCCCAGCGCGACGGACGAGGGAACCGCCGCCGACAGCAGCGGTGCCAGCGCGGGCCACACCTCGGCGCCGTGCCGCAAAGTCAGCAGGACCTCGTGCCGCGCCTCCTGGCTGCCGGTGCGCCACAGCTCTTCCGCGTCGACCAGCGGCTCGGCCCCGCCGTGCACCTGGACGACCGCGCGGAACCGGCCGCCCGCAAGGTCGTCGGACTCGATCCGCAGCGACACCCGCAGCGCGGGCTCCACCCCGGCGACGTCGCCGAGGAACCGCATCAGCAGCGGATACGGCTCCGGCAACCGCGTCGGGTCGCCCGGGATCGGCGTCGCGTGGGCGTGCGGCGGCATCGCGTCGGCGAGGCGGCGCAGCCAGGCTTCCTCGTCGGGGTCCAGCGCTCCGGTCCACCCGGCCGACGCGAGCCGTTCCGCGGCTTCGGCGGCCAGCGCCCAGAACCGCGCCGACGGATCGGTCAGCGTCCGCAGCACCGGCACCGCGTCCGCGGCCGGCACCCGCAGCGCGGGCACCGTGCGCACCCCGCCCGGCAGCACGACCTCGACGGTGCCGGGCGCCCCGGGACCGTCCGGCTCTGATCCGTCCGGTCTCCAGAACACGACCCGGCCCGGCTCCACCACCACTGAATTCAGTGCTCCGCCCTCCCCTGGCTGGCCTCTGCGGGATAGTCTACCGGAAAACTCTGTACTGCGTACGAGGAGCGAAATGGAGACCGAGGAACCGGGCGATCCGCGGCGGACCATCGAGCTGCTGTGGGGCGTGCCCGGTCCCCCGCGCCGCGGCCCGAAACCGAAGCTCTCGGTCGAGCACGTGGTGTTCGCCGGGATCCGGGTCGCAGACGCGGAAGGGCTGGACGCGGTCACCATGCGCCGGATCGCCGACGAACTGGGCGTCGCGACGATGTCGCTCTACACCTACGTGCCCGGCCGCGACGAACTGCTGGAGCTGATGCTCGACCACGCGCACGGCGAACTCCCCGGCGAACTGCCGGACGGATGGCGGGCCGGGCTCACCGCGGTCGCCGAGGACCTGTGGCGGCTCTACCACCGGCATCCGTGGCTGCTGGAGATCCGCGTCGGCCGCCCGACGCTGGGCCCGCACACCTTCGCCAAATACGAGCGCGAACTGGCCGCGATGGACGGACTCGACCTCGACGACGTCCAGCTCGACGCGATCGTCAGCCTGCTCAACGGACTGGTCGCCGGCGCGGCGCGCGGTTCGGTGGACGCGACCCGCGCCGCGCGGCGCAGCGGGATGACCGACGCCGACTGGTGGAACCGCTCCGCGCCGGTACTGGCCGAGATCCCGGCGGCCGACCCGGTCCGCTTCCCGCGCGCGAGCCGGGTCGGCGCCACCGCCGGGCAGACCTACGGCGGACCCGCGGATCCCGAGCACCATTTCCGGTTCGGGCTCGCCCGCATCCTCGACGGGATCGGCCAGCTCGCCGGAGCCTGACCGCGCGAACTTGTCAGTCCCCCGGTCTACCGTGCGGAGAGTGCGGGCGGAACCCGCCCGCAGGCGCGAACAGGGAGGGACACGCAGTGACCGGGCAGCACGACGCGGCCGAAACCGCGGTCGCGCAGGCGTTCCGCGACGAGTGGGGCTCCGTCGTGGCCACCCTCATCCGCGTCACCGGCGACTGGGACCTGGCCGAGGAATGCGCCCAGGACGCATTCGCGCTCGCCGTGCGCACCTGGCCGCGCGACGGCGTGCCCGAGCGCCCCGGAGCATGGCTCACCACCGCCGCCCGCAACCGTGCCGTCGACCGGATCCGGCGCGCCTCCGCGGGAGCGGGCAAACTCCGGGAAGCGGCGCGGCTGGCGGTCCCGGACGAACCAACAGCCGTCCACAGTGGACACAGCGAAGACAGCGGGGTCGAGGACGACCGGCTCCGGCTCATCTTCACCTGCTGCCATCCCGCGCTCGCGTTCGAAGCACAGGTGGCGCTCGCGCTGCGCACGCTCGCCGGGCTCAGCACCGCGGAGATCGCCCGCGCGTTCCTGGTTTCCGAATCGGCCATGTCGCAGCGCCTCGTCCGGGTGAAACGCAAGATCCGCGCCGCCGCGATCCCGTACCGGGTGCCGCCCGCGCATCTGCTGCCCGAGCGCACCGCCGCCGTGCTCGGCGTGCTGTACCTGCTGTTCAACGAGGGCTACTCGGCCAGCGAGGGCGACGAACTCCAGCGTCCCGATCTGGCGGCCGAAGCGATCCGGCTGGCCCGGCTGCTGCATTCCTTGATGCCGGACGAAGCAGAGGCCACCGGACTGCTCGCGCTGCTCCTGCTCCACCATGCCCGCCGCAGTACGCGAAACGGTCCCGGCGGCGAGTTGGTCCCGCTCGAGGAACAGGACCGCGGCCAATGGGACCGCACGGCGATCGCCGAAGGCACCGCGCTGCTGGAAGGAGCGTTGCGGCGGCGCAGCCCCGGCCCGTACCAAGTGCAGGCCGCGATCGCCGCGTGCCACGCCGGTGCCGCCCGCGCCGGGGACACCGATTGGGCGCAGATCGCCGGGCTCTATCTCCAGCTGCGGCGTTTCCGGCCGGGTCCGGTGGTCGAACTGAACCGAGCGGTCGCGGTCGGCATGGCCGCCGGGCCGGAAGCCGGGCTCGCTCTCGCCGACCGGCTGGCCGGAGACCTCGCCGGCTACCACCTGCTGCCCGCCACCCGCGCGGACTTCCTCCGCAGGCTCGGCCGCACCGAAGAAGCCCAGGTCGCGTACACCGAAGCACTCGCGTTGGCCCCCACCGGAGCCGAGCGCGGCTACCTCCGCAGGAGACTTTCGGAAATTTCTTCGCCGGAGGTGTCTGTCTGCGTCTCGTCCGTTCGTCGGGTAGGCACAACCGACTCCGGAAGGACCGCCATGATCACCAAAACCCTCCGCGCGCCCGGCGCCCAGATCCACTACGACGTCGCCGGATCCGGACCGCTGCTGCTCCTGGTGCCCGGCGGGCCCGCGGACGCCACCGCGTTCGCCGCGCTGCGCCCGTGCCTGGCCGACCGCTACACCGTCGTCACCTTCGACCCGCGCGGCATCTCCCGCAGCCGGACCACCGACCTCGACGACGACCTGGTCGGCCAGCACGCCGAAGACGTCCAGCGGCTGCTGACCGAACTGGCCGCCGGACCGGTCTCGGTGCTGGCCAACAGCGGCGGCGCGATCACCATGCTCGAACACGCCACGCGCTATCCGGGCGCGGTGCGGACGCTCGTCGCGCACGAACCGCCGGTCAGCCGCTACCTCGGCGCCCTGCTGGCCGATTTCCCGGACATCCCGGCGATCTACCGGGAGCAGGGCGTCGACGCGGCGGTCGGCGCGTTCATGGCCGCCAGCGGATTCGAGATCCCGCCGCCGCCCGAGCACCCCACCGCCGAGCAGATCGAGCAGGGCAAGCAGATGCGCGGCAACTTCGAGGTGTTCTTCGGCAAGCTGATGGGCGCCGTCGGAGCATGGGAGCCCGATCTCGAAGCGCTCGCCGCCGCGGACACCCGGATCGTCGTCGCGGTCGGAGACGCCGTCGGGACGCCGGCGTACGAGGCGGGCGCCGGCCTGGCCCGCGCGCTCGGCGGCGAGCCGGTCCGGTTCCCGGGCGACCACGGGGGCTTCGCCGGCGAACCCGAGGCGTTCGCCTCCCGCCTCGCCGAAATTCTCACCGAGGAGAACTGATGCGCTACCTGTTGATGATCGCCGGCTCCGAAGAGCCGACCGCCGAACAGCTCGCGCTCGGCTGCGGCGGCTGGTCCGAGGACCTGGTCGAACGCGGCGTCCTCGTCGGGGGCGGCGGACTGCACCCGCCCGCGACGGCCACCACGGTGCGCGTGCGCGACGGCGAAGTCCTGCTCACCGACGGGCCGTTCGCCGAAACCAAAGACCAGATCGGCGGCTACGCCGTGCTCGAATGCGCCGACCTCGACGAGGCCGTCGACCACGCGTCCCGGCATCCGGCCGCCGCCTACGGCACCATTGAAGTCCGCCCGCTGCTCGGCTGACTCCCGCATCCGTCCAGGAAAGGAACCCCCCTTGCCCACCATCGTGGACAGAAACGAACAGCGCTACGTCGGCTACCGCGCGACGGTCGGGCCCGACGGCATGGCCGAGGTCGCGCACCGGATCGCCGCGATCATCGGAGCCCTCGCCCAACGCGGCCTCGAACCCGCCTGCGCGCCGTTCTTCCGGTACCTGGTGCTCGGCACGGACAGGGAGACCGTCACCGTCGAGGCCGGCGTCCCGGTCAAGGAGCCCCTCGACCTCGGCGACGAGTACTTCAACGACGTCCTGCCCGCCGGGAAATACGCACAGGCCACCCACCACGGCGCGCCGAGCGGTCTTTTCGCCGCGACCGCCGACCTGCTCGCCTGGGGCGAAAAGGAAGGCGTGCGCTGGGACCGCACCGTCGAGGCCGACGGCGAGCACTGGGCCGCGCGGCTCGAGATCTACCGCACCAACCCGCAGTTCGAGCCGGACGCGAACAACTGGGACACCGACCTCTGCTTCCGGCTCGCCGGCTGACCGTGGTGTCCCGGGGTCACGCGCCCCGGGACACCACGGCGCCGACCAGGCACCCGAATCCGGCCGCGGACACCACCGTCCGCACCAGGTTCCACCGCACCCACGGTTCCTCGAACCGGGCGCGCAGCGCGGCGAAGTCGACCGTGTCGGCGGTGAGGGCGTTGTTCATCGGCACGTTGACCGCGCCGGTCACCACCACCGTCGCCACCAGAAGCACGGCGCCCGCGATGAGCCAGGGCAATCCGCCCTGCGCTCCGCTGGTGAAGTGCAGAACCACGGCCGCGACGGCGAGCAGCGGCGCACCCAGGAACGACAGCATGAACCAGCCGTTGAGGATCGCCTCGTTGATGCGGCGCATCGCGGTCACGAACGTGTGGTCGTCGGCATGGGCGAGGCCCGGCATCACCGAAACCGTGTACGCGTAGAACAACCCCGCGATCAGCCCGGCCGCGACCACCGCGGCCACGAGCACCGCCTTGGAAACGATCACCATCGCTCTTGCCTTTCGTCTTGTCCCCCAACGCGCCCCAGTCAACCCGCAGACCGCGAGACGATCCATCGCTTAGCCGCTCGGAGCCATGCGTCATCGTCTCGCTAGGAGACCCCATGCAGCACACGCTCCCCAGCGGCGTCACGCTCGGCGCCGAGCACTTCGGCGATCCGGCCGCGCCGCTGGTCCTGCTCGCCGGCGGCACCACGATGCTTTCCTGGCCCGACGCCTTGTGCGAAGCCCTTTCCCGCGGCGGACGGCATGTCGTGCGCTACGACCTCCGCGACGCGGGCGCCTCGACCACGCTCGACCCGGACGCACCGGCCTACACCTTGCGCGACCTCGCCGCCGACGCGGCCGCGCTCGCCCGCGAACTCGACGACCGGCCCGCTCACCTGGCCGGGATCGGCGTCGGCGGGATGGTCGCCCAAGTCGCCGCCCTCGACCATCCCGAGGCGTTCTCCGCCCTCACGCTCTGCGGGACCCGCCCCGTCGCCCCGGGGCCCGTCGACGCGGACCTGCCCGATCACGACGCGAAAGCCATGCGCGCACTGTTCGCGCTGCCGATGCCGGACTGGTCGGACCGCTCCTCCGTCGCCGACCGGGCCGCCGCCATCGCCGAAGTCCTCGGCAACGACCCCGACACGGCCCGAACCGTCGCGGCCCGCGTCTTCGACCGTGCCGCCAGCACGGAACCGGTCGTGCAGATGGCCAACCATCTCGGCATGGTGTTCTCCAAACTCGACTGCACGCCGCGCTGGCGCGAACGCCTGCCGGAGCTCGCGATCCCGACAGTGGTGCTGCACGGCCGCCGGGACGTGTTTTTCCCGGTGGGCAACGGCGAAGCCCTCGCCCGCGAGATCCCCGGTGCGCGGCTGGTCGTCCTGGAAGACGCCGCGAGCGCGATCCCGGACGCTGCGGCCGACGAGGTCGCCGCGGCGATGCTCGCCGTCTGACACCAAGCGCCGGTTTTCGCCCTGCCCGGCTGAGGCGCGACAGGGGCAGCAGACGGTTGCTCGCGGGATTTGCTTGGCAACGCGGAAATAGCTGGCTCCTCGGCGGCGGGCCAGCGCTCGGCTCGGGCGGAGGGAAGCGGACCGCGGCAAGGGAACCCCCGGAAAACACCAGGATTTCCCTTGCCGCGGCGCTAGTCTCGGCCGGGTGGATCCGCTCACCGCGTTGCTCGAAGGACCCCGCGCGCACGGCGCGTTCCTGCTCCGGTCCGTGCTGCGCCCGCCGTGGTCGCTGCGGATCGAGGACGAAGCGCCGCTGACCGTGCTCGCCGTCGTGCGCGGCGACGCCTGGCTGGTGCCCGCCAACGCCGAAGCCGTCCGCCTTGAGAGGGGCGACGTGGCCGTCGTCCGGGGACCGGATCCGTATCTCGTCGCTGACGATCCGGAAACGCCGCCGCAGGCCGTGATCCGCCCGGGACAGGAGTGCGGCACGCCCGACGGCGGGCATCTCACCGACCTGACCGAGTTCGGCGTCCGCACCTGGGGCGACGACCCCGACGGCCCGACCGTGCTGCTCACCGGCACCTACCCGACAGTCGGCGAGGTTTCGCGCCGCCTGCTCGCCGCCGTGCCGAACGTCGTCACCGCTCGCGCCGGGACCAGCCCGGATCCGCTCGTCGCGATGCTCGCCGACGAAATCGACCGCGACGTCCCCGGTCAGGAAGCCGTCCTGGACCGGGTGCTGGACCTCCTGCTCGTCCGCGTCCTGCGGGAATGGCTCGACCGCCCGGCCGCGCCCGCCTGGTACCGCGCGCACGGCGATCCGGTGGCCGGGCACGCCCTGCGGCTGCTGCAGGACCAGCCCGAGCACCCGTGGACCGTCGCCGGCCTCGCGAGCGCGACCGGCGTCTCCCGTGCCGCGCTCGCGAGGCGGTTCACCGACGCGGTCGGCGAACCGCCGATGACCTACCTCGCCACCTGGCGGCTCGCCCTCGCCGCCGACCTGCTGCGCCAGCACCCGGACGCGACGCTCACCGCGATCGCCCGCCAGGTCGGCTACCGCAGCCCCTTCACGCTGAGCGCCGCGTTCAAACGGGAGTACGGGCGCAGTCCGCAGCACTACCGGCTGCGCGAACCTGCCTGACCGCCCGGCCCGCCGACAGCGTCAATCCTCCTCCCCGGACATCTTCGCGAACAGGTGCCGCACCTTCTCCGCCGCGCCGTCGGACAGGAACAGCTCCAGGTTGTCCGCCGACATCCGCGCCGCCGGTTCAGCGCGTTCGAGCATCGCCTGCTCGAACTTCGCCACGTCGCCGCCCTCAGCCAGAACCAGGGCGAGTTCGGCGCCGTCGCGCATCGCGAGGTTCGCGCCCTGCCCGGCGAACGGCGACATCAAGTGCGCCGCGTCCCCGATCAGCGTCACACCCGGCGTGCTGTCCCAGCGCACCCCGACCGGCAACGCGGTCAACGGATACACCAGCATCGGCCCGGACGTGGCGTCCACCAATGCCAGGAATTCCGCCGGCCACCCGGCGTAGAGCTCCTTCAACGCGGCACGAGCGCGATCCGGATCGTCGAACGGAATCCCCGACGTCTCCGTCCAATCCTCGGCGCACCGCAGGGTCAGATGGACGCGGATCGTGCCGTCCCCGTTGCGTTGCGCGGAAAGCGTCTGCTGATCCCCGATCGCGGAGAAGCTGCCGCGGCCCACGAGCGCCGAAGCCGCCGGGTGCGCCCGGTCCGCGTCATGGATGACCAGCTCCATCCCGTGCACCCCGCAGTACGCCGGTTCCGCGTCGGCGAGCAACGGCCGGATCCTCGACCGGGCGCCGTCCGCGCCGATCAGGAAATCGCAGTCCAGGGTTTCGCCGCCGGAGAGGTGCACGCGATGGCGTCCGTCGCCGAGCGGCTCCGCCCCGGTCACCGCGTGCCCCCAGCGGACGGTCTCCTCCGGAAGCGCGTCGAGCAGCAGTTTCCGCAGCGCCGGACGGTCCGCCTCGGGACGGCCCCAGCGTTCTTCTCCCTCGTCCGGGGTGATTTCCCGCCGCAGCGGGGTTCCCGCGGAGTCGTACAGGACCATGTCCTGGCCCTCCGGACGGGCGATCGCGCGGTAACCCGCCTCCAGGCCGGCCTCGCGCAGCGCCCACTGGCCCTCGTCGACCGTCAGGTCCAGCGTGCCGCCCTGAACCCGCGCTTCTCGGCTGGCGTCGCGTTCGCAGACCACGGCCTCGACGCCGTGCGCGTGCAGCACCCGCGCGCAGGTGAGCCCGCCGAGCCCGCCCCCGGCGATCACGATTCGCATGATGACATCCCCTCGATACAGTGTATAGGCGAAATACACCGTATCGGAACCGCCCCGGTACTGTCACCCGAAAAGGAGCGAGCATGGACGAACTGGTGTGGGAACGGCCCGAACCGCCGGCGCGCGCGACGCCGGTGCCGTTGAGCCGCGCCCGCATCGTCGAGACGGCTTGCGCGCTCGCCGACGAAGGCGGACTGGAGGCAGTGTCGCTGCGCAAAGTCGCGGCCGCGCTCGGTGCCGGGCCGATGCGGCTTTACGGCTACCTCGACACCAAAGAAGAACTGCTCGACCTGATGACCGACGCCGTCTACGGCGAGATCCCGCTGCCGGACCCGGACACCGAAGGCGTGGCCGCCCTGCGCGCGCTCGCCCACGGCTGCCGCGCCGCCGTCCAGCGGCACGAATGGTTCGCGGACCTGATCGGCGGACGGCCCGGCCTAGGCCCGAACGCGCTCGCGTACCTGGAGGCCTCCCTTGCCGCCGCGGCCGGTCCGGGCCCGATCGAGGACGCCATGATCACGGTGTTCACCGTGCACTCCTACGTCACCGGCGCGGTGCGCAGCGAGATCCGCGAACGGCGGCTCATCAGCGACACCGGCCTCGACGAGGAAGGCTGGCACCGCGCCGCCGCGCCCTACCTCAAGCGGATGTTCGACACCGGCCGCTACCCCACCCTTTTCCGCACCGCCCGCGACGCCGTCCACCCGGATGGCGACGCCGTCTTCGCCGCCGGTCTCGAGCGGGTGCTTTCCGGACTCTCGCTGAGCTAGTTACCGCTTAAGCGGCAAGATAGGCGCATGGACACCGCCGCACTGGGGCCCACGACCCGTGTCATGCACGCGATGGAACAGCTCTGGGCCGAGATCCGGAGGCGGCACGCGGACGTTCCCGAGGCGATCCTCGTGCTGGCGTCGGGAACGATGGGCACCACCACCGAGATCCACGGCCACTTCGCGCGGTCCCGCTGGCACGTCGGAGACGGCGTCGAACCCCGCGCCGAGTTCTTCCTCGGCGCCGAAGGCCTCCGGCGCAGCGCGGCCGAGATCCTCTCCACCACGCTCCACGAGGCCGCGCACGGACTCGCCGCCACGCGCGACATCGTCGATGTCAGCGACGGCCGCTATCACAACAAACGCTTCGCCGCGCTCGCCGCCGAACTCGGCCTGCGCGCCGAACAGGCGGACCGGATCGGCTGGTCCTCCACCACCGCGCTCCCCGCGACTCTCGAGGCCTACCTTGGAGAACTCTCCCGGCTCGAAGCCGCTCTGACCGTGTGGCGGCACACCGAGCAGGAGGTCGCCCGACGCGCCGTCGCTGCCCCGCCGGACGACCCGGAGGGGCCGGACGAGGTGGCCGAACCGCCCGCGCCGCCTGTGGTGATCGCCCCGGTCGACGGGCGCGGCGCGCACCGCGGCGGGCCGAACTACGTCGCGGCGATCTGCCGCTGCGAACCCCCGCGCCGGATCCGCGCGGCCCGGTCGATCCTGGAACTGGGGCCGATCACCTGCACGCTGTGTTCCGAGCCGTTCATCGAGGCTTGACCGCTGCTCCGGGTGCACTTAGTGCTTGCACTTTGCTATCACTTCGGGCTACTGTCGCGCTCCACGAGCGAAGGGGGTGCCATGCTGAGCCAGGCAGCGGAAGGCGTGCTGGTCCACCAGAGCGAGGTGCTCGAGAACAACGCGGTCGTCGTGCAGGGCCGGGACGGCGTGCTGCTCGTCGACCCCGGGCTCACGAACGGAGAACTCGCCTGCCTGGCCCGCGATCTCCGCGAACTCGGCCAGCCGGTCGCGGCGGGCTTCGCGACGCACCCGGATTGGGATCACGCGCTCTGGCACGCCGAATTCGGCGACGTCCCCCGCTACGGAACTGCCCGGTGCGCCGCCTATTTGCAGGATCTGCTCGCGAAGCCGGACTGGAAATCCCTTGTCGCAGAAGGATTGCCGCCGGAGATCGCCGGCGACGTGCCGCTGGACCTGTTCGGCCGCGTCACCGCGCTGCCCGCCGGAACCGCGTATCTCCCCTGGGTCGGCCCGCGAACCCGGATCATCGAACACCCGGCGCACGCCCCTGGCCACGCCGCGCTGCTGATCGAGGAACGCGGGGTTCTCGTCGCGGGCGACATGCTTTCCGACGTCCTGGTCCCGATGTTCGACACCACCGCCGATCCGATCGAGGACTACTTGACCGGGCTGCGGCTGCTGGAAGCCGCGGCGGACGAAGCCGACGTCGTCATCCCCGGCCACGGGTCCGTCGCAGCCGGTCAGGTGCGCGCGCGAATCAAACTCGACCGCGCGTACGTGCAGGCCTTGCGCGACGGTCGCGAACCCGACGACCCGCGGATCGGCCCGTCGGCCAAGCCCGGCTGGGAATGGGTCGGCGATCTGCACCGGGCACAGGCCGCCAAACTCGGCTGATCAGCCGAGCCAGCCGCGATGCAGCGCCGGAGCCAGCTCGTGCGCGGCCGAGTCCCGGACGGCGTTCTCGTCGTGCAGATACCCCTCGGTGGTCGACAACGCGGCGTGCCCGAGGTCGCGCTGCACCTGGCGCGGCGGGACCCCTCGCTCGATCGCGTGCGTCGCGTAGGAGTGGCGCGCCGAATGCGGATGGATCGTGTCGCACAACGGCTGCAGGTGCGTCGCGACGAACCGGGCCTCGGCGGTGTCGAGCACCTCCTGCAGCCGCGCGGTCCTGGCCGGCTGGCAGAACGTCGCGCACAACCGGCGCAGCAACGCCGTCACGTGCGAAACGTGCACGCGCGCACCGGTGCTGGTGACGAACAACGGCTCCGCCCGCTTCGCGCCGACCTGGCTGCGCAGCGCCGGGACCTGCGGCGTGACCCGCTCGGCCAGATAGGCGTCTAGCGCGTCGGCCACCGGCGCGGCCAGCGCGACCTCGCGGTCCTTGGATCCCTTGCCGTGCACGCGAAGCACGCCGAAGCCGCCCGCGGCCGGCCGCCGGTAGTCGCCCAGATCGACGCCCACGAGTTCCTCCGCGCGCACCCCGGTGCCGATCAGGATCTCGACCATCGCCCGGTCGCGCAGCCCGTTTCGGCTGTGGCCGGCCAGCAGCCACGCCGCGAGCAGCAACGCCCGGCACGCGTCGAACGACCAGCGCGCGGTCTGCGACGGGACGCCGGAAGGCCGGTTGAGATGCTGCGCCCGCCGGTCCACGAGCGCGGCGGGATTGTGCCCGGCCAGACCTTCGCGCAACAGGTACTTGCGGTAGAACGCGGACACCGCCGACAGCATCCGGCCGCGCGTCGCGTCGCGGTACCCGGCCCGCGCCAGCTCGTCCAGCCACTGCTCGACGTGCTCCACCCGGACGTCGGCGAACGACGTGAACCCGTTGCGCAGGCACCACGGCAGCCACGCGAGCGCGTCCGGATCGGCCCGCCGCGCACGGCCGCGGCGGCGTCCCGGATCGGGCGGCTGGTAGCCGGGCACCCAGTCAAGCGGAATGCCCAGATCGGTCGCGTACGCGACCCGGGTGTTGAGCGACGCGTACACGCGCAGGAATTCCCCGAACCGCTCCCGCGCGTCCTTGCCCGCTCCCCCGGCATCGGTGAGCGCGAGGGTCATGCGCGCCCGCCCGGATACAGCGCGGCGACCCCGGCGAGCACGAGATCGATCCCGGCGAGGAACTGCGCGCGGTCGTCGTGCTCGCGCATCTGGCTCGCCATCAACCGGGTCGTCTCGTACTCCTCCGGGTCGAGGTCCTCCCACGCTTCCGCGGTGGCGGCGAGGAATTCCGCCCGGTCCGCGTCCGGCTCGGCGACCCGGCTGTTGGCCGCGTTCTGCCCGGCCGCGCCCAGCACGTAGTGCATCAGCACCGACGTCGCGGTGAACCAGTGCTCCTCGGGCACGCCCAGCGCGCGGACCCGGCGGCCGAGGCTTTCGAGGATCCGCGGCGTCACCGGCCCGCCCGGGCTGCGGGACAACTGGAGCAGCAGCTGCGCGGCCAGCCACGGATGCGCGTCGATCGCGGAGAACAGGCCGAGCGCGACCGCGTGCACCTCATCGCGCGGCGAGCCGGCCGGCTCCGCTGCCAGCGCGTCGGCCACCACCGCGTCGGTCGCGGCGACCAGCAGCTCGCCCTTGTTCGCGACGTGCCAGTAGATCGCCCCGGGCCCGGTCGCGAGCCGCTCGGTGAGCACCCGGAACGTCAGGCCGCTCTCGCCCGCCGCGTCCAGCAGTTCCACCGCCGCCTCGACGATGCGCTCCCGAGAGAGTGCCTCCGTGCGCCGCTGTGCCCGGCGCGTCCCCGTAGCCATGCGCTCATCTTGACACATCTGGTACGCCGTTCCAATATGGAATGGCGTACCAGAACTGTCACCAGTAGGAGCTGTGCCATGAACACGTCCGTCACGATCGTCGGCGCCGGGCTCGGCGGACTCACGCTCGCCCGCGTCCTGCACGTCCACGGAATCCCCGCCGCCGTGTACGAGGCCGAGCCGTCCCCGGCCTCGCGCGCCCAGGGCGGCCTGCTCGACATCCACGACTACAACGGTCAGCTCGCCGTCGAAGCCGCCGGGCTGACCGCCGAATTCCGCAGCCTGATCCTGGAAGGGAGACAAGAGCTGCGGCTGGTGTCCCATGACGGGACCGTGCTGTTCAAACAACCCGACGACGGCACCGGCGGCCGTCCCGAAGTTCACCGCGGCGAGCTGCGGCAGCTGCTGATCGACTCGCTGCCGGAGGGCACTGTCCACTGGGGACACAAGGTCAGCGGCGTGCGCGCCCTGGCGCAGGGCTGCGAAGTCGCGTTCGCCGACGGGGGCACGGTGACCACAGATCTGCTGGTCGGCGCGGACGGCGCCTGGTCGAAGGTCCGGCCGCTGCTGTCCTCGGCGAAACCCGAGTACAGCGGGGTGTCCTCGGTCGAGACCTTCCTCCACGACTCCGACCGCCTGTTCCCGGCCACGGCCGAAGCGGTCGGCGGCGGGATGCTGCTGGTGCTCGCGCCGGGGCACGGGATCACCGCGCACCGCGAGCGAGACGGAATCCTGCACGCCTACATCGGGCTGCAACGGCCGCTGGAATGGTTCGACGGCATCGATTTCACTGCCCCGGCGGCCGCGACCGCGCGGATCGCGGCGGAGTACGAGGGCTGGTCGACGGCGTTGACCACGCTGATCACCGAAAGCGCCACCGCACCCGTCTTGCGGCCGCACTACGGCTTGCCGATCGAGCATCGGTGGGAGCGGGTGCCGGGCGTGACCTTGATCGGCGACGCCGCGCACCTCGCGCCGCCGAACGGCGAAGGCGCGAACCTGGCCATGCTCGACGGCGCCGAACTCGGGCTCGCGCTCGCCGCCCATCCCGGCGACGTCGAGGGCGCCCTCGCCGAGTACGAGCAGGCGATGTTCCCGCGCGGCGCGGAAACCGCCGCCGAGGGCGCGCACCTGCAACGGCAGATGTTCGGCCCCGACGCACCGCACGGGCTGCTCGCCGAGTTCGTCGCCGGAACGTAGGACAGTTCGGCAGGTCTGTGAAGGAGCCCTTGAGGGAACCTGATCCCCTCAAGGAACCCTTCACAGACCGCAAACTCACCTGCGTCAGGACGCAGCGTCGCGGAGGGAGGCGGACAGCGCGCGGGCCTCGTGCTCGGTCATCCGGCCGGTTTCGTAAGGCACGCCGTTGACCCAGCGCTGCGTCAGCCGCGCGATCCGCTCGCCGTACCGCTGGGCGGTGGCGCGGTCGCCGTGCGATCCGGCCTCCTCCGGGCCGAGGTCGGCGTGGCTCTGGCTCATCAGCCCCAGCCACGAGCCGAGCCGGTTGACATCGTCGCGGGACCCGCCGCTCCAGTTGTTGCCCGGCATGTCGCCCACGCCGATCCACTGCATGCCCAACTGCGCGGCGAACACCGACAACTGCTGCAGCACCGCCAGCTTGTCGCCGCTCTGCGACGCGGACATGGTGAACCCGCCGGCCAGTTTGTCCTTCCACGCCTGTGTGGTGAACGGCGTGAACGCGGCCTCCATGAACGCCTTGAACACCGCGGACACGCTGCCCATCAGCGTCGGGCAGCCCATGACGATCGCGTCGGAACGGCCCAGCAGCGCCATAACCTCGCTGTCGTGCCAACGGCCCGCCGAGACGTCCTCGGCCCGGATGTCGACGAGGTGCACCCGCACGCCCGGCACCTGTCGCGCCCCTTCGGCGAGATGATCGGCCAGGAGGCGGGTGTGCCCGTGGACCGAATGGCAGACCACGGCGACCGTGGCCTGCGGGATGCCGTCAACGGCAGTGGCTGTCATGCGAAATCTTCTTCCGTTCGTGGGGGAATCCCCTGCTTGCTCCCCATCTCATCCCGATCCCCGGGCACCATCAACGCCGTTCTCCACCACCCAGCGATCGGTGAAACCGATCGATCGAGCTAGCCTGATCCGGTGGACAGGATCGAACTGGAAGCGTTCGTCACGGTCGCGGAGGAACTGCATTTCGGCCGCGCCGCCGAGCGCCTGCACCGCGGGCAGCCGACCGTCAGCGACGCCGTCCGGCGCCTGGAGAAAACCTTGGGCGGCAAGCTGTTCCACCGCACCAGCCGCCGCGTCTCGCTGACCGGCCTCGGCGAAGCCCTCCTGCCCGACGCGCACGCCACCCTCGCCCAGCTGCGCCGCTTCCGGCAACGCGGTCGCTCTCTGGCGGGCGGCGACCCGAAGCGCGGCACGCTCGTCGTCGCCCACGCCGAATACACCGCCCACCAGGTGCTGCTGCGCTGCCTGCCTCTGCTGCGCGAGCAGTTCCCCGACGTCACGATCGTGCCCGAGCCGATGCCGACCACCGCGCAGCTCGCCGCCCTGCGCGCGGAAACCGTCGGGCTCGGCATCGGCTGGGCGACCGGCGGGATCGACGGCGTGCGGGCGCGGGTGCTGTCCGCCGAACGGTTCGTCGCGCTGGTGCCCGCGGCGCATTCCCTTGCCGGACACGCGGAACTGAGCGCCGCCGAACTGTCCTCGACCGCGTTGCTGACCTGGCCGCACCAGATCAACAGCGGGCTCTGCGACCGGCTGCTGTCGGCGTTCCGGATCAGCGGCGCGGACCTGCGGATCATCCGGACCGCCGACAGCGTCCAGGCGATCGCCGCCCATGTCGCGGCCGGGACGGGAATCGGGATCACCGTCGAGTCGGCACTGGACCACCAGCCGCCGGGGCTGCGGATCATCCCGCTGACCGGTCCGTCGACCACCGCCGACCAGGTCGTCCTCCTGCCCGAAAACCCTTCGGACGCCGCGCTCGCGCTGCGGGAGCTCCTGCTGCGCGCTTCCGTGCCGGGCTAGGGGCACGCGCCGGAGAGGATCCGGCCGTGCAGTTCCACCAGCCGCGCTCCCGGGTCGACGCCCAGCTCGTTGCGGAGACGGCGGCTCAGCCCGGCGTACCTGCGCAGCGCGTCCGCCTGGCGGCCGTGCCGGCACAGCACCGTCATCAGCTGCGCGGCGATCCGTTCGTCCAGCGGATGCTCGGCCGCGTAATGGTTCAGCGGGCCGAGCAGTTCCGAAGACTTGCCTTCGCGCAGGCAGATGTCGAACAGGTCCAGTTCCGCGCCCAGCCGCTCGGCGGCGAACCGGGCGCGCAGGTCGACCAGCCACGCGGCGTCGACGTCCACGAACGGAACGCCGCGGCACAGCGACAACGCCTTCTCGTAGGTTTGTTTCGCCCGCCGCCGGTCGGTGCCGGACTGCCTCGCCCGCGCCACCAGGCCGCGGAACCGGCACAGGTCGATGTCGTCCTCGTCGACCAGCAGCACGTATCCGCGGTGCCCGCGCGTCAGGACCAGCCGATCACTGCCCTGGAGCACCCCGCGAAGCCGGGAAACGTAGCTGTAGAGCGCGTTGTGCACGCGCGCGGGCGGGGAGCCGTTCCAGACCCGGCTGATCAGCTCGCCGGTCGAGATCTGGACGTTCGGCTGGATGAGCAGCGCCGCGAGAAGCCTGCGCTGCCGCGGCGGGCCCAAGGCGAGAATCCGCCCGCCGACCCGTATTTCGACCTCTCCGAGAACCCTGACCTCGGTGCCGCACACGGAACCTCCCTGGGTCCTTTCCGGGATACCAGTCCCGCCGCCGAGGGTTCAAGGTCGCTGCAAGGTTTCGACAAGGCGCCCCGGCCACGATGGGCCACAGCCCGGGCAGCGCCGCTCCGTCACCGGAAACGCGCCGGCCCGCTTTCGCCCCCGGCACGGATTTCCCGCTGCTGCGAACGGGATTCGGGAGGTGAATGCCCATGCTGTACGTCCACTGACCCGGCAAGCCGCACCGCGGGAGCGTCGTGACCGGACCGGCCGCGACGCTCCTGCTCCGACCCGACCGCGGCGTGCTCGCCGGGGAACCGGAGGACGTTTTGGCCGCGCACGACAAGCCGCACGACGACCCGTACTACGAGCCGCTCGACCCGCGCGTGCCCGCCGATCCGCACCCGGTCTACCGCGCGCTGCGCGAGGCGCATCCGGTGTACTGGCACGGAATGCTGGACTCCTGGGTCGTCACCGAGCACGCCGCCGGACGTCAGGTGCTCGCCGATCCCGCCCGCTACGCCTCGGACTTCCGCCGGGCCGGGCTCGACGTCCCCGCCGCGTCGGTCAGCCTGCAGCGGCTCGACCCGCCGGAGCACACCGGGATCCGCCGGTTGCTGATCTCCGCGCTGCACCAGACGCCGCAGCGCGCCATGGCCGGGCACCTGCGCGCGAGCATGGCTTCCCGGCTCCTCGGACTGGCCGATTCGTGCCCGGCCGACCTCGTCCGGGGCTTCGCGCGTCCGGTCGCGCTCGACGCGATCTGCCGGTATCTCGGCGTGCAACCGCCGGGCGGCGAAGAGTTCGAGCGTTACTCCAATGCCATCGTGCGCAGCATGGACGCCGGTCTCGACCCGTCCCGCGCGGAAGCCGGGAACGAGGCCAGGGCCCAGCTCAGCGAACTCGTCGCGGGCTGGCTGGCCTCGGAGAACCAGACCGGTTTCGTCGCCGCCGCCCGCCGCGCCCGCCCCGGCATTTCCGCGGACCTGCTGGCGAACTCGCTCCGCGCGGTCCTGCACGCCGGGTACGAGTCGTCCAGCCGCCTGCTCGGCGCCGCTCTGCTGCGCCTGGCGCGCCGGCCCGGTCTGCTGGATCTGCTGTCCGGATTGGACGGCGCGGACGATCTCGCCGACGAACTGGTCCGCCTCGACGGATCCGTGCAAGCCGACGGCCGGATGTGCGTCGCCGACGGGGAACTGGGCGGCCAGCGCGTCCGGCGCGGCGACGTGGTGATCGTGCTGCTGGCGGCCGCGAATCGCGATCCCGCGGTATTTCCTTGCCCGGACGAGGTGAATCCGCGGCCCCGGCGCGGCCTGCACCTCGGATTCGGCCGCGGCGCGCACTCCTGCCTCGGCGCCGCGCTGGTCAACCTCCAGCTGAGGACCCTCTTCGATTGCCTGCGGGACAACGGAATCACGTTGACCTTGGCCGGCTGCCCGGTCTGGGAGGACACCGCGACCCTGCGCGGGCTGACGTCGCTTCCGGTCCAGGTCTCGATTCGGCGGAAAACCTCGCTGCACTGGCGGTAGGTTGCGAGGAGGGGCTGGTTTCGATCAGGGGGGCGACCGTGCTGGACGTGCGGCTTTTCGACGCCGACCGGGCGAGCGACGCGGACTGGGACGCACTGCACGAGCTGCAGTTTTCCGCCTACCGGCTGGATTTCCCGGAGCGTCCGCCGATGACGCGGGAGGAGACGATCTCCGGCGTGCGCGCGCCGCAGATCCAGGCGGGCGAGCAGCTGGTGTGGACCGCCCACCGGGACGACCGGCTCGTCGCCAGGGCGATCGCGACCCTGCCCGCCGACGGGAACGAACACCTCGCACTCGTGCGGCTCCACGTCCACCCGGACGTGCGGCGCCAAGGCATCGGGACGGAGCTGCTGCACACGTTGGAGCCGAAGCTGCGGGCACTCGGGCGGACGCGGGTGGAGGCGTGGAACCTCGCCCTCGGCGGCCCGGGCGAGCGCTGGGCTCAAGATCTCGGGTTCCGGATCGTGCACTCGGCGGTCCTGCAGATCATGGAGCTGAGCGAGGCCGACCGCGCGCGGTGGGACGTCGCGCCGCCTCCCGGATACCGGCTGATGCGGTGGGCCGGCGCTGCTCCGGAGCCGCTCGTCTCCGAGTACGCGAAGGCTCGCGCGGCTATTGGCGACGCACCGTTGGGCGAGTCCGAGTTCGGCGCGCCGGATTGGTCGGCGGACCGGGTCCGGCGGATCGAAGCCTCGTATCGCGAGCGGGGCATCGAGCACCGGACGGTGGCAGCGGTTTCTTCCGGGGGCGAGGTGGTCGGCCTGACGGAGATGGAATCGCGGCCGCTGCTGCCGGATAGGTTGCACCAGGGCGACACCGCGGTGCTCGCCGCGCATCGCGGGCACGGTCTCGGACTGGCGATGAAGTCGGCGATGCTGCGGTGGTTCACAGCGGACCGACCTGGCGTGGCGCAAGTCTGGACCGCCACGGGTGCGGGAAACACGCACATGATCGCGGTCAACCACCGGCTGGGGTTCGCGACGGTGCAGGCGGGCAGCGTGGTGAGCCGGGAGTTGTGAGGATTCATCGCCACGAGGAAAACGGGGACGCGTCGGCCAGCGGCGAGCGCGCGGTCTCCAGCGAACTGCTGAACGCGGACATCAACCGGAGGATCATCTCTTCCAGGCTGGCGGCGCCGGCGATCTCGACGGCGGGATCCGGAGTCCAGGAAGTCCTGGACGTGCAGGTGAGCCGCAGTCGCTCCCCGCACGGGCTGAAGTGCACGGTCCGCTCGATGCCCTGGCCGTAGAAGCCGATCTGGCCGTCGCGGCGGGCGCGCAGGTCTCGCAGCAGTCGGGGAAGCTGTTCGACCAGGGTCGACAGGTCATAGGCGACGTCCACCGGCCAGCTCCCGCCGAAACCGCGGACGGTGAACGCGCAATCCGTCGCGGCGAGGACCTGGCAGGCCTCGATGACCAGGGCGTCGAAGCCGGGATCGCCGTCCGGCGCCGGCGCGACCCTGCCAGGTGCGCGCGTGGCGGGCCGCAGAGAGAAGGCAAAGCCTCGCAGCCCGCTCTGAGCCATCAGTGTCCCCCGTGTTTCCGACGCCGTGCCGGCTGATCCTGGCACGGCAGTTCCCCCGCTCCGGAGTCCCCGGATCGGCTGATCGCCGAGTTCGCCGCCGGGACCTGGGCGTTTCGCTCGCTACGCTGATCCGCGGTCCGGACGGCTTGGCGAGGGGCGAAGCATGGCGGAGCGCGGTTCGGACGCGAAAACCTTCGGCGAACGCCTGCGCGAACTGCGCGGGCCGATAACCCAGCACGCGCTCGCCCGGCGTTCGGCGATCGGCTCCGAGGCGCTGACCAGGCAGCGCGTCTCCTACCTCGAGAACGGCCAGGTGCCGACCGCCGGTCAGCTTCGCTGCTACCTGCGCGGGTGCGACCGGGCGGACCTGTTCGACGAACTCGACGCGGTCCGCAAGCGGCTGTGCGAGTCCGGTCCGGCGTCGGGGGAACCGGCCGGGCCAGGACGCCGGTGGCAGTTCGCCGCGATCGGCGCCCTGGCCGCCGCGGTGCTGCTGGCTGCCGCGACCGCGACGTTCTGGGCGCTTGACCGTCCGTCCGCGACCGTCGCCGAGTGCGCGCCCGGCTTCGTGTGCTTCTGGAGCGAACCGGAATTCGGCGGGCACAAGATCACCCTCGACCCGGTCTGGGCCAGTGCGAACCACTGCGCCGCCCTGCCGTTCGAGGCCCGCTCGGAGATGAACAGCAGCAAAGAACGCCAGCTCGGCTTCCCCGCCCCGGACTGCACGGGATGGCACACCGTGCTCAACCACCTCGGCGGCACGGAACGCTCGACCTCCGTCCGGTCCTACCGGCACAGCTGACCGAGCCCGGGTTCCCCCAGCTCAGCGTGTCCGGCGCAGAACGGGACACGGCAGGACACCCGTCGATCTGGCCGCGCTCCCCGCCCCGGTGCTGTTCTCGATCGGCCACCACCCGTGGCGACCGGGGAAAGCCATCACCAGGGAGGAACACGATGAGGATCTCGAAGACGCTGACCGCGGCCGCACTGACCCTCGCGGCCGCCGCCGCGACGATCAGCCCGGCGCTCGCCGCACCCGCGCTGGCCCCCTACCGCGTCACGCCGTGGCACGACGCGCGGGTCCGCCAGCTGCCGACCACCCACAGCCAGCAGGTCGACTACGTGACCGCCGACAACGGCTACGACGCCTACTGCTGGACCCACGGCGAGAACATCGAAGGCAACGACATCTGGGTCCGCCAGCTGGGCGACACCTACAAGCAGGGCTACGTGGCCGCCTACTACCTGAAGGGCGGAGTGACCGGCGGCGTCGGGACCCAGTGCGGCTGACGTCTTCTCGAGGTGCCCCGCCTGGCTCGGACAGGCGGGGCACCGCTGCGGATCGCCGCCCTGATCGTTCTCGAAGCCGCCTGTGGCACAGTTATATGAATAATCTCAGTTATCCATATAGTTCTAGCTTCTCGCTCCTGTCTCCCGGTTTAAGTTATTCAAGTCTTACCTCGTGTTTCGGTATGTAAACCATAACTGTAGAGTGGGTGTCACCTGCGGAAAGGGGCACTGATGGAGACGATGGGGCCGCCGATCCGGCGCGGAAGCCGCGAGGAACGCCGGGAGGCGACCGTGCGCGCGCTGGCCGCCGGGGACGAGGCGGGATGCGCGTACTGCGGCCGGCCGCTGCCGCCGATCCCCCGGCAAGGCGGGCGGCCGACGCCGTACTGCCCGGCCGATCCGGAGCGGTACGGAAGGTGGGGCGCGAAGGTCGTCACGTGCGCGATGCTCGACGAGCAGCGCGAGATCTGGGTGACCGTCTACGGCCCCGACCAGCCGATGACCCAGCTCGACACCCGGGCGCTCGACGAGCAGCTCGGGTCGGCGTTGTCGGCGTTGGACCCGCTGCACGCGGAGCTGTCGGCGCTGCGCACGCACGTCACCGACCAGACCGCGGCCGCCCTCAAAGCGCGGGAAGAGGCCGAAGCCGCCCGCGACGAGGCGTTGGCGGAGGCCCGGGCGGCGAACGCGGAGCGCGCGCACGCGTTAGCCGAGGCGGAGGAAGCGCGTGCGGCCGAGGCAGCGGCCAGGAAACAGTCCGAAGTGGACCGGGAAGAGCGTGACGCTGCGCTCGCGAACGCCGCTGCGGCGCGGAAAGCGCAGGAAGCCGCGCTGGCGGTCCGTGATGAAGCCGCGAACAACCGGCAGCGTGCGCTCGAGCAGGCGGCAGGCGCGCATGACCGGGTCACGGCGTTGCAGCGCGAGATCTCCGCGTTGCGGGCGACGGCGGTCGAGGATCTGGAACAGGCGCGTCGTGTGGCGGCGGAAGCGCAGGAGGAACTTCGGGCAGCGCTGACCGGCGAGCACGAGACCCGGATGCGGGAGCAGGAGCAGCGGTTGCGCGAGCAGGCCGCGGAGGCGGACGAACGTGTGCGTGGCGTTCAGTCGGCGGCTGATCAGCGGGTCGCGGAGTCCGCTGCGCAGTTGAGCCAGGCGACCAAGGCGTACGCCGAAACGCTGGCACCGCTGCATGCTGAGCTGGGGGAACTGCGTGCTCGTGTGAGTGCGCAGCAGGCGGAACTTGAGGAATTGCAGCGGCTTCGCGAGGCGGA
Organism: Amycolatopsis dendrobii; assembly: GCF_014145675.1. Classification (GTDB taxonomy): domain Bacteria; phylum Actinomycetota; class Actinomycetes; order Mycobacteriales; family Pseudonocardiaceae; genus Amycolatopsis; species Amycolatopsis dendrobii. The sequence goes on from NZ_JACGZW010000001.1 coordinate 701,007, forward strand.
GAAGGCGAAGGAACCGGAGGAAACCGAGTAGCCGGGTGCGGTGGCAGCGGCCACCGCACCCGGCCGGGTTGTGGTTGAATACCTCCCGTCGCCGGGTTCGACCGGCTGACCGTCATCGCCCGCGGTGCTTTTCCTGGCCCGCGCAGGCGCAGCACCTCAGCGATCCCGGCCTCGCCAGGCCGTCCCCCGTCATGCCCGAGAACGGAGCAGAACCATGCCCACCGAACGCATCACCAACGGCGCCGAACGAGCACTGCTCGAGAACACGCTCGACCGCAACCGCGAAGCACTGGCCGAGACCCTCCGCGGCCTGTCCGAGGCCGACGCCCGGCGACGGCTCGTCGCGTCGCTGTCGACGCCGATTTCCGTGGTCAAGCACGCCGCCGCGGCGGAACGGATCTGGTTTCAACGGTTCTGGGCGGGGCTCGACGAGTCCGAATGCGACGGGTACTCGAAGCGAGACGTCGGCACCTTCGCCGTCGCCGACGACGAGACCGTGGCCGACGTGATCGCCGAATACGAACGCGCCAGCCAGCGGTCAAGGGAGATCGCCGCGCGCTTCGAACTCGACGACACCAAGGAGTTCCCCGGCGAGGGCACCGTCAGCATGCGATGGACGCTGCTCGCGATGATCCAGGAATTCGCCCGGCACGCGGGACACGGGGACATCCTGCGCGAGCAGATCGACCAGCCGCTCCCCTGACCTCGGCGGTCACTGGTGCTTGGCGAGGAAGGGAAGGAGCGCGTCGCGCCATCCGCCGAGCGCGAGGACGGGGCTCTCCAGTTTCCGTTGCGCCGCTTGCCGATTCCGCTCGGCGTCGACGAACATCGCCCGCCGGTCCGGCCGGTGAGCACCGTAGGCGAGCGGGACTCTGCGGGAATCAGAGTCCGGGAAGGCCGCCCTCACGACCCGCCGCCGCCCGGCTCACAGCTCGTCGAAGACCAAAGTGGACGAATCCACCGCCGCGCCGCCGCCGTCCGCGACCAGCACGTGGCCGGTGACCATGGACGCGTCGCCCGAGGCGAGGAACGCGCACACCGACGCGATCTCCTCCGGTTCCGCGGCACGGCGGAGCGGCACGTGCTTCGTGGTCAGCGCATATGCCTCGTCGAGCGTGATGCCCTCGCGCTTCGCCAGATAGGCCATCGCGCCCTCGCCGAGCGGGGTGCGGACCCAGCCTGGGCAGACCGCGTTCACTCGCACGCCCTTCGGCCCGTAGTCCCGCGCGAGCCACCGGGTGATGCCGATGATCCCCGCCTTGGCCGCCGTGTAGCCGACGGTTCCGGGCGGCCCCGCGATCAGCCCGGCCGTCGACGCGAACAGCACCAGTGAGCCTTGCCGCCGTTCCAGATGCGGCAGCACTTCCCCGGCCAGGTAGTACGAACCGTGCAGGTTGACGTCCAGCGCCCGCTGATACGCCTCGACGTGCTGAGGCCGCGCGGTGCCCGATACTGCCGCGCCCTGAGCCGCGATCACGGTGTCGAGCCCGCCCAGCCGCTCGACGGCCTGCTCCACCACGTCGTGGATCGCCGCGCGGTCGGTGCCGTCCGCGGGCAAGGCGACCGCGCCGAGTTCGTCCGCCAGCTCCGTGAGCCGTTCGGCGTTCAGGTCGGTGAGGGCGACTTTCGCGCCGTCCTCGACCAGCCGCCGCGCGGTGGCCGAGCCGACCCCGCCCGCCGCGCCGGTCACGAGAGCCAGTTCGGGCTTGCGCCGCCGCACCGGGTGGTTCATCGGGTGCCTTCCTCTCCCGGCCGGGTGACCCCGGACTCCGTGGTGGTGCCGAGCTTTTCGTACTTGTCGCGCAGGGTGAACTTGAGAATCTTCCCGGACGCGTTGCGCGGCAATTCCGGCTGCGCCACGAAATACCGGGGAACCTTGTAGGTCGCCAGGTTCTCCCGGCAATACGCCCGCAACTCCGCTTCGTCGAGCGCGGTCCCCTCGGCCAGCACCAGCACCGCGCAGCCGGCTTCGAGGTACTTCGGGTCCGGCACCGCGACAACGGCCGCGTCCAGCACCGCCGGATGCTGCGTCAGCACCCGTTCGATCTCGGCCGGGTACACGTTCTCCCCGCCGCTGCGGATCATGTCCTTCGCCCGGCCGGCGAGCACGAGGAAGCCGTCCGGGTTGACGAAGCCCAGGTCCCCGGTGCGGCACCAGCCGTCCACGAAGGTGTCCCGGTTCGCGTCCGGCCGGTTCCAGTACCCGCCGCATACCGAGGGGCCGCGGACCAGAATCTCGCCGACTTCGCCGGGCTCCGCCGGTTCGAGCCCGAGGCCGGCGACCCGGACCTCGGTGAGCGGCACCGGGCGGCCGACGCTTTTCGGCTGGGCGTCGAAGTCCGCGTCGTCCAGCGTCGTCGCGATCGCTCCGCCTTCGGTGAGGCCGTAGACCTGCGTCAGCCGCACCCACGGCAGCTTCCGCCGCACTTCTTCGACGACCCACGGCATCATCGTGTCGCCGCCGATGATGAAGTGCGTGACCGATTTCGGCAGCCGGTCTTCGATCCCGTCCACGCGCAGCAGGTCGTGCAGCATGAAGGAGAACAGCAGGCAGTCGGTCACCTGCTCGGTTTCGAGCACCTCCAGCAACCGGTCGACGGTGAAGTTGCCGGACCGCAGGCACACGACGGTGCCGTGCATCAGGAACGCCGGCGCGGTCACCGCCTCGAAGCCGCCCGCGTGGTAGAGCGGGCCCGGCACCAGCGCGACGGTCTCCGGCGAGAACCGCCAGCGCAGCGCCTGCGCGGTGGCCGTGCTGACCGTGTTGGCGTGCGTCCACACCGCGCCTTTGGGCAGGCCGGTCGTGCCCGAGGTGTAGAGCAGCGACATCGGGTCCGCATCGGTCACCTCCGGCGCGTCGGCCAGTGGTTCGCGGCCGAGCAGCACCTCGAACGGAAGCGCCCAATCCGGGATCGGATCGGCGGAATCCGGACGGACCACGAAGGTCTCGACCCCGGTTTCCGCGCGCACCGGCTCGACCCGGTCGAGCAGGCTGCTGTGCACGATCACCGCTTTGCTGCCCGAATCGGCGAGGATGAACTTCAGCTCGGCGGGCGCGAGCCGGAAGTTGAGCCGGACCGCGACGACGCCGAGCCGCATCGCGGCGAAGCACAGCGGCACGTACTCGGCGTCATTGAACAGCATCAGACCGAGCCGGTCGCCCTTGCCGAGGCCGAGTTCGCGCAACGCCGTCGCGTAGCGCAGCGATTTGTCCCGCAGCTCCGGATAGGTCAGCCGTTCGCGGCCGTCGAAGCTGACCGCGATCCGGTCGCCGCCGGGCGGCGGAAGCTGGTCGGCCACCGCGTCGAGCAGCCTGGTGAACGTCATGGCCTGCCCTCCTGTCTCATACGCCCGGTCCGACGACGATCTGCTTCAGTTCGGTGAACTCGTGGACGCCCTCCGGCCCCGACTCGCGACCCCATCCTGAGCCCTTCACCCCGCCGAACGGGGCGCTCACCGCGGGCCCGAAAGTGTTGATCGCGACCGAACCCGCGGAAATGGCGGACGCGGCCGCCAACGCGAGGTCCCGGTCGGTGGTGTAGACGCTCGCGGCGAGGCCGAAGCTCGTGTCGTTCGCCAGCCGCAGGCCGTCGGCGAAGTCCTCGTAGGCCTGTACGACGGTGACCGGGCCGAACACCTCGTTCTGGGCCAGATCCGCGTCCCGGGCGACGCCGGTGATCAGCGTCGGCTCGTAGTAGTAGCCCGCGGAGGAGCCTTCCGGCCGCTTGCCTCCGGTGACGACCTCTCCCCCGGCGGCGAGCGCGCGGTCCACGAAGCCCTCGGTCCGCCGCAACGCGGCCGGGTTCACCACCGGACCGATCTGCGTCTCCCGGTCGAACGGGTCCCCGATCCGCATTCCCTGCCAAGCAGCGCGCAGCCGGTCGACCAGTTCATCGTGGCGCTGCCGCGAAATCAGCACCCGCGACAGCGCGGCGCACACCTGCCCGGCGCCGCCGGTCGCTCCGGGCACCAGCGACTTCAGCACCCGGTCGAGCGGGGCGTCGTCGAGGATCAGCGCCGGGGACTTGCCGCCGAGTTCGAGGTGCGTGCGGGCGAACCGGTCCCGCGTCGACTCGATGATCTGCTGCGCGGCGACCCGGCCGCCGGTCAGCGAAACGAGGTCGGCGCGCGGGTCCGCGGTCAGCTGCCGAGCCACCTCGACGTCGCTGCACAGGATGCTCAGCGCACCGGCCGGGAAGCCTGCCGTCGCGGCGGAGTCGGCGACCAGCCGCATGATCAGCTGTGACTCGGGCGCCGCCTTCACCACTACCGGGCAGCCCGCGAGCAACGCCGGGACGACCTTCGTGGCCATCGTGACCACCGGGCCGTTGTAGGCCAGGATCGCGACCACGACGCCAGCTGGTTCGCGCCGCACCACGACGTCGCCGAGCAGCGAACTGCGGTGGTCGTCGCGCAGCGCGTCCGCCGCGCACTCCAGAACGGAGTTCCACGCTCCGGCCGCGCCGTACTTGTGCAGCGTCGCGCTGTAGCGCACCGGCATGCCCGCTTCCGCGGCCCAGACCGTGCCCAGCTCGGGGAACCGCGCCTCCAGTGCCGAGCAGAACCGTGCGCAGATCTCGACCCGCTGCTCGACCGGCAGCCGTCCCCAGCCGGTGTCCGTCGCCGCCGCCAGGGCCGCGTCCGCTTCCTTCGCCGACGGCAGCGTCACCTCGGCGACGGTCTGTTCGGTCGACGGGGAGACGACCTCGTAAGCGGGTCCGGTCGCCGGGAGCCATTCCCCGGCCACGTAGACCGAGCCGAGGTGCGGCACCGTGACTCCGGCGATCTCGATCTCGCGCATCACGCCCCGCGATCCGAGAGAAAGAACGGGCTGGCGGGCTTGAGGAACATCGTCGCGAACGGCGGGATCATGAAGTCCGGCAACACCATCTCCCCGGAGATCAGCTGCCGCTTCACCTCAGCGCGGAAACCTTCCAGGCCGCCCGCCGTCTCGTAGATCGCCAGATGCCCCTCGTCGACCGGCTTCACCCCGGGCAGCGGCTTGACGTCGGAGACCTCGAACCGTTGCGCCCGAAGCATTCCCGGAGCCGACATGATCTGCGGGATGTGCTCCTCGTCGTACCATTTCCCGAACGTCGCGTCATCGCCGGTGTGCCGGCTCCACGCGAAGAACAGATGCCGGTCGTCCAGGTTTTCCGCGTCGGCGAAGAGGTCCGAGTGGAACGGCTCGCTGACCGGCTTGAGGAACAGCGCCTGGAACGGCTGCACCATGTAGTCGGGCAGCACCATTTCCCCGGAGATCAGCTTCCGCTTGACCTCTTCCCGGAAGCCCTGCGCGCTTCCGTCCATTTCGTACAGTGCGAGATGCCCGAAATCCAGCGAGCGCACGCCGGGCAGCGGCTTGGTGTCCGCGATGAGGAAGCGCTGCGCGCCGACCATCCCGGGCGCGTCCATCACCTGCGGGATGTGCTCCTCGTCGTACCATTTCGCGTAGGTCCCGTAGTCGGTGGTGTAAGTGCTCCACGCGAAAAACAGGTTGCGGTCCCCGAAAGCCGGGACTGCGGCGGAAACCATCAGCTCACTCCTTGTTCGTCCGACCGGCCGGAACGCAGCCGGGTTGTTGCTTCTTCGTCGACCCGCAGGCCTTCGGGATCGAAGTGCGGGTCGCCGACGACGACCACTCCGTAATCCCGCGCCGCCCCTTCGACGCTCACGTACTCGTCGCGCACATCGGCGAGCACCTTGGCCGGTTCGCGCTCGAACGGCGAGCCCCATCCCCCGCCGCCGTTCGTCAGGCAGCGCAGGACCGAACCTGCCTCGGTCAGCCACGCCTTCTGACTCGCGAAGTAGTGGTATACGCCCGTTTCCGGGTCCAGCGCCTTGGTCTCCGGGTCCAGCACGCCGGCCACCGGGGTGCTTCGGGCGTAGACGTCGCTCGAAACGCCCAGCAGCCCGCCCGGCCCGGAAGTCCCTTCCTCCGGCGGGAAAATCCACATCGCCCCGGTCGGGCCCGGCCGCCCGCCGTCGGCTCCGACCCCGCTGGGCTCCTTGGTCCGGAACGGCGACAAGTGCTGGGCGGCGGCGGTCAGCCACAGCGTGTCCTTGAGGTTCGCCGCGCCGCCGCGGTGCTTGCCCGGCCCGCCGGTGTCGACCGCGTGTTCCTTGCGCAGCATCACGACCGGCGAATCGTGCTCGATCGTCTCGGTCGCGGGATCGAGGTTGTTGAGGTTGTACAGCACGGTGTAGCTGTCGCCGTCGCCCTCTTTGGTCGCGCCCCACGGCCCGTGCTCGCCGCCGCACTGGGTCGCGCTCGTCCACGGGGTGCCGTCGTCCCGTACTCCGCTGGCGTTGTGCGTGTTGGTGGAGCCGTAGTCGCCGCCGATCGCGCGTTCGCCGAGGACCGGGTTCAGCGCGGCGAAGATCGCGGAGATCAGCGCGCCGGACGGCTCCCAGAACATCATCGGCGCGCCCTCCGGCGGCAACGCGCTCAGCAGCGTTCCCGGCGGCGCGACCAGGTCGACGTTGCGCCAGGTGCCGGAGGTGAACGGGATCGCCGGGTCGAGCAGCATCGTCAGCGCCACGCCCAGCGCGGTTTTCGCGTCGAGGACACCGCAGTTGATGCAGGTCCGCGCCTGCGCCGAGGTGCCGGAGAGGTCGGCCTCGATGTCGTGCCCGCGTTTGCGCAGCGTCACGTGCACCCGGTAGTCGACGGTGTCGTCGAGCCCGTCGGCGTCGATCAGCGCGCTGCCGGAGTAGTCCCCGTCCGGGATGCGGGCGATCGCTTCGCGCATCTGCTCGGCGGACGTGTCGCACGCGTAGGCGAGCGAGCCGAGGAAGGCGTCGAGGCCGTAGCGCTCGATGTTCTCCCGCACCAGCCGCTCGCCGAGCTGCAACTGCTGGTGCATGCTGTGGAAGTCCGGCAGCAGCAGGCCGCCCCAGCGGGTGTTGTCGAAGATCAGGCTGAACGTCGACCGCACCGGCTTGTCCTTGGCCCACAGCAGCATCGGCGGCAGCACGAGGCCGTTCTCGTAGACGTTGGTCTTGGTCGCGGAGAACCCGCCGGGCACGGTGCCGCCCATGTCCAGCTGGTGCGCGCACATCGTCACGAACGAGACGATCTCGCCGTCCACGAACACCGGCCGGGTGAAGAGCACGTCGTTCACGTGCCGGCCGCCGCGGTACGGGTCGTTGCAGATCAGCACGTCGCCCGGGGAAAGGTTCTCCGGACCGAACTCCTCGACCGCGTTGCGGGTCGCGTCGGGCATCGTGCCGAGGAACGGCGTCAGGCTGTTGCTGACCACGGCCATCCGGTAGTCCTGGGCCGGTGGGCCGCTGATCGTGCAGGCGAAGTCGTACCAGTCGCGGATGATCGGCGAGAACGCTTCCCGCAGGAACGCGGTGCTCATGTGCCCCACCGCGTACTTCAGCCGGTTCACGATCACCGAACCGGTGAACCGGTCGGCGTGGTAGGCCGCCTGGAACTGCTCGTCGGTGCGGTTCCGGATGCGCTCGGACGGAGTGTCAAGGGTAGTCATGGCGCTCACTTCTTCCGGATGACGAGCTCGCCGTAGCGGCCGACGACCAGGTGCTGGCCGGCGCCGACGTGAGTCGTGGACAGTCCTTCGTGGACGATCGCCGGGCCGTCGAACTCGTCGCCCGCCCGGAGCGCGGTGCGGTCGTACACCGGCGCTTCCTGGCCTTCGGCCCCTTCGCCCAGGTACCGCAGGATCGTGGTGCGAACCGGAGCGAGCGGCTCGTCCTCGGCGCGCGCGGGCAGCTGCGGGTACTCGACCTTCGGCGTGTCCAGCACCGCGCGGACCCGGAACGTGACGCCCTCGACCGGGACCATCTCGAAGCGGTTGCCCGAACGTTCCTGGTAGGTGTCGTGGAACGACACGATCATCGCCGCGACCGCCGACTCGTCGAGGGTCCCGTCCGGGACGGGCACGAACGGCGTGTCCCAGCTCTGGCCGACCAGGTGCCCGTCGTAGCTGCGCTCGAAAGTCACCGAGGCGTCCGCGCTCAGCCGCTCGCGAAGCTGCGCCTCCATCTCGGTGAACAGCGTGTCGATCCGCTCCGCGACGTCCGGCGTGAGCACGGTGTAGGCGCTGCGGTTCACGGTGAACACCTGATCCGCCGAGAGCAGGCCCAGCGCGGAGAACAAACCCGGGTTCGGCGGCACGACGACCTGCTTGCAGTGCACCGCATCCATGGCCGCGGGCAGCAGCATCGGCCCGGCGGCGCCGTACGCGATCAGGCTGTAGTCGCGCGGGTCGACGCCGTTTTTGATCGCCACGTTGAACACGCCCTCGGCGATGTTGTGCACCGCCATCTCGTACGCGTACCGGACGCGCTGGGCGAGGCTGAAGTCCGATTCGAGGTTCTCGAACGCCTGGCGGGCCAGAGCCGGGTCCAGGGCCAGCTCGCCGCCGGCGAAGGTGCCCGGGTCGATGATGCCGATCAGCAGGCAAGTGTCCGTTGTGGTCGGCTGCGTGCCGCCGCGGCCGTAGCAGGCCGGGCCGGGCGTCGAACCGGCACTGCCGGGACCCACCTGGATCTCGCCGGTGGCGCCGATCGTCACCAGGCTCCCGCCCCCGGCCCCGATCGCGCTGACGTCGTTCGCCAACGCGTTCACGACGAGGTCGTGCTCCAGTTCGAAGGTCGTGTCCACGAACGGCTCGCCGCCGGTGACGACGCTGATGTCGCACGACGTGCCGCCGACGTCCGCGCACAGCAGCTGCGATTCCCCGATCAGCGAGCCGAAATGCGCGCTGGCGACGGTGCCCGCCGCCGGTCCGGAGAACACGATGCGGAACGGCTGTTCCATCGCCCGGTGCGACGGCACCAGGGTCGCCGCGCAGTCGGCGAAGTTCAGCTGCCCGGTGAACCCGAGTTCGGCCAGGCCCTTCTCCAGCCGCGCGGTGTAGTCGGCATAAATCAGCTTCATCAGCGCGTCGACCATCGTCGTCGAGGCCCGCGCGTACTCCTTTGCCAGCGGCGACACTTCGCTCGACAGCGAGCACGGCACGTCGCCGAGCACCTCGCGGACCAGTTCGCGCAGGCGGAGTTCGTGCGCCGGGTTCACGTAAGCGTTGATCAGGCAGATGGCCACCCCGGCCACGCCGCACTTGCGCAGCACCTCGAGTTCGGCCCGCGCCTGCGCTTCGTCCAATTCGAACAGGACATCGCCCGAAGCGGTGAGCCGTTCCCGGATTCCCCGGCGCAGGTACCGCGGCACCAGCGGCCGTGCGGCGTCGCCGAAGCTTCGCCGCCAGCCCGGGTCCAAAATGGCCTCCGCGGGCCGCCACACCCGGCCCATGTCCAGGATGTCGCGATGCCCCTCGGTGGCGAGAAACCCGATCTTCGGCACGTCGCGGGTGATCACCGCGTTCAGCCCGTGCGTGCTGGCGTGGTTGAACACCGGGGCGCCCGCGACGCCGAGCAGCGCGGCGCCCTCGAGCACCGGACGGGTCACGTCGGTGTAGTCGGTGGAGACCTTCGCGGTGCGGATTTCCCCGTCTTGCAGGGCGACCACGTCGGTGAAGGTGCCGCCCACGTCGACTGCGATCATCGTTGATCCTTTTCGCTACAGGAGGTCGGAGAGCAGCTGGACCGGCCCGAGGCGCGGGCCGCGGTCCCGGCTGGCTGAGAACAGGCACGCCTGGCACTTCACGACGTCGAACCAGCCGCCCTCGGAATTCACCGGATAGCGGGACAATTCGGCGGCGCCGCAGCGCGGGCAGTTTCCCTCGACAGGTTCCCGCTCGAGGGAGGGCGGGGTCGGTTCCTGGCTCATCTCGGCACAACTCCGTCGTTGGCTGATCCGGCCGGCGCTGGTGCGCCGCCGCTCCTCGAACGGTAAGCCGGACGAGACCGGGGCAACAGCCGCTCACCGCACGGTCGAGTCCGCAAAACGAAGGACAGCGAACGTGCCGGGGCCCGAAATGGTCACGGGCGGTGCGGCAGCCTCTTCGGCCGTCGCACCGCCCGTTGCTCTTTGTTTCAGGCCGCCTCGCCGACAACGCCCAACACCGCGGCGCCGGCCGGGGTGAGGCGCGCGCGCACCCGCTTGCCGAGTTCCGCAGGTCCGGTTTGGACGATCAGGCCCCGGCGGGCGAGCGCGTGCGCGGCGTACTGGTCGCAGCAAGGCACGCCGTCGATGAACATGTCCGGCTCGCTGCTGCAGGTGATCTCGGCCCGCCCGGCCGCCACGACCCGGAGGAGGGCCAGCGCCCGGCTGCTCAGTTCGGAATCCGTTCGAGGCGCCATCGCGCACCTCCTGAGGTAGATAATATTTTATATTATCCTTCGGTGGTGCAGGAAGTCAAGGCTCAGCGGCCCCGCAGCGCGAGCGAGACCGACAAATGTCCGTGAGGGGAACCTTGAGGGAATCAGATTTCCTCAAGGTTCCCCTCACGGACGACAAGCCCCGCGAACCGGCGGTGCTACGCGCGGAAGATCGTCTTGTATTCCAGGTACGCGTCCACGCTCTGCGGCCCGAGTTCCCGGCCGATCCCGCTGTTCTTCACCCCGCCGAACGGTGTCTCGATCGGCAGCGTGGACGTGTTCACCCCGACGCTTCCGGTCACGATCCGGCGAGCCACCTCGGTCGCGCGCTCGCGGTCCGGGGAGAACACTCCCCCGCCGAGGCCGTACTCCGAGTCGTTCGCGATGGCCACCGCTTCGTCCACCGTGCGGTACGGCATCACGGTGAGCACCGGGCCGAAGATCTCCTCGCGGGCGATGCGCATGTCGTTCGTGACCCCGCGGAAGATCGTCGGCGCCACGTAGTACCCGCGGTCGAACGGGCGGCCGCCGCCGAGCACCATCTCGGCGCCCTCTGCCTTGCCGAGTTCGATGTAGGACTCCACCCGCTCCCGCTGCGTCGCGTTCACCAGCGGGCCGAAGAACACCGCCGGGTCGAGCGGATCCCCTTGCGGGATCCCGGCCATCGTGTCCGCGAGCAGGTCAACGACCTCGTCGTAGCGCGATGCCGGAGCCAGCACCCGGGTCAGTGCCCGGCAGGTCTGCCCGGTGTTCGGCGAGCAGGCCGAAAGCACCAGCGGCCGGAACGCGTCGAGGTCGACGTCGTCGAGCAGGATGCCCGCCGATTTGCCGCCCAGCTCCAGCGTGACGTGCTTCAACTGCTTCGCGCACTCGGCGGCGATCGCCTTGCCCGCCACGGTCGAACCGGTGAACGCCACCTTGTGCACGCCAGGGTGCGCGACCAGCGCCGCGCCGGTCTCGCGTCCGCCGGTCACGATGTTCACGACACCCTCGGGGATTCCGGCCGCGGCAACGATTTCCGCGAAGACGAACGCGTCCAGCGAGGTCTCCGGCGCCGGTTTGATCACCGCGGTGCAGCCCGCCGCCAGAGCCGGGCCCAGCTTCCACGCGATGAGCGGCTGCGGGCCGTTCCACGGGGTGATGGCGCCGACCACGCCGACCGGTTCCCGCAGCACGATCGCGTCGCCGCTGGCCGTCTCGACGTGTTGCTCGACCGAGAGTTTCTCCGCCAGTGAAGCGAAGTACCGGTAGCAGACCGGCACCTGGCTCTGCATCGCGCGGGTGATGCTGATCGGAGTGCCGTTCTGCCGGGTGACCAGTTCCGAGATCTCGTCGGACCGCTTCTCGAATTCGTCGGCCAGAGCGCGCAAGTACCCGGCGCGCGTGGCTGGCGACAGAGCCGACCACGGGCCGAGGGCCGCATTGGCGGCGGACACGGCGGCATCGACGGCCGCCGCGTCGCTGTCCACAATGGACCCGATCACTTCCTCGGTGGCCGGGTTGACGACGTCGATCACGCCGCACCTCCGACCTGGTTCAGCAGCGCCGAGACGTCCTCGACATTCTGCAGATCGAAGACTGCCTGGACGATCGCATCCGGGTCGGCCACGACGCCCTCGACATTGTGCCGGAACTTCGCGACGAGTTCGTCGTCAGTCAGATACGTGGCCGGGTCGGGCGACGGGCTGCCCTTCGGGTAGGCCCGCTCGCCGCGGTAGGTGGTGCCGCGAGCCTCGACCTCGACCAGCGAACGGCGAGCGGCCGGGTTGTTCTTGAGCGCCTCCGTGTAGTCCGGGTGCGCCTTGAACTCGGCCTTCTTCGTCAGGTCGAGCACCGACGGGTCCAGCACCGCTTCCGGGGTCTGCCAGTCCTTGCCCGGCGGGATCCGGTGCGCGGCGAGGGCCAGGCCGTGCGTCATGCTGAACTGGGCGTCGCGCGGGTTGCGGATGGTTTCGTTCACCCACACCGGCTGCATGACGAAGCTCTCGCCGTACGCGGTGATCGCGTCGATCTCGTCCGGGCGGAGGTCGTTTGTTTCGACGATCTCGGTCAGCGCGTCGAACAGCGCGTGCATGACCCGGCAATGCGGATACGGCTTGAAGGACTGGAACGGCGTGAACGTCCACTCCGCGCCGAGGCCCGCGGTGATCGGCGCGGGTTCCCAGCGGGAGGTGCCGATGAAGCGCGGGAAGCCGTACTCGCGGTCGTCGAGCAGCTGCCGGTCGCCGGTGTGGCCGCGTTCGGCGAGGTTGGCGGCGGTGACCGCGGACAGCGCCATTCCTCCGGCGAGCTGGTATTTGATCGTTGTCGACGGGGCATGCATCATCCACGCGCGCTGGGTGTTGGTCGGCACGGTGGAGCCCATGATGCCGAGCGCGTCGGCCAGGGTTTCGCCGTCGAGGCCCTTCACGACGCCGACCGCGGCCGCGGCGCCGAAAAGCGTGCTGCTGTAACCGATGATGTCGGGGATGGTGACGACACCGTCCTTGATGTCGCGCAGGTAGTCGGTCGCGTTCCCGATCCGATACGACATTTCGTGCGCCACCGCGATCGCTTCGAGCAGCTTCGTGCCGGACACGCGCAGCGATTCCGCGGTGGCCAGCGCACCGGGCAGCACGTAGGGCGTGACGTGGCCGGGCGGGAGAACGGCGTCCTGGTCGAGCGCGTTGATCAGTTCGGCGTTGGCGAACGCGGCGGCGGGGACCGAAGTCTTGGTGCCGGTGCCGAGGATCGACGCCTGGCCGGCTGAGCCGCCGAGGTAGCGCGCGTAGTCGACGCCGCGCTGCGCTCCTTCGTCGCCGAGGGACGCCACCGCGCAGCCCAGCGAGTCGAGCAGGATGCGCTGGGATTCCCGGATCACCTCGTCGGGGAGTTCCCGGGCGTCCGCGCCCGCGGCGAATGCCGCGAGCTGGTCGATGATCGTCGCCATGCCTGCTCCTCGTTGATGTCAGGTCGGCCCGCCGCACCGCAGACCACATTAAATATATAATATCTAGCCGAGAACTCGCGTCAAGCAGGCGGGAAACCGCCGGAATCAGCGGATGCGCAACGCGTTCATCCGGTTGTACAGCGTCGAGCGGCTGATCCCGAGCGCCCGGGCGGCTTCGAGCTTGTTGCCGCCCGCCGCGGCGATGGCCGCGACGATCACCTCGCGCTCGGCCCGGTCGAACGGCGAGGCGAGCACCGATCCGTTCCGGTGCGAGGACGGAAGGTCGGCCGGGACGACGTCGCCGGTCGAACGCCGCTCCGCCACCGCACGGACCACCCGGCGCAGTTCGGCCAGATTCCCCGGCCACGGCTGAGCCGCCAACAACCGCAAGGACTCCGGCGTGAACCGGGCAGCGCACTCCTCGGTCAGCATTCGCTGTGCCAGCCGCGGAACCTCGTGGCGGCGGACGCGCAACGGGACCAGGTCCCGCCGCTCGCCGCAGCACGCCTCGATCGACGGATCGCGTTCCCCCGGGGTCGAGGTCAGCACCAGGTTCCGCCGCGACGTCCGCATCCGCGCCGCGACCAACGCGGCCAGCGGCTCCGACAGCAGCTGGACGTTTTCGACGATCAGGGCCGGACCGGCGCCGTCCAGCAGCCGGCTGGCCTGCTCGGCCCATTCGGCGTCGCCGACCCGGACCGTTTCCGCCCCGTCCAGCACCGCCGCCTGGTCTCCGGCGGCCGCCCGCGCGACGGTCGTCTTGCCCGTGCCCGGCTCCCCCGCCACCAGCAACGGCCATCGCACGGGGACCGCGGCGCGCGGACGGCGGGGACGCGGCTCGACGACGAGGTCGACCATCGTCCCCTCGGTGCCGTCCACCGGCGCCCAGGAAAGCCGCACCGGCTGGCCGGACGCCAACGTGATCCGCGCGTTCTCGCGGTCGTCCTCGATGCAGGCTTGCACCGCGGCGTGGTCGGCCGGCGCCAGCAGGTCGAGCGCGGGCTGGGTGGCCAGCACGAGGCCGTGCCCGACGACCAGCACCCGCCGGTCCCGCCGCCGGGCCGCGGACTGGAACGCGGCGAGCAGCCGCTGCTGCGCCTCCGCGGCGTCCGTGCGCAGCCTGCTCTCGATCTCCGTGACCAGATGGCGCACCAGCGCCGGGGCCAGCCGCTCGTCCCGGCTCACCGGCACCGCGAAGTCGAGCACGCCGGCGAGCCGCCGGGTGCCCGGATGGACGATCGGGTGCCCGAAGCAGGTGAAGCCGTGGAACGCGGGCATCGCGTGCTCGGCTCCGCGCAGCAGCAGGCTCCGGCGGGTTTCCAGCGGCGTGCCGATCGCGTTCACGCCGACCTCGTCCTCGCCCAGCCGCACGCCCAGCACCACTCCAAGGGAGGTGACCTCGCGCCCGAAAGCGCGCTCGCCGTAGCGGATGTCCACCACCTTGGCCCGGTGGTCGGCCAGCAGCACGGCGACCGAACTGCCCCGCAGCTCCGTCTGCACGCGGTCGAGCACCGGCCCCGCGGCGCGGGCCAGCGCGCCGCGGGTCAGCACCGCACTCATGCCACATAATATTTCATGTTTCCGTAAACCAGGTCAATGCGGCGGGCCCCGTTCAGTACAGGAGGCAGCCGCCGTCGACCGGAACCGTCACGCCGGTGACGAACGAAGCCGCGTCCGAGAGCAGCCACATCGCCGCCTGCGCCTGTTTGACCGGTTCGCTGCCGCGCCGCAGGGCGGGCGTCGCGGCGACGGTCTTCTCGTACTCCGGATTGAGCTTCAGGTACATCGGCGTCCGCGCGGTGGACGGGCCGATCGCGTTGACCCGGATGCCGTGCTCGCCGTACTCGGCCGCCAGCGGAATGCAGACGAACGACCCGACCGACGCCGCATCCACCATTGCCGCGACCTGGGCCTCGTCGGCGACGTCGGTGGTGACGAACTGGACCTCGCAGCCCTTGCCCGACAGTTCCTCCGCCAGCGCTTCGCCGGCTTCGGTGCTGATGTCCGCGATGGTCACCAGCGCGTCGTTTTCGGCGAAGAGCCGCGCGGCCGTTTCGCCGATTCCGCTGGCACCGCCGGTGACGATGATCGAGCGTCCCGAAATGGGGCTCATCGAAAGATCCGTTCCCACCTCAGACGGCGATGTCCATCTCGGGGCCGATGTACTCCTCGGCCGAGACCGCCTTGCCGTCCTTGACCGTCACCAGCTGGATCAGGTGCACCCGCGCGGCCGGCAGGGTGGCCGAGGTCTGCACGAAGAAACCCTTCTCGGTCAGGGTGTAGCGGGAGTTCTCGAACTCCGGCAGCCCGCCGCGTTCGTGGACGGCGTCGACTGCTTCCTTGACCGACATCCACTTGTCGTCGGCGCTGTGCCAGACCTTGCAGTCGTCCGCGCACAGCGTGTAGAAGAGATCGACGTCCGAAAGCGCGCGGATCCAGCCTTTGGCCAGTTCTTCATTGGTCTTCGTTGACATGCGGAGAACGCTAAGCGCCCGCTGACCGCGCGACTGTCCGGATACTTGGACATTTCAGCCGTCGAAGGCCACCGTCGAGGCGTCCACCGCCGCGCCGCCGCCGTCGGCGACCAGCACATGGCCGGTGACCATCGAGGCGTCGCCCGAGGCCAGGAACGCGCAGCAGGCCGCGATCTCCTCCGGCTCCGCGACCCGGCGCAGCGGAACGTGCGCCGCGCTCAGCGCGTAAGCCTCTTCCAGGCTGATGCCTTCGCGCTCGGCGAGGTGGGCCATGCTGCCCTCGGCGAGCGCGGTCCGGACGAACCCCGGGCACACCGCGTTGACGCGCACGCCTTTCGGCCCGTAATCGCGGGCGAGCCAGCGGGTCAGGCCGATGATCGCTGCTTTCGCCGCGGTGTAGCCCGCCGCTCCGGGCGGTCCGGCGATCAGTCCCGCGGTCGAGGCGAACAAGACCAGGGAGCCTTCGCTGGCCGCCAGGTGCGGGAGCACTTCGCCGGCCAGGTAAAAGCAGCCGTGCAGATTGACGTCGAGCGCCCGGTGGTACGAGTCGACGTGTTTGGGGTTCGCTCCCCCGCCGATCGCCGCGCCCTGGGTCGCGATCACCGTGTCCAGGCCGCCCAGTTCTTCGACCGCTCTCGCGACCAGGGCGTGGATGGCTTCGCGATCGGAGCCGTCGGCCGGGACAGCGAGCGCGCCTGTGTCGCTCGCGACCTTGGCCAGCCGCTCCTCGTTGATATCGGTGACGACCAGCTTGGCACCGCCTTCCGCGAGCCGTCGTGCGGTCGCCGAGCCGACCCCGCCCGCGGCGCCGGTGATCAGCGCGAGTTCCGGCTTCGCGCGCCGTGGTGGATAGCTCATGAACAACTCCCTGTCAGTTCGCGGCCGGGAAGAACGGGCTGACCGGTTTCAGGAACATCGCCGCGAACGGCGGGATCATGAAGTCCGGCAGCACCATTTCCCCGGAGATCAGCTGCCGCTTCACCTCAGCGCGGAAACCTTCGAGATCCCCGGCGACCTCGTAGATCGCGAGATGACCGAGATCCGGGGTTTCGACGCCGGGCAGCGGTTTGACGGCGGAGACCTCGAACCGTTGTGCGCGAAGCATTCCCGGCGCGGACATGATCTGCGGGATGTGCTCCTCGTCGTACCACTTCGCGAACGTCGCGTCGTCGCCGGTGTGGCGGCTCCACGCGAAGAACAGATGGCGGTTGTCCAGGTTTTCCTCCTTCGCGAACCGGTCGGACCGGAACGGCTCGCTCACCGCGTCGAGGAAAAGCGCCTGGAACGGCTGGTTCATGAAGTCCGGCAGCACCATCTCGCCGGAGATCAGCTTCCGCTTGACCTCCTCCCGGAACGGCTGCGGCGAACCCTCCGTCTCGTAGATCGCGAGGTGCCCGAAATCGAGCGCGCGCACACCCGGCAGCGGTTTGGTGTCCGCGAGCAGGAACCGTTGCGCTCCCACCATTCCCGGCACGTCCATCACCTGCGGGATGTGCTCCTCGTCGTACCACTTCGCGTAGGTGTCGTAGTCCGTGCTGTACGTGCTCCACGCGAAGAACAGGCTCCGGCTGTCGAAAGTCGGCACCGCCATGTGTTTTCTCCCTTGTGTCGCGCGGAATTCAGACCCGGCGTCGCAGGCCGGTCCACAATTTCTCGCGCAGGATCTGTTTCTGGATCTTCCCGGTGCCGGTTTTCGGCAGGTCCTCGACGAAGACCACCCTCTTCGGCACCTTGTAGCCGCCGAGCCGGGCCCGGCAATGCGCGAGCACTCCGTCGGCGGACACGGCGTTCCCGGGTTCCGCCGAGACGAACGCGGTGATCGCCTCGCCCCAGCGCTCGTCCGGAGCGCCGACCACGGCGACTTCCCGGATCCCGGGCAGTTCGGAGACGACGTTCTCGATCTCCCGCGGGTACACGTTGAACCCGCCGGTGATGATCATGTCCTTGCGCCGGTCGAGGATGAACAAGTACCCGTGCTCGTCGAGGCAGCCGACGTCGCCGGTGTGCACCCAGCCGTCCGCAAAGGTCTCGGCTGTCGCTTCCGGCTTCCGCCAGTACCCGGCGCTCACGTGTGCGCCGCGAGTACGGATCTCCCCGGTCGTCCCGCGCGGGACCGGCCGACGGTCCGCGTCCACGATCTCGACCTCGACGTGCGCGGTCACCCGGCCCGCGGAAGCCAGCCGGGGCAGACCGCGCTCGTTGAGCGTCTCGACGTGGTCCTCCGGACGAAGCGTCGCGATCGGCAGCTGGGCTTCGCTCGCACCGTAGAGCTGCTGCATCGCCTCGCCGAAGTACGCGCGGGCCTTGGCCGCCCGGTCCGGCTGGATCGCCGAACCCGCGTACGGCAGGATCCGGACGTTGCCGACCCGGCCGGACGGCTCTCCGCGCCTGGCGAGTTCCTCCAGCAGCATCGTGATCATCGTCGGGACCAGCGGCAGCACCGTCACCTCGCCGCCGGCCGCCGCGTCCGCGGCCTCGGCCGCGTCGAACTTCGGCGCGTAAATATTCAGCCCGCCGCTGGCGGTGACGACGTCGGCGATCCCGCCGCTGAAGTGGCTGATCGGCGCGGTGTGCAGGGCCGCGTCGCCCAGGCCGAGCGGCGGCAGGACCTCGCGGGCATTGCGCACGAGCGCGCCGACCGTCCGGTGCGGCACCCGCACGCCCTTCGGCAACCCGGTCGAACCCGAGGTGTAAAGCAGCCACGCGTCGTCCTCGGCGGCCGGCGGCGGCAGCTCCTCGTCGGTCCCGGACGCGACGAACTCCTCGAACGGGATACCCTCGGCGCCTTCGCCGAGCACGATGATCTCTTTGACCAGCGGCGGGATCCACGCCGTCCCGTGCTCAGCGAGCCACGCGCCGTCGACGAGCACGAACGCCGGTTCCGCGTCCGCGGCGATCTGCGCCAGTTCAGCGGGGTGCAGCCGGGGCAGCAGCCCCACGCGCACCCCGCCGCCGAGCACGAGCCCGTGGTACGCCTCGGCCCATTCACAGCTGTTCGGTCCGAGCAGCACCGCGCGGGTGCCGCGTTCCGCGCCCAGCGCCCGGAACGCTTGGGCGATCCGCCGGGCGCGGCTGCCGAGTTCGCGGTAAGTCAGCTCGCGCCGGGAGTCGCGGATCGCGGGCCGGTCGGCGAACTCGGCGTACGCCTGGGTGTACAGCCGGGCCAGTGGGGTCGGGGACATGCGCGTCACCCCAGCCGCGAGGGCGCCCAGTCGCGCGTCGGCGAGCGCCGCGCGGGCCAGTGGTCCTCGGGCTCCGGGCGGGTCACTGACAGGTGCGTGAAGCAGTCCTGGCACTTCACGACCATGCGCGGGCCGAGATAGTTGGCCACCGGGTACCGCTTGACGTCCGTGCTCCCGCACGACGGGCAGGTGGCGTCCACCGGGGTCCGCTCGACGGACACGCGCGGGGTTTCCGGACGGGGGAAGAGAAGGCGGTCGACAGACATGGGTGCTCCTATCCCAGGATCCAGTTGACGGGCGTGGCGACCGGCACCGACCAGGCGCCCGCGTCGCGCTGGGCGGCCAGTTCGGCACGGCGCTGCCCGGTCGCGGCTTCGTCGATCCGGCCGTCGCGCACCACGGCGCCGAACGCCTTCGCGGCGAAGTCCTCGCTGTAGAGCCCATCGGCGAGGTCTCGGCCGAGCCGGTCGAGGTCCCGGGCGAGCGGATCGCCCCAGCCGCCGCCTCCTCCGATCACGAAGCGGACCGCGTCGCCCGCTTTGAGCACCAGGCCGGAGAACTTGCCGGTCCGGTACCGCGCGCCCTGGCAGAACCCGCCGTCGTTCGGGTCCGGCCGGCCGTCGGCGTCGAACATGCCGAACAGCGGTTCGGCGCCGCGCAGGTCGAGCGGATCCGCGTGCCGCGCCAGGTCGAAATTCTCGATGTACCAGCCGAATGCGGGCGCACCCGGACCGGCTCCGGCGGCGCCCGGCGCACCGACGCGCACCCGGTCGCAAGTGATCGTGACCATCGTGTCCGACTGCGCGGTGAGCGTGTACACCGAGCCGAGCCCGCCGCGGTACTCGCCGGCTCCGGCGGTGTCGAGCACCATCTCGTGCTGCGCGACGATCAACGGGCTTTCGATCTCGACGTGCTCCTGCACCGAAGTCCGGCAGTTGCCGATCGGCGTGACGCAGAAGGAAATCCCGTCTTCCTTCCACGTTCCGCCCCACCCGCCGCCGGCGAGCGCGAACGCGCCCCACGGCATGCCCTCGTGCCCGGCGCGAGTGTCGATCCCGCCAAGACTGACCACCAGCGCGGTACCGGTGTCGCAGGCGATGGCGCGGTCTCCGACAGCC
The DNA here is from genome assembly GCF_014145675.1 of Amycolatopsis dendrobii. Taxonomy (GTDB): domain Bacteria; phylum Actinomycetota; class Actinomycetes; order Mycobacteriales; family Pseudonocardiaceae; genus Amycolatopsis; species Amycolatopsis dendrobii. The sequence goes on from NZ_JACGZW010000001.1 coordinate 720,958, forward strand.
TGGCTCAGTGCGCTAGCGACGGCGTTGATGCCGCGGGCGCCGATGTCCGCGTGGTTCGAGCAGCTCGACGGCGGCAGCACGCACACCACGCTGCCCTGCGGCAGGAGTGTCTCAATAGGACGGAGGGTGCCGCTGTTGACCGGCGTGCCCGGGTCGACCATCAGCTTGACCGCTTCGATGCAGCGGACCGCCTCGCACCAGGCCGTCCCGCAGTTGCCGAGCGGCTGCCGGCCGGAACCGGAGAAGTCGATCTCCATGCTGTCGCCGCGCACTTTCACCGTCACGCGCACCGGGATTGGTTCGTCGGTGACGCCGTCCTCGTCGAGGAAGTCCTCCACGGTGTAGTCGCCGTCCGGGATGCCCGCGATGCCGCGGCGCATGCTCGCCTCAGTGGCCTCGATCGCGTAGCGACCGGCTTCCTGCACCTTCTCCAGACCGCCGCGCGCGACGAGCGCCTGCAGTTGCCGCTCCCCCACGACCAGGCAGCCGTGCAACGCGCGCAGGTCGCCGAGGACGAGGTGCGGCACCCGGTTGTTCTCCAGGATGAAGTTGAACAACGGCCGCACCGGCACGTCGTTCGCGTACAGCAGCGACGGCGGCAGCTTGATCTGTTCCTCGAACGACGTCTGCGTGCCGTTGGAGAAGCCGCCGGGGATCGGACCGCCGAGGTCGACCAGATGCGAGGTCGAATGCAGCATGAATTCGATCCGGCCGTCCACGAACACCGGCCGGAGCAGGTTGACGTCGGACTGGTGGATGGTGCCGCGCCACGGGTCGTTGACGAAGATGACGTCGCCGGGCTGCAGCGTGTCCAGGTCGAACTCGTCCATCACGAAGTTGACGATGTGCGGCGAGGTGAAGGCGTGCTGCATGCACCCCTCCCACTGCGCGGCGGTTTCCCACCCGTCGCCGCTGCGGACGTGGATGGCGGTGGTGCAGTCAAGGATGTCGCGGCACACCGGGGAGAACGCGCTGCGCATCAGCGCCTCGTTCATCTCGCGGGCGACCTCGATCAGGCCGTAGCGCAGGATGTCCAGCTCGAACTCGGCTGTCCCGGCGGCGGGTTCCGCGGAAAGAGTCATGTCGGTGCTCCTCAGTCCTGGTTCTCGATGATCAGGAGGCGGTCGGGGTCCACACGGGCGCGACGGCCCGGGAGCACGACCGTGGTGGCGAACTTCTCCGAGACGATCGCCGGTCCGTCGACCACCTCGCCCGCGGCGAGCCGTTCGCGGACGTGCACCGGGACGCGCACGGTTTCTCCGGAACCGGGTACGCGCAGATCGCGCTCCCCGAGCAGGGACTCGCCGGTTTCCGCGGCGATGGACGGCACCTTGTTCGGCCTCGGGATCACCGCCGTCACTTCGAGCGTGGAAACGACAACGGGAATCTCGGCCGCGGAGAACCCGTAGGAATCCTGGTAGAACGCGTGGAAGTCGGCGACCACGCCGGGCACGCGCTCCTCGGACATCGGGCCGGGCGCGAGCGGGAGCCGGTTGTCCCAGGTCTGCCCGCGGTACATGGCGAACACCGCGCGGTCGAAGGCCAGCCCGTCCAGTTCCACGCCCTGCGCGGCCAGTTCCTCGGCGAGGCTCCGTTCCATGGCGGCGAATTCCGCTTCGACCGTCTCGGCGTTATCGGCGGTGAGCGGGACCATCAGCGACTGTGCCCGCGTGGTCCGCAGGTCGCTTTGCAACAGCCCCAGCGCGGAGAACTGGCCCGGCGTCGACGGCACGACGACCGTGTCCAGCCCGAGGATCCGCGCGACGCGATCGGCGAGCATCGGGCCAGCCGAACCGAACGGCAGCAACGCGAACTCGCGGACGTCCAGCCCGCGGTAGACCGAGATGGTGCGGATCTTCGCCGCGATGTCCTCGCACGCGATCTGGTAGGCCGCTTCGGCGAGCTCCAGCGCGGAAAGCCCCCACTGTTCGCCGGTCCGGGCCAGCGCGGTGCGCGCGGCCTCGACGTCGAGAGAGATCCGGCCGTTCGCGAACAGGTCCGGTTGCAGCACGCCGAGCAGCAGGCAGGCGTCGGTGAGCGTTGCCTCGGCGCCGCCGCGGCCGTAACAGGCTGGGCCGGGGTTGGAACCCGCCGATTTCGGGCCGACCGCCACCTGCCCGAGCGCGTTCGGGCCGATGATGCTGCCCGCGCCCGAACCGACGCTTTCCACGTCGACCAGCGGCAGGGTGAGCGTCAGGCCGGTTTCCAAGGTCCACAGGTCGGTGAGCGGGGTCTGTGCGTCGACGATCGCCGCGACGTCGGTGCTCGTGCCGCCCACATCCATGGTCAGCAGGTTCCGCTTGCCCGATTCGCGCGCCAGCTGAAGACTGCCGGTCACGCCGCCGACCGGCCCGGACACGAGCTGGAAGACCGGAGCCTTGCCCGCGTCCTGCACGGTCGCGACGCCGCCGTTCGTCGTCATGATCCAGAGCGTGCCGCCGAACCGCCGCTCCTCCAGCGCGACAGTGAGCCGCTGAAGATAGCCGACCACGGCTGGGCCGACGTACGCGTCCAGCGCGACCGTCGTGGTCCGCTCGTGCTCCTTCGTGACCGGATACAAGTCCGAGGTCTGCACGTAGGCGTGCGGAATCTCCTCGGCGAGGATCTCCGCCGCGCGCCGCTCGTGGCCGCGTTCCCGGTAAGAGTTCATGAAGCACACGGCGACCGCCTGGACACCCTGCGCGGCGAACTCGCGGGCCGCTGTGCGGACTGCGTCCTCGTCCAGCGCCAGCAACTCCGTGCCGTCGTAGCCGATGCGCTCCGGGATGCCGATCCGGTCCCGGCGGTGCACGATCGGCCGTTCCTGGTGCGGGCGCAGCCAGGTCGGGTCGTAGAACCGGTCGCCGAACTCGCGGTGCATCCGGCCGATGTCGAGCAGGTCGCGGTGGCCGCGCGTGGCCAGCAGCGCGGTCTTCGCGCCCGCCCGGCTCAGCAGCGCGTTGATGCCGACGGTGTGCCCGTGCACGATCTCCGCGACCTCGGCCGGTTCGACGCCGATCGCGGCGAGCGCCTCGAGGACGCCGTGCTCCTGTTCCTTGGTGGACAGCACTTTGCCGTCCCGGATTTCCCCGGTGGCGCGGTCAAGGCCGATGATGTCGGTGAAGGTCCCGCCGACGTCGATGCCGACCAGCCAGCCTGCCGAGCCTCGTTGCTCAGTCACCTCTTGCCTCCACGGGTCGTGGTGTGTGAGGTGATTCTGTGCGCGGTGCGACCGCGGTCACATCGGCCAAGGGTCCGAGACGGAATGGGACCTTAGGACAGTCCCCCGCCGCGCAGCCAGAGCGCGATCGCCTCCGTCCGGCTGGCCACGCCGAGCTTGCGCAGGATCTGCGTGACGTGAGACTTCGCGGTGCGCTCGGTGATCGCCAGCTCGCGCGCGATGTGCCGGTTGGACCGTCCGGCCGCGAGCAGCTCCATCACCTCGTTTTCCCTTGCGGTCAACGGGATCCGCGGGCTCGGTGCGGGCGGCGCGGCCGGTGCGGGCAGGGCCGCCGGACGCGTCATCAGGCCGTCCGCGGTGTCGCGCAGGAACGCCAGGCCCTCCAGCATCGTGAGGCGGCCGAGCGAATGGCTCAACGCCTCGGCCATCAGCGTGAGCAGGGCACGGTCGGTCTCGTCGACGTCGCGGCCCTGGTGGTAGCGATCCCCGTGCAGCAGGCCGACCACCTCGCCGTGCACCGTCAGCGGCGCGATTCCGTACGAAGTGGACTTCGTGACGCGGATCAGGTCGCGGTCCACCCGCTGGCTGTGCTGTGTGTCGAAAATCAGCCGGGTTTCGCCCCGGTCGACCACGTCGGCCTCGATCAGCCCGCCGCGCAACTCGGGCGGCGACGCTTTCCCGACGGCGACGATCTCGTCCGCCCACCGGGGCTCGTGCACCACGCACATCGTGTGCAGCCGCCACACGGAATCCACCACGCGGGAGGCCAGGACCCGGTCGAACCCCAGCCGGCAACCCGCTTCGGGGACCCGGCCGAGGAATTCGTCGACCGTTTTCGCCTCCCGGACCGACGCCAGCGAAGCGGCCACCCGGCGCAGCAACACGTGCCGGTCGGCAAGGCGTGCTTCCGCGAGTTCGGCCTCGGCCGCGCGGATCCGGCCGAGCAGTTCGGCAAGTTCGCGCCGCCGCGCACCGGGGATCTCCGTTTCGTCGGCGGCGTGCAGGGTTTCGGCCAGCACCGCGTTCCACAGCCGCCCGAGCACACTCGCCGCCTCGTCGGCCCACGGGCCGTCGAGCCGCGGCACCGGCACGTCGAGCCCCAGTGCGGCCCCGACGTCCACGCACAGGTCCCGGTACCGCGCGCCCAGCCCGGCGGCCCCCGAGACGGTGTTCTCCACGTCCATCGGCCACCTCTGGTACTTCCGAGGCACGGCGTCCTCGCCGTGTTCATGCACAATATATGCGCCACCGGAGGTGGATTCAAACGCGGCCGGGAGGGCCCGCCGGGATCGCCTGCGGGCCCTCCCGGTCACTCCGCCGCGGTCGCGGCGAGATTTTCCCGGAAGAACGGAACCGCTTCGGCCACCGCGCGGTCCACGTACTCCGGCACGTCGTAGAAGTCCATGTGCGTCCCGCCCTCGACCACGACGAGCTTCTTCGGGCCGCGCACCCGGCCGTGCAGTTCGGTGGACATCCACAGCGAACCGGCCTCGCTGCCCGCGACGATCAGGGCCGGCTGCGTGAGCAGGTCCTCCACCAGGTGGAACGCGTCGAAGGTGAAGATCCGCGACACGCTCTTGGTGAACAGGAACTTGTTCTTCGCGTTCGGGTGCTGGGCGCGCGGGGTCAGGTAGTAGTCGTTCGCCTCGACCAGGTCGCGCGGGGTGTCCTCGTCCGGTTCGGCGGGCACATACGGCAGGTACGCCGCGTCGGCGCCGTTCGACTCGGCGGTGCGCTGCTGCGCCAGCGCTCGGAGCGTCGGCACGGCGGCCGCGTCGGAGTCCGTGCCGTACCAGCCGCGCCGGAACGAGGTGCCGATGTTCACCGCACTGATCGTGGTCAGGGCCTTGATCCGGTAGTCGGTCAGCGCCGCGTTCACCAGGTAGCCGCCGCCCGCGCAGACGCCGAGGCCGCCGATCCGCTCGGCATCGACATAACCGAGGGTCTGTAGGTAGTCCACTGCCGCGCGCACGTCCTCGACCCGCGCGGCCGGGTCCTCCAGGTGGTGCGGCTCGCCGCCGCTGTCGCCCTGGAAGGACGCGTCGAACGCGAGCGCGACGAACCCTTGCTCGGCCAGCTTGCCCGCGTACAGCCCCGCGGTCTGCTCCTTCACGCCGCCGCCGGGGTGCACGGCCACGACCGCCGGGTAGCTGCCGTTCGGGTCGAAGCCCTCAGGCAAGTACAGGTTGCCCGCCATGGCGATCGAGCCGTTGGGGAAGGTCACCGTCTGCATCGCAGTCACTCCTTTGAGAAGTTCTGAAGTCCTGCGACCCACTCTGGAGCGGTCCGCGCGGCCGTGGCAGATGCCGTCTATCGGGGGTACCGGCAGCCCCTCCTTCCCGGCGCGGAACCCGTTTACCCTCGAGACATGGCGATCGCGAACGACCTCCGGGACTTCCTGATGACCCGGCGCGCGAAGGTCACTCCGGAACAGGCCGGGCTGATCGCGGGCGGACGGCGGCGGGTGAGCGGTCTGCGCCGTGAGGAAGTCGCGCGGCTGGCCGGGGTCAGCACCGAGTACTACGTGCAGATCGAACGCGGCCGCGTGTCCGGTGTTTCCGACGAAGTCCTGCACGCCATCGCCACCGCGCTGCAGCTGGACGACACCGAGACCACGCACCTGTTCGACCTCGCCCGTGCCGCCGGGAAGCGCGCCGGACCGGGCCGCACGGTCCGCCATCCGGTCCCCGAAGGCGTCCAGGCCCTGCTCGACTCGATGGTCAACGCCCCCGCGATCGTCCAGAACGGACACCTCGACCTCGTCGCGGCCAACGCGCTCGGCCGTGCGCTGTACGCCCCCGTCTACGAACACACCCCGCCTAACCTCGCGCGGTTCATCTTCCTCGACGGCCACGCCGAAGAAATCTTTCCGAACTGGGCGAAGGCAGCCGACGACGCGGTCGCGCTGCTGCACGTCGAAGCCGCCCGGTCGCCGTATGCGAAGGCGGTCACGAGCCTGATCGGCGATCTCGCGACCCGCAGCGAGGCGTTCCGCACCCGATGGGCGGCCCACGACGTCAAAGCCCACCAGCGCGGCACGAAACGCTTCTGCCACCCGGTCGTCGGCGAGCTGACTTTGCGCTTCGAAGGCCTGGCGGTCACCAGCGCGCCGGGGCTCACGATGATCGGCTACACCGCGGAGGCGGGATCGGCTTCGGCGGAGGCGCTGCGGTTGCTGTCGAGCTGGATCACCGCGCCCGAATCGGAGACCCACCTCGACAGCAACCGGCTGGGCGGCTGACGCGGCGGGCGAAGCGGCGCGGTGATGTCCGTTGACCGAGGTCTGTGAGGGGACCCCCGGCTCGTGCCGTCGGCTGGACTCGCCGAACTCTCGACCTGAGCAGGGGTGCCTGACCGCTCCTTGCGAGCCGCCTTAACGCACAGGCACCACCGCCGTGCGCGTCCGGCAGCGGCACGCGGGCTCCTCAGTGGACGGTGAGTCCGCCGGTCGGGCTGGCGACCAGGCCGGTGAGGTACTGGGACGCGCCGGAAGCCAGAAACGCGACGACGTCGCCGATGTCTTCCGGGGCCGCGACGCCCAGCGGGCTGCGTTCGAGGATTTTCTCGTACTGCCTGCGGTGCCGGTCGCTCACCGCGTCTTCCGACTCGAAGGCGGCAGTCCACGATGGAGAGTCGCGGACCACGGTGACGCAGACGCAGTTCACCCGGATCCGGTCGGGCGCAAGCTCTTTCGACAGCACCTTGCTCGCCATGATCAGGCCGCCGGAGAAGGTCGCGATGGCGGTCTGGCCGGGAGTCGGGACCCGGCCGCCCTCAGACGTCACGAAGACGACGCTTCCGCCGCCGCGCGCCCGAAGGTAAGGCAGGGCCGCCTGCACGACGTTGAGCTTCGCCGCGACAGCCGAACCGATGAACCCCGTCACGCGCGCCAGGTCGATCTCCGCGAACGGCCCGCGCACCGCGGTAGTGCGGGCCTCGTCGTCGTTGCCGCCCGCACTGGGCACGACGATGTCGATGCCGCCGAACCGCTCCGCCGTTTCCGCGGCCACCGCGGCCATGTCCTTGGCGGACCGGACGTCTCCTGCCACGAAATGCCCTTTGCCGCCCAATTCGGCCAGCGCGGCTTCGGCTTTGCGTTCGTCCCGGCCGTTCAGCACCACCGTCGCCCCGGCGGCGGCCAAACGACGCGCCGCGCCCAGGCCGATCCCGCCGGTGCCGCCGGTGATCAGGGCGACTTTTCCGGCCGATGCGGTCATCGGGATCCTCCGTGCCGGTCCGCGAAACTCACCACGCCCCGGATGTTCAGCCCGGCGTGCAGGTCCGCGTACGCCTCGTTGACCTGTTCGAGGTCGTAGGTCCGGGTGATCAGCTCTTCCAGTTTCAGCGAGCCGTTCCGGTAGAGATCCAACATGAGCGGGATTTCCCGGGCCGGGCCGCCCATTCCGTAGAGCGCGCCCTGAATCCGCTTTTCCGACATGGTGAATTCGAGCAGCGGCACCGGAATCCCGGCGAGGTCGTGCTTCGCCGCGCTGGTCACCACGAGCGTGCCGCCCTTGCGGATCGCCGCGTGTCCCTGCGCGAGGTGGTCGGCGGCGAGCACGCCGACGCACACGATCGCCGCGTCCGCGCCTTGGCCGTTGGTCAGCGAACGGGCTCGTTCGGTTGCCTCGGCCATGTCCGCGAACGCCTCCGTAGCCCCGAGTTTCACCGCGAGTTCGCGCTTCATCGCCACCGGGTCGACGGCGAGGACGTGCTCGGCCCCGACGTAGCGCGCGCCCTGTACCGCGTTCATTCCGATGCCGCCGGCGCCCATCACGATCACCACGTCCCCGGGATCGATCCCGGCCGCGCGCACCGCGGAGCCCCAGCCGGTCGGGACTGCGCACCCGACGATCGCGGCGACCTCGAACGGGACGTCGCGGCGGATCGGCGTCGCGGAGACTTCGGGGATGACCGTCCACTCGGAAAACGTGGAGATGCACGCGTTCTGCGCGACGCCGCGACCGTCGGCGTGCATCCGGAACGTGCCGTCGAGTTGGGTGCCGACGGTGATCAGCGCCCCGTTGTCGCACAGGTTCTGCCGACCGGCCACGCACATCCGGCAGTGCCCGCACGCCGGGATGAACGACGTGACGATGTGGTCGCCCGGCGCGACCCGGGTGACGCCCGGCCCGACTTCGCGGACGATGCCGGCTCCCTCGTGGCCGCCGCAGGCCGGATAAGAGTGGAACGGGATGTCGCCCTGGGCGAAGTGGTCGTCGGAGTGGCACAGACCGGACGCCATCACCTGCACGAGGACTTCGCCCGCCTTGGGCGGATCCAGGTCCACTTCGCGCACGTCCCAGGCGCCCGGCGTCTCCCACAGCAGCGCGGCGGTTGTTTTCATGAAGCACCTCCGGGGTAGCAGGCACGCAGGAAACTCCGGTACGCGTCGGTCATACCGCTGCTGTGCGATTCGGCCGGGATCAGGGCGGTGCTGACTCGCAGACCTGGCAGCGGGCGCTCGGTCACCACGTCGAGGAAGCGCAGGAACTCGAGCGCCAGGTGCCGGTAGAACTTGCTCGGGCCGAGCATTTCGTACGCGTTGACGGTCAGGTGCAGGAACGTTTCCCGGGGCAGCCGGTCGAGGTTTTCGTAGCGTTCGTAGATCCGGCTGTCCGGCACGACGATTCCGGGGCTGCTGGCGCCGAACCGGGTGAAGAGGGCGGAACCCGAGGTCAAGGCGAACAGGGTGAACAGGCCGCCGTAGGAGTAGCCGAACAACCCGACGTCGTCGGCACGGAACCGATAGCGGGACTTGATCTCCGGATGCAGTTCGGTCTCCAGGAAGGCGAGGAAGTTGTCCGCGCGAGCGTTCTTCTGCTGAGCGAAGAACTCGTCGCACACCGACTCCGGCGCCGCGCCCGAGTCCACGCCGAGCCGACCACGGATGTGCGCACGCATGAAGTCCGGCACGCCCTCGCCTGGAGGAACCAGGTCGCGGTTGCGCAAGACCAGCTGGTTCGGTGCGTCTGCCGCGACATAGCCGACGTTCACCTGGACGTACGGCTCGACCGGGGACGCCTGCTGCCGGTCGGTGAGTGCGCCGCGCAGGCCGTCGGTGAGCGGCCCGACGATATTGCCGTCCGTGGCGTATACCAGCGGCCAATCTCCGCCGCGGTCGTAACCGCGGGGGAGGAAGACACTCACTGCGAACCTGGCGCCGACCGCGACCGAGTCGATCTCGAAGTACTCGGCGGGCATCGTCACGACGCCCCCTGGGACGCGAGCGAGGTCCACGTCCGGCGGGAGCGGCCGCGCACCACCCGGCCGAACGCTGATCCGGTGAGATGGCATTGCGCGGCAACGGTGTTCGGATCGCCCTCCAGTTCGCCCATGATCCGGGCGCGAGTCTTCTTGCCCAGTTCGGCGTCCACTTCGAAGGCCAGCGCGACCTCGTTGTCGGTGAGTTGCGCCGGACAGTGCAGGACGTCGCCGAGGATCAGCGCGCGGTCCGGTCCGGACGAGACCACCAGCGAGCAGTGCCCCGGCGTGTGTCCGGGTGTCGCGACGACCGAGACGCCGGGCGCGATCACGGTGCCGTCCGCGACCGCGTCGACCCGGCCTTCCAGCGGAGCCAGCACGCCGTGCGGGTCGGGACCGACCGCGGCCAGCGGATGGTCGCCGAGGGACTGCCAGTACTCGACTTCGCCTTCGCCGGCGAGGTGCCGGGCGTTGCCGAAGGTGAGGACGTCGTTCCGCGCGGTCCAGCCGACGTGGTCGATGTGCAGGTGCGTGAAGAAAACCGTGTCGATGTCCTCGGGAGCCAAGCCTTCCTCGCGGAGGCTCGTGAGCAGCCGGCCGGACCGGAACTCGCCGTCGGCGGCAGGGAAGGCGACGGTGCGATCGCCGAAACCGAGGTCGACGAGAATCTTGCGGTCGCCGGTGCGGATGAGGAAGGTGCCCAGCGACAGCACGAGTTTGCCGTCGGCGCCGAACAGTTCCGGGTGTGCGCTCCAGAGTTCGGGGGTGCCTGCCGGGAACAGCGCGGCCGCGGAGACGCTGGCCTCGCCGTCGGGCAGATAGCTGATGCTGATGTCGCCGACGGAGACCGTTTCCCGGGGCGATGCTTGTGCGGACATCGTTGTCCTTCCTGCGGTCAGGAGTCGTGGCGGACGACGCCGCGGATGTTGCGGCCCGCTTTCAGGTCGTCGAACCCGGCGGCGATGTCGTCAAGGGCGTACCGGGCGGTGATCAGTTCGTCGAGCTTCAACGCGCCCTGGCGGTACATCTCGAGCTGGGCCGGGATGTCCGCGGTCGGCGAGCTCGCGCCGAACAGCGAACCTTGCAGGCGCTTTTGGTAGAGGACCAGCTCGTGCAGGTTGAAGTCGCCGTCGCGGACGAAGCTCTCCCCCAGCCCGACCACGACGCACGTGCCCGCCTTGCGGACCGCTTCGAGTCCCTGGCCGAGGTGCCGCCCGGTCACGACACCGACGGTCACGATCGCCGCATCGGCGCCCTGCCCGTTGGTCATCGAGCGCGCCAGCTCGGTGGCCTCGGCCATGTCCGCGACCGCGTGGGTCGCGCCGAGCTTCAGCGCGGATTCCCGTTTGAACGCAACGGGATCGACCGCGATCACCGCGGCCGCTCCGGCGTGCGCGGCGCCCTGGACGGCGTTGATGCCGATGCCGCCGATGCCCATCACGATCACGACGTGCCCGGGCCGGACAGCAGCCGAGTTGACCGCCGCGCCCCATCCGGTGCCGACGCCGCAGCCGGTCAGGCACGCGACGTCGAGCGGGATGTCCGAGTCGATCTTGATCACCGACGCGGTGGAGACGGTGGTGTGCTCGCAGTAGGTCGAGAGGCCGGCCATCTGGCCGACCGGCTGCCCGTCGAGCGACAGCCGGAACGACGTCGGATCGCCCGGGCGCGCGCCGGTGCCGAGCGAGGCGCCGAGGTCGCAGAGGTTCTGCAGGCCGCGGGCGCAGAACCGGCACCGGCCGCAGACCGGGAGGAACGAGAACACGACGTGGTCGCCCTCGGCGAATCCCGGCGTGCCGGGCCCGACCGCCTCGACGATGCCGGCGCCTTCGTGCCCGCCCGCGAACGGAAGGATCGGCGGGATCTGGTCGCCGGTGGCGAAGTGGTCGTCGGAGTGGCACAGGCCGCTCGCGACCATCCGCACCCGCAGCTCGCCCGGCCGCGGGTCCTCGACTTCCAGTTCGACGACCTCGTACCGGCCGGGTGTTTCCCGCAGCACCGCTGCGCGGGTCAGCACCCGACCACCGCACCCCGCTGTGCGTCCATCGTTTTCGGCCTCCTTCTTTCCGGCAGCACAAAACAGCACTCGTGAGCGCTGTGAAATGCAAAGTCAACGGATTTCTCGCTGCGGTTTCGATGTTAGGCAGGTCGTCCGGCGAGAATCAATTCGGAATCTCCGAAGCGGCATTTCGAGGAACGGAAACCCAGACCGTCGGCGACTCCGGCCCGACAGCCGCGCGCCAAGGCAGGCGAGCTGTCACGAGACCGGGGGCTCGTCCACCGGCCGGTCCAGCAACTGCTCGATCAGCGCCCGGCACGCCGGACCCGGACGGCGGCCCGCGGCGGTGGCGAGGTGAATCTTCCGCTCCGCCCACGGTTCGGCGAGTTCGACCACCGCGACCCGGTCGAGGAACTCCCGCGGCACCATGCACTCCGGCTGTGCCGCGACCCCGAGCCCGGCCTGGACCAGGCTCAGCGCGACCTCTCCGCTGCGCACGCTGAACGCGGGCTCGAACTCCTCGCCCAGCCGGCGCGCCGCGGCCCGGAACGCGCCCGCCATCGGACCCACCGCGATCAGGGGCTCCGGCAGCAGCTCCGCGAACGTCACGCTCAGCCGGTCGGCGAACCGGTGCCCGCGCGGCAAGGCCACCACGATCCGGTCGCGGCGGTACGGCGTGACGTCCACGCCGGTCAGGTCGAGCTCGTGCGCGGCGGCGAACACGCCGAGGTCCGCTTCGCCGCGCGCGATCTCGTGCAGGATTTCCTTGTTTTCGATTTCGTGGACGATCAACCGGACTTGCGGATATTGCCGGTAGAATTCACCGAGTTCCCGGGCGAGAAACGGCGCGAAGATCGACCGGGCCGACGCGATCGTCAGATCTCCCTGCATTCCCTCGGTGAACGCCGCGATTTCCGACCGGATGTCCTCGAGGCTGCCGAAGATCTTGCGCACGTGCCGCGCCAGCACCGCGCCCGCGGGAGTCGGCGCCACGCCGCGCGGGCCGCGGTCCAGCAGTTCGATGCCGGCGATGGCCTCCAGATCGTGGATCCGTTTCGTCGCCGTCGACGCCGAGACGTTCTCCCGGATCGCGGCCAGCCCGATCTGCTTCTCCTCGACCGCGGACAGGAACAGCCGCAGGGTCAGGAGGTCGACCTGCCGGATCAGGTGCAGCCTGTTGAACGCGCTCACGCATAACCTCTATCACGTCGCCTGCGCGGGCACCCGTTCCACGAGGTTGACTTTCACGTGGTCAGGACGTTTCAAAGTGCCGTCCGGGACCAGCGTGACGGCTGTTTTCACGTTGAGCGCGGACCGGATGCGGCTTTCCAGGGACGTCCGGAGATCAGCCTGTTTCTCCGGGGCCAGCCCGGCCGCGTGCTCCACCACGAGCGGCAGCGGCCGCTGCGTCGAATGCCCCTCGAAGTCCGCGCGGATCCGCATCTCCCCGGTGGTGACCGGGGCCAGCTCCGCCACCAATTGCTTGATCGCCGACGGGAACACGTTGATCCCCCGCACGATCAGCATGTCGTCGGTCCGGCCGATGCACCGCACCGTGTACCCGGTCCGCCCGCACGCGCAGTCCGTGCCGGTGACGATCACGTGGTCCCGCGTCCGGAACCGCACCAGCGGCGAGGCCTGCCGCCGCAGCGCGGTGTACACCAGCTCGCCCTGGGCGCCCTCCGCCGGAGCGATCTGCTCGCCGGTGTCCGGGTCGATCAGCTCGGCGACCATCAGGTCCGGCGACAGGAAGTGCATCCCGTTCGCGGCCTCGCATTCGCCCCAGTACGTGCACGCGATGTCGGTGCCGCCGAGCATCTCCCGCGAGGTCGCGCCCCACAGCGATTCCAGCTTCTCGCGCACCGCGGGCAGCCCGCCGCCGGGTTCGCCGCCGACGCTGATCGCGCGAACACCCAGGTCGCGGGCGTCCAGGCCGACGATCGACGGGGCCTGCTCGGCGAGATAGGCAAGGAAGTACGGCGTCCCGATGAGCGCGTTCGGCCGCTGGTCCGCTTGCACCCGCAGGAGCCGCTCCGCGCCCGCCTCGGCGCCGATCGGGATGTCGACGATTCCCATGTGCTGCAGGATCTGCACCACCGGCAGCCCGCCGACGAATCCCTTGCTCATGCCGAACGCGTGCAGCAGCCGGTCGCCCGGCCGGAACCCGTTCGCGTACAGGGCCCGCGCGCCCAGTTCGCACCACGTTGCGATGTCGCCGCGGGTCAGCCCGACGTAGGACGGGCTGCCCGTGGTCCCCGAGGAGGCCTGGATCTGCACGATCTCGTCCGGGTTCGCCGCCGCGTGCGCGCCCAGCGGCGGTGCCGCGGCCAGGCTCTCGCGCAACTCCTGCTTCTCCGTGAACGGCAATCCGGCCAGGTCCTCGACCGTCCGCACCTTCGCCAGGTCGATCCCCGCGAACTTCTCCTGATAGAAGACACTGTTCGCGGCCACGTACGCCAACTGCTCCCGCAACCGGTCCTCTTGAACCGCCCGGGCGTCGCTCGCCGGCGCGGACTCGATCGCGCTCCACTGCTTTTCCGAATACGGCGCAGCCATGACACTTTCCACTTCTGTCCGGGGACGGGGTCAGGCCCGGGTCGGGAGCACCGAGCCGAGCAGGTCGTTGTCCGCGCCGATCGGGCGGACCGCGGGCAGCGGCGGCGGGCGCCTGCCGTCGAACGAGAGCGGCAGCCCGACCACGCCGATCTCGCCCTCGTCGGCGGAACCGATGATGCCGAGTTCCCGGGTCTGCTCGTGGCCGACCAGCTCCGGGGTCGTCTGCACCGGCGCGCACGGGATCCCGGCCGCCTGCAGCCGGTCCTGCCACTGGGCGCGAGTGCCGGTCGCGATCCGCTCGCCGATCAGCCGGTCGATTTCGGCGCGGTTCTCCAGCCGCGCGGCATTCGCCGCGAACCTCGGGTCGTCCGCCCATTCCGGGTGTCCAAGCGCGGCGGACAGCCGGGCGAACAGCGCGTCGTTGGCGCAGCTGATGATCAGCGCGCCGTCCGAAGCCGCGAACGCGCGGTGCGGGACGATGAACGCCACGCCGGAACCGTGCCTGCTGCCGGGGTAGCCGTCGGCCGCGTAGCCGGCGATGCCGACCGAGTTCCACGCGATCGCCGTCTCGAGCAGCGACGCGTCCACCGCGGCCCCGGTGTGCTTCACGTGGCGCCGATTCAAAGCCGCGAGGATGCCGATCACCGCCCACATCCCGGTGCCGAAGTCCACAATGGACACCCCGGCACGCACCGGCCCGCCGTCGTGTTCGCCGGTGATGTCCATGATCCCGGAGAACGCCTGCATCAGCGGGTCGTAACCGGGCAGTTCGCGCAGCGGCCCGGCCTTGCCGAACGCGCCGATCTCGCAGTGCACCAGCTCCGGTTTGGTCACCCGCAGGTTGTCCGCGTCGAGGCCGTACTTCGCCGCGCTGCCGGGCCGCAGGTTGTGCAGGAAGACGTCGGCTCGCTCAGCGATGAGCCGGTGCAGCGTCGCCAGCTGCTCGCGGTCTTTGATGTCGAGGCTGAGGTAGCGGCGGCCGCGGTTGAGCGCGTGGAACGCGGCCCCGTCGCCTTTCCACTGGCTCGGCCCCCAGCCGCGCGCGGAGTCGCCGGTCGGCCGCTCCACCTTCCACACCTCGGCGCCGAGTTCGGCCAGGATCTTGCCCGCGAACGGCGCCGACGCGCTGTCGCTCAGCTCCACCACGACGATCCCGCTCAGGGGCAGCTCACGCGTCATCGCGCACTCCAATCCCGGCAGCGCCCGAAGCGACCAGCGCACCGATCTCGTCCTCGCCGAACCCGAATTCCCCCAGCAGCTCCGCCGAATGCTCGCCCAGCCGAGGCGCGGGGCGCCGCAGCTCAGGAGAGCTTTCGCTCCACTGCTGCGGAATGCCGATGGTGCGCAGCCGTCCCTCCGACGGATGGTCCTGTTCGGCGAAGAACCCGATGTCGCTCATGTGCGGATCGCTCAGCAGCGTCTCCGGCGTGTTCATCCGGATGACCGGGATGTCCGCCTCGGCGAGCACCTTCAGCCACTCGTCGGTGGACCGGGTGGCGAACACCTCGGCCAGGAACGCGTACAGCTCGCCGATGTTCTCCGTCCGGCCGTGGATGTCGGCGAACCTCGGGTCCCGCGCCAGGTCCGCCCGGCCGACCGCGGCGAAGAACCGCTGCCAGTGCCGGGTGGTGTAGATGTTGACGCCCAGGTAGCCGTCCAGGGTCCGGTACGGGCGGCGGTCCGCGTTCAGCATCCGCGCGTAGCCCCACTCCCCGATCGGCGGTACGAAGGTGTGCCCGTAGAGGTGGTCGCCCATCGCGAAATGCGCGAACGTCTCGAACATCGGCACCTGTACCTCCTGCCCGTGCCCGGTGCGTTCCCGGTAGTACAACGCGGCGGCGACCGCCGACGAGGCCGCCATGCCGACCACGCGGTCCGCGATCGCGGTCGCGACGTACGCGGGTTCGCCCTGTCCGCGGCTCTGCAGCACCGGCATCCCGACCGCCGCCTGGATCAGGTCGTCGTAAGCCGGTTTGTCCGCGTAGGGACCGTTCTGGCCGAACCCGAAGCAGCCGCAGTACACCAGCCGCGGATTGATCTCGCGCACGTCCGCATAGGACAGTCCGAGCCGCCGCATCGCCGCCGGGCGCAGACTGTGCAGCAGCACGTCGGCCGAGCGCAGCATGCGGACGAGCGCGTCCCGGCCGTCCGGATGCTTCAGATCGAGCACGAGGCTGCGTTTGTTCCGGTTGAGGTGCAGGAAAATCGCGGCCATCCCGGGATTTCGCCGGGGGCCGACGCCGCGGGTGGTGTCGCCTTCGGGGGACTCCACCTTCGCGACGTCGGCACCGAGATCCGCGAGCAACAGGGACGCGTACGGCCCCATGAAGTTCGAGGTCAGGTCCAGGATCCGCACCCCGTCGAGCGGGCCTGCCATGTCATCCCTCCGTTGCCGGGGCGAACACCGGGAGCGTCTGCTCCCCGCGCCGCACGAAGCGGACCTCGACCGGCATGCCGATCTCGATCGCGTCCGGTTCCGCTTCGATCTGGGTAAACAGCCGGTAGCCCTCGGCGAGCTCGACGAACCCGACCGTATAGGGCACGATCGCGGCCCACACCGGCGTCGGACCGCGCATGATCGTGCTGTAGGACCACACTGTGCCGCGCCCCTGGGACTGTTCCCAGCCCAGCGAGCGGGCGGAGCAGTGCGGACAGTACGAGTGCGCGGGCCACACGACCTCGCTGCACGAATCGCAGCGCTGGTAAGTGAGCCGTTCCTCGTCGAGCGCCGCCCAGTACGGTTCGGCGTCCGGCAGCCGGTACGGCTGCGGCCAGTCCTCGCTCATCACGGCCTCCCCGCTTCGTCGCCGGACAACACCAGCACGCCCGCCGCGGCGAGCATTCCGCCCGCCCCCTGCACCAGCACCGTGCGCGGTTTCCGCTTCGGCGCCAGCCCCAGCGCGGTCCCGCGCAACTGCCGGACCGCCTCGACCAGACTGTCCATATTGCACGAGATCCCCGGCTGCCCGAAGGAAAGCCAGCCGCCGTTGGTGTCGGTCGGCAGGTCGCCGTCGACGCCGGTGCGGCCTTCGCGGTACACGTCGATGCCGTGGCCCTTCTTCGCGAAACCCAGGTCCTCCATGATGATCGGACCCATGTGCGCGAAGTTCACCGACAGCTGCAGCATGTCCACATCGGACGGAGTGAGCCCGGACCGGGCGAACGCCTGCCGGGCGGCCTCGACCGTCGCGGTGTGCGTGAGGTTCGGGAACTCGCCCAGTCCGGCGAACCGGCCCGACCGCATGTTCATCCGGTCGGTGAGGTACTCGTGCGTGGTCGCCGAACCGTAACCGCGCACCCACACCGGATCGCGGGCTTCCTTCGCGCGCTCCGGGGAGGTGACTACAAGCGCCCCGCCCGTGCCGCCGCCCCAGGTGGAGCACATCCACCGGCGCAGCGGCGTGGCGACGTACGGCGAGGACAGCACCTTCTCCCGGTCGATCTCGCCGTGTTTGCGCTTCGCCGCGTGCGGATGCCGCGCGCCCCACCGCTGGCTGGCGATGGCGACGTCGGCGAGGTCTTCCTCGGTCAGCCCGTATTCGTGGAAGTACCGGCGCGCGGCCTGCCCGTACAGCGACGGGATGGTCGGCCCGTACGGCACTTCGTACTGCGGGTCCGAATCGGCCTCCGAGCCCATCGCCACCGCGTCCACGAACAGTTCGGTCGCGTCGCTCTGCACGCACAGCACGTACTCCGCCGCACCGGCCGCGATCATCTGCGACGCCACCGCGATGGTGGACGTCAGTCCGGCGCCGTGCAGGGTGATCTCGCTGTTGAGCGTCACCGGCATCTGCAGGTGGGAGATGAAGATGTTGCTCCACTGGGACCGCTTGTCCGCCCACGGCGAGCGCCCGGTGAACACCGCGTCCACCTGGTGTTTGCCGATTCCGGCGTCGGCCAGCGCGGCCATCGTCGCCTCGGTGGCCAGCTGCAGCGGGTCTTTCCGGTCGGCCTTCGACGCGTACGCGTCGCCCATCCCGACGATCGCGGCGACCGGCTCGCCCGCGGTCACTTGCGCTCCGGCTGCTTCTCCGTGGGCAGCGACGCCGCGAGCAGCGCTTCGAGGTCCTCGCGGCGGCGCAGCATCAGCAGGCTCCATTCGCTGCGCTGCACCACGTACCCGTCCTGGTTGAGCGCCTTCATCAGGAACGTGGTGACGCCGTACTTCTCGTCTTTTTCCTTCTTCGCGGTGACTTCGGCGGTCACGTAGATCGTGTCGTCGATCGCGACCGGCTTGAGGTAGCGCAGGTTGTCGATCCCGTAGTTCGCCTGGATCGACGGGCCGAACTGGATCAGCCCGGTCATGATCGAGTACGTCAGCGAGCCCTGCACCAGCCGCTTCCCGAACCGGGTCTGCTCGGCGTAGTGCTTGTTGGAGTGGATCTCGATCCAGTTGCCGGTGAGCGCGCAGTAATTGACGACGTCGGCCTCGGTGATCGTCCGCCCGCCCGAACGGAAGGTCTGGCCGACCTCCAGCTCGTCGCAAGGCATGTCGATCCGGTTGTTGATCCCCATTGATCTTCTCTCCTCAGAACAGGATTCAGGCAGGCAGGCGCATCGACTTCGCGATGATCGTGCGCTGGATCTGGGACGTGCCGCCGCCGATCGTCGACTGGATGCTTTCGCGCAGGTACCGCTCCATGTCGCCCTCGGGAAGGTTCGCGTAGCCGCCGAGGATCTGCATGCCGTCGAGCGCGCACTGCTTCAGGGTTTCCGAGCCATACAGCTTGGCCATCGACGTCTCGCGGGCGGCCGGCAGGTTGTCCGCCTTCATCTGCGCCGCGCGGTAGCACAGCAGCCGAGCCGCATCGACGCGCGTCTGGTTCTCCGCCAGCATGTGCTTGAGCACCTGGAAATCGCGGATCGGCTTGCCGAACTGCGTGCGCTGGTGGGCGTAGCGGTTGGCGTTCTCGACCGCCTCCTGCGCGTTGCCGACGTAGGCCGCCGCGACCGCGCAGCGTTCCAGCTCCAGGTGTTCGGTGATGATCTTCCAGCCCTGGCCGACCTCGCCGAGCAGCGCGTCCGCGGGCACCCGGACCTCGTCGAGGAAGATCTCGGTCGTGCCGGTGGCGTGCCGGGACAGCGTCGGCAGCTTGCGGATGTCCAGGCCCGGGGTGTCGTTCGGGATCAGCAAGACGGACAGGCCGTTGTGCTTGTCGTTCTTGTCGGTGCGGACGAGCATCGCGATGACGGTGTCCTTGGCCGCGGCGCCGCTGCACCACAGCTTCGAGCCGCTGACGATCCAGTCGCCGTTCTCGTCCTGGCGCGCGTGGGTCTTCGTGTTGGCCGCGTCCGACCCCGCGTCCGGCTCGGAGATCGACACGGAGAACCGGATCTCGCCGTCGATGAACGGCTTGACGTAGCGGGCTTTCTGCTCCGCGGTGCCGTACTTGATGATGTTCATCGCGGTGAACGTGGGCACCAGCACCGAGCAGGCGAAGTCGAAGCCGAACTTGCCGAGCCCCTCGGCCATCAGGGAGTAGTCGAAGATGTCCCCGCCCGAGCCGCCCTCCGACTCCGGGATCAGGATGCCGAGCCAGCCCTGCTTCGCGATCTTGGCATACGCCTCGTACGGGTACTGCCGTTCGAAATCGCACTTGCGCACATATTCGACGGTGACCTCGTTGTCCATGAAGTCATTGACGGTTTTCAGCCACTCCGACTGCGCCTCGTCCAGGAAATTCGCGCACATTTTCTCGTACTCCCATCGCGGTTTCCATCAGATTAATGCGACCGGCCCGGAAAGCCAATTGACGATTCCCGAAGCCGGGATTCGGGTTTTCCGAACCCGGCGCGCAGGGCCGCGGCCTCTTCGGCGGAAAAGCCCCAGTCGGCCAGCGCCTCGTCCGCGTGCTCCCCCGGCGCGGCCGGCGGCCGCTGAATCGCTCCCGGCGTTCGGCTGAACCGCGGCGCGGGAGCGGGCTGCACGACGCCGTCGACCTCGACGAACGTGCCGCGAGCCCGCAGATGCGGATGGTCCGGGGCCTCCGCCATCGACAGCACCGGCGCGAGGCACACGTCCTGTCCTTCGGCGAGCGCGCACCAATCGTCGCGCGTCCGGGTGCGGAACACCTCGGCGAAGCGCTTTTTCATTTCCGGCCAATGCCGCCGGTCATGCTGGCCGGGCAGGTCGTCCTCGGCGAGGCCGAGCATCCGCAGGGTGTTGCGCCAGAACCGGGTCTCGTTCGCGGCGAGGCTGATCCAGCCGCCGTCCGCGGTCTCGTAGACCTGGTACCAGGGCGCGCCGGAATCGAGCCGGTTCGTGCCGCGTTCGTCGGTCCAGTAGCCCGCCGCGCGGAACCCGTAGAACGCCGTCATCAGCGACGCCGAACCGTCGACCATCGCCGCGTCCACCACCTGACCCTCGCCTGACCTGCGGCTTTCCAGCAGCGCGGACACCAAGCCGAGAGCCAGGTACAGCGATCCGCCGCCGAAGTCGCCTGTCAGATTCAGCGGGATCACCGGCGGGCCTCCTGCCTCGCCGATCGAGTGCACGACGCCGGTCAGCGACACGTAGTTGACGTCGTGTCCCGCGGCTTTCGCGAGCGGACCGTCCTGGCCCCAGCCGGTCATCCGGCCGTAGACCAGCGCCGGGTTCGCCGCGAGACATTCGTCCGGTCCGAGTCCCAGCTTCTCCGCGACACCGGGACGGAACCCCTCGACCAGCGCATCGGCCTGTCCGACCATCCGCAGCACGGCCGCGACCGCTTCCGGAGCCTTGAGATCCAGCGGCACGCCCCGGCGGCCGCGATGCATCAGGTTGAAGCGCGGTTCGATCGGCGCGCCGCCGTCGTAGCCGGGCGGGCGTTCGATCCGCAGCACCTCGGCGCCGAGATCGGCCAGCAGCATGCAGGCGAACGGCGTCGGCCCGACCCCGCCGAGCTCGACGATCCGTACCCCGGCCAGCGGTCCGGAATGCGTGTCTTCCATCCTCGCGACGCTACGCGCGCGGGCGAGCGAAACCTATTTCGCAAACCCGAAGCCGCACTTCGAGAACTCCGAATTGATTACCCCGAACGTCCTGCTTACGCTACGGCGACCCCGCTCGGGGCCCTATTTCGACCACATTCCCCGGTCCGCCGCACCCCATTCGGAGAGGGGCGTTCAATGACGACGCCGAAATCCCCGTCCGCACCGGAACCCGCCGCCCGCGCCCGCTCCGGCCGTCGCGCCGTCGTGGCGAGCATGGTCGGCACCACCGTCGAGTACTACGACTTCCTGGTCTACGGGGTCGCCGCCTCGCTGGTCTTCGGAAAGCTGTTCTTCCCGCAGGTCGACCCGGCCGCCGGGGTCCTGCTTTCGCTGTCCACCTTCGCGATCGCCTTCGTGATGCGCCCGATCGGCGCGGCCGTCTTCGGCAACCTCGGCGACCGCGTCGGCCGCAAACGCGTCCTGTTCCTGACCATGATGCTGATGGGCGTGGGCACCTTCGCGATCGGACTGCTGCCGACCTACCGCACGATCGGCATCTTCGCGCCCATCCTGCTCGTGCTCTGCCGCTTGGTCCAGGGCCTCGCCCTCGGCGGCGAACAAGCCGGCGGTTTCGTCATGAGCGTGGAAAGCTCCGGCGACCGACGCCGAGGCCTGGCCGGCGCGTTCGTCAATTCCGGCGCGGGCTGGGGCCTGCTCCTGGCGAACCTGCTGTTCCTGGTGCTGAACGAACTCCCCGGCGACGCCTTCCTCGCCTGGGGCTGGCGCATCCCGTTCCTGCTCAGCGCGGTGCTTGTCCTCGTCGGCCTCTACATCCGGGTCAAACTCGACGAAAGCCCCGAGTTCGTCCGCGTGGAAAACGCCCAAGCGGTGAAACGAGTCCCGCTGGCGGACGCGATCAAGCGCGGCTGGCGTCCGATGATCCTGGTGATGCTGTGCTGCCTCGGCACGCACGTCAATTTCTATGTGGTGACGGTGTATTCGCTGACCTACGGCACTTCGGTGCTGCACCAGCCGAAGACCACGCTGCTGTCGATGCTGCTCATCGTGACCGCGATGTACATGGTCACCACGCCGCTGTTCGGATTGCTGTCCGACCGCTTCGGCCGCAAACAGGTCTTCGTGGTCTCGGCGATCGCTCTGGTGCTGACCCCGTTCGCGTTCTACCCGCTGCTGGGCAGCGGCAGCTACCTGCCGATGGTCGCCGGTTTCGTGCTGCTGTTCATGGCGGTCAGCGCGAACTCCGCCGCCGAGCCGACCTTCTTCGCGCTGTCCTTCCCGCCTTCGATCCGGTACAGCGGGCTCGCGGTGTCCTACGGCCTGGGCGCGGTGCTCGGCGGCTCGTTCGCCCCGCTGATCTCCGCCGCCCTGTTCAAGTCGAGCGGCAGCTGGACGACCGTCGCGATCTACAACGGCGGTGCGGCGCTGATTTCCGTTGTGGCCGGGTTGGCGCTGCGGGAACTTCCCCGGCTGAGCACCACCACGTCGGCGGCACAGTCCGATTCCGCCCCGCAGGCCGTTTGAGCGGTCCAGGGGGCCTGACTGTCCGGGAAGCTGGACAGTCAGGCCCCCTGGACCGGCCTAGATTGCGACTGCGGGCAATCTGGTCTGGCGGAAGGGAAACCGACGATGGTGACGGACAAGGCCCAGTCAGCACGACGTAAGCGCACATCCGCCGCCCTGGCCGCCGCTGGATGTGTCACGGCGCTCCTGCTGGGGCCGACGGCACCGCAGTCGCGAGCGGACACCCCACTCCCCCCTCGGCATTACCTCCTGGTCGGCGGGTTCGCCTCGCCCGGGATCAGTTCGGTCAGCGTCACCCGGGACGGCGCGCTGACCACCGTGCCCGGATCCCCCTTCGCCGCGGGCCTCGGCTCGCTGGGCATGGCGATCACGCCCGACGCGCAGAAGGTGTATTCCGTCGACAGCGGATCGGGCGCCATCATCGGCTACCGCATCGGCTCGGACGGCACGTTGACCCCGATCGACGGCGGCATCGTCCTCGTGGGTCTCCCAGTCGTCGGGGCGGCCGTCACTCCGGACGGCTCCCGGCTCTTCGTCACGTTGGGAGGCGGCACGACCAGCCTTGGATCAGTACGCTCGTATGCGATCTCGCCGTCGGGCACGCTCAGCCGGACCGGCGCTCCCGACGCACCGATCGACAGCCCGATCAGCCAGATCGCGATAGCGCCGGACGCCAGCCACCTCATCGTCACGAACTACCTCGCGAACAGCGTGACGTCCTTCGCGATCGCCCCGGACGCGACGCTGGCCCAGGTCGGCACACCGGCACCCGCCGGGAACAAGCCGGTCATCCCCGCGTTCACGCCGGACGGCAAATACCTTTACGTCAGCAACGAAGGCAGCGGTGACCTCTCGGCCTACGCGGTCGGCCGGGACGGTTCGCTGACGGCGGTCCCCGGATCGCCGTATCCCAGCGGCGGAACCACGCACGGTGCCGTCAGCACGCCGGACTCGCACCGGCTCTACGTGCCCAACACCACCGCCAACACGGTAACCGGCTGGAGCATCAGCACCGGTGGCCGGCTGACTCCGCTGCCCGGTTCGCCGTATCAGATGCCGGTCATGCCGGGCCGGGTCACGCTCAGCGCGGACGGCAAGCACCTGTTCGTCATCCAGGCGATCGCGGTGAACAACCCGACGCTGCACAGTCAGGTGTACAGCTATCTGCTGCAGCCGGACGGCCAGCCAGTCCCCAGCGGCCTCCCGCCCGCCGACACCGGCCTCGTCTGGCACGACGGTTCGAACGCGTTCCTCACCCCGAACCAAGGCCCGCTGGCCGCACTGGCCGAAACCGGGTCCACGTTCGGCGCAACCCGCGGATTCTCCGCGGCGGCTTCCTCCGACCCGGACGGAACGGTGGCCCAGTACGCCTGGGATTTCGGCGACGGCCAGCGGCTGCTGACCACCACACCCGACGTCTCGCACACGTACGCCAAGCCCGGAACCTGGACCGTTACGGTGACCGTCACCGATGACGAAGGTTGTTCCACCAGCTTGATTTACGAGGGCACGTCGGTCGCTTGCGGCGGCGGCCCGCGCGCGGGCACGAACGACGATCACGACGTAGCGATCGGAAGTCCGCTGAAGCGGGGTCGAAACCACATCGGTTCCGGCCCCGCCCCTTCTCGGTCCCAGAGCGTCACTCGCTTCTCGACGATTGGCCAGGCCCGGTGCGGGCAAAGCGAATCCGCCCGCCCGCACCCGCCGTCATTCCGGCGTGCCGGGCATCGCCGAAGCGTCGAACGAAAGCAGCTCCCAGCTGTGGCCGTCCGGGTCGTCCACCGCACGGTTGTAGAGCCAGCCCATGTCCTGCGGCGGACGCGGTTCGGACCCGCCCGCTTTGACGGCGGCGTCGGCCAGCCGGTCGACCTCCTCCTTCGACTCCGCGGGCAACGCGAGGATCGACTCGATCGCACCGGAGGCGACCGGCCGCGAGGTGAACTGGCTGAACTGCTCGTGCGTCATGATCTGCACGGCCACCGTCTCGCCGAGGGCGACCTGCGCGGAAGTCTCGTCGGTGAACTGCGGGTTGACCACACCGCCCAGCGCCACGTAGAACGCCGTGCTCGCGTCCAGGTCGGCGACCGGCAGGTTGACATAGATCTGCGTGAAAGCCATCGGTGCTCCTCGGTTCTGGCAGCCGGTCGTTCCGGCTGACTGAGAACCTACGGAGCGACCTCGGCGTCAGTCTTGTACAGGAGCGACACCACCTCGCCGGCGTCCGGACGACGCAGCTGCGTCGCCGTCCGGCCGACGAACCGGGTCAGCGACCGCGCCAGATGCGGCTGATCGTGATACCCGACCAGATGCACGACCTCGGTCGCGGCCACGCCCTGGCGCAGCAGCATCGTGGCCTGCCGGGCCCGCTCGATCTGCCGGATCATGCTCTGCGTCAGGCCCGTGGCCGCGGCGACCCGGCGCTGCACCGAGCGCGGGGTGACCAGCACCGGCCGCTCCCCGGCGAGGACGTCGGCAACCAGCGGGTCCCGCACCAGCAGCCCCGCCCGGACCAGGCGGTCCACGAACGTCTCCGCGTTCTCGTACGTGGGGATCTCCCACTCGGTGTTTTGCAGCACGAACGAGCGCGGCGTCGTGAACGGGCTCGACACGGTGCCGTCCACCAGGCCGCCCACCGGCAGATTCCGCAGGAAGGCGCCGTGCCGGAAGATCACGCCGAAGGCGCTGCCCAGCCCCTCGCCCAACGAAACCACGGTGGGCCGCGTTTCGGGACCGCGGACCGACACGGCGGTCACCCCGGCCGACGCCCACACCAGCAGTTCCCAGTTCGAGTTCACGACCGACACCATGCGTTCCGGCACGGAGCCGCCATGCGGCCCCACCCGATACACGCCCTCGACATAGGGCGAGTCCGACACCCGGTACTCCAGCCCTGGAATCCCCTCAACCCGGTCGAGCGACACGCCCGGCATCGTAGCGCGCAGCCTGCGCGGTCAGCTCGCGACGAGCATCCGCAGGAAGAACGAGCCGGGGCAGAACGCGGCCATGACGACGAACGAACACCCCAGCATGCCCCGGCTGGTCTTCTCCACCGGATACGACTCCCCCAGCGCGCCGGGATTGACGCACACCGGCAAGGCTTGGCGGACCGGCAGGGGCCGGGTCTTGCTCCAGACCGTCTTCCCTTCACGAGGGACAGACCGGCGCGCCTGCCAGCGCTCGGACTCCGGCGAAGGCCGTGCGGTTTCCTCCATGCCTCCTGGCGCTGCGCGATCTCCATCGCGGCGAATGGATCCTGCGGTGTCCATGGCATGAGTCGCGGACCGTGCTGTCGAGGACGGAGCGGGCACGTTCGCGCCGACCTGGAACCGTGTCGGTACGCGGCGCGGTCCCGGAGCAACCTGATCCGCGGCGGTCGGCATTTCCGCCGTCACCGGACCGCGCCGATCTGACGATGATCGTTTCATGTCATGCCGCCAGACCGCCGTCCTGCTGGGCGCCCTCGCTGTTCTCGTCGCCGGGTGTTCGTCGTCGCCCGAGATCGCCCCGCCGGTGGTCGGCGGATCGCTGGTGGTGGCCGGCAAGGACAAGGCGGGGCAGCCCGCGGTGTGGCGGGTGACCGAAGGCGCCGCGACGCCGTTGCTGACCGGGAACACGGCGCCGAAGCTGCCCGCCGTGGCGCTGTCACCGGACGGTCGCACGCTCGCCTACGTCAACGGCTCCGGCCGGATCGTGCTGCACGATGTCGGCGCCGGCACGGAGATCGTCGCCCAAGCCTCGGTGACCGGTGCGCTGTGCGCGTCCTGGGCGCCCGACAGCGCGCACGTCGCGTTCACCTCCGAACAAGGGGTCTACACAGCCGACCGCAAGGGCGCCGTGGCTGGCCTCGTCACCCGGCCCAGCGGCAACTACCGCGACACCGGACCCGGCTCCTCGGGCCAGTACCGGGAAGTCGTGTCCGGGATGACGTGCGCCCGCTGGACCGACCCGGACACGGTGATCCTCAGCCGCTACAACGGCGATCTGCCTTCGGCGATCCCGTCCGCCGGCGGCGGCCTCGCGCCGAACACGACAGTCGTCGGCCACGTCGCCGCGGGCACTGTCCAGGACCTTCCCGAGGAGGAGAACCTCCTGCACGCCTGCCAGGGGCACGTGCTGCTGCACCGGTCGCCCGATCCGATCGTGACCGGCCCGACGCTCCTCGCGGACGCCTCCGATCTGTCGCACACCACCGAAGTGCCGCTGGGTGCCGGCGACGTCGCGTGGTTCTTCCAGCCGGGAACCTGCGCGCTCGTGGTCGTTTCGTACCCCGGCGACGAGGACAGCTACGACTACACCGTCAAGCTGTTCGACCCGGTCACCGGGCAGCAACGCAACTCCCGGACATTGCCGATGGCGCTGGGCGGCGACAGCGGCATCCGCGAACCCGCCGGCAGCAACTCGTTCGTCCCGTCACCGGTGCCAGGCGCGCTCGCCGCGGCCTACGCGGACGACAACACGCACGAGCTGGTCGTCGCGGACCTGACCACCGGCGGTGCCCGCCGGCTGGACGGGCCGTGGAGCGAGGCCACGAAGGTGCTCGGCTGGACCGCCAAGTAGGACTCGGCGTTCCTGCCGCGGCGTGCCGTGCGGGACACGACCATCGGGCCGGAAAAGGTCCGCGACACTGACCGGGCTGGCCGCGCCCCGCCGGGTCAGCGGAAGAACAAGTCCACGAGCTGACATGCCGAGCGGCGCTGCAGCTGAAAAAGGCGCCGTTGTTCTACGCCAGGGGACGGTCGGCGGCGACCAGCCCTGCCCGGTAGGCGAGCACCACCGCCCGCACCGGGTCGCGCAGGTCGAGTTTGGTCAGGATCCAGGAGACATAGGTCTTCTCGGTTTCCGTGGTGATGCTGAGCTTCTCGGCGATCTCCGCGTGCGACAGGCCTGCGGCGATCTCGCCGAGCACTTCGAGTTCGCGGCGGGCGAGGGTTTGCCGGACGCGGTCCAAGGCCGCGCCTCCGCGCCCAACGCGCCATCGCCGCGGCGCCCGCCGACGTCGCGGTGCGGATCATCCGCGATCTGGCTTTCGAGTACCGCAAGGCGTTCGCCGGCATCCGTTACGGCCGGTACGTCGTGGTCGGTTTCTTCACCGCGGATCACGTGAAGCTCTGGCAGGGAAGCTCGGCGAAGGAATCCTGCGTCGGCACGTTCGGGTCGTGCCGTTCTGGGCCCCGGAGGAAGGCCCTCGCTCGCCTGGCTGGCAATCGGGCGGTTGATCGCTGCTCCGCTCCCGGAAACTGTCGGTGCCGCGTGCGAAGCTGATCGCGTGGAAGTGCACTTCGACGCAGAACTGTGGATCTGGGACGCACGGCGGACCGAGACCTGGACCTTCGTGAGCCTGCCTTCCGACATCTCGGACGAAATCCGCGAGCTGGGCGGACCGCGCCGGGGGTTCGGATCGCTGCGCGTGCAGGCCCGGGTCGGCGCCACCATCTGGCGGACCTCGATCTTCCCGGACAGCAAGCGCGGCTACGTGCTGCCGGTCAAACGCGCGGTGCGCAAAGCCGAGAAGCTCGATCCCGGCGACGTCGCCCGGGTGACCGTCACGATCCTCGAACTCTGACCCCAGCGAAGCCGGTCCGCCCGCGACTCGTCAGACCGGGCACGGTTCCCAGCTCGCCGTCCGAACATCGCAAGTCTCCCTTATTCGCGCGGAAACAGCGGATTTCGCACGCACGGCGCAAAACACGGAGACGACAGGCCGCCTTTCGAACATTTCCGGAGAATTCAAACACCGCCCGCAGCAGGGAAACGAGGTCGGATAGGCTCGCCGGGAACCCGCGTGACACAACGGCGAACGGAGTGCACATCGTGCTGCTGCCCGGCCCGGTCCAGCGAATCATCTACGGCGTTTACACGCACCGGCTGCGAAAGCAGCTCGTGGGCGCCGAATTGCCGGGGCACATCGGGATCATCATGGACGGCAACCGCCGCTGGGCACGGCAGATGGGCATGGCCGATCTCAGCATCGGTCACAAACGGGGTGCCGAGCACGTCGAAACCGTGCTGTCCTGGTGCGAACGCGCGGGCGTGCAGCACGTGACGATCTACCTGTGCTCGACAGAGAACCTCGCACGCCGCGACGACGCCGAAGTGTCCTATTTGATGCACCTGATCGAGCAAGTCATCACCGACAAGCTCGCGCAGCCCGACGCCGGCTGGCAGGTCCACGTCGCGGGCAGCCTCGACGCCCTGCCGGACACCACCGCGCACGCACTGAAGAACGCGGTCGAAGTCACCCGCGACTGCGACACCGGCTACCACATCACGCTGGCCATCGGCTACGGCGGCCGCCAGGAGGTCGTCGACGCGCTGCGCTCGCTGCTCACCGAACACGCCGCCGCCGGGACGCTGGACGAACTCGCCGACACCATCACCATGGAAGACGTGTCCCGGCACCTCTACACCGCCGGGCAACCCGACCCCGACCTGGTCATCCGCACCAGCGGGGAACAACGCCTCTCCAACTTCCTGGTCTGGCAGAGCGCTTACTCCGAACTGTACTTCTGCGACACCTTCTGGCCCGCCTTCCGCGAGGTCGACTTTCTCCGGGCGCTGCGCAGTTACGCGCGACGGAACCGCCGCTACGGCCGCTGACCGTCGACGGCGGAGGGTCGCGTTCGACGGTCAGGCAGAGAGGCAGCTCGGCCGCCGGGAACGCTTTCGACGGTCGCCCTCACTGCGGGGCCAGCTCCTTCGAGGTCTTCGGGAGAAGATGCCCGCCGATTTTGCCGCCCGCTCGCGGTGTTCAGGCGTCCGGCCAGAGCATCGGCACCGCGGTCCAAGCCGTCCAGCCGATCAGCGCGGCCCAGCCCAGGATCCACGCGAACGCCGGGATTCCGCTCGCTTCGGCGAGCCCGGCGGCGTCGTCTTCGAGGCTGTAGTAACCGTGGCGGACCCGGGCGACCACGAGCGCCGCGACGCCGCCGAGTTCACTGGTCAGCAGCAGCCACGCTTCCAGGTAGGCGACGGTGTTCTGCAGCCAGCCCGGCGCCCACTTCAGCGTCGCGAACGCGGCCGCGCCCAGCGTCACCACGATCGCGAGGGTGAGCAGGTCCCGGGTCGCGAGCAGCACGAGAGCCATCGCCAGCACGGTCAGCGCGAGCACCGCCGGAGCTAGCCCCCGGTGCAGCAATGCGGCCGCCCCGAGCCCGGCCAGCGGCGGCGTCGCGTATCCGGCGGCCAGGGTCAGCACCCGCGACCAGCGCGACGTGCTCCAGGTGTGGGCGAGCCCGGTTTCGGCGCTGGTGACCTCGATCTGGAACACGCCGCCGCCGGTCACGATGCTCAGCAGCGCGTGGCCGCCCTCGTGCACGACGGTGCTCAGGACGTTGGCCCGGCTCAGCGACCGCCACCGCGCGGGACCGGCGAGCATCAGCGCGAACGTCGCCGCCGACACCGCGACCGCGAATCCGCCTGCCGCCAGCACCAGCCCGAGGCTGGGCGGGGCGAGCTGTTCGTTGAGGACGCTGAACACACCGCCGCTTGCGAGCCTCACCGGACCGCTCCCGCGGCGAAACCGGAGTGCTCGTCGAGCCCCAGATGGTCGCCACGGCGGAACACCTCTGCCGCGGCCTCCTGCTTCACCCACGCTGCGGGCATCGTCGGTTCTCCTCCCCCGAGGAACAACGGGCCCCCCTACGATCACACAGGGGTACGACAATTTCGTACCCCCGACAGGTCGCCGGTATCGTCGGGTTGGTGGACGAAACGTCCTGGCCGGCCATGATCTGGCTCGGCGGCGCACCCGGATCCGGCAAATCGACCATCGCGTGGATGCTCAGCAGGCAGCTCGACCTCCCGCTCCACCCGGTCGACCTGTGGACCTACGACCACCGCGAACGGCTGCCCCCAGCGACCGCGACACTCGACGACGAACTCGCCCAAGGCCCGGAGCACGCCGCCGCCGCGTTCGTCGCCACTGCGCACGCTCGGCTGCCGCTCGTGATCGCCGACGTCCGCGCCCGGGCCACCGAACCCGTGCCCGTCCTCGTCGAAGGGCCGCAACTCCTGCCCTCGATGGCCGATCCCCTGCCGACGGGCAACGCGGTGTTTCTCCTTCCCACGCCAGAACGGACACGGGCGGCGCGTGCCTCCCGGCCGGACGCGGATCCGCAGCGCCTCGAACGCCTCGTCGCTCGCGACACCGTCATCGCCGGGCTGATCCGCAGCCAGGCCACCGACACCGGCCATCTCGTCATCGAAGTGCCCGAAAACCCGGACTGGCCAGCGACTTACGATGCCGTGCAGGCCGCCCTCGCATCCGCGGTCACTGCCCGCCTCCCCGCTGGGCGCGAACTCGCCGCGCAGCGCGCGTTCGAGAACGACACCGCCGCCCGTCAAGGACGGCTCTGGGCCTCGGCCACCAATCGCGACGTGCTCCCCGGCAGCACCACGGTTCCCTACCGATGGGCCTGCGAATGCGGAGCAAGCGGCTGCATCGACCGCAGCCCCCTCGGCACTCCGCCGCCCCGCCCGCCCCGGTGAAACTGTCGCGCCCATTGCCGAAGCTCTCGCCGATCGACACCGCGACAAGCTGTCCCGCTGACACCGGCACTGACACGGGCGCCTTCCCCTGCGTCTGAGCCGTGACAGAGGCGTGTCCGCCGGGCAGGCGAATGTGGTCACAACGAACCGCCAAGCCAGCTAGGGAGACCGGAAATGTCCACGTTCACCACCCCCAACCCCATCACCGCCGCGCTGACCACCGCCGGCGCTCGCGTCCGGATCACCGCGGGCGAGCGAGCCGAGACCGTCGTTCGGGTGCTGCCCGTCGACGCGGCGAACTCGACCGACGTGAAGGTCGCGGAGAAGACCAAGGTCGAGTTCGCCGACGGCGTCCTCGCGGTCAAGACGACCAAGTCCGGCCGCCAGACCGGCTCGGTCGACATCGCGATCGACCTGCCCGCCGGGTCGAAGCTGGTCCTGAACACGGCCTGGACCGAGGTGCGGGCGGACGGCGCCCTCGGCGACTGCGAGGTCAACATCGGTTCGGGCGAGGTCCGGCTCGACCGGGTCGCCGCACTGCGCGCCAACCTCGGCGCGGGCGGGCTCGCGGTCGGGCACGTCGCCGGCGACGCGGTCGTCGAGGGCAGCGCGGCGGGCCTGCGGATCGGCGAGGCCGACGGCGAGATCCGCTACCAGGGCACCAGCGGCAAGGTCTGGATCGGCCACGCCCGGTCCGACGTCGACCTCGGCGGGTCCAACGGCAGCTTCGAGATCGGCACCGCGGACGGTAGTGTCGTCGCCAAGGCGGCCGACTGCCCGATCCGGATCGGGCGGGTCACGCGCGGCCAGGTGGAGCTGTCGAACGCGGCCGGCGGGATCGAGGTCGGCGTCAGCGCGGGCACCGCCGCCGACGTGGACGCGAAGAGCACGAAGGGCGCCGTGCGCAACACCCTCGGCACACCGGAGAGCCCGCGCGACACGATCAAGGTCCACGCCCGCACGCGGCTCGACGACATCGTCGTCCATTCCGCTGCCTGACCACCCGATCGGATGGCAGGATCGGACGGGTGCAGATCAAGATCCTCGGCCCGTTCGAGGTCCGCGACGGCGAGGCAGCCGAGGTGCCGGGCGCTCGGTTGCGCGGCCTGCTCGTCGCCCTCGCGCTCCGGCCGGGCCAGGTCGTCCCGAAGGCGTCGCTGATCGACTGGATCTGGGGCGAGCAGCCGCCCGCCGACGCCGCGAACGCCTTGCAACGCCTGGTTTCCCGGCTGCGCAAGGCGCTCCCGGGCGCAGTGGTCGAAGGGCTGACCGACGGCTACCGGCTGGCGATCGACCCGGACGCCGTCGACGCGGTGCGCTTCGAACGGTTAGCCGCCCAGGCCCGGGACCACGGGTCCGGGCGACTGCGCGAGGCACTGGAGCTGTGGCGCGGTCCGGCGATGCAGGACGTCGGCTTGCAGGACAGCGACGCGTTCGACGCGGCGGCCACGCGGCTGGAAGCCCTGCGGCTGGCGGCGATGGAGGATCGGTTCGAAGCCGAGCTCGACCTCGGCCGCGGCGCGGATCTCGTCGCGGAACTGACCGACCTGGTGGCCGCGCACCCGGTGCGGGAGCGGCTCGTCGCCGCGTTGATGCGCGCGCTCGCCGCCGCGGGCCGCAACACCGAGGCGTTGCAAGCGTTCCAGCGCATCAGGGAAACACTGGCCGACGAACTGGGCGCCGACCCCTCGCCCGAACTGTCCGCGTTGCACGTCGCGTTGCTGCGCGGCGAGGTGGGGCGGCGCGAGGAAAGCCGCAAGACCAATCTGCGCGCCGAGTTCACCAGCTACGTCGGGAAAGAAGCCGACGTAGCCGCGGTCCGCGACCTGGTGTCGCGGCATCGGCTCACCACCCTCACCGGGCCCGGCGGATCGGGAAAGACCCGGCTGGCGACGGAAACCGCCCGCACGTTGGTCGGCGACCTGCACCACGGCGCCTGGCTGGTCGAACTCGCCGCCGTCGGGAGCGGGGACGACGTCGCGCAGGCCACGCTGTCCGGGCTCGGCCTCCGCGACGCGCTGCTCGGCGAAGCGTCCTCCGCGGATCCGGTGGACCGGCTGGTCTCCGCGATCCGCGACCGCGAAACGTTGCTGGTGCTCGACAACTGCGAGCACGTCATCGAGTCCGCGGCCGCTCTCGCGCACCGGCTGCTCGGCGAGTGCCGCGGATTGCGGATCCTCGCGACGAGCCGGGAACCGCTGGGAATCACCGGCGAGGCGTTGTGGCCGGTCGAGCCGCTCGCGCGCGCCGAGGCCGTCCAGCTGCTGCGCGACCGGGCGACGACGCGGAACCAGGACCTCGCCGACGACCGGACGCTGGCCCGCATCTGCACCGCGCTCGACGGGATGCCGCTCGCGATCGAGCTGGCCGCCGTCCGGCTCCGCACGATGTCCGCCGAGCAGCTCGCGGACCGCCTCGACGACCGGTTCCGGCTGCTGACCGGCGGCAGCCGGACCGCTCTCCCCCGGCACCGGACGCTGCGCGCGATGGTCGACTGGAGCTGGGAACTGCTCAGCGACGGCGAACGGCTCGTGCTGAGCAGGCTGTCGGTGTTCGCCGGCGGCGCGAGCCTGGAGGCGGCGGAACGGGTCTGCGCGGGAGAGCTGGTCGACGAGTACGAGGTGCTGGACCTGCTCACCGCGCTCAGCGACAAGTCCCTGCTCGTCGCGTTCGGCGAAGGCGCGCCGCGGTACCGGATGCTCGGCACGATCAAGGAGTACAGCGCCGCACGCCTCGCCGAGGCCGGGGAGACCGAGCCGGCCCGGCAAGCGCATCTCGCGTACTTCACGGAGCTGGCCGAAACCGCGGAACCGCGCCTGCGCCGCGGCGAGCAGCTGGAGTGGCTCACCGTTCTCAAGGCAGAGAACGACAATCTCGTCTCGGCGATGCGCGGCGCGCTCGCGTCCGGCGACGCGCACGCGGCGATGCGGCTCGCGGCCGCCTGCGGCTGGTACTGGTGGCTCGTGGGCCGCAAGGCCGAGGGCATGGAGCTGATCACCGCCGCGATCGCGATTCCCGGCGAGGTCCCCGACGAGACCAGGGCGATCGTGTACGCCCTGACCTCGATGTTCGTCACGTCCGGGCCCGGCGACATGCCGGAAGCCGCGCAGTGGATCCACAAGGCGTACGAGTTCGGCAAGCACGGGAGGCACCGCCATGCGGCGTTGCGTCTGGTGGTGCCGCTGGAAATGATGCTGCGCGACACGGACGCGCTGCTGCCCGCGTGGGAGTCGCTGCTGGACGACGAGGATCCGTGGGTGCGAGCGTTGTCCCGGCTGCA
The DNA here is from genome assembly GCF_014145675.1 of Amycolatopsis dendrobii. GTDB lineage: Bacteria > Actinomycetota > Actinomycetes > Mycobacteriales > Pseudonocardiaceae > Amycolatopsis > Amycolatopsis dendrobii. The sequence goes on from NZ_JACGZW010000001.1 coordinate 755,098, forward strand.
CATCGGCAAGCTGCGGATGATGCTCGGCCAGGACTGCGAATCCTGGTTCGACGAATCTCTGGTCGAGTTCCGGGTGCTCGGCGAACGGTTCGGCATCTCGTTCGCGCAGACCGAACTGGCCGGCTGTCTGGCCATGCGCGGCGAATTCGCCGAGGCCAGCGAGCATTTCGACCAGGCGATCGCCGTCGTCGCAGAACTGGACGCCCTCGACGACGTCGTCCAGCTGCGCATGCGGCAGGCACGACTGCACTGGCTCGCGGGAGACAAGGACGCCTGCGCCGCCGCGGTCGCCGAAGCGGAAAGACTCGCGGAAGGCGTCACCTGGCCCGGGACCCTGGCGTCGCTCGCGCTCGTCCGGGCAGAACTGGCCCGGTGGAACGGCGACGAGCAAGACGCCTTCGGCCAGTTCGGCCACGCGATGAGCCTGCTCGGCGACGAAGCGCGGCAACCACATCTGCGAGCCGCGGCCCACGACCTGCACGCCTGGTTCGCCGCCGACCTCGACGAGGCACGCGAACACCGTGCCGCGGCCTGCGACGCGGCGGCGGAAACCGGACGGGCTCCCGAGATCGCCCAAGCGGTCGTCGGAGTCGCTGACCTGGCACTGCGGCGCGCGCAGTACGACCACGCCGCACGGCTGCTGGCCGCCAGCGCGCAGGTGCTCGGCCGAAAAGACCTGGCGAACCCGGACGTAACGCGAATCGAGCAGGAGGCGCGCGACCGCCTCGGGGACGCCGCGTTCGACCAAGCCGCTCAGGAAGGCGCCGCGGGCGTGTGGACCGAGCTGGTGGCGGTGCCGCTGACGCGGGCCTGATCCCGTGTCAGCGCCGTGACGGCTCGGTGTCTGGCCTCTCGGAGATCGTGGTGACATCAAGCCACCACGAGAGGATTTCCCGATGAGCCAGCAGCTTTCCCCGGTCAACGGCCTGCCGATGGACCGCGACGCCGGCCCGTTCGACCCGCCGTCGGCGATCACCGCGCTGCGCGAGACCCGCCCGGTCAGCCCGATGCTCTTCCCGGACGGCCACGAGGGCTGGCTGGTCACCGGGTACGACGCGGTCCGCCACGTCATGTCCGACGCCCGGTTCAGCAGCCGCCAGGACATCGGCGTGGTCCACGTGCCGTACGAGACGCCGGGCATGCCGGTCGCCACCGAACCGTCGCCGCAGATCCCCGGCCTGTTCATCAGCATGGACGCCCCCGACCACACCCGGCTGCGGCGCAAGCTCACCGGCGCGTTCACCGTCAAGCGGATGAAGCAGCTCGAAGACGGCATCATCGCGATCACCGAACAGCGACTGGACGCGGTCGCGCAGCTCGCGCCGCCGATCGATCTCGTGCGGGAGTTCGCGCTTCCGGTGCCGTCGCTGGTGATCTGCGAACTGCTCGGGGTTCCCTACGCCGACCGCGAAACCTTCCAGGCGAACTCGTCGAAGTTCATGGAACGCGACGTCAACCTCGAAGACAAAATGGCCGCGTTCGGCGCCATGATGGGCTACCTCGGCCAGCTGTGCACGGACAAGCGTGCCGAGCCGGGCGAGGACATCCTCTCCGACCTCGCCCGCGACGAGGACCTCAGCATCGAAGAACTGACCGGCATGGCGTTCCTGCTGTTGCTGGCCGGGCACGAGACCACCGCCAACATGCTGTCGCTGGGCGCCTTCGCGCTGCTTGAACACCCGACCCAACTGGCCGAACTGCGCGCCGACCCGACACTGTTCGCCAACGCGGTGGAAGAGCTGATGCGCTACCTGTCGGTGGCCGACATCTTCTACCGCTACGCGACGGAGGACGTCGAACTCGGCGGCGAGACGATCCCGGCCGGTTCGACTGTGGTGGTTTCGCTGCTCGCGGCCAACCGCGATCCGGGCCGCTTCGAGAACCCTGATGTGCTTGACGTGCACCGCAAGGTTCGCGGGCAGGTCGCGTTCGGGCATGGGATTCATCAGTGCCTGGGACAGCAGCTGGCGCGGATCGAGATGCGGGCCGGGTTCGAGGGGCTGCTGCGCCGTTTCCCGGACTTGCGGCTGGCGGTTCCGGCCGCGGAGGTGCCGTTGCGGACCAACATGAACATCTACGGGGTGCACGAGCTTCCGATCACCTGGTCCTGAGCGTCCGCTCAAGAACTCCAGGCGGAAAGACGAGGACCGGGCGTCCTTCGCGGACTCCCGGGAATCAGCCCCGCAGTGCCGGGCCGATCCAGCGGCGAACCATCTCTCGCAGTTCGTCGTCGGTCGCCGGCGGCGTCGACGGGTACTGCAGGAACGACATGAACAGCCGCATCAGGATTTCGGCGAGTTCCTCGAGTTCAGCGTCGGTGCGCACCCCGGCGGCGAACCAGTCGACCTCGGTGTCGCGCAGGATTCGCGCGCCGAGGGAAAAGGACGGCGGCGTGGCGGTCCCGGCCGTGAAGTAGTCGGCTTCCCCGGCCCGCAGGAGCAAACCGAGATAGGGCTCGTCGGGCAGGCTGCGGACGGCGAACACGACGGACTCGACGGCGACCTCGACCGGGCTGTCGAACGCGGACAGGTGCCGCCGCATCCGTTCGGCGAACTCCTCGGCGCCCGCGTGGGCGACGGCACGCAGGATTTCGGCCAGGCTGGGGAAGTAGCGGTAGACGGTCTGCCGGGTGACTCCGGCTTCGGCGGCGATGTGGGAGAGGTTGGTCTTGGCCAGCCCGGCGCGGTCGATGCACGCGATCGCCGCCTGCACGATCCGGCGGCGTGCCTCGTCTTCGGCGCCGGGCGGGTCGCCCTGCCATCCGTGGTACCCCATGGCGCTCATCGTTCCAGACGAGACCGCAGGTCACCGACGGGCGGGGCGCGCGGCGGCCACCAGCGAACCGGCGGCGATGAAGCACGCGAGCGCGTACGGTCCGCTCCCGATCGGGGACCCGTCGCTGGTGACGCCGTCCCGGGCGCCGAGGTAGGCGGGCAGCGCGCCGATCCAGCACACCGCCATGCCGCCCAGGTAGATCGCGGGGTAGTACCGGCCGAAAGCCGACGGCGGCTCGCCGGTGCCGCGTTCGCCGGAGCGCAGCTGTGCGACGACGATCCACGCGCCGGCGAGCCACACCAAGCCCAGTTCCGCGCCGAGTATCCAGGCTTGCGCGACCTGGTTGGGATGGTCGCCGCCGAACAGGCTCGCCGGGAGCCCGGCGACCGCCATGGTGAACGGGGTGAGGACGCCCGCCGCGAGAATGCGCGGAACCAGCCGCCGGCCCCGGTGCGGCCGGCCGCCGGTGAAGCGCACCACGAGGTAGGTCATGGCCGCCATCGACACCGAGGCGAACAGCAGCATGCTGGTCATCGGAACCGAGGCGAGCGCAGGCTGGTTGACGACCTGGTTGGCCGGGTTCCAGGCCCACCACTTCAGTTGCGGGCCCACCTGGTCGAAGACCTCGTAGAAGACCTGGCAGGCGAACGCGACGGCGACGGCTCCGGTCAGCGGGCCGCGGCGGCGGAAAACCCCCAGCGACCGCACGAGTTCGTACGCGAGCTGGCTGATCACCGGATAGAACGCCACGATGTAGAGCGGCAGCCGGTCCCCCATGAACTGCACGGTGAACCGGTTGTGCGCGAAGATGAATCCGTACAGCCGGTCGAGGCCGAACCATTCGGGGAAGTACGGCGGCGGTTCGGTGACGACGAGATAGACCAGCGAGGCCCACCACAGCGCCAGGTTGACCGGGTCGCCCGCGCGATAGCGGCGCACGGCGTGCCAGAGCGCGAACACGGCGCCGCCGACGATCAGCACCTCCAGCAGCGGCATCGTCCAGTGCGCGAGGTCCCACGGCGCGCGGACCGAGACCACCGGGCTGGCGTCGTGGCAGTCGAAACCGAGCCGCCGGGAGACGTCCTCCGCCTCCGGTCCGCAGCCGGCGCTCATCCGGCGACCGCGGGCGGCGAGTAGTCGGTGGCCGGCGGCTCGGCCTGGGGATCGAAGCCGAAGGGCACCCGGTGCCTGCCCAGCATGGAGCGGACGCAGTAGCGGGCGAGCCCGGCGAGCACGCGCGGGGTGCGCATCATGTCGCCCAGCGACTCGTCGAGGTTGAAGACCTTCGCGAAATGCTCGTCGACGACGTCGTCCTCCCGGGCGGCGCCGACGATCAGGCTGAACGCGGGAGCGGAGACGGCCGCCAGCAGGCGACGTTGCCACCCGGGCAGCCGTTCGGTGCCCTCCGCGCACTCGTAACCCCGGTCCCGGGCCATCGCCAGAGTCCAGGGCACCTTGAGCAAGTCGCGTTGCGCGGCAAGGAATCGAGCGCCGAAGCTCGCGTCGAGATCGCGCGCGCGGGCCAGGTGTTCGCGAAGCAGCAGCGCCGAACTCGACGCGGAACTGATGCCTTGGGCGTAGAACGGATTGAACGCGCAGATCGAGTCGCCGACGAACGCCAGGCCGCGCGGCGGGCTCGGCCAGCGGTCGTAGCGCCGCCACCGGTTGCCGGTGGACCGGGTCAGGTGCACCTCCGAGGACGGCGTGCACCGGTCCATCGCGGCGGCGAACAGCGGCGTCCGCGTCCGGCGTGCCGATGCGACGAAGTCCTCGGCCGTCCGCGGCATCTCCCGGCCCCACGAACCCATGCAGGCGATGACCCGGTCGCCCTCGATCGGGAAGAAGTTCACCAGGAACTCGTGCTCCGCGGGGTGCTCGCCGCGGTCCTGGGTCGGCATGAGCACCAGGTGCTGCCACCACCAGGACGCCGGACGGCGTGCGGGAAGTTCGTACCAGCGCGAGGTGTAGGTGACCTTGGCGTCGAGGGTCCGCACTTCCGGCTCCGGCCAGCCCGCCGCCACCAGCCAGTTCGCGACGGGCGAGCCGCGGCCCATCGCGTCCACGACGAAGTCGGCGTCGAGATGCTCCTCTCCCCCGGGCGCGGCGATTTCCACGCCGGTGACCGCCCCGGCCGCAGTGGCAAGGCCACGCACCGCCACGCGCTCCCGGAGGTCCACATTAGACAGTGCACGCACCTTGTCCCGCAGCACGCGCTCGATGAGGACGCGCGAGCTGTAGACCATCGTCATCGCACTGCGTTTGCGCGCCGACCAGCCCTCGCGGTCCAGGTAGGCGGCGTCCATCGAGGGCATCAGGTGCAGCCCGCCCGCCGCGACGAGGTCGTCCTCGAAACCGGGGAAGAGCGCGGTGATCGCCCGGCGGCCCGAGTTCAGCAGAAAATGCGGGTGCTTGCTCTGCGGCACCCCGCGCCGGTGCTCGGCCTCCTCCGGCAGCTCGTCGCGCTCCAGCACGAGCACCTGATCGAAATACGGGGACAGCGCCCCGGCGGCACACAGGCCCGCGACGCTTCCGCCGAGGACGACAGCGGTCTTGCCGAGATTCATCCGAACCAGCTCCGCTCGTCATTCATACAACTTTCGAGACAATGTATGAATGGCGGCCCGGTGTGTCAATCGGCCCGGTCGGCGACCAGCCCGGGGTTACCCGCGGTCGGCCGCGTGCACCAGCCGTCCGTCCTGGTACACCGCGAGGACCCGCTTGCCCAGATCCCGCACGTCGAGAGGATCGCCGTCGACGACGACGAGATCCGCGCGCTTGCCGGGAGCCAGCGAGCCCAGCGACGAGCCGAGGCCCATCAGGTTCGCCGCGGACAGTGTCGCGGCGTGCAAGGCGTCGGCCGGACGCATGCCCTGTTCGACGAGGAGCTCCAGCTCCAGCAGGTTCTCCCCGTGCGGGTACAGCGGCGCGTCGGTGCCCATCGCGATCGGGACGCCTGCCTCGACCGCGCGCCGGACGCTGCTCTCGGTGCGTTCCTTGATCTTCTCGACGATGTGCTCGGGATACCCGGCTCCGGCTTCGACCGCTTGCCGCAGACCGACTCCGGCGCTGAGGGTCGGGACCAGCCAGGTGCCGCGCGCGGCCATCATCTCGAGTGTCTCGTCGTCCAGGAAATGGCCGTGTTCGATGGAGCGGACTCCGTTGCGGACGGCCGCCTTCGCGCCGTCGCCGTGGGCGTGGGCCATCACGGGCAGTCCCGCCGCCGCGGCCTCGTTCACCATCATGGCGATCTCGTCGTCGCGGAAGTGCGCGATCTTCGGCCCGGCGCCGCCGGACACGACGCCGCCGCTGGTCGCGGCTTTGATGACGTCGGCGCCCGCGCGGACCAGTTCCCGGACCTTGCGACGGATCTCCTCCGGGCCGTCCACCACCACGGGCGGGCGGCCCGGGTGCGGCGGCAGCAGGTCCACCACGCACGTCGAGGGCCACCACGGGTCGCCGTGCCCGCCCGTCTGGCTCAGCATGTTCAGCGAGATCTGCATACGGGGCCCGGCGATCAGGCCGCGCTCCTGCGCCACGCGCATCCCGAGGTCGGCGCCCGCGGCGTCCCGGACGGTCGTGACGCCCGCGGCCAGCGTCCGCGCCATGTTCCGCGCGCCTTCGTAGAACTGGAGCGAAAACGGCTGTTGCACGCTCTCGAAGAGATCCGAACTGGTCATCGTGACGTGCACGTGGCAGTCGATCAGGCCGGGCAGCACTCCCCTGCCGGCGCAGTCGACTTCCTCGTCTCCGTCGAGGCCGGTTCCGACTTCGACGATCCGGCCGTCTTCCACCGCTACGTCCGCCGGGTCCGCGCACCGGGACTCCGCGTCGAACAGAGTTCCGCCCCGGAAAACGACCCGCTTCACCGGCTCACCGCCGCCTGGTTGCGGTCCATTGTGGACCCCCTTTTCGTCGCTTGCCGCCGGATGAGCGGAGCCAGTGCGAACAAAAGCAAAGCCAGCACGACCGCGCCCGCGCCGAGCGCGCCGAAGTAGCCTGCCGCCGAACGGGCGTCGTAGAACTTCACCAGCTGGGCGCCGATGCCTTGCCCGGCCGCGTTCGACGACAGCCACAACCCCATCGTCTGCGTCGCGAACGCCGCGGGCGCCAGCCTCGTCGTCGCGGACAGCCCGATCGGCGAGAGGCACATCTCGCCGACGGTGACCACCGCGAGGCTGCCGGCCAGCCACAGCGGGTTGGCCTGCCCCGGATGCGCCGCGGGCACCACCATCAGCAGGTACGACAGACCGGCGATCGCCAGTCCCGCGGCGAATTTGTGCGCGGTCGAAGGCGAACGGGGCGAGCGGTCCAGCCGCAGCCACAGCATCGCGAACAGCGGAGTCAGCACGATCAGCACCAGCGAGCCGACCGACTGGAACCACGACGCCGGGATCGCGAACCCGAACGCGTCGAGATCGGTGCTTTCGCCCGCGTACTGCGCGATGACCGTCGCGCCCTGTTCCTGGATGCACCAGAACGCGACCGCCGCGACGAACATCGGAATGTAGGCGCGCACCCTGGCGCGCTCGGCCCGGGTGGTGCGCGAACTGCGCAGCATGACCGTGAAGTAGCCGATGGGAAGCGCGATCGCCAGCACGCTGATGAGGTTGACCGCGCCGTCGGCGTCGAGGATTCCGGTGCTGACCGTCAGCACCGCCAACACGGCCAGAACAGCGATTCCGGCGACGGCCGCGACAAGCCGCGCCCGCGGGATCTCGGCCGGCCGCAACGGGTTCTTCGGGCGATTGCCCACCGGGTTGAGGCGCCGCCGCGACCGGAGATAGACCAGCAGGCCGGCCGCCATTCCCGCCGCGGCGATCCCGAAACCGGCGTGGTAGTCGTAATCCTGGCCCACAGTGCCGACGACCAGCGGGGCGGCCACCGCTCCGACGCTGATGCCCATGTAGTAGATGCTGAACCCGGAGTCGCGCCGCGGATCGTCGGCCGGGTACAGATCGCCGACAGAGGACGAAATCGCCGGTTTCAGCAGTCCCGTTCCGACGGCGATGAAGACCATCGAGGCGAACAGCGCTCCGGCGCCCGCCGGGACGGCCAGGCAGATGTGCCCGCACATGATCAGGAACCCGCCGACGAGAGTGGTCCTGCGATCGCCGAGCAGCCGGTCGCTGATCCAGCCGCCGAGGATCGCCGCCAGGTAGATGGCCGAACCGTAGACCGCGATCAGCGGCTTCGCGCTCTCCGGGCGGAGGCCGAGGCCGCCGTCGGAGAGCCGGTCGGTCATGTAGTAAAGCAGCAGCGCGCGCATGCCGTAGTAGGAGAACCGCTCCCACGCCTCGGCGAAGAACAGCCCCACCAGGCCGCGGGGCTGACCGAAGAACGCCCGTTCTTTCCCCATGCCCACCGCACCTTCCGCGTCGACCGCCGCTCCGATGGGAGCAGACGGTACATCTGCCAGATGCGCCAATCAATAGCCGATTCGTCGGCCTGGTATTACCTGAGCCGCCGCATCGTCTTTCGACATGCCTTAAGTGCAGAATATTCGCCGAGTTCGGGGAGATCGGCTAGGTTCTTCCCCGTGCCAGGAACCTCCGACGACGTCGACGAGCTGCTCGTCCGTGCACTGCAACAGGACGGGCGCGCGTCGTTCGAGACGCTGGCCCGCCTGGTCGGGCTCGCCCGCTCGACCACCAAGGCGCGGGTGCAGCGGCTGATCGAGGAGGGCGGGCTCCGGCTGGTCGGTGCGATCCACCCGGCGGTGTTCGGTCTCCACCAGCTCGGGCACGTGATAGTCGAGACCGAGGGCGCCGCCCGTCCGGTCGCCGAGCGGATCGCGGCGCTCGGCGAAACCTCGTTCGTCACCACCACCGCGGGCCGGTTCGCGGTGACGGCCGAGCTGCGAGCCGCCGACCTGGAGGCCTTCGCGGCGGGACTGGCCCGCGTACAGGCCGTCCCCGGCGTCCGGGCGGTGCAGGCGATCACGTATCTGCGGGTCTGGAAGGACCCCTATTTCCCGCCGGGACCGCTGGAGAGCCCGGGGCCGCTCGCGGACCTCGAACTGGACGACGTCGATCACACGCTGCTCGCGCAGCTGCGCGACGACGGGCGCGCGTCGTTCGCCGAACTGGCGAAAGCGACCGGCCTTTCTCCCGGGGCCGCGCGGGCCCGGGTGCTCCGGCTGCTGGAGTCCGGCGTCGTCCACATCGGCGCGCTGGTGCGGCTCAGCCGCTCGACGCGCACCCGCACCATCGGTTTCGCGGTGCACGTGACCGGCGATGCCGAACCGGTGGCCCGCCGGATCGCGGAGTTCGAGAACATCGACTGTTTCGCGACCGGAGTGGGCTGGTGCAACGGAATCGGCAGCATTCAGGCACAGTCCCCCGACGAGGTGCTGGACACGCTCGAACGGCTGCGGGAGCTGCCCGGCGTGCGCACTGTCGAGTCCTGGAGCCATCTGCGGGCGGTCAAGGAGGAGAATGACCGCCCGCTCACCGCCGTCGACCCCGGACAGGGCTGAGCGGGCGGTCTATCCACAGCGGACGTTCCGGAACCGCTGCCGCTCGCTCAGAGCGGGGGCTGGAACCCGCCGATCCGCTCCTCCAGCAGCTCCGCCAGCCGCAGCGGCGTCCGGTCCTCGAACATCGGGCCGACGACCTGCACCCCCACCGGCAGCCCCTCCGGCGAGAAGCCCGCGGGCATCGCCGTGGCGGGCAGACCGGGCATGGTGGCCACGCCGGCCCAGACGAGCTGGTCGAAGAACGGGTACTCGACGCCGTCGATGTCGATCCGGCAGGCCAGCAGATCCGGGTTGTGGTCGTGCGGGAACGCGGGCGTCGGCGTCACCGGGCACACCACGGCGTCGAACTCGGCGAAGAACTGTCGCCAGCCGTAACGGTGCAGTTCTCGGCGGTGGTTCACTCCGAGCCAGTCGCGGTGGGTGAGCACCATTCCCCGCAGTCGCGCCGCGTCCAGGCTCTCGTCGTCCGCGCTCAGTCCGGCGGCACGGGCCTGCAGTTGTTCGTAGGCGTCGACTGGGAAGCGCGCGACGGAGCCGGAGAACAGCAGTTGCGTGTAGAGCGTCGCGGCTTCGGTCAGGTCGGGCAGCAGCGGGCTGTGTCGTTCGACCCGGGCGCCGGCGTCGGCGAGTGCGTCGGCTACCCGGTTCACTCCGGCTCGTACTGCGCTGCCGGTCGGGATGAGGGGGTGGTCTTCGAGGAGCAAAACTCGGAAGTCGCCCAGCTGCTCGTGGCGTGCGGGCGGCAGGGCCAGGTCGTGCGCCACGCCGTAGGTCAGCGGGTCCGGTCCGGCCATGACGTCGAGCAGCAGCGCCAGGTCGCGGGCGGTGCGCGCCATCGGGCCGACGACGGCGAGATCCAGGTCGTGCGGCAACGGCAGTTCGTTCGGCAACACCATGCCGCGGTTCGCCACCAGGCCCCGCGACGGCTTGTGCCCGTAGACACCGCAGAAATGCGCGGGGGTGCGCAGCGAGCCGCCGATGTCGGAGCCGATGGACAGGGTGCCGAAACCCGCCGCCAGTGCCGCCGACGACCCGCCGGAAGAACCGCCTGGCGTGCGGTCGTGGTCCCACGGGTTGTTGGTGGTGCCGTAAACCGGGTTGGAGCTCTGCAAGCCCTGAAGACCAAGGGGCACATTGGTTTTGCCGAGGATGACCGCGCCTGCGGACTTGAGCCGCGAGACCTGGACCGCGTCTTCGGCGGGCAGGAAGTCCCGGTGCTGCGGCATGCCCCAGGTCGTGGGCAGACCGGCGACGTTGTAGCACTCCTTGACGGTCACCGGGATTCCGAGCAGCGGCCGGTCTTCGCCGCGGGCACGCGCCCGGTCGGCCTCCTGCGCGGCGGCGCGGGCACGGTCGAAGTCCGGGACGCACATCGCATTGAGTGCTTTGTCTTCCCGCTCGATGCGGGCGATCGCCTCGTCGGTCAGCTCCGCCGAGGTCGCTTCGCCTGCCCGCATGGCGGCCGTGAGTTCTTCGGCCGAGTGAAAGTTCCGCTCCATGAATTCGACCGTAACGGGCACCCGGTGGAGCCATAAAACATTATTTTCCGCAACGACGACCTTTCGTCGACGGACGCAGTCCGGCCGCTGCGAGATGAGCCGCGCGAACCGGTCAGCGGTCCCAGAATCCTTGCTGTTCCAGCAAAGCCACCGCGCGCTCGCCCGCGTCGGCGAGGTGTTTCTCCACCAGCGTGCGCGCCCGGGCGGCCGAGCGGGCGGACAGCGCGTCCAGGATCAGCCGGTGGTCGCCCCGGGCCTTGACCGGCCAGTCCTCGTGTGCCTCGTAAAAACCGTGCGACACGGTTTTGGCCAGAATGCCGAGAAGCGACAGGAGCCGCCGCGAGTCGGCGGCGTAATTGATTCTCCGGTGGAACTCGTAGTTCAGCCGTTCCTGTTCGGTCCGGTCCACCGCGGACTCCATCCGGTCCGCGAGATCGTGCAGCGCCTGGAGGCTTTCCGGAGAGAGGTTTTTCGCCGCGCGCTCCGCGGCCAGTCCGGACACGACGCCGAACACGCGGTAATGGTCCCGGATGTCGTCGCGCGTCATCCGGGCGACGAATGCGCCGCGGCGGGCGATGTGCTCGACCACGCCTTCGTGGTCGAGGGTGATCAGGGCTTCGCGGATCGGCAGTTTGCTGATGCCGAGTTCGTCGGCCAGCGCTTCCTGGTCGATCTTCGCGCCGGCGCGCAACTGGCCGGAGAAGACGCGGCGCCGGATCTCCTGGGCGGCCATCGCCTTGAGATTCCCCGGACCGGTGCGGCGCGGTCCGGCACTCGTGGTTTCGGGCATCGCCACGACCTTCTCCCATCCCTGCGTCGGCGGCGGTATCGGATGAAGTATTACACGGCAGGGGCTCGCTCAGGCGGGTGAGCCGCCTCCGCCGGGAGCGCCCTTCGCTTCCAAAAACTGCCGCTGACCTGCGCACTCACCGGCAGCCTGCGTCGCCCGGCAGTGTGAGACATTCGATGATTTCTGATAAAGTATTTTCTCAGCGGGCGATCTGGGTCATAGTGGGCGGCATGGCAGCAGCGGTTACCCCCGAGGACTTCCGGCCCATCCTGGAGCTGGTGCGCGACTTCGTCCGGACCAAGGTCGTCCCGCGCGAGCAGGAGATCATGGACGGCAACGCCATCCCGGACGATCTGCGCGCGCAGGCCGCGGAGATGGGCCTGTTCGGCTACGCGATCCCCCAGGAATGGGGCGGTCTCGGGCTCGACCTGACCCAGGACGTCGAACTGGCGATGGAGTTCGGCTACACGTCGCTGGCGCTGCGGTCGATGTTCGGCACCAACAACGGCATCGCCGGGCAGGTGCTGGTCGGCTTCGGCACCGACGAGCAGAAGAGCCAGTGGCTGGAGCGCATCGCCTCGGGCGAGGTCGTCGCGTCGTTCGCGCTGACCGAGCCCGGCGCAGGGTCCAATCCCGCCGGGCTGCGCACCAAGGCGGTGCGCGACGGGGACGACTGGGTCATCGACGGGCAGAAGCGGTTCATCACCAACGCACCGATCGCGGATCTGTTCGTCGTCTTCGCGCGCACCCGTCCCGCCGACGACTCCGGGCCGGGCATCGCGGTGTTCCTCGTGCCCGCGGACACGCCGGGGCTGGAGGTCGGGCCTAAGGACAAGAAGATGGGCCAGGAGGGCGCCTGGACCGCGGACGTCACCTTCAGCAACGTCCGAGTGCCTGCCTCCGCGCTCGTCGGCGGCAACGAAGACGACGGGTACCGCGCCGCGATGACCTCTCTCGCGCGGGGTCGCGTGCACATCGCCGCGCTCGCCGTGGGTTCCGCGCAGCGGGCGTTGGACGAATCCGTCGCGTACGCCGCTTCGGCGACGCAGGGCGGTCAGCCGATCGGCGATTTCCAGCTGGTGCAAGCGATGCTGGCGGATCAGCAGACCGGCGTGCTGGCCGGACGTGCGCTGGTGCGGGAGACCGCGGCGCGCTACGTGTCCGGCGAAGACCGCCGGATCGGGCCCTCGGCCGCGAAGCTGTACTGCACCGAGATGGCGGGCAAGGTCGCCGACCTCGCGGTGCAGGTCCACGGCGGCACCGGGTACATGCGAGACGTGCCGGTCGAGCGGATCTACCGCGACATCCGGCTGCTGCGGCTCTACGAGGGCACCAGCGAAATCCAGCGTCTCATCATCGGCGGCGGCCTGGTCCGGCAGGCGAAGAAGGCGCAGAAATGACCAGCCGCGCGGCCACGCGGGCGCGGGAGGCCACGACGCTCCTGTTCGTCCCGGGCGACCGGCCGGAGCGGTTCGGCAAGGCGATGGCGGCTGGGCCGAGCTTGGTCGTGCTCGATCTGGAGGACGCCGTCGCACCCGACCGCAAGGCGTACGCGCGGGAACAAGTCGTCGCGTGGCTCGAGGAGAACCCCGAGTGCGCGGTGCGGGTAAACGCCGCCGGCACCGCCTGGCACGACGAAGACCTCGCCGTGCTCAGGCGGCGCCGGTGCACCGTGATGCTGCCGAAGGCCGAGCCGGCGACGACGCGCGCGGCGGCCGAGCAGCTCGGCGTCCTGCCGGTCCTGATCGCGCTGGTCGAGACCGCGCGCGGCGTCCTGGACGCGCGCGAGACCGCGACCGTGCCGAACGTGCAGCGCCTCGCGTTCGGCAGCTTCGATCTGGCCGCGGAGCTCGGCGCCGATCCAGCTGACCGGGACGCGTTCGTCGCCGCGCGCGGTGCGCTCGTCCTCGCCTCCGCCGCAGCGGGATTGCCCGGACCGATCGACGGCGTCACCGCGGAGCTGGACAACGAGCCGCACCTCACCGACGAGGTCCACTACGTGCGGCGGCTCGGGTTCGCCGGAAAGCTGTGCGTGCACCCGAAACAGGTACCTGTCGCCGCCGCGGCGCTGCGGCCGACGCGCGAGGAAGTCCGCTGGGCACAGTCGATCCTCGACGCCGGCGCGGACGGCGCGGTCGCGGTGAACGGGCAGATGGTCGACAAGCCGGTGCTGGAGCGCGCCCAGCGGGTGCTCCGGCAGGCACGAGAAGGGAACGGGCGATGACGCTCACCGACGACGAACAGCAGATGGTCGCCCTGGTCGCGGAGTTCGTGGACGAACGGGTCCGGCCCCGGGTCCGCGAATTCGAGGCCGACGACATCTACCCCGCCGAGTTCATCGACGAGATGAAGAAACTCGGCTTCTTCGGGCTGCTCGCCCCGGCCGAATACGGCGGCGTGGACGTCAGCACCGCGTGTTTCGCCCGCGTCACCGAGGAACTCGCGCGCGGCTGGATGAGCCTGGCGGGCGCGATCGGCGGGCACTCCGTCATCACTTATCTGATCAAGACGTTCGGCACGCCGGAGCAGCGCGAGAAGTACCTGCCCGCCATGGCCGAGGGACGGATCCGCGCGACAATGGCGCTGACCGAACCCGGCGGCGGCAGCGACCTCCAGGCGATGCGCACCCAGGCGGTGCCGGGCGAAAAGGGCTACACCGTCACCGGGTCGAAAACCTGGATCTCCAACGCCGCGCACTCCGGCCTGATCGGCCTGCTGTGCATCACCGATCGCGCCGCTTCCCCCGCCCATCGCGGGATGAGCGTGCTGCTGGTCGAACCCGGCGACGGGCTCACCATCTCGAAGAAGCTCCCGAAACTCGGCTACCGCGGCGTCGAAGCCTGCGAACTGGTCTTCGACGGCCAGCAGGTGCCTGCGGACGCGGTCCTCGGCGGCACGCCGAACCAGGGCTGGTCGCACATGATGCGCGGGCTGGAAGTCGGCCGGATTCAGGTCGCTTCGCGCGCGTTGGGCGTCGGGCAGGCCGCGTTGAACGACGCCGTCCGCTATGCCCAGGAACGCGAGTCGTTCGGCAAGCCGATCTGGAAACACCAGTCCGTCGGCAACCTTCTCGCCGATATGGCCACGAAGATGCGCGCGGCGCGACTGCTCACTTTGGACGCCGCGGAGAAGCTCGACGCGGGCGAACGCGCGGACATGGAAGCCGGGATGGCGAAGCTGTTCGCGTCGGAAACCGCGATGCAGGTCGCGCTTGACGCCATCCGCGTCCACGGCGGCTACGGCTACTCCCGGGAATACGACGTCGAACGCTACTTCCGCGACGCGCCGCTGATGATCGTCGGCGAAGGCACCAACGAAATCCAGCGCAACGTCATCGCCGCGCAACTCGTCGCGCGCAACAAGATCTGAGGGAATCCCATGACTCTGCTCAACGGCCGGACCGCTGTCGTCACCGGCGGCGCGCAAGGCATCGGACTCGCCATCGCCCAGCTGTTCGTCGCCCAGGGCGCCCGCGTGGTGCTCGGCGACATCGACGGCGCAGCGGCCGCGAAAGCCGCCGAGAGCCTGGACGGGGAAGCCGTCGGCGTCGCCTGCGACGTCACCAAAGCATCCGATGTGGACGCTTTGCTCGCCGCCGCGGACAAGGCGTTCTCCCCGGTCGACGTGTTCGTCAACAACGCGGGCATCACCCGCGACGCGACGATGCGGACCATGACCGAGGACGAGTTCGACCAGGTGATTTCCGTACACCTCAAGGGAACCTGGAACGGCACCCGCAAGGCCGCCGCGATCATGCGCGAACGCAAGAGCGGCGCGATCGTGAACCTGTCCTCGCTGTCGGGCAAGGTCGGCATGGTCGGGCAGACCAACTACTCCGCCGCCAAGGCCGGGATCGTCGGGCTGACCAAGGCCGCCGCGAAGGAGATGGCGCACCACGGCGTCCGGGTCAACGCGATCCAGCCCGGCCTGATCCGCACCGCGATGACCGAGGCCATGCCGCAGAAGGCGTGGGACCAGAAGATGGCCGAGATCCCGATGCACCGTGCGGGCGAGGTCGGCGAAATCGCTTCGGTGGCGCTGTTCCTCGCGTCCGATCTGTCCTCCTACATGACCGGCACGGTGCTCGAGGTGACCGGCGGGCGGTTCATGTGACCGGATGGGAACCGCACGCGGTCACGACCGCTGAGCTGGTGGACCCGGCCCCGGTCGCGGCCCTGGCCGCGCTGTTCGACAACGGGCTGCCGGCGCCGCGGCCGGGCGACGACCTGCCGCCGCTGTGGCACTGGGTCGCACTCCCCCGCTGGCCGGTCTCTTCCGGACTCGGCCCCGACGGACACCCCGCGCGCGGCACGTTCCTGCCGCCGATCGACCTGCCGCGGCGGATGTTCGCCGGAGGGGAAGTCCTGCTGCGCCGGGCCCCGAAGATCGGCGAGACGGTGACCCGCCGCTCCATTGTGGACTCGGTGACGGAGAAATCCGGTCGCTCCGGGAAGCTGGTGATCGTCGTGGTGCGGACCGTTCTGTCCGGTGTGGACGGTTCACCGCTGGTCGAAGAACGACAGGACATCATCTACCGCGAAGCGGGCGCGACCGCCTCCGAAGCGGCGCCCGGGGAACCTGCGGAACTGGCGGGAGCCCCGTTCCGCCGCGGCGACGACGGCTGGGGCTTCGCCACCGATCCCGCCCTGCTGATGCGTTTCTCCGCAGCCACCGCGAACGCGCACCGCATCCACTACGACTGGCCCTACGCGACCCGGACCGAGGGCTATCCCGGCCTGGTCGTGCACGGCCCGTTGATGTCCCTCGCGCTGGCCGAGGTGCTGCGGCTGGACTCCCCCGGTGCGCGGGTGACCCGGCTGGCGCACCGCAACCTGGCCCCGCTGTTCTGCGGCCAGCCCGCGCACCTGCGCACCGAACCGCGTCCCGGCGGCGCGACCCTGACCCTCGTCGGGGACGCCGGACCGCGCACCAGCCTCGAAGCCGACTATCACGAGGAAGGCACTTCCCATGCGTGACGCCGTCATCTGCGAACCTGTCCGCACGCCGATCGGCCGCTTCGGCGGAGCGCTGAAGAGCGTCCCCGCCGCCGACCTCGGCACGATCGCGCTCAAGGGCTTGCTGGAACGCACCGGCCTGCCCGCCGACGCGATCGACGACGTCATCCTCGGCCACTGCTACCCCAGCGCCGAAGCCCCCGCGATCGGCCGCGTCGTCGCCCTCGACGCCGGGCTGCCGGTCACTGTCCCCGGCATGCAGGTCGACCGGCGCTGCGGATCCGGACTGCAGTCGGTGCTGCTCGCCGCCTTGCAAGTGCAGGCGGGTGCGAGCGACCTCATCGTCGCCGGCGGCGCGGAAAGCATGTCCAACACCGTCTTTTACGCCAACGACCTGCGGTGGGGCGCGAGCGGCGCGGGCGTCCACCTGCACGACTCGCTCACGCGCGGCCGTCAGACGCCCGGCGGCAAGCACTACCCGGTGCCCGGCGGGATGCTGGAGACCGCGGAGAACCTGCGGCGGCAGTACGGCATCAGCCGCGAAGAGCAGGACCGGCTCGCCGCCGCCTCGCATCAGCGGGCCGTCGCCGCGCAGCAGTCCGGGGTGTTCGCCGAGGAGATCATCCCGGTGCCGGTCGAGACGCGGAAGGGCACCGTCGTCGTGGACACCGACGAGCACCCGCGTCCGGACACGACCGTCGAAACCCTCGCCAAGCTCCGGCCGGTGCTGGGCAAGCAGGATCCGGAGGCGACGGTCACCGCGGGCAACGCCAGCGGCCAGAACGACGCCGCCGCCGTGTGCGTCGTGACCACCCGCGAACGCGCCGCGGAACTGGGGCTGCGCCCGCTCGTCCGGCTGGTCTCGCACGGCGTCGCCGGGGTCGAGCCGAAGGTGATGGGCATCGGGCCGGTGCCCGCTTCGGCGCTCGCGCTGGAACGTGCCGGGCTGAAGATCGCGGACATCGACCTGATCGAGCTCAACGAGGCGTTCGCCGCGCAGGCGCTGGCGTGCACCCGCGAATGGGGTTTCGGCGAGTCCGACTTCGACCGGCTCAACGTGCACGGCTCCGGGATCTCGCTGGGCCACCCGGTCGGCGCGACCGGGACCCGGATCCTCGCCACGATGGCGCGGGAAATGCAGCGCCGCGAAGCCCGCTACGGGCTGGAAACCATGTGCATCGGCGGCGGGCAGGGGCTGGCCGCGGTCTTCGAGCGGGTGTCGGAGTGACCCGGGTTTTCGGCTCGGCGGACGAGGTACGGGCCGCGCTCGGCGAGGAAATCGGGCCGACCGGGTGGTTCGCCGTCGACCAGGCGCGGATCGACGCGTTCGCCGAGGCCACCGGCGACCGGCAGTGGATCCACACCGATCCCGAGCGGGCCGCGAACGGGCCGTTCGGGTCGACGATCGCGCACGGTTTCCTCACCCTGTCGCTGATCCCGTACTTCAGCGCGCAGCTGGTCCGGCTCGACTTCGGGTCCGCGCGGATCAACTACGGGCTGGGCAAGGTCCGCTTCCCGGCGCCGGTTCCGGTCGGCTCGCGGCTGCGCGCCAGCGCGTCGTTCGCCGAGGTGAAAGAAGGCGCCGCTGGAGTCACCGTGACCACGCGGTACACGGTGGAGCTGGAAGGCGCCGGGAAACCGGCGTGCGTCGCCGAAACCTTGGTGGTCGTGGCCTGATGACCGATTTCTGCCGTCTCGACGAAGCCGTCTCCCGCCACGTCCGCGAGGGCGACGCGCTGCACGTCATCCTGGGCCACAGCCGGTGGAGCGCGCTGGTACGCGAGATCGCGCGGCAGCACTGGCAGCAGCCGTCGCGGTTCACGCTGATCATGGCGAGCCTGTCGTCGCTCGGCGCGGTGCTGTTCCGTTCCGGGTGCCTGGAGAAGGTCGTGACTGTCTACTCGGGAGATTCGTTTCCCGTGTTCACCCCGAATCCGGTGTTCCAGCAGGCCTACGCGGACGGCTCGGTCGAGGTCGAGAACTGGTCTTTCCTGAGCTACATCCAGGGTCTGCGCGCCGCGGCGACCGGCGTGCCCGCAGTGGTCACCGGCTCGGTGCGCGACTCCTCGATGGCCGAGAACCCCGGCTACGCGGAGGTCGACACGCCGTTCGGCCGCATCGGCCTGGTCGCGCCGCTCACCCCCGACGTCGCGATCCTGCACGCGGCGGTCGCCGACCGGCACGGCAATCTGGCCGTCGCCCCGCCGATGTTCGAGGGCTCGATCGGCGCGTTCGCCGCGCGTCGCGGGGTGCTGGCGACGGTGGAGAAAGTCGTCGACGACCTGCGGCCGTGGGCATCGTTCGTCCGGATTCCGGCGCACCGGGTGCTGGCCGTGGCGGAGGCTCCCTTCGGCGCGCATCCCGGCGGAGTCTTCCCCGGTACGGACGGCGCGCGGCTGCCGGTGGACGGCTACGCCGAGGACGTCGAGTTCTGGATCGCGGCACGGGAAGCCAGCCGTTCGGCGGACTTCGACGACTGGATCCGCGAGTGGATCCTCCTGGATCACGACGCTTACCTGGCCAAACTCGGCGAAGCGCGGCTCAACGCGCTGACCCGGACCCTCGGGCAGCCGACGCCGCCCACCGGCCGCGGCGAGCACACCGGGCCGGTGACCCGTCCGGAACGCGCGGCGACGTGGCTCGCCGCGCTCGTCCGGGCGCGGATCGCCGAAACCGGCGCCGACGGGGTGCTGGCCGGAGCCGGACTGGCGAACCTCGCCGCCTGGGCAGCCGTCGAACAGGCGAAGGCGGAGGGACACGAAGTCGCGCTGGCGGCCGAACTCGGCCTCTGGGACTACTCGCCGACCCCCGGCGACCCGTTCATCTTCAGCTTCGCCAATTTCCCGTCGTCCTCGATGCTGCTCGACACCGAACAGGCGCTGGGAAATCTCGTGAACGGCCCGGCCACGCGGTCGATCGCCTGCGTCGGAGCCGCGGAAATCGACCGGCACGGCAACATCAACACCACCCGCGTCGCCGGCGGTCCGTATCTCGTCGGTTCGGGCGGCGGCAACGACGTCGTGACCGGCGCCGACGAGACGTACGTCGTCGGCACGATGAGCCCGCGGCGGTTCATCGAAAAGTGCAGCTACATCACCAGTCCCGGCGCGCGGGTCCGGGCAGTGGTCACCGACCTCGGCATCCTCGCCCAGCGCGACGGCGAACTCGTGCTCACCGCGATCGCTCCCGGGCCGGAGCCGCTGGCCGAACGCGTCGCGCAGGTCCGGTCGCGCTGCGGCTGGGACCTCGCTGTCGCCGACGATCTGCGCGAATTGCCCGAGGTGACCGCGGACGACGCACAACAGCTGCGCAAATACGACCGCGAAGGCTTGTTCCTCCGCGACGGCAAGAAGGGAGCGGCATGAGTCGCTACGCACGATTCGAGAACCTGCGAGTGGACGGGCCGGACGAGGACGGCGTCATCGAACTCGTCCTCGACGCCCCGAACCTCAACGCGGTCAGCGAAGCCGCGCACGCCGAGCTCGCCGACATCTGGCGCGAGTTCGACCGCGATCCTTCGGTGAAAGCCGTCCTGCTGCGCGGCGAAGGCAAGGGCTTCTCCGCGGGCGGGTCGTTCGACCTGGTCGAAAAGCTGGCCACCGACTTCGAGGCCCGCTCCCGCACCATGCGCGAGGCGCGCGACCTCGTCTACAACGTGATCGACTGCTCGAAGCCGATCGTCTCGGCGATCCACGGCCCCGCCGTCGGCGCCGGACTCGTCGCCGGAGTGCTCGCGGACGTCTCCGTGGTCACCGCGAACGCGAAGATCATCGACGGCCACACCCGGCTGGGCGTCGCCGCGGGCGACCACGCGGCGGTGTGCTGGCCGCTGCTGTGCGGGATGGCGAAAGCCAAGTACTACCTGATGACCTGCCGCCCGCTGAACGGCGCCGAAGCCGAGCGGATCGGCCTGGTGTCGCTGTGCGTCGAGGAAGAAGCCGACCTGCTGCCCACCGCCCGCGAGATCGCGCACGAACTGGCGAACGGCGCGCCCACCGCGATCCGCTGGACCAAACAGAGCCTCAACCTCTGGTACCGCCAGCTCGCCGGCGCGATCTTCGATTCCTCGCTGGCACTGGAGTTCTACGGGTTCGGCGGTCCTGAAGTGCACGAAGGCCTCGCTTCCCACCGCGAACGCCGCAAGCCGGACTTCTCCCGGGTGCACGACGCATGAACCCCGCACTGCTGGACGGATTGCGGGTGGTCGAGCTGTCCGCATACGTCGCGACGCCGTTGTGCGGGCTCACGCTCGCCCAGCTCGGCGCGGACGTCGTGCGCGTCGAACCGCTCGGCGGCGCCGCGGACCGCACGCGTTGGCCCTTGTCCGACTCCGGGACCAGCCTCTACTGGTCCGGGCTGAACAAAGGAAAGCGGGCCGTCGCGGTCGACCTGGAGTCCGAAGCGGACCGCCGCCGGGTGGCCGAGCTGATTGTCGACGGCGGCCCGTGCGCGGTCGTGACGAACACTTCCCGGCACGCCGATCTCGGGTACGAGGCACTGAGCGCGCGGCGGCCGGATCTCATCCACGTGCTGCTGGACGGCCGAGCCGACGGCGGTGCCGCGGTCGACTACACCGTCCAAGCCGCGACCGGCTTCCCGCTGCTCACCGGCACCGGAACCGAGCCGGTCAACCACGTGGTGCCCGCCTGGGACGTGTGCGCCGGACTGTACCTCGCGGTGGGCCTGCTCGCTGCCGAACGGCACCGGCAGGTCACCGGCGAGGGCCGGTCGATCCGGGTAGCGCTGGAGGACGTCGCCCTCGCCACCGCCGGGAACCTCGGTTATCTCGCCGAAGCGCAGCTGACCGACCACTCGCGCACCAAGTCCGGCAACGAGATCTACGGCACCTACGGCGACGATTTCGAGACCGCCGACGGTGTCCGGGTGATGATCGTGCTGCTCACCGAACGGCACTGGCACAAGATGCTCGCCGCGACCGGACTGGCCGGCGCCTTCGCCGGGCTGAGCGAGGCGCTGGGGATCTCGTTCGCCACCGAGTCCGACCGGTACCGGCATCGGGACGTGATCACGCCGCTGCTGGCCCGGTGGTTCGGGCAGACACCGTACGACGAGGTGGCGGAAGTGCTTGCCCGGCACCGGATTTTGTGGGAACGGTACCGCAGCTTCGCCGAACTCGGCCGGGACGGCGGCGCGGCGCTGCGGGATCTGGCGCTGTTCGGGAAGGTGGATCAGCCGGGGGCCGGGGCGCATTGGGCGCCGAAGTCGCCGGTGCAGGTGGACGGCGGCCGGCTCGATCCACGGCCCGCGCCGGAGGTCGGCCAGCACAATGACGAGGTGCTGGGCGGGTCTGCGGGCTGACGGCGTCGGGCTCGCAGACCGAAGCCGTGATCGTGATCGCGGAACGGGTGCACGCCGGGCGCTGGAAATCCACGACGCACCCGAACCGGCTCGAGGCAGCGGGTCCGCCTCGAGCCGTGGCAGGTACTTACTTCTGTGCGGCTTCTTTGCTGACGCCGCTCGGTCCGTCGTACGTGCGGTCGGGCAGGCCGCGCAGCACGTCGAGCGTGCCGGAATCCGCGTCGTTGCGCTCGGCGGCGGAGACCAGGTCGTCCCGGTTGGCCGGGTAGTCGACGCCGGCGAGGTCCTTCTGCAACTGGATGGGGTTGATGTCAGCCATGGCGTCCGCCTACCCCTGCCGATCGGGAACAAACGCCCGCGCGGCAAAGCGCCCAGGTTTATCCCCGTCTGAGGCGGAAATCCCGCCAGTGACCGCACCGACGACGAGGAGACCGGACATGACCGCACCCGGGCCCGAACCGGACGACGCGCCGGGTCTCGAACCCGGCGGTTCCGTGCCGCCCGGCGACACCCCGCCCGACGCCGGGCAGACTTCGGGACTCTCGCATCCGCAACCGATGCCGTCGCGCAAACTGCCTGTTCTCTGGCTCGTCGTGGTCGCGATCATCGTGCTCGGAGTGGCCGCGTTCTTCGTGCTCCGCGCCGTCGACTGGTTCTGACGAGCAAGGTTCGCAGGCCTCAGGCAAGCGGCGCGGCGTTCGCGGAAATCCGTTTCAAGCGGTGCCGCGGTGGCTTTACCGTGGCGTGGTGATGACGCAGGTGATCCTTCTCAACGGTGGTTCCAGTTCGGGGAAGTCCGGGATCGTCCGGTGTCTGCAGGCACTCCTGCCTGATCCGTGGCTGGCCTTCGGGACGGATACCTTCGTTGAGGCGATGCCCGCGTCCGTGCGGGCGTCGAACGCCGGGATCGAATTCGCTCCGGACGGACAGGTGAGCGTCGGGCCGGAGTTCCGGACGCTGGAAGCGGCATGGATCGAGGGGGTCGCCGCGATGGCCCGCGCGGGTGCCCGGGTCATCGTCGACGAGGTCTTCCTCGGCGGAACGGACTCGCGGAAGCGATGGCAGAAGGCCCTTGGCGACCTGCGGGTGCTGTGGGTCGGCGTCCGCTGCGACAGCGCGGTTGCCGCGGGCCGCGAGATCGCACGAGGTGACCGGGTCGTCGGCATGGCGGCGGCCCAGGCGGAGGTGGTCCACCGGGGCATGGTCTATGACCTGGAGGTGGACACCACGCGTACCGAATCGTTGGAGTGCGCGCGGACCATCGCCGCACACGTCAGCTGATCGGTGACCCGGCGAACTTCCGGCGAGCGCGACCGACCGAGCCGTTTGCGAGTGATCTCCGCCGGGAATTCGCGCCACGAGGTGATCGACGTGGTGCGAACCGATGTGCCGGCGCGGATGGATCGGCTGCCCTGGTCTTCGTGGCATTGGCTGATGCTCGTCGGGCTGGGCACGGTATGGATCCTCGACGGGCTCGAGGTGACCATCGTCAGTGCCCTGTCGGATCGGCTGACTGAACCGGGCAGCGGGCTGGTCCTGTCCGAAACCCAGGTCGGGCTCGCGACCTCGTGCTACGTCACCGGCGCGGTCTGCGGTTCGCTGTTCTTCGGTTACCTGACCGACCGCTGGGGCCGGAAACGCCTGTTCCTGCTGACCCTCGCGCTCTACCTGCTCGCCACCGTCCTGACCGCGTTTTCCTTTGCCCCATGGTGGTTTTTCGTCATGCGGTTCCTCACCGGCGCGGGCATCGGCGGCGAGTACGCGGCGATCAACTCCGCGATCGACGAGCTCGTGCCTGCCCGTTGGCGCGCGACGGTCAGTCTCGCGGTCAACGGCTCGTACTGGTTCGGCGCGGCCGGCGGTGCGGCGCTCAGCCTGGTTCTGCTCGACGTCGGCTTGATCCCGGCGTGGCTGGGCTGGCGGCTGGCGTTCGGGCTGGGCGCGGTGCTCGGCCTGTTCATCCTGATCGTCCGCCGCACCGTCCCGGAAAGTCCGCGCTGGTTGTTCACGCACGGCCGAGCCGAAGAAGCGGACCGAGTGGTCACCGGGATCGAAGAGCACGTCCGCGAAGCGACCGGGGAACAGCTCGAACCGGTCGACGACACCATCGAGGTCGAGGAACGCACGCGCACCAGCCTGACCGAAGTCGCGGTGACCCTCGTGCGCAGCTACCCGAGACGGACGCTGCTCGGGCTCGCCCTCTTCGTCGGGCAGGCGTTCCTGTACAACGCCGTCTACTTCACCCAGGGTCTGGTGCTGAGCCGGTTCTTCGGCGTTTCCAGCGGATCCGTCGGGCTCTACCTGGTACCGCTCGCAGCGGGCAGTTTCGTCGGGCCGCTGGTTCTCGCGCGGTTTTTCGACTCGATCGGCCGCCGTCCGATGATCATCACCAGCTACCTCGGCTCAGGCGTGCTGCTCGTCGGGACGGGGCTGCTGTTCCAAGCCGGCGTGCTGTCCGCGCTCACCCTGACGATCGCCTGGTGCGCGGTGTTTTTCCTGGCTTCGGCCGGTGCCAGCTCGGCGTATCTCACGGTGTCGGAGATCTTCCCGCTGGAGGTGCGCGCGCTGGCGATCGCGATCTTCTACTCCGTCGGCACCGGGCTCGGCGGGATCATCGGGCCGGTGCTGTTCGGCAGCCTGGTCGAAAGCGGCGTCGTGGCGAACGTGGCCTTCGGCTACTACCTGGGCGCGGGCATGATGATCGCTGGCGGCCTGGCCGAGGCGGTGCTGGGGATCCGGGCTGAGCGGCGTTCGCTCGAATCGGTCGCCGAACCGTTGTCGGCCAAGGCAGCGACCGGATGACCGCCCCGGGCCGCAAGATCGCGGGAGCGAACCGCCATCGACGCCGGGACGCTGCCGACGCGGTGCCGTGGTCGCTTCGGGTCGCGGCGGCAGCGAGCTGGCGGTTCCTGGTCGTCCTGACGATGCTCGGGGTCGTCGCGTGGACGCTCGGCTATCTCGCGCAGGTCACTGTCCCGATCGGGATCGCCCTGCTCCTGTCGGCGTTGTTCGCGCCGCTGGTCGAGCGGCTGGTGCGCTGGCACGTGCCCCGCGCGCTGGCGACGCTCATCGCGATCGTCGTCGGGCTTGCCGTCCTCGGCGGGGTTCTCGCGCTGGTGATCACCACGGTCACCGCGAGCCTTCCGCAGCTGGGCAGCCAGGTCGGAGCGAGCCTCGCGCGCATCAACAACTGGCTGCAGCACGGACCGCTGCACCTGCCGCAGGTGCAGCAGCTCCTCGACAAGGCGGTCAACACGATCCAGGGCAACACCGCCGAACTCACCTCGCGGGTGCTCTCCACCGCGGCGACCGTCGGCGGCGTGCTGACCGAGATGCTGCTGACGTTGTTCGTGCTCGTTTTCTTTTTGTACAGCGGCAATCAGGTCTGGCGCTTCCTGCTGCGGATCGTGCCCGCCTCCTCCCGCGACGAGATCGACGTCGCCGGGCGCCGCGGATTCGCCTCGCTGGTCAGCTACGTGCGCGCGACCGTCGCGGTGGCCTGTGTGGACGCGGTCTGCATCGGACTCGGCATCTGGCTGGTCGGGGTCCCGCTCGCGGTGCCGCTGGCGGCGCTGATCTTCATCGGGGCGTTCGTGCCGATCCTCGGCGCAGTGGTGACCGGCGCGGTCGCCGTGCTGATCGCACTGGTCGCCAACGGATTCGTCGCGGCGGGCATCGTGCTCGCGGTCGTCGTCGCGGTGATGCAGCTGGAAAGCCATGTGCTGCAGCCGTTCCTGCTCGGCCGCGCGGTCCGGCTGCATCCGCTGGCCGTGGTGCTGGGCATCGCGCTCGGCCTGGAGGTCGCCGGGATCGTCGGGGCCCTGCTCGCGGTGCCGATCCTGGCCGTCGCGAAAGCCGCGTTCGGGTCGTTGCTGCGCGACCCGCGGCTGGATCCGGTCGACATCGACCCACTGCTGCCCGCCAACGCCCGCACCGCCGGACGATCAAGGGTTTCGGCCGTGCGGAGGCGGGTAACCGCACGTCGGAGGGACTCTGATGACGAGCTTGATCACTGACAACGCCGATGGCGCAGCACCGCGAAGGGGACCGCTCGAACGCGGGTTTCCGCTACCCCGGCCGGCACCGCCGACGGTTTCCGCGACGCTGCACAGGCTTTCCTCGATGGCGTCCTTGCGCGCGTGGGAACAACGCTCGACTCCCGCGTTGATGCACCAAGCGATCCTGGACGGCGTGAACGCGCGCCATGCTGCCGAAGCGGCTCACCTGAGCGTCGAGGAAGCACACGTGCGGTGGGGCGATTGGGCGGCGAAACGGCTGGCCCCGCAGCATCCCGGGGTCGCGGCGGAACTGCCGGTGCAGCAATTCCTCAGCGTGCACGCCGCTTTCGCAGCGGCACTCGCCGGAGAAGACCGGCGTTAACCGCGCAGGTCCGCCTCAAGCGCGGCCGCGGTCGCGCGCAGCGACGCCACTAGTCTCGGCAGCTGGTCTTTCCGGTAGCGCACACTCGGCATCGACACCGACAACCCGGCGACGACCACCCCGTCCGCTCCGTGCACCGGCACGCCGACGGCGGCCACTCCCCGTTCCGACCGGCCCTGGTTGAGCGCGAAACCGCTGCGCCGCACCCGAGCCAGCTCAGCCCGCAATTCCGCCGGATCCGGCCGCTCCCCGGGCTTGTCGGCCGCATACAGTTCCGCCACCTGTTCCGGTGGCAGTTCGGCGAGCAGCAGCAGGCCGGCCGTCGTCTGATGCGCCGGGAAAACCATCCCTTCGCGTGAACCTACCCGCAATGCCTGCGAGCATTCGACGCTCGCGATGAACCGGGCGGTGTCCCCGGTCCGGACGGTCAGGTTCACCGACTCGTCCAGCAGGTCCACCAGCCGCCGCAGGTGCGGAAGCGCCGCCGCGCGCAGCTTCGACGCGGCCGACTGCGAATGCGCGGCGAGCTCCAGCACCGGACCGACCCGGTAGGCGCGGTTGGCGTCCTGAACGGCGAAGTCGCGGTAGACGAGCATCGCGAGCAGCCGGTGCGCGGTCGAGGGCGCGACGCCGATCCGCTCGGCCACCTCGGAGACCGTCAACGGGCCTTCGAGCTGCAGCATCGCCGCGATCCGCAGGGCGTTGTCGACGCTGGCCACCGCGTACGGCGGCGGGGCCTTGAACCGTTTCTCCATCGGGCTGCCTTTCCGCACACCAGAATCCCGTTTTCCGCAGACCGGGACGCGCCCACCATAACCCCATGACCAGCACTCCAGCGCGAACTCCCGTTCAGCTCGCCGCGGTCGACGCTCCGGGCCAGCCCGCGGTCACGCCCGCCCTGCGGAACCTTTACCGCGGCTTCGAACAGGAGCTGCTCGTTCCGTTGTGGACGGAGATCGGGGACCTGATGCCCGCGCATCCGCGCTCGCGCGCGTCGGCGCACCGATGGCAGTGGGCGAACCTGCTCCGGCTCGCCGAGCAGGCGGGCGAGATCGTGCCGGTCGGGCGCGGCGGGGAACGACGGGCCATCGCGCTCGCCAACCCCGGGCTCGGCGGCCGTCCGTTCGCGACCCCGACGCTGTGGGCGGCGATCCAGTACCTGATGCCCGGCGAGGACGCGCCCGAGCACCGGCACACGCAGAACGCGTTCCGGTTCGTCGTCGAAGGCTCGGGCGTGTGGACGGTCGTCGGCGGCGACGCGGTCGCGATGCGCCGCGGCGATTTTCTGCCGCAGGCGGGCTGGAACTGGCACGCGCACCACAACGCCACCCGCGAGCCGATGGCCTGGCTCGACGGCCTCGACATCCCGTTCCAGTACGGCATCGACGCGCAGTTCTTCGAGTTCGGCCGCGAACAGCTCAGCGCCGACGAGCGGATCACGCCCGAGCGGTCCCGTTCGGAACGCCTGTGGGCGCATCCGGGTCTGCGGCCGCTGTCCGTCGGCACTGTCGCGCCGGGTTCGCCGTTGCTGGCGTACAAGTGGGAGCACACCGACGCCGCCCTCCGCGACCAGCTGCAACTGGAGAAAGAAGGGTACGGCGGGACGGTCGAGCCGGGTCACGCGGCCGTCCGGTTCTCCAATCCGCACAACGGTTCCGACGTGCTGCCGACCATCCGCGCCGAGTTCCACCGCGTGGCCCGGGGCACCGAGACCGCACCGGTGCGCGAGACCGGCTCGTCGGTCTGCCAGGTGTTCGACGGCTCCGGCACGGTGACCGTCGGCGACACGTCGTGGGCGGTTTCGCGCGGGGACCTGTTCGTCGTCCCGTCGTGGCAGCCGTTCTCCGTGAAGTCGGAGTCCGGTGCCGCGGATTCCGACTCCGGTGCCCTTGACCTGTTCCGTTTCTCGGACGCGCCCGTGTTCGAGGCGCTCCACCTCGACCGTCAGGAGACCCTCCGATGAAGCTCGTCACCCTCCGCGTCGACGGCGGCACGCGCGCCGTCCGCCTCGACGGCGATGTCCTGGTCGACCTCGGCTCCCCCGACCTCGGCGCGCTCTTCGCCCAGGACGGCTGGGAAGCGCGCGCCGCCGAGGCGGCCGGCCAGACCTGGCCCGCCGAGGGCGCGGACCTCGCCCCGGTCGTGCCCCGTCCGTCCAAAGTGGTCTGCGTCGGGCACAACTACACCAACCACATCAAGGAAATGGGCCGCGAGCTGCCTTCGCACCCAACGCTGTTCCCGAAGTTCGCGGACACCCTGACCGGCCCGGCCGACCCGATCGTGAAGCCGGCCGAGACCGACGCGCTCGACTGGGAGGTCGAACTCGTCGTCGTGGTCGGCAAGCCCGTCCGGCGGGCCAGCGAGGACGAGGCTGTTGCGGCGATCGCCGGGTTCACCGTCATGAACGACGTCTCGGTCCGCGACTGGCAGTTCCGCACCATCGAGTGGACTCAGGGCAAGATCTGGCAGTCCTCGACCCCGGTCGGCCCGTACGTCGTCACGCCGGACGAGGTCGGCGGCGTCCGGCCCGCGCTCGAGGTGAAGACCACTGTGGACGGTCGCGTCATGCAGCAGGACGACACCGGCACGCTGCTGTTCGACCCGGTGTACCTGGTGCAGTACATCTCCACCATCGTCCAGCTCAACCCCGGCGACCTGATCGCGACCGGCACGCCCGCCGGGGTCGGCCACGCCCGCGATCCGAAGGTCTACCTGACCGGCGGCGAAACCGTCGTCACCGAGGTGGCCGGGATCGGTGCGTGCGTGAACCAGATCGTGAAGGAATCCTGATGGCGCCCGGCGACGCACGGAACTGGGTCTCGTTCGGGACCGAGCTTTTCCTGACCCACGCGAAAGAACTGTCCGGACCGAGCGCGCTGCCCGGCTGGACCCGCAAGCACCTCGCGGCGCACGTCGCGGCGAACGCGGACGCCCTCGGCAACCTCGTGCACTGGGCGCGGACCGGCGAACGCACCCCGATGTACGCGTCGCCGGATCAGCGGAACGCCGATATCGAAGCGGGCTCGCAGCTGTCCGAAGCCGAGCTCACCTCGCGGCTGCGGGATTCGGCGGGCTCGCTGGACTCCGCGATGGCCGCGCTGGCTCCGGAGCAGTGGCGGGCCGAGGTGGTCACCGCGCAGGGCCGGACGGTTGCCGCCACCGAGATCCCGTGGCTGCGGGCGCGCGAGGTGTGCGTGCACGCGGTCGACCTCGGCACCGGACTGTCGTTCGCTGACCTGCCGGAAGGGTTCCTGTCCGCGCTCGTCGCCGAAATCCGGGCCAAACGCGGTCTCGGCACGCTGCCGGACGGTCCGCTGCCCGACGTCGCGGCGTACCTGGCCGGACGGCCGCATTCGCTGACCGGGGTCCCCGACCTCGGCCCCTGGCTGTGAGGAGATCCCATGGACACCCCTGACGTGCTCGTCGTCGGCGGCGGGATCGGCGGGCTGAGCACCGCGTTCGCGCTGTCCCGGCTCGGCCTGCGGGTCCGGGTCCTGGACCAGGCGAAGGAATTCGGCGAGGTCGGGGCCGGCATCCAGCTCGCACCCAACTGCACCCGGATCCTCGACGCCTACGGCCTGCTGGACAGCGCGAAGGCGCGCGGCGTCGTCCCGGACCGGATGGTCATGCGCGACGCCGTCGACGGCCGCGATCTCACCGCGCTCGACCTGCGCGACCTCGAACGGCGCTACGGTTTCCCGTACCTGGTCATCCACCGCAGCGACCTGCACCGGCTGTTCCTCGGCGCCTGCCGCGACGCGGGCGTCGAACTCCGCACCGAGCAACGGATCGTGTCGTACACACCGGACCCCGCGACCGCGGTGACCGACGACGGCACCGTGCACACCGCGCCAGTCGTGATCGCCGCCGACGGCCTGCACTCGGTCGCCCGGAAGCATTTCGCGGACGACCAGCCGGTCTCGTCGGCCTACGTGGCCTACCGCGGCACCGTGCCGATCGCCGAGGTCGGCCGTCCGGTCGATCTGTCCGAGGTCGTGGTTTATGTCGGCCCGCGGTGCCACTTTGTCCACTATGGACTCCGCGGTGGCGATCTGCTCAATCAGGTAGCCGTTTTCGAGTCGCCGAAGGCCGTGGCCGGCCTGGACGACTGGGGCACGCCGGACGAATTGGACACCGCCTTCGCCGCGACCTGCGAAGAGGTGCAGGCCGGGATCCCGCGGATGTGGCGGGACAAGTGGTGGCGGATGTACGACCGCGACCCGATCTCCACGTGGGTCGACGGCCGCCTCGCCCTGCTCGGCGACGCCGCGCACCCGCCGCTGCAGTATCTGGCGCAGGGCGCGATCATGGCCATCGAGGACGGTTGGGTCCTGGCCGAACACCGGAAACGATGGGGAGATTGGGACAGGGCGCTCGCCGCGTACGAGGCGGTCCGCACGGAACACTGCCGCCGAGTCGTGCTGACCGCCCGGTCCTGGGGAAACCTGTGGCATCTGGGCGGTGTCGAGCGCGAGCAACGCAACACCCTGCTGCGCGCCCGTGCGACGGAGGACTATTCGTTCACCGACTGGCTGTACGGTCCGACGGCCTTGTTCCCGGAGGACGAACCGGCGATGTTCGAGCCGGTCCCGCTGTCCACAGCGGACGATCTGACTGCCACCCGATAACCCGAAACCGGCGGTGAACAACCCGTTCACCGCCGGTTTTCTTGATCAGACCAGTTTCTCCGCAAGCCGCCGGCAGCCCTCCACCAGCGCGACCGCGTGGTCGTCCCGCTGGGCTTTCGTCATCCGGCCGGTCGGCGCGGCGACGCTCAGCCCGCCCAGCAGCGGACCGTCGGGCCGGGCGACCGCGCAGCCGATCGAGCTGACGCCGTCCTCGCTTTCGCCCGCGTTGAGCGCGTAACCCCGCCGCCGGATGCGTTCGATCTCCGCCAGCAGCGTGCTGCGGCTCGTCATGGTCTTCGTGGTGACCTGGCCGAGGACCTCGTCCGGGTAGCGTTGCGCGATCTGGTCGTCGGGCAGGCGGGCGAGCATCGCCTTGCCCAGGCTCGTCGCGTGCGCGGGAAGGGTGCGGCCGACGCGGCCGGACACCCGCAGCGCCCGGTCGCTCTCGATCACGTCCAGGAAGCGCACCTGGTTGCCTTCCAGGGAACCGAGGTGCACGGTTTCGCCGGTGGTTTCGGACAGCCATTGCAGCACCGGCCGCGCGACCGCGCGCAGGTCCATCTGGTTCACCACGGACAGTCCGATCTCGACCAGCGCGGGCCCGGCGCGGTAGACGCGGCTGGCCGGGTCCTGGTCGACGAACCCGTGGTGGACGAGCATCGCCATCAGCCGGTGCGCGGTCGACTGGCCCACGCCCAGCGCGTCCCGGGCGTCGGACAGCCGAAGCTCCCTCGTGGCGCTGAACATCCGCAGCAGCCGCAGCGCACGGTCCACGGATTCGATCGGGTACTGGGGAGCGGGCCGCGCGGGACCGGCTTCGGCAGCGGATGTCTGCATAGCAGACATGGTATCTGGACCAGGGTGTTCGCGGGCTCTTTCCAGGACAAGAGTTGGCAAAGTTTCTTGAGAACAGAATTGGAGTCTGCAAGCTAGACTTCGAGCCGGGTCGCGGGGTTAGCATGAGCCGACGGCACGCGGGGCTCCAGGTCCCCGCGGGACTCAGGAAGCGCAGGAGCGACGATGCTCGAAGCACATTCCGGCCCGGAAATCCCGACCCGGGTCGCCGAACTTCTCGACCGCGAGTGGCGCCTGCTCATCGACGGCAAACTCGTCCCGGCGCGGTCCGGCGCCGCCTTCTCCCGGGTGTCGCCTTACACCGGCACGGTGATCGCCGAGGTTCCCGACGCCGGACCCGACGACGTCGACGAGGCAGTGCGCGCCGCGAACGACGCGAGGGCGGTCTGGCGGGACACCCTGCCCGTCGAGCGGGCGAAGCTGGTCGCGGAACTGGCTGACGCGATCGAGAGCCACGGCGAAGAGCTGGCCCTGCTCGACACCGTGGACGCCGGCTCGCCGATCTCGAACTCGCGCGTCGACGTCGGCGTGACGGTGGCGCAGCTGCGCATGTTCGCCGGGCAAGCGCTGGAACTCAAAGGCACCACGGTGCCCGCCAGCACCGCACTGCACGTGACCACGCGCGAACCGGTCGGCGTGGTGGCGCGGATCGTGCCCTACAACCATCCGCTGATGTTCGCGGGCAAGGTCGCCGCGCCGCTGGTCGCGGGCAATCCGACGATCCTGAAGCCGCCGGAGGCCGCGCCGCTGTCCGCGCTGCGCCTGGCCGAACTGGCGAAGGACATCTTCCCGCCCGGTGTGCTGTCGGTGATCGTCGGCGACGGACCGGCGGTGCCGGACGCGCTGGTGCGGCACCGCCACGTGCGGCGGATCGGGTTCATCGGGTCCGAACCGACCGGACGCGCCATCCAGCGCGCCGCGGCCGAGAGCGGCGTCAAGGACGTCAGCCTCGAACTCGGCGGCAAGAACGCGATGGTGGTGTTCCCCGACGCGGACCTCGAAGCCGCGGCCGCCGGAGCGGTGTTCGGCATGAACTTCACCTGGTCCGGGCAGTCCTGCGGATCGAACTCGCGGCTGCTCGTGCACCAGGACGTCCACGACGCGCTCGTCGCCCGCGTCGTCGAGTCGATCGAGGCGCGCCGGATCGGCGATCCGTTCGACGAGCGGACCGAACAGGGCACGATGATCAACCAGGCGCAGTACGAGAAGTCGTTGTCCTACATCGACATCGCGGTCTCCGAGGGCGCCCGGATCGCGACCGGCGGCGGTCGTCCGGCTGGCGTCGGCCACGGCTTGTTCGTGGCCCCGACGGTGTTCACCGGCGTGCGCCCGGACATGCGGATCGCCCGCGAGGAGGTGTTCGGGCCGCTGCTGTCGGTCATCCCGTTCGCCGACGAGCCGGAAGCGGTCCGCATCGCCAACAGCGTCGACTACGGGCTGACCGCGAGCGTCTGGACCTCCGACGTCACCCGCGCGCACCGCGTCGCCCGCGCGTTCGAGGCCGGGTTCGTCTGGATCAACGGCTCGTCCCGGCATTTCCCCAACGTGCCCTTCGGCGGCGTCAAGGGCTCCGGCGTCGGCCGCGAGGAAAGCCTCGAGGAACTGCTCAGCTACACCGAAACCAAATCCATCAACGTCATGTTCTGACGATCCGAAGGCAAAGGGGCCCTCATGGCGTACGTCATCGGCATCGACACCGGCGGAACGTTCACCGACGCGTTCGTCGCCGACCAGCACAACCGGCTCGCCGCGGCCAAAACCCCGTCCACTCCCCCGGATTTCGCGACCGGCTTCCTCACCGCGATCGACGAACTCGCCGCGGAACTCGGCATCCCGGTCCGCGAACTGCTCGCCAACACCGACTATCTCGTGCACGGCACCACCTCGACGCTCAACGCGCTCGTGACCGGGGACGTCGCGCAGGTCGGCTTCCTCACCACCCGAGGCCATGCGGACTCGATCAGCATCATGAACCTCGAAGGCCGCTACGCCGGTCTGGGCAGCGACGACATCCAGCACATGGCGCGGACCGCGAAACCCGCGTCGTTGGTGCCCCGGCACCGGATCCGCGAGATCGACGAACGCGTGGACTACCAGGGCCGCGTCGTCGTCCCGCTCGACGAAGACGGCGTCCGGACCGCAGTGCGCGACCTGCTCGCCGACGGTGCCGAAGCTATCGCGGTGTCGTTGCTGTGGTCGTTCCGCAATCCGGCGCACGAGCAGCGGGTGCGCGCGATCGTGCGGGAGGAAGCACCGGAGGTGTACGTGGCGCTGTCCAGCGAGGTCAGCCCGCGCATCCGGGAGTACCCGCGCAACGTCACGACGATCATGAACACCCAGGTCGGCCCGCGGCTGGGCAGCTATCTGCGGCCGCTCGAAGCCGAACTGCGGGAACGCGGGCTCACCGGCGCACTGCTGGTGATGCAGGGTTCCGGCGGCTGCGTCACCGCTGCGGACGCTCCGGCGCACGCGATCACCACCATCGGTTCGGTGCTCACCGGCGGCGTCGTCGGCTGCACGCGAATGGCCGCGTCACTGGGCCACGACAAGGTGATCTCGACCGACATGGGCGGCACGACGTTCCTGGTCGGGCTGGTCGTCGACGGCAAACCGGTGACCACCACCAGCACGATCCTCAACCAGTACACGATCAGCACGCCCATGGTCGACGTGCACACGATCGGGGCCGGCGGCGGCGCGATCGCCTGGGTCGACCTGGGCGGCAACCTCCGCGTCGGGCCGCGCAGCGCGGGCGCCCGCCCGGGCCCGGCCTGTTACGGCGAGGGCGGCTGGGAGCCGACGGTCACCGACGCGGATCTCGTCCTCGGCATCATCAACCCGGACAACTTCCTGGGCGGGCGCAAGAAACTGGACGTCCAGCTGTCGCGGGACGCCATCGACAAGGTGGTCGCGACCCCGCTCGGCATGTCCGTCGAGGACGCCGCGGCGGCGATCTACGCGATCCAGAACGCCCAGACCGCCGACCTCGTCCGCAAGGTCGTGGTGAACTCCGGCCAAGACCCGCGAGACTTCACGCTCTACGCGTTCGGCGGCGCGGGCCCGATGCACTGCGCGAGCTACTCGGCCGACCTCGGTGTCAAGGAGGTCGTGGTCCCGCTCGGGTCCACGGCAGCGGTCTTCTCCGCCTACGGCCTGGCCGCCTCGGACATCGTGCTGACCGCCGAACAGTCGCAGCCGGTCGCGATGCCGGTCGCGGCGGAGACCGCGAACGAGGTGTTCACCGGCCTGGAACGGGAACTGGAACGCCGGTTGGCCGAACAAGGCCTGACCTTCTCCGCGATCAGCTACGAACGCGAAGCCGACATCCGCTACACCATGCAACTCGCGGAAGTCGCCACTCCCGTACCGGGCGGCGAACTGTCCGACGAGTCGGTGGAGCAGCTCGGCCGAGACTTCGAAGCGAGCTACGAAGCGTTGTACGGCAAGGGATCCGGCTTCCCCGACGCCGGGCTGCAGCTGATCACCTACCGCGTCCGCGCGACCGGGATCCTGCAGATCCAGCCGGAACTGCCCGAACACGGCACCCTGCCCGGCAATCCCGCCACGAGCGGCGAACGGGAGGTCCTGCTCGACGTCCGCACCGGCCGCCAGCCCGCCGCGATCTACGACTACCGCGCACTCGGCGCGGGCCACGAGATCGAAGGCCCGGCCGTAGTCGAAGCGCCGACCACCACCGTCGCCCTGCCGCCGGGCACTCAGGCCACTGTGGACCGTCTCGGCAACCTCGTGATCCGTTTCCCCGAACGGAAGGAACACTCCTGATGGCTGTCATCCCCGTCGCCGGATCCGAGCGATTCGTCCAGTCCGGCGCTCCCCTCGACCCGGAAGCCCGGTTCGGCGACCTGAAACTGCACCGCGTCAGCTCCGGCGCCGTGGACGCGCTCACCTACGAGGTGGTCCGGCACCGGCTGGTCGCCATCACCGACGACATGGGCGACGCGATCAAGCGCATGTCCGGTTCGGTCGTCGTGACCGACTGCAACGACTTCGGCGCGGGCATCATGGACGAGACCGGCGAAACCGTCCAGGTCGGGCTGTACAACATGCAGCTCGGGTCCGCTTTGGACATGGCGGTGCGCTGGACGCTGGAGCACCGCGCCGAGAACCCGGGAATCGCGCCGGGCGACCAGTTCCTGCTCAATGACCCGTGGATCGGCGGCGGTCTGCACCAGAACGACGTCACCGTCCTCGCGCCGTTGTTCTACGACGGTCAGCTGTTCTGCTGGACCGGCGCGGTCGCGCACCAGGTCGACCTCGGCGGCGTGTCGCCGGGCAGTTGGTCGGTCGAGGGACACGACGTCTTCTGGGAGGCGCTGCCGATCCCGCCGGTGAAGATCGTCGAAGGCGGTCGGCTGCGCTCGGACATGGAGGACATGTACCTGCGGCGGTCCCGCGTGCCGCGGCTCGTCGGACTGGACCTGCGCGCCAAGATCGGCGCGAACAACGTCGCACAGGACCGGCTCACCGCGCTCATCGACAAGTACGGCCCGGACACCGTCAAGGCGGTGATGAAGAAGATGATGGGCGACGCGGAATCCCAGCTGCGCACGAAACTCCGCGCGCTGCCGGACGGAACGTGGTCGGCGGTCGCGCACCAGGACGGGGCGCGGGCGGGCGACCGGGACATCCACAAGATCGTGGTGGCGATGTCCAAACAGGACGACACGCTCACCTTCGATTTCACCGGCACCGACCCCCAGGTCGACGGGATCATCAACTGCACCCTCGCCGGATTGCGCGGCGGCATCCTGCCGATCCTGCTGACCATGCTGTGCCCGGACATCTCCTGGTCGCCCGGCGGGATCTACCGGTGCGTCGAGATCGTCAGCGAACCCGGGACGATCAACAACTGCACCTTCCCGGCGGGCATCGGGAAGGCGTCGGTCAACTCGGCCTGGTCCACGCAGAACGCGGTCTCCGAAACCGTCGCGCAGATGCTGAGCACGCACGCCGAACTGAGCCGGTCGGCGATGAGCGTCTGCTGCGGCACCTGGGACCTCACCTTGCTGGCCGGCGTGGACCAGCGCGGCGGCGGTTTCGCCACGATGCTGTGCGACGCGATGTCCGGCGGCCTCGGCGCGAAGGTGGACGGCGACGGCGTCGACACCGGCGGCGAGAACTGCATTCCGATGGGCCGCATCGCCGACATCGAGATCAACGAGTTCAGCTTCCCGATGCTCTACCTGTGGCGGCGCGAGGAGGTCGATTCCGGCGGACCGGGCCGGTGGCGCGGCGGCGTCGGAGCGTCGAGCTGCTTCATTCCCTACGACTCCCCCACGCGCAGCGTGCATCTCGTCGTCTCCGCGAACGGCAAGGCGGTGCCGCAGGCTCCCGGCATCTCGGGCGGCTATCCCGCGGCCACGCAATGGGACGTCCTCGTCCGCGACACCACCGTGCGCGACCAGCTCGCAAGCGGCCGGATCCCGCAGACGATCGACGACCTGCACGGCCGCGCGGACACCCTCCCGCCGCACCTGGAAACCGACCTCGCCGAAGCGGACGTCTACTTCACCCATTGGCAGGGCGGCGGCGGAATCGGCGATCCGCTGCACCGCGAACCCGACCGCGTCGCCGCCGATGTCCGCGACGGCAAGGTGTCCGCTCTCGCTGCGCTCGACGTTTACGGCGTCGTGCTGGCTGACGGCGAACCGGACCGCGCTGCCACCGCGGCACAACGCGAGCGGCTGCGGTACCAGCGCGCCGGGCTCACGCCGCCGGAAGGAGCGCACCAGTGAACCTCGACCTCAACCTCCGCGTGGACGAAGCCACCGGCGCGGTCGTCTGCCGCCACTGCGCGGCCCGGATCGGAGACACCACCGCCGAACCGATGGCGCACGCGCTGCGCCACGAACGCCCCTCGACCGAAGCCGGACCGGGCGTCCACGCCGACCCGGCCGCGTTCGTCGACCGGGAAGTCCTGTTGCGCCAGGCATTCTGCCCCGGCTGCCTGACTTTGCTGGCCACCGAGATCGTCCCGGACGGCGAACCCTCCTACCGAAGCTGGAGCCTCACATGACCCTCAACGGACTCGCCGGAAAGGTCGTCGTCGTGACCGGCGCGGCCCAAGGCATCGGCGCGGCTTACGCCCGCCGCCTGGTTTCCGAAGGCGCGACCGTGGCGCTCGCCGACCTCAACCTCGAAGGCGTCCAAGCCACCGCCGCGTCTTTCGACGGCCCTGGCAAAGCCAGCGCGTACGCACTCGACGTCTCCAGCCGCACCAGCTGCGCCGAGTTCGCCGCGGCATTGACCGAGGCGCACCGCCGGGTCGACGGCCTGGTCAACAACGCCGCGATCTTCTCCACCATCAAGATGAAACCGTTCTGGGAGATCACCGACGAGGAATGGGATCGCCTGATGGCGGTCAACCTCCGCGGTCCGTGGCTGCTCGTGTCGGCGCTGCTGCCGCTGCTGCAGGCTTCGCCGTCGGCCAGTGTCGTCAACATCGGCTCCGACGCGGTGCAGCTCGGCCGCCCCGGCTACCTGCATTACGTGGCCAGCAAGGGCGGCGTGCACGGCATGACGTTCTCGATGGCGCGGGAACTCGGCGAGTTCGGCATCCGGGTCAACACGCTGTCGCCGGGGCCGGTCTACACCGAAGTCGCGCGGGAAACCGTGACGCCGGAACAACGCGAGGCCATGCTGCGAGCCCAATCGCTGCACCGCCCGGCCGGGGCCGACGACATGACCGGACTGGCCGCGTTCCTGCTCAGCGACGACGCGGGCTACCTGACCGGCCAGACCCTCAGCGTCAACGGCGGGCTGGTGCACCGATGAGCACGCACCAGGAACTCGTCGCGCTGTCGTCCCGGATCCTGGCCGCCGCCGGACAAGGCGACCTCATCTGGGGCCACGTCTCGTGCCGTGACGCCGACGGGCGGGGCGTGTGGATCAAGTCGGCGGAATGGGGCATGGAGGAGGTAACGCCGGAGCGGGTCCACCTGGTCGACGCGGACGGCGAGGTCGTCTCCGGAACCGGGCCGCGGCACAGCGAATACCCGATCCACACCGAGGTCATCGCCGCACGGCCGGACGTCAACGCGGTGGTGCACACCCATGCCCCGCACGCCGTCGCCCTCGCCGCGACGGGACAGGAGCTGCGGCCGGTGAGCCACGCCGCGAACCTGTTCGTGCCGCCCGAGGTGCCGCGCTACACCGAGACCGCCGATTTGATCCTGACGCCGGAATTGGGCAAGTCCCTGGCGGCGGAACTCGGCGATGCCCGGGCAGTGTTCCTGGTGAACCACGGGATCGTCGCCGTCGGCGATTCGGTGGAAAGCGCGACCGTAGCCGCGGTGGTGCTGGAGCGGGCGTGCGAGCAGCAGTTGCTGACGCAGTCGTTCGGCGGGTGGCCTGCTTGGTCGCCGCCGGAGGAATCGCACGCGAAGCGCGAGCACATCTATCACCCGCGCGCGGTGCGGGCGGTGTGGGACTACTTGGTGCGGCAGCTGCCTTGAGGCGACGGGTGCGCTGTCCGGATGCGTGGGCAGCGCACCTTCAGCCGTTGCCGTCCTGC
Organism: Amycolatopsis dendrobii; assembly: GCF_014145675.1. Lineage (GTDB taxonomy): Bacteria > Actinomycetota > Actinomycetes > Mycobacteriales > Pseudonocardiaceae > Amycolatopsis > Amycolatopsis dendrobii. The sequence goes on from NZ_JACGZW010000001.1 coordinate 794,308, forward strand.
ACGGCGCGGACAACGAGCGGATGCTGGTCCGGCATGTGCTTCGCGCACGCGCGAGCGTTGGGCTCGGCCAAGAACACCGGCTTGGTGTTGTCCGGCGGATACACCCGCAGCCCGTCGACGGGAGTGGGCGCGCAGCTTGCCGGATCGTAGACATCGACGTTGACCTGGTCGAGCCACGCCGTGGCCGACTGGCCGGGCGCCAGTGTCAAGGCAGGCACCGGGCCGGGTTCCCGTTTCGCGGCATCGCCCACCTGACGCCGGTCCACGACGTAGGAAACGCCCGGATACCCGCGCAGCGCGCAGGCGTCGCCGCCGGAGTTGGTGAAGACGATCGGCACGTAGTAATGCCCGGCCGCCCCTTCTCCTTGGCCCAGCGCGACATCCAGTCCACTGGTCCGGCATGGCGCGGTTGCCCGGGCAGCCGGCTGGGGAACCCAGGCGGTGCCGGCGAGTGCGGCCGCGACGCCGCCGATCATGAGGTACCGGGCCGAGATCACTGTCGTTCTCCCGTCGTCCGAGATTCCGTCGATGCTTCTCATCCTGGCAAGCCGCTGCCCGCGGCCCGAGAGGCCAAGGACCCTGTGCGGCAGGGCTTTGCGTCACCGGCGCGTCGGCGGCCGGCCGCCGGTACCGGTCCATTCCGCCGGAAACCCCATTGTCCGCCCAGATGCGCGCCGGAATCCGCACCCGCCGCGGACTTGCCGCGATAGGGAACAATTTCTAGGGCAGGTTCCGCGGCGGAGGGGCGGCTCGATGACGGTCCGAGTCTTGCTGGTCGAGGACGACGCCCTGATCAGCGAAGCGCTTTCCCTCGCGCTGGCTGACCAGGGCTGCACGGTGCTGCAGGCCGCGTGCGGCGAAGACGCGTTGGCGATGCTGGGATCGGTGAGCGTGGACGTCGTCCTGCTCGACCTGATGCTGCCGGGCATGGACGGGCTCGCCGTCTGCCACGAGTTGCGCGTGCGCGGCGAGCTGCCGGTCATCGTCATCACCGCACGGGCCGACAGCCAGGATGTCATCGCCGGTCTGGAAGCCGGTGCCGACGACTACGTGACCAAGCCGCTGGTCGCCGGCGAACTGGCGGCCCGCATCCGCGCGCTGTTGCGCCGCGCGGCGCCGGTCCGCCGATGCTGTCTCCAGGTCGGCGACCTGTTGCTGAGCACGCACGACGAGACGGTCTCGCGCGAAGGCGTCCCCATTCGCCTTACCCGTACCGAATTCCGTCTCCTGGCCGAATTGGCCGCCGCCGAGGGCGAGGTCGTCACCCGGGAGCAGTTGCTGCACCGGATCTGGGGACGCGACTACTTCGGCGGCACGCGCCTGCTCGATGTCCACATCCGGCGATTGCGCCGCAAAGTCGAGCCTAATCCCGATTGTCCGCGTCTCGTGCTCACCGTCCGGGGCATCGGCTACCGCGCCGAGCCCCGCCCGTGAGCGCCGCTTCCGTGTCCCGCCTTTCCTTGCGCTTCCGGGTTTCCGCCGCGTTCGGGCTCGGCCTGCTGGTGGTGGTCAGCGTGCTGTCGGCGGCGACCTGGCACCTCGCCACCGACTACCTGCTCAACCAGCGCCAGCAGAGCGCCGACCGGCATGCCCGGATCAACGCGCGGCTGGTCGAGAACGAGGTCCGCGACCGGACCGACGGTCTCGGCGAACTGCTGTCCGGCCTCACGTCCGGACCGAATTCGACGATCCTCGTGTCGCTTCCCGGCGGCTGGCACACCGCCGGACGCCCGATCGGCCCCGCGGACCTCCCGCCCGGCCTGCTCTCCCGCACCCGCCCCGGCGCGCCCGCGCACGACCGGTTCACCGCCGACGGGGTCCCGGTCCTCGTGGTCGCGCAGCAACTCGCCAAGTCGAAGGGCTATTACGTCGAACTCCATCCGCTGCTCGGCCTCGAACGGACCTTCCGCAAGCTGCGCATGATCCTCGTCGCGGGCACCGTGACGTGCGGGCTGTTCGGCGTCGTCCTCGGCGCGTGGGCGGCCCGGCGCGCGCTCCGTCCGCTGGCCGCGTTCACCGAAACCGCAGCCCGGATCGCCCGCGGCGACATGCGCGCGCGACTGCCCGAACAAGCCGGACCCGACCTCGCTCCCCTCGCCGCGACGTTCAACGCCACCGCCGATGCCCTGGAACGACGCGTCCGCCGTGACGCGCGTTTCGCCGCCGACGTCAGTCACGAACTGCGCTCGCCGCTCACCACGATGACGACCGTCGCGGAAGTCCTCGAACGCCGTCGCGACGCCATGCCCGCGCCCGCGCAGAAGGCGTTGCAGCTCTTGCTGGCCGAACTCCACCGGTTCCGCGGCATGGTGCTCGACCTGCTGGAGATCTCAGCCGTCGACCAAGCCGACAACGGCGAGGAACGCGAACTGGTCGATCTGGGCTCGCTCGTCCGCAGCGGCGTCGCGAGCAGCCCCGCCCCGCGCCCGGCCCTGGAACTCCCTTCGGAACCCTTGCTGGTGGCAGCGGACCGCCGCCGCCTCGACCGCGTCCTCGCGAACCTGCTCGACAACGCGGCCCGCTACGGCGGCGGCGCGGTCCGCGTGGCCGCGCACGCGTGCCACGGCGTCGTCCGGTTGGAAGTCGACGACGCCGGCGACGGGGTGCCCGCCGAACTCCGGGAACGTATTTTCGAACGGTTCTCCCGCGGCGTGCACGCCGGACGACGGGACCCCGGCTCGGGGACCGGCCTGGGATTGGCGATCGTCGCCGACCACGTGTACCGCCACGAGGGACGTGTGTGGGCGGAGGGCCGCCCGGGCGGCGGGGCGCGGTTCGTCGTCGAACTCCCGCAAGCGCACGGGTGACGCGGTCAGGGACCCGGTTTCGGCATCACGGGCTCTCTCACGGTCTCCGTTCGTAGAGCGTCCCCAGCCGCACCAGGGTGGGACGTCCGTCCGGGCCCGGTTCGTAGAACTGCACCGCCAGCAGACCCCCCGGAGCGCCGGCGTCCATGACGAATCGGCTCCGCGCACTGTCGACGCACGCGAGCGGCATGGCCTGCCCTCCGCCCGCGGCGCTGCCCATCAGGCGGTCCCATTCCGCCAGCCCGGGGTCGGGTGTCAGCCGGGCGTGGAGCTGTCCGCCGAGCGCCTCGACCGACACCTCGCCGTCCGGGGCACGGTAGAGCCCGGTGAACCGTTCGATCTCGACCTCCGCGCTCCCCTTCGGCGGGTCGATGGCGGCCGGTCCCGGAACATCGAAGCACTTTTCGAGCAGCTCAGCGCACAGCGTGGAATGCAGCATCGCTCCGGTAGTGCTGTTGGTAAGCACCGCGAGCACGACATTCTGCCGGGGAATGACGTAAAGGGTCGAATGCATGCCGAGGTTGGCGCCGGAGTGGGTAAGAACTGGGTCGTCGCCCTCCCGGAAGATGCCCCAGCCGAGTCCGAAGTTCGCGCATCCGCGGAGACAGCCCCAAAAGTCGGCGTACTGGGGCGTGCGCATCTGTTCCAGGGCCGCCTTCGACAGGAGCCGGTGTCCGCCGGGTGTCCTGCCGTCGAGGTGCATCCGACCGAAGCGGATCAGTGATTCGACGTCGACCCACAAGCGCGAGCCGGCGGGACCGTACTCAGGCCACACGCGCAGGCGCGGTACCCGGGAGACGGCCCCGCTCGCCGGGTCGACGACATGTCCGACGGCGGTTGAGCGGAGCAGCAGTTCCTCGGCGTCCGAGCTCGCGTTCATGCCGAGCGGCTCGAGAACGCGCTTGCTCAGTGCGACGTCGAAGCGTTCGCCGGTGAGCACCTCCGCCAGCCGGCCGAGTGTGCTCATTCCCATGTTGCTGTAAGAGAACCGCCGGCCGGGGACGCCCGTGACGTCCAGCGCCGCGAGCTCTCGAAGCAATCGCTCGAGCACGTCGTCGCCCGGGGCGAGGTTCGGCAGGTAGTTGCCGGGCAGGCCGGACGAGTGGTTGAGCAGCATCCGCACGGTGATCGTCGCAGAGCGGGCGGGGTTCGCTGCGGTGAAGCCGGGCAGGTACCGCACGACGGGCGTGTCGAGGTCGAGCCGCCCTTCGTCCACGAGGGTCATCGCCAGGGAAGCGGTGAGCGTCTTCGTGACGGATCCGGCGGCGAACAGCGTGTCCGGCAGCACCGGAGCGCCGGTCGCCGCGTTGACCGTTCCGGTCTCGGCCCGGACGAGCGTGCCGTCGTGCCACAGCGCGGCCGACGCGCCGGTCACGGTGAACTTCTCGGCCAGCCGCGAAAGACGATCGGCGAGTTCGTTCGAGGTGATCATCGGTCATGCCCTCTCCGCAGGTGCTCGATGCTCCGATGCTGTCAGGCGCGGTCCGGTGCCGGCCATCGTCACTCGTCTCAGGACGGCGGAACCGGATGCGAACATTGTCGAACGGCCCCTCTCAGCCGCGCGACTCCTGTCCATACCGTGACCGCGCCTGCGGGACCTACCGTCAAGGGACGGCGTGAGAGCACGGCGTGCTGGACCACGGAAGGAAGACGACGATGTCACTCCTGCTGACTGGTGCGACCGTCATCGACGGCGTTTCCGACAAGGGCATCGACGGGCACGCGATCCTGATCGAGAACGGCCGCATCGCGGCGATCGGCCGCCCGGACGAACTGGCGGTCGCCGCGGGAACCGAGACCGTCGACTTCAGCGGGAAGTTCCTCATCCCCGGGCTGATGAACGCGAACGTGCATCTCCTCGTCAACGTTCTCTTCGAGACGCTCGTCCGATACGAAGGCCGCTACGAGGACTTGATCGTCGAGGCCGCGCAGGTCGCGCTGAAAAACGGATTGACGACGGTGTTCGACACCTGGGGGCCGCGCCGCGCGCTGACGGCGGCTCGTGACCGGATCGACCGGGGCGCGACGCCCGGCAGCCGTATCCGCTGTGCGGGCAACATCATCGGATTCGACGGACCGTTCTCCGACGACTTCGACCGGCGCATCCCCGGTGTCGGGAGCTCCCGTTTCGTCGACCGGGTGAACGCGGCGTGGGTGGAGAACGTCGGGCGGCACCTGATGTGGCTGACGGCCGAGGAGGTCGGCAACGAGGTCCGCGCCTACCTCAGGCGCGGCGTGGACTTCGTCAAGTACGCGTCGAACGAGCACGGCGGGGCCGCTGCCGGGGCCTTCATCCAGTTCTCGGAGCGCACGCAGCGCGTCATCGTCGAAGAAGCTCACCGAGCCGGGTTGACCGCGCAGTCGCATACCTCGACGGTCGAGGGCCTGCGGATGGCGATCGAGGCGGGCTGCGACCTCGTGCAGCACGCCAACGCGACGGGTCCCGCCGAAATCCCGCGGGCTACCCTCGAACTGTTCGCCGAGAAGAACTGCGGTGCGGTCGTCTTCCCGTTGACTGACAACGGTTTCAAGGTTCTCCGCGAGTCCGTTTCGGACCACGAATGGACGATGTGGAAAGCCTCGGACGTCAACGCCCGCAACCTCGTCGGCTCGGGGGCGTCGATCCTGCTCGCCAACGACGGCGGCATTTTCGCCCCGGAAGTCATGAACGAGCCGATGATCAAGGGCACTTGGAACGGGCTGCCCGAAGACGAAGCGCTGGGCCGCCTGGCGACCGGTCATTTCGTCTGGCTCCGGGCGATGGAGGAAAAGGGCATGTCGCCGATGGCGCTGCTGCACGCGGCGACCCGCAACATCGCCGAGGCCTACCGGGTCGACGACGACCTCGGGACCATCGAAGCAGGCAAGATCGCCGACCTGGTCGTGCTCGACGAGGATCCCTTGCGCAGCGCCAAGAACTACCAGACCATTCACGCCGTCATCAAGGACGGCGCCATCGTCGATCTCGACGCGCTGCCGCAGCGGCCGTTGCTGACCGCGGAACTTTCTCCGCCGCTTGAAGAAGAAACCCGCTACAAGAAAGCCCTCCAGCACGGCGCACGCATGCCTGGCTGCCCCGCTTGCGCGAACGGAAACCACCGATGACCCAGTCGAACTCCGCCGCGTGCCACGCCAAGGCACCGGTATGGGAACAGCACTGCTGTCTTCCTCTCGACCCGGACGCCGACGTCGACGCCCTGTGGCGGTACGCCGAGGCGGGAGCGTCGTTCGTGTCGGTGAACGCCGGTTACGCTCCGCACGGCATAGCGGACACGATCCGAGTGCTGTCCGGGTTCCGCCGCCAGTTGCTTGCCAGGCCCGACCGCTACCTCCTGGCCCGCACGGCCGGGGACGTGCGCGCGGCCAAGGCCACCGGACGGCTCGCGGTCGCGTTCGACCTGGAAGACACCCGTCCGCTGGACGAGCGGATCGAGCTGGTGCAGACCTATTACGACCTGGGGGTGCGCACCATGGTGCTGACCTACAACCACCGCAACGCCGCCGGTTCGGGCTGCCACGACGAGTCCGACGGCGGCCTGACGAGGTTCGGCAGCGAGGTGGTGGCCGAGATGAACCGGGTGGGAATGACGGTCGATGCCGCGCACTGCTCGTACCGGACGTCGATGGACCTCTTCGCCGCGTCGACGGCACCGGTGGTGTTGTCCCATACGGCCGCTCGCGCGGTGCACGATCACGAGCGGAACGTATGGGACGACCAGATGCTCGCCTGCGCGGCCACCGGCGGCGTCGTCGGGATCAACGGCGTCGGGATGTTCCTGGGGGCCAACGACGCGAGCACCGAGACACTCGTCCGCCACATCGACCACGCCGTGGAGCTGGTCGGCTGGGAACACGTAGGCCTCGGGCTGGACTACTGCTTCGCCGAAGACGATCTCAACGCCGAACTGGCCGCGAATCCCGAACTGTTCCCGCCGAGCTACTCGCGGTGGGAACGGCTGGAGTTCGTCGAGCCCGAGCGGCTGCCCGCCATCGCCGCGGCTCTGCTGGACCGCGGCCACGCGCCGGGGGCCGTCGCGGGGATTCTCGGCGGGAACTTCCTTCGGGTGGCGGAGAAGGTGTGGCAGTGAACCGGATGCCTCGGCGCGTGGTGGTCGTGGGCGCCGGCGTCGTCGGGCTTTCGTGCGCGTGGTTTTTGCAGAAGCACGGCGCGGAGGTCACTGTCCTGGAGCGGTCGGAAGTGGGGGCGGGCGCCTCTTGGGGCAATGCCGGCTACCTTGTGCCTGCCATGGTGGCACCGCTCGCGGAGCCGGCGCTGCTGCGCGAGGGCGTGCGAAGCTTGCTCACTCCCGGCTCGCCGGTCTCGGTGAGCGCACGGCTGTCGGCGGCGACCATGGCATTCCTGACCGGGTTCGCCCGGAACGCGACAGCCGCTCGATGGCGGCGGGGAATGGCCGCGCTCGGACCATTGGCGGCACGCAGCCTCAGCGCTTTCGACGAACTGGCCAAGGGCGGGGTCGCCGCAGAAATCCACGAGCAGACAATTCGGATCGGGTTCACCGCGGGACAGGACACCGCCGGGCTCGAGCATGAACTGGCCCTCGCCCGTGCCTCCGGACAGGAGATGTCCTACCGGACCACGACGGGGCACGAGGCTCCGTTCTCCGGCCGGATCGCGCAGGTGCTGCATCTGGAAGGGCAGCGGTTCCTCGCACCGGGCACGTTTCTTGACGCGCTCGCCGCGTCAGTGCGCGAGCGGGGCGGCGAGATCGTCGAGGGCGCCCGCGTGCGGGCGATCGGATTCGGGCCGCGCGGGCTGCAGGCGGATACCTGGGCGGGGCCGCCGCACCGGGCCGACGCTGTCGTGCTCGCGACGGGGGCGTGGTTGCCGGAACTCGGACGCCGGTCGGGGGTGCGGATGCCAGTGCAGGCCGGACGCGGCTACTCGTGCAGCGTGCGGCTGGCCGAACCGCTCGCGGGTCCGGTCTACCTGCCCGGTGCCCGAGCGACGCTCACGCCGTACGGGGACCGGGTCCGGATCACCGGCGTCATGGAGATCGCCGCCCGGGACGCGCCCTTCGACGGCAGCCGCCTCGACGCCGTCCTGCGCTCGATCCGCCCCCTGCTCGACGCGGATTGGGACGACGTGCGCGAACCTTGGTCCGGGTCCCGGCCGCTGACGCCCTGCGGACTTCCGGTGATCGGCGCGGCCAAGATCCCCGGCGTCCAGGTCGCGGGCGGCCACGGCATGTGGGGCCTGACGCTGGGTCCGATCACCGGGAAGCTGCTCGCAAGGCAGATCATGACCGGCGCCGGCGCGCCCGAGCTCGTCCCGTTCGATCCGCTCCGCCGCAGTTGAACGGCTTGGGCCGGAGCCGCCGACCCGGAATGCTCGGTCGAGCGCTCGCCCCGGGCCTGCGCCAGCAGACGATCACAGCGGCGATCCGCCGCTCGCCAGGAGGCTTCGATGAGTCATGACGCGTTCACCCCGCCGCCCGCGCCGGCGTTCCGCAGGCAGGGCAATCTGCTGTTGCTGTCCGGCCAGGTCGGGGTCGACGAGAACTGGCGTCCGGTGTCCGGGACGTTCCACGACGAGGCCCGCGCCGCCTTCGCGAACGTCCGGCGGGTGCTCGCCGAGGCGGGCGCGCGGCCCGACGACGTCCTCAAGGTCACCGCGTATCTCGCCGATCTCGAGGACTACCCCCGCTACAACGAGGTCTGGACCGGAGAGTTCCCCGGCACGCGCCCTGCCCGCACGACCATCGGCGCGCAACTGGTCGCACCCTTTCGCGTCGAGCTCGATGTGGTCGCTTGGCTCGACGGTACCCCGTGACCGGCAACGCCTTGCCGCCGGTTTTGTCATTGACCGGCGGAGCGAGCTGAGCGACGGGCCCGGCCGGGTTACATTCAGCGGCGAACCCGATGGTGCCGGAGCGGCGCCGCGGACAAGGAAGGTACGGCGCGCGATGCGGCTGAACGCGGTTCGGTGAGCGAGGACCTGCAGCGGGTCGTGGACGCGCTCGCTCGGCAGCTGGGCCGGGCGGTCGCGGTCGACGACGTCCATTTCCGGTTGCTCGCCTACAGCGCGCAGGCCGGTCCGATCGACGACATGCGGGCGCGGGTGATTCTGGACCGCGAGGCTCCGCCGGAGGCCGTCGCCTGGCTGCGGCGGTTTCGGCTTCCCCGCGCTGACGGACCGGTACGCCTACCCGCGGCCGCGGAGTTCGACCTGCTGCCGCGGGTCGCCATCCCGATCCGGTTCCAGGGCGTGCAGTTCGGCTATCTGTGGCTCATCGACGCGGGCGAACCAGTGAACGACGCCGGGCTCGCTCTCGCCGGCGCCGCGGCGGACGAAGCCGCTGAGGTGCTTTTCCGCGAGCGGGCTCTCGGCGAGCTGCACGACGCCCGCGTCGGGGAGTTCCTCCGGGACCTGCTGTCCGAGGACCACGCGGCCCGCGTCCTCGCTGCCGACGGACTCGTCGAATCAGACCTCTTCGCGGCACGCGGCGAAGTCGTCGCCGTCGTCGTCGCGCCGTTGCCGGCAGCCAGTCAGGAAGTCGGCAACGGCGACCGCTTGGCGCTCGGCGCAGCACTGCGCGCGGCGGCCGCCGCGGCACCGGTCCGCGAAAGCATGATCCTCATCCGCCCTGCCCACGGATTGCTCGTCGTGACGCAACGCGCGATGGAACGGATCCCCCGGCTCGCGGACGATCTGTGCGAGTCAGCGGCGCGGCGGCTGGGACGCGCCAGCCGTTGGCGGGCTGTGGTCGCCGGGGTAGGGCGTCCGGTCGCGCGGCTGGCCGACACCGCGACCTCGTATCGGCAGGCGCTCGACGCGATCCGGGTCGCCGACGTCATCCCCCGGTTCCGGCCGGTCGCCCGCCACGACGCGCTCGGGATCTACTCCTTGCTGGCCGCCCAGCCGCGCGAACAGCTCCGCGGCATGGGGGCTGAACAGGCGATCGCCGCGCTCGTCGGCGCCGATCCCGAACTCCTCCTCACCGCGGAGACGTTCCTCGACCGCGCGGGCGACACTCGCGCGGTGGCCGAGCGGCTCGGCGTGCACCGGGCGACGGTCTACTACCGGCTGCGCCGAATCGAGGAACTCACCGGCTTCAACCTGAGCGACGGGGAACGCCGCCTCGTCCTGCACCTCGGCATCAAGGCGGCACGGCTCCTCGGCGACGGTTGACCACTCCCGGCGGAGAAGCGAGCCCGCATCCCGTGCGCAGTCGGATCCGCCGCCGCTGAAACCCTGGCTACGCGGGCGCCCAGGCGCGGCCGGTCTCGATCAGCAGCTTCCGCATTGCCGATCCGGCGGGAGAAAGCCGTTCCCCGCGTCGATGGGCGAGCACGATCCGGCGGCTCGGCGGGCGCGGCGAGACCGCGGTCAGGACCCGGATGTCGTCGCGGAGGCTGTAGAGCGACAGCCGGGGCACCAACGCGATGCCCATGCCGACCGCGACCATCGCCTGTGCTTCCTGGTAGCTGCGCGCTTCGAAGGTGACGATGGGTTCGAAGCCCGCAGCTTCGCAGGCAGCGTTGAGCAGCGCGAGGACGTTCGGCGAGGTGCGGATGATCCACGGCTCGTGCCGGAGTTCTTCCATCCGGACCGACGACCGGGCGGCCAGGCGGTGGCTGGAGGGCACCAGCAGCACGCTCGGATCGCGGAAGATCAGTTCGCTGGTCAGGCTTTTCCCGGGTCCGTCGGCGGGCCGCTCGCGGTCCCAGGTGATGGCCAGTTCGATTTCGCGCGATTCGAGGAGATGCTCGAGGCCGGACAGCTGGGCGCTGTGGATCCGCAGGTCGACTCCCGGATGGTGCGCGCGGAACGCGGAGATCGCCGCGGGCAGGAACGATTCGGTCACCGTCGGGACCGTGCCGAGCCGCAACGTCCCGGTGTTCAGCCCGGCGAGGTCGCGCAGTTCCTCGTGCGCCGCCGACACGATCCGCTCGATCTTCTCCGCGTGGCGCACCACGGCGCGGCCTGCCTCGGTGAGCGTCACGCCCCGCGGCCGTCGCTCGATCAGCGGCTGCCCTGCCTCGTCCTCCAGCTGCCCGATCTGCTGCGAAACCGCGGAAACCGTGTAGCTGAGGCTCTCCGCCGCCGCGGTCAGCGAGCCCGTGCGGGAAACCTCGACCAGCACGAGCATCCGCCGGATGTCCATCCTCATCCCCGCAGCCTACAGCTCAGCTAAAGGCACCTTGAGCAACTTTAGCTGGTTTGAACCGAGGCGGTGCCGCACGCTTGCTCGGGAAGCCGCCAACCGAAGGAGTTCGAGGTGAATCCCCAAGCGAGCACGGTCGATCTGGCGGGTGCGTGGATGCGCGGAGGCACGAGCAAGTGCTGGATCTTCGCCGCGGACGCGGTGACGGCCCTGCCGCTCGATCTCGACGTCGTGCTCGCCAGCGCGCTCGGCTCCGGCGATCTCCGGCAGATCGACGGCGTGGGCGGAGCGACGTCGACCACGTCGAAAGCAGCGGTCGTCTCCCGTGCGACCGGACCCGGCGCCGACGTCGAGTACCTCTTCGGCCAGGTCGGGATCGCCGAACGGATCGTCGAATGGGGCAGCAACTGCGGAAACTGCGCCACCGCGGTCGGGCTCTACGCGGTGCAGGAAGGTCTTGTCGCCGTCGAGGGCGAGGTGACGACCGTGCGGCTCCGCAACCTCAACACCGGCGCAGTGCTGCAGACCGCGATCGCCACCCCGGGCGGCCGCGCGCCGCGGAGCGGGAAAACTCTCGTGCCAGGCGTCGAATCGGGCGGGGTGCCGGTGGAACTGACCTTCCGCGGCCCGTTCGATCTCGACCGTTCGTTCCCCACTCGCCGCCCGAGCCAGGTCGTCGACGCCGGTGGAACGACCGCCGACGCCACCCTCGTCAACGCCGGAGCGCCCGCGATCCTTCTCGACGCGCACAGCGTCGCGATGACCGCGACCGAATCCGCCGAAGCGGTCGCCGAGCGGCTGCCGATGCTCACCGCCTTCCGCGCGGCAGGCGCCGTCCTGCACGGGTTGGTGCCGCCGGGCCGCCCGGCGCCCAACGCGGTGCCCAAGACCGGAGTAGCCGGACCCGCGGCGGATTACCGGACAGCCAACGGAAAGCTGATCCGCGCACAGGACTACGACATGTCGGTCCGCATGCTTTCGATGCACGCCGCGCACCCCGCGATCGGACTGACCTCAGCGGTGGCTGTGGCGACCGCAGCCGCGACGCACGGCAGCGTCGTGCACTCCCTCGTCGGCGACGGCCGCCAGTCGCTGCGAATCGGGACCCTCGCCGGCGTGGTCGAGGTCCGCTGGACCCGTTCCCCCGACGGGGCGGTCGAGGCGGTCTCCTTGCGCCGGGCGGCTCGAAGGCTCGCAACCGCCGTCGTGCACATCCCGTTCTCGGGCCGCCCGCAGCACCAACCGGAAAAACGTCCCGCTGTCGCCGCCGCACTCGCGGTGTCACGCTGAACTGCGCGCCCGCAGCCGCCAGCCCGCTCTCCCCCGGCGCCGGGACGCCACGTCTATCAAGGAGGATAGAAGTGCTCACGCCCTTCACGACGGCCGCCCGACTGGACCGTCTCCCGATCACCAGAGCCCACAAATTCGCACTGGCCACCCTGGCCTTCGTGTTCCTGTTCGAATTCGGCGACCTGAACACCTTCGCCTACGTCGCGCCGGCGCTGGTCAAGCACCTCGGATTCTCCGTCGGGGACATCGCGGTCGTCACCTCGGCCGCGTTCCTGGGCATGGCGGTGGGCGCGGCGTTCGGCGGACGGGTCTCGGACCTCATCGGCCGCAAACGGGCCCTGCTCTGCTCGACTTCGTTGTTCTCGCTGTTCTCCTTGGTCAACGCGGCCGGGGTCAACGTGCCGACGTTCGTCGTGTTCCGGTTCCTGACCGGAGTCGGCCTGTCGGCGATGGTGGTCGCGGCGACCACCTACATTTCCGAGGTCATGCCTGCCGCGCGCCGCGGGCGGATGCAATCGGCCGTGATGGCCGTCGGTCTCGCGGGCATCCCGTTCATGTCGTTCTCGGCGCGCGGCATCGTCCCGCTCGGCTCCGGAGCCTGGCGGCTGGTCTTCGTGCTCGGCTCCGCGGCGCTGCTGGCCCTTCCCGCGCTCGCGGCCTTGCCCGAAAGCCCGCGCTGGCTCGTCCACAAGGACCGGCTGCCCGCGGCCGAGGCCGTCCTCTCCCAGCTGGAGCGGCGGGCCGGGCCGTTGCCCCCGATCGCCGACGTCCCGTCCGCACCGGCCGCTCCGGCGGGCCCCAGCGGCTACCGGCAGCTGTTCGCCAGCCCGTACGGCCGCACCACCCTCTTCCTCGCGGTCGTATGGATCTTCCAGACCCTCGGCTTCTACGGTTTCGTCGCCTGGGTGCCGACCCTCCTGACGCAGCACGGCTTCAGCGTCGCCAAATCCCTCGGGTTCTCCGCCCTCACCACCATCGGCGCGGTCCCCGGTGCGCTGCTCGCCTGGCCGGTGACCGACCGGCTCGGCCGCAAGCTTCCGCTCGTGGTCGCCGCACTCGCCACCGCGGCGAGCGGGCTGGCCTACGGCCTGACCTTCAACCCGGTCGCCATCGTGGTCTTCGGGTTCTGCGTCAACCTCCTGATCCAGACCTTCGCGACCCTGCTCTACGCCTACAGCCCGGAACTTTTCCCCACCGGGCTGCGCAACGCCGGACACGGGCTGGTGTACGGAACCGGACGGCTCGCCAACATCTTCGGCCCGATGCTCGTCGCGTCGATCTTCGCCGGACTCGGGTACCAAGCGGTGTTCGTGTACATCGCGGCCTGCTGGCTCATCGTCGCGCTGGCGATCGCGTTCTTCGGGCCGCGCACCGGAAAACGCTCGCTGGAATCGCTGTCCGCGCGGACCGGAGCCCAAGCCGAAGCGGCAAATCCGGTGCACACCGCCAATAACGCCGAAGGGACACTTCGTTGAACACCTCTGCCGAAACCGCTGCTCCCGGAAAAGCCGCTGACGTCATCGTCGTCGGCGGCGGCAACGCGGCATTCACCGCCGCACACGCCGCCGCGGTGCGCGGCCGCCGAGTGGTGCTTCTCGAAAAGGCTCCGCGCGCGCAGTTCGGCGGAAACAGCTACTACACCGCCGGAGCCACGCGGATCGCCCACCGCGGTCTAGCGGATCTCCTCGATTTCATCGAGCCGGACGAGCGCCATGCCGCCACGCACGTGCCGCCGTACTCGCCCGCCGATTACGCCCGGGACCTGGCGAAAGTCACGAACGGCCGCAACGACCCCGGTCTCACCGAAGCACTCGTCAACGAGGCGGCGCCCGGCCTGCGCTGGCTGCACTCCCTCGGCCTGAAGTACCGGCTGATGTACGAACGGCAAGCTTACGAACGCGCCGACGGCACTTACCTGTTCTGGGGCGGCCTGCACGTCGGAAACGTCGGCGGCGGGGCGGGTCTGATGCATGACCACCTCCGGGTCGCGGACCGGCTCGGCACCGAAGTCCGGTACGGACAGGACGTCTTCGATCTGCTGACCGAGAACGGCACCGTGACCGGAGTGAAAGTCCGGCAGGACAACGGGATCGTCCAGGAGCTGCGCGCGGAGTCGGTCGTCCTCGCCGCGGGCGGCTTCGAAGCGAACCGGGAGCTGCGGCGAGCACACCTCGGCCCGGGCTGGGAAAACGCGAAAGTCCGGGGAACCCCGTTCAATACCGGCCAGATGATCACCGCCGCGCTCGCGCTCGGCGCGGCCAAGGGCGGCGACTGGCAGTCGTGTCACTCCACCCAGTGGGACGCCTTCACGCCCGGCAACGAATCCAACCGGGAACTGACCAACCGGCTCACCCGGCAAAGCTATCCGCTCGGAATCATCGTCAACCGCGCCGGCGAACGGTTCCTCGACGAGGGAGCGGACTTCCGGAACTACACCTATGCCAAGTACGGCAAGGAAATCCTCGAACAGCCCGGCTCGGTCGCCTACCAGATCTTCGACGCGGGCCTCCGTCCGATGCTGCGCGCCGAGGAATACGACATGCCGGGCGTTTCCGTCGAAAGCGCCGGCAGCGTCGAGGAGCTGGCCGAGCGGATCGGGGTCGACCCCGAACGCCTCGCCAAGACCGTCAACGACTACAACCGCTCGATCGACGTTTCGATCCCGTTCGACCCCAACGTCAAAGACGGCCGCCGAGCCGGCACGACGCCGCCGAAAAGCAACTGGGCGATTCCCCTCAGCGACGGGCCCTTCTACGCGTATGCGGTCACCTGCGGCATCACCTTCACCTTCGGCGGCCTGAACTGCGACCCGCACGGCCGGGTCCTCGACGAGCGCGGCCGCGCGCTCCCCGGGCTGTACGCGTGCGGCGAGATGCTCGGCGGCCTCTTCTCCGGCAACTATCCCGGCGGCTCGGGCCTGGCGGCCGGGGTCGTCTTCGGCCGCCGCGCGGGTTCGCTGGCCTGACATCCGGACAGTTCTCGCCTAGGCCAGCTCGATCAGCAGCTCGGCTCACCGCGTCAACGGCGTCGGCGGGGGCGGGCACCGGAGGTGTCCCGCCGTCCGGCCGGTCAGCTACCGCGCCGGACCGCGTTTTCCAGCAGGGCGAGCGCCCGTTCGATGTCCTTGCGGTCCGCTTCGTCCAGGTTGGCGAGGAGGGCTTCTTCCCGGTCGAGATGTCCTTCGAGGACCCGGTCGATCAGCTTGCGGCCCGCGGCGGTCAGTTCGGCGTAGCTGACCCTGCGGTCGCCTCGGTGGTCGCGGCGGCGGATCAGGCCGTCGCGTTCGAGGGCGTCCAGCCGTCCGGTGAGAGCGCCGGAGGTGACTAACGAGGAGGCAGCCAGTTCGGACGGCGTCTTCCGGTAGGGACGGCCGGCCCGGCGCAGGTTGCACAGGATGTCGAACGCGCCCGGGGTCAGGCCGTACGGGGCCAGGTACGCGCGCAGGCCGCCTGCGGCGAGGTCGGCGATCCGCCGGACCCGGCCGAAGATCGCGATCGGAGAGGCGTCCAGGTCCGGGCGCTGCCGTGCCCAGTCCGCCACCACCTGGTCGACCGGGTCCATCGTCATCGGCTCCTCGTTCCGCGGCATGCGGACGGAGCCTATCCGCGTCCTAACCGGACTGCGCCGCGGGCTGATCGGCGGCAGCGGGTTGTTTCCCGGCCGGAGCGCGACCGCGGAGCAGCACGACGGCACCGAGCAGCGTGAGCAGCTGCGTCGCGGCGAGCAGTGCGTACCCGGCGGCGAACCCGTGGTCGCCGCCCGCCGCGATCGCCACGCCCATCAAGGCCGGAAGCAGCGCGGACACCAGGTTGCCGACCCCGTTGATCATTCCGTAGGCACTGCCTACCGAGCCCGCCGGTGCGTATTGCTGCACCAGCGTCGGGATCGCGGGTCCTTGCAGGCCCCAGAACGCGTTGGCGAGGATCAGGGTCGCCGCCGCGAGCCAGCGCGAATCGGCGAACGTCACGGTCGTCGCGCACAGTGCGGTGCCGATGCTCCCGATCACGAGCACGAGCGGTGCCCGGCGGCCCGGCATCCGGTCGATGAGCCATCCGCCGAGGAACCCGGACCCGAGGCTGACCACGAACGGCAGCGCGGACAGCGCGCTCATCTGCGCCAGCGAGAAATGCCGTGCTTGCAGCAAATACGACGGCAGCCAGGACGTGCTGCCCCACAGATAGCCGAGCGTCGCCACCTCGATCAGCAGGATCCAGCCGAGCTTGGGCGTGCGCAGCGCTCCCGCGTACCGCCGCAAGGCCGGCTCGCGGACGGTCGTCCGGCGTCGCGAGGCTCGGACGAACACGGCGACCAGCGGCAGCCCGACCACCAGGTTGAGCGCCGCGAGCAGGAGGAACGAGCCGTGCCAGCCGAAGTGCACGAGAGCGAAGGTGATCACCGGAATGCCCAGCGCCGTGCCAAGGGAAACGCCCATCGAGCTGACCGCGTTGGGCTTGCCCCACGCGCCTTCGGCGAAATTGTCCTTGACGTACATGGTTTTCAGCGAGAACAGCGGGCCCTCGCTGGCCCCGAGCAGGAACCGCAGCGTCAGCAGCAGCAGCGCGCTGCCGGCGTACGGGGACACGAGGGTGAACAACGCCCAGCACGCCAGGCTGACCAGCAACCCGCGCCGCACCCCGAACACCGCTTCGTACCACGGCGTGATCAGCATGGCCGCGATTCCGTAGCCGGCCAGGAAAAGCGTCATCAGAGCGCCTTGCGCCGCCCGGTTGCCCGCGATCCCGAAGTGCTGGGCGAAAGCCGGATCGGTGATCAGCACGGACACGTTGACCCGGTCGATGTACGAGATCGCCACCACCACGAGCAGCGCCAGCACACCCAGCCACGCGGTCATCGGCGCGCCGGGACGCCGGTCTTCGGTCGGCACGGTCACCGCGGTTCCTTTCCGGGCCGGACCATCGCGAGGCGGCCCGGACCGCGCGGACCCGCCGCGCCGCCAGACCGGCCGCCTCGGCCGGCGGGGTCGTCCGGAAGTATCTTTGTCCTAAGATGCTTATGTCAAGCTATCTCGGCAGGGTCCTCTCCCCCGTGCCCAACGCGGTGAACGTACGTGAGGGGACCTTGACGGAATCAGATTCCGTCAAGGTCCCCTCACGTACGTTTGCGGGAGCGGGGCGATCAGCCCCACACCGGTTCGCTCGCCGGCGCGAGCAGATCGCTCACATCACCGGAAAGATCCTCCCCGGGCACACCGCGCCGGAACAACCGCCCGGGCGCACCGCCGCTCGTCGACACCCCCGCCAGCTCCGCCCAGCCGCCCCGGACCCGCAGCCACGTGCCCTCGCGCAGGCCGAGCACCGGAATGTCGTTGCACTCGTGGAATTCCGCGAGCCGTTTCTCCCGGGTCTCGCCCATGTGCGTGCTGCCCGGGTCGGGGTCGACGTAATGCGGGTTGAGCTGGAACGGCACCAGGCCCAGCGACGTCAGGCTCGGCGGCTCCACGATCGGCATGTCGTTGGTGGTGCGCACGGTGGGCCCGGCGATGTTGGTGCCCGCGCTGGCGCCGAGGTACGGCATTCCCCCGGACACCCGGTCCCGCAACGGTGCCAGCAACCCGCGCCGGTACAGCTCGGCCAGCAGGCGGAACGTGTTGCCGCCGCCGGTGAACACCGCCTGGGCCGAGCGCACCGCGGCGACCGGGTCGTCGGCGGTGTGCAGCCCGCGCACCCGCACCCCGAGCGGTGCCACCGCCGCGGCGATGCGCTCGGTGTAGCCGTCGTGGTCGGCCAGCGCGAACGGCACGAACAGCAACTCGGCACGCCCGTCCAGCACCTCGGCCACCGCGTCCAGCGCGTGCTCCAGCGGAGCGCGGCCGTGGTTGGTCGAATTGGACAGTAACAGCAAGTCAGTCACGCGGTTCTCCTCGGTTCGCCCGCCATTGTTCAGCAAGTCCGCAGCAGCCGGTCCAAGACCCGCACGGAGAACCGCAGCGACTCCACCGGCACCCGTTCGTCCACGCCGTGGAACAGCCGGTTGTAGGGCAGTTCCGGCGGGACGCGCAGCGCCTTGAACCCGAAGCCGCGGATGCCGAGCCCGGACAGCGCCTTGTTGTCGGTGCCGCCCGCGTTGCAGTACGGCGTGGGGTGGCCGTCCGGATCCTCCGCGGTGACGGCCGCGCACATGGCGTCCACCAGGGGGCCGTCGAAGCCGCTCTCCATGGCGATGTCGCGATGGATGAACTCGCGGCGCACCGACGGCAGGAGCAGCTCGTCGATCGTGTCCAGCAGCTCCTGCTCGTACCCGGGCAGGAACCGGCCGTCGACCGCGGCGGTGGCCCGGCCGGGGATGACGTTGACCTGGTACCCGCCGGAGATCATGGTCGGGTTCGCCGAATTGCGCAGGATCACGTTCACCAGCTCCCCCACCCGGCCCATCCGCGCCAGGCTTCCGTCCACATCGGAGGGATCGAACGGGACGCCGAGCAGCTCCGCCGCGCGCTCCAGCAGCGCCCGCACCGGTTCGATCAGCCGGACCGGGAACCGGTGCCGCCCGATCCGGGCGAGCGATTCGGCGAGATCGGTGACCGCGTTTTCGTCGTTCGGCGAGGAACCGTGCCCGGCCCGGCCGGCGGCGGTCAGCCGCAGCCATGCCTGCCCGCGCTGCGCGCACTCGACCGGGTACAGCCTGCTGCCGTTGCCGAGGTCGAACGACACCCCGCCGCCCTCGGTGATCGCCTCGCCCACGCCGTCGAACAGGTCCGGGCGGTTCTCGGCCAGCCAGTGCGAGCCGAATTTCCCGCCGCCCTCCTCGTCGGCGAGGAAGCCGAACACGATGTCGCGCGCGGGTTTCTCGCCGGTGCGGCCGAACTGCCGCGCCAGCGCGAGAATCGCCGCGTCGAAGTCCTTCATGTCGATCGCGCCGCGGCCCCACAGCATGCCGTCGGCGATCTCGCCGGAGAACGGCGGGACGCTCCACTCGTCGGCGTCGGCGGGCACCACGTCCAGATGTCCGTGCAGGAGCAGCGCGGGCCGCGACGAGTCCACTCCGGACAGCCGGGCGAACACGCTGGCCCGGCCGGGCGCGCTTTCCACCAACGTCGGTTCCAGCCCGGCGTCGGAGAGTTTCTCCGCGACGTACTCGGCGGCCGGCCGCTCGGCCGCGCCCGGGTTGGACGTGTCGATCCGGATCAGGTCCCGGCAGAGGTCGACCACCTCGTCCTGCGCACCGGTCACCGGGCCACCTCCTCCAGTTCCGCCGAGCCCACCGGCCGGATCAGCCCGGCCTTGCCCAGCACCGTGTACAGGATCGCGGCGGTCAGCAGCGAGTTCAGCGCGGGGATGCCCCAGTGCACGAACTCGCCGACGCAGAACGCCACTGCCCACACCGCGATCGTCGCGGGCACCCACACCGGCATCGTCGCTGGGACCCGTCCGGCGGCGCGCGTCTCTCGGAGCGGCGTGGAAAGCCGGCGTACCAGGAAGTACTCGGCCACGATGATCCCGCCCACCGGCGGGATCGCGACGCCCAGCACCGACAGGAACGCGGTGAAGTGCTGCAGGAACCCGATCGCGGACAGCACCGTCCCGGCGATCCCGATCACCAGCGTGACGACGCCGCGGTGCAGCGGGCGGCCGAACACGGTCCGCACGAAGTTGACCACGCCCAGCGAAGAGCCGTAGAGGTTCCAGTCGTTGATCTTCGCGGTCGCCAGCACCACCACGATCAGCCCGACGAAGCCCGACGTGGACAGCACGATGTGCGTGACGTCGGAACTGCCGACGAGGTGCCCGAGCAGCACGCCGGTCATGCCGACGATGTACTCCGACAGCACGATCGACGCGGAACTCTGCAGCAGGACGTGCCAGCCCTTGCGGTTGAACCGGGTCATGTCCGGGGCGACGACGGCGCCGGTCATGTAGCCGCCCGCGATGATCGTCGCCGCGGCCGGGATGGAGATCGCCGTCGCGGTCGGCGCGGCCGACATCAGCGCGCCCACCGAGTGGTCGGACAGGGTCGAGACGACGCTCCACGCGACGAGGCCGAAGAACAGCGGCACCGCGATCTTCGCCAGCCACATCATGTACTTGAAGCCGTAGATCACCAGCAGCGTCAGGACCACGCCGGACACCGCGCACCACAGCCACGGCGGCCCGCCGACGAGGGCGTGCATGCTCTTGCCGAAGATGCCGTTCTGCACGCCGAACCAGCCCACCAGGCTGATCGCGATCACCAGGCTCACCAGCGCGGAGCCGTTGCGGCCGAATCCGGTGAACCGGGTCAGCATGGTCATGGTGAGCCCCTCGCGCTGGCCGGCGAGGCCGATCAGGAAGATCACCACCTCCAGGATCACCGCGCCGAGGGTGAACGCCCAGAACGCGTCGGAGAACCGCATTCCCACGCCGAGCGTCGCGCCGAGCACGAACTGCGACAGCGAGCCGGACTGCGCGAGCCACTGCAGCAGCATCGAACCGAACCCGTAACGGGCGCTTTCGGGGACGCGGCGCAGCGAGTAGTCGTCGTTGCCGATCCGCTTCTTCGCGTGCTTCGCGGTTGTCGTCGCGGTGCTCATCCGGCCACCTCCGTGCCCAGCGTCTGCAGGTGCGCCATCGAGCCGTAGCGGGCTTGCAGATTGGCGAATTCCGTCTCGTCGTGGAAGTGCAGCGCGCCCGCGCCGAACTGCTTGGCGACCTCGACCGCGTAGCGCGCGGCGGCCGCGATGTCCGTCTCGTGGCTGGCCCCGGTCGCGCAGCCCGCCACCGTCGCCGCCGAGGTGATCGCCAGCCCGGCGACCGGCGCGTCCGTCGCGGTCGCCGGCTGCAGGATCGAGTTCAGGTGGTAGACGCCGTTGCCGTAGGGCGTGATGTCCTGCGTGGTGATCGGGTAGGTCACCAGCGGCGCACCGGTCACCGCTTCCAGCAGTTCGCCGAGGCCCTCGGAGACCCGCAGGATGTAGCCGCTGCGCACGGTCGGGGAAAGGGCGAGCCCGCGGTGGTTGATCACCCGGTTGCCCTTGGTGGTGTCGATCGACAGCACGGCGGCCATCTCGTCGGACAGCTCGTAGCTGTTCATCGTGGCGATGTCGACCGGCGAGTTCATGAACGGCACCGGATCGTGCGGCAGGGTCGGCGCGTCCGGGCAGATGTGCGTCCCGATCAGCACGTCGCCGGCCAGCACGTCCCCGCGCGCCCGCATCGACAGCAGTTTGGCGGCAGCGGCGAGCGCCGCGGCGGCGCCGTCCCCGTCGGACACGAACCCGGTCACCTCCGGCCGGGCGCCGACCCCGCCGAGCCGCCCCACCACACCGAGCGTGGGCGCGTCGCCGCCCGCCGTGCGGCCGCGGCTGCCGGACACGCGCACCCGGACGAAATCGGTCTTCCCGGCGGGGCCGGGCACCGTCGTGATCTCCGCGCCGCTGCCGTCCGCGCCGGCGACGGCGTCGAGGTAGGCGACGACCTCTTTCCCGGTCACCGCCGGGTCGTCGAGGATTTCGAGCAGTTCCAGGACGTGTTTGAGCATGTGGTTCCTCTGGAGAGTTCAAGGCCGCCGGGGATTGGTCCGACCAGATTCCGTCCGGGCGCCCCGGCTTTACAAACATTTCCCGTTATTCGCACAATGGCCGGATGCCGGACCCCGACGACCGCGCCACCCCGCCCGGCCTGCCGCAGACCGCGGACCGCGCGCTGCAAGTGCTGCTCGCGTTCGACCGCACCCGCCCGGAATGGGGCGTCACCGCGGTGGCCCGCGAGTTCGGGCTGCACACGTCGATCGCCCAGCGGCTCCTGGCCGTGCTGGCCCACCGCGGTTTCCTCGTCCGCGACGACAGCACCCGCAAGTACCGGATCGGCCCGGCCGCTCTCCACCTTGGCCGCTTGTGGGACCGGGCCGGGGCGCTGGACCTGCTGGTGATCCCGGTCCTGTCGGATCTCGCCGCCCAGACCGGACACGCCGCCCTGCTGTCCCTGCCCGACGGCGCGCACACCCGGTGCATGCTGGCCGCCGAAGGCGCGGACGGCCGCCTGCGCGGCTATTCGCTGGTCGGCGAGCTGTACCCGGCGCACGCGGGCGCGACCAGCAAGGCGTACTTCGCGTTCCTGCCCGAGGAAGAGCGCGACCGCCTGTTCGCCGACCGCCCGATGGCCCGGTTCACCCCGGATACGGTCACCGACCTCGCCGTCCTGCGGGAGCAGCTGGCCGAGGTCGCTCAGCGAGGCTGGGCGTTCACGACCGGCGAGTACGACACCGGGGTGGCGACGCTCGCGGTGCCGGTGTTCTTGCGCGGGGAACCGTACGGGAGCTTGTCCGTGGGGTGGTCTTCCTCGCGCTTTGAGCACGATCCGGAGCAGTGGGTGGAGCTTTTGCGGCGCGGCGCGGATTTGATCGAACTGCGGCTCTCCCGGCCGGTTCCTCGGCGGTGAACCGCCTCAGCGCAGTCCTTCAAGGTCAGCAGCGAATCGGTCGAGCGAAGGCAGGGCGAGGATCTGGCGTTGCAGTCCGCGCGCGGCGAGCCGGCAGGACGGTTTGTCCATGACCTGGCTGAGCGCGGAGGCCAGCTTGTCCGGGGTCAGCCCCGCAGTGTCCACCTGGATGCCCGCTCCCAGCTCTTCGACGCGGGCGGCGTTGGCGGGCTGGTCGGCGAATAGCGGCAAGGCCGTCATCGGCACGCCGCGGGAGAGCGCTTCCCGGATCCCGCTGAACCCAGCGTGGGTGAGGAAGACGTCGCACGCGCCCAGCAGCAATTGTTGCTGCACGTATGGCACGAAGCACACGTTCGCCGGGCGCGGGCCAGTCCAGGCCGCCGGGTCGTGGCCGAGCGCGACGACGGCGCGGATCGGCAACCTGCCCAGTGCTTCGGCTGCGATCGTCAGCAGGCGCGATTCGGCGGACAGCAGCGTGCGCACGTTGGAGCCAAGGCTCATCAGCACCAGCGGCGCGTCGGCGGGCAACTCCGCGATTGAGGCGTCGAGCGGATCGCCGGACTGGTCGGGCAAGCGGTAGCAGCGGTGCCGGGAGGTCCGCGACCCTTGCGGGTACCACGATTCGGGCAGCAGGCCCGCGACGATCCTCCCGTACGCCGGAGCCAGGGACGCGATCGCGGGGAGGCCGAACTTCGCGCGCACGACGTTGAGCCGTTTGACGAGATCCGGCACCAGTCGCACGATCAGCGGCGCGATGTCGAGCACCGCCAGTTCGGCGCCGAGTATCTCGGCGGCAAGGAAGCCGCCGTACTCGTTGGTCTCCCGGACGATCACGTCCGGGCGCCACGGCTCCGCGACGTCGAGCAGGTTCGCGGTGAAGGTCGCGGTCATGCCTTCGTGGAACAGCGGAACGCTGATCGGACCGGATAGCTCGGGGCACCACCCGCGCAGCTGTTCTTGAGGCATGCCTATCGTTTCCGGCTGGATCTCTTCGGGTGCCAGGACCTCCGGCAGCACCAGCACCGGAACGCCGAGCCGTTCGAGTTCCGCACGCATCGCGCCGCCGGTGGCGATCGCGACCTCGTGCCCGGCCCGGCGCAGCGCGTTCGCCATCGGGACGAGGGCCGGTACGAGATGCGAGCGGATCGGCAAACCGGTCAGCAGGACACGCATCGGAAGACTCCTCCAGAGTTCAGTCGCCTTCAACGAAGGCGGCCCAGCTCGTCAGGCTGGCACAGTTCCGGCGCGCCGCGGCATACCAAGAATTAGGGGGTGCCAACACGTTCGGTTGTTTCGAGAGAGGTCCGCGGAAAACTTTGTTGCCGGTCCGGTGCGAGGCGACCACGCTTGGTCGCATGGGCGAGGTGGCGGAGTGTTCGCTGGGCACCGTGCACGAGGCGGTCGAGCAGGGCGCGAGCTCGGACGCGGTGGCAGAAGCGTTGTCCCGCGCTCTGGTGCCGCTGGTAGCGCACGACGCGTTGCGCGTAGCCGCGACGAACCCAGCAGCCGAGTTCGGACCGGCGGCCTTCAGCTTCTGGCACAAGTTCGACCCTGGCCTCGGGTTGGCGCTGCTGCACCGTGCGTACGCCTGCGGCAACCAGAGCGCGCCGCAGGTGCCGGGCGACGACTTGTACCGCGCGTACGGCGTCGGCAGTGAACTGCTGGTCCCGATCCGGGACCGCCGGGGTGCCTGGGGCACGCTGGAGTTGCTGCGCTCCCACGGCGGCAGGCAATTCGACGCCGAGGACGCACGCCGCGCAGTCCGGCTGGGCCCGGCGCTGGCGCGCGTTCTGCGCCAGTACGTCACTGCGGGGCCGCTGGCGCCGCGGGCGCCGATGCTGGCTCCTGGAGTGATCCTCGTGGGCCCGGACCACCGGATGCGCGCGGCCACACCCGAGGCCTACGCCTGGCGGGAACATCTGCGAACCAGCCGCCGCACACCGGACTTCACCGATGCCGCGCACTTGGCCGGGTTGTCGTTGCAAACCCGTCGGCGCCTGAACGACCCGCACGCCCGCCGCCCCGTGCTGGCCGCGCCCGCCGCCAGCCACGGCCGGTGGGTCGGCTGCCACGCACAACCTCTCGACGATGACTCCGGCGACGTGGCCGTAGTGATCGAAGCGCTTACCGGCAAGCGGCTGCTGCCGTCGTTCTGCGACTGGTACAGCCTCACTCCCCGCGAGCGCCAGATAGTCCACCAGCTGTGCGAGGGCGCGGCAGCCAAGCACATCGCTCGGAGTCTCGGCCTGTCGGTGCACACCGTGAACGAGCACCTGAAGGCAGTCTTCCGCAAGACAGCCGCCGGTGGCCGGGACGAACTCGTCGCGGCGATCACCAGCTGACGAAGCCGCCGGCAGACGTCGGCACGCCGCGCGCGAGGTCACCCGTCAGCCCCGCCCTTGCTCGCACCAGTTCCGAAACAAAGCCTTGACCAGCCGCGTGTTATCGCTAACATTGCCATGCTCACGCCGCGGACTTCAGCGAGGAGGTGCGGACATGCCCGCCGACGGGTCTTCAGCCAAACGCCAGCCCGGGCTTGCCGAAGTGGCGGCGATGGCGGGTGTTTCGCACATGACCGTCTCCCGGGTCGTCAACGACACCGGGCCGGTTCGCGCGGAGACGCGGGCTCGGGTGCTCGCCGCGGTCGAGGAGTTGGGGTATCGGCCGAACTCGGCGGCCAGGACGTTGGCCACCGGGCGGTCGAGCGTGCTCGGCGTCGTGGCGCTGGAGTCCAATTTGTACGGTCCGGCGAGCACGCTGTACGGGATCGAGCACGCCGCCCGCGAGGAGGGCTACGGCGTCACGATCTCCAGCGTCAGCCGGCCGCGGCGGTCGACTTTCGCCGAGGCGGTGGACAATCTGCGGCGGCAGGCGGTCGGCGGGATCGTGGTGATCGCGCCGCACGTCGCGGCAGGCGAGGCGTTGCGGCAGGTGACCGGCGACATTCCGATGGTCGCGGTCGGCGGCGGCGAATCGGTTCCGGTGCCGGTGATCTCGGTCGACCAGTACGACGGGGCCCGCCGGGTGACCGAGCATCTGCTGTCGCTCGGGCACGAAACGGTGTGGCACGTCGCGGGGCCGGAGGACTGGCTGGAATCGCTGGAGCGCGAGCGCGGCTGGCGGGAAGCGCTCGAGCGGCGCGGGGCGCGGGTGCCGCCGCCGTTGCGCGGGGACTGGAGTCCTCGGTCCGGCTACGACGCGGGACGTCGGCTGGTCGCCGAAGGATCGCCGGACGCGGTGTTCGTCGCGAACGACCAGATGGCGCTCGGCGTGCTGCGCGCGTTCGCCGAGGCGGGCCTCTCGGTACCGGGCCAGGTTCGCGTGGCCGGGTTCGACGACGTGCCGGAGGCGGCGTACTTCAGCCCGCCGCTGACCACCGTCCGGCAGGACTTCATCGAGGTCGGACGACGGACGTTCAAGCTGCTCGTCGAACGCATGGACGGCGGCGACCCCGGCGTCCGCCATCTCGTCGCACCCGATCTGATCGTCCGGGACAGCACCGGGCCCCGGTAGCAGCACTGCACGACCGCCTCTGGACAACCGGTCGGCACCTCCGAATGTTAGCGCTAACAGCCGGGCGGCAACTCGTCGCGCGGCGTGGAATCCGGAAGGAAATGCCTCCAGTGCCAGCAGATTCCCTCGTCGTCGGCATCGACTTCGGCACCCTGTCCGGACGCGCGGTGGTCGTCCGGGTGCGCGACGGCGCCGAACTGGGGACCGCCGTGACCGAGTACCGGCACGGGGTCGTCGACGACCGGCTTCCCGCCACGGCCGAGGAGTTGCCGCCGGGCTGGGCGTTGCAGGTTCCGTCGGATTACGTGGACGTCCTGCGCACGGCCGTGCCCGCCGCGCTGGCCGAAGCGGGCGCCGATCCGCACGACGTGATCGGCATCGGCACCGATTTCACGGCCTGCACGATGATCCCGGCCACCGCGGACGGCACTCCCTTGTCCGAACTGCCGGAGTTCGCGGGCAATCCGCACGCCTACGTGAAACTGTGGCGGCATCACGCCGCGCAACCGCAGGCCGATCGCATCAACACCCTCGCCCGCGAACGCGCCGAACGGTGGCTGCCGCGGTACGGCGGGCTGATCTCGTCGGAATGGGAGTTCGCCAAGGCGCTGCAGCTGTTCGAGGAAGCCCCCGAGGTTTACCGGGCCATGCGGCATTGGGTCGAGGCGGCGGACTGGATCGTCTGGCAGCTCACCGGTACCTACGTCCGCAACGCCTGCACGGCCGGATACAAGGGGATCTACCAGGACGGCTGCTATCCGAGCCGGGAATTCCTCCGAAGCCTCAACCCCGGCTTCGAGTCCTTTGTGCACGACAAGCTCGACCGTCCGGTCGGCCGGCTCGGCTCGCTCGCCGGGAAGCTCAGCCCGGAGGCCGCGGCCTGGACCGGGCTGCCCGCCGGGATCGCGGTAGCGGTCGGGAACGTCGACGCGCACGTCACCGCGCCGGCCGCGCAGGCGGTCGAGCCGGGCCAGATGGTCGCGATCATGGGCACGTCGACCTGCCACGTCATGAACGGCGCCGACCTGCGCGAGGTCCCGGGCATGTGCGGGGTCGTCGACGGCGGCATCGTCCCCGGGCTCTGGGGCTACGAAGCGGGCCAGAGCGGGGTCGGCGACATCTTCGGCTGGTTCGTCGAGCATTGCGTCCCCCAGTCCTGTTCGGATGCCGCGGGATCGGAAGGACTCCACGCATTCCTGACCCGGCTCGCGGCTCAGCAGGAGATCGGCGAGCACGGCCTGGTCGCACTCGACTGGCACAGCGGCAACCGGTCGGTCCTGGTCGACCACGAGCTGTCCGGCGTGCTCGTCGGGCAGACCCTGAGCACCCGGCCCGAGCACGTCTACCGGGCGCTGCTGGAAGCCACCGCGTTCGGCACGCGCAAGATCATCGAGACCTTCGAGGCCGCGGGAGTTCCGGTCACCGAGCTGATCGTCGCGGGCGGCCTGACCAAGAACCCGCTGCTGATGCAGATCTACGCCGACGTCACCGGCCTCCCGCTCTCGGTGATCGGCTCGGCGCAAGGACCCGCGCTCGGCTCGGCGATCCACGCCGCGGTCGCCGCCGGCGCTTACCCCGACGTGCGCGCAGCCGCCGCGGCGATGGGCTCGGTCCAGCGGATGGCACACCAACCGGTGCTGGCGAATGTGTCCGCCTACGACGAGCTGTACGCGGAATACACCGCGCTGCACGACTATTTCGGCCGCGGCGGCAACGACGTGCTGCACCGTCTCGCCGCGCGCCGCCGCGAACTGGCCACTGTCGCGAAAGGACAGAACTGATGACGCTGACCGCTCAGGCGCGCGGGACGATCGCGGAGCTGAGGGAATCCGTCGCGCGGCTGCACAGCGAGCTGACGCGCAACGAGCTGGTCGTCTGGACCGCGGGCAACGTATCGGCGCGGGTGCCCGGCGAGGACCTGATGGTGATCAAGCCGTCCGGAGTGTCCTATGACGACCTGAGCGCCGACACCATGGTCGTCACCGACCTGCACGGCAAGCTCGTGCACGGCGAACTCGCCCCGTCCTCCGACACCGCCGCGCACGCCTACGTCTACCGGCATCTGCCCGGGGTCGGCGGGGTCGTGCACACGCATTCGACCTACGCCACGGCCTGGGCCGCGCGCGGCGAGCCGATCCCGTGCGTGCTCACGATGATCGCCGACGAGTTCGGCGGCGAGATCCCGGTCGGCCCGTTCGCGTTGATCGGCGACGACTCGATCGGCCGCGGCCTCGTGGAAACCCTGCGCGCCACCCGCTCCCCCGCGGTCCTGATGCGCAACCACGGCCCGTTCACCGTCGGCCGCAGTGCCCGGGACGCGGTGAAGGCCGCGGTGATGGTCGAGGACGTGGCCCGCACCGTCCACATCGCACACCAGCTCGGCACGCCCGTCCCGCTGTCGCGAACCGACGTCGACCGGCTGCACGCGCGCTACCAGAACGTCTACGGCCAGCGCTGAACCCGCTGAGCCAGCAAGGAGAACAGATGATTTCCGCGACCAAGCCGCAGGTGTGGTTCCTCACCGGCAGCCAGGCGCTCTACGGCGAGGAGACCCTCGACCAGGTCGCCGGGCAGTCGCTGCGGATCCGGCAGCTGCTGGCCGATTCCGGCGGGCTCCCGTGCGAGCTGGCCGGAAAACCGGTGCTGACCGAATCCGCCGGGATCCGGCAAGTGCTGCAAGAGGCCAACGCCGACCCCGCGTGCGTCGGAGTGATCGCGTGGATGCACACGTTCAGCCCGGCGAAGATGTGGATCAGCGGACTGGACGCGCTGCGCAAACCGTTGCTGCACCTGCACACCCAGCTCGACGCGGCGCTGCCGTGGGCCACTCTTGACATGGACTACATGAACCTCAACCAGGCCGCGCACGGCGACCGGGAGTTCGGGTTCGTCCAGACCCGGCTCGGGATCCCGCGCAAGACCGTCGCCGGGCACGCGGCCGATCCGGCGGTGATCGCCCGCATCGACGCCTGGGCGCGCGCGGCGATCGGCACCGCGCATCTGCGGACCTTGAAACTGGCCCGGTTCGGCGACAACATGCGCGACGTCGCGGTCACCGAAGGCGACAAGGTCGAGGCCGAGCTGCGGTTCGGGGTGTCGGTCAACACCTACGGCGTCACCGAACTCGCCGAGCGGGTCGCCGCGGCCGCTGACGCCGACGTCGACAGCCTGGTCGCGCAATACGCCGACGAGTACGCGCTCGCTCCGAAACTGGAGCGCGACGGTGAACGGCACGAGTCGCTGCGCTACGCCGCGCGAATCGAACTCGGCTTGCGGTCCTTTCTCGCCGAAGGCGGATTCGGCGCGTTCACCACGAACTTCGAGGATCTCGGCGGACTTCGCCAGCTGCCGGGACTGGCGGTGCAGCGGCTGATGGCCGACGGCTACGGTTTCGGCGGCGAGGGCGACTGGAAGACCTCCGCGCTGCTGGCGTCGGTGAAAGCGATGGGCCGCGACTCGGACCGCGGAACGTCCTTTATGGAGGATTACACCTATCATTTCGGCCCCGGCGAACCCAAAATCCTCGGCGCGCACATGCTCGAAGTGTGCCCCAGCATCGCCGCGGACCGCCCGTCGTGCGAGATCCACCCGCTCGGCATCGGCGGCCGCGAAGACCCGGTGCGGCTGGTCTTCGACGCCGCGCCCGGTCGCGGCGCGGTGCTCGGCCTGATCGACCTCGGCGACCGATTCCGCTTGGTAGCCAACGAGATCGACGTCGTCCCGCCCGACGAGCCGCTGCCCAACCTGCCGGTGGCCCGCGCCGTGTGGAAGCCCGCGCCGTCGCTCGCCACGTCCGCGGAAGCGTGGATCACCGCGGGCGGACCGCACCACACCGTGCTCACCCAGGCGGTCGGCACCGAGACCGTGCGGGACTTCGCCCGGATGCTCGACGTCGAACTGCTGGTCATCGACGAAACCACCACCACCGCGGACTTCAGCGACCGCATCCGCTGGAACCAGGCCTACCACCGGCTCGCCCAGGGTTTCTGAAAGAAGGAGAACGAACAATGAGGTTCATTCGAGGAATCCGCACCGTCGCCGCGACGGCCGGGGCCGCCGTGCTCGCGTTCGGCGCCGCCGCCTGCGGGTCCAGTGCGAAGACCGTCGACCAGCAGGCGGGCGGGTCCGCCGGCGCGCTGGTCGGCGTGACGATGCCGACGAAATCGTCCGAACGCTGGATCCACGACGGGGACAACATCAAGGCCGCGCTGGAGAAGCTCGGCTACCAGGTCGACCTGCAGTACGCCGAGAACGACATCCCCACCCAGGTCAACCAGATCGAGAACCAGCTGACCAAGGGCGCGAAACTGCTGGTCGTCGCCTCGATCGACGGCACCGCGCTCACCACGCAACTGCAGGAGGCCGCCGACCGCAAGGTCCCGGTGATCGCCTACGACCGGCTCATCCGCAACTCCCCCGCGGTCGACTACTACGCCACCTTCGACAACTTCAAGGTCGGTGTCGAACAGGCGAACTCGCTGCTCAAGGGCCTCGGCGACGGACCCGGTCCGTTCAACATCGAACTGTTCGGCGGATCGCCGGACGACAACAACGCGACCTTCTTCTACAACGGCGCCATGTCGGTGCTCAAGCCGCTGATCGCCAGCAAGAAGCTGGTTGTGAAGAGCGGCCAGGTCGACTTCGCGCCGACCGCGATCCTGCGCTGGGACCCGGCGACCGCGCAGCGCCGGATGGAAGACCTGCTCACCAAGACCTACACCGGCGGCGCGAAGGTCCAGGGCGTGCTCTCCCCGTACGACGGCCTGTCGATCGGGATCCTGTCCGCGCTCAAGAGCAACGGCTACGGCACCGCCGGACAGCCCTACCCGGTGGTCACCGGACAGGACGCCGAAGTCGCGTCGGTCAAGTCCATCATCGCGGGCGAGCAGTACTCCACCGTGTTCAAGGACACCCGCAAACTCGCCGACGTCACGGTGAAAATGGCCGACTCCGTCCTCAAAGGACAGAAGCCCGCGGTCAACAACACCACCGACTACGACAACGGCAAGAAGGTCGTCCCGGCCCAGCTGCTGCAGCCGGTCGTCGTGGACAAGTCCAACTATCGGAAGGAACTGCTCGAATCCGGCTACTACACGGCGGGCCAGCTGAAATGACCGAACTGCTCGGCATGCGCGGGATCACCAAGACCTTCCCCGGCGTCACCGCGCTGTCCGACGTCACGCTCTCGGTGCGGCGCGGGGAGATCCACGCCGTCTGCGGCGAGAACGGCGCCGGGAAATCCACTCTGATGAAGATCCTGTCCGGCGTCCACCCGCACGGCAGCTACGACGGCGAGATCACCTTCGACGGTCAGGCCTGCGCGTTCGGGTCCATCCGCGACAGCGAACGCCGCGGGATCGTGATCATCCACCAGGAACTCGCGCTGTGCGCGCAGCTTTCGATCGCCGAGAACATCTTCCTTGGCAACGAGCGGGCCAAGCGCGGCTGGGTCGACTGGAACCGGACCAATCACGAGGCCGCCGACCTGCTGCGCCGGGTCGGCCTGCGGGAGAACGCCGTCACGCCGGTGCGCGAACTCGGCGTGGGCAAACAGCAACTGGTCGAAATCGCCAAAGCTCTGTCCAAGCGCGTCAAACTGCTCATTCTCGACGAGCCGACCGCGGCGCTCAACGACGACGATTCGGCGCATCTGCTCGGGTTGCTGCGCGAATTGCGCGACGACGGCGTCACCTGTGTGATCATCTCGCACAAGCTCGGCGAGGTCACCGCGATCGCCGACACCGTCACGATCCTGCGCGACGGCAAGACCATCGAAACGCTCAACGCGGCCGGGCTGAGCGAGGAACGCATCATCACCGGAATGGTCGGGCGCGACCTCGAACACCGGTTCCCGCCGCGGGAACCGGACATCGGCGACGAGGTGCTCCGGATCGAGGACTGGACCGTGCACAGCCCGAGCCAGCCCGGCCGGATCGTGGTGGACGGGGCGAACCTGACGTTGCGCCGCGGCGAGATCGTCGGGCTCGCCGGGCTGATGGGCGCGGGCCGCACCGAACTCGCGATGAGCGTCTTCGGCCGGTCCTACGGCACGAACATCTCGGGCCGGCTGGTCAAGGACGGCAAGGAGGTCACGCTGCGGTCCGTCCGCGACGCCATCCGCAACGGCATCGCCTACGCCACCGAAGACCGGAAGCTGTACGGGCTCAACCTGATCGACGACATCCAGCGCAACACCTCCGCGGCCGGGCTGCCCGCGCTCTCGCGCCGCGGCTGGGTGAACGAGCACACCGAACACGACGTCGCGACCCGGTTCCACCGCGACCTCCGGATCAAGGCGCCGTCGGTGCGCAGCGTCACCGGCAAGCTGTCCGGCGGCAACCAGCAGAAGGTCGTGCTGGCCAAGTGGATCTTCACCGACCCGGACGTGCTCATCCTCGACGAGCCCACCCGCGGCATCGACGTCGGCGCGAAATACGAGATCTACACGATCGTCAACGAGATGGCCGCGCAAGGGAAAGCGGTCCTCGTCATCTCGTCGGAACTGCCCGAACTGCTCGGCCTCTGCGACCGCATCTACACGCTTTCCGCGGGCCGGATCACCGGCGAGGTCGCCCGCGCCGACGCCACCCAGGAACTGCTCATGCGACACATGACGAAGGAATGGCCATGACCACCGCCAACCCCGTGCGGCCGGCCGATCCGGCCGCCCCGCCCGCCGGGCGCAGCCCCCGGCGGATCTCGATCAACCTCCGCCAGAGCGGCATCTACGTCGCCTTCGCGCTGATCGTGGTCCTGTTCGAGGTGATCACCGGCGGCGCGCTGCTCGAACCGCAGAACATCTCGAACATCATCGTGCAGAACTCCTACGTGCTGATCCTCGCCATCGGGATGATCCTGGTGATCATCTCCGGGCACATCGACCTGTCCGCGGGCTCGGTCGTGGCGATGACCGGCGCGGTCGCCGCGGTCCTCACGGTCAATCTCGGGCTGCCCTGGCCGCTCGCGGTCGTGCTGACCCTCGTCGTCGGCGCGGTGATCGGGGCCTGGCAGGGATACTGGGTCGCGTACTTCGGCATCCCCGCGTTCATCGTGACGCTGGCCGGGATGCTCGCCTTCCGCGCGCTCACTCTCACCGTGCTCGGCAACCAGGGCATCGGTCCCTTCCCCGACGCGATCCGCACCCTGTCCAACGGCTTCACCGGCGGTTACCTCGGCAACATCGGACTCGGTCCGCTCGGCGGCGCCGACCTCGTCAGCCTGCTCGCCGGGGTCGTCGTGGTCGCCGGAATCGTGCTGACGCAATGGCGCAAACGCGCCGCACGGCTCGGCTACGGCCAGGAAGTCGATCCGTTCCCGCTGTTCGTGCTGAAGATCGCCGTCGCCGCCGCGCTGGTGCTCGCCGTGGTCGTGCAGCTGGCCCGGTTCCGCAATCTGCCCTGGGTCCTCGTCCTGCTCGCGGTGCTTGTGCTCGGCTACTCCCTCGTCGCCGGGAAATCGGTGTTCGGCAGGCACGTCTACGCCATCGGCGGGAACCTCCAGGCCGCGACCCTGTCCGGGGTCAAGGTCAAATCCGTGACGTTCTGGGTCTTCGTCAACATGGGCGTCCTCGCCGCGCTCGCCGGCATCATCTTCGCCGGACGGCTCAACCAGGCGGGGCCCACCGCGGGCGTCAACTTCGAACTCGACGCCATCGCCGCCGCGTTCATCGGCGGCGCGGCGGTCCAGGGCGGGGTCGGCAAGGTGGTCGGAGCCATCACCGGCGGCCTGATCATGGCGGTCATCAACAACGGAATGTCCTTGATCGGGGCGCCCAGCGAACGCGTCATGCTGGTCAAAGGCACCGTCCTGCTCGCCGCGGTCGCGTACGACATCTGGACCAAGCGCCGCGCCGCGGCTCGCTGACCCGGGGCTGGCTGGCGGGCGACCCGCCAGCCGCTTCGGCGGTCTTGCCTGCCCGCGGGATTTTCCCTGCCCCACAGCCAAAGCGCTATATCAGTAGCAGCAGCATCCCCCGGCAGCATAGGATTCCGGCGCGGGGAACGACATGGAGTAGATCAGCGGCAGATCGCCTGGCTCGGGACCGGGAAGGCGCGGGTTCGAGTCCCGCCTCCATGTCCATCCCCCGCCTCTTGGAGTAGTTCAGCAGGCAGAACACCCGGCTGTTCCCCGGGAAGGCGCAGGTTCGAATCCTGCCTCCAAGTCTTGACCACCGGGGGGAATCCACATGGGACACACCGCGTCGCCGACGTACGCCTACGGGCAGCTCCAGCGAGCCGTCCGCACCGCCCTGTCCGCGAAGGACGGCGCGACCCGCAAGCGGGCGCAGGCGAAAGCCAGCCAGTGGCAGGACGTCCTCACCGGCATGGCCGCCGGTTCCCTGCGGATCGGCTCGCGGACTCCGGTCGCGGACACTCCGGCATGGATCACCCTCGAGGTCGTGCACGGCGGGTTCGCCACCGGGCGGTTCCTGGCCGAGGTCCCGCTGTCTCCGGAGGAAGCAGCGCTGTCGGGCACGAACGACCGCGAGCGGCTCAACCTCTGGTACCTCACCGACGGCGGGCTCGCCACGCTGCGGGGCATGCTCGCCACCGAGTCCTACCGGATCGAAGTTCCGGAGGACGCCGCGCTGCCGACCGTGGCGTGGCTGCTGGAGCACGGGCACGCCGAATCCGCGCTCGACTTGATCGAGGAGCTTCGTCCGTACTTCCATCGCTTGCGCCTCGCCCCGCTGCCCGGCGCGGCGCCGCGACCGGCTGGCGCGTCGGTTCGGCTGAGCACCGTCGGCGAAGTCCGGGAATCGCTGCGGTCGGCGAGCACCCCGCCCGCGGTCGCGGCAATGCTCGAAACGCTCAAGGTCTGGCATCCGCTGTTCGACCGGCTGGTCGCGCTGTGGTGCGACACCGTCGAAGGCGACCTGCCGCGGCTGGACGAAACCGGCGTCACCGGCGGCTGGCCGTGCCGCACCTGGCCGCGGGACTGGCAGCAGCGCCGCGGCGAATGGCTCGCGGACTATGCGAGCGCGAGCGCCCAGCACACCGCGTCGACCGCGCACGCGCACCCGAAGAGCAACTTCGCCCGGCTGCATCGCGCGTTGCTGGCGTGCGAGCACGACAGCACGGAACTGACCGGCCGGGACGTCGGCTGGATCCGCCGTGCCCTGGCGAACACGATCACCAAGCACGGCGAGCCGGACTCGGAACCGCGCGCAGCACTCCGGGCGCTGCAAGCCTCGGTCGCCGCACGGCCCATCCACGCCGAACTCGCCGCCGCGATGGTCGAACGGCTGGACCGCTTCCCGGCCGACGGCGGGCTGCCGTCGATCGAGCCGGTCGCGGAGGACGCTCCGGCGCACCTGGTCGCCAAGGTCGCCCGCGCGCTGGAGGCGCCGATCGAGGAGCTGGTCGCGCGGAAGGTGATCACTTCGGCCGACGTCCTCGCGACGGTCCTGCCGCAGATCACCGCGCAACTGCTGGCCGCGAACTTCGACGACGAGCAGCTTTCGACGCTCTACGCCCAGACCTACGCGGCCTTCCGCCGCCGGCGCGGCTTGCTGCTGCTCGACCTGGAAAACCAGGTCCGGATCGAGGAACTGCCCTGGGTCCACGCGATCGACCCGCTGCGAGCGCGGCGTCCAGACGCCACCCGGGCGGCCCGCCAGACCCTCGACCAGACAGTCTTGCTCGCGCTCACCGCGTTCCCGCAGGCGATCCTGCCGAACACGCTGGTGCGCGAACTCGGCGCGCTGGCGAAACAGGCCGGGATGCCGATGCCGCTGGTGGAGGAGGTCGCCGCGGACATCTTCATGGGTACGTTCACCGCGAAATGGCGCACGGCAGCAGAATTCGCGAGCCGCACGATGGCGGGCACGGTCTACGCCCGCTACTACGACCTGCCGGAGTCCTGGGCGTCGGCACCACGCCCGCGCCCGTTCCGCGCGCTCGCCAAGCGCACCGCCGACGACTTCGCCGACGTGTGCGTGGCCCGAGCCGGCGGAGCGCGGCCGTCGTGGCGCTTCCGTTCGGTCGCCGTGAACGGCACCGTGCTGGAACAGAGCCAGATTCTCACCACGCAGAATCTGGCAGTCCTGGTGCACACGCTCGATCTGCGGGACCGGCTCCAGGCAGCGGCGCCCGAACTGGCCGCACAGTCGTTGACGTGGACGGTGACCCGGCTGGCGACCCGCACCGACCATCACCACGCAGCCCTGCAAGCGGTCAAGAACGCCGCCTACGCCTGGCGGCAGGCGCTGTTCTTTTTGAGCTTCTGCGACGAAGACGCTCAGCGCGCGACCGTCCGCCGGCTCGCCGAGCAGGTGGCCCGCGCGGGCCTGGCCGAACGGTTCGCCCCGGCAGTGAACGGCTTGGCGCACGTCGTGGAAGGCGGCCGGTTCACGGCGGACGGCCGGACGGACGACGGAGCAGGACGGCGTTTCCTCGGCTGGACCACGGGCAAGCACTGGTGCCTGCCCGTGGTCCGGAAGAAGGGTTCAGCGGGCCTGTGACGGCGGGTGCCCGTAGCGATTCCTGAACGCCGCAGCGAACCGGCTGGCGCTCGAGAATCCCCACCGGGCCGCGATCTCGCTGACCGACAGCTCGTGGTGCGCTTCGAGATCCGCGCGGGCATGCTGCAACCGCACCCCGACGAGATGCTCGGTAGGCGTGCATCCGACCCAGTCCCGGAAGCTCTCCTGCAACCGGCGGACCGTCGTCCCGGCGACGGCCGCCATTTCCGCCGCCGTCCACGCCCGGGCCGGATCGGCGCGGACGGCCTCGACCACCCGCGTGATCGCCCGCGGCCGCGGCGCCGGGACGCGGCCGGAATCCGGGCAGCCGGCCAGGAGAAACCCGGCCGCGACCGCGCCGGCCAGTTGTTCCCGCACGATCGGCTGGTCGCTGAACAACGAGCCGTCGCGCATCTGCGACGACAGCCCGGCGACGAGATGCCGCCAGTCGCGCGCCGGACCGTGCTCAAGAGGTAACTGGTCCGGAAGCGCACCGGCCACCCGGACGGTCCCGGCGCCGAGCACCCGTTCGGCCTCGCGGTCCAGCCAGTCCCGGTCGAATTTGACGCCCAGCACGGTGCAGGTCGCGTCCCAGTGGGTGATCAGCGACGGCGTGTCGGCCCGGAAGACCGTCGCCTGCCCCGGCACCGACGTCACCGACCCGTGCCTGGCGCGGCTGGCGAGGTGGCCGGTCAGCGGCAGATTGACCTCGTACGCGGAGGGGTAGTCGCAGGCGATCTCGACGTCGGCTCCCCATCCGACGTATCCGATCAGCACCGGGCCGAGGTCGAGCGTCCGCAGGGTCAGCCGCGGTTCGCGGCCGGCGCGCAGCGGCGTCAGCTGATGCGGAAAGTAGGCGTCGGCCACCGACTTCGAGACTCGCTCCCAGTCCCGCGGCGCCGCACCACGGCGTGCGGACATGGACGCATGCTAGCTGATCAGCGGCGACGTGCCGGATTCGTCGCGCGATCCGTACCGGATCCGCGCTTAGCGTGTCGTGGGCCCGGCCGGCGCGGACCTACCTTCGCCCCACCACGCACGAAGGAGGCCGCGTCAATGACGACGAACAGCACCACCGTCCCGGACCTTTCCTGGATCGGCGACATCACCATGGCCCAGCTGGAACGCAATCCGTACGAGCCCTACGAACGGCTGCGCCGCGAGGCCCCGCTGGCGTACGTGCCGGTGCTCGGCTCATATGTGGCGACGACAGCGGAGATCTGCCGCGAGATCGCCACCAGCCCCGATTTCGAAGCCGTCATCACCCCGGCGGGCGGGCGCACCTTCGGCCATCCGGCGATCATCGGGGTCAACGGCGACATCCACGCCGACCTGCGTTCGATGGTCGAGCCCGCGCTGCAGCCCGTCGAGGTCGACCGGTGGATCGACGACCTCGTCCGCCCCATCGCCCGCCGCTACCTCGAGAAGTTCGAGAACGACGGCCGCGCGGAACTCGTGTCCCAGTACTGCGAGCCGGTCAGCGTCCGCTCTCTCGGCGATCTTCTGGGGCTGCAGGACGTCAGCTCGGACAAACTGCGCGAATGGTTCGCGAAACTGAGCCGGTCCTTCACCAACGCGGCCATGACCGAGGACGGCGAATTCGCCAACCCGGAAGGCTTCGTCCAGGGCGACGAGGCGAAGGCCGAGATCCAGGCGACCGTCGACCCGCTGATCGACAAGTGGATCGTCGAGCCCGCCGACACCGCGATCTCGCACTGGCTGCACGACGGGATGCCGCCGGGCAAAACCCGCGACCGCGAGTACATCTACCCGACGATCTACGTGTACTTGCTCGGCGCGATGCAGGAACCGGGCCACGGCATGGCCTCGACCCTGACCGGCCTGTTCAGCGAACCCGACCAGCTCGAGCAGGCGGTGGACGACCCGGCGCTGATCCCCCGCGCGATCTCCGAGGGGATGCGCTGGACCTCGCCGATCTGGTCGGCCACCGCGCGCATCTCGACCAAGGCGGTCACCGTCGCCGGGGTCGGCCTGCCCGCGGGCACGCCGGTGATCCTGTCCTACGGATCGGCCAACCACGACACCGGCGTCTACGAGGCCCCGACCCGCTACGACCTGCACCGTCCTCCGCTGCCGCACCTGGCGTTCGGCGCCGGGAACCACGCCTGCGCCGGGATCTACTTCGCCAACCACGTCATGCGGATCGCGCTGGAGGAACTGTTCGAGTCGATTCCGAATCTCGAGCGCGACACCTCCTCGGACGTCGAGTTCTGGGGCTGGGGCTTCCGCGGGCCGACGTCGCTGCACGTCGCCTGGGAGGCCTGACATGTCGTTCACCGCGACCGTCGGCGGCCGGGAAGTGCCGTGCGGGCAAGACCAGCCGATGCTCGACGCCTTCCTCCGCGCCGGCGTCTGGATGCCGAACTCGTGCAACCAGGGCACCTGCGGCACCTGCAAACTGCGCGTGGTCGACGGCGCTGTCGACCACTGCGACTCCCCCGCCGACACCCTGACCGAGGACGAGCGGGCGGCGGGCCTCGCACTGGCCTGCCAGGCCCGGCTCCGCTCGAACGTCGTCGTCGAAACCGCGAGCGGCGGCGGCCGGGCCACGCACCCGCTGCGCGACCTCACCGCGACCGTCCGCGAAATCCAGGACATCGCCCGCGACACCCGGCGATTGCGGCTCGGCCTGCCCGAACCGCTGGCGTTCAACGCGGGCCAGTACGTCGAGCTCACCGTGCCCGGCACCGGCGTGCGCCGCCAGTACTCGCTGGTCAACACCGCCGACGAGGACAAAGTCCTGGAGCTGCACGTCCGTTTGGTGCCCGGCGGGGCGGCGACCGAGCAGTGGATCTTCGCTGGGCTCGCCGTCGGAGAGCAGGTTCAGGTCACCGGCCCGCTCGGCGACTTCTTCCTGCCGCCTGCCGAGGAGGACGACGGCGGCCCGATGGCGCTCATCGGCGGCGGCACCGGGCTCGCCCCGCTGATCGGCCTCGCCCGCACCGCGCTTTCCCGGGATCCGAACCGGAAAGTGGTGCTGTATCACGGGGTTCGCGGCGCGGCCGATCTCTACGACCTCGACCTGATGGCCGAACTCGCCGACAGCTACCCGGGTTTCTCGTTCCTTCCGGTGCTGTCGCACGAACCCGGGAACAGCAAGCACCGCACCGGTTTCCCGACCGACCGGTTCCTCGACGACGTCCCCAGCGCCCGCGGCTGGTCGGGCTGGCTCTGCGGGCCGCCGCCGATGGTCGACGCCGGGGTGAAGGCGTTCAAACGCCGCCGCATGGCGCCGCGCATGATCCACCGGGAGAACTTCACCCCGGCCGCGCCCTGACCGGCGCGGTCGGGACTGCAACGGCCGGTTCGGTTCGTCCTCGGCGCAGCTGATCAGCAGCTGCGCCGTGTGCGCGATGTGGTCGCGAAGCCGTTCGGCCGCCAGCGCCTGCACATCTTCTCGCCCCGGACTACGGCGACGCGGACGCCGGTCGCTACCCCTGGTCGCGAACCACCCCGGCCGCCTAGAGGTCGATGACGACCTTGCCGTGCACGTGCCGCCCCGCCTGAAGCTCGACCGCGGTCTGGATCTCCTCGACCGGAAAGCTCGCCGCGATCGGCACCCGGAGCTGTCCCGCCGCCACCAGACCGGCGATCTCCTCGATGGCTCCGGGCGCTGCGTTGGCGCCGTTCGCCGGAGTGATCCCGTCGATCTGGCCCGCAATGGTGGTGATGCGTCCGTCCGGCACGCCGAGTTCGCGGGCCGCCTGCGCCGTTTCCGCCCCGTGCAGATCCATCGCGGCGGTGACGCCGGCGGGAGCCAACGCACGGACCCGGTCGACCAGGCCCTCGCCATACGCGACCGGCTCAGCCCCCAGCGCTTGCAGCGCCTCGGCCGAGGACGCCGACCCCGTCCCGATCACTCGCGCACCGGCAAGGCGTGCGAGCTGGACCGCGAACACGCCGACCCCGCCTCCGGCGCCGCCGACGAGCACCGTGTCGCCCGGGCCCGGACTGACCACCGCCAGCGCCGCAGCCGCCGTGCAGCCCGCGATCGCAAGCGCGGCTGCGGTGCGGTCGTCGACACCGTCCGGAGTGCGGTGCGCCTCGCCGCCCACCGCGATGGTCCCGGCGACGTCCACGACGACATAGTCAGCCACCGCACGGGACAGCGCGCCGCCGAAGACGCGGTCGCCGACCGCGAACTCGCTTACTCCGTCGCCGATCTGGTCGACGGTCCCGGCGTAGTCGGTCCCGAATCCGCACGGCAGGCTGAGCCCGAACCGCGCGGCGGTCTCCGAGTCCGAGGTCATGAACCAGTCCATCGGGTTCAGCCCAGCCGCGGCCACCCGTACGCGAATCTGCCCCGGACCAGCCTGCGGCACCGGCACTTCGCGGACGCGCAACGACTCCGGACCGCCGAACGCCTCGAATCGCACCGCCCGGCTCGCTTCTTTCCCGCTCATCTGTCTCCTCGGGGTCAGGTAAACGGACTATGCTCCGTTTACATCCTCGAAGCTAGCACAAGTGGAGCGTGATCCGTTTTGGCCGCCGCGAAGACCCCCCGGGCAGACGCGACCCGCAACCGCCAGCAGTTGCTGGACGTCGCGACCCGCTTGTTCGCAGCGGCCGGGACCGAGCCCTCGATGCGCGCGATCGCCGCCGAGGCCGGAGTCGGCATCGCCACCCTCTACCGGCACTTCCCCACCCGCGAGTCGCTCGTCGACGCGGTCTACCAAGACCAGGTCTCGCGCCTCACCGCCGGAGCCAAGGACCTGCTCGCGGAACTCGGCCCGGCCGCGGCGCTGCGCCGCTGGATGGACTTGTTCGGGGACTGGATCGCGACCAAGAACGGAATGCTCGAGACGCTGCTCGCGATGGTCGAGTCGGGCGAGATCGCCCACGCCCGCACCCGAACCGAACTGCTCGCGGCCATCGACGGCCTCCTCGAAGCAGGCCGCAGCAGTGGCGAACTCCGCGGCGATGTCCCTGCCGAAGACATCGCGGCAGCGCTCATCGGCATCTTCACCGTGGCCGGTTCCGCCGAACACAAGGCAATGGCGGCCCGGCTGCTGGACCTTCTGCTGGACGGACTCCGCGTTTCCGCCTAGGGCAGCCCCGCCGAGGTCCGGCCGGTCGCGCTCACCGCCGCCGGCTCCAGCGCGCTCAGCACCGACTGGTGCGTGATCCACCCGGTCAGCTCATCGCCGCCGGTCAGCACCGGAAGACCGGTTCCCGGAGCTTGGGCGAGTGCGTCCAGCGCGTCGGCGAGCGTGGAATCGCTCGTCACCAGCGGCGGCAACTCGGCGAGGTCTCCCACCTGGCCCGACTGGTCCTCGGCGACCGCCTCGGCGACCGCGCGGGCGGTGGCGCAGCCCTGGTAGCGGCCCTCCTCGTCGATCACCGGGAGGATTCCGTGGCCGGACAATGCGAGTGCGTGCGCGGCCAGTTCCAGCGGCAGGTCCGCGCTCAGCGGCTCCGGCAGCGGTTCGGTGACCGCGGCGACCTTCGTGCCCGCCAGCCGTTGCGCGGAGGGGTGTTTGTCCAGGTCGATGCCGCGGCGGCGCAGTTTCAGCGTGTAGATCGTGTCCCGGCTCAGCGCGCGGCTCACGGCGGTCGCGATCACGATGGCGGTCAGCATCGGCAGGATCACCGAATACTGGCCGGTCAGCTCGAACAGCACGATCACCGCCGTGATCGGGGCCCGCGCCGAACCCGCGAACGCCGCACCCATCCCGATCAGCCCGTACACCCCCGGCGACGCCGTCACCGACGGAAACCACGTATGCACAGCGATCCCGAACGCGGTGCCGGCCATCGCGCCGATGAACAGCGACGGCGCGAACACCCCGCCCGAGCCGCCGATCCCGATCGTCAGACTGGTCGCCACGATCTTCCCCAGCATCAGAACCAGCAGGAACCCGAGGACGTACTTGCCCTCGACCGCGTTCTGCAGCACCGGATAGCCCACCCCGTACATCTGCGGCAGCAGAAGCAGCAACCCGCCGAGGAACACCCCGCCCACCGCCGGGCGCAGCCACTCCGGGCCCCGCCACAGCCGGTCGCACAGATCCTCGATCCAGTACAACACCCTGGTGAACAGCACTCCGCACGCACCGACCACCAAGCCGAGCGCCACGAACAGCAGATACTCCACCGGATTCCGCAGCGTGAACGGCGGCAGATCCAAAAACGGCGCGTTCCCCAGCACCGCACGCCCGACGACGCTCGCCGTCACGCTCGCGAGCACCACCGCACCGAACGACTCCGCCGCGAAATCGCGGAGAATCAGTTCCATCGCGAAGAACGGACCGGCCAGCGGCGCGTTGAACGTCGCCGCGATCCCGCCCGCCGCACCGCACGCCACCAGCACCCGCAGCCGCGACTCCGGCAGCCGCGCCGCCCGTCCCAGCGCCGAGCCCAGCGCGGACCCGATCTGCACGATCGGGCCTTCCCGGCCCACCGAACCGCCGGACCCGATCGTCAACGCCGACGCCAGCGCCTTCACCACGCTCACCTGCACCGGAATCCGCCCGCCCCGCTCGGCCACGGCGTACATCACCTCCGGCACCCCGTGCCCGCGCGCCTCCGGGGCGAACCGGTAGAC
The DNA here is from genome assembly GCF_014145675.1 of Amycolatopsis dendrobii. Taxonomy (GTDB): domain Bacteria; phylum Actinomycetota; class Actinomycetes; order Mycobacteriales; family Pseudonocardiaceae; genus Amycolatopsis; species Amycolatopsis dendrobii. The sequence continues at coordinate 837,444 of NZ_JACGZW010000001.1, forward strand.
CAGCGGCCCGTAAACCAAGCCCGCGATCACCGGGGCCAGCAGCAGGAACCAGGGGCCCAGCGCCGGGAACCACGAATGCGCCGCACGCCCGGCGTCCGAATAGTCCGCATGCCCGGAGAACACGTGCGTGAACGTGGTGATCAACCACCGGAACACCACCGCGCCCAAACCCGCGCCCGCCCCGATCAGCACCGCCAGCCCGACCAGCCCGGCCCGGCTCTCCCGCACCCACCGGCCCACCGGCTGGCGCACCGGCACGACCAGCCCGCGTTTCCCCGCACTCTCACCCGACGACATTGATGCAGTATGCAACAATTGCGCACGGACATGGTTGCGGGATCGCTCACACCGGACCGGGCGGCAAGGACATTTTTCGGCAGCGGTGCGCGGCTCCCTGTCCGCAGAAGTCCGCGAGGGCGCCTGATCCCTGCGCCCGGAACTTAAGCCGCGGCGTTTCCGCTCGACTACCGTCCACAACGGCCCCAAATGGTCGGCGAAATGCCCGATCCGCCCGTATATCCGGCTTAGTAGAGACGTGAGGGGAATCCTTGCGTACTCAGAGTTCCTCAGGGTTCCCTTCACATACTTCGCCGAGCCACCGCGGTCCCGACAGGCCCTGCGAGCTGGACAGCCACGCCTCACAGCGAACAGCGCTCGCGCCCGCGGACGGCGGATCAGAAGACGAAGTAGCGCAACCACAGGTACGGCGCGGCGACGAGCACGGTGATCACCGTGACGACCGCGCCCTTCTTCGTGAACTCCCAGAACGAGATCGGCGCGCCCGTCCGGGCGGCGAGACCCAGCACGACCACGTTCGCACTGGCCCCGACCGCGGTCATGTTGCCGCCGAAGTCCGCGCCCAGCGCCAGGGACCACCACAGCGCCTCGGAATGCGCGGGGTCCGGGATGTCGTGGGTGAGCGCGAGCACGAGCGGGCTCATCGTTGCCACGTAAGGGATGTTGTCGATGACGCCGGACAGCAGCGCGGACACCCCGAGGATCAGGAACACCGCCAGCAGCGCGTTCCCGCCGGTGGCGCCAGCGGTGAGCTTCGCGAGCCAGTCGATCACACCGGTCTTGACCAGCGCCCCGATCATGATGAACAGGCCGGCGAAGAACAGCAGGGTTTCCCATTCGACGCCGTCCAGGTACTGCTTCGGCGGCGTGCCCGACAGCAGCACGAGCAGGCCCGCGCCGAGCAGCGCGACCACCGACGGGTCCAGGTGCACCACCGAATGCAGCACGAACCCCGCGAACACCAGCAGCAGCACGGCGCCGGACTTGATCAGCAGCTTCGGCTGCCGGATCGCTTCGCGTTCGTTCAGCGCCATGACGTCGGCGACCCGCTGCGGGTCGACGGTGAACGAACCGCGGAACAGCCACGGCAGCACCAGCCCCAGCACGACGAGTTCGAGCGCGACGATCGGCGCGAGGTTGAGCAGGAAGTCGTTGAACGCCAGGCCCGCGCGGCTGCCGATGATGATGTTCGGCGGGTCGCCGATCAGGGTCGCGGTGCCGCCGATGTTGGAAGCCAGCACCTCGGCGATCAGGAAGGGCACCGGGCTGATGTCGAGCCGGTCGCACACCAGCAGCGTCACCGGCGCGATCAGCAGCACCGTGGTCACGTTGTCCAGGAACGCCGAGGCGACCGCGGTGATCAGCACCAGCAGCAGCATGATCCGCAGCGGCGACCCCTTGGCGCGCTTGGCCGCCCAGATCGCGACGAACTCGAACACTCCGGTGCGGCGCAGGATCCCGACAATGATCATCATGCCGAGCAGCAGGAACAGCACGTTCCAGTCGACGCCGGTGTCCTCGGAGAAGAACGCGTCGGCCGACCCGCTGACCCCGGTCGCGAGCACCACGCCCGCCCCGGCCAGCGCGGCCGTCATTTTCGGGATCTTCTCGGTCGCGATGAAAACGTAGGCCACCACGAACACGACGACCGCGATGACCGTGCTCATCGGCGGACCGCCGGGATCAGCGAGGCGTCAACGCGTGCTCCAGCAGCCGCGACGCGGACACCACGCCCAGCAGCGTCCGGTCCCGCATGACCGCCACGAGCGGACACCGCAGCCGGGCCATCGTCGCGGCGACCTCCACGATCGTGTCGTCCGCGTCCACCCTCGGCAGCTCGCGCGGTTCGCCGGGCAGCAGCTCGCGCACGGTCCGCCCGCCGAGTTTGTCCGCGACCCGGTCCGCCATCGACTCGCTGAGCACCCCGGCCAGCGACGGATCGTCGCGCACATAAGGCGGAACCAGGAACTGCACGACGTCGGAGGCGGGCAGCACCGTGTGCGGACACCCGGACGCTTCCGTCACCACCAGCCCGGGCAACCGGTGCTCGGCGAGCAGGCGCGCGGCCGCCAGCGCGTCCGAATCGAGGTCGACGACCGGGAACTCCTCGGCCAGCTCCGCTGCGCGCATGCCCCCAGGCTACGACGAGCCGGGCGGCTCCGCCGGAACTCATGATTTCTTTCCTTTCTCTTTGCGGTCGCCGCCCGCGCTCGCCGGACGGCCGGTAGGCAGCTTGTCCGGCGGCTCGATCCGCAGCAGTCTCGCGATCGGCACGTCGGTGGAGGAATGCAGCACGATCGAGAGCGCGATCGTCACCGCGACCAGATCGAACACCAGCTCGCTGTCGGCGATCCCGGACTGCAGCGCCAGCAGCCCGTACACCACCGACGCGAACCCTTTCGGCCCGAACCACGCGGCGGTCGCGCGTTCGCGTCCCGACATCGGAGTCCGCAGCAGCGACAGCGCCAGCGCCGCGGGCCGCACCAGAACGATGGCCAGCACCGCGAGCACCCACGCGCCGACGCTCAAGTGCGAGAGCCGGTCCGGCGTGATCAGCGCGCCGAACACCAGCAGCGCGGCGAACTTCGTGATCTCCGAAAGCAGGTCCCCCAGCGGCTCGAAGTGCTCGGCCGCTGTCTTGTCCACAGTGGCCAGTGTGGAGCCGGCCGCGAACGCCGCCAGATAAGGATTCGCGTCGGTCAGGTGGCACGCCGCGTAAAGCAGCACCGCGACCGCCAGCGGACCGAGCGCCTGCAGCCGCGGCTCGGCGGTCAGCACCCGCAGCCGCCACGCGAGAGCGACCAGCGCGGGAATCGCTATCCCCAGCACCAATCCCAGCACCAGCTCGAACACGACCGTGCCCAGATCCGACGACGTGTGCGTCGCGGTCGCCAGGAAGATCAGCACGAACGGCAGCGCGAGCCCGTCGTTCAGCCCGGACTCCACGTTCAGCAGCCGCCGCAGCCGCAACGGCACGTCGTCGCGGCCCACGATCGCCGCCGCGAACACCGGGTCGGTCGGCGAGAGGATCGCGCCCAGCAGCAACGACGTCGGCCAGTCCAGTCCGACCAGGAAATGCGCGGGCACCGCGATGCCCACCATCGTCAACGGCATCCCCAGCCCGAGCGCCCGCCCGGACAGCCGCCAGTTCTCCCGCAGCGCGGGCACGCTCGCCCGCTGGCCGTCGGTGAACAGCACCGTGAACAACGCGATGTCGGCGAGCGACGTGACCAGCGGATCCCGGGGCGCGATGTGGATCAGGCCGAACCCGCCGTCGCCCAGCAGAGCGCCCGCGAGCAGGAACAGCAACGCCGTCGACAGCACCGTCCGCGCGGCCACGCCGGACAGCGACACGCTGACCAGCAGCACCACGCCGAACGCCAGCACCAGCGCCATCGGACTCCCCGGGGGTCGGCTCGACCGCCCGTCGCCCGGCTGGGCACGGGCAGGCCGACCAGACTTCCCGGCACTCCACGCGTAAAGATGCCGCAAAGACCCGCCCCGGGCAAACCGAGGTCCCCTCGCGCGCGTCCGCCGACGACGGGACACGCGGAGCTACCGATCGCGGAGATAGTCCTCGTACACCCGGACCCAGACGTCCCAATCGGACAAAACGGCCGCGACCGCCAGGCCGCTCGCGGTAAGCCGCAACTCCGTGTCCGCACGGAGACCGGTGTCCCAGCTGCCCGCGTCGGCCCGGACGAGCGCGCCCTCCGCCGCCAGCGCGCGGACCGACCGCTCCAGCGTCCGGCGCGGCACCGTGCGGCGCAGGCGGGACAGGCACGCCGGACCGGTGAGAAGCGCGTCGATCACCTCCGCCGCGCCAGTGCGGCGAAGGATCCGCACGACGCGGTCGTCGACCATGGCGCGGGAGAGTAAGCACCCGCCGAACCCGCCGGTCCGACTTTGACGGATTTCTGACGCGCGTTAACGGAATCTCTACGGCCAGGCCGGGATCCTGACGAGATCCATACGCTGCCGCACCGGTCCCCGAGGGACGCTGCGGTACGTGCCAGCACCTATGTCATGGCTCAAACGGCTGGTGCTCGGGCGGCCGTTCCGGAGCGACACCCTCGGCGAAACGCTGTTGCCCAAGTGGCTCGCCCTGCCCATTTTCGCCAGCGACCCGCTGTCCTCGGTCGCCTACGCCACCCAGGAGATCCTGCTGATCCTCTCGATCGGCGGGCTGACGTATCTGGTGCTCGCCCCGTGGGTCGGACTCGCGGTCGCGGTCCTGCTCAGCGTGGTGGTCGTGTCCTACCGGCAGGTGGTGAAGGCCTATCCCAGCGGGGGCGGCTCGTACGAGGTCGCCTCGCGCAACCTCGGCAGCCACGCCGGGCTTGTCGTCGCCGGCGCGCTGATGGTCGACTACATCATGACCGTGGCGGTGTCGGTCGCCTCCGGCGTCGACAACATCATCTCCGCCGTGCCCGGCCTCAACGGCTACCGGATCGCACTCGACATCGGCTTCATCGTCGTCCTGACCGCGATGAACCTGCGCGGCCTCCGCGAATCCGGGCGCGCGTTCGCCGCGCCGACCTACCTCTTCGTGGTCGCGGTGCTGCTGATGATCGCCGTCGGCTTCTCCCGCACGCTCGCCGGGCACGCACCGGTCGCCGAGAGCGCGGGCTACGCGATCCGTCCCGAACAAGTGGGATTGACCGGATTCGCCCTGATTTTCCTGCTGCTGCGGTCGTTCTCGTCCGGCTGCACCGCGCTCACCGGCGTCGAAGCCATCTCCAACGGCGTGCCCGCGTTCCGCAAGCCGAAAGCCGTCAACGCGGCCCGCACGATGACCGCGATGGGCGTCATCGCGGTCGTCATGTTCGGCGGCATCACCGCGCTCGCGCTGATCGCGAAGGTGCACATCGCCGAGAACGCCTGCGATCTGGCCGGGTTCGCCGGCCAGTGCGCGACCGACCCGCAGCGCACGGTGATCAGCCAGATCGGCGCCGCGGTCTTCGGCGGCGACCACGCCGTCCTGTTCTATTTCCTCCAGGCCACGACCGCGCTGATCCTGATCCTCGCCGCGAACACCGCGTTCAACGGCTTCCCGCTGCTGGCCTCGATCCTCGCCAAGGACCGCTATCTCCCCCGCCAACTGCACACGCGCGGCGACCGGCTGGCGTTCTCCAACGGCATCATCGCGCTCGCGCTCATCGCCGCCGTCCTGATCTACGCGTTCGACGGCTCGACCACCCGGCTCATCCAGCTCTACATCCTCGGCGTGTTCACCTCGTTCACGCTGTGCCAGGCGGGCATGGTGCGGCACTGGAACCGCGAACTGGCCGCGGGCACCGGAAGCCGGCACGCGATCCAGCGCTCCCGCGCCATCAACGCCCTCGGCGCGACCCTCACCGCGATCGTCCTCGCGGTCGTGCTGGTCACCAAGTTCACCCACGGGGCCTACCTCGTCGTCATCGCCATCCCCGCGCTGTACGTGATGATGCGCGCCGTTCACCGGCACTACACCCACGTCCGCGAAGAACTGCTTCCCGACGAGGAAAGCGAACTGCTGCCCAGTCGCGTCCACGCCATCGTGCTCGTGTCCACTTTGCACAAACCGAGCCAGCGTGCGATCGCCTTCGCCCGCGCCACCCGGCCCGACACGCTCACCGCGATCACCGTGAACGTCGACGACGCCGAAACCCGCGAGCTGCAACGGCAATGGGAACGCCGCGGCATCAAAATCCCGTTGAAGGTCGTGGAATCGCCCTACCGCGAAATCACCCGCCCGGTCGTCGCCTACGTGAAGAACTTCGCCCGGTCCAGCCCACGCGACGTCGTGTGCATCTACATCCCGGAGTACGTCGTCGGCCGCTGGTGGGAGAACATCCTGCACAACCAGAGCTCCCTGCGGCTCAAGGGACGACTGCTGTTCGAACCCGGCGTCATGGTCACCAGCGTCCCGTGGCAGCTGCGGTCGAGCAGACGCCGCGATCTCCAGCGCGTCCGTCCGTTGCCGGGCGATCTCCGCAGGGGGGTCACCGCTCGGCGCAGCTGATGGCGTCGGTGCCCTCAGGTCCGAGCAGGAGAGCTGGGTCGTCGACAGGTGCGCCGTCGAGCAGATCGGGACGCATCTCCGCCGCCGTGGCCGATCAGCTGATGCCGGACACCCGCGCGCGGCATCGTATGCCGAGCTATATCAGGAAATCTTGCATACCGCGCATCGTCGGCGCTCTCGCCCCGACCCGCGCGGCAGGCGTCCTCGAGAGCTAAGATGGCTCGATCACGACGAGGCGAGTCACCGCAGGAAACCGGCGTTCGCGGCCAGGGACTCCGCGATCGAGAGCCGGACCCCCTGAGTTCCGCGCACGACCGGAAGGCAGCCATGGACGACGCCACCGAATTCGCCGCGATCGAGGTTCCCGGTTTTCAGTTCCCCTGGCCTGGCGCCTGCCATCCCGAGGCCGCCGCGGTGGAACAGACCATGATCGGCTGGGGACAAGACAACGGGCTCATTCCGACCGCCGATTACCGCGATCGGGTGGCCCGTACCCGTTACAGTTACCTCGCCGCCCGGTGCTATCCCCGCGCCGATACGGCGTTGCTGCAGATCATCGCCGATTATTTTCTGTGGTTTTTCCTCGCCGACGACCTCTTCGTGGACCGCGTCGACACCGACACGCCTGACACCTTGGCCAACCTCACCGCGATGATCGACGTTCTCGATCACGACCGGACCCGGGCGTGCCCGGTCTACGGCGAAACGGCGTGGCTGGACGTGTGCCGCCGGCTGCGTGCCCGGCTGTCGCCTGAGCACTTCGACCGGTTCGCCACCGGCATGCGGCTCTGGGCGTCCACCGCCGGACTGCAGGCTGCGCACCCGTGACCGCCGACGAATACCACCATCCGGCTGTCCACCAATTGCGCATGCACGCCAACAACGTGGTGTGCTGGGCCAACGACATCCAGAGCCTGCCGGTCGAGGCGCGGCAGCCCGGGCAGTTCCGCAATATGGTCACCCTCTACGCCTCCCAAGGCCGCACCCTGACCGAGGCTGTCGAAGCGACCGCCGGACGAGTGCGCGCGGAGATCGTCGCGTTCAGCAGTCTGGCGCGAGCGACCCGCGACTGGGCCAGCCCGGCATTGGCCGGGTACATCGAGGGAATGCAGGATTGGATGCGCGGCTATCAGGATTGGTACGACCACGACACACAGCGCTACGCCACCGCGCACGCCGAGCACGATGCCGACGACCGCACCGTCGTCCCTTCAGACTGGAAACCCTGAGCAGGATCCGCCGGAACTCGTCCGTCCCGGCCCGCGCACCGCACCCGCTGGCCCTCAGCCGGTCGGCGCCGCCCGCGTTAGTCCTTCATCGAACGTCCTGTCCGCCGCGGAATGCCTGCTCTCAGCAAAGCAGGACGCACCGTCCACCCTTGACCGAACCGGACTCCGGCGAGGTTCGCCGACCCTGTGGGCACCCGGGCCGGGTACCCGGTTTCCCGTGTTCGAGCCCATTTTCGGGTGCCGTCATCGGAGTACGATGCTTGAGACTCGCGGCCGTGCCGCACAGATCGCGGCCTCGGGTCTCTCCGCTGACGGCTGGACGTGCTCACCCAAGGGAGCGTGTGCTCGATGCCGATCAATCGCCGTGACCTGTTGAAGATCACCGTGGGGGCCGCGGCCACCGCCAGCGCAGGCGACACTGTCGCGGGCTGCGACACGTCGCCCTCCGCGCCCCTGCCGGAAGGAAAAGCCGACTATACGCTGCGGATCGGCAGCGGACTGGTCGAACTCGCTCCGGACGCGATCTTCTCCACCACGACCTACAACGGGCAGTTCCCGGGTCCGTTGCTGCGGTTCGCCGAGGGCCGCCCCGCGGTGGTGGACGTTCACAACGACACCGACGTCCCGGAGCAGGTGCACTGGCACGGCCAGCAGGTGCCCGCGGACGTCGACGGATCCGCGGAGGAGGGCACTCCGTTCGTTCCCGCGCACGGCATGCGACGTGTCTCGTTCACGCCCGGACCGGCGGGATTCCGTTTCTACCACAGCCATCTGATCGCCGGGAGCGATCTGGCGAAGGGCCAGTACGGTGGGCTCGTCGGACCGGTCTACATCGAGCCGAAGCTCAATCCCGGCGCCTACGACCAGGAAGTTTTCCTGGTATTGAAGGAATTCGCGCCCACGTTCAGCCGCGCCGGGGACATGGCCGCCGATTTCCTGGCCGGTGCGCCCGATCCGGAACTCAAGGAGCGGGGCGAGAAAGCGATGGCCGATTCGCTCGGCCGAGGGATGCCGCGCGGCTACGAGGTCGGCTACGGCGCGTTCAGCGTCAACGGCCGCAAGCTCGGCCAAGGCGAACCGATCAAGGTCCGGGCCGGGCAGCGGATGCTGCTGCACGTGCTCAACGGCAGCGCCACCGAGATCCGCAGCCTCGCCTTGCCCGGCCATGTCTTCCGCGTCGTCGCGCTGGACGGCAATCCGGTGCCCGCCCCGGCGCGGGTTCCGGTGCTGTGGATCGGCACGGCGGAACGCGTCTCCGCGGTGGTGGAGATGAACCGTCCCGGAGTGTGGGTCCTCGGCGACCTGGCCGACAGCGACCGCGGCGCCGGGATGGGCATCGCCGTCGAATACGCCGGCCGCGCCGGTCCCCCGCAGTGGACCGCACCCGGCCCGTTCACCTGGGACTACCGGACTTTCGCCCGCGCCGGAGCCGCCGCCGCGGCCCCGGACCAGACGATCGACCTGCTGGTGGAGAAGCGCAACGCCGCCGTCGGCGGCTTCAACGCCTGGACCCTCAACGGCCAGTCCTACTCAACGGCCCTCAACCAGCCGGTGATCCCGGTCCAGCGCGGCAAGCGGTACCGGCTGCGGCTGCGCAATGCCACCGACGACGTGCACCCCGTGCACCTGCACCGGCACACCGTCGAGGTCGCCGCCGTCGCCGGCACTCCCACCGCGGGGCTGTTCAAGGACGTCGTCATGCTCGGCGGCTACCAGAAACTCGACCTCGACTTCGTCGCCGACCAACCGGGCCTCTCGCTGCTGCACTGCCACCAGCAACTGCACATGGACTACGGCTTCATGACCCTGTTCAACTGCACCTGATCCCGGCGCCGCGCCGCCCGGACACGCTCCACGTCGGGCAGCCAGTGGCGCGGAAAGCCGCGGCCCTACTCGTGCGCCGCTTGGTGCACGGCATGTCGCTGCCGGAAGAGGGCGATCAGCGGCACGGTGAAAAGCAGCGGACCGAGAATCGCCAGCGGGCGCTCAGCCCACCAGATCCAGTCCGGCGCCCGGTCGTCGGCCAGGTGCCGGTCGAAGCCGAAGTACACGACTGCGCGGGCCAGGGCCATTCCCGTGGTGTGAAAGAGAAACAGCGGCAGCGCGTATCGGGTGAAGACTGCGGTCGCGCGCTGCCGGCGTGGCTTGGCCAAAGCACGCTCGACGGCCGGGCGCAGCATCTCGCACAGCCCGATCTGGAAGGCCAGCAGCGCGACGATGACGAACGTCGGCGGCGACATGTTCGACATCCGCTCCCCCGGAACTCCGACCATCGAACCGGGATACAAGCCCGACAGCACCAGTCCGGCGAGAGCGAACAAGCCCGCCCACAGCAGCGTTCCGGCGACGTGTCGCGAGGCCGCGACGATGCGCCGATGGAAGAAACCCGCCTGGTAGGCCAAGCCCCACACCGCGGCGACGTTGACCCAGCTCACCGCGTCCCAGCCGAAGCGCAGCCGCAGGACGTCGATCAGCAGGGCGGCCCCGGCGAGCCACACCAGGACCAGGATGTCGAAGCGCTCGTGCAGCCACGCCATGAGCGGCAGCAGCAGAAGCAGGCCGACGTAAACCGCGAGGAACCACAGGGGGCTCAGAATCAGCATTACCGCGCCGCCGATCCACCGTACGCCGAACGCCTCGGCCAGCACGATCCCGGCTGTGGTCCAGAAAAGGACCAGCATCCCGGCCGGCGCGACCAGTTCCTTTACATGGAGCCAGACGTACGAGCGCCGTGACTGGCCCCTGGCCCGGGCACGCTCCCACGACGCGAGGTGCACCGACCCGCCGACGTAGAAGAACACCGGCAGGACCTGCAGGAACCAGGTGAGCACCCACAGGCCCCGGAAGTACGCGAGCGGATTCGTGGGCTGCGGCCCGGTCGGCGTCCAGTGCAGGATCGTGAACGCCCAGTGCCACAGCACGACCACGACCAGGCTGACCGCACGCAGAAAGTCCAGATACGGTTCGCGTTCCATGGTCGTCATCGCCATTGTCCCTTTCGGCAGGCACACTGGAATGACGATGTCTGTCTCCGCCGTTGTCCCGAAACTGCCGGAAGTCACCGATCTCCGGCGTCGTGCTCTCACTGTGGTTCCCGCCGTCCTGCTGCTCGCGGCGGCGACTGTGCTGGCCAACCGGGTGCTGCCCGGCTGGGCCTACCCCGTCTGCGGCGCGGTCACCGCCGCCGTGCTCCTGGTCCTCGCTCGCTTCGCCGGGGTCCGCTGGGCCGAGATCGGATTCGGCCGCGCGCACGCGCGCCGGATGCTGTGGTTCGGGCTGGGCGGGTTCGCGGCCGTAGCGCTCGGGTTCGGCCTCGCGGCCGCGATTCCGTCGTTGCGCGTGCTGTTCCACGACGGCCGGATCGGTTCGCCGGGCTTCGGCCAGCTCATGTGGCTCGCGCTGGTGCGGATTCCGCTCGGCACCGTGCTCGTCGAAGAGGTCGCGTTCCGCGGCGTGCTCCCGGCGCTGCTCGGAGCAGGCGAGCGGTGGCGATGGTGGCCGGTGCTCGGCGCGTCCGCGCTGTTCGGGCTCTGGCATCTGCTGCCGTCGCTCGCACTCACCCAGAACGCGGCCGTGCACCAGACGGTCGGCGGGCTGCCGCTCGCGATGGTTTCGGTGCTGGCGATGGCCGCTGCCGCCGGAGCGGGCGTGTTCCTGTGCTGGTGGCGCTACACCGGGCGAGGGCTGCTCGCCCCGATGCTGGTGCACCTGGCCACCAACTCCGGCGGGCTGGTGCTGGCCTGGGCGCTCGTCAGCTGAAGCCAGGGCCGCACGCGCGGACGATCGTTCCCGCTGTGCCCGCCACCAGTCCGGCCGCCGCGGTCAGCCTGCCGATCGCGGCGAACTTCCCGCCGTTCTCCACGAACCGGCAGGCGGCCTCGACCTTCGGCCCCATCGAACCGGCGGGGAAATCCCGGGACCGCAGTTCGCGGCTGCCGACGTCCCGGATCGGCCGTGCCCGCGGCGTGCCGTAATCGTCCTGCACCGCCTCGACGTCGGTCAGCAGCACCAGAGCGTCGGCCCCGATCTCGCGCGCGATCAGCGCGGCGGTCAGATCCTTGTCCACGACCGCTTCGACGCCCCGCAACCCCGGGGAGGCGGCGGCCACCGGGATCCCGCCGCCTCCCCCGCACACCACGATCGCGCCCGATTCCATCAGGGCTTTCACGAAGGGCAACTCGATCAGCTCGACCGGTTCCGGCGACGGCACCACCCGCCGCCACGCCGCGCCGTCCGGCCGGACCTCCCACCCCCGTTCCGCGGCGAGCCGCTCGGCGGTCGCGCGGTCGTACACCGGGCCCACGAACTTGGCCGGGACAGCGAAAGCCGGGTCGTCGGCACGCACCAGCGTGCGGCTCACCAGCCCCGCCGCCGGGCGGCCGGTGGCGTTCTGCAGTGCCTGCGCGAGCCAGTAGCCGATCATCCCCTGGGTCTGCGCGCCGAGCACATCGAACGGATAAGGCCTGCGCAGCGCCGGATCGCGTTCGCTCTCCAGCGCCAGCAGCCCGACCTGCGGGCCGTTGCCGTGGGTCAGGACGAGTTCGTGCTCGCGGGCCACCGCGGCGAGCGCTTCGGCGGCGGCGAGGACGTGGTGCTCCTGAATGTCGGACTCGGCCGGTTCCCCGCGTTCCAGCAGGGCGTTGCCGCCGAGCGCGGCGACGATCCTCATGCTCCCACCGTCGCGACCATGACGGCTTTGATGGTGTGCATCCGGTTCTCCGCCTGGTCGAACACGACCGACGCCGCCGATTCGAAAACCTCGTCGGTGACTTCGAGGGCGTCGAGCCCGTACCGGTCGCCGAGCCGCTTCCCGATTTCGGTGTCCCGTCCGTGCAGCGCGGGCAGGCAGTGCAAGAACTTCACCGCCGGATTCCCCGTCTCGGCGAGCACCTTGGCGTTGACCTGGTACGGCAGCAGCTGTTCGATCCGCGGGCCCCAGGCGTCCTCCGGTTCGCCCATCGACAGCCAGACGTCGGTGTACAGGAAGCCGGCTCCGCGCACCGCCTCGGCGACGTCGTCGGACACGAGCAGTTTCGCGCCCGACTCGCCCGCGAGCCCGGCAGCGATCCGCCGGATCTCTTCCCTCGGCCACAACGGCTCCGGCGCGCAAACACGGACATCGAGACCCAGCAGCGCACCGGTGACGAGCAGGGAGTTGGCGACGTTGTTGCGCCCGTCGCCGAGGTAGCAGTACGACACGTCGTCGAGCGAGCCCGGCGCGTGGTCGCGCATGGTGAGGATGTCGGCGAGCATCTGCGTCGGGTGCCAGGTGTCGGTGAGCCCGTTCCACACCGGGACCCCGGCGTACGCGCCGAGGGTTTCGGCCGCCTCCTGGGACGAGCCGCGGAACTCGATGCCGTCGAACACGCGGCCGAGCACCCGTGCGGTGTCCTTCACGGATTCCTTGTGGCCCAGGTGCGATTCCTCCGGGCCGAGGTAGGTGATGTGCGCGCCCTCGTCGTGGGCGGCGACCTCGAATCCGGACCGGGTGCGCGTCGAGCTCTTCTCGAAGACCAGCGCGATGTTGCGCCCGGCGAGCCGCCGCGCCGGCGCGCCTGATCGTTTCTCCTGGCGCAGCCGGGCGGCGAGGTCCACGAGGGAACGGAACTCGGCGGCGGTGAGGTCGGTTTCCTTGAGCAGGTTGCGGCCCTGCAGATTCATCGGAAGCTCCTGTTCGGTCGGGCGGTCCGGGCGTTCAGCGGGCCGGGTCGCGTTCTATCGGGCAGCTCATGCAGCGCGGCCCGCCCCGGCCGCGGCCGAGTTCGCCGCCGGGCACGCTGATCACCTCGACGCCGTGTTTGCGCAGCATGGTGGTCGTGGCGACGTTGCGGTCGTAGCCGATGACTACGCCCGGCGCGACGGCGAGGTAGTTGTTGCCGTCGTCCCACTGTTCGCGCTCGGCGGCGCGGACGTCCTCGTCGGTGGAGAGCACAGTGACCCGCTCGACGCCGAGCGCTTGGCCGAGGCTCTCCCACAGACTGTCGTTCCGCTGGATCTCCAGAGCGTCCGGACCGGGAGTCACCGTCCACGAGCGCAGCTTCGGGTCGAAGTACGGGCAGAGCACGAACGTGGCCCTGTCGACCATGGTCATCAGCGTGTCCAGGTGCATCGTCGCGTGCGACCGGGGCAGTTCGACCGCGAGCACGGTGTTCGCCTGGCCGCTGCCGAACAGCTCCCGGGCAAGCAGTTCGACCGCCATCGGCGTCGTCCGCTCCCCCATGCCGACGAGGACCGCGCCGCCGCCGAGGACGTGGACGTCGCCGCCCTCGACGGTCGCCGGGAAGCAGTCCTCGTCGCCGTCGAAATACGTGCGGAATCCGGCTCCGGCGAACATCGGGTGGTAGCGGTAGATCGCCCGCGCGTGCAGGGTTTCCCGCTGCCTCGCGGGTTTCGCCATCGGGTTGATCGAGACGCCGCCGTAGATCCAGCAGGAGGTGTCGCGCGGGAACAGGTGGTTCGGCAGCGGCGGCAGCAGGAAGTCGTCGGCCCGCAGCATGTGCCATTTCAGGCTGCTGGTGCGCAGCGGGTGCAGGTCGGCCTTCAGGACGCCGCCGATCAGCGACTCGGCGAGGCTCGGGCTGTCGAGGTCGTCGAACAGCTTTCGCAGCGTCGGAGCCAGCGCCGGGCCGACGGTCCGCGGGGTGCAGACCCGGTCGAGCACGAACGCGCGGCCGTCCGGGTCGTCGAGGGTTTCGGCGAGCAGCCGGTCGAAGTAGTGCACCCGTACGCCTTGCTCGCGCAGCGCCTCGGCGAAGACGTCGTGTTCCTCCTTCGCCTTTCTCGCCCACATGACGTCGTCGAAGAGCAGTTCGTGAATGTTTCGCGGGGTCAGCCGGGCCAGTTCCGGACCCGGGCGGTGCAGGATCACTTGCCGGAGCCTGCCGGTTTCGGACGCGACAGCGAAGTTCATGCGGTGCCTTTCGTCGGGACGGCGGCGGTCAAGCCGCGCGTGGCCATCGGTCGCCGGTCTCCTCGGCAGCCGCCTTTTGCCTGCCCGCCGCGGCACGGCCCTTGAGCAGCGCGTGCAGGACCAGGCCCGCCAGCAGGACGAGCATCGCCTCGTACACCGCGGCGTAGCCGGCGGCGAAGGTCACCCACAGCGAGAAGAGCACGGCGGCGGCGGTGATGCCGAGGTCGCGGACCAGCAGCAAGCCGTGCACCCGGCGCCTCCGCGACACCAGGTACGCCAGCTGGGCGCAGGCGGAGAAGAAGTACGGGATGGCGACCGTGACGACGGCCAGGTTCACCAGGAAGGAAAAGACCGCCAGCCCGGTGCCCGAGGTGTAGCGCCACACCATCAGCAGCGAGGGCAGCAGCGCGGCGAGCACGATGCCGAACCACGCGGTGTCCTTGCGGTCGGCCCAGGCGAACGCCCGCGGGAACAGCCCGTCCGCCGCCGCGGCGCGCGACACCTCTGTCGTCACCAACGTCCAGCCGTTCAGCGCGCCGATTCCCGACACGACGGCAAGCGCGGCGACCAGCTTCCCGGCCCAGCCGCCGCCGGGCAGGATCGCCTCGAACGCGGGCACGAACGGAGTTCCGCTCGAGACGAGGACGTCGTGCGGGACGAGTCCCATCACCGCCGCGGACACCGCCAGGTACACCACCGCGCTGGCGGCGGTGCCCAGCACCGAGGCCCGGCCGACGTTGCGCCCCGGCTCGCGCACCCGTTTCGCCGTCACCGCCGCGACTTCGACCCCGATGAACGCGAACAGCGCGACGCCCGCGGCGATCCCGATCGCGGTGTAAAGGCTTCCGCCGGACGCGTTGAACGCACCGAAATTGGCCTTCGAGACGAAGAACCAGCCCACCACGCCCACGAACAGCAGCGGCAGGAACTTCAGCACCACGGTGGTGTTCTGGAACCACGCCATCTGCCGCACGCCTGCGAGGTTGACCGCGGCCGGGATCCACAGCCCGGCCAGCGCGATGCCGAGGTCCGCCCACACCGAGGGGTGTTCGATGCCGAAGAGCGCTTCGACGTAGAGCACCCACGACGCGACGATCGCGGCATTGCCCGCCCATGCCGAAACCCAGTAGCACCAGCCGACCAGATAGCCCGCGAAATCGCCGAATTCCCGCCGGGCGTAGGCGTAGAGCCCGCCGTCGGAATCCGGAGCCCGCTTCGTCAACTGTCCGAAAAGGACCGCCAGCACGGCGGCGCCGGCCGCGACGACGCCGAGCACCAGCAGCGAACTGGTTCCCGCGCCGGCCAGCACGGCGGGCATGGTGAAGACCCCGGTGCCGATCACGCTGCCCGCTACCAGCCCGGTCGCCGAGGTCAGGCCCAGCGCCCGGATCCGGGACGCGGCCGGGGTTTCCCGGTCCGCTTCGTGTGCTTTGGACATTTCACTCCTGTCGCCGAAACCGCCCCCGATCGGTCGCCATGCAACCTCCCGGGCGCCCAGCGGCGGCAGAGGTCTTTCGGCCCGTGCGGGACCGCGAAGGTCACCCGCGCCGCCACGGCGGGCGACGACCGGCGAAAGTCCCCGCACCCGGGGAATTCCGGCCCTGCTCCGCATCCCGCCGCGGCTGCCACTGTCGACGCATCACCGGACGAGACGACAAGGCAGGTCGGTCATGGAACGCGGACTTCCCGACGACTACACCGTCACGACCGCGGTCGGGATGGCCGTCCGTGCGCCGTCGGTGCACAACTCCCAGCCGTGGCGGTTCGCGGTCGGGCACCGGTCCCTGCACCTCTACGCCGATCCCTCGCGGCAGCTCACCCAGACCGATCCGGACGGGCGGGACCTGATGATCAGCTGCGGGGCCGCGCTGCACCACGCGCGGATCGCCTTCGCCGCGCTCGGCTGGCGCACCGAGGTGCGGCGGCTGCCCAATCCGGCCGAACCGGGGCATCTCGCCTCGATCGAGCTCCACCGGCACGAGCCCACTCTCGACGAGGTCGCGCTCGCCGCCGCGATCCCCCGCCGCCGCACCGACCGCCGCCGGCACAGTTCCTGGCGCGTTCCGCGAGGGCATCTCGAAGCGATCGCCCAGGCAGTGGCGGACGAAGGCGTCGTCCTGCGCGTCGCCGAAGACGCCGAGCGGTACTACCTGGCCACCGCGATCGAGGAAGCGTCGCTGCGGCATCGCCACGATCCCGCCTACCGGATCGAACTCGCCGCGTGGAGCGGACGGCACGCCTCCCCGGACGGCGTCCCGTCCCGCAACACCCCCCTGCCGGACGAGACTCCCGGTGCGTTGCCCGGCCGTCAGTTCTCGAACCCGGAATTGCCCGAAGCCGCCGGCGCGGCCGGCGAAGACGACGAAACGGTGCTGCTTGTGCTGAGCACCGCGTCCGACGACCGGATGTCGCGGCTGCGCGCGGGGGAAGCGACGAGTGCCGCGCTGCTCACCGCGACCCGTTTCGGCCTCGCCAGCTGCCCGCTGACCGAGCCGCTCGAATTGCCGGACGTCCGGCGCACCGTCGAGGAGAAGGTCACCTCGGGCGCGTTCCCTCAGATGGTCCTGCGCGTCGGCTGGGCGCCTGCCAACGCCGACCCGCTGCCGGCGACTCCCCGGCGGGAGATCGACGAAGTGCTGCAGCCGCTCGAAGCCGCCGACACCCGTCAGCGGTCCTGAGCCGAGGAGAGAACAATGATGTACTGGCACTACGGAAGCGCCGCCGAATGGGTCGGCCCGGTCGTGATGAGCATCGTGGCAGTCGCGCTGCTCGCCGCGATCGGCGTGGTCACCGCGCTGCTCGTCCGCCGCCCGGCCGGGCTCGGCCACGAGGCCGACCCCGCCACCGCCATTTTGCGGCAGCGGTTCGCGCGCGGCGAGATCGACCAGGACGAGTACGACCGCCGCCGCGAAGCGCTCCGGCACTGACCGGAGGACCGCGATGCGCCGAACCGCCCACGCGATTGCCGCCGCGGCCGCGCTCGCGGTCCTGTCCGCGTGCAGCCAGAACAGCGGCGCGCCCGGCTCTTCCTCCGCAGCCGCGCCGACCGCCACCTCGGCGCCGGCGACGTCGCAGAGCCCGGCCGCTCCGCCCACGACGCCGCCGGCCTCGCCTCCCCCGCCGCGCACCGACGCTCCCCCTGCGCCGCCGGGCTGTCCGTCGGCGAACTGGGGCACGGGCGCCAAGGAAGCCGCCGGTTCGAGCACCGACGCGCTCTACCTGGTCCGCGTCGGGCGGCACGACTGCTACGACCGGGTCGTGTTCACGATCAACGGGACGGCGGCGGCCGGGTACTCGGTGCGGTACGTCCCGCTCGTGACCGCGGATCCGTCCGGCCGGCCGCTGCCGGTGCCGGGCGGTGCGGTGCTGCAGGTCGTGATCCGGGCCCCGGAACAGGGCGCGGACACCAGCGGCCATCAACCGGGCCGGGTCCTCGCCGCCACCGGCGACTACCTCTACCCCTCCGCGCGGCTCGCGAGCTGGCCGTCGTTGCGGGCAGTGCGGTTCGCCGGGTTCTTCGAAGGCCAGTGCACCTTCGCCGTCGGGACCCGAGCCAAGCTGCCGTTCCGCGTCCTCGCCCTGCCGGACGCGGTGAACCACGTCGAGCGGATCGCCCTCGACCTCGCCCACTGAACCGAAGGAGGCCGCCGTGGAGCGGCTGAGCCCACTCGACGCGGCTTTCCTGGCGATCGAGGACGAGGACCCGCACGCGTCGCTGGCGATCGCCTCCCTCGCGATCGCCAGCGGACCCGCGCCCGGCCAGGAGGAATTCGCCGCCGCGGTGACCGCCGGGCTGGCCAAGGTTCCCCGGTACCGGCAGAAAGTCCGCCGGGTGCCGCTGGATCTCGGCGCCCCGGTGTGGGTCGACGACGATTCCTTCGATCCGGCCGCGCATCTGCGGCGGCTTTCGGTGCCGGCCCCGCACGACGACGCCGCCCTGTGCGAACTCGTCGCGCTCCTGATGGCCGAACGGCTGGACCGCGACCGTCCGCTGTGGCAGTTCTGGATTCTCGAGGGGCTGCCGGACGGGCGCTGGGCGCTGCTTGCCAAAGTGCACCATTGCCTCGCCGACGGGATCTCCGCGGCCCAGCTGCACCAGCTGCTGTTCACCGAAGCCCCGCCGCCCGCCGCCCCCGCCCCGCAACCCGATCCGGGCGCTCTGCGGCTGCTGAAGTCGTCGCTCGGCGATGTGGTCACCGGCCCGTTCACGCAGCTCCGCGCGATCGCGGGCAGTCTCTGGCATCCGCGCGCGCTCGCGCAGCGCACCACCGATGTCGCACACGGCCTCGCCACGCTCGCCGAGGCGCTGATGCCGGTCGCGCCGTCGTCGCTCACCGGACCGATCAGCGGGCCGCGCGGCTACGCCGCCTCCTGGGTTCCGCTTGCGGACGTGGCTGTCGTCGCGGACGCTTTCGGCGTCACCCGCAACGATGTGCTCCTGGCCGCGATCACCGGCGGATTCCGCGAGATCCTCGTGCGCCGCGGCGAAGAGACCGCGCCGGACAGCGTGCGGAGCCTGGTACCGGTCTCGGTGCGCGCTGCCGGCGACCGCGCGATCGGCAACGACGTTTCCCTTCTGCTTCCGCTGCTGCCGGTGGACCAGCCCGATCCGGTCCAGCGTTTGATCCGGGTGCACCGGCGCCTGCTGGCCTGCAAGACCGGCAAGGAGGCCACCGCGGGCAAGTTCGTCACCGCGGCGGCTTCGCGCGGACCGTTCGCTCCGGCGGCGTGGGCGCTGCGGGCGGTGCTTCGGCTCCCCCAGCACAACGTCGTCACCGTGACCACGAACGTTCCCGGCCCGGCCGGGCCGCTGACTGTGGCGGGCCGCGAAGTCCTGGAGCTCTACCCCTACGTCCCGATCGCCCTTCGCGTCCGGACCGGCGTCGCGCTGCTGACCTACGGCGACCGTGTCTTCGTCGGGGTGACCGCCGACGCGGGCCTGGCACCGGAGGCCCGGGTGCTCGCGGACTCCGTCGTGTCCGGTCTCGCCGCGCTCAAAGCCGCGGCGACTTCCTCGTCGAGCGCGGCCACGAGCTCGCCGGGCTCGGGCAACAGCCGCCGGTCCGTGCCGAATCCGAAGCGCACCTGACCGGCGTAGCTGAAGACACAGACCGTGATCGCCTGTTTTCCGGAACACGGCGCCCAGCCCACGATTCCCTCGACCCGCGCACCGGCCAGCGTCCGCGTTTCGCGGGGACCGGGCACGTTCGTCAGCACGCCGACCGCTTTCGCCGAGAGGAAATCGCTCAGCAGCCCGGAGACCGGGCCCGGCGCGCGGGCGACGAGGTGCTGCAGCCCGTAGTTCACCACTGGCTCGTAGGAGTCCCGGATCCGCGCGAGGAGGCGGTGGGTCTCGGCGAGCCGTTCGGCGAACGTGCCCAGCCCTCGCGGCAACCGGGCGAACACCAGCGAGAAATGGTTGCCGAGCCGGTCGGGCAGCTCCGCGTCGAACGCGGTGAGGCTGACCGGGACGAGCCACGGCAGGCCGGTGCGCTCCCGGTCCTCCCCGGGCCGGTCCAGGTACCGGTCGAACGCACCGGCGACCAGCGCGAGGCACACGTCGTTGACGGTGGTTCCGGTGGCATGGCCGAGGTCCGCCAGTCCGGCGAGCGGGACCGGATCGCCCCAGGCGGCGGTCTTGTCCGGCCCTGGCTGCCCGTCCCACTCCGGCGAGGCTTCCGGCGCGAGCGCCAGTGCGGCCAGCCCGGCCGCGCTGTGCCGCAGCGAGGTCACCGCCGACGCGGCCCGCTCCAGCGCCCGCCGGGGGCCGCCGCCCACCAGGCTCGCGCCGAAACCCGTTGCCGCCGCCGTGATTCCGGCTGCCGCGGTCGTCGCGTGCACCGGGACCGCGACGAGGCTCTCGGCCACCGGCCCGGCTTTCGCCGCCGCTCGCCGCACCGCCGCGCCCAGGTCGTCGAGCGAGCGGACGACCGACGCTCCGGCCCGCGCGACCGGACGGTCCGAAGACGGGCGGCGAGGTGCGGCTCCCCCGACGCGCGCGGGCGGCCCGCCGGTACCGGAGTCCGGGTCCAGCAGGCTGAACAGCACCTGGGTCAGGCGGATCCCGTCGGCCATCGAATGGTGCGTGCACACGACCACCGCGCTGCCCGAGCCGTACCCTTGCAGCAGGTCCACCGTCCACAATGGATGATCCGGGTCGAACGCGCCGCCGCGCCGGGCGGCCGCGAATTCCTGCAGCTGTGCCTGGGTTCCGGGGCTCGGCACCGTGCCGATCCGCAGGTGCCGGTCCAGGTCGAAGTCAGGATCGGTCTCCCATCGCGGGCCCGCCGGGCGCCGCAGGTAGACCGGATAGCGGGCGAGCAGCCGGTCCGCGACGACCGAGCGCAGCCGGTCCGGATCGACCGGCGTGGCCGTCCAGAGCACCGACGTGACGACCATCCGGTTCTCCGGCCGGTCCAGCCGCAGCCACAACGCGTCCTGCGCGGCGATCCGCGGTGCGGGCAGGCCGCTCACGGTTCCCGCCCGCCCTGGTCGAGGCGGAACGGCGGATACTCGTCGGTGAGCAGCGAGACGTAGGCGGCGACGCGCAGCGCCCAGCGGTCCATGCCGAGCACGAAATCGAACACCGGGCGCGGATACCGGCCGGTGCACAGCAGCACGATCGCGGCGATCAGCACCAAGACGGCGATCAGGCCGCCGCCCCACCCCGCGTCCGAACGCGTCGGCGACCAGCCGCCGCCCGCGAACACGGCGACGACGACCAGGTGCGGCAGCGCCAGCAGCCACCACTTCACGAGCGCCAGCCCGCGGGAAAGCCTTTCCGGATAAGCGATTTCGAGCCGCGCCGGATAATCCGGAACGTCGGCGAGGGTGAACGGCGGGTAACGGTCGGTGCCCAGCGCGGCGTAGCCGTAGTAGTGCACCCGCCAGCTCCAGCGCAGCACCCCGGCGATGAACGCGAACAACGGACGCGGATAACGGCCGGTCGCCAGGATCGCGAAGAACGCGCACAGCCACACCACCGGATACCCGAGCCACAACAGCGCGAGCACGATCCAGTGCGGCGCCAGCAGCAGCCATTTGACGAGCCACAGCCAGCGCGAGAGCGAATCGTCCAGCTCCGCCTCGACCCGGACCGGCGCGGTGGCTTCCTCGATGCTCATCAGCCAACGGTCCCGGGGAGCACCCGCCGCCGGCCAGGGCAGGAAGTCCCCCGCCCCGGTGACGAAATCGGCTCCGGGACACTCCCGGCCGCCCTGTCGCCGCACCAGGACGACGACCGATGCTGGACATTCCATCGTCGCCCGGGAGATCCCATGACCACACAAGAAACCCGCGAACTGCTCGGCGACCGGTTCATCCCGAAGCCGCACTTCTCGCTCGTCCGGCACGCGATCGTCGACGCGCCGGTCGAGCAGACCTACGCCGCGGCGCGCGCGATCGACCTCACCGAGATCCACAGCGGGCTCGCGACCGCCGCCGGCTGGCTTCGCGAGCTGCCCGCTCGATGGCAGTCCCGCCGCGCGGGGCCGCCGCGCCGCCCCACCCGGCTCACCCTCGACGACCTCGACGCGGGCACGGACTGGGCACTGCTCGGCGAACATCCCGGCAGCGAGTTCGCGCTCGGCGTGGCGGGAAAGTTCTGGCGGCCGGTCATCGCCTGGCGGCGGGTCGAGCCGGACGACTTCGCCGCGTTTTCCGAGCCAGGCTACGGAAAACTCGTCATCACGTTCGGCGTCCGGCCCTACGGCGCCCACCGGAGCCTGCTCACGCTCGACACCCGCGTGCTGCTGTCCGACCCGCCGAGCTGGCTGAAATTCCGCCGTTACTGGCGGGTGGCCTCGCCGTTCGCGCTGGTCGTTCATGCCGCCCTGCTGCGCACGATCGCCCAGGACGCCCGCCGGCGCGCGCTCGACGCCTACCGCCGCGAGGACGGCTGACCGCCGCGCTCACCGCCGCGCGGCGTAGAGCGCGGCCACCTCGTCCGCGTACTTCTCCAGCACCCG
The DNA here is from genome assembly GCF_014145675.1 of Amycolatopsis dendrobii. Classification (GTDB taxonomy): domain Bacteria; phylum Actinomycetota; class Actinomycetes; order Mycobacteriales; family Pseudonocardiaceae; genus Amycolatopsis; species Amycolatopsis dendrobii. The sequence goes on from NZ_JACGZW010000001.1 coordinate 859,851, forward strand.
CGAACGCCGGACCTTGAGCGTCGGAGTCAGTTCGTCGCCGACCTCGAACTCCGCGGCGAGCACGCGGAAGCGCTTGATCGCCTCCGCGTGCGACACCGTCGCGTTCACGTCGTCGACGGCTTCCTGGAGCACCGCGAGAAGGTCTCCGTCGTCTCGCAGGTCGGCGACGGTCGCTTCGGGCGGTTTCGCCCGGTCGAGCTTCCACTCGGCGAACGCCGCGGTGTCGAGCGCCAGCAGCGCGCCGACGAACGGCAGCCGGTCCCCGGTCACCACGCACTGGTCGATCAGCCAGTGCGCCCGGAGCGTGTCCTCGAACCAGGCCGCCGCGATGTTCTTGCCGTTCGCGGTGACGAGCAGGTCCTTTTTGCGGCCGGAGACGGTGAGGAACCCGTCCTGGACCGAGCCGAGGTCGCCGGTGCGGAACCACCCGCCGGCGTCGAAGGCCTCGGCGGTCTCCGCCTCGGCCCGCCAGTACCGGGCGAACACCGCGGGCCCGCGCACCAGAATCTCGCCGTCGGCGGCGATCCGCACCTCGGCGCCCGGGATCGGCTGACCCACGGTGCCGATCCGTTGCGCGCCAGGGACGTTGAGCGTGACCCCGGCGGTGGTTTCGGTGAGCCCGTAGCCTTCGAGAATCCGGATCCCGGCGCCGCGCAGGAAGTGCGCCAGCCTCGGCGCGAGAGGCGCGCCTCCGCTCACCGCGTACTCCACCCGTCCGCCGAGCGCCGCGCGCAGCCGCCGGAAGACCAGCAGGTCGAAGAAGAACCGGCGCACCGACAGCACCGGCCCGGGCCGTTCCGCTTCGCTCCAGGACACGGCGGTCCGCTCGGCGGCCCGGAAAACGCGGCCCGCGAATCCGTGGCCGGCTTCCCGCTCGGCGGTGTCGCGGAGCTTTTCGAAGAACCGGGGAACGGCGGCGACCGCGGTCGGCCGGAACGAGCCCAGCGCGTCCGGCAGACGCGCCAGGTCGCCGAGGTGTCCCGTCCGGGCTCCGGCGCGCACGGCGGCGAGCAGGACGACTCTGGTCAGGATGTGCGCCAGGGGCAGGAACAGCAGGACCGAGCTGCCCGGGGTCAGCACCGCTTCGCTGATCCCGGGCGCGGCGAGCGTGCCGTGCACCTCGGCGAGCAAGTTCCGGTGGGTGAGCACGCAGCCCTTCGGCCTGCCCGTGGTGCCTGAGGTGTACACGATCGTCGCGGGGTCGTCCGCGACGATCGTGTCCCGGCGGGCCGGCAGCACCGCCGGATCGACGGACGCGCCGCCGGCGCGGAGGACGGCCAAGTCCTGGCCGTCCATCCGCCAGACCCGGTCCGCCCCGGACATCGCCTGCGCGCACTTGTCCCCGAGGGCGAAAGCCGCCACCGCACCGGAATCGCGGAGAATACGATCGGCCTGGTCCCCGGAAGCGGTGTCGTAGACCGGAACCGAGACCGCGCCCGCGGTCCAGATCGCGTAGTCGCAGAGCGTCCACTCGTAGCTCGTCGCCGCCATCAGGGCGACGCGGTCGCCCGGCCGGACCCCGGCCGCGACGAGCCCGAGAGCCAATGCGCGCACCTCGGCGGAGAACTCGGCAGCGGTGACGCCGGTCCAGCCCTCCCCGGTCTCGCGGCAGAACAAGACGCGCCCCGGTTCCCGCGCCGTCAGCTCCGCGAGATCGTCCGTGATCGCCGCAGAGTCCCCGATCGACAGGCCGGCGGGTTCCGGCTCGCCCGGCGCGGTCATTCCGGAATCGGCTGCCGGCGAGACCGGAGCCCGGCGCCCCACGCTCGGGCGCGTTCGGCTTCTCCGGAGGCCAGTTTCGTCTCGTCTCCCTCGACCTCGACCACGAAACTCGCCTCCGGCGCCGCGGGCGGATGGCCGAGGCCGCGCAGGAGTTTCGCCGCGGAGTGCGCGGCCGAACCGGTCAGCCAGCGCGGTTTGCCGAGCCGGGTGTCGAACACCGCGGTGTCCATCGCCGGGGGCAGGACGCCGAACCCGCCGAGCCATTCCCGCATCCCGGGCTCGCGGGTGCGCGTGCCCTCCGTGCTCTGCGCGGCCGCCGCCTTGCGCGTCGACCGGCGGCTCAGCCCGTGCGCGTGCGTCGGAGCCCCGACCACCAGCAGGTCGTAGCCGTCGAGTTTCCGCGGCGCTCCGTCCACCGGGAACAGGTCCGCGCAGTCCAGTCCGTCGGCGACGGCCCTGGCGACTTCCTCGGTAGTGCCGAACATGGACTCGTACACGACGATCGCGCGCATCGCGGACCCCTTTCCTCATCGAATCAGTGCGGGCTGGCGCCGGATCGGCATCCGGGCCGCGACCTCGCCGGCAAGACACGACAGCGCCGCCGAGCACCGGACCTCGACCGGGACCGGGCGGCGCAGCAGGCGCGCCGACTGCGGCAGCCACGCGAGGTCGCGCGCGAGCCTGGCCCGGGCCCTGGTCAGATCCTGGCTGCCGACCCGGCGGCCGTGCAGCATGACCGGAACCAGAAGAGCTTCGCCGCCGGGGCGGGATTCCCTGGCCAGGGCGAGCACGTCCGGACCGCCGGTGCGAAACCGGTACACCTGTTTCCCACCGGGCAACGTCCGTTTTCCCGCCGAAAGTTTCATGACCGGCCGACCGGCGTATTCGACCAGCTTGTACGCGGTGTCCAGCGCCGGCGCGTCGGCCGAGACGCCCACCGCGGTGCCGACGCCGTACGCGTCGATCGGCGCCCCGGCAGCCGTCAGCCGCTCGAGTTCGTATTCGTCGAGCCCGCCGCTGGCCATGATCCGCGCGGCCGCGAGCCCGGCGTCGTCGAGCATCCGGCGCGCGGTCCTGGACTGCGCCAGCAGATCGCCCGAGTCCAGCCGGATTCCCACGCTCGCGGGAGCCAGGCCGAGTTCGCCCGCGACCTCGATCGCGTGCGCGATCCCGCGCACGGGGTCGACGGTGTCGACCAGAAACACCGGTGCGGCCGGGAAATCCTCCGCGAACGCGCGAAACGCGTCGAGTTCGCTGGGGAACGCCTGCACATACGAATGCGCCATCGTTCCGGCGGCGCGCAGACCGTGCCGGAACGCGCCTTCGACGTTGCTGGTGCCGCGGAAACCCGCGAGAGCGGTCAGCCGGGCCGATGCGAGCGCGGCGCTGGCGCCGTGCGTACGCCGGGCGGAGAAGTCGATCAGCTCCGCGTCCGGCGCGGCCAGCCGGCACCGGGCCGCCTTCGTGGCGATGGCGGTCGCGAACGTGATCGTGTTCAGCAGCACGGTTTCCACGAGCTGGGCTTCCGGCAACGGCGCGGTCACTTCCAGCAGCGGCTCGCCCGCGAACACGACCCGTCCTTCCGGCACCGCGCGCACGTCACCGGTGAACCGCAACTGGGACAAGGCCTCGACGTCGGCGGCGGGCAGACGGACACTCTCGCGCAGGTAGCCGAGTTCCTCGGGCTCGAACCGGAAGCCGTGCAGTTCGGCGAGCGCCTCGTCGAGGCCGGCCGCGACGAGGAATCCGCGCTCGGGCGGAAGGTTTCGGGCGAAGAGGCTGAACGCGGCCGGGCCGGTCATCCCCCGCCGCAGGTAGCTGACCGCCATCCTGATCTCGTAGAGGTCCGTGCGCAGCGCGTTCATCGCGGTCCCGCCCCTTCCGGTCGATCCCCGCTCAGGATGCGGCGGCGAGAACGAAACGCGGGAGAGCCGCAAGTCCCTCGCCCGCACGACGACGGTCCCGGATCCGCGCGCTCGTCCCTCAGTCCCCTGACCCGGGGTCTTTGGCCCCTTCCGTGCCCCGCCTCCGTCGCGTTGGCTGGGCGCAATCCGACGAGAGGCTCCTGGCATGCAGACCGTGGACGTCGGCGAACTGGCGGTATCGGCCTACCGCACGGTCGCCCCGGACTGGATCCTCGACGCGCTCGGCACGGTCGCCGAGCGACTGCGCGGAGCCAGGGTGCTGCACCTCAGCGCGACCCCGTACGGCGGCGGCGTGTCGGAACTGCTCCGCTCCGCGATCCCGCTGTACCGGGACCTCGGAGTGCACGCCACGTGGAAGATCGTCAGCGGCGCGCCCGCGTTCTTCGCGGCCACCAAGAAACTGCACAACGCGCTGCAGGGCGCGACTGTCCCGCTCACCCTCGCCGAACGCGCCGTCTACGAGGAGACCGCGCGGCGCAACGCGGCCGAGGAGAGTTTCCGCGACTGGGACTTCGTGTTCGTGCACGACCCCCAGCCCGCCGCCGTTTTGTCCTTCGCGGACAAGGCGAAGGCGAAATGGGTGTGGCGGTGCCACATCGACACCTCCCAGCCCCAGCCGGAAGCGTGGGACTACGCGGCCAAGTTCGTCGACGGCTACGACGCGACCGTGTTCACCCTCGCCGCGTTCGTCCCCCGGTCGCTGGCCGCCGACCGCGTCGACGTCATCCCGCCCGCCATCGATCCGCTCAGCCCGAAGAACCTGTCGCTGGACGACCGGACCGCGCACGCCGTGCTCAACTGGATCGGCATCGACCCGGCCCGGCCGCTCATCACCCAGGTCTCCCGGTTCGATCCGTGGAAGGACCCGCTCGGCGTGCTCGAGGCCTACCGGCTGGTGCGCGACGAGGTCCCCGGGCTCCAGCTCGCCCTCGTCGGGTCGATGGCGCTGGACGACCCCGAAGCCTGGGACGTCTACCGCGCCATCAGCGACGCGAGCCGGGCCGATCCGGAGGTGCACGTCTTCACCAATCTGACCGGCGTGGGCAACGTCGAGGTCAACGCCTTCCAGCGGACCTCGAAAGCGATGGTGCAGAAGTCGGTCCGCGAGGGGTTCGGCCTGGTGGTGTCCGAGGCGCTGTGGAAGAACACGCCGGTGGTGGCCGGACGCGCGGGCGGCATCCCCCTCCAGGTCGCCGACGGCAGCGGCGGCGTCCTCGTCGGCTCGACGGAGGAGTGTGCCCGGGAACTGTCGGCGCTGCTCGCCGATCACGCCCGCGCGGCGGCCCTCGGCGCGTCCGGGCATCAGCGCGTCCGCAGGCATTTCCTTCTTCCGCGGCTCGTGCTCGACGAGCTGACCTTGCTGGACGGCCTCGCGCACGGCGACCCGCCCGGCGCGCTGATGACCCGCCACGGCGACCGCGATCCGGTCTGCGGATTGTCGCTCGTGCCGGACGACGCGTCGTTCACCGCCGATCGCGACGGCGCCCGGCACCGGTTCTGCTCGGCCGGATGCCGGGACGATTTTCTCGCGACGGCCGGGAAAGGACGATCATGACCACCCGTCGATGGCACGGCGGGCAGCTCCGCTGGAACAGCGCATCGCAAGCATGGTCGATCCTGGCGCCCGGCAGGAAGGACCGGCCGCACGTGAGCGGCCGCGAGGGCTGTCCGTTCTGCCCGGGGCCCGGAGAGGACACCCCGCCGGAAACCTGGCGGCTGCCGGACGGCGACGGCTGGCTCGTCCGCGCCGTGCCGAACCGGTACGCGCTGAGCGACCGGCACGAGATCGTCATCGAGTCACCGCACCACGACTGGGATCTTTCGACCGCGACAGTCGCCGAGGCGGCCGCGGTGCTGTCCGCCTGGCAGCACCGGCATCGCGAATTCCGCTCCGGAGCCGCGCAGATCGCGGTGTTCCGCAACCACGGCCCCGCGGCCGGGATCTCCCTGGCCCACCCCCATTCCCAGATCGCCGGTCTGCCGGTGCTCTCCGAACCGGCGCGCCGGAACCTGGAGATCGCCCGCGAGCACCACGCGCTGACCGGGCGCAGTCTCGCCGAGGACATGCTCACCGTCGAGTTGAGCACCGGCAGCCGGATCGTCTGCTCCGACGAGGAGATCGTCGCGCTCAGCCCGTTCGCCGGAACCGCGAGCTACGAGGTGTGGTTCATGCCGCGGACGTCCGCCGCCGATTTCGCCGCCGCCCCGCGCTCGACCGTCGAGGCGCTCGCCCGGAGTCTGCGTGCCGTGCTCGCCGCGCTGCGCGCCGAGCTTTCCGACCCCGCCTACAACCTCGTGGTCCACACCGCCCCCACCGGATACGAGGACGCGCCGTTCGCCTCGTGGTCGGTGCGGCTGGTGCCCCGGCTCGAGATCGCCGCGGGCCTCGAACTCGCCACCGGGATCCCGGTCGTCACCGTGGCTCCGGAGACGGCGGCGGCCAGGCTCCGCGCGCGGATCGCGCCCAGCCTGGTGTCCTGAACCAGCCTCGAGCGAAGGAGGAACGACGATGAAGACACCGCGGTTCGTCGTGGTCGGCGTGGACGGATCCAGCGCGAGCGTCGGCGCGTTGCTCTGGGCCGCGGCGGCCGCCGCGGCGAGCGGGGCGGAACTGCGGGTCGTGTCCGCGTGGCTGCACGATCCGCTGCTGGACGACCTTTCGATCGGGCGGAACGTCGACGAAGCCAGCGCCGCGCATCTGGCCGAGCTGGAGGCGTTCGTCGCGGAGACTGTCAAGGACCCGGCTGTGACAGTGCGGTGTTCGGCACCGGAAGGCGACGCGGCGAGCATGCTCATCGATCGTGCCCGCAATGCGGCGCTGCTCGTCGTCGGCAGCCATGGCAAGGGCATGGTCCGGCAAGCTCTCACCGGGTCGGTGAGCACCGCGTGCCTGCGCCGCGCGTCCTGTCCGGTCGCCGTCGTGCCGCCTCGCGCGCTGGCTCCGGAAAGCCGGCTCGGGCGGAAGATCTCGGAGGTCACCGGAAGCTGAACCGCGGCTTCGCGGAGGGTCAGCTCAGCAGGCGCCGCACGGTCCGCACCACCTCGGGGACGGCGGCGCGGACCGCGGGCGTCAGCCCGGTGCCCAGCCCCAGGTCCGCCGCCTCGACCGCGTAGACGACCAGTTTCCCCGGCATCCGCCCGAGCGCCGCGCCGAGCCGCACCGCGTCCGGGATGCCGAGTGCGTGCGACCCGCCCGCGGTGACTGTGTGCGGCCAGCGGTCCACAGTAGAATTCCAGATCCGGCCCGGGGTACTCGGTTCGCACAGCACGGCGTCGACCACGACCGCGGTGTCCGCGTCGGTCCAGGCGGCGAGCAGGCCCGCGGGCTCGCCGTCGCAGAGGACGAGCGGGACGTCCGGGATCGGATCCTCTTCGAGGGCGGTGAGCACCGCGAGCGCCACGCCGTCGTCGCGCCGGTATTCGTTGCCGACGCCGATCACGACCGCCCGGTTCATCCGTCTTCCCTGGTGAACTCGAGGAAGTGCGCCGAGCACGAGATGCACGGATCGTAATTCCGGATCGTGCGCTCGGCCAGCGCGGTCAGCGCGGCGTCGTCGGAGTCGAGGCGTTCGTCGAGGACACGCCGCAGATCCGATTCGATCGCGGCCTGGTTCTGCGAGGTCGGCGGGACGATGTCGGCGGTTCGGATCAATCCCGCCGCATCGAGTTCGTAGCGATGGTAAAGCGTGCCTCTCGGTGCTTCGCTGACGCCGTGGCCGATGCCTTCGCGCGGCGGCACGTCGACGTATGCCCGGGCCGGCCGTTCGTAGTCGTCCAGGATCCGCAGCGCTTCCTCGACCGCGTACACGACTTCGACGCCGCGCACGAGAATGCTGCGGAACGGGTTGCGGCATGCCGAGCCCAGCCCGGCTTCGGCGGCGACTTGGCGAGCGGTCTCGGAGAGCTGGCCGGAGTTCAGGGTGTAGCGAGCGAGCGGACCGGTCAGGTAGCAGCGCCCGTCGAGTTCCGCGTGCAGGGCAGTGGAATGCGGGACCTGCTTTTCCACTACGTGCGCGGGAAATTCGCTGGGCGGGAAGGTCAGCCCGGACGCGGTCCGCAGCTCTCCGCCGGCGATCGCGTACCTTCCCGGCTCCGCCGCGGCGAGCAGGTCGTGGTCGAGTTCGAGGTCGGGGAACTCGAAGCCGGCCGCCCACCGCACGGTGGCGATCGCGTCGTCGAGGGCGCGCCGCAACGTTTCGGCCAGCGGCCGCAGTCCGGCTCGGGTCGGCAGCGAGTAGAACCCGCCGACCCGGACGTTGACCGGGTGGATCGCGCGCCCGCCGACGGTCTCCATCAGCGTGTTCCCGGCCTTCTTCAGCGCGAGGCCCCGTTCGACGAGGTCCCGGTGGCTGCTCGCGAGGGCGATCGCGTCCGGCAGCCCGAGGAAGTCCGGGGCGTGCAGGAGGTAGATGTGCAGGGTGTGGCTGGAGATCCACTCGCCGCAGTAGAGCAGCCTGCGCATTTCGGCGAGCGGCTGGTCGAGCGCGACCCGGCAGGCGTCCTCGATCGCGTTGCACGCGCTGGTCTGGTACGCCACCGGGCAGATTCCGCAGATCCGCGCGGTGATGTCCGGCGGTTCGGTGTGCGCGCGGCCGCGCAGGAACGCCTCGAAAAACCGCGGCGGCTCGTAGATGTTCAGCTCCGCGCGCTCCACCCGGCCGTCCGCGATCCGCACCCGCAGCGCGCCCTCCCCTTCGACGCGGGCGAGCGAGCTGACCTGAAGCTGCCTGCTGCGATGACTCATTTCTCCCCCGGTTCGCGTCGCGTCTCCGCGACGGTGAAGGTGCTGAACACGCGGTCCACGGCGTCCTCGCTCATCCCCCGCGAACGCAGCAGCGGGATGAGCACCGGTGTGTTGGGCTTCGCCATCGGACCGAAACAGCCGAAGCAGCCGCGCCGGACACCCGGGCACAGCGCGCCGCAGCCGGCCCGGGTGACCGGGCCGAGGCACGGCGAGCCGCCCGCGACGAGCACGCAGGTGAGCCCGCGCCGTTTGCATTCGGTGCAGACACTCGTGTCCGGCAAGTCGGGTTCCCGCCCGGCCAGCAGCGCGGTGATCGTGCCGAGCAGCTGCCCCCGGTCGATCGGACAGCCGTGCAGCTCGTAGTCCACCGGCACGTGCGCCGAGATCGGGGTCGAGGTCGCGAGGGTTTCGACGTACTGCGGGTTCGCGTACACAATGGACGCGAACTCCCCGACGTCGGCGAAGTTCCGCAACGCTTGCACGCCGCCCGCCGTGGCACACGCCCCGATCGTCACGAGGATTTTCGAGACCGCCCGCACGTGCTGAATCCGCTCCAGATCTCCCGGCGTGGTCACGGATCCTTCGACCAGCGACAGGTCGTAGGGTCCGGGAAGCACGGTGCTGGACGCCTCGAGGAAATGCGCGATCCGCACCTGCTTGGACAGTGCGAGAAGTTCGTCCTCGCAATCGAGCAAGGTCAGCTGACAGCCGTCGCAGGAGGCGAACTTCCAGACCGCGAGCGTCGGGGCGGGCATCACAACTCCTTCACCGCGAGCAGCGGGCCCGCGACCGTGTAGTCGACGACCGGGCCGTCGCGGCAGACCAGCAGCGGCCCGAGCTGGCAGTGCCCGCAGAGCCCGATCCCGCACTTCATCGCCCGTTCGAGCGAGACCCGGATCGCGGACGCGGGCATCTGTTTCTCCCGCAGCACTTCCGCGCACGCACGCATCATCGGCTCCGGGCCGCACAGGAACGCCCTGGTGGCCAACGGATCGAGCGCCAGCGCCGCGAGCGGCTTGGTCACGAAGCCGACCGGGCCGGACCAGCCCGCGGCCGGACGGTCGACGGTGCGGATCACCTCGACGTCGTGCCGCCGCGTCCAGGAATCCAGCTCGTGCGGGAACAGGAACTCCTCCGGGGCGCGCGCGCCCGCCACCACGACGAGCCGCCGGTAGCGGTCGCGGTCCTCCAGCACCGCGGCGAGCACCGGCCGCAACGGGCACAGCCCCGCACCGCCCGCGACGATCACGACGTCGCACCCCGCCGCGTCCTCGACGTCCCAACTGGTGCCGTACGGGCCGCGCACGCCCACGACGCACCCCGGCACCAGGTCGTGCAGCGCCCGGCTGACCGCGCCGACCGCGCGGATCGTGTGCGCCGGGCCCGGTCCGCTGACCGAGATCGCCACCTCGCCGACTCCGTGGGCGTAGAGCATCATGAACTGTCCGAGCTTCGCCTCGCCGACCGGCTCGTGCACTGGCTCCAAGCGCAGCGTGACCGAGTCCGCGGTCTCCACGACCCGGCCGGACACCCGGTACGGCACCGGAAGCATCGGCTCCGCCGTCATCCGCCCGCTCCGGTCAGCTTCGCCGCTTCCTCGGTGATGTCGATCCCGGCCGGGCACCACGCGATGCACCGGCCGCAGCCGACGCAGCCGGAGGACCCGAACTGCTCGTGCCAGGTGCCGAGCTTGTGGCTGAACCATTGCCGGTACCGGCTCGCCCCGGACGTCCGGACGCTGCCGCCGTGCACGTAGGAGAAGTCGAGTTCGAAGCAGGACGCCCAGCGCTGGCTGCGCCCGGCGAGCCCGCCGGAGAGGTCGGTGTGGTCCTCGGTGGTGGTGCAGAAGCACGTCGGACACACCATCGTGCAGTTCGCGCAGGTGAGACACCGGTTGGCGACTTCCTCCCACTGCGGGGATTCCCGGCCGTCCCGGATCGCCGCGGGCAGATCGGCGTCCGGCATCGCCCGGCCCATCCGGCCCGCCGCCGCGGCCACCGCAGCCCGGGCCTCGCCGACTTCCGACGGCGAAGACGGGCGCGTGCGGATCCGGTCCAGCAGCCGCTCGCCTGCCGGGCTGCCGGATTCGATCACGAAACGGTGCTCGCCGTCGCCGGTGCGCTCCGTGAGCGCGAGGTCATAGCCGGGACCCGCCGCGGGCCCGGTTCCCATCGACGCGCAGAAGCACACCCCGCCCGGTTCGGTGCAGTTCACCGCGATCAGGAACAGTTCGCTCCTGCGCCGCCGGTACGCGCCGTCCGGATGCGCTCCCGCGCCGAGCACCCGGTCGAGAATGGCGATCGCGGCCAGATCGCAGCCGCGCACTCCGAGGAACGCGTAACGGACGTGCTCGGGCTCGTCCACAGTGAACCGGCCGTCCGGAGCGGCTTCGAAAAGCTTGCGTCGCGGCGGATGCAGATAGCGTTTCCACGCTTGCGGACCGGCCGAATGGGCGAATGCCGCACCGTCGTCGCGGCGGTGCAATCGGTACTGGCCGGGTCCGGTCGTGACGCCCCAGCCCCGGGGCAGCTGCGCGGCGCAGTCCAGTTCCGCCAGCACGATCGCGTCGTCGCGCACGGTCGGGCCGATCACCCGGTACCCGTCCGCGAGCAACGCGCCCACCAGCTCGTCCAGTCCGGCCAAGCCGATGGTCGCCGCGCCGCCCGCCGTTGCGTGTTCAGCTTCCACCCCGCCACTGAACCGGGACGGCGCGAACGCGGCCTAGAGCCGAAGGTCACCGGTGAACCCGATCAAGGGACCAAAGGCACTTCGCCGGATGCTTCCTGCCCCTGTCCGCCGCGGCCGTCCCCGCGAGACCGTGACGCCCGGAGCGCGCGGCGGGAGGCGGCATGGCGGACGACTGGATCGGCAGCCGGGTGCGGATCGATGTCCGGGGCACCGTGCAGGGCGTCGGATTCCGGCCCTTCGTCCACCGGCTGGCCACCGAACTGGGACTCGACGGCGACGTGCGCAACGCCGGCGGCTGTGTCGTGATCCGCTTGGCGGGCAACCGGATCGGCGACTTCCTCCCGAGGCTGACGTCCAGCGCGCCGCCGAACGCCAGCGTCACCGGGGTCGACGTGACCGGCCTGCCCTCCCGCGACCGGCTGGCCCGCGGATTCCGCATCGCGCCGAGCACCGCGGGCCAGGGCGGCGAGGTGCCCCCGGACCTGGCGACCTGCCCGGACTGCGTCCGCGAGCTGTTCGACCCGGCCGACCGCAGGCACCGCTACCCCTTCCTGTCCTGCACCGCGTGCGGCCCGCGGGCGACCATCCTCCGGCGGCTGCCCTACGACCGGGCCAGCACCTCGATGCGCTCGTTCCCGCTGTGCGCGGCGTGCGCGGCCGAATACCAGGATCCGGCCGACCGGCGCTTCCACGCCGAACCGATCGCCTGCCCGGACTGCGGGCCCCGGCTGTCGTGGTCGGCGACCCGCGGCGAGAACGCTCTCGCCGCCGCGTGCGCCGTGCTCGCCGACGGCGGAATCGTCGCGGTGAAAGGGCTCGGCGGCTACCAGCTGGTGTGCGACGCCGCCGACGAATCCGCGATCCAGCGGCTCCGTCAGGGCAAAGCACGCCCGGCCAAGCCTCTCGCGGTGCTCGCCGACGGCGTCGCCGGAGCCCGCCGGCTGTCCGCTGTGGACAAGAAGGCGGCGGAACTGCTGACGTCGGCCGAAGCGCCCATCGTGCTGCTCCCCCGCCGCCCCGGTGCTCCGCTCGCCGAGGGAATCGCACCCGGGCTCGCCGAGGTCGGCGTGTTCCTCGCGACGACACCGCTGCACCATCTCCTGCTGGCCGAACTGTCCCGGCCCCTCGTGGTGACCAGCGGCAACCGCTCCGGCGGCCCGATCGTCGCCGACGACGCCGACGCGTTCACGACGCTCGGCCCGATCTGCGACGGCATCCTCGGCCACGACCGGCCGATCTGGTCCCGCTACGACGATTCCGTCGCCCGCGCCAAACACGGCCGCACCAGCCTCGTCCGCCGGGCGCGCGGTTACGCGCCGACGGCACTGCCCCTGCCCTTCGCCACGCCGGAACCGGTGCTCGCGCTCGGGGCCCAGCTGAAGCACACGTGCACGCTGGCCCGCGACGGGCTGGCCCATCTCGGGCCGCACACCGGCGACCTCGAGAACGCCGAGACGTTCACCGCGTTCAAGCGCACCGCCGGGGATCTTCTCCGGTGGCACCGAACCGCACCGGAATGGTGCGCGCACGACCTGCATCCCGGCTACTTGTCCACGCAGTACGCCCGTCGCTGGCCCGAAAGCCGCCGCATCGCGGTGCAGCACCACCACGCGCACGTCGCGGCGACCGCCGCTGAGCACGGCGTGACCGAACCGTTCGTCGGGATCGCGCTCGACGGGCTCGGACTCGGCACCGACGGCACGTTCTGGGGCGGCGAAGTCCTCCTCGCCCGGCACCAGGACTTCCAGCGGTTCGGCCGGTTCGCCACCGCTCCGATGCCCGGCGGGACCGCCGCGGTGCGCCGCCCGGCCCGGATGGCCTTGGGCTACCTCTACGGGGCCGAATCGTTCGGCTCGCCGATCCCGGAACGCCTCGCCGCCGCCCTCCTGTCCAGAGTGGACGATCAGGAGCGGTCTGTCGTCCGGGCCACGGTGGCGCGCAACTTCAACTGCCCCCGCGCTTCCAGCGCGGGCCGGCTTTTCGACGCGATGAGCGCGTTCCTCGGCCTCTGCGACGACAACAGCTACGAAGGCGAAGCCGCCGTCCGGCTCGAAGCGGCCGCGACGGGCCACGACGCCAGCGCCCCGCTGGACTGGGCACTGCACGAGCAGGACGGCCTCTGGGTCTACGACCCAGTGCCCACCTTGTGCGACGCGTTGCGGTCCGCATCGGACTCGCCGGTCGGCGAGGTCGCCGCGAGGTTCCATCGCACGGTGGCCGAGGTCGTCGTCGCCATCGCCGCGAAGGCCGCGGCCGCATGGGGCGCCGAAGTCGTCTGCCTTGGCGGCGGGGTGTTCCAGAACAGCCTGCTGACCGCTCGCGTCCTCGCCGGGCTCGCTCGTGCGGGGCTGCGTGCGCTCGCCGGCGAGCGCGTCCCGATGAACGACGGCGGCATCAGCTACGGCCAGGCGGCGGTCGCCTGCGCCCGGATGAACGGGAGGTGAGTCCGATGTGCCTCGGGATTCCCGGCCGGATCGTCGAGGTGGCCGAAGGCCCGGCACCGCGCATGGGCACGGTCGACTTCGACGGCGTGCGGCGGCCGGTGTGCCTGGCCTACGCCCCGGAAGCCGGCGTCGGCGACTACGTGATCGTGCACGTCGGGTTCGCGATCAGCCGGGTCGACGAGGCGGAGGCCGCGAAGACCCTGGCGGTGCTCCGCGCGATCCCCGAGGCGCTGGAAAGCGAACTCGGACCGGAGGCCGCCCGGTGAAATACCTCGACGAATACCGCGATCCGGTGCTGGCCCGGAAGCTGCTGGCCGAACTGCGGGCGGCCGCGACCCGGCCGTGGGCGATCATGGAAACGTGCGGCGGGCAGACGCACACGCTGGTCCGCCAGGGCATCGACGAACTGCTGCCGTCCGGGATGCGGATGATCCACGGACCCGGCTGCCCGGTCTGCGTGACCCCGCTGGCGACCATCGACAAGGCCGTCGCCCTCGCCGCGCGCCCGGACGTGATCTTCACCAGCTACGGCGACATGCTGCGGGTGCCCGGCACGGCCGGCGACCTGCTCGGCGTCAAGGCAAGGGGCGGCGACGTGCGGGTGGTGTACACCCCGCTCGACGCGGTGGCGATCGCAAGGGACAACCCGGATCGCGAGGTGGTGTTCTTCGCCGTCGGGTTCGAGACGACCGCGCCTGCCAACGCGATGGCGGTCCTGCACGCCGCCGTGACCGGCGTGGTCAATTTTTCCGTGCTGGTCAGCCACGTCCTGGTGCCGCCTGCGATCACCGCGATCCTCGACGCGCCGGACAACCAGGTGCAGGCCTTCCTCGCCGCCGGGCACGTGTGCGCGGTGATGGGCTGGACGGAATACGAGCCGATCGCGCAGCGGTACGGTGTGCCGATAGTGGTGACCGGCTTCGAACCGCTCGATCTGCTCGAAGGCATCGTCCTCGCGGTGCGGCAGCTCGAAACCGGCCGCGCGACGGTCGAAAACCAGTACGCGCGCGCGGTCCGCCGCGGCGGCAACACCGCGGCCCAAGACGCCGTCCGGCAGGTTTTCCGGGTGACCGAAAGAACCTGGCGCGGAATCGGCCCGATTCCCGCGAGCGGGCTGGCGCTCACCCCCGCTTTCGCCGCCTACGACGCCGAGGAACGCTTTCCCGGCGGCGAAACCCATGCCGTCGAACACCCCGACTGCATCGCCGGGCAGATCCTTCGCGGCACCGCGGCGCCCACCGACTGTTCCGCCTACGGCACCCGCTGCACCCCGCTCTCCCCGCTCGGCGCGCCGATGGTCTCCGCGGAAGGAACGTGCGCGGCGTTCCACCACGCCGGACGGCGCCGGTCCGCTGTGGAGGTACCGCGATGACGACCATCGACCCGGACCGCCGTTCGTGCCCCGCGCCCGCCGCCGAGACCGAACGCGTACTGCTCGGCCACGGCTCCGGCGGGCGGCTGTCAGCCGACCTGCTGGCCGCCGCGATCACCTGCGAACTCGGCGAGCCCGGCCCGCTCGAGGACGCCGCGCTGGTGGGCCGCGACCTGGTGGTCAGCACGGACGGATTCGTGGTCACGCCCCGGTTCTTCCCGGGCGGCGACATCGGCTCGCTCGCCGTGCACGGCACGGTCAACGACCTCGCGATGCGCGGCGCCCGCCCGATCGCGCTCACGCTCGCTTGCATCCTCGAAGAAGGCTTGCCGCAAGCCGAGTTGCGCGCGATCACCGCTTCGGTCGCGGCGGCCGCGAGCGGCTGCGGCGTCCGCGTGGTCACCGGCGACACCAAGGTCGTCAGCCATGGCGCCGCCGACGGCTGCTATCTCACGACCACGGGGATCGGCGAACTGCTTCCCGGAGCCGTTCCCAGTGCGTCCGGAGGGAAGCCCGGAGACGTCGTGCTGCTGTCCGGGCCGATCGGAGCACACGGCACCGCGATTCTCAGCGTCCGCGAGGGACTCGAATTCGAATCCGGCATCCGCTCCGACAGCCGGCCGCTGCACGGGCTCGTCGCCGCCATGATCGAGACCGGCGGACCGGACGTGCACGCGCTGCGCGACCCCACCCGGGGCGGTCTCGCCTCCGCGCTCAACGAGCTGGCTGAAGCCTCCGACGTCACCGTCGAGATCGCCGAAGCGGACATCCCGGTGCCCGCCCCGGTCGCCGCGGCGTGCGAACTGCTGGGGCTCGATCCGTTGCATGTCGCGAACGAAGGCTGCCTCGTGGCCTTCGTCGCCCCCGGCTCCGCGGACGCGATCCTCGCCGCGATGCACGGCCATCCGGCCGGACGCGACGCACGGGCGATCGGGTTCCTCCGCCCCTCCGGAGGACCCGCGCCCGTCGTCGCCCGCACTCTCGTCGGCTCGACCCGCATCGTCGACCTGCTCATCGGCGAACAGCTCCCGCGCATCTGCTGACCTCACGGATGAGTGCGCTTTTCCTGCTCCGCATCCCATTCGCGCTGCCATTCGGCCAGCCGGCGCCGGTTCAGCGCGAACACCGTTCCGCCGCACACCGCGGCCAGCAGCAAGCACACCGACACCCACAGCCCCACCGCCGCGCACACCGCGTCGACCAGCACGGCCGCGGCGGTCAGCGGCGGTGGCACCGGATTCCCGGCCCGGTCCACCCAGATCGAGATCTGGTCGCCGCGCTGCGAACCCTCGTCGGCGGCCACCTTGCCGACCCGGCGCGAGCCGTCCGGGGCCTGCCAGACCGCGTCCGTCGGGGCCGAATTCGCGACGACACCGCTGCGCCCGCTCACGGTCGTCGCCGGGCCGTCCGCCAGCAGCACGGCGGTCGCCTTGCTGCGCTGCGCCACCTGCTCGGCCGAAACGGGTTTCTGGGTCGCGTAGAGCTCGGAGCCCGCTGCCGCCGCGAACGGAATCGCGGCCAGTGCGACCAGAATCGCCACGAGAAGAAGACCGGACTGGAACCGGTCCGAGGGCCGGGCCACCGAACCGCGCCCGGGGACGAGCATGTGCCAATACCGCACGACGCGGTCTGCCGACGCCTTCATCTCGCGCCCCTTCCGTGAGGCTTCGCGGGTTCCGTTTCAGCATCGCCGGGAGGCCGCCTCGTCCGAAGAGGAATTGCGCCCGCACGCGCGGGCCGCGGGACCCGCTTCGGAGGGCACTGCGGCAGGGACCAAATACCCTTGGCGCACCGGGGTTTCGGGGTGATCGTCGAAGCAGGCGCGACGAACGGAGACTCCCATGCACGCGCGCGACATCATGACCACGCCGGTGATCGCGGTGACCCCCTCGGTGCCGCTGCCCGAGGCAGGCGAACTGATGGCGAGGCACGGGTTCACCGCCCTGCCGGTCGTCGACAGCAGCGGGCGGCTGCTGGGCCTGCTGACCGAGGAAGACGTGGTCCGCGCGGGAATTCCCGGGGACGCGGACCCGGACGCCGGCGCGATGATCAGCGGGCACCGCACGGCGGGGGCGGTCATGCGGCGCCCGGCGCTGGGCGCCGCGGCGGACCTGGAGTGCGGCGAACTGGCGCGCCGGATGACCGAGGCGGGGATCCGCTCGCTCCCGGTGCTGGACGACGGAGTTCTCGTCGGCATGGTCACGCTGCGGGACGTGCTGCGAGTGCTTCCCGCTGCCGGGGCGTCCTGAGCGAATCCGTTACCGCGCGGGTCGATCAGCGCGGTCCGGCACCGCGAACGTCCGCGAAGGGCTCCTTGCCGGAATCTGATTCCCGCAAGGAGCCCTTCACGGACCTCAGCGAAAGCGAAGAGCCGCGCTGGGCCGATTCCTCACAGCGCCGGCGCCACCGGCGCACTCCGCACCGTTGTCACCTCCGCAGCGGGCCGCCGCGCGGTCAGCCGGGTCGGGAGCCCGTACCCGATGCGCAGCAGCGTGTGCACCTGCCCGAGCCCGCGAAACGCCTCCAGCAACTGCGCCCGCGTGGACCGGGCCTCGAACGGCTGCGACAGGAACGACGTCGCGAGCCCTTCCGCGGTCGCGGTCAGCAGCACGCGTTCCATGATCATCCCGCCCCGGACCTCGGCGGCCGTGCCCTGGTCGCGGGTCAGCACCGCGGCCAGCACCGGGTCCTGCTCGAACTGCCGCGGCGGGATCGACTGGTTCTCATGCGCCGAGCGCAGCGAAACCACTCCCGGCACGTCGGCCGGCGGCCCGAACGCGGCGGTGGGCACTCCGTCCGGGGAATCCAGTTCCCGGCCCGTCCATTTCGCCGCCTCCGCACGGAATGCCGGGTCCGTGTCCTGTTCGGTCTCCGCACGCCGGATGAGCGCCGACACCTGCGAGTACCGGCCCGAAGCGTCCAGGAATTCGAGCTGGCCGCCCTCGCCCAGCGCGGCCGAGCGCAACAGCGCCCGCGCGGCCACCGGCACCGCCCGGTCGGACAGCGGACGCCGGTTGGTGTGCCGCCGGAAAACCGCTTCGGCCAGCTTTCGATCCACAGTGGACGGACGGATGTTCCCCTCGATCGAGACCACCGCCAGCAGATCCCGGTCGGCCGCGTCCGGGACGATCCGCACCCGGCTGCGCACGCCGTTGACCCGCAGGGTGAGCATCAGATTGCACACCGCCGCGCCGCAGGACAGGCGCGCCTCGCGCCCGGCCGGGTCGGCGACCGGGAGGACGCGGTCCCGGTCCAGCCACACCTCGATCCGGGGCCCGTCGACGACGAACCGCCACGGCTGGGTGTTCTGCGGGGACGGCGCGCGCACGGCGGCGGCGAGCGCTTGGTCGACGACTAGCGGCAGGAATACGTTCATCGCGGTCTCCGGGTCAGTGGGGCACTGCAACGAGCCTCGCTCGCGACAGGCTTCCGAAGTAGCGGAGCCCGTCCCGAATTCGAAGGACCAACGGCCCTCACCCGCTCGGTCACGCGATCAGGTCGCGGCGGCCGAAGGCGGCGAACCCCGCCCCGCCGAGCAGCGCCGCGACGGCGGCGAGCCAGAGCAGCGGCCCGATGTCGACGACGCCGCCCGGGACGTGCGGGACGTGGGAGAACGGCGAGATCCCCAGCGCCCAGCCGGGTGCGTGGAACAGCGGGCCGAACTCGCCGAGGACCAGGAACGCGGCCAGCGCCGCCCAGGACAGCCAGCCCGCCCGCGGGAACGCCCCGAACACCGCGAGCGCCAACCCGGTGAGCACCCACACCCCGGGCAGCTGGACGACGGCGGCGCCGACCAGCCGCGACACGTCGCCGTGCGCGAGGCCCGCGGTCGCCCCGGCGGCGAGCAACGGCGCGGCGGTGGCCGCGACGGTGACCGAAACCGCACCGCCGACCAGCCGCGCCCGGGCGACCGGACCGGCCAGCACCGCGGCCGCCCGGCCGCTCGACTCCTCGGTCCGCAACCGTCCGACGAGGACGATCGCGAGTGCGGACACGAGCACGCCGGACACTCCGAACTCGGCCGCGAGGAACGCGTCGGTCAGCGCCTGCTCCCCGCCGAGCGCGGCGATCAGCTGCCGGGCCTGTGCGGTGGAGAAGAAAGTGCCCAGGGAATCGGCGAGATTGCCGACCACGAGTCCCAGCACAGCGAACGCGAGCGTCCAGGACGCCACGGCGCCGCGGTCGAGCCGCCAGGCCAGCCCGGCCGGGCCGGACAGCAGCCGCCCGGCCCGCGTCGCGCCGGAGCGGACGGCGAGCAGACCCGCGCCGAGGTCCCGGTGCCGGGAGACCGCGAACGCCGCGAATCCGAGCAGCAGGGACGCTGCGAGCGGAAACGCCAGCAGCCACCACCGGTCGCCCGCGAACGGCCGCAGCAGGCTTGCCCAGCCGATCGGCGAAAGCCACGACAGCCACCGCGGACCGGTAGCGTCGCCCGCGGCGCGCAGCAGGTAGGCGACGACGAGCGCGAGGACCGTGATTTCCGTTGCGGTCCGGCCGCCCCGCGCGACCTGCGCCGCGAGCCCGGCCAGCGCGCCGAAGACGAGGCCCGCGCCCGCCCAGCCGAGCCCGAACGCCAGCGAGCCCCCGAACGGAAGCCCCGCCGCCGCGAGCCCGGCCGTCGCGCCCGCGCCGAGCCCGAACGCTGTCAGCACCAGCATCGCGCCCGCCGCCGCGAGTCCCGCGTGCCGCCCGGTCGCCGCCCCGCGCAGCAACTCCCACCGGCCGGTCTCTTCCTCCGCCCGGGTGTGCCGGACCGCGGTGAGCGCCGTCAGGAGGGCGACCAGCGCGGCGCCGGAAGCCGTCAGCTTGAAGACGGCGGCCGCTCCCGCGGTCGGCTCGGCGATCGGGCCGTACAGCGCGACCAGTGCGGGCACGGCGTTGATGCTCGCCACGGCCGCGCGGCGGGCCTCGTCGGTCGGATACACGCCCGCGGTCGCCGCCGCGGCGGCTGCGGTCATCGCTGCGGACACCACGATCCACACCGGGAGCCGCACCCGGTCCCGGCGAAGGGCGAGCCGGAGCAGCGCGCCGGCTCCCGCCGCGGAGTTCACGCGGACACCGATTCCGGTTCGCGGTAGTGCCGCAGGAAGAGTTCTTCCAACGTCGGCGGGCGGCTGACGAGGCTCCGCACGCCCCGTGCGCCCAGTTCCGCGAGCACGCCGCTCAGTGCGGTGTTGTCGACGCTCAGGTGCACCAGCCCGTCCTCGGCGGTGAGGTCGTGGACGCCCGCGAGCCGGGCGAGCCCGGTTGCCGGCTCCGTCATCCGCACGGTCAGCGAAGTCCGGGTCAGGTGGCGCAATTGGTCGAGGCTCCCGGTGTCGACGACCTTTCCGGCGCGCAGGATGCTCACCCGGTCGCACAGCGCCTCGGCCTCGGCGAGGACATGGCTGGACAGCAGGACGGTCCGGCCGCGCGAGCGCTCCTCGCGCACGCACTGCCGGAACTGTTCGGCCATCAGCGGGTCGAGTCCCGCCGTCGGTTCGTCCAGCATGAGCAGTTCGGCATCGGCGGCGAGAGCCGCGATCACGGCGATCTTCTGCCGGTTGCCCTTCGAATACGCCCGCACCCGGACCGCCGGGTCCAGCTCGAAAAGCTCCAGATAACGCGCCCGGCGCACCGGATCCGTGCCGCCGCGCAACCGGCCGAGCAGGTCGATCGTCTCGCCGCCGGTGAGGTTCGGCCACAGCGCGACCTCTCCCGGGACGTAGGCCAGCCGCCGATGCAGGGCCACCGCGTCCCGCCACGGGTCGCCGCCGAACAGGCTCATCCGGCCCGCGTCCGCGCGCACCAGCCCGAGCAGCAGCCGCAAGGTGGTGGTTTTGCCCGCTCCGTTCGGGCCGAGGAAACCGTGCACCTCCCCGGCTTCGACGCTGAAGTCCAGTCCGGACAGCGCGCGAGTACGGCCGAAAGCCTTGTACAGTCCAGAAATTTCGATGATCTTGCTCATCGCGGCCCTCCGGGGACGTCCTGGGCGAGCAGGTCGCTCAGCGGCAGCCGAGGCGACGGCGGTGCCGCCGAAACCGGTTGCCCGCAACGGAAAATCGCCTGCGGCAGCCCGGGAAGGCCGAGGCGGGCCACGACGTGTTCCCGGAATCCGGCCAGGTGCAGCGGCTGGGTGAGGACAGATCCGGCCAGGCCGTGCACGGTCGCCTCCAGCCAGACCCGCTGGAGCGCGACGCCCGCGGCGAGGTGCGCGCGTCTCGTGTCCTCGTCCGTGCAGAACACGACGAGCGTCTCCGCGGCGAGCCGTTCGGCCAGCCGGACGTCGTCGGGAACCGGGGTGGTCCGGCGGACGAGGCCCGCGGCGGGCAGCGGCGCGTCGCCGAGTGCTGCCTCCGGAACTCCGTCGACGGCGCCCAGTGCGCGACGGCCGAAGGTGTGCGCGGTCCAGGCGTCCAGTTCTCGCTGGTAGGCGGTGTCGGCGCGGAATACCCGGGTCGCGAAGCCGAGCAGCTCCGCGAGGGTTTCGACGTGCGGGGGCACCACCGCCCGCACCGTCGGCTCTCCGACCGCGTCGAGCAGTTCCGCCAGGTCTTCGTCGCGTATTCGCCCCGGCGCGAACTCGCGGCGGTAGCTGCGGCGGCGGCCGATCGCGTAGTAGCGCGCCAGCTCCGCGAGAGCCGGGGCGCCGCCGGGTCTGGTGTGGACCGTCGCGGCCACGTCGCCGTCGGACGGGAACGAGGTGCTGATCTCGCGGCGGAGCGCCTGCGCCGCCAGTTGCAGATTGGCGAGCGCGGCTCCGCACGAGAGCAACCGGTCCCGGCCCTCGGGGTCGTGCCACGGCAGCACCACGTCAGCGCGCTCGACGAGGTCGACGTCGGTGCCGCGGACCCTGAGCCGCCAGGGCTGGCTGTTGTGCACCGAGGGGGCGCGGCTGACCGCGCGGACGAGCGCGGCCGTTTCGAACGGGGCGAGGTCTGCGGTCGCCGAGGTCTTCATGATCACTCCCGGAGCCGGGATCCGTCGCCCCGGCCCGTTCATGCTGACCGCCCCCGGCGCGCGGTGCTGGGGCCGAAAGTCATCGCGGGGACCGCAGACGTCCCCGTGCACAGCGATGACCTCCGGCCCTGTTCCGGCGCGGGTTCCTCGCCGCACGATCGGCGGTAGCCCAGAGAAAGGGGCAGGCACATGAACCTTCCCGGCCGTCTCATCGTCGTCGGAGTCGACGGCTCGCCGCACGGCGACGCAGCCCTGCGCTGGGCGTTGCGGATCGCCGCACAGCCCGGAGACCGGGTGCGCGCCATCGCGGTCCGTCCCTCGGAAGCGCTCCTTCCCGGGACGTCACTGGCTTTCCAGCCGCACGGCAGGCGTCCTGCCGGGCAATTTCCTCCGTACCAGCGCATCGCGGCCATCCGGCGGGAGTTCCCGGACGCTCCGGAAATCTCGGTCGCCACTCCGCACGGCGACCCGGCGACGGAACTGGTGACCGCGTCCACCGACGCGGATCTGCTGGTGGTCGGCGCGCACGGCACCGGGCTGGCTCGCGAATTGCTGCTGGGCAGCGTTTCCCGGGAATGCGTGCGGTATTCGCGGTGTCCGGTCGTGGTGATCACGCCGGAGGCGGCGCGCCGGCTGACCCCGGCCGCGGCGGAGTGAGCACCGGCCCGGCCACGCGGCCGAACGGCGGCGAGCCCGGAACGGAGCTGGCATGACCGAGACCTCGCAGCGGTGGACCCTCGCGATCGCGTTCGACGAGACCGCGCGGCGCACCCGCGCCCGAGCCGTCCTGCGTACCGGTGCCGGGGACGAATTCGCCGGCACCGGTCTGGCCCACCGCGCGGCCGAGGTGCCCGGGCTCGCGCACGTAGCCGGTTATCTCGCGGCCGGACGCGCCCTGTGCGACCTCACCCGCGGCCTGCTGGAGACTGTCGCGGACGACGTGGACGCCGCCGCCGACAGGCTCAGCTCAGCGGCGCCGACCAGTCCAGCCGAACGCCGCCCCCGGGTCGCGATTCGAGAGTGAAGGCGCCGCCGGCCGACTCCGCTCGATCCCGCAGATTCCCCAGCCCGCTGGGCGAAACTTCCTCCGGCAGTCCTTTCCCGTCGTCCTCGACCGTGACGCGGACGGCGTCGTCCCGAGCCGCCACCGATACGGTCAGCGTGGCCGCTCCGGCGTGCCGGACGGCGTTGCTCACTGCTTCCCGCACCACGGCTTCCACGTGCTCGGCCAGA
>NZ_JACGZW010000010.1 GCF_014145675.1 Amycolatopsis dendrobii
TTACCTTAGAAAAGGGGGCGGGGCCCCGGTTGAGAACCTGAGAAGGTTTTCCCGGAGCCCCGCCCTTTTTTCATGCCCAAAAACGGCAGGCCGTGAAGACGGCCCGCCGCTCTCATTCCGGCCGGCGCAGCAAATACGTGTCCATGATCCACCCGTGCCGCTCCCGAGCCGCGGCCCGCGTCTCCCGGATCTTGGCCGCCAACGCATCGTCCAACGGTCCGGACAGCAAAATCTCGTCCGGAGTCCCCACGTACGCACCCCAATAGATCCACAGCCCCTGGTTCGCGTACTGATCGAATGTCATGTGCGCGTCGAGCAACACGAAGACGTCGTCAGCGTCACTGGGCCAACCCTCGGCCAACCGGCGACCGGTCGTGAGCTGCACGGCACGGCCGATCTGATTCATTGTCGTGCGATGCCGAGCCACCAACGCCGAGATGCTGCTGATCCCCGGCACGACCTCGTAATCGAACGCCACGTTCCCGCGCGCCAGCACGGCCTCGATCAACGCGATGGTGCTGTCGTACAGCGCCGGATCGCCCCAGACGAGGAACGCCCCGGTCTCGCCGTCCGCCAGCTCGTCGCGGATCAGCCGCTCGTAGACGTCGGTGCGGAGCTGATGCCAGTCGGCGACCGCGGTGCGGTAGTCGGCGGGCTTCCGGTCGCGGTCCGGGTCCTTCGCGCTCACCACGCGATACCCCGGTCGGCTCACGAACCTCTCCAGTATCTCCTGCCGCAGCTGCACCAGGTCGGCCTTCGCGCTGCCCTTGTCGAGCACGAAGAACACGTCGACGCGATTGAGCCGGTCGACAGCCTGCACCGTGAGGTGTTCCGGGTCGCCGGCGCCGATTCCGATCGCGTAGATCTTCCGCATCCGTGCAGTCTCTCCCGGCGGGTAACCGGGTTCACGACAGGGTCCCCTGGCATGCCGCTACCCCCTAGGGGTATAAAGGAGACGGAAGCAGAGAGCACGATAGGGAGTGTGGCGATGACCGAAACGACTTACACCGTCAAGGGCATGACGTGCGGGCACTGCGTCGGATCGGTGAAAGAGGAGGTAGGCGGCCTGGCCGGGGTGCAGACGGTCGACGTCGACCTCGCCACCGGCGCCGTGAAGGTCACCAGTGCGGAGCCGATCTCGCGCGAGGCCGTCGAGGCCGCCGTCGCCGAGGCCGGTTACCAGGTCGTCGCGTAAAAAGGAGTGACATGAGCACCACGACACCAGCCCCCGTGCAGTCAGTCGAGCTCGCCATCGGCGGGATGACCTGCGCGTCGTGCGCTGCTCGGGTCGAACGGAAGCTCAACAAGGTCGACGGCGTCACCGCGAGCGTCAACTACGCGACCGAGAAGGCGCACGTCGAATACCCCTCCACCGTTTCGGTCGACGAACTGGTGGGCGTCGTCGAAGCGACCGGTTACACCGCGCAAGCGCCGGAACCGGAGAAGCCGGAAGAACCCGAGCAGGACGAGACGCGGCCGCTGCGGGACCGGCTGCTGTACTCGGCGATCCTCACCGTCCCGGTCATCGTGCTGGCGATGGTCCCCGCACTGCAGTTCACGAACTGGCAGTGGCTGTCGCTCACGCTCGCCGCGCCGGTCGTGGTCTGGGGCGCATGGCCGTTCCACCGCGCCGCCTGGACCAACCTCCGGCACGGCGCCGCGACGATGGACACACTGATTTCGCTCGGCGTTTCGGCCGCCACACTGTGGTCGCTGTACGCGCTGTTCTTCGGCATGGCGGGCATGCCGGGCCTGCGGCACGGCTTCGAGTTCAGCGTGTCCGCGGGATCGGGAACCGACAACATCTACCTCGAGGTCGCGGCGGGCGTCACCACGTTCATCCTCGCCGGCCGCTACTTCGAAGCAAGGTCCAAGCGTCGCTCCGGCGCCGCGCTGCGGGCTCTGCTCGAACTCGGCGCGAAGGACGTCACAGTCCTGCGCGACGGTCGCGAGCAGCGGATCCCGGTCGACCAGCTCCGGGTCGGGGACACGTTCGTGGTGCGCCCTGGCGAGAAGATCGCCACGGACGGCGTGGTTACCGACGGTGGCTCCGCGGTCGACGTCAGCATGATTACCGGGGAATCCGTCCCGGTCGAGGTCGCAGTGGGCGACGGCGTGACGGGCGCGACGGTGAACGTCGGCGGCCGGATCACAGTGCGCGCGACCCGGGTCGGCGCGGACACGCAGCTCGCGCAGATGGCCCGGCTCGTCGAGGAAGCGCAGAACGGCAAGGCCGCGGTCCAGCGGCTGGCCGACCGCGTCTCGGCAGTGTTCGTGCCGATCGTGCTGGTGCTGGCCCTGGGCACGCTCATCACCTGGTTGCTGACCAGCGGAAACGCTACCGAGGCGTTCACCGCGGCGGTAGCCGTGCTGATCATCGCCTGCCCGTGTGCGCTGGGCCTCGCGACCCCGACCGCCCTGCTGGTCGGCACCGGCCGCGGCGCGCAACTCGGGATCCTCATCAAGGGCCCGGAGGTGCTCGAATCCACTCGCCGGGTCGACACCGTGGTGCTCGACAAGACCGGAACCGTCACGACCGGGCGAATGAGCCTGGTGGACGTCCACGTCGGGGAGGGCGTCACGGAGCGCGAGCTGCTGCGCTACGCCGGGGCCGTCGAGCATGCTTCAGAGCACCCGATCGCGAAGGCAATCGCAGACGGCGCCCGCGAGCGAGTCAGCGACCTCCCGTCGGCGACGGAGTTCCGGAACACCGAGGGCCTGGGCGTCTCCGGCCTGGTAGAAGGCGCGGCCGTCCTGGCCGGCCGCGCGGCCTTCCTGGCCGACTGGAGCGTCAAGATCGACGACCAACTCTCCTCGGCCAAAACCGCAGCAGAAGAACGAGGTGCGACTGCGGTCTTCGTCGCCTGGGACGGCGTCGCACGAGGTGTGCTGGTAGTCGCGGACACGATCAAGCCGACGTCCGCACAAGCCGTCGCCGAACTCCGGTCGCTGGGCCTGAAGCCGGTGCTGCTGACCGGCGACAACGCAGGCGCCGCGCGAGCGATCGCCGACGCCGCGGGCATCACCGAGGTGGTCGCCGAGGTGCTGCCCGAGGAAAAGGTGGCCGTGGTGAAGCGCCTGCAATCCGAAGGCCGAGTGGTGGCGATGGTCGGCGACGGAGTCAACGACGCGGCCGCACTCGCCCAAGCCGACCTCGGCCTGGCCATGGGCACCGGAACGGACGCAGCTATCGAGGCGGGCGACCTGACCCTCGTCCGAGGGGACCTGCGCGCCGCGGTAGACGCGATCCGCCTGGCTCGGCGCACGCTGGGCACGATCAAGGGAAACCTGTTCTGGGCGTTCGCCTACAACGTCGCAGCACTGCCGCTGGCAGCGTTCGGCCTGCTCAACCCCATGATCGCAGGCGCGGCGATGGCCTTCTCGTCCGTGTTCGTGGTGTCGAACAGCCTTCGACTGAGGCGGTTCCGGGCAGCCTGATGTGCCCTGGATAGGGCTGGCGGTCCCGGTCGGCTGGATGCGACCGGGCCCGCCAGCCGGTTCTACGGTCCTGTGCCGCGTGATGTGTCTGGGGACGGGCTGTCGGCTACGGCGGTCCTGCGCCGCGCGATGTGGCTGGGGACGGGGCCTTCGGCTACGGCGGTTCCGCGCCGCGCGATGTGCTTGAAGCCGGGCCAGCGACTGTGGCAGCTCCGATCGGCTTGATTTGCCTGGGACCAGCCAGTGGTTTCCGCGGTTGCGGCCGCTGACCCTGTCCAGGGGCGGGCCAGCGGCCGCGACGGTCCCGCGCGGCTCGTTATGCCTGGGACCGGCGAGGGTTCCCGCGGTTCCGGGCCGCTTGATCTGCCCGGAACCGGCAAGCGGTTGTGACGGTCCCGGGCGGTTGGAGATGCGAGGACGGGCCAGCGAATGCGGAGGTCCTGGGCGCTTCATTCGCCGAGGGATCGGTCAGCGGCCGCGACGGTTCCGGTCGGCTCGCTCTAACGGCGACGGGCCAGCGGCGGAAGTTCCCGCTGCTGGCCCGTTTTCGCGGTCTGCCCTTGGTGCTGGCCTGCTTGGATATCCGAGATGATCGGCCCGGCGCGGCAGCATCGCTGGCTCGGGCTGCGGCACCAGCCGGGAACTACCTCAGAAACGACCCTCATCGGGCAACCGCGTGGCGGATCCCCTCGCGTCCCTTCGCGTGGATCTCTCGCCCATACTTCTGCGCACCGGGATTCCGCCGGCGGCGAAGCGTTTCGATGCTCCCCGCACGGGAAGAAACACCGTGCTGGGGCCGCGCACAGGGGAAACTACGTTACGAACGCACTAGCCGGGCAATCGCGTCCGAGGCCTCGCGCACTTTCAGGTCCGCTTCCTCCCCGCCCGCGGCCGCTGCCTGGACGACGCAAGTCGCCAGGTGCTCGTCGAGCAACTCCAGCGAGAAGGACTGCAGCGCCTTCGTCGCCGCGGACACCTGCGTCAGGATGTCGATGCAGTACTTGTCCTCCTCGACCATGCGCTGCAGGCCGCGGATCTGCCCCTCGATCCGGCGAAGGCGCTTGAGGTAGGCCTCTCGTTCACTGCCGTAGCCGGTCATCGCACATCGGTCCTTTTTCTCGGCGTCCCCGTTGGTTCATTGCCCAGTATACCCGCCCGGCGTATCTGGGGCCGGTGTTCGGCCAGTGGCGGCGACCTCAGCGACTTCGCTCAGCACCGAGGTCCGGCGTTGGTTCGGCATGGGTTGACGGCTTCCTCCATCGACAGCCACCAGCGCGGACATCGAGGCGGTCGCGGTCGGGAGGTCTGCGCTTCGCGGCGGTTGCCCGCTGCGCAGACTGCCCACCGTACGCGGCGCTGGTCTTCAACCGGTCGGGACGACGTCGGTGGCCTCGGTGAGTGCGGAGGTCCAGCGTTCGGTTCGGTACCAGCTGCGCCTCGGGGCCGGTCGGTCAGGCGGTAGGGGGCGGCTTCGGTTCGGCAGCAACTCGGCGTTCGCGGGCGATTGCCGAGTTGACGCGCCCGTGCCGGGGGCAGTGGGCGGCCGAGGTCACGCCGGTTCGGCATGAGCTCGGCGTTCGCGGTGGTTGCCCGCGGAGCAGACGTGCCTGCCGCCTCCAGGGCCGGTGTTCAGCCAGTCGGGGTGGGGGAAGCTTCGGTGAGCGCGGAGGTTCGTCGCTGATTCGGCACCGGCGTGCCGTCCGGGGCGAGGTCGGCGTTCGCGGTCGCCAGCAGTTCGCGGGCTCCGCGCAGTGCGGCCTTCACCCGTTGCTGGACGGCTGTGAGTTCGGCGACCCGCTGTTCGGCGTCGGCGACGATGCGGGTGGCGTGGTCCGTGGCTTGGCGGATGTGCGCGTCGGCTTCGGCGCGGGCGGCGGCGGTGCGGTCGGCGATTTCGCGGAGTGCGTCGGTGCGGCGGTCGGCCAAGGTGCGGGTGAGGTGTTCTTCGAGCCGGCGGCGTTCCTTCGCCGCCGCTTCGTCCGCGGCTTGGCGTTCTTCGACTGCGCGGCGCAGCAGATCTTCGTGTTCTCGCCGCTGTTGCTCGCGATCCGCGGCGACAGCTTCGACGAGCGCGCGTTCCTTTTCGGTGAGGCGGACGGCTTCTGCCTTGGCGTCAGCGATGATCCGCGCGGCGGTGTCCTCGGCGCGGGCGGTGATCTCCGCGGCTTCCTCGCGCGTCAGCTCGACCATCCGGCGCGAGCGTTCCTGCAATGCGTCCGGCTCGATGGGGGTGCGGCTGATCCGGTCGACCGTCGCGCGCAGTTCGCGGTTGCGCTCGGCGAGTTCGGCCGCTTGGCGTGCCGCGGCGTCGCGTTCCGCGGCGAGGCGCTGGAATTCCGCCTCGACCCACGTGACGAATTCTTCGACCTGGCCGCGCTGATAGCCGCGCCAAGCCGAGTCGAAGGACGGCCGGACGGCCAAGAGGTCCTCGCCACCGCCGGGGGCCATGCTCTCACCTCCCATTTGGATGGTTTCTCCTCGGCGCTCGTTTTTCTTGCCGCGCCGGGGTTTCCGCACTGCCTCCAGTGTGCCTGAAGTCCGGCGATCCGTGGGAGCCTGGGGCGGGTCAATCTTCGAGCGGATCTTCGGTGCCCGTCGCAGTGCTTCGCACGCCGGGCAATTCGGCCAGTTCCGCGGTGAGGTCGGCAAGATCGCCGCGCCCCTGCAACAGCAATGTGACGACCGCGATCCGTTGCCCCTCTTCGGAAACTGTCTCGCGATCGACCGCCACCCGGTGGACGGCCCAGCCCCGATCGGTGCAAGCCGCGAGCACGGCCCGCAGTACGCCGTGCCCGTCGTTATAGCTCAACCGGAGGATCGGCGGCTGCCGCCGATGGCGTGCGACGAACCGGGAAAGCGGCGGGAATCCGCGAGTGATCACGACGAGCCCGGCAGTGGTCGCGACGGCCAGCACCGGCAGCCCGGCGCCGCACGCGACTCCGACGGCCGCCGCGAGCCAGACGGTCGCCGCGGTCGTGAGGCCGCGCACCGCGTCGCGGCGCACGAAGATCAGCCCGCCGCCGACGAACCCGATGCCGGACACGATCTGCGCGGCGATCCGCGACGGGTCGAGCGCCACGTGCTCGATGCCGAGCAAATCGGCGAAACCGTATTTCGACACCAGCATGAAGACCGCCGACCCGACGCCGACCAGCGTGTGCGTGCGCAGGCCGGCTTGTTTGTTGCCGACCTCGCGCTCGATGCCGATCACCGTGCTCAGCAGCAGGGCGAGCAGCACCGGCGGCAGCAGTTCCCACTGTTCGCCGGTGGACCAGAGAGCATGCACGGACGTACCTCCTCGCCCGTCACTGTGCCCGGCCCGCGGAGAGCCCGCGCGCCCGGCCCGGCGAGCACGCCTAAGCTCGGGCAATGGCCCGCTACTTCGACGTGCACCCGCAGAACCCGCAGCGCCGCGCGCTCTCCCAGGTGGTCGACCTGCTGCGCGACGACGGGCTCATCGCCTACCCGACCGACTCGTGCTTCGCGCTTGGCTGCCGCATCGGCAACCAGCAGGGCATGGAACGGATCCGCACCATCCGCAAGCTCGACCACCGGCACCACTTCACGCTCGTCTGCCAGGACTTCGCGCAGCTCGGCCAGTTCGTGCACATCGACAACGCGGTGTTCCGGGCCATCAAGGCCAGCACACCTGGCGCGTACACGTTCATCCTCCCGGCGACGAAGGAAGTCCCGCGTCGGCTGCTGCACGCCAAGAAGAAGACCGTCGGCGTGCGGATCCCCGATCACGTGGTGACCCAGGAACTGCTCGGCGAACTGGGCGAGCCGATCCTGTCGAGCACGCTGCTGCTGCCCGATTCCGGCGAGCCCCTCACCCAGGGCTGGGAGATCAAGGAAGAACTCGACCACGTGCTGGACGCCGTCATCGACTCCGGCGACTGCGGCGTCGAGCCCACCACGGTGATCGACTTCTCCTCCGGCGAGGCGGAGGTCGTGCGGCACGGGGCGGGAGACCCGTCCCGGTTCGAGTGAGCGGGGTCGTCATCGGTTTTGTCTCCTCCTGACCGGGTTGTGTTCGATTCTGGTGCGGGCGGCGGTTCCGGGTCGCTCGGCGCGACGGCTGTTGATGCGGTTTTGCTCGATTCGACGGCTGCCTCAGACAGCTTCTTGACGTGACGGTTCTCGTCTCGACAGCTGCGGACATGAGCTGCCCGAACTGGCGAGGGCCGCTTGGATCGACCGCTCCGTGCGCGGAGCGAGCCGCTCGGCTCGGGAGGCTCGTCGGCGAGGGCGCGAGCGCATGTCATGCGCCGGTCGATCGCTGCTCCGACCTGCTGGCGGACACGAGCGCACACGCTGGCGCACGCCACTCGAAGTGCCGACTGCGTCAGGTCGGCGGACGACGGCGCAGGGCGCTGGTGGACCTCCTCCTCGTGCATGCTGCCGATGGTCGTCATCGCCCGAGACGCCGAGCACCGCCGACAGCGGCCATCACGACCTGCTCGCAGACCCAGCGTTCAAGGCGGCCGGCAGCCACTCCAGCGTCTCCGTCAGCGCTGGCCGTAGCGCCCTGGATTTCTCTCGCACGCGGAGCGTGCCGTTGGCGCGGGCCGCAGCGATCCTCGCTGTCATCGGCGGCAGCAGCTGCAGTCTTCTTCCGGTACGAGCCGCGGTAGGTGCGGGCTGGCACGGTGGCGCGGTTCGACCTGGTCAGGAGAAGCAGCGGCGGATCGCATCCGGTCAGGTGCCGAAGCGGGCTGGCAGGTACCGGCACCGGGGGTCCGTGCGCTCAGGTGTGTCCGGTCAATGCTCCTTTCTTGCGTCGAAGGTGTGGCAGATCCAGTGCGCGGGGCGGGCGAACCCGAGCACCGTCGAAGAGGTCACACGGGCGCCTCCGCGGAGGTGTTGAGCAGGCGCGGCAGGGCATCCGCGAGCGGGACCTCCGACGAGGAATGCCAGCCGACGATGGCGTCCGGCCGAAGCAGCAGCGCACCGTCCGCAGGCAGTTCCGTCTCGGCCAGCCACGCCTCGTCCGAGACGGAAACGAGGCGGAGGCCCAGCCGGCCGGCTTCGGCTGCCCACCGGGTGCTGTCCGGTCCGCAAAGCAATACGAAGCCAGGTACCGCCAAGTCCACTGTGGACGTCGAGGCGTCGAGCCAAGCGTGCGGCACCCGGGTGCCCGGGCGGCCGGCTGGGTCGTACCGGTCCTCCGGGGCGGGA
Source organism: Amycolatopsis dendrobii (assembly GCF_014145675.1). Taxonomy (GTDB): domain Bacteria; phylum Actinomycetota; class Actinomycetes; order Mycobacteriales; family Pseudonocardiaceae; genus Amycolatopsis; species Amycolatopsis dendrobii. Next base: position 8,617 of record NZ_JACGZW010000010.1, read on the forward strand.
CCGCGTCCGTCCGGGACGAAGGCGCCGCGTTCGTACTGCACGCCGAACAACGCGGCGAGCGGGTCGATGCGCGGCGCGTCGTCGCTGGTGATCGAGGCGAGCATGGTGCCGAGATGGCCGCTGGCCATGCTGGAGAACTCCGCTGTCGCGTACCCGATCGGGTACCGCTCGGCGTGATAGGTGTCGAGCAGGGCGGGCGTCGCCGTGCCGGCCAATACCGCGGCGAGCTTCCAGGCGAGGTTGGCAACGTCCGCGATCGCGGTATTCGCGCCGGCGGCGGCCATCGGCGGCATCGCGTGCGCGGCGTCGCCGGCCAGGAAGACCCGCCCGGAGGAGAACCGGTCGGCGACGTACATCCCCGACTCCCAGTGCATCCGGCTGAGCACTTCGACCTCGAGGTCCGGCACGCCGACGACGGTGCGCAGCAATTCCCGCCAGCCGTCCTCGCCCAGGGAATCCGAACCGGGGAAGTCGGAGGTGGAGAAGAGCCACCGGTCGGTGCCGTTGACCGACACGAACGCGCCGGAGGCGGCCGGGTTTTCGATCCGGCACAGGTTGAACGGTTTGTCCCGGACGAGCTCGGCGAGGTCGGCGCGGAAGCAGACGTCGAGGTTGTCGGCCAGGTGCCCGTGCCCGCTGCGCGGAATCCCGAGCGCGGTGCGGATCGGACTGCGCGCGCCGTCCGCCGCGATCAGATAGTCGGCGCTGACCTGGTACGGCTCGCCGTCGGCCGGGCGCAGGTGGGCGGTGATCCCAGCATCGTCCTGTTCGAACGACACCAGCTCGGTGCCGAAGCGAACCGACACGCCCCGCTCGATCGCGGCCTGCCGCAGCACCGGTTCCAGCACGTCCTGCGGGCACAACACGCTTGGCGCTGGGCTGAGGTCGGGCATTTTGCCGTGTTGGACGAGCCGTTCGCGCAGGGTTTCGGTGACCTCCGGCCAGGTCGCGTCGGCCAGTGTGGTGCCGGAGAGCATTCCGGTGAACGACGCGAGCGGTGCGCTGGCTTGCTCGACCTGGTCCATGATGCCGAGCCAGCGGAACACCTCGGTGCTGCGCGGGTTGAACCGGCGTGCTTTCGGCTGCGGGGACGTGCCGGCGTGCTTCTCGACGAGCACCGGCGCTACTCCCTCGCGGTGCAGCAGCAGTGCCGCGGTGAGTCCGGCGATCCCTCCGCCGCAGATCAGAACAGGAATTCGGGCAGTCATCTCATAACCCCCAGGGTCGTGTACGTCGTACATCTTGTGTACGTTGTACATGACGATGTACTGTGTACGCAAGCGGGCTGGAGACAGGGAGATGAATGGGAGATCAAGGGCCGACACCGCCGATTTGGCTGTTGCCTGAGCCGCCGGAACGCGGATGGGGTCTCGGACGAGTCGACATCGTCAACGCGGCCGTGCGGCTGGCCGACCACGGCGGCGCGGAGGCGCTCACGATGCGGGCAGTGGCGAAGGAGCTGGGCGCGTCCACACCGATGTCGCTGTACCGCTACGTGCACAGCAAAGACGGTCTGGTGGACCTGATGCTGGACCTGGCGAACGCCGAGGTGCGCACCCCGGAAGTCCCGGGCGAGGACTGGCGGGGCGAACTGACGGCCGTCGCGGTCGACACGTGGGCGATGACGAAACGGCATCCGTGGTACGCGCGGCTCGTGCACCAGCGACCTCCGGCGGGGCCGAACGCGAGCCGGCGGACCGAGTTCGTGCTGGCGACGTTCGACCGGCTGGGCCAGGACCTCGCGTCGGCGCTCGGGTACGCGCGGCTGCTCGACGGGTACGTCACCGGTCAGGCGCTGCAGTGGGCGGAAGAGCGGGCGATGTGGCAGCGCAACGCGTTCGTCGACGTGGTGGACGTGCAGCGGCAGGCGCGGGCTTGGTTCGGCGACGTCGTGTCGGAGGACGGGCCGTATCCGTTGCTCGTCCGGGTGCTGGAGAGCTTTCTGGCGGAGCGGCACGACGCGGCGGGCGAGACCGATGAGACTGGTGAGGTCAGTGCGGACGGTGGTGGACCGGACGCCGAGCCGGACTCATCTGGCCGGGTGGCTGGCATGCAGGGCGCTCGGCCGGGTGCGGAAGCGGTCGGCGCCGGGCGGGTCGCCGAGGCGGACCGCGAGAGTGCCGCGGCTGGTCGGGCGGTCGGGTCAGACCAGGCGGTCTCGGGCCGGGCACCGGACGCGCACGCTGTCGCTGACGCGCGGAACGTGGCTGAGGCCGCGGCTGAGGACGCGCAGTTCGAGCTCGGCCTCGAATGTCTGCTGGACGGCATCGCCGCGCGGCTCCGCTAGGTTGGTCGCCTGGACCGGCTGCCGGGGAGGTCGACGTGAAGTTTCTGCTGACGATGCACATGAACCCCGAGGTATGGGAGGGACTGAGCGAGGAGACCCGACAGGAGGTGATGGACGGGCACGCTGACTTCATCGCCAAGATCCGCGCGTCCGGCGAGATGATCAACACGCAGGCGCTCGGCGGGCCGGAGGACAGCGCGGTCGTGCGGGTGCGCGGCGGGGTGCCTGCGGTCACCGACGGCCCGTACGCGGAGTCGAAGGAGTTCCTCGCCGGGTTCTACCTGGTCGACTGCGCGAGCCGCGACCGCGCGCTGGAGGTCGCCGCGATGATTCCCGACGCGGGGATCGACGGGCTCGGCATCGAGGTCCGGCCGGTCGTGTTCTTCGCTGACGCGGAAACCGAGTCCGGCCTCGGCTGATGGCGGACGTCGGCGAGCTGCTCCGGCCGCTCGTGCCGCAGGTGCTCGGGACTCTCGTGCGGCGGTACGGGCAGTTCGAGGCGTGCGAGGACGCGGTCCAGGAGGCGCTGGTCGCGGCGGTCGAGCAGTGGTCGGCAGGCGAGGTGCCGGACAACCCGCGCGCGTGGCTGCTCACGGTGGCGACGCGGCGGCTAACCGACCTATGGCGCAGCGAGAGCGCTCGGCGGCGGCGCGAAGAAACCGTTGCGGTGCAGGACGTCGCGCTGACCGCGGTCGTGCCCGGGCCTGAGGACGAGCAGGTGCCGGAACAGGACGACACGCTGACGTTGCTGTTCCTGTGCTGCCATCCGGCGGTTACGCCCAGCTCGCAGGTCGCGTTGACGCTGCGCGCGGTCGGCGGGCTGACGACGGCCGAGATAGCGCGCGCGTTCCTCGTGCCGGAAGGCACCATGGCGCGTCGGATCACGCGGGCGAAGGAAAGCGTCGCGGCGGCCGGGTCGGCCTTCACACCTCCGTCCGCCGAGGATTGGCCGGCTCGGCTGCAGGTTGTCTTGCATGTGCTGTACCTGATTTTCAACGAGGGATACACCGCGACGTCAGGCGAGGAATTGCACCGGGCAGAGTTGTCCGAGGAAGCGATCCGGCTGACCCGTGCCGTCCATGGGTTGCTTCCGGACGACGGCGAGGTCGCTGGACTGCTCGCGCTCATGCTGCTCACCGACGCGCGACGGCCGGCGCGCACCGGGCCCGACGGGGCGTTGACGCCGCTCGCCGAACAGGACCGTCGACAGTGGACGGTGCCGTTGATCGTCGAGGGCCTGGAATTGGTGAACCGGGTGCTGGGGCAAGGTCCGGTGGGGCCGTACCAGGTGCAAGCTGCCATCGCGGCGCTGCACGACCAGGCGGCAGGAACCGATTCCACTGACTGGGCGCAGATCCTGGAGTTGTACGGCCTGCTCGAACAACTCGCGCCCGGCCCTGTGACGACGCTCAACCGGGCGATCGCGGTCGCGATGGTTCACGGCCCGGAGAAAGCGCTGGCGCTGCTCGCCACCCTTGAGGACGACGCGCGCCTGAAACAGGGCCACCGGCTCGACGCGGTTCGTGCGCATCTGCTCGAACTCGCCGGCGATCCCGCAGGTGCGCACGAGCACTACCTGCGTGCGGCGAAACGGACGAGCAGCATGCCCGAACGCCGATATCTCCAGGCGAAGGCGGCGAAGTTCCTTCCGCGCGGAAAGTAAGCGGGTTGGCCGGTCTGGCGGGTTGGCCGGCTCGCGGGTCGGTCGGGCTGGTGGAGTGGTCGGCTGGCCGGTCTGGCGGGTTGCCTGGCCAGTTGGCGGGTGGAGCCTCAGACGGACGGTTAGTTCGGTGAGGAGCGGATTGACCGGCTGAGGTGACGGAAACCGCCCCTGCCAATGCCTCTCGCGCGTGGGCCGTGGGCGGTCGATCCGGCCGGGGAGGGTTGGCTGGGCGAGCCTTGCAGAGAGGGGCGGAGCGTGCCGGAGGACTCGGGGATTCCGGAACGGAACAGGCCGGGTCAAGCAGCAGGGTTGGTGCGTTCCAGGAGGAAGACCCGGATTTCGCGGTGGGCGGCGCGTTCGGCGTAGCGGTCGTAGGCCGGCCAGTAGGAGGCGACGGCGTCCCACATTTCCTGTCGTTCGGCGTCTTTCAGGAGGCGGCCTCGGACTGGCACCGTGCGGCCGTGGACGGAGACTGTCGCGTCGGGGCGGGACAGGAGGTTTGCGGTCCAGGCGGGGTGGTGTTCGCCGCCCCAGTTGGAGCCGATCACTACGTATCCGCCGGAGCGTTCGACGTACAGCAGCGGGACCTGGCGTGGCTCGCCGGAGGTGCGGCCGATCGTGGTGAGCAGGAGGGTGCGCAATCCGACTGCCGCGCCTACGCCCAGGCGGCCGCCGCTGATGCGGAGGAGCAGGCGGTCGGCGGGCATCATCGCTTGGCCGAACGCGGCGAATGCCTTGCTGCGGCCCACCCCGGCGAACATCCTGCGCAATTCCATGGGGCGCAGCCTACGGGGCGGCAAGGGGCCGGTTGGGCGGCGGCTTGGGCGGACGAGGCGGCGAGGGGGCCAGGCGACAGCTTGAGGGGACGGCGCGGGGATGTGACGAGGGGCGAGGGCTAGCGGGGCGGCAGCTTGAGCGGACGGTGCGGCGACGTGACGCTGGCGGGGCGGCGGCTTGAGCGGGCGAGGCGGTGAGGGTGCGAGGCGGCAGCTTGTGGGGAGGGCGCGGGGATATGGCGAGGTGGCAGCTTGTGGGGAGGGCGCGGGGATATGGCGAGGTGGCAGCTTGTGGGGAGGGCGCGGGGATATGGCGAGGTGGCAGCTTGTGGGGAGGGCGCGGGGATGCGGCGAGGCAGCAGCTTGAGGGGACGGCGCGGGATATGGCGAGGGGGGAGGCTGGCGAGGCAGCGGCTTGAATGGACGGTGCAGGCGGGGCGGCAGTCGTGCGGGCGTGGCCGGGCGGGACCGGTTGGCGAGCGGACGGGAGTTCGGGCGGCGATATGGCAAGTGGAGCGGGCGGAAGTGTGCCGAAGCCGGGCGGTGGGGGCCGATGGAATGCCGTCGGTTCGCGCGCCGATCAACGTCTATGGCGGACAGACCTCGGAGGCGCTGATGGTTGGGCGGCGGCGGGAGGAACGTCAGCAGTTCGGCTGAGTCGCACAGCAGGCTGTCCGGTAAGGAATCGCACAGCGGGGAGGGCCGGAACGAGTCGAGGAGTCAGCGTCCGCTCGTGGTCAGTTTCAGGAGGGCGTCGGTCAGCGCGGCGGCGTGGTCCACCAGGTAGAAATGGCCGCCCGAGTAAGTGGTCAGGGTGAAATCGCCGCTTGTGTGGGACGACCAGGCTTGGACGTCGTCCACCGGGGCGTGCGGGTCGGCGTCTCCGGTGTGGGCGTGGATGGGTGCGGCTAGCGGGCCTGGGCTCGGGCGGTACGTCTCGACGGCCGTGTAGTCCGCGCGCAGGGCTGGGAGGAACAGTTCTCTCAACTCGGGATCTCGCAGCACCTTCGGGTCAGTGCCGGCCAAGCCTTCGATCTCGGACAGCAAACCGTCGTCGTCTTGGAGGTGGACTTGTTCGTTGACCAGGCGGGACGGGGCTCGGCGGCCGGAGACGACCACTGCTTCCGCGGGAGTGCCTCTTGACTCCAGGCGCAGCCCTACCTCGTAGGCAAGGGTCGCGCCCATGCTGTGGCCGAACAGGACTACCGGGAGGTCCAGCCACGCCAGGAGGGCTTGGGTGACGCCGTCTGCCAGTTCTTCGATGGTGCGCAGAGGCGGTTCGGACATTCGGTCCTGGCGGCCGGGGTATTGCACTGCCAGGACGTCGACGGCCGGGGACAGCGATTTCGACAGCGGGTGGAAGAACGGGGCTGCGCCGCCTGCGTGCGGGAGGCACACCACGCGGGCGGGGGCGTCGTCGGCGGGATGGAAGCGGCGTAGCCACGGGTCCGTCATGCGGGCGATTTTACCGGGGAAGCCCGTCAGGAAAGGGGCAAGCGGCGGAATTCGATCTTCTCGTACGCGCTGGTGACGCCGGTTTCGAACAGGACTCCGACGGTGAAGCGGTCCGGTTGTACCAGGTCGGAGTAGCCGGCGGGGGCGTCGGCGAGAACGGTGGACGGTTGCCAGGTTTTGCCGCGGTCGGAGCTGGTCCTGAGTTGCATCGTGCGGCGGACCGACGGATCAGAGGGGCCGGAGTAGAGCAGGACGCGGCGGTCGGTCGTTTGCAGGACGCTGCCTTCTACCTTCGGGCCGGACAGGGCCGGCTGCGCTTGGTAGGGGCGGGTCAGGGTGCGGCCGCCGTCGGTGCTGTAGGCGTCCAGGCGATGTTCGGGGGCTGAGCCTTGGTTGCGGCTCGAGAAATACACCGTGCCGTCGGGTAGTTCGGTGGCGGTGGTTTCGTTGGGGGCGAGGACGCCGTCGGTCGGGTCGTCGGTGAAGCCGATGTGCCAGGTGCGGCCGTTGTCGTCGCTGTAGAGGTCGTGGCCGCCGTAGTACTTGGCTTCGGTTCCCGCATCGGCGGAACCTGCGGGCGGGGCGCTGGAGTGGTTGGCGGGGACGATGATTCGCCCGGCGTGGCGGCCGTGGCGGAGGAGGGTGGCGTGGCCGGGGGCGGTGGCGTACCAGCGCCAAGTTGACAGTTTTGTCGTGGCGGTGATGTCACGGGCCTGGGTCCAGGTGCGGCCGTTGTCGGGGCTGCGTTGGACGAAAACCCGGCGGGTGTCCTGAGGGGACACGGTGCCGGACATGATGGCTTTCTCGCTGACGGGTCCGTTGTGGACAGTCAGCAGCACCAGGTCGCCGTTGCGGGCTGCGACGGGGGTCGGGTTGCCCGCGGTGGCTTCGCCGTTGCTGTCGACTACGCGCAGGTCGCCCCAGGTGCAGCCGCCGTCGCGGGAGGTTTTGGCCACGGTCTGGATCGCGCCGGAATCACCGGGGGAGTCGCGGCGGCCTTCGGCGAAGGCGATCAGGGAGTTGTCCGCCGCGCGGACCGCCGCGGGGATGCGGAAGGTGTGGTAGCCCTCGGTGCCCGAGACGAACGGGGTCGACGACGTGCAGCCGCCGCGTGCGCTGGCCTGCGGGGCCGGGATGACGCTCAAGATCGTTGCGGCGAGCGCAAGCGTGACTGTTCTCGGGAGCACTGGGGGACCGCCTCTCGCTCCGGACGTGGGATGTCCGACGTCCTATGTCCGAAGAACTTAGAGAGGCGGCCGCGCGGCGTCAAGACTCCGGATCGGCGGCGGTCGCGCGGACGGTTCCGGCCTCGGCGGTCGCGGTGATCCGCAGTGGGGCGGTGCCGGTCGGGCGCACGCGCATGATTTCCGCGGCTACTGGGGCGGCCAGGTGGGTGCGGAGGGTTCGGCGCAGGCCGCGGGCGCCGTAGACCGGGTCGAAGCCTTGATCGGCCAAAAACAGGACAGCGGATTCGGCTACCTGGAGATCGACGCCGCGGCGGCGGAGTCTCGCGCGCAGGAGGTCGGTTTCGAGGCGGGCGACTTGTTCGACGGTGGAGCGGCTGAGTTCGTCGAAGATCACTGTTTCGTCGATGCGGTTCAGGAACTCCGGGTCGAAGAACGACTGCAAGGCCCTGTCGACGACGGTGCGGCGGGTGTGGCCGCGGTCCAAGAGGGTGCGCCAGCGGGAACCGCGGCGGCGGGCGAGTTCTTTCGAGCCCAGGTTCGAGGTGAGGAAGACGAAGCTGTTGCGGAAGGAGATCTTTTCCTGGCCGTTCGCGAGACGCAGCATTCCGTTGTCCAGGACGCCCAGGAGGGCGCGCAAGACGGTGGGGTGGGCTTTTTCCACCTCGTCGAAGAGGACGATGCCCGGAGTGTACGGGTCACCCTCCACAGTGGACCGGTCGAAGACGGTGAAGGCTTCCTTGCTGCCCGCGTAACCGGGTGGGGCTCCGTTGAAGGAGGCGGCATAGTGTTCTTGGGCGAGGGAGTTCATGTCCACTCGGCACAGGTCGTCCGGGCCGGACCGCAAGGCGGCGGCTACCTGGCGGACCAGCTCGGTTTTGCCTACGCCGGTGGGGCCGAGGAGAAGGACTGTCGCGGGTGGACGGTCGGGTTCGGTCGCCCCCGCGCGGGCCAGGGTGATGGCCCGGACGACGGCGTCGATGGCTGGGTCTTGGCCCAGGACGCGGCTGCGCAGGCGTTGCGCCAGAGCATCGGGGGTGTCCGGGGCGGACGCGACGGGGGCGGCGGCCGGAGCGGCTGGCCGCCGGTTCCGGTTCTGGTCGTGGTACCTGTCGGTGATGAACGGCATGGTGTCCTTTCCCTGAACCGAAAACCGGAACCGGCGGCCGGCGGAGGATCAGGCCTGCTTGGTCTTTTCCGCGGGCAGCTGGCCGACCGGGCACTCGGCCACGCCGATCGTGCTGCGCGTGATGGCCTCGACGTTCTCCTGTGCCTTCTGCGCGTCGGTGACCCACGTGCGGTAGAACTCGAACGGGCAGTCCGCGACGCCCTTGTCGCCGTCGCCGGCCGCGTGCACGCCCGAGTAACCGCGGTGCAGCAGCTTGAACAGGTGGTTCTGCGACTGGTCGTACTCGCGCGCGTCCCGGATCGCCGAAAGCGACAGCTGGGCGAACTGGATGCCGTATTCCTCCTCGCCGGTTTCGCCGAGCGTCCGGCCGTCGAAACCGATGATCGAGGAGTGGCCGAAATACGAGTACACGCCGTCGAATCCGGCCGCGTTGGCGACCGCGACGTAGCAGTTGTTGGCCCACGCCATGGCTTTCGCCATCAGCACCTGCTGGTCCTTCGCCGGATACATGTAGCCCTGGCAGCGGACGATCAGCTCGGCGCCCTTCATCGCGCAATCCCGCCAGATTTCCGGGTAATTGCCGTCGTCGCAGATGATCAGCGAGATCTTCAGGCCCTTCGGGCCGTCCGTGACGTACGTCTGATCGCCCGGGTACCAGCCTTCGATCGGGCACCACGGCAGGATTTTCCGGTACTTCTGCACGATCTCGCCGTGGTTGTCGATCAGCACCAAAGTGTTGTACGGCGGTTTGTCCGGGTGGTCCTCGTGCTGTTCGCCGGTGATCGAGAAAACGCCCCAGGTGTCGGCTTCGCGGCAGGCGGCGGAGAAGATCGCGGTCTCCTCGCCGGGGACGGTGGCCGCGGTGTCGTACATTTCCTGCTCGTCGTACATGATCCCCTGCGTCGAGTATTCGGGGAACACGACGAGGTCCATTCCGGGCAGGCCGCCCTTCATGCCGACCACCATGTCGGCGATCTTGCGCGCGTTGTCGAGCACCTCGGCCTTCGAATGCAGCCGCGGCATCTTGTAGTTCACGACCGCGACGCCGACCGTGTCCGGGCTCGAGGAAATGTCACCGTGTCGCATGGGATTTCTCCTTCAGATGGAGGGTCAGGCCGCGGCCGCGGCGCGGTCGTGGACGGAGCGGGGCTGGCCGCGGAACCCGAGCACCGCGGCGAGGGCGACGAGCAGGACGGCGGCCGCCGCCGCGATGAGAGCGGCGGTCGCGGTGGAGCGGTAGCCGCCGGTGAGCGCGAGGAACGCGGGCAGCGTGCAGGTCGGCTGGCTCAGCAGGACGGTCGTCCAGCCGGTGAACCGGGTCAGTTCCTCGCGGCCGAGCCCGAGCACGAGGAAGAACAGGCCCCACAACAGAGCCCAGGACAGCCAGATGACGCCGAACACCGGATCGTCCTGCCGCCAGAACGCCAAACCGGCGTACACGATCGCGGCGCCGGCGACGAACAGCGAGAACCAGCCGATGCCCTCGGGTTCGAGCCCGGCGAGGTTCGCGATCCCGACGTACAGATAGGTGAAGCCGAACAGGAACAGCCCGGACGCGCCGAGGATCGCCTCGGAATCCCCGTGCGCCTGGATGATCAGCACCGTCGGCGTCACGCACTGCAGCGCGCCCACGAACAGGTTCAGCGCGGCGGCCGACCGCGCGGGCACGCGCCCGAGCAGCATCAGCCCGTTGACCAGCAGTACCGCCCCGACGTAGAGCAGGCCGACGTTGTTCATCGCACGCTCCTCAGTTGGTACCAGATGAAATACTGTCAGGTGAAAATAAATGGGCGGACGGCGGTCGTCAAGAGCGGAGCGGGACGGGTCAGAGCCGGGTGATCGGATCGAAGTCGCAGCCTTGCGCGGCGGCGAGGTGCACGTGCTGGGCGGCTTGCTGGCCGTGGAATTCGACCGTGCCGCGCGGTCCGTCGTAGGCGACGCCGTCGATGGCGGCGTTGAAGGCGCGCATGTCCGGAGTGCCTGCCCGGCGGGCGAGTTCGGCGAGCGTGTGCAAGCCCTCGTAACAGGATTCGGCCGCGTTGTTGAGCGGCGGCGCGGCCGGGCCGTGCAGGCGGACGTAGCGGCCGAGCAGGTCCATCGCGTCCGCGGTGACGAGGGAACGGAAGTACGCGGCGGACGCGAAGAGGTTTCGGGTCGCCTCGGCTCCGCTGGCCAGCAGCATGTTTTCTTCCATCAGCGGACTGAAGCGCAGCATCTGCTCGTGGAGGCCGCGCGCGGCGAACCGGCGGTTGAACCGGACCGCGTCCTGTCCGACGAACAGCATCAGAACTCCGTCGCACGCCGAGGTTTCGACCCGCCGGACGAGCCGTGCCATGTCGCCCGAACCCAGTCCGACGAAGGCTTCTCCGGCGATCTGGAGATCGAGTTCCCTTGCGTAGCGCCGGATCGCGTCCGCGGAACCGCGCGGCCATACGTAATCGTCGCCTGCCACGAACCAGGTCCGAGCGCCGCAGTTGTCGCGCAGCCACCGCAGGGCGGGCTGGATCTGCACGCGCGGAACCTCGCCGGAACAGTAGATGCCAGAACGGCTTTCGCCGCCTTCGTAGAGCGACGTGTACACGTACGGAACGCGATCGGCGAGCACTGGCGCGAGCGCGTTGCGGACTGAGGAAATGTGCCACCCGGTGACCGCGTCGACCTCGCCCGCGTCGACCAGCCGGCGCACGGCCGACGCGACCTGGGCCGGGGGAGCGCCGCCGTCGACGACTTCCAGGGTCACCTCGCGCCCGAGGATTCCGCCCGCGTCGTTGAGTTCCCGGACCGCGAGTTCGCTGATCGCCTCGCACGAAGGCCCGAAAAGGCCCGCCGGTCCCTGCAGCGGGACAACCAGCGCGACGCGCAACGCGCTCGCGCGGCTGGCGACTCCGAGTCCCATGCCGGCTCCGGGCTTCTTTGCCGGTTGACTTGCTTCCATTTGAAAGTCTTACAATGCGGAGGCATTTGCGCAAGGGCGGAACGAGGGCGGGTGCGATGAGGCAGGCACAGGCGGCCGAGGCGTCGTTGATCCGCGCGCTCACCCGCACCGCACGGGCGGTCACGCTGCGGATCGAGCCGCTGCTCAAAACGGAGGGGCTCACCCTCGACGGCTGGCTGGTGCTGGACGCGCTCGTGGCTGGCGACGGACTGACGATGACTGAGCTGGCCGGGCGCACGCTGGTCACCGGGCCGACGTTGACTCGGGTGGTGGACCGGCTGGTCACCACCGCGGCGGCGTATCGCGAGGTGGACGCGGAGGACCGGCGGCGGGTGCGGGTGTATCTCGCGCCGCGCGGGCGCAGTGCGTATCAGCGGGCCTCGGCGAAGCTGGCCGAACTGGAGGAGGAGCTGGATCCGGGCGGCGAGGTGCTGGCGAAGCTCGTGAGTGTTGATCCCGGTTAGAACCGTGATTGCCGCGCACGACGTCGGTGGGCTGGGGTCGTGCGTGCTCGCGCCGGTCAGAACCGGCTTCGCCACTCACGACGGTGCCGCCCCAGCACCTCGATCAGTTCGGCTTTGCGGTTGGCCACTTCGGTGTGGCTGCCCATGATCCCGACGGCGGCGACGGTCCGGCCGTCCTCGACCACGGCGACGGACACGCCGTCGGCTTCGGTGGAAGCATTCGGCGCGGCGACCAAACCCTCGGCGCGGATGCGCGTCAGGTCCTGCACGAAGCGCTCGACCAGTTCCGCGTCCGCGGGCGGCAGCGCGCCGATCTGCGGCCACAGATCGCGGTTTTCCATGGCGGCCAGCAAGATCCAGCCGGTCGACGTGCGGATCGGCGACCGGCGCACGAACCCTTCGGCGAGGTAGGCGTACCGCGGGTCGTGCGAGGCGTAGTCGACGTAATAGAGGTCGCTGCCGACCATGATCGCCAGCACCGCGGTCATCCCGGTTTCGGTGTGCAGCGCTTCGAGATCCTCGTGCGACACCGTGGTGACGGTGGGGCGCCCGACCAGCCGGACGAGCAGGAACGGGGCCGGGCCGAGGGAGTAGCGGCGGTCGTGCTCGTCGAGGTAACCGGTGGCGACGAGGCCGTTGACCAGGCCCTGGATCGAGCTCATCGGCGCGTCGAGCTCGCGGGCGAACTCGGTGAGCGTGACCCCGTTCCGGGAGCGCGCGGCCCGCTCCAGGATGGTCGACACCCGGTCGATCATCCGGTGGTGCGGCCTCGGGCGGCCGTCCGGCGTGGGGTGCGTCGGCATCGGTGCTTTCTCTCCTCGGGTGATCGGGAACTCTACCCGGACCTGCGGGTTGCGTAAATACGTATTTTGATGCCAGTATGCGTAGCGAGGAGGTGCGCTCGTGAGCATGCCACTGGACGGTGTCGTCGTCGCGGACTTCAGCCGGGTGCTGGCCGGTCCGCTGGCGTGCGTGAACCTGGCCGACCTCGGTGCCACGGTGATCAAGGTCGAACGGCCCGGCTCCGGGGACGACACCCGCGGCTGGGGACCGCCGTGGACCGCGCACTCCAGCTCGTACTTCGAATGCGCCAACCGGTCCAAGCAGTCGGTGGTGCTCGACCTCGGCGATCCGGGCGACCTGGTGCTGGCGCGCGAACTCGCCCAACGCGCCGACGTGCTCGTGGAGAACTTCCGCTCCGGCGCCCTGCGGCGGCGCGGGCTCGACTACGAATCCGTCCGCGTGGGTAATCCCGGCATCGTGTACTGCTCGGTTTCCGGCTTCGGCGGCGACGCGGACCTGCCCGGCTACGACTTCCTCGTGCAGGCGATGGGCGGCCTGATGAGCGTCACCGGCACCGACGAACCGGCGAAGGTCGGCGTCGCGCTCGTCGACGTGCTCGCCGCGAAGGACGCCACCATCGGCATTCTCGCCGCGTTGCGGGCCCGCGAGCAGAGCGGACGCGGGCAGCGGGTCGAGGTGAATCTGCTGTCCAGTTTGCTCGGTTCGATGGCCAACCAAGCGTCCTCGTATCTCACGACCGGACGCGCGCCGCGCCGGATGGGCAACTCGCATCCGTCGATCGCGCCGTACGAAACGTTGCGCTGCAAGGACGACGTGCTCGCGTTGGCCTGCGGCAACGACGGCCAGTTCCGCCGGCTCGCCGAGGTGCTGGGCGTTCCGGAACTGGCCGACGACGAGCGGTTCGCGACCAATGCCGAACGCGTGCACAACCGTCCGGAGCTGCGAGCCGCGCTCGAACAGCGGCTCGGCGCCGACACCGTGGAGGCGTGGGCGGCTCGGTTGACCGAGGCGGGCGTGCCCGCCGGTCCGGTCGGCGATCTCGCGGACGGGTTCAAGCTCGCGGAATCGCTCGGTCTCGCGCCCACCGTGCCGGTCGGCGACTCGCCGCCCCAGGTCCGTCACCCGATCGGCTATTCGGAGACGCCGGTCGCCCGCTACACCGCCCCGCCCCGGCTGGGGCAGCACAGCGACGAGATTCGCCGCTGGCTCGCAGAGGAGAAGAAATGAGCGCCACGAAGTCCCTGCCGCCGCTGGATCCGCGCGACCCCGCCGGGCTCGGCGACCTGTTCACCGAAGACGAGAAGGCGATCGCGGACGCGGTCCGCCGGGTCTGCGCCGACCGGATCGACCCGTACGTCGGCGACTGGTTCGAGCGCGGCGAACTGCCCGACGTCCGCGGCCTCGCCAAGGACCTCGGCTCGCTCGGGGTGCTCGGCATGCACCTGGAGGGCTACGGCTGCGCCGGGATGTCGGCGACCGAGTACGGGCTCGCCTGCTTGGAACTGGAGGCGAGCGACTCGGGCATCCGCTCGCTGGTGTCGGTGCAGGGATCGCTCGCGATGTTCGCGATCTGGAAGTGGGGTTCGGAGGAGCAGAAGCAGCAATGGCTGCCGTCGATGGCGGCTGGCGAGGCGATCGGCTGCTTCGGGCTGACCGAACCGGACGCGGGCTCGGACCCGGCCAGCATGCGCACCCGCGCGCGGCGCGACGGCGACGACTGGGTCCTCGACGGCCGGAAGATGTGGATCACCAACGGAAGCGTCGCCGACGTCGCCGTAGTGTGGGCGCAGACCGACAAGGGCGTGCGCGGTTTCGTAGTGCCCACCGACACGCCGGGCTTCTCGGCGCCGGAGATCAAACACAAGCTGTCGTTGCGCGCTTCGATCACCAGCGAACTCGTTCTGGACGGCGTGCGGCTGCCCGCGGACGCGGTGCTGCCGGAGGTCACCGGGCTGAAGGGACCGTTGAGCTGTCTTAACGAAGCCCGCTTCGGCATCGTGTGGGGTTCGGTCGGCGCGGCGCGTTCGTGCTTGCAGGCGGCGATGTCCTACGCCGAGGACCGCACGCAGTTCGGGAAGCCGATCTCCGCGTTCCAGCTGACGCAGCAGAAACTTGTCGACATGACGCTCGAGTACACGAAGGCGTTGCTGCTCGCGATCCACTTGGGACGGCGCAAGGACGCCGGGGTGCTGCGGCCGGAGCAGGTCAGCATGGGCAAGCTGAACAACGTCCGCGAGGCGATCGAGATCTGCCGCACCGCCCGTACGATCCTCGGTGCGAACGGGATTTCGCTGGAGTACCCGGTGATCCGGCACATGAACAACCTCGAATCGGTGCTGACCTACGAGGGCACCGTCGAGATGCACACGCTCGTGGTGGGTCAGGCGATCACCGGGCAGTCGGCTTTCCGCTGAGGTTTCCGCCGAGGGACGGCCATGGCCGCCAGCGCGGCGGCCGCGGCCAGCATTCCGAGCCCGGCGAGCGTCCAGCCGAGGAAGCCGAATGTCAGCACGAGCGGGACCAGCACGATCGGTCCGGTGATGCGGGCGAGCGCGGTGCTGGTGGCGAACAGTGCCTGGTATTGGCCCTGATGTCCTTCGGGGGCAAGGCTGAACGCGAGGTGCCAGGCACCGGCGGAGGCGGTCGTTTCGGCGAGGGTGAGCAGAAGCGCGCCGACTAGCGCCAGAACCACCGGGTGTGCGGAAGCGCCGAGCGAGCCGAAGACAGAGCAGGCGGCGATCAGGAAGATTCCGGCTATCGCAAGGGATCGGCGTGCTGTACGGGCGTCGCGGACCTGTCGGCTGATCGGCAGCTGGAGGAGTACGACGAGGACGGTGTTGGCCAGCAGCACCACCGCGGATGTCCATTGTGGAGCAGAACTGCGGGTGACTATCCACAGTGGAAGCGTGACGCTGAGGATCGGCATGGTCAGCTGGGTGACCGCGGCTAGCACCGTCAGGGTGACGTAGCGGCGGTCACGCAGGGCTGGCCAGCCGGTTTGGCGTTCGGCGGGTGCGTCCGGCCCGGCGTGCAGGTACAGCGCGGTGGCGAAAACGAACAATCCGGCGTCGACGAGGAAAACGGTGACCGCGTTGGTTCCGGCGGCCAGGACGAGTGCGCCGATGCCGGAGCCCGCGCCGATGCCGATGTTGACGGCGGTGTGCAGCAGCGCGCGGGCCCGGACACGGCCTTCGGGAGCCACCACGGTCGCGACGACGGCTTGGCGGCCCGCCGCGAGCGCGCTCTGCCCGCAGGCGAAGAGCGCGCACGCGGCGATGTACAGCGGAACAGTGTGCGCGACGGCGAACAGCAGCAGGCCCGCGACCGCAGCGGCGGTTGCCGCGGCGAGTGCGCGGCGGGCGCCGATCCGGTCCAGCAGCGTCCCGAACGGAACGGTGGTGGTCAGGCTCGTCGCGGCGCCGAGCGACAGCCCGAGCGCCACGATTCCCGCCGGCAGGCCGACCCTGATGGTGAAGTGGACGGCGGACACGGCCAGCACCGCGCCGTCGCCCGCCGAGGTCAGGGCTTGTGCGGTGGCGAGCCGCCGGATCGCCGTGCGCGCGCTGGTCATGCCGGGCTGACCGACCAGCAGCGGGTCGTCACGCCGACCGTGTTCCACATGTTGATCGCGGTGATGAGCGCGATCACCGCCGCCGCGCCTTCCTCGCCGAGTGCCTTGACCGCCTCGGAAACGGTCGACTCGGGCACATGCGTTTCGGACAGGCGCGTGACGTCCTCGGTGAGCGCGAACGCGGCCCGCTCGGCTGCGGTGAACAGGCCGGATTCCGCCCAGACGGCGAGCGCGTCGACCCGCTGAGCCGTGACGCCTTCCTTGCGCGCGGCCTGCGAGTGCATGTCGACGCAGTACGCGCAGCCGTTGATCTGGGACGCGCGGAGGCGGACCAGTTCGCGCAGGGCCGGGTCGATGCCGGCGTGGTCGAGCTGCTGGGTGGCGGCGTCGTCCAAAGTGCTCATCGCACGGGAGAAAATCGGGGCCAGAGCGTCGAAATCGAGGCGCTGGGGGATGGGGATCGTCGTGGTCATGGACCTAGATTAGGTCGCGAATGGACCGGGTTCCCGGCCAATCTGACGCTAGTAACTCAGACCATTTGCCAGCGCGTCGGCGGCCAAGGAGAGGGCGCGGGCGGCGCGGGCGGACGACACCGCGCCGTATCCGATGACGACCCCGGCGCGGTCCGGGTCGCCGCCGGGTGCGCGGTAGCCGGCGAGTCCTTCGAGGGCGACGCCGAACTGGCGGGCGGCGGCGAGGGTGCGTTCTTCGGCGGCGGTGTCCGGGAGTTCGACCAGGCATTGCAGACCCGCGGCGAGACCGCCGGGCCGCAGGTCCGGGGTGCGTTCGGCGAGGAGCCGGGCGAACAGTTCGCGACGCGTCCGGAACGTGGCCCGGCGTCGGCGGACGGCGCGGTCGTACTCGTGGGAATCGAGGAAACGGGCGAGGACCTGCTGGTGCAGGCCGCTGGGCGTGACGCCGCTGAGGTTCCGCTGCCGGAGCAGTTCGGGGAGGAGATCGGGCGGGGCCACGGCCCAGGCGACGCCGACGGCCGGGGCGAGCGCTTTGCTCGACGTGCCCAGGTACACGACTCGATCCGGCGCGAGGGCTTGGAGCGCGCCGATACTGCGGCGGTCGTAGCGGAATTCGCCGTCGTAGTCGTCTTCCAGGATCAGCGCGTCGCGGGCGTTCGCCCATTCGACGGCGGCTCGGCGGCGTTCCGGGGAGAGCGGGACCCCGGTCGGGAATTGGTGGGCTGGAGTGAGGAAGACCGCGTCGGCCTTCGTGCCGGCGAGGTCCGCGCCTTCCGCGTCGACAGGGATCGCGACGATGTCCAACCCGGACTCGGCGATGATGCGCCGGTGCCGCTCGTGCCCGTACTCCTCGACGGCGATCCGCTTGCCGCCGCGGGCGCGAATACTGCGGCAGGTCAACGAAAGCAGGTCGCCGAAGCCGCTGCCGATCACGATGTCCCCCGCGGTGACGCCGCGCGTGCGGGCCAGGTATCCGGCGAGGGTGTCGCGGAGTTCGGGCACTCCCTCGGGCGGTGCGTAGGCGAACGCGGAGACCGGCATTTCCGACAGCGCCCGCCGGGTTTGCGCGCTCCATTGGCTGCGCGGGAAGTCTCCGGCGTCGGCGAGGCCGCCGCGCAATTCGTATTCCGGCGGCGATTGTTGTTGCTTGGCAGCTGGTTGCGCCTGCCGCGGGAAGCCGGCGATCCACGTTCCGGCGCCGACGCGGCTTTCCAGCCAGCCTTCGGCGGCGAGTCGCGAGTAGACCTCGGAGACGGTGCTGCGGGCGATGCCGAGGTCGGTGGCGAGTGCGCGCGAGGCGGGCAGCCGGGTGCCCACCGGGAGACGGCCGTCGACGACCGCGGCGCGCAAAGCCGTTTCGAGCGCGTGCGCTGGGCGGGTGGTGGACACGGGCAGGTAGAGGTCGAGCCCGTCGGCCGCCGATGCGCGCTTCATGCGCCGGACTTTAGCCGCTTCGTCAGCGGAGAGCCTGCGCGATCCGCCCGCGCCGCTATCGACGTAACAATCGGGACGCGGAAACGCCCGGCCAGGACTGCCCGGCCGGGCGTTTCCGTTATGCGCGAACGTGTTCCGCAGTGATCATCGCCGCGGACCCGGGTCGCTGAAGCTCGGTCGGCCGGTCTCGTTGTGCCCGGCGAACCGGCGCAGGTAGCCCGGCGCGGCGGGGTCGGTCAGCGAGATGTCGAACCAGCCGAACGCGGACGCCGTTTCGCACGGCACCCGGCGGGTTTCGCCCGGGCCGAGCACGATCGTGCGGGCGGCACCACGGCTGTAATCGTTGCGCAGCTTCACTTTCCGACGCTGTCGGCCCGGGTTCGTGACGGTCAGGGTCAGCAGCGGGGCACCGTAATTGTTCGTGGACACCGACACCTCGGGTTCGGTGGTGTCCGCGGTAGTGCCAGTGAACTGCGCTAGGTAACCGTTCGCGCCGGTCACGCGCAGGTCGTAGTTGCCGTGCTCGTCGGTGCCTGGCGCGCCTTCCCAAGTGTCGGTGAGGGTGTCGTGCGCGGCGACCGTGTAGCGGCGGGGCGAGTCGCCGTGCGCGTAGACGTAGAAGTGCGCGCCCACGGTGCCGTCGTTGGTGAACCGCACCGAAACCGAGTGCCCGTCACGGTTCCCGGCGAGCGCGGTGGTGAACCGGTACGGCAGCGCCCGCGCGGGACGGACGCCCGGCTCCTGCTTCGGCATCGCCTGCGGCAGCTTCACCGAGAACGGCTGGTTCTTGCTCGGCAGCGGGGCGGGCGTGGGGGTGACGACCGGTTTGGTCTGCGGGCGGGAGAAGTCGAACGCCGAGGTGAGGTCGCCGCAGACGGACCGGCGCCAGGCGCTGATGTTCGGCTCCGCCACGCCGAACCGGGCTTCCAGGAAGCGCAGCACCGACGTGTGGTCGAAGGTTTCCGAGCAGACCCAGCCGCCGCGCGACCACGGCGACACGACGAACATCGGCACCCGGGAACCGAGTCCGGCCGGGTGCTTGCCGGCCAGCCGGTGGCCGCTCGGGCCGGTTCCGGTGCTCGGGCGCAGCTTGTCGAAGTCGAGGAACTCGTCGGCGAGGCTGGCCGAGAGCGTCCGCGACACGAGGCCGTCCGTGCCCGGCTGGTTCAGCAGCGGCGGCATCGGCGGGACGACGTGGTCGAACAGGCCGTCGTTCTCGTCGTAGTTGACGAAGAAGACGGTCTTGCTCCACACCTCGGGGTTCGAGACCAGCGCGTCGAGGACGAGGTTCAGGTAGTACGCGCCGTCGCTGGCGGACGCCGCCGCGTGCTCGCTGTACTTGTACGGCGGGACGATCCAGGTGACCTGCGGCAGCTTCCCGGCCTGCACGTCGGCGCGGAACTCCTTGAGCGTGTGCGTCGAGACGCCCTGCTCGACCAGCGGGCCGGAAGCGCCCTCCTGCGGGTGGTACTGCGCGAAAAACTCGAGGGAGTTGTCCGTGTAGTTGTCCGTCGGCTCGCCCGGGATGCCGCTGCCGCCCTGGTAAAGCTTCCAGGTGACGCCGGCCTTCTGCAGCCGCTCGGGGTAGGTGGTCCAGGTGTAGCCGTTGGTGTTCGCGCGCTCGTCCAGACCGGGGCCGTTCGGCTTGGCGCCGAGCCGGTTCTGCGTGTCGATGGTGCCCGACCAGAGCATGATCCGGTTTGGCGCGGTGTCGGCGGGAACCGAGCAGTGGTAGGCGTCGCAGATGGTGAACGCCTCGGCCAGCGCGTAGTGGTAAGGCAGCTCGGAACGCTGCTGGTAGCACATGGTGAACACGTCCTGCTTCTCGTTCACCCAGCCGTCATAGCGTCCGCCGTTCCAGAGCGGCTCGCCGCTGCCCCAGCTGTGGTCGGTGCCGGCGATGTGCTCGCTGGTGCGCAGGGCGTCGAGCGGGAACGGCAGCACGTACTCGGCGTCGTCGGGAAGGCCCCGGCCGTTGTAGCGGGAGGTGCGCGTCTTCGCCGGCGGCTGGTAGAACACCGGCCGCCCGTTGGGCAGCAGGTGCGGCCGCGGGTCGCCGTAGCCGCGCACGCCGCGCATGGTGCCGAAGTAGTGGTCGAAGGACCGGTTCTCCTGCATGAGGACGACGACGTGCTCGACGTCCTCGATGGTCCCCGACCGGCGGGCCGGTTCGACCGCGAGCGCCTTTCCGATCGACCCGGGCAGCAGCCCGCCTGCCGCCGCTCCGGCGAGCGATGCGCCCGCCATGCCCAGAAAGTTCCGGCGACTCGTACCCGCCATGGTGCGTTCCTCCACGTGTTCACGGCGAGACAGCGGTCGCCCGGAGTTACCGGCCGCCGCTCGCCCGGGGGAGAGCATGAACGAGCCGAGTGTCCCGGATCTGGCGCGCGGGTGAATACTTCCGGTTCGCCGCGACCGCGCCGGATCCCGGCAATCCGGACGCCGCCCGCCCGTCATGCCGAGGGGCCGGTTGCCGGGCATTCCGGGCAAACGGCGAGTTAACCGCTCATAACGGCTCGGCTATTCGAGCTAACTTGCCTTGCGCGAACCGTGTGCCTCGAACGCCGGTGGTTTCCTCTGGTGGGTCCGAAAACGGGGGAACGGGGGATGCGGGGATGAGCGATCCGCTGTCCGGTGACGCCGGCGACGCGGCGGCGCGCGTGGACCGGATGGTGGCTGAGGCGAAGCAGAAAGCCCAGCGGTATCAAGCGATGCAGGCGGCGGTCGGGCAGGTCTCGGTGACCGAGACAGGCAAGGACGGTCTGGTCACGGTCACGGTCGACTCCGCGGGGAACGTGACCGATCTGCGGATCACCGATCAGGTCCGGGAGTGCTCCGGCGCACAGGTCGCCGCGGCGGTGCTGACGACTTTGCGGCGCGCGCAGGCGCGGTTGCCGGACCGGCTCGGCGAGGTCATGGCGGAGACGATCGGCGACGACCGGCAGACGATGGACACGATCGTCGGCAACTACCGGGCCAGGTTTCCCGAGCCGGAGCCGGAGGAACCGGACCCCGGGGAGGACCGCAACGTCCGGAATCTCGGCGGCATCGAAGAAGAATCCGCGCCGAAGCCGTCTCCGGTGCGCAGGCCGCCCGGCGACTCCGACGACGGCGACGACGGCTTCGGCCAGTCCTTCATGACACGGGGATGATCCGATGGCAGGTGACGGTTCCGGCGGCTACGAGGTCCATCCGGACGATCTCGCCAAGCACGCGCAAGCGGTGGAGCAGGTCGGCAAAACGCTGGGGCAGGCGTTGGCGGCGGCGGAGCAGGTGACGGTGGGGGTGCAGGCGTACGGCCTGATCACCGGGCCGTTGTTCGTGCCGATCGTGCTCGCGGTGAGCGCGCCGGGGCTGGCGACGCTGGCGTTGGCGCAGCAAGCGATGGGCCAGGTGGCGCACACGGTGAACCAGGCCGTGACGACGTATCAGACCGCTGAGCAGAACCACACGCAGACCATCAACGGCCTCGGGAAGAAGCTCTCGTGAGCAACCCGTTGGTGGCGCAGCGGCAGGACTCGACCACCTGGCACAGCGGGATCAACGTCCTCGACGACGCCGCGGGCGTGTACGACGGGGTGCAGTCCGGTTCGTGGATCGAAGGCGGGATCGCCGCCCTCGGCACCGGACTGGACATGCTGACCATCGCGATGAACCCGGTCGGCACGCTGATCTCCTACGGGCTGAACTGGCTGATCGAGCACGTCAAACCGTTGCAGGACGCGCTGAACCAGCTGGCCGGCGACGGCGACCAGATCTCGGCGTACTCGCAGACGTGGAAGAACGTCGGCCAGGCCACGCAGCAGGCGGCGAAGGACCTCGCCGCGACCGTGCAGAAGGACACCGCGAACTGGAAGGGCGCGGCGGCCGACGCGTACCGGGCCAATATCGGGAAGAAGATCGACCACATCAACGCCGCCGCGACGTGCGCGAACACGATCAGCACGGTGGTGGAGGTCGTCGGCGTGATCACCGCCGCGGTGCGCTGCCTGGTCCGCGACATGATCACCCAGGCGGTCGGCGACTTCATCCAGGACGCGCTGGAGGAGGTGTGCTCGCTCGGGCTCGGCACGCCGGTCGTGGTGGCGCAGGTGGTCGAGCAGGTGTCGGCGTGGCTGGAGAAGATCGGCGCGCTGATCAAGAAGCTGATCAACTCGGTCGAGAAGCTGCGGCCGCTGATGTCGAAGCTCGAAGAGATCTTCGCGTCGATCAAGAAGGTGCTGGCCGAACTCCACGGCGGACGGGGCGAAGCCGGCGACGCGACCCATGTGTCGTCGGCCGAGGATCCGCACACCTCCCCGCACGGCAAGGAACCCGGCGCCGACGGAACGCAGGCCGCGCACGCCGACGATCCCGCTGCCGCGCCGGACGGGCACACCTCGCCGAGCGAGGCGCGCCCCGGCAACCCGGACGGCGAAGGCTCGGTGCACGAGAACGGCGAGCCGCGCAAGGACGGCCGCTCCAACGACGGGAAATGCGAGGGCGGCGACCCGATCGACCTGGCCACCGGCGACATGCTGATGGTGCAGACCGACGTCGAACTGCCCGGCGCGCTGCCGCTCGTGGTGACCAGGGCGCACCTGTCCTCCTACCGCGCCGGCCGGTTCTTCGGTCCGTCCTGGGCCTCGACGCTGGACGAGCGGCTCGAGTCGGACGGCACGCGGATCTGGTACGCCGCCCCGGACGGCGTGCTGCTGGCGTACCCGGTCCCGCCCGAGGACGGTTCGCCGGTGCTGCCGGAGGAAGGCGCGCGGTGGCCGCTGGCGCGCACGCCGGACGGCGGCTACGCGATCACCTGCCCGGAACTCCGCCGCACGCTGAGTTTCTCGCCCTCGCACCAGGCCGGCGCGATCACCGTGCTGCCGCTCGCGTCGATCGCCGACCGCAACGGCGACCGGATCGACGTCGACCGCGACGAGAACGGCGTCCCGACTCTGCTGCGGCATTCGGGCGGGTACCGGATCGCGGTGGACAGCGGCAACGGGCTGGTGACCGGGCTTCGCCTGCTCGGCCCGGACGCCGGGGCCGGGATCGACCTGGTGCGCTACCGCTACGACGACGCGGGCCGGCTGGCCGAGATCCTCAACTCCTCCGGCCTTCCGGTCCGGTTCGAGTACGACAGCCACGGGCGGGTGGTCAAGTGGACCGACCGCAACGACCGTTGGTACGCCTACGTTTTCGACGAACTCGGCCGCTGCGTCCGCACCGACGGCACCGGCGGCGCGCTGGCCTGTTCCATCGGCTACGACTCGGCGTCCCGGACGACGACCTACACCGATTCGCTGGGACAGGTCACCACCTACCACTTCAACGACGCGTGGCAGCTCGTCCGCGCGGTCGATCCCTTGGGCCACACCGTCGTCACCGAGCGGGACCGGTACGACCGGCTGCTGTCGCGCACCGATCCGCTCGGGCAGACGACGCGGTTCCGCTACGACGAGGACGGCAGGCTGATCGCCGTCACCGACCCGGACGGCCGGACCACGACCGCCGAGTACGACAGCGACGGCCAGCCGGTCGTGCTGACTGGGCCGGACGGGGCGGTGTGGCGCAACGAGTACGACGAACGCGGCAATCTCGCCGCCGTCACCGATCCCGCGGGAGCGCTCACCCGGTACCACCTCGACAGCCGCGGGCATCCGGCCGGGCTGACCGACGCGCTCGGCCAGACCCGCCGCGTCGAATCCGACGCGGCGGGCCAACCGGTCGCGGTCACGGATTTTCTCGGTGCGACCACCCGCTACACCCGGGACGTGTTCGGCCGGATCAGCACGGTCACCGATCCGCTCGGCGGGATCACCCGGTTCTCCTGGACGGTCGAAGGCAAACTGCTGTCGTGCACGCAGCCGGACGGGACCACCGAACACTGGCGGTACGACGGCGAGGGCAACGAGATTGCTTACGTCGACGCGCTCGGCCAGACCATCCGCACCGAGTACACCTTTTTCGACTCGCCGTCCGCGAAGATCGACGTCGACGGGTCCCGGCTGGAATTCGCGTACGACACCGAACTGCGCCTGCGGTCGGTCACCGGCGCCGGCGGCCGGGTGTGGCGGTACGACTACGACGCGGCGGGCAACCTGGTTTCGGAGACCGACTTCGGCGGGCGGACGTCGTCCTATGCGTACGATCCGGCCCGCCAGCTGATCGCGCGGACGAACGGAGCGGGCGAAGTCATGACGTTCCGCCACGACGCGCGGGGGAACGTCATCGAGAAGAGCGTCGGCGGCCGAGTCACGACGTATGAGTTCGACGCGGCCGATCAGCTGATCCGGGCGGCCGGGCCGGATGCCGAACTGGTCCTCGAGCGGGACGCGCTCGGCCGGGTGCTCAGGGAAAGCTGCAACGGCCGGGCCGTCGAATCGGTGTACGACCTGCTCGGCAGGCGGATCCTGCGCGTGACCCCGGCCGGGGTGCGGACTGGCTGCGAGTACAACGGGAACGACCAGCCGGTGGTGGTCCGCACCGACGGCCACACGGTCCGGCTCAGCTACGACGCGGCCGGTCGCGAGGTCCGCCGTCAGCTCGGCGGCGGCGCGATGGTGAACCAGAGCTGGGATGCGAACCATCGCCTCGTCGGGCAGCAGGTGACCGACGCCTCCGCCCGGTCGCGTCAGCGGCGCGCCTACCACTACCGCGCGGACAGCGTCGTCACCAGTATTCAGGACCAGCTCGCCGGCACCCGGCAGTACGACCTGGACCGTTGGGGACGCGTCACCGCGGTGCGCGGGGCCGGATGGACGGAACGCTACGCCTACAACGAATTCGGCGATGTCAGCAGCGCCGAGTGGCCGGATCAGGACCCTGCCCCGCAGGGCGGTCGCGAATACGCGGGCGTCGTCCTTCGCCGCGGCGGCGCCGTGCATTACCGGCACGACGCGCAGGGCCGGATCGTCGAACGTTCCAGCCGCACGCTGTCCGGGCAGCGGCGGGTGTGGAGCTACACCTGGGATTCCGACGACCGGCTGACCGGCGTGACGACCCCGGACGGGACCAGGTGGCGCTACCGGCACGACCCGCTCGGGCGGCGGATCGCCAAGGAACGGCTCGGCCCGGACGGCGTGAGCGTGGCCGAAGAAACCGTTTTCGCCTGGGACGGCGTGCATCTCGTCGAACAGAGCACTCGTGCCGTCGACCGTCCGGACGTGACGACCACGACCTGGGACCGCGACGGGGTGCGTCCGGTGAGCCAGGTCGAACGCCGGACGGCGGCGGACGCTCCGCAACATGTGGTGGACGAACGGTTTTTCGCGATCGTCACCGATTTGCTCGGCACTCCCACCGAACTGGTCGACGAGAGCGGCGCCGTCGCGTGGCACGCGCGGCGCACCGTGTGGGGCGTCACCAGCCGGGCCCCGGACTCGACCACGGACACGCCGCTGCGGTTCCCCGGGCAGTACTTCGATCCCGAAACCGGCTGGCACTACAACTACTTCCGGCATTACGACCCGGCCACCGCGGAGTACACCAGCGCCGACCCGCTCGGCCTCGCCGGCGGTCCGAACCAGCGTTCGTACGCGATCAACCCGATGGCGTGGCTGGACTATCTCGGATTGCTGACGTGCAAGCAGAACGCCGCGATCCTGCGCAACAACATGGCGGCCGAGGGGCGCGCGCCCGCGCCGGGGGAGGCGGCGGCGCACATCGTCCCGTCGGGCGGGACCAAGAACCAGTGGGCGTGGGGCGCGAAGAGCCGGGATCTGCTGGACGCGCACAAGGTCGACATCAACGACCCGGCGAACGGCATTCCGCTGGGGCATCCGACGCCGCACAACTACACGCACCGCGGCGGGTTCCACGAGAAGGTCTACAACCGGCTGCAGGGCGTCGTCGCACAGGGCCAGGCGCGCGGCCTCAGCCAGACCGCGATCGGCGGGCTGCTGCGGAACGAGTTGCGCGGCATCGGGAAATCGGTGCTGGGCGAGCTTTCCAGCGGAGCGCCGGGGCCTGGGGCATACTGGACGGCGTGATGGCCGACATCCCACGTGGCCGGGCGGTGTGCCGCCTGCTGCCGAGCGTGAGCGAAGCCCGCGGGGAGTATCGCGCGCTGACCATCGGGGGCGAACTGACGAAGGTCGTCCGCTGGATGCTGTCGGGCTCTCCGGACGATTATCCGCGCGGGATCGTCGCGGAGTGGGTCGGCGACCCGGGCTGGCGGCCGGTCGAGTTCTCGCCGGGCGCGGACGAGGCCCCGATCGTCGGCCGCGGCGTCGCCGACGAGTTCCGCGCCGATTTCGAGGCTTCCGGAAGCTTGCTGCCGCTCATTGTCGACGGCAAGGAAAGCGACGAGTGGTTCCTCTTTCTCGTCGAGCAGGTCGTCGACTGCCTGGATCTCGGCGAGTCGTCCGAGCCGGAATGGGACGGGGTGATCCGGAAATCGGTGTTCCGCCCCGACGCGGTGCCCTCCGGCCTCCCGGTTTTCCGGGTTCCGCAGTCGACCAAGCTCTACTGGAACGAATGGGCGGCCGACCGCCTGCGGACCCTGGCCGCTCCCGACGTGGAAACCCGCCTCATCTGGTCGGCGGACCCCACCAGAACCCCGCACCCCGACCCCTGGAGCTTCTGACCAGCCAGAAACACCCGGCTCAACCGAGGCCGGAACGGAAACGTCCGCCCCACCCCATGCCGGCAATGCCAGGGGCTTGCGCCACGCCGATGCCGCCGGCGACCGTCCACAAGAGACGTCAGCGGTGCCGAAATGCCTGATTGATGGCCAGCTGACTGATGCTTGAGGTCCGTGAAGGACTCCTGTGCGGACTTGGATTTCAAGGCCGGGGACTCGGGGCGGTGTTGCGGGTGCGTTCGAGCCGTGTCCGCTCAGGCCGAAGGTGCCGCTGGCCTGGTACGCGGGATGTGCGGTCAAGGCACCGTCAGGAGGGGATGAATCAGGCATTTCGGTGGCGGTGGCGCCTCGTGTGGACGGTCGGCGAGACTGCGGCCACGCGGCTTATTGTAAGTCCCGGGCATTGGCAGCAGCGGTCCGTGAAGGAGCCCTTCACGGACCACTGGCCCCGCCTCCCGTCTCGGCTGCCTGCGGTCCAGGGTCGCCGCTCGCCCTGCGCAACATGGAGTTTCGGTTTTGCCGCGGCGGGCCGGGGAAACCGTCCGGACGGCCCGGCCGGATCGCTGACCAGGTCGCCGAGCAGCGCGCCCGGCCAAAGGATGTACGAAGTGACGACACTGCGAGCCGACCTGACCGCCTTGTTCGCGGCCGCCGAGTTGACCGACGTGGAAGTCGACGCCGCGATCGCGGACGAGCACGTCCGTTCCGCCGCCTACCGCCGGGTCATCGCGGCGGACAGCACCGACCCTCGAGAGCTGGCCGCAGTGCTGGCACGGGACCCGGAACCGCTGACAGCCAAGACCGCAATGGTGAACCTGCTCGACCACATCGCAGAAAAAACCGCAGACCCGGCCAAATTCCAGCAGCAGGCGGCAGACATCGTCACCGAAGCAGACCGCCTAGCAGCGTCAACCGACCGCGACTTCGTCCGCCAACGAATACGAGACTGGCAACTGTGGCTGGACACCGAAAACGGCCAGCCCCCGGACGCCGCCGCCCTGTCCGCCGCGAGCGACTGGATGCAGCGACGCCTAGCCGATTTCTCCGCGTCGCCTCAGACCCTCGCCCTGCTAGCCGGCCACGCCCGCACGAAGAAAACCCGCCACACCGCCGCAACCAAAACAAACCCCCGCAACCCCTGACCCCAGCACCCCAAACCCGGCACCGACAAGACCACGCACTACCGGCACCGACAAGACCGACGGAACCACGCACTGTGGGGGGTCCGGGGGGCGAAGGCCCCTCCGGGCGGGGCCTGGGGGTTGCACCCCCAGAAAACACCGCGAGGCGAGGAAGGCCCGCGCATTGTGCGGGCATACCTCGCCTCGAGATCCGAGCGTGGGCGATACTGGGATCGAACCAGTGACCTCTTCGGTGTGAACGAAGCGCTCTCCCCCTGAGCTAATCGCCCGTTGTGCAACGCACCAGCCTGGGGTGGACTGGAGTGCGCGATACTGGGATTGAACCAGTGACCTCTTCCGTGTCAGGGAAGCGCTCTCCCGCTGAGCTAATCGCGCTTGCTGCTGTGCAACGTGTCGTAAACATTAGCGGACGCCTCGGCGACGCCGCACGGGGGGCCCGGTTTACCGGACTTCGCTGGTCACTGTCCTGCGTGGACAGTCATGCGCACGCCTTCGGCCAGGCGGTAGGGGCGGGTGTCGACGATGGCTCCCAGGAGGCGGCGCAGGCGGGACACCTCGGCGCGGACGGTCACGAGGTGTTCGGCGTCTCCGTAGAGGGCGTGGCTCAGCGCGACCGCGGACAGTCCGTCGCGGCCGGCCTTTTCCAGGCGGACCAGGATTTCCGCGTGTCGTCTGGTGATCGGGCGGCGCCAGCCGGTGTCGCCTGCTCGGAGGCTCAGCAGGGGAGCGGGCGTGAGGTCCAGGTCGAGCCGGACGGTGCGGGCGGTGTCGGCGGGGCGGACGAGCCAGCCGTCGGCGATGGGTTCGGGGAGGCAGGCTCCCAGGCCGGGGACGGCGACTACCTGGCCTGCTTGGGGGGCGGCGATGCGTTCGCCCGCGGAGACGCCCACGCTGTGCGCGACCCAGCCGTCCTCGTCCACGACCAGGGCGGGGCCGGAGGCGAGGACAGGTTCAGCCATTTGGCGCAGTCGTTCGAGGCGCTGGCGGTGGGTGCGCCACAGTTCGGATTCGGCAAGGCGCTTGCCGGTTTCGACCAGGGCGCCGATGGCGGGGTGCAGGGTGAGCGCGGGGCCGCTGACGTCGATGACGCCGAGGAGTTCGCCGGTGCGCGGGTCGTGGATCGGCGAGGCGGTGCAGTACCACGGGTGCTGGTTCTGTTCGAAGTGTTCGCCGGCGAGCAGTTCGATCGGGGCGGCTTCGGCGAGCGCGGTGCCGATCGCGTTCGTGCCGACGCGGGATTCGGTCCATTCGGAGCCTTCGACGAAGCCCAGCGTGTCCGCCTTGCGCCGGACGGCGGACGAGCCTTCGCGCCACAGGATGATGCCGTCGGCGTCGGTGACTACCAGCAGCATGTGCGCGGAATCGGAGGTCGCGCCGACGACCTGGCGGAGGTCTTCGATGACGTGCCGCAGCGGGGAGCCGTGCCTGCGGCGTTCGACCTCGTCGCCGGGCACCGAATCGCGGGCGTTCATCCCGTCGGCGGTGAGGCCGAGGCTCAGCACGCGGGACCAGGAACGCGAGACCAGCGGACGCGGCGGCACCGCGGGACGGCTGCCGCCGATGACCGCCTCGTGCATGCGGACCAGGTCGCGGGCGTGAGTGGGCAGGTTGCGGCCCGGAGGCACCGCACTGTGCACCACCACAGTCACCTCCCGCACCGTCGCGTCAGCCGCCCAGCATAGGTGACCTGCACCGATGTTTCCACGCTCCAGGCGCGTGCAACTCGCTGCAACCCTTGCCGGGCGCCTGCGCCGGGGAGTGTGATCGGCGCTACACCCACGACAGCGACGTCCGAGGAGTAGCGATGACACAGACAGTCGACCGGATCGCGGAGGCGAGTACGCCGCAGGCCCGGGTCGAGGACTGGCTGGCCCGGTTCGAGGCCGCGCTGGCCGCCCGCGACATCGAGGCTGCCTCGGCGTTGTTCGCCGTCGATTCCTATTGGCGCGACTTGGTTTCGTTCACCTGGAACCTCAAGACCGTCGAGGGCCGGGACGGGGTCGCGGGTCTGCTCGGCGGCTGCCTGGAGACGACCGATCCAAGCGGCTTCCGCACCAGTGAACCGGCCACCGAGGCCGACGGCGTCACCGAGGCGTGGATCGAGTTCGAGACCGCCGCCGGACGCGCGAAAGGGCATCTGCGGCTGAAGGACGAAGGCGCGTGGACGCTGCTCACCAGCCTGCGCGAGCTGAAGGGCTTCGAGGAGTCGCAGCGGGAACGGCGGCCCAAGGGCGTCGAGCACGGCGTGGTCCGCGGCCGCCGGTCGTGGGCGGAGAAACGGGCCGAGGAGCAGGAGACGCTCGGCTACGGCCGGCAGCCCTACGTCGTCGTGATCGGCGGCGGGCAGGGCGGGATCGCGCTCGGCGCCCGGCTGCGCCAGCTCGGCGTGCCGTCGCTGGTGGTGGAGCGCAACGACCGGCCCGGCGATTCGTGGCGCAAGCGGTACAAGAACCTCTGCCTGCACGACCCGGTCTGGTACGACCACCTGCCTTACCTGCCGTTCCCGGAGAACTGGCCGGTGTTCGCGCCGAAGGACAAGATCGCCGACTGGCTCGAGATGTACACGCGGCTGATGGAGGTGCCCTACTGGACGCGGTCGGCGGTCACCTCGGCGGTGTGGGACGACGACGCGAAGCAGTGGCACGTCACGGTGGACCGCGACGGCGAGCAGGTAATCCTCACGCCGCGGCACGTCGTGTTCGCGACCGGGATGTCCGGAAAGCCGAATCTGCCGTCGTTCCCCGGCATGGACGAGTTCGAGGGCGACCAGCACCACTCGTCGCAGCACCCCGGCCCGGACGCGTACGCGGGCAAGAAGGCGGTCGTCGTCGGGTCGAACAACTCGGCGCACGACATCTGCGCGGCGCTGTGGGAGCACGGCGCGGACGTGACGATGGTGCAGCGCTCGTCCACGCACATCGTGAAGTCGGATTCGCTGATGGACCTCGGCCTCGGCGACCTGTACTCGGAGCGCGCGCTCGCCGCGGGCGTCACCACCGAGAAGGCCGACCTGATCTTCGCGTCGATCCCGTACCGGATCATGCCGGAGTTCCAGATCCCGGTGTACCAAGCGATCCGCGAACGCGACGCGGACTTCTACGCCCGGCTCGAAGCGGCGGGCTTCGAGCACGACTGGGGCGACGACGGTTCCGGCCTGTTCCTGAAGTACCTGCGCCGCGGTTCCGGCTACTACATCGACGTGGGCGCGTCGGAACTCGTCGCGAACGGCAGCATCAAGCTCGCGCACGGCCAGGTCGACCACCTGACCGCGAACTCGGTGGTGCTTTCGAACGGCGCCGAACTGGAAGCCGACGTGGTCGTCTACGCGACCGGCTACGGCTCGATGAACGGCTGGGTCGCCGACCTGGTCGGCCAGGAGACCGCGGACAAGGTCGGCAAATGCTGGGGCCTCGGCTCGGAGACGACGAAGGACCCCGGTCCGTGGGAGGGCGAGCAGCGCAACATGTGGAAGCCCACCCAGCAGGAGGGATTGTGGTTCCACGGCGGGAATCTGCACCAGTCGCGGCACTACTCGCTGTATCTCGCTTTGCAGCTCAAGGCGCGCTTCGAGGGCCTTGAGACGCCGGTGTACGGGCTGCAGGAGGTGCATCACCTGTCTTGAGCATCGCGGGAAATCCGGTGGCCGTCCCGGGCGGTCACCGGATTTCCCGCCCGCGACCCGGAGCGTTTCACGGTCTACCATCCGGCCTGTGGCCGGAAAGGTCGTCGCGGATCAGCTCGGCTTCCTCGCCGTCCACCTGACCCAGTGAGGACGAGCGATGACGCGTATTCACGACCTGCTCCGCACCGCCCCGGCGGGCGCCGTCGGCTGGACGGCCGGTTCCCGGGATCTCCGGTTCGCCGAGATGGACGCCTGGTCGGACCGGATCGCCGCCGATTTCCTGCGGCGGGGCGTGCGGCGCGGCGACCGGATCGCGGTCAACGGGCGCACGACGCCGGAGTGGCTGGCGGTGTACTTCGCGGCCGCGAAGATCGGCGCGGCGGTCGTCGGATTGAGTCCCCGGTACCGGGAAACCGAATTCGCGCACATCCTCGGCGATTCCGGCGCGCGTCTCGTGGTCACCGAACCTTCGGCGGGCGACGTCGATTTCCTTGCCCTGCTGGGAAACCTCGCGCTGCCGGGCGTTTCCGTGGCGACTTTCGCCGAAGTGGGCACAGCGGAGCCGGACACCGAGGCGTTGGCCGCGGCTTCGGCGGCGGTCGAGAAGGACGACCCGGTGATGATCATTTACACCTCCGGCACCACCGGCCGTCCCAAAGGCGCGACGCTGACTCATCGCGGCCAGCTGGCGTCCGCCGCCGCGGAAGCCGATCACCTGCAGTTGAGCGCCGACGACGTGCTGCCGGTGGCCGTTCCGCTGAACCACGTCAGCGGCATCACCTGCTGCGTCCTGTCCGCGTTGGTCGCGCGCAGCCGGACGGTGCTGTTGCCGTCCTTCGACGCCGGTGCCGCCGCTGACCTGTTCCGGACGGCCGGTCTGACGATGTGGGTCGGCGTGCCGACGATGCATACGCTGCTGCTGAACCACGAGCGTTTCGCCGGTATCGACACTTCCGCGATCCGCGTAGTCGTCACCGGTGGCGCGAACGCGGAACCTGCTTTGCTGCAACGCCTTACGGCCGCGTTCCCGAAGGCGACAGTGATGAATCTGTACGGGCTGAGCGAGGTATCCGGTGCTGTCGTGATGACGCCGTGGAATGCCAGTACAGAAGCGACTGAACGCTCGATCGGCGTCCCTTTCCCCGGGGTGGAAGCGAAAATCGCGTCTCCGTCCGGAGAAGCGCTGCCAGCAGGCGAAACCGGCGAACTGCTGTTCCGGACTCCGTCGATCATGGCTGGTTATCACAATCTGCCGGCCGAAACCGCCGCGGCGCTCGACGCGGACGGCTGGCTGCACACCGGCGACATGGCCCGCGCGGACGAGGACGGCTACCTGACGCTGCACGGCCG
Source organism: Amycolatopsis dendrobii (assembly GCF_014145675.1). Classification (GTDB taxonomy): domain Bacteria; phylum Actinomycetota; class Actinomycetes; order Mycobacteriales; family Pseudonocardiaceae; genus Amycolatopsis; species Amycolatopsis dendrobii. Next base: position 41,469 of record NZ_JACGZW010000010.1, read on the forward strand.
CGCCAAGGACATGTTCGTCCAAGGCGGATTCAACATTTATCCGGTCGAGGTGGAGAACGTCCTCGCCGCGCATCCCGGGGTGCTGCTGGCCGCCGGGGTCGGCGTGCCCGATCCGGTGCTGGGGGAGATCGGCCGGTATTACGTGGTCCCGGCGCCGGGTTCGGCGGTCACCGAGGCGGAGCTGAGGGAGTTCTGCGCGGCGCAGGTGGCTGATTACAAGGTTCCTCGGCAGATCGTGGTGCGGGACAGCCTGCCGCTGACGCCGTCCGGGAAGGTGCAGAAAGCGGCCCTGCGCGCGGAAAACGGCTAGTGGCCTGACGAAACGGGCCGCTGTCGGCATCGCGCGCCGGGCCAATCGGAGCAGAGACGGCCTCGGAGCCGCTGAGTCCACCCGCGCTGCTGAGAAACCTTGATCAGGCGTTCGCCAGGACCGCCTCCTGGATCACCCGGGCGGCGTCGGCGAACGCGTCCGGGTTCGGTCCGGCGTAGTTGAGCCGGATGAACCGTCCGGTCGGCTCGGCGGGGAACCATTCGTCGCCAGGGCCGATGACGACTCCGGCGGACTCGCAATCGCGGACCACGCGCGCCAGGTCGACCGTTCCGGGCAGGCGCGCCCAGAGGTTCAGCCCGCCCTGCGGCACGGATTCCGCCCGCACCGCGGGCGCGTGTTCGCGGAGGCCGGCGAGCAGCAGGTCGCGGCGGGTCTTGAGCTGCTGCCGGACCCGGCGCAGGTGGGTGCGCCAGGCAGGCTGGGTCACGACGTCGAGCGCGACGGTTTGCAGCACGGTGCTGACGTACATCGATTCCGCCAGTGTGTCGACGAGAATCCGGTCGCGCGCCGGGCCGCGGGCGATCAGCGCGGCGACGCGGATCGCGGGGGAGACGCTCTTGGTGAGGGAGCGGAGGTAGACCACGTGGCCGTCGTCGTCGCGGCCCGCGAGCGGCTGCGGTTCCGCGGTGATGCCGAAATCGTGCGCGGAATCGTCCTCGATCAGGAAAGCGCCGTGCCGGCGGACGGTGTCGAGGACGCGGCCGGCCAGGTCGGGCTGCCACAGCGCGCCGGTCGGGCTGGCGAAACTGGGCTGCGCGTAGAAGGCCCGCGCGCCGGTCTGCTCGAACGTCCTGGCCAGTGCGCCGGGATCCGGTCCGTTCGGGCCGCTCGGCACCGGAACCACCGCGACGCCCGCTTTCGTCGCCGCGAGGATCGCGCCCCAGTACGTCGGAGACTCCAGCAGCAGCGGCTGTCCCGGGCCGACCAGCGCGCGGAACGCGGTGACCAGGCCGCTCTGGCTGCCCGGGGTGATCACGACGTCCCGCGGGGTCACCGGGGCGATTCCGGCCGGGGTCGTCGCGCGCAGTTCCGCGGCGAACCAGGCCTGCAGTTCGGGAACGCCCGCGGTCGGCGGCCGTCCGACCAGCGCGGCTGTGCGCGCGGCCCGGGAGAACGCGCTCCGGACGAGACGCTCCGGAAGCAGCTCCGGGTCAGGATAGCCGGAATGAAGCGCTACTGAGCCAGTGGAGACCGACTGCAGCGACGCGGGCTGTTTGAGCGGTCCGCGCCCGGGGGTGCCCAGCGCCGCGGTCTGCCAGCCGTAGTCGCCGGACCCGGTGGCGGGCGCGGCGCGGACGAATGTGCCGACTCCCGGCAGACTCTCCACCAGGCCTTGGGAAGACAGGCTGCGCAGTGCTTTCTGGACAGTCACCGGACTGGCCGAATAACGCGCTACCAGCTCCCGCGACGAGGGCAGCTTCGCTCCCGCCGGGGCGGTGGCGATCCACTCGCGCAGTGTCGAAGCGATCCGGGAGCTGCTATCGTCGGACATGAAACTGAAGGATAGCGCTACTCTCCAGGCGGCACCGGCGCTACCCCGGGCCGGGCTCTGGTGGGGCCTGGTCGGTGTCGTGGCTTTCTCGTTCACCGTGCCGTTCACCCGGGTCGCGGTGGAAAACGGCGGCCTCTCGCCGATGTTCATCGGCTCCGCGCGAGCAGCGGTCGCCGCGGTGCTCGCGAGCGTCGCGCTGATCGCCACCAGACAACGACTTCCGCGCGGCACCCAGTGGTTCCGTCTCGCCGTCGTCGCCGGCGGAGTGGTGATCGGGTTTCCGATGCTGACCTCGTACGCGCTCACCACAGCCTCCGCCAGCCACGGCGCCGTCGTCATCGCGCTGCTCCCCGCCGCGACAGCGGTCGTAGCGGTGCTCCGCACCCGCGAACGGCCACCCGCGACTTTCTGGGCCCTCGCCGCCGTCGGTGCCGTCGCGGCGATCGGCTTCGCCGTCCTGCAAGGCGGTGGCTTCAGTGGACTGCAATGGTCGGACGCGCTGTTCTTCGGCGCAGTACTGGCCGCCGCGGTCGGCTACGCGGAGGGCGGGCTGCTCGCGCGGGAATTGGGTGCCTGGCAAACGGTTTCGTGGGCGCTGGTGGTGGCTTCGCCGTTGATGGTCGCGTTGACCGTCGTGTCGGTGTCGAGCCACCCTCCACATGCGACAGCGGGCGAGTGGGCCGCTTTCGCCTATTTGGCGGTGGTGAGCATGTATCTGGGCTTCTTCGCGTGGTACCGCGGGCTGGGACTCGGGCCGATGACTCAGGTCAGCCAGGTGCAGTTGGTGCAGCCGGTGCTGAATCTGCTGTGGGCAACGGTGTTCCTCGGCGAGGAACTGACCTGGCAGACCATTCTGGGCGGACTGGCCGTGCTCGGCTGCGCGGGGAGCGCGGTGCGGGTGCGGACTGCTCGCGGTTAGTTCCGGTAGTCGCGGTCAGGAATCCGGATCCAGACGTCGGGCGGCCCGGTGACCGAGCGGTTGTCAGCGGGCCGCAGCCCCGCGTACGCGAAGCAGTAGGCGAGTGCGTGGCCCGTATAGAGCGAAGCCAGGAGCACGTCGCCGTCTTCGTCGGGCTCGCCGCCGGGGTGCAAGTCCCAGCCGATGATCTCGCCGTCGCGGATGATGCTGCCCTGGTTGCCGCTCTTGGGGTTGGCGTACATGCCGTAGCAGGTCGTCCCCGCGGACAAAGCCTTGGTGACGCCGGACATCTGCGGCGAGTAGCCCCAGGGCTGCGCGAGCACGCACCCGCCGGGCACATCGGTGGCCCACATGGTGTGGACGACGGCGGGATCGAAGGGATTGTCGAGCATTTCCTCGTAGTCGCCTTCGACCACCTCGGCGTCGAGCCTGCGCACCGCTTCCGCGACGTCGATGCCCGAGACGCAGGCGATGCCCAACCCCTCGTAGTACGGATCGCCGAGCGCGGCGATGAGCCGGCGGCTTTCCTCGACGGTCGCGATTTCCTCCTGCGTCAGCGAAAGGCCCGCATCGGGCAGTTCCGGGACGGGGCTCGTGAGGCTCAACCGTGCCGGTGACCAGCCCGACATCATGTCCAGCAACGGATCCGCGCCCGCGGCGACCAGGGCGCGGACATTGTCCGGCCGGTGCGCGGCCACTGCCCGCCACAGCGCGGTCCGCCCGTACGACAGCGCGTCCACGTCGTTCACCCGCCGCGCCAGTTCGGCCACGACCTCAGCGGAGCCGTGCTCCGCTGCGGCGTACAGCGGAGGATCGTAAAGAAAGCCGACGTTCGGGTCGGCGCCTTCGTCCAGCCGCGCCCGCACCTCGCCGAGATCCGTCCAGCTTCGCCAGCCGAAGCCTCTCCACCCCTCGTCACGCATGCCGGCCAGCATGCCGGATCAGCGATGCGCCCGGTACCCGCGGCCGAGATGATCCTGAAGCCGCGCATGGCGAAACTGGTAAACCGCCCCAGCCTGCCGCAGCACCCCGCGCCGGTACGCGTCGTCGAGAAACGCTGGCACCGCCCAAGGCAGGCGGCCGGTCAACGGCAGCCAGATGCGCGCCAGCAGCACCCACTGTCCCCAAGCCGTGAACGCCAGGACATACGAGAGCCCGCCGCCCAGACCGCCGACAGCTCCGATCAGCAGGCCGGACGACAGCGGCCACCGAAGCGGGCCCAGCGGGCCTTGGAGAAGCTCGACCAGCAGCGAACCGCCGAAAGCGATCGCGAGGGCGACTGCCGGCACCAGGATGAGCAACTGCCGCAAAGCTGTCGCGCGATTCGTTGCCAGCAGACCGAGCGGGGTGGCGGCCGTGCCGACGTCCAGCGGGATCTCCAGCGCGGCCATCAGCCCGAACACCAGTCCGGCGGCGAGCCCGAAGATGAGTCCGTAGACGAGCGTCGGGACGAGCATCTTCTCGGCAAGCGACTTGCCGTCCGGCGGGAATCCGAAGAGCAGGCCGTGCAAAGCCGTGTTGACCGGGCCGTAGCCGAGTCCGATCACGAACCCGCCCAGCAACGCGGCGCCGAGCCGGGAGGCGTAAGCGCGGAAGAACTGCCGTCCGGTCCGATGTCGTCCGCGCAGCCGGATCTGGACGCGCGACGGTTCGATTCCCCGGCCGCCGCACACGATCATCAGGCCGTGGACCAGCCCGAACGCCAGACCGACCATCGGGCCGATCAGGAGCCCGTCCATCAGGCCCGCGCGGAAGGTGAACGCGGTGCCGCGGCCGACGAGGTCGAGCGGAACGAAGACGAGCCAGTTCAGCACGGCGATGGCGAGTGTCGAGGCCAGGACGACAGCGAGGATTCGCGACGACCGGCGCAGCGAAGCGCCCAGCTGCCACCACGCCAGATCGTGCTCGTCGAGCTGACCGACGTGCTGGGCCAGATAGCCCAGCCACCGCTGGGCGCGTTCGGGATCCCAGCTCCGGAGCGGGCGGGCCGCGTGCGGCGGCCGATGCTCGTAGACGGTGGGCACGAAGCTGGCGAGCAGGTGGTCTTCCAGCGCGTGCGAGGTCGGGAACCGGGCGGTGTCCAGCAAAACCGCCGGTTCCCGGCCGGCGCTGTAGACGGTTCGGGCGAGCGCCACCATCAACGGCGTTCTCAGCGCGGTCGACAGGGACCCGCCGGGACAGGCGCGCAGTTCGGCGAGCACCGGGTCCCATCGGTCTCCGGCGCGGGAACTCGTGCGGGGCAGGTAGCCGGAGACGTCGGCCGGGGTGAGGTCGAGCAGTTCCACGCCCGCGGTCGAGGTCGGCACGTCCGTCGCGGCGACCGCGGTCGCGTACTCGGCGGGACGGCTGGTCAGCAGGAACGGCAGCGACGTGGCGCTGAGCGCGGCCAGCGCGGCGGCGTGCAATCCGGTGGCGAGTTCGTCGAATCCGTCCAGAACCGGGAGGAGGCACCCGGTTTCGACCAGTTCGGCGGCCAGCGGGCCGGTCAGGCCGGGGCAGTCGGGGTAGTCCTGCGGCAGGCGTTCGATCAGCCAATCCCGCAGCGTGCTGGCCGTCGGGTCCCACGAGCTGAGGGTGAAGATCGCCGGCACCGGTTCGGCGGGGGTGCGCGTGCGGAGAAAGCCCAGCACGAACCGCAGTGTCAGGATCGTCTTTCCCGACCCGGCCCGGCCGAGCACCGCCAGGCGTCCGGACGGGATCCGCCGGTAGACGTCCGCGATGTCGTCCAGTTCGCCGTTCAGGTCCAGCGGCTCCGCGGATCCGCCCGGCCGGACGCCGCGGATGTTGTCCCAGCGGTCGGTCAGGTTCGGCGAAGCCTGCTGCCAGCGCACCGGCAGCGGGTAAGGATCGTGGACCCGGCGCTGCTCTTCCTCGCGTTGCCAGCGAGAAGCGACCACTTGCGCGAATTGGTCCGCGGCGTCGGACAGCGCGCTCCGGATCCGCGGCGGCTCGGCTTCCGCCGGCTCGGCGGCGGCGCCGAACTCGGCCAGCAGCGCGCGCCGCTCGGCCGCCGTGGTGCCCAGCGCGTCGGCCAGAAGTTTGACGGTGCCCATCCGCGGATCGATGGGTCTGCCGTTTTCGAGCCGCCGGATGGTGCTGACGCTGACCCCGGAACGCTCCGCCAGCTGCTCCTGCGTCAACCCCGTCTGGCGCCGCATCTCGCGCAGCAGAACGCCGGCCCGGCTCGTCACCGCGGAGACCCCTCACTATGCGCCCGCTTACCCCGAACCGAGCTTACCGCGCGACCGGTCACGCCTGACCGGCTTGTGCTCTGGTGCGGTGACCTGCGCGAACCCACGATGATCGGCATCGGGTCACCTCGGCATCGGAGAGATATGGCCGCCGACTTTCGGTACTGGTGCGGCGAATGCGGCTACCGGACACCTTGGCTCACGAGGCCGCAGAGCGCCGAACAGCGAGCGCGGCACTACGCCCGGTGCCATCCCGGCGTTCCGCCAAGGGGGCAGGCGGAGCGCCGCCGGTCGGACAGCGGCGGGGCCGGCTGCCTGGTGCTGGTGGGTGTGCTGCTGCTGATCGTCGTGGCGGTGGCCGTCTGGCGGTACCAGGCCCGGTAGCTCCGGAACCCTTCGAACGAAAGAGAGAATTCGTGCGCAGACTGAGACGGGCAGTCCCGATCCTGGCGAGCGCGGCCGTCGCTGTGGCGCTGGCCGCACCGGCGTCCGCGGCCGACGCCCACGCCGACACCCAGGCTGTCCTCAACGGCTACCAATCCCACGCCGGACCGGGCGCGGCCGTCTACGCGGGCAACGCGTCCGGGTCGTGGCATCTGTCGACCGGCAGCGCCACGATCACCGGCCCCGCGCGTCCCCTTCAGCCGGACGAGCATTTCCGCGTCGCCAGCCAGACCAAGACCTTCACCGCCGCGGTCGTCCTGCAACTGGTCGACGAAGGCAAGGTCGCGCTCGACGCGCCGATCGAGCGCTACCTGCCCGGTCTCGTCGACGGCAACGGCTACGACGGCAACCGGATCACCGTCCGGCAGCTCCTCCAGCACACCGCCGGAATCCCCGCCCCGGATGTGGTGGCGTGGGCGCGGAAAGCCGCCGGCCTGGTCAACCCGGACGGCAGCATCGGCCTGCGCGATCTGGTCCAGGTCGGGCTGCGGAACTTCCCGCCCGCGTCCGCGCCCGGCACGGGCGTGCTCTACTCCAATCTGGGCTATCTGATCAACGGACTGCTGATCGAGCAGGTCACCGGGAGGTCCGTCGGCGACGCGATCACCGCCCGGATCATCGACCGGCTCGGCTTGACTCAGACCAGCTTCCCGCGCGCGGGCGACCGATCGCTGCCCGCGCCGTACCTCCCCGGGTACCGCGGGGTCCGGGCGGGCCCGTTCTTCTTCTGGACCGAGACGACCTCGGCCCCGGTCGTCTCCGAACCGTCGATCGAAAGCTCGGCCGGAGCGATCGTCTCGACGCTGGCGGATATGTCGGCGTTCTACCGCGCACTGCTTGCCGGCAAGGTCGTTTCGCCTGCCGCGCTGGCCGAGATGCGCCGGACGGTCCAGGTCCCCGAGCACGTCCCGAGTTACGTCGGTCTGGGCCTCGGGCTGCAGGCCGTCACGCTGTCCTGCGGCGGCGAGGCCTGGTTCCACAACGGCATCGCGGCGTCCGGCTACACCTCGTGGACCGCGGCGACCGACGACGGCCGGTATGCCTCGATGATGACCAACGCGTGGGAGGAGACGAGCATCCGCCCCTCGCCTCTCGACGTGATCGACTCCGCTCTCTGCGGCAGCAGGCAGTGAACCCTACGAATCAAGGAGCGTGCGTGCGCACCCGACGTTTCCTCGCCGCGATCGCGGCGATCGTCCTCGTGGTCACCGGGGCGGCCAGCGCCTCGGCCGAACCCGCGAAACGGGTCTTCAACTCGATGCAGATCCTGTTCAACCTGAGCACTCCCGATCATTTCTGCACGATCGGGGCGGTCGGGACCGACAAGTACGACCGGAAGATCGCCGTCTCGGCGGGGCACTGCCTGATGGACGGACCCGGGCAGCACTACTCCGACCGGGACATCCCGGAGGACATCGCACCGGTCTACGACCGCAACGACACCGGGTTCGGCCCGATCGGCTACGTCCGGTACTTCAAGAACCGGGAAGGCTCGATGACGGGCCACCCGACCAAGGACTACATGATCATCGAGCTGGTTCCGTCGGTGACGCTCTCCTCGCAGGGGCCGTACCTGAAGCAGACCGGCGAGCTGGAAGTCCCCGACGGGCAGCCCAGCCCCAACGCGCTCAACCCGTCGCTGAACAACGAACGCCTCCTCGGCGCCGCGCTGAACAACAACAACGAGCTCGTGGTGTCCGGTCAGCTCGGCGTCTGGTACGGCCGCGTCACCAACAACGCCAACGGCGTCTACCAGTGCTGGGCCAAGCACCAGGCGAACGACTCCGGCGGCCCGGCGATCTGGCACGTCCCCGGCACCGAATATCCCGGACAGGGCAACAACTTCCAGGCCGCCGGCCCATGGGCGGGCATCACCAAGGCGATCATCCTCGGCGTCCCGCAGTACGTTTACACCAGCTCGGCGAACATCCTCGCCGACCTGCGCGCCCGCGACGCCGCGCACCCCGGCACCTACGGCGCCGGTTTCCACGTGACCCAGAACCCGTGACCCTCGCTACCGAGAGAGTGACAATGAGACGGTTGCTTACCCGCGCGCTGGTGTCCGCTGCCGCCGCGATGCTGGCCTTCACCGGTCCCGCCGCCCACGCCGACACCCCAGCCCTGCCGACCTTGACCGACGGCTACGGCCTCACCCAGGTCGGGACCGCTCAGGGCACCGCGACCAACTTCGTCTTCACCGTGACGACCCCGGCGGTCGCGGGACAGCACCACATCCGCGTCATCGTCCCGAGCAGCTATTACGCCGACACCGCCACGCGCTACCCGGTGTTCTACTTCCTGCACGGCGTCGGCGACGATCCGGGCAACCCGCACCTGGCCTACCCCGCGATGCTGGCCGGACAGAAGATGATCACCGTGATCCCGGACGGCGGGCTCCGCGGCTGGTACACCGACTGGGTCCGCCAGGACACCGCGGCCGGGGCGCAGAACTGGGAAACCTTCCATCTCAACCAGGTGATCCCGTTCATCGACGCGAACTTCCGCACCGTCGCCGCCAAATCGGGACGGGCCGTCGGCGGGCTGTCGATGGGCGGATTCGGTGCGCTGCACTACGCCGAGGACCGTCCGGAGTTGTTCACGCAGGCCGTTTCGCTGTCCGGCGCGATCGACTTCAACCTGTACTGGGTCCGCACGGCGATCCGGGGCACGTTGTCCAACGCCGGGTTCGCCATGTCCGGCACGTCCGGCTCCGGAGAGGGAACCGGCGGCAGCGGGTTCGGCCCGGCCGTGCCGACGGACTCCGCGTTCGGGCCGCTCAACGAGGCGGGCGACATGTCCGCGGCGCTGGCCCGCGGTCCGGTCGTGAACGCCGGAAAACTCGCCGAGGTCGGTGTTTCGCTCTACACCGGCTCCGGCAACGGCAACCCGGTCAACGTCCTGCTCGACGAACCGGCGTTCGCCGAGTCGGTCACCGAGGCCGCCCAGCAGAACCTGAAGGCGGCGCTGGACAAGACCGGACATCCCTACTACGCCGTGGATTACGGCAACGGCAAGACCTGGGGACCGAATTGCCAGGGCAAGCACACGGCCGGATGCTGGGGACAGGATCTGGTCGACTACCTGCCGCGGCTGGAGCAGGCTTTCGCTGCCGCGTAAGGAAATGCTGGGGGTACCCCGGACGGATCCGCTCCGTCCGGGGTGCTTGCTTTGCCCCGGCGACGCTAGAGGCTCAGCCGGGCCGCGTCGGCCGCGCTGGCCGAAAATGCCAGCTCCGCCGGTCGCAGTTCGACAGGTTCGGGTGCGCCGTCGAGCAATTCGAGCAGCCGGGGCAGGTATTTGGTCAGCACGCCGGTGTTGTGCGCGTCGAGGGCCGTGCGCGAGGGATACTTCTCGACCACCGTCACCCGCAACGGCTCGGAGCCCGGCTCGACGTAAAAGGCGTACCGCAGCGTGTCCGGCTCATCGCGCAGCACTTCGGGGACCAGTTCGGAAAACAGCGCGAGCAGTTCGGCTCCGCGGCCCAATTTGGCCTGAAGGCGGGCGACAACCACGATCTCGGACATGGAATTCTCCTGCTTTCTTACGCGCTGAGCACCGGAAGGCGCAGCGCTGAGGTGTGGTGCACGGTGTGCTGCGCGACGACCGCCTCGTCGAGAGTGCCGAATTCCGGCACCGTGCGAGTGTGCAGATTGCGGCTGTAGCGCGGAAAACTGAACCCGGCGATCTGCACCCGGATCCGGTGTCCTCGACCGAATCGGTGCGCGACGTCGTGCAACGTTACTGCTACCCGGCTGGGTTCTTCGGGGTCGAGCCAGTCGGTGTCGCCGCCGGTGCGATACCGCGCCCGTTGCGCGCCCTCGGCGACATTGAGCGCGAAACCATCGGGCTCGACGTCCACCAACGTGACGCAGATGTCGGCATCCGGCGCGGTACTGGTGACATCCGCGATCAGCTCAGCCTGTCCGGCGATCGTCACTTCCTCGGTCAACGGCGCGCTCGTGTAGCGGAGCACGTCTTCGCGCCCGTCGACCGCGCGCTGGTCCTGAATGCCGCCCGGTGCCGCGGCTGGATCGCCTTCGAACGCGATTACCCCGCCGTGGGTGGGAAAGGGATCGTGCGGATCGGCGGTGAAGGTGTCCGAACCGTCGCCTTTCCCGCGCGTCAGCTCACCGCCTGAGGAAAGCGCCCATTCTTCGACCGTCGATGCGGGCGGCCACGCCGGTGCGGTTGCCCAGGCATTCGATCCGCCAACGAAAAAGCTGACCCGCCCGGACAGATATGGTGCTGCCGAAGGGTAATCCGAACCGTCGCCGCCGCGCAGATGCCGATCGAAGAACGCGGCGAGCACCGGACTCCACGTCGGCACCCCGGCCGCCGCGTTCGGCAACACCCGGGCCCCGACGTCGCCGAACGCGCTGTAGGTGCCCGCGTGCGTCCACGGCCCCGCGATCAGACCGGCTTTTTCGTTGCCGGCCAACCGGGTCGCGAGCCGGAACTGGGTAGGACTGGTGAAATCCCGGTAGCCGCTGATCTGCAGGAACGGAATGTCGATCCGCTCGGGCTCGGTGAGCAGCGTCGGCCGATCCCAGAACTCGTCGTGCGGCGACCGCAGCCAATCCGTCCAGAACGGCGCGACGCGGCTGTCGTCGAGCGGGGCGAGGCTGGTCAACGGCAACTGGCCCACCGCGGCACGACGATCGGCGAAGGCTTCGTCCAGCAGTTCGCGCACCCGTTCCTGCTCGGCCGCGCTCAACGAGGTGTGGTCCAGGCCTTCCTGCACCATCCCGAGGGCGTACAGCGTCAGAAAACCCAGTTCGAACGGCCCGCCCGGACGCGCGGTGTGGCGCATGTCGGCGGTCCCGATCAGCGCGACGGCCGCCTTGAGCCGCGGGTTCCGCGCGGCGACCGCTTGCAGCACGGTCATGCCCAGGTAGGACGAGCCGTAGATCCCGACGTTGCCGTCGCTCCAGGGCTGCGCCGCGGCCCAGTCGATCGCGTCGGAGGAATCGTGGGACTCCTGCGCGATGAAGCCGAACTCGCCGCCGGACCCGAACCGCCCGCGGACGTCCTGCACCAGGACGGCGAAGCCCTGGCGGGCCAGCCACACCGGATCTGCGACGAGTCCCGAAACGCGGAAAACGCCGGTGCGGTCGTAAGGGGTCCGGTGCAGCAGCACGGGCCAGCGGCCTTCGGTGGCCGGCCGGTACAGGTCGCCGGCCAGGGTGACGCCGTCGCGGGTCTTCATTTCGACGCCGGCGTCGATGCGAGGTGGATGCACGGTTACTCCCGTTCGGAGAGGAGCTGAGGCGACCGACCGTAACACTAACCGTTGCAAAACACTAACCGTTGTTGTTAAGTTGGCGGCATGAAAGCAGTGCGCTTCGCCGCCTATGGCGGCCCCGAAGTCCTTGAACTGGCCGAAGTCCCCGAACCCCACGCCGGACCCGGCCAGATCCGCGTCGCCGTGCGGGCGGCGGGCGTGAACCCGCACGATTGGCGCACTCGCGAGGGCCAGTTCCAGCGGATCCGCCCGATCGAACTGCCCTCCGGGGTCGGCCAGGACGCCTCCGGCGTGGTCGACGAGGTCGGCGAGGGCGTCACCGGCATCGCGGTGGGAGACCCGGTGCTGGGCCGAGGTGCGAATACCTACGCCGAGTTCGCCGTGCTGAATTCCTGGGCGCCGTTGCCGTCCGGGCTGACCTTCGCCGAAGCGGCCGGGTACCCGTCGGTGGTCGAGACCGCGCTCCGCGTCATCCGGCTGGTGGGCGTCCAAACCGGACAGACGCTGCTGGTGAGCGGAGCCGCGGGCGGAGTCGGATCGGCGGTGCTGCAGGTCGCCCGCGACCGGGGGATCAAAGTGATCGGCACCGCCAGCGCCGCGAATCAGGACTACGTGCGAAGCCTGGACGCCATCGCGACCACCTACGGCGACGGCTGGGTCGACCGGGTGCGCCAGCTCGGCCAGGTCGACGCCGCCCTCGACCTCAACGGCACCGGGGTGATCCGCGGCCTGCTGGACCTGACCGGGGACCCGGACAAGGTGATCACGATCGCCGATCTGGAGGCCCCGATGCTGGGCATCCGGTTCGCCGGGACGGGCGGGAACATGAAGGAAGCCCTTGCCGAGACGGCAGACCTGATCGAACGCGGAAAACTCCGCATCCCGGTCGACAAGTCCTACCCGCTGGCCGAAGCCTCGGCGGCGCACGCGGACAGCCAGGCGGGACACGCTCGCGGGCGGCGGGTTTTGCTGGTCTGAGCATCGCGAAACGAAGGGGCGGCGCCGGATGGGACCGGCGACGCCCCTTCGAGTCCGCGATCAGGCCGTCGAGATCACTCGTGGACCCACACCGTGGTGAAAGACGCGCCGTTCGGCCCGAGCGGCAACGCGGTCTGCTTGCGGACGCCGCTCGACGGGCTCACCTGGTTGACGTGTCCGAGGTCCCAATGGGCGTCGGCGAGGGTGCCGACGTGCCCGGCGGTGTCGGTCACGGACACGTGGTCGTATCGCACGGCTCCGTAGTCGGGCAGGAAGAACACGCCGTCGCCCGCGTTCCCGCCGAGCGGGGTCTCGGTGATCGCCTCGGCGTTGACGCGAGGGCATCCGCCCATGTCCGGGTAGCAGGGCTGGACCCGCACCAGTGTCTGCCCGGTCGTGAGGTCCTTGACGACGATGCGGAACTTCTTCGGCACGGGTTCGTAGGTGACGGTGGCGTCGATCAGATCGCCCGGTTTGGTCGGGTTCGCGATTTGGATGTCGTTGTGCGGGAACATTTCCCACCAGAGCGCGTACTGCGGGACGCCGTTCGCGCAGCGTGCCGAAGAACCGCCTTGCTCGACGATGTCGTTCCACCAGCCGTCCATGCCCACCCAGGAGACGACCCAGGCGTCTTTCGCGGCCGGGCAGACGATTTTGGGCTGGATCCAGCGTGCGTGCACGGACCGGAAATCGGTCGTGTGCGCCGCGTTGGTGGTGAAATAGCCCGCCCAGTTCCGGGAGGTGTAGTTGGTGACCGTGGCGGCTCCGCGCAGGGGAGCCGCCGGGCCGGCTTGTGCCTGGTCTTGCGCCGCCGCTGCGGATACGTTGGCGGGAAAAGGTTTTGCTGCTCCGGGTGCGAGGGCGAGGAGGCCGGTCAGCACGGCTGCCAGCACCGGCGAACGTCTTCGTGTTGCTGCCATGGAATCCGTCCTTGTCCGGAAACGATCTCGGCCAGGCGGGAAATGGAGATCGCGGCCTGCTTCTGGGATCAGGACATTGTTTCACCGCGGTTCGGCGCCGGCCAGCGGCCAAAGGCCGGAACCACTGCCTCCCAACGCTTTCCGCCGGTCAATGCGCGGGCCAGCGCACCGCGTGCACCTGGTGATCGCGAGTGTCGGACTTGCCCACGACGTCCCCGCGCGCGTTGACGCCGAGTGCCTGGTTCGAGGCTCCGCCGGGCAACGGCGGCAAGAGGGTCAGGGTTCCGTCGGCGCTCCACCGCAGCGCCCGGTCCGGAACGCCGGAGTTGAAGTGGGCCCAGCCGACCGTCTCTCCGGCGGCGGTGATTCCCGTTGCCTCGCTGTGGGTCGCCCCGGCGGGCACGGCGAGGACGGTGAGCTTGCCCTCGGCGCTCCAGCGCACGGGGAGGCCGCGGGAATAGCCGGCCGCTTCGCCGCGGTCGTTGACGGCGAGGGCCGCGGAGTAGCCGCCCGGCAGGGCGGGCAACTGGGTCACGGTCCCGTCCGCCGCCCAGCGGAGCGCGTTCCGGGAGGTGTCGTTCCGGCGGCCGGAGTACCCGGCGATCACGCCCCGGTTGTTGATCGCCAGCGCGGCGCCCAGCGCGTCGTGGTCGGGGATGGGCAGGTCGGTCGTGCTCCCGTCCGAGTTCCACCGGACCGGCGCCAGCGACCTGAACCGCTTCGCTGTCCTGCCGACGATCACTCCGCTGTCGTTGATCGCCGAGGCCAGGGACCGGACGCGGTCGCTCGGAGTCGCGAGCCGGGTGACGGTCCGGTCCGGGTTCCAGCGGATCGCCCAGGAGCCTTCTTCTCCTGCGATGACGCCGCTGGCGTTGATCGCGTTCGCCCGCCGGGACTTCCCTTCCGGGTCGAGGTCGGTCATGCCGCCGTCGCGAGACCAGAGCACTGGACGGACCCCGCCGTCGACGGTCCGGGAACTGCCGACGGCCTCTCCTCTGGCATTGATCGCGACCGCTTCCGCCGACTCGTACCGCGGCAGCGCGCGGCTCAGATCGGCGGACTGGCCCGAAGGCGACCAGCGCACCGCGTGCCGGGCAACGCTGGAACTCGGCACGGAGTAACCGGCCACCGTGCCGCGGGAGTCGATCGCGGAACCGCCGCTCTCGCGGTGCCCCGGCAGCGCGGCGAGATCGGTGACGCCGCCGCGGGAATCCCAGCGCACAGCGTGGTTCACTCCGTCCTCAGCGGTAGAAGTGCCGGTGACGACACCGAATTTGTTGATCGCGTTTCCGCTGCCCGCCGGGTCTTTCTGGCGAAGGCCCGGCAGTTGCCGGACAGTCCCGTTCGCATCCCAGCGCACCGGCTGGCCGCCGGAGCTGCCGACAACGACCCCGGCGTCGCTGATGCCGTTCGCCTTGCTGTCGCTCGTGCCGGGAAGGAGAGCGAGCAGGCTGAACGTGCCGTCCGGATTCCACCGGGCCGCACGGTTTCCGATGATTCCGGCGATCGTCCCGCGGTCGTTGATCGCGAAGGCCTCCGACTCCGCGGCGCCCGGCGGCATCGCGAGCATCTTCAGGGTCCCGTCGGTGTCCCACCGCGCCGCCAGACGGGAAGCGTTGGCGGGCGTGGTCATGCCGACGGCGACACCCGCGGAATTGACCGCGACGGCCTCGCCGTAACCGTAATCGCTCGCCGAACGCAACTCGGCGAACGAGCCGTCCGGCTGCCAGCGCACCGGTTTCCGGGTGCCGTTGCGGTCGTTGGCGGATCCGGTGACGACTCCGCGGGCATTGATCGCCCGCGCCGCCGTCGTGCGGTAAGGGGCGGGAACCGGAAGCCGGGCCACCGAGCCGTCCGGATTCCAGCGCGCCGCGACCGAGGCCTCGGCCCCGGTGTTGTAGGAGCCGACCGCGAGGCCGCTGTCGGTGATCCCGGCGATCTCGCTCGTGGTCTCGCCGGGAAACGCGCCGAGATCGACAACCGGAGCCGTCGCGGCTGCCGCCGTCTGATTCCCGCCCGTGACGACGGCGGCGGCGAGTAAAAGAATGGACAAGAAAGTACCCGGCAGGAAATGTCTTAGTCGCATGCCAGAACCCCTCCCGATGCGCGCTGAATGCGCTCATGAGGGAATTATGGCTCGACTGGAGTCGTGGCGAAAACCGCTGATCGGACGCGCGGCAGTCGGCTGCTTGCCCGCTGTTTCCCGGTCGGCTGCACCGTATTTCTGATCCGGGGAGCGACAGGTCGGATCAATGGTGCGGCGAAATTGATTAAGGCTGCTTATCCGCAGGCGTCGGCGGTGGCGGCGTTTTCGCGCTGGACTTCCACTTCCGCCAGTCGCTCTCGCCGCGCACCGGTCATCGACTGCCAGGCGTCCGAGCCCGCTGCGAGCGGCCGCGGCGCGGACGACGCCCGCGACGGTGCGTTCCTGGCTGCCGGGCCTCGCTTCCGCCGGAATCGGTTCCTGATCGGCGGGCCCGGCATCCGGGTGGCCGCCTCGAGGAAGTTCTCGATGCCCCATTCGGAGTAGCCGGCCCAGGCTGGCTGGGCCGCGCGACGATTGCGGTCGCCTTGCCGGACCCGGACCCGGACGCGGAAACCGTTGCTGTGGTTGCCGCTTCGCGATCCGCGGGGGAGGAGACCCGGCACCGTCGCCGGACAGGCACAGCGGCGTAATGAGGTAGGCGCCACCGGTTGATGATGCGACAGTGGGACCCATGTTGATCCAGTTTCTCGCGGCGGCAGGCGTTCTCGCCGTGCTGACCGTCGTTCCGGGCCCCGACATGGCGGTAGTGACGAAGCGGTCCATCGCCTCCGGCTGGCAGGACGGCCTGCGAACGGTCGGCGGCATCACCGCGGGATTGCTGGTGTGGGGCCTGCTCACCGTGGTCGGCCTGGCTGCCCTTCTCGCCGCGTCCGCCACGGCCTACACCATCGTCAAACTGGCCGGAGCGGCTTTTCTGCTGGTGCTCGGCATTCAAGCACTGCTCCACAGCCGAAAGCGCTCGGCACAGTCCGGCCCGAAAGCATCGTCGCCCGGCGGGAACCCGTGGCGGACCGGTCTGATCAGCAACCTCTTCAACCCGAAGATCGCGGTCTTCTACACCGGCCTGCTTCCGACGCTCGCGCCCGCCGGGCTCGCCCCGCAAGCCGGGATGGCGTTGCTGGTCCTGCTGCATGCCGTCCTCACCCTCGTCTGGCTCGGCAGTTACGTGCTGTTGCTCGCGAAAGCACGCGCGTTCTTCGAAAGGCCCGCCGTGCGCCGAACCATGCACCGCATCACCGGCGTCGTCCTGATCGGGTTCGGCGTCAAAGTGGCCGCCAGCCAGCCGTGAGTCCTCGTCCCGGAAGCTGGCATAGCCTGCTCTTGACTTGCCGACCGCGACGCGGGGGTGTGCCCAGTGGATGAGGTTCGCCGGTCCGCGCTAGATCCTTCGCAGATCACGCCAGGTTCGACACTGAGGCCGGTCGCGCGTTTTGCCGTGGAGCGGGGCGGCGTGGAACTGGCCTCGGCGGTGTTGGGCCGAGCGGAGATCTTCGAACGCGAACCCCTCGATCACGTGGTGGCTCGGCTTTCCTGGCGAGACGGCCGGCTGGACGCCGCCCGGGCCGCGGTGACCGCAGCCGTAGCCGCTGCTCCGGCCGGCGGTTCGGTTTACCTGCCCGTCAGCGCCTCAGTGAGTGCTGACCACGCCGAGCGCCGCGACGTCGCGCAAGCGTGCGGTTTCGCGCTGTTCCAGGAAAAAGAGGGCTTCTGGTGGGCTGACACCGGCCAAGCGATCCCCGATCCCGTCGGACTGCGGCTGGAGCCGATGTCGCGGATCGGCCGGGAACCGTTCGCCCACGTGATCGCGCAGTGCGTGGCCCAGACCCTCGACCGAACCGACGCCCTGGTGTTCGGTCGGCGCCAGCCCGAGCAGTGGGTCGCCACATTCCTGGACCACCACGCATCGGGCGCGGACGCCCAGTCGTGGCTGTACGCCGAAACGCCCGCCGGTGTGCCGGTCGGGTTCGTGGGCCTGGCCCAACGGGAAAGCGATCCAGCGGTGGGCACGATCGTGCTGATCGGCGTCCTCCCGGAACAGCGAGGCCGCCGCCACGTGGACCGACTCCTGCTGGCGGCCTACCGAGCCGCCCGGACGCGCGGCTTCGCGGAGGTGCAGTCCCTGGTCGATGTGGCAAACCACCCGATGACGGCGGCGATGCTCCGCTCTGGTGCGGATTCCGACGCCGATCCGTGGCACAACTGGCTTTACCTCATCTCGGCACCTGCGGCGGAGTCGTCCTAGCCCGGCTCGGAAGCGCAATCGCCGATAGTCCTTTGCCCGCGAGGCTTTCGCGCGGATGGATGCTATTGCGGAGCCGCTGGTTCTCCGTCAGGCAGCGAGAGGGTGCCTGGTATCCGGGAGGTAATCGTCCTGAAGAGATTGAGCGGTGTCTGGCATTCCGTTGCCAGTGCCGCTTCGTCGACTTTCGCTTCCACTTGCAGCAGTTCGACCGCGCGGGGAAGGAGCGACGGCTGCTCAAGCAGGGGCATCGGGCCTGGCTCGCGGCGGCGCCATCCGCGGTTCGACACCGTGGTCATGGCGTTTCGGTAGGTGACGTCGCTCATCACTTTGAGACTGCGAGCGCGGTACAGCAAGGCTTGCAGGCTGACATTCCACTGCTGCTTAAGCAGCCCCAGCCGGTGCCAGTCTGCCTTCGCGGGAAGCTGGTCGGCGATTTCCTCAGCTGGCATGAGGAATTCGGCGGCGAACCGATGCGCTTGGTCCTCGACGGTGCGGCCGCCTGGCTCCGCGTCCACATGCATCACTAGGTGGCCTAGTTCGTGCGCGACGTCGAACCGCTGCCGGTAGTAGTCGTTCTTCAACGGGTTGAGCAGAACGATGGGTCGCAGGGGGGTGTCGAAGGAGTACGCGTCGACGCTGGCGTTGGCAGGCGGGCTGAACACCACGAGACACCCGTGATTCTCCGCCAGCCTGACCAGATGGCCGACCGGACCGGGTCGCAGGTCCCACTGCTTGCGCAGCAGGCGTGCGGCTTCCTCCGGGGCGTGGTCTGCCGTGGCCTCGCTCGACACCGGATAGCTCGCCAGGTTGCGTTCCGGGAATTCGACGTGACGCTCGATCGTGGTCGAGACGTCGACAGCTATGCAGCCGTAGGCGTGGGCTTGGTCCCGGGATATCTGGCTGGTGGACCGCAGCGACCGGAAGTGCGGTGCGGTCGTGGCGGTGGGCAGCTGGTTCTGCCGGGGGAGGAAGAAGTCCGGGGCCACGTCGAGAGCCAGCGCGAGTGCCGCGACCGTCGCGGAGGCCGGGCGTTTGAGGCCGCTTTCGTAGGCGGCCACCGCTGTCGGCGTCTTCTCGATGCGGCTGGCCAGCGCGTTCTTCCGGAGACCGGCCAACTGGCGCGCCAAGGTCAGGCGGCCACCGTCGAAGAAGGTGGCGATGTCCGGCAGCCGGGAATTCATGCCTCACCAATAGCACGAGGACCGTTCTCGCCGCGCGCTGGGCGACGCATGCGCACATCCGCGTCTTCCACGGTGTCGCCGGCCGTGCGGGCAAGGTTCTGCGTCGGGCCGGGCTGTGCTTTGTGCGGGCTCGAGTAACCGTTGTCCTGCAAGTCCACGCGCCATGCCCATGCGTCTCCGTGGTCGACGTTCCAGCGAATGCGGCCGAAGAACACCTCGAAGTCGGTTGTCGTCGAATCCATCGCGTGGGCGAGGACGAGCGTCTGGCGCAGTTCGCGTTCGTGGTCGGGCAGGCTGTTGACGGGCGGCAGCCCGGGCAGCGTCGCGAGGGGGAAGAGCCCGCCGTCGTCTACCGCGTGCGGCTGCCTCGCGACGAGTTGCTTGGTCTCGCTGCGTTCTGTCCAGCGGATCTTGGCGACCTGGCCGTACTCGTAGGAGGCGAGCAGCCAGCGCCACCCGGCGGCGGACCACCCGGGTGATCCGTTGAGATCCGAACGAACGACGGTGCCTGCGGGCAGGAGCGGCATGCTCCGCGAATCCCGGTCGGAGATGCCTTCGGCGAGGACGTCGCGTCCGGCCGAGTCGTGGCCAGGCGGGACAGCGTAGGTCTCGCACTGGAAAACGCGGTCGAGCCGGTCGCGGAGGTAGATGTGCGCGTTGTACCCGATCCACCCTTGAGTGTGCCCGCCCGCGGGGTTGTAGTCCTGGCGGACTTGCTCGTAGGCCGAGCGGTGTGCCCAGCTGATCCCGGCAAGTATGCCCCGGGCCCGCAGATTCGACATGACGTCGTCTTCTTCGGCCATGAGATCGGAGTATACCCGATCGCAGTAAAGAGTGCTGAAAAATGAACCTGTGGTGTGTCGTGAACTGCCGGGCACCAGTCCGCGCGGGCTGCTGGGCGGAGCAGCGCGGCACTTTAGGCGGGACCGGCGAGATCCCGTGCTGGCCAACGGGTCTAGATGCTCCGGACTGGTTGGTGCAGCGAACTAACGCACCTCGCCGGGCTGCGGCTCACTCGCCCCGATGAGCCCCAGAACAGGCGCAGGCACCGGATAAACCCGCTCAATCGGCAGCTCTTCCTGCGCGGCATCGACACGGCCGGAACTGACCAGCCCGTGGATCCGCGTGGCGAACGTGGTGATGTCCGTGATCCGCGTGATCCACTGGTCGAGATAACGATCGACCGCCTCGCCGGAGAGGCCGATCTGGATCGCACGGCGGTTGAGCGGCGCGAGGGTCGGCGACCGGTCGGGATCCCACTGGATGCGGACCGGGCTGGCGTTCTTGCGTTCAGCCCAGTGCCGCTCGCTCGCGTAGGTGCCCGGCTCGTAGCTGCTGAGGGCGGCGTGCGCGAGGGCCCATTCGAAGCCGTCTCGGGTGAGCTGGATTTCCAGGACGCGTTCCTGGCCGGGTTTGGCCGCCCATCCAGACCGGTACATCATCCACAGGAACGAGGGTTTGATCCAGGTCATCCGCTCCCGCTTGAACGGAGCCGCGAACGTCTGGGATTCGACTGCCGCATCGGCTATTTCCCGTGAGTACGCCTGATAGACGGTGATGGTCTGGTCGGTGAAGCCGGCCCGCACGTCACGGCGCGGGGCGTTTGGCCGGGCGCCGGGGCGGTTCGCCGGGGGCAGGTTGGGGGCGAGCTGGTCGGACACGTGGTTTCCTCCATGCTTGTGAAGCTGATTGTGCCTGCTCGCAATGGTTGTGTCGCTTGCTTTTCGGCTCCGGAGCGCACTGCTGTGTGTAACGGATTCTCCGCGGCGACGACCTGTTGTTGTCGGAAGAGGAGGTTCGATGACGGATGCGGTGACTGACGAAGCCGCGGCGAGTGATGCTGCGGCGTTCCAAGTTCCCGGAACTGCGGTGCTCGCCATGGGCGGGGGAGACGACGGTGCGGAGTCGCTTGCCGTGTGGCATGTCAGCGTGGCGGGTGCGCTGACGGGAGCTTGGGTCACGCCGGTCGCGGAGGTGTTCGGGGCTCGCGCGGCGGCGCGGCGTGTTCTGGCGTTTCTCGAACGCCGCGCTGTCGCCGCCGTGTACCCGGAGAAGGTGCCGGGCTGGCTGGAGCAGTTGACCGGGGCAGCGGACCTTCCGGAGCGGAATGGCTGGTGGAAACGCCAGGAGTTCTCGCCGGCCGAAGCGTTCGGGGAGATCGTCGAGCGCCGGCGGCGGTACGCGGACACCGTCGAAGAGGAACGCGCGCGGAACAAGGCGATCACCGAGCTGGAGTGGGTGCACGAACTCTCGGACAGCGTTGAGATCGGCTGCTTCGAGGATCTGCGGCGGGTCGCCGGGGTTCGTCCCGCGGTGGGGAACCCGGTCGTGTCGGAGGCGCTGACGATCGCGCGGACGTTGAGGTGGGTGGTGTCTGTGTGGGCCGAGACTGAGAAGGTCAAGAACCGCCGTCGTTACGTGCGGGAAGCGCACGGCGAGGCGGAACCCTTGCCGCCGAGCTGGCTGAGTGCGGTGCAGGTCGCCAGCGAGACGAGGTTGCCGCTGTGAAGGCCGTGCACGGTTACGCCGTCATCGACACCGAGACCACCGGAATCCTCACCGGCGGATGGCGGCACCGGATCGCGGAGATCGCCGTCGTCCACGTCAGCCCGGACGGCACGATCACCGGCGAGTGGTCGACCTTGGTCAATCCGGAGCGTGATCTGGGGCCGCAGAACGTGCACGGCATCCGCGCCGTCGACGCGCGGCGAGCCCCGTTGTTCGGCGAACTGGCCGGCGACCTCGTCGCGCGGTTGCGCGGACGAGTGCCGGTCGCGCACAACTGGTCGTTCGACGCCAGGCACCTCCGATCCGAGTTCGAACGCCTCGGCATCGAGACGCCGTTCGACGCTTCGTCGGGCGTGTGCACGATGCGCGCGGCAGGCCGGATCCACCTGGGTTCGCGACGTTCTCTGGCCGACTGCTGCGCGGCGGCAGGCGTGCCCGAACGTTCCTGGCACAGCGCGCGGGACGACGCGCTGGCGGCGGCCGAACTGCTGGCGTACTTCATTCGCAACGCGCCGGAGGCGGTGACGCTCACCGAAGCACAGGTGGGTGCCGCGTTCTGGGACTGGCCGCGGATTCCAGCCGGCACCGCAACGGCCGTGCGGCGCAGCGAACCAGGACGAGCGGAACCGCATTTTCTCGCCCGGCTGGTCGAACGGATGCCGCGTGACGAGGAACCTGTCGCCGACGCGTATCTGGCCATGCTCGACGCGGCGCTGCTCGACCGGGACATCTCGTCGACCGAGGGGGACCTGCTCGTCGACCTCGCGCATGATCTCGGCCTGGGCCGGAACGAATTGACCGCGCTGCATTTGAGCTATGTGCGCGATCTTGCCCGCGAGGCATGGGCCGACGAGGTCGTCACCGACGAGGAACGACACGACTTGCTCACCGTCGCGAAGCTTCTGGCGCTCGATCACGCGGTGGTGGACCAAATCCTCGACGAGGAACGCACGGCGGCCTCTCCCGCAGCGCCTTCCGGTGGCAAACTCGGCGGGCTCGCGCTGAGACCAGGCGACAAGGTGGTGCTGACCGGGAGCATGGCGCGGGGACGCGAAGAGATCGTCGAGCAGGCAGCGTCCGCCGGTGTCCGGGTGACCGGGAGCGTCAGCGGGCAGACTCGCGTGGTGGTGGCCGCGGACCCGGATTCGCTGTCAGGCAAGGCCCGCAAGGCACGTGAGCTCGGGGTCCCGGTGGTGTCGGAAGATGCTTTCCTGGCGGTCCTCGACCGGTTGGCGGACCTGTCTTACGGGGTTCTGCGACGGGCTGCTGATGCTTGAAGAGGGATTTGTGCGCGATCTGCGAAACTTGGCGCGCGAGCTGGAGATAAAGGTTGATTCATTCGAAAGCGGGCACGTGCGCTGGCACCTCTATTCCAGGGCGATTCGGGTATCGGTCGGGATTGATCGGCTGATCCCGTTGCTGAGCTGTGAGCCGGACCTGACGATTGCTGCTTCGGTTGCCTTGCAGTGCCTGGAGGAAGTCCCAGAGCCGCTCCGGGCAAGTGTGGTAAATGCGCTTCCTGCCGGTGGTTCACAGGACCTCGCAAGGGCGAGAATGGCGGATCTCTCGGTTCTCGACGCTCTCGCTTCGCGGCCGAGCGAGCCTCCCGGAGCGACTTCGATGGCAGGCTGGTCGCAATGGCTGCAGTTGCGCGCCGCGAAACTCTCTTCGCATCGGCAAGTGCTCGAGTATTTAGCGTCCTCCGGTGCCACGAAACGAATCAGGCGGGAGGCGCTGGCTCGCGCACGCGACTGAATCCGGTATTGCCATATTGTCCGAAGGGCGAGGTCATCGGTCCAGTGCGATTTCGACGCCGAGCCCCTTGCTCACCGCACGCCGCAGCACCAGCGCCGCCGTCGCGATGTCCTGGACCGCCACTCCGACCGAGTTGAACAGGGTGATCTCGCTTTCGCCGGTGCGCCCGGGGCAGATTCCCGCGAGAACTTCGCCCAGTTCGGTCGCCAGGTGCTGCTCGCTGATCACACCCTCGTGCAGTGCGGAGAGCGTGGCGCCGGACTCGGTCAGCGCGGTATGCCTGCTGTCCACGACGACGCGGGCGCGTCGCAGGCATTCCGCGTCGATTTCGCGGTGGCGGGGACGGGGCGGCGCGCCGACCACGTTCAGATGCTGGCCTGCTCGCAGCCATGTTCCGTGCACGATCGGATCCACCGCCGGGGTGAGCGTGCACACCACGTCGGCGGCCTGGACTGCTTCGGCAGGAGTGTCCGCCAAACGGATTTCGCACCCGGAGCCGGCTGCCTCTTCCCGGAACGCCTGTGCTGTCGCGGGATTGCGGCTCCAGACCACTGCCGTCCTGATCGGACGGACACAGGAGACAGCCGCCAGGTGCGCCCGCGCCAGCGCACCGGCCCCGATCAGGCCGAGCACCGAGCTGTCCGGATTGGACAGTGCTCTGGTCGCCACCGCGGATGCCGCCGCTGTGCGGTAACGGGTGATGACCGCACCGTCCACCAGGGCTTCGGCACGGCCGGTCGCGCTGTCGACCAGAGTGATCGTCGACTGCTGGCGCGGCCTGCCTGCCTCCGGATTTCCCGGCAGGTCGGCCAGCAGCTTGACGCCTCCGGCACCGTCCACTGTGGCGGTCATCGGAACGAGAAGCCCGTCGTTGCCGGGGATCGGCGCGCAGGCGCGGCCGGGCTGGGTGGCTCCGCCGAGCACGAGCTGCCGGTGTGCGTGCTCGACGGCGTCGATCACCTCGCGGAGGTCGAGGACTTCCTCGACCTCCGAACGCGTCACGATGCGAACCATGTCAGCTTCGCCCTTCGCCGGTCGCCGGGACGCTCTCCGGCTGGACTGTCTTCCTGGCCGGCGAAAGGATTTCGCGGGCCCGGCGGACGATCGGGATCTCGTGGTCGACCGGTTTGCCCGCATACAGGGCGGACATGCCCGCCGCGACCGCCGCGTTCACCGCGGCCGCGATCAGACCGCTGTTGACCACTCCGCCGACCGCGGCATGGCTGAAGTACAAGAACGCCACGGTGGTGCAACCCGCGATCAGCCCGACGGCCAGCGGGACTGCTCGCAGCTTGCGGAAGAACAGCACGCCGAGCCAGGCCGGCACCAGTTGAGCCGTCAGCGACAGCGCCAGGTTGAGGAACGTCAGCATGATCGAGGACGCGAACGTCGTCAGCGCCGCGGTGCCGACCAGGAACGCCGCCATGATCGGCTTGAGCCTGCTCTGCGCGGCCGCTTGCGAGCGCTTCGGCAGGATGTTGCGGGTGAGCACGCCGCTGAACATCAGCGCGTTGCCTGCCAGGACCAGGACTCCGGCCAGCCCCGCGCCCGCCGCCACGAGACCCACGATCCAGTCCGGCGCGAGTTCGCGGGTCACCTCGAGAAAGACCGAATCGGCGTTGTGCAGGCCTGGCCTGGTCTGCAGGCCGTAGTAGGCGGCGAAGACCAGCAGCGGGTACATCAGCATGTAGAGCGGCATCCAGATCACGGACTTCTTCACCCCGGCCTCGGACCGCGCGGAGAACAGGAACTGTGCGGGCAGCGTGAGGTAGAACTGCAAGGACTGCAGGAAAATCGTGGTCATCGCGAAGACCAGCCCGGCTCCGCTGACGGTGGCCAGGCGCGGCGTCGTTTCGACCACGGCGAAAACACCGGGAACACCCTTCGCCGCGATCACCGCCGCGATGCCGGCGAGCATGATGCCCAGCAGCATGAACACGTCTTTGACGATCGCGACGAAAGCGGTCGAGCGCATGCCCGACGCGGCGACGTAGACGAACGCGATGACTCCGG
This sequence comes from Amycolatopsis dendrobii, assembly GCF_014145675.1. Taxonomy (GTDB): domain Bacteria; phylum Actinomycetota; class Actinomycetes; order Mycobacteriales; family Pseudonocardiaceae; genus Amycolatopsis; species Amycolatopsis dendrobii. Next base: position 66,732 of record NZ_JACGZW010000010.1, read on the forward strand.
CCCCGACGATCGCCTCCAGCCGGGTGACCGGGATGCCGAGTCCGGTGAGGACTGTCTGCAGTCCGATGAACTGGAAGATCGCCCACGGCACCAATGCCAGCACGAACGAGACCGCGGTGAGCCGTTCCAGCAGCCGGTTGCGGTAGTGGCCGTACATGACGTCGGCGACGGTGACCGCGTCGTACGCCTTGCCCGCGCGCCACACGAGCGGCGCGAGGAAATAGCCGAGGACGTAGCCCGCCAGGATGTAGCCGATGAACCAGATCCCGTAGGAGGCGCCTTTGGCGTAGATGCCGCCCGGGAAGCCGAGCATGGTGCCGATGCTGTAGATCTCTCCCACGGCGAGGAAGAAGATCAAGCGGCTCGGCAGCGCCCGCCCGGCGACCAGCGTGGCGACCGCGCCCTTGCCGGTTCCGCCCCGGCGAGCGGCCAGCGCCACTCCGATCGACAAAGCCATGACGACGGCGAATACCGTTGCGATCATTCTTCGCCGCCTTCCACTCGCCGGTACTGCGCACGATCGAAGAACCGCCACGACGCCCACAGGCAGAGCGTGGTCAGCGGGAGCCAAGCGAACAGCCACGCGAACACCAGTGGTATGCCGAACACGGTGGCGGTGCTCTGACTGCAGAGCGGCACGCCGACGAAGATCGCCAAGCCGGGCAGGCCGAGTGCGATCAAGACGGACCAGCGACTTCCGAGCATGGGACCTCCTGAAGCCTGGAAAGGCGGCTGCCGGGGCGACGGTGGCCGGGCCAGTTTCCCGGCACCGGCGCGATACTCCGGCGGCATTTTGGTATACCAGAACTACGGTAGGAGGCCGGCGCGGTTTTCCGACAGGTCCAGTTGTGAGCCAGATCTCAGTGCCAGTTGGTCGGCCTGGCTGAGCGTTCGGGGCAGGCGACTGTCCCTCGCGGGTCTCCTGGCCGGAAACAAGGGCGGGCACGATATCGCTGGTGATCACGGAGATTGTCCCTCGCCGCAAAGGAGCCCGGGCCCCAGCCGCGCAGCACCGGAGCTGGGCGGAGCAAGATAGCCGCGACCAGATGAACCAGCAGGCAAAGGGAGTCTGAGCACCAGATGCCGCACCGCACCGTCCGACTCGCCACCGCTGCCGTCGCCGCCATCGGCTTGCTCGCCGCCTCCGCCTGCGGCGGTGACATCGACGGGACCGGAGGAACTGCTCAGCCGCCGGGCAGCGCGGGCTCAAGCGCGCCGGCCGACGGCAGCGGCTCGGGACCCAAGGTTCCGTCCCCGCTGCCCACCAAGGACTTGATCGCCAACCCGTGCAGCGTGCTCAACGCCTCGGAAGCGGAGCAGGTCGGCCTCAAGTACCCCGGCGAGAAAAGCACCGGCGTGCTGAACGGGTGCCGGTGGACCTCCTCCGGAAGCAACCTGAACTTCGTCAACGACACGCCGATCGAGCAGAACAAGCGCGGAATCAGCGACATCTACGACCAGAAGGCCAAGCAGGCTTACTTCGAGCCCACCGCGGTCAACGGCTACCCGGCCGTTTTCGCGGGCGCCGAGGACAGCCGCGCGAACGGCATCTGCACCCTCTGGGTCGGCGTCACCGACCAGCTCGCCGTCTCGGTCCTCCCGAACATCAGCATGGGGTCGAACAAGAAGGACCCCTGCGGCATCGCGAAGAAGTTCGCCACCGCGATGATCGGACATCTCCAGGGGGCGTCGTGATCGTCACCCGACCTCCGCGCGGGCTCAAGCGGGAAGCTCAGCGTGTCTTGCCCGGGCCGAAGAGGTCCGAACGGCTCCGCCTCCCGCTCGGCGGCGTGCGCCTTCTGGTCGCCCCGGTTCGCTGATCCGCGTTCGACGAAAACACCGGCCCGATTGTCAATTTAGCCCCATTACGCGGTGCCGCCGCACGCTTCTGCCGCCGTGCCTGAGCTGGGCGGCTGCCTGCGGGTGGCTGTCCGACGCTCAGCTGATCCGTCGATCGAACCGGGCTCCGGTCACAGAGGCAGCCAGGGGCGGTCGCGCGATATCGGGTGCTGGCGACCACAGGCAGTCCGATCGTCAGCCCGACGAGCACTGTCGCTCTCGGCAAATACACAGCCAACTAGTCCGGCGAGACGCTAGCCAGCGCGGCAACCGCAATCGTGAGGAATCGAATTGCGACCTCGAGTGCCAACGGTGTCGCGCCAGATCCTGCATCGCGTCGCGTTGCTCGGCACTAACGCGATAGCGGCCAGCGCACGTTCAGCTCTGGATAGAGCACCGGATTGCGGAAGATTCATTTGTTGAGAGCTTGCGACACGCGACCTACGCGACAGTGCATCCACTCCGGCGGTGCCGGCGTCGCCATTTCACGCGGCCAACCGTCGCCCCGCCCCGCCTGCCGACGCGCACTCAATCGCAGGTACGGAAAGGTTGCGAGGACTCATCTCAACGAGCCCGCCACGCGCTGGCCGCCCCCCGCGGCGACGGAATGGATCACGTTCGACGAAAACACCGGCCCGATAACCGAAATCCTGTCGTGCTAAGCGATGCCGCCGGACGCTTCCGCCGCCGTGAATGCGCTAGGCGGCTTCGCATACGAGGAGCGCGGACACCTCCTTTCCCCGCTGCTGACGCGAGCGCGGGCAAGGCTATGGCGCACTGGCTCTTGTCGCCGGAGCGCGATCGACCAATGTGGTTGGCGGCTAGGCAGCTTCCTCCGATGCGGTGGTCTTTGTGGACGGTCGGCGCGGCGGCGTTGCGGGCCGGTGGGCGAGTTCGATGCCAAGGCTGAGCTGCCCGGGCGACCGGCAGGCTCTGGTCGGCTGGGTCACCACGCCGGTGCCGGGCAGGTTCGCGGTTGGTCGCGGCGCGCTCGCTGTCGGTGAGCGCGGGTGCCGGGCGAGGTAGTGGAGTCTGCGGAGATGCCGCTGGACGAGCCCGGCGCGGCGTGCTTGCTCGAAGAGAACTCGGGCAGCCTCGTTTCGGGTCCGTCGGCTGGGACTGGGACGGTCGGACATAGGGGTTCCTGGCGTGGTCGAGCTGGCTGAGGGCAAGATCACGAATGCGTTTCGGCCTGGTTGAGGCGTCGTGATGGCGGCGTGCTTCTGGACGGCACGCGTGCCGACTCGGGGCAATGCCTTGCAAGGGGGATGCCGGGTGCGGCTCGGCCGAGTCCGGCAACAGTGTGCGCCGGCCGGCTTCCGGCCCTCGGCCGGGCCTGGCCAGGGGTTCCCCTGACCAGGCCGTTTGTGCCCCCGGCAGGACTCGAACCTGCGACCTAGAGATTAGAAGGCTCTTGCTCTATCCAGCTGAGCTACGAGGGCCCGGGTGGCTGACAGCTGCTGACCTCCAGCATGGGCAGCTTAGTCATCGCCAATCTCTCGATCGTTCGACACCGTCGAATCGTTTCAGCTTCCGTTCGTCGGATTTGCGGGTGCCCGGAGGCGGAATGCCACAGCGCGCGACGGTTCCGGTACGCACTGCGCGGGAAAGCGGCCTGGCCTGGCTGGCGGGCGACGGTTTGTGCAGCTTGGGCACCTGGATCTCCTGGCTGGGGCGGTGGGCGGGACGGGGTTCGAGGCTGTTCTGCTGGAAAGACTGTGGCGATCTTGTGATGTAAGGCTTCTGGCCTGGCGATGACAGTTGGTCGGTTCGGCGGTTGCGGTACGGCGGAAAGGTGTCAGGCCGGACCGCCGGTGGCCCGCCGGCATCGGACCCGCGCTCAAGCCTGGCGCGATGCCGGTGTGACTAAGCGGACGCGGACTGGGAGCCCGCCCCGAGCCAGTCGCGCCGCAGGGGCCGGGCCTGCGGACAGTCGGGCTCGCCCCGAGGCTGCCGGCTCGCAGCCGTGGCCGGGGCGCACCTGCCGCGAGCCAGGTGCCGGTCCGCGGCGGCCACGTCAGAGCAGACCGCACCCGAATGGCGCCGAACCGCCTGAGCTGCGGTGGAGCGCAAACCCGGGCCTCGCCTCCCGCTCCCGGGGCGGGGCCGGGAACGGGAAGCGAGGGGCAGGGGCCCGTGGGCGCGGATCTTCCGGGCTGCGCGCCCACGGGCCTAGGGGCCGCTCGGGGGTGCGGCCCCCGGGCTGGCGAACTGGGGCGGCGAGTCGACTCGGCCGGAGCTGCCTCGTTCGCCTGGCCCGGTCTCAGGGGCAGGGGCTATTCCCACACTTTCAGGGCACGCACCGCGAACGGGGACTGCGGAACGTACGTGCCACCGCCCGGATAGGTGATGAAATCGCCCTCGGTGGAACAGTCCGCTCCTTGGTAGATGGTGACGTCACGCGTCATCCGGTTGACGAAGGAATGGCCTTGGAATCCCTCGGGCAGGGGAATGCAATCACCCGGATTCGCCGTGCGCAGGTCATAACTCTGCACGCCGCCGGAATAGGTTTCGGTGTCCCACAGGCAGAACTCGCCCGCACCGCAGGCGGGAGCGGGCGGAACGGACGGCGCGGCTTGGGCCAGGCCGGAGGCGGTCAGCAGACCGGCGGTGACCAGCAGCAGTACGCCGGGCAGGCGGGCCGGGGCGGAGGCGGGCCACGAGCGGCGGCCGGGGAAAGGCAGGGACGGCAGAAGACGGCGGAACATCGTGGGAACTCCCCCTCAATCGAAGCGATGCCGGGCGAAGAGGCCGGCGGGTATCCCGGGAAACCCGGTGTGATCTCCACCTTGGCGGGTTCCGTGCGATTTGTCTGCCCGCATTCCTACGTCTGTGGACAAGTAGTTTCCCGTCACCCGGACGAGACCTAGTTGTCCACAGATCGCCGAACGGTCTTGCTAAATCGCCGCGGTGCTTTCGCGGACGGCGAGCGACACCGGGAGTTCGACCGGCGGCGGGACCGGTTCCCCCGCCAGCAGGTCCATCACCAGTTCCCCCGCGACGCGGCCCTTGCCCGCCAGGTCCTGCCGCACGGTGGTGAGCGGTGGTTCAGACCACGCGGCCTGCGGGGTGTCGTCGAAGCCGACGATCGAAACGTCGGCGGGAACCCGCAGGCCCAGCCGATGGGCGGCGGCGATCGCGGCGAAGGCCAGCTGGTCGGACATGCACAGCAAGGCCGTCGGACGCACGGAAGCGGTGAGCAGGTCCGTCGCGGCGGCGCGGGCGGTCGAAGCCGACAGCCAGGGGGCTTCGGTGATGGTGATGTCGCTGATCCCGGCGGCGGCCAGCGTGTCGAGGTATCCGGCGAGGCGTTCGCGGGTGCCGTGGAAGGCGCTGGAAACCGCGGCGCCGGAAAGGCGCGGGGCGGCGAGGATTCCGAAGCGGCGATGGCCAAGCTCGACTAAATGGCGTGCGGCCAACGAGGCGCCGCCGCGGTCGTCGCAGCCGACTCGGGCCGTGTCCGGGAGGGGCGGCTGGTCGATGACTACGAGCGGCAAACCCCGTGCCCGCACGGCTTCCAGCGCGGGAGTGCCGTCGGCGAGGGAGTACGCCACGGCGATATCCGCTTGTGCGGCCAGGACTCGCGACGCCGGCGGGCCTTCCTGGGCTTCGCGGCCGGGCAGCAGCAACAGCGCGTTGCCGGTGGGTTCCACGGTTTTCGCGAGCGCGTCGAGGGTGATCGACAGCGCGGGATCGGAGAAGGCCGCCGACAGCGACGAATCGAGCAGGAAAGCGATCGCGCCGGTGCGGCTCGTGGCGAGGCTGCGGGCGGTCGGGTTCGGACCGGGGTAACCGAGTTCACCCGCCACGCGCAGAATCTGTTCCCGCAGCTGCGCGGACAGCTGGTCAGGCCGGTTGTAGGCGTTCGACACAGTGGCGCGCGACACCCCGACCGCCTCCGCGACGTCGTCCAGCGTCGGGCGGCGGCGACGGCTGCTGGTCATCGGCGGAGCATAGAGGAAAGCCTTGCCGTGCACCGGATTCCGTCCAGGAACCCGGCTCGACCAGCGCAAACATCGCAAGCGAGCGATCCGTCGCGAAACCCGGCGGGCGGCCGACCCCCGTGCCGCCGCCCGCGCGACCGGCCTAGTCTCGTACCGTGAGCTCGGAACCTGTGACGAAACCCGCCCCGAACCGCGGACGCAAGACGAGTGTGCTCCCGCTGCTTTCGGTCGGAGTGGTGCTCGGCGCAGTCGTCGCGGTCGGGCTCGTCGCGCTCACCGGCGGCGCGGGCTACGTCATCGCCGGGCTGCCGGACCCCGGGCTCGTCACGCGTTACGGCGTCACGGTGGTCCGCGTGCTCGCCGAAGCGGCGTCGGTCGTGTGCGTCGGTGGCTTGCTGCTGGCCGCTTTCCTCGTGCCGCCCCAGAAATCCGGCACGCTCGCCCCCGAGGGGTACGCCGCGGTCCGCACTGCGGGAATCGCCGCGTGGGTGTGGTTCGCCGCCTCGATCCTGTCCGTCGCCTTCACCGCCGCGGACAGCGCGGGCAAACCGTTCGGCGACGTCCTTTCCCCGGACACCCTGCTGAGCCTCGTCGGCGCGATCGAACAGCCCAAGGCGTGGCTGTGGACGGCGCTGATCGCGATCCTGCTCGCCCTCGGCTGCCGCCTGGTGCTCAGCTGGGGCTGGACGGCGGTGCTGTTCTTCCTGTCCGTCGCCGGGCTCGTCCCGGTCGCGGTCACCGGGCACTCGGCCAGCGGCGGTTCGCACGACCTCGCCACCAACAGCCTGCTGTTCCACCTCGTCGCGGCCGCGCTGTGGGTCGGCGGCCTGCTGGCCGTGCTCGCGCTCGGCTGGCGCCGGGGCAAGAACCTCAGCCTCGCCGCGCAGCGGTTCTCCAAGCTCGCGCTGGTGTGCTGGGTCGTGATGGCGGTGTCCGGCATCGTCAACGCGCTGGTCCGGATCAACCTCGGCGACCTCTTCACCACCGACTACGGCCTGCTCGTCGTCGCCAAGATCGTCGCGCTGCTGCTGCTCGGCGTCTTCGGCCAGCAGCAGCGCAGCCGCGGCGTCGCGAACCTCGTGGACGGCAAGGGCGGCAGCCAATTGCTGCGGCTCGCCGCGGTCGAGGTGCTGATCATGTTCGTCACCATCGGCATCGCGTCCGGCCTCGCCCGCACGCCGCCGCCGCCGGACGCGGTCACCCAGCCGGGCACCGTCGAACTCCTCATCGGCTACGACCTCCAGGGCCCGCCGACGTTCTGGCGGCTGCTCACCGACTGGCGGTTCGACCTGATCTACGGCACCCTCGCGATCGTTCTCGCCGGCCTCTACCTGCTCGGCGTGCGGCGGCTGCGCAAGCGCGGCGACGCCTGGCCGGTCGGCCGGACCGTCGCGTGGCTCGCCGGCTGCCTGGTGATCCTGCTGGCCACCTCGTCGGGCATCGGCCGGTACGCGCCCGCGATGTTCAGCGTGCACATGGGCACCCACATGCTGATGTCGATGGTCGCGCCGGTCCTGCTGGTGCTCGGCGGCCCGGTCACGCTCGCCCTGCGCGCGCTCCCGCCCGCCGGCCGCGACGCCCCTCCCGGCCCGCGCGAATGGCTGCTGGCCGCCGTGCACTCGCCGGTTTCGCGGTTCCTGACGAACCCGATCGTCGCGCTGCTGCTGTTCGTCGGATCCTTCTACGCGCTGTACTTCTCCGGCCTCTTCGACAACGCGCTCAACTACCACTGGGCGCACCTGGCGATGAACGCGCACTTCCTGCTCGTCGGCTATGTCTTCTACTGGCCGGTGATCGGCGTCGACCCGGCGCCGCGGCGGCTGCCTCCGGTCGGGAAGCTCGGGATGATGTTCGGCGCCATGCCGTTCCACGCGTTCTTCGGCGTGATCCTGATGAACATGCAGACCGTGATCGGCCGCGAGTTCTACACGTCGCTGAAGCTGCCGTGGGTCGGCGACCTGCTGACCGACCAGCGCCTCGGCGGCGGCATCGCGTGGGCCTCGGGCGAGGTGCCGGTGCTGCTCGTGCTGATCGCGCTGCTGGTGCAGTGGGCGCGCCAGGACGAGCGCGAGGCGAAGCGGCGCGACCGGCGCGAGGAGACCACCGGCGGCGAGGAACTCGCCGCCTACAACGCGATGCTGAAGAATCTCGCCGAGGGCAAACGGGCGGAGTGACTGCCCGGATTTGATATCGCCGGAGTGAGGACGACCTGACCCTCGGTAGCGCGGTGGTGACCGCCGTCAGGCCGCCGGAGGAGCCACTCTACGATCGATGGCATGGCCGAGTTCATCTACACCATGAAGAAGGTGCGCAAGACCGTCGGGGACAAGGTGATCCTCGACGACGTGAGCACCGCGTTCTACCCCGGAGCCAAGATCGGCGTCGTGGGCCCGAACGGCGCCGGCAAGTCGACCGTTCTCAAGATCATGGCGGGGATCGAGCAGGCCAGCAACGGCGAGGCTTTCCTGCAGCCGGGCGCGAGCGTCGGCATCCTCATGCAGGAGCCGGAGCTGGACGAGACCAAGACCGTCCGGCAGAACGTCGAGGAGGGGCTCGGCGACACCAAGAAGAAGCTCGACCGCTACAACGAGATCGCCGAGCAGATGGCGACCGACTACAGCGACGCGCTGATGGAGGAGATGGGCCAGCTTCAGGAGGAGCTGGACCACGCCGACGCCTGGGAGCTCGACTCGACCGTCGAGCAGGCGATGGACGCCCTGCGCTGCCCGCCGCCGGACGAGCCGGTCACCCACCTCTCCGGCGGCGAGCGCCGCCGCGTCGCGCTGTGCAAGCTGCTGCTGTCCGCGCCCGACCTGCTGCTGCTCGACGAGCCCACCAACCACCTGGACGCCGAAAGCGTGCTGTGGCTGGAGCAGTTCCTGGCCACCTACAAGGGCGCCGTCCTCGCCGTCACGCACGACCGGTACTTCCTGGACAACGTCGCCGAGTGGATCATGGAGCTCGACCGCGGCCGCGTCGTCGGCTACGAGGGCAACTACTCCACGTACCTGGAGAAGAAGCGCGAGCGGCTCGAGGTCCAGGGCAAGAAGGACGCCAAGCTGGCCAAGCGGCTCAAGAGCGAGCTGGAATGGGTGCGGTCCAACGCCAAGGCGCGCCAGACCAAGTCCCGTTCGCGGCTCGACCGCTACGAGGAGATGGCCGCGGAGGCGGACAAGCACCGCAAGCTCGACTTCGAGGAGATCCAGATCCCGCCGGGCCCGCGCCTGGGCAGCGTCGTGGTCGAGGTCGAGAAGCTGCGCAAGGGCTTCGACGACCGCGTGCTGATCGACGGGCTCTCGTTCGACCTGCCGCGCAACGGCATCGTCGGCGTGATCGGCCCGAACGGCGTCGGCAAGACCACGCTGTTCAAGACCATCGTCGGGCTCGAGGAGCCGGACGGCGGCTCGGTCAAGATCGGCGAGACGGTCAAACTGTCCTATGTGGACCAGAGCCGCGGCGGGATCGACCCGAAGAAGACCGTGTGGGAGGTCGTCTCGGACAAGCTCGACTACATCCACGTCGGGCAGACCGAAATGCCCTCGCGCGCTTACGTGAGCGCGTTCGGCTTCAAGGGCCCGGACCAGCAGAAGCCGGCGGGCGTGCTCTCCGGCGGCGAGCGCAACCGGCTCAATCTCGCGCTGACGCTCAAAGAGGGCGGGAACCTGATCCTGCTGGACGAGCCGACGAACGACCTGGACGTCGAAACGCTGGGCTCGCTGGAGAACGCGCTCGAGCAGTTCCCCGGCTGCGCCGTCGTGATCTCCCACGACCGGTGGTTCCTCGACCGGGTCGCGACGCACATCCTCGCCTGGGAAGGCACCGACGAGGACCCGGCGAAGTGGTTCTGGTTCGAGGGCAACTTCGAGGGCTACGAGAAGAACAAGGTCGAGCGCCTCGGCGCCGAAGCGGCTCGTCCGCACCGGGTCACCCACCGCAAGCTGAAGCGCGACTGACCGGCGCGGGGGTCCCGAGTGGAAACCAGCAGGCACAACCGGCCCAGCCCGTCCGCGACCGCGGACGGGCGGCCCGCCGTTGCCAGTGGCGGGACCCTCGCCGACCTCGGTCGGCTCATCGACCGGGCGGAATCGCTGCGCTTCCGCGCGCCCGAGCTGTCGCTGGTCCTCGGCGAACGCTCGGCCGCGCTCGCGGAGACGGCGGGCGCGGACGGGCACTGGATCCGGGCGGAAGCGCTCGTGGTGTCCGCTCGCGTGCGGACCGGGGCGCGGACGTCCACGGTCGGCCGCGCGGTCGCGGCCTTGCGCGCGGCTGAGCACGCCGGGTACGCCACGACGGCGGCGCGGCTGCGCGTCGACCTGGCGATCTGCGCGCGCAGTCTCGGCGTTCCGCTGATGGGGCTGGCCGCGCTGCGGCCGGTGCTGTCGGAGGACGTGCCGCCGTCGCTGCGCGCGGAAGCGCTGTGCCATCTCGTCGGATGCCTCGCCCAGTTCGGCCGGAAGGCGGAACTGGACCGGGTGCTCGTCGAGGCGGACCGGCTGCTGGTGGCCGACGATTCGCTCGACGCGGACGACCGGCTGCTGATGCGGGCGCTGCTGCGCAACGGAACCGCGGCGCACCGGCGCAGGCACGGCGACCTCACCGCGGCCGCGGACGCCGCGCGCACCGGACTCGGGTTCCTGGAGAAGATGGACCGTCCCGGCGACGACGGCGGTCTCGTCCGGATCCGGCTCGTGCTGCAACTGGTCAGCACGCTGCTCGACCGCGGCGACGCGGACATGGCTTACGACATCGCCGAGCCCGTGCTGCGGGAACCGGTCCGTGCCGCCGGGGTCGCGCCCGCGGCGTGGCTGCGGCTGGCGGTGGCGACGCGCATCCACTTGCCCTCCGGCGCCGGCGACGCCGCTGCCGAGCTGGTGGGGGAGGCCGTCGCGGCCACCGACCGGCACGGGCTCGCGGCGGTCACCGCGCGGTTGTGGCTGGAGCTGGCGCAGATCGAGGAACGGTTCGGCAGCGCGGAAGAGGCCATCGGATGCCTGCACCGGGCGCGGGCCGCCGAACACGTGCACGCGCGGGCCCGGCGCCAGGCCTGCGGGCTGATCGCGGGCGAACTGGGCGCCGAGTCGGTCGCGTCGATGGACCTCGACGACGTCCTCGCCGCGTCCGCCCCGCGCGACGGGCGCCCGGTGTCGATGGAGGTCGAGCCGCGGGTCGCGGCCGAGGAGACCTCGGTGATGCCGGCGATCCGCGACGTCCCCGCCGAGCGGCCGGACCCGGTCGCGGCTCCGCTGCCGGTCGTCCCGGCGCAGGTAGAGGTGCCTGCGGCGCCGGTTTCGGCCGCGGCCTTGATCGAGACGGCGGACAAGAAGCCCGCGTGGTCGTTCCGGCGGGCCGCGGCGGAGGCGGAGGTCGAGCAGACCTCAGTGCTTCCGGCGATCCGGGAAGAGGCCGAGGAGACTCCGCGGACCGGCGGACGGCGGCGGGCTGAGGACCGCAAGCCGCCGGTGCTGCCGGGATGGGCGCGGCCGTTCGGGCGGAAGAGCGCCGACGCGCCTGCGCCGCGGAAGCGGGCGGCTGTGGAGCCGGTCAGCCGGACGGAGGCCTCGCGGGCCGCGTCGGAACGTCCGGCACCGGTCGCGGAGAGTGCTGCGGTGCAGCGAACGAACGACGCGGAGAGCGTTGCGGCGGTGCGTCGGACGGAGGCTGCGGAGAGCGCTGCCGGGGCGCGGGCCGCCAAGGACGTTTCGGTGCCGAGCCCGGTCGCTGAGGCCGCGCCGGGTCGTCGCCGGGCGCAGCCTGCTGAGGAAACGTCGGTCCGCTGGCCGGAGAAGCCGCCGGCCGCGCGGCGGTCGGCTGAGGACGCGCCCGCCCGTCGGGAAGAGAAGACGAAGCCTGAGGAGACGCCGGTCCGTCCGTCGCGGGCGGCTGACGAAGCGCAGGCCCCGGCCGAGGAGGCGCCGCGGTTCTCGCTGCGGATGCCGGATCTGTCGGACATCCTGCCGGAGCTCCCGCTCGCCCCGGCTCCCGCGGACGAGCCCGCCGCGCCGTTGTGGGAAAGCGCCGAGTGGGCGCAGGAGGAAGCGGCCCGCCGCGACGCCCGCGGACGCAAGACCCGGCACGACGCCGAACACGGGTCGGTCGCCGCGAAGTCCGTGCTGGACCGGCTGGGCATCACCGCCAGCGGCGGAGGCGGCGGACGGCGCCGGGCCGACGAGCCCGGACGTTCCGAAACCGCCGCACCGGAAACCGCCGCCAAGGACAAGCCGGAGCTGGCTCCCGCGCCGCGGCCGGAGGAACCGGAGCCGGCCGAGGAGCCCTGGCTGCCGCGCTTGCGGATGCCGCCCGCCCTGGACCCGCTGTCCGACGTCGACGCGTGGACGCCGTCGGAGCAGCCGTTCCCGGAGGGCTACGCGCGAGCCATCGCGGAGGACGAACCGCCGCCGGACGCCGGTCTCGCCGAACTGCTCGCCCGCGCCCTCGCCGAACACCAGGCGGGCACCGCGAGCGCGGCCGCGCTGGTGAAACGCCTCGGCCCGAACGACGAACCGAAGCCGATCAACGGCCGCGCGACCGCCGACCGCCACCACAACAACGGCGACTGACGCGCGCCGGAAAGTTCTTGCGCCGCAGGGGAAATGCTGGCTGTACCGGGCAGATTCCGCGGCGGGGGCAGGGGATCGCGCATCGATTCGGACTCGGCTTTGGGCTCGAGTGGTCGGTGAAGGGCCCTTCACGGGCCACTGCGGGAGTGCGGCCACGCGGTTCGCGCTGCTGGCGGGAAACCTCGTCGGCGCGGGGGCCTGCGGCTTTGTCCCCCAGAGGTTTATGAGGGTTTCCCTCACGGACTTTTGCGGAAGTGCACCGGCGCGGCCTGCGCTGCTTGTGCGGGAGCCTCGTCGACGGGGAGAGTCCTGCGGCTTCGGCTCCGAGTGGTCCGTGAGGGGAACCCTCACGGAATCTGATTCCCTCAGAGGCCCTTCACGGACTTCCGCGGTAGCGGAGCGGAAGCAACTCCAGCCGATCCCCCCGTTTTCCCGCCGCCCCAAGCGATTTTCCCAGTCACTGGCAGAACGCGCCGAGATCATGCAGCAAGAAACCACCCGGCCCGCCGATCTGCGCGCACCCCTCGCTTGCCCCATCCTGAAACCCAGGCTGCTCCGCCCGGCGCACCCGGCTCCCTCCGCCGCAACGGAAGAATTAGCCCGTACGGGTGGGAATTCTCGCAGGGGAGGGAGGCAACCTTTTCCGTTCTCGCCGCGGGCGATACAGACGCTGAACCGATCCCGAAGCGGCCGCCGCATCCGGGAAACCGGCGCTCCGGCCTCGTGCCAAGCCTTTTGCCGGGAACCGCCCGCGTCGAACCCGCCGGTAGCTGAACCGATCCCGCGCGAGCGCGTCGTCAGGGACCCCGGAAACGAACCTTAAGTCTTTCCCAGCCGCGCACAGGGGCCGTCGAGAGCGGATTAGGGTGAGGGAAGTCCGGCACGTTGTGGTGACGGACGCATCTCGGTCTCGCACACTGGAGAGTTGCTCAATGAGCTCGACGGGAGTCTCGTCCCCGCCCGATGTCGGCACCGAAGCCGGCGCCGCCCGCCGCACGACGGCCAGCCCGGAGCAGATCCGGGACGAGCTGATCGACACCGCCGCGGCGCAGGCGCCGGAGATCGCGGACCTGATCCGCTTGTACTACCGGCACATCCCGGCCGACGAGATCGTCGGCGACGATCCGGCCGCGCTCGTCGGCGCGGTGCGCTCGCACCTGCAGCTGGCGGAGCAGCGCATGCCCGGACGCCCGGCGGTCCGGCTGCTGAACCCGACCACCGCCGAGGACGGCTGGACGCGCGACGCGACCGTCGTGCAGGTCGTCACTGACGACATGCCTTACCTCGTGGACAGCGTCACCGCGGAATTCGCCCGCGACGGCGTGCAGGTGCAGCGCATCGTGCACCCGATCGTCGTGGTGAGCCGCGGCCTGACCGGCGAGCTGGAGGGCCTGCACCTCGACGCCGACCCGGCCGATCCGCCCGCCGGCGCGTCCGCGGAATCGTGGATGCTGGTGGAAATCGACCTCGTCACCGACCCGCAGCGGGCGCGCGAGCTGGACAACCGGCTGACGTCGGTGCTCGGCGACGTGCGCGAGGTCGTCGAGGACGCCGAGAAGATGGCGCAGACGGCCTGCTCGCTCGCGGAAACGCTGGAGCAGCACCCGCCGAAGCTGCCCAGCACCGACGAGGTCACCGAGGGCGCGCGCCTGCTGCGCTGGCTCGCCGACGGCCACTTCACCTTCCTCGGCTACCGCAAGTACGAGCTGGTCGACAGCCCGCAGCCGGACAGCGACGAGCCCGCCCTGCGCGCGGTTCTCGCGTCCGGGCTCGGCGTGCTGCGCCAGGACAGCCTCGCCGCGCGCAGCCTCACCGCGGGGCCGGACAGTTCGGTCGACGCGCTCGCGCCGTCGCTGCTCGTGCTCACCCAGGCCAGCGCGCCGAGCACGGTGCACCGTCCGGTTTATCCGTATTACGTCGGCGTGAAGACGTTCGACGAGAACGGCAAGGTGACCGGCGAGCACCGGTTCCTCGGCATGTTCACCACCACCGCGCTGCACGAGAACGTGCTCGACATCCCGGTGGTCGGCCAGCGCGTGCGCGAGGTGATCCACCGCGCCGGGTTCCCGATGGAGTCGTTCTCCGGGCAGCGGATGCTGGAGGTCCTGCAGAACTGGCCGCGCGCGGACCTGTTCTCCGCGGACACCGATTCGCTCTTCTACACCACCACTGGCGCGATCACGCTGTCCGACCGCCGCCGGCTGCGGCTGTTCCTCCGCCGCGACCCGTACGGCCGCTTCTACTCCTGCCTCGTCTACCTCCCGCGCGACCGCTACACCACGCGTTCGCGGCTGGCGATGCAGGAAGTGCTGCTGGAAGAACTCGAAGGCACACAGCTGGAGTACAGCGCGCGCGTCGGCGAAACGCTGCTGGCGCAGGTGCACTTCATGGTGCACACCGACCCGTCGAACGCGGTCGAACCGGACACGCTGCGGATCCAGGAACGCCTGAACACTGTCGTGCGCAGCTGGGACGACCGGCTTGTCGAGGCGATCATCGCCGAACGCCGCGAGCGCGTCGGCGACGGCGGTCCGATCGGCATGATGGGCGAGGAGTCCGTGGTCGACCGGGGACAGCGCTTCGGCGCGGTGTTCCCCGAGGCCTACAAAGAGGACTTCACCGCCGAGGACGCGCTGGCCGACCTGGCCAAGCTCGACACCCTCGCGGACGAGGGCGACCTCGCGCTGTCGTTCTACCTGCCCGCCGACGCCGAACCCGGCGAGCGGCGGTTCAAGCTCTACCTGCGCGGCGAGGGCGTCACCCTGTCCAAGGTGCTGCCGGTGCTGCAGGCGATGGGCGTCGAGGTGGTGGACGAGCGGCCGTACGAGCTGTTCCGCGAGGACGGCGGGGCCAGCTGGATCTACGACTTCGGCCTGCGCGTCGACAAGAAGGGCCTCGAAGAAGCCGACGAGGCCGCGGCGGTCGAGGTGCGCGAGCGGTTCCAGGACGCCTTCCACGCGGCGTGGCACGGCGACGCGGAGGTCGACGGCCTCAACGGGCTCGTCCTGCGCGCCGGGCTCACCTGGCGCCAGGCCGCCGTGCTGCGGGCCTACTCGCGCTACCTGCAGCAGGCGCGCAGCCCGTTCTCCCAGTCCTACATCCAGAACACGGTCGTCAAGCACACCGAGGTCGCGACGAAACTGGTGCGGCTCTTCGAAACCCGCTGCGATCCGCAACTGTCCGATGTGGACCGCAAGACGCACGCGGAATCGCTGACCGCCGAGATCTCCTCGATGGTCGACGAGGTCACCAGCCTCGACGAGGACCGGATCCTGCGCAGGCTGCTCGCGGTCATCAACGCGACCCTGCGCACGAACTACCACGTGCGCGACGCCGACGGGAACCCGCGGCCGTACCTGGCGCTCAAACTCGACCCGAGCGGCGTGCCGGAGCTGCCCGAGCCGCACCCGAAGTACGAGATCTTCGTGTACTCGCCGCGGGTGGAGGGCGTGCACCTGCGGTTCGGCGAGGTCGCCCGAGGCGGCCTGCGCTGGTCGGACCGGCGGGAGGACTTCCGCACCGAGATCCTGGGCCTGGTCAAGGCGCAGGCGGTGAAGAACGCGGTGATCGTGCCGGTCGGCGCGAAGGGCGGCTTCGTGGTGAAGCGTCCGCCGGCGCCCACCGGCGACGCCGGGGTCGACCGCGACGCCCAGCTCACCGAAGGCATTTCCTGCTACCGGATGTTCATCTCCGGCCTGCTGGACCTCACCGACAACCGCGTCGAGGGCGAAACCGTGCCCGCGCCGAACGTGGTGCGCCACGACGCCGACGACAGCTACCTGGTCGTCGCGGCGGACAAGGGCACCGCGAAGTTCTCCGACATCGCCAACGAAGTCTCGGCGCAGTACGGCTTCTGGCTCGGCGACGCGTTCGCCTCCGGCGGTTCGGTCGGCTACGACCACAAGGCCATGGGCATCACCGCCAAGGGCGCCTGGGAGAGCGTGAAGCGGCACTTCCGCGAGCTGGGCAAGGACACCCAGACCGAGGACTTCACCGTCGTCGGCATCGGCGACATGATGGGCGACGTCTTCGGCAACGGCATGCTGCTGTCCGAGCACATCCGGCTGGTCGCGGCGTTCAACCACATGCACGTCTTCCTCGACCCGAACCCGGACGCCGCGTCGTCGTACGCGGAACGGCGGCGGCTGTTCGACCTGCCGCGCAGCTCGTGGGACGACTACGACCGTTCGCTGATCAGCGAGGGCGGCGGGATCTACCCGCGCTCGGCCAAGACCATCCCGATCACCCCGCAGGTCCGCGAGGCGCTCGGCCTCGAAGAGGGCGTCACGAAGCTCGCGCCGATGGACCTGATCCAGGCGATCCTGCTGGCCCCGGTCGAACTGCTGTGGAACGGCGGCATCGGCACCTACGTCAAGGCCGAGAGCGAAAGCCAGGCCGCGGCGGGCGACAAGGCCAACGACGCGATCCGCGTCAACGGCAACCAGCTGCGCGTGAAGGTCGTCGGCGAGGGCGGCAACCTGGGCCTGACCCAGCTCGGCCGCATCGAATTCGCCCGCGCCGGCGGCAAGATCAACACCGACGCGCTCGACAACTCCGCGGGCGTCGACTGCTCCGACCACGAGGTCAACATCAAGATCCTGCTGGATCACCTGGTGGCCGGCGGCGAACTGGAGCACGCGCGGCGCAACGAGCTGCTCGGCGAGATGACCGACGAGGTCGGCTCGCTCGTGCTCGCGGACAACTACCGGCAGAACGCGGTGCTCGGCGTCAGCCGGGCGCACGCCGGGCCGATGGTGTCGGTGCACGCGCGGCAGGTGTCCGCGCTGGTCGCGAAGGGCGCGTTCGACCGCAAGCTGGAGGCGCTGCCGACCCCGTCGCAGTTCCGCGCGCTGGAGAAGGCGGGCGAGGGCCTGACCTCGCCGGAGCTGGCGACGCTGCTCGCGCACGTGAAGCTCGACCTCAAGGACGAGCTGCTCGCCTCCGACCTGCCCGAGTCCGAGGTGTTCACCCGGAGGCTGCCGGAGTACTTCCCGGCCCCGTTGCGGGAGCGCTTCGCCGCGGCGATCGCGCAGCACCCGCTGCGCCGTCAGATCATCACCACGCTCATCACCAACGAGCTGGTCGACGGCGGCGGCATCTCGTTCGTCTACCGCCTGATGGAGGAGATGAACGCGACCGCCACCGACGCGGTGCGCGCGTACGCGGTGGTCACGCACGTCTACGACCTGCCGAAGCTGTGGGCCGAGATCGACGCGCTGGACAACGTGGTGCCGACCGCGGTCGCGGACCGGATGGTGCTGGAGACGCGCCGGCTGCTCGACCGGGCCGCGCGCTGGTTCCTCACCAACCGCCCGCAGCCGCTCGCGCCGCTGGCCGAGATCAACCGGTTCGGCCCGGTGCTCGCGGAACTCGGCCCGAAGCTGGGCGAGCTGCTGCGCGGACGCGAACTGGAGTCGGTGGAGCAGGACGCGGCCGGGATGGTCGAGGAAGGCGTGCCCGCCGAACTCGCCCGCCAGGTGGCGCTGCTGCTGCACAGCTACGGCCTGCTCGACGTGGTCGAGGTGGCGGAGCTGGCCGAGCAGCAGGTCGGGCTCGACGCGACGCACACCCCGGCCGACACCGCCGAGCTGTACTACGCGCTGTCGGACCACCTGGACATCGACAAGATGCTCACCGAGATCAGCGCGCTGGAACGCGGCAACCGCTGGCACGCCCTCGCCCGGCTCTCGCTGCGCGACGACGTGTACGGTTCCCTGCGCGCGATCGCGCTCGACGCACTGCGGCACAGCGACCAGGACCTGTCCGTCGACGAGCAGATCGAGCAATGGGAGAAGGCCAACGCGTCGCGGCTTTCGCGGGCGCGCGTGGCGCTGGACGAGATCACCCGTTCCGGGCGGCTCGACCTCGCGACGCTGTCCGTGGCCGCGCGCCAGATCCGGAGCACGGTGCGGTGACATTCGTTTCCCACGTCCAGCCGCGATGGTCGGACATGGACGTGTACGGGCACGTCAACCACGCGAACGTGGTGACGCTGCTCGAAGAGGCCCGAGTGCCCGTGCTGTTCGGCGAAGCCGAGCGCGCGGGGCTCACCGAGCTGCCGAAAGGCGTCGTGGTCGTGAAGCTCGGCGTGCATTACCGCGCGCCGATCGTCGCGGCGCCCGGCCGCTCGGTGCGCGTGGAGATCACGCTCACCGAGCTGAAGGCCTCGACGGTGACGCTCGGGTACGTCGTGCGGACCGGTCCGGACGCGACCGATCCGGTCGCGGTCACCGCCGAGACCGTGCTGGCCCCGTACGACACGGCCAACCTCCGGCCGCGCCGGCTCAGCGACGAGGAATCCGAATTCCTCAAGCGGGTGCTGGCCGATGCCTGAGCTGCGGATTCCCGATCCGGGCGACCGGGAGACGCTCAGCGCGTTCGTGGCCCGCGCGGTGCGGCTGGACGGCACGACCGCCGTCCGGCTGCGCCGCCGGGGCGACGACGTCGTCGAGGCGTGGACGGCCACGCCGTTCGAGGTCCTCGCGACCCGCGCGGTCGCGGGGACGGTGACCCCGGCGGACGTCACGGTGTCCGGCAACGAACTGCTCGCGGCGCTCGCCGTCGCGGGCGGCGAGGTGATGGACCCGGGTCCGGCGCGCGATCTGCTGTGGCACGCCGAGCTGCCGGTGTCCGACCGGTGGCAGAAGGTCGACGAGCTGCCGGTCGGCGTGGTGTCGGATCTCGCTGACCGCGGCGTCGCGCTCGCCCGCGACAACGCCGGGCCGCACGGCACGCCGCCCGCCTCGCTGATGGACCAGGCGGTGCTGACCGTCACCGGGGGAGACCTCGAGGTCAAGGTCCAGATGCGGTGCCTGTTCGCGCTGTCCGGGATGGGGTTGTTCGACTCGTCGATCGACGGCGACGTGGTGCGCGTGACCGCCACCGATTCGTGGCTGCGCCTCGACGCCCGTTACGGCGCGGTGCTGAAGCGGCGCCAAGCGTTGCTGCCGCTGCTGTTCTGAGCCGATCTGCTGGCGGGAGCGCTCCGCTGGTGTCATCGTGAACGGATGACCGAACCCGACGGCGACCCGACCGCGGACTTCCTCGCCGAGGTCCGGGCCGAGGAGACGCCGTGGCGCACCGACCGGCCCGCGGACGCCGAACCCGCTCCGGAAGCCGAACCCGCCCCGGGACGCGCGCGGTCGGTGGTGCGTGCGGTGGGCGAGGCCGCGCCGTATGTGCAGGCGGGGTTGTTCGCCGCGTGGGTGGCGACGTCGATCGCGGAGTCGGGGGACGGTGGCGATTTCGGCGGCCAATCGGGGTGAGCGTGGTGCCGGCTGCGGTTTCCGCGGCTGTCCTCATAGGATTCTTTGCCGGGCGGATCGGCACGTCGAGCGCCGATTTCGCTGACGGAGGCGGCCGATCGAGCGATTTCGGCGGCGGCCAGACGGGTTGATCTCGGCTGCGGGCTTGTCCCAGCGGGTAGAGTCGGAGTCCGGTCCAGCTGCCGGATGCCCGATCCGGTGCGACCCCGATCATCGCGACCGCCGGCCTTCGCGTGCCTCGACGACCCCGGTTTCCGCGCGAAGCGGACGCGGCGGCGGAAGAGGAGACCCATGCTCCTGTCCGGTCCGGAACGCCCGATGTCCCTGCCCACCGCCGACGATCCGCAGGTGCTGCGGCAGGCGCTGGCCGCGTACGTGCGCGAGGTCGCCGCCGCGGTCGGGGTGTCGGTGGAGTGCACGTCGTGCGAGGTCACCGACACGATCACCGCGTACGTCGCGCTGAGCGGCCGGTCCCCGCGGTTTCCCGGCCGGGATCTGATGCTGTTGTGGACCATGCGGCAGGGCTGGTCGGTGGCGGTGGAGACGACGCCCGCCGAATCCCCGCAGCCGGTGGCCCAGCTGGGCGGCGACGTGACGCCCGCGCCGGAACGGGTGCGGCGGTTCGTCGCGGACGTCGTGAGTTCGGCCGAGACGGCCGCGAACCCGGGGCCGGTGCTGGCGGTGTCCAGCCACGGCGACCTGCGGACCCGGCTCGAGGAGCGGGTCCGCAGAGCCTGAGGCGTCGCCGGCTGACCCGGTCTTGACGCCCGTGAGGGCCACCTTGAGGGACGCAGAGTCCCTCAAGGTGGCCCTCACGGACGGCGAACGGGGCTCAGGCGGCCTTGAGCTTGCGGGCGAGGCGTTCCGGCCGGGGCCAGCGCACGTGCGAGGCCCAGCGGAACTTCTCGAACATCCAGATCAGCCGCGCGGAGATGTCGAGCTGGCCGCGGCCGACGCCGTGCCGGGCTCCGGTCGGGTCGGCGTGGTGCGAGTTGTGCCAGGACTCGCCGAACGACGCGATCGCCAGCGGCCAGAAGTTCGCCGAACGGTCGCGCGCCTCGAACGGGCGCTCGCCGATCAGGTGGCACAGCGAGTTGACCGACCAGGTCACGTGGTGCAGCGCGGCGACCCGGACCAGCCCGGCCCAGAAGAACGCGGTCAGCGCACCCCACCAGGTCATCGTGATGAGCCCGCCCAGCAGCGCGGGACCGAGCAGCGTCACGAGGGTCAGCACCGGGAAGAGCCGGTCGATCCGCTTCAGGTCGGCGTCGTCGAGCAGGTCGGGGGCGAACCGGCGCGGGTTGGTGCGGTCGCGGCCGAACAGCCAGCCCATGTGCGCGTGCCAGAAACCCTTCGCGAGCGCGGCGGGCGACGTGCCGAAGCGCCACGGCGAATGCGGGTCGCCGTCGCGGTCGGAGTACGCGTGGTGGCGGCGGTGGTCGGCGACCCAGTCGATCACCGGTCCCTGCATGGCCATGCTGCCCGCGACGGCGAGCGCGATCCGCAGCCCGCGGCGGGCGCGGAAGGCGCCGTGGGTGAAGTACCGGTGGAAGCCGACGGTGATGCCGAGGCCGCTGACGCAGTAGAACGCGGCGGCGAGGCCGACGTCCAGCCAGCTCAGGCCCCAGCCCCAGGCCAGCGGCACCGCGACGGCGACCGCGAGGAGGGGGACGACGGCGAAGAGCTTCACCAGGAAGGCCTCGGTGCCGGTCTTGCGGCCGGCGAGCATGGGCTGCGGCGATTTCGGGGGACGCTGGACGGTGCTCTGGGTGTCGATGGGTAACGCTCCTACTCGAGCTGGTCCGGCCGCCGCGCTCTGCGGGGCCGAGGCCGATGCCGCGGCGCGGGCAAGGCGGAGGGGGCCGCCTCGGGGGATGCGCCGTGCGTTGCGTACTGGCCAGGCAGGGGAGGGCCTCAAGGCCAGTCGCGACCTGCTCTGGTCAACGGGTGATCTCGCGTCCGGGTTCCCGGGACGCGGAAGACCTTGTGCGGCCGGGAAAATTCACCGGGCCGCACCGGGGTGCCGAGCCGTTTCGGCTGCCGTGGGCGGAAAAGTCCGCTTCGGCGCGGGTCCCCTGGTGCGAAAAGCTTTTCGCACCAGGGGAAACACCGGGGAAACTCAGATGGCGCGAACGCCGGTGGCCTGCGGGCCCTTCTGGCCCTGGCCGACCTCGAACTCGACGCGCGCGTTCTCCTCAAGGCTGCGGAACCCGTTGCCCTGGATCTCGGAGTAGTGCACGAAGACGTCGGCGCTGCCGTCGTCCGGGCTGATGAACCCGAAGCCCTTTTCGGCGTTGAACCACTTCACGGTGCCTTGCGTCATAAAAACGATCTCCATCGGACTCACAACAGATGCCACCTCGGCATCCGGGCCTGGCAACCGACGGTGTGCCTTCCGAAAAGAGAAACACCACGCCCGCTACATCTTGCGAGCGTGGCTGCGGGACGTACCCACCGCACGAACACAAAACACGACCGTCGTCAGTAAAGCACGCCCGGGCCGGTCTCACCAGGGCTGCCGCCCGAACGGTCCACTGTGGACGCCGCGACGCGCACGGCGGGACGCGCGAGCGGGCAGGTCGGGGGCGGGGAGTAGCGTCAGCACCGTCGAGAAGTCCCATCGTGCGCCGGCGCTCGAGCCGGCGTCGTCCCCGGCGGGTCTGCCTCATGCGGGAGCCGCCGGTGGCCCCTTCCACCTCGACGAGGAGCGACATGCGCTCGGAACGACGTCCGCTGTCCGCCGAAACCAGTGAATTCGCCCGTGCCCGGGTGTCCGCCGAACAAGACCTGCGCGTCCAGCAGGAGCATGCCGCCCGCACCGTCGCCGAGCACGCGCGCGACGCCGATGACCTGCGGGGACTGCTCGCGATGCTCGGGCTGGAGGCGGGTGCCCGCGTCTGACCCGGCCGGGCCGGGCCGCCGGCCTCGGCGCTGACGGCCCGGCTCGCTCAGGCAGGCCGCGAATGCGCTACCCGAGCCAGGCGGCCGAGTCCGGGGCGAGCCTGCCGTCCACCAGCGGGCTGCTGGTGAGCAGCACCTCTCCCGGCGGCAGGGCGATCGAGCTGGCCGAGGTGTTCAGCGCGCAGATCAGGCCGCCCCGGCCGCGGCGGAACGCGAAGCAGCCCGCGGGCGCGCCGAACCACTGCAACTCGTCGCCGCCGCGGAACGCCGGATGCTGTTTCCGCAGCTCTATCGCGCGCCGGTACAGCGACAGCGTCGATTCCGGCTCCTCAAGCTGCCGCTCCACGGTCAGCGACGCCCAGTCCGCGGGCATCGGCAGCCAGGTCTGCGCGGTGCGCGAAAACCCGTACGGCGGGAGCGTGCCCTCCCAGGGCAGCGGCACGCGCTCGCCGTCGCGGCTGAACTCCGGGCCCTGCGAACGGGCGCGCGGGTCGGTCATCGCCTCAAGCGGCAGGTCGGCGTTCGGCAGGCCCAGCTCTTCGCCCTGGTACAGGTAGACCGCGCCGGGCAGGGCGAGCTCCACCAGCGCCATCGCGCGTGCCCGGCGGACCCCGGTCTCGCCGCCGCCGTAGCGGCTCGCCGCGCGCCAGACGTCGTGGTTGGACAGCGTCCAGGCCGCCGGAGCGGCCGCCGAACGCGGCACGGCCAGCGAACGCTCGATCGACGTGCGCATCGCGTCCGCGTCGAAATGGGTGAGCACCAGTCGGAAGTTGAACGCCAGATGAAGTTCGTCCGGCCGCAGGTAGCGGGCCAGCCGCTCCTCGTCCTGCACCCAGATCTCGCCGACGGCCATCGCGTCCGGGTACTCGTCGAGCACCTTGCGGATCAACTGGTGCACCTCGTGCACGCCGTCGTCGTCGAAGCGCGGATCGCCGGGCGCGCCGCCGCCGTGCGCGGGCGTGTCCGGGTCCATGTCGGGCAGCCCGGCGGGTTTGGCCATTCCGTGCGCGACGTCGATCCGGAAGCCGTCCACGCCCCGGTCGAGCCAGAACCGCAGGGTGCGCTCGAGATCGGCGCGGACGTCCGGATTGGCCCAGTTCAGGTCCGGCTGCTGCGGCGCGAACAGGTGCAGGTACCACTGCCCGTCCGGCACCCGCGTCCACGCCGGGCCGCCGAACACGCTGACCCAGTTGTTGGGCGGCTCCGCTCCGCCCGGGCCGCGGCCGTCGCGGAAGTGGTAGCGCTCCCGTTCCGGGCTGCCCGGCCCGGCGGCCAGCGCGGACTTGAACCACGCGTGCCGGTTGCTCGTGTGGTTCGGCACGACGTCCACGGTGACCCGGATGCCGCGCCGGTGCGCCTCGGTGAGCAGCACGTCGAAGTCGCCGAGGGTGCCGAACATCGGGTCGACGCCGCGCGGATCCGCGACGTCGTAGCCGTGGTCGGCCATCGGCGACGGGTAGAACGGCGTCAGCCACAGCGCGTCGACGCCCAGCAGCTCCAGGTAGCCGAGCTTGCTGCGGATGCCCTCCAGATCGCCGATGCCGTCCTCGCCCGAATCGGCGAAGGACCGCACGTAGATCTCGTAGAACACCGCGTCCGACCACCACGACGGCCGCGGAAGGCGGTCCGGCCGCCGCCGGCCGGCCCTGCGTCTCATCAGACGAAGCTGTTCATCATGCTGTGCGCGGCCATTTCCAGGTACGCCCACAGCTGGCTGAGGTACGGCTCGGGCAGGTTCTCCTCGTCGATCGCGATCCGGATGCAGCGCAGCCACGCGTCGCGTTCGATCGGGCCGATCTTGAACGGCGCGTGCCGCATCCGCAGCCGGGGGTGGCCGCGCTGGTCGGAGTAGGTGTGCGGACCGCCCCAGTACTGGATGAGAAACAGCCGGAACCGCTCCTCCGCCGGGCCGAGGTCCTCCTCCGGGTAGAGCGGGCGCAGCACCTCGTCGCGGGCCACTTCCTCGTAGAACCGCTTGATGATCCGGCGGAAGGTCGGTTCGCCGCCCACCGCCTCGTACAGGTTCGCCGGTTCCGGCTCGCTCACAGTCGACACACCTCCATCTTGCCCTGCCTCAGCTGCGCTGCGCGCCCGACTGCTTGTCCTGCATGGACGACAGCAACCGGCCGAGCGGCGGTTCGAAACCGGCCTCCTCGAGCGCGCCGAGCAGCTGCCCGCGCAGCTTCCGCTGCACCGCCCACTGCTTGCCCGGTCGCACCTTGACCGTCAGGCGCAACACGATGCCCTCCGGCGTGACCTGTTCGACGCCGAGCATTTCCGGCGGCTCCAGCACGTTCGCCGAGAGCGCGTCCGTTTCGACCGCCTTCGTGGCCGCGCCGCTGAGCACCTCGGTGGCCTTGTCGACGTCCGCGGAGTAGCTCAGCGGGACGTCCACCACGGCGTAGGCGAAGCCCTGGCTCGAGTTGCCGACGCGCAGCACCTCGCCGTTGCGGACGTACCAGACGGTGCCCTTCAGGTCGCGCAGCGTGGTGATGCGCAGGCCGACCGCCTCGACGGTCCCGGTGGCCTCGCCGATGTCCACGACGTCGCCGACGCCGTACTGGTCCTCGATCATCATGAACATCCCGGAAAGGAAGTCCTTGACCAGATTCTGCGCGCCGAACCCGAGCGCGACGCCGACGATCCCGGCCGAGGCGATGATCGGGGCCAGGTCGATGCCCAGTTCGCCCAGCACGAGGATGAACGCGAGGCCGTAGATCAGGAACGTCGCCATCGACTTCAGCACCGAGCCGATCGTCTTGGCGCGCTGCCTGCGGCGTTCCACCACGGCGCTGCCGAGCATCTCCGGCGCGCGTTCGCGCAGCGGTCTCAACAGCGACGGGATCTTGCCGTTGCTGCCCGAGGCCGGGAGCGTGGTGACCCGCTCGATCAGCCGCTTGGTGAGATAGCGCACCACGAACGCGATGACGAGGATCATGATGATCTTCAGCGGCTTGGTGACGAGCCAGCCCGCCGACGCGGCGAGCCACTCGTTGTGCGTGACCGAGTAGACCTGGGCGCACCACGACCCGGTCTCGGAGATGCAGCTGGGCGGAGCGCTGAGCACGGCATTCACTGGCTGGGAAAGTCCCTTCTCGCTTTGCTGGCCCCGCGACGCGCAAGCGGCCGCGGGGTGGCCGCCGGGTCGCGGGTATGTGACACGTCACAGAACACGCGTGCGCGGGGGCCCTGATGTGTGGTCGACTATGCCTGCACCGGTGGAGGTGGTCGAGTGCCAGACCGACAACCCGTCCCCCTCGGCGGCGCCGGCCAAGCCATGGCCGAGCTGCCGCCGGAGGCGATCCTGCGTGCCTGCCCGGGAGGGTCCGCATCCGGCGGCTCCGTCCCGTCCGGGCCGGGGACCCGTCCAGGGGGAGCATCCCGTCCGCCCGGACAGCGTAGAGCCCGCGATCCGGTCGCCCCGGCGTGGGGGCGGCGCCGGGTCCTCCTGCTCAACGCCACTTTCGAGCCGCTGACCGCGGTGCCCATGCGGCGCGCGGTGGTGCTCGTCATGTGCGGCAAGGCGGAGGTCGTCCACGGCGATCCGGGCGGCGTCGAACTGCACGCCGCGACGGTGTCGCTGCCCGTGCCCTCGGTGATCCGGCTCAGCACGTACGTGCGGGTGCCCTACCGGGCGCAGGTGCCGTTGACCAGGGCCGGGCTGATGCACCGCGACCGGCACCGCTGCGCGTACTGCGGCGGGCGCGCGGAAACCATCGACCACGTCGTCCCGCGCAGCAAGGGCGGTCCGCACAGCTGGACCAATTGCGTCGCCTGCTGCGCGAAGTGCAACCACCGCAAGGCCGACCGGCTCCTGTCGGAGATCGGCTGGAGGCTGCGCGTGGTGCCCCGCGCCCCGCACGGCCCGCACTGGCGGCTGCTGGCGCATTCCAAAGAGGCCGATCCGCTGTGGCGGCCGTATCTCGGGTCGGCGGCCTAGCCCCGCACACGTCGGCGCCCCGGCTGCCAGTACGGCGGCCGGGGCGAGCCGGTGGACCTGCTCGACGTGGCGCTTTCGCTCAGGCGGCGAGGCTGTAGTCGGCCTGGCAGGTGACGCGCGTGCCCATCGTGACCCGGGTGCCGCGCGTGACGCGCGTGCCGCGGGTGACACGGGTGCCCATCGTGACGCGGGTTCCGGCGGTGACCCTGGTGCCGCGGGTGACGCGCGTGCCCATCGTGACCCGCGTGCCCATCGTGACCCGCGTGCCGCAGGTGACGCGGGTGCCTGCCGTGACCCGGGTGCCGCGCGTGACGCGGGTGCCCATCGTGACGCGGGTCCCGCGGGTAACGCGGGTTCCCCTGGTGACTCGAGTTCCCATGGTGACCCGGGTACCCATCGTCACGCGCGTGCCCGCGGTGACCCGGGTTCCGCGGGTGACCCGAGTGCCCCGCGTAACCCTGGTGCCGGACGTGACCCGCGTTCCGGGCACGAATCCGGTCTCGCTGGGTGACGAAATGGTCTCGGTGATCGCCTGAGCGGGGGTCTGGACGCTCTGCATGAGGTGTCCTCCTGGGACCGGTGCGTGACGGGCTGGGGCTGGGGAGGCGGGCGCAAGGCCCGTACAGGTGAAAAAGCTACGAGGATTTCAAGGTTCGGACAAGCCGGTATCGCCCGGTACGGCCGCCTGTACGGCGAGTTGCCATCTTTCGGCCCGCAGCCCTTCGCCCCAACGTTCCAGCGGGGGCGGGCCAAGCGGCGGACGGCGCCTCAGCGGCGACGAACGGTCGCCCCCGGACGCCGGTGTCGCGCGGTGGCTCCGGGAGGCATCCGATACGCTCACCGGCGTGAACGTTGTCGAGACGATCCTGGTCTACGCGGTCATCCCCGGGGCCATTTACTTCGTGGTCGGCGCCGCGACCTTGCGGAAGAAGTTCTCGGGGACGCCGCGGTACCGGCCGGGGCAGCCGTGGGAATACCCCGCGATGTGGTGGACCGCCAACCCGGACGGCGTGGGAGCCGCCCACGGCCCGGCGGTTGACGTGAATGCGGCGCCCGCGGGCGCTTCGACGGCCGCAGGAGGCGCTCGTGGCAAGTGGTGAAGTGACCCAGACCGCGGTCGCGGAAAAGGACCTGGCCTTCGGCGAGGTCATCACCAACAGCGGCAGGCTGTCCGCGGCGAAAATGTACGAGCCCGCCGCGCCGACGAGCCCGTTCACGGTGCAGCAGCTGGCCCGCCTCGACGAGGCCCTGACCTTCGCGACGCGCGAAACCGGTCTCGGCTTCAGCATCTACCTGGGCGACCTCGGCGAAGACACCCGCGCCGGCGCGGAAAAGCTGCACGCCGCCACCGACGACCCCTCGAACGCGGTGCTGCTCGGCGTTTCCCCCGCCCAGCGCGCCATCGAGATCGTCACCGGCGAGCGCGCCCACTCCCGCCTGCCCGACCGAGGCGCGAACCTGGCCGTGGCGAGCATGGTGGCCTCCTTCAAGGAAGGCGACCTGACCGGCGGCTTGGTCAACGCCCTGCGCATGCTGAGCGACCAGGCAGGCCCCGCCCCGAAGCACTGATACTCCCGCAAACGCCAGAGCCGTCCCGCACCCAGCGGGACGGCTCTTTTACGTTCTGCCACCGCCGTTCGTGCGGGCCACCCTCATTGACCCTGATTCCGTCAGGGTTCCCCTCACGACCAGCCGCTGGTCCTCGAGGGGCCTTTCACGGCTCACCCGCCGCCGCGAGGGTTGCGCCCCAACGCCGCATTGGGTGCATGCGACGCACCGAACGCCACATTGGGTGCGTGGGACGCACCCAATGCCACATTGGGGCGCTAGCCCCGCCGCCTACGACACCGCAGCCGGTGCACCCGACCATCGAGGCACCCAGCCCCTCCCCAACCCCGATACGAAGCCTCCCTGCGGTTCGGGGGTGCTTGTCAAGGCATCTTTCCCGCCTTGACAAGCACCCCCGAACCGTCAGCACAATCAACCTTCGGGGTGCCCCACGCAACCCAAGACCGGGCGCAATGTCGCCGCCAGGCGACGAGCCGAACAGCCGAACAGCCTCAGGCCTGACTGTCAAAGTCCCGAGCAGCCAACGCCCGGACAATCCCAGCCCGCCCCTCGGAAACCAGCCGCCGCAACGCCGCCGGATGATCCCCTTCGAGCCACTCGTCCGAAGCATTCACCGTCGCAGGCTCAACCGCCCAAGACGGATACAACCCGATCGCCGTCGGCTGAGCCCGCTCACTGGACCGCCGAGCCCACACATCGTCGATAACCTCGAAGTACCGCTCGATGTACTCCCCGAGCAGATGCTTCTGCCCCGGGTGCGAGAACCCGGAAATCAACGCATCACTCACCGCGTTCGGAATCTCGTCGTCGTAGATCGCCCGCTGCCAAGTATCAGCCTTGGCCTCAGCCGTAGGCTGCAACGCCCGCGACCGCTCAGCGTGCCGCCGGCCAGCAGCGGTGTCATCCCGCTCCTGCTCGGCATTGATCTCGTCCGCGCCGGCCTTCCCGTGCGCGACCAACGCCTGCAGCAACCGCCACCGAAGATCCGTGTCCACAGTGAGGCCCGGCAGCGGCGCGGAGCCGTCGAGCCAGCCAGCGATCGCGGACAGGATCTCCTCGCTCAACACACCCCCGGCCAGCGAATTCACAAACGCCAGCTGGTGATCCGACCCAGCCTCCGCGGTACGGGCCAGCTCCAGCAGCCGTCCGCTCAACGCAGGCCACCCCTCCGCGGCAGCCCACTTCTGGTCCGCGTAAGAGTTCAACGCCGTCTGCGCCTGCAACAGCAACCGCTGCACCACGCCGACCTCGCTCTCGGCGTGAATCCCGCGCGCCACGAGCGTCACGAAGTCGCGAGCCTTCAACTCGGCCTCGCGCGTCATCTCCCAAGCAGCCGACCAGCACAGCGTGCGCGGCAGCGATTCGGTGATGTCGCCGATCCGGTCGATCAGCGTGGTCAGCGACGCCGGGTCGAGGCGCATCCGGCAGTAGGTCAGGTCGTCGTCGTTGACCAGCACGAGCTTGCCCGCCGCCTGGCCGACGAGGTCCGGGACCTCGGTGCGCTCGCCGGTGACGTCCAGTTCGACGCGGCGGGTGCGGACGATCTTGCCGTCGCGGTCCTCGTCGTAGACGCC
Source organism: Amycolatopsis dendrobii (assembly GCF_014145675.1). GTDB lineage: Bacteria > Actinomycetota > Actinomycetes > Mycobacteriales > Pseudonocardiaceae > Amycolatopsis > Amycolatopsis dendrobii. Next base: position 96,321 of record NZ_JACGZW010000010.1, read on the forward strand.
GACCGCGACGCGATGCGTGCGCAGTTCGCCGGCGCCCGGCTTCGCGCCGGTCTGCACGACGGCGAAGGACGCGAAGGTGCCGTCGGCGGCGATCTCATAGCGCGGGCTGAGCGAGTTGAGGCCGGTGGTCTCCAGCCATTCCGCGCTCCACCACGACAGATCGCGGCCGGACGCTTCTTCCAGCGCCGCCAGCAGGTCGGCGAGGGTGGCGTTGCCCCACGCGTGCTTGCCGAAATACACCTTGAGGCCGTCGAGGAAGTGCTCGATGCCCACGTAGGACACCAGCTGCTTCAGCACGCTCGCGCCCTTGGCGTAGGTGATGCCGTCGAAGTTGACCTCGACCGCGTGCAGGTCGACGATGTCGGCCGCGATCGGGTGCGTCGAGGGCAGCTGGTCCTGGCGGTAGGCCCAGGACTTCTCGATGTTCGCGAAGCTGGTCCAGGCGTTCTTGTACTCGGTCGCCTCGGCCTGGGCGAACACGCTGGCGAAGGTCGCGAACGACTCGTTCAGCCACAGGTCGTCCCACCAGCGCATGGTGACCAGGTCGCCGAACCACATGTGCGCCATCTCGTGCAGCAGCGTCTCGGCGCGCCGCTCGTAGGCGTAGCGGGTGACGCGGCTGCGGAAGACGTAGTCCTCGAGGAAGGTGACCGCGCCGGCGTTCTCCATCGCGCCCGCGTTGAACTCCGGCACGAACAGCTGGTCGTACTTGGAGAACGGGTACGGGGTGCCGAATTTCTCGTGGTAGAAGGCGAAACCCTGTTTGGTTTCGACGAACAGCCGCTCGGCGTCCATGTGCTCGGCGAGCGACGCGCGGCAGTAGATGCCGAGCGGGATGGTGCGGTGCTCGTCGCGGAACTCGTCGGTCCACTCCGCGTACGGGCCGGCGACGAGCGCCACCAGATAGGTGGAAATGCGCTCGGATTCGGCGAACTGCGTGCGGCGCGCGCCGTCCTCGGTGTCTTCGGCGCTTTCGACCAGCGCGTTGGACACGACCTTCCAGGCGCGCGGGGCGTGCACCGCGAGCCGGTAGACGGACTTGAGGTCCGGCTGGTCGAAGCAGGCGAACATGCGCTTCGCGTCGGCGGTCTCGAACTGGGTGTAGAGGTAGACGCCGTCGTCGACCGGGTCGACGAACCGGTGCAGGCCCTCGCCGGTGTTCATGTAGCGGCAGTCCGCGGTGACGACGAGTTCGTTCTCCGCGGCAAGGCCGGGCAGCGCGATGCCCTTTTCCTCGGCGTAGCCGCTGACATCGAGCTCGGTGCCGTTCAGCACGGCGGAGCGGACGCCTTCGGCGACGAGGTCGATCCACGACGCTTCGCCGGGACGGCTGCTGGAGAACCGCACCGTGGTGGTGGAGCGGAAGGTCTTCTCCCCGGGACGGCCGTTGCCGTCGGTGAGGTCCAGCTCGATGTCGTAGGACGACACGTCCAGCAGGCCGGAGCGCTGCTTGGCTTCGTCACGCGTCAGGTTGGGGGCGGGCACGGGCACCTCTGGTCTTCGGATCCGGTGGGCACGACGTTCAGCATCCAATCATGACGCGCCCGGAAGGGGCGACCAGGGAACAATGCGGAGGGGCCGCCGCGTTGCCTCGCAGTGCGGGGGTTCGCCCCGCCCTCGGCGAGCGCCGGGGAGCAGCCTCGCCGAGGAGCCCGTGAAAAAATGACTGACTCGTCCCAGCCCACCACGGTGGACTTCTACTTCGACCCGATCTGCCCGTTCGCGTGGATCTCGTCGCGGTGGATCCTCGAAGTCGAGAAGCACCGCGAGCTGGACCTGACCTTCCGGGTGATGAGCCTTTCGGTGCTGAACGAAGGCCGCGAAGACCTGCCCGAGCGGTACAAGGAACTGCTGAGCGAGGGCTGGGCCCCGGTCCGCGTCGCGACCGCGCTGGCGCAGACCCAGGGCCAGCAGGCCGTGCGCGACTTCTACACCGAGTTCGGCACCCGCTACCACAACCAGCACAACGAGGACCGCAAGCTCGTCATCAAGGAGGCGCTGGCCGCGATCGGCGCCCCGGCCGAACTCGCCGAGGCGGGCGAATCGACCGAATACGACGAGGCGCTGCGCAAGAGCCACCACGAGGGCATGGACCCGGTCGGCATGGATGTCGGCACGCCGACCATCCACGTCAACGGGAGCGCGTTCTTCGGCCCGGTGCTGTCGTCGATCCCGCGGGGCGAGGACGCGCTGAAGGTGTTCGACGGCGCGGTCGCGCTGGCCAGCTACCCGGACTTCTTCGAACTGAAGCGCACCCGGACCGGGGACCTGAACTTCGACTGACGCCGTCGTGAGTGTTTATGCCGGTTCTAACCGGCATAAACACTCACGAGAACCCGAGCGCCGCCTTGGTGACGTCCTCCGGATACGGCGAGCCCTTCAGCGCCTCTTCGCGCGACGCCTTGGTCGCCTTCAGTTCGTGCAGCCGCAGCAGCCCGTCGCGATGCGTCCGCACGAACGCCGCATCCACCGGGTCGCCGTGCCCAGGCACGACGACGCGAGGTTCGAGCGCGAGCAGCGCGTCCATCGCTGCGGCCCACGCGTCGAGTTGGTCGTCCGGCCCGAACGAGTACGCGGTGAAGCCGTGCGGGCCGTGTTCCACGACGTCTCCGGCGAAGACGACGTCCGCGTCCGGCACGTGGACCAGCAGGTCGTGGTCGGTGTGCGCGGGGCCGGGGTGCACGAGCGCGGCTGTGCGGCCGCCGAGGTCGAGTTCGGCGCGGTCGGGCACGAGGCGGTCCGGCGGCATGAGCCCGGTTCGTTCGATGGCGTCGGCGATCTCCGGCTTGCCCTCTTCGCGGTAGTGCGCGGCCCAGGTTTGTTTGTCAGCTTCGCCGTTTTCCAGCATGGCTCGCAGGCACCCGGGGTGGGCCCAGACGTCGCACGGCAGGAACGGCGTGGTGCCGAAGGCGTGGTCGAAATGCGCGTGCGTGTAGACGACCGACCACGGCAGTTCGGTCAGCTCCCGGATCGCGGCGGCGAATTCGGCGCCCTGGTCGACGTCGCCGCGGGTGTCGATCACCAGGCATCGCTCCTGGCCGAGCACGAGGCCGGTCGTCAGGTCCAGTTCGTCGTACCGGCGGGCGAAAACCCGGTCGGCCACCTCGGTCCAGCTCATCGCCCCTCCAGGATTCCGTGTGCCAGGCTCGCCACGCTAGCGCTGACGTCCTGCTGGGCCGCGAGGACGACGTCGTTGCCGTGGCCGGTCGCGGCGAGTTCCCGGCCGGAGCTGCAGGCGCGCAGCGCGGCTGGCACGTCGGTGCCCGCGTAGGCAGCGGCGGCGAGCGCGGCTTCGGCGGACCACGAGCCGGGCAGCGCGCTGACGATCGCGCCCGCGCCCAGCTGGTCCTCGACGCACGGCCGCAGCGGACCGGATTCCGCTCCTTCCCCGAACAGGTCGACGCCCCACCGTTCCCCGGCGGGAATGACGCCGATCGGCCGCCCGCCGGCGATTTCCCTGGCTTTCGCCGCGGTCGCCGACGCATTCCGCAGGCAACCGGCCAATACGTGCGCGCCGGTTTTCGCCGCGGCCGCACAGAGCGTCGCACCATTGGGGGAGGGGAGCGCGAGCAGCGTGCCGGACGGGATCTCCGTCACAGAAGACGGCCGGAGCGTCCATTCCTCTTCTCCGGCGACCACCGCTCCCGCTCCGCGCGCCTCGGCGACCCCGCGTTCGTCGCGCCATCGCACCGGCAGCACGCGGCCGCCGCGGCTGACGACGAGATCCGTTGTGGTGCTGAAGGAAAGCACGTCCACGATGATCAGCACGGCGCATTCCCGGCCGAGGACGGCGACGCCTTCGCCGCCCCATTCGAGCCGGACGTCCGTGCCGCGCTGCGCTGCGATGTCCACCCCCGGAGCATGCCGGGCAGGCGGCGAGATGGCACACTCCCGCTGTGCGTGTCTACTTGGGATCCGACCATGCCGGTTTCGAGCTGAAGAACCACCTTGTCCGCCACCTCGGCGAACAGGGGCACGAGGTGACCGACATCGGTCCGTTCGTCTACGACGCGGCGGACGACTACCCGGCGTTCTGCGTCGAAACCGCGCGCCGCGTGGCCGCCGACGAGGGCAGCCTCGGGATCGTCATCGGCGGGTCCGGCAACGGCGAGCAGATCGCCGCGAACAAGGTGCCGGGCATCCGCGCCGGGCTGGGCTGGAGCGTCGAAACCGCGCAGCTGACCCGGCAGCACAACCACGCCCAGGTGCTGGGCGTCGGCGCCCGGATGCACACCGAGGAGCAGGCGACCGAGATCGTCGACGCGTTCCTCGCCACGCCGGTGGACCCGGCCGAGCGCCACACGCGGCGCGTGCAGCAGCTGCTCGACTACGAGCGCACCGGCACTCCGCCCGCCCTGCCGGAGGCCTGATGCCCGAGGGGCACACGCTCCATCGGCTGGCCCGTCTCCACAAACGCCGCTACGCCGGCGGACCGGTCGGCCTCAGCAGTCCGCAGGGCCGGTTCGCCGCGGAGGCGGGGAAACTCGACGGGCAGGTGCTCGTTTCCGCCGAGGCGTACGGGAAGCACCTGTTCCACAACTACGGTCCGTTGGGGACAGTCCATGTCCACTTAGGTCTGTACGGCACTTTTGCCGAGACGCCGTTGCCGGAGACCGCGCCGGTCGGCCAGGTGCGGATGCGGCTGGTCGGCCGCACTCACTGGACCGATTTGCGCGGCCCGACCCGGTGCGAACTGCTGGATCCGGCGCAGGTCGACGCGATCAAGGCCAGGCTCGGCCCGGACCCGCTGCGCCGCGACGCCAAGCCGGATCGCGCGTGGGAGCGGATTTCCCGGTCTCGTACGACGATCGCCGCGTTGCTGATGGACCAGGCTGTACTGGCCGGGGTCGGAAACGTTTATCGCGCGGAAGTGCTGTTCCGGCACGGGATTTCGCCGATGATCCCGGGCCGTTCGCTGGACCGCGCGCAGTGGGAGGGCATGTGGGCGGATCTGGTGACGCTGATGCGCGCCGGGGTCCGCGTCGGGCGGATCGACACGGTCGCGCCGGAGCATCTGCCCGCGGCGATGGGGCGCGCTCCCCGGGAGGATCGGCACGGGGGCGAGGTTTACGTGTACCGGCGGGCCGGGATGCCGTGTTTGATCTGCGGGACGCCGGTGGCGCAGAAGGAATTGGCTGCGCGGAATCTTTATTGGTGTCCCACCTGCCAGCCCGCTTGAGGCGATTTCCGACGCGGTGTGCTGGCTGCGGGACGCCGCGGCGCTGCCCGGTCAACCATGACCAGCCGCGCAGCAGCCTCTAGCCGCGGGACAGGGAGACGACGAAGGCCCCGCGGCAAATCTGCCGCGGGGCCTTCAGCCGGATCACCGGGTCAGAAGTCGAAGCCTCCGCCGTCAAACCCGCCGCCGTCGAAGCCGCCTCCGTCGAAACCTCCGCCGAAGTCCTGGCTTCCGTCGAAACCGCCGCCGTCAAAGCCTCCGCCGTCGAAGCCGCCGTCCATGCCGCCGGCGTCCAGGGCGTCCGCCTGGCCCGCGTCGTAGCCGGATTCCCAGGCCGAGGCGCTGGCGATGCCGCTCATGCCGGAGAACATGGCGCTGAACAGGAACATCGAGCCGAGGCCCCACGCGCCCGCCACGAGCGCGGGCTTCCACCACGGTTCGCTGTACCAGCCCTGCGGCACCGGGCGTCCCGCGACGCGGCCGCCGGGGTAGTAGTACGGCGTGTCCTGGCCGGGGTCGGGCGAGGCGGCGTAGCGCTGGCCTTCGACGTCCACCTCGCGGTGTTCGGTGACCTTGCCCGCGCGTTCGCGCTCGGCCTCGTCCGGCAGTGCGGGGCCGGGGTCCATGCCCATCGCCGTGCGCGCGGCGCGGACGTAGTACAGGCCTTCGATGGCGGTTTCCTTCACCAGCCGGGCCTGTTCGACGGTCTTGGCCTGCTCCAGTTGCGAACCGGCGGCGTTGTAGCGCTCGCTCGCGTCGGCCATCGCCTGCTGGGAGGCGGTGTCGGTGCCGGTGATGTTGAGGACCTGGCCGCCGAGGCGCTCGACGAGGCGGCGCGCGTCGGCCTTCGCGTCGTCGAGCTGGCTCTGCCTGGTCGCGGCCTGCTTCCTGGCCAGGTACAACCCGCCTCCGACGATGACGACGACCAGCACGATCAGGAGGATCGCGGTGCCCATGGGTCACTCCGTGTCTCGATCTGACGCGACGGCCGGGCAGCCGTCCCTGAAACGGACAACGCGGACCGTGCGCGGAGAGTTCCCGGCGGCGCCGCCGATCGGGCGGTGGCCGACAAAACTAGAACACGTTATAGTCCGCGGCATGAAGTTCTCCTTGTCGATCGCGATGAGCCCGCTCGACCAGCTGACCGGTCTGGCCCGCGCCGCCGAGGAGGCCGGGTTCTCCTCGATCGTGCTGCCCGATTCGCTCTTCTACTCCGAGAAAGTGTCCGCCGACTATCCCTACACCCCCGACGGCAGCCGGTTCTGGGACGAGAACACGCCCTGGGCCGATCCGCTGGTCGCGACCGCTTCGATGGGCGCGGTGACCGAGCGGATCCGGTTCTACACCTCGGTGCTGAAACTCGGTTCGCGCAATCCGGTGCTGCTCGCCCGGCAGGTCAACTCGGTCGCCGCGCTGACCGGCGGGCGCTTCGGCCTAGGGCTGGGGATCGGCTGGTCGCCGGAGGAATTCGAATGGTGCGGCGCGCCGTACGCGCGCCGCGGCAAGCGGTTCGACGAGGCGATCGAGGTGCTGCGGCTGATCCTCGGCGGCGACATGGTCGAGTTCCACGGCGAGTTCTTCGACTTCGACAAGCTCAAGATGAGCCCGGCGCCGCCGTCGCGGGTGCCGTTCTACATCGGCGGGCACACCGACGTCGCGCTGCGCCGGGCCGCGCGCGTGGCGGACGGCTGGTCGTCGGCGATGATGACGCTCGACCAGCTGCGCGAGACCATCGGCAAGCTGAAGGGCCTGCTCGCCGAGCGCGGGCGCGCTGAGGACCCGTTCGAGTTCCAGGCGGTGTGCGTCGACCGGTTCGGGCTCGACGGGTTCCGCGAACAGGCCGAGGCGGGCGTCACCGACGCGATCACCATGCCGTGGGTGTTCGAGGGCCACGGATTCGACGCGGACCTCGGCCCGAAGGTCGACGCGATCCGCAAGTTCGGCGACGAGATCATCGCGAAAATCGAGGAGTGACATGGGAGTCGAGGTCTGCTGGGACCCCGCGGCGAAGCAGCCGCCCGCGCGGGAAGCGGCGTTCAAGTCGATGACGGCGGCGACCGCGGGGGACAAGGACGGCTGGCTCGCGCTGTTCGCCCCGGACGCGGTCGTCGAGGACCCGGTCGGCCCGTCGATGTTCGACGAGGAGGGCAAGGGCCACCACGGCCGCGACGGTCTTTCCGCCTTCTGGGACAAGACGATCGGGAACGTCGAGAAGTTCGAGTTCGTGATCCGCGATTCGCACGCGGCGGGCTCGGAGGTCGCGAACGTCGGCACCATCACGACGTACCTGCCCGGCGGCTACCGCGTCGACACCGACGGGGTGTTCGTGTACCGGGTGAACGAGGACGGGCTGGTCGTTTCGATGCGTGCGTTCTGGGAGACGGAGCGGGCGATGGCGACCGCGCGGCAGGTTTGACGTCAGGTCCGGTCTGCTTCGACGAAGTCGAGAACGTGCGTGGTGACGAGTTCGGGTTGCTGAAGCGTTAGCGCGTGCGTTGTTCTCGGTACGATTTCCGTGCGGATACGGGGATTCAGCTTCGCGACCCGGGCGGCGACTTCGCGCGCGCGGTGGATGTGGCTGCGTGCGCCGAGGACCAACTGGACGGGGACGTCGATCGCGCGGAGTTCGTCGTCGGCGAAGACGCGCTGCGGCGGCAGCTGTGCTTTGTACTTGAAGGTGGCGAACAGCAGGGGCCGCAGGGTGCGCCGCACGGCCGGGTCGCCGTCGATGATCCGGCGCTGGATCGCGGCGGGCAGCAGCCAGGGGAAGATCTCTTTCATGCTCCAAAGGATGAATTTCGGGACGCTGAGCTCCGCGAATCCGGCCGGTTCCAGCCCGATGACGCCCGCGATCCGGTCGGTGGAACGGGTCGCGAGGTTGAGCGCCAGGTAGCCGCCGCGCGAAACCCCGGCCAGGTACGCCTTCTCCTGGTCGAGGGCGGCGAGGACTTCGGAAAGCCATTCGGCGAGGTCGTCGTCGGTGCTCGCGGGCTCGGTCTCGACCGAGTGGCCCGGTTCGCCGATCGAATCGACGGCGTAGACCGGGTGCCGGGCGGCGAGTTCGGCGAGGTGCGGGTACCAGGACAGCGACGAGCCCATGATGCCGTGCAGCAACACGATCGGCGTGCCGTGTCCGGGGCCGCTGCGCCGGACGCGCGTGGGGCCGAACTTCGTGGGAATGTCCAGTTCCTCGGCCGGAACCGGCCACTTTCGCAGGACTTCCGCGTAGACGGCGAAGTAGCGTTCTTGTGCTTTGCGGTCGGTGAAAGCTCCCGGCATCGTCCCTCCCCGAGACAGGTGCGCTTCCACCGTAGCAGCCCGGCGAGCGGCCTGGTCAGGAATTGTCCAGGCGCAGCAAGGTGTTCAGCAGGCTTCCGCCCGGCAGCCCCTCGTCGCCGAAGATCCGGTGCTGCACCTCGATCACGAGCGGCATCGCGGCGCGCAGGGCGGCTCCGCCGGAGTCGGTGACCTCGACGCGTTTGGCGCGCACGTCGTCGGCACTGCGGGCGCGGGCGACGAATCCCTTGCGCTCCAGCGTTTTGAGGATCTGCGACACTTGCATCGGATGGATGTCGCCGGACGTCGCGAGACCGGATTGGGTCACCGGGCCGCCGGTGCGGTTCAGCCAGCCGGCGAGCGCGAGCGTCTGGAACTGCAGGTGCGTCAGGTCGAGCGGGGCGAGGGCCTGGTCGACCTCGCGGACGTAGCGGTGCACGACGCGCCACATCACGAACCCCACCGCGTTCTCGGGGGCGCCGAGCGAGGCGGTGGCGAAGAGTTCGGCGAGTGCGTCCTTGTCCATCGGGAGGCATCGTAGCGGTTGCCCGCAGATAGTAAACGCGTTTAGTATTAGAAGGGACGGAGAGGGGCATGTGATGACTGACCTGCGGCTGGACGTCGGCCTGTACCGCTACGACAACACCCGCCCGCTGTTCGACGGCCGGGTCCGCTTCGAAGGCGTCGAGGCGACCCTGCACACCGCCGACGTCGTCTCGGACCTGTTCGAGCGGATGGTGCGGGGCAGGGAGTTCGCTGTCGCCGAGCTCGGGCTCACGTTCTACCTGCGCACCCTTGACCTGCCGGATCCGCCGTTCGTCGCCCTGCCGGTGTTCCCGAACCGGCAGTTCCGGCATTCGGCGATCTACGTCAACGCCCGCAGCGGGATCCGGGCGCCGCGCGACTTGATCGGCAAGACGATCGGCGAGTTCGCGACTTACGGGCACGACGCGGGCGTGGTCGCGAAAGGCGTGCTGTCGGACGAATACGGCGTGCGGCCGGAGCAAAGCCGGTGGGTGATCGGCGGATTCGACTGGCCGATGGAGTGGTTCGATTTCGTTCCGCGCCTGCATCCCGCGGAAGTGGAGGCGCGGCAGGCCCCGGCGGGGAAAGCGCTCGGGCCGATGCTGGAAAGCGGGGAGATCGACGCGTTGATCACCGCGGATCCGCCGCGCGGGATCCGGGAGGATTCGCCCGAGGTGGCACAGTTGTTCCCGGATTACGTGCAGGTGGAGCGCGAGTATTACCGGCGCACCGGGATCCGGCCGATCATGCACACAGTGGTGGTCCGGCGGGATCTGCTGGCGGAGCAGCCCGGGTTGGCGGAGCGGCTGTATCGGGGGTTCGTCGAGGCGAAGGAAGTCGCGATGGCGGATTACCGGCGTGGCCGCGTCGTCAATCACATGGGCGACGCCGGGATGGTGCCGTGGTTCAGTGCGCTGTACGACGAGAACCGCCGGTTGTTCGGGGAGGATTGGTGGCCGTACGGGATTGAGCGGAACCGGTTGTCGCTGGAAGCGTTCTTGCGGTGGCATTTCGAGCAGGGATTGTCGAAGAGGCCGATGAAGGCGGAAGATCTTTTCGTGCCGGAATTGCTGGGCACTTAGCCGTTCCGCTGGCATGCTTCCTGACTGTGGCGGACGAATGGTTCGAGTACGGCGGGGACCTCGGCGAGACCGAACGCCGCTTTGTCGAGGCGCTGCGGATTCGCGCGGCTCAGTGGCGCGCAAGTCCGCTCGACAGCCGAGCTGACCCGCCCGGCGCGGAGCTTCCGCTGGTAGCTTCCCTGGACCTGTCCGATCCCGTCGCCGGATGCGTTCTCTTGACCCTCGGGGTGCATCTGGACGGCCGGACTCTGCGCGGCGACCAGGTGGTGCACGACCAGTTGTTCACGCTCCCGGACGAGCCCACCGGCCTCGCGTTCGCGGCGACCGGCGATCCGGAAGAACTGGCGGCCCGGGCGGCGGACTGGTTCGAGGCCGTTCTGCGGCGCCCGGTCGTGCGTTGCGAATGGACGCTCACGCGGTACGTCTATCTGTTCGCGGACACCGGGAAGATCGTCGGGGGCGGGGGCAGGTTCTGTTCGCCTGGCCAGCTTGACCGGGTGGCCGCCACCGGCCGCCTCGACGGCGGGCGCTGGGTCGACGCCCGGGGATTCCGGCAGCCGGACGCCGTAGTTCGGGTCAGGTGAGCTTGGCGGCGCGGCGTTCCGCGGTCAGCAGGGCGAGCAGTCCGGGGAGGCGGCGGTCGATCTCGGCCCGGCGCAACCGGATTCCCTTGCGGTTGCCGTAGTTGATCTCGTGGATCAGCCCGGCCTCGCGCAGCACCCGGAAGTGGTGCGTCTGTGTCTGCTTGGACACCGGGAGATCGAACGAGTTGCAGGTGCGCTCGCTGTCGCCCTCGTCCGCCGCCAGTTCGGCGATCACGGTGCGGCGGTGCTCGTCGGCGAGCGCGCGGAACACCGTGCCCAGGTCGGCGTCTCCGGCCGGATGTGACTCGCTCATCGCCTCACCTCTTTCAGGTACGTCTTGCATCGTACCTGAAGGGCGTGTTTGACTTGCAGGTACGACGAGTGGCGTACCTGAGAACCCGCGCCCGGGCTTCGAAGCCTGCTCGCGGCGCTCGTCGCTTCCCTCTTCGGAAAGGTTGCGGCTATGGCGCCTTCGCGCGTCCTGATCCACGGTGCCGGCATCGCCGGTCCGGCTCTCGCGTATTGGCTGGCCCGGCACGGGTATCGGCCGACGGTCGTCGAGCAGGCCAAAGAGCTGCGGTCCGGCGGGAGCGCCGTCGTCGTCAAGCAGCCGGCGTTGACCGTCGCGAGGAGCATGGGCATCCTCCCGCGGTTGCGCGAGGTCGCTACCGGGGCGAGCGCCCTTTCGCTGCTCGGTCCGGACGGGCGGCAGCTTCTCCGGGTCCCGACGGCTTCTCCGCAGTCGATCGAGGTAACCCGGGCTGACCTGTCCGCGGTGCTGCACCGGGCAGCGCGGGACGACGCGGAGTTCCTCTTCGCCGAAACGATCACCAGCCTCCGGCAGGACCGGTCGGGCGTCGCGGTCACCTTCCGCCGGTCGCCGCCGCGCCGTTTCGACCTGGTCGTCGGCACGGACGGCATCCATTCCCCGGTACGCCGCATGGTTTTCGGCCCTGCGGAGCAGTTCACGACCAGCCTGGGCCTGTACAGCGCGACGGTGCCGGTGGAGCCCAGTGCCCTCGACGACCCGGAGACGGCGGTGATGTTCACTGCGCCCGGCCGGATGCTCACCCTCCGTCCGTCCCAGGGAAAACCGCTCGCGATGTTCACCTTCCGCAGCGGGCGAGTGCCCGGCTACGACCGTCACGACATCGCGCTGCACAAGCGCATGGTGGCCGAGGCGTACGCGGGAATCGGCTGGCGAAGCCCCGAACTGGTCGAGGCGTACCAGAAGCACCCCACACCGTTCTTCGATCCGCTCGCCAACGTGCGGATGGACCAGTGGTGGCGCGGCCGCGTGGCGTTGCTCGGCGACGCGGCGTCCGCGGTAGCGCTGCTCGGCGACGGGTCGAGCATGGCGATGGCAGGCGCGCACACGCTGGCCGAAGCGCTCGCAGCGCATCCTGGCGATCATGCGCGAGCTTTTCAGGTCTACGAGGCGAAACAACGGCGGCAGGTGGATCCGAGGCGTCGGCGTGTCAGCCTCGTCGCCACGCTGCTTGTTCCGCGAACTCGGTACGGGCTGGCGCTGCGCAATACCGTCGGCCGAGCTGTTGGCCTCGCCACTCGGAACACCTTGCCTGCCAAGGAGAACAGCCTGGTCTGAGCGGCTGAGGCCGCTGTCAGCCGAGCCCTAGTTCCTCGCGCAGGCCTTCGAGTGCGATGACGTCGTCCTCGTTCCCGGTGTGCGGCGCGGAAAACCAGTCCGCGTACTCGCGCAGTTCGGAGAGCCGCCAGTCGAGGGCGAACAGTTCGGTCATTTCCGGGTCCAGGCCCGGGGTGCCGGGCAGGTCGGCGTAATCGCGTTCGCGCGGGGCGACGGCGAGGGTTTCCCAGTCGACCAGGCGCAGGCCGTCGGGCGTGACGACCTGGTTGTCGTTGTGGGGTTCGCCGTGGGTCGGGACCCAGGAGCCGCGCCGGGAGGCGGCTAGCGCGGCCAGCTCGAGGTAGCGGTCGTTCCAGCGTTTGATCGCGTCGCCGCGGGAAGCGAGGGCGGTGCGGGCATCTTCGGCCAGCGGGCCGGATGTCCATGGCACGGCGGTGCGGGCGCGCAGCTCGTCGGCGAAGCCGGGGCCGGCCTGCGGTGCCCACTCGCGCAGTCCGGCGGGCGGCGGGGTGCGGTGCAGGGCGTCGAGCGCGGCGAGGATTGCCGGTTTGTCGACTTCGTCTTCCGCGGGGCTGCGGCCGTCCAGCATCGGGGTGACGCTGAGCGCGCCGACTCCGGTGCCGACGGTGAACCGGCCGGAACGTGTCGGCACCGGGGCGCAGACGAACGCCAGCCCGGCGGCGGCCAGTTCGGCGGTGCTCGCGTAAGTGCTTTCCAGCGACGCCGCGGTGTGCCGGGGTTCGAGCTGGTCCAGCGTGACGAACAGGGAGCCGGCGCGCCAGTGGTGCGCGCCGAAACCCCAAGGCAGGTAAGCGATCTCGGAGACGGGCTGCCAATGCTCGGCGAGTGCGCGGATGATGGTTTCGTCGGTGAGGAAAGAGGGGCGAGATCGCACAAAACGGATACTAGGCAGAGCTTCGTGGCGGGAGCAACGGAGTTTCTAGAACAGCTCGGTCCGGTAGTTTTCCTCGACCACGTCGTAGAGGCCGCCGTTGACGAGATCGCCGAGGCTGTTGTTGATTTTCTGCGCCTGTTCGGCGATGGAGAGCGTGTAGAAATCGCCGCCGAGGGTCGCCGCTTCGGCGAGCCCGCGCGTGTCGCCCTCCCACAGTTTCGCCCGGATGACGGCTTTTCCGCATTGCCCGAACACTTCGCGCACCCGGACGACCGTCGCGAGCACCGCGGGTTTGCTGTCCGCACTGAGCATGCCCAGCAGTTCCGGGTCGTCGGTGACGAAGGCGTCGCCGTTGACCCGGATCACCTCGCGCAGGCCGGGCACGAAGAAGACGAGCCCGATCGACGAAGTCGCGGTGACGTTTTCGAAGGTGTCGGCGAGTTTGTTGCCGGGCCGGTCGGGGATGGCGAGCGTCCACGGGTCGAGGATCCGCACCGAACCGGGCGGGTCGCCCTTCGGGCTGACGTCCATCAGGCCGTCCGCGCCGAAGGTGGCGGCGCAGAAGAACGGGCTGTGCGCGATGAACCGCATGGCGAACTCGCCGAGCCGCGGTTCCTTCTTCTCCGCGATGAACTGGTCCGGGAACCCGATGATCTCCCGGATGCGCGCCATGGTGATCGGGGTGTAGGCGTCGGCCGCGGTGGTCATGATCTCTCCCGTCACAGGTAGAGGACGAGGCGTGGGGTGCGGGCGCGGGACACGCAGACGAACATCCGGTCGCCCGCCGCTTGTTCGCTCGCGGAAAGGATGCCGTCGCGGTGGTCGGGGACGCCGTCGAGCACCTTGGTCTCGCACGAGCCGCAGATTCCGGACCGGCATGAGGTCGCCGGGCGGATGCCGGCCTTTTCGAGTGCGCTCACGATGCTTTCGCCGGCGCCGACGGACACGGTCTTCTTCGAGGCCGCGCATTCGACTTCGATCGGCTTGTTCTCCGCGGGGGCGGCCTGCGGGGCTTTGAAGCGTTCCAAGCGCAGTGCTTCGGCGGGCCAGTTCTCCGCTGCGGTGTCCAAATCGGACAGCAGGGAAGCCGGGCCGCAGGCGTAGACCTTCGCGCCCGCTTCGACGGGCTTTTCCAATGCGGACAACGAAATCCGGCCGATGGTGTCCGACGGGTGGCAGTGCACGCGCTCGCCGTAGCCGCGGAGTTCGCCGAGGAACGGCATCGACGTGCTGGTGCGGCCGCCGAAGTACAGCTGCCAGTCGGCTCCCTGGGAGGCCGCGACGCGGACCATCGGAAGGATCGGGGTGATGCCGATGCCGCCCGCCACGAAGACGTACGACTGGGCGGGGTGGAAACCGAAATTGTTCCGCGGGCCTTTGATCGCGAGACGCTGGCCGGGGCGGAGAAACGCGTGCACGTATTCCGAACCGCCGCGGCTCGCGCGTTCCCGGCGGACGCCGATCCGGTAGTACGAGCGTTCGCCGGGCGGACCGCAGAGCGAGTACTGCCGCTCGACGCCGTTCGGCAGCACGAGATCGATGTGCGCGCCGGGCTCCCAGCTCGGCAGCGGTTTCCCGGCGGTGGCCGCCAGGTCGAGCGAGACGACGCCGTCGGCTTCCCAGCGCAGCTGCCGGACGAAGACGTCCAGCTGCCCGGCGGTTCCGGCATTCGGGGGCATCGGCTTCCCTTCCTTTGTTAACGTTGTTACTTGCCGCCTCGGCGAGAGTATTGGTAACATCGTTAACATGTCAACCGGCACGAAACGGGCGGGAATCGCGGCGACGCGCGCCGAGCGGGCGGTGGCCGAGGCGCTGGACCTGGTCGACGCGGGCGGGCTGGAGGCGCTCACCATGCGCCAGCTGGCCGACCGGATGGGGCTGCACCTGCCCGCGATCTACCGCCTGTTCGACGGCAAGGACGCGCTGATCGACGAGATGGCCGAGGCGATCCTCGCCGGCGCGGTCGCGAAGCTGCCCGCGGAGGACGGCGATTGGAAGGGCCGCGTGCGGAGCATGGCCGCCGGATTGCGCACGGCGCTGCTCGCGCACCGGGACGGGGCGCGGATCGTCGGCGGGAACTACGCGGCGAAGCGCAGCAATCTGACCTTTGTGGACAGTCTGCTCGGGGGTCTGCTGGCGTCCGGGTTGCCGCGGAAGCGGGCGATCTGGGCGACGAGCGCGGTTTTTTGCTACGTGCTCGGCGAAACGCTCGAGGAGCAGGGCGCGACCGGGGACGAGGTCGAGGTGCTGAAGGGCGTGCTGGGGGCGCGGAAGTACGTGCACCTGGAGGCGGGGCCGGTGGAGTCCATGCTCGATTTCGAGGAGCGGTTCCAGTTCGGGCTGGAGTTGCTGCTCGCCGGGATCGACGCTTGGGCTGGGCGGCCTCAGTCCAGAGCGCGGATTCCGTCCAGGAGGTAGGCGGTGCGGCGGTCGTAGGCGTCCCGGGCGGGCAGTTCCCCGTGTTTGAGGGCGAGGGCGTTGTCGACGACGAGCGCATGGAGGTCGTCTGCCGTGAACTCGGGCCGCACCACGCCCGCGGTCCGCGCTGCCGCGACGAGTTCTTCGTTGGCTTCGCCGCCGACGCGGCAGATCTCCATGAGCTGCGGCGAATCCGGATAGATCTGCAGCAGGACGTCGTTGACGGCGGGTTGGCGGTACTGGAGGTCGCGCAGCGCGGCGAGGTAGTACGCGACCTGCTCGCCGACGTCGTCGATGGTCCGCATGCGGTCGATGACGGCGAACAGTTCCGTCGCGACGACCTCTTCGATCACGGCCTCGATGAGTCCGATCCGGCCGCCGAACCGGTTGAAGATCGTGGCCTTGCTGACCCCCGCCGCTCGCGCGACCTCCTCCAGCGGAACCGTCAGGCCGCGGCCCTGGAAGGCGCCGATCGCGGCGGAGCGGATCTGCTCGGAATTGCGCCTGGCGTCGGCGCGCAGCCGGGATTCCGGAGACACCGTGCTCCTCTCGCCGTCGTCCCGCGACCTAAGTTGACTAGCTTGGTCAGCTTACCTAAAGTCGAGCGGAGGAGAAGTTGACCAGTGGGGTCAACTTATGACTCGGGCAGGGAAGAGATGATCGTTGTCACCGGCGCGACCGGAGGGCTGGGCGGCGCCGTCGTCGAGCACCTCCTCCAGCGCCTGCCGGCCGGCCAGATCGGCGTCAGCGTCCGCGATACCGCCAAGGCGCGGCATTTCGCCGACCTCGGCGTGCGCGTGCGGCGCGGTTCCTACGAGGATCCGGCCGCGCTGCGCGACTCCTTCGCCGGCGCCGAGCAGGTCCTGCTGATCTCCGGGAACGACCCGGCTGCCGACCTGGTCAGCCTGCACCGCAGCGCGATCGACGCGGCTGTCGCGGCCGGCGTCCGGCGGATCGTCTACACGAGCCAGCACGGCGCTGCTCCGGGCAACCCGTACCGGCCGTCGGATTTCCATCTCGCCACCGAGGCGATTCTCGCCGGCTCCGGGGTTGCTTGGACCGCACTGCGCAACGGTGCTTACGGCTCGCTTGACCAGGTGCTCGGCCCGTGGCAGCGGACCGGCGAGATCGCGCAGCCGGAAGACGGGCCCGTTCCGTACACCGACCGTGCCGACATCGCCGAGGCCACTGCGGTCGTCCTGGCCGGCGCCCGGGCGGTCGACGGTCCCGTCGCGCTCGCCGCTCCGGCCGCGGTCGCTTTCGACGATCTTGCCGAGATCGCTTCGAGTCTCACGGGCCGGAGCGTCAAACGGCTTGTCGTCGATGACGAACAGTGGGTTGCCGACCAGGTCGCGACCGGCTGGCCGGAGCAGGCGGCCCGGCTGATGCTGAGCTGGTACCAGGCCGCCCGGGCCGGTTATTTCGCCGAATCCAGTACCTTGCTGGCCGAACTTCTCGGGCGCGAGCCGCGCACGGTCGCCGACCGGCTTGCCGCGGCGATCAGCGCTGTGGGCTGATTCCCGCCACCGCGATCCGGAACAGCCGACTGGCTTCGGCGGCTGGTTCCGGATGGCGTTCGGTCGTCAGGGTGACGCCGACGATCAACGCGATCAGGTCGCCGACCGTCACCTCCGGCGAAACGGCCCCGTCGCGAGCGGCTCGGGCCACTAGCGGCGCCGCGGATTCCTCCAGGGTTGTCGAGCAGGAGTTGCCGTGCGCCGGATCCGGCACGTCGTACGCCAGAGCCGCCGCGAGACCGCGCGCGGTTACGCAGTAGCTGACCACGTCGTCCAGCCATTCCAGGAGCGCGGCGCGGCTGTCGGCTTCGCCGGCTAGTTCCTGGGCGCGCGCGGCCAGCAGCGCGATCCGTTCCCGCGAAACGGCTTCGAGCAGGGCGTGCCGCGTGGGGAAGTGCCGTCGCACGGTCGCGGAGCCGACTCCGGCGGTGCGCGCGATCTGTTCCAGCGACGCGTTCGCGCCGTGCGCGGCGACCTCCGCCTCGGCCACTTCGAGGATCCGTGCGTAGTTGCGTCGCGCGTCCGCGCGCTGCTGGCCGGGCATGGCGTGACCTCCGGGTTTGCTAAGTGGCGGGCCCCGCCGTATCGTAGCGGACACGAAACGGCGGGCCCCGCCACTTATCGTTCCCAGGGAGAATCATGGATGAGGAAGCACCGGTACTGGTGGTCGGCGCGACGGGACGGCAGGGCGGCGCGACGGCGCGCGAACTGCTGGCGGCAGGCGTTCCCGTCCGGGCGCTGGTCCGGGATCCGGCGTCGGACCGGGCGAAGGCGGTCGAGGCGGCGGGTGCCGAGCTCGTCGCCGGGGATTTGCTGGAGAAGAACGGGCTGGCTCGGGCGGTGAAGGGCGCGCGGGCGGTGTTCAGCGTGCAGATGCCGGACATGAGCGGGCCGGAGCCGGATTTCGCCGGGGAGGTGACCCAGGCGGTGAACCTCATCGAGGCGGCGAAAGACGCGGGCGTGCCGCAGTTCGTGCATACCTCGGTGAGCGGGGCGGGGTCGCCGGAACTGGCCGAGGAGCGCTGGGCGTTCCTGGCTCCGTCGATGGAGGCCAAGGCGGCGATCCAGGATCGGCTCCGGGCGGCGGAATTCCCGCGGTGGACGTTGCTCAAGCCGGGGTTCTTCATGGAGAACTTCCTGCCGGCCACGCAGTACGTGTTCCCGCGCGGCATCGAGGGCGGGCTGGTGACGATCCTGCGTCCGGAAACCCGGCTGTCGCTGGCCGCGACGCGCGACATCGGCCGGGCGGCCGCGGCGGCGATCGCGGAGCCGGAGCGGTTCCACCGGGTCGAACTGGAACTGGCGAGCGACTACCGGTCGATGGCGGAGATCGCGCCGATTCTGTCGCGCGTGCTGGGCGTGCCGTTGCCGGTGCCGGACATGACCGTCGAGGAGGCGCTTGCCGCGGGCATGCCGCCGATGGGCTTTTCGCACAAGATGCTGAACGAACTCGGACAACCGGCGCGGCCCGAGTTCGCGCGGGAGCTCGGGATTCCGCTGACCTCCTTCGAGGAATGGGCTGAGACGGCTATGCGGGCCTGAAAGCTTGGTGCAGCAAGGTTTCCAGGTCGCGGCGGTGCACTGGACGAGGGCTGGCGCAGGGCTCGGCCAGCACCTCGTCGGCGACCGCGGCCAGGCCGGTTTCCTTGACGCCCGACGCGGCGAGGGTGGCCGGCGCGCCGGTGTTGGCGGCCCGGAACTGCTCCAGGCCGGCGGTGTGCGGCACGGAGAACCGCGGGAGAGCCGCCATCCGCGCACTGTCTTTCCGGTCCCTGACAAGCCGGGATCGTTGCTCCGTTCGTGCCAGCCGGTTGCTGCGGGCGCGCGCTGCCGGCAGTTCTGCCCTGGTGCGAAGCGGCCGACTTGCCGATTCCGCGTCGTCCAGGGGCGAGTGTTTGTTACCTTCTGGGCTCCGTAGCCGCGGCCGCCCGGCCAGTGAGGAGCACTTCGATGCCCGCTGTCCCGCCGTCCACGGGCAAACGCGACGGCAGGGCCAGGGCGCCGCGCGATCCGGACGCCACCCGGCGGGCCCTCGTCGAGGCCGCGCTCAAGCTGTTCGAAAAGGACGGGTTCCACGCCACTTCGGTGCAGAAAATCGTCGACACCGCGAAGCTCACCAAAGGCGCGTTCTACTACCACTTCGAGACCAAAGAGGACGTGCTGCACGAAATCCACGACCAGTTCATGGATTTCCAGCTGCGGCGGATCCGCGAGGTGCTCGCCGAGGGCGGCGCGCCGGAGCGGGTGCTCCGCAGGGTGATGACCGAGGTGCTGGTCGAGCCGATCGGCATCTACCGGGCCGAGATCTCGATTTTCCAGCAGGAGCGCCGGTTCCTTTCCAGCACGACGTTCGCCTCGATCGAGCGCAAGCGCGACGAGTTCGAAGCCCTGGTCACGCAGGTGGTCGAGCGCGGAATCGAAAGCGGTGCGTTCAAACCGGTCGCGACGGCGCGGGTGCTGGCGTTCGCGGTGATCGGCGTGGCCGCGTGGGCGCACACCTGGCTCGATCCGCGCGGCGAGATGACGCCCCGGCAGATCGGCGACGCGTTCGGCGAGATCGTGGTGGCCGGTCTGCGCACCGGGTCGCTGGCGGAGAACCGGGCCTGAACTCCCGGACGCCGTTCTGGCACGGCGGGCTGCTTTCCCGGTAGAAAAGAAAGATCATCGGGGAGGGAGCACCCAGTGAAGGTCCTTCTGCGCAAATTTGTCCCCATCGCGGCGGCCGCGGTCATGGCGGTCACGCTGGCGCAGCCCGCGGCGGCGAGTCCGGCCGGCCCGGCGTCGCCGCCGGAGTGGCGGGTCGCCGACGGCCGGCTGGTCTGGACCGCGCCGAAACCGCTGTTCGGCGACGGTGCGGTGGAGTTCTGGTCCGGCGGCAAGCTGCTCGGCCGTGCCCAGCCACGGGCTGATCTGCGGACGTTCTCGCTGCCGGCCGGCGGGATCCGCGATCTGCGCGGGCTGGAGGCGCGCGTCGGCGGCCGTTCGCTGACCGAGCCGCCTCGCGCGACGGCGAAGCAACCGGCTGCGGCGCCGCTGCCGGAGTTGCCCGCTAATGCGGTGGATCCCGGTAAACCCGGGCAGTTCTCGACGGTCAAGGGCGAGTACTCGCTCGACCCGGTGCGGCTGCCGGGACTGGACGGGCCGATCGAGATGCAGGGCGTGGTCGTCGCGCCGAAGCACGCGCCGGGCAACCGGCCGCTGGTGGTGTTCCTGCACGGCCGGCATCAGCCGTGTTACAACCCGGCTGATCCGCGCGACTACTCGACGGCCTGGCCGTGCAAGACCGGGATGCTGCCGATCCCGAGCTACCGCGGCTACCTGCAGACCCAGGAACTGCTGGCGTCGCAGGGATTCCTGACAGTGTCCATTTCGGCCAACGCGATCAACGCGCTCGACCACGCGGCGGAGGACGGCGGCGCGCAGGCCCGGTCGTCGCTGGTCCGGCTGCACCTCGCGCACTGGGCGGACTGGTCCGGCAGCGCCCGCGCGACCGCCCCGCAGATAGTCCGGGACGCTCCGGCCGCGGACCTGTCGAATGTCTTGCTGGTCGGGCATTCCCGCGGCGGCGAGGGCGTGAACCGCGCGGCGACGGACAGTTTGTACCCGCCGCCGGGCGACACCGGGTTCTCCGGGCCGGTCCGCTGGAAGATCCGCGGCGACGTGCTCATCGCGCCGACCGTGTTCGGGCTCAACCCGGTGCCGGACGTCCCGTCGGTCACCTTCCTGCCTTCGTGCGACGGCGACGTCTCGGACCTCCAAGGGCAGCAATACATCGACGGGGCGCGCGGCGTCAGCCGGGACACGGCCTTGCACAGCGCGCTTTATGTCTCGGGCGCGAACCACAATTACTTCAATGCCGAATGGACTCCGGGCGTCGCGGTGGCCCCGGCAAATGACGATTTCTCCTCCCGCGAGCCGGATCCGAACTGCTCGCCCGGCGTGCCCGCGCGGCTGACGGACGCGCAGCAGCGGGCGGTCGGCGCCACCTATGTCGCCGCGGCGGCGCAGCTGTTCCAGAAGCACGATCTGCGCATGGAGCCGCTGCTGGACGGTTCCGGCGTGCGCGCCCCGTCCGCCGATCCGGCCCGCGTGCTGTCGCACGCCCTCGGCGGCGCGCGGACGCCAGTGCTGGTCCCGGATTCGTCGACCAAGGTCGCCGGCAGCGCGGACGTCTGCCAGCAGGTCGGCCCGGATCAGCGGTGCCTCGTCAGCTCGGGCGCCTCCAAATCGCCGCATTTCGTCGGGCTGGAAGACGCGCCCGACCCGACCCGCACCGCGGTGCATGTGCGCTCGGCGGGTGCTCCGGCGCAGATCCAGTTGCCCCGCCCGGTTTCCTCCGGCGGCGCGCGGGCGCTGGCGATGCGGGTCATCGCGCCGGAGAACGCCCCGGCCGCCTCGTTCGACGTCGCGGTCGCCGATTCCCGGGGCGTGCGCACGAAACTGGGCTCGTTCACGGTGGCCGGCCTGGCCGGGACCGAACGGACGAGGTCGTTCTGGGGACAGGAAGTCCGGGTCCCGCTGCCGCCGCACCAGGAGGTGGCGAGCCTGGAGCTGACGCCGCGGACCTCGGGCAGCGAAGCGTGGCTGCTGGACGTGTACGCGTGGCGGCCCGGCCTGCCTGATCCGGCCCCGGCTCCGCTGACGCGGGTCGATCTCGGCGCCCTGACGGTCAAGGAAGGCGATTCCGGGTCGAAGACGTACCAGATCCCGGTCACGGTGACCGGCGACGGCGGCGGTTCGCTGCGCGTCTTCCGGCCGGAGACGGTCTCGCCGATGCCGGTGAAGTGGACGTACCAGGCGGTCACGCTCGCGCCGGGCCAGCACACGCTCGACCTGCCCGCGACGGTCGTCGGGAACACCCGGTGGAGCTGGCCGTACCGGATCCTGGCCGACGTGAAGGCCACCCGCGGCACGGTGGTCGGGTCGGCGCAGGGCTCGCTGAACGTCGAGAACGACGACCCGGCCCCGAAGATCAGCGTCGGGAAGTCAGACGTGACAGCGGTCGAGGGCACCGCGCTGACGTGGCCGGTCCGGCTGTCCACAGCGGCCGATGCGGACCTCAGTGTGCTCGGGGAGGTGCGGCCGCCGAAGAACGGTCCGGAACTGATGACGTCCGATGTCGATCCGGAGTGGCTGATCGAGCACGGCGTCGATCCGGAAAAGAAGCAGCCGTTGTCAGGGGCCCGGCTGACGGTGGTGGTGCGGATTCCGGCGGGAAAGACCAGCGGCGAGCTGACGATCCCGACCGTGCGGCACGACGGTGCGGATCCGGCGAAGCAGGTGCTGCTGCATCTGACGGGCGAGCCGAAGGAGTCCGGACCGGATGTGGACGTCACGGGGACGGTGACTGACGCGGGCTGACGTCAATCCTCCTGGCCTGGGGTTCGGGCCAGGAGGATTTTCCTTCCGTGTCGGCCGGTTTCGCGGAAACCGTGGCGCAAGCAGAACGCGTGCGCTCGGGTGTTGACCATGAGCACCTCGAGCACGAGCGGCTGTCCCCGTTCCGCCGCGACGCCGATCAGCCAGCGGATCAGCCGCCCGCCGATTCCGCGGCTTTGGTACCGCGGGTCGAGTTCGATCCGGCCGAGACAGACCTCAGCCGACCGGTACTCGACCACGAGCAGACCGGCGTCCGCTCCGTCGGCCGTGATCACCCGCCATCGGCCGGGGACGAAGGCACGGTCGTGGTACCCACGCTGGATTTCGTCGTCCCAGCCCCAGATCGCGGCGACATGCTCGCCCAACGCGGCCCGGTGCACCTGGAAACAGAAGTCGCTGTCCGCGGCCGTCGGGGGCGCAGGTCGATTTCGCTCGGCATCCGCGCCTCCGATGCTGCGAGAGCGCTCAGGACAGCGCCGCTACAGCTCCTGCTTCCGCACCCTCGGCAAAATCCGCAGCATGGCCGTTCCCGCTGCCAGCAAAGCGAATCCCGCCAGCAGCAGCCACAGGACGTTCACTCCGGTGAACGCCAGTCCGCCGGTCACTCCCGCGGCCGAGGCCGCGCCGATTTTCTGGTACATGGGGTTCTCTCTTCCGGGTGCGGGTGTTCACCAGTTCTTGCGGGTGCGCAGGAGTGCGTCCGCGTATGCCTTGAGATGGCAGGCTTGCAGGAAATAGTCGAGCACCAGCTCGTACATCGACGTGGCGAGCAGCATCTGGCGCCAGCCGCGGTAGCGCACGGTCACGGCTCGCTCCACCACGAAAATCGCCGAGATGCCGAGCCACCACGGGTTGAGGTGCAGGCCGCCGTGGCAGAGGGCGATCGCGAGGGCGGTCAGGTAGATGCCGCTGACCAGTACGCCCGCGATGGTCATCAGCTGCCTGCCCCAGTACCGCCACGTGACGCGGGTCAGTCCGTATTGGACACAGTTCTCGACCGCGCCGCGCTTCCACCGCTGGCGCTGTGTCCACAGTGCACTCCAGCTCGTCATGACCTCGGTTTCCAGTGTGCAGGCACTGGGTGAGATCACCCGGTGGCCGAGGTGCAGCAGGGCGAAAGTGAGTTCGTTGTCCTCGGTGAGCACGGTGGTGTCGTAGATCCCGCCGTGACCGTCGCCCGCGGGCAGGCGTTCGGCGAGCCGCGCGGCGGAGACTTCGCGGAGGGTACGGACGCGGAACATCGCCGCGGTTCCGGTCAGTACCAGGCATTTTCCGTGGAGCCGGTGCACGTCGCGGGCGTAGCGGGCGTATTCGTTGCGCTGCAGGTGGCCGACGAAACCGCCGCCTGGGCCGCCGCGGAAGACTCCGCCTACGCCGCCGTATCCGTGGTCGAGGTGGTGCAGTGCGGTGCTGACGAAGTGCGGGTCCAAAGCGGAGTCCGCGTCTTGGACGAGGATTACGTCGTCCTCGTCCAGCCGTGGCAGCAGCCAGGCGAGCAGTTGGTTGAGGGCGCCGGCCTTCTTGTGCGTGTTGTTTGCGGACGGTCGGACTCGGGCTCCGGCGGACGAAGCCGCTGTGGCGGTGTTGTCGGTGCAGTTGTCGGTGACGACGAAGACCTCGTCAACGGTCCGGTCCTGCCCGCGCAGCGCGGCGACGGTATGCGCGATCTGGGCTTCTTCGTCGTGCGCGGGAATGACGGCGACGACGCGCACGCTGCCGGAACGGTGCCGTCCGGCTTGGGGTTCGGCGAGCGTGGGTGCGGACATGAGCGGGGTCCTCTGCGCGGAACTGCGACGTGGTGCGTCGCGCTTGACCCTTACTCTGCCGGCGGTCACGGAATGTTACGGGCACTGTCCGGAGGCCACCCGCGCGGGGGAGAAAAACCAGGGAAAGTCCGGTGATGGCCCGAAAAACGCTGGCTACTATGCGTGCACGCTATGCGGACGGACGGTGCGTTCGAGGCGTCATCAGGCGGGTGATGAGCGGTGTCGAGCCGAGTCCGTGCAGGGCCACGCTGCCGAGGACGCAGACCACCGTCAGGGTCAAGACAAGGTCGCTTTCCGCTCCGGTGAGGCCGTTGATCGCGAGCAGGCCGAACACGACCGACGTCGTGCCGCGCGGGCCGAGCGCGCCGACGAGGAACCGGTCCCGGCGCGACATCCGGGTTCGGGTCAGCGACAGCATCACCGGGATGATCCGCAGGACGGTCAGCGCGAGCAGGCAGAACACGATCGGCTGCCACGGCACGCCGAAGGACACCATGACGACCGCCGCCCCGCCGACGACGAACCACATCGCCATCGTCAGGATTCCGGTGACCTCTTCGAGCAGTCGCAGGTCTTCCGAGGGGCGGGCGAAATGCTCCCGGGCGGGGCTGTGCGCGGTGCGGAGGTGCCGTGCGGCGAAAGCGCGGTAGACGTAGCGGAAGGCGATCCCGGAGACGAAACAGGCGACGAATCCGTTGCCGTCAATGGCGACTGTCGCCGCATAAGTCAGCAGTGGAGTCGTGAGGAGGGCGATGCGCCGTCCTTGCCCGGATGTCCAGCCGGCGCGGACGGCGAGGAACAGCAGCAAACCGATCGCCGTGCCGATGACAGCACCGGCGACAATGGCTTTGATCGCGAACGGCAAGGCGGTCGCGAGTGCTTTCCCGGCGGTATTCGCGGTGTTGTCGCTGCGCGCGAGGATGAGCGCGAACAGGAACAGCGGCGAGACCAATCCGTCGTTGTAGCCGCTTTCGACGTTCAGCACGCTGCGCACTTGCGGTGTCAGGGTTTTGTCCCGCACGACGCGTTCGGCGGCGGCGAAATCGCTCGGGATCACGATGCACGCGACGATCAGCAGCAACGGCCACGACAGTTCCGGGAAGAACGCCCAGCCCGCCAGCATGGCCAGCCCGAGGCTCAGCGGCAGCGCGAGGAACAGCACCCGCGCGACGAGGCTGGGCGCGTGTCCCCACAGCCGTCCGCCGCGGACCTCGGTGGCGTCGACGAAAAGCAGCATCGCGAGAATGAGTTCGGCGACGTGCTGGGCGATTTCCGTGTCGAAGAGGTCGAGCAGTTTTCCCGGATTCGCGAACGACGCGGTCGCGACCCCGCACAGCACCATCAGCACGGGCGCGGCGATGTTCCACCGGTCGAGCTGTTTGGCCGCGAGCGCGCGCAGCAGAACCGCGGTCGACAGGACCAGCAATGCGGGAATCATCGTTCGTCCGGCTCCACGGCTTTTGATCGCGCCCAGCCGTCTTCGGCCGCTGACGCTCCACAGTGTACCGGCGGAGCCGCGCCGGTCCCGGTATTCCGGGTGTACGTCACGTCCACCCGGAATCGGTCGATGGTTGGACGATTCGCTGGGGTCCGCTCCCTAGCGTCGAGGGGGCGGGTGTTCCGGCCCGCCTGAATCCAGAAGAAGGCCGTGATGACCGACGCTCTCGTCATGGGCGGGATCCTGCTCGCTCTCGTTCTTTTCACCCAGGTGGGCCGCCATCGGCACAACCTGGTCATGGGCATCATGCCGTTCGTTTCGTGCACCGTCATCGGGGTCCTGTACTTCACCGGCGGCATCTCGCTCACCGCGCCGAACCTGGTGGCCGGCCTGGCCGGGGCCGTCGTCGGGGCGATCGCCGGGGCGGGGCTGATCGCGACCACCCGGGTGGAGCGCAGTCCGGGCACCGGGCGCGTGCAGACCTGGGCTGGCTGGCCGTACCTGCTGATCTGGCTCGCCGTGCTGGTCGGGCGGCTGGTGTTCGTGTGGGCGGTGGAGAACGTGCGCTCGTTCGCGGTGCAGGTCGGCGAATTCCTGGTCAGCACGCATCTGGACGAGGACGGGGTGGGCTTGTTCTTCGTGTTGATGGCGCTGGCGATGGTCGCGGTGCGGGCGGGCGGGGTGCTGTGGCGATCCCGGCGGCTCGAACCCGTCCGTGACGGGCAGCCGGTGCGGGCCTGACTACGCTGAGCAGCGAAGACGCCCAAGGGGAGGGAATGCGATGACTCGGCTGCCGCTGGTCCTGATGCGGCTGCTGACGCCGGCGGCCTTCGTCGCGATTCTCGTCACCGCGCAGCCCGCGGCGGAGTGGGAGCGGGTGCCGCTGGCCGCTTCCGCCGCGAGCGGCCTGGCGTTCGGGGCGCTGGACCTCCGCTGGCCGCGGGCGGCGGGCGTGCTGCTCTCGCTGGCCGCGCTGTTCGGCGCGGTCGTGGCGGTCGCGGACCCGAGCCTCACCGGACCGTCGCTGGTCTGCCTGTCCTTGCTCGTGTTGTCCTCGCTGGCGGCGATCACCCCGGCGGAGATCATCACCGTGGCTGTGGCCGTGGGGGTCGCGGCAACCGCCGGCGGATACCTCGCCGGGCAGCCGGGCGGGCTCGTGGCGGGAAACGCGCTCGCGGTGTCGGTCGTGGTGCTGCTCGGGCTCAACCGGCGGCAGTACCGGGTGCAGGCGCGCCACGCCCGCGACCTGCTGGACCAGACGCGGCTCACCCAGGAAGCCGTCGCCAGGGGCGCGACGCTGGAGGAACGCGCGCGGCTGGCCAGGGAGGTCCACGACATCCAGGCGCATTCGCTTTCGGCGCTGTCGCTGCACTTGCAGGCGGCGGCACGGTTGGTGGCCGAGTTGCCGTCGCCGGACGAGAAACTCGCCGCGTGCGTGCGGAAGGCCGGGCAGTTGGCGCAGGAGGGCCTGATCGAGACGCGGCGGGCGGTGCACGCGTTGCGCGGCGATCCGATGGCGTTGCCGGAGTTGTTCGGCTCGCTGCCGGACAACGCGTCGATCCAGGTGACCGGCGAGCCGCGCGAACTCCCCGCGGACGTCACCCTGCTGCTGTACCGCACTGTCCAAGAAGGACTGTCCAATGCGCGCAAACACGCGGCGGGCGCGCCGGTGTCGGTCGAACTGTCCTATCTGGACGACGCGGTGACGATGACGGTCGTCAACCGGACGGGTTCCGGCAGCGGTTTGCCCGGCGCCGGGTACGGCTTGACCGGTCTGCGCGAGCGTGCGGAACTGGTCGGCGGCGAGGTGACCGCGGGCCCGGACGGCGCGGGCTGGCGATTGTCGGCGAGGATCCCGGCATGACGACCGTGCGCGTGCTCGTGGCCGAGGACCAGCCCGCGGTGCGGGAGGGTCTGGTGCTGCTGGTCGGGTTGCTGCCCGGCATCGAGGTCGTCGGACAGGCGGGCGACGGAGCCGCGGCGATCGAGGAGACCTTGCGGCTGCAGCCCGATGTGGTGCTGATGGACCTGGATCTGCCGCGCTGCGACGGGGCGGCGGCGACCCGGCGGATCGTCGCGGACCTGCCGGGCACGCGGGTCGTCGTGCTGACGACCTATGCGGACAGCGCGTCGATCGTGCGCGCCCTGGACGCGGGCGCGGTCGGCTACGTGACCAAGGCGGCGAACGGCGACGAGATCGGCCGCGCGATCCACGCGGCGGCGGCTGGGCAGACCGTGATGGACCTGTCGGTGCAGCGGACTTTGCTGGCCGCGGCCCGGCGTCCGGCCGCGCCGCCGCAGGACGGGCTGACGGCGCGGGAGGTGGACGTGCTGAAGCTGGTCGCGGCGG
Organism: Amycolatopsis dendrobii; assembly: GCF_014145675.1. Taxonomy (GTDB): domain Bacteria; phylum Actinomycetota; class Actinomycetes; order Mycobacteriales; family Pseudonocardiaceae; genus Amycolatopsis; species Amycolatopsis dendrobii. The sequence continues at coordinate 124,336 of NZ_JACGZW010000010.1, forward strand.
GCCGGGGGAACCGGGAGATCGCGCGGGAACTGCAGGTCAGCGAGGCGACGGTGAAGACGCATGTGAACCGGATCTTCGCGAAGACCGGCTGCGGGACCCGGGCGCAGGCGGTGCACTACGCACACCAACACGGCTACGCCGACTGACCGATGGGCCGGTTCGCCGGTCCGTGAGGGAAGCAGGGTCGATGAGGGTTCCCCGCACGGACGGTCAGCGGGCGAACCAGCCCGCGCGGAAGACCGGAGCGATGCCTGCCACGGCGCGGCGGCACCAGTCCGCGACTGCCTCGCCCGCCTCTGCCGGGCCGAGCGAAGACGTGTCGATCACCGTTGTCGCCCACTCCGGGCCCGGGGTGCGCCCGACCCAGCGGTCCCAGCGCATTTCCGGCCAGGCGTCCGTCGTGACAGCTTCCGGAAGATGACCCGGGTCGTGCGCGTGCGCACGCAGCCACGCCGCGAATGCTTGATTCGCGGGGCTCGGCTCGCCGCGGCGGGCGAGCCGAGCCAGGTGGGCCTCGTCGCTGAGGTCGAGCAGGCAACCGGCGATGTCGATCCGGTCCGCGCTCGGCGCCGCCAGTGCTTCGCCGACCGGTATCGGATCGCCGGCCAGCAGCAGGTGCCTGTCCTCGGCTTCGAGCGCGATCGCGCGTCGCACCGCGACTTCCACTCGCTCCTGCCGCCACGCGACGGTCGGCGCGGCCGGGATCGGGCCGAGCGTGCTCAGTTCGGCGGTCTCGTACGTTTCGCCGAGCAGATGCCGCGCGTGCAAGCGAGCGGTGGTTTTGCCGACGCAGGACGCGCCCGAGACAACCAGCAACATGGCCCCCGACGCTACGGCCTAGCGCCCGGAACCATCCACCGAATTTTCGCGCACGTACCGCGAAAGCGTCGCCGCGCCAACGCGTTCAGCCGACGTGCATTCCAGATGCGCGAGCCGGGTGCCGTCCGGGAACAGGCGGGTGCCGCGGCCCAGGACGGTGGGGAAGGTCAGCAGCCGGTATTCGTCGACCAGGTCCGCTGCCATCAGCGTGTGCACGACGCTCAGGCTGCCGGTGACGACGACGTCGCGCCCTTCCCGTTTCACCGCGTCGACCAGGTCGCCCTCCAGAACCGACGAGTTCTGCCACGCGCTGGTGTCGGCGAGGGTGCTGGTGGCGACCAGCTTGGGTACGGCGTTCATCCGCCGCGAGAACGGGTCGTCGCGGTGCGGCCACAGACCGGAGAACAGCTCCCAGGTCTTGCGGCCGAGCAGCAGGACCCCGTCGTCCAGCGTGGCGCCCAGGCGGAATTTGTCGCCCGCCACGGACTCCGGGCCGTGCCGGAACGCCCAGCCGCCGTCCGGGGCGGCCGACGAGCCGTCCGGATCGGACGAGATGCCGTCGAGGGTGGTGAAGGCGATGACGATGACGCTCATGGCGGAGTTCCCTTCAATCGGTGTCGCCAGTACTTACCGGCGGCGCCGAGCGAACTCATCGGCGAAAGTCAAAAAATCTTCGGCGGCAGGTCGAACGCCTTGAAAACGCGCGGATCGGCGAACACGACGTTGTGCGAAATCCGCCCGCCGGCCACGGTGAAGACTTGCAGGGTGTGCAACTGCCGGTCGGGGGTGTAGGCGGCGAGCGCGGGCTGCCCGTTGGCGGCGAGGCCGCGGACGCTCCAGCCGGCTCCGCGCATCTCGAAGACCCGATGCATGAACCGGCCGTAGTCCTCGCTGCCGCGGAACCAGAGCGGCACCGGCGGCATTTCCAGGATCGCGTCGTCGGTGAGCAGCCGGACGAGCGCCTCGACGTCGGCGGCCTCGAAGGCTCGTGCGTACCGGTCGATCACGGCCTGGGTTTCCGCGTCGTCCGGTTCGGCGATCTCGTCCATCCCGCCCGCGCCGGCGAGTGCGGCGCGGGCTCGTTGCAGCGCGCTGTTGACCGCCGGAACGGTCGTCTCCAGGTGGGTGGCGACCTCGGCCGCGCTGAACTCGAGCACCGACCGGAGCACGACGACCGCCCGTTGCCGTGCGGGGAGGACCTGGGTCGCGGCGACCCACGCCAGCCGCAGTCCGGCGCGGGTGTCGGCGTCGCAGCGGGCGTCCGGGAAGGGTTGCAGCCACGGGATGTCCGTCGCCGGTCGCAGCGGCGCGCCGGGATCGTCGCTGGCGGCGCCGAGACCGGACGGCAACGGACGCCGGGCCCGGCCCTCCAAAGCGGTCAGGCAGACGTTCGTCGCGATCCGGTACAGCCAGGTCCGGACCGAAGCGCGGGCCGGGTCGTACCGGTCGCGGGCTTTCCACGCGCGCAGCAGCGTTTCCTGCACCAGATCCTCGGCCTCGTGGAACGAGCCGGCCATCCGGTAGCAGTAAGCGGTCAGTTCGCCGCGGTGCGGTTCGAAGTCCACCGCGCCATCATCCGGCACGCGCGACGCTGAGGAAACGGTCGACCACCGGGTTGTTCTCGTGGTCGGTGCGCGAGATCGCCGAGACGGTCGAGACCGCGCCCGCATCGGCGAGGGCGAGATAGCGAAGTCCGGGCAACTGCAAGGCGCGCAAGGCGTTCGGCACGATGGCGATGCCGGTGTCGGCGGCGACAAGGCCGAGCATGGTCGGGAACTGGACCGCCTCCTGGACCACGCGCATCCGGAATCCGGACCGCAGGCACAGCGTCTCGATGTGGTCGTGCAACCGCGAGACGCGCGTCCGCGGGAAGGCGAGGAACGGCTCGTCGGCCAGCTCCGCCATCTCGACGGTTTCCTTGTCCGCCAACGGATGCGTCTCGGACACGGCCACGATCAGCCGTTCCCGGCCCAGCGGGTGCACGGTGAGTCCGGGCGCATCGCCGACCTCGCGGGCGATGCCGACGTCGAGCTGACCGTCGCCGAGCGCGGCGATCTGCGCGTCGGTGGTCGATTCGGTCAGTTCGAATCGGACATCCGGCCATTGCCGCCGCATTTCCAGCACGGTGGCGGGCACGATTTCCAGCGCGGCCGAGCTGACGAACCCGATCCGCAGCAGCCCGAGTTCGCCGCGTGCGGCGTGCGCGACCGCGGTGAGGGCGTGCTGGCTGCCCGCGAGCACGCGGCGGCCCTCGGTCAGCAGCACGCGACCTGGTTCGGTCAGCTCGACGCTTCGGGTCGTCCGCAGGAGCAGCCGCACGGACAGTTCCTTCTCCAGCTTCGCGATCTGCTGGCTGAGCGCGGGCTGAGCGAGGTGCAGCCGTTCGGCGGCGCGGCGGAAGCTGCGTTCCTCGGCGACCGCGACGAAGTAGCGAAGCTGGCGGAGTTCCACGCCGCTGATAATGGTTCCTTATCAGCGCGTAGGCAATAGATACTTCACTCTGTGTTCCGCGCGACTTAGCGTCATGGACGACAAGCACCGTCGCGAACGTCGAGGAGCACCCGTGGATCACGCATTGTCGTTGCAGCACTTCGTAGCGGGACGGTGGGTTCCCGGCGACGGACCGGTCGCGCGGAGTACCGACCCGGCGGATCCCGCGCAGATCGTGGCCGAGTACCGGACGGCCGGGCCGGAACTGCTGGACGAGGCGGTGCGCGCGGCGGTGGCGGCGCAGCCGGAATGGGATCGCCAGGGCGTCATCGCGCGCGGCCTCGTGCTGCGGCGGGCCGCGGAACTGCTGGCCCAGCGCGCCGAATCGGTGGCCGCGTTGATGACCCGGGAACAGGGCAAGACGCTGGCGGAGTCGCGCGGCGAGGTGGCCGCCTCGGTCGAGACGCTGCACTACCACGCGGGCCGGGCGCGCAGCGCCGACGGCGTGCTCTACCCGTCCGGCAACCCGGACGAGGTGGTGCGGACCGTGCGCCGTCCGCTGGGTGTCGTCGGCGTGATCACGCCGTGGAACTTCCCGGTGCAGATCCCGGCGTGGAAGCTCGCGCCCGCGCTGCTGTGGGGCAACTCCGTGGTGTGGAAGCCGGCGAGCGACACGGTCGCGCTGGCGGTGGCGTTCGCCGAGATCCTGATCGAGGCCGGGGTTCCGGACGGCGTGCTCAACCTGCTGCTCGCGCCCGGATCGCTGGGCGCCGAGCTGGTGGAACGGCCGGAGCTGTCCGGTGTCACGTTCACCGGATCGGTGCCGGTCGGCCGCGCGATCCAGGCCGCTGTCGTGCCGCGCGGCGCGAAGGTGCAGCTCGAACTCGGCGGGCACAGCGCGGCGATCGTCCTGCCCGACGCCGACCCGGCCCAGGCCGCCGCCGCGCTGGTCACCGCGTCGATGAGCGGGACCGGGCAGAAGTGCACGGCCGCTCGCCGGATCATCGCGGTCGGCGACGCCGGCGACCGCCTGGTCGCCGAGCTGTCCGCCCGGGTCAAGGGCCTCGTCGTCGGAGCCGGGACGGCGCCGGGAGTCGAGATCGGACCGTTGGTGTCCGCTCGGGCGGCGGAGGAGGTCGAGGGCGCGATCCAGCAGGCGGTCGACGAGGGAGCGACTGTGCTGGCCCGCGCGGACTGCCCGGAGGGCGGTGCGTTCGTCGCGCCGACGCTGCTGGCCGGGACGCCCGAGCTGACGATCAGCCAGGAGGAGGTGTTCGGCCCGGTCGCCACCGTGCTGCGCGCCGCCGACCTGGACGAGGCGATCCGGCTCGCGAACGGCACCCGGTTCGGGCTCACCGCGGCGGTGTTCACCGACGACGAGCGCGCGGTGCGGCAGTGCCTGCGCGACCTGGACGCGGGCATCGTGAAGGTCAACGCGCCGAACACCGGGTCCGAGGTGCACGCGCCGTTCGGCGGTCTCAAGGATTCGTCGTTCCCCGCGCCGCGCGAGCAGAACGGGGAATCCGCCGCGGAGTTCTTCACCTGGACCAAAACCGCGTACCTGCGGACGTCCGCGCCCCGGGAACAATCGTGACCCGGCCCGCGGACACCGCGCTCGCCCCGGCGGAGCTGGGCGCTTCCCGCTACACCCGGCACAGCTTCGCGCGGTCGTTCCTCCGCCAGGCGGCGCGGGAACGCTGGGCAGTGTCTCGCACCCGGTGGGAGTTCGACGACAGCGGCCACGGCGAGGCCGTCTACCGGATCGACGCGGATGGCACGCTGCTGCACTTCGCGGTGTTTTCCACCGTACTGCGGGAAAACGAGCGCACCGACCGCGTGATCGCGAAACGCTGGGATGTCACCGCTGCCTTGGTGGAAGGCCCAGTTCCGGACACTCGGATGGCAGAGCTGCGTCGTGAAGTACCACGGCAGGAGGCTGGCCGCGCAGACGCTGCGACGCTGGTGTGGACTCGGGCGAACCGCAGCGAGCGGTTCTTCGACTACGTGGTGGCGCAACTGGCTGCCGGTGAAGAGCCAGATTGCGCCACGATGGGCGACGCCTGCTACATCCTGCGCAGCACAGCCTTCTACAGCAACGGAAAGTTCGGTCTCGCCGACTTCGACCGGCTGGCCGGAATCCCGCCGTTGCAGGTGCCCTACCGTGCGCAGATGCTGGCCGCGTGGCTGCTGCGCGAGTTCAGCTACGACCTGGTCGAGCATTGCGCCGCTCGCCGAAACCCGTCCGCGGCACAGCTTTCCGGCGATTGGCGGCGGTACCTCGGCCTCGGCAACGCGACCGGGCTCGGCATGGTCCCGTTCGTGGTGAACCATCCGCACATCCTCGACGCCTGGTGCTCGGCTCGGGAACTCCCGCTGGCCCATGCCCTCGACGCCGAGGCGGACGCCGGTTCGGTCCGGCGGGCGAGCGAACTGCTCGATCGCGCGCGCCGGTACTTCCGCGAACGGGACACCCTGGCGACCGCGCCGTACCTGACCGGTCCCGAACTGGCCGGACGACTCGACGGAATCGCTTCGCTGCTCAGCGAATTCCCGGCGGGCGGTTTCCGGTGGCGGGACCTCGACGGCCGAGCCGCGGAGTTCGGCGCCGAGGCCCGAGCCGTGCTGCACACCGTCCTGGTCGAACTGGACGACTCGCTCGACGCGGAGATCGAACGCCTGCTGACGTGCGACCAGCGCCGGCGAGTCGACCTCGCCCAGACCTGCGGTCAGCTGCGCGACCTGCTTGCCCGCCGCTACGACTGGACCCGCGAGTTCGACTTCACCGACCCCGGTGAACAGGCGAGGTTCTGGTTCTCCGCGGAGGACAACGAGGAACCCCGGCGCGGCAACCGCGGTCAGGACCCGGGCGAATCGATGGAGCACCCGATCGGCATCGCCCGCGCCGTGCACGCCCTCCGGCACGATCTGGCGGCCGCCGGCGCGGGCCGTTCGGTGGCCGAGTTCCTGCTCGAATTCCCGTGGCACCGCGGCATCGTCGCGCGCGTGCAGTCCGTCGCCGGGCTCCGCTACGGCGAGGTCCGCGCGAACCTGCTCGCCGACGATTTCCTTCCGCTGCACCTGCAGCGATTCCAGCTCGCCCTCTACGGCATGGAGAACTACAGCCCGCAGTCGACCGACTGGTTGCGCGTCACGCTGTTCTCCGGCGCGCCCCGGGCGCACGACGTCCAGTCCGGAGCGGACGACGACTGGCTGTTCACCCGCAAGCCCGGAAAGGAGTCCTGAGTGGACCCCCTGGAGCACGGCGACCTCACTGTCGTCGACGGACTGCAGATCAACAACTGGGACCGCAAAGTCCTGGAGGAACTGAAAGCGGGCGGCGTCACCGGCGTGAACGCGACGTGCGCGGTCTGGGAAGGCCCGCAGGAAACGCTGCGCGCGGTCGCGGACTGGTACGAACTCGCGCGGGACAACGCCGATCTGGTCGTCCTCGCCGAGAACGCCGACGACATCCGGCAGGCGAAGCGCGACGGCAGGCTCGCCGTGCTGCTCGGCTTCCAGAACACCTCGCCGTTCGGCGACGACTACCGGATGGTCGAGGTCTTCCGCCGGCTCGGCGTGCGGATCGCACAGCTGACCTACAACATCCAGAACCTCGTCGGCGGGGCCTGCTACGACGAGCACGATTCCGGGCTCACCGCGTACGGCCGGTTCATCGTCGCGGAGATGAACCGCGTCGGAATGCTGGTCGATCTGTCGCACGTCGGCAACCGCACGAGCCGCGACGCGATCGACGCCTCGGCCGGACCGGTCGCGATCACGCACGCGAACCCGCTGTCCTTCGCGGATTCGCCGCGCAACAAGCCGGACGACGTCGTCGACGCCCTCGCCGCGCGCGGCGGAGTGCTCGGCTGTTGCTTGTACCCCAACGTGATCGGCGGCGAGAAGACGACCCGGCGGCAGTTCTGCGAGATGGTCGCGGGACTGGTCGAGCGGATCGGACCGGACCACGTCGCGCTCGGCAGCGACTGCACGCGGAACTGGTCGCAGGACTACGTCGCCTGGCTGCGCAACGGCCGGTGGCGGCCCGCGTCCGCGGTCCCGGTGGAACCGCAGTGGCCGGTGTGGCCCACCTGGTTCGGCGGACCGGCCGATTTCCCGGTCCTCACCGAAGGATTGCTGGAAGCGGGCCTGGACGAAACCGTCGTGGCGCAGGTGCTGGGCGGCAACTGGCTCCGGCTGTTCGACACGGTGTTCCCCGGGGCCGGGCAATGACCGCGGCGAGGGCCGAGCGCGTCTCGGCGGCCGAAACGGTGCGGACCCGGGTGTCCGTGCGGGAAATCCACGAGGTCTCCCTGCGTGCCTTGCGGGCCTCGGGACTGAGCAGCGGCGAGGCGGAATACCTGGCCGAAGTCATCGCGACCGCCGAAGTCCACGAGGGCGCCGGGCTCGACGCCTTGGCCGCCGAGACGACCCGGATCCCGGCCGGACGGGTCGGCCTCCGGCTGGAACATTGCGACGGCTACGCCGTGGCGCACGACCCGGCTTCGCGCGGTCCGCTGCAGGCATTCGTGCCTGCGTGCGAAACGGCCGCCGTGGTGGGCACGTTGGTCGTGCCGGGAATGGCCGGCAGTCCGGTGCTGGATTGGGCTGCGGTGGACATCGCGGAACGGTCTGGCCGGATACTGTCCCTTTCCGACGGTGGCGAAAGGACGGTCGGCACGCCTGACGGGGACCTGCTGAGGCTGCCCGCCATCGCTGAACCGCGCCCGCCGGTCGCGGGATTGGTGATCCGTCCGCTGTCCGAGGTTCCGGACGGTCAGGTGATTTCCACTGCGGCGGAACGGAAACAGCGGCATCGCGAAGCGGTCACCCATGGCGTGTCCGTAGAAACTCCACTGTGGACTCTCGCGTATTCGATCGCGCGCGGGTTCCTGATTCCGGACCACCGGGAGGGCCGATGAACTCGCGCGAACTGGTGGCGCATCCGCACGGACCTCGTCCCTACGCCGGAGCCGCCGTGTTCGGCGGAGTGATCTGGGCGTGCGGGCAGGTCCCGGCACGGCGGGACGGCAGCGTCCCGGAAGCGATCGACGAGCAGGTGCGGGTGGCTCTCGACAACCTCGAGGACACCTTGCGGGCCGCGGGAGGGAGCCTGCGCACGCTGCTCAAACTGACGGTGTTCCTCGCCGACCTCGGCGAGTTCGACGCCTACCACCAGGCTTACCTCGACCGTTTCGCCGGCATCGACCTGCCGCCGCGGACCACGGTCCAGGTCGCCGGGTTCCGGGGGACGAAACGCATCGAGATCGACGCCGTGGCGGCGGTCGGCAGCGAGGAGACCAACCGACATGAAGACTGACCGCGCATCGGACACAGCCGGCTCTGTTGTTCGCGCAACCCTGGATTCGGCCCGCCTCAACGGGTTTCATCGCAAGCTCGCGTTGTATTCGTCCGGCGGCCCGTTCCTGGACGGCTACATCCTCAGCATCATCGGCATCGCGCTGGTGCAGATCGGCCCGCAGTGGCAGATGGACTCGCTGTGGTCCGGCCTGATCGGCGCGTCCGCGCTCGTCGGCGTGTTCATCGGGGGAGCGGTGTTCGGCCCGCTCACCGACCGCATCGGCCGGAAACTGATGTACACGATCGACCTGATCGCGATCATCGTGTGCTCGGTGCTGCAGTTCTTCGTCGCCGACGCCGCGCAATTGTTCGTGCTGCGGCTGCTGATCGGCGTCGCGGTGGGCGCGGACTATCCCATCGCGACCGCGCTGGTCACCGAATTCGCGCCGAAGGCGTGGCGGGCGCGGCTGGTCGGCGGGCTGAACGCGATGTGGTTCGTCGGCGCGACGGTCGCCGCGTTCGTCGGGTTCTTCCTGCTGAACGTGGACCAGGGCTGGAAATGGATGCTGCTGTCGTCGGCGGTGCCCGCGCTGCTGATCGTGATCGCCCGCACCAGCATCCCGGAATCGCCGCGCTGGCTGCACAGCAAGGGCCGCGACGCCGAAGCGCTGGAGGTGCTGCGCGCGACGATCGGCGAGCACGCGACGCTGGACGATCTCCCGGAAGCCGAAACGAAGACCCCGATGTCCGCGTTGTGGCGCGGCGGGTATCTCAAGCGGGTCGTGTTCATTTCGATTTTCTGGACGTGCACGGTCGTCCCGCTGTTCGCGATCTACGCCTTCGGGCCGCAGATCCTCGAACTGTTCAACCTCGGCGGCGGCAACCTGTCGCACCTCGGGTACGGCCTGATCAATTTCTTCTTCTTCGTCGGAAACATCGCCGCGCTGCTGCTGGTGGACCGGCTCGGCCGTCGTCCCGTCCTGATCTGGGGCTTCGCGATCTCCGCGGCCGGACTGTTCTACCTCGGCCTGCAACCGGGCGCCGCGCTGTGGCTGATCGCGCTCGCGTTCGCGGTGTACGCGGTGTTCAACGGCGGACCGTCCATTCTGGAATGGATCTACCCGAACGAGCTGTTCCCGACCGAGGTCCGCGCGTCCGCGGTGGGGCTGTGCACCGGGATCAGCCGGATCGGCGCGGCGGTCGGCACGTTCGCGACGCCGTGGTCGCTCGCCAATCTCGGGCTGTCGGCCACGATGTACATCGCCGCCGGGATCGCCGCACTGGGCGCGATCGTGAGCGCGTTCATGGCCCCGGAGACCAAGAACGTCGATCTGCACGTCGCTTCGTCGCTCAGCTGAGAAGAGAGCGGAAACCGGGCCCGGCGCTGGGGAGGCGCGCCGGGCCCGGTGGCTTCAGTTCTTGTTGGCGCCGGGGGTGAGCACCTTGTCGATGACGAAAACGGTCGCGTTCTTGGTCGGGATGTTCCCGCACAGGATCTTCGCGCCGTTGACGGTCATGTTCTCGCCGGAACCCTCGATCTTCAGCGGACCGCCCGCGGTATTCAGCGAGGTGACGGCGCCGGCCTGTTCGAGGCCCTTGGCGTCGTAGCGCTTGCCGACGACGTGGTACTGCAGGATCGGGGCGAGCTGGTTCGGGTTGGCCGCGAGCTCCTTGAACTTCGCGTCGCCGAGCGCGTCGAACGCCGGATCGGCCGGGGCGAAGACGGTGATGGCCTGCTGGCTGTTGAGCGTGTCGACCAGGTTGGTGGCCTTGACCGCCGCGACCAGCTTCGTGAGCAGCGGGTTCGTCGAGGCGGCGGACGCGACCGGCTGCGGGCCCATCGAGTCGAGCGAACCCGGCGCGCTGCCCTGCGGGAGCTGGGAACAGGCAGGGCCGAAGACCTGGTCGTTGGTGGTGACGCCGGAGCCGCTGCTGCTGGACATCGGCGCCGAGGACGGCATCGCCGGCGAGGAACTGCCCGAAGCGTTGTCGTCGGTGCTGCTGCCGCACGCGGTGAGGGCGAGGGCGGCAGCTGCGCCGATACCGGCGAGGCGAAGGGTCTTCACGGCAGTTCTCCGTTCACAGTGGACTGATCGACAGGGATTCGGCGCCGGGCGGGAGCCGGATTGGCCAGGCCGCGGCAAAGGTCGGGGAATGCCAGTCGGGCACGGTTCCGGTGCGGGCGTCGGCCGCCATCTGCCGAGCTCGTCGCACAGCGCTGCCGGAAGGATCCGCGGACGGAAGGTCATGGCAGGCATGCGCAGCCGGACCGAACGCGGACGGGTGGGCGTGTTTCACCCGTCCGGGTAGCCGCGCGGACGCGTGACACCTTTTTCGCCGCATTTGCGCAATCTCGCGCACAGACGGCCGTTCTGTCGGCTAAGTTCCCGGACGACTCCGAATGGAGCAGTGATTCGGGAGAATGGGGACACCGATGCGGCGAATGTTGATCACTGCGGCCTGTCTGGGGGTGCTGGCGGCCACGGCCGCGTGCGGCGGCGGGGCCGCCCCGACCCTGCCCACCGACCAGGCCGGACCGGCCGGGCAGGCGCCCGCCTCCTCCGCCGAACCGGAAGCGGTCACCGCGGACCCGCCGATGGCGTTCGACACGAGCAAAGGCGTCGCGCTGCCCAGCACGGCGCTGCAGGCCAACATGGGCGGCTCGGTGACGTCGAAGTTCATGACGCTGCGCGACCGCACCGGCTACATCATCGCCCCCGAATCGCTGAGCGCGGTCGACGTCCTCACCGGCCGCGAGAAGTTCACCACCAAGATCGAGGGCCCGGCCGCCGACCCGAACGCGCACAAGGGCCCGTTCGTCGAGCAGAGCGGGCCGCGCCCGCCGCTCGTCACCGGCAAACTCGCCGTCGGGGCCGTCCCGCTGCGGATGCCCGAGCAGGGCACCACGCCCGGCTACCTCGCGCTCGCCGTCATCGCGGTGAATCCCGAAACCGGGGCCAAGGCCTGGCAGACGAACACCAAGATCGCCGACGACCAGTACGGGATCAGCGGCGACCGTTCGGTCACGCACGTCGTCGCGGTCACCGACAAGGCTGTGGTCGCGAGCTTCGCGCAGTCGGAGGGCAACCTCACCGTCGCACTGGACCCGGCGACCGGGAAACAGCTGTGGGAGCGCAAGGACTACGACGCGGGCAGCCTGAACGGCGACGTCGTGGTCGGCGTCGACTCCAACGTGGCCGAGAATTCGTCCATGGTCCAGGCGACCGCGCTCGACCTCGCCACCGGCCAGCAGAAGTGGGTCGGCGCCGCGAAGTCCAGCGCGGTCGAGATCCTGCCCGCCGATCCCGCGATGGTGGTCCTGAAGGCCAACGAGTACAGCAGCGGCCACGCCTTCCTGAAGTTCCTCGACCCGGCGACAGGCGCGGAGAAGTTCTCCGTGGAAGGCACCCGGAACCTGGGCCCCGACTCGTACGGCGACTGCCTGTACGACGAGCAGTCGGTGCTCGCCTGCACCGACTCCGGCGTGCTGACCGCGTACGACGCGAAGGCCGGGACCAAACTGTGGAGCCTGCCGGACCAGGCCGCGAACCGCGTCGCGCCGGGCGGCCTGACCGTCGCCTGGCACGGCGCGCTGTACGGCTACACCAACGGAAGGCAGCCGATCGTGCTCGACGCCAAGACCGGCAAGGACCTGTCCACCGAGGTGGGTTTCGTGCCGGACTGGGTCAGCAAGTACGCCGCGGCAGGCGTCGACAAGGACGGCTCGCCCAAGGCGTATCCGGTCAAGAAGTAGCCGGCGCGCCGTCCTCCGCGAGGATCTGCTCGCGGAGGATGTCCGCGTGCCCGCAATGCTGCGCGAGTTCCCGCAGAACGTGCAGGTAGACGAAGCGCAGCGGCAACGGGCCGCGCCGGTTGCCGGGCAGGACGTCGGTCAGTTCGAGCGGCGCGGTCGCCTGACGCGCGGCTTCGCACGCCTCGCGGTGCTCCTGCTGGATCGACGCGATGGTGTCGTCCTCGGCGAGGTCGAACGATTCGTCGGGCGTCTCCGGGATCCCGATCTCGGCCCGGGAACGACCGGTGACGGCTTCGTCGAACCAGACCTTCTCCACGAAGGTCACGTGTTTGACCAGCCCGAGCAACGTGGTCTTCGACGGCACGAGCGACCGGCGGGCCTGCTCCTCGGTGAGCCCGTCGAGGCAGTGCTGAAGCGCGTCGCGGTGCTCGTTGACGAAGTACTCGAACTGAGCCTTGGCGGGGTTGTCGATCGCTGATTCCATGGGCACGGGTCCAGCTTGCCGGAACGCCGGAGCCAGGTGAAGGAGCAGCATGCCGTCGCTCGCCCTGTACTACCCGTGGACGCACGTCCAGAACGACAACTGGCTCAAGCTCGCGCTGCTGACCTGGGATCGTCTGGCCCGGATGCGCCCGCCCGGGGCGGAAGACCGGGACGGGGACCTCGTCCGCCGTCTTCGCGCCGAGACCGACTTCCTCGTGGAGACCGCGCCGAGCGCCGCTGTCCTGGACGTCGTCGCCGAGTCGTTCGGCGAGATCTTCGACGTGGATCCCGGCCGCCTGCTGGACCGGTTCGGGCTGGACGAGCCGCGAACGTTCCACGGAGACCTGAGAGGGCCGGGCTGGCGCGGGTACGCGCCGCCGATCACCCAGCACGTGGTGACGGGGCCGCCACCGGTCGAGGTGCTGACTGCGGTCCCGGTCGACGGCCCCGGCGCGAAGATGACCAGCACCCTGCGGGACGGGCTTCTCGGCATCGGCCTCGCGGTGCCGATGGACGGGCCATGGGTCGGCCTCGACCCGAAACTGGCCTCGATCTACCTCGCCGTGCTGGCCGACGCGATGAGCAGGCGCGAAGCGCTGTCACCGGTCACCGACGACCCGCGCATGCACCACGCGACCGGTGCGCTCGACCGGCTGGTGTCGCTGGTGTTCGACGAGCACGTTCCGCTTCCGGCGGTGGAAAACGTCTCCGGCGCCTACCTGCAGATCGCGCTCGAGACGGTGCTCGAACCGTCCCATGTGGACCGGGTGCCGGTGGAAAAGCTCATCAGGTTCCGGGAAACGCACCGGGCCGGACTCGCCGCGTTCCAGGCGCACGTCGCGAGCCTCGGCCCGGAACTGCAAGCCGTCGCCGCAGTGGAGAATCTGGAAGTGGCGGCAGCGCATCTGCGCGCGCTGTACGAAACCCGGACGCGGCCGCAGCTGGACGAACTCCGCAAAGCGTTGCGCGGAATGGGCATCGAGGCTTCCGCGGGAACGCTGGTGCAGAAGATCGACCTCAACGTTGCTGCGGGCACAGTGCTCGGCAGTGTCGCCGCCGCGGGCGGGCAGTTGGCGGTAGCGGGGGCGGCGGTCGCCGTGACGCTCGTGCCCTATCTGGCGGGGAAGGCGAAGGCTCGTCGGCAGCAGGTGACGAAGTCGCCGGTCGCGTATTTGCTTGCCGCGGACCGGAAACTCACCGGACGCGCATTGCTGCGGCGCGACCGCTAGAACAACCGCCTGCTGGACTGCGCGGTTCACCGCGACGCGGACGTCCTCCCGGAATCGAGCCGGGCCAGTGCCGTTTCCACCGCGTTGACCTCCGCGAACCGGCCTTGGGCGCGGAACAGGTCGAGCGCCAGCTGCCACGCCGCGCGGGCCTTGCCGGAGTCGCCCGTTTCGCGGTGGGTGTGGCCGAGATGTTCGAGGGTGTCGGCTTCGAGGTAGGTGTTGCCGGATTCCCGGTACAGCGCGAGCGCTTCGCGGTAATGCTCGATGGCGTCGGCGTGGCGGCCGGTGTGGTGGGCGATGTGCGCGAGGCTGTCGAGGACGTCGGCTACCGCCGGATGGTTCGCTGCCCGGTAAAGCCGGAGCGCGCGCTCGCAATGCGGCCGGGCCTGCTCGTGCCGGCCGAGGAGGGTGAGATACCAGCCGACGCCGTTCTGGGCCTGTGCTTCCCACACCGGGTTTCCGAGCGGGCGGAACAGCGCCAGCGAGCGCTGGGCGTGCTCGAGCGCGGCGCGCTGGTCGCCGTGCAGTTCCCAGGTTTGGGCGAGGTCGTGTTCGATGATCGCCCGGACGCGCCGGTCCTCGCCCCGGCCGGCCAGGTCCAGGGCTTCGGCGAGGTGGGCGAGGGCGTCGTCGTGCCGAGCTCCGCGGGCGCAGGCCAGTCCGTAGCGGCGGTGGGCGAGGACGCGGGTTTCCGGAGTTCCGAGCGCGTCGGCTGCCTGCACGGCGAGGGGCCAGACCGCGAGGTCGTCGTGCAGGAATCCGCGCCGGTAGTGGTACGCGGTCAAGGCCAAGGCGATCTGCCACGCGGGTTGGTGCCACGCTTGCGCGGAGGCGACGCGCTGGGCGTCGAGAAGGCAGTCGTGGTCCGCGTCGAACCAGTCGAGGGCTTCGCCGGTGCTCGCCGGCGGATGCGGATAGGGATGGTCGTGTCCGGTGTCGATGCCCTGCGGGAGAACTCCGTGCGGATGCAGGACACGGTTTCCGGCCAGCGCGGTGCCAGTGTAGTAGCCGATGACGCGGACCAGCGCGGCGGTGCGCGCCTCGGCGGGAAGGCCGGTGTGGGTCCTCGCGAAAAGGCGGACCAGGTCGTGCATCCGGTAGCGGCCGGGCGAGTCCTGCTCCACGAGGGAAACTCGTTCCAGGGCAAGAAGAATCGCCGCGACCGCGTTGGGGGACAACCCGGTGAGGTTGGCGGCCGCGCGGACGCTGATGTCGGGTCCGGGTGCGAGGCCGAGCAATTCGAATACCTCGGCGTGCTGCGCCGGGAGCGCGCGCAGGGACCACGACAGGACCGCGGCGACACTGGCGTCGCCGTCGTCGAGCGCGCTCACGTCGGTGAGTTCGGCGGCCAGCGCGGCCAACGGGAAGCCGGGGTGTTCGGCGGCGCGGGCGGCCAGGATTCCCAGCGCCAGGGGAGAGCCGGCGCAACGGGTGACGAGTTGTTCGGCAGCGTCGGGGTCGGCATCGAGATAATCCGGGCCGAGCCGGGCGAGCAGGACGCTTCGGGCGTGTGACGCGGGCAGCGGCCGGACCGCGAGCGGTGTGGCGCCGTGCGTTGTCGTCAGGCTGGTCATGCGGTTGCGGCTGGTCACGACGACGGCGCAACTCGGCTCGCCCGGCAGCAGCGGCGTGATCTGGCTGGTGTCGCGGGCATTGTCGAGGACGACGAGGACGCGTTTCCCGGCGAGAAGCGTGCGGTAGAGCGCGGTCTGCGCGTCGGGGTCGGCGGGGATGGCAGTGCCGGTGACGCCGAGTGCGTGCAGAAAACCGCGTAGCGCGACATCAGGCGCGGTCGGGTCTCCGTCCGGGCTGAAGCCGCGCAGGTCGGCGTAGAGGCGGCCGTCCGGGAACGCGGTCGATTGCCGATGGGCCCAGTGCAGCGCGAGTGCGGTTTTGCCCATTCCGCCCCCGCCGTGCAGGACGGTGACGGGGACGGTGGGGTGTTGTCCGGCGAGGGTGTCGAGGTGGCGCAGTTCGTCTTCGCGGCCGGCGAACCGAGGCGGCGGGGACGGAAGCTGCTGGGGGACGGGCGCGGCCCACGCCCGCAACGGCGCGGGCGTAGGGGTTTGGGCGGCAAGGATTTCCTCGTGCACCGCGCGCAGGTGCGGGGACGGGTCAGCACCGAGTTCGTCGAGAAGCATCGTGCGGGTTCGCTGATAGCGGGCGAGGGCTTCGTCCGTGCGGCCGCTGTGGTGCAGGGCGCGCATGAGGGCGGCAGCGATGCGTTCGTCCAGCGGGTATTCGTCCGCGCGCCGGGCCAGGAGACTGAGGACGGCACCGTGCTGTCCTCGGCGCAACTGCCGGTCGGCGTAGTCGAGTTCGGCGGCGGTGCGCTGGCGGGTGAGGGAATGCCGGACGTTGTCGGCCCACGCCGAATCGAGCCCGAGCAAGGCGTCGCCCTGCCACCGGTCGAGGGCCCGCTCGTACAACCGCGCGGCCTCGGCGTCGTCGGCGGTCGCGCGGGCCTGGCTGACCAGGTCGGCGAACTGGTGCAGATCGAGCGCGTCCGGCCTGGGCAGCGGGATGACGTATCCGCCGGACCGCCGTTCGATGCCGCCGCCGTGCGGCTGCAGGACCCGGCGGAGGCGCGCGACGTAGGTCTGCAGCGCGTTCGCGACGCGGGACGGCGGATGCTCGCCCCACACCCTGCTCACGAGCTGATCGGCCGGAACGACCCGGCCGGCGTCGAGCAGCAGAGCGGCCAGCACGAGCCGCTGCCGCGCGTGCCCGACCGCCAGCACCTCGCCGCCCGCGGTCGCGCCGACCTCGCCCAGCACCCGGAACTCCAGCGCCATCGCGTAGCCTCCCCGGTCCACCGGACGAGGCTAAAGCATTGCCGAGCGGGCATGAATCGGAAATAGGGGCTCAGGCGATCGAGGACAGCCCGGACGGGGACGCTCCCCGGACGATCCGGTCCGCGACCTCGCTGAGCTTCATCCGTTGCGTGCGGGGCGTGCGTGCGCAGCCGTTAGAACGCCTCTCCCGCCTCGATGCTCAGGTGCGCGGCGAGAATCCCCTTGGCCTGTTCGAGCACGACCCGGGAGTTCAGCGCGGTCACACGCTGGTCGCCAGCAGGTGCGACGCGGCCGGGACGAGCAGCGGCTGCTGGCTCAGTTCCGGATCGGCGCAGCCGCCCTCGCGCAGGTACGCGATGGCACGCCGCGCGGCCGCCGGGGAAACCGGCCGGTCGCCGATCAGCCGCACCGGATCGGGCCTGCGGCCCACCCGGGCCGGCACTTCGCCGTCGGGGAAGTGCTGCCGGACGATCGAGCCGGACTGCACGGTGCCGAGGGTCCCCCCGCGTCGTGGCTCATGGCGCAATCGAACTCGAGATCGTGCACACTGAGCGTTCCCGCGTCATTGCGGGAGACGTGCGCCCGGGCAGCGGAGCGCTGCCTGCCGGGCAGGCGATTCCGGGCCGGAGGAAACGCCGTCCCTCGGCAGCGCGCCGAATGCGAAAACGCCGCACCGGGAGACCGCGTTGTCGCCGTGCTGGACGAATTGGCCCGGAAAACGGCTTCTTTTCCGTATCGCTGTCCTCGTTGCCGCGCTCCGGTCATTGAAAGTCCTCAGTGGACAGTCGGGCACGGGTGCCGTGGACCCCTCCCGGACCGCGCCGGGATGCTGGGTCGCGGAAAGCGGCTCGCGGCGAAAGGCGAGGAGGACTTCACGGCCGAGGACTGGGCGACCCTGCAACGCGCGATGATGGCGTCCGGGATCCTGGTCGGGCTTTCGGTCGGCGGGGTCGATTCGGACGAAATGTTCGCGCTGGTGAAGACCTTGCGGGAAGCGAGCGTCGCGCACCCGCGGCGGTTCATCCGCGAGGTCGCCGCCTCGTCGGCCTTCGACACGGGCCTGCGGCCGGGCGTCAAATACTCCGAATACCTGCCGTACGCGGAAAAGACCATCCGCTCGGCCGCGTCGATCGTCGCGAGCGCCGCGCCGGCGGAGCTGCCGGACTTCCGCGAGTTCCTGGTGGAGATCGCCACCGTCGTCGCCGAGGTGAACCAGGAGGGCGGATTCCTCGGGGTGGGCGCGCAACGCCGGACGCCCAAGGAGGTCGCTGCGACGGACGCCGTCCGCCTCGCCGCGCGGCACGACTGAGGTCACTTGATCGCGGTGACTGCTCCGACGACGGCCCCGTAGAGCACGAAGACGTTGACCAGCGCGATAAACGACGGCTGGAGCCAGCGGACGAACGGCGCGGCCTGATTGGGCAACGGGGTGCCGTCGGCGTCGAGCGCTTTCTCGCCGGGCCGGGACGCGAGCAGCGAGACGAGGCCGAACAGGGCACAGAGGGTGAACGGGAACCATTGGCCGTGCAAGGGATTCCACAGACGCTGCGCGCCGCCCCACGCCGCGGAAACCGCACCGGTCATGGCGGCGAAGTTGGTCAGCGATTGGACGGTGACGAAATCGCTGACGTTCTTCGTGCCCGCCGGTGCGGCGTCGCCGAGGTTGCCGCTGGTGGGTTCAGCGGCAGCGGTGGTGGTGGCGAAGGCTTTGGCGATGGACATGAGGCACCTCGTCGTGACTCGGGTTACCCGAAGTCGCGGCGAGGGCCGGGCTTGTTACGTCACCGCGATCCGGCGGCCACCAGCTTCGCCGTGATCGGTTCCAGCACGGCGATCAGCTCGTCGAGTTCGGCCGCCGACAGAGCTTCATACGGCGCAGCGGCGAGCTCGTCGGTCATGCTCTCGATGCGCTGCTTCACCGCACGGCCCGCCTCGGTGAACCGGCCCTCGGCGTCGACGAGACCTCGTTCGCGCAGGCCGTTCATGATCGCGGCCAACCGCTTCTTCGGCAGGTGATGCACGCGCCCGAACGACTCCGGCGGGTGGATTCCCATCTCCAGCGCGGAGAGGATATGCGCTTCCGCCCCGCCGATCCGCGCGCCGACCAGCGCGGCGATGTGCCCGTCCCCGCGATGCTCGCGCAGCATGGTCGCGGAATGCCACAGCCGGGCAACGGGATCGCTCGGCACCGGCAGGGTGCGCATCCCGGCGTACATCATCCGGCCCTCGACGGGGGCGCTCGTCGCGGCCTTGGCGGTCAGATCGGCGGCGCGCACCAGTCCCGGCGAGCTGGCCAGTTCGTCGCCGAGGATCCGGCGCACCGAAGCGGCGCTGCCTCGTTCCCGCGCCGCGACGGACGCCTCGGGCGGGATCGTCTCCCACGCGCTCGGGATGTGCCGCGCGGCCTCACCGTCGGCGAAGTTGTAGAACGCTGCGTGGACGACCTCCGCCGGCACCCGGCCCAGCGGCGCGGCCCGGCTGGCGAAGTACCCGTCCCAGTAGGTGCGGTGGCCGAGTGCGGCCAGTTCCTCGTTGCATTCGTCGGCGAAGAAGGTGACGAGGCAGATCGGCTCAAGGAGCTCGAACATGCGCCGGGCGGTGCTGGTCATCGCTGCATCATGCCAGCGTCGTGAGGAAAACGTCGGCGATTTGCCCGCCGAGGTCGATCGTCGCGACCGCTCCGTCCGTGCCGCTCTCCGCGGGGGAGCGAAGGACGACCTCCGCCCGGTACAGCCCGCGCCGGGTCATCACGTTGAGGGCGCGGGTCGGCTGATCCAGGGCGACGCTCACGGTGTCCTCCCCGGCGAACCGGATCTGGTCGCCGCGCCCGAGGTCCGTCGGGGTCCCGTTGACGGTCAGCCGGAGCGGCCCGAGAGCGGTGAAAAGCCGGTCGATTCCCGGGAAAGACGAGAACGGCGCGTCCTCGAGCAGGTCCGCGACGCTGATCCGCCACCGGGACGGATCGGCGTCGGCGGCGAGTTCGCGGGTGGTGCCTGCGCCGTTGCGCCAGGCGACCGGGGCGACTTCGGACGGGATGAGCATCAGAGCATCTCACTCGCTCTCCGCGACAGACGCAAACCCGGCCCGCTGACGCGTGCGCAACGCCCGGCGCACCAGCGCGGGCACCGGAAGCACCGGCACGAGAACGATCCCCGCGAGAATCAGCCAGCCACCGGCTCCCGCACCGGCCAGCAGCCCGGTGACGACCGCCGGGCCGACCGCGCTGACGGCGGATTCGGTCGTCGCGACAACGCCCTGGTATTGCCCTTCCGCGTCCCGCGCCATCAACCGCAGCGACAACCCCCACCGGCACGACACGAAGAAAAGCTCCCCGACGAACATGGCCACGACTCCGGCGGCGAGCACCGCGAAGGCCAGGAGCGTGCTGCGCGGCCACGCACCCGTCGCGTACAGCAAGCACGCGAGTGCCAGGAAAATCCCCGCCCAGCGCGCCGCGCGCACCGCGTTGACCACCCGCTTCGCACCCTCAGTGAAGCGCACCTGCAACAATGCGATCGCAAGCGAACTGACCACGACGGCGAACGCCGAAGTCCACGGAGGGGCGGCCGTCGCCTGGAAAACCCACACCGGAAGCCCGGTCGAGAGCATCGCCCAGCACAACGTCAGGGGCGCGGTGGCGAGCATGACGGCGAGGAACGGCCAGTCGCGCACCGCCCGGGTGGCGACGTGCTGACGCGCCTGCGGGACCGGCGGAACGTGCGGAACCCGAGACGTCAAACCGGCCGCGGCCAAGTACGCGGCCGCAGTCACCAGCAACGCAGCGAAGAACGGCGTCGCAGTGCCGACCGTCAGCACCGCGCCACCCGCGAGGCCGCCGAGCGCGTAGGAGATGTGCTGGACGACTCTCGACTGCGCGAGAACCCGCAGCCGCGATTCCTGCGCTGTCAGTTTGCAGACAAGGGTTACCCGGACTCCGCCGGCGGCGCTCTGCGCACCAGCGGAAACAGCCGACGCGAGGATCAGCGACCACAGGCTGTCCACCCAGACGAACCCCACGACCGCGGTCGCTCGCGCGGCGGACAGCGCGACGAGCAGGATCCGCGGCCCGGCCCGGTCGGCGAGAACACCCATCGGCAGGACGGCGAGCAGCCCGATCCCGCTGCCCAATCCCATGCCGACGCCCATTTCCGCGGCCGGGAAGCCCCTGATCCGGGTGAGGTAGACAGCCCACACGGTGAACCACAAACCGTCGCCGAGGCCGGTGATGCCGTGCGCGGTGAGCAGCCTGGCCGTAATGGCGCGTTGTCGCACGGTCTCCCCAGTCTGTCCCCAGTTCAGTCCGGAGGGGATACCCGGTGCGCCGGGTGTTAAGCGGGGTTCACCGCGGCAAAAGCGTGCGGACCGCGTCGGGGAACCCGGTCACGCCGTCCGGCCCGGACAGCGCCAGGTTGAAGAGAAACCCGGGCAGGAGCGCCACAATCGCCTGCGCGAGAGCCTCGGCAGGTGCGCCGGTCCAGGTCCCGGCCTCCTGGCGGCTGCGCACGAGGCCGGCCACCTCGGCGCTCATCTCGGCCGATGCGGCGGTGAGGCGTTCGGCGAGGTCCGGGTTGCGCTGGGCTTCCGACCAGACCAGCACGGCCATGCTCGCCAGTTCCCGGTCGCGGTGCAGGTCGGTGACGGCCTCCAGCAGTTCCGCCATCACCTCGCCGACGCCGTGCTCGCCGCTGCCGCGAGCGAGGGCTGTGCGCAGCACGCCGGTGACGTCGTCGAGGTTCTGCGCGGCGACCGCGACGATCATGTCGTCCTTCTTCGGGAAGTACCGGTAGACCGCGCCCGCGGACTTGCCCGCCTCGGTGAAGACGTCCTGCATCGACGTGCGGTGGAAGCCGTCGCGGAGGAAACAGCGGCGCGCGGCCGCCAGGATTTCGCCCCGCTGGTCGTCCTTGTACTGCTGGCTCACCCTCGGCAACGTCCGCTCCTCGCCTTGACACCCGTCGGGAGGGAAGCCTAGCGTAAAAGAAAAGCGGATGTCCGTCCTCTTTTAGTGTCAGGAGAACCCGCCATGCCGATGACCCCCGTCCCGGACCTCACGCTGACCCCGGTCGCGGCCTTCCCGGAGAAGTACTTCCCGGAAAACCTCGCCGTCCGCTCCGACGGGTCGGTGCTGGTCACCGTCCTCCTGCAACAGGAGCTGTGGATCGTGCCGGAGCCGCGGCGCCCCGTTCTCGTGCACCGCTTCGACCATCCCGTGACGGGGATCGCCGAGGTCCGGCCGGACGTCTTCGTGCTCAGCCTGACCGAGGGGTACACGACGCACGAATCGCATCTGGCCCGGCTGGACCTCACCGGCTGGACGCCGGGCGAACCGGTCGCCCCGGAGATCATCTTCACCTTCGACGACCGCGTGCGCGCACTCAACGGCAGCTGCCTGCTCGGCCGCGGAGTACTGGCCGTCGCCGACTGCTTCGCCGGGCTGATCTGGCGCGTCGACCTCGACGCCGACGCCCGCGGTGCGCGGGCCCGGATCTGGCTGGCCCACGACACCATGGCCGACGACCCGGACGCCGAGATCGCCCCGCCGCGGCAGCCAGGCGTCAACGGCGTCCGGTACAGCGCGCGGACCGGATACCTCTACTACACGTCCACCGCGCAGAAAGTCTTCATGCGCGTGCCGGTCGATCCCGAGACGCTCGACCCGGCCGGTGCCGCGGAATTCGTCGCCGCGATCGACAACGCCGACGACTTCGCCCTCGACGACGAGGCCGGGTTCGCTTACGTGACAAGGCATCGCGCCAACACGCTCGACCGAGTGCCGCTCATTCCGCGGCACGGCAGCGAAGTCCGGCACGTCGCGGGCGAGCCGTTCGACGAACGCCTGGTCGGGCCGTCCAGTGCCGCCTGGGTTCCCGGCCAGGAAGGCCGAGCCTTCTACGTGACCACGGACGGCGGCACGACCGCCCCGCCGGACGGGATTCTGCGCAACGCCATGCTGCTGCGGGCGGAACTGCATCCGTAAAGCGCGGAGGGATCACCGCGCCGGACCGCCTGGCCCCGGCTCGGCCCGCGTGCCGTCCGCGGGCTGGGCGGGCACGCTCACCGTCGGCAGGAGCTGGGCCAGCTGTTCCGGCGAACCAGGCTGGGCCGGGGCCGGCGGGTCGCGGTGGATCGGGCCGCAGCCGTGGATTCCCTGATCGGCCGGGACGGACATCGGACACACCTGCGTCGCGCTGGCTGTCGCGGTCATGGCGGCGAAGGCCAGCGCCGCACCGGCGGCGACCGTCGCGATTCGGCACCAGCGGACGGCATCGGACATGACAACTCACCTTCATTCGACGGATGGGGATCAGACCAGCGTGCAGCGTGCGTAAGCCTTGAGCTGGAACGGTTTCTCGGTGTGTCCGCTCGCGTATACCTCCCAGCCCGCGCCGTCGTCGGCGGGCCGGTTCGTGTAGACGGCCGGTCCGTAGCTGGAAACCGCGTAGCCGCCCGAGGAGACGTGGTAGCCGGACGGGCAGCGCGCCACCGCGTGGGCGGCTCCGTCGGAACTCGTGGCCGTCGCGGAAGCAGAGCGGTTCAGCGGATTCGACAGCGACGGGTCCGCATTGGCGGTCCCCGCGGCCAGCACCCCGCCGGCGAGGGCTGTCGCGACGGTGATCGAGGTCCGGCGGATCGTGCGCGGTACGGGCATGGCAACCAACTCCTCAGCAATTCATCGAGACGCCCAGCAGCGGGCAGGACGGGCTCTGGGTCGGGGACAACGGCGGCGGTCCGCTCTCGGCGGGCGGTTGCCCGGCCGGCGGGCCGCCGCCGTTCGGTCCGGGCCGCGGTGCGGGCGCGCCGGTGTCGCGATGCCCGGTCGATCCGGCCGGTCCAGTCGGTCCGGCCGGACGCTGCGTGCGGGACCGCGGGGTGCTGTGCCTGGCCGGGCGGCGGGTTTCGGCCCGCGGCGTCGGTTCCTGGGCGGTTTCCTGCGCTGCCACCGCGTCCGACGGAGCGGGCGCCGGGGAAGGGGAAGAAGGCGACAGTGCGGACGAGGAGGTGCTCGGGCGCTGTTCCGGTTGCGCGGGCGCCGGGCTGGCGGCCGCCGGTTCCGCGGGCCGGCTGCCGGGCAGAACGCCCAACGCCCAGCCGACCCCTCCGCCGACGGGAATCGCCAACGCCGCGGCAAGAGCGCCGAAAGCCAGCCGGCGCCGCCGGGCCCGGGCCGGTTCCGGTCCGTCGGTGATCTTGCGGACCAGGCCGGGAAGGCGCAGCCGGGCGAGTCGCCACAGAGCACGGCCGAGTTGCCAGGCGATCGCGGCGATCCCGGCGATCGGCAGCGCCAGCAGCAAGATCTGCACGGCCGCCGAGATCGCGCCCAGCACGGGATGCGGATCGGCCGCGGCGTGCGAAATCAGGCCGGACACCGCCTGGACGTCCGTGCGCACCAGCCCCGGGACCTGCCAGGCGACATAGCCCAGCTCCAGCGCGAGAGCGGGCACGATCAGCAGCACCCACGTCGTGACAGCGGTCTGCGGCCAGCGCTTCAACGCGTCCAGACGCGCGTCGCGCGGGCGGCGCAGGAGGTAATGGGAGAGGATCGGGCCGATGTAGCGGTACAGGTCCGGCACGCCGACGAGGTCCGCCATGAGGTAGTAGCCGTCGAAGCGCAGCGTCGGCAGGAGTTGCTGCACGATCTCCAGGTTCACCGACAGCACCGCCACGAGCAGCGGCGCCCAGCCCGTGCTGAAGTAGGCGGCGGCGAGGGCGAGCGCGAAGATCGCGTTGAAGTACACGCCGCCCAGATCGGTGCGCAGCCGCCCGGCGCGGTTGAGCCGGTACGTGTCGGTGATGTCGGTGTAGAAAGCGGGCCACACCAGGTAAATCCCGGCGCCCATCCCGCCCGGGACGGCACCGGAATAACGGCAGGCGGCGGCGTGCCCGCATTCGTGGAACCCGGTCGACGCGACCGCGAGCCCGAGCACTGTCAGCACGCCGACCGGGTCGGCGAGGGTGCTGCTCATCGCATCGGACACGCTGTGCCCGGCGAGCAGCCACCACTCCGCGACGCCAGCGGCGGCCAGCAGGAGCGCGATCACGACCGGGAAGAACAACCACCCCAGCATCCCGCCGACGACCCACGTGGCCGCCGGGGCGAGCACCTGGACGCGCACCCGCAAGGCCAGGAAAGGGTTGTGCCGGGCCAATTCCGGCACGGTGCCGTCGGCGCAGGTGGTCAGTCCGAGCGGGGCGAGCTTGCGGTCCAGCAGGTACGCGACGTGCTCGGCTTCCAGCCGCAGCCCGGACTCCTCGCTCGCGGCCGCCGCGACCTTCGCCAACGTCGCGGCGTCGTCGCGGTTTTCGGTCTCTTCTTGTTCCTCGGGAACGAAAGCTTCTTGGGCGACCAGCAGCCGGACGATCAGGTACAGCAGCGCGGGCAGCCGGACGAGCTGCCCGTCGGTGCGCGCGACGAGAAGCGGCGGTTCGCGGTACCCGCTGCCGCGGAATTCCCCGACGGGCTCGGTGTCCGGCAGCAACCCGACCGGCCCGGCTTCCCCGATCCTCGCGACCGCCCCGCTTTCGCCGCCCGGCGCGGCAGGCGCGTCGACGTTGTCCGCGGTGGCGGCGGGAAGTCCGGGATGCGGGCACATGCTGGTCCTCTCCGGGGCTGAGTACGGCCGGGCGCGCCCCGGCGGCGGTTTCTTCGACGGGGGCCCTGGCACGCCGCGGGCCGGTGTCGTCCGGAAGGCGGCGGTCTCGTCGGTGGCGGTCGGCGATCGCGGGTGGGGTCCGAGTCGTTCGGCGGTCGTGGATGGCCGCCCGGGCCCGAGTCAATCGGCGGTGCCCCCGCTGTTTGGTGCTGCGGCGGTAGATCCGGACCAGGCCACTGCTCACGGTGTGACCGGAATCCGGCGGTCAGCGCACTTCGGCAGCCGCGGAAAGACACCCGAGCCGCGGCAGAGCCGGATCGCGGCCCCCGGCATCACCGCGTCCGGCCGGATCAGTGGCTCTCGACCGCGGCGGGCATGCAGGTGGTGGTCGTCGACGGCGGCTGGCCGAGTCCCAGCGCGCCGACCACTCCGCCGCTGCCCTCGCTGTGGGTGGTCTGGCAGGCGTAGTAGACGGTTCCGCCGTGTCCGTCGGGCACGGCGTAGCGGCCCGGGCCGGCCGTCGGAGCGGCGGGGCTGCCGGTGACCGCGGAGAGCGCGGTGCGGGCCGGCAGCACCTCCCCGGCCAGCTCGTCCAGCTCCGCGTAACGCGCGTCCGCCGGAGCGGAACCCGCGGTGGGCTTGGCTTGGTGCACGGTAGTCGCCTTCTCTCCGCTGTCGTCTGGGGTTTCCGCCGCACGGGGCAGGGCCGGAAAACGGCAGGCCCCGCCCCGTCGGCGTCCCTGCACCCGCCCGGGCGGGTGCGGTCACCGCGCTCAGTAGCTGGAGACGGCCGCCGGGGTGCAGCTCATCGTCTCGCCGGGGTTGTTGGAGCCCAGCCCGAGCGTCCCGGTCAGGCCGGGAGTGCCCTCGGAGTGCGAGGACTGGCAGGCCGACAGCGCCGTCGCGCCGTGGTTGCCGCCGTCGTAGACGACCGTGTTGCCGCCCGACGCGGCCGCCGAGCTGCTGGAGGCGGAGCCGTTCGCGCCGCCGCCGGCGTTGTTGAACGGAGTGGACACGATGCCCAGCACCGCGCGCTCCGGCAGCACCTCGGCGGCCAGCGCGTCCAGTTCCTCAAACTTCACCGAATCCATGATGCTCCTTTTTCGTTCTCGATCCTTCTTTCGATCAATCCCGGAAAAGAGCTCTCCGTCGCACGAAGACGCTCGGTTGTGTTTTTCCCGGATCCCGCGAATGCGGCGACTCCTTTGTAACATCCTTCGCGCCGGGGAAGCAAACACCAGATTGTCTTGCCAGGTAAGGAAAATCTGGGGGAATGCGGTGGTGTTTTTCAGTGCGCCGGACCAGGTTTCGGGATTCCTGAAAAGGTCTCTAGCGCGGCGTTTCACGATTCATGAAAAACGAGGCCGTCAGCGGGCGCGCCGCGCGGGCGCGGGCACCGGCGTCAGCCGCGGACGGCTCGTTTGCTCGGGAATCAGCAGTTCGTCGACCGGACAGCCCAGCACCGCGCACAGCGCGTCCAGGTCGCCGAGTTTGACGCTGGCCGGTCGCCCGGACCACCACTTGGACATCTTCCCGGCGGACACGGCCAGTCCGTGCGCGGCCAGGCGGGTGCGCAGGTCGGTGGCGGTCCAGATGCCGCGTCGGGCCGCGGCCAGCCGCAAGTTCCACTCCATGGGGACAGGACCTTTCCTCGTCGGTCGGAGGCTCCGCGCCGCTCGGGGAGGACACGGTGAGCCAAGGGGTGCCGCGCACCGCCCGGTCGCGGCGCGCGAGGGGATTCGGTCCTGGTCAGTCAGGGAAAACAGTCGGCAGGTCCGCCATCGATCGCTGGCTCCGCCACCACCGCGCACGCGGCGGTCCGCCGGAAGTACGGGGCACCACGCGTCCGGCGTACACGGCCAACGCGATGACCGCGCCGGCGCCAGCCTGGCTCAACGTGCCGTCGCCGACCGGAGCCAACGGGGTGCACGAGGACGCCGTGGCCGGCGAGGGAAGCTCTTGGGGCGCGTCGGTGGTCCAGTTGGTTGCACCGGACTTGTGCGGGCGGGGTGCCGGTACTGGCGCGGCGACCGCTTTGCCGCAGCGGGCCTCGATGGGCCGATCAGCGCGGGTCGGAGCGACCTTCGGGGGCGGATGGTGGCTCCTGCTGATCGGGGGAGCGGTGACTGATCGCGCGGTGTCCGCGCCGAGAGGCCGATCGGTGGTCGCGAGGGGAACGGGGAGCACCTCGTTGCTGATCGACTGTGCGGCGCCAAGGAGACCAGGCAGTTCGTCGGTCACCCGCCGCGCGGTGCTCGTGAGCGGCGCCGTGATCGATTGCACGGGCGTTCTGCGGGTGGTCACCGCGTGGATCGTCCGGTGGATCGGCTTTGTCTGGGTCACCGTGTCCAACGCCCGCTTGCCAGCACGCACGACGTCCGGCATCGGGCCGGTCGGAGCAGCACTGTCCTTCTTGCTCGCCGGACGCCCTGCGTCGGCCCCCTTGGCAGCCTGGCGAACGCTGGTCGTCAGGTGCTCCGGCGAGGCGGCAGCAGCCAGCCGGCAGAGCCCGCCCGCCCGCGGCACGGATGCCGGACACTGCCCGCCCAGCGGATCGGCCGCCGCGGTGTCTCCGCCGACGAGGGCGCCGATCAGCCAGCTCCCCGCCAGCAGCCCGATCGCGACGAGCAGCCGCACGACCCACCGGTGCTGCGGAGTGCTCTTCGGGACGGAACCAGCAGTAGCCCACGCGGGCCGATGCGGCACAGGAATCAGCCGCACCGGCAGGGCGCCGCGGTGACCGGCGCCGACCTTGGTAATCCCGACACCTGGCCGTGTGTACACCGCGACTCAGGGGTAGGCAACCACCCTCGGATTCGTTAGCGGGCAAGGAATCGGTCACTCGATGCGCTCGACTGTGTCCTCGTAGGACGAACACTTCGGCAGGTCGGCCGCGCACGCCGCCGAGATCAAATCCGGTGGTGCGCAAGGACGAGCGCGCCGACGTGCTTCCCGGGGAATCACCGAGGAGGTCACCCTTGTGAGCGACGTCGAGGACAATCGTCCACTGTGGATAATCGCGCTCCGGTGGCCCAGGCTACAGAATTTCTCGCGCCGAGGACGTGTAGCCCCGAGACGGCCGGGTATCCGGCCAAGGCCGCGTGTGCTCGAGCTGGGAAGGCCGGTGATCACATTCCCGTTGCACCACAACAGCTTCTTCGTTCACGGCTTGCGTGCGACCCCGGCCAGCATCGCTGCCTCGCTCGGATCCGCGAAGTCGACAACTGGTGTGGTGAGTCCGCTTTCCTCGGGATGCCAGGCGGCGGTCCACGTGACGCCCGGGTCCAGCAACTCGAAATCGCCGAACAGCGCGCGGATTTCCGCGTTCGAGCGCAGCACGTGCTTGCTGACATTGGTGTCGTACAACTGGATCACCGTGTGCAGTTGCCGGGCGATGTCCTCTGGCAGCCCTTCGTGGGTGATCTGCGACAGCACCAGATACGAGCCCGAGGGCAGCATCTCCCGGTACCGCGCGATGGCCTCCGGCCCGAGGTCGCGCCCGTCCGGGCCGGGCTGCTGGATGTGCAGGACCGCGGTGACCAGCAGGGCCAGCGGCTGGTCGAGATCGATGACGCCGGTGTCCGCGACGGCCTGCCACAGTTCGTCCGGTTCGCGAAGATCGCCCTGGATCACCGCGTGGCGTCCGGGATCCCCGTGGCGCTCCAGCAGGATGCGGGAATGCGCGACCGCGACGGGTTCGCGGTCGATGTAGACGACGCGGGAATCCGGCGCGACCTCGTCGGCGATCTGGTGCACGTTGCCCATCGTGGGGACGCCGGAACCGATGTCGACGAACTGGCGCACGCCCAGTCGCACGAGGTGCCGCACCGCGCGGTGCAGGAACGCGCGGTTGGCTCGAGCGCAGTACATCCCGGCCGGGAAGGCGGACAGGACCATCTTGCCGAACTCGCGGTCGATCGCCCAGTTGGCCGTGCCGCCGAGATACCAGTCGTAAACCCGCGCCACGCTGGGCCGGTCGAGGTCCACGCCCGGGATGGGCTCTTCAGGTCCGTGCGCCACGCTGCCTCCCCCGCAGTCGTGGCCAATCGTATCCAATCCAGCCGATCCCGCCGGACGGGCAGCGCGCTGCCGGATCTCGCCGGGGTCGAGCGCCGCTGCCCGGACGGTGCGGTCGCGGCCGCCGTTTTCGCCCGGTGGAGAGCGTCGTCAATGGTGAGCGGCAGCGGACTGAACTCGGGGGCGGCCGCCGATGGCGCCAGCGACCGATTTCAGAACGGCGTCGCCCGCGAGGCGGCCGTGCCGATCGCACGACGTCGGCCGCGATCATCGCCGCTCGGCGCGGATGCCGTTCCGCGTGCCCCGGCCGCAACGGCCCGCTGACCGGATGCGGCGCGAACGTCACTCCGGCCGCGGAAACGGCGAGCAATGCCCGGAACTCCCCGCGCGCGAAAACCTCGGCGAATGCATGCTCCGATCGGCCGATCCGCCCACCCCGTGCCGTGGTGCGCGCCGTACTCGCGTAGTGGTCTGGACAACAGGGTTTTCGCTTGCTTGATCCGCCGCGATTCCGTTAATGGGCAACAAAACCGGTGGACCCAGTCCCGCGGAACCGTCCGGTGATCGTCCTTGAGTAGGCTGCTGCCACCGACTTCTATTGGGGGAGAGATGACTGAAGAAATCGAACCTGCGCGCCGGGCCGCCGTGCGTTTTCCGGGAATCAGCCCGAGGGCCTACGAACATCCGGTGGACCGCGGCGCGCTCGCCACTCTGCGCGCGGTGCCCGGATTCGCCCAGGTGATCAAGGCCGTTTCCGGCTTCTACAACGAGCGCGGCGAACGGCTCATGGCGCTGGCGTCGTCAATCCGCGTCGGACCGCGGCAGTATCCGGAACTCGACCGGCTGCGCCACGAATGCGCCGAGACGCTCGATCTTCCCGCCGTGCCGAACCTGTTCGTCTACCAGGATCCGCGGCTGCAAGCGTCCGCGCTCGGCATGGACGAGCCGTTCATCCGGATCAGCACCGCGCTCGTCGACCAGATGAGCCACGAATCGCTGCGCTTCGCCATCGGCCACGAAATGGGGCACGTGCTGTCCGGGCACGCGGTCTACCGCACGATCATGATGCGCCTGATCACCCTCCAGATGTCGATGTCCTGGACCCCGGTCAGCGCGCTCGGCATCCGGGCGATCATCGCGGCGCTGAGCGAGTGGTACCGCAAGGCCGAACTGTCCTGCGACCGCGCGGGTCTGCTCTGCGGCCAGGATCCGACCGCCGCGCTGCGGGCGCAGATCCAGCTCGCCGGCGGCGTCGACCCGTCCCGCATCGACATCCCGTCCTTCCTCGAGCAGGGCGCGGAATACGAATCGGGCGAAGACATCCGCGACAGCCTGCTGAAGCTGAAGTACGTCGAGACGGAAACCCACCCGTTCGCCGTGGTCCGGGCGACGCAACTGCAGAAATGGGCAGCGTCGGAGGAATACCGGGCAATCCTCACCGGCGATTACCCGCGCCGCGACGACGACGCGCCGGCCACGGACTGGAAGGACGACCTGAAGTCCGCGGCGAAGTCGTACAAGGATTCCTGGACGGCCTCGGCCGATCCGCTGACGAAGGTCTTCACCGAGGTCGGGGAGACGGTCGCGGATACCGCGAGCAAGGTGTGGGCCAAGTTCGGCGGAGGTTCGGAGAACGGCGCCGCTTGAGGCCGCCTTCGCGCGGAAATGCGAAACCCGGGAAAAACCGCAGCGAAATAACTGGCAATTCTTGGCTGCCTGGGCGGCGGCGGAGCGGCGCATCTTAACCGGATGCGCGGAGCCGGTGGAATGTGGTGTACGTCACCGCATGCCGCGGTAATGACGGCCCGGTGGGCGCGATGGTATTTGCGGCGCGCTCAGCGGATCGGGTGCGTCGGCAAACGGGGGAGGGGCATGCGGCAAAAGGGGGGACGGGTTCTCGTGCCGCCGTGGATTCATCGTCGTGGACTCGTCGAATTCGACGGGCGCCGGCCGAGGCATTCGCTGTCCCGATGACCGGGACCGCGGAAATGCGGGCGAGCACGGCGGCGGCCCATTCGACGGATATCTCCGGACCACGCCCGCTGAATTCATCGTCAACCCCGTTGAGCCTGCCAGTCAGGACGGCTTGGGCGTACTGAACGAAAGGGTTTCTTCATGGGATTCAACCGGAAAGCCACGCGCTTGGCCGGCTGTGTCGCCGGGGTGACCGCCGCGGGGCTGCTGGCCGCCGCGTCGCCGGCGAGCGCGGTGGCCGGGGGCGCGCCGGTGACGGGGGCGGCGGCGTCCGCGCTGGTCCGGCTCGCGATCGGGGGCGACTCGACCAGCGGCGGCCACGCCTGCACGGGAACGCTGGTTTCCTCGCAATGGGTGTTGACGACCGCGTCGTGCCTGACCGGCAAGACCGGGGCGCACGCCGGAGACGGGCTGGTCGACGGCGCGCCGCCGGCCGTCGCCGTAACCGCCGCGGTGACCGAGACCGGGAAGCCGGCCCGCCAGATCGCCGTGGACCGGGTGGCGCCGCGGACCGACCGCGACGTCGTGCTGCTGCGGCTGGTCGCGCCGGTTCTCGGGGCCGCATTGGGGAATCTCGCTGCCACGCCGCCGCCGTCGAGCGGGCAGGTGACGGTGGCCGGGTTCGGCCGCACGGCGACCGAGTGGATCCCGGACACCCCGCAGTCGGCTTCGCTGAGCATCGCGGCCGGCGCGCCGGACCACGGGCTGGCCCTCGAAGCGACCGGCACGAGCGGCGTGTGCCGCGGTGACGCCGGAGGGCCGGTGTTCACTGCCGACGGCCGGATCACCGGCGTGGTCACCGGTTCGTATCAGCGCAACTGCCTCGGCGAGACCGCCACCAACCCCGCGGTGAGCGCCGCCCGGGTGGACGACCTCGGCGATTGGGTCACGGCGCACACCGTCGCGGGACACCACGGCCTGTACCGGATCGACGCCAACGGCGCCGTTCTGGGCTACTCCGGCACCGGCAGCGCCTGGACGACGCTGGGCACCGGGTTCGATCGGGTCTACGCAGGCGAAAGCGCGCTGGTCGCGACTCGCGCCGACACCCACGACGTCTACCGCTACACCGGGACCCCCGGCCAGTGGACGAAGATCGGCGGCCCCGGCGACGGGTTCGTGGTCAACGCCGACGGCGTCTACGGCTACAACGGCGGCGGCGTCCTGCGCTGGACCGGCACCGGCACCGGCTGGGAAACGGTCGGACCCGCCGGGACCAGGTTCTACGCCGCGGGCCACCTGCTCGCCCGGACCGTGCCCGGCACCGGCGACCTCTACCTGATGACCGCACCCGGGACCTGGGTCAAGATCGGCTCCTCCGGCGACGGTTTCGCGATCAACGACGACGGCATCTACGGGGCCAACGGCGGCGGTGTCTACCACTGGACCGGCACCGGCAGCGCTTGGGCGAGCGTCGGCAAGGCGCAGAGCGCGCTGTACGCGGGCGCGCACACACTGCTCGGCATCGAACCGTCCACCAAGGACGTCAACCTGCTGACCGCCAACGGCTGGTCCCGGATCGGCGGTTCGGGCGACTCGTTCGCGGCCAACGCCGACGGCGTCTACGGGGTCAACGGCGGCGGCATCTACCGCTGGAGCGCCCAGTCCGGCGGCTGGGCGGGGATCGGCCCGGCCACCAAGGCTCTCGCCACCGACTGATCCCGCGCATCGGCTGTGCAGGGCCCCTTGCGGGAAGCCAAGTCCCTCAAGGGGCCCTTCACGGACCGATCAGAAATCCTCCGCCGGTCGTCAATTCCGGCAGCACCCCCGCCGCCGATGGGAGGATCGACGACCATGACCGACGCTGGACCGCCGGACGCCGACGAAGCCGCGTTCGCCGAGGCAGTCCGGGCAGGGGACCCGGCGCAGTTCGCGCTCGTCACCGAGCGCCATCGGCGTGAGCTGCAGGTCCACTGCTACCGAATGCTCGCGAACTACGAAGACGCCCAGGATCTGACGCAGGAGACGTTCCTGCGCGCGTGGCGCAAACGGGAGTCGTTCAAAGGCCACGCCGCGCCGCGAACCTGGCTCTACCGCATCGCGACCAACGCCTGCCTCGACTTCCTGGACAAGCGCAACGACCGCACCCCCGTGCCGTCCGAGCTTCCCGCCGCTGAGCTGCCGTATCTGCAGCCCTACCCCGATCGGATGCTCCCCGAGGACCCGCAGGAATCGGCGGTCGCGAGGGAGACGATCGAACTGGCGTTCATTGTCGCCGTCCAGCACCTGCCGCCGCGGCAACGAGCAGTGCTCGTCCTGCGCGACGTCCTCGGCTGGCCGGCGGCAAAGGCCGCTGACGCCCTTGAGCTGACCGTCGCCTCGGTGACCAGCGCGCTGCAACGGGCACGCGTGACGATGCGCGAACAGCTGCCCGACCGCCGCCTCGACTGGCGCAGCCCCGCCACCCACGAACTGTCGCAAGTCGAGCGTGACGTGGTGAAGTCGTACATCGACGCCCACGAACGCAACGACCTCGACCGGCTGACGTCCCTCCTCCGCGACGACCTGCGCTTCGCGATGCTGCCCGACCCCGGCACCGTGATCACGACGGCCAAGGACTCGGTCGACGGCTGGGTCTCCGGCGGCCTCTTCCAACCCGGCTGCGACGACTGGCGCTGCATCGCCACGACGGTCAACCGCATGCCCGCCGCCGCGCTCTACCTCCGCACTCCCGGGGACCCGGCGTACCGGCTGCTGAACCTCGCAGTCCTGCACATCGCCGGCGGGAAGATCGCCGAGCTCACCGGGTTCGAGGTCGCCGGCAAACCATGGCTGGGGCTGCCCGCGGCACTGTGAACCGCCGTGCTCACCGCCTGGTCTCGTATCGGGCCAGCACCACGCCGCCGGGAAACGTCCGGGTCTCCACCAGATTCAGGTTCACCCAGCTGTCCAGCGCGCTGAAGAACGGCGTACCCCCGCCCACCAGGACCGGATGGGTGACCACCGCGTACTCGTCGACCAACCCGGCCCGCACGGCCGCCCCGGCGAGCGTCGCGCCGCCGATGCTCAGCGGCCCGCCGTCCTCGTCCTTGAACCGGGCGATCTCGGCGACCGCGTCACCGGCGTACAGCCGGGTGTTCCAGCCGACCTTGTCGATCGTCGACGAGAACACCACCTTCGGGGTATCCCGCCAGTTCCGCGCGAACTCGACCTCCGCAGGCGTGGCGCCCGGCTGCTGGTCGCCGGTCGGCCAGTAGGAACTCATCGCTTCCCACAGCTTGCGCCCGTAGAGCGACATGCTGTTCGCGAGCTCCTGATCGAGCCACCACCGGAACAGCTCCTCGCTCGGCGGCCCGCTCCAGCCGATGTCGTCCCTGGCCGCGGCGATGCGGCCGTCGAGCGTCAGGTTCATGCCGTAGATCAGTTTCCGGGTCATGCCAGCCTCCTGTGCGTCGATCGCACTCGTACAGACGGGCGAGCCCCGAGAACTTAATCGGTCGCGCCACAGAAGTAAGGATTGCCTAACTTCGAGCGCTCGGCTACCGTGCAAGTCCTCAGATGACATGAGGAGTTGAGATGACGGATCTGACGCTGGCCGAGCTGGCGGCAGCGGTGCGGGCCCGCGACGTTTCCCCGGTGGAGCTCGCCGAGGAGTACCTGGGCCGGATCGATCGCGACAACGAAAAAGTGGGCGCCTACCTCGCGGTGGACCGCGAAGGGGCGCTCGCGGCCGCACGCGAGGCCGAGGCGCTGGTCTTGTCCGGCACGCGCGATCTGCCCGCGCTGTGCGGGGTGCCGGTCTCGGTGAAGGACACGTGGCCGGTGAAGGGGCTGCGCTACACCGCGGGTTCGAAGGTCTTCGCGGATCGGGTGGCCGAGGTGGACGCGGCGGTCGTGACGCAGTTGCGCCAGGCGGGCATGGTGGTGCTGGGCAAGACCAACGCGGCCGAGTTCGGGTGCTCTTCCTGCACCGAGACAGTGTTCGGCGCGGCCCGCAATCCGCACGACCTCGCGCGCACCGCGGGCGGGTCCAGCGGCGGGGCCGCCGCTTCGGTCGCGGCGGGACTGGCCCCCGCGGCGCACGGCAGCGACGGCGGCGGCTCGGTGCGGATCCCCGCCGCGTGCTGCGGACTGGTGGGGATCAAACCGACCAGGGGCCGGGTGAGTCCCGCTCCCGGCCCGGACTCGGCCGGGCTGGCCACCGCGGGTCCGATCGCCCGCACGGTCGCTGACGCGGCACTGCTGCTGGACGCCATGAGCGCCGCGCGCCCCGGCGACACTCACCAGTTGCCTCCGGTGCCCGACGGACACTTCGCGAACAGCGCCGAGCGCGACCCCGGCCGGCTGCGGATCGGCGTGCTTCGCGGACCGGCGAGCGACGACCCGTGGTGCCGGCGGGCGTGCGAAGACACCGCCGCGCTGCTCGCGGATCTGGGGCACGACGTGGCGGACGCCGCACCGACCGGTCCGGACGACTACCGCGAGGAGTTCGCCGTCGTGTGGTCGCTGCTCGCCGCCTCGGTGCCGGTTCCCGCCGAGCGGGAGCAGGACCTGCTGCCGCTGACCCGCTGGCTGCGGGAAAAAGCCCGTGGCTATGACGCCGTGACCTTCATGTCCGCGCTGGTGTCGATGCAGGCCGCCGCCCGGCGGATCGCCACCCGCTACGACCGGTTCGACGTGGTCCTCAGCTCCGCCACGGCCGCCCTGCCACCGCTGGTGGGCGGCCTTGCCGACGCGGATCCCGAGCGGACCTTCGAGAACATGCTGGAGTTTCATCCGCTCACCCCGCTGGCGAACATCACCGGCCAGCCGTCGCTGACCGTCCCGGCGCTCCGGACACCCGGCGGGCTGCCCGCGGGCGTGCTGCTCACCGGACGCTACGGCGCTGAGACGACGCTCATTTCCGTTGCGGCACAACTGGAGCGGGCGCAGCGATGAGAAAAGCTCAACTGGGATTCCTGACCGGGACCCATGTCGTCAACGATCTGTACCAGGGCGCGGTGCCCGCGTTGCTGCCGTTCATGATGAGCGAGCGGCACTACAGTTACGCGGCGGTGTCCGGAATCGCCTTGGCCGCAACGGGTTTGTCCAGTGTCGTACAGCCGGTGTTCGGCATGATCGTCGACCGGTCCCACCGCAACTGGCTGGCACCCATGGGTTTCCTCGTGGCCGCCGCCGGCCTTGCCGCCGCGGGCTTCGCGGACAGCTACCTTCTCACGTGGATCTGCGTTGCCGTAGCGGGAATCGGCGTCGCCGCCTACCATCCGCCCGCCACCAATCAAGCCCGCGCGGCCGGTGGCAGGTCGCAGCAGGCGATGAGCCTGTTCTCGGTGGGCGGCACCTTGGGCAGTTCGCTCGCCCCCGCGCTCGTCACCGCGGTAGTCGGCTCGCTCGGCCTTTCCGGGACCTACCTGCTGGCAGTCCCTGCCTTGGTCATGGCGTTGCTGTGGTTGCTTAACCGCCGCAATGCCCCTGTTTTGGTCAGCAGCGGAAGCGCGGCCACCGAGCACACCGCAGACGTTCCGGACGACTGGCGAGCCTTCGGCAGACTTGTCGCGGCGACTGTCGGCTGGTCGATCCCTTACGTGACAGTGAGTTCGATGCTTTCGCTGTACGCGATTCGCGAACTGCACGCCTCGACCGCGGCTGCCGCGGTCACCCTGACCTCGTTCACGCTCGCCGGCGCCGCGGGCACCTTGCTCGGCGGCTGGCTGGGCGACCGGATGGGCCGCCTGATGCCGATCAGAACCGGCTACCTGCTGGGCATTCCGGCGCTGGCGGGCATCGTGCTCAGCCCGGGCCGGCTCGTCCTGGAACTCAGCGCCGTGCTGTTCGGCCTGGCCATGTTCCTGCCGTTCGCCAACCAGGTGACGCTCGCTCAGGACTACCTGCCCACTCGTCCCGGCACCGCCAGCGGGCTGACCCTCGGCCTGGCGATGTCGGTCGGCGGGCTGAGTTCGCCGCTGTTCGGCTGGCTGGCCGACGCCGAGGGCCTGCGGTTCACGCTCGGCGCGGTGCTCGTGGTCTACGGCGTCGCCGTGCTGTTCGGCACCCGCTTGCGCGACCGCGTCCTGCCTGTTCAGCCATGCGAAAAGTCTTCTGAGGAGCTGGTGACCTGATATGTTGCCCGGGTGATCGGCGGATCACCCGGGCCTCGCCGCGCGACGGGCCGGATTGCCCGGCAGGGAGAGGAACACGACATGACGGTCCGGGCAGTACACCGAACGTCACTGGTCGACGCGGCGACGACGGAACTGCGCCGGCTGATCGGCGAGGGCGAGTGGCCGGTCGGGGCCAAGCTGCCCAACGAGATCGAACTGAGCCGCCTGCTCGGGGTCGGACGGTCCACCGCGAGAGAGGCCGTCCGCGCCCTGATCTCCGCAGGCCAGCTGTACTCGCAGCAAGGCTCGGGCACCTACGTCGCCTCCGCGACCCCACTGTCCGATTTGGACCGCAGGCTGCGCAGGGCCGAGGTGATCGACGTATACGAGGTCCGCGTCGCACTGGAGGTCGAGGCGGGCGGCCTGGCCGCGACCCGCCGCACCGCCGCCGACCTCAAGGCGCTCCGCACAGCACTGGCCGCCCGCGACCGCGCCGGCTCGCTGCCCGAACTGCTGGACGCCGACATCGCCCTCCACCGCGCGGTCGTCGCCGCGGCACACAATCCGGTGCTGCTCGACGTATTCGACTCTTTCCTCGACGCCATGCGCGCCGTGGCCACCAGCGTCACCACCCTGGACACCGAAGGGGACCCGAACCACGCGCACCACGACCTGGTAGCCGCCATCGAAGCCGGCGATCCGGACGCCGCCGTACAGGCGACGCGCCGCAACGTCGAACACACCCTGGCCCGGCTCCGCCGGAGTTAGCGCCGAGGTTCACCGCGCCCGGCGGTCCCCTTCCGG
Organism: Amycolatopsis dendrobii; assembly: GCF_014145675.1. Classification (GTDB taxonomy): domain Bacteria; phylum Actinomycetota; class Actinomycetes; order Mycobacteriales; family Pseudonocardiaceae; genus Amycolatopsis; species Amycolatopsis dendrobii. Next base: position 162,574 of record NZ_JACGZW010000010.1, read on the forward strand.
CGTGTTGGCGAGCCAGTACAGGCCCAGCCGGGGTCGCCAGCCGACTGCTTGGCAGTCGCGGACGACGCGGTCCACGGTGTCTTCGACGGCGGCGGGGGGCCATGGTTCGAATCCGGTGTTGCCGATCTCGCCCACGACCATCAGTTCTTCGCGGAGCAGGCAGTCGAGCACGGAGGCGAAGAATCCGGTGAAGCGGTCGCTGTCTTCGGGAACCACCTGTGCGGCGTTGGTGATCAGCCAATCCAGCGGAACCCAGTCGTCGAGACCGTCCGCGATGGTCTCGGCGACGACCCGCTCGACATCGTTCGGCGCTGGCGAACCTGACTCATCCATCAACGTGCACCTTGAGCTTTTCTTTGAGCGGCGTGTCGAAGTCGATGGTTTCGCCGCCTGATCTGGACATGTTCCGCCACTGAATAGTGACGCCTTCGCCGAGGTCGTACACGTCGGGGATCTTGTCTCCGCGTGAGGGGAGCCTCCGTGCGCCCGCGGTCCAATGGTCGAACAGCGTCCGCAGCTCGGTGGCGTTCGACACGATTTTCACGCCGCTGTTCTTGCCCTGGGGCAGTGCGTCGAACGAAACGCGCCAGTTTTTGGCCCCGTTCTTCGCCGCGAGCTCGATCGCGCGGGAAACCTTCGCCGCTCGTTCGACGGCGAGGAGCTTCTTGAGGGCGCCGCCGCCGACCGGGACCGCGGCCATGCCGTAGAGGGCGCGTTCGAAACCGTCGAGTTCCTGCTGGGTGAACGCGTCCTTCCCGACGATCGCCTCGACCGCGCTCTTGACGCTGCCGATCCCGGGAAGGAAGTCCGTCACGGCCGACAGGACCGCCTTGACGTCCGGATTGAGCGAGCCCGAATGGGTCGGGTGGCCGAAGGCCTCGTCGAAATCGAAGGTGATGCCCTTCAGCGACAACCCGCCCACCGGCATCCACGGGGTGGCCGTGAACTTGTCCAGGGTCCGGTTGGCCTCGGCGAGGATCGTGTTCGCCGCGGTCAGATCGCGTTTGGCCCCGGCGAAATCCCGGTCGGCCTGCGCCATGGCGACGCGGATCCGGGCGGCGCTGTCGTCCAGCTGGGCCGCCGCCTGCGCGATGCCGGCCGCGGTGGCCGCCAGCCCGCGGTTGTTGGCTTCCAGCGCGGCGACGTCGATGTGGATGTCCAGATCCGGGAGCGCGTTGAACTGCGCTATGGCCGACTTGGCGATCGCAGCCAGTTCGGGCAGAGACTTCACCACGACCGACGTCGCGACGACGGTGTCGCGCAAGGGCTGCAGCGAGTCCTCGCGGAACCGGTCGAGCGCCTGGTTCGCCCGGGAGACGTCTCCGGCGTCGATCGCTTCCCCGACCTCGTCCAAGGTCCGGGCGGCTTCCTTGAGCGCGTGACCGGCGACCTCTGCGATGCCCTGGCGCACGTGCCCGAACACCAGAGCGCCGAGCTGGGTGCGGGCGACCGCCTTGCCCGCCACGAGCGCCGCTTTGGCCCGATCGGCGGCCTTGCACGCCGCCAGCTCCGGATGCCGGTCGCAGAGAATGGACGCCTGTGCGGGAGAGACTATTGCCATGAGCATCGCGACGATCGCGACGACAAGACCGGCGACGCCCCCACGGCGTGCGGCCTGAATACGGGAGCGCACCCGTGTCCTCCTTGATTCTTGATCAGCGGAAAGGAGCGTAAGACACCTCCGCGAGCTCCGGTGACCGGCAGGACGATTTGTGTCGGTGCGCACAAAGGGGTAACGAAAAACGACGCCGGTGGACGTCGTGAACTAATGGCGAAAATTCCCCGGGACGCTATCCTCATGCCTGAGCCTGCTCTCCCCACCAGAGCAGCCGTGTCCAGGACCAGGCCGGGAGTAGTACTGACAGTGGCGGGCTTTTCGGACTTCGACAGCCACGGTGACCTCTACTACGGAGGCGGAGCGGCCCGGTTTTCCTTCGGCCTGCTGGTGGTTTCTTCCCCGGACAGCGTCGACGACCACGCGGGCTGGGATCCAGCTCGCGAGAATGTGCATGCCGGCAAGGATTCGTTGCACGTGTCCGTTCGTCAGTCGGCCAGCGGACCGGTTGCTGTCGCGTGCGTCGAAGAGCCCGCCATTCCGCAGGGGCTCGAACTGTTGCACCGCGGCGTGATCCGTCTGGAATTGCCCGTGGAACGCGACTTGAACACGGTGTCCGTCTACGGCGACGATCCCGCGGAACCAGCTGAAGTCGTCGTAGTGCTCGGTGTTAAGAAATAAGCGGTATGCCATCAACGATAAATCGGCAGCCTGGAAAGACTGTCGACGGGAGTGAATGTGACGAATATCGAGCAGCTTATGGAGAAGCTGGGCCGCTCAGGCATCACCGCAATCCTCAAAGTGGACGACGAGAGGATGGCGGAGGGTGGTAAGCCGTGGACGTTGGTGATGTCGGGCCCGGGGCTCGACGGGCAGGGATTCATCCGTGCCGAGGCAGCCAGTCTCGACGGCTGCCTGAAGCAAGGGCTCACGCAACTGCGTGCCAGCTCTGGTGGTTTTGAATGGCTGGACGAGATCCAGTATTGATCGAATTCAGGGGTTCCCGGAGGCGGCAGTCGCATGCAGATCCTCAGGCGGAAGGAATGTCATGGACGAGCGGGCATTCGGCGAGGCGGGTGTCTGCCAGTGACCTGGTCTGGAGCCCCGGGTCTCTGCCCCGACTTCCCGACCCGGTCGGACTGGCCGTTGCCGAGGAACCCGTTGGCGCGCGCGGCTTTCCCGCCGGAAGGGCCGTGCGCGAGCCGAAGCCGCATCGATCGAAGAACTGGGCGGTATCGGTTGTCTCGGCGACACCATCGACTCACCCGGAAGGAACAGGCCCTGATGAACGACCACGAGTTCTGGGCACTCGTCTCCTTGGTGCGGCGGGACCCTCCGGCGACGGATCAGGCCGCTTTCGCTCCCCTGGAAGCGGAACTCGGCAGGCGCGGGGAAGCGGAGATCAAGCAGTTCGAGGACATCCTCGCCCAGCGTCTCTACGACCTGGACCGGTCAGAGCTTGCCGCGGTGCCGTCCGCCGCCACCGGTTTGCCTCTCTCCAGCGATTCCTTCCTGTACTACCGGGGAGCGGTGGTGCTGGCGGGGGAGCAGGCCTACCGGTCCGTTCTCGAAGACCCGGAGAAATTCCGTTCGTACACCGGGGTCGGCGGGCCTGAGGCGGAATTCCTGCTCTACGTCGCGCAACACGCCTACGAGAGTTCGACAGGAAAAGAATGGGAGCACGTCAGCCCTGTCGACTACGAGACGGGTTCGAACCCGGCGGGCTGGAGCTGACGGGGTTCAGCGAAACTCGGGGTTCCCTCCGTTCGGTGTCCTCGGGCTCGGCTGGCTCCAGCGGTACCGATCCGGCCGCGCTTCGAGCCCTCGACGCCGGATGGTGCGACCGGGTCGGCGAGCCGGATATGGAAAAGCACACGGCGTCGGCAGCAACCGCCGCGCGTATGGGCCTCTTGTTCTCTGTTTCGGGTGACATGGCCCCTTGCTGCTCAACGCGGGCCGGGCCAGTGCAGCTTCTGCCCGAACTCATTCACCGGACCATTGCCGCCGCCGCAAACTGGAACGTCAGGCGCATCTGCGCGGTGCTGCGGCACTCGGCGGCTCGTCCGGCCCGCGGACAAGTCCCGCGGCAGGGCGAGTTCTGTGTTCCGTCGCGCTAGTTCGCGGCCATGCCCCAGTTCAGTGCCCCGTCGTTGTCGATGACGACGCGGCTTTCGGGTCGGTCGGGCACGCGTCCGGCTGCGTGGTCGTCGAGGCGTTCGGCGACGTAGGCGAGCATGGCTGTGACGTCGTCCCATTCGACAGCGTAGGCCCCTTCGCTGGCGTACCAGGTCATGACGCAGCCGTGGTCCTGGCCGGGGCGGAGGTCGACGCAAAGCAGGCCGCCGTCGATGGAGCGGCAGACCGGGACGAGGGCGGTGCAGTAAGGGAATGCGGGCTCGCCTGCTGGTTTGCGATGTTCGCCGTACGCGGTGCAGCAGCCGGGGTCTGGGTACTCCGCATTGCCCGCGTATTCCTCTCGGGCGCGTGTCACCGAGAGCGGCATGAAATGGGTCGGTATCAGCGACCCGGCACGATAGTCGCGCCGGTCGTCGACACCGTCCGTGACGCTCCACCACGTCAGCAGGTCGGCGGGCAGGCGGCGGCCCACAATGCGTTCAAGCTCCCGGATGTTGTCGGCCGGGCCTGCGGGGTGGATCGCGTGCGCGGTGGCTGGTGCATGTTCTCGCAGCACCGCGGTGATCCGCTGCCACGCTTGTGTCACCGGTTCGGTCACTCGGGCCAGCCTCCTGCGTGCGCCAGGCATCTGGTTGATGGGCGAAAGGCGGGTGCGTCCGGTGTGTTCGCCGGGCGCACCCGCAGGCTATCCGGTCCTCAGGACCGCTCAGCCGCTCTACGGAGTAATCGGGATGAAGAAACGTTCCTGGTCGTGCGGGTCCAGGGCGTCGTGGCGCTCGGGAACCAGCAGTTCCACGTCCAGGATCCGATGCGTCTGATACCAGGAGTACAGTCGTCTGCCAGCTTCGGTGTTGTGGTCGTGGTTGACCCATCGGACCGCGAAGTCGTTCGTGTGCTTGCCCGGGTCCAGCCAGTCCCCGGCCCCTTCGTAGGTGGAGGCGTAGGCGTATTCGTCGCAGTCGACTGGTGACGGTTCGTCGGGCAGCGGTGCTGGCATCCCCGCGGCCTTGCAGGCGGCTTCCGAAGTGTCTCGGTTGCGGTCGAGCACGATGTCATGGCCCTTGGCGCGAGCCACGCGGTGCAGGGAGTCGGCATGGGCGGGGGAGCCGCCGAGTAGTTTCTTGTCCGCCTTCGCGGGCCAGGTGGCGCCGGGGTTGGCGCGGGACTCCTCGACGAACTTGGCGTGCCGCCCGACCTTGGGGTCGCTCTTGGAGAACGCGAGTCCGGGCACGGCGCGGTCGAAGATGCTGCCCTGTTTGTCCCACAGGTAATCCGCGCTGTCGAAGCGCACGCCCCCTTCGAAACTCTTGGCGAAGTTGAGGGTGATGTCGGCGTCGGGCGCGAACTCGTATTCGGTGTGGAACACCCCTTGAGCCAGTTGCTCGCCGTACTGCGGGCTCGCGGGATAGCCCTCCGACTGCAGGGTGAACCAGGTCTGCGGGTTGGCCTTCCATGCTGAGAGGAGGTCCTCTCTGCTGTCGCGGCCGGCCTGCGGATGGCACGCGTCGCCGTTGCCGAGGTCGCCGTTCTTGATGCGGTACTCGCCGGCGCATTTGAAGGTCGCCTTCATGCGCGCGGTGGGCTTGTCGAACGTGCCGTTGGTGATGATCGGCTCGGACAGCAGCTGGAAGTCAGCGAAGCGCCGCTCGGGCTTCGCGGGGTCGCCGCCGATCTTGCCGTAGCCGATGAGCGTGTTGAACACCGCCAGGTAGCCGATCGGCCGGCACCTGAGGATCGAGCATTTCAGGTCCACCGCCCAGTTCATCTTGAGCTGGCAGTAGGAGAACCGGTTCTTGATCCACCCCGCGTCGTGGAACACCGAGGTGTTGCCCCAGCACTCAGCCGGGGTCTGGACGTACTGGTAGGGCTCGACGGGTTTGGCGCCCCGGTCGAACGCTGCGCTGTCGACGACGTAGGGCGGGTCGTCGACAGCTTGCAACGGAGGGGGAGACAGCACGGTCTTCCCGCCCTCGGATCTGGACACTGGTTTAATCCCCAGCGCGTCCAGAGATCCGTCCCGCTGCAGTGCTGTCACTATCTTCTCGGGGTGCTTCGCCAGCTCCGGATCAGAAACGACATACCCCACCAGCCTGCGCGTCTCGGCCCGTGGTTCCACGGCCTGTGCGGGCAGCGAACTCGCGATCATGCACAACGACGCGAGCACGGCCAGCGCCCCGCCCGCCTTCCACCGGCCCGATCTTCTTCGTGACATCGAGCGAACACCTCTCTTCTGAAGAGTCGATCGAATACCGCAATTTCCGTTTCGAAACCTGCTGTGGAACCGGATTTCGCAATGGACCGCAGCGATGCTGGGGTCGTTCGCTATTGCGCAACGGTGCACCGGCTGTCGCGCCAATTCAGGGCGCTACTGGTTCATTGCTTCACGGATGAGATTTGAGTATCTGCAGTCATGCGAAAAAATCAAATCTCGTCGGATAATTCAGCATCCTGCGTCATGGGATGCGCGGTAGGAAAGCATCGATCATGGTTTCATTTCTCGGTCTGGCGCGTGGCGGGCTTGTATCGCGACCGCCTTTTATCAACGGTTTCTCCATGTTCTTGCGGCCCGCGCGCCGAAAAACGCATATACCCCCTGTCGTCAACCGAGCCCCTGTTGCGCGTCTTTGGTGCCTGCTGTGAGTAAGTGCGATGCGCCAGTGTCGGACCTATTCGGTGAATGTGCTCTGTCGGCCGACTTCTTGACTGTCGACAGGGTGAAGGTAGCACCGGGAAGGCGTCGACAATACGACCGAACGGACGCTTCTTGTAAACCTTTCCCCGGTGCGTTTTTCGTACCCGGGCAGGGAAGGAGGTTGAACTCTAAAAAAGGGAATCTGTCTTCTGCGGTGTGCCTTGGGTATCGGCGCTCGTTGTCAAGACGCTCGTTCACGCCAGTAGATCCAGCCCTATCTGGCCGAGATGACAGGATTGCGCCCTGTTGTCCCGCTTCCCCGACGGAATGGGCGCCGATTTGTCAGGACAGTATTGCTGGCGCGGCCCGTTCGTCGAGCCTTACTCCGCTCCGACTGCCGCGAGTGGATGCGGTTCTCCGGTCAGCCCTGGCAGAGCGGCAGCGATTTCTTCGAGCTTCGCCGCGACGTAGGTGTGCGTGTTGCCTGCCCGGCTGACGACGGGAACGTGCCCTGCGTGCCCGGCTGCGACGGCGAACCCGAAGTTGCGCTCGGCCCAGGTCAGCGTGGTGTATCTGAGCCAGTGGGGGGGTGACACTGAGGTTCTTGACCTGCGGGAGCTGTTCTCCGATTCGGTACCACAGGTACTTCGTCGCGGCGGCTGTGGAAGTCGCGGCCTTGGCAGTTCCGGAGCACCTCCTTGATGCATGCCACCGGGGTGATAGGAATCGGCTGGTCCGGGATGTGCGGCGGTTTCATGCGGGTCATCGGATGGTGCTCGATCGCCTCCTCAGCTATCAGCCAGTGGAACCACGCGCTCAACGCACGGCGATTGTTGTTCGCATTGCCAGGACTGGTTGTTGCGATGCGGTAGGCGACCCACCGTTAGCCGTGGTTCGGTTCGTAGTCTTCGGGCTCGGGCGGAACGGAAGCGAGCCACGCCTCGGGGTCGTCTGCTTCGGGCGGTGCGATCGGGTCGGCGAGCCAGATGCGGAAGAAGCGCACGGTGTCGCAGTAGCCGCGGATCGTGCGGGGACTCTTGGTCTCGGCCTCGAGTGACATAGCCCACTCGTCGATCAACGCCCGCCAGGACGCGGGAGCGAGGATTAGGGCTCGGGCGCGCAGGTGAAATCCTCAAACAGAAGAGCCGCCAACCACCGCACAAGCACCCGCCCCGCGCCTCACTGCACGAAAAAGGGGCTGAACCCGCAGGTCCAGCCCCCATCAGGGTCGGGATGACAGGATTTGAACCTGCGACCCTCCGCTCCCAAAGCGGATGCGCTACCAAGCTGCGCCACATCCCGGCACCCCCGAAGCCCTGGCTTCCGGACCCTCTCGAGGCCTCCGGAACCCATGTACCCGGGGGGTGTACGACCCACCCTAGCGGGCACGCTAAGCTTGCTTCGCTCCCGGGTCACCGAGGGCGCTGCGGGTGTAGCTCAATGGTAGAGCCCTAGTCTTCCAAACTAGCTACGCGGGTTCGATTCCCGTCACCCGCTCCAGTACTTCTCCGTCCGACGAGGACGACGCCGCGTCCGCCTCCAGGCGGGCGGCGATCACGTCCAGCAGCAGGTCTGTGTCCACCGGCTTCGTGATGTAGTCGTCCGCACCGGAGGCCAGGGTTCGTTCGCGGTCTTCCTCCGTCGCTTTCGCGGTGACGGCGATCACAGGCAAGTCTTCGTGGGCCGCCTCGGCGCGGATGGCTGCGATGGTGGCGTTGCCGTCCAGCTCCGGCATCATCACGTCCATCAGCACCAGTGCGGTGTCCTCGTGGCGTTCCAGTGCCCGGATTCCGGCCACGCCGGTGTCGGCGTAGATGACTTCCAATCCGGCCTGTTCCAGGACCGCTGCGAGGGCGAAGACGTTGCGCAGGTCGTCGTCGACGATGAGGACCTTTTCGCCGTTGAAGCGTTTCGGGGCGCTGTTCGGCTCTGCCACGGTGATGGTGCTCGGCAGGACCGGCAGCTTGGGGGTGGGCCGCACGGGCGTCGTGGGAGCGATCAGGTTCGCGGCGCCGACCGGCAGGTACAGCGTGAAGGTGCTGCCCCGGCCGGGGACGCTGCTGACCCGCAGTTCGCCGCTCAACAGCTCGGTCAGCTGCTGGCTGATCGACAGGCCCAGGCCGGTGCCGCCGTATTTGCGGCTGGTCGTTCCATCCGCTTGGCGGAACGCGTCGAAGATGACTTCCAGCTTCTCCTCGGGGATGCCGATGCCGGTGTCCTCGACGCCGAACGCGATGATCCCGGCCGCCGAGCGCAGCGACTCCTGCTCGACTTCTTCGGGGTCCGCCATCCGGATGTGCAGGCGTACGCCGCCTTCGTCGGTGAACTTCGCGGCGTTCGAGAGGAGGTTCCGGAGCACCTGCTGGAGGCGGTGTTCGTCGGTGTGCACGCTGCCCGGCACCGGCGGGTCGATCAGGACCGCGAACTCCAGGCCCTTGTCCGCGGTCAAAGGCCGGCACAGGGATTCGACGTAGTTCACCAGTTCCGGCAGCGTCACGTCGGACATCTGCAGGTCCAGCTTCCCGGCCTCGACCTTCGCCAGGTCCAGGATGTCGTTGATCAGCTGCTGGAGGTCGGACCCGGCCGCCCAGATCGTCTTCGCGAACTGGATCTGCTTCTCCGTGAGGTTGCCCTCCGGGTTCTCCGACAGCAGTTTCGCCAGGATCAGCGCGCTGTTGAGCGGAGTTCGCAGCTCGTGCGACATGTTCGCCATGAACTCGTTCTTGTACTGCGACGCGACCGTCAGCTGCCCGGCCCGTTCCTCGAGCTCCTGGCGAGCCTGCTCGATCTCGATGTTCTTGACCTCGATGTCGCGGTTCTGCTGGGCCAGCAGCGCCGCCTTCTCGGCCAGCTCGGTGTTCGACCGGCGCAGTTCGCCCTGCTGGGCCTGCAACTGCTCGGACCGCGCGCGCAATTCCTGGGCCAGCCGCTGCGATTCGGTCAGCAGCGCCTCGGTGCGCGAGTTCGACAGGATCGTGTTCACGTTGACGCCGATCGTGTGCCGCAACTGCTCCAGCAGGTCCAGGTGCACCGCGGAGAACTCGTTGACCGACGCCAGTTCCAGCACGCCGAGCACCTCGCCCTGGAACAGCACCGGCAGCACGATCACGTTGACCGGCGGGGCCGAGCCGAGCCCGGACGACACCAGCGCGTACTCCGGGGGAGCGCCGTTGACCAGTATCGTCCGCCGGTCCACGGCGGCCTGGCCGATCAGCGATTCGCCGAGCCGGAAGCGCAGGCCGGTGCGGGCCTGGGCGAGGCCGTAGGCGGCGATGCAGTCGAGCAGCTTGTCCGGGTCTCCGGCGTCCTCGTCGTCGTGCGCGATGAAGAACGCGCCCTGCTGCGCGCTCACCAGCGGGGCCAGCTCGGACAGGATCAGGGTCGCCACCGAAGCGAGGTCGCGGTGCCCCTGCATCCGGCCGGACAGCCGCGCCAGGTTCGTCTTCAGCCAGTCCTGTTCGCGGTTCGCGGAGGTCGTCTCCTTGAGGTTCGCGATCATCTGGTTGATGTTGTCCTTGAGGTCCGCCAGCTCGCCGGACGCGTCCACGGTGATGTGCCGGGTCAGATCGCCCGCGGTGACCGCCGTCGCGACCTGGCCGATCGCGCGGACCTGCGTGGTCAGGTTGCCCGCCAGCTGGTTCACGCTCTCGGTCAGCCGCTTCCAGGTGCCGGACACGCCTTCGACCTCGGCCTGACCGCCCAGCTTGCCCTCGGTGCCGACCTCCCGGGCGACCCGGGTGACCTCCGCGGCGAACGCCGACAGCTGGTCCACCATCGTGTTCATCGTCGTCTTGAGCTCCAGGATCTCGCCCCGGGCGTCGACGTCGATCTTGCGGGACAGGTCGCCGCGCGCGACCGCCGTCGTGACCTGCGAGATGTTCCGCACCTGGCTGGTCAGGTTGTGCGCCATGAAGTTGACGTTCTCGGTCAGGTCCTTCCAGGTCCCGGCCACGCCGGGGACCCGCGCCTGACCGCCGAGGATGCCTTCCGTGCCCACTTCCCGGGCGACCCGGGTGACCTCGTCGGCGAACGCGCGCAGCGTCTCGACCATGTCGTTCAGCGTCCCGGCCAGCGCCGCGACCTCGCCCGCCGCGTCGATCGAGATCTTCTTCGACAGGTCGCCGTTCGCCACCGCGCTCGCCATCGTGGCGATGCTCCGGACCTGCACGGTCAGGTTGTCGGCCATGACGTTCACGTTGTCGGTGAGGTCTTTCCAGATCCCCGCGACGCCGGGGACGCGCGCCTGACCGCCCAGCCGTCCTTCGGTGCCGACCTCGCGCGCGACCCGGGTGACCTCGTCCGCGAAGGCGGACAGCTGGTCGACCATCGTGTTCAGGATGTTCTTGAGCTCCAAGATCTCGCCGCGCGCGTCGACGGTGATCTTCTGCGTCAGGTCGCCGCGGGCCACCGCCGAGGTGACGTGCGAAATGTTCCGCACCTGCTCGGTCAGGTTGTTGGCCATGAAGTTGACGTTGTCGGTGAGGTCCTTCCAAGTGCCCGCGACGCCCGGCACGGTCGCCTGGCCGCCGAGCTTTCCGTCCGTGCCGACTTCGCGGGACACGCGGGTGACTTCGTCGGCGAAGGCGGACAGCTGGTCGACCATCGTGTTCAGCGTGGTCTTGAGTTCGAGGATCTCGCCCTTGGCGTCGACCGCGATCTTCTTGGTCAGGTCGCCCCGCGCGACCGCCGTCGCGACCTGCGCGATGTTCCGGACCTGCGCGGTGAGGTTGTTGGCCATGAAGTTCACCGAGCCGGTCAGGTCGCGCCAGATGCCGGCGACCCCGGGCACGGTGGCCTGGCCGCCCAGCTGCCCTTCCGTACCCACTTCGCGGGCCACTCGGGTGACCTCGTCGGCGAAGGACGAGAGCTGGTCGACCATCGTGTTCATCGTGGTCTTGAGCTCGAGGATCTCGCCGCGCGCGTCGACGGTGATCTTCTGCGTCAGGTCGCCCTTCGCGACCGCGGTGGTCACGTGCGAGATGTTCCGGACCTGGTCGGTCAGGTTGTCGGCCATCTGGTTGACCGAGTCGGTCAGACCCCGCCACGTGCCCGCCGCGCCGGGGACTTCCGCCTGACCGCCGAGGCGGCCCTCGCTGCCGACCTCGCGGGCGACTCGGGTGACCTCGTCGGCGAAGGACGAGAGCTGGTCGACCATCGTGTTCAGCGTCGTCTTCAGCTGCAGGATCTCGCCCCGCGCGTCGACGTCGATCTTCTTCGTCAGATCGCCCGCCGCGACCGCCGTGGCGACCTGCGAGATGTTCCGGACCTGGTCGGTCAGGTTGTCCGCCATCAGGTTCACCGAGTCGGTGAGGTCGCGCCAGGTGCCCGCCACGCCCGGCACGCGTGCCTGGCCGCCGAGGCGTCCCTCGGAACCGACCTCGCGCGACACCCGGGTGACCTCGTCGGCGAACGACGAGAGCTGGTCGACCATCGTGTTGATGGTGTTCTTCAGCTCGAGGATTTCGCCCCGGGCGTCGACGTTGATCTTCTGCGTCAGGTCGCCGCGGGCCACCGCCGTGGTGACCGAGGCGATGTTCCGGACCTGCTCGGTGAGGTTGTCGGCGAGGAAGTTGACCGAGTCGGTGAGGTCGCGCCAGGTCCCGGCCACGCCGGGGACCTCGGCCTGGCCGCCGAGGCGGCCCTCGCCGGCGATCTCGCGGGAAAGCCGGATCACTTCGGCGGCGAACCGCGAAAGCTGCGCGTTGAGGCCGTTCACGGTCTTCGCCAGCTCGGCGTACTGCCCGCGCAGCGGACGGCCGTCCAGCTGCAGCGCCATCGGCTGCGACAGATCGCCCTCGGCGACCGCGCCCAGCACCCGGTCCAGCTCCACGACCGGGCGGCTGACGTCCTCGATCAGCCCGTTGACCGTGTCGACCGCGGTGGCCCAGCCGCCGGGGCCGATCTCGGTGCGCACGCGCTCGGTGAGCTTGCCCTCCTGGCCGACCTCGCCGCGCACGCGCATGAGTTCCGTCACGAGCCGCTGGTTGCGTTCGGCGATGTCGTTGAACGCCGACGCGAGCCGGGCGGTGATCCCGTCGCCGTGCGCCACGAACCGCCGCCGGAAGTTGCCGTCCCCGAGGTCGTGCACCGCGGCGAGCAGCCGCTCCAGCGCCGCGACCTCGTGCGCCGGGACGGAATCCGGGTCAAGGGCCCCGGAGTTCCGGGTGCTCCCGGAAGCCTGGGGAGTCTCTGTCATCTCTGCCGACCTTCCCACCACGCGTGTGCCAGCCATGGTCGTCGACCCAGCCTGCCACGGTTCGCCCTACACTTCGACCCAGTCCGCCCGCGCACACTGTGCCAACCTGGAAGGACCAGGACCGTCAGGTCGACCCGGAGGCAGGAGGTTCGTGCATGGTGTCACGGCCCGCTCCGGCGTCGGCCCTGCCACCCGGCGCCGAGCTGCCCGGGCACGCCGGCTTCTGGCGCTCGGTGCTCGACGACGTCCGGGAGCCGGTGTTCCTCCAGGACCCGGAAGGCGCCCTGCGCTGGGCCAACGCGGCGGCGCAGCGGCTCGGCCCGGCCGAGCTCGTCAGCGTGACCGAGACCACCGGCAAGGTCGGCCACCGGCCGGCCAAGATCCGCGCGCTGCCCGGCGGCTGGCGCGCCTGGACCGTGGTCGACGACGGCCGCCGCCGTCCGGAAGAGTTCCTCGCCGAGGCCGGTCCGAAACTGGCGCTCGCGCGCGGACGGCACGGCACGGCGCGGGTGATCGCCGAACTGGCGGCGTCCGCTTTGGGTGATTGCGCCTTCGTGCTGCTGCCGACGACCCGAGGCCGCTGGGAGTGGTGGAGCTGCACCGAGCACGGCGCGGCGGGCCACGGCCGGATCCGGCGGGTGCCGGCGCAGCTCGCGCCGGTGGTGTCCGATGCGATCACGGAAGTCGCCCGGCCGGAGGTCCGCGCGGTCCCGGCGACTGAAGTGGCAGCGCTTCCGGCCGCGGTCGCCGAGCCGTTCGAGGGGCACCTCGAGGTGTCGGTGGTCTCGTTCGGCTCCGGAATGGCGGGCGCGGTGCTGCTCGGCAGGCGCGGCGAGCCCGCGTTCGGCCTGGCGCAAGGCGAGGCCGTCGAGGCGTTCGCGGACGCGGCCGGCACGGCGCTGGCCAACGCGCAGCGCTACGCCCGCCAGGAGGAAGCCACGCGCGGGCTGGAATCGACGTTGCTGCCGACGCCGCCCGCGCAGGTCGACGGCGCGAATTTCGAGCTGTGGTACGAGCCCGCGGGCGGGGTGCTGGGGGTCGGCGGCGATTTCTACGACGTTCTTTCCCGCGCCGACGGCAGCGCGTTCGTGGTGGTCGGCGACATCTGCGGCAAAGGCGCCGAGGCGGCCGCGCTGACCGGCCGGGTGCGGCATTCGCTGGCCGCGCTGCATCTGGTCGAACGCGACGGCCGGACGATGCTGCGGCTGCTCAACGAACTCCTGATCTCCGGCGGCAGCAACCGGTTCGCGACGCTCGTGCTCGGTTCGGTCGCCGCCGCGGAGTCCGGGCTCGACGTCACCCTCGCCTCCGGCGGCCATCCCGCCCCGCTCGTGCTGCGGCGCGGGGGAGGGGTCGAGGAGATCAGCGTGCCCGGCACGCTCGTCGGCGTGTCTCCGCAGGCGCGGTTCGCCGAGGCGACGACGCATCTCGAGGAGGGCGACGTCTGCCTGCTCTACACCGACGGCGTCACCGAAGCCCGCAACCGCACGGAATCCACCGAACTGTTCGGCGACGAACGGCTCTACACGGTGCTGGAGGACTGCGTCGGGCAACCGGCGCGGGAAGTCGTGCGCCGGTTGCGCGAGGCCGTGCGGGAATGGCTCGGGAACTCCGGCCACGACGACATCGCGGTGCTGGCGATCGAGGCCGCGCCGCGCGCGGAGTAAGCCCGGCTTCCCCTGCGCGGCAACGGAAAGCTACTTCCCGGGCTGGACTTCCGGCTCCGGTTCCGGCGCGCGCTCCGGCTCCGGAACGGTCTTGGCGTCCGGTTCCGGCTCGGCCGCGCGGGCGGTTTCCGGGCGCTCGAAGTGTTCGCGGCACTGCCGTCCGAACCGACGTGAGTGTGCGGTCATCGGTTCCACCTCCCCGGCTCGCCACCAGGATCGCGCGCCGGGACGGACTTCGCCACCGAATTGCGCCGCGTCAGCCGACCGGGTGGTCCGGTCTGTCTAATGTGGAGTCTTCCCGCTCGGCGGGCCGGTGACGGTGTTCCGGGGCGGTTTCGCCTGTCCCGGCGGGGTTCTCGGCGGGGTCCGGCCCGGCTGGCTCGTCTGGCTGGCCTGGCTTTCCGGCGCCGGTCCGGTCTGGGCCGTCGTGCCGGGCGGCACAGTCGTGGTTTGCGCGGGCGTCGCCGCGTTCGTCGAACGGACCGGGGGCGCGGCCGACGAATGCCGGGGAGCCGAGTCCGGTGAATCGGACGGAGCGGAAGAGGGCGGAGAAACCGGAATCGGAGCCGGTTCGGGGCCTGGCGCGGACCCGGTGGCGGGGCGGAGCGGAGTGGCGAGCAGCAGCGTTCCCGCCGCGACCAGCACGACCGGCAGGCCCGCCGCGAGCACCGCGCGCCGGCGCGAGACCCGGTGGCGGCGGCAGAACACCGCCAGCCGCGTTTTGATCGGAAGCCGCAACGTTTCCGTGCCGCGCAACGCACGCGCCACGGCGGTCGCGGAGGGTCTTTCTTCCGGATCGCGCATGGTCATCGCGCGCAGAGTCCTCGCCAGCGGTTCCGGCGTACCCGGCGGCACTCGCGGCGACCGGTGCAGCCGCACGACCGCGGTTTCCGCCGCCGTGCCCGGGTATTCGCGGACGCCGGTCAGGCATTCCAGGAGGACGAGCCCGAGCGCGTACACGTCCGAAGCCGGGCCTGGGTGCTCGCCGAGCACCTGCTCCGGAGAGAGGTAGGCCGCCGTCCCGACGACCGCGCCGGTGTCGGTCACGCGGGTCGCGTCCACGATGCGCGCGACGCCGAAGTCGGCGATCCGCGGACCGTCGTCGGACATGAGGATGTTGGCGGGTTTGAGGTCGCGGTGGGTCACTTCGTGCGCGTGGACGTGCGCGAGCGCCTCGGCCAGCTGTGCACCCAAATCGACGACCTTGTCGGCGGGCAGCGGCCCGGAACGCAGCCATTCGGACAGAGTGGGCCCGTGCACGCAGTCCATCACGAGGTACGCGTGCTCCTCGTCGACCCCTGCGTCGACGAACCCGACCAGTCCCGGATGCCGCACCGCGCGCAGGGCCGCTATCTCTTGCTCCCGGCGGTTGCGGCCCAGTTCGACCGCTCCGGCGTGGAACAGCTTCACCGCGACCGCGGCTCCGGTTTCGCGGTCCTCGGCGCGGTGCACGCAGGCTGTCGCGCCTTCGCCGATCCGCTCGCCCACCTCGTACCGGCCGGCCAGGACCAGCGGAGCGGGCCCGTACCGGCCCAGCGCGAACCGTCTCGCGGTCGTGCCCGCGTCCGAATCGCCGGTGCCGGTCATGTGCCGCTCGCCTTTCCCCCGGGTAGCGGGGACAACTTACTCGCCGGCGGGCGAGGACAAAAGCCGCGCCGCGGTTCGGGGGAGGACGGCCGAGGCCCTGCGGGGCGGACCTCCCGGCGTTTCGCGAGTACAGTGGCAGTCGAGCACTATCGGCGCGCGCAATACTTGCAACCACATTGACCTGCGCTGATGCCGCTCGGGGCCGCGGCCGCCCGCAACCGGGGCCGTCTGGAGGAGGTGCACCATGTCGGTGTCGGACGACGCCGTCGAGGCGCGCGCGCAAGGCTGGCGGACGCTGGCGGCGCTGCACGCGCGGATCGAAGACCGGCTGAACCGCGCGCTGGAAAGCGAGCACGAGCTGTCGGTGAGCGAGTACACGGTGCTCGACGTGCTCGGCCGCCAGGACGGCTTCCACCTGCGGATGAGCCAGCTGGCCAACGCGGTGGTGCTGAGCCAGTCGGCGACGACCCGGCTGGTCACGCGGCTGGAGGAGCGCGGCCTGCTCTCGCGCTACCTGTGCCAGGACGACCGGCGCGGCATCTACACCGAGGTCACGCCGTCCGGGCAGAAGCTGCTGGCCGCCGCCCGCCCGACGCACGACGCGGCGCTTTCCGCCGCGCTCGCCGAGGCGGAGGAACTGCCGGAGCTGGCCCCGCTGGTCACCGCGCTGGGGTCGCTCACTTTCGCTGCCAAGTGACGTGCGGGGAACCCTGCTCAGGGTTCCCCGCACGGACAGTCAGGGCCGCAGGCGGTGCAGGTCGCGGGGGAAGAGCGTCGCCCCGCGCACGTTCGCCACGCCCAGCACGCGCGCGACCCAGCGCTCCAGCCCGATCGCGAACCCGCCGTGCGGCGGCATGCCGTACGCGAACACGTCCAGGTAGTCCGAGTACTGCGCGGCCGCCTCGCCCAGCACGGCCAGGTAGTCCGCGTGCCGATGGAGCCGCTGGCCGCCGGTCACCAGTTCCAGGCCGCGGAAAAGCAGGTCGAAACTGTTCGACCGGACTGGGTCCGCCGGGTCCGGATGGGTGTAGAACGGCCGTTTCGCCATCGGGTATCCGGTCACGAACAGGAACTCCGACCCGTGTTCCCGCTCGGCCCACTCGCAGAGCCGGCGTTCGTGCGCGGGCGCGAGGTCCGGTTCGCCGCGCGGGTCCTCGCCGGTGTTCCTGGCCAGAAGTTCTTGTGCCGCGGCGAAATCGATCGACGGGATCTCTTCGGGCACCGCGGGCGCGTCCGGTCCGGCGGCAGCGGCCATCTCCGCTATGACGTCGCGCAGCACGGCCATCACGTCGCGGTGGCCGGCGATGAAGCCCAGTTCCGCGTCGAGACTCGTGTACTGGGCCAGATGCCGTGCGGTGTCATGCGGTTCGGCCCGGAAAACCGGCCCCACCTCATACACCCGCTCGAACACCCCGACCATGGCCTGTTTGAAGAACTGCGGCGACTGCGCGAGGCAAGCCGGACGGCCGAAGTAGTCGAGCTGGAACACATTCGCCCCGGATTCCGTCGCGGTGGCAACGATTTTCGGGGTGTGAATCTCGGTGAATCCCTGCCCGTCCAACACTCGTCGAAACGCCGCGACACTGGCGGCGGCGACCTCGAATCGCCGCCGCAGCAACGGATGTCGCAATGCGACCGCGGCATGGTCCAGCACCACAGGCAAACCGGCGGCTACTTCCGGCCGGTAAAGATCGAACGGCGGCCGCTTTTCCGGCGCGGACAACACTTCTAACGCAGGCTCCCGCAGCTCGACTCCTTGCGGTGCCCGCGGATTGGCGACTACCTGCCCGGTGAGCCGCACCACGGTCTCCTCGGCGACCTCCGGCGGCTCGGCGAACACCGCCTGCGCGGTGCCGGACCGGTCGCGAATGACGAGAAATGCCACGGATTTCAGCACGCGCCGGCGGTGCACCCAGCCGGCGATCGTCACGGTGGAGCCCACGCGGTCACGCAGGCAGGCCACCGGGGTGCGGGTACTCATTCCTTCTCCTGAGCGCACTCGGCGACCCCTTGGGGGTGCGGGCGAGAAGGGACACTCGCGGTGCCACCGCACCTTCGCCGCCGGTGGGCGGCCTCGTTCTGGCCGGATGACGGCGGCCGGGCCGGCGGGGCATTTCCTCCCCGCACTCGGGAGTGTCTTCGCGCTGGGCCGCGACGCTGCCTTCTCACCGGCGGCAGCTCTCTGTCCCTCGCGGTGCCCTGCGCTACTTGTCTCCGTCAACGTGTTGCCCGCAACGGTAAAACACCGCCGCCGCCCGCGTCGCCTGATTTACCGGACGCCGAGCAGATGCTCGAGGGCCAGCTGGTTGAGCCTGGTGAAGTGATACCCGCGGCGACCGGCCGCTTCGGCGTCGAACTCGTCGGCGGCCAGATCGTCCAGGGTTTCGCCGGGCGCGAGCGTCGGCGTGGCCAGCTCCGGCACCCGCGACGCGGCGAGCGCTTCGGCGACTTCCGGATCGGCGCGGAACGCGCGGGCTTTCTCGCGCAGGATCAGGTACGTGCGCATGTTCGCCGCCGCGGAAACCCAGACGTCCTCGGGATCCTCGGTGCGCAGCGGCTTGTAGTCGAAGTGCCGCGGGCCGTCGTAGCCGCCGTGCTCCAGGAGGTCGACGAGGAAGAACGCGCTGGTGAGATCGCCGTGCCCGAAGATCAGGTCCTGGTCGTACTTCGGGCCGTGCTGGCCGTTGAGGTCGAGGTGGAACAGCTTGCCCTGCCACAACGCCTGCGCGATGCCGTGCACGAAGTTCAGCCCGGCCATCTGCTCGTGGCCGACCTCCGGGTTGAGCCCGAACAGCTCGGGCCGCTCCAGCTGCGAGATGAACCCGAGCGCGTGGCCGATCGTCGGCAGGAGGATGTCGCCGCGCGGTTCGTTCGGCTTCGGCTCCAGTGCGAACCGCAGGTCGTAGCCCTGCGAAACGGCGTAGTCGGCGAGGACGTCGAGCCCTTCCTTGTACCGGGCGAGCGCGGCGCGGACGTCTTTCGCCGCGTCGGATTCCGAGCCTTCGCGGCCGCCCCACAGGACGTAGGTCTGCGCGCCGAGTTCCGCGGCGAGGTCGAGATTGCGCCGGACCTTCGTCAGCGCGTAGCGCCGGATGTCGCGGTCGTTGCTGGTCAGGCCGCCGTCCTTGAACACCGGATGGCTGAACAGGTTCGTCGTCGCCATCGGCACGCGCAGGCCGGTTTCGTCCAGCGCCTGCCGGAACCGGGCGATCGCGGTGTCGCGGTCCGGTTCGGTGGCCAGCAGGTCGTCGTCGTGGAAGGTGACGCCGTACGCGCCGAGTTCGGCCAGCCGGTGCACGCTTTCGACCGGATCGAGCGGCGGCCGGGTCGCGACGCCGAACGGGTCGGCGGCTGCCCAGCCGACGGTCCACAACCCGAACGAAAACTTGTCCTCCGGCGCGGGGGCGTAGTCGGCCATGCCCGTCCCTTCATTTAGTTCACGATGTAGACTAAATACTGCGCCGCGGCCGCCCCGGCCGTCAAGAGCGGAGGTGCGCATGGAACCGGTCCGGCACGACGCGATGCGGGCGCGGAACCTCGAACTGGTGCTCGGCGAGATCAGCCGCGGCGGGCCGCTGACCCGCGCCGCGCTGGCGGAGCTGACCGGGCTGACCAAGTCGACCGTGTCCACTTTGGTCGGCTCGCTGCTGGACGCGGGCTTCCTGTCCGAGACTGCCGCCGTGCGCGCGGGGGAGCGCGGCCGGCCCGGCGTCGAGGTGTCGCTGAGCGGTGCGCGGATGGCGTCGCTGGGTCTTGAGGCCAATGTGGACTATCTCGCCGCGTGCGTCCTGGACTTGACCGGCACGGTCCGCCGGTCGGTCCGAATCGAGCGGGACAACCGCGGCGTGCCAGCGGGAACCGTGCTGGAAGCGGTGCGGGAACTGGCTTCCGCGGAGTTGGCTGAAGCGCGCGAGCTGGGCTTGACGGTCGCTGGCGCGGTGCTCGCGGTGTCCGGCCCGGTGCGCGACGGCGTGGTGCTGAGCGCGCCGAACCTGGGATGGCGGAACGTTCCGGCCGAGCTGGACCTGCCGGTCCCGGCTTCAGTGGACAACGAGGCGAATCTCGGTGCCCTGGGCGAGCTGTGGTTCGGTGCCGGTGCGGCGGATTTCCTTTACGTGTCAGGCGAGATCGGCATCGGCGCGGGGCTGGTCGCGGACTCGCGGTTGTTCCGCGGCACCGGCGGCGAACTCGGGCACGTCCTGGTGTCCCCGTCCGGCCCGTCCTGTCGCTGCGGCGCGGCCGGCTGTCTGGAGACCTACGCCGGGCAGGAAGCGATGTTGACCGCGGCCGGAGTGTCCACAGTGGATGCTCTCGCGGCCGCCTTGACGACGGGCGACGACGCGGCGCTGTCGGCCGTCTCGGCGGCAGGGGAGGCGCTGGGGTTGGCGCTGGCGTCGGCGGTCAATCTGGTGGATGTGGACCGCGTGGTGCTCGGCGGCGTGTTCGGGCCGTTGTTTCCCTGGCTGGCTCCCGCTGCGGAGGCCGTGTTGCGGGCGCGCTTGACCGGCCTCCGCGGTTCGGTGCCGGTGCTGAGCCCGTCCGCCCTCGGCGATTCCGCCGCGACGCTGGGCGCCGCGGGCCGGACGATCCATGGCGTTTTGGCTGACCCGGGATCGTTTCTCGCCCGTTAGCCCAGGTTGTCGGCGAGCAGGGTCACGACGTCGCGCCAGGCCCGTTCGGCGTGCCGCGCGTGATAGCCGACGCCGGGGAGCAGCCGCTGCTCCGGGCCGACCGGCGGATGGTGGAAGGCGTGCAGGGCGCCGCCGTAGACCGTGAGCCGCCAGTCGACGCCCGCCGCTTGCATCTCGGCGGCGAACGCGTCCCGTTGCGCGGGCGGCATGATCGGGTCCTCCGAGCCGACGCCCGCCCACACCGGGCAGCGGATGTTCGCGGCCTCGCCCGGCCGTCCGGTGACCAGTCCGTTGACCGTGCCGATCGCGCGCAGATCGACGCCAGCGCGGCCGAGTTCCAGCACGATCGCGCCGCCGGTGCCGTAGCCGATCCCGGCGATCCGGCCCGGATCGGTCCGCGGTTCGGCGAGCAGCACGTCGAGTGCCGCGCGGCCGATGTCGCGCATCCGGCCGGGATCGTCGAGCAGCGGCAGGCAGCGGGCCAGCATCTCGTCGGGATCGGTGAACCAGCGGCCGCCGTGGATGTCGAACGCGAGCGCCACGTAGCCCAGTTCGGCCAGCGCGTCGGCCCGTGCGCGCTGGAAGTCGTTGAGACCGGTGCCTTCGGGCCCGATCAGGACCGCGGGCGCGGGTCCGGTGCCCGCCGGGAGCGCGAGGCGGCCGACCATGGTGAGGCCGTCGGCCGGGTACTCGACGGTGCGCGTCGTGACGGTCTCCATGCGCCCCACCGTAATGAGCGCCGAGGCTCGGCGGGGTCCTGTTCACCGTCGGCGGACACGTCCATTCAGGTGACCCTCTCGCGGTGCTCCGGGAAACATGTTAGGAAAGCTTCCTAACTAAGGAGGATCCGGATGCGCAAGACGATGGTGCTCGCCGCGGCTGTGCTCGCGGCGGCCGGAGCAGTGCCCGCGGTCGCGACGGCGGGGGACGGTCCCGTCGCGGACTCCGCCGGCTGGCATCCGAAGGCGCGCAACATCGTCTACATCCAGGGCGACGGCATGGGCGCGGCGCAGCGGGAGTTCGTCCGGCTCGCGACGACCGGCCGCAAGGGCGACCTCGTCATGAACCGGCTCCCGGTGACCGGCATGGTGCACACCGACCCCGACGACCCGGAAGAACTCGTCACCGACTCGGCCGCGGCGGCGACCGCGCTGGCCACCGGGCACAAGACCCGCAACGGCGCGGTCGGCCAGGACGCGCAGGGCCGTCGTCTGCTGACCGTGCTCGAGCAGGCGAAACGCGCCGGGAAGTCGACCGGTCTGGTCACCACCGCGCAGGTCACCGGCGCGTCGCCGGCCGCGTTCGCGTCGCACGTGCCCTCGCGGGATCTGCAGAGCGACATCGCGAAGCAGTACATCACCGAAAGCCGCCCGGAAGTCCTCCTCGGCGGCGGTGAAGACTGGTGGCTGCCGAAGGGCGATCCGGGCGCGTGGCCGGACAAGCCGGGCGAGGAAAGCCACAGCACGCACGGAAATCTCATCGAGCAGGCGAAGCGTTCCGGCTACACCTATGTGCGCAACGCCGGCGAACTCGCCGCGACCCGCGCGCCGCGGCTGCTCGGGCTGTTCGCGAACGAGGACATGGTCGACTACGGCCCGGACGGCAAGGGCGCGTACCAGCCGAAGGTCGCGCTGCCGGTGATGGCTCGGAAGGCGCTGGACACGCTTTCCGCCAACCCGCGCGGTTTCTTCCTGTTCCTGGAGGAAGAGGGCATCGACGGCATGTCCCACGAAAACAACGCGCACGGCGTCCTCGACGCGGGCCGGGCGCTCGACGCGGCGGTCGCCGAGGTGCTTCGCTTCACCCGCTCGCATCCGGACACGCTGGTGATCATCGGCGGCGACCACGAGACCGGCGGACTGGCCATCGAGGACACCGACGGCGCTCCCGAAGGAAACGAGGACGGTCCGTTTCCCGTTCCCGGCACCAAACTTTCGCTGACCGTCGACTGGACGACCGGCGACCACAGCGGCGTGCCGACCCCGGTCACCGCGACCGGCCCCGGCTCGGACCGGCTCGACGGGACGCTGGACAACACCGACGTCTACCGCGCGATGGTCTCCGCCGCACGCCTGTGACGCTCGTGAGTGGCGTTGCCGGTTCTAACCGGCAACGCCACTCACGAGGCGTGGCTTCGTGCCGGACCAACCGCAACCCAATCGCCGACACCGGATGCGGGAACCGCAGCCGCCCCACCCTCGAGCACTGTCGGCGTCATGACCAACCGCACTTTGTCCACGACCCCCGCGGACAGCAGGGTATTGCCGAGCCGGGCGCTGCCGTGGACCTGCAACTCCCGGCCCGGCTGCGCTTTGAGTTGGCGCACTGCCTTTGCGGCGTCGCCGCGCAACACGGTGGTCGGCGCCCAGGTGCCGGTTTCGAGCGTTTTCGACACGGCGTACTTCGGCAGCGAGCTCATCCTCTCGGCGAACGGATCGTCCGGATCGGTGACCGCGGGCCAGTCCCGCGCGGACGACGTGTACGTGCGGCGGTCGAACAGCAGTCCGTCAGCCGCATCCAGCCACTCCGACGCCCGCTGGACGAAGGCCTGGTCGAGATGCGGGACGAACCAGCCGCCGCGGGAGAACTCGCCGCTGGTGTCCTCTGGGGACGATCTGGGCCCTTGGCTGACACCGCCGAGCGTGACGAACGCGGTGACGGATACCCGCGTCAGGACCCGCTTTCCGCGACCCGGGCGAGCTGAGCGGTGACCGTGCCCCATCCGTCCGCGAACCCCAGATCCGCGTGCCGCTCCCTGGCCGCCGGATCCCCATGTCGGACGACGACGCGGTAATCCGTGCCGTCCGGATGATCCCGCAGGACGATTTCCGCCGTCATCGCGACTGGCTGCGGTTTCGCCGGCCGCCACGAACTGTCGAGCGCGTTCGTGAAGACGATCCGCTCGTAGTCCTCCACGACGAGGAAACACGCGTCGAGATGCGGGACGAAAGTGTCGCCGTCCTCGCTCATCCGCGTGACGAACGCACCCCCAGCGCGCACGTCCAGTTCCTCGACTCGGCAGCGCAGCGGCGCGGGAATCCACCACCGGGCGAGGCTGGCAGGGTCGGTCCAGGCGTCCCAGACGCGCTTGCGGGGCGCCCGGATGACGCGGTCGAGGGCGAGATCGAGGTCGGGGTTCACGGCTGGTCCTCCTGGCTGGTGACGAACTGCTCGAGCCGGTCGGTGCGCTCGGCCCAGACGCGCCGCTGCTCGGCGAGCCAGTCCTCGACGAGCGCGAACCGGTCGCGGTTGAGGACGCATGTCCGCACCCGCCCGGCTTTCTCGGTGCGGATCAGCCCGTGCGACTCGAGCATCCGCACGTGCTTCATGAAGGAGGGCAACGTCATCGGCGCGTCGCCCGCCAGTTCCCCGACACTCGCCGGCCCCCGCCCGAGCCGCCGCACGACAGCCCGCCGGGTCGGATCGGCGAGGGCGGCGAAGACCCCGTCGAGCGTGGTCGAATACTGAGCCATGGGGCTAAGTATTGCCGGGCGGGGATGGTTAGCGCAAGGGCTAAGTGTTTGAGCTGTGGGGGGAGTGAGGCGGGCTGACCTGCGCTGGGGCGGGAAAGCGGCAGGTAGCTGAAGCGAGTCCAGCCGGGATCCGGGACCTGCGCTCGGGCTGCGCTGGGAAGTTCGCAGCATCTCCACGCCCTGTCGGCTGCGGGATCGCGGCCTGTTGCGGCTGCTTATCGCGCCCAGGGCCGGGCAAGCTGGCCCCGCCGTTCAATCCGGTCGCAGCGAACGGCGCGGCAGCTGACGTCGGAACGATCTCCGCGCGAAGTCCGGCCCGGGTGGACGGCGGCTGGGCCCGCGACCCGGCTCCGGCCAGCCCGCGTTCGCCAACGGGGTTCGGTGGAAAGGAGAGGCCGTCGGGCAGCATCCACCGCCCAACCCCGCCAGCCCGCGCCCAGCCGCGAGGTTCGGCGGAAGGGAACGGCAACCGGACTGGGCCCGCGACCGACTCCAGCCAGCCCGCGCCCAGCCGTGAGCTTCAGCGGAAGGGAGTGGCCACCGGGCCGGATTCGCGACCCGCGCCCAGCCGTGAGATCCAGCGGAAGGGAGCGGCCGTCTGGCTGGATCCGCGACCCGACTGCCGTCGACCCGCGCTCGCCCGCTCCCGTCGACTCGCGCTCGCCCGCGAGGTTGGGCGTGAGGGACCGGCCACCGGGCTGGATCCGCGACCCAGCCCCAGCCGACCCGAGCGCACCCGCGCGGTTCAGCGGAAAGAAGCGGCAACCGAGGGAGTCGAACCCTGCGCGGCTTGTGAAGGCGGCGCTCCTGACCGGCCCTGACCCTTCGGCGGGCGACGGCTGCCATGTTTTCCCGGGTACCCGTTCCAACGCCCGTCCCCGCACCGGAATTCCCGCTTCACCCGAACGGGGCCGGCTGGCAGGCTGGGCACATGGACGATCTTCTCCTCCGCCGCGTCCGGGTCGGGTTGCGGGGGCCGCTCGCCGACGTTCGGGTGCGTGACGGCGTCGTGTCGGCTGTCGAGGAACCGGGCGCTGGAGCCGGGTTCGCCGCGCGGGTGCTCGACGGGCACGGCGGCACGCTCCTGCCCGGGCTTGTCGACGCGCACGCGCACCTCGTTCAGTGGGCCGGTTTCCGCAGGCGTATTCCCCTGGATGGTGCGCAATCCGCGGTGGGCGCGGTCGAAATGCTGATGGAGAAGCTGCTCGACGCTCCGGCGGGGGAGCTCGTCGTCGGCGTCGGGTTCCGGGACGGGCTTTGGCCGGACCGGCCGCACAAGGATCTGCTGCAACGTGCGCTCCCGGGCCGCGCGGTGGCGTTGTTCAGCGCGGACCTGCATACGTTGTGGCTCAGCCCGGCCGCGTTGAAGTTGATCGGCCGCGAGCATCCGACCGGAGTCCTGCTGGAGAACGACTGCATGAGCGCCACGGCGGCGTTGCCGTCCGCGCCGGTCGAGGTGCAGGACGCTTGGGTCGCCGACGCGCTGGCTGCCGCGGCGAAGCGGGGCGTGACGTCGGTGGTCGACTACGAATACGCGGACACGGTCGCGGATTGGACTCGGCGGGCGGCCACGGCAACGCCGGCGACGAGGGTTTCCTGCGTGATAGCGAGGTATTTGCTGGACGAGACTATCCAAAGAGGACACCGTACCGGCGATGTGCTGGCAGCAGGCGAAGGGTTGCTCACGGTCGGCCCGTTCAAGCTGTTCGTCGACGGTTCGCTCAACACCCGCACCGCTTACTGCCACGACTCCTACCCAGGATCCGGCGAGAACGGGCTGCTGGAGCTGCCGCCGGAGGAACTGGTTCCGTTGCTGCGCCGCGCGCACGAGAACGGGCTGACCCCGGCGGTGCACGCGATCGGCGACCACGCGAACACCATCGCGCTGGACGCGTTCGCCGAGGTCGGCTGTCCGGGCCGGATCGAGCACGCGCAGTTGCTGCGGCCCGAGGACGTGCCGAGGTTCGCCGCGCTCGGGCTGGTCGCGAGTGTGCAGCCCGCGCATCAGCCCGACGACCGCGACGTCGCCGACCGGCATTGGCCCGGCCGCACCGATCGCGCGTACGCCTATCGTGCCCTGCTGGAATCCGGCGCCCGGCTGGAACTCGGTTCGGACGCACCGGTCGCGCCGCTCGATCCGTGGGACGGGATCGCCGCCGCGGTCGGGCGGACCGACGACGACCGGCCGCCGTGGCATCCGGAGCAGGCGATTCCGCTCGCGGAGGCGCTGGCGGCGTCCTCGGGCGGCCGCCGCGGCGTCCAGGTCGGCGACGTGGCCGACCTGGTGCTCGCGGCGGCCGACCCGAGTGGACTGTCCACAAAGGAACTGCGGGAAATGCCGGTGTCCGCGACGATCGTGGCGGGAAGGCCGACGTACCTGGCTTGACGCGGCGAATCAGACGGCGCGGGCGATGGCGATCGAGCCTTTGAGCCGTTCGCCCGCTTCGTAGAACATGTATTCCTTGCCGTTCATCGTGCCGAACGACGCGGCGGCGCACCGGCCGTTGTCCGGCGCGCCGCTGAGCGGAGCGTGGAACACGCCGAGGTGATTGCGTTTGCCGAAGTCGTTGCCGACCTCAGTGATCAGCATGTTCCCGCCGGCCTCGATGTTCTCGTGGTACACGACGTACGTGGAATTGTTGCGCCGCACCACCGTCGGCGCGCCGATGTTGCTCGCGCCGACGTCTTCGGGACGGATCAACGGCTTCTGCGAGAAGGTCCAATCGCGAGCGTCGGCCGACCAGCCCCATCCGATGCTGCGGTGGTTGGTCGTGTCGTTGATCATGAACACCATCACGTACTTCGCGCCGTGCGCCGGGAGATCGTGCTCGAACACCTTGGCGTAGGAAGTCTCGGTGGTTCCCTTGGGCAGCATCGACGTCGAGAGCACGGTCTTGTCGTAGGTGAAGTGGATCCCGTCCTTCGACCGCGCGAGCCGGGTCGTGGTGTTCTCGCCGTGGAAATACAGCCACAGTTCGCGGCTTTGCGCGTGCCACAGCACGAACGGCGACGACACGTGCGACACGTCGTAGTGCGGCTTCCAGACGTTCTTGACGATCGGGTTGCGCGGGTACTCGATGAACGGCCCTTCGAGACTGTCCGCATAGGACAGGCAGATGCCGCCCGGCGCGTCGTGCGGGGCGTAGTAGAGGTAGTAGCGGCCCAGCGGGTCGGCGAGCTTGTCGTAGACGCCCCGGATGCACGGGAAGATCAGCTCGCCGGTCGGGTTGTAGCGGAGTTTGCTTTTGTCGAACGCGGTGCGCAGGAACCGGTATTCCGGGAACCCGGCGAGCGCGGCGCTCGCGGTCCCGGTGCCGAGCAGGGGCAGCGCGGCCAGGGCGAGACTCGCTCCGGCGGCGCCGCGCAGGGCGGTGCGGCGGGAAAGTTCGGTCATGCGGACGCTCCCATTCGTCGGCGGTTACCCGCAGCGACTCTTCGGGCGCCGCCGAGGGGCTGTCAAGGTGCTAATACGTATTAGTCCCGTGCGACGGCCAAACCGGACAGAAACCACCTCGAAGCCTTGACGGCCGTCCAGGCGGCGCAGATCCTCGGCTAATCCGCATTAGCCCCTGGAGGTGACCGTGCCCGGCCGCAACCGCATGCCCCGCCAAGCCGACATCGCCCGGATCGCCGGGGTGTCCCAGGCGACGGTTTCGGTCGTGCTGGCGGGCAATCGCACGGTGCGGATGGCCGAGTCGACCCGCAGCCGGGTGCTGCGGGTGGCCGAGGAACTGGGCTACGTGCCGCATCCGGCGGCGACCCGGCTCGCGTCGTCGCGGGCGAATTTGCTGGGGCTGTACACCTTCCGCACCGCGTTCCCGACCGACGAGGCCGATTCGTACCATCCGATCCTTTCCGGCGTCGAGGAGGAAGCCGCGGCACTGGGCCAGGACCTGCTCCTGTTCACCGGCACGAGCGGGCCGGACGCGCGCCAGGAGGAAGCGATCCGCCGCACGCGGATGGCCGACGGCTGCCTGTTCTTCGGCCGCCACGTGCCGGAGGGACCGGTGTCGCGGCTGATGGCGTCCGGCTTCCCGCTGGTCTACATCGGACGCCGGCCGGAGCTGGAAGGACGGATCCCGTACGTCGGAGCGGATTACGTCACCGCCTCGGCGCAGGTGCTGGAGCGGCTGATCGGGCTGGGGCACCGGGAAATCCGGTACGTGCGCGAAGCCGACGAGGCACCGTCCTCGGAGGACCGGCAGCTCGGCGTTCTGCGCGCGGCGCCGGACACGAAAATCCTCCGGCTGAACGGAAACCCGGTCCCGATCCGCGAATGGCTCGGCGAGGGCGTCACGGCGGTGGTCGTGGAAGGCACCGACACCGGGGCGGCGCACCGGGCGGTGCGAGCCGCCGTCGACGCGGCCGGGCTGTCCACTCCGGACGATCTTTCCCTCGCCGTGCTGGGCGGGCCGGCCGGGACGAGCGGATTCGAGGTCCCGATGCGGGAGATGGGCCGGCGGGCCGTGCGCCTGCTCGTGGACCTCGTCACCGAAAAGACGACCGCGCAGCAGCAGCTGCTGTGGTGCCCACCGGTCGCCGGCGAGGACGTCGGCGCACCACGATCCCGTTAGGACAGAGCATGGCTGAACTCGGCACGGAGATTCTCGTCGCCGGCGGAGGAGTGGGCGGCGTCGCTGCCGCGCTTGCCGCCGCTTCGGCGGGACACCGCGTCGTGCTGACCGAGGAAACCGACTGGCTCGGCGGCCAGTTCACCGCGCAAGCGGTGCCCCCGGACGAAAACCCGTGGATCGAGCAGTTCGGCGGGACCGCGACGTATCGCCAGTTCCGCGAGGGCGTGCGCGACTACTACCGGTGGCACTACCCCTTGCGCGCGGAAGCCTCGGCGCTCAAGGAATTGAACCCTGGTGCGGGTCGAGTGAGCAAGCTGTGCCACGAGCCTCGAGTCGCGCTCGCGGTGCTGGAAGCGATGCTGGCGCCGCATCGTTCGTCGGGCCGGTTGACTGTCCTTTTGCGACACCGGCCGGTCGCCGCGGACGTCACCGGCGACCGGGTCGAGGCGGTCGTCTTCGAAGGGCCGGACGGCGCTCGCACGACGGTCCGCGCCGAGTACGCATTGGACGCTACGGAGAACGGCGACCTGCTGCCGCTGACCGGAACCGAGTTCTCGGTCGGGGCCGAAGCCCAGTCCGAGCACGGCGAACCGCATGCGCCGGAGGCGGCCGACCCGGCCAATCTCCAAGGCATCACCTACTGTTTCGCGCTGTCCCATCACGCGGGCGAGAACCACACGATCGACCGGCCTGAGCTGTACCGCCGATGGCGCGAGTACCGGCCGGAGTTCTGGCCGGGCCCGCTGCTGGGGTTCCTGGCCCCGGACCCGCGGTCGCTGGAACCGGTGCCGCGGTCCTTCGACCCGAACCCGGAGACGGACCCGCTGGCGGTGAGCGCCGACCAGAGCGCCGACGCGGGAGACAAGGAACTGTGGGGCTTTCGCCGGATCCTCGCCCGCAAACTGCACCGGCCGGGTGCGTTCGACTCCGACATCACGCTGGTCAACTGGCCGCTCAACGACTACTGGCTGCGGCCCGCGCTGGAGATCGACGGCGTCACGACCGCCGAGGACGTCGCCCGTGCGCATTACGAGGCGAAACAGCTTTCGCTGTCGGTCCTGTACTGGTTGCAGACCGAGGCGCCGCGACTCGACGGCGGCACTGGTTTCCCCGGGCTGAAGCTGCGTCCGGACATCGTCGGGACTGACGACGGCTTGGCGAAGTCCGCATACGTGCGCGAGGCGAGGCGGATCCAGGCCGTCACCACGATCGTCGAGCAGGACGTCTCCCTCGACATCCTCGGTCCGACCGGCCGGAAGCGGCGGGAGGATGCGGTCGGCATCGGCAGTTACCGGATCGACCTGCACCCGTCGACCGCCGGGGACAGTTACATCGACGTGCCGAGCGTCCCGTTCGAACTCCCGCTGGGCGCGCTGCTGCCGCGCCGGATGCGAAACCTTTTGCCGGCCGGAAAAAACATCGGCACCACGCACATCACCAACGGCTGTCACCGGCTGCACCCCGTGGAGTGGAACGTCGGCGAGGTCGCCGGCCATCTCGCGGGCTTCGCGCTGCGCGAAAGGCTGCAGCCGCACCAGGTCCGCGACGACCGGTTCGCGGAGTTCGCCCGCGTGCTGGACCGCGCCGGCGTCGAACGACGCTGGCCCGAGGTCCGCGGCTACTGACCACGATTCCCCCAGGAGGTGCGGACAATGGCGTTCCATCCCGGTCCCGTGCGCGTCGGCATCGACGTCGGCGGCACGTTCACCGACGCTGTGGCCGTCGACGCGCGGACGTTCGAACTGCTCGGCCAAGTGAAAGTGCCGACCAGCCACGACCACGAAGACGGGGTCGCCCACGGCATCCTCGAAGCGCTGGAGAAACTGCAGGCGGAAGTCGGCGGTGAAGTGTCGTTCCTCGCGCACGGCACCACTCAGGCGACGAACGCGTTGCTGGAAGGCGACGTGGCGACGGTCGGCATCGCGGGCATCGGCACCGGCTTCGACGCGTTCGCCACCCGGCGGCTCTCCGCGCTCGGCAAGACGGAACTGGCTCCCGGCCGCCGGATGCCGGTCCGGTTCGCGCCGGTCACCGATCTCGCAGCGGCCGGAGACGCGGTCGACGACCTGGCCAAACAGGGCGCCGAGGTGATCGTCGCCGTCGAACCGTTCAGCGTGGACGATCCCGAGGGCGAGCGGGCGGTGACCGCCGCGGCGAGGGAACGCGGCGTTCTCGCGACGGCGACGCACGAGATCACCGGCCTGTACGGGCTGACCAAACGGGCGCGGACGGCGGTGCTGAACGCCGGGATCATGCCGCGGATGGTGTCGACGGCGGATCTGGTCGAAGCCAGTGTGGAGCGCGCTGGCATCACCGCGCCGCTGATGGTCGTGCGCGGCGACGGCGGGGTGATGTCGTTGCCGGAGATGCGGCGCCGTCCGTTGCTGACCGCGTTGTCCGGACCGGCCGCGGGCGTGGCGGGTGCGTTGATGGGGGAGAAGCTCAGCGAGGGCGTTTTCCTGGAAACCGGCGGGACTTCCACGGACATCAGCGTGATCCGGCGCGGCCGGGTTCAGGTCCGGCACGCACATCTCGGCGGGCACGAGACGTACCTGCCCGCGCTTGACGTGCGCACCGTCGGCGTCGGCGGCGGTTCGCTGATCCGGTTCTCCGGTCGCGCGGTGACCGAGGTCGGGCCGCGCAGCGCGCACATCGCTGGTTTGCCGTACGCGTGTTTCGAGCCTGCTTCCGCGCTCGCCGGGGCCAAGCTGGTCACGGTCTCGCCGAGGCCGGACGACCCGGCGGATTACGTCGCGCTGGAGCTGTCCGGCGGTCGTCGTTGCGCGCTCACCCTCACCTGCGCGGCGAACGCGCTCGGCGTGGTTCCGGATGACGCTTACGCGCACGCGGAAGGCGAATCGGCGCGGTTGGCATTGGAGCCGCTTGCCGCGGCGATGGGCGCGACCGTCGACGAGGCCGCGCGAGCCGTGCTGGAACAGGCGGTCAAACCCGTCCGCGCGGTCGTGGACGGGCTGATCGCCGAGTACCGGCTGGAGCGGCCGACGCTGGTCGGCGGAGGTGGCGGGGCCGCGTCGGTCACGCCGTTCCTCGGCGAAAAGTCCTTGCGCGACTGGCGGATCGCCGCGCACGCGGAGGTCATCAGCCCGCTCGGCGCGGCGCTCGCGCTGGTGCGGGAATCGGTCGAACGGATCGTGCCGAGTCCGTCCAATGCGGACATTCTCGCCGTGCGCACGGAGGCGGAGTCCGCGGTCGTGGCCCAGGGGGCGGATCCGGCGGGCGTCGAGGTGGACGTGACGGTGGATCCGCGGCGCAATCTGGTGCGCGCGGTGGCCACCGGGGCGACCGAGCTGCGCACCAAGGACCGATCCTCCACTGTGGACGACCTGGCGATCCGGGCAGCGGTCGCGCGCAGCATCGGCGTCCGGCCAGGCGAGGTGCGCGAGCTGGACGGGACGGCGCAGCACCGGGTCTTCGGCGCGAAAGCGCGGCGCACGGGATTCCTCGGCCGGTTCGCGAAACCGGTCGAGCAGGTGCGCGTGGTCGACGGCGAGGGCGTGATCCGCCTGCACAGCACCGGTTCCATTGTGGAGCACACCGACGCCGGTTCCGCGCCGGCGCGCCTGGCGACGCTGGCCGACCAGCACACCCGCTACGGCGACGGCGGTTCCCGGGCACCGGCGGTATGGCTGCTGGCCGGGCCGAAAATCGCCGACCTGTCCGGCGTGCTCGACCGGGACCAGCTGGTCGCGCTGGCCGGAGCCGAGGTCAAGACCCGCGCGGCGGACGAACCGGTCGTGCTGATCCTGGAGGACCGCCGGTGACCACCGACCTGGACCTGGCTGTCGGCCTGCTGCGCGCGACGCCCACCCACGAGAACCGCAGCGAGGAACAGCTCCGCGAATGGGCCGCGATCGCCCTGGCGTACGGCGACGAACTGGCCGCCGAACCCGACGAGGACGTGCCCGTCGTGGAGCGCGAGGGCGGCGTCGGTCGCGGAGAGATCCTGGTCGCCGAACACCGCGGCGGCACCGTCACGGTGTACCCGGATTCCTTGACCCGCCTGGCAAAACTCGCTGCGGAGCACGGCTTCCAAGCCTCCCGGGAGGCGTTGCGGACGGCGGCCATCGCCCACGAAAAAGCGCACTACCGCATCGACGTCCGCGAGCTGAACCGGCGACTCGGCCACACCGCGCTTCGGCTCGGCCCGTTCCGCGTGCGCGGGCACGTCGCCGGGGCCGAGGAGATCGTCGCGCACCGCTTCGCACACCACCGCAGCGGCCTGGGCGTCAGCCCGCTGCTGCTCACCACCGCGCTCGCCGGAGGGAACTGACCATGGGTATCGCGATTCTGGTCCTGATGGCGGTCGGCGTGGTGCTGATGCTGACCCGCGTGCTGCCGACGGCGTTCGCACTGGTGTTCCTGGCGGTCGGCATCTCGTTGCTCGCCGGGGCGCCGCTGGCCGAGGGGAAGAACAGCATCCTCGCCGGCGTCCTGCAAACCGGAGCCGCCGCCCTGGCGTCCACGATGATCGCCGTGCTGCTCGGGTCCTGGCTCGGCACGCTGATGGACGAAACCGGCATCGCGGGCACGCTGGTGCGCAAGATCGTCGAGTTCGGCGGGGAACGGCCGGCCGCGGTGGCACTCGGCGTGTTCGCGGTGTCGATCCTGTGCGGCAGCATCACCGGTTCGGCTCCTGCGGCGATGCTGGCCGGGGTGGTCGGCATCCCGGCGATGATCGCGGTCGGCGTGCGCCCGGTCGCCGCGGGCGGCACGGTCCTGATGGGCATCTCCGCGGGCTCGCCGCTGGAACTCCCGGTGTGGCAGTTCCTCTCCGACGCGCTGGGCGCCCCGGTCTCCGACGTCAAGTCCATCATGATCAAGCTGTTCCCGATGGCGCTGGTGGTCGGCATCGCCTACGTCCTCGTCCAGACCCGCCGCGGCGCGCGGCACGCGTGGGCGGTGAAGCTCGACCGGCCCAAGGCGCGCGTCCGTCGCGGCGACGCACCCTGGTATGCGCTCCTCACGCCGTTGCTGCCGATCGTGCTCGCGCTCGGCTTCGCGGTGCCGATCGTGCCGTCGCTGCTGGCCGGAGTGCTGTACGGGCTGGTCACCACCACGAAATGGGGCGAACTGAACGGCCGCGCGCTGCGTTCGCTGTACAAGGCGTTCGACGTGGCCGCTCCGCCGATCGCGCTGTTCGTCGCGATCGGCATGCTGCTCGCCGCGGTGAAACTGCCCGGCGCCAAGAACGCGCTGACGCCGATCGTGTCGGCGATCAGCCCGTCCGGCGCGGTCTGGTTCGTGGTGGTCTTCGTGCTGCTCGTGCCGCTGTGCCTGTTTCGCGGGCCGCTCAACGTGTTCGGCCTCGGCGCGGGCGTCGCCGGGGTGCTGGTGACCGGCGGCATCTACCCGCTGCCCGCGGTGGTCGGGCTGATGGCCTCGTACAACCAGGTGTTCGGCGTCTCCGACCCGACCAGCACCCAGACGGTGTGGGCGGCGCAGTACTCCGGCGTGCGGCCGGAGCGGGCGATGGCCTCGACGCTGCCCTACACCTGGGTGGTCGCGCTCGGCGGCATGGTGCTCACCGCCATGCTGTATCTCTGACTCACTTCCCGTGCGGGTCCGCGGCGTTGAGCATCGCCACCACCTGGCGGTAGTCGCCGCGGGCCTCGCCGTAGCGGAGGAATTTGACGTTCTCGACCTGGATCTCGGTCGCGTCCGGCTGCGTTTCGAGCAGCGTCATGACCTCGCTGACGAATGCGTCCAGCGGCATCGCGAACTCGCTCTCCTCCTGTCCGGGCAGGAGCGCGGTGCGCACGGACGGCGGCTCCAGTTCGACGACCTTCACCGAGGTGTCGGCCAGTTGCAGCCGCAGTGATTCGCTGAGCATGTGGATCGCGGCCTTGGACGCGTTGTAGCTCGGCGTGGCTTTCAGCGGCGCGAAGGCGAGACCGGACGACACGGTGAGGATGGTCGCGTCCGGGCGGGTTTGCAGGTGCTCGACGAACGCGGCGATGAGCCGGATCGGGCCGAGGACGTTGGTGGCCAGCGTCGCTTCCGCACTATCCAAAAAGGACTCCGGACGGTGCCAGTCCTCGACGCGCATGATGCCCGCCATCGGGACGAGCACGTTCAGCTCAGGATGCTTCGCGAGCACCTCCTTGGCCGCGGCTTCGATGCTCGCCGGATCGCTGGTGTCGATCTGGACGGTGTCGAGACCGGGGTTGTCGGCGGCGATCCGTGCGAGCAGTTCGGTGCGCCGTCCGCCGACGATGACGGTGTTGCCCTTCGCCTGCAGTTCACGGGCGAGAGCGAGGCCGATGCCGCTGGTCGAGCCGGGGATGAAGACGGTGTTTCCGGTGATGTTCATGCCACTGAGTTTCGGCCGGCCGGCGTCGCGGCGGCAGAGACCGCATATCGGGGGATCGGCGATCCCTGGCTGGCGCGCCGGCCCCGCCGGATACTGGACCCATGGATCGAGCTGAGCTGGCTGCCTTCCTCCGCAGCCGTCGCGAGGGATTGCGGCCCGAGGACGTCGGGCTGCCCGCCGGTGCGCGGCGGCGAGCGGCGGGGCTGCGGCGCGAGGAGGTCGCGGCGCTGGCGGCGATGTCCACCGACTACTACACGCGGCTGGAACAGCAACGCGGACCGCAGCCGAGCGAGCAGATGCTGGCGTCGCTGGCCAGGGCTTTGCGGCTCACCGACGACGAGCGCGACTACCTGTTCCACCTCGCCGGCCGCAACGCACCGTCACCGATCGTCGCGGCGACCCACGTCGCTCCGGCGTTGATGCGGGTCCTGGACCGGCTGTCGGACACGCCCGCGCTCATCCTGTCGAACCTCGGCGAAGTACTGGTGCAGAACCGGTTCGCGGACGCGTTGTACGGCGACCGATCGCAGTACACCGGACTGGCGCGCAGCGAGATCTACCGGTGGTTCACCAACCCGGACGAGCGGCTCGTCTATCCGGCGCACGACCGGGACCGGCAAAGCCGCGCATTGGTGGCGAACCTGCGGGTGGTGCACGGGTCGATGGGGCCGCGCTCGCGGGCGGGCGAACTGGTGCGCGCGCTGACCCGGGAGAGCCCGGAATTCGCGCGGCTGTGGGAAGAACGCCAAGTGGCCAAACGGTTCGAGGACCACAAGGTGCTCGTGCATCCCCAGCTCGGCGAGATCGAGGTGGACTGCCAGGTGCTGTTCACCGAGGACCAGTCGCAGGCGTTGCTCGTGCTGACCGCGCCGCCGCGCAGCGAGGCGTTCGAGAAGATCCAGCTGCTGGGCGTGCTGGGAAACGAGCAGTTCGCCGGGTAGCGGGGGTGTCGTGAGTGGTTATGCCGGTTAGAACCGGCGCCAGCACTCACGAGCTCTAACGCGGAAGCGGCCCGGTATACGCGTCGCGGGCCCTCTCGACGGCGGGCAGATGCTCGTCGGTCCACTCGGCGAGCGCGGCGAAGACCGGCGACAGGCTCCGGCCGAGTTCGGTGATCTCGTACTCGACGCGCGGCGGCACCTCGGCGTAGTAGCGCCGCTCCACCAAACCGTCGCGTTCGAGCTGCCGGAGCCGCTGGGTGAGGACCTTCCCGGTCGCGCCGAGCCGCCGCTCCAGCTCGACGAACCGCACCGGACCGGACTGGCTGAGCGTCCACAGGATCGGGGTCGTCCACCGGCTGAACAGCAGGTCGACGGCCGGGCTGATCCGGCACGCGGCGAGCGGATCGGCGCCGGTCCGCGCGGTGGTGGTCATGCGGCTCCAATACTTTCCCTGGGGAACCTACTGTACGGCGGCTTTTAGCCTCGCTGTGTCGCTTTCGACCCCTAGCTGAGGAGCAAGCCATGATCGTCGTCACTGGTGCCACGGGCAACGTCGGCCGCCTGCTGGTCGAGTCCCTGGCCGGAGCCGGGCACGCCGTGACCGCCGTTTCGCGCGGCGTGACGTCCCCGCCGCCTGCACGGCCCGGGGTGACCTCGATGGTCGCCGATCTGGCGGACGCGGGCAGCCTGGTCCCTGCGTTGAAGGGCGCGGACGCACTGTTTCTGCTGGTCTCCGGCGCGGGCGCGCACGTCGACGGGGAAGCTGTCCTGCGGGCGGCGGCCGAGGCTGGCGTCTCGCGGGTCGTCCTGCAGTCGTCGCAGGCCGCCGGAACTCGCCCGCACGCGGTTTCGCACGCGCCGCTCGCCGCGTTGGAAGAGACGGTGCGGTCGTCCGGTCTGGAGTGGACAGTCCTCCGTCCCGGCGGATTCACCACCAATACTTTCGCGTGGATCTCGACGATCCGGGCCCAGCGCAAGGTTTTCTCGCCGTTCGGCGACATCGCGCTCCCGGCGGTGGACCCGCTCGACATCGCCGAAGCCGCCGCGGCCGCGCTGACCGGGGACGGCCATGCCGGACAGACGTATGTCCTCACCGGACCGGAGGCGACGAGCCCACGGCAGCGTACGGAGATCCTCGGCGCGGCCCTTGGCGAGCCGCTGGAATTCGTCGAACTTGGCCGTGCACAGGCACGCGAGCAGATGGTGCAGCAGATGCCGGAACCGGTCGCCGACGGCACGCTCGACATCCTCGGCAAGCCGCTTGCGGAGGAGATCCGGAGCAGCCTCGACGTCGAGAAGGTGCTCGGCCGTCCGGCGACCTCGTTCGCTTCGTGGGTCGGCCGCAGCGTCGACGCGTTCCGGTGATCAGAAGTCGCGCGAGTGCAGGAGGGACCGCACGCGGAGCTGCCGTCGGGGCTCGTGGCGACGCAGCCCGTCGACAATCACCGCGACGCCGACCCACGTCGCTCCGGCGTCGGCGACCAGGGCTTGTGCGGCGAAGGCCTGGCCGCCGGTGTCGATCCAGTCGTCCACGAGCAGCGCGCGATCGCCCGCTTGCAGCAGGCGGCGGCTGAAGCCGAGCCGCAGGTGCCGGTCCTGGTAGTCCGGCGGCGAGGTGCGCTGGAGCCACCGGTCGGAATCGCAGGCCGGGTACCGGTTCTTGCGCACCTCGACGAAGCCCGCGCCGAGTTCCACCGCGACCAGCGGACCCAGCAGCGACCCGCGGGATTCGGGGCCCAGCACGACGTTCGGCCGTTCGCCGGCGAACAGCGCGGCGAGCGCGGGACCCAGTTCGCGCAGCAATTCGGGCGCACGCCACCATCCCGTCGGGTCGGGGTAGCGGTGGCGGTCCGGTCCGTCCCCGAGCAAGACGGTGGCCTCGCGGATCCGGTCCGCCACAGTGCTCGTGCGCATGCGTCGATGGTCGCAGCGGCGCGGACGCGGAGCGAGCGAATTACGGCTTCCGTGCCGCTCCGGCCAGGATCACCGAATGCGCGGGCGTCTGGAACTCCACCTGCGGCGCGCCCGCGCCGGACTCCTCCGGATGCCATGACGGCGTCCAGGTGAGCCCCGGTTCGAGCATCTCGAACGACCCGAACAGCGCCTGGATCTCCTCGCGCGAACGCCAGATCACCGGGCTGCTGGACCGGTCGTACAACTGCTTCAGCTCGACCAGCCCGGCGTCCACGTCGGAGGGAACGCCCTGGTCGGTGATGTGCGAGAGGGCGAGAAACGAGCCGGGGACGAGAAGATCGCGGTACTGCGCGACGATGGACGGCCCGAGGTCCTCGGTGCCGCCGCTGTCCTCGGCGGGCGGCTGCTGGACGTGCAGCACCGCGATCAGCAGCAGCGCGAGCGGCTTCTCGACGTCGATCACGCCGGTCGCCGCGATCTGGCCCCACAGCCGTTCCGGATCGCGCATGTCGGCGTGGATCACCGCGTGCCGGTCGAGGTCGCCCGCCTCGCGCAGCAGGGTTTCCGAATGCGCGACGGCGACCGGTTCGTAGTCGACGTAGCAGACGCGGCTCTCGCCCGGCGCGAGTTCGTCGGCGACCTGGTGCGCGTGGCCCATGGTCGGCACGCCGGAGCCGATGTCGACGAACTGCCGCACGCCCTTTTTCACCAGGTGGCGCACGAGCCGGTGCAGGAACAGCCGGTTGGCCTTCGCGATCGGGCGGATCAGCGGGAACTCGCGGATCACCTCGTCGGCGAACTCCCGGTCGATCGTCCAGTTCGTGGTGCCGCCGAGGTAGTAGTCGTACACCCGCGCGACGCTCGGGTGGTCGAGGTCGACCCCGGGAGGCGGGAAAGGTTCGTCGGCCACCGGTGGCTGTTCCTTTCGTGAGGGACTGCTGGTCAGCGGGCGGGCGTCGCGCAACGGCTCGCCCATTCCTTCAGGTATTGCAGGGACTGGTCGCGCGAGAGGGTCGCGGCGAGCTGGGCTTCCCACGACTCCTCGTAGGAGGCGAACTCGTCCTGGCCCCTCGGCACGGTGATGAGCTTGACTTTGCTTTCCTGGTAAGCGAAATCGGGCAGGTCGGGATGGCCGAAGCGGAGGATGGTGAAGTCCTCGTCCGGGTAGGCGGCCGCGTCGCGCGGGAGGATCCGGACCTCGGCGAAGGGATGCGTTTCGACGATCCGGATCATGTGCTCGAGCTGATCGGTGGCGATGCTGGCCTTGGTGCCGTAGACGAGCTTCTCGACGCAGCTGTACTCCAGCATGAAGACCGCCCGCGGACCCGGGCAGGCGTCGAAAAGCCGTTGCCGCGCCTTGCGTTCGGCGACCCGGTCGGTGACCCGCTCCTGGCGGCTGGCCTGGAACTGCGCGAGCATGTAATACTCCGATTGGAGCAGTCCCGGGATGCGATTCCCGGTCCAGCTCAGGATTTCCGCCGCCGCTTGCTCGCGTTCCAGGACCTCGCGGAACCACTGCGGCGTGATCATCCTCCGCTCGGCCCGGCGCGCGGAGGGATCGTTGGCCCGGTTGAGTTCCCGCAGCTGGTCGGCGTCCGCCGGCGGGATCTCCAGCACCTCGACGATCCGCTCGAGGTCCTCCGGCCGGGTGCCCGCCTTGCCGGATTCGATTTTCTGGATCTTGGGCTGTTTGCAGCCGATCCCGTCGGCGAGGTCGACCTGGGTCAGCCCGCGAGCGGTGCGCCACTTGAGGATCCGGGAGCCCAGCCGGGAACGCTGGGTCCGCAGGGACGGCGGCGGTTGCCGGATCGGGGAGGTCACCAGGGGCTCCGTCATTTCGTCCAGGGGCCGATGTGAGAACCTCCGATGATAATGCGCCGACCCGGCGGGCAATACTCCGGGTCGGCGCCTTTTTCGCAAGGTGCACGGCGTTTTCGGCAGGTGCTGCGGTTGTCGTGCCTGGTCAGCCGTCGAATTCCCCGCGCCGCACGGCCTCGGTGAACCGTGCCCACTCGCCCCGGTCGAAGACCAGGACGGGGGAGTCGCCGATCTTGCTGTCCCGCACCCCGACCAGTCCGTCCCCGGCCAGGTTGACCTCGACGCAGTTGCCGGAATTCGGCCCGCAGGCGGAGGGTTTCCGCCAGGCGCCGTCCGGGAACCCCGCCGCCGGCCCGGCCGCCGGGACGTGGTTCGGGTGCTGCTGCTCGTGCGGGTCGTAGGCGTCCACTGCAACCCCTCGTTTTCTCGTTTTCGGTGAGTGAATGGAATATTCCGCGAAGTACGGAATGTGTTCGGAATATTCCTGAGGGTAGTGGGCTGGTGGATCAATGGCGCTGCAGGTCGGGGATTTCACCTGAATGGACACTTCTCATGCATTGGGTGGTGCTTTCGCACGTGCAATTTCGAAGTGGCGATGTGGATTCCGTTGTCGCGGTGGGGTGATGGTGCTTTTTTCGTGGTTTTTAGGGTGTGGGACGGGTTGGGGTGTCTGCAATTGATAACACCTGGCGGGCGGTTGAGCGGCTGAGCTGTTCGGTGCAGTGCGGCTTGCGCCGCTTCGGGATGCGGTTGCCTGGGTGCGAAGGGGCGGTCTGCGGGACGAGGGCGGGCCGGGTCGCGGCTCGGCGACTGCGCACTGCGGTTGCTGGCTGAGCCTGTGCTGGTTGAGCCTGCCGGTTGCCGGTCGCGGCTGAGGGTTGCGGATCCGGGTTGGCGGGGCGACTGTCTCCCCAGCCCAGCCCAGCCCAGCCCAGCCCAGCCCAGCCCAGCCCAGCCCAGCCCAGCCCAGCCCAGCCCAGCCCAGCCCAGCCCAGCCCAGCCCAGCCCAGCCCAGCCCAGCCCAGCCCAGCCCAGCGGGCCGGTTCTCGCGAGCCGCACGAGCGCGGTCAGAGAGGCGAGGTTGGCCGCGCCGTGCCGAGGGGCCGAGCCACGCCAACCAGGCGGAGTCGGCCGAGAGCGGGGCTGGAGCCGAACCGCCGGAAGGCGAAGTCGCGTCGAGCCGGGGCGCGAATCAAACTCGCGCAACCCGATGCGGCAGGGCTCCCCGGCCTCCCCGCCCTGCCGTCGCCAGCACTCGGCACGGCCCCGAAGCCAATCCAGAACGGCAACCTCGTCTCCCGGTGCCCGGCCCTGCCCGGCCGGGCACCGGGAGCGCAGAACGCGGGCGGCCGTGAGCCGCCGCCGGCGTCCGCTTCGAGGGTGGTCAGGCGTCCCGGTTCGCGGAGTGCTGCTTGCGCAGCACGGCGCCGGTGACGTGTACGAGGGCGACTCCGCCCGCGGTGGCCAGGCCGGCCAGGACGCCGGCGGTCGCGAAGACGATCGCGGTCGCGCCGGCGAGCAGGATCAGCAGGAGCGCGATCAGCTGCCACGGCCGGGTCCCGCCGTCCGGCTGCCGCGCGGCCAGTTCGACCGCCGTCCGCGCGGTCTTCCACGACGGATAGGCCGGTCTGGTGCTCGGCCGCGGCGAGGGTGCGACCGGCGCCGGCTGGGGCATGCCCGGCTCGTGAAACGTCACTGTCACCCGGCCGGGGCGTTGACTCACGGCGACGGCATACGGTCTGTCGTCGCCAATGTCCGTTTTTTCTGTCCGACGGTATGCCTGGCCTGCATTTTCCGCGCCAGGAACGGTCATTGCGCATCCTTTCTTGTCCGCCGGAAAAGTGCCGGAACACAGTTCCCAGCCCGCCCCCGAGGGGAACTGGTTCCGGCGGCCGCGGCGGGCGTCCGGGGAATGGAATATTCCACCCTCTTAACCCCTCCTGCCTGCGGCAACGCCATCTTTGCATGCCCGCTGCCGATCGCGCTAACCCGGGGCGGAAAATTCTTCGCCGAAGCCGTCCGTCCGGGTGTTTCCGGAACGGGTATTCGCGATCTGCCGGACTATTCCCGGCGTTATCCATCCGCGTATATTCGACCCGATCGGATGAATGTGGGGAGAGGTCCACTTTGGGGTTCCCCGCCCTGATCAACCCGGCGAACGCGACGGGTGCGCTGCTACGGTGAGTGTCCGCCGCGGACGGGGGAGGGCATGGACGTACGGACACTGGCTCGCGAGGAACGCGCCGACTTCGCGGACTTCCTGGAGACGCTCACGCCAGAGCAGTGGGACCAGCCGACGCTGTGCACCGGCTGGAACGTTCGTTCGGTCGTCGCCCACGTCGTGAGCTACGACGAACTGAGCGGGTGCCAGCTGGCGCGACGGCTGGCCCGGGCGAGGCTCTCGCTGAGCCGGGCCAACGAAATCGGGCTCGCCGAATACCGCGTGCGCGCGCCGGAGGAGCTGATCGGCGTCCTGCGCCGGCACCCGCAGCCGGGCCGGATCCTGGGCAAGTTCGGCGGGATGGTCGGATTTCTCGACGGCCTGATCCATCACCAGGACATCCGCCGCCCGCTCGGGCTGCCGAGGACGATCCCGGCGGCGCGGTTGCGCCGGGCGCTGGAACTGTCGCTGCGCGCTCCGCCGATCGGGGTGTCCCGGCGGCTGACCGGTCTGCGCGCGGTCGCGACCGACCTGGACTGGACGTCCGGCAACGGCATCGAGGTCCGCGGCCCGGCGGAGGCCCTGCTGCTCGCTTTGGCGGGCCGTCGCGCGGCGGCGGACGATCTGACCGGCCCCGGCCTCGACGTGCTGATCAGCCGCACCACCGTGGCGTGACCCGGCCGGGCGCTGGGCAAAGGCTCCGGGCGCCACGCCGCATGGACCGCGAGGCTGCTCCCGGCATGCCGACCGGCTGCACCGCGGCCCTCGCTTTGCCGCCCGTCCTGCACGGCGCAGCCGTGGCTTCCGGCAGTCCTGATCGACCCCACCGTCGTGGCGTGCTCAAGCCTGTGCGCAGGCGATTCGCGCCACTGCCGGGTGACAACCCTCGCGCGGGGGTTGCGTATGCGCTTGGCGACAGCAGTCATTGCGGCGACCGCACTCCGGAAAGCGAGGTGATGCCCGCGCGGACGCTCGCCGCCTTCCCCCTCGCGGCAC
The DNA here is from genome assembly GCF_014145675.1 of Amycolatopsis dendrobii. Classification (GTDB taxonomy): domain Bacteria; phylum Actinomycetota; class Actinomycetes; order Mycobacteriales; family Pseudonocardiaceae; genus Amycolatopsis; species Amycolatopsis dendrobii. The sequence continues at coordinate 205,186 of NZ_JACGZW010000010.1, forward strand.
CCGTGGCTGCTGCCGCGCCTCGCATCGCTGAGGCAGCACGGGCGCCGTAACGCTCGCGGCGGCGTCCGCCCTCCGGGGGTGTCACCATCTGGTGACAGCTAACCCGGCGGTAACCCGCGCACGGTCCCCGGCACGCGCGGAAAGTCCTTGTGGCTGCGGCGAAATCCCGGTTCCGATGATCACCCGGAACGGGGGCTTGCGTTACGCGGCGGCGACATCCGAAATGGGACTCCAAGCACCACAAGGGGAGGAGTCCGGTGTTCAGATGGCAGCAGGCGGAAGGGAAACGGCACGCACTGGACGGGCCGTTCGCTCCGCGACCCGGGGAAACGTTCACCGCGCTGTGCGGAGCCGAAGTCACGGTCGCCCGCAGGGACGTGCCGCAGCTCGGCGGCCATTGGTTCGATCCGACGTGTTCTGACTGCGCGGACGAATGGCTCCGTCAGGACGGACAGGCCCGCTCGAACGAAGAACGGTGCCCGGCGTGAACAGTGCGGAGGGGCGAATCCCGGCACCTGCTGGGGACAGCGCATGACCGGGCACTGGAGCAGATTGCCCGAGCAGCGCACCTCGGCAGTCGGGCTCACCGGCCCCGAGCTGGTGACCTGGATTCGCGACCTGCAAGCCACCCTGGCACTGGATCTCGCCTTCCTGACCCGTGCGCTCGACGAGCGATACCCGCGCCCGGACGCGGTGCGGGATCTCGGCGAGCGCCTGCTCGACCTCGGGCGGGCGTTGATCCGGCGGGCCGATCACCTGAACGAGATCGTCCTGGCGAGCCTGCCCGCGCACGGCTGGCTGCCGCAGGCGGGCGCGCCGGACAACGCGGCGCGGCTCGCGCATCAAGTCGGGCGCCGTCCGCTGCGTTGCGGGCCGGTGTATCTCGGATTGTGCGGTGCCGCGTGTTATCCGGTGTTCGGGCAGGATCCGCACAATCACACGAAACGGTACGCGCGCTGTACGGAATGCCAGAGCAAGGGCGGTGCGGCAATGCTTCGCGAGTGAAAGGAACGCGACCGGGCCGCGAGGCGCGGGAACCGGAGCACTGGACGGGGATCGGAGCCACAGCGTGCGCGAACCGGCACGCGGCCACGTCACAGCCCACGCAAACCGGATCACCCGTCCGAAACCCGGCTGCCAGCCCAGCAACCCCGGGGCTTTTCCGGTTTCCTGTACCGATGAGCGAGGAGACCTCCACCCGTTCCACCGAGCGGCTGTTCAAGATCGCGATCACGCTGAAGGGCCTCGACGGAGCCCTTCAGCTGATCGGAGCGCTGATCCTGGCGTTCATCCCCGCGACGGTGGTCACCGGGTTCGTCAACGCGGTCATCACCCGCGACCTGCTTGGCGACCCCTCCGGCACGCTCGCGCGGCATCTGGAAACCGCCGCCGAGCATTTCGCCGGAGGGGGCACCAAGACGTTCGCTGTCGGGTACCTGCTGGCGCACGGGCTGCTCAAGCTCGGCCTCGTGTGGGCGCTCGCGCGCAAGTGGGTTCGCGCGTATCCGGTCGCGATGGTCGTGCTCGCGGCGTTCGTCGTGTACGAGATCTACCGCGCCTTCGAAACGCACTCCATCGCGCTGCCGTTCTTCGCCGCACTCGACGTGGTGATCATCGTGCTCGTCTATCGCGAGTACCGGAACCTCAAACGCGAGCGCGCCTGACCTCACTCAGGCGGCAGCCGGAAACCTCTCCGTGACCAGCGCGGCCACGTCCGGAGCTTCCACGAACAGCGCCGTCGCGTTGTCGCGGCCGCCCAGGGCGATGGCGGTGGCGACCAGTGCTGAGGCGCCGCGGGCCGGGTCGGCGAGGATTTCGTCGATGGTGGCGGGCGTCAGGACCTTGTGCACGCCGTCGCTGGTGAGCAGGAGGCCGCCGCTCGGGGTTTCCGTCGTGCCGATCTCCTCGGGCCTCGTCGTGCGGACGCTCGTGGTGACCAGGTGCTCCATCCGCGGCGAGTACGGCTGGTGCCGCGAGCGGAAGTACTCCGCCATCGTGTGGTCCCGCGTCAGTTTGTGGATCATCGACCCGTCCCACGAGTACGCTCGCGCGTCGCCGACCCAGGCGATCCGGTATCCGCCGGCGAAGGGCATCGCCACCACGAGCACCGCGTCTCCGGTGCCGCCCAGCCGGTGGACTGCTTGCTGGGCGGCCAGAATCGCCTTGACCGGGCCGGATTCGACGGGCGTGCGCGCGGCGGCCGCGGCGGCGACCTGTGCGGCTCGCCCGGCGCCGGGGTCGTCCCCGACGCCGTCGGCGAGTGCGAAGGTGATTCCGCGCGCCCCGGCGGCCGCGTAGGCGCTCACCGCGTCGGCGTTGCGCTCGCGCGGTCCCTGCTCGCTCGCGGTGTGCCAGCGTGGGTATGCGGCCATCGTGACCTCCGGACGTTCGCGGCGGATGACTCTCCGTGCTTTCCAGAATGCGCCTCGTTCCTGGGAGGAGGCTGAGGATCACCGGGTGAGCTGGTAGACAGTTTCGCCGCCGACCGCGGTCGCGGCGAAGTTCGCGGCCACCCACTCGGAGATGTCGCTCGACCCGCCGCCGGGACCGCCGCCCCGGCCGCCGTCCACGTAGTACGCCACTTCGCCCGCGGCGACGTACTGCTTGAACTCCTCCAGTGTCGGGGCCGGATCGCTGCCGTCCCATCCGCCGATGGCGATCACCGACTTGCCGCTCGCCAGCTCCAGGCTCGCCGCGGACTGCGATCCGGTCGTCGCGGCGGCCCACTTCGTCGTCGTGCCGCCCAAAAGCTGAGCGACGGAGCCGCTGGTCTCGTCCATCATGCCCCCGAAACCACCCATGCCGCTGCTGCGCGGACCCGAAGTCGGGATAGAACCGCTGTGCGGCAGGGAAACCGTCTCCACCGCGTACCCAGTGGTGCCGACTCCGAGCGTCAGGACGATCGCCGCCGCCAGGCCGGTCAAGACGGTCCGCGCCCGCGGCACCCCGACCACCACAATGGTGCTCACGAGCAACCCCAGCACCACGATCGCCCAGCGCAGCAGGGGGAACCAGTCCGGCGTCCGGTCGAGCAGGATGAAGTCCCACACCGCGGTCGCCGCGATCATCCCGCCCAGCACCATTCGCGGCGCGGTGTGCGCCCGGCCGCGCCACAGCGCGTGCCCGGAAATCGCGACCAGCGCGGCGACCGCGGGCGCGAGCTGCACCGCGTAGTACGGGTGCACGGTGCCGCTCATGAAGCTGAACACCAGCCCGGTCACGAGCAGCCAGCCGCCCCAGACGACGAGCGACGCCCGGGTCCGGTCCGTGCGCGCGGCCCGCCGGGTGAACCACAGCCCGGCCACCAGGCCGATCAGCGCGGCGGGCAGCAGCCACGAGACCTCGGTGCCGAAGCTCGCGCCGAACATCCGCCCGAGACCGGAGCTGCCGCCGAACGCGGTGTTCCCGCCGCCGCCAAAACCGCCGCCCATCCCGCCGCCGTTGCCTTGTCCGCCGAAGATCCGCCCGAGCCCGTTGTAGCCGAGAGCCAGCTCCAGCAGGCTGTTCCCGGTCGACCCGCCGATGTACGGCCGCGAAGCTGAAGGCCAGAGCTCCACCAACGCGACGAACCAGCCCGCCGACACGATCACCGCGACCCCGGCGTAAACCAAGTGCAGCAAGCGTTTCCCGAGCCCGGTCGGCGCGGCGATCAGATAAGCCAGCGCGAACGCGGGCACCACGAGGAACGCCTGCATCATTTTCGTCAGGAACCCGAAACCGATTGCCACGCCAGCGAAAACAAGCCATCGAGGGCTGGCTTTCTCAACCGCCCGCACCGTGCAGTACGCACCGGCGATCAGCAGCAGTGTGAGCAGCGCGTCCGGGTTGTTGAAGCGGAACATCAGTGCGGCCACTGGCGTCAGCGCGAGCATCGCACCGGCCAGCAACCCGGGCAGCGGTCCGGAAACCCGGCGAACAGTCAGGTACAGCAGCCCGACCGAGCCGACGCCCATCAGCGCCTGCGGAGCGAGCACGGTGAAGCTGGAGAACCCGAAGACCCGCGCGAAAGCCGTCCCCACCCACAGTGCGGCAGGCGGTTTGTCGACAGTGATCACGTTTCCGGCGTCCAGCGAGCCGAACAGCCACGCCTTCAGGCTCTGTGTGCCCGATTGCACGGCCGCGGCGTAGAACGAGTTCCCGAACCCGGAAGCGGTGAGGTCCCAGAAGTACAGGACAGCGGTGAGCACCAGGAGACCGGACACCGCCGGACGGATCCAGCGAGGTTTCGCGCGATCCGGCGCGTCCGGGGCGGCGGGCCGGGCGGACAGGACAGTGCTCAAGACGACTCCTCGGTAGCGGTACGGCGCGGATTGAAGACCCATCCCCGCAGCAGCAGGAACCGCAGCACCGTGGCGGCGAGGTTCGCCAGCACGAGCACGGTCGTCTCCAGGACGAGCCCGGGATGGGTGGCGTGGTTGAGCAAAGCGAGCGAACCGCTGGTCAGCGCCAGTCCGAGGCCGAACACGATCAGTCCCTCGAACTGGTGCCGTCCGGCTCCCGCCCGCCCTCGGACGCCGAACGTCACCCGCCGGTTCACGGCGGTGTTCGCGATCGCGGTGACGAGCAGCGCGGCGAAGTTGGCCGCTTGCGCGCCGACCATGGTCCGCAGCAGCAGGAAGAGCAGCAGGTACGCGACGGTGCTGGCGACGCCGACCGCGGCGAACCGGACGAGTTGTTTGACCAGGCTCGGGGACACTCCGGGGGCCTCCACGCCGATCGGTTCGCGGCCGAGCTGTTCGCGCAGCCGGTGCACGGGGATCTCGCCGGTGAGGGTCGCGCGGGTGACCCGGACGATGCCTTTGAGGTCGGCGGTGGCGGTCGCGACCAGGTCGACCGACGAGTCCGGGTCGTCGACCCAGTCCACCGGCACCTCGTGGATCCGCAGCCCGGCGCGCTGGGCGAGCACGAGCAGTTCGGTGTCGAAGAACCAGCCGGTGTCGCGCACGTGGGGGAGCAGCGCGCGGGCGACGTCGGCGCGGATCGCCTTGAACCCGCATTGCGCGTCGGAGAATCTCGCGGCGAGCGTGCCGCGGAGGATCAGGTTGTAGCAGCGGGAGATGAACTCGCGTTTCGGCCCGCGGACCACCCGGGCGCCGCGGGCGAGGCGGCTGCCGATCGCGACGTCCGAGTGGCCGGACAGCAGCGGCGCGACGAGCGGGTCCAGCGCGGCGAGGTCGGTGGACAGGTCCACGTCCATGTAGGCCAGCACGGCGGCGTCCGAGGCGGACCAGACGGCCTGCAGCGCGCGGCCGCGGCCCTTCTCGTCCAGGTGGCGCACCTCGACCTCGGGGAACTCGCGAGCCAGTTCTTCGGCCACGGCAAGGGTCTTGTCGGTGCTCGCGTTGTCCGCGACGGTGATCCGGTACGGGTAGCCGGCGCGTTCGGCGAGGTGCGCCCGCAGTCTGCGGATGCACGGTTCGAGGTCGGCTTCCTCGTTGTAGACCGGGATGACGACGTCGAGCACGGGATGCGGGCCGCCGAGGCCGACCGGAGTCGTCCCGGGCCGCGGGGCGCCGCTGCGGGAGGGGGCGGTGGCGTTCATGCGTTCACCGTCGTCCGCCGGGCTTTGGCCACGTTGTGGTGTTCCTGTGCCTGCGCTGTGCGACGTACGCCCGCTCGGGTGATCTTGGCCGCACGGCATGGAATCAGGCAGTCAGGTCATAGACGGTGACACCGTCCACTGTGGTCATTTGGCAGTTCTCGGCCACCCACTGGACGATCCGGGCGGCGGCGTCGCTGCCGCTGCTGGAGCCGCGCATGGTCATGCCGTCGCCGAGGAAGTAGCGGATCTGTCCTTCCCGGACGTACTGCTCGAACTGCGCGAGCGTCGGATACGGGTCGGTGCCGTTGAATCCGCCCACGGCGAGCACCGGTTTGCCGCTGGCGAGCTGGTAACCGGCGGCGTTGTTGGACCCGACGGTCGCCGCGGCCCACCGGTGGTCGCCGGAATTCCGCAGCAAAGCCGTCAGGTTCGCTCCGGGCATTGTGGTGCCGAGCAATCCGCCGCCCCCGAACATTTGTCGCGTGTTCGGTCCGGCGGACGGAATCGCGCCGCTGTGCGGAGTCGCCGCGGTGGCGAGGCTGTACGCGCCGGTTCCGGTGAGCAGCACGACCAGTCCCAGCACAGCGGCGATCCGGCCGAAATGCTGAACGAAAAACAGTGCGATAGCCGCCAAAAGCCCGAGAATGAGCACGGTCGGCGCGAGCCACGGTTGCCAGGAACTGTCCAGCAGCAGGTAACTCGTCACCGTCGTCAGCGCGACACCGCCGCTCAAAAGCCCGACAGCGGCCGGATTGCCGCGGATCCGCCACAACTGGACGGCAGCGGTCCCGACGAGCGCGGCGATCGCCGGGGCGAGTGCGACGGTGTAGTACGGGTGGATGATCCCGCCCATGAAGCTGAACACCGCGGCGGTCACGACGAGCCAGCCGCCCCAGAGCAGCAGCGAAGCGCGACTGCGGTCGGTGCGTGGCGCGTAGCGGGTGAACCAGAGGCCAGCGCCGAGCCCGAGCGCCGCCGCGGGCAGCAGCCATGCGATACCGCCAGCCATTTCACTGCCGAACAACCGGAACAGCCCGGTGCTGCCCCAACCTCCGCCCGGACTTCCGCCGACGCTGCCGGTCTCGTCGCCGGTGATGCGGCCGAAACCGTTGTAGCCCAGGGTGAGTTCGAGCAGGCTGTTGGTCTGCGACCCGCCGATGTACGGCCGGTCCGCAGCAGGCCACAACGCCACGACGGCGAGATACCAGCCTGCCGAAACCACGACCGCGCCCAGTCCGGCGAGCAAATGCAGCAGACGCTTGCCGAGGGTGGCCGGGGCGGCGACGAGGTACGCGAGGGCGAAAGCGGGCAGGACGAGGAACGCTTGCAGCATCTTGGCGAGGAAGCCGAATCCGATTGCCACCCCAGCGAAAACGAGCCAGCGGGGGCTGGCCTTCTCGATCGCTCGCACTGTGCAGTAAGCAGCGGCGATCAGCAACAGCACCAGCAGCGCGTCCGGGTTGTTGAAGCGGAAGATCAGTGCTGCCGCGGGGGTGAGCGTGAGCACCGCGCCAGCGAGCAATCCCGCAGCCGCGCCGGAAGTGCGCCGGACAGTCGCGTAGAGCAGCCACGTGGAGCCGACACCCGTCAACGCTTGCGGCACCAGGATGCTCCACGCGTTCACGCCGAACAGCCGCGCGGACAGGCTCATCGCCCAGAGCGCGGCTGGCGTCTTGTCCACGGTGATGCCGTTGGCGGCGTCGGTGGAGCCGAAGAACAACGCCTTCCAGCTCTGCGATCCGGCTTGCGCGGCGGCGGAGTAGAACGCGTTGGCCCAGCCGGAAGCGCTGAGCTCCCACAGGTACAGCGCGGCCGTGGCGGCGAGCAGCAGCACGAGGGCCGGGCGCACCCACCTCGGTTCGGCGCGCTGCGCCGGCGCGGCGGGAACGGCTGGATGGGTCGCGACTGCGGTCATGCGGTCAGCCTCGTGGGGGCACCTGGGCCCGGGATGTGCCTACCCTGTGTGCCCGCTGTGGGACTTGCGGTCATCCGCTCGCGGTGCCCGTTGAGCCGGTACCGCGATCGGCAGCCGCACGGCGAATTCCGTCTGGCCGGGGCGGCTGCGCATCGCGATGGCGCCGTGGTGCGCGGTCAGCACTGCGGACGCGATCGCCAAGCCGAGCCCAGTCGAACCGGCTGCCCGCGACCGTGACGAGTCCCCGCGAGCGAAGCGTTCGAACACCGCCGGCTGCAGTTCGGGCGGGATCCCCGGGCCGTTGTCGGTCACGGTGACCACGGCGCTTCCGTCCGCGGACCGGGAGAGGGCGGTGACGACCGTGGTGCCGGGCGGCGTGTGGACGCGCGCGTTCGCGAGCAAGTTCGCCAAAACTTGGTGCAGCCGTTGGACATCGCCCAGGACGAGGATTGGTTCGTCCGGCATCGCGAGCTGCCAGACGTGGTGCGGACCGGCCACGTGCGCGTCGCCGACCGCGTCCGCGACCAAGCGAGTCAGGTCGACTTCGGCGACGTCCAACGGGCGGCCCGCGTCCAGCCGGGCGAGCAGGAGGAGGTCTTCGACGAGCGCCGTCATGCGGTCTGCTTCGGACTCGATCCGGGTCATCGAGTGCGCGACGTCCGGTGGGGCGTGGCTGCCGGACCGTCCGGCGAGTTCGGCGTAACCGCGGATGGCGGCGAGCGGCGTGCGCAGTTCGTGGCTGGCGTCGGCGACGAACCGGCGGACGCGCAGTTCGCTCGCGTGCCGGGCTTCGAGGGCGGAGGAGATGTGGCCGAGCATGTGGTTCAGCGCCGCGCCGACCTGGCCGACTTCGGTGCGCGGGTCGGTGTCTTGGGCGGGGACGCGGACAGACAGGTCGACGTCGCCTCGGTCCAGGGGGAGTTCGGAGACTCGGGAGGCGGTTTCCGCGACGCGTTCCAGCGGGCGGAGGGTTCGGCGGACGGCGAAGGCGCCTAGGAAGGCTGCGCCGGTCACTCCGGCGGCGGCAACTCCGAAAAGGATCAGGCCGACGGTCAGCAACGTCTGCTGCATCGGTGCCAGCGGAACGCCGGTGATGACGACGCCGTCGGGGACCGGGAACGCGGTGAGGCGGTAGTCGCCGAGGTCGCCGATGGTTCGGGTGTACGGGCGGCCGTTGGTGGGGAGCTGTTGCAGCGCCGCCAGTTCGTCGGAGGTGAGGGTGACGCGCTGGCCGTGCGGGGAGAGCCAGCCGCCGCTGCCGTCCGTGCCGTCGGAGGAGAAGCGGGCGGTGACGGTGCCCGCGCCTTGGCCTGGGGCGTCCAGCGGGTTGCGTTCGCCGCCGCCGGGAGGGCCGGGGTGGGTGGCGAAATCGAGGGCGCGGGAGGCGGTGGCGGAGAGCTGGTTGTCGGTCTGCGAGAGCAGGAACGCGCGGAGGGCGAACTCGCTGATCACGCCGATCACCAAGCAGACAAGGGACAACAGGACGACGACGGACAGCGTGAGTTTCGCGCGCAGGGACCGGCGCCCGAAGCGGGCGGCGGCGGATCTCGTGCGCGAACTCATGCCCCGAGCGTGCGTTCGGACGGTGTGGGTGCGATGTGTGCTTCCTGTGAGCGTGCTGTGCGGTTGCGCCCGGTTCCGCCGATTCGCGAACACAGGAAGGACTTGTCCGGGGCACAGGACCGGCACAGCCGCCGTCCGCACGGTGGGGTCAGCAAGCTTCGAACCAAGGAGAACGCCATGACCGCGCCGCATCCCGCTCCGAACCCGCCCGCCGCCCCCGGACCGGCCTGGGGCGCCGCACCCGAACCCGGCCAGGCACGCAAGAAGCGGGCCAAGTGGATCGCCGGCGGGACCGCCGCGGTGCTCATCGCGGGCGGCGGCGGCGCGATCTGGGCGGCCACGTCGTCCTCGTCCTCGTCCTCGTCCACGGCCGCCGGACCCGCGGCTTCGGCGGGCGGCCCGGCCGGACAGGGCGGTCCCGGCGGCGGGCTCGGTTCCGTGCTGCACGGCGAATTCGCGACCAGCGCCGGCCCGAAGTTCACGCAGACCGGCGAGGTCACCGCGTTGAGCGCCACCTCGCTGACCGCGAAAAGCGCCGACGGCTTCACGAAGGTCTACGTCATCGACTCCGCGACAGCCACCGGCGTCAAGACCGGCGAGGACGTGACGATCGTCGCGACGGTGAACGGCGACACCGCGACCGCGACTTCCGTCACCGAGGCCGGAGCCCCGCCCGACGGCGCCGGGCCCGGCGCGGGCTGACTCAGCCCAGCGAGCGCGCGGCTGCGGTCGCCTGCCCGGCGTACGACCGGCCGAACAGGACCGTGTGCACCAGAAGCGGGAAGAGCTGATGCAGCGCGATCCGCTCCCGGTACCCGTCCGCCAGCGGCGCGACCTCGTCGTAGGCGGCGACGATCCGCTCCAGCTGCGGGCAGCCGAACAGGTGCAGCATCGCGAGATCGGTCTCCCGGTGGCCGCCGTGTGCGGCCGGGTCGATCAACACCGCACCGCCGGAATCCCACAGCACGTTTCCGCTCCACAGATCCCCGTGCAGCCGAGCGGGCGGTTCCGGTGGGCCAGCTATCGACGGGATACGGGCGCAGGCTCGTTCGAAGACTGCCGGGTCGAGAAGATCCGAGGCCATCCGTACGTAGGGGAGGATTCGGTGCTCGGCGTACCACTCCGGCCATGAGTCGCTCGGGGTGTTGCGCATGGGCGCGGTGCCGATCCAGGCGTCCGGCAAGCCGCCCGGAGGAGGGGCGCCGAACGCCGGGGCTCCCGCCGCGTGCAAGCGGGCGAGGTCCCGGCCGAACTCCTCCGCGTGCGACGGCGTGGCCTCGGCCACCCGGTCCAGGACCAGCCAGGTGTCGTCCGCGCCGTGCACCCGGGGGATCCGCACCGCGTCCGCCTCGGCGAGCCAGCGCAGTCCGGCGGCTTCGGCTCGGGTCGCGCCTGGAGTGTGGCCGCGTTTCACTACCGTCTCGTAGCGCTGGTTGCCATCGGTCAGCACGATCTCACTCAGGGTGCCTGAAGGGCCGTGTGAGACCGTCTCGAACCCGGTTAGCCGTGCCGCCGCGGCGGCCGGACCTTCGCTCTGCTGCCCGGAAACCACGTCCCCGACGCTACGGGCGCGCACGGCCTGCCGCTGATCGGCTTGCCTCGGCAGGTGACCCGCAGCCAGTCTTGTCAACCCTCTGGCCTAGACTCGGATATCCCGGTCAGCAGGTGACCGGGGCGGTCCCGAGGGACTGTCCGCCCCCATCGTTTACCGCTCGAGGAGAAGACCTTGAAGAGCACCGTCGAGCAGCTCAGCCCGACGCGAGTGAAGATCAATGTCGAGGTGCCGTTCGACGAGCTCAAGCCGAACTTCGACGCCGCGTACCGGAAGATCGCCCAGCAGGTGCGGGTCCCCGGTTTCCGTCCCGGCAAGGTCCCCGCTCGCGTCCTGGAAAGCCGGATCGGCCGCGCGCCGGTGCTCGACGAGGTCGTCAACGAGGCCATCCCGGCCAAGTACATCGAGGCCGTCCGCGCGGGCGAGGTCCGGACGCTCGGCCAGCCCGAGTTCGAGGTGACCAAGCTCGAGGACCGCGAGGTGCTGGAGTTCAGCGCCGAGGTCGACGTGCGGCCGGAGATCGAGCTGCCCGACCTCGCCGGCATCGAGATCAGCGTCGACGACGTCGAGACGACCGACGAAGAGGTCGCCGAGCAGCTCGACGAGCTGCGCGCCCGCTTCGGCACCCTGACCGGCGTCGAGCGCCCGGCCCAGACCGGCGACTTCGTGTCGATCGACCTGTCGGCCACCGTCGACGGCAAGGCCGTCGAAGAGGCCTCCACCACCGGCCTGTCCTACGAGATCGGCTCCGGCCAGCTCGTGGACGGCATCGACGAGGCCATCGTCGGAGCCAACGCGGGCGAGACCAAGGTGTTCACCACCAAGCTGGTCGCGGGCGAGTTCGCCGGCCAGGACGCCGAGGTCACCGTCACCGTGCAGTCGGTCAAGGAGCGCGAGCTGCCCGAGGCCGACGACGAGTTCGCCCAGCTGGCGAGCGAGTTCGACACGATCGACGAGCTGCGCGAGGACCTGCGCACCCGCCTCGGCCGCGTCAAGACGATGCAGCAGGGCGTCCAGGCGCGCGACAAGGTCCTCGAGATCCTTCTCGAGCGCACCGAGGTGCCGCTGCCGGAGAAGGTCGTCGAGGCCGAGATCGAGAACCGCAAGCACGACGCGATTCACCCGTTCGACCACGACGAGGCGCAGTTCGCCAAGGCGCTCGAGGCCGAGGGCCGCACCCTCGACGAGTTCAACGCCGAGGTCAAGGAGGAGTCGGAGAAGGCCGTCCGCACGCAGCTGCTGCTGGACACCATCGCCGACAAGGAGAAGACGTCGGTCAACGACGGCGAGCTCACCGAGCGCATCATCTACCAGGCGCAGCGCTTCGGCGTCAGCCCGGACGAGTACGTGCAGCGGGCCCAGCAGTCCGGCCAGCTGACCGCGATCTACGCCGACGTCCGCCGCGGCAAGGCGCTGGCCTCGGTCGTGCGCGGCACCACGGTGAAGGACGCGTCCGGGTCCGAGGTCGACCTCAGCGAGCTGTTCGGCGCGGACGAAGAAGCCCCGGCCGAAGAGACGCAGGTCACCGAAGAAGCGGCGGCGACCCCCGCGGAGTAAAGCTGTGAGCGAACTTGGGCGGTGTCAGGCATTCTGCACCGCCCAAGTTCGTTAGGGTCGGTTGCAAGATCTCAAGCATCTGAACACGACAGCGGCGGCGCGGCCCTCCGGCCGGCCCGCCGCCGGTGAAAAGGCAGGCAGACGTGAAGCAGCACATGCCCGAGGGGCGGACCGGCACCGCGGGGCTCAACCTCACCGACTCGGTGTTCGAGCGGTTGCTCCAGGAGCGCATCGTCGTTCTCGGCTCCGAGGTCAACGACGAGGTCGCCAACCGGCTCACCGCGCAGCTCCTGCTGCTCGACGCGGACGATGCCGAATCGGACATCCGGTTCTACATCAACTCGCCGGGCGGCTCGGTGACCGCCGGGTTCGCGATCTACGACACCATGCAGCTGATCCGCCCGGACGTGGCGACCTACGCGATGGGCATGGCGGCCTCGATGGGGCAGTTCCTGCTCTCCTCGGGCACCCCCGGCAAGCGCTACGCGCTCCCGCACGCGCGCATCCTGATGCACCAGCCGTCCGCGGGCGTCGGCGGCACCGCCTCCGACATCGCGATCCAGGCGGACCTGTTCAACAAGTGGAAGCAGGAGCTCGCGAAGATCACCGCCGAGCAGACCGGGCAGACCACCGAGCAGATCATCAAGGACGGCGACCGCGACCGCTGGTTCACCGCGCAGGAGGCGAAGGACTACGGCTTCGTCGACCACGTGCTGACCCGCGACAGCGGCCTGAACTCGAGCAACTGAGCCCGCAAGCACACAGGAGAGCGTCATGAGCAACTTCCGGCTCCCGGGTGACTTCCGGGCCCCGCAGACTCCGCAGTCGCGGTACATCCTCCCGTCCTACGTCGAGCGCACCAGCTACGGCGTGAAGGAGTCCAACCCGTACAACAAGCTGTACGAGGAGCGGACGATCTTCCTCGGCGTGCAGGTGGACGACGCGTCGGCCAACGACGTGATGGCCCAGCTGCTGCACCTCGAGCACGAGGACCCGGACCGCGACATCAGCATCTACATCAACAGCCCGGGCGGGTCGTTCACGTCGCTGATGGCGATTTACGACACCATGCAGTACATCCGCCCGGACATCTCGACCGTGTGCCTCGGCCAGGCCGCCTCGGCCGCCGCGGTGCTGCTGGCGGCGGGCACGCCGGGCAAGCGCATGGCGCTGCCGAACGCGCGCGTGCTGATCCACCAGCCCGCCACCGAGGGCACCTACGGGCAGGTCTCGGACCTGGAGATCCAGGCCAACGAGATCCAGCGCGTGCGCCGCCAGATGGAGGTCATCCTGGCGAAGCACACGAACAAGGAACCGGACGAGATCAAGGCCGACATCGAGCGGGACAAGATCCTCACCGCCGAAGAGGCCAAGGCCTACGGCCTGATCGACGAGGTGCTCCCGTACCGGAAGGCCTCGGCGAACTGACCGCGACGGGCCGGTGCGCGGCGAATCCGCGACGCGCACCGGTCCGCTGGTCTAGTGTCGGTCGTCGACGTGCCCGAAGGGGGTCGGGTGTTCCCGACCGCGCCTTCGGACGGGTACCGTCGATGGCAATGCGTGTTGGTTCCGGGAACGCCTGGCAGTCCCGGGGCCGCCAGACAGTTGTGCAGGTGCGCCCCGCGCACCGGAGGGGACGAGGTCAACGGCCATGGCACGGATCGGTGACGGCGGCGACCTGCTGAAGTGTTCTTTCTGCGGCAAGAGCCAGAAGCAGGTGAAGAAGCTCATTGCCGGGCCAGGGGTCTACATCTGCGATGAGTGCATCGACCTCTGCAACGAGATCATCGAAGAGGAGCTGGCCGAAGCCGGCGACGTGAAGCTCGACGAGCTGCCGAAGCCCGCCGACATCCACGAGTTCCTCGAGCAGTACATCATCGGCCAGGACGACGCGAAGAAGACGCTCGCGGTCGCGGTGTACAACCACTACAAGCGGATCCAGGCCGACGACAAGTCCGGGCCGAAGGACTCCAAGGACGAGCCGGTCGAGCTGGCCAAGTCCAACATCCTGATGCTCGGCCCCACCGGCTGCGGCAAGACCTACCTCGCGCAGACGCTGGCGAAGCTGCTGAACGTCCCGTTCGCGATCGCCGACGCCACCGCGCTCACCGAGGCGGGCTATGTCGGCGAGGACGTCGAGAACATCCTGCTGAAGCTGATCCAGGCGGCCGACTACGACGTCAAGCGCGCCGAGACCGGCATCATCTACATCGACGAGGTCGACAAGATCGCCCGCAAGAGCGAGAACCCGTCGATCACCCGCGACGTGTCCGGCGAGGGCGTGCAGCAGGCGCTGCTGAAGATCCTCGAGGGCACCACCGCGTCGGTGCCGCCCCAGGGCGGGCGCAAGCATCCGCACCAGGAATTCATCCAGATCGACACCACGAACGTGCTGTTCATCGTCGCGGGCGCGTTCGCCGGGCTGGAAAAGATCATCAACGAGCGGGTCGGCAAGCGCGGCCTCGGGTTCGGCGCGGAGATCCGCACCAAGGCCGAGATCGAGGGCAGCGACGTGTTCTCCGAGACGATGCCGGAGGACCTGATCAAGTTCGGGCTGATCCCGGAGTTCATCGGCAGGCTCCCGGTCGTGGCGACGGTGAACCACCTGGACAAGGAATCGCTCGTCTCGATCCTGACGCAGCCGCGCAACGCGCTGGTGAAGCAGTACAAGAAGCTCTTCGAGATGGACAACGTCGAGCTGGAGTTCACCAAGACCGCGCTCGAGGCCATCGCCGACCAGGCCGTGCTCCGCGGCACCGGCGCCCGCGGCCTGCGCGCGATCATGGAGGAAGTCCTCCAGCCGGTCATGTACGACATCCCGAGCCGCGAGGACGTGGCGAAGGTCGTGATCACCGAGCAGACCGTGCGGGAGAACGTCAACCCCACGATCGTGGCTCGCCAGCCGTCGCGCCGCACCCGCAGCGAGCGCGGCGAGAAGTCGGCCTGACCCGGCGGCTGCCGGGCGTTAGCAGGAGTCGGCTGTCCGGGTGTCGGCGGCAGGCGCGATAATGGACAGGATGACAACCGTGCCGCTGACCGCACCCCGGGGGGACGAGACTGCCGACCCCGGCGAAGCGGTCCCCGCCGAAACCGAGCCTTCCGCCGCTCCGGTCGGCATCGTGGAGCTGAGCGAACGGGTCGCCGCGTCCGTGCTGACGCGCTTCCCGTGGCTGGTCCGCGCGTCCGAGATCATGCTCGCGCTGTTCACGCTGGTCTGCCTGGTCGCGGTCGGCACCCGGCTGTCGGCGCTGCCGCTGCTTCCGATCCCGCTGTTCGTGGTTTCGTGGCTGTTCCTGCGCCGCTTGCGCGGGTCGGAGACCCGGGCGCAGCAGCTGCGGTGGTCGCTGCTGATGGCGCTGGCGGCGATGGTCGGGTTCTGGGTGATATCCGTCGTGGCCCGCTGGGTCTCGTAATTTCGTCGCGGCGGCGTCCTCCGCGGTAGAGGATGGCGCGATGGACGCAGTCGTGCAGTGGGTGCGCACCTCGTGGACGAAGAAGTCCCGCGGCGGTGCGGAGGCGGCTCGCCGCAATGCCGTCCCGATCGCCTTTCCGCTCCCGGCGTTGACCGCGCCCTTCACGCACGTGGTGCGGATGAGTGAAGAGACGGACTTCGAGCCGCGATCCGGTGCCGAGGACGAAGCGCCGTCGCCCTGGGATTCGACGGTCCGCTTCCGCGAGGCGGACGGCCTGCTGCGGGTCGAGGTGAAACCGACCCCGCACGGGAATCCACGCCGCTTTCGCCGCCCTCCGGCCCACCGCCTGGCCCGAGGGGAATGGCTGCGGTGGCAGGTGAATTACCGCCTCACCGGTGTCTGCTGCGGGGAATGGCATTACCGGCTGGACACGCTGAACGTCGCGTACGGGCCGGTGTCGCGGGAACTGTTCCTGGGCACGCCGAGCCATCTGGTGGACGAGCTCGGGATTCTCCGTTGAGCAGGCTCACGCCTTCTGCCGCAAATGCTTCCCCAGGAACCCCACCATGCTGGGCACCGTGGTCCGGAAGAACGTGTCGCTGTGCTTCCCGTGCGCCGTGTACCCGATCGTCGGATGCGTCTCCGCGATATACCGCCGCGCCCCGGTGATGAACGGGTCTTCCGTACCGCAGTAAATCGCCGTCGGAATGCCCTGCAAAGCTGACTGGTGACGCAGCGGATCCAGTGAAGTCCAATCCGTCATCCCGGTGAAAATGCGGCGTTTCGCCATTTCCGGCCAGGACGTGATGAGCGCCGGGGCGATCGCGGCGACCGCGGCGGGCGGCTGGCGGCGTTCGGCTCGGCGGCGGGCGTACAGCAGTGCCCCGAAACCGCCCATCGACACTCCGGCGACCGCGAACGGCAGGCCGTCCGTGCCGCCGAAGCCGCGAGCGCGCAGCCACTGCGGGACTTCTTCCAGGAGCATCGCCATCGGGTCGTCGCCGGGGCGGACCTGGTGCCAGTAGTTGTCGCCGCCGTCGACCGCGACGAAGCCGTACGACGGCACGGCTTTGCGGGCGACGTCGCTGCCCAGCTGCTTGAGCAACCCGCTCGGGGCGGCGGAGCGGGCGGAACCGTGCAGGCCGTGCAGCATCAGCGACATCGGCAGGCCGGCCGGCGGCTTCTTGCTCGGCAGCAGGAAAACAAGGTCCACTTCCCGGCCGCGGGCGTGCGAGTAGACGCGCTCCACCCGCATGCTGCCGAGCTGTGTGACCGGCGTCGACGACGTGACGCCCAGTGCCCGCTGCATGGCCTGGTTGAACGGCACCACGCCGGTCGCGCTCCCCACCGCGAGCCCGGCGATGCCGAGGCCCGAGGCGCCCGCGATCAGCATGGACCGGCGGCTCACCCGCCTTCGGCCCTCAGTCTCCTCGGTCACCCGATCCCCCTCACCCATATAGCGTAAGACGTGAGGAAGGGACGAAACGTTGCCTTCTGAAGATCTTCACTCGGTTGTTGTGAGCAGCCCCACGGACGCCCGGGCGGCGGCAGGGCGGTCGCCGAGTCCCACGACCAGCGTCACGCAGAGTGGCGCGAGCACTTCGGTCACCCCGCGGTCGCCCCGGCCGAAGTGGCCCAGCAATTCGAGGGTGACATAGCCGTGCACCGCGCTCCACACCTGTGCGGCGACGGCGAGCGGGTCGCCGTGCAGCCGTCCGGAGTCGATGGTGCGTCCCACGGCGGCGACCATGCCTCGGAACGACGATGCCGCCTCGCTGTCCTGCTTGTCCTTCAGCAGGTCGCCGACCGGCTGTCCGTGCGCGCCCGCCTCGCGGAACATGAGCGTGAACAGCTCCGGATGCTCGACCGCGGTGCGGCGGTAGGCGAGCGCCAGCTGGTACAGATCGGCGACCGGGTCGTCGGTGCGCTCGACTGTCGCCATGTTCGCGATCAGCCGTCGAAACCCTTCTCGCGCAACGGCATCCATGAGCGCGGCCATCCCGCCGAAGTGCGTGTAGACGGCCATCGTGGACGCGCCGATCTCGGCCGCCAGCTTGCGGGCCTGCAGTGCTTCCGCGCCGCCGTCGGCCAGCAGCCGGATCGCCGCCTCGACCAGTTGCGTCCGCGCGTGTTCGCCCCGAGTCCGCTCGCTCATGCTTGCCAGTATCCCATAACCCTGTTATACCGGTGGCCATAACCACGTTATGGATGGAGTGGGTCATGGGAAATCACTTCCTCGAAGGCAACTTCGCGCCGGTCGAGCGCGAGTACACGAGCACCCGATTGACGGTCACCGGACAACTGCCCGACTACCTCGACGGCCGCTACCTGCGGAACGGGCCGAACCCGGCCGATCCGGATCCCGAAACGCACCACTGGTTCCTCGGCCGCGGCATGGTGCACGGCGTACGGCTGCGCGACGGCCGGGCCGAGTGGTACCGCAGCCGCCGCGTCGGCACGGACGAAGGCGGGGCCAACACCAACGTCATCGGGCACGCCGGGCGCACGATCGCGCTGGTCGAGGGCGGAATGCCGCAGTGGGAACTCAGCGAGGAGCTGGACACGCTGGGCTTCTGCGACTTCGACGGCACCCTCTCCGGGTACACCGCGCACCCGAAACGCGATCCGCGGACCGGCGAACTGCACGCCGTCTCGTACCAATTCGGACTGGGGAACAAGGTCCAGTACTCGGTGGTCGGCACCGACGGCCGGGCGCGGCGGACGGTCGACGTCGAGGTCACCGGAGCGCCGATGATGCACGACTTCTCGCTCACCGAACGGTATGTCGTGTTCTACGACCTGCCGGTCACCTTCGATCCGGACCAGGCCCCGGTGCGCCTCGACGTGCCCGACCCGCTCACCGCGCGCACCGGCCGCGGCGTGAGCTCCTTGCCGTACCGGTGGAATCCGGACTACCCGGCGCGCATCGGCGTGATGCCGCGCGAGGGGGACAACAGCGACGTCCGCTGGTTCGACGTCGGCCAGTGCTACGTCTTCCACCCGCTCAACGCCTACGACGAGGACGACCGGATCGTGCTCGACGTGGTCCGGCACCCGAAGATGTTCGACCGCGCGCTGCACGGCCCGGCCGAGGGCGAGCCGACGCTCGACCGCTGGACTGTGGACCTCACGCTCGGGAAGGTCGTCGAGGAACGGATCGACGAGCACGGCCAGGAGTTCCCGAGGGTGGACGAGCGGCTGGTCGGCCTGCCGCACCGGTACGGCTACGCGACGGCGCTCGACGATCGGTCGCGCAGCGTCGGCGCGGTGTACAAACACGATCTGCGCAAGGGTTCCGTCGATGCGCACCGGTTCGGTCCAGGCCGCGAACCGGGGGAGTTCGTCTTCGTTCCGTCCAGTGCGGACGCGGGCGAGGACGAGGGCGTGCTGATGGGCTATGTCTACGACGCGGCCGAGGCGCGCAGCGATCTTGTCCTGCTCGACGCGGGCACCCTCGACGCCGTCGCCGCGGTGCACCTGCCGGACCGGGTCCCGCACGGCTTCCACGGCAACTGGGTGCCCGCCGAAGCCTGATCAGGTGAGCAGGCGCTGGTCCCCGGTGTAGAGGTTCATGCTGTCGCCGCGCAGGAAACCGATCAGCGTCATGCCGTTCTCCTCGGCCAGTTCGACCGCGAGCGACGACGGCGCGGACACCGCGGCGAGCAGTCCGATCCCGGCCATCGCGGCCTTCTGCACGAGTTCGAAGGAGGCGCGGCCGGAGACCAGCAAGCCCAGATCGGGCGCCGGGATCCGGCCCGCCTGCAGAGCCCAGCCGAGCACCTTGTCGACCGCGTTGTGCCGTCCGACGTCCTCGCGCACGACGACGAGCTGACCGTCCGAAGCGAACAGTCCGGCGGCGTGCAGCCCGCCGGTGGACGAGAACACCTTTTGCTGTTCCCGCAACCGGTCCGGCAGCTGCGAGAGGACGTCGGTCTTCACGGCGAACTCGGACGCGGCGGGGGAGAACCGGCTGCGCAGCTTCACCGCGTCGAGCGCGGCCTTGCCGCAGACGCCGCACGACGAGGTGGTGTAGAAGTTCCGCTCGACGCCGGTGTCCGGCGGGGCGACTCCCTCGGCGAGTGCGATGTCGAGCACGTTGTAGGTGTTGCGGCCTTGGTCGTCGACCCCGTCGCAGTAGCGCGCGACGGCCACGTCCTCACGGGACCCGAGCACGCCCTCGGACAGCAAAAAGCCGTGCGCCAGTTCGACGTCGTGACCGGGCGTGCGCATCGTCACCGCCAGCGCCTTGCCGCCGACCCGCAGCTCCAGCGGTTCTTCGGCGGCCAGCGAGTCCGGCCGGCGCCGTTCGCCGGCCGCGGAGATCCGC
Organism: Amycolatopsis dendrobii; assembly: GCF_014145675.1. Taxonomy (GTDB): domain Bacteria; phylum Actinomycetota; class Actinomycetes; order Mycobacteriales; family Pseudonocardiaceae; genus Amycolatopsis; species Amycolatopsis dendrobii. The sequence continues at coordinate 225,055 of NZ_JACGZW010000010.1, forward strand.
CGTACCGGCCGCCGCACCGTCACTCTGCCCATCAGTCCGCTCCACTCGATTTGTCGTCTTTGGCGCTGTCTTTTGTTGTCATCGACAAGACATTCTCAAGTCATTCGACAGTCATCCGGCGCAACGCCGAGGATCTGGTAAACCATTCCCAGCACCTCGTCACTGTTGGGAGGAGACCGCCGATGGCTGTCCCCGGCTTCCTTGCCCGTTCCCGCATCGTCGCACCGCCCGGCTGGACCCGCTGGCTCGTGCCGCCCGCTGCGCTGTCCATCCACCTGTCGATCGGCCAAGCCTACGCGTGGAGCGTCTTCAAGACGCCGCTGGAGAAGACACTGGGACTGTCCGGCACGCAATCCGGGCTGCCGTTCCAGCTCGGTATCGTGATGCTGGGGCTGTCCGCCGCGTTCGGCGGCACCCTGGTGGAGAAAAACGGTCCCCGCTGGGCCATGACCGTCGCCACAGTCTGCTTTTCCACCGGCTTCCTGCTCGCCGCGCTCGGCGTCGCGACCGGGCAGTTCTGGCTGGTGGTCGCGGGCTACGGCGGGGTCGGCGGGATCGGCCTCGGCATCGGCTACATCTCGCCGGTGTCGACGCTGATCAAGTGGTTCCCGGACCGGCCGGGCATGGCCACCGGAATCGCGATCATGGGCTTCGGCGGCGGCGCGCTGATCGCGTCGCCGTGGTCGTCGGCGATGCTCGGCTCCTCGCCCACGACCGGCGACATCGCGACAGCGTTCCTGATCCACGGGATCGTGTACGCGGTGTTCATGACGATGGGCGTGCTGATCGTCCGCGTCCCGGCCGACGACTGGCGTCCGGCGGGCGCGGTGAAGCAGGCCGCGGCCAAACCGATGATCTCCACGGCGAACGTCTCGGCGGCGAACGCGCTGAAGACGCCGCAGTTCTGGTGTCTCTGGATCGTCTTGTGCCTCAACGTGACCGCGGGCATCGGCATCCTGGAGAAGGCCGCGCCGATGATCACCGACTTCTTCAAGGGCACCTCCGCGCCGGTCGGCGCCGCGTCCGCCGCCGGGTTCGTCGCGCTGCTCTCGCTGACCAACATGCTGGGCCGGTTCGTCTGGTCGTCCGCCTCGGATCTGGTGGGGCGCAAGAACATCTACCGGTTCTACCTCGGCGTCGGCGCGCTGCTGTACCTCGTGATCGCGTTGACCACGAACGCGTCGAAGCTCGTGTTCGTGCTGTGCGCGATGCTGATCCTGTCCTTCTACGGCGGCGGTTTCTCGACGCTTCCGGCGTACCTCAAGGACCTGTTCGGCACCTACCAGGTCGGCGCGATCCACGGCAGGCTGCTGACCGCGTGGTCGGCGGCGGGCGTGCTCGGGCCGCTCATCGTGGACGGGATCGCGGACAGCCAGAAGGCCGCGGGCAAGACCGGGCCGGATCTCTACCAGCTGTCGTTCTGGATCATGATCGGCCTGCTGGTGGTCGGGTTCGTCGCGAACGAATGCGTGCGCCCGGTGAAGGAGAAATTCCACGAACCGGCCGGTGCGGCCGCGGTGGGGAGCGAGGCGTGATGACGAGTGCCGAGGGCCGCTCCGGCGGCCGGACCCTCCTGCTGGTGATCGCCTGGCTGTGGGTGCTCGCCCCGTTCGGCTACGGCGTGGTCGAGCTGGTCCGGAAGGTGGTGGGGCTGTTCGGCGGCTGAGTGCCGCTGACCGGCACGGCCCGGAAATACTCCCTGGACAAATGGTCAAGAGTCGTTGACCATTATCCCCGTGACTGGGGATGATCAAGCGGGCTACGTCCCGCCGCAGGACACTGTCCACGTCGAGACGACCGACCAGCTGCGCGCCGTGAGCAACGTCGTGCGGCACCGCGTGCTCGCGGTGCTGCGCGACGGGCCCGCGACGATCACGCAGGTCGCCGAGCAGCTGGGGATCGCGAAAGGCAGTTCCAGCTACCACATGCGGGTGCTGGAGCGGGCCGGGATCGTGCACGTCGTGCGCACGCGGAAGGTGCGCGGCGTGCTGGAGCGCTACTACGCGCACGTCGGGCGCAAGATCAAGCTGCCCGAGCCCGCCCCGGGGCAGCGGGACGTGCTGCTGCAGCACGCGATCAACGACCTCTCGACCGCACCCGAGGGCTCGCACCGGTACGTCCGGATGCAGCACACGCGGATCAGCGAGACGCAGTTCGAGGAGTTCGAGCGCCGGCTGGCCGGACTGCTCGACGAGCTGCGGGACGCGCGCGACGCCGACGAGGCCGCCGCCACCGTCGCGGTCGCGTTCTTCCGTCCGGGGCCGGGGGCGGCCAGATGACCAAGTCGAAAATGCCTCCCGCGTTCAGTCGCTTGTGGACAGCCGCGACGGTCAGTTCCCTAGGCGACGGCGCGTATGCCGCGGCTTTGCCGCTGCTGGCGGTGCTGCTGGACAGCGATCCGCTGGTGGTCAGCCTGGTGACGGTGGCGGTGCTCGCGCCGTATCCGGTGGCCGGGCTGTTCGCCGGCGCGCTGGTCGACCGCTGGGACCGGCGGCGCACGATGTGGGTCGCGGACCTGGCGCGCGCAGTGTTGCTGGTGGCGACGGTGGCCGCGGGCGCGGTCGGCTGGCTCAGCATTCCGGTCCTGCTCGTCGTGGCGTTCCTGCTCGGCACCGGCACGCTGTTCTTCGACACCGCCGCACAGGCGTACCTGCCGGATCTGCTGGCGCGGGACCAGACCTTGCTGCGCCGCGCGAACGGCTATCTGCGCGGGGCGTCCACCGCGGCCGGGCAGTTCACCGGACCGCCGATCGGGAGTTTCCTTTTCACCGTAGGGAGAACGCTGCCGTTCGCGGTAAATGCGCTGACCTACGCCGCCAGCGCGGTGCTGATCCGGACGCTGCCGCCGGCGCCGGTGCCGGAGCGCGCGCCGGGCCGGTCGGTGTGGGCGGACTCGAAAGAGGGTTTCGCTTACGTGGTCAAGGATCGGCTGCTGCTCGGCCTCGCTTTGCGACCTGCGGTGGGGAATCTGGCGTTCGGCGCGTTCGGGGCCGTGCTGGTGGTGTTCGCGAAGGACGCGCTGGGACTGCACTCCGCCGGGTACGGCTTCCTGCTCGCCGCCGAAGCCGCCGGGGGACTGGCAGGCGCGATGGTGCTCGCCGGACCGCTCGAGAAATGGCTGGGCACCGGGACCGCGCTCACCGTCACCGCGGTGATCGAGGGCGGGGCGGTGCTGGCATTCGGCCTCGCCCGCGACCCGTGGCTAGCCGGGGCGATGTTCGCGCTGTGCGGCTGCGCCATGGCGGTGACCATGGTGCTCGGCGGTTCGCTGCGCCAGGTCGTGGTCCCGGCGCGGTTGATGGGCCGGGTCGCCGCGGCGTCGCGCCTGGTCTCGGCCTCGGCCGCACCGGCAGGCGCCGCTCTGGGCGGCTGGCTCGCCGCGACGGCCGGAGTACGAGTGCCGTACGTGGCGGCGGCGGGGGTGCTCGTGTCGATGACGCTGGTGACGATGAGCATGACGAGCAACAAGCGGATCGAGGAGGCGCTCGCGCGGGCGAAAGCTACTCCAGCGACGGCCACCCGGTGAGCAGGGTGATTCCCGGGAACAGCACCGCGGCTGCCGGCATGGTGGTCCAGATGACGACGCTGGAGTACGGCCGGGGGACGAAAAGTCCGGCGACCGCCCCGGTCGCGGCGGCGAGCGGAAAAACGAGGATCCCGTACATGCGGCAGAAAACGCCGACGATGTACCCCACGTTGAGCGGGGATTCGGTGAAGGCGGCCGCGACGTACAGGCTGAGCGCGGCGACCACGGCCACGAGCGCGACGATGGCGTGCAGTGCGCCGAGAACTGCTCGGCTGGTCTGGGCCGGGCTGCTGGTGAGGTCCACCGGCTCAGCCTGCCCGGGAGTTGTGGAGATTCCGGGGCGGTCCGGGAGAGAAACGCGGCTGAACCCGCAGGTTCGCGCTGTCCGGCCGGTTACGCCGGCCGGACAGCCGTCACGGCGATGAAACCGATCGGGAACACCACGGTGAGCGCGGAAACCGTGATCCACACGCGGCGCGCTGCTCGGCTCGGCTCTCCCAGCGAGGCGACCAGCGCGCCGATCCCGGCCGCGACCGGCAGCGCGAAAAGCCCGAACTGCACGAACGACACGACCACGATGATCTCGAACGCGGTCAGCAGGCTCAGCACCTTCGCGCCCGCCGCCAGCGCGGCCGCGATCACGCACAGCCCGAGCGCGGAGACCAGGAACGCGCCGCTGCCGTGCAGCGCGCCGGTGAATGCGACGCGTGCTCGGCTCGGATCGGTGTCCACCTGACGAGTCTGCCAGTCCGGCGCGGTGGGCGGATGCGGGAAATTACTCGGTTCGGATGCGGTCGAGCAGGCTTTCTCGCGCGGACTCCACGTGGTGCTCGGCCACCCGGGCCAGCCGTTCGCGGTCGCCGCTGCGCATCAGTTCCGCCAATTCGCGATGCTCCGCGACGACTCGGGCCCGGTAATGCTCATGTCCGAGCGAGACCCGTTGCAGCTGAAACAGAAACACCTGCGACCGCACCGCGTGCCATGCCTCGGTGAGGCGGCCGTTGCCCGCGGCGGCGTACACCCGGTCGTGGAACGCGATGTCCAGCGCCAGCAACTGCGGGCCGGGAGCTTTGCTCCGGACCGCCTTCGCCAAGTCGGCGACCAGCGCGTCCAGTGCGTCGAGATCCGCCTCGGCCGCGTTGGCGCGCGCGGTGACCGCGGCCAGCCGGTCGAGCGCGGCGCGGACCGAGTAGACCTCGTCGACGTCCTCGGGAGTCACGTCGACCACCGTGGTCGGACGGTGCCAGCCGCAGCGGACCAAGCCTTCTCGCGCGAGTTGGGAGATGCCCTCGCGGACTGAACCGCGGCTGATCTCCAACGACGCGGCCAGCTCGACCTCGCGCAAAGGCGCGCCAGGCCGGAAATGCCCGGCGAAGATCGCTTCGCGCACCCGGTCGGCGGCCTCGTCGGCGAGCCCGCGGCGCGCCGCCTTCCTCAGGGGGGTGACTTCCACGTCCTAATGTTGACATTCGAACATCCGCCAGTCAACGTGAAGACACCGATCCCCGTGCCGAAGGAGTGCCTCATGGCCGTCCGTCCCGCCTTTCACCTGGCCATACCGGTCGACGACCTGCCCAAAGCCCGCGAGTTCTACGGCGGCGTGCTCGGGCTGGCGGAAGGGCGCTCGGCGGACGCGTGGGTCGACTGGAACTTCCACGGCCACCAGGTCGTCACGCACGTAGTCGCGGGCGCCCGTGCGGAAGCGGGCCGCAATCCGGTCGACGGGCATGCCGTGCCGGTGCCGCACTTCGGGCTGGTGCTCGACGTCGACACCTTCCACGACCTGGCCGGGCGGCTGCGCGCGACGGGCGCCGAGTTCGTGATCGAGCCGTACCAGCGGTTCGCCGGAGAGCCGGGGGAGCAGTGGACGATGTTCCTGCACGACCCGGCCGGGAACGCGCTGGAGTTCAAGGCTTTCCGCGACGAGACGCAGTTGTTCGCGAAATGAACGTCCTCGTCACCGGAGCCTCGCGCGGGATCGGCCGCGCCATCGCCGTCGCCTTCGCCACCAGGGGCGACCGGATCGCCGTCCACTGTGGATCCAACCGGGAGGCCGCGCGCGAAACGCTGGAGGCGCTGCCCGGTTCCGGGCACGTGCTCGTGTCCGGCGACCTCGGCAACCCCGACGCCGCGCAGTGGATCGCCGACGTGGCCGAGGAGCAGCTCGGCGGGGTCGACGTACTGGTCAACAACGCCGCGGTGGGCACCACTGCGGCCACTCGCACGCCGATCGCCGAAATGTCCTATGCGGACTGGCAGGACGCGTGGCGGCGCACGCTGGACGTCAACCTCCTCGGCGCGGCGAACGTGTCCTTCCACGTCGCGCGCCACCTCATCGCCCGCGGGGTGCCCGGCCGGATCGTGAACATCGGATCGCGCGGGGCGTTCCGCGGCGAGCCCGACTACCTGCCGTACGGGGCGAGCAAGGCCGCGCTGCACGCGTTCGGCCAGTCGCTGGCGGTCCAGCTGGCCCCGCACGGGATTTCGGTCACCTCAGTGGCCCCGGGTTTCACCGCGACCGAGCGCGTCGCCGACCGGGTCACCGACGAGGTGCGCGGGCAGAGCCCGTTCGGCCGGGTCGCCGAACCGGAGGAGATCGCCGAAGCGGTGGTGTTCCTGGCCTCGTCGGAGACGCCGTGGGCGTCCGGTTCGATCCTCGATCTGAACGGAGCCTCACACCTGCGCTGAGTTGTGAGCTGCGTCACGAATGCAGCACATCCGGGCGGCCGGACGTCCAGAGAGGCGTGCGGATCGCAGGAAAAGTTATCGCCGGAGCGCTGTCGACGGTGGTGTTCGCCGGCACGGCTTACGGGTTCTCGACCCTGAGCGCGCTCGACGACATCACGCGCAGCGACGTCATCGGCGGCGGCGGATCGGTGGACGAAGGCCAGAAACACGCCGACGGGGCGATGGACATCCTGATGGTCGGCCGGGACGCGCGCAAAGGCCCGGACGGGAGCCCGCTGCCGCAGAGCGTCCTGGACGAACTGCGCGCGGGCGCGAACGGCGACGACCTCACCGACACGTTGATCGTGCTGCGGATCCCGGACGGGCAGCAGGAGGTCAAGGCGTTCTCCATCCCGCGCGACTCGTACGTCTCGATGCCCGGCGGAAAAGGCAAGATCAACGCCGCGTTCGGCCGCGGCAAGGCGGCCGAGGCCTCGAAACTGCGCGCGGCCGGGGAAACCGACAAGGACAAGATCGAGCAGGAGTCGATGACCGCGGCGCGCAAGGCGACGCGGCAGGCGGTCGAGGACCTCACCGGCATCACCATCGACCACTACGCCGAGGTCAACCTGCTGAGCTTCTCCGAGATCAGCAAGGCCGTCGGCGGGGTCGAGGTGTGCCTGAAGAAGGCCACGAAGGACGAGAACTCGGGCGCGGACTTCCCGGCGGGCAAACAGCGGCTCTCCGGCGGCGCCGCGCTCGCTTTCGTGCGGCAGCGCGACAATCTGCCCGGCACCGATTTCGGCCGGATGCGGCGGCAGCAGGTCTTCCTCGCCTCGATGGCGCACGAGGTGCTCTCGGCCGGGACGCTCGCCGACCCGGGCAAGCTGAGCGACCTCATCGACGCGGTGAAGCGCTCGGTCGTGCTGGACCAGTCGTGGGACATCCTGGACTTCGTCGGCAAAATGCGCGGGGTGTCCGGCGGCGGCATCCAGTTCACGACGATCCCGGTGGTGAACCAGGACTACCGCTATGACAAGTCCCATCCCACGGCGACCGCGGTGCAGGTGGATCCGGCGCAGGTGAAAGCGTTTGCGGCGGGGCTGATCGGAGCCGCCCCGCCCGCCGCGCCGCCCGGAGCGCCGAAGGCCGCGGTGGAGATTTCCAACGCCGGCGGCACCTCGGGCCTGGCGGCACGCGTCGCGGATGTGTTGAAGGGCAAGGGGTTCGCCGCCACCGCCGCGGGAAACGCACCGTCGCAGCGGACGTCGATCGTGCGCTACCCGGCCGCGCTCGCCGCCGAGGGCGCGGAGGTGGCGAAGGAACTGGGCGGACTGTCCGCCAAGGAATCAGCAGACGTTCCGGCAGGGCACATCCAGGTGGTGCTCGGGAAGGTCTACTCAGGACCGGGGGTGTCGGACGGCGGGTCCGCGGCAGGCGTGCCGGCGAAGGCCGACCAGCCGCCGCCCGTCACGTCAGACGGTGACAACTGCATCGACTGACGCCTTGTGAGTGGCGGTGCCGGGGTTCTGACCGGCACCGCCACTCACAAGCAGGTCACGCGTGGTTGTGCCGCTCCAGCCGGATCACCACGGCCTTCGACACCGGGGTGTTGGACTTCTCCGCCACGGAATCCAGCGGCACCAGCGCATTCGCCTCGGGGAAGTACGCCGCCGCGCACCCGCGAGCCGTCGGATAGGCCACCGCGCGGAAGCTGGGCGCCCGCCGGTCCCCGTCCCGCCATTCCGAGACCAGGTCCACGATCTCCCCGTCCGCGACCCCCAGCGCGGCCAGGTCGTCCGGGTGCACGAAGACCACCCGGCGCCCGTCCTCGATCCCGCGATAACGGTCGGACAGCCCGTAAATCGTCGTGTTGTACTGGTCGTGGCTGCGCAGCGTCTGCAGCAGCAACCGGCCCTCGGGAACCTCGGGGTACTCCAGCTCCGACACCGTGAACGTGCCCTTGCCGGTCGCCGTGCCGGTGAACTCCCGCGAGTCGCGCGGCGCGTGCGGGAGCACGAAACCGTCCGGTTCGCGGACGCGGCGGTTGTAGTCGTGGCAGCCCGGCACCACCGCGGCGATGCGGTCGCGGATCAGGTCGTAGTTCTTCTCGAACGACCGCCACGGCACCGCGTGGTCGGCGCCGAGCAGCCGCTCCGCCAATCGGCACACGATGGCGACCTCGGACAGCAGTTCCTCGCTCGCGGGAGCCAGCCGGCCGCGCGAGGCGTGGACCTGCGACATCGAGTCCTCGACGGTCACGAACTGCCGTCCGGACTCCTGCTCGTCGCGCTCGGTGCGGCCGAGCGTCGGCAGGATCAGCGCGGTGCGGCCCGGGACCACGTGCGAGCGGTTGAGTTTCGTCGACACGTGCACAGTCAGCGAGCACGCTCGCAGCGCTTCCGCGGTGCGCTCCGAATCCGGGGTGGCGGAAGCGAAATTGCCGCCCATCGCGAAGAACACCTTGCCGCGCCCGTCGAGCATCGCGCGGATCGAGTCGACGGTGTCCCAGCCGTGCTCGCGCGGCACGGTGATGCCGAATTCCCGGTCGAGCGCGTCCATGAACGGCTCGGGCATCTTCTCCCACACGCCCATGGTGCGGTCGCCTTGCACGTTCGAGTGGCCGCGCACCGGGCACAGGCCCGCGCCCGGCTTGCCGATCATCCCGCGCACCAGCGCCAGGTTCACGACCTCGGCGATCGTCGGCACCGCGTGCTTGTGCTGGGTCAATCCCATCGCCCAGCAGTAGATCGTGCGCTCGGACGTCGCGATCATCCGCGCGATGTGCTCGATCTGCCCGCGGGCCAGCCCGGTCGCCTTCTCGGTCTCCGGCCAGTCGATCTCGCGCAGCTGCTTGGCCCAGTCCTCGAACCCGTGCGTGGATTTCTCCACGAACTCGCGGTCCACAATGGACCCGGGTGCGGCGTCCTCCCACTGCAGCAGCAGATGCCCGACCGCCTGGAACAGCGCCAGGTCGCCGCCGAGCCGGATCTGCGCGAACTCGTCGGCCAGCGGCGTGCCCTTGCCGACCACGCCGCGCACGTTCTGCGGGTTCTTGAACCGCATCAGCCCTGCCTCGGGCAGCGGGTTGACCGCGACGACCTTCGCGCCGTTGCCCTTCGCCTGCTCCAGCGCGGACAGCATCCGCGGGTGGTTCGTGCCCGGGTTCTGCCCGACGACGACGATCAGGTCGGCCTGGTGGATGTCGGCCAGCGACACCGAACCCTTGCCGATGCCGGTGGTCGCCGACAGCGCCGCGCCGGACGATTCGTGGCACATGTTCGAGCAGTCCGGCAGGTTGTTCGTGCCGTACGCGCGCACCAGCAGCTGGTACACGAACGCGGCCTCGTTGCTGGTGCGGCCGGAGGTGTAGAAGATCGCCTCGTCCGGGCTCGCCAGACCGCGCAGTTCGTCGGCGATCAGGCCGAACGCGTCGTCCCAGGAGATCGGCTCGTAGTGCGAAGCGCCTTCGCGCAACACCATCGGCTCGGTGAGCCGGCCCTGCTGGCCCAGCCAGTAGTCGGTGCGCTCGTTCAGCTCGGACACCGGATGCGCGGCGAAGAACTCCCGGCCGACCCGGCGTTTCGTCGCCTCTTCGGCGACCGCTTTCGCGCCGTTTTCGCAGAACTCCGCCATCTTGCGCTTCTCGCCGTCGACCTGCCGCGGTTCGGGCCACGCGCAGCCCGGGCAGTCGAAGCCGTCCCGCTGGTTCAGCAGCCGCAGCGTGCGCGCGGTGCGGACCGGGCCCATCTGCTCCACCCCGCGCGCGAGGGAAACCGCGACTCCCGGGATTCCGGCCGCCCAGCCTTTCGGCTTGCCTACTTCGAGGCGGGCTTCGTCCACGTCACCAGTCGGAGCTTCGCGAGTCATGGGCACATCGTCCGCCTTTGCCTCGCGGAAACCAAGACGGGGGTGGTCACATCGCCGCCTGCCGGTCCCGTTCCCGGCGTTCGGCCCGCAGCAGCGCGCGGTCCGCGGCGGTCACGACCAGCAGCAACGCGCTGGTCACGATCAGCACGACGGCCAGCCGGTGCAGTCCTCCGGAATCCGCATGCCCGCCATAGCATTGGGCGATGACCGTGGCCGCGACAATCGCGCCGAGGTATTGCGCGGTCCGGAAGAGACCGCTCGCGGTGCCCATCGTCTCGGCCGGCGTTTCGCGGTAGAGCGTCGTCTGGTTGGCGACGCTGGTGAGCCCTTGCGCCAGGCCGAACAACGCGGCGAGCACGAGCAGCCAGATCAACGCGGTGCCGTCGTTCACGAACAGCAGCGCGACGGATCCGCCCAGGAGCGCGGCGCCGACCAGCAGCAGGCGCAGCCGGACGCCAGTGGGCCGCCCGGACAGCGCGGCCGCGCCCACGGCGACCCCGGACATCGGCAGAAGCAGCAGCCCGGCGGCGGATTCGGCGAACCCGCGCGCCTCTTCGAGCCACTGCACGTAGCCGAACATGATCGTGTAGATCGCCAGGAAACTCAGTGCCTGCCGCGAATACGTGCGCAGGACCGGGCCGTTGGCGGCGAGCATCCGCAGGTCGATGAACGGCTTCCGGGCGCGGAGTTCGACCCGCACGAACAGACCGCCGAGCACGAGCGCCGCGGCCAGCAGCCACAGATCGCCGATGCCGGGTTCCATCAGGTAGCACAGCAACACCAGCAGCGCCGCGGAAAACAGCGCGATCCCGGCCACGTCGATCTTCTCAGCCGGCTTCTCGGCGGGGGTGTCCTTGGGCACCCACAAGAGGGTCAGCACGAGGGAAATCCCGGCGAGCGGCAGGTTCACCGCGAAGATCGCCGGCCAGCCGAAGAGCGCGATCAGCACGCCGCCGAGCGTCGGGCCGATCACCATGACCGTCTGCGCGGACATCGCCAGCACGGACAACACCCGCGCCGGAACGCCTTCGCCGATCTGGTCCGCCCGCCGTCGCAGGACTGCCATCGCGGCCGGGAACCCGGCACAGGTGCCGATGCCGAGCACCGCACGGACACCGGTAAGCCATTCGACCGAGATCGGGATCATCCCGGCGACCCCGGCCACCATCACGACGGACGCGCCGCCGAGCAGCACGCGCCGCGCGCCGTAGCGGTCGACGAGCAGCCCGACGACCGGCTGCCCGACCGCGGTGGCCAGGTACAACGAGGAAATCAGCCAGGCCGTGCGGCCCGGCCCGGCGCCGAAGGCCTGTCCGATCGGGACGAGCGCGACGGCGATGAGCGTGGAGTTGATCGGGTTCAGCACGGCGCTCGCGACCAGCGGGGTCACCAGGCGCGCGCCGAAACGGGATTTCGCGGGGGCGGTCGCGGTGTTCGTCAGTGCTCCTCGGGTTCAAGGGGGGTCAGCGCTGGGCGATCCGCTGCAGCAAGGGCAGCGCGCGCCGGACCGTTTCGAGTTCGTCTTCGGTCAGTTCGTCGGTCAGCGCGGCGGCGAGCCATTCGTCGCGGTGCTGCCGGATCCCGATGACGGTCTTCGCGCCGAGATCGGAGAGCGAGATCACGACGCGCCTGCCGTCGGCCGGGTCGCGCGTGCGGTTCAGGTAGCCGAGCGAGTCGAGCACGCCGAGCGTCGCGGCCATGGACTGCTGCCGGACGTGCTCCGCGGCGGCCAGTTCGGCCTGGGTCCCGGGACCCTCGCGGTGCAGCCGGTTGAGCACGGCGGTCTGCGTCGGCGTGAGGATCTCGGCGTTGTCGACCTGCCGCAGCCTGCGGTGCAGCTGGCCGACGACGCCGCGGATCCAGCCCGCGGACTCGGCTACCCGCGGCGGGACGGACGGGTGTTCAGGCATAAGCACAGTCTAGCCTGTTGAGTCCAGGCTGTGCATCCTCGGCTCGAAAGCCGTGAAGGGCTCCTTGAAGGAATCAGATTCCTTCAAGGAGCCCTTCACGGACTTCGAACTAGAGCGGCCGGGTGCTTGGCGCGGCGGGGGAGCCGAGGCCGACGACGTACCCGATCTTGTCGTCGTTCACCCCGATCGGCTGAACCTGGTGCACCACGACGGCCGCGGCGAGCAGCAGGACCAGGCCGACGATCGCCGCGATCCCGGGCCAGCGGCTCGGCACCGCGCCGCCGCGGCCGTACACCGGCGACGGAGCGTTGCGGCGTTCGCGCTTGCGCCGCTTCTTCATGTCCTTCTTGGCGCCGAGCCACGCGTCCCGCTGGGCGTGCTTGCGCCACTCCGGGTCCATGAGGTCCGGATGGGTTTCCATCCGGTCGTCCGGATCCTCCGGCCGAGTCATCGGCGCACCGCCTTTCCCCCTGCGTAACCCCGCCGCGGCGGGTTCGTAGACTTGTCCATTGTGACCGAGAACGCTCCGCAGCAGAAAACCGACCTTCCGGGTGCCTGGGACCCGGCCGCCGAGGAAGCCCCGATGTACGACCGCTGGGTAGCGGCCGGGTACTTCACGGCTGACGCTACGTCGGAGAAGCCGCCGTTCTCGATCGTACTGCCGCCGCCGAACGTCACCGGCAGCCTGCACATGGGCCACGCGCTCAACCACACCCTGATGGACGCGATGAGCCGCCGCCGCCGGATGCAGGGCTACGAGGTGCTCTGGCTGCCGGGCATGGACCACGCGGGCATCGCGACGCAGAACGTCGTCGAGCGCCAGCTGGCGGGCGAGGGCCTGTCTCGCCACGACCTGGGCCGCGAGAAGTTCGTCGAGCGCGTCTGGGAGTGGAAGGCCGAGTACGGCGGCAAGATCCTCGGCCAGATGAAGCGGCTCGGCGACGGCGTCGACTGGTCGCGCGAGCGCTTCACCATGGACGAGAACCTGTCCAAGGCCGTCCAGACAGTCTTCAAGAACTTCTACGACGCCGGCCTGATCTACCGCGCCGAGCGGATCATCAACTGGTGCCCGCGCTGCCAGACGGCGCTGTCGGACATCGAGGTCGACCACAGCGACGACGACGGCGAACTCGTGTCGATCCGCTACGGCGACGGCGACGCCTCGATCGTCGTGGCCACCACGCGCGCCGAGACGATGCTGGGCGACACCGCGGTGGCCGTGCACCCGGACGACGAGCGCTACACGCACCTGGTCGGCACCGAAATCGAGCTGCCGCTCACCGGCCGGAAGATCCCGGTGGTCGCGGACCGGCACGTCGACCCGGAATTCGGCACCGGCGCGGTCAAGGTGACCCCGGCGCACGACCCGAACGACTTCGAGATCGGCCGCCGCCACGACCTGCCGATGCTGACCGTCATGAACGAGCGCGCCGAGGTCACCGTGCCCGGTCCGTTCGAGGGCCTCGACCGCTTCGAGGCGCGTCCCGCGGTGGTCGCCGCGCTGCGCGAGCAGGGCCGGATCGTCGCGGAGAAGCGGCCGTACGTGCACGCGGTCGGGCACTGCTCCCGCTGCGACACGGTCGTGGAGCCGCGGCTGTCGCTGCAGTGGTGGGTCAAGGTCGCCGAACTGGCCAAGGCCGCGGGCGACGCGGTGCGCGACGGGCGGACGAAGATCCACCCGGCCGAACTGGAGAAGCGGTACTTCGACTGGGTCGACAACATGCACGACTGGACGATTTCCCGCCAGCTGTGGTGGGGGCACCGGATCCCGGTCTGGTACGGGCCGGACGGCGAGGTCGTGTGCGTGGGGCCGGACGAGCAGCCGCCGTCGGGCGACGGGTGGACGCAGGACCCGGACGTGCTCGACACCTGGTTCTCCTCGGGACTGTGGCCGATGTCGACGCTGGGCTGGCCCGGCGAGACGGACGACCTGGCGAAGTTCTATCCGACCAGCGTGCTGTCCACCGGCTACGACATCCTGTTCTTCTGGGTCGTGCGGATGATGATGTTCGGCGTGCAGCAGATGGACGGCCGCCAGCCGTTCGACCACGTGTACCTGCACGGCCTGATCCGCGACGCGAACGGCAAGAAGATGTCGAAGTCGCGCGGCAACGTGATCGACCCGCTGGAGTGGATGGACGCCTACGGGGCCGACGCCACCCGGTTCACCCTGGCCCGCGGCGCGAACCCGGGCGCGGACATGGCGCTGGCCGACGAATGGGCGGCCGGATCCCGCAACTTCTGCACGAAGCTGTGGAACGCCAGCAAGTTCGCGATGATGAACGGAGCCACCGCGGCGGGCTCGCTGCCGCCTGCTGCCGAGCTGACCGAGTCCGACCGGTGGATTCTCGGGCGGCTCGCGACCTTAGTGTCCGAAGTGGACGGACTGTTCGAGGACTTCCAGTTCGCCAAGGTCGCCAACGCGCTGTACCAGTTCACCTGGAACGAGTTGTGCGACTGGTATCTGGAACTGGCGAAGGTCCAGCTGTACCAAGGGGATTCCGCGCGGGTCGAGGCTACGCGGAAGGTGCTGGGGCAGGTGCTGGACACCGTGCTGCGGTTGCTGCACCCGTTCGTTCCGTTCGTGACCGAGAAGCTGTGGACTGCCTTGACCGGTGGCGAGTCGTTGGTGATCGCGGCTTGGCCTTCGGCGGTCGAGGGGTATGCGGATCCGGTCGCGGACGCTCGGGTCGCTGATGTGCAGAAGCTGATTACCGAGATCCGGCGGTTCCGGGCTGATCAGGGACTGAAGCCCGGGCAGAAGGTCGCCGCGCGGCTGACCGGCGAGGCGTATCCGGAGGGGCACTCGGACGCGATTCGGTCGCTGGTGCGGCTGACCGAGCCGGAGGAGGGGTTCTCGGTCAGTGCTTCGCTGGAGGTCGCGCTGGCTGGCGGCGTGGTGACGGTGGAGTTGGATACTTCCGGGACCATCGACGTCGCTGCCGAGCGGAAGCGGCTGGAGAAGGACCTCGGGGCTGCGCGGAAGGAATTGGCGCAGACTGAGGGGAAGTTGGGCAATGAGGCGTTTATCGCCAAAGCGCCGGAGCATGTGATCGAGAAGATCAAGGTGCGGCGGGAGACTGCTGTTGCCGATATCGGGCGGATCGAGGCTCGGTTGGGTGCGTTGCCTGCGTCCTGATTTCTTGTTCGGCTCGTCGCCCTGGCGGGCGACATTGCGCCCTGGGGTGGCCCCACCCCCGAAGTTTTATTGTGCTGACGGTTCGGGGGTGCTTGTCAAGGCGGGAAAGATGCCTTGACAAGCACCCCCGAACCGCAGGGTGGCTTCGGATCGGGGTTGGGGGCGGTGTGGGGTGCCTCGACGGGTGGGTGCGTCGGCTGCGGTTTGTGAGTGGGGCTAGCGCCCCAATGTGGCGTTGGGTGCATGTGGCGCACCCAATGTGGCGTTCGGTGCGTGGGATGCACCCAATGCCACATTGGGGCGCATCCCGGCATCCCGGAGGGGCGGGGCGGGCGGTCCGCGGTCTGTGAAGGGCCCCTTGAGGGAATCTGAGTCCGTGAAGGGGCCCCTCACGGCGTTTTAGCGGAGTTGCTGGCGGATTACCTTCGCTTCGCCTTCCATCCCGGCGTAGAGGGGGTGGTAGGGGGCCGCGGCCAGCAGGTTCAGGTCTTTGCCGTTGATCCATGCGACGCCTTGGGGTTGGCAGGCATCGTGGCCGAAGGACGGCGTGTAGGTGTCCACATAGGACGATTGGCCGTCCGCCTCGACGGCGTTGCTTACTGCTGCGTTCAAGGCTTCTTCCACGCTGGAGAGCCAGGCGTAGTCGCCGTTGGCGAAGGGCAGGACGTCGGGGCAATAGCCTTCTGCGGGGGCGATGCGCGGGTAGCCGACGGCCAGCACCTTGGCGTGCGGCGAGCGGGCGTGGATTCCGGCCAGTACCTGCTGGATGGCGGCTTGCGTCTTGGGCAGCAGCGCCTTGATCGTGTCCACGCCGTCAACGGTGAAGTGCTGCTGGCACGGGTTTCCGGTCGGATCCGAGGCGCGCAGGGTCGGGCAGGTGTCCACCAGCTTGCCGAACAGGCCCGAGTCGTTGCCGCCGATGCCGACGGTCACCAGGTCGGTGTCTGAGCGCAGCGCGTTGAACTGCGGGGCGTTCTGGCCCAGCGGCACGCTTTGCGGGCTGGTCATGTCCGACGTGTCCGCGCCGCCGCAGCTGACGTCGGTGAAGCGGTCCACGTCGAGGGAATCCGCGACCATCGACGGGTAGTTGGACGTCGAGCGGAAGCAGCCGAACGGATCCAGCCTGGGCAGCGGGATGAGCGGGCCCGACGTGTACGAGTCGCCGAGGGCGACGTAGTGGCGGTAGTGCCGGGGCGCGGCGCTCGCGGCCGCCGCCGTCGACAGAAGCAGTGCGATGGCCGCGATCGCGGCCAGCACGATTCGGATGATGCGCATGCGAATCCCGTCCTCCCTAGCGGTCGACCCGCTTTACCTTTCGGCAAGCGGGGCGTGCGCGCTCTCCGCCGATCGGGTGGTCGGGGCGGGTTTTCACCCGGCTGCGGGGTGATCCGTGGGTTTCCGCCAGGTCAGCAGGTACCGCCAGAAGACCAGCGGGCGGACTGTGCTGCCGGGCAGCAGGCGCGCGGCGTCGCGGCGGACGTCGTTCAGCGGCGGGAATTTCATGTGCACCGGGGCCTTGGCGATCGGGTCCGGGCCGCCGTTGAGACGGTCTCCGGCGAAGACGATCAGCCGGGCCGCGACGTTCGCGGGGGCGGCGACGAGTTCGCGGGCGTAGTCGCCGGGGCGGCTGGGGCGGGCGCAGCCGAGGACGGCCAGGACGCCGCCGGGGGCGAGGGCGTCGCGCAGTCTCGTGACGGTTTCGAACGGGACGTGGTGCAGGGAGGCCAGGCAGGAGATGTACGCGTAGGCCTCGGGTTCCAGCGGCTCGGTCGTCACGTCCGCGCGGCGGTACTCCACTGTGCCCGGTCCCGGCGAACCGGCGGACGTCGCGCGGGTGATCATTTCCGCCGACGTGTCGATGCCTTCGACGGTCATTCCGGCGGCCGCCAGCCTGCGGGCGAACCGGCCGTCGCCGCAGCCGACGTCCAGTGCTCGGCCGGGGCCCGGCGGCAGGAGCCGGAGCAGGGCAGGGTGGTAGTGATGGTTGTGGTCGAAGGGCATGTTCCCGACCTTGCCACGGATCGCTGCGGGCGTGATCACGCGCAGGCCCCGGGGGCGCTGGGCGCGCGGCGGCCCCGGGTACGCTCGACGGTGTGCCGGGCCGAACCTTTCGCCTGGTCTTCCCGGTCGCGCGACCGCGCCGGGACAGCGACTTCGAGGAGTGCACGAGTGCCGCGCGGTGAGGAGCCCGAGGAGACCCGGCGGCCGGATCTCGCCGATCCGGACAGTTTCGCGGGGGTCGACGAACTGGGCGCGCTCGCGCACAGCGACGAGGACGATCCCGGCAACGAGCTGGAACCGGACCTCGACGCGCCGGACGCGGCGTACACCGTCGGCGGCGGGTCGCGCGGCGGGATCGGCGGCATCGGCCAGCTCGGCGACAACCTGGCGCTCGGCCCGGTCCCGGACCTGCACGCCGAAGAGGGCGCCGAGCTGCACGAGCTCGACGACGAGGGCGCGCCCGCCGAGTTCGGCGACGAGAACGGCCCGGAGGCCCGTCGCGACCTGATGGCCGCCGAGGCCGAGCTGAACCAGCGCTGGCCGGAGACGAAACTCGAACCGTCGCTCACCCGGATCCAGGCGCTGATGACGCTGCTCGGCGAGCCGAACCAGGGCTACCCCGTCGTGCACATCGCGGGCACCAACGGCAAGGGTTCGGTCGCGCGGATGGTCGATTCGCTGCTGACCCGCATGGGCCTGCGCTCGGGCCGCTACACGAGCCCGCACCTGCAACTCGTCACCGAGCGGATCGCGCTCGACGGCCGTCCGGTCTCCGCCGCCCGCTACGCCGAGCTGTACCAGGACATCGCGCCGTACGTGGCGATGGTGGACGGCGCGAGCGAGGACGGCGTGCCGATGAGCAAGTTCGAAGTGCTCACCGGGATGGCGTTCGCGGCGTTCGCCGACGCGCCGGTCGAGGCCGCGGTGCTCGAGGCGGGCATGGGCGGCGCGTGGGACGCGACGAACGTGGCCGACGCCCAGGTCGCGGTCATCACGCCGATCGGGCTGGACCACACCGAATACCTCGGCCCGACGCCCGCCGACGCGGCCGCGGAGAAGGCCGGGATCATCAAGCCGGGGTCGGTCGCGGTGATCGGCGAGCAGGACCCCGAGGTGCTGAACGTCCTGCTGAAGCGCACCGTCGAGGTCGACGCCGCGGTGGCGCGCGCGGGCAGCGAATTCGGCGTGCTCGAACGCGAGGTCGCGGTCGGCGGGCAGATGCTGAAGCTGCAGGGCCTCGGCGGCGTCTACGACGAGATCTTCCTGCCGCTGCACGGCGCGCACCAGGCGGCGAACGCGGCACTCGCGCTGGCCGCGGTCGAGGCGTTTTTCGGGGCGGGCAAAGACAAACAGCTCGTGGTCGAGGCGGTGCGCGAGGCGTTCGCCGAGGTCGAGAACCCGGGCAGGCTCGAACGCGTGCGGGCCGCCCCGGCGGTGCTGGTCGACGCCGCGCACAACCCGATGGGCGCGCGGGCGCTCGCCGCGACGATCACCGACGAGTTCAACTTCCGCCGGCTCGTCGCGGTCGTCGGCGTGCTGGCCGACAAGGACGCGCGCGGCATCCTGGACGCGCTGGAGCCGGTGGTCTCCGACGTCGTGGTCACGCGCAGTTCGTCGCCGCGGTCGCTGCCGGTCGAGGACCTGGCGGAACTGGCCGCGTCGATCTTCGGCGAGGACCGCGTGCTCGCCGAAGGCGACCTGGAGACCGCGATCGAGACCGCGATCGGCCTCGTGGAGCAGAACGACGACCCGGAGGAACCGCTCGCGGGCGGCGGCGTGCTGGTGACCGGCTCCGTGGTCACCGCGGGCGACGCGCGCACGCTGTTCGGGAAGGAGCCGGCATGAGCGAAACCCCGGACACTCCGGTGAAGCCGCCCGCGAAGGACCCGATGAAGGGCTTCCGCGGCGTCATGGCGGGCACGCTGATCATGGAGGCGATCACCGTCGCGCTCGCGCTGCCGGTGGTCGCGAAACTCGGCGGCGGCATCACGAGCTTCACCGGCTGGACCGTCATCGCGCTGGCGGTCGTGCTGATCGTGCTGTGCGGGATGCTCAAGCACGTCTGGGCGGTGCCGGTGATCCTGCTGCTGCAGCTGGCGATCATCGCGGTCGGCGTCACGCAACCGGCGATCGCGATCATCGGGATCATCTTCCTGGCCGCGTTCGTGTGGTTCCTGTGGCTGCGCCGCGACGTCGCGCGCCGGATGGCCGCGGGCACGCTGCCGAGCCAGCAGCAGCCGCAGGCTTGAGCCCCGGGCGTTACTGGCAGCCGTACTGGTGGCGGCTGTCGTTCCGGGCGGACGGCGAGCCGGGCTGGACGCCGATGGGGCCGGGCGGGTTCAGCCCGGTCCCGGACGCCGCGCTGAAGACCGGATCGCTCGAAGCCTGGGCCGGCGCGCTGCTCGAGGAAGCGCCGGACGAACTCGACGACCTCCGCGGCGACCTGCTCCTCGAATGCTTCCCGGAACCGGGCGCCGCGCCGGTGTACTCCCGCGAGGTGCGGCTCAGCGGTAGACGCTGACCTCGATCAGGTTCCGGTCCGGGTCCCGGAAATAGACGCTGCGGATCGGACCGGTCGCGCCCGTGCGGTCGACCGGGCCCTCCTCGATCGGCACCCCGTGCGCGGCGAGGTCTTCCACGACCTGCTCCAGCGAATCGCTCGTGATCAGGCACAGATCCGCACTGCCCGGCGTCGGCCGGTCCGCCTTGGGTTCGAACTCGTGCCCGGCCTCGTGCAGGTTGATCTTGCTCGCGCCGAACGTCAGCGCCTTGCGGCCGGCCCCGAACGTCACCTCGGCCATGCCGAGGACGCGCGTGTAGAAATCGACCGTCGCACCGAGGTCGGCGACGGTGAGGACGAGGTGGTCGAGCCGGTCGATGCGCATGGTTTCACCCTATTCCGATGTAACGGCCGGGCCGCCACGGCGACGGTGCAAGTGTGATCGTGGTGCGGGAACTGAGCGCGGAGAACTGGGCGGAGTGGCGCGACCTCCGGCTGGCGGCGCTGCGCGAGGACCCGGAGGCATTCAGCTCCAAACTCGCGGACTGGCAAGGCGAAGGCGACGCCGAACCGCGCTGGCGGGCCCGGCTGCGCGACGTGTCGCTCAACGTGCTGGCCGACCTCGACGGCGTTCCGGCCGGGATGGTCAGCGGGCACCTTGCCGAACGCGGCGACAAAGCCGAGCTGATGTCGATGTGGGTCGCTCCGTCGGCGCGCGGCAGGGGAGTCGGGGACGCGCTCATCCGGGCCGTGGTGCGCTGGAGCGAGGGACGCGGGGCGGGCGAGTTGGCGTTGCGCGTCGCGGGCGGCAACGAGCACGCTATGGCGCTGTATCAGCGGCACGGGTTTGTGGAGCGTCCGCTGTCCGAACCGAGCGAGTGCGAGCACGAGATGGTTCGGGAAGCACACCGAGCGTGACGACCGGCTGTGAGCTTCCTCCTGGCGAGTGAGCCGTTCACCCGGCGGTCAGCCCGAGTTGGCCGCTTGGCCGTGGTCGCCGGATAGAACGGCCGCCATGACCGAAACGACCCCTTCCCGGCGCTCCGTGCTCAAAGCCGGGATCGCCGTCCCCGCGCTCGCCGCGGCAGGCGGGCTGCTGCTGCCCGGTTCCGCCTCGGCGGCCCCGCTCGTCCGCCGCGACCGTCCGGTGCTCGCCCACGGCGTCGCGTCCGGGGACGTGACCACCGGCTCCGGCATCGTGTGGTCGCGAGCCGACCGTCCGGCGCGGCTGATGGTCGAGGTCGCGCGCGACCCGTCGTTCCGGCGCGCCCGCCGGGTGCCCGGCCCGGTCGTCACACCCGACACCGGCGGGACCGGCAAGGTGCGCGTCGCCGGACTGGCTCCGGGCACCGAGTACCACTACCGCGTCACCGCCGTGGACCTCGACGGCCGCAGCGCGAGCGAGACGGTCGCCGGCCGGTTCGCCACCGCGCCGGTCGGCCGCGCGAACACGCGGATCGTGTGGAGCGGCGACGTCGTCGGCCAGAACTACGGCATCAACCCAGGCCTCGGCGGCATGACGATCTTCTCCGCGATGGCCGACCGCCGTCCGGACCTCTTCCTGCACAGCGGCGACACGGTGTACGCCGACGGCCCGCTCACCGAAACCGTCACGCTGCCCGGCGGCGCGGGCACCTGGCACAACATCGTGACGCCGGAGAAGTCGAAGGTCGCCGAAACCCTCGACGAATACCGCGGCCAGCACGCCTACAACCGGCTCGACGCCCACTTCCGCCGATTCGCCGCGGAAGTTCCCGCTTATGTCCAGTGGGATGACCATGAGGTCGTCAACAACTGGTACCCGGGCGAAATCCTCAACGACCGCCCCGAATACACCGAAAAGCGCGCCGACGTCCTCGCTCGGCGCGCGTTCCAGGCGTTCCACGAATGGCATCCGATCGACCGCCGGCAGGCCGTCGACGGCCGGGTGTACCGCAACTTCCGCTACGGCAGCCGGGTCGAGGTGTTCGTCCTCGACATGCGCACCTACCGCGACGCCAATACCTCCGATCAGGCCAAACCCGGCCACATCCTCGGCGACGCGCAGGCCCGCTGGCTGGCCGACGGGCTCCGGCGCAGCACCGCGACGTGGAAGATCGTCCAGGCGGACATGCCGATCGGCCTCGTCGTTCCGGACGGCAAGGACATCGAGGCGGTCGCCAACGGCCTGCCCGGCGCGCCCGGCGGCCGCGAGACCGAACTGGCCTGGGTGCTGAACCAGATCTCGCGCCACCGCGTGCGCAATGTCGTGTGGCTGACCGCCGACGTGCACTACACCGCCGCGCACCATTATTCGCCCGAGCGCGCCGCGTTCCAGGACTTCGACCCGTTCTGGGAATTCGTCTCCGGCCCGCTCAACGCCGGTGCGTTCGGCCCGAACAAACTCGACCCGACGTTCGGCCCGGAAGCGGTGTTCGTGCACGCCCCGCAGACGCAGAATTCCTCGCCGCTGCAAGGATTCCAGCACTTCGGCGAGGTGAATGTGGACGGTGCGAGCGGAGCGCTGACGGTCGACCTGCGCGACGCGACCGGGGCCTCGCTGTGGTCGAAGACGCTGCAGCCGCAGCGGCGCTGACCGGCCCGGCCGGGGCGTCGGATAGGCTCAGCGCCGAATAACACGAATCCGCACAAGGAGAAATACCGTCGTGACTGAACGCACGCTGGTCCTCGTCAAGCCCGATGGCGTCGCGCGCGGCCTCGTCGGCGAGGTCGTCTCGCGCATCGAGCGCAAGGGCCTGAAGCTGGCCGCGCTGGAACTGCGCACCGTCGAGCGCTCCGTGGCCGAGGAGCACTACGCGGAGCACAAGGAGCGCCCGTTCTTCGGCGACCTGCTGGAGTTCATCACGTCCGGCCCGCTCGTCGCGCTGGCCGTCGAGGGCCCGCGCGCGATCGCCGCGTTCCGCCAGCTCGCCGGCGGCACCGACCCGGTCGAGAAGGCCACCCCGGGCACCCTGCGCGGCGACTTCGCGCTGGAGACCCAGTACAACCTGGTGCACGGTTCGGACTCGCCGGAGTCGGCCGAGCGCGAGCTGAAGCTGTGGTTCCCGGACCTGTGATCCGGCTGAACCGGCACTGAACCTCGCGAACGCCGGGCAGGGACTGCGGTCCCCGCCCGGCGTTCGTGTTTCTAGACCCGGGCACCGCCGTCGACGCGCAGGACGGCGCCGGTCACGTAGGAAGCGCGGTCGCTCAGCAGCCACGCCGCGGCTTCGGCGATTTCGGCGGGATCGGCCGCGCGGCCAAGGGGAGTGGTCTGGGCGAGCTGGTCGAGCAATCCCGGCGATGCCGCTTCCCACTGCCGGATCATCTCGGTCATCGTCGTGCCGGGCGCGATCGCGTTCACCCGGATTCCCTCCGGTCCGTAAGCGACGGCCGCCGATTCGGTCAGGCTGTTCAGCGCGCGTTTCGCGGCCCCGTAAACCGGCAGCGCGGGATTCGCGCCGAAGCTGCCGATGCTGGACGTGTTCACGATGGCCCCGCCGCCGCTGGCCCGCATCGCCTTCACCTCGGCGGCCATCGCCAGCCACGGCCCGCGCAGATTCACCTCGTACAGGCGGTCGAAATCGGCCAGCGGCACCTGGTCCAGCGGCACCGGCGGCGTGCCGGTCGCGCCGTTGTTGAACGCGAGGTCGAGGCGTCCGTGCAGTTCCAGCACCCGGTCGATGGCGGCTTGAACGCTCGCCGGGTCAGCGAGATCGCATCGCACGCAATCCGCGACGCCGCCCTCTGCGCGCACCTGTTCGGCCACTGCCTTCAACTGCGTTTCGGTGCGCGCGGCCAGGACGACCTTCGCGCCCTCCTTGGCGAACAACCGGGCCGCCGCCGCGCCGATCCCGCGCCCGGCGCCGCTGATGAAGGCGATCTTGCCGCCGAGCAGGCTGTACGTTCGTGTTTCGGTCATGGCTTCGATGGTTCGTCGGCGAAGCGACGGCAACCAGGCATCGGGTGTACCTGGCTGAGCCCGGCCGGACTGCGCAGACTGGACCGGTGGACCGAACGGAACTGGCGGGTTTCCTGCGCAGCAGGCGCGAACGCATCGCACCGGCCGACGTGGGCCTTCCCGCGGGCAGGCGGCGGCGCACCCCCGGCCTGCGCCGCGAGGAAGTCGCGCGGCTGGCGTTCATCTCGGTCGAGTACTACACGCGGCTCGAACAGGCGCGCGGCCCGAACCCGTCGAACGAGGTGCTGGCCGGGCTGACCCGCGCGTTGCGGCTTTCGGACGTCGAACGCGACCACCTGCACGAACTCGCCGGCGCGCCGCGCCCCGCGCGGGGCCCGTCGCGAGAGGTCCGGCAAACCATCCTCGACCTGCTGGACCGGTTGCCGCAGACGGCCGGGATCGTGTTCTCCGCGACGTACGAGGTGCTCGCCTGGAATCCGCTCGCCGCCGCGCTGCTGGAGGATTTCTCCGCTCTGTCCCGCGAGGAGCGCAGCTTGCCGCGCCGGGTCTTCCTCGCCCACGGCCGTGGCCGCTTGTACGGCCTGGTGGAAGCCGAGGCGTTCGCTCGTGCGATGGCCAACCGGCTGCGGGTGACGGCGGCGAAGTACCCGGACGACCCCGAGGTGCGCACTCTCGTCGCGGACTTGCTCGCGGGGAGCGAGCGGTTCGCCGCGCTGTGGGCGTCGCACGACGTGGTGGCCGAATCGACCTTCAGCAAGACGTTCGAGCATCCGGTCGTCGGGACCGTGCCGGTGGATTGCGACGTGCTCGGCATCTCCGACCGGGACCAGGAGGTCGTGCTGTACACCGCCGCGCCGGGTTCGCCGGGAGAGGAAGCACTGCGGTTGTTGTCGGTGCTCGGAACCCAGCGGATCGGTTAACCTCCACCGGTGACTGCTCTGCCGCTGCCTCCGCGTGATTACCTGCCGCACCTCCGTTCGCTCACCGAAGCCTTCGCCGCGGAAGCCGCGGGCGACCTCGGCAACCCGGTCCCGTACTGCGGCGACTGGACCAAGCGCGACCTCGTCACGCATCTGGGCAACGTGCACCGCTGGGCCGCCGGGATCGTCCGCACCGGCGAGCTGAGCAACCAGGAATTCGACGTTTCGCCGGGCGCCGACCTCGCGCCCTGGTACGCCGAGAGCGCGGCCGAGCTGCTGGACGCGCTCGACGCGGCCGATCCCGCCGACTCGTGCTGGGTTTTCGGCGCCGCGGAGAAGACGAAGGCGTTCTGGTTCCGCCGTCAGGTGCACGAAACCGCCGTGCATTTGGTCGACTTGTCCGGCGCACGCGGAGTAGCGACGCGGCTTGATCCGCTGATCGCCGCGGACGGCGTCCACGAGGTGCTCGGCACGATGCTGCCGCGCGTCGCTCGCTGGAAGCACGAGGTTCCGCTGGCCGCGCCGATCACCTTGCGCACCACCGACACCGGGCACTCGTGGACCGTTGTGCCCGGCGAACCGCCCGAGCTCGGCGAGGGCGAAGCGGTCGCCACGGTCGCGGCGCCCGCGCAGGATTTGCTGGTGCTGCTGTGGAATCGCACCGACGCCCAGCCCGAGATCGCTGGCGACGAGGCCGTCGCGAAGGAGTTCCTCGCCGCGCGCATGACCCCCTGAGCGGATAATCCTGCGCCATTCAGGTCCCGTTCACCGCAGGGCCTTCCGGCGGTCGCGCCGATGGATTTGGCTGACCTGAGCCATTTTCGCGATCGTGGGGTACCTGGTGAAAAGATCAAGATCCGTGCTGCTCAGCGCCCTGCTGGTGCTGACGCTGGCCACGCCGGCGCAGGCCGGCCCGCTCTCCGCTCCGCTCGGCCCGCCGCCGGTCGAGAGCGCCTCCGCCTTCTCCTCGGCCCGGGAGGCCCCGGCGGTCGCCGCGGCGCCCGCCGCCGACGACGGCCTCGAGACCAGCAGCGCCACCAACGCGGTGGCGCCTGGTCTGAACCTCACCCAGTTCGACCGCTTCGACCCGAAGGGCTGGATCCGCGGCGACGCGCTGAGCGTCGACCTCACCAGCAAGGTCCTGAAGCCGACTTACCTCAGCCCGGGCACCGTTTCCGCGCGCACCCCGCTGTCACAGCAGGTCGCTCGCGCCGGTGCGGTCGCGGGCGTCAACGGCGATTTCTTCGACATCAACGCTTCCGGCGCGCCGCTCGGCGTCGGCATCGACAACGGCGAGTTGCACAACGCGCCCGCGTCCGGCCACAACACCACCGCGGCGATCACCGAGGAGGGTCGCGCGAAGCTCGCCGACATCTTCCTCGAAGCGTCGGTCACGCTGCCGGACGGCCGCGCTGTCCCCGCCACGAACTTCAACAGCCCGGTGCTCGGCAAGGACGCTCTCGGGGTCTACACGCCGCTTTGGGGCTCGTCGGCGCGCGCGACGTCGGTCGCCGGTGCGCAGAAGGTCGTCGAGGTCGAGGTCCGCGACGGCGTCGTGACGCAGGTGCGTCCGAAGCCCGCGGACGGCCCGATTCCAGCGGGCAGCACGCTGCTGCTCGGTCGGGAAGCCGGCGCGGACACGCTGTCGGCGCTGCACGTCGGTGACCGCGTGGGCGTTTCGTATGCGCCGCGGACCGACGCGGGCAAGATCGCGGTCGCGGTCGGCGGGAACAAGACACTGCTGAAGGACGGACAGCTCCAGCAACTCGACGACGTCACCCTCGCGCCGCGTACCGGCGTCGGTTTTTCCGCTGACGGCAAGCGGATGTGGCTCGTCACGGTGGACGGCCGCCAAGCCGACAGCCGAGGGATGACCGAGCTGGAAATGGCCCGGCAGTTGAAGCGGCTCGGTGCCGACGACGCGATCAACCTCGACGGCGGCGGCTCCTCGACGCTGCTCGCGCGCGGCGAGGGCGAGGCCGCGCCGCTGGTGCGCAACTCGCCGTCGGACGGCGGCGAACGCTTGGTGCCCAACGGCATCGGCTTCGCGACCGTCGCTGGCAGCGGACGGCTGACCGGCTTCGCGCCCGCCCCCGAGCAGGAGGGCGACGACTCGACCCGCGTGCTGTCCGGCCTGAGCCGCGCGCTCGTGCCGAACGGCCACGACGAGACGGGTGCTGCGGTGGCGTCCAGGCCGTTCTGGACTACGTCGAACCCGTTCCGTGGCACTGTCACGAAGAACGTTTTCACCGCGCAGCCTGACTTCCTGCACCCAGACGCGCGAGCCGACGTGACGGTCACCGCGCACCAGAACTTCGTGAACGGCCGCACGAAGCTGACCGTGCTGGGCAAGCCGGTCCGCCTCGGCGCGAGCACCAAGCAGGTCGCGCTGTCGGGTGCGGACGCGCGCGGCGAGTTCCAGGTCTACGGCTACGACGCGGACGGTTACGGCACCTGGATCGAACCGTCGGACGTGAAGCTCGAATACGACCCCGCTGTGGTGAAGATCGAACCGTCGGGCAAGGGCTTCGCAGTCACCGCGAAGACCGCGTCCGGGGCCACTGCGGTCACCGTGCACGCGGGCGGGAAGACCATGCACCTGGCGGCTTCGGTGGGCACCGAAGCCAAGGTCGCGGCGCCGCTGGCCGGTCCGGAAGGCTGGTCCGCCACGGTGTACCCGGCGGTCGTCGGCGCCGCGTTGTCATCGGCGGACGGACGAAACGGCGGCAAGGGCTTGGCGCTCGACTACCGGCTCACCGGCACCACCGCCACTCGCGCCGCGTACGTCAACGCTGCCAACCCGATCGCGGTTCCGGCCGGCACGCAGAAGATCGGCATGTGGATCAACGGCGACGGCAAGGGAGCCTGGATCCGCGCGGAACTCCGGGACGGCGCCAACACGGCGTCCATTGTGGACCTTTCGCTGAGCGTCAACTGGACCGGCTGGCGGTACGTGACCGCCGCGGTGCCCGCCGGACTGCCGGACGGGCAGCGCCTCACCCGGTTCTATGCCGTGGAAACCGCGGCGGGCAAGCAATACGAGGGCAAGCTGGTCTTCAACGACCTCACCTTCGAGGTCGCGCCGACCACGGCCGTGCCGCACGATCCGGCCGTCCCGGACCCGGCGCTCGTCGCCAACGGCACGCTCGGCGAGGGCGGCCTGAAGCTCGCGGTCGTCAGCGACGCCCAGTTCACCGCCGACGCCCCGGACGGCCCGCTGGTCGCCCAAGCACGCCGGGCACTGCACGAGGCAGTCGCCGCGAAACCGGACCTCGTGCTGATCAACGGCGACTTCGTGGACCGCGGCACCGCGCCGGATTTCGTGCTGGCCCGCAAGATCATCACTGAAGAACTGGACGGCCGCGTCCCCTGGTACTACGTCCCCGGCAACCACGAGGCCGAGGGCGGCAACGGCCTGAAGAACTTCCAGGACGCGTTCGGGGAAACGCACCGCGTGGTCGACGTCCACGGCGTGCGGCTGATCCTGATGGACTCCTCGCGCGGCTCGCTGCGCGCGGGCGGATTCGACCAGGTGCGCATGCTGCGCGAGGCGCTCGACAACGCGGCGAAGGACCGTTCCGTGCGCGGGGTGGTCGTCGCGATGCACCACCCGGTGAAAGACCCGAGCCCGACCGGCAATTCGCAGCTGGGCGACCGGAAGGAGGCCGCGCTGCTGCAAACGTGGCTGACCGGTTTCGAGGAGAAATCCGGAAAACCGGCCGCCTCGCTGGCCTCGCACGCGGGCGTGTTCGGCCTGTCGCGCACGGACGGCGTGCCGTACCTCGTGAACGGCAACTCGGGCAAGACCCCGGCCGCGGCCCCCGGCGACGGCGGCTTCGTCGGCTGGACCCTCGTGCGAGTGGACCCCGCGGACCGCGGCCAGCCGGTGCGCTTCGAGACGCGCCCGAACGTCGACGCGCTGACGGTGACCGGCCCGGGCACGCTTGCGCGGGGCGGGACCGGGAAGGTGACCGCCGCGGTGACGCAGGAGGGCCGGTCGATTCCGGTGGCGTATCCGGTGAGCGCCGCTTGGGGCGGTCGCGGGGTGCACATCGGCAGCTGGCCGCCCGCGCCGTGGGACGTGGTGTCGCTCGACCCGGCCACCGGGACGGTGCGGGGCCTGCGCCCGGGGACGGCGGAGGTCTCGGTGACGGTGAACGGGGTGACCCGTTCGGTTCCGGCGACGGTGCGCTGACGCCGGCTCGGCATCGAGTTCGCGAGGCGGGCCCCTGAGGGAATCTGATTCCTTCAGGGGCCCCCTCGCGTACGCCTGGTCTCCGCGGCTCGGGAAACGGGTCGAGAATTGTCGGTCCCTCCCTCTACTGTCGTTCCTCGTGGGAGAGTCGGCATCGGAACCAGCCCTCGTGCAAGCGAAAGCGCTGGTCAAACGGTTCGGAGAATTCGAGGCAGTCCGCGGCGTCGACGTCGAGGTGCGGCCAGGGGAGGCGTTCGGCTTCCTCGGGCCCAACGGCGCCGGGAAATCGTCGACGATGCGGATGATCGCGTGCGTGTCTCCGCGCACCGACGGCGATCTGCGCGTCCTCGGCATGGACCCGGACGTCGAAGGGCCGCGGATCCGTGCGCGCCTCGGCGTGGTGCCGCAGGAGGACAACCTCGACGTGGAGCTCACCGTCCGGCAGAACCTCCACGTCTACGGCCGCTACTTCGGTCTCTCCCGCGCCCATGTCCGGCGCAAAGCGGTCGAGCTGATGGAGTTCGCGCAGTTGTCCGACCGCGCCGAGCAGCCGGTCGATTCGCTGTCCGGCGGCATGAAGCGGCGGCTCACCATCGCCCGGTCCCTGGTCAACGATCCGGAATTGCTGCTGCTCGACGAACCGACCACCGGCCTCGACCCCCAAGCGCGACATCTGTTGTGGGACCGGCTTTTCCGGCTCAAAGCGCGCGGCACCACGCTCATCGTCACCACCCATTACATGGACGAAGCAGAGCAGCTGTGCGATCGCTTGGTCGTCATGGACGGCGGGCGGATCGCCGCGGAAGGCTCGCCCGCCGGCTTGATCGCGCGGCATTCCACCCGGGAAGTCGTCGAGCTGCGGTTCGCGCCGGGAGAGCAGCAGGACGCGGCCGACCGGCTCGAGGGGCTGGCCGAACGCGTCGAAGTCCTCCCGGACCGGGTGCTGCTCTACACGATGACCGGCGAGGCCACCCTCGAGCGCGCGCACGAGCGCGGCCTGCGCCCGTTGTCGAGCCTGGTCCGGCGCAGTTCCCTGGAGGACGTCTTCCTCCGCCTCACCGGCCGGACGTTGGTGGACTGATGACCGCTCCCGCCACCGGCCGCGTCGTCGGCCGGTTCCACGGCGCCTGGCTGCGCGTCGAGGGCTATTGGACCTGGTACCGCAGGCACTGGCTCAGCACGCTCTACTCCACCGGCCTGCAACCGGTGCTCTTCCTCGCCGCGATGGGGCTCGGGTTCGGCTCGCAGGTCAAGGCCGGTCCGGCGACGGGCGGGGTGTCATACCTCGTGTACGTCGCCCCGGCGCTGCTCGTGGCGGGCGCGGCGCAGCAGGGCGTCAGCGAGTCGAGTTATCCGGTGCTCAGCGGATTCAAATGGCAGAAGGACTATCTGGCGGTCACCGCGACACCGGTGTCTCCCGGTCAGGTCCTCGGCGGGCACCAGATCTGGACCACTCTGCGGCTCGCCCTCTCCGGCACCGTCTACGCGCTCATCGCGTTGCTGTTCGGCGCCTGGGCGAACGCGGGAGCGCTGCTGGTGATCCTCGTCGGCGTCCTCACCGGCCTCGCCTGCGGATCGCTCATGGCCGCGATGGCGGCGTGGACCTTCGACGAGGGACAGCGGTTCGGGCTGGTCTTCCGCTTCATCGTCATCCCGATGACCCTGTTCTCCGGCACCTTCTTCCCGATCACCCAATTGCCGCTGTACCTGCGCTGGCTCGCCTGGATTTCCCCGCTGTGGCACGGCACCGAGCTCTCGCGCGCCGCCACGCTCGGCGGCCGGGAGCTGCTCCCGGTGCTCGGGCACCTCGCGTATCTGGCGGCGCTGGTCGCGATCGGCTGGACGATCGCGCACCGCGGCTTCTACCGACGGCTGGTGGCGTGATGACCGATCTGCGAAACGCCCCGATTCTCCCGCAGCGGCGCGGAATTCTGCTCCGCGTGCTGCCCGCGGGCATGTACAGCGGCCGCGCGACCGCGTTGATCGAACGCGCGCTCACCGTCTACGGACGGTCGTGGACGATCCTGGTGTCCGGCGCGCTCGAGCCGTTGTTCTACCTGCTCGCGTTCCAGGTCGGTTTCGGCAAGCTGGTCACCACCGTGCCGGGGCCGGACGGGCAGCCGATGAGCTACGTCGCGTTCGTCGCGCCCGCGCTGCTGGCGTCGTCGGCGATGAACGGCGCGGTTTTCGAGTGCACGTACAACCTGTTCTTCAAACTGCGCTACGCCAAGACGTACGACGCGATGCTGGCGACCCCGGTCGGTCCGCTGGACGTCGCGCTCGGCGAGATCGCGTGGGCGATGATGCGCGGCGGTCTCTATTCGGTGGCGTTCCTGGCGGTCACCGGCGTCATGGGGCTGCTGACGTCGTGGTGGGCGCTGCTGCTCCTGCCCGCCGCGCTGCTCGTGTCGTTCGCGTTCGCGGCCATCAGCATCACGCTGGTCAGTTTCCTGAAGTCGACGTCCCAGTTCGACTACATCCAGCTCGTGCTGATGCCGATGTTCCTGTTCTCCACCACGTTCTTCCCGATCACGGTCTACCCGGAGGCGCTGCAGTGGCTGGTCCGCTGCTTCCCGCTCTACCACGGGATCGAGCTGATGCGCGGGCTCTCCGCCGGCATCTTCTCCTGGAGCATGCTGGGCAACCTCGCGTACCTGCTGGTGCTCGCCGCGCTCGGGATCTGGGGCGCGACAAGGAGGATCGCGAAACTGCTGCTGACTTAACGCCTGAAGCGCGGCTTCGGTCAGCGGGCCGGGCTGGGCAGTCCGGTCTGCGCGGGCGCCACCGCGGACCGGGCGTCGACGAGACCGTGGCCGTAGAAGCCGTTGTAACCGTCGTAGCCGGAGCAGTAGGCGTCTTGGGCGCCGTCGCCGGTGAGGTCGTAGTTGTCCGGGCACGGCATCGGCGTCGCGCGGGAATCCAGCGTGCGGCGCAGTTGGGCGGCCGTCCACGTGGGATGCACCGACTTGAGCAACGCCAGGACTCCGGCGACGTGCGGCGCGGCCATCGACGTCCCGCACATCGGCGCGTAGCCGCCCGGCACGGTCGAAACCACGCACCGGTCGTCGTCGCCGCCCGGGGCCGTGACATCGACCACACCGAGCCCGTACGAGCTGTAGCCCGACTTCACCCGGTCCGGGCTGACCGCAGACGCCGTCACCACGTCCCGCAGCCCGGCGGGCAGGGCCTCGCACTTCCCGGCGGCGGACGGCGAACCCGAGCGGCCCGACGGCGTGAGGTCGACCGCCTCGTTGGTCGCGGCGGCGACGTTCAGCGTGCCCTGCGAAGTCGCGTACTCCACGGCCCGCGCCAGCACCTCGTG
The DNA here is from genome assembly GCF_014145675.1 of Amycolatopsis dendrobii. Lineage (GTDB taxonomy): Bacteria > Actinomycetota > Actinomycetes > Mycobacteriales > Pseudonocardiaceae > Amycolatopsis > Amycolatopsis dendrobii. The sequence goes on from NZ_JACGZW010000010.1 coordinate 257,006, forward strand.
CACCACGCCGCGGTCGTTGCCGCGCACGCAGGACAGGGACCACGGGTTCACGAACCAGCTGCTGTTGGCGATCGGCAGATGCCGCGCGGCCGACCACATGATCCCGCAGACCGCCGCCTCGGGATCGGCGTAGCCGCGGTCGTCGATCACCTTCACGGACGCGATCCGCACGCCCGGCGCGACGCCGGTGATGCCCTTGCGGTCGTCGGCCGCGGCGATGATGCCCGCGACGTGGGTGCCGTGCGCCGAGGTCGTCGGCTGCCACGCGGCCGGGCTCGGGTCCGGGACGCCGGTGAGACAGCCCGCCGAATCGTCCGGGTCGATCGCCTCGGCGAGGTCGGGGTGCTTCGGGTCGACGCCGGAGTCCAGGACGCCGACGACCACCGCGCGGCTGCCTTCGGTGACCTGGTGCGCGGCCGGGGCGCCGATCAGGTCCATGTCCCACTGCTGCGCGGACAGGTCCGCGGCGGGCACCCGCGCCGGGTCGCTGAGCGGGAGTTCGGCCCGCGCGGGCTGGGCCGCGGCGCCCGGCTGTCCGGCGGCCGCGCGGGTGGCTTGCGCGCTGAATGTCCGTTCCGGGCCGAGGCGGTCCGCGAACCCCCGATCGGCTGACGTGACGACCGCCACGGAAATCTGCGGGTAGTAGCCCACGAGCCGCCCGCAGCCCGCGCTCGTCTGCTGGCGGGCGGAAGATTCCGGGGTTCCGCGGTCGAACGCCACGACGTAGCGCACCGCCCGGCCGCCGGAGGCGCATCCGGGGCTCGCGACGGCGGCGGGGGAGACCGCGGCGCAGCCGGCGAGGACCAGGACGGAGCACACGGCCGCCCGCAGCGGCCGCGCCAGCACAGACACCGGACCTCCCACCGCGCGCGGGGCTATGCCGGGCGCCCGCGCGAGCGCCCGAGCCCGCACGCTAACCACCCCTGGCCCGGCGCGACAAGCGAAGCGCGGAAGTTCGCCCGAGTGCATGATCGCGGCACGCCCGGGCGCCTGCCGCGGGACACCGACTACACCGGGTGTCCCCCCGGGTGTGGGATACTCGCGTTGGCCGCTGCGCCGACGGGCATCCCGCCCGCGTCGTGGGCGGCCCGGAGGAGTGCCGGACCGGCACCACGCGCGTCGCCCCCGGGAGGCCGGGCCAAGGTCGATGTCGTGGCGGGTGGCCCGGGGGTCGCGAGCAGGCCGGCACCCCGCCGAGCAGACCAGGAACCGAGCGGCCGCCGACCCGGCGGACCGCACGGCTGCCAGCAGGATTCCCGCCGCTGGTCACCACCACGGCGGGCACGGAACAGAAAGGGCCCCTGCGCGGCCGCGTCACCACCGGTGCGAACCGGCTGACGCGCCCGGGGGCGGAGGAGACATATGTCGAACGCGGACACACCCGCCGATCAGACCGGCGGGAATACCGTCGCACCCACGACCAGCAGGCTGGGCGAGCTGCCGCCGCGCATCCGCGTGCACGCGCTGGCCAAGCTGCTCGGCCTGAGCAGCCGCGACCTGCTCGGCAAGCTCGCCGAGCTGGGGGAGAGCCCCCGCAGCGCCCAGTCGAGCGTGACCAAGGAGGTCGCGCACCGCGTCGCGGTCATCCTCGACGCGGAGGCCGCCGGCGAGACCGGCGACGCCGCTCCGGCCGCGGAGACCGCCGACGCCGCCGAGCAGGCCACGGCCGCGGCCGAGCCGGAGGCAGCCGGAAACGACGCCGCCGAGCAGACCGCCGCGGCCCAGGACAGCGAGCAAGCCCCGGAAGCCGCCCAGGGCGCCGCCGCGCAGACCCCCGAATCCCCGGAAGCCGCCGCGCCGCCCGCAGCCGCCGCCCCGGCGCCGGCTGCGGACACCGCGTCGGAAACCCCCGCCGAGCAGGCGTCCACGGCCGAACCGGCCCGCCCGTCCGCCGCCGACACCGCCGAACCGGAAGCCGCTCAGGAATCCGGCGAGAAGCGCACCCGCACCCGGCGCGCCCGCCGGGCCGTCGCGCCCGCGATCCCGGCCGAGCAGCAGGAAACCGAGCAGGCCACCCCGGCCCGCGGCCCGGTGCACGTGCCGGTCTTCGCCGCGCCCTCGCCGGTGTTCCTGCCGCCCGAGCCCGCGCAGCAGACGCGGAGCAAGCCCGAGCCGGTGTTCGGCGTCGGCGAGGCTCCCGCGCAGGCCGAGCGTCCGGGCCGGTCCGAGCGCGCCGCCGACACCGCCGAGGAAGAAACCCCCGACGAGACCCGCGACGAGCGGTCCGACGAGGACGGCGACGACGCGGGCGGCCGTCGCCGGCGCCGCCGCGGCCGTCGCGGCCGCGGCCGGGGCAAGGGCGGCGACGAGGCCCAGAACGAGAACGAGGACGAAACCTCCGAGGGCCAGCACGACCAGCAGGCCAAGGACGGCAAAGACGCCAAGGACGCCAAGGACAAGACCGAGAAGCCGGACGAGTCCGGCGACGCCGAGGCGGAGTCCGACGACGACGCCGAGTCCGACAGCGGCAGCAAGCGCCGCCGCCGTCGCCGCCGTCGCAAGGGCGGGGACGACGACGGGGCCGAGACCACCGGCGCCGACGACCCGCCGAACACCGTCACGCACGTCCGCCAGGCCAAGGCCGCCGAGGCCGAGCGCCCGGCGCGCGACGAGGTGCGCAGCGTCCGCGGTTCCACGCGGCTGGAGGCCAAGCGCCAGCGCCGCCGCGACGGCCGCGAGGCGGGCCGCCGCCGCGCCCCGATCCTGTCCGAGGCCGAGTTCCTCGCCCGCCGCGAGTCGGTCGACCGCACCATGGTCGTCGCCGAGAAGGGCGATTCCACGCAGATCGCCGTGCTCGAGGACGGCGTGCTGGTCGAGCACTTCGTGACGTCGTCGGGCACCGGCTCGATCGTCGGCAACGTCTACCTCGGCCGCGTCCAGAACGTGCTGCCCAGCATGGAGGCCGCGTTCATCGACATCGGCCGCGGCCGCAACGCGGTGCTCTACGCGGGCGAGGTCGACTGGGACGCCGCGGGCCTGGAAGGCAAGGCGCGCAAGATCGAGCAGGCGCTGTCCACCGGCGACAGCGTGCTGGTGCAGGTCACCAAGGACCCGGTCGGGCACAAGGGCGCCCGGCTGACCACGCAGATCTCGCTGCCCGGCCGCTTCCTCGTCTACGTCCCCGCGGGCGGGGCCACCGGCATCTCCCGCAAGCTGCCGGAGAACGAGCGGCGCAGGCTCAAGGACATCCTCAAGCGGATCGTCCCGGAGGACGCGGGCGTCATCATCCGCACCGCCTCGGAGGGCATCAGCGAGGAGGAGCTCGACCGGGACGTCCAGCGGCTCAAGGCGCAGTGGGACGTCATCAAGGAGAAGGCCTCGGCCGGGTCCGCCAAGAAGGGCGGCGCCCCGACCATGCTGTACGAGGAGCCGGACCTGCTGGTGAAGGTCGTGCGCGACCTGTTCACCGAGGACTTCGCGAAGCTGGAGGTCCAGGGCTCGACGGCGTGGGAGACCATCCACGGCTACGTGCAGCACGTCGCGCCCGACCTGACCGACCGGCTCAAGCGCTACACCGGCACCGGTGACGCCTTCGCCGAGCACCGGATCGACGAGCAGATCACGAAGGCGCTCGACCGCAAGGTCTGGCTGCCCTCGGGCGGCTACCTGGTCATCGACCGCACCGAGGCGATGACTGTGATCGACGTCAACACCGGCAAGTTCACCGGCTCGGGCGGCAACCTCGAGGAGACGGTGACCCGCAACAACCTGGAGTCGGCGGAGGAGATCGTCCGCCAGCTGCGGCTGCGGGACATCGGCGGCATCATCGTCATCGACTTCATCGACATGGTGCTCGAATCCAACCGCGAGCTGGTGCTGCGCAGGCTCACCGAATGCCTCGGCCGCGACCGCACGCGCCACCAGGTGGCCGAGGTCACGTCGCTGGGCCTGGTGCAGATGACGCGCAAGAAGATCGGCACCGGGCTGCTCGAGGCGTTCTCCACGCCGTGCGAGCACTGCAAGGGCCGCGGCGTCGTCGTGTCCACCGAACCGCAGCGCACCGGCGGCGGAGGCAACGGGAACGGCCACAACGGCGGCAACGGGCACAACGGCCACAGCCACGGCGGCGGCGACACCAAGAGCTCGCGGCGCTCCCGCGGCCGCGGCAAGGGCGAGGAGCAGCAGCACCACGAGCCCAAGCCGGAGCAGTCCGCCCCGGCCCCGACTCCGGAACAGCGCGAGTCGGTCGTGTCGGCGGTGCAGGCCATGGCCAACGCGTCCAAGGCCAAGCACGAGCACCACGCTCCGGAAGCCGCGGCGGACGCCGCCGAGGCCGTGAAACCGGCGGAGCCGGAAACGGCCGAGCAGGCCGCCGCGCCGGAAAAGACCGAAGACAAGACGGAGGCCCCGGCCCCCGTCCAGCAGCCGGAAGCGAAGCAGCCGGAGCCCGCGGCCAGCCAGGCCGCGCCGGAGGCGGAAGCCCCGAAGGAGCCCGCCGAGGCGGCCTCCGAAGAAGAACCCGAGGTCGACGTCCCGGCCCCGGCCGTGCGCAGCACCCGGCGCCGTCCGCGCCGCGCCGCTTCGCGTCCGGCAGGGCCGCCGGTGAAGGCTTCGGACCAGAGTTGATCCACCACGGGTACCCCGGGTGCAGCAGCGCCCGGGGCCTCCCGTAACCTGTAGTACGGCTCATCGCAAGCATGAGCCGCTGCGCGAGCACCTGGACCGCCCCCGGGCGGGCCGGCCGCGCCAGCCCCCTAACCCATTGTCGAGTAATGCAGGAGACTTCCGTGTCGGCGTACGCGATCGTCAAGACCGGTGGCAAGCAGTACAAGGTTGCCGTCGGCGACGTCGTCGAGGTCGAGAAGCTCGAGGGCGAGCCGGGCACCGAGCACACCTTCACCGCCGTGCTGTTCGTGGACGGTGGCGAGGTCACCACGGACGCCGACGCGTTGGCGAAGGTCTCGGTCACCGGCAAGGTCGTCGAGCAGACCAAGGGTCCGAAGATCCGGATCCACAAGTTCAAGAACAAGACCGGCTACCACAAGCGCCAGGGTCACCGGCAGAAGCTGACCCGCGTCGAGGTCACCGGCATCTCCAAGTAGTCCTCCGGATCTTCGCAACACACACTTTTCCCAGAAGGGGCTTGAGCGATGGCTCACAAGAAGGGTGCGTCCAGCTCCCGCAACGGTCGTGATTCGAACGCCCAGCGACTGGGTGTCAAGCGCTTCGGCGGCCAGGAGGTGAACGCGGGCGAGATCCTGATCCGCCAGCGGGGCACCAAGTTCCACCCCGGCGTGAACGTCGGCCGTGGCGGCGACGACACGCTGTTCGCGCTCGCCGCCGGTGCGGTCGAGTTCGGCTCGAAGCGCGGCCGCAAGACGGTCAACATCGTGCCAGTCGAGGCCTGATCTTCGGTCTCGACAGCGTCAGAACCTCCAAGCGAGGGGTGGGACCGGAATAACTCCGGCACCACCCCTCGTTTGTTTTTGTCCGGATACTTTTTTCGCACGTGAAGTGAGGCAAACCCATGGCGTCCCGGTTCGTGGACCGCGCGGTCATCCATCTGACCGCCGGGGACGGGGGAAACGGCTGTGCCTCGGTGCACCGCGAAAAGTTCAAGCCGCTCGGCGGCCCGGACGGCGGCAACGGCGGCAACGGCGGTGACGTCACCCTCGTCGTCGACGCCAACGTGCACACCCTTCTCGACTTCCACTTCCGCCCGCACGCCCGCGCCGGCAACGGCAAGATGGGCATGGGCAGCAACCGCAACGGGGCCCAGGGCGAGGGCTTGGAGATGAAGGTCCCGCCGGGCACCGTCGTGTTCACCGAGGACGGCGAGCTCGTCGCGGACCTCACCAACCCGGGCACCCGGTTCGTCGCCGCACAGGGCGGCCGAGGCGGGCTCGGCAACGCCGCGCTCGCGTCGAAGGCCCGCAAGGCGCCGGGTTTCGCGCTGCTCGGCGAGCCCGGCGAGAGCCGCAACCTCGTGCTGGAGCTGCGTTCGGTCGCCGACGTCGGCCTGCTCGGCTTCCCGTCCGCGGGCAAGTCGTCGCTGATTTCCGTGCTGTCCGCGGCCAAGCCGAAGATCGCCGACTACCCGTTCACCACGCTCGTGCCGAACCTCGGCGTCATCACCGCCGGGTCGTCGGTGTTCACGATGGCCGACGTGCCGGGCCTGATCCCGGGTGCGTCCGAGGGCCGCGGGCTCGGACTGGACTTCCTGCGCCACATCGAACGCTGCGCCGTGCTGGTGCACGTGGTCGACTGCGCGACGCTGGAGCCCGGCCGCGATCCGCTGTCCGATGTGGACGCTCTCGAGGAGGAGCTGGCCCGCTACACGCCGGGGCTCGGCGGCAAGCTCGAGGAACGTCCGCGCGTGGTGGTGCTGAACAAGATCGACATCCCGGAAGCGGCCGAGCTGGCCGAGTTCGTGCGCCCCGACCTGGAGGCGCGCGGGCTGCGCGTGTTCGAGGTATCGACCGCGTCGCGCAAGGGCCTCAAGGAGCTGAGCTTCGCGCTGGCGGAGGTCGTCGAGGCCTACCGCGAGGCGCAGCCGGTGCTGGAGCCGGAGAAGATCGTGCTGCACCCGCTGGCGATCGACGACAGCGGGTTCACCGTCGAGCGCGATCCGGAGGAAGAAGGCGGGTTCATCGTCCGCGGCTCGCGCCCGGAGCGGTGGATCCGGCAGACGAACTTCGCCAACGACGAGGCCGTCGGCTACCTCGCGGACCGGCTCAACCGGCTCGGCGTCGAGGAAGCGCTCGCGAAGAACGGCGCGCGTCCGGGCAGCCCGGTCACCATCGGCGACATCCAGTTCGAATGGCAGCCCTCGACCCCGGGCGTCGCGGTGCATCTTTCCGGCCGCGGCACGGACGTCCGGCTGGAGCGCAACGACCGCGTCAGCGCGTCCGACCGCAAGGAAGCCCGCCGGATCCGCCGCGACGGCACCGGCGAGGACGAGGACCTGGTCGAAGAAGAGGAAACGACCCCGTCCATCGACGCCGAACTGGACGACGTGTGGGACGACGAGGAGCAGGCGGAGCGCGACCGGTGAGCGGCACGCGCCACGAGATCGCGGAAGCCCGCCGGCTGGTCGTCAAAGTCGGTTCTTCGGCGCTGACCACCGCGGGCAGCGGGCTCGACGTGGCTCGCCTCGACGCGCTCGTCGACGCCATCGCGGACCGCGTGGCCCGCGACGCGCAGATCGTCCTCGTGTCCTCGGGCGCGATCGGCGCCGGGCTGGCGCCGTTGAAGCTGGGCAAGCGCCCGCGTGACCTGGCTACCCAGCAGGCCGCGGCGAGCGTCGGACAACTCGCGCTCGCGCACGCGTACGCGGAATCGTTCGGCCGCTACTCCCTGACGGTCGGCCAAGTGCTGCTCACTTCCGACGATGTCGTCCGCCGCTCGCACTACCGCAACGCGCAGCGCACGTTCTCCCGGTTGCTCGCGCTCGGCGCGGTGCCGGTCGTGAACGAGAACGACACCGTTGCCACGCAAGAGATCCGCTTCGGCGACAACGACCGGCTCGCCGCACTCGTGGCACACCTCGTCGGCGCCGACGCGCTGGTCCTGCTGTCCGATGTGGACGGTCTGTACGACGGCGACCCGCGCGACGGCGCGACCCGCAAGATCACCGAGGTGCGCGGCGAGTCCGATGTGGAGGGCATCGCGGTCGGAATGTCGTCCTCGGGCCTCGGCACCGGCGGCATGGTCTCGAAACTTTCCGCCGCACGCACCGCGGCCGGCGCCGGAATCCCGGTGCTGCTGGCCGCAGCCGCCGACGCCGGCGACGCGCTGCGCGAGGCGAACGTCGGCACCGCGTTCGCGCCCGCCGACACCCGCCTGTCCGCCCGCCGCTTCTGGCTCGGGTACGCCGCCGACACCTCCGGCCGGCTCCGCCTGGACGACGGCGCTGTGCGGGCGATCCTGCGCCGCCGGTCGCTGCTGGCGGCCGGGATCACCGGTTTGGACGGTGATTTCGAGGCCGGTGACGTGGTCGATCTGGTGGATGCGGCGGATGTCCCGGTGGCGCGTGGTGTGGTCGGGTTCGACGCGGGGGAGTTGCCCGCGTTGATCGGGCGGTCGAGCCACGAGGTCCCGGTGGAGCACCGCCGGGAGGTCGTGCACGCGGACGACCTCGTTCCGCTGCGCCGCTAAGCCCCCGAGAGATACCGAGCCACGCGAGCCAGTTGCTCCGCGTAGTACTCCACAAAGGATTCCGACGACGGATCCTCCCCGGTGAGCGCCTCCGCGATCCGGGGCAGCGACGTCGGCGCGCTCGCCGCCGCCATCAGCATCAGCAGCAACGTCTTCGGGTCCACATCGGACGGGAAGTCGCCCGCTTCCTGCCGCGCCCGCATGTACTTGAGCTGGCCGCGCAAAAACTCGCGCTGCGACTCCGCCCCCGCCTCGCTCGGGGTGCCCTCGGCCATGTTCTCCCGCAGGAACAACCGGGCCTGGTCTTGGTCGGAGAGGCCGCTCCTGGCGAAATCCGCGACCACGTCCGCGAGCGGACGGTCCGCCGTGGTCATCGCGGAGAACCCGGCGAACGGTTCGCTCGCGACCTCCGCGTACAGGCCTTCCTTGCCGCCGAAGTAGTACGAGATCAGCTGTTTGTTCACTCCGGCGCGCTGCGCGATGTCGCTGACCCGCGCGGCCGCGTACCCCTTGCTGCCGAACTCGGCCTTGGCCGCCTCGAAAATGCGGGCCTTCGTGCGTTCGGGATCGCGCTGGCGCTCACCGGGGCGCGGCGCGCGGCGCGGGGTGGTCTCGGACACCTGCGCAGCCTAACCGACGCATTAATCATCTCTATGGTTGACACAATCATCCATCCGGATAATTATGGAGGCCGACCGAGAGGGGATGACCGTGAAGAAGATCAAGGTGGCGGTGGTGGGCGGCGGTACCGGCGGGTTGTGCCTGGCGCACGGCCTGTCGCGGGCCGGAGTCGAGGTGGCGGTGTACGAGCGCAGCCGCACCCGGACCGAGCGCTTGCAGGGCTACCGCGTGCACATCGCGCCGATGGGTTCCGCCGCGCTGCACGAATGCCTCCCGCCGAAGGCGTGGGAGCAGTTCCTGGCCACGACGGGGGTAAGCGAGGGGACGTTCGGCTTCGTCACCGAGAAGATGCGCGAGCTGGCGGCCTTCGACGCTCCGCCCAGCTCGGACGCGACCGCCGCGCACCATTCGGTCAGCCGGATTTCGATGCACCAGGTGCTGTCGTCCGGACTGGACGGAATCCTCTGGTACGACAAGGAATTCATGCGTTACGAGACCGATTCGAAGGGGGTCGGCCTGCACTTCGCGGACGGCACCACTGCCGAGGCGGACCTGGTCGTCGGCGCGGACGGCGCGAGCTCCCGGGTCCGTGCGCAATTGTTGCCGCACGCGAAGCGCGTGGACACCGGAATCCGTACCGTCATCGGCAAATTCCCGCTGACCGAAGAGTCCCGCACGCAGCTTCCGAAGCGGCTCGCGACGGCCCCGACACTCGTGCTGCCCCCGCCGGGCTGCGGAATGTTCACCGCGCCGCACGAGTTTCCGTCGGCTTCGGTCAATGACGAGACCGCGGCCGTCGACCCCGTGCTGTTCGACAACACCGCCAGTTACGTGATGTGGTCCTACGGCGCGAAGGCCGCACACTTCCCGGCCGACCTCGCCGAATTGGACGCTCCCGCGCTTCGTTCACTGATCCTGGGCCGGATCCGCGACTGGCATCCCGCGTTCGGCCGGCTGGTGCGGGATTCGCCGGACGGCACGGTGAGCATGCTGCCGATCCGCACGTCGGTGCCGGTCCGCGACTGGGAGACCGGCCCGGTCACCCTGCTCGGCGACGCCGTGCACAGCATGACCCCGTTCCGCGGCATCGGCGCGAACATCGCCCTGCGCGACGCGCAAGTGTTGTGCCGCAACCTTTCCCGCGGTGGCGATGTGACCGCTGCGGTTGCCGACTACGAGCGGCGGATGCGGAAGTACGCGTACCCGCAAGTGCGTGGTTCGCTGCGCAGCGCCGAGCAGTTCGTGACCGAGAGCCGGTTCAGCCGCGGGATGACGCGCGCGTCGATGACCGCACTGGGGGCGGGTCTTTCGCTGCGGAGGAAGCTGCGCGGCTGACCTCAGCCCGCGCCGTACCAGCGCCCGCCCGGCGGCATGGCGTATTCCTTGTACAGCAGAGCGGCCAGGGCTTGCCAGCCGGTTTCGTCCGCGGGGTACGTCTGGCCGCCTGGTGCGATCAGCACGGCCTGGCCGCTCGCGTCGGCGACCAGCGAGATCGGCACGCGGAACTCGTCGTAGTCGTGCCGCACCAGCCAGCGCCACCCGATCGTGAACCGGCGGCGCGCGGACACCGGATAACGCACGTCGACGTCGGAGACGCCGGTGCTGACGGTCGTCCACAGCGGAGTGACGCGGAGTCCGGCGAGATGCACGAGCTGAGGTTTCTTGCCCTCCGGTTCGAAACGGTAGTACGGCCGCTTGCACCACCGCTCCCAGCGCAGCCGCCGTCGTTCGCGGCGGATCGGGCCGTGCAGCCGGGACAGCGCTTCCTCCACCAGGACGAGGGCGCGGGCGTAGTCGGGATCGGTGCGGGACACGAGATTCTCCCCTCTCTCGCGCCCGAAGCTACTGAGCCGGCCGGGGACCGGTCCCGCTCTCCGTTTCGACCAGCGACCGGAGCTGGAACTTCTGGATCTTGCCGCTGGCGGTGCGGGGGAGTTCCGGAAACAGTTCCACCCGCTCCGGCCAGTACTGCTTGGCGACGCCCTTCTCGGAGAGAAAACCGCGCAGCTTCTCCAGATCCAGGTGAGTGCCGGGTTTCAGCACCAGGCAGGCGCACGCGCGTTCCTGAAGCCGCGGATCGGGGACCGCGACCACGGCGACCGCCTCGACGTCCGGGTGTTCGTAAAGGACGTTCTCCACATACGCGACCGGGATGTTCTCGCCGCCGCGGATGATCACGTCCTTGGTGCGACCGGCGATGCGGAGGTAGCCGTCGGCGTCGATCGTCGCGAGGTCGCCGGTGTCGAACCAATCGCCGGTGAAACTCTCGCGGGCCAGTTCGAGCCGTTCGGCGTAACCGACGAACAGGAACGGCCCCGCGACCTGCAACCTGCCCTCGGTGCCCGGTGGCAATTCGGTCCCGTCCGCGCCGACGGTCCGGATCCGCATTCCAGGCCACGGATAGCCGTCGGTGTCGATCAGCTTGTCGTCCGGATCGCCCGGGACGCCGAGCGTGACCAGCGCGTCCTCGCTCTGGCCCCAGCCGCCGAGCACGACGAGACCGGGAAGTTTCTGCCGTGCCTGCCGCACGAGCGCGCGGGGGATCGGTGCGCCCATGCAGCAGAACCGTTGCAGGGAACTGAGATCGTGGGCGGCGAGATTCGGCGCGGACAGCAGGTCGTGCAGGAACGGCGTGGCGGCGGAGGTGTAGGTGATGCCGTGCTCGGCGACCAGTTCCACGAACCGTGCGGCATCCCATACGTCCTGCAGCACGCAGGTCGCGCCGTTCTGCACGCCGAGCCTTGCGCCGTAAAGGAAACCGGTGAGATGCGCGAGCGTCGACGCCATGTGCAGGACGCTGTCTGAGGTGATGCCGAGCCGGCCGGGGAGCGGATTGTTCGCGGCGACGGCGGTGTTGTGCGTGTGCATCACGCCCTTGGGCTCGCCGGTGGTGCCGGAGGTGAAGATCAGCAGGGTGACGTCGTTGGGATCAGGCCGCCACGTCGGCCGCTCCCGGCGCTCTTCCCAGGGCGTCGCGGCGAACTCGTCCCAGGAGGACCCGACTACCAGCACGTGCTCCAGCTCCGGCCACTGCGGACGGAGCCGCTCCGCCATCGCCGGATAGTCGAAACCGCGGAATTCCCGCGGCACCACCAGGATTTTCGACTTCGCGAGCGCGACCATGAAGCCGACCTCGCGGTCCCGGTAGATCGGGATGAGCGGATTGCTGACCGCGCCGATCCGGCTCGCCGCGTAGTGCACGACGATCCATTCGATCCGGTTCGGCAGCTGGAACGACACGACGTCGCCGGGCCGGACGCCCAGCTCCAGCAGCCCGAGCGCGCACCGGTCGACCTCGCGCTTGAGCTGGCTGAAGGTGACGCTGCGCTGCGAATCGACGAACGCGGTCTTGTCCGGCGTGGCCGCCGCGGCGTCGTCGAGGTAGTCGGTGATGGTGCGGTTCACCCAGTACCCGGCGCGGGTGTGGGCTTCGATCGTCTCGTCGTTGAGGATCGTCGCGAACGGCATGACGGGCTCCGGGTCAGCTCATGGTGAGGCCGCCGCTGACGCTGACGGTCTGGCCGGTGACATAGGCGGCCTCGTCGGAGGCAAGGAAGGCGACCACGTTCGCGATGTCGGACGGCTGCGCGAGCCGGCGGAACGGGATGGCTTTCGTCAGTGCTTCGCGCAGCTTCGGGTTGTCTCCGCCGAGCGAGGCGAACAGTTCGGTGTCCGCCGGACCAGGGCAAACGACGTTGGCGTTGACCGTGTTGCGCGCCAGTTCCCGGGCGATCGACTTCGTGAACGCGATGATGCCGCCCTTCGCCGCCGAGTACACCGCCTCGCCCGACGAGCCGACGCGACCGGCGTCCGACGCGATGTTGACCACGGACCCGAAGCCCTGCTCGACCATCACCGGCAGCACCTCGCGGCAGGTGTTGAGGACGCCGTAGAGGTTGATCTGCACGACGCGGTCCCAATCGGCGCGATCGGACTCCACGAACGGACCCGCCTTGTCCCAGCCTGCGTTGTTGACCAGCACGTCGATCCGGCCGAACTGCGCGCGGACCTGCTCGACCGCGCCGGCGACGGACTCGGGGGAGGTGACGTCGGTCTTGACGCCGAGCCCGCCGATCGCGGCCGCGGTTTCCTTCGCGGTGGTCTCGTTGATGTCGCTGACCACGACGGTCGCGCCCTCGGCGGCCAGCTTCCCGGCGATGCCGCGGCCGATGCCCTGACCCGCGCCGGTGACGATGACGACTTTGTCTTTGAGCATGTTTTCTCCTTTAGGGGGCGTAGGCGCGGCCGAGCAGATTGCGCGCGATGACGAGCTTCGACACCTGTGCGGTGCCGTCGCCGATTTCGAGGCCGATCACGTCGCGAAGCCGCTGCCCGACGGGACTTTCGCTGGAGTACCCGAGGTGCCCGAAGGTCAGCAGGCACTGGTGGATGGTCTCGGCGGCCAGCTTCGGCGCCCAGAACTTCGCCATCGCGGCCTCGGTGCTGTGCTCGACGTCGTTGTCCTTCCGCCACAACGCCTCGTAACAGACGTGCCGGGCTCCGCGCAGGTAGGTCGCCTGCTCGGCAAGCGGGAACGCGACGCCCTGGAAGGTGCCGATCGGGCTGCCGAAGGCCTCGCGGTCGCGCGACCATTGCAACGCCTCGTCGAGCGAAACCTGCGCTGCGCCAAGGCAAGCGAGGCCGATGATCGCGCGCGAATAGTCGAAACCCTGCATCACCGAGACGAACCCTTGGCCCTCGCCGCCGACCAACGCTTCCTTCGGGACGGGCAGCCCGTCGAAGTGCAATGAAGCGCGTCCGATCGCCCGGCTGCCGAGGTCGTCGAACGCCGCCCGCGAGACATGCGCGTCGTCCAGTTCGACCCAGAACGCGCTGACGCCGCGGGCGCCGGGGCCGCCGGTGCGGGAGAGCACGAGCGCGACGTCAGCGGACATGCCCAGCGTGATCGACGTTTTCTCGCCGGTGAGCCGCCAGCCGTCGCCGTCCGGTTCGGCCTTCATCTCCAGCTTCGCGGCATCGGTGCCGTGCCCGGGTTCGGTGATGCAGAACGCGGGCACGACCTCGCCGGACGCGATCGGCGGCAGCCACGCCGCCTGCTGCTCCTCGGTCGCGTTGCGGGTGAGGATGTCGCTGACCAGCGCGCTGACGATGATCAGGTAAGCCGCGTTGAAGTCGCCGCGCGCGACCTCCTCGGCGGCCATCCCGGCGACGACCGCGCTGGCCTCCTGGCCGCCGTGCCGTTCCGGGATGCGCAGGCCGGTCAGGCCCATCGAGGCCAGGTCCGCGACGAGCTGAGGCCGCAGCTTCGCCGCCTTGTCGTCGGATTGGTAATGCGGTGCAAGGACTTTCGCCGCGAACCGGCGCAGCTCTTGCCGGTAGGCGTCCTCGTCGCCGGTGAAGGTGAAGTCCATGGTCAGTGCCAGTTCACGTGCGAGACGAAGTCCGGCTTGCGCTTCTCCGCAAACGCTTGCGCACCCTCCAGGCCCTCCGGCGAGGCAGTGAACAGGTCGAGCGCGGACATGGCCAAATTGGACAGTCCGGCCTGGTGATCGGTGTCCGCGTTGAAGGACTGCTTGAGAAACCGCAGTGCGGTCGGGCTCAGCGCGGCAGCGTCCTGGGCCCACGCCTTGGCGGTCTTGAGCAGTTCGCCCGGCGGGACGACGGCGTTGACCAGGCCCATCCGCTCGGCTTCGGCCGCGTCGTACTGGCGGCAGAAGAACCAGATCTCGCGTGCCTTCTTCTCGCCGACGACCCGTGCGAGATACGCCGAGCCGAACCCGGCGTCGAACGACCCGACCCGCGGACCGGCCTGGCCGAACCGCGCGGTCTCGCTGGCGATCGTGACGTCGCACAGGACGTGCAGCACGTGCCCGCCGCCGATCGCGACGCCGTTGACCGCGGCGATCACCGGCTTCGGGATGTCGCGGATGAGCTTGTGCAGGTTGCCGATCTCGAACATGCCGCTCTCGGTCGGGCCGTAGTCGCCGGTCTCCGCGCGCTGTTTGACGTCGCCGCCGGTGCAGAACGCCTTCTCGCCGGCTCCGGTGAGGATCACCGCCTGCACGTGCTTGTCCGCCCACGCCAAGCGGAACGCCTTGATCAGCTCGTCGACCGTCCGCCCGCGGAAGGCGTTGTAGCGCTCCGGCCGGTCGATCGTGACGACCGCGGCCGGACCGTCGATTTCGTACCGGATGTCCTCGAACTCCATCGTTCGCTCCCGTCTGTCGTCTGACCACGGTGACAAAATTTGACTGATGAGTCAAGAGTTGAACGCGTAGTCAGCCGGTAGGCTTCCAGGACAGCGGAAAACCGGGAGGAGCAGGATGGGCGCGGTGAAACCGCCGTCCGAGCGCGTTCAGCGCAAGCGGGGCAAGCGGATCCAGGAGATCCTGACGGCGGCGGCCGAGCTGTTCGGCGAACGCGGCTACGACGCGGTGAGCCTGGAGCACGTCGCCGAGCGCCTGGACGTCACGAAGGGCTCGCTGTACTACTACTTCTCCAGCAAGGACGAGCTGGGCACGGCCGCGATCGAGACGCTCGGCGACGAGTGGACGGCCCGGCTGGAGCACCTGCTCGAACGCACCGAGGGCACGCCGGAAGTCCGGCTGCGCGCGTTGATCCACGAGCACGTCACGGTCGCGGTCAACGACTATCCGGCGGCGCTGCGGCTGTTCCTGATGCCGCGCGAATGGCCGAGCGCGCAACGCGAGCGGATCAAGGAGCTCCGCCTGCGCCACGACGCGCTTTTCCGCGCGCTGATCGAAGAAGGCTTAGCGAGCGGCGAGTTCGCCGTCACCAGCGTCGACACCGTGCTGCAGTGCATGCACGCAGCGATGAGCCAGGCTCCGACGTGGTGCGGTGAACTGCCGCCCGCCGCGCGGGGGAAAGCCGTGGACGAGGTCGCCGACACGCTGATGGCGCTCGTCCACATTGGACAGCTCGGCCGCTGAGCTAGAGGCGGTTCGGGGCTTCGATGCCCAGCAACCCCAAGCCCTGCACGAGCGTGCGCGAGGTGAGCTTCGCGAGCTGCACCCGCGAAGCGCGCAGCTCGGACGTCTCCGCGGTCAGCACCGGGCACTGTTCGTAGAAGCGCGAGAAGGTGACTGCGGTGTCGTACAGGTACGTACAGAGCTTGTGCGGCGCGTACGCGGACGTCGCCGCGCTGATCGCTTCGCTGAACCGCAGCAGCGTCAGCGCGAGCGCGCGTTCCGCCGGTTCTTTGAGCAGCACTGGTGCTTCTTCGGCGGTTTCGCCTGCCTTGGCGAGGATCGACTCGATCCGTGCGTGCGCGTACTGCAGGTAGACGGACGTATTGCCGTCCTTGGCGAGCATGCGGTCCCAGTCGAACACGTAGTCGCGTTCGCGGTCGCTGGAAAGGTCGGCGTACTTCACCGCGCCGATCCCGACCGCGTGCGCGACCTCCTGCTGCTCTTCCTTGCTGAGCTGACTGCGCTCGGCAACGACTTCCGCGGCTTGTGCGACCGCTTCGTCGAGCAGGCTGGAGAGTTTGATCGTCTCGCCGGCGCGGGTGCGGATCACCTTGCCGTCCGCGCCGAGGATCGAGCCGAACCCGATGTGCTCGGCGTGCACGCCGTCGAGCCAGCCTGCCGCGCGGGACACCGCGAAGACCATCGCGAAGTGCTGTGCCTGCGGGGCGCCGACGACGTACAGCAAGTCGGTCGCGCCGCGTTCGGCGGTCCAGTACCGGACGGTGGCGAGGTCGGTGGCCGCGTAGCCGTAGCCGCCGTCGCGTTTGCGGACGATCAGCGGGAGCCGGTCGCCCTCGCGGTTGGTGAAGCCCTCGGGGAACACGCAGACCGCGCCGTCGCTGATCTCGGTGAGCCCGTCGGCTTCGAGTTCGTCGACGACCTCGCCCAGGTACGGGTTGTAGAAGCTTTCGCCGTAGATGTCGTCGTCGGTGAGCGTGATGCCGAGCCTGCGGTAGGCGGCGTTGAAGTGCCGTGTCGACTCGTCGACCAGCTCCTGCCAGAAGGCGAGCGTTTCCGGGTCGCCGCTCTGGAGTTTCACCACCCGCTCGCGGGAGCGGTTCGCGAAGGCCTCGTCGGCGTCGAACTTCCGGCGCGCGGCCTGGTAGAACGCGTTGAGGTCGCTGCGGTCGCCGGACGGTTCGTCGAGGTGGTGCTCGATGAGCATGCCGAAGGGCGTGCCCCAGTCGCCGAGGTGGTTGTGCGGCAGCACTTCGTGCCCGGCGAAGCGCAGCAGCCTGGTGATCGCGTCGCCGATCACCGTGGAGCGCACGTGCCCGACGTGCATTTCCTTGGCGACGTTGGGACTGCTGTAGTCGAGCGCGACCCGGCGCGGCTGTTCGGCTTCCGCCACGCCGAGCCGGTCGTCCTTCGCCTGCTCGGCGACGCGCTGCTCGAGCCATTCGCGGCGCAGCACGAAGTTCAGGAATCCGGGCCCGGCGATCTCGGGCCGGTCGGCGACGCCGTCCAGTTCCAGGTTCTCGACGATCCCGGCGGCGACCTCGCGCGGCGGCTTGCCGAGCCGTTTGCCGAGGCTCATCGCCAGGTTGCACTGGTAGTCGACACCGTCGCGAGTGGACACCGCGATGAGCGCCGCGGACGGGTCGAGATCGACGTCGAAGGCGCGGCGGAGAGCGGCCACCACGCGTCGGGCCAGTTCCTCACTAACCTCGGGCTTGCGCACGGTGTCCCTCCTTCGCGTAGTCGATCGGCAAAGCCTACCGACCGCGCGCGAACGGGTTTACCTCAGTTCGCTGCCCTTCGTTTCGGGCATCCGGAGGATCACGAAGAACGCGATCGCCGCCCCGGCGGCTACGTACCAGAAGAACGCGGTGGCAGCGCCCGCCGCGGACAACGCGCTGAGCACGAGCGGCGCGGTCCCGCCGAACACGGCGACGGTCAGGTTGTACCAAGCGCCGATGCCGAGCCCGCGGAGTTCGGTGGGGAAGAGCTCGCTCATGATCGCCGGGGCGAGCGAGGTCATCGCGGTGTAGAGCGCGAGGCCGACGCAGAACACGATGAGCAGATTCCCGAACCCGGGCCGCACGAGGTAGGAGAGCGGGACGATGACGAGTGCCGTCGCCCCGGACCAGACCAGCAGCTGAGGCCGCCGTCCGACCCGGTCCGCGAGGGCGCCCATCGGGTACTGGAGGACGACGAACAGCGCGGTCGCGATGGAAAGCGCGAGGAAGGTGTCGACGTCGTCCGCGCCGCGCCCCTTGACGGCGAAGGACGTGAGGGCGCTGAAGAAGGTGTAGTAGCACAGCGTCGAGAGCATCGAGAACCCGATGAGCTGCCCGACCGCCCGCGGATGCTGGGTGATCGTGGTGAGCAGCGGCCGCTGAACCTGCCGCGCGGTCTCCTTTTTCTCGTGGTACAGCTCGGTTTCCGCGAGACTGCGGCGCAGCCACAGCCCGACCAGCCCGAGCACCCCGCCGAGCAGGAACGGAATCCGCCAGCCGAACGAGCTGAGATGCGCCTTGTCCATCGTGCGGGCGAGCACGAACCCGAGCACCGTCGCGATGAGGACCGCGGACCCGGTGGAGATGTAGAAGAAGGACGAGTAGCGCCCCCGCCGCTCCTTGGGCGCGACCTCGCCGAGGTACGCGGAAGCGTTGGAAACCTCGCCGCCGAGCGAAAGCCCCTGCGCGATCCGCGCGAGCAGCAGGAGAATCGGAGCGAGCCACCCGACCTGCGCGAACGTGGGAAGCAGCCCGATCGCGACCGACCCGCCCGCCATCAGCGAAATGGTGAGAATCATGGCGGGCTTGCGCCCGTGCACGTCGGCGAACCGCCCGAGCAGCACGCCGCCGAGCGGCCGGAAGAAGAACGCGAGCGCGTAGGTCGCGAACGTGTTGATCAGGGCGAGCGTTTCGTTGCCAGGAGGGAAGAACGCGCCGGCGAAGTAGATGCTGAAGGTCGCGTAGATCGTCCAGTCGAACCACTCGAGCGCATTGCCCGCGCTGGCAGCGAACAACTTCCGCACCGGCAACCGATGCCGGGCGATGCCTTCGGTCGCAGAACCGGCCATCGGGCAACCTCCACACGTCCGCACGGGTGGAACGGGACTTTGCCAGAAATGCCCGGAGATCGGTAGATCCCGGCAAAGGATGGCAGTTGGTGCTTGTCCCACTGCGGTCCGTGACGCGGGATTGCCGTTGCCGCAGGCGATGCTGCTGGGATGCGAGTGGCTCGTCGGTCGCCGTGCGAGCAGACGGAACGTCGGCGGCCTCGCGCCCGGTCCCCGCTCGCCGCGCCTGGCAGCCAGCCGTCGCCTCCGGCCGCCGAAGCCGATCGCGCCTAGCCGCCTCGCCGCCGAGCCGATCGTGCCTAGCCGCCTAGCCGCCGAAGCCGATCGTGCCTAGCCGCCTAGCCGCCTAGCCGCCGAAGCCGATCGTGCCGCCGAGCCGATCGCGCCTAGCCTCCAAGCCGCCGAGCCGATCCCGCACGACGGCCCAGGCATGAAGGCGCCCACCAGCCGCCGACCCCGGCCACCCATGCCGTCCCGCCCAGCCACCCAGGCCCAGCTCGCCTCAAGCAGTAGTGGCCAGCGCGAACGGCAGCACCCCCTCCGCCCCGGCCCGGCGCAGCAGCCGTGCCGCCAGTGTCATCGTCCAGCCGGTGTCGATCAGGTCGTCCACCAGCAGCACGGGCCCGCGCGTCTGCGCGACGCTCGCCGCCACGTCCTCCGGCAGGCTCAGCCTCCGCCACAGATCGGCCAGCCGCTGCGCGCTGTTCGCCTGCCGCGGCGGCGGTCCGGCCGACGCCAGCTCTCCCAGGTAGTCCAGCCTGCCGATCGCCGACAGCCGCAGTGCGAGGCTGTCCACCAGTTGCGGCCGCGTCGCCGACGGGATCGCCACCACCGCCACCGGACGTTGCGCCCACTGCCATCCCGCGAGCACCTTCACGCACGCGTCGAAAACCGAGTCGGGGACCTCGGCGTCCGGCGCGCCCGGGCCGAGCAGTTCGCGCAGCCTGCCGCCCCAGCCGACGTCCGTGAGCCGGCCGAGCACCTGTCCCGGCTCGGCCTGCTCCTCCGTCTTGATCCGGCCCGACAGCGGCACGTCGAGCCCTTTCATCCCGCTCGGCCACTGTTTCCGCGGCGCCACCTCGACCCCGGGCCGGTCCAGCCGTTCCCGCGTGGCGCCCGCGATCTCGTCGGACACCGCCGTGCTCCAGTGCTCCCCGGTGCAGTTGTCGCACCGGCCGCACGGCGCTGCCTCCGGATCGTCGAGCTGCCGCCGCAGATACTCCATCCGGCACCCGCCAGTGCGGATGTACCCGAGCATCGCCTCCTGCTCCGCCGCCCGCGCGACACCGACGCGTTCGTACCGTTCCCGGTCGTACTCCCACGGCTGGCCGGTGCTCTCCCAGCCGCCGCGCACCCGGCGCACCGCACCGTCCACATCGAGCACTTTCAGCACCATCTCCAGCCGAGACCGGGAAAGCTCGACCGACGGCTCCAGTGCGGCTGTCGAAAGTGGACGGTCGGCGTACGCGAGCGCGTTGAGCACCTGCGTGACGCGCAGTTCGTCCGGGAACGCCAGCGACCCGAAGTACGCCCAGATCGCCTTGTCCTCCCGTCCGGGCAGCAGCACCACCTCGGCCCGTTCGACGCCACGGCCGGCGCGGCCGACCTGCTGGTAGTAGGCGATCGGCGACGACGGCGCGCCGAGGTGCACCACGAACCCGAGGTCCGGCTTGTCGAAGCCCATCCCGAGCGCGGACGTCGCCACCAGCGCCTTGACCCGGTTCTCCAGCAGGTCGTCCTCCGCGGCCTGGCGGTCGGCCGGATCGGTCTTGCCGGTGTAGGCGGCCACCGGATAACCGCGATCGGACAGCAGCGCGGTGACGTCGTGCGCGGCGGCGACGGTGAGGGTGTAGATGATGCCCGACCCCGGCAGCTCCGCCAGGTGTTCGGCGAGCCACGCCAGCCGCGCTTCGTCGCTGGGCAGTTCGGCCACGGCCAGCCGCAGGCTTTCCCGGTCGAGCGGACCGCGCAGGACGAGCGTGTCCGTCTCGCCGCCGATGCCGAGCTGCTCGGCGACGTCCGTGGCCACCCGGTCGTTCGCGGTCGCGGTGGTGGCCAGCACCGGCACGCCTTCCGGCAGATCGCCCAGCAGCGTGCGCAGCCGCCGGTAGTCCGGCCGGAAATCGTGGCCCCAGTCGGAAATGCAGTGCGCCTCGTCCACCACCAGCAGGCCGGCGCTGGCGGTGAGCTTCGGCAGCACGCTGTCGCGGAAGTCCGGGTTGTTGAGCCGTTCCGGACTGACCAGCAGCACGTCCACCTCGCCCGCGGCCACCGACGCCTGGACCTGGTCCCACTCCTGCGCGTTCGCCGAGTTGATGGTGGCCGCGTGGATCCCCGCCCTGGCGGCGGCGGAGATCTGGTTGCGCATCAGGGCGAGCAGCGGCGACACGATCACCGTCGGTCCCGCTCCCTGTTCCCGCAGCAGCGCGGTGGCGAGGAAGTACACGGCCGACTTCCCCCAGCCGGTGCGCTGCACGACGAGCGCGCGCCGGTGGTGCGCGACCAGCGCCTCGATGGCGGTCCACTGGTCCTCTCGGAGGGCGGCGCTGTCCCCGGCGAGCGCCCGGAGCAGGGCTTCCGCGCGGGTCCGGAGGTCTGGGGTGGTGTCGGTGATGTCCACGTCCCCCGGTCTACCCCATGCCCCCGACAATCCGGGAGCCGCCCGGACCGCGACGGACAGTTTCCACCTGAGAACGCACAGTTATGTGACTCATGTCACAACAGTAACCTAGGTCGCAGTCGCGACGGGAAGCCCTCGCGTGCCCGCGCGTATAGGCTCACCGGCTATGTCACCACGCCGGATCGGGGTCATGGGCGGCACCTTCGACCCCGTGCACCACGGCCACCTCGTCGCGGCCAGCGAGGTCCAGTCGCGGTTCGCGCTCGACGAGGTCATCTTCGTGCCGACCGGGCAGCCGTGGCAGAAGTCCGGCCGCCGCGTCACGCGCGCCGAGGACCGCTACCTGATGACGGTCATCGCCACCGCGTCCAACCCGGTCTTCTCGGTGAGCCGGGTCGACATCGACCGCGGCGGCCAGACCTACACCGTCGACACGCTGCGGGACCTGCACGAGGAGTACCCGGACGACGAGCTGTTCTTCATCACCGGGGCCGACGCCCTAGAGCAGATCCTCACCTGGCACAAGGCCGGCGAGCTGTTCGACTTCGCGCATTTCATCGGCGTCACCCGGCCGGGCTACCGGCTCAATTCGCACCATCTGCCGAGCGGCAAGGTGAGCCTGGTCGAGGTCACCGCCATGGCCATTTCGTCCACCGGATGCCGCGAACGCGTCGAACGCGGCGAGCCGGTCTGGTACCTCGTGCCCGACGGCGTTGTGCGCTACATCGCCAAGAAGGACCTCTACCGCAAGGACGCCGATGCCTGACCGGGTACCCTCGTCCGGGCGTACCCGAAATCTTGAAGGAGCACTGTGGCAGCGACGTCCGAGGCACGGGACCTGGCGGTGGCGGCCGCGCACGCGGCGGCGGACAAGCTGGCCAGCGACGTGGTCGTGCTGGACGTGTCCGAGCAGCTCGTGATCACCGACGCGTTCGTGATCGCGTCCGCGGCCAACGAGCGGCAGGTCGGCGCGATCGTCGACAACGTGGAGGAGAAGCTCCGCCTGGAGGGGCACAAACCGGTGCGGCGCGAAGGCGCGCGCGAGGGCCGGTGGGTGCTGCTCGACTACGTCGACGTCGTCGTGCACGTCCAGCACGCGGACGAGCGCTCGTTCTACGGCCTCGAGCGGCTGTGGAAGGACTGCCCGCGGATCGAGGTCGAAGGGCTGGCGACGGTCCCCGCCAACGACAGCGACGACGCGGACGGCCCGGAGGCGTGAGCCCGCGGCGGCTGCTGCTCTGGCGGCACGGCGAGACGGACTACAACGCCGCCGGCCGCATGCAGGGACACCTCGATTCGGCGCTGACCCCGGTCGGCTGGAACCAGGCGCGCTTCGCCGTGCCCGCGCTCGCGCGGTTCGCGCCGGAGCTGGTGATCGCGTCCGATCTGCGCCGCGCCACTGACACGGCGACGGTGCTCACCGAGGCGATCGGCGTGCCGCTGCAGATCGACAAGCGGCTGCGCGAGACGCATCTGGGCGAGTGGCAGGGCCTGACCGGGGCCGAGGTCGACGAGGGTTATCCCGGCGATCGCGAGCTGTGGCGCGGCGACGCCGCGTGGGCCCCGCCGGGCGGCGAGTCCCGCGTCGAGGTCGCCGAACGCGCGGCCGAGGTGGTCGACGACCTGATGCAGCCGAACTCCGGAGCCGGGGAATCGGTGCTGCTCGCCTCGCACGGCGGCCTGATCCTCGCGCTGACGGCGAAGCTGCTCGGCCTTCCGGTCGAGGTCTGGCCGTCGCTGGGCGGGATCATGAACTGCCACTGGGTCGACCTCGGCCACCGCGAGGGGAAGTGGCGGTTGCACGCGTACAACGCGGGCATCACCGGCTGACCCGAATGAGCCCCCAGTTGCTCGTCTTCGGCGATTCACTCTGTTTCCACGGCCCCGAGGGCCCTTGCGCGGCCGACGATCCGCGCCTGTGGCCCAACGTCGCGGCGAACGCGCTGTCCGGACAAGCCGACCTCGTCGCAGGTATCGGCTGGACCGCACGCGACCTGTGGTGGTCTCTCACTGGCGACCCGCGCGTGTGGGCGGATCTGCGGCGCGTCGACGCTGTCGTGCTCGCTGTCGGCCACATGGACACGCTGCCGTCACCGTTGCCGACTTATCTGCGTCAGGGCCTTCGCTATCTTCGCCCTGACGGCGTGCGTCGCGTTGTACGCGGCGCCTATCTCGCTGCGCAGCCACGGTTGTCTGTCGTGATGCGCGGACGTCCTCGCGTGCTTCCTGCGCGGCTGACCGTGAGCTATCTGGACCAGTCCGTCGAAGCGTTGCGCGCGTTGCGGCCTGAGTTGCCTGTGTTCGGGATGCTGCCTTCGGTGCACCGCGCTGATGCGTACGGACGCGTACACACGGGACGCGCCGAAGCGGCCGCTGCAATCGCTTCGTGGGCCGCGCGACGCGAAGTGCCGTTGCTCGACACGCCCGGCGTGGTTGGCGAACATGTCTTGAGCGGCGCGGGAAATCCCGACGGCATGCACTGGGGATGGGCCGGACACGAAGCCGTCGGCACCGCGATGGCGAAACTCGTTGCCCCGCACCTCGGCTCCGGCCACGTAGGCTGACGACGTGTCGGTCGCCGTGGTCACGGACTCCACCGCGCACCTGCCCGAAGGCTTCGCCGAGCGGCACTCGGTGCGGGTGGTGCCCTTGCACGTCCTCGTGGAAGGGGCGTGCTCGCTCGACGGCATCGAGATGGGTCCCGCCGCGCTCGCGGAAGCGCTGGGGGAGCGCAAGATCGTCACGACTTCCCGGCCGACTCCCGCCGAGTTCGCCACCGAATTCCGGGCCGCGCTCGACGCGGGCGCGGACGCGGTCGTGTCAGTGCACCTGTCGAGAGAGCTGTCCGGCACCTGGGAAGCCGCCGTTCTGGCAGCGGAAGAAGTCGGCTCGGACCGGGTCCGCGTCGTCGATTCCCGCACCACAGCGATGGGTTTGGGCTTCGCCGCCCTGCACGCCGCGGACGCCGCCGCTTCCGGGGCCAGCCCAGCGGAAGTCGAAGAGGCCGCGACGAAAGCGGCCGAACGGTCGTCGACGTTGTTCGTGGTCGAGACGTTGGAACACCTGCGCCGCGGCGGCCGGATCGGCTCGGCCGCGGCATTGTTCGGCACCGCGCTGGCGGTTAAACCGGTGCTGCACATGTCCGACGGCCGGATTCTGCCGCTGGAGAAAGTGCGCACGATGAACCGCGCGATCGGGCGGTTGGTCGAGTTGTCCGTACAGGCGGCGGGCACCGGGCCGGTCGAACTGGCGGTGCATCATCTCGCGTCGCCGGAGCGAGCCGTCGAACTGGCGAACCGGCTCGAAGAAGCGATCCCGGGGTGCGCCGGGGGATGCGTGGTGTCGGAGATCGGCGCGGTCATCGGTGCGCACACCGGGCCTGGCGTGCTCGGCGTGGTCGTGCAGCGCGCCTAACCGGATTCCGGGTTGCCGAATCGCGCGAGCAGGTGCCAGACGCGCTTGAGGTCTTGTTCGTCGTGGCCAGCGGCTTTTCCGAGTATCCGCGGGTCGAGGTGCCCTTCCCCGGCGAGTTCGGCGCCGAGCGCGGCGAACTCCGGCCCGCGGTAATCAGGGTGCCGGAGCCGCCCGGATGCGCGGAACCTCTTGGGCGGCAAGGATTCGAGTGCCCTCGGCGAGAATTTCGTCGAGGTAGCCGTTGCCGCGATGCTCGGGCAGGACGGCCAGGTAGCCGATGACGGGGTGGTAATCGTTGCGCGCCGGCGTGACGAACCCGACCGGCGTGCCGTCGGGCAGCGCGGCGACCCGCCACCAGTCCCGCAGGCTGCGGTCGTGCGCCAATTCGTCCTCGTAATGCCGGATCGCCGCTTCGCGAGCGGACATTCGGGCGAGATCGTCGCGGCTGTGGGCGTCGAGCGTTCCGTCCAAGACTCGGGTCATCAAGTCGAGGACCTCGTCTTCGCCGCGGATCTTCCGGAAGACCAGCCGTTTGTATGGCGGGGCGACCGGAGTCCCTTGCCGCCGCTCGAAACGCGGCCGCTCGGCGAGCAGACGAGCCCCGGTCTGTTCGAGCGCGGTCATCCGGTCCTCGACAACGCGCCGGGTCTCGGCTTTTTCGCGCCAGTCAGGTGTTTGAGGCAAGATTTCCGCCTTCGCGGTCCGGAGCAGCCGAGCGCCGACGGTCACCTCCTCAAGATCGAAGAAGTCCAGCAGAAACGGGACAGGTTCGTCGACGCGGCCCCACCACGCTGCCCTGGCGACGACCTCGCCGCCGCGGAGCGCGACCCACGTCCACTCCGGCCGGTGGCGAGTTCGTGGTCGAGGGCGTAAGTGAGTCGGCAGAAGAGATCGAGTTCTTCTTGCCCAGAGATCGGGCCCAAGATCAGGCCGTTGTGGTCCACAGCTGCGGCAAGCTCCCGTTCGACGGCTGGCTGCCAGGTCTGGCGGATGAGGTCGGCGGATGCGAAGGCCTTTCGATCACCGGTGCCGCAGGCCGAACCCGCCAGTATGACCGCGTGCCCCGACAAGCTCCGGCGCGTGACCTGCGCTGACCGGCGAGTTGTCCCCAAGGGGCGGGTTGTCCACAGATCGCGCGGAACCCTCTCGCCGCCGGACCGGCCGACGCCTAGCGTCGATCGTGTGTTCGAGCACTCCGCCCGAGACCAGGGCACTCCCGTCAACGTCAGGCTCACCTGGCTGGCCGACCAGCTGGCCGCCGTTCCGCACCTCGCCGGACCCGGCAGCGGGCCGGCACGCCGCTGGCTGCCTCTCGGTCGCGCGGGCCGGTCAGCGCGCAGCCGGGGGAGTGCGGCGGCAACGGCAGGCAGCCAGCCGCCCACGGGCACGGAGTGGGAACCGAACTCTCGCCCGTCTGCGGGCGCTGACGGCGCAATGCCGCACTCCCGCACCGCGGGTTCGAAAGCTGGGCTGTCTGCTGACAGTTCACCACTACTGGGCGGCCCGTCGGCGGACGGTGCGCCGCTCGTGCGGCCACCGGGCCGCAAAGCCCGCCTGTCCGCACTCGCCGACAGCCCAACCCCTCCGGAAAGCCCATTGCCAGGCGGCAAACTGGTCCGCAGCTGGCTGCCGGAACACACCGAACATCGCCTGGCCCGTCGCTGGCTCCCCGGCTCAACCGGTCTGCCGGGCTTCCTGGGCCGCCGGGGAATGATCTTCGCCCTGGCTTTGCTGGCAGCCGCTGCCGTCATCGCCGGAGGCTTGGCCATCTTCGGTCGCTCACCCGCGGCCGAAGTCGCCCCGCCGCTCCCGGCGGCGCGTGCGCAAGTGCCGCACGCGTCGAAAACCAACGAGAACCTGGTAATCAGCGTAGTCGGCCACGTGCGCTCGCCGGGGCTGGTTACCGTGCCGGCGGGTTCCCGCGTCGCCGACGCACTCCGCGCAGCGGGCGGTGCCAACCCAGGCGTCGACCTGACCGCACTGAACCTCGCCCGCAAACTCACCGACGGGGAGCAGGTGGCGGTCGGCGTCCCGGCTGCGCAAGCAGCGCCGGCGGGCTCAGGAGCCGCAGCCAGCAAAGTCGACCTGAACTCCGCGACCGCCGACCAACTCGACAGCCTCCCCGGCGTCGGTGAAGTCACCGCCCGGCGGATCACCGACTGGCGCACCCAGCACGGCGGATTCTCGAGCGTGGAACAACTCCGCGACGTCGACGGCATTGGCCAGAGCAAGTTCGAGAAGCTCCGCGAGCAGGTGACCGTCGGATGAAGCTGGAAATCGAGGAAGAGGCGCGGCGCGATCACGATTTCCGTCTCGTTCCCGCTGCCGTCGCCGGATGGGCGGCCACGCTCGCCGGACTGCAACTCGGCTGGTGGGTCGCAACAGTGATCGGTGCCGTAGCGGTGGTCGGCGCTGCAGTGCTCCTAGCGCGCGGTCGTGCCAGATACGTCGGAGCCGGGGGAGCGCTGCTGCTGGTCGGGCTCATTGCTGCCGTGCCAACCGCGCTGCGCATTCACGACGCAGCGTCCGACCCGTTGGGGGCCGCTGCCGCACGTGGCGTCACCGCGACGCTGCGGGTCGAGATCAGCGAGCGGCCGCGGCCGATTCACCAAGCTGGCTATGCGGACCAGCAAGCAGGAACCAGGTCGGTGGCGATCCCCGCCCGGGTCGCAACGGCCACAGTGGACGGTCAGCCAGTCGAATCGACCGGCCGGGCCCTGTTGCTGGCACCAGTCGCGGAATGGGGCGGCTTGCTGCCCGGCCAGGAGGTAACGGCGTCCGGTCGCCTCCTGCCCGCACGCGGCGGCGAGCTAACCGCGGCAGTCCTCTCCGTTCGTGCCGCGCCAGTCGGCGTCGGGCCAGCACCGTGGTGGCAGCAAGCCGCTGCGGCCCTGCGGAACAGCTTGCATTCGCTGTGCGCGATCCTGCCGGAAGAACCAGCGGGCCTTCTGCCCGGACTGGTGCTAGGCGACACGAGCGCGCTGCCGCAACGGGTCGAGGGGGAGTTCAAGGCCTCCGGGCTCACCCACTTGATGGCCGTGAGCGGCGGGAACCTTGTGATCATCGGTGGAGCCGTCCTGCTGCTGTGCCGATTGGTCCGAGCAGGTCCGAGGTTGTCCGCCGCAGCGGCTGGCACCTGCTTGGCGGGATTCCTCGTCCTGGTGGGCCCTGAACCGAGCGTGGTGCGGGCAGGCGTCATGGGCGGCATCGGCCTGCTCGCGCTGGCACTGGGACGACGTGGTTCAGCGTTGCCCGCATTGGCCTTCGCGGTGTGCGCACTGGTGGCGTGGGATCCGACGATGGCGGGTAATTTCGGCTTCGCACTGTCGGTGCTCGCCACGGCGGGGCTGGTGCTGCTCGCGCCGCGCTGGGCGGATTCGTTGGTGCGAAGGGGAGTTCCAGCCGGTTACGCCGAAGGGCTCGCTGTTCCGCTAGCCGCGTTCGTGGTCACCGCGCCCATCATCGCCGGTATGGCAGGCACGGTCAGCCTGGTCTCCGTCGTGACCAATGTCCTTGCGGCGCCAGTAGTTGCGCCGGTGACTGTGCTGGGAGTGCTGGCAACAGTCGTCGGACCGTGGTGGCCAGGTGCGGGTCAGGTGCTGATCCACGCAGCAGGTCCGGAAGCCCGATGGCTGATCACCGTCGCCCGGCATGGGGCGAGAGCGCCGGGCGCGACGCTGTCCTGGCCTGGCGGCTGGTGGGGCGGACTGTGCGCGGCGGCTTTGCTGGTCGCAGTCGTGGTGGCGGCGCGGTTTCGTCGGATCCGGCTGCTGGTGGCGATCGGACTGGTCGTCGTGCTGTTGACGGTCGTGCCTGCCAAAGTCTTGGCACCTGGCTGGCCGCCGGACGGCTGGGCGATGGTGGAATGCGATGTCGGACAAGGAGATGCGGTCGTCCTGGCCACCGCCGAGCCTGGCCGCGCCGTGGTCGTCGACACCGGGCCGGAACCAGGGCCGGTCGACGAATGCCTGCGAAGGCTGGGCGTCGAGCGGGTGCCGTTGCTCGTGCTGAGTCACCTGCACGCGGATCACATCGGCGGTCTCGCCTCGGTATTCGACGGTCGGGCAGTCGGTGCGATCGCGGTTGGACCAGGGCGTGCTCCGGCGTGGGCGTGGCAGTCGGTTTCCGGCGAAGCGCGGCGCCGTGGCGTGCCGCTGGCGCAGTTGAGCGATGGGCAGCGGCTGGAATGGCCGGGGCTGTCGCTGGAGGTGCTCGGTCCGCGCTACGCCACCACGCGTGCACCGGCGTTGCAGGACGGCACGATGATCAACAACAGTTCGGTCGTCCTGCGCGCCGAAACAGCGGCTGGCCGGGTCTTGCTGACCGGAGACGTCGAACTGGCCGCACAGGCGGATCTGCTCGCCGAGGGCGTCGACCTGCGAGCGGACGTCCTGAAGGTGCCGCATCACGGCTCGCGGTATTCGCTGCCGCAGTTCCTCGCGGCGGTGCGGCCGCGCACGGCGCTGATCAGTGTCGGCGCGGGCAACGGATACGGCCATCCGAGCAAGTCCACAGTGGACGTTCTCGGCACGATGGGAGTGCTGGTCACCCGGACCGATGTGGACGGTGACACCGCCGTCCTGCCGGAAGGAAGCGGCCCGGCGGTTGTGCGCCGGGGCGAGCCGCGGGGTCCCCCGCGGTAGTGCGGAGGACCCCGGGCCGGTGCGTCAGTAGCCGAGCGCCTTGGCGACGGCTTCGGCGGACGGCGGCACGGTGGCCTTCGGGCCGATGTGGTTCTCGACCGCGTCGAGGGTCTTGAGGCCGTCGCCGGTGATGAGGAGGACGGTTTCGGCGTCCGGGTCGAGCTTGCCGGTTTCGACGAGCTTCTTCGCGGTCGCCACGGTGACGCCGCCCGCGGTTTCGGTGAAGATGCCTTCGGTGCGCGCGAGCAGCCGGATGCCTTCGACGACCTCTTCGTCGGTGACGTCCTCGATCGCGCCGCCGGTGCGGTTGACCACGTCGAGCACGTACGGGCCGTCGGCCGGGTTGCCGATCGCGAGCGAGCGGGCGATCGTGTCCGGCTTGACCGGCTGGACGACGTCGTGGCCGTTGCGGTACGCGGTGGAGACCGGCGAGCAGCCGGTGGCCTGTGCGCCGAAGACCTTGTACGGGCTGGCGTCCACGAGACCGAGCTGGCCCAGTTCGCGGAAACCCTTGTCCACCTTGGTGAGCTGGGAACCGGAGGCGATCGGCACGACGATCTGCTCGGGGATGCGCCAGCCGAGCTGCTCGGCGACCTCGTAGGCGAGCGTCTTCGAGCCCTCGGAGTAGTACGGGCGGACGTTGACGTTCACGAACGCCCACTTCGGGTGCTCGGCGGCCAGTTCGGTGGCGAGCCGGTTCACGTCGTCGTAGTTGCCGTCGACGGCGATCAGGTCGCCGTCGTAGACGGCGGTGGTGAGGATCTTCGCGCGTTCGAGGCTCTTCGGGATCAGCACGACCGACCGCCAGCCGGCGCGGGCCGCCGCGGCGGCGGTCGCGTTGGCCAGGTTGCCGGTCGACGGACACGCGAGGACCTCGAAACCGAACTCGCGGGCGGCGGCGAGCGCGACGGCGACCACGCGGTCCTTGAACGAGTGCGTCGGGTTGCCGGTGTCGTCCTTGACCCACACGCGCTTGAGGCCGAGTTCCTTCGCGAGCCGGTCGGCGCGGACGAGCCTGGTACAGCCGGGTTCGGTGTTCGGAGTCTCCTCGACGGTCGAGGGGACGGGAAGGAGCTTCTTGTAACGCCAGATGTTGCGCGGGCCCGCCTCGATGTCCTCGCGGCGGACGTGGCCGAAGTCGTAGGCGACCTCGAGCGGCGAGAAGTCTTCGACGGAGACGAATTCCGGAGCGAGCGGCTGCCGGTGCCCTTCTTCCTTCGACACCAGTTCGACGGCCGGACCGAGGTCGATCGTCTTGTTGGCGGAGGTGGCGCTGAGGGCTGCAGTCATCGCGAGGTTCCTTTCCTCATCTGCCCCGCCGAAGCGGGCCGGAATTGGCACCGTGGTCGTCAGCTACCCCGCGATCGCGGGATGACAGGCTGTACGCCGGTTGCCGGGGCTTCGTCGGGCCGTTCCCTCTGCCCCTCTGGATGAGCGGTATTCGGTTGTCGGAGCGCCGGTGGGCGCGTCCTCGGCTACACCGTACGACATCCCGATCAGCTCGTGCCACGGAGGCGGCCCACATCACCGGAGCGGACGGCCCGGCGGCCGGGTGAGAAGATGGCCGGGTGACCACCGCACCCGCGCCGCTGCACCTCGTCACGGGCGAGGAAGAACTGCTCATCGAACGGGCTGTGCGAGCGTCTCTCGACGCGGCCAAGGCCGCGGACCCGACGGCGGACCTCACGCGCATGCGGGTGTCCGATCTCACACCGCCTGTGCTGGCCGAGCTGGTGAGCCCTTCGCTGTTCGCCGAGGGGCGCGTCATCGTGCTGGAGTCGGCGCAGGACATCTCGCAGGAGCTGTCCGACGCGGTCCTCGCGTACGTGAAGGCACCCGCCGACGGCATCGTCCTCGTGGTCGTGCACAGCGGCGGCGGGCGGAGCAAGGCTGCCAAGGCACTGCCGGGCGCGTTGAAAAAAGCGGGCGCGGAAATCACCGAATGCCCCAAGCTCACCAAGCCGGCCGAGCGCGAGGCGTTCGTCCGCAACGAGGTGCGCCGAGCGGGCGGCAAGATCGACGCCGCGGGGCTGATGGCGCTGCTCGACTCGGTCGGTTCGGACCTGCGCGAGCTGTCCTCGGCGGCGACGCAGCTGGTCGCCGACACCGGGGGAGTCGTCGACGAGCAGGCGGTCCGCCGCTACCACACCGGACGCGCCGACGTGACCGGCTTCGCGGTGGCGGAGAAGGCCGTCGCGGGCGACCGGGCAGCCGCGATGGAGTCGCTGCAGTGGGCGATGCAACTGGGCGTCCCGCACGTCCTGGTGGCCGACGCGCTGGCCGACGCGGTCCGCACGATCGCTCGCGTGTCCGCGGCCGGGCGCGGCAACCCGAACCAGATGGCGGGCGAACTGGGCATGCCGCCGTGGAAGATCCGCAAGGCGCAGGGGCAGTCCCGCGGCTGGGGCCAGGACGGCCTGGCGACCGCGATGCGCGTCGTGGCGCGGCTGAACGCCGAGGTCAAGGGCGCGGCGGCCGATGCGAACTACGCGCTGCAGCGCGCGGTCCTCGACGTGGTCGCGGCCAAGGGAGACCGCTGAGTTTCAAGGCGTCTGCCGCCGCGACCGTTCCTCCGGAGCCGGAGCCGTCCCCTGCTCAGCACACGGAAAAGGCCCGGCAGCCAAAGCCGCCGGGCCTTCCGGAAAGACTGCGCTCAGAGCTGGTTCGCGCGCTTCGCGAGAGCCGACTTCTTGTTCGCGGCCTGGTTGGCGTGGATGACGCCCTTGGTGACGGCCTTGTCGAGCTTGCGAGCGGCGTCGCGCTGCAGTTCGAGGGCCTTGTCCTTGTCACCGGCGTCGGCGGCCTCGCGGAACTTGCGGATCGCGGTCTTCACCGAGGACCGGATCGCCAGGTTGCGCTGCCGCGCCTTCTCGTTCGTCGTGATGCGCTTGACCTGCGACTTGATGTTGGCCATGGAGGCGTTCCTCTTTCACTCGGTGAAGGTCGCTGCCGCGTTTCGTGTGGCTCCGGATCAGTCCCGAGGGACTGCCGGGTTTCCTCCCTGACGGAATGCCGCACGGCAACAGTCGAAAATCTTAACAGCCCTGCTCGCGGCGCTGGAGACGGCCCCGGAGCCGGCAACCGTTCGGCGTTCCGTCCGCGGCTCGGTTACGGTGGATCTCGGTAGTGCCTAGGGTTCCGTCGCCTGCCCGTGGTCCCGCGGAGCGGGTCGCGAAAGACAACGAGGGCGGGCGGGCCTGGTCCGAGCGGCACCTTCGGCGGGACACCGAGCCCTGCCGTTCATCTGACGGGACAAAAGCCTGGAGGACCCGGTCTTCAGCGTGCGCTGAAAACCTGAAAGGGTCGCAGATGAACACCTCTGCCCTCGCCATGGTCCTCGTCGCCGCCGTCGTGCACGCCGCGTGGAACCTCGCCGCCAAACGGGTTTCCGGCGGCGGTCCGCGATTCGTCTGGCTCTACTACACGGTTTCTGCCGCGGCGATGCTCCCGGCGATCGCGGTCGCGCTGGCAGTCGAACCCGAGCGTCCACAATGGACTTGGCTGTTCGCCGCGCTGGGCACCGCGGTGCTGCATGTGGTGTACGGGATCGTGCTGCAGCGCGGCTACGAGGTCGGCGACCTGTCGATCGTCTACCCGCTGGCCCGCGGCACCGGACCGCTGGTGTCGGTGCTCGTGGCTGTCACGGTCCTCGGCGAACGGCCCGGCGTGCTCGGGCTGGTCGGCGCCTTCCTCGTCGTCGCGGGAGTGCTGGTGATCAGCCTCGGCGGCAGCAGCGGCGACGCGAACGCTCGCCGTGCCGGAGTGTTTTACGGCGTCGCCACCGGAACGGTCATCGCGGCTTACACGCTCTGGGACGCGCACTCGGTCACGTCGCTCGGCGTGCCTCCGCTCGTCTACTTCGGCGGCGGCGCGATCGGCCAGAGCATCCTGCTCGCGCCGTCCGCCGCCCGCGGCCGGTCCGAGGTCAAGCGGCTGTGGCGGGACCACCGGCGCGAGGTGCTGATCGTCGGGCTCGCTTCGCCCGCCGGATACCTGCTCGTCCTGTACGCCCTGCGGATCGCGCCGGTCAGCCTCGTCGCGCCGGCGCGCGAGTTGTCGATCGTCTTCGGCGGGGTCGCGGCCTGGCTCGTGCTCCGCGAGCGCAACGCGGTCCGCCGCCTCGCCGGATCGCTGGTGGTGCTGGCCGGGATCGCTGCGATTGCGGTCGCCTGAGCCGCTCGGGTAGGCAGGAGCCATGGACGTACTGAGCAGCCGGGTGCTGATCCACCCCCGCGACCACGAGGTGTCCACCGCGTTCTACCGCGATGCCCTCGGCCTCGCGATCGAGCGCGAGTTCCCCGGCGGCACGCGGTTCTTCGCCGGCGGCGGGTCGATCGAGGTGGTCGGCACGGGCGAGGCGGGGCCCGGTCCGGACGTCAATCTTTTCCTCCAGGTCCGCGATCTCCCGGCGACGCTGGCCGAACTCGCCGGACGCGGGGTCGAACCGGTGCGCGAGGCCCGGCGCGAGCCGTGGGGCACCGACGAGGCGTGGATCGCCGACCCGGACGGGCTGCGGATCGTGCTCGTCGAGGTCCCGGAGGACCATCCGTTGCGCCGCGACCAGCGCTAGGCCGGTTTCACGGCCCGGAGCTGGGCGGCGAGCGCGGCGAACCCCGGCGGGTCCCAGGTCCAGGTCTGCAGGTCGGTGAATCCCGCGGCGGCGGCTTCGCCGGCCAGTTCGTGCCGCGTCACCGGAAGCCACTTCTCGTGCGCCGAAAGCAGCAGCCGCCCGCCCGGCCGCAGCACGCGGAACAATTCGGCGAAGGCCGCCGGGCGGTCTTCCCAGAACTGGACGTTGTTCACGGTCAGCACGACGTCCGCGGACGCGTCCGCGCAACCGGTCCGGGCCGCGCTGCCCGCGCGCACCTCGGCGCGGTCTCCGCAGCGGTCCGTGCAGAGTTCGCGCATCTGCGGGGAGGGTTCGACGCCGATCACCTCGCCGGCGAGTTTGCTCGCCGCGTCGAGGCCGACTCCGGGGCCGGGGCCGATGACGAGCACGGTCTCGTCGGGTTCGAGGCGGGCGAGGCCGACGACGCGGTGCTCGGTCGCGGCGTTGCCGATCGCCATCAGCTTGCCGCCGAGCCTGCCCAGCAGCCCGCTGGGATGGCCGAAGGCCCGGTCGAGGGCGGCGTCGAGGACGCCGGGACCGGGCGGCGAGGGGGAGGGTGAAGTGCTCATGCTTCGAGGTCATCACGAGTCGCGCGGGGCCGCATCGGGGATGACCCCCACCCGCACCCGGAGGTCCATGGGACGATGGGGTACGGACATCCCCCACCATCCCGAGGACAGCCCGAGTGACAGCGCCCAAGACGTTCGCCGACACCACCTTCACGCCGCCGGAGTTGATCCGCAACTTCTGCATCATCGCCCACATCGACCACGGCAAGTCGACGCTGGCGGACCGGATGCTGCAGCTGACCGGCGTCGTCGAGGAGCGAGCCATGCGCGCGCAGTACCTCGACCGCATGGACATCGAGCGGGAACGCGGCATCACGATCAAGGCCCAGAACGTCCGGCTGCCCTGGCAGGTGGACGGCAAGGACCACGTCCTGCACCTGATCGACACGCCCGGCCACGTGGACTTCACCTACGAGGTCTCGCGGGCGCTGGAGGCGTGCGAGGGCGCGATCCTGCTGGTCGACGCCGCGCAGGGGATCGAGGCGCAGACGCTCGCGAACCTGTACCTCGCGCTCGAGAACGACCTGCACATCATCCCGGTGCTGAACAAGATCGACCTGCCCTCGGCGGACCCGGAGAAGTACGCGGCGGAGATCGCGCACATCATCGGCTGCGAGCCCTCGGACGTGCTGCGCGTGTCGGCGAAGACCGGCATGGGCGTGACCGAGCTGCTGGACGAATGCGTGCGCCAGGTCCCGCCGCCGGTGGGCGACGCGGACGCGCCCGCCCGCGCGATGATCTTCGACTCGGTCTACGACACCTACCGCGGCGTCGTGACGTACATCCGCGTGGTGGACGGCAAGATCACGCCGCGCGAGAAGATCAAGATGATGTCGACCGGCGCGACGCACGAACTGCTCGAGGTCGGGATCATCTCGCCGGAGCCGAAGGCCAGCAAGGGACTCGGCGTCGGCGAGGTCGGCTACCTGATCACCGGCGTGAAGGACGTGCGCCAGTCGAAGGTCGGCGACACCGTGACGTCCGAGCGGCACGGCGCGACGGAACCGCTCGCCGGGTATCGCGAACCGAA
This sequence comes from Amycolatopsis dendrobii, assembly GCF_014145675.1. Lineage (GTDB taxonomy): Bacteria > Actinomycetota > Actinomycetes > Mycobacteriales > Pseudonocardiaceae > Amycolatopsis > Amycolatopsis dendrobii. The sequence goes on from NZ_JACGZW010000010.1 coordinate 292,587, forward strand.
GCCGATGGTGTTCTCCGGGCTGTACCCGGTGGACGGTTCGGACTACCCCGAGCTGCGCGAGGCGCTGGAGAAGCTGCAGCTCAACGACGCCGCGCTGACCTACGAGCCGGAGACGTCGGTCGCGCTGGGCTTCGGCTTCCGCTGCGGCTTCCTCGGCCTGCTGCACCTGGAGATCACCCGGGACCGGCTGGAGCGCGAGTTCGGCCTCGACCTGATCTCGACCGCGCCGAACGTGGTGTACCGCGTGGTGCTGGAGGACCGCAGCGAGGTCGTCGTCACGAACCCGTCGGACTGGCCGGGCGGGCTCAAGATCTCCGAAGTGCACGAGCCGGTGTCCAAAGTGAGCATCCTCGCGCCGTCGGAGTTCGTGGGCACGATCATGGAGCTGTGCCAGGCGAAGCGCGGCACCCTGCTGGGCATGGACTACTTGTCCGAGGACCGCGTCGAACTGCGTTACACGATCCCGCTGGCGGAGATCATCTTCGACTTCTTCGACACGCTGAAGTCGCGCACGCGCGGTTACGCGTCGCTCGACTACGAGGAGTCCGGCGAGCAGGTGGCGGACCTGGTGAAGGTCGACATCCTGCTGCAGGGCGAGACGGTGGACGCGTTCTCCGCGATCGTGCACAAGGACGCTGCCTACACGTACGGAAACCGCATGGCGACCCGCCTGCGCGAGTTGATTCCGCGGCAGCAGTTCGAGGTCCCGATCCAGGCGGCGATCGGCTCGCGGATCATCGCGCGCGAAACGATCCGCGCCATCCGCAAGGACGTGCTCGCCAAGTGCTACGGCGGCGACATTTCGCGGAAGCGAAAGCTGCTGGAGAAGCAGAAGGAAGGCAAGAAGCGGATGAAGACGGTCGGCCGGGTGGAAGTGCCGCAGGAGGCCTTCGTCGCGGCACTGTCCACTGAGGACAACGGGAAGAACAAGAAGTAGCACCACCTTCGGGTGAACGGCGGCTCCGGGTTTCCGGGGCCGCCGTTTTTTTGTCGGTGGCGGGTGGTGTCCTCAATTGCTGACAGGGATTCTCTGGCGCGAACAGGGAAAGGAGAGCACCATGACGGTCATGATGGAGAGCCAGAATCCGCCCGGGTCCGGTCCCATGACGGTGCGGGACCTTGAGGGGATGCCGGATGATGGCCGCCGTTACGAACTCATCGATGGGGCGCTGCTCGTGACTCCGGCGCCCGGATACCGCCATCAGAAGATCGGATACCGGCTCTATCACGTGCTGGAGGCCGCTTGCCCGCCGGAGTTCGACGTCCTGGGCGCGCCGTTCGCGGTGCACGTCGGCGATCGGGTGGAGCTGCAACCGGATGTGTTGGTGGGCTGGAGCGAAGACTTCACCGCCAAGGACCTGCCGGCGCCCCCGGTGCTCGCGGTCGAGATTCTGTCTCCGAGCACGGCGATCCATGATCTGAACACCAAGAAAGCGGTCTACGAGCGGCTGCGAGTGCCGAGTTATTGGGTGATCGACCCCGTCGCACCCGAACTGACCGTGTTCGAACTCGACGAAGACGGCTGTTACCAGCGGATCGCCAAAGCCGCGGGCACAGAGGTCTTCGAAGCGCGGCGGCCGTTTCCGGTCCGGGTGGTGCCCGAGGCGCTTGCCGGGAGGGGATGAGCCGAACCGCTCGTGCGCGCAGCACCGGGGTCGGCTCAGCCGTTTCCGATGATCTTGCCGACCTCCACGAACACCGCGGCCCGGCGTTCGGCGGCCATCACGCGGTCGTACTCCGCCCAGTCGTCGTGGGTGCCGGTGGCGGCTCGGAACACCTCGCGCAGCAGGGGCGGGAGGCCGTCGGCGGGGAAGGCGGGGTCGGGGTCGTCCGGGCCGATCAGGCGGACCGGGCCGGTCACCGAGAGCCAGCGCCAGCCGCGGCGGAACGTCACGGTCGCGTGGCCGTTGCGGCGCAGCAGGGCGAGTTTGCGCGCGCCGCCGACGGCGACGAAGCCCACGCTCGGCTTGCCGGTCACCGGGTCGTCCAGGAGGCCCGCGTTCACGACGGACGCGTGCACGGTGCCGTCGGCGCGGGTCGTGGCCACGGTGGCGAGGCCGTTCTCCTCCACCGTCAGCGCGCGGAGCTGTTCCAGGGTTGCCGTCATGCTCTTCTGCAACGCGGCGGCGGCCCGGCGCATTTCCGGTGCGGCACTAGGCTCGGGGACATGTTCGATGATCTCGAGTTCCCGGTGATCGTGGCTCCGATGGCGGGCGGGCCGACGACTCCGCAGCTGGTCGGCGCCGTCACGGCCGCGGGCGGATTCGGTTTCCTCGCCGCGGGCTACCTCAGCCCGGAGACGCTGGACGCCCGGATCGCGCACACCGCCGACCTCACCAGCGGCCGGTTCGGCGTGAACCTGTTCGTCCCCGGCGGCCGGTCGGTGGCCGATCTCGGCGCGCACCGCGAACGGTTGCTGGCCGAAGCCGTCCGCTACGGCGTCGAACTCGGCGACGCGGTGTGGGACGACGACGAGTACCCGGCGAAACTCGACCTCGTCGTGCGGCACCGGGTTCCGGTGGTGTCGTTCACCTTCGGCGCGCCGACGTCCGCCGAGGTGCAGCGGATCCACGAGGCGGGCGGCAAGGTCGCGGTCACCGTCACGAACCCGGAGGAAGCCGACCTCGCCGCCGCGCGCGGAGCCGACGCGCTGGTTGTGCAGGGCTTCGAAGCCGGCGGACACCGCGGCCTGTTCACCGACGACTCGGGCAGCCCGGCCGGCGGCGAGGAATACGGCCTGCTCGCACTGCTGCGGTTGCTCGGCGCGCGCACGAGCCTGCCGTTGATCGCGGCCGGGGGACTGGTCCACGGCGCCGACGTCGCGGCGGTGCTGGCCGCCGGTGCGTCGGCGGCGCAGCTGGGCACGGCTTTCCTGCTCGCGACGGAAGCCGGCACCGGCGACACCCAACGCCGCGCGCTCGCCGAAGCCGGCCGGACGACAGCGTTCACGCGCGCGTTCAGCGGACGTCCGGCGCGGGGCATGGTGAACCGCGTCCTGAGCGACCTCTCCGCCGACGCGCCAGCCGCGTACCCGCAACTGCACCACCTGAGCAAACCGGTCCGCGCGGCGGCCGCCAAAGCCGGTGACCCGGAGGCGATGTCGCTGTGGGCGGGCCAGACGTACCCGCTCGCCGGTGACGGCTCAGCGGCCTCGATCGTGGCCCGCCTGCGCACCGAGGCAAAGGCGGCGGCGGAACGGCTCGATCGGTTGCGCTGAGGCGTCTGGCTTCGGCGAGGGCTGGGGTCGCGACGGTGCGATGCCCGCTGTGACGAGAGGCCGGGAACGCCGCGGGTTGGCCGGTTGCCGTGCTCTGGTCGTGCGGCCCGGCTGCTGGCTGCACTGAGGTTCAGCGTGGCCGCGGGCGGCGTTTCGAATACTGGCCCGGTGGCAGTCCGGCTCGAGTCGCCATGCGTGATCTGGTCGCGTGCGGCGAGCGCGGAGGCGGTGTGTGCGGGTGGACCGGAAACGGTGCCCGATTGTGCACGGGACCAAGGCATCGCCTCAGTGCCGGCCGCGCTGTGCTCCGGAGTTTTCGGAGCGAACCTGGCCGGTGAAGCGAGTTCACCAGCAGCGCAAAGAAAACGCGGGGGACGCCACCAACGGCGTCCCCCGCGTCACAACCCGTTCGATCCGGCCGAAGAGCTCAGTCCGAAGTGGACTTGACTCCGCCGGACTCCCCGTCGCCAGCGTCCGCGCCGCGCTCCATGGCGGAGTGGCGTTTGCCGTAGGCGAAGTAGATCACCATGCCGATCGCGAACCAGATCGCGAAGCGCAGCCAGGTTTCCGGCTTCAGGAACGTGATCAGCCAGATCGAGAACACCACGCCGATGACCGGGACCACCGGCATGCCCGGAGTTTTGAACGTGCGAGGCAGGTCGGGGCGCTTGTAGCGCAGCACGATCACCGCGATGCAGACGACCACGAAGGCCAGCAGGATGCCGATGTTCGTCAGTTCCGCGGCCTCGCCGATGGGGAGCACGCCCGCGATCAACGCCGAAGCGCCGCCCAGGATCCAGGTGATGCGCGAAGGCACCTTGCGCACCGGATGGGTCTTCGAGAACCACTTTGGCAGCAGGCCGTCGCGGCTCATCGAGTAGCCCACGCGCGTCGCGCCCATCAGGAATGTGAACAAGACCGTCAGGATGCCGATGATGGCGCCCACCGCGATGATCGCGCCCAGCCAGCCGAGGCCGACCTTCGCGAACGCGCTCGAGAAGGCCGCTTCCGGGTTGATGTCGGTGTACTTCACCATGCCGGTCAGGACCAGGCAGGCCAGCACGTACAGCACCATCGAGATCGCCAGCGAGTAGATGATCGCCTTCGGCATGTGCTTCTGCGAGTCCTGCGACTCCTCCGCCGCGGTGGACATGGCGTCGTAGCCGAAGACCGCGAAGAACACCGTTGCCGCGCCGGTGAAAGCGCCGCTCAGGCCGAACGGGAAGAAGTTGCTGTAGTTGCCGCTCTGGATGTGGAAGGCGCCGACCACGATCACCAGCAGCACCAGGCCGACCTTCAGGTACACCAGCAGCGTTTCGAAGCGCGCCGCGTTCTTCATGCCCTGGTTGAGAATGAAGGCGATCAGCAGGCAGAGCAGCACCGCGAACAGATTGACCTTGTAGGAGCCTGCCGCGACGCCCGCTGGTTCTGTACCGGGTGCGCCGGCCATCCAGTTCGGCAAGGACACGTGCAGGAAGCCCAGCAAATCGTTGAAGTAGCCGGAGATCCCGATCGCGACCACGGACACGATCGCCGTGTACTCCAGCAGCAGGTCCCAGCCGATGAACCAGCCGACGATCTCGCCGAGCACCGCGTAGCCGTAGGTGTAAGCCGAACCCGCGCGCGGGATGAGACCGGCGAATTCCGCGTAGGAGAACGCCGCCGCGGCGCTCGCGATGCCCGCGATCAGGAACGAGATCAGCACGGCCGGGCCCGCGGTCTTGTTCGCGACCGCACCGGCGAGCGAGAAGATGCCCGCGCCGATGATGCCGCCGACGCCGATCGCGGTCAGCTGCCGCAGGCCGAGCGTGCGCTGCAGGCCGCTTTCCCCGGTGTGCTCGATGGTTTCGATCGGCTTCCGCCGGAAGATCCCGGACCCGGAGCCCAGGTTAGGGCCGCGCGGAGCTGACATCGATGTCTCCTCAGACTGGTGGTTCGCAGGACCCGGGTTCCGGGCCCTGGCAGGGCACCGTACCCGGAGGCGCCGCGCCTGTCACCGACTCCATAGTGTGACGATCTCGGCAGCCTGCGTCACCCGGTCGCGGAGTTGTCCTCGACATCGCTGACCGTGGGCGCCGGGCGCGCGGCCGAGCGGACCGCGCCCGCGGCGAAGAACGTGAGCAGCTCCGCGACCTCGGCCGGGTCGTCCAGCTGCGGGCAGTGGCCCCAGTCCTCGCGCACCACGAGCCTGCTGTGCGGCACCAGGGTGTGCAGCTTCCGCCCGGACGCGGCCGTCACCAGCTTGTCCTTGCCGCACGCGACCGCGAGCAGCGGGATCTTGATCTGGTCGAGCCGGTACGCGTCGGCCAGCTCCGCGACGAGCTGCCGGGCCTCTTCGAGCCGGGACGTGGTGGCCCGGTAGTCGGGGAAGAGCGTGGTGAACCGCCGGACCTGGCCCGCGTCCGCCTGGCGCGAGTCGGCGTAGAGGATCCGCGGCACGAGCTGTTCGGCGACCGCGCGAACCAGGAAACCCGGCACCGGCAACGGAAGCGAGGAGTACAGCCGCAGCGGCAGCGGATTGCGCCCGACCGTGCGCACCAGCCACGAGTCGACGAAACCCGGCGCGGCGATCGACACCACGCCGTTGGTCGGCAGCCGGTGGTTCTGCGCCGCGCGGAGGCTCATCGTGCCGCCGAGCGAGTTGCCCGCGAGCACGACCGGGCCGAGCACGGCCTGCTCTCGCACCACCGCGGCGGTGAAGGCGTCGAGCTGCGGCAGCATCGGGCCGGGGCGCAGCGGCTGCGCGTCGCCGAAGCCGGGGAGGTCGACGGCGATCGCGGCGATGCCCTCGGCGGCTAGTTCTCCGAGTACCGGACGCCACGTGTCGGCACTGTCGCAATACCCGTGGAGCAACACGAGCCGGGGAGCGCGCGGCTTCTCGGCGCCCTTGCGGCGCGTGCGCTTGGGTGCGGGAGCCTCGGCGACGGGCGGGCCGACCTCCAGCACGCGCGTGCGCATGCCGGCGAACCGCCGGAAGGATTCCCGGATCGGCTCCGGTTCGCTGGGGTGCCGGCCGCCCCGGCCGACCGGGACTGGCCGCTGCGTCGCGGTCATGTTCTCCAGGTTAACCGCCCAAGGTCGAGTTCTGGTGGAACTTTGGGGGTCACTATCTGATTGCAAAGCTGGGGTGTTGACGATTCACCGGAGAACAGGTAAAAGCGCTGGCCCGAGCTCACTGAACGTGAAAAGCCCAGGCCAGCGCGGTGCGACTGGTTTCAGCGGGTGAAAACGATCTTGCCCGCGGTCTCCCCGGCGGCCATCGCGGCGAATCCCGCGGGGGCCTCCGTGAGGGGGAGCTCGGTGCCGATCTGCGGCTTGATGCCCTTCAGGTCGAGGTAGGCGAGCAGGTCGGCCAGCTCGTCGCGGGTGCCCATGGTCGAGCCGAGGACCCGCAGTTGCAGGAAGAACACCCGCTGCAGGTCGGCTGAGGGGTCGGGGCCGCTGGTCGAGCCGGACACCACGACCACGCCGCCCGGCTTCAGCGACTTCAGCGTGTGCCCCCAGGTCGCCTTCCCGACCGTCTCGAACACGCCGTCCACCCGCTCCGGCAGCCGTGCGCCGGATTCGAACGTCTGGTGCGCGCCGACGCTCTCGGCCAGCGCGCGCTTCTCCTCGCTCCGCCCGGTGACCCACACGCGGAACCCGGCCGCGCGGCCGAGCGCGATCAGCGCGGTCGACACCCCGCCGGACGCGCCCTGCACCAGCATCGTCTGGCCGGGCCGCAGACCCGACTTCACGAACAGCATCCGGTACGCGGTGAGCCACGCGGTGCCCATCGTCGCGCCCTCGGCGAAGCTCAGTCCGGCCGGCTTCGGCACCGCGTTGCGGGCCGGGACCACGACCTGGTCGGCGAACGTGCCCTGGTGCTTTTCGGTGAGCAGGGTGCGCTTCGGGTCGAGCGTGTCGTCGCCCTGCCAGCCGGGCGCGTTGATCACCGAGTGCAGCACGACCTCGGTGCCGTCGTCGAGCGTTCCCGCGCCGTCGCAGCCGAGGATCATCGGGAACTGGTCGGGCTTGATGCCGACGCCGCGCAAGGTCCACAGGTCGTGCATGTTCAGGCTGGCGGCTTTGACGTGCACCCGGACCCAGCCTTCGGGCGCCTCGGGTTCCGGCCGCTCGCCGACGACCAGCGAATCGAGCGGGGACTCGGCGTTGGGTTCCTGCGCGTATACGGCGAACATGGCAGCAACCTACCTCCCCTGCGCGACCCGGCGCAGGGGAGCGCGCGTAGGCTCACATTCGTGTTCGAAGGCCTGGCCAACTGGTGGGACGGGGTCGAGCTGTGGCTCGCCCAAGCCTGGTTCCCCGTGCAGTTCGTGCTGGTGATGGCGGTGCTCGTGCCGCTGTGCCTGCTCGCCGCGTGGGCCATCGACAAGCTGGTGGAGCGCTTCGGCCGCCGGTTCGGCACGGCCCGTGACGACGACGGTCCCGGCCGCTCCTAAGCTGGCACACCATGGTCAACCGTAGGCGGATCACCGCTGCGCTCGTCGGTCTCCTCGTGCTGGTGCTCGGCGGGTGGCTCGTCAAGGAAACCGCCGGCTCCTCGGATTCGCCGGCGCCGTCGTCCTCGTCGGGCGCTCCCGCCGCCGCCTCCGGGAAGGTGCCGGGAGCGGACTCGAAGCTGCCGGTCAAACCGTTGTCCTCGCTGCCTTCGCAGGCGAAGGACACGTGGAACCTGATTGAAAAGGGCGGGCCCTACCCGTATCCGCGCAATGACGACGTCGTCTTCCAGAACCGGGAGAAAAAGCTTCCCGCGGAGAAGAACGGCTATTACCACGAATACACCGTGAAAACGCCGGGCAGCCCGGACCGAGGGGCGCGCAGGCTGATCACGGGGGCGGGGAAAGAGTTGTATTACACAGCGGACCATTACGCGTCGTTCGTCGTTGTGGATCCCGCGCGGTGAGCGGGGAGACGGCGCAGGCCGCGGCGGACGCGGCGTTCGCGCGCGGGGCTTACCCGCATCGGGTCGACGGAACGCGCACGCTGGACAAGCTGTCGGCGCTGGACGCGATCGGCGAGGCGCTTTCTTTTCCGTCTTATTTCGGGCGGAATCTGGACGCGTTGTACGATATGCTCACGGATTTGTCGTGGCTGCCGACCGGCGAGCACGTGCTGATCTGGGCCGGGTCGGACGGATTGAAGGCGGCCGAGCCCAAGGCGTACCTGGCGGTGCGGAGCGTGTTGTCGGACGCGCAGCGGGCCATGGGCTCCGGTGACCGGCGGCTGACCTTGGTGCTGGTGGACGCTTAACGGGCGGTGAGGGGAACCCTGGCGGAATCAGAGTCCTTCCGGGTTCCCCTCCCGGACAGCGTCAGTCCTGCGGGACCCAGTTCGGCTTGCGCTTCTGCGCGAAAGCCTGGATGCCTTCCTGTCCTTCTTCGCTCGCGAAGAAGCCCGCGGACAGGGCGTTCATGTCGGCGAAGCCTTCGGCCGGGGTCGCCGGACGTGGGCGGGCCAGCAGTTCCTTCGTGGCGGCCAAGGCCTTCGGGCCGCCGAGGGTCAGCGACTTGAGGTAGCCCTCGACCGTCTTGTCCAGGTCTTCCGCCGGAACGCAGGCGTTCAGCAGGCCGATCTCCACCGCGCGCTTCGCGTCGAAGACGTCGCCGGTCAGGAAGAGTTCGTGCGCGGCCCGGGCGGTCAGCCGCGGGAGCACCGTGAGGCTGATGACCGCCGGGATGACGCCGATCCGGACCTCGGAGAAGGCGAAGGTCGCTTCCGGGACCGCCACCGCGATGTCGCACGCGGCGACCATGCCGATGCCGCCCGCGCGAGCCGGGCCCGCCAGGCGCGCGACGACCGGTTTCGGGCTCGTCCACAGCTGGTCCAGGATCCGCGGGAACTCGTTCACGCCCTGGTCGGACGAACCGGCGCCGCGGGCTTCCTTCAGGTCCATGCCCGCGCAGAAGACCGGGCCGGTATGGGTCAGCTGCACCACGCGCACCGCGTCGTCCTCGCGGGCCTTGTTCAGCGACTCGCTCAGTTCCCGCCGCAGCTGCGCCGACAGCGCGTTGCGGTTGTGCGGGGAGTCCAGGGTGATCGTGGCGATGCCGGCCGCCACCTCGTAGTGCACCAGTTCGTCAGCCATGCCTGACACTTTCGCACACCGCCTCGCGGGGAGCGGGGGTGAAGTTGATGCACGAAAACTCGTGCATCAAAACTCGTGCACCGCTACCTTAGGGGCATGGCAGAACACCGTCCCGCTGACCTGAAGGCCCTCAAGGCGCTCGCGAACCCGTTGCGGCAGCGGATTCTCGAGCTGCTGGCCGCGTCCGGACCGGCGACCTCGACGACGCTCGCCGAGCGGCTGGGCGTGACCAGCGGCGGGACCAGCTACAACCTGCGGGTGCTGGCGGAGAACGGGTTCGTCGAGGAGCTTCCCGAACGCGCGCGCGGGCGGGAGCGCTGGTGGCGCGCCGTGCCGCACGACCTGCGGTTGCCGCCTGCCGAAGACGATCCGGCGAAAGCGGCGATCGGCGAACTGCACCGGCTGTGGCTCGCGGGCGACACCGACCTGTACGAACGGTTCGAGCGCGAGCGGCCGCAGCTGGGGGAGTGGGCGGACGCGATTCCGTACTCGCGCGGCGCGATCACCGTGACGCTGGACGAGCTGGGGGATTTCTTCGAGGCGTATCTCGCCTTGCTGCGGCGGTATCAGCGGCCGGACGGCGAGACGCCGGAGGGGGCGCGCCGGGTCGAGACGCGGATGCTCGCGTTCCCGGCGCCGGGCGGAGAGGAGGCCGCCCGGGACTGAACCGGAGGAAGGCCCTGGGTGCCGAGCGGCCACTCGGCACCCAGGAACGAGGGAAAACGTCGCACGATCTCCCGAAGCAAGGAGAACACTTCATGCTGCCCTGGGGCAAATCGCGGCTCGCCGCCGCGATCCTCGTGCTGGGCTCGGTCCTGCCGACCGCCCAGCCGGTACAAGCACAGCCGTCCGCGGAGGTCAGTTTCGCCGGCGCGGGCGGAATCACGTTGCACGGCACGGTATTCCGGCCGGACGGGCCGGCGAAGTCCGCGATCGTCCTGCAAGGCGGGTCGGACTGGCGGACGCGGGACAACCTCCGCGTGCAGGCCGAGATGTTCACGCGGCTCGGCGTGACGACACTCGTCTACGACCGGCGTGCCAGCGGCTATTCCAAGACCCAGCGCGATTACGGCGTGCTGGCGGACGATCTGGTCTCGGCGGTCCGCGCGTTGCGGGCGCGGTCGGGAGCCGCGGAGGTCGGCGTCTGGGGAGTCAGCGAGGGCGCGTGGGTCGCGCCGCTCGCCGCGACGCGGGCACCGGACATCTCGTATGTGATCACGGTCGGCGGGTCCGGGTGGGGCGGAGCGCGGCAAACCTCGTGGTACTGGGGAAATGTCCTTCGCCACCAAGGGATTTCCGGTTCGTTGCTGAGGACTTTGCCCGTGCAGGGGACGCGGTTCGCGGTCGGATCCGGATTGTTCCCCGAGGCCGGTTACGACCCGGTGCCGGTGCTGCGAGGACTGAAGCAGCCGATCCTGGCGTTGTGGGGCGACCTCGACATCAACCACGTGCCGGTCGAGAGTTCGCGGATTTTCGCGGACGCGCTGGCAGGACACCCGAACCATACGATCCGGTTCGTCGCCGGTGGCGGGCCGGATCTGTACGCGACCAGCGACGCCGGGTTCGACCGGCTGCCTCGGGTCGTGCCTGGCTATCCGGCGGCGGTCGCGGAGTGGCTGGCGGATCGGCGGGGCGGCCATGTCGAGACCGCGGCTTTCACACAGCGGCCAACGGAAGCGCTCAGGCCGTTGTCCTGGTGGGAATCTGTTTGGGCGCAAGGGATCGCGCTCGCGCTGCTGCTCGGAGGCTTCGCGGTCGGCGGCGTGGTCGCGCTGATGCGTCGCCGGGGGACCAGGTCGTCGCGGTGGTTGGCCGGACTCGGGACGGCGACGGTCGCCGGTTTCGTCGGAATGCTCGGCTGGGCCCAGTTGTCCGGGATGAAGGATCTCGGACCGGTGTTCCTCGGGCGGCCGTTGCCGTGGCTGGCAGTGCAAGCGCTGGCGGTCGCGACCGTGGTCGCGTTGGCGGTGACCGCAACCGGGCTGAGAAACCCGGGCCGGCGGCGCGGGGCGGTCGCACCGCTCGTGGCGGGACTGGTGTTCGTGCCGTGGGCGGTCTACTGGGGACTGTTGCTCCCGTGAGCCGGGCGCGGCCACCCGGGCGCAGCGGGTGGCCGCGGTCCGGGTCAGCCGATGGTCGTGGTGGTGAAAACCGGGCTCGGGTTGGGGAAGCACGCCGTCGGCGCGGTGACGTCGCCGATGATGCTGCTGGCCACGGCCTTGAAGGTCAGGCCGGGGTCGCTGTAGCTGGTGCCGGACAGTTTCGTCTCGATCTTGCCGGAGTCGCCTGCCTTGAGGTGCGCGGTGACGGTCGGCAGTTCGAAGGTCGAACCGCCGGCGATCGGGCCGGGGAAGCTCAGGGTCGCGACGCCGTCGGCGACGCTGATCGTCGGCGGGGTGTCGCCGAGGCCGGAGCCGCCGGCGAGATCGGCGCTGACGTAGGTCGAGTTCGCCGGGACTGGGAACTTCAGCGCGAAGGTGTTGATGTTCTTGACCTTGTTGCCGCCCACGTCGCTCGGGACGGTGTTGGGCGCGGGGTCGATGACGACGTCGAACGCCCCGCCGGGCGCGACCGTCGCGGGCGCGGTGACGTCGGCGTTCTGGGTCAGCGACACCTGCTGCGGGCCGACCACCGGTGCGTCGGCCTGGCAGTCGAAGTTGATCGCGGTCGCGGCGGACGCCGGGGCCGCGAGGGCGAGCGGAAGGGCGGCGACCGCCGTCAGCGCGGCCAGCCGGTAAAAGTGAGGTGCTTTCATCTGTGTGCTCCTACCTGCGGGTTTCACGGGGGAGAGAGAAAGCTGCGCAGCGATTAGAGAGTTACCGGCAAGTTAAGTAGCGCGTCAAGGATTGACCGTTCACAGCAGCGCACCGTGACGGAAAATGTGAATAGAGCTCACCTTGTGGCGGTAGGAGTGGCCTGATCGGCCGTTCGGGTCTACCGGCTGTGGTCCGACAGGGCGAGCCAGGCCAGTTCGGTCCATCGCTCCCGGGCGGGCTCCGGAACGTCCGCGCCCGGCGAGGCGGCGAGGAGCAGGCCGACGTCGTCCGCGGAGATTCCCGGCCGCAGCGCGTGGTCGCGGTGGGCGGCGGCGATCAGGGATTCGATCGTTTTGGCGGCGTGCTCGCGCATCGTCTGGAGCGGTTCGGGAGAGAGATTCGAGAGTGCGGCGCGGAGAAGGCGTTCTTCGCCGAGATCGACGACGACCCGGCGGATGAGATCGAGAAGTTCGTCCGCCGCGGCAGTCTGATCGGCGGCGACGCGGGCGGCGGCCTTGTCGAGCACCTCGGCGATCGCGGCGCCGAGGTCTTCCGCGATCTCGCGCACCAGATCCTGTTTGGTCGGGAAATGCCGATAGAGCGTGCCGACGGCGACCCCGGCGTCGGCGGCGATCTCGTCCATTCCGGCGTCGGGTCCGCGAGCGATCAGCAGAGTTCGTGCGGACGCGAGGATCGCCGCCCGGTTCCGCGCCGCGTCTGCCCGCACTGCCGCTCCTTGCCGATGAAGATGAACTGATGGTTCACTATACAACATGAACAAGTGGTTCAGGTTAGAGAAGGGCCGCGTCGCGGTGGTCACCGGAGCGAACACCGGCATCGGCTTCGAAACAGCCCGCGCGCTGGCTCACCGCGGCGCTCGCGTCGTGCTGGCTTGCCGGGATCCGGAGAAGGCAAAGGACGCGGCTCGCCGGATCGGCCGGGAAACCCAGGTCGTCCGGCTGGACCTGGCGTCGCTGGACTCCGTCCGCGAGGCAGCCGACGAGGTGCGCGGCCGGCACGACCGGATCGACCTGCTGATCAACAACGCCGGCGTGACCAATGCGCCCGGCCGGACCGCGGACGGGTTCGAGATGCAGTTCGGGGTCAACCACCTCGGCCACTTCGCGTGGACGGCGCTGCTGCTCGACCGGCTGCTGGACGTGCCGGGGTCCCGCGTGGTGACGGTCAGCAGCATCGCGCACCGGTTCGGCCGGATCGACCCGGACGACCTGAAGGCGGCCAGCGGGTATCCGGCGTCGAAACTCGCCAATCTGCTGTTCGCCTATGAACTCGCGAAACGCTTGCGTGGCACCGAAACCGTCTCGCTGGCCGCGCATCCCGGCGGGGCGGCCACGGAGATCTTCCGGCACTCGTCGGCAGCTTTCCGGGGTGCGAACCTGGCGATCGCGCGACTATTCGGGCGGACGCCTGCGATGGGTGCGTTGCCGACGCTGCGGGCGGCGGCCGATCCCGCCGCGAGCAACGGCGAGTACTACGGCCCCGGCGGGCTTTTCGAGATCCGCGGCTACCCCGAGCTGGTCCAGTCCAGCGCGCGTTCGCACGACGCCGACCTGCAAAAGCGGTTGTGGGAGGCCTCGCTGCGGGCGACCGGCGCGGGCTGCCCGGTGTGACGGTCAGGCGGCGGTCCGCAGCAGCCCGGAAATCGCGGCGGCGTACCGGCCGATCACCACGTCTGCCACGCGCGGGTCGTCCGCGAGCGGTTCGGCGATGAACGCGTCCGGATCGGCCTCGCGGGCCAGCGACGCGATCCGGTCTGGCAGCAGGCCGGGAGCCAGGAACCACGACGCCACCACGAGATGCCGCACGCCGCGGTCGCGCAGCCGGGCCGCGGCGGCCGGGATGTCCGGCTGGGCGGCGCTCGCGAACGCCTCGCTCACCGGCAGGCCGAGCTGCTTTTCCCAGCGTGCGGCCACCCCGGCGACGACAGCGTTGGCCTCGGGGTTCGAGGAACCGACAGCGCTCAGCAGCACTCCGGTTCCGCTGCTGCGGCGGGCTCCGGCGATCCGGTCCAGGGCGACGGCTTCGAGGGCCGGGTCGGCGCCGAGCACGTCCGAGACCTTGATCCGGAACCCGGGGCACTCCGCGGCCACCTCGTCGACCAGCGCGGGCAGGTCGACCCGGGCGTGAAAAGCGCTGCCCAGCAACAATGGGACGACGACCGCGGATCGGTGCCCTTGTGCGTAAAGCCCGCGCAGCACGTCGGTGACGCGCGGCTCCGACAGATCGAGGAACGACTCGTGCACGTCCAGCCCCGGTGCCTGCGCACGGACGACGTCGACCAGCGCCCGCACCGTCGCGGCGGAGCGGGGGTCACGACTGCCGTGCGCGACGGCGACCAGGGGTGGCGTCACGAGAACCGCTCGCCGACGAGTCCGGCGGCGAGGGTGTCGCCGTCCTTCGGGTCGATGACCAGGAACGCGCCGGTGCGCGGGCTCACGCCGTAGTCGTCCACCGGCAGCGGCTCGGCCAGCTGCAGGCTGACACTGCCGATGTCGTTGAGCTCCAGGCTTCCCGGCGAGTCCACACTGGACAGAGTCTGCTCGTCGAACCGGGCGTGCAACTCGGCGGCGAGCCCCTGCACGGTCCGGGTGCCGTGCTTGATCAGCACTCGCGCGCCGGTCTTGAGCGGCTTCGACGACAGCCAGCACAGCGTGCCGGTGATCTCGTCGGTGACTTCCGGCGGCGCGTCGGCGGCCGCGATCAGGTCGCCTCGGCTGATGTCGATGTCGTCGGCGAGCAACAGGGTCACCGAGGTTCCGGCGCCTGCCTCTTCCAGCGGACCGTCCGCGGTGTCGATCCGCTCGACCTGGCTGCGGATCCCTTGCGGCTGCACGACGATCTCGTCTCCGGGACGCACCGTTCCGGCGGCGATCTGGCCGGCGTAGCCGCGATAGTCCGGGTACTCGGCGGTGCGCGGGCGGATCACGTACTGCACGGGGAACCGCAGCGCGGAATCGTGCGGATCCGGTGCCACCGGCACGTTTTCGAGGTGCTCCAGCAGCGACGGGCCGTCGTACCACGGAGTCTTCTCCGACCGGGTGGCGACGTTGTCGCCGACCAGCGCGGAAACCGGGATGGTGACGACGGACGCCGAGTCATAGCCCAGCGATTCCGCGTGCGCGGTGAACTCCTTGGCGATGACGCCGAAGGTGTTCTCGTCGTAGCCGACGAGGTCGATCTTGTTCACCGCCAGCACCAGCTGCGGCACGCCGAGCAGCGCCAGCACGGCCGCATGCCGCCGGGTCTGCTCGACCACGCCGTTGCGCGCGTCGACCAGCAGTACCGCGAGCTGCGCGGTGGACGCGCCGGTGACCGTGTTGCGCGTGTACTGCACGTGCCCCGGGGTGTCAGCGAGCACGAACGACCGCTTCGGCGTGGCGAAATAGCGGTACGCGACGTCGATCGTGATGCCCTGCTCGCGCTCCGAGCGCAGGCCGTCGACGAGCAGCGACAGGTCCGGAGTGGACAGTCCTTTGTCGACAGACGCGCGGGTGACCGCGTCGAGCTGGTCGGCCAGGACGGACTTGGTGTCGTACAGCAGCCGCCCGACCAGCGTGGACTTCCCGTCGTCCACGCTGCCCGCGGTGGCCAGCCTCAGCAGGCTCGACATCAGAAGTAGCCCTCCCGTTTGCGGTCTTCCATGGCCGCCTCGGACATCCGGTCGTCGGCGCGGGTGGCGCCGCGTTCGGTGAGCCGCGAAGCCTGTACCTCGGCGATGACCTCCTCCACGGTGGACGCCGTGGATTCGATCGCGCCGGTGCAGGAACCGTCGCCGACGGTCCGGTAGCGCACGCTCAGCTCGCGCACGTCCTCGCCGGGACGCGGCCCGCCCCACGGGCCCTCGCTGAGCCACATGCCGTCGCGCTGGTAGACCGCGCGCTGGTGGGCGTAGTAAATCGAAGGCAGCTCGACCTTTTCCCGCGCGATGTAGTTCCACACGTCGGCTTCGGTCCAGTTGGACAGCGGGAACACGCGGACCTGCTCGCCCGGACGGTGCCGCCCGTTGTAGAGGTTCCACAGCTCCGGCCGCTGCCTGCGCGGCTCCCACTGGCCGAAAGCGTTGCGCAGGCTGAAGATCCGCTCCTTCGCCCGTGCCCGTTCCTCGTCGCGGCGACCGCCGCCAAAGACCGCGTCGAACTTGTTCTCCGCGATCGTCTCGAGCAACGGCGTGGTCTGCAGCGGGTTGCGCAGGCCGTCGGCGCGCTCCTCGAGCCGTCCGTCGTCGATCCAGTCCTGGACCTTCGCGACCACCAGGCGCAGCCCGTGCTTTTCGACGACGCGGTCGCGGAACTCCAGGACCTCGTCGAAGTTGTGCCCGGTGTCCACGTGCAGCAGCGGGAACGGCACCGGCGCGGGCCAGAAGGCCTTGATCGCCAGGTGCAGCATCAGCGTCGAGTCCTTGCCGCCGGAGAACAGGATCACCGGCCGGTCGAACTCGCCCGCGACCTCGCGGAAGATGTGGATGGCCTCGGACTCCAAGGCGGCCAGGTTGTCGACAGCCGCGTCGGCCGCCGGTTCCGCCGTCGTCATCAGTCCTCCTGTGTCAGCCATGCAGTCCGCACTCGGTTTTCGACTGTCCCGCCCACCGGCCGCTGCGCGGATCCTGCCCCGGTTCGACCTTCGCCGTGCAGGGCGCGCAGCCGATCGACAGGTAGCCGATCGACACCAGCGGGTTCTCCAGGATCCCGTTCTCGTGCAGGTAGCCGTTGAACTCGTCGTCGGTCCACGCCGCGATCGGGTTGATCTTCACCAGGCCGTTGCGCTCGTCCCAGGTGACGATCGGCGTGTTCGCGCGGGTCGGCGCGTCCACCCGGCGCACGCCGGTGACCCACGCCGAGTACTTGCCGAGCGTCTGCCGCAGCGGCACGACCTTGCGCAGGAAACAGCACTGGCCGGGGTCGCGTTCGTGCAGCTTCGGCCCGTACTCCGCGTCCTGTTCGGCGACGCTCTGCTCGGCCTGCGCGTTGACGATCCGCACGTCCGGGTACACCGTCTGGACCGCGTCGCGCACTCCCAGGGTTTCGGCGAAGTGATAGCCGGTTTCCAGGAACAGCACGTCCACCGCGGGCTTGACCTTCGTGGCGAGGTCGATCAGCACGGCGTCCTGCATGTTCGACGCCACGATGAAGTCGTCGCCGAAGGTCTCGACCGTCCAGCGCAACGCTTCTTCGGCGGTCGCGTCGGCCAGTTCCTTCTCGGCACGCTCGGCCAGCGCCCGGTAGTCCGCCACCGCGGTCACTGCAGCACCCCTTCGTCCGCCCGCAACGCCCACTGCGGGAAGCGTTCGCCCGGTTCGCGGCCCGCGACGTACGCGCGCACCACGCGTTCCACGTACTCGACCAGTTCGCCCGCGGTGACCTTGTGGCCGCGCAGCTTCCGGCCGAACCCGGCGTCGAGCCCGAGGCCGCCGCCGAGGTGCACCTGGAAGCCTTCGACCTGGTTGCCGTCGGCGTCGGTGACGATCTGCCCCTTGAGCCCGATGTCCGCGGTCTGCACCCGGGCGCAGGAGTTCGGGCAGCCGTTGAGATGCACCGACACCGGCGTTTCCAGCTGCGCGTTGATGTCGGCGAGCGATTTCTCCAGGTCCGCCACCAGCTGCTGCGCGCGGACCTTCGTCTCGACGATCGCGAGCTTGCAGAACTCCAGCCCGGTGCACGCCATCACGCTGCGCCGCCACGGCGACGGCTTGGTCTGCAGGCCCAGCTCGGCCAGTTCCGCTTGCAGCGCGGGAACTTCGGCCTCGGGGACGTCGAGCACGACCAGCTTCTGGTGCGGGGTCAGCCGCACCCGCCGCGATCCGGCCCGCTCGGCCGCGTCGGCGACGGCGACCAGCGTGCTGCCGGACACCCGCCCGGCGACCGGCGCGGCCCCGACGTAGTAGTTGCCGTCCTTCTGCGGATGCACGCCGACGTGGTCGATCGGGGTCGCGGGGTTTTCCGGCGGCGGGCCGTCGATCAGCTTCCGCTTCAGGTACTCCGACTCGAGAACTTGCCGGAATTTTTCGGTGCCCCAGTCCTTGACCAGGAACTTCAGCCGCGCCCGCGAGCGCAGCCGCCGGTAGCCGTAGTCGCGGAAGATCGAGACGACGCCTTCCCAGACCTGCGGCACCTCGTCCAGCGGGACCCACGCGCCGAGCCGCTGCGCGAGCATCGGGTTCGTGGAGAGCCCGCCGCCGACCCAGAGGTCGAAGCCGGGGCCGTGCTCCGGGTGGTCGACGCCGACGAAGGCGACGTCGTTGATCTCGTGCACGATGTCCGGCAGCCCGGAGATCGCGGTCTTGAACTTGCGCGGCAGGTTCGCGAACCGCGGGTCGCCGATGTAGCGCTCGAGGATCTCGTCGATCGCCGGAGTGGCGTCGAGCACCTCGTTCGCGGCGATGCCGGCGACCGGGGAGCCGAGCACGACGCGCGGGCAGTCGCCGCAGGCTTCGGTCGTGGTCAGGCCCACGTTCTCCAGCCGGGACCAGATGGAGGGCACGTCCTCGATCTCGATCCAGTGGTACTGGACGTTCTGCCGGTCGCTGATGTCGGCGGTGTCGCGCGCGTGCTCCCGCGAGATCTCTCCGACCACCCGCAGCTGCTCGGTGGTGAGCGCACCGCCGTCGATGCGGACGCGCATCATGAAGTAGCGGTCGTCCAGTTCCTCGGGCTCCAGCAGCGCGGTGCGGCCGCCGTCGATGCCCGGCTTGCGCTGGGTGTAGAGGCCGAACCAGCGGAACCGGCCGCGCAGGTCGCCCGGGTCGATCGAGTCGAAACCCCGGTGCGCGTAGATGTTTTCGATCCGCGAGCGGACGTTCAGCGGGCTGTCGTCCTTCTTCGAGCGCTCGTTCGGGTTCAGCGGCTCCCGGTAACCGAGCGCCCACTGACCCTCGCCCCGCTTCTGGCGTGGCCGGGGCGTGCGGCCCTTCGCGGGCGTTTCACGCGGGGGTGCGGACATGGAGATCCTCCGGGCAGGGTTGTCGAGGCGGCTCCACCGCGGCGTCGGTGCGGGGGCTGGAGCGGGCCGGTGGTCCAGGTGGCGGGCTGGGCAGGCTTTGCGCGGGAGTCAGCGAACAGGCCGGCAGAGCGCGCTCGCGACCCGGAGAAGGTCGACGTGGCGGCGCGCCACGAGAAGGACACCGGCAGGACTCACCGGCTCAGATTGCCACGCGGGCCGAACGTCGTCCAAGGGCGTCCGGATGGTGGGAGAAGGCTCACGCCAGGGGTGCGAAACCGCCTCGGATGTGCATTGGCCGGACGATCTGCCAGGTCTTTCCCGGCTTTCGGACGCATCGTGGGACGGTTTCGCGCGCTTGTCAACCGGATGCGCTGCGGGTGGCGCATCGTTCGGCGGCCGAACTTTCCGCCGGGTGGCGCAGGGGCACGCGGCGGTCCGCGCGAGGCGGGGGAGAATGGACGTCGTGCCTGTTCCCGACACCCACCGTCCTCCCGCCGGACTGCCCGAGACCGCGCTCGCGGGCCTCGGCACCCGTCCGTTCGGCGTGTACGTCCACGTGCCGTTCTGCGCGACCCGCTGCGGCTACTGCGACTTCAACACCTACACCGCGGGCGAACTCGGCTCCGCCGCCTCGCCTCGGTCGTGGCTGGACGCGCTGCGTCGCGAGCTGGAGCTCGGCGCGGAGATCCTCGGCGCCGCACCGCGGGCCGAGACGGTGTTCGTCGGCGGCGGGACCCCGTCCCTGCTCGGCGCGGACGGGCTGGCCGAGGTGCTCGACGGGGTCCGGTCGGTGTTCGGGCTCGCGCCGGGCGCGGAGGTGACGACCGAATCGAACCCGGAGTCCACTTCGCCCGAGTTCTTCGCGGGCATCCGTGACGCGGGTTACACCCGGGTGTCGCTGGGCATGCAGTCCGCGGCCCGGCACGTGCTGAAGGTGCTGGACCGCGTGCACACCCCCGGCCGTCCGGTCGACGCCGCGCGCGAGGCCCGGGCCGCCGGGTTCGAGCACGTCAACCTCGACCTTATTTACGGCACGCCGGGGGAGCGGGTCGAAGACCTGCGCGCATCGCTCGACGCGGTGTTGTCGGCCGGAGTCGACCATGTGTCGGCGTACGCGCTCATCGTGGAGGACGGCACCGCGCTGGCCCGCCGGGTCCGGCGCGGCGAACTGCCCGCGCCGGACGACGACACGCTGGCCAGCTACTACGAGATGATCGACTCGGTCCTCGCCGGTGCGGGCCTGACCTGGTACGAGGTCTCGAACTGGGCGAGCGGCGAGGCCGCGCGATGCCGCCACAACCTCGGCTACTGGCAGGGCGGCGACTGGTGGGGCGCCGGACCGGGCGCGCACAGCCATGTCGGGGGCGTGCGGTGGTGGAACGTCAAGCATCCGGCGAAGTACTCCAGCCTGCTCGCGGAGGGCCGGAGCCCGGAAGCCGACCGTGAGGTGCTCACCCCGGAAGACCGGCACCTGGAGCGGATCATGCTGGAGCTTCGGATCTCCGACGGACTGGCGTTGGCCGCGCTCGACGAAGCCGGGGTCACGCAGGCGCGGGCGGCCGCCGCGGAGGGCCTGCTCGAAGTGTCCGATTTGGACAGTCGAGGCCGCGCGGTGCTGACGGATCGGGGCCGTCTGCTCGCGGATGCGGTGGTCCGGAGGCTGGCCGGCTGAATTTTCGCCCGCCGGGCATAAATCCGTTCGATCGTTTGTTGGGCTAAGCATACGAGCGAGGGAGACGCGTATGCCGCAAGCGGTCAGATACGGCGAACACGGCGGGATCGAAGTGCTGCAGCTGGCCGAAGTGCCCCGGCCGGAGCCGGAATCCGGGCAGGTGCTCGTCCAGGTCCGGGCCGCGGGGATCAATCCGGGGGAAACGAAGATCCGCGTCGGCGCGCTGGCGGAACGCTGGCCGTCGACCTTCCCGTCCGGACAGGGCAGCGACCTGGCCGGAGTGGTGGTCGAACTCGGCGCGGACGTCGAGGAAATCCAGGCGGGGGACGAGGTCGTCGGCTTCGTGCACACCCGCTCCAGTCACGCCGAGTACGTGCTCGTCCCGGCGGAACACCTCGTGCCGAAGCCGAGCGGGCTGTCGTGGGAGGTCGCGGGCGGCTTGTTCGTGGCCGGAACGACCGCATACGCCGCGGTCGGCGCGGTGTGCCCGCGCGAGGGCGAGACGATCGTCGTGTCCGGGGCTGCTGGCGGAGTCGGCTCGCTGGCTGTGCAATTGGCGAAGCTCACCGGCGCGACCGTGATCGGCATTGCCGGCGAAGCGAACCATGAGTGGTTGCGCGAGCACGACATCGTCCCGATCGCATACGGCGAAGGGCTCGAGGAGCGGCTCCGGGAGCTGACCGGCGACCAGGTGCACGCGTTCATCGACACCTACGGCGACGGTTACGTCGAACTCGCCTTGCGGCTCGGCGTCTACCCCGGCCGGATCGACACGGTGGTCGACTTCGCCGCCGCCGAGAAGTACCGGGTGAAGACCGAGGGCAACATCGCCGGGGCCAGCGCCGAGGTTCTGCGCGACCTCGTCGCGTTGGCGGACAAGGGATTGCTCGACGTCCCGATCGCCGCGACGTACCCGCTGGCCGAGGTCCAAGCCGCCTACCGCGAGCTGGAACAGGGGCACACGCGCGGAAAGATCGTGCTTACCGTTTGACCATCGCCGCCAGCCCCGCCACGAACGCCTCCAGGGCGAATTCGAGGCGGGGCTGGCTGGTCTCCGCGGTGAAGAATTCCCCGGCCCGCAACAGGTTCGGGAACGCGCTCGCGGGCAGCGACTGCATGTACTCCGCCATCTGCCGGCCGCGTTCGCTCATCTTTTCCGGGTCGTAATCGCCGAACGTCCAGCCGCTCGCCTCGTAGGCGAATGCCTTGGCGTACGTGCTCAACGCGTCGCCCGCGAAGACCGCCTGCTTGAGGTCGAGCCCGCCCGCGCGGAGCAGCTGAAGCATGATTTCACCCTGCCGCAGCGAATTCGGCGTCACCGGGATCGGTGTCTGCCACGCGACTTTCGCGATGCCCGGATACGCCATCATCGCCCGGATCTGCTGCCGCACTTGCTCTTTGACCTGTTCGGTCCATCGCTGCGGATCCGGTTCCGGGCACGGCACCTCGCTCAGCGCCGCGTCGAGCATCAGCTCGTCCAGTTCCTCTTTGTTGGCCACGTACGCGTAAAGGGACGCGGGCCCGGTCTCCAGCTGCTGCGCGACCCGGCGCATCGAGACGGCGTCAATGCCCTCCGCGGCGAGGATTTCGAGCGCGGTTTTCACGATCAGTTCCTGCGACAGCATCTGCTTCGCGGCGCGCCGGCGCGGGCTCGGCGTCCGGCGCCATGGCGGGGGCGGTGCGGTCATCCCCGAAGCCTAGACGACCCCCGGCCTTGACGCGAACGGTGTTCGTGAGTACAACTGGACCTCGTACGCGAACGACGTTCGTTAAGGAGTATCAGCATGTCGCAGCGCGAAGAAGTCCTGTCCGTCCTCACCCGGCTCGCCGACGCCTGGAACAACGGCGATGCCACCGCCTACGGGAACCTGTTCACCGAAGACGCCGATTACGTGACGTTCTTCGGGCTCCGGTCCACCGGCCGCCAGGCGATCGTGGACTCGCACCGGGAACTGTTCGAGGGGCCGCTGAAGGGCTCGAAGCTCACCGGCTTCGGCGAACCGCGGGTGCGGTTCCTGCGGGACGACGTCGCGGTCATCGTGACCGGCGGCGGTTCGTCGCTGACCGGCGGAGACGACCCGGCGGCCGAGGGGCGGGAGAGCTCGCTGACCTACGTTCTGGTGCGGGGCGACGAGGGATGGCGGATCACCGCGTTCCAGAACACGCGGGTCTCGAAGCCGTGGGAAGCATGAGGGCGGTGGCGGCGCCTCGCGGACGGAGGGGGACCATCACGGAATCGGAGTCCCGCAGGTTCCCCTCACGGACTTGGCGTCAAAGGATTGCGGGGCCGAGCGGCGCTCGCAGCGTCCGGGACTGGGCGGAACGGGTGAAGGCGCGTACCGTGGGAGCCACGACTTAGGTAAACCTTACTGAAACAGGGGTGTTCGATGGCCGAAGGTCCGGCGCGCAAGGGGAGGACCGCGGTGCGGCTGGAGGTGCTGCGCAAGGAGCACCTGACGCCGCACATGATCCGGATCGTGGCCGGCGGCGAGGGGCTGAAGGATTTCCGCCCGAACGAGTTCACCGACGCGTACGTGAAGGTGATCTTCAAGGTGGACGGGGTGGAGTATCCGGAGCCGTTCGACCTGAACCGGATCCGCGAGGAATTGCCGCGCGAGCACGCTCCGCGGCTGCGCACGTACACCGTCCGCTCGTACGACGAGGCCGCGGGCGAACTGGTGCTCGACTTCGTCGTGCACGGCGACGAGGGGCTCGCCGGGCCGTGGGCGCAGCGCGCGCAACCCGGCGACGAACTGCTGCTGGCCGGTCCGGGCGGGGCGTACGCGCCGCGCGCCGACGCCGGCTGGCACCTGCTGGTGGGCGACGAATCGGCGTTGCCCGCCATCGCCGCCGCGCTGGAGGCGCTGCCGCCGGGGGCGCTGGCGCACGTGTTCCTGCTCGTGGCGGACAAAGCGGAGCACCAGCCACTCGCGACGAAGGCCGACGCGCAGGTCACGTGGCTGCACCGCTCGGCGTCCGACGATCTGGTCGCGGCGGTGAAGGGGCTGCCGTGGCCGGACGAGGACGTGCACGCGTTCGTCCACGGCGAGGCCGGTTTCGTGCGGGAGCTGCGGCGGTACCTCTTCGACGAACGCGGCGTCGCTCGGGACGCGGTGTCGCTGTCCGGGTACTGGCGCGAGGGCAAGAACGACGAAGCCTGGCGCGAGGAAAAGGCAGCGGAGCGGAAAGCGGCCAGTCCGGCGTAAGGTCGCCGCCATGGCGACCGAGGTGAAGGTGGAGGCCGATCCGGCCGACGCGGGTTTCGACGGGACACGGCTGCGGCGGATCGACCGGCATTTCGCCCGGTACGTCGACGACGGCTTGCTGCCGGGCTTCCTCGCGGTGGTGAGCAGGCACGGCCGGATCGTGCACGTCGCCTCGCACGGCTCGCGGGACGTCGAAGCGGGCGCCCCGGTCGAGACCGACACGATCTGGCGGATCTTCTCGATGACGAAGCCGGTCACCTCGGTGGCGGCGATGACGTTCGTCGAGGAGGGCCTGATCGACCTCACCGACCCGATTTCCCGGTGGCTGCCGGAATTCGCCGAGCCGCGGGTGTACGCGAAAGGTTCGGCGCTGGCTCCGGTCACGGAGCCGGCGACCGAACCGATCCGGCTGTGGCACCTGCTTTCGCACACCGCGGGCCTCACCTACGGCTTCCACCACACGCACCCGGTCGACGCGGTCTACCGCGCCGGCGGGTACGAATGGGGCACGCCGCCGGGACTGGACCTGGCGGAATGCACCAAGGCGTGGGCGCGGTTCCCGCTCGTGTTCCAGCCGGGCGCCGAATGGAACTACTCGGTCGCGAGCGACGTCCTCGGCCGGCTGGTCGAGGTGCTCGCGGGGAAGCCGCTCGACGAGGTGCTCGCCGAGCGGATCTTCGGCCCGCTGGGCATGACCGACACCGGGTTCTGGACTTCGGACACGGACCGGCTGGCCGCGTTGTATCTGCCCGCGCCCGGGACGAAGAAGCTGGTCCGCAACGATGCCTTCGGCGCAGTCGGCACGTCGCGCCCGGCGTGCCTTTCGGGCGGCGGCGGCCTGGTCTCGACGGCGGCGGACTACCACCGCTTCACGCAGATGCTGCTGCGCCGCGGCGAACTCGACGGCGTGCGGATTCTGAGCCCGCGCACGGTGGACCTGATGACGGCCAACCACCTGCCGGGGCATGTGGACCTGGAGGCGTACGGCCGCCCGCTGTTCGCGGAAATGCCCTTCGACGGGTACGGTTTCGGGCTGGGCTTCTCGGTCCTGATCGACTCGGTGAAGGCGAAAACCCTTGCCACGCCTGGCGAATACGCGTGGGGCGGGGCCGCTTCGACGGCGTTCTGGGTGGATCCGGACGAGGATCTGACGGTGGCGTTCTACACGCAGCTGCTGCCGTCGTCGACGCATCCGATCCGGCAGCAGCTGCGGCAGCTGGTGTACCAGGCGATGACGGACTGATCAGGCGGTCAGTTTCGGAATCACCTGCGCCCCGTACGCGGCCATCGTCTCCTCCCGCTCGTCGTGCATCAGGTACAACGCGAACTGGTCCACTCCCAGCTCCGCCAGTTCCTCCAGCCGCGTGATGTGCGCCGAGGCCGGGCCGAGCAGGCAGAAGCGGTCGACGATCTCGTCCGGCACGAACGCGGTCGACGGGTTTCCGGCGCGGCCGTGGTGGGAGTAGTCGTAGCCCTCGCGCTCGCGGATGTAGTCGGTCAGCTCGCGCGGCACCGGGCCGGACGAGCCGTACCGGGCCACCAGGTCCGCGACGTGGTTGCCGACCATGCCGCCGAACCAGCGGAGCTGTTCCCGTTGGTGTGCCAGGTCTTCTCCGACGTACGCCGGGGCCGCGACGCAGATCGTGATCCCGCCTGGATCGCGGCCCGCGGCGCGCGCGGCGTCCCGGACCGCGCCGATCGTCCAGCGGGCGATGGCCGGGTCGGCGCATTGCAGGATGAAGCCGTCCGCGTGTTCGCCGACGGTCCGCAGCGCCTTCGGGCCGTACCCGGCCATCCACATTTCCAGCCGGCCGCCGCGAATCCACGGGATGCGGACCGCGGTGTCGTTCATCGTGACCTCGCGGCCTTCGGCGAGATCCTTGACCACGCGCATGCATTCCCGCACGGTGGCCAAAGTGGACGGCGGACGGCCGACCACCCGGTGCGCGGAGTCGCCGCGGCCGATGCCGCACACCGTGCGGTTGCCGAACATGTCGTTGAGCGTCGCGAAGGTCGACGCCATCACCGACCAGTCGCGCGTGCCCGGGCTGGTCACCATCGGGCCCACGACCAGCGCGGACGTCGCTTCGAGGATCCGCGAGTAGATCACGAACGGTTCCTGCCACAGCACGCACGAGTCGAACGTCCAGCCGTACCGGAACCCGGCGTCCTCGGCGGCCTTCATCATCCGCACGACCTCCGCCGCGGGCGGGTCGGTCTGCAACACGATCCCGAAATCCATCAGGCGGCCCTCAATTCAGGTACTGATTGAGTTCACGGGACAGGAACTTGCCGTGCCCGGGGCTGCCGTGGAATCCGTCCGGCGAGACCACGACGCGACCGCGCGACAGTACAGTGTGGACTTTTCCAGTGAGCGAAAACCCCTCGTACGCCGAGTAATCCACATTCATGTGATGCGTAGCCGCGGACAGGGTCTGGGTCGCCGCGGGGTCGTACACCACGATGTCCGCGTCCGAGCCCGCCGCGATCACGCCCTTGCGCGGGTACAGCCCGAACATCCGCGCGGGCGTCGCCGAACACGTCTCGACCCAGCGGCCCAGCGAGATCTCGCCCGCGACCACACCCTGGTGCAGCAGGTCCATCCGGTGCTCGACGCCCGGAATCCCGTTCGGGATCGCCCGGAAGTCGCCGCGCCCCAGTTCCTTCTGATCCTTGAAGCAGAACGGGCAATGGTCGGTGGAAACCACGGACAGGTCGTTCGTGCGCAGCCCGCGCCACAGGTCCGCCTGGTGCGATTTTTCCCGCAGCGGCGGCGAAGCGACGAACTTGGCGCCCTCGAAATCGGGTTTCGCCAGGTCCTCAATGGACAGATACAGATACTGCGGACAGGTTTCGGCGAAGACGTTCTGCCCGTTGTCCCGCGCCTCGGCGACCGCGGCGAGCGCCTGCGCGGCCGACAAATGCACGATGTACAGCGGGGATCCGGTCACCTGAGCGAGCCGGATCGCCCGTGAGGTCGCCTCGCCTTCCAGTTCGGGCGGCCGGGTCAGGCCGTGCTGCACCGGATCGGTGTTCCCGGCGGCGACCGCCTGTGCGGCCAGTTCGTCGATCGCGATGCCGTTTTCCGCGTGCATCATGATCGTCGCGCCGATCTCGCGCGCCTGCTGCATGGCGCGCAGGATTTCCCCGTCGGTGGAATAGAAAACGCCGGGGTAGGCCATGAACATCTTGAAACTGCCGACCCCGCCGTCGACGCACGCGCGCATTTCCTTGAGCGAGGAGTCGTTGACGTCCGACACGATCATGTGGAACCCGTAGTCGATCGCGCAGTTGCCGTCCGCTTTGGCATGCCACTTGTCCAGAGTGGACAACAGGGAAGTTCCCTTGGCCTGCACGGCGAAGTCGATGATCGTCGTCGTGCCGCCCCATGCGGCGGCGATGGTGCCGGTTTCGAAGGAATCGACCGAATGCGTGCCGCCGAACGGCATTTCCATGTGCGTGTGCGCGTCGATTCCGCCGGGCAGCACGTACTTCCCGGTCGCGTCGATCGTTTCGTCGCCGGCGAGCGTGCCGGGCGCGCCTACCGCCGCGATGGTTTCGCCGTCCACCAGCACGTCGGCGGTGACCGCGCCGGACGGCGAAACTACTTGCCCGCCTCGGATAAGGGTCGTCATCAGGCCTCCGCGAGCGGGCCGTAGCTGTCCGGGCGGCGGTCGCGGTAGAACTGCCACAGATCGCGGACCTCGGCGAGCCTGCCCATGTCCAGATCGCGGACCACGATCTCCTCCTCGGTGTCCGACGCCGCCTCGCCGACGAGCTGGCCGCGCGGGTCCACAAAGTACGATTGGCCGTAGAAGTCGTTGTCGCCCAGCGGTTCCACGCCGACCCGGTTGATCGTGCCCACGTAGTATTCGTTCGCCACCGCGGCCGCGGGCTGCTCCAGCCGCCACAGGTATTCCGACAGCCCGCGGCTCGTCGCCGACGGGTTGAACACGATCTGCGCCCCGGCCAGCCCGAGCGCGCGCCAGCCTTCGGGGAAGTGCCGTTCGTAGCAGATGTACACGCCGATCCGGCCGACCGCGGTGTCGAAGACCGGATAGCCGAGGTTGCCCGGCTTGAAGTAGAACTTCTCCCAGAAGCCCTTCACCTGCGGAATGTGGTTCTTGCGGTGCATTCCGAGGTATTTCCCGTCGGCGTCGATCACCGCCGCGGTGTTGTAGTAGACGCCCGGCTGTTCCTGTTCGTACATCGGCACCACGAGCACCACGCCGTGCCGTTCGGCGACCTCCTGCATGAGCTTCGTGGTGGGGCCGTCCGGAATAGCCTCGGTGTAGGAATAGAAGTCCGCGTCCTGCACCTGGCAGAAATACGGGCCGTAGAACAGTTCCTGAAGGCACACCACTTGCGCGCCTTGCGAAGCCGCCTTGCCGATGGCGTCGACCGCGTTCGCGATCATCGACTCCTTGTCGCCCGTCCACCGCTGCTGGATCAAGCCGGCTCGGACCGTGTCAGACACTGGTTTCCTCCTCGTTCCGGTGCGCGTTCACAGGAAGGCTGAGCAGGATGTAGCCGACGAACGCGCCGACGAAACCCATTGCCCAGTTGTAGTCGTACAAAGGTTTCAGGAACGGAATGAGCCCGTCCGCCGGGAACGGCCCGCCGTAGGCCCCGCCGACCGCGAGCACCGCGCCGATCAGGGTCGCGACGAGCGCGCGCCAGTGCCAGCCCGCGGTGAACCAGTACTGCCCGCTGGGCAGGTACAGGTCGGCCAGCTTCAGCCGGGTCCGCTTGACCACCCAGTACCCGGCGACGAGCACTCCGGCGACCGCGCCGAGCAGGCCGCCGTAGAAGCCGAGCCAGGCGAAAATGTAGATGTCCGGGTCGGAGTAGAGCCGCCACGGCTGGATCAGGACGCCGATCACGCCGGTGATCAGTCCGCCGAGCGCGAAGGTGATCCGCTTCGGGAAGGCGTTGGAGAAATCGTAGGACGGGCTGACGACGTTCGCCGCCAGGTTGGCCGAGATCGTCGCCAGCACGAGCGCGATCAGCGCGACGACCACCACGACCGGGCTGGAGAACTTGTCCGCCAGCTGCGCCGGGTCCCAGATGTCCTGCCCGTAGAGCACGTGCCCGCCGGACGTGGTGAGGATGGCGACGATCGCGATGAAGGTCATCGTCGTCGGCAGCCCGAGGATCTGCCCGCGCATCTGCTTGCGCTGGCTGCCGCCGAAGCGGGTGAAGTCCGGCATGTTCAGCGACAGCGTCGACCAGAACGCGATCATCGCCATCAGCGACGGCGCGAACACCTTCCAGAATCCCGGCCCCCAGCCGAGCTTCCCGCTGTCGTGCAGGATCGGGCCGAGGCCGCCCGCCTTCACCAGCACGTAGCCGAGCAGGATCAGGAACCCGACCGACACCAGCGGCGCGGTCCAGTTCTCGAACTTGCGGACCGCCTCCATGCCGCGCCAGATGATCAGCATCTGCAACAGCCAGAACACCGCGAACGACAGCCACATCGTCCAGTGCTGCCCGGCGATCACCGCCGAATCGCGCCAGCCGGACCCGGCCAGGCGCCCGACGATCACGTAGATCGCCTCGCCGCCCACCCAGGTCTGGATGCCGAACCAGCCGCAGGCGATGAACGCGCGCAGCAGCGCGGCGAGGTTCGCGCCGCGCAGGCCGTAGAACGCGCGGGCGAAGACCGGGAACGGGATGCCGTATTTGGTGCCGGCGTGGCTGTTGAGCAGCATCGGCGCGAGCACGATCAGGTTGCCGACGGTGATCGTGATCAGCGCTTGCAGCCAGTTCATGCCGAGCGCGATGAGCGACGCGGCCAGTGCGTACGAAGGGATGTTGTGCGCCATCCCCATCCAGAGCGCGAAATAGTTGTAGGTCGTCCAGGTCCGCTTCTCGACCGGGACCGGGGCCAGTTCGTCGTTGAAGAACCGGCTGCCTCGCAGCGCCCGCACGTCGCCGAGGTCCACCCGGCTGTGCTCACGTGTCGTCGGCTCCATTGCGGAATCCTGCGCGCCGGGCGGGGGCCGGGGGCAGAGACAGACTGTTCACTGTTCGGCCGCCCTTGGCGCAGTCTGTCGATTGCGCCGAACCGCGCCGGGGTGCATGACCTGCGTCACAACCTGCTCGTGACGTCCGGGCAAAACGGCGGAAACATCTCCACCGGATCTCCACATCTCGCCCGGACGGCCTCCACGGCGATTGCTTAAAGTCGGCGGCATGGACAACGGGGGAAGACGGGTGCTGGTCGTCGAGGACGACCTCACCATCGCCGCGTCGATCGATGCCCGGCTGAGCGCGGAAGGGTTCTCCGTGACGGTCGCGCACGACGGTCCCGGTGCGGTCGCGGCGGAGGCGGCGACCAGTCCCGACCTGGTGGTTCTCGACGTGATGCTGCCCGGTTTCGACGGTCTCGAGGTGTGCCGCCGGATCCAGGCGCGCCGTCCGGTGCCGGTGCTCATGCTCACCGCCCGCGCCGACGAGACCGACCTGCTGGTGGGCCTCGGCGTCGGCGCGGACGACTACCTCACGAAGCCGTTCTCGATGCGCGTGCTGTCCGCGCGGATCCAGGCGCTGCTGCGGCGGGTGGAGCGCTCGTCGGCCGCGGCGGAGGAGCGGATCGTGCTGGGAGACCTGGAGATCGACATCGCGGAACGCCGGGTTCGCCGAGGGGGCGAACCCGCCCAGCTGACGCCGATCGAATTCGATCTCCTGGTGCATTTCGCGCGCCGTCCGCGTGCGGTGCAGCCGCGGGAACGGCTGCTGAGCGAGGTGTGGGACTGGGACGTGCAGGCGACCGGAGCGGGTACGAGGGCGGTCGACAGCCACATCAAGGCGTTGCGGCGCAAGCTCGGGGCCGACCTGATCCGGACGGTGCACGGGGTCGGGTACGCGCTGGAGGTTCCCGCGTGAAGCCGTTCGTCGCGAAGGCCGTCGATTTCCTGCCGAGGCCGCTGGACGGGATCCGGTCGATCAAGCTGAAACTGGCGATCCTGATGGTCGCGTCCGGCGGGATCGCGTTCGCGTTCTTCCGCTACCAGATCGGCTGGCTGCCGCCGCGGACGACGGTGACCGCGGTGGCGATCGCGTTGCTGACGTCGCAGATCCTGGCGCACGGCATGACCAGGCCGCTGCGCGAGATGACGGCGGCCGCGCGGGCGATGGCGAAAGGCGATTACACGCGCCGGATCCGCGCCACCGCCCGCGACGAGGTCGGCTCGCTGGCCGCGGCGTTCAACCAGATGGCCGCCGACCTGTCCACCGCGGACCGGCAGCGCCGCGAACTGATCGCGAACGTCTCGCACGAGCTCCGGACGCCGATCACCGCGCTGAACGCCGTGCTGGAGAACCTGGTGGACGGCGTCGCCTCGCCGGATCCCGCGACGCTCCGCACGGCCTTGCACCAGACCGAACGCCTGGGGCGGCTGGTCGCCGAACTGCTGGACCTGTCGCAGATCGACGCCGGAACGCTGCCGCTGGACCTCTCGCCGGTCGACCTCGAAGACCTGCTCGCCGAGGTCGCGGCGGAGGCGGAAGCGATGGCCGCGGCGGCGGGCCGGGGAGTCCGGTTCGCGGTCTCGGTGACGCCGTCCGGCGCGACGGTGTCCGCCGACCGGGAGCGGATTTACCAGGTGGTGCTGAACCTGCTGGAGAACGCCGCCAGGCACGGCCCGGCCGGCGGAGAAGTGGCGGTGCTGGCGCGGGTCGAGCCGGGGGAAGCGCGGATCGAGGTGCACGACCAGGGGCCGGGGATCCCGGAACCCGACCGGGACCGGGTGTTCGAGCGGTTCACCCGGGGAGAACGCGCCGGGGGCGGCGGGACCGGGCTGGGGCTGGCGATCGCGCGGTGGGTGGTGGAACTGCACGGCGGGACCGTCGCGGTGGTCGATCCCGAGCCGGTCTCCAGCGGAGGTCTCGCTGCTGGCGGCGGCGGGCCGGGGTGCCGGATCCGGGTGACACTGCCCGCTTGACGGCGGGTTGCTTTCCCGCTGCGGTCCGTGAGGGGGCTCTGAGGGAATCTGATTCCGTGAGGGAAACCCTCACGGACCTTTGGGCCTGTCGGCGGAATGAGTATCGCCGCGCGCCTCCGTTGCCGAGAAGTCCCCCATCGCGTCGCCGAGGCTCCCCGCAGCCGCCGCGCGCACTGCTATTTGCTATCGCGAAGAGAGGTTCCATGTCCGAGCAGGTCCAGAATCACCCCGCGCATGCCGTTCCGCCGTGGGCGGTGCGCGTCGTCCGGCAGCCGGGGCCGAGGCCGTTGTTCGAGCGGGCCGAAACAGCGGTGCCCGTCGGGGCGAAACTGGCCGCGCTGGCAGTCGCGGTCGCAGGAGCGGTCGTCGTGCCGGTGGACCGGCCCGGGATCGGCTGGGTGCTGGCGTTGCTGATCGCCGCCGCGGTGCTTTTGACGCGCACGAGGCTGTCCGGGACGCGAGAAGGAAACGCGAGGCGGTGGCGGCAAGCCGGTTGGGCGCTGCTGGCGACCGCGCTGCTCGCGGTAGGAGCCCTGCGGGCGGCCGAGTGGCTGTTCGTGTTGTGCGGGCTCGCGGCGGCAGTCGTGGCGTCGCTCGCCGTCGTCGGGAAGCGGACGGTGCACGGCACGACGTACGACGCTCTCGCCGTCCCGCTCGAAGCGTTCCGCGCGGTGCCGTGGCTGCTCCGCCGGAGTCCCCGCCCCGGTCGGCAACAAGGCCGAGTGCTCGGCGCGGTGCTGTTGTCCGGCCTGGTCCTGGTCGTGTTCCTGCCGTTGCTGATCAGCGCGGACCCCCGCTTCGCGCAGTTCGTCGGCGACCTCGTCCCGGAAGTGCGTCCCAGCTCGGCCGTCCGAACCGCGCTCGTGTTCGGAGTGGGTTTCGCGGCGATGGCAGCCGTCTTCCTCATCTCCGCGGATCCCTTGCCCGAACGGGAAAACCGGAGAACCACGGTCGGCGACCGGCTGTCGTGGACGTCCTTGCTGGGCACTTTGTCGGTGCTGTTCACCGCGTACGTCGGGGTGCAAGCGACCGCCCTTTTCGGCGGCACGGACTACGTTCTCCGCACCGACGGCCTCACCTCGGCGGACTACGCACGCGGCGGTTTCTGGCAACTCTGCGCCTGCACGGTGCTGACCCTCGGCATCCTCGCTGCGGCCCTGCGCTGGGCCCCGAAAGCCACCAGCGCCGACCGGGCGGTCTTGCGGGCGCTGCTCGGTGCGCTGACTGTGCTGAGCCTGGTCGTGGTGCTGTCCGCCTTGAGTCGCATGTGGACTTACCAGCAGGCCTACGGATTCACCGTGCTGCGCTTGCTGGTGGAGGTGTGCGAGATCTGGCTGGGAGTGGTGTTCGTCCTGATCGGCGCGACGCTCGGCACCCTCCGCGCGAACTGGCTGCCCCGCGCGGCGATCGCGACCGCCGCGCTGGCGCTGCTGGGACTGGCCGCCGCGAACCCGGAGGCAGCGATCGCGACCGCCAACCTGGACCGGGCGGCGCAGGGCAAGCCGCTCGACGTCCGCTACCTGAGCCGCTTCTCCGCCGACGTGGCCCCGGTCGTCGCGGCCCGCCGCCCCGACGCGGCTTGCCTGCTGCGCCCGATCGCCGACGACGCTTGGCCTGCCTGGAATTTGAGCCGTTCGCAGGCGCGGGAGATCGTCCGGTCCCAGGCCCCGTGCGAATGACGGGGTTCAGCTCCGGGGCACGGTCAGCCGCCAGTCGGCGAGGGGGTTTTCGTCGGGATTCTCGTCCGGGAGATGCTCGGAGCGGCGCATCGCGCAGCGATGGCGCACCAGGTCGCGGCGCTCCGCCGGGGTCAGGTCCTCGTCACCGAACGGGCTTCGCTGGTCGATGTCCGCGTTCGCGTCGACGTTGAACCGGTAGGCGTCCGCGGTCAGGTAGTCGCGGCGGAAGTCGGTCTTCCATTGCGAATTGTGCCCCCAGCCGAGCGATCCGTCGCTGGTCGGCCGGTGGCGGCGGAGGAACGAATCCTCCAGCGCCGACCGGTCCGCGATCCCGGCCGTCGCACGGCGTTCCCCGGCCCGCACGGCTACGCCGGCCCGGCCGAACAGCATCTCGCCGAGCATGAGGCACGGCCACTGTTCGCCGGTGATCTCGATCGGCGTGTCCGGATCATCGCTCTGGTCGACGGCCGCGATCTCGTGAAAGAACGGATCGAACCGCGCGACGTCCACCCGTCGCATGCCCAGCGCCGAGAAAAAGCCGACGTACTCGCCCGCGGTGACGCGCACGTCGTGCTCGGGCAGGTGCAATCGGTGCGCCCACGGCGTTTCGGCTCCGTCCGGGAGACCGGACTGGAAGCCCAGCAACAGGAGATCGCTGATCCGGCTGAGCGCATACGCTTGCTCGAGCAGATCGCCCCACACGTACTCCGTCCGCTGCCATTCTCCGCAGACCGCCAGCGGGGCGAGCATCTCGCGCGCGGCGACGGCGAACTCGTCGAGCCACGGCGAAAGCACGTCGGAGAACAGCGCCGGGCCGGTGTAGCTGTGCACCGCGAAGTACAGTTCGCGCAGGGTCGTGGGGGTCATCACGACGACGCAGCCTACGGAGACCCGCGGCGTCGTCCCACCGAATTGTTCGCCGCGGCAATCGGTTCCGGGACCGCCGGAACCGATTGCCGCCGCCGGGCCTAAAGCGCGAACACCCCGTTCGACTGGCTGTCCGCCGCGCACTTGTTCGGGTACGTCGCCCGGTACGTCACCCGTGTGCCGCGCCAGGTGCCCAGGGCCGTGACGTCCACCGGGGAGTAGATCATCGTGCACTTCTGCCGGTGCGGGGCGATGCGCGCGAAATCGCCGTCGACCGCCGTGAGGGTCGCGCAGGCGGTGTCGCGGTGGCGGTGCGTGCCGCCGGTGGGGTCGCAGGTCAGGGACGCACTCGTGACGCGCCCGGAGGTCTCGTGCATGGTCAGCTGCAGCACCGACTCCGGGACGTGCGGTGCGGCCAGGCCGCCGAAACCGATCAGGGCGGCTGCGACCGGAGCGAAGGAAGAGAACACCATACGAGGGATATCGGCGCCGCGAACCCGATCACTGTGCTCCTCGTCCGGGTGGGTTTTCCTCGCTCGGACGGGTGGCAGCGCTGAGGTCGTGCGCGAGCAATGCCACGTACAGCGACAACATCGACTCCGGGTCTTCCAGTCGCACTCCCAGCACCTGTTCGATGCGGGCGAGTTGCTGGTAGTACGCCGTCCGCGAGGTGTGGGCGGCGACAGCCGCGGCGGATTTGTTGCCGCCGTGCGCGCAGTAGTGCCGCAGCGCTGGGACTAGGCGACTGCCGGAAGCAGCGTCGCGTTCGAGGAGCGGGCCCAGCTCTCGCGCGGCGAAGGCGTGTA
This sequence comes from Amycolatopsis dendrobii, assembly GCF_014145675.1. Classification (GTDB taxonomy): domain Bacteria; phylum Actinomycetota; class Actinomycetes; order Mycobacteriales; family Pseudonocardiaceae; genus Amycolatopsis; species Amycolatopsis dendrobii. Next base: position 327,781 of record NZ_JACGZW010000010.1, read on the forward strand.
CGCGCTCGTCGTCGGCGAGAAGATGCAGCAGGCCGCGTAGCCGAACATCCTTGAGACGGTGCAACGGTTGCCCGTCGTCCTCGTCGAGCGCAGCGGCAGCGACGTGCGCGGCTTCGACCAAAGTGCGTTGTGCCTCAGCGGGTCCGGTGACCGTCGTGCCTACGCCGAGCGCGGCTGGCGCGGAAGCGCGCGCGTCGTGGATGTCGGTGGCTAGGCGCTGGAGTACGGCGTCGGCGTTGGCTTCCGGCGAGAGCGCAAGAAGCGCGCGTACGGCAGTCTCGTCTGTCGAGACCAGCGCAGACACCTTCGCTCGGCGCGTCGCGAGCGCGGTCGCTTCGGCGAGTTCGCGCAACAGTGGCGGCGTGGACAGTGTCGGACGCGTAGTCGCGGTGATGCGCGGCCGTACCGCGAGGCCGACCAGCTGTCGTCCGGTCAGGGGCACGGCGAGTGCAGAAGAGCGTGCGAGGATCTCAGCGGTCGGCGCAGGGGAATTCAGCAGCTCGGTCAACACCGCACGGTGCGCTTGCCGTTCGAGGGTGTCGGAGTCGCGCGCGACGAGACGGTGCACCGCGAGTGCGGACGCGGCTCGTTCGGCGACCACCTGGTACCGATGCGGCGGCGGCTCGGCGCACACGAGCACCAGCCGACCCCAGTCGTGGCCGCGCGCGCCGACCACGGTGACCAGCCAGCCCGCCGCCGAGTGGTAGCCGGTGCGCTCGCCGACCTGCACCACTCGCGACCGGGCGGGCCAGCCGATCAGCAATTCGCCCGGATCGGTGCCCGCCGTGTCGTAGGCGAGGACTTCGTGTTCCAGCGTTTCCAGCACGACCGGCTGTTCGGTCAGCCGCGCTACCTCGGCCAGCACCGCGGCGGGCTCGGCGCCGGCGACGGTCAGCGATGTGAACGTTTCGTGCACCCGCTCCGCCGCTCGGAGCTCGGCGAGCTGCGCGTCCACGATCATGCCGTTCACTGCCTCGGTCACCGCGACGTAGCGGGTCTCGCGAGACAGCGTCACCAGCGGCAATCCGCGCTGCTCGGCCGCCGTGACAAGGGCGCGCGGAAGCCGGTCGTTCCAGTGCCGCACCAGCTCGACGACCAAGCCCGCGACACCCACTTCGGCGAGGTCAGCGACGTATCGGCTCAGCGTCGCGTCGTCGTCCGGGAGCGCGACCCCCGTGGTGAGCACGAGTTCCCCGCCGCGCAGCAGGTGCGCGATGTCGGCGACCTCGGCCGCGTGCGCCCAGCGGACCCGCCGTTCGAGCCCGGTGCTGCCCGCGACCACGCGCGGACACCCCTGGCGCAGCACCGGCAACGCGAGCGCCTCGGCGACGGTCGGGTACATCGGTCCCCCCTTGCTGGCCGGCAGGGCACAGACTGTACGGCGGAGAGGGGTAGTCCGTACACGTTGTCGATGGCGGAGCCGGGCGCCTCGCCCGGAGACTCGTGGGCACCCGACCGGAAGGAGCGGACGTCGTGACCGACCGCATCAGCCATTGGATCGACGGCAAGCCGGTCGTCGGCGCCGGACGCACTGGCGACGTGTACGACCCGGCGACCGGCCAGGTCAGCGCGCAGGTGGACTTCGCCGGACCGGCCGAGGTGGACCAAGCGGTAGCCGCCGCGACCGCCGCGCTGCCAGGCTGGCGGGGCACCTCGCTCGCCGGGCGCACGCGGGTGCTGTTCGCGTTCCGCGAGCTGCTTCAAGCCCGCAAACACGAGCTGGCGAAGATCGTGACGAGCGAGCACGGCAAGGTCGAATCGGACGCCGCGGGCGAGGTCGCGCGCGCGATCGAGAACGTCGAATACGCGTGCGGCGCGGCGCAAATGCTCAAGGGAGGGTTCAGCGAGAACGCCTCCACCGGCGTCGACGTCTACTCGATCATGCAGCCGCTCGGCGTGGTCGGCGTGATCTCGCCGTTCAACTTCCCGGCGATGGTGCCGCTCTGGTTCGTGCCGAACGCGCTGGCGTGCGGCAACACCGTCGTGCTCAAGCCGAGCGAGAAGGACCCGTCCGCGGCGCTGTTCATCGCGGAGCTTCTCGCTGAAGCAGGCCTGCCGTCCGGCGCGTTCAACGTGCTGCAGGGCGACAAAGTCGCGGTCGACGGACTTCTCGCGCACCCGGACGTCAAGGCGATCTCCTTCGTCGGCTCCACTCCGATCGCGCGCTACGTCTACGAAACCGGCACCAGCCACGGCAAACGCGTCCAGGCGCTCGGCGGGGCGAAGAACCACATGATCGTGCTGCCGGACGCCGACCTCGACCTGGCCGCGGACGCCGCAGTATCGGCTGGTTTCGGGTCCGCGGGGGAGCGGTGCATGGCGGTGTCGGTGGTGGTCGCGGTCGAGCCGGTCGCGGACGAGCTGGTCGCCAAAATCGTGGAACGGATGCGGAAACTGCGCGTCGGAGACGGACGCAAACCGTCGTCGGAGATGGGGCCGCTGGTCACCCGGGCGCACCACGAGCGGGTTTCGTCCTATGTGGACGCCGGAGTGGCCGAAGGCGCGGAACTCGTGCTGGACGGCCGAGGCGTGGAAGCGGACGGCGCGAACGAAGGATTCTGGCTCGGCCCCACGCTTTTCGACCGCGTCACGCCCAGTATGTCGGTGTACACCGACGAAATCTTCGGCCCCGTGCTGTCCGTCGCGCGGACGACGAGCTTCGACGACGCCCTCGCGCTCATCAACGCCAACCCGTACGGCAACGGAACCGCTGTCTTCACCGGCGACGGACGCGCGGCGCGCCGGTTCCAGAACGAGGTCGAGGTCGGCATGGTGGGCGTCAACGTGCCCATCCCGGTGCCCGTCGGGTACTACTCCTTCGGCGGCTGGAAGGACTCTCTGTTCGGCGACACGCACGCTTACGGACCGGAGGGATTCCACTTCTTCACGCGGACGAAGGTGGTCACGTCCCGTTGGCCGGACACCTCGCACGCGGGGGTGAACCTGGGGTTCCCGAAGAACTCCTGACCCGGGTTCACCACACGCCGTTCTCGCCGACGATGCTCGCCACCGTGCCGCTGTTCGCCAGCAGGCACACCGCGACGACCCGCTCGGCCGCCAGCCGCTTGCCGCGCGCCGGATCGACCCGAAGGGTGCGGCCGCCCACGCGGAGCTGCCATTTCTCGACGGTCCCCGGGCCGCGCGGGGTGTGCTTGAACCCGACCGGGTAGTCGTCGGTGATCGGGCCGGAGCCGAAATCGTGCACCGGCCCGGGCACGACTGTCAGCGGCGCGCGGTACTCGGCGAACTGCCGCCTCCCGAACCGGACCGCCAGCACGGCCACGACCGCGGCGACCGCCGTCGCCACCAACGCGGAAGCGGTGAAGCCGGACTTGGCGAGCGCGACCACCGCGATCGCCACCTCGATCGCGACGAACACCCAGACCGCCCAGAAGAACCAGCCCAGGACCACCCCGCGCTGGCTCGGGTGCAGTCGTCCGGCGAGGTTGGCGGCGGCCACCCCGCCGGGGTCGGCCTTCGTCGTCATGCCGCGACCACGTTGACCAGGATCTTGCTGCGCGGGGTGAATACCGCTCCGTTGGCGCGGCCGCCGAGCACCCGGCTCCGCAGATCGGGATCGAGCCGGTAGCTCTTGCCGTTCACGACGAGGTAGGTGAAGGGGATCCGCTCGGTGATCTCGTACAAATACATCGGGGGCAGGACGCCGGACGGCCGGTGCTGCACGTGCCCGAAATCGTGCGTCAAGCCCGTCACCACGTCCGCCTTGCCCCCGCGCCAGTCCGCCAGCCGCCGCCCGATCGCGCGCCCCGGATACACCGCGCCGACCAGGAAGACCAGCGACATGATGAACAGCGGCGCGTTCTTCGACCAGTAGGACACCAGCGGCTTGCCGAAGTAGGCGTTGAGATCGTTGGTGGTCCGGATCATGGCGGGACTGATGCCGAACCAGATCGGGGTCAGGACCGCCAGCGCGACGAGGACGAGCAGCACCAGGACGAGCGTCCAGAAGTTGCCGTCCAGCACCATCCGCCGCTGGGACGGATGCAGCCTGCCTTCGCGGTTGGCCTGGTCCGCGGCTGCTTGCACAGCTTGCCGGGTCACTCGCCGGAGCCGCCCTTCGCCTCCTCGGCCTCCCTGGCCTCGCGTTCCTTCTTGGCGGCTTCGGACGCTTCGGAGTATCGGTCGTATTGTTCGTTCTCCTGCCGCCGGGTCTCGGCTCCGACGCCGACCGTGTCGGCGGGGCTCCACTTCGGCACGCCGCCCTCGGCCTCCCTCCAGCCCTTCGGGCTCAGCACGCTGCGGCCGTCCTCCGAGTAGGTCTCTCCCCACTCGTTGACCCGGTCCTTCCACTTCTCGTTCAGCGGCGACTGCACCTTTTCCTTGGCCGCGTCCTTCCAGCCCTCGGCCTTGGCCGCGGCGGACTCGGCCTTGCCCGCGTCCTTCAGCTCCCCGGCCTTCTTCTCCAGGTTCACGCCGACGTCGACGCTCTTGTCGGTGATCTTGCCCGCCGCCTTGCCGGCCTTGCGCAGCGCGTTCGCCGCCTGCTCGATCGCCGCCTTCGACTTGCCCGCGCTTTCCGCGAGCTTGTCCAGCTTCTCCACGACCTTCGCGATCCGGGTGCCGATCTTCTCCGCCAGGATCCCGCCCTCGACGACGGTGTCCGCGATGAACGCGGCCACCGTGCCGCCGAAGGTGCACCACGACGACGCCAGGGCGGCGAGCCCCTTGATGATCAACTCGCCGACGAACGACGAGATCATGTCGCGGATCAGCCCGCGTTCGGTGCCGACCAGTGCGCCGGCGACGTTCATCGCGGTGGACGCGCCGTTGGCCTGTCCGGCCGCGTTGCGGAGCTTGTCCACGTACTCCTTCGCCCGGCCCTGGTAGGCCTGGCCGCCCTGGCCCTGGAAGTTCGGCGCCACCTTGCCCGCGGCCTGTTCGTACTGGTCCGCGCTCTCGGCGAGCTGTTTCGCGATGTTCGACCAGGTCACGGCCTTGGCGGTGACCGCTTCCGGATTGCCGGCGAGCTGGTCGAGGCCCTCCTTGAGGAAGCTGATGTGCTCGATCAGCCAGCCGACGCCAGCGCTGGCCAGGCTGCCGAGCGGGTCCATCGCCACGCCGAGCAGGTCGAGCCCGTCGGTGATCCCGTCGACGACGAGGTTGCCCCAGTCGCCGTGCCGGAAGTCGGTCTGGGTCGCGGAGAGATCGTTGACGATGCCCGCGCCGGAGGTCTGGGCGTTGAGGTTGTCCAGCTCGTTCGAGGACGACCCCATGTTCGCAGTGAGGCCGCTCGGTGACTCCGACTTCGCGACCAGCGGGTTTTCCTGCGTCTCGGTCATTCCGGCAGCTCCTTGCCGAGGCCGTTGATGTGGCCGACAGTCTGTTGCTCGTGCGTGTCGTAGTGGTCGTGCGCCTGTTGCAGCAGGTTCGCGATCTCGTCGCCTTCGCCGCCCAGGTCCTTGACGAACGACGTCGCCACTGACATCCAGATCTGCAGCGGCATCGCGAACACCTGGCCGACGATGCCGAACGCGTCGTCCCCGAACGTCTGCACGGAGTCAGTCGCCTGCGCCGCGGTGTGCACCCCGGCCGCGATGTTCTCGACCTCTCCCTTGTGCGCGCGCAGCGACGGAAGGTCGACGTGGGGTCCGGTCATCAGTTCCTCCCCAGGAACGAGCCGCCGCCGTAGTAGTCGTCGTCATCGGTCGGGTCCGGCGCCGGGCGGGCCGGACGCGCGGGCCGGGCGGGCGGCGGGGCGGAATCGTCCTGCGCGTCGAAAAATTGCGGTTGCGGCGTCGAAGGCGGGGCCGTTTCCTCGGGAACTTCCGGTTCCGGGATCTGTTCTTCGAGGAATTTCATCGCGTCGCTGTGCTCGCCGATCACCGGAGCCATGATCGCGGTCAGCTGTTGCGCCGCCTGGGCCTGGGCGCGCCGGGCGGTGGCCAGCACGGCGGCGGCGAGGGCGGCGCGCGGCATCTCGTCCGCGCGGGGGCCGAACCGGAGTTCCTGCAGCGCACCGGCGGTGTTGACGGTCGCGGTGACCGCGCCGTCCTGGCTCGTCGCGGTCGCCGACACGTGCTTCAGCTGTTCCTGTGCTTCCGCGGCCCGCTGCCGGATTTCGGCGATTTCGGGGGAAAGTGCGTTCATGTCGGCCACTGCTTTCGGATCGAGTGGTTCATAGTCTTTCCGAGGCAGAAAACCGGGTTCCGGTTCCCCGTGCAAGCCAAGTTCCGAGTTGCCCGGTTCGTCGCTATTAAAAATTGTTTGCCTGCCTTTTACCCCCGGCCGCCCGGACCGGAGGGCGCGCCGGGCACCACCGGGTCCGTAAACTCGTTGTGAGTAGCAGGAGGACCGCGAAGGAGGTGCCGGTGGCGAACACGGACGAGCGTCGCTTCGAGGTGCTGCGCGCGATCGTCGCCGACTATGTCTCGAACCAGGAGCCGGTCGGGTCGAAGACGATCGTCGAGCGGCACAACCTCGGCGTTTCCAGTGCCACCGTGCGCAACGACATGGCCGCCCTGGAAGAAGAGGGGTACATCGCCCAGCCGCACACCAGCGCGGGCCGGATCCCGACCGACAAGGGGTACCGGCTGTTCGTCGACCGGCTTTCGGAGATCAAGCCGCTGTCGGCCGCCGAGCGGCGCGCGATCACCAGCTTCCTCGATTCCGGCACCGACCTCGACGACGTGCTGCGCCGGTCGGTCCGGCTGCTCGCGCAGCTCACCCGCCAGGTCGCGGTGGTGCAGTACCCGATGCTCACCAATACCGTGGCGCGGCACCTCGAGGTGGTCCCGCTCACGCCCGCGCGGCTCATGCTCGTGCTGATCACCGACTCCGGCCGGGTCGACCAGCGCACCGTCGACCTCGGCGACGTGGTCACCGAGGAGACCGTGCTGCGGCTGCGCACCGTGCTCAACGGCGCGCTCGCCGGACGGCGGCTGGCCGACGCGGCGGCGAACGTGGCGGAGTTGCCCGAGGGCGCTCCGCCGGACCTGCGCGACCACCTCACCCGGATCTGCACCACACTGGTCGAATCGCTGGTCGAGCACCCGGAGGAGCGGATCGTGCTCGGCGGCACCGGCAACCTCACCCGCAACGTCGCGGACTTCCCCGGTTCGCTGCGCCAGGTGCTCGAAGCGCTCGAGGAACAGGTGGTGGTGCTGAAGCTGCTCGCCGCCGCCCGCAACCCCGGTGCGGTCACCGTGCTCATCGGTGAGGAAAATGAGGACGAGCAGATGCGCAGCACCTCGGTCGTGTCCATCGGCTACGGCCGGGACGACATGCTGCTCGGGGGAATGGGCGTCGTCGGGCCGACCAGGATGGACTACCCCGGCACGATCGCGGCGGTCCGCGCGGTCGCCAACTACGTGGGGCAGATCCTGTCCGGCCGCTGACCGGCGGCGAGGGCGGAACACGAAGGAGAAGGCAGAGCAACGTGGCGAGGGACTACTACGGGATCCTCGGGGTGGCCAAGAACGCGAGCGATCAGGAGATCAAGCGCGCGTACCGCAAGCTGGCCCGCGAGCTGCACCCCGACGTGAACCCGTCGGAGGACGCCCAGCACCGCTTCGGCGAGGTGACCACCGCGTACGAGGTGCTCTCCGATCCGCAGAAGCGCAAGATCGTCGACCTCGGCGGCGACCCGATGGACGGGGGCGGCCGCGGCGGCGGGGGCGGCGACCCGTTCGCGGGCTTCGGCGGGCTCGGCGACATCATGGACGCCTTCTTCGGCGCCGCGGGCGGAGGCGGCGGACGGGGCCGCGGGCCGCGCAGCCGCGTGCAGCCCGGGTCCGACGCGCTGATCCGGCTCGGCCTCACCCTCGAGGAGTGCGCGACCGGCGTCGACCGCGAGATCACCGTCGACACCGCGATCGTCTGCGACCTGTGCCGCGGCGCGGGCACCGCCGAGGGCACCAGCACCAAGACCTGCGACACCTGCGGCGGGGCCGGCGAGGTCCAGTCCGTGCAGCGGTCGTTCCTCGGCCAGGTCGTCACCGCGCGCCCGTGCCCGGTGTGCCGCGGCTTCGGCGAGGTCATCCCCGACCCGTGCCGCCAGTGCGGCGGCGACGGCCGGATCCGTTCGCGGCGCGGCGTCACCGCGAAGATCCCGCCCGGCGTCGGCGACGGCATGCGGATCCGGCTGTCCGGCCAGGGCGAGGTCGGCCCCGGCGGCGGCCCGGCGGGCGACCTCTACGTCGAGATCGACGAGGCGCCGCACGAGGTGTTCGTCCGCGAGGGCAACGATCTGCACTGCAACTTCCGCATCCCGATGACCACCGCGGCGCTCGGCGCGACGGTCCCGATCGCCACGCTGGTCGACGGCGACTACGAACTCGACATCGAACCCGGCACCCAGCCCAACACCGAACTGGTGCTCACCGGCAAGGGCATGCCGCGGCTGCGCTCGTCCGGCCGCGTCGACGGCCGCGGCGACCTGCACGTGCACATCGACGTCGTGGTGCCGACCAAGCTCGACGAGGCCCAGCGCGACCTGCTCGTCGACCTCGCGCAGCAGCGCGGCGAAGAGGTCCCGACGCTCGCCGCCAACGGCAGCAAGCACGGCGGCCTGTTCTCGAAGCTCCGCGCGAAGAACCGCTGACTGTGCCGGACACCACACTGCCGGTCTTCCTCGCCCCGGAGGTGCCCGCCGAAGGACGGGCGCTGCTCGACGGCGAGGAAGCCCGGCACGCGGCCACCGTGCGCCGGCTGCGCGTGGGGGAGCAGCTCGTGCTCTCTGACGGTGCCGGCGCGATGGCCCGCTGCGCCGTGGACGCCGTCGAAGCGGGCCGGGCGGCCACGGTCACGCTCACCGTTCTCGAACGCTGGCAAGAAGAACCGCCCGCGCTGCGCGTCCACGTCGCCCAAGCCCTCGCCAAGGGCGACCGCGGAGAATTGGCAGTCGAACTGGCCACCGAAGCCGGCGCGGACGCGATCGTGCCCTGGCGCGCCGCCCGAAGCGTCGCCCGCTGGGACGACGGGCCCCGCGGCGAGAAAGCCCTCGCCCGCTGGCGCGCGACCGCCCGCTCAGCCGCGAAACAAGCCCGCCGCGCCCACGTGCCCGCCGTCGCCGAACCAGCCGGCACGCGCGAACTCGCGCAACTGGCCGCCACGATGTCCGCGACGCTCGTCCTCGAATCCGGTGTCACCAGCAAACTCACCGAACTCGACCTCCCCGACGGCGGCGACCTCCTCCTCGTCGTCGGCCCCGAGGGCGGCATCACCGACGACGAACTCGCCGTCCTCGAAGAAGCCGGAGCCACCACCGTCCGCCTCGGCCCGACGGTCCTCCGCACCTCCACGGCAGCCGCCGTCGCACTAGGCGCACTAGGCGTCCTCACCGGCCGCTGGCACTGACCAGAACCCGCAAAACCCGGCAGAACCCCTAAACATCCGCACCAGGTGATGGCGCGCCGCACCCCCGGCGGCTACTCTGCTTCGCAACGTGCGAACACGAGGGTTTCAGCCCGCCCCCAGGCGGGCATTACTCTTGAGTACGCGAACCCATGCCCCGCCGGGCACCTCCCCCCTCGGTCCGGCGGAGCCGCGGCGGCGGTGGAGCGACCCCCAGGCTCCACCGCGCCGCGGCGTCTTCGAATCGCTGGCGCGATTCTTCGCTGCCGCTGGTTTCGCTATTGCTCCCGGGGGGCCGAGCCCCCCGGACCCCCACGGTGCGGTGGTTGCGTGTCGTGCGTTGGTCGCCTTTAGTGCGCTGGTTGGTTGCGTGTCGTGCGCTGGTTCCTGTTTGTAGGGTGGGGGGCATGAGCGATGCGGGTGCGGCGGAGACGTTATTCGAGCGGATTATTGCTGGGGAGATTCCGGCGGATGTGGTGTACCAGGACGACGCCACGTTCGCGTTTCGCGACATCAATCCGCAGGCGCGGGTGCATGTGCTCGTGGTGCCTCGGAAGAGGTACCGGAACGTGGGCGAGCTGGCGGAGGCTGATCCGGAGTTGCTGAGTGCGGTGCTGTTGACGGCGCGCAAGGTCGCGGAGATCGAGGGGATCGCCGAGAGCGGGTATCGGGTGGTGTTCAACACTGATGCTGATGCCGGGCAGACTGTGTTCCATGTGCACGCGCACGTGTTGGGCGGGGAGCAGCTGGGGATGTTCGGGAAGCCGCAGGCTGGGGTGCACTGAAACCGGGCTGCGAGCGGGTGTCGGGGACAAGTAGCATCTATGGGGTCCCTGTACGTTGACTTGCGAAGTGCGCAGAAAGCAGGACCGAGGCCACGTGGCCGGAACTGAGACGGGTGGAGCCGCCCGACCTGACAATCGGGTATCGGCCGAGGCACAGGTTCGATTCCCGATCCCGGAGGCGGCTCAGCTGAGCCTGCTGGGGTCCCGGGACGAGAATTTGCGGGTGGCCGAGGAGCTGCTCGCCGCCGACGTGCACGTGCGCGGCAACGAGGTCACGTTGACTGGGTCCGCGGCTGACGTGGCGTTCGCGGAGCGTGTCTTCACCGAGCTGGTGCAGCTCGCCGGTGGCGGCCAGCAGGTGGGGCCGGACACGGTGCGGCGGACTGTGGGGATGTTGTCCAGCGGGGACGCGTCGCCCGCGGAGGTGCTGAGCCTCAACATCGTGTCGCGGCGTGGCAAGACCATCCGGCCCAAGACGCTGAACCAGAAGCGGTACGTCGACGCGATCGACAAGCACACGATCGTGTTCGGGATCGGGCCCGCCGGTACGGGCAAGACGTATCTCGCGATGGCGAAGGCCGTGCAGGCGTTGCAGGCCAAGCAGGTCACGCGGATCGTGCTGACCCGGCCCGCGGTCGAGGCGGGGGAGCGGCTCGGGTACCTGCCGGGAACGCTGAACGAGAAGATCGACCCGTATCTGCGGCCGCTCTACGACGCGCTGCACGACATGGTCGAACCGGAGTCGATTCCGCGGCTCATGCAGGCGGGCACCATCGAAATCGCACCTCTCGCATATATGAGGGGCAGAACTCTGAACGACGCCTTCATCATCCTCGACGAGGCGCAGAACACCACGCCCGAGCAGATGAAGATGTTCCTCACCCGCCTCGGGTTCGGCGCGAAGATCGTCGTCACCGGCGACATCACCCAGATCGACCTCCCCGGCGGGCAGCGCAGCGGGCTCCGCGTCGTGCGCGACATCCTCGGCGGCGTCGAGGACCTGCACTTCGCCGAGCTCACCAGCCAGGACGTCGTCCGGCACAAACTGGTCGGCGACATCGTCGACGCGTACGAGAAGTGGCAGGCCGTGCAGGACGCGCAAGAGCAGCAGACCGGCGGCTGGAAAGGCACCCGCCGATGAGCATCGAGATCGCCAACGAATCCGGCGTCGACGTCGACGAGGCGTCCATCGTCTCCGCCGCGCGCTACACGCTGGAGAAAATGGAGGTCAGCCCGCTCGCCGAGCTGTCCATCCTGTGCGTCACCCTCGAGGTGATGGAAGACCTCCACGAACGCTGGATGGACCTGCCCGGGCCCACCGACGTCATGGCCTTCCCGATGGACGAGCTCGACTCCTCGCGCCGCCCCGACGCGCCCGACTCGTCACCGGCGCTGCTCGGCGACATCGTGCTCTGCCCGGCCTTCGCGAAAGACCAGGCGAAAACCGCGGGTCACCGGCTGATCGACGAACTGCACCTGCTCACCGTCCACGGCTGCCTGCACCTCCTCGGCTACGACCACGCCGAACCCGCCGAGGAACGCGAGATGTTCGGGCTGCAGAAGCGGATCCTCGGCGAATTCCAGGCCGCGGTCGCCGCGCACCAGGCCCGCGACGCGCAACGCGACGTCGACGACCGCGTGCTCGGCATCGCCGGGCTCGACGCGCCGCGGCCCGGGGAAACGCCCTAGGCTCCGACGATGGGAAACCCCCCGGCACAGGTCGTCGTCGCGGTGACGCTGGTGCTGCTCGCGGGCGTGTTCGCGGCCGCGGACGCCGCGGTCGGCACGGTGTCGCAAGCCCGCGTCGACGGCCTCGTCCGCAACGGCCGCGTCGGAGCCCGCCAGCTCGCCGCGGTGGTCGCCGAACGCCGCAGGCACATCAACCTGCTGCTCCTGCTGCGGCTGGCCTGCGAACTCACCGCCACGGTGCTCGTCACCGTGTCCTTCGTCGCCTGGTTCGACCGGCTGTGGCTCGCCATCCTGGTGTCCGCGGTCGTCATGGTCGTGGTCAGCTACGTCCTCATCGGCGTCGGCCCGCGCACCATCGGCCGCCAGCACCCGTACCGCGTCGGCACGATCGTCGCCGGACCGGTCCGCGCCCTCGGCACGGTCCTCGGCCCGCTGTCGCGGCTGCTGATCGTGCTCGGCAACGCGATCACCCCCGGCCGCGGCTTCCGCGAAGGCCCGTTCACCTCCGAAGTCGAACTGCGCGAACTCGTCGACCTCGCCCAGGAACGCGGCGTCGTGGAGGACTCCGAACGCGAGATGATCCACTCGGTGTTCGAACTCGGCGATACCGTCGCCCGCGAGGTCATGGTGCCGCGCACCGAAATCGTGTGGATCGAGCGCACCAAAACCGTCCGCCAGGCCCTCGCGCTCGCGCTGCGCACCGGCTTCACCCGGGTCCCGGTGATCGACGATTCGGTGGACGACATCGTCGGCGTGGTCAACATCAAAGACCTCATGCCCGAGTACATGGGCCCGGACGGGCCGAGCACCGTGGTCGACGCCGTGATGAACCCGGCGAGCTTCGTGCCCGACTCGAAGCGGCTCGACGAACTGCTGAAGGAAATGCAGCGCACGCACAACCACATGGCGATCGCGGTCGACGAGTACGGCGGCACGGCCGGCCTGCTCACCATCGAGGACATCCTCGAAGAGATCGTCGGCGAGATCACCGACGAATCCGACGCCGACGAACGCCCCGAGATCGAGGAACTCGAGGACGGTTCGGTCCGCGTGTCGTCCCGGCTCGGCGTCGACGACCTCGGCGAACTGTTCGGCATCGACCTCGAAGACCACGACGTGGAGACCGTGGGCGGGCTGCTCGCCGAGCGACTGGGTAGGGTCCCGCTGCCGGGGGCCGAAGCCGAGGTCGCCGGTCTTCGGCTGTTCGCCGAAGGGGGCAAGGACCGCCGCGGCCGGATGCGCATCACCTCCGTGGTCGTCCGGCCGTCGTCGGCGCGCCCGCGCACCCGCCCGCCCCAGCCGCAAGAGCACGACAGGAGAGTCGAACATGCCTGACCTCGACGCCGAGGACCAGAAGCTGGTCACGCTGGCCCGTTCGGCCCGCGCCCGCACCGGCGCGGACGAAGGCGCCGCGGTCCGCGACACCGACGGCCGCACCTACGCCGCGACCACGGTCGACCAGCCCTCGTTCAAGCTCACCGCCGTGCAGGCCGCCGTCGCCGCCGCGCTGTCCAGCGGAGCCGAAGGCCTCGAAGCCGCCGCCGTCGTCACCGCGGACGCGCTGGTCGCCGAGGCGTCCGTGCACGCGGTCCGCGACGTGAGCAAGGCCGCCCCGATCATCTTCGCCGACCCGTCCGGCGCCGTGGTCGAGGTGCTTCACTCGTGACCGAACCGCACCGTTCCGGTTTCGCCTGCTTCGTCGGCCGCCCCAACGCGGGCAAATCGACGCTCACGAACGCGCTCGTCGGCACGAAAGTCGCGATCACCTCCAGCAAGCCGCAGACCACCCGGCACGCCATCCGCGGCATCGTCCACCGCGACGACGCGCAGCTGGTGATCATCGACACTCCCGGCCTGCACCGTCCGCGCACGCTGCTCGGCCAGCGGCTCAACGACATCGTGCACGAGACCTGGTCCGAAGTGGACGTCGTCGGGTTCTGCGTGCCCGCCAACGAGAAAGTCGGCCCCGGCGACCGGTTCATCGCCGCCGAGCTGAAGAAGATCGCGCGGCGCACCCCGGTGATCGGCATCGTCACCAAGACCGACCTGGTGAAACCGGAGCAGGTCGCCGAGCAACTGGTCGCGCTGCAAGAGGTGATGGAGTTCGCCGACCTCGTGCCGGTGTCCGCCGTCGACGGTTTCCAGGTGCAGACGGTCGCCGACCTGCTGGTGCAGCGGCTGCCCGAGGGACCGCAGCTGTACCCGGGCGGCGAACTCACCGACGAGCCCGAGCAGACCCTCGTCGCCGAACTGATCCGCGAAGCCGCGCTCGAAGGCGTCCGCGACGAACTGCCGCACTCCATCGCGGTGACCGTCGAGGAAATGCTCCCGCGCGAGGACCGCGACGACCTCATCGACATCCACGCCCTGCTGTACGTGGAACGCCCCAGCCAGAAGGGGATCATCCTCGGGCACAAGGGCGAACGGCTGCGCGAGGTCGGCGCGACCGCGCGCAAGCACATCGAACGGCTGCTGGGCACGAAGGTCTATCTCGACCTGCACATCAAGGTGGCCAAGGATTGGCAGCGGGACCCGAAGCAGCTGCGCAGGCTGGGTTTCTGACCGGTTGTGCCCGCGCCCGGCGGCGCGGCCGGGTAGCGTCGACCCGAACCGTATCCGATTTGTCCAGGGGGACCGCATGACCGGCCCGTATCCGCCGCAGGGCCCGTACCCTCCGTCGTACGGCTACCCGCCGCAGTATCCGCCGCCGCCGGACAGCAACCTGGTGTGGGCGATCCTGGCGACGGTGTTCTGCTGCCTTCCGCTGGGGATCGTCGCGATCGTCAAGGCCAGCCAGGTGAACACCTTGTGGTACCAGGGATACGCGGCCGAAGCGCACCGCGCGGCGGACGAGGCGCGCAAGTGGGCGATGTGGTCGGCGCTCAGCATCGCCATCCTGATCGGGCTGTACGTGCTCGTCGCGATAGTCGTGCTGCTGGTCGCCGGAAACGTGCTCTGGTGGCATTGAGCACCGTCTACACCGGACAGCCGGCGCGCGGGACCCGTGCGGTGGCAAGGGCTCTCGCGGGCCCGGCGGCCGCGGCGGGCGGGATCGGCCTCGCGTGCGTCGCGGTGTGGTTCGGCGATCCGACCACCCCCGGCGGCCCGCTCCCGGTGTGCCCGACCAAGCTGCTTTTCGGGATCGACTGCCCCGGCTGCGGCGGGCTTCGCATGGCATACAGCGTGCTGCACGGCGATTTTTCCGCGGCGCTCCACTACAACGCGGTGGCCTTGGCGTTCGCCGCGCTCTTCGCGTGGAGCGGTCTCGCCTGGACGATGGGACGCCTGCGCGGCCGGACGATGCGGTCCTGGCTGCATTGGCGCTGGACGCCGCACGTTGCAGCGGTCGTGTTCGTCGTGTGGTTCGTGGTCCGCAACCTTCCGTTCGCGCCGTTCACCGGACTGTCCGTCTGAGTTAGCCCCGTTTTCGCTGTCCCCGGAACCGGTTCGGCGGCGGTGCCGTCGAACGCGTCACCCGATGCGGACACCTGCTCGGCCCCGCCCCGCCGGACGAGGTACGCTCCCGCGCACTGACGTGTCCACAGCGGACACGGCCAGGCCCAGCTTGCAGCAACGAGGGGGACACTCGATGACCTATCCCTACGGCCAGCCCGGCGGCCCGCCTCAAGGCGGACCGTCGTTCGGCGCGCCGCCGGGACAGCAGGCGCCGGGCTACCCTCCGCCCGCGGGCTTCGGCCAGCCGTACCGTCCGGGCCCGGTCCACGCGGACTGGGGCCAGCGCGCCGGCGCCTACCTCATCGACTTCGCCCCGCTGCTCGCCGGGATGCTGATCGCCGTGCTCGTGTCGCTGTTCTCCGGCGTCGGCGGAACGATCGTCTACCTGCTCGCGATCCTCGGCACGCTCGCCTGGACGGTCTTCAACCGCTGGATCAACGGCGGCGGCACCGGCCAGTCGCTGGGCAAGCGGATCGTCGGCATCAAACTCGTCAGCGAGGCCACCGGCGAACCGATCGGGGCCGGGACGGCGTTCGTCCGCGACGTCGCGCACACGCTGGACGGCATGGCCTTCGGGCTCGGCTACCTGTGGCCGCTGTGGGACGACAAGGCGCAGACGTTCTCGGACAAGATCCTCAGCACGATCGTGGTGCCCGCCGACGCCGGGCCTTCGGGCGCTCGGGGCTTGGGGCAAGGCGGGTTCGGCCAGCCAGGTCAGCCCGGCGGTTTCGGGCAGCCCGGCGGATTTCCCGGACAGCCCGGCGGTTTCCCGGGACAGCCGGGAGCCGCGCCGCAGCCGGGATTCGGGCAGCCCGCCTCGGGCGGGTTCGCCGCGCAACCCTCGCCGTACGGCGGATTTCCCGCCGCACCGCCCGGATCCGGATTCCCGCAGCCGGGATTCGGCCAGCCGCCGGCCCCGGGAACCCCGCCGCAGCAAGGATTCGGCCAGCCGCAGCCCGCGTTCGGCCAGCCGAACCAGCCGGGCCCCGGGCAGCCGCCCGCGCCGGGCCCCACGCCGTTCGACCAGCCCGAGCCGACCCAGGTCGTGCGCCCGCCCGCGTCCCGGCAACCACCGTCCGAAGCGTTCGGCGCCGCTGAGCGCACCCAGGTCGTGCACCCGGCAGGCGAGCCGGAAGCGACGCAGATGATCAAGCCGGAATCGCCGAAGCCCGGTCCGGCCCAGTCCTGATCCGCACCGGATCACGGTAAGTACGAGGAACTCGGGGGAACCCCAGATGACCAATCCCTACGGCCAGCCCCAGCAGCCCTACGGCGGCCAGCCGCAGCAGCCCTACGGCCAGCAGCAGCCGTACCCGCAGTCCGGTGCGACGCCGGCGCAGCCGTACCCGCAGCAGCCTTACGGCCAGCCCGCGCCGTACGGCCAGCCCGGCTTCGGCGGCGCGCCCGGCGGCGACATGAGCGCCATCAAGGACTACAAGGGCTGGGCGATCGGCTGCATCTTCCTGATGTGGATCCTCGCGATCTTCGCGATCATGAAGTCGAACGAAGTCCAGACGTACAAGATGCAGGGCAACTACGCGATGGCCCAGCAGGCGTCGCAGACGACGAAGACGCTGTGCCTCATCGCCACCATCCTCGGGGCGCTCGGCTGGGTCGTCGCGATCATCCTGATCATCATCAGCCTCGTGGCCGCGTCCGAGGTGCACAGCTACTACTGCACCGGCAGCTACTGCTGAACCAGGGTGTCCCGCCCCGGCATCGACGGCGAAGTGCGACGATGTCGGGGTGGTGAACCTCTACCGCGACACCGGGGTGGTGCTGCGCACGCACAAGCTGGGCGAGGCCGACCGGATCGTCACCCTGCTCACGAGGCGGCACGGCAAGGTCCGGGCCGTCGCGAAGGGCGTGCGGCGCACGTCGTCGCGGTTCGGGGCGCGGCTGGAGCCGTTCGGGCACGTGGACGTGCAGTTCTATCCCGGCCGGTCGCTCGACGTCATCACCCAGGTCGAGACGGTCGACGCGTTCGCGCTGCCGCTGGTGGCCGACTACCAGCGCTACACCGCGGCGTCGGCGATCGCGGAAACCGCGGATCGGCTCTCGGCCGAGGAGGGCGAACCGGTCCTGAAGCTGTACCTGCTGGTCGTGGGCGCGTTGCGGGCGCTGGCTGGCGGGCAGCGGGACGCGTCGCTGGTGCTCGACGCGTTCTTCCTCCGGGCCATGGCCTACGCGGGCTGGGCCCCGGCGATCACCGAATGCGCCCGCTGCGGACTTCCCGGCCCGCACGCAGCGTTCAACGTCGCCGCGGGCGGCTCGATGTGCCCGGACTGCCGCATCGCCGGTTCGGTGCATCCCGCGCCCGAGGTGCTGACCCTGCTGGACGCGCTGCTGCAGGGGGAGTGGGCGGTCGCGGAATCGTCGCCGGGGATCACCCGCCGGGACGCGTCCGGCCTGGTCGCGGCGCATCTGCAATGGCATCTGGAACGGCAGCTGCGGTCGCTCCCGCTCGTGGAGCGGCGTGCCCGGGAGGCCGCCGGGCCGGGCCCAGTAGGGTCGGCCGGGTAGGAAGTCCATTCTTCAGGAGGCCGCGAGTGCTGCGCAGGGGACGGGAGACCCGCTCGGCGGGGTACGAGCTGCGGGCTCCGGACCCGCATCCCTCGGGCGCGAAACCGCCGGAGATCCCCGCGGACCTGGTGCCCAAGCACGTCGCGCTCGTCATGGACGGCAACGGCCGCTGGGCCAACCAGCGCGGCCTGCCGCGGATCGAGGGCCACAAACGCGGCGAGGCCGTGATGATCGACGTCGCGAGCGGCGCGGTCGAACTCGGCGTGAAGTGGCTTTCGGTGTACGCCTTCTCGACGGAGAACTGGAAGCGCAGCCCCGAGGAAGTCCGGTTCCTCATGGGCTTCAACCGCGACACCATCCGCCGCCAGGTCGACTACCTCGGCTCGATCGGCGTGCGCATCCGCTGGGCGGGGCGGCGGCCGAAGCTGTGGGCCAGCGTGATCAAGGAACTGCAGATCGCCGAAGAGAAGACCAGGAACAACACCAAGCTCAACATGACCATGTGCGTCAACTACGGCGGCCGCGCCGAACTGGGCGACGCGATGCGCCGGATCGGCCAGGACGTCGCGGCGGGGAAGATCAACCCGGACAAGATCGACGAGCGCACCGTCGCGAAGTACCTCTACCAGCCGGACATGCCTGACGTGGACCTGTTCCTCCGGCCGTCCGGCGAGCAGCGGACGTCGAACTTCCTGCTGTGGCAGTCGGCGTACGCGGAGATGGTCTACCAGGACACGCTGTTCCCGGACTTCGACCGGACCCACTTGTGGCAGGCGTGCCTCGACTTCGCGAAACGCGACCGCCGGTTCGGCGGCGCGGTGGACCAGGCAGGGAGCACGAAATGAGCACTGCGGAAGCCGCCGAGACCGGCGCACTGCTCACCCGGGCGCGCGAAGCACTGGAACGCTACCTGGAAGTCCACGTCGACGACGACGGCGCGATCACGTTCTCCCACGCCGACGTCCCGTGCGTCATCCAGGCGACCCGCCTCGCCGACGGCCTCACGGTGCTCAGCCTGACCTGCGTGGTGGCCTGGGACCTGCCCGACGACCCGGCCCTCGCTGTCGCGGTCGCCGAACGGGCCGGACAGGGTTTGTTCGGGACGCTGGGCGTGGGCCACACGGAGCGCGGGGTGGACGTGACCCTGCGGTACGCGTTCCCGGCGGAGGGGATGGATCCGTCGCCGTTGGGGACGTTGCTGATGCTGGTGGTCTCCACTGCTTCGCAGCTGCGGACCGAGTTGCCTGGGGTGGAGGCCTGAGCCGGGTTTCGCGGTTCTGGGTTTCCGGTCCGGCGGCGGGTTCGGGTTCGCTGCTGTCTTGAGCCTCGGTTTGCGCGGGCTGGCGGCGGGTTCGCCTGTCTGATTGGCCTGCGCGGCGCAGGGAGTGTCTCTGATGCCTCGGTCCTTGGCGAGATCTTCTTGGCTAGGCTGCGTTGTGGACGCTGTCCCGCCTCGTCTGGACGGAACTCGCTGACCCCTCACTCGCAGGTGCTGTTCCTGCGCAGCGGATCTCCCCAGCCGGGCCGAACTTCGCGCCTTGTCTGTGCCGCCGCTGGCAGTTGCCCGCTTGGCTTCCTCCGCTGGCCTCCGCGTGCGCGGCCGCGCTTGGCTTGGTTCGCGGGCTGCGTGCGGAGCCCTGCCCCTCGCGCGGTGTGCTGCTTCGTTGCCTCTTGACTCTCCGCCGCTTGCCTCGGTTGTGTCGCGCGCTGCGTGTGGAGCCCTGCCATCTGTTCGATGTGCCGCTTCGCCGCCGAGCCCTTCCGCCCAAGCCGCTTCACCACCCCGCTTTGACCGCCCGTTTCCGCCCCTTCCTCCCCCTCAATCGGGTGACATTCACGCAAAACCGGCGTGAGGGGTCCCCTCGCACCACCTGCGGCTGGGGTTCTGTCGGACCCGGCTGGCATCATCGCCTTCGTGGAAACCCTTTCCAACAACGCCGCCGAGGAACGCCCCCGCACGCGGCGGTTCCGGATCAGCTCCATCGAGATCCTGTGTGCCGTCCTGCTGGTCGCGGTCCTCGCGCAAAGCAAGCTCCAGGACCTCTTCGACGTGCCCGCGCTGCGCACCGGATCCACGGTATTCGTCGCAGTGTGCGTGCAGGCGCTGCCGTTCCTCGTGCTCGGCGTGCTGATCAGCGGCGCCATCGCCGCCTTCGTGCCCGCCCGCGCGCTGGAACGGGTGCTGCCGAAGAAAGCGTCGGCCGCGGTCGGCGTCGCGGGGCTGGCCG
Organism: Amycolatopsis dendrobii; assembly: GCF_014145675.1. Taxonomy (GTDB): domain Bacteria; phylum Actinomycetota; class Actinomycetes; order Mycobacteriales; family Pseudonocardiaceae; genus Amycolatopsis; species Amycolatopsis dendrobii. Next base: position 347,774 of record NZ_JACGZW010000010.1, read on the forward strand.
GAGTCGCCTTGCCCGGCTGCGAATGCGCGTCCGTTCCCGTCGCGCGGCGGTTGATCGGCCAAGGCGTCGCACCCGCCGCCGCGCTCACCTTCCTGCTTGCTGCGCCCGCGGTGAACCCTGTCGTGCTGGTGGCCACCGCGGTCGCGTTCCCCGGCCGTCCGGAAATGGTGTTCGCGCGGTTCGCCGGTTCGCTCGCCACCGCGATGGCGATGGGCTGGATCTGGGCCCGCTGGGGCAAACTCTCCTGGATCACCGAGCGGGCGCTGCGCCGCTTGCCCGATGTCCAACCCGGACAACGATGGCGCGTATTCGCCGAAACCGCTCGCACCGATCTTGTGGAAGCCGGCGGATTCCTCGTTCTCGGCGCGCTGATTTCCGCCTCGCTCAACGTTCTCGTGCCCGCGCAGTGGTTCGAAGTGCTGTCCGGGCAGATCATCGTCGGCGTTGTGGTGATGGCAGTCCTCGCCGTAGTCCTCGCGTTGTGCAGCGAGGCCGACGCGTTCGTCGCGGCTTCGCTCACCGCGGTGCCCTTGCTGCCGAAGCTGGTGTTCCTGGTGGTCGGCCCGGCCGTCGACGTGAAGCTTTTCGCTTTGCAGACAGGCACTTTCGGCCGTTCCTTCGCCGCGCGGTTCGCACCGGTCACCTTCGTGGTGGCGATCGCCTGCGGCACCGTCGCGGGCGTGATCTTCCTCGGAGGCGTCCAATGAGGCGCGAAACCCAGAACGTACTGCTGATCCTCCTGGGCGGCGCCCTGGTGAAAATCGCGCTCAACGGCGACTACCTGCGCTACGTGAAACCAGCCCAGCAACCATGGATCATCGCCGGCGGCGCGGTGATGCTGCTCCTCGGCGCCACAGCCATCATCCGCGACATCGCATCCGCGCGCGCCGCGGCGAAAGCAGCGCACGAATCCGGAGCAGGCGCCGAACATCCAGACGCGCACGGCCACCACCATCACCCCGCGCGCTCAGCCTGGCTCCTCGTCGTCCCGGTACTTGCGGTGTTCCTGGTCGCCCCGCCCGCACTCGGCGCGGATTCGGTCACCCGCACCGAGGCGCGCCTGCCCGCCAGCGCCGCGACCACCTCGGCAGCCGCGTTCCCGCCGCTCCCCGCCGGAGCAGTGGTGCCGATGGCGATGAACGAGGTCGTCACGCGCGCGGGCTGGGACGCCAACGGAACCATGAACGGACGCACTGTCGAGATCTCCGGCTTCGTCGTGCACACCGGAGGCCAAACCCTGTTGGCCCGCTTGGTAATCAGCTGCTGCGCCGCCGACGCCGCCCCCGTCACCGTGCACCTCAAAGGCGGCGGCGCCGACCGCTTCCCGAGCGACACCTGGCTGCGCGTCGCGGGCCAGGTCGTCCCGGGCACCGCGACCGAGGCCAACAGCTACACGCCGGATCTGGTCCCGGTGACAGTCGAACGGATCACGCCGCCGAAGGATCCGTATGAATACTGAAAGGAGCGACGCCGCCGACATGTCCGCCGCGACCGCCACGGAACGCGGCCCGCCGCCTCGGCCCGCCCGGTGCACCTGAGTTTCTTCGACGGATCCCGGAGTGTCCTGCTTCGTGCGCTCTTTCAGGCCCGCCGCGCTTGAAACGGCTCCGAAACGGATCCTCGCCGCGATCGGTTCGAACCGCTCAGAGTTGCGAAACCCTGCGGCCCGACGCTCTCGCAGCGGCTCCGCTTGCCAGACGCCTGTTCCGAAACCCGCTCACGAGCCCGCCGCCGGGAACTCGCCGGGGCAGCCGAACGCGGTGGGCAGGCCGGTGATGTCCATGTCGTCCTTGATCGCGACCGGCACCCGAGCAATGGCGCGCGATCACCGTCGGCGCGGCGCTGATCAGCGTCAGCGGCCTTGGCGAGCCGGGGCTTCGTCGCGCAGCACGCGAACGCGTTGAGCACGGGCTGGCCGGCGAGCGCCCGCTTGAGCGCGAGTTCGGTCAGCTCCGCGGACGAGCGTCAGCTGGCGTGCTCGGCGCAGGTGCCGGTGATCTCCACGGTGTGGCTGATGTCGGTGAACCCGTGGTCCGCCGCGATTTTCTCCGCCCAGCGTTCCACCGCGGGACCCTCGACCTCCACTGTGCGCCCGCACACGCGGCACACGAGGTGATGGTGGTGGTGCGACGAGCACCGGCGGTAGATCGCCTCGCCGGAGTCGGTGCGCAGCACGTCGATCTCGCCCGCCTCGGAGAGCGACTGCAGCGTCCGGTAGACGGTGGTCAGGCCGATGCCGTCGCCGCGTTTGCGGAGTTCGTCGTGGAGTTCCTGGGCCGAGCGGAAGTCGTCGACGGTGCTGAGCAGGTCGACCACCGCCGCACGCTGCTTCGTGGAGCGCCGGCCGGGGACCGGGACCGGTTTGGGGGCCGAGGACATCGTCACTTCCCTTCCTGCACGTGGGCGACCGCGTCGACGACGATGTGCGCCAAATGGTCGTCCACCAGCCGGTAGACGACCTCGCGGCCGCGCCGCTCGCCCTGGACCACGCCCGCGGTCTTGAGAACGCGGAGGTGCTGGCTGATCAACGGCTGGGCGACGTCGAGTTCGTCCACGAGCTCGTGCACGCACCGGTCCGCCTCCCGCAACTGCAGCACGATAGCGATCCGCACCGGAGCGGCGAGCGCCCGGAGCAGTTCGCCGGCGTCGGCGAGCACGCCGGGAGGCATGACCGCAGGTCCGGAACCGGCGGACCGCCCAGCCGGGCCGGCCGTGCCGCTCGCGTCGACGGGATGCGGCGGGTCCGCGGGCAGATCTGCCTGCTCGCCGGCGGCGGCCTCGGCAGAGGCGGAAGCGCGTTCGGCGGAAGACTCGGCGTTCTCGGTCGCGGTCGGGGCCGGAGCGGCAGGACTGGCTGCCCCGGTGTGGTCCGCGGCGGCGTTCTTCACGGGGGCCTCGGTGTTCCTGGTCGTTGCCGGTCCCGGGGTGCGCGAGTCCGCGGCAGCCGGGCCGGTGGGTTCTGCGATCGCGTCGGAGTGCGGAGCGGCCGGACCCGCGGCGGTCGTCTCGTGCGCGGCTGCATGGGCCGCGGGCGCCTCACCGCTTCCGGTTGCCGTCGAGGCTGGGGAGGTTGAGTCTGCGGCAGTCGCTTCCGCCGGGCCGGAGTGGTTCACGCCCGAGGTCGCCGCAGCCGAACCCGCCGATGCCGGAGTCGTCGGACCCGCGGCAGCCGGACGTGCCGCAGCCGGACCTGCCGTATCCGCAGCAGCGGGACCCGCGGCAGCCGGACCTGCCGTACCCGCGGCAGCCGAACCCGGAGACCCGGCCCCCGCACCGTCGGACAGGGCGCTCGAAGGTGCCGACGTCATCGCTGCCTCCACTCGCGTCCCGCCGTCCGCTCCGTCCCGCCGCGCCCCTCGGCCAGCACGACCAGGGGACGGCGTTTCCGAAGCCGGATGTCATTGCCGATAACCTTCGCCGCCATCGTAGTGTTCCCTTCCCCGGGCGCGGTGATCGCCGGGGGCCGGGGGACCGGCGTTCCGGATTGACCCGATCGGGTGAGTTCGTGAAGATTTGGCTTGTCCGCTTCGCAAGTCGTGGCGGACGGTGCAAGGTTGTCGCGGGGGCGATTCGTCGCGTCTCGTACAGTGGCGCATCGCTCGGGGTTGCCGGAGGGCAGTGGGGAGACATGACTCGTTTCGTGACGAAGGCCGCGGTGGCGGCCCTGGTGGCACTGCCGGCGCTGGCCCCGGCCGCCGCGGCGCAGACCCAGGCCGGGCAGGCCGTCGACGAGAAGACCGGTCCGGTCTCTTTCGCCAACGTGGCGTCCGTGCGGCTCGGCGGCGACCCGCAGCACGGCGGCGCGCTCATCACCGAAACCCAGCGGTCCCCGCTCACCCCCGGCCAGTCGCAGCTCGGCACGGACCGCGTGGCGGTGCCGAAGAACGACGGCGAGCGCAACACCTTCGGCCCGAACTACGAGATCGACCTCGGCAAGTACGCCGACAGCTCGGTCAGCCCGTACCCGGCCGGCATCGCGAGCCGCGACCACCAGGTCGTCGCCGCGCTGCAGACCACGCACGTGCCCACCGCCGTCGCGGAGACCAACTACGCGCTGCGCGACAACGGCCGCAAGCAGCTCAAGGCGGTCGGCAACACGATGCTGGTCCTCGAAGGCGCGCGCAGTTCGGTCGACTGCTCCGGGCCCGGCAAAGCCACCGGCGCCACCACCGCCGCCCGCGTCTGGGTGCGCGGCGAGGACGACGTGCTGAAGCAGGTCGCGATGCCCGCCACCGGGACGCTCAGCGTCACCGGCCTCAAGATGGGCTCGCCCACGAACGTGCCGCAGAGCGACCCCGGCAAGACCACCTCGGACCTCGTCGTGTCCCGCGTTTCCGCGTTCGACCAGCTGATCAAGCAGGACGGCTGGCGCTCCGGCGACGTCACCGCGCAGGCGGGCTGGCGCGTCGAGATCACCACGCACGCGCGCGACGCCAAGGACACCAAGCTGAGCGACGTGCAGACCACCATGGTGCTCGGCGGCGTCAGCTGCTCGATCCCGAAGAACTTCGTCGCCGCGGCGGGCAACGGCTCGGGCAGCGGGGGCACCGTGCAGCAGCCGTCGGTGCCCACCGAGGTCCCGGCGGGCTACCTCGGCCCCCAGGCCGCGGCGCCGTCCGACGACCTGCGCCTGCCGCTCGGCTTCGGCCTCCTCGGCGGCGGTCTCCTCTTCGGGGCCGCCGCGATCGTGCTCGGCCGGCGCCGCGCGGCGCGGGTCGTCCGTTCCCGCGGCGAATAGGCCGTGCCGCGCACCGTGCTGACGGTCGCGTCGGCGGTGATCGCCGTTCTGGCGATCGCGGCCGGCGTGATCGTCTTGACCTGGGTGCCCGCCCCGGCTCCGGTCTCCGTCGCCGACCCGCCGCCCGGTTCGCTGCCGGGCGAGGACGGCGCGCCCGCCGAACTGCCCTCGGACGGCCAGGCGATCGGCCTGCAACGCCCCGGAAGCATCCGCCTGCCCGACGGTTCCGAGGCCCGGCTGAAGCGCACCGAGATCACCCAGAAAGGCATCCTGCCGATCCCGCGCGGCCTCAGCGACGCCGCGTGGTGGGGCGCCCGCCTCGGCGCGCAACAGGGCGCGGCGGTGCTGTCCGGGCACGTCAACTGGGCCGGCACGAAGGGTCCCTTCGACGACCTGTGGCGCGTCCGCACCGGCGACAACGTCAGCATCGTCGACGCGGCCGGCGGCCGCTGGCTTTACCGCGTCACCGGCGCGACCACGATCCCGAAGGAACAGCTGCCCGCGCAGGCCCCCGGCTGGTTCGCCCAGACCGGCCCGCACCGCCTGGTGCTGGTCACCTGCGGCGGCGACTACGTCGGCGGCACCGAGGGCTACGACGAGAACCGGATCGTCACGGCGGACCTGGTCTCCCGGCCGGACTGAGCCGGGCACGGGACCGGCTGGCCGAGCCCGCGAAGCGCGCCGCGCGACGGGTCCCCTTCGTCCGAAACCCCCGCGAATCCCGAGATCGCGAAAGCACGGCGAAAGTCCGTGCAACCCCTTCGACGTCCCAGCGCATGTCTCCCCAGAGAACATCCAGAGCAGGGGAGCACGATGCAGGGGACACAGGCACAACCAGCACGCAAACGCGGCGCGGCGATCGTCGTAGCTGCCGTCGTCGCAGTGGCAGCGGTCGTCGCCGCCGTGCTGATCTTCTTCACCGGCAACGACAATTCGGCGCAACCGCAGCAGCAGACCGGCACCGCGCAGGTCGGCGCCGGCCAAGCCGGAAGCAGCCAGGCCGGCAACACCCAGCCGGACCCCGGACAGACCCCCGGCACCGTCAAGCTGCCCGGCGGCGGGCAGGCGAAGCTGATCGCCGAGGAGGTCGGCGCGGACGGCGCGCTGCCGATCCCGAAGAGCCTCGCCGAAGCGGCCTGGTGGGGATCCGGCCTCGGGGCCGCGCAAGGCGTCACGCTGCTGTCCGGGCACGTCAACTGGGCGGGCAAGTCCGGGCCGTTCCAGGAGCTCTGGAAGATGAGGGCAGGGCAGGTCGTCACCGTCGCCGACACCGCGGGCAAGCAGTGGGAGTACAAGATCGACGAGGTGCGCACGATCCACAAGTCGGACCTGGCCGCCGAATCCGCGAAGCTCTTCGACCCCGAGGGCCCGCACCGGCTCGTGCTCGTGACGTGCGGCGGCGACTACGTGGGCGGCCAGGAGGGCTACGACGACAACCGCGTCGTGACGGCCTCTCCGGTCACCCGTTCGTGACCTCCGACCTGCGCGGAGGCCCCGGGGACCGGCCGGATACGCTGGACCTTCCGATAACTGACCCCGCATGCGTCCGGAGCGTGGAGTGCCCGCCAACAAAATCGAAACCGTCGTCAGTCTGTGCAAGCACCGTGGCTTCGTCTTCCCGTCGGGAGACATCTACGGCGGCACCAGGTCGGCGTGGGACTACGGGCCGCTCGGCGTTGAGCTGAAGGACAACATCAAGCGCCAGTGGTGGAAGACCGTCGTGCAGAGCCGCGAGGACGTGGTCGGCATCGACTCGTCGGTGATCCTGCCGCGCCAGGTCTGGGTCGCCTCGGGCCACGTGAACGTGTTCACCGACCCGCTGATCGAGTGCCTTTCGTGCCACAAGCGGTTCCGCGCCGACCAGCTCGCCGAGGACTTCGAGGCGCGCACCGGCAAGGCGACCACCGAGGACGACCTGTCCGAGGTGCCGTGCCCGAACTGCGGCACCCGGGGCAAGTACACCGAGCCGCGCGACTTCAACATGATGCTGAAGACGCACCTCGGCCCGGTCGAGACCGAGGAAGGCCTCGCCTACCTCCGCCCGGAGACCGCGCAGGGCATCTTCGTGAACTTCCTCAACGTGCAGAAGGCCTCGCGCAAGAAGCCGCCGTTCGGCATCGGCCAGATCGGCAAGTCCTTCCGCAACGAGATCACGCCGGGCAACTTCATCTTCCGCACGCGCGAGTTCGAGCAGATGGAGATGGAGTTCTTCGTCGAGCCGGGCGACGACGAGCAGTGGCACCAGTACTGGATCGACGCGCGCACTGACTGGTACAAGGACCTCGGCATCAAGCCCGAGAACCTGCGCCACTTCGAGCACCCGAAGGAAAAGCTCTCGCACTACGCGAAGCGCACCGTCGACATCGAGTACCGGTTCGCGTTCAACGCCGGCCAGGAGTGGGGCGAGCTGGAAGGCATCGCCAACCGCACCGACTTCGACCTGACCACGCACTCGAACCACTCGGGCGTGGACCTGTCGTTCTTCGACCAGGCTTCGGGCCAGCGCTACCGGCCGTTCGTGATCGAGCCGGCGGCGGGCGTGGGCCGGTCGATGATGGCGTTCCTGGTCGACGCGTACGACGAGGAAGAGGTGCCGAACGCCAAGGGCGGCACCGACAAGCGCACCGTGCTGCACCTCGACCCGCGGCTCGCGCCGTTCAAGGCCGCGGTGCTGCCGCTGTCGCGCAACGCCGACCTGTCGCCGAAGGCGCGCGACCTGGCCGCGCGGCTGCGCAAGCACTGGAACGTCGACTTCGACGACGCGCAGGCGATCGGCCGCCGCTACCGCCGCCAGGACGAGATCGGCACGCCGTACTGCGTCACGGTCGACTTCGACACGCTTGAGGACAACGCGGTGACCATCCGCGAGCGCGACAGCATGAAGCAGGAGCGGATTTCGATCGACCAGGTCGAGTCGTACCTGGCCGGTCGGCTGATCGGCTGCTGATCGCCGCGAAACCCGTCCCGGACGGCCCCTCCCCGCACAAGCCGGGGAGGGGCCGTCCGGCGTTTCACCCCCAGGCACCCCTGACACCTGTCACGGCCGGGTCGTGACGCTCGGCCTGCGTACCGGCCGCCCGCGCGCGGCAGGCTTCAAGCCATGGACAACACACAGGAAATCGCGGCGGGGGCGGCGATCCGGCTGGGCGGGATCGCGAAGCGCTACGGCGACGTGCGCGCGGTCGGCCACGTCGACCTGACCATCGCGCCGGGGGAAGTGGTGGCGCTGCTCGGGCCCAACGGGGCGGGCAAATCGACCACCGTCGACATGATTCTGGGGCTCACCACGCCCGACGCGGGTACCGTTTCGGTGTTCGGCCAGGCGCCCGCCGACGCGGTGCGCGCGGGGATGATCGGCGCGATGCTGCAGGGCGGCACGCTGCTGGACGACCTGACCGTGCGCGAAACCGTCGGTCTGGTCGCGAAACTGCACCGCCGTCCGATGCCGGTGCGGGACGCGTTGCGGGCCGCCGGGGTCGAGGACATCGCCGACCGGCGGGCCAACAAGCTTTCCGGCGGCCAGAAACAACGCGTGCGGTTCGCGGTCGCGCTGGTGTCGGATCCCGATCTGCTCGTGCTCGACGAGCCGACCGCGGCGATGGACGTCGGCAGCAGGCGCGAGTTCTGGAAGTCGATGTACTCCTTCACCGACACCGGCCGCACCGTGCTGTTCGCGACGCATTACCTGGAAGAGGCCGAGGAATTCGCCGACCGGGTCGTGCTGATGCGGGCCGGGGAGATCGTCGCCGACGGGTCCGTCGCGGAGGTTCGCGCCCTCGCCGGCGGCCGCACGATCCGCGCGGTGCTCCCGGCCGGGGTCAGCGACCAGCTGGTTTCGACGCTGCCCGCGGTCACCTCCTTCGAACTGCGCGGCGAACGCGTCGCACTGTCCAGTTCGGACTCCGACACCACCTTGCGCGCGCTCCTCGCCGCTGTCCCGGCCGTGCGCGACATCGAGATCGGCGCGGTCGGCCTCGAAGGCGCGTTCCTTTCCCTGACCTCCGACGAAACGGAAGAAGCAGTCCGATGAACCCCGCCTACCTCGTCGTGGAAACCCGCAGGCTGTTCCGCTCGCCGCGGTTCCTGATCTTCGTCGTGGCCTTCCCGGTCGTCATGTTCCTGTTGCAGGCCAACGTGTTCACCGACAAGTCCGCGCCGGACCACGTCGCGGTCGCGGGCGTGCTCATGGTCAACATGATGACCTTCGGCACCTTCGCCGCGGCCACCACGAACGGCGCCCGGCTCGCGATCGAACGGGCGGGCGGCTGGCAGCGGCAGCTGCGGCTGACCCCGCTGTCCGGCGCGGGCTACCTCGGCGGCAAAGCGCTGTCCGGGATGCTCGCCGGGCTGCCCGCGCTGATCCTGGTGCCGGCCGTCGCCGCGTTCTCCCAGGGCGTGCACCTCGACCCGGCGGGCTGGCTGCGGATCTTCCTCGGCATTTTCCTCGGCACGATTCCGCTGGTGCTGCTCGGACTGCTGCTGGGCCAGTTCGGCACGCCCGAGTCGATGCAGCCGATCAGCATGATCGTCACCCTCGGCATCGGTTTCCTGGGCGGGCTCTGGATTCCGTTGGAGGGCATGCCGTCCTGGATGCACGACGTCGCGCAGATCATGCCGACCTACTGGGTCCTCGGACTGGTCCGGCCGGTCGTCGCGAACCAGCTGCTCGTGAGCCTGCCGGCCGCTGTCGGGGTGCTGGCCGCGTGGACGCTCGTGCTCGGGATTGTCGTGGTCAGGCGATACCGTAAGGACAGCGCCCGGGTTTGACCGGGCGGGAAGGGAAGAACGACGTGTGGCCACTCGGCCGTGAGGCGACGACCGGCGGGTCCCCGGAGCACCGGTTCGGGCTCAACGACCGGGCGTCCTGGTGGGACGACCCGCCGACGCGCCCGGGACGCGGTCCGCACAAGGTCGGCTGGCCGATTTTCGCGGTGGGCTTCCTGCTGCCGTACTTGATCCCCGCGACCCGAAGCCTGATCCAGGACCCCGGGCCGCTGTGGCTCCGGATCCTGCTCTTCGCGCTGATCGGCGTCTACTCGCTCTGCTACGTCGTGTTCCCGGCGGTCTTCGGCAAGCCCCGGCGGGTGAAGCTCTGGTTCGGCGGGGTCATGCTGGCGCTGGGCCTGCTGTGCGCGCTGATCGTCCACGCGAGCCCGTACATCCTGCTCTACGCCACCGCGACGCTGGCCTTCCTGTTCCCGGCGGCCTGGGCGGTGATCTTCGACGGGTCGGCGCTGGGGCTGCTGGTGCTGGTCTTGTACCTGCGCGGGACGCTGCCCGAGCAGTTCGGCGACGTCATCACGGTCGTCTCGGTCACGTCGGCGATGTTCTTCATGTCCAATCTGATCCGGGTGATCCGCAGGCTGGAGCTGGCGAACAAGGAGATCGGGACGCTCGCCGTCGCCAACGAACGCGAGCGGGTCGCCCGGGATCTGCACGATCTGCTCGGGCACAGCCTCACCACGATCACCGTCAAAGCCGGATTGGCGCGGCGGGTGCTGGAAAGCTCCGGCGACGTCGACCGGGCGGTGCAGGAGATCCGCGAGGTCGAGGGGCTCACCCGTTCGGCGCTGTCGGACGTGCGGGCGACGGTGTCGGAGTATCGCGAGGTGTCGCTGCCCGCGGAGATCGCCGGGGCGCGAGCGGCGTTGCGTGCGGCGGAGGTCGACGCCGACCTGCCGCACGCCGTGGACAACGTCCGCGCTGAGTTGCAGGGCACGTTCGGTTACGTGCTGCGCGAGGCGATCACGAACGTGCTGCGGCATTCCGGCGCGAAACAGGTGAAGGTGCGGCTGGGGCGGGATTGGCTGGAGGTCGAGGACAACGGCCGCGCCACGGGGGAGGTCGTGCCGGGCAACGGGTTGCGTGGCTTGTCCGAACGGCTGGCCGCGATCGGAGGCACGGTGTCGGCGCGGGCGCGGCCCGGGGGAGGATGGGTCGTCCGGGCCGAGGTCCCGGAGCCGAGCCCGGACGGATCCGCCGTCGCGGTGCGGGCCGAACCCGCTGGAGGACTGGCGTGATCCGGGTGCTGCTGGCCGACGACCAGGCGATGGTGCGCGGAGCGCTGGCCACCGTGCTCGGCCTGGAGGCCGACATCGAAGTGGTGGCCCAGGTCGGCACCGGCGACGAGGTGGTCGCCGCGGCGAAGGAAACGGCGCCGGACGTCGCGCTGCTCGACGTGCAGATGCCCGGCATGGACGGGCTCACCGCGGCGGCCGAGCTGAAAACCGCGCTGCCGGCGTGCCGGGTGATCATCTGCACGACCTTCGGCCGCCCCGGCTACCTGGCCAGGGCAATGGCCGCGGGCGCGGCCGGGTTCGTGGTGAAGGACGCGCCGCCGGAGCAGCTCGTCGAGGCGGTGCGTCGAGTCCACAGTGGACTGAGGGTGGTGGATCCGGCGCTGGCCGCCGAGTCGCTCGCCACGGGAACCAGCCCGCTGACCGCCCGGGAATGCGACGTGCTCAGCGCGGCCAAGGACGGCAGCACGGTCGCGGACATCGCGAAGGCTCTTTTCCTGTCCGACGGAACGGTGCGGAACCATCTGTCGTCGGCGATCGGGAAGACGGGTGCGCGCACGCGCGCGGAGGCGGTGCGATTGTCGGAGGAGCGCGGCTGGCTTTAGCGCTTTCGCCGCTGCCGTGCATGCTGGGGTGGGCTGCATCGGGGTGCCTTCCCGGCACCCGGCAGCGGCTCTGCGAGGATGGCTGCCATGGAGGCGTGGACAGGTCCTACTGCGGGAAACTGGGTGCGCCGCATCGTTTTCGGTGCGGTGCTGGCCCTCGTCGCGGTCATCGGGGGCACCGCGTTCCGCGTGTGGCAGGTCGCGCGCGAGAACGACCGGACGCCTGCCGACGCGATCGTCGTGCTGGGCGCCGCTCAATACAACGGCAAGCCGTCGGAGATCTTCACCGCGCGGCTGGAGAAGGCGCGGCAGCTCTACGCCGACGGCGTCGCGAAGACCGTCGTCACGGCCGGCGGCAAGAAAACCCGCGACAACTACACCGAGGCGACAGCGGGGGCGCGCTGGCTGGCCAAGCACGGCGTGCCGGAAGCCGCGACGCTGCCGGTCGGCGAGGGCAACGACACCCTGCGCAGCCTCCGCGCGGTCGCCGATCAGGTGAAAGCGCGCGGGTGGCGTTCGGTGGTGCTGGTGAGCGATCCGTGGCATTCCTACCGGTCGCGGACGATGTCCGAGGACCTCGGGCTGGAGGCGTGGACCGCGCCGACGCACAGCGGGCCGATCGTGCAGGAGCGCTCGACTCAGGTCCGCTACATCTTCCGCGAAACCGGCGCGCTGCTGTTCTACGAGCTGACCAAGTCGCCCGCGGACGATCTGTTCGGCACGACGATGGGCTGAATTGTCGGTCCCCGCGCCACTGTGCCGATCGTTACTGATCCGACCACAGCCACGGCCGAATGGCTTTCGTGGCAACGGTTACCTGCCGTGCGGAGGTCGGCCTGCTTTTGGTCGGATCAGTAAGCTGACGGGGTGAGTGACGGCTACCGCGAGCACGACCGCGCCCGCGTGCTGGCCGAGGAACCCAAGGGCGCGGCGCTGGCCGGTGCGCGGCCGGACGGGCGCAGCGCGTTCGCCCGCGACCGCGCGCGGGTGCTGCATTCCGCCGCGCTGCGCAGGCTGGCGGGCAAAACGCAGGTGGTCGGGCCGGGCGAGGGCGCGGAGGTCAGCGGCGCGCCGCGGACCCGGCTCACGCATTCGCTGGAGGTCGCGCAGATCGGCCGAGGCATCGCCGAGGAACTCGGCGCGGACCCGGACCTGGTCGACACCGCGGGGCTGGCGCACGACATCGGGCACCCGCCGTTCGGCCACAACGGCGAACGCGCGCTCGACCAGGCGGCCCAGGCGTGCGGCGGCTTCGAAGGCAACGCGCAGACGCTGCGCATCCTGACGAGGCTGGAACCCAAGGCGGTCGGCCCGGACGGGGCGACGGCGGGGCTCAACCTCACCCGGGCGTGTCTCGACGCCACCACGAAATATCCGTGGCCGCGTCGGTCCGGGGAGCCGAAATACGGCGTGTACCCGGACGACACCCCCGTGTTCGGCTGGATCCGCGAGGGCGCGCCGGGCCTGCGCCGGTGCCTGGAAGCGCAGATCATGGACTGGTCGGACGACGTGGCGTACTCGGTGCACGACGTCGAGGACGGGGTGCTGGCCGGGCGGATCCGGTTGCGGCTGCTGGCCGATCCGGAGGAACGCGCGGCGGTCGCCGAGGCCGCGGCCCGGCATTTCTCCACGCTGTCGGTGTCCACTCTGGAGGGTGCGGCGAAGGAACTGCTCGACCTGCCGGTGGTCGCCGAACTGGTGCGCGCGGAGCCGGACGGTTCGCTGCGTGCCCAGGTCGCGCTGAAGCGGCTCACCAGCGAACTGGTCGGCCGGTTCGCCTCGGCGGCGGTCACCGGCACTCGCGCGGGCTACGGCGACGGCCCGCTCACCCGGTACGCGGCGCGGCTGGCGGTGCCGGAGCAGGTCGGGGCGGAGGTGGCGCTGCTCAAGGCGCTGGCGCTGCGGTACGTGATGAGCGATCGCCGCCGGCTGGCGATGCAGGACGGGCAGCGGGAAGTGATTACCGAGCTGGTGGCGGCCCTGTGCCGGCGCGCTCCCGAAGCGCTGGACCCGCTGCTGGCGCCCGCGTGGAACGCGGCATCCGACGACGCGGCGCGGCTGCGGGTGGTGGTGGACCAGGTGGCGTCGCTCACCGACGCGCAGGCGTACGAATGGCATCGATGGCACACCGGACGGCACGGAACGGCGCCGCCTGCCGAACCGTGAGCCGCGGAACCACCCGTTCCGGTACGGTCGCCGCATGGCCCTGGACAGCCACCTCACTTTCACCCTGGCGTTGCACGGTGCGACCGCGCCCCCGGGAACCGACGCGTGCTTCTCGCCCTACTCGGCGGCGAGCGCGCTCGGTCTAGCCGAACAGGCCGCGCGCGGACGCACCGCGGAAGAACTGGCCGCTGTGCTCGGCCGCGACCAGAGCGGGCTGCTCCACACAGCGGCTGAGCTGGGCGACAAGGCCCAGCTGGCCGTCGCGAACACGCTCTGGGCCGCCGACGGGATCACCGTCGAGGACAGCTTCCAAGCCGAACTCGTGCGCTGGCCCGGCGGCAAAGCCGAGACCGCGCCGTTCGAGACCGATCCCGAGGGCGCGCGCGAGCGGATCAACGCCGACGTGGACCAGACCACTCACGGGCTGATCCCGGAGCTGCTCCCCGAAGGCTCGATCCACCCGTACACGCGCGCCAGCCTGGTCAACGCGCTGTACCTGAAGACCGCCTGGCGGCACCCGTTCCCCGAACACGCCACCGCGGACGCCGATTTCCACACGCCCGACGGCGTGCGTCCGGTGCCGACGATGCATCTGGACGAATCCGTCGGCTACGCGCACGAAGACGGCTGGCAGGTCGTCCGGCTGGCGGCTGAGGGCGGCGTCGAGACGGTGATCCTGCTGCCGGACGGCGACCTCGAGAGCGCCGAAGCCGCGCTCGACGGACAATCGCTGCGCGCGCTCGTGGAAAGCCCGAAGCAGCGCAAGATCCAGCTGTCGCTGCCCAAGATCTCCCTCGACGTGCGCGCTGACCTCGAACGGGCGTTGCAGGGCCTCGGCGTGCGCGAACTGTTCACCGACGACGCGGATCTCACCGGTCTCACGCCGGACCGTCCGCTGTGGGTGGACAGCATCCTGCACCAGGCCGTGCTCCGGCTGGACGAACAGGGCCTCGAAGGCGCGGCCGCCACCGCGGTCCAGATGCGCACGATGTCGCTCATCTCCGGCGAGCCGCTCGAGGTCCGGGTCGACCGGCCGTTCCTGCTGCTGGTGCGCCACGCCGAAACCGGCGCGGTGTACTTCTTCGCCCGGGTGGTGCGCCCCGCGTGAGCGTGTTCCGGCCCGAAGCGAATCCCGAAGCGAAACCCGAAGCGCCGCCGCGCGAACCCGGCGCGACCGCGCTCGCCGCCGCCGGGCCGCGGATGCGCCGGTCCTGGGCGGACGCCGGGATCATCGGCGCGTACCTGGCGTTCTCCGTGCTCCTGTTCGGCGGCCTGTGGGCCGACCTCGGACAGGGCTACCTGTGGAACAGCGCGTCGGACCAGAACCTGTGGGAATGGTTCTTCGCGGTCACCGCGAAATCGGTGCAGCACCTGGAAAACCCGCTCACCAGCAGCCTGCAGAACTACCCGCTCGGCGTGAACATGATGGCCAACACGGCCATGCTGGGCGTCGGCGTCCCGCTGACCCCGATCACGCTCGCCTTCGGCCCCACCGTCACCTGGGCGATCGTGCTCACCGGCAGCCTCGCCGGCAGCGCGGCGGCCTGGTACTGGGTGTTCTCGCGGCACGTCGTGCGGCACCGGGTGTCCGCGGCGATCGGCGGCGCGTTCGCCGGTTTCGCGCCGCCGATGATCTCGCACGCCAACGCGCATCCGAACTTCGTCGCGTGGTTCCTGCTGCCGTTCATCGCGCTCAAGGTGATCCAGCTGGCGCAGGGCCACCGCCCGGTGCGCAACGGGATCTGGCTCGGCGTGCTCACCGCGTACCAGATCTTCCTCGGCGAAGAGCCGCTGCTGATCTTCGCGCTCGGCTTCCTGATCTTCGCGGTCTCCTACTGCGTTTCGCGGCGTCGCGAGGTCAAGGCGATGGTGCGGCCGGTGCTGCTCGGCGGCGGCATCGCGGTGGTGCTGACGCTCGTGGTCGTCGCGTTCCCGTTGTGGTGGCAGTTCTTCGGCCCGGACAGCTACACCGGGCTGGAGCACGGCCAGGTCGGCAACGACACCGCCGCGATGACCCGGTTCGCGACCCAGTCGGTGTCCGGGCAGCCGGAGGCGGCGGCCGCGGTGTCGCTGAACCGCACCGAGGAGAACGCGTTCTTCGGCTGGCCGCTGATCGTGCTGATGGTCGTGGTCACGGCGTGGCTGTGGCGCGAGGTCGTGGCCCGTTCGCTGGCGATCTCGATGTTCCTGATGGCGTGGCTTTCGCTCGGCTCCGAGATCACCGTGCTGCACGAGAACACCGGTGTGCCCGGTCCGTGGAAACTGCTCGCGGACCTGCCGTTGTTCGAATCGCTGCTGGAATCGCGGCTGGCGATGGCGTGCGTGCCCGCGATCGGCGCGCTGCTGGCGATCGCGACCGATCGGGTGTTCGCCGCGGCCGGAAAGGGCGAACTGAAGCTGCCGGTGCGGCTGATCTGGCTCGGCGCGGTCGCGGCCGTGCTGCTGCCGATCGCGCCGACCCAGCTGCTCGTGCAGAAGCGCCCGCCGACGCCCGCGTTCTTCGCCGACGGCACCTGGCAGACCTACGTCGCGCCCGGCGGCACCGTCGTGCCCGTGCCGCTGCCGAGTTCGGGGGAGTCGGAGCCGCTGCACTGGCAGATGGACGTCGGCCTGCGGTACGCGATGCCCGAAGGCTACTTCGTCGGACCGCAGGGCCCGGACGACAAACGCGGCCGCTATGGCTCCTACCAGCGGCCGACCTCGACGCTGTTCGACCGGGTCCGCGACTCCAAGCAAGCGCAGGAGATCACCGACGCCGACCGGGACCAGGCGATCGAGGACCTGCGCTACTGGAACGCCAGCGTCCTCGTGCTGATCCCGCGCGAGCACAGCGACGCCTACCGCGCCACCGTCGACCTCCTGCTGCGCAAACCCGCGCAGTTCGTGGACGGCGTGTGGATCTGGGATGTGCGCCCGATCACGGGACGCCGCTGACGCTGTCACATCTCGCGCGGCTGTCCCGTTCCTCCCTCGAACCACTCAGAAGGAGGACCCGACATGCCTCGTATCCCGGTCAAACGAGCCGCGGACGGCGGCCCGGTGCTCAAGCTCTTCTACCGGATCGCCGGCAAGCGGTACGGCGCGGTGCCGGAGCCGATGGCCGTCGTGGCGCACCACCGCGGGCTGCTGCGGACGAGCATCGCGCACGAGCTGATGGCGGAGAAGGCGTCCAAGCACCTGCCGGCCAACGTGCGGGAACTCGCGGTCTACCGCGTCGCGACGCGGATCGGCTGCTCGTGGTGCGTCGACTTCGGCACCATGCTGCAGCGGCACGACGGCCTCGACATCGACCGGCTCAAGCACATCGACGAGTACGCGACGTCGCCGTTGTTCACCCGCCAGGAGCGGCTGGCGCTCGCGCTCGCGGACGCGATGTCCGGCCCGGCCGTCACGGTCACCGACGAGCAGATCGCCGAGCTGGTGGCCGAATTCGGCGAGAAGGGCGTGGTCGAGCTGACCTATCAGATCGGCCTGGAGAACTCGCGGGCGCGGATGAACAGCGCGCTCGGCATCGTCGACCAGGGCTTCACCTCCGGAGACGCCTGCCGCGTCCCGATCCCGTGATCTCTCGCTCCGGCCGGAGCGTCACTGCTCCGGCCGGGTGATCCGGGTGAGCTTCTCCGGGTTGACCTGGTCGTAGACGCCGGCGATGCGGCCGTCGCGCACGCTGAACGTCTGGACGCGCTCGTCGAGGGCCAGGTAGCCGTCGACGGCGGGCAGCTGCGGCAGCCACAGGCCGAGGTCGCCGTTGACGAGCACCGGCCGCCCGTTCTCCATCGTGCCCGGCGCGTATTTCGCCAGCACCCCGAGCACGAAGCGGGCGACCTTGTCCGGCCCGACGATCATCCGGCGGCTGGTGCGCGAACGGCCGTTGGAATCGCCGATCATGACCACGTCCGGGTGCAGCAGTTCGGTGACCGCGCGGATGTCGCCCGCCAGCAGCGCCACGACGAATTTCTCCAGCACCGGCTGCTGCTGCGCCAGTTCGAGCCGGGCGGGCGGGTCGGAGTCCTCGACCGCGCGGCGGCCCCGCGACGCGTGCTGGCGCGCCGCGGCCGGGCTGCAGCCGAGCGCGCCGGCGATCTCGGCGAACGGCACCGCGAACGCGTCGTGCAGCACGAACGCCACGCGCTGTTCGGGCGTGAGCCGGTCGAGCACCACCATCGCGGCCATGCGCAGGCCGTCGTCGCGCACCGCGGCCTCGAGCGGATCCTCGCTCGCCGGCGCGCCGATCGGCGTGACGATCGGCTCGGGCAGCCATTCGCCCACGTACTTCTCGCGCTGCACGGCCGCCGACCGCAGCCGGTCGAGGCAGATCCGGCCGACCACGGCGGTCAGCCAGCCGCGCAGGTCGCGGATCCCGGCGCGGCCCGCGTCGTCGAGCCCGGACAGCCGCAGCCAGGCCTCCTGGGCCGCGTCTTCGGCGTCCGCGCGGGTGCCGGTGAGCCGGTAGGCCGCTCGGATCAGGTGCGGCCGGTGGACGGCGAACTCGGCGGCGAGCTCCTCCAGCGCGGTCGGTGTGCTCATGTCCCGAGTGTGCCGCACGGCGCGGCGGGAGGGAGAACTATTGTGGTCGGCGTGGCAGGACGGATTCGGGAGAGCGATATCGCGGAGGTGCGTGAGCGCAACCGGATCGACGAGGTCGTGGGGGAGTACGTCGCGCTGCGCCGTGCCGGCGGGGGCAGCCTGAAGGGCCTGTGCCCGTTCCACAACGAGAAGACCCCGTCGTTCAACGTGCGCCCCACTCACGGGACCTTCCACTGCTTCGGCTGTGGCGAGGGCGGCGACGTCATCAAGTTCATTCAGAAGATCGACCTCGTGTCGTTCGTCGAGGCGGTCGAGCGGCTCGCCGACCGCGTCGGGATCCGGCTGACCTACGAGGGCGGCGGCGCGTCGGTGCAGCGCGACCGCGGCACCCGGTCGCGGCTGATCGAGGCGCACCGCGCGGCCGCCGAGTTCTACATCGAGCAGCTCGGCACCGAGGAGGCGCGCGCGGCGCGGGACTTCCTGACCGAGCGCGGTTTCGACGCCGCGGCGGCCAAGCAGTTCGGCTGCGGGTTCGCGCCCGGCGGCTGGGACAAGCTCACCAAGCACCTGCTCAACCGCGGGTTCGAGGTGAAGGAGCTGCTGGCGTCCGGTTTGTCGAAGGAGGGCCAGCGCGGCCCGATGGACCGGTTCCACCGGCGGCTGGTGTGGCCGATCCGCGACGTCGGCAACGACGTGGTCGGCTTCGGCGCGCGGCGCCTCTTCGACGACGACCGGATCTCGGCGAAGTACCTCAACACCTCCGAAACGCAGATCTACAAGAAGTCGCAGGTCATGTTCGGCCTCGACCAGGCCAAGCGGGAGATCGCGAAACGGCACCAGGTCGTCGTGGTCGAGGGCTACACCGACGTGATGGCGATGCACGCGGCGGGCGTGCCGACGGCGGTCGCGTCGTCGGGCACCGCGTTCGGCGAGGACCACATGAAGGTCCTGCGGCGGCTGATGATGGACGACGACGCCTTCCGCGGCGAAGTGATCTTCACCTTCGACGGTGACGAGGCGGGGCAGAAGGCGGCGCTCAAGGCGTTCGAGGGCGACCAGACGTTCGCTGGGCAGACTTACATCGCGGTCGCGCCGGACGGGATGGACCCGTGCGAGCTGCGCATCGCGAAGGGCGACGCCGCGGTGCGCGACCTGGTGGCCCGGCGCACGCCGCTGTTCGAGTTCGTGATCAAGAGCATGCTGAAGCAGTTCGACCTGGACTCGGTCGACGGCCAGGTCTCCGCGCTGCAGAAGACCGTGCCGATGGTCGCCGCGATCAAGGACCGGGCGAGCCGGGACGGGTACGCGTCGAAGCTCGCGTGGTGGGTCGGCTGGCAGGACGTCGCGCAGGTGGTCAACCGGGTGCGCGGCGCGGCCGGAGCGGCGGCGCGGCGCGGGCCGGTCGAAGTGCAGCCGCGCCGTTCCGCGGCCCGGCAGGAGGCCCCCGCGCCCGAGCCGGAGAAGCAGGACCTGCCGCGTCCCGCGCCGAACGACCCCAGGTTCGTCGGGCAGCGCGAAGCGCTCAAAGCCGCGCTGCAGCAGCCCGCGATCGCCGGTCCGGAGTACGACTCCCTGCCGGAAGAGGCGTTCACGCACCCGGTGTACGTCGCGGTGCACCTGGCCGTGCTGAAGGCGGGCGGGGCGGCGTCCGGGCTCACCGGGCCCGCGCTGCTGGACGCCGCGTCGGTGCACTGTCCGGAAGGGACGGTCCGCCGCGTGCTCAGCGAACTGGCGGTGGAACCGTTGCGCGCCTTGGGAGAAGTGGACTCGCGCTACATCTCCGGCGTGCTCGCGGGCGTGCAGGAGAACCTCGTCGGCAGGCAGATCGGCGAGATCAAATCGAAGCTGCAGCGGCTGTCGCCGGTCGAGGCCCCGGACGACTACCGGGCCCTGTTCGGCGACCTGGTCGCGCTGGAGCAGTACCGGAAGTCGCTGCGCGAGCAGGCGGCGAGCGGGTGGGAGTGACGTGGGACTGCTGAACCGGTTCTTCGGCGGCGGCGTGCCCCCGGGTTTTCCCGGCGAGCTGGACCGGGGCGAGGACCCGGTCGCCGCGGCCGCGGTCGAGGGCGGCGGGCACCTCGTCGTGACGTCGCTGGGCCTGTGGATCCCGTCCGGCGAGGGCGCGCGGCGCGTCGGCTGGCACCTGGTGGGCAAGGCGACCTGGGGCGAGGGCGTGTTCACGCTGACCGAATCCGAGGAGACCGGGCGGGCCGGCGCGGTCGCGGTGCTGGCCGACCGCGAGCCGGTGCGCTTCCGGCTGCCGCAGCCGGGGAAGGTGCCGCAGCAGGTGCGGCTGCGGGTCGACGGCTCGGTGCGCGGACGGCACCGGCACGAGTTCCCCGAGGGCGGCGCGTGGTTCGTCCAGCGCAAGGTCCCCGGCCGCGACGGAGTCGAGCTGCAGGTCCGTCCCGATCCCGGCACCGACCCGGCGCTGGTCGAAGCGGTCGCGGCGGAGGTCGCGGAGAAGCTGGCCAACCGCGCCGAGTAGCAGTACGCTCGTACTCAGTACGGTTGTACTGTTACTGGCGGGAGGCTGCTCATGTGGGATCCGGCGAAGTACCTCGACTACTCCGACCTGCGCGGACGGCCGTTCTATGACCTGATCGGGCGAATCTCGACGACTTCGCCCCGCCGGGTGGTCGACCTCGGCTGCGGCCCCGGCACCCTGACCCTCGACCTGGCTCTCCGCTGGCCCGACGCGGTCCTGGAAGCGATGGACAGCTCGCCGGAGATGGTCGCCGCGGCCCGCGAGCGCGGGGTGGCCGCCGAGGTCGGCGACGTCCGGACGTGGGCCCCGAAGCCGGATACCGACGTGGTCGTCTCGAACGCCGTCCTGCAGTGGGTGCCCGGGCACGAGGACCTGCTGCGCCGCTGGGCCTCGGAACTCCCCGCCGGAGCAGTCCTGGCGGTGCAGGTCCCCGGCAATTTCTCGGCCCCCTCGCACGCCATCAGCCGTCAGCTGGCGGCCTCTCCGGCGTGGGCCGCACGCCTCTCGTCGGTTTCTTTGCGAGCCGAAGACGCCGTCGGCGAACCCCGCGACTACGCGAACCTCCTCGCCGACGCCGGATGCCTGGTCGACGCCTGGGAAACCACGTACGTACAACAACTTTCCGGCCCGCGCGCAGTCCTGGAGTGGATCACCGGAACCGCGCTCCGCCCCATCCGCGCCGCCCTGGGCGACGAGGACTGGGCCGCCTTCCAAGACGACCTCGCCCCGCTGCTGGACGAGGCCTACCCGCCGCGCCCGGACGGCACCACCTGGTTCGAATTCCGGCGGATTTTCCTCGTCGCTAAAATCCCTGGCTGATGTCGTACTGGAATACGAACGTCGCCCGCCATCCGGGCATTCTCCGTGCGGTGCCCGCCGGCTGCTCGACCGCGCTGGACGTCGGTTGCGGAGACGGCCTGCTGGTGCGGAAACTGGCTTCCGCGGTGCCTTCGGTCACCGGGATCGACAAGTCCGCGGAGATGGTCGCTCAGGCCCGCGCGCAGTCTGACGACACCTTCGTCGAGGGCGACTTTCTCACCGCCGACCTGGGCGCCTACGACTTCATCTGCTCGGTGGCCACCATCCACCACCTGGACTTCGAAGCAGCCCTCACCCGGATGCGGGACATGCTGCGCCCAGGCGGCGCACTGGTGGTCGTCGGCCTGGCCCGCGACGCGAGCGCGACGGACTGGGCAGCGACGATCGCAGCCGCCCCGATCGTGCGAATCGTGAAGACGGTCCGCCGCGCACACGGCCCGGAGGGCATGCCGGCGATGCAGCCGCGAATGACCTACCGCGAGGTGCGCACGACAGCGCAGCGGTTGCTGCCCGGGGTGCGCTACCGCAGGCACGTGCTGCGCCGGTACTCGCTCACCTGGCGAAAACCGTCCTGAGCCGGGCTCCGCTCAGCCGTTCCCGCGCCCGAACTTCTCGCCCAGCTTCGCCCGCGCCACCCCGGCGGCCCCCTGGACCATCGGATGGTCGGCCAGCTTGCGGTAGGTGCGCACGATCTGCTCGTACCGTCCCCGGCCGGCCTTGGTGCCCAGCACGTACCCCAGGCCCACGCCCAGCAGGAACTTCTTCATCGGCGGCTACACCTCTTTCTCAGCAGGACTTCCGACTGTCCATTGTCCAACACAACCGCCGTCCGCGCGGAGCCGCCGAAAACCGACCCCCCTGTGCGAGGCGGGAACGGCATGGGCTAAAGTTCTTCCTGTCAGCCCGGAGAGATCCGGACCGGCGGAGCACAATCCCCTGTAGCTCAACTGGCAGAGCATTCGGCTGTTAACCGGAGGGTTCTTGGTTCGAGTCCAAGCGGGGGAGCCAAAGCCCCAGGCCAGATACGGCCTGGGGCTTCTTTCTTGCCCTGGTACTGATCAGTTCCCAGGCAAACTCCCAAGATTCACTTCGCCTCCGGGGCCTTCTCGATCGACTCCAAAGCTTCCATCGCGGCCCTGTTCGTAGCCTTGCGCCGCTTCTTCCGGTAGCGCTCTTCATAGACGGTGGGGGTGTCGCCGAGCTGATCAGCGCCTTCCGTTGTGGACACACCGGATTGGTCGAGGTGCGTGCTGACCGTCTTCCGGAACACGTGGCTCGTGACCCACCCGTATCCGCACTCGTCGAACGCCTCGCGCATCCGGCCCGCGACCGGTTCGAAGATGGCGGTCCGCTGTCTGCGTGGAAGCGGTCCAGTCGTTCGGTCAGCGCGGCGGCGAGTTCGGCGTGAGTGAGTCGCGCGGCGACCGTGGCCTGTGGGCGGACGACCGGCTGCCGAGCGAACGCGCGTTGAGCGAGTCGCTGCAGGTCATCGGCGCAAGCGGCGGTGCGAAGATCAGCGACCGCCTCGGCCCGACGATCTCCCGGCTCATGCGGCCGTACGCGGCGCTAGGGCATTTCGATCTCGAAGACGTGCTGCACACCCGTCGTCTGCTGGAAGAAGAGACAGCACGTGTTGCGGCTGCCGAACGCACCGACGAGCAGCTCGCTCGCCTCGAGACGCTGCTGGGCCAGATAGACGCCGCCGACGCGGATGGCGGCACGTACCTCGCCTTGGACGGCAAATTCCACGTCGCGGTCGCGCTCGCCAGAGGCAACCCGCTGCTGCCACACCTCATGTGCTCCGTGCGCGACGCCGTCACCGAGCACCTGGTGAACGGGAATCGACCGGCCAGGTGGCCCAAACTGGCGTCCTCGGCGCAGAAATCGCACCGCGCCCAGCGCGATGCCGCCACAGCAGCAGAGCGGGTCCGCAGGCACAAGGCGTTCTCCGCCGCAGCCGCTGTCTGCAACTACCACGTGAGCCTGGAGGCACTCGGCCCGCGAGTAGCAAAGCGAACGAGATGGCCTACCGTTCCGCTGGCCCACGTTTCCCGGACGCGGCCGCTATACCGTCGAGACCACGCGTTCTTCGATCGGGCCCGACGAAGCCGGTCGGTGCAGTTCGCGGTTCGGAAGCAGCGGTTCTCCGGGCACTCGCGCCGCACCTTGGCCGGGCTGCTCGGCGCTGGAACGGCAGGTGTGCGCGTGCGACGTCAAGGACCATCTGCCGCAACATTGGGGTGGTCCGAGTTCCGGCCCCGTCGCTCGAGTCCCGCAAGTTTCACGCTGGCCCGCCGACGGGACCCGGTTCGAGCCGACTGCGGGCCGACTTCCGGATGCGGTCGTACGGCTATCGGCAGCGCTGTGCAATCCGGAAAGCTGACACCGCGCTCGGCGCGGTCAATAGCTGCTTATTTCTCAAATATTTGTTTCTAGGTCAGCGAAAAGCGAACCACGGAGACGTGAACACCGGTCCAAATTTGTCCAGTCCTCATCGCCAACGGCCAGCGGGACGCTCTGCTGTGCGGGACCATGGTCGACTGTGCATAGCGGATTCCCTGCAGCGCTACGAATCGCAGTATTTCAGCCGAGAGGCCCATCTGCAAACGTACATACTGTCCAGTTCGAGACACTCCGTCGATCTTCATGCGAATTCCGCTTACTGGTTCGATGCCGCCAACCTGTGGGTCGGCCGGCTCCCCTAAGGGGTTTCCCTGAAGTGGCGCGCGCAACCCGTCGCTAAACTGCGGAAATCGCCGGTGTCACCAACGAATTACGGAGTCCTGCACGCCATGGTGTCCTCGCAGCAAGCACGACCCTACTTCGGGATCGACGCTCCGCCGGTGATCGTCGCGAACGCGGCGCTCGGTTTCGTCGGCATTGCGATTACCGCAGTGTCTCTGGCTGGGATCATCGATTTCGCCTGGTTTGGCGTACTGCTTATCGTGGGAGGCTCAGGCACCGCGGCGCTCATGCTCCACAGTTCGCTGCGCGGGAAGCGCAGAGCACGTGAACAGCAGCTCGATCGGCTTGCCCTGCGCGGCGACGAAGTCGTCCTCGATCTCGGGTGCGGCAGCGGGCTCCTGCTCATCGGTGTCGCCGCACGGCTCACTACGGGAAGGGCTACTGGCATCGACCTCTGGCGCACGCGAGACCAGGCCGGATCGGATCGCAAGACCTGCTTGGAAAACGCCGTGAGAACCGGGGTCGCAGACAAGATCGAACTGGTCGACGGCGACATGGCCAAGCTTCCCTTTCCTTCGGGTTCCTTCGACCTCGTCACAGGCTGCCTCTCGGTCCACAACCTGCATCCCGACAGCCGCCGCGCCGAATGCGTCTCCGAGGCTTTCCGGGTGCTCCGTCCTGGCGGGAGGTTGTTGCTCATCGACTTCTCCGGCACAGCTCAGTACGCGCGGCTGGCTGTCGAGGCCGGCATGACGGAGGTCGGCCGAAGCGGCCTGCTCGGCGGCATGTTCCCGCCGTGTCGGGCGGTAACGGCGACCAAACCTGCCCAATAGCCGCGCGCTGGCACGGTCACTGTCCGCCGAACTGCCCGTAAAGGAAAGGACGGGGAGCTCACCAGGGTCCAAGGGCGGCCAGTGAGGGCTGGCTCATTGACTGGTAGTGCCTCAGTGGGGGCGGCTGTGGCGACCTGGCGTGCGTTGAGGAGTTCGAAGGCGAGCGTGTCGGAGGTGTCGAAAGGCGGTGCCTGGCACTCGTCCGAGGCGCTTGGAGTTGACTGGTTTCTGCTTCCGCCATCGCGATTTCCCAAGGTCGGAAAGTGGTGGAGATCTCCTGCCTGTCCTCAGCGGCCATCCCCTCAGCGCTTTCCGGATCACTGGTGTCTCCGGCGACGCCCGCAGTCGCGCGCAATTTCT
This sequence comes from Amycolatopsis dendrobii, assembly GCF_014145675.1. Taxonomy (GTDB): domain Bacteria; phylum Actinomycetota; class Actinomycetes; order Mycobacteriales; family Pseudonocardiaceae; genus Amycolatopsis; species Amycolatopsis dendrobii. The sequence goes on from NZ_JACGZW010000010.1 coordinate 373,012, forward strand.
CGCAGCCCGGCTGGCTCGTACACCCTCCTAGTCGTGCACCAGGACTGGACTGCCCCGGTCGGCGGCAGCTCTGGCGTGGGCCAGTAACTAGTTCTCCGGCGTCAGAATTGGTATGCACCTGGCCGGCGATCCCGATCCTCGTGTGCGTCGCACGCTGGCAGAAGCCGTGCAGAACGCCGGAGCAACGGGAGCCCTCGACCAGGTTCGCCAGACGCTGGCATCCGATCCGTGGTACAGCGTGCGCCACAAACCGGTTCGAGGGCACAGCGAGTAGGCCGTCCTGGAGTACCTCTCAGGCCTTCGGCGCGGCGCTGGAAGTGCCTTCCTGCATGCAGAGCGGCAGCCGGGCGGACGAGCGGTGGCGGGGCGAACGACGTGTGTCGCCAGTCGAGCGAGGGGCGATTACTGTCGATTTAAGCGCCGACTGAAGGCGATCGAGAGCGAATCAGGTAATAAACTTTTGCAAAATTTCCGGCTAGATCGAATGATGTCGATTCGAAATGGTTTACAACAATTAACCGGAGGGTTCTTGGTTCGAGTCCAAGCGGGGGAGCAAAGCCCAGGTCAGCGCCCTGGGCTTTTTTGCTACCCGGGAGTAGGGGTGATTTAGCGTCGATTTTGACGGTCGTCCAAGCGGTCTGCGGTCGGCGGCCGGTGATCCGCCGCGGTTGCCGGGTGGCGGTTCGAAGCCGTGGGTCGGCGCTGCAGTTGGCCGCTGTCGATCTTGGCGCGGTTGATTCCGCTCGATATGTCGACTCGTCGCTTGATGTGTGTATCCAGGGCCGTGGCAGCGTCGGGTTGACGATCGAGTTCTGGGACCGCGTCAGGCGTGAGCAAGCAGATCTGCTGCCGCGTGCCGTGGCTTCGACTTAATCTCTGCGCGATTCATGCCGGGCGGCCGTCGAGTTCGTTGCGGTTGAGTCGATCAATGCGGGCTGAGGGGCGAAACGTCGCAGTGCTGAAGCCGCAGACTGTGCGTCGTCCGGGGATTCTGCGGTCGGACGTCAATCGTCGTGCGGTGAACCGCGATCGGGTGCCGACTTGTGTCTTATGTGCGCGGTGATCGAAATAGATGTGCGAATCCCGCCCAGATCGACGCCGATGGCGAAGTTGTCGCAGATCTGCTGCGCGGACATCGGCTGTCCGGCCGTCTCACTGCCCGCCCTGCATGGTCGACAAAAGCGCCTTGGTCACGTTCGTGGCCGCCCTCGTCGCATTGCTGCCGGGAGTGCCCTGGATCAGCACCAGCATCTCGGTCTGATCCGACAGTCCGACCAACAGCGCGTGCCCTCCCCCGCCACAACACCACGCCAGCCGCGGTCCGGGCTCTTCAACAGCTCGAGCAGCCGCGCGGCCTCGGCGCGTCGGTGCCATGGCACCGACCGGGACTGGCCCACGTCGAAGAACTCGGCCACCACCCGCCCGCCCAGCGGTTCGACGAACCGCCGGGCCACACCGAACTGCCACGCGCGCGACGTGCGGGGGTCCTGGTTGTCCTCGGTCGAGCAACGCCCGTAGAACGCGACCGGGCCGGCCGTGTCCCGCTCCGCCGGCGGCGCGGCCGTTCCCCACAGCGCGTCCATGACGCGCCACGGGTCTTTCCCATCGGCACCAGCCATGACGCCCTCCGAACCACCGACCGTCGCCGCACCGCATCCGGGTGTTCAGAAGAATTGTCCATCATGAGCAGACGCCCGGAGCTACACGATTCGGCGAAATTAGCAGAGAAAACGACACCGCAAGAAAACGAATGATTGACCGGATACCTACGCTGATTCTTTCCACAATACGCTGATCCCAGCGCCGCCAGAAAACGTCGCCTGGTGCCGCTCATGTTTGCCGGCCCCGGATGCTCGACACTGTTGGATCCCGTGGGGCAGGTTCCAAAGAGGGGGTGCGCTGAGTCCGACGTGGGTGTCCGAGGCATCCCTGCACCTGGGCAGCGGATCCCGCCACGGCCACCAACCCGACCTCGTCCTCGCAGTCGGTTGGCGTCGAGCCTGCCGCTTCCCGCAGCATACGGCCGATCGTGTTCAGCCGAACTCCGTCGCGAAAGAACTCCTATCGTTCACGTGTTCGCAGGCGCCTTCGCCACGTGGGCGATATGCCGGAGCGTCACTTCAATCTCACCCCTGGTCATGTGACGATCGGAAGATCGGCTGCGGGGAGGGATTCCCTATGGCGAACTGATGACCCAAGGTCGACGAAACCCCAGCAAGCAGATCAAAGTGATCTCGCCAGTCCGCGAGACGGCTCAGGATCACGATAATGGTGATTGAACTGCCCATCCAGTAACTTGACAACGACAGAGATCCCGAGCAATGCGCCGCACCGATCGCACCGAAACCCGACGCAACGACTCCGAGTTCAACCGTTCGAGATCTTGCCTCAGCCTGCCGCGGACGCTGGCCTGTACAGATGAGCCATCCTGGCACCAGCCATGCCAAGGAGATCGAGCTGACCTTGCCGTCCGGGCCGCCCGAATTGACGCCGGCAGCCGCGCGGCTTGCTCGCCCTGCTCCTCAAGCTAGATGACGAGACGCCACCCCCGAAGCCCCGCCGGACGCCGCAGTGAAGGAATCGTGCAGCGCGCATTATCACGAATTTCCCTGGAGCAAATTTGGAGCAGAGCCATGGTTCATGTGACACCAAACAGCGCCGAACTGCATTCAAGTGCAGTCAACTGCGACACGCACCCTGCAGGTTCTCGATAACCGCAGGTCAGGGACGTGTCCCGGCCATTCTGGCAGTGAGGGGTCAGCCGCGCTGCCCCGCAGGTCAGGAACATCCGTCTAACGCCATCCCTGCGACACAGAGCAGCGCCCACAACAAGCGCGACCCACCAAACGACTTGCCGGGCACGCTGACCTCTAATTGCTTCTGATGGTTTTTCAAAGAGCGCTGTTTAGCATCTCATTTCTCATCCATCTTCACCATTTCCATCAACGCAGGGAAAGGAGCTTCCGAGGGCAATTGCGCTAAAGTCTCGGCAGGCGGCCGACTGCATAACTTTGTTCCAGGCCCGGCATGTGAGGTTCTTGGCGAGGATGTTGCGCTCGTAGAACCCCTGCGGGTCTGCGAGTTCTGCCCGACGCTGCCGCCCGAGGTCGGGAATCCTGGCCCGTTGAACCTGTTCCCTGGCACCGGGTACTCCGTGCTGTGATCGACGTGGGTGGCCTAGCTGTCGGTAGCCGGTGACGACCGGGCGGCGCGTCGTCGGTGTTTCGGCTGGTCCAGCGCGTGCCGCAGCTCGCAGTTGTTGCGTTCTGCTGACATCGCGAGGTGGCCGCAGTTAAAGTGACCGGGCGACCACGCACGGTCGCGCAACGGGGGGCGGCGGAGTTCGTCGCGAGCGGAGGGCACGGCGGGAGCTGTCTGTCGATCGGGCGGCGGCCGTCATGGAGGAGGGGCTGTCGGCATGCCGGACGGGCAGAGCGGGCTTGATCGCGTCAATCAGCAGATCACTTCGACGGACCAGCCGGCGGCACCGCCGCCGGGTGCGCCGCCGATGCCGCTGCCGACCAGCGGTCCGGTCGTGACCAGCGGCCCGCCGAGCGCGGGCGGCAACGCCCCGGTGTACGCCCATGCCGGGTATCTCACGCCTGAGCGACAGGCCCAGCGCAATGCCGAGCAGATCGCGACCACGGTGGCGCCTAGCCCGCTAGCGGCGGTGTACGCCGCTCAGAACGCGATGCAGGACATCAGCGCGAACGCCGCGGTGGCTGGCGGCGGCTTCAAGATGGACATCGACACGATGCGGTCGCTGCTCCCGGACTGGGAGGCTATCGCCGACAAGCTCAACGGCATGATTCAGAAGGCGCGGAAGCTGCCGGCGCTGCAGCCGCCGGCCGGGGACCCGGGTAGCAAGCTTCAGATCGAGGCTGCGCGAAGCCACGCGAATGCATACCTGGCCAGCCTGCGGCAACAGCAAGCGTATGCGCAGGGTTACGCAAACCAGCTGAAGAAGGCGATCGATGCCTACGAGAAGCAGGACCAGGCGAACCATGACCGCCTGCGCAAGCAAGGATGATCAGGTGACCAAAACCAGCACTCTCGCCGCCGCGGCTGCGACCCTGTTCCTGGCTGCGGCCTGCTCGTCCACGCCCGGCACGCCCAGCCCTGCCCCGTCAAACGCGGGTTCGGTTCCGCCCGGCACAGCCCCGACGTCGTCGGATACGGCACCCGGCGTGCCGAAAGTGAGCGCTCCGCTCAATGCCGCCAAGTACGAACAGGATCCTTGCTCCCTGCTGACTAAAGAGCAGGCTGGGCAGTTCATCGGGGGCTTGCGCACCAGCAGCAAAGACAGCAACAGCCCTGCGTGCACCTGGAATGGCGAAAACGGCGACAGTATCGGTGTTACGTTCATCCCGAACCAGGGCGGGCTGGCGACAATCTACAAAAACGGCCGGAACGGCGGGAGCGCCTATTTCGAGCCGGCGGAGGTCGCGGGATATCCTGCGGCGTACGTCGACGTCTCGGACGATCGCAAGACCATCGGGTGTCAGATCTCTGTCGGAATCACCGACGGCGAGGTCTTCGCGGTTTCCAACAACCTTCAGACGAGTTCACCGCTGTACGGAAAACCGTGTCCTGCGGTGCTTAAGGCTGCGGAACTCGTAGTAGCCAAGTTGAAGGACGGTGCGTGATGGATGATCCGCAGTCTCTTTCTGCTCCGGAGATCATCGCGTTGGTGAAAAGCGGCAAGGGCTCCGATGACCTGTTCCACGGTTCGGATATGAGCCGCGGTTTCTCGACGGATCACAACGACGTCGCCGACAAGATGCTGCAACTGCAGGGCAAGATGAGCCAGTACTGGCAGGGTGACGCGGCCGGTCAGGCGAACGCCGGCGCCGGTCCTCTCGTGCAGGCGTCGAAGGTCAGCGGCCAGCATCTGCAAGCCGTTGACGGGCTCTACAGCGGCCAGGGCGGCTCGTACAACACGTTGAAGTCGAAGGTCCAGTCGGTCGGTGACATCGGCGACCGGCCGAGCGACGACCTGGTCAGCGGCACGTGGTTCTCGTTCTTGAGCAACCGGGCCGACCAGATCAAGCAGTGGGACGAGAAAGCCCAGGTCGTCGTGGACAGCTACCACGGTTATTACGGCGAGTCGCAGAACAATTCCGGCCAGTGGGCCGGCCCGTCTCAGTATGGTCAGCTGACCATGCCTGCGGCGGGTGGCGACTTCTCCGTCGGCCAGCCGGGCGGCTCGGGCATCGGGAACGGCCCCTCGCCCTATACGCCGGGCGGTCGCGGGCACGGGGGCACATCGGGTGTGCCGCGTTCCGGCGGCTACAGCGACGGGCCCGGTGGATCCGGCGGATTTGTCGGAACCGGCGGGCCGGGCGGGACAGGGGGCTCCGGCGGCGGGACGCACTCGGACGGCTCGGCTGGTGGTCCGGCGCTCGGGCCGGGTACGCCCACCGGCTCGTATGTCCCGAGCGACGGGACCCGCGCCTCCGGTTACGTGCCGCCGTCCGGCGGCACCGTCGGCGACGCGAATTACTGGAGCCCGGTCGGCGGTCAGACCGGCGGTTCCGGCGGCAACAACCCGACCGGCGGTGGCATGTCCTTCGGGCCGGGCGCTGGTTTCGTGCCGGGGGGAGGCTTCGGCCCTGGCGGGTCTGGCGGCAGCGCGGGCGGTTACGGCAGCGGCAGTGGATACGGCGCCGGCGGCAGCAGCGGGGGCGCTGGCCGCGGCGCGGGTGCCGGCACCGGGTCGGGTGCGTTGAACGCAGGCGCGTCGGCGCAGACTGGCACGCCTGCGTCGGGAGCGGCCGGGCGTCCTGGTGCGGCGGGAATGGGCGGCATGGGCGCGGGCGGCAAAGGCGGCAAGGGCGAAGAAGACACGGAACACAAGACCGCCGACTACCTGCTTGAGCAGGACCCGGACGACGCGCTCGTCGGCGAGCTCCCCAAGGCGGTCCCGCCAGTGATCGGCGCCTGACGGATGCTCGTGCTCAATCGTGAGGTGGTGCTGCCTGGGGACTGCCTGCCGGTGGCAGCCGAAAAGATCGGAGCGTCGCTGCCGACGGCGTTGTCCGGCGAGCCGGTGTGGCGCGATCCGGATGCGGCCAGGGAAAGCCGTGATGCCGCGGTGCAGGCGCTGGCTCAGCAAGGCGTGTGGAGCCGTGGGGGCTTGACCTCGGACTTCGCGCGGACGATGACGGTGCTGTGCCGCGGTGCCGGTGAGCTGTCTGCGACTGTGAACGCTACTGCGGAGCGTCGGTATCGCCTGGTGGTCACGGCGGACGGTTCGGACGCGGTGCTGGCCTGCTTCGTGCCATCCTCGAATCGGGTGCTGATCCGGCCGGCTCGGCCGGACGCGCTCGCCGAGGAGCTGGTGGGGGAACTGCCGCGCGTGCCTCCGGGCGCGGGGCCGGGGCTGTCGGTGAGGGAAGCCGAGCTGAAACGCGTCCTCGGGGGTGCCGTGCCGCACCGGGAGGCTCGTCGGGTCGTGGATGTGGCCAGTTTGCCGCGCACCGGGGCCGGGCAGTTCTCGGCGGCTGCTCGCGACCGGTTCGGCAGGCACAGAGCCAGTGGCGGCAACGTCTGCACCTATTACGACACCGCGGCGGGCCGCTACTTGTTCTCCGTCTCCGGCACGCCGGGCGGAGAGCGGTATGTCAGTGTCGCCCCGGCCAGGCCGGAAACCATGGTCGCACAGCTGCGCACACTGCTGGACGACCTGCGCTGAGGCGACGGGGGTGTGGAGGTCGGGAGGCAGCCCGGCCGGGTCGCTGCAGCGCGGCGGGCCGCGCGGACTGCCCGGATGTGTTCGGATGAGGTGCGACGCTGATGCGGGGAGGCATAGATGTCAGGCGGAGGGTACCGGGTCAACCTGGAGCAAATGGACACGCTCGTCACGACGCTGCAACAGGCCAAAGAGCGCATGACGAATGCGAACAACGCGCTCAAGAACTCGTCCGCGTCCGACATGGGGAGTCGTGATATCGACTCCGCCGGCGGCGAGTTCCAGGAACGGTGGGAATACGGCATCGGCAAGGTCGCCGAGTTCTCGGGCACTGTGGCGGAGGGGCTGGCGAAAGCCAGGCAGGTCTACGCGGACATGGAACAGAAAGTGACCGAGACACTGGGGAAAGCCGGCGGTCAAGCAGAGCAGCCCGCGCCGGTGCCGCCGGCGCGGTCGGCGATCAACGACCGGTTGGACGGGCGGAAAGCATGAACCGGGACCGCATCGCTGATGCCGCCGCCCCGGTGCAGACGGGGAGCTACCCGGCTCTCGGGTTCGACCCGGCGCCCGGGGTCGTCGCGACCGTCTCCGAGGTGGCGGCCACGTTGGGCAAGGTCGGGGCCGAGATGGGCCGCGCGTACGAAGACCTGACCAAGCTCGGGAAGTCGGACAGTTTCTGGGAAGGCGACGGAGCCCAGGCGTTCCAGAAGACCGTCGGCGAAGTTCCCGATTATCTGGACAAAGCGCACCGGTCGCTGTCCGGGGCGTCGGGAACGCTGACCAACTGGGCCGATGACCTGCGCACGATGCAGAGCCATGCCGCTGATCTGGAGCGGCAAGCCGCGGCGGCTCAGTCGCAGGTCGCTTCCGCTCGGTCGAATCCCGATCTGGGGCTGGCGGGGCAGAGTTTCCCTGACCCGGCGCAGTTCCAGCAGGCGCAGGAAGCGCTCGGGCATGCCCAGCAGAGACTGGACCAGGCGCAGCAGGGGCTGGACGCGATCCGGGAGGACGCCAAGCGCCTGCAGGCCCAGCATCTCGACCTGTCCGGTCAGGTCGCCGCCGCGCTGCGCAAAGCCAAGGACGAGGCCCCGGAGGAGCCGGGCCTGCTCGACAAGATCGGCGACGCCATCGGCAAGATCGCCGACGGGATCAAGAACCTGGCGGGCAAGGTCTGGAACTGGGTCAAGGAGCACGCGGACGTCATCGCGAAGATCGGCGACGTCCTCTCGACCATCGGCACGGTTCTCAGCACGATCGCTCCGTTCACGGCGGCCATCCCGATCGTCGGCGAGGTGGTCGCCGCGGCGGCGATCGGGTTCAGCGCCGGGGCGATGGCGGCGCACGGGCTGGCCAAAGCGGCCGGGGCGAACGTCAGCTGGTCCAGCATCGCGTTCGACGCGGTGGGAATGATTCCCGGCGGCGGCACGGCCAAGGGGGCGATCGGCGCGGCCAAGGTCGGCCCGAAGGTGGTCAAGGGCGCCATCGGAGCGGCCAAAGAAGCCAAGGGCGTGGTGCAAGCCGTCGCCAAAGGCGCCGGTGCGGCGCGCAACATCCTGCACGACGAGGGACTTGTCCAGACCGCGTTCGGCTGGGGAGCGAGTTTCGACAAGTGGGTCGGCGGCCCGATCCTCAAGATGGAGCACAGCGCCGGCGCTGCGGGAGCGGCGGCCTGGGGTGCGGCGACCAAGGCGGGCGGCATGGCCGCCAAGTGGGTCGCCGAGCCTTACTTGGAACGGGCCGAGGACTCCGCGAAAGACTTCGTCAAGGACACGGTCACCGGCCGGCCGACGCAATCCGCCGGCCAGATCTTCGACCGGGTCGTGAAGGGACGGTGACCGGATGACCCGTGAGTTCACCTTCACCGTCCCGGACGGTTTCGTCGAACTGCCGGTCGAGGACATCGAGGTAGACGGAGTTGAGAAGCGCGAACTCGACGGCCGGGTGGCGGGCGCGTTCGGGCTGGCCGCGGACGACCCCAACGCGGCGATGCTCGCCAACACCTACGCCTTGTACGGCGAAACCATGGGCTCGCAGGGCATCGGCTACGCGGCGATCGCCGTCTACCGTTCGCCCGACGTCCCCGACCGGCCGATCATGCCGGTCCTGGCCTGCTCGTGCATTCCCTCCGCCCATGACTCGGTCGACGTCGCCGTCGAGGGCCTGCTTGCGGTGCACGCCTCGGTCGAGGGTCGGACGGCGCGTCTGCTCGACCTTCCCGCCGGGAAAGCGGTCGTCACCGTTCAGGAGGAGAAGACGATCCTGCGCAACGACGCGGACGGCATCGAGATCCCTGTCCTGCAACGGCAAGTGGCGGCGTGGATACCGGATCCCCGGGGCACGTCGGTCGCGATGGTCGGGGTGTGCTCGAACAACTGGCAGGATTGGGAACACGTCGTCGTGCTGGCGCTCGACATTTTCGACACCGTCTCCTGGGTGGGCTGATGGACGAACACCTGATCACGCAGGCGCAGCAGTACTTCGAAGCGGCCTGGCGCGAACCGGTCCAGGTCACCGGGATGGGCCGGGTCACGGTCGGCTCGCGACGGGACCGCCGCGGGAAACGGGAACGCGGTGCCGCGAGCGAGAACGGTCCGCGCGGGTGCCTGGTGGAGATCGGTGAGTTCCTGGTGGACGTGGCCTCCACCATCACCTGGCCGTTCGTCACGGTTTGGGCCCTGTTCCGGCTTTTCAAACGCGACGGGCCGAAACGTCATGCCGCGATCCCGAGCGGACCCGCAACCGGCGAGGCATACCGCGTCGCCGAAGCCCTCAAGCAGCATCCCGGCGAGATCGCCGTCGTCCGCGGCAAGACCCAGCTCGCGATCGTCGAACTCACCGGTCTCGGCGCGCAGCCGACCGTCGTCTGGAGCGGCCGTGGAGCCGAGCGACCGCAATGGAGCCCTGCCCCGGCGAGCTTGTACTGGGAAGACGGTTCGATGCTGATGCTTCCCGCGACATAGGGCCGCCGCGTCGGCATCGACTGCTTGCCAGCGGTCATGACGATCTCAGCGCGCATGGAACTCAACCGGAGGGTTCTTGGTTCGAGTCCAAGCGGGGGAGCCAAAGCCCAGGTCTGAGACCTGGGCTTTTTTACTGCCCGGAAACAGGGCCGGCCGAGTGCGGATCGCGACGACTCCCGGTGCTCCGACTGCGCGATCCGTTGCGGTCGAGCCGCTCAGTGCGCACGGCAGGCGAACGGTCTCTGCGGCCGGCCTGGGCGGGAGTCCTGCTGTGCCGCTCTAGCGAACCGCGCGCCGTCATCTGCGGGACATGCCCGAGCGGGCTCATCGGCGCTGGATCGGCACTGATGTGATCAGTCCAGATAGGACACACCGCCTGGCTTTCTTCGGCTGTGCGAACGAAGATCAGCAGCACACGAGCCGCTGCCCTTTGCCGCGGCGACCGGTGCCTCGTCCGCTATTGCCCGGCGCGATCGAGAGAAGCCCGTCGCGGCTTGGCGGGACAACGCGCCGGCCGGGCAGCGGGTCCCGCTGCCCGGCCGACAATGCCGATTTCTCAAGGCCGGAGAGGCCCTTGTGGTGTCAGGCTCCCGGGGGAACCGGCAATGGCATGCCGGGGAGGTTCTGGTCGTTCGGCACGACACCGTCGACCAGGTAGGCCTCCACGACGTTGTCTACGCCCGCGTTGCCGCCGGCGTAGATGCCGTGGTCGCCTTCTCCGGTGATCGTCAGCATCCGCGAGTTGTCGAATGCCTTGTGCGCGCGGCGCGCGCCCTCGATCGGGGTCGCCGGGTCGTGTTCCGACTCGACGATCAGCACTGGCGGAACGCCCTTGCCGTTGAGCACCGGCAGCGGGGCCGGGGGGTTCGTCCAGAACAGGCACGGCTGGATGAACCAGCCGGCGCCGAGCAGCGGCAGTTGCCGGTCGATGAGTTTCTGCGACTGCTTGACGGCGCTCTGGGGCGAGCCGGTCCAGGGGCCCTCGTTGCACGGGATCGTCCAGAACGAGGCGTCGTAGGAGTCGCCGTCGGCCGGCACCATCAGCGGCTGCGGGCCGGATGTCGCGGTGCTCTTGTCGGCGGCCTTGACCCGCTGCGCGGCCGCCGCTTTGGCTGGGGCGGAAGTCGTGCTCTGGGTCAGCGCGCGGACGTTGACCAGGTAGTCGGCCAGTCCGGGAAAGGCGCGCTTCGAGTAGATCTGCGCCGCGATGAACGAGTCGAGGCCGTTGGCCGATACGTGCGAGCCGTCCGGCAGGGTGACCGCGTTCTGGGTGAGGGCGTACCGGACCTGCTCGTAGGTCTGGCGGGCCGCCTCGCCGGTGGTGCCGAAGTGGTAGAGCTTGTCGTAGTTCGCCATCCACGGCAGGAAGTCCTGCCGCCAGCGGCGCTCGAAGCCGAGCGGCTGCGCGTCGAACGACTTCTGCCAGGTCGTGGTGAACTCCGTCGCGGAGTCGAGGACGAACCGGCCGGTGTGCGCGGGGAAGGCCTGGGCGTAGTGCGCGCCCATCCAGGTGCCCGCCGAGTAGCCGACCCAGTTGATCTTGTCGCGGCCGAGGAGCACGCGCAGCAGGTCGATGTCCTTGACCGTCTGGTCGGTGTTGATCAGCGGGCCCAGTTCGCCGGACTTCTGCTGGCAGGACAGCGCCGCGTATTTCGTCGCCTGGAGGATCAGGTTCAGGTTCTGCTTGCTGCGGTCGCGCGGGTCGAGGTCCGAGCCGGTGCCGATGGCGCCGCCGCAGGTGATGTTGGTGCTCTTGCCGGTGCCGCGCGGGTCGAATCCGACGATCTCCTGATGCTCTCGCAGCTTGGCCTGGTTGCGCAGCCGCGCCGGGAAGTTGCGCCCGGGAGCGCCCGGCCCGCCCGGGTTGGTGACGACGCTGGCTGTCGCGTTCTTGGTCGCCTTCAGCCGGCTGACCGCGATGGTCAGGTCGATCTGGGCGTTCGGCTGGTACCAGTTGCGCGGCGTCCGGTAGGTCGCGCACTCCATGTCTTTGGCGCCCTCGGGCGGGGGAGTCGGCAGCTCGGAGGGGACCGCGCACGGGTGCCAGTCCAGCTTTTGGCTCGCGTACCGCGCGGGGACGGCGGCCGGGTTCGGCGGCTGCTTGCCGGCGGCAGCCTCCTGGCCCGCGATGGCGGGCGTGAACCCGGCCAGCAAAGTCCCGGCGATCGCCGGGATCACCACCGCGTAGCGGAGTCGTCTCATACGGTTGCCCCTTTTGGGTATTTCGCCAGTGAACGGGCTATTCCTATAGCGCGGGTCAGGACTGGACAACCGCCGTTGGTCGGTGGCGCGGAGCGCCGCGATCGAATTGGTACCGGACAGTCCCGGCGATGCTGCCGCGGTCCGGAGAACAGCGGAACCGCGGTTTCTCCGTCTTGGCGTGCGGCATCCGTGGTCGTGCGGCATGCCAAGACGGGCAGGCATTGACCGACCGCGGCGAACCGGCTGCAGTCCGCGGAGGCGGCCGGTCGCGCTGTTTCCGCCGGGTCAGTCCGCGGTCCAGCTGTCGGGGACCGGTGTGCGGCGAAGTTCCCCCGACGCCGCCGATTCAGGTCGCCGGTTCCGCTTCGCCGCGGGCAGTGCGAAGCCGGCTAGCGGCATGCACTCGGCTCGCCGCTAGCCTGTTTGGTCCGCGACGACCACGGTCGCTGACGCTGCTCTCAGTTCCGGTTGCTCGCGGAATGCCGAAGAAGTTACGGGCTGGCACAGCGACAGCCGGAAGCCGCGGCCTGGTGCACATACAGGTTCTCCGACCTCGGCCCAGGAGCGGTCACCGTGGTGCGGACTTCGCTGGAGGTGTTGTTGACCCGCTGAACTGCGCGCGGGCGTGCAGCGAGCCGCCCTCGCGCACGGGGGCGGACGAACTGGTGCTCATCTCGGTGTTCCTTTCGGTGGTCAGCTGGTTCGCGCGGAAAAATTCTGTGCGCCAGTGCGGTGGGAAATGAGGATTCCGGCGGAACCTGGTACGGGAAGTAGGTCGCTCCGCGCGATTGCACCCGTTTCACGCGAACGATGACCGAAACGTGAAAACCAGCCGAATTATGCGATTTGTGGTGACGTGCGACCGTGATTCCGGAATCGCTCCGAGCGAGGGTCAGGCGTCGGCAGGCCATTTCGGAGTGCGTCGTCGAGCGGATTGAGGACAGTCTGTCTCGCTGCGGGAAGTACGGCCCCGGTCAGGGGGAGCGTGGCCCTGCGGCGTGGTCTGCTGGGGCAGAAAAGATCAGCTGTGGAATAAGGCTGGCAAGACTCAGGGGGGGCGGCGTGGAGATTTCCGGCGGTCTGTCGGTTGCCGGCTACGTTCCTCGTGTCTGGTTTTCTCGAGGTGGCACCCGTGCCATTTCCGGTCGCCTCTTCGGCTCCGCTGCCATCGCGCCCCGGCATCGGCGGATAAATTGACGGCTGCGTTCACGCGGTGTCCGCCGCCCGGCGTTTCCTGCCGGTGTGGGTGCGGTCGGTGGTCCAGGCGAGCGCGGCGAAGGCGGGGAAGGCCGCCGCGGTGAGGGTGACCGCATGCCAGTCGCCCCAGTGGTAGGCGAGGGTGCCGAGTTGGGAGCCGATGGCGCCGCCGATGAAGAAAGTGGCGAGGTAGACGCTGGTGATTCGAGCGCGGGCGGCTGCGTCGAGTTGGTAGATGATGTGCTGTCCGAAGATCAGGGAGCACTGCACGGCGCAGTCCAGGAGGACTGCGGCGGCGGCGAGAGCGACGATCTGGTGAGCAGTCAGGCCGGCCCAGGCGAGAGCGGCTGAGGCGAGCAGGCAGGCCACGGGAGTGAGCCCGTGGGCGAGCCCTCGGTCGGCGAGGCGGCCCGCGAGAGGTGCGACGAGCGCGCCGGCGGCGCCGACGAAAGCGAACAGGCCGATCTGGAGTTGGGAGTAGTTGTACGGTGCCGCGGCCAGGACATAAGAGATGGTCGTCCAGAACGCGCTGAAGGCGGCGAACATGCAGGCGTGGTAGAAGGACCGGCGACGCAGCCGAGGATGCACGGCAACCAGGCTGGTGGTGGAACGCAGCAGCGCGCCGTACGAATGGGTGCTGGTGGGCGCCCGGCGGGGCAGCGCACGGCGCAGGATCAGGGACAGGACCGCCATCAGCGCGGCGGAGACCAGGTACACGGCGCGCCAGCCAGCGACATCCGCGAGCAGGCTGCCGACGGTGCGGGAGAGCAGGATCCCCGCGAGCAGTCCGCTCATGACCTTGCCCACCACGGCACCGCGCAGGTGATCGGGGGCGAGGTCGGCGGCGTAGGGGACCAGGATCTGTGCGACGACGGAGGCGGCGCCCGCGACGAGCGCGGCGGCGAGCAGGACGGTGAATGCGGGGGCGAGTCCGCCGGCGGCCATGGCCAGGGCCGTGACAGCGAGCAGGACGGAGACCAGTCGGGAGTTCTCGATGCGGTCGCCGAGGGGGACCAGGAACACCATGCCGGCGGCGTAGCCGAGCTGGGTCAAGGTGATCAGCAGGCCGGCGGTCGAGTCCTGCAGTTGGAAGGTCCGGCGCAGCGTCTCCAGGAGCGGCTGGGCGTAATAGAGGTTGGCCACGGTCAGCCCGCAGGAAACGGCCAGCAGGACGACCAGCCGGCCGGGCAGTGCTCGCTGTTGCGTATTCGGCTGGGCGGTTGCGGACATGGTCTGTCTCCGGACGAGGACGCGGGCAGGGTCGGAAGCCGAGTCGGCTCCCCGGGCCGGCCGGTGCAGGGCGTGACCGCCCGGTCGAGTGGCCGACTTGGATGGAATCAAAGTTCTATATTGAATCTGAGTTCAATGTAGAACGCGGCGGGTACGCTGTCAACCATGAAGAACCCGGGCGACCCGCTGCCGCAGGGGATCGAGATCGGTGCGCTGTCCAGGATCGTCCGGCACCATTTCGCCGACCGGATCGAGCAGGTCATCCACCCTCTGGGGCTCACCCTCGGGCAGTGGACGGTGCTGCGGGAGCTGAAGCGGGCACCCGGTGCCTCCGCTTCGGAACTCGCGCGCGCCGCGGTCCACACGCCGCAGGCGGTCAGCCGCCTCGTCCGGACCCTGCAAGAGGAGGGATTGGTGGAGCGCTCCCCGGCCCGGGGCCGGGTGGTGGACAACCATCTCACGGCCAAGGGGCACCAGCTGGTGGACGAGACCTTCGTCCGGATCGAGGCCCGGCTGGCTCCGGCGCTGGAGAAGTTCGGCCGGGCCGACGCCGAGGAGTTCCGCCGGCTGTCTCGTCTTCTCGTCAAAGCCCTGGAAGACTCGGCCTGAACCAGAGGCGCCAGGAGCAGGCGGGGACCGACGGCGGAGCAGCGTCGCAGTCCTGATCTTGCCCTTGGGGCCAGCGAAGACGGCGACGTTTTCCCGCGGCGGGCTGGCTTTGGCCGCTGGATCCGCGGTCGCGAGACCAAGCTGTCAGCAGAATGTGCGGAGAGCTGCGGTGGTCGCGCTACCGCACTTTCCTGGTTGTTCTGCGGAGTTTGCCGCGGAGCGCGCGGAGTGCGATCGGTCCGAGGTCGTCGACCACCTCGATGAGCACGGCCAGCCGCTCGAGCGCGTCCAATGCTGCTTGGCTGCCTCCTGGATCGACGCCTTCGTACAGTTCCAGTCCGATGAACCCGGCGCTTACCGCCCGTGCGAGGCCCGCGGTGTCGATCGCCTCGGACACCGGCGAGCTGGCCAGCAGCCTGGTCAGGGCGTGCTCGATCGGGGTGATCCACAGTTGCAGGGCCGTCGCGGTGGTTTCGGCGAGTTCGGGGTCGGCTTGGGCGCCGGCGAGCATCTGGGCGAGCACCGTGACGTTGCCCTGGGCACGTTCGTCGGCATGCAGGGCGCGGCCGAGCGCGAGAAGCTGCCGCAGGTCGGCGACCTGGTCGAGGCGTTCGGCGAACGGTGCGACCCGGGCCTGGGTCGCGGTGAGGCACGCGGCCTGCAGCAGGTCGTGGACGGTGCCGAAGTGGTAGAAGACCAGCGCCTGGTTGACCCCGGCGGTGGCGGCGATGCTCCGTGCCGTGGTGCCGCCCAGGCCGTGGGTGCGGATCGTCTCGATCGCGCCGTCGATCAGGCGTTGTCGCGTGTCGGCCACAGCATCACCGTAGAGGCCGCGGCAGCCTGTGGTTGAGAGCACCCGGATGAGGAAGCCGTTCCGGCCGGCCGTCGGGCCAGTGCTCGAAATGCCACCACTCGTTGTCGTACACCCGATACAGGTGATAGCGCGCGCCGTGCCGCTCCAGCCAGCGCGCGCCTTCGAAAGGTCGTACGTCCAGGGCGGTCCCCGCGACGTGCCGGGACTCGTGCGGCGGCAGCGCCCGCCGCCGGGCCGCCGCCGTCGACCCGCTCCGGCGGACTTCCGCGGCGAACAAGCGTTCCTGCTCCCCGGCATCCCGGTGTCCCGAGGTGAGCCCGATGAGTTCGCCGTCTCGCCATAACGCCTGCGTGCGCGCTGCGATGAACGCGGCACGGGTCGCCGGTGTCAGGCCGGCGAGGTCCTCGGCGGGAAAACGCACCGCCAGGGCCCATTGGCAGGCCGTGCGCCGAGCCCGGCGCGGCGTGAGCACGAACGCCACCGGCAGCAGCGCTGCCGCCAGCACCCGGGTAATCGCCGCGTACCAACGATCACGGCGGTGTGCCCAACCGGGATCGGGACGGACGCTGGTCATTGCTACCCCCGCTCCGGTCGTGCACACGACCGCCAGCCCGCTTTGAGCAGTTGCTCAAATCAGAGCATAGACAAGATTTGAGCAACTGCTCAAGAGGCCAGGTTGTCGGCTTGAACGCTCGACGGCCGAAGCCGAGGTGTAACAGGGCGCCGGCGGCAAGCGGTGCAGACCTCGACGAGCCGCGTGCACAGCTCGGGTTGTGGCGCGCGCGGGTTAACGATTGGGTCACTGGCCGGGGGCGGGGTCGGCGCGGCGGTGATGCTGTTCGGATGCTGCTGGAGATCGCTACCAACGTCATCGCGAACGTCGTTTTCTGGCTCGGCTTAGGTCTCGCGGTCGCAGCGATGGCCCGTGTCGCGCAGCGGCGCTTCCGGGGCTTCTTCGGCTTGCGGACGAATCAGCAATTGATCGTCTGCCTGTCGAACCTGTGGACCGCCGCGGAAAGCTCCCGTCCCCGCGGCTATTCGATTTCCTTGCATGAACTGCGCGCATCCGAGGCGATTACGCGCCTGTTCGGCTCGGCGTCGTTCCGGCTGCCGGATCTGGTCCGCGGTCTGGTCGACGCGATTTACCTGGGACGTCACCGGTACGACTTCCGCACTGAGGTGAGCCCCTCGTCGAGCGACGACCCCAGGCACTTCTCCGGTCTCAGCGGCAACCTCATCGTCGTCGGCGCCGCTGCCCGCAACAGCATCCGGAGGCTGTATCTGCAGGAGAATCTGGTAAGCCTCAGAATTTCCAGCGAACACTCGGACGCAGGCGACGAGCAGTTGTCGCAGGAAGCGAAGTACGTTGAGGTGCTCAACGGAGCGGACCTCGGCCAGCTGGTCACGTCGGATTCCCTGGACCTCGCGGTCGTCGAGAAAGTGCACGACACCGCGCGCGGCACGACCGTGGTGTTTTGCCTGGGACGTCGAGGAGACACGACGTGGGCGGCGACTGAATACCTTGCCCGCAACTGGCGATCCCTTCAACGGGAATTCGGCGACAGGCCGTTCGCGCTGTGCCTGGGCTTCCGCGACCCCGGCTACCAGTACGACTACCACCCGCCCCGGCGCCTGCTGACCTTGCGAGGCTGACCGCGACGGACCTCCGGCACGAGCGCTTGCCGCCGCGCTTGCTCGGACGCCGTCGACGACGTGAACTTGGAGGCAGGTGGCGATCGACTGTTCCGTTGTCCACAGTGCACGTTCGTCGAAGGTTCGAGGCTCGTCTGAGTCCACGGGGCGATTGAGGAACAAGCGGGCCTCAAGCGGGGAGCAAAGCCCAGATCAGCGGAGGGTCGGTCTCACCGCCGGTTTCGGCAAGCGATGGCCTCGGCCCGCGACGCCTGCTCGGCGGGAACCGATCCGCGGCCGGTCTCGGGGGCTGGCTGCCATTTGTCCTCGAGACGGCCGAGTTTCCACACCCCGATCGCGCACAGCCAGCCGCCAGCGAACAGTCCGGCGATGCCGAACCCCAGCCGGTTGACGTCGAGTCCGGTCACCCAGTCCCACAGCCCGCCGGTGAAGCCCAGTTTGCCGGCGAGGACGGAGAGAAGCTCGACCGTGCCGATGAGCAAGGCCGCGGCCACGGACAGGCCGGTCAGCGTGAGGTTGTAGTAGACCTTCCGCAGCGGCTGGGACAGCGCCCACCCGTATGCGAGGTTCATGAACGACCCGTCGATCGTGTCGAGCAGTGACATGCCCGCGGCGAACAGGACCGGCAGGCACATGACCGCGTACCAGGGGAGGCCCGCCCCGACGCTGGTGCCGGCCAGCACGAGCAGGGCGATCTCGCTGACGGTGTCGAAGCCGAGCCCGAACAGCACGCCGATCGGGTAGATCTGCCAGGGCCGGGAAACCGCGCGCATCGTCCGGCGGAGGATCCGGTTGAGGAAGCCGCGATTTTCGAGGTGGGTGTCCAGCGCGTGCTCGTCGTGCTCGCCGCGGCGCATCCGGCGGAAGACCCGCACGATGCCGGTCAGCACGACCAGGTTGACGATGCCGAGCAGCCACAGGAACCCGCCTGAGACAAGGGTTCCGACCAGCCCGCCGTACTGCCGCAGCGGGGAATCGCCGTCGGTCAGCTCGATTCCCAGGGCCCGGACCCCGGAGGCGATCAGCAGGGTCAGGACGACCACCACCGTGGAATGCCCGAGCGAGAACCAGAACCCCACCGACAGCGGACGCTTGCCCTCGGCGATCAGCTTGCGGGTGGTGTTGTCGATCGCGGCGATGTGGTCGGCGTCGAACGCGTGCCGCAGCCCGAGCACGTAGGCGGTCACGCCGGTGCCGACGCCGAACACGCCCGCGCCGAGCCGGTAATGGCCGGGGACCACGACCAGCAGAAGCACCCCCCAGCCCACGAGGTGCAGCAGGGCGATGAAAGCGGCCATCCCGCCGACGTGTGTCCACTCGCGACGCGACAGCCGCGGACGCTGGGCCGAGCTCATCGATGACCACCTCGATCAGGGGACTGGCAACGGCGACGACTGCGCGGTGCCGGACCGCGGCAGTTCGATCCGACCGTAGGTCCGCGCAGCGCGGCCGTTCGCCGTGCGACCGGTCGCGCCTTGCCTGTCCGGGTGGGCAGGTGCGGTCGCCGGGTGCCTGCGGTATCCGCTGGGGGCGAGCCCGGGGACGGCGGATCAGGCCGCCGCCGCCCGGATTTCGCGCGGGAGGGCCGCGCGACCTGACCGATCGGACAGGGTTGTCCCGTCCGATCGTGCGGAGCCGGGGCGCCGGTCGGTCGGGATCGGCCCGCGCCGGGTTCCCGGAACCGGCTGCGGTGCCTAGCTTTCCGGTTGTCCGTGCTCCGCCGGCCGCTTCCGCCGCCGGTCCCGGAGCAGCCGCCGCAGCACGCACGTCTCGGGCGTGCGGAGAGGACCAGGGCCATCATGCAGGTCGACGAGCTGTTGAAACCGTTCCCCATCAAGGAGTTCCACCCGTTCCCGCGGGCGCTGCTCGGCCCCGGCTCGCACGAGCTGATCGGGCCGGAAGCCCTCAAGATGGGTTTCAAGAAGGTGCTGGTCATGACTTCCGGCCTGCGCGGGACGGACATCGTGCACAAGATCGTGGAGTCGATGAAGTACCACGGTCTCGAGGTCGTCGTGTACGACCAGGTGGAGTCCAATCCCAAGGACTACAACGTCATGGACGCCGTGACGCTGTACCAGGAGAACAAGTGCGATTCGTTCGTCTCGATCGGCGGCGGCTCCTCGCACGACGCCTGCAAGGGCGCGCGCATCTCGGTGGCGCACGACGGCCGCAACGTCAACGAGTTCGAGGGCTTCAACAAGTCGGAGAACCCGAAGAACCCGCCGCACATCGCGGTTTCCACCACCGCGGGCACCGGCTCCGAGACATCGTGGGCGTACGTCATCACCGACACCACGACCGACCCGGAGAACCCGCACAAGTACGTGGCGTTCGACGACGCGTCGGTGACCACGCTGGCGATCGACGATCCGGTGCTCTACTACGACTGCCCGATCGACTACACCGCGCAGTGCGGGTTCGACGTGCTGGCGCACGCTTCGGAGCCGTACGTGTCCCGGCTGAATTTCGAGCCGTCGCTGGGCAACGCGCTGCACGCGATCAAACTGACCGGGCAGAACCTGCGCGCCGCGGTGTGGAACGGCCAGGACCTGGCCGGGCGCGAGGGCATGATGTACGCCCAGTACATCGCCGCCCAAGCGTTCAACTCCGGCGGGCTGGGCATCATCCACTCGATCTCGCATGCGGTGAGCGCGTTCTACGACACCCACCACGGCCTCAACAACGCGATCGCGCTGCCTCGCGTGTGGGCGTTCAACATGCCGGCGGCGTACAAGCGGTTCGCGGACATCGCCGAGGCGCTCGGCGTCGACACCTACGGCAAGACCGATGTGCAGGCTGCGGACGCGGCGCTGGCCGCGGCCGTCCGGCTGCTGCGCGACGTCGGCATTCCGGAGAAGTTCACCGATGTCACCGCTGATTCCTACTCGAAGAACCGGCTCGGCCAGGGCCCGACCAAGTACTACGAGCGAGCGAAGACGATCAAGGGCGACGACGCGGACGCAGACCGCATCACCAACCACGTCCTCGGCGACGCCTGCACGCCGGGCAACGCCAAGGAGTGCACGTTCGACACGGTCCGACCGGTGGTCGACCACTGCCTCAACGGCGACCTCGACGACCTGCTCGGCTGATCCCGCGCGGCGGGGCCGGGGAGGCCCCGCCGCGCTTCCCGGCACCGACCTACCGGAGGCGACGTGTCCACCGCATTCCCCGACCCCGCTCCGTTCGGCTCGATCGACGAGGTCGTCGACCGCTTCGCCGGCGCCGGCTACATCGCCGGCCGCCGTCTCGCGACCACGGTCTACCTCATGTGCACCCTGGACAAACCGGTGCTGCTGGAGGGGCCGGCCGGGGTCGGCAAGACCGAGCTGGCCAAGACGCTGGCGGAGGTCACCGGCCGCCGGTTGCTGCGCCTGCAGTGCTACGAGGGCCAGGACGAGACGAAGGCCTTGTACGAGTGGGACTACGGCAAGCAACTGCTCTACATCCAGATGCTGCGCGAAAAAATCGGCGACGTGATCGCCGACGCGCCGGACCTGGCCAGCGCGGTCGAACGCATCGACGCCCAGGACAGCGTGTTCTTCTCCGACCACTTCCTCGCTCCGCGCCCGCTGCTGGACGCTGTACGCGGGGAAGAGCCCGCGGTGCTGCTGATCGACGAAGTGGACCGGGCGGACGAAGCGCTTGAAGCGGTGCTGCTGGAATGCCTTGCGGAGTACCAGGTTTCGGTGCCGGAGATCGGCACGTACACCGCGAAAGTCCCGCCGCTCGTAGTGCTCACGTCGAACAACACGCGCGACCTTTCCGCCGCGTTGAAGCGGCGCTGCCTGCACCTGTTCCTCGACTACCCGGATGCCGGACGCGAACTGGAGATCCTGCGGTCGAAGAAAACCGGACTCTCCGACGCGGCCGCGCACACGCTTGTCGACGTGGTGCGGAAGCTGCGGGAGTTGCGGCTGCGCAAGAGCCCGAGCATCTCCGAGACCGTCGACTGGGCGCGCACCCTCGCGGTCCTCGGCGTCGAGGAGCTGTCGCCGGAGATCCTCGCGGAGACCGCGAACGTGGTGCTGAAGTACGAACGCGACCTCGGCCGGGCGCTGCGGGTGCTGCCGGATCTCATCGACCCGAACCGCGAACTGCCCGCCGAACTCCCGCACAGCCACGGCCACGGCCACGGGCATGGACACGGCCATGACCACGACGGCCATGCGCACCACGAGGACGACGGCGGGCGGGCGGCGCGGCAGGCCAAGGATCTGCCCGGCAGGCACGACGAGAACTACTACGGTGCGCCGGGCTCGGGGCCCGCGCAGCGCACCGGCTCCGGGCAAGGCAGTCGGGCGTTCGAAGCGTTCACTCGCCGCCGTCCGGTCTGAGGCGGCGGCGATGGAGACCAGTCTGCACCGGTTCGTGCGCCTGCTGCGCTTGTTCGGCCTGCGCATGTCCGTTTCGGAGGCGACGGACGCGATGCGCGCGGCGGCACAGGACGGCGTGCTCGACGAACGCGGCACGCTGCGGGAAGCGTTGCGCATGACGCTGGTCAAGGACCAGCGCGACGACGAGTTGTTCGAGGAGGCCTTCGACGCCTACTTCTCGTTGCGGGAGATCGAGCGGCTGCGAGAGGAAACGGGGCACGGGCACGGCCACGACGACCTGGCCGACACCGGAGAACTCGAGACCTTCACCGTCTCGCCGGAGCCGTCCGAAACGCCCGAACAGGGGCACAGCCACGGCAAACCGGCCGACATCCGCGACTATTTCGACCAGCAGGACCTGGCTCAGCAGTACAACCTCCACCAGGAAGCCAACAAGATCGACCTGGCCGCGATGACCGACGAGATCGTGTTGTCGAAGGACAGCGCGACCGGCGGGACGGCCGCGCCGAGCGTGCAGCTGGAGACGTCCTCGCTGCACAATGCCGGGGTGCCGGGCCAACTCGCGCCCGCGACGGGACGCAGGCTCGATGTCGAGCTGACCGTGGCGCAGGAGAGCGCGCTCCTCGGCTGGCTGAACGACAATGAGGACCGAGACGAGCAGGTGCCGCCGGCACTGGCCGGCGTACTGGAGAACCTGCCGGAACTGCTGCGGCGGCACCTGGAGAAGCTGGCCGAACTCGCCGAGACCGCGATGGAGACCCGCGTGGCGGAGGCGGCCCGGGCCGAACGGGTCGACGAGCGTGAGCGCGCGCAACTGGAGGAGTCGTTGCGGCGCTTGGCGCACACTCTGCGCGGCGCGTTGACCAGCCGCAAGCGCAACACCTTGCGCGGCCGCGTGCACCCGGCCCGCACGATGCGACGGAACATGCGCTACGACGGCGTGCCGTTCCGCCCGGTGACGGTCACGCGGGCCGAGGACAAGCCGCGGCTGGTCGTACTGGCGGACGTCTCGCTGTCGGTGCGCGCGACCGCGCGGTTCACCCTGCATCTGGTGCACGGCCTGCAGTCGTTGTTCGGGCAGGTGCGCACGTTCGCGTTCGTCGACGAGCCGGTCGAGATCACCGAGCTGTTCCAGGAACATCCGCTGGAGCGCGCGCTCGGCCTGGTCTTCGACGGCCTGCCCGCGGGCGGCCTGCTCGACGTCGACGCGAATTCCGACTACGGGCAGGCGTTCGAGCAGCTGGCGGAGGAGCACGGCGCGGCGCTGAACCGGCGCACGACGCTGCTGATCCTCGGCGACGGCCGCGGCAACGGCAACGATCCGAAGCTCGAAGTGTTCGAGGACATCACCCGCCGGGTGCGCCAGACCCTCTGGCTGACGCCGGAACCCCGCTACTCGTGGCGGCTCGGCGGCTGCGATCTGCCCGCGTACGCGGAGTTCTGCGACGACGTGCAGGTCGTGGCGGACTTGGCCGGGCTGGACCGGGCCGCCTTCCGGCTGGCCGAGGAGGTGCTGGCATGACGAGCACCGCACCGGTCGCCGCACCGCGCTGCCTCGACCCGTTGGCGCCCGCCCCCGCCGGCGCGTACTTCGCCCGCTTGCTCACCGTCGTCCGCGAAACCGGCGTCGGGGACGCGCGCGAACCTTTGGTGCGGAGCCGGCATTTCAGCCTGCACAAGGACGGACGCCGCGTGGAGCTGCGGCACCGGCTGCGCCCGGACCAGCTCGACAACGACCTGGCCGGCCTGCTGGCCGACGAGTTGTTCACGCCCGGCTGGCTTTCCGGGGCCGAGGTCTTCGAGCACGCCTTCACCGGGCTCGTGAAGTCCACTGTGGATGATCCGATGCGAGCGTGGCTGTGCTTCTACGACAACACGCTCGGCCGGATCCGGCACTGCCTGCGCGGGGGAGCGGCCGACCTCCCCCCGCGCTCGGTCATCGCGGGGTTCGCCCCGGTGTACGAGCACGCGCTGCGCCTCACCCCGCCCGGGCGAGTGCTGGATCTGGGGTCCTGCTTCGGGTTCTTCGCGCTCCTGCTGACCGAGCGCGGCCGCAACGAGGTCGTCGCCTCGGATGTGTCCGCCGGCGCTATGCACCTGCTGGACGCGGTCGCGGCGCGTCGGGGACACCCGCTCGAGACATTCGTGTGCGATGCCGCCCGGATGCCGTTGCCGGACTCGTCGGTCGACACCGTGACGCTGCTGCACCTGCTGGAACACCTCGACGCCGACGCGGGGGAGGAAGTGGTGCGCGAGGCGACGCGGCTGGCACGCGGTCCAGTCGTGATCGCGGTGCCGTTCGAGGACGAGCCCGCCGAGGCGTACGGCCATGTCCGGGTGTTCGACCTGCCCGCGCTGCGCCGGCTCGGCGCACGGTCGGGCCGGCGGTTCTCCGTGCACGAACACCACGGCGGATGGCTGGTCCTGCATCCCCGCTGACTGCCGCGCAGGCGGTGCGCGGCGACCGAAGGAGGAAGTGATGACTGCAGCGGAAATCGAAGTTCCCGTCTCGCACGCGGCGCCGGAACCGGACCCGGCGTCCGGCCCGCTCGGCGGCGATCCCGCCCTGATCGGCGTGCCGACCTTCCTCGTCGGGTCGATCGCGCTGGGGCTCGCCCTGGTCGGTTTCGTCCCGGCCGCCGCGGTCGGCGCGCCGCTGGCGATCATCCTCGTCGCCACCGGGATCGGCCAGCTGGTGTCCGCGGTGTGGGCGGCGGCGCTCGGGCAGAGCGCCGTCGCGTGCATTTTCGGCGTCTTCGCCGGATTCTGGCTCAGCTACGCGGTGCTGGTGTTCGGCTTGCTGCACAACTGGTTCGCGGTCCCGGCCGCCGAGGCGGTGCCGACCCAGGAGCTTTTCCTGATCTCGTGGCTGGTCACCATCGTTCTGCTCACGCTCGTCACGCTGCGGTTGCCGTTGGCGTTCACCGCGCTGTTCGTGCTCGTCGATGTCGCGCTCGCCCTGGTTCTGACGGCGACAGCACAGGGCTCCGCGACGCTGCAGACGGCGGGCGGCATCGGGGTGTTCGCGTTCGTCGCGGTCGGCGTCTACCTGTTCTTCCACGTCGCCTCGCTGGCTACCGGAGGAAAGGGGCTCCCGCTGGGCCGCCCGCTGGTCGGCTGAACCCGGTCTGGCCGGTCCGTCGCGTGGGTATCGTCCGCGGCGGACCGGCCGTCTCAGATCACGCCGGCTTTGCTGGCCTCATAGACGGCTTCGGCCCGGCTGCTGGCGTCCAGCTTGCGCATGATGTTGCGGACGTGGAACTTCACCGTCGTCTCCGAGATGTACAGCTTCCCGCCGATGACCCGGTTGCTCAGGCCGTTCGCGAGCAGCCGCAGCACGTTCAGCTCCCGCTCGGTGAACGACGGACGTTCCCGCGCCACCCGCATGGAGCGGACCATCGCCGCCGCGGACCGCGAGTCGAACGCGCTTTCGTTGCGCGCGACCGCGCGGATCGAGCGCAGCAGCTCGGTGGTGTCGACGTCCTTGACCACGTACCCGCGTGCGCCGTGCTGGATCACGTCGACTACCAGGGCGTCGTCGAGGAACGTGGTCAGCACGAGCACGCCCAGGTCCGGGTAGCGCTCGGTGAGCCGGGCGCACAGATCCAGCCCTTCGGTGTCCGCGCCGGTCGACAGCTTGAGGTCCAGCAGGACGATCGACGGCCGGGCGGCCTCGATCACGGCGAGCGCCTCGTCCGCCGACCCCGCCTCGCCGACGACTTGCAGATCGGTTTCGCGTTCCAGCAGGGACCGCAGGCCCTGGCGGACGATGGCGTGGTCGTCCACGAGCACGATGCGGACCGCGGCGGGTGCGGGGCGCTCAGCCGTCATCGGATGCCTCCCATTCGGCCGGCACCGGGAGCGGAATCCGGACCTGCAGGCGGATCCCGCCCATCCGGGACCGGCGGATGGTCAGCTCCCCGGCGAGTTCCTCCGCTCTGGCCAGCATGTTCGCCAGGCCGCGATGGCGGCCGGACAGGTCTGCCGCCTTCGTCAGCCGCAGCGCGCGGCGGATCTGCGCGGGATCGCCGTCGCCGTCGTCCGACACGCTGATCACCACGGCCGAGCCGTCCGGCCGGTACTGCAGGCGCACCAGGGCGCGCCGGGCTTTCCCGTGGGCGGCCGCGTTGAACAGCGCTTCGCCCGCCATCCGCACGATGGACTGTTCCGCCTGCGGCGGCAGCGCCACCGGGCTGCCCGCGACCCGCACCTGGACCGACAGTTCGCCCAGGCCGTGCACAGTGGACAGACGCTCGAGCAGGACCGGCAGCGGGCCGGGCGTTTCGGCGGAAGAGTGGTGCAGCGCGTAGATCGAGGCGCGCAGCCGTTCGATCGCCTGCCTGGTCAGGTCCTTGGCCGGGGCGAGCTGGTCGGCGATCCGCGCGGCCGGGCCGCCCATCGCGGCGAGTTCGGCCCGGCACAGCTCGATGGTCATCCCCGCGCCCAGCACGGACTGCGCCACGCTGTCGTGCAGTTCGCGGGCGATCCGGTGCCGTTCGTCGTCGAGGACCTGCCGCTGCATCACCTCGACGAGGCGTTCCTGGGTCTGCGCCAGTTCGGCGCTGCGTGCGGCGAGGTCGCGGGCCTGGCGTTCGGCGGCCTCGGACAATCGCTCGGTGCGTCCGCGCAACTGCGCGGCCGCGTGGAAGAGGAACGAGTTGTGCAGCGCGACCGCCGCCTGATTGCCCAGTACCCGCAGGATGGCGAGGTCGGTGGAGGCGACCTCCAGCCCGGGTGCGGGTTTCGCGACGATCCCGCCGACCGGTTCGTCGTCCAGCGTCATCGTCGCGCGCACCAAACCGTCGCGATGCGGCCAGGCGTCGAGTTCCCACGGCCGGGTGCGCAGGACGTCGAGGTGTTCGAGGACCTCGCCCGGCACGTCGGCCCGGTCGTCGACGATCCTCCCGCCGACGTTCAGCACGAACCTCGGGCGCGCGGCGCGCAACGCCCCGTCCGCGACCGCCAGCAGCAGCCAGTCCGCCTGCAGGTGCTCGGACGCCGCGCGGAGCACGGCCTCGACGAGCGCGCGCGGCCCTTCCGCGGTGCGCACCAGCGCACGGGAGATGCCGTCGAGCGCCTCGACCGCCCGGGAGACCCGTTCGGTCGAGCGGACGTATTCCGGGTAGAACGACCGTTTGCCGGAGCGCACGCCGGTGAGCACGCCCAGGTCGGCGTCGGTGCGGTCGGGACCCGGTTCGCTCACAGCGCCGCCCGGAACAGCGCCTCGATGTCTTCCGCCCGCGCCTGCCGCGGATTGGTCGCGAGGCACGCGTCCTTCATCGTGGTGCGCGCGAGCGTGGCGACCTTGTCCTCGGTGACGCCGAGCCCGGCCAGGCCGCGCGGCACGCCGACCTGATCGGCGAGTTCGCGGGCGCGGTCGGCGAGCCGGTGCGCGGCCTCCAGCGCGGACAACCCGGCGGTGTCGATGCCCGCGGCCGCGGCGAGCGGGACGAACCGGTGCGGCTCCTCGGCGGCGTTGAACCGGATGACGTGCGGCAGCAGCACCCCGTTGACCACCCCGTGCGGCGCGTCGAGCAGCCCGCCGACCTGGTGGCTCATCGCGTGGGTGGCGCCGAGGATCGCGTTGGTGAAGGCCATCCCGGCCTCGAGCGAGCCTTGCGCCATCGCCATCCGCGCCTCCGCCTCGCGCGGTTTGAGCTGGGTGCGCAGGAGGTTGCGGGTGATCAGGCCGACCGCCTGCAGCGCGTGGTTGTCGGTCAGCGGGTTGTGCGCTTTGGAGACGAACGCCTCGATGCCGTGGGTCAGCGCGTCGAGGCCGGTCGCCGCGTTGAGCAGCTCCGGCATCGTGGTGAGCAGCCGCGGGTCGATCACCGAGATCTCCGGCACCAGCGTCCGGCTGATGATGGTGATCTTGATGTGCTGGCTGGTGTCGGTGACGACGGCGAACTGGGAGACGTCCGCGCCGGTGCCCGAAGTGGACGGGACCATGACGGTGGGCGGGATCGGGTGCACGACCTTGTCGACGCCCTCGTAGCCGAGGATCCGGCCGCCGTTGCCGGACAGGATCGCCACGCCCTTCGCCGCGTCGATGCAGGACCCGCCGCCAAGGCCGACGATCACGTCGCTGCCGCTTTCCAGGTAGCGCTCGAACGCGCGCTGGATCTCGTGGTCCTTGGGGTTCGGGGTGACGTCGTGCCAGATCACCGGGTGCAGCCCGGCCATCCGCAGGTGCCCGACCGCCTCGTCGACCCAGCCCGCCTCGATCAGCCCGGGGTCGGTGACCAGGAACGGCCGGCGCGCCCCGACCCGCAGCGTGCAATGCCCGAGTTCGGCCAGCGAACCCGGGCCGAAGACGATTTCGGGCGCGTGGAACTTCGCCACCCGGGCCGGTTCGGGCGGCGTGTGCGCACCGACGACCTGCGGGCCGGTCAGCTCCGCCGGGGCCTCGGCGGAGTACCGGCGCCGGCCCGTCCCGTGTTCCATGGTGATCGCACGGCCTTCCGCCAGTCGGAGCACCGGGACCTCCCGTGCTGGTGAGGAACCTTCATGCCGGATCGAGGGTAACCCGCCCGCCGCCGGACGGACGGCTCTCCAGCATAAGCGCCCGCCGACGCGGCCCGCCCCCTCCTTCGCGGCCGGGGAACCTGTCCGATCGGGCAGGTGCGAACGGGGGAGCGGCTTGGGAGGATCGACGACCGGCACGGATGACGACGACGTCGGGATGTCAATGCACGGACTCGGTTCGCTTCGACGGCGCAGGCTCGATCTCGAGCAGCAGTGGGCGGAGGTGGTCCCGCGGCTGCGGGATCCCGCGCGCCTGCCGGGCGACGTCCCGCTGCGGCAGGAGGTCGCCGAATCGTGGATGCGGTCGGTGCCGACAGTCGATCCCGCCACCGACCGGGCGCCGGTCTCGGACGGCGGCGTCGTGCGGCCGCGCTGGAGCGAGTCGCCGCTGCGCGCGCCGGTGCTGCGCGTGGCCGGCGAACTGCGGACGATCGCCGACGACGCGGGATTCATCGCCGCGGTCACCGACGAAACCGGCACGATTCTGTGGACCTGCGGCGGACGGGTGATGCGCCGGCGCGCCGAGCGGGTCAACTTCGCCCCCGGCGGGTGCTGGGACGAACCAGCCATGGGCACCAACGCGCTGTCGCTCGCGCTGCGCACCGGCAGGCCGAGCGCGGTGTTCTCCGCCGAGCACCTGGTCGCGGCCCTGCACGGCTGGGTCTGCTACTGCGCCCCGATCCGGGACGCGCGGGGCCGGATGCTGGGCGTGCTCGATCTGTCGAGCACCTGGGACCGGTCGCATCCGCTGGCGATGTCGACGGTCCGGTCGCTCGTGTCGGCCATCGAATCCGGCCTGCCGGCGGTTTCGCCCGCCGGGCTGCGGATCTCGTCGCTGGGGGTCGCCGCGGCGACCCGCGACGGGGTCCCGCTGAACCTTCGTCCGCGGCAGGTGGAAATCCTGACTTTGCTGGCGCTGCAACCGGACGGATTCTCGCTGGACGCCCTGCGCGAAGCGCTCTACGGCGACCGGCCGGTGACGTCGACGACGGTGCGCGCGGAGGCCTCGCACCTGCGCAACGCGCTCGGCGGCGTGGTGAGTTCTCGGCGGTACGCGTCAACGATGCCGATCGGCTGCGATGCGGTGGACGTCCTGCGGGCGTTGGAGCGCCGCGACCTCGCGACCGCCGTGCGGCTGTACCGCGGTCCGTTGCTGCCGCAGTCGGAAGCGCCCGGAATCGTGCAGTGGCGCGACCACCTGGAGGTGGCCATGCGTTCGGCGGTGCTGGTCAGCGACGCGCCGGAACACGCGCTGGCCTACGGAGAACGCGCGCTGTACGACGCGGAGGTCCACGAGCACGCGCTCGCCGTGCTGGCACCGGGCGATGCCCGCCGGGCCGTCGCGGCCGGACGGCTCGCCGTCGCGCGCCGGGAGTGACCCGCCCGGCCACTCGCCAACCCGACCGCAACCTTTCCCCGGGACAGTGAGCCGCGGCACGGCTCATCGTCGAGCGAGGAAGGGGACGAAGTGGGAGGACAGAGCGGGGTTTTCGTCCGGGTCGGGCTCACCCCGGCCGCCGAGGACGTGCTTCTCCGGCTGCGCCTGCGGCACGGGCCGCTGATGGTCCAGCAGACCGGAACCGAGGCGTTGTGCTACCCGCACAGCGAACTCAGGGTGGGCCGGTCGGACGTCCTGATCGGCGAACTCGCCGGCGACACCCAGTTCTGGATGAGCGCCGACCAGTGCGAGTACTGGCGGCACACCCGTCTGACCGTCGACGTGGTCCCGGGCCGGGGAGACGGATTTTCCCTGGAAGCCCCGGAAGGCGTCCGGTTCCAGGTCCGGTCCCGGGCGCTGACCGATGTGGAGGCGACGGCGCCGGCGTAGCGGCGCGCGGCCTCGGCGAACGCGGCGTTCGTCCTGATCAGCTCCTCCGGCGACCCCCGGCGTCTCGGCGGCGTGGCCGCGGCGAAGTGCGCGGTGCCGGGAGGCGGTGGACGCCGTTGCCGAACCCTCGGGCGGCGGGGTCGAGTTCGCCGAGGCTCGGATACCACGCGGAGAGCCGGGCGAGGGAGAGCTTCACGTGGTGGCACTGCCTTCCCCGGCGGGTTGTCCGGGCCGAATGTCGTGCCTGATCCGCAGGTCACGAGGCGGGCAAGAAAACCAGCGGACGCAAACGGCACATCGCCACCGACACCTCGGCCTGCTGCTGGCCGTCGTGGTCACCGTCGCCCACGTCTGGGCCGATGGCGGCTGCACCCGCGTCTCGTCACAGCTGTGGTTATGGGGCGGGCTGCCGGAATCGGGGCTCGCGGTGACGCTGGACGCGTAGCTCGGGTGAGGCGGAGGCGAAAGGCCGGACAGGACAGTCGTCTTTGCCTACTATGCAGGTTTTATGATTGTCCGAGCGGGTTGTCGAGCCTTGGCCGTGCTGCTGGCCGTCGGGGTCGTGGTCACGGGATGCGGCGGCTCGGGCCCCGAGCCCGGTGCGCTGGCGGATTCGGCGACTGCGGCCAAACTGCGCACCGCGTTCGCGCTGTTGCAGGGGTGGCCGGCGACTGACGTGCGGATGAGCATGGACGCGGGCGCCACCGCCCATGCCTGCATGAACGTCAAGGCGCTCAAGAAGCCGGCCCGGATGACGCTCGCGATGTCGAAAACCACCTGCGCCGAGCAACCCGGCGCTGACTCGGCCGTTCTCTACGGCGACGACAGGACCGTCTACAGGCTTTCGGGCTCGAGCTGCGTCGCGACGTCCCACGCGGTGGCCCCGGATCTGCTGCGCTCGTGGACCCGGCAGCAGACTTACGAGTCGAAGGCGGACGACCTGATCAAGGCGGCCAGGACGCTGACCCAGGACGGGAACACCGTCCGCGCCGACCTCGATCCGGCGGCGGCCCTGCGGATGAACGGCGACGACCCGGCCGGGGCCGAGAAGTTCACTGCGTCGATGACCGCGACGCTGAGTCCGGACGGGTCGCTGCGGAGGATGAAGATCGACGTGAACACGGACTCGCCGGACGGGGAGGTCGCCGTCGAGGTGGAGTTCGCGCAGCCGGACACTGTCGACGATCAGCTGGCCCTGAACCACTGCACGATCAAGCCGGGTTCGCCGATCAGCAGCGAGGACGGCCTGAAGCAGCTCCTCGCGTCGTGAACGAGGCACGCCTCGCGGCTCGCCGGCCCCGCCCGGTGGAACTCCCTGCGTAGCACGCGCTCCGCGGCGTGCTGAGCAGCCCTGCTCGACAAAGCTGAGCCGCCAGCGCCGACTGCGAGCGCATCGATCCGCCGGCGAGTGTCGGTTGGTTCCGCCTGCTGCCAGGCACCTGATTCGTGAAAGCTGATCGTCATTGTGGCCCCGGTCGAGACGGTGACGACGTTGCTGGAGTTCTTCGCAGAGAAAATCTTGTGCACAGCCGAGTGCGGGCCCTCCGTGAGCCGATGCGAACCGGAAACCCGCTCCGGGCCGCACGAGCTGCTCGCGCCGGGACGACCACGGCGACGCCGAGCTCTGTTCGGCGGTCATCTCCCGTAGCCGGACATGGCGAACCGCCTGTGGGAACCGGTGCGCTCCGGTGCTTGCCTGGCAGCACAGGGCCGTTGCGCGGAGGGGATGTGGGCCCGCTGTCCGTCGCGCAAGCGGGAGTGTTCGCGGCCGGGTTGTTGGACGATCCAGTGCAGGTGCGGCTGCGGTCGCTGCTCTGCACCGTCGGGGACATTTTCGGCCGGCGAGCCGACCGCCGTGTTCGCGCTGACCGGCCCGACGATCTCCCGTCCGCATTCTTCGAAGAACTGCCGGGAGGTGCCAGAGTGTCCGGCGAGTCGGATTCCGCCGGGTCCGCCGCAGCGGGACAGGATGTTCAGGGGCCGCCGAGGACTGGCCCGGGGTGAGGGCGGAGTGGATGCCGGTGAGCACGCCGCGGATGCGGTTGCTGATCCGGGTTGCCTCGGCGTAGAGGTCGTCGTCGAACCCCGCGCGCACCTCGAGTTCGGCCAGCGCGTCGTCGCCGAGATCGACCTGGCGCAGCGTGTGCGGCAGCGATCGGGCGGTGTCGGCGATCGCGAATGGGTCGCTGGCGTCCGT
The DNA here is from genome assembly GCF_014145675.1 of Amycolatopsis dendrobii. Lineage (GTDB taxonomy): Bacteria > Actinomycetota > Actinomycetes > Mycobacteriales > Pseudonocardiaceae > Amycolatopsis > Amycolatopsis dendrobii. Next base: position 405,255 of record NZ_JACGZW010000010.1, read on the forward strand.
TTTTGCGCGGCTGGGCTAGAGGTCGGCGGCCCTGGCAGGCAAGGGAAATCGGGGACAGTCACGGTGGCGCGGGGCGGGACTGCGCTGCCCTCGACCGCTGGCACCGGTCTGTGCCGCACTTCGCGGCCCGGTTTCACTGAACCGGAAGACGCTGAACACCGCCGCGGCCCGCCCTTTCAGCGGGACTGCTGGGCGGGCCGGTCGGTGTGGTGCTCAGCAATCCGTCGTGAACGTGTGGGAGCTTCCCCGGTGGCTGGCTTCCTTGTTCATGGAGACCGCCTGACCGGGTGCGAGGCAGATCGTGGTGCGGCCGGTGAGGTTGTCCCCGGCGAACACTTTGACATGGTCTTTCGCGCCTGGGCCGGAGTGTGCGTGGTTGACCCACGAGGCATCGTGCTTGGCGAGGCCGGCTTCCCACTCGTGGTCGTCTCCGGTGAACACGAATCGCTCACCCGCGAAGTTCGCTTGGGTCCAGACACAGAAGGCGCCGGAGGGGCACCGGGCCGCGGCCTGCCCGGTCGCGGCGGCGCTGGCCGTCCCCGTGACCACCGTCGCTGCGCCGAGCGCAAGGACTGCTGTGAAGGCAGCAGCACGCCTCAAAGTCATCAATCGTTTCCTTCCGTGTCCGCCTCGAGAACCTGCCGCCCAGGCTGCTCGAACGAATCAGCCTTCAACAGAGCAACCGGGTCAACCTCACCGGTCTGTGGGACCCCCGATTGCGAAGGACGGCCGTGGAATCGAGTGAAAGCCGCAGGCTGCCCTCGGCCGACGGCCGGAATCGGGAAGGCTGATCGGCACACGGGTTGCGGCCGTTCGGGCCGCCGCGCGGCGGCAGGTCGAGGCGAACGCTGCCGCCGGAAATCCGGCAGCATTCGCAGCAGGGCAGGCATATCCCGGTCAGGAGCGTTGCTCCGCGGTGCGTTCGCCCATGCCGGAGCTATCAGGCGGGGAACCCGTAGTCGGTCCAGGCTTGGAGCACTGAGTGCTGGAGGTCGGCCGGGTAGGACGTCGCGAAGGACGCGGGGGAGCCGGTGCAGGTGCCGTCGAGCTGGCCGGGCAGCAGGCAGCTGAGGATGCTTTTGCCGCCGCTGCCGCGGTTTTTGTCGGCCTCGGTGAGGTAGGGGACCATCGGGATCCCCGGTGCGTCGGGGAACGGATAGTGCCTGACGACCACGCAGAGCCGTCCTGGCACATCGAGGGCCAGAACTTCGACATCCGGCTGCGGGCCCATGGCTATCGGCAGTACCTGCGCATGCCGCCTCAGCATGTCTCTCACCAAGTCCTGACCATGGCTCAGCGCAACGGAATCAGCTTCGCCGAACGCTCTTTCATCTGACCGTCAGCCGCAGGACCGCATGAAGACCTGAGGCAATTGGCTTGCGGTCGACGGAAACCGCGGCGCCGTCGAGTCGGCGTCCGGCAAGACCGCTGCAGGCTGCTGCACCGGGATCAACGGCTGTTCGCCTTCGGCGCCGGGTGCGACGACGAGAACCTCGCCGCACCCGGCGCCGTAACCTGCATGCGCGTCCACGACTCCCGTAGCAGCGAAAGTCAGGAGCACAGGACGAACTCGGCGACGTCGAGGCCGAGCTGGCGGCCGGCGTCGTGGTCGAGCCGGGTGTGCACGCCCGCGGCGATACGGCTCAAGCCTGCTTCGTCGGCCGCGTCCTGGAACGTGGTGAACCGACGGACCACGTTCGGCAGGGCCTCGGACGTGACTTGCAGTGCCCATCGCGGCCCGTACTCCTGGCGCAGGACCTGCGCGCCCGCCTGCGCGATGACGCTGTGCGCGCCGGGGTACGCCGGGTCGGCCGGGGTGGTGCCGAGGCTCGACCAGTCGGGGATCGCGTCCGTCGCCGGGTTTCCGTCGTCGGCGGCGAGGCGGACCGCGGTGATCGGCCGCCAGATCCGGTAGTGGTACTTCGCTTCGTAGAACGCGATCACGGCGTCGGCGAAGGTCAGGTTCAGCTGGGCGAACACCCGGGCCGCGACGAACAGGCCGCTGTGCGATCCGCTGACGACCGACTGCGCGATCTCGTTCCAGTAGTTCCAGATCGGCGCCGCCCAGAACCGCGCCTGCTCGGTCTGGTCCGCGGTGCGGGTGGTGCTCGTGTCCCGGCCGGTCGCGGCGACCTCGTTCAGCGCTCTCGCGTACCGCGCGCTGTCCAGCGCGGGGTACGGACGGGGCCGGAACTGCCCGGCCCGGTCGAGCACGAACGGCGTCACGGCGGGCCAGTGGGTGAACACCGCGTGCGCGAACGCGGGCGGCGTCGGCCGGTACGCCCCGGGGGCCGTGCCTGGCGTCAGCACCGGCGGGACGGCCGCGGAGCCGTCATCCGCGCGCCGGCCGAGCAGCAACCGGGCCACCCGCCGCCCGGCTCGCACGCCGCGGTCGCGTGCGGCCGGCGGGATGCCGGTCAGCTGCCCGGCCAGCAGGCTCGCGAGTTCCGCGGACCGGGTGGGGTAGAGCGCGGCCAGGACGTCGTGCGCGGCCTGCGCTGCCGCCGCTTCCGGTGCGGCGGGGCCCCGGACTTCGAGCGTGAACAGGTACGGATGGCCGTTGCCCGCCGTCGCGACGACGGCGTCGTGCATCGCCGCGTGCAGCATCGCGAAGCTGCGCGTCGGGTGCACGGTCGCGGGCTGGAGGCCGGGCGTGCGCACGATGGCGAGCAGTTCACGGTTCCAGGCGAGGACGACGTCCGCGCCGCCTAGCCGGATCGGCGTCGCCGCGGCGGCGGGCCTCGGCAGGCTGGCGGCGGCGAGGACGGCGGCGGCCGCTCCGCCGGTGACGAGCAGGTGCCGGCGTGACATCGGTGTGGTCATTTCGCTCCCCGGGTCGTCGGAAACTCCGCTCACAGATACGGTTTCGGGTTACGGCGTAACCCCGGTTCGTATCCCTCTGGTGGCGGGAAGAGAACCGGTGGGGAGAAGGCGGGCGGTGCCGGTGGCACAGCGGTTCCGGCGCAGACGCGCCCAACAGGACGAAGCGGGCGCGGCGCCCCGCGCGCGGCTGCACGCGGTCGGCGCGGACGTCTATCCGGACTGGGAGGCGGTCTACCGCGATAACGTCGACCGCGTGTTCCGGCTGATGTTCTCGAAGGTCGGCAACCGGCCCGACGCGGAGGACCTCACCACGGAGGTCTTCCTGACTGCGTTGCGGCCGCTGCGGGTCTCGGCGAGCGTGGGCGAGGTCCGGGCGTACCTGCTGGCGACCGCGCGGACGGTGCTGGCCGGGCATTGGCGGCGCACGCTCGGCCGGGAGATCACCGCCCTGGACGAGGAGCGCGACATCGCCGCGTTCGAAGCGGACACCGTGGATCCGGGGGTGCTCGCCCGCGCCGAAGCGATCCTCGCGCAGTTGCCCGAGCGCTACGGCCGGATCCTGCGCCTGCGGTTCCTGCAGTCCTGCTCGTTGAAGGAGGCGGCGGCCGAGCTGGGCACCACCGTCGGCAACGCGAAAGTGCTGCAGCACCGCGCGTTGCGCCAAGCGGCCCAGCTGGCGGAAGGGATGGAGACGTGAGCACTCGAGGCGTCCGCCGATTCGTCAAGGACCTCCTGCGCCGGCGCCGGCCGCGCCCGTTCGAGGCCGGTCCGGGCGACGAGGCCGAGTTGCGGACCGCGGTGCTGCTGCGCGCCGCCCGGCCCGGCGGTGCGGCGGCGAGCGAGGAGTTCGTCGCCGCGCTGCACCGCAGGCTCGCCCAGGAACTGCGCGAACCCGCGCCCGTGCGGGGCGGCAACCGGCGCCGGTTCATCCAGGTGTCCTCGGCCGCCGCGGCGGCTGCCGCGGCGGGCGCGGGCGTCGAGTACCTGGTGACGTCCGGGGCCGAACCGGCCGCCGCGCCCGCGGAAGAGAAGACCCTGCGGCCCGAGAACGGCCAGTGGCGAGCTGTTGTCGCGGCCGGCGACCTGCCCGAAGGCGGCGTGCTGCCGTTCGACTTCGGGGCCGTCGCCGGGTTCGTGCAGCGCTCCGGCGGGCAGGTGCGCGCGGTTTCGGCGACGTGCACGCACCTCGGCTGCCGGCTGAACCTGGACGCGCCGGCCCGGCGGCTGAACTGCCCGTGCCACCGGACGTCGTTCGCCGTCGACGGCGCGGTCCTCACCCACCAGCTGCCGGTGACCCCGCCGCCGCTGCCGCACCTGGTGGTGCGCGAGTCCGGCGGCGTCGTCGAGGTCCTGGTGCCGGGGGAGGGAGCGTAACCCCCGCGCGTATTCCTGGTATGAGGAAATCCGTTGGGGTGAAACACTTTCTGCTCATCATCGCCGCCGCGCTGGCGTTGCCTGCCTGCGCCGCGTCGCCGCCCGCAGCGCCGCCGCCAGCCGCCACGCCCATGGCGTCGATGCCCGGGATGACGCCGCCGCCGTCGTCGTCGGCCGCAACCGCCAGTTCGACGGCGAATGCCGTGGCTATCAAGGACTTCGCGTTCGCGCCCGCTGCGACGACGGTGAAGAAGGGCACCACCGTCACGTGGACCAACCAGGATCAGGACGCGCACACGGTCACCAGCACGGGATCCGGTGGCCCGCTGCGGTCGCCGACCCTCCAAACAGGACAGTCCTATCAGTACACCTTCGGTGCGCCGGGCACCTTCGAGTACCTGTGCACCATCCATCCGTTCATGACGGCGACCGTGACGGTGACCCCGTGACCGAAGACGACCACAGCTCCGACGGGATGACCCGGCGTCAGCTTCTGCGCCACACGGCGTGGTTCGGCGCCGCGGTGGTTCTGACCGTCACCGGCGGCGAAGTCGTCAGCCGGATCGCCGCGCCGGGCGACGCGGCCGCCGACGGCGACCCGAACGCGCTGCGGTTCGTCCAGATCAGCGACAGCCACCTCGGCTTCACCGGGTCCGCGAACACCGCTGTCGAGGCGTCGTTTTCCGAGGCCATCACCCAGATCAACGCGCTGGGGTACCGCCCGGACTTCGTCATGCACACCGGCGACCTGACGCACCTTTCGACAGCCGCCCAGTTCGACCAGGTCAAGCAGATGATGAGCGCCCTCGACACCGGGCACGTGTCCACGGTGCCCGGCGAGCACGATTCGATCGACGACAGCGGCCAGAAATACCGCAAGGCTTTCGGCGCGGGCACGGCGGGCGACGGCTGGTACAGCTTCGACGTCAAGGGCGTCCACTTCATCGCGCTGGTGAACACGCTGAGCCTGGAAAAGCTCGGCCATCTGGGGCCGGATCAGCTGGAGTTCGTGCGCAAGGACGTCGCGAAGCTCGGTTCGGACACGCCGATCGTGGTGTTCAGCCACATCCCGCTGTTCGCGATGTACCCGACGTGGGGCTGGGGGACCGACGACGCGACCCAGGCGCTCTCGTACCTGCGGCGGTTTTCGTCAGTGACGTGTCTCAACGGGCACGTGCACCAGCTGTTCACGAAGACCGAAGGCAACATCACCTTCCACAGCGCGACGACGACCGCGTACCCGTTGCCGCAGCCGGGAACGCGGCCGGCTCCGATCCCGGTGACGCTGCCTGCGGGCAAGCTCAAGGACGCGCTCGGCATCCGCGAGGTGTCCTACCGCCCGGGCGGGCCGGGCCTGGCGGTGAAGGACGTGAAGCTGGCATGAACACCGTCCTTCGCCTCGCGACGGCGGCGTGCCTCGCGGTGAGCGGCTATCTCCACGCGCAGCTGTACGTCGGCGGCTATCGCGTGATCCCGCTGATCGGGCCGTCGTTCCTCGTTCAGGCTTCCGCGGCGTTCGCGGTGGCCGTACTGGTGGCTCTGGGCGGCCCCTTCCTGCTGCGGCTGGCAGCGGCCGCACTGGCGGCGGGCGCCTTGGCGGGGTTCGTGCTTTCGCGGACGACCGGGTTGTTCGGCTTTTCCGAACAGGGTTTCCAGCCCGCGCCGGAGGCTTTGCTGAGCGTCCTGGCGGAAGCCGCGGTGCTCGTCCTTGTCGCGGTCACGCTTTACCGGGTGCGCCGAGGCACGCGGACGGTCCGTGCCTGAACTCCGGCGGCGCACCGCGGGCGGCAGGCCCGCGGTGCGCCTCGGTGCAGGGCCGCGCGACTGGGTATTCGATTCGCGGTAGCCGAACTGGTCGAGGTGGCTGGGGTGCGACGGTCACGCGTTCACCGAGGCGGGCGCGAGGATTTCGCCACCGACCGCTCATCGGCGCTGGTCGCCGGAGGGTACCGGGCGGGTACCAGCCGGGTACCGGGGCCGGTCAGGCTGTCGTGGCGCGCAATCCGCATCCGGAAAGGCGCGTCTGCCCGCAACGGGCCGCAACGACGCCGCAGTCCACGTGCTGAGCGTTACGGAAGGATTCTGAATTGAGGATAAGCATCGGCCGGAAAACCCGCCTGGCACTCACCGCCGCAGTCGCGGTCATGGCAAGCGTCACCATGGCCGCCCCCGCCTACGCATGGGTGGTGGTGACCAAGGCGTCCATCAGGGTCGAGAAAGCGCCGACAAACCGCTGCCTGAGACTCGACTGGAAGGCGAGCCTGCCGCACGTCGAGACCTGTGACCCCGGCAACCCGCCGTTGCCGATGCAGTGGGCCGTCGAGTCGGCGTTGCCCGACACCGGCTATCCGAACGTGAAAATCAAGAGCCTCTACTCGGGTGACTGCCTGACCGCTGTGAGCGCTACTACCGCGCACATGCTGGGCTGCGACCCGTCCAGGAACAGCAGGCAGGTGTGGGCGCTGACCGGCTACCCCGGCGGGACCGAGCAGTTCTACAACTTCGGCGTGCACAGTTGCCTCGACTCCGGGCAGGCCACGCTGCTTTTCCACGACAGCAACGGATGCAATCCCGCCAACCCCTACCAAGGGTGGTACATCGTCAACCTTTCCTGACCGGCCGAATGCCATTCGGCCCTCGGCCGGGCCGCGACGACCGTGGTGCCGGCCCGGCCGACAGTTGGATGGCGCTGCGTTGTTCTCGCGCCAGTCGGCGCAGCCCGCCGCCCGGCAGCGGCGGAGCGGGGAATCCTTACCCCGCAGTCCCGTCTGGTCCCGGCCGCGGACGCTGAACCTGGGTAATCTGGCAGAAATGAGTTTCCGGTTGGCAGCGTATGCCGTGTGCATCGAAAACGAGTCGGTTCTGCTCGCGCGTTACGTCTCGCCGAAGGGCGGAAGCAATTGGACGCTTCCCGGCGGGGGCGTCGAGCATGCGGAGGATCCGTTCGACGCGGTGATCCGCGAGGTTTTCGAGGAAACCGGGTGCGAGGCGGTCGTCGAACGCCTGCTGGGAGTGGATTCCCGAGTCATCCCGACGGCGGAGCGCCTCAGGCCGGGGCCGATTCCGCACCATAACGTCGGTATTTTCTACCAGGCCCGGATCGTCGGCGGCCGGCTGCGGCCGGAGCCCAACGGCGAGACGGCCGAATCGGTGTGGACTCCGCTGCCCGCCGTTGTCTCGCTTCGCCGGTCAGGTCTGGTCGACGTGGGTCTTTCCCTGGCTCGCAGCCGGCCGCGGACGGGCCACGTCGGGCCCGTCGCGGTCGGCGGACTCATCCGGCATTGAGGGCGGATCAGCCTCGCCCGCGTCCTGACGTCTTGCGAACGAACGCTGCCCGGGAATCCCGGCTCGGACCTCGTGTGCCGGGTTTCCGCCCCAGCAGGCGTTTTCCGGGACCTCTTCGCCCTTCATCAGGAAGGAATTCGCGGCGAGCGACGAACCGCGGCCCATTTTCACGCCGTAGTGCACCAAGGCGTTGACGCCGACGGTGCAGTCGCTGCCGATGGCGATGCGGTCCATCTTGAAACCGCCGTCCTCCTGCGAATGGCACTGGACGACGGAGCCTGCGTTGAGCGTGACGTCGTTTCCCAGCCGCACCAGTGTTTTTTCCGCGATGAAACAGCCGTCGTCGAACAGTCTGCGGCCGACCTCGGCTCCCAGCAGCCGCCACGCCAGCGCCTTGAACGGGGTGCCGTTGAGCAGCTGGATGTGCTCGGTCGCGGACGCTGCCTTCCAAAACCGTTCGTGCCGCCAGAACCGCCGGTCATAGATCGAGCACGAAATCGGGCGCTGCGGCCGGACGAGGACGGCGATCCGCTCGACGGCGACGAAGTACGCGACGCTGTAGATGGTCATGCCCGCCACGTCGAGTGCGAGCAACCACGCGCCGAGCTGGGCGTAGTAGATCTTCGATGCCCAGGCCAGCAGTATCAGCCCGAAGAAGAACAGCCACTGGTACAGGACGAACATCAGCATGGACACCGTGTTGTGCCGGGTCTTGGCAGCCAGCGCGCGGCGGAATTCGGCCGGGGTTTCCGGATGGCCGAGCTGGCTGTCGCGGTCGACCGAGCGCGGGATTTCGAAGCTCGGGGAGCCGAGCAGCCCGACGTTCGAGCGGAGAGGGCCGTCGAGGGGGACCAGGACTTTGGTGGCCAGCAGGCAGTTGTCCCCGGTCTTGGCCCCGGCGGGGTAGGCGATGTGGTTGCCGAGGAAGTTCTTCGCCCCGACGCGCACCTGGGACAGGCGGAAGGAAGTGCTGGTGTATTCGGCGTTGAGGACCGACAGCCCGTCGGCGACCATCGTGCCCGCCCCGGTCGCGAAGAGGAACGGGTTTTCGAACTTCTCCTGCTGCCCGAAATTCGAACCGGTCTGCTCGGCCTTGGAGACCTTGCAGCCGACGCTGCGGAGGTAGTGCACGATCGCCGCGCTGTCGCCGAAGACGTCCTTGAAGAACCGTGCGTTGGAGAGCCGCCGGATCACCCGGTGCGCCGCGTGGCGCGGGCCGTAGAACCGGTAGGTCTCGCCTGGTTTGAGGAGCGGGTTGAGCAGCCGGGGCACGGCGACGCTGACTGCGAAGCTGAGCAGTCGCACGCCGGCGAACAGGATCGCGGAGACGACGAGGGCCTTGCCGTAGAACCCCGCGGCGGTGAAGTCCAGCTCGGCCGAGCCCAGTCCCAGGCCGGGGCTGAGCTGCGGCGCGGCAACCAGCAGCAGGTAGAGCACGCCGAGCGACAGCGGGATCGCCACGAGGACCGCGAACAGCAGTTGGCGCACGGCGAACCAGGCCCGGCGGACGCTGCCGCACGACCTCGGCTCGACTCGCCGATACCGTACGTCCGCCGGGACCGCGGGCGATCCGTGCCAGGTCTCCCCGTCCGGGACCGTCTGGCCGGGGTGCAGTGCCGAGGCGTGGCCGAGTTCCGCGCCGTCGCCGATCCGGGTGTCGATGTCGAGCACGGACATCTCGCCGAGGTAAGCGTGCGCGCCGATGTCGACCGGGCCGGTCCGGAGCACTCCGCCTTCGGCGCGGTAGGTGGTGAAGTAGGTGTCCTTGCAGATCACCGTGCCCTCGCCGATGGTCAGCAGGTCGGTGCACACGGGCACGAAAGCCGACAAGGCCGTCACGCCGCGGCCGATCCTGGCCCCGAGCGCCCGCAGGTACAGCGAGTAGAGCGGAGAGCCGGAGAAGAACGGGAGCAGCGGGTTCCGCTGGACCAGGGTCTTGACCAGCCAGAAACGGACATAGCCCAGGCTCCACAGGCGGATCTCCCTCGGCGTCCACCGGCCCACGAGGATCCATTTGAGCGCGATCGGGACGGTGCCTCCGACGAGCAGCACCGCGGCTCCGAACGCGACCGAACGCAGGTAGCAGGTCGCCAGTCCGGAGCCGGCGATGAGCCAGTCCGCGCCGACGCCGAGGATTTCCGCGGCCAGCAACGAATAGGCTGCGAAGAGCAGCGCTTGCAGCACTCCGCAGCCGAGGTATTCCAGCGGGCTCGCTCTTCGCGGCGGCCCGGCCGGTCCCGGCGAGGGCTGCTGTGCGGCAGGCGCCGGGGACTCGGCGGGCTCGGCGACCGCCGCGGCCAGCCCGGCGGGGGTCGGGGTGCGGTACACGTCTCTCATCGACACCGACGGGAGCTCCGGCCGCTTGCGCACCCGGGCGCAGAACTGCGCCATCATGAGCGAATTGGCTCCGAGGTCGGCGAAGAAGTCGCTGCCGACCGGAACCTGATCCCGTCCGGTTAATTCTGCCATAACTTCGGCGAACGCCCGTCCCGTTTCGTCCGGAGAGCAGGGACGGACGACCGGGGATTCGGTGATGTCCATGCCGGCACGATCGCACGACGCGGCTTCGGCGCAACCGGGCGACGGCGGAGTTTGACTCTTTCGAAACCTGTTCGATGTGCAATGTGTATGACAAAAGGCGCAACGCGGTTAATGGGGGTCGAGGCCGCTTTGGCTTATGTTTTATCGCGGTGGAGCTGACTTGTTTTGCCTGGTTATGGCTCTGCGGCGGCAACCTGATCGGTCCAGGACGGCCGCGAAACGGTCTCGGGCCAAGCGATTCGCCGTCAGCGCTGGGCGGTCCAGTTCGCTTCGGTCGGGTGCGGAGTGCGTCCGGCGGCCGAGTTTTGGTTGTTTTCGTTGTGTCTATGTTGCTTATCTCGGCAAGGCTGGTGTGGATTCCGGCGGATCCCGGAGTCTGCGGTAATCGCGAGTTCCGGCTGCTCTGTTCGGTATTGAGCTTGTCGGCATTCGGTGAATCCGGGTGAAGGAGAGTGCGAATATTCTTGTCTCGGCAACGCTGGAGGTTCGGGAGGATCCCGGGTGATCCGCCGCGGCGGGGGAAACTGCTCGCCGGGGGCGCGGCCAAGATCGGACTGGTCGACGGCGACCTGACCGAGATCCCCTTTCCCGCGGATTCCGTCGATCTCGTCACCGGTTGCCTCGCGGCTCACAACCTGCATCCCGACAGCCGCCGCGCCGAGTGCGTTTCCGAGGCTTCTCGGGTGCTGCGTCCTGGCGGGAGGTTGTTGCTCGTCGACTTCTCCGGCACCGCCCGGTACGCCCGGCTGGCTGTCCGAGGCCGGGATGACCGATGCCGGTCGAAGCGGTCTGCTCGGCGGCATGTTCCCGCTGTGCCGGGCGGCCGCCGCGACCAAGCCTGCCCCATAGCCGCCGTGCGCGAAGTGGCTACCCTTGGGGGTCGAATCGACTCTTGAAGATGGGGCGCACGGTGGACAGAGAACCGGGGTGGCCGCCCGAGCGTCCCGACCGTGCCACGCCGCGGCAACCCGCGCCGCGGTGGCCGCCGGTCCGGTCGTGGCGGCAGGAGCGCGGGCAGAACAGCATGCCGTTCGGCGCGCCGCCGCTGGCTCCGGACGATCCCGACGCGACGGTGTTCATCCCGCGCGTCGGCGGGGTGCCGGCGAGTTCGAAGTGGCCGGTCGTCGATCCGGATGCGTTGCGTCCGTACGACTCGCTCGCCACCCAGATGCTGCCGCGGCTCCCGGCCGCCGAAGGGCCGGGGCGCGCTGTCGCCCCGCCGCGCGTCGAGCCGAAGGCGCCGTCGATCGCCAAGTCCAGCGGGCAGATGGCCATCGCCTCGCTGGTCAGCCGGGTCACCGGGTTCCTGTGGAAGATCATGCTGGTGTGGGCGGTCGGCACCGGCGTGGAAAACGACTCGTTCACCATCGCCAACACGCTGCCGAACAGCGTCTTCGAACTGCTGCTCGGCGGCGTGCTCAGCAGCGTCGTGATGCCGCTGATCGTGCGCTCGCAGGACGATCCCGACGGCGGCTCGGCGTATACGCAGCGCATGCTCACGATGGGCCTGACGGTCCTGGGCGTGGGCACCGTCCTCGCCGTGGCGGCGGCGCCTGCGCTGACCTCGCTGTACCTGGAGCAGGGCGGACACGCCAACTCCGGACTGACCAACGCGTTCGCCCGGCTGCTGCTGCCCGAGATCTTCTTCTACGGTGTGTTCGCGCTGCTGTCGGCGGTCCTCAACGCCAAGCACATTTTCAGCCCGACGGCGTGGGCGCCGGTGATGAACAACGTCGTCGTCATCGTGACGCTGGCGTTGTTCATGCTCATGCCGGGCAAGATCTCGATCGACCCCGTGCGCATGAGCGACCCGAAGCTGCTCGTGCTCGGCATCGGGGTCACGCTGGGCATCGCCGTGCAGGCGGGGCTGCTGGTGCCGCCGCTGCTGCGGACCGGGTTCCGCTTCAAGTGGCGCTGGGGCATCGACCAGCGCATGAAGGAATTCGGCGGCCTGGCGCTGTGGATCCTCGGCTACGTCGCGATCAGCCTGGCCGGCCTCACCGTCAACACCCGGGTGCTGACCAGCGGCGACCCGGGCGGGGTGACCATCTACTCCAACGCCTGGCTGCTGTTCCAGTTGCCTTACGGCGTGATCGGGGTGTCCCTGCTGACCGCGATCATGCCGAGGCTGTCCCGCAACGCCGCGGACGGCGATGTACGCAAGGTGGTGGCCGACCTTTCCTACGCGTCGCGCATTTCCACCGTGATGCTGGTGCCGATCGCCGCCGTGATGACGGTGGTGGGCGAGTCGATCGGCATCGCCCTGTTCAGCGGCGGCGCGAACTCCGTGACCAACGCGGGGCGGCTCGGCGAGGCGCTGGCGATCTCGTCGTTCGGGCTGCTGCCTTACGCGCTGGTCATGTTGCAGTTGCGGGTGTTCTACGCGATGAAGGACGCGCGCACTCCGACGCTGATCATGGTTGTGATGACCGTGGTGAAGGTGCCGCTGCTGTATCTGTGCCCGGTGCTGCTGGACGCGCGCAGCATCGTGCTGGGCACGATGCTGGTGAACTCCCTGACGTTCGTTGTCGGCGCGATCCTGGGGCAGGTTTGGTTGTGGGTGAGTCTTGGCCATCTGCGCAGCAGGCGGGCGCTGGGGGTCATTCTGTTCACGCTCTTCGCGAGCGCGCTCGGAGTCGCTGCGGCTGTTGTCGCGGGCTGGATCGTGCCGGACCTCGGGGGCCGGGCGACTGCGTGGGTCAGGCTGATTCTGCAGGGTCTCGTCGGACTTGGCGTGTCGTTCGGCGTGCTCGCGGCGTTGAGGATCGAAGAGCTCGCGCCTGCGCGGAAACGGCTGGCCCGGCTGGTGAAACGCGGGCAGCCATCGACGCACGGGTAGCCCGGATTCAGGCGCCTTCGTCGTCTTCGACTCGGGCGAAGCACTGCTTGGCGGCACCGGGAATTTTCCTGGCGGTAGCCGCAGCGGACTCCGGGTAAAGCTGCCCGCTTCGAGCCTGCGGAACCAGCAACTCGTGCCGGGTCCCTACGGCGGTCTCATCTGTCAATTTCGGGATGAGCGAAGGAATCCACGGCCAAGATGCTGAGTTCGCATCCCGTACCTGCGGGGGTGTGCTCGCCCGGCCATGATCGGCCAAGCTGGGTTGGTGGCTACGTATCGGCAGGTGTTCGGCAGACCGGAGTTCCGGGCGCTGTTCGCGAGCATGGTGGTTTCGGTCGCGGGCGATCAGTTCGCCCGGGTGGCGTTGTCGTTGCTGGTCTTCGACCGGACGCGGTCGGCGGGCTGGACCGCCGGCGTCTATGCCCTGACGTACGTGCCGTCGATTTTCGCCGGTCCGTTGCTGTCGGGGCTGGCGGATCGGTGGCCGCGGCGGCGGGTCATGGTGGTGGCGGATCTGCTGCGCGCGGGGCTGGTCACGGTGATGGCGATTCCCTCGCTGCCGTTGCCCGCGGTGGCGGCGCTGCTGGTGGTGGTCCAGGCGGCCGGGGCGCCGGGCAACGCCGCTCGGGCGGCGACCGCCGCGACGGTTCTGCCGGGCGAGGAGTTCTTGCTGGGCAAAGGCGTGCTGGACATGGTGGTCCAGTTGGCGCAGGTGGCGGGGTTCGCGACGGGCGGGACGCTGGTGGCGTTCCTCGGTCCGGGGCAGGCGCTGGTCGCGGACGGGGTGACGTTCGTGGTGTCGGCTGTGGTGGTGCGGTTCGGGATCCGGGCGCGGCCGGCGCCGGGGGCGGTGGCGGATTCCGGGACGCGGCTGGGGCGATGGTGGGCTGATCTGCGGGCCGGGACGGTGCTCGTCGTGCGGACGCCTCGGTTGCGTTCTCTGGTGGGTTTGGCTTGTGTGGCGGGGTTTTACGTCACGGTCGAGGGGCTGGCGGCGCCGTATGCGGAGTCGATCGGCGGGTCCGCGCAGGCGGTGGGGGTGCTGCTCGCGGCGAGTCCGGCGGGGACGGTGCTCGGGATGCTGATCGTGGCGCGGCTGCCGTCGCCGGTGCGGATGCGGTTGCTCGGGCCGCTCGCGGTGGCTGCCAGCGTTCCGCTGGTGGTGTGCGCGATTCACCCGGGGCTGGTCGTGACGGCGCTCTTGTGGGGCCTGTCGGGAATGGCCAGCGCCTACCATCTGCCGGCGTCGGCGGCGTTCACGCTGGCGGTGCCCGACCAGCGGCGGGCCCAGGCTTACGGGCTCGCCGCGACCGCGTTGACGACCAGCCAAGGGGCCGGGATCGCGCTGGCCGGGCTGGCCGCGACCGCGGCAGGCGCGAGCACGGTCCTCGCCGTCGCGGGGGTGCTCGGCGTGCTGACGGCACTCGCGGCGGGAGCTGCTTGGAACCGCGCCCGCCGCGCTGCCGGACCGGAGTAACGGGTCAGCGGGCCCACTCGTTTCCGCGGCGGCGGTCCCATTCGTTGCCTCGGCGGATCCATTCGTTGCCCTGGCAGCGGGTCCACTCGTTGCCGCGGGCGAAACGGGTCCATTCGTTGCCGGGTGCGTTGCTCATAGTGGCGCCTTTCTCGCGGGTGGTTGGTCCGACCGGCGTATCGACGGCCGGTGACATGGCGATTACTGTGATTAATCTTCGTTGACAGGGGCGGATACCAGCGTGACTGGTGAGAGTGGCAGATGCATAGCGCCGGGGGGATTGCGGTCCCTGCCGCGTCCCGCGCTGTGCTTGGTGCTCGCGGTCGACGCGGTCGCGGTCGCGATCACGGTGTTCTCGTCGATGTCGGCCGCGGTCACCCGGACGCAGTGGCTGTGGTTCGCCGTCCTCGCCGCGGCCGCGGTGGCGCACCTCGAGGCGGTCCGCACGATCGAGCGGCGCCGCGAGCAGGCGTCGAAGAAGGCGCCGTACACGAATCTCAAGAGCCTGTGGGTTTTCGCCGCGCTGCTGGTGCTGCCGCTGCCGCTGGTCATCGGCTTGACCGCGGTGTCGTACGGGTATTGCTGGTACCGGGTTTACGGGCCGGCGATCCTGTTCCGGAAGATCTACTCGGCCGCCACGTTCGTGCTCGCGTCGGCCGTCGCCTCCACTGTCCTGGACGGTCCCCTGCTGCCGCACGACCTGGGGTCGCTGCTGCTCGTGACCGCCGCGGCCGGCGTGTGGTGGCTGGTCAACTACGCACTGGTCGTCGTCGCGATCGGGTTGTCGTCGCACGAGAAAGTGCCGGTCCGGCAGGCGTTGGGGCATCCGGGCGACCAGCTGGTCGTCGCGTCGGCGCTGGGGCTCGGCGCGACCATGGCCGTCCTGCTGGTCCACGAGCCGTGGGCGCTGCCCGCTCCGATGATCGCCGTGCTGTGCGTGCACCGCGATCTCTTGCTGCCCCAGTACTTGCGGGCCTCCCGGACCGATCAGAAAACGGGTCTGGCGACGCCGGTGTACTGGGCCGAAGTCGTCACCGCGGCCCTCGACCGCGCGAAACTCAGCCGGACCGGGCTTGGCGTGCTTTTCCTGGACGTCGACAAGTTCAAGGCGATCAACGACACCTACGGGCACCCGGCGGGCGATCAGGCCATCCGCGCTGTCGCCGACCTTGTGCGGGCCGAAGTCCGGTCTCAGGACCTCGTGGCTCGTTACGGCGGGGACGAGCTGGCGATTCTCCTGCCGGGTCTCGAACCGGGGCAGTTGCTGGCTGTGGCTGAACGGATCCGCTTCCGCCTGGCGCGTACTCCGGTCGTGCTCACCGCTACTACGGACGGGCAGCCGCGCACGTTGTCCGGGGTGAGCACTTCGATGGGAGTGGCGTCTTATCCGGACGACGGGATGTCGGTCGAGCAGCTGCTCACTGCTGCGGATGGCGCGTTGTTGCAGGCCAAGCGGAACGGTCGCAATCAGATCAGGGCGGCGGGAGCGGTGAGGATGCATGGAGTGTCCGAGATGCCGTCAGGCAAACCTTGAGAAGATCAGGGCGACTCGGCTGAGCATCACCGTTGCCAAATGCCCTGAATGCGACGCGATATGGCCGCCAGGCGGAACTTTCGGCCCGGACAATTTCGTCCAGTTTCAGCTGTTTCTGGACCTGGTAGGCGAATCTGAGATGGGCGCCCCCTACGAGGAACTCGGTCCGCTTTAGGCGCACGGTGTCCCCTGGAACGGTGCGTACTGCTTCGACGACCAGGTGCACCGGCGAGGCGCGCTGCCGGTTTGCTCCCGGTTGGCGGGCGGTTCGCGGGCTGGTCTGCGCCTCGCCGCGGTCGCATGGTGGTCGGGCGGTACCCCGGTTCCCGCACCGTCCGTCGCGGTTTGACCTGCGCGGACGGGGATCGCCACTCGGAAGGGACTCTTGCGATGACCGCTGTTGCGCGCGGTAGCCGTTCACGCTGTTTGGCTGGGGACCAGGGGGTCGCGTTGCGTGCGCTGCGCGCGGCGGCCGAGAACTACGCCGCCCGGGGCTGGCCGGTGCTGCCGGGCCCGGTGTGCGACGGGCTGACGACCTGGGATCCGGTCGGTTTCGAACTGCTCGGCGGCCGGGAGTCGACGGTGTCCCGGTCCGAGGCCACGGTCGATCGCCGGGTTGTTTCGGAATGGTGGTCTGTGCATCGGCAGGCGATTCTCGCGCCGGTGG
This sequence comes from Amycolatopsis dendrobii, assembly GCF_014145675.1. Classification (GTDB taxonomy): domain Bacteria; phylum Actinomycetota; class Actinomycetes; order Mycobacteriales; family Pseudonocardiaceae; genus Amycolatopsis; species Amycolatopsis dendrobii. Next base: position 421,792 of record NZ_JACGZW010000010.1, read on the forward strand.
GGGAGCACTTCGACGTCCTGCGCGCGCCGACGCACCTTGGCTGGCGGGCACTCGCCGCGTTCGACGGCGGGCGGCCGCTCGGTCCGATGGCGTTGTCGCCGCACGGGGCGTTCTTCTTCGTCGAGCCCGGGACCTGCGGGGGCCGTGAGCTGGCGGCCGGGGTGGAGGCCCTTTCGCCGGGCGACCTCGTGGTTCTCCCGCCGAGCCGGGTCGTCGCCGGGGTCGTGTGGTGGCGGATCTCTCCGGCGGATCGCGAAGAGCTGGGCGACGGGGCCGGGATCGCGGGCAAGCTTGCCGAGCTTTCCGGCGAATCCGCGTAGGTTTCGGGACGGGCGGGCAGGATCAGCGATGGCAGCGTTCTTCGGGCATGTCCCAGGTTCCGCGCTGTCCAGGCACCCGGTGAATTCTTTCTGCCCGTCGACCCATGCCTCGTGGCCAGGTGAGGGAAGCGGGTTTTCCGTGCCGGGAAAGCGGACTATCCGGTCTCCTCCGGAAGGCGCCGGGGCACGTGCGCGCCCTGCTCCTCGACCCGGCGCATCACCGGCGCGGCCAGAATCCCGTGTATCAGCACGGAAAGCGCCACCGCCAGCGCGCCCACCCGCCACAGCTGGTCCGCGCCCGGCAGGTCGGTCTGGTGGAGTCCGTAGGCGAGGTAGTAGAGCGTTCCGATGCCGCGCACGCCGAAGAACGCGATCGCGAGCGCGGCGCGTCCGCGGGCGGGGGAGCGGATGAGGGAACCGATCCCGGTGAGCGGCCGGACGACGAACACCGCGACGGCCGCGAAGAGGACTTCGAGCAGGGTGACGCCGCGCAACAGGCCGTCGCCGAGGGCGAAGCCCAGACCCAGAAGCGTGATGGCGACGAAAAGCCGTTCGAGCTGGCGGCCGAAAGTGTGCAGGACCTCGTGGTAGCCGTGCGAGCGCTCGCTGGTCCGCACGCACACCGCAGCGGTGAACACGGCGAGGAAACCGTTGCCGTGCAGCAGTTCCGCCACCGCGAACGGCAGGAAGGCCAGTGCCAGCAGGACCAATCCGTCGGAGTACTCGGCCAGCCGGAAGCGCGACGACGGGATGCGGAAGAACGCCCACGCCAGCAGCCTGCCGACGGCGAGCCCGACCAGCACTCCGATCGGCAGCGGCAGCAGCACGTCGGCGCCGATCGACACGTGCGTGCCGGCCAGCAGCAGCGCGACGAGGACGAACGGCATGGCGAGGCCGTCGTTGAGGCCCGCTTCGGTGGTGAGGGTGAAGCGGATCTCGTTGTCCCGCGCCAGATCCGGCTCCACGCCGGGGTCGGGGACCCCGACGTCGCCCGCCAGCACCGGGTCGGTGGGCGAAAGCGCGGAACCCAGCAGCAGCGCGGCGGCGGGCGCGAGCCCGAGCCACCACCAGCCGAGCAGCGCGACCGCCGCGATCGAAAGCGGCATCGCGACGAACAGCAGCCGCCACGGCGACATCCAGGTGCGCAGCCCGAACGGCCGGTCCACCGACAGGCCCGCACCCGCCAGCGCGAGCACGATGCCGAGCTGGGTGAACGATTCCACCACGTCCGCGTGCTGGGCGGGCGAGGCCCAATCGCCGAGGTAGGGCAGCGGCAGCAGGCCGAGCAGCAGCCCGGCGAGCAGCATCACCAGCGGGGTGGAGAACGGGCGGTCGGCGACCAGTTTCGGCAGCACGGCCGCGGCGAGCGCGAGCAGTCCGGCGACGCCGAACAGGACCGGGAGCGGGGGCACCTCAGGCGGTCACTGAGGTGTCGAAGCGAAGTCCCTCGTCGCCCGCGTCCACGCGCACCGCGGTGCCGGGCGCGACGTCGCCGGACAGCAGCCTGCTCGACAGCGGGTTGTCCACGTACCGCTGGATCGCCCGCCGCAGCGGCCGCGCGCCGAACTGCGGTTCGTAGCCCAGTTCGCTGATCCGCCGCACCGCCTCCGGCGTGAACTCGACAGTGAGGCCCTGCGCGTGCGCGCGCCGTTTCGTGCGCTCCAGCAGCAGTTCCGTGATCCGGTCGAGCTGCTCGGGCTCCAGCCGGCGGAAGACGACGATCTCGTCGATCCGGTTCAGGAACTCCGGGCGGAACGATTCGCGCAGCCGCCGCATGAGGCGTTCGCGCAGCTGGTCGCCGTCGCCGTCGGCGGGCTGGACGAAGCCGAGCGCGCCGTGGGTCGAGCTGCCGACCAGGTCGGAGCCCAGGTTGCTGGTCATGATGAGCACGGTGTTGGCGAAGTTGACCGTGCGGCCGCGGCCGTCGGTGAGGCGGCCGTCGTCGAGGACCTGCAGCAGCACGTTGAACAGGTCCGGATGCGCCTTCTCGACCTCGTCGAGCAGCACCACGGAGTACGGGCGGCGGCGCACGGCCTCGGTGAGCTGGCCGGCGTCCTCGTACCCGACATATCCGGGCGGCGAACCGATCAGCCTGCTGATCGTGTGGCGCTCGGAGTACTCGCTCATGTCGATGCGCACCATGCTGTCCTGGTCGCCGAACAGGGCTTCGGCCAGCGCCCGCGCGAGTTCCGTTTTGCCGACGCCGGTGGGGCCGAGGAACAGGAAGCTGCCGAACGGCCGGTCCGGCTCGGCGAGCCCGGCACGGGACCGCCGCACCGCTTCGGCGACCGCGCGCACCGCGTCGTCCTGGCCGATCACGCGGTCGTGCAGGTGCTCCTCCAAGCCCAGCAGACGTTCCCGCTCGGTCTCGGTGAGCCGTGCCGCGGGCACGCCGGTCAGCCGGGAGACGACCTCGGCGATGTCCGCGTCGGTGACCTCCACCGGACCGCCGGGGCGCTCAACCGGTTGTTCGAGGCGTTTCCGCAGGTCGGCGATCTCGTCGCGGAGCGAGGACGCGCGTTCGAAGTTCTCTTCGGCGACGGCCTGGTCCTTCTCCAGCAGCAACTGGTCGAGCCGGCTCTGCAGCTCGCGCTGGCCGTCGGGTTTGATCCGCGCACGCAGCCGGACGCGGGCCCCGGCCTGGTCGATCAGGTCGATCGCCTTGTCCGGCAGGAATCGCTCGGTCAGGTAACGGTCGGACAGGTCGACGGCCGCCCGCAGCGCGTCGTCGGTGTAGTGGACCTGGTGGTGGGCCTCGTAGCGGTCGCGGAGGCCGTGCAGGATCGACACGGCGTCCTCGACGGTCGGCTCGGGCACCAGGATCGGCTGGAACCGGCGTTCCAGCGCCGGGTCGCGTTCGATGCCGGTGCGGTACTCGTCGAGCGTGGTCGCTCCGACGATGTGCAGCTCACCGCGCGCGAGCGCCGGTTTCAGCATGTTCCCGGCGCCCTGGCCGCCGCTGCCTTCGCCGGCGCCGGCGCCGACGATCGTGTGCAACTCGTCGACGAACACGATCAGCTGGTCGCCGTGCTCGCGGATCTCCTTGAGCAGCGCGGACATCCGCTCCTCGAAGTCGCCGCGGTACCGCGTGCCGGCGACCATCGCCGTGAGGTCGAGCTGCACCACATGGCGGCCGCTGAGGATGTCGGGCACGTCGTCGTCGGCGAGGCGTTGCGCGAGACCCTCCACGATCGCGGTCTTGCCGACGCCAGCCTCGCCGATCAGCACGGGGTTGTTCTTGGTGCGGCGGGAAAGCACCTCGACGGTCTGCTCGATCTCGTCGTCGCGGCCGATCACCGGGTCGATCCGGCCCTCGCGGGCGCGGGCGGTGAGGTCTTCGCCGTATTGGGCGAGTGTCGGGGTGTCCCGCAAGGGGGTCGGGCTTTCCGCGGGGGAGTCCTGTCGCAGGCGGTCGGTGGTCACGCCCTCTTCCCGCAGGATGCGGCCCGCTTCGGACTCCTCGTTGGCGGCCAGCGCGGCGAGCAGGTGCTCGGGGCCGATGAACGGGGAGCCGAGGCCGCGGGCGAGCTGGTGGGCGTCGATCAGCGTTCGTTTCGCGCCCGGCGCCAGCGCGGTCGCCGTGGTTTCGCCGCCGGCGGCGTGGTCGCGTTCGATGCGCCCGGCGACCTTGGCCGGGTCGACCCCGGCGCGGGTCAGCGCCTGCGCGGTGGCGGGCAGCTGGGTCGCGGCCCACAACAGGTGCTGGGTGTCCACGTGCCGCCCGCCCCACGCCCCCGCGCGGTCCGCCGCCTCCGCGACGAGCCCGCGGGCCTGGTCGTTGAGCAGGCGCGACACGTCGACCGAATAGCCGCGGCGGCCGGGCGCTGCCTGGCCGAAGAACTGCGACAGGAACTGGTCGAACGGGCTGTTTCCCTGCCCGGGCGGGAAAAATCCGGTCATCGGAGCGCTCACATCTCAGGACGGCTCGAAATCGGGGTCGAGCATCCGCTTACCCGCTGCCCGCCGCGGCAAAACGGACGCCCGGCGCGTCTGGCCGCGGCTCCGGCGGGTACCCGGGTGCCATGCTGAAGATCGATCCCGACGCCGGCCGGACCATCCAGCGCCTCGCGACCGAACAGGGCGTCGCGCCAGAGGGCGGGCTGCGCATCACCGCCCGCGAAGGCTCCGCGGACCTGGCGACCTCGGTGTCCGCGCTGGCCGCGGAAACCGACACCGTGCTGACTGACGACGAGACCGGCGCGCGCGTGTTCCTCGACCAGGCCAGTTCCGACGCGCTCGACGGCCGGGTCCTGGTCGTCGGCGACCAGGGAGATTTCACCGTGCGCTGAGGCGGCTCACGGGAGGCCGGCCGCCCAGAGCAGGCAGTGCACCAGCCCGGTCAGCCGCGGTTCCCGCGCGGCCTGGCCGAGCTGCACTTCGAGAGCCTCGAAGTCGCCGTTCAGCTCCGCCAGCACCGCGCGCAACGCAGCTCGTACCCCGGGCCGGAGGTCGTCCACGTCGGCGGCCACCGCGTCCTCGCCGACCGCGACGGCGGTGAACACCGCGTCCTCGGGCTGCGGCCCGAACCGCTCGCGGACCGCCGCGGCGCAGCGGTGCACCAGGCCGCGCAGCACTCGCTGCCGCACGGGAAGGGCGTCGAGTTCGCCGAGCAGCCGGACCACCTCGTCGAGGTCGCCGGTCCGGGTCGCGAGCACGAGGCCGTCCGCGATGGGGGCCGTGGGTTCGGGCGCCATGGGTCGCTCCTGCCTGCCGGGAACCGTTCGCTTACCCGGGTGGCGGCCCGTCAACCACGTTTCGCGCTCCCGGTGCGCGGGCACCCGGGCGGTCGGAGGTGGTGGGATGTCCTCGAAGGACCGGCTGGCCGAATACCGGGCCAAACGCGACCCGCGGCGGACCCCGGAACCAGGCGGGGGCCGCGGGAACGCCGAACCGGTGTTCGTCGTCCAGCGGCACGACGCGAGCAGTCTGCACTTCGACTTCCGCCTGGAGATCGGCGGTGTCCTGGTTTCGTGGTCGGTGCCGAAAGGCCCGTCGCTGAACCCCTCGGACCGGCGGCTCGCCGTCCGCACCGAGGACCACCCGCTGGACTACGCGCGGTTCGAGGGCACTATCCCTGCCGAGGAGTACGGCGGCGGCACCGTGATCGTGTGGGACACCGGGACGTTCGACGCGCTCACCGACTCCGCCGGACAAGCCCTCGAAGACGGCCATCTCAAGGTCTGGCTGCACGGCGAGAAGCTGCGCGGCGCCTTCTCCCTGATCCGCCGCGACTCGTCCGGCCAGGAACAGTGGCTGCTGATCAAAAAGGACGACGAGGGCGCCGACCGCCGCCGCAAGCCCGCGAAAACGCAGCTCGAATCCGTGCTCACCGGACGCACCAACCGGGATCTCGAATGACCGGTCCCGGCTGGCGCGAGCCGACCCTCGCCACCCTCACCGACCGGCGGTTTTCCGACGAGGACTGGATTTACGAGCGCAAGCTCGACGGGGTGCGCGCGATCTGCGTGCGCGACGGCGGCACGCCCACGCTGTACTCCCGCAACCGCAAGGTGATGGACAACGCGTACCCCGAGATCGTGGAAGCCCTTGCCGGGCAAGGCGGACCGCGGTTCGTCGCGGACGGGGAGATCGTCGCGTTCGACGGCGACCAGACCAGTTTCGCCGCGCTCCAGCCGCGCATCCACCTCACCGATCCGGCGCGCGCCCGGGCGACCGGCGTCCGCGTGTACTACTACCTCTTCGACCTCCTGTACTGCGACGAGCAGGACATCACGCCGCTTCCGCTGCGCGAGCGCAAGTCGATCCTGCGCGACGCCTTCGCCTTCGAAGACCCGCTCCGCCTGTCCGCACACCGCAATACCGAGGGCGAGAAGTACTTCGAGGAGGCGTGCCGGCGCGGCTGGGAGGGCGTGATCGCGAAACGCGCCGACGCGCCGTACCGTCACGGCCGCTCGCCGGACTGGCTGAAGTTCAAATGCCAGCAAGGGCAGGAGATGGTGATCGGCGGGTTCACTGCCCCGCGGGGCAGCCGCATCGGCTTCGGCGCGCTGCTGCTGGGCTACCACGAGAAGGGGCGGCTGCGGTACGCGGGCAAGGTCGGCACCGGTTTCGACCACCGGCTGCTGACCTCGCTGCACGCCGAGCTGACCCGGCGCGAAACGAACAGCTCGCCGTTCGCCGATCCGGTGCGCGAGCCGGGTGCGCGCTGGGTGCGGCCCGAGCTGGTCGCCCAGATCGGCTTCTCCGAGTGGACCCGCGACGGCCGGTTGCGCCATCCGAGGTTCACCGGTCTGCGCGAGGACAAGAAGCCGTCCGACGTGATCCGGGAGCGCCCGTGAAGATTTCCCATCCCGACAAGATTTTCTACCCCGCCGACGGCCTCAGCAAAGGCGACGTCGCCGAGCATTACCGCACCGTCGCGCCCGCGATGCTGCCGCACCTGCGCGGCCGCCCGCTCACGCTGCGGCGGTATCCGGACGGCATCGAGGCCGAGGGGTGGTTCCAGAAGCACCCGGGCGAGCACTTCCCGTCGTGGCTGCACACCGAACGAGTCCCGCGCCGGGGCGGGGGCACGGACGAGTACGTCGTGTGCGACGACGAGGAGTCCCTGCTGTACCTGGCCGACCAGGGCACGGTGGAGTTCCACGTCTGGCTGTCCACTGTGGACGCACCGGGCAAACCGGACCTGCTGGTGCTCGATTTGGACCCGCCGGACGGCACCGACGTCGCCGACCTGCGCACCGCGGCCCGCCGCATCCGCGACCACTACGCCGAGGCAGGCCTCACCGCTTGCCTCCAGGCCACCGGCGGCCGCGGCTTCCACGTCGTGGCGCCCCTCGACGCCACGGCGACCACGGACGTGGTCCTGGAACTCTCGCGAGCCCTGGCGGACCGCGTCGCGGCGGCGGATCCGGACCGCTTGACCACCGCGCAGCGCAAGGACCAGCGCGGCGACCGCGTCTTCGTCGACGCGAACCGCAACGGCTACGCCCAGACGTTCGTGGCCCCGTACTCCCTGCGCGCCCGCCCCGGCGCGGCCTCGGCGACCCCGCTGGACTGGACGGAACTCGGCAAGGCCGAACCGAACGGGTGGGGTCCGGACAAGCTGCGCCGTCGGCTGGCGCGCAAGGAGGATCCGTGGCGGGGGATGGGGAAGGACGCCGGGTCGGCGGAGAAGGCGCTGGAGAAGCTCGGCTGACGTCACGCGGGCTTTGCGGTGCGTGCGGGAAACCCTCGGGGAATCCGATTCCCCGAGGGTTTCCCGCGCGCACTTGACTTCTCGCCGCGGCGATCAGACCCCGGAGACCTGCTGGATCCAGTCCCGCCCCGCGGCCACGCTGCCGTAGGTCGTGACGCTGGACCGGTCGCTCGTCGAGCACACCCCGACCTGGACGCCGCCGTCGACCATCGGGCCGCCCGAGTCGCCGCCCGCCACTGCGCCGTTCGGGGTGCTCGCCGTGATCGCGGGGCCGCCGGAGTTGTCGCTGTCCTGGGTGTTCGAGATCGTCACCTCGGCCTGCTTCAGCACGCTCGACTGGTGGTGCCCCTCGTCGGTGCTCTGCGTCGCACCCCAGCCGTACACCGTCGCGCTGTCGCCTTCCTGCGCGTCCTCGGAGCTGCTGGCGAGGCGGGCGTACGTGCTGCCGCCGTCGGTGTTCAGCTTGATGAGCGCCAGGTCGCCGCCGGAGTAGACGTAGGTGGAGGCGGCCTTGGCGTGCACGCCGCCGCTGGCGCTGTTGGACCCGATGTACAGGTCGATGTCGGTGAGGCGCTGCCCGTTGTTGTCGTACATGCAGTGCTTCGCGGTGAGGACCCAGCGGCTGCCGATCAGGGTGCTGGTGCAGAAGAAGGTGTAGCCGTTCGCGTGGCCGTTGAACCGGGTGATGTAGCCGGGGTTCTGCGCGGTGCTGCCGCCGATGATCGACGGCTGGGCGTCGGGCGCGGCTGGGCTCGCGGACGCGGGGGTCACGGCGAACGCGCCGAGCACCGCGCAGGAACCGGTCAGCACGGCGAGGGCTCGGGTGAGTGCGCGCATGTCGCTCCTTGGGGACAGGTTTCCGATGGGGACGCTTTCGAACGTAAGCAGCGCGGCCGCGCCGCGGAATCCGCCGAACCGCCGGTGGCGGGCAAGCGGCGGCGACGCGACTTTCGGCGGGTTGCCAACCGGTGAACGGATGCCGAGAATCCGTTTCGACCGGTCCGTTTTTTCCAGGAGAGGCGAAATGCGGTTGTTCGCCCCGGCTCCGGGCGGGGAGCGGCTGGCCAGGGCGCTGGCCGAGGGACCCTTCGAGCGCGCCCTGACGCTGGCGATCGAGCGCAGCGGCCTCGGCCTGGCGCGGCTGCGCGAACGGCTCGCGGCCTCGGGCGTGCCGGTCAGCACGACCACGCTCAGCTCGTGGCGCACCGGGCGCAGCCGTCCGGAACGGCCGGAATCGTTGCGGGCGCTGGCTTTGCTGGAGCCGGTCCTGGACGTCCCGCCGGGGACGCTGCGCGCGCTGCTGGACCGGCCGCGCACCGGCGGCCCGGCCCCGCGTGCGGCGCGGTGGGACCGGTTGTGGGAGAACCGCAGCCTGCTTCCGATGGTGCTGAACTCGTTCGAGGACTCCTCGCCGGAATCGGTCAGCGTGCACGAGACCCTGCACGTCGACGCCGCGGGGCGGATGCGCGGCCTGCACGTGCGGGAAGTGCTGCGGGCTCTGGACGAACCGGCGTTCGTGCGCATCGTGGCGCTGCGGGGATTCACGCCCGGTCAGTCGCCGGAACTGGTGTCGGCGCGGTACTGCCGCCCCGGCTGCGTGCGGGCGACGCCGGAGCAGGCGTTCTCGGTGACGGAACTGGTCCTCGACCATCCGCTGGCCCCGGGCGAGACGGGGATCGTCGAGTACCGGTTCGCGTTCCGGGACGAGGAGCCGGATGCGCGCTACGACCGGCGGTTCCGGCTGCCGATCGCGGAACACCTGCTGGAAGTGCATTTCGATCCGTCGGCGCTGCCCGCGGAATGCGTGTCGTACCGGCAGGATTCGCCGGCCGGGCCGGAACTGGAGACCGCCGAGGTCCGCGTGCGGCCCGGCGTGCCCGCGCACGTGATCCGGACCGGGCGGGGGGCCGGGATCCACGGAGTGCGGTGGCGGTGGTGACGCTCCGCCATCCACTGAGGACACCAACGATGTGTCCGTTGTGGACAGTCAGTGATTTCCGTTGCGGGAAGCGCGCTTCGCACGCGGGCGGCTACTGAGCGTCCGATTCTGCGCTGACTGGCGGGGCGGTGCTGCGCTGTTCGGCCCAATTTCGATTTTCCTCGCGAGTAGCCAGTTTTGGCCGGAGCGCCCGGGGTAGCCGACACCACATGGTTCATCGGCCTGACGAAAGTGGACGCGACGACGGCCGGTCGCCTGCCGGGCTCATGCGCGACGCGCGTGCGGTGTTCGAGGAGCTGACCGAAAAGGACATCGAGTCCGTGTCGGCGTTCGCCAAGGACGGCGACGGATGGAAGCTGCTGGTCGAAGTGCTTGAGCTGGAACGGGTTCCGGACACCACCAGCCTGATGGCCACGTACTGTGTGCGGGTCGACGCACAGGGCGGCTTCCTCGGCTACGAGCAGGTCCGGAGGTACGCGCGCGGCCAGGTCGACGCGTGAGGAAGGGAAGGCGATTTCATGACCATGGCGACCGGACGGCAGGGCTCGAACGGTCAGCTGCAACGCGGACCGGGCACCGGAAACCTCTACGACATCCTCGAACTGATCCTGGACAAGGGACTGGTGATCGACGCGTTCGTGCGGGTTTCGCTGGTGGGCATCGAACTGCTCACTGTGGACGCGCGGATCGTCGTGGCCAGTGTGGACACTTACCTGCGGTTCGCCGAAGCGTGCAACCGGCTGGACCTCACCCGTGCCTCCAGCGCCACGACGCTGCCCGATCTGCTGGGCGAGGTGACCGAGAAAGGCGCCAAAGGAAAGTCCAAAGGCGCGCTGACCGGCGCGGTCGAGACGTTCGCCGAGCAGTTCCAGAAGTCCAGCGACAAGGACGGCGCAGAGGACGGGGAACGGCCTCGCAGCCGTAGCCGGCGCAGCACCGCGAGGTCGAGCGGATGAGCACTTACCTGTACGGCATCACGTTCGCCGATCATCCTGCCGACGTAGGCGATCTGCGCGGCGTCGGACCGTCGCCGGCTCCTGCGCGGGTGCTGGCGGCCGGGGACGAACTCCGCGCAGTGGTCGGCGACGTCGAAGGCGAACTGCGGGCGAAACGCCGGGATCTGCTTGCCCACCAAGAGATCTTGCAGGCGTTGTGCGAAAAGGGGCCGACGCTTCCGATGCGCTTCGGTGTCGTCGCGGACGACGACACCGCGGTAGCGGAGGAGATCGCGGCTAAAACCGAGGTGTACACCGCTGTGCTGCAACGCGTTCGCGGGCACGTGGAGATGAACGTCAAAGTCGCGCACCGGGAAGAGGCCGTCCTCGGCCAGCTCCTCGCCAAGGACGAGGAACTCCGAAACCTGGCCGCGAGCTTGCGGGAGGACGCCGGCAAGGGGCAAGCCGAACAGGTGCGGTTCGGCGAACTGGTCGCCGGCCGGCTGGAGGAGCGCGAGGGCGAGGACGCCGACGCGGTGCTGAGCTATCTGCTTCCGCTGGCGTCGGAGCATTCCCCGGGGCCGCGGGTCGACGGGTGCTTTTTCACCTGCTCGTTCCTGGTGCGGCAGGAGAAAACGGCTGAATTCCAGGACGCGGTGCAGCGGTTGGCGACCCTGGTCGAGGAAGTGGCGGAGGTCCGCGCACAGGGACCGCTGCCGCCCTACAGCTTTACCGAGGGCCAATAGTGGGGCTGCTCGGGGAACTTGTGCTGCTCCCGCTGGCGCCGGTGCGGGGCGCGGTCTGGGTGACCGGACAGGTCGTCGACGCCGCTGAGCAGGAGCAGATCGCGCAGTGGCAACGGGAACTGGTCGCCCTGGAACGGGAACTGGCGACCGGCGGGATCAGCGAGGAGGAGTTCGACCGCAGGGAAGACGAAATACTCGATCTGCTCGAAGAATTCGACCGGGGGGTTGCCGGATGAACGGAGCGAACAGATGACACCGGGAATGAAGGTCGCGGCCGCCGTGGTCGGCGGTTATGTGCTCGGGAGACGGAAAAAAGCCAAACTCGCCATCACCATGGGCGCCTGGCTCGTCGGGCGGAAGCTGAACCTGGACCCGAAGAAGCTGCTGTCGGATGTCACGCGCGAGCTGGCTTCGTCGCCCGAACTGGCCGGGGTCCGCGATCAGGTGCGGGACGAGGTGCTGGGCGCGGGCAAGACCCTGGCCGCGGACATCCTGACTCATCAGGCGGGGCGGCTGGCCGGCTCGTTGCAGGAGCACACCGACACCCTGCGAGACAAGGCAGCGGGCCTTCCGGCGATCGGCGGAGGGGACCCGGATGATCGAGAGCCGGAAGCGGCCGATGACAACGGGGACGACGGCGGGGAAGAAAGCGAAACCCGCCCGCCTGCCCGCAAACGTCCGGCGAAATCGCGGAGCGCCTCGCCGGGAGAGCGCAAGCCCGCGCGGAAGGCGTCCAGCGGTTCGTCGAGTTCGACGGCGCGGAAGCGGACGTCCTCGGGCGGCCGTACGCAGAAGCGTTCCTCGAGCACCTCGGGGGTGAACCGTGGCTGAATCCCGTTCTGGCAACGACGAACTCGGTCCCCTGGCAAAGCTTCGGGACCTGGCCTCGCGCAATCCCGCGACGGAGCAGCTGCTGCACGCCGGCGAGGAATACGCGCAGGCGAAGGCCGAACAGGTGATGTCCTCGGCGGGCAGCAAACTGGGCGAGGCGTCCCGGCGGCTGGCCGACGCGGGCGGGAGCGGCTCGTTGAAGGGATTGTTCAGCGCCGGCGAGAAAATCGCCGACGGGAAGACGCCGGTCAAGGCGATGGCCGAGGCGGGCGGCAAAGCGCTCAAGAACTCGGTTTCGGGGCTGTTCGGCAAGCGCGGCAAAGGTTCCGGCGGCAAGAAGATCATCAACATCATCGAGGACATCGACGTCGGCGTGCCGGTCCGCGAGGCGTACGACCAGTGGACCGAATTCCAGAAGTTCAGCAGTTTCGCCAAGGGCGTCACGAGCGCCGAGCAGAACGACGACACCACTTCGCAGTGGCGGTTCAAGATTTTCTGGTCGAATCGCTCGATGAAGGCCACGGTCACCGAACAGATCCCCGACGAGCGGATCGCGTGGACCACCGACGGGGCCAAGGGCACGATCAAGGGCGTGGTGACCTTCCACGAACTCGCCCCGAGCCTGACGAAGGTCCTGCTGGTGATCGAGTACTACCCGGCCGGGCTGTTCGAGAAGACCGGCAACATCTGGCGGGCGCAGGGCCGCCGGGCGCGGCTCGACCTCAAGCACTTCCGCCGGTTCATCACCATGGCCGGGCAGGCGTCGGGCGACGGCTGGCGCGGCGAGATCCGCGACGGCGAGGTCGTGCGCTCGCCGGAACAGGTGCGGGAAGACGAAGACGAGGACGAGGGCGCGCTGCGCGAGGAGGAAGACACCGGCGGCGGCGAGCCCGAAAACGAAGAGCTTCCCGAGGATGACGAAGACGAGGACGACTTCGAAGAGGAAGACGAAGAGGAAGACGACGAACCCGAGGACGAACGTCCCCGGGGCCGCCGGGCCGTCGCGGCGCGGTGACGAGGAGGCAGCAGATGAGCGAGTCCAGCCTACCCGCCGGCAGACCGCTCGGCGGGGTGTCCCGCCCGGCGGGGCCCGGCGGCGGCGCGAACCTCGCCGACATCCTGGAACGGGTGCTGGACAAGGGCATCGTGATCGCCGGGGACATCCAGGTCAACCTGCTCGACATCGAGCTGCTGACCATCAAGGTGCGGTTGCTGGTCGCGTCGGTCGAGCGGGCCAAGGAAATGGGCATCGACTGGTGGGAGCACGACCCGTCCCTGTCGTCGGGCTCGAAGCGCGAGGATCTGCTGGAGGAGAACGAACGACTGCGCGCGCAACTCGAACTCGCGCGGGGAGAGCGAGCGGAACAGTGAGCTGGTATTGCTACGCAGTCGCCGAATTCGCGGCGGAAAACCCGATGGACGGCATCACCGGACTCCGTGATCGTCCGGTTTCCGTCATTTCCGGGGCCGGGCTGGCCGCGCTGGCCAGCCCGGCCCCGGACGAGGGGTTCGACGAAACTTCGCTGGAACAGCTTCCGTGGCTGGAAGAAATCGCCCGCGCGCACAACGCCGTCGTGGAAGAAGCGAGCCGTCGCACGGGCGTGCTGCCGCTGCGGATGGCGACGATCTATCGCGACGAGCAGCGGGTCCGGGAAATGCTCGCCGAGCATTCCGCGCAATTTTCGGAAGCGCTGCGGCGGATCCGGGGCCATGCCGAATGGGGCGTCAAAGTCTTCGCCTCGCTCCGCGGTTCCGGCACGCACGAGCCGCCCGCCGACGGACGTTCCTACCTGCGGCAACGACTCCGCCAGCGGCAGGCGCGGGATACCCGGGCGAACGAGGCGGTCGCGGTCGCCGAGCGCATCGAGCGGGAACTCGCGCAGCTGTCCGCGGACCTCCACCGGCACCGCAACCAGGATCCCGCCCTGACCGGCCGCACCGACCGCAACATCCTCAACCTGGCCTGCCTGGTCCCCGACGCCGGCCGGGAACGCTTCCTGGACCGGCTCGCGCAGCTGCGGCGATCGGCCGCCGCCGGAATCGAAGTCGAGGTCACCGGCCCGTGGGCCCCGTACTCCTTCGCGGGGATCTCGTGACGGGCGCGGTCGAGGAAACCGGCCGGCTCGCCCTGGTCGACCTGCTGGACCGGCTGCTCGCCGGGGGCGTGGTGCTGACCGGGGATCTCGTGCTGTCGGTCGCCGAGGTCGACCTCGTGCACATCTCCCTGCGCGCACTGATCACCTCGATCCGCGAAGACCGTCCGGCGCCCTGGTGAAGGAGGGACGATGCGCGACGCGCTGCCGACCCGGCTCGAGACCGACGCGGACACGGTCGAACGCGACCTGATGAAGCTGGTCCTGACCATCATCGAACTGCTCCGGCAGCTGATGGAACGCCAGGCCTTGCGCCGCGTCGAGGAGGGCGGGCTGACCGAGGCGCAGGAGGAACGCCTTGGTCTCACCCTGATGCTGCTCGAAGAACGGCTGACCGAGCTTCGCGACCGGTACGGCCTTTCCGCCGCGGACTTGAACCTCGACCTCGGTCCGCTGGGGACGCTGCTCTGATCGAGCGGTGTAGCTCCGCGGGCGCCCGGGTATCCGCCGCCCGACGGCAGCCGAACCGCGGAGGAGGGCATGACCGAGTTCGTGCGCACACCCGACCTGAAGATCGGCTACGAGGCGGACGGCCCGCCGGACGGGCGTCCGCTGGTCGCGGTCCACGGCTGGCCGGACGATCCGCATTGCTGGGACCAGGTGGTTCCCGCGCTGGCCGAGGCGGGGTACCGGGTGCTCCGGCCGTATCTGCGCGGGTTCGCCCCGACGGAGTTCCGCACGCCGGACAAGCCGCGCAGCGGGCAATCCGGGGCGCTCGGCCAGGACCTGCGCGACTTCCTCGACGCGCTCGACCTCTCCCGCGTCGTCCTCGTCGGACACGACTGGGGCGCGCGGGCCGGGTACGTGGTCGGCGCGCTGTTCCCCGAGCGGGTGTCCAGGTTGGTCGCGATGTCCGCGGGGCACGGGGCGAGCGGCCCCGGCGTCCCGCTGGACTATCCGCTCGCCCACGCGTACTGGTACGAGTGGTTCGTCGCGACGAAACGCGGCCAGGACGCGATGCGCCGCGACCGGCGAGCGTTCTGCCGGTATCTGTGGACGTCGTGGTCGCCGGGCTGGGAGTTCTCTGACGCCGAGTTCGACCAGGCCGCGGCGTGCTGGGACAACGACGACTGGCCGCCGATCACGGTCTCCGCCTACCTGCACCGCTGGGGCGAGCAGGACGGCGACCCGGCCTACGCCGACCTGGAGCGCGAGCTCGCGAAGCCGCCCCGCGTGCAGGTGCCGGCCTTGGTGCT
The DNA here is from genome assembly GCF_014145675.1 of Amycolatopsis dendrobii. Taxonomy (GTDB): domain Bacteria; phylum Actinomycetota; class Actinomycetes; order Mycobacteriales; family Pseudonocardiaceae; genus Amycolatopsis; species Amycolatopsis dendrobii. The sequence continues at coordinate 437,071 of NZ_JACGZW010000010.1, forward strand.
GCACGGCGGCAAGGACGCCGACAATCTGCCCTCCACCAGCGAGGGAAAGGACGAACTGTTCGCCGCCGACTACCGCCGGGTGGTCTTCGGCGACGTCGGGCACTTCCCGCCCCGGGAAGCCCCGGCCCGGACCGCCGAGCAGATCCTGCGCTGGGCCGCCGCCTGACCTGGCGGAGGTTTGGGCCCGGGGCGAGCGGGTATGGCGGCGGTATGCGAGCGGCCAAGACGGAACCCATCCCGGAAACCGCCGGCGCGGTCCGGACGATCGCGCTGCGCGTCGACGGGACCGAGCACCGGCTGACCGTGGACCCGCGCCGCACCCTGCTGGACCTGTTGCGGGAGCAGATCGGCGACTACAGCGCCAAGAAGGGCTGCGACCACGGCCAGTGCGGGGCGTGCACGGTTCTGCTCGACGGCCGCAGAGTCCTGTCGTGCCTGATTCTCGCGCTGTCCTGCGACGGCGCCGACGTGACGACAGCCGCCGGCCTGGCCGAGGACGGCGAGCTGCATTCGCTGCACCAGTCGTTTGTGGACCACGACGGGTTCCAATGCGGCTACTGCACGCCCGGCCAGATCTGTTCCGCGGCCGGGTTGCTGGCCGAGTTCGCCGACGGCGCGCCCAGCCACGTCACCGAATCGGTGGCCGGCACTCCGCAGTGGACCGACGAGGAAATCTCCGAGCGGATGAGCGGAAACCTCTGCCGTTGCGGTGCCTACGCGGGCATCGTGGCGGCGGTCCGCGAGGTGGGAGAACAGCGATGAAGCCCTTCGCGTACGGCAAGCCGGCGACGACGGCCGAGGCGGTGCGGGCCGTGGCGGCCGAGCCCGCCGCGATGTTCCTCGCCGGCGGCACCAACCTCGTCGACCACCTGAAACTCGGGGTGGCGAGCCCGGAACGCCTGGTCGACGTGAGCGGGTTGACGTCGGCGGAAATCCGTGACGACGACGGCGGACTGGTGATCGGCGCGGGCGTCCGCAACAGCGACCTAGCGGCCGACCGGCGGGTCCGGGAGCGGTATCCGGTGCTGGCCGAAGCGCTGCTCTCCGGAGCGTCGCCGCAGCTGCGGAACATGGCGACCGTCGGCGGAAACCCGTTGCAGCGCACTCGATGCGTCTACTTCCAGGACGTCACGACCCCGTGCAACAAGCGTTCGCCAGGGTCCGGCTGTTCGGCCCTCGGCGGCTACACGCGCCATCACGCGATCCTCGGCGCGTCCGACCGGTGCGTCGCGACGCATCCCTCCGACATGGCAGTGGCCATGGCGATGCTCGACGCGCGCGTCCACGTGATCGGCCCTTCCGGGGAGCGGACCCTGCCGTTCGCGGACCTGCACCGGCTTCCCGGCGAGCACCCGGAACGCGACACCGTGCTCGAACACGGCGAACTGATCACCGACATCACGCTGCCCGCCGCCTCCTGGTCGCGCCGCTCGACGTACCGCAAAGTGCGCGACCGGGCCTCCTACGCCTTCGCGCTCGTCTCTGTCGCAGTTGGACTGTCCATTTCGGACGGCGTAATCGAGGACGTCCGGCTGGCCTTCGGCGGCGTGGCACACAAACCCTGGCGCGCCCAGCGTGCCGAGGAAGTCCTCCGCGGTGCCAGGCCCAGCGAGGACGTCTTCCGCGCGGCCGCCGACGCCGAACTCGCGGACGCCACGGCGTTGGAAGGCCTCGACGGAGGGAACGCGTTCAAGATCCCGCTCGCCGCACGCACCCTGGCCGCGGTGCTGCGCGACCTGACCGCCGAGGAGCGCGACCGATGACCGGACTGTTGGAACCGCGAGCGATCGGACGCGGGCTCACGCGCCGCGACGGTCCGGCGAAGGTCACCGGAACCGCGCCGTACGCCTACGAACATCCCGTCGAAGCGCCGCTGTACTGCCATCCGGTTCAGGCGAGCATCGCGCGCGGTCGTTGTCTGCGGATCAGCGGCGTCGAAGCCGAAGCTCTCGACGGTGTCCGCGCGTTGATCACTCCCTTCACCGCCGAACGGCTCGCCGACACCGACGACGCGGAACTCGCGGTGCTGCAAGACTGCGAGATCCCGTTTCGCGGCAGGGTGATCGGGCTCGTCCTGGCGGAATCTTCCGAGACCGCACGGCACGCGGCGGAACTCGTCGACGTCGAATACGAGACCGATCCCTTCGCCGCCGAGCTCATCGTCGACGATCCCGGCCTGTACCAGCCCGAGAAGGTCAACCCGAACTTCCCGACCGACACGAGCGAAGGCGACCTCGACACCGCATCCGCGGTGACAGTGGACCAGACCTACACCACGGCGATGTACCACAACAACCCGCTCGAACCGCACACCACCATGGCTTTGTGGGACGACGGCGTGCTGACCCTGTGGGATTCCACCCAAAGCGTCCACTCGGTACGGTCCACTGTGGCGAAGACCTTCGGCCTGCCCGCCGACCGCGTCCGGGTGATCTGCCCTTATCTCGGCGGAGGCTTCGGCTCGAAAGGCATGCCGCACGCCAACGTCGTGCTCGCCGCGCTGGCCGCCCGGACCGTGCCGGGCCGCCCGGTGAAGCTCGCGCTGACCCGGCAGCAGATGTTCAGCCTGGCCGGCTACCGCACGCCGACGATCCAGCGGGTCCGCCTCGGCGCCGACCGCGACGGGCGGTTGGAGTCGCTTCGGATGGACGTCGTCGAGCAGACCTCGCGGATCAAGGAGTTCGCCGAGCAGACCGCGGCGCCCGCCCGGATGATGTACGCCGCGCGGAACCGTTCCACCAGCCACCGGCTCGCCCGCCTCGACGTGCCCGTTCCGTCGTGGATGCGCGCGCCGGGGGAGTGCCCGGGCATGTTCGGCCCGGAAGCGGCGATGGACGAACTCGCCGAAGCGCTCGGCGTCGACCCGATCGACCTGCGCGTGCGCAACGAACCGGAGCGGGATCCCGAGACCGGTCTTCCGTTCTCCAGCCGGCACCTGGTCGAATGCCTGCGCACCGGAGCCGAACGCTTCGGCTGGAGCTCGCGGCGGGGCGGCCGTCGAGACGGACCGTGGCTGGTCGGCAGCGGCGTCGCGGCCTCGGTGTACCCCGCGAAGCGGATGCCTGGGTCGAGCGCGACGATCCGGTTCGGGAAAGGCCGCTACGCCGTCGAAATCGGCGCAGCCGACCTCGGCACCGGCGCGTGGACGATCCTCCCGCAGATCGCCGCGGACGCACTGGACGTGCCCGTCGATTCCGTCGACATCCGGATCGGCGACACTGATCTCCCCCAAGCCACGGTGGCCGGTGGTTCGACCGGAACCGCGTCGTGGGGCTCAGCGGTGGTCGCGGCCGCGGAGGTGTTCCGGGACAAATACGGCACCGACCCCGGCGACGGCGACGAAGCACAGGCCGGCACTCCGAAAAAACCGGCCGACAAGCAGTACTCGATGTACGGGTTCGGCGCACAGTTCGCCGAGGTGCGAGTCGACGCCGACACCGGCGAAGTCCGCGTGTCGCGGCTGCACGGCACATTCGCCGTCGGCCGGATCGTCAACCCGGTCACCGCGCGCTCGCAGCTGCTCGGCGGCATGACCATGGGCCTGTCGATGGCGCTGCACGAAAACAGCGTCCTCGACCCGCGGTTCGGGCATGTGGTCAACCACGACCTCGCCGAGTACCACATCGCGACCAACGCGGACGTCGAAGACCTGCGCGCGGACTGGCTCGACGAGACCGATCCGCACCTCAACCCGATGGGGAGCAAGGGAATCGGCGAGATCGGCATCGTCGGAACCGCGGCCGCGATCGCGAACGCGGTCCATCAGGCGACGGGGGTGCGGGTGCGGGATCTGCCGATTACGCTCGACAAACTGCTGCCGGGCCTGCCCCGGTGAGACCGTGTCACAGCACGAAGGCGTGGTCGCTCCCGCCGGGAAGATGGCGGTCGAACCATCCGGCGGCGGCGTCGGCGACCTGCTCCAGCGCGCCGGGCTCCTCGAACAGGTGCCCCGCTCCGGGAACCACCACGAGCTCCCGGTCGCCAGGCAGCTGGGCCGCGGCAGCCTTGTTCAGCCTGCGCACGGTGTCGTCGTTTCCGCCGACGATCAGCAGCACCGGGCACCGCACCTCCGCCAGGGCGTCCTCGGCCAGATCCGGCCTGCCACCTCGGGAAACGACCGCTCGCACGACGTCCGCCCGACTCGCCGCCGCGCTCAACGCCGCTGCGGCCCCTGTGCTGGCTCCGAACAGTCCCACCGGCAAGCCGGTTGCTCCGGGATGACGGGCGAGGTCGTCCAAGGCGCGCAGCAACCTCTCCCGCAGCAGCCCGACGTCGAACCGCTGCCGGTCGTGGTCCTCCTCGGTGAGCAGGTCGAACAGCAGCGTCGCGTAACGGTGGTCCTGCAAGGTGCGGGCGACCGCCTGGTTGCGCGGGCTGTGCCGCGAACTGCCCGAGCCGTGCGCGAAAACCACCACCCCGGCGGCATCGGCAGGCACCGTCAACTCTCCCTCGGCCAGCGACGTCCCGGCGCCGACCGCGAACGGTTCCGTCATGGCTTCCTCCTGCCTGTATCGGAACCGGATATCCCAGCAGGGCAACCGCCAAACGGACCGCGGGTTAGCGTGGAGCGATGCTGATCGAACATCGAGGACAACGGCCAGTGGTGCCCGAGTCGGCGTACGTCGCCCCGTCCGCCGTGCTGTGCGGAGCAGTCGTCCTCGGCGAACGGGCCCGGATCCTGCACGGCGCGGTGCTCACCGCGGAAGACGGGGAAGTCCGGACCGGTTCGGACGTCGTGGTCATGGAGAACGCCCTGGTCCGCGGCCGGGCCGCACACCCCGCGACGCTCGGGGACGCGGTGCTGGTCGGGCCGCACGCCCACGTCAACGGAGCCGTGATCGAAGACGAGGTGTTCGTGGCGACCGGGGCCTCCCTGTTCCCGGGCTCGGTCGCCGGCGCCGGGGCCGAGCTGCGGATCAACAGCGTGCTGCACGTCAATTCCCGCCTCGAACCCGGCGCGGTGCTCCCCATCGGCTGGATCGCCGCGGGGAACCCGGCCGAGCTCTTCTCCCCTGACCGGCACGACGAACTGTGGGAACTCCAGCGCACCCTGGACTTCCCGGGCACCGTCTACGGCACGCCGAGAGACACCCCGATGCGCGAACTCATGCTCCGCCAAGCCCGGTTTTACGGCTCCCATCAGGACGATCGTCTTCTTGACGAATGACCGCCGGCCGCTCTGGCCGAACGGCGCCACGGAGGCTCAGGTACCGTCGTCCGCCAACGCGAGACGCGCTGAAAAGCCTCGCCCGGGCGATGTCGTTGCCCAGCCCGTCGTCGGACTCGGCGACCCGCTCCACGCGATAGCGACGCGAGCGCCTCTCTCAGCGACGGCGCCGCGGGAGCCGCCGCCGGACCGAGTTTGATCAAGTCTCGGGCGATACCAGGCCAGCGGCTACGGCTGCGCGTCCAGACCGGCAGCAGGACGGCGGCCGCGGGCTCGGGATCGCCGGTGATCCGCCACAACGCGGTGGCGCGCTCGTTCCCGCCCAGCGGGTCGGGCGCAACCGACCCCGAGTAGGTCCGGGACATCGGTCGCCGGTCCGTACGCGTGCTTCATCCGCGCCCAGTCGATCTCGTCGAGCCCAGAGAACACCGTCCACCCCGTTCCGAGCCCAGCCCGGCCGACGGTGTGATCGACTTCGGCGGATCTCTTGGCGCGGAAGAGAAACTCGCGCGGGGATCTCTTGGGCAGGCCGGGGTTCAGGAGCGAGTTTGGCGGTCGCTGCGAAATGACGCACCCCGGAGCGCTCTTGTCGAGACTGTTAAGCCAGGGCTCAATGGGTGGACTGCCCGGTGAGGCGCGGCAATTCTTGTGAATTGTTGTGCACGCCGCTAGAGGGAGAAAACGTTATGAATAGACTGCACCGCCGAATTATGGCGGCTTTCGCCGTGGTCGCCGCCGTCTTCGCATTCGCGGGGCCCGCATCCGCCGCCTCGACGTCATCCGCGGTTCCGTACGACCTCGGGTCGTGCACCAAACGCGCTTCGGCGCCTTACGGCAACGTATGGGTGCAGAACGTCTCGTGCGGATTCGACATCAGGATCCACGTGCTGTGGAACTGGGGCCCGGCCAGCGATTGCAAATGGGTCAAGTACCGCGGACCGGCGGTGAATTTCTACGCTCCGCTGGGTCCCGTCCAACGGTATTCGACCATCGACTACTGCTGAGGGCGGCTCGACCGGATGATGCCTCTGCCCAGGCGCCGCCTGGGCAGAGGCCGTGCGCCGGCACTACCGAGCCTCGAGAAACGCCTTCCCCAACGGCGTAAGCGAATGCTGCACCCCCGCCCCCGCCCGGGTAGTCGTGATCAACCCCGCCGTCCGCAACGTCTTCGTATGCTGGCTCACCGCCGCCGGAGAAACCCCCAACCGCGCGGCCAGCGCCGTAGTCGACGCCTCCGCCGCCAATGCGCACAGCAGCCGCGCCCGCGTCCGTCCCACCAGGCCGGACAGCTGGTCCTCCCGGGAACCGCAAGGTTCACCCGGAACGAGCCCAGCCGCCGGGCACACCAGCATCGGCTGTTGCGCCGCGTCGATGAACGTCACCGGCTCGCCCCAGCAGAAGTGCGCGGGCACCAGGACCAGGCCCCGGCCGTCCAGTGCGATGGTGCGCTCGCGCGGATAGTCCGCCTCCAGCACCGGATTGCGCCACCGGATCGACGGGTGCAGGTTCGCCAGCAGCGCTTCGACCCCGCCGCTCAGAAGATGGCCGGCGTACCGGGCGCGGTCGGCTTCCACGCGGCGTTCCAGGACCGGCCGCACGGGGCCGAGGACCAGGTCGCTGTACTCGCGCAGGGCGTGCACGACGCCGCGGGTGCTGCCGTCGGCGTAGACCGTGCGGGCCCAGCGCGGCACGCGGCGGTGCCGGGCATACGTGCGGACGATGTCCTCGCGCAGGGCGGCTTTCGGCTGGGACAGGATGTTTTCGAAGTGCGCGCCGACGTCCGTTTCGTCCAGCGCGGGCGTCAGGAAGTCCGGGAAGTTCCCGGCCGGGACCAGTTCCGCGGCGGCTTTGAGACAGCGCCAGCGGGCGGGGGCGCGCCGGGCGCCGGTCAGCAGCGTCGCTCTCCAGCCGCGGTACTCCAGGGGCAGGTGGGGATCCTGGAGACTGTTGATGCTCAGGATCAGCTCCCACGTCGGGTGCGCGCCCCTCGCCACTCGCACCCGGCACAGGTCGTCGGCTGTGAAAACCATGCGCAGCATCGAAACCACCCCTGGTCCGCGCCTCCCCAGCGCGGCTCTGCGTCCAGGATGCGTCCCGGGGCCGCGGTCTGGGAAGCGCTGTCCGCCGACCGGTGCGGATTCGTCGGCGGGCGGGGCCGCGGCTTCGCCCGCGCCGAACGGCGGCTTCCCAGACCGCGGGCGCTCAGCCGCGGATCACCTCGACCAGGCTGGTCCAGCTGTCCCGGCCGTGTCCGGCGGCGACTGCGCGGTCGTAGTGTTGCTTCACCGCGGCGGGCAGGGCCACGTCGATGCCCGCGTCCCGGCTGGCGGCGAGGATGTGGTCGGCGGTCGCGCCCATCATCTTGGCGTTCGCCTCGTCGCCGGGGTGGCTGCCGCTGTCCACGTTCTTCGCCGCCTCGTCCAGCGACGTCTGCACCAGCGTAAGCAGCTCATTCGCGTACGGCACCAGCGTCGCGGCGGAGACTCCGGCGGTGCCGACGAGCGCGGCGGAGTGCAGGAACGCCGAGAGCGTGGTGAGGAACAGGTCCAGCAACGACTGGTAGTACAGCTGCGCCAGGCCCGGGTCCGCGCCCCGGTAGTCGGGCCGTCCGATGACGCGCAGCGCCGGTTCGATCCGCTCGAACGCCGGCTGCGCGCCGCTGTAGAACACGAACGAACCCTCGGTGCCGACGACCTGCGCGGGCACCATGATCCCGCCCGCGATCATCTCCGCGCCGCGCGCGGCCAGCCATTCCGCGGCCACCCGGGTGCGCTCCGGCGTGTCCGAGCTGAGGTTCACCACGATCTTCCCGCGCAGCGCTTCCTCGGCCGGCGCGAGAATGTCGTACATCGCCTGATAATCGGTGAGGCTGAGGATCACCAGTTCGTTCGCGGCCAGCGCGTCCGAGACCGTTTCCGCGCGCTTCGCGCCGGCGGCCACCACGTCGTCGGCGCGGCTCGCGGTGCGGTTCCACACCGTCACCTCGTGGCCCGCCGCGAGGTAGGACCGCACCATGGCCTGGCCCATCGGGCCGAGGCCGATCATTGTCACGCGCACAGAGTTCTCCCTATTTCTTCAGCAGTTCGATGACGCTCGTCAGGTTTTCCGCGCCGTGGCCGTCGGCGGCGCGGCGCAGGAGCAACTGGTGCAGCGGCGCGAGCAGTTCGGAGCTGACGCCCTGGTCAGCGGCCGCGATCGGCAGGTTCTCGAACGCGGCGGCCTGCATCCCCAGGTTCGACACGACGTTCCGGGTGTAGTCGCCGCTGTCGGCCTCCACGGCGGCCTCCTGGACGAAGTTGCTCATCGCGGTCAGCCATCCGCCCAGCAGCGGCGCGAACTCGACCGCTGAAAGTCCTTCGCTGCGGATCAGCGCGTAAGCCTGCAAGACGCCGATGAACTGGCCATACATCCCCGACAGCAGCGCGAGGTCGTGCAACGCCGCCAGCCCCGGGTCTTCGCCGACGTAGTTGCTGCCGCCGAAGGTGTCGAACGCCGCGCGGTGCGTGTCGAACACGTCCTTGGGCCCGCTGTAGAACACGAAGGCGCCCGGCTGCCCGATCATCGGCGGAATCGCCATGATGCCGCCGTCGAGGAACTTCGCGCCCTGCTCCGTCACCCATTCGGCCAGCTCACGGGCCTGCCGAGGGGTGCCGTTGGTCAGGTTCACCACCGTCCGGCCCGCCAGCGAGACCGTCTTGAGCACCTCGCGCACCGACGCGTCGTCCAGCAAACACACGATCACCAGTTCGCTCGCCGCGACCGCCTCGGCGGCCGACCCCGCCGCCGTCGCACCCCGTCCCACCAGCGGCTTCGTCTTGTCCGCAGAGCGGTTCCAGACCGTCACCGGCCGTCCCGCCGTCAGCAGCGCACCGGCCAGCGCGCTGCCCATCGCACCGAGCCCCAGCACGGTCGCCGAGGTCGCATTCCCGGACATGTCGTCCCTCCCGTTCGTTGATCTGCCGACCACGGTGCCGAGGCCCGCGCACGGTTCGCTGGGGGTCCGCGCACGGATGCGGTTACGGTGGTTTCGTGCGATTCGGCATCCTGGGGCCCTTGGCCGTGAGCAGCGACGACGGCCGGCCGGTGCGGGTACCCGAGGCCAAGGTCCGGACCCTGCTCGCGGTCCTGCTCGTGCACGAGGGCGCTCCGGTGTCGGCGGACCGGCTGGCCGACGACCTGTGGGGCGACCGGCTGCCCGGCAATCCGGTCAACACCCTGCAGACGAAGGTCTCGCAGCTGCGCCGCGCGCTCGAACGCGGCGAACCGGGATCCGGCGGCGCGCTGGTGCACCAGGCCCCGGGCTACGTCCTGCGGACCGGACCGGAAGCGGTGGACGCCGGACGCTTCCGTGCGTTGACCGCGGCGGCGAGCACGGCGGAGGACCCGCGGTCGAAGGCCGATCTGCTCACCGAGGCGCTGGCGCTGTGGCGAGGTCCGACGCTCGCCGAGTTCGCCGACGAAGCCTTCGCGCAGCCGGTGCTCCAGCGGCTCGAAGAGGATCGCCTTGCCGCGCAGGAAAACCTCGCCGACGCGCGGCTCGCGCTCGGCGAACATGCCGCGCTGACCGCGGAACTCGCCGACCTCGTCCGGCAGCATCCGCTGCGCGAACGCCTGCGCGCTCTCCAGTTGCGCGCGCTGTACGCGGCGGGGCGGCAGAGCGAGGCGCTGGCCTCCTACGACGAACTCCGCCGCCTTCTCGCCGACGAGCTGGGCCTCGATCCCGGCCCTGAGCTGACCGCGCTGCACCGGTCGATCCTGGCGCAGGACCCGGCCCTGACCGCCGTCGTCCCGCAGCTTCCGGTCCCGCTCACCGAACTCGTCGGCCGGACCGCCGCGACCAAGGCGGTCAGCACGCTCGTCCGCGAATCCCGGCTGGTGACGCTCACCGGACCCGGCGGCGTCGGCAAGACCCGGCTCGCGCTGGAGACCGCGCACCGGCTCGGCGGCGACTTCGCCGCGGGAGCGTGGCTCGTGGAACTGACCGGCATGGACCGGCACGAATGCGCGCTGAGCCAGTGCCCGCCGATCGAGTGGGTGGTGGAGGCGATCGCCGCGACGCTGGGGATCCGGGACGCGGCGGCGCCCGCCCAGGCGGATCCGGTGCAACGGCTGGCGGAGTCCTTGCGCGGCAAGGAAACCCTCATCGTCCTGGACAATTGCGAACAGCTGATCGAGCCGGTCGCGGCGACCGCCGCCCGGCTGCTGGCGGCCGCGCCCGGGCTGCGGATCCTCGCCACCAGCCGGGAACCGCTCGGGCTCGCCGGGGAAACGCAGTTCCCGGTCCCGCCGCTGGACCACGACAGCGCCGCTCAGCTGTTCGCCGCACGGGTCGCCGACACCGGGTTCACTGTGGACAGTGCCGACGCGGCCGCGGTCGCCGAGATTTGCCGGAAACTGGACGGATTGCCGCTGGCGCTCGAACTCGCCGCGACCCGCGTGCGCGCGTTGGGCGTGCCGGAGTTGCTGCGCCGCCTGGACGACCGGTTCCGCCTGCTGGACACCGCCCGCCGGGGGATGCCCGCCCGGCAGCAGACGCTGCGCGCGCTGATCGACTGGAGCTGGGAACTCCTGAGCGAACCGGAACGCCTTGTGCTGCAACGGTTGTCGGTGCACACCGAGGATTGCTCGCTGGACGCGGCCGAGGCGGTCTGCGCGGGCGACGGCGTCGAAGAGGGCGAGGTGCTGGGTCTGCTGGCGAAGCTCGTCGACCGTTCGCTGGTCGTGCCCGCGAACACCGGCGCGCCGCGGTACCGGCTGCTCGAATCGGTGGCGGTGTACGGCTTGGAACGCCTCCGCGAAGCCGGTGCGGTCGAGATGACGCGGCGTCGGCACGCGGAGTATTACGTCGCGCTCGCCGGTACCGCGGACGCCGGTCTGCGCGCCCCGGACCAACGACGCTGGCTGCAGCGGCTCGACGCGGACCTGCCGAATCTCCGTGCCGCGGCGGAGAACCTGGCCGGCTGGGGGAGCGCCAACGACGCGTTGCGGCTGGCGAACCGGCTGGCCTGGTACCGATTCCTGCGCGGTCGGACCGCCGAGGCGATGCGCTCCCTGCGCGCCGCCCTCAGCCTGCCCGGCGGCGACGCTGACCTGCGGGCGGAAGCGCAGGCGACGCTCACCGCGCTCGGCATCCTCGCCGGCGACCGGCCCGACTGGCGTCCGGTGGCCGAGCTGCCGGCAAGTGCCCGGGCCAAATGGTTCATCGGCTACGCACTGTCCACAGTGGCTGATCTGGCCGGTGCGGAACCGCTGACTCTGGACGCCCTCGCCGCCTTCGAAGCCGTCGACGACCGGTGGGGAATCGCGGCGGCCAGCGGTGACCGGGCGAGCCAGGCGCTGTCGAGAGGCGATGTCGCGGGAGCGTGGCGGTACGCCGATCGCTGTGCGGAACTGTTCGCCGAAATCGGCGACAAATGGGGTCAGCTGCAGGCGATTTTCGCGCGGGGCGCACTCAGTTCTCTTGCCGGGAACTATGCGCGCGCCGAGGAGGTCCACGTCGAAGGACTGCGGATCGCCGAGGAACTGGGCTTGTGGCCGGAAGCGTCGTACCAGCTGTCGTGGCTAGGCCGGGTTTCCCTGCTGCGCAAGGACTACGCCGCCGCCCGGGAACTGCATGACCGGGCTCGCGAGGTCGCCGCGGAGCACGGCTTCACGCCGGGGGAGATGTACGCGCTGACCGGGCTTGCTCTCGGCGCCCGGCGCGAGGGCGACCTCGATCTCGCCGAGCGGCATTTGCGGACGCTGCTCGAGTGGAACAAGCAGGTCGATTTCGAACCGGGCAACACGTTGATCCTCGCGGAACTCGGTTTCGCCGCGGAATTGCGCGGAGATCCGGACACCGCGCTGCGACGGCAGCAGGAAGGGTACGAAATCGCGCACCGGACGGGAGATCCGCGCGCGATCGCGTTGGCGCTGGAGGGTTTGGCGGGTGCGCACGCGCTGGCCGGTGCGCCTCGCGAAGCCGCGCGGTTGCTGGGCGCGGCTGCTGCTGCCCGTGCTGGGGTCGGGGCCCCGCTGCCTGCGGCGGAGCGCGGGGACGTCGACCGGATCACCGCCCGTGCGAGCGAGGTTCTCGGCGCGGCGGAGTTCGCGGCCGAGTTCCACGCGGGCGGTGCGCGAGGGTTCTCAGAAGACCGGCCGCTGGTTCCCGTACCCGGTCGCCTGCTCGAAAGCGTGCGCGGCCCGCAACAGCCCTAGTTCGCCCCGCACCGGCGCGATGATCTGGAGCCCCACCGGACGTCCGTCGCCGGTGAACCCCGCGGGCACCGACAGCGCCGGGCAGCCGGTCGCCGAGATCGAGTACGCCGAGCGCATCCACTCCAGATAGTCGTGCATCGGTTGCCCGGCAACGGTTTCCGGATACTCCCATTCGACCGGGAACGGCGGCACCTGGCTCACCGGCGCGAGCAGCAGGTCGTACTGCGTGAAGAACTCGCGCATCCCGGTGATGAGTTCCAGCTGCCGCGTTTGCGCGCGGGCGATGTCGGCGCCGGAAAGCGTTGCGCCGAAGGCGATGTTGTCGGCGAGCGTCTGCTTCATCTTGCCCGGATGCTCTTCGAGCAGACCGCTGAACCCGGCGTGGAAAAGCCAGCCGCGCAGGGTTCGGAACACTTCGTCGGCTGAGGCGAGATCCGGGCAGGCCGGTTCGACGCGGCAGCCGAGTTCGGCGAACACCTGCACCGCTGGTTCCAGCACGGCGCTGACGGCCGGGTCGACCGGCAGCCCGCCCAGATCGGGCGACCACGCCACGCGCAGCCCGGCGAGGTCGGCGTCGAGCGATCCGGCGAACGGCGCGGCGGGCTCGTCGAGCGAGATCGGGTTGCGCTCGTCGTGCCCGGCGATCACGGAGAGGAGCAGCGCGACGTCGGCGACCGTCCGGCCCATCGGCCCCTGCACGCCCAGCGCCTCCCAGGGCAGCGTCGCGGGCCAGGTCGGCACGCGTCCTGGCGACGGACGCAGGCCGACGACGTTGCAGAACGAAGCCGGATTGCGCAGCGAACCACCCATGTCGCTGCCCTCGGCGAGCGGTTGCAGACCCGCGGCCAGCGCGGCCGCCGCTCCGCCGCTGCTGCCGCCCGCGGACAGCTCCCGCCGGTACGGGTTGCGCGTGGCCCCGAACACCGGGTTCATCGTGTGCGAACCGGCCCCGAACTCCGGCGCGTTCGTCTTGCCGAGCGTGATCGCGCCCGCGTTCCGGATCCGCTCGACGACGAGAGTGTCGCTGCCGGGGACGTGGTCGGCGAAAATGGGGGAGCCGTAGGTGGTGCGGACCCCGGCGACGTCGTGCGTGTCCTTGTGCGCCACCGGGATCCCGTGCAGCGGACCGGCCTCCTCGCCGCGCGCGAGCCGTTCGTCGGCGGCCGCGGCCTCGCTCAGCGCGCGCTCGGCGGTGAGCGTGACGATGGCGTTGATCTGGGGGTTGACCTGCTCGATCCGGTCGAGATGCGCCTGCAGCACCTCGCGGGCGGACAGTTCGCGGACGCGCAGCCGCCGGGCCAGTTCGCGGGCGGGCAAGTAGCAGATCTCCTCAGCGCTCACTGTCGTCCTTCCTGACCCCGATGTCCGTTCGCGACGTCAGCTTCGCGCGCGGTGCTGGGGTCAGACAAGACCTGCTCGACAAATGACGGAATCAGCCAGAGTATTGGCTGATGACCGCACGGTTGGACCCGCTCGACCGCCGGATCGCCGGCGCGCTGCAAGTCGACGGCCGCGCGTCCTGGCGGCGGATCGCGGAGGTGCTGGACGCGCCGGAGCGCACGGTGGCCCGTCGCGGGACGCACCTGCTGCGTACGGGCGTCGTGACGGTCGTCGCCGTTTCGCCGCACGGGGTGCCGCTGCTGGTGCGCGGCCGTTGCCGGGCCGGTCTCGGCCGTCCCGCGGGGACCGCGCTCGCGGGACGGCCGGAAACGAGCTTCTGCTACCTGATCACCGGACAGGGCGAACTGGTCGCCGAGGTCTTCTGCGACCGCAATCGGCTCCCGACTTTCATGTTCGACGAGATGGCGGCAATCCCCGGCTTGCACGATCTGACGGCCGATACCGTCACGCGCTACTACCGCACCATCCACGAATGGCAGCCCGGCCTGCTGAGCCCGGCCGAGACGGAGGCGATCTCGTCGCTGCCGCAGCCGACTCCGCAGCCCCGGCAGCCCGACGGCGTCGCCTTCAGCAGCGACGAACGCGCCATCGTGCGCGCGTTGCGCGAGGACGGCCGACGGACCCACGAGGAACTCGCCCGCGCCGCCGGGATCTCGGAATCGACCGTCCGTCGCCGGCTGGAAGCGTTGCGGCGGGAGGAAAAGGTGTTCATCCGGGCGGTGGTGGAACCGGCCGTGCTCGGGCTGCCGGTCGAGGCGCTGCTGTGGATCCGCTGCCGTCCGCACGACGTCGACGGCATCGGACGCGCGCTGCTGGGCTCGCCGTACGTGCGCTACGCGGCGGCGATGACGGGCGAGTACCAGCTGCTCGCTGACGTGACCTTGCCCGACATCGCCGCATTGCACGAGTTCGTCGGCAGTTCCGGCTGGTCCCGGCAGGCGGATTCGGTGCATACCGGGGTGGTCCTGAAGGCGTTGAAGCGCAGCAGCGTCCTCGCGCCCGAACTGCGCTCCTGACCGGCTAGCCGCGTTCCTCCAGTCCGTTCAGCACCGACGGCAACGCGCCGCGGTGCAGGACGCCGAGCCGTTGTGTCGCCCGGGTCAGCGCGACATACAGCTCGGCCGCGCCGCGCGGACCGTCCTCGAGAATCCGGTCCGGGTCCACGAGAAGCACGGCGTCGTACTCCAGCCCCTTCGTCTCCGCCGCCGCCACCGCGCCCGCCACGTCCGGCGGCCCGATCACGACGCTCGTCCCTTCCCGGCCCGCCTCGTCGCGGACGAAGTCCTCGACCGCGGCGGGCAATTCGTCGTCAGTGACCTTCCGCGACCACGGCCGGACCCCGCACGCGCGCACCGATTCCGGCGGCTCGGCCCCGGGCGCGAACTCGGCCAGCACCGCCGCCGCGACGGCCATGATTTCCGCCGGGGTGCGGTAGTTGACGGTGAGCGAACGGTAGGCCCAGCGGCCCGGGACGTACGGATCCAGCATCGTGCCCCAGTCGAGCGCACCCGCCGCCGACCGCCGCTGCGCCAGGTCGCCGACCACCGTGAACGACCGGCTCGGGCACCGCCGCATCAGCGCCCGCCAGTCCATTTCGGACAGTTCCTGGGCCTCGTCGACCACGACGTGGCGGTAGGTCCAGTCCCGGTCCGCCGCGGCGCGTTCGGCGAGGTCGCGGGTGTCGGACTCGACGAAGCGCTCGGCCAGGTCGGTGTCGTAGAGCAGGTGCTCGGCGGACAGGCCGATGTCCTCGTCCATCTCCTCGCGGTCGAGCCGCATGATGTCCAGCACGCCGGCCGCGTACTCGGCCTCCGCCTCGCGTTCGGCCGCGTCCTCCTTCTGTTTCGCCCGGTCCGGCGCCTTGCCGAGGAGGTCGATCAGCTCGTCCAGGAGCGGGACGTCCGACACCGTCCACGGCTCGCCCGGCTCGCGCAGCAGCGCCTCGTCGGCCCCGGCCGCGGCGAGCCGCGCGGGGGAGGAGTACAGCGTGGTCAGCAGGCTTTCCGGGGTCAGGATCGGCCAGAGGCGGTCGATCGCCTTGACGAACGCCGGGTCGGCGAGGAGCTCGTTGACGAGCGTGGACCGGAGGTCCTCCCATTCCTCCTTGTCGTCGCGTGTGAGCCACCCGCGCCCGATGCGGGCCATGGCGCGTTCGGTGAGCACATACGTGACGATCTCGACGAACACCGCCCGCGCCTCGTTGTGCGGCCGCCCGCTTTGGCGCGCCTCGTCACGGGCCCACTCGGCGGTCGCCGCGTCGATCCGGACGGTGGTGTCGCGCAGTTCGATCAGGATCGGCTCCTCGGGCAGCTCCTGCCGGTCCGCGACCGCCGCGTCGAGGACGTCGAGCATCCGCAGCGACCCCTTGAACAGCGCGATGTCCGGCTCGTCCTCGGCGTGCGCCCGTAGCCCCGGGAGCAGCCCGCCCGGGGTGGTGAACACCACGTCGGACTCGCCGAGCGACGGCAGCACGCGCCCGATGTGGTTCAGGAACGACGGATTCGGCCCGAGGACGAGCACGCCGTGGCGCTCCATCCGCTCGCGCTGCGTGTAGAGCAGATACGCGACGCGGTGGAGCGCCACGACGGTTTTCCCGGTTCCCGGCCCTCCCTCGATGACCAGGACGCCAGGATGGTCGAGCCGGATGATGCGGTCCTGCTCGGCCTGGATCGTCGCGACGATGTCCCGCATGCCCTCGCCGCGGGGCGCGTTGACCGCGGCGAGCAGGGCGTCGTTCTCCTCGCCGCTGCCCGGCCTGCCGAAGACCTCGTCGGTGAACGAGGCGACCTGCCGTCCGCGGGTGTGGAATTGCCGCCGTCGCCGCATGTTTTCGGGCGTGGCCGCGGTCGCGGTGTAAAACGCGCTCGACGCCGGCGCGCGCCAGTCGAGAAGCACGGGTTTGTACTCGTCGTCCTCGTCGAAAAGCCCGATCCGGCCGATGTAGGAATGGTCGCCTTCGAGCGTGTCGAGCCGCCCGAAACACAACCCGGAGTCGGCGACCGAAAGCCGCCGCGTTTCGCGCGTGAGCGCGCGCACCTCGACGTCGCGCTCGCCCGGAGCCTCGTCGTTTCGTTTGAGGGCAGCGGTGTAGCGCTCCTTGGCCCGCTTGCGCTCGCCGTCGAGCCGCCGGTACAGGCCGGCGACATAGTCCTGTTCGGACCGCAGTTCTTCTTCGTACCCCTGAGTTGACAAGTGCCCCTCGCTGCTGTTATTCTGAACCCAGATTCGGCGCGAACTTCTGATTGCCTGGTGAAGACGCGTCGATTTTTTATTGTCCACCTTCTGTCAAGGGGTGGGTGGACTGGTCTTTTCGTGCGGCGTTTCTGGCCTGTGGTTGCTGCGTGGGTCGGCGGGTTGCGTGGGTCGGCGGGTTGCGTGGGTCGGCGGGGTGGGGGGGGGGGGGGGGTGTGTTGGGGTGGGGGGCGGGGGGGGG
>NZ_JACGZW010000011.1 GCF_014145675.1 Amycolatopsis dendrobii
GAAGGCGCCCCCCCAATGGGGGGGTGGGGCGCCCCGGCCGCACCAAGGGGCGGGGGGGGGGCCGGGGGGGGGGGGGGGGGGGGGGGGGGGGGGCGGGGCGGGGCGTGAGGGGAACCCTGGGTGAAACAGAGTCAGTGAGGGTGGCGCACGTACCGCGAAAAGCCGTGAAGGGCTCCTTGAGGGAATCTAAGTCCCTCAAGGAGCCCTTCACGGACAGACGTGCTCAGTAAGTCGGCAGGCTTGGGTCGATCTGCCGGGCCCAGGCCAGGACTCCGCCGCCCAGGTGGGTGGCGTCCTTGAAGCCTGCTGCATGCAGTGCTGCCAGTGCCTCAGCCGAGCGGGCGCCGGACTTGCAGTGCAGGACGATCGGCTTGTCCTGCGGCAGCTCCGCCAGTGCCTCGCCGGAAAGGATGCGGTCCTTCGGGATCAGCGTGGCGCCCTTGATGTTCACGATCTCGTACTCGTGCGGCTCGCGGACGTCGATCAGGGCGAAGTCCTCGCCCGCATCGAACTTGGCCTTCAGTTCCGCGGGGGTCAGGGTGCTGCCCGAGGCGGCCGAGGCGGCTTCGTCCGACACGACGCCGCAGAAGGCCTCGTAGTCGATCAGTTCGGTGATCTTCGGGGTCTCCGGGTCCTTGCGGATCTTGACCTCGCGGTACTTCATCTCCAGCGCGTCGTAGGAGATCAACCGCCCGAGGAGCGGCTCTCCGATGCCGGTGATGAGCTTGATCGCCTCGGTCACCATGATCGAGCCGATCGACGCGCACAGCACGCCGAGTACGCCGCCTTCGGCGCAGGACGGGACCATGCCGGGAGGCGGCGGCTCGGGGTACAGATCCCGGTAGTTGAGACCCTTGCCGTTCGGGGCGTCCTCCCAGAAGACGCTCACCTGGCCTTCGAACCGGAAGATCGAACCCCACACGTACGGCTTGCCGAGCAGCACCGCCGCGTCGTTGACCAGGTAGCGGGTCGCGAAATTGTCCGTGCCGTCGAGGATCAGGTCGTACTGCTCGAAGATCTCCAGCGCGTTCGCCGATTCGAGCCGCTCGGTGTGCAGGTGCACCTTGACCAGCGGGTTGATCTCGGCGATGGACTCCTGCGCCGACGCGGCCTTGAGCTTGCCGACGTCGGACTGGCCGTGGATCACCTGGCGCTGCAGGTTGGATTCGTCGACGACGTCGAAGTCGATGATGCCGAGCGTGCCCACGCCGGCGGCCGCCAGGTACAGCAGCGCCGGGCTTCCGAGCCCGCCCGCACCGATGACCAGGACCTTCGCGTTCTTCAACCGCTTCTGCCCGACCACCCCGACGTCCGGGATGATCAGGTGACGGCTGTACCGGGCCACCTCTTCCTTGGTGAGCTCGGCTGCCGGCTCGACGAGCGGCGGCAGTGCCGTGTCTGACATCGGGTCCTCCATACTCGCGCGGGTCGCGTAGTCGATCCCAGTATGTTCAACGCCCGCTCGCAAGGGACACTTCCCTGCTCTCAGATCGTGGGACGTTGTTTACTGGCCCGGCGGGGTCGGGTTCGGCCACGCGTTCGGCTTGCACACGCGGTGGTCCGCGGCGACCTTGCCCTTGTCGCCGCCGGGGATGTTGTTGAGCATCGCGACGTAGTCGTCGGCGACGCCGAACGACTGCTGCATCATCACCGGAGCCGGCTGGTCGTTTCCTGGGCAGCCCACGTGGTTGTTGCCCAGCGCGTGCCCGACCTCGTGGTTGATGGCGTACTGCCGGTACCCGGTCATATCGGACATGTAGACCTTCGCGCCGCGCACCCAGCGCGACAAGTTGATCAGCACCCGGCCCATGCTGCGCCGGTAGCAGGAGGCCTCGAATTTGATCTGGAACCCGCACGCGTCCGGCCGGTGCGTGGTGTCCGGCGTGGTGAGGCTCACCCGGAAACTCGGGTTCGGATAGCTCGAGTCGACCCGCTGCAACCGGATCTCGCCGTTCCAGGTCCAGCTGCGCGGATCGGACAAAATGCCCTGCACCGCGGTTCCGAAGCTGTCGTCGCCGGCGTAGCTCGCCGGATCGATGCCGTCCTCGACCTCGACGGTGTAGGTGTAGAGCTTCCCCGCTTTGCCCACGACGTCGCTGGACCCGGGCACGACGTGCCAGGTGCCCTTGCCCGTCTGCGTGAAATTGCCGCCGGCAGGCAGGTCGGCGGTGGGCACGTTGAGATTCACCGGCTGCGCGGGGTTCTCCGGGATGCCGCCGCCACCGTCGATCGCGCCCGAGGACGTGTCGCCGGACGCGACTTCGCCGCTGCTGCCGGCCGTGCCGGCCTCGGGCGAACTGGTGGCGGTGTTGACCGCGACCAGCACAGTGATCACGGCCAGGATCGGCAGCGCGTACACGCGCCAGCCGTAGGTCTTCACGAACCGGCCGAACGGCGACTGCTTCTTCTTCGGAGCCGGGCGCTTCTCGGAGCCGCCGTCCTTGGGCTTCCAGGCGGCGGCGAGCGGCTCGGCGCTGGTGCGCCTGCTGCCCGGCCGGTACCGGTCCTCGCCCACGCGCTGGGCGGGCTTGCGCGCGGGCCGGTACTGGCCGACGCGCGGAGAGTCGGCCTCCGCATCGCCGGATCCGGAGGACGCTGAACGCCGGGCCGACCCGGCGGTCGGGCCCCGCCGGTCCTTCGCTCGCGCGTCCTGCTTCAGCCGGTCCACCGACCCAGGGTGCCACACGGCGGCGACGTTCCCGGCAGCGACTGGCGGGCTCCCCGGCGATCCGCGGTCCCCCGTCCGGGCTACCAGGAGCCCTTGTCCGCGCCCTCCCAGAGACCCAGTACGGCCTTGGCCACTACCTGCGGGCGTTCCATCTGCGCAACGTGTCCGGTGCGCGGGAGGACCAGCATCCGGGCGCGGGGAATCGTCTGCGCCGTCCGCAGCGCGCGCTTGACCGAGATCACCCGGTCGTGGAGCCCCCAGACCACCAGCGTGGGGGCCTCGACCTGTTTGGCGACCGACCACAGCGACGCGGCGCCGAGCGCGGTCCAGCGCCGGAAGATGCCGAACGTGCTGCGCTCCATCGCGGCCAGCGCCCACGGGAACCCGGCACGCGCGGCGTGCTCCTCGACCAGTTCGTCCAGCCGGGCGTCCGGGAAGCGCGACGGATCGTGGAAGCACAGCTTGATGACCTGCGCGGCGCGTTCGCGGGCGGTCATCCCGGCCATCCGGCGGCGCACCCTCGCCCCGACCACCGGGAGATAGGCCAGCGCCATCAGCGGATCGGACAGCCTGCGCGGGTCCGGGCGGCGGTCCGGCATCGCCGGGGAAATCAGCGTGAGAGTTCTCACCAGCTCCGGCCGCCGTGCCGCGACCAGCAGCGAGATCGCGCCGCCCATCGAGTTGCCGAGCAGATGCACCGGTTTGCCGAGCCGCTCCAGCTTGCTCGCGATGACCTCGGCGTGGTCGTCGAGGCTGTAGGCGAATCCTTCCTCGGGTTCCGAATAGCCGAATCCGGGCAGGTCAACGGCTTGTCCGGAAGCAGTGGGGGCGAGCAGCGCGGCGAGGTCGGTCCAGTTCGTGGACGATCCGCCGAGCCCGTGCACGTAGACCGCGGGCGTGCCGTCCGGACCGGGCGTGTGCCGGATGTGCAGGCCGTCTTCGACCGTTCCCGGCCAGGCAGGCAGCGCCCCGTCGAGCGGCGGAAGGGGCGTAGTCGACAATGGCACCTGGGTCACCGGCGGGCGGACCGCCGCCGCGGTGGCGGGGCGGGAGGTCGTGGTCGTCACCAGTCCAGGATGCCTGACCCTTGGCATTTCGGGCGTACCCACGAGTAATGTCAGGTTCACTTCACGCGGTGGTGAACCCGCCCGGCGAAGGCTGCGGACGGAGGAAGAATGACGGAGATGGCGCGACTGCAACGAGGCGTCCGGTTGCCCCGGACCGAGCGCCGGGCCCAGTTGCTGACGGCCGCGCAGCGCGTCTTCGCCGAGCACGGCTACCACGCGGCGGCGATGGACGAGATCGCCGAGGAGGCCGGGGTCAGCAAACCGGTCCTCTACCAGCACTTCCCCGGCAAGCTCGACCTGTACATCGCGCTGCTGGAAAGCCACGTCGACGACCTTGTCGGCCGCGTGCAGGGCGCGCTGAACTCCACCACGGACAACCGCCAGCGCGTCCCGGCCACGGTCGGCGCGTTCTTCGACTTCGTGAACAACGACGCCGGCGCGTTCCGCATGGTCTTCGAATCCGATCTCCGCGGCGAACCCGCCGTGCAGGAGGCGGTGGACCGCGCGACCTCGGCCAGCGTCGAGGCCATCACCGAGACGATCACCTCCGACGCCGGGCTGGACGAGGAGAAGGCCCGCCTGCTCGCGGTCGGCCTGGTCGGGATGAGCCAGGTCAGCGCGCGTTACTGGCTGCAGCACAACCAGTCGATGAGCCGCGAGGACGCGGTGGCGCTCACCGCGAACCTCGCCTGGCGCGGCATCGGCGGCGGTTTCCCGCTCAAGGACAACTGAGTCCGTGCCCGTCGTGGCGGTGCCGGGCACGTTGTGCAGCCCACGGATATACGCACCGCTGGCGGCCGCGCTGCCCGACCGGCTGGACGCGGTCGACTGGATGACCGCACCGGGTCCGTGGCGGATCGAGGACATCGCGGCGCGAGTCGCCGACCGGATCGACCAGCACGGCGGCCCGGTCACTCTCATCGGACACTCCACTGGCGGCTGTATCGCGGCGATGGTCGCGGCCACCCGGCCGGAACTGGTGTCCGCGCTGCTGCTCGCGAACACCGGCGCGCACATGCGCGGGCACGGCGACGTCGACCGGATCCTCGCCACGATCGCC
The DNA here is from genome assembly GCF_014145675.1 of Amycolatopsis dendrobii. GTDB lineage: Bacteria > Actinomycetota > Actinomycetes > Mycobacteriales > Pseudonocardiaceae > Amycolatopsis > Amycolatopsis dendrobii. Next base: position 4,796 of record NZ_JACGZW010000011.1, read on the forward strand.
GCCGAATGGGGCCCCGACCTGCACGCGGCCGTCCTCGACCGGTCCTTCGCCACTCCGTTGCCGCCGGATCTGCGCACTGAACTGCTCGGCTACGCCGCCCGCGTCCCGGCCGAAGCCGCGCTGGAAGCCCTGACGAGCCAACGGGATCTGGACCTCACGCCGCGGCTCGCGTCGATCCGCTGCCGGGTCACGGTGCTGCACGGAATCCACGACCGCGCCCGCACGCTCGCGGACGCCCAGCACCTTGTCGACCACCTTCCGGACAGCGAACTCGTCACCGTCGGGACCGGGCACTCGCCGATCTGGGAAGACGTCCCGGCCACCGTCGCCGCGCTCGAACGGCTCCGCTAGTCATTCGCGCGGTTTTCGCTGGCGGGGCACCGATCTCGCCGTCCCGGGCAGCTCGACCAGCAGTTGCTCGAGGTGGCCGCTGTCTGGTGCCGCGCCGCGGGAATCGGTCAGCCAGGCGTCGGATTTGCTTCGCCGCGACGGTTGTTCGCTGTCGGACAACAAGGCGACGTAGCAGCCGTAGTCGATGGCGAACCCGTCGTAGAGCGTTCCCGGCCGCTTTCGGTTGACGATCCCGCGCCGTACCAAGTGAACGAGCCTGGCGTCGTACAGATCGCGCATGGTCTCGTCGTGCGCGCCGCTGGCGTGGTCGAGCAGGAAAGTACGCGAGCGTCGTCGGCCCACCACCTCGTCCACCAGCCAGCGAAGCGTCGTCAAGGCCGGTTCGTTCCCGGCGATGGCGGCGTATTTGTCGCGCAGATACCAATCCTGCGCGGCCTGCCGGACGTGCCGGATCCCGATCGTCGCCGTATTCGCGTGCTGCGCGGCCAACGCGGCGATGTTGATCGCGTCGCGGGGCACCCCCTCGGCCGCGCGCACGAGTTCGGGAAACGCGGTGCGGCTGAACGCCGTCGCCACGAATTCCGCGGCGTCGTCGGTCACCGGCATCCGCGGTCGTACGTGATTGAGGAAGAGCTCGGCGAAAAACTGTCTCGACTGGGTTCGGCCGTGGTCGAACAGGAGCACGTCGTCGAAGCTGACCGCGGAGGCCGCGTCCGCGCCGGCCTCGATGCCGACGTAATCGCCTGCGCAACCTGGTTCGCGGAACCGGGACCGGCGTTCGATCGCCGCGATCTTGACCGTCGTCCCGTGCGTCGGCAGCACGCTGCGGCGCAGCAGATCCGCCAGCAACGGTTGCAGCTCAAGGGGAATCGCACTCCACTCGTCCAGCAGCAACCACAGCCGGGCTGGCGCGAGTGCGGCCGTGATCCGCGCCAGTGCCCGGCTGAGCGGCCCGAAGATGACCTGATGATGCTCGGTTCCGGTGCGCCGCAAGCGATCCGAAGCTGTCACCGAATGCCGGCTGCTTCCCGACATCGTCACCTGACCACGCGGACCGCCCGGTCCCCAAGACGCCGAGGCCCCGGCGCTGGTCGACTGCTCCGCGGAACCCCCGACGGTCGTCTCCCGCTCGACGTTGCCGACGACCTCGACCGTCGTCGCCGCCTCGGTCAGCTCGTCCAGGCCCTGCAACAAGCCTTCCTGATCGGAAACCCTCGTCTCGATCGCCGTGGTCAGCAGCTGTTCGTGCACCGCTTCCAGCGTGTCGACCAGCAGCTGAGTCCCCCGGAGCGGCACCGGCAGCTGCTGATTCGCGTACAGGCCGCTGGTGGAGCCGATGGTGCGCAAATCCAGGTACACCGCGACGTCGTGGGTCTCCTCGACCAGATCGGCCAAGTACAGCAAGGCGTGCGTTTTCCCGGTGCCGCGGCGGCCGTAAAGGATCTGGTGGTCGGCGGAATGCAGCATCGCCGAAAACGACCCGGCCACCACGAAGGTTTTGGCCAGCGTGTGCCGGTCCACGCTTTCCGCCCGCCGGGAAATCGCCATCAGGCTCCGGTTGACGTGCGCGCTCAGCGGCTGCCCCATGCCCGTCCTGTCTGTCGGCGACATCCCAGCCACCCAGCGTGACAGCGCCGGGCGGCCGGGAACAGCCGACAGTCAGGTACGAGCGCGAAAGGGCTGAACGCGCACGGTTACGAGCAGGTGGCTCTCGTGAGTGTTCATGCCGGTTCTAACCGGCATGAACACTCACGAGCCCCCCGATCCGTTTCGCGACCTCAGCCGCCCGTTCCTGCGGCAACATATGCCCAGCACCGGGAAACCGGACAAACTCCGCGTCCGGCAGCTCGTCCGCGATCACTTTCGCGTGCGGCAGCGGGCAAAGCCGGTCCTTCTCCCCCGCCAGCACCACGGACGGGGTACCGCGCAAAGTCGCCAGCGCGACGCGCCGGTCATGCGTCGAGATCGCGTCCTGGAACGCGCCGAGGCTCGCCGGATGCGCGCACAGCAGCTGATCCGCCACCAGCCGGAGGTCCGCGCGGCGCGGGTGCTCCCCGAACACGAGGAACCGCGCCCCCGAACGCACCATCGCCGGGCTCAACGGCAGCCGCTCGCCCTTGCGGTGCGACAACGCTTTCGCCAGCCTGCGCTCGAACCGCGCGGAGAACTGGCCAGCCATTCCGGGCAGCCCCAGCGTGATCCGGTCCATCTGCCCCGAGGACGTCGCCACGAACGCCGCGCCGACCACCCGGTCCCGGACCAGGTCCGGATGCCGTTCGGCCAGCGCCATCATGGTCATGCCGCCCATCGAATGCCCGGCGAGCACCAGCGGACCCGACGGCACGCGCGCGGCGATCAGCTCGGCCAGATCGTCGGCCAGCCGCGGAATCGTCCCGGTTTCCTTGGTCGCGGGCGCGGAACCGCCGTGCCCGCGCAGGTCGTAGCGCAGGGTACGGACACCGGGACCGAGGTGGTCCATGACGCCGTCCCACGTGCGGTGGTCCTGCGTCCAGCCGTGCACCAGCACCAGCGTCACCGCGGCGTCGGCCGGGCCGCTCAGTTCGACGTGCAGCGCACAGCCGTCACTGGTCACGAACCGGTGCTCACGGGCGGGATTCCGCAACCGCTCTACGGTGGTCATTTCGCCTCCGCGGGAAAAAGTACGTCGGCGGTGGTCATTTGCCCTCCGGCAACAGGAAAGACTTGCGCCAGAACGGTTTCCCTGGCAACCCGACCAGACCGGACTCCTGCAGGAACGGCATGATCTTCTCCCCGGCCCACGCGATCGTCGCGCGCCAGTGCGGGTTGTTCAGCGCCGTCTCGACGCCCTCGCGCGGCCGGATCCCGACCGCCTTGTAGACGTTCGGGTTGATGAACGCCCGCGTCACGAAGTACGAGATCAGCGCGATGCTGAACTGCTGGTAGGCGACCTCCGCGCGACCGAGCTTCGCCATGCCGCGGGTGACTTCCTCGCGGGCGAAGGTGACGTGCCGCGCCTCCTCCAGCACGTGGATCCGGTTCACCATCCGGACCAGCGGCTGGATCTCCTCGTCGTTCATCTGCTCGCGCTGCAGCCGGTCGAGCACCTCCTCGGCGACCAGGATCGCCCCGTAGCGCGCCGGGCCGTAGGAAATGGTCGGCATCAGCTTCGCGAACTGCCGCAGCACCGGCACCGGACCGTAGGTCGGGCAGCCGATTCGCGCGGACATCCGCGCGAACATCGTGGAGTGCCTGCACTCGTCGGCGATCTCGGTGAGCGCGAACTGCGCGTGCGCCGTCGTCGGGTCCTGTTCGTAGACCTCCTTGAGCAGCATCTGCATGAGGAGGATTTCGAACCACAGCCCGGTGGTCGCGATGCTGGCCATCTCGTGTTTGCCCAGCTCGATCCGCTGCTCCGGGCTCAGCCGGTCCCACAGCGGGGTGCCGTAGAGCGACGAGCGCTCCGGCAGGATGTACCGCTTGCCCTCGACCAGCGGCGCGTCCCAGTCGATGTCGACGTCCGGGTCGTAGAACTTGTTCGCCGCCGACTTCAGCAACCGCTGTGCCGTCGCCTCCCGGTCGGTCACCTTGAGCGTCCGCGTCATCATCAGCCCCTTCCAGCGCCTGACTCGCCGTTGAATCGAGAAGCCGCGTCCCGCCTGTCGCCACGGGAACTGTGCTCCAGAACATGTAACCCGTGGTAACAGTTACCTCTGGTAGCATGACCGCCGTGATCGAACGTGTCAAGCGCTCCAGCAAGCAGTCCGGCAAGCAGGCAGCCGACACCGAAACGAGCACCGGGGACGCCCGCCGCGATCGCTGGCGCAAGCACCGCATCGCCCGTCGCGCGGAGTTCGTCGAAGCGGCCCTGCGCGCGCTCGACGCACACGGTCCGGATCTCGGCATGGAGGACGTCGCCGCGGAAGCGGGCGTCACGAAACCCGTGCTGTACCGGCATTTCGAGGACAAGGCCGACCTGTACGTCGCACTCGGCCAGCGCGGCACGGAGATCCTTTTCGAACGGCTGATCCCGGCGATCAACGCGGAACTCGCGCCGGTGCCGCGGATCCGGATGGCGCTCGACGCGTTCTTCGGCGTCATCGAAGAACATCCGAACCTGTACCGCTTGCTGGCACACGGCGGACTGCCGGGCAAAACCACCGATTCGGACGTCGTCGCGGAGGACAAGGAGGTCATCGCGACCGCGCTGACCGCCCTGCTCGGCGACTACATGCGGATGTTCAACATGGACTCCGGCGCGGCCGAACCGTGGGCGCACGGCATCGTCGGCATGGTCCAGAGCACCGGCGAATGGTGGCTGGACCGGCGCTCGATGGGCCGCGATTCGGTGGTCGAGTACCTCACCCAGATCATCTGGGCGGCGATCGACGGGCTCACCCGTCAGCAGGGCGTGGTGATCGACCCGAACCTGCCGCTCGAGGAGAACAAGGTCGTCCAGCTCGGACGGACCGAGAACGACACCGCCGCCGGCGACGAGGCCGGCTGACGAGAGGACCCCGGATGAGCGACGAAGACGGCTACACCGGCTCGGCGACGCTGGTCGTCGACGGCACGGAAATCGCCGCGGACGTCGATCTGCGCGGCTATTTCCAGCCGATCGACGGTTATTACCACTGGTACGGCCGCGTCGCCGCGAACCCGAAGCTGGCCGATGCGGTCGGCGGGCGCAAGAAGGCGTGCGAGGTGCGTATCGGCGAGCACACCGCCGAGGGCGAACTGTCCGATCCGGACCCGTGGGGCCGCTACCGGCTCACCGGCACGTCCACGCCGCCGTTCTCGGTCCCGAAAACACTGGCCGAGGTCGAAGAGGCCACCGCCTGACCGGTCCCCGGAAAGCCGTGAAGGGCCCCTTGAGGGAATCTGATTCCCTCAAGGGGCCCTTCGCGGACCTTTAAAGCTCGGCTCGATCAGTCGCCGACGCCGAACCCGACCTTGCGGACGTCGGACGGGGCGATCTCGACGTACGCGATGCGGTCGGACGGGACCAGGTACTTGCGGCCCTTCTCGTCGTTGAGGCGGAAGAGCCCGTCACCGGCCGTCAGCGCCTCGGCGACCAGCTTCTCCACCTCTTCGGGAGTCTGGCCACTGGACACCACCAGCTCGCGCGGCGTGTCCTTGATGCCGATCTTGACCTCCACGTGGGACCTCCGCTGGAAACTCGTTGTGACTACGCCCGGCAAGGCTAACCGAAGCGGGCCGACGCGGTGGCGTGCGACCAGAAGGTGACTCGCGACCACTCGCTCAGCCCAGCCCCAGCGCCTGCATGCGCTTGGTGTGCCCTTGCTGCAACCGGCGGAACAGCGCGCCGATTCCCGCGAGGTCACCGGACCCGGCGACGATCAGTTCGGCCAGGCCATCGCGCTCGGCCACCACGTATTGCGCCTGGGTGAGCGCCTCGCCGAGCAGCCGGCGGCCCCACAGCGCGAGCTTGTCGCGGGCCTTCGGATCGGCCTTGATCCCGGCCGCGACTTCGCGTTCGGCGAACGCCGAATGCCCGGTGTCGGCGAGCACGGTCAGCACCAGGTCCTTGGTCTCCGGGTCGAGCCAGCTGGCGATCTCGCGGTAGAGATCGGCCGCGAGCCCGTCCCCGACATACGCCTTGACCAGCGACTCCAGCCACGACTTCGGCCGGGTGGAGCCGTGCCAGGCGTCCACTTGCGACACGAACGGGGCCATCGCGTCCTCGACCGCGACGCCGTTCGCGGCCAGATGCTTCGTCAGCAGATCGAGGTGCCCGATCTCGGCGGCCGCCATCGAGGCGAGCGCGGCGCGGCCAGCGAGCGTCGGCGCGCTGCGGGCGTCCTCGGCCATCCGGTCGAACGCGGACAGCTCCAGGTAGGCGATCACGCCGAGCAGGTCGACGACGCCTTCGCTGATCGCAGGCGGGGAGGTGGGGGGCGCGGCAGCTTCGGCGGGGTCGGTCACGGCGACGAGGGTATCGCCGAACCGCAGGCCCGCGCCGTGAAGAGACCGATCCCACGCCGCGCCGCCGCTCCCGGTATTCCCCGGAAAACACCTGACCAGCTACACTGCGGACGGATAAACAGAAGCTTCGCCGCGCCGGACCGCCTTTTTCTTAAGGGTTCCAGGAGCGGCGGGAACCAGGCGAACGGCCGGTGCCACCAGGGCGACCGGGGTTCGCCGAAAGTGTGCGTGCACGCCTCCCAGCGGCATTCCCGGGAGGGCGGCTCCGGCGCCACTGGCCTCCGCAGAAGAGGCCGCGGTGCGAGTCAGGCCCCCGGTCGAGTGTCGAGTGACAACCGGCCTGTGCGCGCTGGTCACGAGAGAGGCGATCACCCTGACCGCAGAACAGTCCACAACCGAACAGACCGAAACCGTGCAGGCCACCGCCGCTGTCGCTCTCGAGCACAGCGAAAACGGACCGGCCGCGCTGGACACGTCGCACCCGCTGCAGGCCGGTGCCCCGGTGACCGAGGAGTCGCCGACGTTCGCGTCGTTCGGAGTGAAACCGGAAATCGTCAAGGCGCTCGGCGAAGCCGGAATCGAGCGCACCTTCGCCATCCAGGCGCTGACCCTGCCGCTCGCCATGGCCGGCGACGACCTCATCGGCCAGGCCCGCACCGGCATGGGCAAGACGCTCGGCTTCGGCGTCCCGCTGCTGCACCGCGTGCAGGTGCCCGGCGACGGCACCCCGCAGGTGCTGGTCGTGGTGCCCACGCGCGAGCTGTGCATCCAGGTCGCGAACGACCTGAAGGGCGCAGGCAAACACCTCGGCATCCGCACGCTGGCGATCTACGGCGGCCGGCCGTACGAGCCGCAGATCGAGGCGCTGCGCAAGGGCGTCGACGTCGTCATCGGCACCCCGGGCCGTCTCCTCGACCTGGCCGAACAGCAGCACCTGGTGCTCGGCAAGATCCGCGGGCTCGTCCTCGACGAGGCCGACGAGATGCTCGACCTCGGCTTCCTGCCGGACATCGAGCGGATCCTCCGGATGGTGCCGGACGAGCGGCAGACGATGCTGTTCTCCGCCACGATGCCGGGCCCGATCATCACGCTCGCGCGGACGTTCCTGAACCAGCCCACGCACATCCGCGCCGAGGAGAACGACGCGGGCGCGATCCACGAGCGCACGGCGCAGTTCGTCTACCGGGCGCACTCGATGGACAAGACGGAGCTGATCGCGCGGGCGCTGCAGGCCGAGGGCCGCGGGCTCACGATGATCTTCAGCCGGACCAAGCGCACCGCCCAGAAGGTGGCCGACGACCTGGTGGAACGCGGTTTCGCCGCGGCCGCGGTGCACGGCGACCTCGGGCAGGGCGCGCGTGAGCAGGCGCTGCGCGCGTTCCGCTCGGGCAAGGTCGACGTGCTGGTGGCGACCGACGTCGCGGCGCGCGGCATCGACATCGACGACGTCACGCACGTGATCAACTACCAGTGCCCGGAAGACGAGAAGACCTACGTGCACCGCATCGGCCGCACCGGCCGCGCGGGTCGCACCGGGGTCGCGATCACCCTGGTCGACTGGGACGAGGAACCGCGCTGGAAGCTGATCTCGGACACGCTGAGCCTCGACCTGGCGGAGCCGGTGGAGACGTACTCGTCGTCGCCGCACCTGTTCAGCGACCTGGGCATCCCGGAGGGCACGAAGGGCCGCCTGCCGCTGTCGAAGCGCACGCGGGCCGGCCTGTCGGCCGAGAAGGAAGAAGACCTGGGCGGCAAGCGCCGAGGCCGCCGCGGCTCTGCTTCGACGGGTTCGTCGTCAGCGGAGGAGGAAGCCCCGCGCAAACGCAACCGCGCCCCGCGCAAACGAACCCGCGGCGGTGCCCGCTCCGCCGCCGCGATCGAGGCCGCCGACGCCGCCTCGGCTGCCTCTGACCAGCAGGAAGACCGCCCCAGGGCCCGCCGCCGCACCCGCTCGGGAGCAGACGCGACCGGCCCGGCGACCTCCACCGGCAACGCCACCCCCGCGACGACGTCCGACTCCGGGGAGACCGGAGACCGTCCGGCACGCCGCCGCCGTCGCCGCCGCCCGTCCGCATCTGATACACCTGCGTCGGCAGACTGAGCGACACACCGGGAGTCAGTTACGTGAACGACCACGGGAACGGCACCGACGAAACGCCCCCCGAACCCGGATCGAACGTAGCGGGCACTCCCGCGAATCCCGACGAACGCCCCCGGCCGGACCTTCCGGCCGGGGAGCGGGCGTCGGATGAGAGTGCAGCTGAGATTGGTCCGGGCGAGTCGCTTTCCGGTGACCGGGGCGCGGTTTCGCCGTCTGCCGGCTCCGCTGTGGCTGGCTCTGCCGGGAACGCTTCGGGCTCGCAGGCTGGAGACTCGGCGATACCAGGTGCCGAAGAATCTTTCGCCGAAGCAAATGAGCCCTCCGCGGGCTCCGCTGCGCCCGCTCCCGGAAACGCTTCCGCGGGATCGGCCGCTTCCGGCTCGCAGGCCGGAGACTCCGCCGCGCACGCTGACGAAGACTCTTCCGTCGAACTCCACCGGCCCACCGCAGCTCCCAGCTCGGCCGGAAGCACTCCCGCCGCATCGACCGCGCCCGGCCCGCGAGCCGGAGACTCCGCCGCACACACTGGCGAAGAAGCCTCCGCTGAGCCCCACCGGCCCGCCGCGGCGGTCCCCGGTGCTGCCGGAAGCACTCCCGCCGCGCCGGCCGCTTCCGGCCCGCAAGCCGGAGACCCGGCCGGGCCAGCCACCGAAAAAACTTCCACCGCAGGCACCCACGCCGCGATCCCCCCGGTCACTCCCGAGGAACGCACCGGCCCGATCGCGCGCGTCACCGACGAACCCGCCGGGGTCAGCAGCTCCGCCGAGCCCTACGGTTCCGAGAATCTCCTCCCCCGCCAGCCCGCCGCCCCGGATTCCGTTGCGCAGCCGGGGAAAGCCCGCCGCTCACCGTGGAACCGGGGGCGGGATCGGCTGATCGCGGGGGCGATCGTCGTCGTGGTCGCGGTGGTCGCCGCGATCGTCGCCGCCACCAGCGACAATCTGCACACCAGCCGCGCGCTGGCCGAGCCGCCGCACGCTCTCCCCACACCGCCGACCTCCGTGCCCGGGTCGATGACGCAGCTGTGGCAGGCCCCGAGTTCCGCGACGCCGATCCCGATCGGCCAGTCCGACACCGTCACCACCGCGGACGGCAGCGAGGTCGCCGGTCGCGATCCGCTCACCGGGCAGATCCGCTGGCACTACACCCGCGAAAACCTGCAACTGTGCACTGTGGACGCCGCATGGGGCCGGGTGAACGCCGTGTACCACAAGACAATGGGCTGCAGCGAGGTCACGCAGCTCGACCCCGCCACCGGCCGCATCACCGCTCAGCGCAACGGCGACGCCGAACTGGGCACCCGTCTGGTCAACGACGGCAGCCACGTCACGACGACCGGCAAACATCTCCTCGACACGTGGCGCGACGATCTCGTGAAGAGCATGGAGTACGGCAAAGTCCCGTTCCTGCAAAACGCGAACAAGCAACCCCGCCCCAACTGCACCTACGGAACGGTAGCAGCGGCCGCCGACAAAATCGGCGTGATCGAACGCTGCCCCGGCGACCGCACGGACCGCCTGACCGTCTACAAGGCAACCGCCGAGCACGAGGACGAACCGAAGGTCACCTACACCGCCCTGCTGGCCGGCAAGCGGGCCAGGGTCATCGCGATGTCAGGCGATCTCACCGGCGTGCTGCTGCCCGACCAGAACCTGTACGTCGTCTACGGCGCGGACGGTTCGCAAAAAGCCGCCTACCCCATGGATCTCCCCGACGCGGACACCGCGAACGACCCAGTCGGCGGCACCGAGGCCACGACCCGCACCGCCGCGGGGATCTACTGGTACACCGGCTCCAAAACCGTTGCCCTGTCCCGAGACGACCTGTCCCCGCGGTGGACCCTGGACGGCACGCTCGGCCCAGGAATCACCTTCGCGACCCAGTTGGTAGTGCCCATCCGCGGCGGCCTGGCAGTGCTGAACGAAATGAACGGCGCGACGCTACGCACAGTCGGCATCGACCGCGGCGCCTACTCGGGCCCAGTCCGCCTCACCGCGCTGGGCCCAGTACTGCTGGAACAACGCGGCCCGACGCTCGCCGCCCTGCGCTGACCGTCCTCAGAACCACCACAACAAACTGAACGCCACACCCGCGACGACGAGCACCCCAACCCCCGCACCGACCGCCGCTTTCCCCGCGCGACGGTCGGCGACCCGTTGCAGCACAAGCGCGATCACCGCCGCGACGGGATGTCCGGCCAGTTTGAGCGGACCCGGCCCGGGTGCGCCGTTGACGAGGCACAGCACACCCACGACGAGCACCCCGATCGCCAGGACGGCCAGCCCCGCGGCGACCGATCCGGTGAACCCGCGCCACCAGCGCCCACGGGGCTTACGCCTGACAGACGATTCGTGGCGCTCGGGTGCCGCCTTGGCTTCTGCCGCATCGTCGTCGACCGCGCTTTCCAGCAGCGCCGAATCATGGACAACCGCATCCTCGCCGGGCACAAGGCCATCGGCGGCAGCGGAGTCATGGACAACCTCAACCGCGGCGCTGTCGTCCGTCGCAGAACTCCGCGATGCCATGGCAGTGCGCTTCGCCTCAGCACCAGTCAGAGCACGATCCTCCGCCGCGACACCACTGCCCACTGCCCCGCTATCGCGTCCACCGCCACCAGGCGACCCCGCGGCCCCGCGCATGTTCTGCCTCGCCGCACCGACAGCATGCGAGCCGGCGTCCTTGACACCACGGCCGTCACGGACCCCGCCATGCCCCGCAGCAAGTTCCGTCGCCACAGCGCCAGAATCCTTCCTCGCTACGCCGCGAACCCCCGACCCGTCACGGGCGACACCGCGATCCCGCGCAGCACCAGCCCCACCGCGGGCGGTTTTCTCGATGTCCGGTGACGCCACGATTCTCGGATCCAATCCACGTCTCGGGAAACCCCTACGGCGCAAGCAAATCCCACGGTTGCGCGGCAGGAGCGGTCTGCTGTCCCGCCACGCAGCTCGGGCGGAAGTCGCACCATGCGCAGCGGCGGTCGGGGCGGGCGGGAAACAACGTGTCTCCGTCGCCGCCTGCGTCAAGGGTATCTGCTGCCAACCGCAGATCTCCCGCGGTCTCCTCGGCGCGTTCCAGGTGGCGCTTCAAGGTTTCCGGCGTGTGTTCCGCCGCGGCGATCGTGCCGGACGGGAGATGGTGCAGTTCGACCTTCGTGCACGGCATGCGCAAAGTGCGCGTGGCGGCCACGGCGTACATCGCCAACGCTTGCGACGCGCGGGCCTCGTGTTCGTCCGGGGCTCGGCGGCCGGTTTTGTAGTCCACGATCACCAGTTCGCCGCCGCGTTGGTCGATGCGGTCGGCTCGGCCTTCGATGATCATCGTCGGGCGGCCGCCGGTCGTGCTGACCGGCGCGGAGACCCAGCGTTCCAAGCCGACCGGGTCGTCGCTGACGTCGTTGTCCTCGACGTACTCCGCGACCCAGCCCTTCGCGCGCGCACGGTAGCGCGCGGCCTGGTCGTCGTCGGCGAAACCGGCGTCCTTCCAGTGCTCGGACACCAGCGCGATCCCGCGCTGCGGCGTCCGTTTCGCTACCGGCAGGTCGAAAAGCGCCCGCAACGCGTTGTGCACCACCGCACCCAGCGTGCTGTGCGCCCACGGCCCGGTGCGCTGCGGTGTCGGCCGGTCGAGATAAGCCAGCCGGTACCGGCGCGGGCAATCGTCAAAGGTGCTCAGCCGCGCAGGCGACACCTTGGTGAGCCGTTGCGGTTGCTCGACGCCGAAGTCGAACCCCATCTGTTCTTTCACGCCGCCCCCTTCCGTCGACGCCCACGCTACGCACCCCCACCGACACTTTCCGGCGTGGGCTAGCCGCCCGCGATGAAGCCCTGCACGGAATTCGCGACCAGCTCGACGGCGATCGCGGCGAGCAGCAGGCCGGCGATCTTCGCCAGGAGCGTGATGCCGCTTTCCTTGATCAGCCGGATGACCACGCCGGAGAAGCGCATGCAGGTGTACAGCACGAAATGCACGGTCACGATCGCCAGCGCCAGCGCGATGTACGCGCCCAGATGACCGTCGGCCTGCCGGACGAACACGATGGTCGCCGCGATCGCGCCGGGACCGGCCAGCAGGGGTGTGCCGAGCGGGACGAGGGCGACGTTGACGTCCTCGGCCGCCTCGGGCTCGTTGCTGCCCGCGTTGCCGGTGAGCAGTTGCAGCGCGATCAGCAACAGCAGCAGGCCGCCCGCGCCCTGCAGCGCCGGGATGCCGATGCCGAGATACGCCAGGATCGCCTGCCCCGCCACCGCGAACAGCGAGATGACCAGCAGCGACACCAGCACCGCCTGCCGGGCCGCTTTCACCCGCGTCGCCATCGGTTTGCGGCCGACCAGGCTCAGGAACACCGGCACGGTGCCCGGCGGGTCCATGATGACGACGAGGGTGATCGTCGCGCTCATGAAGAGCTTCGCGTCGAAGAAATCCGAGACGGCCATCTCAGCCCTTCACCACTTGGAAGCCGGTCGCCCGCCCCACCAATTCCTCCAGCTGGTCCGGTTCGGTCGTTTCCTGGCCGAGCCCGATGGTCTTGTTCGTGCCGTGGTAGTCGCTGGACCCGGTGCGGACCAGGCCCAGCTCGTCGGCCAGTTCGCGGGTGCGCACCCGGGTGGCCGGATCGTGGTTGGGATGGTTGACCTCGACGCCGGTCAGCCCGCGCGCCGCCAGCTCACGCAGGGTGTCCTCGCTGATCGTCGCGCCGCGGCTGAACGCGAAGGGGTGCGCGATCACGGTAACCCCGCCGGCCGCGGTCACCATGTCGATCGCTTCCTCGACCGGAGTGTCGCGGCGCGCGACGTAGTAGCCGCGGCGGCTGTGCAGATAGTCGCCGAAAGCCTCGTCGACGGAGCTGACCAGACCGGCGCGGACGAGCGCCTGCGCGAGGTGCGGCCGTCCCGCGGGCGAGTCCTCGGGCAGCAAGCTCAGGATTTCGTCGGCGTCGACCGGGAGGCCGTCGGCCGCCATCCGCTCGGCCATCCGCCGCAACCGGGTGCGCCGTTCGATCCGCAGCCTCGTCTGTTCGGCGACGATCGCGGGCGCGGCCGGATCGAAGAGGTACGCGAGCAGGTGCACGCTGATTTCGTAGCCGGTGTCCGGGTCGATCGAGACCGTCGACAGTTCCGCGCCCGGCACCAGCGTGAGGCCGGCGGGAAGGGCCGCTGCGGCCGGTTCCCAGCCCGCGGTGGTGTCGTGGTCGGTGATCGCGACGACGTCGAGACCGGCACGCGCGGCAGCGCCGACGAGCTGGGCAGGGCTGTCGGTACCGTCGGAGGCCGTGGAGTGGGCGTGCAGGTCGATGCGCATCGGACCTATTCTCGACGATGCGCTGCGTCACCTCGGCGCCGGGACCAGTGCCGACGCGCCCGGGGTCAGCCGACCGGCTTCTTGCCCCGCGCCGCGCGCTGTGCCTTGATCATCGAGAACCGTTCGGCCTGCTTCTGCTTGTCGCCGAACACGAGCTCGGAGATCGTGTCGTAGAACTCCTCGGGCCGCGGCAGGTAGTCGATCCGGTTCAGCGCCTGGATCTGGCCCGCCGATTCGACGACCATCGTGCCGTAGCCCAGCATCCGGCCCCAGGCCGAACGCTGGTAGGTGAGGTCGGTGACCTTGCTGATCGGCATCATCAGCACCTTGGTGGTGAAGACGCCGGTGGTCATCACGAACCGTTTGTCGGTGACGACCAGCCGTTCGACCCACCATTCGATGATCACGTAGGCGAACCGCAGCACCACCGCCAGCGCGACGTACCAGAGGATGTTCTGCACCACCCACATCGAGGGCGGCAGCAGATACGACACCAGCACGCACACGATCAGCAGCGCGGCTGCCTCGAACGTGTCCCAGAGGAGCACCGCCCAGTGGCGGCGGATCCGGATGACCCGCCGCTCGGTGTCGAGGAGGTACTCGTCAGGGTCGCGTGGCGCGAACATGGTTCGAGGGTATCCCCTGTCGTCAGTGGAAGATGTTGCTGACGAACGTGATCACCGATTCGGCCGAGCTGCGGAGGAAGTCCACAATGTTGCTGACAAGACCAGCAGCATGGCCCGGCTGAGCGATCACGAAGAACAGCACCAACGCGATACCCACGAGTCCCGCAAGCTTCTTCGCGTTCACAGCGATCAATCCCGTCTCTTCCATGACACCCGGAAAACTGACTTTCTACGTTGTACCGCACTGACCACTCACGCGGGAGGAAAGTCCCGCGCATGGGTCAGCCAGGCGCTCGAAGTGTACCGTACGGCTACTCTCCGTGTACAGGTTCCCGAACGCTAGGGGGTGCGGCCGGGGTCGGCTACCGTCGCGGCATGGACGGCCTCGAGCGCTGCGTCGGCGGCATTGTGTTCGACGACCAGGGCAGACTCCTGCTCATCCGGCGCGCGAACGAGCCGGGGAAAGGCCAGTGGTCACTGCCCGGCGGGCGCGTGGAACCGGGCGAAACGGACTACGAAGCGGTGGTCCGGGAGCTTCGCGAGGAGACCGGACTCAACGTGAGACCGCACACACTGGCCGGCTCGGTCCGCCGCGGCCGCTACGACATCCACGACTACGAATGCACGTGGACCGGCGGAATCCTCACCGCGGGCGACGACGCCACCGACGCGCGGTGGGTGAACTCGGCCGAACTGGTCAATCTGGACGAAGCGGGCCACCTGGTGGACCAGCTGCTCGTAACCCTGCGTGACTGGAATGAGTTGCCCGCCGCGTAATCCGGAGCGGTTATTTCCCCATTGCCGACCGCGGCTCCCGCGATTCGGAACCGATTGCGGAGTTGTCGGAAAGTTTCCCCATCGTTCATGCATCCGCGATGAGCACCGAAAATGCGCGGAACGCGTATTCGATATCGCCGGACGCGCATCGGTCCGGCGGCCCCGGCGCGGGCAGAGCAGTGTGACTGATGGGGTGAATGTGACACAGGTTACTCACGGCGCCGAGGGGTGTCGTGAACGGCGATCACGGTTCTCACCGGGATCGCCGCTCACGAGACACCCTCACGCCAGCCAGGTCATCCGCTGCCCGTGCGGCGCCGTCCTGGCCAGCGCGCGGGCCTCGGGTTTCCCGTCTATCCAGGTCGTCAGCCCCAGCACCGCCATCGCGGGCTCACCCGCGTCCGAACCGTCCGGCGACAGGTCGTCCCGGCCAGGCAGCACGTTCTCCAGCCCAGCCCGGTAGAACTCCTGGCTCACCCACCACACCGGCCGGGCCGAGGACAGTCGCGCCAGCTCGGCCACGAAATCCGCCCGCCGATCCCAGACGTAGGCCAGCGCGTGGCTCGTCAGCACCACCAACGGCAGTTCCGAAGGCAACCGCGACGCCGCTGACGCCAGGTCGTCCACCGCGTCCCCGGCGATCAGCTCCGGCGCGTGCTTCCGCTGTTCCGCGGCAGCCGTGCGCAGCAGCCGGATCCGGTCGACCTGATCAGCCCAGACGCACGCCTCCAGCCACGCCAGCTCGTCCTCGTCCGAGAGGTCCACCGGTGCCCGGTCCAGGCCCGCTCGGGCCGCCACGGCGACCTTCTTGGGCAGTTTGGGCAGCTTCGCACCGGACGCGACGTCGATCGCGCAGTGCAGCCCGACCGCCGCCTTCGCCGGTCCGGCCGTGAGCTGCTCCCCGCCGTCGCATTGGTAGCGGTAGCCGAACCGGTCGAGCCCCAGCAGCAACCCCGCGCTGCAGCCGACCTCAAGCAGCGCGATCTTGCCGCCCGCTTCCTTCGCCGCCGCCGCGACCGCCGGGTACAGCAGCGCGGCGCGGCGCACCTCGTTCGTCTGCGTGTAGCGGGTCGAGATGATCTCGCGGGCCTGGTCCGCGCGCTCCAGCAGGAACGAGCGGAACAGCGGCCACGTCTCGCTGTCGACGCCGTCGAAACCGCCGACCGACGGGTAATACCGCGACAGCGGGTGGATCGGATCCGCCTGCACCAGCCGGTGCGCGGCGGCGAACAGCAAGGTCCCGCGCGCTTCGCCGCCGCGGGCGTCGGTCAGCAGCGCGGCGACGTCGTCGTCCTCGGCCGCGTGTGTGGCGAGGTGGTCATACAGCGGCGAAACCCCGCGCGCCTCCGTCTCGGCGAACCTGCGCAGCGTCTGCTTGATCTTCTCCAGGGCGATGGCCACCCGTGCTCCTCTTCGCGGCGGATCGATCACTCGTGCGGCGTCGGACGGCCGGGCTGTTCCCCGCCGCGGGTGTCGCCGTAGGACCGCTTCGGCACCATCACTTTGCGCCGGAAAATGCACACGATGGTGCCGTCCTGTTTGTACCCTCGAGTCTCGACGTACACCACTCCCCGGTCGTCCTTGGACTTCGACGGGGTCTTGTCGAGCACCTCGGTCTCGCCGTAGATCGTGTCGCCGTGGAACGTCGGCTTCACGTGCTTGAGCGATTCGACCTCGAGGTTCGCGATGGCCTTTCCGGACACGTCGGGCACCGACATGCCGAGCAGCAGCGAGTAGATGTAGTTGCCGACCACGACGTTCTTGCCGAAATCGGTCGTCTCGCCCGCGTAGTGCGCGTCGAGGTGCAGCGGGTGGTGGTTCATCGTGATCAGGCAGAACAGATGGTCGTCGTATTCGGTGACGGTCTTGCCGGGCCAGTGCTTGTAGACCGCGCCGACCTCGAACTCCTCGTAATACCGGCCGAATTGCACGCTTTCGCCTCCTGTCCGGGTAACACCTGCCGAACCAGGTGCGACACGTATCCGTGGTGAGGAGTACCCTCGACCATCGGTGATCGCGCGTCAACGCGACCCCTGCCACGTCGCACGCCCTGGCGTGCCCCGGCCGAAAGGAGGTGAGGAACCGCTCATGAGCAGTGGTGATAGTCCGCTCCCTAGTAGTACGTGCGTTCCCGCCTCGCCGGCCGGCCTTCTCCCTTCCTGGTAGGCCTGCGTCCGGGAACTCACGGTGCCGCCGGACGGACTCCGCAGTCCGCCTGGCCGTCGTCTTCGTGCTTCACGACGTCTGCCCAGGAGAACCCATGCCTGCCATTCCCTCGCTTGGCGGCCTTCGCGGCCGCGGCAACAACCGGGCCAAGGCCAATCTCGACCGGCCGATCCCGGTGCCGCTGTCGGCGTATGTCGTCGATTGCGCGGTGTATGTCGACGGCAAGCGGCTGCCAGGGCGCTGGACGCACGCCGAGGCGATTCGCGAGGTGCGCAAGCGGCACGCCGGTTTCGTCTGGATCGGCTTGCACGAGCCGGATTCCGACCAGATCCAGGGCATCGCGGACACCTTCGGCCTGCACGAACTGGCCGTCGAGGACGCGCTGGAGGCGCATCAGCGGCCGAAGCTGGAGCGCTACGACGACACGCTGTTCCTGGTGCTGAAGACAGTCCGTTACGTCGAGCACCAGTCGCCGACCACGGCGAACGAGATCGTGGAAACCGGCGAGCTGATGGTGTTCCTCGGCCGCGATTTCGTGATCACCGTGCGGCACGGCAACCACTCCGGGCTCGCCCGGCTGCGCCGTGATCTCGACGACGACCCGGAACGGCTCGCCCTCGGCGCGGCTGCGGTCGTGCACGCGATCGCCGACCACGTGGTCGACCACTACCTGGAGGTCACCAGCCGGATCGAGGCGGACATCGACGAGATCGAGGCGCAGGTGTTCGCGCCGCGTTCGTCGGTGAGCGCCGAGCAGATCTACCTGATGAAGCGGGAAGTGCTCGAACTGCGGCGCGCGGTGGTCCCGCTCGCCACGCCGGTGTCGCGGCTCGCCGAGGGCTACACGCGGCTGGTGCCCGACGAGGTCCGCTCATACTTCCGCGACGTCGCCGACCACCTCGCCACCGTGTCCGAACGCGTAGCGGCGTTCGACGAACTGCTCAGCACCCTGGTCGACGCGACCGTCGCGAAGATCTCGCTGCAGCAGAACACCGACATGCGCAAGATCACCGCGTGGGCGGCGATCATCACGGTGCCCACGATGGTCGCGGGCATCTACGGCATGAACTTCGACTACATGCCCGAACTGCACTGGCAGTTCGGCTATCCGATCGTGGTCACGATCATTCTCGCGATCTGTCTGCTGCTGTACCGAATATTCCGGAAGAACGGCTGGCTGTAGCCGCCCCTCGCAGTCCCCCTTTCTTCCCCCGGTTGCAGGAGGTTTGTCTCGTCATGTCCCGGTTGCTGTCCAACCTCAAGTTCTGGGCTCTGGCCCTCTGCCTCATGTGGATCGTCGGCATCGTCGCGATGATCGCGCTCAACCCCGGGTTCGCGCACGGCATGAAGTGACGCCGCGTGCGCCGTAACCTTGGCGCATGCCGAAAGCGCTGGTGGTGGCCGACGAGGCCGACGAGCGGCTGTGGACCTCGGCGGTCGGATCGCTGCGGGTCGACCTCGTCGTCGCCGCCGGCGATCTGCCGTTCGCGTATCTCGAGTTCCTCGCCGGCATGCTCGACGTGCCGTGCGTGTTCGTCCCCGGCAACCACGACCCGGACCTGAGCGGCTACACCCGCTACGGCGGACTGTCCATGAAGGACGGTTTCCCGACCGAATGGCCAGGCCCCGCGGGCGGAATCAACGCCGACGGCCGGATCGTCGACGTCGCCGGTCTCCGGATCGCCGGACTCGGCGGTTCGATCCGCTACCGCGACGGCCCGAATCAGTGGACGCAGCGGCAGCAGGCGCGCCGGGCCCGGCGGCTGGAGCGCCGGTTCCGCTGGCGGAAATGGCGCGACGGCAACGGAATCGACATCCTGCTGACGCATTCGCCGCCGCGGCATCTCGGCGACCGCGAAGACCCGCCGCACCAGGGTTTCACCTGTCTGCACCGCACCATCGACACCTTGCGGCCGCAGTGGCTGCTGCACGGACACATCCACCCGCACGGCGAACCGGTGCCCGACCGCATGGCAGGGCACACCCGGATCCGCAATGTGGTGGGCTATCAGGTGATGGAGTTCCCGCGATGACCCGACCGACCGGTTTCCCGCGTGCTGACGCCGAAAACGACTTCCTGCGAGCCCGCCGCCGGCAGGTGCTGTCGCGGCTTTCCACGTGGCTGCGCCGCGAGCCTGACGACGTCAACATCATGCTGCCGTTCCACGAAGTGGTGCAGGCGCTCGGTTACGTCAGCGAGGCTCGGATCGGGACCCGCGTGATCACTTTGGACTCGATCGTCGGCACCGTCGACCGTAGCCGCGATTTCGACCGCCGCTTCCGTCCGACGTCCGCGCGGGTCCGGCAACGCTGGGAAAGGCTCGCGCTCGCCGCCCGCCGCGGTGAGGCGATCCCGCCGATCGAGGTGTACCGGATCGGCGAACTGCACTTCATCATCGACGGCCACCACCGGGTTTCGGTCGCCTTGGCGCAGGGACTGTCCACAATAGAAGCTTCAGTGACGGTCGTGCGCACCAAGCTGAATCCGAGCGGCATCCGGTATCGCGGCGACTTGATCGTGAAGGACTACCGGCGGCTGTTCCTGGAACGAGTCCCCTTGTCCGGGCACGCCCGCGCTTCGGTGCTGGTGACGGATCCGTGGAATTACGCGCAACTGGGCGAGCACGTCGAAGCGTGGGGTTTCCGGCTCATGCAAGACGAAGGCCGCTTCACCGACCGCGCGACCGTCGCGCAACGCTGGTTCGACGAGGAATTCACGCCGGTCGTAGCGATGCTGAAGCAAGCGGATCTGATCGGCGACCGCACCGAGGCCGAGGCGTACCTGTGGGTCGCGTGCGAGCGGTACCGGCTGATCCGGACGCACCGCTGGGACGAGGAGGTCATCGAGACGCTGCGCTCGCGGCAGTGACTTGTCAGGCGACTCCTGACGTGTCAGGCTAGCCCTGACACCAGGGAGGTTGTTGATGACTTCGTACTGCTCGTTCTGCCTCAAACCGGCCGACGAGGTGGCCAAGCTGATCGCCGGCTCCGGCGTCTACATCTGCGACGGCTGCGTCGGATTGTGCGAACAGATCCTGGCCGGGGAACACGAACCGGGAACGCCCGAAGTGACGCTGTGGGAGCGGAAATCGGACGAGGAGATCCTGGAGAGCATCCCGCGGATGGCGAAGGTCAGCGCGCAGACGGACGCGCGGATCCAGGAACAGGTGGACCTGCTGCGGACGCGCGGCGTGGCGTGGGCGCGCATCGGCGAGGCGCTCGGGGTGACCCGGCAATCGGCCTGGGAGCGATTTTCCGCCGAGCGGAAATGAGAAGGGCCCCCTCCCGTGCGGTGGCGGGAGAGGGCCGATCGATCACAGTGGTCTGTTTGGCTCAGTCGCTGGGGATGATGGCCCACAGGATCAGGTACGCGACGAACTGCGGCCCCGGAAGCAGGCACGACAGCAGCGCGAGCACGCGGACCTTGCCCGGCGTGGTCCCGAAGCGACGGGCGAGCCCGGCGCAGACGCCGCCGATCATGCGCCCCTCCCGCGGCCGGCTCAGCCGGTGAGTGACAGGTGCGGTCATCGTGTTCCCCTCCCGTTTGGGTTCGTACCTCCATGTCACCACGTCCGGCGTCCGGGCACATCGCTCCGGGGGACGATCCGCACCCCTAAGGGGATGGGGTGCGACCCGGGGGCGGAATCGGGGTTGCCGCGGGAACTCGCAGGTCAGAGCCCGGCCGCTAGCCATTCCTCGCTGACGCAGCCCTCCTCGTAAGCCCACGAACCGTCTGCCCGGCCCGCGTCGAGCGCACGCTTCGCCTCGGCGAGGTCCGCTCCCGGCGGGACCGTGAACCCCACCATGCCGAACTGGCCGAACTGTTCGCCTTCGAGGCCGAACGGGGCGAAATGGTCGAGCACCCGGCCAAGGTCTCCGCCGAACGGTCCAGCCGCCCAGACGATCATCCGGATGGTGCAGTTCCCGGACCATTCCACCCGTTCGACCGGCCGGAGCACCCCCTCCTCGTCCCGTTCGACGCGGAAGACGTCGCCTTCGGCCGCGTTCCGGGCGAACCACGGGACGTTGTCCAGCCGCACGTGGTCAGGCCGGTCGAGCGGGACCGCCCACAGCCCTCGCCTTCGTGCGCGAACCGCGGCCCGGCTTTCGGACTCACCGCTTCCCACCGAAGCCGCCCGACCAGCGGTGATGACACAGCGAAGTGTGGGATTTCCCGGCGGGGGCTGGATTTTTCGCCACTCACGGTGATACTGCACCCCGTGCGTAACCCACTCGGAGTCCTCGCAGTCGGCTGTTCGGTGCTTCTCGTCGCGGCAGCCGGATGTTCCGCGGAGTCTGCCCCGACGACGCCGCAGGCGCAGTCCACGCCGGTGCCCTTGACCGCGATCGCGGCGCTCGGGGACTTCTCCACGCTCGACTACTGCAGCCTCCTCGACCCGAAGCGGCTCAAGAACACCACCGCCGATACGCCGGATTCGTCGTTCACCGCTTGCCAGGCGGACTTCGTGCAGTCCGGGCGGCCCCGGACGGTCACCATCGGGCCGCTTGCCGCCGATCGCGATCCCAATGTGCAGGCCTACGCGTACCCGGGCCAGGTGCCGGACGGGGTTTCCGTGCAGCAGGCCGGGTTCGTGCCCGAGCGGACGTGCGGGCGGGCCGTCACGTTCGCTGACGGGGTTCGGCTGGCCGTCTCGATCACCGACAAGGACGACCGCGGCAATGCGGAGGATCGGTGCACCGCGGCGGACGATGTGGTCGGCGGAGTGCTCGACGCGGTGACCGGCAAGCGGGTACGGCATCCGCAGTTGCCGGACCGCTCTTGGGGCCGCGTCGACTCCTGCGCGATTCTCAGCGCTGCCGGGGCGCAGGGCGCCGACGCGACCGCCGGGCTCGCCGGGCATTCCTGCATCCTCGACAAGGTGAGCCTGGAGTTCGCGGTGGTGCGGCAGGCTCCGGCCGGGCCGTCGGAAACGCTCGGCAACCGGACGGCGCGGGTGGCGGCCGACGGGGCGTTCTGCCGGGTCCGGACGGTGCAGCCTTCCCCGGCGACCGCAGGACGCGCGGAGCAGGCGACGGTGAGCGTGGTCGACACCAGCGGCGCGGGCGGGGAAGCGGCTTGCCCCGCCGCCCGCACCGCTGCTGCGACGATCTTTTCGCGGATCCCCTGACGTCCGTGAAGGGCTCCTTGAGGGAATCTGATTCCCTCAAGGAGCCCTTCACGGACCGGCAGTTCAGTCGGAGTAGGTGAGGTTTCGGCCGTCGGACGGGTCGAAGAGCTTCACCTTGTCCGCGTCGAACCAGATTTGCAGGTCCTGGTTCTCCGCGGCCGCCGATTCGGCCGACAGCCGGGCCACGATCAGCGATTCCGCACCGGGGACGTCGGCCGAACCGCTGTCCGCGGCCAGTTCCGCCAGTTCGGCCGAGGTCGCGGCCTCGCCGTCCACGGTGAAGTGCGCGAACTTCTCCGAGCCCATCGACTCCAGCACGTCCACGTGCGCGGTGAATGTCGCGCCCTCGCGGCCCGGTTCGACCAGGGCGGCGTCCTCGAAGTGCTCCGGGCGGATGCCCATGATCACCTCGCGCGGGGCGTTCGCCGATTCGGCCATCCGGCGGATCCGGTCGGTCAGCGGGGTCGTGCCCAGCGAACTGCGCAGCTGGCCGTCTTCGAGCGTCGCGGGGACGAAGTTCATCGACGGCGAGCCGATGAACCCGGCCACGAACAGGTTCGCCGGGTTGTCGTAGAGGAACTGCGGCGAACCGATCTGCTGCACGTACCCGGCCCGCAGCACCACGACGCGGTCGCCGAGGGTCATCGCCTCGGTCTGGTCGTGCGTGACGTACAGCGTGGTCGTGCCGAGCTGTTTCTGGATCTTCGACACCGACGTCCGCATCTGGCCGCGCAGTTTGGCGTCCAAATTGGACAGTGGTTCGTCCATCAGGAACGCCTTGGGGTTGCGGACGATCGCCCGGCCCATCGCGACCCGCTGCCGCTGCCCGCCGGACAGGTTGGCCGGTTTGCGGTCGAGATGCTGGGTCAGGTCGAGGATCTGTGCCGCTTCCTCCACTTTGGACCGGACGATCTTGTCGTCCACTTTAGCCAGCCGCAGCGGGAACGCCATGTTCTCCCGCACGCTCATGTGCGGGTACAGCGCATACGACTGGAACACCATCGCGATGTCCCGGTCCTTCGGCGCTTTCTCGTTGACCCGCTTGCCGTCGATGCGCAGTTCGCCCGAGGAGATGTCCTCCAGCCCGGCGACCATGTTGAGCGTGGTCGACTTCCCGCAGCCGGACGGGCCGACCAGGATGATGAACTCGCCGTCGGCGATCGTGATGTCCACCTCGGACACCGCGAGCGCGCCGTCGGGATAGCGCTTGGAAACCTTGTCGAGAACGATTTCAGCCATGGGTCAGCCCTTCACCGCACCGGACGTCAGCCCCGCCACGATGCGACGCTGGAAGAACAACACGAACAGGATGATCGGCACCGTGATGACGACCGCGGCCGCACACACCTGGCCGGTCGGGTCCTCGAACTGCGAGGACCCGGTGAAGAACGACAACGCCGCGGGCACCGTGCGCGACGACTCGGTGGACGTCAGCGAGATGGCGAACAGGAAGTCGTTCCAGCAGAGGATGAACACCAGGATCGCCGTGGTGAACACGCCCGGCGCGGCCAGCGGCGCGATCACCTTCCGGAACGCCTGGGCAGGAGTCGCGCCGTCCATTTTCGCCGCCTTTTCCAGTTCCCACGGGATTTCCCGGAAGAACGCGGACAGCGTGTAGATCGACAGCGGCAGCGCGAAGGTGATGTAGGGCAGGATCAGCCCCGGCCAGGTGTCGAAAAGGCCGAGCCCGCGTTCGATGTTGAACAGCGGGGTGACGAGCGAGACCTGCGGGAACATCGCGATCAGCAGGGAAAGCCCCACCAGCAGCTGTTTCCCGGGGAAATCCAGCCGGGCGATCGCGTACGCGGCCATCGTGCCCAGCACCACCGCGATGACCGTGGAGATCACCGCGATGCCGATCGAGTTCACCAGCGCGTGCAGGAACTCGGTGGTCTGGAAGATGTCCGCGTAGTTCTTGAGCGTCCATTCCACCGGGATGAAATTGCCGTCGGTGAGCGTCGCTTTCGTCTTGAACGACAGCGAAAGCACCCACAGCACCGGGACGATCGCGAACACCAGCACCAGGATGTCCAGCAGGCCCCAGCCGACCTTGCGGCCGGTGGTGGCCGCACCTCCGATAGCCATCAGCGCTTCCCCCCGTCGTCCGTGCCGGGCGCGGCGGTGCCGAACACCTTGATGAAGAGGAACGCGATGATCGCCACCGTGATGAAGATCAGCACCGCCATCGTGGAGCCGATCCCGAGGTTGAGCCCCTTGACCAGGTTGTCGTAGGTCTGCATGGACACCGATCCGGTGTCCTGCGCGCCGCCGGTCAGCACGTAAATGTTGTCGAAAATGCGGAACGCGTCGAGCGTGCGGAACAGCAGCGCGACGAGAATCGCCGGTTTCATCACCGGCAGCATCACCTTGGTGAACCGCTGCCACGCGGTCGCGCCGTCCATCGCCGCGGCCTTCAGCAGGTCGTCCGGCACCAGCGCCAGCCCGGCCATCAGCAGCAGCGCCATGAACGGCGTCGTCTTCCACACCTCGGCGAGAATGATGATGAACAGCGACGGCCACTGGTCGGTGAGCGGCGCGACCCCCTCGCCCAGCGCGTTCGCCAGGTACCCGGTTTTAGGCGTCCACGCGAAATACCACGAGAACGCGGCCACCACCGTGACGATGCCGTACGGGATCAGCGCGACGGTGCGCACCAGCCCGCGGCCGACGAGCGTGCGGTGCATGATCAGCGCGAGTCCCATGCCGAGCACGAACTCGATCGCCACCGACACGACGGTGAGGAACATCGTGGTGCCGAACGCGGTCCACCAGTAGGAATTCGTGAGCACCGCGGCGTAATTGTCGAAGCCGATGAACTCGTGTTTCGCCGGGAACCGCAGGTCGTAACGCTGCAGCGAAAGCCAGACCGAATAGATGATCGGGTATCCGGTCACCGCGATCATCACGAGGAACGCGGGCGCGCACAGCCACAGCCCGAGCCGCCGTTCCGCCTTCTTGCCCTCGGAAAGCGCGGGCTTTCCCTTGCGGTGCGCCGCTTCCTTCGTGGCGGCGGCGGGATCCTGGACGGTCACGGGATCACTCCCTTCGACTGGAGCGCGTCATCGAGCTGTTCCCGCATTTTCTGCGCGGTCGTCCGCGGATCGATCGCCGACGGCGGGGAGATGATTTTCGACATCACCGTGGACAGGTTCTGGTACACCGGAGTGAGCGGCCGTACCGCGGCGGTTTTCAGCGCCGACAGAATGGCGTCGCGCATCGGGTACTTCTCGGCCATGTTCGGGTTGTCCGCCGACGCGGGCTTCGCCGGATCCAGCGGCGTGTCGTCGTGGTACACCGACTCGATCGTCGGCGGCACCCCGTCGTTGATCGCGGACACCTTCTGGTTTTCCTTGCTGCGCAAGCACAACGCCGCTTCATACGCCTCCGGCTTGTGCTGCGAGTAGGCGCTCACCGCCAGGTCGAACCCGCCGATCGTGCTCTTCGACGGAATGCCCGCCTTCGCCTGCGGGTACACCGCCCACTTGAAGTGCGACAGGTCCTGCGGCTTTTCCTCGGCGTAGGAGGCGTACACGAACGGCCAGTTCAGCTCGAACGCGGCGCCGCCGCCCTGGAACGTCCGCCGGACGTCGTCCTCTTTCTGGTTCGTCAGCGAAGGGTCGGTGATCCCCGACGACGTGACCTTCTTCAGCAGCTCCAGCGCCTGCACCGCGCCCTCGTCCATCACGACGGATTTCCCATCGTCGGACAGGATGTGCCCGCCGAGCGATTCGACCAGCGTGTTGTAGATGACGACCAGGCCCTCGTACTGCGCGCCGGTGAACACGATCGAATACGGTTTTTTCTCGCCCTTGAGCTTCTGCGACATCTGCATCATCTCGTCCCACGTCTTCGGCGGGGTCGGGGTGATGCGGTCGTCGTACCAGAGCAGCTGCACGTTGGTGTTCTTCGGCGCGGCGTAGAGCTTTCCTTGATACGTCGCGGTTTCCAGCGGGCCTTTGAGCACGCCCTCGGACGCGGCTGTCTTGTTCTGCCCGGTCCACTCGTCGATCCAGCGGGCCTCGGCGAACTCCGAAACCCAGGTGACGTCGAGCCCGAGCACGTCCATCGACGTGTCGCCCGCGGCGAGCCTGCGCGCCATCTGGATCCGCTGGTCGTCCGAACCGCGCTGCAGCTTGTTGTAGACGATCCGGTACCGCCCGGCGGCGGTCTTGTTGCAGTTGTCGACGACGGTCTGGAAATGGTCCTCCGGGGAGTAGTAGACGTTGATCGTCGTCCCGGAAGCCGTTCCGCAGCCCGCCACCAGACCGCTGCTCACCAGGCCCGCGGCGAGCAGCGCCGCCGCGCGGGTAGGTCCTCGTTTCTTGCCGCTGGGCCGTTTCTTCCCCATTCAAGCCTCCTCGCGTGTGCACACGGCACCGTCCGGCACCGCCCCCAGACAGCACGCCGCGACGAGGCGGACCCGAGCCAGCACCCCGACGTGCCAGTTGCCGGCAGGCCGCGCTGGAGGACACGACCGGCCAACCGGTGTCGGTCAACCTATGCCCGGCGATCACCCGCCGCAAGCAGGGTCGGTAACGATTCAGCCAGGTGCGCGCGAACCATCGGAAGGACGGGTGAAAAAGTCCCGTGGGTACTTATGCGGTGGCAGGCGCGTCGCGCGCGGCAATCCCGGTTGGAACCGGCATAAACACTCACGAGGAGGTGGGTTCAGGCTGTGGCGGGCGGCGGGCGCAGTGCCAGCTTCGCGAGCAGCTCGCGTCCCTGCTCCGCGCTGCGCGGCTGGCACAGCACGTCGTACCGGCCGGCGACGAGCTGGCTCGCCGACGAGAAATCTCGGCGGCCGCGCGAGGTGCGGTAGCCGATCGCGGAAAACGCCAGCCCGGACAGCACGCCCAGCACCAGTCCGGTCAGCAGCTGCAGCGTGAATCCGCCCTGGTTGACGAACATCCCCAGCAGCAGCCCGGCGAACAGGCCGAACCACGCGCCCGACATCGCGCCCGCAGCGAGCACGCGGCCCCACGACAGCCGTCCGATGACCCGTTCGACCAGCATCAGGTCGACGCCGACGATCGTCACGTCGGTGACCGCGAACTCGCTTTCGGCCAGGAAATCGACCGCCTGCTGCGCCTCGCCGTAGGTCGAGTACGACCCGATCGGCCAGCCGGTGGGCGGCGTCGGGAGCCGCGGCAGCCCGGCCGGGCCTTGACCGCCACCAAAGGGACTGCTCACCATCATCACCTGCGCTCGTCCGGTCCGAGGGGTTCCATCTTGTCAAGAACCGGCGGAGCGCGCGAACTCCGGCGAAGCGCGGGTCAGGCTTTGTAATCCCGCAGAAGGCCGCGGCTGATGATGGTTTTCTGGATTTCGCTGGTGCCCTCGCCGATCAGCAGGAACGGGGCCTCCCGCATCAGGCGCTCGATCTCGTATTCCTTCGAGTAGCCGTAACCGCCGTGGATCCGGAACGCCTCCTGGGTCACCTCGGCGCAGTACTCGCTGGCGATCAGCTTCGCCATCCCGGCCTCGACGTCGTTGCGCGCACCGGAATCCTTCAACCGGGCGGCGTTGACCATCATCAGGTGCGCGGCCTCGACCTTCGTCGCCATCTCCGCGAGCTTGAACGCGATCGCCTGGTGCTGCGCGATCGGCTTGCCGAATGTCGAACGCTGCTGCGCATACGCGATCGCCAGCTCGAACGACCGGATCGCGATCCCGCACGCCCGCGCCGCGACATTGACGCGGCCGACCTCGACGCCGTCCATCATGTACGAGAAGCCCTTGCCCGGAGCCTCCCCCAGCACCTTGTCCGCACCGATCTTGAAGCCGTCGAACACCGCTTCCGTGGTGTCCACGCCCTTGTAACCCATTTTGTCGATCTTGCCCGGAATCGTCAGCCCGGGAAGAACCTCGCCGAACCCCGACGGCTTCTCCACCAGGAACGTCGTCAGGTTCTGGTGTGCCTTCTCCGCGCCCTCGTCCGTCTTCACCAGCAGCGCGATCAAGTTGGAGGAACCGCCGTTGGTCAGCCACATCTTCGCGCCGTCGATCACGTAGTCGTCGCCGTCACGGCGGGCGCGGGTCTTGATCGCCGCCACGTCGGAGCCAAGGTCCGGCTCGGACATCGAGAAGCTGCCGCGCACCTCGCCGGTCGCCATCCGAGGCAGGAAGTGCTGCTTCTGCTCAGGCGTCCCGTGACGGGTGATCATGTGCGCGACAATGAAGTGCGTGTTGATCACACCGGACACGCTCATCCAGCCCCGCGCGATCTCCTCCACCACCAACGCGTAGGTCAGCAGCGATTCGCCCAGGCCGCCGTACTCCTCCGGGATGGTGAGCCCGAACAGGCCCATCTCCTTCATGCCCTCGACGATCTCGGCCGGGTACTCGTCGGCGTGCTCCAGCGCCTGCGCGTGCGGGATGATCTCCTTGTCCACGAACGACCGCACCGTGGACAGAATCTCCTGCTGCACATCGGTCAGACCGGCGGTCCTGGCGAGACGGGCCATCGGTGGGCTCCCTTCGGCGGCGGCACCGGGGCTCCCGGCACTGGGTTACCGGGGAGTATGACTGCTCCCGGCCCAGGCTGCTATGAGGGTGCTCACGCCAGGGCGCGGTTTCCCCCGTTAGGCTGCTGATCCACCCGAAACCGCGAGAAGGATCCCGATGAGCGAGGGCAGCGAGGAGCCCGCTGACCGCGACGGCTACGTGCACCCGTCGTACGAGCACCAGCCCTATCCGCCGCAGGGTCCGCCGCCAGGAGCGGGGCTCGCGATCGGGTCGCTGGTCTGCTCGATCAGCGGGTTCATGCTGTGCGCGCCGATGGCCGTCGCGGGGATCGTGACGGGGCACATCGCGTTCCACCGGGCCCGCCGCGGCCGCGGCACCGGCGGTGCGCTGGCGCTCGCCGGGTTCGTGGTCGGGTACGCGGCGCTGATCTTCCAGGGCATCCTGCTCGCGCTGATCGTGCCCGCGCTGGTCCGGTCGGGAGTTTTCGGCTGATGCCGCCCCGGAACCCGGTAGCGTCTTCGGGTGAACCCGGCACCTCGAGGGAGCCCCGATGACCACTCCGTCCGACCGCGATCCGGCGCCGTACGAACCGCCGCCGACCGCGGACCCCGCTCCGTACGAGCCGCCGGCCACCTCCGACCCCACGCCGTACGAGGCTCCCGCGGACGCCGTCTCGTCCGCTGCGGAGACTGACTCGCCGGTTCCGCCGCCGGGCTGGACCGCGCCCGACCCCGGCCCGGTCGCCGTGCTGCCCGGCGAACCGCCGACCCCCGCCGCGCAACCGCCCGCGCCGCCGTATCCCGTTGCGGCGCAACCGGATCCGTTCGCGCCGCCGCCCGCGTACCAGAGCTTCCCGGCTCCGCCGCCGTACGGCGCGGCCTACCAGCCGTACCCGAACACCAGCGACAGCGGGCTCGCGACCGGCGCGCTGGTGTGCTCCGTGCTCGGCCTGGTGACCTGCGTTCTCGCGATCCCCGGCGTCGTGATGGGGCACGTCGCGCTGGCCAAGGCCAACCGCAACGAGGCGGGCGGGCGCTCCATGGCGCTGTCGGCCGTCGTGCTCGGCTACGTCACAGCCGCACTGTGGGGCAGTTTCTTCGTGACACTGCTGGTCCTCGGCCTGAACGGCTACCTCGACCGCTGATCCGGCACGTCGCTCGCCTCGCCCTCGCGCGGGGCGACCTGTCCGTTGCTGGTCTTTTCCGGCGACGACTCCGCGGCCGCCCGCGGCTCCGGCGGTTTCGCGGCCGGCGCCGCGGGGTCGGTCCGCGCGTCCAGGAACCGCAGCAACTCCACCGGGAACGGCAGCACCAGCGTCGAGTTCTTCTCCGCCGACACCTGCACCACCGTCTCCAGCAGCCGCAGTTGCAGTGCCGCCGGGGTGTCCGCCATCGTCGCGGCGGCCTGGGCGAGCTTGTGCGACGCCTGCAGTTCGCCGTCCGCCGAGATCACGCGTGCGCGGCGTTCGCGTTCGGCCTCCGCTTGCCGCGACATCGAGCGTTTCATCGACTCCGGCAGCGCGACGTCTTTGATCTCCACGCGGTCGATGTGGATGCCCCAGTCCAGCGCCGGGCTGTCGATCATCAGCTCAAGGCCCTCGTTGAGCCGTTCGCGGTTCGACAGCAGGTCGTCCAGGTCGCTCTTGCCGATGATGGACCGCAGCGACGTCTGCGCGACCTGGCCGATCGCCGACCGGTAGTCCTGCACGTGGACCGCGGCCAGCACCGGGTCGACCACCTTGAAGTACACGACCGCGTCGACCCGGACAGTGACGTTGTCGCGGGTGATCCCGTCCTGTGCGGGCA
Organism: Amycolatopsis dendrobii; assembly: GCF_014145675.1. GTDB lineage: Bacteria > Actinomycetota > Actinomycetes > Mycobacteriales > Pseudonocardiaceae > Amycolatopsis > Amycolatopsis dendrobii. Next base: position 35,442 of record NZ_JACGZW010000011.1, read on the forward strand.
CCGGCAGCGTCACGACCTGCATGTTCACCTTCTGCATGCGGTCGGCTATCGGCAGCAGCAGCGCGAGCCCGGGGTCGCGGACCTGCGAGCGCACCCGGCCGAAACGGAACACCAGCCCGCGTTCGTACTGTTTGACCACGCGCACCGCGGAGGCGAGCCAGACCCCGCCCACGACGGCCACTGCGCTGACAATCTCGACGATCATGGCAGCTCCCGGGTTCGCCAAACCCTTATCCGTTCACTGTACGCGCGCGGAACAACGCCGGAAACGGCTTGCGCGGCCGACCACGATGGGGGTTGTGACCGTTTTGGTAATCCCGCCTTTCTTCGCCGAACGCGCCCCGAAGGTGCTGGGCCCGGAAGCCGTCCCGTGGCTCGCGTCGCTGCCCGCTCTCGCGCAGCGGTACGCCCGGAAGTGGGAGCTGGAGTTCGAGGACACCGCCCGGCACGGCTACGTCGGCGTCGTCCAGCCCGCCCGGCGCGCGGACGGTTCCCGCGTCGTGCTGAAACTCGGCTGGGTGGAGGAGGAATCGCGCGACGAACCGCTCGCACTGTCCACATGGGCCGGTCGAGGTTCGGTGCTGCTGCACGAATCCGTGCCCGAGGACGGCGCGATGCTGCTGGAGCGCCTCGACGACAGCCGAACACTCGACGGAGAACCGCTGCTGCCCGCCGTCGAGATCATGAGCGAACTCGCCCGCCGGCTCGCCGTGCCCGCGCCGGCGGAGCTCACCCGCACGCTTCCCGGCATCGCGGAGGAACTGCTCGAAGAGCTGCCGAAATCGTGGCGGGAGCTGGGCGAACCGCTCCCCCGCCGGGAGCTGGACGCGGCGCTGGAAGTGTGCCGCGATCTCGGTCCGGAGGCCGGAAACGCGCTGGTGAACGAGGACCTGCACTACGAGAACGTGCTGTCGGGCACCCGCGAACCGTGGCTGGTGATCGACCCGAAGCCGCTCGCGGGCGACCTTGAATACGGCGCGCTTTCGTTGCTGTGGAACCGGTTCAGTGAATCCACACTGGACTCGAAGCTCGCCGCGAGCGGTCTGGACCGCGACCGCGCCAAGGCGTGGACGCTCGTCCGGGCGGTGCAGAACCGGCTATGGCACGCCCAGGATCTGGCCGACTTCGGCGGATTGCCCGAGGACGACGACGGCCCGTCCGCCGACGCGCTGCCCGTGCTCACCCGATGGGCCATGGCCGGCTGAGAATTCGCCGAGTCGCGGCCCGAGCGCGCTCGGGCGCCAGCCGATAGTGTCGGCGCCATGGCAGGCACAAACCGGGTTTACGCAGCACAGCTCGCGGGTCTGCCGGTGTTCGGGCCCGACGGGGAGTCGATCGGCAAGGTCCGCGACGTGGTCGCCGGGCTGCGGCTGGACCAGCAGCCGCCGCGGATCCTCGGCATGGTCGTGGAGCTGGCGACCCGGCGGCGGGTGTTCGTGCCGATGCTGCGGGTCACCTCGATCGAACCGAACGCCGTGACGCTGGCCACGGGTTCGGTCAACATGCGGCATTTCCACCAGCGGCCCAACGAGGTGCTGGTGTGCGGCCAGCTCCTCGACGCGCACGCGACGCTCACCGGCGCGGACACCCGGGTGACCGTGGTCGACGCGGGGATGGAGCCGACCCGCACGCGGGACTGGGTGCTGGCGAAACTCGCCGTCCGTGAGCGCTCGGCCCGGCTGGCGCTGGGCAGGCGGCGCACCGCGATGCAGGTGCTGCCGTGGAACGAGGTCGCCGGGCTCGGGCTCACCGACCTCGCGGGACAGCCGCAAGGCGCGGGCCAGCTGCTGATGCTGTTCGACACGATGCGCGCGGTCGACGTCGCCGCGACCCTGCGCGACCTGCCGATGAAGCGCAGGCACGAGGTCGCCGACGCGATGGACGACGAACGGCTCGCGGACGTCATCGAGGAGCTTCCCGAGGACGACCAGAAGGAACTGCTGTCCTATCTCGCCGAGGAACGCGCCGCGGACATCCTCGAGGCGATGAACCCGGACGACGCCGCGGACCTGCTCGCCGAACTCGCCCCCGCCGAGCAGAGCAGGCTGCTGGAACTGATGGAGCCGGAGGAATCCGCGCCGGTCAAACGGCTGCTGGCGTATTCGTCGGACACCGCGGGCGGCCTGATGACGCCGGAACCGGTGGTGCTGACGCCGGACGCGACGATCGCCGAGGCGCTGGCGCACATCCGCAACGCCGAACTCCCCGCCGCGCTCGCCAGCATGGTGTTCGTGTGCCGCCCGCCGACCGAAACGCCGACCGGCCGGTTCGTCGGCGTCGTGCACTTCCAGCGGCTGCTGCGCGAACCGCCCGCCGAACTGGTGGCCAGCGCGGTGGACACCGACCTCACCGCGTTGCGCCCGGAAGCGACGCTGTCCGAGGTCACCCGGTATTTCGCGGCGTACAACCTGGCCTGCGGCCCAGTCGTCGACGCCGAGGACCATCTGCTCGGCGCCGTCACCGTCGACGACGTGCTCGACCATCTGCTGCCCGACGACTGGCGCGAAACCGGACTGCACGACGTCACTGACGGCGCCGACGGCGCTGTTCTAGAGGAGGCCGACCGTGGCTGAGCTCAGGACCGGCCGCAGGCTCGACCAGCCGCGCAGCCAGGCCCGCCTGCGGCTGAACATCGACCCGGACACCTTCGGCCGGTTCACCGAACGGGTCGCGCGGTTCCTCGGCACCGGGAAGTACCTGTTCTGGCAGACGCTCATCGTGGTCGTCTGGATCACTCTGAACCTGGTCGCGGTGTCGCTGCGCTGGGACCCGTACCCGTTCATCCTGCTCAACCTGGCGTTCTCGACGCAGGCCGCGTACGCCGCGCCGCTGATCCTGCTCGCGCAGAACCGCCAGGACGACCGGGACCGGGTGTCGCTGGAAGAGGACCGCACGCGTGCCGCGCAGACCAAGGCGGACACCGAGTACCTCGCCCGCGAACTGGCGGCGCTGCGACTGGCCATCGGCGAGGTCGCGACCCGCGACTACCTGCGCAGCGAACTCGACCGGCTGCGCGACGATCTCGACGTGGACTCCAAGCCGCGCAAGGCCAAGCAAAGCTGAACTGGGCAGTACGTACGATGGAAGCGTGACTGGTACACAGCAGCTCCCCAGCGTCGACGACGTCCGCACCGCGCTGAAGGACGTGTACGACCCGGAAATCAAAAAACCGATCACCGACCTCGGCATGGTCAAGGACGTGGCGGTCGGCGACGACGGGGTGGTCGACGTCGGGATTTACCTGACGGTCGCGGGCTGTCCGCTGAAGGCGACACTGACCGCGGACACGAAGAAGGCCGTCTCGAAGCTCCCCGGCGTCGCCGACGTGCGGGTCGAGCTGGACGTGATGAGCGACGAGCAGCGCACCGAGCTGCGCAAATCGCTGCGCGGCGACGCGGCGGAGCCGGTGATCCCGTTCGCGCAGCCGGGTTCGATGACGCGGGTGTACTGCGTGGCGTCCGGCAAGGGCGGCGTCGGCAAATCGTCGGTGACGGTGAACCTGGCCGTGGCGATGGCCGAGCGCGGGCTGTCGGTCGGTGTGGTGGACGCGGACATCTACGGCCACTCGGTGCCGCGCATGCTTGGCGCGCGCGAGAAGCCGACCAAGGTCGACACGATGATCATGCCGCCGCAGGCGCACGGCGTGAAGGTGATCTCGATCGGCATGTTCACGCCGGGCAACACCCCGGTGGTGTGGCGCGGCCCGATGCTGCACCGCGCGCTGCAGCAGTTCCTCGCCGACGTGTTCTGGGGCGACCTGGACATCCTGCTGCTGGACCTGCCGCCGGGCACCGGCGACATCGCGATTTCGGTGGCGCAGCTGATCCCGAACGCGGAAATCCTGGTCGTGACGACGCCGCAGCAGGCCGCCGCCGAGGTGGCCGAGCGCGCGGGCGCGATCGCGATGCAGACGCGGCAGCGAGTCGCGGGCGTGATCGAGAACATGTCGTGGCTGGAAACCCCGGCCGGCGAGCGCATCGAGGTCTTCGGCGCGGGCGGCGGCCAGACGGTGGCGGATTCGCTGTCGAAGTCGGTGGGATCCACGGTGCCGCTGCTGGGTCAGGTCCCGCTGGACCCGCGCCTGCGCGAACAGGGCGACGAAGGCACGCCGATCGTGCTGTCCGATCCGGAGGCCCCGGCGGCGCTGGTGCTGAAGGACGCGGCGAAGCAGCTGTCGGTCCGGGCGCGCGGCTTGGCCGGGATGATGCTGAACGTCAGCCCCGCCGGGCGCTGATCCCCGCTCAGCGAAAGAGGCGTGCACCTGGTCCAGGTGCACGCCTCTTTTCGTGCGCTCAGGCCGCGTGGATCGTCACCAGGACGGCGCCGGACTCGCGGAGCGTCACCTTGGTGTCGCCCGGCTTGGTCACCGTCCAGTCGATGTCCTCGGGCTTCTTCGCGGACACGTCGCCCGACTTGTCGGGCAGATCCTGGACGTCGATGTTCTGCGGCTGGTCGGACGACACGAGGATCTTCACCTTGTTGCCGACCTTGACGTCGACGACCCCGGCCGGCGGCGTGACCTTCCCGCCCTGGTAGGCGACGGTGACCAGCACGTCGACGCCCGCCTCGCCGGTTTGCGCGCCGCGCTTGACGTTCGGCTGCTCACCGGTGGCACTGCCGTTCCCGGGAGCGCTCGACGGAGCGTTCGACGGCGCCGAAGAGGACGGCATCGCCGGGGCGGGCACCGAAGTGTAGGTGGCGGGCGCCTTGGTGCTGGGCTCGTCGTCGGCACTGCACCCGGCGACGGCGAAGGCGGCCGCAGCGATCGTTCCGGCCAGCGCAGCCGCACGGCGTGACATATCGGGAACCTCCAGGGTCGGTTGAGCTGATGCCCTGAGGCTACCCAGCCTGATCAGCGCGTCGCGCGTCGGCTTGGCTGGTCGTGAGCGGGAGTCAGGTGGCGTCCGGATCCACCGGCGGACGCTCCCCCGGCTTCAACGGCTCCGGCTGCGGCACCGCGGTCTGCGGCTTGATCGTCGGGGTGCCGTTCGACCCGTTCGACCCGTTCCCGTTGAGGTCGTTCTTGAACCCGTTCAGCCCCAGCGGGTCCGAATCCCCGTCGAACAGGTGCTGCGTGACGACCCGCTTCGGGTCGAGGTTGCGCAATCCGCGCAGGTCTTCGAGGGGTTTGCGCAGCTGGTCGAACTCGGGGCCCATTTCCTCGCGCAGTTGCTCGCGCGCGCCGGTCGCGAAGTCGCGGGCCTTGCGGACGCTCCTCGCCATCCAGGCCGCCGCTTCCGGCAGCCGTTCGGGTCCGAGGATGAAAAGCCCCGCGATGATGATCACGAGGATCTCGCCCCAGCCGACACTGTCGAACACCCGTGAAACCTCCGCTCGGTGCTGCCCCGCCCAAGACTACCCGGGCCGTTTCTCGTCCCGGCAGGCCCGAACGTCGCACTGCACCTGCTGTGCCGATCGTTACCAACCCGACCACAGCCACGGCCGAATGGCTTCGCAGCGACGGTTGCCTGCCGCGCGGGGGCCGGCCTGCTTTTGGCCGGGTTAGCAAGAGCGGGTGTCAGTCCGACCCGAGCGTGACGTCCACCACGAGCAGCGCGCCGTCGCGGGCCAGTTGCACCGGGACGACCTGGCCGGGGTCGTGGCTGCGCACCGCGACGGTCAGCTCGGCGGAGTCGCGCACGACGTGGTCGCCGACCTTGGTGATCACGTCGCCTTCCTTGATCCCCGCGCCCGCCGCCGGTCCGCCCGGAGCGACGTTGCGCACCTGCGCGCCCATCGTGGACGAGCCGGCGACCGTCGAGGCCGCGTTGATCCCGATGTCGGCGTGCTTGACCTTGCCGTCCTTGATCAGCGCCTTGGCGATCTTGATGGCGTAGTCGCTGGGAATGGCGAACCCGATGCCGATGCTGCCGCCGTCGGAGCTCGACGAGCGGATCGCGGAGTTGATCCCGACCAGCGCCCCGGTCGAGTCGACGAGCGCACCGCCCGAGTTGCCGTGGTTGATCGCCGCGTCGGTCTGGATGGCCGAATAGGTGACCGGAGCCGCCCCGTTGTCGCCGCCCGCGGTGACCGGCCGATCGAGCGCGCTGACGATGCCCGCGGTGATCGAGTTCTGCAGCGCGAGCGGCGAACCGACCGCGATCACCGCGTCCCCGACCTGCAGATTGGACGACTTCCCGACCTGCATCACGACCGGATTGGTCACGTTGACCTTCACCACGGCGAGGTCGGTCTTCTGATCCGCGCCGACGATCTTGGCCTCGGTGCGCGTCCCGTCGTTGAACACCGCGGTGATTTTGGTGGCCGCGTCGCCGACCGCGGTCGCGACCACGTGCTCGTTGGTCAGCACGTACCCCTGCGGATCGATGACCACGCCGGAACCCTGCTCGCCGCTGTCCGCACCGGGCTTGACGACTTCCAGCGAAACCACCGCGGGCGCCACCCGCCGCGCGATGTCCGCCAGCGACCCCGGCGGCCGCTCCTTGGCCGCCTCCGCCTCGGAAATCGTGGCACTGCCGGTCAACGCGGACCCCGTGTCCGCGACCCACCAGCCGACCAGCCCGCCCACCGCGCCGATCACCAACGCGACAACCCCGAGCAGAGCCAACGCCTTCGGCTGCACCCGCCGCCCGAACAACACCTCAGGCAAGCTCAACTGCGCACCGCTGGGCAGCTTCGGCTTCTCGGCCTCGTCCTCCTCCGGAACGACCGCGGGCCCGGCCAGCACCGCCCCAGCCGCCGGATCACGCCACGGATCGCTGGTGTCCGTCCACAACGGATCCTCGGAACTGCCGCTCTCCCCGGAAGCCTCGAGCGGCCGCTGCAACCGCACGCCCTCAGCCCCCGCGGGGCGGCTGAACGCCTCCGCCAGCGACTCCGGCGTAGGCGGCGCGAGATTGAGCTTCTGCCCGTTCCCGTTGGGCGCCGGGGTGTAAAGCTTGTCGAACGCCCCCTCGACCCCGTGCGGACGCCCGAAGACAGCAGCCTGCTGCTGGTCGACCGCGGGCCGCTCAAGCGGCCGAGGCCCCAACCGGTCCGTTCCGACGGCACCGGACTGATCAGAATTAGCGTTCGGCTGGTCGGTCATCATTCCCCGGGATGCGGTTCAGTTCGGCTGGGAGTCGACGATACCCAAGCCTAGGAAGAAGTGTGCCCAGACCGCAGTGAAATGCCTGTTGCCTGCACTCCCGCTCCCCGCCCCTCCCGCCACCCGGATGCCGCCCCAATGTGGCATTGGGTGCGTCCCGCGCACCGAACGCCACATTGGGTGCATCCAACGCACCCAATGCCACATTGGGGCGCAAGCCCTCACTACCAACCAACCCGCAGCCGATGCACCGACTGTCGGTGCACCCACACCGCCCCCGCACCCCGATACGAAGCCCAAATGCGGACGGCGGGTGCTTGTCAAGGCATCTTTCCCGCCTTGACAAGCACCCGCCGTCCGTCATGACAATCAGCTTCGGGTGCCCCACCGCACGACCGGGCGCAATGTCGCCGCCAGGCAACGAGCCGCCCGAGACCTACCGAGCCGCGACAGCAGCCCCAGCCCGCACCACGTCGGGCACCTCGGACTCAGGCTCCCCAGCCGAAGCCCCGTCCTCCGCAGTCTTGGGCACAGTCATATGCGCCGGCAGCAAATTCGCATTAGGCACCCGCACCGGACCAGTCCCGCCGGACCCTTCCCCGCTATCCGCCGCGGTCCCGACGAGCGCGAGCGCGCTCAGCACGAGCCCCGACACCACGACTCCGGCCCCTTGCGCCGCCCGCTTCCGGCTGAAAGCGAACCTTCCGCCGCCGAGCACGTTCGCCGACTGCCCGAGCGGCGCGGTTGTTCCCAACGGCGCGGCACCCCCGAGCACGCCCGCGTCACGCAGCCCGGCCACCCGGTCCGGCCGCTGGATCGCCACCAGCTGACCGTCCGCGGTGACCGCGAGATTGTCCGGCGAACCAGGCAGATCAGTATGTTCCGGAATGGACCGCAGACTGGCCAGGAATCCCGCGGACATCGACGGCGCACCGGCGTCCTTCACCGCCGCGACCGCCTGCCGCTGCGAGGTCACTTCCGCCGCGCAGTCCGGGCAGCGCGCGAGGTGCGCGAGAGCCCGGTCGTGCGCGACCGGCGTCAGCTCGCCGTCGACCAGTGCGACTACCGCGTCGGGCATGAGGTGGGATTCGGCGAAACGCCAGCCGGTCATACAGCCACCTTCGCAGATTCCTCCCGGGTCGCGCGACGGCGCTCAAGCGACGCGCGCAGCGCCGAGCGGCCGCGGTGGATGCGGCTGCGCACGGTGCCGAGCTTGACGCCCAGCGTCGCGCCGATCTCCTCGTACGACAGTCCTTCCACGTCGCACAGCACGACCGCGGCCCGGAACTCCGGGGGCAGCTCGTCGAGCGCCTCCTGCAAGTCGGGGTCGAGGTGGGTGTCGCTGTAGTGCTGCTCGGGGCTCGGGTCGTCGCCGACGATCCGGTCGGTGTCCTCGGGCAGACCCTCCATGCGCACGCGCGAGCGGCGGCGCGCCATGTCGAGGAACAGGTTCGTGGTGATCCGGTGCAGCCAGCCCTCGAAGGTGCCGGGCTTGTAGGACGCGAGCGACCGGAAGACGCGGATGAACGTCTCCTGGGTCAGGTCCTCGGCGTCGTGCGTGTTGCCGGTGAGGCGGTAGGCGAGCCGGTACACGCGGTCGGCGTGTTCGCGCACGACCTCGTCCCACGAGGGCGGCGTCCAAGCCGCCTCGGCTGCGTCCACGGTCACCGGAGCGGCTTCCGGCAGTTCGGCGTTCTGCATCAGGGGAGCAGGCACCTCCATCTGGGTCAACTCCTCTTCACCTCTGCCAACGCGGGCCGGGCACACGGTGTTCCCGTGTGGTTGAGACTCAGTCTGTCGGCCTTCCTTATGGAACTCATGAGACCGATCTGAGAGCAGCCTGAGAAGTTGGCCGGCGAGGGCCTTTCCAGGGTTTTCGCGGGCTTTGCCCCGGGCCGGAGCGCGCTTACCAGGGAGCCTTCGCTGATTTATCGACAACCAGCGCTAACCTTCGCGCGTGAGTTCGGGGACAGAGGCGGCGGCCGAGACCGGGGCGGTCGGCGCCGAGCAGGTCGACGGGTACCTGCCCGACGACGACGTGCTGGCCGCCGCGCGGCTGCGCGCGGTCGACCTCGGTTGCGCTCCGCTGGCCCCCGGAGCAGGCACGACGCTGCGGTTTCTCGCCGCGACGGTCGCCGCGCGGGCGGTCGTGGAGGTGGGCACCGGATCCGGCGTGAGCGGGCTGTACCTGCTGCGCGGGATGGCTGCCGACGGCGTGCTGACCTCGATCGACGTCGAGCCGGAGTACCAGCGGGCGGCGCGCAAGACCTTCCTCGAAGCGGGCTATCCGCCGGGCCGGATGCGGCTCATCGTCGGCCGCGCGCTGGACGTCCTGCCGCGGCTCACGCCGGGCGGCTACGACCTGGTGTTCGTCGACGCCGCGCGGATCGAGTACCCGGGCTACTACGAGCAGGGCGTCGCGCTGCTGCGCCGCGGCGGGGTGATCGTGTTCCACCAGGTCCTGGCGGGCGGCAGGCTCACCGACCCGGCCCGGCGCGACCCGGAGACGATGGCGTTGCGCGAGGTCGCGCGGGCCGTGCGGGAGGACGAGCGGCTGATCCCGGCGCTGCTGCCGGTCGGCGGAGGACTGCTGGTGGCCACGGCCTGCTCGTGAGTGGCAATCACGGTTAGAACCGCGATTAGCACTCACGACCCCACCAGCACCCGCGCCTCCCGCCGCGCCCGCGTCCCCACCGCCACCACCGTCACGGCCAGCCCCAGCCACACCACGACGGCCACGATCAGCCAGCTCCACCCGGCCCGCCCGTAGACCACGCTGCCGACCCCGCCGCCGACACTGCTGCCCAGGTAGTACATGAGCATGTACAGCCCGCCGACCTGGCCGCGCGCGTTCTCCGGGGCGTCGGCCGCGGCCCAGCTGTTCGCGATCGAATGCGCCGCGAAGAACGCCGTCGTCAGCACAAGGAAGCCGACGACGATCAGCGGCAGCGAGTCCGGAATCGTCAGCAACGCGCCAACGGCGGTCAGCACCAGCACGCCGACCAGCGCCTGTCGACGGCCGATCCGCGCGGACAACCGGTTGGCTGTGGCTGAGGAAACCGAGCCCAGCGCGTACGACACGAACACCAGCGACGCGATCGCTGGCGACAGGTTCAGCGGCTCGCCGGTCAGCCGGAACCCCGCCGCGTTGTACAGCGCGACGAACGCGCCCATGGCCAGCAGCGCGACGGCGTACTGCGCGAGCAACACCGGCCGGCGCACCGCGGAAAGCAGGCCAATGCCGATGTCGCGAAGGCCCTGCCGCTCCCCTGTCCGGGCCGGCGAAGGCGGCAGCGTCACCACCGTCACGACCGCGCAGACCAGCGAAATCCCGGCCACCACGTACAGCGCGCCGCGCCAGCCGAACGGGCCGGCGGTGAACCCGGTGGCCAGCCGTCCGGTCATGCCGCCGACGGTGTTGCCCGCGATCATCGCGCCGACCGCGGCCGCGACGCCGGTCTTCCCGAGCCGTTCCACGAGATAAGCCGTGGCCACGCCAGGGAATCCGGCGATCGCGACGCCTTGCACCGCGCGCAGCACCAGCAGCAGCGAGTAGTTCGGCATCAGCGGCAGCAGAAGCCCGAGCACCGAGGAGAGCACGACGGACGCGATGATCACCGGCCGCCGTCCGATCGCCTCCGACAGCGCGGCGATGGGCAGCACGGAGATCGCCAGCGCACCGGTCGCCACGCTGACCGCGAGCGCCGCGCCGCCGGGATCGAGGCGGTACTGCCCGGCGAGCTGTGGCAGGACCGCCTGCGGGGCGTAGAGCAGGGCGAACGACGTGAAGCCCGCGGCGGCGACCGCGACCTTGGCCCGACGGGCGGAGGAGAGCATGACCTTGAAAGTAAGCTTGGCTAATCAATACGTCTAATACGTTCATCTGCCAAGATTCATACTGTGCCGAATGAGAGCCTTACCGCGCAGCTCGTCCCGCACCTGTGTTTGCTGGCCACGCTGCGAAGCACCGGAAACGTCACTCGCACGGCCGAGATCCTCGGCGTGCCGCAACCCACAGTCAGCAGGCGGCTGGCCGCGCTCGGACAGGCCCTCGGCGCGCCGCTGACCGTGCCCGACGGCCGGGGTGTCCGGCTCACCCGCGCCGCCGAACTTCTGGCCGACGCGGCGGAGCGCGCACTGCCCGCGGTCGACGCGGGAGTCCGCCTCGCGCGCGAGGAAATCGAACCGGCGAGCGGCCGCGTCGTGCTCGGATTTCTGCACCTGCTCGGCCGGTCTCTAGTGCCGGAACTGCTGCGCACTTATCGCGAACAAGCCCCGACCGCGCGGTTTTCCCTCGTGCAGGGTTCATTGCAGGACATGGTCGACCGGCTCGTGTCCGGGGACCTCGATCTCGCCCTGCTCGCCCCGGTCGTCGAGGACGAACGGCTGGAGACCGTCGTCCTCGACCGGCAGCCGATCCACCTGTCGGTCCCGGCCGGGCACCGGCTGGCCGGACGGCGCGGCGTGCGCGTCGCGGAGCTGGCCGACGAGCCGTTCGTCCTCCTCGAACCCGGCTACGGCCTGCGCCGGATCACCGACGACCTCTGCGCCGCCGCCGGTTTCACCCCGAAGGTCGCCTTCGAGGGACAGGAATCCGACACCGTCCGCGGACTCGTCGGGGCCGGCCTTGGCGTCGCGCTCCTGCCGCGCTTCGAACCCGGCTCCCCTGCTGGGGTCGCGGAGGTGCCGCTGCACCCGCCGGTCCACCGGACGATCGGGCTCGCCTGGCGTGCCGGGGAACCGCTTTCGCCCGCGGTCCAAGCGTTCCGGGACCACGTGCTCGGCAGGACGGACTAGCGACCGGAGTGGTATTTGTATCCCGGTACCGTGCTACCGTTTCCGGTATAGAAATACCGGAACTTGAGGACGCGAGGTAGTCGTGATCGAGCTGAAGACGCCTGCGGAGATCGACCGCATGCACGTGACCGGGCGGTTCATCGCCGAGGTGCTGACCGAGGTCGGCAAGCTCGCCGACGTCGGCGTCAACCTGATGGACCTGGAGCACCACGTGCGCGGCATGATCAAGCGGCGCGGGGCCGTCTCGTGCTACTGGGATTACGCGCCGTCGTTCGGCGAGGGCCCGTTCCGCAACGTCATCTGTCTGTCGGTCAACGACGCCGTCCTGCACGGCCTGCCGCACGACTACACCCTGCGCGACGGCGACGTGCTCACCGCGGACATCGCGGTCACCATCGACGGCTGGGCAGCAGATTCCGCGCGCACGGTCATCGTCGGCACGCCCGCTGAGGAGGACCAGCGGATCATCCGGGCCACCGAAGAGGCGCTGGAAGCCGCCATCGAGGCGGCGCGGGCGGGCAACCGGCTCGGCGACATCTCGGCCGCGATCGAGGCGGTCGCGACCGGCTACGGCTACCCGGTCAACACCGAATTCGGCGGGCACGGCATCGGCCGCACCATGCACGGCGAACCGCACGTGTCCAACCGCGGCAAGGCAGGCCGCGGCATGAAACTCCGGCCCGGCCTGACCCTCGCGCTGGAGCCGTGGCTCGCGCGCACGACCGACAAGATCGTCTACGACCCGGACGGCTGGACCATCCGTTCCGCCGACGGCTCCCGCACCGCGCACTCGGAGCACACGGTGGCGATCACCGACGGCGACCCCATCGTGCTGACCCGCCGCGAAGAAGAACTCGCGGCGAAGAACTAGCCCTCGTAAGACGCCGCGAACTCCACCAACGTCCGAGCCGCGAACCCGGACGCGCCGGGCACCACGTCGTCGTACGTCTTGTCCGCGCGCGCCGGGCCCGCGATGTCCAGATGCGCCCACGGCAGCCCCGCAGTGAACTCGCGCAGGAACAGCGCCGCCATGATCCCGCCCGGGCCGCCGGGGGCCTGCCGGACGTCGCCGAGTTCGCCCTCGATGCCGGTCGCGTAGTCCTCGACCAGCGGCATCCGCCACCACGCCTCTCCGGCGCGAGCGCCCGCCTCGATCACGCGGGCGGCGAGGTCGTCCTCCGTCGCGAAGACACCGCCGGTGCGCAGGCCAAGCGACACCTTCATCGCGCCGGTCAGCGTGGCCGCGTCGACGATCAGGTCCGGCTTGAACTGGGCGATTCCGTAGGCGAGCGCGTCGGCCATCACCATCCGGCCTTCGGCGTCGGTGTTGCCGATCTCGGTGGTCCGGCCGCCGTAGTGGCGCACGATGTCGCCTGGCCGGTACGAGCCGCCGGAGACGTGGTTTTCCGCCGCGGGCACCAGCGCGGTGACGCGCACCGGCAGCTTCAGTTCCCCGATCGCGCGCATCGCGGCGATCACGGCCGCGCCGCCCGCCATGTCGGTGCGCATCAGGTGCATGCCGTCGGCGGGCTTCAGCGAAAGACCGCCGGTGTCGAAGGTGATCCCCTTGCCCACGAACAGCAGGTGCTTCGTCGCGCCGCGCGGACGGTGCGTCATTTCGATCAGACGCGGCGGCGAAGCCGACCCGCCGCCGACCGCCAGGACTCCGCCGAACCCCTTGTCAGCGAGCCACTTCTCGTCCCGCACCGTCACGTCGACCGTGCCGCCCAGCACCTTCGCCGCGGTGTTCGCCAGCCACGCCGGGTTCTTGATGTTCGACGGCGTGTTCGCGAGGTCGCGCGTAAAGGCAGCAGCCGCCGCAAGAACGCGTACGCGGGCGACAGCGTTTGCGTACGCGGGCACAGCGCGCTCGTGCGCGACAACGAGGCGTACAGCGGGTACAGGCGGCTTCGGCTCTGTGGCGGTGACCACAAACCGATACCCGCCCAGCGACAGTCCAATCGCTAACTCGGCCGCGTGCTCGGCAGTCGCGTCTTCGGGCAGTACGACCTGGACTGTCCGGATCGGACGGTTCCCGGCCGCTTCGCGGAACGCGCGCGCCAACGCGGCACCGGTCTGTCGAAAGTCCTTCGGCGCGCCTTCGCCGATACCGGCGGCCCAGCGCGGAGCGTCGCCGTCTTCGGGCACTTCGCGTACTTCGGCGGTACGTCCGCTCGTCCCGTACGCCGCGCCTTCCTCCGCCTCGGCCGGCGCGACCAGCACTGCTCGCGGGATTCCGCGGCGCGTCGCGGCGACGACCTCGATTTCGGGCAGCTTCGTGGGAACGGGTGGTAGCGAGTTACGCACAGCGAGCAACCTTAGGGCGCAGACGAACCGACCCCGGCCTCCATCAGGAGACCGGGGTGCACAGTGGACAGAGCGGGGAGAGCGCAGGTCAGCCAGTGACCTCCTGCAATGCGGCTCCGAGGTCCTTCGCTTCCTCCGCGGAGAGCTCGACGACCAGCCGGCCGCCACCCTCCAGTGGCACCCGCATGACGAGGCCCCGCCCCTCCTTGGTCACTTCGAGGGGACCATCTCCGGTCCGGGGCTTCATGGCCGCCATAGCGTGCTCCCTCCGTCTCAACCGGCGCGCCCGGGTCGCGCACTCCCATGCCAGCCGGGTCTCGTCCCCCATTGTCCCTCATCAGCGCCCGGGCGCGAACGCGGACCGATCATTTGCCGCCGCATCGGTGCTGGTATGCCGCCCGCCGAGGGTGCGAGACTCAGTCCCGAGAACCCGAGCCGCCGCTTCAGAGGAGCAATTCGTGACCACATCCGACGTCCTGTTGACCGCCGACGCCGACGGCGTGCGCACCCTGCGGCTGAACCGGCCGGAGGCGTACAACTCGCTGACCGTCGAGCTCAAGGAGCGCCTGATCGCCGAGCTGCGCGCGGCCGCCGAGGACCCGGACGTCCGCGCGGTGGTGCTCACCGGCACCGGCAAGGCGTTCTGCGCCGGACAGGACCTCAAGGAGCACGTCGGCCTGCTGCAGGCGAACGACCCGGCCCCGCTGCACACGGTGAGCGACCACTACAACCCGATCGTCAAGGCGATCACCGGGATGCCGAAGCCGGTCATCGCGGCGGTGAACGGCACCGCGGCGGGGGCAGGGGCGGCCTTCGCGTACGCGAGTGACCTGCGGATCGCGGCTGAGTCGTCTTCGTTCTTGATGGCGTTCGCGAATGTGGGCCTCGGGCCGGACTCGGGCGCGTCGTGGACGCTGCAGCGGCTGATCGGATACGGGCGGGCTGCCGAGCTGATGCTGATGGCGCGGACGGTGGACTCGGCGGAGGCGTTGCGGATCGGGCTCGTCGGGGAGGTCGTGCCGGACGAGGAGCTGGCGGCCCGGGCGCAGAAGGTGGCGGCGAAGCTCGCGGCTGGGCCGACGGTGGCTTACGCGAAGATCAAGGGGGTTCTGGCGGTGGCGGCGGAGTCTTCGCTGGAGGAGGCGTTGGCTGCTGAGGACGCTGCGCAGACTGCTCTGGGGGCTACTGCGGATCACACTGAGGCGGTGGAGGCCTTCGTGGGGAAGCGGAAGCCGAACTTTCAGGGGAAGTAGGCGGCTGCGCCGCTGAAAAAGGGGGTTGCGTGGGGCACCCCGAAGCTTGATTGTGCTGACGGTCTGGGGTGGCTTGTCTAGGCGGGAAAGATGCCTTGACAAGCACCCCCGAACCGCGGGGCGGCTTCGTATCGGGGTTGGGGAAGGGCTGGGCGCCTCGATGGTTGAGTGCACCGGCTGCGGTGTCGTAGGTGGTGGGGGCTAACGCCCCAATGTGGCATTGGGTGCATGCGACGCACCCAATGTGGCGTTCGGTGCGCCTGACGCACCCAATGCCACATTGGGGCGCATTCCGGCGGGTGGGCGGGGCGGAGCGGGGCGGGGCGGGGCGTGAGGGGAACCCTGGGTGAAACAGAGTCAGTGAGGGTGGGCCTTACGGACTTCACGCGGCGCGGAAGCAGCCTTTTACGTGGTCGTCGACCATGCCGGTGGCTTGCATCAGGGCATAGCAGGTGGTGGGGCCGAGGAAGGCGAAGCCGCGCTTCTTCAGGTCTTTCGCCATGGCCTTTGACTCGTCGGTGATGGCTGGGACGTCGGCCATGGTGCGGGGGCGGCGGTGCTTCGCGGGGGCGAAGGACCACAGCAGTTTGTCCAGCGGGATGTCCAGGTCTGCGACTGCGCGGGCGTTCTTCACAGCCGCCTCGATCTTCGCGCGGTTGCGGACGATTCCGGCGTCTTGCATCAGGCGCTCGACGTCCTTCTCGCCGAAGCGGGCGACCTTCTCCGGCGCGAAGCCTCGGAATGCTTTTCGGAAGTTCTCGCGTTTGCGCAGGATGGTGATCCAGGACAGTCCGGACTGGAACGATTCGAGGCACAAGCGTTCGTACAACTCAGCTTCGCCGTGGAGCGGGACACCCCACTCTTCGTCGTGGTACGTCGCGTAGTCCGGGGCTGAGTTGCCCCAGCTGCAGCGGGCGATGCCGTCTTCGCCCAGCAGTTCCGTCATTGTTCCCCCATTGAATAGTTCTCCGCGAACCTCGCGAACTGGCGCAGCGAGTGGCGCACTCCGAGGGCGAACGCGGGGCGCGCCAAGGGCCAGCCTGCGCGGCCTAGCAGGCCGAAGGGCAGTTTGAGGTGTTCGGCCCACACGAAGGTGCAGTGGCCGGCTCCCTTGGACAGGACCTGGAACACACCGGTTCCCTGCACGAGGCTGCCCAGGTGACGCACTGTGCAGCGCAAGGGGGGTTCCCAGGTCGTGATCTCCATGGTGTCGGTGAAACCGATGCCGCCGAAGCCGGTGAAGGCCGCGAGTTTCGAGCCGACGCTGCGGCCGTTGCCTTCGATGACCCGCACCTGCGTGCCGAGCATCCACTCGCCTTGGCGGGCCCAGTCGGTGAGCGCGAGCCAGGTCGTGCCAGCCGGTGCCGCGACGTCTACCGACAGCACCAGGTCACTCACCTGCCGGCCTCCGGTGCGCTGCTTCGCGCGGCTGCTGCGCCGCCTCGAGGCGGGCGACCCGTTCGCGCAGTTCGTCCAGTTCCACGCCGGTCCTGCGCAGCACCCAGTCCACTTCGGACATCTTGTAGCCGCGGAACACGAGCTGGAAGCGCACCTGGCGGACGTCCTCGCCGGTGATGTCCTCGGCGGGCAGACGGGTGGGCGAACTGCCCGGCGGCAGCGGCGCCAGTTCCTCGCCCCGGCCGAACACCACAGCGGCCAGGAGGAACACCACGGCGGCCACCAGCAGCATGACTACGAGGTAGATCAGCGCGGTCGTCACGCGACGATCGTGGCACACCCCCGCCAGGAACGTCGCGCTAGCACGGCAAGCCGGAACGACAGGACCACCCACGCGACCATCAGCAGCCCGCACGGACCGCTCAGGAACAGCCGCGCCGCGTCGACTACACCGGTCGCTCCGATCAGCAGCAGCACGGAGAACAGGTTGAGGCCCACCGCGATCGCGCCGAGCGTCCGGCAGGCCCGGGCCGTGCGCACGCCGTCGAACCGGCGGCTGAGGAACCGCGTGCCCAGCAGCGCGAGAAGGCCGAGGAAGGGCACGGCGTAGATCGCGGCGTGGGTGAACTGCGTGACGTACGGGTACCAGCCGGGGTTCGGCGTGGTCAGTCGCGACCAAGAGCCGTAGGTGAAGATGCGCGCCACCTCCCACGACGTCTGCATCGCGGGCACGCCGAGCACGAGCAGCCACAGCGTCCGTACGCCGTTGTGCATGCTCAGTTCCGCTTGGTAGTCACCGGCGATCTCGCGGATCTGGCCGAAATCCGCTACCGCGCGGCGTTGTGCTTCGGTCTCGCTCCAGCCGCCTTCGCGGTACGCCTCAGCGGCGTCGCGCAGGCCGTCGCGTGCTTCGGCGAGCAGGTCCGCCTTCGTGCCGCGGCGGCCGATCAGCGCGCGGTCCAGCTCGGCCAGGTAGGCCTCGATGGGACTCAACGCGGTCTGGCTTGTCGTGGTCATGGTTCCAGCACTCCACCGATCACCGTGGTGAACTCCCGCCACTGCACCCGTTCCGCGGCCAGCGCCTGCTGCCCGGCGCGAGTGAGCCGGTAGGTGCGCCGTTTGCGGCCGGACACCACGTCCCACTCACTGGCAAGCCAGCCTGCGCGCTCGAGCCGGCGCAACGCCGGGTACACCGTGCCGGTGGGCAGGTCGAGCGCTCCGTCGCTGCGCAGCGCCAATGCCTCGATGATCGCGTAGCCGTGCAGCTTGCGGCCGTCGAGGACGGCGAGCAGCAACGCGTCGAGGTGTCCGCGCAACGTGTCCGCTTTCATAGGTCGGCAGTCTACTCATCTTGACCTTGGCAGGCTAATCTCCGCGCCCGCCGGAACCGTCCGGGAAAAACCCTGAGATCACCCCGATCTCATGGGTTTTACCGCTACATGTAGCCGCGCTACGTATAGGCTCCGTCGGCATGGACCCACTGCCGATAGCGCGACTCCAGTTCGCGACCACGACCTCGTTCCATTTCCTGTTTGTGCTGCTCACCCTGGGCTTGGTGACCATGGTGGCGATCATGCAGACCCGCGCGACGCGGCGCGGAGGCGAGCAGCTGCACCGGATGACCGCGTTCTGGGGCCGCCTGTACGTGGTCAACTACGCGCTCGGAATCGTCACCGGAATCGTGATGGAATTCCAGTTCGGGATGACCTGGACCGGGCTGTCCGCGTTCGCCGGGGACGTTTTCGGCGCACCGCTCGCGATCGAGACGCTGGTGGCGTTCTTCCTGGAATCGACGTTCCTCGGCGTGTGGATCTTCGGCCGCGGCCGGATGAACAAGTGGCTGCACCTCGTGGTGCTGTGGCTGGTCACGCTGACCGCGTACGCGTCGGCGCTGTTCATCATGGTCGCCAACTCGTTCCTGCAGAACCCGGTCGGCTCGCGGATGGAGAACGGCGTGCTGCGACTGGACGACTTCGGTGCGTTGTTCGCCAACCCGGCGCTCGTCGCGTCGCTGCCGCACGTCATCGGGGCCGCGCTGCTGACCGGCGGTTTCTTCGTGACCGGTGTCAGCGCGTACCACTTTCTCAAGCGCACCAGCGAGATCGACTTCTTCCGCCGGTCGCTGCGGATCGGTGTCGTGACGTCGCTGATCGGCAGTGTGCTGGTGGTCCAGGCCGGGTTCGCGCAGTTCGCCGAGGTCGCCGGGTATCAGCCGGACAAGTTCAAGGGTTCGGTGGCCGTCGGGCTGCCGCTCGGGATGATGATCAATGTCGGTTTCTTCGCGTTCTTCGCGGCGCTGATCGGCACGCTGCTGTTGTTCCGCGACCGGCTGCTGCGGGCTCGGCTGGTGCTCTTCCTGATGGTTCCGGGGATCGCCGTGCCGTTCATCGCGGCGATCCTGGGCTGGCTGGTCCGCGAGATCGGCCGTCAGCCGTGGCTGGTGTGGGGCAAGCTGCGCACCGCGGACGCCGTCGCCGACGTCAGCGGCGGGCAGATCCTGTTCTCCTTCATTGCTTTCACGCTGTTGTTCGCCGCACTGGCCATCGCCGACTGGGTGCTGCTCGCCCGGATCGCCAAACGCGGTCCGGCCGTCGCCGCGGCGGAGACCGAACTTCCCGTCCTGAGTGGAGTGTGACCCGTGGTGACGATCTGGTGGGGTGTGCTCGGTTTGCTGCTGGGCGGTTACTTCGCGCTGGCAGGCTACGACTACGGCGTCGGGATGCTGCTGCCCGCGCTCTCTCGCGACGAAGCCGGACAGCGGCGGGTACTCGGCGCGGTCGGCCCGTTCTTCCTGGCCAACGAGGTGTGGCTGATTGCTGCGGTCGGCGTGTTGTTCGGCGCGTTCCCGCATCTGGAGGGACGCGTGTTCGCCGGGGCTTACGTGCTGGTTGTGCTGTTGCTGCTGGGCTTGGTCACGTTCACCGCGGCGGTGCAGCTGCGAAGTCGGCATCCGGAGGGCAACCGGCGCGCGTGGACGTTCGCCATTACCGCGGGTGCGCTGGTCACGGCGGTTTCGTGGGGATTGTTCCTCGGCAACCTCGTGCGCGGGCTCCCGCTCGACGCGGGGGGACGTCCGGTCGACGACATTCTGGCGTTGTTCAATCCGTACGCGGTGTTATGGGGGCTCGGGTTTGTCGCGCTGTTCTGCTTGCAGGGGCTGATCTTCCTCGCAGTGCGCGGTCCGGCGGAGATCGCCGGGCGGGTTCGGCGCCTGGCGCGGTCGTTCCTGCTGCCGGCCGGAGTTTTCCTGGTTGGAGCGACGATTTGGGGCGCGTTCTCGGTTTCCGGCGGTTCCTGGGCTGCGTTAGCGGTTGTCGCCGTGGCCTTCGCAGCCTACTTTGTGGTCCTCTTTGGACTCAATCGACCGCAGTCGGCCCTGCCCGCCGTCATGCTGCTGAGCGCGTGCCCGGCACTGCTGGTCGGTGTGCTGCGATTCCCGGTCGTCCTGTCCTCCGGCACCGGTTACCAGCTGACTGTCGACCAGGCTGCCACCACGCCGGACATGGCCGCGGTGATCGGCTGGTTCGCCGCGCCCACGCTGCTCGTGCTGGTCATCGTGCAATGGCTGACCTGGCGGGCACATCGACGTCCGATCGACGAGAAGTCATTGCTGCACTTCTAAAGGAGTCTTGCCATGCCTGGTCTTCGCGGTTACCTCGCGGCGCTCGCCGTGCTGGGCGTCGGCGCCGCGGTCACCGTGCTCGTCCAGGCGGACGGGCTGGCGACCCTGCTCACCGGCGGCGGCGTTTCGATCGCCCTGTTCGTCGCCGTCGGGGCGCGGCTTCTGCTCACCGTCGCGCAGGGCTCGCTCACCAGTCGATTCGCGGCATCGGCGCAAGCAGCCATGCGTCGCCGGTTGCTGGACGCGACTGGCGACCCCGGCGTGACCGCCACACGAATCACCAAAGGCGTCGACGCGACCGCCACCTACCTTACGGGCTACCTGCCCGCAATGGTGTTTTCGGTACTGGTGCCGATCGCAGTACTGGCAAGGCTTTTCACCGCCGACCTGACCTCCGCATTGATCGTCACCGCGACTGTCCCGTTGATCCCGCTCTTCGGCGCGTTAATCGGCGCACATACGAGGGCACGTACACAGTGGACACTGCTGACTCGACTGGGCGGGCACTTCCTCGACGTCGTTCGAGGTTTGCCGACGCTCAAGCTGTTCGGCCGCGCGCAAGCCCAGACCCGAATCGTCCGCGAGATGGCCGACGCACACGCCGACGCCACCATCCGGACGTTGAAGGTCGCCTTCCTGTCCGCGCTGGTACTGGAACTCGTCGCCACCCTGTCGATCGCGCTCGTCGCAGTACCAATCGGGTTCCGCCTGCTGTCCGGCTCGATGACCGCGCACACCGCGATGCTGGTCCTGGTCCTCGCTCCCGAGGCGTACCTGCCGCTGCGCGCCGCCGGAGCGAAGTTCCACGCCGCAGCCGAAGGACTCACCGCGTTGAAGGAGATCCTCAGCGCGCCAACGGCAACGCGCCGATCTGGCACGCAAACACGCCGCCTCGGCCCGCCGAAAGTGGTGTTCGACCGCGTTTCCGTGCACTACGGCGAGACCCGCGCACTGTCCGAAGTAGACTTAACGATTCATCCCGGCGAGCACCTCGCCTTGGCAGGGCCGAGCGGTTCCGGCAAATCCACTCTGCTCGCCGTACTGCTGGGCTTCGTCGAGCCGACCTCCGGGCGGGTGCTCGTGGACGGCGTCGACCTGCGCGACCTCGACCACTCGTCCTGGCTGCGCGACACCGCGTGGCTGCCCCAACGTCCGACCCTGTTTCGCGGCAGCCTCAAGGAAAACACCGGCGGACGGCGCGTCGACGACAT
This sequence comes from Amycolatopsis dendrobii, assembly GCF_014145675.1. Lineage (GTDB taxonomy): Bacteria > Actinomycetota > Actinomycetes > Mycobacteriales > Pseudonocardiaceae > Amycolatopsis > Amycolatopsis dendrobii. The sequence continues at coordinate 57,078 of NZ_JACGZW010000011.1, forward strand.
CGTTGCCGACCTCCCCGACGGCTACGCGACCCAGATCGGCGAACTAGGCGCCGGATTGTCCGCCGGGCAACGCCAACGCGTCGGACTGGCCCGAGCCTTGTCCCGTACCGAAGCCGGACTCGTCCTGCTGGACGAACCCACCGCCCGCCTCGACGCCCGTACGGAAGCGACCGTGCTGGCCGGCGCCAAGGAACTGCTGCCCGGCCGTACCGCCGTCCTGGTCGCGCATCGACCGGCGCTGGCGGCACTCGCGTCGCGGACGGTCGAACTGAAACATGGGGTGACCGCATGAAACTCGTCCGCGCGACCCTGCTCGCCGTCGGCGCCGAACTCGCCGGACTCGGCCTGACCGGCACCGCGGCCTGGCTGCTCATGCGCGCCGCCGAGCAACCTCCGCTCGCCGCGCTCACCCTCGCGATCGTCGCCGTGCGCGTCTTCGCCTTGGCACGCGGCGGGCTCCGTTACGCCGAACGCCTTGCCGGACACGACGTTGTCCTCCGCTACCTCGGCTCCCTCCGGGCCCGGATGTACCAGGCCCTTCTCCCCCGTCGCGTCGCCGAACACTCCGGCGCGGACCTGGTCACCCGCCTGGTGTCCGATGTGGACGCCGTACAGGACGCCATTCTCCGGCTCGCGCTGCCGGCCGTGGTCGCGGGCGCCGTCGGTCTCGCGGTGGTGATCTTCGCCGGACTGGTAAGCCTTCCGCTCGCCGGAGTCGTCCTCATTGGACTGCTCACGACAGGACTGCTGTTGATCCCGAGAAGCAAAGCACCCGAGCCACGGCAGGAACTCGCCGAACACACCGTAGAACTCGTCCTCGGCCGCGACGAACTCATCGCCTACGGCTGGGAACAACGAGAAAAAGCCCGCGCCACCGCGATCATTCACAACCTGGCCGCGGAATCCCGTCGCACCGGCCGCCGCCTTGCCCTGACCACTGCCGCCGGAGTGGCCGGGCAATTCGCGACCACCGCCGCGGTCGCACTGCTCAGCCCAGCGAGCATTCCGGTCACCGCCGCCCTCACCCTGACCACGATGGCACTGTTCGAGCTGATCCTGCCGCTGCTCCCCGCCGTCGAACGAATCCCCGAAATCCGCGCCTCGCTGAGCCGGGTGCGCGCCGTCCTCTCCGCACCGGAATCAGCCCCCGAACCCATCCCCGGGCCAGGGCATTTCCGGCTGGCCAACGTCGGCGTTCAGCATCCCGGCCGCCGAGCCGCACTCGAAGGCGTCGACCTCGATCTGCCTCCCGGCACCCGGCTAGGCATCCTCGGCCCGTCCGGAGCCGGGAAGACAACCCTGCTGCACGTCCTGCTCGGCTTCGTCTCCCCCACGTCCGGCTCGATCACCGTCGACGGCCGTCCCGTGGCCGGACCGCACCCCGCCGTCGTCTCCGGCGCCCTCGCCGACGCGCACGTCTTCGCCACGACCGTCCGCGAAAACCTGCTGCTCGCCAACCCGGAGGCCACCGACGACGACCTGCGCGCTGCCTGCGAAACCGCCGGCTTCGACCTCCCGCTGGACCGAGACACCGGCCAGGACGGCGACGCCCTCTCCGGCGGTCAACGGCAACGGCTGATCCTTGCCCGCGCGGTACTGGCCGCACCGCCGGTCCTGGTCCTCGACGAGCCGGTGGAAGGCCTCGATCCCGCGCACGGCGACGAGGTCCTGGCGCGGGTTCTCGCCCAGGCGAAGGGGACCGTCGTGCTGGTGACGCACCGGCCGGAGCACGTCGCCGGGTTCGACCAGGTACTCACCCTGGAAGACGGGCGGCCAGCGCTTCGGCGCGAGGCGCTCACCGTTCGCGGATGAGCTGGATCGGCGAATCCATCGGGTCGAGGTGGAACAGGTCGTTGACGTCGACGTGCGGCTGCGACTCCGGCGAACCCCGGAAGAGCGCGACGACGACATTCGTGAGCCGGACCCGCCCGCCGCCGAGGTGGGTGATCCCCTTCGGCTCGTCGAGACCGGCCAGCCACTCGGCCTGCACCGGGTCCATCGTGGCGGTGTAGGTCCCGGTCCGGCCGGCCCGGGTTTCGCGGTCGGCCAGGACGTCGCCCCAGCGGGCGAGCGTGAGGATCTCGTCGATCGCCAAGCGGATCTCGTCGCTTCCCCCGTAATCCATTGCCGTGTAATGAGCCCGGCGGGCAGTTCCGCCGCGCCAGTAGCTGTAGTCGTCGCCCGGAACGCTTCGGTAGACCGTCTGCCACGCGGGACGCCCGTGAAAAGGATGCGGAGCCAGCTCGGCCCAGCCGACCAGGAACCCGTCCCGGCTGCCGTCGTCGGCGAAGACCCGCACGGTCTTCCGGTCCGGCTGCCGCACGACCAGATCGCGCAGTTTCAGCCGCTGCGCACTGCCGGGATCCAGCTGGTGTTCGGCCACGTCCATCGCCCCCGCTGCTCGAATCGGATCGGCTGCGGAACGTAGCGTGCGGCGATGACATCTCGATGAAAGACCGCGCTCTAGTCCGATGTGGACAGACCGGTCACTGCCGGGCGGCCAGCACCTCCCGCATCGGCGGCCGGTCCGCCACCGGCACCTCCGTCACGTCCGGCACCCACTCCCCGGACACCTGCACGAACTGCGTGAACCGCGCCGCCTCCGCGCTCGGCATCCCGCAGCGGGCCAGCGCGGTGCCGAGGATCTGCCGGGCCATCACGCCGAGTTGCAGGAGCGACCGGTTGCGGTGTTTGCGCACGCCGAGGTTGACCTGCGCCAGCCCGTCGAGGCCGTAGCGCTCCTCGGCGTCCAGCAGCAGGCCGATCTCCACGCCGTATCCCCCGGCGAACGGCACCGACTCCAGGAACTCGCGCGTGCCCGCGTACTCGCCGCCCAGCGGCTGCACCAGCTCGCCAAGAGCCGGGCGCAGCGCGGACAGCACCGGGCGCGCCAGCAGCTCGGTGACGCGGCCGCCGCCGGTGCTCTCCAGCCGCAGCGGGCGGCGGTAGAAGCCCTTGACCAGGTGCACCCCGTCCTCGGTGAGCAGCGGGCCGAGCAGCGACGGCACGAACGCCGGGTCCGGGTCGACCAGGTCGGAGTCGAGGAAGACCACGACGTCGCCGGTCGTCGCGGCGAGCGAGCGCCACAGCACCTCGCCCTTGCCGGGACGCGGCGGCAGCTCCGGCACGACGTCCTCGCGGCGCACCACGCGAGCCCCGGCGGCCGCGGCGACCTCGACCGTCGCGTCGGTGGAGCCGGAGTCGACGACCACCAGCTCGTCGACCACCCCGCCGAGCAGCGGGCGCACCGACGCGACCACCGCGGCGACCGTTTCCTCCTCGTCCAGCGCCGGCAGCACGACCGACACGGTCCGGCCGCGTTTGGCGGCGAGGATGTCCGCGGCGCTCCACCCGGGCTCCTGCCAGGTGCGACGGTGAAACCAGCTCATGGAGGCGATCGTGCCATGCTGGAGCCGGTGCCCGATCCTCCGGAGGGAGAACCCTTGCTGCCGCTGCTCGTCCGTTTCGTGCTCGGACCGCTGGTCCGCGCGCTCTACCGGCCTCAGGTCGAGGGCGTCGAGAACATCCCCGAGGACGGTCCGGTGCTGCTCGCCTCCAACCACCGGGCGGCGCTGGACACCGGTGTGATCACGTTCACCACCCCGCGGCAGGTCCGGTTCCTCGGCAAGGCCGAGTACTTCACCGGCAAGGGCATCAAGGGCCGGTTCATCGCGAAATCGCTCGACGCGCTCGGCTACGTCCCGGTCGAACGCGGCAACGCACAAGCCGGGCTCGCCGCGCTCGAAGCGGGCCGCAAGGTGCTCACCGACGGCGGCGTCTTCGCGATCTACCCCGAAGGCACCCGCTCGCTCGACGGACGGCTGCACCGCGGGCACACCGGCGTCGCCGCGCTCGCGCTGTCCACCGGGGCGAAGGTGGTTCCGGTCGCGTTGTACGGCACCGAGGGCATCCAGCCGAACGGCGCGCGGATCCCGCGGCTCGCCAAGATCCGGGTCCGGTTCGGCGAGCCGCTGGACTTCGCGCGCTACGAGGGCCAGGACTCGTCCTCGGCGATCCGCCGGTCGGTGACCGACGAGATCATGTACGCGATTCTGGAACTGTCCGGGCAGGAATACGTCGACACCTACCACAAACGGCCGGACGAAAAAGCGTCGTAGGCCGCGTTATCCGACCGAGCGGCTCATGATGTCGACGAGCTTCTCCGCATCGGACGCGACACTGATCAACTCCCGCGTCTCCGGCCGCAGGAAGCCCTTCTCCAGCATCTGATCGGCGAACTCGACCAGCGGCGAGTAATACCCGGCCACGTCGAGCAGTCCGATCGGCTTGCGGTGAATGCCGAGCTGCGCCCACGTCCACACCTCGAACAATTCCTCGAGGGTGCCGACACCGCCGGGCAACGCCACGAACGCGTCCGACAGCGCGGCCATTTTCGCTTTGCGCTGGTGCATGTCGGCGACCACGTGCAGTTCGGTGAGCCCGCCGTGCGCGATTTCCACGTTCGACAGCACTTCCGGGATCACGCCGATCACTTCGCCGCCCGCGGCGAGCGCGGCATTGGCCACCACGCCCATCGTGCCGACGCTCGCGCCGCCGTAAACGAGGCCGATTCCCCGCTGTGCCAGCAGTTTCCCGACACCGGCCGCCGCTTCGGCGTACTCCGGCGAAAAGCCCTGCGCCGAACCGCAGAACACACAGATCCGCATCAGTGCGTGTCCTCCCAAGCCTGATAAGACTCCTGCACGACGCGCACCGCGTCGTCGATGTCGTCGGTCAGATGCAGCAGAGCGAGGTCCTTCTCACCAATTTTCCCGCTGCCCAGAACAGATTTCTCGATCCAGTCGTACAGCCCGCCCCAGTATTCGGTGCCGAACAGGACCACCGGGAACTTCGTGACCTTCTTGGTCTGGACCAGGGTGAGCGCCTCGAACAGTTCGTCGAGCGTCCCGAATCCGCCGGGAAGGCAGATGAACGCCTGCGAGTACTTGACGAACATGGTCTTGCGCGCGAAGAAATAGCGGAAGTTCACGCCGAGGTCGACCCACGGGTTCAAGCCCTGTTCGAACGGCAGCTCGATGCCGAGCCCCACAGAGAACCCGCCCGCTTCGTTCGCGCCGCGGTTCACCGCTTCCATCGCGCCCGGACCGCCGCCGGTCATCACCGCGAACCCGGCGTCGGCGAGCGCGGCCCCGATCTTGCGGCCCAGTTCGTACTCCGGGTTGTCGCGTTTGGTGCGGGCCGAACCGAACACGGTCACCGCGCGCGGAACCTCGGCCAGCGCGCCGAATCCCTCGACGAACTCGGCCTGGATCCGCAGCACCCGCCACGGGTCGGTGTGCACCCAGTCGCTCGGCCCCCGCGAGTCGAGCAGCCGCTGGTCGGTGGTGCTGCCCTGGTCGCGCCGATCGCGCCGGAGCACCACCGGGCCCTTGTGCCGCTCCACCGGACGTTCGGGGTACTGGCCGTCGGGAAACTCAGACTGTTCGCTCACCAGCCAAGCCTACGGGCCGTTCGGCCGCGGCGGGCGCCCGCGTCGGCACCAGAGCGTGACGGCTCGGTTGCCCGCGGCTGAACGCGGGAAAGCGGACCACCAGCGGGTTCCGGTCCTCCTACCAACGGCCGGTTGTCAGGAACTACCTACGAAAGTCGCCCGACCCGTCCCAAACCGGCGTTTTCCCTGCTACGAGGCCACCTGCGGGGAATAGTCCTGATCGCCCCCGGGGTCCCGCTGGTCCGTTCAGCGCATTGACCACCCCCGTGAGCGCTTTTTTACTCACGGTGTCCGCGGCCTGATCAGCCCAGCTCAACGCGTTGCGCTTTTCCCCATCGTGTACCCCGAAAGGACTGTCGATGACGTCCAGAAGAGGGCTCGCCACCGGCATCGCAAGTGTCGCCGGTCTCGCCCTTTCCCTGCTCGCGCTGCCGGTGACCCCGGCATCCGCGGCCCCCGCCCAACCCTCCGCAGACCCGCAGGCCACCGCGATCGCGGCCGCCGACCGGGTCGCCGCCGCAGGCGCGGTCGGGCTCCGCAAGAGCTCGGCCGAAAGCCTGCACCGCGTCAGCACCACCCTGGGCGACGCCGGGCTGTATTACAACTCCTACGAGCGCACCTACGACGGCCTCCGGGTCGTCGGCGGGGATGCGGTGATCGTCGCCGACGGAACGGGCCGCGTGCGCGGCACCGACTCCGCCGAGGGCGCGGCCATCACCGTGGGCACCAAGCCCACTGTCGACGCGGCGCGCGCGGCCTCGGTCGCCCGCGGCCAGTTGCCGACCGTGAGCACGGTGAGCAAGCCTGATCTGGTCGTCCTCGGCGGCGCACAGCCGAAACTGGCCTACGAGGTCGTCGTCAAGGGACGCACCGCGAAGGCTCCGAGCAACCTGCACGTCTTCGTCGACGCCGCCACCGGCAAGGTCCTCGACCAGCGCGACGACGTGAAGGCCGAAAGCCCGGCGAAGTCCGCTTCGAACGCCGCGGCCCCCGCCGCGGCGGGCAACGGCAACAGCTACTACGCCGGCCAGGTCAGCATCGACACCAGCGGCTCCGGCAGCTCGTACTCGATGCGCGACTCGACCCGGCCCGGCATCAGCTGCGGCCGCGAGGGCGGCTCGGTGTTCACGAAGTCCAGCAACAACTGGGGCAACGGACAGGGCACCGACCTCGAAACCGGGTGCGTCGACGTGCTCTACACGGTGCAGACCGAGTGGAACATGCTCAAGGATTGGCTGGGCCGCAGCGGCATCGACGGCAACGGCAACGGTTTCCCGGCGTCGGTCGGCCTGAACGACGTCAACGCCTACTGGGACGGCTCGTCCACCCACTTCGGGCACTCGCAGGACAACCAGCGCCAGGCGACGTCGATGGACGTGGCGGGCCACGAGTTCGGGCACGGCATCTTCCAGAACACGCCGGGCGGCGCGGGTTCGGGCAACGAGAACGGCGGACTCAACGAGTCCACCGGCGACGTGTTCGGCGCGCTGACCGAGTTCTACGCGAACAACCCGGTCGACACCCCGGACTTCACCGTTGGCGAGGGCGTGAACCTGGTCGGCAACGGCCCGATCCGCTACATGTACGACCCGAGCCGCGAGGGCGACCCGAACTGCTACTCGTCGTCGATCCCGAACACCGAGGTGCACGCGGCGGCGGGCCCGCAGAACCACTGGTTCTACCTGCTGTCCGAAGGCTCTTCGCCGACCGACGGCCAGCCCTCCAGCCCGACCTGCAACAACAGCAGCGTCACCGGCATCGGCATCCAGAAGGCAGGCAAGATCTTCTACAACGGCCTGCTGCACAAGACCTCGTCCTGGAACCACAAGGCGGCCCGCAAGGCCACCCTTCAGGCGGCGGTCGACCTGTTCCCGGGCAGCTGCACCGAGTTCAACGCCACCAAGGCGGCGTGGGACGCGGTTTCGGTCGGCGCGGTCTCCGGTGAGGCCACCTGCACCGGCAACCCGCCCGCGGGCAACGACTTCTCGGTCAGCCTGTCGCCCTCGACCGCGACTGTCCAGCCTGGACAGTCGGCCACGTCGACGGTGACCACCAAGATCACCAACGGCAACGCGCAGTCGGTGAAGCTGACCGCGAGCGGCCTGCCCTCGGGCGCGACCGCGACGTTCAACCCGGCGACCGTCCAGTCCGGCGCCACCGCGACTGTCACGATCGCCACGACGGCCAGCACGCCGAACGGCACCGGCAAGGTCACGATCACCGCGACCGGCGCCAACGCCACCCACACCGCCGACTTCACGCTCACCGTGGGCAGCGGCAATCCCGGCGGCTGCGGCGGCGTGACGGCATGGGACTCGAACACGTTCTACGGTCCGGGCGACGTCGTCTCGTACAAGAGCCACAAGTGGACCTCGTCGTGGTACTCCGTCGGCGCTGAGCCGGGTGCGCCCGGTTCCTGGGCCGTCTGGACCGACAGCGGGGCCTGCTGACGCGGTAATCGCACCCTGGTTTCCGACCCCTTGGACCAGCCGGGCACGGCGCCTCGTGCCCGGCTGGTCCGCGTTTGTACTTGTCCAGACCACCTGCCGTGAATTTGTCTAGACCATACGATCGGGGGTAGGCATCCCCCAGCGCGCCGCTTACCGTTGCGGCAACACCGTTACCGGGGACGGGAGCCGTGATGAACGGACGGAAGTCACGCTGGTTCGGGACCGCAGTAGCGGCCCTGCTCGCACTGCCGCTCGCGGGAATCGTCCCCGCCTCCGCGGCCGTCGCACCGCAGTCGGACACCTGCGCGGTCAAGCCGAGACCCTCCGGCCCGGTGCTGCAGGGCTACTGGGAAAACTGGGACGGAGCCTCGAACGGCGTCCACCCCGGCATGGGCTGGGTGCCGATCAACGACCCCAGCATGGCCGCACACGGCTACAACGTCATCAACGCCGCCTTCCCGGTGATCCTTTCCGACGGCACCGTGCAGTGGGAAGACGGCATGGACTCGACGGTCAAGGTGTCGACGCCCGCTGAAATGTGCGCGGCGAAAGACGCCGGAGCCACCATCCTGATGTCCATCGGCGGCGCGGCGGCAGGCATTGATTTGTCGTCCAGCTCGGTCGCCGACAAGTTCGTCAGCACCATCGTGCCGATCCTGAAAAAGTACAATTTCGACGGAATCGACATCGACATCGAAACCGGATTGTCGAGCAGCGGCGACATCAATTCGCTGTCCGCCTCGCAAGCCAACCTGGAACGCATCATCGACGGCGTACTGTCGCAGATGCCCTCCGGCTTCGGCCTGACCATGGCCCCGGAAACAGCGTACGTAACCGGCGGCTCGGTCACCTACGGATCGATCTGGGGCGCATACCTGCCGATCATCAAGAAGTACGCCGACAACGGCCAGCTGTGGTGGCTGAACATGCAGTACTACAACGGCTCCATGTACGGCTGCTCCGGCGACAGCTACGAAGCCGGCACCGTGCAAGGCTTCACCGTGCAGACCCAGTGCCTGGACAAGGGCCTCACTGTCCAAGGCACGACAATCCGCGTCCCGGTGGACAAGCAGGTCCCCGGCCTCCCCGCCCAGCCCGGTGCGGGCGGCGGCTACATGGATCCCGGCTCGGTTTCGCAGGCCTACCAAAGCGTCCCAGGCCTCAAGGGATTGATGGACTGGTCGATCAACTGGGACGGCTCACGAGGCTGGACCTTCGGCGACAACGTGAAGTCCCTGCAAGGCAGGTAAAAGCCGCTGTGGGCCGGGGTGCTGCGCACGGCGCCGCCCCGGCCTCAGCTCAACGCACAGGCCCGCCGGAATGCGCCCCAATGTGGCATTGGGTGCGTCAGACGCACCGAACGCCACATTGGGTGCGTCGCACGCACCCAATGCCACATTGGGGCGCTAGCCCCACTCACCAAACCGCAGCCGGTGCACCCAACCATCGAGGCACCCAGCCCCTCCCCCGCACCCCGATACGAAGCGTCCCTGCGGTCTGGGGGTGCTTGTCAAGGCATCTTTCCCGCCTTGACAAGCACCCCCAGACCGTCAGCACAATCAAGCTTCGGGGTGCCCCACGCAACCACCGAGGGCAATGTCGCCGCCAGGCGACAAGCCGCACACTCAGCTAAGAAACTTCCTCAACACAGCAGCAACCCCCCGGATCTCCCCCACCCGAACATTCTCCTGCCGCGTATGCGCCAAAGTCGGATCCCCAGGCCCGAAATTCACCGCAGGCATCCCCAACGCGGCAAACCGGGCCACATCAGTCCACCCCAGCTTAGCCGCAGCAGACCCCCCAGCCGCGGCCACGAGTTCCGCAGCAGCAGGCGCGGACAACCCAGGCAACGCCCCAGGCGACATATCCACCAACGTCACCTCGAACCCGTCAAACACCTCACGCACATGCGCCTCGGCCTGCTCCGCACTGCGATCCGGCGCAAACCGATGATTAACCGTCAACACAGCAGCATCAGGCACCACATTCCCAGCCACCCCGCCAGAAATAGCAGTAGCCTGCAGCCCTTCCCGATAAGTCAGCCCGTCAATATCCACCACCCGAGCCGAATATGCAGCCAATCGCCGCAACGGCTCCGCCAGCGCATGAATCGCATTGGACCCCATCCAAGCCCGCGCCGTATGCGCCCGAGCCCCAGAAGTCCGCACCTCAACCCGCAACGTCCCCTGGCACCCGGCTTCGATCACGCCATTGGACGGCTCCCCGACAATCGCGAGATCCCCGGCCAGCCACTCCGGCAGTTCCCGCTCGATCCGGCCAAGACCGTTCTTGACCGCCTCGACCTCTTCATTGTCGTAAAAGACAAACGTCACATCATGCCGAGGCTCCGGCAAAGTAGCGGCGAGATGCAAAAAGACCGCATCCCCGCCCTTCATGTCCACCGACCCGAGCCCGTGCAACACCTCGTCGTCCCCAGCACCAGTACGCCGGGAAGGCAGGTTGGAATTCTCCGGCACCGTATCCAGGTGCCCAGCGAGAATCACCCGCGAAGGACGGCCGAGATCGGTCCGCGCCAACACCGCGTCCCCATTGCGCACGACCTCCAGATGCGGAGCCTGCTCGCTCAGCGCGGCCTGCACCAAGTCCGCGAGCTTGCCCTCCTCCCCGGAGACGCTGAACACATCCACAAGGGCGGCGGTGAGCTCGGCCGGATCGGCGCGCAGGTCAAGGGAGGTCATACCGGCACCGTACCCAGCCAGCGCGGGGGCTAACGTGAGGACGTGCGCACGCGAAGCTCTCTGGTCGCTCTCGGCGTCCTCGCCCTCGTCCTCACCGGCTGCAGCAACGAGGCCGGGCCCAAGGCCCGTCCCGGAGCCGGCGATCCGGGTCCGGACGCCCTGCCGACCAAGCTCGAAGCGCTCTCGGCCGACGCCTGTTTCACCGGCCCGCAGACCCAGCTGCCCAAGGGCTGTGAGAAATACGTCACCGAGGTCGGCAACACCGCCGGTTCGGTGCACAAGCTGGCGAAAGCGGGCAAGACGGTCAACCAGCCGCTCGACCGCGACGCGACCGCGATCGACCAGGCGGTCGGCGCGTTCCGCCAGGCGGGCTGCACCACCGTGCCGACCGCGGGCGGGGCGTGCACGCAGGCGCTCGTGTCCATCTCGACCGCGCTGACCGAGGTCAAGCAAAAGGTGAACCAGCTGGCCGCCACGGGTTGATCCGGTCCGCTTCGGCTACCGTGACCAGCGTGAGCGAGCAGACCCCTGACCCCGAAACGACCGGCGCCGTCGGCGTCGGGCTGGCCACCGTCACGTCCGACGGAACCGTGCTGGACACCTGGTACCCGCACCCCAAGCTGGTCGACGCAGGCACCAGCGGCACCGAGCGGCTGACCGCGGAGCAGACCGCCGAGTTGCTCGGCGAGTCCGCGGCCGCGCTGCTCGGCCCGGACACCGACCGCGGTGTCGAGGTCGTCGCGGTGCGCGTCACGATCGGCAGCCTTGCCACCGCGCCCGCCGACGCCCATGACGTCTACCTGCGGTTGCACCTGCTGTCGCACCGGCTGGTCCGGCCGCACGGGCAGAGCCTCGACGGTATCTTCGGCCTGCTGGCCAACGTCGTGTGGACGAGCCACGGCCCGTGCCCGGTCGAGGGCTTCGAGCAGACCCGGCTGCGGCTGCGGTCGCGCGGCGCGGTCGCGGTGTACGGCGTGGACAAGTTCCCGCGCATGGTCGACTACGTGCTGCCGACCGGCGTCCGCATCGCCGACGCCGACCGCGTGCGGCTCGGCGCGCACCTCGCGTCCGGCACGACCGTGATGCACGAGGGCTTCGTGAACTTCAACGCGGGCACGCTCGGCGCGTCGATGGTCGAGGGCCGCATCTCGGCGGGTGTGCTGGTCGGCGACGGCAGCGACGTCGGCGGCGGCGCGTCGATCATGGGCACGCTGTCCGGCGGCGGCACCGAGGTCATCTCGGTCGGCGAACGCTGCCTGATCGGCGCGAACGGCGGCGCGGGCATCTCCCTCGGCGACGATTCGGTGATCGAGGCCGGGCTGTACATCACCGCGGGCACCAAGGTCGAGGTCGACGGCAAGACGGTCAAGGCACGCGAGCTGTCCGGCATCTCCGGCGCGGTCTTCCGGCGCAACTCCGCGACCGGCGCGGTCGAGGTCGTGCCGCGCGGCGGCGTCGGCATCCAGCTGAACGAAGCACTGCACGCCAACTGATCCAGCCTTCGAGAGGGTGCGCTTCCCGCCGCGGGAGCGCACCCTCTCGCTGTTTCGGCGGACTCCGATCCGATCGTCGTTCACCTACCATTAACCAGGTGACTTCCGAAGCGACCAGCCGCCGCCGTACTCCGGAACCGACGACGCCGGCCGCTCTCGGGCTCCCCGCCGAACCGGCCAAGGCGGACCCCGAGGCGCCGGCGGCCGCACACGTCCGCGCCAAACTCGACCACGAACTGCGCGAATTGTTGTCTCGCGAACCGGGCACCCGGGCCGGGACCGATCCGGAAGAACTGCACCAGATGCGCGTCGCGCAGCGGCGGATGCGCAGCGTGCTGAAATCCTCGAGCGCGCTGGTCGGCCCCACCGCGGAACCGGTGCGCGCCGACCTCGGCTGGCTGGGCCAGGTCCTCGGCGAGGTCCGCGACTACGACGTCCTGATCGGACACCTGCGCGACGTGATCGCCGATTTCGACGTCCGAGACCAGCCCGCCGGACGACGGCTGGTGTCCCGCTTCGTCTCCGAACGCACCACCGCCCGCCGCCGGTTGAACCGGGCGTTGTCGAGCCCCCGGTACGCGACCCTGCTGCAGGGCATCGCCCAGTTGTCCCGCACCGCCGAGCACGAGATCGACGAGACACCGTCCGAAAAGCCCAGTCTGGCCGCCGACGTGCGCAAGCCGTACCGCAAGCTGGCCCGCGCAGTCGCCGCCCTGCCCCCGAATCCCCCGGACGACGACCTGCACGCGCTGCGCATCCACGGCAAGAAACTCCGCTACACCGCCGAATTGGCCCGGTCAGCGGCGAAGAAGAAGCAGGCCGAGAAGCTGTCCGAACTGATCAAGGCGACTCGCAAATTCCAGACTGTGCTGGGCGATCATCAGGACGCGGTCTTCGCTGCGGAGAAGGTGCGCGGCGTCCTCCCCAACGCGGACGCCGAGATCGGCTTCGTCGCGGGCCGGATCGTCGAACACGAACTCGCCAAACGCGCCCACGCCCGCGCCGTCTGGCGCGACGTATGGCACCGCATCGAAGCCGCCGAGCACGCGGTCAGCTAACCGACCACACGTACCCGTCCGGTCGCACCAGCACTCGTTTCCCCGGCGCTCCCTCATACGCCGCATACGCATGCCCGCCCGCGTCCACGAGTTCCCCCGCAGCCCCTTGCGGCAGGATCCGATACGCCGGATGCTCCGTTCCGAGCGGCCCGTCCCCGAAGACGAGCTCTGTCGCATGTGGACCCTGGAACAACTCGAACAACCGCACGCTCTTGCCATTCGCGTCCACGAGCGGCGCGTCCGGCGCGCGATCCCCCGGCCGCAGCGCCCCCACTCCGACCGGCGACAGCGGACCACCCCGATAAGTCAGATCGAGCTGCTGCGTCTCCGGCCCGCGTTCGTGCGCGTCCTCCGCACCTTCCTTGTACTTCTCCAGCAACGCAGTGCTCACCCCCAGGACCCGCGCCGCGACCGCACGCCGTTCTGCCTCGTAGCTGTCCAGCAGCTCGGGCGATCCGTCGGCGAGCTTCCAGCCGAGGTTGTACGCGTCCTGGATGCCGGTGTTCAGGCCCTGCCCGCCAGTCGGCGGGTGGACGTGCGCGGCGTCCCCGGCGAGGAACACCCGGCCCTTCCGGAATGCCGCTGCCAACCGGATATTCGGCCGCCACACGGTTGACCACGCCAGGTCGAGCAGCCGGATCCCGCCGCCCGACACCGCGTCCAAGTGCTCCTGCAACGCGCTCAGCGAGGTGCCCGCGTCGCCGTCGCCGAGCGGGGAGGCGAACTGGAAATACGGCGTCCCCGGGAGCGGCGTGAACGCCACGCCGGACATCGGCTCGTCCGCCTTCGCGAACCAGTACGCCGAGCCGTGGTCGAGCCCCTCCGCCGAGACGTCACCCAGCAGCATCCGGATCGACTCGTCAGTGGTCCCCTCGAACGCGATCCCCAGCGCCTTGCGCACGAAGCTCTTCCCGCCGTCCGCGCCGACCAGGTACTCCACGCGCACCGTCTCCCCCGTCGACAGCTCCGCGGTGACGCCCTCCTCGTCCTGAGTGAAACCGGTCAACGCGGTGTTCAGCTCCACCCGCACGCCGAGCTCGGCCAGCCGGTCCCGGAGGATCCCCTCGGTCTGCGACTGGCCGAGGAACCAGGCGTTCGGATACGGCACCGCGGGCGTCGGCTCGACCGGTTCGGCCATCCGCCGCACCATCGTGAACTCCCCGTCGAGGTACACGCGCATCTCATGCGGCGGCGCGCCCGCGGCGAGCACCGCGTCCAGCACGCCCAGATCCTCGAACACCTCCATCGTGCGCGGCTGCAGCCCGTCCCCGCGCGAGCCGACGAAGTACTGCTCCGCCTTGTCCACCACCCGCACGCCGACCCCGCGCCGCGCCAGCTCGATCGCCAATGTGAGCCCGGTCGGGCCCGCCCCTGCCACCAGCACCGTCATGACCTTCTCCCATCAAACTGAATCTTGATTCACTGAATCTAGATTCAGAGTGCCCGCTGATAGCGTTCGCGTCAAGGGAGGTGCCGGATGACAGCGACGAGCCGCCGGGACAAAGCCGCCGAAACGGAAGCGGCGCTCAAGGACGCGGCCAAGCGCGTGTTCGCGGCCAAGGGCTACCTGAACACGAAGATCACCGACATCACCAAGGAAGCCGGCCGCGCCGCGGGGTCGTTCTACAACCACTTCGCGAGCAAGGAGGAACTGCTGATCGCGCTGCTGGCCGACCTGGCCGAGGACAGCGACCAGCAGGCCACGTCCGAGGGCCATCTGTCCGATTTCAGCGATCCCGCCGCGGTCCGCTGGCACGTGCGGCAGTACTGGGATTTCTACCGCGCCAACGCGCCCACGATGCTCGCGCTGCGCCAGGCGGCGATGGTGAACGAGGACTTCGCCGCCACGTACGCGAACTTCGGCGCCACCCAGGCCTCAGACGTCGAGAGCCACCTCGAACACGTCACCGCGGCCGGCTTGCGGCTCCCGGCGAACACCCAGCTCACCATCGCGATGATGTACCAGCTGATCGACAACTTCGCGCAGATGTGGCTGGTGACCCCGCCGCCCGCGGGCTGGAGCCAGCCCTCCGACGAGGAAGCGATCGAGGCGCTCACACGGTTCGTCTACCGCGGCTTCACCGGCCGCGACTACTAGCCCGGCCGACGGGCTTGGTACGCGATACGAAGGTCGGTGAAGGGCTCCTTGAAGGAATCTGATTCCCTCAAGGAGCCCTTCACGGACGTCTGCAAAGGGGGGTTAGCCCTGCGCCAGCCGCTCCGCGGCAGCCTCGATGCGCTCGTCCGTCGAGGTCAGCGCGACCCGCACGTGATCGCGACCCGCGGGCCCGTAGAACGTGCCCGGAGCGACCAGGATCCCGCGCTCGGCCAGCCATTCCACCGTGGCCTGCGCGGATTCCCCGCGCGTGGCCCAGAGATACAGTCCAGCCTCGGAATACGTGATCTCGAAGCCGTTGTCCTGCAACGCCTTCCGCAGCACGACCCGGCGCGCACGATAGCGTTCGCGTTGCTCGGCAAGGGCTTCGTCGTCGGTGAGCGCGGCCACCATCGCCTGCTGCACCGGGCGCGGCACGATCATGCCGGCGTGCTTGCGCACCTCCAGCAGGGTCTTCACCAGCTTCGGGTCACCCGCCACGAATCCCGCGCGGTAGCTCGCGAGGTTCGCTGACTTGGACAGCGAATGCACCGCGAGCAGGCCGTCGGTCTGTCCACCGTGGACGGACGGATGCAGCACCGACAGCGGCTCCGCCTCCCAGCCGAGCGAGAGGTAGCACTCGTCGGACACCACGACGGTGCCGCGGTCGCGCGCCCATTCGACCACCTTGCGCAGGTGGTCGACGCCGAGCACGCGGCCGGTCGGGTTCGACGGCGAGTTCAGCCAGATCATCGCCGGGCGGCGCGGGCCGAGCTGGGTCAGCCCGTCCGCGCGCACCACCTCGGCGCCCGCGAGCAGCGCACCGACCTCGTACGTCGGATACGCCAGCTCCGGGATGACCACCACGTCGCCCGGCCCGAAGCCGAGCAGCCGCGGCAGCCAGGCCACGGCCTCTTTCGAACCGATCGTCGGCAGCACCGCGTCCGGTTCGACGCCGGTGATCCCGTACCGCCGCCGCAACGCCGTCACGGCCGCTTCGCGCAGCTCAGGCGTGCCGTGCGTGGTCGGGTAGCCGGGGATCTCCGACACCGACGCGAGCGCGGCGCGGATCGAGTCCGGCACCGGGTCGACGGGCGTGCCGACGGAGAGGTCGACGATGCCCCCGGGATGCGCCTGCGCGCGGGCCTTGACCTCGGCGAGCGAATCCCAGGGGAAGTCGGGCAGCCGGGTCATTCGCCCTGCGGGGGCAGAGCCTTGATGAACCCCGGGTCGTGCGCGGTCTTGCCGACCTTGGAGGCGCCGCCGGGCGAGCCCAGCTCGTTGAAGAAGTCGACGTTCGCCTTGGTGTAGTCGGACCAGTTGTCCGGGACGTCGTCCTCGTAGTAAATGGCCTCGACCGGGCAGACCGGCTCGCAGGCGCCGCAGTCGACGCACTCGTCCGGGTGGATGTACAACATCCGCTCGCCCTCGTAGATGCAGTCCACGGGGCACTCGTCGATACACGCCTTGTCGAGCACGTCGACGCAGGGCTCGGCGATCACGTAGGTCACTGCGTACTCCTGGCTTCTCCTGCTGGGCCGGTCGGTGCGGACATTACGCGCTTCCCTGGCCCCCGGTGGTGGTTAGGCGACCCTTATCCCACCCCTGGAAACGGGGCGGATCCGCGCCGCTCAGCGGTCCCGGCGACGCGGTTTCGGCGCGTTCCGGGCATCGCCGGTAATGGTGAAAGCGGGTCCGGCGGGCTTGCCGTCCTCGCGTTTCTCTTCGAGAGTCCGCTTGAACCCGTCGGCGATCTCGTCGACAAGCTCATCGTTGTGCCGGTCGTCCTTGCGCGCGTAGCTCATGGGGTTCTCCTGCGGAACGGGACAGCTCTCTCCGTCACAATCTAACCGTGAACTCCCGGGAAAAGCTCGAAATCGTGTGCGCGAAAGCATGGCCCGCGGTGGTCGAGGAGCCGCTCGGAGAATGGACTCTGCGCTGGGCGGACGGCTTCACCGGGCGCGCGAACAGCGCACTCGCCGTCGGCGACCCCGGCCGTCCGGTCCCGGACGCGCTCGCGGCGGTATGTGACTTCGCCCACGCTCGCGGCATTCCGCCCGCGGTCCAGGTGCTGGAAGACAGCGAACTGGAGCGAGCGGTGGCCGCGGCGGGCTGGCGCGAGCAGGTCGAGCACGCCGCTGGGCACCGGGTGTCGGTACTGACCGGTCCGCTGCCGTCCGGGCCCTCGCGCGGTGCCGAGGTCCTCGACCAGGCGACGCCGGAATGGTGGGAGTTGGCCGAGAACACCACCGCGCCGAGTTCCGCCCAGTGGCACGTGGTGACCACCGGAAAGGTCGGCTACGGCGTGGTGCTGGCCGACGGAATCACCGCCGGCGCGGTGCGCGGAGCCGTCGTCGACGACTGGCTGCACGTCGCCCGTCTCGCGGTCGCGCCGGAGTTTCGCCGCCGCGGCCTGGCCACCACGGTGCTGCACGCGCTGGCGGACTGGGGCCGCGCGCACGGTGCCGGCCAGTGGGTCCTGCAAGTGGCGGTGGGCAACGCCGGCGCGCTCGCGTTGTATTCCGCGCTGGGCTGTTCGGAGCACCACAGGTACCGGTACTGGGGCCCGGCGCCGCGGACGTGCGAGGATCGCCAGTCGTGAAGATCGTCGTACTGGTTGGCGGGGTGGGCGGCGCCCGCTTCCTGCTCGGGGTCAAAACCGCACTCGGACTGCCCGCGATCGGCTCGGAGGGGTCGGCCGAGTCCCCGCACGAGATCACCGCGCTGGTGAACACCGGCGACGACGTGTGGATGCACGGCCTGCGCATCTGCCCGGATCTCGACACCTGCATGTACACCCTCGGCGGCGGCATCGACACCGAACGCGGCTGGGGCCACGCGGGCGAGACCTGGACGGTCAAGGAGGAACTCGCCGCCTACGGCGCGGAGCCGACCTGGTTCGGGCTCGGCGACAAGGACATCGCGACCCACCTCATCCGGTCGCGGATGCTGCGCGCGGGCTATCCGCTGTCCCAGGTCACCGAGGCGCTGTGCGACCGCTGGCAGCCCGGCGTGCGGTTGCTGCCGATGTCGGACGACCGGGTCGAGACGCACGTCGTGATCGACGATCCGGAGCAGCCGGACCAGCAGAAGGCCGTGCACTTCCAGGAGTGGTGGGTGCGGTACCGGGCAGGCGTGCCCGCGCATTCGATCGTCGCGGTCGGCAACGACGAGGCCAAGCCCGGCCCCGGCGTGCTGGCGGCGCTGGCCGAGGCGGACGTCGTGCTGTTCGCGCCGTCGAACCCGGTCGTGTCGGTCGGCACGACGCTCGGGGTGCCCGGGGTGCGCGACGCGCTGCGGAAATCGCGGGCGAAGGTCGTCGGGGTGTCGCCGATCATCGGCGGGAAAGCGTTGCGCGGCATGGCCGACGCCTGCCTGACCGCGATCGGCGTGGAGACCTCCGCGGAGGCGGTCGGCCGCCACTACGGAGCGCGTTCGGAGGGCGGCGTGCTCGACGGCTGGCTCGTCGCGCCGGAGGATCACGAGGTCAAGGTGCCCGGCGTCGACGTGCGCGCGGTGCCGCTGCTGATGTCCGATGTGGACGCGACGGCGGACATGGTCCGCGCGGCGCTCGACGTGGCTGGAGTCTCTCTTGGCTGACCACGCTTCCCAGAAGATCGAGATCCTGCCGGTCCCCGGCTTGCCGGAGTTCCGTCCCGGCGACGATCTGACCGGCGCGATCGTGTCCGCCGCGCCGTGGCTGCGCTCCGGCGACGTGGTCGTGGTGACCAGCAAGGCGTTCTCGAAAATCGAGGGACGGCTCGTGCGCGTGCCGAGCGACCCCGAGGCGCGCGACGCGGCCCGGCGCAAGCTGGTCGAGGAAGAGTCGGTGCGGGTGGTCGCCCGGATCGCGCGCACGATGATCACCGAGAACCAGCTCGGCATCGTCCAGGCGGCGTCCGGGATCGACGCGTCGAACGTGCGCGGCGACGAGGTGGCGTTGCTGCCCGCGGACCCGGACGCGTCGGCTTTGGCGCTGCGCAACGGTTTGCGGGAACGACTGGGCGTCGAGGTGGCCGTGGTGGTCACCGACACCATGGGCCGCGCCTGGCGAGTCGGCCAGACGGACGCCGCGATCGGCGCGTCCGGCCTGCGCGTGCTGCACGGGTACGCCGGACAGGTCGATTCGCAGGGAAACGAGCTGGCTGTTACGGAAATCGCGGTCGCGGACGAGATCGCCGCCGCGGCTGATCTGGTGAAAGGCAAACTCGGCGGACTGCCGGTGGCGGTCGTGCGCGGCCTGCGAATCCACGACGACGGATCCACCGCGCGGAGCCTGATCCGCCCGAGCGAGACCGATCTCTTTCGCTTGGGCACCAACGAATCCATCGCGCAGGGCCGCCGGGAAGCGGTCCCGCATCGACGTTCCGTCCGGCAGTTCAGCGACGAGCCCGTCGACCCCGAGGCCTTGCGTCGCGCCGTCGCGTCCGCGCTGACCGCGCCCGCGCCGCACCACACGCACCCCGTGCGGTTCATCTGGTTGCGCGACGAAGGCTTGCGCCGCAAGCTCCTCGACGCGATGCGCGCGTCCTGGGAAGCCGATCTGACCAGCGACGGCTTCACCCCCGAGCAGATCGCGAAGCGCCTGTCCCGCGGCGACATTCTTTATCGCGCACCAGAACTGGTCATCCCGTTCCTGCTGCCCGAGGGCGCGCACACCTACCGCGACGACCGGCGAAACCGGCACGAGCGCACCATGTTCACCGTCGCCGCCGGCGCCGCCGTGCAGGGCCTGCTGGTCGCGCTGGCCGCCGAAGACCTCGGCTCGTGCTGGATCGGCTCGACCATCTTCGCCGCCGACCTGGTGCGGTCCGCTTTGGATCTGGACGACCAATGGCACCCGCTCGGCGCGGTCGCCATCGGGCACCCGGCCGAACCCGCTCCCCCGCGCGGACCGCTCACCACCGGCGATTGGCTGATCGAACGATGACCCTGCACGAATCCGCCGTCGCCACGCTGGCCGGCTGGAAGCCGGAGGCAGCGGCACAAGAGTCGCTGCGGCAAGCGTTTCTCGGCTTCCTGGCGTCGCGTTCGGACACTTGCCAGCGCTCCTGCGAGGCCGGGCACCTGACCGCGTCCGCGGTAGTCCTCGACTCCACGGGCACGCGAGTCCTGCTGACCCTGCACCCCCGCGTCGGCCGCTGGCTGCAACTCGGCGGCCACTGCGAACCGTCCGACGCGTCGCTGTCCGAAGCCGCCCTGCGCGAGGCCACCGAGGAATCCGGCATGAGCGGCCTGGTCATCGGGGAAACGCCAGTGCACCTGGACGTCCACCCGATCACCTGCTCGCTCGGCGTCCCCACCCGGCATTTCGACGTCCGGTATGCCGTGCACGCCCCGCCCGGCGCGGAACCCGTGCGCAGCGAGGAATCCGACGACCTGCGCTGGTGGCCGGTCGACGCGCTGCCCGCGGGTTCGGAAGATCTGGCCGAGCTGATCGCCGCGGCCCGTTAACCTGGGCGCATGGACCTGGGCATCGCGGAGAAACGGCGGCGACGATGAGCATCACCTACGACCCGGCGTCGTCCGTTCCGCCGTTCGAACAGGTCCGGACGTCGCTGGCCAACCAGATCAACGACGGCACCCTCGCCGTCGGCACGAAACTCCCGACGGTGCGCGGACTGGCTGCGGAGCTGGGCATCGCTCCAAACACCGTGGCCCGCGCCTACCGCGAACTCGAGGAAGCCGGTCTGCTGGAAACCCGAGGCAGAGCAGGCACTTTCGTCAGCGCGACCGGCGACGAGACGCTGTCGCGCGCGCAAGCCGCCGCGGCCGCCTACGCCGAGGTGATCCGGGGCTTGGGACTGTCGACCGAACAAGGCGTGGCCATCGCGGCGGCTGCCCTGCGCTGACCGCGGCGAGGTTTTAGCATTCGTTGCGTCCGTGCCCGATCCGATGGGAACCCCATGCTGAAACTCGTCCTGCCGGTCGCGCTGATCGTGCTGCTGGTAGTGGTGCTGATCCTGAAATTCACCCTGGGACGGCCGAAGCAGCCGCCGCAGGCCGGGCCGGGACAGTATCCGGGACAGCCACCGTACGGGCAGCAGCCGCAGGGCCAGTACCCGCCGCAGGGGCAATACCCGCCGCAGCCGGGTGCGCAACAGCAGTATCCGCAGCAGCCGGGGCAGCAGTATCCGCAGCAGCAGCCCCCGCCGGGCTGACGCGTTTCACCGCTCCGCCCGGACTGAGCGGACTACGATGAAGCCTCGCTCAAGGGAGGACCTTCATCGTGGCTGTGCAGCCTTGGCACCTCATCATCCTGCTGCTCCTGGTGGTCGCGATCGTGGTCGCGGTGCGCGCTTCGGCCAAGCGGAAACAAGGGCCTCCGCCGGGCTACTTCCCGCCGCAGCAGGGTTACCCGCCACTGCCCGGCCAGGGATACCCGGGCCAGCAGGACTATCCCGCGCAGAACTACCCCGGCTATCCGCCGTCCGGTCCGCAGTACCCGAACGTCCCGCAGCAGCAGTACTCACCGCAGGGCCAGTACCCGCAGCAGCCGGGTGTGCAGCAGCAATACCCGCCGCAGGGTCCGCAGAACCCGTACCCGCCGCGCTGATTCACATCGCCCGGTAATCCCGCAGTTCAATCCGCGGCCCGAACCTCGGCCGCCGAGCCCCGGCCGCACCCAAATACCGGATCGCCCGCTGCCGCTGCGGCGCGTAGGGCGCGAGCACCCGCGCCATCTCCTCGTCGTCGATCTCCCGCCCGAGCAGCGTGTGCCCGACCACCGCCGGAATGTTGTAGTCGCCAAAGCTCACCGCGTCCGGATCGCCCCACGCGCGCTGAGCGATCTCCGCCGCCGTCCACACCCCGATGCCCCGCACCTTGCGCAGCCACGCCCGCCCCTCGGCCCCGCGCAGCCGCACCGCTTCCTCCAGCCGCGGAGCGACACGGGCGGCCTCGATCAACGCCGTGCGGCGCTTCACGTCCACGCCGATCTTGTGCCAGTTCCAGTCCACAATGGACCGAATGGCGACCGGATCCGGCGGCACCCGCAGGAAGTCCGGTCCCGGCCCGGGGGCGCGCGTGCCGAACCACCGGCACAGCTCCGCCCACGACCGGATCGCTTCCTTGCCGCTCACCTTCTGTTCGAGGATCGCCAGCACCAGCGCGTCCCACACCCGGCCGGTCGAGCCGAGCCGCAGGCCGGGCGTGTCGCGACGGGCCGCGGCGATCACGTCGTGGTGCGCGACGAATCCGGTGTCGTCATCGTCCGCGCCGAGCAGCGCGGGCACGCCGTCGAGCAGGAAGTCCGCGCCCTCGCCCCAAGCTTCGGCCTCGACGACGCCGTCCGGCCGGTGCAGCAGCGCCAGCGTTCCCTTGCCGCCGGGCGTGTTCGCGGCCAGCCACCAGACACCGCGGTCGCGCCGGAAGTTCAGCGACCCGCGCCCACGGCTCAGCGGACCCAGCACCTGTGCCAGGTCCACCGGAAACCCCGGACGCCACTCCATCACGCGTCGCTCGAAAACCGGATGCCGCCGTCCGGCACCGCGACGCCGGGCCAGATCCGCACGCCGTCGAGCAGTTCGCAGCCAGCCCCCACGGACGCGCCGTCGCCGAGCACCACGCCGCGCAGCACCGCGCCTTCGCCGACCTGTGCTCCGCGGCCCAGCACCGAATTCTCCACAATCGCGTCCGGGCCGATCACCGCGTCGTCGAACACAACCGAGCCGGAGACCGTCGCACCCTTGCCGACGACGGCCCGCGCACCGATCGTCGTGCCGTCGGTGAGCTTCGCGCCAGTGAAGACGGAAGCCTCGTCCAGCGCCAGAAAATCACCGGTCGGCCCGGCCAGCGCGGAGGTGGGCGCGACGCCGCGGACCAGATCGGCACTGCCGCGGACGAACGCTTCCGGGGTGCCGACGTCGAGCCAGTACGAAGAATCGACAAATCCATGCAGATGCGCGCCATTTTCGAGGAGCCCGGGGAACGTCTCGCGTTCGACCGACACCCGCCGCCCGGCCGGGATGGTCTCGATCACCGGACGGCGGAAGACGTAGCAGCCGGCGTTGATCTGATCCGTCGGCGGGTTCGGCGTCTTCTCCAGGAAGGCGGTGACGCGCCCGTCGCCATCGGTCGGCACCGAACCGAACCGGCTCGGGTCGGGGACGCGCTGAAGGTGCAGCGTCACGTCCGCGCCGGAGTCGAGGTGGGTGCGCAGCTGGGCGTGCAGGTCGGCCCCGGAGAGAATGTCGCCGTTGAAGACGATCGCGTGGTCGGCGCGCAGCCGGTCGTAGACGTTGCGGATGGCGCCGCCGGTGTCGAGCGGCTCCTCCTCCACCACGTACTCGAGCTCAAGGCCGTGCGCGGACCCGTCGCCGAAGTACTCCTCGAACACCTCGGCCCGATACGACGTGCCGAGCACCACATGCCGGATCCCGGCCGCGCGGATGCGGGAGAACAGGTGGCTCAGGTAGGGCGTTCCCGCCGTCGGCAGCATCGGCTTCGGCGCGGACAGCGTGAGCGGGCGCAGCCGCGTGCCCTGGCCGCCGACCAGTACGACGGCGTCGACCTCGACCTCGGACGTCACAGAAATCTCCTTTGTATCACGCACCGCTGAGCGACAAGCCGCGGGAAACGTGGGCGGCGCGGGCCCCGAGGGCCTACCCTAGACAGGAAACAGGCGGGCCTTTCCCTAGAGGCCCCGGGTCAGTCGGGAGGCCGAGGGGAATGGACCCCCGCGATCGCGCGGACGCTTTGCTCGCACGCGCACGATCCCGCGGCGCCTTCGTGGTGACGCCGGACAACATGACGTCTCCGATGGATTCCTCCAGCACCCAGCAGATCTCCGCCTCGGTGGTCTCCGGGCTGGACCCCGACACGACGACGCAACTGCCCGCGTCGCTGATCGAAGAGAACGATCATCCGCTGGCCAGCGGCACGCGAACGCAGCCGTCGCCGCATCCGCTGGCCCAGCCGACGCCGACGCGGCCGCTCGAAATCCCTGGTGCGCAGCAGAACACCGCGCCGCAGCCGACGGTGCCGAGCCCGGCCGGTCCGCAGACGACGACGCCGCTGGTCCCGCGCCCGCAGGCGAAGCCGGTGGCGAGCCCGCTGAAGGAACCGGCCGAAGAGGAAATGACCGGCCTGGTCCCGACGATCAAGCAGAACAGCGGACGGTCCAATCTGTCCCGGCGGCTCGACGGGCTGTGATCCTCGCGGGGTCTGCCTCGGCCCGGGTTGCCCGGATTGCCCAGGGAGACTTCCCGTGCGGGAGGCCGCGTCTCCCGCGAGCGATCTTTACGACCGCAAAGTGTTGCGGCGGCTGAGCATCCGGACGTCCGCGAAGGCACAGCGGGTGCCCTCCCGTCCTTTGCGGACCGCCGCCGCTGTTGCCCGGAGACCGGGTTTCCCGCACGCACCTACGGGCACGGGCGGCACCGGGCACGAGTCCCGGCATCGCGGACTGCTCAGCCCTTGCGCGTCTCCAGCTTCACCCGCAGCGCCAGCCCGAGCTTCACCGCGGCCAGCACCGGCTTCCACAGCAGCCCCTGGTGCCGGTCGGCGAGGTAGCGGTAGGCGCTCGCGTGGTGTGCGCGCAGCATCTTCGCCGAGGCGCGCGCCGTCGAGTGGCCGCCGATGTGCATCACGCTCGACGACGGGGCGTAGACGTTCTGCCAGCCCGCCTTCGCGAGCCGGTCGCCGAGGTCGACATCCTCGAAGTACATGAAGTAGCGGGTGTCGAAGCCGCCGACGGAGTCGAACGCCTCGCGCCGGAAGAGCTGGCAGGAGCCGGACAGCCAGCCGGACGTGCGCTCGGTCGGCGCGGCGTTTTCCTGGCGGTATTCGCGGGTCCACGGGTTGCTCGGCCAGATCTTGCCGAAGACGGCGTGCCCGATCCCGCGCCCGAACGACGGCAGCAGCCGCGCGGACGGGTAGACGGTGCCGTCGAGGTCGTGGATCAGCGGCCCGAACGCGGCCCCTCGCGGCCAGCGCCCGGCGACCTCGATCAGCGCGTCGAGCGAGCCCGGCTCCCATTCGAGGTCCGGGTTGACCACGACAACCCAGCCGTAGCTGTCGTCGAGCGCCGCGACACCGCGGTTGGCGGCCGTTCCGTAGCCGACGTTCTCGCCGATGCTGACCAGCGTCACGTTCTCGCGTTCGGCGGCCTTCTCCGGAGCGCCGTCGGTGGACGCGTTGTCGGCGACGACGACGTGCACGTCGCGGTCAGTCGCCTTGTCGAGCGTGTCGAGGAACTTCTCGAGTGTTTCGCCCGGGAAGTAGGTCACGGTCACGACGCCGACGCGGTCACCATACGTGCGCTGCTCAGTCACCGCGCCATTGTCCACTGCTCACCGACGGCTACGTCAGCCCACCGACCCGGTCACCCGCAGTCACTTCCGCTTACGCTTTCAGCTCTGCCAACTCGTCGTCGATCAGCAGCGCCGGGTCGAACTTCATCCCGGTGAAGTGGCCGGCGAGTTCAAGCGACAGGACCCCGTGCAGGCGGGTCCAGAAGGACAGCGCGCGCCGCACCGCGCCGGTGCCGACGGTGTCGCTGTCCACCCACTCGCGATGGGTTTCCAGGTGCACGTGGAACGTCGTCGCCGGCTCCGGTTCGCCCAGTGCCGCGTTCGCCTCGATCAGGACTTCCATGACCTCGTTGGAGATCGCCGTCGTGTCCGGCAGCGCATGGTAGCCGGGCACCGGCGTGCCGTAGATGAGGAAGTAGCGCTGCGGATCGGCCTTGGCCCAGTCCCGGATGACGTGCGCCAGTGCCAGCAGGTCCGCCCCGGAATCCGCCGCTGCCCGGACGGTGTCGGCGAGACTCCGGAACGCGTCCCGGATCAGCGCGGTGATCAGCTCGTCCCGGCCGCGGTAGTACCGGTACAGCGCGGGCACGGTCATGCTCATCTGCTTGGCGATCGCGGTCAGCGACAGCGCGGGCAGCCCCGCCTCGGCGATCTGCTGCCGAGCGTGCTGCTTGATCTCCTCGCGCACCTGCTCGCGGTAGCGCTCCCGCGGTGCCTGTTCGGTCATCGGCCGTTCCCCTTCGTTCCTCTCCGCCCAGTGTAGTTAAGCCCCTTCACTTCCGCTATTGACGTTCACAGTCGGGAGCTTGTACGGTCTTCGCCAGAGTTAAGCCTATTAACTATCACTAATGGAGTTCACTAATGCCGAACATCAAGCCGCGGCTGCGCGCCGCACTGCTGGCCCTTCCGGTCGCCGCCGGACTGCTCGGCGCCGCGCCCGCCCAAGCCGCCACCACGCACCCGGGTTCCCTGACCTGCCAAGGAAAAGGCATCAACCCGGCCGCGCGGCTCCACCACCGCGCGGAGACCTTCATCAAGGCTCCGCTGAGCACTGTGTGGCGGCTGCACACCAACGTCGAAAGCTGGCCGCGCTGGCAAAAGCCGGTCACAAGCGTGCAGCGCCTCGACCCCGGTCGCCTGCACCCCGGTTCGCAGTTCCGCTGGACCACGCCCGCTCCGGCCACCCCCTCGACGCCGGCCACCACGCTGGTCATCACGTCGACCGTCCACCAGGTCAAACCCGGCCAGTGCGTCCGGTGGTCCGGCCCGGCGATCGGCAACGGCCTGCGGATCGACAAGGGAACGCACGTGTGGAACTTCGTCCCGGTGCGCGGCGGGGTCGTCGTCCGCACCGAAGAAAGCTGGACCGGTCAGCAGATCGAGGCCGACCCGGCCACCGCGATCAAATACCTGGCCCCGGGCCTGGACCTCTGGCTCGCCGATCTGAAGACCGCCGCCGAAGCTCGCTGCTGAACACACCTCGGAGAAGGAGAATCGTCATGACCGCGTCCCGCGCCTCGCTGCCCATCCTGATCACTGCCTGGTCCGTCCCGGCTCTCGTCCTCGGACAGTTCGCATTGCTCTCCGGCATTCCGCTGATCGCGCTTCTCATCTCCAGCCTGCGCGATTCCCAGCCGCGCGCGCTGCGCTGGTGGTCCGCCGGACTGGCCGCCGTCTATCTCGGAGTGCTCGCACTGTGGGCGTTAAGTCCGGAAAGCGCGCCGAGTTTGTCCAAATCCATGAATCCGGCGGTCACCGCATTCTTCGTCGCGAGCGGAGTAGCGGTCGCGGTCGCCCATCACGTCCGCAAACGTCCCAGTCCCGTTAACCGACGCTGGTAATCTCGAAACCACCAGCCGTAAAGAGGGGGCCGATGAAAACCGTCGCCATCGAGGAGCACTGGACCACCCCCGGCATCGACCGGATGCTGCGCACCGAATCCGGCGACCCGAGCATCGCGCACAACGACCGGGGCGATCTTCCCGAGCGGCTGCTCGACATCGGCGACCAGCGCGTCGCGTGGATGGACGAGGCGGGCATCGACGTCCAGATCCTCTCGATCGCGCCGCCGGGAACGCACGGATGCCCGGTCCCGCAAGGCATCGAACTGAGCCGCGAGGCGAACGACCTGGTCAGCGAGGCGGTCGCGAAGCACCCCGACCGCTTCCGCGCCATGACAACCCTGCCGATGTCCGATCCGGACGCGGCGCTCGCCGAACTGCAACGGACCGCGAAGGATCCGGCGCACGTCGGGGTCATGTCCTATGGCCGCAGCGGCGACCGTCCGCTCGACGATCCCGCGTACGACGAACTGCTCGGCGCGGCCGCCGCGCTCGGCCGGCCGGTCTTCGTCCACCCGCAGATCCCGGTGGAATCCGTCCGCCAGGCTTCCTACCGCGGTTTCAGTCCCGAGCTCGATCTCGGGCTGGCCACGTACGGCCTCGGCTGGCACTACGAGGCCGGGCTCGCCGTCATCCGGCTGATCCTGCGCGGAACGTTCGACCGCCACCCCGGACTGCAGGTCGTCCTGGGCCACTGGGGCGAGGTCGTCCTCTTCGCACTGGACCGGATCGACAGCCTGTCGCACACGGCCACGCATCTCGAACGTCGCGTCTCCGAGTATTTCCGCACGAACATTCACCTGGCGACCAGCGGAATGCTCGTCCCGCGAATGCTGCGCAACGCGCTCGAATACACTACCACCGATCGGATCCTGCTGTCCGGTGATTACCCGTTCCATCAGGTCCAGGCCGCGGCCATCACGGAATTCCTGGAGAAATTGCCCAACGAGGAAGACCGGGAAAAGATCGCGCACGCCAACGCGGAAACCCTTTACGGCCTCCGTTAGCGGTTGCGCAAATGCTGATGCCAGGCTTTTCCGTAAGCCTCGCGGTGCCGATCCGCCGTTGTCGTCCACGAGAATTCCTTGGCGCGCCGCTGCGCCGCGGAAGCCAAAACTGAGCGACGCGACGGATCGGCGAGCAATTCCGTCAACGCCGCGGCGACATCGCCCGCGCCGACACCGCAGTACGCGACCGCGTCGCCGCCGACTTCCGGCAGGGAGAGGCGGCGCGTGGTCAGTACCGCGGCACCGCAGGCCATCGCCTCGAGCACTGGCAGCCCGAAGCCTTCGCCGAGGCTCGGGTATGCCACGAGTTCGGCGCCGCCCAAGAACCCGGCGAGCGTCCCGAACGGCAGATACCCCGCGCGAATCACCCGAAGCCGGTGCGGCACCGCGTCCAGCGCGCGCTCCACCTGGGTGTCCCAGCCAGGCTGCCCAGCGAGCACGAGCGCCGGCGCGTCCCGCTGCCCAGCGACCGCGCGGGCATAACCGCGGATCAGCGCGGGCACGTTCTTCCGCGGCTCAAGCGCCCCGAGGAACGCGATATACGGCGTCGAGCCGAGCCCGACCGCATTCCGCGCCGCCGCGATCTCCTCCGGGGACGGCGGATGGAAGCGTTCGCTGTCGACGCCGTGATGGATGATCTCCAACTCCGCGTGCCGCACCGGGCTCACCCGGGCCAACTCTACCGCTGTCGCGTGACTGGGAACTACGCAGAGTGTCGCCCGCCGCAGCGCGGTGGCGGTCCACGCGCGGAAGAACCGGGCCTTGACCGACGAGTGCAGGACCGCGTCGGTGAAGAACGTCGCGTCGTGCAGCGTGACCACCGAAGCGGCCCCGCTGGCGAGCGGCATCGTGTAGTGCGGGGAGTGCACGACGTCGGCGGCGAGCCGGCGCACGAGCCGGGGCAAGGTGGCTTGCTCCCAGGTCAGCCGGGCGGTGCGGGTCGAGGTCGCGGGCGATGCGGCGACGATCCGGGAACTGGGCGCGAGCTGACTGTAAAGCGGCAGGTCACGCGGCTGGCAGACCACCGTCAGCCGGGCCCCGTCCTGGTCGAGCGCGCCGACGAGCGAGTCCACGTATCGGCCGACCCCGCCCCGATCCGCGGGCACCGCGGTCGCGTCGATCAGCACACGGGGATCACCGGTCACGAGTGCAGCGTACGGCGATCACCCACCGCACAGGTCAGGAACCGGCAAACTGCCGCCGACTCCGGGCGCCACCACCCTCGCCCACCTGCGCTCACCCGTCTGGGTTCACCCGACCGTGTCACCCCGATCGCAGCCCGGACCGGCGCTCGACCGCCGACGCCCAGCCCGCCAGACCGGCGCCGCAGCTGCCAGCCGGACCCGTCAGCCAGACCGCCGATGCGCGGCCCAAACCGCCTCAGCCGCCGCCCGCCAGGTAAACGTCCGAGCCCGCTCACGCCCCAGCTTCGACAACTCCGCGGCCTTGTCCGGCGACAGCAGCACCTCTTTGAGCGCCCAAGCCAGCGCGTCCGCATCCCCGCGCGGCACCACCACCCCCGCCCCGCCGGAGACCTCTACCAGGGCCGGGACGTCCGTGTGCACCACCGGCACCCCGATCGCCATCGCTTCCAGCAGCGGCAGTCCGAAGCCTTCGGCGAGGCTCGGCATCGCCAGCACGCTCGCGCCGCGCATCGCGGTCGCCAGCTGGGCATCGGTCACCTTGCCCAGGACCCGCACCGATTTCAGGCCGCGGTCGGCCGCCAGCCGCACCGGGTCGATGCCGCCCCAGCCGGGCTGGCCGGCGAGCACCAGGCCGACGTCGCCGACCTCGTCCGTGCCGTCGAGCTGCGCCACCGCGTCGACCAGCACGTCCATGCCCTTGCGCGGTTCGATCGTCCCGACCGCCAGCACGTACCGCGACGGCAGATCCAGCTTCGCGGACCCCTCGGGCACGGTCACGCCGTGCGGCACGACCCGCACCGGGACGTCCACGTCCAGCAGCACCGCCAGCTCGTCGGCGACCGCTCGGGTCGGCACGATCAGCCCGGACGACCGCCGCGCCGCCCTCGCGATCATCGACCGGTGCCAGCTGACGCCGCGGGCGGTCAGGGTCTCCGGATGCGTCCACGGCACGGTGTCATGCACCGTGACGGTCAGTGTTCGCCCAGCCGGGGCGCGGGGCGGCGCGAACGGGGTCGGCGCGTGCACCGCGTCACCGCCCGGCCACCAGCGCAGGCCCAGTTGCCACAGCGCGACCAGCGCCCTCGGCGGCAACGGCAGCACGCGCGGCCCCTCGACCCCTTCGATCCGCGCCGCGGAGACGTCCGCGTGCCGCGCGACCACGCTGGACACGGTCCAGCCGGGCGGCGCGGTGCGGGCGAGCGCGGGCAGCAGTTCGGCGGTGTACCGGCCGGTGCCACCCGGAACGGGGGCGAGCAGTTGCTCGGCGATCACGACCAGTTCGGGCACGCCGCTATTGTCTCCCAGGTGACCAGCGCGGAATCCGGCACCACCGTCGTCGTGGTGACCTGGCGTGGGGCGGACCACCTCGCCGCGTGCCTCGACGCGCTCGCCGCCCAAGACCGTCCACATCGGACACTCGTGGTGGACAACGCCTCAACCGACGGCACCGCAACGATTCTGGCCGCGCATCCCAGCCGTCCGGAGGTCCTCCGGCTGCGTCGCAACACCGGTTACGCCGGTGCGATGGCCCACGCGCTCGACCGCGTCCGCACCCCGCGTGTCGCCTGGCTCAACGACGACGCCGCCCCCGAACCGGACTGGCTCGCCAACCTCGAAGACGCCCTCGACAGCCAGCCGCTGGCCGCCGCCGTCACCTCGCGGCTCGAACTGCCCGACGGCAGCACCCAGTCGACCGGCGTCCGGCTCACCGCCGACGGCCACGGCGCCGACCTCACCGAACCCAGCGACGAGGTCTTCGGCTTCTGCGGCGGTGCCGCGCTGCTGCGCACGGACGCCGTGCGCGCGGTCGGCGGCGTCCCGGCGAGCTTCTTCTGTTACTACGAGGACACCGACACCGCGTGGCGGCTGCGGCTGGCCGGATGGCACGTCGCCGCCGCGCCCAAAGCGCGGGTCCAGCACCTGCACGGAGCCAGCACGAACCCCGGTTCACCGCAATTTCACCGCTGGAACGAACGCAACCGCCTGCTCATGCTGCTGCGCTGCGCACCTGCGAAAGCAGCGATTCGCGAACTGGCCCGCTTCGCCGCGATCACCGCGTTGCTTCCGCTGCGCCGGCACCGTCCCGACGCGGCGAACTTCGACCCCGCGCTGCGTACGCGGGTGCTGGCGGAGGTCGTCCTCCGGCTCCCCCGCACGCTGCGGGAACGCGGTCGCGTGAGCCGGATCTCGGCGCTGGGCCGAGGCGCGATCTGGGATGCCTGGGCTGGCCTTTAAGCTGGGCGGAAATTCGACGGAGGAGCTCGTCTTGGCAGTGGGGGACCCGCAACCGCTCGTCTCGGTGATCGTGGTGAATTACCGCGGCGCCGACGACACCATCACCTGCCTGCGGGCGCTGCGGACCGACCTGGATTACGCGAATGTCGAGCTGATCTGCGTCGACAACGCTTCCGGCGGCGACGACGCGGCCCGCATCCGCGCCGCGGCGCCCGACGTGCAGCTCATCGAATCGCCGGTCAACACCGGGTTCGCGGGCGGCTGCAACCTCGGCGCGCAGCACGCGAACGGCACCGTCCTCGGCTTTCTCAACAACGACGCCCGCCCCGCTCCGGCGTGGGTCTCCGCGGCTGTCGCCGAACTGCGCGCACAGCCGACCGTCGCCGCGGTGGCGAGCAAGGTCGTCGACTGGGAGGGCACCGGCACCGACTTCGTGGACGCGGGTCTGACTTGGTTCGGCATGGGCTACAAGCGCCACGCCGGCAGCCCGCTCGCGGATGTGCCCGAGGCTGAGCACGACGTCGCCAAGGACGTCCTCTTCGGCACCGGCTCCGCGCTGTTCGTGCGCGCGTCAGTGTTCGCCGAACTCGGCGGTTTCGACGAGCGCTTCTTCATGTTCTACGAGGACGTCGACCTCGGCTGGCGGCTCAACCTGCGCGGCTGGCGCGTGCGCTACGTGCCGGAATCGCTCACCTACCACCGCCACCACGGCACCATGGCCGCCGTCGACGCGCCCGACACCGGCCGCGAGACCTTCCTGCTGGAACGCAACGCACTGGCCGCGCTGTACAAGAACCTCTCCGACGAATCCCTGGCCCGCGCCCTCCCCGCGGCCCTCGCACTGGCCGTCCGCCGGGCGACCGCACGCGGCGGCATCGACCCGGATCAGCTGGACCTGGAGAAGGGCGTCGGCCCCGTCGACACCTCGGAAGTCCCGGTCCCGCGCACCACGCTCGCCGGAGTGCTGGCGGTGGACCGATTCGTCGAGATGATGCCGGCACTGGCTGAATCCCGCGCAGTCGAGCAAGCCGCGCGCGTACGTACCGACGCCGACCTGCTTCCGTTGCTGCGCAAGGCACTTGAGCCCGCGTACCCGCTGCCGGATTACCTCCGCGCACACGAAATCCTCGTCGAAGCGTTCGGCATCAAGGACGTGTTCGGCCAGCGCCGCAAGATCCTCGTCCTGACCGGCGATTCGATCACCGAGCGGATGGCGGGCCCGGCGATCCGGGCGTGGAACATCGCCTCGACGCTGTCCGCCGAGCACGACGTACACCTCATGACCACGAACCCGCTGGTCTCGCCCCCGCCCGCGGCCTTCCAGGTCAGCTCGGGCAAACACCGCGACCTCGACGGCCCGATCGAATGGGCGGACGTCGTGATCCTTCAGGGGCACGTGCTGGAGCTGGCGCCGTCGCTGAAGAAGCAGCACGAGCACAAGATCGTGGTCGCCGATGTGTACGACCCGATGCACCTGGAGCTGCTGGAACAGGGCAAGGACGCCCCCGACGACCAGCGCGCGCTCGACCTGGCCGGCGTCACCCGCGTCCTCGACGCCCAGCTCGAACGCGCCGACTTCTTCCTCTGTGCCTCCGAACGCCAGCGCCATTTCTGGCTGGGCCACCTCGCCGCGCTCGGCCGCCTGTCCCCGCGCCTCTACGACGCCGACCCGACCACCCAGTCGCTGCTCGCCGTCGTCCCGTTCGGCCTCTCCCCGCAGGCCCCGGCGCGCACCGGCCCCGGCCTGCGTTCCGCTCTGGGCATCGGCGAATCCGACCGTGTCGTCCTGTGGGCAGGCGGTGTCTACAGCTGGTTCGACCCGCTGACCCTGATCCGCGCCTTCGACCTCCTGCGCCACCGCCGCGACGACGCCCGTCTGGTGTTCCTCGGCATGAAGCACCCGAACCCCGAGGTCGCCGAAATGGACATCGGCGCCCGGACTGTTCGGTTGGCGGATTCGCTGGGCCTCACGGACAAGAACGTCTTCTTCAACGAACAATGGGTCCCCTATTCGGACCGGCAGAACTGGCTTCTCGACGCCGATTGCGGTGTCACCACGCACTACGAACACGTCGAGACGACTTTCGCTTTCCGCACCCGGGTTCTCGACTACCTGTGGGCCGGCTTGCCGATCGTGACGACCGACGGGGACGCGTTCGCCGACCTCGTCCGGGCGGAAGGCCTGGGCGTCGTCGTCCCCGCCGAAGACGCGGGCGCGCTGGCAGACGCGCTGGAAAAGTCCTTGTACGACCGGGAATTCGCCGACGCCTGCGTCGAACGAATCCGCGTGGTCGCGCAGCGGTACGCCTGGCCGGAGGCGCTGAAGCCGCTAGTGGAGTTCTGCCGCAACCCACGCCCCGCCGCGGACCGGTTGCCCGGTGGCGCCGACCTCACCGTCAGCGACCCCGTACGCGGCACCGCGATGGTACGGCGCGATTTGGCTCTGGTACGGGAATATCTCGCCGCTGGCGGCCCAGGCGAGCTGGCGAAGCGAGCAGCCGGACGGGTCACGAAGGTAGCGCGGGAGCGGTTGCGCCGTGGCTGACCGTCCGCTGCGCGTCCTGCTAGACGGCACCCCTCTGCTCGGTTCCCGGACGGGCATCGGCCGGTACACCGCCGCGTTGAGCGAAGAACTCGCTTCCATGTCCGAAGTGGACCTTCGCGCCGTCGCCTTCACCCTGCGAGGCTGGCGGAAACTGCGGCATGTCTTGCCCCACGGCGTTCAAGCACGGGGAATGCCAGTCTCCGCAAGGCTTCTCCGCGCCACCTGGCTACGCACCCAGTTGCCGCCGGTCGAACTTTTCGCCGGGCCGACCGACGTCGTGCACGGCACGAACTTCGTCCTCCCCGGCCGCCTCCGCGCCGCCGGAGTCCTGACGATTCACGATCTGGCTTTCATCGACGCCCCCCAGGAATTGGCGCACTCCGACCGGACTCTCCCGGAATTGGTCCGACGTGGCGCGCATCGGGCGAATGTCATCTGCACCCCCACCGAGGCGGTCGCGGATTCCGTCGCGGAAAAGCTGGACGTCGACCGAGCCAAAATCATCGCCACCCCGCTCGGAGTGAACCCAGCCTGGTTCACCGCCCGGCCGCCCGATGACGGAGTGCGGGCGAAACTCCGCTTGCCGGAGAAGTACCTGCTGTTCGCCGGTGCCGCCGGTCCGCGCAAGGGCCTGGACTGGCTGGCCGCTGCCCATGCCGCCGCTCCAGACCTGCCGCCGCTCGTTTTCGCCGGCCCCGGCCCGTTTCCGAGGCTGCCACGGTCCGGACAGACCGGTTATCTGTCCGATGTGGACCTTCGCACGGTGGTGGCCGGCGCGGCCGCCCTGGTTCTCCCTTCACGGGACGAGGGCTTCGGCCTCCCCGTCCTGGAAGCAATGGCCTCGGATGTTCCCGTCGTGTGCACCGACATCCCAGCCCTGCGCGAGGTAGCGGGCGACTGCGCGACCCTGGTTCCCTACGACGACGTGGACGGCCTCGCAGAAGCCTTAAGGCAAGCCGTGACAGACCCGCACGGCCTGGCCACCTCCACCGCCCGCAGAACCCACGCAGCAAGCTTCACCTGGCACAACACCGCACTGCGGACTCTCGACGCCTACCGCCAGGCCGTAGCGCGCTGACCCTCGTGAGTGCCGATCCCGGTTAGAACCGGGATCGCCGCTCACGAGGCCGTGACGTAGGCGTGCAGC
This sequence comes from Amycolatopsis dendrobii, assembly GCF_014145675.1. GTDB lineage: Bacteria > Actinomycetota > Actinomycetes > Mycobacteriales > Pseudonocardiaceae > Amycolatopsis > Amycolatopsis dendrobii. The sequence continues at coordinate 92,498 of NZ_JACGZW010000011.1, forward strand.
GCTTCCCGCCAGTTTCGCAGCGGAGTCAGGCCCGCGTCTTGCCAGGAGGCGTTGGACAGCAGGGAGTACGCCGGGCGGGGAGCTGGTCGAGGGAATTCTTCGGTAGTGCAGGGCTTGACCCGTTCAGGATCCGCTCCGATCTCCTCGAAGATCGCCCGCGCGAACCCGTACCAGGAAGTCTCGCCGCCGCCGGTGCAATGCAGGACCTTCCCGGCAGGCCCCCGGCCGGAAGCGACCGCCTCGGCCAGCTCCCACAGGCCGCGAGCCAAATCAGCCGACCAGGTAGGCGCGCCCACCTGATCGTCCACCACAGACAACTGATCCCGCTCCGACTCCAACCGCCGGATCGTCTCTACGAAATTCGCCCCGGTCTTCCCATAGACCCAACTAGTCCGCACCACCCAGGCCGACGCCCCCGACCCGAGTACCGCATCCTCCCCGGCAGCCTTAGTCCGCCCGTAGGCATTCCGCGGCCCCAAAGCATCATCAACCGCATAAGGCCGATCCCCGTCCCCCGGAAAAACATAATCCGTAGAGATGTGAATCAACGGCACCCGCCGCGAAGTGCAAGCCGCGGCCAACACCCGAGGTCCGTCAACATTCACCGCGAACGCCCGGGCCTCATCCGACTCCGCGGCATCGACCGCCGTATAAGCCGCGGCGTTGATCACCACCGGCACCGCACCAGCAGCCGCGGCCCGTTCGGCCAGCTCGCCGACCGCGGCGATCACCTGGCCGGTAGCCGTGACATCCAGCTCCGCCGACGAAGGCGCGATCACCTCCGTTTCCGGGCCCGCGGTATTCACCAGGTCCCGGCCCAGCTGACCAGAACCGCCGGGCACGAGCACTGCCAGCCGCACCGGCGTACCTCCTACTGCGAAAAGGGTTTCAGGACGTGCCGAGCGCGGCGCGGGCCTTCAGCGGCTCCCACCACGCGCGGTTGTCGGCATACCAGCGCACCGTCTCCGCCAAACCGTCCTCGAACGACACCCGCGGAGCGTAACCGAGTTCGGCGCTGATCTTCGCGATGTCGACCGAGTACCGCCGGTCGTGACCCTTGCGGTCGGCCACTGGTTCGACCATTTCCCAGCCGACGCCGACCGCGTCGAGCAGGCGTTCGGTCAGTTCCCGGTTGGTCAGTTCGGTGCCGCCGCCGATGTTGTAGATCTCGCCGGGACGGCCGCCGTCGGCGACCAGCTGGATTCCGTGGCAATGGTCGTCCACGTGCAGCCAGTCCCGGATGTTCAGACCATCGCCGTACAGCGGGACCTTCTTGCCGTCCAGCAGGTTCGTCGCGAAGAGCGGGATGACCTTTTCCGGGAACTGGTACGGGCCGTAGTTGTTCGAGCACCGCGTGACGCACACCGGCAATCCGTGCGTCCGGAAGTACGAGCGGGCGATCAGATCCGACGAGGCCTTCGAGGCGGAGTACGGCGAATTCGGCTCCAGTACGTGCTCTTCCGACCACGAACCGTCCTGGATGGACCCGTACACCTCGTCCGTCGAGACGTGCACGAACTTCCCGACCTGCGCCTCCAGCGCGGCCTGCAGCAACGTCTGCGTGCCGAGCACGTTGGTGAGCACGAAGTCCGCCGAGCCGAGGATCGAGCGGTCCACATGGGACTCCGCGGCGAAGTGCACGACCAGACCGACGCCGCTCATCAGCTCGGTGACCTGCGCGGTGTCGCAGATGTCGCCTTGCACGAAGCGCAGCCGCGGGCTGTCGGCGACCGGGGCGAGATTCGCCTCGTTGCCCGCGTAGGTGAGCTTGTCGAGCACCACGACCTCGGCGTCGGCCAGCGTCGGATACGCCCCCGACAGCACCTGCCGCACGTAGTGCGAACCGATGAACCCGGCACCGCCTGTGACCAGGACCCGCATCCTCATCCACCCTTCCGCCCGACCGGGCATTCTCGCCACCAGCCTACGGGTGGCTCACTCAAGGGTCGGTAGAGTTCGACAAAGCGCGAAAAGCGCGAGCATCCTGGGGAGGAACAGTGGCCGAATGGCCGGGGACACCGCTGCCGGTGCACCGCGGTCGCGGCGTGGTCGTCGTGCTGCGGCGAGGCGGGAAGATCCTGCTGTCCGTCGTGTCCGTGGTCGTGCTCGCGGTGACCTGGTACGGCTGGCAGTTCATCGGCGACCCGCAGTCCGGCTTCTCCACCACGGCGATTTTCGGCGAACAGCAGCCGCACGCGAAACCGCTCGACGGCGCGATCGACATCCTCCTGGTCGGCCAGGACAGCCGCACCGACGCGCAGGGCAATCCGCTGCCCCGCGAGGTGCTCGACATGCTGCACGCGGGCGAGTCCGACGGCGAAAAGCAGACCGACACGATGATCCTCGTGCACATCCCGCAGAACGGGGAGCACGCGATCGCCATCTCCTTCCCGCGCGACTCCTACGTCGAGATCACCGGCGGCTTCGGCAAGCACAAGCTGAACAGCGCGTACGTCTACGCCTACAACGACACCGCCAAGACACTGCAGGCCAAGGGCAACGCCGACCTCAAGGACGTCGACGAGAAAGCCAAGCTCGCCGGACGCAAGAACCTCGTCGCGACGCTCGAGAAGTTCATCGGCAAACCGGGCATGATCGACCGCTACGCCGAGGTGAACCTGGCCAGCTTCTACGAGGTCACGAAGGCCATCGGCGGCGTGCAGGTGTGCCTCAAGAACCCGGTGAAGGAAAAGAAGTCGGGTGTCGACCTGCCCGCGGGCAAGCAGACCATCGAGGGCGTCCAGGCGCTCGCGTTCGTCCGCCAGCGCTACGGCCTGCAGAACGGCGACCTCGACCGGATCGGGCGCCAGCAGGCGTTCCTGTCCGGACTGGCGAGCAAGGTGCTCTCGTCCGAGGTCCTGGCCAACCCGGTGCGGATCGCGCAGCTCATCGACGCGGTCAAGAAGTCCGTGGTGCTGTCCGCGGGATGGGACCTGTCCGAGTTCGTCGACCAGATGCGCGGGCTGACCGGCGGAAACGTCGAATTCCACACCATCCCCACCGAGGGCAACGCGGTCATGGGCGGCGCTGACGTGCTGCGCGTCGACCCGGCGAAGGTCCGCGCCGAGATCGACCGGCTGACCTCCGACGGCAGCGCCCCGACCTCCAGCAACGCGCCGTTGCCCGGAGCCGCGCAGACCACCGTCGAACTGTTCGACGGCTCCGGCTCGGGTGCCGCCGACCAGATGCAGAGCCTGTTGCAGGGCAAGGGTTTCCAGATCGGCGCCAGCACGAAGCTGTCCACCCGGGCGACGACCGTGCTGCGCTACCACCCGTCGGACGAGGCCGCCGCCGATCTGGTCCGCCAAGCCCTCGGCAGCACCGCACAGGCCGAGCCGGACGCCGACGTCGCCGCCGGGCACGTCCGGGTGATCCTCGGCAAGGACGCGCGCGACACCGCCGGCGCGTCGGCCACGACGTCCTCGGCTCCTCCTGCGGCACCGCCCGCGTCCTCGCCGTCCGGGACCCCTCCGTCCAGTTCCTCGAACTCACCCGCGCCGCTCATCACGGCGGGCGATGTTCCCTGCGTCAACTAGAGTCGAGCACCCAGCGTGGCGGCGCGCCGCAGGCCGTACGCTGGTGAGCGGGGAGGTAGCCGGGGTGAGCGAAAATCAGGACAAACCGGACCGGACGGCGGATTCCGCCGACAGTCCGGCGGTTTCCGACGCCTCGGACCGTGAATCCGACGGAACGCCGGAGCCGAAGCACGCTGCCGCTGAGCCTGCCGCCGAAGAAACCGAACCGGTCACCGAGGCGGCGGCCGACGACGACGCCAAGCCAGTCACCGAGGGCGCCGCAGCCGAGACGGCGGCCACTTCCGAGTGGAAACCCTCGCCGCACCCGCGCGTCGAACTCCCCCAGCCGTCGAACCCGGCACCGCCGCCGGAACCGCAGCGCCGCCCGGGCCGGGCCGCCCGGATCACCCGCCGCGTGGCGATCGGCCTGGTCTCCCTGCTCGCGCTGAGCGGCACGGGCTACGCGTACGTCACCAAGGACAAACTGCAGGACAACGTCGCGACCGCCGACGTCCTCACCCCGCGCGCGGGCGAACCCCCGGCCCCGCCCGCCGACGACGGCGGCACCGACATCCTGCTCGTCGGCAGCGACGCGCGCACCGACCAGCAGGGCAACCCGCTGCCGCTGAGCATGCTGAAGTCGTTGCGCACCGAGGACAAAGCCGGCATCAACACCGACACCGTCATCCTGCTGCGGATCCCGAAGAACGGCGGCAAGGCGTCCGCGGTGTCGATCCCGCGCGACAGCTGGGTCGACATTCCGGGCCGAGGCAAGGCGAAGATCAACTCCGCGTACGGCGTCGCCAAGGCGCGCGCCGAGCAGGAGGAACGCGCGCAGGGCGAGCACGACCAGGCGAAGATCGCCCGCGATTCGGACGCCGCCGGGCGGCGGGCGCTGGTCCAGACCGTGCAGGACCTCACCCAGGCGCGCATCGACCACTACGCCGAGGTCAACCTGCTCGGGTTCTACCTGATCACCGAGGCCGTCGGCGGCGTGCCGGTGTGCCTCAACCACGCGACGTCGGACAAGGACTCCGGGGCGAATTTCCGCCGCGGCGTGCAGACGGTGAGCGGCGGCGAGGCGCTGTCCTTCGTGCGCCAGCGCAAGAACCTGCCCAACGGCGACCTCGACCGGATCAAACGGCAGCAGGCGTTCCTGTCCTCGGCGATGCGCAAGGTGCTGTCCGCGGGCACGCTCACCAATCCGAGCACGCTGAACAGCCTGATGGACGCGGTGCACCGGTCGTTCGTCCTCGACGACAGCCTCGACGTGCTCGAATTCGCCCAGCAGGTCAAGGGCGTCGCGTCCGGCGATCTGACCTTCGCGACGATTCCGGTGATCACCACGAACGGCCGCAGCGAGGACGGGCAGAGCATCGTCGAGGTCGACCCGGCCGCGGTGCGGAAGTTCGTCGCGGGACTGGCCGGACGCAGCAGCACCGGTGGCACAGGAGGCACCGCGGGCGGCGGCGCGGCGGCCGGCGCGGTGTCGCAGAGCCTCGACTCCGGAATCCCGGGCGTGCCCTGCGTCGACTGACGCCGCGACTAGCCTGAGAACATGAGCCTCACCGAGCAGCTGCTGCGCCCGCTTCTTGCCTCGCCGGCGAAACCGCTGATCACGCACTACGACGACCGGGTCGGCAGCCGGGTCGAGCTGTCCGTGGCGACGATGCAGAACTGGGCCGCGAAAACGGCGAACTGGCTGGTCGACGAGTTCGACGTGGAACAGGGCGACGCCGTCGCGGTGCGGCTGCCCGCGCACTGGCAGACCGCGGGCGTGCTGCTCGGCGCGTGGTGGTGCGGAGCCCGCGTGGTCGCGGAGCCCGAGGGCGCGCGGGTCGTTTTCACCACCCCGGACGAGGAGATCGACGCACCGGCCGTCGCGGTCGTGTCGCTCGACCCGATGGGCCGCGGCCTGTCGACCCCGCCGTCCGGCGGAGCGCTCGACTACCTCAGCGAGGCCCGGATGTCCGGCGACCAGTTCTTCCCGATGCAGCCGACGCCAGGCGACACTCCCGCACTCGGTTCCTCCACAGTGGACGAAGTGTGGGCGGAAGCCACCGCACGCGCGGCAAAACTCGGCCTGACCGCGTCAGACCGAGTTTTGTCCACGATGGACTGGACGGTGCCGGACGGCGTGCTCGACGGCCTGCTCGTCCCGCTCGCCGCCAGTGCGCACCTGGTCCAGGTGACGAACGCCGACCCGGCGAAGCTGTCCGCCCGCCGCGAGGCCGAACGCACCACCGCCGACCTGACCGCGTGAGCGCTGGCGGAGGTCAGGCCGTCTGCAGCTCGTTCGCGCCCTCGCGGCGACGCCGGAACAGCACGTGGTCCAGGGACAGCCGTCCGCCGTTGAAGCCCAGCGCCAGCGCGGTGAGGCCGAGCACCAGCACGAGTTCGTAGCCGCCCTCGCCGGTGAGACCGTGCGCCGCGTGGACCGAGATCAGCGCGCCTGCCATGTTGATCGCGTAGCCGATGGCGACCACCGGCAGCAGGAAACCGACGACGAACGCGATCGAGCCGAGCAGTTCGAGCACGATCACGAGGAACGCGGAGACGCTCGGCAGCGGGATGCCGATCTGGCTGAACATGTCGGCGGTCGCCCCGACGCCGCTGTCCCATTTCTGCAGGCCGTGGGCGAAGAACACCACCGCGATGCCGATCCGGCCGAGCAGCAGCGCGACGTCCTTGACTCGAGTCAACATGGAGACAGCTCCCCCGATAGGTGAAAGTTCAACTGACCGGGCCCACGGTAGGGCACTGAACACCGTCGCGGGGGTGTCAGCCAGTGATCGACAGGAAACCGACAGGCACCCGAAAACTCGCTGTACACCGCGCCCGGCCCGGCGGTACGGTGCCGCTGACCGCGAGTGTGCGCTGCTCGCGGCCGTGTTTTCGTGTTCCCGACCCGCGAGGAGTCCCGATGCGCCGACAGTCCGATCGACCCCAGTTCGGCCTGTCTCCCGCATCTGAGGACTTCTGCCCGCATGAAAGCACTGACCATCGGCATCCTGGCGCACATCGACGCAGGTAAAACCAGCCTCACCGAACGACTGCTGTTCGAGACCGGCGTGATCGACCACGCCGGCCGGGTCGACGACGGCGACACCCAGACCGATTCGCTCGACCTCGAACGCAGGCGCGGCATCACCATCAAGTCCGCCGTCGTGGCGGTCAGCACGCCCGGCCACCGGCTCAGCCTTGTGGACACCCCCGGCCACCCCGATTTCATCGCGGAGGTCGAACGCGCCGTCGGCGTGCTCGACGGCGCAGTGCTCGTGGTGTCCGCGGTGGAAGGAGTGCAAGCCCAGACCCGCGTGCTGATGCGCACACTCGTCCGGCTCAGCATTCCGGTGCTGGTGTTCGTGAACAAGATCGACCGCACCGGCGCGCGTGCAGCGTCGCTGCTGGATTCCTTGCGTACCAAGCTTTCCCCGCAATGTGTCGCGGTGAGCACCGTAACGGGGATCGGCACCGCCAGCGCACACCCGACGCCGCTCCCCTTCGATGAACGACTCGCTGACGCACTGGCCGGAGACGACGCCTTCGTCGAGTCCTATGTGGCCGGTACAGCGTCCTCAATGGATTACCGCAAAGCGTTGGTCCGCCAGGTCGCCGCCGCCTCGGTGTACCCGGTCTTCTTCGGTTCCGCAGTCACCGGCGCAGGCGTTCGCGACCTCATCGCCGGGGTTTACGAACTGCTGCCATCCCGCGAACGGCGCGGCGACGGTCCGCTCGACGCCACCGTCTTCAAAATCGAACGCGGCCGTTCCGGCGAGAAAATCGCTTACGTGCGAATGTTTTCCGGCTCCCTTGCCGCACGCCGGCCGGTTCCTTTCCGACGCTCAGGCACGGAAGGCATCGGCCGCCCCACCGCAGTACGGGTATTCGAACACGGCGCGACCCCCGTGTCCGGCGAGGCACTGGCCGGAGATGTCGCGCGAGTCTGGGGTTTGCCGGAAATCCGGATCGGCGACCGACTGGGCGAACGCGCCGACCTTTCCCAGGACCGATTCTTCGCCCCGCCGAGCCTGGAAACGCTCGTCTACCCGGTCGATCCAGACCAGACCAGCGCCCTGTACACCGCTCTGACTCGGCTGTCCGAACAGGACCCGTTGATCAGCATCCGCCGGCAGGACCGGGAAATCACCGTCCGCTTGTACGGCGAAGTGCAGAAAGAAGTCATCCGGGCAACCCTCGCCGAAGAGTTCGGCATCGCCGCCGAATTCGAGGAATCGCGACCACTGCTGGTCGAACGTCTACACGGGACTGGACACCGCGTGCGCCGCCCCGCTCCAGACGAACGCGTGTTCTTCTGGGCCACCGTCGGACTCCGCGTCGAACCCGGCCCGCCCGGCTCCGGCACCGACTACCGGCTGGAAGTCGAACTCGGCTCACTGCCGCTTTCCTTCCACACTGCCATCGAGGACACCGTCCACGAGATCCTGCACGAGGGTTTGCACGGCCGGGAAGTGATCGACTGCGTAGTCACCCTCACCGACACCGCGTTCTATCCACCGGCCAGCACCGCCGGTGATTTCCGCGGTATGACCCGGTTGGTACTGCAGGAAGCCCTTGGTGAGGCCGGAACCCGCGTGTACGAACCGGTTCACGCGTTTGAATTGGAAGCCCCGGCGTCCGCGATCAGCGCCGTGCTGCGCAAGCTGATCGAACTGCGCGCAGTCCCCGGCGAACCAGTGATCACCGGCGATCGATGCACTGTGGACGGTCATCTCCCCGCCGCCTCCGCACACGAACTGGAACAAGCACTGCCCGCCCTCACCCAAGGCGAGGGCACGCTCGTCACCAATTTCGCCGAATACCGGCTCAAGCCGGGTGGCGGCGGGCCACGTCGAGTTCCGTCCAGCCGCCGTGGGCGGACAACAGCGTGAGAACGCGCTCCGCGAGGGCCGAAAACCGGCGCAGGTCCTCGTGGAGCGCCTTCGCGCGGGCGGAATCGAGCGGGGCGTGGTCATCCCACCACAGGCAGATGACCGCGCTCGCGCACAACACCAGTGGCTGAACGATGTCCGTGAACTCCGCGGACGGTTCGGCCGTTTCCCGGCACGTGCTCTCGATTTCGTCGCACGCGTCGAGCAGTTCGCGCAACGGACCCACCGCGCCGGACGGGGTGCCGTCCCACGACGCGGTGGGCCACGCGCGGTCGCTCAGCTCGAGCCAGAGCCGCCATCCGGCGACCAGCTCGGCCTCGTCGTGCGGCGTCCAGGTGTCGGGGAGCAGCCAGAACATGTCACCGACTGTGACATCGGCACCGGAGTCCGCACAACCAAGTCGGCGAAAGTGTTCGCGTTTTTACCCCGGGGCGGGGGTATCTCAGCTGATCACCGGGGGCACGAACGTGCAGTTGGGCTTTTTCGCATGCTGCGGGTCGAGCGCGTTGAGCACCTCGCGCTGCGCGATCGGGTCGTAGGTGATGCCGAGGTGGTCGGTGTAGTCAAGCCCGCAGACGTCCTGGAGGACAAGGTTCTTCACGTTGGGCGCGGGCTTGAGGAAGGCATTGGTGTACGGGGTGACAACGTCGTCATACATGGTCTGGATCACGGTGTAGTCGACGCCCGGAACAGTGTCGCCGCCCGCGTTGAGGTCGTTGAGGAACGCCGATCCGGTCGACTGCTCGTTGCAAGCCGCACAAGCCACGCCGACGAGATCGCGCGCGGGCGGGATCGCCTGGATCGCGGTGAGCAGACCGAACAGGTTGGTGCCGTAATTGGACGGAGACAGCCCGATCAGCTTGCCGATCTTGCTCGCGCCGCCGAGGTACTTGATCCAGTAGCGCGGGTTCATCCCGCCCTGCGAATGCCCGACGACATCAAGCTTCGAGGCCCCCGTGGCCTGGAGAATCTTGTCCCCGAATGTCGCGAGCTGGCCAGCGGTCCCCGCCACCGGCCCCACCGTCTGCAGGAACGCGCCCGGCGACCCGCCGAAGTTCCCCGCGAACACGCAGTACCCCTCGTCGGCGAGCCGCTGGGACAGATTCGCCCAGTTCTCGTACGCGTTGGCCGTGGTGCCATTGGACAGCAGCACCGGGTTCGGATGCTCCGCGGAAGGTTTGCAATCCCAGTCGTTGGCCCCCGGCGGCGCGATCGTCGGCTGCCCGACCGAGTAGATCGCCGCGGCGATGATGTTCGGCTGCACCGGACCGGTCGGTTCTTTCCCGGTTGCCCCCGATGCCACCGCAGTGCCGCCGCCGAGCGCGACCACCGCCGCCGCCAGGAGGACCATGCCCCGTCCGAACGCGCGTACGCCCATTCCGTTTCACCTCTCTGTGAACCCGACGCCTTGGTTAACGCGGAACACGAGAAAGGGAAACGCGGTTACTAGTTTTTATCGCAGACTGGTGAGCGTACGGTTCACCGCATCGATCAAGGAGGCCCGGTTTCCCGGGTAGACACTGATCTGGGCCTCGCCGTCCCGGGCGCTCTGGAAGCTCAACACCCGCCCTCGCCCGCTCAGATCGATGACCGACAACGGCGAGCTGTACCTCCGCTCGCCCCGCCCGTCCCGGATCGCGGCATGCAACTGATGCACCGCAGCACGCGGTGCCCGCATCAGATACCGCAACTCGTCGGCGTCGCCACCTTCCTCCGCGAGCGGGTCCGCACTGCCGCCCCCGTCGTAGTACTCCCGGCTGACCCGCATCGCCCGAACCGCCGCCGGAGGACATTCCGGCATCGCCATGACCAGACAAGCCGCGAGCTCATCCGGCGACACCGGATCCAGCTGAACGAACTCCGAGTCCGTAATCAACCGAACGGCGTCCGGCTTGGTCGCCGCGACGAGAATCGCGCCGTTGTCCTCCTGGTGAGTGCCGAAGTCAGTCCACCCGTACACCTCATGCCGCGCAGTAGCGAGCAGCCTCAACGTGCTCCGCAACGCATCCGCCGTGTCGCCAAGCTCGTTGAGCAGCTCCCGCGTTCGCTTCGCCCGCTCAGCCGCGCCTTCCTCGGTGAGATACATCGGTGTGTCCTCGACCACCACCGGTGCTTTCCCGAGATCCTCCCCGTGCCACAGCGCCAAAAACACCGACCGCGGCATCCGCAGCGGTCTGTCGATGATCGTCATCGAGCCCCTCAACCACCAATCGTCGGGGGTGTAGGGGGCAGCCCCGTGCGGGGGTCGAGGGTCCGCTCGCCGTTCTCGTCGACGAGCGAGAACGCCGAGTCGTCGTCGATTCCGTACTTGCGCTGGTGTTCTTTGTCTTCCTCGCCTTTGCCTTTTCCGGCACCGGCCATGCCGCCCATTCCCGGACTCCCCTTGGCTCCGGCTTTCCCCGCCGCCCCGGCTCCCCCGCCGCGGGCCGCGCCTTCCTCCCCCGCGCCGACACCGGCCCCGGCACCTACGCCCGCGCCACCGCCAAGCCGCGCCGCAATTCCTCCACTGCGGCCTGCGGCTTCGCCTCCTCCGCCGCCGAGCGGCCCAAACCCGCCGGGCGAGGGTGTCCAGCCGCTGTTGCTGTTACTGCTCCCGCCGCCCCAGGAGGTCAGCGTCGGCGTCGGCGGAGTCCAGTTCGCCCCGCCAGCCCGATCAACCGACGGCGGTGTCCACCCAGCCGTCGAAGTCCCGTCGTTGTCGCCCGGCCGATACCCTCCGCCGCCCGGTGGGACCGTGACACCTCCCGGCGGGAACGACACCCCACCAGGTCCGCCAGTAACCCCAGACCCGATGCCTCCCGGCCCGCTGGTTCCCAGCCCGCTACCTCCCGGCCCGTTAGTTCCCGGCCCGCCGACTCCTGGACCGTTGGCTCCCGGCCCACTCGCGAACCCGCCACTGGCCCCCGGCCCGCTCCCGGGCCCGCCAGAATCCTGCCCAGGCCCCCGATAAGCCCTCTCGTGCGGTCCGGTCTTGCTCTTGGCGTGATCGCCGCCGGAGTCGATCTTGAGATTCTGCCCGTCGAACCCGGACACCTGACCGTAGTTGCTGTTCAGCCCCTGGCCGTTGGCCTTGGCCTGGTCAGCGTACTTCTGATACCGCTCGACGTTGTGGTTGGCGGCGGCGTTGTACTCGTTGATCTGCTTCTCGGTGTCGGTATCCCAAGGAGTCCCCTGGTCCCAAAGATTCTTGTGCGGAGGCACCGGAGGCATCGCCTGCAACGCGATCTTCATGTCGTTATAGCCGTGCGTGGTGTCGACCAGCTTCTGCCCATTGACGACGTAAGCCTGCGCAGAGGTCGAAGACGCGTCGGATAACGGCCTCAGCCGCGCCCGAGCCGCGTCCGCACCGTCGCCAGTCCAGACAGATTCCAGCATGGTGGTGATCTGCTGCGCGTCGTCGCTATTCTGGTTGTGTTCCTGAATCATCTTCTGAACCGTGGAACTACCGTTGTCCCACGACGAAGTCCCCGGCCCCTGCTGAACCTGCTGCACAATCGCCGGTGCCGGAAGGGCTTGATCACCGAGGTTTCCGTGGTAAAAGTCGGAAAACCAGTTCCCCGCATCCTTGAGCCGGTCGTTGACCCAGTCGTCCGCGTCGCTGATCCGGTCGCCGATCCACTGAGCACCCTCGCCGATGAAGTCGAAGAACCCCATCGGTCACGCACCCGCCTTCTGCTTCAGATTGGTGACCACCATGTCCGCAAGGATCGCGGCCGCATCGCACGGGTCTTTCTTGCCGACCTGCGAATCGCCAAGCGAGACTGATGCGTCGACTGTCTTCTGGTCACTGATCCCAACACTGACCTGACAGAAAGACTTCACCACCGATTCTTGCTTGAAGGTCGAGTGAGCCACGGCCGGAAACCCTTGCACAAGAGGAAGCGGTCGCCACAAAGTTGCCTGCGGTTTACTGTTCGCAAAAACCGCGCTGAGTCCGTCAGAAAGCTTAGTAGCGTACAAGACCGTTGCCAGCGCACCAGTCTCGTCGTTCGACCACTGGCATTCCGTACCGAGCGAAGGGTCATCCCTGTGTGCGCCTTGCCGCTTCTGCCCAAGGAGGCTCGCCACTTGGTCTGGAGTAAGCGCGCTATCGCATGGATGCGTCGACAACACCGATGCGGGCAATGGATGTTCCACCTTCGGCGCACCCCCGTACGGCAACGTCTTCCCCGGCGCGGGCGACTGCGCCGGGGAAGACCCGGAACCAACTGGCTGCACAGGCGTTGATCCTCCAGAACATCCCGCCGCGAGCATGACCACCGCCACGCCAGCAACCGACATCGAGAACCGCGCCTTCATCCGAGAATCCCCTTACCCTGATCGCTGTTAGCCGCAGTCTTCACATCCGCAGCCGCCTGGCTATCCGATTCGCCGACAATGCCCAACGCCTTCTCAAGGCGGTCAATCAGTTCCGCCATGTACTGATGCATTGCCTCCAGCGACTCTTTGCCGCTCCCGAAGGCCTTTACCGCCTGCTGATTGAATCCTGTACTGCCCGGATCCGCCGCCGGCGGAGTAAGTCGCGTCAACACCTCCGCGTCCGGGATCATCATCCGCGTATTGTGCTGAAGTCGCTTCGCCCGTTCGAGCAGCGACTGCGCCTCGTCGCGATTCAAGGTGAACCCGGCCCCCGCCTTCGTGGCGGATGCCACCGCGGCAGCGTCCGACACCCCTTTGGCCACGTTCATCGCCGCACCCACGACAGTGATCGGCAACCCGGTCAGCCAGCCGGTCGTTTCGATTGCTGACTCTGGATCGTTCTCAGCCATGCCCGCCCTCCCCTGCATCGCACGCCTCTCGACCAGGCATCCAGTCCTGAGGCTCCTCCCGCGGTTACTGTAGCCAACCGCTCACAGCGGGGTGACAGAAACGAGCAAACTCACCCCACTGTGCACTACGCCGAACGGAGCAACCGCACCATCAACGACGCGAGGCCGGGTCACACGCCCCCCTTTGTTTCAGTTTCGCGACTACCATGCCCGCAACTCGTACCGCAGCGTCACACGGATCCTTCTGTGCGTCGACCTCTGCCAGACCAAGGTTAACTGAAACGCCGAAAGTATATTTTTCTCCGATACCGAAACTCATTTGACAGAATGACCTCGCCCTTTGGGCACTGTATGTTGAGTGAACAACTGCCGGAATTCCGATGACACTGCGCGCCGAGTTCAGTCTTATCGTCATGCCCCCGCGGGGTTTTGCACCGGAGCCTCGCCCACCTGGTCAGGCGTGAGAGCGCTATAGCATGGATGTGCTGGCAACACCGACTCCGACGGTGGATGCTCTATCGGCGGAGCACGCTGTCGCGAACATGGTTCCTCCAGTGCAACAGCGGTCAGGCTCGCGAACCGCACCTTCATACGACAGTCTCTCCCCTGTGACACAGTCTCCGCGGCGCAACAGTAGCCAAGTCGCGCACCAGGCGGCGGCAGGTTCAGGCACGAAAAGAGCCCCACCACCCGATCCGGGCAGTGGGGCTCTTCAAGTGATGCCGGAAGCTCAGCCCTTCAGCAGGGCCCGCGCCATGACGACCTTTTGGATCTGGTTCGTGCCTTCATAAATCTGCGTAATCTTCGCGTCGCGCATCATGCGCTCTACTGGGAAGTCGCGGGTGTAGCCTGCGCCGCCGAACAGTTGCACGGCGTCTGTGGTCACCGACATTGCCACGTCGGAGGCGTAGGCCTTGGCCGCTGATGCGGTGAAACCGGCGCGTTTGTCGCCGCGTTCGGAGGAGGCTGCGGAGGCGTACACGAGGTGGCGGGCGGCTTCGATTTTTGTTCCCATGTCGGCCAGCATGAACTGGATTCCTTGGAAATCTGCGATTGCTTTGCCGAACTGCTTGCGTTCCTTGACGTACGCGACGGCGGCGTCCAGGGCGCCCTGGGCGATTCCCAGGGCTTGCGCGCCGATCGTCGGGCGGGTGTGGTCGAGGGTGCGCAGGGCGGTTTTCAGGCCGGTGCCCGGTTCGCCGATGATGCGGTCCGCGGGGATGGCGCAGTTTTCGAAGTAGATTTCGCGGGTCGGGGAGCCCTTGATGCCCAGCTTCTTTTCTTTCGGGCCTACCGAGAAACCTGGGTCGTCCTTGTGCACGACGAAGGCGGAAATGCCGTTTGCTTTCTTTTCCGCGTTCGGGTCGGTTACGGCCATCACCGTGTACCACGAGGATTCGCCGGCGTTGGTGATCCAGCACTTGGTTCCGTTGAGGACCCAGTGGTCGCCGTCCAGTCGGGCTCGGGTTCGCATGGACGCGGTGTCCGAACCGGCCTCTCGCTCGGACAGTGCGTACGACGCTGAAGCTTCGCCCGAGGCGATCGACGGCAGGACCAGCTTCTTCAGTTCCTCCGAAGCGGACAGAATGATCGGCTGCGTGCCCAGTTTGTTGACTGCCGGGATCAGGGACGCGGACGCGTCGACGCGCGCGACTTCCTCGATCACGATGCATGCGCCGATGGCGTCGGCACCCTGGCCGTCGTACTCCTCGCCGATGTGGACGGCGTTGAAACCTGCCTTGATGAGCGCTTCGTTGGCCTCGACCGGGTAGCGCTCCTGCTCGTCGACCTCCGCCGCGTAGGGCGCGATCTCCTTTTCGGCTAGAGCCCGGACCGCGGCCCGCAGTTCCTCGTGCTCTTCGGCCAGCTGATACAGGCCCTCGGCCACCTTCAGTCACCTCTTCTGCAGCGAAACGGGAGAAAGTCCCTCGATGTTAGCCCGCGTTCACTCCGAACGCGGCCGCTCGCTTCTTGTGTCCTCGGCCTCACCGTTCGTATGGTCAAGCGATGGCTGCCACTGCGTCGACCCCGCCGCCCGGATTGCCCGCTTCTCTTGACTACCCCGAGGTGCCGATCAGTTCGGTGCTCGCGGGCGCCGCGACACGCTACGGCGACCGGGTCGCGTTCGCCATGGGCGACGACCAGCTCACGTTCGCTCAGACCTGGCAGGCCGCCTGCCGGTTCGCGCAGGCGCTGCTCGCCCGCGGCATCGGGCGGGGCGACGTGGTCGCCGTGCACCTGCCGAACTGTCTCGCGTATCCGATTGCTTACCACGGCATTCTGCTGGCTGGAGCGACGTTCAGCCCGACGAATCCGCTCCTTCCGCCGGACGACCTCGCCTTTCAGCTCGCTGACTGCGGTGCGGCCGCGGTGGTGACGTTTGGACCGGTCTCGGGCACGCTCGCGGCGGTCGCCGACCGGATTCCGGCGCGGCTCACGATCGTCGTCTCGCCTGCTGGCGAGCTCGACGAGGGGAGTGTGGAGTTCCGCGAATTCTTCGCTGGCCAGCCTGCGGACAGGCCAGAGGCAGCGATCGACGTCGATACCGACCTCGCTCATCTCGCCTACACGGGTGGCACGACGGGGCGTTCCAAGGGCGTTGAGCTCACGCATCGCAACGTCGTCACGAACACGCTGCAGCACACCTGCTGGTCGACCGGGTCGGTACCGGCGCTCGACGCGAACGGCGACGTGACGATCGACCAGATCGGCAGCCCGGACGAATGGCCGACCCGGCTTGGCACCGGCACCGCGATCAACCTGACGCCGTGGTTCCACGCGATGGGCGTGATCGCGGGGCTCAACGGTCCGCTGCTCGGCGGCGGGACGACCGTGCTGCACGCCCGCTTCGATCCAGCCGCCTACGTCGCGGATGCGGAACGGCTGCAGGTCACGACCATCGGCGGCGCACCCGCGCTGTTCGCGGCACTGCTGGCCACGCCTGCGTTCCACACTGCCGACCTGTCGTCGGTGCGCAACATCGGCTCCGGTGCGGCGCCGATGAGCCACGAGATGATCCGCGCGCTGCACCAGCGGTTCCCGGACGTCGTGATCGCCGAGGGATACGGGCTCACCGAGGTGACGATGGGCGCGGTGATCTCGCCGAGCTACCGGTCCGGTGTGCGCAAGGTGGGGTCGGTCGGCAGGCCGATCTTCGACACCGAGGTCAAGCTCGTCGCGGACGGCAGCGAGGAGCCACTGCCGCCTGGGCAGGAGGGCGAGGTGTGTTTGCGCGGGCCGCAGGTGATGCGCGGGTACCGGAACCGTCCGGAGGAAACCGCCGCCGCGCTGGTCGACGGATGGCTGCACACCGGCGATATCGGCGTGCTCGACGAGGACGGCTATCTGTCCATTGTGGATCGCAAGAAGGACATGCTGCTGTACAAGGGATACAACGTCTTTCCGCGCGAGCTCGAGGAACTGTTGAGCGCGTCGCCGGGCGTGCTGTCCGCGGCGGTGGTCGGACGGCCGAGTCCGGAGGTCGGCGAGCTGCCGGTGGCGTTCGTGGTGCGGAAGCCGGATTCCTCAGTGGACGCCGAGCAGTTGATGGCGGCGGTGAACGAGAAGGTGCTGCCGTACAAACGCCTGCGAGAACTGCATTTCGTGGCGGAGATCCCGGTGTCGGCGGCGGGCAAGGTGCTGAAGCGGGAACTGCGGAAGCAGCTGCCTGACCCGGCCTGAACCGACAGGGTGCGCGGATGCCGGACCGGCATCCGCGTGCCCGGCTTACTTGCCCGCTTTTTCGCGGAGCTTGGCGTCCTTGTCGAGGACGAGCTGCTCCAGGTCCTCCTGGAACTGCGTCAGCTTCGCCTGCAACTGCAGGTCGGCGGCGGCGAGGATGCGGACCGCGAGGAGACCGGCGTTGCGGGCCCCGCCGACGGACACGGTCGCGACCGGGATGCCGGCGGGCATCTGCACGATCGACAGCAGCGAGTCCATGCCGTCCAGGTACTTCAGCGGAACTGGCACGCCGATCACCGGCAGCACGGTCGCCGACGCGACCATGCCCGGCAGGTGCGCGGCACCGCCCGCACCCGCGATGATCGCCCGGATCCCCCGGTCAGCCGCGGATTTCGCGTAGTCCAGCATCCGCTGCGGGGTGCGGTGCGCCGAGTAGACACCGACCTCGTACTCGACGCCGAACTCGTCCAGCGCTTGTCCCGCGGCCTCCATCACCGGCCAGTCGGAGTCGCTGCCCATGATCACGCCCACCTGCGGCGCCATTGTGTTCCCCTTCAGTGGATCTCGTAGCCGTCGAGCCAGACGGCGTGGGACAGCCAGTGCGCGGACAGCAGCGCGCGATCGCGCAGGTCGTCCATGCGGTCGCCGACGAAGTTGACGTGCCCGAGTTTGCGGCCGGGCCGGTCCTGTTTGCCGTAGAGGTGGATCTTCACCTCGGGGAACCGCGCGAACAGGTGGTGCACGCGCTCGTCCGGGCTCATCTGCGGCGAGACGTCCGCGCCGAGCACGTTCGCCATCACGCACGCGGGCGCGATCAGGTCGGTGCGGCCGAGCGGGTAGTCCAGGACGCCGCGCAGATGCTGCTCGAACTGCGACGTGCGCGACCCGTCCATGGTCCAGTGGCCGGAGTTGTGCGGGCGCATCGCCAGCTCGTTGACCAGCAGACCGGTTTCGGTCTCGAACAGCTCGACCGCGAGCAGCCCGGTGACGTCGAGTGTCGACGCGATGCGCAGGGCCAGCTCCTGCGCTTCGTGCACGCGCGACTCGGACAGCCCCGGCGCCGGGGCGAGAACCTCGGTGTTGATGCCGTTCGTCTGCACGGTCTCGACTACCGGATACGCCGCGCCCTGGCCGAACGGGGAGCGCGCGACCAGCGCGGACAGCTCGCGCTTCATCGCGACCTTCTCCTCGACCAGCAGCTCGGTGCCGGCTTCGAGGAGTTCGGGAACGGTCTCGCGGGCTTGCTGTGCGGTGTCGAGCATCCAGACGCCCCGGCCGTCGTACCCGCCGCGCGACGCCTTCAGCACCACCGGCCAGCCGTGCTCGTCGCCGAACGCCACCACATCGTCCACAGTGGACACTTCGGCGAAGGCGGGGCCGGGCACGCCGAGGCCGGCCATCATCTCGCGCATCACGAGCTTGTTCTGCGCGAACCCGAGCGCGGTCGGCGCGGGACGGACGACGAAGCCCTCGGTGGCGAGAGTGAGCAGGTGCTCGCCGGGCACGTGCTCATGGTCGAAGGTGACCACGTCGACCTGGCGGGCGAAGTCGACCAGCGCGTCGAGGTCGGTGTGGTGGCCGATGACGACGTCGCTCGCCACGAGAGCCGCCGCGTCGCCCTCGTCAGCAGCCAGCACCTTCAGCGACTGGCCGAGGGAAATCGCCGCCTGCTGCGTCATGCGGGCGAGCTGCCCGCCGCCCACCATGCCGACGATGGGAAGACCGGTTCGTTTGTCCATAACGCCGCCCAGGTTACTGGGCGGGAGCTGGCGGACCACCGGCGACCTGCGGCGGAGGTGATGGCTGACGGGGTGCGGGCTGATGCCGGGGACCGGGGGCGGCGTGCACCGGCTGTCGCGGCAAGCGGGGTGCGCTTGGGCCGGGACGGCTGGGGGCGCGGATTAGCGCCGGGAACCCGGCCGCAGCGCGCACCGACCATGGCGGGAACCCAGCCGCAGCGCGCACCGACCGCGGCGGCAACCCGGCCGTGGCGCGCCCACAGACAACCGACCCGACTGGACGCCAGGCGTATCGACCTGACGAAACCAGCCCAGCAGCACCCAGAACCGCCAGCAGGCAACACCCGCGCGCCGAACCCACCCCAGACGGTCCCGCTGCAGCAGGATGGCCGGATGGAATCCGTCACTCTCCCGCGTCCGGTTCTTCACGCCCTCCGGCAAGCCAGCCTCCCCGGCGTGGCCACCGGGATGCTCACCGGCGCGACCCGGCCGCTGACCTTCCCCAAGGGATTCGGCGACGTGCTCGCCTGGCTCTGGAGCACCGACTCCAACTCGGCCGTGATCTACCTCGCCGAACTGATGAAGCAGCTCCGCGAACGGCACCCGCTCGCCAAGACCGTCACGCCACCGTTCCGGTTCGACGAGTTGCTCACCGCGGCGCGCGACTGTCTTCCGGACGACTTCGCGCACGCCGAACTGCTGATCCAGTACACCCGCACCGCGCTGGGCGACTTCTACGGCGGTCAAGCGGAGTAAAAGAGCTCACTATTCGGTTGATCTGCCCGGGCAAACGCCGGATCAGAACGAATGGCCGTGCCCGTCCGCGAGCGAGGCTCCGGACGGCCGCGTAACCACCGCGATCCAGACAGTAACCGCCACCACCGACAAAAACCGCAAACAAGCCTCTGACCAGCGCAAAGAGGCTATGGAGAACCCACGGGTTCCCGCTGAGCCCGGTTGCGGGCACGCCGCTGCAGCCCCCACCGCAAGACCAACGCCACAGCCAGCACTACCGGCATGAGGATGTACGCGTCGCCGAGGATGTTCTGCCACACCTTCCAATGCAGCTCGACATTCCGGCCGTTCGGCAAGATCAGCAGCACGCAGCTGACGAAAACGAACGCCACGAGGAACGTTCCCAGCCACCGTTTCCAGGCGGTCGCGGGAGTGGTTTTCGGCAGTCTGGACACGAGGAGCACGACCAGCGGCGCGACCCAGACCCAGTGGTGCGACCAGGAAATCGGCGAGATCAGCAGGATCCAGAACGCGGTGACGAGCAGCGCGGCCAGCGCTTGGCCGCGGCGGTGGAAGCGGAACATCAGCCACAGGGCCGGGACGGCCAGGACCAGGCCGATCGCGGTCGCGGCGGTCGAGGCCCACGGGGCCAGGTCCGTGGCGCGGTTCATCAGTGCGTTCAGCGACTGGTTGCCCGCCCAGTGCACCGGGCCGATCCGGCCGGTGTCGGGCAGCGTTTTGGTCCAGTATTTCCACGAATCGTGCGGATTGATCAGGAACAGCAGCGCCTGCATGCCGACGAAGGTCGCCAGGCCGCGCAGGGCGTCTTTCCAGCGGCCGGTGACCAGCAGATGGCCGAGGAACACGATGGGGGTCAGCTTGATCGCCGCCGCGAGGCCCACCAGCACGCCGCCCCAGCGGCTGCCGCGGGCGCCGATGACGAGCATGTCCAGCAGGACCATCGCCATCAGGATCAGGTTGATCTGGCCGAGGAAGATCGTTCGCCACACCGGTTCGAAACCGAGGAAGACCAGGAAGAACACGATGGTCGACCGGGCGGGCGAGGCCCACCAGCGGGGGCCGTCGGCGGCCGGGCGGGGCAGCGCGCCGATCGCGATCCGGACCGACAGGGCGAGCGCGGCCAGCGAGACGACGGTCAGGAAACCCCAGGCCACCTGCACCGGCACGAGCGCGAGCGGCGCGAACAGCAGGGCCGCGGTCGGCGGGTAGGTGAACGGGAGCAGCGCCCAGCCCGGTTCGGTGGGCAGCGTGTTCGCGTCGTACAGGTTGTCGCCGCGCAGCAGCTGCAGCGCGCCCGCCCGGTAGACCGCGCTGTCCACGCCGAGGTTCCAGTCGTGCGTCCAGCCCCAGAACCCGATCGCGATCGCGAGCAGCGGGAACACCGCGAGGATGAGCATCGACCGCGGGCGCACGGACAGCCGTGCCAGAGATCGGCGCAGAGCCAGCCGGGGTTGCCCGGATCGATTCACCGGAGCTTCGCCGTCGGCAGCGGAGGGTACGGTCCTGGTCACCACACCAGGAAAGCACGAGTGCGGGAATGCTGGTCAGGAAGGGGGACCGGGGTCAGCTATGCGCCAATTCCGTCAGCAGCTCGCACGCCCGGTCGTGCGTCCCGGGCAACCGCACGGCTGACACGAGCGGACGGGCGACGTCGCGCAGTTGCGGATCCACGGAGAGCCGCTCGTTGAGCGCCCTTCGCAGCGCGACCCCGCGCGTGGCCAGGCGTTCGTTGCGTTCGGCCAGCACCGCGACCGCGGACGGGCCGATCGTCGCGTAGCACTCGCCGGTGTCGAACACGGCTCGGACGGCGTCCGCGGCGAGGATCATCGCGGTCAACCGGGGCCAGCCGGACACCGACGTCAGGTCCAGCGACACGGTCAGCAGCACATTCGCCTCGTTGACCCCGCCGCGGTAGATCTCGCCGAGCCGGGTCCGCAGGTACGCCGCGGACGGCAGGCCAGTGAGCGGATCGGTGACTTCGGTGTGCACGAGCTGGTCGGTGGCGACGTCTGCCCAGGCCAGCGCGGTCACGCGAAGCAGCCGGGCCGGGGTGGCGTCGACATCCGGAGCGACGAATCCGTCGACCGCGTCCGGATCGGCGAGCACCGCGTGCAGAGCGGCCAGGTCGGACAGCGTCTCCGACAACCCCGCGCCTGCCGCGGCCCGCGCCCTGCCCAGTCCGGCCAGCGCGTTCTCCGCGCCTGTCGAACCGTGCCGGACGACAGCCGCGCACACCGCGTCCACTTCGGGCAGTGCCCAGTCGCTCGGGAAACGCCAGCCGGCCGCGAGACTGGCTGTTCGCCAGCGAGCTCGCAATGCCCGCAAATGGCGGTCCCGCTCGAACCGCGCACGCGTCTCGTCCCCCGACGAGTCGCCTGCGGAGCCGAACCGCGCCCCGGTCGCCGGTACGTCCACCGAACCCCCAGCTCCTTCCGGTACCTGTCGATCTTGTTCCCCAATCACGGAGGGGACGCGGCGGTACTCCCCTCGTGACGCGTTTTCCCCGATCTTTTTCGCCTAATCCCCAGACGAGGAGGTGAACTTGCTGCGCCTACTGAGGTACGTGTCGGACCACGGCGTGACGAGTGTCGCCGCATCCGTCACACTTGGTGTGCGTTGTAGGGAGTAAAGCGCGTGGAGTCCGCCGCGCGCGCAGCATTAAAGGAGCCCCGTGTCCACCGTTCCCGCCGATCTCTCCGGTAAGAGTGACGCCGAGCTGATCGCAGAGGTGCGCGCGGGAAAGATCGCGTCCTACGGTCCGCTCTACGAGCGGCACAGCGGTGCCGCGCACAACCTCGCCCGCCAGCTCGCGCGGTCCAGCTCGGAGGCCGACGACCTCGTGTCGGAGGCGTTCTCGAAGGTTCTGGACACGCTGCGTGGCGGGAAGGGCCCGGACAGCGCCTTCCGTGCGTACTTGCTTACCGCGCTGCGTCACACCGCTTACGACAAGACGCGTCGTGACCGCCGGATCGACCTCAACGAGGACATGAGCGACGTCGGCGGTGCCGCCGGCGAGGCGCTCACCGTGCCGTTCTCCGACACCGCCGTCGCGGGCCTTGAGCGCACGATGGCCGCGAAGGCGTTCGCGCGGCTTCCGGAACGCTGGCAGGCAGTCCTGTGGCACACCGAAATCGAGCAGCAGAGCCCGGCTGAGGTCGCGCCGCTGCTCGGGTTGACCGCGAACGGCGTGTCCGCGCTCGCGTACCGCGCCCGGGAAGGGCTGCGCCAGGCGTATCTGCAGGTCCACCTCCAGGAAACCGGTGCGGACCGCTGCCGCGCGACGGCCGAGCGGCTCGGTGCCTGGACGCGCGACGGACTGTCCAAACGCGAGCGCTCGCAGGTGGAGAACCACCTCGACGAATGCGACAAGTGCCGGGTGCTGGCGGCCGAACTGGCCGACGTCAACGGCAGCCTGCGCGCGATCATCGCCCCGATCGTCCTGGGCGGCGCCGCTCTCGGCTACCTGGCGACGATCGGCGCGGCCAAGGCGAGCGCGGCTACCGCCGGTGCCGCCGCGGTCGGTGCCGGAGCCGCCGCGGCAGGCGGGGCCAAGGCGGGTGCGGCGGCAGCCGCGTCCGCGCCGCGGCAGTTCGCCGGGGTCGCCATGTCCGGGGCCGCGATGGTGGCCGCTGTCGCGGTCGCATTGGCCGCTGGCGGCGGGACACAGACCATTCCTGCTGCTCAGCAGGCACCCGCACCGCCGCCGGCTGCTGCGCCGGCACCTGCGCCGAAGCCTGCTCCCCCAGCTCCGCCGGCCGCGCCGCCCGCTCCCCCGGCCCCGCCGCCCGCGCAGCCCGCGCCTCCGGCTGTGCCGCCGCCCGCGGCACCCCCGGCCGCCCCGCCGGCGCAGCCGCCGGCCCAGAACCCGCCTGCCGCGCCGCCGCAGCTGTCCGCGTCCCTGCCGCCGAGCGGGGTCGAACTCCAGCCTGGCGGCGGGCCGGTCGCGCTGCCGATCACCGTGCGCAACAACGGCGGTTCCGTGTCCGATCCGGTCCAGGCGACGCTGAACCTGCCGCCGGGAGTCCGGGCCGTTCAGGCGAACGGCGGCGGCGCGGTCGGCTCGTACTCCAGTGAGGCGGCCGCGCAGTCCGGGCCGATGCAGGTCGCGTGTCCAGGCGGCACGGGCACGGTCACGTGCAAGACCGGCAGCGGATTGCAGCCTGGCCAGTCGGCGGTGCTGATGTTCCGGCTGCAGGCGGACGAGAACGCGAAGGGCGGCGAGGTGACCGGTTCGGTCACTGCGGGTGCTTCGGTCAAGGTCGACGTCAACGTCCAGGTGAAGGTCAATCCTCCGAAGGATGCTCTGTCGCTGTCCGCCAAGGCGATCGGAGCGACATGGCGGCTGAAGCCGCTCATCGACGCTGACGTGCAGAACACCGGAGAGAGCACGAAGCCGGTGACCATCACCTTTGACCATCAGGTCGAGGGGCAAGTCAGCTTCAAGCAGTTCAAGTGCACGTCCAGCGACGCGAGCACGAGCTGCACCAGCGCCAAACCGCTGGCTCCCGGCGAGCGGGCGTCGCTGTGGGTGATGGTGGACCGCCAGCCGTTCGAGGGCCCGCTCACCGTCACGGTCAACGCCTCGCTCGGCAGCGCCTCGGCGAAACCGGTCTCGGTGGATCTCGGCTGCTGGTGGAACATGTGCCACGATCCGACGATCGGACCGCTGTCGTCCACGTCGGTGCCGCTGCCGCCGACGTCGTCGACCTCGAAGAGCCACGCGCCGAATTCGACGAAGCACCCGAAGCCGACGCCGCCCTCCACGCCGTCCACTGACGAAGAGACGCCGGATCCGACGTCGAGCAGCCCGGCCGCCACCACGAGCGCGCCGCCGAACCCCGGTTCGGACAGCAAGCCCGGCAAACCCGATAACCACGACAAACGCCCGCCGTCAGTCGAACCCCGGGGGTTCTTCGGCTGGTTCACGGAGTAGCGTCCGCTAGGTGCGCGAATTGCTGGCGAAGCACCGTGAATTGGTCCGTTTCGCCCTGGTCGGCGGCACGAGCTTCGTCATCACGCTGACGATCACGTACGTCCTGAAGTTCACCGTGCTGCGGACGCATCCGGTCACGGCGCTGATCGTCGGTGTGCTGATCGCCACGATCTTCTCCTACGTCGCGAACCGCGAATGGGCGTTCCGCACTCGCGGCGGGCGGGAACGCGCCCACGAGGCCGCGCTGTTCTTCCTGATCAGCGGGGTCGCGTTGGGGCTGAACGCGTTGCCGCAGTGGATTTCGCGCTACGTGCTGCAACTGCAGGTGCCGCACGTGAGCCTGGTCGGGCAGGAGACGGCCGACTTCGTCAGCGGGATGCTCCTCGGCACTCTGCTCGGGACGTTGTTCCGCTGGTGGGCGTTCAAAAAGTGGGTGTTCCCCACGGAGGGCGCCCGGACGGAACCCGCACGGAACGACAATCCGGATATTCCGGACCGTAAGGCCGCCTGAGACCTGCCGTGACCTCGAATTCTCTAGACTGCGATACGTGACCGTCGTCGAAACCGTGCTCGCCCGCACGCCCGAGCCGTTGCGCTCCGTGCTCGTGAGGCACCGGGAGCTGCTGAAGTTCGCGATCGTGGGCGGCACGACCTTCCTGGTCGACAACGGCGTCTGGTACCTGCTGAAGCTCAGCGTGCTGGAGTCGAAACCGACCACGGCGAAGGCGATCGCGATCATCGTCGCGACGATCGTGTCGTACGTGCTCAACCGCGAATGGTCGTTCCGCACCCGCGGCGGCCGCGAACGCGCCCACGAGGCGACGCTGTTCTTCCTGATCAGCGGCGTCGCGGTGGTCGTGAACCTGATTCCGCTGCTGATCTCGCGCTACTGGCTGCACCTGGAAGTGCCGCACGTGTCGCGGTTCGTGCAAGAGGTCGCGGACTTCGCGAGCGGATCGATCATCGGCATGCTGCTGGCGATGGTGTTCCGGTTCTGGGGCTTCAAGAAGTGGGTGTTCCCCGATGAGCTCGGGGAACGGCGGAAGGACGGGGTCACCCGGCTTCCCCGGTGACCCGGCTGGCGCTGTTCGACCTCGATGACACGCTGACCGATCTCAGCGGGGCGTTTTCCCGCTGGGCGGCGGAATTCGCTGCGGCCTACCGGCTTCCCGAGGACGCGGCCGCCTGGCTGATCTCGGCGCGATGCGGTGGACCAACGGACCGGTTCTTCGCGCAGGTCCGGCAGAAGTTCGAGTTGGTTGAGCCTGTTGAACAACTGTGGGCGAGTTACCGCGCGAGGATTCCGCAGCTAGTGCGGCTCTATCCCGGCGCGCTGCACGATCTCGGCGCCCTTCGTGCCGCTGGATGGCGAATCGGCATTGTCACCAACGGGATGCCCGACAACCAGCTGGCGAAACTCCGCCGCACCGGTCTCGTCAATGCGGTCGACGGTTACTGCGTTTCCGCCGCCGTCGGCCTGCGCAAACCCGATCCGCGCATCTTCCGTCTCGCCGCGCGAAATTGCGGAACCACGCTGTCCCCCGACGATTGGATCATCGGCGACAGCCCCGGCCTCGACATCGCGGGCGGGCACAACGCCGGATCGCGCACGCTTTGGATCAGCCACGACCGCATGTGGCCACAAGGTCAACCGCCGCATCGCACTGCGGCAAATCTGCGGGAAGCCGTTCAGATCCTCAGCGAGGAACCGGCTCCGCAGGCCACCGCAATTCCCCCACCTCATCCGGCCGAGGCACCTTCAGAAACAGGCTGAAAATCGCCGGACGCTTATTCGACAGTTCCAACCGCCCGCCGTCCGCCTCGACCAGTGCTCGGGCGAGAGCCAACCCGACCCCGGTCGAACCCCCGCCAGAAAAACCGCGTTCGAAAATGTGCGGCGCGATTTCATCCGGCACCCCGGACCCGGTATCCGCGACCTCGATCACCACGGTCCCCTCGGCATCGCCGCGGCGAGCGGACAGCGTGACGGTCCCCGCGCCGTGGCGGAGGGCGTTGTCCAGCAGCACTCCGATCACCTCGCGCAGCCGCGCCGGGGTCACGCGCACCATCAGGCCGTCCGCGACCTTCAGCCGCAAGTTCCGGCCCTCGACCCGCAGCAGCTGACGCCATTCCTCCGCGACAGCGGGCAGCGTCACCGGCAGATCGACCGGCTCGGCGTCTACCTCACGGGCAGCGCGGGCGGCGGCCAACAGCTCGTCCAGGGCCTGCGCGAGGCGGTCCGCTTGCTCCTGCGCGGCTCGGGACTCCTCGACGACGTCCGGGTCTTCATGGCCGGTCAGCGGCTCCAGCCGGAGCTGCAGCGCGGTCAACCGGCTGCGCAGCTGGTGCGAGACGTCCCCCACCAGCTGCCGTTCCCGCTGCACGAGCTGTGCCAAGGCGGACCCCGACGTGTCCAGGGCTTCCGCGACCATGTCCAGTTCGGCCACGCGGTAGCGGCTGGGATCGGGGCGGAAATCGCCGCCGCCCAGGCGGGAGGCGCGGTCTGCGACGTGCCGGAGCGGTTTCGCCAGGCGGCGCGCGGTCACGGTCGCCACCACGGTCCCGGTGCCGACCGACAGGACCACCAGCAGCACGACCAGCAGCGTCACCTGCGTCTGCTTCGTGCGCACCGGACCGCTGGGGATCGCCAGCATCACGGTGCCGCTGCGTGCGGTCGGGACCGATTCGACCACGGGGTCCGGGCCGGGGTTCGCGCCGAGGTGTTTTTCGCTGAAGCCCTCGGCGCGCACGATCAGCATGCCGCCCTCGGGAACGCCGACGCGAAACTGCTCCAGGTCGATCTCCTGGCCGTTCGCGACCTGCGTGTCGACCGTCGCGGCGATGTTGCGCGCCCGTTCGGCCAGGCTTTCCCGGTTGAGGTTCTCCACCAGCCGCCACGCGGTGACGCCGAGCGGGATGCCCAGAACGGCCGCGGTGACCAGCACGGCGAGGAGGATCGCCAGCAGGATCCGGCGGCGCATGCTCATCGGCGGCTACTCGACATTGAACCGGAACCCGACGCCGCGCACGGTCGCGATGCGCCGTTCGGCGTCGGAGTGCGCCGGCTTCGCCTGCCTGCCCGCCGCCTCGTCGGCGGCGACCGCGAGTTTGCGGCGCAGCCAGGACATGTGCATGTCGAGCGTCTTCGACGTCTTGGACTCGAGGTCGTTCCACACCTCGGCGAGGATCTCGTCGCGGCTGACGACCTGCCCGGCCCGGCTCATCAGCACGCGCAGCAGCTCGAACTCCTTGTTCGCCAGCTGTACCTCGTGCGAGTCCACAGTGACCAGTCGCGCGCCGAGGTCCATCCGGACGCCGCCCGCTTCGAGCACCTCCGGCACCCGGCGGCGCAGCAGCGCGCGGATCCGCGCGAGCAGTTCGGCGAGCCGGAACGGCTTGGCCACGTAATCGTCCGCGCCCGCGTCGAGGCCGACGACGAAATCGACCTCGTCGGTGCGCGCGGTGAGCATCAGCACCGGCAGTTCGGTGCCGCTCGCGCGCAGTCTGCGGCACACTTCCAGCCCGTCCATCCCGGGCAGCCCGAGATCGAGCACGAGCAGGTCGACCCGGTGCGCGGCGGTCGCGGCGAGCACCGCCGGGCCGTCGGTGACGACCTCGATCTCGTACCCCTCCCGGTGCAGCGCGCGGGACAGCGGCTCGGCGATGGCCGGATCGTCTTCGGCAAGTAGGACCATGCTCACCTGGCCAACCTTACGGCGAACGGGCGTGAAACCATCGTGACCGTGCCTGCCTACTCGGATGACCTCGTTCTCGCCACCCGGCTGGCGGACGCCGCCGACGCGCTGACCACTGCCCGTTTCCGTGCGCTCGACCTCGCGGTGTCCGCGAAACCGGACCGCACGCCGGTGACCGACGCCGACACGGCCGTCGAGGACGCGATCCGCGAAATCCTCGCCGCGCAGCGGCCCGGCGACACGGTCGCGGGCGAGGAACGCGGCGGTTCGGCGGGCAGCGAGGGCCGGGCGTGGGTGATCGACCCGATCGACGGGACCAAGAACTTCCTCCGCGGCGTCCCGGTGTGGGCGACGCTGATCGCACTCGTCGAGGACGGCACGCCGGTGGTCGGCATGATCAGCGCGCCGTTGCTGGGCCGGCGCTGGTGGGCGGCTCGCGGCGAGGGCGCGCACTTGCGCGACGCGGCCGGCGAACGGCGCATGTCGGTGTCGAAGGTGGCGACGCTCGGCGACGCCTATCTGTCCACGACGGACTTGAACAGCTGGACCGAATACCACTCCCGCGAGAAGTACCTCGCGCTCACCGAGGCGTGCTGGGAGTCCCGCGCGTTCGGCGATTTCTGGAGCCACTGCCTCGTCGCCGAGGGCGCGATGGACGTCGCCGCCGAGTGCATCGTGAACCCGTGGGACGTCGCGGCCGCGCAGGTGATCGTCACCGAGGCGGGCGGCCGGTTCACCGATCTTTCCGGTGCCGAGACCTACGAGGGCGGCTCAGCACTGTCCACGAACGGCCTCCTGCACGACGAGGCGCTGGCGGTCCTGCGCCGTCAGTGAGCGCCGGGCAGCACGCCGACCGCGCCGCGCGCCACCTGTGACCAGGTCAGCCTGCCGAAGAGGTAGTGGCAGGCGACCTGTTCGGAGGTGAACGCGGCCCAGTCGTAGCGGTTGCCCTGCTCGCGCCAGAACACTTCCCAGCCGCCGTCGGCGGTCGGCAGCAGGCACCACGTGTTGTCCGCTTCCCTGCCGATCGACACGACTTCCCCGGGCACTCCGATGACGTCCAGCCATTTGCGAATCGACTGGGTGTTCATCGTGCCTCCCGCGTGACGTCGACCAGGAATCCCAGCGTGACCAGTTCGTCCGCGGAGAGCACCGCACGGTAGCGGATCCCGCCGCCCGGCCCGTCGAACCACTCCGCCGACGTGGCTTGCCACACCGGCATCGGCTTCAGCACGCGGTAACGGCGGTAGCCGGAACGCAGCGCGGCGGGCGGCAACGCGCGTTCCGCGAACGGCGTGCCGTCCGGTGCGAACACCCGGCCGTGGTCGCTGCCGAAGCGGTCCAGCACCGTGTTTTCCGGCAGTACCACCGGATTCGGCTCTTCGACGCCGCCTTCCGCGGGCGGCCACACGTACTCGGCGCCGGCTACGAACCGGCGCTCCCACTCGGGACCTTCCGGCGGCACATAGCCTTCGACGACCGACTCGGGCGGCTCCGGATCCACCGGCGGCGCGGGCGAACGACGGAAACCCTGCTTGACGTACCCGAGCACCGCGGTGTCGTCGAGCAATGCCGATTCCGGATGGTCGAACAGCGGACGCCGGGCGACCCCGTCCGAGGGCAGCGGCAACTGCCGGTCCGGACGGTCCGCCGCCACCGGCAAATGCCCGAGCGGGAACATGTGGACCGCGAACAGCGCCAGCACGCTTTCCCGGTCCGTGCGCGGAGAACCGACCGGCGGACGGCTGTGCGCGGGCAGCACGCCGGTGCCCGAAGGCGGGGTGGGCACCTCGTCGAAGCCGCGGTGCAGCAGCCCGCCGTATTGGGCGGGCACGCGCACCGGGCCGGTGGCGACGTCGGTGTCTGCCGGTTCGGGCTGGTCGGACACTGGCACCCTCTTCTCGGTCGTGCCGGCACCGGATCGGACGCTCGCCCGTACCGGAAGGTTCCGGGCGAGCGGGAAACCCACCTTATCGGGCGATCGCGATGCGCCGACGCACCAACGCGCGGGCCGTGCCGCGCTTCTCGACCACCTCGAACCCCGCGTCGGTGAACATGCCGGTGCTGCCGTGATAGAGGTCCGACGAGGTCGACCGGGGCCCGATCTCGACCGGGTACCCCTCGACGCTTTCCGCGCCCTGTTCGGCGGCGTAGTCCACGGCGGCCCGCAGCAACGCCGTCGCCAGCCCGCGCCGACGGCCGCGGCGGTGGATGTAGAAGCAGGTCACCGACCAGACCGCACCGGGTTCGTCCGACGCCATCACGCGCGAGGTGGCCAGCCGCGGATTGTCCTTCCGCGGCGACACGGCCACCCAGCCCAGCGGTTCACCGTCGACAATGCCCAAGAGCCCCAACGATTTCCCGTCCTGAGCCTCGCCTCGGACATGCTCCTTGCGGCCGTCGCGACCGGCGGCCTTGTAGTCCGGGCCGCTGAGCCGGAAGAACGAACACCAGCAGCCGCCCTGCACCCCGCCGGGGCCGAAGAGCTGCTCGAACAACGGCCACGTCTCCGCGCTGAGCGGGACGAACTCGGGAGTGCTATCCGGCAAGCGCGTTCACAACCCGCGACGGCGACGGACGGCCCAGCTGCCCGGCCATCCACACGCTGGTCTCCACCAGCTTGCCGAGATCGACCCCGTGCTCCACGCCGAGCCCCTCCAGCAGCCAGACCAGATCCTCGGTCGCCAGGTTGCCGGTCGCCGACTCGGCGTACGGGCAGCCGCCGAGCCCGCCTGCCGAGGAGTCCACAGTGGACACCCCGGCGCGGAGCGCGGCCTCGGTGTTGGCCAGCGCCTGGCCGTAGGTGTCGTGGAAGTGCACGGCCAGGGCCGACGTGTCGCCGAACGCCTCGATCAGCCGGGTGACCTGGTTCGTGGTGGCGACGCCGATGGTGTCGCCGAGCGAGAGCTGCGAGCAGCCGAAGTCGAGCAGCCGCTTGCCCGCCCGCACGACCTGCTCCACGTCGACCACGCCCTCCCACGGGTCGCCGAAGCACATCGACAGGTAGCCGCGGACCTCCAGGCCCTCCTTGCGGGCCCGCGTGACGACCGGTTCGAACATGCCGAACTGGTCGTCGAAGGTCGAGTTCAGATTGCGCTGGGCGAAGGTCTCGGTGGCGCTGGCGAAGATCGCGATGTGGTCGACACCCGCTTCGAGCGCGCGGTTGAGGCCGCGGTCGTTCGGGACCAGCACCGGGTAGCGGACGCCGTCGTGGCGGTCGAGCCCGGCGAGCAGTTGTTCGGCGTCGGCGAGCTGCGGGACCCACTTCGGATGCACGAAGCTGGTCGCCTCGAGGGTGGTGAGCCCGGAGCCGGCGAGCCGGTCCAGGAATTCGAGCTTGACCTCGACCGGCACGACCGAGCTCTCGTTCTGCAGCCCGTCGCGCGCCCCGACCTCCCAGATCTCGACCCGCGGCGGCAACCCGCCCGCGGGGACCCGTTCCGGCAGGCCGACCTCTCGAGCACCCACGTCAGCGTCTCCTTCCGCGCGGTTCCCGGCCGCGCGGGGGCAGAGGTTCGGTGTCCTGCGGACCGGGCGCGCCGTGGTAGTCGTCGTAGGGATTGTCGTTGACTTCGCGGTAAATGACCGTATGCACGTGCTCGACGTGGGGAATGTCATCGAAGCGCAGCGGCTCGTCCGAGGCCGACTCGATGATGAGCGTGCCGCAGCCGAAGATCCGGTCGAGCAGGCCGTGCTCGAACTGCACGCTGTTGATCCGCGACAGCGGGATGTCGATGCCGGTGCGCTTGAGCACGCCTTCGCGCGCGATCAGCCGGTCGGTGGTCACGATGAAGTGCGTCGTGCGCCAGCGGACCAGCGGCGCGAGGAACAGCCATACCACGAAGATCAGCGCCACCGCGGCGACCGCGATCATCGTGATGTTGTTCCACGGCCCAGCGAAGTCCTTGGCGACCACGAGCAGCCACACCGCCGCCCCGACGGTGATCACGAACGCCAGGAACGGGAAGATCAGCATCTTGAAATGCGGGTGGCTGTGCACCACCACGCGTTCGTTCTGGCTGAGCAAATCGTCCGGATAGGCCACGGCGGGCGCTCCCCTGCGAATGTGTGCCGATGTGGTGGATCCACCGTACCGGCGCTGGCCTCGCGCGGGCGCGCCCGTTCCGGTCAAGCGGGGCGGACGTGCACCACATCACCGGCGAAAACCGTCAGCCGCCGCCCGTCGGGGACGTCGACCTGCAACTGGCCGGACGCGTCGAGGTCCGCGGCGCGGCCGGTGAGCGTCGACCCGTCCGGCAGCTGCACCTGCACGTCCTGGCCGAGCGTCGCGCAGCGGGCGCGGTAGTCGCCGAGCAGACCGGCCTCGGTGAGGTCGCCGCCCGCCGTCCGCCAGCGGCGTTCGAGGTCGTCGAGCCTGGTCAGCAGGCCGAGCGCGACCTCGGTGCGGTCGGTGGTCGTCGCGCCCTGCTCGGCGAGCGAGGTCGCGGGCAGCCCGCCCGGGCCGGCCGGGACGTCGTCGCCCAGAGGCAGGACGTTCAGTCCGATGCCGAGCACCACGGCCGCGTTGCCGGTGCCGACGGCCTCGGCGAGGATGCCCGCGCACTTGGCCCGCTCGGGCCCGGCGAGCACGTCGTTAGGCCATTTGAGGGCGGCGTCGACGCCCAAATCGGTGGCGAGCGCGTGCACTGCGAGACCGGCGACCACAGACAGTGAGCCGAGCGCGGAGAACGGCACGCCCGCCGGGCGCAGCGCGATGCTCAGGTACAGCCCGGCGCCCTTCGGCGAACTCCACGACCGAGCCCGTCGTCCTACCCCGGCCGTCTGGTGTTCGGCCAGCAAAACGGTCCGGTCCTCCGCGCCCGCGACAAGGGCTTCCCGCAGGTCAGCGTTGGTGGAACCGGTCGTCTCCACGACGTCGAGGCGGGTGTAGCGGCCGCCGAGTCCGTCCCGCAGCCGCGCCGCGTCGAGTTCAGCCATGTGCCCACAATATGAGAGTCCCCCTAACGTGCAAGCCGTTCGCTCGTTACCCAGAGGTGCGCTCTTCTAGATTGGACGCCGTGACGCCGGAGACCCCCACCGCCGACGCGCCGCCGAAGCCCACTTGGGCTCGCGGCGCGCTGTATCGCGGACTCGTGGCGTTGCCGCTGGTCGCCGGCCTCGCCACCGCGGGCTGGCTGGTTGCCGGACGCGACCAGCCCGCTCCTGTTCCGGCGCAGGCCGCGCTCACCGCGCCGGCACCCGCGCAGACGGTCAGCGGTCCGTCGGTGCTGCAGGCGAGCGCGCCGGTGCAAGCGCAGGAACCGGCACAGGGCGCGGCTGGCGGAGGCGGCGGTCCGGCCCCGCTGCAGAAGTGGGCGGATTCGCTCGCCGGACCGCTGGACATCCCGGCCCCCGCGTTGCTCGGGTACGCCAACGGCGAGCTGACCATGCGCAAGGAGCGCCCGGACTGCCACCTGTCGTGGGTCACGCTGGCGGGCCTCGGCGTCGCCGGCAACAACCACGGCCGTGGCGACGGCGAGCCGATGGGGCTCTCGACGCAGCAGTGGAAGAAGTACGGCGCACAGATCCCCGGCATCGCGAACCCCGCGCTGTCCGACCCGTCGGCCGCGTCCGTCGCCGCGGGACGCGCGTTGTGCGCGAGCGGTGTCGACCTGTCCGCGGGCAATGGCTGGTGGAAGGCGGTCGCCGGTTACGAGAACGGCAGCGGCATGGAGCTGTTCCGGCAGCGAGTGCTCGGCTACGCCCAGCTGTACGCGACGCTTTCGCTGGACCCGGCGAAGGCGAACGCGCCTTCCCTGCACGCCACGCGATTCGCGCTCGGACAACTCGGCCTGCCGTACGTGTGGGGCGGCAACGGCCCGGACGCGGGCGCGGCGGGATTCGACTGCTCTGGTCTCACCAAGGCGTCTTACGACAGCGCCGGGGTCTCCCTGCCGCGCACGGCGGACAGCCAGTTCCGCTCGGTGCCGCCGGTTCCGGGCGGGCAGGAACCGCAGCTGGGCGACCTCGTCTTCTACGGCAGCCCGGCGACGCGCATCCACCACGTGGGGCTGTACCTGGGGAACGGACTGATGATCAACGCGCCGACCGAGGGACAGGCGATTCAGATCCACACGTTCCACCGGCCCGGGGACGACTACGCCGGTGCGGGGCATCCGGCGAACTGACCGCCGGATTCGGCGGAGATCCGTATCCAAGATTCCCGTTTTCGCACGCCGCACCCGTCTGTCGCTTATGCTCCGGAGCATTCTTCCTGACGGGAAAGGCACGCCATGTCCGCTCGCATCCTCCCCTTTCTTGCCGTGGGCGCTGCCCTCCTGATCAGCAGTTGCTCCGGCGAAAGCGGCGGCACCGCCTCTCCCGCGCCCTCGACCGCGCCCGCGTCCTCCTCGGCCGCAACGCAGCCGTCGCCGTCGCCGTCCACCTCCGCGGCACCGTCGTCGTCAGCTGCGGCGGAGTCGGAATCGACTGGCGGGGACGCGGTCGAGCGGTATGAGGCCTTCATGCACGCGGCAGGCAGGCAGGATCTCGCGACGGTGTGCGAGATCGCCGGTCCGGCCGCCAAGAAGGCGGAGGACGAGGGCATGGGACCGTGCGAGAAGACGATGCCGATGGCGTTCCAGCTGATCTCCCCGGCGCAGAAGAAGGCACTCCAGACGGCCACGGTGGACCGGTCCAAGATCAAGGAAGGGGCCAAGCGGGTCGAGATTCCGGCGCGCGCGGTGAAGGCGTCCGTCAAGTTCACCGACAGCGACCTCGGCGACGCGGTTATGGAGAATCGCGGCGGCACATGGTACGTAGTCGACTGACCCACTGCGCCGCACCGGCCCGGCGGGCTACTTCGGCAGCCTTGCGGTAGTGCTCGCCGGGCGGCAATCCCAACCGGACAGCGAGTTCGCCCAGGTAATAGGCGACCGGGCCGAGGGTCACCATGCCGGAACCGGCACCGGCCAGTTCGTTCTCCGCGGGGGCCAAGCGCGCGTACAACTCGCGTGCGTCTCCGGTCGATGCGGTGAGGCAAGCGCGCAGTTCCAGGAACAGGTCCGGCCGATCCGGCGGCAGCGTGAAGTCCACTGTGGATTCCAGACCGTGTTGGACGTAAAGGCAATGCCTGGCCAGCGGAAGCAGGCCACGGTCCACTCCGGACATTCCGCTGCCGGGCAACCGGGCCGCGGCGCCGCGGTAGGCGGCTTCCGCGGCAGCGACCGGACCGGTGACGGCCAGGCGGAGCGCGCGGTACCACTCGGTGAACACGCTGACGAGCGGGAGGTCGTACTGCTCCCCCAGCCGATCCGCCGCGGCCGCGTGGGTGTCGGCGGCCACGAAGTCGGCTAGCGCGGAACGAGCCTGCATCAGTATCAGGTGACCGAGCACTTCGAAGGTCACCAGACGGTGCCGAGCAGCCAGTTCGACCAGTTCCTCGCCGATCCGGGCGCGTTCTGGAGCCAGACCAGCGCGGGTGAAGGTCTGCGTCCAGCGTGCGTTCAACGCCAACGCCAGCAACGCCGGATCCTCGGCGGACCGCGCCAGTTTCTCCGCTTCGACAGCGGCGTCGTGGGCGCATTGACCGCCTTCGTTGCGCAGTTCCAACGCGACGGTCGCCAGCAGCCGGGCGCGGACGAGCGGATCGGTGGTGTGCACGCGTTCGGCGGCGCCGGCGATGCGGCGGGCCAGCGCGGGGTCGTCGTTTTCAGTCCAGATTCCCGGCACGTCGAAGGCAGTCAAAACCCGGATGGTCAAAGCGGAATCGTCGCCAGCCAGGTCCAACGCCTCGGCGCGGTAGCGGCGTGCGGCGGCGAGTGATCCGGTGAACGCGGATGTCCGGGCGAGGCCCATCAGCAATTCCACCGTACGCGGGCCTTGCGCCAAAGCCGCTTGCCAGAGCCGAAGTGCTTCGTGCGGCGCGAAATCTCGTTCGGCGCGTTCTGCGGCTGCTTGCGCGTAGGCAGTGCCACGGTCGTCTCCGGCGAGCAGGAAATGGTGGGCCAGTAAGGAAATCTCGGACGGTCGGCGGCTTGCCAAAGCCTCGCCGACTTCGCGGTGCAGCTGTGCGCGTCGAGCGAGCGAAAGATCGTTATAGACAGCATCACGGACGAGCGCATGCGCGAACCGGAACGCGCGCGGTCCGCTTTCGCAGAGAAACCCTGCCTGCACAGCAGTTTCCAGTTCGTCGAGGACATCGCCGAGCAGGCCGAGGTCGACGTCCGCGCCGATCACCGCAGCCTTGCCGAGCACCGCGCGCACGTGGTCGGGCAACGCGGCGATCCGGTTCCGGACAACGTCGCGCACTCCGTCCGGCAGGTCGCCTTCGGCATCCAGCGCGCGGGCGAGTTCCTTGACGAAGAACGGGTTTCCGCCAGATCGCCGGTGAATCACCGCGGCGGACTCGGGACCCACCAATTCGGCCACCGCCTCGACCGAAAGCCCGCCCAGATACAGCCGGACCGGGTCGGCGCGCGCGAGTCTGCCCAACGCCGCGGTCAGTTCCGCGGAGACTTCGGTGGTCCGATACGTCGCGATCAACAGCACCGGAGCCGCGGTCATCGACGTCAACAGCGCCAGGGTTTCCTCGCCCGCCCACTGCACATCGTCCAGCACGAGCAGCAGCGGACCCCGGCGAGCCACCTCCGCGATCCGCGCGGTCACCGCCTGATGCCACTCGAAGCGCGCCACCGCTGGATCGCCGTCCGCAGAGCGCGGCGGGACCGGTTCGCCGAGCGCGGCGAGGATCCGCGTCCAGGGCCAGGCGGGCGGCACCCCGGCACCGTCCGGATTCACGCCCCACGCCGTGGTCCAGCCCAGCCGCGCGGCGAATTCCTCGACCAGCGCCGTCTTGCCCGCGCCTGCCTCGCCGGACACCAGCACGAGCCGGAATCGCTTGCGGTCAGCCACTTCCGCGGCGACCTCAGCGAGCCGGGCCAGCTCCGGATCTCGCCCGGCGAGCCGCCCGGGTACGGACGGCGCCAACTGCGGAGCCTGCGCCAGGATGTCCTGCTCCACCTGCCGCAACGCCGGACCAGGGTCAACTCCAAGCTCCGCCGCCAGCCCGGCCCGCGCCCGGCGCAAAGCGGCAAGCGCGTCACCCTGACGTCCAGCGCGGTACAGCGCGAGCGCCAGCAATCGCCACGCCTCCTCGCGCAGCGGATGAGCGTCCACAAGGGACTCCAGATCCGGCACGGCTTCGGCAGCCCGGCCGAGATCCAGCAAACCAGCCGCCCGACGCTCCAGCGCGAGCAACCGCAGTTCGTCCAGTCGCGACCGTTCGGCACGCGCCCACGGCTCGTCGGCGAACTCCGCGTACGGCTCGCCCCGCCACCAGCCGAGCGCCTCGTCCAACTGCGCGACCGACGGTGTACCGCGCAGCAATGCCTCGAACCGCCACGCGTCGACCTGCTCAGGTTCAGCACGCAGCGCATACCCCGGTCCAGCGGTGACCAGCAGCTTCGCGGGCGTCCGCGGCGGACGGTCCGGTTCGAGCGAACGCCGTAACGCGCCGACGAACGTCTGCACCGCACCGACCGCGCCCGCCCGAGGCTCGGCCCACAACGCGTCGACCAGCGCGTCCGTCGACACCACCTGCCCGCGGGCGACAAGCAGGCGCGCGAGCACCGCACGATGCCGCGGCCCGGGCAACGCCACCGGCCCGCGCGCGTCATGGGCCGCCAACGGGCCCAGCACCGAGAACGAGATGGTCATCAGTTCCGTACTGTAATCAGCTCGCTCGTTGCTGATCGGTTGCTGATCGGCCCGGCGCACGCTGGGTCGCATGAACTTCGATTACCAGCGGGTGCCCGTCGCCGACGGCGTGTCCCTCAACGTGGCGGTCGCGGGCTCCGGCTCGCCGGTCGTCCTTCTGCACGGCTTCCCGCAGACCCATCTGATGTGGCGCCACGTCGCCGCCGACCTCGCCGCCGACCACACCGTGCTGTGCCCTGACCTGCGCGGATACGGCGACAGCGACAAGCCGGCCGACGAGGGCGAGACCTACTCGAAGCGCACCATGGCCGCCGACGTCGTCGCCCTCGCGCGCGCCTTCGGCCACGAGAAGTTCGCGCTCGCCGGACATGACCGCGGCGCGCTCGTCGCGATCCGGGCCGGCCTCGACCACCCGGGCCACGTGTCCCACCTGGCCATCCTCGACGTGCTGCCGACGCTGGACATGTGGGACGTGCTACACGGCGTCACCGCGTCCGTCGCCTTCCACCTCTACCTGATGGCGCAGCCGCCCGGTCTGCCCGAGCAGCTGATCAGCGGCGCGCCGGACGCGTTCTTCAGCTACTTCCTCGACCAGTGGGGCGCGGACCCGGAGTCCATTCCGGCCGACATCCGCGCCCGGTACCTCGAAGCGAGCCGGAACGCCGTCCCATCGATCGTCGCCGACTACCGCGCTTCCGCGGGCATCGACATCGAACACGACCGCGCCGACCGCGCCGCGGGCAATCAGCTGAAGATGCCGGCCACGGTGATTCAGCAGGATTGGGGTGTCGCACTGGGCTACGACGCCGCCGCGCTCTGGCGCGCGTGGGCACCGGACCTTGTGCACGAAACCGTACACAGTGGACATTTCATGGCCGAGACTTCCCCTGCCAGCGTTACGAAATCGCTGCGGGACCTGCTCGCGCGCTGACCCGCCGAAAGTCGTGCCCCGGACGAGTGGTCGCCAGTTATTCACCCACCGATCGCTCTCCGGGACACCTTCGCCGTGGCACGGTCTATGCCGCTCCCACCTGAGCGCGTTTCCCGACCGATCTTGGAGGACCTGTGTTCGGCAAGCGGATCGTGGCCGCCGTCGCGACGGCAATTCTCGGTGCGGCGACCGCCGCCCAACCCGCCTCAGCAGCGGCGTCCGTGCCCACCTTCGACCACGTCGTGCTCGTGATGTTCGAGAACGAATCGTCGACGTCGATCGACTCGACAACCGCGCCCTATTTCGCGTCACTCGCCGCGCAAGGCGCGAACTTCACCGACTCGCACGCCCTGACGCACCCAAGCCAGCCGAACTACGTCGCACTGTTCTCGGGCGACACCCAGGGCGTCACCGACGACACCTGCCCGCAAAACCTCGGCGCAGTGGACAACCTCGATTCGCAGCTCGCCGGCGCGGGGAAAACCTTCACCGGCTACTCGGAGTCCATGCCGTCCGACGGCTACACCGGCTGCTCGTCCGGCGAGTACCGGCGCAAGCACAACAGCTGGGTCGACTTCTCGAACGTGCCCGCGTCGAGCAACCTGCGCTACTCCCGGTTCCCGACGGATTACTCGCAGCTGCCCAGCGTCGCGTTCGTGACCCCGAACATGTGCAACGACATGCACGACTGCTCGGTCGGCACCGGCGACACCTGGCTGAAGAACAACCTCGACGGCTACGCACAGTGGGCCAAGACGCACAACAGCCTGCTGATCGTGACGTTCGACGAGGACGAAGGCACCTCGACGAACCAGATCTACACGTCGTTCACCGGCGCGCACGTGAAGCAGGGGGACTACGCGGAGACGATCAACCACTACACCGTCCTGCGCACTATGGAGGCCGCCAACGGTCTCCCCGGCCTCGGCAACGCGGCGAACGAGACGCCGATCACCGACGCCTGGCAGTGACGCGCACCGGTCGCGACCGCCACGCCGCGGCCGCGGCCGGGGTGCGCCCAGCTGTGCCGAACTGGAATGTCAGACTGGTCCGACCAGCGGATCTGACAACCAGGGAGAGCAATGGGCGACGGGCAATCTGCCGCCGAGGTGCTCTCCGCGGAACTGGCCGCACTGCGCGCGCGGGCCGGGAATCCGTCGTTCCGCAAGATGGCCGACCGCTCCGGGCGGATCTCGCACACCACGCTGCACGAGGCGGTCCGCGGCACCCGGTTCCCGTCGTGGGACACCACGCGCGAGTTCGTCCGGGCCTGCGACGCGGACGAACAGCAGTGGCGGCGACGCTGGGAAGAGCTGAAGGGCGTCCCTCCGGAACCCGCCGTGCCCGTCGTCGATGCGGCCGAGGCCGCCATCGTCAATACGGCGGCGGAACCGGTGCTGATCAGCGCGGAACCGGACGTCCCGGACAAGCCCCGGCGCCGTCGTAAGTACGCACTGGCCGCGGTCGCGTCCGTCGTCGTGCTGGTCGCCGCGGTCGGCGCGATCGTGGTGCCGAAGCTGAAGAGCGGCAGCCTGGTCGACGTCGGCGCGCGCGTTCCCGGCGACAACTCCCTGTTCGTCGGCGACGTGACCGTGCCCGACGGCACAGTGCTCCACGTCGGCGAGACCGTCCAGAAGGTATGGGAACTGCAGAACACCGGCTCGGTGGCCTGGCACCAGCGCTACCTCCAGCGGATGGACCTGCCGCCGAGCCCGGGAACGTGTCGCACCCCGGACCGGGTGCTGATCGGCGACACCCCGCCGGGCGATCACGTGATGGTGAGCGTTCCGCTGACCGCCTCGCCCGCGCCGGGGCGCTGCTGGATCGGCTGGAAGATGGTCGACGCGAACGGCGCGGAGTTCTTCTCCACGCGCCGTCCGGTGTACGTACTGGTGACGGTCGTCTCCTGACCCGTGTCAGATTCTGTAAGACCTGGTCACCGGGGTACCGAACACCCTGGTCCGCTGGCAAGGATGAGTCCCGCTGGGGGTCGGTCCGTGGCAGCTGCGGTCAGCGCTGCCACGGACCGCCGCGTTCAGGCCGGACGCCGGAAGGTGGTCCGGTAGGCGCTCGGCGACACCCCGAGCGCGGCTTGCAGGTGCTGGCGCAGCGACGCCGCCGTCCCGAATCCGCACGCCGCGGCGACCCGGTCGACCGGCAGCTCCGACTCCTCCAGCAACTGCCGCGCACGCTCCACTCGCTGCTGGGTCAGCCACTGCAACGCCGACATCCCGACCTCGTCCCGGAACCGGCGAGTGAACGTCCGCGTGCTCATCGACTCGCGCACCGCCAGGTCGCGCAGCGTGATCGGCTGGTCGAGATGTTCCAGCGCCCACGCCCGCGCAGCCGCGGTGGACGACGACCGCGGTTCCGGCACCGGGCGGCGGATGAACTGGGCCTGCCCGCCCTCGCGATGCGGTGAGACGACCGTGCCGCGAGCGACCTCGTTGGCGACCGCCGCGCCGAAATCGCGCCGGATCATGTGCAGGCAGAGGTCGATGCCGGACGCGACGCCCGCCGAGGTGAAGACGTTGCCGTCCTCGGTGTAGAGCACGTCCGGGTCGAGTTGCACGCGCGGGTATTCGAGCTGGAACTCGCACGCCGAACGCCAGTGCGTGGTCGCGCGGCGGCCGTCGAGCAGGCCCATCGCGGCGAGCACGTACGCGCCGGTGCAGATCGAGGCGATCCGGCTGTCCGGGCACACCAGGCTCATCGCGTGCTTGAGCTGCGGGGTCAGCTGCCGTCCGGTGGGCTCGTACTCGAGCGACGACGCGGGCACGATCACCGTGTCGGCCTCGGCTACTGCCTCCGGGCCCTGCGCGACCGGGATGGCGAAGTCCGAATCAGTGCGGATGTCGCCGGGCTCCGGCGTGCAGGTGATGACCTCGTACAACCGCTCCCCATCAGCGGATTTGGCCTGGCCGAACAGCCGGTGGACGATGCCGAGCTCCATCACGAGCATGCCGTGCCGCACCAGCACCGCGACCTTGTGCCGCTCCGGATGACGAAAAACAGCCATGGCCCGATTCTTGCACAAGGTGGCCATCGGGCCACTGTTTTGGCCGTTTCGCCGGTTGCACCCTGGCCTCATGAACGTCTTGTGGATCTACGCCCACCCCGACCCCGCCTCGCTCAACGGCGCGCTTCGCGACGAGGGCGTCTCGACGCTGCGCGATCTCGGCCACGACGTGCGCGAATCCGATCTCTACGCGATGCACTGGAACCCGGTCGTCGACGAGATCGCGACTGTGCCCGAGGACGTCCGGATCGAGCACGAAAAACTCGGCTGGGCGGACACTGTCGTCGTCCAGTTCCCGCTCTGGTGGGCGGACACCCCGGCCATCCTGAAGGGCTGGTTCGACCGCGTTTTCGTGCAGGGATTCGGCTACGACTACCGCGACGAAACCGGCCACACCCTGCGCTACGGCAACGGCGTCCTGGCAGGCAAACGCGCGATGGTCATCGTCACCGCCGGCGCGCACGAGGACAGCCTCGGCCCGCGCGGCGCGCACGGTTCGCTGGACGATCTGCTGTTCAACGTCCAGCACGCCACGCTCTTCTACACCGGCATGACGGTTCTGCCGCCGCTCAAGGTGACCGGCACGAACCGGATGACACTGGAGAAGTACGACTGCGTCGTCGAGCGGCTGCGCAAACGTTTGCACTCCCTGGAAACGACCGATCCGCTGCCGTACCGCACCCAGGACGGCGGCGACTACGACCGGCGGCTCGTCCTGCTTCCCGAGGTCGCCCCAGGTCAGACCGGGTACGGCGTGCATCTGACGGCTTGACCCGTATATACCTCCATGGTTATATACGGGCATGGCGATCCTGCGAACCACTCCTGCCGGGCGACCGAGCGTCACC
This sequence comes from Amycolatopsis dendrobii, assembly GCF_014145675.1. GTDB lineage: Bacteria > Actinomycetota > Actinomycetes > Mycobacteriales > Pseudonocardiaceae > Amycolatopsis > Amycolatopsis dendrobii. The sequence continues at coordinate 134,933 of NZ_JACGZW010000011.1, forward strand.
CTCGAACGGACCTTGGCCCATCCGCCGGAGAAGGTGTGGCGCGCGGTCACCTCGCCGGAAGAACTGGCGCACTGGTTCCCCGCCGCGGTCACGCTGCCGGACGCCCCCGCGCCGGGCGGGAAAATCACGTTCACCTTCACCGAAACCGGGGACGTCAGCGAGGGCGAGATCGTCGGCTACCAGCCGCCGGAGGTCTTCGAGTTCACCTGGAACTCGGACCTGATCCGGATCGAGGTGTCCGCCGAGGGCACGGGCAGCAAGCTCGCCTTCACGCACGTCTTCAACCGCGGCGAACCGGACATCGCCTTGCTCGGCGCGGGACGGCACGTCACCGGCTGGGTCGCCTGCCTGGATTCCCTCGAAGCCACGCTGGACGGCCGGACGCCGGAGCTGCCGACCGACTGGCACGCGCGGATGGTGCGCTACGTCGAGGAATTCGGCCTGGAAAACGGCGAAGTCCTGGACGACGGGACGATCCGCTTCCGCCGCGACCTGGTCTGGCCGCCTGCCGAGGATGTCTGGAATCGGTTGCCGCAGCCGGAAGACGGGGCGGAGGTGCTGGAGTCGCGATCGCCGGAAGTGCTCGCCTACACCTGGCTGCACGACGGGAAACCGGCCGGGCGCGTGCAGTGGGAAGTGACCGCGGATCCGCTGGACGGCGTGCGGGTGGAGCTGACGCAGACCGTTCCGGCGGAGCTTGCCGATCAGCTGCCGGACTTGCTGACCGCACGGCATGAGCAGCTGAACGCGTTGTTCGCCGGGACGTTCAAGGTGGAGCTGGAGCCGTGGGGCGAGAAGGGGCGGGCAGCGGTTCGGCGGCGGTACAGCTCGTGAGTGTCTATGCCGGTTCTAACCGGGATTAGCACTCACGACACCCCCTACCCCAGCGCAGTGTTGTACGGCGAAAACCGCACCTCCGCAGGTCCCGGCAATGCTTTCCCTCCCAGCACCAGCCGCGGCGCCGGACCGTGCACCGCCAGCCCGCGCGCCTCGCACCACGCCGACAGCTCCGGAAAGCGGTGGTCGACCGCGAGCCGGAGATCGCCGGACGTGGTGCGAGCGATGCCGCGGATCAGCGCACGGGCCTGGTCCTCGTCCGCCGCCACCACCGGACCGATCACCAGCACCCCGGCTTGCGCGGTGCCGAGCGCGTAACCGTCGTCGGTCACGTGGACGTGCTCGGCCTCGAACAGCATGCGGTTCAACAACTCCCGCCGCGCGAAGCCTTGCGACGCACTGTCCAATTCGTACACTCGCGCCACGTCCGCCGGACCGATCGGCCGCGACGCCGGGCCGCCGTCGTCAGTGAACCGGCCGCGATGGTCGTTGCAGCCGCCGTCGAACTCGAAGCCCATCGATTCGTACAGCGGACGCGCGTTTTCCGTGGTGTGCAAGGACACCACCGCGTCACCGGCCTCGCCGAGCGCCTCCGCCATCACCCGACGGCCGAGCCCCTGCCGCGCGAACCGTTCCGCCACGACGACCATCGACACCGACGCGGTCGGCCCGGTCCGGGTCAGCACCGCCGCCGCGGCGAGACCGCCGTCCGGGGCGTCGATGCCGAATCCGCGGCCGACCTCCAGCAGCATCGCCCATTTCCGATCCTCGCGCGGCCACCCGCGATCGGTTCCGAGGTCGAGGCAAGCGGACAGATCGGCGGGCCCGAGCGAGCGGACCGAGGCGTCGGCGAGCAGCACGCTGCCCACCCTAGGCCCGAGAACGCCGCCGATGGCCAGGCCGACGCCGAAAATTCAACTGACGCCCGGCATAGGCTTTGCTGGTGACCGACTCCGAAGTGCTGACCGTCCAGCAGGTTCTCGGCGACGGCCGGTTCGCCGAAGTCGGCGAGATGCGGCTGACCGAAACCGATCCCAGCGGAACTTACGTAGCCGTCGGGGGTTCGCTGGGATCTCCGCAGTGGGCCGGGCACAGCGTGATGAGTTCGTCCGAGCCGACCGCCTGGAACCGCGTCGGCGTCTACCGTGCCGACACGCTCGAATGCGTTCACCTCGTGAGCCTGCATTGGCCGGTCAATGCGCTGGCGTTCCATCCGGAGCTGCCAATCCTGGCCATCGGCTCCGGGTCCTACGACGGCGGTTACTTCTATGAGGGCGAGCTGACCATCCTCGACCTCGAATCCGGCCGCGCGACCTCTTTGCTGCACGACCGTCGTGAGGTCACCGAACTTCGCTGGCGGAATCACCACACTCTCGAAGCGAAAATTTCGGTGCTCAACGAGGACGACGAGGAAGACCTCGGGTCCCCCACCATGGCCGCCACGATCACCGTGCCGGACTGGCGAGCCGTGAAGGCGCGTTCGCTGCGGGTCGACGGCCCCGCGACGACACCGGCCGTAACACCAGTCTCGAGGGAAAGGACCCGGCGGCAGGTATGGGCGGTCGCCGCACTGAGCGACGGACGGATTCTCGCCAGTCTCGAGCACGTCGCCGCGGAGTGCTGGTCGGCCGACGGCGAACGCGAATGGTCCGTGCCCGCCTCGGGCGTCGGCTGCCAGCTCTTCGTCGACCGAGAGGAGGACACCGCCGTCCTCGCCACCTGGTCTGGCTGGAACGAATCCACCTCGATCGTCGAACGCGTCCGGCTGGCCGATGGGCAGGTCGAACCGCTCCGGACCTTCGACCATCCTGTTGTGCTCACCACCGACGCGACCGGACAGCTCGCGATCCGTCCCCATTCCGGCCCCACCGAGGTTCTGTCCCCGGAAAGCCGCTTCGACCTCGGCGACTACGACCTGTTCAACCATTTCTTCGACATCCGCCGAGCCCCGGCGCTGGTGTTCCTGCAAGGCATGGGCCCGCGAGCGCATGAAGACAAATGGGTCGTCGCCTTCGATCCGGCACGGCGGCGAACCGAGCGTTTGTTCCCGCTGGAATGGGACGCCGCCCAAGGCAGGCACCTCTTCGGCGGCCCCGGCATGTTCGTCGACGGCGCGCTCGTCCACGCCACCGCGATCCACCACGGAGCAGGGCTCCTGCCTGGCAACTCCTGCGTCGTCCGCCGCTCGTACCCGGACGGAAAAGCCAGCTGGGTGCACCACGCCGACCACCAGGTCACCGCGATGGACACCATCGGGTACACCGTCTACGTCGCGTACAACTCCGGCGAGATCGTCGCGCTCGACGCCACGGACGGCCACGAACTCGGACGGCAACACCTGCAGGTCAACGGCCACTCCGTCGTCCCGCTTTCGCTCAGCGCGGCTGGCCCGGATCGACTCGTCATCGGCACGCTGGACGGCCGCGTGCTGGTCTGCGAAACAGCAAGGAGAGAGTCCTACGCCACACGCGCGGCAACCGCGCAGTAGCTAAGCTCCGCCACATGAGCAGTGCGACGCAGCCGCTCGGGACGCCGCCCGAGGGAGAACCGGACATCCACACCACGGCCGGCAAGCTCGCGGATCTCTATCGCCGCTACGACGAGGCCGTGCACGCCGGTTCGGCGCGCGCGATCGAAAAACAGCACGCCAAGGGCAAGAAAACTGCCCGCGAGCGGATCGATCTGCTGCTCGACGAGGGCTCGTTCGTCGAACTGGACGAGCTGGCGCGGCACCGCTCCACGAACTTCGGGCTGGAGAAGAACCGCCCGTACGGCGACGGCGTCGTCACCGGCTACGGCACCGTCGACGGGCGTCCGGTGTGCGTGTTCAGCCAAGACGTCACGGTGTTCGGCGGCGCGCTCGGCGAGGTCTACGGCGAGAAGATCGTCAAGGTGATGGACCTGGCGATCAAGACCGGCCGTCCGATCATCGGCATCAACGAGGGCGGCGGCGCGCGGATCCAGGAGGGCGTCGTCTCGCTCGGCCTGTACGGCGAGATCTTCCGCCGCAACACCATGGCCTCCGGCGTAATCCCGCAGATCTCGCTGATCATGGGCGCGAACGCGGGCGGGCACGTCTACTCCCCCGCGCTCACCGATTTCGTCGTGATGGTGGACGAGACGTCGCAGATGTTCATCACCGGACCGGACGTCGTGAAGACGGTGACCGGCGAGGACGTCACCTTCGAGGAACTCGGCGGCGGGCGCACGCACAACACCAAGTCGGGCGTCGCGCACTACCTCGGTTCCGACGACGAGGACGCCATCGCCTACGTCAAGGAACTGCTCTCCTACCTGCCGCAGAACAACCTGTCCGAGCCGCCGGAGTTCGACGCGAACCAGCCGCCGGCCGGGTTCTTCGAGAACGTCACCGACACCGACCGCGAACTCGACACGCTCATCCCGGACTCGCCGAACACGCCCTACGACATGCACGAGGTCGTCACCCGTGTGCTCGACGACGGCGAATTCCTCGAAGTGCACGAACTGTTCGCGCCCAACATCCTGGTCGGGTTCGGCCGGGTCGACGGGCAGAGCGTCGGCGTCGTCGCGAACCAGCCGACGCAGTTCGCCGGCTGCCTCGACATCGACGCGTCCGAGAAGGCCGCCCGGTTCGTGCGGACCTGCGACGCGTTCAACATCCCGGTTCTGACCTTTGTGGACGTTCCCGGCTTCCTCCCCGGCACCGACCAGGAGTGGAACGGCATCATCCGCCGCGGCGCGAAGCTGATCTACGCGTACGCGGAAGCGACCGTCCCGCTGATCACGGTGATCACGCGCAAGGCGTACGGCGGCGCGTACGACGTGATGGGCTCCAAGCACCTCGGCGCGGACGTCAACCTTGCCTGGCCCACCGCGCAGGTCGCGGTGATGGGCGCGCAGGGCGCGGCGAACATCGTGCACCGCAAGACGCTGGCCAACGCGGCCGCCGAGGGCAAGGACGTCGACGCACTGCGCGCCGATCTGATCCAGGAGTACGAGGACACGCTGCTCAACCCGTACGCGGCGGCCGAACGCGGCTACGTCGACTCGGTGATCGTGCCCGCGCACACGCGCGGCCACATCGCCAAGGCGCTGAACCTGCTGCGTACCAAGCGCGAATCGCTGCCGCCCAAGAAGCACGGCAACATCCCCCTGTGAGGCCGCGATGACGGACACTCCCCTGCTCCGCGTAGTCCGCGGCAACCCGGACGACGCCGAACTCGCCGCGCTCACCGCGGTGGTCGCCACTGCCGCGGCCGCGTCGGCACCCGCTCCTCCACGGCGCCGTACGTCGTGGTGGGGCGACCGGGCGGCCGCGGTGCACGCGCCGGTGGCAGCTGGCGACGGAGCTTGGCGCGCTTCGTCGTTGCCTCGCTGAAGTTCTCGTGAGTGTTGGCGCCGGTTCTAACCGGTGCCGGCACTCACGACCACCTACGCGGCTTCAACGCCCGCGCTGAGCCCAATCCGGCGCGTCCGCACCCGCGTGCGCCAGCAGTTCCTCCCGGGTGATCGACCCCAACGGCCCAACGCCCCGTAGCAGCAGGTAATCGCCCGCGTCGGCCTGATCGTGCTCGATCTCGACGTCCTCGGCGTGGTAGCTGTCCGTCCAGACGATCCGGACCTGGCAGCCGCCGTTCTGGGTGAGCGCGTGCACCTGCTGGACGGTCGCGAGCCGCGCCATCGGTTCCGATTCCCATTGCTGCTGCAGGAATCGCCAGCGCGAGGCCTGTTCGGCCGCGCGCAACCGCTGATCGAGCCCGCCGGCCCGGTCCCGGAAAACCCAGAGAATCCCGGCCACGACCGCGGCGGCGACAGCCAGCCCGACCAGCCACAAGACCGTTCCCATGTCTCCAGGAGCCTACCCGGGCGGATGCTCCCGGAGGAATCGCTCGACCAGGCCATCTGTGAACTCCGGCGGCACCGGCGCGCCGGTGACCAGCACGCGGTAGTGGATCGGCCCGACCAGCTGCTCGACCGCGCTGTCCAGGTCGACGTCCGACGGCAGTTCGCCACGGGCGACGGCACGTTCGAGCGGCAATCGGTCGCGCACGTGCTGGGCTCGAAGATGCACCTCGCGCAGATGCCGCGCCAGGTCCGGGTCGTGCTGGGCCTGACCGAGCAGCGTGCGGAAGACCGCGCCGGCGTCGGCCGTGGTCAAGAAGGACGCGATCGCGGCGAGGTGCGCGCAGAGGTCCTTGCGCAGATCGCCGGAGTCGGGCGGGGAGAGTTCCTCGACGAGGTCGTCGCCGAGCGCTTCGAGCAGGATGTCCACTTTGGACGGCCACCAGCGGTAGACGGTCTGCTTCCCTACTCCTGCCTTGGCCGCAATGCCCTCCATCGTCAGCCGGGCGAAACCGACCTCCACCAGCAGGTCGTCGACCGCGTGCAGCACCGCGCGGCGCGCGTTCTCGCTGCGGCCGTATCGGTTCCCGTGATGCCGGCGCTGGCCGGGCTCAGTGACGTCGCCCACGTGCGGAAGTCTAGCCAAGACGCAACGTCTCGTCTAGCGTTACGAGCACCAGCTCACTAGGGGGTTCTCAGTCATGTGTTCCGCGTGCGGGGTGCCGACGCACCAACCCGAATCCGGGGTCGCCGCAGCCCCGCGCAAATTCGCGGCGCTGTACAACAAGGATTGCCGTCCGTATCTCATCGGCACCGGCCTGGCGATGATGGCCGACAACATCGAACACGTCATCACCTACTGGGTGCTGTGGGAGAAGTTCCAGTCGCCCGCGCTGACCGGGTTCGAGGTGATCAGCCACTGGGTGCCGTTCCTGCTGTTCTCGGTCTACTTCGGCGGCCTCGCCGACCGGCACGACTGCCGCCGGATCATCCAGGCCGCGCAGGCGCTGTTCATGGCGGTGTCCGTGGCGTGGGGCGTCCTGATCGTCACCGACACGCTCGAGGTGTGGAATGCCTGCGTACTGCTGATTTTGCACGGCTGCGCGGGCGCGATCTGGGGCCCGGGCGAACAGCTGATGCTGCACGATTTCGTCGGCCCAGCCGAATTGCCGAGCGCGGTCCGGCTCAACGCCACCTTCCGCAGCCTGGGCATTCTCTTCGGCCCGGTCGTCGGTTCGGCACTGCTGCTCGGGCTCGGTCCGGTGGCGGGCATTTTCGCGAACGTCGCGTTCTACCTGCCGCTGACCGTGTTCCTGTTCCGCACCAAGTTCACCGGACACACCCGAGACGGCGGAATCGTCCGCAGGCCACGGGTCGGGCTGATGGATTCGGTGCGGATCCTGAAGGAAATCAGCGGGAATCCGACGATGGTCGGGATGATCATCCTCGCCGGGCTCGGCGCGTTCTTCGTCGGCGCTTCAATGCAGAGTTCGATGCCGATCTTCGCCCAGGACCTCGGCGCGGGCAGCGCCGGAACCGCGTACGGCGTGCTGCTGTTCGCCAACGGCGCGGGCGGCGTGATCGGCGGGATCCTGCTGGAAGCGACCGGAAAGATCAAACCGAACGTGCCCGCGGCGGTGATCAGCACAGCGATCTACGGGCTCTCGAGCCTGTTCTTCGCGCTGACCGCCAGCTACCCGATCGCCGTGGCACTGCTGGTGATCGGCGGCGTGGCGAACCTGGCGTCGATGTCGATCGGCCAGACCGTCGTGCAGCTGCTGGCGAAACCCGAGGAACGCGGCCGGGTGATCGGCGTGTACAGCGTGTCCGCCAACGGCCTTCGCGCCGGCAGCGGATTCACCGTGGGGCTGCTCGGATCCGCGGTCGGGGTGCACTGGTCGCTGGGCATCAGCGCGGCCGCGCTCACCGTCGGGACCGGCATCGCCGGGTGGTATTCGCTGGGCAGCCGCCGGGCCCGGCAGCTGCACCAGGTCACCGACTGAGCCGGGCCCGAAGCCGGTCTACCTCGTCCGCGGCCATTCCGGCGCGGACGAGGTAATCGCGGACGTCGAAGCCGTCAAGGGTAGCCAGGACGGCTTCGCGAAGGGTGGTCTGACGGCGGGCCAAAGCTGCTTCGAGCAGTGCGGTTTGATCTTCGACGCCTAGCGCCCGGTACAGCGGCAGCACGGCTTCGGTCGAGAGGGCGTAGTCGGCGGCGATGGTTTCCGGGTCGACGTCGGCGAGGGCGAGCAGGAGGAGGGAGATGAGGCCGGTGCGGTCTCGTCCGGACGTGCAGTGGAAGAGCACGCCGCCTTCCGCTCGGGCCAGCGTCTTCAGGACGGTTGCGCAGCGTTCTGCTTTGCGGTCAAGGAAAACGCGGTAGTACAGCGGGGTGCCATCGAGTTGCTCGTCGGCGATGTACTGCCAGAACTCGGTGTCTCCGACGTCGTCCAGCGGGACTTCGAGGCGCGTCATTCCGGACGGCACGACGGCGGCGTAGGTGCTGACCTCGGCGGGGTTTCGCAGGTCGACAATGGTGCGGAGGCCGGATTCTCGCGCGCTGGCCCAGCCCGCGCCGGTGACGAAGCGGAGGCTGGCGGACCGGTAGAACCGCGCCGGATCGGTGCGGCCGCCGGATCGGGTCGGGAGACCGCCGAGGTCTCTGGTGTTGAAGAAGCCTTCCCACGCCACTGCCCGGTTCTCGCCCATCAGCCGATCCTGGCCCGGGTCTCCCGCTGCGGGCAACCAGCCCGCTGAGGGCCGCGAAAGGGCCGTCGAACAGGCGATCGCCGGTTTTTGTCGGTGGCCGTGGTTACGCTCTCCCCATCTCGCAGCACCCATCACCGTCAGCGACAAGCTGCTCACCAGCGCAGATCACACTGGACCGCCGCTTGTTCCACACCGTATAGTCCATGTGGAATAACCCACGTGGGGTCACTCGATCGGATCTTCTGGAGGAGTACGTCATGGTCGCGGCCAAGCTCACGGCACTGGGCGTCGCCGTGCTCGAGCTGCTGCACGAGCGGCCGATGCACCCGTACGAAATGGCCCAGCTCATGCGGGAACGGCACGTCGAGAACCGCGTGAAGCTCAAGGCAGGCTCGCTCTATCACACGGTGGACCGGTTGCAGCGCAACGGTTTCGTCGACGTGGTCGAGACGCAGCGAGACGGCAAACGGCCGGAGCGCACGGTGTACGCCATGACGGCCGCGGGCAAAGACGCCTTCCAGGAACGAGCCCGGCAAATGCTGGGCGACGTGGTGCCGGACTACAGCGACGTGCTCAGCGGGCTCGCCGTGATCGACGATCTCGGACGCGATGTGGCGCTGCTCGAACTGGAGCACCGGATCACCCGGCTGCGCGCGGCCGTGGCCTCCGATGAAGTGATCATCGAGCGGCTGGAATCCGACGGCACCCCCGAAATCTACTGGCTCGACTTCCGGTTCAGCGTGGCGCAGCGGAAGTTCGAGCTCGCATGGATCGAGCAGCTGTTCGCGGACCTCGACAGCGGCCGGATCCCTTTCCAGGACAACAAACTCAAGCTCAAGGAAAACCATGAACGCAAGACCGGTTAACCCGTGGGCCGCGCTCAGCGCGCTCTGCATCGGGTTCTTCATGATCCTGCTGGACACCACGATCGTGTCCATCGCGGTGCCCGCCATGCTGCAGCATCTCGGCGCCGGGCTGAACTCCGTGGTGTGGGTAATCAGCGTCTACCTGCTCACCTACGCCGTGCCGATGCTGTTCACCAGCCGCCTCGGCGACCGCTTCGGCCCGAAGCGCGTGTTCGTCGCCGGGCTTGTCGTGTTCACCGCTTCGTCGCTGTGGTGCGGGCTGTCCGGCAACGTCGAAATGCTGATCGCCGCCCGTGCGGTGCAAGGCATCGGCGCCGCACTGATGACGCCGCAGACGCTGGCGTTCATCAGCCACCTGTTCCCGCCCGCGAAGCGCGGCGCGGCGATGGGCGCGTGGGGCGGCGTGGCCGGCCTGGCCACGATCACCGGCCCGCTGCTGGGCGGCGTGCTGGTGCAGCACCTCGGCTGGGAGTGGATCTTCTACGTGAACGTGCCGATCGGCGTGGTCGCCATCGCACTGACGCTGTGGCTGGTGCCGGACTGGCAGCCCAAGCACTCGCACTCGTTCGATCTGATCGGCATCCTGCTGTCCGCGGCCGGATTGTTCTGCGTCGTCTTCGGTGTCCAAAATGGACAGCAGTACGACTGGGGCACGGTATTCGGCGGCATCACCGTCTTCGAAATCATCGGGGCTGGCGTGGTGCTGCTGATCGCCTTCGTGCTGTGGCAGCACTACAACCGCCGTGAACCGCTGGTCCCGCTTCAGGTGTTCGCGAACCGCAACTTCTCCGCGGGCACCCTCACCGCGACGACTGTCGGCTTCACGATGACCGGCATGTTCCTGCCGCTGATCATCTACATCCAGACGGTGCTCGGCCTGTCCCCCACGATGGCCGGCCTGCTCACCGCCCCGATGTCGTTGCTGTCCGGCGTGATCGCACCCTTCGTCGGCCGAGCTTCGGACAAAATCAACGGCAAGTACCTGGTGATGGGCGGCCTGGCCCTGCTGGCCGCGGGCGTCGGCATCATCGCGCTGCAAGCCCGCCCGGACACGAGCCCGTGGGCATTGATCCCGGCTCTGCTGGTGTGCGGCCTTGGCGTCGGCTGCATCTTCTCGCCGATGAGCAACCTGACGATGGCGTCGGTGGAACCGCGGCTCACCGGTACCGCCTCGGGCATCTTCAATACCGCCCGCCAGGTAGGCGGTGTCCTGGGCAGCGCCGCGATCGGCGTGCTCCTGCAAGCGAGGATCAGCGCCTCGATCACGAGCGAGGCGGCCACCGCCGCCGCGCAACTGCCGGAGCAGTACCGCGCCCCTTTCACCGAGGGCATCGCCCACGCCGCGGCGTCCACCGGCGAATTCGGCTCCTCCGGCGGCCCAGCGGCGATCCCGGGGCTCCCGGCGGACCTCGCCGCACAAGCGGGCCGCCTCGCCGGCGAGGTCGTCCACAATGGACTCACCGACGCCGCCCGCGCGACCCTGATCCTGCCGATCGCGGTGCTGATCCTGGGAGTCCTGTCAGCAGCGGCTTTGCGCCGGGTGTCGCCCCGGCCGCACACGCCCGCGCCGACCGCCCCTACGCCTGAGCCAGCCCGATGAACGACTGATCGCGACGGCCCCGGCTGACAGCGACCCAGCCGGGGCACGGCAGGCGACGAGAGCCGAGCGACTCGCCTCCCGTCACAGCAATGTTGCGACGGGAGGCGAATCCGCCGCGGCGGTCTCCGCATCCGCGAGGCCTCCCGGCGCAGAAATCCCGGCCCGCCAGGCATCTTCCTCGCTTTGAAGCCACCGAGCCGGCCTCCCGGCGCAAGCCTGCGCCGGGAGTCTGACTCGATGCCAGACCTCGCCCACGGCTCGCAGACCCTGGCCGCGACGCCCACTCCGCCCGCATCACCGTCTCAACGCGCCGCCCAACCTTCCCGGGGCACAACCGCGCGCCGCACCCAACCCAGGTAGCGTTCGAGACCGTGCGTCTAGTCCTCGCGTCCCAGTCCCCCGCCCGCCTCGCCGTCCTGCGCAGTGCCGGTCTAGACCCGGCCGTCGTCGTGTCCGGTGTCGACGAGGACGCTGTCGCCGCGGCCCTCACCGACCCCGAACCCGCCGAGCTCGTCTCAGCTCTCGCCAAGGCCAAGGCCAACGCCGTCGTCGAGATGGTTTCCGAGCCTGATGCCGTCATCGTCGCGTGCGATTCCATGCTTTCCATCGGCGGCGAGATGGTCGGCAAGCCCGCTACCGCCGAGGTCGCGAAGCAGCGGTGGGCTCGGATGGCGGGCGGGTCCGGCGTCCTGCTCACCGGGCACGCTGTGGTCCGGCTCGACGGCGGGCAGCGCACCAAGGAAGCCTCCGGCACCCGCTCCACCACCGTGCACTTCGCCAACCCCAGCCAGGCCGAGATCGACGCCTACGTCGCCACCGGCGAACCGCTGCACGTCGCGGGGGCCTTCACGCTCGACGCGCTCGGCGGGTGGTTCGTCGAGGGCGTCGAAGGGGACCCGTCGAGCGTCATCGGGATCAGTCTTCCGCTGCTGCGCCAGCTGCTCGCCGAGGTGGGCGTCAGCGTGACCGAAATGTGGAACTAGTTCACATATTGGGACGATGTGTCACTCGGACGAGTGATCGGGGAAAGTCGACGCTGGCCCGCACCCGGGTCAGCGGAAACTCTCGACCTCTCTGGGGTGGCACATGTCCTTCGTCAGGACGTACACCAAGCCGCGCGTGTTCGCCGCGGCCGTGCTCGGCTCGCTTGTCGTGGGCGCCGGCCTCGGCGTCATCGCACGGACGACTGAAGCCGGCTGGCTGACCGACACCCTCGACCACATCGGCACGATCTTCACCACGCTGCTGCAGATCGCGGTGATCCCGCTGGTCTTCACCGCGATCGTGGTCGGCATCAACAGCCTCCGCGGCCTCGGCGGCGGCCGCACCGCCGCGCGGCTCGGCGGCAAGACCGTGCTGTGGTTCGCGATCACCTCGTTCATCGCCTCGCTGATCGGGATCGCGATCGGCAAACTGTTCAACCCCGGCTCCGGCGGACTCGGCGAGGGCGTCGCGGCCACCGCGAAGAACGCCGACAAAGCCGCGAAGAGCATGAGCCACTGGGGTTCCTGGGACGCCTTCATCAAGGGCCTGCTCCCGGAGAACTTCTTCTCCGCCTTCGCCGAGGGCAGCACGCTCCAGGTGCTGTTCCTCGCCGTCGTGATCGGCGCCGCCGCCTACAGCCTCGGCGACAAGGCGAAGCCGTTCGTCGACTTCACCACGAGCGTCTTCGAAATCATCCAGCGCTACCTCGGCTGGATCGTGCGCCTCGCGCCCATCGGCATCATCGGGCTGATCGGCGCCGCCGTCTCCAACTACGGCGACGCGCTGTTCCGCCCGCTGCTCTCGACCACGATCGCGGTCTACGTCGGCTGCCTGCTGATCCTGTTCGTCGTCTACCCGATCCTGCTGCAGTTCGTCGCGAAGGTGAACCCGCTGACGTTCTTCGCCAAGGCGGGCACCGCGATCCAGTTCGCGTTCGCTTCGCAGTCGAGTTCGGCCACGCTGCCGCTGACCCGGCAGTCCGCGGTCAATCTCGGCGTCGACCCCGGGTACGCCGCGTTTGCCACCCCGCTCGCCAGTGCGACCAAAATGGACGGTTGCGCCGCCGTGTTCCCCGCGATCGGCGCGATCTTCATCGCCAACCTCGCCGGGGTGCCGCTGAGCTTCGGCCAGTACGTCGGCATCGTGGTCGTCGCCGTGGTCGGCGCGCTGGCCACCGCGGGAACCACCGGCTGGCTGACCGCGCTGACCCTGACCACCGCGTTCATCGGGCTCGACGCCAAGCAGGTCGCACTCGGCATCGCGCTGATCTACTCGGTGAACCCGATCATGGACATGATGCGCACCGCCACGAACGTCGCGGGCCAGATCGTGGTCCCGACGATCGTCGCGCGCAGCGAAGGCCTGCTCGACGAAGAAATCCTCCACACCCAGACCGTTCGGCCGGACCACCGCGACGAGGGCGCCGCCGCCCGGCCCGCCACGGCCTGAGGCCTGGCGAGTGGCGATGCCGGTTCTCACCGGCATCGCCACTCACGAGTTGCCGGAACAGCGCCGCAGCTGGGATTTCTTCAGTTCGACGTCCGGCCAGCCCCGGAAATCCGACGGCGCGGTGACGGTGCTCGTGCAGCCCATCACTTCGCCGTCGAGTTCGTACACCTCCGCCACCACCGGAGCCGCCTGGCAACGTGGCGTGCCGGACACCGCCTTCGGGCATTCGTGCCGGACGACGATCACGTCCGCACGGCCGTCCTGGCTCACGTCGTAGAGCGACAGCGAACCGGCGTCAGAGAAATACGGCTTGCCGTAGTCGCGCCACACGCCGCCGGACTCGGTGAGCAGTTCGCCGTACGAACCGCCAGCCGCGTCGCCGCGGATCAGGCACGCGGCGGTCGACCCGTCGATGCAGCGCAGGGAATTCGCCGTCAGCTTCGCACCCAGGTTCGTGATCGCCAGTTCGAACGGCTGCTGCCCGACCTGGACCCGGCCCGATCCGCCCGCGGCGTCTGTCAGCAACACGACCGGGGTACCGCCGACGCTCACCGCGGCCAGTTGCTGGCACGGACCGTTTCCGCAGGTCGAGGACGGCGCTTCCACCGGAGCCGCGGCGGGCTCGCGCGGCGTCATGGTCACCGCGCCGTCCGGCTTCGGGCGCAACGCGACGACCACGACGAGCGCCGCCGCCGTGACCACCGCCGCGAGAACGGCGGTGAGCAGCGCGGATCGCGGGACGCGCTTCGGCCAAGTCCGCATATCCGAGACTGTAAGCGACCTTGCGCACCGTGTCCGTCTATGTTGTCGGAGTGACGAACCCCAATTTGCCCCCGGCCCTTTATCTGCCGACCGGCCCCACCGGCCCGACCACCGACGGCCAGACCGGAGCCAACGTCGAACTGCGCCGCACCCCGGACGGCCGCACCGCGCTGGTCGCGTTCACCGCGCTGGACCGGCTCGTCGACTGCTGCGGCGAACACCAGCCGTGGATCCTGGTCAACACCGAAAACCTGGCGCTGGTGCACCAGGTCAACCCCTACGACGTCATCGTGCTCGACTCCGAACTACCGGCACAACTGCGGCATCAGGCTCCCGCCGGACGGGTATAAACAGGACCGAACCGGGTGGTCCACCTCTCAATCCAGGCCCGATCCTGGTCCGTAGACTCCCGGTTGACCAGCAGCGCGGCGACGGGCACGGGAGGTATGTGGTGAGCGAGCAGGACACCGCGAGCACAGGCGGTCCGGTGACCAAGGTCCTGGTCGCGAACCGGGGCGAGATCGCGGTTCGCGTGATCCGGGCCGCGAAGGACGCCGGCTTGCAGAGCGTGGCCGTGTACGCGGACCCGGACCGCGACGCTCCGCACGTGCGTCTCGCCGACGAGGCGTTCGCCCTCGGCGGGAACACCGCGGCCGAGAGCTACCTCGCGATCGACAAGATCCTCGACGCCGCCAAGCGGTCCGGCGCCGATTCGGTCCACCCCGGTTACGGCTTCCTCTCCGAGAACGCCGAGTTCGCCCAGGCCGTCCTCGACGCGGGCCTGACCTGGATCGGGCCGAGCCCGCAGTCGATCCGCGACCTCGGCGACAAGGTGACCGCGCGGCACATCGCGATGCGCGCGGGCGCGCCGCTGGTGCCCGGCACCAAGGAGCCGGTGAAGGACGCCGACGAGATCATCGCGTTCGCCGACGAGCACGGCCTGCCGGTCGCGATCAAGGCGGCGTTCGGCGGCGGCGGCCGCGGCCTGAAGGTCGCCCGTACGCGTGAGGAAATCCCCGAACTGTTCGAGTCCGCGACGCGCGAGGCGGTGGCCGCGTTCGGCCGCGGCGAATGCTTCGTGGAGCGCTACCTGGACAAGCCGCGGCACGTCGAGGCGCAGGTGCTGGCCGACCAGCACGGCAACGCGATCGTCGTCGGCACCCGCGACTGCTCGCTGCAGCGCCGCCACCAGAAGCTGGTGGAAGAGGCCCCCGCGCCGTACCTGTCCGACGACCAGCGCGCCCGGATCCACGAGTCGGCCAAGGCCATCTGCAAGGAGGCCGGCTACTACGGCGCGGGCACCGTCGAGTACCTCGTCGCGGTCGACGGCACCATTTCCTTCCTCGAGGTGAACACCCGGCTGCAGGTCGAGCACCCGGTCTCGGAGGAGACCACCGGCCTCGACCTGGTCCGCGAGATGTTCCGCATCGCGCGCGGCGAGAAGCTCCGGATCACCGAGGACCCGACGCCGCGCGGCCACTCGATCGAGTTCCGCATCAACGGCGAGGACGCCGGCCGCGGCTTCCTGCCCGCGCCGGGCACGGTCACCAAGTTCGTCGCCCCGTCCGGTCCGGGCGTGCGCGTCGATTCCGGCGTCGAATCCGGCAGCGTGATCGGCGGCCAGTTCGACTCGATGCTCGCCAAGCTGATCGTCACCGGTTCGGACCGGGCGAACGCGCTGGAGCGCAGCCGTCGCGCGCTGGCCGAGTTCGAGGTCGAGGGCATGGCGACGGTGCTGCCGTTCGATCGCGTGATCGTGAACGACCCGGCCTTCATCGGCGACGAGAACGGGTTCAGCGTGCACACCCGCTGGATCGAGACCGAATTCGACAACCAGATCGAGCCGTTCGTCGCGCCGGACATCGAGGCCGAGGAAGAGGCACCGCGGCAGAACGTCGTGGTCGAGGTCGGCGGACGCCGGCTCGAGGTGTCGCTGCCGGGCGGGTTCGCCCTCGAAGGCGGCGGCGCGCCCGCGGCGACGAAAGCCAAGCCGCGCAAGCGAGCGGGCGGCGCGAAGGCAGCGGTGAGCGGCGACGCGGTCACCGCGCCGATGCAGGGCACCATCGTCAAGATCGCGGTCGAGGAAGGCCAGCACGTCGAGGCGGGCGAGCTGATCGTGGTGCTCGAGGCGATGAAGATGGAAAACCCGGTAACCGCACACAAAGCGGGCACCGTCACCGGGCTTTCGGTCGAGATCGGCTCCGCGGTCACGCAGGGAACGCAACTCTTGGAGCTCAAGGACTGAAGTTGTGCTGAATGTCGTGGGTGCCGCGCGCTCGCGCGGCCTACCATCGACTACGTGACTGAGGTTCCGTCTCCGCAGCTGCGGATCAGCGACCAGGAGCGAGAGTCCGCGCTGCATGCGCTCGGCGAGCACATGAGCGCGGGGCGGATCGACATCGACGAGTTCGGCGAACGTTCCGCCCGGATCACCGCGGCCAAGACGCGGGGCGAACTGGGCGAGTTGTTCACCGACCTTCCGGTGCCGCATCCGGTGTTCGGCGCGGGCGCGACCGCCGCGCCGGAACCGGCCGCGGTGCCACCGCCGATGCCCGTGCCGCAGCCCGCGGCGTCCGGCGAGGTCGCCGCGCGGCAGCCGGAGTGGTCGGCAGGGCAACGCGCCGTCGCCGCGCTGGTCCCGCTGGTGTGGATCGCGGCGATCGCCCTGATCGCCACCGGCACCGCGGGATGGCCGGTGATCTTCGCGCCGATCGCGCTCACCGCGGTCGGCCGCGCGCTCTGGGGCAAGGGTTTCGAGCACCACGACCATCACCACCACCACGACCGGCACCGGGAACGCCGCGAGGAGTTCCGCGCGATGCGCGACGAGCACCGGCGGCAGCGCCGGCTGGACCGCTGAGGCGGACCATGGCTGACCTGCGGCTGAGCGACGCCGAACGACAGGACGCGCTCGACGTCCTTTCCGAGCACGTCCGCACCGGACGCCTCGACATCGACGAGTACGGCAGCCGTTCGGCGAAGGTCACGTCAGCCAAGCTGGTCAGCGAACTCGTGCCGCTGTTCGACGACCTGCCCTCGCCGCGGCCGAGCGCGCTGCTGGCCACGGCCCGGCCGGAACCGGTCGTCCCGGCCGCGGGCAACGGCAAGCTGAGCGCGTTCGTGTGGCGGTATTCGGTGCCGCTTTCCATCGCCTTGGCGGTCGTCGTGCTCATCGTGACGCGCGGACGGCTGCTGATCGTGTTCGCGCTGCCGTTGCTGCTGATCCTGTTCAGCGGATGGCGGCGGCGCTGAGCCCGCCGGAACGCGCGTCGCGGCCGAGTCCGATGATGGGGCTGCGGCCGGGTTCGATCGACCCGAAGGCCGAGCGATGGGCGGGCCCGGTGTTCGCCGGGGTCGGGATTCTGGCGCTCGCGGTGTGCACCATCATCGCCGCTGGTCAGCCGCACGGCGATCCCGCGCAATGGCGCACCACACTGCTTCTGGCCGCAGCGAGCGGACTGTGGCTGCTGGTGCTGATCCCGGTCTTCCCGCAGCGCACCCGGAAACCGTGGCTGGCCATCGGATTCTTCGTTGTGTTGCTGGCCGCCGCGACCGTGCTCACGTCAAGGCTGGATCCGTTCACCGCCTTCGCTTCGATCGGCTACCCGATCGCGTTCATCTTGTTCCCCACCCGCTGGAGTATCTTCGCGGCGGCCGCGACGGCGGTGGTTCCGTTGCTGGCCAAGGGAATTTGGCAACCTTCGCCGCCATGGATCACCGCGGTTTCAATCGTCGGGCCGATTCTGTACGTGGCGTGGTTCGTCGGCGCGGAAAACGAGCAACGCCGTCGTACCAATGAAAAACTCGCCCGATCGAACGCGCAGCTGGAAACGGCGCTAACGGAAAACGCGGCATTGCACGCACAACTGCTCACCCAAGCCCGCGAGGCAGGCGTGCTCGACGAGCGACAGCGCATGGCCCGCGAAATTCACGACACTGTCGCCCAGGGATTGACCGGCATCGTCACCCAGTTGCAGGCCGCCGACCGGGCGACCGAAGCCGCGGATCGGCAACGGCATCTCGACCACGTCCACACGCTGGCGAAGGACAGTCTCACCGAGGCGCGCCGAGCGGTTCAAGCGTTGCGCCCGGAGCCGTTGGCGGACTCGCATTTGCCGGAAGCTTTGGCAGGATTAGCGAATCGCGCGTCCGGCACCTCCGGTGCCAAGGTGACCGCCGACGTAGAAGGCGACGCGCGGCCGTTGCTGCCGGAGCTGGAAGTGGCGCTGTACCGGGTGGCTCAGGAAGCCCTGGCCAACGCGGAAAAACACGCGCACGCCAACCGGATCGGCATCACGCTCACCTACACCAGCGACCTGGTCATGCTCGACATCCGGGACGACGGCAGAGGTTTCGCCCCCGGCGACCGCGGCGACGGCACCGGCTTCGGCCTGGAAGCCATGCGTCAGCGGGTGCAACGGGTGGCGGGCTCGCTGACTATCGAATCCGCGCGTGGGGAAGGGACCGCCGTGCACGCGGAGTTCCCGGCGATCCCTTCCCCGGCTCAAGCCAGCTGACCGCCCGCGGCACGCAGCTGCCGTCGCAGCACCTTGCCATTCCCGTTGCGCGGCAACGCTTCCAGCCACGTCACGTCCTGCGGCACCTTGTACCACGACAGATGTTCGCGAGTCAGCGCGACCAGCTCCGCGCCCAAGTCGTCGTCACCCGCACCCGCCGACGCCACCACGTAGGCTCGCAACGTCGTGTCCCCTGCGTCGCGCCGCACCGCGCTGACCGCCGCTTCCCGCACCTTCGGGTGGCTTTCGAGGAGCCGTTCGACCTCGCCGGGAACCACATTCTGCCCGCCGATCACCTCGACGTCGTCCAGCCGTCCGTAGACGTGGATGACACCCTGCTCGTCGATCGACGCGAGGTCGCCGGTCGACCACCAGATGTCGGTCACCTGATCCGGGCCGAGGCTGCCGCGAGCGACACCGCGCGTGGCGAACGGGACCAGAACCTGCAGTTCGCCCTGCACACCGGCCGCCACTTCCTGACCGTCGGCCACAACGCGTGCCGAACGGCCCTCGTAAGCCGGCCCGACCGCGGACGGGTCGAGGTAGTCCGCCGGACGGCCCATCGCGTACCCGCCGGCCTCGGTAGCGCCGTAAAGGTTGACCAACCGGTCCTCGAAGATCGGCATCAGCTTCTCCCGCAGCTGCGCGGAAAGCACCTCGCCGGCGCACATCGCGCCGCGGAGCTTGCCGAGAATCTCGGCATGCCCCGGCTCCAGCAGCAGACGCGCGTAGAAACTCGGCTGCGCGAAAAGCGTCGCGACGTTGTGGCGACGGATCAACTCCAGCGCGGCGGCCGGAGTCGCACGCGGCCGCGAGAGCACCGACGTCTGGCCGGTGCAGATCGTGGCCATCGCCGAGGAGTACAGGCCGCCGGCGAAATACATGCGCGACACCGAGAACGCCACCGTGCCGACGCCGTCCGTGCGAAGCATCGACGGGCCGAAGTTGCTGTGGAGGAAGAAGCACAGCTTGGGAGCGCCGGTGGTGCCGGACGTGAACATCGCGTGCGAGGGATGGTCGCCGCCCGGCGCGAACTCCGTCTCCGGCTCCGCTGCCGCCAGCCGTTCCGCACCGGTGGCCGGAGCGAGCCCGGCGTCGTCGAGCCAGCCCGCCGTTTCCGGGTCCGCGACGATCAGCGCGGGTTCGGCGGTGCGGATGTCGCGGGTCAGATCGTCGTGGCTCATCTGGACATTCACCGGAATCGCGACGATTCCGGCCTGCCACGCGCCGAGCAGGCACCAGACCATTTCGATGCTGTCCGGAAGCGCGAGCAGAACGCGGTCGCCGCGGTGCAGCCCGGCGGCGCGGTAACCGCCCGCGACGCGGGCGGCCCCGGCGTAGACCTCGGCGAACGTCCAGGTCCGGTCGTCGGCGAGGAAGGCGGGAAGGTCGTCCCATCCGTGCAGACGGGCGTGGTCGGCGGCAAACTGGGTCAGATTGTCCGGCATACCGGCAACGCTGCCAGGACGATCATGCCGCCGGGGCGGTCTTTCCGCGGTACTGCCCGAACCGGCAAGGATTTTTCACCCCGCGTCCTCCCCGGTCGTGACGCGGCACGCAGCCGTTTTCCGGTTCCAGGCGGTTAGGCTCGGCTTGTGGAACCCGTGGAAATCAACGCGGGCGCGTACTACCTGCGTCAGCTGCGCGCGGACCGGCATCTCGACGACCGGCCCGCGCTGATGGAGGCGTTCGCGGACCCGCGGCACCGGCGGTACGTGCTGAACTACCGGTTGCGCACCCCCGACGAAGCCACCGAGTACGTGACGCTGCGCGCCGCGCAGTGGGCGTGCGACGAACGCTGCTCGTGGGCGGTCGCGGAACCGGCGACCGGCCGCCTGCTCGGCGAGGTCGGGCTGCGCGATCTGGACCTCGCCTTCGGCACCGCCGAGGCGTCGGTGTGGACGCATCCGGCCGAACGGGGCAAAGGCATCGCGGCAGTAGCGCTTTCGGCCGCGATCCAGTTCGGATTCGCCCGCTTGGGGCTGCACGAAATCGCTTACCGGCACGACGAAAGCAACACCGCGTCCGCGATTGTCGCCGGGCGCGCCGGGTTCAGCCGGGTCGGGCCCGAGGAGCGGCCCTCGCCCAGCGGGGAGACGCTCATCCGCTGGGTGCTCAAGCCCTCGTGAGTGCCGGTTCTTCCCGGCACCCACGAGGAAACCTCAGCTGACCGGCTCGATCAATCCGGCGCGAGCCTCCGGCGCGGCCGCCCGCAACGCGTCCGCCGACTCGTCCGTCGGCTGCAACTGCGAATCCCGCTCCGCCTCGACCCGCGCCCGGTAGACCTCGACCTCGCGCTTGGTCGTTTCCTCCGACCAGCCCAGCACGCCGGCCACCAGCTGGGCGACCTGCTCGGCGCAGTCGACGCCGCGGTGGGCGTACTCGATGGAGATCCGCGTGCGCCGGGCGAGGACGTCCTCCAGGTGCAGCGCACCCTCGTGGCTGGCCGCGTACACGACCTCCACGCCGAGGTAATCCGGCGCCGACTCGATCGGCTTGAGCAATTCCGGCCGGTCCGCCGCGAGCGCCAGCACTTCGTGCACCAGCGAGCCGTAGCGGTCGAGCAGGTGCCGCACGCGGTACGGGTGCAGCCCGTGCTCCGCGGCCAGGTGATCGGCCTGGTTGACCAGCGCGTGGTAGCCGTCCGCGCCGAGCAGCGGGACCTTGTCGGTGATCGACGACGGCGGGCGGCCCGGCAGGTCGACCACCGCGGCGTCGACGGCGTCGGCCGCCATCACCCGGTACGTCGTGTACTTGCCGCCCGCGATCGCGACCAAGCCCGGCGCGACCCGCGCGACCGCGTGCTCGCGCGACAGCTTCGACGTCTCTTCGCTCTCGCCGGCCAGCAGCGGACGCAGGCCCGCGTACACGCCTTCGATGTCGTCGTGCGTCAGCGGCGTCGCGAGCACCGAGTTCACGTGTTCGAGCAGGTAGTCGATGTCGTGCTTGGTGGCCGCCGGATGCGCGAGGTCGAGATTCCAATCGGTGTCGGTGGTGCCGACGATCCAGTGGTTGCGCCACGGGATGACGAACAGCACCGACTTCTCGGTGCGCAGGATCATCCCCGACTCCGACACGATCCGATCGCGCGGAACGACGATGTGCACGCCCTTGCTGGCGCGCACGCGGAACCGGCCGCGGCCGCCGGACAGCCGCTGCAGTTCGTCGGTCCACACGCCGGTGCAGTTGACCACCGCCCCGGCGTGGATCTCGGTCTCGCGGCCGTCCTCGACGTCGCGCACGCGCACGCCGGAAATCCGGTCCGCCTCGCGCAGGAAGCCGACGACCTGGGTGGAGGTCCGGACCACCGCGCCGTAATGCGCGGCGGTGCGCGCGACGGTCATCGTGTGCCGGGCATCGTCTGACTGCGCGTCGTAATACCGGATGCCGCCGATCAGCGCCGACCGTTTGAGCGCGGGGACCATTCGGAGGGCACCCGCGCGGGTGAGATGTTTCTGGCCCGGCACCGAGCGGGCGCCGCCCATCGTGTCGTACATCAGCAGCCCGGCGGCGGTGTACGGACGCTCCCAGATCCGGTGCGTCAGCGGGTACAGGAAGCTCACCGGCTTCACCAGGTGCGGCGCGATCTTCGTCAGCATCAGCTCGCGCTCGTGCAGCGCTTCGCGCACCAAGCCGAACTCAAGCTGTTCGAGATACCGCAGGCCGCCGTGGAAGAGCTTGCTCGACCGGCTCGACGTGCCGGACGCCAGGTCGCGGGCCTCGACGAGAGCCACCCGCAGGCCGCGGGTCGCCGCGTCGAGCGCGGTGCCCGCGCCGACGACGCCGCCGCCGATCACGACCAGGTCGAAGGTCTCGTCGCCGAAGCGCCGCCAGGATTCCTCCCGGCCCGCCGGACCCAGCCGGGCCGGGTCGCTGCCGTTCTGCGGGTTCGTCACCACTCGTTCCTCCTCGTGCTCCACCTTCCCCAGCATCGCACGCTTGCGTGATCGTCTGCTGACCCCGAGGTGACACGTGTGGCGGAACCCATGACGATCATGGTCACATTGGTTCGCCCGGCTTATGGATTGCGCGCGTACGCGGCGGTAACGTGCCGCGAACTGGGGTCGGCTACGGGGCTGTGGCCGGACGTGATCGGCCCTGCACAGACTGTCCAGTGTGGAGGTGCGGGAAGCGTGAGTTTGAGTCCGGGCGCGATCATCGTCTGGGAGCTGCTGGGTACAGCGGTGCTCCTGTTGCTGGGCAACGGCGTGGTCGCCAACGTCGTGCTGCGCAAGAACAACGGCTTCCAAGCCGGAACCCTGTTCATCACTTTCGGGTGGGCTTTCGGCGTGTTCGCCGGCGCCAGCCTCGCCGCGCCGACCGGCGCGCACCTGAACCCGGCGGTCACGCTCGGCCTGGCCATTTCGGGCAAGGTTTCGTGGGCGGACGTGCCGTTCTACCTGATCGGCGAAATGCTCGGCGCGATTCTCGGCGCCGTGCTGTGCTGGCTGACCTACAAACTGCAGTTCGACGACCATCCGAATCCGGAGGAGACGCTGGGCATTTTCTCCACCGCCCCGCAGATCCGGAACAAGGCGTGGAACCTGGTGACCGAGATCATCGGCACCTTCGTGCTGGTCGGCTGGATCCTGCTGACCCCGGCGTTCAAGACGGCCGCGGACGGGACGCCGACCTTCGGCAACACCGCGCTCGGCTACGCCGGGGTGTCGTTCGTCGTGCTGGTGATCGGCATTTCCCTCGGCGGGCCGACCGGCTACGCCATCAACCCGGCCCGCGACCTCGGCCCGCGCATCGCGTACGCGTTCCTGCTGCCGATCAAGGGCAAGCGCGACCCGGACTGGAACTACTCGTGGGTGCCGGTCCTCGGTCCGCTCGTCGGCGCCGCGCTGGCGGCGCTGGTGTACCTGGCCGTGCACAACCTGACCTGATCCAGCTTTCCGGAGGGAATCCATGACTTCGTATGTCGCCGCGATCGACCAGGGCACCACGTCGACGCGTTGCATGATCTTCGACCACTCCGGCCGTGTCGTCGCGGTCGACCAGCGCGAGCACGAGCAGATCTTCCCGAAAGCGGGCTGGGTCGAGCACAACGCCGAGGAGATCTGGGAAAACACCCGCGCGGTCGCGGCGGGCGCGCTCGCCAAGGCCGACCTGCGGCCGACCGACATCGCCGCGGTGGGCATCACCAACCAGCGCGAGACGGCGCTCGTGTGGGACCGCAACACCGGAAAGCCGGTGTACAACGCGATTGTCTGGCAGGACACCCGCACCGACAAGATCGCGGGCGAACTGGGAGCGCTCGGCGGCGGCCAGGAGCGCTACCGCTCGAAGACCGGTCTCCCGCTCGCGACGTACTTCTCCGGCCCGAAAATCAAGTGGATCCTCGACAACGTCGAGGGCGCGCGGGCCAGGGCCGAGGCGGGCGATCTGGTGTTCGGCAACATGGACACCTGGGTGCTGTGGAACATGACCGGCGGCACCGACGGCGGCGTGCACGTGACGGACCCGACGAACGCGTCGCGCACGCTGCTGATGGACCTCGACACCCTGCAGTGGGACGAGGACATCGCGGCGGAGATGGGGATCCCGCTGTCGATGCTGCCGGAGATCCGGTCGTCGTCGGAGGTGTATGGCAAGGTCCGCCCGCGCGGGGCTCTCGCGGAAGTGCCGATCGCGGGCATCCTGGGCGACCAGCAGGCGGCGACGTTCGGCCAGGCGTGCCTTTCGCCGGGCGAGGCCAAGAACACCTACGGCACCGGCAACTTCGTGCTGCTGAACACCGGCACGGAGAAGGTGTTGTCGGAGAACGGCCTGCTCACGACGGTCTGCTACAAGATCGGCTCGAACGACACGGTGTACGCGCTGGAGGGCTCGGTCGCGGTCACCGGTTCGCTGGTGCAGTGGCTGCGCGACAACCTCGGGTTGATTTCGTCGGCGGCCCAGATCGAGGAATTCGCCCGAACGGTCGACGACAACGGCGGCGCGTACTTCGTGCCCGCGTTCTCGGGCCTGTTCGCCCCGTACTGGCGCTCCGACGCCCGAGGCGCGATCGTCGGCCTGACCCGGTTCGTGAACAAGGGCCACATCTCGCGAGCGGTGCTGGAGGCGACGGCGTTCCAGTCGCGAGAGGTGATCGACGCGATGAACGCCGACTCGGGCGTCCCGCTGAAGTCGCTGAAGGTCGACGGCGGGATGGTCGTGAACGAACTGCTGATGCAGTTCCAGGCGGACATCCTCGGCGTGCCGGTGATCCGCCCGGTCGTGAACGAAACGACCGCACTGGGCGCGGCTTACGCGGCCGGGCTGGCGGTGGGGTTCTGGGAGTCGGAGGACGACATCCGGACCAACTGGGCGAAGGACAAGCAGTGGGACCCGTCGATGGACGAGTCGCGGCGGGAGAAGGAATACCGGAACTGGAAGAAGGCGGTGACGAAGACCTTCGACTGGGTGGAGGACTGATCCTTCCGGTCGCCGCTGCCTGACCGGCGGTTCAACGACGGCTTACCGCCTGCCTGAGTGACAGGTCGTGAGGGGAACCTTGAGGGAATCGGATTCCCTCAAGGTTCCGCTCACGTACTTCTGGGCAGCGCTGCCCAGCCCGCCGCCACGTCGGTACGACACCAGCTCAGCTCGGCAGGACTGCGGCAGAGTCGGCTTGCTCCGCTCAGCACCGCATGACCGCCGCACGGCCCCGCTCAGCAACGCGTGGCCACCGCGCCATCACCCAGCACGGCGTGACTGCCGCACGCCCCTGCTCAACACCGCATGGCTGCCACGCGGCTCAGCTCAGCACCGCACAACCACCGCGCGGCCTCGCTTAGCAACGCGCGGCCCCCACCCAGCACCGCTCAGCAACGCATGACCGCCCGCGCCCCCACCCAGCACCGCACGACCACCGCACGGCCCCGCTCAACACCGCGTGGCCACCGCACGGCCCCGCTCAACACCGCGTGGCCACCGCACGGCCCCGCTCAACACCGCGTGGCCACCGCACGGCCCCGCTCAACACCGCGTGGCCACCGCACGGCCCCCGCTCAACACCGCGTGGCCACCGCACGGCCCCCGCTCAACACCGCGTGGCCGCCGCACGGCCCCCGCTCAACACCGCGTGGCTGCCGCGCGGCCCCGCTCAGCACCGATGGCGTGCTCGCCCACCGCCTCGTCTTTCAGCCAGCTCGCCCGAGCCGGTTTCGCGAGGTCCGAATCAACCTCACCCCCACCCGTCCTGAGTTCCGGACTGGGCGTTGGGGGCCATCAGCGAAAAGCCAGCCCCCTGGTCGTCCACCGCGATCACCATCCGGCCGTGCGGCGTGTCCGCCGGCGGGCTCACCACCGTGCCACCCAAGTCCGGGATTCGCGCTGCTGACTCGTCCGCGTCGGCGGTCCAGAAGTACGTCACCCACCCCGGCGATGCCGGGCTGTCCGCGGGCAACTCGCCGAGGCCGCCAACCGGCCTGCCGTCGACGTCCAGCGTCGCGTACGTGAAGCCCGGCCCGGACATGTCCCCGAAGCCGTACCCGAACACATCGCCATAGAACTGCTTGGCCGCGGTGAAATCCCGGGTCATGCATTCGTTCCACGCGGGAGCCCCGGGCGTCAGCGTCGCCTGCGTGCCGGAGTGCCTGCCCGGCTGCCACAGGCCGAACGTCGCTCCGGTCGGGTCGGTCGCGATGGCCATCCGGCCTTCGGTCAGCACGTCCATCGGCGGTGCGATGACCTGTCCGCCCGCTTCGGCGATCGCGGCTACGGTTTTGTCTACATCGGACACTGACAGGTACGTCGTCCACATCGGCGGCATGCCCGCTTGCTCCGGCGGGATCTGCCCGATGCCCGCGACCGGCTTGCCGGCGATCTGCGCCATTCCGTAATAGCCGGTCTCCGTCCCGCCGGATTCGACTGTCCAGCCGAGCAGCGACTCGTAGAACGTGACCGCCTTGTCGCGATCAGGCACCATCAAGTCGCCCCAGCACGGTGTGCCCGCGGGCCACGGTTCTGTCCTGGTGATCATGCGTGCCTCCCAGAATTGTGCCAACCGCCACAGTGTCGCACCGGGGACCGACAAAATCGGGGGCGTCTTGTTCAATGCGCGGGGTCAGCGCCCGCCCTTCACCAGATGGGCGTACACGATGATGTTGTCCACATAGCTGTGCTCGGTCCGGTCGAAGGCGCCGCCGCAGGTGATCAACCGCAACTCCGGATCCGAAGTGTCCCCGTAGACCTCCTCGGTCGGGAAGACGTCCTTGGGCACCTGGTCCACTTTGGTCACCTCGAAGTGCGCGGTGGTGCCGTCGCGGCGGGCGATGTCGACGTCGTCTCCCGGCTTCATTTCCTTGAGCCGGTAGAAGATCCCTTTGTGCTTGTTTCCGTCGACGTGTCCGAGCACGACCGCGGGGCCGACTTCGCCGGGCGTCGGGCCGTTTTCGTACCACCCGGCCTGCAATGGGGTGCTGACCGGCGGGACCTGGACCGAATTGTCGGGGTTGAGGCCGAGCGGCACCAGGCTGGAATGCGCGTCGATGCTCGGGATGTCCAGCGAGACCGGCTCCGATTTCGGCAGGGCTGCCGACGAAACCGACGAAACCGGCGGAACGCTGGAAGCGGGTGCCGCGGTCGTCGAACCGGCCGAGCATCCGGCCAGCAGCGCGACGAGCGCGACGGACGCCGCGGCGAGTGTCGTTCTGATCATCTTTCCCCCCGATCCGCCCAGGCCTGGCCGCGCGAAAGCGGCCAGGCCCAGGAGACTAGTCAGCCACGCTGGCGCCGACGCGCCACCACGAGCCCGGTGCCGCCGAGGGCGAGCACGCCCATCGCGCCGGCCGCGATCGGGAGTCCGAGGTTCGACTGGTCGTCCGCGACCGGACCGTCCGTGCCGCCGGTCTGCGGCGCGCCGGACGGGACCTTGCTGACCTGCTTGGGCGCGGGGGTGGGCGTCGGCTTCGGGGCGGGCTTCGCGCCCAGCACGGTGAACTTCGTGGTGAGGTCGGCACTGCCGCAGGAGAACGAAACCTGGTACGTGCCGGGCTTCACGCCGCTGCGAACGGTCGCGGCGCCCTGCGAGATCGGCGCCTTCGACGGGTCGTTCTGCGGACCGACCGGGTGCAGCTTGCCGAACTGCAGCGCCGCCGAGTTCAGGTTCTGGATCTCCGAGGCCTCGCAGCCGACGCGCACGGTGACGCGGTCCCCGGCGTGGCCGGAGGACGGCAGCACCCGGATGAATGCCTTGGGCACGCCGCCGCTGTCGCCAGGCGGTTCCTCCGGCGAGGAGGACGGCGGAGCGGTGGCGGTGCTCGACGGAGGCGGCGTGGCGGACGTTTCAGCGGCGAAAGCCGGTGCGGCCGAAAGCATTCCGGCGGCGACGAGGGCGGAGAAAACAACGGTACGCTTCATGACACTCCCCTTGATGAAAATGCGATTCCCGCCGCATACAACGGCGGCGAATCCGCGCCCGGCCGACAGTTCCCCCTGCGGCCCGGGCGTTTTCGCTCCGACAACAACAAGACGTCTCCGCCCGCCGCGGGGTTGCCCCGGGAACGAAAAAACCGCCGGAAACAATTTCCGGCGGTTTTTGGCGAGCCTGGATGATTACCCGGCGAGGCTCCCGTCGCCCGCTTTCGCGGCGCCCTGGGGCACCCGGGACACCTGCGCGGCGGGCACGGTGAATGTCGCGTTGTACTGCTTCCCGGCGCACGTGACGGTGAGCGGGTAACTACCGGGTTTGGTGCCAGGCACCAGGTTCGCGTGCGCGCTCATCGTGGCCTTCACCCCGACCATCTCGCCGTAGAAGTACTGAGAGAACTTCAACGCGGGCGAACTGAACGCCGCTGTGCCCGCGTTGGCTCCAGGGCAGTAGGCGAGCGCCAGGTTCGGGCCGGAGCCGCGTTGGTAGACGTTCACCTGGCCGTGCAGCACCGCGGTGTCCTGGTTCAGCTGCACAGTCACTGGATCGGGCGCCGGACCGTCCGCCGCCACCGCCGGGACCGCTGTCCCGGCCAATCCGATCGCCGCCGCCACCGCGAAAATCGCGCTCTTGCGCACCCTCGTTCCTTCCCCGTGCCACCCGTCTTCACCCCGCAAGACGCGGTGTGCGGCACGGGGTTGCCCGGACGCGGAAAATCAGTCCAGATCGTCGTGCCGCATGAGCTGGCGGCCCGCTTCGGTGATCGATCCGGACAGCGACGGGTACACCGAGAACGTCAGCGCGAGGTGGTCCACCGTCAGCTGGTTCTGCACCGCCAGCGCGATCGGCAGGATCAGCTCGCTCGCCGACGGCGCGACCACGACACCGCCGACCACCACGCCGGTGGCGGGACGGCAGAACAGCTTCACGAAACCGCGGCGCAGGCCTTCCATCTTCGCGCGCGCGTTGGTCGCCAGCGGCAGCATGATCGTGCGCGCGGGCACCTCGCCGGAGTCGATCGCCTGCTGGCTGATGCCGACGGTCGCGATTTCCGGGTGGGTGAACACGTTCGCCGCGACGGTCTTGAGCTTGATCGGCGCGACACCCTCGCCCAGCGCGTGCCACATCGCGATGCGGCCCTGCATGCTCGCCACGGACGCGAGCATCAGCACGCCGGTGCAGTCGCCCGCCGCGTACACGCCGGGGACGCTCGTGCGCGACACCCGGTCCACCGCGATGAAGCCGCCGGGGCCGGGCTCGATGCCGACGCGATCGAGGCCGATGTCGGCGGTGTTCGGGATGGATCCGACGGTCATCAGCGCGTGGCTTGCCTCGATCACGCGACCGTCGGCCAGGTGAACTTCGACGCCCTTCTCGGTGCGCTCGACGCGTTCCGCGCGGGCCTGTTTGGCCACCGTGGTGCCGCGCTGGGTGAAGACTTCTTCGAGCACCGCGGCGGCGTCGGCGTCCTCGTGCGGCAGCACGCGGTCGCGGCTGGACACGACGGTGACCTTCACGCCCATCTCGGTGTACGCGGACGCGAACTCGGCGCCGGTGACGCCGGAACCGATCACCGCGAGGTGTTCGGGCAGCTCAGTGAGGTCGTACAGCTGCCGCCAGTCCAGGATCCGCTCGCCGTCCGGCACCGCGCCGGGCAGCACGCGCGGGGTGGCCCCGGTGGCGATCAGCACGACGTCCGCGGACAGTGATTCGACCGTGCCGTCGGCGTGTGTGACTTCAACCGTGTGGGTGGCGAGACCGGGCTCGTCGTCGGCGAAGCGGGCCTGGGCGGTGATCACGCGAACACCTTCACGCTGCACGCGGGCGCGGATGTCGGCCGACTGCGCGAGCGCCAGGCCCTTCACCCGGCCGTGCACGGTCGGCAGGTCGACGGTGGTGTCCGCGAGGTCGGTGTTGATGCCGAGTTCGCCGAGGTCGTGCATCTTCGCGAGCGCGCCGGACGACGCGATGAACGTCTTCGAGGGCACGCAGTCGTAGAGGACACAGGCGCCGCCCAGGCCGTCCCGCTCGACGATCGTCACGTCGGCGCCGTGCTGCGCCGCGACCAAGGCGGCTTCGTAGCCCGCCGGGCCGCCACCCATGATCACGATCCTGGTCACCTGGGTCCTCCTATGTCACGCGTGCTTGGCGGTGGCCCTGACCCTACGCGGCGAACCTGACCGGCAAGCGAAGTGCCCGGACACGGCATGTGCATCCGGTCGCGGCGAACAGAGGTCGCTAGGCTGTGCCGCGTGCCGTTGTATGCCGCTTACGGATCCAACATGGAGCCCGCCCAGATGCTGGAGCGCGCCCCGCACTCGCCCATGGCGGGCACCGGCTGGCTGGAAGGCTGGCGGCTGACCTTCGGCGGCGAGGACATCGGGTGGGAAGGCGCGCTGGCCACCATCGTCGAGGACCCGTCGTCGCGGGTGTTCGTCGTGTTGTACGACGTGACCGGGCTCGACGAGGACCGGCTCGACCGCTGGGAAGGCGGCGAGCTGGGAATGCACACGAAGATCCGGCTGCGGGTCCAGACGATGGACGGCTCGGTGCTGGCCTGGCTGTACGTGCTGGACGCCTACGAGGGCGGACTGCCCTCGGCGCGCTATCTCGGGGTGCTGGCGGACGCCGCGGAGGCGGCCGGGGCCCCGGCGGATTACGTCGACGATCTGCGCACCCGGCCGTGCACCGGGATCAGCGGCTGACGCTTTCTCCTTGACGGTCCGCGAGGGGAACTCTCACGGACTCTGCGTCTCCATGCCAGGAACTTAAGGCGAGGCTGCGGGCGCGGTTGAGGCGTGGTTGCCCAGACCGCAGGAGCTGGCGGGACCGCGGTGGCTCGGCGAAGAGGCCAGCGTCCCCATGCAGGTTTCTCAGTAGCCGCGGCGGGCTGCATGGTCCCGGTGAAGTACGTGACGGGAACCCTGAGTCCGCGAGGGTGCCCCCTCACGGACGTTCAGCCGTTCGAGAGGCGAACCACCCCGGCGGCCTCGACCTCGCGGCGGGCGGCCCGGAACGCTCGTTTCCGGAGTCATCCACACCCGCCGTAGCAGAGGGCCGGAAGTTGTCCCCAACGGCACCGCCCTGTGGATAACTCCGTGCGACGAGGTGCTCCACAAGCTTGTCGGACAGCTGCCCAATACCACACGGCAGAGGCTCACCCACACGGGCATCCAACACCTCAGAGCGCAGGAAAAATAGCAGCGCGTCACCAAAAATGACGGCAGAAATCAGGTCAGCGGATCGCTGCGGTCAGCCTCGGATTCCGCCAAAGCCGTTGCCGCACAACACGAAATCCGTCACCGACAGCCACCGGCCCACCGCCGCACTCGGGCAGCACAAAAGTCCGAAATGACTCTCGGTAAACGGGTCGCGGCAGGGTACCCTACGGTCTAGACCACGCCGGGTAATCCCCCGCTGACACCCCCGCACGAGGGGTACCTCTCACCCGCCTGAGTTATCCACATCGGCGCGGCGCCTGTGGATAACTCAGGCCAGTGAGGCCAGTGCGGTGTGCACCAAAGTGCGCACTCCGACGAGCAGCGCGCGCTCGTCGAGAACGAACGTCGGGCGGTGGATGTCGGCCTGCGGAGCGGGCGGACCGGACCACACGCCGAGCCGGGCGAAGGCCCCGCCGACGTGCTCCAGGTACCAGCCGAAGTCCTCGCCGCCGGACGACTGTTCCGTCCCGGCGAGCCCTGTTTCGCCGACCGCCGCCTCGACCCCGGCGCGCATCAGCGCGGTCGACTCAGCGTCGGACACGACGGGCGGCACGCCGCGCCGGTAGTCGAGCGAGAAGCCGACCCCGGTCGGGGCCAGCAGGGATTCCACCGAAGACGCGACGAGCGGCTCCAGCGACTTCCACACCTCGTGGTCGGCCGTCCGCAGCGTGCCGCGCAGGACGCCGTCCTGCGGGACCGCGTTCGCGGCCTGTCCGGCGTGCACCGCGCCCCACACCAGCACCGTGCCGGAGCGCGGGTCGACGCGCCGGGACAGCACCGACGGCAGCGACGTGATGACCGTGCCCAGCGCGTACACCAGATCAGCGGTGAGATGCGGCCGCGACGTGTGTCCGCCGGGCGAGGTCAGGCGCAGTTCGATCAGGTCGGCGGCGGACGTCAGCGCGCCGACCCGGGTGCCGACCTTGCCCGCTTCGAGCCGAGGGTCGCAGTGCAGGCCGTAGATCCGTTCGACGCCCTCCAGCGCTCCCGCGGCGATCATGTCCAGCGCGCCGCCGGGCATGACCTCCTCCGCGGGCTGGAAGATCAGCCGCACGCGGCCGGGCAGCTCGGGCGCTCCGGCGAGGGCGCGGCCGGCGCCGAGCAGGATCGCGGTGTGCGCGTCGTGGCCGCACATGTGCGCCGCGCCCTCGGTGGTGGAGGAGTACGGCAGGCCGGTGTCCTCGGTCAGCGGCAGCGCGTCGATGTCCGCGCGCAGCGCGACGCAGCGCTCGCCCTTGCCGATGTCGCACACCACGCCGGTGCCGCCGGGCAGCACCCACGGCTTGAGCCCGACCCGGCGCAGCAGCGAGACGATCAGCTCGGTCGTCGCGAACTCGTTGCGCGACAGCTCGGGGTGGGCGTGGATGTGCCGCCGCCACGCGAGCACGTCGGTCGCGTTCGCGCGCAGCCAGTCGTCCAGCCAGAACGGGCCGCGGCCCGCGCCAAGGTCTTCCACCGGAGCCATGCTGACGCCGGCTTCGGTCAGCAGCGCGCCGGGCGCCGCGATCGGGTTGTGGTCACCTGGAACGTCCGGCCGTGAGTCCAGCACCGTCACGCCGCACCTCCTCCCGCAACACGAGCGCAGGGGAACACGCAACGTGCCGATCGATCTGTCTTACGCATTGCAGTCGATCGTGCACCATGCAGGTGGCAAGCGGCGGCGCGCTGCCGTTCGACCAAGACGGCCGGTAGCGGATCTGCGGCGAACGGCTGACGAAGTTCGGCGTGGGTGAACGCCGGAAAGCTCAGCCGCCTTGGGCCTTGCGGCGCTTGATGCGGTGGCGGCGGCCGAAGAACACGATGGCGAGCAGCACCACCGCGGCCCCGCCCGCGATGAGGTTCTTCTTCGTCTTGTCGGCGTTGGCCTTGTCGGTCTGGGACGGGTCCAGCACCGGTCCCGGCGGGGCTTGGCGGAGCGCGTTCACCTGCGTGATCGCCGTCTCGGCCGCCACGGAGACCGAGGCCGGAGCCGGGGTCGCCGCGGACGCCGCGACCGGCAGCACTCCGGTGAGCAGCACGCCGAGCAGACCGGCCAGCAGCAGTCCCCGCACCTTCGCCATGACTTCCCTTCTACGCCGTCACCGTGCATTGTGCCCGTCGAAGCGCGGGCGCGTCAGCCGCCACGCGGTGGAGGCGCGTCCGCTCGCCCCGTGCTGACGACCGTCGAGCGCAATAAGCCCCTGAGACGGTCAAAAGACACTTGTGCGGACAGCGCTTTTTCTTCTTGGACAACGTTCAAGAAGAGGGTTCGGCGAACGCCGCCAAGATCCGCTGCGCGGCCAGCGTGGCGGTGAGTTCTCCGTCGCGCACCGCTCGTTCCACGTCGGCTACCTGCGCGCGGACGGCCGGATGCGCGGTGAGCCGGTCGAGCAGCTGTTCGCGGACCATCGACCACGTCCAGTCGACCTGCTGGCGTTTGCGCCGCTCGCCAAGATCACCCGATTCGGTGAGCACCTCGCGGTGCTTGCCGATCGCCGCCCACACTTCGTCGAGGCCGCTGCCTTCGAGCCCGCTGCACGTGAGCACCGGCGGCGTCCACAACGCGTCCTTGCCGTAGATCATCCGCAGCGCGCCCTGCAGTTCGCGCGCGGCGCGCTTGGCGTCGCGTTCGTGCGGGCCGTCTGCCTTGTTCACGGCGATGACGTCGGCGAGTTCCAGTACGCCCTTCTTGATGCCCTGCAACTGGTCGCCGGTGCGCGCCAGCGTCAGGAAGAGAAAGCAGTCGACCATGTTCGCCACGGTCACCTCGGACTGCCCGACCCCGACCGTCTCCACGAGCACGACGTCGAAGCCGGCCGCCTCCATCAGCACGATCGTCTCGCGGGTGGCGCGGGCGACGCCGCCGAGCGTGCCGGACGTCGGCGACGGCCGGATGAACGCCTTCGGATCGACCGCCAGCCGCGCCATCCGGGTCTTGTCGCCGAGGATCGAGCCGCCGGTGCGGGTCGAGGACGGGTCGACGGCCAGCACCGCGACCCGGTGCCCGGCGGTGGTGAGGTCAGTGCCGAGCTGGTCGATAAATGTCGACTTGCCGACTCCGGGTACGCCGGTGATGCCGACGCGTTTCGCGCCGCCCGCGTGCGGGAGCAGCTCGACGAGCAGCTCCTGCGCTTGCCGCCGGTGGTCCTCCCGGTGCGATTCGACCAGCGTGATGGCCTTGGACAGGGTCCCCCGGTCGCCCGCGAGCACGCCCTTGGCGTATTCGCCGACGTCGATCCGCCGCGGCAAGGTTCAGGACTCCTGCGCGGCCAGCTGCTGGAGCAGGTCGATCGCCGCGTCCGCGAGCACCGTGCCCGGGCCGAAGATCGCCGCCGCTCCCGCTTCGCGCAGCTCGGGGTAGTCCTGCGGCGGGATCACGCCGCCGACCACGACCATGATGTCCTCGCGGCCCAGTTCGGCCAGCTCGTGGCGCAGCGCGGGCACCAGCGAGAGGTGCCCGGCGGCCAGCGAGGACACGCCGATCACGTGCACGTCGGCCTCGGACGCCTGGCGGGCGACCTCGGCCGGGGTGGAGAACAGCGGGCCGACGTCGACGTCGAAGCCGAGGTCGGCGAAGCCGGTGGCGATCACCTTCTGGCCGCGGTCGTGGCCGTCCTGGCCCATTTTCGCGACGAGGATGCGCGGGCGGCGGCCTTCCTCTTCAGCGAATTTGTCGACCAGCTCGCGGGCCTTCTCGACGTTGTCCGACTTCCCCACCTCTTCCCGGTACACGCCGGAGATCGTGCGGATCTGGCCGGAGTGGCGGCCCCAGTTCTTCTCCAAGGCGTCGGAGATCTCGCCGACGGTCGCCTTCGCGCGCGCGGCGTTGATGGCCAACTCAAGCAGGTTGCCGTTGTTCTGCGCACCTTCGGTGAGACGGCGCAGCGCGTCCTCGGTGGCCTGCGGGTCGCGTTCTTCGCGCAGCCGACGCAGCTTCTCGAGCTGCTGTGCGCGTACGCCCGCGTTGTCGACCTTCAGCACATCGATCTGCTCGTCGTCAGTGACCTGGTACTTGTTCACGCCGATGACCGGCTGTCGTCCCGAGTCGATGCGCGCCTGCGTACGCGCGGCCGCCTCTTCGATGCGCAGCTTCGGGATGCCTTCGTCGATCGCGCGCGCCATGCCGCCTGCGCCCTCGACCTCGGTGATGTGGCCCCACGCCTTGCGCGCGAGGTCGTAGGTGAGCTTCTCGACGAACGCGCTGCCGCCCCACGGGTCGATGACGCGTGTGGTGCCGGATTCCTGCTGCAGCAACAGCTGTGTGTTGCGCGCGATCCTCGCGGAGAAGTCGGTGGGCAGCGCGAGCGCTTCGTCGAGAGCGTTGGTGTGCAACGACTGCGTGTGCCCCTGGGTGGCAGCCATCGCTTCGACGCACGTACGCGTGACGTTGTTGAAGACGTCCTGCGCGGTGAGCGACCAGCCTGACGTCTGAGAGTGCGTACGCAGCGACAGCGACTTCTGCGACTTCGGATCGAACTGCTTCACCAGCTTCGCCCACAGAAGGCGTGCGGCGCGCAGCTTCGCGACCTCCATGAAGAAGTTCATGCCGATGGCCCAGAAGAACGACAGCCGCGGCGCGAACTTGTCGACGTCCAGCCCGGCTTCGACGCCCGCGCGGATGTACTCGACGCCGTCCGCGAGCGTGTACGCCAGCTCCAGATCAGCGGTCGCTCCGGCCTCCTGCATGTGGTACCCGGAGATGGAGATCGAGTTGTACTTCGGCATGTGCTGCGAGGTGTAGCCGAAGATGTCGGAGATGATCCGCATCGAGGGCTGCGGCGGGTAGATGTAGGTGTTGCGGACCATGAACTCCTTGAGGATGTCGTTCTGGATGGTCCCCGCGAGCTGCTCCGGCTTCACCCCCTGCTCCTCGGCCGCGACCACATACAGCGCGAGCACCGGCAGCACCGCGCCGTTCATCGTCATCGAGACGGACATCTTGTCCAGCGGGATGCCGTCGAACAGCTGGCGCATGTCGTAGATCGAGTCGATCGCCACGCCCGCCATGCCGACGTCGCCGGACACGCGCGGGTGGTCGGAGTCGTAGCCGCGGTGGGTCGCGAGGTCGAACGCGACCGACAGGCCCTTCTGCCCGGCCGCGAGGTTGCGGCGGTAGAAGGCGTTGGACTCCTGCGCGGTGGAGAACCCGGCGTACTGGCGGATCGTCCACGGCTGGTTGACGTACATCGTCGGGTACGGCCCGCGCAGGTACGGAGCGATGCCCGGGTACGTGCCGAGAAAGTCCACATCGGACAGATCGGCGGCGGTGTAGACCGGCTTCACGCCGATGCCCTCTGGCGTTTCCCAGGCGAGCGCGTCCGGGCCCTTGCCGGTGGCGTCCTGCACGGCCTGTGCCCACGCGGCGCGGTCGCCCGGTTCCGGCGTGCCGAGCGGGATGCCGGCGAAATTCGGGATGCTCATGCGGAGACTCCCAGTTGTGCGTGGAGGCTGGTCAGGATTTCGAGCGCGTCGCACCCGGCGTAGAGATTGCCGCTGATTCCGTCGTAGGTTCCCTTGCCCGCCAGCAGCACGCTGTCCGCGCCGAGGGACGCCGCGACGGACGCGGCCTGTTCCTCGTACGCCGCGTCGGTGCCGCAGACGCAAGCGATCTTCGCGCCGCTCTCGCGGAACGCGCCGGGCAGGTCGTCGGTCGCGCCGGGGTTCACTGCCTCGATGCCGCCCGCCTGCAGCAGGTTCGTCGCGAAGGACGCGCGGGCGGTGTGCGCGGCGACCGGACCCAGCGTCGCCAGGAAAACCTTCGGCCGCTCGCCGTGTTCAGCGAGGCAGGCGTCGGACGCGTCGCGCAGCTTCTCGTACTCCTCGGCGTACCGGTGCCGCGGCAGCCCTCCGTCCATAGTGGACGGAACCGGGTCGCGGGTGACCGGCTTTTCTTCCAGGTTCGGGAACTCGCTGACGCCGGTGAGCGGGTCGCGCCGGGTGGCGAGGCGGCTCGCGCGTTTCTCCCAGGTCTCGGCCAGCCGTCCGGCCAAAGCGCCGGAGGCCAGTTCGGCTTCGATGCCGCCCGCCGCTTCGATCGCGGTGAACTCGCGCCACGCGGCTTCGGCGAGTTCGTCGGTGAGCTTCTCGACGTACCAGGAGCCGCCCGCCGGGTCGATCACGCTGCCCAGCTTCGACTCTTCGATGAGGATCGCGTTGGTGTTGCGGGCGATCCGCGAGGAAAACGCGTCCGGCAGGCCGATCGCCGCGTCGAACGGCAGCACGGTGACCGCGTCCGCGCCGCCGACACCGGCCGCGAAACAGGCGACGGTGGTGCGCAGCATGTTCACCCACGGGTCGCGCTGGGTGAACATCGACGGCGACGTGACCGCGTGCTGATGCATCCCACGTGCTTCCGCGGCCGCACCGGAAACTTCGAGGACCCGGTCCCACAGCCGGCGCGCGGCGCGGAACTTGGCGATGGTGAGGAACTGGTCCGCAGTCGCGGCGAGCCGGAACTCGATCTGCGCCGCCGCCGCGGCGACGTCCAGGCCCGCCTCGGTGAGCGCGCGCAGATAAGCGACGCCGGCCGCGATCGTCGCGCCGAGTTCCTGCGCGTCGGAGCCGCCTGCCTCGTGAAAGGGCAGTCCGTCGGCGACGATCGTGCGGACCTTGGGGTACTTGCGGGCAACCTTCGCGGCCAATTCGGCGGCCGGGCCGAGCGGCAGCGCCTGCCCGGTGCGCGCCGTGGTGCCGAGCGGATCCGCACCCAGCGTGCCGACGGCTTCGCTGGCCGGGACCTCGCGCTCGGCGAAGAGGTCGAGAAGTGCCTGAGCAGCGGTTTCGTACTCCGCACCGGCGTCGAGGACCACCGGCGCGAGGCCGACGTACACCTCGTTCAGCGCGTCCGCGAGCGCGGAAATCGGGAGCGAACCCTCGCCGAGCCGCAGCCAGACCGAGGACGCGCCGCCTTCGAGGTCGGCGAGGATCGCCGCGTTGGCCGCGCGGACGTCTTCCCGCTGGTGACGGACCCGGATGTCCCATCCGGTGTCGACGACGCCCTCCGGCCGAGCGCCGCGCACGAACGGCGGCAGCCCCGGGAAGCCGAGGTCGCCGCCCGCGTCGTCAGACGTGTACAGCGGCTGGATTTCGATGCCGTCGTAGGTGCGGGAGACGAGCTTGCTCTCCGGCGCACCCGCGAAATCCTCGGGAAGCCTGCCGCTCTTGCGCAGCACTCCCGCCACCAGCTCCTGCCACTGGGCGCGGTCCGCGGTCGGGAACTCCGCCGCGAGCGCGAGCCCGGGCTCGGAAGTCGGCGCCGACTCCGGACCAGCCACGTTCGTCATACCCAGTGATGGTAGAGGCAGGCCACCAGCCGCACCTGTGACTCTGCTCGCCCCCCGTACGGGTGAACTCAGGGGTAGCGGTGCTGAGTCGAAGAGTGTCGGCGGCTTGGGCCACAATCATGGGGTGCCCTCGGAGAACAGCGACCTGGACCAGCCCGGCAACACCGACAGCACCGGCTCTGCGAAAGCCGAGCCGTCGACCGGCGGCGACCAGCAGCGGGTAGTCGCCGGGCGCTACCGGCTGCGGTCGGTTCTGGGGTCGGGGTCGATGGGCACGGTCTGGTCGGCCTACGACGAGTTCCTGCACCGCCCGGTCGCGGTCAAGGAAATGAAAGTGCCGCCGGGCATCCCGGCCGAACAAGCGGACGAACTGCGCGAGCGCACGCTCCGCGAGGCACGCGCGATCGCGGTCCTGTCGCATCCGAACGTCATCACGCTGCACGACGTCGCGCGCGAGGGCGACGCCCCGTTCGTCGTGATGGAGTTGCTGCCGTCGCGCAGCCTCGCGCACCTGCTTCGCGACCACGGTCCGCTGACGGTGGAACAGGCCGCCGCAGTCGGCATCGCGGTAGCCGCCGCCCTCGAAGCGGCCCACGAAGCAGGCATCACGCACCGCGACGTCAAACCGGGCAACGTGCTGGTCGCCAGCGACGGCCGGATCAAGCTCACCGACTTCGGCATCGCCCGCAACGTCTCCGAAGCCACCATGACCAGGACCGGCATCATGCTCGGTTCACCCGCCTACATCTCGCCGGAAGTCGCGTCCGGCGGCGCAGTCACCCCGAACGCCGACCTGTGGGGCCTCGGCGCGACGCTGTTCGCCGCCGTCGAAGGAGCGCCCCCGTACGACGCGGACGGCGACCCGCTGGAAACCGTGGGCAAGGTCGTGAACGGCAAGGTCCCGCGCCCGAAGCCGGGCCCGCTTGCCGACGTCATCGCCGCGCTGATGAAGAAGGAGCCGGAGAAGCGGATCTCCCTGCGCGAGGTGCGCCACCGGCTGTACCCGAAGCAAACCAAGGCCACCGTGGACCTGTTCGGCCCCGAACTGTTCCGCACGCCGGACGGCAAGAAAACCGCCGCCCACCTGGACGCCACCGACACCCAGGTCATCAAGACGGTCGCCCCGAAGCCGGAGACCCCCGAGCAGCCCGCCGCGCTGGCAGCGGATCCAGGCCCTCTCCCGTTCATGCGCTCGGGAAACACCGGCTCCGCCCCCGCCTTCACTCCCGCACCCCCGCTGCCAGCTCCCCCGCCGCTGCCCGCCCCGCTACCGCCGCCACCCCCACGCCGCAGCGGCAAGGCCACGGCAATGCTGGCGGTCGCCTCAATGGTCCTGTTCGCCCTGGCCTGCGGCGGCGGTTTCGCACTGGCCCGCGTGGTGAGCGGGCAGAACCTGCTGCCGCCGCAAAGCCCGGAGACCGGAACGCTGGCCACCCTGGGCACGGTCGCGGGCTCCTCGCAGCCGCTGAAGCTGATCCCTCAGCACGCCAACGCAAGCGCAACAGCAAACGTCTCCCGCGACAGCGAATACACCCTCTCAGTCCCCGAGGGATGGCAACGCTTCATCGCGTCCCGAAAGTCGGTATTCGGCACCTCAACGGTGGTCCAGTACATCTCCCCGGACGGCCGCCAATCCCTGCGCCTGGAACGAATCCCGAACTTCTACGAAAAATATTCCCTCGGCGACGCGATGACCGCACTGCGCTCCTCGGGCTCGCAGGATTCTTTCAACTTCACCCGGGAACCCACGAAAACGCCCAACGGCACCGAAGTCATGTTCCGCGCGGTAGAACGAGCGCAAAGCAACTCCGCCGCGATCACCCGAGCAACCTTCGCGCTGATCAAGCAATCCGACAACACCCTGTGGCTGCTGTCCTTGACCGTCCCCGCGGAACAAGAAGACACAGCCTCCGCCACCTTCGACCAAATCGCCCCAACCCTGTCTTTCCCGGCAGCTTCGT
This sequence comes from Amycolatopsis dendrobii, assembly GCF_014145675.1. GTDB lineage: Bacteria > Actinomycetota > Actinomycetes > Mycobacteriales > Pseudonocardiaceae > Amycolatopsis > Amycolatopsis dendrobii. The sequence goes on from NZ_JACGZW010000011.1 coordinate 175,283, forward strand.
AATCGCCGCCAGGCGACGAGCCGAATTCACCCCTCCGAGTACCGCCGCGCGGTCTCAGCCGCCTGAGCCAACCTCCGCAACCCCTCAAACAACCGATCCCCCAAAACGGTCCCCACCACCGCCGCCTCAACAATCCGATCCATCGACCCAATAGCGTCAATGGTATCCAAATCAGCCACCGCGATCCGATCGGCGACCTCCGCATACCGCCCGATCTGATCCAGCAATGCCTGATGCCCCAGCGACCGAATAGTGCACACAGTCCCCACCAGAAATTCCACCGCCGGATTGTCCGGCCCGAACTTCCACCCGTGCGCCCGAGCGATCGGCCCCAGCAATCCCATGGCCCATTCCCGGTCGGCATCCGAAACATCCACCGCGGACCGGGTCAGCGCCCCCTGCATCACCCCGAGCACGTTGTAAGCGGCCCGATCCGAATCGACCGCCGCCACCACCTCCCGCACGGTCGCCACGGACAGCCCGCCGACCTCGACCAGCGCCCGGATCAGCTTCAGCCGCCGCACGTGCTCCTCGCCGTAGCGCGCCTGGTTGGGACTGGTCCGTTCCCCGGCCGGGAGCAGCCCCTCCCGCAGGTAGTACTTGATCGTCGCCACCGGGATCCCGGACTCGGCGCTCAGCTCTGCCATCCGCACCCGCTCGACCCTAACTTCCGGACTTCCGGGAAAAACCCTGAGGACATCTCAGGATGGATAGTTTAACTTCCCATAGTGGAGAGCATCACTATCCATACTGGGAGGACCTCATGACCACCACCGTCGACCCGCCCGCGGCGACGTTGCCCACCGCCCGGATGCGCACCTGGCACCGTCCGTCGCTGTGGTTCGCCGCGGCGATGGGCGTCGCGACCGTGCTGACCGTCGCGGCGATGCTGATCGACCACCGGACCCTGCTCGGCTCGCCGGTGTGGGCGAAACCGTTCAAGTTCGCCGTGTCCGGCGGGCTCTACTACTTCACCTGGAGCTGGCTCGTCTCGCTGCTGAACGGACGGTTGCGCAAGGTCGCGAACGTCGCCTCGACCGTCTCCGTCGTGCTGTTCGCCGCCGAGTACGTGGCGATGGCCTTCCAAGCGGCCCGCGCCCGGCCGAGCCACTTCGCGAACACGTCCCCGTTCGACTCCGCGCTGTTCCAGGCCATGGGGGTCATGGTCGCGGGGCTCTGGCTCGCCATGCTCGTGGTCACCGTGCTGCTCATGTTCACCCGGATCGAAGACCGCGCGGTGCACTGGGCGGTGCGCACCAGCGCGGTCCTCGCGCTGATCGGTGCCGGCCTCGGCGCGACCATGACCCAGCCGACCCCGATCGAACGGGCCGAGATCAAAGCCACTGGGCATTCCGACCTCATCGGCGCGCACAGCGTCGGCGTCGCGGACGGCGGCCCCGGTCTTCCGCTGCTCGGCTGGAGCACCACCGGCGGCGACCTGCGCATCGCGCACTTCATCGGCCTCCACGCACTGCAAGCGTTGCCGCTCTTGGCGTTCGGGCTCGCCGTGCTCGCGACACGGCTGCCCCGGCTGCGCGAGAGCGCGGTGCGCGTGCGGCTGGTGTGGACGGGTTCGGCCGGCTACGCGGGGCTCGTCGGCCTGATCCTGTGGCAGGCCGAACGCGGCGAACCCCTCATCCACCCGAGCGGCACGACGCTGGCCGCCGCCGGGCTGCTCGTCGGCGTCATCGCGGCGGCTGCCGCGGCGTCGGTCCTGGTGCCGGCCCGGAAGACGGTCCGGTGAGCGACCCGACCGTCTTCGCCTGGACGTTCCCCGTCGCGGTTCCGTTCTGGGCGCTGATGATCTTCCTGCCCGGCTGGCGCGGCACCCGCCGGGTCCTGGCCTCGCCGTGGGTGCCGCTGCTGCCGCTGGTCTGGTACTTCGTGCTGGCGATCCCGCACTTCGGGGAACTGTGGCACGCGATGCAGCGGCCGGATCTCGGTGTCCTGCAAGGGTTCCTGAGCACGTCGTACGGGGCCGCGCTGGTCTGGGCGCATCTCATCGCGTTCGACCTGTTCATCGCGCGCTGGATGTTCTTCGAGGCGCGCACGCACCGGATCCCGTGGTGGGTGCTCAGCCCGCTGCTCCTGCTGACGATCTTCCTGTCGCCGTTCGGCCTGGTCGCGTTCCTCGTGGCCCGCAGCGCCCGGATACGCTCGGCGGCATGAGCAACCTGGAGGAGGCGGCCGCGGCCGTCATCGCCGAGCGCACCGGCGTCGAGAAGCACGACATCGCCGTGGTGCTGGGTTCGGGCTGGCGTCCGGCCGCGGACGTGATCGGAACCGCCGACGCGGAGATCCCGTTCGGCGAACTGCCGGGCTTCACCCCGCCCGGAGCGGTCGGCCACGGCGGCACGGTGCGGTCATTGCGGGTCGGCGAGAAGCGCGCGCTGGTCCTGCTCGGCCGTACGCATTTCTACGAGGGCAAGGGCATCGAGCCGGTCGTGCAGAACGTGCGCACGGCCGCGGCGGCGGGCGCGCGGACGGTGCTGCTCACCAACGCGGCCGGCGGGCTGCGCGCGGGCATGAACGTCGGGCAGCCGGTGCTGATCTCCGACCACCTCAACCTGACCGCGCGCTCCCCGATCGTCGGCGCGAACTTCGTCGACCTGACCGATCTCTACGCCAAGCGGCTGCGCGATCTGGCGCGGGAGATCGACGGTTCGCTCGAGGAGGGCGTGTACGCGGGCCTGCCCGGGCCGCACTTCGAGACGCCCGCCGAGATCCGGATGCTGCGCACCATGGGTGCCGATCTGGTCGGCATGTCGACCGTGCTGGAGGCGATCGCCGCTCGCGCGGCCGGGCTCGAGGTGTTCGGGCTGTCGCTGGTCACGAACCTGGCCGCGGGCATGACCGGCGAGCCGCTCAACCACGAGGAAGTCCTCGAGGCCGGACGGCAGTCGGCGACGCGGATGGGTTCGCTGCTGAAGGAACTCGTCACCCGCGCATGACCCTCGTGGGTGCTGGCACCGGTTGGAACCGGTGCCAGCACTCACGACTCAGACATACTGCGGCAGCTGCGCCGCCACCTCCTCCGGCGAAGGCATCCCCGCGACCTCTGCCGCTAGCCCGCGCACGGCGTCCGCCACCGAGCTGTCCGCCAGCAACCGTCCGGCCGTCTCGCGGACCGCGTCCGTCGTCAGTTCATCGCCGACCAGTTTCGCTCCCACACCGGCTTCGACCACCGCGTCCGCGTTGGTGAACTGGTCCGCGCCCTGCGGCAGCAGCAGCTGCGGCACCCCCGCGGCAAACGCGCCCAGCGTGGTCCCGCTGCCGCCGTGATGCGCCACCAGATCGACGTGCGGCAGCAGTGCCGACTGCGGCACCCATGCCTCCAGACGCACATTCGACGGCACCTCGCCGAGCGCCGCGACGTCAACTGCCGGACCCGTAGCCACCAGCACGTCCACGTCGAGCGAAGCCAGTCCCTGCAACGCCGAGGTCAGCAGATGCGCCTGGCTGGCTGGGGTGGTGCCGAGCGTCAGGTACACCAGCGGGCGGCCGCGGTCACGGCCTTCGATGCCGGACGGCAGATCTCCCGGTTCGCTCCAGCCGACCGGTCGCAGCGGCACACGCCGGGCCCCGGCGACGAACTCCGGCGCCTGCACCGACGGCGGGCAGATGTCCACGAAGGGGTGCCCCCAGAAGAGCCTGCTGCTGCCGGTGAGTCCGGCTTCGGCGGCGAAGGCGTCGATCTGACCGCTGATGTGGTCCATCGGACCGCCGGAGGACACCCGGCCGAAACCGTGCCCGACCGCGGCGATACCGGCCTGATTCGCGGCGAACGCACCGCCTGGATTGCCCATTTCGTACACGACCAGGTCCGGTTTCCGTTCGGCGAGCACCGGAGCGAGGTCGGTCATGAACCGGGTGGGCATCAGCTTGCCGAAGGCCTTGCCGATTGCCTCGTTCAGTTCGGCTTCCGGGATCTCCTTGCGGCTGCGGGCGTCTCCGGCGAAGAGATTGGCGAACGCCTCCTGCATCGTCAACCCGGCAGCGACGGGTTCGAGACCGGCCTTCTCCAGGGTCGGGTGGAATTCGGACGAGGTCGCGTAAACCACGTCGTGGCCCGCGTCGCGCGCCGCGACGGCGAGCGGCAGCAACGGATAAAGGTGCCCGTAAGAGGCGAGGGAAGTGAATAGAATGCGCACTAGCCCAGGGTATCGGCGAAGACCACCTGGTTTCCGGATCCGCGTAAGCTGGCCCGGGTGTCCGACAGCCTCGATTCCCGCCTCCGCGATTCCGTCTACCGCTGGATCACCGACGACCCGGATCCGGCCTCGCGCGAAGAGCTGACCGCCGCCCTCGCCCGCGCGATGGGCAAGGAGCCCGGCGCGATCGAGGAGATCGCCGACCGGATGGCCGGGCCGCTGGAGTTCGGGACCGCGGGTCTGCGCGGACCGGTGCGCGCGGGCCCGAACGGGATGAACGTCGCGGTCGTCACGCGGACCACCGCGGGGGTCGCGGCCTGGCTCGCCGCGCAGGGGCACGCGGGCGGCGCGGTCGTGGTCGGCCGCGACGCGCGGCACGGTTCGGAAGCGTTCGCCACCGCCGCCGCCGAAGTGCTGAGCGCCGCCGGGTTCGCGGTGAAGGTGCTGCCGCAGCCGTTGCCGACGCCGTTGCTGGCGTTCTCGGTGCTGCACTACGGCGCGGTCGCCGGAATCCAGATCACCGCGTCGCACAACCCGCCCGCGGACAACGGATACAAGCTTTACGACGCCACCGGCGGGCAGATCGTGCCGCCCTCCGACGGCGAAATCGAGCGCGCGATCCAGTCCGCCCCGGCCACCCGGAGCATTCCGCGCGCGCCCGGCGCGGAGGTCGTCGACCCGCGCGAGGCGTACCTTTCCGCGGTCGGCGCGCTGCCGCGGGGCACGACGCGCGAGCTGCGGATCGCCGCGACGGCGCTGCACGGCGTCGGCGCGGAGACCTTGCGGGCCGCGCTGTCCCGAGCCGGATTCGCTGACGTGCACCTGGTTTCCGCCCAGTCCGAACCGGACGCGGACTTCCCCACCGTCTCGTTCCCGAACCCCGAGGAACCCGGCGCGACCGACCTCCTGCTGGCGCTGGCGTCCGAAGTGGACGCTGATCTCGCGGTGGCGCTCGACCCGGACGCCGACCGGTGCGCGCTCGGCGTCCGCGGCCCCGAAGGCTGGCGGATGCTGCGCGGCGACGAGACCGGCGTCCTGCTCGGGTCGCACCTTCTGTCCACAACGGACAATCCAGACCCGTTGGTGGCCACCACGATCGTGTCCTCGTCGCTGCTCGGCGAAATCGCGAAGGAAAAGGGCGCGCGCTACGCGGAAACGCTCACCGGGTTCAAGTGGCTGGTCCGCGCGGGCGAGGGCTTGGTGTTCGCGTACGAGGAAGCGCTCGGCCTGTGCGTGAACCCGAGCTTTGTTCGCGACAAGGACGGCATCGCCGCCGCGGTCGCGGGCGCGGACCTGGCCGCCACGCTCAAGGCCGAGGGCCGCACGCTGCTGGACGTCCTCGACGACATCGCGACCCGGCACGGCGTGCACCTCACCGATCAAGTGTCGTTGCGGGTCACCGATCTTTCCGTGCGCGGACGCCTCATGGCCGCGTTGCGCTCGAACCCGCCCGCCACGCTCGGCGGGGTGCCGGTGACGCTCGAAGACCTCCTGCCGGACGCCGACGTGCTCCGGCTGAGCGGCGACGGCGTGCGTGTCGTAGTGCGGCCGTCCGGCACGGAACCGAAACTGAAGGCGTACCTGCAAGTGGTGGCTCCGGTGACCGACGGACTCGCCGACGCGCGGCGCAGCGCGACGGAAGTGCTCGACGCGGTCCGGGAGGAGATCACCGCGCTGCTGCGCTGACGGGAGAACCATGCCAACGTTGCTGATCGTGCACCACACGCCGTCGCCGTCGATGCAGGCGATGTTCGAGGCCGCGCTCGCCGGCGCGAAGCATCCGGACATCGAAGGCGTCGACGTCGTCCGCCGTCCCGCGCTCGGCGCGACGGTGGCCGACGTGCTCGCCGCGGACGGCTACCTCCTCGGCACGCCGGCGAACCTCGGCAGCATGAGCGGCGCGTTGAAGCATTTCTTCGACACCGTGTACTACCCGTGCCTGGACGCGACGAAGGGCCGTCCGTTCGGGGCGTACGTGCACGGCAACAACGACACGTCCGGGACCGTGCGGCAACTCGACGCGATCACGACCGGGCTCGGCTGGACCCGGGTGGCCGAGCCCGTGCTCGTGACGGGCGAACCGGATAAAGCCGCGCTGGAAGCGGTGACCGAACTCGGCGGAACCCTTGCCGCGACGCTCATGTGAGCGGCGTGCAGTCCGGCGAGCGGACCGGAAAGCCTTACCCGGGAAAGTAAAGAGGCCTGTCACCGGAAGCCCTGGGGGTCGACCTCCGGCAACAGGCCAGGTCAAGGGTTCGCAACGAAGGCGATCAACCTCGACTACGCAAGGGTACTACAAAGAACCGATCATGACGACCCTGCAATGGCAACCAAGCGTGCTCGATTCAACTCCGAGGGCGCCGACCAGGCCCGCGAAGCCGGGGAAACATGGATCCGGCACCGGTCCGTGTCCCAGTCAGCGGACCACCGGCACCCCGACCGGCCCAACGGTTATGTCCATTGTGGAGGGTCGAGGACGGCAGCTGATTCATCGGCAGCCGACTGCGGTGAGTGACGAAAACGCACCGGATCCGCCACTCGGCGGATAAAGAAGGCGGGCGCCAGTCCGGAGACCGGCACCCGCCCCGGGAAAATCAGGCAGGCGAGACCATCGCGCGCACCGCGGCCGGGACATCGGCCACCGCGACCTGCTGCTGTTCGCGCGTGGCCAGGCTCCGGACCGTCACCCGGCCCGCCGCCCAGTCCTCCTCGCCCACGATGACGACCGCGACCGCGCCCGCCTTGTCCGCGCGAGTGAGCTCCTTGCCCAGTTTGCGCAGTTCCAGCGGGGTCGAGGTGCGCAGGCCCGCCTTGCGCAGCACCGTCGCGACATCGCGAGCCGGGTCCGCCAGCTCCTCGGTGACCGGGATGACCGCGACGTCGACCTCGCTGCGCGGCTGCGGCGTGAGACCGTGCGTGTCGAGGAAGTCCATCAACGTCACGTCGCCCATGCCGAACCCGATGCCGGAGATCTGCTCCTTGGTGAACATCGAGGCGAGGTTGCTGTACCGGCCGCCGCCGAACAGCGCCCGGCGGTTCTGCGGCGAAGTGTCGAAGACCTCGAACACGGTCGACGTGTAGTACGCCAGCCCGCGCACGATCAGCGGCTCGTACCGGACCAGGCTCGCCGCACTGCTGGAGAGCACCTTGACCAGGTTCGACTCGGCCTTGACCTCCGCGGGCAGCTCGTCGAGCAGCGCCGGACCGGCGCCGAGGGTCTCGGCGAGCTTCTCGTACTGCTTGTCCGACAACCCGATCTCGGCGGCGCTGGCCGCGTGCTCCTCGGCCGAGGTCTTCTCCCACCGGTCGACGAGCGCGAACACCTGCGGCAGGTGGTCCGGCGAGATCCCGACGACGTCGGTCAGCGCCGACGACAGCAGGTTCCGGTCGTTGACCCGCACCGCGAACATGTCCGGCGTCGCGCCGACCGCGCCCATCAGGTCGTGGATGAGCTCGAACATCTCGATCTCGCAGTTCGCGCTTTCCGAACCGAAGATGTCGGCGTTGATCTGCCAGTGCTCGCGCACGCGGCCGCGCTGCGGGCGCTCGTAGCGGTGGCAGTTCGGGTGGCTGTACCAGCGCACCGGGAACGACAGCGATTTCGCGTGGCCGGCGATCATCCGGGCCACCGACGGCGTCATCTCCGGGCGCAGCGCGAGCCGTTCGCCGCCGCGCGTGGTGAGCGTGTACAGCTGCTGGTCGGCGATCTCCTGGCCGGACTTCCGCTCGTAGACCTCCGCCTGCTCCAGGATCGGGCCGTCGTAGCGGAGGTAGCCGTAGCGCTCCAGCACGTCGTAGAGATGGCCGAACACCTGCGTGCGGACGGACATTTCGGCGGGGAGGAAGTCTCGGGTCCCCTTGACAGGCGCAGTTGACAGGTATTCAGGCACGTCATCCAGCTTAACGACCCGGCGCCAGCGATTTCGTCAGGGGAACGCGACGCCGTAAGCGGTAAGCAGCATGGCCGCGCCGAGCAGCACCGCGCCGCCGGTCGTGACGCTCATGCCGACGCGGGTGCGCAGCATCGCGACGAAGAACCCGCCGGACTGCGCGAGCACGCCGAACAGCAGCAGGAAGCAGACGATCCAGCGCGCGGGGTCGCCGAGCCCGCCGTGCTCGACCAGCTGCAATGCGGCGAGCGTGAGGACGAGCAGCACGCCGGCGTGTGCGTGCCCGGCGCGGAAGAACCCGCGCTGCTTCTCGGTGAGGTCGCCGCGGCGCAGGACGCCGCTCAGCGCGTAGCCGCCGTACATGACGGTGGGCAGCGATACGAGCGCGATGACGGTGAACAACTGGACTGGGCCGTGCATGGTCGCCTCCTTGGGGTGCGGAAGCGACCATAACACTGTTTTAAAACAGTGTCACGAAACTGTCGGGTCCCTCTTGTCGGTGCTGTCACCCGACAGTCGAGGGAATCGAGCGGCGGAGCGGACGACGGTGGACTGCGCTGAAGTCCATGACTACGACCTCGATGCGGCGCCGCGCCCGATGGGCCGGTCTCGCTTTGTCCCTCGCCCTCGCCGGCCTTTGCTCGACCGCCCTGCCCGCCCAGGCCGCGATTCCGGCGGCGCACCAGCCGGCCAAGAAGAAGCCGGTGCACATCAAGGCCGGACCGGTCAAGGCCAAAGTGCACAAGGGCGAGCAAATCCGGATCCACGGACATTTCGCGACCGGCCCGGCGGGCCGCGGCGACGACGACGGGATCCTGTACCTCCAGGAACAAACCCAGGCCGGGGTCTGGGTGAACCTCGCCTCCGCCTCGTGCTCGCCGGACAACGACTTCGACCTCGGCATCCGGCTGAACGTGTCCGGGAGCGTGACGCTGCGGGTCTTCCACCCCGAATCCACCCTGTTCACCGCCGCCGTCTCCGCCGTGTTCACGGTCGTCGTGTTCTAGGAACCGATCCAGTAGGTGTCCGCGGCGGAGAACGGGCATCATGTCGGGCGTGAGCCAGCCCGGGGATGCCGCTTCGCCGCAGTTGGCTTATGCCGACCAGCTCCGCCAGCAATCGGCGACCTGCCGGTTGCTGGCGGAGAAGCAGCGCGAGAACACCGTCGTCTTCGAGGGGTTCGCCGAGCGGGGTCTGCCGGGTTCCGCCGAGATGGCGATCCGCTCCGAACGCTCGGCTCGGTTTCTGGTGCAACTCGCCTCGGTGATCGCGGAGCAGGCGATCGCGCACGACGAACTGATGGCCGCCGGCGGGCCGGAGAATTCGCGCGCGTACGTCGAGTACGAGGCGACGACGCGGCGGCTGCGGGCGTTGTTGCCGACGGACAGTCTCACCGACTGAGCCGGCTGCTGCCCCCTCTCCCGCTTCGGTCCGTGAGCGAGGGGCAGCGAGCGCAGTGCGTGAAGCCGCCCCGGCTCGAGCGGCGCGATTCGGCCAGTGCGAAAGCCCCGATGCGGCATTGTGGCGCTTCGGGCGAGCCACGCAGCCCGGCACCGGGACACCATGCGGTCACGGACGCGGAGCCTGCGCGTGAGTCAGCGCGCTCACGATGTCCTCCGCCAGCAAAAGGCTCGCCAGCCCGTGGCCGTGTTTTTCCCGGCGCACCAACGAAACCACGTTGTTGCTGAACGCATCCCGCACTGGCCGGAAGACGAGCCGTCCGTCCCGGATCTCCTCGGCGATGTCGAATTCGCTGAGGAACGCGATCGCGTCGCCGGAGGCCGCGAGCCGTTTCATCGTCTCGATCGAGTTCGTGTGGAAAGCCGGTTCGATGTCGAGACCGGCTTTGGCGAAAGCTTCCGCGACGATGCCGTGGATGACCATCGACCGGTCGGCGAAGATCAGCGGATAGGGCGGGCACTGCGCGAGCGGGATCGGGTCTGCGCCGGCGAGCGGATGGTGGGGCGCGACGACCACGCCGAGCCGCGTGTTCATCTGCCAGCAGACCTCGAGGTGCGCGGACGGCGGGACGTTGAAGCCGAGCCCGAGGTCGGCTTCGCTGGCCTCGACGGCGCGGAGGATGTCCTGCGTCGTCATCGTGCGGATCGAAATCCGGACTCGCGGGTGCCTGGTCCGGAACGCCGCCGCGGCGGTGGCGACGACGCTGCTGGCCAGGCCGGTCATCGTCGCGATCACGACCTCGCCGCTGCCGAGCGCGTGCAGGTCGCGGATGTCCGCGACGGTCTCGCGGTACTGCTGCAGGGTGCGCCGGACGTGCGCGAGAAGCGCCTCCCCGGCCGGCGTCGGACGCATCCCGCGCGGCAGGCGGTCGAACAGCGGCTGACCGAGTTCCGCTTCCAGGAGCAGGATCTGCCGGTTGATCGCCGACGGCGCGACGTGCAGCTTCGCCCCGGCCGCGCGGATGGAGCCGAGGCGCGCCACTTCGTCGATGTACTGCAGCAACCGGGAGTGGAGCACGGGCGGACCTCCTAAGCGTACGAAAAAAGAGTACACGTCGTACGAAAATGAATGCTTGTCAGCAACGGTGTGCGGCGGGTTCTATCAGTGCACCAACGACACCGAAGTGAGGACACCGTGCCGGAATCGCCGACCTATCCCCCGCTCGCGGCGGAAGACGTTGCCGCGCAAGAAGATCACGTACGCACGATCTTCGACATTCTCGCCGGCGAGCGGGAAGCGGACCTGCTGCTGCGCAATCTCCACATCGTCGACGTGCACACGGAAAGTGTCTGTCCCGGCTCGCTTCTCGTTTACCGGCAGCGGATCATCGCACTGAACCCCGACGAGTCGATCGTGCGGGTGCGCGAGGTTTTCGACGGCGAGGGGCTTTACGCGATCCCCGGGTTGATCGACGCGCATCTGCATTTCGAGTCGCAGCTCGCGCATCCGGCGGCGTTCGGGGAGGCGATCGTCCCGAGTGGAACGACGACGGTCTTCGGGGAAACCCTGGACTTCGCCAGCGCGGCCGGGAACGAGGCGGTGGAAGCCGTCCAGACCTTGTTCGCCGACCACGAAAAGCTGCCGTACCGGCTTTACGCTTTCGCGCCGGGGAAGAAGACCTCGACGGACGTCACCGAGGCCATGCTGAAGATGGACCCGGTGATCGGGCTGGGCGAGCTGGCGCACCTGTCCTACATGACCGGGGACGCCGACGACTTCCGCAAATCCGCGCTGGGCCGCGCGAATTCCGGATTCGTGAACTGCCATTGGGGGGTCACGGCGCTGTCGGACATGCTGCTGAACTACATGCCCGCGATCGGCGTCGACAACAACCACGACGTCTGGAACGAAGACGACATCGAAAAGAGCGTCCGCTACGGCCTGAACACGCAGATCAAGTTCGGTGTCGGAAGTCCCGAGGTCATCCGGACCATGTTGCGCGCCATCGTGAAACGGCGCTGGCCCGCGGAGAACTTCCAGCTCTGCGCCGACAACATCTCGGTGGACCGCGTCCTGCGGCAGGGCCATATCGACTGGGTGATCTCGCTCGCGATCGAAATGGGCATGCCACCGATCAAGGCGATCAAAATGGGCACCCTGTACGCCGCCCGTTCGTTCCGCAAGGACCGGGATCTCGGTTCGCTCAGCCCGGGTCGCTTCGCGGACATCGTCCTCACGGACAGTCTCGCGAAAATCAACCCGCGGTATGTGTTCAAGGGCGGCGAACTGGTGGCTCGCGACCGCAAACTGCTCAACCGCGTCGGCATCGATTACTCAAGCCTGGCCAGGAAACCGAAGCCGGGACTCGCCGATCTGGTGCCCGAGCAGCTCGACCTGACGCCGATCGAGGTCTCCGCAGAAGGCGATCAGGCGAAGGTGCTGCTCTTCGACGTCTACGGCCGCGGGCATCTCAAGTTCGCCCAGGAGATCTGGGTACCGTTCCGCGACGGCGCGGTCGTGCCCGAGCACGAAGGCGAGCGGCTCAACCGCATTTCGGTCGTTCAACGCTATGCCGACGGAGAGCGGCACATCGTCACCGGGTTGTTCAAGGGCGTGTCGATCGACCGCGGTGCGGTGTCGACGTTCTGGCCCGCCCCGTCGGCGTACTTCGTGAGCGTCGGCAGGGAGAGCGCGGAGATGTGCGCCAACCTCAAGCAGTTGGACACGCTGGTCGGCGGCTGCCTCGTGACCGAGGACGGCGAGACGACAGCGTGCCTGCCGCTGGAATTCTACGGCGTGATGGCCGACATGAACCTCGCCGAGCTCGTCGACGCGACCCGCTCGGTCGACACCGCGCTCGAAAAACTGGGCAACCGCAACGAAGGCGAGCCCGTCGTCAACAAACTCCTGACCCTGTTCATCTCGCTCGACCGTTTCGGATTCATGAAGTAACCCTCAACGAGGAGGTCGCGGTCGTGCCTTACGACAAAGACGCGGGAGTAATCGACAACGGAAACGTGGTCCGGCGCTGGATCACCTACATCGCAGGCATCTACCTGCTGACGCTCGGTCTCGGCCTGGCCATCCGGGCCGGGATCGGCATCTCCCCGCAAAGCAGCCTGACCCGCACGATGACGCTCGTGCTCCCGCCGCTCAGCCAGGGCACGTTCAATCTCCTGCTCGAAGTGCTCATGCTCATCCTGACTTTCTTGGTGCTGCCAAGAGCATTCAAGCTCCAAAACCTATTCTCGCTCGTCCCGGCGCTGATCCTGGCCGCGCTGCTCGACTTCAACCTGATGGCGGCGAAATGGATCTCCCTGGCACCGTACGCGGCTAACCTCGCGTTGCTGTTCCTCGCCGACGCGATGCTGGCGTTCGGGCTCTTCCTGATGATCCGCGCCAATCTGGTGCTGATGCCGATCGACCTGTTCGTCAACACGCTGCAGAAGAAGACCGGCCGCAAATGGGGAAACATCAAGACTGTCTTCGACTGCACACTGCTCGCCGTCTCGGCGGGCATCGGACTGCTCTTCCTGGGCGGACCGCATTTCATCCGCGAGGGCACGATCATCAACGCCGTACTGGTCGGCCAGTACATCAAGCTCTATTTCTTCCTGTACAAGAAGTTCCAGGCCCGCAAGCTCAAGCCCGTTGAAAGCGCAACGTGAACGTCGCGCCGACCCCGGGTTTTCCGAACGCGGCGATCGTCCCGCCGTGTCCCGCGACGACCTCCTGCACCAACGCCAGCCCCAGCCCGAACCGCCGACCCTCGCCGTGTGCCCCGTGAGCGAACCGCTCGAAAAGCCGTTCCGCCTCGTGCTGCGGGAAGCCCGTCCCGGTGTCGCACACGCGCAGTTCGACGTGCCGCGCGTCCGGGTTGGCGAGAATCACCTCGATCGACCCGCCCGGCGGGGTGTGCCCGATCGCGTTGTCCAGCAAGGCGGACAGCACGCGCCGCAACGCGGTCGGCACCCCCGGCACCACGTCCTCCAGCCCGGGCGAACGGCTCAGCCGGAGGTCCACCTGCCGGTCGTTCGCGCGGACCGATTCCGCCGCCACGGCCTGTTCCGCCAGCACCGCGAGCTGCACCGGCTCCAGCTGCGGCCGCTCGGAACAGGCCTGCGCGGACAACAGCAAATCGTCGACCACCGCGCCCAATTCCCGGGTTCCCGACACCAGGGTTTCCAGCTCGGCCGGTCCCGCGCCGCCGCGCCGGGCCAGGAGCTGCGTGCGGGTGTGCAACCGGGTCAACGGCGCCCGCAGCTCGTGGGACGCGTCGGCGACGAACGTCCGCTGCCGGCGCAGCGCCTCGCCCAACGGCCGGATCGCCCGCCCGGCCAGCAGGTACCCGCTGAGCACCGACGCGATCAGCACCACCAGCTCGGCCGCCCCGAGCCCTAGCAGCAGCTGTTCCCGGTCCGAGATCAGATAATGCTCGTTGAAGTACGCCTGCCAGACTTCGCCACCGCGGTTGACCGTGCGGATGGTGTACGTCGCGCCGTCGAGCACGCGTTCTTCGGTCACCACGTCGCCGTCGTTCGGCACCGGGGGCATCGGCGGGAGCGTGAACGGGAGCCGCCCGGCAGGCGCGTGCCCCTGCGGCGTCACCAGGTAGGTGCATCCGGGCGGGGTCGCGGAAAGCCCGTGTCCCAGCGCGAATTCCAGCTGCCGTTCGGTTTCCGCTGCCTGTCCGCGCAGCAGCACCCAGTACGCGATCACGCCCGCGGCGAGCACGACCATCGTGATCACCACGGCGATCTGGCCCGCGATGGTCCGCCGCGCGCGCCGCAGCGCACGCGCCTCCGGGGCGACGACGGTGGTCACACCGCCCCGATCTGGTAGCCGAGGCCGTGCACCGTCTTCACTACGCCGCGGCCCAGCTTGCGCCGCAGGTAGTACACATAGGTGTCCACAATGGACTCAGCAGCGGACTCGGCGAACACTCCCGCGCGCAGCGACGCACGCGGATGGATGGCTTTGGGCCGCTGGGCGAGCGTGCGCAGCAGCTCGAACTCGCGTCCGGACAGCGTCACCCGCTCCCCTCGCGGCAGCACGACCTCGTGCCGCTGGAGGTCGAGCGCCGCCGCGCCGAGCGGGAGGGATTCGGCGTGCTCCGCGTCGCGGCGGCACAACGCGCGCACCCTCGCGAGCAGTTCGTCGGTCTCGAACGGTTTCACCAGGTAGTCGTCGGCCCCGGTGTCGAGGCCGTGCACCCGGTCGGCCAGCTCGCCCAGCGCGGACAGCACCAGCACCCGCGCGGGCACCGCCCGGCGGCGCAGCTGGGCCAGCACCGAAAGGCCGTCGACCACCGGCAGCCGCCGGTCGAGAATCACCACCGCGTGCCTTCCGGTGAGCCCGAGGTGTAGGCCGCGCTGTCCGTCGTGGGCCACTTCGGTCTCGTAGCCTTCTCCGGCGAGCAATTCGACGAGCATCCCGGCGAGGTCGCGATCGTCCTCGACCAGGAGCACCCGGGAAGCCGCCGGGGTCTCTGCCTCATCGTGCACAGGTCCATACTCGCAGTGATCCGGCCATCCGACCCTCGACTTTCGTAGGCAATCGCTCAGCTTCGTCCACTCAGGAGAAATTCGGGCATTTCCCCGTCCGCGTACCGGCGGGCGTCGCGTTTGTCCAGCCAGCCGAGCACTGGCGAGGTCATGATCGTGGTGACGAGCGCGACGAGCACCAGCACGGTGAACAACGCGGGCGAAACGATTCCGGCGGACAGCCCAACGTTCAACGCCACCAATTGCATCAGTCCGCGCGCGTTCACCAGCACGCCGATCCGCAGCGCGACCGGTTGCGGTTCGCCGGTCATCCGTGCCGCGCCCCACGAGGCACCGAGTTTGCCGACCACTGCGACCGCGATGCAGACCAGCGCGAACAGCAGCAGCTTCGGGTCGGCGAGCAGCGCGAATCGCGTGTTGAGGCCGGAGTAGGTGAAGAACAGCGGCAGGAACACGACCCGGCCGACCGGCATGATCCGCGCGAGCACCGTGTCGGCCGCCTCGCCACGCGGGAACACCAGCCCGAGCACGAACGCGCCGAACACCGCGTACAGCCCGATGACGTCGGTGAACCACGCGGCACCGAACAGGAACATGGCGGTCACGAGCATCCGCTGATCCACCGAGACGCGCGGGTTGGCCATCACCTTCGCGACGATCCGGCGGACCACCAGCCACACCAGCAACACGAACAGCACTCCGCCGCCGATGGCCGTCGCGATCGGACCGGCGGTACCGGCGTGCATGCCGAGCACCAAGGCCAGCAGGATCCAGGCGAGGACGTCGTCGAGGGCACCGCACGCCAGTGCGAGGGAACCGAACCTCGTGTTGCCCAGGCCGCGTTCGGTGATGATCCGGGCCATCATCGGGAACGCCGTGATGGCGAGCGCCACCGCGACGAACGCCGCCGAAACCACCGGCGACACCCCGGGTTTCAAGATTCCGGCCCAGTTCGCGCCGAGCACGCTCACCCCCACGCCGAGCGCGAGCGGCACGACTGTGCCCGCGGCGGAGACCGCCGCGACCGTTTTCCGCCCTTCCTTCAGCGCGCTCAGCCGGAATTCGCAGCCCGCCCCGAACATGTAGACGACCAGCCCGATCTGGCCGCCGAGGTACAGCAGGGTCCGCACCGAGTCCGGGAACAGCCATTCCTGGACACCCGGCGCCACGAGCCCGAGCAGCGACGGGCCCAGCAGCACGCCGGTGACCATCTCGCCGACCACCGGCGGCTGCCCGAGCCGCACGGCGAGCGCGTTCACCGCCCGGCAGGCCGCCAGGATCACCACGGCCGCCAGGAAGAACGCGGGTGCGGCTTCTACGGCACTCATCGGGCTCCTCCTTGGAAGTGTTTGGTGCACAACCGGAGCCGGCGCGCGTCGAGCACCATGTAGGTGCCGAACACCAACTGCGCGAGGCTGCGCCACACGTCTTCCCAGCGATCGCGCACCGCCAAATAGGCCAGCGCGGTCCGCGGATTGCTCCGTGCTCCGCGCGGCGTGACGAAAACCGGTCCGCGATTGGGAATCGACCGGGTGTGCGCGGCGCTCGTGGCGAGGGTGAACCGGCGCAGGAATTCCCTGGCGACCACCCGCATGGTCACCGGGGCGAGGCCGCGCGCGGGGCACGGCCGGTTCTGTGCGACGCCGAACGGCAAGAAATTTCTCTGCTCGTGCGCGGGGCATCCGGCCCAGCGCTCCGGATCGAACTCGTCCGCGCGGTCCACTCCGGCGTGGTGGAATTCCGGGTAGCTGAACAGCAGTACGGTGCCCGCTTCGATCGTCCGGTCGGCCAGTTCGATTTCGCCGGTGGTGATGCGGTGCGCGATGCCGAACAGCGGGTAGGTACGCAGGCATTCGTCCAGCACGCGGTCGAAGTACTCGTCGTCGTCCGGGTTTTCCGCGAGCCGCCGCTGCACTCGCGGATGTTCGGCGAGCACCATCAGCAGGTGCGCCATCGCCTCGGACATCTGCACGACCGCGGTGTTGAAGAACGTCCCTTGCAGATAGAACACCTGCTCCTCACGGGTGAGCTGGGACGGCAGCGGATGCGGTACGTCGTCAAGGCGGCGGCGCAGGTAAGCGGTGAGCCGGGCGCGACGGCGCATGTTGCGCGGGCGCACGCACTTCAGCGCGGAAACGACGTCGTCTGCGTGCCCGACGATCAGGTCCCGTGCTTCCGGCGGACACGACTCCCCGAATACCAGCTCGTAGTACAGCTCGGCCCAGACCGGCATCATCTCGTCGCGCAGGCGGATCAGCCGTCCCGGCCCGGTTTCGATCCGGTCGAGCACGCGCGCGGCGACCCGTTCGGTCAGCGCCTGCGATTCGGCCTTCGACTTGACCAGGATGTTCCGGGTGGTTTTGGCGACCTCGTCGTAGCGCGGGCCCGGTTCCAGATGTTCCTGGTGCACCTGGGGTCCGGGCGCGAGCCAGTACCAGAACAGGTCGGACAGCGCGGCGCCCTCGCTGCGCCCGTCGGCGGCCGGATCGGCGTACACCCGGCGGAAGTCCTCGACCGGCACCTGGTAGCCCTCGTCCCCGTTGACCAGCGCGAAAATCCGGTTCCGCAGCGCGACGACCCGGCTGGGCAGCCACTTCGGCGCGGTCGCGATCAGCCCGGCCGCTCCGGCGAGCACAAGCCGTTTCATCGGACCAGGTCCGCGGTCAGCTCGCCGGGGGTCCGCGCCCCGCACAGCCCGAGTGCGGTGTCCGTTTCCTCGCGCAGCCGTTCCAGCACTTCGGCGACACCTTCCTGCCCCGCCGCGGCGAGCCCCCACAGCACCGGCCTGCCGACGCCGACCGCGTCCGCGCCGAGGGCGAGTGCCTTGACCACGTCCGCGCCGCTTCGCACGCCACCGTCGAGAATCAGCGGCACTTGACCGTCCACAACGGACACGATGGCGGGCAGTGCGGCCAAGCTCGAAATCGCGCCGTCGAGTTGCCGACCACCGTGGTTGGACACGAAGATCCCGTCGATTCCGGCCTCCACCGCGCGTCGGGCATCTTCGGGATGCACCACGCCTTTGAGCAGCACCGGCATTTTCGTGGTGTTACGCAACCAGATGAGGTCGTCCCAGGTCAGGCCGGCGGGCATCTCGATGTCGCGCACGCGGCCGGTGCTGTCGCGCATGTTCTCGGCGGCCAGCCCCGGAGGGAGATCGTGGAACGCGTGCCGGTGCTCGCGTTCCCGTCGTCCGCGCACCGCGGAATCGGCCGTGACCACCAATGCCCGCGCACCCGCGTTCTCCGCCCGGCTGATCACCGATTCGGTGAACTCCCGATCCGACTGCACATACAGCTGGAACCACAGCACGTCCGCGACCTTGGCGACGTCCTCGACCGCCGTCGTCGAGGCCATGCTGCACACGAAAACCGTGCCTGCCTCCGCGGTGGCTTGCGCGGTCGCGAGTTCTCCGTCCGAATGCGCGAGCCGATGGAAGGCCGTCGGACACACCAAAACCGGCATCGACAACGGTGATCCGGCGATTTCCACCGCCAGGTCGCGTTTGCCTACTCCGCGCAGTACTCGCGGCACGAGCACCCGGCGGCGGAATTCTTCTTCGTTGGCCCGCAGAGTGGCTTCGTCGCCTGACCCGCCAGCGTAATAGTCGTAGTGCGCTGGTTCCATCCGCTCCCGCGCGATGGCTTCCAGCTCCGCGATCGTGCGCATGTCAGAGCTGCTTCGTGAAGAAGGCGGTCAACGCGTCCACGTGCACCGGGCGGTTCCACTCGTTTTCGAGGTTCTCGGTGACGTGATGGGTCGCGACCAATTCGCCGCCCTGGTAATGCCGGACGATCGGATGCAGGTAATGCCCTTCACCGGAATCGTTCGCGACGTCCTGGCTCGCGCGGGTGACGGTGAAATCGAACGGGTCGATCTTGTCGTGGTCCGGCCCGTAGTCGAGGGTGATCACGAACGCGTTGGCGCTGTCGCCCAGCGGGGTGTCCTTGAACCGGTCGACCGGGACTTCCTCGTAGTAGCGGGCCTGGTCGCCGTCGACCACGAGGACGTCGGCCAGGAAGCCGAACTGCTGGTACAGCGCGGAAGTACGGTTGATCCGGCGGATGACCGCGTCGACCAGTTCGCTGGTCTTGCCTGCCACGGCCGTGCTCGGCCACTCGATGTCGTGGTAACGCTCGTCGAGCACCTTGGAAAGCGCTCGGACGCCGTAGCGATAGCCGTGGATGAACGCACTGGTGGCCTTCTTGAAATCGCGGACCTGAGTGATCGTCCCGGCGAAGTAAAGCCCTGGCACGTTTACCGATTCCCACGACGAGGTCTGCGCTGGGAACCGGTCGTCGATGGTCATCTCCGGACGGCAGTCCTCGTCGAACATCGAGGCGTCGAACCGGAATCCGGTCGCCGCGATGACCCGGTCGTAACGGATCTCCTTGACCAGTTCGTCGGCACGGGCGAAGGCGAATTTGACGTGGTAGCCGTCGTCGTCCTTGGTGATCTCGCGGACGTCGCCGTCGAGAATCGCGTGCTGCAGTTTCAGCTGGTACATATCGAGCACGCCGGCGTTGTACGCGCGGAGATGTCCGACGAAGTGCGTCCGCCAGGCGAGCTTGACCGGCCGCGGACCCGCGACGTGCAGCACCGCAGCGTACGCATTGATGCTGTCAGCGGTCTCGAACGCGGAGTTTCCCTTGCCCAGCACGAGAACGCGCTGGTTGATGAACTGCTCCGGCTCGGTGTCGTAATCGGCGTACTGGTCGACCAGTTCCATGCCCGGCACGTCCGGGACATACGGTTTGGTCACGCCGGTCGCCATGATCAGCCGCCGCGCGCTGAACGTTTCCCCGTCCGCGGCGGTGACCGTGAAGACTTCGTCCGCGCGGGAAATCCGCGTGACCTCGGTGTCGTAGCGGATCTTGATTTCGTGTTTCGCCGCGTAATCAGCGGTGTAGCGGAGGAACGCTTCCGCGGGCGGGAACATCTCGGCGCTGTAGTCGGTGAAGACGAGCGGATCGGGCCCGTCGTCGAGCAGCGAGTTCCAGTCGACCCGGAGGTTCAGCTCGGGGTCGGTCCATCCGGTGTACTTCTTGTTGACCGAGATGAGCGTGCGGTGCCGGGGAAATCGCGTGAAGAACGCGGCGGGCACGGACCCGCGCTCCAGGACCAGGTAGCTGCGCCCGGCCCCGCCCAGCTGCCGCCCGAGCTGCAATCCCGCCGGCCCGGCTCCGACCACCAGGTAGTCCAGCACGTCCGCCATGACACCGACCTCCCGCGTCGCCTTGATCTGACGGCGATCAGAGTGGTCGGAAGATCTCAGAAATCCCTCAGAACGTACCCGGTCTTCGGGACACCGGCGCCCCGCGTCGCTCGCGGGGCGCCGGCTTCAGCCGCTACTTGCCGGTGACGCGCGCGAGCGCCTCCGGGTACCGCTCGCCCGCGACCGCCTCGGCCGGAGCGGCCTTCTCGATCGCCGCGATGTCCTCTTCGGACAATTCCAGCTCGGCCGCGCCCACGTTCTCTTCCAGGTACTTCCGCCGCTTCGTGCCCGGGATCGGCACAACGTCAGCCCCCTTGGCCTGCACCCAGGCGAGCGCCAGCTGCCCCGCGGTGACGCCCTTGTCCGCGGCCAGCGCGCGCAGCGCCTCGACAATCGCCATGTTGCGCGCGAAGTTGTCCTCGGCGAACCGCGGCAGGCCGCGCCGCATGTCGCCCTCGGGCAGCTCCTGCACCGAGGTGACCGCGCCAGTCAGGAATCCGCGACCCAGCGGCGAGAACGGCACGATTCCGATCCCCAGCTCCCGGCAGGTGCCGAGAATTTCGTCCTCGATGCCGCGCGTCCACAGCGACCATTCGCTCTGCAGCGCGGTCACCGGATGCACCGCGTGCGCCCGCCGGATGGTCTCCGCGCCTGCCTCGGAGATCCCGGCGAAGCGGATCTTCCCGGCCTCGACCAGCTCGGCGAGCGCGCCCCAGGTCTCCTCGATCGGGACGTTCGGGTCGACGCGGTGCTGATAGTAGAGGTCGATGTGGTCGACCCCGAGCCGCTGGAGCGATTCGTCGCAGCACTGCTTCACGTACGCGGCGTCCCCGCGCGCGGTCATGCCCTCGTCGGTGTGCACGATGCCGAACTTCGTCGCGAGAACCACCTGGTCGCGACGGTCGGCGATCGCCTTGCCGACGAGCTTCTCGTTCTCCCCCGCGCCGTACACGTTGGCCGTGTCGAGCAGGGTCACCCCCAGTTCCAGCGCCCGGTGCACGGTGGCGACGGACTCGCCGTCGTTGTCGCGCACGCCGTAGGCCGAGCTCATCCCCATGCAGCCGAGCCCCTGTGCCCCGACCTCCAGTGCGCCGAGCTTCCTCGTACCGATCACGCGGAAATTCCCTCCATCTCGGGCGCGACGCCGAAGGCCTTGCGCTCGATCTGCTCGTAGTTGGCGATCTTGTAGTCCAGAATGTCCAGGCACCCCTGCAACTCGGCGATCCGGTCGGCGACCGACTGCCGCTGCTCCACGAGGATCGCCTTGCGGCGCCCCGCGCTGGCCACCCCGTGCCTGCGCAGCGAGGCGTACTCGCGCATGCTCTTGATCGGCATCCCGGTGAGCCGCAGCTTCGTGAGGAAGCCGAGCCAGTTCAGGTCCTCGTCGGAGTAGGCGCGCCGCCCCGCCGAATCGCGGGCGGGCGGTTCGAGAAGCTTGATCCGTTCGTAGTACCGGAGGGTGTCGATCGACAGGCCGCTACGTCGTGCGGCTTCCGCTATCGAGTAGCTCATGCGCTCGACAGTACGACCTGGAGTGCGCTCCAGGTCAAATCTTAAACCGGCGGTTACGCTCGCGTTTTATAACGTTGTTGCGTTACGCTGGGTACATGCCTCGCCCCCGTACCCACGACGAAACCCTCCGGCTGAAGCTCCTGGACCGGGCAGGCGAACTGATCTCCGCGGACGGCCCCAAGGCCCTGTCGCTGCGCAAACTGGCCGCCGACTCCGGCACGTCGACCACCGCGGTGTACTCGCTGTTCGGCAGCAAACCGGACCTGGTGAACGCACTGTACGTGGAAGGCTTCCGCCGCTTCGGCGCCCGCCTGGCGACGGTCCCCCTGTCCGGCGACGCGGTGCCCGACCTCGTGCGCCTGGGCATCGCGTACCGCGAAAGCGCCCTCGCCGACCCGCACCTGTACGCGATCATGTTCAGCCGCTCCGTCCCCGGCTTCGAACCGAACGCCGAGGCCGACGAGGTCGCCCAAGCCACCCTCGCCCCGCTGATGGGCGTAGTCCGCGCCGCAGTGTCGTCCGGCCAGTTCCAGGACGTCGCGCCGGAACTGATCACCGTCAGCCTGTGGGGCTTCGTGCACGGCCTGGTGTCACTGGAACTGTCCGGCCGCCTGCCCGACGGCTTCAGCGTTTCCGACGCGTACGAGAAAGCCTTGCACGCCAACGCTTCCGGCTGGCTTACCTAGCCCCGTACTGCCGATCCCCCGCGTCGCCGAGCCCCGGCACGATGAACCCGGAGTCGTTGAGCCGCTCGTCGATGCTCGACGTGACCACCCGGACCGGCAGCCCCGTCTGCTCCAGATGAGCCAGCCCCTCCGGCGCGGCGAGCGCGCAGATGGCGGTGACGTCAGTAGCGCCACGGTCGGTCAGCAGGCGGATCGTGTACTCCATCGAACCGCCGGTGGCGAGCATCGGATCCAGCACCAGCACAGGCCGGTCCGCGAGCGACTCGGGCAACGACTCGAGGTACGGGGTCGGCTTGAGCGTCTCCTCGTCGCGAGCGAGACCGACGAACCCCATCTGCGCGTCCGGGATCAGCTTGTGCGCCTGGTCAGCCATCCCAAGCCCAGCCCGCAACACAGGCACCAGCAACGGCGGACTGGCCAGCCGATACGCGTCAGTGCGCGCGACCGGAGTATGGATGCGCTCGGTCCGCACCGGCGCGTCCCGCGTGGCTTCATAAACGAGCATGACAGTCAACTCATGCAGCGCGGCCCGGAACGCGGCACTGTCCGTCCGAGCGTCCCGCATGGTCGAGAGACGAGCCTTGGCCAGCGGGTGATCGACTACATGCACATCCATGCCGCACAACTTAGCTGCCCAGTTCGAGGACGCCACTCTTTCCCCGCGCGTTCGTGGGCCCGATTACTTCCGGCGGGTCGCCGCGGCATCGCCACACTCGCCACACGAACGGAGCAAGGACAGGCTCGGCGAGATCGGCCGGCAACGACTGCGGCTGACCGAGCGCTCGACCTTCCCGAGGTGAACCGTCAGCAGACCGTCGACCACCATGAACCGAACCTCTCCTCCAGTTCGTCCCGCTGGCCCCCGCCCAAGCGAGTAGCCCTTTGCTGTCTCGCCGACGCGCCCTGCCCTTCCCTCCAGCCGTCTGCCGGCCGCGTCGACGCGGCCGGGGTTTGAACCTGACAGAGAACGAGGTTCGGCGGGCTCGACGAGTGCCCGTAGAGCCCGCCGAACAAGTATCAGGCAGGCGGTCGGCAGGACGCTGACTGCCCAGGCGATCCCGCGCAGACCATGATCTTGCCGGTGGCCGCGATCCAGTCGATCCAACCACCCTGGAAGGTGCTCCGCCTGCCCTCCGGGATCGCGTACTCGTCACTGGTCGGATAGCCCAGGAACGAGCGTTCCCAGCCCATTTCCGCCCATTTTGTCCGAATCGCGCCCCAGACTCCGTACGCACCGGTTGCCTGGGTCCAGTAGATCGATCCACCGTTGACGAAATGGTTGTACCGGCCAATTCCATCCGGCGTGACGCTTTGGTCAGTAACCGGCGGCCCGAAGTTCGCGAACTGGTGGCCGCCGAAACGCTTCAGGTACGCATCCAGGATATTCTCGCGCACCTCATGCACACCGGTGTCCTGTCGCCAGTAGAGGCGGGCGTGCTGGTAGTCGCGCCATCGCACCGACCCATCGGCTTGCTCGGCATCCACCGGCTCGCCTGCCCGAGCCCGGAGTGCGTCGTCGTTCAGCCACCGCTGAGTGATCTCCGAGGACGTATCCGGCGGATTCGGCACTGCGATGCGCCAAGCGGTCTCCGCCGCGAAATTGTCAGGATTCCACATAGGCAGGCAGATCTCCGGCGGGATCTGACCTGGCCTCGACGGTTCAGTGGCTTCACACCTCGGCCCGCTCCGGCCGAGACCGACCGACGAATCCTGCTGCTGGCGAAGATAATAATTGGGGTAAGCCGCTGACTTGAAGGCCAGGGTATCCGCCGAACGCTTCTCGACGCACCAGGTCGCCTTCCTTCGGAAAGCATCGCTGTCGTCGCTTGGCGAAACGGACACCGACGAGGACAACGGGTTGCCGTTCGGGCTCAGCGAACCCCCGTCAGGGACCAGGAAGAAATTCAGGCTCCCGGACATCTCGAAGGAGTGACAGTCAGGATTGGCCAGGCCTGGCCGGATGGTCCACGTCACATTCCCCGCAGATCCCGGCTTGTTCGGACCGAGCCAAACGCCGGAGCCGTTGCCGTTGAGATAACGCCCGCGTTTCCCTTGCTTGCCCGACTCGAAGGACTGAGACAGAGACTGGAACTGCCCGTACAGCAAGAAGTTGCCAACCTCGGCGGGGCCGCCGGCCAGCGCACTGTCCGCGGCTGCGACCAATGCCGGATGGACCAGGCTCTGCGCGGCTTTAGTCCTGATCTCCAGCACTCGACGACGATCCGCTTCGGCGCGCTGCTGCGCATCCCTTCGCAGATCAGCATCCCGTGCACGGTAGATCCCGGCGTTGATGAACTCCTTCCATACAGCCGCGTCCTCGCTGAGCACCGCGGTCAAAGCCGTAGCGTATACGTTGGTGTCCCGTTCGGCCCTCCGGACGATTTCCGAAATGAACTGCTGATCGGGCAGGTTGGCCAATTCGTCAGTAGGCTGGGCTCGAACGACCGTCAGCGCGTTCCGTTTCGCGGCCCGAGACTTTTCTAACGCCTTCTGTTCCTGGTCTTTCTGATCGTCCTGGTCGATCTTGTCCTGCACGTCTTGGTTGTGCGCCTCGACAACACCGACATCAAGGAAGGTCAACTGGTCTGCACTGGCGCCCCGGTAGGCAGTCAACGCGGCCGCCTTGACTCTGGACTGCCCCGACGACACCGCCCAGTTGTATACCTCGAAGACGAAGTTCTTCACGCCCAGCGCGAGCATCTGCGGGGTGGCATTCAGCCCCACCACCTCCGCGGCGTGTTGCTTCAGCGTGAGCGTCCCCCATTCGTTTTCTTGATCCGATCTCAGGGCGTGAAAGAACAACTCTTGGATCCATCGCGTGCATGCGCTTTCCCCGTCCGCCCATGCCAGTCTTGCGGTTTCGGAAACCGCTTTCTTCCCAACAGCCAGTGCTCGTTGCCCCACCTCGGTCACGAAACTGCAGTCGCTCAAGGGAAGCAGTCTGCTGGCATCGCCCAGCATTCCCATCTCGCCGAGCACCTTCAGCTTCTCCGCTGAATCCGCGCCGCCGAGCGCGCGCGCGTTCGCGACGGGCCCCAACACCGCTGGAGCACCTTCAGCGGCCGCAACTGAAGGCGTAACCAGCCCTGCCGTCAGCAGCACGACCACTGCTGGAAGTACGGCTATCGACACCCATCTTCGCGCCCTCCGCCCGCCAGCCGAGTTCTCGTTCGCAGTCATCCGCACCCCTCAGTCTCCCCGATCTCAGATTGGCGGTTCCGGCCACACATCTTTCCACTTTCGATACTCATCCAGCTCGGGTGATTCCGAAAAAAGATGGTCCACGAACTTTATTTGCGACATCAGCCACCTGGTTTCCCATAATTTTCTCTCATCAACCTTATTCAGAAGGTCTCGCCTCGATTTCATTTCCTTCGCTTCTTCCGGAGATATCGAGAGCTCCGACAGATACCCCTTAAGCAGTTGAGCCGGGTTCAGCAACGGGATATCGGACCGCGGCGGCACCCTCCTCAGCAATGCCGAGGACAGATGGAACCGATCATAAACCAATTGTGTTCGATCCAAGTCGCTGAACTCTTTCGCCGCCCAGAGAAGGTTGTCCGCCAGCTTGGCATAACGAGGCCATTCAGCTTCGGTCAGTTCGCGGCAGGTCTCGACGAACTTCTCCTTGAACCACCTGACAGCGAGGTACCAGTCGTAGTAATAGGCATCCTGGTCGGCGGGCTCAGCTTGAGGACGCTCCGTTATCCGAGCGGCTTCCAGCCTTGCGGCTAGGTCACGAAAGCCGAGCCCGTGCAGTTCCTGCCGAGGGGGAATCATCGGAAAAACACCCCGAACTCGGCGAACGCGTCTTTCCCGATGCGCAGGTAAGCCCGCCCCAAGGAGCCGCTACGCGGCGGGATGTAGTGCCCGCTCTGCAGGTTGATCTCCACGCCGACGTAGCCGGTACGGGATGACCCCGTCACCCGCGCCTCTCCGGCCGACGCGACGTCGTGCCCGCGGCTGATCACCGTGTGTTTGATTTCCTCGCCATTTTTGCTCTTCGGCACCACGCTGAGAGTCCCGTCCTGCATCACTGCCCATTTCATCACTTCCCCCGTCTCGACCAGTGCATCGAACTCAGCGGTACCCACTCGGATCGGAGTAACGCCCAGCCGCTCGGCTACCGCGAGTTCCTTGACCAGTTCGTCGTAGGTTCCCAGGTTCGGGAGCGGATCACATAACCAACTCGGTACCGCGTGCGGTCCGGAGGCGGTAGCGCTTCCCCCAGCGCTGGCCATCGCCGGAACGCGAGGACGAACCGGGCATATCTTGTTGACCCGCTGGATAATGGACTCGACCTTCGCCGCGATCTTCTGGATGCGCTCGGATTTGGCGAGGTACTTCCCGATATTGGTGACTGCGGAGACGATCGCTTTTCCGATGGGGACCAGCTTGGTGAAGATCGTCGCCAAGGACAGCACGTTGACGACGGTCCACAGGCACGATGCGATGTTCCCGTCGCCGAAACACCGGATGGCATCGTTCACACCGATGACTTCGAGCAATACGTCGGCACCCACCTCGGCGAGGTAAGCCAGCACATCGCCGCCGCCGGAACATTCCTGCCGGATTTTCCGGTGGTCCACTAGCGCGGCACTGCCTTCGTCGAAGCTGGCCAGGTCGTCTGCCTGCTCTGTGGTCAACTCGGCGAGACAGTCACCGACCTGCTGAGCCTGCCGTCGACGAAGTTCTTCCTCGTCTCGTCGGCGCTGCTCCTCGGCTCGGTCCGCCGACTGCTGCGCCTCGGTGGCGTGGCTGACGGCGTTACGAGCCATCTCGGCGGCGCGTTCGGCGTCTTTACGCGCATTTTCAGCGGCTTGCCGGGCAGCGGAGGCATCGGCTTCGGCCCGGTCCGCAGCCCGTCTTGCCGCGTCCGCGTCGGCTTCGGCCCGGCCAGCCGCCTGGTCCGCAGCCGCGGCCTCTCTCGCGGCGTCGTCGGCCGCGCGGCCAGCGATAGTAGCGTCGGCCCAAGCGGCGTTGGCCGCATCCCTGGCCAGTCTGGCATCGTCCTGTGCCTGCCGGTCCGCGTCATTGGCGCTCGCCGCTGCTGCCCGCGCCAGTACCCCTTGAGCCGCGGCATCGGCGGCGGCTCGTTGCGCTTCAGCGGCAGAATGGGCTGCCGCCGCGGCGGACCGGGCGGAGGCAGCCGCCGCATCATAGGCAGGCTTGACCTCGGCCGAGGCCCGGTCCGCAGCCTCCTGCGCCAGCCGGACGGCCTCTTTCGCCTCGGTCGCGCGGGATTCGGCCTGCCTTGCCTGCTCTTCGCCGACGAGCCCGGCCTGCCGGGCCACCTCGGCCGCGAAGTCGGCGCCAAGGTCCTCACCGGTGAACGGAGCCACGATAGTGATCGCCGTGTTCGCGGGCTGAGCTATCCCGTTCGAAGACGCCCTCGCCGCCGCTGCAGCACGGATCGAGACCTCAGCCTGTGTTGCCGCGGACACCGCCTCCTGCGCGGCCGCGTCCGCCTCGGCCTTGGTTCGGCCGGCTGCGAACAACGCCTGCTGCGCTTCCACCGCCGCCTGCTGAGACAACTGCACCGCTGCGTTGGCGTGCTCCGCGGCCTGCACCTCGTTCGAGGTAGCCTCGGCCGCCTTTTGGTCGGTGCGCATCGCCAGTGCATGGGCGTTCGCAGCGTGCACTTCAGCCTTGCTAGCAGCGGCATCAGCTCGGGCATACGCAGCCCAGGCCTCATTGGCAGCAGCACGCGCTCTGGCAGCAGCCCGACTCGCCTCAGTAGCGTGAGTGCGTGCCTGCACGGCCGCGTATGTGGCGGTATTGGCTTCGTTACGGGCCTGGGTGGCCGCGTTCGTCGCGGTTACCGCTTCCTGACGGGCTTGTTCGGCCGCGGCCTTGGCCTGCGGCTCGTACGGCTTGCCCCGTGCCGCTGCCGCGCCCGCGTCCAACGCCTGCTGCTTGGCCTCGGCGGCTTGCCGTGCCTGCTCCGCGACGAAACTCCGATCACGGGCCGCGGCGGCCTTGCGTTCCTCCGTCTCCGCCGAATCAGCCGCCTTCTTGGCGTCACCCTCCTGACCTTCCGCGCGCAGGCGAGCATCGTGGGCTACGTCGGCCTGCCGCTCGGCGTTGCCGCGGGCAGTCTTCGCCACGGCGGCCTGCTTCTCCGCTTCAGCTCTTTGCTGAGCGGCGGTGCCTCGTTCCTGCTCGGCGCGTTTCCTCGCCTCGGCGGCCTTGCCCGCCTCCTGCTGCGCAATGTTTCGTTGTTCCCGTGCTTTGGCGGCCTCGGCCCATGCCTGCCGAGCTGTCTGTTCTGCCGAGATCCTGGCGTCACGTGCTCGCGTCGCGGCGTCCTTCGCTGCGTTCGCTTCCGACTGCGCAGACTCGGCGACTCGCGCGGCGGCCGCCGCGTGCTGTTCGGCTTGTTGGCGCCACTTCGCGGCCTGCTCCGCGCTCCGTTGCGCTTTCTCCTGCGCGTCCCGTGCGGCATCCGTCGAGGCCGTAGCTTCGATTGTGTGCTGGGCCGTCTCTGCCGCACCGCCGGCGGCCTGCGCGGCCAGGTGCATCCCTTGCGCCATCCGTGCCCATTGCGCGCCATAGGGTAAGTCGATCCCGACGAGGATGTCCGCCTGCGCCTGTGCAGTGACCGCGGCCTGCTCCGCGTCCGTCGCGGCCTGCCGGGTGTTATCGACCTGGCGTGCGACTTCACGTTTGACCTCGTTGAACGCCTCTGGCGGATGCGCCCCGCCCGCTTCATGGGCAGCCAGGATCTGCGCAGCTGTGCGCGACTCATTCGCGGCCAGGGTCATCGCGTTCGCCGCCCGCCGCAGCGCGTTAACGCCGTTGCCATGCGCGATCAGCAGATTCCGGCGGGCATCCCAGGCTTGTTTCGCTCGCTTCGCCAACGCGGAAAGCTTCTCAGCCGCCTCGCGCTGCTGCCGCTGCTGTTCCAGCAATGCTTCCCGAGCTTGCACGTCGCGGTCGACGGCGGCTTCGTAACCGCCCGTTGCGAAGAATGCCGCGATCGCGGCGTCCCCCGCATCCAGCGCGGCCTGCGCGGCCTTGCGCAGTTCGAGACCGCCGGTCGCCACCAGCAACCTCACCCGGTCACGCAACTGCTTCGCCCGAGCTTCGGCGTTCAGCTGAGTCTGCTCGTCTCGCTTCCGGGCGATTTCTGCTCCGAACGCGAGGAAGTCGGCGCGATCCCCGTCGGTTCCGGCGAGAACGCGCACTACCTCGGCGTTGAAGATCGCACCGCCTGTTCCAGCCATGGCCTCGATCTGCTCGCGGTGCTGCCGGGCGACCCCCGCTTTGCGGGTGCTCGCGCGGGCCTTGGCTTGGTCGATGCCCGTCGCCATAAACGCTTCGAGCGCTTCGGTGCTGAATGCGTCAAGCGCGGCTTGTGCGGCCTCACGCACCTCATGGTCTTCATCTAGTTCGGCGTAGTCGGCGACCACGTCCCTCAGGAACGGATCGACCGGAACACCTATCGACTGCCAGCCCTGCCACACCGAGGCTGGAGCCGCCCGCGCCGGCCCCGATGCCGGGGCTCGCTCCGCCGCGGCCGGAACGGACCGAACCAGCCCAGCCAGCAACAACACCGCGAGAAATGCCACGACCGATCTTCGTAACCGAGACATGACGAGTACTCCCGTCGAAGAATTCGAGAAAACCGGATAGTTCGAAGAAGGAGAGCCAGCGTGCCTGCAAGCGAGCAGCTATTTCGTCATTCGCTGCTCGCCAGCCTGCGCCAGCTCCCACAGCGCAGTCCAGTTCGCGACCTGGCTATCGGCGGCTTGCCGCTCCGTCGCCCACCGTTGCTCGTTGTCGTGTGCCGGAGCGAGGATCGCTGCCCAGTTCGGCCCTGCCGCGCCCTCCGCAGCCGCAGCGACCCTCCGCCAGGTCTCCGCCTGGGTGCGGGCAGCGTCCTCAGCACCTTGCCACTCGGTACGTGCGGGAGTCGCTTGATCGGCCGCTGTCCGCCACGCGCGCGCCGCGTTTTGCCTGGCTTGCTCGCGGAACTCCTCAGCAGCCTTGTTCGCCGCCTGTTCAGCTTCCTGCGCGTCGACGAACAGCCGCCGGATGCTGGCCCGCCACCTCGCCTCGTTATCGGCCGCGCGGAGCAGGAAGCCCTCCAGATCGATCCTCGCCGCGCTGGCCCAGCCGTAGGCGAAAAACTCCACCAGCGCGCCGTTGCCTGCTCCCTCTCGGATCGCCCACTGTGCCCGCAGCCGGACCTGCTTGCCAGGGTCGTTCTTGGCGAGCACCTCGATGAACTTGCGGTCAGCTTCGCGCAGCGCCTCTTCCTGCTTGCCTGATTCTTCTCGCGCGGCCTTGTCCCGAGCTAACGCCGCGGCATATCCGGAATCAACGAACTGCTGCCGGTCCGACTGCGAGCCAGCTATCACCCGCACCGCCGCCGCATTGACCTCAGGGGAGAACTCGGGCGACGTGGTGTCTCGAATCCGCTTCGCGAAATCCATATTCTGCGCGTCATTCTGCTTCGCGAGCTCCATCGCCTCGTAATAGCCGTGCGCGCGGAACTCAGCGATGGACTGATCCTGCGGTTTGCCGAGCAACGCGACCCAAGCGTAAGTGCGCACCATCTCGTACGGGTGGGTCTGGGCGATCTTCAAGACCAAATCCGCGGGATCCAGCAACTTCAGATCGTCTGCCAGACCCGCCGAACGGGGGGACGCCACCGGCCGCTCGACCCCCACCGCCGTACCCGCCGACAAAACACTTGTCAATAGCACCACCGCGCACACCATGATGCGCACGCGTCTTCGACGCATAGAAACCTTCCCCCTCCGGCATTAGGCCGAAATACCCCAATACGGCACGCTACGACATGATCAGGTCGCGCACCAGACGAAAGCGGAGCAATCCGGCTAGGACAATCGTCCTACTGTCCGACAGCGACCTGAGCAGCGAATGCGCTGTCACTCGCGATTCCAGCTGGTCTCGAAGAAGCCACGAAAAGACTGGTCCGCTCTCGAGCACAGATCCGTGAAGCGCTATCAGGGGCAAAGCGAGCATCAACTTGGTTTAATCGGATTCGGATGAGCCGAATATCTACGTTTCTCGCAAGCCCCTACCCTGTTCAGCAAACCACCGAACCCACCGCCGCTGCCAAGGCGTCTCCACCGCCCGCGCGTGATGGTTCTCCCGAACCCAAGACACGGCTTCCTCCGCCCCCATCCCGCCCAACGTCACCAAACAAGCCAGCACAGTCCCAGTCCGCCCCACTCCGCCAAGGCAAGCCACCTCCACCGCCTCCCCGGCAACAGCCCGAGCATGCAACCCCAGAATCTCCCGCCGAGCCCCCTCCCGGTCCCGCGGCAGGAGGAAGTCCGGCCACCGAATCCACCGGTGCTCCCAGGTCAGCGAGGCGTCGTACTTGGCCCGCATCCGCGGCGACCCCAGGTACAGCCCGAATTCCGGCTCCGGCCCGTCCGGCTTCGGCTTCCCCAGCCCGCGCGCCCGCAACCTAGCCCCGTCCGGAAGCACGAGAGTCCCCATCAACGCAGCATCCATCACGCCATGATCCCCCTATCCACCGTTCGATGGACCCGAGCCGGACCTGACAGGGCTAGGCTGCCCCAGGTGAGTGAAGACCCAGCCACGCCGGGCCCGGACCAGATGCGCGTGTCGGACGCCGATCGGGAGCAGGTCGCGCAGGTGCTGCACCAGGCCCTGTCCGAAGGCCGCATCACGATCAACGAGCTGGAAGAGCGGCTCTCCAGCGTCTACTCCGCGAAAACGTTCGCCGACCTCAAACCGGTGACCGCCGATCTGCCGGGCAGCGCCGCGGTCGCCACCACCGCGTCGGCGTCGCTGCAGCCCGCCCCTTCGCGCGCGCTCGGGCTGCCGGACAACCGCGTCGGCGGGCATCCCGGTTCCGCCGTGTCGATCGGCGTGATGTCCGGGGCCGTGCGCAAGGGCAGCTGGGTCCTGCCGCAGCAGCACACGACTTTCGCGTTCTGGGGCGGTGCCGAAATCGACCTGCGCAGCGCTCGGTTCGCCGAGAAATCGTGCACGATCACCGCGGTCGCGATCATGGGCGGGATCGAGATCACCGTCCCCGACGACATCAACGTGAACGTCACCGGCATCGGCTTCATGGGCGCGTTCATGCTGGAGGACAAGTCCGGCGCGCCGCCGGCGCCGCCGACCGCCCCGACGGTGACGATCAACGGCCTCGGCTTCTGGGGCGGCGTCGTCGTGTACCGCAAGCCGGCCAAGGATCTGAACGCACCGCAGATCGAGTCCTGAACCCGGCTGCACACGACACCGACAAGAACTGCCGCCCGCGCCGCGGCGCTGTGGACAACCGCGAGGCTGTGACCAGCTGTCCACAGATTCCGGTGAGCGCTCCGGCGCCTGCTGTCGCGCACCTACACTCAGCGGTATGACAGCTACCACCAGCCCGGCAGCGGCGCCGGAAACCCCGTCGCCGCTGACGGACGTCACTCGCGACGAAGCGAGCCTGCGGCGGTTCCTGCACGGGCTGCCCGGTGTCGACCAGGTCGGCGTCGAGCAGCGCGCGGCAGGGCTCGCGACCCGGAGCATCAAGAAGGAAGCCAAGCGGTGGGCGATTGACACCGCGGTGTCGATGGTCGACCTGACCACGCTCGAAGGAGCCGACACGCGCGGCAAAGTCCGCGGTCTCGCCGCCAAGGCGATGCGGCCGGACCCCGAGCGACAGGACTGCCCGCGCGTCGCGGCCGTGTGCGTGTACCCGGACCTGGTGGAGACGGCCGTCGAAGCGCTCGCGGGCAGCGGGGTGCGGGTGGCGAGCGTCGCCACCGGTTTCCCGGCGGGCCGCACGAGCCGCGCGGTGAAGCTGGCTGACACCCGGCTCGCGGTCGAGGCGGGCGCGGACGAGGTCGACATGGTGATCGACCGCGGTGCGTTCCTCGAGGGCCGCTACCTGGAGGTGTTCGACGAGATCCGCGCCGTGAAAGCGGCCTGCGGCTCGGCGCACCTCAAGGTGATCCTCGAAACGGGCGAGCTGGCGACGTACGACAACGTCCGCCGCGCGTCCTGGCTCGCGCTGCTGGCGGGCGGGGACTTCATCAAGACGTCCACCGGCAAGGTGTCGCCCGCCGCGACGCTGCCGGTCACGCACGTGATGCTGCAGGCAGTGCACGACTGGCACGAGCGCACCGGCGAGCTGCGCGGCGTCAAGCCCGCGGGCGGGATCCGGACGACGAAGGACGCGATCAAGTACCTCGTCGCCGTGCACGAGGTAGCGGGCGAGCAGTGGCTCACGCCGGAGCTGTTCCGGTTCGGCGCGTCGAGCCTGCTCAACGACCTGCTGCTGCAGCGGCGCACCCAGGTGGACGGCCACTACAGCGGCCCCGACTACGTGACGGTGGACTGACATGGGCATCTTCGAATACGCGCCCGCGCCGGAATCGCGCGCACTGGCCAATCTGAAGGAGCAGTACAAGCCGTTCGTCAACGGCGAGTTCGTCGACGGTTCCGGCGAGCCGCTCAAGACGGTCAACCCGGCTACCGAGGAGATCCTCGCCGAGGTCGGCACCGCGTCGGCTTCCGATGTGGACACCGCGGTGAAGGCCGCGCGCAAGGCGTACACGTCGGTCTGGTCGAAAATGCCGGGCAGCGAGCGGGCGAAGTACCTGTTCCGCATCGCGCGGCTGATCCAGGAACGCTCGCGCGAACTGGCGGTGCTGGAAACGCTGGACAACGGGAAGCCGATCAAGGAGTCGCGCGATTCCGACGTGCCCACCGCGGCCGCGCATTTCTTCTACCACGCGGGCTGGGCGGACAAGCTCGGCTACGCGGGCTACGGCCCGGACCCGAAGCCGCTCGGCGTCGCGGGCCAGGTGATCCCGTGGAACTTCCCGCTGCTGATGCTGGCGTGGAAGATCGCGCCGGCGCTGGCCACCGGCAACACCGTCGTGCTGAAGCCCGCCGAGACCACTCCGCTGACCGCGCTGGTGTTCGCCGAGATCTGCCAGCAGGCCGAGCTGCCGCCGGGCGTGGTGAACATCCTGCCGGGAGCCGGCGACATCGGAGCGTCCATTGTGGAGCATCCGGACATCGACAAGATCGCGTTCACCGGCTCCACCGAGGTCGGCAAGCTGATCCAGCGGACCGTCGCGGGCACCCGCAAGAAGCTGACCCTGGAACTCGGCGGCAAGGCCGCGAACGTCGTGTTCGACGACGCTCCCCTGGACCAGGCGGTGGAGGGGATCGTCAACGGGATCTTCTTCAACCAAGGCCACGTCTGCTGCGCGGGCTCGCGGCTGCTGGTACAGGAATCGGTGGCCGAGGAGGTGCTGGAGAAGCTCCGGTACCGGGTGTCGACGCTGCGCCTGGGCGACCCGCTGGACAAGAACACTGACCTCGGCGCGATCAACTCCGCCGAGCAGCTGGCGAAAATCCGCGGCCTGGTCGAATCCGGCGACGCGGAAGGCGCGCAGCGCTGGACCAGCCCGTGCCCGGTGCCGGACCGCGGGTTCTTCTTCGCGCCGACGGTTTTCTCCGAAGTCCACCAGTCGATGCGGATCGCCCGCGAGGAGATCTTCGGCCCGGTGCTGTCGGTCCTCACCTTCCGCACGCCGGAAGAGGCCGTGGCGAAGGCGAACAACACGCCGTACGGCTTGTCCGCGGGCATCTGGACCGAAAAGGGTTCGCGCATTCTGTGGATGGCGAACCAGCTCCGGGCAGGCGTTGTGTGGGCCAATACGTTCAACCGTTTCGACCCGGCCGCTCCCTTCGGCGGCTACCAGGAGTCCGGTTTCGGCCGCGAAGGCGGGCGCACCGGTTTGGAGGCCTACCTCAATGTCTGACCGGATTTCCGTCGCCAAAACCTACAAGCTCTATCTCGGCGGCAAATTCCCGCGCTCGGAATCGGGCCGGGTCTACCCCGTTACCGACGCCAAAGGCGCTTTCCTGGCCAACGCGGCCCACGCGTCACGCAAAGACCTGCGCGACGCGGTGTCCGCCGCGCGCAAGGCGTTCCCCGGTTGGTCGTCGGCAACTGCTTACAACCGAGGCCAGGTGCTCTACCGCGTCGCCGAGGTGATGGAGGGCCGCCGCGCCCAGTTCGCCGCCGAGGTAGCCGCCTGCGAGGGCATCCCCGCGAAGAAGGCTGAGTCCCTTGTGGACGCCGCCATCGACCGCTGGGTGTGGTACGCGGGCTGGACCGACAAGATCGCCTCGGTCCTCGGCGCCGCCAACCCCGTCGCCGGCCCGTACTTCTCCTTCACCACACCCGAGCCCACCGGCGTCGTCGGCGTCCTTGCCCCGCAAGAGTCTTCCCTGCTGGGCCTGGTGACAGTCCTGGCCCCCGTCCTGGCCACCGGCTCGACGGCGGTCCTGGTCTCCAGCGCGGACCGCCCCCTGCCCGCCATCACCCTGTCCGAGGTACTGGCCACCTCCGACGTTCCCGGCGGCGTCGCCAACATCCTGACCGGCCACGCCGCGGAACTGGGCCCCTGGCTGGCCTCGCACGGAGACGTCAACGCCCTCGACCCGACCGGCGCCACCCCCGAAGACCGCGTCACCCTGGCCCAGGAAGCCGCCGGGACAGTGAAACGAGTCCTGTCCGTCCCCGACTCCGAACCGGACTGGACGGCAGAACCAGACCTGTCCCGCCTCCGGCGGTACCTGGAGGCGAAAACCGTCTGGCACCCCATGGGTGTCTGACATTCGAGTGCACCCAGACCGCCGTTCCGGTTAACCCGGAACGGCGGTTTTGTCTGCGGCCATTCGAAAAATTGCGCGCCGGGCAGGATTGGACTTGGGTTGGGCGGCCAACCAAGAAGGAGTAGAGTGAGCCGCCCTGCACCCAGGAAGCCGTACCGCCGCTTTTCCGGACAAAGATTTCCGCAGCTGCATTCCCTCGTCGCAGTCACATTCGACCAATTGCGCGAATCCCTTGCCGATTTCCTGCGAATGCACTCGACCCCCACGACTTGTCGTGCTCGGTCGACTACGGTGAATAGCGCCGCGAGGCACCGAACCGACCGTTGCGCGAAATGTCCGCCGTGTCTTGGGGAGGGCGAGGACATGGACCAGCCTGCCGCTGACGCAGGTAAGAACTGGTTGCCGGACTTCGCCTTCACCATCGCCGACACCCGAGCCGCACCGCCCGGCCCCGGCTTCACCATGAGCCGCGACGACGCCCGGAGCATGCTCAACCTGGCCAAACAGGCCCGCGAACAGTTCAACGAGATGCGGCAGATAGCGAACAGCCTGACCCGGCTCGCTCCCCCTGCCGACGAGTTCGCGAGCAACTCTTACAACTCGAATCTGGTCGGAGACGGGCAATCAACCGGCGCGTTCGGAGCCGGTCTCGCGAACGTCGAGCGGATGCACCGTTACGCCGACGAGCTGGTGCGAAAGCTGGAGAAGGCACTCGGAATCACCGAAAGTTCCGACGAAGCCGCGGCCAAGGACGTCAAAACCGCGGGCACGCGGCCTGAAGGGCTTGCCGGATGATGCGCCGCCTCCCGCCCGCGCTTCTGGTCGCAGCTGTGATCGTCGCCCTCGGCACCGCCTGTGGCGGCCGCCCAGCACCCGCTCCCCCCGCTTCACCGGCGCCCGCGACCTCAGCAGCCAATGCACTGCCGCACAGCGGTGCGCCCAAAGTCGAGCATCCGCTGCCCGCGAGCGCCCTTTCCGGAAATCCGTGCGAGACCGCGTTGACCGCGGATCAGGTGGAACGCATCATCTCGGTCGCGCCGGCAGGCAAGCTCAGGAATATCGCCGGGCTCGGACCGAGTTGCTGGTGGAGCAACATCGATTCCGGCTCCGCGGTCAGCACGGGTTACGTCACCGAGGATCGCCAGGGGCTCAGCGCCGTCTACCACAACAGCAAACCGAAGTCGAAACTCTGGCGGCCGCTTCCTCCCGTCCAAGGTTTTCCCGCGGTCGCGTTCAGGGCCGATCTCGGAGACGACCTGTGCCAGGTCAGCGTCGGCACCGCGGACGACCTGTCCGTCGACGTGACGATCACCCTCGGCGAGAGCAAGAAAGGCAACACCGACTCCTGCACCGTGGCGGGGCAGGCGGCCGACATGGTCATCGCCAATCTTCGGCGGCGGGCGGGTTCGTGATGGGTTTCCTGGAGATGATCGAGGACGTCGGCCATGGGGTCGGCGAGCGCGTCGACGATCTCGGCAAGTTCTATTCCGCGGCGCTCTGCGGCAGCACCGGCGCCGAAGCCGTGCCCGCGCCTGAGCTGGCACAGAAGGTGCTCGGCGGGCCGGGAACGTCCGGGTGGCACGACGGGGCCAGCCAGGCCGCGCAGCTCAGCAGCCAGCATCACGACGCCAGCGATCTCGTCTCCCGCATGAGCACCGGGCTCGAATCGGCCTGGACCGGGCGGGCCGCGGATGCCGCGCGGACTCGGATCCGCGCCCTGGCGGAGATCGCGTCCGTGTCCGCGGCGATTTACACCACCAACAGCGCCAATTTGTCCGACGTCGCGCACGGGTTCGACGCGATGAAAACCTCCCTGCAGCCGATGCCGGACAAGCCGCCGCAGTTGACCTTCCTCGATCGGATTTCTCCGTGGGACACCGACGCGGAGAAGGAGATCAACCATTACAACGCGATGGCCCAGCAGAACGTCGATCGCTATCAGGCTTACGTCCAGCACGCCCGTACGGGGAGCCGGCAACTGCAAACCGACTACGGGCGGCTCGACGATTTCGGCGGGCGGAGCAACACCGCCGGATCGCGGATGAAGGCGCGGCGAAGACCTGACGAGGCACCGCATTTCCCGGAACCGCGAAACTCAGGGCATCCGCCGACCGCTGCGCCGCCGGTGAGCGGGGCTGCTGTACCGCAAGGCCCCAGCGCGAAACCCGGACCGGGCAGGGCACCGGGACCCGACGAGCGCACGACGGTCTCCGGATGGTCGCCGGATCCGGCGACGGCCACGGGTTCGCCCAGCGGTGCGCCCTACACCGGCGGATCCGGGAGTGGCAGCAGCACGGGGACGCCGGGGATTCCCGCGCAAGGAACCGTGGGCCACGACGGTGGACGGGGCGCAGGCAAGCGGGCTGAAAGGGAAAACAAGCTCCCGGGCGAACCCCGCAGCCGAACGAGCGCCCCGTCGCCAAGACCGGGCACGGGCACAGGAAAAGGCGCTGGTGCGGGCACCGGCGCGGGAAAAGGCACCGGCGAAGAACCACGCCCAACAACCACCCCAACCCGCGGCACACCCGGTTCCCGAGGCGCCCCAGGCGTGAGCGGCCCAACCCCGAACCGCCGCAAAGACGAAGACCCCCAAGACCACCACCGCAAATACGGCCTGGAATCCGACTCGGCCTTCTCCCTCACCGACGACGACGGCGACCGCGCCGTAGATCCGCGCACCGGTCTGCCTCCGACGCCACCGACCATCGGCGGCTAAGGGGACGCGCGATGCCGATCCTCGAGAGACCGGTCCGGATGCCCCGGTTGGCGTTTCTCGCCGTGTGGGGGCACGAGAAACTCGGCGACCCGCCCGTCGTGGTCGAGCACGCGCCGATGTTCATGACCGACGAGTTCGCGGACAAGCTCCGGGTCCAGTCGTACGGGTTGCTGGCCCGGTTCGGGCTCGCGGCGAGCGGTGCGCCCAGTCCGCGGTTGCGCGACACTCTCGAACTTCTCGCCGAGGCCCGGCGCGAGGTGTACTCCTGGAGCGATTTCGGCGCCCGGCGCGGGGACAACGGGGCGATTCTCGTCGCGGCGGCCGGGCGGGAGGCGGTGCGGCTCGTGACGGACAACCGGTCCGTGCAACTCGAACCTGTTTCCCCGCGCGACATCGGCGGCAGCCTGGTCGATCTGTTGCCTGGCTGCGATCCGGCGAAGCTGCGGCCGCTCAAGGTGCCCAAGGACTACTACGACAGTGCCTCCGCCGATCCGCTCGCCGAATCGTCGGCCAGCGCGGACGAATTGCGGCATCTGATGCGAGCCCGGCGCGACGCGGTGCACCTGATGCACGTCGCCGTCCGCGGGCAGGACGGCAGCCGGACGCACAGCACCCCGCTGTCCGCGATCGACCTCACCGGACGCGGGCGCGTGCTCAGTTTCGTCAGCCCGGACGGCGCGGGCGGGCTGCAGATCAACGTCTACTCCGGCACCCGCGCCCACCTCGTCGACGCGCTCACGCTGACGCTCGCCGAACTTGCCTGAACGAAGATCACCGGCCCTCAACATTTCGCGCCACACCTCTATCCTTTCGCGAAATTCTCTGCCAACATGAGCCATTGGGGAAATTTCGACTACCCCGTGTCCGGTACAGGCGCCGTCAGCACGTCAGGAGGACTCCGCATGACCCCGCATCCCGCTCAGCCCGAAGCAGCACTCGCCCTCGAGTTCCTCGGCACCACCAGCGCGGGCGGCAACTGCCCCAACGCTTATCGCACCAACCGCGGCACGTACGTCGTCCAGGGATACCGGGTCACCGACGAGCAGGCGCTGCGGCAACTGCGCGAACGCGGCATGCCGGACACCGAGACGGCCGTCGAAATCCCCGTTGGCCTGCTCAAGTTCTTCCCGCAGGAAGCCTGAGCGCGACGACCGGCGCAGGCGAGGCAAGGGCAGCCCGGCGATTCAGACGCACTAGTCGCCCAGGATTTCTCGAAACTCGACCCCAGGTGTGGGAAGATGCCATCGGGTTCGAGGAATTCCGCATGCGATAGCGAGGGCGAGTGCCTACCAGTTTCGAGAAACGCCGGGCAGAGCTTGGCGATCGCCTGCGCCGGCTCCGGGTCGACGCGGGCTACGAGACCGGAAAGGATTTCGCCAAGGCCATCGGCTGGAACGCGCCCAAGGTCAGCAAAATCGAAAACGGCAGGCAGACCGTCGGCGACGACGACCTCGACGCTTGGGTCGCCGCCGTCGGCGGGCCGCCGGAACTGGCCGCGCAGTTGCGGGAGCAACTGGTCGAGGTCCGCGACGCACACGCCAGCTGGAAAGACAAAGTCCGCGAAGGACACCGGGCCAGACAAGAGGAATCCATTGCCCGGGAGGCCAGAGCTCTACGAATTCGTGCAGTAGACCTCCGAATTGTCTCCGGATTACTGCAAACCCCGGAGTACGCGCGGCATACCCTGCTCGCCCACGCCCGGATCCACGGCGGCGGACAGGACATCACCGAGGCGGTCCGGGCGCGGATGCAGCGCCAGCAGATCCTCTACGAACCCGGCCGGACCATCGAACTGCTCACCTCCGAGGCCGCGCTGCGCTATCCGAACGCGCCGCGGGAGGTGATGATCGGGCAGGTGCACAAGCTGCTCGCACTGCTCGGCACCCCCAACATCCGCTTCGGCATCATCCCCGCGGACGTCGTCGTGCCCTACCCGGTCACCTCGGACTTCTGGGTCGTCGACGACGTCGCGATGGTCGAAACCCCCGAGGGCGAGCACATCGCGAGCGACGTCGACCCGTACCACGAGGTCGCGGATCTACTGTGGACAGTCGCGGCCGAGGGCGACGCCGCCAGGGCGGTGCTGCTGCGGGTGCTCGATTCGCTCACCCGCGCAGCCCCGCCCGGCTGACCGGAATCCCTTACGCGGCAGGCGCTTGGCCCGCCGTCACCGCGCCGACGTCGATGGTGTGGCTGTCGGCCCCGGCGTCCACCGCGCCGAAGGTCCAGTCAACCGTCACGTTCGGGTCGATCGGGTCCCCGTGCGGGTTGGAGTCGGCCGGAGCGGTCATGGTCATCGCGTTCGGCGTCTGCTGCTCGTCGTCGGATCCGATCGCGGTCCAGTGCAGCGGCACGTACGCCGACGAACCGTTCGCGATCAGCACCGGCGGCGCGTCGGCCGGAGCTTCGTTGTTGACCAGGACGTTGTGCGCGCCGACCAGGTTGACGTCAGCCCGGCCGGACAGCACGCACCGTTCGCCCTCGTTCGCGGTGAACTGCAGCGCGGCGTTGCGCTGGCCAGCGCCTGCCCCGCCGTAGACGAGCTTGGTGCTGAACTGGTTCGCCGTGCACGGAAGCGCCGACGAGTCCGCGGTCGTGGCGCCGGCCGTCCCGGCGAAGACCGCGGCCGCGCCTCCGGCGACCGCGACAGCAACGGCAATGCGGCGGATGTTCTTCATGTTTCGTCCCCTCTCGCGTTTTCCGGCGGCTCCGCACCGGCTTTCACGAGATAAGACGTCCGCACCCGGAAGGCGATGGCCCGTTGTGAGATCACCCCCGCCGGAGCAACCCCAAGCGGCCCGTCGCGTCTGAAGAAACGGTCAGAGCAAGTCTTCCTTGTGGATCGGCCGCCCCGGCAGCGTGGTGGCCGGACCGGCACGCAGACCGTCGATCATGATCGCGATATTGCGGGCCGTCGCGATCTCCGGCGATTTCAACCGGTGCGCGGGCAACTGGCGGATCAGCCGGGCGAACAGCACCGCGACGTCTCCCGCGCCCACGTCCTTGCGCAGCGTCCCCTCGGCTTGCGCCCGGTCGACCAGCCCTTCGACCTCAAGCAGCACCGCTTCGCGCAGGTGCGCCACGTCGGGATCGTCCTTGAGAATGTCGTGCGCCCGCTGCGACAGCATCGACAACTGCATCGACAACTGCAGTTCCGCGCCGTGGTAGAGCAGCTGCACCAACGCTTCCCATGCCGTCGGCGCTTCCACCGACAGCCGCCGCGCGTTGTCCAGCACGCCCGCGAAATTGTCCACCGCCACCGCGCGGATGAGCGCGTCGCGGTCCGGGAATCGCCGGTAGAGGGTGCCTACGCCGACGCCTGCCGCGCGCGCGATCTCCTCCATCGGGACCTCGGGACCATGGCTGGCGAAGATGACGCGAGCCGCGGCGATGATCTGGTCGCGGTTGCGTTGCGCGTCCGCCCGCAGCGGCGTCTCGGGGTCTGCACTCATACCCGGCCTTCCCTCTTCCCGGTTGGCGCGCATTCTCGCACGCCGGGCCAGCTGCGCAAACGTGCCGGCGACCGGGGGCGGACAGCAATTGTCACCCCGTTGCTAGTGGACGACGATCCTCCACTTCGGTACCTTGGGCAGTGAACCGGAATGTAATCCTCCACATTCATTCCGTAACGGGGCAAACCCACCACAGGGGGTTCTGATGACCGAAGTCGCCCAGCCCAGCCGCACCCAGCCTGAGCAGGCCGCATTCCCGATGAAGCGCACCTGCCCGTTCGCGCCGCCGCCGGAGTACGACCGGTTCCGCGACGCTCGCGCGCACTATGTCGAGCTCGAGCACACCGGCCAGCGCGCCTGGGTGCTCAACCGGCACGAGGACCTGCGGGCGATGCTGAACGACCCGCGGTTCAGCTCGAACCGCTTCAATCCCGGCTTCCCGGTCCTGTTCAAGGACGGCCAGCAGCGCCGGCCGAGGCTGCGCCCGTCGCTGATCGCGATGGACGCGCCGGAA
This sequence comes from Amycolatopsis dendrobii, assembly GCF_014145675.1. Classification (GTDB taxonomy): domain Bacteria; phylum Actinomycetota; class Actinomycetes; order Mycobacteriales; family Pseudonocardiaceae; genus Amycolatopsis; species Amycolatopsis dendrobii. Next base: position 217,959 of record NZ_JACGZW010000011.1, read on the forward strand.
CACGGTCCGGCCCGGCGCAGCGTCGTCGGCGAGTTCACCGTCAAGCGGATGAAAGCGCTGCAGCCGCGCATCCAGGAGATCGTGGACCAGCACATCGACGCGATGCTGGCCGGCGACCAGCCCGCCGACCTGGTGTCCGCGCTTTCGCTTCCGGTGCCTTCGCTGGTGATCTGCGAGCAGCTCGGCGTCCCGTACGCCGACCACGACTTCTTCCAGACGCACAGCTCACGGCTTCTCAACCGCGAAACGGGCTTCGAAGAGCGCAGCAAGTCAGTCGAAGCGATGCAGAACTACCTGTCCGATCTGGTTTCCGCGAAGGAAACCGCGCCGGCGGACGATCTCCTCAGCCGCCAGATCGCGAAGAAACGCGAGGAGGGCGACTACGACCACGACGATCTCGTGTCGCTGGCCTTCCTGCTGCTCATCGCCGGGCACGAGACCACCGCGAACATGATTTCGCTCGGCACCGTCGCGTTGCTGGAGAACCCGGACGCGCTCGCCGCCATCAAGGAGGATCCGGGCAAAACCCTCGACGCCGTCGAGGAATTGCTGCGCTACTTCACCATCGCCGAATTCGCCACCACCCGCGTCGCCCTCGAAGACGTGGACATCGCGGGCGTCACCATCAAGGCCGGAGAGGGCGTCCTCGGCCTGAGCTACGCGGCCAACTTCGACCCCGAGGTCTTCCCCGAGCCCGAGCGGCTCGACATCACCCGCGGCGGCCGCCACCACGTCGCGTTCGGCTTCGGCGCGCACCAATGCCTCGGCCAGAACCTCGCCCGGATGGAACTGCAGATCGTGTTCGACACGTTGTTCCGCCGCATTCCGACGCTGCGTCTCGCCGCGCCGGTCGACCAGTTGCCGTTCAAACACGACTCCGGCGTCTTCGGGCTGTACTGCCTCCCGGTGACCTGGTGAAGGGGAAACGATGACTGCCACTGAAGAACTCCGCATGCCGGTCGCCCGCACCTGCCCGTTCTCGCAGCCGGAGCAGTACGTCCGGATGCGCGAGCAGAGCGCGCTCACCCGCGTGGGGATACCCGGCGGCAAAGAGGCCTGGGTGGCCTCGCGGCACGAGGAAGCGCGGCAGATCCTCGGCGACCGCCGGTTCTCGTCCGACCGGTTCCTGCCCAATTTCCCGTTCCTGGCCGAGGGCGGGGCCGCGATCCTCACCAACACCAAGCAGAAAGCCATGATCGGGATGGACGCGCCCGAGCACGGCCAGGCCCGCCGGGAGGTGCTCGGCGAGTTCACCGTGAAGCGCGTCGAGGCGATGCGGCCGCGGATCCAGGAGATCGTCGACGGTCTCATCGACGAGTTGCTCGCCGGGCCGAAACCGGCTGACCTGGTGGAAAAGCTCTCGCTGCCGGTGCCGTCGCTGGTGATCTGCGAATTGCTCGGGGTCCCGTACGCCGATCACGACTACTTCCAAGAGCGCACCATGGCGCTCATCCGGCGCAGCACCAGCATCGAGGATCGCAAGAAGGCCTCCGAGGAACTGCGCGCGTACCTCAGCGACCTCGTCGCGGCGAAGGAGAAGGACCCGACCGACGACCTGCTCGGCAGGCAGATCGTCAAGCGTCGCGAGGAAGGCACTTACGACCACGACGCGATGATCGGGCTGTCGTTCCTGCTGCTGGTCGCCGGGCACGAGACCACCGCGAACATGATCTCGCTCGGCACCATCGGGCTGCTGGAGAACCCGGGGCAGCGCGCGACGATCGAGGCCGATCCGGGCAAGACGCTGCTCGCGGTCGAGGAACTGCTGCGCTACTTCACGATCGTCGAAGGCGCGACCGCGCGGGTCGCGACCGAGGACGTGGAGATCGGCGGCGTCACGATCAAGGCGGGCGAGGGCGTGCTCGTACTGGGCTACGCCGCGAACTGGGACCCGGAGGTGTTCGAGAGCCCGGAAAAGCTCGACCTCGAACGCGGCGCGCGCCACCACGTCGCGTTCGGGTTCGGACCGCACCAGTGCCTCGGCCAGAACCTGGCGCGGATGGAGCTGCAAATCGTGTTCGACACGCTGTTCCGCCGGGTCCCGACGCTCACGTGCACGCTCCCGGCCGACCAGCTGCCGGTGAAGAAGGACGCCACGATCTTCGGCCTGTACCAGTTGCCGGTGACCTGGTAGAGATCAGAGTGCTCCCACCACAAGCCAGGAAGAGGCCATCATGAAGATCATCGCGGACACCGGCAAGTGCGTCGGCGCGGGCCAGTGCGTGCTCACCGAGCCCGCGCTGTTCGACCAGAGCGAGGACGACGGCACGGTCATCGTCCTCAACGACACTCCGGACGGCGAACTGGTCGAGAAGGCGCGCGAGGCCGTGAACATCTGCCCGAGCCAAGCGCTTTCGCTCGAGGAGTGACGCACCTCGTGAGTGCTTATGCCGGTTCTAACCGGGGTAAGCACTCACGAGGCAACGCGGACGGCGGTCACCGCGGCGGTCGAGTAGTTCGTCGTCAGCCGTCCGCCGCGGGCGTCGATCGCCGCGCCGACCTCGGCCAGAATCTGGTCGCGCTGCTCCGGCGTCGCCACGGTGACGCCGCCCTGCGTGGCGAGCAGGTCCAGCCATTCGTCGCGGCTGTAGTCCTGCGTCCACGCGTAATGCCAGTTCTCCGCCGTGCCGAACGCGCCGGTCCCGGCCAATCCGTCCGCGGCTTTGTCGAGCATCGGCTGATAGGCGTCGGGGCTGGGGCTTTTCAGGTAGTTGCCGCTGAACGGCGAATCCGGCATCGCCCTGCGCAACGCGTCCGCCAGCGCCAGCGAAATTTCTTCCGGCGGCATGAAGACGTGCCAGAACGCGACGAACCGGCCGCCCGGGCGGAGCACCTGCGCGGCCTTCGCGGCTCCCGCGGCCGGATCGACCCAGTGCCACGCCTGCCCGGACACGAGGGCGTCGAACGTCCGCCCGGCTGGGTCCCAATCCTCGAATTTCGCGACCTCGACCGGGAAAACGCGCCGGGCGAACTCCGCCATCCGCGCGTCCGGCTCGACGCCGAGCACCACGGCGCCGCGGGCGTGGAATTGCCGCCCTTCGATGCCGGTTCCACAGCCGACGTTGAGCAGTTCGCTTCCCGGACTGGCCGCGAGGACAGCGGTCACCAGTTCTTCCGGGTAACGCGGGCGGGCCCGGTCGTAGCGCTCGGGATCGACGCCGAACGACTCCGCCATGGTCCGGTGCTGATGCGGTTCGGGACGAGGTAAAGTGGGCATGCGCCCACCATAGTGGGCAAGCGCCCACCATGGCCAGGAAGGACCGTCGAGTTGCCCACCGGGATCCATCTCCGCGACGTTCGCGCTCAGCTTTTCGACGCCGCGGAACGGGTTTTGCTGCGCGCGGGACCCAGCGGACTCACCAGCCGCGCCGTCACCACCGAGGCGGATTGCGCGAAGGGCGTGCTGCACCGGCATTTCGAGGATTTCGACGCTTTCCTCGCCGCATTGGTGCTCGACCGGATCCATCGTCTCGAAGCCCGCGCGGACGACCTGCACGCCGGGACCGGCGACCTGGTCGAAACCGTGGCCGAGGTGCTCACCGAGGTCTTCTCGTCGGTCGCGGTGTCGATCGTCGCCCTGATCACCTTCCGCGACGAACTGCGGCACCGGCTCCGTGCCGCGCGGCCAGGTCCGGGGATCCCGTTGGCGACCGACGCGGCGCACGTGCTGGCGAATTACCTTGCCGCAGAACAAGAACTCGGCCGGATCGCCCCGGGTGCGGATGTGCAGACACTGGCCCCGACGCTCATCGGAGCCGGTCACCTGCTCTTCGCGGATCGCACCGGGGAACCACCCAGCGAGGAAGCCGTTCGCCAGATGGCGAGCACTGTCCTCGCCGGTTCCCTCCGCTGACTCACCCGATTCCCGTCGCGACCGCGGCCACCGACAACGCCAACGCACCGAGCGCGCCGACCACTCCGTACCGAGTCAGCGTGCGTCGGTCGTCGCGGTCCAGGACATACCGCGCGGCAGCCACCGCGAACGCGATACCGCCGACGATGAACCATGGGCCCCAGAGATAGAGATACCAGCCGACCAGCTCGCTCAGCGCTGGATCGACGGTCACGGCTCCGGTCTTCACCATCACGCCCTGCACGACGAACAGCCCGCCGTGCCAGGTAAGCAGGATCGCGGCGCCACCGCCGCAGAACACCATCGTCTGGCTGAGCCACCGGCCGCGCGGCCGCGTCAGACTGACGCCGACCACTGCGCCGAAAACCTTCAGCAGCCCGGTGATCACCAGGACGGCCACAAACCACGGCACCCGGTCCTGGGCGAGCTTCACCAGCGACGGCGACACAGTCGACTGCGCGCCGAACGTACTGCCGGTCGCCCAGACGAAGCTGGGGATCGCGAACAAGAGACCCCAGGCCGCGGCCGCGTAACCCGGCCATCTGCGCAACTCGGCTTGCTTCAACGACATGCGTCCAGCGTCGTCTGGCGCGCGGCAGAAGGGATCAGGCGCAAGGGGGAGGCGCATCCCTCGCGAGAGGTAGGGGGTCGTGAGTGTTCATCCCGGTTCTAACCGGCATGAACACTCACGACACACTCAGCCCAGCCGCAGCGTCGTCTTCGGATCGAACGCGTGCGTCTCGCCCTCGCCGCGCAACGCCACCCGGACGTTGTCGCCGATCCGCGGCGGCGTCCGTCCGTCGACCCGGACCACGAACCGGTCGTCGCCGACCTTGCCGTGCAGGTACGCGTCCGCGCCCAGTTCCTCGACGAGCTCCACCACCAGCTCGAAGCCGTCGTCGGCCTCGCCGACCAGGCGCAGCGACTCCGGCCGGATGCCGAAGACGATCTCCGACAGCCCAGCCGCCGCGGTCCGCACCTCGGTGGGCAGCGGCACGACCAGGTCGCCCAGCTGCACGCCGCCGTCGGACAGCGGCAGCGTCGCCAGGTTCATCGCAGGCGACCCGATGAAACCGGCCACGAACGAGTTCTCCGGCTTCTCGTACAGCGACCGCGGCGAAGCGCATTGCTGCAGCACGCCGTCCTTCAGCACGGCCACCCGGTCGCCCATCGTCATGGCCTCGACCTGGTCGTGGGTCACGTAGATGGTCGTCGTGCCGAGCCGTTGCTGGAGTTTCGCGATGTTGGCGCGGGTTTCCACCCGCAATTTCGCATCCAAATTGGACAGTGGCTCGTCCATCAGGAACACGCTCGGCTCGCGCACGATCGCCCGGCCCATCGCGACCCGCTGCCGCTGCCCGCCGGACAACGCCTTCGGCTTGCGGTCGAGAAACCGCGACAGGTCCAGCATCTTGGCGGCCTCGTCGACCCGCTTCTTGATGTCGGCCGCCGGGAAACCGCGCAGTTTCAACGCGAAACCCATGTTGTCGGCAACCGTCATGTGCGGGTAGAGCGCGTAGGACTGGAACACCATCGCGATGTCCCGGTCCTTCGGCGGCAGATCGGTGACGTCCCGGTCGCCGATCCGGATCGCACCTTCGTTGACGTCCTCCAGCCCGGCGAGCATCCGCAGCGCGGTGGACTTGCCCGATCCGGACGGGCCGACGAGCACGAGAAATTCGCCGTCCGGCACTTCGAGGCTCAACTGGTCGACCGCGCGGACGCCCGGGTTGCCGGGGTAGATACGCGACGCCTGGTCGTAAATCACTTCAGCGGACATCTGCGTTCTCCCTTACTTCACAGCGCCCATGGACAGCCCGCGCACCAGGTGGTTCTGCGCGATCCAGCCGACGATCATCACCGGCAACGAGGCCAGCAGCGCGGCGGCGGACAGCTGAGCCCAGTACAGGCCCTCGCTGGTGATGAAGCCGACCAGGAAGACCGGCACGGTGCCTGCCCTGGCGGCGGTGAGGTTGACCGCGTAGAAGAACTCCGTCCAGGAGAAGATCACGCAGATCAGCGCGGTCGCCGCGATCCCGGGCGCGACCACCGGCATGATGATCTTGCGCAGCAACGTCGGCAGGTTCGCCCCGTCGATCCGCGCCGCCTCGATCATTTCGCCGGGCACTTCCAGGAAGAACGACCGCATCATCCAGATCGCGAGCGGCAGGTTCATCGCGGTGTACAGGATGATCAGCGCCCACACCGTGTCCAGCAGGTTGGTGTTCTGCGAGATCACGTACAGCGGGATGATCGCGGCCACGATCGGCAGCATCTTGGTCGACAGGAAGAAGCCCAGCGCGTTCTTCGTGCCCTTGACCGGGGCCAGCGACAGCGCGTACGCGGCCGGGATTCCCAGCAGCAGCACGAGCAGCGTCGAAATCACCGTGACGAACGCCGAATTTCCCAGGTACGGCAGGAAACCGCTGGTGAGAACGTTCGAGATCTGGTCGAACGTCGGGGTGAAGAACAGCTTCGGCGGATCGGTGTAGGCGTCGTTCTCCTGTTTGAACGCGGTGAGGATCATCCACAGCAACGGGAAAACGAAGAGGATCGCGATGATCCAGGTCGCGACGGTGAGCGTGCCCGGACCGTAGCGGCGTTTGGTCCGGCGGCGCGGAGGCGGCGCGGTGCCGGTAGCGGCGGGCGCGGCGGTGGCGGTTGCGGTGCTCACTTGACTCCTCCGTCCACGGAGAACGCGCGGAACATCAGCCGCAGCGCGAACGTCGCGACGATCATCGTCAGGATGACCACCACCACGCCCATCGCGGACGACTGTCCGATGTCGAAGCCCTCGAACGCGCGCTGGTAGATGTAGAACGGCAGGTTCGTGCTGGCCGTGCCCGGACCGCCTTGCGTCATCAGGAAAATCGCGTCGAAACTGTTCACGATGTAAATCGCGCCGAGCAGCGTGGCCAGCTGCAGGAACCGCGAAAGGTGCGGCAGCGTGATCGACACGAAGGTGCGCCAGCGGCTCGCGCCGTCCACCGACGCCGCCTCCAGCACCTCCTTCGACTGGCTCTGCAGCCCGGCGAGGATCAGCAGCGTCATGAACGGCGTCCACTGCCAGACGATCTGCGCCATCACCGCGGCCAGCGGGAACTGCGAAAGCCAGTCGGTGTCCGTGCCGAACACGAAGTGCAGCAACCCGTACGTCGGGTCGAACACCGTGGTCTTCCACAGCAGCGCGCCTGCCGCCGGGAGGATCAGGAAGGGCGTGATCAGCAGCGTGCGGACGAAGCCGCGGCCGAGGAACTTCCGGTCCAGCAGCACTGCGAGCCCGAGTCCGAGCAGCAGCGAAAGGAACACGCAGACCACGGTGAGCACCACGGTGTTCAGCAGCGCGCCGAGGAACGTCGTGTCGGTGAAGACGTCGATGTAGTTGCGGAAACCGACGAAATGCCGCGAGCCAGGACGCACCAGGTTCCACGACTGGAACGAGTAGAACAAGGTGAGCAGGAACGGAATCTGCGTCACCGCGATCACGAAGATCAACGCGGGCAGCAGCGGCAGCCGCCGTTTCCCGGCCGAACCGGTCACCTTCTTCGCAGCGGGCTTGGCGGTCGCCGGCGCGGTTCCGGCGGGGACGGAGAGGGTGCTCATCGCTGCACCTCCTGATACGACTTTCCGACGGTTTCCGCGTATTTCTGCGATTGCGCGAGCGCGTCGGCGACGGAGGTCTGACCGGCGATCGCGGCGGACAACTGCTGGCTCACCCGGGTGCCGAGATCCTGGAACTCCGGGATCCCGACGAACTGGATGCCGGGGTAGGGCACCGGGTTCACCATCGTCTTCTGCTGGTTGGCCGCCGCGATGCCGTCCAGCGTCGGCTGGGCGTAGGCCTTGGCGGCTTCCTTGTACTGCGGGATCTCATAGGTCGACTTGCGCGTGCCGGGCGGCACCCGGTTCCAGCCGTAGGTCTGGCCGACCTTCTTCGCGTACTCCTTGTTGGTCATCCACGCCATGAACTTCCAGGCGTCGTCCTTGTTCTTGCCGACCTTCGGAATGCCCAGCGCCCAGGTGTAAAGCCAGCCGCTCGCCTGGGTCTTCTCCACCGGCGCGGCGGCGTAGCCGTTCTTGCCGACGACGTGGCTGGTCTTCGGGTCTTCCGTGGTGCCGGTCATCGACGTGGCGTCATACCACATCGCGGCGTTGCCCTGGGCGTACTTCGTGCCGCATTCGGTGAACCCGGCGCTGGAGGCGCCGACCTCGCCGTGGTCGCGCAGCAGGTTCACGTAGAAGTTCGCCGCCTTGGTGAACTCCGGGCTAGTCAGCTTCGCGTTCCAGTCCTTGTCGAACCATTGCGCGCCGAAGGTGTTCGCGACCGTGGTGAACGGCGCGAGGCTCTCGCCCCAGCCCGGCTTGCCGCGCAGGCAGATCCCGGAGATGCCCGCCTGCTTGTCGTCGAGTTTCGCGGCGAAATCGGCGATCTGCTGCCACGTCGGATGCGCCGGCATGTCCAGCCCGGCCTTCTGGAACAGGTCCTTGCGGTAGACCACAAAGGACGATTCGCCGTAGAACGGCACCGCGTACATCTGGTTCTCGTACGACAGCGACTGCCGGATGCTCGGGATGAAGTCGGCCTCGTCGTATCCCGGCGTCGCCTTCATGTGCGGTTCGAGGTTCTCCAGCCAGCCGTTGGCCGCCCACTGCGGAGCCTCGTAATTGCTGATCATCACCACGTCGAACTCGCCCCCCTGGGTGGCGGTGGACGCGGTGATCTTCGCCCTGGCCTCGTTTTCCGGCAGGGAAACGAATTTGAGCTTGATCCCGGGGTTGGCCTGCTCGAACTCGCCCTTGAGCGAGATGGCGTCCTTCATCTGCGGATTGGACACGATCGCGACGACCAGTGTCCGCCCGCCGGTGCCGAGCGCCCCGGCTCCGGCGCATCCCGTCACTAACAACGCTGTCGCGGCAAGGAGGCACAGGAGTTTACGCACGGCCGCCACCTCCGGGCAGCACCTGGATCTTGAGGCCGGACCCGCTGCGCATCTTCGCCAGCGCCTCCGGGTACTGCTCCAGCGGCAGAGTGTCGGTGATCAGCGCTTCGGTGTCGATGTAGCCGTTCGCGACGAGGTCGAGCGCGTTGCCGTAGCTGTTCAGCACGGCCATCGAGCCGACGATGGTGATTTCGTCGTTGTAAATGCGGAACGGCGAGAGCGCGACGCGTGCTTCGGCCGGAGCGACGCCGAAGACGAGCAACCGGCCACCGCGGTGCAGCGCGTTGAAAGCCGCCTCGATCGCGGGTGCCGCGCCGGTGCAGTCCACGGCGGCGTCGAAGCGTTCGTCGTCCAATTCGGACACGTCGGAGGCGACCGCGGTCGCGCCGAGATCAGTCGCCCGAGGAAGCCGTGCCGCATTGCGGTCGACCATCGTCACGTGTGCGCCCGCGCGAATCAGGAGCTGCTGCATGATCAGGCCCATCGTGCCCGCGCCGACCACGAGGAAGCGTTCGCCCGCCTCCACGCCGATCCGGCGCACGCCGTGCACCGCGCAGGAAACGGGTTCGACCAGCGCGCCCTGTTCCCAGGTCATCGAGTCGGGCATCTGGTAGCAGGTGTCGGCGGGCACCGCGACGTACTCGGCGAAGGCGCCGTTGACGGTGTCGCCGGTCGCGTTCCAGTTCGCGCAGAGATTGCCGTGCCCGGACCGGCACGGGGTGCAGTATCCGCAGTAGATCGACGGGTCGACCGCGACCCGGTCGCCGACCTTCCACTCGGCGGGCACGTCCGCGCCGAGTTCGACGATCTCCCCGGAGAACTCGTGCCCGGGGACGATGGGATACGGGGTCGGCGGGAAATGCCCGTCGGCGATGTGCAGGTCCGTGCCGCAGATCCCGCAGGCACCCACCTTCACGACGACCTGGCGCTCCCCGGGCTTCGGATCGGGAACCTCGCCGACCCGGATCTCCCCGGGCCGGTCCACGATCGCGGCGCGCATGCGTCATCACCTTCCAAGATGCTCGTTTGAGCGATTTTGACTTATGCCGTAGGTAAGATGCGTAGGCATTAGAGGCCGCTGCCTGCGGATCCGTCAACCGGCAAAGCTCATTTTTGCGCTATCCTGCTCATGTGAGCAGGAAAAAGGGGCCACTACCGCTGACCGAAACGCTGCTGCTGGCGACCATGGCCAGGCGGTTCTACGTGCAGGGCGCCTCGAAGCTGGAGATCGCCGACGAGTTCGGCATGAGCCGGTTCAAGGTCGCGCGGATGCTGGACACGGCGCTCGAGTCCGGGCTGGTGCGGATCGAGTTCGACCTGCCAGCGCCGATCGACGTCGACCTGTCCGACGACATCCGCCGCGCCTACCGGCTGGACCGCGTGCTCGTGCTCGAACGAGCATCCGAAAAGGAGCCGAGGGAGGTCGTCCGCAAGCAGGTCGGGGCGCTGGCCGCCCGGCTGCTGGAGGAGATCGCGACCCCGGACGATGTCATCGGGCTGTCCTGGGCGCGGTCGGTCAACGCGATGACCGAGGCGATCCGGACCCTGCCGCGCTGCCCGATCGTGCAGTTGTGCGGGGTGCAGGCCGGAATGGACATGCGCGGCCGTTCGGTGGAGACGGTCAGCCGCGTGACCTCGGTGTCCGGCGGCGATTCGTACCCGATCTTCGGCCCGCTCGTGCTGCCCGACCGGAGGACCACCGAGATCCTGCGGCACCAGCCGGGCATCGCGGAAACGTTCGCCCAGTTCGGGAAACTCACCAAAGCCGTGGTGAGCATCGGTTCGTGGGAGGCCGGTGAGTCCACCGTGTACGACGCGCTGGACGAGGCCGAACGCGCCGCTATCGCCGCCCGGGGCGCGACCGCCGAGGTCGCCGCGCGGCTGTTCGACTCGGACGGCAACTCGCTCGGCACCGGGCTGGCACACCACGTGCTGGCGATCAGCCACGAGGAGCTGATGGCAGTCCCCGAGGTGATCGCGATCGGTTACAGCAGGCCGAAAGCCGAAGCGGTGGACGCCGTACTGCGGTCCGGGCTGGTGTCGACGCTGGTCACCGACGCCGCGGCGGCCGTACCGCTGCTGGAACTGGCGCGGGCCAGGCCACTGCCCTCGTGAGTGCTGGCACCGGTTAGAACCGGCATTGCCACTCGCGACACCCGAGCCTGGGCCTCCACCACCCGATCCCCGTACTCCGCCGCCCACCTTCCGAAGCCCTCGATCGGCCCGAGGAAACTCACCCCCAGCTCCGTCAGCCGGTACGCCCCCTCCGCGCGCTCGACGAGCCCGTCGCGTTCCAGCTTGCGCACCGCCTCGGTGAGCACCTTCGCGCTGATCCCGCCGATGCGCGTGCGCAGTTCGCCGTGCCGCAGCGGGCCGTTCTTCAGCGCCCACAGCACAACTGGATGCCAGGTGTTCGCCACCAGGTCGAACGCGAGCCGGGTGCGGCAGTCGGCGATGAACTCCATGGTTACCTTTCGGTTCCTGCCGTGGTCCATAACGTCGCGTCCGTACAACCACGCGACGACAGGAGACCTTCCCATGCGCATCGCTCTCTTCGGCACCGGCGGCATGGCTTCCGCCCTCGGCAGCCAATGGACCCGGCACGACCTGACCGTTTCCGGCCGCTCCCCCGCCAGCGCTGCCGCCTTGGCAACCGAACTCGGCGCCGAGGTCGCGGACTGGGCCGACGCCGCGGCCCGAGCGGAAGCCATCCTGCTGGCCGTCCCCACCACCGCCCTCGAAGCCCTGCTCACCCCGCTCGACCTCACCGGCAAAGTCCTCATCGACTGCACCAACACCCCCGGCGCGACCGGCGAACCCGTGGCCGCCCGGATTGCCGGATACGCCCCCGGCGCGTCGGTGGTGAAGGCGTTCAACCTCGCCCACGTGGACGTCTGGCGCATGACTCCGCCGCTGTTCGAGGGCCGTCCGCTCGGGGTTCCGCTGTGTGGCGCTCCGGACGCCGTCGCCGTGGCAACGGAGCTGGTCCAAGACCTCGGTTGCATTCCCCTGCCCGCCGGCGGCCTGGAGCGAGCCGCCCTGCTGGAAGCTGCCGCCGGACTGGCGATCGGCTTGTGGGTCGACGGCTTAGATGCGCGTTCCATGCTCATGAGCGCCTGAATCGCCCTATCCTGGCTGGGTGCCCACAGGTGGATCAGCGATAGTCGTCGGCGGCGGAATCGGCGGCCTGGCCGCGGCCATCGGATTGTCGCGGGTCGGCTGGCAGGTCACGGTCCTCGAACGCCTGCCCGGCGAACTGGACGACGCCGGTTCCGGCATTTCCCTGGCCGCCAACGGCGTCCGAGCGCTGGACGCGTTAGGAGCCGGCGACGCACTCCGCGCCGCCGGCCGCTTCCAGCGCACGGTCAGCACCCGCAACCCGCGCGGAGCCTGGCTGGCCCGCATGGACGGAGCCGAACTCGAACGCGTCGCCGGAACACCGATCGTCGGCATCGCGCGGTACGAACTGCATCGGTTGTTGCGTTCTTTGCTGCCCTCGCCGGTGGTGCGAGCCGAGGTCACCGCCGCCGAGGGCAGCACCGTGGTCACTTCATCCGGCCGCCACGAAGCTGACGTGGTCATCGCCGCTGATGGCGTCAACAGCCTGCTGCGCAAGCACTTCTTTCCCTCGCACCCAGGACCTGTCCACAGTGGATCTTCGGTCGTCCGGGCCATCACCGCGCAACCGGTCGAACTGTCCTCTTCGGACTTCAACCTCACCTGGGGCCGCGGAGTCGAGTTCGGCCACATCGCCGTGGCGGACGGCCGAGCCGAATGGCACGCGGTGTTGACTGTTCCACCAGGCACCCGATACCCGGATCCACTGGCCGAAATGCGCCGCCGCTTCGGCCCCTGGCACGAACCGATCACCGCGTTGCTCGACGCGACCGACCCGGAATCCGTGCTGCACCACGATGTCTACGAGCTGGTGACCCCGCTGCCGTCCTATGTGTCCGGTCGCGTCGCCTTTCTCGGAGATGCCGCACACGCGATGCGACCAAATCTCGGCCAAGGTGCCTGCCAGGCGTTGGAAGACGCTGTGACACTGGCTCACGCTCTCTCGTCCGCGGACCTCGACACCGCACTCGCCCGGTACGACGCCGAACGCCGCCCGCGCAGTCAAGCCGTTGCCCGCGCTGCTCGGCAAACCGGCCGGATGGGCCAGCAGTTGACGAACCCCGTCGGGATCGCGGTGCGGAATGCGATGTTCCGCGCCATGCCGACATCGGTGATGGCCCGGTCGATGCTGCGCTACACCCGTTGGCAGCCGCCTAAGCTGCATTCCTGATCCTGGCCGAGTAAAACGACGAAGGGCCGCCGAACATGATCGTCCAGTGGTGCGTGAAAGGGCTGCACCTGGAGAGCGATGAGAAGGCGAAAGGACTGATCGACAACCACGGCGGCCTCCTCTGCAACTGGTGGCGGAAAGTGGGCAGAATCCGCCCCAGTCAAGTCAGGGACAAGCTGACGGCCACGGCACTCGACCGGCACATCAATCACTTCGACGAACTTGACCCGGTCACCCGAGTTCCCTTCAGCGAGGACAGCCCCTTCATCTCGCTAACATCCGGCACCGTGGAGCGCGACGCCTTCGCCGCCACGAATCATGTGCGGCGGGCACGCGACACCGCTCTGTGGTTCGGCACTGAATACGGTAAGCACGAGTTCGCCTACCTGTACACCTGCTGGGTGCTGCTCGCCCCGAGACCGGCTGTGGAAGTCGAAGGAGTCGCCGAGGAGGTACGTGATCTCAACGCCTACCGGCGGTACTCCGCGTATCAAACCGAAGGCGAAGTGACCGCCAAGATCATGGTTCCCGGCAATCAGATCAAGTCGTGCGAAAAGTGGGAGCTGAACCGCTCGAAGAAGGCCTTCCACCGGACGTTGGTCCATCCGAATCCACGATTCACCGAGCCCGAGGCGCTGAGCAATGTCCGGGAGCTGATCTGAAATGAACGGCGAAGACCTGCAAGCGCTCGGCCTCTCCATCGGGCAAGTGCGCAGTGCGGCCAAGTTTCACGAGGCCTGCGCGCAAACCTCGCTCACCGAACTGAGAACGATCGCACGCCAATCTCAGCCCGCTGAACAAGAGCGCCTCAACGACATCCAGTTCATGCTTCGAGCTAACGCGGCCAGCGCACTGCGCGAGGCCGCGCAGTGGCGACTGCTCCTGAGTCCCGCGAGCGCGCTGTCCCGCCTCAGCCAAGCCGGTGCGCTCTTCCAAGCACTCGGGCAACCGTTCGGGTATTACCTGAAATCGATGGCGGGATCCCTTGACAAGCAAGACCCGGGCCGGATCAGCGACCTGATGTACGTGATGTACGCCGAGCTGACCGGAGAGCCCCTGGACCTGCCAGAGTTCCTCGGCATTTCTGAAATCCGGGCACACCCTCAACAACAGGCCTACTTGATCGTCACCGCAAGCAGCCTAGAAACAAGGACGGCCCGACAATTCACGCAGGCCGCCGCGCGCCGGTCTCCCCACCGCTCCGGCGTCATCCCTGTCGGAAGCCTGGGCACCCCGATCGCCAAGTACTGGTCAGTCGCCAGCCATCTCCTCGGCGGAGAGCCGGATGACGCGTTCGCCATCGCCAGGCTTCTCCACTCGATGTGCCGGGTGTACGGCGAAACGATGGAGATGGCCCGGTCCAACGAGTACTTGTGGACGAATGCCTCGGCCCCGGTAGACGTCGCCGACCTCGATATCTCCGGTCTGACCGCCTTCTCCGTCCGACGGTTCGGTCCCTCGACGATGGCAGACATGTTCGCGGAGACCGGTCGACTCGATCCGCTCGCCCGCATACCCCTGGACCTCGGAGTATCCCTCGCCCGGCTGAACCCTAGCGATCAGGAGTAGCCGAAATGGACACGAACATTGTCATCCTGATCCTCGGCGTACTCGTCGTGGCCGGTGTCCTGGTGCTGCTGTGGCGAGGCCAGAAAGGCACCCGGCCGAGCACCCTCAAGCTCTCCCTGGCCGACATCTTCAAAATGGATCTGTCCCTGTCCCCGCAAAACACGGCACAGGCACAGGAAGACATCAGCGAGGCCGAGAAGACCAAGCCCGCTCAAAGCTCCCCGCGCGCACTTCCCGAACTGGGAGCGACGAGCGCGCTGGCCCGGGTGCTCTGGATCGACGACCATCCGGCCAACAACGTCTACGAAACCCTCGCGCTGGAGCGTCTCGGAAAGCTCGTCACCGCGGCGACCACCAGCGCGGCCGCGCGCATTTACCTCAGCCGGATGGACTTCGCCGCCGTCGTCACCAACCTCGGCCGCGACGACGACCCGGAGGCGGGCACCCGGTTCATCCAGGAACTCCGGTCCGCGGGCAATCGGATTCCGGTCGTGGTCTACACCGCGAACGCCAGTTCCAGCGCCGCAGCCGCCGCGAAGGCCGCGGGCGCGGACGCGGTGGTCGATCTCCCGCATCTTCTTGTCCAGGACATCGAAACCCGAGTCACGAGCAGCCGACGGAAGCACTGAATGCGCGCCGAGCGGCCTAGGCCCTCAGAGCTGGTTGACGTCCACGATCCGCACCACCGCGCTGCCCACCTCGTCCGAGGCGCGCAAATCGACCTCCGCGCTGATTCCCCAGTCATGGTCGCCGGCCGGATCGTCGAAGATCTGCCGGACCCGCCACACATCCGGCTCCTGCTCGATCAGCAGCAAAGCCGGGCCGCGCGCGTCCGGGCCGATTCCGAGGGAATCGTGTTCGTCGAAGTAGTCCTCGATCGCGTCTTCCCAGGCGTCCGCGTCCCAGCCAGAGGCGGCGTCCAGCGAGCCCAGTTCGTCGTACGCCCGGCGCGAAGCCAGCTCCACGCGGCGGAACAACTCGTTGCGCACCAGCACCCGGAACGCCCGCTCGTTGCGCGTGACCGCGGGCGGTTCGGCCGGCGGGCGATGCGACACCGGGCCTTCCTCGTCCGGATGCCGCAGCGCTTCCCATTCGTCCAGCAGGCTCGAGTCGACCTGGCGCACCAATTCGCCGAGCCATTCGATGAGGTCCTGCAGCGGTTCGGTCTTCGCCTCGTCCGGCACCGTGTGCCGCAACGCGTCGTAGGTGTCGGCGAGATAGCGCAGCACCAGGCCTTCGGAACGCGCGAGCTGATAAAAGCCCACGTATTCCACGAAGTTCATCGCGCGCTCGTACATATCGCGCACCACCGACTTCGGCGACAGCTCGTAATCCGCCACCCACGGATGTCCAGCGCGATACGACTGGTAAGCCGCGTTGAGCAGTTCCTCCAACGGTTTCGGGTACGTGACGGACTCGAGAAGCTCCATCCGTTCGTCGTACTCGATCCCGTCGGCCTTCATCGCCTGCACGGCCTCGCCGCGAGCCTTGAACTGCTGCTGCGACAGCACCGGCCGCGGATTGTCCACTGTGGATTCCACAATGGACACGACGTCCAGCGCGTACGACGGGGACTCCATGTCCAGCAGCTCGATCGCGGCCAGTGCGAACGGCGAAAGCGGCTGGTTCAACGCGAAATCGAACTGCAGGTCCACCGTCAGGCGGACAATGCGCCCCTCGGCATCGGGTTCGGGGAGCTTCTCCACGACACCGGCGGCGAGCAGCGAACGGTAGATCTCGATCGCCCGCAGGATCAGCTTCCGCTGCGTCGGACGGTCCGAATGGTTGTCCTCCAGCAGATGCCGCATCGCGTCGAACGCGTTGCCCGGCCGGGAAATCACGTTCAGCAGCATCGAGTGGCTGACCTGGAAGCTGGACGTGAGCGGCTCCGGATCGGCCGCGATCAGCCGGTCGAACGTGCTCTCGGTCCAGTTGACGAAGCCCTCCGGCGCTTTCTTCCGGACGATCTTCTTTTTCTTCTTCGGGTCGTCGCCCGCTTTCTCCAGCGCCTTCGCGTTCTCCACCACGTGATCCGGAGCCTGCACGACCACGTAACCGTCGGTGTCGTACCCGGCCCGGCCCGCGCGTCCGGCGATCTGGTGGAACTCGCGCGCCTTCAGATGCCGCTGGCGCACACCGTCGTACTTAGTCAGCGCCGAGAACACCACGGTCCGGATCGGCACGTTGATGCCGACGCCGAGAGTGTCCGTCCCGCAGATCACCTTCAGCAGCCCGGACTGCGCCAGCGTTTCGACCAGCCGCCGGTACTTCGGCAGCATGCCCGCGTGGTGCACGCCGATGCCGTGCCGCACGAGCCGCGAGAGCGTCTTGCCGAATCCGGCGGAGAACCGGAAGTCGCCGAGCAGGTCGGCGATCGCTTCCTTCTCCGCCTTGGTGGTGACGTTGATGCTCATCAGCGTCTGCGCCCGTTCGATGGCCGCGGCCTGCGAGAAATGGACGACATACACCGGCGCCTGGCCGCCGTTGAGCAGCTCGGACATCGTTTCGTGCAGCGGCGTGAGCGCGTACCGGAAGGTGAGCGGCACCGGCCGCTGCGCCGAAGTGACCACCGCGGTCGGCCGTCCGGTCCGCCGGGTCAGGTCCTTTTCGAAGAACGAAACGTCGCCGAGCGTGGCCGACATGAGCACGAACTGCGCGTTCGGCAGTTCGATCAGCGGGACCTGCCACGCCCAGCCGCGGTCCGGTTCCGAGTAGAAGTGGAACTCGTCCGCGACGACCTGGCCGACCGGGGCGCCGGCGCCGTCGCGCAACGCGATGTTCGCCAAGATTTCCGCGGTGCAGCAGATGATCGGCGCGTCCGCGTTGACGCTCGAATCGCCGGTCATCATGCCGACCTGATCAGCCCCGAAGATCTCGATGAGCTGGAAGAACTTCTCCGAGACCAGCGCTTTGATGGGCGCGGTGTAAAAACTGCGTTTGCCGTGTGCGAGCGCGGTGAAGTGCGCGCCGACCGCGACGAGGCTTTTGCCGGAGCCGGTCGGCGTCGACAGGATGACGTTGGCCCCGGAGACGACCTCGATCACCGCCTCCTCCTGCGCCGGGTACAGCTCGATGCCCCGTTCCGCCGTCCACGTCGTGAAGGCTTCGAACAGGGCATCTGCGTCGGGATCCGCTGGCAGGAGGTCGGTGAGAGTCATCGTGCCGCCCATCGTGCCATCCCCGTGCCGCCCGCAGGTGCAGGGGAGATCGCGGGTGCTTGCCCTAACCCGTAGGCTTCCGGTACCGCGCGCTGCCGGAGGGGACGGAAAGGCGGGCGCGCACACGGGCGGTACTCGCGGAGGATTCGGCAATGGCACAGGACATCATCCCGATCGAGCTCGGGCTGCCGCAGGGCGACGTGGTCACCCTCTGGGCCCCGCGGTGGCGGGAGGACGGCGAGGAGTGGGAAGCGTTCCTCGGCGACGAGGACGACCTGTACGCCTTCCCGGACGCCGCGCACCTAGCCGCCTTCGTGCGCACGGCCGAGCAGCACGACCTGCTCGACCACCCGGCGTGGGACGCGGTGCCCGCGCTGAACGTGCCCGAGCTGATCCCGGACGACGACCACTCGTACGACCTCGTCGGCGTGCCCGAACTGGTCGCCGAGGAGCCGGACTCGTGGACGATCGGCGAACTGGCCGAGATCGTCGGCATCGTGCGTTCGCTCGCCGACGTGTGCGAGCTGGACGAGGTGCACGAGGTGCTCGACGCCTACGAGGGCTTCTCGCTGCTGGAGCAGGGCCGGCTGCCGTTCACCGGGCGCGAGGGCGAAGCGCTGTGGAACGACCTGTCGAAGGCCGTCTCCGAGAAGTGGGACACCGTGCTCGACGCGATCGACAACCTGGTGACGGTGCCGGAGGTCGACGCCGCGGTGCTGGAGCAGACCGCCGAAGAGCTGGCCGCCTTCCACGAGGAATCCGCCGAGGCGGAGGCCGGTGAAGAGGACGGCGGGCCGGAAGACCTCGAAGCGGTCGACGCCGAGGACGAGGACGCCGAGGACGAGCCGGTCGGCTTCTGGGGCGAGGTCGGCATCGACCCGATCAAGATCGTCACCTCCGGCGCGGAGTACTACACGCTGCGCTGCTACCTCGACGACAAGCCGGTGTTCCTCGGCAACGAGGGCGAGATCGACGTGTTCAGCTCGCCGAAGGCGCTGCTCAAGGCGATCAAGGCGGGTGACGAGCTCGCCGACACCGACCTCGCCGGGGTGTCCACTTGGGACGAGGTGCGCGAGAAGGCGGCGGCAGGCGAGCTCGAGATCGAGGTCGACACCGACAACACCTACGTCTTCCCCGGCCTCGACGAGGACATCGCCGAGGGCCCGGAGTCGATCGACCCGACCCAGCTGGAACTGGCCGTCGAGCTGATCACCGACGCCGCCGAATGGGCTGGCGACGACACCGTCGAAACCGCGCTGGCGGCCAACGAAAGCCTCGGCTGGCTGGTGTCGTTCGTGCTGCGGCCGGACCCGAGCCGGCTCGAGCCGAGCGCTCCGTTCGACACCGAGCAGAGCGCCTGGCGCAAGCTGGTCGAGGACTTCGAGAACCGCCTCACGGTGGTCTGAACCTCTGAGACCTGCTAGAGGGCGTCGAACACGCTCTCGGCCGAGTCACCGGCGGAGAACATCTTCCAGGCGACGCCGGCGATCGCATCCGGATCCAGGGTGTGACCGCCGGCGTCGCCGTATTTTTCCCGCTGCGAGACGACCATCCGGTGAATGTCGCCGCGTTCGACCAGACCGCCGATGATCAGGCTGCCCGCGTACACGCCGGTGCCGGCCAGCCCCTCGTGCAGTGTCCGCGCGTAGTTCCGCAGCGCCGCTGACGACACCGCGAGCGCGCCGAGCGCGGGCATCGGCCGCACCGCGCTGAGCCCGCCGGCGAACAGGAATCCGCCGCTGCCGCGTTCCAGCATGCCCGGCAGCAGTTTGCCCACCACCTCGACCGCCGGATACACCCAGCTCATCGCCTTCTCGACGGCTTCGGCGGTCGCGTCGGTGATGTCCGTAGGCATGCTGTCCGGTTCGATCGCGGCGGGGCCGTAGTAGGCGACGTCGATGACCCCGAACCGTTCGGTGATTTTGTCGAGTGTCGCTCCGATTCCGTTCCGGACGTCGCCGGCGAACGCTTCCGCGTTGTCGAGTTCGGCCAGGTAGGCCGGGTGCCGCTCAGCGGTACGCGAAACGAGCGCGACGTTGTATCCCTCCCCAGCGAACCGGCGTGCCATGGACATTCCGAGGCCGGGTCCGACTCCGAGAACGACAGCGGTCGGGCGAGTGGTCATGACTTGGCTTCCTTCCCCAGCGATAAGTCGAGGGCACCCTCGACTTTGCTCGCCAAGCTACCACAAAACCCGAGGGCGGCCTCGACTTTGTACGATGGGACCCATGGCCACCGGATCGAAGCCGTTGCGCGCGGATGCCGCCCGCAACCGCGACAAGCTGCTGGCCGCCGCGACGCGCGCGTTCGGCGAGCACGGCCTCGACGCGCCGCTGGAGCAGATCGCCCGCAGCGCCGGGGTCAGCATCGGCACGCTGTACGCGCACTTCCCGACCCGGGACGCCTTTGTCGACGCGATCCTGCCCGCGCAGATCGCCGCGCTGGACGAACTGGCGACGAAGGCGTTAGCGGAACCTGACCCGTGGCAGGGGTTCACCGAGTTCCTCGACGGGCTATTCGCCTTGCAGGCCAAGGATCACGGCCTCAACGACGCACTCGCCCGGCGGATGCCGTTGAGCCCGGCCGTGCTGGAGGCGTGCCACGCCGGGTTCGTACACGCGGCGCGAGTTTTGGACCGGGCGAAGGAATCCGGTCAGCTGCGCGCGGATTTCGAGCCAGAGGATCTCGCCCCGCTGGTTTCCGCGATGTCGCCGCTGATCCATGAACCGACGGCAACCTGGCGGCGGCATTTGGCGTTCTTCCTCGACGGGCTCAAGGTCTCGTGAGTGGCAATCCCGGTTCTAACCGGGATTGCCACTCACGACCCCTACCCCTCCGCACTTTCCGCCCGCACCGGCACCAACCCTATTGCCAGCAGCGGGAAAATCGCCGCCACGCAATACGCCAGCGCATACCGGCTGTCCCCGATCACCAAGCCCAGCAACGGCGGCGTCGCCGACGCGGCGATGTTCTGCGCGGTGTTCTGCGTCCCCATCGCGCGACCCGACCATGCGACCCCGGCCAGCTCAGCCGATGCCGTAAAGCCAAGACCGTTGTCCGCCACCGTGATCACCGCCGCCAGCACGAGCGCGGCCAGCACCAGCCAGAGCCAAGTCGCGTCCCCGACCGCGACCAGCAGCATCACGACCACACTCGCGACGGCGAGCTGCCGCATCGGCCGCAACCGGCTGCCGACGCGGTCCGACCAATACCCCGACGCCAGCCGCCCGAGCGCGCCGAGCACCTGCGCCACCGCGACGAACACCCCGGCCTGCGCAGCGGTCCACTGATGCTGCGACACCAGATACACCGGCGCGAACGCGGACACCGCGAACTGCGGCACCACCAACAGCGCGCTCGCGCCGTGCACACGCCACAGCCACGGCTTGCGATACGGCGACGGCGGCCGCTCCCTCTTCGCCGCGCGCGGCGGCCGCGGCGGGTCCACAACGAACAGCGCCACCAAGAGCGCCACGCCGACCGCCAGCACGGCGGGGAGCAGCATCGCCGCCTGGAACCCCCACTGCGCGGCCAGCGGCGGCAGCCCGAGCGCGGCCACTCCGACCCCCAGCGGCTGCGCCGTCTGCCGGATCCCCATCGCGACGCCGCGCTCGGATTTCGCGAACCAGCCCATCACGACCCGGCCGCTCGCCGCGTTCACCGAAGCCGTGCACGCACCGGCTACGAGAAACACTCCAAAGAGAAGTCCGACCGGGTGGTGCCACAGGGCGGCGTACACGAGGAGTAACCCCGATACGCCCAGGCCCAGCGCCATGATGAGGCGCTCGCCGTAACGGTCCGCAGCCGCGCCCCACGCGATGAGCGTGAGCAGCAGGCCGATGCTCGGCGCGGCGACGACCGTGCCCGCCTGCGCCAGCGTCAAATGGTCGGCCTCGCGCATGGCGGGCACGAGAAACGGCAGCCCGTAAAGGAACGAGCAGCTGGCGGTCTGCGCGGCGAGACCGAGCGCAAGGATCAGCCACCGCCGCGAGCCGCCTTTTTGCCGCACCTGCTCCCCGGTCTCGACCTGCGCCATTCCGTCCACCGTCTCATTAGTTGAGAAGTATGTCTTACATAGTGAACGATAGTTGGCATGGCTAACGAACGCAACCGCCTTTCGGGGCGGCCGCGTCCGAAGGGCCGGGGCTCAGCTGAGCGCCGCGTACCCGGGTTTAACGACCTTCTCGATCAGCTCGAGCCGCTCGTCGAAATCGAGGAACGCGGATTTCATGGCGTTGATCGTGAACCAGCGGAAGTCGTCGAGGCCGAAGCCGAACGTCTCGGCCAGCGCGGCGAATTCACTGGTCATCGTGCAGCCGCTCATCAGCCGGTTGTCGGTGTTGACGGTGACGCGGAAGCGCAGCCGGGCGAGCAGGCCGATGGGATGCTCGGCCAGCGACGGCACGGTTCCGGTCTGGACATTCGACGAGGGGCAGATCTCCAGCGGGATCCGCCGGTCCCGGACGTAGCCCGCCAACCGTCCAAGATGGACATTTCCGTCGGCGTCGGCGGTGATGTCCTCGACGATCCGGACGCCGTGCCCGAGCCGTTCCGCACCGCAGTACTGGATTGCCTCGCCGATCGACGGAAGTCCGAACGCTTCGCCGGCATGAATAGTGAAGTGTGCATTGTTCCGGCGCAAATAGTCGAATGCGTCCAGATTTCGGGTGGGCGGGAATCCGTCCTCCGGTCCGGCGATGTCGAATCCGGCCACCCCGGCGTCGCGGTAGCGCACCGCGAGTTCGGCGATCTCGAGCGCGCGGGCGTGCTGGCGCATCCCGCACAACAGCGTCCGCACCCGGATCCGCCCGCCGCCCGCGGCTACCCTCCGCATCCCTTCCGCGAAACCCTCTTGGACAGCCTCAACCACTGCATCGAGTGACAGCCCGCGTTCCACGAACAGCTCCGGCGCGTACCGCAGCTCGGCGTAGACGACCCCGTCCGCGGCCAGGTCTTCCACTGCTTCAGCGGCAACCCTGACCAGCGCTTCCTCCGTTTGCATGACCCCACACGTATGGGCGAACGTCTCGAGATACGACACGAGGGAACCGGAGTCCGCCGCGGCGCGGAACCAGCGGCCCAGTTCGTCCGGATCCGTCGCGGGAAGGTCCCGGTAGCCGAGATTCTCGGCGAGTTCGGCCACCGTGCCGGGGCGCAACCCGCCGTCGAGGTGATCGTGGAGCAGGACCTTGGGGGCGCGGCGCAGGATCTCCGCGCTCAACGGGGTTACGTCCGACATGCTCCAACGGTAGCCTCGCTGTCATTCCCCTACCTGGCCGTAACCGAGAGCACCGGAACAACCCTCTGCTCAGCACTGTGCGCAAGGAATCGGCCATCCGGGTGGCGCGCCCCTTATCCGCGTTCCCCGGGGGCCATACGCACAGCAATTTTCTTCATCGATAAGCTCGGGTCAGTCCCTTCCATTTTCCCCGCCGACGAAGGACACCGCAGTGACCACTGACAACCACATTGCCGCTCCGTCGTTCGACCGGATGCGCAACATGCTGGTGCGCGCGGCCGAGGTTCGTGAGAGCGAGCAGCAGCAGATCTTCGACGCGCTCGACGACATCTACGCCCGGCTCGCGCCGGTGGACTCCCTGGGCGCGGTGCGCAAGCGGCTGTCGGAACTGCCGGACCGGACCGAGGTCGGGGTGCTGGCGGAACGCCTCGACGAGGCGATGACGCGGCTGGAGTCCCAGGACAACGCGATCGCCGCGCTCACGCACGCGGTGGAGAGCATCGTCGACAAGCTGGCGAAGCCCTTCGCCCAGCTCGACGGACGCCTCGACGGCGTGGCGGCGCGGTTCGAGGGCGTCGCGGGCCGGATGGACGGGCTCGAGGACAAGCTGCAGAACATCCACCGCCGCCTCGACGAGCTGGGCGGGCACCTGGACAAGCAGGACGCGAAGCTCGAATCGCTGCCGCAGGCGACGCAGGGCCCGATCCGCGACCGGATCGAGATGGCCGAGACGTCGCTGCGCGAGCGGATCGAGACCACGGACCAGGAACTGCGCTCGCGCGTGGACGAACTGGACCGCGCGACGAAGGAACGCATCGCGACCGCGACCGACGCGCTGAAGAGCGCGGTCTCCGACACCGGCGAGATGATCGACCCGGCCGCGCGGCTGGACTCGGTGGGCACGAAGCTCGAAACGATCACCCAGCGTCTCGACGACCTGTCCAGCCGCATCGACAAGGTCGAGGACGACGTCACCGGCCGCATCGGCGACCTGGACGGCTCGGTCCGCAGCGGTCTGTCGAAGGTCGAAGGCACGCTGTCGAAGCAGCCGGACACCGACGCGGTCGACTCGCTGGTGCGCCGCAGCAACGACGAATCCGTGCGCCGCATCGGCGGCCAGCTGGACGAAGCGATGGCGACCTTCGCGGAACTCATGCTCGGCGGCGGACCCGCGGTGCAGCAGATCGCCCCGCCGCCGCCCGCCCCGCGGCAGCCGCGCCGCAGCTCGCGGAACGGGCGTTCGCCCAAGGCCGCTGACGCCAAGGCGAAGGCCGGCGGCGACTCGGACGAGTCGACTGACTGACGCTCTTTGCACGAAGCCCCCGTCCGGGATCCGGACGGGGGCTTCGTCGTTCAAGGCGTCAAGGCCGAACCGTGTCCAGCACGATCCCCGTCGCAGCAGGTGCCTCCGCACCCACCGAGAACCCGCCTTCCAAAGCAGCAAGAGCAGCAGGCAAGGCATCCGGAGTGTCCGTGTGCAGTTCCAGCAACGGCTCCCCCTCCACCACCGCGTCGCCTGGCTTCGCGTGGCACAGGATTCCCGCCGCGGCCTGCACCGGGTCTTCCTTCCGCGCCCGACCGGCCCCGAGCCGCCAAGCCGCGACGCCCACCGCGTAGGCGTCCAGTGAGGTCAGCACCCCCGAAGCAGGCGCCGGGACGACGTGCACCGTAGAAGGACGCGGCAACTCAGCCGAGGGATCCCCGCCCTGTGCGGCGATCATCCGGGCCCACACTTCGTAAGCCTCACCGGACGCCAGCACCTCGGCCGGATCGACGGAAATGCCCGCCAACGCCAGCATCTCCCGAGCCAGCGCCACCGTCAGTGCAACGACGTCAGCGGGGCCGCCACCGCGGAGGACCTCAACCGCCTCGGCAACCTCCACCGCGTTCCCGACGGCCCGGCCGAGCGGCGTGCTCATGTCGGTGATCAACGCGGTGCAAGCCACCCCGTGCGCGGTGCCGATGTCCACGAGCGTCCGCGCCAGCAGTTGCGCGTCCGGCACGGTCTTCATGAACGCCCCGGAGCCGGCCTTCACATCCAGCACCAGCCCCGAAGCGCCTTCGGCGATCTTCTTGCTCATGATCGAGCTGGCGATCAACGGCACCGACTCGACCGTCGACGTGACGTCCCGCAGCGCATAAAGCTTCTTGTCCGCCGGAGCCAACCCCTCGGTCGCCGCGCAGACCACGGCGCCGACTGAGTTCAGCTGCGCCGCGATCTCGTCCAGAGACAAAGCCGCGCGCCAACCGGGAATCGACTCCAGTTTGTCCAGCGTCCCGCCGGTGTGGCCGAGCCCGCGACCGGACAGCTGCGGCACCGCGGCACCGCACGCGGCGACCAGCGGAGCCAGCGGCAAGGTGATCTTGTCCCCGACTCCGCCGGTCGAGTGCTTGTCCACGGTCGGGCGCGCGACATCCAGCGAAAGCCGCGAGCCCGAGTCGATCATCGCGCCGGTCCAGCGCGCGATCTCGCCGTCGTCCATGCCACGCAAGAAAATCGCCATGGCCAGCGCGGCCATCTGCTCTTCCGCGACCGCTCCGTGGGTATAGGCGTCGACGACCCAGTCGATCTGTTCGTCACTCAGCTGCCCGCCGTCCCGCTTGGTCCGGATGACGTCTACCGCAGTGAAAGTCATGGCAGATCCTCCGGCCCGAACGCGTCCGGCAGCACCTCCGACATCGGCAGCACTCCGCGAGGAGTGTCGACCAGGCAAGAGGAACCGCCGAGCTCGAACAGGATCTGCCGGCACCGTCCACAAGGCATCAACAGCTCACCCGCACCGCTACGGCAAGCCACCGCAACCAAACGGCCGCCGCCGGACAGTCGCAATTGTCCGGCCATTGTGCACTCGGCGCACAAACCCAAGCCGTACGAAGCGTTTTCGACGTTGCACCCGGTCACCTGCCGGCCATCGTCCACAATGGCCGCCACGCCGACATGCAGTCCCGAATAAGGCGCATAAGCGTGCGAAGCAGCCGAAACCGCGGCCGCGCGCAACGCTTCCCAGTCCACTTCGGACATCAGTCGCCCTCACCTCGCCGATACTGCGCACCATCCGCCTTCGGCGGCCGAAGTCGTTGCGACGCAACGGCTAGCACGATCAGCGTCACGAAGTGCGCGGTGTACGGGATCAAGTCGCTCGGCAGCGTGTCGTTGGTCCAGTAGATCGCGTACAGAATCCCAGCGCCGACGACGCCGAGCGCAGCCGCGATCCAGCGCTTCCGGATCAGCTGCACGATCACGATGATCGCCAGCAGAATGACCGCGCCGTACAGCAGCGCCAGCACCGCGTCGCCACCACCGGCGAGTTGCAGACCGTCGGAGTACCCGAACAACGCGGCACCGCCGAGCAGCCCGCCCGGTCGCCAGTTGCCGAAGATCATCGCGGCCAGGCCGATGTACCCGCGGCCGTTCGTCTGGTTTTCCAGGTAGTCCGCCCCGCCCTTGAGCAGCACCAGCGAGGCGCCGCCCATGCCCGCGAACCCGCCGGAGATCAGCACGCCGACGTACTTGTAGCGGTACACGTTCACGCCGAGCGACTCGGCCGCGACCGGGTTCTCGCCGCACGAACGCAGCCGCAGGCCGAACCGCGTGCGCCAGAGAATCCAGTAGCTCACCGGGATCAGCACGATCGCGATCATGGTCAGCGGCGCGACTCCGGTCACCAGCCCGCGCAGAATGCCCGCGACATCGGACAATCCGACGCGCTGCTGGTCTTCCAGCGACCCCAGCCAGTCCGACAGCCCGGCCGCCGAATAGGTGTCGAATTTCGGCACCGGCGGCGACTGGCGCGGGTTGCCCGACAGCGGTTCGAAAATCAGGTTCGCCAGATACTTCGCGACGCCGAGCCCGAGCAGGTTGATCGCGACACCGGAGACGATGTGGTTGACGTTGAACGTCACCGTCGCCACCGCGTGCAGCAGTCCGCCCAGCGCGCCGAACGCGATCGCGGCCAGCAGGCCGACCCACGCGCCGCCGTAATAAGCGCCCCAGGCCGCACCCCAGGTGCCGAGGATCATCATGCCTTCGAGGCCGATGTTGATCACGCCCACGCGCTCGGCCCACAGCCCGCCCAGCGCACACAGCAGGATCGGCAGCGCCAGCCGCAGCGCGGTCGACGCGGTGTTGCTGGACGTCAGCGCCGAAACACCGGTTGCGTACGACGCGGTCGACATGACCGCGATCGCGACCACGGCCCAGATCACGCCGCGCAGCCAGCCGGGGATCCGCGGCCGCTTGCGCTTGATCGGCATCGGCGTCCCGGACTCCGGACCCGGCCGGGAGAACTCCGTCGTGGTGGTCACACCGCACCGCCTTCCGCGACCGAGGCGCCCTTGCGGCCGTTGCCGGCGAGCGCCCTGCCCACCCTGCGCTGTTCCGCGGCGAGGTCGGCCCGGCGCACGATCTCGTACGCCACGACGACCGAGAGCACGATGATGCCCTGCATGATCGTCGCGATCTCCTTGGACACGTTGATCTGCTCCAGCGACACCGCGGAGGTGTCCAGGAACGCCCACAGCAGCGCGCCGAACGCGATGCCGCCGGGGTGGTTGCGGCCGAGCAGCGCGACCGCGATGCCGGTGAAGCCGTACATCTGGGTCGCGGTGATGCCGTAGCTGTAGTCACGGCCGAGCAGTTCCGGCATGGCGACCAGACCGGCCACCGCACCGGACAGCAGCATCGCGATGAGCGTCATCTTCTTCGCGCTCACGCCACCGGCCGCGGCCGCCGTCGCGGACTCGCCGCTCGCCTTCAGCTCGAAGCCGAACCGGGTGCGGTTCAGCATGAACCAGTACGCGCCGCCGATCACGATCGCGATGAACACGAACCCGAACAGCGTGCCCGACCCCAGCGGGATGCCCGGGATCCGGCCGGACGGCGCGATCACCCTGGTCCCGATGTTGTTGCCGGTCTGCACGCCGAACTGGTCGGCGTTGATCAGGAACGCGATGATGCCCGCGACGATCGAGTTCAGCATGATCGTCGAGATGACCTCGCTGACGCCGCGGGTCACCTTGAGCACCGCCGGGATCGTCGCGTACAGCGCCCCGGAAACGATGGCCACCAGCAAGATCACGATGGTGTGGATGACCGGCGGCAGCTGCAGCGCCCCGCCGATGATCGCGGCGACCACCGCGGCGAACCGGTACTGGCCCTCGACGCCGATGTTGAACAGGTTCATCTGGAACCCGATCGCCACCGCGAGGCCGGACAGGTAGTACACCGTCGCGAGGTTCACCGTGTCGACCGCGGTGGAACCCTTGAACAGCTGGCCGATCATCGTCCCGTACGCCTGCAATGGGTCGGCACCGGAGATGACGAGCGCGATCGCGGACAGGATCACTGCGAACGCGATCGCGAGCAGAGGCGGCAACAGCCGCGTGCGCCACGAACTCATGAGTCTTCACCTTCTTCGGCGCCGGTCATGGCGGAACCGAGTTCCTGCGGGGTGACGGTGGCCGGGTTCGCCTCGCTCACGAGCCGCCCGCGCAGCATCACGCGAATGGTGTCGGACAACCCGATCAGCTCGTCGAGGTCCGCGGAAATCAGCAGCACGGCGAGGCCGTCGGCACGTGCCTGGCGGATCTGCTCCCAGATCAGCGCCTGCGCGCCGACGTCGACGCCGCGCGTCGGATGCGAAGCGATCAGCAGCACCGGGTTGCCGGACAGCTCGCGCCCGACGATCAGCTTCTGCTGGTTGCCGCCGGACAGCGCGGCGGCCGGAACGTCGATGCCGGGCGTGCGGACGTCGTACTCGCGCACGATCCGTTCGGTGTCCTCGCGCGCGCCCGCGATGTTGAGCAGTTGCCCGCCGGACACCGGTTCCCGCGTCTGGTAGCCGAGAATCCGGTTGACCCACAACGGTTGCGTGAGCAGCAGGCTGTGCCGCGTGCGGTCCTCGGCGATGTAGCCGATGCCCGCCTCGCGCCGCGCCAGCGTGCCCAGCTTGACCAGGTCGTGCGTCTCGCCGTCCGGCGGCGTCAGCTCGATGTGGCCGCCGCTCGCCTTGCGCATCCCCATGATCGTCTCGACCAGTTCGGTCTGGCCGTTGCCCTCGACGCCCGCGATGCCGAGCACCTCGCCCGCGTGCACGGTGAAGGAGATGTCGTCGAGCACGTTGCGCTCGGACCCCTCGGCGGACAGCCGCAGCTCGCGTACCCGCAGAACCTCGCGGTCGGTCACCGTCGACTCGCGCGTCTCCGGGCTCGGCAGCTCCGAACCGACCATCATCTCGGCCAGCTCGCGGCTGGTGATCTTCTTCGGATCCGCGGTGCCGACCGTGGTGCCGCGCCGGATCACGGTGACCGTGTCGGCGATCGCGCGCACCTCGTCGAGCTTGTGCGAGATGAAGAGGAAGGTGTAGCCGTCGGCCTGCATTTCGCGGACGGTCGTGAACAGCGCGTCCACTTCCTGCGGCACGAGCACGGCGGTCGGCTCGTCGAGAATGATGATTTTCGCGCCGCGGTAAAGGACTTTGACGATCTCGACGCGCTGCCGGTCGGCGACGCCGAGTTCCTCCAGCAGCGTGTCCGGCTTCGCGTGCAGCCCGGTCCGCTTCGACAGTTCCGCCAAACGCGCTCGCGCCGCGCGGCCGATGCCGTGCAGTGCCTCCGCGCCGAGGAACACGTTTTCCGCGACGGTCAGATTGTCGGCGAGCATGAAGTGCTGGTGCACCATGCCGATTCCGGCGCGGATGGCGTCCTGCGGGTTGCGCAGTCTCACCTCGCCGCCGTTGATGGCGATGCTGCCCTCGTCGGGCTGCTGCATCCCGTACAGGATCTTCATCAGGGTCGACTTGCCCGCGCCGTTCTCGCCGCACAGCGCGTGCACCTCGCCCGCCGCCACGGTGAGGTTCACGTCGGAGTTCGCGACGACGCCGGGGAACCGTTTGGTGATCCCGGTCAGCTGGACGGCCGGCACGCCCCGGTCGGGGACGGCTTCGGCCTCGATCTCGGTCATCGGAGGGGACATCCCGTTCTGTCGGAAACGCGTGAGGGCCCGGAAGGAAGATCCTTCCGAGCCCTGCCGCGTCATGAGCGTTACTTGGCCGGCTTGTCCGAAACCTTGATGGCACCGGAGACGATCTGGGCCTTGTACCCGTCGAGCACGTCCTTGATGTCGTCGACCTTGCCGCCGGAGGTCGAGTAGCCGACCCCGTCGGACTTGAGGTCGAAGCGCTTCGGCACCGTGCTCAGGTCGCCCTTCGCGACGGCCTGGAGGTACTCGAAGACCGCGACGTCGACGCGCTTGATCATCGAGGTGATGATGATGTCCTTGTCGGCGGCGACCGTCTTCTGGTTGTACTGGTCGGAGTCGACGCCGATGGCCAGCGCGTTGTTCTGCTTCGCCGCGTCGAACACGCCCTTACCGGAGGCGCCGGCAGCGTGGTAGACGACGTCCGCGCCGCGGGAGATCTCCGCGGCCGCCTTCGCGTTGCCCTTCGGCGGGTCCTGGAAACCGGAGAAGTCGCCGGCGGGCGTCAGGTACTCGTCCTCGATCTTGATCTTGCTCGAAACGGCCTTCGCGCCCTGCAGGAAGCCGGCCTCGAACTTCTGGATCAGCGGGGTGTTCACGCCGCCGACGAAGCCGACGTGGCACTTCTTGCTCTTGTACGCGGCGGCGACGCCGGCCAGGAACGAGCCCTGCTCCTCGGCGAAGACCAGCGGCGTGACGTTCGGGAGGCTGATCGAGTCGTCGTCGACGATCGCGAACTTGGTGTTCGGGTACTTGGTGGCGACGGCCTTGACCGACTGCGCGTACGCGAAACCGACCGCGACGATCGGGTTCAGGCCCTGCTGCGCCATCTGCTCGAGCCGCTGCTGCTTGGCGGCTTCGCTCTCGCTCGCGCTCGCGGTGCTCTCGTTCACGGTCGGGACGCCCAGGTCGGACTTCGCCCGGTCGGTGCCCGCGGCGGCCGCGTCGTTGAAGGAAGCGTCACCGCGACCGCCGACGTCGAAGGCCAGGCCGACCTTGAGCTTGCTGCCGTCGACCTTGCCCGAGGCGGCGCTGCTGCTCGTGGCGGCGGCAGGCGCGGCGGGCGGCTTCGGGGCGGTGATGCAGTTCGAGCCCGCGTTGCCGTCCGAACCGGACGCGTTGTTCTTGCTTCCCCCGGTGTCCTTCGCGCACCCGGCCAGTGCAAGCACCCCAGCCATGGTCGCGGCGGCCAGCGCGGTTCCACGCATGCGACGCAACGTGTGTCTCCCTCCCCGCTGATCCAGCGGACGATCCAGGAACGGCCCGGTCACGGTCGCCGGGCTCAACTGGCAGACCGTACCCAACCGCCGGGTAACCGCCATAGGAACGGCACGCTACGTAACACAAACGTTTACTCGGAGGGTCGATCCGCGACCAATCCGGCGCCGACCGTGATCAAGAGCCGCCTCCCTGCCCGCCGCGATCACTCACCGTGGCCTCGCTTTCGCCCGGGAAACGTCCGTGAAGGACTCCTTGAGGGAATCCGATTCCCGGAAGGAGTCCTTCACGGCCAGCTCAGACGTGCTCCAGACCACACGTCCGAGTGGTCTGGCGTGGTCACCGGTGTCTGGTCTGTCACAGAGAGGAACCCGGAGGTGAGCCGCGCGTATGGGTCGGGTCTAGCATCCATGCATCCACGCTCGATGGCCCCTGATCTCGGCACCGTCGCCGGAGTTGTCCCCAGTGGACCGACCCCGGCCGCGGGTGCGGACCTCACCGGTCACCCGGGCACGACAGTCATGACGTTGGAGGCCGTTCACCGATGTCCACCACGGCGAGCACTGCCACCGAAAGCGGGGCAGGAGCTAGCGATCGGGCGGGTGCCTCACGCCGGCAGGGAACTTTCTACCGGGGCGACCCCGGCATGTGGTCCTGGGTGCTGCACCGCATCACCGGCGTGCTGACCTTTTTCTTCCTGTTCGTGCACGTGCTCGACACCGCGCTCGTGCGCGTGTCGCCGAACACCTACGACCAGGTCATCGAGACGT
Source organism: Amycolatopsis dendrobii (assembly GCF_014145675.1). Lineage (GTDB taxonomy): Bacteria > Actinomycetota > Actinomycetes > Mycobacteriales > Pseudonocardiaceae > Amycolatopsis > Amycolatopsis dendrobii. The sequence continues at coordinate 249,970 of NZ_JACGZW010000011.1, forward strand.
ACAAGACGCCGATCGTGAACCTGCTCGAGGTCGGCCTTGTCGGCGCGGTGCTGTTCCACGCGCTCAACGGGCTTCGCGTCCTGCTGGTCGACTTCTGGGCCAAGGGCCCGAAGTACCAGAAGACGATGCTCTGGGTCATCGGCGTCGTGTGGGTGGTCGTGATGGTTCCGGGTGCGTTCTTCATGCTGAAGCGCACCGTCGAGACGCTTTTCGGGGGTGCCTGATCCCATGGCCGACGCTCTGATCCTCGACAAGCCGCGCTCGCCGCGGCGCCCGTCCGCCCGGCGCAGCAACTTCGAGCTCTACAGCTGGCTGTTCATGCGCATTTCCGGGCTCGCGCTGATCATCCTGGTGCTGGGCCACCTGTTCATCATGAACATCCTCGACGGCGGCGTGCACCGCATCAACTGGGGCTTCGTCGCCGGCCGCTGGGCCTCGCCGTTCTGGCAGTTCTGGGACCTGGCGATGCTGTGGCTCGCCGAGATCCACGGCGGCAACGGGCTGCGCACGATCATCGACGACTACGCGCGCAAGGACTCCACCCGGTTCTGGCTGAAGATCCTGCTCTACGTCTCGATGGTGCTCATCCTGGCCGTCGGCACGATGGTGATCTTCACGTTCGACCCCGAGATGCCTGCCTCCTAAGGGCGCACCCACCACTAGCTAGCGGAGTCTTTCCCTATGCAGTTCCACAAGTACGACGTGGTGATCGTCGGCGCGGGCGGCGCCGGCATGCGCGCGGCCATCGAATCCGGTCAGCGCGCCCGCACCGCGGTCCTCACCAAGCTGTACCCGACCCGGTCCCACACCGGCGCGGCCCAGGGCGGCATGTGCGCCGCGCTGGCGAACGTCGAAGAGGACAACTGGGAATGGCACACCTTCGACACCGTCAAGGGCGGTGACTACCTGGTCGACCAGGACGCCGCGGAGATCATGGCCAAGGAGGCCATCGACGCCGTCCTCGACCTGGAGAAGATGGGCCTTCCGTTCAACCGGACGCCCGAGGGCAAGATCGACCAGCGCCGGTTCGGCGGGCACACCCGCGACCACGGCAAGGCCGCGGTGCGCCGCGCCTGCTACGCCGCGGACCGCACCGGGCACATGATTCTCCAGACGCTGTACCAAAACTGCGTCAAGCACGGCACCGAGTTCTTCAACGAGTTCTACGTGCTCGACCTGGTCCTGTCCGAGGGCGAGGACGGCAACCCGATCGCGTCGGGCGTGGTCGCCTACGAGCTGGCCACCGGCGAACTGCACGTGTTCCAGGCGAAGTCGATCGTGTTCGCCACCGGCGGCGCGGGCAAGATCTTCAAGACCACCTCGAACGCGCACACCCTCACCGGCGACGGCCTCGGCATCATCTTCCGCAAGGGCCTTCCGCTGGAGGACATGGAGTTCTTCCAGTTCCACCCGACCGGCCTGGCCGGCCTGGGCATCCTGATCTCCGAGGCGGTGCGCGGCGAGGGCGGCATCCTCCGCAACGCCGACGGCGAGCGGTTCATGGAGCGCTACGCCCCCACCATCAAGGACCTCGCGCCGCGCGACATCGTCGCCCGGTCGATGGTCCAGGAGGTGCTGCAGGGCCGCGGCTGCGGGCCGAACAAGGACTACGTCGTCCTCGACGTGACCCACCTCCCGGTCGAGGTCCTCGAGACCAAGCTGCCGGACATCACCGAGTTCTCCCGCACCTACCTGGGCGTCGACCCGGTCAAGGAGCCGGTGCCGGTGTTCCCGACGTGCCACTACGTCATGGGCGGCATCCCGACGAACATCCACGGCGAGGCGCTGCGCGACAACGAGCACGTCATCCCGGGCCTGTACGCCGCGGGCGAGGTCGCCTGCGTGTCGGTGCACGGTTCGAACCGGCTGGGCACGAACTCGCTGCTGGACATCAACGTGTTCGGCCGCCGCGCGGGCATCGCCGCCGCGGAGTACGCGCTGGCGCACGAGCACGTCGAGCTGCCGGAGAACCCGACCACCCTGGTCGAGGAACAGCTGGAACTGCTGCTGTCGGAACACGGCGACGAGCGCGTCGCCGACATCCGCAAGGAAATGCAGCAGACGATGGACTCGCACGCGTCGGTGTACCGCACCGAGGACACGCTGAAGCAGGCGCTGACCGACATCCAGGCGCTCAAGGAGCGCTACCAGCGGATCACCGTGGCGGACAAGGGCAAGCGGTACAACACCGACCTGCTCGAGGCCGTCGAGCTCGGCTTCCTGCTGGAGCTGGCCGAGGTGCTGGTCGTCGGCGCGATCGCGCGCAAGGAGTCCCGCGGCGGCCACGCCCGCGAGGACTACCCGAACCGCGACGACACGAACTTCATGCGGCACACCATGGCCTACAAGCAGGGCGAGGGGCTGTCGGCCGACATCCGGCTCGACTACAAGCCGGTCACCTTCACCCGCTACGAACCGATGGAGCGGAAGTACTGATGACGACGGCCACCCCTGAAGCGCCTTCCTCCAAGGCGTCCGACGAGCACACGCCGATCCAGGTCACGCTGAAGATCCTGCGGTTCAACCCGGAGGTCGACCAGGAGCCGCACTGGGAGTCCTACGACGTCCCGGCGCAGCCGACCGACCGCGTGCTGAACCTGCTGTTCTACGTCAAGGACTACATCGACGGCACGTTCTCCTTCCGCCGCTCGTGCGCGCACGGCGTGTGCGGTTCGGACGCGATGCAGATCAACGGGATCAACCGGTTGGCCTGCAAGGTGCTGCTGAAGGACCTGCTCGAGAAGAACGGCAAGAAGACCGAGATCACCATCGCCCCGATCAAGGGCCTGACGACGTTGAAGGACCTCTACGTCGACATGGACCCGTTCTTCGAGGCGTACCGGGCGATCAAGCCGTACCTGATCACCTACGGCAACGAGCCGACCCGCGAGCGGATCCAGTCCCAGGCCGACCGCAACCGGTTCGACGACACCACCAAGTGCATCCTGTGCGCCTGCTGCACGTCGTCCTGCCCGGTCTACTGGAACGACGGCTCGTACTTCGGCCCGGCGGCGATCGTCAACGCCCACCGCTTCATCTTCGACTCCCGCGACGAGGGCGCCGAAGAGCGGCTGGACATCCTGAACGACGGCGAGGGCGTGTGGCGCTGCCGCACGACGTTCAACTGCACCGACGCCTGCCCGCGCGGCATCCAGGTGACCAAGGCGATCCAGGAAGTCAAACGCGCGCTCCTCTTCAAGCGCGTCTGATCTTTAGCCAGGAAAGCGGCCCTCGCCCCGAGCAGTCGGGACGAGGGCCGCTTTTTGGTGCTGCGTCAGTGAACTGCGTCCAGCGCGTTGACCAGGCCGCGCCCGTAATACGAGTTGTTTCGCGCCGAGCCGGAGCACGCCGACACATCACAAGCCACCGGATCCGCCTCCGCGGTAAGCAAAGCCGTCAAAGCACGCGGCGGCGCGTTCCGATGCGTAGACGCCAACAACGCAGCAACCCCAGCCACGTGCGGTGAAGCCATCGAGGTGCCGCACTTAGTGCCGTAAGCACCGTTGAAGATCGTCGACAGCGGGCATCCCGCCCCTTCCCCGGCAGGCGGCATCTGCCCCGAATCCCCGCCCGGTGCGGTGACGGTGACCGAGCCGTAGTTGGAGTAGTAAGCCTTCGTCCCCGCGTAACCAACCGCGGACACTGTCACCACACCGTCGATCGCCTTCGGCAGGATGCCGCACGAAGAATCAATCTTGTGTGGACGGTTCGGGTCCACAGTCTGCTTCGTGACGTCGAAGCCCGAGTTGCCCGCGGCAGCGATGTTGAGAGTCCCGCGCTGCGTCGAGTAAGTGACAGCGCGCCGTACGGCCTCGTACGCGGCAGCGTCGCCCGCCTCGTTGCGGCAGTAGAACATTCCGGGGTCGATGTAGTAGCTGTTGTTCGTCACCTGGAAACCGTGCTGTGCGGCCCAGACAAAGCCGCAGACGGCTGCCTCCGGGAAGATGTAGCCGTCGTCGTTCACCACCTTCACCGACGCCAGCCGCACGCCCGGCGCGATGCCGGTGAAGCCGCGTGACGGGTCCTTGCCCGCGATGGTGCCTGCGACGTGCGTGCCGTGGTCGGAGTTCGTCGGGGCCCAGGCGGAAGCGTCAGGTGCGCCGGTGACACAGCCGGTTGAAGACTGCGCGTCTACCGCGTGCGCGAGCGCGGGGTGCTTGGCATCGATGCCGGAATCCAGCACGCCGACGGTGACCGACCGCGAACCGGGGTTGATCTTGTTCGCCTCGGGAGCGTGAATGGCCCGCATGTCCCACTGCTGAGTCGACAAATCGTCACCGGCGGCGACGCTCTCCGTCTGCTCCAGCATTCCGATCGCGGAGCGCAATCCGGCGCGGGCGGCGGCCTTCGCGGCGACGTCCTTGCCCGCCGAGTACGCCCGCTTCACGCCGAGCCGATCGGCGAAGTCCGCGTTGCGCGAGCTGGCTACCGCGACGCCGATCTCCGGGTAGTACGCGATCCGCTTGCCGCATTTGGCGGTCAGCTCCGCGTCGACCGAACGCTGCTTCTCGCCCGGTTGGTACAGCACGACGTAGCTGTACTGCTTGCTGGCGGTGTCGCACGACGGCGCGGGCGCGGCGAACGCGGGCACGGCCACCGCACCGGCAGCGACGCCGGCTACCGCGACCGGGACGAGCAATCGACGTAAACGGGACATTTAGCCTCCATGGTCGGTCGCCCGAAACTAAGCCAGCCCGGACGCGCCCCGCCACCGACCAAAGGACTCATCCCCGCATCAGGTGTTCGCGCGCTCCTTCGAGGTCGCCCGGATGCCGCGCCAGCCGAGCACCCCGATCGCGGTGCCGAGTACGAACGAGACCACAGTCAGCACCGCGTGCACGATGAAGTACCCAGTGGGTGAACCGTCGGCCGCCCACGACTGGTTGCTGGCCCACAGATTCTTGGCGAACGTGATCCAGATGATCCAGGACCAGATGCCGAAAGCGAACAAGGCCATCGCTGTACCTCGTGAAATGCGCATGTCTCGAGTATGCCGCCGGACCATCGGCGCTAGATTGCGTGGGTGCACCCCGCTTTCGCCCGGTCGCTGCGAGCATTCGCCGCGACACTCGCCGCAGCCCTCGCAGTCGTCGCCGCGCCCGTCGCCCTCGCCGCACCGGCGCTGGCGGAGCAATGCACCGAACACGCCGCGCCGCCGCCGCCAGTGGACACCTCGGAGAAGCCGAAGCCGGGCCAGACCGTCCCGCCGCCGCTTCCGGTGCCCGCCCAGCCGGTCGGCGGCGACCGCTTGGGCGGCTGCGGCCCGATCCTGCCGCCGGGCGCGCCCGCGCTGCCTCCTGGCGACACCTCGGCGTCGTGGGTCCTCCAGGATCTCGACACCGGTGCGGTCGTCGCGGCGAAGGACCCGCACGCGCGCGAGCGGCCGGCGTCGCTGATCAAGACGCTGCTGGCGCTGGTGGTGGTCACCGAGCTCAAGCCGGACCAGGTCATCGTCCCGACGAAGGAGGACGCCGAGCAGGAGTGCACCTGCGTCGGCATCACCGCGGGCGGGCACTACACGGTCGACCAGCTGCTGCACGGCCTGCTTATGCACTCGGGCAACGACGTGGCGCACGCCTTCGCGACGGCGCTGGGCGGCGTCGACGCGGCAGTCGCCAAGATGAACGCGCTCGCGGCCCGCATCGGCGCCACGGACACTCGCGCGGCGACCCCGTCCGGCCTCGACGGGCCGGGCATGTCGACCTCGGCGTACGACCTGAGCCTGGTCTTCCACTACGCGATGAAGCAGCCGGAGTTCGCCAAGGCGGTCGCGACGAAGACGTACACGATCCCGGCGATCGACGGGAAGCCGCCGATCCCGGTGTTCAACGACAACAAGCTGCTCGGCGTTTATCCCGGTTTCCTCGGCGGGAAGACCGGCTTCACGGACGACGCGCGGCACACGTACGTCGGCGGCGCGGAACGCGACGGCCACCGCCTCGCGATCGTGATGATGCGGGCCGAACAGCGCCCGACGAAGGTGGTCGACCAGGCGGCGAAGCTGCTCGACTACGGCTTCGCGCTGGAGAAGAACGGCGCGCAGCCGGTCGGTCAGATCGCCTACCAGCCGCTGAGCTCCGACGCCGCCCCGATGTCGGACAAGGAAGTCACCCCCGCGGGCGCGACGACCGCGGCGGCGCAGAAACCGGACCCGTTCGGCGCCACCGGCTGGGTGCTGACCGTGGTGGTGCTCGTGATCATCGTGGCCGGGTTTGTCATCAGCTATCAGCGGAAGCGCAACGTCCGCTCGTGACGACCACGGAAAAGGGCCTCCTTGATTCGCTCAAGGAGGCCCTTTTCCGTCTCAGCCCTTTCGCCTGCCCAGCCAGGCCAGCAGCGCACCAGCGCTGAACGCGCCCGCCACGGAGCCGAGCCCGAGCCCGTGCTGCACCGTCACCCGCGGCTCCAGCAACACCGGAGCGGGCGGCTGCACGACGCGTCGCTGGTTCTCCCGCGCGGTCGCCGTCCAGGCTGTCACCAGCAGCAGGAAGCGCGACACCAGGTTCGCGAACACCAGCAACCCGATCACCGGCCCGAACAGCGCGAACGACGGCGATTTCGTGACGCTCGCCAGATAAACCGTCGCGACCTGCTGCAGGATCACGAACCCGACAGACGCGATAATCGCGCCCTTGACCGCGCTCCGCAGCGCGACGTGCTCCCGCGGCAGCCGGGCGATCACCCACAGGAAAACCAGCGCGTTGGCGATCAGGCTGAGCACGATCGTCGCGACGTGCAGCAGGAACTTCGCCCACCCCTGGCCTTCCAGCCCGACCAGCTTCAGCAGCAGTTCGCCGACGCCGCTGCCCGCCGCGGTGAGCGCGAACGACACGATCAGCGCCAGCCCGAGCCCGAGCAGCGACAGCAGGTCCTTGATCGTCCGGCCGACGAACGGTTCCGTTTTCTTCTCCTGGCCCCACTGCGCGGTGAGCGCGTCGCGGAGGTTGCCCATCCAGCCCACGCCGGAGTAGAGCGCCAGCAGCAGCCCGAAGACCCCGATGCCGCTGCCGGACTTCAGCGCGGTGTCGGTGATGCTCTTGACCAGGTCGCGCAGGCCCTCTGGGACCGAAGTATCGATCCCGTGCGTGATCTGGGCGATCACCGCTTCGTTGTGCCCGAGCACCATGCCGACGATCGCGAACGCCACCATGAAGATCGGGATCACCGACAGCACGCTGAAGTACGTGATCGCCGCCGCGTAATGGTTGCCGTAGTTTTCGTTGAAGGAGTCGTTGGCGCGGATCAGGTGATCCAGCCACGGGTACTTCCGCCGCAGCCGGGGCAGCAGCTTTTCCTTGTCACCGGTCTCTTTCGCCACCGGAAAACGCTAACCACAGCAACCAGGCCCCGCAACGCGAGCGTGCCCGCGCGGTTACTGCTCGTGGAAGGCGGAGATCATCTTCTGGGCGGCGGGCACCAGCAGCCGGGTCGCGTCCGCACCGCTGATGCCGTCCGGTGCGGCGTTGTGGTCGGCGAGGTAGAGCTTGAACACGAAGCGGCCCTTGCGGAACAGCACCTCGCCGTGGGCCTGGCCCTTGCTGTGCACCTGCCCCTCGTCCCCGACCTGGGCGGGCGCGGACTGGCCGTCGTTCGGCGCGGAGCCGAGATAACTCTTCGCCGCTTCTTCGCTGAGGAAGCTGATCGCGGTCAGGTGCAGAGCGCGCCGATCGATGCCGTTGTCGTGACCGGTGCCTCGCTCGCAGTCGATCTGCACGTAGTTGTGCTGGGTGCTGTTGGTCATGATCATGTCGCCGACGGCGGTGCCGGGGGTTTCGGCGACCATCGGCGAAGCCTCGGTGCCGATCGCCGGGGTCACCGCGTCGGGCGTGAGCATCGGACAAGGCTGCGCGACCGATTTCGGGAATGCCGCGCTGTCGTAATCGATGACGTTCGCCCCGGCCGGCGCGCTCACCTGCTTCGCGAAGTTCTCGGCGACCTTCTTGCCGAGTTCCTGCAGCTTGCCCGCGCTCTTGCCGGCCTTCAGCTCGAAGTCCAAGTCGACCAGCGTGTCTCCCAGGACCAGCACGGCGTCCCCGGAAGCGTCCGACGGGCTGTCCGTCTTGCGGCGCTTGGAGAAGATCTTCACCGGACCGACGGTCAGGCTGGGGTCCGCGTCGTCGAGGTAGGGCTTGGTGTTCACGGTCGGCACGTAGGCCGGCTGGGACACCGCGACCGCCAACCGCTCCTGTGTTTGATTGCCCTGGTTGTCTTCCAGGCTGTACACACAGTGATTCACGCCCGAGGTCAGTGCCTTGGCGTAGGTGTTTTCGGACGACCGCAGCGGTCCCGAACCGTCGCCGACCAGGTAGCGGCGCTCGAAGGTGGCCCCGTTCGGGTCCGGCCGCGATTCGGCTCGGATCCCCAACGCGACAAGGTCCCCGATGGTCAGCAGGTTGCACGCCTGGATCACCGGCTTGCCGCCGATCTGCACCGCTTGCGGGTTCGGCTTTTCCTTGATCGGAGCGGGGTCCGGATACTGCGAGTTCGCATAACCCGGCCGCTGCACGGTCTGGCCGTCGCCGTTCGGGTCCTTCGCGTTCTCACCGTCCGATCCGGACATTCCGCTGCACGACGTGACCAGAAACAGCGTCGCGACACTGATCGGCCACAACCCAGTTGTGAATTTCACGCTATTTCGTCCCCCCCGGACTTTGTTGTATATGCCTCGTTCAGCCGGCAGGCAGGAACCCGATCCGCTCGTAGACCGACGCGAGCGTGGCCGACGCGACCTCGCGCGCCCGGTGCGCACCCGCAGCGAGGATCCGGTCCAGCTCGGCGACATCGTCCAAGTAGGACTGGACGCTCTCCTGCAGCGGCGTGACCCAGTCGACGAGCACCTCGGCGAGGTCCTTCTTGAGATCGCCGTAACCCTTGCCTTCGTAGGCGGTTTCGAGCTCGGCGACGGTGCGTTCGGTCAGCGCGGAGTAAATCGTGAGCAGGTTGGAGACGCCTGCCTTCTCCTCACGGTCGAAGCGCACCTCACGGCCGGTGTCGGTGACCGCGGAACGGATCTTCTTCGCCGAGCGCTTCGGGTCCTCGAGCAATTCGATGAGCCCGTTGCCGGTCGCCGCCGACTTGCTCATCTTCGCCGTCGGTTCTTGCAGGTCGTAGATCTTCGCGGTGTCCTTGACGATGAACGGCTCCGGCATGACGAACGTCTTGCCGAACCGGCTGTTGAACCGCTGCGCGAGGTTGCGGGTGAGCTCGAGATGCTGCCGCTGGTCCTCGCCGACCGGCACCGCGTTCGTCTGGTACAGCAGGATGTCCGCGGCCATCAGGACCGGGTAGGTGAACAGGCCGACGCTCGCGTGGTCGCTGCCCTGCTTGGCGGCCTTGTCCTTGAACTGGGTCATCCGCCCGGCCTCGCCGAAGCCGGTCTGGCATTCGAGCACCCAGCTCAGCTGAGCGTGCTCGGGCACGTGGCTCTGCACGAACAGCGCGCTGCGCGCCGGGTCGACCCCGATGGCGAGCAGTTGCGCGGCCGACCGCCGCGTCCGCTCGAGCAGCACCTTGGGGTCCTGCTCGACGGTGATCGCGTGCAGGTCGACGACGCAGTAGAAGGTCTCGTGGGTGTCCTGCAGCCGCACCCACTGGCGCAGGGCGCCCAGGTAGTTGCCGAGGTGGAAGGAGTCGGCTGTCGGCTGGATCCCGGAAAGCACCCGCAGGCGCCCGTTCTGTTCGTCGGACACGCCGAGATTCTTTCAGGCTGCGGAGGAGCCCCTGCCGCGGGCCCGGGGGTTCGCGGGACGGACGGGCAGACCGGACGTTTTGACAGCGTCGGTCCGGGTATCTGCCTTCGGGAGGAGCTGGTGCCGGAGAGATTCAGGGGTGTGGGAGTGCAGCTCAGATGGCCGATGTCGCTACGGCCTGGAAGTGGTTCAGCGCCGAACTCGCGGTGCGGAGGAACGGCGGAGACGAGTGGTGGCGGGGTGGCTCATTGGCGATATAACCGCCGATCCAGCAGCGCGGACGGCTGTGGAGGCCGCCAAGGTGGTGCGCTGGCTATTCAGCCGCCGAACCCGTGGTGCGAAAACAGCGGAACCCGCCGCGTGGTCAGCCTGGAGCCAGGAAGATCTGCGGCCGGACAGCCGGCCAGCTGACTAGGACTGCCGCAGGTTGAGCGCGGCCGGAGCCGGCTCCAGCGGCCGGGTCGGCTCCTCTTCGAGGGCCCCGGCGGCAGCGACCGCCTCAATCGCCTTCGCGCGTGCCTTGCGCCGCTGCCGGACGACGCCCAGCGCCATTCCGATGACGCCGAAACCCACCGCGACCAGGCCGACCGGTCCGAGCATCCCGAATCCGGTCGACGTCGTTTCCGCCCGGACGACGTTGTCGTCGGCGAACGCCGCGGCACCCGTCCCGACGGCCGTGACCAGGATCGTCGCCAGCACCGCCAGGACTCGTCCGCCCGCAACGGCCAGGGCACGGCTGCCGCGGACAACACCACGACCGTCCCGCGTCGCGCCGCGAACCGGAGCCAGCTCGGCCGCCCCCGATGGGGTGACGGACGAGCGAAGCGCTGGACGGCCAAGAGCCAGCGTGGACCGTGTCACGAACCGGCCTGGGTTGCGCACCGGAGTGCCTCCCGCGAGGTGACTGTTCTGAGCGAGCGTCTCACCCGTAAGGATGAGTTCTCGACGTGCTACTGGTCAGAAAACTACCGAGCGTGTCAAGACCTGTCGGATCTGATCAACTCGGGTGCCGAGGCTAGCGCCCACTCGGGGAGTAACCGAGGCCACCCCTGCCGTCTCGGTGTCGTCGGTGGTCAGCGCCGTGCGCCAGGCGCGGAACCACGCACAGTGTCCTCGGACCCCGGCAAACCGGGCAGAATCACCCTGCAGAACAAACCCGAACTACCCTCAGCAGGCTATTCACCCACTAGTCACCAGCAGGACAACCAGGCTCAGTCCGGGAACGGCACGTCGTACGTCGCGGTGACCGGCGCGTGGTCCGACCAGCGCTGGTCGTAGGACTCTGCCCGTTCGACCATTACCGACGTCACCTTCTCGGCCAGACCGGGCGTCGCCAGCTGGCAGTCGATGCGCCAGCCCGAGTCGTTGTCGAACGCCTTGCCCCGGTAGGACCACCACGTGTACGGCCCGGGGCCCTCGGGGTCGAGACGACGCTGGACGTCGGCGTAGCCCGCCTCGTAGACGCGGCCCATCCACTCGCGTTCCTCGGGAAGGAAGCCGGAGTTCTTCTGGTTGCCGCGCCAGTTCTTGAGGTCGACGGTGTCGTAGGCGATGTTCCAGTCGCCCACCACGACGACCTCGCGGCCCTCCGCGGCCGCCTTCGCGCGCAGCTCGACCAGGTACGGCAGGAACGCGGCCATGAAGCGTTCCTTCTCGTCTTGCCGCTCGGTGCCGACGTCGCCGCTCGGCAGGTACAGGCTCGCCACCACCACGCCGGGCAGGTGCATTTCCAGGTACCGCCCGCTGTCCTCGAACTCGGGCTCGCCGAATCCGGTGCGCACCTCGTCCGGCTCGACGCGGCTGTACAGCGAGACCCCGTTGCGCCCCTTCGCGACCGAAGGCGCGTGCGCGGCGAACCACCCCTCCGGCGCGACGACGGACGCGGGCAGTTGCGCGGCCTCAGCCCGCACTTCCTGACACGCGACGACATCCGCCTCGGTGGCGGCCAGCCACTCGACGAAGCCCTTCTTGACGGCGGCCCGGAGGCCATTGACGTTGACAGTGGAGACGATCAGCACCCCGCGCACGCTACCCGCCGGGTCCGACAATTTTCCGCGCACGGCAGGTCCGGCGAGGTCCAGAATGACCGCCATGCCTCGCTTGACCGTCCTCGGCAGCTGCGGCGCCTGGCCGGAACCCGGCCGCGCGTGCGCCGGATTCCTGCTGTCCCACGAGGATTTCCACGTCGCACTCGACCTCGGCTACGGAGCCGCCTCGCGGCTCTTCCAGCACGTCCCCGCCGACCGGCTCGACGCGGTCGTCGTCACGCACGAGCACCCGGACCACCTCGCGGACGTCAGCGCGCTCGGCCGGGCCCGCTACAACACGACCGACCGCAAGCTCCCGCTGCACTGCACGCCCGGCGCCGTGCGCCGGCTAGCCGCGATGGAGCCCAGTCCGGCCCCCGACGAGAACTTCGACCTGCACGACCTTGGCCCCGAGACCGATCTCGGCCCGTTCCGCCTCACCACCGCACTGCTGCCGCACCACGTGCCGAATTACGGAGTCCGGCTCACCACACCCGGCTACACCCTCGCCTACACGGGCGACACCGGTCCCGCTCCGCAACTGACCGACCTGGCCCGCGACGCCGACGTCCTCGTCTGCGAAGCGACCCGGCAAGGCACACCCCCGGACGGTCCCCGCCTCCTGATGACCGCCGCGGAAGCAGGCCGACTCGCCTCCGCGGCGAATGTCCGGACGTTGTTGCTCACACATTTCTGGCCCGGTTCCGACCGCGCGGTTTCGGTAGCCGAAGCCCGCGCCGAGTTCTCCGGGGAAGTACTCGCGGCGGAAGAAGGACTCATGCTGAATCACGCATAATCGCGAGTTCCGCGAAACAAACGCGATCACCGTTCACGCTGAACGCTTTCGCCTCGGTGGCCGCCCGGCGCAAAAGAGCAAACCGAACCGGAGCAGTCGCCGCAAAGGCATCCGGCAATCGCGAACGCACCGAGCCGGACGGACGCATCGGTTCAACCGACCAGCGGCATTCCCGCTTGGACCGCCGCAGTCGTCCCACCACATGGGACGAACCAGCGAACAATCACCGGACCCGATGGCCTGCCCCGAACCCAGCTCAGCATCCGCTCGGTCCCAGGGGAACCACGCGCCGCAGCAAACCCGGCAACCACGCGAACCTAAGCGCCGCAACGGACTCCGCGCGCACCAACGTCAGCACACCAACTGCTCAACACCCATGCCGAGCACCAATACGAAACAGACTCAGCACTTGGCCCCGGGAACCGGCTTCACGAAGCTGTCCGCGACCCACTTGCCGTCGGCGATCTTCCGGAACCCGTTCTGCACCACGGGTTGCGCGTCGAATTCCGCGCCGCGCAAGTACTTCCCGACGACCTTCCCGTTGCCCGCGGCGGTTTCCCGCGCGTTGAGCACGTCGGCGGTCACCGAGACCTTGCAGCCGGTCGGGGATCCCTGCGCATCGGCCTGGCCTTTCTGGCCGAACGCGTAGATGACCACGACCGCAGCGATGACTCCGATAATAATCAGTGTCTTCTTGGGCAAACCCAGAATCACGGCCGCTCCTCAGTCGCGAAAAACCCCTCGTCCAGAGTAGGCAGTCCGACCGTGCCCGGACAGGTTCCCGACCCCATTCCACCCGTAGGTGCCAATCCTGTCACCGACACAACACGAAGAGTGACAAAAAGAGAAGGGCACCTCGGAAGACTCCTCCGAGGTGCCCTTCTCTCAACCGGCTAAAGAAAGATCAGCCCTGCGCGATCTTCTTGGCCAGGTTCTCGTCCAGCGTCGCGAGGAAGTCCTCGGTCGTCTGCCATTCCTGGTCCTTGCCGACCAGCAGCGCGAGGTCCTTGGTCATCTTGCCGCCCTCGACGGTGTCGACGACGACCTGCTCCAGCTTGTTCGCGAAGCCGATGAGCTCCGAGTTGCCGTCCAGCTTGCCGCGGTGCTCGAGGCCGCGGGTCCACGCGTAGATCGAGGCGATCGGGTTCGTGGAGGTCGGCTTGCCCTGCTGGTGCTGGCGGTAGTGCCGGGTGACCGTGCCGTGCGCGGCCTCGGCCTCGACGGTCTTGCCGTCCGGCGTGCGCAGCACCGAGGTCATCAGGCCGAGCGAACCGAAGCCCTGCGCGACGGTGTCGGACTGGACGTCGCCGTCGTAGTTCTTGCACGCCCAGACGTAGCCGCCCTCCCACTTGAGCGACGCGGCGACCATGTCGTCGATCAGCCGGTGCTCGTAGGTGATGCCCTTGGCGTCGAAGTCCGACTTGAACTCGGTCTCGAAGATCTCCTGGAACACGTCCTTGAACATGCCGTCGTAGGCCTTGAGGATCGTGTTCTTGGTGGAGAGGTAGACCGGGTACTCGCGGTCGAGGCCGTACTGCAGCGACGCGCGCGCGAAGTCCTCGATCGACTTGCGGTAGTTGTACATCCCCATCGCGACGCCGCCGCCCTCGGGGAAGTTCGCGACCTGGAACTCCATCGGCTCGGAGCCGTCTTCGGGGGTGTAGGTCATCGTCAGGGTGCCCGGGCCGGGGACCTTGAAGTTGGTGGCCTTGTACTGGTCGCCGTGCGCGTGGCGGCCGATGATGATCGGCTTGGTCCAGCCGGGTACCAGCCGGGGCACGTTGCGCATGACGATCGGCTCGCGGAAGATCACGCCGCCGAGGATGTTGCGGATGGTCCCGTTCGGGGACACCCACATCTTCTTGAGGCCGAACTCCTCCACGCGCGCCTCGTCGGGCGTGATCGTGGCGCACTTGACGCCGACGCCGTGCTGCTTGATGGCGTTGGCGGCGTCGACCGTGATCTGGTCGTCGGTGCGGTCCCGCTCCTCGATGCCCAGGTCGTAGTAGTCCAGGTTGACGTCCAGGTACGGGTGGATCAGCTTGTCCTTGATGAACTGCCAAATGATGCGGGTCATCTCGTCGCCGTCGAGTTCGACAACGGTGCCCTGGACCTTGATCTTGGCCATGAGCAGCGGTGCTCCTTCCGCGGATCTTCGCGTTCGCTTCTTCGCTCTCCGATAGCGGTACAAGCGTACTGCTTAACAGAGCTGGATGGTTCCAGAAGTGGTCGGAATCAAGTCTCTACCACCCTTGACCGGCCCTGCCGACCGGGCACGATTGCGGAACCGGCCGGACCGGGCGGCCGTCCCATCGCGGCAAGCACCGCACTGGGAGGTCCCGCCATGTCATACCCCGAGCCCTACGCCGTTTATCCCCCCGCGGGCGGACCGGTCGCGGCCCCGGCGGAAAGCCGGGCCGTGGCACGGGTGCTCAGCGGGCTGTGCGGGCTCGTCCTCACCCCGGTCGCGCTCGGGCTGCTGGCCTACGGCAGCTACCGGCACCAGCGGCAGATCGCGGCTTCGTTCGCCGAACACGGGGACGCCCTCGGCATCACGTTGATGGCGACGGGCGCGGTCCTGCTGTTCGGGATCGCCGTGCTCGGCGCGTGGTCGGGAACCGGACCGGTCGCGGGCGGACTGGTGTGGGGCCTGGTTCCGGGCGTGCTCACGCTGGTGTCGCCGCGCTCGGCGTTCGATCTGCTCGACCTGCTGCCGCGCGGCGAGATGACCGTGGCCGTGGTCGGGTGGATGTCCTCCGGCGCGCTGCTCGGCACCGGGTTCCTGCTGCTCGGCACGGGTCTGGCGGCACGGCTGGCGCGACGGCGCAGGTAGCGGCGGGACGGCGCGGGCCCGGTGAGACTATTTGCAGATGGGATTGTTCACCGTAGCCGAGGCCCGCACCGAACTCGCCCGGTTGCTTCCCGTGCTCGCCGAGCTGATCCGGGTCCGCGCCGACGCCGCCGAGCTCGCCGCTTCCCTGCGGCCGGGCGGACGGGACACCAGCCTCGGCGGCCTGCCGGAGTGGAAGGCCGCGCAGGCGAGGCTGGACGACCTGATGACCGCGATCCAGGCGACCGGGGCCGAACTGAAGGGGTTCGCCCCGCTGCTGGTGGACTTCCCGGCCTCGCTCGACGGCGACGACGTTCTGTTGTGCTGGCTCGAAGGCGACCGCGAACTGTCCTGGTACCACCGGGCCGACCTCGGTTTCGCCGGCCGCCGCCGCTTGCCCGGATAATCACTGGTCAACCGCACTACGGTGGCTAGGTGAGCACACTTTTCGACGCCGACGCGGCGGGATACGACGAGGACACCTTCCACCCGTATGTGGCAGAGCAGCTGATCGGCGGTCTTGCCCCGAAGCCCGGCCTGCTGGTCGACGTCGCCGCGGGAACCGGCGCGGCGGCCTTCGCGGCACTGCGGCTGGAACCGGCCGAGGTCTTCGCGATCGACCTCTCCCCCGCGATGATCGAGATCGCCCGCGCCAAGGCCGCCGACCGCGACCCGGACGGCCGGATCACCTGGCAGGTCGGCTCCGCGGTCCCGCTGCCGATCGGCGACGGCGAGGCCGACGCGGTCGTCTGCGCGTCCGCACTGCACTTCCTGGGCGCGCGCGCCTTGACCGACTGGCGGCGAGTGCTGCGCCCGGGCGGGAAGCTGGCGTTCAGCGTGGTGTCGTCGGAGCGGTTCAAGCCGACTGGCAAGTTCGCTGACGTGTTCCCGCGAGACCTGCGCGTCCCGGGCACCCTCGAGGAAGCCGCCGCGCTGGCCACCGACGCCGGATTCAGCTCGGCGACGGCACAGCACGTGACGCTCGATCAGGGCGACCGGGTACGGCAGGTCTTCGCGGTTTTCGCGGAGGCCTAACGGTCGAACTGCACCTCCGCCGCCCGCCCGGGCCCCGCGAAATGCGACGAAGCCCGGCGTCGCGAGCTGCGGCGAATCCTGCGGCCGGACAGCGGTGTTCGAGTAAGCCCCCTCGTGCAGCTGCTGTCCGGCAGGCGCGCTGAGTTCCAGCCGGGCCCACTTCGACCGCGTAAGCGCCTTCGTCCGAGGTGTAGCCGGATTCCCTGCGCCGCGGCGGAAAATCCCCCATTCAGCCGTGCAGCTGAGCACCCTTGAGGATCTTGTCCACCGCGTTCTTCGGCCCGTGCACGGCCATCCCCGCCAACGCCAGTTTCTCCGCCGGCACCGCACGCACCGCGGCGCGATTGTCGACGTCATTGCCGGTCTGGAACAGCTCGTCGGTGAAGATCGAGAACCGCAGACCCCGCGAGAGCGCGCGGCTGTGCGCCAGTGCGAGCGTCTCGGCGGTGCCGGCGAACACGAGTACCGGCTGGCGGAACATCGGCAGGTACTCGGTGTCGTCGGCGTCGAGGTAGGGCTCGCCGATCAGTTCCGGCGTCGTGTGGGCCACGCCGCTCACCAGGAACGCCGTGACGTTCAGCCGTTGCCACGAGGCCAGGTCGTCCCGCAGCAGCACGGCGATCTTCGTGTCGAATCGGTTCATGCGGGACAGCATCGGCTCGGCGCCGCGTGCGGGTCTTGTACGTTTTGAACATGACGGTGTCGGCCTGGCGTCCTTCGGTGCCCGGAATCGCCGAGGCGTTCCACGCCCGGTTCACCGACCACGCCTACCCCGCGCACACGCACGACACGTGGACGCTGCTGATCGTCGACGACGGCGCGATCAGCTACGACCTCGACCGGCACCACCACGGCGCGCTCGGCACGGCCGTCACGCTGCTGCCGCCGAACGTCGCGCACGACGGGCGCGCCGCGACCAGCCAGGGCTTCCGCAAACGCGTGCTCTACCTCGACGCCGACGTCCTCGGCGACGACCTGATCGGGGCCGCCGTCGACCAGCCGAGCCTGCCGGATCCGTTGCTGCGCACCAGAATCCACCAGCTGCACCAGTCGCTCGCCGAACCGCTGGAAGCCGAAAGCCGCCTAGCCCTGGTCGCCCAGCGGCTGCGCACCCACCTCGGCCGCCCGGCGATCACGCCGCCCGACCGCAGCCTGGCCGACGACCTTCGCGACCTCCTGGACGAACGCCTGCCCGATTCCCTGACCCTGGCCGACGCCTCCGAGGTACTAGGCGCGCACCCGGTCCACCTGGTCCGCGCGTTCGGCCGCCGTTTCGGGCTGCCGCCGCACCGGTACGTCACCAGCCGCCGCGTCGACCACGCCCGCCGCCTCCTGCTCGACGGAACCCCGCCCGCCGCCGTCGCCACGACCGCCGGGTTCACCGACCAGGCCCACCTGACCCGCCACTTCCGCCGCTACCTCGGCACCACCCCGGCCCGCTTCGCACGCGGCTGACCGGGCGGTTTGTGCGAAGATGGCGCCATGCTGCGCGAACTGCACCTGACCGGCGACCCGGCGGCCGACAAGCTGCTCAACGACGACCCGTTCGCCCTGCTCACCGGGATGCTCTTGGACCAGCAGTACCCGATGGAGCACGCCTTCGCGGGCCCGCGGAAGATCGCCGACCGGATGGACGGCTTCGATCTACGCAAGATCGCCGCGACGGACGTCGACAAGTTCGTCGAGATGTGCGTCGTGCCGCCCGCGATCCACCGCTACGGCGGCTCGATGGCACGCCGGGTGCACGCGCTCGCGTTGCACATCATCGAGAACTACGACGGCCGCACCGAGGGCATCTGGCTGGACGGCCGCCCCAAGCCGGACGGCGAAGAGGTGCTCAAGCGACTCAAGGCACTGCCCGGGTTCGGCGAGCAGAAGGCGAAGATCTTCCTGGCACTGCTGGGCAAACAGCGCGGCGTCGCTCCGAAGGGCTGGCGCGAGGCTGCCGGTGCCTACGGAGATCGCGGCTCTCGTCGGTCCATTGCGGACGTGACGGACGCGAAGACGCTCGGCGAGGTGCGCGCGTTCAAGAAGGCCGCGAAGGCCGCCGCCAAGGCGAACTGACTCAGCTCCGCGCGAACCAGACCACGTCCGGTTCCCCGCGCGGCACCGGAATCTCCACTACGTCCACCTCGGCGAACCGCTCCCGCAGCCGAGCCGTGAACCCCGGTGCCGCGCCCGCGCTCCACACCGCCAGCACCCCGTCCGGACTCAGCAGCTGAGACAGCCGTTCCAGGCCGGAATCGGCGTACAGCGAGGCATTCCCCTCGGTGACCGTCCACTCTGGACCGTTGTCGATGTCCAGGCACAGCGCGTCGAAAGTCTCGCTCGTCGTCCGCAGCCACTCCACCAGGTCCGCCTCGACGATCGTCACCCGCGGATCGTCCAATGCCGCACCGTGGACTTCGCGCAGCGGACCGGTGCGGTTCCAGGCGATCACGGCAGGTTCGCGTTCCACCACGACCACGGAGCCGACCGCGGCGTGATCCAGCGCGGCACGCAGCGAGAATCCGACGCCGAGGCCGCCGATCAGCACTCGCGCGCCAGAAGCGAGCCGGTCGGCCGCTCCGGTCACGAGCAGCCGCTCCGACTCGCCGTTGCGGGTGTCCATCAGGAACATCCCGTTTTCGATCACCTCGAACTCGGCGCCGTCGCGCCGCAGCACCAATTCGCCGCCGTGCCCTGGCACGGTTTCCAGTACCTCTGCCACGCCCGGCAGCTTCTCAGACCGCGACCTCTTCGCGGACCTCAGCCCGCTTCCGCGCGCCCCAGAAGAACACGACCACCAGCATCGCCGCGGCGGCGAGGATCGCGGCGATCTCCGGCAGCACGGTCGGTCCGGCCGAGGTCAGCACCGCACCGCCGACGATGCCGGACAACCCGACGCCGAGATAGATCGCCGAGGCGTTGAGCGACAGCGCGAGACCGGCGTGCCCCGGCGACAGCTCGATGAGCCGATGCTGCACCGGCGGGCTGAACGACCAGTTCGCCACGCCCCACACGAACAACGTGATCCCGGCCCCGACGACGGTCGTCGCGGTGAACGGCAACAGCACCATCACGGCGGTGAACCCGACGAGGATGACCAGCAGCGGCCTGCGCGGGCCCCACTTGTCGGCCGCGCGGCCACCGGCGAAGTTGCCGATCGCGCCGCCGATGCCGTAGCAGAACAGCAGCACCGTGATCGTCCCGCCGGAAACGCCGGCGGTGGCCGTCAAGACCGGCGACACCAGCGTGTAGACCATGAACGCGGCGAGGCAGGCGAGCGTGGTGGTGACCAGCAGCGCGACGACCCGCTTGTCCCGGGCGACCGCGAACCGCTCGGCGAGCCCGACCACCGGCGGCGGCGCGACCGTCGGCAGCGCGACCCGCACCCCGATCGCACCGAGCAGCGAAAGGATGCCGACGAACAGGAACGCGCCCTCGTAGCCGAACTGCTGGGAGATCACGCTGCCCAGCGGAACGCCGAAGATCAACGCGATGGTGAGTCCCCCGAACACCAGCGAAACGGCCCGCCCACGACGTTCCGGCGTGGTCAGCTCGGCCGCGACGGCAGTGGCGGCCGGGGTGTAGACGGCAGCCCCGATCGCCGTGACGACCCGCGCGATCAGCAGCGTGGTGTACCCCGGCGCGACGGCCGCGAAGACGTTCCCGACCGCGGCCACCGCGAGCGCGGCGACCAGCAGCGTGCGCCGTTCCCACCGCCCAGTGGCGGCAGCGAACAACGGCGAGCCCACCGCGTACGCGATGGCGAACGAAGTGACGAGCTGCGCCGCGGCCGTCGCGGAGATGTGCAGCTCGGAGGTCAATGCCGGCAACAGCCCGGCCACGATGTAGCCGCTGGTGCCGACGCCGAAGGCCCCGAACGCGAGCACCGAGTTCCGGGCCGCCGCCGAGGACGAGACGCTGGACATGAATGTTCCCCCAAGGAAACCTGAACGGATAGTTCGACGAACGTCGTAGTTCGATGACGACCGTACACGGACCCGCCGACAATTTCGACAGGCGTCGTACTATGGACTCATGCCCGCCTCTGTGCCCCTGCCGCCGCTCGCCTATCCGGACCGCGAGGAGATCACGGTCGAAGCGGTGCTGCGCGCACTCGCCGACCCGGTCAGGCTGGCGATGGTCCGGCAGCTGGCGAACTCCGAAACGGAGATCTCGTGCAGCGCTTTCGAGGTGCCGGTGACCAAGTCCACACTCACCCATCACCTCGCGACACTGCGCCAGGCCGGGGTGATCGCCGGCCGCCAGGAAGGCACCACCCGGTACAACTCGTTGCGCCGCAACGATCTCGACGCACTGTTCCCCGGCCTGCTCGACGGCGTGCTGGCCGCGCCCCGCTGAGCGGTCGCGCTACGTGGCGGGCCTCACCCGAATACCGGGATGACAAGGCCGCCCTCCATCGGTTCAACTAGAGCGAGACAGCACGACGACGTCGGGGCTGTCTAGTTTTTTGCCCACGTTCTAAAGCGCTTCAGAAGCCTGTGCCCCAGGCGCTGAGCAATCGTTTTCTCCAGGAAGGGAGAGCCGTGCCCATCGCGTTGCTCGCGCTCGCCGTCGGCGCCTTCGGCATCGGTACCACCGAGTTCGTGATGATGGGTGTGCTGCCCCTGACCGCCGCGGACTTCCACATCGACATCCCGTCCGCGGGCTACTTCATCTCCGCCTACGCGCTCGGCGTGGTGATCGGCGCGCCGCTGCTCACCGCGCTGGCCGTCCGGCTGCCGCGCAAAACGATGCTGCTGGCGATGATGGGCCTGTTCACGGTCGGCAACGCGCTGTTCGCGCTCTCCCCGAACCAGGACTTCGGGATCGCGTTCCGGTTCCTCGCCGGCCTGCCGCACGGCGCGTTCTTCGGCGCGGGCGCGGTCGTCGCGTCCAGCCTCGCGCAGCCGGGCCAGCGCGCGAAGGCCGTGTCGATGATGTTCATGGGCCTGACGCTGGCGAACGTCATCGGCGTCCCGCTCGGCACGCTGCTCGGCCAGCAGGTCGGCTGGCGCGCGACGTTCGGCGTCGTCGCGGTGATCGGCCTGCTCGCCATCGCCGCCATCGCGAAACTGGTGCCGCACCAGGGCCGCCCGGCCGACCCGTCGATCCGCGGCGAACTCGGCGCGTTCCGCCGCCCGCAGGTGTGGCTGGCGCTGGCGATCGTGATGTTCGGCCTCGGCGGCGTCTTCGCCTGCATGTCCTACATCGCGCCGATGCTGACCGACGTCGCCGGATACTCGCCGGCCAATGTCACGGTGCTGCTTTCGCTGGCCGGGGTCGGCATGACGATCGGCAACTACCTCGGCGGACGGCTCGCGGACAAGGCGCTGATGCCGAGCCTGTACGTCGCGCTGCTCGCGCTCGCGACCGTGCTTTCGATCTTCACCGTGACCGCGCAGGGCAAGGTCGGCGCGGCGGTCACGATCTTCTTCGTGGGTGTCGCGGGCTTCATGATCGGCCCGATGATGCAGGCGCGGATCATGGAGAAGGCGGGCGGCACGCCGTCGCTGGTCTCGGCCGCGGTGCAGTCGGCGTTCAACATCGCCAACTCGATCGGCGCGTACCTCGGCGGCCTGGTCATCGCGGGCGGACTCGGCCTGCTGGCCCCGAACTGGGTCGGCGCGCTGCTGGCCGTGCTCGGCGTGTCGATCGCCGCGGTGTCCGGGCTGCTGGACCGGCGCGAGGCGCGAGTCGAAAAGGAACTCGCGCTCGCGTCCTGACCGGTTAGGACGAGGCGTCGAACGGGCCGCCGACGATCGACAGCGCGATGTAGAGCACCGCGGCGCACAACGCGCTGTAGGTGAGGATGTCGACGACCTTGCCGCGAATCGCGAGCAGCCCGGCGCGCTCCTCCGGCAGCACCGCACGCAGCGCCCCGGCCACGAACAGGGCTACGCCGACCAGCACCGCACCCTCGCGCCAGTGGTACTGCAGCGCCCGCACCACGGCCGCCGCCAGCAGCAGCATGATCACCGCGAACGGCACGTGGACGAGCCAGGGACGATCGCCGCGGTGCCGTTGCCCGGTCATCGCCATCAGCGGGCGGCCGCGCGTTCCGCAGCCTCGACCACGTTGGTGACCAGCATCGCCCGCGTCATCGGGCCCACGCCGCCGGGGTTCGGCGACAGCCAGCCGGCCACCTCGGCGACCGCCGGGTCGACGTCGCCGGTGAGCTTGCCCTCGACGTGCGAAACGCCGACGTCCAGCACCGCCGCGCCGGGCTTGACCATGTCCGGCTTGATGATCCCGGGCACGCCCGCCGCGGCGATCACGATGTCCGCGCGGCGCACCTCGGCGGCCAGGTCACGGGTGCCGGTGTGGCAAAGCGTGACGGTGGAGTTTTCGCTGCGCCGGGTGAGCAGCAGACCGAGCGTGCGGCCGACGGTGATCCCGCGGCCGACCACGGTGACCTGCGCGCCGTTCAGCTCGACGCCGTGCCGCTTGAGCAACTCGATGATTCCGTAAGGGGTGCACGGCAGCGCGCCCGCTTCGCCGAGCACGAGCCGGCCGAGGCTGATCGGCGCGAGTCCGTCTGCGTCCTTCTCCGGGTCGATGCGCTCCAGGACGCGGTTCGCGTCGAGGTGCTTCGGCAGCGGCAGCTGGACGAGGTAGCCGTGGCAGGCCGGGTCCGCGTTCAGCTCGTCGATGACGGCCTCGAGCTTCTCCTGCGAGATGTCCGCGGGCAGGTCGCGGCGGATCGAGTTGACGCCGATCTTCGCGCTGTCCGCGTGCTTCATCTTCACGTAGGAGTGGGAACCGGGGTCGTCGCCGACCAGCACCGTGCCCAGCCCAGGGGTGATCCCCTGCTCCGCGAGCGCGGCCACGCGCGGGCGCAGCTCTGCGAAAATGGCGTTCTTCGTGGCCTTGCCGTCGAGAATCTTCGCCGTCACGGCGGCCATTGTCGCAGAGCCGCCGGAGACTGCCGGTCAGGAGTGGGTGCTGCACTCTGTGTGTCCACGACACCACCCGATCGGCCCGCGCGTCTTCCGTCGAATCAGCCGTCCCGGGTCTTAAGCTGGAGAGGCTCCACCGCATCACCCACCCTGGCGTGTGACCCGTGCCATATCGCGTCCGCCGAGGTCAGCGGGCACGTCCACCGGCCCGAGGGTGGCAAAAGCCCTATGCGGGGTGCGTTCGCGCGCGCGAACAGTCAAAATGTTCTCTGTGGCACAACCGACGACGCAGCTGAACGCGACGGAGCAGGACACTCTGGTCAAGCAGATCGGACTGGCCCTGCTGCGCGCCGCCCCGCGCGACTGGCGCAAAGTCTCCGCGGAGTACCGAGCCGTCGGCAGGTACCACGAGCTGACCGGCGAGATCGTGCTCGAGGACGGCTCCGCACAGGAATGGATCGCGACGCACGACATCGCGACCCTGTTCGGGAGACTCCGCGCAGGCATGTACCGCGACGGCCGCGGCACCTGGTTCAACGCGCGCTACCAGCTGGACCACCCTTCGAGCTACAACCTCGAATACAACCGCGACGAGCCGCAATGGCACCTCGCGCCGCCGCCCCAGGCGTACTCCGACGAGCTGCGCATGTTCCCGCGCACCGAGGAGAACGTGCCCGAGTGGCTGATCCGCCGCATGTCCGGCCTCGGTCCCGAACAGCCCGGACCGCACTTCCGCATCGCCCGGATCTTCGACACCATCGGCCCGGCTGGCCGCCCGGTCATCAACCGTCCTGATCTGGACGTCGACGAGCAAGACCGGCTGCTGGACTATCTGGACCACGCCCCCGTCGTGGTCCAGGACCGCGGCTACGACATCGACCGTCTCGCCCAGACTCCCGAAGCGACGGTCCCGGTCGCCTTCCACAGCGACGGCCACTGGATTTGGCCAGCCGCGGTGAACTTCTACCTCCGCACGTACGGCGTCTCGCCGGAAGCGGATCTGATCGAGCACATCCGGGCGAACGCGTTCCAGCTTCCGCAGGTGGACGAGCTGACCCTGCAGGGTGCGGCCGCGTACCTCACTCGCGGGAGCCAGACTCCGCAGCAACGCCCCGCTCCTGGCGGCGGTCCTGGTGGGCCTGGGGCGGGCGGGCCTGGGGCCGGTGGTCCTGGCGCTGGCGGGCCCGGTTCCGCCGGGCCCGGTTCCGGCGGTCCAGGCGCTGGCGGGCCCGGTTCCGGCGGTCTTGGTGGCCCGTCCGGCGCCGGCGCTGGCAGCCCCGGTGCCGGTGGTCCTGGCGCTGGCGGTCTCGGCTCTGGCGGTCCTGGCGCCGGTGGCCCTGGCGCGGGTGGTCCCGGCTCCGGCGGTCCTGGCGGTCCCGGTTCTGGTGGCCCCGGCGGCCCGGGCGCGGCTGGTGGGCCAGGCGGTACTGGAGTTCCGGGCAGCCCTGGCGGACCTAATGGTCCCGGCGGCGCAGGCAGTGCCGGCGGCCCTGGCACGGGCGGCCCGAACGGCGTCGGCGGACCTGGCTCCGGTGGCGCTGGCGGATTCGATGCCAACGGAACGGGATCCGGAGTCCCCAACGCAGACGCCCCCGGTTCCGGCTCTGGCGGCCCCAGCGCGGCCGGAGTCGGCGCAGCCGCCGCGGGACTCGGCGCAGCCGGTCTCGGAGCGGCCGCACTCGGCGCGGCAAGCGGCTCCGGCAGCCACGACAACTTCCGCCCTGCCGACGACTTCGCCGGCCCCGACTCCGGCAGGCCCGGCGGCCCCAGTGCCCCCGGCCCGGACCGACGCGGCCCAGCCGAAGAATTCGACAACCGCAACCCCAGTACTCCCGGCCGGCCGGACAGCCCCGACAGCTTCCACCCCGCCGACGAGTACGACAGGCCCGGTTCAGCCGCTGGCCCAGAAGGCACCTTCCACCCGGCAGACGACTTCAGCAGGCCCGGTTCAGACCGGCCAGAGGACACCTTCCACCAGGCTGACGAGTACGGCAGGCCTGGCCCAGCCGATCGGCCGGAGAGTGCCTTCCACCCGGCCGAGGAATTCAGCAGGCCCGGCGGACCGGACGCTCCCGGATCCAACGAGTTCGACTCGGCGGACGAGTTCGGCGGCCCCGGTCCCCGCAGGCCCGGCGGACCAGGTGCCCCCAGCGCCGACCGGCGCGGCCCAGCCGAAGAATTCGACAACCGCGACTCCGGCACGAGCGGCCGGCCGGACAGCTTCCGCCCGGCCGACGAATTCGGCGGTCCCGACGCAACGGACGGCCCCGGCTTCGCCGACCGCGGCGGCTCAGAAGACCACTTCGAGCCCGACCGCGGTGGCTCGGACCGGCGCGACAGGCCTGGTCAGCAGGGTGCCGCGGGCGGTCCCCAGGGCACGCGAGGCTCCGGACCGGACAGCCCTGGCGGGTCGCACGGACTGGGCGCAACAGCTGCGGCGGCAGGAGCAGCGGGAGTCGCGGGAGCCGCAGCGAGCGGCGCTCACTCCGAATCCGGCCACGCGCACGAGGCTGGTTACGACGAGCACCCCGACGCGTCCGGCTACGACGACCAGGCCCACGACGCTGCCGGTTATGCCGAGCACGGCTACGACCAGCAAGGCCACTCCGACGCTGCCTACGACCAGCACGGCCAGGCAGCCGGTTACCCGGAGGACTACGACCGGCAAGACCACGGCGAAGGCCAGCGCGGCCACGCGGATGGTTACGACCAGCACGACGAGGGTTACGACGAGTCCGCCCACGACGGCTACCGCAACCCCGCACCGCACGGCGACTACGACGACGCACCGCACGGCGGATACGAAGCCGAGTCGTACGACGACCAGCACGGGTACGAGGACGCCGCATCCCACGAGGCCGGTGCTTACGCCGAGCCGCACGGGTACGACGAAGCTGCCGGTCAGCACGGCCACGACGAAGCGGGCTACGACGAACCCGCGCACCACGTCGACGACCGCAACCGCGACGCGGCGGACTACGAAGCCCACGGGTACGACGACCACGCCGACGCGCACGGGAGCAAGGTCCCCGGCGTCGGCGCGTTCGAGCAGCCCGCTGCTCCGAACACGGAGGGCGGGCTGGTCGGCGCGGATGGCCTCATCGGTGCCGACGGGCTCATCGGCGCGGACAACTCCGCCGAAGAACCCGCCCCGAACCGGCACAACGCCGAGCCGGACACAGGTCGGCGCGGTGCGGCACCGGACGACAGCCGTCCTGGTGACCAGGAGGGTGGCCGTCGGCGAGCGCAGTCGGACGCCGAAGCGGACGACAGCCGCCGGGAAGACGCGCGGCTGAACGCCGAGGACAGCGGACGGCGCGGTGCCGAACCCGGCAGCCAGGCCGAGCCCGCGGACGAGCACGGCAGTCATGTCGGCGCAGCCGCGGCCGGAGTCGCCGCGGCCGGTGGGCTGGCCGCGGCCGGGCTCGCCGCCGCCGCGCACGGCCGGAGTCGCGAGAAGGAGGCCGAGGGTCGCCACGGCACCGCGCCGGAGCGTCCTGCGGAGCCGCCGTTCGAGCAGGACTTCGACGGCGCGCAGTACGACCGCTACGACGACGGCCACTACGACGACGAAGACCACACCGACGTCCACCACGACCTCGTCCCCAGCCGCAACGGCGCCGGTCCGGGCCACCCGGCCGACGACGAGGACGACACGGACGTTCACCCGCCGGTCGACGCCGGGCACGACGAGCCGGTGCTCTTCACCCACGGCAACGAACCGTCCCGCGACGACGACGAGCAGCGTGCCGAACTGTTCACGCACTCCAGTGGTTACGAGGACGACAACCGCCGCGAGGCCGAGTACGACGCGGGCCCGCCGACCGCGATGATCATGCCGGGATCCGAGATCCCCGGCGGGCTCCCGGTGCCGGAGATGCCGGTGCCTCCGCCGTCCGGCGGGCGGCGCGCGGCTCGGGAGCAGGCCGAACCGGCTCCGGTCGCGCGGCGGGAACAGCCCGCTCAGCCGGAACTGGCCGAACTGCAGGCGAAGCTCGACGAGCTGAACGTGCCCGAGGCCGCGTACCGGCTCGGCGGCCCCACCGAACGCGGGTGGAGCGTCGAGCAGGTGGGCGAAGGCTGGCGCGTCGGCTGGTACGACGGCGAGCTGATCAACCCGGCGGTATTCGGCGACGCGGAGGACGCCGCGGCGTTCATGCTCGGCAAGGTGCTGCTGTACCCCGACGGGTACGTCGCGGCGGCAGCCCCCGCACCGGCTGAGCAGCCAGTCGCGGACGCGCCGAAGCCGCCGGTGGTGGCGACGTTGTCGCCGGAGGTCGCGACGGGTTCGTTCCCGGTCCGGCCGCGCGAGAACGTGCCGCCGCAGGAGCAGACCGCGTTCACGCCTGCCGATCAGCTGCTGGCCGACGACGAACCGCCTGCCCGGCAGACCCCGCCGCCAGCCCCGCCGACGCAGGTCGCGGCACCGGTGAGCCCGCCGACCCAGGTGGCTCCCCCGGTCAGTGCCCCGCCGACGCAGATCGCCTCGCCGGTCAGCGCACCGCCCACCCAGGTCGCGCCGCCGGTCAGCCCGCCGCCTCGGCGGGAACCGCCGGTGCGGCGCGAGGAACCGGTGCGCGCCAACGGAACCGGCGGCAGCGGGCAGTGGCCGATCGCGCCGCTGTCCGGGGAACCGCCGCTGACCCTGTTCCGCGGCAAGGAACTGCGCGAACTGCCCGCGGGCAGCGAACTGGACCGCTTCGGCGGTCCGAACGGCAACCTGACCTACGCGGCGGGCACCCCGTTCGAGGAGCGTTCGCTGGTCCCGGAGTGGGTGAACCGGCCCTACCACGTGTACCGCGTGCAGCGGCCGCTCGAAACGCTGGCCGGGGTCGCGATCCCGTGGTTCAACCAGCCGGGCGGCGGGTCGGCGTACCTGCTTCCGGCGAGTATCGAAGAACTGCTCGCCGAGGGCGACCTGATCGAACTCGACCCGGGCGAACCGCCGATCGACTGACGACGCGGAAAAGGGGCGGGGCCAGCGAGCTTCGCCCCTTTTTCGTGCCCGGAAGCGCGTTACTTGACGACCAGGCCATTGGCCGCGGCGAACGCCACCGCCAGTTCGACGTCCACGTACGCGCCGCGCAAGTCCGCCTGCACCAGCCCGTTCGCATCGACCGCCGCGCCGCGCAGGTCGGCTCCGGGAAACTTCGTGCCGATCATCCGGGACCCGGACAGATCCGTGCCCCGCAGATCGGAATCCGTCAGATCCGCCTCGTTGAGGTTCACTTCCCGCATCCGCAGACCGGACAGGTCCAGTTTCCGCAGCCGGCCGCGTGCGAACGACGCCAGCGACAGATCGCATTCGGTCAGCGCGATCCCGGCGTACCGGCAGTCCACAAAGGACGAACCAAGCAACGAGCACGACGACCATCGGCTGTCGGCGAGCACCGAACGGTCGAACGTGCAGGAGCGGAACGCCGACGCGTCGTGCCGCGAACCGGCGAGATCGACCTTGGTGAAGTCGCAGTTGTCGAAGGTGCAGCCGCGGGTGCGCAGATCGCGCAGGTCCGCTTCGGTGAAGTCGCAACCCACGAACTGGCGTTTTTCCCACCACTGGCCGGAAAGTCGTGCTTCGGTGTAGTCCTCGCCGGTCTCCGTCACCCGGACAGGATGACATCAGCCCCGGCGCCGGCTTTTCGACGGGGTGGCTGCGAGCCGATGAAAGGCGTGTGTCCACGAACTGTCCGCCGGTCATCGGAAGTCCCGCGATTTCGTGGGGATCCGCAGCCTCAGCTGCTCCAGTTTCTGCGCGCGCACGCTCGCGACGCCGTCCGCTTTTTCGAGCACTCCGTGCACCAGCAGCGCCGCGCTGCCCCGCGCGATCCGGTGGAACCGTTGCCACAGCCCGAGTGTGCAGATCACGTTCACCATGCCGGTTTCGTCCTCGATGTTCAGGAACGTGACTCCACCGGCAGTCGCCGGCCGCTGGCGGTGCGTGACCGCTCCCCCGACCAGCACTCGCTCCCCGTCGGACCGGTCCAGCAGCTGGTCGGCGGTGATGACCCCGAGCGCGTCGAGGCGGTCGCGGATGAACTCCGTCGGGTAGCTGTCCGGCGAGATCCCGGTGGCCCAGACATCCGCGGCGGCGACGTCGAGCCCGTCCATTCCGGGCAGCATCGGCGCGTCCACGCCGACTCCGGTGCCGGGCAGTTTCTCCGGCCGGTCCTGCGCGACCGCGCCCGCGGACCACAACGCCTGCCGCCGATCCGGACCGAACGCGCTGAACGCGCCCGCGGTGGCCAGTGCTTCCAGCTGCGGTGTGGTGAGCCGGACGCGCCTGCCGAGGTCGGACATGCTCTCGTACCGGCCGTTCGCCTGCCGCTCCGCCACGATCTCCTTGGCCAGCGTTTCGCCGATCATCCGGACGGTGCTGAGCCCGCCGCGTACCGCGTGGAGTTTTCCGTTGTCCGGCAACGCTTCCAAGGTCGCGTGCGGGAGACTCAGGTTGATGTCCGGGCCGAGCGTGGGGACGCCGTGCCGGCGCGCGTCCGCCACCAGCGACTGCGGCGAGTAGAACCCCATCGGCTGCGCTCGCAACAGGCCAGCGCAGAACGCGTCGGGGTGGTAGTGCTTGAAGTACGCGCTCGCGAACACCAGATGCGCGAAGCTCAGCGCATGGCTTTCCGGGAAGCCGAAGTTGGCGAAGGCCTTGAGCTTCTGGAAGATTTTCTCCGCCAGCTCCGCGTCCACCTTGTTGGCGATGGCTCCGTCGAGGAACCGCTTGTGCAGCCGTTCCATCTTCCGCTGCGACCGTTTCGACCCCATCGCGTGCCGAAGCTGGTCGGCCTCGGCCGGGGTGAAGTTCGCGACGTCCAGGGCGATCTGCATCATCTGCTCCTGAAACAGCGGCACTCCCAGCGTTTTCTCCAGCGCTTTCTCCAGCAGCGGGTGGTCGTAATCCCACTTCTCGCGCCCTTGCTTGCGGCGGATGTACGGGTGCACCGAACCGCCTTGGATCGGACCGGGGCGGATCAACGCGACTTCCACGGCCAGATCGTAGAATTTCGTCGGCCGCAACCGCGGCAACGTCGCCAGCTGGGCCCGGCTTTCCACCTGGAACACGCCGATCGCGTCGGCGCGGCAGAGCATCTCGTAGATGTTCTCGTCGGTGAGGTCCAGCTCGGCGAGATCGATCTCCTCGCCCTTGTATTCCTTGACCAGGTCGAGCATGTAGTGCAACGCGGAAAGCATGCCGAGCCCGAGCAGATCGAACTTCACCAGCCCGACCGCGGCGCAATCCTCCTTCTCCCACTGCAGAACGCTGCGGTTTTCCATCCGCGCCCATTCGACCGGGCACACCTGGCTCACCGGTTCCCGGCACATCACCATGCCGCCGGAGTGGATGCCGAGGTGCCGCGGGAAGTCTTCGAGGGCGAAGGCGAGCTGCACGACGTCGTTCGGGATGTCGTGGTCGTGGTCCTTTTCCGTGCTGCGCAAAGCACCCCAGCGGTCGATTTGCTTGCTCCACGCGTCTTGCTGTCCCGGCGAGTAGCCGAGCGCCCTGGCGGCGTCGCGGATCGCCGAGCGGGCGCGGTAGGTGATCACGTTCGCCACTTGTGCGGCGTTGAGCCTGCCGTGTTTGCCGTAGACGTACTGGATCGCCTCCTCGCGCCGGTCGGACTCGATGTCGATGTCGATGTCCGGATAGCCGTCTCGGTCAGGCGCGAGGAACCGTTCGAAGAGCAGGTGGTACTCGATGGGATCGACCTTGGTGATCTCAAGCGCGTAGCAGACCGCCGAGTTGGCCGCGGAACCCCTTCCCTGGCACAGAATGTCGTTCTCCCGGCAGAATCGCGCGATGTCCCAGACGATCAGGAAGTACCCGGGGAACTCGAGTTTCTCGATCACCTCCATCTCGTGCTTGATCTGCTGCCAGGCCTTGTCCGCGTGGTCCTTGCCCGAGTAGCGCTTCTCGAAGCCCTTCTTGACGAGGTTTCGCAGGTGCGTGGTCTCGGTCTCGCCGTCCGGCACGTCGAACGGCGGCAGCTCCGGCGCGAGCAGCTTCAGCGGGAAAGCGCATTCCATGCCCAGCAAGGCCGATCGCTGCACCGCGCCTGGGTACCGCTGGAAAATCTCCGCCATTTCATTGCCAGAGCGCAAGAACGCGGCGGCGTCGCCGGGCAGCCAGCCTTCCAGGTCGTCGATGCTGCGCCGGGCGCGGATGGCGGCGACGGCGTCCGCGAGCCGGCCTCGTTCCGGGCGAGCGTAATGCGCGGCGGTGGTCGCGACGGTGGGCAGCTTGAGTTCGCCGGCCATCTCGGTCAGCAGGTCGTTGTGCGTGCTGTCGAGCGGCTGGCCGTGGTCGATCAATTCGACGTAGACCTGGGTTTGGCCGAAGAGGTCGACGAGCCGGCGCAGTTCGGCGAACGCGGCGTCCGGGCCTTCGCGCACCAACGCCGAACGCACGGATCCCTTGCGGCAGCCGGTAAGCACCGCGCATTTTCCCGCGACTTCCTCCGCCACCGCGGACAAGTCGTAGATCGGGCGGCCTTTTTCGGCTCGCTCCGCGTCTTCGTCTTCGTGGCCGCGCAACTGTCCGGCGGTGATCGCGCGGCACAAGCTGCGGTAGCCGTCGCTGCCTCGGGCCAGCAGCAGGAGATGTTCGCCTTCGGGGTCGGCGACGCCGTTTTGCGGCGCGGACAGCCCGAAGCTCAGCTCGGTGCCGAATACCGTTGCGACGCCTAGCTCTTTGGCCGCTTCGGCGAATCGGACCACCCCGTACATGCCGTCGTGATCGGTGAGCGCGATCGCGTCGAGCCGCAAGCGCGCGGCTTCCTCCACCAGTTCCTCGGGGTGGCTGGCGCCGTCGAGGAAACTGAAGTTGGAGTGGCAGTGCAGTTCGGCGTACGCCACTCGCGGCCCGGCTTCCAGGTCGCTGCGCGGCGGCGGGATGTCGGCGGGGCGGCGGTACGCCTCGCGTTTGCGTCCCCAC
Source organism: Amycolatopsis dendrobii (assembly GCF_014145675.1). GTDB lineage: Bacteria > Actinomycetota > Actinomycetes > Mycobacteriales > Pseudonocardiaceae > Amycolatopsis > Amycolatopsis dendrobii. The sequence continues at coordinate 282,166 of NZ_JACGZW010000011.1, forward strand.
GCGGGACTGTCGCCGTGGTCGCCGGGCGGCATCCCGCCCGACAGCGCCCGCGCGAGGTCCTTCCACGGGACCGGCGGGTTGTTCCAGCCCATCGTCAGTCCATCCGGGTCTCAGGCGATCGACGGGGTTCCGGGATCAGCAGCGCGACCGGCACCGGGTCGAACGGGCACGGCGGTTCGGCCGGGACACGGGGCACCGGCAGGTCGTGGTCCATCATGTGCGCATTCCTTTCGTTTTCTCCACCGGTTTTCGGTTTTCCCGGCCGGTTCAGTCGTAGCTTCCCTCCACTGTCCACACTGGATTTTCAGTTCCGGAGCAGAGGACGAGCACCGCCTCCGGTGCTTCGTTTTCCCCTGCCGCGAGCAGCAGTTGCAGCCGGGCTTGCTGCGGTCCGGTCGAACGACGGCCCGACGTGACCGGCCACGGACCGGCCCATCCGGTGATCGGCCGCGGCGGCCCGCCCGCGACGCACAGTCCGCTCGGCGGCGCGGTCAGCCGTTTGCGCGCGGTGAGACCGACTGGTCGTCCCTGCTCGTCGATAACCTGGACTGGCAACGGTTGTTCCAGCACCGTCGCCGGAGACGGGGACGGCAACCGGGCAGGCCACGTGGCGTCCGGCGGTCCGGTCGGTTCCCGCGGATCGCCCCACGGGATGAGCCGGACCCGGCTGGCCGGATCACGTCCGCCGTCGAGCAGCGGCGTGACCACGCCCTCCGGGCCGAGTAAACCTTGCACCCGCACGAACGCACGGCCGGCCCGTTCGGCAGCCAATTCCTCGTCCTCGCCCGGACCGGCGCCGGGATCGCTCCCCCGCCACAGCCCCAGCTGCAATGACCTCCCTTCGACAGTCTCTTCCGGTTCGAGCCGCAACCGCGCGACCCCGGCCGTGGGCCGTTCGCCGGGCGCGGCCTTGAGCCAGCCCTCGAACTGCCACCGGACCCGGTCCGCAACCCCTTGCGGCGTAAGTGGTTCCGCACAACGCCAGACGCGACCGAGCTGCTCACCGTTCTCAGTTGTCGCGTATATACCCAATCGAGTGCATGCGAGCCCGCGATCGGCGAGCGCGGCGTGGAACCGCGCGCCGAGTTTTTTGGCCATGAACGCGGCGACGTCCACTCGGGCGAGCACCGGATCGAACGATTCGGCAAGCGACAGTTCCGGCGGCGGACTGCGACGCAACGGCGGCCGGTCGGACAATCCCCGGGCCAGCCTATGCGCGAGCACGCCGGCGCGTCCGAACCGAGCGGCCACGTCCCGCTCGCCGAGTTCGGCGAAGGCGCCGAGCGTGCGCAACCCGAGCCGGACGAGCAGGCCGACCAGATCCGCTCGCTCGGCATCCGGCTGGTCCAGCTCAGTCACCGGCAACGGGGCGAGAAATTCGGCGCTCCGCCCAGGTTCGACCAGCGCTCCCTGCCGCGCGGCGAGGGTCGCCGCGAACAGTCCTTCCGCCACCCCGACCTGGCATTCGACTCCCGCCGCCGCGGCCACCTGGTCCACCAGTTTTTCCGCAAGCCGCGGTTCGCCGCCGAAATACCCGGCCGCACCCGCGACGGGAACCGCGAGCAGCCCGGGCCGCACCACTTCCAGCCCGACGACCAGTTCCTCCACCGCCGAAGCGACGGCCTCGAAAAACCGTGCGTCCCGCGCCTCGTCTACGCCGAACACCGACAGGTCGGGGCACTGGGATTCCGCTTCGCGCCGCCGCATGCCGCGCCGGATGTTCCGCGCCCGCGCGACCGCGGTGCACGCCACGACCCGGTTGGCATGGAACACCGCCGCCGGCTGGGTAAGCACGCTCCCCGCCGCGGCGACGGCAGCGACCGCGGGCCAGTCTGGGCACCACAGGACCAGCATTCGCACGGGATGGCGACGCGGGTCTTTGCTTTGGTTCACCCGACCGCCTCTTCCCGCGCCGCGACGCGCTTCTCGCCCTGGGAAACCCGGCCGTCCTGGCCAGGCAGAAGCATTGATGCCGACCGAGGCCGGGCTGCTGCACCGCGTCCGCGGGCGTGCACCTCGACCGGACGGGAACGGAGGTGCCCGGCACCGTGTTCGAGCACCCCGGTCCAGGCGCCTGGGGTGCAGTGCAACTCGACGTCGGCGGAAGGCCAGTGCCCCAGCGAAAGCAGCACTGCTCCGCGATGCCGGGCCCGCGCCGCGAGCCGTCGCGCGACGTCCGGCCGGACTGACCTGGGTTCGGTGACGACGAGGTCGACGCCGTCGAGCAAAGCGGCCATCACCGCCTGGTATTCGGCCCCCGGCTGCGGAACCAACGCGAGCCGCGAAACGGCGACGCCGTGCTCGGCCGCCGCGACAATCCCGAGCGACGGGGCCCCGACGACCGCAGCCCACGCCCCGGCGACGGTCGCCTCCGCGAGCAACGCGAACAGCAGCGAGGTGGAGTGGTGAACCGCGACGACGCTTCCGCGGCGCAACCCGGCCCCGGGGAGAAGGTCGGCCAGGGCGGGGGCCACCGGAAGCATCCGCCCGGCAGCCTGATCCCAGTCGGTCCGGGAAGCCCGCTCGGCGGCGACGGTGCTGGCCGTGCTGACGCCGGGGAGGGCGGTCAGTTTGGCCAGCGGGTGCGCCGGGTCCGCTGGTGCGGATGGGTCGGGGTGGATCCTGGTCGGGGGCCGGAGTTTCGAGGGGTTTGCTGGGTGCAGTTGTGCTGGAGGAGCGGATGGAGACCCGGGTTGAGTTTCCTGGTCGGGCTCGGTCAGGGAGACTGGAGGAGTTTCCGGGCGCAGCTGAGACGGCGGCGTGAGCGGAGACTCCGGACTAGGGGCCGGAGGAGTTTCTGGGCGGAGACGAGTCGGTGGCCCGGGCGAAGGTTCCGGACGCGAGTCGGCTGGAGCAAGCGAGCGAAGATGAGTCGATGGCTCCGATTCAGGCTGAGGAGGCGAATCGCGCTCAGCAGACGAGCGAACCTGACCCGAATGCCGCGGGGCAGGTGAACCAGGCCGGCTCGCCGGGGTGAGCGGAGTCGGTGAATCAGGTCCGCTGGACACGCGCGAGTCAGCAGACGACGCAGTACCCGCGGGGCGAAGCTCACGGCCGGATTCGGCCGGCCGGGCCTGCGAACGAAGCGCAGCAGGCGAACGGGCTTCTGCTGCCCCGCCGGAGCTGGCCGGTGTCCATGGCTCGAACGCTGCGTCCAGGGAGTTCGGGCGGGTACGGGATTCGTTCTCCCCCAACGAGAACATCGACCTCGGGGAACCCGCGGACATCGCGGCGACTGGCGTCCGTTCCTTCGCCAATGCTTCGAGCGCCGACCACGGCACCAGTACTTCCCACGAGCGTGCCGGCCGCGCCTCCGGCACGCTCGTGGGCGCGGAAGCCTGGGTTTCCGCGGCGGGGAAGATCTCCTGAGACGACCGCTTCAGCAGGGCGGAAATCCCCGCAGTGCCAAGGAGATCGGTCGTGGCGGAGTCAGCGGGAAGAACCGGAGGGCGCAGTTTCCCGGCCGCCACCGAAGAGTCGCTCGGCGCGGCATCGGCCTCGGCCAGAGCCACCGCGCCGCCCGATCCCGACGCCGCCCCCACCAGAGACCGAGTGTCGCTCGCCCTCAACGCCTTCCCGGCTGCGGGCGAGGAACCACCCGTCGCCGAAGTTCCCACGGCCATCTCAGCCAGGGCCGCAGCGCCTCCCGATCCCGACGCCGCCCCAGCCGCTTCCGGAACTCCCCTGGCCCCGGAAGCACCCAAAGCCATCCCGGCCACGACCGAAGAAGCGTTCGCCGCCGAGGCCCCCGAAACCACCCCGGCCAAAGCCGAAGCCTCACCCGCTCCCCAAAAACCAGCCGTGACCGCACCGTCCGCGGAAGTCCCCCCAGCCTCTCCAGCCGCCCCCGCGGCCGAAGAAACCCTTGATCCTTCCGCGATCTCCGAAGCAAACCCCGAAGAAGCAGCCCCCGAAGCCGCTCCGGTCGTCACCGGTTTCTCCTTCCGCCGGGATCGGCCGACGAGTCCGTCCCGGGACAGGTCGGCACACCTGGCCCGGGACGGACGTCGACACACCGCGGGGAAGGCGGTTCCGCATCCTCATCCGTGCGGAAACCGCACGGTCACCCAACAATCGCACCCAAAAACACACCACTGCGCCGAACAGGATCGAACACCCGTTCGACACCACTCAGTCTCGCTCCACCCCGCCCCGGCTGTCAAGCGCGCACGGAGAAACAACCCGGAAGATCACCGGACACCAGGAAAACGGCTCTTTACACTGGGAACCCTGATGAAGACAGGACACATCGCCCTGCGGGGTTTCGCCGAAGCCGACCTTCCGGTGCTCGACCGGTTCTCCACGGACCCGGACGGCACCGGCACCTTTCAGTGGACGAGGTTCACCGGGCCGCAGGCACGGCGCCGGTTCGCCGAGGACGGGTTCCTCAGCCCGGCGTCAAGCGCGGTCGCGGTGACGGTCGACTCGGTGGTCGCCGGGATGGCTACCTGGGAGGCGGCCGACCGGGGCGGGCCCGCCGGCGGATGCTTCCGGGTCGGCGTCGCGTTGCTACCCGACTATCGCGGGCACGGCACCGACGCGAAGGCGTACCAACTGCTCGTCGACCAGCTCTTCCGGCACACCCGCGCGCACCGGCTCGAAGCCTTCGTCGACAGCGAGGACGTCGCCGGGCAGCACACGCTGGAGAAGACCGGCTTCCATCGCGAAGGTCTGCTCTGCCAGGTCACCTGGCGCGACGGCGGCTACCGCGACGAGGTCGTCTACGCGATCCTGCGCGAGGGATGAAAAACCGGCCGGGACCCGAAAGTCCCGGCCGGCCAGCAGAAAATCAGTGCGCGAAGTGGCGCGTTCCGGTGAGGTACAGCGTGATCCCGGCGGCCTCGGCGGCGGCGATCACCTCGGCGTCGCGGATGGACCCGCCGGGCTGGACGACGGCTCGCACGCCCGCCTCGATCAGCACCTCGAGCCCGTCCGGGAACGGGAAGAACGCGTCCGACGCGCCGACCGAGCCCTTCGCCCGGTCGCCCGCCCGCGCGACCGCCAGCCGCGACGAGTCGACGCGGTTGACCTGGCCCATGCCGACCCCGACGGTCGCCTGCTCGTGCGCCAGCAGGATCGCGTTGGACTTCACCGCGCGCAGCGCCCGCCACGCGAACTCCAGGTCCGCCAGGGTCTGCTCGTCGGCGGGCGAGCCGGTGGCCAGCTCCCAGTTCGCCGGGTCGTCGCCGGGGGCGTCGATCGCGTCGGCGGTCTGCACGAGCACACCGCCGGAGATCGGCCGGAACTCGACCGGGGCCGCGTTCTCGATCGCGGGCAGCTTCAGCAGCCGCACGTTCTTCTTGCGCTGCAAGATCTCCAGCGCTTCCGGCTCGAAGTCGGGGGCGAGCACGACCTCGGTGAACACCTCGGCGATCTGCTCCGCCGCCGCGACGCTCACCGGCCGGTTCGTGGCGATCACGCCGCCGTACGCGGACACCGGGTCGCAGGCGTGCGCCTTGCGGTGCGCTTCGGCGACGTCCGCGCCGACAGCGATCCCGCACGGGTTGGCGTGCTTGATGATCGCGACAGCCGGCTCGGAGAAGTCGAAGGCGGCCCGACGCGCGGCGTCAGTGTCGACGTAGTTGTTGTACGACATCGCCTTGCCGTGAAGCTGCTCCGCGTGCGCGAGGCCTGGCTGCGCGCCGCGGTACAGCGCCGCCTTCTGGTGCGGGTTCTCGCCGTAGCGCAGTACGTCCGCACGGTCCCACGTCGCGCCGAGGAAGTCTGGGAAGCCACTGTCGTCCGAAGGCGCGTACGCGTTGGCGAACCACGAAGCGACAGCGGTGTCGTACGCAGCCGTGTGCGCGTACGCCTGCGCAGCGAGCCGCTTGCGGTCCGAGAGTTCGAAGCCACCCGCGGAGACCTGCTCAAGCACCCACGCGTACCGCGCCGGGTCCACGACGACAGCGACGCTGCCGTGGTTCTTCGCTGCTGCGCGCACCATCGCAGGACCGCCGATGTCGATGTTCTCGACGCAGTCCTCGAAGCTCGCTCCGGACGCGACGGTCGCCTGGAACGGGTACAGGTTCACCACGAGCAGGTCGAAAGCCGCGATGTCGAGTTGCTTGAGCTGGGCGACGTGGTCGTCGTTGCCCTGGTCGGCGAGCAGCCCGGCGTGCACGCGCGGGTGCAGCGTCTTGACCCGGCCGTCGAACGACTCGGGGAACCCGGTGACCTGCTCGACCGGCGTGACCGGAACCCCGGCGTTCGCGATGACCTTCGCCGTGCCGCCGGTCGACACGATCTCCACGCCGGCCGCGTGCAGGCCGGTCGCGAGCTCGAGCAGGCCGGCCTTGTCCGAGACGCCGATCAGCGCGCGCCGGACCGGGCGCCGTCCCTGTGCTGTGCTCACGAAAACCTCACCTTTCGTCCGTCCACGGTGCACCCACCACGGCCGAGTCGCTCGATCGTTTCAACCAGCAGCCTGCGTTCCACGGCTTTGATCCGCTCGTGCAGGACGTCTTCGGTGTCGTCGGTCTCCACCGGCACCGCCTCCTGGGCGATGACCGGGCCAGTGTCCACCCCGGCGTCGACGAAATGCACCGTCGATCCGGTGACGCGCACGCCCGCGGCCAGCGCGTCGGCGACCGCGTGCATCCCGGGGAACGACGGCAGCAGCGCGGGGTGGGTGTTGATCACGCGGCCAGCGAACCGCGACAGGAACTCCGGCCCGAGGATCTTCATGAAGCCCGCGGACACCACGAGGTCGGGCTGATAGGCCGCGACCGCCTCGGCGAGCGCGCGGTCCCACGCGGCCCGGTCCGGATGGTCGGCGACGCGCACGGTGAACGACGGCACATCAGCCCGTTCCGCCCGCGCGAGCGCCTCGATTCCCTTCCGATCGGCGCCGACCGCGACGACGGAGGCCGGGAACCCGGGCTGCCCGACCGCGTCGAGCACAGCCTGCAGCAGCGTGCCGGAACCGGACGCGAGCACGACGATCTTCACCGGAGTGGGCAGTTCCAAGCGGCTGGCCAGAACGGGCTCCTTGCACGGCGGTACGCCTCGGGCGCACGGCGCTTCACCAGGTCGCCCCAACCCTAACGGTCGTCCTCGGCGGGCTTCGCGTCGCCGGAGTCCTCGGTGGACTCGGTCACAGCGTCCGGCTCTTCGGCGGGGGTTTCCGGCTTGTCCTCGGACTTGTCCTCGGTCTCGGCTGCTTCGGTTTCCGGCTCGTCCTCCGGCTGGTCGAGGCCCAGTTCCGCGTCGGCCTCGGCGTCGAAGTCCTCGTCGTCCTCAGAGTCTCCGGAATCTTCAGCGTCCTCAGCGTCTTCGGTTTCCTCGGCCTCGGCCGGGTCCGCGACGTCCTCATCGGGCTCGGGCTCCTCCGGCTCGGCATCCCCGGACTCAGCCGACTCGGCCTCGGCCTCGGCTTCGGGCTCGTCCTCCACCTCAAGCGACCCGACCGGCCGCATCGGAGCGTGCGCCCCCGCGAAGAAGGCCACGAACCCGGCCGGAATGACGATCCAGCAGAACGCGACGATCGACGCCACCCCGACCGGCACGCTGACCGGGTCGAACGGACCGTCGCCGAGCCGCCCGCCCGCGAGCGTGCCCAGCAGCACGCAGCCGAACCCGACGACCGCGCCCGCGACGACCACGACCCGCAACCGCGCCGCCGGGTCCTCGTCCACCGCGCGGACCGACCAGCCGACCAGCACGCCGACCGCCAGCGGCAGCACCAGCAGCACCGGCCACCACGACGCGGCGTGCTCGGGGATGCCGCCCAGCAGCGGCACCCCGGGGACGGAACCGCCGCGGTAGCCGATGAGGTGCACGTCCAGACTGCCGATGCTGAATCCGGGTCCGCTCACGAACGACATCGCGGCCACCACAGCGTTCGGCAGGTACAGCACGGAAAGCAGGAACAGGCCGAAGCTGCTCCCGAACGACGGCTCGAACAGACTGGACACCGTGCGCGCGGACAGCGCCGTGGCTGCGGTGAGCGTCAGCGCGCCAGCGGCCAGCAGCGCGAACAGTCCGAGCAGGCCCGCGCGCAGACCGCGAAAAGCCAGCGGGTCAAGCCGGTCGACGAGCACCTGCGGCGTCCCGAACCGGCGAAGCACCCCGCCGGTGGCCGCGAGCCCGGAGATCGCGGCAGGCACGACCGCGGCGAGCCAGAAGTTCGCCCGCACCGGTTCGCCGATCGAAAACAGCGAGATCAGCACGCCGAACAGCAGATGTGCGCCGGAAATCGTGGCGATCAACGGGACCGCGTGCCGCAGCCTGGCGCAGCGAAGCCGTCGCACGGCCTTGGCCGCGGCCCGCGCGACCAGCAGCACCACGCCGATCGTCGGCAGCAGCGGCAGCATCCCGAGCGGATGCCCGCCGATCCCGAGTTCGACCTGGTAGGCGGCCAGCCAGCCAGGCCCCGCCGACAGCAGCACGCCGCCCGCGGAAAAGATCGCGTGCTGGGCGGTCAGGGCGACGAGCGCGAGCAGCGTGGCGACCACCGCGTAGCCGGTGACGAGCGGGCCGAGCGCCGCGGCGAGCAACACCCGGAACCGGGGAACATCCTGGTCAAGGGAGTCGCCCACCGGCTCGTCGCCCGCGGGGCGTCCGGGACTGGTGAGCACCTGCATGTCCTCGACCATGACATCCGCGCTCGGCCGTCCGGGTGAGGCACGCCGCCCGGCGGACGTGGCGAATCCAACGCCCACCCGGTCGTGGCACCGGGCCAAGAAAAACACCCGCTGTGACACGGAGAGTCACAGCGGGTGGGTGATGCGAAGGGGTTTCAGCCTTGCTGTCCGAAACCGCCGGGCGGGGTGCCCGGTTTGTTCTGCTCAGCGGGCGGCTGGAAGAACTGGCCCTGCTGCGGCGCGTACGTCGTCGCCTGCCCGCCGGGCGGCGGAGTGGCGGGCGGCTGCTGCCCCGGAGCAGGCGGCTGCGGGGACTGCTGGCCGGGAGCCGGCTGGTACTGCGTCGGCTGGTACTGGCCCTGCTGACCGTAGGGCTGCTGATACGCCGGAGCGGACGGCTGCGCCGTCGGCGGCTTGAGCACGCCGTACTCGAACAGCAGCAGGGCGACCGACGCGGCCATCTGCAGGAGACCGAGGATCAGCACCACGATCACGATGGCGGACGTGCGCCCGGAGATGACGGAGTCGAGCGCGCCCAGCCCGCCGAGCACGCTGAACAGCGCGGCGAACGGCAGCGTCTTCGGTCCCTTGGGCAACAGGTTCAGCGCCGACAGCAAACCGCCGACAAGCAGGAACAGAATGGGCTGCCCGGCCGTGCCCGCCTCGGCGGCGAAGCCGAGGAAGTACTGCACCAGTCCAAGCCCGGCCACGCCGAGGGACAGCAGCAGCGGAAGGTTCGGCGGCGCTCCGGAGCCCGCGGCAGGCGGGCCCTGCTGCGGCTGGGGCTGCTGCGGGAACCCGCCCGACGGGGGCGGTCCCTGGGACGGCTGGCCCTGCTGAGGGTAGCCGGGCCCGCCACTGGGGAAGGTCATCGGAAGCTCTCCTGTCTCATCGACCGGCGGTTCGGGATCCTGTGGCGCCCGGGGTGCGCCGGCGGCGTCCCCCGCTCACGAGTGACTGCACGCTAGCGCATCCGCCGTGGGCGTCCGCGACGTTGGACGCACTGAACGCCGGATCGGTTGCGGGCGGAAACGACGAAGGCCGGGCACCGTGTCGGTGCCCGGCCTCCGCCAGTGGAGTCGTCGCTGGTCAGCCGAGGCTGTTGTACAGCTCACGGGCGAGAACAGCGGTCTCGCTCGGGGTCTTGCCGACCTTGACGCCGGCGGCCTCGAGGGCCTCCTTCTTCGCCGCGGCGGTGCCCGACGAACCGGAGACGATCGCGCCCGCGTGGCCCATCGTCTTGCCCTCGGGGGCGGTGAAGCCCGCGACGTAGCCGACGACCGGCTTGGTCACGTTCTCCTTGATGTAGGCCGCGGCGCGCTCCTCGGCGTCGCCGCCGATCTCGCCGATCATCACGATGACCTTGGTGTCGGCGTCCTTCTCGAACGCCTCGAGGGCGTCGATGTGGGTGGTGCCGATGACCGGGTCGCCGCCGATGCCGACCGCGGTCGAGAAACCGATGTCGCGCAGCTCGTACATCATCTGGTAGGTCAGCGTGCCCGACTTCGACACGAGGCCGATCGGGCCCGCGCCGGTGATGTCGGCCGGGATGATGCCCGCGTTCGACTTGCCGGGGCTGATCACGCCGGGGCAGTTCGGCCCGATGATCCGGGTCTTGTTGCCGGTCGCGACCGCGTGCGCCCAGAAGTAGGCCGAGTCGTGCACCGGGATGCCCTCGGTGATGACGACGGCCAGCGGGATCTCGGCGTCAATGGCCTCGATGACCGCGTCCTTGGCGAACTTCGGCGGCACGAAGATGACCGACACGTCGGCGCCGGTCTCCTTGATGGCCTCCTCGACCGTGCCGAACACGGTGAGGTCCTTGCCCTCGATGGTGACCGTCTGGCCGGCCTTGCGGGCGTTGACGCCGCCCACGATGTTGGTGCCGGACTTCAGCATCTTGGTCGCGTGCTTCATGCCCTCGGAGCCGGTGAGCCCCTGGACGATGACCTTGCTGTTCTCGTTGAGGAAGATCGACATCTCACGCACCTGCCGCGGCGAGCTCGGCAGCCTTGTCGGCCGCGTTGTCCATTGTGTCCACCACGGTGACCAGCGGGTGGTTCGCGTCGGCCAGGATCTGGCGACCCTCGACGACGTTGTTGCCGTCCAGGCGGACGACCAGCGGCTTGGTGGCCTCGTCGCCCAGGATCTTCAGCGCCTCGACGATGCCGTTCGCGACCGCGTCGCACGCGGTGATGCCGCCGAAGACGTTCACGAACACGCTCTTCACGTCGGTGTCGTTGAGGATGACGTCCAGACCGGCCGCCATGACCTCGGCCGACGCGCCGCCGCCGATGTCGAGGAAGTTGGCGGGCTTGACGCCGCCGTGCTTCTCGCCCGCGTACGCCACGACGTCCAAAGTGGACATCACGAGGCCCGCGCCGTTGCCGATGATCCCGACTTCGCCCTCGAGCTTGACGTAGTTGAGGTTCTTGGCCTTGGCCTTCGCCTCGAGCGGGTTCTCGGCCTGCTTGTCGACGAGCTCCTCGTGCGCCGGGTGGCGGAAGGAGGCGTTCTCGTCGAGGGTGACCTTGCCGTCGAGGGCGATGATCTTGTCCTGCGGGTCGCGGACCAGCGGGTTGACCTCGACCAGGGTGGCGTCCTCGGAGACGAAGGTCTCCCACAGCTTCACCACGACGTCGGCGGCCTCGTCGATGATCTCGGCCGGGAAGTTGCCCGCCTTGAGGATCTCGAGCGCGGTGGCCTTGTCGACGCCCTTGATCGCGTCGACCGGGATCTTGGCGAGCGCGTCCGGGCGCTCGACCGCGAGCTGCTCGATCTCCATGCCGCCCTCGGACGACGCCATCGCGAGGAAGGTGCGGTTGGCGCGGTCGAGCAGGAAGGAGAAGTAGTACTCGGACGCGATGTCCGAGGCTTCCGCCACCAGCACGCGGTGCGTGATGTGGCCCTTGATGTCGAGGCCGAGGATGGCTTCCGCCTTCTCCTTCGCCTCGTCGGGCGTCTGGGCCAGCTTGACGCCGCCCGCCTTGCCCCGGCCGCCGACCTTCACCTGCGCCTTGACGACGACCTGGGTGCCGATCTGCTCCGCGGCGGCCTTGGCTTCTTCCGGGGTGCTTGCCACGGCGCCCGGCAGAACCGGTACTCCGTGGGCGGCGAAGAGATCCCTCGCCTGGTACTCGTAGAGGTCCACTACTCCAGTCTCCTGACGACACGCCACTGTGGTGGTCCGTTTTCCGGACCGCGCTGTCGGACCAGTCGAGGTTAGCGACCAGCGCAGACGCAGGGGACGCCGCACCTGGTGAAGTCGGTCACCGTACGCGGTCAGAGGGTGTGCCGAGGGTGTGAGACCGCCCACCGACAAGCATTTCGGCGGCCTTTTCGGGGCTTTCCCCGCCTAATTCGATCACCGTGGTGCCGGAGAGCGCTTCCGCGAGACCTTCGGGGACAGGACCGCCGAGGAGGCCCAGAATGTCTGGATCCTCCTGTTCGGCGGTGCACGCGATCTTTTCCGCCGTGTCGAGGTGTCCTACGTGGACGACTTCGAGACCGGCGTCGCGCAGCATTCGCGCCAACGGAATCGCCGCGGTTTCTTCGGCGAGCTCCACGAGGACGACGCGGCGCGGACTCACTTCTTCGCACCCGCAGCCGCGATGACCGCGGTGATGACTGCCGCCACGACCGCAGCCAGTCCGAGCCAGAATCCCGCACCTGGCTTCGCGGCATAGAACAGCCAACTGACCAGCGGAATCTCGGCGACGTGCAAGGCAAGGAGCACCGCCGCTCCGGCCAGTCCAGCCGCCGCGGCGCCGGGCCGCGAACGAACGCTCAACCCGAGCGTCCCGAGAACGACGAGCAGCGCGGCGAGCAATCCCCACGACGGAGTGTCGAAATCGGACCAGAGACCGGGCGGCGCGTAATCCTGCGCGGTGAACACGGGTGTGCCGAACGTCGCGATCGCCAGCACCGCGGTGATTACGGCCGGAATCGCTGAGGCGGATCGCGGCCCTTCGGTACCGGTGTCGTCGCGTTCCACGACACCGGTGAGCACCGCGGCCAATCCGGTAAGCCCGGCGAGACCGAGCGCGATCGCGGTGAAAACGGCTCCCGCGCCGAGGTGGTAACTGATCGCGCCGCCCAGCCCGCCGAGCCCAGTCGCTTCGGAAGCGGTGATGGCCGTGCTGAGGACCGCAGTTCCCGCGAGCACGACGCCAGCCCACAACACCGCGAGAATTCCGCGCGCGCCCGGCGCGGTGCGTCGGGCGAGAAGGAAAGGCGTTGGCAGCACGACAAGAATGGCCGCGATCAGCAGTTGCAGACGAGCCGGACTGTCCGTGCTGTTGCCGAGTTGAGGAGCGTACGCGCCGATCGCCGCCGCGATTCCGGTCAGCACCGCGAGCAGCCCGGTGAGCGCGCGCCAGATGGTGAGCCCCGGCACGCGGGCCTCGCCGGCCAGGTCGGTGCGCTCGGTTTGCGACTGCTGCGGTGTCGCAAGTGGAGTGAGGACGAGAACCAGCACCATCGGCACGACAGCGAGATACGCGCCGGTGGAAACTTCCAGCCCCGACACGGCGAGGCCCGCGACGAACGTCGGCACCGCGACGGCCAGCACCGCCGCGACGATTCCGCCGAGCGTCCCGCGAGCGACGCCGTCGGATCCGGCGAAAACCCCGAGCACCGCGGCGACCGGCAGCGCACCGGCGAGGAGAAGGTAACCGGCGAGCGCTAGCCCGGGACCTTCAAATGCCGACCGGGCAAGGAGAAACGGGTCGTCCGAGAGGACGGGAGTCATCAACAGTCCGACCGCGGCGACGACGGCGAGCAGCGGAATGATCAGCCGCCAGCGGCGTTTGTCATCGCCGCCAGCGATCTCATTGCGCTCCCGCACGACGCGCGCGGCCACTATTCCGGCGGCGAGCGTCAGCAGATGCCCGGCTATCAGCAGCCAGAACCCGATGCCCACGCCGCTGCGGTCGAGCAGCCGGTCGGGGAGATACAGCTCGGGGCGGATGGTTTTGGAGCCGTTGACGAGGAACTGGAGATCGAGGACCAGCCGCCCCGGCGCGAGGGCGGCGAGTCCGGTGACGAGACCGGCGGCCAGCCCGTACCGCCCGCTGCGAGCCGCCGCGACGGCGATCCCGGCCGGGACGACGGCGAGGATGACGAGAAGCGGCCAGGAGAGGTAGCCCGGCCCAGCGTCGGGCGAGACCGGGGCGATGGCGCCGGCGGCCAAGGCCAGGGCGCCGATGGCGAGGAGAGCGGTGGCGGCTCGGAGCCTTGGGGAGGGGGTTTGGTCGGTGAGATCCAGGAGGGCCTCGCCTTGGCGGCTCGCGTCCTGACGGTTTGCGCCTCGGTGACCTGGGTCCTGACGGCTCGCGCCCCGGCGGTCTGCGTCCCGGCGGCCTGCGTCCTGACGGCTCGCGCCCCGGCGGTCTGCGTCCCGGCGATCTGCGTCCTGACGGTTTGCGTCCTGGCGGCTGGGGATGCTCCGCGGCGCGGGTTTCGGCTCGGCCGGGATGGCGGCGGACTTCCGGCTGGTCAGGCCTGGCTCGTCACGCTGTCGCCTGGCGGGTTCCCCGTTGGCCGGGCTTTCCGCTGCGGACCGGTCGCGGGCAACCGGGTCGGCTGAGCTTTCCGCAGAAGCCTCTCCGGCAGAGCCTTCCACCGACTGCGGCTCGGCACGGCCGGGCGAGCTTCCCGCGGATGTCTCTCCGCCGCGGCGAGACGAGCCGGCGGGGCTTGCCGACCTCGGCTCAGCACCGGACGAGTCAGCCGAACGTCCAGCAGGATCTTTCCCTCGGCGACGGGATGAATCGGCTGGATCCGATTTCGCGCGATCGGCGTCGCGGCGGGCTCGGGCTCGGGCGGCGGCCTTGCGTTCGGCGAGGCTGGGACGCCGGGGTCCGGCGGGACGGCCCGGGGTGTCCGGGGCGGAATCGCCGTCGGAAGGCTCTGGGGTCGGCGGAGTCATCGCTCGCGACGCTAGCAAGGACCGGCCCCGGCCCGGGGACAGCAGGGCCGCCTCGACCAGGCCGGAACGCACTTCCAGGTGAATTCCCCGCCGGATGAACCTTTGGCCGTTCCCGCGCGTCTGACGGGTGCGAAGAAAAATTCCGCCGATCCGCGTAAGAGGGGCGCGGGCCGGAGGTCTCGACGGCAGAAGGACGGGAGTGCCGGAGGGAGCGTCGGGAAAAAACTTCGGGGAAGTCGCGTAAGGGAGTGCCGTTCGGGGCGTCACTCCGGCGCGGGACAAAGCACGGGGACACATCGCGGGGGCGATGGACGAGGTCGGATGCCTGTTCGTGGCAGGTGCCCGACCCGGTCGCGGCGGGGAGGCGCGGCGGGTGCCGGAAGGTCGTGGGGACGACTTGCCGGGACCGACGTGGAGAGGGCCGAGACCTGCCGGGGAGGGCAGGTGAACGGCCGCATCGCGGAGGGGAGCCGCGATCTCCGTTCCTGGCAGGCCGGGGAGGACCTGCCAGGAACGGAGGCGGCCAGCGCCTGCCGGGACAGGCGATCCGGCCGGGTCGCGGGGAGCACGACAGGCTCGGGCAGATCGTGGGGACGGTCCGCCTGGGACCGGGGACAGGGACGGCCGGCGCCTGCCGGGGAGGGCAGGCAACCGGCCGCACCGCCGTGAACAGCGGCGACGGACGCTGAGCTTGCCCAGGGCAAGGCAGCCAACTGCGTCACCGAGGTCCTCCACGACGGATGCCGGACGGACTGGACAAGCGGGTCGCGTGGCCGGGTCAGCGCAGGTGAACCGCATCGTCACGGGTGCCGCGGTGCTGACAGGGCGTGCGGACCGAGCCAGAGATGCCGGGCAATGAGGGGCACCAGAGGCTGACCAGGCGAAGCCACCTGACGTGACCGGGCAGCAAACAAGTCGGGTCTCACGCTTGCAGTCCAGGCAGGTCCAGACGGGATTTGTCGCCGGACAGTGGAGGCTCCGCGAGGGCCCACTAGCGCTGCCGCCAGTGAGCGACATCACAAGACTCGGCGTGAAACTGCTTCAACGCGCGGGGGCGACCGGTTATTTCGTCCGCGAGGCCGCCGAGAAGCCCCTCGAGAGCACTGGGCCATCCGAAGGTATGTGACTCAAGCCACAACCAGTGAAGTAGTCCCCGATTAACTTTGGGTAGTTTCCACAGCTAGACGCACGATGCGCGCCACTCGTTCGGCCGAAAGCCCGGTCGCGTCTTGCTCATTGAGGCGCCGCTTCGTTACTGTCCTCCGGTCCCCATTACAGTCAGGTCACGAAGCAGGACGCTGAGCGAATCACCCCCGAGGTTCGTTCACGGGATCCCCCGCCCGAGTTCGCTTCCGCCCGACTCCCCGACGATGGAAGGCCCTGTCTTGGCTTCACACCGCTCCCCCGGCGGCCAAGCCCCTTCCCCGGCGCTGAAAGACGCACTGGACGGTGCAGTCATCCGCGTCCGGGGACAGCACCGCATCTCCCCGCCCTCCTCCGCCCTTCGCGGGCGGGTCGTGGTCGCCGCCGTCGCGGCCGGCGCGTTCGCCGCAGCCGCCGCGGGCCAGACCCTCAAGTCGACCACCGGCGGCGATTCCGACGCCTCGGTCACCCCGCTCGCCAACGCACAGAACGCGAGCGCCTCGTTCACCCTCGGCAGCGCGGGCTCCGGGGGAGCTCCCGAACTGCTGCCGACCGGCCACGCCGTCGACGCCTCCGCCGAAGCCGCGAAGATGGCCGACAGCGCCAAGGTCACCAAGGCCCGCGTGCAGGCGGAGACCGAAGCCGCGCGCCAGGCCGCCGAAGAGGCCGCCCGCCCGAAGACCTGCATGCCCGCTCACGGCACGTTCACCTCCGGCTTCGGCGCCCGCTGGGGCACGAGCCACCTCGGCATCGACATCGCCAACTCCATCGGCACCCCGATCTACGCCGCCTCCGACGGCACCGTCATCCAGGCAGGCCCCGCCAGCGGTTTCGGCCTCTGGGTACGCGTCCAGCTCGACGACGGCACCATCCAGGTCTACGGCCACATGAACAGCTTCTCCGTCCGCGAGGGCCAGAAGGTCAAGTGCGGCCAGCAGATCGCCGAGATCGGCAACCGCGGCGAGAGCACCGGCCCGCACCTGCACTTCGAGGTGTGGCAGGACGGCACCAAGAAGATCGACCCGCGTCCGTGGCTTGCGGCCCGCGGCGTGAACGTCTGATCCACACCTCATTTCCTGTGTGCCGGGCGACCGGCGCGGCGGCGTCTGGTGCCGCATGGACACTGTCGACTGAGCTTGATCCGCACGGATCCGCTCCAGGCTGCTAGCGGCTGAAACGCCTTCGGGCGCGAGGAATCCTGGCGGCACGTCGCATCGCGATGGATCGACAAGCTTGCCGGTGAAATGCATCGCCGCTCTCGACGCGGGTGATATTCAAGGCTGCCTCGTCACCCGTGATGCAGAGCTGGCCGAACGAAACCGCCGGTCAGTCGCGCCGTGTGGACGTCGCTTCGGCGACGAATCCCGGCAATCCCTGCCCGAGCGAGGCTTCGGCTGTCAGGCGACAACGTCACGGATCGCTGCCAGGTAGGCGACGGACGAAATAGGCGACTGCCACCTGCCACACCGTGCACAGGTCAGCGCGTCTTCGCCATGGCATCCATCGCGCGATTCCCTCGTCAGCGCGCGATGTTCCTCCGCAGACGACGCATCTGCCGTCCGGACCTAATGCGTGCTGCCTCAGCAGCGCTCGCCATGCTGCGGCCAGCCGCGCCACATCCCCTGGCACGTCCCGAGCTGGCCGGGCTGCCGTCCCCACAGCAACCGTCCCCGCGACTCTCCTCAAGTACTCCTGTACCCCAGCGGCGAATACCCCAAACAGCACCGCGTCCATCCCCTGCACCCCTTCCACAGCCTACCGCATTTCATCGAACTTGTGTTCGATGAAGTTCAGTATGCCGGAGGGGACCGACAAGATCGGAGGGTTGGCGGTGAGTTCACTCGGTCCGGCGAAAAATGTCCGCGACGGCTGGACGGGCTGGTGTCGCGCGCCGCGCAGGTGTTGGGCTGGGAAGCCACGGCCGCTGTGCGCTGGGGCAGATCAGTTTCGAGGAGACCTGCGCTGGAGAACGGCTGGGAAGGCTTCACGGCACTGACAGGGGCGACTTGCTACGGGCCGGAAAGCAACACCGGAGGTTCGGGGCTGGTGCCTGGAGACGCAACGGCAGCGTCGTGCGGAAGGCGGTGTGGAGCTCGGAGCGGTAATGCGGCATCGGCGCGGCTAGTGCTCGCCTGGGCAAGCAGGCTCGGGCAATCCCGATTTGGCAGGCGGGATGGAGGAGAATTGGGCTCTGGGCACGGCTCTCGTCGGCACGGCTCTCGTCGGCACGGCACGGCACGGCACGGCACGGCACGGCACGGCACGGCACGGCACGGCACGGCACGGCACGGCACGGCACGGCACGGCACGGCACGGCACGGCACGGCACGGAGGAACACACCACAAAAGCCGCGCCAGCCGCAACAACCACAGCAGCCGTAGCTACAGCCGAGCCGCAGCAGCAGCCGCGGTCATAGACACGGCGAAATTGCAGCAACCACAGCCGAAACCGCAGCAGAAGTCAGAGCTTCACCATCGGCACACTGCCGATCAACATCAGCCGCACCTTGCCCGAAGCTCCGAAGTCGATCGTCGCGGTCGCGCGTGGGCCGATGCCGTCGCAGGAGATGACGGTGCCCAGGCCGTACTTGTCGTGGCTCACGCGGTCTCCGACGTCCAGCTTCAGAGCCACCGTGTCCTTCCACGCCTTGCCGAACGGCGAACTCGAAGACGTCGACGACGAGGAAGACCGGCGGCCCCACGTGGTCGCGGCTCGCGGGCCGGACGAGGAACCGGAGGAGGAGCCGAAGTTGCCGAAGCCTGGGGAGGACGGTTCCAGGCGACGCCAGTCGACGAGGTCCGGCGGCAGTTCGTCCAGGAAGCGGGAAGCGGGGTTCATCTGCGGCTGTCCCCACGCCGACCGGGTGAGGGCGCGCGACACGTAAAGCCGTTGCCGCGCACGGGTAATCGCCACGTAGGCCAAACGGCGTTCTTCGGCCAATTCAGCGGGATCGCCCAGGGCGCGCATATGCGGGAAGACGCCGTCTTCCCAGCCGGTGCAGAAGACGACCGGGTACTCCAAGCCCTTGGCGGTGTGCACGGTCATCAGGGTGACCACGCCCGCACCGCCGTCGCCTTCTTCGCCGCCGTCTGAAGCGGGGATCGAGTCGGCGTCCGCGACCAGGGAAACCCGTTCCAGGAAAGCGGGCAGGGAGCCGGGGGCGGGAACGCCGTCGTCGAGGACCAGTTCCGCGTTTTCGTCGTTGGTGACCTCGGCGGTGAACTCGGCGAATTCGCGCGCGACCGTCACCAATTCGGTGAGGTTTTCGACGCGCGAAGCGTCCTGCGGGTCGTCCGATTCCTCAAGCTCCGCGCGGTAGCCGGTGCGCTCCAGGACCGCTTCGAGCAGGTCGTGGACCTCGGTGCCGGACGACGCCATCTCCTGCAGTTCGTCCAGCAGCGTCACGAAGCCGGTGATCGCCTTGGCCGAGCGTGGGTTCAGCAGCGCCACCTTGTCTTCGACCGCGTCACGCAGTGCGGCCCAGAAAGAGATCCGCTCCCGTTCCGCGTGCGTCGCCACGACGGCCTCGGCCCGGTCGCCGATGCCGCGCTTGGGGACGTTGAGAATCCGCCGCAGGCTGACCGTGTCGTCCGGGTTCGCGAGGACGCGCAGGTACGCGATCATGTCCCGCACTTCGCGCCGTTCGTAGAATCGCACGCCGCCGACGACCTTGTACGGCAGGCCGAGCCGGATGAAGATTTCCTCGAACACTCGCGACTGGTTGTTGGTGCGGTAGAACACCGCGACGTCCGAGTAGTCCGCCTCGCCCTTTTCCGCCAGCGAGTCGATCTCCCCCGCGACGAACGCGGCCTCGTCGTGGTCGTTGTCCGACACGTAGCCGACGATCTTCTCGCCGTCGCCTGAATCGGTCCACAGCCGCTTGGCGCGCCGGTTGGGGTTGCGTGCGATGACCGCGTTGGCCGCGGACAGGATCGTTTGCGTGGAGCGGTAGTTCTGCTCCAGCAGAATCGTGTGCGCGTTCGGGAAGTCGCGTTCGAATTCCTCGATGTTGCGGATGGTCGCGCCGCGGAAGGCGTAGATGGACTGGTCCGCGTCGCCGACCACGCACAACTCGGCAGGCTCGATCCCGGTGTCCGTGGCTTCGGTGCCGGCGAGCGCGCGCACCAGGGTGTACTGCGCGTGGTTGGTGTCCTGGTACTCGTCGACCAGGACGTGCCGGAAGCGCCGCCGGTAGTACTCCGCGACGTCCGGGAACGCTTGCAGCAACGACACTGTCTGCATGATCAGGTCGTCGAAGTCGAACGCGTTCGCGCTCGACAGCCTGCGCTGGTACTCGGCGTAGACCTCGGCGACCCGCCGCTCCAGGTCGTTCGCCGCCTTCGAGGCCGCCTCTTCCGGATCGACCAGCTCGTTCTTCAGGTTCGAGATGTGCACCGCGAGCGTGCGCGCGGCGTACTTCTTCGGGTCGATGTCGAGATCGCGCGCCACGAGCGTGATGAGGCGCTTCGAGTCGTCCGAGTCGTAGATGGAGAAACTCGACGACATGCCGAGCGTTTTCGCCTCGCGGCGGAGGATTCGCACGCACATCGAGTGGAACGTGGACACCCACATCGCGTTCGCGCGCTTGCCGACGAGCGCCGCGACGCGTTCGCGCATCTCGGCGGCGGCCTTGTTGGTGAACGTGATCGCCATGATCTCGCCCGGATGCACGCCGCGCTGGCCGAGCAGGTAGGCGATCCGGCGTGTGAGCACGCGCGTCTTGCCCGATCCGGCTCCCGCGACGACCAGCAGCGGACCTCCGGCGTGCGTCACCGCCTCGCGCTGGGCGGGGTTGAGGTCCTCGAGCAGGTCTGCGGTTCCCGGCCGGGCAGCGCGGGCGGGCGGGTCTGCGGGGAGATCGAAGAGGGTGTCCATCGTCTGTCAACGCTACCCCGGGGGTACGACAGTCCCGGAACAGCCACGGGGTCGGCCTGCGCTTGCCGACGTACGCCGCAGTGTCGCCTCGCGTCCGACGCGCGACGCCGCCGCGGCGCGGAGCATCGGTGGGCATGGACGACAAGATTCCCGCCCGGCTGAGGGCTTCCGACGGCGACCGCGAGCGCGTCGCCGAGACCATCCAGTCCGCCGGTTCCGACGGACGGCTCACTCTCGAAGAGGTGGAAGAGCGGCTGCGCACGGTCTACGCCGCCCGCTACACCGACGAACTCGGCGAACTCACCGCCGATCTCCCCCGCCCGGCGCCTGCCCGGCCGCGCGGCGGCGGCTGGCCGCTGACCCGGGCCGCGCTGCGCGAACATCCGGCGCTGCGCGTGCACCTCGGCATCGTCGCCGTGCTCGCGACCTTGCTGATCGTGCGCTGGGCGATCGGCGGGGCGTTCTTCTTCTGGCCGGCGATGCCGTTGTTCTGGCTGTTCATCAGCTTGGTACTGCACGCGCGGGTGCGGGCGTTCCGGCAGCGGCCGGGCGCGCCTGTGCCATACTGAATCCGTGCGGCACAGCAGCGAGCGATTTTTTTACGGGACCCGGACTCCGGCTCCCGTGATCGCGTAGTGCCCCACCCGCCATCACCCGCAGCCCCGGAGTCCACTGGACCCGGGGCTTTCGCCGTCCCTGGGCCACGGGGAGTCCGGACTTCAGAGAGGTCCCGATGAACGCGCAGACGCAGAACGCCGACGGACAGCCCGCCGAGCACACCCCGGCGGGCGAGGACATCTCGTCGCTTCGCGAGGAGATCGACTGGCTCGACTCCGAAATCCTCCGGCTCGTGAAGCGCCGGGTCGAGGTGTCGAAGACCATCGGCGCGGCCCGGATGGCCGCGGGCGGCACGAAAATCGTCTACAACCGCGAGATGGACGTGCTGGCGCGCTACCGCGAACTGGGCCCGGAGGGCAGGCAGCTGGCGATGCTGCTGCTGAACCTCGGCCGCGGCAGGCTGGGCCGCTGACCCGGCATCCGGGGCATCCCCGATTCGCGCCGCGCGGAAACCGGGCAGACTGGACACATGATTAACCTCATCGCCGTCATCATCGCGATCGCGAGCGTGCTGGCTGCCCTCGGCCACGTCGGCTACCTGGCGCTGCTGAACAACGCGGCGGGCAAGCGGGCGGGCGGGGCCCCGGTGGCGCAGTACGTGCGCAGCCGCTGGGCACTTGCCGGCGGCGCCACGGCGGCCTCGCTGTTCGCGTGGCTGCTCACTTCCGGCAACGTCGTGCTGGACGTCATCTCCATCGTCATCGCGGTCGGTAGCGGTGCGACGTCGATGAAGGCCCTCCAGTCGACGCAGGCGAAGTACCGCAGCGGCGGCTGAGGAGCCCCCGAACTGGGCAAACACCGGGCAGCACGCTGCGCTGCGTGACGTGCCGCCCGTTCGGGCGCGCCCGGTCGAGTGAAACCGGTGCAAGTTGCAGGATGGGTGAAGACATTCGCCTTCCGGTTTCCTACTGTGAAGTCCGTGAGGACCCTGGCGTCTGCGCCGGGCTATGCCCGGAGGACGCGCGGGAGCTGCGGCTCCGCGCGCCGTTCTCCGCGTGCGCGTGCATTTGCGCGGGAGTTCGCAAGTGTGGACGCAAGCGTCGTTCTCCGCTCGCCTGCTCCGTTCGGGTTGACGACCGCCCCGGCGCCGTCACGCCCCTCGCGCGGAGGGGTCGGACCGGCATGACGGGAAACACGATGGGCGGTCGGCGGCACGCGGATCGCCCCGGCGCGGTGTCGGACGCCGAGGTCACCGTTCCCGGACGGCACCGCGTCCGCGCCGACGGCACCTGGACCCCGATGGTGCCGCCGCGCACCGCCGGACATCACCGGCACCGCACCGGCTCCGCGCCCGCCGTCGACGGCGCTCCGGTGCAGCGGGGCAGCGAGAACCCGCAACTGCGCGGCGCACCGGCTCCGCGCGCGAACCGCGTGCCCGACGACGGCAACCGCCCGGCCCCTAACCAGCCGGTTTTCCCCACCGCCAGCGGCACGTTGCCGATCGGCGAACCGCCGTTGCCGCAGCCGCAGCGCCGCCGGGCGACGAGCGATCCGCGCGGCGGCCGAGCCCCCGTCGAACCCCCGCGCCGCCAGGCCTCCGCACCGGACCGGCTGGCCGAACCCCGGCAGAACGTCGTTTCCCCTCGGCAGGAAGCCGAGAGCCGCCACACCGCCCGGCGGACCGAATCCCGCGCCGCCTTCGCTCCTCCGCAGAACCGGATCCCTGAGGAGCACCGCGCCTTCGCCCCGCCGGAAAGCGCACTCCCCCAGCCGACCCGGCGCACCCGGCAGGAACGCGTCGCCACTACTTCCGCCGCGCTGGCCAACCGGCCGGAAAGCCCCCGCGAACGCGTCGAGCTGAACTCGGTCGCGGAGGAACCGCCCCGGCGCCAGCGCGTCACGCTCGGCGAACCGGCCGTCTCGCCGCTGGAGAAACAAGAACAGCAGGACGACGAGGTGCGCGTGTATTCCGCACCGCTGCTGGACGGCCTCGGCACGTTCGACCTCGGTTCGGTGCCCGCGTCGGTCACCCCGCCGAAGACCTGGCGCAAGGCCGCGTGGTTCGCCACCGGCGCGTCCGGTGCGGTGGTCGTCGGGCTGCTGTTCGCCGGGACGTTCCTGGTCGGCGGGCCCGCCACCACGACGACCGACGCGGTCGGTGGCGGCGGCTGGCCCGGCAGGCAGAACGGCGGCAACCCGAACCTCAGCGCGCTCATCCCGAACGGGCAGCACAGCGGGATCGGCGGCAACGTCCCGCGCAGCGGCTCCAGCACCAGTCCCGACGGCGTCACCTCGGACAACGGCACGCATCCGCAGCAGGGCTCCGGTCCGAGCAGTTCCGCGAGCAGCAGTTCGGCCGGCGTGACCACGTCCGCGGGCCCCGGCACCGGCAGCAGGACGTCCGCGCCGACGACGACGGACTCGCCCTCGTCGAGCGAACCGCCGGAGAAGCCGCCGGTCACTCCCGCTCAACGGGAAACGAAAGAGCCTCCGTACTTCACCGCCAACGACCCGAACACGATGGGGAACAACTCGGAGAAGTTCTTCAACAACGTCACCACCGACCCGTCCGAGGCCTCGTCGGTCACGTCCGGCGACCTCAAGCAGCAGGGTCCGCAGGGGCTGCGCAAGCGCTACGCCGACGTCGCGTATTTCGAGGTCAAGAAGGTCACCATCGACCCGCAGCACGGCACCACGGTGAACACGGTCGAGGTCACGCACCAGGACGGCAGCAAGAGCACCGAACAGCAGACGCTCACGTTCGACGACAACGGCAAGATCACCGACGACGGGCGCTGACCAGCACACTGTCTGCAAATGCCGATGCACGTGCGGTGCGGTGAGCGGTTGTTCCCTCGTCCGGTTGGGTGACATAAGCTGCCGTTCGTCGTACGACGGCGGCATTCCGGCGACGGAGTCTGGCGGCCGCCCGTCGGCACAGGGTTACCTGGCGACTACGAGGTCCGGGCCGACCACGAATCGCGCCCGACCGCCCCGGGGACACCGCCACCGTGTCGTGTCCCGCCCCGAACCCCCAGAGCGAGGACTTTCGTGCTTGAACGGCAGCGAACCCGGCGAGAGCCCGACGCCGTGCGCGTCGAGGACGTGATCCCGCCGGAACTGCTCGAGGACGTGGCCGAGGCCGACCGCGAATATCTCGAGCAGGTGTTCCGCGAACCGCAGAAGTATCTGCCGCCGCGCACCCGCCGCCCGGTCGTCCGGGCCGAGGAACCCGTCGAAGAGCCCGAAAGCAAGCTCGCCCGCCGCGCGAAGCTGGCCGGGCTCGTCGGAGCGGGCGCGCTCGTCGCCGGTGCCGTCGTCACCGCCTCGCTGCTCAGCGGCGGCCCGCGGCCCACCGTGCCGGTCGCGGGCGGAGCCGCGGTGCCCGCCGGGTTCAGCGGCGCGGCCGCGCTCGGCGGCCAGGCCGTGCCGCAGCAGCGCAAGGTCCACTCGTCCGGCGGCACGACGTCAGGGCAGAGCGAAAGCACGACGCAGTCGAAGCACACCGACTCCGCGGCCACGACGCCGTCGAACTCGGGAACCACGACGCCGGAAACCACTTCCGGCACCTCGTCGTCCGCCTCCTCGAGCACCCCGGCGTCGGCGGAATCGCACAAGAAGTCCGCCACCTCGTCGGCGGCCGCGCCGGATCCGGTGAAGCTCGAAGCGGTGCGCAAGTTCTACGCCTCGATCGACCACCAGCCGGAGAACGCGCTTTCGCTGCTCGCGCCGAACGTCGCGCGCGGCGAAACGGGCGATCTGGTCCGCGCGTGGAGCGGGGCCGACTCGATCGACGTCCAGGAATTGCACGTCCAGGACGACGGTTCGGTCTTCGCCGTCGCGCTGGTCCACCAGGCGGACGGAACCCTCTTGCGCGTGACCCAATTGTTCGACGTCGTCGAGCAGGATGTGATCTCCCAGGCCCGCGTCCTGTCCGCGGTCTACTCCTGACCTGCGCGAACGTGGTTATGCCGGGTCAGGGCAAGTGTGCCGCGTGCGTGTGCGCAGAGTGAGCGCCTAGCCTTGTCACGGGTCGGTCTCGGCAAAACCGGCACACGGTCCACAGCAGGTGCCTACGCTCCGGTGCTGCGGCGGGTTCGAACTCACCCCTTCGGGGTAGAACAGTCCCGCCCCGGGAAGTCGGAGCCCCAAAGGGAGGTCGCGTGAGCGACGAGGGTCGTCTGGTCGCCGGCCGGTACCGGATCGTCGGGAAGATCGGTTCCGGCGCGATGGGGGCCGTCTGGCGCGCCCACGACGAGGTGCTGGGCCGTACGGTCGCCATCAAGCAGCTGCTTCTCCAGCCCGGGCTGGAGAACCACGAGGCGGAGGACGCCCGGCAGCGCACCATGCGCGAGGGCCGGATCGCCGCCCGGTTGCACCACCCGAACGCGATCACCGTGTTCGACGTCGTCACCGACGACAACGGCCAGCCCTGCCTGATCATGGAATACCTGGATTCCACCAGCCTGGCGCAGGTGCTGCAGGAGAAAGGCACCCTGCCGCCGCTGGAGGTCGCCCGGATCGGCGCGCAGATCGCCGCCGCCCTGCGCGAGGCGCACGCGGTCGGCATCGTGCACCGCGACATCAAGCCGGGCAACATCCTGCTCGCGGGCAACGGCACGGTGAAGATCACCGACTTCGGCATCTCGCGGGCCAAGGACGACGTCACGGTCACCAAGACCGGGATGATCGCGGGCACCCCCGCCTACCTGGCCCCCGAGGTCGCGATCGGCGGCGACCCCGGCCCCGAGTCGGACGTCTTCTCCCTCGGCTCCACGCTGTACGCCGCCTGCGAGGGACAGCCGCCGTTCGGCTTGTCCGAGAACACGCTGAGCCTGCTGCACGCGGTCGCCGCGGGGCAGATCAACCCGCCGCGGCAGTCCGGTCCGCTGGCGAGCGTCCTCGCGGTGCTGCTGCACCCGGAGACCCAGCACCGTCCCACCGCCGACGAATGCGAGGAACTGCTGGCCGCGGTCGCGCGCGGCGAGACCCCGCTCGGCGGTCCGGACGGCGACACGATGATGGCCTCGTCCTCGGGCACCCTCGGCGCGGCCGCGCTCGGTGCTGCGGGCGGCGCGGCTGCCGCGGGTCTGCTGCATCCCGACGACGAACAGGCCAGCCACTCCGGCACGCTGCTCGACGACCCGGGCGTGACCCAGCAGTACGACCCGAGCGCGCAGCAGTACTACGACGAGGACCCGTACCCGCCCGGCTCCGGCTACCCGGAAGACGACTACGACGACCACGGTTACCAGCAGGACGGCTACCACCAGGAGCCGCCGCTGTACGGCGACCCGAGCCGCAACGGCCTCGCCGCCACGCGCGCGGTCCCGGTGCCGGACCACTACGAGGACGATCCGTACGACGAGGACCCCGCGCCGCGGACCCGCGTGGTGCAGACCGCGCCCGAGGACGACGAGGACGAGAAGCCCGGCGCGTGGAAGAAGCCCGCGATCATCGGCGGCGTCGTGGTCGTCGGCCTGGTCGCGCTCGGCGTGTGGCTGCTGACTCCGGGCAATCCGCCGGACGCTTCGCAGCCGGCGCCGCCTGTTTCGTCGTCCGCGGTCGCGCCGACGTCCGTCACACAGCCGCCTTCGGAAGCAACCACTACGTCCCCGCCTACGTCTTCCCGGGAAAGCGCGACCCGCGAGACCCAGTCGACGCGGCACTCGCGGCGGACCACTACGGCGGAGGACACTCCGACGCAGGATCAGCCGTCGCAAACGCGGGTGTCTCAGACTAAGCAGTCGCCGACCAAGCCGCCGCAGTCGGAAACCTCGGCGACAGCGCCGCCGACTGCGACCAGCTAGCGATCCAGGGACAGCATTGAGTTCAGAAGGCAGCATCGTCGGCGAGCGGTACCGGCTCGACCAGCCGATCGGCCGCGGGCGCGCGGGCATCGTGTGGCTCGCGTTCGACACGCGGCTGTTCCGGACCGTCGCCGTCAAACGCATGTACCTGCCCGTCGGCCTGCCGCCGGACCGTGCCGAACAGGCGCGCGCGATGGCGATGGAAGAGGGCAAGGCCGCGGCCCGGATCGATCATCCGTGCGCGATCACGGTGTACGACGTGCTGCCCGACGGCCAGGACGTGTGGCTGGTGATGGAGTACATCCCGTCGCGCGGGATGTCGGTGTTCCTCGCCGAGCACGGCCGGCTCACTCCGGAGCAGGCCGCGTTCCTCGGCATCCAGCTCGGCGATGCGATGGCGTCGATTCACTCCGCGGGCATCGTCCACCGCACGCTCGAACCGAACACTGTGCTGCTCGCGGACGACGGCAGCGTCAAGCTGACCGACATCGGCATCACCGGCGGCGGCCCGCACGCCGCTTACCGGGCGCCTGAGGTCACCCGTGGCGCGCCTCCGTCTGCAGCTGCAGACGTGTTCTCGCTGGGCGCGACGCTGTACACGGCGGTCGAGGGTGTGCCGCCGTTCGGCGACGACGGCCAGTCCCCGGAACGGCCGCCGGAGAACGCTGGCCCGCTCGCCGGGGCGCTGCAGAAGATGCTGCGCGCCGACCCCGCGGCTCGGCCCACCATGGACGACACTGTGCACGCGTTGAAGGCGATCACCGTCGGACGCGAGCAGACCGCGTTCATCCCGCCGACCGCGCCCGCGTTGCCGACCCTTCCGGCGTCACGGCCGCTGCCCGCGCAGCAGCCCAACGTCCCGGAACCCACGCAGCAGATCCAGCCGGATGCCACGCAGCAAATTCTGCCGCAGCAACAGCCGCAGCAGCCTGCTCCGCTGATGCAGCTTCCGGTCCAGCAGGTGCCACAAGCTCCCGCTCCGGCGCAGCCGATGCAGCAGCAAGTAATGCAGCAGCCGACTGCCCGGTACACGCCCACTCCGGCGCAGCAGGCCGCGTCCGCGCAGGCCGTTCGGGAGAAGGCGGCGGCGCGACGGCGGATCATCCTCACCGTCGCGGCGATCCTGTGCGCGATCCTCATCGGGATCGGCGTTTCGCAGCTGCTGTTCGTCTGAGCCAGCGTCAGGCGACGTTTTCGGTCGCCTCTTGCATGGCTTCGAGGAATGTCTGCACAGCCGGACTGCCCGCGACTCGTGCGGCCACCGCGGCGTGAATGTGCCTGCTCGGCTGCGGATTGCGGACCCGGCGCACCACCACGCCCGGATGCGGAGTGCCCAGCCCCAGCTCCGGCACCAGCCCGACGCCGAGCCCGGCGGCGATGAATCCTTGCGCCGACGGATAGTCCTCGGACTCGACCACGACGTTCGGATGGAACCCGGCCGACGCGCACGCGCCTTCCAGGATCGCGCGGCAGGCCCCCGGGATCGGGTCGACGCCGACCCACGGCTCCTCGGCGAGGTCGGCCAGGTCGAGGACGCGTTTGCGGGCCAGCCGGTGCGCCCGCGGCAGCACCGCGCGATACGGGTCGTCGAGCAACGGCACCAGCTCGATGCCCCGGCCCGGCTCCGACGGCCGCGGGTACACGATGATCGCCAGGTCAGCGCGGCCTTCCTCGACCTCGGTGAGCGGGTCGCCCGGGTCGATGAGCTTGAGATCGAGCCACACGCCAGGGTGTTCGCGACGCAGCGCGGCCACCGCGTACGGCACCATCGTCGCGCCTGCCGTGGCGAAGTAACGAATGGCGAGCTTGCCGGTGCGGCCTTCTTTCAGCTCGGTGAGCGCGGCTTCGGCTCGGGCCAGCTCCGCGCTGAGCGTCTCGGCGTGTTCGGACAACAACGTCCCGGCCGGGGTCGGCTGGACGCCACGGCCGACACGTTCCAGCAACGGCGTGCCCGCTTCGCGTTCGAGCACCGCCAGCTGCTGGCTGATCGCCGACGGCGTGTAGCCGAGATTCCTCGCCGCGGCAGTGATCGAACCGCTCGTGATCACCGCGCGCAGCACCTGCATGCGCCGTACATCGAGCATGGTTTCAATCCTACAGCTTTGCTTAATTGTCCCTGCAGTTATTTTCGCTTGTCCTTACACCTTGCCGCGGCGAAGCTGGCTAGCGAGGCGAAGGAGGAACCTGGGGTGGGCGAGACGAAGACGCTGCTGAGGATCGCGGCGCTCGCGTTGATGTGGGGATCGAGTTTTTTCTGGATCAAACTCGGGCTCGAAGCACTTTCTCCCGTGCAACTGGTGCTGGCGCGGCTCGTGCTGGGCGCCGTGGTGCTGCTGGCGCTGTGCCTGATCGGGCGGCGAAGCCTGCCGTCGCAACGGAGTACCTGGGGCCACCTGCTCGTCGCGGCGTTCTTCCACAATGCGTTGCCATTCCTGCTTTTCGCGGTCGGCGAGACCACTGTGGACTCCGGCATCACCGGGGTGCTGAACTCGACCACCCCGCTCTGGGTGCTCGTGGCGGCCCCGTTCCTCGGGGTGTCGAACCGGATGAACGCGACGCGGATCGCCGGCCTGGTGATCGGGCTCGGCGGGATCCTGCTGATCTTCGCGCCGTGGCAGGCGTCCGGATTGCTCAGCTGGGGTGCGCTGGCCTGCCTCGCCGCGGCGGCGAGCTACGGGTTCGCGTTCGTCTACGAAGGACGGTACCTGTCGAACACCGGCTCCTCGCCGTACGCGATCGCAGCCGGGCAAATGCTGCTGGCCACGGGTTTTCTGGTGCTGGCCATGCCGTTCGGCGGGCTGACCCCGGTGCATCTGAGCCCGGTCGCGGTGATCGCGGTGGTGGTCCTCGGCCTCGGTTCGACCGGGATCGCGTTCGCGCTCAACTACCAGTTGCTGGCGAGCGAGGGCGCGGTGGCCGCGTCGGTGGTCGGCTATCTGCTGCCGGTGGTGTCGGTGTTGCTGGGCGCGGTTTTCTTGCACGAGCAGCTGAACCTGCGCGTGATCGCGGGCATGGTCGTGGTGCTGCTCGGCGTCGCGCTGACGCGGTTGCAGCGCAAACCGGCGGTGGCCCCGGAAGAAGAACTGACTCCGGCCTAGACGAGACGGCGGTCCGAGGCCCAGCGGGAGAGCTCGTAGCGGTTCGACAGCTGGGTCTTGCGCAGGACGCTCGACACGTGCGTCTCGACCGTCTTCACCGAGATGAACAGCTCGGACGCGATTTCCTTGTACGCGTAGCCGCGGGCGAGCAGGCGCAGGACGTCGCGCTCGCGCGGGGTGAGCAAGTCCAGCTCGGGGTCGTTGATCGGCGCGGAGCCGGGACGGTCGGCGAAGGCGTCGAGGACGAAACCGGCAAGGCGCGGGGAAAACACCGCGTCGCCGTCGGCCACCCGGACCACCGCGCGGACGAGTTCCTTCGACGAGATCGTCTTGGTGACGTACCCGCGCGCGCCGGCGCGGATCACCGCGATGACATCTTCGGCGGCGTCGGAAACCGACAGCGCGAGGAACACGACGTCCGGCAGCTCCGGGCGCACGCGGCGGAGCACCTCGGCGCCGCCGCCGTCGGGCATGTGGACGTCGAGCAGCACGACCTGCGGACGCGTGCGCGCGATGCCGGCGACCGCTTCCGCGACCGACCCGGCCTCGCCGACCACCTGCACCTCGTCGGTGATCGAATCGAGCTCCGTGCGCACTCCCGCGCGGAACAACGCGTGGTCGTCCACGAGGAAGACCTTGACCGGTTCCCGCTGGCTTTCCGTCACGACTGCCCACTCCCTCGCTTCGCCTGCCCCCGAGCATAGCGAGGTCACACCACCCCTTTGCCCGCCTTCACCGGCATGGCGAGCTGGACTTCGGTGCCTTCGCCGGGCGCGGTGCGCAGCTTGCAGGTGCCGCCGTGGCGCTCCATCCGGCCGCGGATCGAGTCGGCGAGGCCGTGCCGGTCGGCGGGTACGACGTCCGGGTCGAAGCCCTTGCCCCGGTCGCGCACGAACACGGTGACCTCGGTGGGTTCGACCTCGGCGAACACGCTGACCTCGTCGACGCCGGCGTGCTTCGCCGCGTTGACGATCGCCTCGCGGGCCGCCTGCACCAAAGCGGTGAGCGGCGGGTTCAGCTCGGCGTCGCCGACCACGACCTGGCCGACCGAGATCGCGAACTGGTCCTCGACCTCGCCGCACGCCGCGGCGAGCGCCTCGGACAACTGCTGACGGGTGCCCTCTTCCTCTTCCTTGGTCCGCTTGTCGCTGGGTTTGCCGTAGCCGCCGGGGCCGTACAGCCAGCCGCGCAGCTCGCGTTCCTGGCCGCGGGCGAGGCGCGCGACCTCGGCGGGCTGGTCGGCTTGGCGCTGGATCAGCGCGAGGGTCTGCAGGACGGAGTCGTGCAGGTGCGCGGCGATTTCGGCGCGTTCGTCGGTGCGGATGCGGGCCTGGCGTTCCTCGCCGAGGTCGCGGACCAGCCGCAGCCAGAACGGGACGGTGAGCACGGCGACGCCGATCAGCGTCGCGATCACCGCGATCAGAGCGAATTTGACCTGGTCGAAGTCGCCGCTGGCGAACACGACGAAGCCGATGCCGGTGGCCACCAGCGCGACCCCGGCGAGGATCCGGACGAACGCCGCGAGCCTGCCGCCCTCGCCGACCAGTCCGTCGCGAGCCCCGACGCGCCAGCGCCGCCGCTGCGATTCGTCCGCCTCCCGCCAGACGACCGCCGCACCGAGCGCGGCGAGCGCGAGCGGCACCGCCACCCAGCCGCGGATGGCGCCGGTGAGCGTGCTGCTGGCGATCGCGAGCCCGATGCCGAGCGCGATCAGCCCATACGCCTGCTGCCGGTCGCGGGCCTTCGGCGCGGTCTCGCTTTCCTCGGAACTCTGCGGAACGAACACCCAGAGCAGGCCGTAGGCGAGCAGGCCCGCGCCGTTGAGCGCGGCCAGCAACGCGAACACGACACGGACCCAGACGACCGGAACCCCGAGGTGATCGGCGAGCCCGCTCGCGACGCCCGCGACGGCCCGCCCGGAGCGCCGCCGGTACATCTTGGGCCGCGCCTCAGGTTCGGCGACCTCCATCGCCTGGGCGGACATGAGTGCCGAGGGCTCCTCATCGGTCGAGGAAACCCGCCCTGGGGCACGGATGTCGAGAAAGTCCTGCACGAGTCCCATCGTCACACGCGGAAGCGGCCCGGACATCGGGGAAGGCCCTGATCCATTCCCCCAGACGGCCGCCGGCGGGGAAATTCCGCGAACCTCCCTGCCGCCCGCGAGGACTCGGTACGATGCAGGGGGCGAGCGATCACAGTGCGTACACGGGGCGGGGAGGCCGGATGACCGAGCAGCATCGCGCGGAGCACGTCGAGTCCGCAGGCGATTACTACGCCCGGACGCAGAACGTGCACCAGATCTTCGCGGCCGGCGAGGACTCACCGGAGACGCGCAGCGCGACTGAGCGGGACGCCTCGCAGTACTCGGTCCAGCAAGGCCAGCAGCTGCTCCAGGGTCAGCAGACGCGGGGCGACGCTCCGGCGCCGGACGCGAACTACGCGTCGTACAGCCACGAAGACCTGCACAAAATGGTCAACGAGGGCTTGAACTTCGAAGACATCAACGAACGCAGCCGCGTGACGAACATCTACGGCAACTGGCTCGCGGACGCGTCCAATCGGTTCCGCGACGCGGCCAACACCGCGGGTGCGGAGTGGCAAGGAACCGCCGCTGCGCAGGCGCATTCGTTCTTCCAGAGCACGGCGGACCACACGGAAAAAACCGGCAGCGCGATGCAACTGGTGTCGAACCGCTACTCCCAGCAGTCCGCGGCGGCCGATTACGCGCACAAGAACATGCCGGAGCCGACCGGGTTCGACCAGAAGGCCGAAATGGCCAAGGCGACCGAGCAGTTCCAGAACGGCAACCCGCTGCAGGGCGTGATCGCGATGGGCGACGTGGCGGCCAAGCAACAGCAGGCCGACGCGGCGCATCAGCAGGCAGTCCAGGTGATGCACGGGTTGGACTCGACGTATCACGAGACGTCGACTACGCAGCCGGTTTATTCGCCGCCGCCGCAGATGAACAACGACAGCACGCACGCGAGCAGTGCCGCGCCGGTGACTGTGCCTGGCGGGTCTTCGAGCGGGCCTTATGTCGGTCCTGGCGGGCCCGGTCCGGTGACTGGTGGTCCGGCGAATGGGTTCACGGGAACGAATCCGCCGCTTGGCGGTCCTGCTATGAACTCCTTCCCGCCTGGGGGAGGCGGCAATCCTCCGGGCGTTCCTTACAGCCCTGGGCCGGGGATCAACACCGGCACTGGGCCGCTCGGCAACCCTGCGGTGCCAGGGGGCGGGAACAACCTCCGGACCACTCCGGGCATCGGCGGGCGGCTTTCTCCGGAAGGGCTCGCTTTGGGCGGAGGAGGAGGCGGTGTCGGGAACTCCGGCGAGGACACGCCGCGCAGCCGATCGGGTGGCGGTGCTGGCCGGGGCGGTGCCGGTGGCCGAGTGACTGGCGGGGCTGGGTCTGGTGGCTCCGGGAAGCCCGGTGAATCCGGTAGCAAGGGTGCCGCTGAACGGCTTGAGCGCGGCGCTACCGCTGCCGCGAACGCCGGGAAGGGCGGAAAGGCCGGGGCCGCGGGTGCCGGCGCTGGTGCGGCGGGTGCTGGGAAGAAGAAGGAAGAGGACAAGGAACACAAGAACAAGATCCCGACGCAGATCGATCCGGACGAGGTCTTCGAGGTCAAGCCGGAGCGGGGACCGGACGGGGAGAAGATCACGCCTCCGGTTCTCGGCGGCTGACCCCTTCTTTCGAACAGACCTAGGAGCAACCGATGGCAGACATCGTTTGGGACCAGAAGCCGGTGGCCGGAAGCTCTCCCGCCGCGGGCACGGCGGGCAACGACTTCCTGGCCGGGCTGACCGAAGGCCCCGGAAGTCATGAGGCCGCGCAGAAGATGAAGACGGCCGGCAACACGTTGAAGACCTTGGCGCAGAACGGGTCGTTCGCGGTGAACGAAGAGGGGTTCCATGCCTACATGGAGGCGTGTGACTTCTTCCTCAGCGGATACAACCAGATGATCGATCAGGTGAGCCTGCTCACCAAAGCCGCACAAATGGGAAATTTCGACTACGGGAGATCCGTCGCGAAATTTAATGTCCAAGTAGCAAACGACGGCCACGAGGCGATGGTCCCCAATCTCATCCTCATGAGGGATGCCGTTTACGCCGCCCAAGAAGCTCTCTCCATCGCGCGAAAAAACTATCGCGAAACCGAAAGCGCGCATTCGACGTCTTTTGCTGAACTCAACAAGAAAATTGACAACCAGTGAAATTTCGGACCCCGAAAGTCACCCTTCTGCTCGGCTCAGCAGCGTTGGCACTGACCGCATGCAGCAGCACCGTCGACGGTGCTGCCCAGTCCAGCGGGACCCCCTCGGTCGCATCTCCTCCCTCCACCCCGTCCGGAAATCCCTTTTCCGACAGAAATCAGTGCGCACTCCTGGACCAGATCCTCAGCGGTGCCGGATTCCCTAAAGCAGCCCCGTCGATAGCACAAGGCCGAAAAGCCTGCACTACCCAAAAAACCAGCGGCGGAATAAATGCCACCGATGTCGCGCTTCTCCTGCAAGAAGGACAACGTTACACGGACAACATCAGCAGTCCCGACAAGGCTCGCAGCGGAAAAATTAACGGTCGGCCGTTCATCGAAGAACCCGAACCGCTGGGGTCGAGCGGCGCATGTTCGATTTCCATGTCAGTTGAGTCCAGTTCGCGTGCAATCATCATCGTGTCCGGCGGTGTCGACACCGCCGCGTCCTGCGGCACGACAGAAGACCTGGCCAAGAAACTGGACCCCCTTCTCCCCAAGGGGTGAAGGCACTCCGCTCGCCACGACCCGGGCACCGGCCCCATGAGGTCTCTGCCTGAGAACCGTCGCGACCGCCCCTGCCCCAGGCAAGGGACCGATCTCGGGGATAACCTCAGGGACCTTCCCCGATGTGCCGCCCCGCCCTGTCGACCATGCTGTAAGGCATGAGTGGTGCGAACGACGTGCGGCCTCCCCGTACGAACCCCCTGAACGGGTTCGAGGAGACCGTCAAGGACTTCTGGGCCAGCCGGCCTCGGCGGCCGCACTCGGGGCGGAAGGTCGCGGGGGTCGCGGCTGGGCTGGGGGATCGCTACGGGATCGATCCGGTGGTGATTCGGGTCGCGTTGGCGGCGGCGACCGTTTTCGGGGGGTTCGGGCTGGTGCTTTACCTGCTCGGATGGTTGTTCTTCCCCTCCGAGGGCGACGAGGTTTCCGGCTTCGAGGCGTTGATCGGGCGCGGGCAGTCGAGCATGACGAAGGCCTTCGCGGCTGTCTTGACTGTCGCGGTGATTCCGGTTGTCGGGTGGACTTTCGGCGGCGGCTGGTTCGACGGCGGCGGCCTCATCGGGTTCGCGTTGCTCGCCACGTGCCTTTATCTCCTGCATCGCACCCGCGGGCAGGACAACCGACCGGCGCCGGTCGTCGCGTTCGCGGCGGACGGAACCGCTTCCGGAACCGGAGCTTTCACGATGAACAGCGACACCCCGACTCCCGCGGCGGCGGCTCCGGGCTGGGATCCGCTGGCCGCCGACCCGGCGGGCTGGGATCTGCCTGACCCGGCGGCACCGGTGACCCCGCCGCCTCCGAGCGGTGACTACAACGACTCTCCTAAGCCCTGCCTGCGACGCTCCAAGATCGGGGCCGCCACGTTCGGTGTCGCGGTGATCGTGGCCGGCATCGGGGTCGCGCTCTCGCTGAACGGGTTCGACTGGTTCTCGCTGCGGCACATCATCGGCATGACGCTCGCCGTGCTGGGGGTCGGGCTCGTGGCGGGAGCGTTCGCTCGCGGAGCGCGTGGGCTGATCGGGCTCGCGATTCCGCTGTCGGTCGCCGGGATGGTGCTCACGACCAGCACGTTCGACAACCTCGACGTGCGCGGCGGCGTCGGCGATCTGTCCGCCACCCCGCGTACGGTGGCCGAGCTGCAGCCGGTGTACCGGCACACCGCGGGCAACATGAAGATCGACCTGACCCAGCTGGCCGCGAGCGAGCCGATCACCACGACGGTCTCCAACGGCGCCGGGAACACCGAGGTCATCGTGCCGCGCACCGCGGACGTGACGTTCACCTGCGAGAACAGCGCCGGTGAGGTCGACTGCCTGAACCGCACGTCCAACGGGGTCGGCCAGCCCGCCGTCACCGGGACGGACAACGGCGACGACAACGTCGGCGGACAGAAGATCACGCTCCACGTCACCAACGGCGTGGGCCAGGTGGAGGTGCGCCGTGGCTGAGAACCCTTACCCCTACGACGAGCCCGAAGCCCCGGCTCGCCGCCGCGGGATCGACTGGATCACGCTGATCGTCGGGGTCGTGACACTGCTGGTGTCCGGCTACGTCCTCACCGACGGCTCGAGCTGGCTGCCGACCTTCGACTTCCGCTGGATCATCGCGGGCGGCGCGGTGTTCTGCGGGATCCTGATGCTCGGCGCGTCGTTCCGCAAGCGGCGGCCGTAACAGCGCGAAAAAGCGGGGCCCGGACATTTCCGGGCCCCGCTTTTTCACGTCATTCCCACTCGATGGTGCCCGGCGGCTTGCTCGTCACGTCCAGCACCACGCGGTTGACCTCGGACACCTCGTTCGTGATCCGGGTCGAGATCCGCTCCAGCACCTCGTACGGCAACCGCGTCCAGTCGGCGGTCATCGCGTCCTCCGACGACACCGGGCGCAGCACGATCGGGTGGCCGTAGGTCCGGCCGTCGCCCTGGACGCCGACACTGCGGACGTCCGCGAGCAGCACCACCGGGCACTGCCAGATCTCCTGGTCCAGCCCGGCCGCGGTGAGTTCCTCGCGGGCGATCGCGTCCGCCTCGCGCAGGGTCTCCAGCCGGTCCGCGGTCACCTCGCCGATGATCCGGATGCCCAGGCCCGGCCCGGGGAACGGCTGCCGCTGCACGATCGTCTCCGGCAGCCCCAGTTCGAGCCCGACCCGGCGGACCTCGTCCTTGAACAGCAGCCGCAGCGGTTCGACCAGCTCGAACTGCAGGTCGTCGGGCAGTCCGCCGACGTTGTGGTGGCTCTTGATGTTCGCGGTGCCCTCGCCGCCGCCGGACTCGACGACGTCCGGGTACAGCGTGCCCTGCACGAGGAACCGGTAGTCGCCCTGCGCCTTGAGGTCGCGCTCGGCCTGCTCGAACACGCGGATGAACTCGCGGCCGATGATCTTGCGCTTCTGCTCCGGGTCGGTGACGCCGGCCAGCGCGTTCAGGAACCGCTCGCGCGCGTCGACGGTGACCAGGTTGACCCCGGTCGCGGCCACGAAATCGCGCTCGACCTGGGTGCGCTCCCCCGCCCGCAGCAGGCCGTGGTCGACGAACACGCAGGTCAGCCGGTCGCCGATGGCGCGCTGCACGAGCGCGGCCGCGACCGCGGAGTCAACGCCGCCGGACAGGCCGCAGATCGCCCGTCCGTCGCCGATCTGCGCGGCGACCGCAGCCACCTGATCGTCCACAATGGACGACGTGGTCCAGCTGGGCTTGACGCCCGCGATCTCGTACAGGAACCGGCGCAGCACCTCCTGCCCGTGCGGCGAGTGCGCCACCTCCGGGTGGTACTGCACGCCCGCGAAGCGCCGCTCGACGTCCTCGAAACCGGCGACCTCGGCTCCGTCGGAGCTGGCCGTGACGACCGAGCCCTCGGGGGCCTTGGTGACGCTGTCGTTGTGGCTCATCCAAGCGGTCTGGTGGCCGGGCAGCCCGGTGTGCAGGACACCGCCCTCGCCGACGATCCGCACGTCGGTGCGGCCGAACTCGCGCACGCCGGTCGGTTCGACGACGCCGCCGAGCGCGCGGGCGAGCAACTGGTGGCCGTAGCAGATGCCGAGGATCGGCACGCCGGCCTCGACCAGCTTCGGGTCCATCGCGGGAGCGCCCTCGGCGTACACGCTCGACGGGCCGCCGGACAGGATGATCGCGGACGGGTTCTTGGCGAGCAGCTCCTCGACGGTCGCGCTCGACGGCACGACCTCGGAGAAGATCTGCGCCTCGCGCACGCGACGGGCGATCAGCTGCGCGTACTGCGCCCCGAAGTCCATGACGAGTACCGGACCGGTGGGAGTGGCCACCCAAGACCTCCAGGTATCAGCGCTTTTGCCACCATCGTCCCAGGTGGGCCCCGTCACGTCGGCAATGCCCCCGGAATGAGGACAGCCGCTGTCCGCGAACCGGCTTACCGTGCCCGCATGACCAACGACTGGACCAACGAACTGACCGAGCAGCTCGACTGGCACTGGCAGCACCACGTGCGCCCGAAGCTGGAGGGGCTGACCGACGACGAGTACTTCTGGCAGCCGGTCGCGGACTGCTGGACGGTGCGTCCCCGCACGAGCGAGAACGACCCGGGCACCGGCGACTTCACCATCGACTTCTCGTTCCCGGAGCCGACTCCCCCGCCGGTGACCACCATCGCGTGGCGACTGGGCCACATCATCCCCGGTGTGCTGGGCATGCGCTCCGCGTCGCACTTCGGCGGGCCGCCGGTGTCCTATCAGGACTTCCCGTATGCGGGCACTGCCGACGAAGCGCTGAAGCAGCTCGACGACGCGTACGCGACCTGGATCGCCGGCGTACGCAGCCTCGACGCCGAAGCGTTGGCGCGTCCGTGCGGTCCGGCTGAAGGTCCGTACGCGGAGCTGTCGATGGCCGCGCTCGTCCTGCACATCAACCGAGAGATGATCCATCACTGCGCGGAGATCCTGCTGCTGCGCGACCTTTACCGAAACCAGTGAGCAGCAGCCCCAGCACGATGCCGAGCAGCGCGGGCATGCCGTGGTTGTCGTGCAGCACCGTGTCGAGTACGGCCAGCGGCGCGATCAGCAGCGCGGCGCGGTAGAGCGCTTGCGGCGGCTCGGCGCCGCGCGCCCGCCACACCACGACCGCGAGCGCGCCGAGCAGCCCGGCGACGCACATCGAGTTGCCCGCTCCCACCGGGTTCAGCCAGACGTAGCTGAGGAACTGGCCGAACAGTCCGCAGCCGAAGTACAGGACGAACCAGGACATCCGGCCGAGGCACCACTCCGCGAAGGTGCCCGCTACGGCGAGGGCGACCAGGTTGAAAATCCCGCCGAAAACCTTGCCGTCTTGGAAGAACATGCCGGTCAGCAGCCGCCACCACTCTCCGGCGTCGATCGCGGCGGCGTCGCGCTTGAAGCGGTCGAAGAGCGACGGATCCGCCAACTGGGCAACGAGCACGACTGCGGTCACGAGGAACACCGCGCCGGTCAGCACCGGACGGCGCGGTGTTCCGACGCGAGCGAAGAAGGCCCGAGCCGGGCTTTCGGACCAGCGGGAGGCCACCGAGTTGGTCATGGGCTGACGATATGCCGGACGCGCGCCGGGAACCCCCGACAAATGTCATCCCGTCACCAGGACAGGTGCCACAAAAGAAGGACCGAGTCCGGCGTGCCGGGCCTGGTGCTCCCTAATACCTTGAGCCCATGGACACGATCACCCCACAGCCGCGGGCCGCGTGGATCGCCGGTCAGGCTGAGCAGGGCGCGAGCACCCTCGTGGTGCACCACCCGTTCGACGGCAGCGAAGTGGCGACGGTTGCGGTGCCCGGCGCTGACCAGGTCGAACGGGCGGTGGCCGCGGCGGCTGCGGTCGCGAAGGAGTTCCGGCGCACTCCCGCGCATCAGCGCGCGGCCGCGCTGGAGCACGTTTCGCGCGGGATCGCGATGCGGGCCGAGGAACTCGCCGAGGTGATCACGGCCGAGAACGGCAAGCCGCTCAAGTGGGCCGAGGCCGAGGTGAAGCGCGCGGTGTCGGTGTTCCGGATCGCGGCCGAGGAGGCCCGCCGGTTCACCGGCGACGTGCAGCGGCTCGATGCCGACCCGTCCGGCGACGCCCGGCTCGCGCTGACCCGCCGGGTGCCGCGCGGGCCGGTGCTCGGGATCGCGCCGTTCAACTTCCCGCTGAACCTGGTGGCGCACAAGGTCGCGCCCGCACTCGCGGTCGGCGCGCCGATCATCATCAAGCCCGCGCCGCGCACGCCGTTGTCTTCGCTGGTGCTTGGCGAGCTGCTCGCCGAGACCGACCTGCCGGAAGGCGCGTTTTCCGTGCTGCCGCTGGGAAACGAGGAGACCCAGGCACTCGTCGCCGACCCGCGGCTGCCGGTGGTGTCGTTCACCGGTTCGGGCCCGGTCGGCTGGTCGATCGCGGACGCGGCGGCGCGCAAGCACGTGGTCCTCGAACTTGGCGGCAATGCCGCGGCGGTCGTGCTGCGCGACTGGCCGGACGTCGAGGGCGCCGCACAGCGGATCGCGACGTTCGGGAACTACCAAGCGGGTCAGTCGTGCATCGCGGTGCAGCGGGTGATCGTGGACGCGGCGATCGCGGAGGAGTTCGTGCCCGCGTTGACCGAGGCCGTCGAGGCGCAGCACACCGGCGATCCATACGACCGCAACACCGACGTCGGCCCGGTCGTCGACGAGGCGGCCGCGGAACGGATCATCGAATGGGTCGATGAAGCGGTGGCCGGCGGTGCACGGGTGCTGACCGGCGGAACCCGTTCGGGCGCAACGGTTGCGCCGACGCTGCTGACCGACGTACCCGCGGATGCCAAGGCTTGGTCGGAAGAAATCTTCGGACCGGTGCTCGCAGTATCCATTGTGGATGGCGTGGACGAGGCTTTCGCTTCGGTGAACGCATCCGCGTACGGACTGCAGGCTGGGGTGTTCACCAGTGACGTGCAGTTGGCCTTCCACGCGTCGGCGGAACTGGAGGTCGGCGGCGTGATCATCGGTGACGTGCCGTCGTATCGCGCG
Organism: Amycolatopsis dendrobii; assembly: GCF_014145675.1. Lineage (GTDB taxonomy): Bacteria > Actinomycetota > Actinomycetes > Mycobacteriales > Pseudonocardiaceae > Amycolatopsis > Amycolatopsis dendrobii. Next base: position 322,898 of record NZ_JACGZW010000011.1, read on the forward strand.
GACCAGATGCCGTACGGCGGTGTGAAGGGTTCAGGCGTCGGCAGGGAAGGCGTGCTGTCTGCGATGAACGACCTGACCGAGGAACGCGTCACGGTCTTCACCGGAGTCGACCTCTGACCACAGTGGAATTGCGGCGGGCAACGGCCGCTGACGCACGCGATATCGCCGACGTGTGGCTGCGGTCGTTCTCCGCCGCGCTGCCGGCAGTCCGCCGTGCCCACGATGACGACGCGGTGCGCTGGTGGTTCGCGAATATCGTGGTGCCACAACAGGAAACCTGGGTCGCGGTCGTCGAGTCCACTGTGGCCGGACTGCTCGTGCTCGACGGCGCGGAGCTGGCACAGCTTTATCTCGACCTTCCGTGGCGCGGGCGCGGAATCGGCGACCAGTTGGTGGACTTGGCCAAACAACTGCGCCCCGGCGGGCTGACCCTGTGGACGTTTCAGATCAACGAGCCAGCCCAACGTTTTTACCGCCGCCACGGTTTCGTCGCGGTCGAATACACCGACGGACAGCGAAATGAAGAGGGTGAGCCAGACGTGCGTTACGTCTGGCCCCCGCCTCAAGCCTCTCACGCCGACTGAGCGAACTTGAAAACCCCGTTGGGGTCGTACTTCTTCGCCACCTGGCCCAGCCGGGCCGCGTTGTCGCCGTAGTAGGCCGACTTCCAGTCCGGCAGGTCCGGGTCGATGTAGTTCACGTAGCCGCCGCGCGCGCCGGCGTCCGCCAGTCCAGCGACCACAGTGGACACAGACTTGCGCGCGGTGTCCTGGCTGCTCGCCGTGGCTGGGGCGTAAACCTGAATGCTGGCCAGCGCTTTCCGATGCGGGAACGCCGTGGCCGTCGGCGCGATTTCGCTCACCGTGCCGCCGAGGCCGTCGATGAGCAGGTCCATTCCCTTGTGCCCGGAAGCGAGATCGGCGATCTTCCCGCCGTCGACCGGATCGGTGATGATGCGCGACGACGCCACGAAGGTCTGCCGTTCGGAGCTGCCGGAGAAGTAGTTCATCGCCGCGCCGTAGCCGAGGGTTTTCATCGTGCGGCTGGACGGCGTCACCGAAAAGCCGTTGAGTGCCGACGTCAGGCCCGCCGAACTGCCCACGAACGCGCCGCCGACCCGGCAAGCCCCGCTCGGACCGCCGGAAACCACGCAGTTCGACCACAGTTCGGGCGGAGCGCTCGGCAGCCAGCGCTGCCACGCGTCGACCACGTCGCTCGCCGAACCGGACGGGAACTTCAGCGAAAACACCGTGATAGTCGGCGCTTCCACAGTGGTGAAGGTGAACGACGTGACCACGCCGAAGTTTCCACCCCCGCCGCCGCGCAACGCCCAGAACAGGTCGTCGTCCGCCTGCGCGCTCACCGTGCGCAGTTTGCCGTCCGGCGTCACGATCTGCGCGGACTGCAACCGATCGCAGGTCAGGCCGTACTTACGGGTCAGCACGCCGATTCCGCCGCCGAGCGCGAGCCCGGCAATGCCGACAGTCGGGCACGAACCCGCAGGCAGACAACGCCCTGCCTTCGCCAGCTCCGAATAGACGTCGCCGAGTTTCGCGCCCGCGCCGATGACCACCTGATCGCCCTGGACGTCCACGCCCGCCATCCCGCCGACGTCGATCACCAGCCCGCCGTCCGGCGCGGAATACCCGGCATAACTGTGCCCGCCGCTGCGCGCGGCCAGCGGAACCCGTCCGCCGGCCGCTTCGACACAGGCCTGCACATCCTCCGGTTTCGCACATTTCGCTACCGCAGCGGGATTGTGTCCGTCGAATAGCGGATTGAACGCACGCTTCGCGGTAGCGAATCCGCCGTCGGAGGGAAGCACGAGGTCGCCGGAGAGTTTGCCGCGCAACGCGTTCCAGTCCGGCGGCCCGGACGGCTTAGAGCTGGTGCTAGGCGGTACGGACGCTCTCGTCGTCGGGCTGGTCTGCGGCACCGAAGGGCCCGGTTTCGCCGTGCAGGCCGCTGCCACCGCGCCGACCGCCGTCAACCCGGCGGCGCGCAGGAACGTCCTTCTCCCCAGTGTCATGTTCATTCAGACGCCTCAGACCGTGCATGGGTTGCGAAAAGTCCGGCCAGTAATGCCCGCAGGGCGAATTCGAACCGCTCGCCGTGCCGGGCCCCGTCTCGCAGGGCTTGCGCGAGCAGCGGAAACCGCTCCTCGTCAAGGTGCGCCAGACTGTCCACATCGGACTGCGAGCCAGGCGCGCGGCCCGCCTCGGCGAGCGTGTGGCCGAGGACGAAGGTCAGCACGGCGTTCACCATGTCGAGTCCGCGCGCCGGCGGCGACTCCAGCAGCCGCAACGCGGTTTCGACCACCTGCAACGACTCCGGACTGACCGCCGGGCGGGTCGCGGCGAGCGGCAGCACGCCCGGATGCGCGAGCAACTGCTCCCGGTACGCCCTGGCCACCCGGCCCAGCCACCGCTGCCCGGACTCTCCCGGCTCCGGCTCGATTCCGGCCAGCGCCGAGACGAGCCGGTCGATCAGGGCGTCGAGCAGCGCTTCTTTGTTCGGCACGTAGTGGTAGAGCGTCATCGCCTCGACGCCAAGTTCCGCACCGAGCTTGCGCATCGACAGCGCGGCGATGCCGTGCTCGTCCACGAACGCGAGCGCGGCGTCCACGACCCGCTCCCTGGTCAGCCCGGCACGCGGCCGGGCTCTCCGATCGGACACTGGCCCCCCTTGACGTTTCTTACGACGTAAGATACCACTGTCCTCGCCACTTACAGCGTAAGAATCGAGGAGCCATGACCGACCCCAAAGCCGTCCTGCGCCGTTTTCTCGCCATCGTCAACAGCCACGACCTCGCCGAACTGGACACCGTGGTGGCCGAGGACGTCACCGAATCCGGCCCGGTCGTGGTCGACGCGCCGACCGGCGGGCTCGCCGCCTTCCGCACCGGCTGGACACAGATGCTGACGGCGTTCCCCGACGTAGGCGTGGACATCGACGCACTGCTCGCCGAAGACGATCGCGCCGCGGCCACGGTGACGCTCACCGCGACCAATACCGGCTACTACCGCAGAGGTTTCGCGACCGGCAAAAGCGGAACGTGGCGCGGTTTCGTCCTGGCGCGGGTGACCGACGGGCGGATCGCCGAACTCGACATTCAGACCGACCGGCTCGCGATCCTGCAGCAACTGGGCATCGTCGGCGACGACGACGAACTCGCCGCCGACCGGCAGCCCAGCTGAATCAGATCAGCGGTGCCATCTCCGGCACCGGCCCGGAAAGCGCGGAACTGCCGCCGCGACCGGTCAGCCAAGCCAGGACCGTGCCCGGCGTGCCGGTGACGAGATCGCCGCCTTCGCCGAGGGGCCAAGTGCGGACGCCGTCGCTGATGCGGAACGAAGGCAACGGACGCGGGCACATCCGGATCAGCGTTCCTACCACCGCTTCGAGATGGCCCCCGAGCAATGCGGTGGCGCTGTCGAGATCGTGGCCGGCGTCGAGGTCGGCGAGGTGGATCGTGGTCTCGGACAGCCGCAGGGTGAGCACGTCCGCGCCGGTCAACTGGCCGCCGTGCCGGTGCCGGACGGGCGCGGACCAAGCGTCGTCCGACAGCCGTGCGGCGTGGTCGGTCAGCCGCTTCCCGGACGCCACCAGATCGGCCACGATTTCCGCCGGAGCACGGCCAGCGCCAGCCTCGATGTCGTCGTCCCGCGCGTTGCCCGGGCCGTACATCGACCGCTCGACCCCGGTTTCCGCCCAGGTCAGCAGGTTGCCGAGGGCGTCGGCGTTACGCGCGAGATGGGTGAGCAGATGCGCGCGCGTCCAGCCGGGCAGCGCGCTCGGCTCGCCGAACGCCGAAGCCGGCATGGCCTCGGCGACTCGAGCCCATTCGTCGTGCAGTTCCCGGATCCGGTCCAGCGCCGCAGTCGTCACCGCACGAGCTTAGGTCAGCGGCGCAGTGCCGCGGGCGCGTTCGCCGGAACCGCCGGGTTCTTCGGTGCGACCGGCTCCATCCGGGCATATCCGCTGCTCTGCTCCGGGCGCTCGTCGGCCTCGCCCTTGTTGGGCCAGAACGAGAACGCCCGCTCGGCCTGCGCGGCGATGGTGAGCGACGGGTTCACGCCGAGGTTCGCGGTGATCGCCGAACCGTCCACAACGGACAGTCCGGGATAGCCGTAAACCCGGTGGTAGGGGTCGATGACGCCGGTGTCGGCGCTGTCGCCGATCGGCACGCCGCCGATGAAGTGCGCGGTGAGCGGGATGTCGAAGACCTCGCCCCAGGTGCCGCCCGGCATGCCGCCGATCCGTTCCGCGGTAAGGACGTTCGCCTCGTGCCCGGCCGGGATGAAGCTCGGGTTCGGCTCGCCGTGGCCCTGTTTCGACGTGTACTTCCGCCGCCCGAACAGGCCGCGCCGGGTGTAGGTGGTGATGGAATTGTCGAGGCTCTGCATCACCAGCAGAATCACCGTGCGCTCGCTCCACCGGTACGCGTTCAGCAGTTTCGCCGACTGCACCGGGTGTTTGACCAGGAACGTGAGCGCCTGCCGCCAGCGCGGAACGCTCGAAGACCCGTCGGTGGCCACGGTTTGCAGCAGGCTCATCGCGTTGCTGCCCTTGCCGTACCGCACCGGTTCGATGTGCGTGTTCTCGTCCGGATGGATCGACGAGGTGATCGCGACCCCGCGGCTGAAGTCCTGTTCGGGGTCCACCGCGGTCCGCGCCGCGCCGATGATCGCCTCGGAGTTCGTCCGGGTCAGCTCGCCGAGCTTGCCGGACAGCTTCGGCAGCGCGGCGGTGTCCTTCATGCGGTGCAACAGGTTCTGCGTTCCCCAGGTGCCCGCGGCGAACACCACCTGAGCTGCCGTGACCGTGGTCCGGAACCGCCGCGAACGCGTGCCGGTCTTCTGCAGCGTGATCTCGTAACCGTCGCCGAGCGGGTTCACCGACGTCACCGTGGTCAGCGGAATCACCTGTGCGCCGTCTTTTTCCGCGAGGTACAGGTAGTTCTTCACCAGCGTGTTCTTCGCGCCGACGCGACAGCCGGTCATGCACGAACCGCATTCGGTGCACCCGACCCGGTCCGGCCCGGCTCCGCCGAAGAACGGATCCTTCACCGTCTCGCCCGGTTTGCCGAAGTACACCCCGACTGGCGTGGCGTGGAACGAATCCTCGACGCCCATCTTCTTCGCGACGTCCCGCATCACCACGTCGGACGGCGTGATCGTCGGGTTCGTGACGACGCCGAGCATGCGGCTGGCCTGGTCGTAGTGCGGCGCGAGTTCGCTTTCCCAGTCGGTGATGTGCGCCCACTGCCGGTCTTGGTAGAACGGCTTGAGCGGGCGGTACAGCGTGTTCGCGTAGACCAGCGAACCGCCGCCGACGCCGGCGCCCGCCAGCACCATCACGTCGTTGAGCATGTGGATGCGCTGGATGCCGTAACAGCCGAGCTGCGGGGCCCAGAGGTAGCGCTTGAGATCCCAGGACGTCTTGGCGAACTCGTCGTCGGCGAAGCGCCTGCCCGCCTCGACCACCGCGACGCGGTAGCCCTTCTCGGTCAGCCGCAACGCCGCGACGCTGCCGCCGAACCCGGAACCGACCACGAGGACGTCGTAGTCGGGTTCTTGCCGCGCGGTGGTGGTGTTACTGGCAGTCACAGGAAAGAGGGTAACCCTCGGGGAGCCGCCAGGCCAGAGTTAAGTTACTGACGAGTTACCTCAACGCGTCTTGCGCCGCGGCGCGAACCGGAACAGCTCGCCGAGCGCCCGGATGATGGCGGGCCGCTCCGCCGGCACCGTCCCGCGCAACGCCACGACCAGCGCGAGCAGCCGGATCAGCAGGCTGCCCACCACGATGCCGCCGAGCCACCAGGTCGACGCGGACTCCCCCAGCAGTGCCATCCGCTCACCCTTCAGGTGCGACACCGGAACTCCAAAGATAACGAAAGTATAACGGAGAATGACGCATCGGGTACCTGCGGGCACAAAAAAGGCCCCCGTGAAGGGGGCCTTCTTCGCGAGTACCTCAGCCGCGGACGGTCAGCCCGACGCGCTGGAACTCCTTCAGGTCCGAGTACCCCGTCTTCGCCATCGCGCGACGCAGCGCGCCGAACAGGTTCACCACGCCCTCCGCGTCCGAGGACGGGCCGAACAGCAGCGTCTTCAGGTCCACCGCGTAGTCCGAGTCCGGGCCGGCCACCACGCGCGAGCGCGGCAGCGACGGGTGAGCCGCCGCAGCGGTCCAGTACAGGCCCTGGCCCGGGGCGTCCGACGCGGTCGCCAGCGGGGCGCCGAGCATGACCGCGTCCGCGCCGCAGGCGATCGCCTTCGCGATGTCGCCGGACGTCGTGATGCCGCCGTCGGCGAGGACGTGCACGTAGCGGCCGCCGGTCTCGTCGAGGTAGTCGCGGCGCGCGGCGGCCGCGTCCACGATCGCCGTCGCCATGGGGGTGCCGATGCCGAGCACGCGGTCGGTGCTGGTGACGCCCTCGGTGTAGCCGTGGCCGACGATGACGCCCGCCGCGCCGGTGCGCATCAGGTGCATGGCCGTGCGGTAGTCGCTCACGCCGCCCGCGATCACCGGCACGTCGAGGCGGCCGATGAACTCCTTGAGGTTGAGCGGTTCCGCGTCGCGCTGCACGTGCTCGGCGGAGATGATCGTGCCCTGCACGACCAGGATCTCGACGCCCGCGGCGATCAGGTCCGGCGTTAGCTCCGCGGCGTGCTGCGGGCTGACCCGCGCGGCGACCGTCACGCCGGATTCGCGGACGGTCTTGATCGCCTCGGTCAGCAGGTCGAGGCGGATCGGCGCGGAGTGCAGCTCCTGCAGCTCACGCACGACCGCCGCCGGGTCGTCGCTGTCCTCGGCCGCGCGCACGAGGCGGAAGATCGCCTCCTCGACGTTCGCGTGCCGGGCCCACAGCCCTTCGGCGTTGAGCACGCCGAGGCCGCCCAGTTCGCCGATCGCCACCGCGGTCCCCGGCGACACGATCGCGTCCGTCGGGTGGGTGACCAGCGGCAGGTCGAACCGGTACGCGTCGATCTGCCAAGCAGTGGACACCACCGACGAGGACCGCGTCCGCCGCGACGGCACGATCTCCACGTCATCGAGGTCATACGCCCGCCGCGCCGTGCGGCCCATGCCGATCTCGACCAGATCCCGCACGTGATGTCCCTTCTCGCGCCTACCGCCTTCGCGATCCATTGTCGCGAGTCGGCGCGGGTGACCTGCGCGCGGGGGACCGTTGCGGTGGCGACAACCACCGGTTGTGCGCGCGGTTGTTTGCCACCGGCGTGGGCGGGTGGTTGGCTGCCCGGCTGAGCGAGGGGGACGAATTTGGCGCTGGGCAAGGACTTTCACCGGCTGTGGCTGGCGTACGCGGTCAGTGTCGCGGGCACCTACTTCGCCCTCGACGCCTTCTCGATCATCGCGGTGCGGGTGCTGCACAGCAGTGCCGCGCAGGTGTCGCTGCTGGCCGGAGCCGGTCTGGCGGCGGGCTCGCTGGCCGCGCTCCCGCTCGGTCCGTGGGTCGAATTCCGGCGGAAACGACCGGTGCTGATCGCGATGGACCTCGTCCGGTTCGCCGCCCTGCTCACGCTGCTGCCCGCGTATCTGCTGGACCTGCTGACGTTCGCCCAGCTCGTGGCGGTCTCGGTGCTCGTGGCGGCGGCGAACATCGCGTTCACCTCGGCGAGCGGCGCGTATCTGAAATCACTGGCGGCTGGTCCAGACCTGCTCACCGCGAACGGCCGGTTCGAGACGACACTGTGGACCGCGACCGCGCTCGGCCCGCCGACTGGCGGCGTGGCGATCGGGTTCTTCGGCCCGCTGGCCACTGTTCTTCTCGACGCGCTCAGCTACCTGTTGTCCGCGTTCTCGCTCTCGACGATCCGCACCCGCGAGCCCCAACCGGCCCGCCCCGCCGCCTTCCGCGCCGCAGACCTCGTCGAAGGCTGGCGCTACGTGTTCCGGCACGCCCGGCTGCGGAAGCTGTTCCTCAACTCCTGCCTGGTCAACGGCCTGATCATGGCCACCTCACCAGTGCTGGCGGTGCTGCTGCTCGGCGAACTCGGCCTGCCGACGTGGCAGTACGGGCTCGCGTTCGGCGTCCCGTGCCTCGGCGGTCTCGTCGGCTCTCGGCTCGCCCGCAGGCTGGTGCCGCGCTACGGCCGGGTGCGGCTGCTGCCGATCATCGGCACGATCCGGACATGCTGGGTCGTGCTGCTGGCATTCGTGCCGCCCGGGATCGGCGGGCTGTTCTGGGTGATGGCGGTGGAGTTCGGCCTGATCGTCTGCGCGGCGGCGTACAACACGGTCCTCGCGACGTACCGGCTCGAGGAAACCGAAGACGGGTACGTGAGCCGGATGCTGTCCGCGTGGCGGATCAGCAGCAGCGCCAGCACTGCCGGGCTGACGCTGCTGTGGGGCTTGGTGGCGACGTGGCTGGGCACGCGCGGCGCACTCGGGCTGGCAGGCGCGTTGATGCTGGCGACGCCGTTGCTGCTGCTTGGATGGAACCGCGTTCAGAACGAGACACGCGCGGTGGAATCGGTCCGCAGCACGGATTCCTGATCGAACAGGTGCTTGTAGTCGGTGCGGATCTGTTCGAGGTCTTCGTTCGCGTGCTGGTTCGTCGGCGGGTACAGCACGACGAGCACGATCGAATGTTCCCGGACGACCTCGCCGCCGCCGGACCGCCACTGACCGGTGCCCTCGAGCTGGGTGAAACCGTCCGGGAAACGCGGCGTGATGTCCTTCGCCGAGAAGTCCGCGAACTCCTTCTCGGTCACCTCGCCGCCGTTCGGTTTGGCGGTGCCGAAGTACAGCTCGGTGCGTTTCCACAGTGAGCTGTCCGGCGAAGCCGTCGTCGCCGCGGAAGCAGCCGTGACCCCTCCCCCGAGCACCATTGCCGCTGCCGTCGTCAGCACGAACCTCCGGGAAAACCGCATTCGCCCGCTCCCCTCGCCGTCACCTGGAGATCCAGTGTGGCGGGAAGGCGGAGCGGGCGAACAGGGTCGATCAGCGGGTCGTGTAGTTCGGGGCCTCGACCGTCATCGTGATGTCGTGCGGGTGGCTTTCCTTCAGCCCGGCCGCGGTGATCCGGACCAGCTGCGCCGCCTGCATCGCCGCGATGGTCTCCGCGCCCGCGTAACCCATGCCCGCGCGCAAACCGCCGACGAGCTGGTGGACGACGTTCGACAGCGGGCCGCGGAACGGGATCCGGCCCTCGATGCCCTCCGGCACCAGCTTGTCCTCGTTGAGCACGTCGTCCTGCGCGTAGCGGTCCTTGGAGTAGGACTTCGCCTCGCCGCGCGACTGCATGGCACCCAGCGAACCCATGCCGCGGTAGACCTTGAACTGCTTGCCGTTGACCAGAATCAGGTCGCCCGGCGATTCCGCGGTGCCCGCGAGCAGGCTGCCCAGCATGACCGTGGACGCGCCCGCCGCGATGGCCTTCGCGATGTCGCCGGAGTACTGGATGCCGCCGTCGCCGATCACCGGGACGCCCGCCGGACGACAGGCCTGGTCCGCCTCGTAGATCGCCGAGATCTGCGGCACGCCCACGCCCGCGACGATCCGCGTGGTGCAGATCGAGCCCGGGCCGACGCCAACCTTCACGCCGTCCACGCCCGCGTCCACCAGCGCCTGCGCACCCGCCCGCGTCGCGACGTTTCCGCCGACGACGTCGACAGTGTCGCCCAGTTCCTTCTTCAGCAGCCGCACGGTCTCCACGACCGCCCGGGAGTGGCCGTGCGCGGTGTCGACCATCAGCACGTCCACCCCGGCCTCGGCCAGCGCCATCGCGCGCTTGTGCCCGTCCGGGCCGACGCCGACCGCGGCGCCGACGATGAGGCGGCCGTCCGGGTCCTTCGAGGCCTTCGGGTACTGGTCGGTCTTCACGAAGTCCTTGACCGTGATCAGGCCGCGCAGCTTGCCCGCGCCGTCGACGATCGGCAGCTTTTCGATCTTGTGCCTGCGCAGCAGCCCCAGCGCGGCCTCCGCGGTGACGCCGACCTGCGCGGTCACCAGGGGCGTCCGGGTCATGACCTCGCTCACCAGGCGGGTGTGGTCGACCTCGAACCGCATGTCGCGGTTGGTGATGATGCCCACGAGCGCGCCGGAGGCGTCGGTGACCGGGACGCCGGAGATGCGGAACCGCGCGCACAGCGCGTCGACCTCGGCGAGGGTGTCGTCCGGGGAGCAGGTGACCGGGTCGGTGACCATGCCCGCCTCGGACCGCTTCACGACCTCGACCGCCGCCGCCTGCTCCTCGATCGGCAGGTTGCGCTGCAGCACGCCGATGCCGCCCTGGCGGGCCATGGCGATCGCCATCCGCGCCTCGGTGACCGTGTCCATCGCGGCGGAGACCAGCGGAACGTTGAGCTTGATGTTGCGGGTGAGCTGCGTGCTCGTGTCCACCGCGCTGGGCACCACGTCCGATTCCGCGGGCAGCAGCAGCACGTCGTCGAAGGTCAAGCCGAGCATCGCGAACTTGCTGGGCACTGCGGGGGTGATGCTTTCGCTGGTCATGAGGGGCGAAGGGCCTTCCTGGCGGGAGTGGGCTGGAGTCGCGGGCAGCGGTGCCTGGCGTGGGCCGAGGGGCCTCGGGCCTTCCCCTCATGATATCCGGGCCGGGGCCCTGGCCCGGTCGGGTGGCCCGGCGGGTAGCGTGCAGGCCGTGCCGCACGATGTGTTGCCCCCCGATCCGTTCGCGGACGACCCGGACGATCCGGCCCGGGCCATCCCCGACCCCGACGACCACCTGGAAGAGCCGATCAGCGCGGACGAGCGCACCGAGCTGCTGGCCGACCTGTCCGATCTCGCCGTGTACCAGGCTCTGCTGGAGCCTCGCGGGGTTCGCGGCATCGTGGTCGACTGCGGCGAGTGCGACGAACCCCACTATCACGACTGGACGTTGCTGCGCGCGAGCTTGGAGCAGTTGCTGTCCGACGGCCGGATGCGCCCGCACGAGCCGGCGTTCGATCCGAATCCGACCGATTACGTGAGCTGGGACTACTGCCGCGGTTTCGCGGACGGCGTCACCGCGAACGAAAGCGCGTACTGAGCCTTACGCACAGCGTCGAAAAGAAGGTCCTGGTGAGTTCGGCCACCAGGGCCTTCTTCGTGTGTGCGGACAAGTTGTCCACAGCGGTTGTCCACAGGCATGTCGACTTGTGGACAACCTCGGTCAGCGCCGGCGTTTCGCGCTCTCGGCCTGGGCGATCATCGCCCGTTCGGTCAGGTTCGGCCACGGCGGCCGACGCACCATGGCCAGCGTCGAAAACGCCGCCGCCACGAGCCCGGTGCACACGGCGACCAGCGAAATCCGCCCTTGATCGACCGCGGGCGTCCACGTCACGCCGTCCGCGTTGATCGTGTACAGCCCGACCGCTCGTCCTGGCCCGCCTCGACGGCCTTGTCGCGTGACGGTGACCAGCACCGTTCCGCTCGCGGTCTCGTAGGGCTCCCCGAAAACCAGCATCCCGTTCTCCCCGTAGATACGAAGAAGGTCCCGGCACTGTTCGTGCCGGGACCTTCGGAAAGCTAAGAGCCGCTGGTGCCGTTCGGGGCCTGCACCCCTTGCGACGACTCGTTGCGCGGGCTGCTGCCCGTGCCCGGATCGTTCGGGGTGGCGCTCGGCGACGGCGGCGGCGAACTCGGCGTGGACGTGACCGGCGGCAGCGGCGTCACCGAGGTGACCGGCGGCGGGTTGTTGGTGTGGCCGGTGCCCGGCAGCGACGTCGACTGGCCGGGCGGCTGCGCCGCGCTGCTGACCGGGTCGTGCGCGGGCGGAACAGCGGGCGGCGACGAAGGCTTCTGGTCCGCGGGCGGGGCCGTCGGCTGACCGAGCTGCGCGGCCAGTTCGCGGTGCTGCTGCATCAGCTGGTTGCGGTTGTCCGCGTCGGTGACCTGGGTGAGCGCGGCCTGCGCGTCGGCGAGCGCGCGCCGGGCGTCCGCGAGCCGGTTGTCGGCCAGCGCCAGGTTCGCCTTCTCCAGGTCGAGCTTCGCCGCGGCGGCGGCCTCGACGGAGCGGGCGTGGTCGGCGTAGAGCACCTTCGTGAGGCCCCAGAGCGTGTCGCCGGGCTGGGCGTCCCGGGCGGCGAGCCCGGTGCCGGTGAAGGCGATCGCGGCGGCGGCGCACGCGGCGGCCACCGGCACGAGATAGCGGCGGCGACGGCCGCGGCTTTGGTATTTGCGCGCCAGCGTGGCGGTCTTCACCGTGGTGACCGCGGTGTCGACGTCGACCAGCTCGGCGAGCGGCTCGCTGTCGATGTCGCGGCGCCACGCGAGCAGCAGCGCGTTCAGTTCCTGGTCTCCGAGCCCGTCGGCGACAGCCGGATCGGTCCCGCCGAGCGCGTCGAGGAGCGCGTCGTCGGCCTGGATGGCCGTGAGGTCGCCGTCGGCTTCCGCTTCGTACCCGGTCAGGCCGCTGGCCTGCGCGGAAGGTGACAGGTCTCTGTCCCGGTCTTCGCGATCGGTCACTCAGATCACCTCCTCGGCGGCAAGCACCTTGCGCAGCCGGGCGAGCGCCCGGTGCTGAGCGACGCGGACGGCGCCCGGCGTGGAACCGACGGCGTCCGCCGTCTCCTCCGCCGACAGCCCGACCACGACCCGCAGAACGACGATTTCCCGTTGTTTGTCCGGCAGCACCTGCAGCAACTGCGCCATCCGCTCGTTCAGCTCACCCTGGAGAGCACGTTGCTCCGGGCCGACGCCGACCTCGATCTCGTCAGGGATCTCGGCGACCGGCTCCGCCCGGTTGCGCGCCGCGGCGCGGTGCGCGTCGGCGACCTTGTGCTGGGCGATGCCGTAGACGAACGCCAGAAAGGGGCGGCCCTGGTCACGGTACGAAGGCAAGGCCGTAAGCACCGCGAGACACACCTCCTGCGCAACGTCGTCTGCCGAAGCGAACGAACGCTCCTGCCTGCCAACCCTGGCGCGGCAATACCGCACCACAAGGGGACGAATGGCGGCCAGCAACCGCTCGACTGCCTGAGGGTCTCCCTCGACAGCGGCGGCGACCGGCTCGTCCAGTCCATCCCCCACAGTGGCCATCGCAGACAACAGTCCCAGCGTTACGTGTAGGCGTGCAAAGAATCCGGCGCGTGGTCGTCCCCGTCCTGCGCCGGTCACAGCTACCGTACCGTCGGAGTCCTACCAGACAACCGCCAGAGGTGGTGACCGGCGCGCCGGACGCGGCCGGGCGGCGATTGTCGCAGGCAGACGGGGTGGGGCAGTGCCGTCACGCGGTGGGGACGCGGGCGAGGCACGAGGGCGGGAGCCGGACAACAGGTACGGGCCAGGGCTTGCTCGCCCTGGCCCGTTCGTCACCGCGGGAATCGGATCGGAAGTCCCGTTATTGGCTTGCCCGCCTCGGTCAGGACACCAGACCGCGGCGGAAGCCGTGTGCCACGGCCTGCGCGCGGTCGCGGACGCCGAGCTTGCGGAACAGCCGCCGCGCGTGCGTCTTGACCGTGTCCTCGGAGAGGTACAGCTCACGGCCGATCTGGCCGTTGCTCTTGCCCTGGCTCATGCCGCGCAGCACCTGCAGCTCGCGCTCGGTGAGCTGCACGCCCGGGTCGGACGGCTGCCGCGGCGCGGGCACCGAGGTGCTGGCCAGGGTGTGCGCCAGCGCGGCGACCAGTTCGGGCCGCGAAGCGTCCCAGCGCAGGTAGCCGCGCGCTCCGCCGGCGATGGCGGCCGCGATGCTGCCCGCGTCGTCCGGGGCTCCGAAGACGATGACGTTCGCCTGGGGGTTCGCGGAGACGAGCCGACGGGTGGCCTCGACGCCTGTCGGGACCGCGCGTTGCGTTCCGACCAGCACGACGTCGACCGGCTGACGGGTGTACCGGGCCAGCAGCTCGTCACCGTGCGCTACGCAGTCGATGCGACTGACCCCAGGCACCGCGGACATCACACGGGTGAGCCCTTCGCGGACACTGCGTCGGTCGTCGCAGATCAAGACCGTCGTCACGGGGTTTCCTTCCTGCAGCCGGGTGACATTCCACTTCCCCTATCGGACGCTTTAGCCCGAACCTTGACACGATCCGGTGGCTTTTTTTGAAGTTTCTTAGCCCGGATGCCGGAACGCCCGTTCCCGCAGGCCTACCCGGGTCCGACGGGCACCCACGGCGATTCAAGTGCGATACGCATCATGCAAGGATCCGCGTGCCGTAACACTGCGTGCAACACCTGGCGACTCCTGAATCGATACTCCTCGGCCCGGTCGGGGTCCAGGTCAGCGGCGACGCGGGCGGCCACCCAATTAAGTGAATCTAGTTCATATTTCTCGGCGTCCGCGGCGGCTGCGAGAACGAGCTCCCTGGCACCGCTTTCCCGGGCGGCGAGCAGGGCGACGCCGAGGACGATGCCGGACTTCACGATGTGTCGCCGAGCGTGACGAGCGACGGCGGTCTCATAGGCGAGACGGGCCGGGGCGACGGCCGCTTCGGGCTGCCCGTCGGCGAGCTCGATCTCGGCGCCCACCCAGCCGCCGCGAACGGTCGCCCGCCAGCGCCGGTCGGCCTGAGCCGCTCGGATGGCCAGGCGCCGGGCGGCGGAGATGCGGCCGATGGCGAGGTTGTCGGCGGCCAGGCCCAGGAGGGCGTCGGCTCGGGCGCCTTGGAGGTCCAGTCCGTGGGGGTCTCCGGTTGGTGTGACGAGGCTGCCCGGACTGGCGGATGCGCTGAGGCTCGCGGTGGCAGGCGGGGATGGCGGGGAATCGGCGGCGGCCGGGGTTGATTTCGGAGCAGGCGAATCCGTTCCCGTGCCAGCTCGGCTCGAGCCGCCGCCACGCGAGCCAACGCCCGCGCGCGTCGACGCTGCTCCGGCACCAGCTCGACCCGAGCCGACGCCACCCGAGCCGACACCACCCGAGCCAACGCCACGGGAGCCCACGGCCGCACCCGCCGCCGCTGCTCCGTCGCCAGCCGAACCAGAGCCAACGCCGCGCGAGCCCGCACGAGCCGCAGCCAAGCCGCCACCCGCCGTTCCCGAGCCGCCAGCTGTCGCAGCCCGACGGTCCCCCTCTCCGCGCAGCCCGACCGCCAGCAGCGCCTCCCCATCGAGCTTCCGCGCCACCACGTGAGCGCCCAACTGCCGCCGATGGGACGCGAGCGTGCTCGCCGCCAGCGAAGCCGTCAGCGGGTCCCGGCCGCGCCGGAGCGGGTCGAGCAAATCCGCGGCCGCCGCGTATCGACCGCGGGCGCCCAGCACGATGGCCGCCAGGAGGCGTTGCCTTGGCGAGCCGTCGCGAGGTATCGGGTCCGCCGACCCGGCGTCCGGGCCGAACGCGAGGGCCGTCAGCGCTTCTTCGTCCACCCGACCTTTCTAGCGTGGAGCACCGACAAGAACGTGCTCCACGCGGTCAGCCGCCGCGGAAAGATCCGCCAGCAGCTCGACTTTCGGCGGCAACAGCGCCGGATCCCAGCCGGGGCCGCAGGCGAACAGCCGAGTCCGCTGCCGTCCGCGCGACACGCGCGCGAAGAGCCGAGGGTCCGCGTCAGCCCGATTCGCCCACAGCACTACCGCAGCGGGCGCGCTTCGCCGCACCGCGACCGCCAGCACCTCTTGCGGCAGCGCAATGCCGAAGAGCTGCGCGCCGATCCTTCGCCCCGCGAGAGCGGCCGCGAGCGCGTACACCGGCATGTTGTCTCGTTCATCGGGCACGCACGCGAGAAGGACCGGCCGTTGATTGCGAGGCTCGTCGAGGACCGGCGTCGCGCGCACTAATGCCGCGTACACGCACTCAGCAAGCAGGTACTCCACTTCCGCGCCCGCGTGCACGCCTCGCCACCGCGCGCCGAGTGCAGTGAGGACCGGATCAATGACGCCCGACCACGCCTGAAGCACACCTAGCTCGCGAATGGCGTCGACGAGCATCCGCTGTACCGCGCCGACGTCCATGGCCAACGCAGCGGTACTCAGACGACGCGCGAGCCGCGAAGGGACTTCGACGTCGTCAGCCGCCGCCTTGGTCTCCGTCGCTTCCGCAGGCTCGGCGGGCGCTGGCACGAAGTCCGCACGCGGCATCTGCTCTAACGCGTACTGCGCGGCCTCCGCCGTTGAAGCGCCGCGAAGGAGCGCGCGCTGCATAAGTTCGAGACGGCCGATGTCCGAGCTGCCGTAGCGGCGATGTCTGCCGTCGGTGTGGCGACTGGGACCGAGACCGTAGCGGCGGTCCCAAGTACGCAGGGTGGACGGCGCGACACCGAGCCGGCGGGCGACCGAGGCCACCGGCAGGGTGGGTTCTCCATCGCCTGATCCGGATCCCACCCGGTCAATATCCAGCCCGTCCGCGGTCCCGGCAACCCGAGCCAAAAGCCCTGCTCACACATCTGGGGGATGCCTAACGGCTGAATCGCCGCCGATCTATTGAACAACTATTGGCGCGCTTCTAACGTTACCGCCGTTGCACCGAATGGAGTATCGGCACCACAGCAGAGCAGCTAATGGCATCGACCGGATGACGGAGGCGGTCAGGATGGCAGACACGCGCAGGCTCCCCGGCCCCAACGCAGACATGTGGGACTGGCAGCTGGAGGGGTCGTGCCGGGGGATGGACAGCGGATCCTTCTTCCACCCGGACGGAGAGCGGGGACCGGCGAGGGCACGGCGCGAGGCCAGGGCCAAGGCGATCTGCCTGTCGTGCCCAGTGCTGGAGATGTGCCGCAAGCACGCGCTCGCCGTGCACGAGCCCTACGGCATCTGGGGCGGGCTGTCCGAATCGGAACGGGACCACATCATCAAACAGGACAAACGCGCGTTGACCATGGCGCACATCTGACTTTCATCACGGCGCGGAAGGGGCGGTGTCCACAGTGGACGCCGCCCCTCCGCCGTTTCCGGGCCACATCGAGAGTGCTAGGTCGATGACGGTCATCAGCGAGTCGAGGCTGACGCCGTCGCGCGCTTGCATGGTCAGTCCATAAAAGACAGTCGCGTACAAGGCACTGAGCGCGTCAATGTCCACTGTGGCCGCGAGGTCGCCTTCTTCCACTCCACGGCGAAGGCGCTCTCGAAGCTGGCGTCGCACTTCGTCGCGCGAAGCAGCGAGAAACTTCCACACGGACGCATTGGCTGGCGTGCAGTTGGTAGCCGCCAGAACGACCATGCAACCCTTCGGATGCCCCGGCTCCACGTACGCGCAAGCGTTGTCGCGAAGCATCGCTTCTACCGCCGCGCGCGCCGTCGGCTCTTCGGTCAGCGCGCGCATCGTGTGCCGCCCGTACGCGGATTGGTAGTGCTCGATCGCTTCGCGGAACAGTGCTTCCTTGTCCCCGAAGGCCGCGTACAGACTTGGCGGCTTGATGCCCATCGCCTCGGTCAGCTCCGCCAGCGACGCACCGTCGTAGCCGCGCTCCCAGAACACCAGCATGGCCTGGTTGAGCGCATGCTCGCGGTCGAACGCGCGCGGGCGGCCGCGGGGTGACATGGACCACCTTCTTTAGTGAGCGATACAGAAGTCTTGACCTGGCCCATCGTACGCGGCTATTTATTTAGTTATCACTACAGAAAGAGGTGGGGCATGGGCACCCTGGACGGCAAGGTCGCACTGGTCACCGGCGGAAGCCGCGGCATCGGCGCGGCGATCGCGCTCCGGCTGGCCGAGGACGGCGCAGACGTCGCGATCACCTACGAACGCGCCGCGGACCGGGCGGCGGACGTGGTCGCGTCCATCGAAAAATTCGGCAGGCGAGGTCTCGCTCTCCAGGCCGACGCCGCGGACGCGGACGCGGTGACCAGCGCGGTCGACCAGACCGCGGCCGAACTGGGCGGACTGGACGTGCTGGTGAACAACGCCGGGGTCTTCCTGGCGGCACCGATCGACGAACTGACCACGGAGACGATCGACCGCACGCTGGCGATCCATGTGAAGGCACCGCTGGTGGCGGCCCGGGCGGCGGCACGGCACATGAAGCAGGGCGGCCGGATCGTGTCGATCGGCAGCGACCTGGCGGAGCGCATGCCGTTCGTCGGATTGAGCGTGTACGCGGCGAGCAAGGCGGCGCTGGTGGGGATGACCAAGGGCCTGGCGCGCGACCTGGGACCGCGCGGGATCACGGCGATGGTGGTCCACCCGGGCTCGACGGACACCGAGATGAATCCGGCGGACGGCCCGCACTCCGGGGACCAGCTGGCGCATATCGCGTTGGGGCACTACGGAAATCCGTCGGACATCGCGGCCGCGGTGGCGTACCTGGCAGGCCCGGACGGCCGGTATCTGACCGGAACGTCGATCACGGTGGACGGCGGCTTCACGGCCTGACCGGCCCAGCCCCCACCCTCCACGGGGGGACGCCCCAGCCCAATTCTATCGGCCCCTCGACCCTGGACCCGGTCCTCGACCGCAGTTGTCCACAGCACCGCGGAGTTGTGGAGGCCATGCGAAGCGGGGCGGCACCCCCACAGCACCGCGGAGTTGTGGAGGCCATGCGAAGC
This sequence comes from Amycolatopsis dendrobii, assembly GCF_014145675.1. Taxonomy (GTDB): domain Bacteria; phylum Actinomycetota; class Actinomycetes; order Mycobacteriales; family Pseudonocardiaceae; genus Amycolatopsis; species Amycolatopsis dendrobii. The sequence continues at coordinate 341,291 of NZ_JACGZW010000011.1, forward strand.
GGGGCGGCACCCCCCAAGGGAGTGCCGCCCCGCCAAAAACAACTTGCGTCAGTGCGAGTGCCCGTGGCCAGCGGCCTCCGGCTCTTCCTCGACCGGCTTCTCGACCACGGAGCTCTCCGTGGTGAGCACGAGCCGGGCGATGGACGCCGCGTTCGCGACGGCCGAGCGGGTCACCTTGACCGGGTCGACGATGCCGCCCGCGATCAGGTCGGTGAGCTCGCCGGTGGCGGCGTTGAAGCCCTGGCCCCAGCCCTGCTCCTGGACCTTGTTCACGATGACCGCGCCCTCGTGGCCCGCGTTCGTCGCGATCCAGTGCAGCGGGGCGGTGAGCGCGTCGCGGACGATGGCGACACCGGTCGCCTCGTCGCCGGTCAGGCCGAGGTTGCCCTCGAGCTCCTTGACCGCGTGCACCAGCGCCGAACCGCCGCCGGGCAGGATGCCCTCTTCGACGGCCGCCTTGGTCGAAGCCACGGCGTCCTCGATGCGGTGCTTGCGCTCGTTCAGCTCGGTCTCGGTGGCCGCGCCGACCTTGATCACGGCCACGCCGCCGCCGAGCTTCGCGAGCCGCTCCTGCAGCTTTTCGCGGTCCCAGTCGGAGTCGGTGGTCTCGATCTCCTTGCGGATCTGCGCGGTCCGCGCGGCGATGGCGTCCTTGGTGCCCGCGCCGTCGACGATCGTCGTGTCGTCCTTGGTGACGACGACCCGGCGGGCCTTGCCCAGCGAGCCGAGGTCGACCTCGGACAGCTTGCGGCCGATCTCCGCGGAAATCACCTCGCCGCCGGTCACAACGGCCAGGTCGTCCAGGAACGCCTTGCGGCGGTCGCCGAAGAACGGGGCCTTGACCGCGACCGCGGTGATCGTCTTGCGCAGCGAGTTCACCACGAGGGTGGACAGCGCCTCGCCGTCGACGTCCTCGGCGATGATGAGCAGCGGCTTCTTCGCCTCGACGACCTTCTCCAGCACCGGGAGCAGGTCGGCCAGCGCCGAGATCTTCTCGCGGTGCAGCAGGATGTAGGCGTCCTCGAGGATCGCCTTCTGGTCCTCCGGGTTGGTCGCGAAGTGCGCCGACAGGAAGCCCTTGTCGAACTGGACGCCCTCGGTGATCACGAGGTCGGTCGCCAGCGTGGACGACTCCTCGATGGTGATCACGCCGTCCTCGCCCACGCGCTCGACGGCCTCGCCGAGCAGCGCGCCGATCGTCGCGTCACGCGAGGTGACGGTGCCGACCTGGGCGATGTTGTCGCGGCCCTTGACCGGGGTGGCCTTGGCCTTGAGGACCTCGATGACCTTCTCCGCGGCCGCCTCGATGCCCTTGCCAACCGAAGTCGGGTTGGCGCCGGCGGCGACGTTGCGCAGGCCGTGCTTCACCAGCGACTGGGCCAGCACCGTGGCGGTGGTGGTTCCGTCGCCCGCGACGTCGTTGGTCTTGGTGGCGACGCTCTTCGCGAGCTGCGCGCCGAGGTTCTCGAACGGGTCGTCGAGCTCGATCTCACGAGCGACGGTGACGCCGTCGAGGGTGATCGTCGGGCCGCCGAACTTCTTGTCGAGGACGACGTGGCGACCGCGCGGGCCGAGGGTGACCTTGACCGCGTCGGCGAGCTTGTTCACCCCGCGCTCGAGCGCGCGACGAGCGTCCTCGTCGAAACTGATCTGCTTGGGCATAACGCTTTCCGCTTACCTTTCGGTTGTCGTGCGACGCAAAACGCCCCGCACCCCGGCATGAGCGGGGCCCGGGGCGTCCTTGCGCTGCGAGTGACGCGTCAGTTGATGACGGCCAGCACGTCGCGGGCGGAGAGGATCAGGTAGTCCTCGCCGTTGTACTTGACCTCGGTGCCGCCGTACTTGGAGTAGATGACGACGTCGCCGACAGCCACGTCCAGCGGAACGCGGTTGCCCTTGTCGTCGATGCGGCCCGGGCCCACGGCCAGAACCTTGCCCTCCTGGGGCTTCTCCTTGGCGGTGTCGGGGATGACGAGGCCGGAAGCGGTCGTCTCCTCGGCCTCGCTCGTCTGGACAACGATCTTGTCCTCGAGCGGCTTGATGTTCACGCTCACCGGGTTGACCTCCACGGTCGTCGAAAGCGTCGGCATGATGACTGGTTACGGCTCATACCACCCCCGCCGTCGCGGGTGCCGGGGCGTGTCCGGGCCGTTCGATTAGCACTCTAGCCATGTGAGTGCCAGCTTCGCAAGGAGGGTCCGCCGGACCTGGCGAAATGCCAGGCGGAAGCCGCTGACCGGCCACTTTGTTCCAGGGCGCGAGCGAGCGTCCGGCACGGGGCGGCAGGCGGCCGGGGCATCGCCGTGTGCCCGTTCGGCCGCATCCGGCGGATAAACCCCACTAACTCCCCCGGCAGCTGGTTGGATCCGCACAGACAGGCATCTCACCCCTGGAGCCCTCTATGCCCCGCTCACTCCCGTGGCGCCTGGCCGCTGCCACCACCGGGCTGCTGGCATTGGTCGCCGCCGCCGTGCCCGCCTCCGCTCAGCCCGCCAACGAAGCCCGCCAGCGCGCGTTCGCCGGCGCAGCCTCCGAATTCGGCGTCCCGGAGGACGTCCTGCTGGCCGTCTCGTACCTGGAATCCCGCTGGGATACTCATTCCGGTGCGCCCAGCACCGCCGCCGGGTACGGACCGATGCACCTCACCGACGTCCGCACCACCGGCCTGCGGACCAGCGAATTCGACAACCCCGACGAAGACCCGCGCGGCGACGACTCTCGCCCGGCCTTGCGCCTGCGGCCGCTCGAAGCCCCGACTCCCCCGCCCGGCAGCCAGACCATCGACAAGGCCGCCGAACTGCTGCACACCGACGCAGCGAAGCTCCGTACGGACGCCGAAGCGAACATCCGCGGCGGAGCGGCACTGCTGGCTGAGTACCAGCGAGAGTTGGGCGTCAAGAGCGACAACGCGAAGGACTGGTACGGGGCCGTCGCGCGCTACAGCGGCCCGGAGGACGTCACCGGCGCGCGTACGTTCGCCGACGAGGTCTTCGCCACCATCGCCAGCGGCGTCGCGCGTACGACCGATGACGGGCAGGCCGTCAAGCTCGCCGCGACCTCCGGCCTCACCCCGGACCGCGCGCAAGCGGACCGTCTCGGCCTGCGTGCCGGAAAGCCGCCGGCCACCGAGTGCCCGAGGTCGCTGTCCTGCGAATCGGTGCCCGCGCCGTTCCAGAAGATCGGCGACAGCTACGGCAACTACGACAAGGCCGACCGGCCGCGCGACCAGAAGATCGACTACATCGTCATCCATGACACCGAGGGCTCCTGGGACTCGGTGATGAAGCAAGCCCAGACCCCTGGCCAGACCGCGTGGCACTACACGGTCCGCTCCTCGGACGGGCAGGTCGCCCAGCACGTGCCGACCAAGGACGTCGGCTGGCACGCCGGGAACTGGTACGTGAACGAGAAATCACTCGGCGTCGAGCACGAGGGCTTCGCCGCGCAGGGCACCTGGTTCACCGAGGCGATGTACCGCCAGTCCGCGAAGCTCGTGCGCTACCTCGCGCACCGCTTCGGCGTTCCGCTCGACCGGGCGCACATCCTCGGCCACGACAACGTGCCCGGCCCGAACGCGGACAAGATCAAGAGCATGCACTGGGACCCGGGCCCGTACTGGGACTGGGCGCACTACTTCGACCTGCTCGGCGCCCCGCTGGAGCACAGCGGCGACCCGGATTCCGGGCTGGTCATGATCGCGCCGGAGTTCTCCGCCAACCGTCCGGCGTTCACCGGCTGCGACAAGATCGGATCCGGAACCCCTTGCCCGGAGCGGAGTTCGGGGGCGGTCGTGCTGCACACCGAGCCGAGCTCGTCCGCGCCGCTGCTGTCCGATGTTGGCATGCACGGGCCTGATCCGTCCACAATGGATGTCGCGGACATCGGCAGCCGCGCGGCCACCGGCCAGAAGTACGCCGTCGCGGACACCAAGGACGGCTGGACCGCGATCTGGTACCTCGGCCAGAAGGGCTGGTTCCGCAACCCGGGCGACGCGCCCACCGCGTATCCGGCGGACGGATTCGTCGCGACTCCCAAGCAGGGCAAGGCGACCGTGCCGGTCTACGGGAGCGCGTACCCGGAGGCCAGTGCGTATCCGAAGGACGTTCCGGTGCAGGAGCTCAAGCCGTTGCCGTACCAGCTCGGCGCGGGCCAGAAGTACTCGGTCGGCGGGCTGACCGGCTCGGAGTACTACTCGGCGTCCTTCGACGTCGCGACCAACAAGGTCGTGAAGGGCAAGGCGAAGTACGTGGAAATCCAGCTCGGCCACCGCGTGGCTTACGTCAGCCGCGACGACGTCGACCTCGAACCGGCGTCCTGACCGCGGACTCGTGAGTGGCTGTGCCGGTTAGAACCGGCACAGCCACTCACGAGTCCAGAGCCACCTTCACGCCCGCGCTGGCCTCGGTGTTGCGCCGGGTCTTGGCCCAGCCGTTGCGACCGCGCACCAGCCGGAACAGCGCGCGCCAGGACGTGATGTAGAAGGTGTAGATGTAGGCCGCGTACAGCAGGCCCATGCCGAGCCCGCGGAAGATATTCTTGCTGCGCAAGCATTTCATCTGATAGATCGGGCCCCACACCACGAACGGCAGCAGCCCGAACGAACCGTAGATCGCGAACAGGATCCAAGCGCCGCCGGTGAACCACGTCCACACCTGACCCGGATCGCCCGCGGTGCTCACGAGCAGCATGACGAACGGAACCGGGTACAGCAGCGAGCCGAGCAGCTGCATCCAGGGCTGCGCCAGGTAGTACATCATCTCGGCGGCGCCCAAAGTGGACACGTGCGGCGAGTCCCAGATCCGGCGCAGGTACCGCATGCACTGCATGGTCCCCTGACCCCAGCGCGTGCGCTGCACCAGGAAGCGGCGAAGACTGTACAGGCCTTCTTGCGCCACATGAGAATCCGGCGTGAACCCGGTGCGCCAGCCGGCGGTGAGCAGGTGCACGCCGAGTTCGAAGTCCTCCAGCAGCGAACCGCGCCACGGAGCGAGTTCGTCGCCCGCGATCGAGTCCAATGCGGACAGCCGGGTGAACTGTCCGTTGCCGCCCATGGAGATCGTGCCGGTGAAGCCGCGCGACGTCTGGATCGCCGCGATCGCGGTGCGGAACTCCAAGTCCTGCAACTGGGCGAGCTTGAGCCCGAAGGCGCGGGAGAACCACGTGCGACCGGGCGGTCGGCTGCGGAAGTTGCTCATCCGGACGTCGAGTTGAACGGCACCAACGGTTTCGTCGCCGAACAGATGGTCTGCCGCGCATACTTCGAGGCAGTTGGGCGCGGGACGGCCGTCCGCGTCGACCACCACGACCACTACCCGGTCCCGGTCCGCGTCGGGACCGAGCCAGTCGTCCAGCTCGCGGTAGGCGGCGTTGAGCGCGTCTCCCTTGCCCGTACGCGCTTCCGGGCGCTGGCGCGCGACGAGGTGCAGATTCGGGTCGTAGCCGCCGTTGCGCCGCCACACCGAGCGCACGACGCGGGCGGTGCGGTCGTCGGAGTCGTCGTCCACGACCCACACGTGCGCGCGGCGGAAGGTGCTGCGCAGGTACTTCACCGTCTCGCGGATCACCACCTCCTCGTCGCGGCAGGGGACGAAGAAGTGCCAGGAAAAGTCGGCCGGATCGCCGACCGGAGCGGGCTTGCGGCGCAGGTACGGCACGACGATCACCACGACGTACACGAGGAACGCGACGCTCATGGTGAGCGCGAACGCCTGCGTGACCGACAGCAGGATCTTCAGGCCGGAGCTGCTCACGCCGCGGCCCGTTTCTCAGCCTTCGTCTTCCGCGTCGCCAGCCACACGAACAGCACCAGCGAGATCGCGCCGCCGATGACGCTGACCAGCGAACCGAGCAGCGTGTGGCCCCAGTAGTAGCCCTCGTCGGTGCCGAGCCCGTTGACGAGCCCGACGATGGTGAGAATCCGTAACTGATTAACCAGAATCACCGTGATCGCGGAAATTCCCAGCGAGAAAAAGAGCCTGCGGGCATTCTGTGGCCGGAACCACAGAAGTGCGGCGGTTACTAAAAGCAACGGCAGCAGAAGGAATACCGACGAGCATTCCGGAGTCATCCGCAACCCGAATGGAGTATCGCCGGACAACCCGAAGTAGACCGATTCCCGGTTTCCGGCCACATAGACCCCCGATGAGGTGATGACCCGGAGGATGACCCCGGCCAATTGCACCTCCAGTTCCCGGTACCCGCGTTCCACGAGCACCAGCACCACCCCCGCGGCGAGCACCCCGAACACCGCCATACGCAGCGGAAACCGGGATGCGCCTGACACCGGCGCGTTGACTGCTGTCACGACGACCCTCTCGAGAAGAAACCCAGCGGAACCGGGGCGGACCCGGCCACGGTCGTGTCCGCGGCGGCTTCCGCCCTGCGCCGGGCAGTCCCATTCCGGGGACACCCGAGCAGCTTTCGGCATATTCTTACGCAAGCTTGCTACTCCGTTGGAGTGATGCTTCACGCAACCTGGGGAAAAGCGAATTCTTATCACCCGATGTGGTGATTGAGGGCAAAAACTGTGCTATTTCGGAAACCTCCGGCGATAACCGATCCGCGTGCCGACTCTTGCTCACCGGGATTCGTCCGTGCAGCGGCTCGCCCTGAGAAAAATCGGAGGACCAGTGAAGAGACACCTCGTGCGACGAGGCGGAATGCTCGCCGTTGTCGTGGCGAGCATCGCCTTGGCCGGAGCCGCTCCGGCCAGCGCCGCTCCCGGCGACGGGTCGGCCTACGGCGTCAACGTCGACGTGACGCTGCTCGGCCAGCCCGCGGTGCACCTCGGCCCGCTCGCGGCCGCGAACACCAACGGCCCGACGGAAAGCACCGCGGTCTCCGCGAACGTTCCCGGCGTGCTCACCACCGGCGTGATCAAGACGTCCGCCGTGCGCGACGACAACTCCGGCGCGGTCACGTCGAAGGCGTCCGTCGCCGACGTCGGACTGCCGCTGCTCAAAGCCGCCGTGGGCAATGTGGGTGCCAAGGCGGTCGAAGCCGTCTGCACCGCGACCCAGGAAGGCGTCAAGGGCAGCACGACGCTGGTCGGCGCGAACCTCGGCAGCCTCGGCAACGTCGACGCCACCCCGGCGGCGAACACCGAACTGAAGGTCCAGGTCGGCCCGCTGCACGTGGCGACGTTGATCCTGAACGAGCAGATCAAGAACAAGGACGGCAGCCTCACCGTCAACGCCCTGCACCTGAAACTGCTCGGCGGCGACGCGCTGGGCGCGCTCGGCTCGGGCGACGTGATCCTGTCCTCGGCGACCTGCGGCCCGGCCGCCCCGCCGATGCCGCTCGCCTCGGGCGCGGGCATGTGGATCGGGTTCGGCGTGGTCGCCGCGATCGCGGTGCCGGTCGGCCTGCGCTTCTCCCGGCGTCGTTCGGCTGCCTGACCCCGGTGAGGTGATGGAGCGATGTACAAGATGCCTGGCGCCGGGGTCGGCGTGGCCGGTGGCGGGGTGGGTACCCTCGCCGCCACTGGCGCTGACGTCGGCTGGTGGCTCGCGGTCGGCGTGGCGCTGGTGATCCTCGGGATCGCCGCTCTGATCGCCGTCCGCCGCCGGAATCGGCGGTTCTCCCGCCTGGACGGCTGAAGAATCCGGGCTGCCGGCCCGATCCCGCCGGCAGCCCGGATTTCCGGGACACTCGAAAGGGTGAAAACGTTGGACGTGATGCTGCTGGCCGGGACGCGCCCGGAGGCGGTGAAGCTCGCGCCGCTCGCGCTGGCCCTGGAGGCCCGGCCCGGGCTGCGGCCGCTGGTCGTGCACAGCGGTCAGCACCAGGGCATGGTCGAACAGGCGCTGGCCCCGTTCGAGGTTGGGATCGACGCGTGGCTCGACGTGCCGCCACGGGTGTCCGGCACGCAGGCGGAACTGGTGTCCGGCCTGCTGCCCGCGCTCGATGCCGCGCTGCGCCGCTACCAGCCGTCGGCGGTCGTCGTGCAAGGCGACACCACCACCGGACTGGCCGGCGCGCTCGCCGCGTTCTGGCTCGGCATTCCGGTGGTGCACCTCGAAGCCGGACTGCGTACGCACGACTTGGCGTCGCCGTTCCCCGAGGAGGGCACGCGGCAGATGATCTCGCGGATCGCCGCATTGCACCTTGTCCCGACAGCGGCCGCGGGCGCGGCATTGGCGGCCGAGGGCGTGCCTTCGGAGCGGATCACGCGTACTGGCAACACCGTCGTCGACGCTGTGCTCGCGGTGGCGGCGCGTGACCTGCCCGCCCGCGATCCGGCGCTTGCCTTGCTGGAGATGGGAATCGCCGAAGCGGGCGAGCAGTTGGTGCTGGTGACATCGCACCGCCGCGAGTCGTGGGGCGAACCGTTGAAACGCACGCTGACCGCCGTGCGCCAGATCGTCGACGCCCATCCACGCGTGCAAGTGCTGTTCCCGGTGCATCCAAATCCGGCCGTGCGGGAACAGGTCGAGGAAGTGCTGGGCGGGGTCGCGCGAGTGACCGTCACCGAGCCGTTGGAGTACCCGGACCTCGTGCGCGCACTGCGGTTGGCGTCGCTCGTGTTGACGGATTCCGGTGGTATTCAAGAAGAAGCGCCGACCTTCGGCACCCCCGTGCTGGTGCTGCGTGACACGACGGAACGCCCGGAGGCCGTCGAAGCCGGCTGCGCTTGGCTGGTCGGCACTGACACCGAGCTGATCACCGATACCGCCGCGCGCATTCTCCGCGGCGAGATCAGTGCTGCCGAGTCAACGAATCCGTACGGAAACGGTTCCGCGGCCGCACGGTCAGCTTCGGCGATCGAGGCGCTGCTAGGAGTGTCCCTTGATGCCGCTGCCCTGGTGAGTCCTAAAGGGACACAACATTGACCGGCAAGCCTGGGTTCGCCGAGAAGTCCAGCGGTGCCACGGATCGACCGGCCGCTACCACGTGCGCACCCAACGCCGCGATCATCGCGCCGTTGTCCGTGCACAGGCGCGGCCGCGGCACACGCAGCTCGATGCCTGCCTCCGCGCAGCGCTCCGCGGCCAGCTCGGAAAGCCGTGAATTCGCTGCCACGCCACCGGAAATGACCAACGTGCCGATGTTGTGTTCACGCGCGGCGCGGATCGCCTTCGCGGTGAGCACGTCCGCGACCGCTTCCTGAAAGGACGCCGCGACGTCGTTCACCGGCACCTGGTCGCCAGCTCGCTCGGCGTTCTCCACCCAGCGAGCCACTGCCGTTTTCAAGCCAGAGAAGGAAAAGTCGAACTTCGCGTCGCGCGGACCGGTCATCCCGCGCGGGAACGCGATCGCCTTCGGGTTGCCCTGTTTGGCTGCCTTGTCGATCGGCGGCCCGCCCGGGTACGGAAGATCCAGCACGCGCGCGACCTTGTCGTACGCCTCGCCCGCCGCGTCGTCCACAGTGGACCCGAGCTCGGTGATGCTCGACGCGATGTCGTCCACTCGCAACAGTTGCGTGTGGCCGCCGGAAACCAGCAACGCCAGCACCGGCGTCGGCAACGGACCGTGCTGCAACGTGTCCACCGCGATGTGCCCGGCAAGGTGATTCACGCCGTACAGCGGCACATCCAGCGCGGTCGCATACGCCTTCGCCGCCGAAACGCCCACCAGCAACGCACCAGCGAGACCCGGCCCGGCCGTCACCGCGATCGCGTCCACATCGGACAGTTTCAGCCCGGCCGTGGCGAACGCGCGCTCCGCCGTCGGCACCATCGCTTCGAGATGCGCGCGGCTGGCGACCTCCGGCACGACCCCGCCGAAGCGAGCGTGCTGGTCGACACTGGACGCGACCTCGTCGGCGAGCAGCTCCACCGTGCCGTCGTCGTGCAGCCGGACGAGGCCGACCCCGGTCTCGTCGCAGGAGCTTTCGATGCCCATGATGACGCGCGCCATCAGCCGGCCACCTCGTCTCGTGCCGGGGCCTGCGCGGGGCGGGCCATGGTGAACGCGTCCGCGCCGGAGGGCTGGTAGTAGCGCTTCCGGATGCCGAGCTTCTGGAAACCGTGCGCCTCATACAGGTTCACGGCGGGGTCGTTGTCCGTGCGCACTTCGAGGAAGACCGCCGCGTGCAGCTCGTCAGCGCGCGTCAGCAACGCACGCAGAAGGGCCTTGCCGATGCCTTGCCCCTGCGCCTCCGGCACGACGCCAATCGTGTGAACGTTCGCTTCGTAGTCCCCGCGGCGCCCGACCACCGCGAGCCCCGCGTACCCAAGCAGCGTCTCCCCGTCGTCCGACCGCGCCGCCAGGTAGTAATGCCCCTGGTCAAGCTCGGAATGAAACGCGCGCGCACTCCACGGGTCATCGCCGGGAAAGAGGATCTTCTCGATCTCCGCGCACCTCGCGACGTCAGCGCGGCGCAGTTGGTCGAGCTTCACAGCGCAGTCACCCTCTTGCGCGCCGTGGGCTCGACAGCGTCCGGACGACGCAGGTACAGCGGCGTCAACGGCTCCGGCTCCGCGCGTTTGAGAAGCGCCGTACGCGCCACGCGCACCAACCCAGCCGGCGACGGAAACCGCGGCTCGATCGGCACCACGCCCACCGCTGCCGCGTACTGCAACGCACCGTCGCCCGCCGCGACGCGAATGTCAGTCTCGATGTCCGCGGGCCGCTGTACGTGGGGACCGTCCGTGCGCGCGCCCGAAGCGTCGTACGCAGCCCAGTAGACCTCGCGGCGCCGCGCGTCCGTGAAGACGAGAAACGGCTTCTCCGTGCGTACGACGTCCGCCGCGATCGCGTCGAGACTGCACACCGGGTACGCCGGGATGCCGAGCGCGTGCGCGTACGCAGCCGCCGTGGCCATGCCAGCGCGCAGTCCGGTAAACGGGCCCGGCCCGACGCCGCACACGATCGCGTCGAGCTCGCGAAGCGTGACCCCAGCCTCCTCGGCAGCGGCCAGCGCATGCGGGGCGATCAGCTCGCCGTGCGCCCGAGGATCCACCGTGACGCGGTCCGCCCGGGTGACAAGCTCAGCCTCGTCGACGGCGACGATGCCCGCCGTCACCGCCGGAGTAGCCGTGTCGATCGCCAATACCAGCACGATTTCCCAGGATAGCTCTGGTCCGATGGGGACCGGGGAGCGGGCGGGTCGGTTTCCGAGGTCCGGAAAGATACGTTCCGTGACTAAGCTGTCTTACGCGGCCCTGGTGGGCATGGCGCTGGTTTTGGCTGGTTGTTCGGCCCCTCCGGCTCCTCCGGCGGAGTCTTCCGCCCCGCCCGAGGCGCCCCCGCTGCTCAACGTGCGGAAATACGAACAGGACCCGTGCGCGCTGCTCCCGCAGGCCGCGGAGGTCTTCAACGCGGTCCGCAATCGCGAGACCACCGGTGCCGTCATGCCGTCCTGCACCTGGACCGACAGCAAGAACAGCACCCTGACCATCGGCTTTGCGGGAGCAGTAGGCGGCCTCGCCGCCATCGGCCAAAACCGGAGCAGCACCGGCTACTTCGACCCAGCCCCCGCGATCGACGGATACCCGGCGGCTTACACCAACGTCCTCGACAACCGAGGGCAAGGCGGCTGCCAGGTCGCGGTCGGTGTCCGCTCCGACGAGACGTTCACCAGCTCAGTCGTCCTCCACCCGCGGTCCCCGTCCTACGACGACCCCTGCGCGGTCGCCCTCAAAGCAGCCACGGCGGTCGTCGCCACCCTCAGGTCAGCTTCCTGAGACCTGCCCGGCTTGGGGGATTTTGTCCACACGCGGAACCTCGACCGATTAAGCTCAGTCAGAGCATCGGCAGTCGCAGACAGTGCCGCCGGGAGCCGAGGGGGAGCGTCATCGTGGGCAATGGGCAGTCGTCCAGCAGCAGCGAGCCGTCGGACGGGCGTGCTGGGTACGTCGACCCGGAGGAACAGGCCAAACGCGACCGCCAGGACAAGCAGTTCGGCGAAGCGATGAACTCCACCGGCACGCGGGTCTACCAGCAGCGCGCGGCCGAAGACGCCAAGGTCAACGCGGCCGCGGCGGGCGGCGGGTTCAACATGGACGTCGACGCGATGCGGAAGCTGCAGCCCAAGTGGCAGGGAATCGCGGACAAGCTCAGCGACGCGACCCAACTGGCCACTCAGCTGCAAGCTGTGCAGAAGCCCGCCGACGACGACGCGAGCGGCCTTCAGAAACAAGCTGCCGACCGGCACGCCGCGGCGTACCTGGCCAGTCTCCAGCAGCAGCTGAAGTATGCGCAGGGTTACGCCGATCAGCTGAAGAACGCCATCGCGAAGTACGAAGGCCAAGAGCACGCCAACACGGCCGGCCTTCGTAAGCAAGGATGACCCGGTGAAACCGATCGCCACTGCCGCGGGCGCCGCGAGCATCCTGCTGGTCCTTACCGCGTGCTCCTCGCCTAACGGCGGCCAGCCTGCTCCGGCGTCGTCGAACCCGCCCGCGTCCTCCAGCAACGCCGCGTCAGACGTGCCCAAGGTGCCAAACCCGCTCGACGTCGCCAAGTACGAGCAGGATCCCTGCTCGGTTCTCACCCAGGCTCAGGCGGCACAAGCGTTCAACGCGGTCCGCAACCGCAAGATCGCAGGCAACGTCGCCCCGGTCTGCACCTGGAACGACAGCGAAAACAGCTCCCTGGCCATCGGTTTGCTCCCCGGACAGGGCGGCCTCGCCACCGTCTACAAAAACCGGAGCAGCACCGGCTACTTCGAACCGGCCCCCTCGATCGACGGGTACCCGGCGGTGTTCACCAACGTTCTCGACAACCGTTCGGACGGCGGTTGCCAGGTCGCGGTCGGCGTTCGCGCCGACGAGGCATTCACCAGTTCGGTCATCCTCTTCAAACAGTCGCCGTCGTACGGCGACCCGTGTTCGGTCGCCCTCAAAGCAGCCGGAGCGGCTTTAGCCACGATCAAGGCGGGTGCGTGATGGGAACGACTTACACCCCTCAGCAAATTGTCGATTTGGTCAAGCGCGGGAGCGGCTCCGGCGGCATGTTCGCCGGCGGCGGCACGAGCAGTCAGCTTTCGGAATTGCACCAAGACATCGCCAATGAAATGCGTCAGCTGCAAGGCTCGATGAGCGAATACTGGCAAGGAGACGCCGCCGGTCAGGCGTACACCGGCGCTGGACCGCTGGTCCAGGCCAGCCAAGTCAGCGGCCAGCACTTGCAGCAGGCCCAGAACTTGTACCAGGGGCAAGGCGAGTCGTTCAATACCTTGTACGCCAAGGTCCAGTCAGTCGGCGACGTCGGCGACAAACCCTCCGACGACTGGGTTTCCGGAACTCCTCTTTCCTTCCTCTCCAACCGGCAAGACGAGATTGACGACTGGAACCGGAAAGCGCAGGCGGTCACCGAAAGCTACAGCGCGTACCACCAGCAATCGACGGACAACTCGAGCCGCTGGGCGGACCCGTCGCAATACGGGCAGCTCGCGCTTCCCTCCGCCGGCGGTGACTTCACCATCACGCAGCCCGGCGGCACCGGCACGGCGCATCTGCCCACGCACTACACCCCGGGCGGGCCGGGCGGCACCGCTGGCACCTACTCCGAGGGCGGGTACGTCGGCGACAGCACCGGCAGTACCGGCGGCAACACCAGCCACGGCGACCACACCAACGATCGCACTGGGCCGCCGGGAACGCTGCCTCCCTCGGAGACTCACCGGTGGGATCCGGAGCGCTACACCCCGCCGCCCGGTAATCCGCCGGAGTCGGGGCATCATGTGCCGCCGCCGGGCAACCTGCCGGACGAGACTCGGACGTCCAGTTACGTCCCGCCGGATCTGACGAGCGTCAACAACCCCAACAGCACCAGCAATCCCCATTCCTGGTCGTTCAACAGCAGCAACCCCAACACCACCGGCGGGGGCGGCGGGTTGTACACGCCGGGGCTTCCGGGGATCGGCGGAGGCAGCGCGGGCAGCCTCGGCAACGGCGGCGGCAACGCGGGCAACGCGGGCAACAACGTCGGCCGAGGAGCGGGAACTGGCACTGGGACGTTCGGCAGCGCCGAAGCCGCCGGGCGAGGCGGGGCGGCAGCGGGGGCCAACGGGCGTGCCGGAGCACCGGGCATGGGTGCGGGCGCGATGGGCCGCGGGCAGAAGGGCGAAGGGGAAGAAGACCTCGTCCACGAGACCGCCGACTATCTGGTCGAACAGGACCCCGACGCCGCGCTCATCGGGGAGCTTCCGAAGGCGGTTCCGCCGGTGATCGGGCTCTGACGATGCTCGTGCTCGCCCGCGAGGTGGTGCTCCCTGCCGACTGCTTGCCCCTCGCGGCGGAACTGGCTGGGGTTTCGCTCCCGGCCTCGCTCGCGCCCGACCCGCTGTGGCGCGACCCGGAGGAGACGCGCGCGTATCGCGAAGCTGCGGTAAGCGCCATGGCTGACCAAGGCGTGTGGGGGCGCGGCGGTCTGGACGAGACGTTCGTCCGGACCATGACCGTGTTGTGTCGCGGGGCCAGCGAACTGTCGGCGACCGTCGAGAGCGGGCGGGATCGGCGGTATCAGCTGGTCGTCGCGGCGCTCAACAAAGACGCGGTGCTCGCCTGCCACATGCCGTCCACCAGCACGGTGGTGCTGCGGCCGGCCCGGGCGGATGCGCTGGCTGAGGATCTGATCCGGGAGTTGCCGCGCGTCCAGCCTGCGCGGGGGCAGGCGGTGTCGGTGCCGGAATCGGCGTTGAACCTGGCGATCGACGGCGGTCCGGCTCGGCAGGACGTCCGGCATTTGCTTGACGTCGCCGCACTCCCCCGCATCGGCGGCGGGCAGATCACCGCGGCCGTCCGGGACGGGCTCGGCGGGCGGCGGATCAGCGGGCGCGACATCTGCACGTATTACGACACCGAGCACGGCCGCTACCTGTTCTCGTTCTCCGAAACCGAGGGCGGCGAACGGTACGTGAACGTCGCCCCGGCCCGGCACGAAACGATGGTCGAACGCGTGCGCGCGCTGCTCGATAATCTCGCCTGAACCTGGGTACCCCTGACAATCAGGATCTGTGAATCGCGTCGCAGGTGGCGGCCGCCACAAGGCGGTACGGTGCGGTTCCAGGTGCCGGTGACGCAGGAGGTCCGCGAAAGTGCCCGATCCGCTGTTTCCCGCAGTCGCCGCCGGATCCGGCAAGGAAGCGCTGCGCTTCGGCGACCGAAAACTCACCTACGCCGAACTCGGCGCAGTAGCCGGGGCGCTGGCCGCCGAACTGCCCGCTGACCGCCGGGTCGCGGTGTGGGCGACGCCGACGCTGCACACCAGCGTCGCGGTGGTCGCCGCGCTGCTCGCCGGGGTTCCGGTGGTGCCGCTCAACCCCAAGATCGGCGAACGCGAACTCGGCCACATCCTCGCCGACAGCGAGCCCGCGCTGGTGCTCGCCGAGCCCGGCGTCGACCTGCCTGCCGCGCTTGACCTGCCGCGCCACGACATTCCGCTGGCGGGCGACGGCAAGCCGCCGGCCAGCGAGCCGGACGCGGAAGCGCCCGCGTTCATCGTCTACACCTCGGGCACGACCGGTCCGCCCAAGGGCGTCGTACTCCCCCGCCGCGCGATCGCGACCACGCTCGACGCGCTCGAGGACGCCTGGCAGTGGACGGCCGACGACGTACTCGTCCATGGCCTGCCGTTGTTCCACGTCCACGGCTTGATCCTGGGCATTCTCGGACCGCTGCGCCGCGGCGGAACTGTGCGCCACCTGGGGCGGTTCTCCCTCGAAGGCGTCACCGCGGAACTCGCGAACGGCGCGACGATGCTGTTCGGCGTCCCGACGATGTACCACCGGATCGCCGAAGCGGTCGCGACCGACGAAGCTCTCGCCGGCGCGCTCAAGTCCGCGCGACTGCTGGTTTCCGGCTCGGCCGCGTTGCCGGTGCACGACCACCAGCGGATCACCGCCGCGACCGGACAGCAGGTCGTGGAGCGCTACGGCATGACCGAAACCCTGATGAACACCAGCGTCCGCGCCGACGGCGAGCGCAAGCCGGGTTCGGTCGGCGTCCCGCTCGCCGGGGTCGGCCTGCGGCTGGTCGACGAGGCCGGAGCCGAGGTCAGCGAACCCGGCACCGTCGGCGAGATCCAGGTCCGCGGGCCGAATCTGTTCACCGAATACCTCAACCGCCCGGACGCGACCGCCGCCGCGCTCGACGGCGGCTGGTTCCGCACCGGCGACATGGCCACCCGCGACCCCGACGGCTACGTCCGGATCGTCGGGCGCAAGGCCACCGACCTGATCAAGAGCGGCGGCTACAAGATCGGCGCGGGCGAGATCGAGAACGCGCTGCTGGAACACCCGAACGTCGCCGAGGTGGCGGTGACCGGCGAACCGGACGACGACCTCGGCGAGCGGATCGTCGCGTGGGTCGTGCCGGACGGCGCGCGCCCGACGGTCGAGGAACTCGCCGGCCACGTGTCGAAGCTGCTCGCCCCGCACAAGCGCCCGCGCGTCGTGCGATACCTGGATGCCTTGCCGCGCAACGACATGGGCAAAGTCATGAAGCGAGCGCTGGGATGAGGACCACCGCGCGCGAACTGCTGTCCGGCCTCTCCGCCGGGTTCACCGACCTGCCCGTCGCGGACACTCCGGCGGACGATCCGCTCGGCTGGCCGGGGTACCCGGAGGCCAGGGCGGCCGCCGCCGCGCGCACCGGCGAGACCGAATCGGTCGTCGTCGGAGAGGCGAAGATCGGCGACGTGCCCACGGTGCTGATCGCCTGGGAGTTCGGCTTCCTCGGCGGTTCGATCGGACAGCAGACCGGCGACCGCGTCGAAGCCGCCTTCGCCCACGCGAAAGAACGTGGACTGCCAGTGGTTTCGCTGGTCGCGACGGGTGGCAGCCGGATGCAGCACGGCATGCGCGCGCTTTCCCAGCTCCACCGAATCGCCCGCGCCGCCGCGGAAGCACGCGCGGCGGGCGTGCCGCAGATTTCCGTTCTCCGCGATCCGTCCACCGGCGGTGGCTGGGCGACGCTCGGCGCCGGTTCCGACGTCGTGTTGGGCCTGCCAGACGCCCAAGTGGGCTTCGCCGGCTCCCGCGTACGGCCTGCGACGTCTCCGGCAGAGGCGTACACCGTCGAAGCGAAGCTCGAGTGGGGTCAGGTCGACCGTCTCGTTGAAACAGCCGAGCTAGGTGACGTACTCGCGCGATGGCTACAGCTGTTGGCTTCGCCGTCGGCAGAGCCTGCTCCCCCGCCGAAGGCCCTTCGCGACGCCGCGCTGCCCGAAACCGGCTGGGACGCTGTACGAGCCGCACGCGCGTCTTCGCGAGCGCGCGCACCCGAGTACCTCGACGCGTACTTCGACTGGCGAGAGAACGTGCAAGGCGACCGTGCTGGTCACGTGGACGAAGGCGTCCAATGTGGCTTCGGCTGGCGAGAAGGCCGGACGATCGCGTACGCAGCACAGTGCGGCACCGCGACGCGCCCGGCCGGCTTTCGCACCGCAGCACGGCTCGTGCGGCTGGCGTCCCGGCTAGGGATTCCGGTGCTGACTCTTGTGGACACTCCCGGCGCGGCAAACGACGCGGAAGCGGAAGAAGGCGGGATCGGACCAGCGATCGCGGAGCTGTTCGAGGCGATCGCCACCGCCGCTGTCCCGGTCACGACGCTGGTGATCGGCGAAGGCGGTTCCGGTGGCGCGCTGGCTTTCGCCGCTTCGGGTGCTATGTGGATCGCCCCGGACGCCTACTTCTCGGTCACTTCCCCGGAAGCGGCGGCGGCGATCCTGAAACGCCCGATGACCGACGTGCCGGCCGTGGCCGGCCAGCTGCGGTTGCGCCCGCAGGATCTGGTCGGCCTCGGCCTGGCAGCCGGGATCGTCGAGTCCTGACGGGTCACGCCTCGACGGCGCGGACCCGCCACTTGCGCTGCGCGTAGGACGCGAGGGTGGCCGCTACAGCGACTCCCGCGGTTGCACAGCTTGCGATGGCCACGAATACTGCCGTCATTGCGGCTCCTCCTCACGGGTTGCGCGCGTCAAAGTGCCGTCGGCGAATCCGGATGATCCGCTGGCCGACGCGAGCGAGTTGATGGGGTTTTACAGGTATCTACCTGCTACAACGCATGCTCCCCGGTCTGCGTTACCTCCGCTACCCCCGAGCGGGAGTGAGACGTGTCACGTTAGGCTTTGGACCGCTCGCGGTAGGTGATGTCGGGGGCTCTGCGCAGTGAGTCCTGAAAACGCGAAGGGAGCGATGTGACAGAGGCAGCAGACGGGAGGGGGCCGTCGGGCGGCGCCACCGTCACGGACGACGCGACAATGCGCCGGGCGGTCGGCGCGGCCGCGGTCGGCAACATCACCGAGTGGTTCGATTTCGGGGTCTACGGCTACCTCTCCACCACCATCGAGGCACAGTTCTTCCCGCCCGGCAATCCCGCGCTGGCCCAGCTCGCGACGTTCGCGACCTTCGCCGTGGCGTTCCTGGTGCGCCCGCTCGGCGGCCTGTTCTTCGGCCCGCTCGGCGACAAGATCGGCCGGACCAAGGTGCTCGCGGTGACCGTCATCCTGATGGCGACCGGCACGTTCCTCATCGGACTGATCCCGTCGTACTCCTCGATCGGGCTGGCCGCGCCGATCCTGCTGGTGTGCGCGCGGGTCCTCCAGGGCTTCTCCACCGGCGGCGAGTACGCGGGCGCGATGACGTTCATCGCCGAGTACAGCCCGGACCGCCGCCGCGGCTACTTCGGCAGCTTCCTGGAGTTCGGCACCTTCATCGGGTACGCGCTCGGCGCGACCGTCTCGTCCGTGCTCCCGCTGGTTTCCACTCCGGCCTTCATGGACACCTGGGGCTGGCGGATCCCGTTCATGGTGGCGCTTCCGCTCGGCATCGTCGGGGTCTACCTCCGGACGAAGCTCGAGGAGACGCCTGCCTTCCAGCAGCTGCTCGACGAGTCGGGCAAGCGCGAGGACGCCGAGGCCAAGCACGTGGTCCGCACGATCTTCGCGAAGTACTGGCCGACGATGCTGCTGGCCGGCGGGCTCGTGGTGACCTGGAACGTCACCAACTACATGCTCACCAGCTACATGCCGACCTATCTGAAGGACGACCGCACGATGTCCGCGAACGGCGGGCAGGCGATCTCGGCGACCGCGGCGGAATGGCTGCAGATCGGCGTGCTGTGGCTGGGTGTGCTGCTCATCCCGCTTCTCGGGCGGCTCAGCGACAAGATCGGCCGCAAGCCGATCCTGTGGGTCGGCGCCGGCGGGCTGATCGTGCTCGGCCTCCCGATGGTGCTGCTGCTCAAGAGCGGGTCGCTGATCTCGGTGCTGCTCGGCCTGGTCCTGATGGGCCTGCTGCTGATCTGTTTCTCCTCGACCTGCCCGTCGACGCTGCCCGCGTTGTTCCCGACCGAGGTCCGCTACGGCGGGCTGTCGATCTCGTTCAACATCTTCGTGTCGGCGTTCGCCGGGACGGTGTCGCTGGTGATGAGCGCGCTGGTGCTGGCGACCGGGGATCTCAAGTGGCCCGGGTACTACCTGATGATCGCCGGCGTGGTCGGCGTGCTCACGCTGCTGAAGCTGAAGGAAACCGCGAAGAAGCCGTTGCCGGGGTCTGCTCCGTCGTTGTCCGCTTCGGAGGACGCGGCGGCCAAGGCCAGCAAGTAACCGCCTGACGAGCTGCGAAGGGCCCCTCGCGTTCGAGGGGCCCTTCTTGGCGTTCAGGCCGCTTGCAGCTCTTCGACCCGGGTGGTCCAGGAGCCGTGCGTTCCCGCACGACGGTCCGGGTGTCGTCGTCGCGGGTCAGGCCACGTCGGAGGAGTTCGCCGCCCAGGTGTTGCACTGCTGGGCGCGGTTCTTCGTCGCGCCCTGGCGCCACCAGGAGGCGGAGTGCTCGTCGGTGCCGTGGTCGCGAGGACCGCCGCCGTGGTCCCCGCGGTCCTCGGAGTTCCAGGCCTCGTTGTAGATGTTGCGGTCGATCGAGCCGCCCGCGGCCGACGACGCACCGAGAAACATGCCGGAGAAGCACTGCGCCTGCAGTTCCAGACGGCGGGACAGTTCCAGCCCGGCGTCGGAGTCGGCACCCGCGTCGTACCGCTGTTCGCTCATCGCCTCCTCGACGCCGGACAGGTTCTGCACGTGGTGACCGTATTCGTGGGCCAGCACCGCGAGGTAGATGCCGGGATGCGCGCCGTATTCCTCGATCTGGAGCTTGTCCATCGGCATGTAGATGGTCTCGTTCGTCGGGCAGTAGTAGGCGGCGAAATTGTCACCGGACGAACTGCACGGGCTTTGCATCTGGCCGGACTGCGCGACCACCAGGTTCGGGCTCTCGAACGGAAGACCGGCGTCGCCGAGCACCGGCGCCCACACCGAATCCAGGCAGCGGATGCCGGACTGGAAGAACCGTTCCGCGCCGGCCCGGTCCGAACTCCAGCGGCTGAGCGTGCACGCCACGTTCTGCAATCCGGCGTCGGCGCTGGCGAACAGCGGGTTCCGCGCGGTCTCCTTCACCGGTCGCGGGCCGCGGGGCGCCGGCGGGGCCTCGGACGCCGGTTCCGAGTCGCTGGTGGTTTCGCGGGTTTCCCTGGTTGTCGAGGTGGCAGTGGTCGAAGTGCTGCTTTCGGTGGTGTACCGGGTGGGCTGCGTTTCCCTGGAGATCGAGGAATACGTCGGCGGCGTGGTGCTCGCCGCGTCGACGCGCTTGTCTTTGTGCACGGCCGCACCGATCGCTGCCAGTCCCCCGACGACCAGCACGATCGCGCCGAGCACCGACACCAGCACGATCACCCCGGCGTGCGATTTCTTCGGCGGTCGCCCGGCGCGGTAGCCGTCGAACCGGGCGACCGGACCGAATTCCGGCTGGGGCACACCAGGGGACGCGGCGAATGGTCCCGGCGCCGGAGCGACCTGCGGTGGCGGCAACGGCGCGGCAGGCGGCGGCAAAGGAACTGCCGGTCCGGCAGTGGGAACCGGCGGTCCGGGAGGGAACTGCTGTGCCAGCGGAGTCGGCGGCCCGCCCGGAAACTGCTGGCCCGGCGGCATCCCCGGCCCCGCCATTCCGCCGCCTGGCATCCCGGGGCCCGGCGGCATCCCGGGCGGCAGCGGCCGCGGCGGCGGGAGCGGGACGGCTCCCGGCGGAACCGGATAAGGACCGCCTTGCGGTGGCCAGGTCATCGTTCCCCCTGCGATTGCGTGATTCGCGTAATCCGGCTTTTTCCACTGCCGGGGCACCCAGCCTAGCCGGTGTGCTCTAGGCTCTGCTGCCGTGGCGAGGAAATGGGTTTCCGCGGCGGCGATCGCGGCATTGGCGGTATTATCCGGTCCGAGTCCGGCGGCGGCCTTCTCCGGAACCGGGTGGCATTCCGAGAATGCGCAAGCGTCCCCCGAAGCGACTGCGGAAATCGCATTGAAACTGTTGCGCGACGGCGGCTTCCAGGTCACCGAGAAGGTGACTGTCCCAGGTGGACAACGGCTGGTGTCCACGTTGCCGCTGCGGCTGCCCGCCGACGACGGGCAGGACCTCCGCTACACGGTGCGGGACGCGAAGGCCACCGGCGGCAGCGCCGTCGCGCAGGCCGACGACCAGTTGACGCTCACCTTCGGCGCGGGCGAATCCACCGTCGTCTACACACTCGCCGGCGCCCTCGCCGACCAGGGCGGCGGCCAGCAGGTGCGCGCGCTCGTCGCGGGCGGCTTCGACCAGCCGGTGAAGGAAATCAAGGCGTCCTTCCTCGCCCCGGCCCGGCAGATGGCGCCGGTGACCTGTTCGATCGGCGCGAACCAGCCGTGCACGCTGTCCGAGGTCGACCACACCGGCGTGCTGCGGCTGCAGCAGAACGATTTGCCGCCGGGCGCGCGGATGGAACTGTCAGTCGGGCTGCCGCCAGGCACCGCGCCGGCGAATGCCGATTTCGTGCCGGCCAGCGCATTGGCGGCGGCATTCTCGCTCACCTTGCCGTCCGTCATCGGCTTCGCCGTGGTTGCCGTTTTGCTGATTGCCACCGCACTATTCGTATGGCGGCGCCGAAAGCAGGACGAACTCGCGACCAGCGTCGGCGATACCACAATCGAAGTTCTTTTGCAGGAAAACGGCCGAACTTGGTTCGCTTCTCCGGACGGGGTGCTTCCCGGGCAGATCGGCACCGTGATGGACGAGTCGGTGGACCCGGTGGACATCGCGGCCACCGTCGTCGATCTGGCGGTGCGGAATTACCTGTGGCTGGCCGAGCTTCCCGGTCCGGACTGGCAGATCTCCCGGCGGAACCCGCCGGACGAGCACCTGCGCGATTTCGAGCGGGTGGTCTGCGAAACGCTGCTGCCGGAAGGTACCGACACCGTCCTGCTGTCCCGGCTGCACGATCTCGACGCGGCACCGATCCAGGACTCCATGTACCGGGACGTCGTTGCCAGCCAATGGTTCTCGCGTCGTCCGGACACCTCGCGCGGGGTGCTGGCGCTGCCCGGCGTCCTGCTGTTCGTGCTCGGCTTGGTCGCGACGGCGGTGCTTTCGTTCACCGTCGGGCACGCGCTGCTGGGCGTCGCGGTCGCGCTCGCCGGCCTGGGTCTGGCCGCGGCTCGCGCGCTGCTGCCGTCCCGCACCGCCCGCGGCCGCGCGGTCGCCGGCCAGATCCGCGGGCTGTTGCACTACCTGCACCGTCTGCGCGCGGAAGACATCGAACGCCCGGCGGACCGCGAGATGGTGTTCTCCCGTTCTCTGCCGTACGCGGTGGTGCTCGGCGACACCGAACGCTGGCTCGGCGCGTTCGCCGGCTTGGACCCGGACGCCGACGGCCAGGCCGGCCTCTCCTGGTACGGCGGCGTCGAACAGGACAATGACCTGCGTCGCTTCGGCCCTCGGCTGCTGGCCTTCCTGACCGCGCTCAACCACGCGCTGACGAAGGAACCGTCGAAAACCGGGTCGTAGAGGATTGCCGGACGGTAAGCGCTAGGCCGCTTGCAACTCGTCGACCCGGGTGGTCCAGGAGCCGTGCGGTTCCAGCACGACGGCCCGGGTGTCGTCGTCGTGGCGGGTCAGGCGAACGACGAGGTGGTCTTCCGACAGCCGTTCCGCGCTGCCCTCGCCCCACTCCACGACCACCGCGGACGATTCCAGGTCAGTGTCCAGATCGAGGTCGTCCAACTGGGACAGATCGCCGCCGAGCCGGTATGCGTCCACGTGGATCAGCGGCACCCCGGCCGCACCCGCGGCGTGCACCCGCGCCAGCACGAAGGTCGGCGAACTGACGCGTCCGCCGACGCCGAGGCCGTCCGCGATCCCCCTGGTCAGCGTCGTTTTGCCGGCCCCGAGCGGACCGTCCAACAGCACCAGGTCGCCCGCGCGCAGTGCCGCGCCCAGCGTCCGCCCGAAGGCCATCGTGTCCTCGGGGGTTTCCAGAATCACCTTGTCCACCACCAGTTTCGCCGGTTCGGCGCGGCGCTGCCACCACAGCGCTGCAGCAGGTCGATGAGATGGCTGTTCACCAGCTCGGGCTGTTCGAGCTGCACCATGTGCCCGGCTCCGCGCACCCGCACGAGCTCCGCGTCCGGCAGCTCGGCGGCGATGCGCTCGGCGTGCGCGAACGGGGTAAAGCGGTCCGCGTCGCCGCCGATGACCAGCACTTGCGCGTGTTTGAGCCCGGCCAGCACAGCGTAGCGATTGTGACTGCCGAGAGTGTCCACGAAGTTGATCAGCCCGCGCACCGGCGTCACCGCGAGCATTTCCAGCATGAAGTCGACCAGGCGCGGCGAGACGTCACGGCTGCCGAACGCGAGCCGTCGCACTGCCTGCCGGGTCAGCTGACCGCCTGCCGCGCGCACGAACTCCACCAACCCGGGTTGCCATCCGGCCAGCTCGCCGACGCCGCGCGTGAGCGGGTTGTGCTTGGACAGCAACGGCCTCGGCAACCCGCGTGCACCGACTTCGCCCGCCGCGGTCGCGATGAAAGCGACGCCGCATACGCGGTCTTCGAAGAGGTCTGGCCGTTGCGCAGCCAGTTCCATGATCACCATGCCGCCCATGGAATGTCCCATGAGGACGATCGGTCCTTCGGGCACTAACGCGCGCAGCACGCTGTCGAGATCGTGCGCGAGCTGTTCGATCGTCGACGTCTCAGTGGACGCTTCTCCGGACAGACCGTGACCGCGATGGTCGAAGTAGACCTGCCGTACGCGCGGCAGCCGCAGCGAAGCGACGTCGCGGCGCTGGAAGTGCCACGAGCGCCGCGAAAGCGCGAAGCCGTGTACTCCGACGAGAGTCAGCTCCGGCTTCTCGCCGTCCTCAGGGTCGATCTCCTCGACCGACAGCGGCGTGCCGTCTTCAGCCGCGACAGTGGACGTCCGGTCCGGCTTCAGCTCGCCTAGCGGTTCGTCGGCGAACGGGTCCTCGGTCGGTTTGCGTTGCTGCGACGCGACAACTGCCGCTGCCGCGCCCGTCACTACCGCTCCGACTCCGCCGACGATCGCCCACAGCCGCGCCGACGGAGTCACGCCCGCTCCCCCACGTACCGGCGGTGCACCCGCGGCCGGTACATCGAGGTGACGATCTCGTAGTCGATGGTGCCGATCTTGTCCGCCCATTCGCGCGCGGTCGGCTCGCCCGAGCGGCCCGCTCCGAACAGCACGACCTCGTCGCCCACCTTGGGCACGTCCTCGTTGCCGACGTTGACCACGAGCTGGTCCATGCAGACCCGCCCGACGACCGGCCGCCGTTTCCCGCCGAGCCAGACGTCCATCCGGCCGGACAGCGTGCGCGGCACCCCGTCGGCGTACCCGGCGGGCACGAGCGCGAGCGTGGTGTCCTCGTGCGCGGTCCAGGTGTGTCCGTAGGAGACGGATTCGCCTGCCGCGAGCGGCTTGGTGAGCACCACGGTGGAACGGAAGGTCATCACCGGACGCAGGTCGTCGTCGGTGGGCACCGGGTTGAGGCCGTACATCGCGATACCCGGGCGAACCAGTTCGAAGTGCAGGTCGGGCCGGGTGAGCGTGGCCGCGGAGTTCGCCAGGTGCCGGATCGGGTCGAGACCGGCGGCGCGAGCCGCGTCGTAGGCCTCGCCGAACAGCTTCGCCTGCGCGTCGATCGACGCGTGCCCCAGCTCGTCGGCGCAGGCCAGGTGCGACCAGACGGCCACGACCTCGACGCCGCGCGCCTTGGCCGCCGCCTCGACCAGCGCGGGCCAGTCGGCGGGCGGGCAGCCGTTGCGGCTCAGCCCGGTGTCGATCTTGAGGTGCACACGGGCGCGCTTCCCGGCGCGCGTCGCCGCGGCGTCGACCCTGGCCAGCTCGCCGAGGGAGCTGACGCCGAGGTCGACGTCCGCCTCGATGCCGGGCGTGAAATCCAGCTCCGGAACGTCCAGCCAGCTGAAGAGCGGCACGGAAAGGCCCGCGGCCCGCAGGTCGAGAGCTTCCCGCAGCGAACAGGTGCCGAGCCAGCTCGCCCCGGCCTCGACCGCGGCGCGGCCGACGGGAATCGCGCCGTGGCCGTACCCGTCGGCCTTGACCACGCACATCACGGCCGCACCGGGGGCCCGGGCGGCCAGCAAGGAAACGTTGTGCCGCAGTGCGCCGAGATCGATCACGGTCTCGGCGTGCGGAGAACTGGCAGTCATAACGACTGCCAGTTTCCCACGTTGCCAATTCGGCCAAAAGTAGGCCGACCCCCACGCGGCACGCAACCGTCGCTACGAAGTCATTCGGCCGTAGCTGTGGCCGAATTGGCAATAATCGGCGCAGTATCGGCTCAGGAGAGACGCTGGCCGGACGTGCCGGAGAACACGTGCAGCTCGTCCGGACGGATCCGCAGGTGCAGGGTGTCACCCATGCCGGGCGGGGTACGCGGGTCGACGCGCGCGACCACGTTGCGTGACGAACCCTCGGCACTCTCCTCGACGCCTGCCCCAAGCTTGCCGTAGACGTAAGCGTCCGAGCCCAGCTCCTCGACCAGTTCGACCTTGATCGGCAGCGCGCCGGCGGTGTCGGTGGTGACCTCCAGCGACTCCGGGCGGAAACCGATGGTGACCGTGTCGCCGTCGGCCGCGGACCGGACCTCGGGCTTGAGCGGCACCTGCACGCCGCCGACCTCGGCACCGTCCGCGGTGAGCTTCGCGGCGACCAGGTTCATCGCCGGAGAGCCGATGAAGCCCGCGACGAAAACGTTTGCGGGCCGGTCGTACAGCGCGCGCGGGGTGTCGCACTGCTGCAGCAGACCGTCCGACAGCACCGCGACGCGGTCACCCATCGTCATGGCCTCGACCTGGTCGTGGGTCACGTACACGGTGGTGACGCCGAGCCGGCGCTGCAGCGCGGCGATCTGCGTACGGGTCGAAACGCGCAGCTTCGCGTCGAGGTTCGACAGCGGCTCGTCCATGAGGAAGACCTGCGGCTCGCGCACGATCGCACGGCCCATCGCGACGCGCTGACGCTGACCGCCCGACAGCGCCTTCGGCTTGCGGTCCAGGTACTGCTCGATGTCCAGCAGCTTCGCCGCGTCGAGCACCTTCTGCTTGATCTCCGACGCGGGCCGCCCGGCGATCTTCAGCGCGAAGCCCATGTTCTGCGCGACCGTCATGTGCGGGTAGAGCGCGTAGTTCTGGAACACCATCGCGATGTCGCGCGAACGCGGCGGCAGCTGGGTGACGTCGCGGTCGCCGATCCAGACCGCGCCCTCGTCGATGTCCTCCAGTCCGGCGAGCATCCGCAGCGCGGTGGACTTGCCCGAGCCCGACGGCCCCACCAGCACGAGGAACTCGCCGTCGGCGATCTCCAGGTCCAGCGCGTCGACCGCGGGACGCTCGGTCCCGGAGTAGCGCCGGGTCGCCTTGTCGTAGGTGATGCTGGCCATCGGTCAGTCCTCTCCCAATTTCGCGGAAACCCCGTGCGCGGCCTCGCGCGCCTCGAGGTGGCGTTGCTGGATCTCGATGCCCGCGGCGCGCAGCGCCCCGGTCGGCTCGTCCAACCCGAGCTGGTTCTTGGTTCCGGTCCACGCGGGCGGTTCGGCGGCGCCAGAAAGCGCCCAAGCGGCCTGTCGAGCGGCCCCGAGCGCGACGTACTCGCCGACCTCGGGGATCACGACAGGCAGGCCAAGCACGATCGGCGCGATCGCGCGGACCGCGGCGGATTGCGCGCCGCCGCCGATGAGCAGCACGCGCTTCACGGCCATGCCCTGCGCGCGCACCGCGTCGAGCCCGGCGGCCAAGCCGCAGACCATGCCCTCGACGGTCGCCCGCGCGACGTTCTCCGGCGTCATGTTCGCCCTGGTCAGACCGTGCAGCGAACCGGTCGCGCCGGGCAGGTTCGGGGTGCGCTCGCCGTCGAGGTAGGGCAGCAGCGTGAGGCCGCCCGCACCCGGTTCGGCGGCCAGTGCGAGCCGGTCGAATTCGGCCAGGTCCACCCCGAGCATCGCCGCGCCCGCGGTGAGCACGCGGGCGGCGTTGAGGGCGGCGGTCAGCGGGAGGAACCGGCCGGTGGCGTCGGCGAATCCGGCGACCAGGCCGCTCGCGTCGGCCGCGCCGGTCTCGGTGACGCCGAAAACCGTGCCGCTGGTGCCGATCGAGATCACCGCGTCGCCAGGGGCCAGTTCGAGCGCGAGGGCGGCGGCCATGTTGTCGCCGGTGCCGGCGGAGACGAGCATGCCCTCGCTGGTGTGCCCGGCGACGTCGGACGGGCCGAGCACCGTCGGCAGATCCGGGGTGCGGCCGCCGAACGCGTGCGCGAGAACGTCGGGGCGGTACGTGTTGTCCGTGGGCGAGAAGTAGCCGGTGCCGGAGGCGTCGCCGCGGTCGGTCACCGCGGTTTCCGGACAGCCGAGCAGCCGCCAGGTGAGCCAGTCGTGCGGCAGCAGGACGCGCGCGACCCGGTCGGCGTTCTCCGGTTCGTGCTCGGCGAGCCAGCGGAGCTTGGTGACGGTGAAGCTCGCGACCGGGACCAGCCCGACCGACTTCGCCCACACGCCGGGTCCGCCCAGTTCCTCGGTCAGGTCCTTGGCTGCCTGCGCGGAGCGGGTGTCGTTCCACAGCAACGCCGGGCGGACCACCTCACCGGCCTCGTCGAGCGTGACCATGCCGTGCTGCTGACCGCCGACGCCGATCGCCTTGACGCCGTCGAGGACGTCGCGAGTGGCGTCCGCAAACGCTTGCGCCCACGCTGCGGGGTCGACCTCGGTGCCGTCCGGATGCGGCGCCCGGCCGGTGCGCACGATCTCGCCCGTGCGCGCGTCGCAGACCACGACCTTGGTCGACTGGGTCGACGAATCGACCCCGGCCACCAGCTCAGCTGTCATAGGGCTGCCCCTCCTCGACGTACTCCGCGGCCTCGACCGCCGTTCCTTCGTTCAGCGCGGCCTCGATCTCCTCGGTGGGAGTGGCTTCGCTGGTGATCAGGAGGTCGTAATCGCCGACGGTGCCGTGCGCGTACGTCGCGGTGCGGCCGAACTTCGAGTGGTCGAGGACCAGCACGTTGCGGTTCGCGGCGCGCAGCACGGCCTTCTTCAGCTCGGCGTAGTCGCGGACCGGGTGGAACAGCCTGCCCACCGCGACCGCGCTCACCGAGACGAACGCGATGTCCACGCGGATGCGCTCGAGCAGCGCGAGCACGTCGGGGCCGGAGCAGGAGTCGTACTCGGGGTCGTAATGCCCGCCGGCGAGGACGACGTCGACACCGGTGCCCAGCAGCCGTGCGGCCTGCAGCGAGTTGGTGATGACGGTGAGGCGCTCGATCCGGGCCAGCCGCTCGACCAGCGGGAACAGCGTGGTGGAGTCGTCCACGAACACCGCCTGGCCGGGTTCGACCTGCTGAATCGCGAGGTCAGCGAGGGCTTCCTTCTCGGCCGAGTGCAGCGTGAACCTGCTGGCGGTCTCCATGGTGAGCGCCGGGTACGCCTCGACCTTGCCGCGCAGCTTCCGCAACAGCCGCTTGTCAGCGAGTTCGTCGAGGTCGCGGTGCATCGTCATGAGGCTCACGCCGAACCGGGCGGTGAGGTCGTCGATGCGGACTTCGCCCTGGTCAATGACGTAGTCGAGGATCTCCTGGCGCCGCTGCTCCACCGCGGCGTCGGACGGGCGCGTCTTCGGCCGTCCTGGCGTGTCTCGACTCACATCTCGTTCTTACCAGATATCGCGAGTCGAGTTAACACGTAACTCGATAACTATGCGGTCGCGCGAACCAACCGGAGCGCGGCGGGGATGGCGTCGACCAGACCGGACGCCGACGTCGGCACGTCCTCAGCGGCGAGCGCGCCAGCCAGCGAATGGACCTGCGCAGCAGCGGCGGCGGCCAGCCACGGATCGAGTCCGGCGGCCAGCAATGACCCGACCAGGCCGGTCAGCACGTCGCCGGAGCCGGCGGTGGCCAGCCAAGACCCGCGCGGAGTGTTCACCGCGACGCGGCCGTCTGGAGCGGCGACGACCGTGCAGTGGCCTTTCAGCAGCACAACCGCGTCGTACTTCTTCGCCGCTTCCCGCGCCGCTGCGACGCGATCCGAGCCCGGACGGCGGCCCATCAGGCGTTCGTATTCGCCAGCGTGCGGGGTGAGCACGAGCGGAGTGTCCGGATCGCGGGCGTCGAGGACTTCGGGGGTGTTCGCGATGATCGTGGTGGCGTCGGCGTCCGCGCACACCGGGACGCCCTGGCCGAGGATGTGCCGCAGGATCTCGCGGCCTTCCCCGCCAGTGCCGATGCCAGGACCGACCACCCATGCCTGCACCCGGCCCGCGTCGGTGACCGAGCCAGTCGCGACGATCTCCGGCCAGCGCGAGCGCACGACGTCCGCGGCGTGTCCGGCGTAGCGGACCATGCCCGCCGTCGCGCGGACCGCGGAACCGGACGCGAGCACCGCCGCGCCGGGGTACGTCGCCGATCCGGCCGCGATGCCGACTACGCCCTGGCTGTACTTGTCGTCCTCCGGGCCGGGGATCGGCCACACCTCGGCGACATCGGCCAGGTCAAGGCGGTGCAGATCCGGCTCGTCCAGCCAGGGTCGCAGGCCGATGTCCACCAGCACGACCTCGCCGCATTCCTCCGGAGCCAGCACGTGCACGGGCTTGAGCGCCCCGAAGGTGACCGTGCGCGCGGCGGTGACGTGCGGACCGTCGACCGCGCCGGTGTCCGGGTCGACGCCGCTTGGCAGATCCACCGCCACCACGGGCGCTTCGATCCGCGCGACCAGCTCGGCCGCCTCCGGACGCAACGGGCCGCGAGCCGAAATGCCGACGATGCCGTCCACGACGACGTCCGCTCGTTCGATCCACTGTGGACTGTCCGCAGTGGACACCACGCGACCGCCAGATCGCCGCAGTGCGGCCAATCCGGCCGGATGCGCCTTCTCCGGCTTCAGCAATACCGCGGCCACCGCGACACCGCGCCGACGCAGGAAAGCCCCAGCCCACAACGCATCGCCGCCGTTGTTGCCCGAACCGACCAGCAGCACTACCCGACGGCCGGAGACGCCGCCGGTGTACTCGGCCAGCAGCCCAGCCACCTCGGCGGCGAGGCCGAAGGAGGCCCGGCGCATCAGCTCGCCGTCCGGGGTGCGCGCGAGCAGCAGGTCCTCCGCCGCGCGAATCCGTTCTGTAGTCCAGATTCCTTGCACGGCGGCGGCCTCCGGTCTTACTCGACGGTGACGGACTTCGCCAGGTTACGCGGCTTGTCGATGTCGTACCCGCGCGAACTCGCGATCTCCGCGGCCAGCACCTGCAGCGGCACGGTGGAAACCAGCGGCTGCAGCAGCGTCGGGACCGCGGGCACCTCGATGAGCTCGTCGGCGAACGGGCGCACGGTCTCGTCGCCCTCCTCGGCGATCACGATCGTGCGCGCGCCCCGGGCCTGGATCTCGCTGATGTTCGACACCAGCTTCGAGTGCAGCACCGCGCGGCCCTTCGGCGACGGCATCACGACGACGACCGGAAGGCCCTCTTCGATCAGCGCGATCGGACCGTGCTTCAGCTCGCCCGCCGCGAAACCCTCCGCGTGCATGTACGCGAGTTCCTTCAGCTTCAGCGCGCCTTCCAGCGCCACCGGGAACCCGACGTGGCGGCCGAGGAACAGCACCGCGCGCGAGTCGGAGATCCGCCGCGCGATCTCGCGCGTCTGCTCCACAGTGGACAGCACCTTCTGCACCGCGGCAGGCATGGCTTCCAGCTCGGCGAACTCGCGGGCGACCTCGTCCGGGTACTTGGTGCCGCGCGCCTGCGCCAGCGCGAGGCCGACGAGGTAGTTCGCGGCGATCTGCGCGAGGAACGCCTTGGTCGACGCGACGCCGATCTCGGGCCCGGCGTGCGTATACAGCACGGCGTCGGACTCGCGCGGGATCTGCGCGCCGTTGGTGTTGCAGACCGCCAGGACGCGGGCCTTCTGCTCGCGCGCGTGCCGCACGGCTTCGAGGGTGTCCGCGGTCTCGCCGGACTGCGAGACGGCGACGACGAGGGTGTCGCGGTCGAGAACCGGGTCGCGGTAGCGGAACTCCGACGCCAGCTCCACCTCGACCGGCAGCCGGCACCAGTGCTCGATGGCGTACTTGGCGACCAGACCGGAGTGGTAGGCCGAACCGCAGGCGACGACGAACACCTTGTCGACGTCGCGCAGGTCCTGGTCGGAAATACGCTGCTCGTCGAGGATGATCCGGCCGGCCTCGAAGTGCCCGCGCAGCGTGTTCGCCAGCGCCTCCGGCTGCTCCTCGATCTCCTTGAGCATGAAGTACTCGTGGCCGCCCTTCTCGGCGGCCGACAGGTCCCAGTCGACGGTGAACGGCTTGGCCTGCGCCGCGTCGCCGTGGAAGTCGGTGACCTGGTAGCCGTCGCGGGTGATGACGACCAGCTGGTCCTGGCCCAGTTCGACGGCCTCGCGGGTGTGCTCGATGAACGCGGCGACGTCGGAAGCGACGAAGTGCTCGCCCTCGCCGACCCCGACCACCAGCGGCGACGACCGGCGCGCGGCGACGATCGTGTCCGGCTCGTCCGCGTGCGTCACGACGAGCGTGAACGCGCCCTCCAGCCGGCGGCAGACCGCGGCGACGCTGGCCGGCAGGTCACCCTTGGTGTCGCCCTCGGTGTAGGCGAGGGAAACCAAGTGCGCGGCGGTTTCGGTGTCGGTGTCGCTGGCCATCTCGATGCCCGCGGCCTCGAGCTCGGCGCGCAACGCGGCGAAGTTTTCGATGATGCCGTTGTGCACCACCGCGACGCGGCCGGTGGTGTCCCGGTGCGGGTGGGAGTTCCGGTCGATCGGAGCCCCGTGCGTGGCCCAGCGGGTGTGGCCCATGCCCGCGGTGCCCGTGAACGCGTCGCGGCCGACCTCGTCGAGCCGGGCCTCCAGGTTGGCCAGCCGGCCGGCTTTGCGCTCGACAGTCAGCGCACCGGCGCCGTCCAGCACCGCCACGCCAGCCGAGTCGTAGCCCCGGTATTCCATGCGGCGGAGCCCACCGAGCACGACGTCCAGAGCCGGGCGGTGTCCGACGTATCCCACGATTCCACACACGCGAACTAGCGTAACGAGACAAGTCCAGTCCCCTACTCCGGTCCCTAGAGCGGGGTTTTCAGTGCCGCTGAGCTGGGCGAGCGACCTTCCGGACAACGCTTGACCGGGTGCCGGCGCAGTCCGGCGGCGGACCCCTAAACCGATCGGGGTGGCGCACCGGGCCGGGGCGGGGCACGGGCAGTAAGGTCACGCGCATGGCCAGCAAGCCCAAGCAGCTGCTCGCGGAGCTGTCCCACCCGGGTCCGCACGAGGTCGTGCGCGGCAACCTCGCCCTGGTCGGACTGCCCGGCGTCGTGTTCACCCCGCGCCAAGGCCTTGGCCTGCCCGCCATCGCGTTCGGGCACGGCTGGATGCAGCCCGCCACCCGCTACCGGCAACTGCTGCACCACCTCGCGAGCTGGGGCGTGGTCGCCGCGGCCCCCGCGACCCAGCTCGGCCCGCTCCCGTCGCACCGCCTGCTGGCCGGCGACCTGCTGACGACGCTCGACATCATCACCACAGTCCGCCTCGGCCCGGACGGCATCAGCGTCGACCCGGAGAAGCTGGGACTGGCCGGCCACTCCACCGGCGGCGGCTCGGCAGTGCTGGCAGCCGCCCAGTCCGCCGGAGCAGGCGACGACGCCCGCCCGAAGGCCCGGGCAGTGGCGACAGTGGCCGCGGCACAGACCTTCCCGCCCGCGACGGAAGCCGCGAAGGTCATCAGCGCCCCCGGCCTGCACCTGGCCGTGGACGGCGACCTGGTCGCTCCGGCGGTCGGCCACGCAGACGCGATCGCGCAGGCGTGGGCCGGTCCGGTGCAGCTGCGGACGCTGGCGAAGTCGTCCCACCTGGCGGTCACCGAGGGTCGGCACTGGAGCCAACTGCTGTTGCAGGGCAAGCCGCAGCGGGCGACTCAACAGTTGACGAAGGCGCTGTTCACTGCGTTCTTTCTCACGCATTTGACGGGTACGGACAAGTACCTGCCGCTGCTGGACGCCGATGTGAAGCGCGCGCCGATCGAGGTTCCGGAGGACGAGGAACCGGCTGCCTGATCAGGTAGCCAGCCAGTCAGTGTTCGTGAAGTCGTCCTCGTCGTGGTGCACGCCACGACGGTGCCGTCCCGACGGAGGCGCAGGCGGTGCCGGAGCGGGCGTCGGCGGAGGCGTGCTCGGTCGCTGCGGAGCAGGCTCGGACGGCCCGTAATCAGCGCGACGTTCCTTCTCCGCTTCGTCGTCCTCGAAACCGAAGCTGACCTCGCCCTTGGACTTGTCGCCGACGGTCGACTCCATCACCCAGCCGCCGGCTTTCGCCGCACGGCGGGCGTTCTCCTGCACGCGGACGATCACCTGGCCGACCGTGCGCAGCTGCTTGTCGCTGGCCTCTTTGCTTTCCTTGAGGTCCTTCCGGACCCGGCTGCCGATCAACGCGAGCCGTTCCTCCGCCTCGCGTTCGATCTGGGCCATCTTGTGGCGGAATCCCGCTCCCAGGTCTTCGCTGCTCACCGCGTCCTCCCCCGTCCTAACGGCCAGGCTGATCGTCGTCGAGCAGCGAACCGCTGATCCGGTTCGAGTTGGACTGCGAGCCGAAAAGACCGCCGTCGACCCGGTACGCGCTCGACGAACGTTCCTGCTCCTGTCCGCCGCCCGGCGCGTTGCCGAGCCCGCCCATCATGCCGCCGCCCATCATGGCCGGGGTGCCGGAACCGCTCGCCTCGTGGTGCACCGGCGCGGTGCCGAGCTGCGAGGTGTCGGTCGGCGGGGCGTCGCCTGCTGAAGCGGCCATCGGATCGCCGGTGTCGCCGAGACCGTCGTGCGGAACCGTGCCGATCCCGGGATCTGACGAGAACGGGTCGAGCACCGATTGGGCAGTGGTCGACTCGTCCGGTCCCGACGCCGCCGCGGCGGGTTCGCTCGCCGGCTCGTGAGTCACGGGCAGCTCGTGCGAGGGCGGCTGGCCAGGGACGATCCGGTGTTCCTGCGCGCCTGGCTGGTCAGGAACAGCCTGATGGCTCTGCGCAGCGGACTGCTCGGGAACGACCTGGTGGCCCTGCGCGACGACCTGGTCCGGAACGGCCTGGTGAGCGGCAGCGGCAACCGGCTGGCCCGCTGCGGTCGCTGCGTCCGGCACCGGCGTTCCGGGAGGCGTCGGCCCGCCCGGCGTGGCCTGCCCGCCGACCGCGGCTCCACCGCCGGCGCTGTGACCGCTGGGGTTCAGCGCACCGTCGTCACCGAGGGTGTACTTCGTCGGATGGCCCGAGCCGTCGTCGATCGTCACGACCGTCGGACCGTCGGCCCCGGACGGCCGCTCGGCCACGATCGACAGCTTGCCGTCCTGGATGTGGATCTTGCCGTCCGGACCTGGTTGGTACTTCTGCCCGGCGCCCTGCGCGCCGTCCTGGTTCTTCGCAGCGTCCTGGCCAGGGGTTCCGTCGTGGCCCTGTCCGGTCCCTTGCGCACCGTCGTGGCCTTGCGCACCGTCGTGGCCTTGCGGTCCGAAGCCGCTCGCCGGGTCCGGATGCTGCTGCCCGGCCACGGGAGTCCCCGGCGGCTGCGTCGCATCCGGCTTCGCCGGGTCGCCGAAGTCGAGGTCATAGGTCTTCTGCTTGCCCGTGCCGTCGTCGACGCTGATCCCCATGTGCCCGTCCTTGCCGGGTTCGGACATGGAGATCTTGTGGCCGTCGTGCTCGACGGTCATCGTCTCGGGCTCTTCGGGCTTGAGCGCCGCGCCCGTCTTCGGGTCGATCGGATACGGCTGGCCCGTCTTCGGATCGACCTCGAGCGGCTGGTGAGTGACCGGGTTCAGTCCCTCGGCCGACTGCGGCTGAGTCTGCGGCGTCTCCGGCATCTTGGGCGTCTGCGCGGCGGCCGGGGTCGGTCCGGAACCGCCAGTGCTCGGCATTCCCGAGTCCTTGCCGCCGCCGGAGGACGACGGCGTGGTCTGCTGGCCGCCCCCGTCCGACTGCTTCCCGCCGCCCTCGTCAGCGGGCTTCGACGACGTGGTGAAGAGGTCCTCGCGGGCCTTGCCCAGCGAAGCGCCCAGCTCGTTCCACACCTGGTCGACGCTCGTGCGCGTGTGCTCGCAGACCTGTTGCCAGTTCGTGACGTGCTTGTCCATGAACCCGCAGAACCCGGCGAGCCACTTCTTGGCCCACTCCTGCCCGGCGTCCTTGGTGTCGTCACCGAGGTCGCAATTGTCGCTGTTGACGGTGTTCTTCAGGTCCTCCGGCATGAACCGAACGAAATGCTTGAAGTCGTCGTCGCTCGCGTTGCGCCCCATTTCGGCGACTCGGATCAACCGGTCGATGTCGCCGGGCGAGAAGTCGCCCTTGTTGGGGTACTCGGTGATGTAGTAGTCCTGCAGCCACTGGCATTTCGCCCGGATCAGCTTCGCGATCGAGGCGATGCTGCGGTCGATCAGGCCCGCCCCGTCCTTCAGGGTCTGCTCAACGGCCTTGGTGCCGTCGGTGATCCCTTTCCAGGACTGCTGAGCCGAATCCCGCGCGTTGCCCGACCAGTTGGCGAACACGGTCGCCATCCGGTTGTCCTGGTCCGCCGCGGCGTCCACAATGGACGCGTTGACGTCCGTCAGTTCCTTGGCAGCCGCCTTGAACTTGTCGAACGGGATGTCCCGCTGCTCGTCGAACGGGTCTCCGACATGCGGCTGGAACGGGTGCTCGGGAAGGTTCTGCGCGACAAGGCCGCGGGCACGATTGTAGAGCGGCAGCAGGTTCCGGAACGGCTGCAAACCCGAGACACCGAGGTCGAGGATCTCGTTCGAGTTCGCGACGCCCGGGTCGGTGTCAGTGTTCTTGGCACCCTGGTCTTTCAGCTTTTGCTTGTCGCCGTCGACTGCCTGCTGCTGTTTGTCCTGCGCCGCCTTCGCGCCTTTGTCGGCTTGCTCTTTCGCCTTGCCGTACCAATCGCGGACGTCGCCACCGCTCGACCACTCCCAGTCCATGTCCCCTTCGGAGATGGACAGCTTGTCCTTGTAGTAGTCGCGCCAGTGGTTGCGGTCTTCGTCGCTCTGGAAGCCGTAGCTCTGCGCTTCGCCGTCGTCGTCTTCGTCCTCGACGTAGTCGAAATAGCGAAGCGCCAGACCCCGTTTGGTGTTGCTGTCGACACTGGGGTCGTTCATCAACTGCTGGAACTCTTGGAAAGTCGGGATATCCCCGTTGCGCTCGGCCATCAGCGCTTGCCGCTCTTCGTGATGGAGTCCGAGCTGCTCGCCTCGTTGGCGGTGTACTTCTTGCTCGCCGACCCGAGGTTGTTCCCGAAGTCCTCAGACGCCTTCACGTAGCTGTCGACGCATTTGCCGACCGCTTCGATGCCGGTCTTGTACAGCTGGAACGAGCCGTGGTGCTTGCGCCCGAAGTCCGCCTCGGTGATCTGCAGCTGCTTCAACGCGGGCAGCGTCGTCTGCAGCCGGTCCTTCGCCGCGTCCCGGACAAATCCGCCCGCCGTTTCCAGCATCTGCGGATCGACGTTCTGTCGGTTCCCCACGCTCGCCCCTCCTCGACTGCCGAGTGCTTCCGGACGTTGGACGCACGGAAGCCGTCGACGGTGCCGGACACTCGTCTACGGAATGTACCCGGAGAGTGACGAGGGGCGCAGCGATTCGGGCAGTTCGGTCAGGAGACCGCCGACACGACCCCAGCCAGCCGGTCCGCCGCCGCCTGGGCGGTGGAATGGGCCGGGGCTTCGACCATCACCCGCACCAGTTGCTCGGTCCCCGACGGGCGCAGCAGGACGCGGCCTTCCTCGCCGAGTTCGGCTTCGACCTCGCCGACCGCGTCGCGGACCTCGGCCGAGCCCGCTACCGCCGCTTTGTCCGCGACCGGGACGTTGACCAGGACCTGTGGCAGCCGGTTCATCACCGCGGCCAGTTCGGCCAGCGGTTTGCCGGTGGCGGCCATCCGGGCCATCAGCCGCATCGCGGTCAGCAGGCCGTCGCCGGTCGTGGCGTGGGCGGGGAGCACCACGTGGCCGGACTGTTCGCCGCCCAGGGCCAGGCCCGAGGCGCGCAACTCCTCCAGCACGTAGCGGTCGCCCACCGCGGTCGTGACGACCGTGATGCCGTGGGCCTTCATCGCCAGGTGCAGGCCGAGGTTGCTCATCACGGTCGCGACCAGGGTGTCCTTCACCAGCGCGCCTTCTTCGGCCAGCGCCAGCGCCAGGACGGCCATGATCTGGTCGCCGTCCACCAGTTCGCCAGCGGCATCGACAGCGACACAGCGGTCGGCGTCTCCGTCGTGGCCGATGCCGAGGTCGGCACCGTGTTCGACGACTGCCGCGCGCAGCAGGTCGGGGTGGTTCGAGCCACAGCTGTCGTTGATGTTGATGCCGTCCGGCTCCGCGTGCAGGGCCACGACCTCGGCGCCGGCCCGGCGGTACGCCTCCGGCGCGGCCGCGGACGACGCGCCGTTCGCGCAGTCCACCACGACCTTCAGGCCGGTCAGCGGATGCGGCGTCGCGGCGACCAGGTGCTCGATGTACTTGTCGAGCGCGTCGGGGACGTCGGTGACGCGGCCGACGCCGTCGCCGGTCGGGCGGGTGACGCCGGTCGCGTCGAGGCCGGATTCGATCTCGTCCTCGATGCTGTCCGGCAGTTTGTGCCCGCCCGCGGCGAAGAGCTTGATGCCGTTGTCCGGCATGGGGTTGTGCGAGGCGGAGATCATCACGCCGAGGTCCGCCTCCAGCGCACCGACGAGGTACGCGACGGCGGGCGTCGGGAGGACGCCGAGCCGCAGGACGTCCGCACCGGCCGACGCGAGGCCCGCCACGACGGCGGCCTCCAGCATCTCGCCGCTGGCACGCGGGTCACGGCCGACCACGGCCACCGGACGGTGCGAACGGTCATGGGCCGCCAGCACCCGGGCGGCGCTCGCCGCGACCGACAGGGCCAGCTCCGGGGACAGGTCGGCATTGGCCAGACCGCGTACCCCGTCGGTGCCGAACAGTCGAGCCATCTCGACCTCCTTGTCTTGATTCACCAGCCTCGGGGCGCGCCCGGCCTCGACAAACCTAGCGCCGGGCCCGGCGGGGGTGATCCCCTGCCCTACCCCAAGACAGTCGTGCCAGTGGCGAAGAACGCATCATCAGGCCCGGAAAACGCCGGAAGCGCCCATCCGATGGACGGATGGGCGCTTCCAGGGTTGCGCCAGGCGCGGAAATCAGCGCTTGGAGTACTGCGGAGCCTTGCGGGCCTTCTTGAGGCCGTACTTCTTCCGCTCCGTGGCGCGCGCATCACGGGTCAGGAAGCCGGCCTTCTTGAGGGCCGGGCGGTCGTCGGCGTCGACCTCGACCAGCGCACGGGCGATGGCGAGACGCAGCGCGCCCGCCTGGCCCGAGATCCCGCCGCCCTTGAGGTTGGCGAAGATGTCGAAGGAGTCCGGCTTCTCGACGGTCACCAGCGGCTCGCGGATGAGCTGCTGGTGCACCTTGTTCGGGAAGTACTGCTCGAGCGACTTGCCGTTGAGCTTGAACTCACCGGTACCCGGCACGACGCGGACGCGGACCACGGCCTCCTTGCGGCGGCCGACCGTCTGCGCGTTGCCACCGGCGGCACGCGACGGGCGCGGGGCGGCGGCGGACTCGCTGGTCGCCACGGCCTCGGCGGGGGTCTCGGTCGAAGCGACGACCTCGGTCTCGGTGCTGGTCAACTGTTCCTCACTCACTGCGCGACCTGCGCGATCTTGGTGATCTCGCGCGCCTGCGGCTGCTGCGCGGCGTGCGGGTGCTGCGGGCCGGCGTACACCTTCAGCTTCTTGGCCATGGCGCGGCCGAGCTTGTTCTTCGGCAGCATGCCCTTGACCACCTTCTCCACGAGGTGCTCGGGCTTGGTGTCGAGCAGCTCGCCGAAGGAGCGCTTCCGCAGACCGCCGGGGTAACCGCTGTGCCGGTACGCGAACTTCTGCTCGCGCTTGTTACCGGTGAGAGCGACCTTCTCGGCGTTGACGATGATGACGAAGTCACCGGTGTCCACGTGCGGGGCGTAGGTCGGCTTGTGCTTGCCGCGCAGCAGCGTGGCGACCTCGGTCGCGAGCCGTCCGAGCACGACATCCTCGGCGTCGATCACGTGCCAGGCACGAGTGACGTCGCCGGGCTTGGGGCTGTACGTGGGCAAGGGTCTACCTCGTCGTCATTGCGTGTGGGTAATGTGCGGGCCGAGCGCTGACGCGCCGCAACGCACAACGACATATGAAGATACCCCTGTGGTCCCGCCTGTTGTGCAGCGGGGGTGCGAAGACGCCTCGTCGGCCGGTCACAGCGTACCCGACCGGTTCCCGGAACCACCACGCCGCCGCGCGGGTCGTAGCAGGATGAGACGATTCCGACGCGCGGCCGCGCGAGCACGACGAGCATCTGGGGACAGCAGTTGAAGACACGAGCGAGGACGACCCGACCCGCACGGACGGTGTGCGCCGCCGTCGCTGTGCTGGCACTCGCGACGGCCTGCGGGCAGGCCCGCGCCGGAACCGCGCTGCCCGACGGCGACCAGGCCGCCGCGTACGTCGGCGCGAAGTTCGAGAAGGCCATGTCGAAGCTCGCGGACACGATCGTCGAGCCGCGCAATGTGACCAACTCCGCTGACCGGTACTTCAAGTTCGACGACAAGTACCTGCACAACATCGTCACCTCCGCGCGCACCGGCAGCCCGGAAAGCCGCATCGTGCACAACCGGTCGCAGAAGAACCCCAACGAGTTCCTCGACTCGTTCACCCCGGCCGACGGCGCCGTCGAGTACCTCTACCTCGGCCCGGCCTACAAAACGCTCGCGCCGACGCCGTGGGTCTCGATGCCCAAGCCGGAGGCCGGGCTCGTCCAGCCGTGCGCGTGGGGCGGGGTGCAGATCGCGTGCAAGATGGGCGACGCGGTCGACAGCGCGTACAAGGCGGACAAGAAAGCGCTGCGCGGCGCGAAGAGCTCCGCGGACGGCACCGAGCAGCTGACCGTGAACGTGCCGTTCCCGATCTTCCTCGACCGGCGCGTCGAACTGCTCCCGGACAAGGTGCTCAACCAGGTCGGGCCGGAACTGCGCAAGGCCGTCGTGCCGAGCACGATCACGCTCAAGCCGGACGGTTCGCTCGCCGCGTTCACCATGGGAGCCAAGTTCGAGGGCGACGGGCACAAGGTCGAACTGCGCTACGAGTTCAAGTTCACCGGAGAGGCCACCTCCTCGGACCTGCCGACGGTGCCGGACGCCTCGCAGGTCACCGTCCTCGCGGACGACGCGGCCAAACAGGACTTCTACCGCAGGCTCGGCGAACTGCAGGGGCGCTGATGCGCGCCGTTGCGCCGACCCCCGCGCCGACCGACCTCCGAGGTGAGCACCGATGACCCAGCCTCCCGACCAGCACCCGCAAGGGCAGCCGCAGTGGTGGCAGCCGGGGACGAACACGCCGCAGCAGCAGCCGGGCTACCCGTCCGAAGCGGACAGCTCCGGCTGGCAGGGCGGCCAGTGGGCGCAACCTCCGGCGCAGCAACAGTTTCCGCGGGCTCAGCATCCACCGGCGCAGTATCCGCAGCAGGGTTACCCGGCCCAGCCCTACGGTCAGCCGCAGAGCCAGCCGACGCCCGCGCCGTACGGCGGCCCCGGCCAGGCGCCCAGTCAGCCGACCCCAGTACAGCCGGGAAACCCTTACGGCGGTGGGTTCCAGCCGTCCGAGTACGGCGGTCTTGGCGCGTTTTCCTCAGCCAAGCCAGGGAAACCGCGGTCGAAGAAACCGTTCCTGATCGCCGGGGCTGTCGTGGTGGTGCTGGCTGCCGCGGCCGGGATCTCGTGGGCGACCGGAGTGTTCGCCGGGGACACGCTCGACCAGAAGTCGTTGCAGGAGGGCGTTTCCCGGGTTCTCAACGAGAACTACGGCGAGCCGGACGTGAAAAACGTCGCGTGCCCGTCGGGACAGACGATCGACAACGGCACCACCTTCGACTGCACCGTGCAGGTCGGCGGCCAGCCGAAGAAGGTGACCGTGCGGGTGCTCAACGACAAGCCGGAATATTCTGTCGGCGCACCGCACTGATCACCGGAGTTTCAGCGGGGACGGCGGCCGTTCGCGCGCTTACCGGCTAGCCAGAATATTCCGTCGGTGCCCCGCGCTCCCCCCGAAAAGCCTCTCCAGAAAACGAAAACGGCGGGCCGGCACCCGAAGGTGCCTGGCCCGCCGTGGTTTCGGAGCTTGGCTCAGAACAGGTTCTGCACCGAGCGGTCCGTCGCCTGGTAGCCGTCCGCGATCTGCGGCAGCACGGCGGCGATCTGCGCCAGAAGCTGGGTGAACTCGTCGAACTTCTGGTCCCACTCGTTCTGCGCCTGGATGTACTGGTCCTTCGCTTCACCGGTCCAGCTGTGGGTCAGCGGGTTGAGGTCGCTCTTCAGGTTGTCGAAGAGGGTCTTCAGCTCGCCGCCGGTGGCGGTGCAGTCCTCAGCGGCGCGGTGGATGGTACCCGGATCAACAACAATGCGGCCGTCAGGCATGTCGAACTCCCGTCAGAAGAAAGAATGAAAGATGAAGGCGAATCTGGTACGGAAAAGAACTGGATCAGCCGAGAACGCCGAAGCCCTTGTTGAGCGAGTTGATGTGCTCGTGCTGAGCCGCCTCGCTCTTGGCGTAGGTGGATCCCGCTTCCTGGAGCAGCTCACCAATGCGGTGCAGCGCGTCGTTCAGGCCGCGACCGCAGTCGTCAAAGCGGCGCATGACGTTGTCGAAGGCACGCTGGGCGTCGCCTTCCCAGCCCGCGCGGGTCGCTTCGATGTTGGAGCGCAGGTCGCTCAGGTTCTTGTTCATCCGGCTGGTCGCGTCGACGACGCGCCCTTCCGCCGCGGTGAATTCCTTCGGATCCCCAGTGAAACCGCCAGCAGCCATGGGAGCTACCCCCTTCGTCAGTGGTTGTGCGCGCCGGCTGGTGTTTCCGGCACTGCACCTACGACGAAGACATTGCCAGTTCGGTTCACACTTGTCGCGACTTCTTCGCAAGTAGTTGCTTGCGTGAACGCGCCATCGGGGAACCGCCCGGCAACGGCCGGGTTAACGGCTTACCGATGACCACGAAAAAACCTTGTCCACCAGCGTGGTTAGCACACGCACAGCCGGTTCCCGGGAATTTTCAGGAGCCCCGGCTCATGATTCGCGACTGCGAAAAGTCCTCGTCCTCTTCACCCGTCCGTGTCTGTTCGGGCGAAATCTCGGGACGAACGGGAACCGGCTCGGGCGCCACGGGCTCGGCGGGCATCGGCAATCCGCGGGCCGCGCGGAACCGCCGGGCGGCCCCGCGCAACGCGGACGGCGCGGGTTCCGCGGCGCCGGAAA
Source organism: Amycolatopsis dendrobii (assembly GCF_014145675.1). GTDB lineage: Bacteria > Actinomycetota > Actinomycetes > Mycobacteriales > Pseudonocardiaceae > Amycolatopsis > Amycolatopsis dendrobii. The sequence continues at coordinate 383,865 of NZ_JACGZW010000011.1, forward strand.
GCCGCCGCCTGCCGAACTCCTTCAGCAATTCCCGGTTTTCGCTGCGATGCCGTTCGCTGCGCGCGAGCGCGGTGCCCGCGACGCGGCGCGAGAAGGTGACGGCGTCCTGTCCCGCTCGGGTGAAGGCCGCCGGCGCGGATTCCGGTTCGGACGGCACAGGCGCTCGCTCCTTCAGCTGGTGATCTTCAGCGTGCGCACCACTTGCTCGCACGCGGCGTCGACGCGCTGCTGCACCGCGGGTGATTGGTACTGGCAGCCGACGTGCACGCGGATCCGCCCCTGCACGAGCACATACCAGCGGACGGTAATCCGTTCCGGTTTGCTCTCGACGTAGCCGATCACGTTCCGGCCACCGTAAGTCAGATCGGGGCTGAACGCAGTGTAGTTCGCGTTTCCGCTGACCCCGGACCGCAAAGCGTCGACGAGTTTCTGCCGGTCGGCCGTCGCGTCGTAGTCCATCACGAACTCCTGCGCGAGCACGAGATCGTTGCCTTTGTCGGCGTCCTGCGGATGCAGGATGACCTGCCGGTCGGCGACCTCGTCGGTGGTCTGGACCCAGTCGCTCGGCGCGACGAGGCTGAAGTCGTATTGGGAGAACGAACGGCCTTGTTCCGAGCTGTCCCCGCTGCTGACGAAGTACCCGACTCCGCCCGCGATCAGCGCCACGACCGCCACCGCCGCGGTGATCAACCACAGCCGACGGCGTTTCTTCGCCTTCCCGCCGGAGTCGCCCGGCGCGTCCGCGCTGGGAACGGCGAACGCCCCGTTCCCGGAACCGTTCTGCCCCAAGGAGTTCTTGCCCGGTCCGGTCTGCAATGGACTCGGACCGGCGGGCGCCGCGACGCCGAACGGCGCGCTCTGCGGTCCCCTGGCCGGATCGGCGGACGAGAACCCGCGCGGCGGCAATGGCTGCGCCGGAGCGTTCCGCGGCGGCGCGTTCAGTGCGTTCGGCAAATTCGGCGCATTCGGCGCCGGAGGCGGACCGCGGCGGATCGGCGCGTCCCCGCGGACGATCTCGGTGCGGTGCTCGGATTGTCCCGGGATCGACGAACCGGGCAGCACGCCGGTGCGGTCCGGTTCCAGCAGCACCGCACGGAGCGCGCCGCGGGCCACGACCGTCTCCGGCTGGTCCAGGCTCGTCGGCACTACGCCGGTGCGCTCGTGCACGAGCCGGGAGATCATCGGGATCCGGCTCGAACCGCCGACGAGGAAGATCGCCGCGAGCTGCTTCGGACGCAGGCCGGAATCCGCGATCGCGGCACTGGTCAGCTCGACCACCCGGCCGAGCGGAGCCCCGATCAGCCGTTCCAGGTCCACCCGCGTCACGTGCGCGTCCGCGAACGGCGGCGGCAACGGCACATCGGTGTACGTGTGCCGCGACAGCGTTTCCTTCGCGCCGCGGACGTCCTGGCGCAGCACCCGGCGCCGCCGGCGCTCAGCCAGCTCGCGGCCCTCGACGAGTTGCTGCCACGCCTGCGGATCGGTGCCGGACACCAGCGACCCGACGTGCTCCAGCAACGCCTGGTCGATGTCGGCCCCGCCGAAGCTCGGATCTCCTCGCGTGGCCAGCACCTGGAACCCGCCCCGCTGCGGCGGCGCACCCGGCACTCGGGCCGCGCGCGCGGCCTCCGGCGACCGCTGGACGACGCTGACGTCTACCGTGCCGCCGCCGAGATCGAGCACCGCCAGTGCGTCGCCAGGACGGCCGGAGAACTCGACCGTCCGACCGCCCGGCGAGACCTCCGGGGCGAAGGTGGCCGCGTGGTACACCGCCGCGGCCACCGGTTCCGGCACCAGCGCCACCTCGCGCGCCAGCCTGCCCGCGGCCTGGCGCAGCAGCCGGGTGCGGATCGCGCCCCAGTCCGCCGGGTGGGTGAGCACCAGCAGATCCACCTCGACGTCGCCCGCGACGCGCCGCGCCTCGGCGACCGCCCGGTCCAGCACGGCGTGCACGACGTCGATGACCCGCAGCACCGAATCGCCGAGCAGCAGATCGCCCTCGTCGATCCGCCGCTTCGGATTCGGCTCGTACCGCGACGGGTCGACGGCAGCCTGCCGCTCGGCCTCCTGGCCGACGAACAGGGTGCCGTCGGACGCCGCGTACACCGCCGACGACATCAGCGGCTGCCCGTCGATCACCACGACCTGCGGCTCGCGGCCGTTGACCGACAAGACGACGCAGGTGCTCGAGGTCCCGAAGTCGACCGCGACCCGCACCGTCACCGGGCACCCCTTCCGTCAGCCGCGACGGCTCCCCGGTCGGTCAGTCGGGCTGGATCCACGACACCTGCACGAGCTGCTTCCCGTTCTTGCGGCTCAGCATGTTGCCCCGGCCCGGAGGCATGGCGCTCGGCCGGATGTTGCCGATCAGGTTGCCCTCGTCGCGGGAACCGTTCATCACCATGCCGGTGGCCGCGAGCTCCTTGAGCTTGCCGATGACCGGGTCGTACGCCGCCCGCGACGCACCACCGGTGCGCCGGACCACGATCAAGTGCAGGCCGACGTCCTTCGCCTGGGCGAGGAACTCCGACAGCGGCTTGAGCGGGTTGGTGGACTGCGTCGCCACCAGGTCGTAGTCGTCGACGAGGACGAACAGCTCCGGACCGGTCCACCAGGACCGGGTCTTCAGCTGTTCCTGGGTGACGTCCGGACCCGGCAGCCGCCGCGTCATCGACCCGTGCACGTCCTGGACCATGCTGTCCAGCTGCGCCGACGACACGGCGTAGCCGAGCAGCGAATCGCCCTCCAGGAACCCGAGCATCGTGCGCCGGTAGTCGACCAGCAGGATCACGGCCTCCTGCGGCGTGTAGCGCTCGGTGATGCCGCGCGCGATCTGCCGCAGCAGGTTCGTCTTGCCGGACTCGCCGTCGGCGAACGCGAAGAAGTGCGGGTCCGCGTCGAAGTCCAGGTAGATCGGCTGCAGGTCTTCCTCGTTGACGCCGATCGGGACGAGCTTCGTGTCCCGCTTCTGGTCGATCCGCAGGACCTCTTCGTAGGTGATCATCTCCGGCAGCAGGCGCACCTGCGGAGCCACCCGGCCGCGCCACGCGCCGCGGATCTTCGCGACCGCGTCCGCGACGCCCGCCGCGACCGTCTCCGGATCGCTCGACCCGTCGATCCGCGGCAGACCGGTGAGCAGGTGCAGCTTGTCCCGGGTGAGGCCGCGTCCCGGCCGGCCTGCCGGGACGTTGACCGCGATCCGGCGGTCCATTTCGGACTCCGTCGGGTCACCGAGGCGCAGCTCGAACCGCGTGCCGAGCATGTCCTTGATCGCGGGCCGCAGGTCGGCCCACCGGTTCGCCGAGATGATCACGTGCACGCCGTAGGCCAGACCCTGCGTGGCCAGCCGCGTGATCGACGTCTCCAGCTCCTCGAAGTCGTCGCGCAGCGCCCGCCAGTTGTCCACGATCAGGAACGCGTCGCCGAACGCGTCCTGCTCCGGCGTGATCTCGCCGCGGCGCTTCCGGTTGCGGAACTCCGTCATCGAGTCGACGCCCAGCGCGCCGAACCGGCCTTCGCGCTCGGTCAGCAGCGTGGTCAGCTCGGCCACGATCCGGCGCGCCTTGTCCGGCTCGCGCCGCGCCACCGCGACCCCGCCGACGTGCGGAAGGTCCGCGAGACCGGCGAGGGTACCGCCACCGAGGTCGAGGCAGTAGAACTGCGCTTCCTCGGGGGTGTGGGTGAGCGCCATCGACATGATCAGCGTCCGGAGCATCGTCGACTTGCCCGACTGCGGGCCGCCCGCGATGACACCGTGGCCCTGCGCACCGGAGAAGTCCGCCCACAGCAGGTCGCGCCGCTGCTCGTACGGCCGGTCGACGATGCCCATCGGCACCTGCAGCCTGCCGTTGCCGAAGAACCCGACCGGGGACAGACCGCGGTCGTCGGTGGGGTTGAGGTTCGGCAGCATCGTGTCGAGCGAGTTCGGCTCGTTCAACGGCGGCAGCCACACCTCGTGCGCCGGCGGGCCCTGCCCGACCAGGCGGCCGACGATGACGTCCAACTCGCTGGGCTCGACAGCTTCTTCGGACTCCTGCTGTTTCGGAGCCTCTTCCTCGACGACCGGTTCCGGCTCGGGTTCCTTCGGCAGTTCCACGAAGTCCGGCACGAACAGCTGCGGCCGCTTGTCCGCACGCACCACCGTGGCGGCCGGACCGGCCGCCTTGATGCCCGCGGGCCGGTACGGGCCCGAAACGTAGGAGGCCTTGAACCGCACCAGGGTCGAGGTGTCGTACTTCAGGTAACCGCCACCGGGGACCGACGGCAGTTCGAACGCGTCCGGCACGCCGATCGCCGCGCGGGATTCCGCCGCGGAGAACGTCTTCAGGCCGATCCGGTACGACAGGTGGGAGTCGAGACCGCGCAGCTTGCCCTCTTCCAGCCGCTGCGACGCGAGAAGCATGTGCATCTGCAGCGACCGGCCCAGCCGGCCGATGGCGACGAACAGGTCGATGAAGTCCGGCTTCGCCGCCAGCAGTTCGGAGAACTCGTCACAGACGATGAACAGCGCGGGCAGCGGGTCGAGGTCGGCGCCGTTCTCGCGGGCCTTCTCGTACTCCCAGACGTTCTTGAAGTTACCGCCGTTTTTCAGCGCTTCCTGGCGGCGGTTCATCTCGCCGGCCAGCGCGTCCTTCATGCGGTCGACCAGCGTGACCTCGTCCGCGAGGTTGGTGATGACCGCGGACACGTGCGGGGCCTTGTCCAGGCCCAGGAACGTCGCACCACCCTTGAAGTCGACGAGGACGAAGTTCAGCGTGCTCGACGAGTGCGTGGCCAGCATGCCCAGCACCAGCGTGCGGAGGAACTCCGACTTGCCGGAACCGGTCGCGCCGATGCACAGGCCGTGCGGGCCCATGCCCTCCGCCGCGGCTTCCTTGATGTCCAGTTCCACCGGCTGGCCGTACTCGCCGACGCCGAACGGGACGCGGTAGCGGTCGCGGATCGGCCGGGGCCGCCACGCCTGCTGGACGTCGAACGTCATCGGGTCGCCGGGGATGCCGAGCAGTTCCAGCAGCGACGGGTTGGACAGCAGCGGCTCTTCCTCGCTGACGTCAGCTCCGCCGCCCCCGCCGACGCGGTACGGCGCGATGAGCCGGGCCAGCGCCTCGACCTCCACGACCGACAGCGAGTCCGGACGGCCGAACCACTCGACCCCGCCGGCGCTGCGCGCGCCGAGCCGCTCCTCTTCGACCACGAGCCGCAGGCCGCGCCGCGCGGCGAGGTTGCCGATCGAATCGGAAAGGTCGACCAGGGTGACCCCGACCAGGCCCTCCTCGAGGATGATCTGCTCCTCGCGGGTGACCTCGGCGTCGTCGATGATGATCACGACGTGCGGCTGGTCCGGCGCGGGCGTCGCGTTCCGGGAGAACCGCTGCCGGTCGCGCAGCTCCTCGTCCAGCCAGTCCTCGATCTGCTTGAGCGAGCCCGCCATCATGCGCAGCTGGCCGATGCCGTCCGACAGCGTGGGGTGCTGGGTGTGCGGGAGCCACTTGGCCCACTCCCACTCCTCCTTCGCCCGGCCCGCGGTCGCGACCGCGATCATCACGTCGTCCGGGCTGTGGAAAGCCACCAGCTGGGCCAGCATCGCGCGGGTCAGCGCCCGGGTGCGGTGGCGCTCGCCCTGCATGCTGACCGCCGCGAACCCGCGGAGGGTGATCTGGGTGGGCAGGTCCGGCACGATCGAGTGCGCGCGCACGAACCGGCGCAGCGCGAGCGTGGCGATCGGCTCCAGTTCGTCCACCGGGCCGGTCTGGGGCGGGACCAGCCGGGTGGCGAGACGGTGCGAGCTCCGGCCGACGCGCAGGTGCAGGAAGTCCTGGTCGTTCTGCCTGCGCTCCCACATCCGGCGGCTGGCCGCGAGCGACCACAGCGACTGCGGATCCGGGTGCACCCATTCGAGCGCGGCGCGCTGGTCGACCATCGCCTCCCGGGCACGGTCGCGCATCTGGCCGAGATACCGCAGGTAGTCCTTGCGGTCCTCGTCCATCTCGGCCTTCTTCTGGCCACCGCCCTTGCCGCCGCCTCCGGCGAGCATGCCGACGGTGCCCATCAGCATCATGCCGCTCATCATGATCGTGGTCGGGTTTTTCCCGCCCATGGTGAACATGAAAACCATCATCCCGAGCGACGCGAAGATCATCACGCCCGGAATCGCCTTGGCGACGATGTTGCCCGGGATCGTGCGGGGCACCTCGGGCGGCGGCTCGAGATGCACCTCGCCGCCGGGCGGGCGCGGCGCGGCCAGCCGCGGCGACTTCTTGAACTGCAGCGTGCTCATCTCGAAGGACCCCTCTATTCCTGCTCGACGCCTGCACCCGGGTGCGCGGGACAACCTATCGAACGTCGCCCCGGAAATCCGGCCAACTCCAGGATCGGCACCTCGCACCCCCTCCGCGGGCCCCGGCGGGACCCGTCCTCCGACTGCGCCCGAGTGTAAGGACCGCCACCGACAGTTATCGGACCAGGCGGACGAACCCGCTGGTCGATCTGGCCCAACCCGGCCTGGACGGGTACTTTCGCCGATGATTTGCGGAGACGCGCTGAAACCTGTCACCAGGTTCGGTATAAGTTCCCCCGGGAGCTGACTCTTCAGAGCGGGGGATCTAGTGGCAACGGGCACGACGGTATTCAGCAGGGTCACGGTGGTCGCACCGACGACACGCATCGACGTCGCGCTTCCGGCCGACGTGGCGGTGGCCGACCTGCTGCCCATGCTTCTGGAGATGGCCAAGGAGGTCACTCCGGACGGCGGGGCCCGGCACGGCGGATGGGCGCTGGCCAAGCTCGGCGACGCCCCGCTCGACCCGAGCCGGACGCTCGCGTCCCTCGGCGTGGTCGACGGCGAGCTGCTGCAGCTGCGCAAGCGCAACGAGAACCCGCCGCCGCCGATGTACGACGACGTGGTCGACGCGATCGCGGAGTCCGATCCGGACACCTTCCGTCCATGGACCAAGGAAACCGCGCGCCGGTTCGGCCACGCGGCGGGCGGGCTCGCCCTGTTCTTCTCCGCGCTGGCCCTGTTCTTCAGCGGTTCCCTCTACGGCGGTTCCGCGCTCGGCCCGGCGATCGCGGGCGGCCTCGGCGCCATCGCCTGCGTCGCGGTCGGCGCCACGCTCGCCAAGGCCTACCAGGCCGAGGCCACCGGCGTGCTGATCGCCTCCGCGGGCGGCCTTCCGCTGGCGTTCGTGAGCGGGTTCTACATCGTGCCCGGACTGTCGGTGCGGGCGAACCTGCTGCTCGGCGCGGTGCTGGTGCTGATCGTCTCCGCGGTCTGCATCCTCGTGGTCGGCGCGGGCATCCGGGTGTTCATCGCCACCGCCACCGCGGGCGTGTTCGGCGCGCTCGCCTTCCTCGTCGCGACGCTCGTGACGAGCGCCGACACCTCGTCGGTCGCGGCGGGCACGGTCGCCGTCGCGCTGGGCTGCATCTCCTTCCTGCCGCGCGCCACCATCTGGCTCGCCAAGCTGCCGCTGCCGTACGTGCCGAGCACCGCCGAGGAGCTGAAGGAAGACTCCGGCTTCCCGGACTACCAGGCGATCGAGCAGCGCACCGCGGTCGCGCACGACTACATGACCGGCCTGATGATCGGCTGCGGGGCCACGACGGCCGTCGCGGCGGTCCTCGCGGCCACCGCGCCGAACGTCTTCGGCATCATTCTCGGCGTCGTCGCCACGCTGGTCCTGCTGCTGCGCGCCCGTGCCTACGCCAACGGCGCGCAGGCCATCGCGCTGCTCACCACCGGCATGGTCGCCGGGGCGGGCATCCTGCTCGGCTGGCTGTTCTTCTCCGCCACCGCGGAGCAGCGGCTGCTGTACGTCTTCGGCGCGCTGATCCTGATCGCCGCGGCCGCTCTCGTGGTCGGCGTGATCTTCCCGGACCAGCGCTTCTCGCCGCCGCTGCGGCGCACCGTGGAAATCATCGAGGCGATCTGCATCGCCGTGGTGCTGCCGCTCGCCCTCGGCGTGATGGACCTCTACTCGACGCTGCGCCACCTCAACCTCAAGTGAGCCGCGCGATGGGCTCCCGACGTACTTTCTCCCGCAGGCTCGGCGTTCCCGGCCGGGCCGGGGTGGCGTTGTTCGCCGCCGGGCTCGGGCTGATGTCGCCGTTCGCCGCCGCTCCGGCGTCGGCGCAGACGGCGGACGCGCCCGCGGGCACCTGGGCCACCCCGCCGCCGCTGGGTCCCGGCGACGCGCCGCCCGCCGACAGCGGCCACCCGGACACCACGTACAAGAAGAAAAACGAATGCGTCCAGCGCAGTCTCGGACAGGACGTCAAGATCAACTTCCGCCCGTGGGGCCAGGACTACCTGCAGCTGGACCGGGCGCAGCAGATCGTCCGCGCGGCGACCGGATCCGTCGGCGGCAACCAGAAGGTCGCGGTGATCGACACCGGCGTCACGCCGCATCCGTGGTTCCAGGACCGGGTGGAGAGCGGCGGGGACTACGTCGCCACGCCGGACAACGGCGCGCAGCCGGGAATGCAGGACTGTGACGGCCACGGCACCGAGGTCGCCGGGATCATCGCGGGCAACCCGAAGGATCCGCAGGTCGGCTTCATCGGCGTGGCCCCGGACGCGCGCATCGTGTCCTACCGCCAGCTGAGCGAGAACTACGCCAAGGACGACAGCCCGCAGCAGCCATCGGCTCCCCCGTCCGGCGGGACCGGCGCACCGCCGTCGGGCGGTGAGAGCCAGCAGCCCCCGGCTGGCGGCAGCAGCAACAGCCAGTTGCCCCCGTCCTCGGGCGGCGGCACCGGCAGCGGCAGCGGCACCGCGCCCCAGCAGGACAACAAGGGCGACAGCCGGGATCTGGCGAAGCAAGGCACCGCGGGCACGCTGAACACGCTCGCGCAGATCATCCGCGGCATCGCCGACACTCACCGCGCCGGCGTGATCAACATGTCGGTCGACCACTGCCGTCCGGGCACCGCGCCCGGCGACATCCAGGAGGGCGAGCGCAAGGTACAGGCCGCGGTGCGTTACGCGGCCGACAACGACATCGTGGTCGTCGCGGCCGCGGGCAACGTCTCGGAAAACTGCCCGCAGAACGACCAGGCCGACCCGAACAAGCCGAAGTCGATCGTCACCCCGCCGTGGTTCTCCGACGACGTGCTCTCCGTCGGGGCCATCCAGGAGGACGGCGGCGTCGCGCCGTTCAGCGTGCACGGCCCGTGGGTCGGCGTCGCCGCGCCGGGCACCAAGATCGTGTCGCTCGACCCGGCGGAGCATTCGAACGGACTCGCGAACCTCACCATCGCGAACGGCAACCCGTCGCCGATCCAGGGCACCAGCTTCGCCGCGCCGTACGTGGCGGGCGTCGCCGCGCTGGTCCGCTCGATGTTCCCGCACATGAAGGCGCGCGACGTGGTGAAGCGGCTCAAGGCGACCGCGCAGCACCCGGCCGCTCCTGGCGGGCGCGACAACTTCGTCGGCTACGGCGTGATCGACCCGGTGGCCGCGCTCACCGCGAACCTGCCGGGCGACACCGGCAACCTGTCGCTGCCGAAGCCGGTGGTGCAGGAGGCCAAGCTGCCGCCTGCCGACGGCATCAGCTCGACCCCGATGATCGTCGCGCTCGCCGGCACCGGCGGCGGGGTGGCGGCGCTGCTGATCACGCTGTTCGTGATGCACACGATCCGGCGGAACCGCGCCAGATCGTCGCCCCCGACGAAATAGGCGCCCCCTGCACCTCGGTGCTCGGCCTGTCAGCTCAAGTCGCTGACCTTGCACCGGTGCCAGAAAAGGGGCCGCTTCCCGCGATCGCAGCGGGGAGCGGCCCTTTTTTGCGGACCGGGTTCCAGGCCCGCAAAAGGCCGCTCACCGCTGATGTCGCGGCGGCGGCCTCCCAGGTCACTTTCCGGGTTTCGGCGGCTTCCCGTCCTTCTCCGGCCGCCGCGCGGGCGGGTCCTGGCCGATCACCGGCGGCGTCACCTGCGCGGGCTCGCCGAAGATCTCGGACGTCTTCGCCGCCGTGCGCTGCCGCGGCTTGTGCTGCGAACTGCCGCCGCCACCGCCTCCGCCGCCCATTCCGGCGAAGCCCATCATCGGCATCATCGACGTGCCCGAGCCCTGGTTCGCCGCCGCGGGCTGCGCGGCCGGGGCGACCGGCTCAACGGGCGGGACGCCCGCCTGGCCTTGCTCCAGCCGCGGGTCGGCACCGGTTTCCTTGCCCTGATGGGAATTCTCCGCGGCGGACGGGCTCACCGAATCGTCCGAAGAGGACGCCGAAGAGGCCACAGTGGACTCCCCGGCAGCGGCCGGACCGGTTCCCGCGGGTGCGTCGGCGTCGTGCAGCCGGAACTGCTGCGCCGGATAGTGGTGCCGCAGTTCGATGCTCGACGGGCTCCCGGCCGGTGCGTCCACTCCGGAGCACAACCGGCCGAACTCGCGCAGGACGTCCTCCGCGGCCTCGTGCAAGGACTTCAGCGACTGCTCGGTCTCCCGCATCTGCGACCGCGCCCGGGAGGCGCCGCCCTTGGGCAGCATCGCCGATTCGGACAGCAGATCAGCCGCGTCGACCAGCACCTCCTCCGCCGCGCCGGTGATCTTGCGCAGCGATTCGGTGAGCTGGTCGATCGAGTCGGCGAGCGCGTCGAGCGCGTCCTCCGCGCCTTCGCTCGCGGCGCGGATTTCACCCAGATAGGCGACAAACGCGTCCGCGTCGGGACCGGACCACGACGCGTCGATCCGGCCGAGGTCCTCCGCGAGGTCCGTGGACACCCTCGCCGCCGTGCGGGCCGCGGCGCGCAGGCTCTCGGCCTCCGCGTCCAGCTCCTCCCAACGGCCGGTGAGCGGCCGGTAGTAGGCGGCGACCGGATCGGTCACGCCCAGCTCGCGGGCGAGCTCGGCCACATACGCCAAAGACGGCTCCGTCACGAGATCCTCCCGGCGCGCTCGATCCGCTCGGCCGCGTCGGCGTCCCGCTCGGCGTGGCCGGTGGTGAGCTGCTCCAGCGCCGCGGTGACCGACCGCAGTGCGGCCACCCCGGCGGTGAGCTGGCCGCGCAACGCCTGCGAGGCCTGTGCGTACGACTCCGGCACGCCCAGCCGCGCGGCCGCCTCGCCGTACGCTTCGGCGGTGGTCGCTCCCGCGCCCACCTCGCCCGCGGCGGCCTCCAGTTCGTCGGCCGCCCGCGCGACTTTCGCCGCGTAGCCGCCGACGACCGCGCCGTCGATCCGCACGGCGCTTGTTCCCGGACTGCTTCCCGGCGCTGCCACGTTCAACCCTCCGCTCACCCGGCTATGTCCGAGTGTGACGGACGGAACCCGCCGTCAGTTCCCGGCAGGTTGCTGCTGTCCGGCCGCCTGCTGCTTGTACGAGCCCGCGTTCGGATCGATCGGCACCGAGTCGAACTGCTTCATGACGTTCTGCACGTTCAGCGACGCACCGGTCGGCAGGAGCCCGATGATCGACTCCGGTGCGGGCAGCCGGTTGTTCAGCCCCAGTTCCTCCGCGGTCGCCGCGTCCGGGACGCCGTAGCGGATGCCGCGGTCGGAGATCAGCTGGATCGGGCCCTTGCCGAAGGTCTTTTCGGATTCGGTGGCCGACTGCACCACCGCGCCGTACCCGGTCGGCATGTAGAAACCGGTGATCGGCACGCCGTTCGGGCCGGTGTTGCTGACGCTGATGATCTTCGAAGTGCCGTCGGCGTTCTTCTCGACCGGAATCTGCTTGTTGACGTAGACCGAGGTGTGCGCCTGGGTGTGGTCGGCGCTGAGCGTCCACCCGAGGCACGCCACCGGGGTGGGAACGGCGTCGAGGACGGTCGGGACGACCTTCGGATAGGTGTCGACGTCCACGTAGTCAGGGTCGCCGTTCTGCAGCACCTTGACGTTGTTGATCTTGTCGAGAGTCAGGGTCGGCGTAATGGCCGAACCGCCGCTCTTGGCCGTGCGCACGATGTCCGCGACGGCGGGCGACACCTTCTGGATGCCGCTCTTGGCGATGAGCCAGAACTCCAGCGCGCCGCCGGAGGGCTGGGTCGAGAAGACGCTGCCGACGGTCAGGCCGTCGAAGTTGTTCGACGGCGCCGTGTTCTCGCCGGCCACCAGCGGCGGCACCAGCTTGGTGACCTCGGGGATCGCGTTGAGCAGGGCCTGCGACACCTTGCGCGACTTCGTCGGCAGATGCAGCGCGGCCCGCACCGGGTCGCTGCTGCCGGACGGCACCTCGGCGCGCACGGTGTTCGCGTTCGGGTGGCTCTGCGTCGCGGGCAGCCGGTAGATGAGATACGTCTTGCCGTTGCCCGTGTCGCCGAGCAGCGCCTGGTTCTCCTGCAGCTCGGTGCCGAGCTTGTCGATGCCGGCGATCACGTCCGTGTTGGTCTTGTTGACCGAGTCCTGCTGCGGCAGCGACGGGTCGAGCACGACCTCGTCGCACACCGCCCAATTGGGCGCAGTCCGCTGGTCCATCGACGGGAGCAGCTGCGGGCCGTCCGGGATGCCGGTGAGCTTCTCGCGCGGCATGTTCTTCAACTGTTCATCCGAGACGACAGTCGGGTTCTTCGCCTCGGCCGCCTGCTGCTGGCCGCCTTGGCCGCCCTGCTGTCCCTGTCCGCCCTGCTGCTTCTGCGCCATGAGGATCAGCCGCGCCGACGCGAGGTTGAACGTCGGGATCAGCCGCGCCGGATTCCCCGTGACGACATACACAGTGCCGGACTGCTCGCCGATCACGATGTTGTCCGACGACGGCACCGACGGCGCGGGGCTCAACAGGCCCCACAGCACGAAGACGACGGCGCCCAGCACACCGAGGATCACGCCGACCGCGGTCGCGCGCCCGTGGGAGCGCATCGGGTCGTGCAACATCACCGCGTCGCGGCGGACCAGCGCGGACTGCATCCGGCGCAGGACGAACTTGTATGCCTGAACCTGAGACTTAGTCGTGGGTGTTGATGGCATTCTCGACCTACAGTCCTCCCCGTCGCGGTACGGTTCCGCAGGATAGCCGTACGGGGACCGTCTGGTGTGGGGTTTCTACCAACTCCGGTTAGGGTCAGGCATCCCGGGACCGGCTTTCCGGGTACGCAGCACTCACGAGGGGAAGAGAACGCGCGGATGTCCGTCAGCACGCCTCCACGTCCGCCTGGTCCGCAGGGGCCGCCGCCGCCTCCCGGGGGACGCCCCCCGGGCCCGCCGCAGCGGCCCGGAAGAACCGGCGGCCCCGGCGCGGCTCCCGGCGGACCCGGCATGCCCCCTCGCACTCCCGCTCCCGGCGGCCCGGGCGGTCCCGGCGGACCTGGTGGTCCCGGACGCCCCGGCGGACCGGTCACCCCCGGGCCCGGCGTTCCCAAGCCCGGCGGCCCGGGTGCTCCCGGGGTTCCCGGCGCTCCCGGTCCCGGTGGGCCCAAGCCCGGTGGTCCGGGCGGTCCCGGCGGTCCCGGCGGGCCCAAGCCTCCTCCCGGCGGTCCCAAGCCCGGCGGGCCTGGCGGTCCGGGCGGCCCCACCGGCCCGAGGACGGGACGTCCTGGCGGCGGCGGACCTAACGGTCCGCGCCCTGGTGGTCCCGGCGGCAACGGTCCAGGCGGACCCGGTGGACCTGGTGGTCCAGGCGGACCCGGTGGACCTGGTGGACCCGGCGGCGGCGGGCCTGGCGGCCCCGGTGGCCCCGGTGGTCCCGGCGGCCCTGGCGGTCCGAACAGCGGCGGCGGCCCGGAAAACAGCGAACCCGCACCGACCGGCGGCGCCGCCGCGACCGCGCTCCGGATGGCCCCGCCCTCGCGGCGGCGCTCCGGCGGCATCTCGCTCGGCCCGCTGCCCGTGGTCAACCTGGTCGTGCTGGAAGTCGGCGTCGCGATCGGACTCGTGCTGCTGGCGATCAACATGCAGCTCAAGTACGTCGCGATCGGTGTCGCGGCGGTCGGCCTGATCTTCGCCTTCCTGCGGGTGGGCGGGCGCTGGTTCACCCAGTGGCTCGCGCTGACGCTGCGGTACCGGTTCCGCTCGCACGGTCGCGTGGCGACCCCTCCGCCGCCGACCAGCATCGAGGAACTCGCCGAGGAAAGCGCGGTCACCGGCCCGGAGGACGCGCGCGTCAGTCTCTTGCGGCTGGCCGTGCCGGACCTCGTGGTGGCGCACGCCGTCGACCACGAACGGCAGGAGGTCGGCATCGCCTGGAACGACGGGACGTGGACCGCGGTCCTGCTCGTCGAGCCGATGCCGGCGATGATCTCCCAGGCGGGCGGCGCTCCCAGCCTTCCGCTGTCCGCGCTCGCGCCGTGCCTGGAAGACCGCGGCGTGCTGCTGGACTCCATCCAGATGATCTGGCACAGCTACCCGGGTTCGGCCGCGATGCCCGCGGACGCCCCGGCGCTCAGCTCGTATCTCGAGGTGCTCGGCCCGCTGCCCGCGGCCGCCCGGCGGACCACGTGGATCGCGGTCCGGCTCGACCCTCGGCGCTGCCCGGAGGCGATCCGGGAACGCGGCGGCGGCGTCGTCGGCGCGCACCGCGCGATGATCGGTGCGCTGTCGCGGGTGCGCAACGCACTGGAGTCCCAGGGCGTGCCGACCCGGCCGTTGGACCCGGACGAGCTGCTGCGCGCCAGCATCTCGGCGGCCGAGCTCACCGCGGTCGCCGGTTCGAACGAGAAGGTCAGCCTGCAAGAGAGCTGGACCGGCGTCACCGCGGCAGGCATCGGGCACTCCAGCTACGCGATCACCGGCTGGCCCAAGGGCAAGATCAGCGGCAGCCTCAACGGGCTGACCAGCGTGCGCGCGCTTTCCGCGACGGTCGCCATGGCGATCTCGCCGTCGGCGGACGAGGGCCGCATCGGCCTGCGCGGCGTGGTGCGGCTGAGCGCCCGCAACCCGCGCGAGCTGGACGCCGCCGACCAGCGGCTGCAGAGCATCGCGGAGCGGCTGGACGTCGACCTGACCCCGATGAAGGGCATGCAGATCTCGGCGTTCTCCGCGACGCTGCCGATCGGAGGGACCGCATGAGCGCCGCTCGCAAGCGAATCATCGTTATTCATGCCGTCGTCTCCCGGGCGACCAGCGTGAAACTCCTTAAGGAGGCGGCGGCATGAGCACGCGAGTTCGTGACGCTGGCCAGAACAACGGCGTCGCCCCGGAGTTCACGGTCGACCCGGCCATGCTCGACGCGATCAGCCCGTCCGGCGACCGCGGCGGCGTCGTCCTCGGTTCCGGCCTCAAGGGCGAACCGCTGACCGTCTCCGCATTGCGCTCGCAGCCGACCCGCATCGTGCTCGTCGGCGGTCTCTACCTGGCCCGCCAGGTCGCGATGCGCGCCATGGCGACGGGCGCGTGGGTGGTTGTGGCCACTGGACGTCCCGCGGCGTGGCAGGTGCTGCAACAGGCCGCCGGAAGCCGCGACGGACGCCCGTCGCCGCTGGTGCAGATCCGTCGGCTCTCGCCGGTCGAACTGCCGCGCCCGTCCGAGGACGCCCCGCTGCTCGTCGTGACCGACGGCGGACCGACCCCGCAGGACCTCTTTCCGCCCCGGTCGCCCTGGCAGACCACGGTGTACGTGCTGCCCTACCTGCACCCGCAGGCGGGCACGACGGCGAACGCCGCGGACCTCGTCCTGATGCAGCGACTGCCCGCCGGACAGGCCGAATTGGCGGCCCGGATCTGGCGGCTGCCGCCGCAGATGATGCGCCAGCTGACCACGCTGAAGGACGACCAGGTCGTCGCGCTGGGCACGAATCTGTGGCGTCCGCTGCGGCTGGTCACGACGCAGAAGGAACAGCAACTGCTCGGGCCGGTTCGCCGAGGCGACTGACTTTCGACAGCGAAAAGTCCGTGAGGGCCTCCTTCAGGGAATCTGATTCCCTCAACGAGGCCCTCACGGCTTTCCGGCTACAGCTCGGTCGACGACCGCACATTCCGAGTCTGCTCCGCCCGCGCGGCCAGCAGCTCGTCCGGCGGGTAATCCACCGCCGTCAGCGTCAAGCCGTGCGCCGGGGCGACCGCGCTCTCCCGCGAGCCGCTCGCCAGGACCTCACCGGGCCAGCCGGTTCCACGGCGCCCGTCCCCTACCAGCAGCAAGACCCCGACCAGGCTGCGGACCATCGAATGGCAGAACGCGTCCGCGCTCACCTGGACTTCCAGCAGATGCTCGTCGATCCGAGTCCACTCCAGACGCTGCAGCTCGCGGATCGTCGTGCCGCCTTCGCGCTGTTTGCAGTACGCGGCGAAATCCTGCAGCCCCAGCAGTTCCGCGGCGGCGGCGTTCATCCGCTCTGTCGACAGTGGACGGCCCCAGGCCAGAGTGTCGTTGCGGCGCAACGGGTCGACACCCCACGGAGCATCGGAGACCCGGTAGCGGTAGTGGCGGCGGATGGCCGAGAACCGGGCATCGAAACCCTCGGGGGCCACACTCGCCTGCAAAACCCGCGCATCGGCGGGCAAAAGTTTGTTCCAGCGCCCGCGCATGCGCGTCAGGTCCGGGATCCCCCGTTCGTCCACCGGAATCCGGCCCGGCGCACCGGGCGCGAACGGGACGACGTCGACGTGCACGACCTGGCCCGTCGCGTGCACCCCGGCATCCGTGCGGCCCGCGACGACCACGGATTTCGGCACCGACTCCCCCGGTGGCTGACGCTGCAGCGCCTGCTCCAGTTCGGCCTGCACGGTGCGCCGGCCGGGCTGACGCGCCCAGCCGGAGAAGTCCGTGCCGTCGTAGCTCACGTCCAAGCGCAGACGAACGAGCCCGCCCTCCCCGTGGGGAGCGGCGGGCTCGTCCGATGTAGACAGTGCCGGCAGGACTCAGTCCTTCTTGGCGTCGGCGTCGCTCTCGGAGGCAGCGGCCTCGTCAGCGGCCGGAGCCTCTTCGGCAGCCGGGGCCTCTTCGGTCGCGGCAGGAGCCTCCGCGGCTTCCTCGGCGACCGGAGCGGCGGCGACCTCGTCCTTGGCGAACTTGGTCTTGCGGGCCCGCTCGGCCTCCGACGTCACGGTCTTCTCCGCGACCAGTTCGATGACGGCCATGGCGGCGTTGTCGCCCTTGCGCGGCATCGTCTTGGTGATGCGGGTGTACCCGCCGGCGCGCTCCGCGAAGTGCGGGCCGATCTCGGCGAACAGCTTGTGCACGACGTCCTTGTCCCGGACGACCTTCTGCACCAGGCGACGGTTGTGCAGGTCGCCCCGCTTCGCCTTGGTGATCAGCTTCTCAGCCAGCGGGCGGACCCGCTTGGCCTTGGCCTCGGTCGTCGTGATCTTGCCGTGCTCGAACAGCTGAGTGGCCAGGTTGGCCAGGATCAGCCGCTCGTGCGCGGCAGACCCGCCGAGCCGGGCTCCCTTGGTAGGGGTGGGCATGACTTTCTCCTAGTTCAGCTCACAGCGTCCGGGCACGAGGCCTCAGAGCTGCTCGGTCTCTGCGTAGTCCTGGCCATCGTCGTGGCCGTCGTCCGAAATCCCGCCGCCGATGCCGGCGACCCCTTCCGACCAGCCCTCGCCGTCGTAGCTGGTGGCAGCCGCGGACGGGTCGAACCCGGGCGGGCTGTCCTTCAGCGCGAGGCCGAGGCCGACGAGCTTCAGCTTGACCTCGTCGATCGACTTGGCGCCGAAGTTGCGGATGTCGAGAAGGTCCGCCTCGCTGCGCGAGACCAGCTCGCCAACGGTGTGGATGCCTTCGCGCTTCAGGCAGTTGTACGACCGGACGGTGAGGTCCAGGTCCTCGATCGGCATCGCGTAGGCGGCGATGGTGTCCGCCTCCTGCGGCGACGGGCCGATCTCGATGCCCTCGGCGTCGACGTTCAGCTCGCGAGCGAGACCGAACAGCTCCACCAGCGTCTTGCCCGCCGAGGCCACCGCGTCGCGCGCGGTGATCGACGGCTTGGTCTCGACGTCCAGGATCAGCTTGTCGAAGTCGGTGCGCTGCTCGACACGGGTGGCCTCGACCTTGTAGGTCACCTTCAGCACCGGCGAGTAGATCGAGTCGACCGGGATCCGGCCGATCTCCGCGCCCGCCTGCTTGTTCTGCAGGGCCGGAACGTAACCGCGGCCGCGCTCGACGACGAGCTCGATCTCGAGCTTGCCCTTGCCGTTCAGCGACGCGATGTGCAGATCCGGGTTGTGCACGGTGACGCCCGCGGGCGGCACGATGTCGGCAGCCGTGACCTCACCCGGGCCCTGCTTGCGCAGGTACATGGTGACCGGCTCGTCCTCTTCCGAGGACACGACCAGTTCCTTCAGGTTCAGGATGATGTCGGTGACGTCTTCCTTCACCCCGGGAACGGTGGTGAATTCGTGCAGCACGCCGTCGATGCGGATGCTCGTCACGGCCGCGCCCGGGATGGACGACAGCAGCGTGCGCCGCAGCGAGTTGCCGAGCGTGTAGCCGAAGCCGGGCTCCAGCGGTTCGATGGTGAACCGGGAGCGGGTCTCGTTGACCGTCTCTTCGCCGAGAGCCGGCCGCTGGGAAATCAGCATTCCTTAATTCCTTTCCAGACGACGCCCGCCATATGACGTCGAAGGGATGGCGTGGCGGCGGCGCACTGGACGCCGCCGCCCCGTAACCAGTCGCAGAGACCGGTTACTTCGAGTAGAGCTCGACGATCAGCTGTTCCTGAACCGGAACGTCGATCTGCGCGCGCTCCGGGAGCTGGTGGACCAGCACGCGGAGGTTCGACGGCACGACCTGCAGCCAGGCCGGGACCGGGCGCTCGCCGAAGGCTTCCTTCGCCGCCACGAACGGCAGCATGCCCATCGACTTCGGCCGCACGTCGATGATGTCCCACTTGGTGACCTGGTAGGACGGGACGTTGACCTTGACGCCGTTGACCAGGAAGTGGCCGTGGCTCACCAGCTGCCGCGCCTGACGGCGGGTGCGGGCGATGCCGGCGCGGTAGATCACGTTGTCCAGGCGGGACTCAAGGATCTGCAGCAGGTTCTCACCGGTCTTGCCAGGACGCCGCACGGCTTCCTTGTAGTACCGGACGAACTGGCGCTCGAGAACGCCGTAGGTGTAGCGAGCCTTCTGCTTCTCCTGCGACTGCAGGAGGTACTCGGACTCCTTGATGCGCCCGCGGCCGTGCTGGCCCGGCGGGTAGGGGCGACGTTCGAACGCCTGGTCGCCGCCGATGAGGTCAACCTTGAGGCGACGCGAAATACGCGTCGCGGGGCCGGTGTAACGAGCCATTTCTTAGTACTCCTCCCCGTTCCTCAGACCCGGCGCCGCTTGGGCGGGCGGCAGCCGTTGTGAGGCTGCGGGGTCACGTCCTGGATGGTGCCGACCTCGAGGCCGGCCGCCTGCAGCGAGCGGATCGCCGTCTCGCGGCCCGAACCCGGGCCCTTCACGAAAACGTCGACCTTCTTCATGCCGTGCTCGGCCGCCTTGCGGGCGGCGTTCTCGGCGGCCATCTGCGCGGCGAACGGGGTCGACTTGCGCGAGCCCTTGAAGCCCACGTGGCCACTGGAGGCCCACGCGATCACGGCACCGGTCGGGTCCGTGATGGAGACGATGGTGTTGTTGAAGGTGCTCTTGATGTGCGCGTGACCGTGCGCGACATTCTTCTTTTCCTTGCGGCGGACCTTCTTGGCCCCCGCAGTGCGGGACTTGGGTGGCATTGTCTGAGGGTTCTCCTGTTAACGCGCGTTCTCTTGGTGAGCGGCGACCGCTTCCTGCTGCCCGCGCCGGATGATGGATCCGGCGTCGGTGTAGAGGTTCCGCAGCGCCATCGGGCGGGCGTAGAGCGCCTTGGGCGAGACACAAGCCGTGGAGCGCCGGACGGAACCGCCCATGCGAACGACCTTCTTGCCCTGGGTGCTCACTTCTTGCCAGCCTTCTTCTTGCCGGCGACCGTCTTCTTCGGGCCCTTGCGGGTGCGGGCGTTGGTCTTGGTGCGCTGCCCGCGCACCGGAAGACCGCGACGCCAGCGCAGACCCTGGTAGGTCCCGATCTCGATCTTGCGCCGGATGTCGGCGTTCACCTCACGGCGAAGGTCACCCTCGACCTTGAAGTTTTCGTCGATGTAGTCCTTCAGCTTGACGAGATCCTCGTCGCTGAGGTCCTTGACGCGGGTGTCGGCGTTCAGCTCGGCAGCAGCGATCATCTGCTTCGAGCGGGTACGGCCGATCCCGTAGATGTAAGTCAGCGCGATCTCCAACCGCTTCTCGCGGGGGAGGTCGACGCCAGCGAGTCGTGCCACTGGTGCTCCTTCTTCGGGTTCGTCTTCAGGTCTGCTCCCCGTCCGGTTCCGGAACCGACTCGCCTGTCGTGCCCGCGGCTTGCGCCGCGGGTGTCCCGGCCCCGGCCTGAAGTCCGGGGGTGCACCGGACCGCTTTCGCGGCCCGGCAGGTACGGGGAGGGTGGGTTAGCCGTCAAGCGGCCTGCTGCAGTGCGGTTCTCAGCCCTGACGCTGCTTGTGACGCAGGTTCTCGCAGATCACCATGATCCGGCCGTGACGGCGGATCACCTTGCACTTGTCGCAGATCTTCTTGACGCTCGGCTGGACCTTCACGTCTTCCTGCTTCCTGCTCTGCTCGGCTCTGGCGTGATCACTTGTAGCGGTAGACGATGCGACCACGGGAGAGGTCGTAGGGCGACAGCTCCACGACGACCCTGTCTTCGGGCAGGATGCGGATGTAGTGCTGCCGCATCTTGCCGCTGATGTGTGCCAGGACCTTGTGGCCGTTCTCCAACTCGACGCGGAACATCGCGTTGGGGAGCGGCTCGACCACGCGGCCTTCGACCTCGATGGCCCCGTCTTTCTTAGCCATGTCCTCCGCAATCCCTGATGCACGCTTGATGTGCACAGCGTGATCGGTTTTGAGCTCGAGTCCTTGCTTACTGGGTGGTGCTCGGCCACACTCGGCCCCGGGTCCATGAGGTTCGCGAGAATTCACGAGCATGCTGGAACCGGCGCATGAGCGCGCCGACTTGACAGTGTACGCAACCCGTGCAGTACCCCGTCGACCGGGGTGTAAGTAGACCCGTGTGAGTGGCCGCTCAGGCCTCTTCGGGCAGGGTGAGCACCCAGGGACCGTCCTCGGTGATGGCGACGGTGTGCTCCCAGTGCGCGGCGCGCGAACCGTCGATGGTGACGACCGTCCAGCCGTCTTCCAGTTCGAGGGTTTCGCCGCTGCCGCCGGTCAGCATGGGCTCGACCGCGAGCGCCATGCCGGGCTTGAGCCGGGGGCCCTTGCCGGGTTTGCCGACGTTCGGCAGGAACGGCTCCATGTGCATCTGCCTGCCGATGCCGTGGCCGCCGTATTCGAGGATCTCGCCGTACTCGCGGCCGTCGTCCTCGCCGGCTTGGCGGGCGGCGGTCTGCACGGCGAACGAGATGTCGGTGAGCCGGGAGCCCGCGCGAACGGCCTCGATGCCCGCCCACATGGCGCGTTTGGTCGCCTCGGACAGCTGCCGGTCCTTTTCGCTGACCTCGCCGATTTCCAGCGTCACCGCAGAGTCGCCGTGCCAGCCGTCGAGGATCGCGCCGCAGTCGACCGAGATCAGGTCGCCCTCGGCGAGCACCTGCTTGCTCGACGGGATGCCGTGCACGATCTGCTCGTTCACCGACGCGCAGATCGACGCCGGGAACCCGTGGTAGCCCTTGAACGAGGGCACCGCGCCGGCGTCGCGGATGGTCTGCTCGGCCAGTTGGTCGAGCTCGGCCGTGCTGACCCCGGCCCGCGCGAGTTCGCGCACGGCGGCCAGGGTGCGGGCGACGACGAGTCCGGCCGCCCGCATGGCCTCCAGCTCGCCGCGGGTCTTGACCTCGATCATGCGCCCGCGGCGGAGCACTTGCAGAACACGCAATCCTCCGAGGTTCACGTGCGGTCGCGCAGCGCTTTCAGCACGCGGTCCGAGATCTCCTGCACCTCGCCGACGCCGTCGACCTTCACCAGGATGTCGGCGTAGTACTCCAGCAGCGGCGCGGTCTCCGACACGTACACCTGCTGGCGGCGGCGGATGACGTCCTCGGTGTCGTCCGAGCGGCCGCGCGACATGAGCCGGCCGACGACGACGTCCTCGGCCACGTCGAGCTGGATGACCGCGTCGAGCTTGGTGTCGGCCTCGCTCAGCATCTCGCCGAGGACCTCGGCCTGCTTGGTGTTGCGCGGGAACCCGTCGAGCAGGAAGCCTGCCTTCGCGTCCGGTTCGGCCAGCCGCTCGCGGACCATTTCGTTGGTCACCGAGTCCGGCACCAGTTCGCCCGAGTCCAGGTACCGCTTGGCCTCCTGGCCGAGCGGGGTCTCCTGGCCGACGTGCGCCCGGAAGAGGTCGCCCGTCGAGATGTGCGGGATCCGCAGCTGCTCGGACAGGGCAACCGCCTGCGTGCCTTTGCCCGCGCCGGGCGGTCCGACGAGAACCAGTCGCGTCACTTCAAGAACCCTTCGTAGTTGCGCTGCATCAGCTGGCTTTCGATCTGTTTCACGGTGTCGAGCCCGACGCCGACCATGATCAGCACAGCCGTGCCACCGAACGGGAAGTTCTGGTTGTTCCCGCTGCCGGTGAGGGACAGGAAGAAGTTCGGGAGGATCGCGATGATGCCCAGGTACAGCGAGCCGGGGAGGGTGATCCGGCCCAGCACGAAGCTGAGGTACTCGGCGGTGGGACGGCCGGGCCGGATGCCCGGGATGAAGCCGCCGAACTTCTTCATCTCTTCCGCACGCTCGTCCACGTTGAACGTGATCGTGATGTAGAAGTAGGTGAAGAAGATGATCAACAGGAAGTAGAGCAGGATGTGCACCCAGCTGCTCTGGTTGACCAGGTAGTTCTGAATGAACGACTGCCAGCCCGCGTTGCTGTTCGGGTCGCCGATCAGCTGGCTGAGCAGCTGCGGCAGGTACAGCAGCGACGAGGCGAAGATGACCGGGATGACACCGGCCTGGTTCACCTTGATCGGCAGGTAAGTCGAGGTGCCGCCGTACATCCGGCGGCCGACCATGCGCTTGGCGTACTGCACCGGGATCCGGCGCTGGCCCTGCTCGACGAAGATGACGCTCGCGATGATCACCAGACCGAACGCGAGGACCACGACCAGCGCGATGCCGCCGCCGTTGCTGATGATGTTGGCGCCCTCGGCCGGGATGCGGGCCGCGATGTTCAGGAAGATCAGGACGGACATGCCGTTGCCGACACCGCGCTCGGTGATGAGCTCGCCCAGCCACATCATCACCGCGGTGCCCGCGGTCATGGTGACCACGATCAGCGTCAGCGAGTAGATGCTGTTGTCCGGGATGATCGGCTGCGAGCAGCCCTGGAACAGGGTGCCGCGGTCGGCCAGCGCGACCACGCCGGTGGCCTGGAGGATCGCCAGCGCGATCGTGAGGTACCGGGTGTACTGGGTCAGCTTGTTCTGGCCGGACTGGCCTTCCTTCTTCAGCTCCTCGAACCGAGGGATGACCACGGTGAGCAGCTGGATGATGATGCTCGCGGTGATGTAGGGCATGATGCCCGTCGCGAACAGCGACAGCTGCAGCAGCGCACCGCCGCTGAAGAGGTTGAGCAGCTGGTACACGCCCTGCTGGTCGGCCTGTGCGGTACAGGCCTGCACGGCGGCGAACGAGACCCCCGGAGCCGGGATGGTTGCACCGATCCGGTAGACCGCGACGATGGCTAGCGTGAACAGGATCTTCTTGCGTAGATCCGGCGTCGCGAGAGCCGAGCGGAATGCGCTGAGCACGCGGGGGACCTCCTCGGCGTCGTCGGTCGTCCCAACCGACGATCGGCTTGGCCGGTACGAGACCGGCGGGATGTCTGACTCACTGGCAAGCCAGGAACGCTTCAGGGCAAACAGGCCCGGAAGCGTGCCGCCGACTCTAACAGCTTCGCATGGGCCGCCCGCAGCGCGTGTGCGTTTTACGTCTCAGTGCGCGGCACTCCGGCAGCACTGAGCCGCAGGTAGGGCCGGTCGGAGCACAGATGATCACCTGTTCGGCCCGCACCGTTAGGCGGGATTCCGCGCAGCAGCACGGAAAACCAGCAACCTTGGCAAGTCGTAAGGGACCCTCATGGACCCTGATTCCCTCCAGGGTTCCCCACAGGACCCGCCCAGTCGCACCACACCCGACACCGCCCCAATGTGGCGTTGGGTGCATCCCACGCACCCAATGTGGCATTCGGTGCATCTGACGCACCCAATGCCACATTGGGGCGCAAGCCCCACCACCTACGACACCGCAGCCGACACACCCAACCAGCGAGGCACCCAGCCCCTCCCCCAACCCCGATACAAAGCCGCCCTGCGGTTCGGGGGTGCTTGTCAAGGCATCTTTCCCGCCTTGACAAGCACCCCCGAACCGTCAGCACAATCGGCTAACGGGGTGCCCCACGCAACCACCGCGGCAATGTCGCCGCCAGGCGACGAGCCGAAAACAAAGCGGGCCCGCCCGGAAAACCGGACGGGCCCGCTCTAAAACGCAGCCAGATCAGCTAACGGTGGCCGAACCACCAGCAGCCTCGATCTTCTCCTTGGCGGAGCCGGAGAAAGCGTGCGCGGTCAGTTCGAGCTTGACCCCGTTCAGGTCCCCGTTGCCGAGAACCTTCACCAGCTTGCCCTTGCGAACAAGCCCGTTGGCGGCCAGCTCCTCCGGACCGACCTTGCCACCATCGGCGAACACGCGGGCGATGTCGCCCACGTTCACCGGCTGGTACTCGGTGCGGAACCGGTTCTTGAACCCACGCAGCTTCGGCAGCCGCATGTGGATGGGCATCTGCCCACCCTCGAACCCGGCGGGCACGTTCTTCCGGGCCTTGGTGCCCTTCGTGCCGCGGCCCGCCGTCTTGCCCTTCGAGCCCTCACCACGGCCGACGCGGATCTTGTCGCGCTTGGCGCCAGGAGCCGGACGAAGGTGGTGGATCTTGATGGCGGTCATGCCTGGACCTCCTCGACCTCCACCAGGTGGCGGACGGTGTGGATCAGGCCGCGCACCTGGGGGGTGTCCTCACGCACGACGCTCTGGCGGATCTTGCGCAGCCCGAGGGTGCGCAGCGACTCGCGGTGAGCGTGCTTCGTGCCGATCTTGCTCTTGACCTGAGTGACCTTGAGCTGAGCCATGTCAGACCCCCTGGCCGGCACGCTGACGCAGCATCCGGGCCGGGGCGACGTCCTCGAGCGGCAGACCGCGGCGAGCGGCCACCTCCTCCGGACGCTGCAGCCCCTTCAGGGCCGCCACGGTCGCGTGCACGATGTTGATGGCGTTGTCGGAGCCGAGCGACTTCGACAGCACGTCGTGGACGCCCGCGCACTCCAGCACCGCGCGCACCGGACCGCCGGCGATGACGCCGGTACCAGCGGAGGCGGGACGGAGCAGCACGACACCGGCGGCTTCCTCACCCTGGATCGGGTGCGGAATGGTGCCGGCGACGCGCGGAACGCGGAAGAAGTTCTTCTTCGCTTCCTCGACGCCCTTGGCGATGGCCGCGGGAACTTCCTTGGCCTTGCCGTAGCCGACGCCGACCTGACCGTCGCCGTCGCCGACGACCACCAGAGCGGTGAAGCTGAAGCGACGACCGCCCTTGACGACCTTGGCGACGCGGTTGATCGTCACGACCTTCTCAAGGTGCGGGGTCTTGTCCTGGGCCGCCCCGCCACGGCCGCCGTCGCGCCGGTCGCGACGGTCCCGACGGTCACCGCGGTCGTTGCCGCCCTGACCCGGTCCGCCCTGGCCGCCGCCGAATTGCCGTGTACGTCCCGGCATCAGGCTTTCCTTCCATTCACGAGCATGTGCATCAGAACTTCAACCCCGCCTCGCGGGCGGCGTCGGCGAGCGCGGCGATGCGGCCGTGGTAGGCGTTGCCGCCACGGTCGAACACCACGGC
The DNA here is from genome assembly GCF_014145675.1 of Amycolatopsis dendrobii. Lineage (GTDB taxonomy): Bacteria > Actinomycetota > Actinomycetes > Mycobacteriales > Pseudonocardiaceae > Amycolatopsis > Amycolatopsis dendrobii. The sequence continues at coordinate 409,588 of NZ_JACGZW010000011.1, forward strand.
CTCGATGCCGGCGTCCTTGGCGCGCGAAGCGACCAGTTCGCCGACCTTCGCCGCCTTGGCCTTCTTGTCGCCCTCGAAGGACCGCAGGTCCGACTCGAGGGTGGACGCCGACGCCAGCGTGTGACCGGCGAGGTCGTCGATCACCTGCACGGTGATGTGCCGCGAGGACCGCTTGACGACCATGCGCGGACGCACCGGCGTGCCGCTGATCTTCTTGCGGAGACGGAAGTGCCGACGGGTCTTGGCGACGCGGCGGCGGGTCGAGATGTCCTTGCCGACCGGCTTGCGCTTCGTGGTAGTCGTGTCGCTCATCACTTACCCGTCTTTCCGACCTTGCGGCGGATCTTCTCACCCTCGTAGCGCAGGCCCTTGCCCTTGTACGGGTCCGGGCGGCGCAGCTTGCGGATGACCGCGGCGGTCTGGCCGACCTTCTGCTTGTCGATGCCGGACACCGAGAACCGGGTCGGCGACTCCACCTTGAAGGTGATGCCTTCCGGAGCCTCGATCTTGACCGGGTGGCTGTAGCCGAGGGCGAACTCGAGGTCCGAGCCCTTGGCCTGCACGCGGTAACCGACGCCGTGGATTTCGAGCTTCTTCTCGTAACCGGCGGTGACGCCGACCACGAGGTTGTTGACCAGCGTGCGGGTGAGACCGTGCAGAGCCCGGCTCGTGCGCTCGTCGTCCGGGCGCTTCACCAGGAGCGCGCCGTCCTCGCCGCGCTCGACGATGATCGGCTCGGCGACAGTGTGCTCCAGGGTGCCCTTCGGCCCCTTGACCTTGACGTTCTGGCCGTCGATGGTCACCTCGACCCCGGAGGGGACGGCGACCGGCAGCTTTCCGATGCGTGACATGTCTGTGCCCCCTTCCTTACCAGACGTAGGCGAGGACTTCGCCGCCCACGTTGTTGCGCTTGGCCTGCCGGTCGGTCTGCAGGCCGCCGGACGTCGAGATGATCGCGACGCCGAGGCCGCCGAGAACGGACGGCAGTTCGGTCGATTTTGCGTAGACCCGCAGACCCGGCTTGGAGACGCGGCGAAGGCCGGCGATGCTCCGCTCGCGGTTGGGGCCGTACTTCAGCTCGACGACCAGGTTCTTGTGCTTCTCGCCCGGCTCGTCGCGGTAGCTCGCGATGTAGCCCTCGCGCTTGAGGATCTCGGCGATGTTCGCCTTGATCTTCGAGTGCGGAAGCACGACCTCGTCGTGGTACGCCGAGTTCGCGTTGCGCAGACGGGTCAAGAAGTCTGCGATCGGGTCGGTCATCGTCATGGTGACCTGTCAACCTTTCTCGCCTGGTTCCCCGCCTCGCCCGGCCGGAGAGGTCTCCGGCCGGGTCGGCGGGGCCTGTGGCGAACTGGGAATAGAGTTTCGAGCCTTACCAGCTGGACTTGTGAACGCCGGGCAGTTCGCCCGCGTGCGCCATCTCCCGGAGGCAAATCCGGCACAGGCCGAACTTGCGGTACACCGAGTGCGGACGACCGCACCGGTTGCAACGGGTGTAGGCGCGCACCGCGAACTTCGGCTTCTTCGAGGCCTTGCTGATCAGCGCTTTCTTGGCCATCTCAGTTCTCCTTGAACGGGAAACCGAGCTTGCGCAGCAGCGCCCGGCCCTCGTCGTCGGTGGTGGCGGTGGTGACGACGGTGACGTCCATGCCACGGGGGCGGTCGATGTCGTCCGGGTTGATCTCGTGGAACATCGACTGCTCGTTGAGACCGAACGTGTAGTTGCCGTTGCCGTCGAACTGCTTGGCCGAGAGGCCGCGGAAGTCGCGGATACGGGGCAGCGCGATGGTCAGCAGCCGGTCGAGGAACTCCCACATCCGGTCGCCGCGCAGCGTGACGCGCGCGCCGATCGGCTGGCCCTCGCGCAGCTTGAACTGCGCGATGGACTTGCGGGCCTTGCGGATCTCCGGCTTCTGCCCGGTGATCAGGGCGAGGTCGCGGACCGCGCCGTCGATCAGCTTGCTGTCCCGGGCGGCGTCCCCGACACCCATATTCACGACGATCTTCACGACGCCGGGAATCTGGTGCACGTTGGGGATGGAGAACTCCTTCTGGAGCTCGCCCTTGATCTCTTCGCGGTACCGGGTCTTGAGACGCGGCACGATCTTCTCTGCGGTGGTCATGTCAGATGTCCTTGCCGTTCCGGCGCGAGACCCGGACCTTCTTGCCGTCCTCGCCGATGCGGTAGCCCACCCGGGTCGGCTTGCCGTCCGAGTCCACGACCATCACGTTCGAGACGTGGATGGGCGCTTCCTGGGTCACGATGCCGCCGGACTGCGCGCCGCGCTGGGTCTGGGTGATCCGGGTGTGCTTCTTGATCCGGTTGACACCTTCGACCAGAACGCGCTCGCGGTCCGGGTAGGCCTGGATGACCTTGCCCTTGGCGCCCTTGTCCTTGCCGGCGATAACGACGACCGTGTCGCCCTTCTTCACCTTCATCACAGCACCTCCGGCGCGAGCGAAATGATCTTCATGAACTTTCGGTCGCGCAGCTCGCGGCCCACCGGGCCGAAGATGCGGGTGCCCCGGGGCTCGTTGTCGTTCTTGATGAGCACGGCGGCGTTCTCGTCGAACCGGATGTAGGAACCGTCCGGACGACGGCGCTCCTTCACCGTGCGGACGATGACGGCCTTGACGACATCGCCCTTCTTCACCCCGGCGGCCGGGATGGCGTCCTTCACGGTGGCGACGATGATGTCGCCGATGCCGGCGTAGCGCCGCCCGGATCCGCCGAGCACGCGGATGCAAAGGATTTCCTTCGCGCCCGTGTTGTCGGCAACCCGAAGCCGCGACTCCTGCTGGATCACGTCAACTCCTGTATGTCGCGCTGGTTCTCGCCTGTCGGCGAGCCTTGCGGAACCAAGGACTCCGAGGAGCCCTGCTTACTTGGCCTTCTCCACGACCTGCACCAGACGCCAGCGCTTGGTCGCCGACAGCGGCCGGGTCTCCATCAGGGTGACCCGGTCGCCCACGCCCGCCTCGTTGTTCTCGTCGTGCACCTTCACCTTGGAGGTGGTGCGGACGACCTTCGAGTAGCGCGGGTGCTTCTTGCGGTCCTCGAGCTCGACCACGATCGTCTTGTCCATCTTGTCCGAGACGACGTAACCCTCGCGGACCTTGCGGTAGTTCCGGGCGGTCTTCTCGGTGGCAGCCTCGCTCATGCGGCACCTTCACTTTCGGCGTCGGGAGCCACGGACAGGCCGAGCTCGCGCTCGCGCATGACCGTGTAGATCCGCGCGATGTCCGTGCGGACGGTGCGCAGCCGACGGTTGTTGTCCAGCTGCCCGGTCGCCATCTGGAAGCGGAGGTTGAAGAGCTCCTCCTTGTATTCCTTCAGACGCAGCACGAGCTCTTCGGCGGTGAGCTCACGCAGCTCGGATGCCTGTGCGGCTCCGTTAGCCATCAGAACTCACCTTCCCGGGTTACGATGCGGCACTTCATGGGCAGCTTGTGGATCGCGCGGCGGAGCGCCTCGCGGGCGGTCTCCTCGTTCGGGAAGCTGATCTCGAACATCACGCGGCCCGGCTTCACGTTGGCGATCCACCACTCGGGCGAACCCTTGCCGGAACCCATGCGGGTTTCCGCCGGCTTCTTGGTCAGCGGGCGGTCCGGGTAGATCGTCGTCCACACCTTGCCGCCACGCTTGATGTGACGGGTCATGGCGATACGAGCGGACTCGATCTGCCGGTTCGTCACGTAGCTGTGCTCAAGCGCCTGGATGCCGTACTCGCCGAAGTTGACCTTGGTACCGCCCTTGGCGGCGCCGTGGCGCTTCGGGGAGTGCTGCTTGCGGTGCTTGACCCTGCGCGGGATGAGCACGTCTCAGCCCTCCGTCTTTTCTGCGGTCTCAGCGGCCGGAGCCGCTTCGGTCGCGTTGTCGCTCTTCGCAGCGGCAGCGGCGCGGCCGGCCTCGGTCGAGGTCGGGGTCGTGCCCGACGAGCCGGAGCGGCGCGGCCGGGAAGGCCGGTCGCCACGGTCGCGGCGCGGTGCGCGGTCCGCTGCCGACGCGGCGGCGTCGCGCTCGGCGCGCGCCTTCAGTCCGCCGACCAGCTCGCCCTTGTAGATCCACACCTTCACGCCGATGCGGCCGAACGTCGTCTTGGCCTCGAAGAAGCCGTAGTCGATGTCGGCGCGCAGCGTGTGCAGCGGGACCCGGCCGTCGCGGTAGTGCTCGGAACGGGACATCTCGGCACCGCCGAGACGACCGCCGCACTGCACGCGGATGCCCTTGACCTGCGGCGAGCGCATGGAGGTCTGGATCGCCTTGCGCATCGCGCGGCGGAACGCCACGCGGTTGCTCAGCTGCTCCGCGACACCCTGGGCGACCAGCTGCGCGTCGGCCTCGGGGTTCTTCACCTCGAGGATGTTCAGCTGGACCTGCTTCTTGGTCAGCTTCTCCAGCGCGCCGCGGATCCGGTCGGCCTCCGCGCCGCGGCGGCCGATGACGATGCCCGGCCGGGCGGTGTGGATGTCGACGCGGACGCGGTCACGGGTGCGCTCGATCTCGACCTTGGAGATGCCGGCGCGCTCCATGCCGGTGGAGAGCAGCTTGCGGATCTTGACGTCCTCGGCCACGTACTCCGCGTACTGCTTGTCGGCGTACCAGCGCGACTTCCAGTCAGTGGTGATACCCAGGCGGAAGCCGTGCGGGTTGATCTTCTGGCCCACTACCGGCCACCTGCCTTCTTGTTGCTCTTCTTCTCCGCAGGCCGCGACTCGACCACCACGGTGATGTGGCTGGTGCGCTTGCGGATCCGGTACGCACGGCCCTGGGCACGCGGACGGATGCGCTTGAGGGTCGGGCCCTCGTCGGCGGTCGCGGACTTGATCCAGAGCGTCTCCGGGTCCAGCTGGAGGTTGTTCTCGGCGTTGGCCGCCGCGCTGGCGATGACCTTCGCGAGCGGCGTGCTGGCCGCCTGCGGCGCGAACCGGAGGACGGCCAAGGCCTCGCTGACGCTACGACCCTTGACGAGCTCGATCACCCGGCGCACCTTCATCGGCGCGTCGCGGACAAAGCGAGCCCGCGCGACGGCCGTGGGCAGCTCTTCTGCCGTGGCCGTGGCGTTTGACTGGGCGTTCATCTGCTTCCCTTAACTTTCTCTGGCCCGCTCAGCGGCGGCGCGACTTGCGGTCGTCCTTGATGTGGCCCTTGAAGGTCCGCGTCGGGGCGAACTCGCCCAGCTTGTGACCCACCATCGCCTCGGTGACGAACACCGGGACGTGCTTGCGGCCGTCGTGCACCGCGATCGTGTGACCCAGGAAGTCCGGGATGATCGTGGAGCGCCGCGACCAAGTCTTGATCACGGTCTTCTTGCCCGATTCGTTCAGCGCGTCCACCTTCTTGAGCAGGTGGTCGTCCACGAACGGGCCCTTCTTAAGGCTGCGTGGCATGTGCTTCTACCTCCCTGCTCAGCGCTTCTTGCCGGTACGCCGGCGGCGGACGATCAGTTTGTCGGACGGCTTGCTCTTGCGGGTGCGGCCTTCGGGCTTGCCGTTCGGGTTCACCGGGTGGCGGCCACCGGAGGTCTTGCCCTCGCCACCGCCGTGCGGGTGGTCGACCGGGTTCATCACGACACCGCGGACAGTCGGGCGCTTGCCGCGCCAGCGGTTGCGGCCCGCCTTGCCCCAGTTGATGTTCGAGTGCTCCGAGTTGCCGACCTCGCCGACGGTCGCGCGGTTGCGCACGTCCACGTTGCGGATCTCGCCCGAGGGGAGACGCAGCTGGGCGTAAGGACCGTCCTTGGCGACGAGCTGCACGCGGGCGCCGGCGGACCGGGCCATCTTCGCGCCGCCGCCGGGGCGGAGCTCGATCGCGTGGATCACGGTGCCGACCGGGATGTTGCGCAGCGGCAGGTTGTTGCCCGGCTTGATGTCGGCGCGGGGGCCGTTCTCAACCGTGTCGCCCTGCTTCAGCTTCTCCGGCGCGATGATGTAGCGCTTCTCGCCGTCGGCGTAGTGCAGCAGCGCGATGCGCGCGGTGCGGTTGGGGTCGTACTCGATGTGCGCGACCTTGGCCGGCACGCCGTCCTTGTCGTGGCGACGGAAGTCGATCACGCGGTAGGCGCGCTTGTGGCCACCGCCCTTGTGCCGGGTGGTGATCTTGCCCGACGCGTTGCGGCCGCCGGTCTTGCTCAGCGGACGCAGCAGCGACTTCTCCGGCGTGGACCGGGTGATCTCGGCGAAGTCCGAGACGCTCGAACCGCGACGACCCGGGGTCGTCGGCTTGTACTTGCGGATGCCCATTGTCAGCTCAGTCCTTTACGCGGTGGGTCCGCCGAAGATCTCGATCGCCTTGCTCTCAGGCGAAAGAGTCACGATGGCGCGCTTGGTGTCCTTGCGCTTGCCGAAGCCGGTACGAGTCCGCTTCCGCTTGCCCTGGCGGTTGGCCGTGTTGACGCTGACGACCTTCACGCCGAACACCTTCTCGACCGCGATCTTGATCTGGGTCTTGTTGGCGTCCGGACGGACGATGAACGTGTACTTGTGGTCCTCGAGCAGTCCGTAGGACTTCTCGGAGATCACCGGCGCGAGCAGGATGTCGCGGGGGTCCGGGATGGCGACCGAGCTCACTTCTCGTCACTCCCTTCCGAAACCTCGCTCGAACGCGCGAGGGCCTTGACGACCTTCCCGCGGACGGGACCTGCCACGAACGCGTCGTAGGCGGCCTTGGTGAACACGACGTCGTCGTTGACCAGGACGTCGTAGGTGTTGAGCTGGTCAGCCCAGATCAGGTGCACGTACGGCAGGTTCCGCGCGGACACCCAGGCGAGCTCCTCGTCGCGGTGCAGGACCACGAGAACGCGCTTGGCCTGGGTCGCGGCGGCGATCGCCGACTTGGCGGTCTTGGTCGACGGCTTCTCGCCGGTGACCAGTTCCGTCACGACGTGCAGCTGGCCGGCGCGAGCCCGGTCGGAGAGGGCGCCACGCAGAGCGGCGGCCTTCATCTTCTTCGGGGTGCGCTGGGTGTAGTCGCGCGGCGTGGGGCCGTGCACGACGCCACCGCCGGCGAACTGCGGCGCCCGGGTCGAACCCTGGCGGGCGCGACCGGTGCCCTTCTGCCGGTACGGCTTCTTGCCGCCACCGGAGACCTCACCGCGGGTCTTCGTGTCGTGCGTGCCCTGGCGCGCGGCGGCCAGCTGGCCCACCACGACCTGGTGCATCAGCGCGACGTTGGCCTGCACGTCGAAGATCTCCCCGGGGAGCTCGACGGTGCCGTCGGCTTTACCGGCCGGAGTCTTCAGCTCGACGCTCGTCATCGTCAGTTTCCACCCTTCGCGGCGCTGCGCACGAACAGCAGGCCGCCCTTGGGACCGGGCACCGCGCCCTTGATCAGCAGCAGGCCGTCCTCGGCGCGCACGGCGTGCACGGTGAGGCCCTGCGTGGTGACCCGGTCGCTACCCATCCGGCCCGCCATGCGCAGGCCCTTGAACACGCGGCCCGGCGTGGCGCAGCCGCCGATCGAACCCGGCTTGCGGTGCACGGCCTGCGCACCGTGGCTCGCGCCCTGGCCCTTGAAGCCGTGGCGCTTCATGACACCGGCGTAGCCCTTGCCCTTGCTGGTACCGGTCACGTCGACCGAAGTGCCGGCCTCGAACACCTCAGCGGTGATCTCCTGGCCGACCTCGTAGGTCTCGGCGTCGGTGGTGCGCAGCTCGGCGAGGTGCCGGCGCGGCGTCACGCCAGCCTTGTCGAAGTGGCCGGTGCGCGGCTTGTTCACCTTGCGCGGGTCGACCGCGCCGAACGCCAGCTGCACGGCCGCGTAGCCGTCTTTGTCGGTGGTCCGGACCTGGGTCACCACGTTCGGACCGGCCTTGACGACAGTGACCGGGACGACCCGGTTCTGCTCGTCGAAGACCTGGGTCATGCCGAGCTTGGTGCCCAGGATGCCCTTCATTTGCCTGTCAGACATGAGTTCTTATCTCCGCCGCTCGCCCAACGCTTACTGGATGTTGACGTCGACGCTCGCCGGGAGGTCGATGCGCATGAGCGCGTCCACCGTCTTCGGCGTCGGGTCGAGGATGTCGATCAGACGCTTGTGCGTGCGCATCTCGAAGTGCTCGCGCGAGTCCTTGTACTTGTGCGGCGAGCGGATGACGCAGTAAACGTTCTTCTCGGTAGGCAGCGGCACCGGCCCGACAACACGGGCGCCGGTGCGCGTGACCGTTTCCACGATCTTGCGCGCCGAGGTGTCGATCGCCTCGTGGTCGTAGGCCTTGAGCCGGATGCGGATCTTCTGTCCCGCCATGGTGGCTGCGTTCCTTGTCGTCTCGTGCCGCTTTGTCTCGTCAACCTGGGCCGGAGCCCGGGTTTCAGCAGTTCAACGGCCCTGTCCCCGGTCCACGCGGTCGGGCGTGTCGCGCCCGCCGCACAGACGGATCCCTAAGGATCGTCGTCTTGCCTGGTCTTCCTCTACGTGAGGAGGCCGCGGGCCGACACAAGGTCGTCCCTACTGGCCTTGCCCGCTAGCCTCACCCGAAGGACGAGCTCCACGGACCGTGGCCGCTCATACCAGGGCGGCCGGAACCCAGTCGATTGAAAACCGATAAGGATTCGGCCGCCCCAGGACGAGCAACCTGAATAGTGTCGCACACGTGAGTTGACGCCCTGAACTCGGGGGTGTATTGACCCGAATTCAGGGCGCCGACGTCACTTGTTGATCTTGGTAACCTGGCCCGCGCCGACGGTCCGGCCACCCTCGCGGATGGCGAAGCGCAGACCCTCGTCCATGGCGACCGGCTGGATCAGCACGACGCTGATGTCCGTGTTGTCGCCCGGCATGACCATCTCGGTGCCCTCGGGGAGGGTCACGACGCCGGTCACGTCCGTGGTGCGGAAGTAGAACTGCGGGCGGTAGTTGTTGAAGAACGGGGTGTGCCGGCCGCCCTCGTCCTTGGACAGGATGTAGACCCGGCCCTCGAACTCGGTGTGCGGGGTGGTGGTGCCCGGCTTCACGACGACCTGGCCGCGCTCGACGTCCTCGCGCTTGATGCCGCGCAGCAGGAGGCCGACGTTGTCGCCCGCCTGGCCCGAGTCGAGCAGCTTGCGGAACATCTCGACACCGGTGACGGTGGTCTTGGTCGACTTCTCGCGGATACCCACGATCTCGACCTCTTCGTTGACGTTGACCTGGCCGCGCTCCACGCGACCGGTCACGACGGTGCCGCGGCCGGTGATCGTGAAGACGTCCTCGATCGGCATCAGGAAGGGCTTCTCGAGCTCACGCACCGGGTCCGGCACGTTGTCGTCGACGGCGTGCATCAGCTCGAGCACGGCGTCGGCCCACTTCTGGTCGCCCTCGAGAGCCTTGAGGCCGGAGACGCGCACGACCGGCGCGTCGTCGCCCGGGAACTCCTGCGAGGACAGCAGCTCGCGGACCTCCAGCTCGACGAGCTCGAGGATTTCCTCGTCGTCGACCATGTCGGCCTTGTTCAGCGCCACGACGATGTAGGGCACGCCGACCTGGCGGGCCAGCAGCACGTGCTCGCGGGTCTGCGGCATCGGGCCGTCGGTGGCCGCGACCACCAGGATCGCGCCGTCCATCTGCGCGGCACCGGTGATCATGTTCTTGATGTAGTCAGCGTGACCGGGGGCGTCCACGTGCGCGTAGTGACGCTTCTCGGTCTGGTACTCGACGTGCGAGATGTTGATCGTGATACCGCGCTGCTTCTCTTCCGGCGCGTTGTCGATCTGGTCGAACGCACGGGCCTCGTTCAGCTCCGGGTACGCGTCGTGCAGAACCTTGGTGATCGCCGCGGTCAGCGTGGTCTTGCCGTGGTCGACGTGACCGATGGTGCCGATGTTGACGTGCGGCTTGCTCCGCTCGAACTTCGCCTTCGCCACTGGAATGTCCTCCTGGACTGGATTTGCTTTGTGCTCGCGGGGCGGCGTGGCTGCCACCCCGCGAATGTTCCTTCGTCGTTGCTGCGGACGTTCAGGAGAGTCCCTTAATGCCCGCGAGCGGAGGGGATTACTCCCCCGTCGCCTTCGCGATGATTTCCTTCGCGACGTTCGCGGGAACCTCGGCGTAGGAGTCGAACACCATGGAGTAGTTCGCCCGGCCCTGGGTACGGGACCGCAGGTCGCCGACGTAGCCGAACATCTCCGACAGCGGGACCAGTGCCTTCACGACACGGGTACCGGCGCGCTCCTCCATGGCCTGGATCTGGCCACGGCGGGAGTTGAGGTCGCCGATCACGTCACCCATGTAGTCCTCGGGAGTCGTGACCTCGACGGCCATCATCGGCTCGAGGATGACCGGGCCTGCCTTCTTCGCGGCTTCCTTCATCGCCATGGAACCGGCGATCTTGAACGCCATCTCGGAAGAGTCGACCTCGTGGTACGCGCCATCCAACAAGGTGAACTTCAACCCGACGAGCGGGTAGCCGGCCAGCACGCCGTACTGCATGGCGTCCTGGGCGCCCGCGTCGACCGACGGGATGTACTCCCGCGGCACGCGGCCACCGGTGACCTTGTTGTCGAACTCGTAGAGAGCACCGTCGGTGCGCTCGAGCGGCTCCAGCTTCACGATGACCTTCGCGAACTGGCCGGAACCACCGGTCTGCTTCTTGTGGACGTAGTCGAGCTTGTCCACGGTCTTCTTGATGGTCTCGCGGTAGGCGACCTGCGGCTTGCCGATGTTCGCCTCGACCTTGTAGTCGGACTTCATCCGGTTGACCAGCACCTCGAGGTGCAGCTCGCCCATGCCCGCGATGATCGTCTGGCCGGTGTCCTCGTCCAGGTTGACCTGGAACGTGGGGTCTTCCTCGGCCAGCTTCTGGATCGCCAGGGAGAGCTTCTCCTGGTCGGCCTTGGTCTTCGGCTCGATGGCCACCTTGATGACCGGGTCCGGGAAGGTCATGGACTCGAGCACGACCGGGTTCTGCGCGTCGGCAAGGGTGTCACCGGTGGTGGTGTCCTTCAGGCCGATGACCGCGTAGATGTGGCCGGCCAGGGCCTCGTCGACCGGGTTCTCCTTGTTGGAGTGCATCTGGAAGATCTTCCCGATGCGCTCCTTGCGCTCCTTGGTCGCGTTGACGACCTGCGCGCCGGAGGAGACCTTGCCCGAGTAGACCCGGATGTAGGTCAGCTTGCCGAAGAACGGGTGCGCGGCGATCTTGAACGCGAGCGCGGAGAACGGCTCCTCGGTCGTCGCGTGCCGGGTGACCGGGGTCTCGCCGTCGGGCAGCAGACCCTCGACCGGCGGCACGTCCAGCGGCGACGGCAGGTAGTCGATGACCGCGTCCAGCATCGGCTGCACGCCCTTGTTCTTGAACGCGGAGCCGGCGAGCACCGGGAACGCCTCGCGGGTGACGACCAGCTTGCGGATGCCGCCCTTGATCTCGTCCTGGGTCAGCTCTTCGCCCTCGAGGAACTTCTCCATCAGCGCGTCGTCGGTCTCGGCGACGGCCTCGATCAGCTTCTCGCGGTACTCGGCCGCGCGGTCGGCCAGCTCGGCCGGGATGTCCTCGACGGAGTAGTCGTCGCCCTTCTGCACCTCGCCGCGCCAGACCAGGGCCTTCATCCGGACCAGGTCGATGACGCCCTCGAACTCGTTCTCCGCGCCGATCGGCAGCTGGATGGCCAGCGGCCGGACGCCGAGACGGTCCGAGATGGTCTGCAGGGTGTAGTAGAAGTCCGCACCCAGCTTGTCCATCTTGTTGACGAAGCAGATGCGCGGGACGTCGTACTTGTCCGCCTGCCGCCAGACCTGCTCGGACTGCGGCTCGACGCCTTCCTTGCCGTCGAAGACGGCGACCGCACCGTCGAGCACCCGCAGGTTGCGCTCCACCTCGACGGTGAAGTCGACGTGCCCGGGGGTGTCGATCAGGTTGATCTGGTAGTCGTTCCAGAAGGTGGTGGTGGCAGCCGAGGTGATGGTGATACCCCGCTTCTGCTCCTCCTCCATCCAGTCCATCGTGGCGGCGCCGTCGTGGACTTCGCCGAGCTTGTAGTTGATCCCGGTGTAGAACAGGATCCGCTCGGTGGTGGTGGTCTTACCGGCGTCGATGTGCGCCATGATGCCGATGTTGCGGACCTTGTTGAGGTCGGTCAGCACTTCACGTGCCACGAGAATGTTCCCCTGTCTCGAACGTGGGGCCCGGCATGGCTTCTATCGGCAGCCGGGCGGTCATCACCAGCGGTAGTGCGCGAAGGCCTTGTTGGACTCGGCCATCTTGTGCGTGTCTTCGCGGCGCTTGACGCTGGCGCCAAGGCCGTTGCTCGCGTCCAGCAGCTCGTTCTGCAGGCGCTCGATCATCGTCTTCTCGCGGCGCTGCTGCGAGAAGGAGACCAGCCAGCGCAGCGCCAGCGTGGTGGAGCGGCCGGGCTTGACCTCGATCGGCACCTGGTAGGTGGCGCCACCGACGCGGCGGCTCTTCACCTCGATGGTGGGCTTCACGTTGTCGAGCGCGCGCTTCAGCGTGACGACCGGGTCGGTGCCGGTCTTCTCGCGAGCGCCTTCCAGCGCGCCGTAGACGATGCGCTCGGCGAGGGACCGCTTGCCGTCCTTCAGCACCTTGTTCACCAGCTGGGTGACCAGCGGGGAGGCGTAGACGGGGTCGGAGATCAGCGGCCGCTTCGGCGCCGGACCCTTGCGAGGCATTAGCTCTTCTCCTTCTTCGCGCCGTACCGGCTGCGCGCCTGCTTCCGGTTCTTCACACCCTGGGTGTCGAGCGAACCGCGGATGATCTTGTACCGAACACCCGGCAGGTCCTTCACACGACCGCCGCGCACGAGCACCATCGAGTGCTCCTGGAGGTTGTGACCCTCACCGGGGATGTATGCGGTGACCTCGATGCCGCTGGTCAGCTTCACACGAGCAACCTTGCGCAGGGCCGAGTTCGGCTTCTTCGGGGTCGTGGTGTACACGCGGGTGCACACGCCACGACGCTGCGGGCTCCCCTTGAGGGCCGCGGTCTTCTGCTTGGCAGCCTTGTCCTGGCGGCCCTTGCGGACCAGCTGCTGGATCGTGGGCAATGGACCAGCTTCCTGTCGTGATCTTGCTTCTTCGTGTCTTCACCGGTCCCCGCGGTCGGGCGTGTCGGCCCGCGTCACGGTCTCGCGACCGGTAACTTCCCGGAGGGATTTTCCGTCGGAACCCCACGTGGCGAGGCCGGTGAACCGGGTGCAAAAGCACCCCGCTCATGCCCAACGGCACGCGGAGCGGCCCGACGCCTGCCGGGCACGGTCTCCAAAGATACCCGTCCACTCGCGGAGCGGTCCGGGCGGGGGGTCGCTACGGTCGCCGACCGGTCATCGTAACCCCAGATCGGGGCCTTGGGACGGCGCCGCGCGGGACTTCCCGAGATGCAGAACGCCAGGCTCCGGGACGCTATTCCCGGACGGGTTCCCGCGGTCAGAGCGCATTCGGCTCGCCTGCCGGGACGCGGCGACCAATGAATGGACCGGCGCCGGCTCCTCGGCTGCCCGCCGGGAGACCCGGCACGGCTCGCGCGGGCCGCGTTAAAAACGCGAGAGAAATTCTTCGGCGGCAAGGAGAAGCGCCGCCTGCTGTTCCACAATGGACCTCGTCCCCGGGGTGACAATCACCTCACCGGGGCGGAACCGCGAAACCCGGCCCGGCGGCGTGCACCCGCCGGGCCGGACCGGGATCAGTCCTCGTCCGGCTTCGCGTGGTCGGGCTTGCCCGGGTTGGGGTCGCGCGACAGATCGATCAGCGGGTGCACTCCAGCCCCCTCCGGCGCGGCATGGCTGCCGCCGGTCTTCTTGTCCCCCGGCTGGTCGACGTTCTCGCTGCCGTCCATGTCGCCTCCTCGTTCGGTTCCCCTGCCGGTCTGCACGGTACCTGCCGGGGAAATCGGTGGACGGACTCCCCAAGATGAGGGACGTGGACTGGAAGATCAGCGAAATCGGGCCCGGACAAGCCGAAGCCTCGGCGATCTTGCGCGAGTACATGGACGAGGTGGCGTCGCGGTATTACGGCCGCCCGGCCACCCGCGCCGAGGTGGACGCGGCGCTGGCCGACGAGCCCAGCGCCGATCTCGTCGCACCGACCGGCGCGTTCCTGCTCGCGTACCGGGACGGGAAGCCCGCGGGCTGTGTCGGGGTCCGGATGGTCGAGCCGGGGCTGAGCGCGTTGACCAAGGTCTACATCCGCCCGGAGCATCGCGGGCACGGCGGCGGCAAGCTGATCGTCGCGGCGGCCGAAGAAGCGGCGAAGCGGCTGGGCTCGGCCCGGATGCGGCTCGACACCCGCGACGACCTGGTCGAAGCACGCGCGCTGTACGCGGCCATGGGTTACGCGGAGGTCGAGGCGTTCAACGACGACCAGTACGCCGAGCACTGGTTCTCCAAAGACCTCAACTGAGCCGTCCCGCACAACTGGCGACCTCGCCGTCGGCGGCTTTCGCGGACCGCGCCTGCACGCCGTTGACCGAGATCCGGCATTCGACCGGGCCGCTTGACTGGCCCATCAGCTGCACGGTCGGCGCGACGGCGGTCTTCGGCCAGGTCAGAGTCTTGCGCCAGGGCAGGGGTACGGACAGTTCCTGGTGCACCAGGCCGAGGCCGTTGTCGTCGTAAACGACGGTGGCGGTGCCAGAGCCCGCGAGTTCGTAGGTGATCTGCCAGCTGGACGGCACGGGTGCGGCCGGTGCGGTGGACGTCGTCGGGGCCAGAGTGCGGGTGACAGTGCGGTCTGGGGCGCGCTGCGGCACTTCGGCGGTCGGCGCGGAAACTGCGACCGGGGCAGGTGCGGGGTCGTCGCCGGTGCCGAGGATCACTACGGTCGCGGCGACGGCGGCCACCGCGATGCCGGCGATCGCGAGCCGGCCGATCAGCTGTCTGTCCATGGTCCTCGTTCTTTCCGGGTCCGCCGGCGGTTCCCGGGGACGAGGGGAACCGCCGGCGGAAGCTGGGTCAGCCGGGCAGGATCCGGCCGGGGACGCCGTTCAGCGACTGGATCAGGCCCAGCACGGGCACGCCGAGCGGCGCGAACGTCCAGATGTTGTTCAGATTCGACGTGTCCGGCTCGTCGACGACGGTGACACCGGGCTGGTCCTGGGTCGCGGCCAGCGCGGGCGCGGCGGCGCCGAGCACCGCGGCTCCGGCGAGCGCGGTGGCGGCTACGGCGCGGACGACGGTCTTCTTCACGGGTTTCTCCTTCTGTGCTCAGGAAACGGCGGTGATGGCGTTGAACACCGGCGCGAGGAGCTGCGCCGGGGCCTGGGCGGCCGGGCCGAGGAGGCTGCCCGCGTCGAGGCCGGGGACGACCCAGACCGACGGTCCGCCGCCGGTCGGTGCTCCCGGGACGCCGGGCAGGCCCGGGGTGGGCAAGTTCGGCACGGAAGGCAGCGAGGGCAGGCCGCCGGCCGGGAGGGACGGGAGGCCGCCCGTCGGGAGCGAAGGCAAACCGCCGGTCGGGAGCGAAGGCAATCCGGCGGACTGGGCGGGCTGAACGGCGGCGGACGGGTCCGGGGTGGCGGCGCTGGCCGCTCCCCCAGCGAATCCGGCGAACGCCCCGGCCGCGGCGAGCGGCAGCAGGATCCGGGCGGCAGTGCGTTTCATC
>NZ_JACGZW010000012.1 GCF_014145675.1 Amycolatopsis dendrobii
GAGGGAATCTGATTCCCTCAGAGCCCCTCCACGACCGACGATCCGGGCGCCCGGCGGAGCCGGGGCCGAGTCACAGCGATCCGATCAGCCGTTCCACTCGTTCGTCCACCGACCGGAACGGGTCCTTGCACAGCACGGTCCGCTGTGCCTGGTCGTTGAGCTTCAGGTGCACCCAGTCGACCGTGAAGTCCCGGCCGGCCGCTTGCGCCGCCGCGATGAAGTCGCCGCGGAGTTTCGCCCGGGTGGTCTGCGGCGGGGTGTCCTTGGCCGCCTCGATCTCGCCGTCGTCGGTGACGCGGCGGACGAGTCCCTTGCGCTGCAGCAGGTCGAAGATGCCCCGGCCGCGGCGGATGTCGTGGTAGGCGAGGTCGAGCTGGGCCACTCGCGGACTGGACAGGTCCAGGTCGTGCTTGGCCCGGTACCGCTCGACCAAGCGGTGCTTGATCGCCCAGTCGATCTCGGTGTCGATCTTGCTGAAGTCCTGCTCCTCGACCGCTTCGAGCGCCCGGCCCCACAGCTCCACCACGCGCTCGTTCGCGGGCGTGGACCCGTTCTCCTTCAGGTGCTGGACGGCGCGGGCGTGGTACTCCCGCTGGATGTCCAGCGCGGACGCCTCGCGCCCGCCGGCGAGGCGGACCTGGCGGCGTCCGGTGAGGTCGTGGCTGATCTCCCGGATCGCGCGGATCGGGTTGTCCAGGGTGAAGTCGCGGAACTGGACCCCGGCCTCGATCATCTCGAGCACGAGGTTCGCCGACCCGATCTTGAGCATCGTGGTGGGCTCGGCCATGTTGGAGTCGCCGACGATGACGTGCAGGCGCCGGTAGCGCTCGGCGTCGGCGTGCGGTTCGTCGCGGGTGTTGATGATCGGCCGCGACCGGGTGGTGGCGCTGGAGACGCCCTCCCAGATGTGCTCGGCGCGCTGGGAGAGGCAGTACACCGCGCCGCGCGGGGTCTGCAGGACCTTGCCCGCGCCGCAGATGAGCTGGCGGGTGACGAGGAAGGGCAGCAGCACGTCGGCGATCCGGGAGAACTCCCCGGCCCGGGTCACCAGGTAGTTCTCGTGGCAGCCGTAGGAGTTGCCCGCGGAGTCGGTGTTGTTCTTGAACAGGAAGATGTCGCCGCCGATGCCCTCGTCGGCGAGCCTGCGCTCGGCGTCCACGAGGAGGTCCTCGAGGATCCGCTCGCCTGCTTTGTCGTGCGTGACGAGCTGGGTCAGGTCGTCGCACTCGGCCGTCGCGTATTCAGGGTGCGAGCCCACGTCGAGGTAGAGCCTGGAGCCGTTGGACAGGAACACGTTGGACGAGCGTCCCCACGAGACGACCCGCCGGAAGAGGTAGCGCGCGACCTCGTCGGGCGAGAGCCTGCGCTGGCCGTGAAAGGTGCACGTGACCCCGAACTCGGTCTCGATGCCAAAGATCCGCCGCTGCATCCCACCAGAGTAGGCGCTGGACCCCCGCGGAAGGTGCGCCGTTCGGGCGGCGACACGCGGTCGGTACGTTGCAAGTGGTGACATTGCGGCGGAAACCGGTCTCCGGGACCGGATGGCGATCCGGCGCGGCCAGCGGAGGTGGACGAGAGTGTTCCAGCAGGTCGGCCGGGCGTTCCGGCAGGTAGGGCGGCGGGACCGGGCCCTGATGCGGCGCAGTGCGGCGCTGCCGCGCACCCGGGCCGACAACGTGGTGACCGCGTTGTCCCGAAGTGCGGACAAATCGCGGCTCTGGTGGGGCGTGGCGGCCGTGTTGGCGGTCCGGAAGGGCCCGGCGCGGCGGGGCGCGCTGCGCGGGATCGCCGCCGTCGCGGGGGCGAGCGCCGCGGCGAACCTGGTCGCGAAGCCGTTGTTCCCGCGCCGCCGTCCGGCCGAAGAAGAAGTTCCCGCGCACCGTCAGCTGCGCAAACGGCCGACGTCGTCGTCGTTCCCGTCCGGGCATTCGGCTTCGGCCGCCGCGTTCGCGGCCGCGGTCGGAATGGAGTCGCCGCGGGCCGGGCTGGCGATCGTGCCGCTCGCCGGCGCGGTCGCGTACTCGCGGGTGCACACCGGCGTGCACTGGCCGAGCGACGTCGCCGCGGGGCTCGCGATCGGGACCGGGATCGCGGTGCTGACCCGGCACTGGTGGCCGCTGCACCCGGACGTCCGCGCCCGCACCGCCCACTCGGCGCAGGCGCCGGAGATGCGCGACGGCGAGGACATGCTCGCACTGGTGAACCCGCATTCGGGCGTCAACGGCCAGGACCCGACCGAGGACGTCCGGTACGCGTGGCCGAAGGCGTCGCTGATCTACCCGGACCCGTCGCGGGATCTGCGCGAGCAGCTCGCCGACGAGATCGAGGCGCACGGTTCGGTCCGCGCGCTCGGCGTGGCGGGCGGGGACGGCACGGTCGCGGCCGTGGCGTCGGTCGCCGCCGAACGCGGGCTGCCGCTCGCGCTCATCCCGGCCGGGACGCTCAACCACTTCGCCCGCGACGTCGGGGTCCGGTCGATGCCGGACGCGGACGAGGCGACCGAGGGCGGGCACGCCGTCGGCATCGACCTGGCCGAGGTCGAGATCGACGGCGCCGGCGAGCCCGAGCACCGCTGGTTCGTCAACACCGCCAGTCTCGGCGGGTACCCGGAAATGGTGCGGCTGCGGGAAAAACTGCAGACCCGTTTCCCGAAGTGGCCGTCCGCGGCGATCGCGCTGGTGCGGGCGATGCGGCGGGCGAAACCGCTGCGGGTGCAGCTGAACGGGAAGCCGACGCAGGTGTGGCTGATCTTCGTCGGCAACGGCACGTACGCGCCGAAGGGGTTCGCGCCGTCGCGGCGCCCGGCGCTCGACACCGGCCTGCTCGACGTGCGGTACGTGCGGGCCGACGTGCGCTGGTCGCGGATCCGGTTCGTGCTGGCGAGCCTCACCAACAGCCTGCACGCGAGCCACGTCTACCGGCAGCGGGACCTGCCGGAGCTGCACGTCCGGCTGCTCGACGGGAACCGCCGGGTCGCCACCGACGGCGAGGTCGGGCCGCTCGGGCGGGAGTTCCGGTTCCGGTCGCGGCCGAGCGCGCTGACCGTCTACCGGAACCCGGACAGTGACTCCTGACCGCGCTTTGCCCTAAGGTCCCTCGGAGAACGCCCGACCGGGCACCGGGTTCTTTACCCTCCGGTGCCCGGTACTCCGGCGCTGACCTGCGCGCTTGCCGTCAGCTAGCCTTCTCGACGACGGTTCTTGACTATTCCTTTACCTTCTCTCAACGAATCCACAGCGAGCCCTCAATAGCGTGATCTTCGAGGTGCGGACTGCCCTGTCCGCACGAGTTCACGGCAGGGGTCTACTCAGTGCGTTTTACCTCCCGCGGTCGCAGCTGCCCGTCTCCGGCAGGCCGCGGATGACCCGGCTGCTCCCGCAGGCTGTCGACCCGGTCCTGCCCCCGTCGGTCACCTCCCAGGCGAGGGACCTCGGGCCGCTCGAATCCCCCTTGCTGTGGCTCGCGTTCGCCGGGGCCGCCGCGGCGGTCCTCGCCGTCACCATCGCGCTCGCGCACCGCCGCCGCGTGCGCCGCTGGGGCATCAACGGTTCGATCGCGCTGTTCCTGATCGCCGCGGTCACCGCGGTGAACAGCTACGTCGGCTACGTCCGCACGCCCAGCGACCTCGGCAGGCTGCTGCAGCGCGGTTCCGGCGCGATGAACGTCGCGGGCACCCTTCTGCGCAGCACCAGCGACGACCCGGCCGAAGACTCCGACCCCAGCACCGCCGACAGTTCCAGCGGAGGCAAAAGCGGCAGCTCCCCCACCTCCGCCCGCCCGGCGGCCCCGTCCGGAGCCAACGGCAGCACCGAGGTGCTGAACGTGCCCGACCCGGCGCACGGCGTGCAGAACGGCGAGAACTACGTCGTCCTCCCGGCCGGCTACCACGATCCGGCGAACGCGGCCAAGCGCTACCCGGTCGTCTACCTCATCCACGGCTACCCCTACGGCGGGCCGCGCGACTGGCTCACCTCCGGCTCCGCGCCGCAGACGCTGAAAAGCCTCGAGGACGCGAACGTGATCCAGCCGATGATCATCGTGAGCGTCGACCTCACCGCCAACCGGCCGAGCACCGACTGGGAATGCCTGAACGTCCCGGGCGGCCCGCAGCTGGAGACGTACCTCGCCAGCAGCATCGTCCCGTCGGTCGACAAGCACTACCGCACCTTCGCCGACCGCGGCCACCGCGCGCTCGGCGGCATGTCCGGCGGCGGCTTCGGCGCGCTGAACATCGGGCTGCACCACCTCGACGAGTTCGGCACGCTGCTGATCTCGCTGCCGTACGACGACCTGAACGACTCGGTCGGCGTCCTCGGCGGCAACCAGGCGGCGATCGCGGCCAACACCCCGCGCCGCTACATCCCGACGATGCCGTTCCCGCAGAAGATCGCCGTGATGCTGACCGTCGGCACCGGCGCGCCGACCGACGTCGCGACCGCGCACCGCATCGCCGGATCGCTGCAGCGGCGCGGCCAGGAGGTCGTGGTGCACGCCGAACGCGGGTTCAACCACACCTGGCACACCGCCCGCGCGACGCTCCCCTACATGCTCGCCTTCGCCGATCAGAACTTCCGCACCGCACCTGCCTCCTCCTGAGCGGATTGTCCGGAAAAATATCTTCCGGGCCCTGTCCATCCGGGCGGGCGCCGTTCGTGGTGAGGTCAGTGCGGCACTCCGGCCGCCCTGACCGACGAAGGAGCCCGACCATGAAGTACCTGCTGCTGATCCACGCTTCCGCGGCCACTGAGCAGGGCGGCGCCGCCGGCTGCGAGCCCGCCGACTGGATGGCCTACGACAAGGAAGTCCGCGACGCGGGGGTGTTCGTCAGCGGGGAGTCGCTCGCCGATCTCGTGACCGCGACCAAGGTCCAGGTGGGCCCGGACGGCGAGCGGTCGATCACGACCGACGGCCCGTTCGCCGAGACCCGCGAACTGCTGGGCGGGTTCTACGTGCTGGACGTCCCCGACCTCGACGCGGCGCTCGACTGGGCCGCACGCTGCCCCGGTTCGCGGGACGGTTCGGTCGTGGTGCGCCCGATCGCCGACTTCGATGCCTGACGCTCGAGCGTCCGCGGCGGCCGTGTTCCGCGAGGAGCACGGCCGCCTGCTCGGCGCGCTCGTCCGCCGTTTCGGCGACCTCGACCTGGCCGAAGAGGTCGCCGCCGAAGCGGTGGAGGCCGCGCTGGTGCGCTGGCCGGTCGACGGCGTCCCGCCGAAACCCGGCGCGTGGCTGATGACGACCGCGCGCCGCAAGGCCGTCGACCGGCTGCGCCGGGACCAGGCGTACGCGGCGAAACTCGCCGTCCTGCAAGCGGAATCCGACCGCAGCGACCCTCCCCCGCCGCCCGGGGCCGACGGCGACCTGCCCGACGACCGGCTCCAGCTGTTCTTCACCTGCGCGCATCCCGCGCTCGCCGCAGAGGACCGGCTCGCGCTCACCCTGCGCTGCCTGGCCGGGCTCACGACGCCCGAGGTGGCGCGTGCGTTCCTCGTGCCGACCGCGACGATGGCGAAGCGGATCGTGCGGGCCAAGAACCGGATCCGCGACCACCGCATCCCGTTCCGCGTCCCCTCCGGCGACGAGCTGCGCGCCCGGCTGCCCGGCGTGCTGCGAGTGCTGTACTCGCTGTTCACCGAGGGCTACGCGGCCAGCTCCGGACCGGACATCCAGCGTCCGGACCTGGCCGAGGAAGCCATCCGGCTGGCCCGGATCCTGCACCGCCTGCTGCCGGACGAACGCGAAATCACCGGACTGCTCGCGCTTCTGCTGCTGGTCCACGCCCGCCACGCGGCCCGCACCGGGTCCGACGGCGAGTTCGTCCTGCTCGAAGACCAAGACCGGACCGCATGGGACGCGGCGCTGATCGACGAAGGCCGCGCGCTGGTGCCGGTCGCGCTGACCGGCGGCCCGCCCGGGCCGTACGGGGTGCAGTCGGCGATCGCCGCGCTCCACGCCGAAGCACCGGACGTCGCGCGCACCGACTGGCCACAGATCGTTGCGCTGTACGACATCCTGCTGACGCTCACGCCGACCCCGGTTGTCGCGCTCAACCGGGCGGCCGCGGTCGCGATGCGCGACGGGCCCGAAGCCGGGTTGAAACTCCTGGACGGATTAGCCGACGAACCACGGTTGCAGGGATACCACCCGTACGCCGCGGCTCGCGGAGACCTGCTGCACCGCCTCGGCCGCGACGACGAAGCAGCAGCGGCGTACCGGGAAGCGTTGGCCAGCGCGGGAACCGAGCCGGAACGCGCGCATCTGCGTCAGCGGCTGGAGGCGCTCTGACGCGGCGCCCACCGGCTGAGCACCGGGTCGACGAGCCTCGTCACCGGACCGGACAGCGTCTGACCGTGCCGCCGGAACAACTCGTCGCGGGAATCGAACCGGCCTAAATCCGCCAGCACGGTCGCGGACAGACCGCACGCGCCGCCGGTCTCGCAGGTGACCCCGTCCCAGTCGATCGCTGTGCGGGACACCGCGTCGAACAGCGTTTCCCCGCTGTCATTGGAGAATCCCGGACTCGCCGCCAGGTCGGTCAACTGCCCGAACAGCTCCCCGACCGGAACCCAGCTGTCGTCGATCCCGAACTCCGGCCACGCCACCAGCACCTGCGACGGGACGAGGTATTTCAGCCGCGGGAACCGCGGATACCAGAACCGGCCGTCCACGAGCAGACCCCGCACCCGCGTCGGAATCCCTTGCGCCCGCGCGACTCCCTCCAGAATCGCCAGCCGCTGACTGCACGAACCCCGCCCGCGCCGCAGCGTCCGCGAAATCGGCTGCCGCTCCTGCACCGCGTACACCGGCCGCACCGCGCCGGCGATCAACCGATGCGCCGCCCGCAACCCGGCCAGTTGGTCCGCGGACGCGGTCTCCCGCACCAGGGACTGCACGAGCGGACCGCGCCAGTCGAGAATCGGAGTCGGGAGCACGCCGCCCACGGCGGAATCGTCCCCGGCGACCCGACGACGCCACCACGGAGTCACCAGCGCACACGTCACCACGCCAGTATCCCGAAAACGACTGCGGGCCACCGGGGTTACCCGACGGCCCACAGTGCGAGTCTCTCGACAGCGCGGCCTCGCTGCCCGTTCCCCTCACGAAGATCCGCGGGCCCGAACACGAACCCGCCGCACTCCTGCGTTGAGACTTCTCAGTAGCGGATGCGGTATCGACAGTGCACGGCATTCCCTCCGGCCGAGGGGACGGCCCCGCACTGTGGACGTCCGTGAGGGGCTCCTTGAAGGAAATCTGTTTCCCTCAAGGAGCCCCTCACGGACTTCGGCGGAAGCAAACCGCGCCGCGACCTGCCGTAGTCCAGCGGACCGCGCGCAACGGCTACCGAGAAACCTCAGCGCGCCACGTCATTCCTTCTCGGCCGAACCCTCGCCCTTGCCGGAACCCGAGTCCTTGCCGTCGCCCTCGCCGGACTCGTCCGGCTTCTCGGCAGGCTCCTCCTTCGCCGGCAGCAACGCCTCCAGCGCCGCCCCCGACAACCGCCGGAACGCCCGCCGCGGCCGCGCCCGGTCGAGCACCGCGACCTCGAGCTTGATCTCCGTCTCGGCCGCCGCGCCATTGCCGTTCGGCGTCGCGGTCGCCCGCAACCCCTCGATCGCCGACGCCAGCGCCGTCCGCAGATCGTGCTCCGGATCCACGACGTCCTTCAGCTTCGCGCTGATCGTGTCCGTCTGGCCGCCCATCACCACGAACGGCGACTCGTCGAAAATCCCGCCGTCGAACGTCAACCGGTACAACTGGTCCTCGGCCGCGGTCGCCCCGACCTCCGCCAGGCAGACCTCCACCTCAAACGGCTTCAACTGCTCGGTGAAAATGCTGCCCAGGGTCGCCGCGTAAGCGTTCGCCAGCGCCCGCGCGCTCACATCCCGCCGGTCGTACTGGTAACCCTTCAGATCCGCGTGCCGGATCCCCGCCACCCGCAGATTCTCGAACTCCGAGAACCGGCCCACCGCAGCGAACCCGATCCGGTCGTAGATCTCCGCGACCTTGTGCAAAGTCGCCGAAGTGTTCTCCGCGACGAACAGCACCCCGCCGGAATACTTCAGCACCACCACGCTCCGGCCCCGCGCGATCCCCTTGCGCGCCAGCTCGGAACGCTCCCGCATCAACTGCTCGGGAGAGGCATACAACGGCATCGTCACGGTGTCGGCTCCACGTTCTCCGAAAACTCGGCAGTCATTGATTCAGCGGACATCGGCGGCCTCACACCGGCCGGTGGTGATTGCGCTCCGCGCGCCCGGCCACCACCGCCTCGGCCACCGCTCCCGTCCGCTCCGCGGGAAGCACCACCGCGCCGTCCTCCGCGGTGATGGTGATGACGTTCGGGAAAATCCGCCGCACCAGATCCGGCCCGCCGCTCGCGGTGTCGTCGTCCGCCGCGTCGTACAACGCCTCCAGCGCCGTCCGCACCGCCGCGTCGACATCCGCGTCCGGGTCGTACAGCTTCTTCAGCGACGACTTCGCGAACAGCGAACCCGAACCGACGCTGGCGTACCCGGCGTGCTCCTCGTAGCGCCCGCCCGCCGCGTCGTACGACACGATCCGGCCCGCGTGCTTCGCGTCCTCGGCCTCCAGGTCGTACCCGACGAACAACGGCACGACCGCCAGGCCCGCCATCGCCATCTCCAGATTCGCCTTCACCATCCCGGCCAGCTTGTTCGTCTTGCCGTCCAGCGAAAGCGAAACGCCCTCGATCTTCTCGTAATGCGCCAGCTCCACCGCGTACAGCCGGACCATCTCCACGGCCAGCCCCGCGGTCCCCGCGATGCCCACCGCCGAGTACTCGTCCGTGACGTGCACCTTCTCGATGTCCCGGCTCGCGATCAGGTTCCCCGACGTCGCCCGCCGGTCGCCGGCGATCAGCACCCCGCCGGCGAACGCGACCGCCACGATCGTCGTGCCGTGCGGCGCGTCCAGCTCAGCCGCGCCCGCCGGCACCCGCCGCGCGGGCAGCAGCTCCGGCGCGGTCGCGCGCACGAAATCCGCAAACGACGACGTCGCCGGCGAAAAGTAGGCCGACGGCAGTCCGGGCCCGGAAAAACCCGCCCCAGAGGAGGTGTTGTCCATACGTGCTCTCGGTTCCCATCTCATCCCGTGCCCGGCTACGCCGAGCACAACCTGCCCCCGGCGCCACCGCGCGAAACCTCCGGCCCAGCGCGCCCGCCGCACCGCCCCGCACCCGGGGCGGCCGCGACGGGCGGACGGCTACTCGCCGCCCTTCTGCACGTAAGCGCGGACGAAGTCCTCGGCGTTCTCTTCCAGCACGTCGTCGATCTCGTCGAGGATCGTGTCCACGTCCTCGCCGAGCTTCTCCCGCCGCTCCTGGCCCGCCCCGCCGGCGTCGTCGAACTCCTCGTCGGAATCGCCGCCGCCGTGCTTCTCGATCTTCTCCTGCGCCATCTCGCCTCCCGGTCTGGCCGATGTTCCCTAGCCTACCCAGCGGTACCGACGAAAAGGGCCTTCCAGCGGCCCGAAACGCCGGGATCGCGCTAGTCCGAACCGGTGATCGCCTCCACCAGCTCCTCCGCCGTCGCCGCCGCGTCCAGCAGCTTCCCGACGTGCGCCTTCGTCCCCCGCAACGGCTCCAGCGTCGGGATCCGCACCAGCGACTCCCGGCCCACGTCGAAAATCACCGAATCCCACGACGCCGCCGCGATCGACGACGCGTACTTCTCCAGCGCCCGGCCCCGGAAGTAGGCACGCGTGTCCGACGGCGGATTCGTGATCGCCGCCTGCACCTCCTCCTCGGTGACCAGCCGCTTCATCGAACCCCGCGTCACCAGCCGGTTGTACAGGCCCTTCCCCAGCCGCACGTCCGAATACTGCAGGTCCACCAGCCGCAGCCGCGGCGCGCCCCAGGCCAGCTGGTCCCGCTCCCGGTACCCCTCCAGCAGCCGCAGCTTGGCGGGCCAGTCCAGCCGGTCCGCGCACTCCTGCGGATCCCGCGCCAGCGCGTCCAGGATCTCGCCCCACACCCGCAGCACTTCCTTCGACGCCTCGTCCGCGCCCGTGCGCTCGAGATTCGCCGCCGCCAGCTCGTGATAGGCGAACTGCAGGTCCAGCCCGGTGAACTTCTTCCCGTTCGCCAGCTCGACCTTCGTCTTCAGCGTCGGGTCGTGGCTGATCTTGTGCACCGCCCGCACCGGCTCGTCCAGCTTCAGGTCGTCGAACCGCACGCCGGCCTCGATCAGGTCCAGCACCAGCGCCGTCGTCCCGACCTTCAGATACGTCGAGTACTCCGACAGGTTCGCGTCCCCGATGATGACGTGCAGCCGCCGGTACTTGTCCGCGTCCGCGTGCGGCTCGTCGCGCGTGTTGATGATCCCGCGCTTGAGCGTGGTCTCCAGCCCGACCTCGACCTCGATGTAGTCCGAGCGCTGCGAAAGCTGGAAACCCGCCTCCTCGCTCTGCTGCCCGATCCCGACCCGGCCGGAACCGCACATCACCTGCCGCGAGGCGAAGAACGGCGTCAGCCCGCCGATCACCGCGGTGAACGGCGTCGACCGCTGCATCAGGTAGTTCTCGTGCGTGCCGTAGCTCGCGCCCTTGCCGTCCACGTTGTTCTTGTACAGCTGCAACGGCGGCTGCCCCGGAACGGTGGCCGCCTTCAACGCGGCCTCCTCCATCACCCGCTCGCCCGCTTTGTCCCAGATCACCGCGTCCCGCGCGTTCGTGACCTCAGGCGCCGAGTACTCCGGATGCGCGTGGTCCACGTACAACCGCGCACCGTTGGTGAGGATGACATTCGCCGCGCCGAGGTCCTCGACGTCCGGGTCGTGCCCAGGACCGCCCGGCCCGGTCAAGTCGAACCCGCGCGCGTCGCGCAACGGCGACTCCACCTCGTAGTCCCAGCGCGCCCGGCGCGCCCTCGGGATGTCCGCAGCCGCGGCGTAGGCCAGCACCACCTGAGTCGAGGTGAGCACCGGGTTCGCCGTGGCGTCCCCGGGCACGGCGATGCCGTACTCGACTTCGGTTCCCATGATCCGACGCATGCCACCACCCTACGGGTTAGACGCGTGCGACGATGCCCCCATGCCAGGCAGTGACGAACTCGTTGCCCTCTATGACGACGCAGGCCACGCGGCAGGCGAGGCCCTCCGCTCCCGCGTGCGGGCGGAAGGACTCTGGCACGCCGCCGGCGTCGTTCTCGTCCGATCGGGCGACGGCCGGTCGGTCTACGTGCACCTCCGCGCCGCGGACAAGGACGTCTTCCCCGCCACCTGGGACTGCTGGGCGGGCGGAGTCGTCGCCGCGGGCGAAACTCCCGCCGACTGCGCGCGCCGCGAACTCGCCGAAGAACTCGGCGTCCACGGAGTGGAACCGGAACCGCTGTTCACCAAAATCTACGACGACGGCTCGATCCGCTGCCACAACTTCGCCTTCGAAGTCCGCTGGGACGGCCCGGTCCGGCTCCAGGCCGAGGAAATCGTCGAAGGCCACTGGATGCCGCTCGACGAACTCCGCGCCTGGGTCTTCGCCGCCGAGCCCGAGCCGCC
This sequence comes from Amycolatopsis dendrobii, assembly GCF_014145675.1. Classification (GTDB taxonomy): domain Bacteria; phylum Actinomycetota; class Actinomycetes; order Mycobacteriales; family Pseudonocardiaceae; genus Amycolatopsis; species Amycolatopsis dendrobii. The sequence goes on from NZ_JACGZW010000012.1 coordinate 11,514, forward strand.
GTTCATCCCGGACGGCCGCGAAGGCGTCCAGGAATGGTTCCGCCGTTACGGCTGAGCGTTGAGTTTGGCCGCGATCTTCGGCAGCAACCGCTTCGCCGCGTCCTGCGCCCGCGCCGGGGTGCTGGCCGCGACGCTCAACGCCGACACCAGATTCCCCTTCGCCACCAACACCGCGCACGTCGAGCCCTCGCACCACGCCCGCTGCACAGCGATCCCCGGCTGCGGCGGCAACGACACCACCGCACCCGCGCACTGCGTGCCCGCCACGACATCCTCAGCCGAACGGTCCGCGTACGCCGTGACCTCGTGCGTCAACGCCGAACCGCTCGGATACACCCAGCTCACCGACTTGCGCTCACCCGCGGCCAATCCGCTCAGACACCCCGAAACGCGGCCCGAACCCGGAGCCACGCCCTCCTCGGCAACGTCTGGATCGGACAGCAAAGCCGCCTCCGCGCGCCGCGGATCCGGTGCCGCCGAAGAGGAAACGACCGGGGGATCGACCGCGCGCGACACCGGCGGCGCGACCGGAGCGCTCGTGCCGGGAGCCGGAGCCGGATCGTCGTAGTAGGTCTCGAGATTGTTGGGCCGGTTGCCGCATCCGGCGAGCCCGGCCAGCGCGCCCAGCCCGACCAGCACAGCGACTGCTGGCACTTGCCGACGACGCACGTTGCCCCTCCGCGCTCAGTGTTGCCCGTCCGCCCCGGGCCATGCTGGGCCCCGAGGGTAATGCAATCGCTCAGCTCCACCCGAGGTGGGATCGATGCGCCCAGTACTCGCGCGCGTCCTGCGCGAGTCGCCCCAGGACAGCGCGGTCCTCGTCGCTCAACCGGACCCGCGTGGCGGCGAGGTTCGCGGCCAGCTGCGCCGGGCTCGACGGGCCCAGCACCGCCACCGGAGCGCACTCCTGCCCGAGCACCGCGGCCACCGCGATCGCGTCCGGGCCGACGCCGTGCGCCTCGGCAATCCGCCGCAGCGGCTCCGGGGCTTCCGCGACGAGACGCCCGTTCGCGAGAGTTTCCTTGACCAGCACCCGTTTCCCCGCCGCCTTCGCCTCGGCCAGCGCCGGGCCGACCGACGGCTCGAAAACGTTCCAAGTGGACTGGACCGACGTGAACACCGGCTGTCCGGCCGATTCCAGCTCGAACGCCCGGCGCACCACGTCCGCCTGCGCTGGTCCGGATGTTGAGAAGCCGACCTCGACGCCGTCGCCGGAAAGCCCGGCCAGCGCGTCGATCAGCGCCGGATCAGTGAAAAGTGGACTGTCCACAGTGAGCGAATGGACCTGGTACAGGTGCACGTGCCCGGCCAGCAGTTCCCGCGTCTGCGCCCACTGTTCGCGGAACCGCGGCAGCGTGTGTTCCTTGACCTCGTGGACATCCGCGTCGAGCCGCCACTCGCCCACGTAGCGGTAGCCCCATTTGCTGGACACCGTGACGTTCCCGTGTCCGCGTTCAGCCAACCAGCTGCCGAGAAACTCCTCCGAACGGCCGTAAGACCGCGCGACGTCGACCCACCGCACTCCCGCCGCGTACGCCGCGTCGAGCACCTCGTGCGTCGCGGCTCGCATCGACGGCACGTCCCGCACTTCGGGCAAGTCCCGCCCCAGATTGATGTAAGCCGGACGGCCGAGCGCGGCCAGCCCCACCGCGATGCGGTCCATCGGGGTCCCCTTGTCTTTGCTGGGTTGAGGAATTGCCAGAGAAGCTTAGGCGAGGCGACGTGAAGCACTTTTTCATCGCCAGATGTATAGGTCGTTATACACTTTGTTTGTGCCGGAGGATGGCGAGCCACTGGCTGGAGTTTTGGGCTTGGCGGTGGAGTTTTTCGAGGCGGGCGGCGGGTGCTCGGACGTAGCCTTTGCCGAAGACCGGGGCGATTTGGCGGAGGCTGGCTCCTTCCTCGCGGGCGGCGAGGAGTGCCCAGTCGGATGCGTCGGCGCAGGCCGCGGAGGCGCGGCGCAGCTCCCCCAGCAGGTCGATCAGGTCGTTGGCGTTGAGTTTCCCTGCTTGGACGGCGGCGGCGGTCGTTTCGAGCCAGGCAAGGACGTCGGCTTCGGTGATCGGCGGTCGCGGGCGGGTGTTGTCTGTGCTCACGCGGCGCAGTATAGGGCGTTATACACCGAGGGCGAGCGCGGTGACCGAAACCTGCTGGACTCCGGGCGTGGCGCGCACGTTGACTGGCCGGAGAGGTCCGCTGGTCGTTTCGGAGGTTCAGTGAGGTTCGGCATCGCCGCCCGGTTCGTCGCGCTCGCCGTGGTGTGGGGCGCGAGTTTTCTGTTCATCAAGGTGGGCCTGGAAGGGCTGTCGCCGGCTCAGGTGGCGCTCGCGCGGGTCGCGCTGGGCGCGTTGACGCTCGGCGCGTTCCTGGTGCTGCGCAGGCGTTCGCTCCCCCGCGATCCGGCGTTGTGGGGGCATCTCGCGGTGGTTTCGCTGCTGTTCTGCGTGGGCCCGTTCCTGCTGTACTCGTGGGCTGAGCAGTACGTGGCGTCCGGGCTCGCCAGCATCTTCAACGCCACCACTCCCCTGCTGACCATGCTGTTCGCCGCGGCCGCCCTGCCCGCGGAACGGCTCACGCGGCCGAAGACCGCCGGACTGCTCATCGGCTTCGCCGGGGTGCTCACACTGGTCGGCGTCTGGCGCGGCATCGACCTCAGCCACGAAGTCCTCGCCCAGCTCGCTTGCCTCGGCGCGACCACGTGTTACGGCCTGGCTTTCGTGTATCTGCGGAAATTCGTGTCGCCCCGCGGTCCGGACCCGGTCGTCGTCGCGTTCGGGCAAACCGGTTTCGCCACGGTCGTCCTGCTGGCCGCGACGCCGGCGATCGCCGCGCAGCCGGTGCATCTGAACCTCGCCGTGGTGCTGTCCATGCTGGCGCTCGGCGTGCTCGGCACCGGCGTGGCCTACACCTGGAACACCGCCATCGCCACCGCCTGGGGCGCCGCCAACGCGTCCGCTGTGACCTACCTCACTCCGGTGGTCGGGGTTCTGCTCGGCGTGCTGGTCCTCGACGAACCGGTGCACTGGAACGAACCCGTCGGGGCGCTGCTCGTGGTGCTCGGGATCCTGGCATCGCACGGACGGCTTTCCCGGGCGCGGCAACCGGTCCTGGAACGCGTCTGAGACGCACCGCGGGGCCGCCGGGAGGATCCCCGGCGGCCCCGCGGCGTTCGCGCTGTCCTACAGGTACTGACCGGTGTTCGTGGCGGTGTCGATCGCCCGCCCCGATTCCTGGTTCTTGCCGGTGACGAGCGTGCGGATGTAGACGATCCGCTCGCCCTTCTTGCCGGAGATCCGGGCCCAGTCGTCCGGGTTGGTGGTGTTGGGCAGGTCCTCGTTCTCCGCGAACTCGTCGACGATCGCGTCCAGCAGGTGCTGCACGCGCAGGCCGGGCTGCTTGGTCTCCAGCACCGACTTGATCGCCGACTTCTTCGCCCGGTCCACGATGTTCTGGATCATCGCGCCCGAGTTGAAGTCGCGGAAGTACAGGACTTCCTTGTCCCCGTTGGCGTAGGTGACCTCCAGGAACCGGTTCTCGTCGCTCTCCTCGTACATCCGCTCGACGGTGTGCTGGATCATCGCGTCGAAGGTCGCCTTCTGGTCCCCGCCGAACTCCGCCAGGTCGTCGGCGTGGATCGGCAGGCCCTCGGCGAGGTACTTCGAGAAGATGTCCTTCGCGCCCTCGGCGTCCGGACGTTCGATCTTGATCTTCACGTCGAGCCGCCCCGGCCGCAGGATCGCCGGGTCGATCATGTCCTCGCGGTTGGAGGCGCCGATGACGATGACGTTCTCCAGGCCCTCGACGCCGTCGATCTCCGACAGCAGCTGCGGCACGATCGTGGTCTCCACGTCGGAGGACACGCCCGACCCGCGGGTGCGGAAGATCGAGTCCATCTCGTCGAAGAACACGATGACCGGGGTGCCCTCGGAGGCCTTCTCCCGCGCCCGCTGGAAGATCAGCCGGATCGACCGCTCGGTCTCGCCGACGAACTTGTTCAGCAGCTCCGGGCCCTTGATGTTGAGGAAGTAGGACTTGCCGTCCGCGTTGTCGCCGCGGGCCTCTGCCACCTTCTTGGCCAGCGAGTTCGCCACCGCCTTCGCGATGAGCGTCTTCCCGCAGCCCGGAGGGCCGTAGAGCAGGACGCCCTTCGGCGGGCGCAGCTGGTACTGCTCGTACAGGTCCGCGTGCAGGAACGGCAGCTCCACGGCGTCGCGGATCTGCTCGATCTGCCGGGTCAGGCCGCCGATGTCCTCGTAGCGGACGTCCGGAACCTCCTCCAGCACGAGGTCCTCGACCTCCGCCTTCGGCACCCGCTCGTAGGCGTAGCCCGCCTTGGAGTCCACCAGGAGCGAATCGCCCGGTTTGAGCGGCTGCTCGGCGAGCGGACCGGAAAGCAGGACGACCCGCTCCTCGTCCGCGTGGCCGACCACGAGAGCGCGCGTGGCACCGCCCTCGACGTCCGGTGCGAGCACTTCGCGCAGCGCGCACACCTCGCCCGTGCGCTCGAAATCGCCTCCTTCGACGACCGTGAGCGCCTCGTTGAGCCGCAACGCCTGCCCGCGCCGCAGCGACGAGACCTCCACCGCGGGCGACACCGAGACGCGCATCTTGCGCCCCGCGGTGTAGACGTCCACCGTGTTGTCCTCGTACGCCTCGACGAACACCCCGTACCCGCTCGGCGGCTGGGCCAGCCGGTCGACCTCCTCGCGGAGGGCGAGCAGCTGACCCCGCGCCTCGCGCAGGGTTTCGACGAGTTTCGTGTTCCGCTCGGTGAGCTGACTCACCCGTTCCGACGCCTCGGCGAGGCGTTGTTCGAGAACGCGGTTCTGTCGCGGAGAATCGGTGAGCCTGCGGCGCAGCAGCGCCACTTCTTCCTCGAGAAAACGGATCTGCCGGGCTTGTTCCTCTGGTGTCTGCCCTGCTCCGCCGGTTGCTGAAGGGTCGGCCTCCTCGCGCCGACCTCCGGGAAGGTCATGATGCATCGGGCACCTCCTCGGAGTGCTTTTCATTCCACGGTACCGGCGATCACCGACAAGAAAAGGCCTTTCCGCATCACAAGACCGGCGCGTCGCGCTTTTTCTTCCGGAGAAGCACGGCCGCGAGCGCAGCGCAAGCGGCCGATTCGGTGCCGCGGACGGGAATCCGCTCCGCGCGGGTTTCCGCAACGCGGAACTGAACGCACTGCGGATGCCCCTCCGGGCCGTCCGCGAAACCCGAGTTGCGGGTTGGCTGCGCGGAAAGGCGCGCGGCTGGCTAGCATCCCCGGGTGGCCACGCTCCGCTCGTGGCCTGGACTTTCGCGAGCACGGCAGGGGGAACCGAGATGACTTATCCGCCGCAGCAGCCCGGCGGCTGGGACCAGGGCGGGCAGCAGCCGAACCCGTACGGGCAGCAGCCCGGCGGCCAGCCGCAGTACGGGCAGCCTCAGCAGGGCGGATGGAACCAGGGCGGGCAGCCGCCGCAGTCCGGCGGGTTTCCCGCCGCGCCCGGACCCGGGACTCCCGGTCAGGGCGGCCCCTACCAGGGCGGATACCCGCAGCAGGGCGGTCCCCAGCAGTACGGGCAGCAGCCGGAGCAGTTCGGGCAGTTCGGACAGCAGCCCGGCCAGTTCGGGCAGCAGGGACAGCCCGGCGGGCCGTTCGGGCAGCAGCCGGGCGGGCAGTTCGGCGGGTTCGGCGAGGAACCGCCGAAAAAGAAGAAGACCGGCCTGATCGTCGGCGTCGCGATCGCCGCAGTGGTCGTCCTCGGCGGCGCCACCGGCCTCGTCATCTGGCTGACCGGGGACAACAAGGACGACAAGGTCGCCGCCCCGCCCGCGTCGTCCTCGGCTCCGGCCGCGGGCCCGCAGTCCAGCGGACCGAGCGGGAGTTCGTCGTCGTCCCCGTCGACCTCGTCGTCGTCCGGCTCGGGCAGCGGCGACTACCCGGCGGCGTCCGGTGCGAAGCCGACCTCGGGAGAACTGTTCGAGGCCGCGTCCGAGGCGTACAACAGTTCCGACACCGAGGGGCTGTTCTCGATGCTGTGCACCAGCCTCACCAAGGGCCAGAAGCCGGGAAGCGAGAAGATGCCCTCGGGCATCCACTTCGAGCTGACCGGCAGCCCGCAGGAGAGCGGCGACCAGGCGACGGTGAAGTACCACGTCACCACGTCCACCAAGACCGCCGACGGCACCCTCACCGCCCTGCGCCAGGGCGGGGCCTGGTGCCTCGGGAAGGTCAGCACGGACCACTAGGTGAGACGCCGGCTCGGCACGGCACTCGGCCTGCTCGCAGTCGTTGTCGCGGGCGGCGTCCTCGGCTTGGTCTCGATCGGCCTGCCGGGGCCCGCCCGCACCGCCTCGGAACCGCCCGCTCCCCCGCCGCCGTCGCGCACCAGCGCGTCCTCGGCTCCCGCGCCCGCGGCGGATCAGGCCGCGATCGCGACGCTCGCGCGCACTCTCGTCGACGCGATCACCCGCGCCGACTCCGCCGAATTCGGCACTCTCGCTTGCAAACCGCAAACTGCCGCGGCGCTGAAGGAACTCCAAGCCAAATGGGACGCCGCGGGCCCGCTTCGCGCCTCGCTGGCCGGACCACCGGCGATCGCGGGCGACGACGCGACCGTGACCGTCCGGGTCGAAGGCACCGGCGGGCACAAGGAGACACCGTTCCCGCTGCGGCGCGAGAACGGCCGATGGTGCGTCCCTGGTTAGCCTTTGCCCTTGCTGGGCCGTCGTGAAACGCGCGGCGACACTGTGCCGTCGGCCAGACGACGGGCAGTGAGCAGGAAAGCGGTGTGCGCGACCATCCGGTGGTCCGGCCGGACCGCGAGGCCGACGACGTGCCAAGGCCGCATCAGCGTTTCCCACGACTCCGGCTCGGTCCAGCACTGCTGCTCCCGCAGCGATTCCGTGACGCGCGACAGCTGGGTCACGGTGGCGACGTAGACGGTCAGCACGCCGCCGGGCACCAAGTGCGCCGCGACGTTCGGCAACTGGTCCCACGGCGCGAGCATGTCCAGCACGACCCGGTCGACCTCGCCGGTGTGCGTGGCCAGGTCCGCGACGGTGAGCGTCCAGTTGTCCGGCTTCTCGCCGAAGAACTTCACGACGTTGCGCTCGGCGTGCTCGGCGTGGTCGTCGCGGATCTCGTAGGAGAACACCTGTCCCGCCGGACCGACCGCGCGCAGCAGCGAACAGGTGAGCGCGCCTGAACCGGCGCCGGCTTCCAGCACGCGGGCGCCCGGGAAGATGTCGCCCCACATCACGATCTGCGCGGCGTCCTTGGGGTAGATCACCTGCGCGCCGCGAGGCATCGAAAGCACGTAGTCCGGCAGCAGCGGCCGCAGCGCGAGATACGTGCTGCCGCCTGCCGAAGTGACCACGCTGCCCTCGGGACGGCCGATGAGGTCGTCGTGCGCGAGGGCGCCGCGATGCGTGTGGTACTCGCCGCCGTCGGCGAGCGTGAGGGTGTAGTGCCTGCCTTTCGAGTCCGTCAGCTGAACCCGGTCACCTGCACGAAACGGTCCGCTGACCGACAACTTCTTCCTCCACTGCAAAACCCGGAACGCCGACGTCGAATCCTCGCAGGTCGTCCCGCGCCCGTCGTGCGCGGGTGCCTCTCACTGGGCGCGACGGCCCTGCATCAGCGCGGTCCGCAGGTCTTCGCGACGCAACACGCCCGCCGGACGGCCTTCGTCGTCGACCACGAGGAATTGCCAGGCAGGCGTCTCGCGCACGCGTTCGGCGATCTCCTCCCCCGGCTCCGACGCCAGCAGCACGGTCTCCGCACGGATCGGCTCGGCCGCTTGCTCGGCGGGCGCGTGCGGGCTGACGCTCGCCAGCTGCTGCGCGGCCTGCTCGTCCAGCAATCCCGCCGCGACACCGTCCGCCCGCACCAGCACGACCCCGCGTCCCGCCGATGCCGCCAACGCGTCCGATACCGGGCTTTCCGCGGGCAGCTGCAAGACCGGACGCACCAAATCGGACAGTTCCAGCCCGGCGGGCCAGCCGCGCCGGGCTTCCGCCGCCAGCTCGGAGCGAGCGCCGAGGATCACGAACCACGCCGTCACGACGCACACGCCGAGCCGAAGCCACCGGTCCGGGCTCTGCATCGCCAGACCGAGCAGCGCCCAGACGATCAGCCCGGTGGCGACCAGCGCCCCGCCCGCGACCGCGGCCTTGGTTCCCTTGGCCCGCAACCCGGTCATCGCCCAGACCCCGGCGCGCACGAGGCGTCCGCCGTCCAGCGGCAACCCCGGCAGCAGATTGAAGAAGCCGACCGCGAAGTTGGCCACCGCGCACTCCGCGACGAGCAGCCACACCGCGCCGTCCGGCGGCACCGCGAACAGCAGCAGCGAGCAGAACCCGCCCAGCACCAGCGAAACCGCGGGCCCCGCCGCGGCCACGAGCCCTTCCTGGCCCGGCCGTCGCGGCGTACGGGCCACTTCGGACAGTCCGCCGAGCAGGAAAAGCCGCAGCCTGCGGACCGGGATCCCGAGCCGCAGCGCGACGAGGCAGTGCCCGAGTTCGTGCGCGAGCACGGAAAGCCCGAGCAGCACCGCGAACGCGGCGGCGAGCAGCCACGCGGTCGGCGTCGAAACGTCCGGCAGGAACCGCCCGACCAGCGGCGCGTAGAGCACCACGATGACCAGCGAGCCGATCCACCACGACGGGGCGAGCAAAACGGGCACCCCGCCGACCCGGAACAGCAGCAGGCCGCCGTCCCCGCCGGCGCGCCGGGCGGGCCCGGCGCCGTGCTGACTGGTCGCGGCCATGCCGGACAGCGTAGGGGGCCGCGTGTGGGAAGCCGGTGACCCGGTGTCCCCGGACGGGTGGTGTCGGTCTCGCCCCTGCCCGCCCGGCCGGTCCGTGAAGGGCCCCTTGAGGGAACCTGATTCCCGCGAAGGCCCCTTCACGGGCCCGCGCTCAGGTCAGGCGGATCGCGGCGTGACGAGGTTCTCCAGATTCGCGAGCGCGACCTGCTTCCGGAACTCGCCGCGATACGACGCGTCACCGGAGTCGTGCATCGCGTCGGTCATCCAGACCGCCGCCGCCTGCCGCTCCCAGACATGCGCCAGACAGGTGCCGGAATAGCTCTCCAGCACGCTCGGATCGTCTTTCTCCACCTGATGGACGATGGCGTGCGCGAGCACGTCGGCGTCGTGCAGCGCGAGGCTCATCCCCTCCGCGCTCATCGGCGAAATCAGGTGCGCCGCGTCCCCGAGAAGGCACAGCCTGCCGTAGCGCATCGGACTGAACACGACCCCGCGCAACGGCACCACCTGCTTCGTCACGATCGGCCCTCGCCGCACCGGGGCGGCGAACCGGGTGCCGAGTTCGTCCCAGACCCGCGCGTCCGGCCAGTCGCCGATGGTGTCGTCGACGGACATTGCAAGTAGATCCGGCTCGCGTGCGGCCCGCGGGTGATCCGCGCCGCGAAGCCCCGGGAATGCACGGCCATCACAGCCGCCGGATCGGCGGGCACTTCCGCCATGACGGTCAGCCAGGCATACCCGAACTCGTGGCTGTGGCAGGCGAGAAATCCGTCCGGAATCGCCGTCCGGCTGACGCCGTGGAAGCCGTCGGCACCGGCGACGAACGCGCAGTCGATCGCCTTGGCGCCCTCGCCGTCCCGGTAGCGCACCCGGGGTTGTTCGGTGCCGAGCCCTTCCAGCGTGACGTCCTCCGCCTCGAACCGGAGGTCGCCGCCGTCGCGGAGGAAAATCCGGATGAGGTTCCGGACGAGCACCTGCTGCGGGATGAACGCGCCCGCGCCGTCCTCGCCGGTGTCCATCCGCCAGGCGCGCTGCTCGCCGTGCCCTTCGACAGCCTCGCCCGCTCCCCAAGCGCGCAGCGTCCGCACGCCGCGGCTGTCGAGGGATCCGGCTCTCTGCCGCTGCTCGACGTACTCGCGGCTGTTCTTTTCCAAGACCACGCAAGGGATCCCGCTGCGGAGGAGGAATGTGCCGAGCGCGAGCCCGGCCACTCCGCCGCCCACGACGGCCACGGTGGTTTTCGCGTCTGCCTGTGTCATGTTTCGTTCCCCGGAAAGAGTGCTGGTGAACTGGATGACCACCACCCTCTTCCCGGCCGCGGACCGGCGGCCACCGAGTACCGGGCGCCCGATAACGAAAACCCGCCAACTTGCTCCCGCTACTCGCCGCGGTCGCGCAATCCCGCCTGATACCGCCCCGGCGTCTGCCCGACCAGCGCCGTGAACGCCCCGATGAACGCCGACGGATTCGCCCACCCGCACGCGATCGCCGTGCCGGTCACCGATTCGCCCTCGGTGAGCTGGAACAACGCGTGGTGGATCCGCAGCACCGTGCGCCACCGCTGAAAACTCATGCCGAGATCGGCATGGAACAACCGGCTGAGCGTCCGCTCGCTGGCCCCCGCGGCGCGCCCCAGTTCAGCCAGGGTCTCGGCCCGCCCCGGATCCTCGTGCAGCAGCTCGGCGACGACCCGCAACCGGTCGTCGCGCGGCTCCGGAAGATGCAGCGGCTCCCCCGGAACCTCCCCGAGCTCGTAGAGCACCACCGCCCGGACCCGGCGAGCCGCCTCGGCCGACCGCTCCTTTTCGCCGGTCAGCGCGATAATGCCCGCCCGCAGCAACGGCGACACCGCGAACACGCGAGGCTGCCGGGCCAACCCCGCGCACTCCTCGAAGGGAATGGCGAGGATCCGCGTGTCCGTGCGCCCGTAGAACCGGTGGGAATGCTCGAACCCCGGCGGAGTCCACGTGACGCGGTCAGCGGGCGCGACCCAGGTCCCGAACTCGGTGGTGGTGGCGAACACCCCGCTGGCCGCGTACACCAGCTGCCCGCTCGGATGGGAGTGGCTCTCCATCCGAAACCCGCCCGGCAGCCACCCCGCCCCCTGCGGCGTCATCCCGCCCGGCTTCCCCACCGCACCGACCCTACCCACGCACGAGGCCCCCTGCCCTCAATCCAGCCACGCCCAGCCGGCCACTCCCAACCCGACCCGAACGCGGGATCGCCGGCTTGAAGGCGATCCCGCCCGCCCCGCCGAAGGCGGGGCGAACACAATTGTCGTACCCCGGGGTTACGCTCTGCCCCATGTCCGACACCGCCACGGTCACCACCCCTCCCGGGGGCGACGCGCCTGCCAGGAGGCGGCCCGCGTTGTCGCCGTCCCGGGCGAGCGACTTCAAGCAGTGCCCGCTGCTCTACCGGTTCCGCGCGGTCGACCGGCTGCCGGAGGTGCCCACCCGGGCACAGCTGCGCGGCACGCTCGTCCACGCGGTCCTGGAGCGGCTTTTCGCGCTGCCCGCCGCCGAACGCGTCGCACCTCGGGCGAAAGAGCTGCTCGCGCCGACCTGGACGGAGCTGTCCAGCGACAGTCCGGAGTGGACGGAGCTGTTCGCGGACGGCGAACCCGGGGAGACCGACAAGTGGCTGGCCTCGGCCGAAAAGCTGCTTGATTCCTACTTCGAGCTGGAAGATCCGCGCAGGCTGGAGCCGGAGGCGTGCGAGCTGCACGTCGAGATCGAGCTGGGCTCGGGCGTGCTGCTGCGCGGGTACATCGACCGGGTGGACGTCGCGCCGACCGGCGAAATCCGGGTCGTGGACTACAAAACCGGCGCCGCGCCCCGGGAAATCGGCGAGGCCAAAGCACTCTTCCAGATGAAGTTCTACGCGCTGGTGCTGTGGCGGTTGCGCGGGGTCGTCCCGCGGCAGCTGAAGCTGATGTACCTGACCGACGGCCAGTCGCTGGCCTACACGCCGGACGAGGCCGAGCTGGTCCGGTTCGAGCGCACGCTGGAAGCGATCTGGCAGGCGATCCTGAAGGCAGGCAAGACAGGCGATTTCCGGCCGAACAAGGGCAGGCTGTGCTCGTGGTGCGACCACCAGGCGCACTGCCCGGAGTTCGGCGGCACGCCGCCGGAGTACCCGGGCTGGCCGGAGCCGGATCCGGGCGAGGAGACGGTCTTGGACCGGGCCGACTGATGGGCGACGCGTTCTTCCTCCCGCTCGGCGGCGAGCGGTACGAGGCGACTGAGCACACCACCGGCCCGTGGAGTCCCGGCGCGCAGCATTTCGGCCCGCCGTCGGCGCTGCTCGTGCGCGGGCTCGAACAGCTGGAGTCGCGGCATCCGGCGCAGCTGGCCCGGGTGACCGTCGAGATCCTCGGCCCGGCTCCGGTGGGCGAACTGGAGCAGCGGTCGTGGGTCGAACGGCCGGGCCGCACGGTCGAATTGGTCCAGTCCGAGCTGTCCGCGAACGGCCGGACGGTCGCGCGGGCGTCGGGATGGCGGATCGCGACGTCCGACACCGCCGAGGTCGCCACCGACGGCGGTCCGCTGCTGCCCGCGGCCGACGCGGGCAGCGAGGCGGCCTTCCCGGACGACTGGCAGGGCGGCTACCTGCACGCGATCGAATGGCGTTCGGTGCGCGGCTCGATCTCCGCGCCGGGTCCGGCCGCGGTGTGGGCGCGGCAGCGGTATCCGCTGGTCGACGGCGAGGAGCCGACGGGTCTGCAGCGGCTGTTCGCCATCGCCGACTCCGGCAACGGGGTGTCGCACTTCCTGCCGACGGCGCAGTGGTGGTTCATCAACTCGGAACTCACCGTGCACCTGCGCCGGATCCCCGAGGGCGAATGGATCGGGCTCGACGCGGTCACGCTGGTCGGACCGCACGGGATCGGCTCCGCGACCAGTACGCTGCACGATCGTTCCGGTCCGGTCGGCACCGGCGCGCAGGCTTTGCTGGTGCGTCCGCGACAGGCCGGGGGCGGATGAGCGCGCCGCGGCGGGCAAGTCCGATAGCCTTCGCGGAACGACCGACAAGGGAGCGCTCCGGCATGCAGATCACCTCGGTGGTCAACCAGAAGGGCGGGGTGGGCAAAACCTCGCTGAGCGTGGGCGCGGCGGCGGCCCTCGCCGAACGCGGCAGGCGGGTGCTGCTCGTCGACCTCGACCCGCAGGGGCACGCGACGACCGAGATGCTCGGCATGGACGAGGTCCCGGCGGACGCGCCGAGCCTGGCGAAGGCGCTGACCAAGCTGTGGAAGGGCCCGATCGAGCAGCTGGCCGTCCCGCATCCGCGCAGCAACCTCGGCCGCGGCGGTGCGTTCGACGTGATCCCGACGTCGCCGGGGATGTTCGACCTGATCCGCAGGCTGGACCAGTTCCGGGTGCCGGGCTGGCAGCTGGCGCGGGTGATCCAGTTCGCGCACTACGACCACGTGATCATCGACTGCCCGCCCGCCCAGGACGTGCTGACGAACAACGCGCTGGCCGCGTCGCACGGGATCCTGGTGCCGGTCCAGCCGGACAAGACGAGCATCCGCGCGCTGCGCCTGCTGTCGGAACAGGTGCGCTACGTCGAGCAAACCACCGGCCGCGCCCCGATCTCCTGGTTCGGCATCGTCCCCGGTCTCTACCGCCGCCCCATCTCGCACTACGCCGCGGCCGCGCTTCAGGAGATGTACTCCTTCGGCGTCCCCATGCTGTCGCACGTCCCGCTCGGCGTCGTGATGAACGAGGCGGCGGCCCACGGCGTCCCGGTCACGACGTTCGCCCCGGAAACCATCCAGGCGGTGTCGTTCCGGGAAATCGCCGAGACCTTGGACGGGTACCTGGCGCAAAACCCCGGCCCCACCGAGGTTCCGGCCGACGACGAGTTCGTCTTCGAGGATTTCATCTCCGAGGTCGCGGTCGCCCGCAACGTCAACGACAACGGCGCGCGCAAGAAGCTGTACGACCTGATGCCGAAGCGCCCGAACCGCCCGCGCTGACCACCGTCTACATGCGACAGAGGGCGTCCCCTCCGAGGAGAAGACGCCCTCTGCTCAAGCAGTTTCCTACAACCGGCAAGACCGGATGTCGGACGCCAGCACGGCTTTCGCGCCGGTCTCGGCCAGTTCGTCCATGATCCGGTTGACTTCCTTGCGCGGCACCATCGCCCGCACCGCGACCCACTTCTCGTCCGCCAGCGGAGCCACCGTCGGCGACTCCAGGCCGGGCGTGATCGAAATGGCCCGCTCCAGAATCTCGCGCGGGCAGTCGTAGTCGAGCATCATGTAGTGCTGCGCGAAAACCACGCCCTGCAGCCGGGCCGCCAGCTGCGACTTGGCCCGTGATCCTTCGCTGCCCGCCCGCTGCAGCAAGACCGCCTCGGACGCGCAGATCGGCTCCCCGAACGCGACGAGATTGTGCTGCCGCAGCGACCGGCCGGACTCGACCACGTCCGCGATCGCGTCCGCGACCCCGAGCTGGATCGAGATCTCCACCGCGCCGTCGAGCCGGATCACCTCGGCCTCGACGCCGTGGCGCGCGAGATCGTCGCGGACCAGCCGCGGGTACGACGTCGCGAGCCGCTTTCCGTGCAGGTCGGCCGGTTTCCAGTCCCGGCCGGCGGGCGCGGCGTAGCGGAACGTCGAGGCGCCGAACCCGAGCGCGAGGACCTCGTCGACCGGCGCTCCCGAATCGAGCGCCAGGTCGCGGCCGGTGATGCCGAGGTCGAGCTCGCCGGAACCGACGTAGATGGCGATGTCCTTCGGGCGGAGGAAGAAGAACTCGACCTCGTTGACCGGGTCGAGCACGGTCAGGTCCTTGCCGTCATGTCGCTTGCGGTAGCCCGCCTCGGAAAGCATCTCCGCCGACGCGGCGGCGAGGGCTCCCTTGTTCGGCACGGCAACACGCAGCATTCGCTCTTCTCCTCGGTCTCCGGTGCGCGAGCGCGTCACAGGTAGCGGTACACGTCCTCGGTCGAGATCCCCCGGCCGAGCATGAGCACCTGCACCCGGTACAGCAGTTGCGAGATCTCCTCCGACAGCCGGTCGTCGGATTCGTGCTCGGCGGCGATCCACACCTCGCCCGCCTCTTCGAGCACCTTCTTGCCCTGTGCGTGCACTCCGGCGTCCAGTGCGGCGACGGTGCCGGACCCGTCGGGACGGGTACGCGCGCGCTCGGCAAGCTCCGCGAACAGCTCATCGAAGGTCTTCACGGGGCCGAATCCTTTCATCCCGCGCTCGTCCGCGCCGCTCCGGGTGACCCGGAAGCCGCCGAGGTCACAGCCGGGGCAGCAGCGCGGCCAGTTCGGGCACGCCGACGCCGGCCAGCGACGTGCGGAACACCCGGCGCGGACCGTCCGGGACGTCGACGTCGTTGGGCACGACGAGCACGGTGCAGCCAGCGGTTTCGGCCGATTCGGCTCCCGGCGGCGAGTCCTCCACCGCGACGCACCGCTCCGGCGCCACGCCCAGCAGCTCGGCGGCCTTCAGGTACGGCCGCGGGAGCGGTTTGTTCTGGCCGTCGACCTCGTCGCCGCAGACCGTGACGTCGAAGAAATCCCGCCCGATCGTGTCGAGCGCGAGTTCGGTCAGCGCCCGTTCGGTGGAGGTGACCAGCGCGGACTTGAGCCCGGCCGCGCGGACCGCGGCCAGCGCCTCGCGCGCGCCCGGCCGCCAGGGCAGCGCGTCGTCGAACAGCCCGGCGGTGCGGCGGCGGATCCACTCCCCCGTCTCCGCGACCGCTTCCGGGGTGACCGGGCGGCCGGTCTGCTCCAGCAGCACGGTGGCGGTGGCGTCCATGTTGGACCCCACGAGCGTCATCCGGACTTCCTCCGAAAGCGTGCCGCCGAGCGCCTCGGCGGCCTCGTACAGCGCGACGTCCCACAGTTTCTCGGAATCGACGAGGGTGCCGTCCATGTCCCAGAGGACAGCCGCCAGTCCGTCCGAAGAGGACGGTGCAGTCACAGTTTCTCCTTGTCCGGTGCGGCGCCCCGGCCGGGCGCCTTCCCCTCCAGCGTCCCACGCGGACCGCCGTGAGCGGGGCCACACCCGTGCCGTGACACGCGGGGGCGGACACGCTGCGCAGGGTAGGTGCCGGAGGCCGTAGGCTGGTCAGGTGAGTGAGCCTGTCGACGACACCCCGCGGCCCGGCGACCCGGAGCAGGACCGCACCGATGCCCAGCGCCCGATCATGATCCTGGCCTTCGAAGGCTGGAACGACGCGGGCGACGCGGCCAGCCAGGCGATCGAACACCTCCAGCTTTCCTGGGACGCGACGCCGCTGGCCGAGCTCGAACCGGACGACTACTACGACTTCCAGGTCAGCCGCCCCACGGTGAAGATGGTCGACGGCATCACCCGGCGGGTCGAATGGCCGACCACCCGGCTGTCGGTGTGCCGTCCCGATGGCTTCGACCGGGACCTGGTGCTGGTCCAGGGCCCGGAGCCGAACATGCGCTGGCGGAAGTTCTGCGCGGAGATCGTGGAGCACGTCCAGGAACTGGACGTGGCGATGGTGGTCGCGCTCGGCGCCCTGCTGGCCGACACCGCGCACACCCGGCCGGTCCCGGTCACCGGGACGGCCTACGACAAGGACACCGCGAGCAAGTACCGGCTGGAGCTGAACAACTACCAGGGCCCGACCGGGATCGTCGGGATCCTCCAGGACTACTGCGTGCAGGCGGGCATCCCCGCGGTGTCGATCTGGGCAGCGGTCCCGCACTACGTCTCGCACCCGCCGTCGCCGAAGGCCACGCTGGCGCTGCTGCACAAGCTGGAGGACGTCCTCGACGTCGAGATCCCGCTGGGCGCGCTGCCGGAGCAGGCCGAGGAGTGGCAGCAGACGGTCAGCGAGATGGCCGACGAGGACGAGGAAATCAGCGAGTACGTGCGCAGCCTCGAGGAACGCGGCGACGCCGAGACGGATTTCACCATGGAAGAGGTCTCGGGCGACAAGATCGCCGCCGAGTTCGAACGCTACCTGCGCCGGCGGCGGCCAGGGCAGGACGGCGGGTTCGGCCTCCGCTGACCCCTCGTGCGCGGCGATGCCGGTTCTCGCCGGCGCCACCCTCGCTCCGACCGCCACGAGCGAGGGAACGCATCGTGATCAACGGGCTACGAAACGTCACCCGAGCCGCCCGGCGGGATGACGGCGCCCGTGCCGTCGACTGATCGCGCCGCGCTGCTCTGGTGCCCTCCCGAGCCCGTCTCGTTGACTGGCCTGGCGCGAGCGACGTCGCGCGGACCAGGAGGTACGAGAATGTTCGGCAAGGCACTAGCGGCGGCAGTGCTCGCGGCGGGCGCGATCACCGCGTCGGCGGCGACCGCGTCGGCGGCACCGGTATCGCCGGCGAAGGTGAATGGTTTCGGCGCCTGCATGGACTACGCGGTGGGCGAGTACGACATCGAACCCTGGCTCGCGCACGACGCGTGCGACGCAGGCTCGTTCGAGGAATGCTACTGGATTCTTCGCCGCGACTACGTCCCCGCGCAGGTCGCGGCGACAGCTTGCCGGCTCTCGTTCGACTGATCCGCTGCGGGGCGCGACCGGGCTGCGCGGGCAGGCCGGTCGCGCTCAGGCGGTGAGCAGCTTCCGCACCGGAACCGCGCCGCGCGCCCGCTTCCGCCATTCGCGCGGATAACCGAGCGAGACCTCCTCGAACCGCACGCCGTCCGCGGACGTCGTGCGCGGGATGTGCAGGTGCCCGTACACGGCCAACTCGGCCCGGTAGCGCAGGTGCCAGTCCTCGGTCTGCGTGGTGCCGCACCAGAGCGCGAAATCGGGGTAGTACAACGGGTTCGTCGGATGCCGGTGCAGCGGCCAATGCGACATCAGGATCGTGCGACGGTCCGCCGGGATCGCGTCCAGCCGGTCGCGGCTGACTTTCAGGCGCTGCTCGCACCAGGCCGCGCGCGATTCGTACGGGTCCGGGTGCAGGTAGTACTCGTCGGTGCACACGACGCCGATCTCGCGGGCGTGCGCGAGCGCTTCTTCGCGGGTCTTGCCCTCGGTCGCCGGAGTGCGCCAGCTGTAGTCGTAGAACACGAACAGGGGCGCGACGGTCAGCGGCTCCGGGCCGAAGTCCCACACCGGGAACTCGTCCTCGGGCGTGCGCACGTCGATGGCGCGGCACTGCTCCACGAGGAATTCGTAGCGCGCCTGGCCGCGCAGCTGGCATTCGTCGTTCGGCGTGGTCCACAGTTCGTGGTTGCCCGGGACCCACACGACCTTCGCGAACCGCTCGCGCAGTCTCGCGAGCGTCTCGCGGATGACCTTGGCGGACTCGGCGACGTCGCCCGCGACGAGCAGCCAGTCGCCGGGATCGTCGGGCACGATTTCGTCGACGATCGGGCCGTTGCCCTCGTGGGTCACGTGGAGGTCGCTGGTGGCGAAGAGAGACGGCACTCGTCCACCGTAACGACTTTCCGTGCCCGGGAGCGCCGGAACCGCCCATTCCCCCACCCCAGAACGACCAGCCCGGCGCTCACGTGCAGGCTTGCCTGCACGTTCAGCAGCACTGTCGGCCCGATCACCGCGACGAGCGCGCCTGCCAGCAGCGAACCGGCCGCCGTGCCCGCGGCCATCAGCGCGTACACCGTGCTCAGCACCCGTCCCGCCCGGTCCGGGCCGGTCTCCGCCTGCACGTGCGACAGCAGCCCGGCCCCGGCCACGACTGCGGGCGCGCCGACCGCCATGAACAGCCCGACGTACACCCCGAGCACCGTGGTCGCGCCCGGCAGATTCCAGATCGCCACCGACATCAGCCCCGCGGCGACCAGGCCCCAGCCCTGCAACAGCACCGGCGCGACGCGGCGCGCCAGCGTCGCCACCGCGAACCCGGCCGCCAGCCCGCCGATCGCCTGCACGCCGCGCAACAGCCCGGCGTCGGCCTCGCTGCCGCGCAGGATGTCGAGCACGAACACCACGAACAGCACCAGGAACATGCCCTGCGCGAGCGAAGTCAGCAGCGCCGACACGCTCGTCGCCCGGAGCCGCTTGCCCGCCAGATCCCGGATGCCCGCGAGCCAATCCGCCTGTTCGGGCGCGGTCTCGCGCACTGCCACGCGGCGGAAGGGGAAAGCGAGCAGCATTCCCGCGACCGCGAGCGCGGCGAGATAGCCGATGACCACGCGGTCGAGCCCGCCCCAGCCCAGCAGCGCTCCCCCGGCCCAGCCGCCCGCGAGCCGCGCGACGCTGCCGTTCACGCTCATCAGCCCGTTCGCCGGGGTGACGTCCTCGACCCCGACCAGTTCCGGCACCAGCGCACTGCGCGCCGGCTCGAACACCGAGGCCAGCCCTGCTTGCGCCGCCATCACCGCGTAGACCGCCGCGACCGGCAGCTCGGAACCGGCCAGCAACGGCAGCACCACGACCGCCTGCCCGGCGCAGACCGCCGCCAACACGACCCTGCGGTCCCACCGGTCCGCGACGATCCCCGCGACCGGGCTCAGCAGCACCGCGGGCAGCAGCCCGAGCACGATGCTCAACGCCGTCGTGACCGCGGAGCCGGTGCGGACGAACAGGTACACCGGCAGCGCGACCTGCAGCATCCACTCCGCGGTCTCGCCGAAGAACGCCGACACCCAGAGCCGGGCGAATCCCGGTGCGGCCAGCAGCCGTCTCATGCCGGTTTCCCGTCGTGCCCGATCCGGCGGAAGGCACGCATCCCGAGGAAGACCGCGCGAGCGCCGGCGGGCGCGTCCTCGCGGATCGTGCTGACGTACGGCCGGATCAGGTCGTCGATCGCCTTGGTCAACGCGCTGACTTCCGCAGGCGTCGCATTCAGCCCGTAGGAGAAGAAACCGCCGGCCTCGCGCCAGTCTTCGTCGAGCTGTTCGACCGTGTCGAGGTACCGCTGGGTCAGCTCCTGCTCCTCGGCCAGTTCGGTGCCCGTGACCGCCAGTTGCGCCGCCTCGAGCGCCGGGTCGCCGCCGGGACCCCCGAGCACCAGCCCGACCTGGCACGCCTGCCACGGCCGCTCCCGCCCGTCGCCGCCCTCGGCCCGCTCGACCAGGCCGTGTTCCGCCAGTTTGCGCAGATGCCAGCTGCAGTTCGACGCCGTCGAGCCGACCGCGTCCGCGCACTCGCTGGCCGTCGACGGGCCGACTGCCATCAGGTGGTGCACCAGCGCCGACCGCAACGGGTGCGCGAGGGCCCGCAGCAGTTCGACGTCGTCGATCCGCTTGCGCGGGGGCAGGTCAGCCATCGGTCCGTCCCAACTCTGAAGGGTTTCTTTCGAAACAGTTCTTTCAGAGTTGCAGGCCGCCACCCCGGCGTCAAGCCGCCCGGCTACAGCGAGGCGAGGAAGGAGCGCACGCGCTCCAGGAGCGCTCCGGCGGCCTCGGGGTCGTACGCGGCGAGCGAAGAGTCGGCGAAGAGGTGCTGGTCTCCGGGGTAGACGAACAACTCCGCGTTCGCGGCGGAGCCGACGAGTTCGCGAGCGGACGGCAGGTCCTCCTCGAAGAACTCGTCGTTCTCCTTCCCGTGGATCTGCACCGGAACCCCCTCCGGCCACGCCGTGCCGAACTCCTTGACCGGCAGGCAGGAGTCGAAGAACAGCGCGCCGCGCGCTCCCGGCCGGGTCTGCGCGAGACGCTGCGCGACGGTGACGCCGAAGGAGAACCCGGCGTACACGAGTTCCTGCCCCAGGGCCTCCGCCTCGGCGATCCCGCGTTCCCGCACCTGATCGAGGCCAGCCTCGCCGGCGAAAGCGAAGCCGTCTTCGATGCTGGCGAACGTCCGGCCCTCGAACAGATCGGGAGTGTGCACGGTGTGCCCGTCGCGGCGCAGTTCGCCGGCGAAGCCGCGCACGCCGTCGGTCAAGCCCTGGATGTGGTGGTACAGCACGATCTCGGCCATGCCGGGAATCCCCTCAGCGAACGAAGCAGTTGCCTGGAACGTTCGGCAACGCTAGCCGGTTCGGCCAGAGCCAACAGCCCGCCCGGCCGCACACTGGCCGATCGGCTGGCGTTGCCCGAACCCGAGCAGGCCAGGGCGACCGGACACCCGTCGCGGCACGCGAATCCGCCGCACCGCCCGAGACGGGAGAGCCGCGGGGGTTCATCCGGCTGGCCCGGCCCGGAGAAACCGCCTGCGACTGCGCGATCGGCATCTACGCCACCGCTTCTCCGGCCTTGCCGCCGCGAGAATCCTGACCAGCGGGAACCGGGCACCCGAAAAATCGTTTGCGCTCCCCCGCGGCCTCCGCGTTATGCTCCCGGCCATCATGGACAGCTGAACCGAGCCCTCCCCGCATCGAGGCCGCTCCCGGTCGAGCCCTGCTCCCGGGAAGCCGCGCGTTGCCCGTCGGGGATTTAGCTTCCTCCGCAAAGGCCCGGTGATCGCCCATGTCTACTGTCCTGCACGCCTCCGACCTCGTTTTCGGCTACGGTGCCCGCACTGTCCTCAACGGCGTTTCGCTCGTCGCGTCGCCCGGGAGGCGGATCGGTCTCGTCGGCGAAAACGGGGTCGGGAAGTCCACCCTGCTCCGGCTGCTCGCCGGGCTCGAAGTCCCCCGCGGCGGCGACGTCGTGCGGCACGGCGATCTCGGCTTTCTCTTCCAGGAGCTGCCTTTCGACGGCACCGCAAGGGTTTCCGACGTTCTCGACGAGGCGCTCGCCGAGATCCGCACCGCCGCGGCGACGCTCGACAAGCTCGCCGCGGTGCTCGCCGAGCGGCCCGACGACCCGGAGGTGCTCAGCGAGTACGGCCACGTCCTGGAATGGGCGCAGGCCCACGACCTGTGGGACGCGGACCGGCGCGCGGATCTCGTCCTCGCCGGTCTCGGGCTCGGCGACATCCGGCACGACCGGCGGCTGCACACGCTCTCCGGCGGGCAGCGGTCCCGGCTCGGGCTGGCCGCGCTGCTGGTGCGGCGGCCGCGCATCCTGCTGCTCGACGAACCGACCAACCACCTCGACGACAGCGCCATGGAATTCCTCGAACGCCATCTCGCGGAGCTGACCGGCGTCGTCGTGCTGTCCTCGCACGATCGCGTGTTCCTCGACGCGGTCTGCACGGACATCGTGGACCTCGACCCGGTTCCGGCGGACCGCCGCGTCGGCGGCGCGACACGCTACGGCGGCAGCTACACCGATTACCTCGGCCAGAAAAAGGCCGAACGGGCGCGCTGGGAACAGCGGTTCGCCGAAGAACAGGAGGAACTCAAGCAACTGCGGGAATCCGTGCACGGCACCGCGCGCCGCGTCGCGCACAACCGTGCGCCGCGGGACAACGCGAAGATGCTCTACGACTTCAAGACCGGTCGCGTGCAGAAGCAGATATCCCGCCGCGTCCGCAACGCCCAGCTCAAGCTTGACACGCTGGAGCGCGAGCAAGTCCGCAAACCGCCTGCGCCACTGCGGTTCCGGGCCACGCTCACCGCGGACACCAGCGGCGAAGGCCCGGCGGTGTCGGTGCGCGGCATCGCGATTCCGGGCCGCGTGCAGCTGGACGAGCTGGACGTGGACCGCAGCGCGCGGCTTCTCGTGACCGGCGGCAACGGAGCGGGCAAATCCACGCTGCTCTCGGTGCTGGCCGGTCAGCTCACGCCGTCGGCCGGGACTGTCCACTTCGGACCTGGTGTGCGAGTGGGGTTGCTGGAGCAGGACGTCAGGTTCGCCCGGCCGAAACGGACCGCGCGGGAGGTGTACCGCGCCGCGGCCGGCGAAGCGGCTCCTTCGCTGTCCACGCTCGGCCTGCTGCCGCCGAGGGAACACGACCGGCCGGTCGGCGAGCTTTCGGTGGGCCAGCGTCGCCGGTTGGCACTGGCGGTGCTGCTCGCGGAGCCGCCGGACGTGCTGCTGCTGGACGAGCCCACCAACCACCTGTCGCTCAGCCTTGCCGAGGAACTGTCCGAAGCGCTCGACAGCGCGCCGGGCGCGGTCGTCCTTGCTTCGCATGACCGGTGGTTGCGCCGTCGCTGGGAGGGCGACCACCTGGCATTGGCGGACGGCCGACGCCAGGATGTATAGGTCGTTATACAGTTAAGTCGGCGGGGCGGTGTCCGGAGCGGGTTCCGGCCGCTGCCCCGCCGTCGAAAGGCTCAGAGAACGATGCCCAGCAACGCGTCCACGGCCTCCTTGATCAGACCCGGAGCGGCCTGGTCAGTGCCGTCGCGGCGCAGTGCCGACGTGACCCACGCGTCGATCGCAGTGAGGGCCTTCGGCGTGTTCAGGTCGTCGGAGAGATGGTCGCGCAGCCGCGCCACGGTGTCCGCCGCGTCGGGCCCGGCGGGCAGCGCGACGGCTTCGCGCCAGCGGGCCAGCCGCTCCTGCGCGTCGACCAGCAGCTGATCGGTCCACGCCCGGTCCTCGCGGTAGTGCCCGGCGAACAGCGCGAGCCGGATCGCCGCCGGGTCGACGCCGTCGGCGCGCAGCCGCGACACGAAGACGAGGTTGCCGCGGGACTTCGACATCTTCTCGCCGTCGAGCCCGATCATCCCGGCGTGCACGTAGTGCCGGGCGAACGGGTGATCGGCGGCGACGGCCTCGGCGTGCGCGGCGCTGTACTCGTGGTGCGGGAAGATCAGGTCGGAACCGCCGCCCTGGACGTCGAAACCGAGCCCGAGGCGGTTCACCGCGATCGCGCTGCATTCGATGTGCCAGCCCGGCCGTCCGGCACCCAGTTCCGACTCCCACGACGGCTCGCCCTCGCGCGCGACGCGCCACAGCAGCGCGTCCAGCGGATGCCGCTTGCCGGGACGGTCCGGGTCGCCGCCGCGTTCGGCGAAGAACTTCGCCATGGTCTCGGCGTCGTAGTTCGACTCGTAGCCGAACCGGCCGGTCGCGTTGTGGTCGAAGTAGACGTCCGGGAACTCGGCGTCGTCCGCGCGGTAGGCGCTGCCGTCCGCGAGCAGCTTCGCGATGACCTCGACGATCTCCGGGATCGCCTCGACGGCTCCGACGAACTGGCGCGGCGGCAGCACCCGCAGCGCCTCCATGTCCTCGCGGAACAGCGCCGTTTCGCGCATGCCGAGCACGATCCAGTCGTCCGAATCGCGTTCCGCGCGCTCCAGCAGCGGCTCGTCGATGTCGGTGACGTTCTGGACGTAGTGCACCTCGTGCCCGTTGTCCCGCCACACCCGGTTGACCAGGTCGAACGCGAGGTAGGTGGCGGCGTGGCCGAGGTGGGTGGCGTCGTAGGGGGTGATGCCGCAGACGTACATCCGGGCAGCGGCTCCGGGCGCCGTCGGGCGGACCTGCCCGGTCGCGGTGTCGTGGAGCCGGAGGGGGCGGGGCGTGCCGGGCAGCCGGGGCACGGCGACGGAGGACCAAGTCTGCATACCTCCGACTGTAAGCGTGACGTCCGTCCGCTATCCCACCCGGTGGGAGGGACGGCTGTGGTGTCCCTCCCACCGGAGCGGTCAGGCCCGCTGCCGGGCCGCGTTCGCCCGGACGGCCGCACCCACGTACGCCCCGATGCCGGGCCGCTGCTCGTCTTCCCGGACGAGGAACGCCAGCTGCGCGGGCTCCTTCTCGTACAGGTCCGCGATCCGCTGCTGCATCTCGTACCCGCACTCCCCCATCACCGCCGACAGCATCGCGCGGTGCTCCTCGGCGAGCTCACCCGCCGCCGGACTGTCCGCGGGCACGCCTTCGTCGACCAGCGCGACCAGGCGGCGCACCCAGTCCTTCCGCTGCCGCTCCGCCTCCGCCCACTCCTGCTTGGTCTCCGGCAGCTGCGTCTGCTGCCACTCCGGGCAGCTCCCCCATCGCCGGACAGCCTCCTCCGAGTAGCCTTCCGGCACCTGGAACCCGCCGAACACTTCGAACTTCTCCTCGGGCGTCAACGCGTTGCCCATGGCTCTCGCCTCCAGCAATCGATCGACGGCCGCGACCATGCGCTCGATCCGGTCCGCCTGCGCCACCAGCAGCTCCCGCTGCCGTTTCAGGTGGGCGTCGGCGTCAGTCCCCGGTTCCGCGAGCACGGACGCGATCGTCTCCAGGGGAAAGCCCAGCTCCCGGTAGAGCAGGATCCGCTGCAGCCGGTCGAGATCCTCGCCGTCGTAGCGCCGGTAGCCGGACGCCGTCCGCCCGCTCGGCGACAGCAGGCCGATCTCGTCGTAGTGGTGCAGCGTGCGCACGGTGACGCCGGCCAGCGCCGCCACCTCGCCCACCCGGTAGCCCATTGCTCTCCCCCCGTTTCTTCGGCCGAACGGCCCTTGCGAGAAACCACGATCACGCCTCACGTCGCGTGAGGGTCAAGTGTGGTGGACACCGCGTTCGAGCGCGAGTACGAACGAAGCATGGCTCTGCGCACGCCCGTCCGCGCCCATTCCGCACTTCCGCCCGGCCCGCGTCTCCCTCTCGCCGTCCAAACCGTCCTTTTCGGCGCTTTCCGCAATTCCCTGCTGCCGCTGCTGCGACGGCGCTACGGGGACGTCGTGCGGCTGAAGCTGTACCCGGAGCGTTCGGTGGTGCTGGTCGGCGACCTCGACCTGGTGCGCGAGATCTTCGCCGGTCCGGTCGAAACGTTCCACGCCGGCGAGGGGAACATGGTGCTCAAACCCATGCTGGGCGAGCATTCGGTGCTGCTCACCGACGAGGAGGAGCACCGCAGGGCGCGGAAATTGCTGATGCCCGCGTTCAACGGCGCGGCCATGCGCGGGTATCGCGACATGGTCGCCGAGCTGACCGTCGCGGAGCTGGAGCGATGGCCGCAGGGCCGGGCGTTCCGGGTGCACGACCGGATGCGGGCGCTGACGCTGGAAGTGATCCTGCGGGTCGTCTTCGGAGTGACCGACGGGCCTCGGCTGGCGGAGCTGCGCGTGGCGCTGGAGCAGGTCATCGACATCAGCGCGCTCGATCTGTTCGGGTGGCACAGTCCGGCTCTGCAGAAGTTCGGGCCGTGGCGGCGGAATCGGGAGCGGCAGGAACGGGTCGATCAGCTGCTGTACGCGGAGATCGCGGAGCGGCGCGCGGCACCGGATCTGGCGGAGCGGACCGATGTGCTGTCCCGGCTGCTGACCGTGCCCGGCGACGACCAGCTCAGCGACCTCGAGTTGCGCGACCAGCTGATCACGTTGCTGCTGGCCGGTCACGAGACCACGGCGACCGCGCTGGCTTGGGCCTTGCACGAGCTGGCCCGGGATCCGGTGACCGCCGCGGCGGCCGCCCGCGCCGCTGACGAGGGCGACGAGAAGTACCTCGAAGCAGTGGCGAAAGAGGCGATGCGGCTGCGGCCGATCATCTCCGAGGTGTCGCGGAAGCTCACGAAGGACGTCCAGGTCGGGCCCTACACGGTTCCGGCCGGGTACATGGTGCTGCCGTCGATTTCGATGATTCACGCGGACTCGGAGCACCATCCGTCGCCGGAGGTGTTCGACCCGACGCGGTTCCTCGGCAGCGGTCCGCCCACGGGCAGCTGGTTCCCGTTCGGCGGCGGCGCGCGACGCTGTCTGGGGGCGGGATTCTCGTTGCTGGAGGCGACGATCGTGCTGCGGGAGCTGTTCACGCGGTACCGGGTCAGCGCGCCCAGCCCGCGCCCGGAGCGGGTCAAGACCCGGCACATCACGCTCGTTCCCGGCGACGGTGCGCGGATCCTGGTGCACCGCCGCTGAAGTCCGTGCAGGACTCCTTGAGGGAATCTGATTCCCTCAAGGAGTCCTGCACGGACCTTTGCAGATCGGGTCAGCGGCGGCGGGTGCGGAGGTAGTCGCCTACTACCGCCGCGCCCAGGCCGTCCAGGTCCGGGGCCACGACCCGGCCGCCGGAGCGGCGGGCGATGGTGTCCACGAAGGCTTCCAGGCGCGGGTCGTCGCCCAGCCGGAAGACCGTGACGGACGCGCCCAGTTTGGCGATCCTGTCCACTTCGGACAGTGTCTTGTAGATGGTCGCCGGTTCGGGCGGGTAGGAGAATTCCGCCTCGCCGTCAGGTTCGAGGTGAGCGGTGGGTTCGCCGTCGGTGACCATGAGGACCACCGGCTGGGCATCCGGATGACGCCGCAGGTGGCGTCCGGCCAGCAGCAGCGCGTGGTGGGCGTTGGTGCCTTGCTCCCAGGTGCCTTCCAGTCCGACCAGTTCCGGCAGTTCCACGGGCATCGCGTAGCGGCCGAAGGTGATCAGCTGCAGGGCGTCGTTGCGGAATCTGGTGCTGATCAGCTGGTGCAGGGCCAGCGCGGTGCGTTTCATCGGCAGCCAGCGGCCCTCCTGGACCATCGACCACGACGTGTCGACCAGCAGCGCGACCGCGGCTCGCGAGCGGTGTTCGGTCTCGATGACCTCGACGTCCTCGACATCGAGCCGAACACTCCCCGCACCGGCCGCGGTGGAGCGCAGCACGGCGTTGCGCACCGTGCGCGGGACGTCCCAGGGCTGCATGTCACCGAACCGCCACGGACGGCTGGAACCGGTCGGTTCGCCTGCCGCACCGGCGGATTCGGTCTCGCGCTCCCCGGTTTTGCCGCGCAGCGAATTGACCACATCGGACAGCGCGGTCTCCCCCAGCCGGCGCAATGCCTTGGGAGACAATCGCAAAGTGCCGTCCGCCGCGCGCTCGAACAGACCCTGCTGGCGCAGCTCTCGCTCCAGTTCGGACAGCCGACGAGCGTCGACGCCCGCGTCCGGGCCGAGTTGACGCTCCAGCGCCTCCAGGTCGATGTCTTCCAAGCGTGCGCCCGGATACGACTGGCCCAGTTGCTCGGCGAGGGCGTCCAGTTCCGCCAGGTCCGCCATCGCCTGCGCGCCTTCGCCAAGCCCCAGCGGGTCTTGGCCGCGGAAGCGCGAGGACGACGTCCAGTCCTCTCCCGGCCGCAGCGCACGCAGCTGGGAGTCCAAAGCGGACAGTTGCTGCGCGAGCCTCGGGTCGCCGAAAGCTTGCTGCGCCAGCTCGGCCAATTCGGCGCGTTGTTCCTCGGACATCGAGTTCAGCATCCGCTGCGCGGCGGCGGAACGGGCGGCCAGTACGTCGATCAGCTCGTCGACGTTCTGCGGGTTCTCCGGGAAGAACTCGCCGTGCCGCCGCATGAACTCGCTGAAGCGTTCGCCGATGTCGCTCGCGCCCTGGGCGTGCGCGGACAGCAGCGCGTTGAGGTCGCCGAGCATCTGGTTGATCCGCTCGACGTCCTGCGGACCGGCGTTCTGCATGGCCTGTTTCATGCCCTGGAACCGCGCGTCCAGCATCTCGCGGCCGAGGAGGTCGCGGATCTGCTCGTACTTCTGCCGGGCTTCGCCCGAACGCCACTCGTACTCGTTCAGCTCGCGCACGGCAGCGGCGGTGCCGGGCGGCAGGGCGTCCAGCTGAGCTTCGCGGAAGCGGGCCTCGTCGCCGGGGTCCGGGAACAGTTCCCGGCGCTCGGCTTGGAGTGCTTCCTGCAGCAGCTGCTGGACTTCCTGGAGCGTGCCGTCCAGCCGGTGCCGCCGCTGGATTTGCGAACGCCGCTGCCACAGCTGCCGGGTCAGCTCGTCGAGGCCCGCAGTGCGTTCGGTGCCGCGGCGCAGCAATTCCTCCAGCGCCGACCGCGGGGACGAGCCGCCCATGACCTCGCGGCCGATCTCGTCCAGCGCGTCCCGCAGGTCCGCGGGCGGGGCCAGCGGATCCGGCCCGTCGTGCCACGGGCCGTAGGAATATCCCTCCGGTAAGAGCGGCATTATTCGCCGTACACCGTCGTGCCGTCGTCGGAGTCCTTCGCCAGCCTGCGCGCGAGGAACAGCGACTCCAGGGCCAGTTCGACCGCCGCCGCGATCCGGCCCGCCGGCTCGTCCGCGGAGACTCCGGCTCGCTGGGCGACCTCGTGCAGCACCGGCAGTTCCGGCAGTGCGGCAAGGACTTCCGAGCCGGGGACGCGCTCGCCGGTGGCGACCAGGTGGCCGTCCGCGACCGCGTCGGACAGCGGGCGCAGGTCCAGCCCGGCGAACCGTTCGCGGGCGGTTTCCGCGATCGCGCGGCGCATCAGGTGCACGAGGTGCTCGACCTCGCGGCCTTCCTCGCCGGGCTCGAACTCGACCTTGCCGCGCAGCACGGCGGGCACGGCTTCGAGGTCGACCGGACGCGCGACTGCCGGGTCCTCCCCCGTCACCGCCGCCCGGCGCAGCGCCGCTGCCGCGACGGTTTCGGCCGCCGCCACCGCGAACCGGGCGGACACGCCGGAACGCTGGTCGATCACCGGCGATTCGCGCAGGTTGCGCACGAACCGGGCCAGCACCTCCAGCAGCGGCTCGCCGACCTCCGCGACGAGGTTCGCTTCCTGGCGCACGACGGCGACCTCGGAGTCCACGTCCAGCGGGTAGTGCGTGCGGATTTCCGCGCCGAAGCGGTCCTTCAGCGGCGTGATGATCCGGCCGCGGTTGGTGTAGTCCTCGGGATTCGCGGTCGCGACGAGGAGGACGTCCAAGGGAAGCCGCAGCGTGTAGCCGCGGACCTGGATGTCGCGTTCCTCCATGACGTTCAGCAGCGCGACCTGGATCCGCTCCGCGAGGTCGGGCAGTTCGTTGATCGCGACGATGCCGCGGTGCGCGCGCGGCACGAGTCCGAAGTGGATGGTCTCCGGGTCGCCGAGGCTGCGGCCCTCGGCCACCTTCACCGGGTCGACGTCGCCGATCAGGTCGCCCACGCTCGTGTCCGGCGTGGCCAGCTTTTCGGTGTAGCGCTCGCTGCGGTGCCGCCAGGCCACCGGAAGGTCGTCGCCGAGTTCGGCGGCGCGGCGGATCGAGGCGGGCGTGATCGGGTCGAGCGGGTGTTCGCCCAGTTCGGAGCCCTCGATGACCGGGGTCCACTCGTCGAGGAGACCGGCCAGGGTGCGCAGCAGGCGGGTCTTGCCCTGGCCGCGTTCGCCGAGCAGGACGACGTCGTGGCCGGCGAGCAGGGCGCGTTCGAGCTGGGGCAGCACGGTGCGGGAGAAGCCGACGATGCCGGGCCAGGCGTCGCGGCCCTCGCGCAGCGCGGCGAGCAGGTTGTCGTGGATCTCGCGCGCGATCGGGCGCGGGGCGTATCCGGCGGCGCGGAGCTCGCCGGCAGTACGGGGAAGAGCGTCGGGAACAGCGTTCACCCCTTCGACGCTACTGACCGTTCCGGCATCCGTCGATGTGGAGCGGCTCCAGCCGGGCGGGGATCGGCGGAGCCGGGAGGAACCGGTAAAATGAGCAGTCGTGTGCCGACCCAGTGCGACCCTCGCCGTCTGGTCCTCCGCGTGGCTGAACGGGGCCGCGGCGTCCGACGACGTCCTCGACGCCTTGCAGGACTGGGCCGAGGCCCACGATGTGGTCGCGGCCGATCCCGCCGCGGCGGACGCGTTCGATCTTCCGCTCGCCTTCCATCGGGCGGCTACTCCCGTGCAGTTGCTGCTCGCTCTGCGGGCGCAGGGGGCAGTGAGTGCGCAGTTGGTGCTGCCGGTGCCCGGCGATGTGCGCGGTCTTGGCGGCGGCGGGCCGTTCGCTGACGCGGCGCTGCGATGCGGCGAGGCTGTGGTGCTCGGCGGGCTTGCGTTCGGGTTGGTGCCGGAGCCGATCGCCGAGGGGTTGATGCGCTGGACGGTGCATTCGCTTCCCGCGCCGGTCGCGCTGGAATACCAGCCGTTGCCGGATGCCGAACACGGGTTGACTGACGCTATCCGGGCCAGTGCCGGGGCGTTGCAGGCGCTGGATGTGGCGAGTGATCGGCCTGGGGTTCGGGCTGAGTTGTCGGCGCATTTGCGGGCTCGGCCTCAGGTGGAGTGGCCTGCCGGGACGCCTGGGCGGGCGTTGCGGGTGTTGCAGCGGGCAGAGGAGATTTCGGCGATTTTGGCTGTGGCGCAGGCGGACGATCCCGGCGGGGCGTTGTCGGCTTCGGCGGTGAATCGGCGGGCTGAGGCGTTGCGGCCGTTGGCTGAGGCTGTTCGGGGGGCTCGGACGGCGTCGGTCAATGAGGCGGTGCGGGTGTTTGCCGAGCAGGGGGATCGGCAGGTTTGACGCCTGTCGCGCGGGCTCGTCGCCTGGCGGCGACGTCGGCCGCTTTGGGTTGCGTGGGCGCCCTGAAGGTTGATCGTGCGGACGGTTCGGGGGTGCGCGGGAGGGGCCCTCACGAACCGGTGCGGGTCATGAGGGGAACCCCGACGGAATCAGAGTCAGTCAGGGTTCCCCAAGACCGGTCAGCGGGTGGGGCGGCGAGGTGGCTCGCAGCAGGCGACTGCGCAGGGGGCGCCGTTGACGGTGCAGCCTGCGGCCGGGAACGGGGACAGCTTCCGGGCGGGGGCCTCTGCCAGGTGTTCGCGGACCAGCTCGACCACCATTTCGGCGAACCTCGGGTCGGCGTCCGGTGTCGCGGCGCGGGCGAAGGCCATGCCGTGTTCGGCGGCGCGCTCGGCGGCTTCGTTGTCCAGGTCCCAGATTACTTCCAGGTGGTCCGCGACGAAGCCGATCGGGCTGACCACTACGGCATCCACGCCCTGAGCGTGCAGCGCGTCGATGTGGTCGACGATGTCCGGTTCCAGCCACGGAATCTGCGGCGGTCCCGAGCGCGACTGCCAGACGACGTCGTACTCGGCGATCCCGGCTTCGGCGGCCACGAGACGGGCGGCTTCGGCGATCTGGTTCGAGTAGCGGCGGCCGCCTTCGGAGGGCGGGCCGGAGGCCAGGTCGGCGCTTTCCGGGATCGAGTGCGCGGTGAAAACCGTGCGGGCGCCGGGGCGGTCGCCGAGTTTCGCGTGGGCGGCGCGGACTGCGTCGGCGACTGCGGAGACGAACAGCGGGTGGTCGAAGAACTGGCGCAGCTTCACCAATTCCGGCGCGTCGTCGCCGACGGCGGTGCGGGCTCGTTCGATGTCCTCGTCGTACTGGCGGCACGCGGAGTAGCCGCCGTACGCGCTCGTCGGGAACACCAAGGCACGACGGACGCCCGCGTCCTTCATTCCGGCCAGGGTGTCCTCGACCATCGGCGCCCAGTTGCGGTTGCCGAAGTGCACCGGCAGCTCGATGCTCTCCGCCGCGAGCTGCTTCTCGACCGCCGCGATCGCGGCGCGGTTGAGCCGGTTGATCGGCGAAACCCCGCCGAAGTGCTGGTAGTGCTCGGCGACCTCGAGCAGCCGCTCACGCGGCACGCCCCGGCCCCGGGTGACGTTCTCCAGGAACGGCATCACCTCGTCGGGCCCTTCCGGACCGCCGAACGAAAGCCATAGCAACGCGTCGTAACCCACGGTGCTCATCCTGCCCCTGTGGCGCTCCGCACGCCTCGGCGGCCCGGTTGTGTACTGACCTATCCAAAATGTGTTAGCGTGGCGGACATGCCGAGGCCACGAGAGTTCGACGAGACCGAAGCGCTGGAAGGCGCCATGAACGCCTTCTGGGCGCGCGGGTACGAAGCGACCTCGACCGAGGAACTGTGCGCCGCCACCGGGCTCGGCCGCAGCAGTATCTACAACACGTTTTCCAGCAAGCATGAACTGTTCCGGCGCGTACTAGGCCACTACTCGCACCGCGGCATCCGGTTGCGGGAAACCCTGCTGGACAACGCCCCGGACGGGCTAGGCGCCATCCGCCTGCTGCTCGCCTCGACGATCGACGACGAACTGGAAAACGGCAGACGCGGCTGTCTGATGGTGAACACCATCGCCGAGTTCGGCACCACTGATCCGGAGGTGGCCGCCCAGGTGGACGCGGACACCGAAGCGCACCTGGGAGCGTTGGCGCACTTCGCCCGCACCGGCCAGGCAGACGGCAGCGTCACCCGCGACCGCGACGCCGCCGACATCGCGAACTTCATCCACGCCACCATCTCCGGAATCCGCACGATGTCCCGCCGCGGAGCAGAACGGAAAGCGCTGACGTCAGTAGCGGAGCTAGCAACGAGCGCAGTCGCCCGCCGCTGACCCGGCCGCCCCAATGCCGCATTGGGCGCATCGCACGCACCCAATGCGGCGTTCGGTGCATCGCACGCACCCAATGCGGCGTTCGGTGCGTCGCACGCACCCAATGCGGCGTTCGGTGCGTCGCACGCACCCAATGCGGCGTTCGGTGCGCCTGACGCACCCAATGCCACTTTGGGGCGCTAGCCCGCCGCAAACCGCCGCCGCCCGCCCATCGAGACACCCAACCGCACCGCCCCGCCCAACGATCGAGCCACCCAACCCGCACCCACCCATCCAGACACCCGACCGCACCGCCGCGGGCGAGAACCCACCCACCAAGACACGAACCGCACCGCCACACCCACCCAGCGAGGCACCCACACCGCCCCCGCACCCCGATACGAAGCCGCCCTGCGGTTCGGGGGTGCTTGTCAAGGCATCTTTCCCGCCTTGACAAGCACCCCCGAACCGTCAGCACAATGAGCTAACGGGGTGCCCCACGCAACCACCCCACGGCAAGGTCGCCCCCAGGCGACGAGCCGTAACCCCAGCCCCCAGCAGCGCCAACGGCGACGCCGCACCACCTTGCCCTCATTTTGTACTGACGGTTTCAGAAAGAGAGAACCCCCGTGCCCCTAGCCGTCTTCGTCCTCGGGCTCAGCATCTTCGCGCTGGGCACCTCCGAGTTCATGATCACCGGCCTCCTCCCCGGAATGGCCATTGACCTAGGCGTGACCATCCCAGACGCAGGCCTCCTGATCTCCGCCTTCGCCATCGGCATGGTCGTCGGCGCACCGCTGCTCGCAATAGGCACGTTCCGCCTCCCCCGGCGGACCTTGCTGCTCGGGCTCCTGGTCGTCTTCAGCACGGCACACGTCATCGGCGCACTTTCCGACGGCTACGCCGTCCTGTTCGCCACTCGTGTCATCAGCGCGGTCGCCTGCGCCGGATTCTGGGCCGTAGCCGCCGCGACCACCGTCAATCTCGTACCGGAAGCCCGACGTGGGCAGGCGCTCGCAGTGCTGGTCGGCGGCCTCACGGTCGCGAACGTCGTCGGCGTCCCGGCGGGCACACTGCTCGGGCAGCACGCGGGCTGGCGGAGCGCGTTCTGGGCGGTCGCCGCGCTGACCGTCGTCGCCGCCATCGCCGTTCTGCTGTCAGTTCCGCGCACCGCCAAGGGAACCGGAGCACCGAGGATCGCCGAAGAACTGCGGGTGTTCCGCCGCAGCCGGTTGTGGCTCGCCCTGAGCGTGATCGCCTTGCTGCAAGCGATGGTCTTCGCGACGTTCAGCTACTTGGCCCCCCTGCTGGTCTCCGTCGCGGGACTGCCCGAATCCGGCGTGCCGGTGGTGCTCGCGCTGTTCGGCGGCGGCGCGGTGATCGGGATTTTCGCCGGCGGCAAGCTCGCTGACACGTACCCGTTCGCGACGCTTTACGGCAGCCTCGGCATCGCCCTCGCCGCCCTGGTCGCGCTCGCCTTCGCCACCAACCCAGTCGTAGCAGTGACCGCCGTGCTCGTCCTCGGCGCGGCTGGATTCGCGGCGAACCCGGCGCTCAACGTGCGCGCATACGCCGCGGCAGGCGGCACCTCGACACTCGTCGGCGCGAGCACGACGTCCGCGTTCAACGTCGGGAACACGCTCGGCCCGTGGCTTGGCGGGACGACGATCAGCGCGGGAATGGGCTTCTCCAGTGTGGCGTGGGTGAGCGTCGCGCTCGGGGCGCTCGCGCTGGCCGCCCTCACCCTCGCACTGCGCCTGCACCAGCGCGACACGACGCCGCAACTGGTGACGGCGTAGAAGAAAACGGCCCCGCGGGAGCATTCCCGCGGGGCCGTTCCACGAACGAGATCAGATCCCGAGCGCGTGCACCCCGCCGTCGACCATGATCATCGACCCGGTGGTGGCAGGCAGCCAGTCCGACAGCACGGCGCACACCGTCTTGGCGGTCGGCTCCGGATCCGCGGAATCCCAGCCGAGCGGCGCGCGGCCGTCCCAGCCGCCTTCGAGCTCGCCGAAGCCGGGGATCGACTTCGCGGCCATCGTCTTCATCGGGCCGGCGCTGACCAGGTTGACCCGGATGCCCCGCGGGCCGAGTTCCTTGGCCAGGTAGCGGTTCACCGACTCCAGCGCGGCCTTCGCGACGCCCATCCAGTTGTAGACCGGCCACGCGACGCGCGCGTCGAAGTCCATGCCGACGATCGAAGCGCCGCGGCCGAGCAGCGGCAGCGTCGCGACCGCGAGCGACTTGAACGAGAACGCCGAGACGTCGACCGCGACCTTCACGTCGTCGCTGGGGGCGTCCAGGAACGGCGCGCCGAGGCAGCTCTGCGGCGCGAAGCCGATCGAGTGCAGCACGCCGTCGAGGCCGTCGACGTGCTCGCGGACGCGGTCGGCGAGGGAGTCGAGGTGCTCGGAGTTCGTGACGTCCAGTTCCAGCACCGGGGCGGGCTCCGGCAGCCGCTTGGCGATGCGCTCCACCAGCGACAGCCGTCCGAAGCCGGTGAGCACGACCTTCGCGCCCTCCTGCTGGGCGATGCGGGCCGCGTGGAACGCCAGCGAGGCGTCGGTGATGACGCCGGTGATCAGCAGCCGCTTGCCTTCGAGCAATCCGGGCAACACGTCCTCCAGGTCGTGGGTGTTCTTCTCGGGAAAGGGTCAGTGGCCGAGGCCGAGGCCGCCGTCGACGGGCAGCACCGCGCCGTTGACGTAGCCCGCCTCGTCCGAGGACAGGTACCGCACCGCGGCGGCGATCTCGGCCGGTTCGGCGTAGCGGCCGGACGGGACGTTAGCGAGGATCTCCTTGCGCCGGTCCTCGCTCAGCGCGTCGGTCATGTCGGTGTGCACGAAACCGGGGGCCACCACGTTCGCGGTGATGTTGCGCGAGCCCAGCTCCCGCGCGAGCGAACGCGCGAAGCCGACCAGGCCCGCCTTCGAGGCGGCGTAGTTCGCCTGCCCGGCCGAGCCGGAAAGGCCCACCACGGACGAGATGAACACGAACCGGCCCCAGCGGGCGCGCAGCATGCCGCGCGAGGCCCGCTTGGCGACGCGGAACGCGCCGGTGAGGTTCGCGTTCAGCACGCGCTCGAACTGCTCCTCCGACATCCGCATGAGCAGGGTGTCGTCGGTGAGCCCGGCGTTGGACACCAGGACCTCGACCGGTCCCTGGTGCTCCTCCACGAGCTTGAACGCCGCGTCCACCTGCTCGGCGTCGGTGACGTCGGCCTGCACGCCGAAAAGCCCCTCGGGCGCGCCGGACCCGCGGTGCGTCACCGCCACCTGGTGGCCCTGCTCGGCGAGGTCCCGGGCGATCGCCAGCCCGATCCCACGGTTGCCGCCGGTGACCAAGACCGACCGTCCCACTGCGTTCTCCTCGTCGTCATCGCGATTGCGCCCGCGGTGAGGCTATCGGCTGCGCTGACCGGCGGCGCACCCGGCACTCCCGTCCTAAGCGACGGTAAGGAACCGCGCCTCGACCTTGATGGTTACTGCCCGGTTGGTCACCGTGAGTCGCGACACAGGAGGTCAAGGATGACTACCCGGATCCAGGACGCCGGCTCGGCGCGGGACGAGCGGCGCGTGGTCGGCAACGTGCTGCGCGGCTCGATCGGAAATCTCGTCGAGTGGTACGACTGGTACGCCTATTCGGCGTTCACCGTCTACTTCGCGAAGGCGTTCTTCCCCGGCGGCGATGCCACGGCGCAGTTCCTCAACACCGCGGCGGTGTTCGCCGTCGGATTCCTCATGCGGCCGCTCGGCGGCTGGCTGCTCGGCCGGTTCGCCGACCGCTACGGACGGCGTTCCGCGCTCGTGCTCTCGGTGTCGATGATGGCGGCCGGGTCGCTGCTCATCGCGGTGACGCCGGGCTACTCGACGATCGGCATCGCGGCGCCGATCCTGCTGGTGTTTTCCCGGCTGCTGCAAGGGCTTTCGGTCGGCGGCGAGTACTCCACCTCGGCGACGTACCTGTCCGAGGTGGCCACGCCCGGCAAGCGCGGGTTCTACTCCAGCTTCCAGTACGTGACGCTCGTCGGCGGGCAGCTGCTCGCGCTGGGGCTGCAGCTCATCCTGCAAAGCGTGCTCACCGACAAGCAGATGGGCGACTGGGGCTGGCGGATCGCGTTCGTCGTCGGCGCGCTCGCGGCGGTGATCGTGATGGCGCTGCGGCGGTCGATGGACGAGTCCGAGAGCTACCAGCGGGTCACCGAAGGGGCCGAGACCGGCAAGGGCGAACGCGGCACGCTGCGCCAGCTCGTGAAGTACCCGCGGGAGATCCTGCTCGTCGTCGGACTGACGCTCGGCGGCACGGTCGCGTTCTACACCTACGCCACCTACACGCAGAAGTTCCTGGAGAACACCGCGCACATCCCGCGGCGCACAGTCACCGTGATCATGTTCGTCGCGCTGCTGATCTTCGCGATCCTGCAGCCGCTGGCCGGACGGCTCTCGGACAAGATCGGCCGGCGCAAGCTGCTGATGTTCTTCGGCATCGCGGGCACCCTGCTGACCGTGCCGATCATGACCCTGATGGCGCACACCAGCCAGCCGTTCCTCGCGTTCCTGCTGCTGCTCGGCGCGCTGGTGATCGTGACCGGCTACACCTCGATCAACGCGATCGTGAAGGCCGAGCTCTTCCCGACGCGGATCCGCGCGATCGGCGTCGGCCTGCCCTACGCGCTCACCGTCGCGATCTTCGGCGGGACCGCCGAGCTGATCGCCCAGGCGCTGAAGAAGGCGGGTCACGAATCGCTCTTCTTCTGGTACGTCGCGGGTTGCGTCCTCGTGTCGCTCGTCGTGTACGCGACAATGCGGGAAACTTCGCGTTCGTCCGCCCTCGAACGCGGCGAGGACTGATCGGGAGGACGGCCGTGCGCGTGCTGCTCGTGGAGGACGACACCGGGGTCGCCCGGGCACTCGCCGAAACGCTGCAGGCGCACGGCCACTCCGTCACCGCGGTCGGCCGCGGCTCGGACGCCCTCACCCGGCACCGGGACGCGGAGCTGCTGCTTCTCGACCTCGGCCTGCCGGATCTCGACGGGCTGGACGTGCTGCGCAAGATCCGCCAGGTGTCTCCGGTGCCGGTGATCGTGCTGACCGCGCGCGACGACGAGCGTTCGGTCGTCCGCGCGCTGCGCTTCGGCGCGGACGACTACCTCGCGAAACCGGTGCGGATGGCCGAGTTGCTGGCCCGGATGGACGCCGTGGCGCGGCGGGCGGGCAGCTCCTCCCCCGCGCCGAAAGATCCGGTGGTGCAGATCGAGGACGTCGAGATCGATCTGGGCGCGCGCCGGGTCGTGGTCGGCGGCCGCGACATCGGCCTGACCACGAAGGAATTCGCCGTGCTGGCGGTGCTCGCCGCGCGGCCCGGCACGGCGGTGAGCCGCCAGCAGCTGATGGACGAGGTGTGGGGCGACGCGTACCTCGCCGTTTCCCGCTCGCTCGACGTCCACATGACGCAGCTGCGCGCGAAACTCGACCGGCCCGGCCTGCTCACCACGATCCGCGGCTTCGGCTACCGGCTCGGCCGGAGCTGATCGGTGCGCACTCGCCTGCTGGCTGTCCTGGTCACGCTCGCGCTCGCAGTGGTGGCAGCGTTCGCCGTGCCGCTGCTGTCCGCGACCGCCGATCAGCGGACCCAGCAGCTGGTGATCTCGCGCAGCAGCGACGTCGACCGCTTCGTGGTGCTCGCGCAACAGGCCGTCGATTCCGGCGACGCGACCGCGCTGAACGCCGACGCGCGGCAGTATTCGTCGTTATACAGCGAAGGCGTGCTGATCGTCGACGCGCAGCGGCAGCCGCTGGTCGAAACCGGCGGTCTGACCAGCAGTGATCCCGAAGCGCGGACCGTCATCGAGGCGACGCTGCGGAACGAGCCGGAAGCGCCGGTCGAGCGGATCCGGCCGTGGTCGGACACTCCGGTGCTGTTCGCGCGCCCGGTCGGCACCGGGACGCGGGTGTCCGGCGTGGTCCTCCTGCGCGCCTCGGTGACCGCCGCGGCGTCGGACGTCGCAGCGGCGTGGAGCGCGATCGCGGCCGGGGCGATGGTGGTCGCGGCGCTGTTCGTGCTGCTCGCGGTCCTGCTGTCGCGGTGGATGGTGCGGCCGCTGGTGGAGCTGGAAACCGGCGTGCTGGCGGTGGCGGGCGGACGCCGGGCGCAGGTGCCGGAACGGTCCGGGCCGCGCGAATTGCGGTCGCTTGCGGCGTCGGTGAACCGGATGTCCGACGCGGTGGTCGAATCGGCGAACCAGCAGCAGCGGCTCGTCGCGGACACCTCGCACCAGCTGCGGAACCCGATGGCCGCGCTCCGGCTGCGGCTCGACCTGCTCGGCACCGAGGTCGAGAACCGCCCGGCTTACGAGGCCACGGTAGCGGAAGTCGAACGGCTGGAACGCATTCTCGACGGCCTGCTCGCCCTCGCCACCGCGGAAAGCACCGCGACCCGGCTGGCCGCGCGCGCCGACGACGAGCCCGCCGACCTGGCCGCTGTCGTCGCGGAACGGGTCGACGCGTGGCGGTTGTCCGCCGACGAAGCCGGCGCGACGCTCGTGCCGTGCGCGGGGCATACTGAGCCGCTGCTGGTGCGCACGCCGGAAAGCGAACTGGCGCAGATTCTCGACGTCCTGCTGGACAACGCCGTCCACCACGCCGGCCAGGGAGCGACCATCACCGCCGCTTGGGAGTCCGCTTCGGACAGTGTCACGCTGATCGTCACCGACGACGGTCCCGGCCTCCCGCCGGAAGACCTCGCCCGCGCCACCGAACGATTCTGGCGCGCGGGCGGCGACGGCGCGCCCCGCGGCACCGGCCTCGGACTGGCCATCGCCCGGGAGCAAACCCGTGCCCGGGGCGGGGTTCTGGAGCTGCGCGCGGTCGAACCGCACGGCCTGCAAGTCCGGATCACACTGCCCGCGGCGGTGACGCAGTGACCCTCACCCGCCGCGCCGCGATCCTCGGCGGCCTGGCCCTGACGCTCGCCGCCTGCGACGACACCTACCGCGGCCCGGACCGGAAGATCACCATCGCGTCCGGCGAACCCGGCGGTTTCTACCTGGCCTTCGCCGAGGTGCTGGCCGCCGAACTGTCGCGCGCCGAACCGCGGCTGCACTGCAGCGCGCTCCCCACCGAGGCGAGCGTCGAGAACGTGCAACGCGTCCAAGACGGAACGGCCGACTTCGGCCTGGCGCTCGCCGACGTGGCGCAATCCGCGATCACCGGCGGCACGCCGTTCGGGAAACCCGTTCCGCTGCAAGCACTCGGCCGCGTCTACGAGAATTACCTGCAGCTGGTCGTCCGCGCCGAGGACCAGCTCACCGACCTGCGCTCCCTGGCCGGGCGCCCGATCTCGGTCGGCGCGAGCCGCTCCGGCGCCGCGCAATTGGGCGAACGGGTCTTCGCCGCGAGCAGCATCCCGGTCCAAGCGCAGCACCTGCCGCTGAACGACGCGGTCGCCGCCCTGCACGACCGCCGGATCGACGCCTTCTTGTGGTCCGGCGGGATCCCGACGCCCGCCCTCGCCGACCTCAACCGCACGACGCCGCTCTCGCTCGTCCCGCTGGCGTCGGTGCTCCCCCAGCTGCGCAAGGCGTACGGGCCGCTGTACGAGCAGGTGCAGGTTCCCGCCGGGGCTTATCGCGGGGTGGGCGCGCTGGGCACCATCGGGGTGGCGAATCTGCTGGTCTGCTCGCCTAAGCTGCCCTTCGACGTCGCCGCGGCGGTGGTCCGGGTGCTGGCGGAGCGGGCTGCCGAGCTGGTGCCCGCGCAGGCGGTCGGGACGCAGTTCCTGGACGTGCGGACGCTGATCGGCACCCAGCCGGTGCCGTTGCACCGGGGGGCGGCCGACACCTACCGCGCGCTCCACGGCTGATCGCTAGATTGGTCGGGTGACCGAACGCCGCCCCATCGTCGAAATGCCCCTGCGCGTGCGCTACCACGAATGCGACGCCCAGGGGATCGTCTTCAACGCGCATTACCTGGCCTACGCGGACATGGCGGCGTTCGAGGTGGAAAGAGCCCTCTTCGGTTCGCACGACGCACTGCTCGCCACCGGCGTCGACGTCGTGGTCGCCGAGTCGAACCTGCGGTACTTCGCGCCGTGCCGCTTCGACGACGAACTGGCCGTCGCGGTGTATCTGACCCGCCTGGGCACCACGTCGATGCAGTTCGAGCTCGAAGTCCGGCGCGGCGAAACGGTGACGACCGAGATCCGGCTGCGGTACGTGTTCGTCGACACCGGGAACTACCGCAAGACGGAACCGCCGCCGGACGTGCGCGCGGCCTACGCGAAGCACCTTCCCGAGGCGGTGTGAGGCGTCCCGTGTTCCGAGTGTTGTTCTACCGCCCCGAAATCCCGCCCAACACCGGCAACGCGATCCGGCTGGCCGCGAACACCGGATGCGAGCTGCACCTGGTCGAACCGCTCGGGTTCACCTTGGAGGACAAGCAGCTCCGCCGCGCCGGGCTCGATTACCACGACCTCGCGCGGGTCCACGTGCACGCCGATCTGGCCGCGGCGTGGGAAGCCTTGCTGCCCTCGAAGGTCTACGCGTTCAGTGCCACGGCGACCCGGCTCTACACGGACGTGTCCTACGAACCCGGCGACGTGCTGATGTTCGGGCCGGAGTCCGCCGGGCTGCCGGACGAGGTGCAGCACGCGCCGGAGGTCGCTGACCGGCTGCGGCTGCCGATGCTGCCCAACAACCGGTCGCTGAACCTGGCGAACACAGCGGCGATCGCGGTGTACGAAGGCTGGCGGCAGAACGGCTTCGCGACCCCGTGAAGGACGGGTCTCAGGGCAGGTAGCGCGCGAGGGCGGCCTGCCACCGGCGGACGAACTCGTCGCTGATCAGATCGCTCATTCCGGCCGCCGTCTCGCCCGGCGGAATGGCGACGTCCAGGGCGAAACAGGCGCCCGGCCCTTCGCGGCTCGCGGTGGTGCGGATCCGGAAGCACCACTCCTCGGCGCCGAAGTGCTCGTCCAGCGTCTCCAGCGCCGGATCCTTCGTCGCCCGGACCAGCCGGTCAAGGACTTCGCTGGACACCATGCGGCCGCTTTCGTCGTCGCCGACCTGGACGAGGCAGAGAAAGGTGCCCGCTTGCGGGGGAAGGGGCACGGGATCGGGCTCCGGCGAAGACAGCGGCGGGGGCTTCTTCCGGAACGGCCATCGCATGTCGGTCCTGCCTCCTTCGCCCGCGGCGGTCGAGGC
This sequence comes from Amycolatopsis dendrobii, assembly GCF_014145675.1. Taxonomy (GTDB): domain Bacteria; phylum Actinomycetota; class Actinomycetes; order Mycobacteriales; family Pseudonocardiaceae; genus Amycolatopsis; species Amycolatopsis dendrobii. Next base: position 53,208 of record NZ_JACGZW010000012.1, read on the forward strand.
AGCCACGGTAGTTGCTTCCGGCCGGGCCCGCCGCCCGCCGGAAGCGACCCGGACCGGCTAAGGCAGTCTCTGGCCGAACACCAACGCGGTCGCCGCCCCGGCCATGAGGATGATCGTCCCCAGCACCACCCACGGCTTGCTCGCGTCGGCGTTCTTCAGCTCGTACCCGATCTGCTCCCCCAGGTCGGCGTAGACGCGTTTCAGCTCGTCCGCGCTAGCCGCCTTGTAGAACTCTCCCCCGGACAGCCGGGCGATCTCGCGCAGGGATTCGTCGTCCACGCGGACGTCCTGCTGCTTGCCCTCGATGTCGACCGACCCGTGCTCGGTGCCGAACGAAATCGACGAGATCGGCATCTGCGCCTGCTTCGCCGCCTGCGCCGCGGTGTACGCGCCGCGCGGGGCGTACAGGTCTTCCGGCACCGTCTGCTTGCCGTCGCTCATCAGCACGATGCGCGCGGGCGGCGGGCCGTCCGCGCCGCCGACCACCGCGGAGAAGCTCTGGATCGACTGCATCGCCGCGTAAATGCCCTCGCCGGTGGCGGTGGACTGCGCGAGCTTGAGGTTGTCGATCGCTTTCGACACGCCCGCCCGGTCCGTGGTCGGGTTGACCAGCACGGTCGCGGTGCCGGCGAACGAGATCAGGCCCAGGTTGACGCCGGGCGTCATGTTCTGCGCGAACTGCTTCGCCGCGTCCTGGGCCGCCTTCAGCCGCGTCGGGGCGACGTCGGTGGCTTCCATCGACAGCGACACGTCGATCACCAGCACGACCGTCGCCCGGTTGCGCGGCACCTTCTGCTCGGCCGTCGGACCGGCCAGCGAGACCGTCAGGAACAGCAGCGACAGCACGATCAGCACCGCGGGCACGTGCCGGATCCAGCCCTGCGCCTTGGGGGCGACTTTCTCCAGCAGCTCCAGATTCGCGAACCGCATCACCCGGCGGCGCCGCTGCCGCTGCGACAGCACGTACGCGGCAGCCACCGCAGCGACCGCGATCAGCAGCAGGAACCACCAGGGCGAACTGAAACCGGCGAGGCTCATGCCGTCGCCTCCTTACTGGTCGTCCGGGCGGCGGCCGCGTGCGTCGTGTTCATGCGACACCTCCCGACCAGCGGCGTTTGCGGGCGACCACGAACCGCACCATGTCCGCGATCCAGTCGGAATCGGTGCGCAGCACCAGGTGCGCGGCCCCGGCCCGGCGCAGACTGGCCGCGACCGCCTGCCGGTGCGCGTTCGCCGCCGCGCCGAATTCCTTGCGCAGCAACGCCGAAGCGTGCACCTCGCGCTGCCGTCCGGTCTCCGGGTCGGCCAGCACGACGGTGCCGACGTCCGGCAGGTCCACGTCCCGCGGGTCGACGATTTCGATCGCGATCAGCTCGTGCCTGCCGCCGAGCGCGCGCAACGGGCGCTCCCAGTCCAGCGGGCCGAGGAAGTCCGAAATCGCCACCGCCAAGCCTCGCCGGCGCGGCGGACGGCGCAACTGCTCCAGCGCACCGGCGAAATCGCCGCGGACGCCTTCAGCGGCGCGAGGCGTCTCCGCCAGCCGCCGGACGAGACCGCGGGCGTGCGGAAGGCCGCCGCGAGCCGGGAGCCGGGTGATGCCTTCGCCGTTGGACACGAGCGCGCCGATCCGGTTTCCGCCGCCGCCGGTCAGGTGCGCGACCGCCGCGGTCGCGCAGACCACCAGGTCCCGCTTCTCGCACAGCGCGGTGCCGAAGTCGAGGCTCGCCGACATGTCCGCGACGACCCACGTCTCCAGCTCGCGGTCCGCGACCGTCTCGCGGATGTGCGGCGTCGTCGTGCGCGCGGTGACCGCCCAGTCCATCCGGCGCACGTCGTCGCCGGGCTGGTACGGCCGCGCCTCGCCGGGCTCGGAACCCGGCCCCGGGACGAGGCCGAGATGGTTGCCCTGGAGCAGCCCGTCGAGGCGGCGGCGCACTTCGAGTTCGAGGGTGCGCAGTCCCGCTTCCATCCGGTCGCCGCGCAGGATCGGCGGGGCCCAGCCGGGCCGTCCGCCCGGTTCTTTCGAGGAGGTGCCAGCCACGCCGCTACCTGACGGGCGCGCCCGCCGGCACCGGGCCGGCGCCGCCCTGCGGCCGGGCCGAAACCTGCGGCAGCGGCACGGTCTGCAGCACGCGGGTGACGATGTGGTCCACCGGGACGCCGTCGGCCAGCGCGTCGTAGGACAGCACGAGCCGGTGGCGCAGCACGTCCGGCACGACGTCGACGACGTCTTGCGGGAGCACGTAGTCGCGGCCGCGCACGAGCGCCAGCGCCCGCGCCGCGGCGATGATGCCGAGGCTCGCGCGCGGCGAGGCCCCGTAGGACACCCAGCCCGCGACGTCGGAAAGCCCGTGGTCGTTCGGGGTGCGCGTGGTGAGCACCAGGCGCACGACGTAGTCGACCAGCGCGTGGTGCACGAACACCTGCGACGCGACGCCCTGCAGCCGGACCAGTTCCGCCGGGCTCAGCACCTCGTGCGGCTCCGGCGGCGTGACGCCCATCCGGTAGATGATCTCGCGCTCCTCCTCGGCGGAGGGGTACTCGACCAGGATCTTGAACAGGAACCGGTCGCGCTGGGCTTCCGGCAGCGGGTACACGCCCTCGTTCTCGATCGGGTTCTGGGTGGCCAGCACGAGGAACGGATCGGGCATCGGGAAGGTCTTGCCGCCGATCGACACGTGCCGCTCGGCCATCACCTCCAGCATCGCCGACTGCACCTTCGCCGGGGCGCGGTTGATCTCGTCGGCGAGCACGAAGTTCGCGACGACCGGGCCCAGTTCGACGTCGAAGCGCTCGGCGCCCTGGCGGTAGATGCGCGTGCCGAGGATGTCGGCGGGCACCAGGTCGGGGGTGAACTGCACGCGGGAGAACGAACCGCCGACGACGCGCGCGAACGTCTCGACCGCGAGCGTCTTCGCGACCCCGGGCACGCCTTCGAGCAGCAGGTGCCCCTTCGCCAGCAGCCCGACGAGCATGCGCTCCACCAGCCGGTCCTGTCCGACGATGACGCGCTTCACCTCGAACACGGTGCGTTCCAGCAGCTGGGCGTCCCGCGCCGGGGTGCCGGGCTGCTGCCCGTTCGCTCCCTCGGCGAAGCCGGGCTCGGTCACTCTTCCTCCAGGGGTTTCACGTCTGCGTGCTCGCCCGCGACCCTACTGGGTCGAGAACTTCCCGCGACGGTAGCCAATCGCATCGCCGGTGTGACAGCTGTGAAGCCCCTGTCAGCGGTGCTTTTCCAGGTCCTCCGGCGTGTCGATGTCGTCGCTCTCGCCGGGTTCGGCGGCGACCTCGGAGATCCGCAGTCCGCCGAGCGTCCGGCGCAGCGACGCGTGTTCCGGACGCTCCGGCATCGCCTGCCGCAAAGCCGCGGTGCGCCAAGCGCTCACCAGCCATTGCCGCTCCCCTGCCGCGTCCACGAGCACGGCGCCGTCGGTGTTCTCCACAGTGGACCGCAGCCGGTCCACTGTGGAGCACCGGATCCCGGGGAGATCCGCGGCGAGCAGCACGACGAACTCGGCGTCCCGGATGGATCGCAGCCCCGCGGCCAGCGCCGCGACCGGCCCCGCGCCAGGAACTTCCTCGCGGGTCCAGACGACGCCGTCGTATCCCGGCCGCGGCGGACCGCACACCACGACCGGGTCCGCCCCGGCCAGCGCCTCGACCGCCCGGCCCAGCAAGGACATCCCGCCGACCCGCAGCTCCGGCTTGTCCACCCCGGACAGCCGGCGCGCGGAACCGCCGGCGAGCACGATCCCCGCGAACCGGGGGCGGTGAGTCATGGGACCAGCCTGCCTGCCGTCCAACCCGCGCGCACCAGGGGGTCGTGAGCGGCGATGCCGGGGAGAACCGGCATCGCCACTCACGAAACCCGCGCGCGCTCCGGGGCCGGGCGGGTTAGGTTGCCGACGTGCCCGACGCCGCGCGGCTGCTCGCCGCCTACGACCGCGAAGTCCGCCAAGCCGAGCTGACGCAGGCCGAGCCCGGACAACAGCTGACTCTCGACGGCCCGCTCGCCCGCCTCACCGGCGGCCGCCGCGGTTTCGTCTCCGGCCCGCCCGACCTCGGCGTGACCGGGCCCGAGCTCGACGAACTGATCGCCCGCCAACGCGCGTTTTTCGCCGCCCGCGGGGAGGAATTCGAGTGGAAGACGCGCGGTCACGACCGTCCCGCGGAGCTTCCCGAACGCTTGCTCGCCGCCGGATTCGCGCCGGAGGAAACCGAAACCGTGCTGATCGCGCCGCTGGACGCGGTCGCCGCTTCGGCTCCGCCGTCGACTGACGTGGTCGTGCGCGAGGCCGACAGCCGTGACGATCTGCTGCGCATCGCCACGCTCACCGCCGCGGTGTTCGGCCACGACGAAGCCGCGGTCGCCGCGGATCTGCTGGCTCGGGCTCGCGCCGACGACGGGACCACCACGCACGTCGTCGCCGAAGCGGAGGGCCGGTTCGTCGCCGCGTCCCGGCTGGAACTCGTGCCCGGCACCGGATTCGCCGGGCTCTGGGGCGGCGCGACTCTGCCCGAATGGCGCGGCCGCGGCCTCTACCGCGCGCTCGTGGCCCACCGCGTCGGCACCGCTCGCGCCCGAGGCGTCGCCTGCCTTCAGGTCGACGCGCTGCCCACCAGCCGCCCGATCCTCGAACGGCTCGGCTTCACCGCAGTCACCGAAACAACGCCCTACGTGTGGAGCCCGCTCAGCCGATGAGGCGCGTCGCGTACGGCATGATGCCGCCGTAGCGGACCGAGGTCACGCGGACGTACGAACCGGACTGCGGGGCCTCGACCATCTGCCCGTTGCCGAGGTAGAGCGCGACGTGGTGAATGCCGCCCGAGCCGCCCCAGAAGAGCATGTCGCCGCGGCGCATCTGCGAGAGCGGGACCCGGCGGCCGGAGGTGTACTGGTAGCCGCTGAAGTGCGGCAGGCCCTGTACGCCGGCGAAGGCGTAGATCATCAGGCCGGAGCAGTCGAAGCCGATCTTGCGGTAGTCGCCGTACCGGTCGGCCACGCCGCCGTCGCGGATGCCGCGGGTCGGACCGCTGCCGTTGCCGCCGCCCCATGCGTACGGCATGCCCACCTTGGACAGCGCCCGCGCGATCACGGCCTCGATCGAACTTCCCGCCGCCGGGGACGGACGGCCGCGGCTTCCGCCGCCGTTGTCGTCTCCGCCGTCGTCGTCGTTGTTCGCCGCGGCTGCCCGCAGGGCCGCCTGCCGCGCGCGCTCCTCGTCCTCGCGCTGCTTCTGCGCGAGCCAGTCCTGGTAGCGCTGGCGCTGCCCCTGCAGCCCGTTGACCTTCGCCTGCGCGGCGTACAGCTGCTGCTCGACGGAGTTCTTGTTGGCTTCCAGCTGCGTGTTCTGCGCGGCCTGGGCCTGCTGCGCGGACACGGCGGCGGACTGCGCGGCGTCCGCGGTGCCCTTCGCGCGGGTGGCCGCGTCCTGCTTCTGCTGCGCCAGTTCCAGCGCCTTGCGCGCGGCCGAGTCCTTGTTGGCCTTCTCCGTCTGCGCCTGCTGGAGCCGGTCCATCGCGTTGAGCCGCGAGCCGCCGATGGCGTTGAGCAGCTGGGCTCGGGCGAGCAGGTCCTTCGGGCTGTCCGAGGTCAGGTATGCCGAGATCGACCCGATCGTGCTGCCTTGCTCGAAGCTCGCCGCGGCGAACTTCTTCGCGTCCGCGCGGGCCTTCTCGATGGCACCGACCGCCGCGTCCGCCTCCTGGCGCGCGGACTTCGCGTCGTTCTGCGCCTGGGTGGCCTCGTCCTGCGCGGTCTGCAGGTCGACGAGGGCCTTCATGGCCTGTTCCTGCTTCAGCTCGACGTCGTCCTGCAGCGCGCTGAGCTTCTGCTCGGCCTGCGCGAGCTGGTTCGTGAGCCGGCCGACCTCGCCCGCCTTCGCGTTCGCGTCGCCCTTGGCCGAGTCGATCGAGGAGTCGCTCGGGTTCGGCGGCGGAGGAGGCACCGCGAGCCCGGTGCTCGTCGCGCCGAGCAGCGCCGCCAGGGTGACCGTCGCGATCGCCAGCCCGCGCCGGGCCCCGGCCCCGCGCACCAGCGCGCCCGCCGTCCCGGACCGTCCACGCCGGACCCTCACGCCCGCCACCTCCGCTCGCCCGCTGCCGTCCCGCGGGCACACCGCGTACCTCTGCAGTCACACCACTATCACAAGCCTCAGGAAGAACTTACACACCGCGGAGATCATTTCCCCTGTTCGGGGGACGTGGCGGGACGGCGTGTCCGGATGGCGCACGTCACTCCGCGTGTCGTCTTGAACGAAATACAGGACACGCGTACTGTTTGGGTCGAGAAGACGAGGTGTGCCCTCCCGGTTCCGGTCCTACGGTGGGGGTGCGCAAGACTCGCGCGGGTCGATCCCGACGACCCGGAGAACGACACCGAACTGACCCGGGAGGACACGCCGGCCGCGGCGTGGAATCCATGCCACTGGAGTTAGACGTGACTGCACCTAGCAAGGACAGCTTCGGCGCCAAGGACACCTTGCAGGTGGAAGAGAACTCGTACGAGATCTTCCGCCTGGACAAGGTCGAAGGCGCCGCGCGGCTGCCCTACAGCCTGAAGATCCTCCTCGAGAACCTGCTGCGCACCGAGGACGGCGCGAACATCACCGCCGACCACATCCGCGCGCTCGGCGGCTGGGATCCGAACGCGGACCCGTCGATCGAGATCCAGTTCACGCCCGCCCGGGTGATCATGCAGGACTTCACCGGCGTGCCCTGCGTGGTCGACCTGGCCACCATGCGCGAGGCCGTGACCGCTCTCGGCGGCGACCCGGACAAGGTCAACCCGCTCGCCCCGGCCGAGATGGTCATCGACCACTCGGTGATCATCGACGTGTTCGGCCGCGCGGACGCCTTCGAGCGCAACGTGGAGATCGAGTACGAGCGCAACCGCGAGCGCTACCAGTTCCTGCGCTGGGGCCAGGGCGCCTTCGACGAGTTCAAGGTCGTCCCGCCGGGCACCGGCATCGTGCACCAGGTCAACATCGAGCACCTGGCCCGCACGGTCATGGCCCGCAACGGCCAGGCCTACCCCGACTCCTGCGTCGGCACCGACTCGCACACCACCATGGTGAACGGCCTCGGCGTGCTGGGCTGGGGCGTCGGCGGCATCGAGGCCGAGGCGGCCATGCTGGGCCAGCCGGTGTCGATGCTGATCCCGCGCGTCGTCGGCTTCAAACTGACCGGCGAGATCCCGGCGGGCGTCACCGCGACCGACGTCGTGCTCACGATCACCGAGATGCTGCGCCGCCACGGCGTGGTCGGCAAGTTCGTCGAGTTCTACGGCGAGAGCGTCGCCCAGGTCCCGCTGGCCAACCGCGCCACCATCGGCAACATGAGCCCGGAATTCGGCTCCACCGCGGCGATCTTCCCGATCGACGACGAGACCGTCCGCTACCTCAAGCTCACCGGCCGTTCGGCCGAGCAGGTCGCGCTGGTCGAGGCGTACGCCAAGGAGCAGGGCCTCTGGCACGACCCGTCGCACGAGGCGCAGTACTCCGAGTACCTCGAGCTGGACCTGTCGACGGTCGTCCCGTCGATCGCCGGCCCGAAGCGCCCGCAGGACCGCATCGAGCTGACCGACGCGAAGTCCTCGTTCCGCAAGTCGGTGCACGACTACGCCGAGGACGAGCAGCCCACCCCGCACACCAACGTGGACGAGACCGTCGAGGAGACCTTCCCGGCGTCCGACCCGGCCGCGCTGTCGTTCGCGGACGAGACCTCGGTGCCGGTGCAGTCCGCGGCGAACGGGGCCACCGGGCGGCCGACCAAGCCGGTCAAGGTGTCCACCGCCGACCGCGGCGAGTTCATCCTCGACCACGGCGCCGTGGTGATCGCCTCGATCACCTCGTGCACCAACACCTCCAACCCGTCGGTCATGCTGGGCGCGGCGCTGCTCGCGCGCAACGCGGTCGACAAGGGCCTGTCGGTCAAGCCGTGGGTCAAGACGTCGATGGCCCCGGGTTCGCAGGTCGTCACCGACTATTACAACAAGGCCGGTCTCTGGCCGTACCTGGAGAAGCTGGGCTACCACCTGGTCGGCTACGGCTGCACCACCTGCATCGGCAACTCGGGCCCGCTGTCGGACGAGATCTCCGCCGCGATCCAGGAGAACGACCTCACCGCGGTCTCGGTGCTCTCGGGCAACCGGAACTTCGAAGGCCGGATCAACCCGGACGTCAAGATGAACTACCTGGCGTCCCCGCCGCTGGTCATCGCCTACGCGCTGGCCGGCACGATGGACTTCGACTTCGCGACGCAGCCGCTCGGACAGGACACCGACGGCAACGACGTGTTCCTGAAGGACATCTGGCCGTCGCCGCAGGAGATCCAGGAGACCATCGACTCCGCGATCACCCAGGAGATGTTCACCAAGGACTACGCCGACGTGTTCGACGGCGGCGAGCGCTGGAAGTCGCTGCCGACGCCGACCGGCAAGACCTTCGAGTGGGACGCCGAGTCCACCTACGTCCGGAAGCCCCCGTACTTCGACGGCATGGCCGCCGAACCGGCTCCGGTGCAGGACATCTCCGGCGCGCGGGTGCTGGCGAAGCTGGGCGACTCGGTCACCACCGACCACATCTCCCCCGCCGGCGCGATCAAGCCGGGCACGCCGGCCGCGCAGTACCTGGTCGAGCACGGCATCGAGCGCAAGGACTTCAACTCCTACGGCTCGCGCCGCGGCAACCACGAGGTCATGATCCGCGGCACCTTCGCGAACATCCGGCTGCGCAACCAGCTGCTGGACGACGTGCAGGGCGGCTACACCCGCGACTTCACCCAGGAGGGCGCGCCGCAGGCGTTCATCTACGACGCGGCGCAGAACTACGCGGCCGCGGGCACCCCGCTGGTCGTGCTGGGCGGCAAGGAGTACGGCTCCGGTTCGTCCCGCGACTGGGCGGCCAAGGGCACCAGCCTGCTGGGCGTGCGCGCGGTGATCACCGAGTCGTTCGAGCGCATCCACCGCTCGAACCTGATCGGCATGGGCGTCATCCCGCTGCAGTTCCCGGAGGGCGAGTCGGCGTCGTCGCTGAAGCTCGACGGCACCGAGACGTTCGACATCGCGGGCATCACGAAGCTGAACGACGGCGAGACGCCGCGGACGGTCCACGTGACGGCCACGAAGGAAGACGGCTCGAAGGTGGAGTTCGACGCGGTCGTCCGCATCGACACCCCCGGCGAAGCGGACTACTACCGCAACGGCGGCATCCTGCAGTACGTGCTGCGGAAGATGACCCAGTCCTGACGGTCTGACCCGCAAGTCGTGGCCCGCTCCGGTTCTTCCGGGCGGGCCACGCTTGTTTCTGCCCCTCCCGCCCCTCCGGCGGTTCCGTGAAGGGCCCCTTCCCGGACTTGGATTCCCTCAAGGGGCCCTTCACGGCCCCTCGCACGCCGCGATGCGCCCCAATGCGGCATTGGGTGCATCGCATGCACCCAATGTGGCGTTCGGTGCGTCTAGCGCACCCAATGCCACATTGGGGCGCTAACCGAACGCCCCGAACCCCACCGCACCCACGCACCCACGCACCCACGCACCCACGCACCCAAACCGTGCGCACGAACACCAACCCGCCGCCGATGCACCCAACCATCGAGGCACCCAGCCCTCCCCCAACCCCGATACAAAGCCGCCCTGCGGTTCGGGGGTGCTGGTCAAGGCATCTTTCCCGCCTTGACAAGCACCCCCGAACCGTCAGCACAACCACCCTTCGGGGTGCCCCACGCAACCCAAGACCGGGCGCAATGTCGCCGCCAGGCGACGAGCCGCCCTACCCAACCACCGCCCCGCTCCTAGGATCCAGCTTCACCGGTTTCGCCTTCGGGTGCGAGAAATCGAACATCCCCGTCAACGGCGCCGCCAGCACGTCGAACGACCCGCCGCCGATCCGCCCCAGATGCCAGTTGTCCTCGATGAACCGCAGCACCGACGTCTGGTCCGTCATCGTGTGATCGACGTGATTCACCTTGCTGTACGGCGAAATCACCAGCAACGGCAGCCGCGGACCGTACCCGCACCGGTCCGCGAAGCCGCCCAGCTTCACCGGCTTCGACGTGCACACCGAAGCATCCTGAGCCGAATCATGCGAACCATTCAGCACCTTCGGCGCGACATGGTCGTACCAGCCGTCCGAATCGTCATACGCCAGCACGATCGCCGTGTTCTTCCACTGTGGCGAAGCCTGGATCCGGTTGATCTCCTCGGCCACAAAGGCCTGCTCGTCCAGCGGATCCGAGTAACCAGCGTGCCCGTCCTGGTACTCCGGCGCCTTCAGGAAACTCACCGCGGGCATCGTCCCCGCAGCAAGAGCATCGTTGAAATCCCGAACGTCGTACTGATGGTTCGCCTGATCCTGCTGCCCCACCGCGTGCAGCGACGACGGCGGGAGGTGCTTCCGGTTCGAGGTCGACTGGTAATACTGGAACGGTTCGTGGTGCGGGCTGTAGTCGACGGACGCCTGGCCGCCCACGTTCGGGTGTTTCGTCCCGCAGACGGCGTACCCGTTCGCCTCGCCGGTGGGCCGGAAACCGCCCTCGAACCAGCCCCACGTGACGCCGCGGGCGTTCAGCAGATCGCCGACGTTGCGGCCCTGGAACGCGCCGAGGTTGTCCTTCGCGGTGTGGTTCTTGTCCGAGCAGTCGTCGAACGCCGGGTCCGGGTCGGTGATCATGGTGCCGACCCCGTGCGCGTCCGGCGAAGCCGCGGTGTGCGGGTCGACCTTCGGCTCGCCGGTGACCGAATCGACCGGTTGCAGGCCGTGCGTCTGGCCGGAGACGAGGTTGATCGCGCCGGGGCTGGACGGGCCGAAAACAGTGTTGAAGGAGTTGTCGTTCAGCGCGTAGTGCTGGGCGTAGTTCCACATCGCGGTGACGGTGTTGCCGTCGAAGTAGTTCATCACCAGGCCGGGCTCGCCGAACAGCACGGGCTGCCCGGTGCACTTGTCCTTCTCGGTGTACTCGACGAACTTGTCCATCTTGCCGCCGTTGAACGCGGCCTGTTCCTTTTTGTAGTCGTGCGCCTGGTCGCAGGTGAGCGCCTGGTCCGGGCTGAGGCGCTTCGGGTTGTAGGCGTTCGGGTTGTGCTGCAGCAGCTCCGGGGTGAGGCCGTTGACCGCCGGGGTGCCGGGCGCGGCGTGGAACGGGGTGCCGTTTTCGTTGGTGGCGTTCGGATAAGTGCCGAAGTAGTGGTCGAAGGAGATGTTCTCGCCGAAGATCACCACGACGTGCTTGATCGGCGTCGACGTCGTGAACGTCTCGGCGGCGATCGCGTGCGCCGGGGCCGAGGTCGACGCCGAACTGCTCGCGCACGCCGCAGCCAGCGCCGCGGTCGCCGCCAGCGCGGCCGCCGCGGTGGCCCGCTTCCTGGTCCGCTTCACTGCAGAACTCCTTCCGCTCAGCCCAGCATCAACCCAGCAGTGCCCGGCCGTAGTGGTCGGCCGGATCCGTCACGCCCGGGAACAGGTGGAAATACCCGCCCCCGAACGGCGAGACGTAGTCGGTGAGCGGCTCGCCGGCGAGCCGCTTCTGCACGGCCTCGAACTGCTGCTCGAGATCGCGCTGGTAACAGGTGAAGACGAGGCCCATGTCGAGGTTGCCGTTGGAATCCACGCCGCGGTCGTAGTTGACCGCGCGGCGCAGGATCCGCTGTCCGTCCGTTTGCGGCGTGCGCGGGTTCGCGAGCCGGATGTGGCTGGTCAGCGGGATGACCGTGCCGATCGGGTCCTCGGCGTAGCGCGGCACGTCCTGTTCGGCCGCGCCGTCGAGCGGCGCACCGGTGTCGCGGCGGCGGCCGATCATGTTCTCCTGCTCCGACAGCGAGACGCGGTCCCAGAACTCGACCAGCATCCGGATCAGCCGGATCACCTGATAGCTTCCGCCGTCGTCCGTCCACACGAGACTGTCCGCTTCGGCCGGTCCGGGATTCGCGGTGCCGTCCTTGAATCCGAGCAGGTTGCGCGGCGTCCCCGCCGGACGCGGCGGCGAGCTGAATCCGTCGATCTTCCACCGCAGCTGCATCCCGCCGCGGGTCGCGCGGGCGATGTCGCGCAACGCGTGCAGCACGGTGTCCGGTTCGGCGGCGTTGAGCACGAGGCTCAGATCGCCGTGACACCACTGTGGATCGAGCGCGTCGTCCGGGAACATCGGCATCTGCTTGAGCTTCGGCGGTTTGCGCGCGGCGAGCCCGTACCGGTCGCCGAACAGCGACGCACCCGCACCGACCAGCACGGACAGCTGTCCTTTCGGGACTTCCGGACCGAGCACGCCGGAGTCCGCGGGCGGCCCGGTGATCCCGACCGACGCGGGCGCGCCGCCGCCGGTGAGGAACCGCGCGCGATCGGTGAGTTCCTTGAGCAGTCCGATGAGTTCGGTTCGGTTCTCGGCGACGACATCGAACGCAGCGACGACCGAATGCCTCGCGGGTTCGGCCAGCACCGCTGTCTGGCGGGAACCGTGGAACGGCGCCGCTCCCCCGGCGGCCGTCGCGCTTCCGGACAGGCCGACCAGACCCGCGCCCGCTCCGGCGGCTGCCGCTCCGCGCAGGAACGCGCGCCGTCCCAGGGTCACGAGACCCTCCTCGGTTCCGCGATCGCCGCGACCGGGGCCAGGCGTTCGGTCAGCTCCGAAACGTCGGCGTTGATCCGCTGCCGCTGCTGGCGGTCGAGAGCCGAGAGCGGTTTCCCGGCTACCGCTTGGAGATCGTGGTCGGTGCGGGCGATCCAGGCGTCGAGGTCTTTCAAGCCGGGGAACCTCGTGGTCAGCAGCGGGCGCAACACGTCGAGCACCGCACGGGTCCCGGCGAGGTTCGCGCGGGCGGTCGCGAGGTTCGAGCCGCTGCCGTAGTCGGTGCGGCCGGTCAGTTCGAATTGGAGGGTGTTCTCCATGATCTCGTGCGCGCGCAGGCCGAGATCGTTCTGGTCGATCTGGGCCGCGGCGAACGACGTGCGCAGCTTCTGCACCGCTTGGTCGAGCTGATCGGCGACCGGGCCCAGCGCGGGCATCGCTTCGTTGTGCCACAGGCCGTTCTCGAGGCGATGGAATCCGGTGAAACCCGGATCGGCCGCGCCGGAGGGCAGCCCGGCGGTGGTTCCGTTGATCGCTCCGTCCGAGTCGCCGAAGGCGTCGTAAGCGGCGCCGAGCCGTTCGTACGTGAGGTGCGCGGTGAGCCAAGCCTGTTGCGCCGCATCGCGATTGCCCGAGCGGACCGCTTGCGCCAGCGCCGTGGCCTGGCCGGTGAGCGTGCCGAGGCCGTCTGCGACATAGGCGTGGTACTGCTTGAGCGGTCCGAGCAGGTCCGCATTGGTCACCGGAACGACTGCCGGGCCCGGGCGGTCCGCGCCGCCGGTGACCTGCACCGTCGGTCCGACGAACGGCGTACCGTCCTCCGGAGCGCAGCGCAAGGCGTACGCGCCGTTGCCGAAGTTCACCGGCAACGCGCGCGTCGTGCCGGGGCCGACGCCTTCCAGTTCCCCGAAAACCGTGCCGGTGGCCGGGTCGACGAGTTCGATCTCCATCGTGACGGCGGCGTCGTTGCGGACCTGGAGGGTCTGCGGCCCGGCCTGCGGCGCGGTCCAGCCGTCGCCGCAGGCCGAGCGCGAGACCTCGACCGGACCGGGCTGGGCGGGCGAGCCGGAACACCCGGCGAGCGCCGCGATCCCGGCAAGGACCGCGGCCGCGCCGAACCCGCCCGCCCAGCGCCGCACGTCAACTCCCCTCAGGTGAACTTCTGGCGGACACTTTCACCGATCCGCCGGGCGCTGACAAGAGGGTTGTGCCGTTATGCCCGGTTCCGGGCCGAAGATCAACCGATCAGCCCTTCGCGGGCGGCGTGAACGGCTGCTGGTCCGGCTGGAACACCTGGCCGTCGGCGGGCACCTTCAGGTCGATCAGGTACGCGGCGGTCGCGTCGTCCACGCCCCGTGCCTTGCCGAGGATGCAGTGGCCGAACGCGTCGACCGACAGCAGCCGCGAGTTGCCCAGCTCCTCGGCCATCCGCCGGCCGAACCGGTACCGGGTGGCCGGGTCGTAGAAGTTGCTCACCACGAGCACCGGCGTCGCGGTGTTCGCGCGCCACGGCCCGCGGTACGGATCGGACGTCTTCGCGGCGGGCCACACCGGGCACGCGGCGATGTCGGAGAACACCTGGTAGCGGCCGAACGTCGGCGATTCCCGGTCCGCCTTGGCCGCGATGCCCGGCACCTGCTCCTGCCGGATCCGCATCGGCTTGTCCGCGCAGTTCACCGCGAAGTACGAGTCGTCGCCGGTGTACGGGCTGTCCGGGGCGAGGTCGAGCAGACCGCCGCGGCCCGCGGAGAGGGCGCCCTTCCGCGCCGACTGCGCCTGCAGCGACGGGTGCAGCACCGAGTACGCCTCCTGCAAACCCTCCGCCAGCTCGCCGAACGAAGCAGGCGAATACAGCGAGCTCGACACTGCGCCGGTCAGCGCGCCGATGTCCACTTTCTGGCCGCCGGGCAACGTGATCGGCTCGGTGCGCACGTGCTCGCGCAACTCGTCGAACTTCGCCCGCGGGTCGCCCGCGCTGAACGCGCATTTGTCGCCGGCCTGGGCGCAGCGCTTTAGGAAGCCGTCGAGCGCGATCTCGAAGCCCTGCGCCCGCGCGAGGTCGTAGGTGACGCCGTCGTTGGTGCGCAGCTGCGGGTCGACGTTCCCGTCGATCACGATCGCCCGCGTCTGCTTCGGGAACATCGCCGCGTAGGTGGAGCCGACGAGGGTGCCGTAGGAGAACCCGGTGTAGGTCAGCTGCTTGTCGCCGACGGCGGCGCGCAACTGGTCGAGGTCGCGCACGACGTCCCGGGTGGACATGTGGTCGAGCAGCGCGCTCGCGTTGCGGCGGCAGAACTGGCCGTAGTCGCGGTACGCGGCCAGCGTGCCGGAGATTTCCTTGCGCGACAACGGAACCGCGACCATCTGGCTCTGCACGTCCGCGGCGTCCTCGGCCGTGGTGAAACAGCGCAGCGGATTGCTGGCCCCGACGCCGCGCGGGTCGAACCCGACGAGGTCGAAGCGGTCCATCACCTGCGGGCGGAAGTAACGGTCGCCCGCGATCGGCATCCGCAGCCCGGACCCGCCCGGACCGCCCGGGTTGAGGAACAGCGACCCGATCCGCTGCCCGGGGACCTTGGCGGCGCGCTTCATGAGCGCGATGTCGATGCTGCCGAGCGACGCGTCGTCGTGGTCGATCGGCACGCGGTAGAGCGCGCAGCTGTACAGCTTCACCTGGTCTTCCGGGACCCCGCGCAGCTGTTCTTTGGTGCAGTCCTCCCACTTGACCGGCGCGGTGCGCGCGATCTCCGCGGGTCTGGCCGGCGCCGCCGGATTGGCGGGCGCCGCTACGGCAGTGCCAGCCAGCCCGGTCAGCGCGGTCGCGATCGCCGCGACCAACGCTCCGGTTCGTGCTCTTTTCGCTCCGCGCACGTGGAATCTCCCCTGGTTGCGCACCCGTCTGATTACGGGGCGTCACCGAGACTGGCATAATCCGGCCAAGCCGGGCACCGGCCAAAAGGAGGATCTCCCGGGCGCGGAGGAGCGGTCCGGTTCAGGGACGGTCCTCGATGACGGGCTGGATCGGCGAGAGGAAGGGGTCCAACCGGAGACTCAGCTCCCCGCGCGCCATGACTCGGACCCGGAACCCGTTCTGCCCGGGCGCGTCCTCCGCCTCCGCGTCGCGTTCGTACAAGAGCCCGTACGATCCGGGAAGCAGCCGGGCGACGTACTCGAGGAATGCGATCACCTCGGGGATTTCGGTCCCGCGGTGGTTCGGCGCCCCGTCCACTCGCAAGACGTAGATGCCGTTGAAGACCTTCAGCATCACTTCGCTGGTTCCGAAGTCGGTCCCGGCGATCCGCGCCCGAACGTCCTCGACCAGCTCGTCGAGCTTCTCCTCGCCCCACGCGGGTTCGGCCGGGGATTCCTCCAGCTCGAACCAGCCGTGCACCACATACATTCAGATCTCCGCTCAGCAGCGGGTCAGCACGAAGACCGGCAGCTCCCGCCCCGCCGCGTCGCGTTCCATTTCGTAGCCCGGCCAGAATTCGAGCAGTTCCGCCCACATCCGGTCGTATTCCGCGCCTTCCAGCTCCCGCGCCTTGACCTCGATCTCGCGGCCGCGCAGCGCGACCGTCGCCTTCGGGTTGTCGCGCAGGTTGTGCGTCCACGCCGGGTTCTTCGGGCGGCCCCAGTTGGAGCCGGTGAGCACGAACTCGCTGCCGTGGGGGTAGTACAGCAAGTTCGTGCTCCGCGGCAGGCCGCTGCGCCGTCCGGTGGTGGTGAGGCGCAGCGACGGCAGCCCGGCCAGGCCGACCAGGCTGATCCGGCCGCCGAACCACCGGTGCAGCTGCCGGTCGGTCGCGATGATGGCGCGCGAGGCGCCCATCAGCCGGGGCTGGGCGCCGAGCTTGCGGGCAAGCGCCGCGAGAGGGTTACGCACGCACTGATCTTGCCAAACTCACCCCGAACCGCTGCTGTGAGTCTGTCCACCATCGCTCCAGCGCGAACCCGGCGGCGTTCAGTTCCGCCTCGACGCCGTCCGGCCGGAACTTCGCGGACACCTCGGTGCGGATGTGCTCGCCCTCGGCGAACGGCACGATCAGGTCCGCGCCGGGGATGCGCACCTCCGTCCGGCGCCGGGCGCGCAGCCGCATTTCGATCCACCGGTGGTCGGCGTCCCAGTGCGCGACGTGGTCGAACTCGTCCGGATCGAAATCCGCGCCCAGTTCGGCGTTGATCACGCGCAGCACGTTGCGGTTGAACGCCGCGGTGACGCCCGCCGCGTCGTCGTAGGCCCGTTCCAGCGTTTCCCGGTCTTTCACCAGGTCGGTGCCGAGCAGCAGCCACTCCCCTTCGCCGAGCACGTCCCGCACCGAGCGCAGGAACTCGGCACGCTCGTCGGGCAGGAAGTTGCCGATCGTGCCGCCGAGGAAGGCGACGACCCGCGGCGCGGCGCCGGGCAGCAGCTGCAGGTGCTGGGTGAAGTCGCCGACCACCCCGCGCACCTCGAGCTTCGGGTAGTCCGCCGTGATCGCCGCAGCGGCCTCCGCCAACGCGGTTTCCGACACGTCCATCGGCACGAACGCCTCCAGCGTGCCGTGCGCGGTCAGCGCGTCCAGCAGCAACCGGGTCTTCTCGCTCGACCCCGACCCCAGCTCGACGAGCGTGTGCGCGCCGCTGCGTTCGGCGATCTCGGCCGCCCGCTGCGCGAGCACCTCGCGCTCGCTGCGCGTCGGGTAGTACTCCGGCAGCGCGGTGATCTTTTCGAACAGCTTGCTGCCTTCGGCGTCGTAGAACCATTTGGGCGGCAACCACTTCTGGTCGGCCGTGAGCCCCTCGCGCACGTCCGCGCGCAGTTCGGCGGTCACGTCGCGGCGATGGCTCTCCAGGTCCGCTTCGGTCATCGGGCGGTGCTCCGTTCCAGGGTCAGGGGAAGGACGTCGACGCCGGCCGCGGTCGCGCGCACGGCGTGGTGGTCGGGCACGGGGGTCCAGGCCGGGTCCGGATCGCACGGCTCCGACGCCAGCACCACGCCGGTTTCGGTGCGACGCACGGACAACGCGTGCGTCCAGGCGGTGCCGACGAGCAGTTCGCCGTCGGTGAGCAGCAGGTTCAGCCGGGAGCCCGGGGCGACCGACTCGACCTCCCGCACGAGGCCGGTCACCGCTTCGAGCGGCTCCTCCCCCGCGCGCAGCCGGGCGCGCAGCAAGGCCCACAGCAGTGCGGAATCCGTCGGCGCTTCGAGCGTGAACAGCTCGGTGACGTCCAGCCGCCCGGCCAGCCCGCGCATCGAACCGGGCCAGCCGCGCACCACGCCGTTGTGGCTGAACAGCCAGCGGTCCTCGGTGAACGGCGCGGCGGCCGCCTCGGTGACCGGCATTCCGGTGGTGCCGTTGCGCACCGCCGCGACGAACGCCGTGGTGCGCACCGACGCGGCCAGCGCGGGCAGCGTCTGATCGGTCCACAGCGGTTCGCGACGGCGGTAGCGCTGCGGCGGCGCACCCGGTTCCGGGTACCAGCCGAGTCCGAAGCCGTCGGCGTTCACCGAACCGCCGCCGCGCATGTCGAGCGGCGCGTACGACTGCACGAGCAGCGCGTGCGGCGCGGCGAACATCAGCTCCGCCGGGGACGCCGGCGCGCCGAGATAGGCGAGATGACGGCACATCCGGCTACCCTGCCTCGCCCGGGCGCGGATCGCGCGCGCACCGGAAGCCGGAGAAGATCTGCCGCCGGATCGGGTAGTCCCAGTTGCGGAACGTGCCGCGGATCGCCGCCGCGTCGGTGCCGAACGACCCGCCGCGCAGGATCTTGTACTCCGGCCCGAAGAACACCTCCGAGTACTCCCGGTACGGGAACGCGGAGAATCCCGGGTAGCCGTGGAAATCGGTGCTCGTCCACTCCCAGACGTCGCCGATCAGCTGGTGCACGCCCAGCGGCGACGCACCGGCCGGGTACGCGCCCGCCTCGGCCGCGCGCAGGTGGCGCTGCCCGAGGTTGGCGTGCTCGGCGGTCGGCTCCTCGTCGCCCCACGGGAATCGGCGCGACCGGCCGCTCTCCGGGTCGTACCGGGCGGCCTTCTCCCATTCCGCCTCGGTGGGCAGCCGCTTGCCCGCCCAGCGCGTGTACGCCTCCGCCTCGTAATAAGAAACGTGCACGACCGGCTCGTTCTCCGGAACCCGCTCGCGGACGCCGAAACGGGTGCGCCACCAGCCGTCCGGTTCGCGATGCCAGAACCGGGGCGCGACGATGTCGTGCTCCTGGCGGTACGCCCAGCCGGGCTCGCTCCAGAACCGCTGCTCGTGGTAGCCGCCGGATTCCAGGAACTCGACGTACGCCCCGCAAGTGACCGGCGTGGTGTCGAGGACGAAGGCGGGCACGTCGACCTCGTGCGCCGGGCGTTCGTTGTCCAGCGCCCACGGTTCGGCGGTGGTGCCCATGGTGAACCGGCCGCCGGGCACGAGCACCTCGGCGGGCAGCTTCCGGGCGGGCGCGCGCGGCGGCTCCGGGGCGTGCAGCACCGGTTCGCCCTTGCGCAGCTGGTGGGTGGCCAGCATGGTCTCGTCGTGCTGCTGTTCGTGCTGGGTGATCATGCCGAACGCGAACGCGCTCTCGGTGAGCCGCCGTCCCTCCATCGGAGCGGTTTCCAAGACGTCGAACGCCTTTTCGCGAACTTCCTTCACGTAAGCCCGGGCCTCGGCGGGGCCGAGCAGCGGCAGCGCCGGACGGTCCGCGCGGGCGTGCTGGAAGGCGTCGTAGAGATCGTCGATGTCCGGCCGCAGCGGCTCCCGGCCGCCGACGTCGCGGACCAGCCACAGTTCTTCCTGGCTGCCGATGTGCGCGAGGTCCCACACGAGCGGCGACATCAGTTTCGAATGCTGCCGCACGAGGTCCTCGTCGTCGACCGCGTCGGTGAGGGCCACGCTGCGCTCGCGCGCCCGGGTGAGGGCCGCGGCCGCGTGCGCCCGCAGGTCTTGCGGGCTCAGCTCCAGCAACGGGTTCTGTTCGGGGATGGTGCTCATGGCTCCTGACTCCTCGAGTCCGGTTCGCCGGGCTCCCGGCCCGGCGGTGTTCTCGGTCCTGCTCATCGGTCCTGGCGCGGCACTCCGGCGGCCCGCGCCCGCAGCCCGGCGGCCAGCCCGGCGACAGTGTCCTCGGGCAGCCCGGTGGCGGGCAGTTCGGCGACGCCCAGTTCCACCAGCTCCCTGGCGACCGCCGCCAGCTGCGCGTCGGCCGTCCCGCACCGGGCGGCGTCGTCCCAGCGGCCCGCCGCGGGCGCGCACACCTCGCGCACCTTGTCCACAGTGGACTGATTCGCCAGCAGCGCGGTGACCAGCGCTACCGGCGGCAGCCATTCCCTCGGCGGCTGCCCGTCCAGGTACCTCAGCTCGAGGTAGCCCTGCGGCCGCACCGGGGTGAACATCGTGGTGAGGTGGTAGTCGAGGTCCGCGGCCGTCGGGCGGCGCAGCACGGTGGCCGCGCCCCGGCCGCCGATCCATTCGGCGAAGGTCAGCCCTTCCGGCGCGTCCCACGGCCGTTCGCCGCGCGGGAACACCATCAGCGGCGTGTCCATCATCCGCCGGGCCCATTCGCGCGCCGGGTCTTCCCCGGGCTCGGGCGACTGGGTGCGGATCGGCTCGGTTTCCATCACCGCGAGCCAGCGCGCCGACGCGAATCCGGTGTCGGATCCGGCGTGCACGCGGGAATTCGCGAACAGCGCCAGCAGCGGCGGACCCATCGCGTGCGCGGCCGCCCAGCGCGCGGCGACCTCGTGCGCTTCGCCCGCGTCGACGCAGATCTGCAGGCCCGCGGTACTGCACATCATGGTGATGCCGCCCGCCCCGATCGGGGCGAACCGGCGTTCCATGGCGGCGTAGCGGGGCGTGCGCAGAATGCGCCGCGGCGGACGGTGTTCGTCGATGCCCGCGGCCCCGAGTTCGAGGCCGTGGCGGGCGAGAAGACCGGTGAGATGAGCGAGATCGGCCTCCACAGCCGCGTGCAGGGCACGCAGCGAGGCCTGCGGCGGAGCGGAGATCTCCACCTGGCACCCGGGTTCCAGGCTCACCGGCGCGCCGGCCGGGAGCGGGACCGCGGGACTGTCGGGGCGCAGCGTCCGCGGGGTGTGCGGGCCGAGCGCCGTGGCGAGGACATCGGGGTCGAGCGGGCGGACCGGGTCGCCGGCGTGGTGCACGGTGAACTCCAGTTCCACCCCGAGCAGTCTCGGCGGGCCGTGCTTGAAACACACTGACGCGACGTACCGCTCCCCTTCCGCGCGGTCGGCAAGCACCCGCGCGGTCAGGTTCGCCGCACTCCCGGATCTGTCCGGAAAATCGTGCACTGCTGTCATCTGTCGCCGTCCACATCGGGAGGTCCGCGGGGCCGGACCTCGTCGCTTCGCGACGCTACACGCGGGGTCTGACAAAAACAGGGCCGCGCGGCGCCGGATGCGAACGATAAGGAACCCGTAATCCCTGATGACCTGGGAGTTCGCCGAACGGATCACCCTGGCGGGCACTGCTCCATCCGGGGCGCCCCGGAAGTCGGAAGCCGGGCCGGTTCGGCACCGCGCCCGCCGCCGTTCCCCCGGCCGAACCCGACACCAAGGACCCGCCCCGGGCTCACGGCAAAGCGGGCTCAGTCCCCAGCCCCAGCTCCGCCGCCGCCTCCTGCACCGCGGCCACCACCAGATGCAGCGCCGGACGCCGGATCTCCGTGCGGCGATACGCGATCGACACCGTCCGCAGCAACGGCGGAGCCAGCGCGACGACGTCGATCCCCGGCGGGCGCAGCAGCCGCAGGCCCAGATCGGACACCAGGGTCACGCCCAGCCCCGCTCCCACCATCGCCATCGCGGTCGACTGTTCCTCGACCTCGTGATTGATTTTCGGCTGGAAACCGTGCCGGTGGCAGGCAATCCGGATCGCGCGGCCGAAATGGGACTTGGGGCTCGCCAGGATCCACGGGTGCTCGGCGAGCGCGTCGAGCGGCACCGTGGCGGACGGCAGCGCGCCCGCCGGGACCGCCGCGTGCAGCCGTTCCACGGCCACGACCGCGCGCTCCAGCCCGTCGCTCCACTCCATCGGGGCATCCGAGTAGTCGATGACGAACGACAGGTCCAGCGTGCCGTCCCGCACCGCGTCCGCGGTCGCCTCCGGGGCCAGTTCCTTCGTCCGCACTTGGATTCCCGGGTAGTCCGCGGCCAGCGCGGTGAGCGCGGTCGGCAGCAGGCCGGACGCCACCGACGCCCACACCCCGGCCGTGAGCCGCGCGGACATGGTGCCCTGCGCTTCCTCCAGCGCGAGCGTCGCGCGCTCGACCGAGCCCAGGATCTCCTCGGCGTGCTCGGTGAGCAGGATGCCGAGTTCGGTCAGCTGGACCCGGCGGCCGAGCCGTTCGAACAGTTTCGCGCCGACGTCGCGTTCCAGCTGCGCGAGTTGCTGCGATACCGCCGAAGCGGTGTAATGCAACGCCGCCGCGGCCGCGGTGACCGTCCCCCTGCGGTGCAGCTCGCGGAGCATCCTCAAGCGGTGCAACGAAAGCTCCATGTACGAACCCTAAACAACTTCGTCCAGATTCGGTAAATAGACGCGCGCCCTTCCGTGGCAGCACCCTCGGAAGCAGGCGGCGAAGGGCGCTGCCAAGGACTCGAGGAGGTGAGTGGCTCGATGGACCCGCGGATCGCCGAACCGCTGATGAAGCTCACGTGGACCGACCCGGTCACGGGCGCGCACGGCTACCTGGTCGTGCACAGCCTGGTCTCCGGCGTCGCCACGGGCGGCACGCGGATGCGCGCCGGCTGCACCGTCGACGAGGTGGCCGACCTCGCGCGCGGCATGGCGAACAAGACGGCCGCGTTCAACCTCCCGGTCGGCGGCGCGAAGGGCGGCATCGACTTCGACCCCAAGGACCCGCGCGCCACCGGCGTGCTCACCCGGTTCTGCGAGTTCCTGCGGCCCTGGCTCGACGCCAGCTGGGTGACTGCCGAGGACCTGGGGGTGCCGCAGCATCTCATCGACGAGGTTTTCGCGACGCTGGGGCTGGAGCAGTCGTACCACGCCGCGATCCGCCGGTCGGCCGATCCGGCGCGGACGCTTCGGCGGGTTCAGGCCGGGTTGAACGCACCGGTTCCCGGCGGGCAGTTGCTCGGGGACGTGATCGGCGGGTATGGAGTGGCGCAGGCTTGTCTTGGGGCGGCCAATACCTGGGGCTGGGCTGTTCCGGAGACGACGGTCGCCATTCAGGGGATCGGGACGATGGGCGGCGGTGCGGCTTGGTACCTGCACGAGGCGGGGATGAAGGTCGTCGCCGTCGCGGATGCTGCCGGGACGTTGTACGACCCGGAGGGGTTGGACGTGCCCGCGCTGCTGGAGTTGCGGGATCGGTTCGGGGAGGTCGACCGGGGAAGGTTGCCCGAGGGGGTGCAGTCGTTGCCGCGGGAGGCGGTGGTGGCTGCCGAGGCGGATATTTTCGTTCCGGCGGCTATTTCTTACGCGTTGCGGGTGGACAACGAGAATCTCGTCAAGGCGAAGGTGGTTGTCGAGGCCGCCAATGCGGCTACGACTCCCGAGGCCGAGGCGGCGTTGTCGGCTCGCGGGGTCGCGGTGATTCCGGACTTCATCGCCAATGCCGGGGCCGCCGCTTGGGCCTGGTGGTTGCTGCTCGGGGAGGTCGGGGCGGATCCGGCGGATTCGTTCTTGCGGCTGCGGACGGAGATGCAGGCCAAGGTGGCGTTGGTGCTGGCGGAGTGGCATTTGGATCGGGTTCCGCCGAGGGTCACTGCGTTGCGGCAGGCGGAGGCTGTTCGGGAGGCTCGCAACGCGGAGGCACACGGGTCGTTGGGAGCGCCTGCGTTGATGATTCCCTGACGGCTGCGCGCCTCGATCGCCGGTGCGTCGGCTGCGGTTCGGCGAGTGGCTGGCCGTGCGGGCCGCCCTGACGGAATCAGATTCCCTCAGGGCGGCCCTCACGGACGGGCGGCGAATTCGTCCGTGGCGGCGATCAGGGCGTTTTCCATTGAGGGGACTGCGGTGGTGTGGCCCGCGCCGCCTACCAGGATCAGTTCTGCGCCGGGGATCGCGCGTTCCAGCAGCCACGGGGTTCCTGCCAGGCTGCTCAGGTCCAGGATTCCTTGTACCAGGACTGTGGGGATTCCGGCCAGTTTGTTCGCGTCGCGGAGAATGCCGCCGTCTTCCAGGAAGCAGCCTTGGGAGAAGTAGTGGGTGACCAGGCGGGCGAAGGCCAGGCGGAAGCGGGGGTTTTCGAATTTCGGGGAGGGCGGGACGCCGGGTTGCATGGCGGATTCCCAGGCGCACCAACGCTGGGCGGCTGGTTCGTGGACTGCTGGATCCGGGTTGGCGAGCAGGCGGCAGTAGGCCGCAGCGAGGTTGCCGTCTCGTTCGGGTTCCGGTACGCCGTCGCGGAAGCGGGCGTAGGCCTCCGGGAACATTTCGGCCAGGCCGCCGGTCAGCTGGTCGATTTCGATCTGGCGGTCGGTGGCCAGGCCCATCATGACTATTTCCGTCACGCGTTCGGGATGCCGTTCCGCGTAGGCCAGGCCCAGTACGCAGCCCCAGGAGCCGCCGAAGAGTTGCCAGCGGGGGATGCTCAGGGTTTCCCGGAGCAGTTCGAGGTCGGCGATCAAGTGGCTGGCGGTGTTCGCCTTCAGTGCTTCGACGGTGTCGCCTGCGTGGGGCGTGCTGCGGCCGCAGCCGCGTTGGTCCAGCAGGACTATCCGGTACTTGGCCGGGTCGAAGAATTGGCGCATGCCTTCGCTGCAGCCGGTTCCCGGGCCGCCGTGCAGGACGGCTACCGGCTTGCCGTCGGGGTTGCCGCAGGTTTCCCAGTACACCTGGTGTCCGTCGCCGACGTCCAGCAGGCCGCTGTCGTACGGTTCGATTTCCGGATAGCGCAACGAACGTCCCCTCAGTTCAGGGTGCGCTCCAGAGCCCGCAGCGCACCGCACAGTTCAGCCGGGCCGGCGGGCCCGATCCGGATTTCCGCGTCCGGCCCGGCCCCGACGGTGTAGCTCAGGTACCGGCCCCAGTCCGTGTCCGCGTAGTGCAGAGGTTCTTCCAGCCGGACGTACCGGCCGACGTCGTCGCGTCGTCCCGCGTACAGCTCTCCGCTTCCGTGCACCGGACGCTGCACCAGGGTTAGCACGTCCGACAGCACCGGGTCCAACGGAAAAGCGTCCTCGCCGCGCCGGGCGGCTTCGGTGAGGTCCGCGACGCGCACCGTGCGCACATAACCGCCGCCCGGGCCGACCGCGGGCAACTGCTCCACGAGCGTTTCCAGCACGCGGTCGCGGTCGATTTCCTGGACGCCGACGTGTTCGCCGTCCGACACCGCGAGCACCGCCTGCAATCCGCTGGCCGCGGCGAGCACCCCGTACGTGCGGTCGCCGGTCGCGACCCAGCCGTAGTACTCGATTACCGGGCGCACGAGCAGCGGCAGCCAGTCGAGGAAGTCCACAGTGGCCCGGCCGCGCGAGTCGACCAGGCCGGCCAGCGCCAGCGCGTCGTCCACCCGCTTGGCGGCCTCGTCGCGCTCGGTTTCCGACAGCCACGCCGGATCCGGCCGCAGCGTCACGTGCAACCGGCCCACCTGCTCGCGTTCGGCCAGCGCCGCGAGCGCTTCGACCGGGACATCCACTCGTCCCGCCGGATCGGCCACCGGCTACTCCTCCTCGTCGCCGAGAACCGGCTGGGTCGCCGAACGGTCCGCCCCGAACGCGCCCTCCGGATCGGATTCGAGCAGGTACTCGGGCCGCCGGTGCAGGCCGTCGCCGGGGCCGCCCGACGCGACGGGGGCGCCGCCGACCGCGGAGCCCGAGCCGCGCTGGGACGGTTCGCTCGCCGGAGCGGGCAGGACCGCGGCTGCGGGGCCGTTCCGGTCGTGGCTCGCGGCGGTCTGCGCGGTCGTGCTGTCCGAGGTGGTCCGGCGGACCGCGGCGCCGTCGGGGACGATCGGGCCGTATTGCTTCGGCAGCACGCGTTTCGTGTTCGCGGTGACGCCGTGGTACTGCTCCATCACCCGGACGTTGTTCTCGTTCGCGCCGTGGAACCGGTCGATGCCGTCCTGAAAGGACACTGGCGCGGCCGACGCGGGCAGCACCGCCTGCAGCGGCCCGGCCCACGGCTGCGGGCGCTCCGGGCGCAGCGGCACGTCGACGACCGCGTGCCGCGAGCTTTCGAAGCTGCTGGCCTGGGTGTCCATCGACGCGCTGGTGAGGTCGAGCGGATCGGCGGACTCCCGGAACCCGGCCTCGACCGGTCCCGCTCCCGCTTTCGCGGCGTCCGCGGAGTCGCCCGTCCACGAGCGCGTCATCCGCTCCTGAAGCTCTTTCACGCTCTGCGCGCGCTCCAGATAGGCCGCCGAAAGCTCCTGGACCTTCGCAGCGGCGGCACGCAAACCGGACGTGTCGCCGCCGCGGAAGTTGTCGAAGATCTGCTTGCCGTCCACCTGGTTCCCTTCGTGCGCGGCCGGGGTCGTCCGCTTACCGGCCGCGACCGAGGTCGGCGCCTGCCTGGTCCGCCTCGGTCGTCCGGTCCCGCGCGGTGCGCAGCTTGTCGAGGTATCCGGCGGCGTACCGGCGCAGCGCCTCGTTCTGGTCGCGCAGCGTGCGCAGCGAGTCCGCGCCGGCGGCCGCGTACTCCGCGCTCGCCGGGTCCGCGCCGGGGGCGGCGAAGACCGCGAGGATCTCGTCGATCGCGCGGCCGTCGGAGGCGATCTTGGCGAGCTGGTCCTCCCACAACCGGATCACCGCGGTCAGCTCCGCCGCGTCCATGGCGAAACCGCCGCGCGCACGGCCCGACTCGCCGATGACCAAGGCCGCTTCCTTTCCGGTGCTCACGTCGTGATGTGCACAGCGTAGTCAACCGGCCCGGTCGTGTCAGCCGAGAACCCGCCAGTGTGACGGCGCGCATCCGTTCCGCCGACACGTCACAGTACGTACGTACGGATTGCGAGAACCCGGTCCTCGATGTCAGGATTTCAGGATGCCACGGGTCAGCCAGGATCACCTCGACGCACGCCGCCGGCAGATCCTCGACGGCTCGCGCGTGTGTTTCGCACGCTACGGCTACGAGGGCGCCACCGTTCGCCGCCTCGAAGAAGCGACCGGATTGTCGCGCGGGGCCATCTTCCACCACTTCCGCGACAAGGAATCGCTCTTCCTCGCCCTCGCCGAGGACGACGCGGTGCGGATGGCCGACGTCGTCGCCGAACAGGGCCTGGTCCAGGTCATGCGCGATCTGCTGGCCGGGAACAGCGAGCACCCGGCGGACTGGCTCGGCACCCGGCTGGAGGTGTCGCGGCGGCTGCGCACCGACCCGGAGTTCCGCGGCCGGTGGGCGGAACGCTCGCAGCAGCTGACCGAGGCCACCCGCGACCGCCTCGAATGGCAGCGCAAGGCCGGCAATCTGCGCGACGACGTCGACGTCAGCGTGCTGACCGCGTTCCTGGAGCTGGTGCTGGAAGGGCTCGTCTCGCACCTCGCGATGGGCCTTCCCGGCGACGACCTGGGTCCGGTGCTCGACCTGGTCGAGGAGACCGTGCGGCGGCACCGGCCGGGCGCGCGGAGTTAAGTCCCCCGCGCGATCGCGCGGATTCGTGTTCACTGTGCCCCGTGGATCTCCTCGCCGCCCACGGCAGCGCACTGGACGTGTTCGACGCCGCGGTGCGCGCCGCCGGTCCCGGCGACTGGGCCCGCGGCACGCCGTGCACCGGCTGGTCGGTCCACGATCTGGTGAACCATCTCGCCGTCGAACAACTCTGGGCGCCGCATCTGCTCGCCGGGGCGACCCTCGACGAGGTCGGCGCCCGCTATGACGGCGACGTCCTCGGCGACGATCCGCTCTCGGCGTGGGAGAAGGCGTCCGGCGCCGCCCGCGAGTCGTGGCTCTCCCCCGGCGCGCCGCACCGCACCGTGCACGTCTCGTCCGGGCTGGTGCCCGCCGAGGAGTACGGCTGGCAGATGACGCTGGATCTCGCCGTGCACGGCTGGGACCTCGCCACCGCGCTCGGCCGCCCGAATCCGGTCCCGGACCGCCTCGCCGGGCGGCTGCTCGACGTGCTGCGCCCGATGGTCGACGACTGGCAGGGGCTCGGGCTGTTCGACCCGCCGGTCGCGGTGGGCCGCACCGCCGCGGCGTCCGACCGGCTCGTCGCGCTGCTCGGCCGCCGTCCGCGCTGAACCCGCCACAGTGGACAGAGCCGCCCCAATGCGGCGTTCGGTGCGTCCCCCACGCACCCCATGCGGCGTTGGGGTTGTCTACGCCGCCCCGGCCGAGCCGGAACATCGCTGGCTGAGCGGGCGGCCCTTGCCGTGCGGTGAGCGAAAATCCGGCGCCAGGTTCGCGTCCTGTCGCGGCATGGCTGTCCGGACCCGGTACGATTGTCGGCATCGTCGCACTACAAACCAGTTTTGCCTGAGGAGTGACTTCCATCCGTGCGCGCTGCGCCATCGCCCGGTGACAGTACCGGGCCGGGTCCCGCCCGACCCGGCTTCCCGCCCGCCGTCCGTTCCAGCGTCCCGGACGGTGCGCTGTGATCCACGTCCTGCTTTCAGTGCTCGGCGTGCTGCTCTTCCTCCTTCTCACGATCGGCACCGGCCTCGCCGTCGCCGCCGAGTTCTCGCTGACCGCGCTCGAGCGCAGCACCGTCGACGCGGATGTCCGCCAGGTCGGTGACAAGCGTTCGCGCACCGTCCAGAAGGCGCACCGCACGCTGAGCTTCCAGCTCTCCGGCGCGCAGGTCGCGATCACGCTCACCACGCTGATCACCGGTTTCCTCGCCGAACCGCTCATCGGCGACCTGGTCCGCCCGCTGCTCGACGCCGCGGGCCTGCCCGCTTCGGCGGCGTCCGGGGTCGCGGTGGCGGTCGCGCTGGTCCTGGCCACGTTCCTGTCGATGATCCTCGGCGAGATGGTGCCGAAGAACATCGCGATCGCGCGGCCGCTGCCGACCGCGCGCGCGGTTTCCGGCTACCACGCCCGGTTCTCGGCGCTGTTCCGCTGGCTCATCACGCTGATGAACAACAGCGCCAACTTCCTCGTCCGCAAGTTCGGCATCGAACCGCAGGAAGAGCTGCGTTCCGCGCGGTCGCCGCAGGAGCTGGGCTCGATCGTCCGCTCCAGCGCGGAAAGCGGGAAGCTCGACACGTCCACGGCGGAGCTGCTGGACCGGTCGCTGCGGTTCGGCGACCGCACCGCGGACGAGCTGATGACCCCGCGCGTGCAGGTCGAATCGCTCACCGTGGACGACACGATCGACGACCTCATCGACATCTCGCGGCGCACCGGGTTCTCGCGGTTCCCGGTCTACACCGAGGATCTCGACGACGTCCAGGGCGCGGTGCACGTCAAGCAGGCGTTCGCCGTCCCGGCCGCCGACCGCGCGACCACGCGGATCCGCTCGGCGATGCGGCCGGTGCCGACGGTGCCGGAATCGCTGCCCGGCGACGATCTGCTGAACCGGCTGCGCGATTCGCGCTACCAGCTCGCGATCGTGGTGGACGAGTACGGCGGCACCGCCGGGCTGGTCACGCTGGAGGACGTGGTCGAGGAGATCATCGGCGACGTCCGCGACGAGCACGACGACCGCGAGGCCCCGGCCGCGCAGCAGCTCGGCGCGGACCGCTGGCTCGTGTCCGGGCAGCTGCGCGCGGACGAGGTCCGCGACATCACCGGCTTCCGGATGCCCGAGGGCGACTACGAGACGATCGCCGGCCTGATCCTGGAGCGGCTCGGCGCGATCCCGGCCGAGGGCGACGCCGTCGAGGTCGACGGCTGGCGGCTCGCGGTCACCAGCATGGACCGGCACCGCGTCGCCGAGGTCCAGGTGCGCCCGGCCGAACGCGAGGTGAGCGCGTGAGCGACTGGCTGAACATCGCCCTCGTCGTGGTCCTGCTGCTGGCCAACGCGTTCTTCGTCGGCGCGGAATTCACCCTGATCTCCTCGCGCCGCGACCGGCTGGAAGCGTTGCTGGAGCAGGGAAAGACGCGCGCGCAGATCGTCATCAACGCGAGCAAGCACGTGTCGCAGATGCTCGCCGGGGCACAGCTCGGGATCACCATCTGCTCGCTGCTGCTCGGCCGCTTGGGCGAACCCGCGGTCGCGCACCGGCTGTCCGGGTTCTTCGACCTGCTCGGCCTGCCCGACCAGCTGCTGCACCCGATCTCGTTCGCGATCGCGCTGGCGTTCATCACCATGCTGCACGTGCTGATCGGCGAGATGGTGCCGAAGAACCTCGCGATCGCCGAACCGGAGCGCCTCGCGCTGTGGCTCGTGCCGGTGCACGTGGCGTGGGTCAAGGTGGCGAACCCGGTCATCGCGTTCCTCAACTTCGTCGCGAACTCCTTGCTGCGCCTGATGAAGGTGGAGCCGAAAGACGAGCTGGAGACCGCGTACAGCTCGGACGAACTCGCCGAGTTGCTCAGCGAATCGCGCCAGGAAGGGCTGCTCGACCAGTCCGAGCACCGGCGGCTTTCGCAGACGCTGTCGTCGGTGGCCAAGACCGTCGCGGACGTGCTGGTGCCCACCTCGGAACTCACGACGCTTCCCTGCGGGCCGACGCTCGGCGACGTCGAGCGAGCGGTGTCCACCACGGGGTTCTCGCGGTTCCCGGTGTGCACGGACGACGGTTCGCTCACCGGCTACATCCACGTGAAGGACGTTCTGGATCTGGTCGGCCAGGACCCCGACACGGTGGTGCCCGACGACAAGACGCGGCCGCTCACCGAACTGCGGTCCGACGCGCGGCTGGACGTCGCGCTTTCGGCCATGCGCAAGGAAGGCAGCCACCTCGCGCGGGCGCTCGACGCCTCCGGCGCGGCGGTCGGCGTGGTGGCGCTGGAAGACCTCGTCGAGGAGTACGTGGGGACCGTGCGCGACGGCACCCACGTGGCGGCATGAGCGCGGCTTGCGAGCGGATCGCCGGCGCTCCCGGCGCCGCCTCCCGCATGACCAGCGTGTCACTCGTCGAGGAGGCGGCGGCATGAGCGCGCGGGTCGTGCTCGCCGAGGAGGACTGGCAGTCCCGGGAGCGAGCGCACGCCGAGCGGATGCGCGCGTGGACCGGGCCGCACCAGGAACGCCGGGCACGGGGCGAAAAGCACCCGGTCCTGGATTTTTTGTTCACCTACTACTCGCATCGGCCGGGGCATCTCGAACGCTGGCAGCCGGGTCCGGGGGTGGTGCTCGCGGGCGCGTCCGCGCGGCGGTTCCTCGAGCGTCCGGCCTACGTCGAGACCGCGGCCGGAGTGATGCTCGACCCGGCGGCTTTCACCGGCCGCCGGGCGCGCACCGCCGAGTTCGTGCTGAAGCTGCTGTCGGCCACCGCGTCGCGGGCGCCGCGGCTGAGCTGCTTCGGGCTGCACGAATGGGCCATGGTCTACCGCGAGCCCGCGGACTCGGTGCGGCACGCGCAGGTCCCGCTGCGGCTCGGCTCGGCCGGGACCGACGAGGTCGTGGAATCGATGGACATCCGGTGCGGGCACTACGACGCGTTCCGGTTCTTCACCGGTCCGGCGCGGCCGCGGAACACGCTGGAGCCGACCCGGGAATCGCAGGTCGCGCTGGAGCAGCCGGGCTGCCTGCACGCGAACATGGATCTTTTCAAGTGGGCTTACAAGCTCGATCCGTTCGTGCCCGCCGAACTGGTCGGCGACTGTTTCGCGCTCGCCGCGGACGTCCGTGAACTGGACATGCGGGCCAGCCCGTACGATCTAGCGGACTACGGCTACCGGCCGGTGCCGATCGAGACCGCCGAGGGGCGGGCCTCCTACGCCCGCGCCCAGGCCGGATTCGCCGAGCGGGCCGCGCCGCTGCGGGCCCGCCTCATCGGCCTCTGCCGCGATCTTCTCGCCGACCCGGCCCGGCCGCCGGACCCCGTGCCGGAGTCGCCCGCTCGTGGAGCTGACAACTCTGCGTAACGGTATTCACCGCAGGTCGCTGGCCTGATAGAGTGATAACGGTTCGATTGCATAACTGAGTGTGTTGTGCATGTCACGAAAGGACAACGATGGGGCGTCACAGCCTGCCCGAGGAGCCGGTGCCGCACCCTCTCGATCCGCCGAAGCGGCCCGCCGGCCGCAGCGAGACGACCGGGTCGCACCGGATCGTCGCCAAGAAGGCGCCTCGCCGGCGGATCGCGAAGTGGCCTCTCGTGGCGCTCGGGCTCGTGGTGCTGGCCACGCTCGGCGTGGTCGGCTGGAACTGGGCCGACAGCGTGCTCAACAACCGCGCCGAGGCGCAGGCCGCCAGCTGCAACGGCGGCCGCACCGACGTCCGGATCGTGGTGACCCCGCAGATCACCAAGCCGGTCGAGGCCGCGGCGGCGCGCTGGAACCAGGACCTCACCCAGGTGCACGGCAGCTGTGTGCACGTCGCCGTGCAGAGCAAGCCCGCCTCCGACGTGCTGAACGCGCTCACCGGCAAGGCCTCGCTCGACACGATCGGCGGCCTGCCCGACGGCTGGATCCCCGAATCGTCGTACTGGGTCACCCAGCTCTCGAAGGCGAAGCCGGACGTCATCGGCTCCCCCGCGATGCCGATCGGCTCCGGGCCGCCCGCGGACTACCCGTTCGTCGGCCTGTCCGGGAAGTCGATCGACGAGGTCCAGCAACGCGGCACGCAGAGCTTCCGGGCGTTCCTCAAGGAACCGGCCCAGCTGGCCGACTTCGCGGCAGCGGGCATTCGCGCTTCCTGAATCCGGATCTGCCGGCACCGCCTCCGCCCTGGCTGGGCTGGGGCGGTGCGGCGTATCCGGGGCGGGCTCCCGGAGCCGCAGAGACATCCGCGGCTTGACCGTCTTCGCACCGCTTTCGCCCTCGGTTGGGCTGGGACGCGGTGGCGTAGTCGGGGGCGCGCGGCTTCACCGCGACCGTGCTCTGGCCAGGCGGCTGCGGAGCACGGGCCGCCGGAGCTGACGGCCCAGCGGGGTCGGCGTCGAGACGGTGGGAACGCGTGCCTCGTGAACGGCGGTGCCGGTTCTCACCGGCACCGCCGTTCACGAGTCGAGTTCGGCCAGGGCCAGCAGGTCGTCCTCGGCCAGTTCGAAGTCGAACACCTCGGCATTTTCCCGGATCCGCGACGGGGTCGCCGATTTCGGGATCGCGATGATTCCCAGCTGCAGATGCCAGCGCAGCACCAGCTGGGCGGGCGTCTTCCCGTACTTCGCGGCCAGCGCCGTGATCACCCGGTCGTTCAGGTTCCGGCCGCGGGCCAGCGGGCTCCACGCTTCGGTCGCGATGCCGTGCTCGGCGTGGAACGCGCGCAGCGGGGCCTGCTGCTGCCACGGGTGCAGTTCGACCTGGTTGACCACCGGGACGACGTCGGTCTCGTCGAGCAGGCGGCGCAGGTGGTCGACGCCGAAGTTCGACACGCCGATCGCCCGGACGCGGCCCTCGCTGAGCAGCAGTTCGAGGGCGCGCCAGGTTTCGACGTAGCGGTCCAGCTCCGGTTTCGGCCAGTGGATCAGGTACAGGTCGACCGGGCCGAGGCCGAGCGCCTCCGCGCTGCGGTCGAACGCGCGCAGGGTGTTGTCGTAGCCGTGGTCGGTGTTCCAGACCTTCGTGGTCACGAAGACGTCCTCGCGCGGCAGCCCGGACTCCCGGACCGCCGCGCCGACCTCGGCTTCGTTGCCGTACATCGCGGCGGTGTCGATGCTGCGGTAGCCGGCTTCGAACGCCGTCGCGACGACTTTCGCGACGTGGTCGGGCCGGACCTGGTACATGCCGAGTCCGAGCTGCGGGATGGCGACCGAGTTGTTCAGAGTGAGCAGGGGCGGCACAGGCATGCGGCGATCCTCACTGCGGTGTTCTCGGGGACGGGTCTCCTGGGGAACACCGCAGATCTTGCCACTGCCCGCCAGCCGCCGCTCGCGCCCCCTGCCGCAATCCGCCGCCCGACGTCCGTGCAGGGGCCCCTTGCGGCAGGGGGTAGCACTGACCTGCGGGTTCGCTAGCTGCACCCGTTTGAACAGCCAAAACAGCCCTCAACGTCTGTCTGCGCCGAGGGCTGTTCGCGGTTGTCGTCTGTGCCGGATTCGCACCGGGACGCCGGTCACGCGTCCGCCCCGACGAGCCGGGCGACCTGTTCGACGCGGGTGGCCAGCCGGGCCGAGTTGACCCCGTCGCCTGCCTTGCGGGCGGCGCGCAAGGCGGAGCGGGCGGCGTCGAGTTCGCCGGAGCGGGCGTACGCCTCGGCGATCCACGTGCGGTAGAGCGCCACTTCCCGGGAGTGCTCCGGCGCGTAGGCGTCCACGGCGTGGGTGATCAACGGTTCGGCGCGTGCCGGTTCGCCGAGTTCGATGAGGCAGCGTCCGGCCATCACGTCGATTTCGTTCGGGTCGAGCCAGTACACCCATTCCGGTTCTTCCGTGCCGGTGCTGCGGGCGGCGTAGGCGTCGTCTACGGCGTCGAGGGTGCGGCGGGTGCCGTCGGTGTCGCAGGACCGGGCGGATGCCCACGCGACCCGTTCGAGCAGCAGCGCGCGGACTACGGGGGTGGCGTCGCGGGCCCCGGCGACGGCGGACCGGGCAAGCAGCGCCGCGTCGGCCGGGTCGCCGACGTTCGCCATCTGGTAGCTGAGGCTGGACAGGAGTTGCCCGGCGAGCGGCCCGTTACCGGCGTCGCGGGCGGCGGACACGCCGGACAGGTACACGTGCTGCGCTTCGGCGTACTGTCCGGCGTCGCTGGCGACCCATCCGGCGAGCTGCGCGAGTTCGCCGACTGCGGTGAGCAGGCGGCGGCCGGTGCCGTCGTCGTAGCTGGCTTCGTTCACTACGCGTTCGGCGTCGGCGAGTTCGCGGCGCACGAGCGGGATGAGGTCGCCCCCGCCGATCACATCGTCGAGATGGCGCAGTTCGACAACGCGTTCCTCTAGTTCGGTGGCGAGGCTGGGGCCGACGCGTCGCCCGGCGGCCGCATGCCGGGCCGCGGGGGTCTCGGACAACAGCCATTCGTGCGCGACGCGCAACGGGTCGTCCGGGGACCCGTACAGGGCCGTCACTGGCACGCACAGGGCACGGGAGTAGGCGACTACGTGTTCTGGGCTGATCGTGCGTTTCCCCGTTTCGAGCAACCCGAGCAGTGGCTTGCTGAAGTGGGTACGGGCAGCTAAGGCCGCGAGGCTCATCCCGGCATCGGTGCGTGCGCGCCGGAGCCGTGCTGCGAGGTCGTCCATCCGTCGCCCCCTGTGCTCGCCATTGACTGTAGACGACGGTAGACGGCAAACGTCTGTTCATCGGTCCGGCTGGTCCCGAAGGTAGAGGGCATGGGCTGGTACGGACACGAGAGGCAGACGATGACCGCGCGAATCATGCTGGGGAGACCGCTTCCCGGCACGGTCCGCGAGACGTTCCGCGTCATGCACGTGTTCCCGGAACCGGCGAACTATCCCGGCCGCATAGTCGCGTTCTGCGGCGCGGAGTTCTGGACCGGCGACCTGGAATGGTGCGACGGGTCCGCCAGGACGCCGTGCATGAGGTGCCTCGCGGCCACGCCGCTGCCGCGCGCGCTCCCCTGATCGCCCGGCCGCTGCAGACGTTCCCCGACACGCTCAGCACTGGCCGGGTTCCCTACGCGGCAACGAAAAGACCGCCGGGTTTCCGTCAGCACGGAAGGCAACGGATTCGATGAGATCGGAAGGATATTCGCAGATGAGTGTTGCGGCAGAGGACTTGACCGGGCAGGGGCTCATCCCGGAGGGCTTGTTCCGCAGGCTCCGGGCCCGCATCTCGAAAGAGAACGTCGTTTCTCTGGAGTACGCGGGACAAATCATGGACCAGGCGCTTGCGTTCCTCGCGGCGTGCGCCCGGACCAGCCGCCCCCTCGCACCGAGCGAAACCGTCGACATCGGATGGCACACGTTCATTCTGCACACGCACGAATACGCAGAATTCTGCGAGCGGATTTCCGGAGGCTTCATCCACCACGTCCCGAATGACAGCGACGAAACCGGGGACGTTCGGCCCGTCGACATGATGCGCCGAACCACCGACGCCATCCGGGCGGCGGGGTTCGTGGTGGACGATCCCCTGTGGTTCACTGGCGCGGCGAAGTGCGCCAAGTGCTCCCAGTGCAAGAACGGGTGCACCGACGACCCGCCCCCGTCTCCCGCGCGGAGTTAGGCCGAAGAGGCAGACATGGTCAGCCAGGAATGGGCGAACCTTCCCGCCGCCGTCCGGCGAGCGATCGAAGAACGGACGGGCGCCGTGGCCGCGACGGTTTCCCCGGGCAACGGACGGAACTCCGATTTCCTGGCAACGCTCCAGACCGCGCACGGCCCTTGCTTCGTCAAGGGCGTCCAGACCGGCACACGGCGGGCGCGGGCGCAGCAGACGGAAGCACGGGTCGGGGCCCGGCCGAACTCTGCTGCGCCGCGTCTCCTCTGGGAAGTGACCGCCGACGGGTGGCACGTGCTCGGATTCGAGGCCGTCACCGGGCATCACCCCAGCCTCGCGCCGGGCTCGCCGGACCTCCCGATGGTCGCCGAGACCGTAGCCGCGATGACGCGGGAGCTAACCCCGTCCCCCGTCGAACTGGAGCGGTCCACGGACCAGTGGGCATGGTCCGTCCCGTGGCGTCGACTGTCCAAATCGGACCGCGAACTTGACAGCTGGGACAAGGCCCACCTGCCGGAACTGCTGGACTGGGAGCGACGCGGGATCGAGGCCGTCAACGGGAACAGCCTCGTGCACGGCGACATGCACCCGCTCAACATCCTCGTCTCCGACCGCGCGCGGGTTGTCGACTGGGCATGGTCTAGCGTCGGCGCGCCATGGCTTGACCCGGCTGCGCTGGTGCTGCGGCTCGTCGCCGACGGCCACACCCCGCGACAGGCCGAAGAATGGGCGAACGCGATCCCGGCGTACAGAGACGCCCCCACCGACGCAGTGACCGCATACGCGGTGCTGATCTTCGGAATGTGGGCCTACCGCAGCGCGTTTCCCGGGCTCACCGACATTGCCCGGCAGCACGTCCGGCACCGACTGGGCTCTTGATCCCGGAATTGCACGCTGTCACTGCGCAAGGGTGCGCGCTGACCGTCGATGCGCAGCCGACGGCGAGCCGGCTCCGTCACCATAAGATCGCTGAGGATGCCGCGAATTTCGCCGCTTTTGATGCCGGACAAGGGTTTCCCGGTCGCTGTCATCTCGCGGAGCATGAGGTCCACAATGAACAGCAGGATCACCGCGGCTCGCCGATCGGTGCCCCCAGGTCAGGGCGTTGCAGCACCTCCATAGCCGCAAAGGGCCCCTTGAGGGAATCAGATTCCTTCCAGGAGTCCTTCACGGACCCGTACCGCCTCCGTGACCCGGGCGGCTCTCTCGGCGACCTCGTCCGGTTCCGCGGCGAGCGGGACGCCGTGCCGGGCCTCGACGGCGACTCGTGCGGTCGTCGCGGACGAACGCGCCATTTCCGCCGCCGCGGAGACGTCCGGCAACGCCGCCGGGTCCACAATGGACAGCAGCCGTTCCGCCACCCGGACTACCTCCGCTGCCGCCGCGACCACGTCCGCGGCGGGCTGGGCGCGGTCGGGCACGTCGTGCGTGACGGCGTGGGCGTCGATCTCCGCCAGCCGCAACGCATGCCGCGTCAGGTGGTCCGCCTCGGCGTCGCCGCCGGCCGCTCGGCTCAGCAGTGCCGCGGCTTGCGCGAGGGCGAGGGCCGCGACTGTCGCCCCGGCCGGAGCCGGGATCGCGGGGCGGGCGAGGGTGTTCAGGAAGTCGCTCACGATCTGGTCCCGCATGTCGGGTTTCCTTCCGCTCAGCGCCGGATGCGCTCCATCCCGGGGTCGACCAGCGGTTCCGCGGCCACAGTCGCGGCGACGCGCCGTCCGAAATACTCGATTTCCACCTGGTCGCCGATCTCCACCGCACCCGGCAGCCAGGCGTACGCGATGGGGCGGCCGATCGTGTAGCCGTAGGCCGCACTCGTGACGTAACCCGTCGCGGCGCCGTCCACGAAGACTGGTTCCTTGCCCAGCACGACGGTCCGGCCGTCGTCCACGGTGAGGCAGCACAGCCGCCGCGCCGAGGTCTCTTCGCTGCGGCCCTCGATGGCGGCCCGCCCGGCGAACTCGCCCTTCGCCGGGCGCACCGCGAACCCGACCCCGGCCTCGTACGGGTCGTGCTCGGTGGTCATGTCGGTCCCCCACAGCCGGTAGCCCTTTTCCAGCCGGAGGCTGTTGAACGCGCCGCGCCCGGCCGCGATGACGCCCAGGGACTGCCCGGCGCGCCACAGCGCGTCCCAGAGCCGCTGGCCGTTGTCCGCGGAGGTGTAGATCTCCCAGCCGAGTTCGCCCACATAGGACAGTCGCAGGATCGTCACCGGCACCCCGGCGATCCGCGCACGGCGGCCGCGGAAGTACTTGAGCCCGGTGTGCGAAAGGTCTTCCGCCGACAGCGGTTGCACCAGGTCGCGGGCGAGCGGGCCCCACACGCCGACACAGCAGGTGCCGCCGGTGGTGTCCACGACCCGGACGCCTTCCGGGGCGCGGCCGCGCAGGTACGCGACGTCGATGTTGCCGTTGATGCCGACCTGGAACAGCTCCGGTTCCAAGCGCGCCACGGTGATGTCGCTGCGGACGCCGCCCGCGTCGTCGAGCATCAGCGTGTAGGTCACCGAGCCGACCGACTTCGCCAGCTGGTTCGTCGTGAGCCCTTGCAGGAACTCCAGCGAACCCGGCCCGCTGACCTCGACGCGCTTGAGCGGGGTCATGTCGTACATCGCGACCCGGTTCCGGGTGTGCCAGGCCTCGGCCGCCACGATCGGCGAGTGGAACTGCCCGGCCCAGGCGTCGCGCGCGGGCGGGAGGAAGTCGTGCGGCAGGTCTTTCAGCAGCGACGCGTTGGCCTCGAACCAGTGCGGCCGTTCCCAGCCGCCCGCCTCCAGGAACACCGCGCCCAGTTCGCGCTGGCGGGCGTGGAACGGGCTGACCCGCAGGTCGCGCGGGGAAAGCCGGGGCTGCAGCGGGTGCAGCACGTCGTAGATCTCCACGAAGTTCTGCTGCGCGGTTTCGCGGATGTACTCCGGGGCCAGCTGGACGTCCTCGAACCGGTGCACGTCCAGCTCGTGCAGGTCGGTTTCGGAGCGTCCGTCCACAATAGATTCCGCGACGGCCTTCGCGATGCCCGCGGAATGCGTGACCCAGATGGCCTCGGCAATCCAGAATCCGCGCACGTCCGCGGATTCGCCGACCAGCGAGCCGCCGTCGGGAGTGAAGGAGAAGATGCCGTTGAAGCCCTCCTCAGCCTTGGTCTGGCCGAGCGCGGGCAGCAGGAGCTTGCTTTCCTCCCATGACGGCGCGAAATCGTCCTCGGTGAACGGCAGCATCGAGGGCATCGCGGACGCGGTCACCTCGCCGGGTTCGGCGAACTTGTCCACCGGCATCGGGCGGTGCGCGTACGAGCCGATGCCGAGCCGGTCGCCGTGCTGGCGGAAGTACAGGTCCTGGTCCTGATGACGCAGGATCGGCAGCGCCGGGTGCACCGGATCGGCGCCGGCCAGTTCGGCGAGCTGACCCGTCTTCGCGTATTGGTGCGCGAGCGGCAGCAGCGGCACGGTCATGCCCGCCATCTCGCCGATCTCGCGGCCCCAGAATCCCGCGCAGGACACCACGATGTCGGCCGGGACCACGTCGTCGGCGGTCTTGACACCGGTGACGTGCCCGTTCGCCTGCTCGATGCCGGTCACGCGGGTCGAGCCGACGAACCGCGCGCCGCGCGAGGAAGCCCGTTTGATCAGCTCGTCCACCGCGCGCGAGGCCACGGCGAGCCCGTCGGTCGGGACGTACAGCGCGCCGAAGATCCGGTTCCGGTCGAGCATCGGCCAGCGGCGGACGCACTCGTCCGGGTCGATCAGCCGCGCTTCGACGCCCCAGGACGTCGCCCAGCCGTGCTTGCGTTTCAGGTCCTCCCACCGCGCCGCGGTGCTGGCCACCTCCATCCCGCCGACCTGGTGGAAACAGCCGAGGTCGAGCAGTTTCGCGACGGTGTAGCCGGCGAATTCGGTCATCGCCTTCGACGGGTTGGTCTGGAACACCAGCCCCGGCGCGTGCGACGTCGAACCGCCGGTCAGCGGCAGCGGTCCCTGGTCGAGCACGGTGACGTCGGTCCAGCCGCGCAGGGTCAGTTCGTCGGCGAGGTTCGCGCCCACGATTCCGGCGCCGATGATCACGACACGGGTCATGAGAACTCCCTGGGATAGGTCAGCGGAAGACGACGGTCCGGTTGCCGTTGAGGAGAACGCGCCGCTCGCAGTGCCAGCGCACCGCACGGGACAGCGCGAGCGCTTCGGCGTCGCGGCCGACAGTCGCGAGCGCGCGCGGCGAGTGCGAGTGGTCGACCCGCTGCACCTCTTGCTCGATGATCGGGCCCTCGTCGAGTTCGGGGGTCACGTAGTGCGCGGTCGCGCCGACGTACTTGACGCCCCGGTCGTAGGCCTGCGCGTACGGTTTCGCGCCCTTGAAGCCGGGCAGGAACGAGTGGTGGATGTTGATCGCGCGGCCCTGCAGTTTCTGGCACAGCTCGTCCGAGAGGACCTGCATGTAGCGAGCCAGTACGACGAGGTCGATGTCGTGTTCCCGCACCAGGTCCAGCAGCCGCTGTTCGGCTTCCGGCTTGGTCGCCGGGGTGACCGGGATGTGCACGAACGGCAGTCCGGCGGCCTCTGCCATCGGGCGCAGGTCCTCGTGGTTGGACGCCACGAGCGCGATTTCCGCGCCGAGCGCGCCCGCGCGCCAGCGGAAGAGGAGGTCGTTGAGGCAGTGCCCGGCTTTGGACACCATCACCAGCAGCCGGTCCGGGGTGCGGTCGGAGAACCGGTACCGCATGGCGTAGTCCCGGGCCACGAGGTCGAACTCGCGGGTGAGATCGTCCACAGTGGCCGGTCCGGTGCAGGCAAACTCGGTGCGCAGGAACAGTTCCCCGTGCACGTCGTCGTCGAACTGCTGGTGCTCGACGATGTCGCAGCCGTTGCTCACGAGGAACGTCGTCACGGCGTGCACGATCCCGGAGCGCTCGGGGCAGTGCAGGGTCAAGGTGAACTGGGTCAAGACTCCTCCTCTCGGTATTCCAGTGCCGCGTCGGCGAGCCAGGCGGCGAAATACGGGGCGAACGACTGGCGCACGAGCACGGTGAACTCGCCCGCTTCCCGCACCAGCAGGACGATTCCGGTGCGGGCGTACAGCGTCTGGACGCAGGTGCCCGGCGGCGCGGCCTTCGGGTGGAGGTCGATGGCGCAGCCGTGGGCCAGGACGTCGCGGGCCGCCGGTCCGGCGAGCTGCACGGTGGTGCGCTGCGCGGACACATCGGTCACCGCGCCGACGGTGATCGCTTCCCGCAGCGCTTCTTCGGTGCCTTCGGGAGCGCCGAGCACCAAGTATTCGTCGGGGCCGAGCCAGAGGACGTCGCCAATGCCGCTGGTGAACTGGCACGCCTTCGGCAGCGCGGTGCCGAGGACGGCTGCCGCGGCGTCGTGGCCTTCGCGGATGCGGACGTTCAGCTGCGAGACGAACGGGCGTTCTTCGGCGAGCACGGCCGGTGCGCAGCTGGCGAGCAGACCCGCGTGGTCTGCGAGCGGAGACAGGGTCTTAACCGTCACGGCGGGTCCCCTCCTTGTCGTAGAGCACGGATTCGGTCACCGTCACCGGAACCACCTCGTCGCCGACCGGGACGTACAGGGTCTCCCCGATCCGTTCCCGGCCGGAGCGGACGAGAGCGAGCGCGAAGGTGCGGTTCAACGCGGCGCTCGGGTAGCTGGAGGTGACGTGGCCGAGCATCCGCACCGGCGGGCGCGGGACGTGCGCGGTCTCGATGATCTGCGCGCCCTCCGGCAGCAGCACGGTCGGATCGACCGGCAGCAGGCCGACGAACTGTTTGCGGTCCGGCCGCTGGTTTTCCACCCGGGAGAAGGACCGTTTGCCGAGGAAGTCGGCCTTCTTCTTGGACACCGCCCAGCCCATGCCGAGGTCGTGGGGAGTGACCGTGCCGTCGGTGTCCTGGCCGATGATCGGGTAGCCCTTCTCCGCGCGCAGCACGTGCATAGTCTCGGTGCCGTACGGCGTGATTCCCTGTGCTGCCAACGCTTCCCACAGCGCGAGGCCGTACCAGGACGGCACGTTGATCTCGTACGCGAGCTCGCCGGAAAAGCTGATCCGGCACACCCGCGCGGCGATTCCGGCCACTTCGGCGTCGCGCCAGGCCATGAAGCCGAAGGCGTCGTTGCTGACGTCCAGTTCCGGCGCGAGCCCGGCCAGGATCTCGCGCGAACGCGGGCCGACGAGCGCGACGGTCGCCCAGTGCTCGGTGACCGAGGTGGCGAACACGCGCAGGTGCGGCCATTCGGTTTGCAGCCACTCCTCCATCCAGTCCAGCACCATCGCGGCGTTGCCGGTGGTCGTGGTGACGAGGAAGCGGTCCTCGGCCACGCGGATGACGGTGCCGTCGTCGATCACCATGCCGTCGATGCCGCACATCACGCCGTACCGGATGCGTCCGACCTTGAGCGTGCTCATCAGGTTCGTGTAGAGCAGGTCGAGGAATTCGGCGGCGTCCGGGCCCTGGACGTCGATCTTGCCGAGGGTGGAACCGTCCATCATGGCCACGTCAGTGCGGGCTTCGAGGCATTCGCGCCGGACAGCGGCGTGCAGGTCCTCCCCCGGCTGCGGGTAGTACCACGGGCGTTTCCACTGGCCGACGTTCTCGAACTCCGCGCCGTGTTCGACGTGCCAGGAATGCAGGGCGGTGACGCGGATCGGGTCGTGCAGTTCGCCGCGGTTGCGACCGGCCAGCGCGGCGAAGGCGACCGGCGTGTACGGCGGACGGTAGGTGGTCGGGCGGCGGTCCGCGAGGTCGGCGCCGAGGGCTTCGGCGGTGATCCCGGCGGCGAGCATGCCGGAGGTTTTGCCCTGGTCGTGTGCGGTGCCGATGGTGGTGTAGCGCTTGACGTGCTCCAGTGAGGCGAGGCCCGCACCGGTGGCGCGGAGGACGTCGGAGACGGTGGCGTCGCGCTGCAGGTCCACGAAACGGGTGTCCACATCGGACTCCGTGCCGGGGATCTGCCATTGGACGGCGGGGGCCAGTTCGCGCGGCGGTGCGTCGGAGACCGGGAGCGGGATGTCCGCCGGTGCTTCGCCCAGGGCCTTCGCGGCGGCGGCACGGCCTTCTCGCACGCAGCCGGCGAAGTCGAAGGTGCCGTTCGCGCTGCCTGCCACGCGTGCGGTCGGGAGGTCGCCGTCTGGAAGGTATGCGCCGAGTGCGGGTTCGTAGCGCAGGGCACCACGCTGCTGGCTGAACAGGTGGACCGCGGGGGTCCAGCCGCCCGAGACCAGCAGCGTGTCGCACGGGATCAGGTCTCCGGCAACGCGCACGCCGGTGACGCGCCCGCTTCCTTCCGTCCCTGTCACTGCTGCCTCGGTGCGGATCTCGATGCCCCGTTCCGCACAGGCGGCGGCCCAGTTTTCCGGAGCTGCCGGGCGGACATCGGCCACCAGCGGGATTTCCACGCCAGCGTCGGCGAGGTC
This sequence comes from Amycolatopsis dendrobii, assembly GCF_014145675.1. Taxonomy (GTDB): domain Bacteria; phylum Actinomycetota; class Actinomycetes; order Mycobacteriales; family Pseudonocardiaceae; genus Amycolatopsis; species Amycolatopsis dendrobii. The sequence continues at coordinate 96,235 of NZ_JACGZW010000012.1, forward strand.
GATCGCCGTGGCGTAGGCGGAATCGTCCATGGTGAACACGACGGCGCGACGGCCGGGGACGACGCCGTAGCGGTGGAGGTAGGTCCGGGCGGCACCGGCGAGGAGGACGCCAGGACGGTCGTTGTCCGGGAAGACGATCGGACGTTCGTGTGCGCCGGTCGCGAGGACAGTCTGCTTCGCACGGATCCGCCACACGCGCTGCCGGGCCGCGCCGGACGTCCGGTGCTGCACGGCGAGGACGAAACCGTCGTCGTAGGCACCGAACGCGGTGGTCCGGTCGAGTACTTCCACGTCCGGCGTCGCGCGGAGTTCGTCGGCGATCGCGCGAGCCCATTCGACGGCGGGTTTGAGGTCCACGTATTCGTTCGAGCCGAGCAGCGAACCGCCGGGCTCGGGCTGGTCGTCCACGAGCACGACCCGGGCTCCGGCTCGCGCCGCCGTGCGGGCCGCGACCAGACCGGCCGGGCCGGCGCCGACCACGAGCACGTCGCAGTGCAGGTGCTTCGCGTCGTACCTCGCGGGGTCCGGTTCGGTCGCCAACCGGCCCTGGCCGGAGAGGCTGCGTGCGACGAGGCCGTCGTACAGCTCGACGGTGGTCGCGGTCTGCATCGGTTCGGGGAACGGCTTTTCCAGCTGCACCACCGCGTTCGGCTCTTCGACACCGGCCGCCATGATGCCGCGCGGGCGGCCGAGCTTGACGCTCCGCGCGACCTGGTGCACGCCGTGGGCGAGCAGCGCGGACGCGAGCGTGTCGCCCGGATGGCCGGTGAGCTCGCGGCCGTCGAAGGTGAACTGGAGCAAGGTGTCGCGGTCGACGAGGCCGCCGCTGGGGAGGCGGAAGGTCATGGGATCACCGGCCGGGGTTCGTCGAGGCGGTAGACCGCCGCGAGTTCGTGGGTGCGGGTGTCGCGGACGGCGTTGAACCAGCGGCGGCAGCCCGCGCTGTGCGTCCAGCGCTCGGCGAGCGGCCCGCTCGGGTTGGCGCGGAAGAAGACGTACTTCGCCCACTCCTCGTCGGACAGCGCCGCCGGTTCCGCCGGGTACGCGACGTGGGCTTGGCCGCCGTAGTGGAATTCGGTCTCCTCGCGGGGACCGCACCAGGGGCAGGGAATCAGCTGCACAGTGGCTCCTAATGCGCGACGGCGGCGGCGCCGTGCTCGTCGACGAGCGCGCCGGTGGTGAACCGGTCGAGGGTGAACGGTTCGGCGTACGGATGCGGCTTCCCCTTCGCGACGGTGTGCGCGAAGCAGTCGCCGACCCCCGGCGTTGCCTTGAACCCGCCGGTCCCCCAGCCGCAGTTGAGATACAGGTTCTCCACCGGGGTCAGCCCGACGATCGGCGACGCGTCCGGGGTGACGTCGACGATGCCCGCCCAGGTCCGCAGCAGGTGCGCCCGCGCGAACACCGGGAAGAGCTCCAGCGCGGCGGCCATCTGGTCCTCGATGATGTGGAACGCGCCGCGCTGGCCGTAGCCGGCGTAGGAGTCGATGCCCGCGCCCATCACGAGTTCTCCCTTGTGCGCCTGGGAAACGTAGACGTGCACGGCGTTCGACATCACCACCGTCGGGTGCACCGGTTCGAGCAGTTCCGACACGAGCGCCTGCAGCGGATGCGACACCAGCGGCAGGTCGATCCCGGCCATCTTCGCCAGCACCGAACTGTGCCCGGCCGCGCACAGCGCGACCTTCCCGGCGGCGATCCGGCCCCGGCTGGTTTCGACCGCGACCACCTTGCCGTCCCGCGTGTCGATGCCGGTGACCGCGCAGTTCTGGATGAGGTCGACGCCCATCCCTGCCGCCGCGCGGGCGAAACCCCAAGCGACGTAGTCGTGTTTGGCGATTCCGGCCCGCGGCTGGTAGGTCGCGCCGAGCACCGGGTACCGGACGTCCGGCGACGTGTTGACGATCGGGCAGAGTTCCTTGACCCCGTCCGCGCCGACCCATTCCGCGTCGATCCCGTTGAGCCGGTTGGCGTTCACCCGGCGCACGCTGTCGCGGACGTCTTGCAGGCTGTGCGCGAGGTTCAGCACGCCGCGCTGGCTGAACAGGATCGGGTAGCCGAGGTCTTCCTCGAGGCCTTCCCACAGCTTGAGCGAGTGCTCGTAGATGCCGGAGCTTTCGTCCCACAGGTAGTTGGAACGGATGATCGTGGTGTTGCGGGCCATGTTCCCGCCGGCGAGCCAGCCCTTCTCCAGCACGGCGACGTTCGTGATGCCGTGCACCTTGGCGAGGTAGTACGCGGTCGCGAGGCCGTGCCCGCCGCCGCCCACCACGACGACGTCGTACGCGCGCCGCGGCTCCGGGTCCCGCCACAGGAAATCCGGGTGGTCCGGAAGGTCCGCGCCCGGGGGACGAGGCTGGTCCGTCGTGGTCATTCCGGCTGGCCTCCCGTATCGGACAACTGGTCGACTACTGATATATCAATCTTCGCTGTAGAGTAAGGCGGGTGAGCACCCCGGTCAACCACGTCATCCCGGCCGCCGCCCCGTCGCTGGCCGAACGCGCCTACGAGTTCCTGCGCGACCGTCTCGTCATGCTCGACATCAAGCCGGGCGACCCGATCAACGAGGAATGGGCGGGCAGCGTCCTCGAGATGGGCCGCACGCCGATCCGGGAAGCGTTGAAGCGCCTCGAAACCGAACGGCTCGTGGTCGCGTACCCGCGTCGCGGCACGTTCGCCACGGACGTCAACATCTCCGACCTCGCGCACATCTCCGAGGTCCGGCGCACCCTCGAACCGACGGCCGCCGCGTCCGCCGCCACGCGGGCGACGGACGAGGACCGGGCCCGCCTGGTCCGGCTCCGCGATCAGCTGGATTCGGCAACGCCAAGGGAAAACGCCGACCTCCTGCGCACCGACCTCGAACTCCACCGTGCGATCTACGCCTGCGTGCACAATCCGTTCTTCGAGGACACGTTGATTCATTACGACAATCTCGCGACCCGGATCTGGTGCGTGTTCCTCCCCCGGCTGCAAGGCATGGCCGGGCACGTGGACGAGCACTCGCCGCTGCTGACGGCGATCGCCGAGGGGGACGCGAAGAAGGCTTCGGCGCTGACGCTCGACCACGTGACCGGCTTCGAGAAAGCGATCCGCGCGCTGATCTGACCGGAACGGGGCCGGAGTGTCCGGGAACTTGGACACTCCGGCCGCTGGGGTCCCGGCAGCATCGGGGAATCGATCCCCGAGCGGAAGGCACCGCGAGCCGATGAGCACCACACCAGACCAGGCCACCGCCGAACTCGCCGAGAACTGGGTGAAGGCACTGGCCGACATCGACCTCTTCCTCCAGATCTGCGTCAAGGACTGTCCCGTGTGGCACAGCGCCGACGACAAGTGGGTCACGGTGTCCGAGGCGGTCGCCGCCGTGCACGAGCGGGCGGGCGACGGGCCCGTGCCGGACTTCCGCCCGGTGGGCGTCACCTTCACCGAAAAAGGGTTCTTCAACGAGGCGGCCGTCGAAATCGAGGTCGGCGGCAACCCGGTGAAGCTGCACCTCGTCCAGATCGTCGAGGCGAAGGACGGGAAAGCGGTCCGCGTGCGCGAGTACATCGGCCCGGAGATGGACATCCAGCCGTGACCGGCGCGGGCGCGGGTGCTAATCCCCGGTCCGCGCCCGCACCCAGGCATGGAACTCGCCGATGTGGTGTTCGCTCGGCACGAGCACGCCGCCGCGGGCGTAGGCGCGCGAGCCCATCGCCTGCTGGCACCGTTCGCACGCCTCGAAGTCCTGCTGGTTCACCCGGTGGAACAGCTCCACCGAACGATCGAGGTCCGCGCCCGATTCCACCACCTCCGGCAGGTACAGCCAGTCGCAGCGGACCAGCGTGCGGTCGGCGGCCAGCGGAAACATCCGGTGCACGATCACGTGGTCCGGCACCAGGTTCACGAACACCTGCGGCCGGATCGTGATCGCGTAGTACCGGCGGTCCTGGTGCTCGCCGACGCCCGGCAAACGCTGCAGGCCGTCGCCGCCGTCCACCGTGAACCCGGTGACGTCCGAGCCGAATTCCGCGCCGTGGCCGACGAAATACTGCGCGGCGTACCCGTCGGCGAACTCCGGGAGCACCTCGGTGAGCTCAGGATGGATCGTCGCGCAGTGGTAGCACTCCATGAAGTTCTCGATGATCTGCTTCCAGTTCGCGCGCACGTCGTACTCGATGCGCCGGCCCAGCGACAGATTCTCGATCCCGTACGCCTCGATCTCGCCCGGACCGCCGAGCCGCGCGCTCACGTCGGCCAGCACAGTGTCGGCAAAGGACGGTGCTTCTTCGGCGAGGCAAACCCAGGCGTAGCCGAGCCATTCGCGCAGGTGCACCGCGGTCAGGCCGTATTCGACACGGTCGACGTCCGGCATGCCGGTCAGATTCGGGGCTGCGACGAGCTTTCCGTCGAGGCCGTAGGTCCAGGCGTGGTACATGCACTGGAAAGCGCGCTTCACCGAACCCTTCTCGTCGGTGCACAACCGCGCGCCGCGGTGGCGGCACACGTTCAGGAACGCGCGCAACGCCCCGTCGCGGCCGCGCGCGATCAGCACGCTTTCGCGGCCGACCTGCACGGTTTCGAACGAGCCGGGCGACGGCAGGTCGGCGCTGCGCACCGCGCAGAACCACCCCGCTTCGAAGATCCGCTCCTGCTCCCGGGCGAAGACCGCCGGGTCGGTGTAGTGCGGCCCGGGCAGAGTCGGCAGCAGGCTCTGCGGGAGGTCGATAGCGGTCACCGGCAGGGCTCCTCTCGCACACGATCGTAGTTGCGTATTACGCGTCTTGTTGCCCTCTCCGGAACAAGATGAGGCTCAGCCGGGGCGCTGTCAAGCACCCTTCCCGGCACCGCACCCGTTCGCGGGAACCGCCCTCGACCAGGGCTTTCATCCGGAACTTCGCTCCGCAAAACTCCACCCCGGAACCTCTTGACGGCACCCCTCCGGCACGCCCAGACTCTGTTGCGTATCACGTCGGGTGTTCCTCAATACGCAACAATCCCCAGCTTCGGAGGAATCAATGCTGCGCGCGTGCACTGTGGACGAGCTGCCCCCGGGCGAGTCCGTCCGGATCGCGGGGCCCGAGCCCATCGCCGTCTTCAACGCCGACGGCGAGCTGTATGCGATCGGGGACACCTGCACCCACCAGGACGCGTCGCTGGCCGACGGCTGGCTCGAAGGCTGCTTCGTGGAGTGCCCGCTGCACGCGGCGCTCTTCGACCTGCGCACCGGGATGCCGTCCTGCCTGCCGGCCAAGCAGCCGGTGCGCACGTACCAGGTGCAGGTCGACGAGGGCGTGATCTACGTGCTCGCCGACGCCGCCGAGGACGCTGCGTGAAAACGGTCGCGATCGTCGGCGCTTCGCTCGCCGGCGCCCGCGCCGCGCAGGAGCTGCGCGCCCAGGGGTTCGACGGCCGCGTGGTGCTCGTCGGCGAGGAGCCGCATCTCCCCTACGACCGGCCGCCGCTGTCGAAGGCCTTCCTGGCCGGATCCGCGTCGCGCGAGTCGCTGGACCTGCTCGACGCCGACGATCTCGCCTCGCTGGACGTCCGGCTCGGGACCCGCGCGGAACGGCTCGTCCCGTCGACCGGCCGCCTCGTTCTGTCCGACGGGGAGCTGGAAGCGGACGGCGTCATCCTGGCAACTGGCGGACGCGCTCGTGCCTTGCCGGGCACGGAGTCCGTTGCCGGAGTTCATGTTCTGCGCACCTTGGACGACGCACTCGCCCTGCGCGAGGAGCTGATTCCCGGTGCGCGCGTGGTGATCGTGGGCGGCGGGTTCATCGGGGCCGAGGTGGCGTCGACGTGCAACGGCTTGGGCTTGGACGTCACCGTCTTGGAGGCGCTGCCGACGCCGATGGCGCGGGTGCTGGGCCCGGAACTCGGGTCGATCTGCGCGCGGCTGCACGACCGGAACGGCGTCACCCTGCGCTGCGGCGCTTCGGTGGCCGGGCTTTCCACCCTCGACGGGCGGGTCACCGGGGTGCGGCTGGAGACCGGCGAAACTCTGCCCGCCGACGTGGTCGTCGCCGGGATCGGCATGGTTCCGGCGGTCGAATGGCTCGACGGCTCGGGGCTGGCGGCCGGCAACGGCGTGCGCACCAACGCCGGTCTGGTCACTTCGCTGCCGAACGTGGTCGCGGCGGGCGACGTCGCGGCCTACGGACCGGCGGGCATCCGGCACGAGCACTGGACGAACGCCGCCGAACAGGCTTCGGTCGCGGTCGCCAATCTGCTGGCCGGGCAGGTGGTCCGGGAGTACGAGCCGAGCGGCTACGTCTGGTCGGATCAGTACGCCGGGACCCTCCAGCTCGCCGGGCATCCTTCGCCGGAGGACGAGGTGCGCTTCGCCGACGGCGGTCCGGACGACGAGTCCTTCCTGGCCACCTATCACCGCGACGGCCAGACCGTGGCGGTGTTCGGCCTCAACAACCCGCGAGGGTTCGGCCGCCTGCGCCGGCAAGCGCTGCGGCGGCCGATGCCCGTCGGGTGATTACCGCACGACCTGCACCACGTCGCCCGGCTGCAGCGTGTTGAAGAACGCCACCGCGTCGGCGTGCGACAGGTGGACGCAGCCGTGCGACTGGACCTTCAGGCTGCCCTGGTGGAACGCGACCCCGGTGTTGGTGAAGAAGACCGAGTACGGCATCGGGCCGTGGAACTGCTTGCTGTAGTGGTCGATGTCCTTGTACTGCACGCGGAACGTGCCGACCGGGGTCGGGTACGCGGGCTTGCCGACGGTCACGCGCACCCCGCCGCGGGTGACTTTGCCGTTGTTCATCAGCCACGCCGTGTTCGCGGACAGCTTCAGGCACGCCTTCGCCTTGGGGCCGCACGGCGGTCCCGCCGCGTCCGCTGTCGCCGCGAATCCGATCGTCGCCGCCATCGCCGCGATACTGGCCAGCACTGCCGTGAGTTTCCGGTTCATCCTGTGCCTCCCCGAGATGGTCGTTCTTTGGATCTTTCCCAGGGAGGACAGCCTTAAACCAAAAGTGCGCCCATGTGGGTGATCCCTAACGAGGCCGCCAGGACAGCGGCGAGGTCGCCAGTGCGGCTTCGGCGACGCGCCGGGCGGTTTCGGTGAAGAGCCCGGCCTGCGCCGACGCGAGCCATTCGTCCACTGTGGAGACTCCGGTCGCGCGGTATTCGAGAGCCTGGAAAAGCATCTCGAGTTTGTCGGCGTCCTTGGCGCACCGCGCTTCGGGCGACTCGCGCGTTTCGTACTCGTCTACCGCTGACTGCACGGTTTCCGCCGACGCACGCGGCAAGCCCGCGGTCTGGTCCGCCGTGATCGCCCGCGGCTCCGGCTTCGTCAGGTACGGCGTGGCGGTATGCGGCAGGTCGCCGGTGCGGGTCTCCTGGGTGTCGTGCCACAGCGCGAGAAACGCCGCGCGCTCGGGGTTCGCGCCTTCCTCGGCGGCGAGGAGCGCGGCCAACTGCGCCGCGCGGAGGCTGTGCTCGGCCACCGACTCCGGATCGCGGACCCCCGCCTGCCACCAGCCCGCGCGGCGGATCCGCTTGAGCACCCCCAGTTCGAACCCGAACGCGGCCAGGCCGTCCATTCCGCACTCCCCTTCCCGGTGCTGATTCCGGTGCCGGAGCCTACGGGGCGTGGCATGCTGCCCGGACAGCCGCTTCGTCCCCAGGAGGCCCCGCGTGAGCACTGTGCTGGTCGAGCACGACGGCCCGGTCGCCGCCATCGGCATCAACCGGCCGGAGCGCCGCAACGCCGTCGACCGCGCCACCGCCGAGGCGCTGGCCGACGCCTTCCGGGACTTCGACGCCTCGGACGCCGCGGTCGCGGTGCTGTACGGCGTCGGCGGGACTTTCTGCGCCGGCGCGGATCTCAAAGCGGTGAGCGAAGGCCGCGGCAACCGCACCGAACCGGACGGCGACGGCCCGATGGGACCGACGCGCTTGCGGCTGCGCAAGCCGGTGCTCGCGGCGGTGTCCGGCCATGCCGTCGCGGGCGGGCTGGAACTGGCGATCTGGGCCGACCTCCGGATCGTCGAAGAGACAGCGGTGTTCGGAGTGTTCTGCCGCCGCTGGGGCGTCCCGCTGATCGACGGCGGCACCGTGCGGCTGCCGCGGCTGATCGGCCGGAGCCACGCGCTCGACCTGGTGCTCACCGGGCGCCCGGTCGACGCGGCGGAAGCGCACCGGATCGGATTGGCGAATCGCGTCGTGCCCGCCGGGCAGGCATTGCCCGCCGCGATCGCGCTCGCCCGGGAACTCGCCGCATTTCCGCAGACCTGCTTGCGCGAGGACCGGGCGGCATTGCTGGAAAGCGAGTCGCTGAGCGAGGAATCCGCATTGGAAAACGAATTCCGGCACGGGATTCAGTCTCTGAAATCGGATACCGTTGCGGGTGCCGCCCGTTTCGCGGCGGGCGCGGGCAGGCACGGGGCGTTCGAGAACTAGTCGCGTCCGATTACCGGTGCACCGCAAGGCATATACCCGCGTCCAAGCAAGCGCGGACAGCATGCGGACATAGCGGCCATACGGGTCGATGCCGTCTTTTCGGCTCCGTCGCCCCGCTGTTCCGGACTAGGCTGAACGAGTGAAACCGCACGCGAATCCCTTTCGGTTTTTTGCGCACCGGTCACCATTACCTGCGACGACCGATTATTCTCGCGGCCGCATTCAGCACCGGGTCCGAACGAGCGAACGAAAAATGCGCTAAACACACGTTGCGCCCAGGCGCTCGGCATCGATACAGATACCAGGCCGGGCGCCGAAGCGCGCTCGCACGCGTTCGCACCGCCCGCCGCTACAACACAACCCCGCCCCCCGACCCGTCGCCGGCAGGCCCCCGCCGGCGGACGCCGACCGCCCGGCCTGACGAGGCCGGGCCATCGGCGTTTCCCGCCGCCGGACCCGGCCGTGCCCGTGCTCCTTCCCCCGCCGAGCACAAGACCAGAACCGAGGTTCCTCCATGACGTCGAACATCGAGCGCGCCAGCTCCTCGCCGTCGGACGACACCGCTTCCCGCCCGGCCGCCGGGCCCTGCTGCCGCCTCCGGACCGCCAGCCGCGGCGCCTGCGCCGAAAGACCCCGGCCGCGCAAGCTGTCCATCGTCATCCCCGCGCTGAACGAGCGGGTCAACATGCCGCGGGTGCTGGCCACGATCCCGTACTCCGGCCTGGCGTCCCTCGGCTGCGAACTCGAGGTGATCGTGGTCGACAACGCCTCGACCGACGGGACCGGCGAGGTGGCCGCCGCGCTCGGCGCACGCGTGATCGTGCAGCCCGTGCGCGGGTACGGGCACGCCTATCACGCGGGTTTCGCCGCCGCGACCGGCGACGTGATCGCCACCGGAGACGCGGACTGCACCTACCCGTTCGACCACCTGCCCGGGCTGCTGGGCACGATGGCCGACCGGCAGCTCGATTTCCTGTCCACCAACCGGCTCGGCCCAGAGAACCGCGAGGCGATGAAGCCGTCGCACCGGATCGGCAACCGGGTGCTGACGCTGATCAGCCGGTTCTTCTTCCGCTCGCCGTTCCGGGATTCGCAGTCCGGGATGTGGGTGTTCCGCCGCCACGTCTGGCAGCACCTGGACATCCGGTCCGGCGGGATGCCGTTCTCGCAGGAGATCAAAAACGACGCCTACGTCCGCGGTTTCCGGTGCGGCGAAACACCGATCGAGTACCGGATCCGCGGCGGGGACGTGAAACTGCACGCTGTGCGCGACGGCCTGCGCAACCTCTCGCAGCTCGCCGCCCACCGGGCGCGCACCGTGCGCGGCCCGGCGTACGTGCTCTGCACGGACGAAGCCCAATGCGTCCTGGCGATGGCGGACTGAGCGTGGCCGGCTCTTCAGGGGAAGACCGGGGCAACGGCCGCGGCTGGCTGAAATTCGCCGGAGCGGTTTCGGCGGCGGTGGTGCTCGGAGTGGTGACGCTCCTGGTGTGGCCGGACGCCCGGACGCTGGTGCGGCAGTCCTTCACCGAGCAGCCCGAGACCTTCACCGAGCTGTATTTCGTCGGCACGCCCACGTTCCGGGACGGGGCTGTCACCGCCGAGGTCGCGCTGGTGCGCCATGGTCCGTACCACGCGGACTACACCGTGGTGGCAGCGCTGGAAACCGCGTCGGCGGACCGGCTCCCGGGGGTGTCTCGACGGGTGACGCTCGAGCCGGGGAAGTTCACGACGCTGGCCTTCCGGCTGCCGGTGCCGCCAGGACAGGTCGTGGACGCGATCGCGGTGAATGTCGCCGGAGGCATGGAGAACCTGCGCTTCCGGCTGCCCGGCAACGCGCCTGGAGGCAGACCGTGACCCGCCGCCGGATCGTCCAGATCACCCCGTACTACCCGCCGCATCTCGGCGGAATGGAAGCCGTAGTGCAGCAGCTGGCCCGGCACCAAGCGCGGCAGCACGACGTCACCGTGCTCACCACGACCGTCGGCGCGCGTGACTCGCCTCGTCGCGAACTGGTGCACGGCGTCACCACCGTCCGCACTCCCGCGCTCGACATCGCGCATACGCCGGTGTCCCCCGGTCTCGTCCCCGCCTTGCTGCGCACGCCGAAAACCTCGGTATGGCATCTGCATGCCGCGCACGCGGTCCTGCCCGAGCAGGTCGCGCTCGCCGCGGCCGCGCGCCGTCAGCCGTTCCTGCTCCATTTCCATCTGGACGTCGACCAGTCGGGCAAACTGGGATGGCTGCTGCCGCACTACAAAAGGCACGTCTTCAGCCGGGTCCTGCGGGCCGCCGCCGGGGTGCTGGTGCTGACCGAGGCGCAGCGGGAGTTCGTCCGCACCGCCTACCGGGCAGACCCGGCGCGGATCTTCGCGGTGCCGAACGGCGTGTCCGGCGAGTTCTTCCTCCCGCCGCGGGCGCGCCGGGAACCGGTGCTGCGCCTGCTGTTCGTCGGACGGCTCAGCCCGCAAAAGAACCTCTCCCGGCTCCTGCACGCGCTGACCCGGGTGCGGCAACCGGTGGTCCTGGACGTCGTCGGGGACGGGGAACAGCGGGAGCGGCTTGAGGAAACCGCGCAGCAGCAAGGGATTCCGGACGTGCGGTTCCACGGCCGGCTGCACGGTGCTTCGCTGCTGCACCGCTATGAGCGAGCTGATCTGTTCGTGCTGCCCTCGGATCGCGAAGGGATGTCGCTCGCCGCGCTCGAAGCCATGGCCGCCGGCCTGCCGGTGCTCGCCACCGACGTTCCCGGGAACACCGAACTCCTGCACGGCATCGGAGCCCTCGCTCCCGCGGATCCGGCCGCATTGGCCGCGGCGATCGACGAATTCGCCACCGACGAGGACTTCCGACGGCGGACCGCCGCGGCCAGCGCGAGAGCAGCTCGCGAGTTGACCTGGGCCGCGGTGGCGGCGCAGGTCGAGGACGTCTACGCCGAGGTCCTCCCGTGACGCGCCCCGGCCAGCGCACCGTCGTGCTCGGATCGGTGCTTGCCGCCGCTGTCGTGGAGCTGATGCCGTGGCGGCCCGCGGTGCTGGTGGCCCTCGCCGGGCTGTGGCTCGTGCTCGGCGCCCCGGCCTGGCTGTGCCGCCGGATCGCCACCCGGATCGTGTCCACCCGCGAGGCCCAGTGGTTGCTGGGGCTCGGTTTCGCGGTGCTGGCCGCCATGGCCGCCGCGCTGATCGTCAACACCGTGCTCCCCTGGTTCGGCGTCTCGCGCCCGTTGACGACCGGGTCGCTTGCCGTGGCTCAGACGCTGACCGCAGGGGCGCTCGCGTTCCTCGATCGGCGGCTCACCGGCGCGTCGCCACCGGTGCGGGGGCCGCGGTGGATGCCGGTGCGCGACGTCGCGCCGGTGGCGGTCCTGGGAGTCCTCGCGCTGGTGGTCGCGGTCGCCGGGGCCATCCGGCTGAACAACGGGTTCACCGGTGCGACGAGCCTGGTCGCGTTGTTCCTGATCGCGGCCCTGCTCGGCCTGTTGGCGGTGCAGGCGGGCCGGTACGGCGACGGGGTGATCGCGTTCGGAATCCTCTGTGCGGCAACGGCTTTGCTCCTGCTGACGTCGCTGCGCGGCTGGTATATCACCGGACACGACATCCAGCGCGAGTTCCTGCTCTTCCAGCTCACCTCGGCCAAGGGGTACTGGGACATCTCCGGCTACCCCGACGCGTACAACGCGTGCCTCAGCATCACGCTCCTGCCCGCCTCGCTGGCCCAGCTGACCGCGTTGCCCGGCGCGGCGATCTTCAAAGCGGTGCTGCCGATGCTGTTCGCCGCGGCGCCGGTCGCGGTGTACCGCACGACGCGGAATCTCACCGGCAAAAGGATTTCGCTCCTCGCCGCGATCTGCTTCCTCGCGTTCCCCACGTTCTTCACCGACATGCCGTTCCTCGGCCGCCAGGAGATCGCGTTCCTCCTGCTGGGCTGCGCCGTTCTGGCGTTGAGCGACCGCACCGCACCGCGTCGCGCGCGGCGGATCGCGTTCACCGTCCTGTTCGCGGGAATCGTGCTTTCGCACTACTCCACGACATACGTGCTGATCGGCGTCCTGGTGCTGGGCAAGCTCGCCAGCGGCGTCGTCCGGGTGGTGCCGCCGTTGCGCCGCCGTCTGGCCGAACGCGCGCCGAAGGAGTCCGCCGACTTCGTCGTCTGGCCGATGATCGGCATCGCGGTCCTGTGCTCCGCGCTGTGGACCGGTCCGGTCACCGGCACCTGGCAGCAGCTCCAGCACACCGCCGCGGCCACCGCTCGGGACCTGTTCCACCCGGACCAGGTGCAACGCGGGTCGTCCGACACCGCGTACAGCATTTTCAGCTCCGCGCGGGTCAGCCCGCAGCAACGGCTGCACGACTACGCCGATTCCACCCGGGCCCGGGCCGGCGGCGAACCGCCCATGGCGCTGCACGCGGCCGCCGCGCAGGTCGCCCCGGCGGACGCTCTGCCGCTCACCGCGGCCGGGTCCGCGCTGAATCAGCTCGGCGTCGACGTTCCGCGCGTCAACGGCCTACTCCGCACCTTGTGCGCGGACGGGCTGCAAGTGCTGCTGCTCGTCGGCCTGGCCGGGACCCTCATCGCCACCGCGACCGTGTTCCGGCCGACGCACGATCTGTTCGTCCTCGCCGCCGGCGGCTTGGGCGTACTCGCCGCGGAGATCGCGTTGCCGCAGCTTTCGGTGGATTACGGACTCCTGCGCACCTTCCAGCAGGGGTTGTTCGGATTCGCCCCGTTCATCGCGATGGGGTCGGTGTGGGCGCTGTCCTGGCTCAGACAGTGGCGGATGCCCGCCGCCACCGCCGTGTCGCTGCTGCTGTTCCTCGACCTCACCGGCGCGCTGCCCCGGCTCTTCGGCGGCTATCCCGCGCAACTGCAACTGGACAACGCCGGGCAGTACTACGACATCTACTACGCCCACCCGCAGGAACGCGCCGCCCTCGCCTGGCTCGAACAGCACACGGCCGCGCACCGGATCCAGTCCGACCGCTACACGCTCAGCCGCCTGCAAACGCTGATCGACGGCCGCCCCGGGGACGACATCTACCCCACGCTCGTGCAGCCGGGCTCGTTCGTCCTCCTCGGCTATCCGGCCGTCCGCAAAGACGAGGTCACCGTGTTCTACCAAGGCGATCTCGTCACCTACCGCTATCCGCTGCGGTTCCTCGACGCCACCAAGAACAAGGTCTACAGCAGCAACGGAACGAGTGTGTACCGATGACGCCCTCCCCTCCCCTCCGGATCCTGCTCGTCTCGCACTACTACCCGCCGCACGTCGGGGGAATCGAGAACGTCGCCGCGCAGCAGGCCCGGATGCTCGCCGCGCGCGGGGCCGAGGTCACTGTGCTGACCAGCGCGCTGCCTGCTGCTCCGCCGTCCGCTGTGGACGGTGTGCACGTCGTGCGCGTACCCGCCTGGAATGGGACGGAAAACCGGGCTGGCGTGCCCTTCCCGGTGTTCGGGCCCCGGCTGTCGCGTGCGGTCCGCGAATGGGTGCGGTGGGCGGATGTCGTCCACGTGCACGACACGCTGTACCAGTCTTCCTGGGCCGCCGGGCTGCGAGCTGCGCGGACTGGCAAGCCGCTTTTCCTGACCCAGCACGTCGCGGTCGTCGAGCATCCGTCGGCGCTGGTGCGGGGCGTTCAGCACGCGGTGTACGGGTCGATCGGGCGGCGGTTGTTCCGGGCTAGTCACGAGGTTTTCGTGGTCAACGACGCGGTCGCCGCGTTCGTCCGGAGATTTCGCGGCGGTGGTGCGGAATTGCTGCCCAACGGCGTCGACACCAGCCGCTACCGGCCCGCGCCCGCCGGAGAAATCCAGCGGCTGCGGGAACGCTGGGGACTGCCCGCTCGCCGGGTCCTGGTGCTGTTCGTCGGACGGCCGGCGCCGAAGAAGGGCTACGACCTCCTCCTCGCCGCCCGGCACCCCGGCTACGACCTGGTCTTCGCCGGGGAACGGCCGAAGCACCTCCCCGCGGATCCGTCGATCCACCACCTCGGCGCGCTGAGCCCCGACGAGATCAGCGGCCTCTACCGCGCCTGCGACGTCTTCGCCCTGCCCTCGACCGCGGAAGGATTCCCCCTGACCGTCCAAGAAGCCATGGCCTCCGGCCTCCCGGTCGTCACCACCGACGACCCCGGCTACGCCTCCTACGGCCTCGACCGGACTCAGGTCGCCCTGCTCCCCCGCGACCCGGAAACCCTGCGCGCGACCCTGCGGTCCCTGGCCGCCGATCCCGCGCGCCGCGCAGCCATGGGGCGCTACTCCGCGGGTTTCGCCGCCGCCCGGTTCTCCTGGCCGAAACACGCCCAGCGCCTCGAAGAGAGCTACCGTGCGGCACTCGGCACGGCCGAGGTCCCCGCATGACCGCGCTCGCCGCGCCGTCCTTCGCCGCGCGGCTGAAATCCGACCCGCTCGTCCGCAACTCGTTCTTCCTCATGGCCACGACCGCGCTCGGCGCCGGGTCCGGATTCGTGTTCTGGATCGTCGTCGCCCGGCTGTACCCGCCCGCCGCGGTGGGCTGGGCGAGTTCGCTGCTGTCGGCGGTGACCCTGCTGAGCTACTTCAGCGGGCTCGGGCTCAGCTCCAGCCTCGTCCGGTACCTGCCCACGACCCCGTCCCGTGCGGCGCACGTCAGCTCCGCGCTCACCTCGGTGGCGGTCACCGGAACCGTGCTCGGGGCGGGATTCGCGCTCGTCGCACCGTTCGTCTCGCCCGGGTTGTCGTTCCTCAGCGAGTCGGTCCCGGAGGTCGTGCTGTTCGCGCTGCTGGCGATGGCCGTCGCGCAAAACCTGCTCACCGACTCGGTTTTCGTCGCGTTGCGGGCGGCGAAGTACAACATGCTCCTCAACGGCGTACTGATGAGCGCGGTCAAAATCGCCCTGCCGGTCGTCTTCGCCGGCGCGGGCGCGATCGGCATTTTCCTGTCCAGCACGGTGGCCTCCGCGGTTGCCGCCGCCGCGAGCATCCTCGTGATCCGGCAGCGGCTGCGCATCCCGGTGCGGCCCCGCGTGCACCCGGCGACGCTGCGCTCCACGCTCGCGTACTCGCTCGGCAACTACGCCTCCAGCTGCCTGAATCTCCTGCCGCTGCTGGTGATTCCGCTGCTGGTGCTGCGTTCGCTCGGACCGGAAGCGTCCGCGGCCTACTTCGTCGCGTTCCAGATCGCCAACTTCGTCAACGCCGTCCCGTTCGCCGTCGGCGAGGCGCTGTTCGCGGAAGGCTCGCACGAACAGGAAGACCTGAGACAGCTGGCGAAACGCTCGGCGCTGCTCATCCTCGCGATCGTGCTGCCCGCCGTCAGCGTCACGGTCGCCCTCGCCAAACCGGTGCTGGCTCTCTTCGGCGCCAGCTATGCCGCCGATGCCCGGAACTGTCTCGTCGTCCTCGCGGTTTCCGCCTTCGCGGTGGCTTTCAACACGTGGTCCGGGTTCCTGCTCAAGGTGACCCGTCAGCTCCCGGCGATGAATCTGTCCAATCTGGTCTACGCGGGCGTCACGGTCGGCCTCGCCGCGCTCGGGGCTCAGCACGACCTGGTCTGGATCGCGGCGGCGTGGGGCGTCGGCAATCTCGCGTCCGGTCTGGTCGCGGTCGTCGCGCTGGCGCCGCGCGGCCTGTCTTCGGGCGGCAAAGGAGGTTCGGATGAAGATCGCGCACATCGTCAACGTCGGCTTCGAAGCCGGCGGCGCGGAGCGTAGCGTCCGCCTCGTCTCCGACGGGCTGCGGCGGCGCGGGCACCAGGTTCTCGTCATCGCGACCGACCACCTGCTCGACGACCCCGCCGTGAGCGACCGGGAAGTCTTCGCCGACGTCCTGGTGCCCGCCATCCGCGGCGGCGCGCCGCGTCGGTTCGCGGGCTACTTCTGGCACCGGCCCGCCTACCGGCAGGTGACCGCCGCGCTGCGCTCGTTCGCACCCGACGCGGTGCACCTGCACACCATCGGGGAGTTCAGCCCGGCCGTGCTCAGCGCGTCCGCCGCCTACCCGCGGGTGCTCACCGTCCACGGACCCGAGGACTGGATCCGGGACCTGCTGTCGTGGAACCTGCGCAGCCGCACCGAAGGCCGCCCGCGACTGTCCACAACGGACACCGCCCGGCTGGCGTATCTGCGCTTGCTGCAACGACCGGCTTACCTGCGGCGCCTGCGCACCGTCGACCGAGTGCTCACCCCGAGCCGCTTCCTCGCCGACGCCGTCCGCCACGACCTGCCCCGCGTCCCGATCCACGTCGTCCCGAACGGCGTGCCGCTGCCCACCGCGTCTCCGGTCCCCGACGCCGCCCACGCGCTGTTCGTCGGTCGCCTCGAACCGGTGAAAGGCGCGCACGTGCTCGTGGACGCCTTCGCGACGGTCGCCCGCCGCCTGCCCAACGCCCGGCTGACGCTCGCCGGGGAGGGCAACCAGCGGGCCGTCCTTGAGAAAGCAGTGAGCGAACGGGGTTTGGCCGACCGCGTCCGCTTCGCCGGCTGGCTCGGCGGATCCGAGCTCGCGGCTGCTTACCGCGCTGCTTCGGTGGTGGTGATTCCGTCGGTGTGGCCGGAGAATTTCCCGACCGTCGCGCTGGAAGCCCTCGGCGTGGGACGGGCGGTGGCTGCCACCGATGTCGGCGGGATTCCCGAGCTGATTCGCCCCGGGCACAACGGTGTGCTCGTCCCGCCGGGTGAGCGCCGGGCCCTCGCGGACGCGCTCTCCCGGCTCCTCGGCGACCCGGGCTTGCGGCGGGTGATGGGCGCGCGGTCGGCGGGGCTCGCGTGTTGTCACAGTCTCGGCACTTTTCTGGACCGGCTGGAGCAGCATTACCGGGAGGTCCAGCGATGACCCGCATCTCGCTCCGGCTCCTCGGCCCGGACACGTCCGCCGGTTCTCTCGCCGCGCCGGCTCGCCACGCGCCCTCGCCGGCCGAACGAAGCACCCGGCCCGGAGTCCTGCCGATGCCCCGTCCGGCGCCGCCCGGCCCGTTCCCTCTTGGAGGCCCGCAGATGACCCGTGTCGTCGTAGTCAACGCGTTCGAACGCGGCAATCGCGGCGACGCCGCCCTGCTCAGCGTCCTGCTGGACCAGATCCGCCGCGCGCTGCCCGGCGCGCGGATCGCGATCGCCGGGTTCGAGCATCCGGCGCGCTGGCCGGAGTTCGAGGGCGTGCCCAACCTCGGGTCGTTCCGCCGCTACTCGGGCGAGGAGGACATCCCCCGGCTCCGGCGGATCCTGCGGAAACTGAGCCTGCTCCCGGTCGTCGCGCTCGCCGCCGCCCGGCTTCCGCGGCGGCTGCGGCTGGCTGCGGCCCGGTTGCTGCCCGCCGAACCGCGCCGCGAACTGCACGCGCTCGCGACCGCCGACCTCGTCGTCTCCCTCGGCGGCGGCTACCTGAACGGCCGGGCGAACTTCGCCTCCGACCTCAACATCCTCTTCCTGCTGCTCCCGCTGTGGCTGGCCGAGCGGTTCGGCGTCCGGGTCGTGACCGGGCCGCAGTCCTACGGGCCGTTTCCCCGCCGGCTCCAGCGCGTGCTGGTCCGCCACGTCCTCGGGCGGGCCGACGCGGTCCTCGTCCGCGAAGACATCAGCCGCGAGCGGCTCACCGAAATCGGGCTGCCGCCGCATCTGCTCACCCGCAGCGTCGACAGCGCCTTCGCCTTCGAGACCCGCTCCGACCGCGACTGGCGCACTGCTCTCGCCGTCCCCGCCGACGCCCGCATCGCGATGGTCACCGCCCGCCAGTGGCTCGACGACGCCGGACAGCACCGCTACGAACGCGCCTTGGCCGCGGGCATCCGGCACCTGCTCGGCCGCGGATACCACGTCGTCCTGGTCCCGCAAGTGACCTGCGCTTTCCAAGGCGACGACGACCGCAGGGTCAACACCCGCCTCGCCGCCGGACTCGACCACGCCCGGCTGCGCGTCCTCGGCGACGACACCTTCGACCACCGCGACGCCCGCGCCCTCTACGCCGAGGCCGACCTCGTGATCGGCACCCGTTTCCACTCGGTCATCTTCGCCCTCACCGCGCACGTCCCGTGCCTCGCGATCGAGTACGAGCACAAAACGGCGGGCATCATGCGCGATCTCGGGCTCGCGGAATGGGTCGTCGGCATCGCCGAAGTCCGCGAAACCACGTTGCCCGCGCTCCTCGACAGCCTCGTCGACCACCGCGACGACTACCGGCGGCACCTGCGCGAAGTGCTTCCCCCTTACGCGCGCCGGGCCCGCGATCTGCGCCACCTGCTCGATGCCGCCTGACGCGGAGGTCAGCCCCGCCGCAGCCAGCGGAACCGGCGGCAGCCGCAGCGTCCGCAGTCGGTGCCGCCGCGCAAATGCCGGTGCTCGCTGCGTTCGTGACCGCACGCGCGGCACCGCATCGTCGCCCACGGCATCCGGATCCCGGACATCCTGCGCCTCCTCGAAGTCCCCCGCTCCCCCGGCACACACCATCACATCCGCGCGCGCCCAGCCAACCGGACCAATGAGGACAGGAGCCTCCGTGAGCCGAGAACGCACCGTCGTCTTCGCGACGCCGTACTTCCCGCCGGACGTCGGCGGCGTGCAGACCTACGTGCACAGCCTGGCCGCCGCGCTGCGGGAAGTCCCCGGATGGCGGCCGGTCGTCGTCACCACCAGCGCCCGCGCCGGGTCCGGCGACCCCTTTCCGGTCTACCGGCTCCCCGCACTCGCCAAGCTGTCCAACACTCCCCTCGACCCGCGCTGGCCGCGCCGGATCCGCCGCATCCTGCGCGCCGAACAGGCCGACTTCCTCAACGTCCACACCCCGGTGCCCGGTCTCGCCGACGCCGCGACCCTCGCCGCCGGGAACACCCCGGTCGTCGTGACTTATCACGCCGCCGCCCTGGCCAAGGACGGTCACCCGTTCTTCAACGCCGTCGCGCGCGCCTATGCCGGCGCCGAGGCCTTCATGCTCCGCCGGGCGGACCTGATCCTGGGGGTTTCCGACTACGTCGCCGACCGCTTCCGCCCGCGCTACGGCGACAAAGTCGGCGTGCTGGAGAACGCCGTCGCCCCGGAGCTCTTGACGTCCCCGCTCGGCGGGAACCGTCCTTACGCCGCCGCTTTTCTGGCCCGGCTGGAACCGACCCACGCGTGGAAAGGCCTCGACCAGCTCCTGCACGCGATGAGCATCCGCCGCGGGCGCCTGCTGGTGATCGGCGACGGCGCCGCGCGACCCGGATACGAGGCCCTCGCCCGGAAACTCGGGATCGACGGCAACGTCACCTTCGCCGGAAATCTCCGCGGCTCCGCGAAATTCCGCGCTCTCCGCAGTGCCAGTTCGCTCGTTCTCTGCCCGACCAGTCCGAACGACGCCTTCCCGACGGCACTGCTCGAAGCGTGGGCGAGCCGGGTGCCGGTCATCGCCACCGCGGTCGGTCCGCTCGCCGCGCTGGTGACCGACGGGGTCAACGGGCTGCTTGCCGCGCCGCGTTCTCCCGAAGCGCTCGCCGGCGAACTGGACCGGCTCGAGAGCAACCCGGGGCTCGCACACGCGATCCGGGAGAACGCCTGCGAACTCGTGCGCAGCCGGTACACGTGGAGTCATCGGGTCGCGGAGTTCGTCGAGCAGCTGACCGCGCTCGACCGGCGCGGCGCTCCGGTCTCACGATGACGGCGCCCCGGCCGGCCGGCTTCCGCCGGATTCCGCAATCCTCCCCCGGTTCCGACCCGTTTTCCTTCCCTGAGGGCGAAATCTCCGGTTGCCGTCCCGCTCACCGGCACGACCCCCCGATCGTGGCCGCGCGCGGTCCGCCGCCGGGCGCGCGGATCTGGGTAGCCTGACGGCGTGGCCGACCCGATCCCCCCAGTCCCCGCCCCCGGCGAGTCCGGATCCGAGCATCCCGGCGCGGGCGAACCGCCCGGGAAGAAGCGGCGGAAGCGCCCGTTCTGGCAGGAACTGCCGATCCTGATCGGCATCGCGCTGGTGCTGACGATCCTGATCCAGCAGTTCGTCGCGAAGGTGTTCCTGATCCCTTCGGCGTCGATGGAGACGACGCTGCACGGCTGCGACGGCTGCTTCGGCGACCGGGTCGTCGTCGACCGCGTCACCTACGATTTCACCGATCCCGCCCCCGGCGACGTCATCGTCTTCCGCGGCCCGCAGCCGTGGACCGCGAACGAGATCGCCCCGCAGGAGTCGGGCAACTTCTTCACGAAGACGTTGCGCGGCCTCGGTTCCCTCGTCGGCTTCGCGCCGCCGGACGAGCGCGACTTCGTGAAGCGCGTGATCGCCGTCGGCGGCCAGACCGTCCAGTGCTGCGACCCGCAGGGCCGCGTCCTGGTCGACGGCAAACCGCTCGACGAACCGTACGTGCACTGGCTGGACCAGCCGCCGACGGCGCGGCAGACCTTCGCCCCGGTCACCGTCCCGAAGGGAAGCCTCTGGGTGATGGGCGACAACCGCGAGAACTCGTGCGACTCGCGCTGCCAGGGCGGCGGCGGAGTCAACGGCACCGTCCCGGTGGACGACGTCATCGGCAAGGCGCGGGTGATCGTCCTGCCGCCGTCGCGCTGGGGCGGCGTCAGCGACCACGACCCGCAAGCCGCGCCCGCCGCGCTCGGCGCACCCGCGTGGCAGCAGGGAATCCCGCTCGGCGCCGGGGCGCTGCTGGCGTTCCCGACGCTCGCCGCCGGGCGGAGCCTGCGGCGGAAGCTGGCCAAACAGGACTGACCGCGATCCGACTGTCCGTCCGCAAGAGCGGGAGCAGCGCCGCCTCACCGGCCCGCGCCGGCCGCCCGCACGACGTCCATCCGGAGATGCCGCGTCAGATCCCCCGTCAGCTGCAGCACCGGCGTCCGCTCCGCGAACAGCCATTCGCCGCCGCGCCGGACGAACCGGTCGTCGTAGTGCCCGGCGGCGATGGGTTGCAGCGGAAAGTCTTCCGCGGCTTGGAAAACGGTGAAGTAGCTGTGCGCGGAAGCCGTGTCCTCCCCCGGCGCGATCCGGACGTTCGTCGTCACGTGGCGGGTCCTCGGCGTGCCGTCGGGATGGATGATCAGGATGTCGCGGAACCAGTTCTCCACGGCCTCCCGCCCGGACCGGCCGCCGCCGCTGTGCAAGGTGCCCTCGCGGAACAGTTCGCCCACCCCGGCCAGATCGCCCGCGTCGATGCGCGCGGCGTAGGTCATGATCAGGTCCTGGATCGCCCACCGGGCCGACTCTGCCGACATCGGGCCAGCATAGGAGTTCCACAGTGGACGCGGCCCGCACGTCCGCCCGGACCCGTGACCAGCGGTTCTCCCGGAGACCGCCCTCCCGCCGCAGCGCGGTGCGGCGGCGGTGGCATGATGCCCGCACGGTCCCGGCCGATCGGACCGCTCGCCGAGGAGGAAGGTGACGCTTGAGCACGCGCACTACCCAGGTGGACGACCTCCGGCTGGTGGCGCAGCCGAGCGCGGTCCCGTGCACCGAGCTGTTCGTCCGCCTGATCCTGACCGACTGGTCCCTGATGCCGATGCTGGACCAGGTCACGAACGCCGCGGTCCGGCTCGTCGGCGACGTCGTCGACCAGAGCAGCCCGTCCGCGCCCGCCTTCGTGACCGTCCGGCTCCAGCTGCGCGGGGACCGGCTGGTCATCGAGGTCGACGACGACCTCGTCGCCCCGGACCCGCCGCGCGACGAGCGGATCGGCGTGCGCCCCGGCGAACGCGGCGGCCGCACCACGTGGTGCGAACTGGCGCTGCCCGGCGGGATCTCCGCCGGGCAGGTCCGGCTGCCGCGCCGGGGCGACCGGCGCACGCTGGTGGACGAACCCGTCTCCGGCGAACCGGTCACCGCGGACCCGCAGGTGCTGGAACGGCTGCTGAACCGCCTCAGCACCTGGTCCGAGTAACCGCTCCGGAAGGGACGCCCGGCTGCTTGGCCGCGGCCGGGCCGTTCTCAGCTCCCGGCGGCGGCAGCCTCCCAGGCTTTCTCCAGCGCCTGCGCGAAAACCTCGGCGGACTGCCCGCCGGACACGCCGAACCGCCGTCCCAGCACGAAAAACGGCACCCCGCCCGCGCCCAGTTCGGCGGCCTCGCGTTCCTCGGCCCGGACCGCCTCCGCGTACCGCGACGGATCCGCCAGCACCGCTTCGGCCTCGGCGCGCGGCAATCCGGCTTCCTCGGCGACATCGGCCAGCACGTCCGGGGCGAACACCGCCCGAGCCTCGGCGAAATTCGCGCGGAACAACGCCGACAGCATCTCGTTCTCCAGCCCCTTTTCGCGGGCCAGGTGCAGCAGGCGGTGCGCGTCGAAGGTGTTGCCGATCTCCCGGTCCGTCCGGTAGCCGAGCCCTTCCGCCGCCGCGAGCGCGGCGACCCGCTGCTCCATCTCGGCGGCCTGCGGCCCGTACTTCGCGGTGAGCATGTCCAGCAACGGCTCGGTCCCGGTCTTCCCGGGGTCCAGTTCGAACGACCGGTACGTCACGGTCACCTCGTCCCGGTGCTCGAACCCGGCCAGCGCCTTCTCGAACCGCGCCTTCCCGAGATAGCACCACGGGCACACGACATCGCTCCAGATTTCCACCTGCATGCCGCCAGCGTAGAACGCGCCGCCTAGACGGCGGTCTTCACCGGCTCCCGCGCCCCGGTCCGTTCCGCGCCGATGCCCGCGGCCACGACGAACGCGATCCCGGCCACCGCCGCGACATTCGGCACCTGGTGCAGCACGATCAGCCCGAGCACGAGCGCGATCGCCGGCTCCAGGCTCATCAGCGTCCCGAACGCCGACGCCGTCAGCCGGCGCAACGCCATCATTTCCAGGCTGAACGGCACTACCGGCACGAGCACCGCCAGCCCGAGCCCGGCGAGCACCAGCGGCCAGGTCAGCTCGCCGGCCACCGCCGGGGCGTGCACGACCGTGGCGACCAGACCGGCCACCGGCATCGACACCGCCAGCCCGCGCAGGCCCGACACCTCGTCGCCGACCCGTTGCGTCAGCACGATGTACGCGCCCCAGCAGACCGCGGCCGCGAGCGCGCAGCCGACGCCGATCAGGTCGGTCCCGCCCTGCCATGGTTGCGTCAGCAGCACCACTCCGGCAGCCGCCAGCACTGGCCACACCCGGGTTCCGCCGCGGCCGCGCACGATCGCGACGGTGAGCGGGCCGAGGAATTCCAGCGCGCTCGCGGTGCCCAGCGGCAGCCGGGTCGCGGCGATCATGAACAGGATCGTCATCCCGGCTGTCGCGAAGCCGAGCACCACGCACGTCAGCAACGCCGGGCGGCGGAACGCCGACGGCCTCGGCCGCACGAGCACCAAGAGCAGCACCCCGGCCCACGCGAGCCGCAGCCACGCGACGCCGGTCGGCCCGATCCGGTTCGCGATGTCGACCGAAACCGCCAGCCCGAGCTGGACGGACAGCATGGCGCCGACGGCGAGGGCGACACCGGCCCGGGGAGAGGAGGGAAGCACGTTGTCCAGGAGAACGCATCGAGACCGTTCGTGTCCACGTGCCAATCCTGGACGTACTGTTCGGATATCCTGGACAATCGGCGGATGGAGACCCGCAGGCTGCAGTTCCTTCTCGAGTTGTCGCGGCTCGGCTCGATGCGCGCGGTGGCGGACGTGTTCGAAACCACAACGTCCACCGTCTCGCAGCAGATCTCGGTGCTGGCCAAGGAAACCGGTGTCGCGCTCCTCGAACCGGACGGCCGCCGCGTGCGGCTCACTCCCGCCGGGCGACGGCTCGCCGAGCACGCGGTGACGATCCTGGGCGCGGTCGAAGCGGCGCGGGTGGATCTCGATCCCGAGGCCGAACCCGCCGGAACCGTGCGCGTCGCGGGGTTCGGGACGGGCGTGCGGCACGCGGTGCTCCCGGTCGCGGACCTCCTCGCGCAGCGGCATCCGCGCGTCCGCGTCGTGATCAGCGAGCACGAACCCGCCGAAGCACTGGCCCAGTTGCGGACCGACGACATCGACCTCGCCCTCACCTACGACTACAACCTCGCGCCCGCGGCCGCCGACCCGTCGCTCGCCGTCCGTCCGCTGTGGGCGGAGCCGTGGGGACTCGCGGTGCCGCGCGCGGACGCGAACCGGTTGCGGGGCAACGGAACCCTCGACGTGTTCGCCGCCTTCCGCGACCGCGACTGGATCGGCAACTCCCGCAACGGCGCGGACGAGACGGTCGTCGGGACGCTGGCGTCGATGGCCGGGTTCTCGCCGCGGTTCACCCACCGCGCGGACAACCTCGACCTCGTCCAGGACCTCATCGCGGCGGGCGGCGGGGTCGGCCTGCTGCCCGAATCCTGGGAGACCCGGCCCGACGTCGCCGTCGTGGCGCTGACCGGGCCGGACGTCCGGCTGCGGGCCTTCGCCTGCACCCGGCGCGGGCGCGACGCGTGGCCGCCGCTCGCCCTCGTCCTCGGGCTGCTGCCCGGCGGCTAGCATGGCGGCGGAAGCGGTGCGAGCACGGAGGAGGCGACATGGCCACGGAGAAGGCGATTCTGGCCGGCGGGTGTTTCTGGGGCATGGAGGAGCTGTTCCGCCACCAGCCCGGCGTGACCGCGACCCGCGTCGGCTACAGCGGCGGCGACGTCCCCCACGCCACCTACCGCCACCACGGCACCCACGCCGAAACCATCGAGGTCACCTACGACCCCGCGCAAACCGACTTCCGCACCCTCCTGGAGTTCTTCTTCCAGGTCCACGACCCCAGCACCAAAAACCGCCAGGGCAACGACATCGGCGCCAGCTACCGCTCCGCCATCTTCTACACCACCGACAAGCAGAAGCAGATCGCCGAAGACACCATCGCCGACGTCGACGCCTCCGGCCTCTGGCCCGGCAAGGTCGTCACCGAGGTGACGCCCGCCGGGGACTTCTGGGAAGCCGAGCCCGAGCACCAGAACTACCTGCAGCACTACCCCAACGGCTACACCTGCCACTTTCCCCGTCCCGGCTGGAAACTGCCGAAGCGCGGCTAGCGCGCCATCGCGGCCTCGGCCTCCCGGAAGGCCGCCGGGCTCAGCCGCCGCCACACCAGCGACGTCCCGAGCAGCTGGACCGCCGCCGCCATCACCCACACCCCGCGCAAGCTCCAGTGCACGGCCACGAACCCGCCCGCGAGCGCGCCCAGCGGCGTCAATCCCCAGGCCAGCGCGCGATGGCTGGTCAGCACGCGCCCGAGCAGCTCCGGCGGCGTGAACCGCTGCCTGCTCGACTGCGAGCACACGTTCCAGATCAGCGTCGTCGCGGTGAGGAAGATCAGCACCGCGCCGACCAGCACCGGCCACGGCGGCACGATCGCGATCAGCAGCTGGCTCAGCACCGCGCACGCCTGCGCGATCCGCATCGCTGTCGAGTAGCCGAACCGGCGCACGAACCGGTCCACGAAGAACGACGACACCACCCAGCCGACCGCCAGGCAGGCCAGCAGCACGCCGTACCCGAACGGCGAGAGACGCAGTTCCTGTGTGGCGTACAGGACGAGCATCGAGTTGCCCGCGGCCGCCGCGAACGAGCCCAGCGCGACCGTGACGGTGATCGACCGCAACAGCGGCGTGCCGACGAGATAGCGCAGCCCGGCAGTCACGTCCTTCAGCGGATGCGCGGGCGTGCGCACCGGTTTCGCCGACGGTATCCCGCGTGCGAGAAGCAACGCGACCAGCGCGGCGACGGCTGCCAGCCACGCGGGCAGCCCCGCGCTGATCCCGATCAGCAGCCCGGTCGCCGGCGGCACCACGAACTGGACCATGCCCCGGTCGATCACCTGCAGCCGGGAATTGGCCATGGTGAGCTGATCCGGCGTGACGACCTCGGGGACCACCGAGCCCGCCGCGCCGTCGCCGAACACCTGCGCCGTGGTGAGCACGAACGCCACCACCAGCAGCGCGGGCAGGCTCAGCGAACCGGTGGAACCGAGCAGCGCCAACGTGAGCGCGGCCACGATCTGCACCGCGTACGCCGAGGCGAGCACGGTCGTGCGCCGGACCCGGTCGATCACCACCCCGGCGAACAGCGAAAGCAGCAGCCACGGCGCTTGCCCGGCGACGTTCACCAGAGACACCGCACGCGGGTCGGTGGTGATCGAGACGGCCAGCAAGGGCAGTGCCGCGAGCAAAAGCCCTTCACAGGTTGAACCGGACACCGCCACCGCTTGCAGGCGGACCCAAGCCGATCCGCTCCCGCCCCACCCCGCCATGCCCGCCAGTCTCCCGCGCGCCGCAACTGGTTTTCCGCAGCGCACCGGCACGCGCTCCCGGTCCCCGGACCTCCTCGCCGAACAAAACCGCTCCGGTTATCACGCGGGCGCGGGCCACGCTTTCCCTTGTCCGTCAACCGGAATCCGCGCGCCCGGCCGGATCGCGGGACGGCGGTTCACCTGCTGGGACGGGCTTCAGCGAACCGTCGCGAACGGTTGAGCTGGACGCATCCGTTCCGTCCCCGCTGGAGGAATTCCGTGCCCCGCCACACCCCGCCCCGACCCGGCCGTCCCGCCCGCGCGCGGTCCCGTCTCGCCTTCGCGCTGGCCTTTCCGCTGCTGCTCGCCGCGTGCGGCACGGCGGGCGGGGCCAGTCCGCAGGACGCCGGTCCCCCGCGCCCGGGCGGCACGCTCCGGCTGGGCATCTCGTCCAATCCCGACTGCATCGACCCGCAGCAGGTCAGCACCAACGCCTCGGTGAACGTCGGCCGCCAGCTGGTCGATTCGCTCACCGACCAGGACCCGAAAACCGGCGCGATCACCCCGTGGCTCGCCGACCGCTGGACGGTCAGCCCCGATTCCACGAGCTTCACCTTCCACCTCCGCTCCGGCGCCACCTTCTCCGACGGCTCCCCCGTGGACGCCGCCGCGGTGAAGGCCAGCTTCGACGGCATCAAGGCGCTCGGCGCGAAGGCCCTGCTCGGTTCCAGCTACCTGGCCGCCTACCGCGGCGCGACAGTGGTCGACCCAGCGACCGTCCGGCTCGAGTTCACCCAGCCCAGCGCGCAGTTCCTGCAAGCGAGCTCCACGATGTCGCTCGGCGTGCTCGCGCCCGCGGCGTTCCGGCACACCGCCGAGCAGCGCTGCCAGGGCGCTGGCCTGATCGGCTCGGGCCCGTTCGTGTTCACCAGCCTGAAGCCGAACCAGAACATCGTGCTCAGCAAGCGCACGGGTTACCACTGGGGTTCGCCGTTGTGGCGGCACCAGGGCGAGGCGTACGTCGACAAGATCGATTTCCGCGTGGTGCCGGAACCCGGCGTGCGGTCGGGCAGCCTGACGTCCGGGCAGCTCGACGCGATCACCGACGTCCAGCCGGTGGACGAACCGCAGTTCTCCGGCAACGGCTTCACCGAACCCGTCCGGCCGAACCCGGGCATCGTGTTCAACCTGCACGCGAACGTGACCCGCGGCGTCCTCGCCGACCAGAAAGTGCGGCAGGCGGTGTCGAAGGGCGTGAACCGGCCCGAGGTCACCAGCACCGTGCTCACCCCGAACTACAAGCCCGCCACGAGCATCCTCGGCACCGCGACGCCGCTGTACACCGATCTGTCCAAGGAACTCGCCTACGACCCGGAAGGCGCGAAGGCGCTGCTGCAGTCCGACGGCTGGGTCCCCGGCCCGGACGGCATCCGGACGAAGAACGGGCAGCGGCTCACCGCGTCCGTGCTGTTCTCCGCGGTGTTCAACCAGAACCAGAGCGTGCTGGAGCTGATCCAGCAGCAGCTGCGCAAGATCGGTTTCGACCTCAAGATCGAGCTGCACACCAACGCCGAGGTCACCCGCCTTCAGCAGGCAGGCCAGTACGATTTCCTCTGGTACAACGTCACCCGCGCCGACCCGGACATCCTGCGCCAGCAGTTCTCCACGAAGACGAACAACCGCAGCAAGCTGCCCGCGGACAACCCGCTCGACGCGTCGCTGAACGAACAGTCCGCGACCGTCGATCCCGCGAAGCGCAAGCCCGCGGCGGAAAAGGCGCAGCGGACCATCGTGGAGCAGGCCTACTCGATCCCGGTCTTCGAACTGACGCAGGTGCTCGGCGTCGGACCGAACGCACATGACGTCGGCTTCGAGGCTTCCTCGCGGCTCCAGCTGTTCGACGCGTGGGTTTCGGGCTCGTGAAAGGCTTCCCGCTGCTTCGCCGCGTTCTGCAGGCCGTAGTGGTGCTGTGGGCGGCGTTCACGCTGTCGTTCGTCATCCTGTACCTGCTGCCCGGCGACGCGGTGCTGACCAAACTCGGCTCGGCCGAGGGCGGTCCCAGCGCGTCGCCGGAGCAGATCGCCGCCCTGCGCGCCGAGTACGGGCTGGACGACCCGGTCCTCGTGCAGTACGGCAAGCACCTCCTCGCCGCGCTGCACGGCGACTTCGGCACCTCGGTGGCCACCGGCGACGACGCCACCCGCCAAGTCCTCACCGCGTTGCCGCCGACGCTCGCCGTCTCCGGACTGGCGCTGGTGCTCGCGATCGTCTTCGGCGGCGGGATCGCCGTGCTGGGCACCTTCACCCGCACCCGCTGGGTGAGCCAGCTCCTGCTTTCGCTGCCGCCGCTGGGCACTTCGCTGCCGACGTTCTGGGTCGGGCTGCTGCTGATCCAGCTGTTCTCGTTCCGGCTGCGGCTGTTCCCGGCGCTCGGATCGACCGGCTTCGCGTCGCTCGTCCTCCCAGCGGTCACGCTCGCCCTGCCGACCGGCGCGATCATCGCGCAAGTGCTGGCGAAGAGCCTGCGAACACAGCTCGCCGAGCCGTACATCGAGGTGGTGCGCGCGAAGGGCGCGAGCCGTCGCCGAGTCCACTTCGGACACGCGCTGCGCAACGCCGGACTGCCCGCGCTCACCCTGGTGGGCGTCGTCGCGGGCAACCTGCTGGCCGGTTCGGTGGTGACCGAAACCGTGTTCTCCCGCGACGGTCTCGGCCGCGTCACGGCGTCGGCGGTGACCGCGCAGGACGTGCCGGTGGTGCAGGCGGTGATCGTGCTCGCCGCGTTCTTCTTCGTGGTGCTCAATCTCGTCGTCGACCTCGTCTACCCGCTGCTGGACCCGCGGGTCTCCGTGCGCAAGGAGGTGCCCGCGCATGTCTGAAGCCGTGCTGTCCCGCCGATTCCTCGTCCGCCGCCCAGGCTTGGTCCTCTCCGGACTCGTCCTCGCCGCCGTGCTGATCGCCGCCTTCGCCCCCACCCTGTTCACCAGCCAAGACCCGCTCACCGGCATCCCCTCCGAACGGCTCCAAGGCCCCTCGCTCAGCCACCTGTTCGGCACCGACGAGACCGGCCGCGACGGGTACGCCCGCGTCGTGCACGGGGCCGGGCTGTCCCTGCGCGCGACGGTGCTCGCGGTCCTCGTCGCGTTCGCCGCCGGGTCCGCGCTGGGGCTGCTCGCCGGGTTCCGCGGCGGCTGGCTCGACTCGGTCGTGATGCGGATCGTCGACGTCCTCCAGGCGGTTCCGTCGATCCTGCTGTCGCTGGCGCTGGTGACCGCGCTCGGCTTCGGAACCACAAACGTGGCGATCGCCGTCGGGGTGGCGCACCTCGCGTCGTTCGCCCGGCTGATGCGCGCCGAGGTGCTGCGAGTGCGTTCCGGCGTCTTCGTCGAGGCAGCGCGGGCGTCCGGCGTGCGCTGGGGCGGGGTGCTCGGACGGCATGTGCTGCCCAACGCGCTGGGACCGGTGCTCGTGCTGGCCACGGTGACCGTCGGGATCGCGGTGCTCGAAGTGTCCGCGCTCAGCTTCCTCGGGTTCGGCGCGACTCCGCCGACGCCGGAGTGGGGCGCGCTCGTCGCCAGCGGACGCAATTTCCTGGCCACCGCTTGGTGGATGACCACGTTCCCGGGGCTGACCGTCGCGGCCGTCGTGCTGGCGGCGAACCGCGTGTCCCGGGCTCTCGACGGCGAACGGAGCTGACAAAGTGCTGGAGATCAGCGAACTGGCGGTCTCATACCGCACCTCGGGCGGCGTGGTGCCCGCTGTGCGCGACGTGAGCCTGCGGGTCGGAGCGGGCGAGATCGTCGCGGTGGTCGGCGAATCCGGTTCCGGGAAGAGCACCACCGCGCACGCCGCGATCGGACTGCTTCCCCGCGGCGGCCGAGTCCGCCGCGGACAGATCACTTTCGGCGGACGCGACCTCACCACACTGTCCGAAAAGGACTGGCGGCGGATCCGCGGCACCGGGATCGCGCTCGTGCCGCAGGATCCGACGGTGTCGCTCGACCCGGTCCGGCGGATCGGCGAGCAGGTGGCCGAGGTGCTGCTGATCCACCGCCTGGCCGCCAGGAACGAGGCCGCCGCCCGCGCGGTGGAACTCCTGCGCCGCGCCGGGGTCGACCGGCCGGAATCGCGCGCGCGGCAGTATCCGCACGAGCTGTCCGGCGGGCTTCGGCAGCGCGTGCTGATCGCGATCGCGCTCGCGGGCCGGCCCCGGCTGATCATTGCCGACGAGCCGACCAGTGCGCTCGACGTGACCGTGCAGAAGGAAATCCTCGACCATCTCGCGAAACTCGCCGCCGACGACGGCACCGCGATCCTGCTGATCACGCACGACCTGGGCGTCGCCGCGGACCGGGCCGGGCGGATCGCCGTGCTCTCCGAGGGACGGCTGGTCGAAGAAGGGCCGGCCCGCGAGCTCCTTGCCGCGCCGACGCAGGACTACACCCGACGGCTTCTCGCCGCCGCCCCGAGTCTCAGCCGCGAACCACTCCGGCCCCGCCGCGCGGAAGGCCCGGAAGTCCTGCTGTCCGTCGACTCGGTCTCGAAGACCTTCGCTTCCTCGCGCGCCGGTGCCGTGCAAGCCGTGGACGACGTGTCGTTCCAGCTCACTCGCGGCCGGACCCTGGCGCTGGTCGGCGAATCCGGGTCCGGCAAGACGACGACCGCGCGCCTGGTCGTCGGCCTGGAAACCCCGACCGCGGGCACGGTCAGCTTCGCCGGCCAGGACGTCACCCGGCTGTCCCCCGCCGGACTGCGCAGGCTGCGCCGCCGGTTCCAGCTCGTCTACCAGAACCCGTACGCCTCGCTGAACCCGCGCTTTTCCATCGCCGACGTGATCGGCGAACCGCTGCGCGCGTTCCGCGTCGGCGGCCGGGCCGGACGGGTCGCCGAACTGGCGGACCAGGTCGCGCTGCCGTCGTCCGTGCTGCGCCGGAAACCGGCCGAACTGTCCGGCGGCCAGCGCCAGCGCGCGGCGATCGCCCGGGCGCTGGCGCTGCGGCCGGATCTCGTCGTGCTGGACGAGCCGGTGTCCGCTTTGGACGTTTCGGTGCAGGCGCAGATCCTGAACCTGCTGGTGGACCTGCAGGACGAGCTCGGCCTGACGTACCTGTTCATCACCCACGACCTGGCCGTGGTGCGGGAGATCGCCGACCAGGTCGGGGTGATGCGCCAGGGCAAGCTGCTCGAACTCGGCCCGGCCGACGACGTCCTGCTGCGGCCGCGCGTGCAGTACACGCGCGACCTGCTGGCCGCGATCCCCGGCGGCGAGCAGGTTCGCGCGTGACGTCAGCGGAGGCGCCGTCCGGGAAAGAGGCGACGCCGCTTCCGTTCCCGGCGTCGGCCCTAGTTGGCGAGCACCAGCCGCCCGACGGCCTCGCCCGCGTCCATCCGCCGGTGCGCCTCGCGCGCCTGCGCCATCGGCAGGACGGTGACCGGCAGCCGGATCCGGCCGTCGGTGTACAGCGGCAGCACGGCGTCCGCGGCGGGGCGAGCGGGCGCGGTATCGGCGGCCAGGAAACCGCCCACGTTGAACCCGACCACGCCGATGTTCTTGCCCCACACGGCGTTCGAGTCGACCAGCGGCGCGGTCTCGCTGCCCGCGCTGCCGACGACCAGCATCCGCCCCATCGGCGCGAGCAGGTCCAGCGACGCGATCCGCAGGTCGCCGCCCACCGGGTCGACGATGATCTCGAACCGCTCTGCGCCCAGCTCGCCGGGTTCCCCGGACAGCACGACCCGGTCGAAACCGAGCTGCTTCGCCGCCTCGACCTGCTCAGGGCGCCGGACCGTGCCGACGACCTCGCGAGCGCCGAGCAGCCGCGCCACCTCCGGGTACACCGAGGCGAGGCCGCCGAGCGCACCGTGCACGAGCACGCGCGCGTCCTTCGGCAGCCGCACCGCCTCGGTGAGCGACAGGTAGGCGGTCACGGTGTTCGCCAGACCGGCCACAGCCTGCGCGCGGTCCACTCCGGTGCCCGCCAGCGGCACGACGAGAGCGGCGGGCGCGAGCTTGACGTCGGCGTATCCGCCCATTCCGGGCAGCGTGAGCGTGACGACCTCGTCCCCGACCGAGAAGCCGCTCCCCGGTCCGGCCGCGCGGATCGTGCCCGCGACCTCGAGCCCGGGCACCAGCGGCGGCTTCGGCGCGTAGTCGTACTCCGCGAGCGTGCCTCGGCGGATCAGCGCGTCGATCAGCCCCACGGACGCGTGCGAGACCGTGATGGTCACTTCGCCCGGCCCCGGAACGGGCTCGGGCGCCTCGATTTCTTCGAGGACCTCGGGTCCGCCGTAGCGAGTGATGGACAAAGCGCGCATCGTGCGTACTCCCCAGTGTTCTGCGTGTGTGCCGGCGAGCCGGAACAACCTGGGCCGGTCCGCGGTTATTCCGGCTTAGTTCACCCGAGGAAGGACGCGTCGTGCCGACCGAAACGCAATCGCTGCGCAAACTGGGTTTCCTGACCATCGGCCTGTTCGACGGCGACGACCCGCGGCCGGGCCACGAATCCACGCTGCGCGTGCTCGAACTCGGCGAGCAGCTCGGCTTCGACAGCGCCTGGGTCCGCCACCGGCACCTGCAGTACGGCATCTCGTCGCCGGTCGCGGTGCTCGCCGCGGCCACCCAGCGCACCAGCCGGATCGAACTCGGCACCGCGGTCATCCCGCTCGGCTGGGAAAACCCGCTGCGCCTCGCCGAGGACCTGGCGACCGTCGACGTCCTGTCCGGCGGACGGCTCAACCCGGGCGTCAGCGTCAGCCCGCCGATGCACTACGAGGACGTGCGGGGCGCGCTGTACCCGGACACCGGCGACCGCGAAGACTTCGGCTACGACCGGGTGTCGCGGCTGTTGTCGCTGATCCGCGGCGAGCGCGCCTCGACGTTCAGCGGCGTCGAAGGCATCGAGACGTTCTCCGACCGCGTCCAGCCGCATTCGCCCGGACTGGCCGGCCGCCTGTGGTACGGCGGCGCGAGCACCCGCTCGGCGATCTGGACCGGGCAGGCCGGGATGAACTACCTGACCAGCAGCGTCGTCCGCGCCGAGGAGGGCTCGACGGACTTCGAGAGCATCCAGCTCTCGCACGTGCGCGCGTTCCGGTCGCACCATCCGGACGGGGCGCGGGCCCGGGTTTCGCAAGGCCTGGTGGTGATTCCGACCGACAGCGCCACGGCCGGGCAGCGCGCCAAGTACGAGGATTACGCGGCAAAACGCCTGCCGCGCACCAAAACCCCGCAGGGCCCAGGCGGCCTGCTGTTCTCGCGCGACTACGTCGGCACGTCCGCTGAAATCGCCTCGCAGCTGTACCAGCACGCCGCTTTCCGCGAGATCGACGAGGTCGCTTTCGCGCTGCCGTTCACCTTCGAGCACGAGGACTACGTGCAGATCCTCACCGATCTGGCCACCCGGCTGGGTCCGGAACTGGGCTGGAAGCCGGCGTCGTGAGTGTTTGCGCCGGTTCCGACCGGCGTAAACACCCACGACACCCCAACGGTGCTAGCGTGGCAGGGTGCCGGATTTCACGTCCACAGTGGACATTCCCCGTCCTGCCGGGGACCAGCGCGAGGCCCTCGCGTGGGCTCGCGCGGTCTGGGAGGACGCTCCGCCGCCGATGCGGGCCTTCCTGCGCACCGGGTGGCTCGGCCTCGGCCTGACCACCCGCCTGTCGCCGGACCGGGTGCTGGGCTGGACCATCGCCTCGGCGACGCCGGACCGCGTCGTGCTCGAAGCACCGTCGCCGCTGATGACCACGCGCAACATCGTGCACCTCGACGCGGACCGCGTGTACTGGACCACGGAAGTCACCTACGACCGGTTCCCCGCCCGCCAGCTGTGGGCTTTGGCGGCACCGATCCACGAACTCGTCATCCCGGCGCGGTTGCGCCACGCGGCCGGGGCCTCGCGGCCCGGCGATCTGCAGCACCAGCTCGTCACGACGTTCCAGCGGCGGCTCGGCAACCCCGTCCTGTCGCGGCTCCCCGGCCAGACGCTGCTCGAAACGACCGGCCGCAGCTCGGGTCTGCCCCGCCAGACCCCGATCGGCGGCCGCCGCGTCGGACAGGAATTCTGGCTGGTGTCCGAATTCGGCGAGCGGTCGCAGTACGTGCGCAACATCCAGGCCGACCCGCGCGTCCGGCTGCGCCTGCACGGCCGCTGGCTGCGCGGGGTCGCGCACCTGCTTCCCGACGACGACGCCCGGGCGCGGCTGAAGTCGTTGCCGCGTTTGAACAGCACGGCGGTCCAGGCGTTCGGGACCGACCTGCTGACGATCCGGATCGACCTGGACTAGCGCAGAGACCCTCGTGCGCGGCGATGCCGGCGAGAACCGGCACAGGCACTCACGAGTCGCCCAGCACGGCCTCGATCGTGCGCCGGGCATTCGCCGCCAGCACCGGATTCGTCTCCCGGTAGTACGGCAGCTGGATCAGCGCGATCGACAACGCCCAGCCCCGGCCGCGCTCCCACGTCGCGTCGTCCACGTCCGCTGCCTCGCGGAACACCTCCCGCTCAGCCGCCGCGAACGTGTTCCACCCCGGGATCAGGTCCACCGCCGGGTCGCCGATCCCGGCTCCCGCGAAGTCCAGCACCGCGCTCAGCCCGCCGTCGTCGACCAGCACGTTCCCCGGCGACAGATCGGCGTGCAGCCACACCGGATCCCCGGCCCACTCCGGCGCCGCGAGCGCCTTCTCCCATGCCTCGGCATACGCCGGATCGCCGCCGAGCTGCGCGATCGCCTCCCGGGTCGGCGCGTCCCGCGTGCGCAGCGGACGGCCCCGGCTGACCTCCGGCGCACCGGAAGTGCCGAGGCCGCGCAACGCCTTCACGAACGCGCCCAAGTCCCGCGCCACCCGCGCGTCGCCGAAATCCGGGTTGACGCCGGGCAGCCAGCGCAGCACCGACCAGTCCCAGGCGAAGCCCTCGCCCGGCCGTCCTTCGGCGAGCACCTCCGGCACCGCGACCGGCAGCCGCGGTGCGAGCCAGCGCAGCCAGCGCTGTTCGTGACCGATCTCGGCGGCCCCGCGTTCCAGCCGCGGCAGCCGGGCGACCAGGTCGTCGCCGAGCCGGAACATCGCGTTTTCCGTTCCCGACGAGGCGACCCGCGACACCGGCAACCCGGCCCACCGCGGAAACTGGGCCGCGACGAGGCGACGGACCAGGTCGTCGTCGATTTCCGCTTCGCCGGCATGCATCCGATTCATCAGCGTCGAGCAAACCGCGTCGGCCTGACGCCGGGCAACCGGTTTATTCCCGTTCCCGCCGACTGTCCCAGACGCTGGTTACTCCTCGCCCCGGCCCCGGACTCCGCGCCACACTGCTGGCATCCACGGGGAAAGGACGCAGCATGACAGGGCTCACCGGACCACGGCTCGCCGTCGCGCTGGAAGGCGCCGGCTGGCATCCGGCCGCGTGGCGCGAAGCGGACGCCCGCCCGGCCGACCTGCTCACCGCCGGATACTGGACCGGACTGGTCCAGGAGGCCGAAGCCGCGCACCTGGACTTCGTCACCTTCGAGGACTTCCTCTCCCTGCGCGACCCCGCCGAGCCGACGGCCCGCGCCGACCGCGCGCAAACCCGCCTGGACGCCGTGCTGCTCGCCTCGCGGATCGCGCCGCTGACCTCGCACATCGGCCTGATCCCGACCGCGGTCGTCACCCACACGGAGCCGTTCCACCTGT
Organism: Amycolatopsis dendrobii; assembly: GCF_014145675.1. Lineage (GTDB taxonomy): Bacteria > Actinomycetota > Actinomycetes > Mycobacteriales > Pseudonocardiaceae > Amycolatopsis > Amycolatopsis dendrobii. The sequence goes on from NZ_JACGZW010000012.1 coordinate 132,392, forward strand.
CGAAGGCGATCGCGACGCTCGACTACGTCAGCACCGGCCGCGCCGGGGTCCGCGTGCAGGTGTCCGGAAGCGCTGCGGAGTTCCGGCACTTCGGCCGCCGCACGCCGCCCGAGGCGCCCGAACTCTTCGAGGAAGCCGCCGATTACGTCGAGGTGCTGCGCCGGCTGTGGGACAGCTGGGAGGACGACGCCGAGATCCGCGACGTCGCCACCGGCAGGTTCATCGACCGCGGCAAACTGCACTACATCGACTTCGAGGGCCGCTGGTTCTCTGTCAAAGGCCCGTCCATCACGCCGCGGCCGCCGCAGGGCCAGCCGATCGTCGCCGCGCTCGCGCACGGTCCCGACGCTTATCGCCTCGCCGCCCGCCAGGCCGACGTCGTGTACGTGACCCCGAACGACCGCGCACACGCCGCGTCGATCATCGACGAAATCGGTGCGCCCCTTCAGGTTTTCGCCGACCTCGTCGTCTTCCTCGACGAAACCGAGCAGGCCGCCGCGGACCGCAAAGCCCGGCTGGACGACCGCGCCGAGTTCGCCTCCGACGCCCACGTCTTCACCGGCACCCCGGCTCAGCTGGCCGACCTCCTGCTCGACTGGCACGCCGCGGGCCTGACCGGTTTCCGGCTGCGCCCGGGCGCCCTGCCGCACGATCTGACCGCCATCGCCCGCGCGCTGGTCCCCGAACTGCGCGACCGGGGCGCGTTCCGCACCGGATACGAGGCCTCGACCCTGCGCGGGCTGCTCGGCCTGCCGCGCCCGGCCAACCGCTACGCCGCCTGAGTCCCGGGAGATTTCCATGACTGCCAAGCAAATCCACCTCGCCGCGCACTTCCCCGGGGTCAACAACACCACGGTGTGGAGCGATCCCGAAGCGGGCAGCCACATCGAGTTCAGCTCGTTCGTCAAGCTGGCCCAGACCGCCGAACGCGCGAAGTTCGACTTCTTCTTCCTCGCCGAAGGCCTGCGCCTGCGGGAACAGGGCGGCGAAATCTACGACCTCGACGTCGTCGGCCGCCCCGACACCTTCACCGTGCTGTCCGCACTGGCCGCCGTCACCGACCGCCTGGGCCTGGCCGGAACCATCAACTCCACCTTCAACGAACCATTCGAGGTGGCCCGCCAATTCGCTTCCCTGGACCACCTTTCCGCGGGCCGCGCCGCCTGGAACGTCGTCACGTCCTGGGACGCGTTCACCGGCGAAAACTTCCGCCGCGGCGGATTCCTGCCCCAGGACCAGCGCTACTCGCGCGCCGAAACTTTCCTGCGTACGGCATGGGAGCTCTTCGACTCCTGGCGCGGCGACGAGCTGCTGGCGGACAAGGAATCCGGCCGCTTCCTGGCCGACGGCGGCGACTTCGCCCACCACGACGCCCACTTCGACATCTCCGGCCGCTTCCCGGTCCCGCGCAGCCCGCAAGGCCGCCCGGTCACCATCCAAGCCGGGGACTCCGAAGAAGGCCGCGAATTCGCCGCCGCGACCGCCGACGCCATCTTCACCCGGCACGGCACGCTCGAAGCAGGCCAGGCGTTCTACTCCGACGTCAAGGGCCGCCTGGCCGCATACGGCCGCTCCCCGCACGAACTGGTCATCCTCCCGGCCGCGACCTTCGTACTGGGCGACACCGACGCCGAAGCGCACGAACTCGCCCACGAGGTCCGGTTGCAGCAGGTCAGCGAGCAGACCGCGATCAAGTTCCTCGAACAGCTCTGGAACACCGACCTCAGCGACCACGACCCGAACGGCCCGCTCCCGTCGTTCGACCCGGTGGTCGGCGACCTGATCTCGAAGGGCCGCGCGAGCGTCCGCATGCACCGCGACCCGATCGCGACCGCACGCGAATGGCGCCAGCTGGCGGAGGCGAAGCACCTGTCGAGCCGGGAACTGATCATCGAGGTCACCGGACGGCAGAACTTCATCGGCTCGCCCGAGACCGTCGCGTCGGCCATGAACGACCTCGTCCAGGCCGACGCGTCGGACGGCTTCATCCTGGTCCCGCACGTGACCCCGGGCGGGCTGGACGAGTTCGCCGACCAGGTGGTGCCGAGGCTGCAGGAACGCGGGGTGTTCCGGGAGGACTACAGCGGGCCTGCGCTGCGGGACCATCTCGGGTTGTCCTAGCCAAGGAACCGCTTCGCGTTCCCCCGCAGCAACAACTCCCGCGAGGCCTCGTCCAAGAACGATGCCCGGCGCACCACCCCGCCGGCCGGGCGCTCCCCGAGCGGATACGGGTAGTCACTCCCCACCATCACCTGCTCCGCCCCGAGCGTGTCGACCAGGTTCCGCAACGCCGGCTCGGTGAACACCACCGAATCGACACTGAACCGGCCCACATACTCCGACGGCGGCTTCTCCGAGGTAGCGATGATGTCCGCCCGCTGATGCCAGGCGTTCTCCAACCGCCCCAACCAGAACGCGAACGACCCGCCCCCGTGGGCGAAGCAGATCCGCAAGCTCGGCGGCACCCGGTCGAACACCCCGCCGAGGATCATCGCGATGATCGACAGATGCGTCTCCGCGGGCATTCCGGTGAGCCACCGCGCCATCCAGCGGTCCAGCCGCGGCGCGTCCGGCATGTCCCACGGGTGCACGAATACCGGGACGCCGAGCGAAGCCGCGTGCTGGAGGAACGTCACCACGCCCGCGTCGTCGAGGTCGCGGTCGCCGACGTGGTTGCCGATCTCCACACCGCGGTGCCCGGCCGCGACCGCGCGGTCCAGTTCGCGGCAGGCGGCGTCGGTGTCCTGCAGCGGAACCTGGCAGAACGGGATCAGCCGGCCCGGCGCGGGCGCGCAGATCTCCAGCGCGAGGTCGTTGAAGACCCGGGCGATTTTCTCGCCCTGGCCCGGACTGGTGTCGTAGCCGAAGAACACCGGCGTCGGCGAGACGACCTGCGCCTCGATGCCGTCGGCGTCCATGTCGCCCAGCCGGACGGAGGCGTCCCAGCAGTCGGACCGGATCCGGCGGAACTCGTCCGAACCGGCCATGATCACGGCCTCGCGTTCGGTTTCCGCGCGCAGCCAGGGCATTCCCTCGCCGAGGTCGGGCCAGCCGTGCGGGACGAAGTGGCTGTGGACGTCGATCGCGCGCACGCTCAGCCCTTCCCGGGATGCAGCGTGCCGCAGTTGCCGCAGGTCCGGGCTTCCTCGGAGGTGTAGAACTGCTCGAACACCGGCGGCAGGTCGTCCACGATGTCCCGCACCTGCAACTCCACCTCGTGCACCTTCGCGTCGCACTCCAGGCAGAACCACACGAACTTCTCGAGCGTCCCCTCCTCGCGGATCCGCTCGATCACGATCCCGATCGACCCTTCCTGCGGACGCTGCGGCGAATGGTGCACGTTGCGCGGCAGCATCCACATCTCGCCCTCGCGGATGTCGACCCGCTGAGGGCCGTCCTCGGTCATGAGGTTGACGTGCATGTCGCCCTTGTACTGGTAGAACCACTCCTCGTACGGGTCGAGGTGGTAGTCGGTGCGCTGGTTCGGCCCGCCGACGACCTGCACGATGAAATCGCCCGTCGGGGCCCACATCTGCTTGTTGTTGACCGGCGGCTTCAGCTCGTCCTCGTGGTCGGCGATCCACTTCGCGAAGTCGAACACGGGCGGGATGGCGGTCATCGTTCCTCCTTGCCGGGGATCCGGGCGATCGCCTGGATCTCGATGAGCAGATGCGGATGCGGCAGCTGGTGCACCGCGACGGTCGTGCGGGCCGGGCCGTTCTCGTCGAAGAACTCGCCGTAGACCTCGTTGTAGCCGCCGAAATCGTTCATGTTGACCAGGAACACGGTCACCTGCGCGAGGTCTTCGAGACCCGCTCCGGCGGCGGCCAGGATGTCGCGGACGTTCTCGATCACCGCGCGCGTCTGCGCCCGGATGTCCAGCGCGGTCACGCCGAACTCGTCGGCCTCCGCGCCGGCGAACGTGTTGTCCGGCCGCCTGCTGCTGGTGCCCGAGACGAACACCAGGTCCCCGAACACTTTCACGTGCGGGAACCGCCCGCGCGGCGTCGCCTTCCCGGCGACGACATGGGCTTGCGCCACGTTCATCCCTCCACCGTGTGAACAGAAACCGAACCCAGCCCGGCGACCCGAGCCTCGACGTGCGTGCCCGCTCTCAACGCGACCGCCGCGGTCGCCGCACCGGCCAGCAGCACCGACCCGTCGCGCAGGCGATGCCCGTACGCGGCCGCCATCCGCTGTGCGGCGGGAAGGGCCCGCAGCGGGTCGCCGAGGATGTCGGCGGTCGATCCGGTCGCGACGACCTCGCCGTCGAAAAGCAGGTCCACGGCCAGCGCGTCCAGCCGGTCGAGCTGGGTCCACGGCCCCAGCACGAACGCCGAGGCCGAGGTGTTGTCGGCGACGACGTCGGCCAGGCTGAAATCGAAGTCGCGGTACCGGCTGTCGATGATCTCCAGCGCGGGCGCGACGGCGACGATCCCGGCGTCCGGGCCGAGGCGGAACGCGACCTCGGGTTCGACCCGCGGATGCACGCCGCGGCCGACGTCGAACGTCCCGCCGTCCTCGATGCGCATCCGGTCGGTCAGCGAGCCGATGATCACGTCCGAGACGCCCATCTGCTCGGCTTTCGCCTTGCTCGTGAAGCCCAGTTTGACGCCCGCCAGCGTCTCCCCGCGCCCTTCGCGCAGCGCGATTCCGGCGTGCTGCACGGCGTACGCCGTCGCCAGGCTCATCGGCTCCGTGCTGGTGAGCTGCGGGATCGCCTGCCCGGTGGCGGTCGCCCGGTCGAGCCGCTCGGCATGGTCCTCGACAGTCATAGCTGCACGCACACATTCGTCGGCTGGGTGTAGAAGTGCATCGAGTGCAGGCCGCCCTCCCGGCCGATGCCGGAAAGCCCGACGCCGCCGAACGGCGACCGGAGATCGCGCAGGTACCAGGTGTTGACCCAGGCCATCCCGACCCGCATCTGCTGCGCGACGCGGTGGCCGCGCTCCAGGTTCGTCGTCCACACGGCGGCGGCGAGCCCGTAGTCGGTGTCGTTCGCCAGCCGGACGGCTTCCTCTTCGCTGTCGAACGGGATCAGCGCCGCGACCGGCCCGAAGACTTCCTCGCGCACGACCCGCGCGGAGTTGTCCAGCCCGGTCCACAACGTCGGTTCGATCCACGACCCGCCCGCCAGGTCCGGCCCGAGTTCCGGCACCGCACCACCAGTGAGCACCGTCGCGCCCTCGGCCACCGCGAGGTCCAAATAGGACTGTACTTTCTTGCGGTGCTGGTGGGATATCAACGGCCCCGTCGTGGTTTCAGGAGCGCCGGGCCGGCCCAGCCGCAACGCTTTCGCCCGCTCGGCGAGCCCGTTCGCGACCGCGTCGAAGGCGGATCGCTCGACATAGACCCGCTCGGTGCACAGGCACACCTGCCCGGTGTTCAGGAAAACCGAGCGGGCGAGTCCGTCGAGGGTCTTCCCGAGGTCGCAGTCCGCGAACACCACCGCCGCGTTTTTTCCGCCCAGCTCGAAGGAAACCGGCCGCACCGACGGAGCGACCGCGCGCATGATCGCCGACCCGGTGCGGGATTCGCCGGTGAACGTCACGCCGTCGATGCCGCGGTGGGCGGTGAGGTACTCCCCGGCGGAGTCCGGCCCGAAGCCGTGAACGACGTTATACACCCCGGTCGGCGCTCCCGCGTCCGCGATCACCTCGGCGAGCAGGGTCGCGGTCGAGGGCGTCTCCTCGGACGGCTTGACCACCACTGCGTTGCCGCACGCCAGCGCGGGCGCGACTTTCCAGGTCAACAGCAGCAGCGGCAGGTTCCACGGCACGATCACCGCGACCACGCCGAGCGGCTTGGGCACCGCGTAGTTCAGCGCTTTCCGGCCGTGGGGCAGATCCGTCAGGAACGAGTCGAGACCGGCCGCCGCGACCGTGTCCGCGAAGGACCGGAAGTTCATCGCCGCCCGCGCCACGTCCAGGTCGCGCGCCAGGTGCTCCGGTTTTCCGGTGTCGCGGACCTCCGCGGCGACGAAATCCTCGAACCGCTCCTCGATCCGGTCGGCGATCCGGCGCAGCAAGGCGGTGCGCTCAGCCACCGAAGCGCGTCCCCACGGCCCGTCCAGCGCGGCGCGCGCGGCCGCGACCGCCGCGTCGACCACGTCCGGCCCGGCCTCGTGGACGTGCGCGACGAGAGACCCGTCGACCGGGTCGATCTTCTCGAAGGTGCGCCGCCCGGCGACCCGGGTCCCGCCGACGACGTTGTGCAGTTCCGCAGCCATGAAGCTGACCGTAGGGACGTCCGGAATGCCTGGCCAATGCTCTTTGCCGCCGCTCCCATAGCTGTCCGGACATGTCTCGGCCATGCCTCGATCGGCATGGCTTTCGCCGAAATGAGCATTGGCCAGGCATGACGGCAGCGGCGAAGGATGACTCCCGTGAACCATCCGAACGTCGATCGGGACTACAGCGCACAGGCCACGGTCACCGCGGCCGAATTCGACGCCGCGATGGCCCGCTACCGCTCCGCGTCCGAATCCGCCACCGCCAGGCTGAACGGTGTCGCCGGCCTGGCTTTCGACCCGCTCAGCGACGAGCGGCTGGACGTTTGGGGCATCTCCCCCGGACAGCTGCGCCCCGTCGTCCTCGCCATCCACGGCGGCTACTGGCGGATGCTCTCGCGCCACGACACCGCGTTCATGGCAAGGGTGCTGTCCGACGCCGGAATCGCCACCGTGGCGCCCGACTACACGCTCGCTCCCGCGGCTCCGCTGGAGGAGATCGTGCGCCAGGTCCGCGCCGCCGTCGCGTGGGTGCACCACCACGGCGCCGAGCACGGCCTCGACCGGGAGCGCATCCACGTCGTCGGCAGCTCGGCCGGTGGCCACCTGACCGCGATGACCGCGGTCGCCGGATGGCAGCGTGCCGCCGGACTGCCCGAGGACGTCGTCAAAGGCGCGATGACGATCAGCGGGCTCTTCGACGTCCGCCCGCTGGTCGACTCGTTCGCCAACGCGTGGCTGACGCTCGACTCCACGCGCGCGGAAGCCCTCAGCCCGATCCTCGCGCAACCCGGCGCCGCGCCGCTGCACGTAGCGGTCGCGGAACACGAAGCCGCCGGATTCCACCGGCAGAGCAAGGCTTTCCACGCGCACTGGCCCGCCGCCGGTCCGTTGACCGTCGTGCCCGGCCGCAACCACTTCGACGTCTTCCTCGACCTGGCCGACCCGCGCTCGGCGCTCAGCCAGGCGCTGGTCCGGCTCGCTCTCTCGTGACGCCGGAAGCCGTCCCGGACAGTAATGTCGCCGGAATGGAGATGCCCCGCCTGCTCGACGGCCGCCTCAAGCTCAGGCACCTCGTGCTGGTGGACACCCTCACCGAACAGGGCAGCGTCGTCGGCGCGGCCGCCGCGCTGCACGTCACGCAGCCGGTCGTCACGCGCGGCCTGCACGATCTCGAAGCCATCCTCGGCGTGCCGCTCTACGAACGCGGGCCGCGCGGGATCACGCCGACCGAGTTCGGGACCGCGTTCACCGAACACGCGCGCGCCGTGCTCGCCCAGCTGACCCACGCCGCGCGGCACGTCGTGGAGATCGCCGACGCGACGCGCGGCCGGGTCGTCGCGGGCATCCACCTCGCGGGATCGAACCTGCTGCTGCCGCGGGCCATCGCGCATCTCAAGGAGGACCATCCGCTGGTCACGGTGGTCGTCCGGGAGGGAACGCCGGAATCGCTGCTGGTGGAGCTGACCGCGGGCCGGGTCGACGTGATCGTCGGCAGGCTGAGCGGCCCCGGCACGGAAGACACCCGGCGGCGGGCGCTGTACCAGGAGTCGATCCGCGTCGTAGCCGGCGCGCACCACCCGCTCGCCGCGCGCGGGAACGTCTCGCTGGAGGACCTGGCGGAGTTCCCGTGGATCGTGCCCGGCACCGAAACAGTGCTGCGCCAGGAACTGGAAAGCCTCTTCGCCCAGCACGGCCTCGACCTGCCCGCCAACCGCGTCGAAGCGACGTCGTTCTTGACCGTGCGGCAGCTGCTCACCGAAACCGCCATGGTCGCCGCGCTCCCCGGCCTCCTCGGCATGGACGACCCGCGCTTGGTCACGCTGCCGACGCCGCTGGAGAACATCGGGCACAGCGTCGGCCTGACCCTCGCCGCCGGCCGCAGGCTGAACCCGGCGACCCAGGCGTTGATCGAATCCCTGCACACCGTCGCCGCGCAGATCGAAGACGCCTGATTCAGGCAGGACGCCAACCTGGCCGAAACACTCGATCAATGCTCACGGGACCGTGTCTGCGCCGCACCCCATGCGTGAAGATTCCCCGCACGCACCTCGGCAGCACCATCCAACCTGTCGTTTTCTTGACGACCGACGACAACCCGTGATACTTCATGGACCTCCGCGGAAGGAGCGTTCCATGGGCTACCGCTTGTCCACCGTCGATCCGGCCCGCACCGCACTGGTCGTCATCGACATGCAGCACGACTTCCTGGCTCCCGGCGCCCCGCTGGAATCCCCGGCCGGACGCGCCATGATCCCCGTCCTCAACGACACGATCCGCTTCTGCCGCGCCGCGGGCGTCCCGGTGTTCTTCACCGCCCACGTCCACCGCCCCGACGGCTCCGACATGGGCCGGTTCGCCGACCTGTACCCGCCGATCGCCGCCGGCGACGCGCTCATCGAGGGCACGCCCGGCGCCGCCCTGTACTCCGAAGCGGACCGCCGCCCGGACGAACCGCTGATCCCCAAGCACCGCTACAGCGCCTTTTACGGCACCGATTTCGAGATGCAGCTCCGCGGGCGCGGCGTGGACACCCTGATCGCCACCGGCGTGACCACCGAGGACTGCGTCCACGCCACCGTCCGCGACGCGATGTTCCGCGACTTCCGGACCGGGGTGCTGTCCGATGCGTGCGCCACCTACGACCATCCGGATCTCGGCCACGGCGCGATGTCCGCCGCCGAGGTCCATGCGGCGACGCTGGTAGTGCTCGCTCAGTCCACTGCGGACGTGCTCACGAGTGCGGAATTCAAGGCGCTCGCGGAAAAGGGAGCTGCTCAGCCGCGCTCTGCGGCCGTCAGCGCGTCATGCGAGTGAATCCACTCCAGTGTCTCCCCGATCCGCCCCAACGCGGCATCCCGGGCCTCCGCCGCCGGACCGTCCGGCAGATGCAGCAGCGCATTCGCCACCCACGAACTCCGCTGCACCGCCCGGGTCCGCGGCCGCCGCAGCTTCTCGTACCGGGCGAGCGCCGCCTCGCGCGAATCCCGCGCGAGGCACTCGGCGAGCGTCACCGCGTCCTCGATCGTCTGGTTCGCCCCCTGCCCGTGGTGCGGCAGCATCGCGTGCGCGGCGTCGCCAAGAAGCACCACACCGCCGCGATGCCAGCGGTTGAGCGGGTGCTGGCCGAACAACCCCCACCGCTGGTACAGCGTCGTCGCGCCGACCGTCTCCCGCACCGCCGGATGCCAGCCCTCGAAGGCCGCTTCGATGCGCTCACGGGGGATGTCCTCGGTCCACGACTCCCCCGTCCACACGTCCGGTTCGTCCAGCACCGCAAGGAAGTTCACCACCGAACCGTCGCCGATCGCGTAATGCAGCAGATGCCCGCCCGGCCCCATCCAGAACTGGATCGCCCCCGCGTCCGGCAACGACGGCAGTCGCTCCGCCGGCACCAGGCCCCGGAAGCCGCTCGACCCCGAGTACCGGGCAAGCGGCGCGTCGTCCACCCACGAGCGCACGGCTGAGTGCACCCCGTCCGCGCCCACCACCACATCGGCGGTTTCGCTTGTCCCGTCGGCGAATGCGAGCCGATACCGCGCCCCGTCCGCGACGACCCCGGTCACCTGCCGGCCAAGATGGACCTTGCCCCACGCACCGGCCAGGATCCGCTGCAGATCCGCCCGATGGATCCCGAAGTACGGTCCGGCGAACCGTTCCTCGTAGGCGTCCCCGATCGGATGCGCGACCACCCGCTGTCCGCTCCGCCAATGCCGGTAGACCAGCTCCGTCGGCACCGCCGAGCACGCGGCCAGTTCGTCCCGCAACCCCAGCCGCGCGAGGACCCGGGACCCGTTGGCGGCCAACGCCACCGCCGCACCGACCTCGCGCAACTCCGCCGACCGCTCGTACACCTCCGCCCCGATCCCGCGCTGCCGCAACGCGAGCGCGAGCGTCAGCCCGCCGATCCCGCCGCCGGCGATCGCCACCGAGAGCGCTTTGCCCGCCATCAGCCCTCCTCGCCCGTGTACCGATCGGTACACGGATGGACGGTACGGCGTACCGATCGGTACAGTCAAGGGGTGGATTCCGGGACCGGCCGCCGCGCCGAACTGCTGAAGCAGGCCGTGGACTACCTCGCGACGCACGGCATCGCGGACCTGTCGCTCGCGCCGATGGGCGAAGCGCTGGGGACGAGCAAGCGGATGCTGCTGTACTACTTCGGCACCCGGGAAAACCTGATCACCGAAGCGATCGCCGCGAGCCGCCCGGACGTCGCCGAACTCTTCCGCTCCGTGCACGACGAAGAATCCCTCGCCGCCGCCGCGCACGCCCTGTGGCACGCGATCACCCGCGGCCGCCAGCAGCGGCCGATCCACATTCTGTTCCAGGTGCTCGCGCTGGCCCCGACTCAGCCGGAGCGCTACCTGACCGTCGCGCGGGAAGCGATCACCGCGATGGTGGACCCGCTGGTGCCGGTGTACCGGAAACTGGGCTACGCCGAACCCGACGCGGCGGCCCGGGCGAGCTTGCTGATCTCCGGCTTGCGAGGGCTGTGCCTGGACCGGATCGTGACCGGGGACGAAGAACGGATCGAGATCGCGGCACGCGCGCTGATCGCCACCGCGGTGGCGCCGCCCGCCTGATACCAGGTCCGGATTGTTTCCGCCACCGCAATTCCCGCGGCGAAAACAGCTGATCCGCATTCTTTCGGCAGCCGTCCGATAAGGCAGTGCGCAACAAACTGGAACAGCTCGCGGAAACCGGAAAACACCGGCCGGCAAACGGAATCCGCTCATTGCGGGGCCGGCTCCGGTGCTCGGCGTCCGCGCTGTAACGATCCGCGCGGGCGAACCGACTCCCCGGCAGCTTCCCGCTTTCCGCAGCATCGTTTCGACCCCGAATTGCCCGCCTGCCAACAACTCCCGCGGAACGCAGTCGTTCCGGAACCGCGGCTTCCCGGTCCCGGAACGACTGCCGTGCTCCCGAAAGGATTCCGTTGCGGTCAATTGCCGCCGCCGTCGTCGTCGCCGTTTCCTCCGCCACCGCGCATCGCCGATCACCTCCGCCCTCCACTGGACGGTCCGCGCCGGCGGCCGCGGATCGGCGAGCAGCGGGAGCGCACGGAAAACCGCACGCCAGGAAAGGAATTCCGGTGTCTTCAGCCGGCGAAACCGAGGGCCGCGAGCCGCGCGCGCAAATCGAGAACGGCGAGCTGATGGCCCGAATGCCCCGGGCCGTCGTCCGCGGTCTCTTTCAGCCACGTTTCGACCAGCCGCACCAGCTCGTCGGCCCGGGCGATGTCCGCGGCGGGGTTCTCCGCGATTCCGAGTTCGACCGCCTGCAGCAGGACCGGCGCGGCACGCACCGCGAACATGCTGTCGCCCAGCACCGGCCGCAGGCGGTGCGGCTGATAGAGCGGATCGGCCAGGACTTGCTGCAGCCACGCATAAGCCTGCTGGGCGAACCGCTCGGCCTCGGCGCTGTCCGTCAGCAGGGAAGCGAGGCCGGAAGCGGCGTCCGCGGCGAGGTACCGGCTGCGCGCCAGCGGCCTGATGTCGCGGTCCCGGTTGTACAGCCGGGTCCGGCCGGGGATGACCGCCGTTTCGAACAGCCGGACCGCGGCGCGCAGATCCTCGGCGTTGTCCTTGTTGGCTCCCAGGAAAGCGGCGTAATTGTGCAGCTGGAAACTGAGCCCGCTGTGATCGGCGCCCGGCGCGAAGAGGTCGACCTCGACGGTGTCGGCGAATGCCGCCCAGTACCGGCGCAATGCGGTCCCGATGCCGAAGCCCCGCAAGCCGGCCGACCGCAGCGCGTTCAGCTCGATGCAGGCCACGACCAGCAGGTCGGCGAGCAGCCCGGGATCGATCCGGCCCGCCTCCCCCGCTTCCAGGCAGGCATCGGCGGCGGCCAGCACCGCTCGCGCGGACGCGGGCTCGGCACGACCGGCATGCCGTTCGGCTCCCGCCAGCTGCACGGCCAAGCGCAGCCGGGTGTCGGTCACCACCGGATCGTCCGCTTCGAACACCCGGCCGAGCAGATCCGACAGGTCGTGCACCAGTTCGGCGAACCGCGGCCCGGCCAGCCATTCCGACGGCGCGAGCAAGCCCATCTGCCGGACGATCCCGGTCGCCGCCAGCACGAACGCGCGCCGGGCGAGCAGCGGCAGCGCGGCCAGTTCGGCGGGCCGCGGCAGCCGGAAGGGCACCGCCAGCGCACCGGCCAGCGCGTCGCCTGGCTCGTCCCGTCCCGGCAGCGAGCCCGGTTCGGCGGCCCAGGCCTCGACCAGTTCCCGGACCAGCCCGGACGACGGGACCATGGCGGACACCAGTTCCTGCCCCGGGATCCGCTCGGTGACCCAGAGGTGCGCCACCCCGCCGGGAGCGCCCATCTCGACCAGCAGGCCGATCAGCCGCTCGACCATCCGGTCGCCGAGCCCGGCGGGCAGCCCGGCAGGCTCCTCCGCCCCCGCGCCCGGCAGCACCCCGACGGAGTTGAGCCGGGCGGCGCCGATGCCGTCCAGGAAGTCCAAGTCGCGGGGCCGGGTGACCGGATCGGGACCGCGTTCGGCCGTGACCGCGCCGATCTCGCACCGGGCCCGCGCCTGCGCGGCCACCGCGGGCGACAACGGAAACCGCGGGGCGGAAAGCGACGCGCGCTGGATCACCCTCGCGGTCAGCGCGGCGGAGACGAGAGCGGGCTGCGACCGGTAGATCTCGATCGCCGTCGCGGCCCACGCCGCGAGCCACTGCACGGGCGGGAGCTCGCGGCCGTCCGCCGGCCGCAGCATCCCCAGCGCGGTGCGGACCGCTTCGGCGGCCGGGCCGAGCAGCACGTTCGCCGCGGTGAGCACGACCGCGGCCTTGGTGTCCGGGCCGAACCGGTTCATCGTGGCCGCGACGATCTCGTTGGGCAGCGCGCCCCGGGTGCCGGGCAGGACCGCGCGGTCGCGGACGAACCATCCGCCCTCGTGCTGTTCTTCCCGCAGTTCGGCGGCGGCGGCCCGGGTCGGCAGCGGGGCCCCGCGGGCGATCTCCGAGACGGTGATCGCGGTGAAGTCGCACACCCAGGTCAGCGGGCGGAACGGGTTCTGCTCGGCGGGGACGCCGAAGAGCGGCGCGACCTTGCGGGCCAGCCGGGCGGGCACCAGTTCCGACCGTTTTTCGACCAGCTGGGGCACAACCGCGGGCAGCAACACCATCCTGCACTCCACCTCCGCTAGGCCAATGGTGTCACAGCCGGCCTCCACTGCCCCGGACCCCGGCACGGAACGTGACCCGCGATGTCACCCTTAGCCACACATTCGCATATTAACTTCTGTTAGTGTAGGAATTTCTGCATGAAGACGCTCTCTTCCCCTGTCCGGCCCTGCCGTCCTTCCCCCGAACTGCCCACCGACGTCGTCCGCGCCGCGGTCGACGAGCTCCGCGAAACCCGGGACCGGCTGCACGCCAGCCACCGGGTCGCCCGCTGCGATCTGCGCCTCGTGCTGCGCGAGCTCCGCTACGGCCCGGCGGCGGGCCCGGAACCGGCGTCCGGTCTCGTGCTCTCCGGCGAATGCGTCTGCCGGGATCTCGTCGCCGACGTCCTGCACGTCGTCATGATCTTTCTGACGGAGCACGGCGCCACGATCACGAATCCGCCCGGCGCCGTGCGCGTCCACGTGCGCAAACGGGTCCACGACGTGCTCCGGTCCTACCGCTGCGCCCGCGGTGCGCAGGCGAAGCCCAAGCAGGTGCGCAGCAACCGCTACGGGCTCGCGCTTCCCGACGAAGAGCACCGCGCGGTGTTCGGGCACCTCGTCGACGAGGCGGGCTACTCCGCCCCGCTGCCCTCGGGCGGCTATCTGGTGCGCCGGATCGCCGAGCGCTGCGCCGCCGAGTTCGGGAAGCCCGTGCCGTACTACGTGGAGCGGATCCCCGCGATGCTCGCCACGATCCAGTGCGTGTGCAGCACTGGCGCACGGGTCAACGTCGGGACCCGGGCCGCTCCGGAGTACGTGAGCTGGTACGACGCCTACATCGAACGCCCGCTCGGACGCCGCCCGGACAGCGCGGTCGCCTCGCTTTCCGACGACGACGCGTCCAAATGGGGCAGCGACTGCGTCGCCGACCCGAGCGCGCAGGCCGCGTTCGCCGCCGTCGAACTCCGCGATGCCAGCGCCGACCCGGACGCGGTCGTGGTCGACACGGTCGTCACCGGATTCGCCGGAGTGCCGCCCGACGACCGGGAGACCAGCCTGCGGTCCGCGCTGCGCGGCTTGGCGGACAACGGTTTCCTGCCCCGGCAGCGCGCCGAGTCCCTGCTGTCCGACCCCCAGGGCCTGGACGACGTGATGTCGCGCGTCCAGGCGGTCATCGAGGCGAGGCAGGGGAAGGTGAACCGTGGCTGATGAAGGTGCGCACGACGGCGCGGACCGGATCGCGGCGCTGCTCCGGGAAAATCCGGGCCGGGTCGAGCCGGAGGACGCCGCCGACGCGGGGATCGGCCTTCTGCAAGCGCTCGGACCGGACGCCAGCGTCGAGGAACTGCGCCTCGCCGCCGAACTCGTCGGGTTCGCCGTCGACACCGCGTCCGGCCACCCGTCGATTCCGCACTGGCAGCGCGTGCTCGGCTGCGCGCACGGCTGGATCGCCGAGGAGACCGGCTCTGCCGCGGACTACGAGACCGCCGCCTCCTGCCTGCTCGCCGCCGCCTCCGCGCCGGGCAGCCCGCCCGAGGTGGCGGAATCCGCCGCGGTGGAAGCCAGCGAGATGGTCGCCACCCTGCTGCGCACCGAGGCCGTCACCGCCGAGCGCGCACGGCAGCTGACCGGAGCTCTCGACAGGATCTCCTTGTCCTGGACCGATTCCCTGAACGCCGCCTACTTCGCACTGGGCCGGGCGTGGGCGTTGCGATGGGCCCATCCGCTGACCGGGGACCACAACGATCTGGAGCGCGCCGCGGACCTCCTGCGCGGCGCGCTCACTGCGCCGGCGCTGGCCGAAGCGGGCCACGATTGCGTCGACGGATGGCAGCTCTTCGTCGATGTCCTCGAACAGCTGTACTTGGCCGGCGCGGACCGCAGCCTGCTCACCGAGGCCCTCGCCGCCGCGAAGAAGCTGCTCGAACTGCTCGCCGCCGATCCCGAGCGGCTGCCCGATGCGCACGGCATCGTGGCGGAAGTCGCCAACGAAATCTTCTGCACCAGCGACGGCGAGGCCACCGCCGAACTGGAAACAGCAATCACCTCCTACGCGGCCAAACGCGCGTCGGCGGGCCTCAACGACCACGAGACCGTTTGCTGCGCGCTCCTTCTTCAGGTTCGCGGCTGCACCAGTGAAGACGCCCCGGTGCTGTCGTCCGCCGCTGAGGTCTTGGGGACGCCCGAGCGCGCGCCCGGGTCGGAGGTCGTGCTCGCCGGTCTGCACGAGTCGCTGCTTGAACTCTCCGGCCACGAACACGCCTGGCCCGCGGTCGAATGGGCGACCCGGGCACTGACGCACGCCGACGTCGATCCCGGCGTGGTCGTTCCGTTGCACAGCAGCAGGATCAGCGGCCTCGCCGCGGCACTGGACGCTTTCGGGGGCGACGCGGTCGCGGACCGGTGCGACGTCGACGCGATCCTGGCCGAGGCCCGCGCCGAAGCGCTCGCCGGACCGGATGCCGCGCGGGCGCTCCTGGCGTACCGGACCGCCCAGCTGCGCGGCCAGTGGATCGCCGACCGGTTCCCGCTGGACGTCAGCCTGATGCAGGAAGTCTTCGCGGAAACGGCGGACGCTCTCCGCCGGATGAGCGAGCACGACGAGGAGGGCCGGAGCCCTGAACTGGGCGCGGCCGCGGCCGTGCTCGAAGACATGATCCCGGTCTTGCTGGGCTACCGGGATCCCGGCCCGCTCCGCGCTGCGCTGAACGACGAGGGCGTGCGAAGCCTCCTCGACGCGGACAGCCTGCTGAAGATGCTGGACCAGCGCACCGCGCTGCAGGCGATGGTCGACGGCAAGCAGCCGCTCGGTCCGGGGATTCAGCAGATGGTGGCGGATCTCGCCGCGACCGAGGCGGCGCAGCCCGGCGAGGAGAGCGCGGCGCTCCTGCCGCTGCTGACCGCGCTCGGCGAAGCGGCGGGTTCGGTGGAGAACGGCGATCTGGCCGCCCGGACCGCGGCCTATCGCAAGGTATTGCGGATGTGCGGCGAACTGCCGGAGAAAGCGGCGGCGAGCCCGTTCGTCCGGCGCATCCGGGGTTTCGTGTCCGCGCAGATGGTCCTCGGCGGGCACGACGGCGACGAGGCCGAGCCCGCCATCGAGGACCTGGAACGCGCGCTGGAGCGTCCGGACAGCGGGCAGCCTGCGGTCGACGAGCAGCTCTGCCGGCTGCTCCGGCGGCGCGGCGGGCCCGGGGACTTCGCGCGCAGCCGACAGGTCGCCCTGCGCGCGCTGGCCCGGCAGACCTGGCAGATTTTCCTTTTCCCGCAGTGGGAACCGAGCACGCCGGTGCACCGGTTCGCACGGACGGCGGCGGGCTGGTGCCACGAGGACGACGCCCTCGACGACCTCGTCCGCGTCGTCGAGGCCGAACGCGGCGCGGCGCTGGCCCGCGGCGCCGGGGCCGAGTTGCTCCGCGACCGCCTCGGCCAGACCGGACGGGCCGAGCTCGCCGAGGCCTGGCCGTCTGCTCAGAGCGCTGATGAGGCGGCTCGCCGACGAGTGGCCGCACAGCTGTCCGAAGAGGACGAACGAACGCTGGCCGAGCCGCCGGGGCCGGACGAGATCCGCCGTTCGCTGCGGGACCGCGGGCTGGACGCGCTCGTCTACCTGATTCCGCACGATCCGGCGGCGGGCGGCACCGCGGTGGTCGTGCCCGCCGAGGGCCCGGTCGCCAGCAGCAGGCTGCCGCTGCTCGCCGCCGAGCCGTTCACCCGGGATCCCAGCCGCGAGCCCGCGGCGCTGGACGCGCTCGGCGGCTGGGCGTGGCTGGCGGGCGGCGCCGCTGTGCTCGCCGCCGCGCAGGCCGCCGCGCCCGGCCGGGTGCCGAGAATCGCGCTCGTTCCGGCCGGGGCGCTCGGCGCTGCGCCGTGGGCGGCGGCCTGGCGCGAAACCGGCTCCGGACGCCGGTATCTGGTGGAGGACGTCGAAATCACCCTGGTCCCCTCGGCGGGCCTGCTCACTCGTCGCTCCGCTATGGACTCTGCCGGGCTCGCGGACGGCGAGCTGGTGTTGCAGGCCTGCACTGCGGACCACGCCACGCGTTCCTCGTACGACGAAGCGCTCGAACCGTCCAGCGCGTTCCTCGCGGCGGGTGCGCGCGTCGTCGTGCGCGGAGCATGGCCGCATTCGCCCGCGCCGGTGCTGTTCTCGCTGTTCCAGCAGTATCTCGACGAGGATCCGGCTCGCCCGGCGGCCGCCTTCCGCCGGGCGCAACTGTCGATGCTCGCCCCGGACAACGGCTCGGCGCACATTTCGCGCTGGGGCGGCTTCGCTCTGCTCGGGGCATGACCGCCACGGCCGTCCGTCAGACGGGATTGTGGGCGGATCTGTGGGGTGAGGCGTGGACCAACTCGGGTGGATCGCGGTCGCGGCCGGGGCGGCCGGGCTGCTGCTCGTCGGCGCGGCGCGGGTCGCGGCGGCGGTCCGGATCCGGCGGCACCGGACGCTGATCGCGGACGCGCTGGAGCGCATGAGCGCGCTGGCGCGGGAACCGGCCGCCCGGCCGCGGCTGCGGAGTCTCTGCCGCGACGTGGCGGAGGTGCTGGCCCGCCAGGACCGGATCGCGCTCGCCTTGCGGGCAGGCGAAGCCCGGGCCGCCGGGGATCCGGCGGACCTGTCCGTCCTGATCACAGCAGACGGCGTGACGACGACCGCCGAGCCGATGCGCGAGCACCGGCCGGACGACAGCGCGTGGGAGGAGACCGACGTGGCGCCGCTGGCCAGCACGCACCCGCAGCTGCGCGAGATCTCCGAGCAGTTCGGGCACAGCACCACCCGGCTGATCGCGCTGGGCCGGACCGTCCTCGGCGAAGGGGAGCGGCTCGGTCTCGCTGAGACCAGCACCGGGAAAACCCTCGCGGCAGCGCTCGACCAGGCCCAGCAAGCCGTACGTGCCGCGGAGGGGCTCGCTGACCCGCTGTCCGCGCTGGCGGCGTTGAGCGTCGTCGAAATCCCGGTCCCGGAAGCGGGATTCCCCGGCCAGGCGGTGGCCGACGAGCTGCGCGTCCAGGCGAACGCCTTGGCCCGGCTGGGAATCCGGCACCGCACGGCACTGTCCCGGCACCGGGACGCCCGCATCGAGAAGGAGCGGCGATGACCAGGTCCGTCCGCCAGACCGGCTACGACAAGCGCGAGTGGCGCGCCGACCGCAGACGCGGACGCAGGGACGGACGGCTGCGCACCCCCGCTTACAACGACGTG
This sequence comes from Amycolatopsis dendrobii, assembly GCF_014145675.1. Taxonomy (GTDB): domain Bacteria; phylum Actinomycetota; class Actinomycetes; order Mycobacteriales; family Pseudonocardiaceae; genus Amycolatopsis; species Amycolatopsis dendrobii. The sequence continues at coordinate 150,947 of NZ_JACGZW010000012.1, forward strand.
CTCGCCATGGTCGCCGACGACGGCGCGATCACCGCGCCCTATCCCCAGTACCTCCAGAGCGTCGCCCTCGACGAGATGGCCGCCGAGCTCGCGCAGTACGTGCGGCAGAACAAGCCGCGGTTCGAAGAACTCGGTGCGCTGCGCCGACGGTACGCGGACACGAAACTGGGCCTCGAGCGCGCGACCGACGGCGTCGTCTCCGCGGAAGTCCCGCTCACTCCGGAAGAACTCCTCCCGCGCAGCCGGATCGAGGCCCAGCCCGGCCAGGACACCGTCCTGCGCAGCCGCCGGGAGGCCGCTCGGGCCAGGAGGATCGCGGCGGCGCGCGGCGGGGAAGCCGCGATGCAGCACGAACTGGACGAGCTGGGCGGCCGGATCGCCGCCGGGGAGCAGGCGGCCCGCTCCGACTTCGCGCTCGCGCAGACCAGGGCCAAACAGGCCGGGGCCCGCGGCGCGATGCGGGTCGCCACCTATTGGGAGCACCTCGTGCTCGCCCACGCCGAAGGCGCCTATCTGGCTCCGCTGATCCGCTACACCAGCCAGGTGCTGCCCTCGTGGGTCTTCGAGGACCCGAGCGGCCCGCCGGAATCCCTCGGCCGCCGGTACGAACTGCTGCACGTCGTCGAGCGCCTCCGCCCGGCGGCGCCGGAACCCGAGTCCGCCCCCGACGCCGGCGCCGAGCCGGAGAACTACGAGCAACCCGCATGAGAATCAGGAAAAACCGGCCGGAGAGCATCCCGGCCCCGATCGAGCGCCGGCTGCGGAACCTGCGCGAGCCCGCGCCGCCGGAGGTCGCGGTCGCCGAACTGGCGCGGGACGTCAGCCGGAAGATCGAAGAGCTCGGGCCGGACGCGGGCGCCGCGGCGCCGCTCGACGCCTACATCCAGGCGCACAAGGCCAAGTGGGTCGTCGAGGTCAAAGACCAGCACAACAGGCTGCTGATCGAGATCGGGAAGCTGGAAGCCGAAACCGAGGCCCTGCTCGAATCCCGCCGCATCCGCTGCGAAGACCAGCGCGACGTGATGGACGACCTCGACGCCGCGGTCGCGCACGCGCTGGAACGAGTGACCGACCCGGACTCGCCGTACCACGAACCGGTCCGCCGCAGCGAGCGCAAGGGCGGGAAGCCATGACCGAGCCGAGGCGGCCGATCACCGTCCTTTCCCAGCGCCGCAGGGTGATCCGCGGCGACGCGTCGCTCATCGTCGGGCTGCCGTGGACGACCGGGCTGCAGTACCTGGCGCTCGTGGCCGCGGCGGCGGTGGACGTCGTCGCGTTCGACCAGGTCCTCGAAGAAGCGATCAACGAAGAGCCGTGGAAGCTGTGGATCCTGGTCGGCGGGTTCACCGTCGTCTGCCTCGCGCTCTCGCACTTCGCGGGCAAACAGTGGAAGGAAGCGTCCGTCCAGCGGCACGCGCCGAACGCGCGCTCGCTCGCCGCGGCGTGCGGCGGGGTGTGGCTGACGCTCGGGCTGGCCGCCTTCCTGTTCCGCTGGTTCTACGTCTCGTCGGACCAGACCGGGACCACCGTCGAAGTCGAGGGCCAGTCCCAGTCGCAGCTGCAGGCCGCCTCCGGCCAGGCGAGCCATCTGTCGGCGATCCTGTTCCTCGCGCTGTACCTCGGCACCGGCGTCCTGTCCGGAGCGATGGCCTACAAACTGCACAACCCCGCCGCCCAGCAGTGGGCGCGCGCGGTGGCCAAACGGGCGAAAGCGGCGGCGCGGCTGGCCGACCTGGAGGCCGGGCTGGTCGTGGCGCAGCGGCTCTCCGCCCAGGTCCGGGAGATCCGGCAGCGGGCCGACCAGGACATGCGCCTGCACTTCGCGCTGCTGGACAGCCTCGAAGCCAAGCTCGTGGCCGACGCGCGGATACGGCTGCTCGGCAGCGGCGCGGATCCCGGCGAACGCAGGCCGCCCGCGCCGGAGGCCGGCGAAAACAACCCCGAACCGAAGGACGGACGATGATCTCCTTGCGACCCCGCGGAAACAGCGGAAGGCCGTTCCCCGCGGCGCTGGCGTTCGCCGCCGCGGCTGCCCTGCTCTCCGCGTGCGCTCCGACAGGCGGTTCGGCCAGCGGTTCGACAGCCGCCGGGACCGGCCTCGCGGCAGACGGCTGCACCGCCGCGCCGGACAAGCCGGTCAGCCTGGTCGTGGGCGCGCGGGCGGGAAGCCAGCGGCCCGCCGTCGCCGCCGGGGTGCAGGACCTGCTCTCCGCCGCGGTGCAGAACCAGCAGAGCGTCCAGGTGTTCCGGGTCGACGGCCAGCCCTCCCGCGCGCTCAAGATCTCGCCGGTGATCAAGGGCAAGAACGAGTCCCAGCGCAAACAGGAGATCGCGAGCGCCGTCCAGCAGGTCGCCCAGGCCGTCTCCGGCCTCGGCCCGAAGAAGCCGGAGGCGGACGATCTGACGGCGCTGTCCGAGGCGGGCAAGCTCACCGGCGACGGCGGCACCGTCGTGCTGATGGACTCGGGCCTCTCCACGACCGGCACGATCTCCTTCCGCGACAGTGCGATGTTCGACGCGGACCCCGGCGAGTTGGCGAACTTCCTTGCCGCGAAACACCTTTTGCCGGAGCTGAAGAACAAAGCGGTGTTCCTCGCCGGGCTCGGCCTCACCGCCGATCCGCAACCGGCCTTGGACGGCAGCCTCCAGAAAAAGGTCGTCGCGCTGTGGCAGGCCGTCGCGGCCAAGGCGGGAGCCACATGCACGGCGGTCCTCCCGCTTCCCGATCGGCGCCAGGACACGGTCAAAACCGACCTGCCGGTCTCGAAGGTCGACGTTCCCGCGGCGCCGGTGTTTCGGCCCTGCGGCACGACCGTGCTGCGTGACAGCGGGCCAGTCGGCTTCCTGCCGAACACGGCGCGGCTGCGCGACGAAAAGGGGGCCCACGACACCTTGCAGACCTTGGTCTCGCAGCTCGCCGGCGGGCAGAAAGTGACCCTCACCGGGAACACCGCGACGTTCGGCTCGCCCGCCGACAGCGTGACGCTGTCCAAGCAGCGCGCCGAAACCGTGAAGGCGCTGCTGGTCAAGGCCGGTATCGCGGCCGACCGCATCACCACCGTCGGCGCGGGCCAGAACGGGCCCGGCCGCGTGCGGGACATCGGCCCGGACGGGACGCTCGACCCGGTCGCCGCCGCCCAGAACCGGTCCGTGGTGGTCGAGCTCTCGTGCGGCTGACCGGATTCGCGAGGACCGCCGGGTGACCGCACCGCACGGCGCCCCGCCCACCGAAGTCGAACCCGGCAGGCGTGCGCTCGACCGAGGCGAGCCGACCGAGATCGAGCCCGGCCGGTCCCGCCCCCGCGGCGCGGGCCGCGCTCTGCCGCGCCTGCTCGCCGAACGGTTCCGGATCGAGCTCGACATCACCGGCCCGGGCGGCCAGGGCGACGTCTTCCACGTCGTGCGGCGTTCCGACGGCGCGCCCCGGGTGCTGAAGGTGCACCGGCCGGGCTGGCTCCCGGACGAACGCGTCGTCGCGTTCCTCCGCGGCGAGTGCCCCGCGCACGTCGTCGGCTGTGCCGAAACCGGGGTCGAGGACGACCGGTTCTACGAGGTCATGCCGCACCTGACCGGCGGGACCCTGCTGGACCTGCGGCTGCGGCATCCGGCCGGGGTCGCCCCGGACGTCGTCGCGGAGGTGGTGCGCCAGCTCGCCGACGGGCTGGCCGCGGTCCAGCAGGCGGGCATCGTGCACCGCGATCTCAAGCCCGCCAACATTCTGGTCGCCGGGCTCGAACCGCTGACGGTGGCGATCGCCGACTTCGGCATGGCCCTCCACGTGCCGGCCGGCGAGGCGCACACCGACGAAGGGCGGATCGGCACCGTCCCCTACACCCCGCCCGAGTTCCACGTCGGCCTGGTCCGCCCGGCCTTCGACTGGTGGTCTCTCGGGGTCTGCGCGGCGGAACTCGCCACCGGGCAGCCGCTGTTCCCCGGGATCACCGTCCCGCAGGTCATCCGCGACCGCCTCGCCTCGGGCCGGCCGATCGACACCGGCGCGGTCGCCGACGAGGGCCTCCGCCTGCTCTGCGACGGCCTGCTGACCATGGACCCCGACCACCGCTGGGGCGCCGAGGAGGTCGCCGCCTGGCTGCGCGGGGAACGCCCCGCCGTCAGCACTCCCCCGCCCCGGCCCGCCGACGACCCCCGCGCCGGGGAACCGTACGTCTTCGCGGGCCGCCAGTTCTGGGACCGGGAAGACCTCGCGGCCGCGCTGGTCAACGACTGGGGACTGGCGCTTTCGGTGCTGTGCGGGAAAAACCCCGAACCGGCGAGGCGGCTGTCCGCCTGGCTGGCGGCCTTCCCCGACGACGGCGCCCGCGTCCCGCCGCCCCGCCGCCGCGCGCCCGCCGACGTGCGCCTGCTGCATCTCGTGCGCGCGGTAGCCCCCGCCTTCCCGCCCTGGTACCGCAGATGGAACATCGCGCCCGGCCCGCTCGCGCAGCTGGCCCAGGAAGGCTACGAAGGAATCGTCCCGAGCACGGACGTCGTCGCCGAACTCTGGGACTGCGAACTGTTGCCGCTCCTCGCCTCCGGCGGCGCACGCGGGGAGGCATCGAGCGGGCTCGGCCTTCAGGAAGTCCGCCGAAACTGGCGGACGGCCTGGGATCGACTCGCCGAGCGCGCGGCAGCCGTGGCGAACGCGGACGCGCGCCGAGCCGCCGAAGTCTTCCTCCGGGAGGAACGGGAACGGGCGCTTTCCTTGGCACTGCTCGCCGCGACGGCCACCGCGGAACACACCCGAACCATCCGCCGCGAGCTTGACGAACAGGCACGCGCCTTCCGCCTGGACTGGTTTTCGGAGCTGGTCCGGAACAACGACTGCCGATGGATCGCCATGGCCCTCGTCGCCCACGCCGAAGCCGAGTCGGCCCGGCTCGCCGACGAACGGCGCGCCCAGGAGGCGCACGAAGCCTGGCTGCGCCGCACGGAAAGCCTGCGCGACTGGTCGCGGCGGCAGAACCGCCCGCAGGCGCTCAGCTACGCCGCCGCCGGGGTCGCCGCGGTCACCGCGTTCCTGCTCGCCTTGCTCGGGCTGAGCGACGTGGCCGAGGTCGCCTCCGACGCCCAGATCGTCGACTCCTGGGTGGGCCTCGCCGCCGCGGCCCTGCTCGTCCTCGTGTCGGAAAGCCTGCTGGCGTGGGAAAGCGGCGGCCGGTTCCATCCCGCTTACTCGCTGCTGGGCGCCGGCCGGGTCGCGCTGGGCAGGCTGGCCAGGCGGCTGCTCGCCCGCCGCACCGCCGTCCCGGCGGCTCTCGCCGCGGTCGCGGGCCTGGCCGCGCTCACCGTCGTCGCGCCCCTCGCCGCGCCGTTCCTGGCGGCTTTCCTGATCCTGCCGTGGACGGTCCAGCGGTCGATGGCCTGGCGCGCACAGGACCGCCGCGAACGGGAAATCCTGGCCCGCGCGGGCGGCGGCGGTCCGTCATCCCATCCATGAGGAGGTAGCCATGAGTTCTGGAACGATGGTCGTCGCACCTGCCGGGCTTCCGATCGTCGCGGCGGGCGCCATCGTGGTGGCCGGCGCGTACGCGGTGACGGCCGGCGCGGTGCTGGTGGCCAGGGCGGTCGGCGCCGCGACCGAAAGCGCGGTCCGCGCGATCGGGGAATCAGGCGCCGCGCTGGAACGGGAAATCGCCGCGATCGAGGCGGCGGAGGCGGCCGGGCAGTGGCGGCGGCGCGCGATGGCCGACATCGTGGCGGTCAACGCCCGGCTGCGGCTCGTCCGCGAGCGCGCCAAAGCGGCGGGCATCGGGCTGCCGGTCCCTCCCCCGCTCGCTCTCTCCGCCGAGGTGACGCCCGCCCTCGCGGTCCGCTGGGTGTCCGACACCGAGTACCAGATCGCCCGGCTGCACAAGGAAATCGACGCGGCCGCACCGCCGCTCCGGGTCGTCCTCACCGCGCCGAACACCGGCGCGGACCGCGACCTCTCCGCCGAACTGGACCGGTACCGGCGAGCCGTCGCCGACCGGCACGCACCGCGGCGCGGCCCGGTCGCCGCCACGTCGGTCGCCGACGTGATCGGCCTGCTCGACCCGGACGCCACCACCGCCGAACTGGAGCAGATGCTCGCCGCAGCCGCCGCGATCCCGGCCGGGGCCGAGCAGCCGATGTACTTGAGGCAGCTGCGCTACCAGATCGTCACCGAGCTCAACCCGGCCATCGAGCGCCGGCGGCTGGCCGCCACCTGGGTGTCGGCACTGGACGACGGCCCGCTCGCCGAGGTTTTGTCCGCTGTGGACCCGCCCGCTCCGCTGCGCGGGACCGCCCGCGCGCTGCGCGAGGTCGTCGAAGGCACTCGCGACCTGACCCCCGAATTGCGCCGCGAGGGCGCCCGGCTGATGGACTGGGCCGACGAAACGGCCGGGCGGGCGTTCGTGCGCGACCTCGTCCGCCGCTGCCTCGCCGAGGACGGCCACGAGGTGCTGGACACCTTCGAGGGCAAGGATTTCAGCGGGCTCCGGATGGCCCGGCCCGGCTGGGCCGACGAACACGCGACGGTGGTCCGGGTGCACCACGGCAATCGCATCGAACACCACCTCGAAGCGGCCCGGTCCCCCTTGAGCGACAGCGAGAAAGCGACCGGCGAGGAACGCTGCGCCGTCGCGAACGCGGCGATGCGGACGGTCGCCGCCGCCGCGGCGGCCGCCGGAGTGGAAGTGCGCCTGGAGGAAACGCCCGCGCAAGTGGCCGGTGCAGACGCCGTCGAGGACATCGAAACCGCGTCCCGGCCCGGCGTCCGGTACCACACCTGATCCCTGCCCGCCCGGCCCGAAAAGAGCGCGCCAGTGTCCACCGAACCCGGTATGCAGCATCCTGTCCCGGCCTTCGCCAGCGAGATCGCGGGCACCCTCGCCGTGCACGCGCAGTACGTGCTGCACGGCAACATCCGCGACTCCTATCTCGTCGAGCACCAAGGCGCCACGAAAATCCTGTCGCTGACCCAGCTGCTGTGGCACGTGCTGGAACCGGCCGGGTTCGACGCGCTGGTCACCTACGACGCGGTCGCCGGCCTCGACGTGCATCCGTCCACACAGGACGCACGACGGGCGGCGGAACAGGTGCTCGGCTGCGGCGTGCTGGGCAGGCGGCCGTCCCCGGAACGCTTGCGGGCGCACCTGGCCAAGATCGCCGGGACCGCCGAGCAACCGCCGCTGGAGACCGACGCCACCGCGCACGCGGCCGCCCGGTCCGGCGGGCCGGGACGGCCGCTCGCCCGGCTGGCCTTCGTCGTGGACCACGCCTCCCGGCTCCTGCGCTCGCCCGCACAGCTCGACGCGAAAGAACGCGACGAGTTCGTCTACTTCCAGAAACTCGCGCTCGCCGCGGTCCGGCACAAGTACCCCGACCGCCCGCGCGCGCTGTACCACCCGGTCATCTGGCTGGCCGACAGCGAACGCGACCTGCCGATCTGGTTCACCGCCGGGATCGAGGCGATCCGCACGCTGGCCGCCCCGGTGCCGACGCTCGACGACCGCGAGCGGATGGCGAAGCTCCTCGTTCCGCTGCTGCCCGCGGCGGCCGAGCCGGAACCGCGGGAAATCCCGCCGGAGAAGGAGTTCGCCGCGCTCACCGAGGGCATGCCGCTGGAAGCGCTGCTCAAGATCACCCGGCTGGCGGCGGACCGGGAGCTGGGCGTGGACCGCCTCGCCGACGCCACGCGGATCTACAAGCTCGGCATCGACGACAACCTGTGGCAGCGGGCCAGCGTGCGCGCCGAGATCACCCGGGGCGAGAAGGTCATCGCCGAGCGGGTGCTCGGGCAGGAGCGCGCGATCGGCAAGACCCTCGACATCCTGAAAAGGGCCGCGCTGGGCCTTTCCGGGGCGCAGGCGAGCACCTCGGGCCACCGCCCGCGCGGGGTGCTGTTCTTCGCCGGGCCGACCGGGGTGGGCAAGACCGAACTGGCCAAGCAGATCGCCGAGCTGCTCTTCGGCGACGCCCAGGCGTACCTGCGGTTCGACATGAGCGAGTTCTCCGCCGAACAGGCCGCCGACCGGCTCATCGGCGCTCCCCCGGGCTACGTCGGGTTCGAGGCGGGCGGCGAGCTGACCGGCGCGGTCCGCCGCAGGCCGTTCCAGGTGGTGCTCTTCGACGAGATCGAGAAGGCGCACAACCTCGTGATGGACAAGTTCCTGCAGATCCTCGAGGACGGCAGGCTCACCGACGGCCAGGGCACGACCACGTACTTCTCCGAATGCGTCCTCGTCTTCACCTCCAACCTCGGCATCCTGCGGACCGACCCGGAGACCAAGGCCACCACCCGGCTCGTCGAGCCCGGCGCCCGGTACGCGGAACTCGAGGAGAGCGTGCGGCACGAGATCCGCGACCACTTCACCACGGTGCTCAAACGGCCCGAGCTGCTGAACCGGTTCGGCGACAACATCGTCGTCTTCAACTACATCAGCCCGGAGGTGGCGGTGCTGATCCTCGAAGGGCAGCTGCGCAACGTCGTCTCCAAGGTGCGCACCCAGCTCGGCGTCCGGCTGGAGCTGAAGCCCGCCGTGCACTCCCGGCTGGCCGCGTTGTCCTGCGAGGACCTGGAAAACGGCGGCCGCGGCATCGGCAACATGCTGGAGAGCAATCTGGTCAACCCGCTGGCGCGGATGCTGTTCGACGAGAACGCCGCCCGCGGCGACCTGGTCGAGGTCTTCGAGCTGCGCCCCGGCGGCGAGGACGACGGCCCCGGCCTGACCGCGCGGCTCACCCGGGGCGGGGCCTGATGCGCTGGGCGTGCCCCGAGGATCCCTCGGAGGTCTTCGACGACGGAGCGTCGATGTGCGCGGAGCACACGTGCCCGCTGGTGGAGGTCGCCGAGGAACCGCCTGGGGGCGCCACGACAGAACGGGGTCGAACGGACGGGACGGACATCCCGGTCCAGCCGGCGGACCGGCGGAAAGGGTGGAGCCGCGACCGCTGCTGGCGCTGCTCGCACGAGGCCGCTCCCGGCAACACCCAGTGCACGCGGCTGGAGTGCGGCCGCTCGCTGACGCCGCCCGCCCTGTACATCGAGTTCGCCGGCGGGGAGGTCGAAGTGAGCGAAGGCGTCCGGGTCGAGCTGGGCAGGCTGGGCTCCTATCAACGGGTCTTCCGCGATCATCCCAACGTTTCCCGCGCGCACGCGGCGGTGCGCGTCGACGCCGACGGGACCGCCTGGATCGAAGCGCTGCCGACCCCGAACGGGACGTTCCTGAACGGAGCCGAGATCCAGCCGCCGCTGGACCGGCAGCTGGCGTCCGGCGACCGGATCCGGTTCGGCCGGGACGTCGAGGGCTCGATCACCCTGTACCGCCGCTAGCCAGGAGAGCGCATCGTGACCCATCCCCCGCAGGAGGCGCCGGCCCCGGCGTCCGCAGACCGCGCCCCGCGTGCCCGGCCGCGGCCGCCCGTCCCGGTCGAAGACCCGCGCACGCCCGCCGCGGTGCTCATCGCCGAGGCGCGGGCGCGCGGGGAAGCCGACGCCCGCAACCACGTGCGCGACGGCTGGTCGTTCACCGATTCCCTCGCCGCCGCGCACGACGCGGAAACCGAGAAGGAGGACTACGCGAACCTCCTGCGCCAGCGCTGCCGTGCGGCGGTCGCCTCGGCGCAGGAACGGCATCTCGCCGTGCTCCAGCAGACTGCGCTCTTGCGGGAGCAGCGCGACGAGGCGCGCCGGCAGACGGCTGCCGCCCGGCAGATGATGAGCCGCCTCGCGGGACGGGAAGCGTGGCTGCGCGAGCCGGATCCGCACCGGCCGCCCGCGGAGGCCGGCGAGGACCAGGCGCCCGAGGACGATCCGGTGTGGGAGGGCGAAACCACCGCTCTGGGGTTGCGGTGGAGGGTCCTCATCCTCGCCGGGCTCGTCGTCGTGCTCGGTCCGGTGCATTACCTGGTGTTCCAGCATTTCCTCTCCGGCGTGCTGCCCGCCGCGGCGGCCTGGGCGCTGGGCGTTTCGTCCGCGGTGATGACCGTGCTCGGGCCGCACGTCACCGCGGTCATGCTGCGGTCGGGCCGGGCGACCGGCAGCGACCGCGCGCTCAAACCCGCGGCGGCGGTCCTCGGCGTCGCCTGGACCACGATGGCGGCCTTCCTGGGCATGGTCGCCGCGTCCGTCGTCGGCGCGGACCACGTCCGCCTCGCGTCGCTGGACATCACGGGCACGACCCTGGTGGTGATCGTGATCGCCGGACTGCTGGTCGGCGGCTCGGTCTCGTTCATGGTCGGCCTCGCCCGCCGACATCCGTTCCAGGAGGCGTACGCGGCGAGCAGGCAGCGTTCGGAGGAACTGGAGGCACAGTTGCAGGAGATGATTCTCGAACTCGACCCTGGCTTCGCGGACTTCGCCGCGGTCATTCCCGAGACCGGCGGCCGCCAGCCCGCGACCCTGATCGAAGCGATCCAAGCCGCGTACCGCGCCGCGGAGTACGCCTACTTCGACGCGTTGTCCGCCACGACCGGCGATCCGGCCTTCACCGAAGCCGTCGAGAACCGGCTGAACCGGACGCGTCCCGCATGAGCGCGCGGCTGCGGATCAGCCGGACCCACTACCCGGTCCGCGCGCTCGGGCCCGGGCACCGGCTCGGCATCTGGCTGCAAGGCTGCACTTTGGCGTGCAAGGGCTGCATGTCGCGCGACACCTGGTCCGCCGACGGCGGGACCGAGACGCCGGTCGAGGACCTGGCCGCGCTGTGGCAATCCGCGGTGGACCGCGGTGCCGCCGGGCTGACGGTGAGCGGCGGAGAACCGTTGCAGCAGGCGGAAAGCCTCGCCGCGTTCCTCGCCGCCGCGGACGAGATCCGCCGCGGCACAGACCGCGACCTCGACTTCCTGCTCTACACCGGCTACGACGAGGACGAACTGGACGAGCCCCGCCGGGCCGCGGCCGCGCGGGCCGACGTCGTGGTGTACGGCCGGTTCGACGTCGCGCAGCCGACCGACCTGGTGTGGCGGGGTTCGGCGAACCAGCGCATGGTCCCGCAAAGCGCACTGGGCAGGCACCGCTACGCCGAGTTCGTCGACTGCGCGCCCGCGCGAGGACCGCTCCAGCTGGAGGCGGGCGACGACGGCCCCTGGATCATCGGCACCCCTCGCCGAGCAGCGCTGCGCACCCTCGACCGGTCGATGAAAGACCTCGGACTCGACGTCACCGAGGTGACGTGGCGACGCTGACCGCGAAGGCGGCACCGTACCGGGCAGGTTCGTGAGGGGAACCCCGCAGGCGGGGCCAGCGGCTGAATTCCCGGCAGCGGCGTCGAGCGGTCCAACCGGGTCGTCCCACCGGTCCAGTCCGCGAGACGAGGCGGTCCGCCGCGGTTCCCGGATAGTGCGTTGTCATCAACTCCCGCGCGGTCCATCGAACCCGCGGAAGACGGCTCCTAGCTTCGATTTTGCCGAAGCAATTTCGATCAGCAGGAGCTTTCCCATGGCTGGCAACGACTTCGTCCCCGTCACCCCCGATCAGGTCCGGCAGCTGGCGAGCCAGGGAAAGCTGGCCGCGCACGCCGCCGCGGCGCGCGGCGAGGCCCGCCGCCGCCTGCGGGCCGCCGTGTTCGAGATCGCCGAGCCGGTCCTGTTCCGGAACCTCACCCGGAAGCTGGAGGCCAAGCGCGGCCACTACCGCTGCGCCGCCGGGGTCCGGCGCCTCGACGACCCGTGCCTCGACCGGTTCCACAACGACATGGACGCGGTCATCGACGACATTTTCGCCAACGCGCGCGTGCCGATCGCCTCGCTCGAAGGGTGGATCCGCAGCAGGCTCGGCCACGCCACCGTCGACGGATACCGCCGCAGGCGCAGCGAACGCGGTGCCTTGCAGCGCCCGCGGGTCCCCTGCTGGCTGGCCGCGGAACTCGGCCGCGACCCGGTGCTGCTCGCGCTCGCCGTCGACATCCTGGACTTCGTCGGCACGGACGCCGCGGTGGGGCCCGGGATCTGGCCGGTCGAGCAGTGGGCGGAATACCGCGTGGGGTGCGGCGCCGACCCCGCGACCGCCCGCCAGGAGGTCGCGCGCGACATCGCCGCGGTGCTGTCCGCCATGCGCGTGCGGCCCCGGTGGTACGCGGATTACGTCGAGCGGCCGCTGGGGCGCAAACAGCCTCCGTCGGTTCCGCTGCAACGGGTGTCCGCGGAGAACGGCGAAGACCTCTTCCTCGTCGACCCGTCCGGCGGCCAGGAACCGCCCGACGCGCTGACCGAACTGGCGGCGGTGGCGGTCGCGGCGATCACGAGCCGGATCGCGGCAGGCGAAACGCCCGAGGAGGTCGTGCTGGACGTCGTGGCGTCGGTGTTCGACGACGAGCCTCGGGCCGCCGAACCCGAGGCGGTGCACCGCATCCTGGCGGCGGTGACCGCGCCCTGAAGCGGCGGCCGTCCGTCAGGGAAGAGCAGAACCGGAGCGAGGAGGCCAGGGTGGGCAACGGCACGGACGTCCCGGCGGATCCGGCTGCCGTCGCGCGCTGCCGGGCGGCAGTGGACGCGGTGGCCGCGGGCGGGCGGCACGACCTGCCGTCCTTCCTGGCCGACCTGCGCGCGCTGCCCGCCGGGCATCCTTTGCGGAGCGAGTTCGCGGCCACCATGGTCACGCTGCTGACCGACGGCGGCAGCGGACCGCCGGTCCAGCTCATCGCCGAGACCGGCGCGTTGTTGGACCTGGCGGACGCCGCGCCCCCGCACCTGCTCGCCTGGCCGCAGGCGCGCGCCTCGGCACGGGCCTTCCAGCTCGCTTGCCAGGTGCAGGACCGGGAAGCCGCGGCCGCCGAGGTCGTCGCCGAACTGGACGAGCTCACGACGGAGCAGGCGGGATTCCCGCACACCCTCGCCGCGCTCGCGGCCGCCCGCCACGGAGTCGGGCTCAGCGTGTCGTTCCAGCGCGGCGACGAAAGCAGCGCGATGGGCATGATCGAGCAGATGGGGCCGCTCATCGACCGCATCGGCGACGAGCAGCGGGCCGCGCAGTTGCGGGACGTGCGCGACACGATGGCCGAATTCCTCCGGGCGCAGCACACCGGCGACTGGTCCGCGACGCAGGACCAGCTCGAGCGGCTGCGCCACAGCGCGCTGGCGCTCGGCCTCGACCCGTCCGCGTTCGAGCTCCCGCCGAGTTCGAACGCGATCTTCGGCCTGCTCACCGACCCGATGCCCGACGTGGACGGGCTCACCGCCGAGGAGACCGTCCGGCGGTACACCGGCGGCGAAACCGGAGCGATGAACAAGCTCGCCGCCAGCTACGCGCTGATGCGCGGCGGGACCGAGACCGACCTCGCGCGCATCGACCGGGCCGTCGAACTCACCAAGGAGGCCGCCGCCGAGCCCGGTCCGGCGCAAGACCTCGCCCGCAACGGCGTCGCGATCAACCTGTGGCGGCGCGCCGAGGTCCTCGGCTCGACCGAAGGCCTCGACGAGGCGCGGCAAGTGCTCGAAGACCTCATCCGCGACCTGCGCGGCCGCGACGGATCGGCGAATCCTTTGTGGACGGATGCCAACAACCTGCTCTCGCAGATCAGCCGCCGGCTGGGCGACCACGCCGCCTCCGGCGAGGCGGGGTTGACCGCCCTGTACCGGTTCGCGCGCCGCGCACTGGTGGAGTCCGATCCCGCGGTGGCCCGGACCGGTCTGCGCGAGGCCGCCGCCATGGGCATGGACCTGGCCCGGCAGCGCGTCCTCGCGGGCGACTACGCGGGCGCGATGGAGGCGCTCGACACCGGCCGCGGCCTGATGCTGTTCGCCGAGGTCGAAATGCTCGATCTGGTGCCGCGGCTGCGCGCGGCCGGGCAAGACGCCCTCGCGCAGCGGTGGGAGACAGAGGGGCCGACCGCGCCGGGGCTGCGGGCAGAGGCCATCGAAGTGCTCGTGGACGCCGCGGGAGGAATCGAACATCTGCTGCGGTTGCCGTCTCCCGCGGACGTCCGCGCCGCGCTGCGCACCGTCGAGGCGGACGCCCTCGTCTATCTCGTGCCCGCCGACGAACAGCAACCGGGCATGGCCCTGGTGATCCCGCGCGAAGGACGAATGGCCTACCTGCCTTTGTCGTACCTGAGAGTGCGCCACGACAACGAAATCGAGGGTTATCTGACGGCCTTGTCGCGTTTTTCGCGTGAGCTGGCTCCGGTCGCGCAGACTTCGTTCACCGACTGCCTGGACGACCTCTGCGAATGGGCCTGGCGAGTGGCGATCGGCCCGCTCCTGGAACGCTATTTCGCGCGGGACGCGGAAACACGCGACCGGGTGCCGCGGATCGTGCTCATCCCGATGGCCGAACTGGCGGCCATCCCCTGGCAGGCCGCACGCAACCGCGAAGGCGCCTACGCCTTGGAACTGGCCGCGTTCTCGCAAGCGGTGTCGGCCCGCGAGTTCTGCGCCAACGCCGCGCGGCCCCCGGTACGGCTGACCTCGACCGGCCTTGTCGTCAGCGATCCGCGGACCGAAGGCACCGCGCGGGATCTGCCCGCCGCGCGGCTCGAGGCGCTGGAAGTCCACAAAGCCTTCCTGCACGCGGCGAAGTACGTCGGCCGCCGCCCGAACGGATCCCCGAGCCCGTCCGGACCGGGCACCGCCGAACAGGTCCGGGCGTGGCTGACCGCCGACGGCCCGCAAGCCGGAGCGGTGCTGCACCTCGCCTGCCACGGCCAGTTCACCTCCGACGAGCGGGCCGCGAAGGCCGTTCTGGTGCTGGCACCCGATTCTCCCGGCACGCCGGGCGAACTGGGCGCGGACGAGATCGTCCGGCTGCTGCACCGCACCCCCGGCCGCCGGATCGGCCTCGTCGTGATGGCGGCGTGCCACACCGGCCGGTCGATCCACGGCTACGACGAGGCCTACAGCCTGGGCACCGCGTTCCTGGCTGGCGGCGTCCGCACCGTCCTGTTCACCCAGTGGGCGATTCCGGACGAGGCGACGTCGATGCTGATGTACCTGTTCCACCACTACCTGCGCGCGGAAAAGCTGCCGCCGTGGCAAGCCTTGCGCACGGCCCAGCTCTGCCTGCTCCGTCCGGACGCGCCGATCCCCGACAGCGTCCCCGCCCCGCTGCGCGAGTCGTTCGCCCACCGCGAGCACGTGGGCGTCGCCGGATGGGCCGGATTCGTCCACGGCGGCCACTGACCAGCCCTCCCCCGGCGAAGGAGACAACCGGATGCCCCAGACCACCGAGACCATCGACGAACTGCGCGCCCGGCTCGCGACGCTCAGCGGCCCCGCGCGGACGGAACCGCTGGGCAGCCTGGCGCAGAAACTGTTCCAGCGCATGACGACCGCGCCGCTGGATTCGCTTTCGGCGCGCACCGATCTCGACGAGGCGATCCAGTGCGCCGACGAGGTCTACGGCCACCACCGCGAAGGCGATCCGCAACGCCCGCAGGTCGCGGCCTTCCTCGGGTACCTGCTCGCCTTCCGCACGGTGCGGACCGGCGACGGCACCCACCGTCCGCGCGCCGTCGAACTGCTCGAAGAAGCCATCGAGCACGGGCGGTTCCAGGTCTCCTACCTCGCGATCCTGCGCCTGGTGCTGGCGATGCTGCTCTTCACCGGCGCGCAGAACCAGCTGACCGGCATGGTCACCCAAACCCCCGCCGACCTGCTGTCCGGACGCCGTTCTCCCGCCGCGCTGCCGGACATCGACCGGGCCGAAGAGCTGCTGCACACGGTGTGCGACACCGACGGCGTGTCCGCCGACGTCTCCGAAATGGCCGATCTGCTGCTGCAGCTGTGCGACTTGATGAAGGCCATGCTCGGGCTCGGCGACCGGCCGCTGGACCTGTCTTCGATGCAGAACCTGTTCGCCCGGTTCACCGAACTCCAAGCCCGGATGGCCAACGGCGGCGCGGGCTTCTCCAGCCTGATGCGCAAAGCGATCGAGTCCGGCGCGGGCGTCCTGAACGTGCGTCCTGACGAGGTTCCGGTGATCATCGTCGAGGACGCCGCCGAAGAAAGCCCGGCGGTCGCGCGCGCGGAGGCTCCCGCGGAAGTCCCGCCGCAGCCTGTGCAGGCGGAGTTGCTGCAGTCCCTCGTCGCGTCGCTTTCCCTCGACGGCCGCCGCACTTGGCGCACCGCCGCGGAGTTGCTGCTGCCCGATACGGCTCCGCCCACGGTGGAATCCGTGGACACCGCGATCGCGCTGGCGAGCGAGGTGCTGGAGAGCGAGACCGCCGAACTGTCCGAAGAGGACACTGCGTTCACGCATTTCGCCCACGCCGTCGCATTGCGCCTCCGCCGACGCGCGGATCCGGACGGCGACGGCAGCGATTGCGAACTCGGCGCCCGCGCTCTGCTGTCCGCCGCGCGCGCCCTGCCGATCGACCATCCGGAACTCCCGGTCGTCCTGCGTTGCCTGGGCGCGTTCCTCCCGCCCGAACGGCCGCTCGCCGGACTCGACGCGCTCGCCGCCGGGTTCACCGGCCGCCTCGACGCACTGCTGGGCTCCGGGAACCTCGCGGCCGATCGCGCAGCGGAACTGCACGCGCTCCGCTGTGCGTGCCGGACCGCCTTCGCCGCGGCCGAACTCCGCAAGGCGGTCGAGGGATTGCCCGCCGGCTACCCGTGGCCGGTGTCGCTCAAAGCCGCGGCCCAACCGCTCGCCTGAACACGCCACCACGGAAGGAGGCCCGGCGTGAACCCGTTCTTCGGACGACACGCCGAACTCCAGCTGCTGCGCGAAGTGCTCGCCGCCGCAGCAGCCGGGCGCCCCGAAGCCCTCGTCCTCGACGGCGAAGCAGGCACCGGAAAAACGCGCCTGCTGCGGGAATTCGCCCGCACCGCACGCGAATCCGGCGCGTTCGTCCTCGCGGGCGGCTGTCTCGAACTGGCAGGCGACGGCATCCCGTACGGCCCGCTGACCGAGGCCCTGCGCGGCCTGGTCCGCGCCGAAGGCGAGCAGCGGGCCCGGGAACTGGCCGGACCCGCCTGGCCGGAGCTGTCCTGCCTGATCTCCGACTTCACCGCGGGCCCCGGGCCCGCTCCGGGCCCCGGCGCGCGGAGCAGGGTCTTCGGCGCGGTCGCCCGGCTGCTCGACCACATCGGCGGCCGGAAACCGCTGGTGCTGGTGTTCGAGGACGTGCACTGGGCCGACACCGCGACGCTCGACCTCATCGCCTACTTCGTGCTCACCAAGACCGACGAGCGGCTGATGCTGGTGTGCAGCTACCGGTCGGGACTGCGCACCGGGCATCCGCTGCGGGTCCGGCTGACCGAGCCGGAGTTCGTCCGCCGGACGCGCAGGCTGACCCTGCAACCCTTCAGCCGCAAGGAACTCCGGGCCTTCGTCGCCGCGCTGACCGGGGAGGACGTCAGCCCGGAGCGCGCCGACGAGTACTTCGCGCTGTCGGAGGGCAATCCCTACTTCACCGAACAGCTCGTCGCCGAGTCCGGCTCCGGGGCGGCCCGCATCCCGCCCTCGCTGGACGACCTCATGCACGAACGGCTCGCCCGGCTCGGCCCCGACGCGGCCGGGCTGACCAAGGTCGCCGCCGTCGCGGGCCGCCGGGTCGGGGACGCCGTGCTGGCCCGGGTCGCCGGGCTCGACGACCGGGCGCTCGACGCCGCGCTCACCGAATGCCTCGGTCAGCACGTCCTGGTCGAGGACGAGGACGATCGCTCGTACCGGTTTCAGCACGCGTTGCTGCGCGAAGCCGCGTACCGCGCGGTGCTGGCCCGGGAACGCCGCCGCCTGCACGCGCAGTTCGCCGAAGCGCTGGCCGAGGAGGCCCCGGCCAATCCGCGGCTGCTGCCCGAGCTCGCCTATCACTGGTATGCGGCCGACGACGCGGCCCGGGCACTGCACGCCTCGATCGGCGCCGGCGATTTCGCCCTGCGCTTGCGCGCGTTCACCGAGGCCGAGGTTCAGTACGCCCGCGCGCTCGACCTCTGGCCCCGGCTCCCCGATGCCGGACAAGTCGCGGGCGCCTCGCTCGACCAGGTGCTCGAGGCGGCCGCGAACGCCGCCCGCTGGGCCGGGCACCTGCGCCAAAGCGTCACCTGGGCCCGCGAGGCGGTGGCGGCGGCGAACGGCGCGGATCCGGTCCGGCTCGGCAGCCTGCACGAGCGGCTGAGCAGCTACCACTGGGAAGCGGGCTACGACGAGGAATCCCAGGCCGAACTGCGGGCCGCCGACCGCATCCTCGACGCGGCCCGGCCGAGCGCGGCGGGCTCCCGGGTCCGGTCCGCGCTCGCCACGGCGGCGGTGAAGTCCGGGAGGTGCACCGAAGCGCTCGAACTGGCCCGCCAAGCCGAAGCGGAGGCCCGAGCCGCGTCGGCAGGGCCGGAAACCGGACGTGCGCTCAACAGCCGGGGGCTGGCGCTTTCCGGCCTGGGCCGCCACGAAGAAGCAGTCGCGGCCGTCGAGAAGGCGCTCGCCGTCGCGGAGGCGGAAGACCATCTGGAGGACCAGCTGCGCGCCCGCGGCAACCTCGGCGTGTGCCTGGAGCGCGCGGGCCGGATCGTCGAGGCCGCGAAGCAGTTCCGGATCGGACTGGCGAAAACGAGGGAGTTCGGGCTGCTCGACTCCCGGCAGTCGGCACTGCTGGCGAACAACGCCTGCGCGACGCTGTTCCAGATCGGCGAATGGGACGAGGCCTCGGTCCTCGTCGAGGAAGTGCTGCGCTACCACCCGGCGCGGGAGACCACGTTCCAGCGGCTGACCAAAGCGGAGATCGACCTGGCCACCGGCCGGTTCGACGAGGCGGAGCGGCTCCTGGAGAGCGTGCGGAACCTGCCCAGCGCACAGCCGCGGTTCCTCAGTCCCGTGTACCGCTGCCTCGCCGAACTCGCCGAGGCGCGAGGCGATCCGGAGAACGCGCTGACGACCGTGCGGCACGGCATCGAAGCGGTCGCGGCGAGCGAGGACGTGCTGCTGGTGCTGCAACTGTGCGCCTGCGGCCTCCGCATCGCCGCCGATTGGCCCGAGCCCGGCCTGCCGCCGGAACTCCGGGCTTTCGCCGGCGACCTGGCTTCGCGGGCGACCGCGGGCGACGACCCCGAAACCCGGGCGCTAGCCGCGCTCTGCGCCGCCGAACGAGCGCGAGCCTCGGGCGCGGACACCACGCCGATGTGGGCCGGCATCGCGGAATCCTGGTCCTCTTTGGACCGTCCGTACCACCGCGCTTACGCGCTGGCCCGCGCGGCTGCCCGCGACGAGGACACCGCGACGGCGGCGGAAGCGGCCGCCGAGGCCGGGGCGATCGCCGGCCGGCTCGGCGCGGTCCCGCTCGCCGCGCTGGTCCGGCGGATCCGGCGGGCGCGCAAGCTGCCGGGTGCGGCCCCGGCCCGGCCGAAGCGTCCGTTCGGGATCACCGACCGCGAACTGCAGGTGCTGGACCTGGTGTCCCAGGGGCTGACGAACAGCCAGATCGCCACCCGGCTGCGGCTGGCGAAGTCCACTGTGGCCAATCAGCGCGCTTCGGCGATGCGCCGGCTCGACGCCAGGAACGCCGCCGAGGCGGTGCGGATCGCCCGGGAATGCGGACTGCTGGGGGAATGAACGACGCGGCCCGGGCACGGGCCGCGATGATCCTGGAGGGAACATGACACGCAGGGCACTGCTGATCGGTTCGGCGACCGGCGGCCTGACCGGTCCCGGAAACGACACCGCCGCGCTGGCCGCCGCGCTCACGCGCTGGGATTTCGACCCGGTCGTCTGCGACGGCGAAAACGCCAGCCGGGCAGGCATTCTCGACGCCTACGAACAGCTGATCGCGCGGTCGCGGCCCGACGACGCCGCCGTCGTCTACTACAGCGGGCACGGGGCCTACGCGAAAGACCCGGCGCTCGCCGAAGGAATGCCGGGCCCGGGGGTGCTGCAGTTCATCATCCCGACCGACTACGAAGAGTCCTCGGAGGACGATTTCCGCGGCATCGCCAACGTGGAGCTGTCGCTGCTGCTCGAAAAACTCACCGCGCGGACCCGCAACGCCGCGGTCATCCTCGACTGCTGCCATTCCGGCGCGATGTCCCGCGACCTCGAAACCGGCGCGGTGGCCAAAGTCTGGCCCCGCGCCGTCCCGGCCTGCCTCGCCCGCGCCCACCTGGACTCGCTGCACCGCACCTGTCCCGGTCTCGCCGAACTGAGCCCGCGGGGCAATCCGGACGCGGTCCGGCTCGTGGCCTGCGCGACGAACCAGCGGGCCTACGAGGCGCCGAACGCCGACGACGTCACCATGGGCTACTTCACCGACGCGCTCACCCGCGTGCTCGACACCCTCGACCCGGCGGCGAAACCGCTGTCCTGGGCGACGGTCGGCGACCGGGTCCGCCAGCTGGTCCTGCGGCAGTGCGGCGTGCAGCGACCGGATTCGGAAGGCCCGCGCGACCGCGAACTGTTCGGCACCGGACTCGCCGACCAGGCCGCGGCGCTGCCCGCGTCCCGGCACCGGGAATGGATCCGGATCTCCGGCGCCGGCCTGCTCGGTTACCGCGAGGGCGACGAGTTCGCGATCCGCAACGACGAAGACCTGCTCGGCACGACCGTGGTCAAGTGGACGGACGGGCAGGCGGCCTTCGGCCCGCTGCGCGGTCCCGACCCCAGCCGGGACATTCCCGCGGGGGCCCGTGCCGAAGTGATCGCGACCGCGGTCCCGCCGCTCCCCGTCGCGCTGGACGCCGGAACGGGTTCGCTGGCGGAGAGCGTCCAGGCCGATCCGGCACTGCGCCTGGCCGCCGAGGGGGAAACGGCGGCGGTGCGGACCGTGACCGGCTCCGGAGGCGTTGCCCTGCACGACGCCGCGGGCCCGCTGAACCAGCCGAAAGCCGCACCGCACCAGGTGCTGGGCGACCTCAAGCGAATCGCGCGGGCGCGGGCGGTGCTGCGGCTGTCGGAAGACCCGGGCCTGGCTCTGCGCACCCGGGTGCGCGTCGAACTGGCCCAGGTCGTCGACGGCGTCGCCCGCCCGTTGCCTGCCGGCGGCGCGGTTCTCCATCCCGGCCAGGCAGTGTGCGTGACCGTGCACAACGACGGCGACCCAGGCGAATACGTCTACGTCTCGCTGCTGGACGTCGGCGTCTCCGCCCAGGTCACGCTCCTGAACCCGGAGAATCCCAGCGGCGTCCCGATCGCCCCCGGCAAACGGTACGTCTTCGGCGGCAACGACGTCACCGGGACGCTGCCCGGCATGGAGCTGAGCTGGCCGTCGTCGGTGCCGCCGGTCTTGCCGCGCAAGGAAAGCATCGTGGTGCTGATCAGCGAGGAACGCACGGAGGCGGCGCTCTTGCAACAGCAAGGCGTGCGCACCAGCGGCGCGCTGAACCGCTTGGAAGCACAGCTCCTGCGGCTCGGCGCGCGGGACGGCCGGGAGATCATCACGCCGATGCTGACCCGGCCGATGCGCTTCGCCGTGCAGACCATCGGCTTCGACCTGGCACCGGTCCCCGCGCCGCGGGCAGAAGAAGCCGTTTTCGAGATCGACGACCGCCCGGGCCACGATTTCCTCGGTGCGGCAAGCGGTCCGCCCGCGCGGATCGCCGTGCGCTTGCCCGCCTTGGTCGTGCACCACAACCGCGCGTTCCGCAACCGGGATTTCCGGCTCGACACACTGGTGCTGACCACCGGCGCGGACGGCAAGCTCCGCCACCGCGTCCGCACGGCCCGGTTCGCCGGGACCGTCGACGGCACCCGGCTCCCCGTCAGCGAAAGCCCGCTCTTCGAAGGCGAAGTCCGCGAACAGCTGGACGTCGCCGTGTGGGTTTCCCCGGACCGGGGCGCCGAGGCGGACTTCGCGGGCATCGCGGGGGAATCGGCGGCCGAGATCGTCGATGCGGCCGAAGCCGCGCTGACCGCGGCGACCGGCGGCGCGATCGGCCTGTACCGCGCGGCTTTCGGTCCGGGAGAGCGGTTCGGCGCGGCCCGGCCGAAAGCCGAGCACACTGTCCGGACGGCGGATTTCACTTTCGGCCTCGCCGTGGCGGAAGCACCGGACAGCGGTCCGTCAGATCCCCAGTGACAGCACATTTGTCCGGCGAAAGGACACTGCGATGGCGAGCAAACGGATCACGATCGGCACTCAGATGTGGAAGGTCGACGCCGACCGGGCAGCCTCGGTGGAAACCACTCTCGAAGCCGCGATGACCGAGGGAAAGGCCGTCCGGCTGACCCTCCTCACCGGCGACGACAAGCCCGTCACGGTCCTCTTCAACGGGAAAACGGCGCCGCTCGCGGTCATCGACGACGGAACGGTCCCGCGGCCGACCGAGATCTCCGGCTCTCAGGACTCCTGATCAACGGACCCGTGCCGGGCCGTCCCGCGCGAGCGGCCCCGGTCCGGTACGGTCTCACGAACAGCGCGGGAAAACCGCGCCGCCGAGTTCCTCGAGCACCGCAGGCAACTCCGCCACCGACCCCAGCACATGCGTGGCGCCGTGCGCCCGCAACGTCGCCTCGTCATGCGCCCCGGTCAGCACCCCCGCCGCGACCGACGCGCCTGCCCTCCGCCCGGTCAGCATGTCGAAACCGGTGTCCCCCGCGACCGCGACCGCGCGCACGTCCGTGATTCCCAAGCGCAGCACCGCGGTCAGCACCATGTCCGGGAACGGCCGGCCCCGGCCGCCCGCGTCCGCCGGGCACACCACCAGGTCCGCCAGATCCGTCCAGCCGAGCCGCTCCAGCAGCGCGTCCCGTGTCGCTGCCGAGAATCCCGTGCTCAGGCACACCCGGCGCCCCTGCGCGCGCAACTTGTCGATCGCTTCCTCCGCACCGGGAAGCGGCGCGGCGACCTCGATCGCCTGCGAAGCAAACGCAGTCTCGAAAACCTGATTCGCCTTCTCCGCCACCCCGTCCGCGGGGAAGAGCGCCCGGAAGACCTCGATCTTCGACTGCCCCATGGTGTCGCGGACGTAAGCATCCACGTCCTCGCGCTCCGGCGAGCCGGCAGGCACCCCGACCGCCTCCAGCGCCGCCGAGAAGGCCGCCTCGACCGCGCCGTCGTCGCGGACCGTCGTGCCCGCCATGTCCAGCACGACCAATTCCACCGCGCGCGTCATCGGACCCCCTCCACTTCCCGCCCGGTCACCGCGTGCACCGCGCTGATCAGGGCCATCGTCTCGATGTCGGCCGCGCTGCAGCCGCGCGACAGGTCGTGCAGCGGCGCCGCGACGCCTTGCAGGATCGGCCCCAGCGCGGTCGCCCCGCCGAGTCGTTCGGCGATCTTGTAAGCGATGTTCCCCGCGTCGAGATTGGGGAACACCAGCACATTCGCCCGCCCGGCGACGGTCGACCGCGGCGCCTTGGCCACCCCGACCGCGTCCACGACAGCGGCGTCGAATTGCAGTTCGCCGTCCACATCCACACCGGGCAGCCGTTCCCGCACCAGCGAAGTCGCCTGCCGGACCTTGTCCACCGCGGAATGCTTGGCACTGCCTTGGGTGCTGAAGGAAAGCATCGCGACAACGGGCTCAGTTCCGGTCAGCGCCCGGTGCGTGGAAGCCGCACCGACTGCGATGTCGGCCAGCGCGTCCGCGTCCGGCTCGGGAACCACGGCACAGTCGGCGAAAGTGAGCGATCGGCCGTCCTGCAACAGCATCAGGAAGCAGCTGCTGAGCGTCCGCACCCCGGGAGCGAGGCCGACAATCCGCAGGCCGGCCCGGAGGACATCGGACGTCGGCCGGGTCGCGCCGGCCAGGCACGCATCCACCCGGCCGAGCGCGAGAAGCGCCGCGGAGAGGGCGACCGCATCATTGCGGACCGTCTCGACCCGGTCAGGAAACGCCGAACCCAGCCGCGCGAGGACAGCCTCGTCAGCGGCCAGATCCGCCGTGTCGAGGAAAGGCGGCACCGGAAAACCCAGCTCTGCCGCAACAGCAGCGATCTCCGCCGCGGGCCCGACCAGCAACGGTTCGATCTCGCCGCGGTCGGCCAAGTGCGCGGCCGCGGTGACGGCGCGCGGGTCGGCGCCGTCGGCGAGCGCGATCCGCGGGCGGGCGTCGCCGACGCGGTCCCGCCAGGTCTCGGCCAGAGGGGCCATGGTCATCTCGCAAACTCCCTCGCGGACGGCAGTGCTCCCCGAGCAGGATCCCGACCTCTGGCCCCAAGCGACAGAGCCAGAACAGTGCCCGTTGACAGGTCCAGAAGGCCCCCGCGACTGGACCCGTCGACCGAGCGGTTTCTGGCACTTTCGCGGTGGCCAGCCGTCCCGCACTCTCGGTCGCACCACACACGGCAGATGGGAGCAGGCGATGAAGATCGGTGTGCCTCGCGAGGTCAAGAACCACGAATACCGGGTGGCGGCGACGCCTGCCGGAGTACACGAGTTCACCTCGGCCGGCCACGAGGTCTTCGTGGAACGCGGCGCGGGCGAGGGCTCGTCCATCCGCGACGAGGACTACGCGGCCGCCGGCGCGAAGCTGCTCGACCACGCGGACGACGTGTGGGGCACCGCGGAGATGGTGCTGAAGGTCAAGGAGCCGATCGCCGAGGAGTACCACCGGCTGCGTTCGGACCAGCTGCTGTTCACCTACCTGCACCTCGCCGCGAGCGAGCCCTGCACCAAGGCCCTGCTCGGCGCGGGCACGACCTCGGTGGCCTACGAAACGGTCCAGCTGCCGAACGGCTCCCTTCCGCTGCTGTTCCCGATGAGCGAGGTGGCCGGGCGGCTGGCCCCGCAGGTCGGCGCACAGACGCTGATGCGCGTCAACGGCGGGCGCGGCGTGCTGATCGGCGGCGTCTCGGGAGTGCCGCCGGCCCGCGTGGTCGTGCTGGGCGCGGGCGTCGCCGGGATGAACGCGGTCGCCGTCGCGGCCGGGACCTGGGGCGACGTCGTGCTGTTCGACAAGAACGTCGACAAGCTGCGCGCCGCCGACCGGATGTACCAGGGCCGCATCCGCACCGCCGCGGCGAACTCGTACGCCATCGAGCAGGCGGTGCTGGAGGCCGACCTGGTGATCGGCGCGGTCCTCGTGCCCGGCGCGAAGGCCCCGAGCCTGGTGTCCAACGAGACGGTCTCCCGGATGAAGCCGGGCAGCGTGCTCGTGGACATCTCGATCGACCAGGGCGGCTGCTTCGAGGACTCGCGTCCGACGACCCACGCCGACCCGACCTTCCGGGTGCACGAGTCGGTGTTCTACTGCGTGGCCAACATGCCGGGCGCGGTCCCGCACACCTCCACGCACGCGCTCACCAACGTCACGCTCCCGTACGCGCTGGAGATCGCGAACAAGGGTCTCCGCACCGCGGTGCAGGACACGCCCGAGCTCCGCGGCGGAGTGAACACCGTGGCCGGGGCGCTGACCTACGAGCCGGTCGCCCTGGCGCACGGCCTGCCCTTCACCGACGTCGCCGACGCGCTGGCCTGAGCCTCCCCGGCGTGGCGCGGGGTGGGAAAACCGACCGCCGCGAGTTACGTTTCAGCCCACCCCGCTGCACGCCGGCCGCTTGGAGACCGCACTTGCCACGCACGCTGATCGAGATCGACCGCTCGTCGGACGAACCGCTGTACCGCCAGGTCCGGCGGGCGATCGAGCACGGCATCGCCATCGGCACGTTCGATCCGGCCCGCCGGCTGCCCAGCTCGCGGGAACTGGCCGTCGAACTGGGCGTCTCCCGGAACACGATCAATCTCGCCTACCAGGAGCTGGTCGCCGAGGGCTACGTGGAAAGCCGCGAGCGCAGCGGGCTGTTCGTCAACGGCGAGATGCGCCCGCACTGCGCGGTGGAGGAACGGGACACCGAATCGCGGATCGACTGGGCGGCCCGCGTCCGCCGGTTCCCGGACGCCGGCGTCGCCCACATCGAGAAACGCACCGACTGGGCGAGCTACCCGTATCCGTTCCTCGCCGGGCAGGTCGACATCACCGCGTTCCCGGCCCGGTCGTGGACGCGCTGCCTCCGCGACGCCCTCTACCGCCCGCACGTCTTCCACAGCCTCCAGGACAGCGTCGGCTCCGACGACCCGATGCTGGTCGAGATGGTCTGCCGCCAGCTGCTGACCACCCGCGGCATCGAGGCGGACCCCGAGGAGGTGCTGATCACCGTCGGCTCGCAGCAGGGCCTCGACCTGCTCGGCCGCGTGCTGCTCGGGCCGGACCAGGTCGTGGCCATCGAAAACCCCGGCTACCTCGACGCGCGGCACATCTTCCTCCGCACCGGCGCCCGCGTGACCGGGATCGACGTCGACTCCCGCGGCCTGCGACCGCCCGAATCGCTCGACGGAGTCGACCTCCTCTACCTCACCCCGAGCCACCAGCACCCGACCAACGCGACCCTCAGCATCGGCCGGCGCCGCCAGCTGCTCGCCCAAGCCGCGGCCTCCGGCACCGTGGTGGTCGAGGACGACTACGACAGCGAATTCCGCTACCAGGGCAGCCCCACCCCGGCGTTGAAGGCGCTCGACAGCACCGGCGACGCCGTCTACCTCGGCACCTTCTCCAAATTCCTCTCCCCCGGCCTGCGCCTCGGCTACCTGGTCGGACCGCGCGAGCTGGTGCGCGCGCTGCGCGAGGCCCGCCGATACGTCCTGCGCCACCCGCCCGGCCAGCTGCAACGGGCGCTGGCGCTGCTCATCGAAAGCGGCGAGTACCACCGCTCGCTGCGCCGCTACCGCACGAAGCTGATGCGCAAGTGGACCGCCACCACCGCCGCGGTCGCCGAATACCTGCCGTGGGCGCAGGGCCCGTACCCGCCCGGCGGCGTCAGCCTGTGGATGACCGGCCCGTCCGGACTGGACTGCCGCGTCCTGGTGGAGCGCGCGGAGGAACTGGGCATCCTCATCGAACCCGGCGACATCTTCTTCCTCGGCGACGACCCGCCGCGCAACCACTTCCGCATCGGCTTCTCCGCCACCCCGCCGCCGGTGATCGACCCGGGGATCCGGCTGCTCGGCGACCTCTGCCGGGAACTGCTCGACAGCTGAACCCGGCCCGCGCCGCGACTCGCTCCTTGACAACTCCCTAAAATATATAACATATTTTGCGTAACAAGGGACGCCGTCGGCAGCCGATCCGAAGAGGCCCCGGAGACGACGAGGAGAATCCGAGATGCTGCGTTTCGACGGCAAAGTGGCGCTGGTGACCGGCGGCGGACGCGGCCTGGGGCGTTCGCACGCCCTGCTCCTCGCGGCGCGCGGCGCGGCGGTGCTGGTCAACGACCTCGGCGGCGACCCGACCGGCTCCGGCTCCAGCCCGAGCCCGGCGGACGAAGTAGTCGCCGAGATCACGGCAGCGGGCGGGACGGCCGCGGCCAACCACGACGACGTCGCCGCCGACGCCGAAGCCGTGGTGCGGGCCGCGATCGACGCGTTCGGGAAGCTCGACATCGTCGTGAACAACGCCGGCATCAACGTGCCCGCCCCCATCGGCTCGGCCGGCGCCGTGCACCAGATCCGGCGCCAGATGGAGGTCAACTTCTTCGGCACCGCCGCGATCGCCGCCGCCGCGTGGCCGCACCTGGCCGCCAGCGGGTCCGGCCGCATCGTCAACACGTCGTCGCCGACCATCGTCGGCTGGGAAGGCCAGACCCCCTACGTCACCTCCAAGGCCGCGGTCTTCGGGTTCACCCGGTGCCTCGCCCTGGAAGGCAAGGAGGCGGGCATCCGCGTGAACGCGATCGCGCCGACGGCCTACACCCGCTTGGCCGAGGAAGCCGACATCCCCGACTCGCTCAAGGAGACGCTGAAAGAGAAGATGACGCCGTCGATGGCTTCGCAGCTGGTCGCCTATTTCGCGCACGAAGACTGCGCGGTGACCGGCGAGACCATCCTGACGCAGGGCGGCCACATGCAGCGCATCGCGCTCACGATGAACGAGGGCTACACCAATCCGGACACCACCCCGGAGGACATCGCCGAGCACCTCGCCGCGATCGTCGACGACGCGACCAGCAAGCCGCTCGGCATCGTCGGCAGCGAGGGCGAGGTCTCGCTGCTCGACATCGTCTAGCGCGAGGCCGCTTCTGGCACCACGCGCGCGTCGCTTTCTGGACCTGTTCGCGGGCCAGCTCCCCCGGCACTGTCGTGGGGGCAGGACACGTGGACAAGGAGGTCCCATCGTGGGCGAACCCGCGGCATCCGCTCGTCCGGCCCCTGACCTGGTAGTGCTCGGGGGCACGGTGCTGACTCTCGACCGGGGCGGGACGCGGGCGTCCGCGCTCGCCGCCCGCGACGGCCGGATCACCGAGGTCGGCGACGACCGCTCGATCGCCGCCCTCGCCGGTCCCGAAACGACAGTGCTCGACCTGGCGGGACGCACGGTCGTCCCGGGTTTCGTGGAGTCGCACAACCATCCGTCGTTCTTCGGGATGGCGCTCGCCGCCCCGGTCGACGCCGGAAGCCCGCCGAACGACCGGATCAGCGACATCGCCGACCGCGTCCGGCAGGCGGCGCGCGACTTCGGGCCCGGCGAATGGATCAAGGGTTTCCGTTACGACGACACGCTTCTCGCCGACAACCGCCATCCGACCCGGCACGACCTGGATCCCGCTTCACCGCGAAACCCGGTCCTGCTCACGCACGTGACCGGCCACTTCAGCGTGGCGAATTCCGCCGCGCTGCGAGCCGTCGGCATCACCGCGGCCACGCCCGACCCGCCCGGCGGCGCCATCGCCCGCGACGAACGCGGGGAACCGACCGGCCTCCTCATCGAGACCGCGGCGTTCCTGGTCAACTCCGCGATGCCCGCGCAGGGCCCCGACGAGCTGGCCGCGGCACTCCAGCTCGCCGACGCCGAGTACCTGCGCAACGGCGTCACTTCGGTGCACGACACCGGAATCGGCCTGATCGGCGGCGAACAGGAACTCGCCGCGTACCGGATGCTGACCCGCGCCGGGAAGCTGCGCACCCGCATCCACGGCTACCTGTTCCACACCCTCCTGCCCGGCCTCGCCGAGGGCGCCCCGGAAGCGCCCGATCCGTCCAATCCGGACGGATTCACCATGAACGGCATCAAGATCGTCGCGGACGGCTCGATCCAGGGCCGCACCGGCTGTCTCGCCGAGGGCTACACCTGCGACCCCGGCGAACACGGCATGATGCTGCTCGAACCGGAGGACCTGTCCCGCCGCATCGCCGCGCTCGACGCCGCGGGCTGGCAGGTCGCCGTGCACGGCAACGGCGACGCGGCGATCGACGCCATCATCGACGGCTACGCCCGCCTCGGCGCGCCCGAAGGCACCGGCCGCCGCCACCGCATCGAGCACTGCCAGACCGCCCGCGAGGACCAGCTCGACCGGATGGCCGAAAACGGCATCGCCGCGTCGTTCTTCATCAAGCACGTCTACTACTGGGGCGACCGGCACCGGGACGTCTTCCTGGGCCCGGAACGCGCCCGCCGGATCAGCCCGCTCGCGTCGGCCCGCTCCCGCGGAATCCACTTCGGACTCCACTCCGACACGCCGGTCACGCCGGTGCCGCCGCTGGAAGGCATCTGGTGCGCCGTCGCCCGCCAAACCAGCAGCGGCCAGCTTCTCGGCCCGGAACAAGCGATCGACGTCGAAGCCGCCTTGCGCGGGTACACCATCGACGCGGCCTATCTGGCCGGCGAGGAAGAGAGCAAGGGCAGCCTCGAAGTCGGGAAGCTCGCGGATCTCATCGTGCTGTCCGAGGATCCGACCACAGTGGACCCAAGCCGGATCCGGGACCTGACCGTCGACGCCACGGTGATCGGCGGACAGCTGGTCTGGCAACGCGATCCGGCCCCGGCGGGAGGCGTCCGATGATCCGCAGCCGGCCGAGCCTGTGCATCGGGCTCGGCATCCCCGCGATCGCGATCCTCGGCGGAATCCCGCTGGTGGCGGGCTCGCCCGCGACAGTGGCCGGGTTCCCGCTGGTGTTCTTCTGGATGTTCCTCTGCTTCCCGCTGACCACGTTGTGCCTGTGGATCAGCTGGCGGTTCTTCGACCGCAAGCACTACCCGGCGGACACGCCGGCAGCGAAGGAGGACCAGTAAATGCTGATTCTCATTGTCGCCGTCGTCATGGGGCTTTCGATCCTGCTGGCGCTGTGGGCGGGCCGCTCGTCGCGCGGCGGCGGGATCTCCGAGTTCCTGGTCGGCGGCCGCTCGTTCCCGCCGTGGCTGCTGTACTTCCTCGCCGTCGGCGAGGTGTACAGCATCGGCACGATGATCGGCTTCCCGAGCGGGATCTACGCCCACGGCGCGAGTTACGGGATCTGGTTCCTCGGCTACATCCTGCTCGCCTATTCGCTGGGCTACTTCCTCGCCCCGCTGGTCTGGCGCGCGGCGCGCAAACACGACGCGATGACCGTCCCGGACGTCTTCGGCCGCCACTACAGCAGCCGGACGCTGGAGCTGATCACGTGCGTGACGATGCTGATCGCGCTCGTGCCGTGGGGCCAGTACCAGTTCATCGGCCTGCAAGTGGTGCTGAGCAACCTCGGGCTGAAACTGACCCCGGTGCAGTGCGTGCTGCTGGCCGGGGTCATCGCGTTCGCCTACATCGCCGTGTCCGGCATCCGCTCCCCCGCGTTCGTGTCGATCCTCAAGGACGCGTTCATGCTGCTCGGAGTGGTGCTCGTCGGCCTCGCCGCGGTGCTCGTCGCCGGCGGGACGTCCGGGGTCACCGGGCCCGAGGCGCTGGCCAGGGCGCAGACCACGATGGGCGGCCAGGACCTGTGGTTCGCGATGACCACGATCCTGTTCCAGAGCGTGGTCTTCTACCTCGGCTTCGGCGGCGCGTACGTGTTCCCGGCGCGTTCGGAGCGGGCGGTGAAGAGTTCGACGGTGTGGATGCCGCTGTACATGCTGATCTACCCGTTCCTCGTCTTCGCCGCTTACTACGGGCTCAAGCAGCACCCCGGGCTGAAGAACCCGAACACGGTCTTCATGGTGACCGCGAAAGGCCTTCTCCCGGAACCGGTTCTGGGCCTCGTGGCCGCCGGCGCCGCGCTGTCCGGCGTCCTAGTGCTGTCGGCAACGGCCTTGGCGATCGGCGGCATGGTCAGCCGCAACCTCGCCCCGAACGTCCGCCCCGCCGCGCAACGGCGCTGGACGGTCGTGGCGGTAGCGGTGTTCCTGGTGCTCGCCGCCGTGCTCACGCTGACCGCCTCGACGCTGATGCTCACCGTGCTGAACCTGACCTACAACCTGCTCGCCCAAGTCGTGCCGGGCTGGCTGGCGATCCTGTTCGCGCGGCGGGTCCGCACGGCCGCGATCGCGACCGGGATGGTGGTCGGCGTGGTGACCGCGGTCGTCCTGTACGCCACCGGCGTGACGCTCGGCGGCCTCAACACCGGTCTGGTGTCGATGGGCGCGAACCTGGTGATCGTCTTCGGCTGGAGCCTGCTCGCTCCCGGGAAGCGGCGTTCGCCGATCGCCTTGGAGCGCAACGAACCAGCGGCGGTTTCGCCGGTCGCACAACCAGCAGGTTAGCGACGGGCGATCAGGTCGAGGATCTCGCGGAAGGCACGGAACCCCGTGCCTTCCGCGGCGTCCAGCGCCAAGCTGCGGCGGTAATACGCACTGAGATCAAGCCCGACCCCGATGCCGTACACCTCCGTCTCGCTCCGCTCCAGCCCGTCCGCCACCTGCACCAAATGCCGGTCGAGATACCGCTCCTCATTGGCCAGCACGGTCGCGCCGTCCATCGGGCTCCCGTCCGACAGCACGAAAACCAGCCGCCGCCGCGCATCGCACGCCCGCGCCCGACCAGCCGCCCACGCCAACGCCTCGCCGTCGATGCCCTCACGGAACAGATCGGCTTTCAGCAACGCCGCGATATCCCGCCGCGCGCGCCGCCACGGTGTCGCCGCCTCCTTGAACACCAGGTGCCGACGCTCGTTGAGCCGCCCCGGCTGCTTCGGCCGCCCGGCGCGCATCCAGTCCCGCCGCGCCCGGCCGCCGTGCCAGGCGCCGGTCGTGAAGCCGAGGATTTCGCAACTCGCGCCGGCGAGATCCAGCGCGCGAGCGAACAGATCGACCAGCACCGCAACGGTTTCCCGGTGCGCCTTCATCGATCCCGAGCAGTCGATCAGGAACGTGACCAGCACGTCGGCGACCGGTTCGGTCCGCTCTACGCGGAACACCCGATGGTCCGCGGGCGTCGCGATCAACCGCGCGAGCGCCCGGCCGTCGATCTGGCCTTCTTCCTGCGCACCGTCCCATCCGGACCGTTCCGGCTCAGCGAGCACAGCTGTGAGTTCCCGCGCGAGCCGAGCCACGTTGACGCCCTGCTTCGCAACCCGAGCGTCAAGCCGTTCGCGTAGCTCCCGCAGCAATTCCGGCCGCACCAACGGCCCCGTCCGATCCTCGCGGTCATAAGCGGTGGTGAAAACCCGATACTGCCCGGCTGCCACCGGTCCTTTGTGGTCGCCGAGGCCCGCGCTACCGCCTTCCTCGCTGCCGGTTTCGTCGTCGAAATCCAGCAGCAACGCGTACGCCGCAGCTTCCGCTTCGTCCTCATCCTCTTCAGAATTCTCCGGCTCCAGCAACGCAGCGACCGCTTCAGCCAGCGCCCGCGCGTGCTCGGCAAACGCCGCCTGATCAGCCCGGTTCCGCCGAAGCCCGGCCAACTGCGCACCGAGCATCGGCGCGATCGCCGCCCGGGTCGCCTCGATCAGATCCTCGGTCTCTTCCACGACCGGCTCGCCGGTGATCCGCGCCCGAGCGACCTGCGCGACGGTGTAAAGCAGCACGCCGCGCGCCGTCTCAGTCAGTCCATTGTGGTGCGCCGACAGCGACCAGCGTTCATGCCGCCGCCGCAGATTCGCTGCCACCCCGGGAAAACCGGCCGGAACCAACGACTCCACCCGGAACTGCTCCAGCAGCTCGAACAGCAGCCGCTCGACACCGCCGTCGGGCCGCAACCGCTTGTGCAGCTCCCGGTCCGACCCGCTCAGGTGCAACGCCATCCCGTCCGCCGCGCCGCGGAAGGACTGCAGATCCTCGTCGTCGGCAAGCAAATGCGGCGCGGGCATCGGCACCGGACGGGTGCCGCGATGCAAGCGCCCGCCGCGGAAATGCACGTCCGGCGCCCCGCTGACCGCCCGGATCGCCGCCGCGGACAGCTCCTCGACCTGCTGGCGCCGCCGGGTCTCGGGCGTGCTCACGCCGCGGCCAGCTCCAGGTCGAAGCAGCGCTGGAAGTACTCGGCGACGACCGGGCGTTCGGCCTCGTCGCATTTGTTGAGGAAGGTCAGCCGGAACGCGAGCGCCGGATCGCCGAAGATCTCGCAGTTCTCCGCCCACGTGATGACCGTGCGCGGCGACATCAGCGCGGACAGGTCACCGGCCCGGAACCCCTCGCGGGTCAGCCCGGCCACCGCCACCATCGCCTCGACGAACTGCCCGGACAGCCCCGGCACGCGCGCCCGCACGATCGCGGTTTCCTCTTCCGGCGCCAGGTAATCGAGCGCGGCGACGATGTTCCACCGGTCGATCTGCGCGTGGTTGAGCCGCTGAACCCCGTGGTAGAGCCCGTTGAGATTGCCCAGCCCCACGGTGTTGGCCGTGGCGAACAGCCGGAACCCCGGATGCGGGCGCAGCACGGTGTTGCTGTCGATCAGGGTGAATTTGCCGTCCCGTTCGAGCAGCCGCTGGATGACGAACATGACGTCCGGCCGTCCCGCGTCGTACTCGTCGAGGATCAGCGCCGTCGGCCGCCGCAGCGACCACGGCAGGATTCCCTCGCGGAATTCGGTGACCTGCTTGCCTTCGCGC
This sequence comes from Amycolatopsis dendrobii, assembly GCF_014145675.1. GTDB lineage: Bacteria > Actinomycetota > Actinomycetes > Mycobacteriales > Pseudonocardiaceae > Amycolatopsis > Amycolatopsis dendrobii. Next base: position 184,501 of record NZ_JACGZW010000012.1, read on the forward strand.
AGCACCACCGCGTCCTTGCCGACGAGATCGAGCCGGCTGATGTGGCCGTCGAGGTTCACCCGCAGGCACGGCCAGTTCAGCCGCGCCGCGACCTGTTCGACGTGCGTGGACTTGCCGGTGCCGTGCAGGCCCTGCACGAGCACGCGCCGGTTGTGCGCGAACCCGGCCAGCAACGCGAGCGTCACGTCCGGGTTGAACCGGTAGGCCGGATCGATCTCGGGAACGTGCTCGTCGGCTTCGGAAAAGCACGGGACTGTCATGGACGAGTCGATGCCGAACGCGTCGCGCACGGCGATCCGGGCGTCGGGACCGTTGCTGGACAACGGGTTCATCGGGAGACCTCCGTCAGGACGGGATGCTGTCGGCGTCGTCGGCCGACCCCTCGGCCTCGACCTCCTTGATCGCTTCGGCGGCCCGCTGCAACGCGGGAAGCGCCTGCAAAGCCTTGTCGGCGGTGAGCCGCATGACCGGCGCCTGCACCGCCACCGCCAGGTTGGACCGGCCGGTGCGGCTGGGCACCAGCACCGCCACGCACACGAGCCCGGGCAGGAATTCCTCGTCGTCCAAGGCGAATCCGTCCCGCCGGATGCGGGCGAACTCCTCCTCCAGCGCGTCGAGATCGGTGACCGTCTTGGCGGTGTACTGCTTGAGCGGCGCGTGCGCGAGCAGCTTGCGCCGCTGCGCCGGGCTCATCTGGGACAGGATGATCTTGCCGCTGGCCGAGCAGTGGATCGGCACGCGCGAACCCGGCCGCAGGTAGAACCGCAGCGGCTCGGGCGTTTCGACGCGGTCGAGGTAGACGATCTCGCTGCCGGACAGCGCGGTGATGTTGCAGCTCTCCCCCAGCTCGTCGACCAGGTGGTTGAGCACCGCGCGCCGCGCGCCGTGGTGCGTCGCGTTGAGCAGCAGGTTCTCCGCGAGGCGACGGAGCCGGTCGCCGGTGCCGTAATGCCGTCCGTCGGCCTGGCGCACGAGCAGGCCCGCGCCTTCCAGCTGCTGCAGCATCCGGTGCAGCGTCGGCTTCGGCAGGCCAGTCTCCTCGACCAGGCTCTGCAGCGTCACCAGCTGGTCCTTCGCCGCGATCAGCTCGAGCAGCGAGAACAGCCGCATGGTCGGGGTGTCTCCGTCGAGTCCCGCGCCGTCCGGCTCGCGCACGAGTTCCACGGCGCTGGTCTTCCGCAACTCACTCACGTTCCGAAAAGTAGCACATCCTGTCTCGTTTTCCATCAACTGCCGGTTGACCTCCCGCGCGTGGCGTCCTATCGTCCGTCGTGTTCAGCTTTTACGAACCTCACGTACCGAAAACCAAGACTTTCAGCGTCGAAGGAGTTCAACCATGGCGGAGAGGAAGACGGGCGACGGCCGCACCGTCGTCAGCGGGACGGCGAAGATGACCCCGTCGGAGGCCTTCGTCGAGACGATGGTGGCCAACGGCGTCACCGACATCTTCGGCATCATGGGCTCGGCGTTCATGGACGCGATGGACATCTTCGCGCCGGCGGGCATCCGGCTCGTGCCGGTCGTGCACGAGCAGGGCGCCGCGCACATGGCCGACGGCTACGCCCGGGTCAGCGGGCGCCACGGCGTCGTCATCGGGCAGAACGGGCCCGGCATCAGCAACTGCGTCACCGCGATCGCGGCGGCGTTCTGGGCGCACAGCCCGGTCGTGATGATCACGCCCGAGGCGGGCACCATGGGCACCGGGCTGGGCGGCTTCCAGGAGGCCAACCAGCTGCCGATGTTCCAGGAGTTCACCAAGTACCAGGCGCACGTCAACAACCCGAAGCGGATGGCCGAGTACACCGCGCGGGCCTTCGACCGGGCGCACGCGGAACTCGGCCCGACCCAGCTGAACATCCCGCGCGACTTCTTCTACGGCGAGATCGAGACCGAGATCCCCGAGCCGCAGCGGCTCGACCGCGGCCCCGGCGGCGAGAAGAGCCTCGCCCAGGCCGCGGAACTGCTGGCCAGCGCGGAATTCCCGGTGATCATCTCCGGCGGCGGGGTCGTCATGTCCGACGGCGTCGAGGAGGCCAAGGCGCTCGCCGAACGCCTCGGCGCGCCGGTCGTCAACAGCTACCAGCACAACGACAGCTTCCCGGCGAGCCACCCGCAGTGGTGCGGCCCGCTCGGCTACCAGGGCTCCAAGGCCGCGATGAAGCTCATCTCGCAGGCGGACGTGGTGATCGCGCTCGGCACCCGGCTCGGCCCGTTCGGCACCCTGCCGCAGCACGGCATGGACTACTGGCCCAAGAACGCGAAGATCATCCAGATCGACGCGGACCACAAGATGCTCGGCCTGGTCAAGAAGATCACCGTCGGCATCTGCGGCGACGCGAAGGCCGCCGCCGCCGCGCTGACTGAACGCCTCGCGGACCGCACCCTCGCCTGCGACGCCACCCGCGGCGAGCGCGCCGACCGCACCAAGGCGGAAAAGGACGCGTGGGAGGAAGAACTCTCCGCGTGGACCCACGAAAAGGACCCCTACTCCCTCGACATGATCGCCCAGCAGGAGCAGGAGGAGGGCAACTGGCTGCACCCGCGCCAGGTCCTGCGCGAACTGGAGAAGGCCATGCCGCCGCGGGTGATGGTCTCCACCGACATCGGCAACATCAACTCCGTGGCGCACAGCTACCTGCGCTTCGAGGAGCCGCGGTCGTTCTTCGCTCCGATGTCCTTCGGCAACTGCGGTTACGCGCTGCCGACCATCATCGGCGCCAAGGCCGCCGCGATGGACCGGCCGGCCGTCGCGTACGCCGGCGACGGCGCGTGGGGCATGAGCATGGGCGAGATCATGACCGCGGTGCGGCACGACATCCCGGTCACCGCCGTCGTGTTCCACAACCGCCAGTGGGGCGCGGAAAAGAAGAACCAGGTCGACTTCTACGACCGCCGGTTCGTCGCGGGAGAACTGGAAAGCGAGAGCTTCGCCGGGATCGCGCAGGCGATGGGCGCGGACGGCGTCGTCGTGGACAAGCTCGAGGACGTCGGCCCGGCGCTGCGGAAGGCCGTGGACGCGCAGATGAACGAGGGCCGCACGACGGTCATCGAGATCATGTGCACCCGCGAGCTGGGCGACCCGTTCCGCCGCGACGCGCTGTCGAAGCCGGTGCGGTTCCTGGAGAAGTACCAGGACTACGTGTAAGCGCCTCGTGAGTGTTCATCGCGGTTCTGACCGCGATGAACACTCACGACCCCCCTGCCCGGCCGAGCCTTCACGCCCGGCCGGGCTTTTTCATGCCCGCCGCCGGATCTGGCACCGGTGATCGGCCTCTTTCTGGCTCTGGGCGTGGACCAGAAAGATTGCGATCGTCGACACATTCCCGTTCTCGCACACACAGGAGGTCGCCAGGTGAACGTCACGGAGCTGCGGGCCACTGCCCGCCGACACCTCGGGCCGCACTTCACGCGCAAGGACACCTGGCAAAGCGAATTCCCGGTGTTCGTCCGCGGCGAAGGCAGCTACCTGATCGACACCGAGGGCCGCCGTCACCTCGACGGCCTCGCGGGGCTGTTCTGCGTCAACATGGGCCACGGCCGCGCGGACATCGCCAAGGCCGCGGCCGAGCAGGTCGGCACCCTCGCCTACGCCAGCAACTGGGGCTCGGCGCACCCGCCGTCGATCGAAGCCGCCCGGATCATCGCCGACCTCGCCCCCGGCGACCTCGGCACCACGTTCTTCGTCAACTCCGGTTCGGAGGCGGTCGAGACCGCGCTGAAGTTCGTCCGGCAGTACCACCGCAGCCAGGGCGCTCCGGAGCGGACGAAGATCATCAGCCGCGAAATGGCCTACCACGGCACGACCATGGGCGCGCTGTCGGTGACCGGCCTGCCGAAGATCAAGGAGCCGTTCGGCCCGCTGCTGCCGGGCATCCGGCACGTCCCGAACACCCTCGGCTTCACCGGCGACTGCGGCCCGGCCGACCAGCTGGACTGCGTCCGCGCGATCGAGGCGGTCATCCTCGAAGAAGGTCCGGAGACGGTCGCCGCGGTCTTCGCCGAGCCGGTCCAGAACGGCCGGGGCGCGCTGGTCCCGCCGGAGGGCTACTGGCCGGCGCTGCGGGCGCTGTGCGACAAGTACGGCATCCTGCTGGTGTCCGACGAGGTCATCTGCTCGTTCGGCCGCCTCGGCCACTTCTTCGGCCACGGCCTGACCGGCGTGGTACCGGACCTGATCACCTTCGCCAAGGGCTCCACCTCGGGCTACGCCCCGCTCGGCGGCGTGATCGTGCGCGAGCGGCTGGTGACCGAGCTGTACGACTCCCCGAAGGGCGGCGTGTTCACCCACGGCGCGACCTGGGGCGGCCACCCGGTCTCGACGGCCATCGCGGTCGCCAACATCAGCGCGATGCGCGACGAGAAGGTGCCCGAGCACGTCCTCTCCGAGGGCCCGAAGCTGCACGCCGCTCTGGAGTCCTTGAAGGACGCGCACCGCTGCGTCAAGGACGTCCGCGGCACCGGCTTCTTCTACGCGATCGAGCTGATGGCCGACCGCGACGGCGGCCGCGAGCTGACCGACCAGGAGTCGCTGACGGTCCTGCGGGAGGTCCTGCCGGAGTCGTTCCGCCGCACCGGAGTCATCCTCCGCGGCGACGACCGGGGCGCGACCATGCTCATGATCTCGCCGCCGCTGGTGGCCGACACCGACGTGCTGGACGAGCTCCTGCACGGCGTCGACGGCATGCTCACCGACGTGGAGAAGGCGATCCAGCCCTGACGGATAGCCGGGACGGGCGCTGGGTACCTCGGAAGACACGGGGCACCCGGCGCCCGTCGTGCTGTCCGGGACCGGCTCGTTCTGGTCCCAGAGCATCGGTGGTATCTGGCTCTCGCGGAGGGACCTGTTCCTTCCTACGGTGACGGGAACCACACAGCAGCTCTCAGCGACATCGCGGCGGCGGCCGGCGCGGGGACATCGAGGTCCCCCGGCGCCGCCGGAAGGAGGAGACGTGGGTTCTGCACCGGAAACAGCCGCCGAGAGCGGTCTCAAACCGGGTCTCAAGCAACGCCACATGAATCTGATCGCACTGGGCGGCGTGATCGGCGCCGGCCTGTTCGTCGGAAGCGGCGTGGTCATCCAGTCGGCCGGGCCCGCGGCGGTGGTCTCGTTCCTGATCGCCGGGCTGATCACCGTGCTCATCATGCGGATGCTGGCCGAAATGACCGTCGCGCGGCCCGCGCTCGGCTCGTTCTACGTCTACGCCAGGGAGGCGATGGGCAACCGGGCCGGCTTCACGGTCGGCTGGATGTACTGGTACTTCTTCGTGATCGTGGTGGCCGTGGAAGCGGTCGCCGGCGGCCGGATCCTGCAGCTGTGGCTGCCGAACGTCCCGCTGTGGGTGCTCAGCCTGGGATTGCTCCTGCTGCTCACCGCCACGAACCTGGTCTCCGCGCGTTCTTACGGCGAGTTCGAGTACTGGTTCTCCTCGATCAAGGTCATCGCGATCCTCGTGTTCCTGGTGGTCGGCGCCCTGTACCTGTTCGGCGTCTGGCCCGGCTCCCACGGCGGCGTCAGCAACCTGGTCTCCCACGGCGGTTTCGCCCCCATGGGCATCGGCGCGGTGCTAGCCGCGGTCGTCCCGTGCGTCGGCTTCTACACCGGCGCCGAGATCGTCACCATCGCCGCCGCCGAATCCGCCGAGCCGCGCCGCGCGATCGCCAAGGCCATGCGCTCCATCGTGTTCCGCGTGGTCCTGTTCTACGTCGGCTCGGTCTTCGTGGTCGTTGCGGTGAAGGCCTGGAACGCTCCCGACACCGCAGTCAGCCCGTACGCCGCGGTCCTGGACGTCCTGGGCATCCCCGCCGTGGCGACGATCATGAACGCGATCGTTCTGACCGCGGTGCTTTCCTGCCTGAACTCGGCGCTGTACACGTCCTCGCGGATGCTGTTCGCCCTGACCCGCAACGGCGACGCCCCGAAGATGTTCACGAAGCTGTCCCGCAGCGGCGTCCCCCGCCGAGCCATCATCGCCGGGACCGTCATCGGGTACGTCTCCGTCATCGCGGCCTACACCTCGCCGAACCTGATCTTCCAGTTCCTGGTGAACTCCTACGGTGCGGTCGCACTCTTCGTGTACCTCGCCATCGCCCTCGCCCAGGTCCGCCTGCGCAAGCGCCTGCAGAACACCGACCCCGGCGCGCTAGGCCTGAAGATGTGGCTGTTCCCGTGGCTCAGCTACGCCACCATCGCCCTGATGGCGGCAGTCATCCTGGCCATGGCTTTCCTCCCGACGACCCGTTCGCAGTTCTGGCTCAGCGCGGTGACCCTGACGCTGATCCTGATCGCGTACCAGTTCCGGAAGCGCCGCCCCGCGCCCGCGGTCGCCGCGGAGACGGACTCTTCGCGGGGCGAGGCCGGAGTCGCCTCTTCCTGACCGCTCAGTCCTGTTTCGGTCCAGCCGGGCTTTCGACCTGCCGATCCTCGGCAGCTCCGCCCGGCTGGACCGCCCCGCTGGCACCCCGCGATGCCGCGATTCTGGACCTACCGCCCCGGCCAGACGTACCGCACAGTGGAGCGATCCGCCCGCGCCGTGGAGGTCCGATGCCGCACCCGTCCAGGGTCCCCGCTCCCCCCGCCCGCCGATGACCTTCTGGCAACTGCCCCCGGCCGCGATGGCGTTCGCCGTCGCGGCGTTGTTCGCCGGAGGCCTGATCCGCGGCTACTCCGGTTTCGGCGCGTCCCTGGTGTGGGTGAGCTGCCTCTGCCTGGTCCTGCCGCCTCCCGCCGTCGTCCCCAGCACCCTCCTGCTCGAAATCGCCTCGAGCGTGACCCTGCTGCCCCAGTCCCGGCCCGACGCCCACCGCCCGTCCGTACGCTGGCTCCTGGCCGGTGCGCTCCTCGGCCTCCCCATCGGCATCTGGTTCCTCGCAGCGCTACCCGAACGCGCGACAAGACTGACCGTCGGCCTGGTTGTCGGAATCTCCGCCTTAGCCCTGGCTTTCAGCCGCCGCACCCACCGCCTGCCCGGCCGCAGCGCGTGCGCGAGCATGGGCACCGCCTTCGGCATCCTGAACGGTGCCTGCGGCATGGGCGGCCCGCCAGTCGTCCTGATGTACCTCGCGTCCCCGCTGCCGATGGCGGTCAACCGCGCGAGCCTAGTCGTCTTCTTCCTGGCCGCAGACACGATGACAGTCGCCACCGCCGGCACCGGCGGCCTGCTCACCAGCGACGTCCTCCTGCAAACCGCCCTCTTCCTCCCCCTGGCCCTGGCCGGAATCGCCGCCGGAACCTGGCTGTACCGCCACGCCCGCGGCGATGCCCGCCGGATCGTGCTGGGGATCCTCGCCGTGCTTTCGCTCGCCTTAGTGGGCCAAGCAGTGGTCACATGACGCTCTCCCCCCAGACAGGCGGTCCCATGGTCCTCGGCGCACTAGCGGTCGCTTTCGCAGGCTTCATCGGCGGCCTGACCGGCTTCGGCGCTTCCTTGGTCGGCACGCCTTTGCTTCTGCTGATCGGGTTCCCGCTGCCGCAAGTGGTGGTGATCAACCTGATCACCACCATGATCACCAGACTCGCCGTGCTCCACCGCGAACGAGCCCACATCGCCTGGCGCCGCGTAGCCGTCCTAGGCGCCGCAAGCCTCCCCGGCGCCGCCGCCGGCGCCCTCACCCTGCACCTGCTCCCGCCGCACGCACTCCGCATCCTGGCAGGCACCGTGGTCGTACTCTCCGGCCTCCGCCTGCTCCTCCGCCCCAGTCGCGAAGCCCGTCCAGCGACCCCGGCAAGACAAACAATCGCCGGCCTGCTCGGCGGCTACCTCTCCACAACAACTTCCCTCAACGGCGCACCCCCGGCCGTCCTGCTCGCCTCGGCAAAAGTCCCGCCCCGAACGTTCGTGGGCGACCTCGCGGGCTACTTCGTGGTGACCAACTGCCTGTCCCTGCTCCTCCTGATCACCGCGGGCCAGCTCGACACCACGGACCTGAGCAGCCGGCTGCCGATCCTCGTCCTGGCCGCGTTGGCAGGCAACATCCTCGGCGGCCGCCTCGTCGGCCGGGTTCCGCGTCTGGTGTTCGACCGGGCGATCGTGGGGCTGATCGTGGTGTCCGGGGTGGTGACGATGATCGGCGCCTGACTCCTGGCAGCCTGATTTCCAGGACGGCCTCAGCAACAGGTCCCAGCCAGGGCACACAGGCCCGTCCCGTTCGCCTGGCAAGATCAGCATCATGCTCGGCCCTGGCCATGGGAGCCACGCCTTGACGCCCGGTCCGCATGCCGATGACCTGCGGATATTCCACCAGGGGTTAAAATGTCGAGAACATGTGATCATCTCATGCGAGCCTTCGACCGGATTCCACACCCCCCTGAAAAGGCGTGCCAGACCGTCGTATACTCTCTTTATCAGCAAGTCCGAGTGGCGGAATGGCAGACGCGCTAGCTTGAGGTGCTAGTGTCCTTAACGGACGTGGGGGTTCAAGTCCCCCCTCGGACACACACGTTAGACACACGGGGAGAGGCGGTCACTACGACCGCCTCTTCTTCATTGTCATAGCGGAGTTGCACGCCAAGGTCCTGGTAGACCCGCGTAATCCGCTCCGGCGTCCGCGAGTTCAGCGCCCGGGCCACATCATCCATCGAGTCCAGCCGCGCGTACACCTCCGCCGCCTCGATCACGGTCGCCTTCGGCAAGTGCTGCAACTCCGCGCGCGCCGCCTCCCGTTCTGCCTGCGCCGTGTTGATCGCCTCGACCACCGCAGCCGGATCCACGCCTGCTTCGATCGCCGCCTGATGTCGGCGCAACCGCGACTCCGCATCAGCCAGCCGCTTCTCAACCGCCTCTCTGCCGGTCGAGTGCGTCCCGCCCTGCGAAGCCACCAGTGCGGCGACCGTGTCGTCCCGGTTCGCCGGGTCGAACACCTGAGAGAGCCAGCCGTTCAGCGCGGGCATCACGACGTCCTCCCGCAGATTGACCGTCTTCGGATGGCTCTCCAGTGCGGGCGATCCAGGCGCCAACGTCCTGGCCATGCACCGGTAGTAGACCGCCTTCCGGATCGGTGCACCCTGCATCTTCCGTCCGCAGATCTCGCAGCGGATCAGGCCTTTCAGCAGGTAGATGTTCTTCGACGTGGGGCGGTCCCGCTCCAGCTTCGCGATACCGCGCATCCCGCCAGCACCGCGCGACCGCCGCAGCAACTGCGCCTGCGCGAACGTCTCGACCGACACGATCTCCGGATGAGACTGCCGCCGAGACCGGACCACCGTTCCCGGATCCGACTTCCGGAACCGGACGACGTAACCAGCGCTCACGTCGTCCGGATTCAGCAGACGCTCGTGCTTCGTCCACCGCCCGAAGACCGCATAACCCGTGTACCTGGGATTCTCCAGGATCGCCCGGACAGTCGAGCCCTGCCAGCCATCCCCCGGACGGTGCCGGTTCTGCTCCGGCCGCGCTTTCGACGGGCACGGAATACCGTCCTGGTTCAGCCCCCGCGCGATCACCCGGTCGCCCACGCCTGCCAAGTACTCGGCGAACATCCGGCGCACCACATCCGCCGCAGGCTCATCGATTTCCAGCACCCGCAGCCGGAACCCCTCAGCAGCCTTCCGCGGATTCGGATGCGGACCGCCGTCCACCACTCGATACCCATACGGTGCCCGGCCGCCCTGATGCCGCCCTTCGTTGATCACCTGCGCGTCCATCGCCGACCGGACCCGCGCCTGAACGTGCTGACGTTCCGATTCGCTCATCCCACCGAGGACGCTCATCAGCATCTTGTGCGACGGGTTGCGTGCGTCGAACTTCCCACCGAGTTCCGGAACCCACAGGTCAACCCCGTACGCCGCGAATCGCGGAGCAATCAGCGAGAACTGATTCCCGAACCAGCAGCGCGTGCCCTCGCCGACCACAACACCGGTCCACTCTCGCCGCGGATCCTTGAGCGCGGCCAACAACTGCGCACCCGCATCCCGCCGCTCCCACGGCACCGAACGCGACTGGCCAACGTCGAAGTACTGCGCAACTACCTCTCCGCCCAGCGGGCCAACGAACTTCGTAGCGTTCCCTAGCTGCCAACCCAGCGAGGTCTCCGGATCCTGGTTGTCCTCCGTCGAGCACCGCCCGTAGAACGCCAACGAACCGATCTGCTCCTCAGCAACGACGGCCGAGTCGACGCCGAGCGCATCGTCCAGCACTGCCCACGGGTCGATATCGAAATCAGCTGTCATCTGTCATCCCCTCCGCACGGTCCCAGCACGGCACGTCGGTCAACTCGACGAGGACCGCAAGCAGTCCGCGCGCCACCACTGGCGTCAATACTGGCATCTCCGCAGGCAAGATGACCACAACGCCCTGCTCGTCGCTCCTGGAACTCGTCATGACGCCCCCTTGACGCCGAACGAAGCCGCCTCGCGTCGCGCCTGATCGATTTCAGCTATCAGGTATCCGCGAACCTGACGAGTTCGGCCGTCGTCGCCGGTAAGGCGGTACCGCGTCGGGCGGCAGCCCAGTTCGCTCATCTGCGCCGCGAACGTCTTCGCCTCGACACCGAGCGCGGCTGTCAGCTCTGAGGTAGGGACGAACTCGCGATCGTCCGCCACGTCCTCCAGGTACTCGACCACCGCGCGCAGCGGCTCCGGCAACCGCTCCTGAACCGCGTCATCACGGGGAGCCGCAACGATCTGCGGTGCGGCTGGCATCTCCAGTTCCGGCATCGACGCACCGGCTGCGTGCCCGGTCAGCGTGCCTTCCGCCTCGCGCAACTCCCGACCACGGCGACAGATCGTCTGCCAATCCTCATTCGGCATGTAGTACGTCCGCACAGTCAGCGCCAGCACATCCCCGCCAGCCTGCGCGTCCCCGTCCGGCCGGAGAATCCCGACCCCCTTGTGCGACGCGAGCAACCGACTGCTGTCATACCCCCGCGTGTTCATCTGCTCGCCGAGCACGATGTTGCTGTCCCGCCAATCCATGACACGCAACGCAAACCGAGACCCCAGCACCGCCCGCAACCCGGACGGAATCGTCTTCGAGTCCGGCCGCTGCGTCGCCAACACCAGCACAATCCCGGCCGCCGGACCCTTCTTCGCGAGCCAGGTCAACAACTCGCCGACGTACTCACCCGCCGTCAACGTCTTGCCCTCGACCTTGACCGGCGTCCGGTCCTCCAGCGGAACCTGCACCTCGTCCACGAAAATCGCCGTGATCGGCATGTCCAACGCCCGGTCCCGCGACATCGCCGGCGTGACCTTCGACTCCGGACACGTCTCGTCGTCCAGCTCCCGCATTCGCCGGAACCGTCCCTGCACCTCGCTGACCAGCTCCACCAGCCACCCGACCAGCGCCAGCACGTGCTCCGGCTCATCACCCGACATGAACCGATGCGCCACGCGCCCAGCCGCGTCCCAGTCCTTGCCAGCCTTGAAATCCGCCACGTAAAGCCGCGTGAACGGGTCAAGCACCAGCCCAGCCGCAGCCAACCGCGCGGCGAATGTCTTGCCCTGCCGCGGAATCGCCCCAACCAGCAACGACGTCCACACCAACGGAAGATCCACCCGCCGGTCCCGCGCATCCCTTCCGAACGGGACCGGCCGCCACGCGTCCCACCGCGCCGCGTCGAGCAACGGCGTCCTCCGCGGCGCAGATGCGTACGGATCCTCATCCGCAACCCACATCGCGACCCGGCCAGCGTGCCCGCCGTTACCGCGCACCCGCTCCACGATCAGCTGCACCTCATCGACCGCAAGCGCCGAAGCCAACGCCTCCCGGTTCTTGATCACGTCCGCGGCCTTCCGCGTGGCCGGAAGATCCACGGTGATCGCCCAGCCGTCGCCCATCCGCGTCGCGCGCTCAACCAGCCGCAGCGTCTCGTCTTTGCCGACCAGCTTCGCGTCCCGGAACGCGTCGACCAGCACCTGCGGATCCATCGTCCAGCGCAACGTCCGCGGCCCGGCGAGCACCGCTTTCCGCCCTGGACTCCCTTCGCGCCGCCTCCCGAGCGCAGCGAGCGCCACAGCCAGAGCTCCAGCAACAACCCAAAGAGCAACGATGCCGTAGACCAGGTGAGCCATCAGCGTCACCGAAGCGGCACCGGCCACAACCGCACCGGTGACCTTCCACCGGAACAACGTCAGCGCCCGGATGTCAGCGAACTTGTCCGCCAACTTCTCCGACTGCTCCGCCGCCTCCCGGAAATCCCGGACCGTCACCCAAGCTCGCCACCACCGCGCAGCCGCGACCAGCCCACGCGCCACCGCGCCCAGACAGCGGAACGGCGAGCGCACCACACCCGCAACGAAGTCCTTCGCCGCTTGCCGCGCCTGGTTCCGGTCCTTAAACCAAGTCGGCACCCACCGGGATCGCAGCCACCAGGACTCAAACCGCTTCCGCGGCTGGGGCAACGTGTCATCCACCAGTTCCCCGTCGAGTATCGGATCGGCCTTGACCAGCGCGTCGTCAGCCATTGGCCACCTCCGCGCGCAGCGTCCGAGCCAACCGCGGCGACAACCCGCGCGAACACCCGGTCTCCTGCCGAACCCACGCCGGCGTGATCTCCACACCCGGAGCCCAAGCCGCCCGCGCCTCGGCGAGATAATCCGCGAACAGCTTCCGCCGCCCGCCCTCGACCGGCCGAACAATTCGACGCTCACCAGCAGCCACCAGCACGGCGTCGGTCAGCTTGTCCCGAAGATCCGTGACCGCCTCCACCGCCACGAACACCACCAGCGGCGGAACGGAATGCAACACGATCGCCGCAGCCTCACCGGCCATGAACGACGTCCAGGTGTTCATGACATACGTCGCCGCGAGCGTGAACCACTTCGCCCGCCGCACCCACGGCCCAGTCCTAACCTGGTACCGCGCCGTCACCTGCTCCGCCCGAAGAATCGCCAGCAGCACCAACGAAACCGTCGGATCCAGCACCCACGCCGCCAGCCACGGCAACGACCACACCGCCGTATCAGTCGACGCGAAGGTCTGCACGTTCGTCATCGTGAAGCCCAGCCCGAGCACGATCCCGGACCACGCCATCCAGTCGACCTGCCTCCGCACCCGCTCAATCCGCAGCGCTACAACGTCCGGATCCGTCTGATACGCCCGCACTTCCGCAGCCTCGGCCGCGTCCTGCGCAAGCTTCTGCGCCCTGCTCATCGCCGACCACCCCGCTTCGAGGTGTCGACTGTCGTCACGGTCAGCGCCCGGGTCAGCGCATGCGCCGCGAACAGCGCAGGCAGCCCCAACACCGCCAGCAAGACCCACGTCCCGCCCTGGTGAGCGATCACCACCCACTGAACCGCCACGATCAGCGCCGCGTTGAACACGACCCGCCCGGCCAACGACACCAGTCGCGCCCCAGACCGCGCCTTCTCCGCAGCCGCCTTCGCCCGGCGCGCACCCGCACGCCACACCCAAAACAGCACCAGCAGCACGCCGACTCCGGCCACGAGCTGCGTCGGCGTCACGGTCAGCCCGTTCATCGCGCACCCCCGGCCCGCTCGCCGCGGCGCAGCCAGTGCGGGTACAACGCCTGCCGGTCGTCGTCCGTCATCCCGCCCCAGACGCCAACCGTCGCGGCCCCGGCCGTCCGCAACTCCAGTTCGAGGCACATGTCCCGGACCGGACACCCGCCGCACATCCGGGCGGCGAGTTCCGCGTCCGACGACGCGGGCGGCGGGTCACCGTCCGGTGGCCACATACAGAGTCCGTCCCTGGTCACGACGTCGTAGAGCACATCGGACGGCACCCAACGGAGCGCGTCGAGCCGCCATGCAATCCCGATCAAGGTGAGTTCGTCCATCACGCCGCACCTCCGCGGAGGACGCGCGCCAGCTCAGTCGACGGGATCCGCAGACCTTCCCGGCGTCGCACCGCCCGCAGCTGGTGAGTCCGGATGGCCCGGCTGACGGCACCCCGCGAGACTCCGAGCAGTCGCGCAGCTTCGTCCGGCGTGTGAAAAGTGACATTCGAGTTCATAAGAAAAGGCCAATCTGATGATTTCAAGACTATATTGTTGATTTCAGCTGCCCGAAGGGCATAGATATCCGACGCGCCGCGGCACACCCGCTACGCGGCGCGAGAAAAGCGCAATGACGCGCTAATCTCGGCGCTGAGGCGGAGCGCGGAGGAATAGGTGTCGGAGGATTGGGCGGCGGTCGCGAAGGCGATCGACATGCGCGTGCACGAACTCGGCTGGCGACAGCGCGAACTGGCCGAGCGATCGCACGTGTCGCAAGCGATCGTGCGCGAGCTGCAGCACCACACGGTCGAGCGCCGACGGAGCGCGCGCACGCTCGAAGCACTGTCGACCACGCTCGGCTGGCACCCGCAACATCTGCAGGCCGTGCTGCAGAACCGCACGCCGCCGCACCCCGACGAGCCAGCCGACGACGGCGGCGAACTCTCGACTCGCCTCGACGCGCTCGAACAGCGCCTGGACGAGATCTTCGACCGGCTGGACGACGTCCAGACCAGCCTGGCGACCGTCGTCGACCACGTGCAGAAGAAGCGCTGACGGCTTGCGCTTCGGGCTGATGAACCAGGTGATTTCCATAACCCGAATTCAAGGCCGAAACGGCGACCGTTCCCATGCATCGCCAGCGCATGAGCAGTGCACGACTAATGCAGCTTCGAATTCGGAATGCGCGCGCCGATGAATCCGGCCGACGAATGGACGGGCCGCACCGCATCAGCGCTGCAAGCCGCTCTCCGAATGAGCAACGAGGGTTTCGCCGCGCACCTAGGCATCGGCGTCCGCACGGTCGCGTCCTGGCACCAAAAGCCGGACCTGCGCCCGCGGTCGGAGATGCAACAGGTGCTCGACCGCGCGTACGAGCAAGTCGGCGATGCCGAGCGCGCCCGCTTCGCCGAGCTGACCGGTACTGCTCCGGCCGAGGCACCCGGAGATCCGCGCCTGGACGACGACCCGAACATCGCGTCCGCGCTCGAATGGATCGACCAGCACGCGCACTGGTCTCCTGGAACCGCCCGACGCGCAGTCGCCGCCAAAGCCGCGCAACTGGACACTCAAGCCCTGCGCGACCGCAGCACGCGCCGGAGCTGGGTCACCCAACGCGACACCGCCGACGCGCTTGCGGCCTACTACGGCAGCCGAACCGGCGAACACGGCCTGTACACCGCTCGAGTCGGCACCGAACTCGTGAACACCAGCGTCCTGACCTGCGCGAACTGGCTGGATCTCGACTGCGAGCTACGCCCCGCATCAGACCGATTCAGAGTCGCCACCGCGCAGCCCGAGGCAGACCTGGCCCTCGACGATCGCGCCGCAACCGCAGCAGTTCACCGGCTCGCCGAGTCGCTGGCCATGAACACTCGCCTCGTGAACAGCCCGCTTTACCGCGCGCTTGCCCTGGACATCGCCGAACACCAGCTCGCCGGCTCGTTTGGCACCACGCACTTCGTCCACTACGCCCTGACACTGGACCTGCTGGAGGGCGAACTGGTCGACGCCATCATCGCCGGCGGACCGCTCAAGCTCCCTTTGCGGGACCGCTACCTCCCCAACCTGGCGTCAGTCCTCGACGTCGGAACCCGGCTCTGCGCCGGCGGCGCACTAGCCCTCACCGCCATTGCCCGCCCCGCGGACCCGTTCCGAGGAGAAGCCGACTACGTCCTGCTAGTCCAAGAACGCTCGGGCAACGTCCTCAACGCCGCCCGCCGCCTGGCCGTCATCCCGAAGGGCTTCCATCAGCCCCTCACCGACGTACGCCGCGACGCGCAGATCGGCGCAACGCTCCGGCGCGAGATGGAAGAGGAACTGTTCGGCCGCCCCGACATCGACAACACCGTCACCGACTCGCTGACCGCGGACCCGATGCACCCGACGCTCATGTCGGAGCCGATGCGCTGGCTCATGCAAAAACCCGGCCGCCTCCGCATGGAGACGACCGGGTTCGGGCTGAACTTGGTGAGCGGCAACTTCGAGTTCGCCAGCCTCATCGTCATCGAAGACGAAGAATTCTGGAACCAGTACGGCGGAGTCGTCGCCGCGAACTGGGAATCCTCGACGCTGCGCCAGTATTCGACCACCGACATCGAGCTTCTGACCGAATTGCTGACTGATGTAGCGTGGAGCAACGAAGGATTGTTCGCCATGACGCAAGGGCTTCGACGCCTTGCGGAAATCGGCGGAGACCGGGTGCGCCTGCCAACGATCGAGTGGGAGATCAGCGAGTGACCGAGGGCTGGACCAGCGGCAACGCCAACGAAGACGCCGCAGGCAACCGCGGCTGGCTGGTCGGCCACTTCCTCGACCCCTCGCACGGAGTTCGAGCGACGAACGACGTGGAAGTCAAGTGGGCCAACCACCCCGCAGGAGACAAGCGTCCCGAGTGGACGGCCGACGACCAGCGCACCACGCTCGTCATGCTCATCTCCGGTGAGTTCCGCATCGATGTCACCGGCGGCACGAAAACCATGTCACGCCAAGGCGATTACGTCATGTGGGGTCCCGGAATCGACCACTCTTGGGAAGCGCTCGCCGACTCCGTCGTGCTGACCGTCCGGTGGCCGTCAGCAACGTAGGTCAATCGGCGGCAGCGACACCCGCGCACCGCCGATCTCCGACAACCGGCGCAGGCCGAGCAAGAACGCGAACAGGCCCTCGTTCGTCCACTTCTCGTCGGTGATCAGCTCGCCGACCAGCTCACGGTCGAGCGACGAGTACTGCCGCAGGCCGGAAACCTCCCAGTTCGCCTCGACCACTCCGCCGAACCGCGGCCAGAACTCCTCGTCCTCGATCACGACAAGCGCCGCGAACTCATAGTTGCCACTGACCAGGTTGAACCCGAACCCCGTGCACTCCATCCGCATCCGGTCCGGCTCTGCCATTAGCCATCGCATCGGTTCCGACAGCCGCGCCGGATGCATCGGGTCGGCCGCGCGCTGCACCTCCGTCGTGGTGTCGACGTCATCCCGGCCGAACAGCTCTTCCTCCAGCTCACGCCGGAGGGTCGCACCGATCCGCGCGTCGCCGCGCTGGTCCGCTAGCGGCCCGTGGAACCCCTTCGGGATCACGGCGAGCCGACCTGACCCGTTGACCACATGGCCGGATCGTTCTTGCACGAGCAGGAGATAGTCGGCTTCGCCGCGGGCGGGATCCGCCGACCGCGCGATCGCCGTTAGTGCCAGCACGCCACCAGCGCAAAGGCGGTTGCGCACGTCGAGAACGCTCGGGAGATCCGGCAGCAGCTCGCTCCGCAGCCGCGTCTCACCAACCGTCAACTCCCGTTCGAGCAGGTCAGGCCCCAGCGCGTACTCCGTGAACGATGTGGTGCCGACCGTTCCGCCCACCTGGCCAGCGCGCACGTCAACGTCGAGCAGCCGATAGAGCGGTCGGTCGGCAATCCGAACGCCCGCCTTCGCGGCCTCCGCTAGGCGGGATACAGCGACATCCGGCACCGCACGTCGCACCGCAGCAGCGGCATGCACGTCGAGCATGAGCGCGTCCCCAGCGACGTCCAACGAGCAGCGGAGATCAGTCCAGCCCTGCCTGGTCAGCACACTCGTAGCGACCACCTCGCCATCGACCTCGGCAGCGAAACAGCAGTGCTCGCCGTGCAGCGTGCCGTAATACCGCTGGAGTACCTCGGCTTCCGTCGACCGACGACCGGACAGGTCCTCGCGGCCCGATTTTGGCCGCGCCGCTCGCCGAGCAGTTCCCGCAGCCCACCCCGCCGACCGGTCCAGCCAGGCAAACGCCGACGTAAGCGCGGACCCGTCCGCCTCGGACGAGCCTTCGCCGAAGAACGCCCGCACGTCCGCGACCGGTCGCCCAAGCACTCGTCCCAGCTCGGGCCACTGGTGAGGCAACGGACGATGCCCGCCGGATTCCCAGCGCGCGACGGTCGTCCGGTCAACACCAAGCACTGCGGCAAGCGTCTCTTGGGTGTGGCCAGCGTCCTCGCGAGCCAAAATCAGCGCTTCCCGCCGCTTGCTCATCGGTCTGCCTCACCCCTTCCGACGAGTCAAGTCGGACGATAGCAAATGCAGACACAGGTCAGCGGCGCAAGTGCCACAGCCTTGCCACAGGCGTGCCGTGGTCTCGCATCGGTCGGTCGCCTTGAATGATTTCAACAGATCACGTTCAGCTTAGGACAGGTGCGATGCCCAACCCCACAGAACCGGTGTGACACCACCCGCAGCAGCCGCTAACGGCCCGAACTGGCCGTCTCGGAGCGTTCAGCGTGCGTCGCCACGGGACACGTCACAGCCGTCACAACCGAGCTTCGCCCAGCTCAAAGCCACTTTCGTCGTGTCACGCCGCCCCATGCCTCCCTGGCACATCGCGACAGCTCCGAGACACCTCGACCACCTGTACGGAGACCCTCATGCAAGCACTCATCTTCATCGACCTCGACCACGTGCACCCAGTCGTGGACGGCGTATGGCACCGCGCCCTCCTCGACTCCGTCCCGGACCCCGGCGACGACATCACCATGCTCTGCGGCCTCACCGCGCCAGCCGGCTTCCGACCGCGCGACGGCCGCCACCCCAACGGTGCCCTGGTCACGTGCGTCTACTGCGACTACCAGTACCGCAACGCCCACGGCATCCCGATCCCATCCAGCCATCCCGCATTGCTGCGGTCGCGCCGCAACTGACACTTCGAACTACTAGCAGCCAGAAACGAAGCAGAACGGCCATGCCACCGTCTCCCCGCACGCGCATCCTAGGCGCGGCCCTCCGCAATGCGCGCGTCGAAGCAAACTTCGGACTCCGCGAACTCGCGCGCCGGATCGGCGTTACACCTGCTGCTCTCTCCAGTTGGGAACAGGCTCGGCGCACGCCCGCCCTCGCTGACGTTGCGGGACTTCTCGGCGCAATTGGCACGTCCGGTGAGCTCAAGCGCGACATCCTCCGACTCGCCCGCGGCGGTCCAGACGAATGGTGGGTTGTTCACGGGGCACCTGCCTCGCCAGCACGCGCCGCGGCACTCGTCGCCCACAAAGTGGCTGCTCAGGACGTGGTTACGTGGGACCCGTTCGCGCTCCCGGAACTGCTGCAGATAAGCCACCAGCAACCAGAGACCCGCCCACCCCTCATCGAAGCGTTCATTTCCGACGTCGTGCTCCAGACCAATGACGAGCGTACTGGTGCGCTTCAGCAACAACTGCGACGACTATTGCGGAGCGCAGGAGCAAGCCGATCGCTCGTCCTGCGAACCGTCCGGGCAGAACTCGCCTGGGCCGAAGGCTTCACTACCGCATTCGACCGCTACTCATTACCTGATGACAAGCCCGTCGTTTACTGCGGTCAACGAAGTTTCGGTGTCTTCGCCGTCGAGCGCACGTCCGCCCGACCGGTCCACGAAGCTGAGGTTCAGCGACTACGTCAAATTGCGCTCCACCCCCAGCAATCCCGGGACCACATCCTGCGGTGCATCGCTGCCGTCCAGTCGGTTTGACGTCAGCGTCAACGAGCATAAACGAGCCAGTTGCAGCTTCCGCGGATTCCAGTCCGGCCGTCTTAGCGATCGCCAGCTACAACACAGGCGGGGACGGCCGGGAAAGTCAGTGATGATCCAACCGCCGCCCCCTGTTCCAGGTAGTGGCGGCCAGGGCGGTTCCGGCAGGTCGGCTCACCACGCGACACCACCGTCACCGTGGCAGCCCTGCTACACCCCTGGGTTTCACAGCCTGCTCGCCTCAAACAGACGGGCGACTGTCCCCGCGCATGTCGCTGCTTGGCCATACGTCTGCAAGGCGGCCGTGCCTGACTTCGCCAGCGCGAAAGCCCTTCTCGGTATGCTCTCGCACACAGAGGAGGAGCCTGGCCTGGTGTTACAACTTGACGAGTCGGACCGATATTTCTTGCGGACTCAGCAGCAGGCGAAGTGAGATGAACGCGATCACCGTCAGTAGTCAGGACGTTACCCGCTACGCAAGGTAATTTAGTGCCACAGAAAGATAGGCTCGTTGAAGCGGACTTCGAAACCATCAGTTGACCTTACGTCACGCTTGACAGATGCAGCCAACGCTCTTCGCCTGATCTGCGCAGCCCGCGAACAAGCTGATCCAGACTTCGGCCCCTTTGCTGCCGGGCATGCCAATCGCTCGCTTGCCGATCTTCTCGACATGGCACGCAAAAAACCTCACGCGGCCCCAAACCGGATTAGGGCGCGGTTCCTGGCGATACAACGTCTCGCCGACGAGGCGACAGACACATTCCGCCACGAGCCTATACGCACAGCCCTGCAAGAGGTTTTCACGGCAACGGCCACGATCGCACGATCCCACAGCCTCACAGTTAGCCAACGCATGGCTGCAGCTATCGTAGCCGTGGAGGCATCTCACAAGGTCAGGTGCCTGCCATCCTTGCGTAAGTCCGCAGAGGACTTGCTGGCCCAGCACGAGGTCCGCGGGATCCAACCCGATTTCGGCGGTGTTCTGGCCGGCGCAACGCCCGATCGAGTGAAGGCACTCGTCCACACAATATCAGTCGGGATGTACGACACCGGGTTACCAGTCTTGGTCTGGGAGGACCAGAAGGATCAACGGTCGGCCGCTGATTTGCTCGCTGCGGCAGCAAGTCGACAGGATGCAGGGGGATCCGCATTAGAGGCGGATGCCCCCGATTATGATCTGAGCGAAAACGACTTACGGCTGCAGTCAATCGAAATTAAGGGTTTTCGCGGCTCACCGAAAAGGGTGACCGTCAAGTTCGAACGAAGTGGCACCGCAGTGTCTACAATTATTTTCGGCGAGAACGGCGTCGGAAAGTCGACCATTGTCGACGCTATCGAGTTTGCATTGCAGGGCAGAATAGGAAGATCCTCGAACTTTGAATCGCCGGTAGGATCGTCCGCCAGATCGTTCGCTGACGACGGGATCCCACGGGTCGTCGCCTTGCTGTCAGACCAGCGACAGGTCGAACGTCGAATCATTGAAGCTTCGTCTGGTTACCTCACAGCTTCCCCAGACGCTGTATCAAGCGGTTTTCGACTGGCACCAGTGACACTCAACCGAAATGATATTTCACGGTTTCTTGACACTGATGCAATGGAACGCGGGTCCTTACTCTTGGACTACTTCCCGAGCGAGGCAGGAAAGCTCGCAACACGCCCTCAGAACGAGATTCACCGGCTCACCGCCGAGCAATCGGAATTGCGAATTCGGCGTACGAGTGCCGCGAGCGAACTGGCAGACCTGCTAGGATGCAGCCCGCTTGAAGTTGCAGATCGCGCAAAATTCCTGACGACAGTTCGTACAACTATAATGGGAGGCTTGGCCTGGAGACACTTTGAGGACCAAGACGGTTGGCGCCATGTTGCACCTGACATCAAGTCCGCAACTGTTCGACTCGCTTCGATCTACAACGATCTTGCTGCGAGCAAGAAGCGGATCAAAGATGCCAACAATATGCTGAACCCGGTAGTTCACGCAAAGCAGGCGAGCATACTACGCCCTATATTATCCAGCATTGGCACAGAACTATCCCGAGCATTTAATAGGATTGCAAGCGGTTACCCTGTCGAGAGAATCGATGTCGTCTTCGCGGAATCTGGACCACTATCTCTCGACGTGGTCGTACTATTGTCAAATGGTCGAAACTGTTTTCCGCAACAACTTTTCTCTGAGGCATATAAAGACCTGATAGCTTTGCTCTTCTTCACCTCTGTTGCAAAAAAGGCAGCCGAGCGCGGCCAAGCCAGAATTTTAATTTTGGACGACGTGCTGCAAAGTGTCGACTCCACCGTCCGTCACGCTTTTATGACTTACGTACTGGAGGAGTTCAGCGACTGGCAACTCATCGTCACCGTGCACGACCGCCTCTGGCGCGATCAACTGCGGGACCTCTTTGACGCACACGATCACGATCTGCTTGGACTCGAAGTTCGCAACTGGGAGTTCGAGACCGGTCCCGTACTTGATCCACCTGCCGTGGATCGGGTGACAAAAGACCTGCAACTGCTGCTCACCGCAGGCGAACCACGCTCTATTGCCGCAGTCGCCGGGCAACTCCTGGAATTTGCCTGCGATCGCATCACTCTCAGCATGAGGTTGAATATCCCACGGCAAGAGAAATATACACTCGGCGACCTATGGCCGGTTGTACGGTCATGCTTATCGGACACGGCCGCCGGCGACGCAATCCGACGCGTTGCGAGCCACAAACTTTTACGCAACCTGACAGTTCATCCCGACCCGCGGTCATGGGACTTAACCAGGGTAGATGCGCGATCATTCGCTAATGCTGTACTGGACTTAGTAGGTCATACGAGATGCAATTCTTGTGGATGGTTGCCAAAATCGGGCGTTTGCAAATGCGGTGCGGTTCGGCTTTGATACTCACACTGAGGACTGCTCGTCGATGACTCGATTGGTCAGCTCGATGGTGGAAAGGTAAACCCAAAAGATCCAGTCGAGGTAGAACTCGTCGTAGTCGCGCCTCTGTCGGGCATCCTGATGACGAATATGGAATCCATTGGCGATCTCGAACAATGCTCCGCTATCCTTCTTGGCCAGTGCCGTTGCGAGCACATTATGCCTCCGTTCTTCGAGCAGCAAGGCAAGCACCACAACCGCTGAGCGTTTCTGGTTGCGGTCAGCCCCCCGCGCACGGAACAGCTCGATCGCGTGACGAACCTGGTCGCTGGATTCACCGCCGTCGTGGAGGATCAACTCGTGGACCAGGGTTGCGCGAGCATCGTCCGTAACAGCCACGAGCCGGCCGATGTCCGCCCCTTCGTCCGCTAGCCGAAAGCCGATCCCACCCCGATCGAGCACCTTGTTCACGCGCCACCGGTAAGCGATGCGACCCGATTCCAGCTCGAAGCTCCCATGGTGCCAGCCGCAACCGCCGTAGCTGTGCATCCAGCGCCGCAGCGGCCGCGCCACAGAATCGTGCAGGAATTCGATCAGGTCGAAGAACAGATCGAGGTCTTCTGCCAGGGCGGCCACTGGCAACGGCCACAAGTCATCAACGCCAAGCGCCCGCTTGATGAGCAACGCCGGTCTGTCCGCATAGGAGTCGTCCACACAGTCCTTGCCGAATTGTCTCTCGAAGTAGCCCGCGTCCTCCAGTTCGTTGACCAATTCGACGAAATCGCGAACCGTATCCTCGCGTGTCACAGCTTCGTTACGGCGCTGGCCGGACATTCGTTCACGCCAGTACGGCCGACGGTGTGAGTCATCCTCGTGCAGACGATCTGCGTTTCCCATGAGGTCACGGAGAAACTGCTGCTTGGCGGTTAACGTTGATCGCGATGTGCCGGATGCGCCCCAAGGATCGGCGTCCGCGATCTCCGGAATCTCCCGAAACTCGCCCAGCGGTCCACTCTCGTAACCTCGAACGAAGGCGTCTTCGAGGAGCACCTCACAGCGGTCGTTCCAGTCTCCGAGCTCGCGGCGATTAAGAAGCTTGGCGGCTTCGGCCTTGAAGAGGGCGCGCGGCCACACCAGCTCGTAGTCGGGTTCGGCCAGCCTGACGTTCACATCTCGATTATTGCTCATGACCTCATGCGCGTTACGTGCCGTGGGCGAGCACCAACCGCCGCGATCGGCCGGCCAGGCCGAGAAAGGCACCCTGGCACCAGCCGCCGAGACGACGGCACCTTTGCCGTGCCCACTCGACGCCTGCCACTCATCGAGCCAGCCGGAGGCGTGTGGTTAGCGAGCAAGATCGTCCTCGGACACTCCCATACCCCACGGATTTTCGAATCCGTGGGGTAAATTCATGCCAGTAGACGGTCGCGGCCCGGTGATACCGGACGCTCGTCGGCTGCGGGGAACGAGCGGTCGTGCTTCTCGGAGTGCTCCGTCCGGTGCGCCGATGGCGCGTCGGCGAGGGGGCCGCAGGCCACGTCGAGCGCAAGCTGCCCCGGCGGCCCTCCGGGGCAGACGACTTCTTGCGCCGCGGCCGGTCGGAGTTCGCGTGTCGCGCGACCGCAGGAGATCTCCAGACCCCGGTCACGAAGAGCCTCCCGTATCGCGCGCGGGCTGAGGTCAGCCGCTTCGTCCGCCGGAATCAGTCCTGCCGCGGTCTGCAGCAGGTGTTCCTCGCGGACGTAGACGTTGCGCGGCCCGTCGACCGGGCGCGGCGCGGCGGTGCTGTAGCCGTGACGGCACCGATACCCCGGCCGGCCGTGGACCCAGTGCCCCTCCATCCGACGACCGCACACTCCGCACACGACTAGCCCAGACAGCGCGTACTCGCGCGTGCCGCCGTCCTTGGCGCGGCGTCCGGCCTGGATCCTCTGGACGGCGAGGAACGTCGCATCGTCCACCAACGGAACATGGGCAAGACGGTCCGACACCTCCCACTCCACCGCGTCGTTCCGGCGCACGGCACCCGAGCCCCGACCCCCACGCCGTCCGCCGGCACCGTGCCCGTTCGTGCTCTGGCGGTTCCAGACCTGCCGGCCGGTGTATCGCGGGTTCTCCAGGATCATCGCGACGGTGCGGACGATCCACCGGGCACCCGACCGGTGCGAGTTCCTTGCCGGGTCGACGCTCGACGGGCATGCGACACCGCGCTCGTTCAACTCCCGCGCCAGCGACGCGATCGACCGGCTCCTAGCGCGCTCGGCGAACATCCACCGCACCCACCGCGCCGTCGCCGGATCCGGCTCCAGCACGTGCACACGCCGGCCCCACCGTGCGTGGATCGGGTTCGGGTGCGGCCCGCCGTCGGCCAACCGGTACCCGTACGGCGGACGACCGCCCAGAAAGCGCCCTTGCAACCGCGCCTGCGCAGCCATGGCCGCCATCACCCGGTGCCGAGCCCGCACCACCTCGCGCTGCGCCTGCGCGCCCAGCAACGTCATCAACGCCTGATGCACCGGACTGTCCAGCTCCACCGGGCCGCCGGCCTCCGGCAACCACACCTGCACGCCCACCGTACCCAGCCGGGCGACCACCTCGCGGAACTGGTCACCGTAGAACGCGCGCTCGTACTCCCCCACCACCACAGCATCGAACCCGCGATCCTCGCGCTCCGCGGCCGCCAGCAGATCCGACGCCGCCGGACGCTCCTCCCACGACCACCGCCGCGACCGGCCCGCATCGAAAAACTCCACCACCACCTCGCCGACCCCCTCCACCAGCTCATCCGCCACCGCGCGCTGCCACGCACGCGACGTCCGCGGATCCTGAAACTCGACAGTCGACATCCGCCCATAAAACGCGAACCGCACACCACTCACAGCCCGACCGCACGCACGCGACCGGCCGCGCCGCGCAGCCACCGCCCCCGCAAAAGCCGCACCGCTTGACCCGCTCACCGCAACTCCCTCCGCCGGCCCGGAACCGGGACCGCGCGAAGACCGGACGATGACGAGAAACAAACGAGCGCCGCCCGAACAGACCAACAACCAGCCGGGTCGCACCGCGCCACGACCCGCGGGCTGGGCGTACTCGCGGACCGCCTCGTTCAACCGCGGATCGATCGCGTCGGCCTGCACCACGATCGCTTTCATCTTGTCCGGGAACACAACCGCGAACACGCCGCCGAAGAACACCCACGCGGCCTCGAACCCGGCCACCACGGCATCGACGCCAGCGTTGCCGGGACGTCGATGAGAAACCGCCCTCGACAACAGTTGTCCAGGAGCATTCGCAGCCGTCCTCGGCGCGGGACTCGCGAGTCGAAGTGGCCGCCGTTGATCAAGCGGGAAGGTCGATCAACGCCGAGAGCCGGGAGCGGTGGAAGCCTGAAGTCCCGACCGCGATCTGGTCCGACTCGGCGCGTTTGAGGTAGAGATGCGCCGAATGCTCCCAGGTCATCCCGATACCGCCGCGCAATTGAGCGGCTTCCTCCGCGGCCACCATGGTGACGTCGCTGCAGTGGGCCTGTGCGACGGCCACCGCGACCGGCACGTCCGGGTCTCGCCCGTTGCGAGGGGCGCCGCGGCGTACTGGGCTGCTGCGGCGGCGGATTCGACGCTCGTGTACAGGTCGACCAGCCGGTGTTTGAGGGCTTGGAACCCGCCGACGACGCGGCCGAACTGGCGGCGCATTTTGAGGTACTCGACGGTGGTCTCCAAGCACCAGCGGGCCACGCCGACCTGTTCGGCGGCGAGCAAACCCGCTCCGCACTCGAGTGCGCGGCGAATCGCGAGGGAGCAGTCGGAGAGAACGAGGCGGCCGGGTGCAGCGTCGAGGCGGACGTCGGCGAGTTGGCGGGTCATGTCGAGGGAGCCGACCGGCGTCACCGTCGCACCGGCAGCCGCGACCTCGTACAGCGCTCCCCCGGCGGCAACGAGGAAGACGTCGGCCTCGAGTGCGCCGGCGACGCTCGTGATGGTGCTGGTCGTCCGACACGTCCTGAACGACGCAGGGGCACGCGCGCCGTCCACGGCGGAACTCGGCACATGGTCGCGACGATCACCACTGGGCACCCCTGGGGAGCAGTTGAGGGTCCGGCACCACTGTGAAAACGTACATCGGCCCGCGCGTCCCGAAACCTCATCGCGGACGGCTCACGCCCGCCGGCAGATGCACGCGAACGACTAGACCCCCTCTTCGACGCTCTCGCCTCAGCCGTGAGAGCGACGTTCAGCGGAAGCCTGGACAGCAGTTCTTAAGGTTTGTACGAAATCACATTCGACGGCTTGAGCAGAGCGATCGTGTCGGTGCTCCAAAACCGGCGGCCTCCCACAATCGAGGCACCGACCAAGAACCCGGAACCCGAGCCCGCCTTCGTTGCTTCGATATCGAAGCAAGTGACCCACTTCACCGGCCGACTTTCCACGACGAGTCTTTCCTAAGGTCGGCCAAATGTGCGCAGGAGGCCGCGGCTGATGATGGTTTTCTGGATTTCGCTGGTGCCCTCGCCGATCAGCAGGAACGGGGCCTCGCGCATCAAGCGCTCGATCTCGTATTCCTTCGAGTAGCCGTAGCCGCCGTGGATCCGGAACGCCTCCTGCGTCACCTCGGCGCAGTACTCGCTGGCGATCAGCTTCGCCATCCCGGCCTCGACGTCGTTGCGCGCCCCGGAATCCTTCAACCGCGCCGCGTTCACCATCATCAAATGCGCGGCCTCGACCTTGGTCGCCATCTCCGCGAGCTTGAACGCGATCGCCTGGTGCTGCGCGATCTGCTTCCCGAACGTCGAACGCTGCTGCGCATACGCCACCGCCAGCTCGAACGCCCGGATCGCGATCCCGCACGCCCGCGCGGCCACGTTCACCCGGCCGACCTCGACCCCGTCCATCATGAACGAGAAACCCTTGCCCGGCGCGGCCCCCAGCACCTTGTCCGCACCGATCCGGAAGCCGTCGAACACCGCCTCGGTGGTGTCCACGCCCTTGTACCCCATCTTGTCGATCTTGCCCGTAATCGTCAGCCCCGGAAGGACCTCGCCGAACCCGGACGGCTTCTCCACCAGGAACGTCGTCAGGTTCTGGTGCGCCTTCTCCGCGCCCTCGTCCGTCTTCACCAACAGCGCGATCAAGTTGGAGGAGCCGCCGTTGGTCAGCCACATCTTCGCGCCGTCGATCACATAATCGTCGCCCTCGCGCTTAGCGCGGGTCTTGATCGCAGCCACGTCCGAACCCAGATCCGGCTCCGACATCGAGAACGACCCGCGCACCTCGCCAGTCGCCATCCGCGGCAGGAAATGCTGCTTCTGCTCATCCGTCCCATGCTGCTTGATCATGTGCGCCACAATGAAGTGCGTGTTGATCACGCCGGACACGCTCATCCAGCCCCGCGCGATCTCCTCCACCACCAGCGCATACGTCAGCAGCGACTCGCCAAGGCCCCCGTACTCCTCCGGGATGGTGAGCCCGAACAGGCCCATCTCCTTCATGCCCTCGACGATCTCCGCCGGATACTCGTCCGCGTGCTCCAACGCCTGCGCGTGCGGGATGATCTCCTTGTCCACGAACGACCGCACCGTGGACAGAATCTCCTGCTGCACATCGGTCAAACCCGCGGTCCGGGCCAAACGAGCCATCAGGTCAGCTCCTCACTGCGGCGATGACGCGCGCGAAGTCGCGCATCGCCGGTTCGGGCACCGTGACGTAGCTGAAGCCGAACGTCTTCCGGTGCAGATGAAGGGTTTCCGCGATCTCCGCCGGAGGTCCGGAAAGGACGGTGGGCACCTGCGCCAGATCGATCGGGTGCGCCTCGAACCGGGGCAACCGCTCGACTGCGGCCTGACGCTCGCCGTCGAGGGCGACGGCATGGACGAGCAGGTTGAGTTCGAGGGCGTCGAAGCGGTGCGGAGCCGCCTGCCGCACGTATTCCACGCGGGCGGCGAGCGCGTCCGGGCCGAGGAACCGGAGCATGCCGGGACGGTGCCCGGGTGCGGCCCCGCTGAACGCGACGATGTCGGCGTGATCGGCAGCGATCCGCAGGACCCGGTCACCGTTGCCCGCGACGCACAGCGGCGGCCGCCGCACTGGGCTCGGGCGGTGATCCGGGTCGGCGAGGAGCCGCCCCACCTCCAGCACGGTGTGCTCGAGGTGGTCGACTCGTTCGGACGCGCTGCGCCAGGGAATCCCGGCGAGGTCGAATTCAGCCTTCACGTAGCCGGT
This sequence comes from Amycolatopsis dendrobii, assembly GCF_014145675.1. Taxonomy (GTDB): domain Bacteria; phylum Actinomycetota; class Actinomycetes; order Mycobacteriales; family Pseudonocardiaceae; genus Amycolatopsis; species Amycolatopsis dendrobii. Next base: position 212,935 of record NZ_JACGZW010000012.1, read on the forward strand.
TCCGAGCGCGACCTCCAGGCGTCCGTCGAGCAGCGCGTCCGTTCCGGCCAGATCGCGGGCCAGCAGCACCGGGTTGTAGAACCCGGAGTTGAGCACGAACACCGCGAGCTGCGGCCGGGTGGTGACTTCGGCCGCCGACACGAGCGCGGGCAAGGGCGCCGGCATGCCGAGGTGGTCGGCGACCGCGATGACGTCGTAGCCGAGGTCTTCGGCTTCGCGGCACCGCGCCTGCCATTCCGCGCGCGAGGACGGGGTGAGCAGGTTGACGCCGAACCGGAACTCCCGGGTGGTCATCCGTGCGTCTTCCGGATCGCATCGACGGCGTTGTGCCGGTCCGCGGCGATGTAGACGGTTCCGTCGGTGCCGAGCGCGAGGCCGCCGGAACGGGCGTATGGGACGTCGAGGTAGCCGACGTCGAGGCCGGTCGCGAGCACTTCGTGTTTTCCTTGCCGGTCCACCGAAAGCACGCGATGGCCGGTGGCGTCGAGGACGACAGCCGATCCGTCCGGTCGCACCGCGACCGCCCGCAGTCCGCCGAGTCCGGCAGCTCGTTCGACGACCGTTCCCGAGGCGGGTTCGACCTCGACAAGACGGCCCTGGCCATCGGCGACCAGGACGGTCCCGCGCTTGGTGACGGCGATACCCGTTGGGGTGCCGAGGTTTTCCGCCAACGGACGGACTTCCTCGCCGACGACGCGCAGCAGCCTTCCGTTCGCGGGTTCGGAAATCACCAGGCTGCCGTCGGACAGCTCGACGGCGTCCGCGGGATTGTCGAGTCCGTGCACCTCGCGGACGACCTTCCCGGTCCGGCGGTCCACCACCTGAACCGACCCGATCAGCTCCGACGTGAGCACGAAATGCGCTGCGGTGACGCTGATCCCGGACGGAAACTCCAGAGAGGACGATAGCCGCCGCTGGATTTCGCCGACCGCACCGGTACGCGGGTTCACGGTGCGCAGCGCGGTCACGTCGGCGACGTAGAGCGTCCGCCCGTCGGAGGCGATATCGGCCGGGAAGGCGAGCTGGCTCGACGTAATGGCCCTGACGGTTCCGGTGTTCAGGTCCACGCGGGAGACGGAACTGTCGGCCATGTTGCTGACGTAAGCGTGCCCGGTGGAGTCGATGATCATGTTGTCATCGGCGGCAGGCAGCATCGCCACGGTGTGCTTGGCGCCGGTCGGGTCGATCCGGGCCAGCTGGCCGGTCGCGCCGTCGAGCGCGTAGAGGCGGTTCTGCGGGTCGAAGCGGACGGATACCGGTTGACGGAATCCTTGAGCGAGCACGGAAATCGCTCCGGTTCGCGGATCGACCCGGGCCACTTCCCCGTATTTCGACCGCGGCGCGTAGATCATGCCGTCCGGTCCGAAGGCGAACGCGTTGAGCCCGCCCGGATCGCGCGCGACGAGCCGGGGTGCCGCCTGGCCGGCGGGGTCGATCTCCCACAGCGCGTCGGCGAAGGTCAGCTGCCCGACGTACAGATGCTTGCCGGACCGGTCGAACGCGATGGAGTTGACGCCGGGCAGATCACGCGCGACGGTGCGGATCCGGCCGTCCGGTGCACGGCCTTTCACGACACCGCCGACCGGGTCGGTCCACAGGAGTTCGCCGGAGGGGGCTACCGCGAGGTCGTCGGAACGACCGTCGCGCGGACCGACGAGAGTGCGGTTCCGTCCGGTCCGGGGGTCCACTGCGGAAATGGTTTCGCTGGCGAGGCTCGCGGTGAGCAGGTCGCCGTTCGGGGCGACGGCGATGCCGTTCGGCGAGTGCAGCGTGGTGCCGGTGACCAGCCGCTGGACCCGGTAGCGGGTGGTGGCGGCAGCGTCCGGGACAGCGGTCAGGGGCAGGACAAGCGCGAGGGCGAGCGCGACAGAGCGCAGGCGTCGAACAGTGGACAAGGGTCTTCTCCTCCGCGGTCAGTCCCCGGGGCCGCGTGCGGCGGCCCCGGGGCGGCTCTGGGTCAGAGCTGGGCGGCGCTGGCGTAGACGGACTGGAATTCCAGGTAGCTGTCGAGCGCCTCGGGCCCGAGTTCGCGGCCGACGCCGCTGCCCTTCATCCCGCCGAACGGCGCGCCGAGGTCCTGGAGGTAGTAGTTGAGGCCGATGGTCCCGGTCCGCACGCGGCGGGCGAGGGCGAGGCCGCGGTCCTCGTCGGCGGTCCAGACCGAGCCGCCGAGTCCGTATTCGCTGTCGTTGGCGAGGCGGACCGCGTCGTCCTCGTCCTCATACGGGGTGATGGTGACGACCGGGCCGAAGATCTCCTCCTGCGCGATCCGCTCGCGGTTGTCCACGTCGGCGAACACGGTGGGCTCGACGAACCAGCCGCGGGACAGCGCGGCGGGACGCCCGCCGCCCGCCACCAGCCGGGAGTCGGAAGCGCGGCCCAGTTCGAGGTAGCCGAGAACCCGGTCGAGTTGCGCCTTGCTGGCCATCGGGCCGCAGGTGACGGCCGGGTCGAGCGGGTCGCCGAGCACCATTTCGCGCGCGTACTGCGCGACCGCGTCGACCACTTCGGCGTAGCGCGAGCGCGGGGCGAGAATGCGCGACTGGACCGTGCAGGTCTGGCCGTTGTTCTGGAAGCAGGCGTTGTCGAGACCGGCGACGAAGGTGTCGAGGTCCGCATCGTCGAGCACGATGGCCGCCGATTTCCCGCCCAGTTCCAGCGTGCACCGGCGGATCAGCCGCCCGCATTCCGCGCCGATCGTCCGGCCCGCGGCGGTGGATCCGGTGAACGCGACCTTGTCCACCAGCGGATGCGACACCAGCGCGGCACCAGCTTCGCGACCGGCGACCACGATGTTCAGCACGCCCGGCGGCAGCCCGGCTTCCGCGGCGGCGTCGGCGAAAACGTACCCGTCGAGCGCGGTTTCCGGCGACGGCTTGAGCACCACGGTACAGCCCGCGGCGAGCGCCGGCGCGATCTTCATCATCGCGAGCACCTGCGGGTAGTTCCACGGCGTGATCGCAGCGACCACGCCCACCGGGGCGCGGCGCACGACCGTCGATCCGGACGCGCTCGGCCGGACTTCTTCCAGCTGCTCCGCCGCGATCTGGTCCGCGTACATGGTCAGCAGCCCGGCCGGCGCGTCCCCGTTGAAGGCGTTCGACAGCCCGATCGGCATGCCGTTCTCCCGGCTGACGAGCGTGGCAGTGTCGGCGGCGCGGGCTGCCAGCGCCTCAGCGAACCGGCGCATCGTCGCCGCGCGTTCCGCGGCGGTGGTCCGGCCCCACGGTCCCTCGTCGAGGGCGCGGCGGGCGGCGCGGACGGCAGCGTCGATGTCGGCGTCGGAGCCCAGCGCGGCGCGGCCCAGCGGTTTCTCGGTAGCCGCTTCCAGGGCGAGGTGCGTCTCGGCGCCCTTCGGCTCTGTCCAGACACCGTCGATGAAGAACCGGGTGCGGTCGAGGGCGATGCTCGAATCGATGGTCAACGTACCTCCTTGTACGGGTTTTCCGGCACGGCGATGACCCGCCGGTCGTGCAGGCCGCCGAGTTCGGCGGCGGTAAGGCCGAGCACCTCGGCCAGTACGGAATCGGTGTCCGCGCCGAGCGCCGGGCACGCCCCGGCGGGACCGCGCTCGCCCGAGAAGCGCAACGGCGACCGTGCCGTGATGGCCGGGCTGCCGCTGGGCAGTCGCAGGTCGGCGAGCACGTCGTGTGCCCGCTCGCGGTGTTCGGCCACGAGATCAGCCATCCCGCGGTAACGGCCCCACAGGACCCGCGCGGCGTCGAGTTCCTTGCCCACCTCGTCGAGGTCGCGCGCGGCGAACCACGGCCGCAGGACCGCCGCGATGGTCTCGCGGAGGCGATACCGTTCGGCCTCGTCGCGCAGGTCCGCGTTCATTGCCTTCTCCAGTGCGGTGAACACCTCCGCGGTCCCGGTCGCCGACTGCAACGCGCGCCACTGGCCGTCGGTGAGCGCCACGACCATCACGCGGGCGTCGTCGCGGCAAGCGAAATCGACGCCGAAACTGCCGTAGACGTGGTTGCCGTGCCGGGGCCGTTCGCCGTGCCGGTCGGCGGCTTCCGACAGCCAGCCCAGATTCGCGACCCCGGCGAGAGACACGTCGGACAGCGCCAGCTCCGCATAGGACCCTTCGCCGGCGCGGTCGCGGTGGTGCAGCGCGGCGAGCACGCCGGTCGCGACACTCAGCCCGGTGACGAGATCCCACGCGGGCAGCACGTGGTTCACCGGCGCGGCCCAGTCGCCGCTGCCGGTGATCCCGGGGATCCCGGCTTCGGCGTTGACCGTGTAGTCGACCGCGGGCCGTCCGTCCGGATAGCCCTGGACGCGCACGTGGATCACGTCGGGACGCCGGGCGGCCAGCCGTTCGTGGGCCAGCCACGGACGGCCGACCGCGTTGTCGATCAGGATCCCGCGATCGCGGCCGGAAGCGGTGGCCAGTGCGAGGACGAGTTCGCGGCCTTCCGGATCGCGCAGGTCGATCGCGACCGAACGCTTGCCCTTGTTCAGGGAAGCCCAGTAGTAGCTCTCCCCCGTCGGCGCGACCGGCCAGCGGAGGTAGTCGCTGCCGCCGCCGATCGGGTCGATGCGGACGACGTCGGCGCCCAGTTGCGCCAGGGTCAGGCCGCCGGTCGGCCCGGCGACGAAACTCGCGCACTCGACGACGTGGGTACCGGCCAAGGGCCTGGTCATGACAGTCCTCCTGAAGGAACGAGCACGGCGCGGCCGGCGACCCGGTCGGTGAAAGCGCGCGCCGCGTCTTCGAGCGGGTAGCGACTCACCGCCGGTCGCACCCGGCCCTCGGCGACCAAGGCCATCGCCTCGGCGAAGGTGCGCATGAGCGTGGATCCCGAGCCGGTGATGACGGCTTCCTTCTCGAACACGAAAGCCGGATGGACTCGGATCGGCTCCCCGCTGACCTGTCCGGTCAGTACGTATCGGCCCGCGTGGGCGAGCGCGCGGAAAGCTTGGCGGAACACGGATTGCAACCCCGTGTTGTCGAGCACGACGTCGACGCCCTGGCCGCCGGTCAGGTCGAGGATGTCCTGCCCGGCGGTGTCCCCGGTGAGCACCACCTGCGCAGCACCGGACTTCTCCAGCTGCGCGATCTTGTCCGGACTCCCGGTGAGCGCGAGCACGCGGGTCCCGAGCGCGGCGGCGACCTGGACGGCGTGCATCCCCAATCCGCCGCCGGCTCCGGTGACCAGGACCGTCTCGCCGGGCTTGACCCGCGCCACCCGGCGGAGAGCCTGCAGTCCGGTGCCGACCGCGCAGGCGACCACGGCGGCCTCGGCCAGCGGGACCCCGGGCGGCACGGGGAGCAGGGCGGATTCCGGGAGGACCGCGTATTCGGCGAACCCGCCGTAGAGGAACGCGCGCCGCGGGCAACGCAGTTCGTCGCCGGCCGCGCATGGTTCGCAGCGGCCGCAGGTGCCGAACTGCTTCGCGGCGACCCGGTCCCCTGCCGCGAACCGGGTTCCGCCGGCCACGACGGTTCCGGCGATCTCGTGGCCGAGCACCGCGGGCAGCGGAATGTCCAGCAGTCCGGCCCGGTCGGCCTGGTCGTGCCCGCACACCCCGCAGGCCGCGACTTCCACCAGGACCTCGCCGCTGCCGGGTTCCGGGCAGTCGGCTTCAGTGACCGCCAGTTCTCCCGGAGCGCTCAGGACGACGGCGCGCACGACGCGATCACCTTGCCCGGGTTGAGGATTCCGTGCGGATCGAGCGCGTTCTTGACCGCCGCGTGCATCGCCAGCACCGCCGGGCTGAGTTCCCGGGCGAGCCCGCCGCGTTTGAGCAGGCCGACACCGTGTTCCCCGGTGACCGTGCCGCCCAGCGCGATCGCCTCGTCGAGGATCTCCTCGAACGCGGCCTCCGCTCGTGCCCTTTCCTCGGGCGGGACGACGAGCACCGGGTGCAGGTTGCCGTCCCCGGCGTGCGCGACATTCGCGATCCGCACGGCGTGCCGGACGCCGATGGCTTCGATCCGCCGCAGCATTTCCGGCACCGCGCCGCGGGGTACGCAGACGTCCTCGGTGAGCACCGGGCCCAGTCGTTCGAGCGCCGGGTACGCCAACCGTCGCGCGGCGAACAGCGCCTCCGCTTCGTCCATATCGGACGATGCGGCCGCCCAGGTGGCTCCGGCCGCGGTAAAGCAGTCCGTCAGCACCTTCGCCTCGTCCTCGCCGAGTGCGTCGGTGCGGCCGAGCAGCACCGCCTCCGCGTCGGCGGACAGGCCCATGTTCTTCCAGGCGTCCACCGCGGCGAGAGTGTGCCGGTCGATCAGTTCCAGCGCCGACGGCACGACGCCCGACTCGCTGACGGCCGCGACCGCGTCTCCCGCCGCCGACAGGCTGGGGAAATACCCGGCGACCGTGCGTTCGCCGGCCCGCGCGCCGCGCAACCGCACGGTGACTTCGGTGACGACGCCGAGCGTGCCTTCCGAGCCGACCATCAGCCCGGTGAGGTCGTATCCGGCCACGCCTTTCGCGGTCCGGCGGCCGAGCCGGACCAGTTCCCCGGTCCCGGTGACGACTTCCAGCCCGAGCACGTAATCGCGGGTGACGCCGTATTTGACGCAACACAGCCCGCCGGCGTTGGTCGCGACGTTGCCGCCGATCGTCGACCAAGGCGCGCTCGCCGGGTCCGGCGGATACCACAGGCCGTGTTCCGCGCACGCCGACCGCAGCGTTTCGTTCACGACGCCGGGTTCGACCACCGCGAGCCGCTCGGCGGTGTTGATCTCGCGGATCGCACTCATCCGCTCGGTGGACAGAACGATCCCGCCCGCGACCGCGTTCGCGCCTCCGGACAGCCCCGTACCCGCTCCGCGCGGCACGATCGGAACGCGGTGGTGCAGGCACACCTGCACGGTCTGCTGGATCTCCTCGGCGGTCTGCGCTCGCACGACAGCCAACGGCAGATCGTGCTCGGCCCACACCGCCTCGTCGTGTGCGTAGGCGGCGAGGACGTCCGGGTCGGTGAGGACCCGGCCGGCGGGCAGCGCCCGGCGAAGTTCGTTCAGCACGGCGCACCGGCTTTCGCCGCCCGGAACTCGTCCAGCTGCCGAGCGAGAGCGCTCCGGTATTTCGCGACAGTGGCGAGCTTGACGTCCTCGTAGCCGCGCACCAGGTCTGGCAAAAGAGCCATTTCCACTGCCAGAGCGTGGTTTTCCGGGTCGAGCCGCTCAGCCAGCTCGCCCACGACCCGTTCGTACTCAGCGATCAAGTCACGCTCCAGCCGCCGGACCGCGGCGCGGCCGAACGGGTCCAGCGGCGTCCCCCGCAACCACCGCCCCGCCACCAGGACCCGGAAAACCGGCTTGAACCACGGCCCCAGTTCGATCTTGCGGCGCATGCCGAGCGCCTTGAGCACCGGCGGATGCAACCGGTACGCGATGCGGGCGTCGGCGCCGAATCGCGCGCGGACTCGGCGTTCCTGCGCCGGATCCAGCGAAAGCCGCGCGACCTCGTACTCGTCCTTGTAGGCCATGAGCTTGTACAGATTCCGCGCCACCGCTTCCGTCAGCGCCGTCGCGCCCGGGACCGCACTGGACTCGGCGCGGCGCACCCGTTCCACCTGCTCCGCGTAACGGCGCGCGTAGCCGACGTTCTGGTACGCGATGAGGTCTGGCACCCGGACCCGCAGCAACCGCGCGAGTTCAGCGCTTTCGCCGACGGTGGCCAGGAGTGCGCGGGCCGCCGGGGACAGCGCGGGCTCCGGTTCGGGTTCTCCGCGCACACCGGCGAGCACAGTTTCCAGCGCCGCAGGGTCCGCGACCCATTGCCGGCCGCGGCGGAACGCCTGCACGTTGGTCTCGACCCGAACCCCGTTGCGAGAGACGGCTTCTTCGATCGCCTCCGCTGGAACAGGCAGCGCACCAAGCTGGTAGGCCACTCCGGTCAGCAGGAGATTGGCGTACTGGTCCTGGCCGAAGAGCACCTCGGCCATTTCCCGGGCATCCAGCGCCGTCATGGTTCCGGCCGCTTCGCGGAGCCGGTCGAGCAGGGCCGCCTCCTCGGGGAACGTGACGCTGGTGTCGGCGACCATCGCTCCGGTCGGGACCTTCGACGTCGAGACCACCGCGGTGGTCCGGCTCGGGTCGGCGACGGCGAGGTAGCGCGGGTCCGCGGCGACGAGCACGTCGGCACCGAGGTAGAGGTCGCATTCACCGTCGCTGGCTTTGTTCGCGTGCGTCGCGCCGATCTTGACGTCGGAGACGACCGCGCCGCCCTTCTGCGCGAGCCCGGTCTGGTCGAGCGACCGCACCGGCAGTCCGGCGATGTTCGCCGCGGTCGCGAGGATCTGCGACAGCGTGACGACGCCGGAGCCGCCGACCCCGGTCACCCGCACGGTGTACCGCTCAGCCGAGACCGTCCGTTTCGGTTCCGGCAGCGGGTCCGCCAGAGGTTCGGCGAGCGGCCGCTTCCCCGCGCTCTTGCCGGGAAGCACGGTGAGGAACGACGGGCAATCCCCTTCCAGGCACGAGAAATCCTTGTTGCAGGACGACTGGTCGATCCGGGTCTTGCGGCCGAATTCGGTGTCGACCGGCTGCACCGAGAGACAGTTCGACTTCTCCCCGCAGTCGCCGCAGCCCTCGCAGACGCGTTCGTTGATCACCGCGTGCTGCGGCGGTTCCGGGGCGAGCCCGCGTTTGCGTTTGCGGCGCAGTTCGGTCGCGCATTCCTGGTCGTGGATCAGCATCGTCACGCCCGGGACGCGGGCGAGCGTCTCCTGCGCTTCGGCCAGCCGGTCGCGATGCCAGACCCGGACGCCGCGGCCGAGCCGGACGCGCCGGTAGCGCGCCGGTTCCTCGGTGGTGACGATGATCCGGCGCACGCCTTCAGCCCGCATCGCCGCGACGACCTGGGGAACGGTGAGCACCCCGGTCGGCTGCTGGCCGCCGGTCATCGCGACGGCCGAGTTGTACAGCAGCTTGTAGGTGATGTTGACCCCGGACGCGACGGCCGCGCGCACCGCGAGGCTGCCGGAGTGGTGGAAGGTGCCGTCGCCGAGGTTCTGCACCAAGTGGTCGTCGCGCACGAACGGCGACATGCCGATCCATTGCGTGCCCTCGCCGCCCATCTGGGTCAGTCCGGTGATGTCGCCGTAGTCCTCGCGGCCGGTCATCAAGACCAGGCTGTGACACCCGATCCCGGCGCCAACCAGCGATCGCTCCGGCGTCTTCGTGGACGAATTGTGCGGGCAGCCCGAGCAGAAATACGGCGTGCGAGCGGCGAGCGGGAGCGCGATCGTGCGTCGCGGGGCCTGCCAGGATTCCACGGACGGGAAGCCGCCGTGCGCACGCAAGCGGATCGCGAGCGCCGCGGCGATGCGGTCCGGATCCAGTTCGCCGTCGGCCGGGACCAGCGCGGTGCCGTCGGGACCGCGTTTGCCAGCGACGGCCGGAGTGTCGGGACGGCCGTAGAGCAGGTCCTTGACCGCGGTCTCGATGAAAGAACGTTTCTCTTCCACCACCACGATCTCACGCAGTCCCGCCGCGAACCGGGTGACGGCTTCGGGTTCGAGCGGGTGCACCATCGCGAGCCGCAGCAGCCGGACTCCGCGACGCTCCAGTTCGGGCTCGTCCAGGCCCAGGATCTCCAGCGCCTGGCGGAGATCGTGATAGGTCTTGCCCGCGGCGACGATCCCGATCCGGGCGTCGCGGCCGCCGACAACGGTGTTCAGCCCGTTGACCGCGGCGTAACGACGGGCGAGTTCGAGACGCGCGCCGTCACGGCTGCGCTCCAGCCTGCCGAGGTCCGGTTGCAGCATCCGGGCGGTCATCTCGTGGACGAACGGCCGACCGTCGACCACCGGATCCGGCTCAAGAGAACGGAACCGGCCCGGATCGACGCGCACGGTGCCGGTCCCGTCGGCGACGTTCGTAGCGATCTTGAACCCGACCCAGAGCCCGCAGGCCCGTGACATCGCCACCGCGTGCTGCCCGAGATCGAGGACCTCCTGCGGATCCGCCGGGTACAGCGTCGGCATGCCGAGGTCGGCCAGCAGCAGTTCGGAGCTGCCGGGCACCGTCGAGGATTTCGCGCCCGGGTCGTCGCCGACCAGCGCCAGCGCCCCGCCGAGGCGGTGGGTGCCCATGAGGTTGTTGTGCCGCAGGGCGTCCGAGGCGCGGTCCAGGCCCGGGGACTTGCCGTACCAATAGCCGGTGACGCCGTCGACCCGCCGGTTCTCCGACTGGGCCGCCAGCTGCGCGCCCTGCACCGCGGTGGCCGCCAGTTCCTCGTTGACGCCCGGCTTGAACACGATGTCGTGCTCGGCCAGCAGCTCCGCCTGTTTGCCCAGTTCGAGGTCGTATCCGCCGAGCGGCGAGCCCTCGTAGCCGGACACGAACGCCGCCGTCCGCAGCCCCGCCCGCTGGTCGGCGCGGCGTACCTCGAAGGGCAGCCGGGCCAGCGCCTGGACGCCGGTCAGCTGGAACTGCCCTTCGGCCGCGCGATATCGATCAGTCACGACCGGATTCCTCCCTCTGCCGCCAGTGCCCGAAGCTGGTCCAGCACTGGCTCGACGCCTGGCGCGCGGGTCAACGGATGGATCGCCACGTGATCAGCCCCCGCGGCGAGATGCTCGCGAACCCGCGCCGCCACCTGGTCCGCAGCGCCGCACACGACCAACTCGTCCACCAGCCGGTCGCTCCCGCCGTCGGCGAAGTCTTCGTCCCCGAAACCCAAGGCACGCAAGTGGTTCACGTAATTCCGCAGCACAAGCCGGGTCGCGACGTGCTCCCGCGCCACCTCGCGCGCCCGTGCCGCGTCCGCATCGACGACCACTGCCTGTTCCGGAACGAGCAACGGCTCCGGACCGAGACGTTCCCGGGCGGCCGCGGTATGCGCGGGCGGCACGAAGAACGAGTGCATCCCGGCGGCCCGGTCGCGGGCCAGTTCCTGCATCCGGGGCCGCAACGCCGCCAGCACCCGAGGCACCGCACGATCCGGCCGCGGCCCCCGGTAGCGATCGCTGTCCAGCACGTCGAGGTATTCGCGCAACGCCGTCAGCGGCCGGTCATGGCCATTCCCGCGGCCGGCCTCCGCGTGGCTGGCACCGAGGCCGAGCACGAACCGTCCGGGGAAAGCCTCGCCGAGCGTCTGGGCCGCGCCTTCGGCGGCGACCGCGTCGCGAGCCCAGATGGTGGCGACTCCGGTGGCTACGGTCAGCCGCGTGGTCGCCGACAACAGCAACGCGGCGTTGGTGAAGATTTCCTTGTGCGCCGGGGATTCGCCAATCCACAGCGCACCGTAGCCGAGGTCCTCGACCACCCGGGCGGCCTTCGCGGCCTCGGCGGCGGGAACCTCCGCCAGCACGGACAGCCACACGCCGACCGGGCCGATCCGGGCCGCCAGTTCACGAGACGGCTTCACGCCTGCTCCCCCGGCCCGAATTCCGGCAGCCACACCCCGTCGCCGACCTCGCGGAACGAGACCGTCACCGGTTCGCCGAGCACAGGGTCGTCCGGGCCGGTCCACGTCGTGGTCAGGTTCGGGCCGCTGTCGAGCCGGACCTGCACCACGACGTACGGCACGTCGTCACCCTCGAAGTAGCGCTTGTGGAACCGGACCCAGCTGTGCACCCGGCCGGTCCCGGCGTCGGTCGTCCACTCGACGTCGCGCCGGAAATCACGCGGGCACACCGGGGACGGCGGCCAGAACGCCTCGCCGCACGAGCCGCACACCGGGACGCGCAGTTCGCCGCGAGCCGCGCCGTCGAGGTGTTCGACGTCCTCGGGGTAGCGAAGCGGGAGAGGTCGCGCAGCGGTCATCGTGGTCACCGGTCCTTCGTGAAGACAGTCGAATCGCCGAACGGCGTCGCCCACTGGACGACCTCGCATCCGGTCACCTGGCGGTCGCCGGCCTGGCCGCGGATCTGGCGGACCGCCTCGGCCATGTGCCCCCAGCCGCAGAGGTGCGCTTCGGACAGCAGCCCGCCCGCAGTGTTGACCGGCAGCTCGCCGCCGAGTTCGATGCGGCCGTCCTGCAGCCATTCGAGCGCTTGGCCCTCGCCGGCGAAGCCGAACCGCTCCAGCACGAACACCACGTTGGGCGAGAAAGCGTCGTAGAGCTGCAGCGAATCCACATCGCCCGGCCCGGAGAGGCCCGCCATCGCGTAGACCGGATGGTCCTCGACTCGGCGCTCGTCGCCCTGCGTGAACACGCCCAGCCCGGGCGGCGCGAAGATGAACTCGTCCCGGCCGGCGCGCAGGCCCTGCATTCCGGAGACGATCACCGCGGGCTGCCGCAGATCGCGCGCTCGCTCCACTGTGGTCACCAGCAGGCAGGCGCCGCCATCGCTGAGCAGCGCGAAGTCCGGACGGCGCAAGGGCTCCACGATGTAGGGCTGCGCGTCGTAATCCGCTTGCTCCAGCGGTTTGGTCATCTGCGCGTTGGGGTTGAGCCGGGCGTGGCGGCGCATGGCCATCGGCACCGCGGAGATCAGCGCGGGGTCGACGCCGTACCGCTCGCAGTACCGGCGGAACGCCATCGCCGCGCCCGCGCCGGGGGCGGTCATCCCGTAATGCGGCAGTTCCCCGTGCGAGCCGCCGCCTTGGCGCAGGCCTTCCGCGTCGCCCGCGCCGCCGACCATGCCCAGCCCGGAGAAAGACACTCCGGCCAGGCAAGCGGCCACCTCCGTGGTGCCGAGCGCCACGGCCTGTGCGGCGGCTTGCAGCGCGGGACCGACGAACCGGCCGTGGCTCCAGGTCTGCACGGCGGCGCGGATCCGCAGGCCGAACGCCTCCGCCACCCGGTCGTAGTCGATCGACAGCGGATAGCCGACGTTGGTGAACAGCCCGTCCACGTCCCCGGCACCGAGTCCGGCGTCGTCCAGCCCCAGCTGAAGCGCCTCGGCGGCCAGGTCGAGGCCGCTGCGCGCGGATTTCCGGGACAGCTCGGTGATGCCGATCCCGACTATCGCCACCTGGCGTACCGGTCCTAGCGGCATGATCGTTCCTTTCTCGAAGCGTCAGAGAATCGCGTGCGCGTTGGCGGGGCTGCCGACCCCGCGCGGCAGCGGCAGCACCCCGGAGACGAGGAAGAACTCGTAGCTCCCCCGCTCCGCGCACGCCCGCGCGAGCCGGTCCAGCAGCCACAGCTCGCCCAGCGGCATGCCCTGCAACGCGATCAGCCGCCGGTGCAGGAAGCCCTTGGCGCGGTCCACCGGGAAGACCTCGACGCCGACGTTGTCCATCGCGACCGCGGCGAATTCCCGGTCCCAGAGATAGCCGGCCATGTCCTTCGCCGACTCCAGCCCGGGGCAAGCGAAACCGGTGCCGATCGTTCCGCGCAGCGCGGCCCGGTCCCGCGCCGGCAGCTGCCGGTACCACTCCGTCCATCCGGTGCGGACCACGAGAATGTCCCCGGACGCGAAGACGGTTCCCTGCGCGTCGGCGACTTCGTCGAGCAGCGCGGCGGTGATCTCCACTGGCTCGTCCGGCGCGAGCGGCGTGCCTTGCGCCGCCAGGTGCCCGGCGACGTCGACCAGCACCCCACGCCCGCCGAAGCCGTGTTCAGCCCACCGGTCGACGCCCAGAACTTCGCTGTCCGCCAGGTCGGCTTCGCTGCGGCCGCCCCAGTAGCCGTGTCGTCCGGCTTTGATGTGCCGCAGCCCGTCCCACTGCGAGGAACCCTGCAGATAGAACCCGTCCAGCCGGTCGTCGTGCCCGGCCGCGGTGTCCTCCACGACGTGCTGGAAGACATCGCGCTCGTCGAACAGGCCAGGATCAGGCTCGTTCAGCGGCAGCGTCAGCGGGATCATCTGCCCGCTGCGCACCGTCTTCGCCGCGGCGAGCCGCTGCTGCGGTCCGATCAGGTTGAGCGTGCCGATTTCGTCCGCGCGCCCCCACACGTCCCACGCGTGGTGCTCGTCCCGGTCCGGCAGCGTCGGCAGGTCCGCGAACGCCGGGGTGCGCCGCCCGGTCATCCCGCCTCCAGCATCTCGCGCAGTTTGAGCTTGCTGACCTTCCCGGTGTGGGTCTGCGGCACCGCCGCCGAATCCAGCACCACGACCCGGGCGGGCACCTTGTAGCTCGCGGCCCGGGACCGGACGTACTCCCGCAACCTGCCCGCCAGTTCGGTTCCCTCCGCGCCGCTGCGCGCGTCCGCGACGACGACGCAGGCCATCTCCTGGTCGCCGTCCGGAGTGGACAGTCCGAAGACGTACGCCTGGTCGACCTCGGCGTGCTCGCCGAGGATGCCCTCGATCTCCACCGGCGCGACGTTGATGCCCTTGATCTTGAGCATTTCCTTCCAGCGGCCGCCGAACGACAGCCGTCCGTCCGCGTCGACCGATCCGAGGTCGCCGGTGCGGAACCAGCCGTCCGGGGAATGCGTGCCGCCGCTGACGTCCGATCCGCTGAGGTAGCCGTCGATCACGCAGCCCCGGATCTCGATCTCGCCGCTGACCCCGGGCGGGCACACCGCGCCGGACTTGTCCACGATGCGGATCTCCTGGGTCGGCAGCCGCCTGCCTTGGGTGTGCAGCTTGACTTCCGGCAGGTCGCTCGCGTCGGTCATGGTCACGAAGCCGTACGACTCGGTCAGCCCGTAGGCGCTGCACGCCTCGGTGATGCCGAGCCCTTCGATGGCCAGCCGTTTGTCCTCGGCGTTGAACCCGACCGGCCCGGTCCGCAGCGACGAGATGTCCCGGCTGCCGAAGCTCGGCGCGGCCAGCAGCGCACGGACCGCGGTCGCGAGTCCATAAGAGACAGTGCACCGTTCGCGCTCGATGAAGGCCAGCGACGCGTCGCCGTCGACCTTCTCCTCGATGCACAAGGTCAAGCCGTGGCTCAGCGCGACCGGAAGCGCGTTACAGGCCCCGTAACCGAAGAACAACGGCATCGCGAACCACAGCCGGTCGCCCGGCCCGACGTGCATCCGCTCGCCCATCTCGTAGCCGTTGCGCAGCAGCTTGCCGTGCTCCAGCGGCACCGCCTTCGGCAACGCCGTGCTGCCGCTGGTGTAAAGGATCATCGCGAGGTCGTCCGGCCCCGCACTGCGCTCCGGCGCCGGGGCGGGCTCGAGCCCGGACGGGAACGGCTCGCCGGACGGCCAGAACAACGCGCCCAGATACCCGTCGGCGCGGGCTCCGCTCTCGAAGACCTCCCCGTGCCCGGCGGCGGTGAGTTCGGCGAGCATGTCCTTGCCGAACACCTGCTTCTCGGTAACCACCAGGCGCAAGTCAGCGGTGCCGACCAGATGCGCCAGCTCCGCCGACCGGTACCAGGTGTTGACCGGCACCGCGACCAGCCCGGCCCGCTGGGCGCCGAGCATCGTGACCAGCCAGCGCAGCCCGTTCGGCAGCAGGATCCCCACCCGCTCCCCCGGCCGCAGCCCCGCCGCGCGGAACGCGCCCGCCAGGTCGTCGCAGCGCCGGGCGAACTCGGCGAAGGTCAGCCGTCCCTCGGGCGCGACCACCGCCTCCTCGCCGGGAAACAGCTTCGCCAGCGCCGCCAGCGCGTCCGGGAAAGTATCCGGGGCAACCACGTCGTTCCGCCTTTCGTTGTGGCCCGTCATCGGGCGTCCGGGTGCACGACCACATCGGCGCGCAGCAGCGTTCCGGTCTCCGGGTCGGCGAACTCCACGAGTTCGACCCCCGGCCTCGGCTGGCACCACTGGCCGCGTTCGGCGAGCCGTTCGTGCGCCGGGCTTCGACGCACCGCCAAGCCGTCTTCCCGGGGCCATTCCCGCCTGCCGGCGCGGATTCGCTCCCTTTCCCGGCTGGTCTCGGCGACCTCGGGGTCGCCCGCCGCATCGAGCACGACGCCGTAGGAAACCCGCGCCGCGTCGGCCGTCACGACGCCCGCGCGCACGTCCGCCGCGACCAGCTCCGGCCCTCGTTCCAGCGGATCGCCGTACCCGCCACCGCCGCCGACCCGCAGCACCACGACGTCGCCCGCACCGACCGAAAGCCCGAACTGCTTGCCCTGCAACGGTTTCGGTGCGGCAGCGAGGTTCTCGACCCCACGCGGCACCTCGCCCCGGCCGAACGCCTCGTCCGCCTGCGCACCGGAGACCAGCGCGGAACCGCTGGTGGAACCGGGGTAGCCGCCGAAGACCCCGGACGGCGGAACCTGCCAGCAGGCCGCCATGACGTGCTCCTGGCCGCCCGGCGTGTACCACGGCGTGAACGCGAGGTCGATGCCCGCGCCGCCCCGGGTCCGGCCCGGTCCGCCGGAGTTCGGGTTCAGCTTGCGCCACAGGTACAGCACCGGATAGGCGAGTTCGTTGATCTCGATGTCCGGGATGCTGTTCTGCGGCTGGGCGAGCACGCCGCTGACGTCCATGCCGTCCGCGATCGCCTGCGCGCCCGCGCCGCTGCCGCCGCCGTTCATGTCCGGGAACGGCACGAGCCGGCCGGATTCGTCGGGAGCGTAGAAGAAACTGGCGCTCCACGAGTCCTGCCACGGAGCCGTCACGTGCTCGCGGACGAAGGCGTTCTCGCTGCCCGCCTGGAGATCGGCGAGCAGCCTCGTGACCACCTTCCCGATCCGGAACCCGGTCTCGATGTGCCCGGCCCCCATCGGCGCGGGCCGGCGCGCGTCGCAGATCGTGCCCGGCCGGGTGACCACCTCGATCGGGCGCAGCGTGCCCTGGTTGATCGGCAGATCCGGAAGCAGGGTGATCAGCAGCGGCGACACGACCGCACCCAATGTCGTCGCCGCGCTGACGTTGATGAAACCGTCGGTCTGCGGCGCGGATTCGGTCAGGTCGAACCGCAGTGCGTCGTCGCTGACGGTGAGCGTGCAGCGGATCGGGTACAACTCGTCGGCATGCCCGTTGTGCTCGGCGAATTCCTCGGCGGTGAACGTGCCCTTCGGCAAGTCCGCGACCCTGCGCCGGACTGCTTGCTCGGCCAGGTCCTTGGCGGCTTCGACGTAGCGGCGGAAAGTGTCGGCACCGTACTGCCCGACGAGCGCCTGCAGCCGTTCGTCGCAGCGGTGACATGCCGCGATGAAGCACCGGATGTCGTTGAGCACCAGCTCCGGCACCCGGATGTTCGTCTCGATGATCCGCCACACGTCCTCGACCGGACGCCCCTGGTCGACGATCTTCACGCCAGGCAGCCGCAGCGCTTCGCCGTAGACCTCGGTCGCCGTCGGGTCCATCCCGCCCGGAGCGGCGCCGCCGAAATCGTTGACGTGCGCCTCGGCCCAGCACCACGCCACCAGTTCTTCGCCGAAGAAGATCGGCCGGACCACGCCGACGTCGACGGCGTGCGCGTTGCCGGTGGTGAACGGGTCGTTGCAGAGGAACATGTCCCCGGGCCGGATTTCCTGCCGCGGGTAGGTGGCGAGGATGTGCCGGACTGCCTGCCGGGCCGCGCCCAGGTACATCGTGATGTAGCCGGCGTAGCTGATGATGTCGCCCTCGGCGTCGGCGATGAAGGTGGAGAAGTCCACCGCCTCCGCGATCGCGGGGCTGCCGGAGGCGCGCATCATCACCACGCCCATTTCCGCGGCGACGTTGTCCAGGGCCTTGGCGAGAATTTCGACGTCGACCGGGTCGAGCCCGGCCGTGCTGGCGGCGGTCATGCGGTTTCCTCCCCGGCGGTCCGGTCGGTATCGGTCAGCAAGCAGTTGCCCCAGCCGTCCACGTTCAGCTCCCAGCCCTCGGGCAGCGAGACGGTGGTCAGCGAGTGTTCGATCAGCGCCGGGCCGGAAATCCTGGCCCCGGCGGTGATCCGCCGCGCGTCGTAAACGTCCACTTCGGACTCTCCGGCGCGCTGGATCCGCCTGCGGCCGACCGGTTCGGCCACGCCGTCGGACAGTTCCTGCTCGGCCGGTTCGAAGAAGTCGACCCGGCCGGTCGCGGTGACCCGCACCGACATCAGCACCACCGGGCTGCCCACCCAAGCCGTGCCCTCGCCGTACTCCTGCTCGTAGCGCGCGGCGAATCCGTCCTGGATCGCGACCAGATCCGCTTCGCCGAAGTCGCCGCGGCGCGGGATCGGCACCCGAAGTTCCCATTGCTGGCCGAGGAACTTGAAGTCGCCTTCCCAGCGGATGTCGATCCGGTCGTCCGCGTAGCCCGCGGCGTGCAAGGCCTCGACCAGTTCCGCGTCAAGCTCCTTCAGCGCGGCACGCACCGCATCGGCGCCGCCGCCTTGCCACATCACCGACCGCGCGCGGGTGCGCATGTCGTCGCTGGAAAGCAAGCCGCGCGCGGAGAACACCGCCGCTTCGGCCGGGATCACGATCTGCCGGATGCCGACCGAACGGGCGATGTCCGCGGCGAACAGGCCGAGCGCGCCGCCGAAAGCCACCATCGCGAACCGGCGCGGATCGTGTCCGCGCTCCACCGTTACGGCGCGGACGGCGTTGCCCATGTCCGCGACCACCATCCGGTGCACCGCCGCCGCGGCCTGCACCGCGTCCACGCCCAGCGGTTTCCCGATCTCGCGGGCGAGGGCGTCGCCGGCGCTGACCGTGTCGAGCGACCGGCGACCGTCCAGAAAGGACCCGGAATCCAGCAGCCCGAGCACCGCGGACGCGTCGGTCACCGTCGGCCGCGTGCCGCCTTTGCCGTAGCAGATCGGCCCCGGCTCGGCTCCCGCGCTGTGCGGCCCGACCTGCGGAACGCCGCGCGAATCCAGCCACGCGATACTGCCGCCGCCGGTGCCGATGGGCAGCACGTCGATCTTGGACAGCGCGGTCAGGAACCGCTCCCCCAGCATCACCCGCCGGGTCACGTTAGGGGTCGCGTCGCGCAGCACCGAGACGTCGAACGACGTTCCGCCCATGTCGGCGGTCACGATGTCCTTCAGGCCCAGCCGGTCGGCCAGCGCCCGCGCCCCGATCACGCCGCCCGCCGGACCGGAGTCGATGAGCGTGATCGGCCGCTGCCGGGCTTCCGCCGCGCTCGACGTGCCGCCGAAACCCTGCATGAACGCAACCGGTTCGCGCAGTCCGCGCGCCGCCAGCTCGCGCTCGATCCGCTCGGTGTACTCGGCGACCCGGATCCCGGTGAACGCGTTGAGCACCGTGGTCATCGTCCGCTCGTACTCCCGGATCACCGGGTGCAGCCGCGACGCGACGCTCAAGAACAGCTCCGGATGCTCGGCCTCGACGATCGAGGCGAGCAGTTCCTCGTGCTCCGGGTTCGCGAAGCCCCACAACAGGGAAACGGCGATCGAATCGACGCCCTTGGCCGCCAGTGCTTCCACCGCCTCGCGCGCCCGCCGCTCGGTCAGCGGAACGACGACCCGGCCCTTGCGGTCGATCCGCTCGGGCACCTCGAGCACGTTCTCGCGGGCGACGATCTGCGGAAGGCTGAGCTGCTTGTGGTGATCGCGGTGCGCGTTGCGGGCCGAACGCGCGATCAGCAGGTTGTCGCCGAAGCCCTGCGTGGTGATCAGGCCGACCTTCGCGCCGCGCAGTTCGGCGACCGCGTTCGTCACGACGGTCGTGCCGTTGACGAACCGCGTGGTCGCGGCGAGCAGCCCGGGCAGCGGCAGTCCGACACGACCGGCGAGATTTTCCAGCGCGGCAAGCAATCCCGCGGCGAGGTCGTCCGGGACGGTGTCGGACTTGTCCGCATAGGACTGTCCGTCCGAGGCGAGCGCGACGACGTCGGTGAACGTACCGCCGATGTCGCACCCGATCTGAAACGTGACTTCGGAACGCAACGTCATTGTCCTTCCGTGGAACGGCCCCCGGCCTGCGAGCCAGATTAGACACGACATAGTGTCGAGTCAAGCGACAACTTGTCGATTCAGCGGAGATGTGCGGCGAGCTCCGCGGAATCGGTACCGGAGAAGGGTTCTCGGACAGCCCGCAGGACCGTGTCGATCCCCGCGCCCAGCACCGGCTCCGCGTAGGAGCGGAACTTCTCGATCACGGACACCTGCACCCGCTCACAGCTTTCTGCGGACACGACGCGTCCGTCCGTGAGCCGGACTGTCACGCGTGCGTCCCGGCGCGCCGGAAAAGCCGCGTCCGCAACCGGATCCACCGCCACGGAGATCCGCGCGGCCAGCTTGGCCAGCCCAGGATCGAGCGCTCCGGCATAGCGTTCCGGACGGATTTCGCCGTCGGTCAGCGCGGCCGCCACGGCGAACTGCAGGCTCATCTGCCGGGAAATCGGCGCGGTCAGCGCAGTCGCGTTGGCACAGCCCGGATAGCGGGCCGCCACGCCGGACGTGTGCACCGTCGCTTCGACGACCTGCGCGGGGTCGATTCCTTGGGCAGCAAGGGCGATCGCCGCGTCGATCGGTTCCTGAGTCAAGGCGCACGACGGGTGCGCTTTGAAGAACGTCTGCGAGATCGCCATCCGATCCAGCCGGACGTCCGGCGGTCCTGCTTCGTCACGCGCACCGCCGAATGCCTGGCGCAGGCCGAAAATCCCGTCCACCGCCGACGTCGCACCCGTCGCGCCCTCCCCCGCGAGCAACGCGGCGACGACGCCTGCTCGCGCGGCTCCGGCGTTCTGGAAGAACACCTCGGCGGTCCCGTCGCGCGCCCACTGGCACAGACCCGCGGCGGAACTGGCAGCAATACCGAGCGCGTGCGCGGCAGCGATCGGTTTGAGCCCCAGCAAATGCGCGGCCGCCGCCGCGGCGCCAAAGGGACCGAACACGCTGCTGGCCCGCCATCCGCGAGCACCGAACTCCTCGGTCAGCACCGCGGCCGAAACCTGGGCAATGGCCTCGTAGCCGAGCACGATCGCCCGCAGCAGCGCGGGCAACGGCGAGCGGAGCCGCTCCCCGATCGCCAGCGCCGCCGGAATCACCACCGTCCCGGGATGCACGCGGCTTTCGGCATGCGTGTCCTCGTGCAGCAACGCGTGGCAGGCAACGGAATTCGCGAACACCGCGTCCGTGAGCCCGCTCCGCAGGCCGCCGGTCGCCCAGATCGTGGCGTCGCCGCTGCCCGCGATCGCCCTGGCCTGCCTGGCCCACGGCAGGTCGCGTCCGCCGTAGGCACAGGCCAGCGCGTCGAGGAGACAGGTACCGGCTTGGTCGATCAGTTCGCCGGTGATCCCCGGGGCCGCGGTGTCGAGTTGCTCAGCGAGATCGGTGAGCAACACGGGTCACACCCCTTCGCGAGACCGCTCGCTGACCGCCGGGGCCGGCTCCGAGTCCACCACCCGCTTGGCCGCCCGCCGCACGAACAACGCCGCGACCAGGCTCACCAGCGCGCCGAACATCAGGAACAGCGCGGGCGCACGGTTGTCCCCGGTGACTTGCACGAGCGTCTGGCTGACGTACAGCGCCGGACCGCCCAGCAACGTCGCCGCCAACGCGAACCCGACCGCGAACACGGTGGCGCGCACCCGCGCCGGAAGAACCTCCACGTAGGACGCCGGAGCCACCGCCGTGTACAACGCGGGCAGGACGCCAAGCAGCACCGTCATCGCGATGGCCGCGCCGAGGCTTTTCGCCGAGGAGAGCCCGATGAACAGCGGATAGGCCAGCACGAAGGTGCCCGCGGAAAGCCCGAGCAGCATCGGCCACCGGCCCCACCGATCCGACAGCGGTCCGCCCAGCGCGACCAGCACGACCGCCACCGCAATGCTGATCACCGTGGCCAAAGTGGCTTGCGACTGCGAGAAACCCAGACGGATCAAGTACGTCTGCGCGTAGGTGAAGGCGATGTAGTAGCCGACCTGCTGGAACGCGGCGATGCCGAAGATCAGCACGATCAGCCGCCAGTGCGCGGCGAACGACTCCTTGACCGGAGAGGCGGGCACCTGCGTGCGGTTCTCCAGCGCCCGGAACTCGGGGGACTCATCGAGCTTCGAACGGATGTAGAGCCCGACCAGGCCGAGCGGCAGGGCCAGCAGGAACGGGATCCGCCAGCCCCAGCTCGCCATCGCCGCGGGCGTCAGGAGGGTGCTCAGCAACAGCACCGTGCCCGCGGCCAGCAGCAGGCTCGCCACGCTGCCGATCTGCACGCGGCTGGTCATCGCGCCGCGCTTGCCGCGCGGGGTGAACTCGGCGGCGTAAGTCATGGCCGTGCCGTACTCGCCGCCCGCCGCGAGCCCCTGCAGCAACCGGAACAACACCAGCAGAATCGGCGCCCAGACACCGATCGAGGCCACCGGCGGAAGCACGCCGATCGCCGCCGTGCTTCCCGCCATCAGCGCGACGGTGGCCACCAGTGCGGGCTTGCGCCCGATCCGGTCCGCGATCGAGCCGAACAGCAGCGAACCCAGCGGCCGCACCACGAAGGCGACCCCGAACACCGCGAAGGCCGACAGCAACGCGACACCCGGCTGCTGCGCGGGGAAGAACAGTTTCGAAAGGACGACCGTCAGGAAGCCGTAGACCGCGTAATCGTAAGTCTCGACGGTATTGCCGATGGCGGACGCGAAGACCACGCGCCGCATCAGCGCCGGAGACGGAGCGGAGACGCCAGGACTGGAGGACATAGGGGGACGCTCCCGAGTCATCGTTGACAGGTGGGCGAAGACCGGCGTCTTCCCTGTCGACGCCTCGACACCAGGCGGGCAGGCCGCACAGGGCTGCGGCCGTACTCGCCTGACCTGCGCGTTCACTGCCGGCGCAGGTGTCCCTCGAAGAATAAGGACGACACCGTGTCGAGTCAAGCGTCAAGCTGTTGATCTAGGCGCGGGTCAGTCGCGCTCCAGCCCGAGCGCGTCGACCCACAGCCCGGTCACCACATCGAGCAGCTGCGTCCGCTCGATCGCGAACACCTTCTGCACGATCGCGCGGAAACACACCTGGTCGAGCTGCACCATGAGCAGTTCGACCCGCAGCCGCCGCTCCTCGCGCCGGGCCTCCGGGAACTGGACCAAGTACTCCTCCAGGCCGCCGGCCAGCTGGTCGATCTGGTCCTTCCACCGGGCCGCGACCTCGAGGTCGCTGGCCATCGCCTCGTGGATCGCGGGCAGCAGCGCCGCCTGGCTCTCCCACCAGGACAGCGCCCCGTCGAGCCAGGCGCGCACGCTCGCCGCCTTGCCCTCGGCTAGCGCCCGCCCGAGCAGCGACCAGTACTGCGCGCTCTGGTCCTCCCGGACCGCGCGGTAGACCTCGGTGAACACCTCGGCCTTGTTGGTGAAGTGCAGGTAGAACGTCGCCCGGTTGACTTTCGCCGCCTTGGCGATGTCGCCGATCGACGCCTGTCCGTACCCCCGCTCCTCGAACACCTGCCGCGCCGCGGTGATGATCCGCTGCCGCGTCATCCTCCGCTGCTCCTCGCGCACCGAAAGCAGCTCCGTCGATTCATTCGACACGTTGTCGCCCACGCCCCGATGGTAACGCCCTGCGACTTGCCTTCGTCGTTCGTGCGCCGGCTGCGGGAACCCGCTCACGCCGTCCGGTGCCCCAGGTCAGTGCGCGTGGGCGACGAAACCGACCAGGAACTCAGCGAACACGACTGCGAGGACGATCGCGAAGGCCAGGAATCCCAGCGCCCAGCGGCGTGCGTTGAGCAACGGCAGATCATGGGCGGCGGTCTCGGACGGCGGTTCGGCAGGAGAAGCCATGATCTCAGAGTTCCTTCCGGTAGACGATGTCGATGACGACCGCCGCGATCGCGGCCGCCGCCACGCCGATGCCGACGAACACCCAGCCCGCACCGCCGGCTCCCGGCCCGGAGTACCAGCCTTCGGCGTAGATCAGCACGAGGACTGCGAGCAGAAGCGCGCACAGCACGATCAGCCCGGAGAGGCGGCGCAGCTTGGCGCGGGCGCTGCGGCGCAGGTACGCGTCGGCGAGCGCGCCGTCGTCGGTCGAGTCCGATGTGGACATTCGGGCAGACATGTGGTCTCCGTTCTGGGTGCGGTGGTTCAGGAGCGCAGCCGGGCAAGGTGCGCTTTGGGTTCGGTGACGATGAAAAGCGTGCCGACGATGGTGATGGCCGATCCGACGATGACGTACGTGCTGAACGGCGCACCGTAAACGGTTAGCGAGAAAAAGGCGATGAAGAAGAACGCGAGAGTGTTGGTGAGCACGCCGCCGCGAACCGCACCCGCGTAAGAGATCCCGATGTAGTAGCCCATGATCATCCAGATCGCCCAGCCGAGCCCGATCACCGCTCCGATCGCCACGAGCCGCGGTTGAGCCCAGGCGTCGACCGCGATCCGCCGTCCCTCCGGGAACAGCACGACGAGCAGGACGTCGGCGATCAGGAGTTCGAGGAACGCCCGCCACCACAGGAAACTCTCCGGCGGCATGAGGTCGGTGCCCGCGGTGATCGCGAAGCTCTCGAACCCCCAGGTGAGCACGGCGGCAACGATGACGAGCAGACCGACCAGGAAGTACCAGCCGTGCGTCGGCGCGCCGAGTTCGCCGCCGGAGACGGCGAGCCAGATCCCGACGGCCAGCGCGGCCAGGCCGAGCACCGTGGAGGCGCGCAGGATGCGTTCGCGGTACAGCACGGCCGCGATGATCGCGCCCACCACGCCGGCAAGCCCTCCGATGGACCCGGCGAGCGCGCCGCCGATCAGCCCGGACGCGGCGGCGAAGCACAGGTCGCCCACGAATCCGCCGACGGCGACGAAGAGGTTCCACCAGCTGACCCGGTGTCCGAGGATCCGGCCGGTGTCGCGCCAGGTTCCGGTGACGAGCAGGAACACCGCGATCGCGAGGACGCCGAAGGGCACCTGCAGCGCGGCCACGAGCGCGAAGGCACCGGTCGGCTGCTGCCGGTCGAACGGCGGGGTGGAGACGATCGAGCCCAGCAAGCCGAAGGCGAGGCCGAGCGCGGGAGCGGCGAGGATCGCGTAGATCATCCCCATCCGGGTCTTCTTGCCGTCGGCCAGGCGGGACCGTTCGGCCAAGTCGGCCGCAGAGCCTGAGGCGCTCATGCTTGCCTCCCCGCGGGGATTGGCAGTTCGACCGGCAGGTACCGCCGAAGGTCGAGCTGGTACTCGACGAGCCGCCTCGCGGACGCGGCCAGCGCGTAGCGGCGCAGGAGATGGCCGCGATGGCTGCGCTGCCCGACCACGTCCAGCCAGCCCACAGTGGACAGACCGACCAGGCCCTCGCGCAGCCCGGACAGTTCCGCGTCGCGGTAGTGCTGTCGCAACGCCCCGAACAAATGGTGCTCCCACAGGCCTTGCTCGCCGAGATGGTAGAGCACCATCACCGCCTGCATCTTCGGTGCCGGTTTCATCGTTGAAACTCCTTCGCGGTGGACTAGTGGCAGGAACGAGGACAGGTCAGGCCCGCCAGACGGTTTTGACGTTGACGAATTCCCGGATCCCGTGCGCCGACAGCTCGCGGCCGTAGCCGGAATCCTTGGTCCCGCCGAAGGGGACGCCGGGGAACGAAGCGGTGAGCCCGTTGACGAACACTCCCCCGGCTTCGATCTCGCGGGTCGCGCGCTCGATCTCGTCCGGATCGGCGGTCCAGACGCTGGAGCTGAGCCCGAAGTCGGAGTCGTTGGCGAGCCTGATCGCCTCGTCGAGATCGGCGACGCGGTGCACGCAGGCGACCGGGCCGAAGCATTCCTCGCGGTACAGCCGCATGTCCGGCGTCAGTCCGGAAAGGACGGTCGCGGGATAGAAGAACCCCGGCCCGCCCGGCGTCCGGCCGCCGGTCAGGACAGTCGCGCCCTTCGCGATCGCGTCGTCCACGAGTTCTTCGACGTCACGCCGCCCGCGTTCGGTGGCCAGCGGACCGAAAGTCGTTGCCGGGTCCCGGGGATCCCCGGCAGTCGTCGCCGCCATCCCTTCGACGAACCGTGCGGTGAATTCGTCGTAGACATCAGCGTGGACGTAGTAGCGCTTCGCGGCGATGCAGGACTGCCCGGAGTTCTGTACCCGCGCGGTCACCGCCGCTTCGGCGGCCTTCGCGAGGTCCGCGCTCGGGAGTACCAGGAACACGTCAGAGCCCCCGAGTTCGAGCACGGTCTTCTTGATGTTCCGCCCCGCTGCCTCGGCCACAGCGGAGCCGGCTGCCACGGATCCGGTCAGCGTCGCCGCGCGGATCCGGCGGTCCGCGAGAAGCGGAGCCACCTGCTTCGCTTCGATGAGCAGGGCGGGGAAAGACCCGGCGGGGAATCCGGCGCGGTCGAAAAGCTCTCCGAGGTAAAGAGCGCATTGCGGGACGTTCGAGGCGTGCTTGAGCAGCCCGGTGTTCCCGGCCATCAAAGCGGGCGCGGCGAAGCGAATCGTCTGCCAGAGCGGGTAATTCCAGGGCATGACCGCGAGAATCACCCCGAGCGGCTCGAAGCGGACGGCGAGGTCCGCGGCGCCGACAGCGGCCGGATCGACCGGCCGTTCCGGCTCGAGGTACCGCTCGGCGTGGTCGGCGAAATGGCGCAGGCCGGCAGCCGACTTGAGCGTTTCGTAGCGTGCGGAGGCGAGCGTCTTCCCCATTTCGGCGGTGATCAGTTCGGCGACGTCGTCGACCTCGGCCTCCAGCAGGTCGGCGGCGCGGTGCAGCCACGCCGCGCGCTGGGCGAAGGTGGTGCCGGCCAGTTCGCGGAACGCGGTCTGCGCCGCGGCGATCCGGTCCTCGACCTCGGCCGGGGTGTGCGCGGCGAACTCCTTGCGGACGGTTCCGGTCGTCGGATCGACACTGGCGATCGTCATGGCTTTCCTTTCCTGGACAGTTCCGGGCGCCCGCCCGGCGGGCGCGAAGGTGATCGACGGGCAGGTCAGTGCGCTGGCATCCGGCGGGCCAGCCTTTCTCCGGCACGGCGCAGGTAGAGCGCCGGATCGGCGGTCGCCTGGGCCTGGTCGCCGGCGAGTTCGGAGAGGTCCGCCGCGGCCTGGAACAGTCCCGTGATAGGCGCGGCGATCCGGCCCGCGACGAGGAGCGCGGGCACCCGCGCCGCGGCCGCGAGCGCGGACACGTGGCCAGCGAGTTTTCCCGACCGGGATTGCGCGTCGAACCGGCCCTCCCCTGTGACGACGACGTCCGCGCCCGCGACGGCGGCAGGCAGCCCGGCCAGTGCGCCGACGAACTCGCTTCCCCGGGCCAACTGCGCTCCCCAGGCCAGGAGCCCGAACGCGGTCCCGCCCGCCGCGCCGGCCCCGGGCGCGGCCGGATCGGCGTCCAGCCGGTCGGCGAGCCGCCGGAGATTGCACTCGGCGGCGGGGAGATCGGTCGGCGAAAACCCCTTCTGCGGACCGAAAACCGCTGCGGCGCCGGTAGGTCCGAGCAGCGGATTGGTCACGTCGCTGAGCACCGTCACACCCGCGCGCGGCAGGGGGCGGAGCCCTGTGCAGTCAATGGTTCGCAGCTGTGCCAGACCGCGATTTCCTTGCGGAACCGGGTTTCCTGCCTCGTCGAGCAGCCGGGCACCGAGCGCGGTGAGGACCCCGGCGCCGCCGTCCGTCGATGCGGACCCGCCCAGGGCGAGCAGAAGCCGGGGCACGCCGGCGTCGAGAGCGGCGGCGATCGCGCGGCCGAAGCCGAGCGTGTGCGCCGTGGCGGGGCGGGGCCGGTCGAGCAGCGTGAGGCCGCTGGTGGAGGCGAGTTCGACAACGCCGGTGCCGTCGGGCAGCAGAAGCCAGTGCGCGTGCGCCGGGCTGCCGTGCGGCCCCGGCACGGTGACCGGCATCCTGCGCGCACCGGGCACGACCGCGGCGACCGTGTCGAGAGTGCCCTCTCCTCCGTCGGCAAGCGGCAGTTCCCGCAGCTCGTCGTGCCGGCGCGCGGCAGCCCAGCCTTCGGCCAGCCACCGGGCGGCGTCGGCCGCGCCGGCCGAGCCCTTGAACGAGTCGGGTGCGACGAGCACGCGCAAGGCTCGTTCTCCGGCCGTCATCCCGGCACTCCCGCCGCACCGTCGAAGGTTTCCGCCGCCCGCCGGGCCACGCGATCCGGGTCGGCCCGCCAGAGGTCCTCGTTGAAGATCTCCACTTCGACGTCGCCGCGATAGCCGGCCTTCTCGACCAGCTCCGAGATCGACGCCAGGTCGACGTGCCCTTCGCCGGGCAGACCGCGGGCGAGCAACACGTCCGGCGGCAGCGGCGTGATCCAGTCGCCGACCTGGTAGGAGGCGATCCGGCCGGTCAGCCCGGCGCGGCGGATCTGGTCGCCGAGGCACGGATCCCACCACACATGGAACGTGTCGACCACGACTCCGACGCGGTCCGCAGGGAACTGCTCGGCGATGTCGAGCGCTTGCGCCAGCGTCGAGATCACCCCGCGGTCCGCGGCGTACATCGGGTGCATCGGTTCGATCGCGAGCACCACCCCGGCCGCCGCCGCGTCCTCGGCGAGCACGCCGACCGCGTCCCGCGCCCGGCTCCGTGCCCCGGCGAGGTCCCGGTCGCCCTCGGGGAGACCGCCCGCCACGAGGACCAGCACCGGAGCGGAGCCCGCCGCCCCGGCCGCGGCCAACGCGGCGGTTTCCTCGATCGCCCTGCGGTTTTCGTCGAGCGCTGCCGCCGTGTCAGGCCCGGTGAAGAACCCGCCGCGGCACAGGCTGGACATCCGCAGTCCTGAATCCGCCAGCATCGCTGCCGCCGTTGACAGTCCGACGGCGCCCACCGGTTCCCGCCACACTCCGATCGCCGGAATGCCGGCTTGCCGCGTGACGCGCAGCGCGGTCGCGAAGTCCGCGTGGCGGATCGTCGCCTGGTTCAACGACATCCGCGGGTGCGCGGTCACGCCGGAACCCGGTCGTCGAGGCCGTGCACGGCGAGCAACGAGGTCCACCGCCGCGCGGCCAGTTCGGGATCGGTCAGCGCTCCTGCCTCGTCGGCGAGCCGGAGCGCGGCGGAAAGGTGCGGCAGGCTGCGTGCTGCGTGCAGGCCGCCCGCCATCGCGAAGGCCGGCTGGTGGCCGTTGAGCCAGGAGAGAAAGGCGACCCCGGTCTTGTAGAAGGCGGTCGGCGCGGCGAAAAGGTGCCGCGCCAGGGCTTCGGTCGGTTCGAGGACGCGCCGGTATTCCGCGGAATCGTCCGCGTCGAGCGCCTGCAATGCCGTGGCCGCCAACGGAGCGACGGCCGCGAAGGCGCCGAGCAACGCGTCGCTGTGCGCTTGGCCGTCGCCTTCGATCAGGCTGACGTAGTGGTAGTCGTCCCCGGTGAAGAGCCGTACGCCGTGCGGAAGCCGGGCGCGGAGCGCGATTTCGCGGCCCGGGTCGAGCAGGCTCATCTTGATCCCGCGCACTTTGTCGGCGTTTTGGTGCACGATCCGGAGTACGGTCGCGTCCGCTTCGGCCCCGAAGTAGCCAGCGAGCTGAGGGTCGAACGCCTCGCCGAGCCAGTGCAGGACGACCGGGGCACCCGCCCGCGCGAGCACCTCGCGGTACACCTTCTCGTAGTCCGCGGCCGACGTCGCAATGCGCGAGAGATGCCGACTGGCCATCAGGACGACACCTGCACCGCGGTCTTCGGCGTAGTGGAGCTGGGCGACATAGGCGTCCACGATTTCGCTCAAGGACAACACTTCTTCAGTCAGGTGATCGGTGTTGACCCCGACCACCAGCGCTCCGCCGACCGACGCCGCCTCAGCCGCGCTCCGGGCGATCAACTCGCGCGTGGCAGCCGCGTCGAGTCCCATGTTGCGCTGGGCCGTGTCCATCGCGTCGGCTACGCCGAGCCCCCAGGACCACAGGTGGCGGCGGAACGCGAGCGTGGCGTCCCAATCGAGATCCGCGGGTGCACCCGGCACGTTCTCCGCGGTCGCGCGAGGGACGACGTGCGCCGCGGCGAAGGCGATCCGCGACCGCGACCGCGACGGACTCTCCGGACGTTTCAGCGCGGGAGGAGTCCGCAGCTGGTAACCAGTGACCCGGGCGGCCGAGTCGATAAGAGCGACTTCCGTCATTTCGCCGCTCCGTTCGCCAGCGCCACGCGCGGCGCTTCAAGCGGCGGAAGTTCGACCCGCGCACCGGTGCGGGAGCTCTCCAGTCCCGCTTCGGCGAGCCGCACCCCGCGTGCTCCGGCGAGAAGGTCGTACGGGTGCGGATCGCCGTCGACCACGTGCCGGACGAATTCCTCCCACTGGACCCGGAAACCGTTCTCGAACACCTCGTTGTCCGGGACCTCGCTCCAGTCGGCTCCGTAGTCGTGCGCGTCGGCGAGGTCGGGGTTCCACACCGGACGGGGCGTGCCGGTCCGGTGCTGCGCCCGGCAGCCGAACAAGCCAGCGACCGCGCTGCCGTGCGTGCCGTCGACCTGGAATTCGACGAGTTCCTTGCGGTTCACCCGCACCGCCCAGCTCGAATTCAGCTGCGCGACCACGCCGCCGTCGAGTTCGAAAATCGCGTACGCGGCGTCGTCCGCGGTCGCGGAGTAGGACGCGCCGTTCTCGTCGAACCGGGTCGGGATGTGCGTCACCGCCCGCGCGTAGACCGAGCGGACTTCTCCGAAGAGATTCTCCAGCACGTAATTCCAGTGCGGGAACATGTCGACGACGATTCCGCCGCCGTCCTCGGCCCGGTAGTTCCAGCTCGGCCGCTGCGCGGGCTGTCCGTCTCCCTCGAAGACCCAGTAGCCGAACTCGCCGCGCACGGACAGGATCCGGCCGAAGAACCCGGACCGCACCAGCCTCGCCAGCTTGCGCATGCCGGGCAGGTAAAGCTTGTCGTGCACAACGCCGTTGGGCACGCCGGCCGTTTGGGCGAGCGCGGCCAGTTCCAGCGCCTCGGGCACGGTCTCGGCGGTCGGCTTCTCGGTGTACACGGCCTTTCCCGCGGCGATCGCCCGCCGCAGCACCGCCACCCGCGCCTTCGTGACGAGAAAATCGGCGTAGACGTCCCATCGGTCGTCGCCGAGCGCGGCGTCGAGGTCGGTGGTCCAGTCCGCGATGTCGTGCCGTCGCGCCATTTCGGCAAGCTTCGCGCCGTCGCGGCCCACCAGCAGCGGACGGACCTGAACCCGCTCGCCTCCGCGAAGCCGCACCCCACCCTCGTCGCGCAGCGCGAGGACGGACCGGACGAGATGCTGCCGGTACCCCATCCTCCCGGTGACGCCGTTCATGATGATGCCGATGCTTCGCTGAGCCATGGATTCTCCTGGGGATACGTCGTCGGATCGGCCCCGGCCGGAGCGGGGTCTGCCGCGGTCTGCGCCTTCCCGTCCAGCTAGGGCAAACGCACTGGGAAAGCGCTTTCCAAGCTAGAGAACTTCGCCCATCCGCGTCAAGCCCCACCGCCGGACATCCGAGCCGCGATTCCGGAAAGCGCTAGCATCGCGACCGTGAGTCGCCGACGTACGCCGAACCCCGCCGAGCCCGAAGAAGCCGCGGCCACCCTCGCCGACGTCGCCGAGCGGGCGGGGGTTTCCCTCGCGACCGCTTCGCGAGTGCTGAACGGCAGCACCCGCCAGGTGAAAGAAGCGTTGCGAGCCAAGGTTCTCGCCGCCGCGGCGGAACTCGACTACTCGCCGAACGCCCAGGCACAGGCGATGGCCCGCGGCAGCACCGCCACACTCGGGCTGATCGTGCACGACATCGCCGACCCGTACTTCTCCAGCATCGCGGCCGGAGTCATCGCCGCCGCCGGCGAACGGGGCCTGCTGGTCACCGTCGCCAGCACTCAGCGCGACCCGGCCGCCGAGCTGCGCCACGTGGAACTGCTGCGCAGGCAGCGCGCGCAGACGGTGATCCTCGCCGGTTCACGAGTCGACGATCCCGCACTGCTGGACCCGATGCGGGCCATCCTGCGGAAATACACCCAGGGCGGCGGACGAGCCGCGTGCATCGGGCAGGACGGGCTCGGAATCGGCACCGTCGTCGTCGAAAACCGGCTGAGCGCCGCCGCGCTCGCCGACGCGCTGCATCGCGCGGGACATCGCCGATTCGCAGTGCTGGCGGGGCCGCCCTCGCTGCTCACGGCCCGCGACCGGGCCGAAGGGTTCGCCTTCGGATTGTCCGAGCACGGCGCGGAACCCGCGGCCGAACACCAGATCTCGTGCGACTTCACGCGTTCCGGCGGGTACGACGCGACCAAGGCGCTGCTCGAACGGGCCGAAGGCAAGCCGCCGGTCGACTGCCTGTTCGCGGTCAACGACGTGATGGCACTCGGCGCTCTCGCGGCAGCACGGGAAGCAGGCCTGCGGGTACCCGAGGACATCGGCATCGCCGGGTTCGACGACATCAGCCCGCTCCGGGACGTCGTTCCCGGCCTCACCACCGTCCGCCTCCCGATGACGGACATGGGCGCGGACGCGGTCAAGATCGCCCTCGACGAAGCGGCCGAGACCCCGCGCCGCCATCGCGTGCGGGGCGAAGTCGTCCTCCGCGACAGCACCCGCTCTTCCGCTGGCTGACCGCGCGGCGCCCACCAGCTGCCAGTCCGCCCGTCACGCCGACGACTGCGTCTCGCTCGGATCAGGGCCGCCTCTTGCATCCGGGAACGACCTCGCCTACGGTACGCCGGAAAGCGCTTACCAACGGCGGTGTGCGAGAGGAATCCGATGGAGCAAGCTGACGTCCTGATCATCGGCGCGGGAGCGTCGGGCGGGGTCGCCGCGGGAGCACTGACGAAGGCCGGATTCGACGTGGTGTGCCTGGAACAAGGCGACTGGTCCGACCGGGCCGGCTACCCGGCCCAGCGCGAAACGTACGAACTCGAAGCGCGCAAACAATGGTCGGCCAGCCCGAACATCCGGCAGAACCCCGCCGACTACCCCGTCGACGACTCGCATTCCGCGGTCGCGCCGCTGATGTACTCGGGAGTCGGCGGAAGCATGATCCTTTACGCGGGCGACTGGCCACGGTTGCTGCCGTCCGATTTCCGGGTGCGCACGCTGGACGGCGTCGCCGACGACTGGCCGCTTCGCTACGCGGACCTGCAACCGTTCTACGAACGCACGGACGCGGCGTTCGGCGTGTCCGGCGCGGGCGGGGACCCGGCCTACCCCGACGGTGCCGAACCGCCCCTCCCGCCGCTGCCGATCGGCCGGATCGGTGCGCGGATGGCCGAAGCGCACGACAAGCTGGGGTGGCACTGGTGGCCGGCCGCGCAGGCGGTGCTGTCCGCACCGCACCGAGGGCGGCGGCCGTGCGTCCAGTTCGGATCGTGCATGCAGGGCTGTCCGGAAGGCGCCAAGGCATCGACCGACCTCACCCACTGGCCCGCCGCGGTCGCCGGCGGCGCGCGCCTGCTGACCGGGGCACGCGTGGCCCGGATCCTGATGTCCGCCAACGGACTCGCCACCGGAGCCGAATACGTCCTCCCGGACGGATCCTGGCATTCCGTCCGGGCCGGCGTGGTGATCATGGCGGCCAACGCCATCGGCACGCCGCGGATCCTGCTCAATTCGGCCACGCCCGCGCACCCGGACGGACTCGGCAATTCCAGCGGCCTGCTCGGACGGCGGCTGATGGTGCACCCGTTCGCCAACGTCACCGGGTACTTCGACGAGGACCTGGAAAGCTGGCGGGGCCACGTCGGCGCGAAGATCACCTCCTACCAGTTCTACGAAACCGACACCGACCGCGGTTTCGTGCGAGGCGCGAAGTGGAGCCTCGCCCCGACCGGCGGCCCGCTCAACGCCGCGCTGCCGACCCGCGCGGGCGAGGAGGTGTGGGGCCCCGCGCACCACGAGCACGTCCGCCGCCATCTCGGCCGGACCATCAGCTGGGGCATTTTCGGCGAAGACCTGCCCGACGAGGAAAACCGCGTCACGGTCGGCACCGGGCTCGCCGATTCCTCCGGCATCCCCGCGCCCCGGATCGACTACTCCGTCAGCGAAAACTCGCGCCGCCTGCTCGATTTCCACATCGCACGGGCCACCGAGTCCCTCCGCGCAGCCGGGGCGCGCGACGTCGCGACCGAATCGCTCATGCGGTATTCCGGCTGGCACCTCCTCGGCACCGCGCGGATGGGCACCGACCCGGCGACGTCGGTAGTCGACGAGTACGGGAAATCCCACGACATCCCCAATCTGTACATCGTGGACGGCAGCGTGTTCGTCACCTCCGGCGGCGTCAACCCCACCAGCACCATCGCCGCGCTCGCCCTGCGCACCACGGAACACCTGATCTCGAACCGCCGGAACCAGCCCGTCCCCGCCTGATCGGAGCACTCATGCTTGCGACACCGGACCACCACCTGCCCGGCGAGTGCCGCGACTGGCTGCGAGCACTCGCCGACGACCTGATCCCCGCAGCCGGCCCGATGCCCTCCGCCGCCGCGGCCGGCATCGACAGCGAACAGCTCGACGTCGTCCTCCGAGCCCGGCCGGACCTCGTCCCCGACCTGCTCCGCGCGTGGACTGCCACCACCGGGCTGCCTGCCGGCGCCGCCCTCAAACACCTGCGCGACCTCGACGACGCCGGGTACCAAGCAGTCCTGCTCGCGGCCGCGGGCAGCTACTACACGAACCGCGAGGTGCGCGAACTTCTCGGCTACACCGGCCAACAGCCCCGTACTGTCCACATCGCCGAGGACATCGACGAGGACCTCTTGCTCCGGGTCATGGAACGCGGCCCGATCTACCGGCCCGCGTGATCGCCGCCCGGACCGGAGCGGCAGCCGCCATCTCGCCGGATACAGAGAACGACCACGATGCGGCCGGCTGAGCGGACGATTCGTTCTCCGCGGGCGACGAATACCTCGTAATGCCGGAGGCTTCGGCGGGGTGCCGCGAACCGGACGACGCGTTGCGCCGCCGCACTGGTGCGCGTGCAGCGGCTCGGCGTGCTCAATAGGGGCAACAGCTCTGGTGCCGGCTGGGCGAGATGACCGCTTCACGAGAAGGCCTCGTCGTCACAGGGCCAATCGCAAGTATTCGGCAAGGCGGGACACCGGCTGGCGGACTGTAAGTGTCGCTTTCACGCGGCGACGAACTGCCTCCTCGCCTCCGACGCGGCCTTGTCGCCCAGAGGATTCGGCACCGGCACGGCCGGTCGGCACCGCGGTGCCGGTGCCCGCGGCTCGGGTACCGGCTGTTCATCAACAACCGTCTCAAGAGGTGCGGCCGGCTGTTCGGCGGCGTGCCCCTCGGCCGGCCGTCGTCTTCGTCCCGCTCAAAGAATTCCGGCCCTGTTTGGACAGCCGACGGTAGTTATTCCTGTACGAACCTCCAATTTTGGAGCACTGTTTTGGCCATAACCAGGTCTTCCCAGGCCATGCCGCCGGACCGGAAAACGCGTCGCCGGCCCGATTGCACTGGCCTTTGCCCGGTTACGATCTCATGGAGGGGCGCGAGGTCGCTGATGTCGCTGGCACTAAAAGCATCCGAAATGTCGGCGGCTTCGCGAGTGGCGGTGCGGGCGTCTTCTACGACGTTTCGTGCGCCGTGAAGAGTACGGCCGTCGAGTTCGCGCGCGTCCGGAGTGTGCGAACCCATCGCGATCACGGTCGCAGCCTGTTCAGGTGGGCAACGCCGAGGCAGGGCAGTATCGGTGTCCATTCAGCAGTGCTTGGAGCCGAGGAACCGGGCGAGGTTCGCGCCAGCGATTCCTCGGACCTCGTTCTCGTGGTGTCCGGCGGCGAGCAACGCGTGGCTGATCAGAGGAAGCCCCGCCGGTCCTTCGAGTCCGGGAACGAGGATTTCGGTGTTGGTGCCCTCGATGATCAGCGGTCGGTAGCAGGCAGGGACCTTTTCCGCGAACAGGTCGGCGACGAAGTCGGAGCCGATTCCGGCCTTGTCGGGACCGGCCAGCTCGGCGACGCGTTCGAGGTGTGCGACGACGTGGTCGAGTGTCGGCGGCTCTGCGGTGAGGTATCCAGCGTAAAGGTTCACGCAGACGAGGCCGCCCGTGGCGGCGATGCCCCGAATGTGGTCGTCGGAAAGGTTGCGGTGGTGATGGTGAACGCTGCGGGCGCTGGAGTGGGTCGCGATGACGGGCCGAGCAGCCAGCTCGAGCACGTGGTCGATGCCGGCGGATCCGAGGTGTGAGACGTCGATCGCCGCCCCGAGGGATTCCAGCAGTGCGAGCGCCTCGACGCCGGCGCGGGTGAGGCGGCTGCCGGCACGGTCTTCTCCGGATCCGTCGGCCAGCGCCGTCCGGCCGAAGTGGGTGAAGGACACGATCCGGACGCCGAGGCGGACGAACGTCTGCAGGAGCTCGAGGTCGGTGTCGATCTGCGGGCATCCCTCCAGCGCCAGGACCAGTGCGATGCGGCCGGACTGGATGGTCGTGTCGATCTCGGCGCCGGTCCGGCACAGAGCGACCAGATCCGGATTGCCCTCGGCGATGCGGTGTGCCGCTTCGACCATTCGGAGGCTTTCGCGCAGGGCACCCTCCGGCCGGAACTCGTTGTCGACGAAGACCGGCAGGACCTGCAGATCCACTCCGCCGGCACGCAGCTGCGGATACCAGACGTCGCGGAAATACGAGGCCCAGCGCTGCGGTGGTCGACGGGCGACGAGCATCAGCAGGTCGTTGTGGGCGTCGGCGACCAGCGCGGAGGTGTGGAGCCGGTGGCCCGCTGTGGGCGACGCGGTCACCACAGGACCTCCTCGCGGCGGTCTTCGCTCCCGACGAGCCGGGCGACCGTGACCGCAGTTGCCGGGGCGAGCGTCATTCCGAGGGTGCCGTGCCCGGTGGCCACGATGAGATTGCGGCCGGTCCTGGCCACTCGCGGAAGTCCGTCGGGGGTCATCGGCCGCGCCGCGCGGACGATGCTTCCGGCGGGCAGGTCACGCAGCGCCGGGACGAGCCGTTCGGCAGCCTGCCGGATCGCGGTCGCGGCCGGGTGGTCGTCGCGGGCTGACGGAGTGCCGCCGATCCGCATGCCGCCAGTGATCCGGATCCGCCCACGCAGGGGGTTGAAGACGACATGGTCGTCGAGCCCGATCATCGGCGTGCTGATCGGATTTCGCATCGCGGGCAGGTCGACGCTCCAGCCCCAGCCCGGCTGAACCCCTCGTCCCCCCAGCCGTCCGGCACCGGTGGCGAGGACGTAGGTGGTGGCGCTGAACTCGCCGAGTCCGGTCCGGACCGCGGCGACTTCGCCGTGCCGGCGGACCAGGCCGTTGACTCGGGTGCGGCGGACGACGGCGCCGCGCTCTTCAGCGGCAGCCAGTGCCGCGCGTGTCGTCGCGGCCGGATCCAGCGAGGAGTCGCCGGGAAAGAACACCGCGCCGGCCAGCCCCGGATCGAGCTCCGGCTCCTGTGCGCGCAAGTCGTCCCGGGCCAGGACCTCGTAGTCAACGCCTTCCTTCGCCAAAGTCCGGGCCAGGACCGCCTTTCGCCGGAGGACGGCTGGACTGCGCGCTGCCTGGAGCCACCCTTCGCGGGCCAAGCCGAGGTCGATGCCGGTCTCCGCGGCTAGGCCGGCGTATGCGTCCGCGGCCGCGCGGGCCGGAGCGACCAGCCGCGCGGCGATACGACCGGCCCGGCCCGGGCGGGCCGCGACCGTGAACCGGGCCAGCCACGTCAGGACTGCTGGAGACATCGAGCCGATACTGATCAGCGGGTTCTCGCCGGTCATCCCGCGCACGCCTTCCCACCAGGTCGAGGGGGCGGCCATCGGCCTGGTGAAGCTGGGAACGAGCAGGCCGGCGTTGCCGATCGAGGCGCCGCGGCCGGGCTCGGGGTCCAGGAGCACGACCCCATGCCCTCGCCCGGCGAGCTCCCGGCCGATCAGCGCGCCGACGATGCCCGCGCCGATCACGAGGACGTCGGTGCGGGCGCGCTCAGGCGACACGGCGCAGCATCCGGAGTGCGGTGTGCAGGCGGCCGGCCCGCCCGCGGTCGAAATCCATGAAGCTCACCTCGGTCTCGAAGGCGCCGAAATCGGCCCAGAAGGAGTCGTCGTCGCGGTGGTTCAGGTCGGTTTCCGCGCCGTTGAGGGGATTGGTGATCAGGAGCCTGCCGCCCCGGGCGGCGCGCACCGTGACTCCGAACGCGGGTGAGACGTACTCGCCGGCGTATCGCTCCGGGTGGCCGGGTCCGCAGCCGGGCAGGAGCGCGGGCCGGCGGTAACCGAGGGTCTCGCGCAGGACGTTCTTCCCGAAGGCCCAGCCCTCCGGGAAGTTGGTCAGCACGGCCAGCGCGACGCCTCGGTCGGGCTCGACGTGGACGAACGCACTCGTTCCGCCGATGTGCTGAGCTGCTCGGGAGGGCCCGGTGGCGGGAAGGGCCCAGCCCAGTCCCCAGCCTCGGAAATGCAGCGGTTCGCCGGGCAACGGGGCTTGCAGGCGGAGCATCTCGTCGGCCATCCGGCTGGGCAGCAGTTCGCGTCCGTCTTGGGCGCGGCCAGTCGCGCAGGCGAGCACGAGCCGGGCCGTGTCCTCCGCAGTGGCGTGCATGGCCGCGCCTGCCGGGCCGAAGAGCGGGCTCACCGGCGGCCAGAGGTCGCCGGCCACCAGCGCGCCGTCCTCGCCGAGGACGTGTCCGGCGACCGCGTCGGCTGGTGCGGTGAAGACGGCGGAGGAGATCCCGGCCGGCTGCAGGATCGCCCGCTGCGCGGCCTCCGTCCAGCTCCGGCCAGTGAGGTTCTCGATGAGCCGGCCGAGTACCACATAGCCGGTGTTGCTGTAGGAGAAGCTCTCGCCGGGCGCGGTCGCGGCGGGCCCGGCAGAGGCGTCGAGCAGGTCGCCCAGCGAGGCTGAGCCGTCCCAGGCATCGGCGAGGCCCGAGGTGTGGGACAGCAGCATGCGCGCGGTGATCGAGGTGCCGCGGGGGCCGAGCGCGCGCAGCTCCGGCACGAGAGGGGCGACGGGAGTGTCGAGGTCGAGCTTGCCTTCGGCCGCCAGCCCGCAGACCACGGCGGCTACGACGATCTTGGTCACCGATCCGAGAGGGAACAGCGTGCGCGAGCCGACCCGAGCACCGCCTTCGGTCCGCTCCACCCCGATCGTGGCGCACCGTGTCGTTCCGTCGATCAGACACGCGGATGCTCCGGCCACGGCGTGCCCCGAGGCGGCTCGTCCCACGGCGGCGTCGAGCGCGGTGAGGCCAGGATGTGCCGTCACGCGGGTTCTCCGATCGCAGTGGCGGCGCGGGGCAGCCGGGCGGGCAGTGCGATGCTGAGCAGCACCGCGGCCAGGCTCACCCCGGCGGCGAGCAGGAACGCCGACTGAAAGCCAGCCCAAGCAGGCGTTTCCGCGGCCGGAGCGGTCGACTGTGCCAACAGGACGGCACCCAGCTGGGCACCCAGTGCCCCGCCGATGCTCTTGACCACGAAGACGAGTCCGCTGACGCTGGCCGTCCGGTCTTCGGGCACCGTCGCCACCACGATGTTCATCGCCCCGGTCAGCCCGAAGCCGACGGTCAGGCCCGCCAACGCCGTGGAGACGAGGATCAGCCACGGCCGCCCCGGCGCGGTGAGGAGCACGAGGCGGCGGCGACCATCGCCACGGTGCCGACAAACATCACGCCCCGGGTGCCGATCACTCGTTCAAACCGGCCGGCGAGCGGGGCGACGGCCGTGCCGACGACACCCAGCGGCACGAGGTAAAGCCCGGTAGACAGGGCCGAACCGCCGAGCCCGTAGCCGGTCGTCGGCGGCAACTCCACCAGCATCGGCACCAGGACGAAGACAGCGAAGGTGCCAAACCCGACCACGAACGCCACGGCGCAGGTCAACAGCACCGCGCGCATGCCCAGCAGCCGGAGGTTCACCAGGGGCTCGTCTGTTCGCAGCTCGACCGCGGCGAACACGCCGAGGACCGCCACGCCCGCCACGAGCAGGCTCAGCACGAGTGGCGAGCCCCAGCCGGCTTTGGAGGAGCGCGAGATCCCGATCAGCAGCAGCGCGAGTCCAAACGCAAGCAAAATGGCACCGGTGAAGTCGATCCGGCCGCGCCGGGCCGGCGGACACGGCGGGACGACGGCCCACGCCACCGCGAACGCCGCGACGAGCACCGCGAAGGGGATCCAGTACAACCAGGTGCAGGGCAGCACCTCGAGGATCGGACCCGCGATCACGAGCCCGACCGCGGTGCTCGACGCCGCTGTCCCCACGATCAGCCCGTTGCCTGCGGCGACGCGCCGGGCGGGCTGGGTGTCGCGGATGATGCCCACCGACAACGCGACCAGGCTCAGCCCCACGCCTTGCAGGACCTGTCCGGCAGTCAGCAGGGCGACGTTCGTGGCGATCGCGGCGAGCAGGGTGCCCAGGCCGACGACCGCGAGCACGCCCAGCAGGACGGTCCGCTTGTCACGGACATCGGCCAGACGTCCCACCAGTGGAGTGGAGACCGCACCGGCCAGCAACAAGCCGGTGAAGACCCACGCGATCTCCGGCGCCGAGGCGCCCACCGCGTGCTGGATCGCGGGCAAGGCCGGCGACAGCATCGTCTCCAGTGTCGAGTACGCGAACAACGCCGCGGTGACGACGCACAGCGTCGCCGCGACGGCCGCGCGGCCAGGGGAAGGCACAGTTGTCATCGGAAACCTCCGATTGGGGGCAAGCGGGCAGCTCTGACCACTTATATACGCACCGTATTTCCGATACGATACGTATCTGTGGTACGAAGAGTATATGAATGCGCCGAGCCGTCAAGCCCCCGAATCGAGCCGGGAGCGGAGGCGCCGCGAGACGCGGTCCGCGCTGTTGCAAGCGGCGTACGAGAAGTTCCGCGACGTGGGCTACGGCTCCGCCTCCCTGGAAGCCATCGCCGCGGAAGCCGGATTCACCAAGGGCGCGCTGTACGGCAACTTCAGCAGCAAGGAGGAGCTGTTCCTCGCATTGGCCGAGGAGCGCGCCGAGTCCCTGCCCAGCGAGTGGCGGCACATCGACCCGGAGAGCCTCGGACGAGAGGAAGTTGGCCGGGCCGTCGGCTCCTGGCTTGCCGACGCCATTCGCCGCCGACGCGGCTGGTTCCTGGCCAGCGCCGAGTTCTCCATCGTCGCGGCGCGAAACCCCGAACTGGCCGCACGGCGCCTCGCCGCCCTCCGCCGCACCCATCGCGAACTCGGCGAGGTGCTCCTTCGCTACGACCGGTCCGCGACGGCGGATCCCCTGCCGCTCGGCGTGCTCGCGATGGCACTGATCGACGGCGTCATCATCAACGCGGCACTCGATCCGGACCTGGATGTCGCCTCAGTTGTCGCAACCGGTCTGCAACGCCTGCTGCCCGACGGTCCCGGCGAATCCTGACTTCCGGCGGACCATCCCGTGCCGACCAGTTCCCGGCGTGAGGTGAACCGCCCTCATCTCTTCACGGGTCCCCGGCACGCCCGACGGTTTCCCTCTCGTGCCCACCGCTTCGCCGAGCCGGGATCGAAATCCCCATCACCGACTCATCATCACGCGCCGCCACCCCGACGACGCTCCATCCCAAACTCCACCGCACCGCAAATCCGCAGCTCAGAAGCCTCACTGATCTGTGGGGTTTTCAGGGGTGCCTCCCCCTGGATTCGAACTCGCACAACACGCTGACGCTCAGCTCGACCTCAGCCGCCTAGGCCACCGTTAACATTTGCCGACTGGGCGTCTCGACTCCCCCGTTACGGACAAGTACCTCAGGTCTCGACGGGTTCCGGGCGATCGAGCACATCGGCGAGCCCTTCGGGCGGTTTGGCGAGGTACGGATCGCGCTCGATCCACCGTTTTCCTTCCGCGGCGATGCCTTCCAGGATGTGCAGGGTGTGCGTGAAGCCGGTGACTTCGAGGTTCATTCTCGCGACCGCGTCGAGGTTCTCGTCGGGATCGACCTCGTCTCCGGTGGCATCGGTGACGTGGATTCCCCGGGGTTCGCCGTTCATGAGAGTCAGCTCGAGGTCGCAGCTGAGGGCGGTCGGTTTCGCGACGTAGACCGAGGACACCGCGTCGAAGCGGAAGTTGTTGCGCTCGATTTCGGTGTTGGTCATGTGCTCGAAGTCGATAGAAGCGCCCAGTTCGCGGACGCCGTCGAGGGTGATGAGGAAGAGCCGGATGTCGTACTTCGAGTACCGTCGCGGGCCGCCGCGGACCCGCGCGTACTTGCTGCCCTCTCCTGGCGTTTGCAGCAGTGCGTGTGTGAGCACGTCCCGCCACGCAAGGCGGTAGTGGCGTAACGCCTCCTCGACGACGATTGTCCGGTCGGCGGTCAGCCAGGTCTCCATCTGGGTCTCCGACGGACGAAGCGCGTCCAGTTTTGTGGTCCAGCGCCGGTATTCGTCCTCCCTACCCGCCAAGATCCGGTGATACTCGCGGTTGTCTTCTGCTGCGCGCAACCGTTCCCCGGTGATGTCCGACCATCCCCGGAACGCGTACAGCGAGCTGAAAACCATGACGAGAGTCGCAGCCACGATCGCCAGGATCTCGATCTCGAAAGCCGCCGACACCACACAAGCACCGAGTCCGAAAAAGACCATTGTGGACAGTACGCAGACGGACTTCGTTGCAGCAGAGACCTGATACTTCTCGCGAAAGGAGAACAGCTCGCCGCTGCTCCACTGGTCACGCGCGTCTCGCGCGAGGAAGCGGACAAGCCACTTGACCCGGCTCGGCGGGATCCGGCTTTCGCGGTACAGCTCGACGATTTCATTGCGCAGCCAGGATCGGATGCCCGCGGAGGTGCCCATCCACTCGGCGGCATCCAAGCCCGCCGGCGGATACTTGGCGAAGTAGTACTCGAATTTTCGGGTCACGCTCGCGGCGAAGCCTTCGTCGGTTGTTTCGGTCATCCCGATCCGCCCCGAGTGCCTCGTCTCGTGCTCGGCAAGGCGCCGGTTGAGGAAGCGCCACCGGGCTCCGTTTCGTATCGCGTAAACAGCCCCGACGGCAGCGATCAGATACGCCACCATCGGCAGCGGTTTCGCGGTCAGAATGACGGTCTTGGCAAGGTATCCAGCGCCGAGAGCCGCCGTGATCGTGGCGAGCCCGGCCCGTACTCGATCGCCGGTGGTCGTCGTATCGGGCAGGGGGCGACGGGCTCGAGGACCAGCCGGGGACGGTTCGAAGTAAGCCCAGACGCGGTTCTTCCGGTCGTGGCTTTCGCGGGCGTCGCGCGCCTGCTGCTCGATATCCGCCCAGAACCGGTCTTTCAGGCCGCCGGTCAGCACGAGGTCGAGGTGGTGGACGATCTGGTCGCGTTGTGCCGCAGGCAAGCTGACCAGCTGGTCAAGCGCGTGCTCGGGGTCTTTGTCGGTGCCGCTGAGATAGTCCAGCAGGTCGTGCACCACCGAGAGCGCGCGACCCCACGCGTCGGGTCGCCGGTCGCCGCACCGGTGCACTTCGTTCGCGAGGCGCTTGCGTTCGTCCGGGTTGAGATCACGGTAGGATCGCTTGCTGAGCATCGCGAGCACCCAATGGAACCTGACTTCCGCGTTGTCATGCCCGTGGGCTCTCGCGTCGTCGATGAGTTCGCGGGCGCGGGTCGGCACGCCGTCCCGCAGGTATGCGAGACCGACCTCGTACTTTTTCTCGGGCGGAGAGTCGGGCAGGACTTGATAGACCGTCGAGTTGTGGATTTCCCCGGCCTGCATGCCGACGGTCGATCCGGCTTCGGCTGTGTTCGAAGGTTTTTCCGGCGAAGTCACAGCAGCCCCTTCGCCGCCGCTACCACTGCGGTGAGCTTCGCCGCGAGACCGGCCAGGTCCGCGATCAGCCCGCCGAATCGCTTGAGCGCCAGCACGAAGGTCTTCCGTCCCTCTGGCGTATCGGAGGCGAACGCCTTGTCCGCGACGTCGAGTTCGCTGCAGGCGGCTTCGTAGGTGTCGTCGTCGATCCGTCCGAGCGAATGTTCCCGCTCCAGATCGCGACGCAGCCCCGACAGCTCGGCCGCGAAGTCCGGAGACTCCCCGGAACCAGACGAAAAGTTCTGCACAACGGTGCTGCCGGAGATCGTCCCGGCTTGCATCCCGATCGTGCCAGCGCCTCGATTGTGGACGATGTTCCCGTCCGAGCTACCCCGGTTGCGCATGACGGTTTGTCCCCCTTCTTTGAGCAGTTCGACGGCGAGGTGGGTAGCGAAGGCCGCAGCGTGCGCCGCGGCCCGCGGTTGCCAGTCCTGGTCCTCGGCGGAGTTTTTCGTACCGTCCGCCTGGTCGCTGATGCCGCGCACGATCGCGACGGGGGCACCGTTGAGATGCCCGGCCTGCGCGACGCCCGCGGCTTCCATCTCGATCGCGAGTGCGTCGTTGAAATGGTCGCGGATCCACCGCGCCTCGGCGGAGATAGTCGAGTTCTTCACGATCTCTCCCGCGGCAATCAGTCCGAAATGGACACTCGTGTCCGCGGGCATGCCCTGCTTCCATTCCCCGGCGCGTGCGACGTGCTGGGCGATCTGGCTCACCTCGTGCGCGGTCTCCCACATCCTCGGACGCGCCTTGAGGCCGTCGTCCTCGCTGGTGCCGCCTTGATAGGCGTAGACGTGCGTCGCGCAGACCACGTCGCCGAGCGGCGTGCCCCACAACGCTCCGGCGACGCCCACAAACATCAGAGCAGCAGGACAAAAGAGTGCGATGGCCCGCTCGGCCAGCACCCCGGCCGAGTGATTCCCCTTGCCGGTGAGACCAAGCGCGACCTCAAACGACGTACCGCGGACGGTACCGACCTCGAACCGAGTCCCGCGCTCGTGCTGGACCGTCCGCAGATTGTCAAGCCGGCTGCTGACC
The DNA here is from genome assembly GCF_014145675.1 of Amycolatopsis dendrobii. Classification (GTDB taxonomy): domain Bacteria; phylum Actinomycetota; class Actinomycetes; order Mycobacteriales; family Pseudonocardiaceae; genus Amycolatopsis; species Amycolatopsis dendrobii. Next base: position 257,211 of record NZ_JACGZW010000012.1, read on the forward strand.
GCTTGGTATTCAGAGTTCAGCGCGGTGAGCATCACCACCGGTTGGCCTGTCATGATTTCCCCTCTCGTGCTTCCGCGGCAGGTCGTACCAGCGGAGGATTTATCGTGGTGCGGTCGCCGGCCTTGAACAGCCGAGCCGGACGGCCCCTGCCTTCGCGCCGTTCGGCACCGACGGGCACGATGAAGCCCTCGGCCGCTTGGACCTTGCGGTAGAAATTCCGCGAATCCAGCCCGAGCCCCCACACCGCCTCGTAAACCTGCTGCAGTTCGTTGATGGTGAAGGTTTCCCGGCAGAACGCCGTGGCGAGCGCGGACCGTTCGAGTTTCGACCGCGCCCACTCCAGCCCGTCGCCGAAAATCTCGTGATGATCGAACGCCAGCCTTACTCTCCCGTCCAAGATGTCCGGTACCGGCGTCCAGGTCGCATGAGCAGCATCGGTGCCCGCCCGCGGCTCCGGAAGGCCAGGAGCGATGGCCAGATACGCCACCGAGAGCACCCGCCCCCGCGGATCCCGGTCCGGTTTCCCGTAGGCGCCGAGTTGTTCCAAATGCAGGCGAGACGCATCGAGGTCCGCTTCCTCCTTCAACTCGCGATGAGCGGCCGCGAGCACGTCCTCCCGGTCGTCGGCCAGGAAACCGCCAGGCAGCGCCCATGCTCCCCGAAACGGCTCGATGCCCCGCTCGACGAGCAGCACCTGGAGCACCGAGTCGCGCAACGTGAAGATCACGAGGTCAACGGCCACCAGCACCGGAGGCGGGATCCAATCGTCGTCCGACATGCCCGCGACTCTATTTAACGTCACTTTGACAGTAAATAGAGCATTCAGGTGATCACTGCTCGCGATCCGTCGCGGCCGCCGGGCGCTGTAACGAATCCGACTGCTCAGCAGACTCCGAACGCATGCACGTCAGCACGTCAAGAGTCTGGGCCGCCCCGCTGGTCGTCGAAGGGAACACCGTCCGCCAACTGCTGGTCGAAGCAGGCGAACTCGAGGTGACCGACCAGGACGGTCCGCACGTTCGCAGCAGGTTCGGCGTGTGGCCAGCGACCCGCGATGGCGAAGGTCCGGCGGACGGACCGCTGACCGCGATACTCCCGACAGTGCGCGGGACTGGGGGCAGGGTCTCTTGGACCGGAACGCGCGAACTGTCAGATCCCTCCGCGGTGCGGTCGTCCCACACCGGAGCGATCGGGTTCCGCGCTCCAGATGAGCCGCACAGCTTGCGCAGACCGCAAATCGGCGCGCTGCACTCGGTCATCGGGCACTGGTCCTCCGGCGTCACCGACCCCGGGATCGTCGTCATGCCGACGGGAACCGGGAAAACCGAGACGATGCTGGCTTTGTTCGTCACGGTGCGACCGCACCGGCTCCTGGTCGTCGTGCCGACCAGCGCGTTGCGAGACCAGGTCGCGGCCAAATTCGAGACGCTCGGCATCCTCCAACGGGAGCAGATCGTCTCCGCCGACGCCGTTCGGCCGTGCGTGGCGAAGCTCGAGCACGGGCTCACGGATCCGGGCAACGCGGCACAGTTGCTCAACGCAATCAACGTCGTCGTCGCAACCCCGCAGTCTGTCGGAGCGTGCTCCGAGGAAGCTCGAGGCGTCTTCCTCGGCGGCTTCTCGCACCTCATGGTGGACGAAGCGCACCACGCCCCGGCACCGAGCTGGACCACGATCATCGACTCGTTCTCCGACCGCCGCGTCCTGCTGTTCACCGCGACACCCTTTCGCGAGGACCGCAAGTCCCTCCCCGGCAGGGTGATCTTCCGGTTCCCGCTCAGGGAAGCGCAGAGGGACGGCTACTTCACCACCATCGACTACCAGACCGTCGCCAGCCTCGACGACACCGACGAAGCCCTCGCCGATCTCGCTCTCGCCCGGCTGCGAAGCGATCTCGCGGCCGATTACGACCACGTTCTCATGGCGCGAGCCAGAAGCGTCACTCGAGCCAAAGCGATCCAGAGCCTCTACGCCAGCAAAGCACCTGAGCTGAGTCCCGTGCTGCTGTACGACAACCTGCCCGCCCCGAAACGCAAAGCGGTCCTCCAGGCAATCCACAGCCGGGAGAGCCGGGTGATCGTCTGCGTCGACATGCTCGGCGAGGGATTCGACCTCCCCGCGCTCAAAGTCGCGGCACTGCACGACGCCAAGAAAAGCCTGAGCCCGATGATCCAGTTCATCGGCCGGTTCACACGCTCGACCTCGACGAGCCGGATCGGCACAGCATCGGCCTTCGTCGCCAAGGACCACAGCACCGCACTGTCCCCGCTGCGCGACCTGCTCAGGGAGGACGCCGACTGGAACCTGCTGCTCCACGACATCACCGAACGCGTGACCCGCGCAGCCGAGGAAACGTCGACGTTCGACGCTTCGTTCTCCGGCGGACCCGACGAAGTCACCACCCCGTCGCTTGAACCGAAGATGAGTGCGATCGCCCACCGCGCACCGATCCCCGCCTGGGACCCGGCCGCCGCGGTCGACTACTACGGCTCTCACACGGTTCTCGACGCCAACGTCGCCATCGGCGCGGACGAGACGGTCGCATGGCTTGTGCTGGAACACCGAAGCGAAGTCTCCTGGGGCGAGGTCCAGAACCTCGAGGAGCGCAGCTACGAACTCATCCTCATGTATTTCGACCAGAGCAAACGCATCCTGTACATCCACAGCTCCGAGAACAACGGCGACTACGTCGAACTGGCCGAGGCCGTCCTCGGACAGGGCACCACGCTGATCAATGGCCCCTCGACCTTCCGCGTCCTGGCCCGGCTCAACCGCCTGATCCCGACCAACATCGGCCTCCTCGACAGCCGCGACCACTTCACCCGGTTCTCCATGTTCGTCGGCAGCGACGTGCTCGAGGCCCTCGACCAGCGCCACAAGCAGGGCAAAAGCCAGACGCACATCGCCACCTCCGGCTTCGACCAGGGCGAGAAGGTCACTATCAGCGCCGCTCTGTCCGGACGCTTCTGGTCCGTCACCACCGCTCCCGACCTGCGGGCGTGGAAGCAGTGGTGCGATGTGCAGGGCGAGAAACTGACCGATGACAGCATTGATCTCGAGGCGATCTTCGACGGGTTCGTCATCCCCGAAGACGTCCGCGAACGTCCGGCACACCCGCTGCTGGCCGCCGAATGGCAATGGCAGTTCTACGCCGGTGCCAGATCAACCCTCACCATCGATTTCGACGACAAGTCCTATCAGGTCGTCGACGTCGAATTCGCCGTCGACGACCACAGTTCGACCGGACCATTGCGCCTTTCACTCGTCACTCCGGCCTGGCGGATCCCGTACGAAGCCGACTTCGACGAGCACGGCCTGGTCTACTCGCCAGTCGGCGCGGACGGGCTCGTGTCGAACCGGCGCACCACCGTGCCGCTGAGGCTGTGGCTCAACAAGAACAAGCCCAATCTCCTGTTCGCCGGCGACCGGATGCTGACCCACGACGACCGACTGCACGCACCCTGGCACGACCTGTCGCCCTACCCCAAAGACCAACTCGTCACCCTCGGCTGGGAAAACGTCGACGTCAAAGTCGAGTCGCAGGGAATTGGTCGCAATCCGCGGTCCATCCAGGCGTACATGTCTGCGCTTCTGAGAGCTTCCGACGCTTTCGACTTCCTGCTCGACGACGACCGGGCTTACGAAGCCGCCGACCTGGTGGGCCTGCGAGCCGACGACACCGACCTGCACATCACTCTCGTGCACTGCAAGTTCTCGAAAGAGAAAACTGCGGGAGCGCGCCTCGATGACCTCTACGAGGTCTGCGGACAAGCAGTCCGCAGCGCCAAATGGCGCCAGCACGGTGCCCTGCCGCTGCTGCGACATCTGGAACGACGGGCGAAGAACTACCACGCCCGCACCGGTTCCTCTCCCTTCGAAATCGGCGACATCGCGGCATTGCACCGGATCACGGACATCGCGGAACAGTTGCGTCCACGCTTCCGGATTCTCATCGCCCAGCCCGGCTTTTCGAAGGCGGACGCCGACGTCGACCACCTCAGCCTGATCGCCGGAGCCGACCACTACATCCGGACGATGACCGCGGGCACGTTCGAGTTCTGCTGCCACGAATGACGTGCCGAACAGGCACCTGACGACAGTCCAGCCGCCAAATCCCACGCCTGTCACGCAAAGGCGGTAAGCTGCGGGAACGCACGAGGCCTGGGGAGGCGCTTCTGCCGTGGCAACCACCGACGAGCCGATTCCCTCGGCCCCGACAAGCAGTACCTGGTGGGAACGATTCGGCTCAGACGACCATTACGGCCGGGAACTCGCCGACGACGTCATCGCGCGGCACCTTAGCATCTCGATCAGCCAAGCGCGGCAAGTCCGGCAGCTCTTCCCGCGCCCCATCACCATCCAAGCGCTCGACAACTGGGCAGCTGACTGTGACATCCTGAAAAGCGAGGACTGCGAGTCCTGGACCGCACAGGACGACACGCCGTTCCTCGGAGCGCATCGCGTCGAAATCGGACGCGAACGGCAATCCAGCGTTCGAGAGTTCGCAGTCATCGTCTGGGACCACTCACCGGGCCACATCGCGCTCGTGTTCGAGCTGGGAGAGGAGGGCGAGTTCGACAGCAGGCACCCCTTTCCGCTTGAGGCCGCTGGCGCTGTGTCGCGGGTGCTCGCTCCGGTGTGGTGGCGGCACGCGAGGGTGTTCGTGCCGATTAGCGGCCCTGACCGCGAGGAACCCAGATACGCCCAGGTCGCACTCTCCGGCAAGTCCCTGCGCTCGGGAAGCCTTCTCCCCTGGAGGCCCCGTAGGCGGCTCCAGTGGGAGGTCAGCACTCGCCCCGCAGGAGACCACGAAGCGCGCACGGTGGCCAAGTTGCTCGGCGCGCCGGTCCCGGCCTGGCCCGCTGCAGCACGCACCTGGCGATTCGTTGAGGGTTGGGCCGCCACCACGCAGACCGTGGAGACCACCGCGTCGTCCCGCGGCTTCCGGGACCTGTTCTCCGGACTCCGGCACCTCTCCGATCTGGAGGTGCCGGAGATGTACCCCGTGCTGTTCGGCCAGATCTCGCGCCAGATCCGGGACGAGCTGGAATTCGCTGTCCCCAGCTCGCCTCGTGTTCCGGAGGATCACTGGCAGTGGGCAGTCCGGATGACCGGTGCCGTACCGCGCGACATTCTCGAACTGCTGGACCGGACCACGGCAAGCCATCCCGGAAAAGTTCCGCAGGAGGAATACCTGCCGCTCCTCGAAGCTGCCGACCGATGTGCTCTCGACGACATCGACGTCTGGGCACACGCGCTGAACGCGATCTCGCGCGCGGTGGAAAACCTGCCTTGGCCCGGACACGGAGTTCACGTACGCGCTCTCCGCGGAGACGGTCCGCTTATGCGGCGCTGGCTTAGTTCCTTGATCCCGATCAGCACCGAAGACCCGCCGTCGCATCGGCTCAACGCGCTGAAACAGAGACTCTGGCGCACCGAACGCTGCTATCGCGATGTGCACGGACGCTATGTCGCAACCGGTTGGGACGCGCCAAACCGGGAGTTCTGCGTCGCCGCCGAATGGCCGGGGATCGGGCTCGAGCACCCGAAGACCGACTTCTCGGCGATAGCTGCGGATCAGCCCGGCGAAAATGTTCCGGTCTTCATCGTGCGTAATTCCGGAGGGGAAACGACCGTCGAGCCGTTGCCTGCCGACGCGTACGCTCAGCTGAGTTACGGGTCCGGGGTCGAAATGCCAGGGTACTTGTACCGATCGCTGGTCTCGGCGTCCGGACTGGATCCCGTGTCGCTCTTCGGCACCCCGGATGGCAGCGAACTCGTGCGTCGGCTGCGAACGGCGACTGGTGCTTTGCGCCTGGACGGAGCGTGGGTGCGCAGCTGTGTCGAGGCAGACGTCCGGAGTGCCGAAGCAGCTCACGCTAAATACCTCGCCGAGATGCAGGCGAAGCACGGACAGGGGACGCGTTGATCGACGCGATCCGAGGGTTCTACTCCGTCATCGAACGGTTTCTCACCATAAGTGGGCTCCCCGGCGGATTGTGGACGGTGTTGGTCGCCCAGCTCGTCGTCACCCGGCTCGCGATCACCGTCGTGCACGGGATATTCCTCGCGCTGAAATTCACCGGCGACACCGTGGTCCAGAAACTGTCCCTGATCCGCACCGCACCCGACGATCTCATTCTCAAACGGCTGAGCGTCCTGGCCAGACTGCATTACGAGGCATCGACGAGGCGCTGGAGATGGCCGACCGTCGATTACGGCCCGGAGCATCTCGCACAGCGGCGCCAGCAACTGTTCGGCCCTCGCCGACGGCACTCTCGGCGCTCGATCACCGGATGGCTCGTGACTGCGGTGTACACGTTGGCTTGGTCCGTGGCGAACGCCGTCACTGACCTCATCCGCGGTCTCGTCGGCGCCAATGTCCCCAACATGGTGGCCCTCGTGCTCGTCATGCTGTTCGGCCGGGCGGGAGAGCTGCTCCAAGCGAGCACGCAATGGCTGGTCCGGGCGTCAGGTCCCACCCCGCAGGCATGGATCGGTTTCGTGCTCGCTCTCCTCGGGGTGGTCAGCGTTGTCCTGTCGGTGAGCAGAGCGATCGACATTCGCGGGGTCGGAGAATATGGGAAGCAAGCGACTGCACAGGCCTACAGCCTGTTGTCCCAGCTGCTGCCCATCGCCGACGATCTCGCACATCATGCGCGGGAACTCTCCGAAGACCTGCTCGACCCCGAAATCGAGCCCGAGACCGTCGAACTGCGCCGGAAGGCCCTCGCTGAAGCTTGGCAACGAGCGAAGGAAACAGTCTCCGATGCTTCCTCCGCCTACGATCAGCGCCTTCAGCTGGTGCGCACCGCCCCGCTGCGGGCACGAGCCCTCCTGGAACACCTGCTCGAACAGAACAATTCGGTAGCCGAGGATCTCGAGATCATGCGCCGCCCCGAGGCACCCGAGCGCACGTTCGCCCGTTTCGACGGCACCGGCCGCATTCTGCTCGTGCACTCCGCACACGAACCTGTCCGGGCCCCTGCCCGGAACCACCATCGGCGCTGGATCGAGTCGCTGGTGCGCATCGACGTCGAAGCCGCCGAGTACGTAATAGCCGTCGAACGCCGGCTGAACCCCGGACCGATGCGGCGACTGCTCCAGCTCACTGGCAAATGAGCCGATCATGTTCCCGACGAGGGCGGGAGGACCCCGGTGGCAGTTGAATCCGAATTCGCGATCGCCGAGCTGCACGATATAGCCAGCAACACGCGTCCGCAGTACCGAAATACGGGGCGATTGCGGTTGAGGAAGCCGAGCCTGGGAGACCGGAACCTGCAACGCTTCCGGTGCCACGACCAATTGCTGACCGCGCTGATGGTCTGCGGCGTGCTCGCGACCTGCGTTGTCGGCGGAATCAGTCGCAGGGACCCGTTGTTCGCTCTTGCCTTGGCGATCGTCTGCCTTCCGCTGGCGGTCATCGTCATCGCGAGACTGCTCGCGGACCTGGGAAATCTTCCGGAGAACATCCGCAGCCAGGTCAGCCTCTTGCTCGGGAAGACCGCGACGATCGCGGCTTTAGGGCTGCTGATGACCTTCACGCAGGCATTCGCCGGAACCACCGTCTCCGCCTCGACCGCCGCGCTCGACCTGGCGATCGCGACCGTCGCCGGAGTCAGCACCTGGCCGAACGCGGTCGAGGCGCACTTCCTGGTCCACCGTCACCTCCGGAGACACCGCCGCAAGGGAACTCGCTCCCGCGGCATCCGCACTGCGAAGCAGCTGACAGTCGCGGGCGTTGCGTTCAGCCGACGCCCGCTCATTTCGGCTGGTCCTGGCAGACGGCCGTGACAAACGCGTCCACAAGGCGCTGCTGCTGGTCCGGCTCGACGTCCGAGATTTCAAGAACCCGATCGCCGATGGTCACGCTGATCCGCCGTCCGCGTCCGCGCGCGATCCACGCCTTCGCGACCTGCATGACCTCCTTCAGCGCAGTGCTCAGGACCGCCGAGCCGGCGAGGGAGACGACAATGCTCCCGACGGTCATCGCTCCGCCTTTCGCACCGGCCCGAACGTGGCCGTCGCGCGGCAGCTGCGCATCGATTTCGGCGGCCAGGAGTTCGCGCCGGAGCGTTCGAGTCGAACGATCGAGCTCCTCGACGTCGCCGCCGTCGACGCCCACCAGCACCGTTGCCCGCATTTGCACACCTTTCGGTCGAGAGCACCAGAATGCCACATGGCGTGCTCACGCAATCACGACGCTTGTACGATAATCGGCGTTGATCTGAGCGGAAGGCTGGAGCGAACGTGGGGGGACGATTTGCGCTCATTGTCACAACGGAGTCCTACACCGACGAAACCTTCGCCCAGCTGAAATCTCCGAAAGCGGACGCCGACGCGCTGGAGGCCGTCCTGAAGGATCCCTTGATCGGCAACTATGCGGTTTCCGCATTGCACGACGCTGATTGCCAAGAGGTTCGTGTCGCCATCGACGAGTTCTTCGCGGAATCCGAATTCGACGATGTCAGGCTGCTGTACATTTCGGGCCACGGCGTCAAGAGCGACGACGGTCGCCTGCACTTCGTCATGCGGGACTCAAAGGCGCAGTTGCTCCAGTCCACCACGATCGACGGGGACTGGGTCCGCGCACGCATGGACGAGGGCCGGAGCAATCACGTCGTGGTGGTACTCGACTGCTGCTACGCGGGCGCGTTCCCCTCGGGATTCCGGCACCGAGCAGACGACCAGGTTCACGCGATCCAGCAATTGAGAGGCAAGGGCCGCGCGGTCCTTACCTCGTCCTCGTCCGTGCAGTACTCGTATGAGACCGGCACCGACGCAACGCCCACGGTGACCGGGTCGGCACCGCCTTCGATATTCACCGGGATACTTGTGGAAGGTCTGCAAAGCGGACAGGCGGACCGGAACGCCGACGGGATCATCGACGCGCAAGAACTTTACGATCACGTCTTCGACAAGGTCCGGGAGTCCCCCTCTCCGCAGCGCCCGCAAGGGAAGTTCGATACCGAGGGCAAGCTTCCCGTCGCCTTCGCTCCCCAGCGACCGGGTGCCCGCTCGACGCTGGTCGACATCGCCGTGAACAACCCTGCCATGCGACCCACGCTGCTGAGCACCATCGAGCAGCAAGGCGAAGCGAACCCCGACGCGCACGAACTGCTCAAATTCCTGGCCGACGACCCGGACCCGAAGATCGCCGGGCGTGCTCGCGCGCTCCTGGCTTCGGACGAGGCCGACTCGGAGAGATCGCCGTCCGAGGATGACGATCCGCCGCTGACCGCACTGGGCACGACCGACCTGTCTCCCGAAGGATGCGTCTTGGGCCTGGCCAGCGCTGGGGTCGCGTTCCTCCTCGCAGCTCTCCCGTTCCTGATGGGCAACGCGTTCGGCCGGATAGGCGACCTCGCCGGCTTCGGTTGGGGAGACCTCGGTGCCCTGCTCGTCAGCATGCTCGTCGTCGGCGTTGTCCTGCTCGCCGAAATGGCGTTCGGTTGGATGGCAGCGGACTTGGACATCTCCCCCGAGCTTCGGCTGTATCCGGCTGCGCTCTTAGCGACGTCGACTTTCGCGGGTGTGATCGGTGCGGGCTGGCTGGGAGTCGGCACCGTCGTGCTTCTCGTACTGGCCTTCGCCGGATTGTTGTTCGCGGATCCGGACGAGGCGCTGGATCTTGTTCCCGGTGCAGCCCTGATCATTACCGCCGGAAGTGCGATAGCCCTCTTCCGGCTCCCGATTCCAACGTGGGCAGCCATTCTGGGAATCCTCGCGGCGACGGGGATCGCGGCGGCGCTCGCGGAGTTCGCCAGGTTCTACTGGGCACTCTGCTTCCTCCTGGCGGGAACTACAGCATTTTTGCAGGCACGACAACCCCACTGGGTGTGGCTCGACGAGTTAGGCAGGACATTGATGAACTGGCTGGTGTGGCGCTTCTGAGCCCCACCAGCCGCCTGTCCGGCTAGAGTCGCGGAATGGGCGAGTCGAAAGATCAGCAAGTCCGATACGTCGTCGAGGGAGCCGCACTGAGCGTGCTCGCTGCCAGGGTTGAGGCGCTGTCCGCGGTGAAGACCACGCTGGAGTTAAACTTCAACTCGGTATGGAGACGTTGGGGGCCCGCCAAGGCCTTCCCATCACTCGCCCGCGCCGTCGACCCGGGAAACCTCTTTTACCTGGCTCTTCATCGATCGGAAGGTCGCCGCTGGGGCGCGGGCCGCTGGCAGATCGACGGGCCTTGGGCCAGGCCTTGTCTCGCCGAAGGGTGGGAGCTGAGCGAAATCGAGGAGTGCCTCGAACAGTTCGCCGACGAACGCGCCTCAGCCGACGAGTGGCGTCGGTTCGGCGAACTGTACGTGGGTAAGTTCCAGGATGGCGAGATTCAGCGTCAATGAGCAGCAGCCGAGGGTCACATCCGTAGACTGTTCTAGAGGTACATCCGCACGATAGAGCCGCGATCAGCCACGCTTGTGACCACAGCGCGCCTACCGCCGGACCTATTCGAGGAGGTCGTATGCGCAACAAGGACTGGTGAGTTTCCCGACTGTCGAACGACAACGGCATCAACCTCGATGCAGTTCCTCGCCAGCGGACCCGCGGCTCGGACCCGCCGACACCCCGGGGACAAGCTGTTCTTCCTCCAGCCCGCGATGCGCCGAACCTGTCGATGGACGTACTGCAGTGGAGCCGCACCACCGGCTTTTCCAGGGCAAGGCGCGCTCGACCTGTCCGGCTCCCTCGCACCCGTGCTCGCCGCCGGACCGCTGTCGCTCGAAGTGTTCAACGATGTCTTCCACCAGGCCGATCCCGACCGCACCGCCGTCGACGCGCACCGGCCCCTGCTCGCCCTCGCCGAAGCGACCGCCGCCCCGACCCGGTCGCCCAGCCCGCGCCGGAAGTCCACGGATCGGACTTCGTCGAACTGTCCGCGGACGATTCCCTGGCCCCGGTCCTGTCAGCGCTCGGCTTCGCGCGCACCGGAGTCCACCGCGCCAAACTCGCGGAACTCTGGGAAGAAGGCTCCGCACGGATCCTCGTCAACGGCTCCGGCTGCCGTCGCCACCCTCGCCGTCGAATCGGCAGACCCCGCTACCGCCGCCTGCCGCGCGGTCCGGCTCGACGCGACCCGCCTGCCGCGAGGACGCGGCCTCCGCACAAGAAAGTTTCCGTCCTCACTCAACACCGGCAACCACAACGACCGATCCCACCGCACCGCATCAGTTCGTCGATAAGGATGCGTGCCTCAACACCCCTGACTCGAGGCTGCGGAGGATCTCGTGACCAGTCGACCAACCACAAACCAGGCTCTCCGCTTGCCTCCTGCCAAACTCCACCGCCGCGCACCGCAAAACGCCGTCGACTCCGCCGCGCTAGCCGACGAACCTCACCCACGCGCCCACAACAACAACGGATTCCTATCCAGGAAGAACGAATCTGATAGACTCGCAGCATGACGAATTCCCTTTCGAAGGGAATTCTCGCCAGCAACAGTGATCGAGTCCCCCCTCGGACACGCGTACTAACCCTACGGGGTGGGCGGATGGTCACAGCGACCATCCGCTCTCTCGCGTTATAGACCAGTTCCAGGCCGATCTCCTCGTACAGCTCTTGCAGCCGGGCCGGGCTCGCGCTGATCACCCGTCTCCCGGCATCCGCCAACGAGTCGACCAGCGCCTCAACATCCGCTCTCCCCAGCTCTGAACCGGCTGGAGTCCTCGCCAGCTCCTCTGCCGCCGCGTCGCGCTCCTCCCTCGCGCGGTTCAGGGGTTCGATCAGCGCTTCCAGGTCGGCCCCGGCCTCGATCGCCTGCGTGAGCCGCGCCAATCGGGTTTTCGCTTGGGTCAGCCATCGCTGGGCATCCGCCGTGCGCCGTGGGTTGACGTTCACATCGCCAGCGACGCCGAGCATTGCCTCCACGGTCGCATCACGCTGCTCCTCAGAGAATGCGTGATGGATGTAGCTGTTCAGCGGATCCATCAACGCCGCTTCCGGCAGATAGATGTTCTTCGGGTGATCAGCCAGAGCCGGTGACCCAGGGACGAGCGTCCGGGCGGCGCAGCGGTAGTAGATCCGCGTGTCCCGCGGCGTCCCCTCCATCTTGCGCTTGCAGTGATCGCACCGGACTCGTCCGCGAAACGCGTACGTCCACTTCGTTGCCTTCGGTCCTCGCTCCAGCTTCCGACGCGCTTCGAGGCCGCCCGCGGCGCGAGACCGGCGAGAGAGCTGAACCGCGGTGAAGTCCTCGACAGAGATGATCTCGGGATGCGCTGGTTTGCGTGACCGGACCACCCGGTCAGCCGAAGCGCGCCGGAAGCGCGTCACATGCCCAGCCGCGACGTCGTCCGGATCGAGCAGCATCTCCTGCCGCGCCCACCTACCGAAGAACGCGTACCCGGTGTACCGCGGATTCTCCAGAATCGACCGGATCGTGCTGCCCTGCCAACCGTCCGCGAGGCGATGCCGGTTCTGCTCGGGACGACGCGCCGACGGACACGGAATCCCGTCTCGGTTCAGCCCGTTGGCGATCGCGCGGTCGCCATTTCCGTTCAGATACTCCGTGAAAATCCGCCGGACAACAGCGGCCGTCTCCTCTTCGATCGCCAGGACGCGCAACCGAAAACCCTCCGCCGCTTTGCGCGGGTTCGGGTGCGGACCAGCGTCGACCACGACATATCCGTAGTCCAGATCGGCACCGTCGGCGGCGACGTCTACGTGGGTGGCACCGTGCGCCAGGACGGGGGCATGCCGCTCGTCGTCACCGTTCTTCAGCCCTCGTCTTCCTTCGTGGTGCTGCTCGACGATGCTCCGCCGGCTGAGAGCGCTCCCCCGCCTCCCGAACCGAAGCGCCTGACCAGACAGGAGTGCCTCGATCTCGCCGACCGCCCGGATTTCGCGAGCCGGCAAGGCTGGAGCGACACTCTGACCGTCCTCGTCGAGGGCCGCAGCGCCCAGGCGGTCGTTCTCGCCGCATTGCGGCCGGTCGTGTTGGCACGCCGCCCGGCACGACCGATGCCGCCCGTCTCCTCCGCCCGCCAAGTCCTGGAACCGCGTCGGTTCGTCCTGGATCTCGACGGCGTTCCCGTGCGGCTGCACACCGTCCAGGGGCCCGGCTTCCCTTTCACAGTCACCGCAAGCGATCCCGAGAAGTTCCGGATCGCGCTGGAACTCCGTGAACCTGTCGAAGTCGACTGGATCACGGAACTGGACTGATCTGCGCCGGCCGTGCCGGCACGATCCGGATCCCGGACACCGGCCACTACACCCACTTCCCGCTGCCGGAGTGACGTCCCTCCGTGCACCGGCAGTACGCCGTGTTGCGGCCCACTGTCCCGCTAGCGCGCACCATGTCGGCTTTGAACGGCCCGGCAAGAGCTGCCCATAGGCGACCTGGCCACGTCGATACCCGCCGCGGGTACGTGCACACCACGAACACGGGACGACCAGCCGTTACCAGATCCGAAGTGCACGCCGGAAAGGGTGGAGCCAGCGCGCGTCAAGATAGCGTCCAGGACACGATCTGCAAATCGGGCTGGGCGAAAACAGTCCGGCCACCGGCACCCAAGACCAACCCCGCGAAGGTGCCTCCGCACTCTTCTGCGGCCTCACCCAGGAGAAAGGTGAATACGGTCACGGCACCGGAGATAGCCCGATAGTCAATGGCCAAAAGTCACCTTCGACAGACCGGAGACCAGCGCTTTAACCAGCAAAGTTCACAGCAGGCCATTTGGCGTTAACCGGGAACCGCGCGATACCTTATTCACGAACGTGCCTCAAATACTTCAACAGCCCGAGCACGCTGATAGCCGAGCAATACACTTTCCTCACTAGCAGATCCTTCGGGATCATCAGCCCAATACAACGCGCCGGCGACGATGTATCCCATGGAATCGGATCCCCGAAGCACATAAAGCTTTCGATTACCCAATTCAACGTTCAACAGCGCGCTGAACCTTTCAAAGTCCGACGGCTCCGCTTCTGAGATTACAAGCGGGTAGTAACTGTCAACCACAGCAAGGGCCGAGACGTTCTTAAACAGGACATCCACCATGGAGTCATATTTCAGATATTCACCGTCATGATAGCCGCTTCGCCCGCTCCTCAGCAGCACTTGAGCGTGCGAGCTGACATAGTTCGACAAGTGAAACTTACGGTTCAGCGTAAGCGGCAGGCGCCCTGGTGTAGCCACGTGCATCATCCATTCTGCTTGACTTTGACGCGCAACCATGCGCCGCCAACGGTAACACACCACACCCGTGCTACGACATGCAGACGTGCACACCTCGTGCCGATCTGACATAGGGCGCTATTTGCCGAGGCCGCCGCCGCTGCGAGCGCCCCGAATTCACCAAGCCGGGGGAAAAGGATTTGGCGTGATCAGCTTTCCATTCATGTAAATATCCATTTTATTCAACACTCCGGCGTGTGCATACTCTACCAACTCCCACTCGGTAGGAATTGCCACGCCGCGTGCGTCTTGAATCATCGCTCGGTGCAGAATTTCCGCTGGAGTGTCACCGCTTAGGCCGTCGAGAGAGAAGGAGACCTTGATATCTTTGTCGCCCATTTTCAGGAGTTGTGCCGATATTCGTACTTCTTCGCGCCAGGTTTCGACGTCGAGGAGATTTCGCCCACCGAGCCTGGTGGTCAAGTCTTCAAGACCGTGGTATCGGGAGCCCAGAACGATGTGGTCGATACTTTGTTGTTGCGCTGCCAGTTTGTCTGCCGCAGCAGACAGCCGCCCTTCAGCGGCTACGGCTTCCACCGCCAGATCCGCTGCTCTACCGGCCTGAGCTGTGGCCTGGGCTCCCGCGATATCGATGAATCGGGCTCCCGCACTTGCCGCTTCGGCCAATCCGAGCAGCTCCGTTATTTCCAGAGTACCGCCGCCGATTTCGACTGCTGCGCCGCCGAGTACGTCGGACAGTGCGCACTCCGGGCAGGCCAGGGTGACAAGCCCGACCAGAACGATCCCGCCGGTCACCTCCGCCCAGGTGGGCGTCTCCGCACTGACCGGTTTGACCGTGTAGTTAGGGCTGAGCAGGTTTCGGGGATCCAAGCAGTTCGCGAGGGTTTCGCTGCCCGGCGTGTTAGTAGCGCGGCAGAGTTCCTGCAGATGGCTGAGGATGCGTTGCTGATCAGCTTTGGTGCCGGTGAACAGCAGGGCACAGTCGGCTGAGCTGAGCATGCCGATAGACGCGGTAAGACGCACGCTGTCCTGGCATTGTGCCTGCCGTTGTTGGATTGCTTGCTGTTTTTCGGCCGCAGCCTTAGTCGCCACACTCTGCCAGGCGGCCTGAGCGGCGGCGGCGGCGTCCCTGGCATTTTGGTTCGTTTCGATGGCGGCTTGATGTGCCGCGTGCGCGGACGCGGCAGCATCCTGGGCATATCCTGCGGCAACCTGTGCGGAGTGCTGGGCCCAGGCGGCGGAGCGGGTGGCTTGGTCCGCGGAGGCGATGGCGGATGCCGCGGCGCGGGAGGCGGTGCTGGCTGAGTCTTGCGCTTGTTGCGCGGACGCTGCTGCGCGGTCGGCGGCACTTTTGGCGTCGTCGGCGTATTTGTGTGCCTGGGTCGCGGCTTCGGCGGCCTGGCTGGCGTAGCCGGTCGCCTCGTCGGCGGCGTTGCGTGCGCGAGCTGCTGCGGCTTGGGCGTCGTCGGCGTCGTGGGTAGCGGTCGCGGCGGCGCTCGAGACCTGAGCGAGCAGGCTGTCGATGGCAGAGTTGTGCGCGGAGGTGTTCTGATCGCGGCGTGCCGCAGTGTATTGACCGACGGTCAGGAACTCGTGCAGCAGGATCGGTGGCCCGTCCAGGGCGGCCTGCGCACCGGCGACGACTTCCCGCTCGCCCGCGGCGCGGGCGGCGGACATCACCTGGTTGACCTTGAGATTGTCGTCGATCTTCAGCGCGGCGTACTGGCCGCTGTCGATGAACTCACGTAGTGCCTGTGGAGTGTTGGCATCCAGCGCTTTCTGCGCTTCCTGCACGACCACGGTCCGTCCGGCGGTGCGAGCGGCCGACATGATCTGGTTGATTTGGAGGTTGTCGTCCATCCTCCGGTCGGGGTAGTCGCGGGTGCGCAGGAAGTCCCGGACGTCGGTGTCGGATCCGGCCAGTGCCGCCGCGGCGGCCTTCTGGAAGGCGGGGGTCCCGGCATCGCTCAGGTCTCCGAGGATGACCCGGTCGTCCTGGCCTGCCGCCGCAGGCAGACCCGTGGTGATGAAGTCGGCGGCTTCGTCGTCGGTGCCGGACAGCGCCGCGGCGGCTGCGGCTTTCGTCCACGGCCCTGCGGTTCCGGCGAGGGTGAGGGCGACCTTGCGCGCGTCGGTGACGATGGTCGCTCGTGCGGTTCCCGCGGTGGTTGCCTCGCCGATCAACCGCGTGGTGTCCGCGTCCCAGGTGCTGGCCTGGTCGAGGTCCCACCGCGGTGGCTTCGGCTGTGCCGCGTACGTTGCGGCGGCGGCTCGGGCGGCGTCATCGGCGACCTGGGCGGCCAGCGCGATCCGGTCGTCGTCGGCTTGGCGTGCGGATCGGGCGATCTGGGCGGCCTGGGTGGCCGCGGCGACCGCTGTGTTCGCCGCGGCCGTGGCCGCGTTCGCGTGCGCGGTGGCTTTCTGCGCGGCGTCGGCTGCTTCGCCGGCGTGCGCTGCGGCCTCGTCCGCGGCCTGTGCGGCGGCCGTCGCGTCCGCCGCCGCGGCGTTCGCGGCGTCCGCAGCCTGTCCGGCGGCCTGGCTGGCCTGGTGCGCCCAGGACTGACTGGCGTTGGCGGCCGCGACCGCGCGGGCGGCCTGGGCACGCGCGGTCGCCGCCGCGGCTTGGGCCTGCCGGGCATCAGCGCCTGCGGCGGCCGCGCTGTTGGCGGCGTCGGTCGCCGCGTCCGCGGCAGTCCTGGACTGGGTGGCCGCGTCCTTCGCGAGGGCCCCGGCCGATTCGGCTGCCTGTGACGCGGTCTGCGCCGACCGTGCCGCGTCCGCAGCCCTCGACGCCCCGAGTGCCGCGTCCCGGGCTGTCTGCGCGGCCTGCTTTGCTCCTTCGGACTTGTCCCGGTCGGTGATGGCTGCCTCAGCGGCGTGATAAGCGTTGGCTGCGGCCCGGCCTGCCTGTGCCGCCGCCGCGGCCGCGCGGGATGCCGCTGCCGCCGCGGTGTGCGCTGCGCTGGAGGCGGCGTTCGCGGCGCCGATGGCCTGGCGTGCGGTGGCGGCGGCCTGATCGGCGGCGAACGCGGCGCGGTTGGCGGCGTCGGTGGCCTGTCCCGCGTGTCCTTGCGCGGCACCGGCGGCGTCCTTGGCGGCCTGTGCCGCCTTCTGCGCGGCGGCGGCCGCGGCCACGGCACGGTCGGATTCCTGCTTGGCGGCCTGGGTTTCGGTGGCCGCTTGCTCGGAGGCGGCCTTGGCGGTCGAGACCAGGTCGGTGATCGTCGCGGTCTCGGCGTCGCGGGCCTGCGCGACCGGCAGGTCGATGGCGAGGAACTGGTTGAGCCCGTCGACGGCATTGGCGTCCAGCGCCTGCTGCGCAGCCCTTTTCACCTCGGGGCCGCCGGCGGACATAGCCTGGTTGACCTTGAGATTCTGATCGATCTTGAACGGGATACGCCACCCGGTGTCCAGAAACTCCTGCAGCGCGTCGACGGAGTTGGCGTCCAGGGCCTGTTGCGCGGCGGCCTTGATCTGCGGGCCGCCGGCAGACATTACCTGGTTGACCCGCAACGTGAGGTCGTTCTTGCGGGGTGCCTGCCACCCGGTCTCGAGGAACGCCTTCAACGCGTCGTCGGTGTTGGCATCCAGGACCTGCTGGGCGTCGGTCTTCGTGGCGGGGCCACCGGCGGACATGAGCTGATTGACGTGGATGTCCCGGTCGATCTTCGCGTCCAGGTCCTTCTGCGTCGTCAAGAAGGTCGTCACGTCCGAATCCGTGCCCGTCAACGCCACCGCCGCGTCGCGCTTGGTCGCCGGGCCCCCGAACCGCCACAGCGTCAGCACCTTCGCACGATCCGAGACGGGCCGGCCGCCAGGCGACTCGGACACCGCGAGCGCGGGATTCGCAACGACACGCGGAGACTCCGCGACCGCCTGCGGTGTGGTGACCGCCCCAAGAGTCACCACGACCGTGAGTGCCACGGTCAGGGCAGCGCGAAACCGCGTTTTTTCCCCACGCATGCCAAATTCCCCTCAGTGAAGAACGCAAACCGGCAACAGACCAGTGGCAGCCACCCCGGATAGAGAACACCGGGGCACCGACGGGTTCATCGACAACAGGCCCGCTGCGTTACAACCAAAGTAATTTTAATTGTACTTTAACAACTCTTTGCCATTATGGCTGGTGTCACATCTTGGCGACAGCTGTAGCGAAACCGGAGATAGCGGGTGTCTACTCTCTCGACGTCGCGCGGGCGCGACCACGAGTGCTTGCACTCATCGCCCGGTCTCATTCACGACTCGCAATTACTCCACAAGGGGGAGAAATGCGTCCGCTCTATCGGACATCGATTGTCATCGGCGCCGTAGTCGCCGCAACGGCGATCACGGCGACCGCGGCCGCCCTCGCGGCCAGCGGCACCGGGTCCAGCACGGCCGACGAGCAGCCGGCGCTGGTGGAGGACTACACCTACCCTGGCGCAGACCAGGTTCTCGCCACTTACCACGTGCAACTGATCAGCGGCGACGGCCACATCGTGATCACCGACTGCCCTCCCAATGTCGCCGGCGTGATCGCGGTCCAGTCCAGCAATCGCGTCGGCCGACAGAACGATGGACTCGTCTGCTTCCGAGTCACCGGCGCCACCGGTCACTTGACCATGAAGATCCCCGAGGTCTACTCCATCCGCGGCGACGGCGTCACGCAGACACCCGGACACAAACTCAAGGCCGAATTGACCACTGACGCCGGCCAGCACAGCACCGTCGACGTCAATCCCAACGGAACAACCCAGGTCGGCATCGGCACCAACCCGCCCGGCGCCGCCACAACACTCCTGCAATTGGACACCTCCTCATAGTGCCGAATAGCGTAATCGCCTACGCCATCGACGCGGTCATTCTTCGCCAGACCCCTCCCGCGAGCACCACGGTAACGATTGCTGCTACGGCGCTAACAAAAAGTGTGAACGAACCGATGGACGCGTCCACCAGTGGACGCGCCGCGCCGCGTTGTGATTTCGAAGCAGCATCGTCTATTTCGAACCGAGGAACCTCTTGTGAGGCGCTCCGTGTCAGTTTCGGCGCGTGTTGCCGTTCTTGCGGCCGCCACCGTCACTGTCGGCCTGATCGCCGTCGGCCCCGCGTCCGCGGTCAGCGGCGGTACGCCGGCAGTCGGGCAAAACCTACACGGTGACGTGTTCCCGATCCCGCCAGTTGTTCGAGTACACAGCCACCATGGCGTCCGAACGGCCTCTCGGATCGGGGATCCAGGCGGCCACCTGCCGATGCAGGATCGGCACGTCGATGTTGTCGGCTTCCTTGCGCAGGATCGTCTTCTTTTCCTGAACGGGGACGACGACTCTCCCGGCGGGAAGGTCGAGCAGACGTGTCGTCCGGTCCTGGACTGAAGTATGCACCTCGAGCAGGGCTCCGATGGTGACGTCGATCGAGTCGTGTTCGGAGGGAATGCAGGAGCTGGCCGGGACCGGCATGATCAGCCGGCCGGGGGCGTCAGGCGAACGGTAGATCACCGCGTAGTCGATGCCCTGGGAACCCATGGTTTCAGCCAGCGCCTCCGCAGTTCATCACGGTGCCGCCCAAGGCCAGCTGCTCGCCGGCGTGCGCGGCGAGCAGCGTCTTCGGGCCCTAAGTCGCCGCCGACACCGCCGGCGTTACCTCAGCCGAACCTGCCGACATCCGTTTGGGAGACCGGCTGCAGCGTGTTCCGCAGGCTGATGAACTGCCCAGCGGAGCGCAGGCTGTGACGCTGCATCGTCGTTGCCGTCCGGCAGGCTGGGAGATTTTCTTCGATCGACATCTCGCGCCGATCCGGAGAGCTGTACGGCTGTGCGCAGGGAGGCCAGGATCGGATGGCCGGTCCATGGTAGGCACCGGCCGGAATCAGCACGGCCGGATCCTGCTGAGAAGACGCACAGATGACGCGTCGGAAGCCCTCGTCCAGGACGGCGAGCCTCGGGCCGGCTCAAACCCGGCTGGCTGTCGTGAGTGAACTTGGGTGGCTGTTTCGCGAGCAGCCGACCGAAGACTACGGCGTCGACGCGCAGATTGAGGTCGTCGACGGCGAAACCGTCCGGGGCAAGCTCCTCGCCTTGCAGATCAAGAGCGGCTTGATCACCGGCGCAGTGTCGCGCGAACCCCCGTGTTCCCGCCTCCCAATTTGCACGAAGTGCCGTCGGTCGATCCTCGCGAAGGCAAGACGGCCCGGCGCTGACGTCAGATCCTGGCCGCGCGGCGTTGCCGCACGCTCCGGCTCTGGACACATCACTCGATCGCAGTGCGCTTCGACTCGATCGCGCGGGACCGATGCCGCGACTTCGCGCTCGTCTCACCAGCCAAGCGCACCATCACCTGACCTACCATCCAGAATCAGTTTGCAGCGGAAGGATTCCTGCGTGCGACGCGATTTCGCACGGTCCACCGAGGCGGCGCCGTTTCTCCGCAACCACGGCCGCCACTCCCCTCCCCGACGCTGAAGGGATGCACCAATGAGCACTGGTCTCGTCGCAGTCGCCGACACTGAACTCTACGTCGACGACACCGGGGAACTGGACCTTCCCCCGGTCGTCTGCCTGCACTCGCTTTTCCTCGACCACCGTCAGTTCCATGGTCCTCACCGGGTCCTCGGCGCGAGCCGAACCTGCCGGCCAGCTCGAGGAGTTTCTCGAGTGGGTGGCCAACGTAGGCGAGCGCGGGTTCGTCGATGACGTGCTGGCCTCCACCATGCGCATCATGCTTGGCGAGACGACTCTCAACGATCCAGGCAAGGCCGACGTCGAACTCTGGACCTCGCGTATCGCGGCCCTGACCCCGGCCCTTCGCCCGGCGATGGAAGGGGTTATCCGCCGGCACTCCGCACTGGACATCCTGGCCGACATCACCGCGCCCACCTTGGTCACTTCCGGCGAGGAGTGCATCTGCCGACCGCCGGAGTGGGCTCGAGAGCTCGCTGACGGTCTGCCGAACTCCCAGCTGTGGATGATGTCCAAGATCGGCCACAGTCCTTTGCCGGAGGACCCGGAGGGCGTCAACCGACGAGTTTTGGATTTCTTCAGTTCCATCTAACGCTCTGCCTTCTCCCGAACGCGGGCCGCCCGCCGACGGAGGCGGCCCGCTGCATGCCGCTCAGTACGCTCGGAGCAGGACGTGGCGACACGCGAAGAGCCTGCAGAAGCAGACGACAGCTCTCCGAGACCGTCTCGATTCTTTCGAGGTAAGCCGTCAGGAGCTGCACGTCTTGACGACTCGGCCGCCGGCCATCAGCCGGGAACACGGGTGCTCGACGGAGGACACTGGCACTTCCACCGCCGAGGCCGCGATCCGGAACGGCTGGTTCCGGACCGGCGACATCGGCCGCCGGGACGCTACTGCTACATCGTCGACCGGGCGAAGGACATGATCGTCCGCGGCGGGTTCAACGTCTACCCGCGCGAACTCGAAGAAGTCACCATGACCCACCGCGCGGTCAGCCTGGTCGCTGTCGTCGGCGTCCCGCACGGCGAGGAGATCAAGGCCTTCGTCATCAAGCAGGACGGCACGGAACTGTCCGGGCAGGAGCTGGTGTCGTGGTGCAAGGAGCGGATGGCGGGCTACGAGTACCCGCGCATCGTGGAGTTCCGCACCAGCATCCCCATGACCAGCACCGGCAAGATCCTCAAGCGCGAACTTGCCTGAGCAGGAGCGGGTGGCGATGGTGACGACCCGCGTCGCCACCGCCTCCGGCCCGCTCGGCATCCCATCAGAGCGCCCCGCTGCGCTCGCGCTGTTTCGGCAGCGTCCGGACGATGGTGGCGACGGGTGCCGGGACAACGGTCGGCCGTCGCGTTGCCGGGTCGACGTACACGTGGACGAAATGCCCGACAGCGTGCGGCGTGCGCGCGCCGCGCGGAAAGACCGCCAGCTCGTAGGCAACGCTCGATTTTCCCAGCCGCCGCAAGGCGAATCCGACTTCAAGGGAAGCTGGGAACGACGCGGAACTGAGATAGCGGCAGCCGGTCTCGGCGACCACGCCGAGCGCGTCGAGCGCGGTCACCGGGCCGCAGTGTTCGGTCAGCCAGCCGTTCACGGCGGTATCGAAGTACTCGTAGTACACCGTGTTGTTCAGGTGCCCGTACTGGTCGTTGTCGTTCCACCTCGGCGCGATCGGAGAGAACACGGCGAAATCCGCGCGGGTCGGCACCGTCATGAGTGCGCATCCCCTCGACGGTGCGGGCGGACAACCTGCCGGACCGCTCGGCCGGCGGCCAGCTCGTCCATCGCCTCGTTGATCTCGGCGAGGCTCAGTTCGGCGGACAGCATGCGGTCGACGGGCAGCCGTCCGGCCCGCCAGAGCGTGATCATCGCGGGAATGTCCACTGCGGGCTGAGCGGTGCCCATGTACGAACCGAGCACGCGGCGGTTCTCGGCGACGATGCTGAGCGCGGGCAGGTGCAGCACGGCCGCGGGGTGGGGCAGTCCGACGGAGACGGTGCCTCCGCCGCGTCCGGTTGCTGCGTACGCGGCCTCGAACACGGCGCTCGACCCGACTGCCTCGAACGCCCAGTCGAACCGGTCCGGCGCGATGTCCGGCTGCACCAGGCCGAGTTCGTCCGGTGCGCAGGCGTGGCTCGCTCCGATCTCCAACGCCAGTTTTCGCTTCTCCTGCACCGGATCGACGGCGACGACCGGCCACGCTCCCGCCGCCGCGGCCGACATCACCGCGGCGAGGCCGACTCCGCCCAGGCCGAAAACGACCGCCGACTCGCCGGGACGGACGCCCGCGGTGTGATTGACCGCTCCGTAGCCCGTCAGCATCGCGCAGCCGAACAGCGCCGCGGTCGTGAACGGCACTTCCCGGTCGATGACCACGACCGAGGACCGGTCGACGACCGCGTGCGTCGCGAACGCCGACACCCCGAGATGATGCCGCACTTCCTCGGCTCCCGCCCACAGTCGCGATCCGCCGCCGACGAGGTCGCCCGCGGCGTTCGAGGTCATCGCGGTCGCGCACAACGCCGGTTTCCCGGAGACGCAGAACCGGCAGGATCCGCAGCTGGGGACGTACACCAGAACGACGTGGTCGCCGGTCTGCACATCCCGGACGCCGGCTCCGGCTGCCTCGACGACCCCGGCGGCCTCGTGGCCGAGCAGCATCGGCAGCGGCCGCGGCCGGTTGCCGTCGAGCACCGAAAGATCGGAGTGGCACACTCCGGCTGCTTCGATCCGGACGAGCAACTCGCCGGCCCCCGGCTCGGCGAGCTCGACCGCGGTCAGCTCAAGCGGTCGGCTGACCCGATAGGGGGCCGGGGCATCGGACTGGCGCAGCACAGCGCCTTCGATTCTCACGAACGTTCCTTTCACTGCGGGGCGGGTCGAACGGCGTAGCCGGGATCAGTCGGGCGTGACGATCGCGAAATTGGGGTTCGGCGTCTCGAGAGAGGCCAGAAGCCGTTTGAGGACTGAGGAATCTCCCTCGACCTTCACACCAAGGGTCTCGGCGATCTCCGGCGTCCCCGAGGCGGCGAACAGGCTCACCAGTTCCTTGGCGGAGGCGACCGTCAAGGTCGCCTCCGCCGCGGCGCCGCGCGGGCGGCTCGTCACCAGCACGCCGTTGCGCAGGGTGAGCCGATAACGTTCGCCGGCCTCCACGACGACGACATCGAGGACCAGGCTTTCCGCCCAGCAGCGCGGCCCGTCGACGCGGATGGCGACGGCGTCGAAGATCTGGGCGGGCGAAAGCCGTTGCAGGATGTCGAGCGAAGCGGTCCGCTGCCCGAGCCGGGACATCCCGTGCCGGAGTTCCTGGGCACCGGTCAGATAGACGCACCGCCACGTGCCGTTCTCCGCGCCGTAGCCCAGCTGCTCGTAGATGTCGGCGAGCAGCTGTCGCGCCTCCACATTGGACTGATCGGCGAACACGGCCTTGTCCGCGAGTTCCGCCGCCCAGCGGTAGTCGCCCGCGTCGGCGTACGCGCGAGCCTTCGCCAGCACCGCCGCCGCTCCCCCGAGATCTGCGACCAGCCGTTTCGCGCTCTCCTCCGGCGGGTGCTGCCACAAGTGTGCCGGATTGCCGTCGTACCAACCCAAATAGCGCTGATAGACGGCCTTGACGTTGTGGCTGACCGAACCGTAGTAGCCGCGCGCGTGCCATGCTTTCTCCAGCGCGGGCGGCAGCGCGAACGTCTCGGCGATTTCCGAGCCGACCAAGCCCTGGTTCATCATGCGCACCGTCTGGTCGTGGAGGTAGGCGTAGAGGTCGCGTTGCAGGGACAGGTACTCCACGACCCGGTCGGCGCCCCAGGTCGGCCAGTGGTGGCCCGCGAACACGACCTCGGCCTCTCCGCCCCACAGATCGAGCGTTTCGGTGAGGTAGGCCGCCCAGGCGCGCGCATCGCGCACGAGGGCGCCGCGCAGCGTCAGGACGTTGTGCATCGTCCGGGTCGCGTTCTCGGCGACGCACAATGCGGCCCGATCGGGCAAGTAGAAATGGAACTCGGACGGCGCTTCCGCGCCGGGTGCCATCTGGAACACGAATTCGACCCCGTCGACGGACAGTGTCTGGCCGGTGGCGCTCACCTCGACCGTCGGCGGGATCAACGACACCGTGCCGCCGGACGTCGTCGGGCCGAGTCCCGCTCCCACCTGTCCGCGCGCTCCGCGTTCGAGACGGGTGCCGTACATGTACGTCGCGCGCCGCACCATGGCGGTGCCGACGTACACGTTTTCGGATACGGCGTGTTCGAGGAAGCCGCTGGGCGCGATGACCGGGACCCTTCCGGCGTCGACGTCTTCTTGGGTGGTAACGCCTTTGACACCGCCGAAATGGTCGACGTGGGAATGCGTGTAGATCACGCCGGTGACCGGGCGCTCGCCCCGATGCCTGCGGTAGAGCTCAAGTGCCGCACGGGCGGTTTCGACCGAGACCAGCGGGTCCACCACGATGACGCCGGAGGCGCCTTCGATGAACGTGACGTTGGAAATGTCCAGTCCCCGGACCTGGTAGAGGCCGACGGCGACTTCGAACAGTCCGTGCTTGGCGACCAGCTGGGACTGCCGCCACAGGCTCGGATTCACCGTGTCCGGCGCATCGCCGTCCAGGAACTGGTACGCGTCGACGTCCCACACGACGCGGCCGTTCGGTCCGCGCACGACGCTCGGTTCGACGCCGGCGACGAATCCGCGCGAGGCGTCGTCGAAGTCGGAGCGGTCCGCGAAGGGAAGCTCGTCCAGCAACTGCCGGCACCGGCGGAGCAGGTACGGGTTGGGTTCCAGGTGGTGCATCAGGTCAGACCTCCTGCAGAAGACGGCGCGCGTCGCGCTCGGGACGGATGAAGATCGCGGCGGCCAGACCGCCGACGACGAGCAAGGCGGCGCTCACCAGGAACGTCGTGTCGTATCCGCTGTGCCCGTGGCCGGCGTCCACGAGCTTGCCGGTGAGGAAGGGCGCAATCACGCCCGCTGTCGAGTAGACCGCGGCATAGGTGCCGAGCACGCTGCCGCGGCGGGCGGGTGGCGCGATTTCCGCGCAGACGGTCTGCGAGATCGGGAACATGACGGTCCCGATGCTGAACGCGACGAACAGCAGCACGAGCTTGACCGGGCCCGGCGGAGCGAGGACGAAGGCCGCGCCGGCCACCCCCGCACCAGCGACGCAGACACCGCCGAGGACGCCGCGGGCGGCCCGGCTCGAGGTGCCTCGCCGCATCAGGCGGGTGGTCACGACGCCCTGGAGGACCTGTGCGGCACCGCCCACGCCCCCAGGCGAGTGCGATCAGCCCGCCGGTCGCTGTCGTGCTGTACCCGAGAGCCGTCTCCAAATACGGCGGCAGCCACGAGACGAGCAGCGCCAGCGCCCAGTAGCTCGCGAATCCGGCGAGCACACACGACAACCAGGTTCCCGTGGTGATGATCCGCCAGTACGACACCCGCGCCGACGCTGTCTCGGCCGGCGCGCCCGCTTCACGCGCCGGGCCGTCGCTGCCGACGACCAGCCAGGCGACGCACCAGGCGAATCCGATCGCAGCCAGCGCAGCGAATGCCACGTGCCAGCCATAACGGACGATCACCCAGGTCAGCACCGGCGCGCCGACGACGACACCCAGCGGCGCGCCGAGGACCAGCAGCGAGCTCGGAATACTGCGCCCGTCATTGGGGAACCACTTGTGCACGGCGTGGTTCGCCACCGGGAACGCCGGCCCCTCGGCCGCGCCCAGCACGATCCGGCTGGCCAGCAGGAGGCCGAAGCCGACCGTCGTCACCATGGGCACCTGGGTGATCGCCCAGATCAGCGCCATGACGAAGATCAGCCACTTCGTCGACACGCGGTCGGAGAGGAAGCCGACCGCCAGCGCGGCGAGCGAGAAAAGGAAGAAGAACCCGCTCGAGACGAGCCCGTACTGCGTGGCGGACAGGCCGAGGTCGTGCATGATCGCTTTGGCGGCGAGGCCGAGCACGGCCTTGTCGGCGAAGTTGATCAGCATGAAGACCAACAGCAATCCGGTGACGACCCAGGCGCGCGCTGACGTACGCGCTTTGCCCGGGCCGGATGCGCCGGCGTCGAGACGCCGGGACACGGGGCGAGTGGACATCGACGTTCTCCCAAGGGCTGCTGGACGAATCCCCGGAACGGGCTCGCGAACGCCCGGCGGTGGACCGCTATCGACGTCCTCCATGGAACGTGCCCGGGGTCACATCGGTCAAAGACGTGCTCCCTCGCACACCGATAGGAATGAGCTATCTTTTGGCCTTGCGGCACCGATCGGAGGCGGACATGGCAGGCTCGGACACCCCCGCGACCTGGACTGTCGCATCGGTCGACATCCGGCGGCTGAAGTACTTCCTCGCCACCGTCGACCATGGCGGAATCGGCCGGGCCGCCCAAGCGCTTCTGGTCGCGCAGCCGTCTCTCTCCCAGGCGATCAAGACGCTGGAACGCGAAGTCGGCACCGCCTTGTTCGAACGCCGCGGCCGCGGCCTCGCGCTCACCGCCGCCGGGCACGCCCTGATCGCGCCGGCCCGTCAGCTGCTTCGTGACGCGGCGGCCGCCACCGCGGCCGCCCAGGACGTCGCCCGGCTCCACGCGGGCTGGCTGCAGATCGTCGCGCTGCCCACCCTGGCTGTCGATCCGCTCGCCGAGCTGACCGGCCGGTTCCGCGCCCGGCATCCGAACGTCGGGCTCGATGTCGTCGCCCCGGCCGACGCCGACGACGTCGTCGAACGCGTCCGCGCCGGCGATTCCGAGCTCGGCCTGACGCTGCTGCCCGGCGTCCACGAAGACCTGCGGCACTACGAACTGGCCCCGCAACACTTCGACGTGGTGCTGCCGCCAGGCTCGAAACCGGGCACCGGGCGGCGAGTCACGATCGACGCGGCCGCGCTCGACCAGCTGGACTGGGTCATCACCCCGCCCGCGACCTCCACGCGCGCCCTCCTCGACCAGGCGATGGCCGACAGCGGCGGCGAAGTCCGGATCGCGGTCGAGACCGACGACCGGGAAGCCATCGTCCCGCTGGTGCTGGCAGGCGCGGGCGCCACCCTGCTGCCCCGGTCGATGGCCCGGCAGGCGGCGGACCGCGGCGCTCTGGTGCGGGCCGTCCGGCCGCCGCTCGTGCGGCGGGTCGGTCTGCTTTACCGCGCGCAAACACTGTCCGAACCCGCGCGGGCGTTCATGGCCGCGGCATCCGCGCCGTCCTGATCTCGTCGATCACGTCCTGTCCCCGGCGCCGACCTCGGCGGACTCGCCCGCCAAGTCCCAGAACACCTGTGCGGCGTGCGACAGCTCTCCGACCCGATGGAACAACGCCACCTCCCGGGTGACCGGCGGCGTGACGCGGCGAATCACCGCCCCTCGGCGCGCTGCCTCCTCCGCCCTCGGCAGCGGCAGGAGCGTCGCACCGACCCCGGAGAGCACCATCGGCAGAATCGCTTCCCGGTGCGCGATCTGCACCGCGATCCGGGTCCGCACCCCGGCCGCGTCGATGAGCGGTCCCAGGAAGTCGCGCTGTGCCGCGCCGCGCGGCACCACGATCATCGGCTGCCCGTCCAGTTCGGCGAACGACGCCGGACTGCCCGCACCAGGCGACCCGGGAGGAAGGACAAGAACGATCTCGTGCGTGCCGACGACCTGATAGGACAAACCCTGCATGGGCTGCGGCAGGTAGCCGAAGCCCAGTTCGCAGGTGCCGTCCCGGACCAGCCGGGTCAGCGCGGCCTCGCGCAGCGGCGCCACCAGCCGGACCGAGACCTCCGGATGCTCGCTGCGGAACAGGCCGACCAGCCGCGCGGTGGGGTCGACCGAAAGGGCCGGTTCGCTGGCGATGTCGAGCCGGCCGCCTTCCAGCCCGAGCGCTCCCGCGACAGCCGAGTGCACCGTGCTCGCGTCCCGCCGGAGCTGCCGGGCCGGTCGCACGAAAGCGGTGCCGGCCGGCGACAGCACCATGCGCCGTCCGACGCGATGGAACAGCTCGGTCCCCAGTTCTCGTTCCAGGGCCCGGATCCCTTGGGAGACCGAGGGCTGCGCGATGCGCAGCGCGGTCGCGGCACGGCGGATCCCGCCGTGCTCGACGACCGCCAGGAAGTACTCGACCTGCCGCAGCTCCACTCGCTCAACCTAGCCGGAGACCGCAGCTTCCGCCGTCGGCTTCGCCGCGACGGCCCCGGCCTCGGCCAACTCGCCGATCGCACGGTCGCTATAGCCGAGCTCCCGCAGGATTTCGCCGGTGTGCTCAGCCATCCGCGGCGGCACGCCGGCGTCGGTCACCGGCCAGGCAGCGAGCCGATACGGCAGGACGGGCACGTGATATCCGGTGCCGTCCCCGGTCGTTCCCGGCACCAAACAGCCGCCCGCCACCACGTCGGGCGCGTTCCGGACCTGATCGTGGCTGCGCACGGCACCAGCCACCACACCGCCCCGGGTCAGCAGCGCGACTGCCTCCTCGCTGGTGCAGGCGGCCAGAGCGTCGGCCAGCACCCGCGCCAGCGCCTCCCGGTTGGCGACCCGCGCAGCGTTGTCCGCGAATCGCGCGTCGTCGGCCAACTCCGGCCGGCCCAGCAGCTCGCAGAGCCTGCGCCAATGCGATTCGGTATACGCGGACACCACGATGTGCCCGTCCTTCGTGCGCACCAGATCTGCGGCCGGAGCCAGCGTCGGCTGCCCGTTTCCCTTGCGGGCCGGCACCACCCCCGTCTGCTCGTACTCCGCCCAGACGGTGCCTTGCAGGTGAATGGCGACGTCGATCAACGACACTTCGATGTCGTCGCCCTTCCCGGTCCGCTCCCGCCGGAACAGCGCCGCCAGGATCGCCTGCGCGGCGCTGCTCGCCGCGGCCGCGTCGACGACGGTGAAACCGACCCGCTGCGGATCCCCGTCCGCTTCGCCGGTGATCGCCATGATCCCGCTCTCGGCCTGCGCCGCGATGTCGTACCCCGGTCGTCCCTTGGACGGCCCCGCACTCCCGTACCCGGTCACCGACAAATACACGACCCGCGGATTCAGTTCCCGCACCCGCGCCGGCCCGAACCCGAGCCGTTCCAGCACTCCCGGGCGCAGATTCTGCACCACCACGTCCGCGGACGCGACCAGCCTGCGCGCGACCTCCGCCCCAGCCGGGTTCTTCAAGTCAAGCGCGATCGAGCGCTTGCGCCGGCTATAGCAGCGCAGCATCGCCTCGCCGTAACTACCGACCTGGCGAGCGGGATCTCCCCCCGGCTGCTCGACCTTGACCACCTCAGCACCGAGATCCGCGAGAACCTGCGCGGCCCCGGGCGCGGCGATGTACTGCCCGAAGTCGACGACCCGGACACCTGCCAGCGGCGCCTGTGACACAGTCATGCGTCCAGCGAAACGCCCAGCACCCGCCGACGTCCAGGACCGAATAACGCCCATGTCGATAGCGGCTGCCTATCATTCGGCTCTTCCGGACCGGCGCATCCGCAGATCTCCCCCGGTGGCGAACGGAGTCCGCCCGTGTCGAGGGCTGAGCCTGTCGAGTGCTGTCCCACGCGTCTGGCGATCTCCGCATCCAGCGAGCTCATATCCACCCTCACCGGCTCCGACAGCCGCCTCCAGTGAAAGTCCGATATCTCGTCGTTCACGGCCAGCCGAGACACGGACTGGAGCCGAACCCGTTACCCGGCAAGGAGTGGCGCGCAGTGCCGAGCAAAACCAGAAAGAAGCCGAGGGCCACCGCTGCCCACCGATCACGTCGACGGACAGCGGGGACTCACCGAACGTCCGCCGCCCTGGCAACGGGCCGCGCCGGATGAACCGCGAGTGCGAGCCCCCGCCCTGCCGCCGCTGCTTGAGCCTCGCCTTCTGGATGCGGTTGGTCAGCGTCGCCGGCGTTGCCGGTGAATCAGCAGCAGGCAGCGAGGTGCCCGCACGGCTAGCCGGTTTTTCACCGCTCTGGTTCAGCCTTGAACACTTTCGGCGGCACTGGAACCCGAAAGCATTGGGGCTCGCGATTCGGTTGCTCGTCGGCACTCGAGGACGGTGACTCGCCCCCATCTTGGCGTCAGAGATTCCAGATATTCGAGCACCCACCTTCACAGAGGATGGCTGGCCACGTAAGGCGACGCACGATCGCCGGACCACCGCGATATCCGGACCACCGCGATATGCGGAGCAAACCATGCTGAACCCGGCGGCTGCCGGGCCTGAGGCTCCAAAGAGCTCGGGGGCCACGCCGTGAACTCGACCGGAATGCGGTCTGGGTCATCGCGCACCGGACAGTGTCCGCAAGCCCGTCCACCGTTTCGCCTTCTCGACCCGAGGCCCACTACCAGGCCCGACGCAACCGATCATCCCGGACCGGGTTCACGTCTCCGACGGCCCTCAGCCGGTCAGATCGCCCTCCTTCTCGTTCTTCGCCGCGTAAAAAGCCAGCTTCTCCTCATCCACCTCGACCCCCAGCCCCGGCCCGGACGGCACCGTCAAGCGGCCGTTCGACAGGTGCAGCGGTGCCACGATGTCGTCCGCGTGCAGGTAGTACATGCTGTCGATCGCGCGGGAGAGCACCGGCGTGCTCGCGACGACCGCCAGGTGTGCGGCGGTCGCGATGCCGAGTTCGCCGCCGCTGTGGAGGTTCATGCCCAGGCCGAACGTTTCGCAGTGCGCGGCGAGCGCCTTGGTGGCCGAGATGCCGCCCCATTTGTACACATCGCCGTGGATCACGTCGACCGCGCCGAGGCGCACTGCCGGGGCGAACTCCTCGAAGCGGACGACACACATGTTGGTGCACAACGGAATCCGCACTTTCGCGCGCACTTGGCTCATTCCTTCGATGCCGACGCACGGGTCCTCTAGGTACTCCAGGTCCAGTTCCTCCAGTGCGAGCCCGGCGCGGATCGAGTCGGGCACTGACCACGCGGCGTTGGGGTCGACGCGAAGCTCGACGTCCGGCAGTGCGCTGCGCAGCGCGCGCAGGATCTCTACGTCGCCGCGCACGTCCCGGGTGCCCTTCAGCTTTACGGCGGTGAAACCGCCTTCGGCCACCACTTTCGCTGCGTGCTCGGCCAGGCCCTGAGCCAGTTCCGTGCCTTGCGCGCCGGGTGCGTCGGCGCGGGTGATCAGCGCGGTGATCGGCACCTCGGTGCGCACCGGGCCGCCGAGAAGATCGGTTACCGGCTGGCCGGTCGTGCGGCCGATGAGGTCCCAGCACGCCACGTCCAGCGCGGCGAGCGCGGCATAGCCGAGGTAGCCGTGGAAGAACGGGACCATGTGGTGGCGGCGGTGGAACGCTTCGAGGGCGAACGGGCTGGTCCCGATCATCTCCGCGCCCAGTTTCCGGGTCAGCTCGGCGACCGGGCGGCCCCACATCGTCTCGCCCCAGCCCTGCGCCCCGGTGTCCGTGCGCAGCCGCACCACGGTGCGGGTTTCGCCGGTCTTCGTCTCGAACGAGCTGGTGAACGGGTTGGTCAGCGGCAGGTTGACGACCCGCACGTCGACGTCGGTGATCTTCATCGCGCCCCTTCGGTGGATGCGTGGCTGTCGCGGGTGCTGCGGTCGAACGCCCGGATCGCCTCGGCGAGCGCGGCGCTGCGCCCGGCGAGCAGTTCCGCGCCGTGCGCGGCGGTGGCCGCGGCGGCGTCGTCGGTGGTCCCGCCGGCGCGGGCCCATTCGCCGTGCCGCTCCACGGTCAGCCCGGGATACGGCGAGTCGGAGAACAGCGGCGGCGGGTCGACGACCGGCCGCGGCTCCGGCGTGCGCACCAGATCCGGGTGCGCCGCGAGCATGAGCGAGGTCTCGAACATCCCCGCGTGGCCCGGCGACTGGCCGTCGCCGAGCGAGAAGTACGAGCACGCGGCCAGCGCGACGTCCGCGCGCAGCACGTACTGCTTCACCGCGAGCCGCATGATCTCGTCGTTGCCGCCGTGGCCGTTGACGATCAGCACGCGCCGGTATCCGCTGGCGGCCAGCGAGTCGAGCAGGTCGTCCAGCACCGCCTGCAGCGTCGACGCGCGCAGCGACACCGCTGCCGCGAACAGGTGGTGCGGGCTGTGGCCGAACGGCAGCGCGGGCAGCCGCACCACCTCCGGATCGCCGCCCAGCCGGGCCAGCGCGGCGTCGGTGACCGCTTCGGCGAGCATCGTGTCGGTGCCCATCGGCAGGTGCCCGGCGTGCTGTTCCTGCGAGCCGATCGGCAGAACCGCGATCGCGGACCGCCCGGCGGCGCGCGTCTCCTGCCAGGTCATTCGCGTCAGTTCGGACATGTGGCCTCCCTTCTCGGCGCGGCGCGTGGCATCGTGACCGCATGGATTCCGGCGAACGCCCGGCCTTGCGGCTGGTTCCCGCGCCGGTCGCGGCGCCGTCCGACGCCGGGCCGGTGCTCGGCGCGGTCGAACTGCTCCCCGGACGCGTCCGCGCCGCGCTGCTGGATCTCGCGGGCGGGGTGCGGTGGCGCGCCGAAGCGACCTACGCGCGCACCGCCGCCCCGGCGGGCATCGCGGCCGCGCTCGCCGAAGCGACCCGGTTCCCGACCGCGCCGGCCGCGATCGGCGTCGCCTCCGCCGGGCTGGTCGACGCCGGCTCGGGGACGATCATCGAGGTGCACGAGGTGCCGGCGCTGCACGGCTACCCGATCGCCGAGGTGCTCGGCGGCCTGGCCGGGGTCCCGGTCCACGTCGAGCACCGCGCCCGCTTGCAGGTCCTCGGCGACCGCTGGTTCGGGCCGGGCCAGGGCCGCAGCACGTTCGCGTCGGTCTCGACCGGCGAAGTGCTCGGCGTCGGCCTGCTGTTCGACGGCGAAGTCCTCGCCCCGCCCGGCGGCCGCAGCGGCGCGCACATGACGGTCGCCGCGAGCGGCCGCGAATGCACCTGCGGTGCGCGCGGCTGCTGGAAAACCGTCGCGACCACGCCGTGGCTGCGCGGCGAAGCCCAGCGGCGGGGACTCGCCGCGCGGACCGTGCGCGAACTCGCCGGCGACCCGCTCCTGGACGAGTACGCGGGCAACATCGCGCTCGGACTGGTGAACATCCAGCAGCTTTTCGCCCCGGGTTTGTTCGTCCTGCACGGCGAAGCCGCCGAGGGCGGCGACCCGTTCCGCGCCCGCATCGAGCAGCGGCTGCGCGAGGACTCGTCGTGGGCCACCGGCGCCGAACCGCCGCGGGTGGTCGTGAACGAGAGCCCCGCCGACGACGTCGCCCTTCTCGGCGGCGCCGGTCTGGTCCTGTCGAAGCTCTGAACTCACGAAGCCACCCGCCGGCGGGCTCGCGGGTCCGGGTTCGGCACCGCGTCCAGCAGGGTCCGCGTGTACTCGTGCTCCGGCGCGCGGAACAGCCGGTCCGCCGGGGCGAGCTCCACCACCTGCCCGGCGCGCATCACCGCCACCCGGTCCGCGATCTGCTGCACCACGGCCAGGTTGTGCGACACGAACAGGTACGTCAGCCCGAACCGGCGCTGCAGGTCCGCGAGCAGTTCGAGAACCTGCGCCTGCACCGAGACGTCCAGCGCGCTCGTCGGCTCGTCCAGCACCACCAGCCGCGGCCGCACCGCCAGCGCCCGTGCGACCGAGATCCGCTGGCGCTGCCCGCCGGAGAACTCGTGCGGGTAGCGGTCCTGCATCCGCGGCGAAAGCCCGACGGCGGCGAGCAGCTCGCCGACGCGTTCCCGCAGCTTCGCCCGGCCGCGCCGGCCGCGCATCCCGCGTTCGTGCGTCACCAGCGGTTCGGCCACCACGTCGGTGATCCGCCACCGCGGATTCATGCTGGAGTAGGGATCCTGCAGCACCACCTGCATCTCCCGCCGCGCTTTCCGCAGCTGCGCGGCGGGCATCGCGAACAGGTCCGCGCCGGCGAAGCGCACCGAACCGGCGCTCGGTTCCTCCAGCCGCAGCAGCAGCCGGGTCAGCGTGGTCTTCCCGGAGCCCGATTCCCCTACCACGGCAAGGGTTTCCCCGGTGCGCACGTCGAGATCGACGCCGTCCACCGCGGCCAGCGCGCCGTACTGTTTCCGCAGCCCGCGCATCTCCACGAGGTTCGTCATACCCGCTCCAGTTTCGGCGTCGCACGCAGCAGCTCGCGCGTGTAGTCCTCCTGCGGCTGCTCGAAAACCGGGACCACGTCGCCGGTCTCCACCACCTGTCCCGACCGCAGCACCACGACCCGGTCGGCGACCTCGGCGACGACGCCCAGATCGTGCGTGATGAGCACGATCGCCATGCCGTGCTTGCGCTGCAGGCCGACCAGCAGGTCGAGGATCCGCGCCTGCACGGTCACGTCCAGCGCCGTCGTCGGTTCGTCCGCGATCAGCACCCGCGGCCGTCCGACGAGCGCCATCGCGATCATCACGCGCTGCCGGAGCCCGCCGGAGAGCTGGTGCGGGTACTGGCCGGCGCGTCGCTCGGGATCGGGAATCCCGGCCTCCCGCAACGCTTCCACCGCCGCCGCGCGCGCCCGCGCCCGCGTCGCGCCCTGGTGCCGGCGCAGCACCTCGGCCACCTGCGCGCCGACGCGCTTGACCGGGTTCAGGCTGGTCATCGGGTCCTGGAACACCATAGCGACGTCGTTGCCGCGGATCCGCCGGAGTTCCTTCTCCGGCAAGCGAAGCACGTCGCGTCCGTCGAGACGCACCTCTCCCCCGGCGTACACGCACGGCGGTTCCGGGTTGAGCCGCAGCACCGACAGCGCCGTCGCGGTCTTGCCGCTGCCCGATTCCCCCACCACCGCAAGGGTTTCCCCGGCTTCCACGGCGAAACTCACGCCGTCGGCGGCCACCACGGTCCCGGTCGCGAGGCGGAATTCGATCCGCAGGTCGTCGATCTCCAGCAGAGCGCTCATGAGCGGTACGCCTTCGGGTCCGCGACGTCGCGCAGGACGTCGCCGGTCAGGTTGACAGACAGCGCGGTGAGCATCAGCGCCAGTCCGGGGAACACCGCGACCCACCACGACGTGCCGAGGTACAGCTGGCCGTCGCTGAGCATCCCGCCCCAGGTCACGGTCTGTTTCGGCACGCCGAGGCCGAGGTAGCTCAGCGAGGCCTCGGCCACGATCGCCGCGGCGACGTGCAGCGTGCCGATCGTGGCCAGCGGGGCCAGCACGTTCGGCAGCAGGTGCCGGCGCATGATCGTCCCGCCGCGCACGCCGATCGCCCGCGCCTCGGTGACGAACTCCCTGGTGCGCAAGGAAAGCACCTCGGACCGGATGACCCGGGCGTAGGACACCCAGCCGGTGAAGCCGAGCACCAGCACGACGTACCACAGCCCGGAGCCGAGGAAGCCGACGACGGCGAGCGCGAGCAGGATCGACGGGAACGCGAGCTGGATGTCGGCGATCCGCATGAGGATCCGGTCGAACCAGCCGCCGAGGTAGCCGGCGACCAGCCCGATCGCCGCGCCGACCAGCCCGGCCAGCAGCGCCGCGCACGCGCCCACGAGCAGCGAAACGCGGGCGCCGTAAAAGAGCCGGGACAGGATGTCGCGGCCGAGCTGGTCGGTGCCGAGCAGATGCGCGGACGAGCCGCCGTGCGCCCAGGCCGGCGGATGGAGCCGCACCAAAAGATCTTGCGCGCCCGGATCGTACGGGGCGATCAGCGGCGCGAAGACCGCGACCAGCACCATCAGCGCGAGGACGGTGATCGCGACGACGCCCAGTTTGTTGCGCAGTACCGCACGCACCACGCTGGGCCGGGCGGTCGGGACGGCTGCGGTCACGGCGGTCATGCGGTCACCCGCACCCTCGGATCGAGCAGCGTGTAGGACAGGTCGACAAGCAGGTTCACGACGACGAACGTGGCCGCGAAGAACAGCACGGCCGCTTGCACGAGCGGGAAATCGCGGTTCTGGATGGCCTCGACGGTCAACCGGCCCAGCCCCGGCCAGGAGAACACCTGCTCGGTGAGGATCGCGCCGCCGAGCAGGGTGCCGACCTCGAGCCCGACCACGGTGACCACCGGCAGCGCGGCGTTGCGCAGGCCGTGCGAGAGGACGACTCCCGCGGTGCCGAGGCCTTTGGCCCGGGCGGTGCGGATGAAATCCGAACCGAGCACGTCGATCAGCGACGACCGCAGCAGCCGGGCGATCACCGCGACCGAGTACACCGCGAGCGTGACCGCGGGCAGGATCAGGTGCTCCAGCCCGCCGTACCCGGACGCGGGCAGCACCTGCCACTGCACGGCGAACACCAGGATCAGCAGGATGCCGACCCAGAACGCGGGCGTCGACTGTCCGATGAGGACGCCCGTCATCACGCCGGAATCGCCCGCGCGGCCCCGCCTCGTCGCCGCGTAGGTGCCCGCCGGAACAGCGATCGCCAGCGCGACCAGCAGCGCGGCCCCGGCGAGTTCGAGCGTCGCCGGCACGCGGGAGAACAGGACCTCCGAGACCGGCTGGTCGTACACCAGCGACGTGCCCAGCCGCAGGCGCGGCAGCCCGCCGAGGTAGTCGAGGTATTGCGCGAGCAGCGGCCGGTCCAGGCCGAGGCTCGCCCGCAGGGTCGCTTCCTGGTGCGCGGTCGCGTCCGGCGGCAGGATCAGCTTCACCGGGTCGCCGGAGAGCCGGACGAGGAAAAACGCCGCGGTGGCCACGAAAAACAGCACGACGACGGCGGTCGCCACCTTGGTCGCGACCGCGCGCAGCACGCCGGTCCCGGCCGCGGCCGGACGGGAGACGGGGACGGCCGGGGCGGTCACGAGGCCACCTGCGCCCGGGCCATGGCGAGCAGGCCGACGACGCCCGGCTGCCACCGCGGTCGCGTGTTGACCGCGTAGATCGTGTCGATCTGGTAGAGGAACACGAACGGAGCCTCCTGGTTCAGCAGATGCTGGAGGCCGGTGAACGCGCGCTGCCGGTCGGCGGGCACGAGCGACTGCTCCTCGACGTCCACGAGCCGGTCGGCTTCGGCGTTGCGCCACCGGCTCTGCCTGCGGTCGTGGCGGACGTTGGACTGCACGAGGCTTTCCGCGTCGAGCGTCCAGCCGGTGCTGGCGGCGAGGTAGATCGGGCCGAGCGCGCCGCGGTTGTTCGAGGTCAGCCGGCTGCTGTAGGTGCCGGGGTCGACCAGTTCCACCTGGGCGCGCACCCCGGCGCGGGCGAGCAGGCCGGAGATCGCCTCGGCGGTGTTGGCGTCGGCGGTCTGCGCGGTGAGCGTGGTGTCGAAGCCGTTCGGGAAACCGGCCTCGGCGAGGAGCCGTTTCGCGAGGCCGACGTCGCGGGAGTACGGCCGGATCGACGGGTCGAAGCCGAACGCTTCGCGCGGGAACATCGTCGGCACCTCGCGGGCCTTGCCGTCGAGCACCGCTTTGATCAGCAGCGGCACGTCGACGGCGTGGTTGAGCGCCCGGCGCACGCGCACGTCGCGCAGCGGGCCGGCGGTGGTGTCGAGCGACAGGTACGACGTGCGGATGCCCGGGCAGTGCCGGATCTCGACGCCGCGGTATCCCTGGATCTGCAAGGCGGCGTCCGGGGTCAGGTTCGCGACGATGTCGACCTGGTCGCTCTGCAGCGACGCCAGCGCCGACGACGGATCCGGCATCGGCAGGAAGACCAGCTCGTCGAACGCCGGTTTCCCGTCCCAGTACGCGGGATTCGCGCGCATCCGCGTCTGGTGGTCGCGCTGGAACTCGACGAACGTGAACGGCCCGGTGCCGACCGGATGCTTCGCGAAGCCGGCGTTGCCGACCTGCCGGAGGTAGCCCGGGGGCACCACGACCCCGCCGAACAGCGAGACCTTCGCCGGCAGGATCGGGTCCGGTTCGCTGAGGTGCAGGTCGACGGTCAGGTCGTCGGCGACTGTCGCTTTCTTGACGTAGCGCAGCTCGACGATCGGCGATTTCGTCGCCGGGTCCAGCAGCCGCTGCACGCTGAACGCGACCGCGTGCGCGTCGCAGGGCTCGCCGTTGTGGAAGCGCACG
Organism: Amycolatopsis dendrobii; assembly: GCF_014145675.1. GTDB lineage: Bacteria > Actinomycetota > Actinomycetes > Mycobacteriales > Pseudonocardiaceae > Amycolatopsis > Amycolatopsis dendrobii. The sequence continues at coordinate 295,631 of NZ_JACGZW010000012.1, forward strand.
CCGGGCCGCAGCCGGAACCGCCAGGTCAGCCGGTCGAGCGGGGACCAGGACAGCGCGAGGCCGGGGGCGAGCTGGTTGCCCGGCCCGCGCGTGGTGAGCGTGTCGAACAGGTTGACCAGCACGTTCATCGAGGTCAGATCGCCCTGTTTCTGCGGGTCCAGCGTCTTCGGGTCGGCGGTCTGGGCGACGCGCAGCACGCGGCCGGGACTGCCCGTCGCGGTGCCGCACGCGGTGAGCGCGGCGGGCAGGGCGACTGCGGGCAGCGTCAGCCCGGTCAGCCGGAGCGCCGTGCGGCGGGACAGGCGGGGAGGTGGGGCCACGGGATCTTCCTTTCCGTGGGGTGACATCTCATTCCGTCAGATGGAACGGGATTGCGCTAAGGTAGGCGGCGTGAAGAACGCTGTCAACGGTTCGTCCGGCACCGGACGGGCCGAGCCCCGCGGTGCCGTCGACAAGGCCCTGGAGGTCCTCGCCGCGCTGTCGCGACCGGGCGGGCCGCACCGGCTCGCCGACCTCGCCGAGGCCTGCGACCTGCCGAAACCGACCACGCACCGGATGCTGCAGACGTTCGCCGAAGCCGGCTTCGCGGCCGGGCTCGGCGGCGGCCGGTACACCGTCGGACCGCGGCTGCTGGGGATGTCGGCGGCGGTGCTCGCGGCGCGTCCGGCGATCCGGCCGATCCTCGCCGACCTGCGGCGGCGGACCGGGCACACCGTCCACTACGCGGTACGGCACGCGGACCGCGCGGTGTACGTGGACAAGCTCGAACCGGACCAGGCGTACCGGCTCAACACCCGTCCTGGCGGCGAGGTTCCCCTCTACTGCACCGGTGTCGGCCGCGCGATCCTTTCCCGGCTGTCGCCGCCGGAAGTCGCGGCCGTGCTCGACGCCGCGCCGCTGCGCGCCCGCACGCCTAAGACAATCACGGACCCGGCGGAAATCCGGGCGTCTCTGACCACTGTGGACACTCTTGGCTACGTCGTCGACGACGAGCAGCACGAACAGCACGTCCGTTGTGTCGCCGCTCCCGTGCTGGCCGCGGACGGACAGGTGGCGGGTGCGGTCAGCGTGGCCGGGTTGACGTTCACCTTGCCGCCCGACAGTTTCCCGACGCTCGGTCCGCTCGTCGCCGAGGCGGCGAACCGGGTTTCGGCGGCGCTGAGCAGTGCGCCGGTCCGGCTGGCGCCCGATGAGGACTGAGCTGGCGGAGATCTTGGCGCGCGGCCGGGAGAATCGCGTCTATTCCGCCGCCGCGTGGTCGGTCGGCACCGCGGACGGCGTGCTCGACCGGGGTCTGCTCGGCACGCTCTGGCGGGACGGCCCCGCGGTCGCCGAGAACAGCCGATGGGATCTGGCTTCGGTGACCAAACCGGTCATCGGGATGGTCGTCGGCGCGCTCGCCGACCGCGGCTCGTTGTCCTTCGACGATCCCGTTTCCCGGCACCTGCCGTCGTACCCCGCCGAGATCACGGTCCGGCAGCTGCTGACGCACACGTCCGGGCTTCCGGGCGGAACTCCGTTGTGGCGCACCCATTCCACCCGTTCGGACCTGCTCGAAGCCATCCGCGTCGGACCGCGCCGCACGGACGGCCAGGTCGAATACTCGTCGCAGGGCTTCATCCTGCTCGGCCTGGTCGCCGAAGCCGCCGGACGCGCACCGCTGGACCAGCTCGTCGCCGACCTGGTCAGCAAGCCGGCCGGCCTCGCGGCGACCGGCTTCGGGCCGGTGCCGGACGCTGTCGCTACGGAGGACTGCCCGTGGCGCGGCCACGTCGTCCGCGGCGAGGTGCACGACGAGAACGCCGTGGTGCTGGGCGGAATCTGCGGCCACGCCGGGCTGTTCTCCACCCTGTCCGATATGGAGCGCTGGGCACAGCTTCTCGCCGCGGGCGCCGCTCCCCTGCTCAAACCCGGGACGCACGCGGAAATGATCGCCTGCCAGACCCCCGGGCTGAACCCGCGCCGCGGTCTCGCCTGGCAGTGCCTGGACGTGCCCGGCTCCCCGGTGGGCACCGAGCTGGCACGGGATTCGTACGGGCACACGGGATTCACCGGAACCAGTGTGTGGTTCGAACCCGGCCGGGGCCGGTACTACGTGCTCCTCACCAACCGGGTCCACCCCACCCGCACGACGCCCGGAATCGAAACCGTGCGCCGAGAATTCCACTCCGCGGCTGTGCGGCTGTAGAGCGGAACCCAGTCAACCGGCCGGGTCGTCGGTGTTCGCCAGCGTTTCCGCCATGCGTTCGGCGAGGCGCAGTGCCCGGCGGTCGTCGAACCGTGCTCCTTGGACGGTCAGCCCGACCGGAAGACCTTCCGCGGGGATGGCCAGCGGGAAGGTGACCATGGGCGCCCCGAGCATCGCGCCCGGCGTTGTGTTCCGGGTGTACAGCTCGAAAGCGTCGATGCGGCTGCCCAGATGCTCCACCGGCCCGTCGCTGTCGGCGGGCGGTGCTGGCGCGGGCGTGGCGGGAAATGCGAGCGCGTCGAGTGCGTGCTTGCGCAGCAGTTCCGCGTAGCACGCTCGCGCTTGCTCGGTTTGCTGCTGGGCTATCGCGTACGCGTCGGGCGGCACCGGGGACTCCAGCTCCGCTTCCAGGATCTGCCGGACATCAGGACTGCGCACCTCCGCGGCCAGCCGGGCGAACGCCTGCTCCGCGTTCAGGCCCAGGGCCCGGGCGGCGACGTCGCCGAGCAGCCGGCGGGCTTCCCAGCAGACGATCGGCATAGCCGCCGCACGGGTCAGCTCCCACACCTCCGAAAGCGTCACCGGCACCAGCTCGACAGTGTCCGCGAGCGCGTCCAAGGCCGAATCGACCGCCGCTTGCGTACTGGGGTGCAGCTCGCGGACCAGTTCCGCGGGCACTCCGATCCGCGGCCGCGAAGCGTCCTCGGCCGTCGCTCCGCCGAGCATCGCCAGGTCGAGCTCGGCGAGGCGCCGCACCGACCGCGCGAAGACCCCGGGGGCGTCCCGCGTCCACGACAGGCCGACGATGCCCGCGGTCGGCCAGCGTCCGGTGCTGGGACGGAACCCGGCGACCCCGCACAGACTGGCCGGGATCGAGATCGAGCCCCCGGTGTCCGTGCCCAGCGCGACCTCGGCATGGCCGCGCGCGACGACCGCGGCGCTGCCGCCCGAGGAACCCCCTGCCAGACGATCCGGACGGCCGGGCAAGCGCACCGCGCCATAAGACGCGTTCCGGGAAGTGATCCCGAAGGCGAGTTCGTGCATGTTCGCCATGCCTACGACCACCGCGCCGGAGCGGCGCAGCAGCGCGACAACCGGGGCGTCCGCCTCCTCCGGCCCGAGGTCCAGCAGCTCGCACCCCGCGGACCGGCGCAGTCCGCGCACCGCGATATTCGCTTTCACCGCGAGCGGATACGGCTTCCCGCCCGCCAACGGCGACTGGGCGGCGATTTCCTCGGCAGTGCAGGTTTGCGTCCACTCCCCTGGTTCCGGTCGTTCGACCGGGTCCAGGACGGAAGCGCGGGCGAGGGCGGCGGAAAGCGGCATCCGGGGCTCCTTTGCGGCGAATGAGGCTTGTCCGGAAGTCTCGGCCCGCCGGGTGTTCGCCGCCATCGTCAATTCTGATGATGGCGGAGGTGATACGCCGCCAGCGCAGCGCGGTTGGGCGCGCCGGTCTTGGCGAACGCGTTGCTCAGGTGCGTCCGCAAGGTCGGCGGCGCGATGCCGAGAGCCGCGGCGATCTGCTTGTCGCTGTACCCGTCCGCGACCAGCGCAGCCACCTGGGCTTCGCGCCGGGACAGCGGCTTCTGCCCGGACGGAGCCTCCCGGGGCCAGACCCGGGCGACCAGGTCCCCGAAAGACCGGAACACCCGCGCGTCCGCCTCGGTGAACGCGCGGCCGTCACGTCCCCGCCACACCCGCAGATCCACCGAACCGGGACCGGCGCCGGCCGGGAAGTAGTTCATGCCGTGGTACATGCCGCCGCGATGCAGGAAGTCCTGGACGAACTCCGCGCAGACCCCGGTGCCCGGACTGACTCGCGAAGCGCTCCCCCGCGCGAAAAGCCCCGGGGTCAGGTCGTCAACGTGCCGGAAATGCCGGTGGTAGGCGCGAAGCGCGTCGTCGCCGAGGTCAAGCTGAACCGGGTCGGCGTACGGCCCGGACGCATCGCAGACGAAGGAGGCGAAGACGTCCGCCCTCAGCATGCGGCGCAGGACCTCGCCCAACTGGAGGCGCTTCGTCTTCTGTGGCGAGTCCGAGAGGACGACATCGATCGCTTCGCACGTCAGTGCGTACTCCTGGCCCATACTGCCTCGCTCCGGTGCGGGGTAGCGAGCGCGACGCCGGCACCGCTCCGTCGGCTCCTTGCTCGCCCGAGAGTGTACGGGGCCGCCGATGCCGCCCTACCTCCTCGCCAGATCCAGGTTCTTCGTCTCCCGGAACGCGAACCTGACCACCAGCGCGGAAACCACCGCGATCGCCATCAGATAGCAGCCCGGAGCCAGCGAACTGCCGGTGAGAGACACCAGCCAGGTGGCCGCGAACGGGGCTGTCCCGCCGAAGAGCACGTACGCCGCGGTGTAGCCGATCGCCGAGCCGCTGGCGCGAACCGGGCCCGGGAACATCTCCACCATCGCCGGCACGTTCGACGTCCCGATCACCGCGACCAGCACCGCCAGCACCGTGGTTCCCGCGAGCGCCCCGGCGAATCCGGTACGCATCAGCACGAACGCGGGAAGGGTGCAGACCACGAATCCGAGGCACGCCGCCAGCAGCATCCGTTTGCGTCCGAACCGGTCGCTCGCCGAAGCCATGAGAGGGCAGGCAAGGCTGTAGCAGACCATCGATACCACGCTGGCGGTCAGCGCCTGCGTGCGCGAGTAACGCAGTTCGTCGGCCATGTAGCTGATCAGGTAGCTGCTCATCAAGTAGTACGCGATCGCGTTGGTGATGCTGTAGCCGAAGAGCGTGCAGATCTGGCGCTTGTGCGAGCGGACCGCGTCGCGCAATGGCTTGCGCTGCACGGACTCCTCCCGTGCCAGTGCCCGGAACACCGGGCTGTCCTCGACCCTCCGCCGCAGGTACAGCCCGATCAAGCCGAGCGGGCCGGCCAGCAGGAACGGCACCCGCCAGCCCCACGTGTGCAGCGCGTCCGCCGAAAGCGTCGAGGTCAGCAGCACGCCGACGGCCGAGCCGGCGACGCTGGCCAGGCCGACGGTCGCGGGCACCGCGCTGGCGAACCGGGCGCGCCGGCCGTCGGGAGCGTGCTCCATGATGAACGCCGACGCGCCGGTGTACTCGCCGCCGGTGGAAAATCCCTGCGCCGTCCGCAACGCGAACAGCAGAATCGGCGCGGCCACCCCGATCGCGGAGTACGTCGGCAGGACACCCATCAGGAACGTCGCGCCGCTCATCACCAGCACGCTCAGCGCGAGCATCCGGTTGCGGCCGATCCGGTCGCCGTAGTGCCCGAAGAACGCCGCGCCGAGCGGCCGCGCCACGAATCCGCCCGCGAAGATCGCCCACGTCGCCAGCAGCGCCGCGGTCTGGTCGTGCCGGGGGAAGAACTCCGCGGCGATGGTCGAGGACATGGTCGCGTAGGCCGCGGAGTCGAACCATTCGGTGAAATTGCCGATGGCCGACGCGAGCACGATTTTCCGCCTGCCGGCGCGAGCGGCCGCGGGCTGTTCCGTCCGGACGGTCATGGCCGTCTCCTCCTCACTGCGCGCCGGGAGCGCGGTCGCGCCCCCGGAGATCGGCCCGGCGGATCTTGCCGGTGGCGGAGCGGGGCAGCACGTCCACGAACTCGATGTGGCGAGGGTAGGCGAACCGCGAATAGCGTTCCTTGGCGAAGGCGCGGAGTTCGTCGGCGAGCGCGTCGCCGGGTTCGTGCCCCGGCGCGGTCTGCACCCACGCCTTGACCGCCTGGCCGCGCACCGGGTCCGGCACGCCGACCACTCCGGCGTCGGCCACCGCCGGATGCGCGCGCAACGCGTGCTCCACCTCGAACGGGCTGACCCGGTAGCCGGACGTCTTGATCACGTCGTCGATGCGGCCGAGAAACCAGAAGTAGCCGTCCTCGTCGGCGAACGCCTGGTCGCTGGTGTGGTACCAGCGGCCGCCGAACACCGCCGCCGAGTCCTCCGGCCGGTTCCAGTACCCCAGCGGGTACTGCGGGTTCGACCGCGCGCGCAGGCAGATCTCGCCGGCCTCGCCGACGGGCACCGGCTGTTCGTCCGCGTCGAGCAAGGCGACGTCCCAGCCCGGCAGCGGCCTGCCCATCGAACCCGGTTTCACCGCCACGCCGGGAAAATTGCCGACCAGCGGATACGACTCGGTCGAGCCGTAGTAGTCCAGCAGCGGAACGCCGAACTGCTCGGTGAACCACGCGAGGAGATCCGCGGTCAGCGGTTCGTTCGACGAGCACGCCACCCGCAGCTTCTGCGGGTAGCGCAGGCCCGCGTCCGGCACGTCTGCGGCCATCTTGCGCAGCAGCGTCGGATTCACCAGCGCGGTCGTGACCGCGTTGCGGGACATGGCGTCCAGCAGGCCGGCCGCGTCGAACCCGCTCGCCGGACGGTAGACCAGATGCGTCGCGCCCGCCCGCAGCGGGCCGAGCAGCTTCGCCATCGACCACGCCCAATCGCCCGCCCCGTAGAAGACATCGCCGGGACGGAGGTCGTGGCAGTACCGGAACTCGTTGTGCCCCAGCAAGGTCCGGTGGGCGTGCACGATCCCCTTGGCCTGGCCGGTGGTGCCCGAGGTGTAGAAGATCAGCGCCGGATCGTCGGCCGCGGTGTCCGCCGTGGCGAAGACCGGCGGCAGCTCGTCGATCGCCGGATCGTCCACGTCCACGACGTGCCCGGCGAACTCGCCCGCCCGGCCCAGCTCGGCGCGCTCGGTGACCAGCACGGTCGCGCCCGAGTCGGCCAGCCGGTAGCGGATCGGGTCGTCCGCCCACAGCAGGGACATGGTCACCAGGATCGCGCCGGTGCGCAGCACGCCCAGGTAAGCCGCCGGGGTGTCCGGCCGCTGCGGGAGCAGGACCGCGACCCGGTCCCCTGGCCGCACCCCGAGATTCCCCAGGTGCGCGGCGATCCGGCGCGAGCGGTCCTGCACCTCGCCCCACGCCACCTCGCGGTGCGTGCCGGCGTGGTCCTCGAAGATCAGCGCCACGGCGGCCCGGTCGTGCCGGTCGGCCACGTCGGCGGCCATGTTGTAGCGGTCCGGGACGTCCCAGCGTTGCCCCTCGAACAGTTCCTCGTAGCTCATCCCGCCGCCTTCAGCGCCGCTTGCCGGACAGGAAACGCGCCATTTCGCGCTGCGGCTCCCCCGTCGCGTAGGCGTCCGCGTGGATCTTCTTCGCCGCGATCACCGCCTCGGCCAGCGCGTCGTCGTCCAGCTCGCGAAGCCGGGCCTTCGTCAGAGCGACCGCGCCGGGCGGCAGCTCGGCGATCGCGCGCGCCTGGGCGACGGCCGCGTCCAGGACCTCGTCCTCGGGGACCAGCCGGGTGAGCAGGCCGAGGCGCTGCGCTTCTTCCGCGTCGACGAGCCGCGCGGTCAGGACGAGTTCAGTCGTCTTCGCGCGGCCGAGGATCTCCCACATCGCCCAGATCCCGGTGATGCTGGGGATCCCGGAGGCGACCTCGGGCTGCCCCATCGTGACCCCGGCGTGCCCGATGCGCAGGTCGGCGAGCAGCGCGTACTGGAACCCGGAGCCGGCGACGACCCCGTTGACCGCGGCGACGGTCGGCTTGCGCAGTTCCCGCACCGTGCGGAACAACCGGTCGAAGTCGTCGATCCAGGCCTCCGCGGCGGCGTGGTCGCCGGGGTCGATCGCGGCGGTCTCCTCCAGGTCCTGGCCCGCGCAGAACGCCCGCCCGGCCCCGGTGAGCACCACCCCGCGGCAGCCCGGGTCCCGGTCCGCCTCGCGCAAGAGCCCGATCAGCCGCTCCCGCATCGCGTGGGTCCACGCGTTGAGCTTCTCCGGCCGGTTCAGCGTCAGGACGGCGATCTCGTCCCTGCGCTCGAGCAATACGGTTTCGGTCATATCCGGCGTGCCTCCGTTCGTCGTCCCCGTCGCGGACAAGAAGAACAGGCGGCGGACCGCGGTGGCCAACACCAAGTACGACCTCCCGCGATATCGGGTTGATATGGTGCCGCGGATGGAGCTGCGGCATCTGCGGTACTTCGTCGTCCTGAGCGAGGAACTCCACTTCGGCCGGGCCGCGGCCAGGCTGCACATGGCGCAACCGCCGCTGTCCCAACGCATCCGCGATCTCGAGCGGGAACTGGGCGTCGAACTGTTCCACCGCGGGCGCGGCGGAGTGCGGCTCACCGAAGCGGGCGCTCTGCTGCTGGAACACACGCGGCCGGTGCTCGACGGCGTCGACCGGGCGCGCGAGGCGATGCGCCGGATCCTCCCGGGCACGGCGGGCACGCTGCGCGCGGGAATCCCGCCGGACACCGCGCCGGAGGTCCTGCGCACGATCGCCGCCCGCTTCGCCGCACAGGCCCCGGACGTGCTGCTGGAGCTGCACGAAGTCAGCACCGACGAACAGATCGCGCAACTGCGGGAGGGCACGCTCGACGTCGGGATCGTGCGGCACCCGTCCGACACGGTCGGACTGGAATCAGGGCCGGTGCTGTCGCGGCGGCTCGGAGTGGTGCTGCCGGCCGAACACCGGCTCGCCGGATCGGAACTGGTCCGGCTGCGCGATCTCCACGGCGTCCCGCTCGTCGTCTTCCGGCGCGAAATGGCGCCGCGGCTCTACGATCACATCCTCGCGATCTGCCGCGACAACGGCTTCCTCCCCGGCGCGATCCGGCACGCGCGCAACCCGAACTTCACCCACGGGCTGGTCCTCGCCGGAATGGGCGTCCACTTCAACGAAGAGCACCCGCTGCCCGCCGGGCTGACCTGGCGCCCCCTCGACGAGGACCGGCTGCGCTGGTCCAGTTCGGTCGTGTGGGTGCCGACGCGCGCGAACGACGTCATCGCCGGATTCGCCGCGGCGGCGGAGGAAGCTCTTCGCGCTGCCGGGCACAGTCTGTCTATTGTGGACTGATGGGGGGGGGCGCGTGCCGCTCAGGGGCGGGGCAGCGGAAAACTGCCGGTGATTCCCGATCGGTGTCACGCGGTTCCGCGGCGCGCACTGACCGCACAGCCTGCCGCAGCTTTCGATCATGGGCGATCCTTCAGCGGCCGGGGTGCACAGCGAGACAGAGCAGGGCTTGTGAACGTGCGGCCGTCCCGCGTGGCCGTGGCGGTGAGCGCGGTGGCGCATGCCCACCGGTAGCGGGCCAGGGCGATAGCCGCGTTCGCGTCGGGGTAGGGAGCGGTCGCGCCGAGCAGCGCGCTGGCCGCGAGTAGCGCATCCGGGTCGAGGATTCGTGCGGGCACGTTCGCTGCTTCAGCGATTCGGCGGTTCAGCTCCCGAAGCGCCGCATCGCGGACCGACATCAGGCATCTCCTCTCAGCAGTCCCTGACGGACCACCGGCACCAGGAGAAATTCACCTGCCTCGGCTGAGCACCCTGACCGGCGCTAACGCTTGACAAACCGCGACCAGCAACGGAAACCGCTCTGCATACGCAGCAATACCGGTTTCCAGCCGGACCTGAATCAGCGCCCCGCACGCGGAGCGCGCGGGAATGCCGTCGGGAGGACTGTCTCCAGCACCTCCCGACGGCAGCCTCAGGTCAGGACTTGGGCAGCGTCACGCCATACCTCTTGGCCGACAGCGTCGCCGGGAAGAAGCACGACGTCTGGGTGTCTCCGCCGGAGAGGGTGCCGAGGCCCTTGCCTCCGTCGTAGGCCGGGCCGCCGGAGTCGCCGTGGTCGGAGTGGGCGGTCGTGCAGAACTCGTGGTAGACCGTGTAACCCTCGGCTTCGAAGGTGTAGTCGACCTTGGTGACCTTGCCTTCCGTCACGCCGGAGGTGATCCCGGCGCGCTTCATCTGCTCGCCCACCGTCGCGTCGGCGAACTCGGTGATCTTGGTGCCGTCGTTGATCTCGCTCGGACCCTCGCCCGAAGCGTTCTCCACGAGCATGTTGTCTTCGTCGGGGAACACCGCGTCGACGGTCTTGCCGTCGTTCCACGGACCGCCGCCGCCGAGTTTCTCGCAGTGGCCTGCGGACAGGAGCAGCTTCTTGCCGTCCTTCTCCACGTTGAACCCGTTGGAGCAGGACGCTTGGCCGTTGCTGATCTTGTCGCCGCCCTTGATGAACAACGACATCGCACCGGGATGGTGTTCGACGCGGACCATGTCGCCGTACTGGCGGGCGGTCTCGACCAGCGCGTCCTTCTGCGCCTTCGGGGTGGCGTCGTAAACGTCGACGATGACCTGGTTCCGGGCGAGGTCGAGGCCCCAGCCGGCGCTGGGCACGCCGCCGGTGGCGTCCAGGTGCTGTTTGACTGAGCCGAGCTGGCCCAGGCTGTACTTCACCACCTTCGCGTTCAGGCCGGACGCGCGCACCTTGGCCGCGTCGGCGTTGTTCAGCACAGTGACGACCGAAGCGCCGCTGTCGTCGAGGTAGTGCCCGCCGGTGGCGGAGCCCAGGCTGTTCATGACCGCGGCCGGTGTCGCCGCCGCGGACGCTGCGGGCACGGTGGTCACGGAAAGGGCCAGCGCGCCGAACGAACCGATGGCGAGAGCGCTCAGCCTGAAACGTGTCGATCGCATGTGTTTCCTCCTGCGCGGAAGGGGGGAGAAAGGACGTGCACCGAACGGGAAGCCCGGATTCGGTGCTGTGCTCGGCTGACTGCGGAGGCATCTCCTCCCTGGCGCGTCGGGTGACCGGATCGGGACCATGAGCCTCCAGTTCGGGCGGTCCGGACCGTCTCTTCGTTGAAACGGAACGTGATCAACCTCAGGTTTGTGATTCTCGAACAGCTTCAGGGCGGCGCGACACCGACGAAGGTAGGTTCACGTTTGCCGCAATCCCGCACCCGAACGGCGGAGCGACGGTGACGAGCGCAGCCCGGCAGCTGCCGCCGTGCTCGGCCGGCAGGCGTACCCGAGTGTCCACTTGGGACACTCGGGTAGGCTGTGCCGGCGCACGGCCGTCGAGAGGAATCGCGATGCCGACAGACGAGGACCAGCTCAGCACCTACGTCGCCATCCGGGAAGGTGCCGCAGACCGGCTGTCAGAGTTGCTGCGGGCGGATCCCGAACTGGCCACCTGCCCGCTGGGCGGCCCGGCCCGCGGGCGCACGCCGCTGCACGTCGTCAGCGACTGGCCGGGCTACTTCCCCAACGGGCCGCGCGTCGCCGAACTGTTGATCGCCTCGGGAGCCGACGTCGACGCGCGTCCGGACGGCGGGGAGTCTCCGCTGCACTGGACGGCCAGCAGCGACGACGCCGCCGTCGCCCGGGTGCTGATCGACGCGGGCGCGGACATCGAGGCGCCCGGCGGATCGATCGGCACGCCGCTCGACAACGCGATCGGCTACGCCTGCTGGAATGTCGCACGCCTGCTCGTGGAACGGGGCGCGCGGGTCGAGAAGCTCTGGCACGCGGCCGCGCTCGGCTTGCTCGACCGGATGGAAGAGCTGATTGCCGACAGCGCACCGGCGCAGGAGGCGCTCGATCAGGCGTTGTGGCACGCCTGCGCGGGCGGACAGCGACGAGCAGCCGAACGCCTGATCGGACTCGGCGCCGACGTGACGTTCACGCCCGAATACGGCCGCGGCACCCTGATCGACGCGGCAGCAAGCGACGGCACTCAACGCGCGAACCTGATCGAGTGGCTGACCGGACTGGGTTTGCGCGCCTCTGCCGACACCGTGGACTGACTCCCGGGCTAGCCGGACCGCCTGGCACTTGACCGAAAGAACGTTAAACGCGCAACTCGTCGTTCTTCAGTCGCCTCTTCACGAAGCCGCCGCGATGTGCACTGAGGACGGTCGCGTCGCGGCGTCGTATGCGGCGCGCGCGCCGGTCGCGCCCATGCCGCTGTCGCGCGCGGGCTCGTAAAGCCGCTCGGGGCCGCCGCCCTGCCATTGGTTGACCCAGGTGACACCGGCCGGGATGCGCGCGGCGGCGGCGATGTGGTCCGGGTCGTCGGTGTAGACCGTCGCCGCGAGGCCGTATTCCGACTGGGAAGCGCGTTCGAGTCCTTCCTCGAACGCGTCCACGACGACGACCGGGGCGACCGGGCCGAAGGTTTCCTCGGTCAGGACCAGCATCGAGTCGTCGACCTCGGTGAGCACGGTCGGCGGGTAGCAGAAACCCTTGCCAGCGGGGACAATCCCGCCGGCGCGGACCTTCGCACCCTTCCGCACCGCGTCCTCGACGTGCCGGACGACGATGTCCCGCTGCCGCTGGTCGACCAGCGGGCCGAGCACGACGCCCTCGTCGAGACCGTTGCCGACGGGGAAGCTTTCGGCCGCGGCGACGAGCGCCTCGACGAACGGTTCGGCGACGTCACGATGCACGTAGATCCGTTCCATGGACGTGCAAATCTGGCCGGTGTTGATGAACGCGCCGAACGCGACGGCTTGGGCGGTGGCGACCGGATCGACACCGGCGTCGACCACGACCGGGTCCTTGCCTCCCAGTTCCAGGACCGCGCGGTGCAGCCGCTCCCCCGCCGCCGCGCCGACGCGTTTGCCGGTGGCGACCGAACCGGTGAAGTGCACCAGCTGGATCTGCTCGTGCCCGGCAAGCGGGATCCCGGCGCGAGCGTCGCCGAGCACCAGGTTCACCACGCCCGGCGGCAGTTCGGCCAGTTCGAGCAGGCGCACCACCGAAAGCGGCCCGCGTTCGGACGGTTCCGCAGTGTCCGCATGGGATTCCTCGGTCAGTCGAGCCGGTCGGCCATCAGCTCGCCGGCCATGATCGCGGCGAGGTTGGTGTTGGCCCGGGGAACGGAGGGGAAGATCGACGCGTCGACCACGCGCAGGCGGTCGAAGCCGAGCACCCGGCAGTCGGGATCGACCACGGTGTCGCGGTGCCCGGGGTCGCCCATCCGGCACGTGCTGGTGGCGTGCTGCGAGTCGCCCGCGGTGGCGAGCAGGTGGTCGTCGAGCTCGCTGTCGTTGTCCAGCGCGGCGAACAGCTCCTTGTTCGCGCTCTCCAGCGAACCGCTGAGGATCGGCGCGGTTTCGTCGGCGCGGGCCAGTTCGGCCAGCGCCCGCACGCCGGCGCGCAGCCGCGGCAGGTCACGCTCGTCGGAGAGCATTCGCTGGCGCACCAACGGTTGCGCGTCCGGGTCGGCGGAGACGAGGCTGACCTCGCCGCGCGAAAAGTTCTGGTTGAGCCAGACCCCGTACGCGCCCGCACCGGCCCCGGTGTCCGCGAACGCCATGGCGAGCACGCTCTGGTTCATCGAGACGAACATCAGGTCGCCCTCGGGCGAGCCGGCAGCGCTGGTGAAGCGGACGCAGACGTTGGTGTGCCGGTCGTCCGGCGTCTTGATCGCCGCCGCCTCGGTCAGCGGGAGCTGGATCATCGCGATCGGATGGTCCTGCAGACCGCGGCCGGCCGGCAGGTCCGCGCGGACGTCGATGCCGAGCGACCGCAGCAGGCCCGCGGGTCCCACGCCGGAGCGCTGGAGGATCGCCGGCGTGTGGATGGCGCCCGCGCTCAGCACGACCGTGTCGGCGAGTTCCGTCGTGGCGGTCCCGCCGAGGACTGCGCGGACGCCGATCGCGCGGCTGCCGTCGAAGAGCACCCGGTCGACGAGCGCGTCCCCGCGGATGGTCAGGTTCGGCAGCGCCCGGGCAGGCTCGAGGTAGGCGTCGTTGACCGAAACGCGCCGCCCGGCACGGGAATTGATCGGATACGGCGAGACGCCGGTGGCCTCCGGGGCGTTCACGTCAGGCGCCCAGCCGTATCCCGCCGCGGTCGCCGAGCGGTGCAGCGCGGCGTCGACCGCACCCCAATTCTCTTGTGGTGTGCGATAAATCGGAGTCGGGCCGCCGCGGCCGTGGTAGGGCTCGTCGCCGAAGAGCTCGTCGTCCTCCAGCTTCGCGAAGTACGGCAACACCTCGCTCGGCCCCCAGCCGGGCAGCGCCCAGTCGGCGAAGTCCGCCATCGGCGGGCGGATCGCGATCTGGCCGTTGATCGACGAGCTGCCGCCCACGCCCCGGCCGCGCCAGTACAGCGCCGGCGGCTGCTTGTCCGTCCGAGTAGAGTCCAGGCCCTGCCACACCATGCGTTCGGCCGCCGTCGGGTGCAGCAGCGCGACGATCGGGTTGGGCGAGCGCCACGCCTCGGGCATCTCCGCGGAGCGGTAGTCCGGGCCGGCCTCCAGCAGCAGGACCCGCTTGCCGCGCTCCGCCGAGCGCACCGCCAGTGCCGCTCCCGAGGATCCGGCGCCGACCACGATGAGGTCCCAGCCGCTGTCCGCCATGTGCCTGCTCCTTCGCCGGTCTTCGTGGCGGCTAGGATGCTGCCCGGTGCTACGTTCAGTCAAGAGTGAACGTTCAGTTTTTCCTGAGCTACAGTGAGGTGCCGATGACCGTGCCCGCAGGCGACGACCGGCCCGTCGAGAACGCGCTCGTCGAGGACTTCGGCCTGCGCATCGGCCGGGCGATGGGCTGGCCGCCGATGGCAGGCCGCACGAGCGGCGTGCTGATGCTCAGCGAGAAACCCCTGACCCTCGGCGAACTCCAGGACGCGCTCGACGCGAGCAAGGGGTCGGTGTCCGAGATGACGCGGCTGCTCATGGTCAACGGCGTCGTCGAGCGGGCCAAGAACCCCGGGAGCCGCCAGTTCGTCTACCGCTGGCGCGACGACGCCTGGCTCGGCTGCCTGCAGCACCAGGTGACCGCGACCCGCGAACTGCTCGAACTGGCCGAGAACGCGCAGGAACGCGGGAAGCACCTGGCAGCCGGGCAACGCGGCCGGCTGCGGCAGATGCGCGACTACTACGTCTTCATGACCGAACAGCTCGAAGCGCTCCTGGCCGAGTACGCCCGTCGAACCGAGACCGGCGCCTGACCTGGTCAGCGCCCCTCCTGCCGCACCGCGTCGAAGCCCTGCGGCCGGATGTCCCGTTCCGGGGCGGCTCGCACCGTCCTGGGCTTAAGGTGTGACGGGTGGAGCCATTGACCGCGATCGCCACGATCGCCGCGAAGTACGGCGCTTCCCAGCTGATCCGGGCGCTCACCGGGAACGACGAGCTCAGCGGCCTGGCCTCGGAGCTGCTGGGCGAACTGGTGGCCAGCGAAGACCGCCTCAGCGAGCAGCTGGCCGGGATCGACCGCCAGCTGGAAGAGTTGCTGGACCAGCGGTACACGATCGCGTTGGGCGCCGGTCAGCGGGCATTGCGCGACGCGAGCACCGCACCCGAGCCGACGTCCCGGGCCGCCGAACTGGCCCGTGCCCGTGACTTGTTCCGCGAGGCCGCCGCTGCCGCTTCCGCCAAGTCCCCGCTGCAGATCGCGGTGGCCGAGCGGTATGTGGCGCTGTGCTCCCTCTCCGCGGGCCGACCCGACACCGTGCCCGCGGCGCTGGACACGGTGAACGAGGCGGCGTTCCGGGCGCTGACCGAGGCTCTTCCGCTCTTCGGACCCCGAGCCTATGAGAAGGCCCGGGAACAGGTCCCGCGGCTGGGCCTGCGGGGCAGGCGCGAGGAACGGATCGACACGCTGGGCAGCGATATCGTCGACGCGGTCGACGGCGTGGTGGACCTCGCCCTCAACCTCCTCGCCGAATCCGAGGCCCTGGCGCGCGGGCTCGGCCAGGACCTCGGGCCGGAAATCGACGTGGACCTGCTCCTGCCCGCGGGGTACGAAGACGACGACCGGCTGGCGAGCACCGCGCAGGTGGTCGTCCGGCCGACCGGACCCGGACCGCTGCGGTTCGGCCCGCTGACGGTCGCCTTCGGCGAGCCCACCCCGGTTCCCGGCGTGCGGTCGCCGGCCCCGCCCGATGCCGCGTCCGCCTTGGTCGCCGCCAAGCTCGCGCGGACCGGGCCGCCGGAGCGGCCGCCCGGGTTCGAAGTGGAAGTGCTTGTCCGGTCGGACTTTCCCGTGTCCCCGGCCCTGATCGTGTCGTTGCGGCCCGGGCTGGTCCTTGCGGACGAGGCGATGGCGGAGGTGATGCCCGGACAGCCCGCGTTCACCGGCGTCGCCAGCGGCATGCTCGCCGCGAGGATGCAGGAGATCCGGCTGCCCTTCTTCCGTCCGGACAGGTTCGTCAACGAGTGGACGGTGAACATCAACAACGTGCTGATCTTCCAGTCGTCCGATCGCCAGCTGCACGAGCTGGACAGCGGCGGGCGCTGATGGCGAGCAGGCTGCCCTTGGCCACCGCGAACAGCTGATCAGCCGCGGCGTTGCGCAGCGCCCAGATTCGTCGTGCCACGCTGGTGCGCTCGGTGAGCCGTCCGTCGGAAGCCAGGTGGAACAGCATCCCGGAATTGCTGGCCGCCAGGCAGCCGTCGGCTGTCGGGACGACCCGGCCGACGAGCCTCTCCCCGACATCGACCCGCCACTGCGGACGTCCCACGGCGGAGTCCACCACGGTGTAGCCGCCGCGGAGCTCGGGCAGCCACAGCAACCCTGCTGCTTGTTCCGGTGCCGCAGCCGCGAGGTCGGTCTCGGCCCGTGCGAACTCCCGGACTTGATCGGCCGACAGGACGATCTCAGCCAGTGCGCGTCGGCCGCAGCGAAGCAGGAAACGGCCGGGCCCGGCCTCTGCGACAACGGATCCGGCGTCGTTGTCCGCGAGCGGCTCCGGCAGCCGCCACGCGGACAGTTCCCGGCCGTCGTGCCGATCGATCAAGCGGACCCGGGTGTCTTGTGGCTGGCCGATCAGGAACCCGTTGCCAGCGGGCACGGGCAGCACGGTGCGGATTCGCCGCTCGGTCCCCCAGCGGAGCTGCCCCGTCGCGAGATCGAACGCACGGAGCGGCGTGTAGCCGCGCCAGCCGCCGACGAGCACGACGTTCGCCGAAACGACCAGATGTCCGGAGAAAGCGGGGATGTCCGCGGACCAGATCCGCCTGCCGGTCGCGAGGTCCAAACAGGACAGTCGAGGGTGGTCCTGCGGGATCGCCAGGCAACGATCACCGGCGATGACGACCGCACGCGGCCGCGTGCCGACGGGGACATCCCACCGTACCGAGCCGGCTGCTGGGTCGAGGCTCACGAGCCTGGTGCTGCGCTCGTGGACGATGACCTCGCCGCTTGTCACCGCGAGGCCCGAGGCAACGCCGCGTTGGTGCAGCGGTCGTTCCCATCCGATTTCGATCACAGCGTCAGACCATCACGATCACGTGGCGGCCGGCAACCGCATTCGTCGCGCCGCGGACCAGGTTTCCGTGGCAGCCAGCCGTCTCGGGTGGAGCATGAACCCTTCTGGAGAGTGGTTGCACCCGTCGGTCGCGTTGCGCTGCGCCGACGGGCTTGAATCCGGCTTCGTCGAACCCTGGTCGGCGAAAGCGCTGATGAAGTAACCGAAGTTGCCGTCGTCCAGCGGACCAGCGGTGTCTGCCAGTGCGTCGAAGTAGTCCAAAACCGCGCGAACCTGTCTCACCGAGATCGGATAGCCCTCCGGCATGGACAAATCGTCCATGCCGAGCACGGTCTCCAGGGTGTGATGGCTGGCCCCGGAGGGAAGGTCCACGGACCAGGCCAAGAGTTCGTCCGACTGGCGGAATGCCTCGATCTGCCTCCGACAGCTTGCTCGCTCATGCTCCGGCTCCAGTGGTGGTGTTTCCCCGGGACCGCCTCCCAGAGCGTTCAACGGCCCGGCGAATGCCCCCACCGCGAGCCAGGCCACCCTCCACGGTGTCGGCCGCAGACGAAGACGCCCTGGGACCGGGTTCGCAGGACGCTTCGCCACAGCGACAAGAGATGCCCGCCGCCCAGCGCCGCGGTGCACGGAATCGTCATCGGTGCCTCCCCTGCCCCGCTCCAGGGCAGCGCGGACGCGGAATCCCTCAGATCTCCGCGTCCGTGATCGCCTTCGCTCCAATCTCAGCGCACCTGAACGCCATGACGGCGGATCGATTCCGGCCGGGCAGCCGCCGCTGACACCGCGAGCCGCGCCATTCTGCCGTTCTCATCTCCTGCGAGGCGACCACTCACGACCAGAACCCCCGTCTCGACGCTTGACGCGCTCGACCGGAGTATTCCGGCGGAGTGCGCAGACGCACTCCGCGCATGGTCGTCGATTGTTTCCGGAACTGCACCCCTCGCCGCCAAGGCACGACGTACTGGAATGCCGCTTTGCCGCGAAGCGAAAACCGACCATAATCGAGACAGCGTTCTCGTTCGACAGTTCACTTCACAACGCCATCCCTAATCCGTGATAGCTCCAAGAAAGGAAGCTAAAGCGATGCGCAACATTTTCCGGGTCGCAGCACCGGCCATGCTCGGAGCCATGGGACTCGTCGCGGCGCTCGGCGCCGCGATTCCCGCGTCCGCCGCACAGGAAAGCTCCGCCCCGGGCGCGGAAATCGCCGCCTACAACTGCTCCGCCGGGTATTTCTGCATGTACAGCGGCTGGAACGGCGGCGGAGCACGCTGCCAGTACCGGGACAACACGCCGAACACAGCCGACCGCTGCTCGTTCATCCGGCAGGGCAAGAACGTGCTCTCGGTCTGGAACGGCAACGGCAAGAAGGCGACCTACTACACCGGAACCAACTACCACCATCGGGTCGGCAGCACCAAACCCGGGCACGGCGGCAATCTTCAGGGTTCCTATCAAATACGTTCGATAAAGTTCTGAGATCACCCGAACGAGCCGGTTGGTTGCGAGTCGGACTCCGGCCGACCGGCCCGTTCCGGAATTCGTGAAAAATGCATTTTCTCGCTTCGCAAAGGCTGCGAATTCCGGGACCTGGCTACGGTTGCGCAGCATTCGGCTAGCCGGACCCGAGCCGGGCGAAGGGTCACCGGGCAGCAGTAGTCAGCTCACCCCGCGAAGCGACCTTCAGCTTCCGCAGCACGCTGGCAACGTGTTGCTCCACCGTGCGGCGCGAAAGGAACAGCACCTCGGCGATCTCCCGGTTCGTATGACCATCCGCCAGCAAACGCGCGACGTCCTGCTCTCGAGGGGACAGCTCGTTGCCATAACCGCGTCTGCCGCGCCGGGACGGGGCTACTGCGCCGGTCGCACGGTGCGTGTGGCGGCAGCGGGCGGCGGCCCGGGTCGCGCCTAGATCCGCGAATTCCTCTGCCAGCGCTGGGAAAGCATCCGCGGCACCCGGTTCGCCCATCGCTAGTTTGCTTCGCGCTTGCTGTTCTCTGGCCAAAGCAGCGGGATACGGGGCGGGCAGGCGGTCGTAGCCGTCGGCTGCTTCGTGGAAGAATTTCGCTGCGCAAGAGTGGTCGTGGCGGTGCAGGGAAAGGACGCCTTGGCAAAAGAGCAGCGAGACGGCTGCCAGCGGGGCATCGAGGTCGCGGATCTTCTGGGCGGCCTCGCCGATCAGTGCGGCGGCGGCTCCGGTGCGGCCGATGCGGCAGCAGGACTCGACGGCGACCGGCAGCAGTTCGCCGGACCAGGACCAGGCTCCCTTGGCGCGCAACAAGTCCAGTCCGAGGCCGGCGCGGGCTGCGGCTGCTTCGTCGTCGGAGTGCGACAGCAGCATGCTCGCGATTCCGGCGTGTGCGGCGAGCACTACCGGGGTCACCGCGTTTTCCGGTTCGTCGGGGCCGACCGCGGCGAAATGGGCGGTGGCTCGGTCCCATTCTCCCCTGGCGGTCGCCAGCAGGCCCAGCACCAGGGAGAGTTCGCCGCTCATCGGAAGCAGTTGCCGGTATTCGGCCAGCAGCGAGCGGGCCTTGTCGTCGAGGCCGGCCCATTTGCCGGTGAGCCAGTCCGCGTGGACGCCGGTGGAGCGTGCGATGCCGATCAGGTAGGGCGCGGCGCAGTTCGAGGCGAGTTCGATCGCGCTGCGCACCAGGCTGCCCGCGCGTCGGTGGTGGCCGATCCACGCGCACGCGTCGGCGACGTTGGCGTGCAGCCGGGCCAGTTGGCGTTGCTGTTCGGGCGACGAGACCGCGGTCGGGACGGAATCCATCGCTGCCAAGGCGCCGGGGTCGCCGAGCTGGAGCCGGGACGGGAGGCAGCTTGCCAGGAGGGTCAGGACGAGGGTGCGGTCGGTCGTGTTCGCGATGACCTCGTCCGCCCGGTCCAGCCAGCGCAGGTGCTCGGCGACCGGGGTGGCGCCGAACCACGGCTGGCCCAGCACCGCGACGCCGCGGCCGGCTAGATCGGGGCGGTGGCCGAGGTCGTGCACGGCGAGTTCGATCTGGGTGCGCGCCGCTTCGATGCTGCCGGCCTGGCGGATCAGCAGCAGGCCGCGGCTGAGGCGGATCTGGCCGCGGTGTGTGCGGGACAGCCGGTCGTCGGACAGCAGGCGTTCCAGTGCGCCTGCTACCTCGTGTTGGGCGGTGCCGTAATTGGCCAGTTCGCTCAGTTTCACGGCCATTCGGTCTACATCGGACGAATCGAGGCCCGGTTCCGAGAGCAGGGTGCACAGCAGGTCTGTCGCGGTGGAGAGGTCGCCGGCCGAGGTCGCGGCGGCTGCGGCGGCCTCGCCGTAGCGTCGCGCGTCGGCTGGCGCGCCTGCCTTTCGGCTGTGCTGAGCCAGCTGGGCGTACTGCACCGGGATCTCGTCGCGGAGCAGGGAAAGGGCGCGTCTGTGCAGTTCTTGCCTGTGTGGGCCTGGGATGGCGTCGTACACCGCTTGTCGCGCAAGGGTGTGCCGGAAGCCGTAGTGGAAGTCCGCCAGTTCGACCAGTGCCTGGCGTTCAAGGGCGAGCACGAGAGCTTGTCTCGCCCGCGGTGGCGGCAGCCCGGCCAACGCGCCGAGGAGGCGCGCGGACGCGGGCACGCCGAGCACTGCGGCGGTCTCCGTGATCCGTCTCGCGGGCACCGGAAGAGCGGAAAGCTGTTCGAGCGCGGCTTCGCGGAGGCGCGCGGGCACGGCGACGCTGTCGAGGACGCGGCGCGCGGTCATGCGGTCGGCGTTCGCGGCCGACTGCGGGTCCAGCGTGCGCACGGTTTCCTCGATGACGAACGGGATGCCGGCGGTGCGTTCACGCAGCTCCGCGGTGAACTCGGCGGACACACTGGCGCCGAGCAGGTCGCTGGCGAGCAACCCGGTCTGTTCGGTGTCGAGGGGTCGCAGTTCCAGGACCAGGTTCGTCGCGGCGGGCGCGGGACGGAAGGCGCTGCCGAGCGGGAGGCCGCCCGGTGCCTCCGCTCCGCGGCAGGTGAGCAGCAGGCTGGTCTTCCGAGGCGGCTCGGCCAGGAGAAACCGCAGCAGCCGGCGCGATCCGTCGTCACACCAGTGCAGGTCTTCGACGACCAGCAGCACCGGTCCGAGGGCGTCGAGCACTTCGCGGACCGCACGGAAGAGCCGATGCTGGTCGGCTCGGCGGTCGCCCAGCGAGGGAGGTGCAGCGGGCAGGTATGCGCCGAGTTCGGGCAGGTACGGGCGGAGTGCGCCGGTGACTCCGTTGAGCGGGCGCGCGTCGGGCAGGTAGCGGCCGGCGTCGCGCAGGGCTTCGAGCACCGCGCCGTACGGGAACGGCTCGCGCATCGCCTGCCCGCACCCGGTGAGGACCCGGCGTCCGGTCAGCTCGTCGTGCCGGAGCAATTCCGTGACCAGCCGGGTCTTTCCGACGCCTGCCTCGCCCTCGACCAGCACGATCGACGGCGGCCGGAGGCCGGCCGCGACCAGCGAGCGCAGTTCCTCGGCCCGGCCGACGAGCACGGTGGCGTCCGCCGCGGCGTCGTCGCGCACCATGGCCTCCCGATTCCGGAAAAAGCGGCACAGCACCCAAATCGTCCTGTCGTGTGAACGGAGTTTAGGTCGCGGCGGGTGCTCACGGAACCCGCACGGCCGGTTACCGGACTTTCGTAGGACGGGCGGCGGCAGGCCAATAGTTACGTAGTCCTACGGACCGCAGCCTCGCTTGTTCGGAGCGGGCGGGCAGCCGAAGAGTGGTGGCGCTGTGGCTCTCCGTCACAGGAAATCGAGACGTTTCGGGGTGAGTTCCAGATGCGCGGAAAGGCAACGACGGCCTTGGCGCTCGCCGTGTTCGGCGCGGCGGCGCTGGGCACGGCGGGCGCGGCACAGGCGGCCGAGGGTACCGTGGCAGCGGCCAAACAGCACTACGGCGACCAGTACATCGTGGTGCTCAAGGACGCTTACGGCGGGCAGTCCTCGGCGGCTTCGCTCACGCAGCGTTACGGCGGTGAGGTCCGCTCGACCTATTCGGTCGCGCTCCGCGGGTTCTCCGTGCGCGGGATGACCGACCAGCAGGCGCGCCGGCTCGCCGCCGATCCGGCCGTGCGCACCGTCTACGAGGACGGCACGGCCAGGATCGCGGGCAGCCAGCAGAACCCGACCTGGGGACTCGACCGGATCGACCAGAAAAACCTGCCGCTCGACCACGCGTACGCCTACCCCAACGCAGGCGAGGGCGTCACCGCTTACGACCTCGACACCGGGATCAAGCCGGACAACCCGGAGTACGAGGGGCGCGCGAGCGTCGGCAAGGACTTCGTCGGCGGCGACGGCATCGACTGCAACGGGCACGGTTCGCACACCGCGGGCACGATCGGCAGCAAGACCTACGGCGTGGCGAAGAAGGTGAAGATCGTCGCGCTCAAGGTGCTCGGCAACGACTGTTCCGGCAACGGCCCGGACTCCGCGGCGGTGGACGCGATGGAGTGGGTCACCGCGAACGCGGCCAAGCCCGCCGTGGCGAACATGAGCCTGACCATGGACCAGGTCGGGGTCGGCGACGACGCGATCAAGAAGTCCATCGCCTCCGGCGTCGTCTACTCCGTCGCCGCCGGGAACTCCTCGACCGACGCGTGCAACACCAGCCCGGCGCGCGTGCCGGAGGCGATCACGGTGAACGCCTCCGACGAGAACGACAACCGGGCGTCGTTCTCGAACTACGGCTCCTGCACTGACATTTTCGCGCCGGGCAACAACATCACGTCCCTCGGGCTGTCGAGCGGCAGCACGGCGAACATGAGCGGGACGTCGATGGCCACGCCGCACGTCACCGGCGCGGCGGCGCTCTACCTCGCCGCCAACCCGGGCGCCACCGCGCAGCAGACGCAGGACGCCCTGGTGTCCGGCGCGGTCGACGGCATGGTCAAGAACGCGGGCAGCGGTTCGCCGAACAAACTGCTGAACGTCTCGTTCATCGGCGGCACCGGGCCCGCCCCGAAGTGCGGCGTCAAGTCGAACACCGCCCCGGTGGCCATTCCGGACGCCGGTGCCGCGGTGACCAGTTCGGTGACCCAGGACAGCTGCGACGGCAAGGCGGCGGCGACGCTTCCGGTGAAGGTCGACATCGCCCACACCTACACCGCGGACCTCGCGGTGGACCTCGTCGGCCCGAGCGGAAAGGTGTACTCGCTGCGCAAATCCGGCGGAATCGGCGAGGCGACCGGCGTGCACGCCACCTACACCGTGGACGCCTCCGCGGAAACGGCGAACGGCACGTGGAAGCTGAGCGTCAAGGACGTCAACCGGTTCGACACCGGTTCGATCGAAGGATTCTCGATCACCTTCTGACCGGAAAACGGTGCGCCGCGGTCCTGCTGGCCGCGGCGCACCGTGCGGTCACCGGACCGTGAGGGTGTAAGTGGCGTTGCCGGTCTTGCCGTTCGCGTCGGTGGCGGTAACGGTGATCGGGTACGTGCCCGCCTGGAACGGGGCGAGCACCTGCATCGTCGAACTGCCGCCGGAGGAGACGGTCTGCGGGGTGAAGAACGGGGCGATCGGCAGCCCCGAACCGGACGCGGACAGTTTGAGCGAGCCCGTCCCGCCGGTCGCCGACACGGTCACGTTGCTGAACGAACCCGCTCCGGCCGAGCCGCTTCCGGGCGTCACGGTGACCTTGACGTCACCGGTCGGGGCGCCCTTGCCGACGGTCAGCGTGAGCTTCGCGGTGGCGGTGTCCGTGGCGCCCTTGCCGGAAATCGTTACGGGGTAAGAACCTTCGGGAGTGCTGGCCGCGGTTTCGATGGTCAGCTTGGCAGCGTCGCCCGAAGTGATGCTGGCGGGCTGGAAGGTGGCTTTCGCGCCGCTGGGGAGCCCGGACGCGGTGAGATCGACCTTCTCGGCGCCGTTCTTTCCTGCTTGGCTGGTGACTGTGGTCGAGATGTACTTGCCCGGATCGACCTGGACCGAACCGGGGCTGACGCCGAGGGAGAAGCTGTCGTTGCCGACGTTCCCGATCTGCTCGGCGACCCAGTCCCCCATGTCGTTGTCGAGCCTGCCGTAGACGCTGTACCACTTGAAGTCGCTGCGGCTCCACGACGCGACGCCGGCCACCTTGCCGTCCACGATCAGCGGGCCGCCGCTGTCGCCGGGCAGGATCGTCGGGTCGCCGTTGGAGTAGCCGGCGCAGATCATCGTGGCGTCCTGGAAACCGGCTCCGACGCCCTGGCAGTTCGAGCCCTCGCGGATCGGCAGGGTGGCTTTGTCGACGGTGACGTCCCGCGAGTCGTCGTTGAAGTCCTTCTTGCCGTACCCCACGCCGACGCCGTTCTTGCCGGGTTTGCTGAGTTCGGTGTCGGCGGAGGTGGCCACCTTGGCGTACTGGCCGTTCGGCACCGGGATGTCCGCGTCCGTCGTGACGATCGCGACGTCGTAGCCCTGGTCGAAGTTCACGTATTTGGGGTGGGTCTCGTAGCTGACGACGCCGAGCCGGGTGCCGCCGCTCGCGTTCAGGTCGTCGAGGCCGTACAGGAACGTCTTCTTCCCCTCGGCGGCCTTGCAGTGCGCCGCGATGAGGATCTTGCGCGGCGCGACGACCGAGCCGGTGCAGGTCTGGCCCTGCGGACGCGTGCCGCCCTCGCGCAGGCCCGCGATGATGAACGGGAACTCCGCGACCGAGCTGTCCTGCCCGTGGTAGAACTGCGGCCGCATGGCGGGCGGGATGTGCGTGTCGCCGGTCGGGGCCACCGCGGTGGCGTCCGGGGCCGCTGCCTGTGCTGTTCCGTGGAGGAGCGGGGCGGAGAGGACGGCCAGCCCGGCGGCCAGCAAGCCCAGCGTCCGGTGGGGTCTGTTCACGGAGGTTTCCTTTCCTGGGACGGGAAAGTCACCTTCCGACGGCCGGGCAGGCGGTAGCAATCCGGGAACCGGACCGTATGGGTACGGATCTATCTCGGCGCGGTGCGGTGATCGGCAGCGCGACGCCGGGCAGCCGACCCCCCGGAATATTCCTGGCGGACCCTAAATCCCGCTCAACCGAGCCTAAGCAATCCTCAAGTTTTCGGCCGTCGGCTCCCGGGCGGCATAGAGTAACGGGATCGGACCATGAGGGAGAACAATCGGCAGAGGGGGAAATCATGCTGGAAGCATTCGTCATTCTGGGCGGGGTCGTCATCGTTCTGCTCGCGGCGGGGCTGATCGCGGCCGCCAAGATGTCGGCCGCAAGGGGCAGCCGACCGCCGCCCGCCGGGGCAAGCGGGGCGCGGTCCGGCCGGGAGGCGCCCAGCGTGGGTACGTGTTCTTCAGCCAGCCGTGGAGCTGACGGCTGCGCGCGTCAGTCCCTCCCGGCGTGGACGAGCTTTTCGGCCAGCAGCCGGGGATTGGTGAAGACCGCCTCGTGACTGCCGGGCAGTCGCACCAGCCGGTGGAGGCCGAGCCGTCCGGACATCCGCGGGTGCCAGCCCCAATCGCCGGGCGGGAGCGCGGTGTCGTCGGTGCCGTTCAGGTAGCTCTTGGGGATCTCCAGCCCGGCGAATCTCGGCAGCTCAAGGCGGTCGAGGAAAGGCTGGTACGGCGTCGGCGACAGGTGCTGGTAGGCGGCCGTCGCGGTGTCGAGGTCGGCGTCCTGGATGAACGCCTCCCGCCAGATCGGGAACGGCAACGTCACGGTGTTGTCGCCCGACTCGCGGGCCAGGCGGGCGAACAATTCGCGGTAGCGCGGCGGGAGATCTTCCTCGACGCGGGTGCCCGGCAGCGGCACGAACGCGTTCCAGAAGACCAGGCGGCGCAGTCGTTCCGGGATCTCTTCGGCGACTCGCGCGATCACGGTTCCGCCGAAGCTGTGGCCGACCAGCACGACGTCCGCGAGTTCATTGTCCACAATGAACCGTTGGACGGACCGGACGCAGTCGTCGTGGCTGACTGCTTTGTCCGCGCCCTTGCCGTGACCGGCGACAGTGGGGTTATAGGCGACGTGACCGAGTTCTTTCAGCCGGGGAACGACTGCGTCCCAGGCAGAACCATCGTGCCAGGAGCCGTGCACGAGAACGAATGTGGTCATGATGGGGCCTTCGTTTGTCGGTGGCGGCAGAGGACCGCAAGAAGCTGTACGAAATGCGTCGCGTTAATGCTCTCGGAAATTCGTTTTCGCCGCGGCGAGATCAAATCGTTGCGGTTCGCAGGCTAGCGCGCTGGCGCGGGACCGGTCCCCAGGCCGAGCAGCGCATCCGTCGCCTCGTCCGGTAATCGATGGGAGGCGTCGTCCGGTTCCGGTAGGTTGTCGGATATCTCGGTGCACCGGGAACGACGACCCCCAAAGAGCGGGTCCGGTACGAGGGGAATCAGATGCACAAGGGTGTTGTCCTGTCCGCCTGCCGCACAGCCGCGGCGCTCGCCGCTGTCGGCGGGTTGGCGGCGTGTTCGTCGCAGCCGGCCGCGGCTCCGTCGGAAACCACCGCAGCGCGCGCCGAGGTCTTCGGCGCGGCCGGCTATCGCGGCATCGCTCCGGGGATGGCCAAGGAAGCGGCGCTCGCCACCGGGAAGCTCGCGAACGCGCCGGTGTCGATGCTGGACGGCTGCACGGTCCTGAGCTGGCAGGGCGGTCCCGCGCCGGACCAGGCCAGACTCGCGGCCGAGGCCGAGGCACAGCGGAAGGCCGACGATCTCTACGCCAAGTCCGACGCGGCGGACCACGACGCGAAGCAGAACACGGGCCGATCCGCCGCGGAGTTGGCCAAAGCGGCCGCCAAGGACGCGGAGGCGGCCCAGCTGGCGGCCGACTCCGCGCAGGCGAGCGTCGCGCTGGCGGGCAAGCGGGAAGAGCGCGACAAGGCGTTCGCCGCGGCCGGTGGCGCCTCGTTCGGCAAGAACGGCTTGCACGAACTGGGCGCGCCGCCCGACGCCAAGACCGCGGAGGGCATCGGCGTCGGATCGTCGCTGGCGGATCTGCACAAGGCGTACGACGCGCGCGGCCTGAAGCTCGGCGAGGCCGGGCGGTTCGAGCTGCCCATCGCGGAGAAGCCGGGCTGGCGATTCGAGTTCACCCCTGCCGCCAACGGCACTGTCGGCGGCGTGGCGATCTCCGACGGCGTCCTGAAATGCCGCTGACGTCTCGCGCGACCTGAGTCCCCAGTGGACGGATGAAGGCCTCCTTGCCGTTGCGAGCAAGGAGGCTTTCGTTTTCGCGGCAGGGGCCTTCGCGACCGCACTTCGCGCTTCGCTAAAACGCCTGAACAATTCATGCTAATCAGAGTAATATCCGGGTATGAGATTTTTCAGCAGGATCGGAACGGTTGCCGCGGCGGCCACGGTTCTCACCGGAATGACAGCCCTGCAGATGACCCTTGTCGGCATAGGCAACATCACGGACTTCGCGACAAATCAGGAATTCGTCCGGCACGTACTCGCAATGGACACTACATTTCAGTCGCCGAACATGATGTGGCGCGCCATCACCAGCCCCGGCCTGGCTGACGCCGCCTATATTGCCATCATCGCATGGGAACTGCTCACCGCATTGGCGCTCGTCGCCGGGTTCGCCGCATGGATGCGGGCTCACCTGGCCGGTCGACCGCCGACAACGGCGAAACAGCTGTCCAACGTCGGCTGGGTGATGCAGTTGACGCTTTTCGGGGTCGGTTTCATCGCGATCGGCGGAGAATGGTTTCAAATGTGGCAATCGAGCAAGTGGAACGGGCTTCAGCCCGCCGTGCACAACCTCATTATCGCCTCGTTCGGCCTCGTGGTCACCCATCTCGCCGCGAAAGGTTCACTGCGCGCGGCGGACGTACCGGATGACAGTTCCAGTTGACGAACGCGAGACTCAGGAAACGACCTCCGACATTCCGCCGCCGTCGATCGCGGAGGCAGCCAATGCGCGCATGCGGCGGAGCAGCCGGGACGTCACCGGCCGGACCAGCGGGTGGACACCGCCGTTCGACTCGGCCGCTTGCCGCCACGTCTCCAGGCGAGCCTGCCGGACACCAGGGTCGGCCAGTTCGGCGCATTCGAGAGTGTCGGTGTTCAGGTCGACGGTGATCGTGTCGCCGTCTTCGACGAGGGCGATGGGGCCGCCGAGCGCGGCTTCCGGGCCGACGTGCCCGATGACCAATCCGACGGATCCGCCGGAGAACCGCGCGTCGGTCATCAAGGCGATGGAGATGCCTTTCCGACGGCACAGCGCGGTGATGCGGGAGGTCGGGTCGAGCATTTCGGGCATGCCCGGCGCGCCCCGCGGGCCCTCGTAGCGGATCACGACCATGTCCCGGTCCGCGAACTCGTCCGGCGTCTCGACGAGCGCCCGCAGCAGGGACTGCTCGCTGTCGAACACGCGCGCCCGTCCCTCGAACCGGCCGTCGACGACGCCGGTTTCGACCCCGGCCAGCTTGATGACCGCGCCGCCGTCGGGGGCGAGGTTGCCCGACAGCAGCCGCAGGCCGCCGGTGGGCTTGAACGGCTCCGCGACGGGGAAGATCACCCGGCCGTCCGGGGCGGGCGGGGCGAGCCGTTCGACCTGTTCGCTGAGCGTCTCGCCGGTGCAGGTCAGCGCGGAGCCGTCGAGCAGGTCGTGCCGGAGCAGTTCCGCCACCACGGCCTGGAGGCCGCCGGCGTCGTCGATGTCCACCATGCTGTACTGCCCGAACGGACGGGCGTCGACGAGCACCGGGACGTTCCGGGAGAGGCGGTTGAACTCCTCCTGCGTCATGACGTCGGACCAGAAGTCGAGGCCGGCCGCGCGGGCGATCTCCGGTGCGTGCAGGACCACGTTCGTCGAGCCGCCCAGCGCGATCGCCACGACCGCGGCGTTGCGGAAGGCAGCCGGGGCGGCGAGCCGGCGCGGCGTTATTCCGCGCTGCGTCATGATTTCCAGGCAGTCCACGATCTGCTCCGGGAATTCCTCGGTCCGGCGCGGATCCTCGGACGCGGGCGACACCATGTGCAGCGGCTCCAGCCCCAGCACGGCGATGAAGGACTGCATCGTGTTGTAGGTGAAGATCCCGCCGCAGCTGCCGTGCCCGGGACACGCGTTGCGCGCCCACCGCTCGCGTTTGGCCGCGTCCGGGTCCCCGGCGACCTGGAAGCAGCTGACCAGGTCGATCCGCTCCCCGGTTTCGGGGTCCGTGCCCGGCCGGATCGACCCGTCGGAAAGCACCACTGCGGGCACGTCGCGCTCCAGGATCGCCGCGGTGGCCCCGACCGGGGGCTTGTCGCACGCCACCACGGCGACGGCTCCCCGGATCTCGCTGCCCTCGAAATGCAGCGACAGCCCGTCGTTCGTCGTCTCGCGGCCGATCAGCGAATACCGCATCTGCGGCGTGCCGTTGCGCTGGCCGTCCGAGATCCCGCCCGAATAGTTCGGGGCCAGCAGCCGGACGGGCAGGTCGCGCTCGCGGATCCGGCGCCCCAGTGCATCGTGGATCGCCTCGACCTTGTCCGCGACGCCGATGTAGCAGACGCTGTCGCCCAGGGTGCCCACGACGCCCCAGGCGTCCCCGTGGATCTTGTCCACGTCCTGGCCCAGCGACCGGGCCGTGGCCACCGCCTGGCAGTCCTGGCCCGGACGCCACACATCCCGGCGGCTCGACTCGTCCATCAGCGCTCCCGTCGTCGACACGATCGGCCCCCATCGTCGCAGATCCGGCCGGGCGCGCAGCTCGGGCGGGGCGACGGGCACGCGGACGGCCAGCGGAACGGAATGGACGGCTTCGACCGCAAGGGCCGGTCGGACGTCGCGGCAGGCAGCTGGTCAGCCCGCGTCCGAGCGGGCCTGTCCCGCACGGAGAGAAGTCAGTTCGTCGAGGCAGTACTCCGCGCGGCGGGCGGAGCCGTAGCGGGTCAGTTTGCCCCGGCGGGCCCACTGCCGGACGGTCGCCTCGGGCACTCCGACGGCGAGCGCGGCTTCCTTGGTGGGGACGGTGCGGCGCCGGCGGTCGTCGCGGGTGCGGACGTCCAGCCAGTCCGCCGGGGGCAGGTCGTGCCCGGCCTCGCAGGCGACCGTGGCGGTGGCGGGCCGCAGGTGCACCGGGGCGCGGCAGCCGCCGACCGGGCAGCTCCCGACCGGGACGGCGGGGCGCGGGTCGTCCAGGGCCGCGGTCGCGGAGGAGACGAGGTCGGAGAGCTCGTCGAGGAAGTCCGCGCCGCCTGGATGCCCGGCCAGCCAGTCCCGGTGCGCGGCGAGAAACCGGACCAGCTCCGGCACGTTCCGCCGAGGCGCCGGGACGTGCCGTTCGGCGGCCACCAGTCCCGCCCAGGAGGCGAGCACCCCGAGAATCCGGGAGCGGGCGTCGAAGGCGGCCTCCCGGAACGGAAGGCCGGTCCCCCGCCGGCCGGGATGCTCGCGCACCGCCCCGCCGGTCCGCCCGGGCTGCAGGGCGGCCTCGCAGCGGGAGTAGAGCAGGGGAAGCGCGGTCAGTCCTGCGCTGACCGGGTCGGTCCGATCGGACGGGCGGTTCGGCTCAGCAGGACGGGCCGGAGCAGCCGGGCGGGCCGAGACTGCTGAGCGACCCCCGCCGGACCGGCGGATCCGGTCGTCCGGGCGGCTTCCGGAAGCCGAGCGGACCCTGCTGGCGTCACGGGTCGGCTCGGCCGGGCGGCCCGCGTCAGCGGGACCACGCGGCTCTCCCGCGCAGCGAGCCGTGCCCAGCAGCCGGGACTCGTCGGGCATGGTCAGGCCCGTTCGGGGTCCGGGCTGTCTTCCACCATCTCCAGGACAGCCGAGGTGATGGTGTAGCCGGTCCCGCCGCCGAGGAGGAGGATGCGGTCGCCTTTGCGGGCCCGGCCGGTGCTGATCAGGTGGTGCAGGCCGGCGAACTGGTCGCCGGTGCCGAGGTGGCCGGTGGTGCGGCCGAACTCCCAGTTGGTGCGGTCCAGCGGGATGCCGAGGAACCGGTCGGCGATGTCGGCGGCGCGGGCGGCGGTGGTCACCACCGGGATCGCGAACGCCAAGTCCGCCGCGGTGACGCCTGCCTCGTCGAGGACGCGATGCAGGGACGCGCCGAACAGCTTGGCCATCCGGCCGTAGTGCTCCAGCATCGGCAAGTCCTTGGCGTGGAACTGTTTGCGCATCGCGTCGAAGTCGACCGGCGGTTGCTGCGCGCCGGCGAATCCGCCGCCGCGGGCTTCGCCTTCGAGGGAGTTGTCGGCCATCGTCGAGAGCGACAGGATCCGGGCGAATCCGCCGGAACCGCTCAGCAGCAGGGCGCTTCCGCCGTCGGCGAGCACTGACTGGTCGCCGTACCAGCGGCGGACCCACGGGCTGTCGAAACGGTCGCCGGTGGTCACCAGCACCGCGTCGTCCGGGCCGGTCACGAAGCGGCGGCCCAGTTCGAGCGCGCCCATCGCGCCGTTGCATTCCTGGACCACGTCGAACGACGGGACGTCCCGGCCGACGGTGTGCAGGGCGACATACGGCGCGGCCTGCCAGTAGTGCGCGCCTTGGTAGTCGACGTAGGAGTGGAACACCGCGCGGACCGTGCCGAAGTCGCGGCCGGCTGCCATGGCCAGCGCGCCCCGTCCGGCGATCGCGGCCATTTCCGCCGGGTACCGCTCGGTTTCGACGCACGCGGAGAGCACGCCGTCCGTCTGTGCCGACTCGGCGTCGTACCGGTTCGCCGCGACGGCCTCCTCGGCCGTTTCGCGGTCCGGCAGGCAGGTGCCGACGCCCGCGACGTACAGGGGGCACGAAATCACCGGGTCGCTCCCTTCCCCGGCGCAGGGCCGGACCCCGCGCCACGCTTGGACGAACCGACCGTACGGCGCGGTGATTGGGGCGGCGTTGAGCCAGTGTGGACGCTCCGGCCGCGGTGGCTGTGCGCCGACCGGACCGGCTGGTAGGAGGGAGCACGGGGCCGGATTTCCGGGCCCGTCCGCAGTTCCCACTGCCGTGGGCGACCGGGAGGTTCCGTGTACGAATTGCCGTTTCCGCCGAGCGAGGACCTGTCCAGGCTGGCCCCGCGGTACTACCGCCTGCTCGAGGAAGAGCCGCTGACGAAGGTCCGCACGCCCGCCGGGGACGAGGCCTGGCTCGTGTGCGGATACGACCTCGTGCGGGACCTCGCCTCCAGCACGGTGCTGCGGCGCGGCCACCGGACGCCCGAATCGGCCGCGCGGATCAACGATTCGGTGGTGCAGGGCGGTCCGACCGAGGAGTTCGACGGCGAACTGGAGCGGCACCGCCGCATGCGCAAGCTGCTCACGCCCGCGTTTTCCGCGAAGCGGATGCTGGCCCTTCAGGAAAGCGTCGAGGAACGGGTCGACGCGCTGCTGGACGAACTCCCCGGGCCGCCCGCCGACCTGCACGCCGGGCTGTCCCAGCGGCTGCCCGCGATGGTCATCTGCACGCTGGTCGGGGCGCCGCACGAGGATTACGAGCTGTTCCGGTCGTGGACGTCGCGGCTGTCGGGCACCGGCGATCCGGAAGCGGGCCGCGCGGCGCAGATCGAGTTCGGCGTCTACATGGCCGAACTGCTGGAGCGGAAGAAGCGCGAGCCGAGCGAGGACGTCTTCTCCGACCTGGCCGCGGCCGGCGGGGTGGAGCTGCCGGAAGCGGCCCGGCTCGCGGCCGCGCTGCTGTTCGCCGGGTACGAGACCACGATGAGCCGGATCGACCTCGGCACCGTGCTGTTCGCCCGCAACCCCGCGCAGTGGGCGAAGCTGACCGCCGATCCCGGGCTGGTCGCCGGAGCGGTGGAAGAGGTCCTGCGGATGGTCGTGACGAACATCCAGGACACCGGGGGCTCGGTGCGGTACGCGGCCGAGGACCTGACGGCGGGCGGCGCGACCATCGCCTCCGGCGACGCGGTGCTGCTCGCCTACCACGCGGCGAACCGGGATCCGCGGGTGTTCGAGCGGCCGGACGAATTCGACATCGCCCGCTCGCCCAATCCGCACCTCGGCTTCGGGCACGGGATGCGCTACTGCGTGGGCAACACGCTCGCCCGGATCGAGCTGCGGGCCGTGTTCGGCGCGCTGGCGAAACGGTTTCCCGGACTGCACCTCGCCGAGGACGGGGACGCGCCGCGGCGCCGCGCCGACTCGGTCACCGGCGGGGTGACCGAACTCGCCGTCGGCTGGTGAGCCGGGCCGGCCGACCCGAGGATTCCACCCTCCTTTGCACCCCCGGGTGGATGCCCGCCCGGGGGTGCGCTGCCTACCGTGGTGCCCATCCCGAGGAACGGATTGCGCGATGTGGGAAACGTTGGACAAGATCTCGAACATCGTGGCCCTCGTGGCCGGCGGCGCCTACATCGTCTGGTCGATCATCCGCAGGCTGCGCGGGACGCCGATGTCCACGAAACGGCTGCTGATACTCCCGGTGGTCTGCTTCGCGATCGGCATCTACATGGCCGCGGGCGACGTCGCCAAGGCGAGCACGCTGGACTGGGAGCTGTTCGGCGTCTTCGTGCTCGCCTCCTACGGCGAGGGCCTCGGCCGCGGCGCCACCATCCGGCTCTACGAGCAGGACGGCCTCCCGCACCAGAAGTACAACTGGCTCACCGTGACCATCTGGCTTTCGCTGATCCCGCTGCGCGTCGGCATGGTCCTGCTGGCCCAGCACTGGCACGCGGACATCGCGGGCGGCACCGACCTGGTGGGCATCCTGCTCGGCCTCACCTTCCTCGGCGAGGCCTCGGTGGTCCTCCCCCGCGCCCGCCGGATGGGGCTCAACCTGAGCCTGTCGCCGAAGAAGGACGCCAAGAAGGGCAAGTCTTCCGACCGGGTCCGGCACGCTGGCTGAGCGCGGGAACTCCTGGCTCGGCACCCGGCCCCAGCCACGTGGTTCCGGGTGACGTACGTGAGGGCTGAGCGAATCTGATTCCCTCAGCCCTCACTAATTTTTCGCTCCGCGCCGCGGCGCGACGGCGAGCTCGCGGCGGGTTGGCCTCAGGCCACTGGGCGGGCGCGGGCAAGCAGCTCGGCCACCCGGTCCGTGCCGACCGCGCCGCGTTTGAGTTCCGCCAGCACCGCGTCGATGTCGGCGGCGTCGACCGCGAGGCCGCGTTCGGCGGCGACCGCCGTCACGGCCGAGCGGCCGGAGTGCTTGCCCAGCACGATCCGGCGCTGCCTGCCCACCAGTTCCGGCGGGTACGGCTCGTAAGTGCTGGGGTCGCGGGAGATTCCGTCCACGTGGAGGCCGCTTTCGTGCACGAACGCGTGCGCGCCGACGACCGGGGCGTACGCGGGCACGCGGTCGCCGATCAGCCCGGCGACGTGCCGCGCCAGCGGTTCCAGCAGCGGGAGGTTTAGGCCAGTCGAGTGCCCCATCGCCGCTTCCAGCGCGATGACGACCTGTTCCAGCGGGGCGTTCCCGGCCCGTTCGCCGATGCCCAGCACCGAGCACTGCACCCCGGACGCGCCGCCGAGCAGGCCCGCGAGCGAGTTCGCGGTGGCCAGGCCGAGGTCGTTGTGACAGTGCACGGCCAGCGGCAGCGGGCAGCTCTCGCCGACCCGTTCGACCAGCTCCCGCATCGTCCACGGCTGCGCGATGCCCGCCGTGTCCGCGAGACCCAGCGCGTCCGCGCCGGCGTCGGCGGCCGCCTCGTACACCGCGGTGAGGACGTCCGGGTCAGTGCGGGTGGCGTCTTCGGCGGCGAACACCGCCTGCCGTCCGGCCGCCTTGACCCGGCGCACCGCGCGGTCCACCCGCCGTTTCAGCTCGTCCAGGTCGATGCGCAGTTTGTGCCGCAAATGCGATTCCGACGTGCCGATGAAGACCGCGACGCTGTGTGCCCCGCTGTGCAGCGCGGCGTCCACGTCGGCGTCGGCGGGGCGGGCGATCACCTGGATCACGGTGTCCAGCTCGGCGTCCACGATGGCGCGGATCGCGGCACTCTCCTCTTCGGACACCACCGGGAAGCCCGCTTCGATCATCGGGATGCCCAGTGCCGCCAGCCGGCTGGCCAGTTCGAGTTTCTGGTCCGGGCGGAACGCCACCCCGGGCATCTGCTCGCCGTCGCGCAGCGTGGTGTCGCTGACGACCACGCGTTCCGGCAGCCGCCCGGTGCGCAGCGGTTCCCGCGGCACGGCGACGGCTCGCCCGCGCGGTCCGCGGAATTCGTTGAACAGCTGGTTGAGCAGCATCATGTCGCGGGCTGGCGCGTCCATCCGCAACGCACGGGTCAGGTACGCGCGTCGGGGATTGCTGGTTCCGTCGAGGAAAATCGCCGCGAACACGGCACCGGTGGTGGTGATCGTCAGCCGGGGCAGCTCCGGCTCGGCCTCGTCGGTGCAGAGCCGTCGTACGGCGTTGTCCGCAGTGCACAACACGATCACGAGGTCCGGTTCGGACAGCCGCACCTCGATCAGCCGCGCCCAGCCGTTCAGTGCGCGCATTCCGGTTCCGCGGGCGGTCAGCTCGGCCAACTGCTGGTCCACGAAAGCCAATACCGCTTCGGCATCCACAGTGGACTCCGCGGCGCTGCCCAGTTCGTGCCGCGCCCGCAGAATCCGCTGACTGCCCCAGGCGCAGCCCAGTGCGACCAAGGTGATCGGGACACCGACCGCGAGACCGCAGCCCAGTGTCACGAACGCGCCCGCCAGCAGGACCCGTTCGAGCACCAGCACGGTATGCGCCCGGTACGCCCGCAGCCGGGTCACCTCTCGGGTCCACAATGGAGCGAGAGCGGATACCGCGGCTGCGGCGGCCGCGGCGAACACGACGAGCGCGGCAACAGTCACGGACGAGACCGCGAACTGCGCGACCGCACACAGATAAGCGACCAGGATCGTGCCGGTGGCTACCCGGACGCCGACGGTCAGCCCGTGCCGGACCGGCAGGGTCGCGTAGCCGCCTTCGCGGTCGCCGTCGACGTCGCGCAGCGCGCCGACCAGGTTGGATCCGGTGTCGTGCAACCAGAAAGCCGCCGCCAGCGGGAGGACCGCAGCCGCTGGGAGGTCGGCTACGGTCATTGCCCCGAACAGGCAGGCGAAGGCCGAAATGAGCCCTCGCACCGCGTTTCCGGCCAGTCCGCGGCCTTTGAAGAAGCTGCTGTAGGCGATGCCGAGCAGCAACGCGACGAGGACCAGGCCTAGCGTCCGCCAGTTCACCGCGAGCCCGATGATCCCGCCCGCGGCGGTCAGCCCGATCAGCATGCCCAGCGCGGTGCCGGGGCGCATCCGGCCGGACGGGATGGGCCGATGCGGTTTCGCGGTCGCGTCCAGGTTCCGGTCGAAGTAGTCGCCGCCGTACAGCCCGGCCAGCCAGCCCACCGTCGGCACCGCCCAGGCGCACAGCAACCGCACCGGCGACGCGCCCGGATCGGCCAGTGCGGCGCCGGCCAGTCCCACCAGGCCGACGTAACAAGCGGTGTACGGCCGCCACGTCTCGACGTGCGCGAAGAGAATCTCTTTCAGCCGCATCGGTTCACAGTCGCCTGGGCGAAGTAGGACAGCGTTTCCTTGCTCGGAGTGCCGGGCAGCACGTCGAGGACTTCGGTGGCGCGGACGGCATATCCGCGGGCGGCGTCGGCAGCCGCCTCCACTCCGCCCGCTTCGCGCACCAGCGCGGAAACCGCGGCCAGGCGCGCGGCCGGGTCGCCGGTGCCGCGCAGCTGGCGGTCGAGTTCCGCGGACACTGCCTCGCCGCCGAGTTCGCGGGCGAGCAGGAACGGCAGGGTCAAGCGCTGGTTGGCGATGTCGCTGGTGACCGCTTTGCCCATGGCGTCGCCGTCGCTCGTGTAGGCGAGGAGGTCGTCGTGGATCTGGAAAGCCGAGCCGAGCAGTTCGCCGTAGCCGGCGAGCGCGGTGCACCATTCCGGCGGGCCGCCGCCGAGGATCGCGCCGCTGGCACACGCCGCGCGGAACAACGCCGACGTCTTCAGCCGGATCATTTCCAAATAGGACGGTACGTCGCAGACGTAGCCCTCGCACAGCTCGGCTTCCATGCTCTGCCCGCGGCACAGGTCGATCCCGGCCGCGGCCACCGCGGTCATCGCGCGCGCGACGCGTTCGTCCGGCACCCCGCGCTGCCCGCATTCGCCGAGTGCGGCGAACAAATAGAAGATCAGCGCGTCGCCGGCCACGATCGCGTCGTCGCGGCCGTAAGCCGCGTGCACCGACGGGCGGCCGCGGCGCATCGCGTCGCCGTCGATGATGTCGTCGTGGATCAGGCTCGCCACGTGGCCCGCTTCCGCGCCTGCCGCCGCGGGCACCACCTGCTCGACGTCCGCGCCGACCGCACCCGCCGATTCGAGCAGCAGCAGCGGCCGGAACAGTTTCCCGCCGGGCACCAAGGCGTAGTGGCAGATCCGGGCGAGATGCGCGCCTTCGGCGTCCCAGCTGTTCTCCAGTTGTTTGCCGACCAGCGAAACCAGGTGGTCGATGCGGTCGGAACGGTCCAGGATGGCCGTGCCGAAATCCCGTTTCCCGGTGCTGTATGTGCTTTCCATGACCGTCCCATTCCGACGATTTCCCCCGTGCTCGCCGACGGTAGGGAGCCCGCGCGCCCGCGGACAAGGCCTCGGGGCCGTCCTCAATGCCGGATCAACAAGGCTTCAACAGCGCGGCGGAACGGTGTTGCGGATACGTTGAGCGGGCCTCTCCGGAGCCTTGTCGCCCGCCGGGACGGCGCCGTACGTTGCCGGTCGTCTCGAGGAGGACGACGCATGGCTTTGCTGGAGAGAATTCGGGGACCGCGCGATCTCGACGGGCTGTCCGGAACGGAACTCGGCGCGCTCGCCGGGGAAATCCGCGAGTTCCTGGTCTCCGCGGTCGCCAGGACCGGCGGGCATCTCGGGCCTAATCTCGGGGTCGTCGAACTGACGCTCGCCCTGCACCGGGTTTTCGATTCGCCGTGCGACACGCTGCTGTGGGACGTCGGGCACCAGTGCTACGTGCACAAAATGCTCACCGGCCGTCAGGACGGATTCGCCGGGCTGCGGGCCGAGGGCGGGCTGTCCGGCTATCCGAGCCGCCGCGAATCCGGCCACGACGTCATCGAGAATTCCCACGCGTCCGCCGCGCTTTCCTGGGCGGACGGTCTCGCCAGGGCTTACGAGGTAAGGCACATCGCGGATCGCGCCGTGGTCGCCGTGGTCGGCGACGGCGCGTTGACCGGCGGAATGGCCTGGGAAGCGCTGAACAACATCGCCGGCGCCCAGCGACCGGTCGTGGTGGTGCTGAACGACAACGGCCGCGCGTACGACCCGACCGTCGGCGGGCTCGGCCGTCATCTCGCGGCATTGCGGCGCGGTCCCGGCGACGGCGGCGTTTTCTCCGCGCTGGGCATGGACTATCTCGGCCCGGTGGACGGGCACGACATCGCCGCGACGGAGACCGCGTTGCGGGAAGCCCGGGGCCGGAACCGGCCGGTGGTGGTGCATTGCGTGACCCGCAAGGGCGCCGGGTACGCACCGTCCGAAAAGGACCCGGTCGACCGGCACCACGCGATCGGGCCGTTCGATCCCGGCACCGGGGCGGCTCCCGCCTCTCCCCCGTCGTGGACCTCGGTGTTCAGCGACGAAATGATCAAGGTGGGCAACGAGCGCGAGGACGTCGTCGCCGTCACCGCCGCCATGCGGGGGCCGACCGGGCTCGCTCCCTTCGCCGAGCAATACCCCGGCCGGTGCTTCGACGTCGGGATCGCCGAGCAGCACGCGGCGGCGGCAGCGGCCGGGCTGGCTTACGGCGGCCTGCATCCGGTGGTGGCGGTGTACGCCACGTTCCTGAACCGCTGTTTCGACCAGGTGCTGATGGACGTCGCCCTGCACGGCGCGGGCGCGACCTTCGTGCTGGACCGCGCGGGGGTGACCGGCGACGACGGGGCGAGCCACAACGGCATGTGGGATTTGACGCTGCTGCAAGCGGTTCCCGGTCTCCGGGTGGCCGCTCCCCGGGACGCCGCGCAGCTGCGCACCCAGCTGCGGGAGGCGATCGAGGTGGCGGACGCGCCGACCGTGGTGCGGTTCCCTAAGGGCGCGGTGGGTCCGGACATCGAGGCGATCGAACGGCACGGGCCGGTCGACGTGCTCAGCCGCGGCGTCCGCGAGGACGTGCTGGTGGTCGGCATCGGCCCGCTCGCCGGGCCCGCGGTGGAGGCCGGGGCGCGGCTGGCCGAGCTCGGCATCGGCGCGACCGTGGCGGATCCGCGCTGGATCCAGCCGGTGCCCGAGGCCCTGGTCGCGCTGGCGCGGGCGCATCGCGCGGTCGTGGTGGCCGCGGACTGCGGTCGCGCGGGCGGGCCGGGAACCCTGCTGGCACAGGCACTTCAGGACGCCGGTTCGGATGTTCCGGTGACCGGGCTGGGGATTCCCCAGCAGTTCCTCGAACCCGCCAAACGGACCCGGCTGCTGACCGCACTGGGGCTCACCGCGGATGCCATCGTCGAGGCATGCCGCCGCACTGTCGAGAAAGGACTGTCCGAGTGACCGTCGCATTGGGCATGCCCGCTCTGCCCCCGCCCGTTCTCGCCGAGCGTCGCAAGACCCGCCAGCTGATGGTGGGGTCGGTGGGAGTCGGCAGCGACCACCCGATCTCGGTGCAGTCGATGACCACGACGCC
>NZ_JACGZW010000013.1 GCF_014145675.1 Amycolatopsis dendrobii
GCTGGCCGAGCACGTGGAAGCCGTGGTGCGGGAAGCAGTGAGCAACGCCGTCCGGCACGCCGGAGCGTCGGCGCTTTCGGTTTCCG
Organism: Amycolatopsis dendrobii; assembly: GCF_014145675.1. Classification (GTDB taxonomy): domain Bacteria; phylum Actinomycetota; class Actinomycetes; order Mycobacteriales; family Pseudonocardiaceae; genus Amycolatopsis; species Amycolatopsis dendrobii. Next base: position 87 of record NZ_JACGZW010000013.1, read on the forward strand.
TCGCGGTCCGGGACGAGGTGGTGCGGATTTCGGTGACCGACGACGGGACCGGGCTGCCCGAGGGGGTTTCGCCCAGCGGGCTGGGGAATCTGCGGGAACGAGCGGAGTCGGTGGGAGGCGAGTTCACGCTCGGGACGCGCCCGGGCGGCGGGGTGCGGCTGGACTGGTCGGCGCCGCTGAGCTGATCCGGGGACGGCAGGCTGGCGCGAAAATGTGCCCAGCGGGAAGTTCAGGCCCGCAGCGCGTCCGGATGATGGTCCGCGGCGGTCCGGCTCGCGGGCACCGTCGCGCTGAGCTGGTTCATTTCGGCGTCGACGTCGATGACGACCGCCTCCAGCAATTCCTGCGAAAGGTCGCACAACGCCCGTCCTGCGGCGAGATAACCGGCCACGTGCGTGAGCCCGCGGCCCTCGGCCGCGCTGTGCGCGAGGCCCACGCCGGAGAATTCGTCGCCGTCGCCGGTCCGCAGCACGGCCCGGGCGCGGGTGTAGTGCACGGTCCGGTCGAACGCGACGGCCAGGGTCCACTGCTGCGGGGTCTCGGTCATGTCAGCTCCGTTCCGGGTTCACCGTCGCAGGCCCGGCCGGGCGAGGAAAAGGGCCGGAAGTCCTCTGCGCGCCTTCGTATTCCGTCGCGGGTACCAGCCGCTTCTTTCTGTTCGGACGCTCGGGCCGATCGTGCGGCGCCGTGCGCGGGCGGCGCTAGGGCCGGAGGTCACCGGCGCTCCGGCGGACGTCCGTTTCCGCGCGGCCGGACCGGAGCCCTTGGCAGTCCACTGTGGACCACCGGATTCCTGGCGGAGGGCCAGTTTCCCGACTGTCCATTGCGGACGATGCCGGGCGCGGCGGGAAACCGGTTGGCCCGGCGAGGCGGTTTCGGCGGCGGGCCGGGTCGGAGGTAAAGTGGAAAAGCCGTCCGACGCTGCTGCGGAACTCGGCTGGGTTCCGGATTCGGGAAGGCGGGTGGGACGAGCAGTGACGGGTGTCGGGGATTTCGCTGAGGCGGTGTCGCCCTTGCTTTCCCAACTGCTGGCCGCGCTGCGCGAGGGCCGCGACGCCGCCGTGCCGCTCGCGGCGTTGTGCCGAGGGATCATCGGGCTGATGCCCGTCGACGGAGCCGCGGTTTCGCTGGTCGTCGAGGGCGCGCAGCGCACGCTCGTGCTGGCCAGCGACCCGGTGGTCGAACGGCTGGACGCGCTGCAGTTCAGCCTGGGCGAGGGCCCGTCCTTCGAGGCGTTCGAGACCGGGCGGCCGGTGCTGGCGCCGGACCTGTCGCGGAACCTTCCCGCGTCGTGGCCGGTGTTCGCCACCGAGGCCGGGATGGCCGGGATCGGCGGCATATTCGCGTTTCCGCTGCGGCGCGGCGCGGTCAAGCTCGGCTCGGTGGACACCTACCGGCGCGCGCCCGGCTGGCTTTCCGAGGACGAGCTGGCGACGATCCTGCACGGGACCGACCTCGTGGCCAGCGCGTTGCTGACCGTGGTGACGGCGGGCGTCGAAGAAGAGCCCGACGACAACGTCGTCAGCAGGCTGGTCCGGGACCGGGCCGCGGTGCACCAGGCCACCGGGATCGTGATCGCGGAATTCGGGATTCCCGCGGAACAGGCACTTGCCCGGCTGCGGGCGTACGCGTATGCCCGAGGGAGACTGCTGGACGAGGTCGCGCGCGACCTCGTCGCCCGGCGGCTGCACCCGAGGGAGATCGAGGCATGAAAGCTGTCGGACGGCCGGGTTCCGCACGGGCGGAACGCAGGAACCCCGCCAATGGGAGGGAGAGAGACCGATGAGCGACGGGTTCGCCGGCGCGGTCAGGTCATCGAACGAGAACGAGCTGTTGCGCGCGTTCGTGGACATGGCCGACACGCTGGTCGACGAGTACGACGTGGCGGACATGCTGCACCGCCTCGCGAAATACTGCGTCACACTGCTCGGCGCCTCGGCTGCCGGGCTGCTGCTCGCCGACCAGCGCGGCGGCCTGGAGGTCGTCGCGTCGTCGGACGAGGGCACCCGGATGCTGGAACTGCTGCAGCTGCAGACCGAGCAGGGTCCGTGCCTGGACGCCTACCGCAGCGGCGAATCGGTGAACATCGAGGACATCGCCGCGGATTCCGGGCAATGGCCGCTGTTCGCGCGGCAGGCGGCCGCGGCGGGATTCCGCTCGGTGCAAGCGCTTCCGCTGCGGTTGCGCAGGCAGGTGATCGGCACGCTGAACCTGTTCGGGCGGCAGGGGCAGAGCCCGGTGGGCGGGTCCGCGCTGAGCGTGGCTAGGGCGCTGGCGGACATCGCGACTATCGGGATCCTCCAGGAACGCGCGATCCGGCGCGGGGAGCTGCTGACCGAGCAGTTGCAGCACGCGCTGAACAGCCGGGTCGTCATCGAACAGGCGAAGGGCGTGCTGGCCCATGCCGGCGGGCTGGAAATGGACGTAGCGTTCGAGCGGCTGCGTGCCTACAGCCGCGCGCACAACGCACGGCTCAGCGAGGTGGCCGAGGCGGTCGTGCGCAGCGCGCTGAGCCCGGAGCAGGTGATCGGCGGCGCGAGCTGAGCGCCGGGCGTCACCCGCCGCAGCCGGGAAACCACCCGGAATGACCGTAACGGCCCCGCTCCGTGCACCGCCCGGCGGTGCGGGACGTGCGGACTGCCCGGAAGGACGTCTTGGCAAGGTCGCCGGGCCGCCGTTACTGTGGGATTTCCCGGGAGGGACGCCTTCCGGGCAAATGCAGATGCCGCGTGCCCCGGCCCCCGGCTTTCTGACATCTGCGACACGGAACCCGTGCCGACCGTCCGGAGTGCCTGATGTCGCTTACGTCCCCCGAAGCGGTTTTCCATACCCGGCGCAGGAGAACGTGCGATCGCTGCGGCGAGCAGATCCCGCCGGGGAAACTGCAGACCGCGCTCGTCCCGGATTCCTCGCGCGTCGATCCCGCCGATTCCGCCGGCCACGGCCAGCGGCTCGTCTACGCGTGCGGCGACGAGCACATGGCCCTGCTAGTCGAGAAGGCCCGGCGCGACTGGGTCGACGAGCAGTGGTGGTTCGGCCTGCTGTGCCAGGCGAGCCGGGCCGCGCGGCGGGCGTCGCTGCCCGAACTCGCCCGCCACGCCCGGCTTTCCGGCAGGCAGCTCGACGCGGCGCTGAAGTGGAACCGCGACCGCGAACACCCGTTGCGGTGCTTGCCGGGCGGGCAATCCTGCTGACCCCGGCCCGCTTCGGGCGAGAGCTCTGCGCTGCCCGGAGAACCGCGCGGTCCAGCTGATCGCCAGCACCACGATCAGGACACCGGCCGCAGCCGCGACCAGCCCGCCCGCGTGCAGGAGCCAGCCGAGGAGCATGCCCAGCAATCCGGCCGCGGCGGCGGCGAGCAGCCTTCGCCGCAGCTGCGGTTTGCGGAAAAGGCTGCCGGGACGGATCGCGCACACGGAAACCGCTCCGGCCGCGAGCGCCAGCACCAAGGCGAACAGTCGCACGGGCAGCGCCGGGCTGAGTGCGCACAGCAGGAACACGCAGCTGCAGAGCAGACGCCATTCGACGCGAGCGGACACGGCACACCCCGGTTGGTCGGGCTTTGTCTTCGAGGTGCTGCCCACGGTAGGTACGCGCCGTTCCCGTCCGGCAGGGCCGGAGGAGAGCGGCTCGAAGGACCGGAGGCCCGAATCGGACAGAACACCGGCGGCCGTCGCGTTCCGTCCGCATTTTTCCGCGGATTCCGTTCCCGATCCCGCGAAGAATTCACCGCATTCGCCGGGCAGTCCCGCGCCGCGCCGCCGCCTTCTGTCCGGCGGGCCGAATCCGGATCCCTGACAAAGACCATTCTGCCCGGGAATTTGACAGTTCCCGCGCGACCGAACGGAGGTTGTGCCTTGTCCCGCCGAGCCCAGACTGGAGTCAGGCGGGAACGCGCGGTCCGTGCCGTTCTCGTGGCGGTGGCCGGGAAAACGGCCATCGGTGATGTCGAGCCCATGCCGGCAGGCCGCCTGGCCGGTGCGTGGATGCCGCTCGTCGTGTCCCGCGCCTGTCCGTCCGGCTCTCCCGGCGAGGCGGGAGCGAAGGAGGACGGATGAGACTTGACGGGAAGGCAGGCGTCGCGCTGGCGGCGGTCGCGCTGGTGGCGACCTCGCTGGCCGGTTCGGCGTCGATGGCAGGCGGCCGGGCCGCGGCCGCGCCGCCGCCGGCGTGCTCGCCGGACACGACGGTGACCACCGACGACGGCCCGGTGTGCGGGATCGCCGGTCCGGACGTCCGTTCGTGGGAAGGGATCCGGTTCGGCGCGCCGCCGGTCGGCGATCTGCGCTGGGCCCCGCCGCGGCGGCCCGCGAAGTGGACGAAGCCGTTCGCCGCGACCGCGCCCGGCAACGCGTGCCCGCAACTGGCCGGTCTCGGCCCGGGATCGGAGACCGAGGACTGCCTGAACCTGAACGTCCGCGTGCCCGCCAATCCCGGGTCTAAGAAGCTTCCGGTCATGGTGCAACTGCACGGCGGCGGATTCCTGATACTGCAAGCGCAGAACGCCGGCAGGCTCGTGACCGAGGGCCACGTGATCAGCGTCGAGGTCAACTACCGGCTCGGGATTTTCGGCTTCCTGGCGCACTCGGCGTACGGCGAGCACGCGGGCGACTACGGGCTGCAGGACCAGCAGGCCGCGCTGCGCTGGGTGCAGCGCAACATCGCGAAGTTCGGCGGAGACCCGCACAACGTCACGATCTACGGGGCGTCCGCGGGCGGTTCCAGCGTCTGCGACCACACCGCTTCGCCGACCGCGGCGGGATTGTTCCAGCGCGGCATTTCCCAGAACGGCGAGTACAACTCGTTGCTGGGCAACGACATCCAGTGGCAGGCGCAGGACTGCAAGGCTGATCTGCCCGACGAGGAGCAGGCCCAGCAGGCAGGCGCGCGGTTCGCCAAAGCGCTGGGATGCGAGTCGGACGCCGGGGCGTGCTTGCGCAAGGTGCCCGTGGCGACGCTGCTGAAGCAGGCGGGCAACGGGATGAAACCGGACAGCGGCACGATCGCGCCGATCGTGAACGGGACCACGCTGCCGATGTCGCCGGGCGAGGCATTCGCCAAGGGGCGGGTCAACAAGGTCGCGCTGATGCACGGCGTGGCTCGCGACGAGGTCCAGCTGCCGTCCGCCTCGACCCCGGAGGACTACCGGAAAATGGTGGCGCAGCAATACGGCGAACACGCGAAGGAAGTCAGCGAAAGCTATCCGCTGAAGCGATTCCCGAACCCGGCGCCGTTCCTCGCCTACCGGACCGTCGTGGCCGACTCCAACTCGGTCTGCCCCGCGCTGCTGAACGACGAGCGGCTCTCCCGGCATATTCCGGTTTACGCCTACGAAATGGACGACACCGACGTGCCGCCCGCGTTCTTCCTCGATCCGGCCAAACCGAACGGCGCCTACCACGTCTCCGAGGGGATGCTGCTGACGCCGCCGCCGGGAGTCCAGCTCAACCCCAACCAGAAGGTGCTCTCCGACCAGCTGGTGGCGCAGTGGACCGGCTTCGCGCGCACCGGGAACCCCACCGTGGACGGCACTCCGCAGTGGGATCCCTTCACCGAGCGCAACCCGGTCGTCATGTCCCTCAACGCGGCGGGGGACAGCCAGCTCACCACTGAGATCCCGCGTCAGCACCGGTGCGATGGGCTCTGGAACCCGTTGGCTCCGTTCGCGCAGCATCGGTGACGTGCCGGTGCCGGCAGGGTTTTCTCCTGCCGGCACCGGTTTCAGGGCCTGCCGCCTTCCAGATGGATGGTTTCGCCGGTCAGGAACTCGGCTCGCAGCATCCACAGCACCGTGTCGGTCACGTCGGCGACGGCGCCGGCACGGCCGACGAGGGTTCGCTTCGCGGCGTTCGCGAGGACCTCCGGCTTGCCGTCCCAGACACCGGAGTCGATGATCCCCGGCGACAACGCGTTGACCCGGACCGGCGCGAGTTCGGCGGCGAGATGTCGCGCGGCGAAGGCGGCCGCTCCGTTGGTCACGCCCGTCACCACGCTTCCGCGGGCCGGACGCCAGCCGACCTGCCCGGAGAACAGCAGCAGCGACCGGCGGATCGTGAAGTGCTTCGCGAGCAGCAAGGGGCCGATGACCTTGGCCGCGAAGGCGTCGACGGTCTTGTCCCGGTCGAGTTCGCGGATCGGCGCCGCGTGGGGCGCCGCCGCTGTGTTGACGACGTGATCGACCGGTCCGAGCTCGGCCGCCGCGGCCGCGATGGTCGCCTCGTCGCGCAGGTCGATGCGCAGCCCGCCGGGCCGATGGGACGCGACGTGCACCTTCGCGCCCGCCGCGGTCGCGGCCTCGGCGATCGCCGTGCCCAGATGCCGTCCGCCCAGCACCAGCACCGTTTGTCCGGCCAGCCGGTTGTCCATGGTCCTTCTCCGTTCCGTCGGTTCGCCGTGGCCGAAGTAGGCTATGGAAAAGTAACCAGGTACTTCAACGTAACCGGAACCGGAGGAATCGCCGTGGGCTACAACGTCATGTCCGCCCGTTGCCCGTCCCGGGTGGTGCTGCACCGGATCGGGGCGCGGTGGACGGTCTTCGTGGTCAACGCGCTGGAGGACGGGCCGATGCGCTTCACCGCGCTGGTGGACCGGATCCAGGGCGTCACCCCGAAGGTGCTGACTGAAACGCTCCGCGCGATGGAGGAGGACGGCCTGCTCGCCCGCGTCGAGTACGCGGAACAGCCGCCGCGCGTCGAGTACGGGCTCACCGACCTCGGCCGCTCGCTGCTGGTGCCGTTGCGCGCCGTCCGCGAATGGGCCGAAAGCCACGTCCCGGAAATCCTCGAAGCCCGTGAACGCGCCCAGGCCGCCCGGCAGAACTGATTCCGCGCTTGGGGCTAGGCCGTACCCAGGTGCTCCGGACCGCTCCGGCCGATGCCGCGCGCGGCGTCCGAACCGTCCGGCGCCCCGGTGCTCCTGCGCTGGGCGGCGGCCCGGACTCTCGTCGCCCGCCTCATTCGCCACCTTGCCGGAGCGACACCGGGGCTCGGCCAAGCTCGTCTCCACGCGCACCCGCCACGCCGTCTCCGCCGCCGCGGAACTGCTCGCCCGGTTCGATCACGACCACGCCGTGATCGCCGTATTTCTCGGCATTGACCCAGCGCGAGGACTGGCGCTGTCGAACGCCGGCCCGCCGCGGCCGGTCGGCTCAACGTCCCGCGAACCGGTGCAGCGCGTCGAGCACCGCCGGGGCCGGAGTGTCCGGGTGGCCGGCGTCGTGCAGCAGGTGATCCACCCCGGGAAGCCGCACCCGGCCCGGTCCGCCGGCCTGCGCGCGCCGCAGTGCGGCAGTCAGGGCATCCGTTGTCGCGCAGGGGACTTGAGCGTCGTTCGTGCCGCAGGTCAGCAGCACCCGGGTCCCCGGCCGCAGCGCCGCGGCGGCGTCCGGCGGGTACACGGCGTCGTCGCTGTCCACGAATCGGCTGTTCGGTCCTTGAAAACCGGCGAAGAGATGCGCGACGGCGGGCGGCAGTCCGGCGGCGTCGACCGGCCGGTGTTCGCGCAGGGCGGCGACGGCGGCGTCGATCGCCGTGTCGATCGCCCGCTGCTGTTCCGGGGTCAGCTGGCCTTGCCGGGCCGCCTCGGCGATCTGGGCATGCAGTTGCAGCGCGACCAGGTCCAGCAGGCGGATCGCCTGGGGTTGCAGCAGGGCCAGGCCGCGCGGCCGCACTTCGGCGCCGAGCAGCAGGGCGGTCAGCGCACCCTCGCTGTGCCCGACGACTGTCAGCGCGTGCCGGTCTGTCTCCGGCTGGTCGCGCAACGACGCGTAGGCGGCTCTCGCCTGACGGACGAACGCCGGGTAGTCGAGTCTCTCCGGGTGGTCCTGATAGGCGCCGAGCCCGGTGCGGCCGGTGCCGTACTTGTCGAACCGCAGCGTGACGACCCGGTCTTCGCCCAGTGCGGCGGCGACGTGCGTCAGGGTGTTCGGCGACGCGTGCGGCTGGTTGCCGTCGCGATCGGTGGGGCCGCTTCCGGGCAGCAGCAGGGCCGCGGGCAGCCGTTGCCCGGCGCGGTGCGCGGGAACGTGCAGGGTGCCGTAGGTCGAGGCGCCCTCGGCGGTGAAGACGATTTCGCGGTCGGCGGCGGGCACAAGGCAGGGAGCCGCGGTGACGCTGGTCAAGGACAGCACGGCCGCGGCGAGGTGGGGGAGCATTGTCAGCGCAGGCCCTTCTCGATCAGCGCGACAGTCTCGCGGGGATCGTCAACCTGGACCACCAAGCGGGCGTAACGCTCGTCGGCGAGCTCGATGACGACGGCCTTCGACGCGTCCTTGACGTCCCAGAACACCTTTTCCCCGTCGAGATGGAACGTGCCCGCCGTGATCACGCCGGGCACGTGGGCGCCCGGCGCGCGAATCCCCTTGGGCTCGGCGGCCATTCCGGGGTCCGCGGTCGCGCCCCGGACATTGGCCAGCGGGATGGTCAGGCTGCTCTTGAAGGCCCAGAGCTTGTCGAGACCTTCGATCACGACAACGAGATCGTCGCCGTCGATGTGGACCAGTGCCATGTGTGTTCTTCCTTGTCAGTCAAGCGGATCGAGCCGTCGGGTCAGCGCGGTGCGCGCCTCTTCGGGGTTGCCGCGCAGCCGGAGTCCCAGTGCGGCAGCGGCGAGGGCTTCGGCCAGGGCGGGGGAGACGCCGAGCGCGTCGCCGATCGCCTGGTCGAGCGAGGCCAGCGCCGCGGAGACCTCGGTGGCGACCTCCTCGTCGGACGGTGCCCGTTCGACCGCGGCGAGCAGCAGCAAGCCGAGGTCGGCCGAGGCGACCAGGCGCAGCGCGGCATCGGCGTCTTTCGCCGCGGCGAGCGCTTCGGCCAAGGGCTGGACGTCGTCCGCGACGTGCCGGCGCAAGGCGATCAGGTAGAGGCCGCGTTTGCTGCCGAACGTCTTGTACAAGCTGTTGCGGTGCACGCCGAGGTGGGTGACGAGGTCGTCGACCGACACCCCGTCGTATGCGCGCCCGCCGAACAACCTCGCGGCGGCGCGCACCACCTCGTCCTCGTCGAACGCCCGTTGCCTGCCCATGCGACGACGGTAGCCTTTTGAGGAACGATCAGTCAAGAACAATCGTTCCTTAAAAGGCCGGGAGGCGTCGCCGCCGAACCGGCGGACGGGATCGGCCTCGTCCGCGCCGACCTCGCCGAGGCCAGTCCGCCGATTCGCTTTCCCGCAACGAAAAGGCGCCCTGGCGCGCTGCACGGGCCTGTCGGAGAAAATCCCGTCACCATCGGCGTACCGGCGCGCATAACCTCCGGAAACCGCCAGGTCGTGATCGACAGCGGACCGTATTGACGAGCCAGGAAGGCCGCAGATCGTGACATTGCGGGAAAAGGTCGAGAGCCGTCTCGCCGGAGAGTTCGTGCCGGGGGAGCGCGTCGTGGACGCACTGGTCGCGTTCCGCACCGGAGGCGTGCGCAAGACGATGGTCGCCGGCGCGGCAGGCATCGCCGGGCTCGCGGGCGCGGCCGGGATGGCGCTCGCCGCGCGCCGCGGCCAGACCGAAGCCCCTCAAGTGCCGATCTCGACGCCCGGCCGGTTCGTCTTCTCGCTCACCTCGCACCGCGTAGCCCTGTTCACCGTCGGGGGCATCGTCCGGGCCGCCCCCGGAAAGCCGTTGCAGTCGTGGACGCTGGACCAGCTCGCCTGGGTCTCGGAGCCTGAACTGAACTCCGGCGTGGCCCAAGCGCTCCGGGGCCAGATCGGCGTCGCGGGCGAAGGCGTCCTTGGCTACGAATTCGCCCGCCTCCAGGTCGACGCCGGGCGGTCCATGGTCAAACGACTGGCCCGTGCGCTCACGGACCTCGAAACCTGACCTCCTTCACCTGGGCCAGCTCGTCCGGTGCCGGTCCAAGATGGACGATCCCCAACCGCCGGGTCGCGCGCGTCATCGCGACGTAGAGGTCGTTGCGCCCCCGCGGAGCCTCGAGGATCCGGGCCGGATCGACGATCAGCACCGAATCGAATTCCAGCCCCTTGGCCTCCGCGGGCGTCAGCACCGTGATCGCGCTTTCCTCCCGCAACGACGCGAGACGCCCCGGCGGCGCGATGACCGCGAACTGCCCGCCGTTGTGCTCCTCCGCAACCCCGCGGACGATCCGCTCCAGCTCCGCAACCGTGCTCCGCACCCGCCACGGCGATTCCCCAGCCTTCCGCACCGACCGCGGATGCGGTGCGGCCGACAACTCGCTCGCGACCGCCATGATCTCCGCGGGCGTCCGGTAATTGACGCTCAGCTCCGCCACCCGCCAGCGATCCGCCACGTGCGGCCGCAACACCTCCTCCCACGACGCCGCTCCGGCCGGATCGCTGGTCTGGGCGAGGTCGCCGACCACAGTCATCGACTTGCCAGGACAGCGGCGCAGCACCATCCGCCACGCCATCGCCGACAACTCCTGCGCCTCGTCGACCACCACATGCCCGAACGCCGGGGCGGACTCGCCGAGCACCGCGGCCGCTTCGTCCAGCAACGGAATGTCCGCCGCACTCCACGGTGTGCTGCCGAACACCTCGGCCACGACCGCCTCGGCAGTCAGCGACGGCCATAACCCGTCCAGCACCCTGCCCACCGCGACGTCGGCGAGCAACGCTTTACGCAGGTCAGCCACGTCAGCCTCATCCAGCAACCGCCGCGGCCCGTCGTCCTGTTCCGGCCCGAGCACCACTCCCGCCGCCTCCAGCGCGCGCAGGTCCGCCGCACTGAGCCGCCCGTCCGCAGTGCCGCCGTCGAGGGCCTCGCCGGTCTCGGTGAAGACGACGTTCTCCAGGCGGTCGGCCAACTGCTGTGCGAGAAGCTCTGTCATGCGCTGCTGAAACACCAGCCGGGCCTGCTGATAGGGCAGTCCTTTGCGGACGGCGAACTCGATCGCGCCCCGCCACTCGGCTGGCTCTAGCCGCAGGACCTGCTGTTCGAACACCACCTCGACCGCCTCGGGCCGGATCGCCGCCGTGGCCTGCTCGGCTGCCTCCGCCCGCCTCTCGCCCGCGACAACTCCGGCGGTGCCCGCCCGATCCCCGCCTGCCCTCGCAGACCGCGCTTGTCCCGTACCCGCGGCAACTTCCACCCGCCCCCAAACCGCCGCTGCGATCCGGCCAGCCGCCTCCGCCCGCCCCTTGCCCTCGGTTGCCTCGACCGGATCCACCCGCCTGATCTCGACCCCCGGCCGCAACCCGGCAACCGTCGCCGTCACCACCGCCTGTTCGCCCAACCCGGGCAGCACCTGCCCGATGTAGTCGAGAAAAATGTCGCTGGGCCCGATCACCAGAACCCCTCGCGTGCGCAACCGCGGCCGCGTGTACATCAGATATGCCAGCCGATGCAGCGCCACCGCGGTCTTCCCGGTCCCCGGCCCGCCCTGCACCACCAGCACTCCCGCATACCCGTCGCGCACGATCCGGTCCTGTTCGGCCTGCAGCGTCGTGACGATGTCGCCCATCCGCCCGGTCCGGTCCGCCGTGAGCGCGGCTAGCAACGCCGCCTCCCCGACGAGGACTCCGGGGTCCGCCGCACCGGGATCGAACAACTCGTCGTCCAGCGCGGCAACCACCCGTCCCCGGGTCGTGATCCGCCGCCGCCTCCGGACCCCGAGCGCCTCCGCCATGGTCGCGGTGTAGAACGGCTGCGCCGCCGGCGCCCGCCAATCGAGCAGCAGCGGCTCGTCCACGCCGTCCTCGAACAACCCCAAGCGGCCGATGTACCTCCGGCTCCCGTCGCGCATCTCCAGCCGCCCGAAACACAGCCCGTCCTCGACAGCCGCCAGCCGGGCCGACTCCGCTCGCCAGCGCGCCGCGACCTCCGGATCCGCGCTTTCGCGCCCCCGTGCCGCCTCCTCGCGCAACGCGTCGAGCCTGCCGTACAGGCTGGTGACGTACTCCTGTTCGCGGGCAAGCTCCCGCTCGACCTGGTTTTCAGCCGGCACCCCAGAACTCCCCGCTGTCGGGTGAACGATGGCATCGAGGGTGCGCGCCGATCCGGAGAAAGAACAGTCTTGTCTTTGCCGGCGGCGTCAGCCGAACGGTTTTTCCGCCCGAACCGGACGCTGCCGTCGAGGCCTGGCCCCGGAACTCCGGCCGCCCCAAGGCGGGCCTCCGGGCGAGATTCGCGCTGGCCAGGTTCGCGGCCCGCCGCACCGCTTCCGCCGGCAACGGCGTTTCCGCTGGTCCAGCGCCCGCGCACGCACCGCCGCGACGAGTTCGCCCGAGGCCGACCGCGCCGGCACGGCCACGCCGCACAACGGCGGCACCCCGTCGCTGTAATCGAACGCCACGTCCCGGTCCCGGGCGTCGGCGAGCAGCTTTTCCCATTCCCGCCCGGAATATTTTTCGGGCGGCTCGGCGCGCGGTCCGGAAGCGGCGAGAACCATTTCCGTCGCAGCCTTGGAAGGCAGCGCCCAACCGGCACGCATCGCGCAGATCTCGTCGGATTCCGCAGCCGAGGAGCGCCCGTCCGGAATCGGCTGGCACGCCGACGCTGGCCGAGCAGCCGGTGGGCGGCCGCCAATTGGGTAGGCCCGGCCTCGCCGTTCCGCGCCAGTTCCTCCGGCAGAAGAAACGCGCCTTCCAGCACGCCGCGCCCGGGTTTACGCGCCATCGGAATTCCGTCCGGAATCACGCGTCGCCGTCCTCCGGGTTTTATCGCCGGAACCGCATTCTCCGGGCACACTTCCTCGCTTTTTCTCGAAACCGGAGAAATTCGGAAAGATCCGTGCGGCGAAGAACGTTCCTGGCCCACAGGGCTCGGCTGCCGCCCCTTCCCGGCAGCCGCGGGGTCACCCGATCGGCAGCCCCGCGGCGACCGCCCGGTTTGCGTCGCAGTCCGGTTTTGTCGGTGGGGCCGGGTAGCGTTCCGGTCCGTGGACGTTCGGGAACGTATTCAGGAGCTGGCCGATCAGGTCGTAGTGCTGCGCGACGCGTACTACCGGGGTTCGCCGGTGGTGGCGGACGCGGAGTACGACGCGATCGAGGACGAGCTGCGCGGGTTGATCGAGGCGAGCCCGGAGCTGGCCCCGGACCCGAACCCGCTGGACCAGGTGGGCGGGCCCGCGGTGCTGCACGCGCCGATCCGGCATTCGCGGCCGATGCTGTCGCTGGAGAAGGCGACGAAGCCGGAGCAGGTCGAGGCTTTCTTCGACCGGTTCCCCGGGCAGCCCGTGGTCGTGATGCCCAAGCTCGACGGCCTGTCGCTGGCCCTGGTGTACGAGGACGGCCGCCTGGCGCGAGCGGTCACCCGCGGCGACGGAACCACCGGCGACGACGTGACCATGCTCGTGCGCGCCCTGACCGACGGCATTCCGCACCAGGTCAGCGCCCCAGGCCGGGTCGAGGTGCGCGGCGAGGCAGTGATGCTGCGGTCGACCTTCGCCGCCTACAACACCGCACACCCGGACAAGCCGCTGATCAACCCCCGCAACGCCGCGGCGGGCACGCTGCGCGCGAAAGACCCAGCCGCGGTCGCCGAGCGTCGGCTGCGCTTTTTCGCCTTCGACCTGGACACTGAACCGGGCAGTGCGGAAACCGACCTGGGCAGCGGTCTGCTGGCGCTCGGCTTCACCGCCGCGGACATGCGCCGTTGCGCCGACGCGGCCTCCGCGCAAGCCGTCATCACCACGATCGAGCAGCAGCGCAACGACCTGGACTACGACATCGACGGCGCCGTCCTCCGGCTCGCCGACCGCGCCGCGTATGCCGCCGCAGGCACCCGTTCGAGTTCGCCGCGCGGGGCACTGGCGTACAAGTTCGCCGCCGAGGAGAAGACCACCGTACTGTCCGATGTGGTCTGGGACGTCGGCAAAACCGGCAAGATCGCCCCGGTCGCGTGGCTGGAGCCGGTCTTCGTGGGCGGGACCACGGTCACCCGCGCGACGCTGGCCAACCAGGAGGTGATCCGCGCCCGCGGCATCAAGATCGGCGACACTGTGCTGGTCCGCAGGGCGGGCGACGTCATCCCGTTCGTCGCGGGCGTTCTCGACGAGTCGAAACGCACCGGGGCGGAGCGGGAGATCGTGCCCCCGTCGACGTGCCCGTCGTGCGAGCAGCCGCTCACCGAACAGGGCAACAGCCGGGAATTGTTCTGCACCAACGTTTCCTGCCCGGCCCAGACCGTGCGCCGGCTGATCCACTGGGCGTCCCGGGCGGCCGCCGACATCGACGCGATCGGCGGCGTGTGGATCGAACGGCTGGCCGAGGCCGGAATCCTGGAACACCCGTCGGACTTCTACCGGCTGACCAAGGAACGCCTGCTGGAATTCGACCGCATCGGCGAGGTCTCGGCGACGCGGATGATCGAATCGATCGACGCCAGCCGCCAGGTCGGCCTGCGCCGGGCACTGATCGGGCTCGCGATCCCGATGGCGTCGGAAGGCACCGCCGCCCGCCTGTGCCGCGCCGGATTCGCTTCGCTGGAAGCAGTGCTCGACGCGGGCGTCGACGGTCTTGTCGAAGTAGAGGACATCGGGCCGAAGGTCGCCGCCTCGCTGGTGGAACACCTCACCCGGCTGCGCCCTGAACTGGAACGCCTGCGAGAACGCGGAGTTTCCCTGGACGTCCTGGAAGAAGACCTCCCGCCCGCCGTCGTCGCAGGCGCGCCGCTGGAAGGCAAGACCGTAGTGGTGACCGGTGCGATCAGCGACCCGCGATCCGGGGAGAAGGTGCCCCGCCCCACCTTCCAGCGCCTGTGCGAGACAGCAGGCGCGACCACCGCGTCCTCCGTCTCGGCAAGCACGGACCTGCTGATCACCGGCGCCGACGTCGGCGCGAGCAAGCTCACGAAGGCCGAGAAATTCGGCGTCGAGGTCGTGGACCAGGGGGTGATCTGGGAACAGCTGATCGCGGCCGGAGTGGTCTGAACCCGCTTTGCCGGGACGGGTTCGCCGGGTCTGCCGGATCGAGGCGACGGGCGTGCTGGCGCGCCGCATGACCGAGAACCCCTTGCCCGGCAACGGATTCACCTGAACCCTTCGGGGAGCGGCACGGTGCAGGGATCGCGCGCTTTCGGCGACGGCTGGCGAGGCTCCGGACGCGGATGGATGCTCGCCGCCCGGCGTGCCGATCAGCCGTCGCACGCGCTGACTTCCAGAGCCCGATTCCTTCGATCCGCCATCTGGCAACGCTTCGCCCGCCCGCCAACCGATCCGCGGCCATCGGCCGAAACCCGGCGGCTCACTCCGTCCTTTCCAGACCGAAGTAAGGCTCCGCCGCCTCTAATCGCGGCACCGTGACGCCCAGCCGCCGGGCCTCGGCCAGGACGTCGCGGCAGATCTCGCGCGGCTCGCGGGCATCGGGATCGGAGTGCGCCTCGAGATTCACCCGCGCCGGGGGAAAGCGGGCCAGCAGCCACCCCAGCACCGGGACCGTCAGCCAGGTCGGCGCCCGGAACAGCAGCAACGCGCCCCGATGCTGCCGCACGTCGACGCCCCGGGCTTCGAGAAGCCGCACAAGCTCGCGCCCAGCCAGCAACGCCTCCCGCAGATCGCTCCGGGACCTTGCCAGCGAGCTCAGCGAACCCACCCGCACGCCCTGCGAGTGCAGACCCGCGTCCGAGATGAAGTGAACCCACAACCAGCCCCGGAAGTCAGGCCGTTCCCGGACCCGGAACCCAGCGTCGCGGAACACCTGCCGTACGACCCGCTCGCGTTCGGTCGGAGGCTCGCCGAGGGTCCCGAACACAGCGAGCGGCATCAACATCCCGCGAAGCACGCCGTCCTCGCCGAAACCGCCGCCGCCCTGGGGAAAGCCCCACGCGACTTGCTCGACGGGCAGATCGCCGATCGCGGCCAGCGGCTCGGACCAGATGTTGCCGAACACCAGCACCGTCGCCTTCCCGGCGCGCGGCGCCAGAAACGCCGCCGCCTCCGGGAGCCGATAGTGCTGGACGCTCAGCACGATCAGATCGAACTCATGGCCCGGTTCCAGCTCCTCGCGGTAGCGCACCGGCCAAGTCTCGGCGCCCCGCCGCCCCCGCAGGTCGCGGAGATCGAGGTCGATCGACTCCCCGTACTCCGCCGCGCGACCGGGGCGGACATAGAACTCGACATCGTGCCCCGCCCGCTCCAAGGCCCAGCCGTACATCGCCGCGATCACGCCGCGTCCGAACATCAAGATTTTCACTGTCGCACCTCGCCGGAGGCTAAAACTGGAGACAATCTCCACTTGCGAAGATATGGAGACGATCTCCAGTTGTCAACGAGGGGCTCCGGCGACGCCTTCCTCCGCCGGACGATCGACAGCGCCGAGGACGGCGGCACAGACCCGGTCTCCGCCGCGGCACTGGCCAACGCGGTCAGCGGAGAGGGCCAAGCCGTCATCGAGCCAATCCGGGATTTCCCGCATAATCCCGCATAGAACGCCGCGGCACAGTACGATTCCGCCCAGCATCGACCACTCTCTGGGGGAAAATCATGAAACGCATCGCCGTCAGCCTTGCCGTGTCCGCAGTCGCCGTCCTCGGCGGAGCGGGGGCCGCGAGCGCGGCAGGCTACCCGACGTCGAACTTCGGCGACGACATCATCGGCGGGGCCGCCGGGGGCACGCTGACCTGGTACAACCGCTCGGTCGGCGTCAGCGGCTACGTCCGCGACGACGCCGGTTCCGGAAGCACCACGGTGACCTTCGAGTTCCGCCAGGCGGGCACGCTGTTCGACGTCCAGACCCGCTCGGCGCTGAACGACTACAAGACCTTCGGCTGGACCGAACCCGGCCCGTCCGGCGGCTTCAGCAAGGTCGACATCTACCTCGGCCACGGCAACAGCAGGATCCTCATCGCCTCGGTGCCGCGCAAGGTCTGAGCGGGGCGTTCACCTGCGGCGGAATCCGTGCTGCGGCGGGCTTCCAGAGGGAGTATCGCTCGGTCGGCGACGGAGCAGGCGAACACGGCCGGGAACGCCCCGCTCACCGACGGAGCGGTGGCGGCGAACAGCGGGAGCTGCATGGCTTGCCGCTCCGGCTCTTCGCAGGCGGCGGTCCCGGCCGTTCAGCTGGCTTCAAGGCGAGATCGCTCCGGCAGCCAAGCCCGCATCATCTCGGCGTACCGCGCCGAAGCAGCGAGAAGTTCCTCGTGCCGGCCCAGCAGCGTCTCCGGTCCGTCCATCAGCAGCACGCGGTGCGCCCTGATCGCGGAGGACAGGCGGTGTGCGATCACTATCAGGGTGCCTCCCCGGGCGGCGAAGGCGCGTTCCGCGCGGACCTCCGCCGCCGGGTCCAAAGTGGACGTTGCTTCGTCCAGCACGACGACTCCGGCCGGCGAGGCATAAGCCCTCGCCAGTGCGAGGAGCTGGGCTTCTCCGGCGGAAATGCCCTCCGCGCCAGGGCCGAGTTCGGCGTCCAGGCCGCCGAGGCGGGCTAGCAGCGGGGCGGCGCCTACGGCTTCCGCGGCTGCGGCGAGACGGCGGTCGGAGGCTTCGGGGTGGAACAGGGACAGGTTTTCGCGCAGGGTTCCGGCGAAGAGGTAAGCCTGTTGCGGGACCAGCACCAGATGCCGGGGGCGGTCGGCCAGTTCGCTGACGGGCACGCCGCCCAGCCGGACTTCGCCGGAGTGCGGTGGCAGCAGGCCGGTGAGCAGACCGGCGAGGGTCGATTTCCCGATGCCGCTCGGGCCGACCACCGCGAGGTGTTCGCCGGGGCGCAGGTCGAGGTTCAGGCCGTGGACGACCGGTTCCGGGGCGGCGCCCCAGCGGAAGGTCAGGTCGCGCACGGCGAGGCCGAGTCCGGCGGGGCTTTCGGTCGCTGGGCGGCGTTCGGGCGGGGCGGTGGTTTCGGCGAGCCGGCGCAGGGCGACGAGCAAGCGGAGGACGACCGTGGACGCGGTGGCGGCCAGTCCGCGCAGTGCGGGTTGCAAGGTGGTGGCCAGGTAGACGAGCGCGCCCAGCGCCGCCCCTGCGGTCAGTTCGCCGCGGGCGACCATCGACGGCGCGAGGGCGAGCGCGAGCACCAGCGGGACGAATCCGCCGAGCGCCACGATCATCGACCGCAGCGCGGCCGACCTGGCGACCCGCACCGCGGCCGAGGCTTGACGGTCCACCGCGTGGTCGGCGGCCAGCGCGGCGACCGGTTCGGCTCCGCAGGCGACGACGTCGCGCAGCCCGGCGAAAATCGAGCCCGTGGCGGCTGCGGTGCCTTCGTCGGCCAACGTGAGCGCGCGTTGCCGCCGGGCCAGGGAGGGCAGCAGCGCGGCGAATCCGGCCAGCGCGAGCACCACCGGGACCACGACCGGCAACGCCAGCGACCCCGCGACGGTCACCAGCCCGGCAATCGCCGCCGCGGTGGTGACGATCATGCCGCGCGCCTGGACGAGAAGCCCGCCGGTGGCATCGCGCACGACCTCGACGTGCTGGGTGATCCGCGCGACGCCGCGAGCGTCCGGCCCGCTCCGCGGCGGCGCGGGATCGTGCAGCACCCCGCGCACGACGGCGGTCACCAGCGCGTCGCGCAACGGCTCGACGACTTTGCCCAGTTGCCGCCACACCAGCCGCGAGCCGAACGCGCCGGCGAGAGCGGCGAGTCCGAATACCCCGAGCCAGCCGAGGCCGATGCCGGGCTTGCCTGCCGCGAACCCGCTGTTGACGGCCAGTTCGACGAGCCGTCCGGAGAAGAACGCGGGCAGTCCTTCGAGGACGGAGCAGGCCAGGAGAACCAGCCCGCCGCGCCATTGCCCGGCCAGGGCGTTCCAGTAGAGGCGGCCGATGCTCATGGTCCCTCCGCGTGCACGGTGCGGTTGTGTCCGTGGGCTTGCTGCGCCGCGAGCCCACGCCACGAACTCGCCTCGGCGCGGCGCCCGGCGAACGCGTTCCCGCTCACGTTTCCTCCGTGAACACCGCGCGATACCCCGGCATCTGCCACAACCGCGCATGCGGCCCGACCGCCCGGACCTGCCCCGCCGCCAGCCACACCACCACGTCCGCCCGCGCGGCCATCGCGGCCCGGTGCGTCACGACCACCCGGGTCCGGCGGCCGAGTTCCGCCGTCACGGCGCGTTCGGTGACCGTGTCCAGGCTGGCGGTGGCGTCGTCGAGCAGGAGCACCCGCGGGTTCCGCGCGAGCGCCCTCGCGAGGCCCACCCGGGCGGTTTCCCCGCCGGACAACGGAGTTTCGGCAAGAGGAGTGTCGTAACCGTGCGGCAAGCGCACGAGGATGTCGTGAATGCGCGCGGTCCGGCAAGCCTCGTCGACCGCCGGAACGCTGGCCCAGGAACCGTAAGCGACAGCATCGGCGACAGTGGCGCCGAGCAGCGCGGGCTCGGCCGAGGCGTATCCGACTACGGCCCGAAGCTCGTCCGGGCGCAGCACGGCGAGGTCGCGGCCGTCGAGCAGCACCTGTCCGGCGTCGGGGCGGCGAAGACCGGCCAGCAAAGAGACCATAGTGGACTTTCCCGTGCCGGAACTTCCTACTACTGCGGCGAAACAGCCGCCGGGAATGGTGAGGTCGACGTCGGCGAGCGCCCCGTGGACGGTGGCTCCGCGGAGTTCCAGGGCGCCGTTTCCGGGCAGCAGTCCGAGTGCGCCGCGAGGCGGGGGCTCGGCGTCGAGGACCTCGGTGATCCGGAGCGCGGCCGAGCGGATCCGGGAAAGGGTGGTGAGCAGAGGGATTTGCGTGACCAGGCCGAGTCCGAGCGCGACGTACCCAAGGGCGGCGAGGACGTCCCCGGCGCTCAACCGCCCGTCCAGGACACCGAAACCGGCGGCGGCGAGGGTGAGGATTTCCACCGTGGGGAGCAAGAGACCGGCTCGCCACACCATCCGCGCCTGCGTGCGCCACATGCCTTGGCCGGCGAGGTTCAGCCGAGGCAGCGGACGCAGCACCCGGGCGGCTTCGGCGTCGGCGGTGCCGGACGCGGCGATCGTCCGCAGACCGGCGACGGCGTCGAGCAGCCGGGCGGACAGTTCGCCGGAAACCCGTTGGTAGGCAAGCACATCCTTGGCCGTTCCGCGCAGGTGCGACCGCGCGAGCAGCAAGGCGAAGGGGAGGCTGCCGAGGAAGACGAGTGCGAGCCGCCAGTCCAGAAGCGCGAGCAGGACTACCGCGCCGGAGGACAGGAGACCGGTCGCGACCAGCTGCACCACGATCGCGGCGACGCCGCCAGCCGCTGCGCAATCGCCGGACACTCGGCTGACCGCGTCGCCTGGGGCGAACGGCGAGCTGGTGCCCAAGGCGAGCAAACGGTCGGTGACGCGGCGGCGCAGCCAGGCGCTCGCGTTGCTGGTCAGGCGGGCGGGAAGGACCACCATGACGGCGTCCGCGGCGATCTCCGCGGCGCCGATGGCGAGCAGCCAGATCACCGCGCCGGTGCTGCTTCGGCCGCTGAGCACCGCGTCGGTGGCGGTGGCGAGGGCGCCGGGCAGCAACAGTCCGGCACTGGCAGAGAGCAGCGACGCGACGATCACCGCGGCGAGCCTGGGACGGTCCAGGAGCGCGGTCGAGGTCAGGAGGCGATCGGCGGGTCCGGCCATGGCACTCCCTTCGCATGGCGGTCGGCAGGCGCGGTGTTGGCTGAGATCGGCGAAGCGGCTGCGGTGAGCCGGGGGCGGCCGAAGAACAACGGGCGATGCCGTTTTCCTCGGGCGTCTGCGGCGAGCGTGGCGTCGGAGGAGGTCAATGACTTGACGAGGACCGCGGCGGCGGAGCGGCGCGGGTCCGGCGCGCTCGGCGAATGCGCCGAGTGCCCGCTCTGCGGCCCATCCTCGCGGTCGGACATCGCCGGACTCTGGCCGGATCGGCGACCTCGACCTCGCCGCGACCACCGCCGCCAAGCGGGGCAGAATGAACGGGGCGGGAACGGCGCACTTGTCCTGCGCCGTTCCCGCCCTGCCCGCGCGGTCAGTAGCAGAGAAGCAGGCTGAGCGTGCTGTCGCCGCACCATGCGCTGTAGTGGCTGTGGCCGTGGTGGTCCAGTCCCTGGCCTTCGAGGGCTTCCGGGGCCTCCAGCGCCTGCAGTTCCAGGACGTTTTCCATGGGTGTTCCCTTCTCTCGGGGTCCGCCGGCGCTCATCGGCCGGAGGTGTGCGGGGACGGTGCGGAGCCCAGGAAGGGCAGCGGTTCCGCGCCGTCCAGTAGTGCGGCGAGCGTGCGGAGGACCCCCGCGCTGCCGGTGCTGACGTCGGTCGACAGGCGAAGCAGCTGGTTGCCGGGGAAGGCCAGCCCGCCGTGATAGGGGACGCCGTGCCAGGACAAGCGCGCCAGATGCAGGTCGATGGCTTCCCGGTCGAGCTCGTCGGCGAAGGACAGCGCGGCGGCGAGCCCGCACCGGCCGTAGAGCAGGCCGGGGTGGATCACGAACTCCCCGCGGCAGGCGGCGCGCAGCCCGGGCAGGCTCTCGGCGGCCGCGGAGTCCGGCAGGCGCCGGGCGATCTGTTCGGCGACCAGCAGGATTCCGGCGCTGCCGATCGCGGCGTAGGGGAGCAGGCGCAGGGCGCCGTCGCGGACCTGCAGCGATCCGTCCGACGCGGGAGCGCATTCCTCCAGGTCGCGGGCCAGCACCCGGTCGGCAAGGGTGAGCCAGGACGGCTCGCCGGTGTGCTCGTACAGCCGCAGGAACAGCAGCGCGGGCCCGGACCAGCCGCTGAGCAGGCCGGCCCTGGCGAAGCGGCCGGGCGGGTCTGCGGTCTCGAACGCGCTCGCGAGCTTGAGCGCGACGTCCAGTGCTTGGCGGCCGAATTCGTTGTCGCCGCGGGTCGTCGCGAAGTGCAGGCGGGTGAGGCCGATTCCGGCGAGCCCGCTTTCCAGGCCGTGGTCGGTGGTTTGATCGACCAGCGACCGCGACGCGGCGAGCAGTTCGTCGGCTTCTGCCGCGTAGCCGAATTCCTCGAGGACGTACGCGATGCCGTGGCTGCCGTCGAAGAACCCGGGCCGCGAGGGCGGTTGCCGCCGGACGGCCGCCAGCAGCCACTCTTCGTATTCCGGATAACGGCCGGCTCCGGCGACGTGCAGCGAGTGCAGCACGCCCGCGGCTCCGACGCCGAACCCCGTGCCGCCGGAGCGGAACTGTTCGATGTCGCCGGGGAACAGCCGGTCACTACGCTCCGGAGTGGCAGCGGCGAGGATGGCTTCCGCGATCTGCTTGCGGACCAGCGACCAGTCCGGCCGCGGCTCGTCCAGCGCGGTGTGCGTCGAGGGCGATGCGGTGCGCGGGGCGAGCACGGAGACCACACCGTCGGCGTACCCGTCCGGCAGGTCGAACCGCTGCTGCGCGAAGTCCGCGAGCCCGCGCAGTTTGCCGGGCGCGAGTTCCAGCAGCATCACCAGCGGAAGGAACAGCCACAGCCGCAGCGCGGCGAGGGCATGTTCGTCGATCTCGAAACCGTGCCGGTCGGCGGGTGCGCGGAAACCGGGGGCGCCCAGCCCCGGACGGTCGCCGGAATCGGCCTCGACAGCCAGTTCGAAGTCGATCAGCGACACCCGGTCGTGCTCGTCCACCAGGATGTTCTTCCCGTGCAGGTCGCCGAACACGATCCCGTGCCGGTGGATGTCCGCGACGATGCGTTCGACCTGGGCGAGCACGGCCAGCGCGCGTTCGCGGTAGGCCGCGAGACCGCCCTCGGCCCGCGTGCCGCTGGTGAGCGGGTAGTGCCGGGCGAGCCAGCTGCTCAGCGCGATGCCGGGCAGGTGCTCCATCGCCAGATAATGGTGCTCCCACACGGTGAACTGCTCGTGCACGCGCGGGATGCCCGGAACGTCCGCCAGTCGTTCGAGCACCTCGCGTTCGTGGTTCAGCCGGGCGACCGCGTCGGCGCCTTCCCGGTCCAGCCCGGCGTGCGGCCGGGCCTCCTTCAGCACGACGGTCTTCCGGCCGGCCCCTCGCTCGGCCAGATAAACGCCGCCGCCGTTGGAAAAGTGCAGGGAACCGGTCACCCGGTACGGGAATGCGGCCCCGTTCTTGCGCGCGGCCAGGCTGCCGGACAGACAGGACGGAATCGGCACCCATTCCGGGACGGAAAAGGACGGTTCCCGGCGGTCGGGCACGAGCGTGCCATCCGGATGGCGGATTGCCAGCACCCGGGTTCCGGCGTGTTCGGTCCACTGTTCGGCGAATCCGCCGTACCGGACGTAAAGCGGGCCTTCGCGGTAGCGGAGATCGCTCAGAATATACGCGCCGTGCTCGCCTTCCAGCTCGGCGGAAAGGTCGGACAGTATCGCGGCGAGCGCCTCTTCGGAGTGCGGGTAAATCGTGACGAGCTTGCCGCTACCTTCGCGCGGAGCGTATTTCGAATTGCGGCTCAGCAGGGTCGCCCGGGAGCGCAGATGCTTGTACGCGATCCGATGCTCCACACAGTACCGATGCACGCGGGACAGTACGCCGGCCGCGTTGTCCAGACCTGCGGAGACGTGGATTTTCCAGCCCTGGGCGGGAAGTTTCCGGCCCGCCGGGCGCAGCGACCGCCAGATCCCGCGCGTCTCGTCCGTCCACTCGGGTCCCGGCAGCGGCAGCCCCGCGGCCAGGTCGCCTGCCGCGCCCGGCGATTCGCGCGGTTCGTCGAAGAACAGCGGATCGGCGAAGCAAAAAGCCTCGTACCGGACGTCCATGAAAACGAACCCTTCCCTTTCCCCGAGGAAAACCGGGCGACTTCGATGTCGGACGGTGACACCATTCCCGCACGAGGGGGGTGCCCCGGCCAATCCGCCAACCCGGGGGTTCGACGCTCCTCGTCAGGGTGACGGACGCGGGTTTGGGTCGCTAAACCGGGGACTGCGCGTGAGTCATCCCTACCCGATCGGGGTGTAACGAAGTCGGTTTCCGGTCGGCCGCCCAGGTCGGCGCGGAAAGAGCCGGTGAAATTGGCAGCGGGCCATCAACCCGTTCCGGTGAGCCGGCTTCCGCCCGTCGTCCGGCGCGAACCCGGTGCGGACTGGTCCGTTCGGGGCGGCGCGGCGCATTCGCGTCGCGAATGTGGTGCATTCGTTACCGGACAATGCCCGGCCGCCCGATTCCCGCCTCCGGCACCGTGCCGTGAAGGACTCCTTGAGGGAATCAGATTCCCTCAAGGAGTCCTTCACGGCTTTTCCAGCCCAACTCCCAGGCCGCGGGCACCACTTCGGCGACCCCGGGCCCCCGGTTGGCTGTCCGTGAGGGGGGACCCGCACGGACTCTGAGTCCCTCACGGCAGTCCCCGAGGCCGGGAGGGCGATGCTCACCCGGCCAGTGCCTTCCCCGAGCACACCAGGCTTTCCAGCAGCTCCACCGCGCGCCGGGCGGCCGGGTGCTCCGCGATCGGCTTCTTCACCGCCAGGCTGAGGTGCCGGACCGGCGCGGGAGAGGCCAACGCCACCGTGGCGAGACCGTCCGGCAGTTCGCCGATGCCCAGTTCCGGCACCACCGTCAACCCGATTCCCGTTGCCACGAAAGACATCGCGGTCCGGTAGTCGTGCGTCTCGACGACGAAACTCGGCGAGAAACCGGCCTGTGTGCAGGCGTTGAGCAGCACCTGACGGCACGGGCCTTCGCGCAGGTCGTTGTCGACCCAATGCCGTTCGGCGAGCGCGGCCAGCGGCACTTCCGGCAGCCCGGCGAGCGGGTCGTCGAGGCGGACGACCGCCAGGTAGGGGTCCTCGGCCAGCCGGTGCACGACGACCGACCCGGGGTGCTCGGCCCCGGTTTCCTCCACGAAGATGTCGATGTCCGGGTCGCCCTGCGTGAATTCGGTCAGCATCAGGTCCAGGCGCAGGCCGGGGAATTCGGTGCGCAGCGCGGCGACCGTCGGGGCCAGCCAGGTCGAGCCTGCCGAGCCGAAGTAGCCGATCGACAGGCGGCCGACGCGTCCGGCGCGCAGCTCGCTCGCCACCTGCTCCACCCGGCTGAACGCCTCGAAGAGCGCCTCGGCCTCGGCGGCGAGCGTGCGCCCGGCCTCGGTGGGCTCGATGCCACGGCCGGACCGTTCGAACAGCTGCAGCCCGGTCTCCCGTTGCAGCGTGGTGATTTGCTGGCTCACCGCGGACGGCGTGTAGCCGAGCGCTGCGGCGCTCGCGCGGATCGACCCTGACGCGACGACTGCGCGCAGCACGCGGAGCCGGGGAATGTCCAGCATACGGCGAATGTACAGCACTCCTTAACGGAGGTACAGAACTCATCGCTTGTGCTGTACAGCTGACCGAGGCGACGATGGCCAGGTGACCGATCTCGTGGAAACCGCCCCGCCCGCCCGCAAGACCGACTTCGGCAAGATCGCGGCCGCCGCGGGGCTTGCCGTCGTGCTGTGGGCCTCGTCGTTCGTCGCTATCCGCAGCGTTGGGCACGCGCTGTCCCCGGCGCCGCTGGCGTTGCTGCGGCTCGCCGTCGCGGCCGTCACGCTCACCGTGTTCGCCGTGGCCAAGGGCGCGGTCCGGATCCGGCTGTCGCGCAAGGCGTTCCTGCTGGTCGCGGCATACGCCGTGCTGTGGCTGGCCGCGTACACCGTCGTCCTCAACGCGGGGGAGCGGCACGTCGACGCCGGGACCGCGGCGTTGCTGGTGAACCTCGCGCCGCTGATGGTCGCCGTCGCGGCCGGGAAGTTCCTCGGCGAGGGCTTCTCGCGCTCGCTCGTCGTCGGCTCGCTCGTCGCGCTGGGCGGGGCCGCGCTGATCGCGACCGGAGCCACCGGGAGCAACGACTGGGCTGGCGTGCTGTTGTGCTTGCTGGCCGCGGTGCTTTACGCCGCTGGCGTCATGGTCCAGAAAATCACCTTGCGCCATGTCGACGGGCTGACCGCGATCTGGCTCGGCTGCGTCGTCGGCACTGTGGTCCTGCTGCCGTGGACACCGCAGCTGGTCAGCGAACTGCAGGTGGCCCCCACCGGGGCGGTGCTCGGCAGCGTCTACTTGGGAGTGTTCCCCACCGCGGTCGGCTTCACGGCGTGGGCGTACGCGCTCCGCCGCACGGACGCGGGCCGGTTGACGATGGTGACCTACGCCGTGCCCGCGGTGGCCGTGCTGCTTTCCTGGCTGTTGCTCGCGGAAACCCCGACCGCGTACGGACTCGTCGGCGGCGTGCTCTGCCTGGCCGGCGTGGCGATCTCTCGCCGCCGTTAACGGCGTCCCCACCCCGACACGAGGGGATAGGAGGACACGGTGAACCGCGGATCGGCGAGCACCCGGCGGAACTGCTCGATCTCCTCCGGCGGCACGCCGTCCGCGGTCAGCTTTTCGGCCAGTTCCACCGAATTCGCGGCCAGCAACCGGATTTCCGGCCCGCCGCCCGGCCACCGGGTCGTGCTCCGCGCGCTGCCGACCTCGCGCAATCCGGCTCCGGCGAGCACCTCCGGCAACTGCCCGGCCCATTCGACGTCGCTGCCCGCCCGTTCGAGCAGGTCCAGGATCCGGCCTTGCACGGAACGGAAAATCGTCGCGCTTGCCTCGTCGGGCGTCTCCAGCACGGTTTGCCCGCGCGGCTCGATTTCTTCGAGGACCAGCCAGCCGCCGGGGGCGAGCGCGCCGGCGAGTTTCGCCACCAGTTCGTCTCGCTCCGGGAAGTGGATCAGCACCAGGCGGGCGTGGATCAGGTCGAATTCCCGGTCCGGCACCGGCTCCGCGCGGACGTCGTGGCGCACCGCCGAGGCGTTCGCGGGCAGGTCGGCGAGCAGGCGCGTGTCGAGGTCGGTGGCCAGCACGTGCCCGTCCGGTCCGACCTG
Organism: Amycolatopsis dendrobii; assembly: GCF_014145675.1. Classification (GTDB taxonomy): domain Bacteria; phylum Actinomycetota; class Actinomycetes; order Mycobacteriales; family Pseudonocardiaceae; genus Amycolatopsis; species Amycolatopsis dendrobii. Next base: position 26,665 of record NZ_JACGZW010000013.1, read on the forward strand.
CTCGGCCAGCCGCCGGGCGACCGATCCGCCGCCCGCGCCGAGTTCCCAGCAGGACCATCCCGCGCCGACGCCGAGTTCGGCCAGGTGCCGGAAAGTCGTCGTGTCGTAGCTGGCTTCCAGCGCGGACATCCGGTCGCTCGCCGGGGCGCTCGCGTTGTCGAACGGGTACTCGTCGTCCATTCCGCCACCCTGCCAGCATCCGCGCGGCGGTGCTGGCAGGATGACGGAAGTCTCAGCAGGTCGCGCGGACGTAGCCGGATTCGCCCTGCGGCGTGACGTCCCGGTCCCGCTGCACGACGCTGAGGGTGGCGCCCCATTTGGCGCAAGCGTTGCGCAAGCCGTCCGGGGTGTATTCGATGACGATCACGCGGTCGCCGAAATACTGGGTGTATTCCGCGCAGTTGTCCTGCTCGCCGCATTCCTCGGCGACGGCGAAGTCGAGCCCGTTGCCGACCCGCGACGAGGAGAGTTCCGAAGTGTTCTTCTGGGCGATCGCGAGGCCTTTCCCGTGTGCGCGCTGGGAAAGCAGCTTGACGAGGTCCTGGGCGTTCCGTGCGCTGAGCAGGCCCTGGGACCGGGTGAAGCTGTCGTAGTTGTCCGGCTCGATCGCCTGGTAGCCCTTGCCCGCGCACTCGTCGATCCAGCCGCCGACCTTGTCCGCGATCCGGCTCCGCTTGTCCGCGGTGCGCAGGTCGAGCAGCGCCTCGTTCCAGTCGGGATCCAGGACGACGTCGCCGTTGGCGTCGCGCAGGACCAGGTCGCCCCATTCGCCCTCGGCTCCGGGCTGGGCCTGGAAAGCGTTGACGTAGCAGATGTTGTACACCCCGGCGGCGGCCGGGGCGCCGTGGTCGCGGCTGACGACCTGGACGCCCGCCGGCGGCTGGTAGGGGCCGCCGATCTGGTAGTCGAACCCGGCGTGCGGGGCGGGCAGGGCGACTTGGCTGTGCGGGGCGGGCAGCGGGGCGCTTTCCGCCGGGCCGGCGGCCCCGAGCGCGCACGCCGAACTGCCGATCAGCACGGCGGCCGCCGCGGTCGCGCGAGAAATCCGACCAGGAAGCGAATGCATCTGGTGACTCCAGCGATGGTGAGTACGGCCCCGCCTCGGAGGTTCCGAAGACATCCTGGCGACTGGGTCCGGGCTCGCGGGGAGATCCGCATTACCGGCTGGGCGTACTTCTGGCGCCTGCCCGTCCGGCAGGCGCCAGAAGTTTAGCGGATCACCGCGCCGCGCCGTCAAGACTCACGAGCTGCCCAGTGTTTTCCGCAATCCCGGCTGAAGCGCGTCGCCGTGCGCGAGCACCATTTCGTCGCACAGTTCCCAGATGCGTTCGACCGGAAGCGCCGCCGCCGTCGCGGGGTCGGTCATCGCGGCGTGGCGGATGTGCCGGGGATCGTCCTCGACCGCCGCGCGCACCACGAGTTCGGTGGTGCTCAGGTAAGTGCGGTTGAGCGCGGCCAGCTGCGGCGGAAGCGCGTCGACGCGCGTGGGGCGGATGCCGGTGGCATCGGCGAGGCACGGCACTTCGACGGCTCCGGTCGCGGGGAGATTCGGGATCAGCCCGCGGTTGAGCACGTTGCCGTAAACGGTGCGCGGCGTCCCGGTGACGACACTGTGGATGATTTGCGGCGCGTATTCATTGGTGCCCTCGACGGTGAGCGGTTCGTCGCGCTCGATCGCCTGGCGGGTGCGTTCGTATTCGGCTTCGTTCTCCGCCACGACGTCCAGATACGCGCCGATCGGCAGCCGCAGCCGTTCGATTTCGCTGGCGTGGCCGAGATACCAGGGCACGTATTCCGAAGAATGCTCGCTGGTTTCGGTGGGGTAGTAGCCGAGCCGCCGGAACATGTCGAACCGCACGCGCCGCCGCAGCTGCGGGTCCTCGGAGAGTTCGGCGAGCCGCGGGTACAGATCGGCGCCCTGGTGCTCCAGCCGCAGGATCCACGCCTGGTGGTTGATGCCCGCGGCGTGGTAGGTCACCTCGGGCAGCGGCACTTCCAGCAGTTTGGCCAGGTCGTGCACGGTCCAGTACACCGAATGGCACAGGCCGGCCACGCGGTCCGGGCCGAGCGTTTCGGAGAGGTACTGCACGTTCATCGCCATCGGGTTCGTGTAGTTCAGCAGCCACGCCCGCGGGCACACCTGCGCGATGTCCTCGCCGAGTTCGCGCAGGAACGGGAACGTGCGCAGGGCCCGGAAGATCCCGCCGACGCCGAGCGTGTCGCCGATGGTCTGCTGCACGCCGAAGCGCGCGGGAATGTCGAAGTCGACGCGGGTGGCTTCGCCCATTCCGATTTGGACCATGTTGACGACGAAGTCCGCCCCGTCAAGGGCCTCGCGACGGTCGAGGTGCGCGGTGAGGACGGGCTTGGCGCCGCGGGCTTCGGCGATGCGGCCGGCCGCCGCGTGCGCGATCCGCAGGCGTTCCGGGTCGATGTCGTGCAGCGCGACGTGCACCTCGGCCAATTCGGGATAGGCGAACAGGTCCGCCAGCAGACCCTGGGTGAACACGACGCTGCCGGCGCCGACGAAGGTGATCTTGGTGGTCATGCGCTTTCCGTTTCGGTGAGATCGAGTTCGTTCCAAGTGGGTTGGCCGTCGATCCCGCCGCGCGCGAGCGTCGACCGGCCGCCGCCGGCGACCCCGGCCCGCAGCGCGTCGCGGAGCGGCAGCCCGCGCAGCGTCGCGGCCAGGAACGCGGCGTTGAAGCTGTCCCCGGCGCCGACGGTGTCGAGCGGGGAGATCGGGGACGCGGGAACCGTCACGGTTTCGCCGCGGTGGTGCGCGAGAGCGCCGTCGGCACCGTTCTTGACGACGACGGTCGGGCCTTGTGCGGCGAGGTGCGCCGCAGCGTCGAGCAGGCTGGATTCTCCGGACAGTTGCAGCGCTTCGGCGGCATTGGGCAGGAGGAAGCCGGTCTCCTGAAGTACCAGCTTGATGCCGCTGGGATCCCACTGCCGCGCTGGGTCGTCGTTGGTGTCCAGCGACGTGGTCGCGCCGTGCGCCCGTGCGGTACGGAACAGTTCCGGCAGCCCGGCGGCCAGCTTGGGCAGCAGGAAGTACGACGAGGCGTGGACGTGTCGCGCGTTCGCGAGCAGCTCAGCGGGGACGTCCGCGGCCGACACCGCGTCCAGCACTCCGGAGCTGGTGACGATCGCCCGGCCGCCGCCGCGGGTCAGGATCGCGGTGAGCGGGGTCGGCAGCGTCGGATCCACCGTGAGGGCTTGGGTGTCGACGCCGCGGCCGTCGAGGAGGTCGCGGACGAAGCGGCCGGCGGCGTCGTCGCCGATCCGCCCGGCGAAGGCGACTTTCAGCCCGAGCCGGGCGGCACCGGCGGCGGTGATCGCGGCGGACCCGCCGAGCGTGATGCAGCCGTGGCCGACGAGGTGCTCCCGTTGCCGGAAGTCGAGGTCTTCGGTCAGCGGACCGAGGACGACGTCGGGGTTGACGTCGCCGAGCACGAGCAGGTCGAAGCGGTGCGGCATGCGTGGTTCCTCTGGACGACTCGTCAGCCTTTGAGGCCGCTGGAGGTGATGGACTGGATGAACGTCTTCTGCGCGCCGAGGAAGGCCAGCAGCACCGGCAGCACGGTGATGACGTTCCCGGCCATCACCGCGGCCCAGTTGGTGTGGTGCTGTCCCTGGAAGGTGGTCAGGCCGAGCTGGAGCGTGTACTGGGTGTCGTGGTTGATCGCGATCAACGGCCAGGTCAGGTCGTTCCAGGTGCTGAGGAAGGTCAGCACGGCGACGGTGCTCAGCGCGGGCCGGGACAGCGGGAGCACGATCCGGATCAGCACCCGCAGCCGCGAGCAGCCGTCGATCCACGCCGCTTCTTCGAGTTCACGCGGCAGCGACAGGAAGAACTGCCGCAGCAGGAACACCGCGAACGGCGTGACCAGCGACGGGACGATCAGCGCGCCGAGCGAGTCGATGAGGCCGAGCTTCTTCATCACCAGGAACGTCGGGATCATGGTGAGCTGGAACGGCACCGCCATGGTCGCCATCATCAGCCCGAGCATCGCCTTCGAACCGCGGAACCGCATGCGCGCGAACGCGTAGCCGCCGAGCGAGCCGAAGACGAGGTTGGCCGCCACGGTCACGACCGACACGATGAGCGAGTTGGTGAACCAGCGCAGGAACAGCGCGTTCTCCAGCACGTACCGGTAGCCGGAGAAATCGATCCCGGACGGCCACAGCGACGGCGGGAACCGGTTGATCTCCGCGTTGCTCATCACCGAGCTGAGCAGCAGCCACACCAGCGGCGCGGCGAACAGCAACGCCAGCGGGGCCAGCAGCAGATGCCACGGGCTGAACGGCAGCCGCCAGCGCCGGGGCTGGCGTGCCACCTCGGGCAGCCGGGCGGCGGAAACCGGGGCGACGTGGGCGCGCGTCGTCATCGAACCTCCTTGGTGCGGCGCAGCAACCGGACGCCCAGCCCGAGCGCCAGCAGCACGACGGCGAGCACGTAGGCCGCGGCGGCGCCGTATCCGGCGGTGAAATTCTGGAACGCCTGCTGCCAGATGAAGTAGACGATCACCGTGGTCGAGCCGAGCGGCCCGCCCTTCGTGGTGACGTAAGTCAGATCGAACACCTGCAGCGATTGGATCAGCTGCCACAGCGTCAGGAACGTGGTCACCGGGAGCACCGCGGGCAGAGTGACGTGCCGCAGGATGCGGAACGGGCCGGCTCCGTCCAAACGGGCGGCTTCGATCAGCGACGGCGGCACGTCCTGGAGCGCGGCCAGGAAGACGACCATGCAGAACCCGGTGCCGCTCCACAGCGTGATGGCGACCAGGACCAGCAACGCCTGCGCCGGGTCGGTGAGAAACCCTTGCGGGCTCAGGCCGATCCGGTGCAGCAGCGAGTTGGCGACGCCGAACTCCGGGTCGAGGATGAACGAGAACAGGACGCCCTGTGCGGTGGCCGAGAGCACGAACGGAACGAACATCAACGTCCGGTACACGCCGATGAAGCGCACTCGCCGGTTGAGCGCGAGCGCCAGCGCGAGGCCGAGCACGATGCTCAGCGGAACGTATAACGCCGTGTACAGCAGCGTGTTGCCGACCGCTTGGCCGAAGTGCGGGTCCTGTGCGAGCGCCGCGTAGTTGTCGACGCCGACGAACCGGGAGGGGGTGACCAAGTCGTCGGCCCGGAACGACAGGACGAGCGACCACACCACGGGCACCAGCCCGAGGCCGATGATGACGACGACCGAGGGGCTCAGGTAGGCCCAGGCGGCGGCGGTTTCGCGGCGGCGGCGGGTCTTGGCGGCCGGAGCGACTGTGATCGGGCCGGGATGTACGGACATGGGCGGGGTCCTAACGGGGGATGATGAGGGCGGCGTTGGCCGCGGAGGCGCAGTCGCGCATGGCGTCGGCGGGGGTCGCGCGCCCGAGCAGCACGGAGACGATCGCCGCGGCGACGGCCTGCGAAACCTGCGGATAGGCGGGGTGGTTCGCGCGGACGTGCGAGTTCTCGAGCGACTCGGCGAACACGGAAAGCCCCGCGGTGTCCCGGGTTTTCCGCTGCCATTCCGGAAGCCGCTGCGATTCGGCGCTCAGCGGGAGGCTGCCCGCGCCGACGTCCCAGACGACGTCCTGGCCGGGCGCGGTCAGCCACCTCAGGAACGTTTTGGCCGCGGCGAGGCGGCGGTCGCCGTTGTCGAAGACCGTCCAGGTGTCCGGTCCGGAGATGGTGATCGGCTTTCCGGTGAACGTCGGCAGCGGGACGACGTGGTAGTCGATGCCCGCGCCGAGGATGTCGGGCAGTTGCCACGGGCCGGTCGGCACCATCGCGATCCGGCCCGAGGCGAAGGCCTGGTACATCTGCTCGGAGCCGGGTTTCGGGTCGATGTAGACACTGCGGTCGGCGGCGAGTTTCCGGATCACTTCGAGTGCCTGTACTCCGCTGTCGGCGAAGCCGATGCTGCGCCCGTCCTGGCCGACGATGGTGCCGCCGAGGTCCCAGATCATCGGCCACAGCCGCCAGACGGTGTCCTCGTCGCCCGCGCCGGGCCAGGCCGTGCCGAACTGTCCTTGGCCGCGGTTGGTCAGTTTCTTCGCGGTGGCCACGAAATCCGGCCAGCGCCAGGAGGCGTCCGGCAGCGGGACGCCGTGCTGCTGGAAAAGTTTCCTGTTGCAGGCGACGGCCAGCGAGTCGAGCATCGCGGGCACCGCGCGGACGCGCTCGTTGACGGTGACCGCTTCGAGCGCGGGTTTCCAGAACTGGCCGTGGACGACGTCGCCCATGTCGGCCACGCGCGGGCTGCGGGCGATGCTGGCGAGGTCGGAGCCGAAGATGTACGCGATGTCCGGGTAGGAGCCGGACGCGAGCGCCGCGGTGACCTTCTGCAGCATGGCGTCGGCGAGCACGCCGCCGCCGAGGTCGATCCGGATGCCGGGGTTCTCGCGCTGGAACGCGGCGACGAGTTGCTTGAGGACTTTGAGACCGGTGTCGCTCTGGCCGTGCCACATTTCGACGGTGACCGGCCCGGACGTGGCGGCGGGGGCCTCGGCGCAGGCCGCGGCGGCGGGCACCAGCGCCATCGCCGCCGCGCCGCGGAGAAAACCGCGCCGGGTCAGGGTTCGCACGCGCATGGGTTTCGTTTTCCTTCCCTTGCGCTAGCGGGGACAGGGGGAGGGAGAGGTCATCTGCGGTTTCCTTCCGGCGGGCAGAAGTGGGCGGCTACCTTTTCGGGCAGGGGAGGGACGTCGATCGGCACGGAGCCGGAACGCAGGGATTCAGTGGCGAGTGCGCCCGCCGCCACGGCTTCGCGGGCGGCGATCGGCGACAGTTCCGGCGGGTCGCCGTGCACTGCGTAGCGCAGGAATTCTTTCATGGTGCGGAGATCCGCGTCCTCGTGTCCTGATGCGACACCGTCGATCGGGTACTCGCGGTCGCCGTCTCGGGCCCAATTGCGGCGGCGGTTCCATACTTTCACCACGCCGCCGCCGGTGTCGCCGAAGTTCTCGGCGCGGCCTTCGGTGCCGATCACGGTGTAATTGCGCCAGTAGTCGGGCGTGAAGTGGCATTGTTCGTAGCTGGCGAGGACGCCGTTGTCGAGTCGCAGGTGGACCATCGAGAGGTCTTCGACGTCGACGACCGGGTTGAGGCCGGTTTGGGCGGCGGGAGGCCAGTTGCCGAAGGAAAACCAGTCGTCGGCGAGGCGGTCGCCCTGTCCGCCTCGGTCGGTGATCTTGCCGTAGACGGCCAGGTCGCCCATCGCGGTGACGCGGCGGGTGAAACCTCCGGCGAGGTAGTGGATGACGTCGAGGTCGTGACTGGCTTTCTGCAGCAGCAAGGAATTCACGCGGCTGCGGTCGGCGTGCCAGTCCTTGAAGTAGTAGTCGCCGCCGTTGCCGACGAAATGGCGGCACCACACGGTTTTCACTTCGCCGATCTCGCCGCGCGTCACGACGTCGCGGAGCGTGCGGACGACGGCTGAGTGCCGGAAGTTGTGTCCGATGTAGAGCTTGGCGCCGGTTTCCTGGGCGGCGGCGAGGACGGCGTCCGCGTCAGGAAGTGTTGTGGCGAGCGGCTTTTCGAGGTACACCGCGACTCCGGCGCGAAGCAGGTCGACGGCGATCTCGGCATGCGTCCAGTCCGGGGAAGTCACGATCGCGGCGTCGACCAGGTTCGCGAGTTCTTGATGCCCGGCAACGATCTCGAGGTCGCCGAACATCTCGCGCGCTCGCGCCCGGCCGCGCTCGTCGGGGTCCGAAGCGGCCACGAGCTCCGCCGCGACGCCGGATTCCGCCACGTGCCGGGCGATCTCGGCCCGCAGGCCGACCCCGACCACGCCGACTCGCAACACCCCGGGGTTCACCACGTCGCCACCTCACCTCTGCGTGATATTGATCTGCATGATGGCAAAACAATCATAAATACGCAACGGTTGCGGGCCTGCTTAGCTCGCGACGACCGGCTCCGCGGAGGCCGCCGCGAGGTCGGCGGCGAACGAGGACGACCGCGTCCGGCGCGCCCGCCGACGGCGCTGCCGAGCCGGCCGTTTCGCAGGACTGCTGCCGGTCACGACGCTTGTGACCCGCGCGCGGGCGGACAGCTCGTAGGCGATGTCGGCCGCGGCCACCCCGGTTTCGTCGTCGCTGCGGATGAACCGCTCGCTCTTCGCCGGCGTGCGGGCGGCGATCGCCGCCTCGGCCTGCCGGGCGATCTGTACTGCGGCGGCGGCTCGCAGCCGGTGTCCAGCGCGACGGCCCCGCTGCGGATGCGGGTGATCAGCCGCTGGTCGGCGAGGGTCGGGAGGTCCCGTCGCGCGGTCGCGGGGGAGATGCCGGGTGCCCCGCCGATCTCCGCGATCGTGACGCTGCCCCGTTCGCTCGCCGATTCGAGCAGGGCGTTCAGGCGTTGCCGGGGCGTCATGCCGGTCTCTCGTTTCCTGGTCGGAGGCGGGGCGGTGCTCATCCTAGAGGCCAGGCTCACTCGACTTTATGATCGAATCTGCGCTATAACGCATAGGTCAATCAAAAACACTCAAGTATGATGACGGCTGCGATCATCTCGCCCGTCCTGGATCGAAAGGCCTCCATCCCGTGTCCTCCCTTCCGGATGCCTCCGGCTCCTTCGCGGCCGCCGAACTGGCTTCCCAGCCCGAAATGTGGCGCGCGGCGGCCGCGCTGGCCCCGTCGGCCGCGCTGCCTCAGCCGGGCGAACGAGTGGCCGTAGTCGGCTGCGGCACCAGCTGGTTCATCGCGATGAGCTACGCCGTCGCCCGCGAACAACGCGGCCACGGGGTCACCGACGCCTTCGCCGGCTCCGAATGCCCGGCTTCGCGCGAATACGACCGCGTCGTGGCGATTTCCCGCTCCGGCACCACGACCGAGATCATCGACCTGCTCGCCGCCATGCCCGCACAGCGCACCGTGCTGATCACCGCGGTCGGCGAGAGTCCCGCCGCCGCCCACGCGGACGAGGTCGTCGAACTTTCCTTCGCCGACGAACAATCCGTCGTGCAGACCCGCTTTGCCACCACCGCGCTCGCCCTGCTGCGCGCCGGTCTGGGCGACGACATCGACCAACTCGCGTCCGCCTGCACCGAAGCGCTGACGCAACCGATCGACGACCTGCTCGACGCTGAACAGGTCACCTTCATCGGCCGCGGCCCCGCAGTCGGCTTGGCTTGCGAGGCCGCACTGAAGACCCGCGAAGCCGCACAGTTCTGGGCTGAGTCCTATCCCGCCATGGACTACCGCCACGGCCCGATCGCGATCGCCCAGCCGGGCCGTCTCGTCTGGTCGCTGGGCCCGGCCCCCGCCGGACTCGCGGACGACGTCGCCCGCACCGGCGCGCGTTTCGTGCACCACGACCTGGATCCGCTCGCCGCACTCGTGGTGGCGCAACGCTTCGCCGTCGCGCTGGCCGCCCGGCGCGGCCTGGATCCCGACCGCCCGCGCTCGCTGACGCGCTCGGTGATCCTCGCCTGATGATCCTCACCCTGACGCCGAACCCGGCCATCGACGTCACCTACCGGATCGGCGCCCACGCGCCCGGGGACACGAACCGGGTGCTGGAGGTGCAGCGACGGCCGGGCGGCAAGGGCGTGAACGTCGCCCGGGTGCTCGCTGCCGTGGAGGCCCCGGTCCAGGCCCTTCTCCCGTTGGGCGGCGAGGCGGGCCGGTGGCTCGGGGCTGAACTGGACGTGCCCTTCGAGGCAGTCCCGATCTCCGGCGAAAACCGAACCACCGTAACGGTTGCCGGGGACGGCCATCCGACGGTTTACGCGGAACCCGGCCCGGAAGTGTCCGAAGAGGAATGGACAGCTTTCGGTTCTCGCCTGGCCCACTGCCTGCCCGGGGCGGACCTGCTGGTGGTTTCCGGTTCCCTGCCGCGTGGTGCCTCCCCGGACCTGGTCTCCGACTGGACCCGTATCGCCCGGGAAGCCGGAGTGCGGACGCTGGTCGACGCCTCCGGCCTCGCGTTGCTGGCCGCGGCCCGCGCCGGTGCGCTGGTGAAGCCGAATCGAGCCGAACTGCTCGCCGCGACCTCCGCAGCTGACGAAGCGGCTGGCGCTGCGGCACTTCTCCGGCTGGGCGCGCAGTTGGTCGTCGTTTCGCGCGGAGCCGACGGCATCGCCGCCTATGGCCAGGGCGGCGTTCGGATTGTCCCCGCCATCCCCGACGTCCATGGCAACCCGACCGGAGCCGGGGATGCCGCGACCGCCGGACTGGCCGTCGCCCTCGCCGCCGGTCGCCCCCTGATCGAAGCCCTGCGCACCGCCGCCGCACTGGGCGCCGCAGCCGTCCTCCGCCCGGTCGCCGGAGAAGTCGATCTCCCCGCCTATCGCCGATTCCTGAACGGAGCCCCCGCATGATCACCCGTCCCGAACTGCCCCGGCTGCTGGCCGCCGCCCGCGAGCGCGGTTCCGCCGTGGGCGCGTTCAATGTGATCATGCTGGAACACGCCGAGGCCATCGCCGAGGGTGCGGAACAGGCCGGATTGCCGGTGGTGCTGCAGATCAGCGAAAACTGCGTCCGCTACCACGGCGGATTGGCCCCGATCACCGTGGCGTCCCGGGAAATCGCCCGCCGCGCGTCGGTCGGCGTGCTGGTGCACCTGGACCACATCGAAGACCCGGAGCTGATCCGGGAGGGCATCGCATTGGGCGTGGACAGCGTGATGTACGACGGATCGCGCTTGCCGTACGCGGAAAACCTGCGCACGACCCGGGAGATCGCCTCGCTCTGTCACGACGCGGGTGTAGCGGTGGAAGCGGAACTGGGCGAGGTGGGCGGAAAGGACGGCGTGCACGCGCCCGGTGCCCGCACCGACCCGGCCGAAGCGGCCGACTTCGTGGCCGCGACCGGCGTGGACGCCCTGGCGGTGGCAGTCGGGACATCTCACGCGATGGTGGAACGGACGGCCCAGGTGGACCGTGCGCTGGTGACCCGGTTGCGAGACGCGGTCCCGGTCCCGCTGGTATTGCACGGCTCGTCAGGACTGTCGGACGAAGAACTGCGCGGGGCGGTGGCGAGCGGGATGGCGAAGGTCAATATCTCAACGCATCTCAATGGCCTGTTCACGCGGTCGGTTCGGCGGTTCCTGGAGGAGCGGCCGGACGCGGTGGATCCGCGGAAGTACGTCCGGCTGGGGAGGAGCGCGGTGGCGTCGGAGACTGCTCGGCTTCTGCGTTTGCTCGCCGGTTGAGCGGGTACGGCGGCCGGTACTGGTGCATGCGACCGGCGGTGGGGAGCGGTCCGGTGACGGTTTCCGGAGACAGGCTGAATCCGAGGCGCCCGCTGAGGACCGCCATCATCGCGGTCGACGCGTCGGCGATCGACGCGCGTGAAGGGAAGCCGATGAGCCCGGCGTCGAACATCTCGCCGTCGAACATCTCGTCGTCGAACATGTGGGGGCGAGTCCCGGCCCGGGAGTCGTAGGGCGCGCCGCGCTGGAACGCGAAGACGAACTCGCCGGGCGAGAGACAGGAGACAGCGGTGGGGTCGAATGGGTTGGCTGCGATGAGGACGACCTCGGTGTTCTCGGCCAGGCGGTTCGAGATGCCGTCGAGATAGCTCTTCTGCTGCGAGTACTCCACCACGACGGTCCATTCGCCGGACTCGGCGACGCGAATCCATCGCGGCCTTTCGTCGAACGTGGCCGTCCGCAGCACAGGGTCGGCCAGTGCTTGCTCCGTGGTCATGGTCCGCGCCGAGTCCGGATCGATGCCGAAGGCGCGAAACACCTCGGCGGCGCTCGTTCCGCGCACGAAGGCCAGCGCGCCCGGTCGTCCACAGGCGATTTCCCGGTCATCGTTCCTCCGGCCGCGGGCTTCGCCGACGAGCTTGGGCGGAGAACGCGGCACGACCGGGTCGGGTACTCTTGGTATACCAAAGTGCTCCCGTCGAGAAAGGTGCTCTCCGTGTTGATCCGTGACGTCCGTCCCTGGGGCGGTCAGCGCAGCGACGTCGAGGTGGCAGGCGACCGGATCGCCGCGGTCCGGCCGCATGATCCGGCGGCGTCCGGCGGGGACGTGGTCGAGGGGCGCGGGCGGCTGCTGTTCCCCTCCTTCAGCGACGTGCACGTTCACCTCGACTCGACGCGCATCGGCCTGCCGTTCCGGCCGCACACGGGAGCTCCCGGCGTCTGGGCGATGATGCTGAACGACCGCGAGAACTGGCGGAACGCCGAGGTCCCGCTGCCGGAACGCGTCGCGGGCACGTTGGAGCGGATGATCGCGAACGGCACCACTCGCGTGCGCACCTACGCGCAGGTCGACGTGGACTGCCGGCTCGAGAAGCTCGACGCGGTGCTCGCGGCCAAGGAGCGCTTCGCCGCGCACGCGGACGTCGAGGTGATGGCGTTCCCGCAGGCGGGGATCCTGCGCGAGCCGGGCACGGCGGACGTGCTGGAGGCCGCGCTGCGTTCGGGTGCGTCGGTGGTCGGCGGGATCGATCCGTGTTCGCTCGACAAGGATCCCAAGGGGCACTTGGACGTCGTGTTCGGGCTGGCCGAGAAGTACGGCGTCGAGGTCGACATCCATCTGCACGAGCCGGGCCATCTCGGGGTGTTTTCGACGGACCTGGTGATCGAGCGGGTCCGCGCGCTGGACATGCGCGGCAAGGTGACCATGTCGCACGCGTACGAGCTGGGCTCGGTCTCGGAGGCGGTGAGCCGACGGCTGATCGACACGTTCGCGGAGCTGGACATCGCGATGGCGACGGTCGCGCCGTCCGTCGACCGGCAGTTGTCGCTGGCGGAGCTGACGACCGCGGGCGTGCGCGTCGGGCTGGGGGAGGACGGGCAGCGGGACTACTGGAGCCCGTACGGCAACTGCGATCTGCTCGACCGGACGTGGCAGCTGGCCTTCACGCACGGGTTCCGGCGCGACGAGCTGATCGAGATGGCGCTCGCGATCGCGACGACGGGCGGCGCGTCGATCATGAGCCACGACGTGCCCCGGCTGGCGGGAATCGCCGACCGGCCCGGCGTGGCCGCCGGCGACCGGGCGGACCTGGTGCTGGTGGACGGTGAGACGCCGACCAGCGCGGTGATGGACCGCGGCAAGGACCGCACGGTGCTGCACGACGGCGTCGTGGTGGCGGACGGGCTGGCGGTCGTCGACCTCTGACGGGGCGAAGCCCGGCGGGCGCGAGCGTCTGTGCGGGGAACCCTGCCGGAATCAGAGTTCCCCTCGCAGACGTCAGCGGGAGCGGGGGCGCACCGGGGCCGGCCCGGCCGCGAGGCAGGCTGGGGAAGCTCCGCGCTCGCGGTTCACCCGGCCGAAGCGGATTCCTCCGCCGGATGCCGCCGCGCCGCCTCGCTCGTGCCGGTCGCGAGATGGGCCAGCACCAGCCGTTCCACGCGCTCGACATCCCGGTCCACGATCGCCTCGTACAAGAGTTCGTGCTCGGCCGCCATCGCTTCCAGGTCGTCGTGCTGGCCGAGCAGCCATCGCATGCGGCTGCGCAACGTCCGTTCCAGTTCGCCGAGCAATTCGTTCGCCGACAGCGACGTGACGACCTCGTGGAAATCCGCGGCTGCCCGGCGTGCGGACACCGCGTCGCCGGCGCGGGCGGCGCGCAGTTCCGTGTCGAGCACCTCCCGCAGCCGCGCCAGGCCTTCGCGCGTGCGGCGTTGCGCGGCGAGCCGGAAAGTGAGGCCCTCGAAGGCCGTGCGCACCTCGTTGAGGTCCGCGACGTCCGACGCGGTGAACTCCCGCACCACCGACCACGACCGCGGCCGCGGCGTCACCAGGCCCTCGTTTCCCAGCGCGCGCAACGCGTCCCGCACCGGCACCCGGCTCACGCCCATCTCCGCGGCCAGATCCCGTTCGACCAGCTTGCTGCCGGGAGCCCGCGTGCCGTCGAGGATCTCGTTCCGCAGCCGTTCCGTGACGCGCTCGGACTCCGACGCGAAACCCGGCTCCATCCGATCCCCTCCCGCCGCTGTCACCGACAGTATCGGCGAACCTCCTCCCAGGTTCCCGGAAAAACCCGCCCCCGGCAAGGTCTGGCCGCCAGGTTCCGCCGTTTGGTATACCTAAATCCCCGAGCGGAAGGAATCCGATGCGCACTCGCTGGCGTGCCCGCCATGTGCTGGCCCATCAGAACGGGCGGCACGCCCTGCTGGAAAACGGCGAGGTCGTCTGGGAAGACGACGTCGTCGCCTACGTCGGCCCGCGGTATGCCGGAACGACGGACGTGGACGTCGACCTCGGCGAATCGCTCGTCCTCCCGGGCCTGATCGACCTCGACGCGCTGACCGACGTGGACCATCTCGTCCTCGATTCCTGGGCGGCGGCGGACCGCGCGGCCGGTCTCCAGTGGTCCGAGGACTACTTCGCGCACCGCCGCCGCGACGTCTTCACCCCGGAAGAACGGCAGACCATTCGCGAGTACGCGCTCGTCCAGCTGGCGCTGCACGGAATCACGACGTTCATGCCGATCGCGTCGGAAGTCCATTCGTCGTGGGCCGAGCCGTACGAGGAACTCGTCGCGATGGCGGACTTCTCGCGGAACCTCGGGCTGCGCGGATATCTAGGCCCGGCTTACCGATCCGGCGTCAACGTGGCCACTGCGGACGGTGCCCGCACGGTCGCCTTCGACGAACCCCGCGGCGAGGACGGGTTAGCCGACGCGTTGCGGTTCCTGGACCACGCAAAGGAACTAGACGACCCGCTCGTCAACGGTGTTCTGCTGCCATGCCGCATCGAGACCCTCACCGAAGACCTCATGCGCGCCACCGCCGACGCAGCGCGCGAGCGCGACGTCCTGGTGCGGCTGCACTGCCTTCAAGGCGTGCTGGAGCGCGAACTGATCCTCGACCGCTACGGCGTGACTCCGCTGGAAATGCTCAAGCGCACCGGCCTGCTCGGCGAGCGCCTCCTGATCCCGCACGGCCAGGTCCTCGACCGCCATCCCGATGTCTACGGCGAAGACCGCGGCGACGTCGCGACCTTGGCCGCAGCCGGCGCGTCGGTGATCCACTGCCCGCTCACGTCTTTCCGCTACGGCCACGCCCTGCGCTCGTTCCGCGACTACCGCGAAGCAGGCCTGAACCTGTGTCTGGGCACGGATTCCTTCCCGCCGGACCTGGTGCGCGGCATGGACGTCGGCGTGCATCTGGCGAAGGTGATGGACGACCGCGCCGACGCGGCTCCGGCCGAATGGTACGTCGAAGCGGCGACGCTCGGCGGTGCCCGAGCGCTCCGCCGCGACGACCTCGGCAAGCTGGAGCCGGGCGCACAGGCGGACCTCGTCGCGTTCCGCGTCGGCGACCTCCGCGACGGTGTGCGGGACGACCCGATCCGCACGTTCCTGCTCTCCGGAACCGCCCGCCAGGCAACGCATTCCGTCGTCGCGGGCCAGCCGGTGCTGGTGGACGGGCGCCTTCCCGGCGTCGACGAGCGGGACCTCCGCCGCCGCGGGCAGGCGTTGTTCGAGAAGATGCGCGCCGCGTATCCGGAGCGGGACGTCGAACGCCGGGAGGCGGGGGAGTTGTTCCCTCCGGCCTTCCCGGCGTTCCAGGAGTAAGCGGCGGGCGGGGCTATCGCCGCGAGACGATGGCCCCGCCCTTCACCACGAGCCGTCGCGGAGGATGGGACACGACGGCTTCGGCCGGGTACCGTGCGGCTACGAGGAAGAAATCAGCGTGGTCGCCAATTTTCAGGCCGTAATCCTTGAGCCGTAATGCTTTCGCGCCGCCGTACGTCGCCGCGTGCAGCGCGAGTTCGATCTCCGGGTCAGTCCGGAACGAGCTGCGGTACGCCAGGTGCATGGTGCGCGTCAGCATGTCCCCGTCGCCGTAGGGGCCCCACAGGTCGCGGATGCCGTCGTTGCCGCACGCGGCGTTCGCGCCCGCTGCCCGCATTTTGGCCAGCGGCGGCACCGGCCGGTCGTACACCGCCGCGGTGGTCAGTGTGATCCGCTGCTCCGCGAGGCCTTCGAGCAGCCGGTCCTGCTGCGCGTCCGGGATGCCGCAGATGCCGAACGCGTGCCCGATCGCGACCTTCCCGGCGAGCCCGAGCGCCTTCGTCCGCTCGATGACGAGCTCGATCTCCCAGGCCCCGAGCGGTCCTTCGTCGTGCAGATGCAGGTCGACCCCGCAGCCGTGCCGAGCGGCGATGTCGAAGATCGCGTCGAGGTGCCCGCGCGGATCGCGGTCGTAGCCCGCCGGGTCGATGCCGCCGACGTTCTCGACGCCGGACGCCACGGCGCGCTCCAGCAGTTCCAGCGTGCCGGGCCGGGTGAGCAGGCCGCCCTGGGGGAAGGCGACCTGCTCGACGGTGACCCGGCCGCGATGCCGCGCCGCCGCCTCCCGCACCGCCTCGATGCCGGACAGCCCCAGTTCGGGGTCGACATCGGTGTGCGCGCGGACGAAGGAAGTGCCGTTCGCGATCATCGCGTCGAGCAGCGCGGCCGCGGGTTCGGGCGAAGGGAGCCCGAATTCCTTGCGGCGGCGCTGTTCGTTGGAGATCCGGTCGGCGAGCGTCGAACCCGAGGTGTTCGGCACCCAGGGCAGGCCCCACAGGGTCTTGTCGAGGTGGCAGTGCGCGTCGACGAGGCCGGGCAGCAGCAGCGCGCCGCCGCCGTCCTCGACGGGCCCATCCGCATCGGCGGGCCCGAACCCGGCGATCCGGCCGTCGCGCACCAGCACGTCCGTCGGATCGCCGCCTCCCAGCCGGACGTTGCGCAGCAACAGGTTCACGCGACTCCCTCCACAGCCTCGGCCCGGACGGTCGGCTCGCGCCGCTCGGAGGTGGCGAGGCTGACGCCGACGGTCAGCACGACGTTGACGGTGATCGCTAGGAGCCCGGGGTTGAGTCCCCACAATGTGTTCTTCGAAGCGAGCACCGTCCACGCGACGATCGCCACGCCGACCACGAGCCCGGTCGCCGCGCCCGCCTTGGTCAGCCGCCGCCACACCAGCCCCAGCACGATCGCCGGGAAGAACTGGGAGACGCCGTTCTGGCCGGTCAGCAGCAGGTTCACCAGCAGGGCGGGCTGGAAGATCGCGAAGACCAGCGCCACCGCGGTCACCACGACGACCAGCGCGCGCGACAGCCGGAACACGCCCAGTTCGCTGGTCTTCGGCCGCAGGACGCCCTGGTAGACGTTGCGGGCCAGCAGCGTCGCGGACTGCAGGAGCAGCAGGCTGATCGGCACGATCGCGGCCAGCGCGCCCGCGCCGCCGACGAGACCGACCACCCACGACGGCATGGTCTTCAGCGTCAGCGAAAGCAGCGCGCCGTTGGTGGCGCTGCCCTTCAAACCGGGCACGACGAGCACCGCGGCGAAGCCGACGAACAGCGTCAGCGCGATCAGGATCTGGTACAGCGGAAGGTAAATCGCGTTGCGGCGGATCGTCTGCTCGGACTTCGCGGTGTACATCGCGGCGAGCGCGTGCGGGAACATGAAGAACGCCGCGCTCGTGACGAGCAGGGTCGACATCATCCACGGGACGCCGAGCGGGCTGCCCGGAGCCGGGACGCCGAGGAAGCCGGGGTGCTGGGCCTGGACAGTGTCGATGAGATGCCCGAAACCGCCGAAGTAGTGCACGGGAATGGCGATGCCGACGACCAGCACGGTGCCGATCAGCAGGATGTCCTTGAGCACCGAAACCCACGCGGCGGCCTTCATGCCGGACGCGTAGACGAACACCGCGATCAGCACGACCGCGAGCACCATGCTGGTGACCCGGTTGATGCCGGTCGTCGTCTCGACGATCTGGCCGAGGCCGAGCAGTTGCGCCTCGATGTAGGGGATCATGAACGCCACGCCGACGATCGCGGTCAGCGCGCCGAACCACGGGCTGCGGAAGCGGTGGGTGAAGAAATCCGCTTGGGTGACGAGGTTGTGCTTCTTCGCGTACCTCCACAATGGAGGGAGGAAGAAGTAGGACAGGACGAAGGCGCACGTGCCGTAGCCGGCGATGTAGAACGCCGCGCCGCCGTTGGCGTAGGCGAATCCGGAGGCGCCTAGGTAGGTGAAGGTCGAGTAGGTCTCGCCCGCGGCGAGCACCCAGAACAGCAGCGTCCCGTAGGACCGGCCGGCGACCGTCCACTGTTCGAGGTTCATCTGCTTCCGGCCGCGCGCGGCGAGTCCGATGACCACCGCCAGCGCCACCACGGCCAACGCGACGACGGCTCCCGCGTTCATCGCTGCTCCTGCTCGGTCTCGGCGGCGCCCGGGCGCCGGATGCGGTCGGCGACGCCGAGGAACACGGGCGTGAGGGCCACCCAGAGGAGGATCCAGAACCCGATCTCGGGCAGGAACCAGATCCGGCCGTCGCCGCTGAACCAGGGCAGGCCGGCGATCATCGCCACGTAAGGAGTGAAGGCCACCGCGGCCACCACTGCGGAACGCTTCATCGCGCACACCCTTCATTGTTTGGTATACCATAAGCGCGGCCAGTGGCGGGTTGTCAAGGGCGTGTTCAGGAACGATGCGGGGTCGCTATCGTTCGAGATGCCGGGGTGTTCGGCGATGTTTGCGGTTTGTCCGATTTGGACGCTGTTGGCGGCACGAGTGCTTTGGTAGACCGGATCACTCTGGTTTGGCGAGGCAAAACCCTTCGCCGGCACCCGCGTTCGGGGCTAGCTTGTGTCGTCGAAGGGGGGGCGCAATGGACAACTCGACGACGCAGCTGTGGCGGCCGGCCGGCCCGGCCGAACTGGAGCTGGTCCGTCAGTCCGGCTGGCGCGCGTGGCCGCCGCGGCTGCCGGATCAGCCGATCTTCTACCCGGTGCTGAACGAGGACTACGCGGTGAAGATCGCGCGAGACTGGAACGTCCGGTACGACGGCGCCGGGTATGTGACCCGCTTCCGCGTCGAAACGGCGTTCCTCGCCCGCTACCCGGTGCGGCAGGCGGGCGGCGAGACGATCCTGGAGCTGTGGGTCCCCGCCGAGGAGCTGGAGGAATTCAACGCGCACCTGGTCGGGGAAATCGAGGTCGTGCACGAGTTCCGCTGACCGGCTGGCTCGCGAGCGCCGGTCCCGGTTCTAACCGTGATCGGCGCTCACGAGCCCAGCCGACAACCCGCGAAAACACCGGACCGCCAACTCGACCGGTGCCGACTTCTCCTCCGTCCCGGCCCACAGCTCAAGCGAGATCCGAATGGCATCCGTCGCCGCGGCCGCCACCAGATGCACCGTCACCTCGTCCGTCTCCGGAGCCAGCCGCGCTAACACCGGCCGCAGCCGAGTCTCGGATTCGCCGTTCACCCGATGCCACACCGCCGCCAACGCCGAATCGTCCCCGCTCGCGGCTCGCAGCAGCCCGCGCGTCCAGCTGAATTCCGTAGTGGCGTCGGCGGCGGAGATCGTCTTGTGGATCGCGTCCTCGACTGCCTTCAGCAGCGGCGTTCCTTCGGGTGTCGACGCGAGGTGCTCCCGCCACGAATCGGCGCCTACGACCAGCAGCGGGGCGACCGCGTCCTCTTTGGTGCGGAAGTAGCGGTAGAAGGTGCGCGGCGCGACGCCCGCCGCGGCGGCGATCGCTTCCGCGGTCGTTCCCTGTGCGCCATGCTCGGTGAACAGGCGCGCGGCGGCGCGGGCGATGTCGAGTTGCGTCGCCGCTTTGCGCCGTTCGGTCAGGGTTGGGGTCTTTCCGCTCACCGTCGCCACGCTACCTGATCACTGTCAATCGTGCGGTTGCAGTCAGAGTGGCACAGTCTGCCACCTAGGCGTACCGTGACGGCAGACGAAAGGAGCGGACCATGAACCGTTACGAAGGACGCCGGGTGCTGGTCACCGGAGCGGGCTCGGGCATCGGGCAGGCGACGGTGCTGCGGATGCTGGCCGAGGGCGGGCGCGTCGTCGCCGCGGACGTGAGCGAAGCGGGCCTGGCGGACACCGTCGAGAAGGCCGGCGACGCGGCGGACCGGCTGAGCACCGTGGTCGTGAACGTCGCCGACGAAGCGTCGGTGAAGGCCGGGGTCGCGTCGGCGGTCGAGCAGCTCGGCGGGCTGGACGCGCTCGTCAACGCCGCGGGCATCCTGCGGTCGGCGCACACCCACGAGATGCCGCTGGAGGCGTTCGAGCAGGTGCTGCGCGTCAACCTGGTCGGCACGTTCCTGATGATCCGCGAATCGATCCCGGCGCTGCGCGAGGGCAGCGGCCCGGCGGTGGTGAATTTCAGTTCGACGTCGGCGATGTTCGCGCACCCCTACATGGCGGCGTACGCGGCGAGCAAGGGCGGCATCCAGTCGATGACGCACGCGCTGGCGTCCGAATACGCGAAGGACGGCATCCGCTTCACCGCCGTGCAGCCCGGTTCGATCTCCTCGGGCATGACCGACGGCAGCGGCAAGAGCAAGCAGAGCGTCGGCCCCGGCTTCCCCGAGGACGCCGACTTTACCCTGCTCGGCAAGCTGCTTCCCGCGCTGGGCCAGGGGTTCGCCGGTCCGGAGACGGTCGCGTCGGTCGTCGCGATGCTCGCCAGCGAGGACGCCGCGTTCATCACCGGCACCGAGGTCCGCATCGACGGCGGCACGCACTTCTGATGCGCGATTTGTTCAAGAACTGACCGGCGGCCGGGCCGTAGCGTCGCGGCATGACCAAGCTTTCGACTGCCCGGCGCGGGGTGCGGCGATGATCCTCGTGACCGGCGGCCTCGGCATGATCGGCGCGCACACGGCCCGGGCGCTGGCCGATCTGGGGCAGGACGTCCTCGTCACCGGGCACCGGCGGACCGATGTCCCGTCCTTCCTGGAGGGCCGGGTCGCCGTGGAAACGCTCGACGTCACCGACCGGGAGGCGTTCCTCGCGCTCGGCGACCGGTACGACATCACCGCGATCGTCCACCTGGCCGGCAGCATCCCCGGCGACGACCCGGTCGCGTTCTTCCGGACCGACCTGACCGGCCTGGCCAACGCCCTCGACGCGGCCCGGGCGTGGCAGGTGCGGCGGTTCGCGGTGGCGAGCAGCCTCGGCGTGTACCTCGGGCGCGACGAGCCGAGCTGGCACGAGGACCTGCCGCTGCCGGCCGCGGATCTGCCGCATCTCATCGTGGCGTTCAAGAAAGCCGCCGAACCCCTCACGACGCACAGCCTGCGGGGGAGCGGCGTCGAACCGGTGGTGCTGCGGATCGGGACGGTGTGGGGTCCGCTGGTGGACCCGGAATCGCCGTTCTTCCCGATCCCGTCCTACCTCAACGCCGGGCTGCGTGGCGACCCGCCGCGTCCGCTGGTCGCCGACGAGGGCTTCGACTGCTGCTACGCGCCGGACGCCGGCCGCGCGATCGCGTTGCTGATCACGGCGCCGTCGCTGAAACACGACACGTACAACGTTTCGAGCGGGCAGCCGGTGACGAACCGGGAGTTCGGCGAGGCGCTCGCGGAGATCGCGCCGGGTGTGCCGGATCAGCTGCGGCCCGGCGGCGCGACGGGGCCGTATCTGGATATTTCGCGGCTCAGGGAGGAAACGGGCTTCGCGCCGGAGTTCGACGTGCGGGCGGCGGTGGCGGATTACGCGGAGTGGCGGAAGACGAATCCGCGCTGAGCATCCACCGGCCACAGTGGACGGTCCGGGCGGTGGTGCGAGAATGGCCCGATGGCAGCGGAACAGGGCGTCGAATCCGAGACGGACCGGGTGGTCCGGCAGCTGCGGGACGAGATCCTGGACGGGGCGCGCGCACCGGGAAGCAAGCTCGTCGAACGGGATCTCGCCGCGGACCTCGGGGTGAGCCGCGTCCCGGTGCGGGACGCGCTGAAAACGCTGGTCGCCGAAGGCCTGGTCACGCCGCGTCCCCGGACGTGGGCCGTGGTGCGGGAGTTCACCGCGAGCGACATCGCCGACTTGCAGGAAGTGCGCGCGGCGCTGGAAGTCCTCACGTTCAAGCTCGCGGCGGCCCGCCATTCGCGGGCCGGGCTGGACCGGCTCCGTGCGGCACTGGACGAGGAAACGTCCGCCGCCGCTGCCGGGGACGCGGTGACGGCCCGCCGCGCGGCGGCGGATTTCCACGAGGCCGTCACGGCGATGGCGGGCAATGAGCTGCTCAACGAACTGGAACTGACCTTGCGCAGCCGGATGCGGTGGCTGCTCGGCCAGCACGAGGACCTGGAACGCGTGGCGGGGGAGCATCGGGCGCTGTACGACGCGATCGCGCGGCGGGACGTGGACACCGTGGAAGCGCTGCTGATGGAGCACATGGAGAGCGGGCGGCATCTGCGCGGGCTGGGGCGCGGGGAGGACTGACGGCCGAGTTCCCGGCAAGGAGGCGGGATCGGCCAGGGGCCGGGCACGGCCTGAGTCACGCGCTCGAGACCGCCCGTCCGCCGTCCTTTTCGGACACCCTGCTGAACCGCGGCGGGCGAGAAGCCGGCGCTTGATCATCATCATTTGGTAGGCCGCACGTCGCCCGGCGACGTGCGGCCATTTCGCGCTGTGCCAACGAGCACACAGCACGGCAACAATCCTCGAAGACACTCTTGTGATCTTGCGCGAGCACTTGGTATACCAAACGCCATCGTTTCGCTCTCGACGAGGAGACCCCCGTGCAAGGTGTCGACACGTCCGCCGCCCCGGTCGCGACAGTCCGCTCCGGCCGCACCCTCGTGGGCACGGCCTGGCTGCGGATCCGGCGCAGCCGCATCGCGATGGCGGCGCTGGCCGCGGTGTGCCTGATCGTGCTGTTCGCGATCCTCGCCCCGGTGCTGACGGGCATCGAGGGCTCCGACCCGTTCACCGCGCACACCGGCCCGGACTTCCTCGACGGCTTCACCACGCCCGGCTTGCCGCTGGACTACTACCGCTACCCGTCGAGCGAGCACTGGCTGGGCCTCGAACCAGGCCTCGGCCGGGACATCTTCGCGCGGATGGCTTACGGCGCACGGGTTTCGCTGACCATCGCGCTGCTGGCCACCGTCGTCTCGGTCGTGCTGGGCACCGTCCTCGGCGCGGCTGCGGGCTACTTCGGCGGCAAAACCGACATGGTCATCAGCCGGATCATGGACCTGTTCCTCGCGTTCCCGCACCTGCTGCTGGTGCTGTCGCTGACGCCGATCCTGCAGTCCCGGCTGCGCGGCACCGCGCTCGATTCGGGCAGCCTGATCCCGATCTCGTCGCTGGTGATCATCCTCGGCTTCTTCGGCTGGGCTTACCTCGCCCGCGTCGTGCGCGGCCAGGTGCTTTCGATCCGCGAGCAGGAGTACGTCGAGGCGGCGAAGGCGTTCGGCGCGAGCCGCCGGTCGATCATCCTGAAGCAGATCATCCCGAACGTGCTGGGCGTCGTGCTCGTGTACGCGACCATGCTGATCCCGATCAACATCACCTCCGAAGCCGCGCTGTCGTTCCTCGGCGTCGGCGTGAAAGACCCGACGCCGTCCTGGGGCCAGATGCTCAACGCGGCACAGGCGGGCAACTGGTATCTCTCCGACCCCTGGTTCCTGGCTGTGCCCGCGGGCGCGCTCGCGATCACCGTGCTGGCTTTCAACCTGCTGGGCGACGCCGTCCGGGACGCGCTCGACCCCAAGGCGTCCCGCCGCTGATTTTCCCTTCTGCATAAGGAGTGTTCCGTGAAGAAAAGCACCACCGCGGCGGGAGTCCTGGCGCTCGCCGCCGGACTGACGCTGACCGCGTGCGGCGGCCCGAAACCCGCCGCGGGCGCGGGCAACGGGCAGCAGGACGTGACCAAACGCGCCGCGGTCAAGGTGGCCGAGGGGTCGACGGCGAAGGGCGGCGACGTCCACGTCCTGATGTCGTCGGATTTCCAGACCCTCGACCCGGGCAACAGCAACTACGTCCAGACCGCCAACGTCGGCCAGCTGTACTACCGCACGCTGACCATGGCGAAGGAGACCTCCGGCACACCGCCGACGATCGTGCCCGACCTGGCGACCGACCTCGGCAAGGCGTCGGCGGACGGTCTCACCTGGACCTACACCCTCCGCCAGGGCCTCAAGTACGAGGACGGCACGCCGATCACCGCGCAGGACGTCAAGTACGGCGTCGAGCGCACCTACGCACGCGACGTCTACACCCAGGCCCCGCAGGAACTCGACTCCGCGCTGACCGACGACGGCTACCAAGGCCCGTACAAGGGCGGCGACTTCAAGGCGATCGACACCCCGGACGACCACACAGTCGTCTTCCATCTGAAGCAGCCGTTCGCCGAGTTCCCCGCGCTGGTGTCGCGGTCGAACACCGCGCCGGTGCCGCGGGCGAAGGACACCAAGCTCGACTACACCAACCACCCGGTGTCGAGCGGTCCGTACAAGATCGCGTCCTACGACCGCGGCCGCGGCCTGAAGCTGGTCCGCAACCCGAACTGGGACCCGGCGACCGACCCGAACCGCCCGGCGCTGCCCGACACCTTCACGTTCACGCTGTCGACCGCGCAGGCGACGATCAGCCAGCAGTTGCTTTCCGACGCGGACCCGACGGCGCTCACGCTGGACACCCAGGGCGCGCTGCAGCCGTCGGACATCGCGAAACTGTCCGCCTCGGACATCTCCAAGCGCACCGCCGCCGGTCTGCTCGGCTGCACCGACGTGCTGAACTTCAACACGACGACGATCACCGACCCGGACGTCCGCAAGGCGTTCGCGCTGGCGCTGGACCGCAACGCGATCCTGCTCCAGTACGGCGGCGAGCGGTTCGGCAACATCCCGCAGTCGTATATCAACGACGCGCAGAAAGGATATGTCGAACAGCACACCGCACTGGACCCGAAGGGGCAGTCGAAGCTCGGCGAGGCCAAGAAGCTGTTGCAGGGCAAGAACTATCCCAAGTCGCTGGTGTACGGGTACGCCGAGGCGTCGGCTAAGTACAAGGGGGTCGGCACCGTCCTGCAGCAGAACCTGAAGGCGCTGGGCGTCGACGTGCAGCTGCGCCCGATCCCGACCGCGAACTACTACACCGTCCTCGCCGGCGACCAGATGCCGGACATCGCGCGGTCCGGCTGGTGCGGCGGCGCGGACAGCGCGTCGGTGCGCTTCACGGTCGACCCGAACGTCGGCCCGAGCCTCGACGGCAAGACCTACGGCTTCTCCAACATCCCGCGGTACTACGACGCCAAGCTGTCGGGCGAGCTGTACCGGCTGCGCGGGCAGAACGGGTCCGCCGACGAGCTCGGCCGCAAGTGGGCGACCGCGATGGATCAGATCATGCAGCAGTACCCGCTCGTGCCGCTGGTGCGCAACTACACCTACAGCGTGGTCGGTTCGAAGGTGCGCAACGCGCAGGTCGGCTACTTCTTCGGGTCGATCGATCTGTCGGCCGTCGGCATCGGGCAGTAGCACCCCAGCGAGTACTCCAGCGAGCACTCGAGCGACGAGAGAGGATTCCCCGGCGATGCGGTGTCCACAGTGGACCAGGCGGGTGCGGACGTGATCGGATTCCTGGCGCGGCGCGTGGCCGCGATGATCGTGCTGCTGGTCGTGATCAGCTTCGTCACGTTCGCGCTGTTCCAGATCGGCCCGGCCGACCCGGCCGCCGCCGCGTGCGGGCAGGAGTGCACGCCGGAGCGGATCGACCAGGCGCGGATCGCGCTGGGCATGGACAAGCCGTTCTTCGTGCAGTACCTGGACTACCTGTCCGGCTTCGTGCACAGCCGCACGATCGGCGCGCCCGGCGCGTTGACGGTGTGCGCGTGGCCGTGTCTCGGCAAGTCGTTCCAGACCAACGAAGCGGTGACGGACGTGCTCGCCCGGGCGCTGCCGTACACGGTGTCGATCGCGGTCGGTGCGGTTCTGCTGTGGACGGTCGCCGGGGTGTCGCTGGGTCTTCTCGCGGCGCTGCGCAAGGGGCGGGCGACCGACAAGCTCATTGTCGGCGCCGCCTCGGGCGGGGTGTCGCTGCCGATCCCGGTGACCGGTTTGCTGCTGCTGCTCGTGTTCGTGAGCACGCTGCACCTGCTTCCGTTCACCAGCAACGAGATCTCGTCGCCGTTCGGCCCGGCCGGACCGCTCGGCTGGTTCGGCAACTACCTGCTGCCGTGGGTGGCGCTGGCGCTGCTGTTCAGCGCGCAGTACATCCGGATCACCCGGACCACGATGCTGGAGACCTTCGGCGAGGACTTCATGCGCACGGCGAGGGCGATGGGACTGCCGCGCCGGCGCGTCGTGTTCAAGCACGGCGTGCGGGCGGGCATCACCCCGATCGTCACCATGCTCGGCCTCGACATCGGCAGCCTCCTGGGCGGCGCGGTGCTGACCGAGCAGATCTTCTCCGTGCCGGGCGTCGGGTTCACCGCGGTGCACGCGGCGCAGTCCGGCGATCTGCCGGTGACGATGGCCATCACCATGATGGCCGCGTTCTTCATCATCGTGGCCAACGTGGTCGTCGACCTGTGCTACGCGGTGATCGACCCCCGAGTGAGAGTCTGAGGGCACGTGTCTGCAACCGAAACGCCGCTGCTGGCGGTCCGCGACCTGCGCGTCAGCTTCCCGACCGACGACGGCGTCGTGCACGCGGTCAACGGGATGGACCTGACGCTGGGCAAGGGCGAGACGATCGGGCTGGTCGGGGAGTCCGGGTCCGGCAAAACCGTGACCAGCCAGGCGCTGCTGGGCCTGTTCAAGGGCACGCCCGCGACGGTGACCGGCGAGATCCTGCTCGACGGGACCGATCTGAACACCCTCGCCGAGCCCGCGATGCTGGCCTGTCGGGGCAAGAAGATCTCGATGATCTTCCAGGACCCGCTGTCGGCGATGCATCCGTTCTACCCCGTCGGCTCGCAGATCGCCGAGGTGTACCGGACGCACAACCGCGTGTCGCGCAAGGCGGCCGCCGAGGTGGCCGTCGACATGCTGGGCCGCGTCGGCATCCCCGACCCTCGCCGGCGCGCGGCCGGATACCCGCACGAGTTCTCCGGCGGGATGCGGCAGCGGGCGATGATCGCGATGGCGCTCGTGTGCGAGCCGGAGCTGCTCGTCGCGGACGAACCGACGACGGCGCTGGACGTGACCGTGCAGGCGCAGATCCTCGACCTGATCGGCGAGCTGCAGGCCGAGACGGGCACCGCGGTGATCATGGTGACGCACGATCTCGGCGTGGTGGCGCAGGTATGTCACCGGGTCGCGGTGATGTACGGCGGGATGTGCATGGAGGTCGCGTCCGTCGACGACCTGTTCGCCGCGCCCGGCCACCCCTACACGCAGGGCTTGCTCGCGTCGATGCCGTCGCTGGCCGGGGAAACCGGACGGCTGCGGCCGATCCCGGGCTTCCCGCCCGCGCTGCTCGACCTCCCGCCCGGCTGCCTGTTCGCCGACCGGTGTCCTCAAGCGTCGTCGGTGGCCGACGGCCGGTGCCGGACCGAGGTGCCGTTGCTGTCCGGCTCCGGGCATCTGTCGCGGTGCCATCTCGGGGAGGCGGCGTGACCGAGCTGCTGGAGGTCCGGGACCTCGTGAAGCACTTCCCGGTGCGCGCCGGGCTGTTCCGTTCGACGGGCGCGCTGAAGGCCGTCGACGGGATCAGCTTCTCGATCGGAGTCGGGCAGACGCTCGGCCTGGTCGGCGAATCCGGCTGCGGCAAGTCCACGACCGGCAGGCTGGTGATGCGCCTGCTCGACCCGACCTCCGGGAGCATCCGGCTGGCCGGCGAGGAAATCGGCACCCTGCGCGGCGCCGCGCTGCAGGAATACCGGCGGCGGGTGCAGATCGTCTTCCAAAACCCCGCCTCAGCGCTGAACCCGCGCCAGTCGGTCGGCGCCGCCATCGCCGCGCCGCTGCTCGCACAAGGCATCGCGCCGCCCGGCGGGGCGAAGGCGCGGGTGCGGGATCTGATGGACCGGGTGGGCCTGCGGCCGGACCACTACAACCGGTTCCCGCACGAGTTCTCCGGCGGGCAGAAACAGCGCGTCGGCATCGCGCGGGCGCTCGCGCTGGACCCGCAGCTGATCGTGTGCGACGAGCCGGTGTCCGCTTTGGACGTTTCGGTGCAGGCGCAGGTGATCAACCTGCTGCAGGACATCCAGCAGGAGACCGGGGTGGCGTATCTGTTCATTTCGCACGATCTGTCCGTGGTGCGCCACTTCGCCGACCGCGTCGCGGTGATGTACCTGGGGCACATGGCCGAACAGGGCACGACCGCGGACGTCTTCGCCGCTCCCCGGCATCCCTACACCCGGGCGCTGCTCTCGGCCGTCCCTTCGCCAGGCGCGGACCGCGCTCACCGGATCCGTTTGGCCGGTGATCTGCCGAGCCCTTCGGACCCGCCGAGCGGCTGCGTCTTCCGCACGCGATGCCCGGTTTACGCGGCACTGGGGGAGTCGCGGCAGCGGTTGTGCCGAGACGAGGCGCCCGCTCCCGCTTCGGGCGCGGCCTGCCACCACGTCGAGGCGGCGAACGCAGTGCTGGCTTCCGCCGGATGAGGAACGGTTTCCCCGGCTTTTCCGGCCGGGGAAACCTTTTTCGCTCAGTTCGTATGCGAGATTTCGATGTAGTGCTTTCCGTTCATGGGAATGCACTCGGCGCCGTCGACCGTGGGGTCTGGTGGCAGGGCGCGCAGTGCGTGGACACAGTCGTCCGGGGTTTCGTATGGCCCTTTGTACTCGAGGTGGCTGGCGAACGCGGTGCCGCTCAGCAACAGGGCGCCGCCGGTGGCAGCGAGGCAAACGGCAGCCGTGGCCACGATCTTCCGCATGTGCGATCCCTCCGGTTCCGGCGGTCGCGCTGACCGCCTCACCACGATCGCTACCCTCGCCGAAGCGCGGCGAACCAGCCCTTGCCTGATCGGCTAAAAGGATTTGATCGAACGGGCACCGGGCGCAACCCCTTGCCGGAACGGCAAGTTTCCGTGCCCTCGCCGGGCTGGGCTGGCGAAACTGACCGCATGATCACCGCATCCCAGCTGGTGCCTCGCTCTGTCGCGGCGCTTGCCCTGACCCTCTTGCTCACGATCGGCAGCGTCGCCTGCTCCGCCCCTCCTGCCGAGCCTTACGCCGCCGCCACCCAGAACGATCCCGCGTTCCAGAGCACCTTCCGGCACGAATTCGCCGACGTCGACGGGGTCCGCATGCACTACGTCACCGGCGGCAGCGGCAGCCCTGTCGTCCTGATCCACGGCTGGCCCCAGACCTGGTACGGCTGGTGGCCGGTCATGCCGGAGCTCGCGAAACACCACACCGTGTACGCGATCGACCTTCCCGGCTTGGGCGACAGCACCGGTTCGCCGAGCGGATACGACAAAGCCACCCTGGCGCGGTATGTGCACACGCTGGTTGCTTCGCGGCTCAAGGTGCGGAACGCCGCCGTCGTCGGACACGATTTCGGTGCTGCGGTGGCATTCCAGTACGCGAGCCAGTTTCCTGGCGACACCGCGCGTCTCGGCTATTTCGATCTGCCGCTTCCCGGGCCGGCGATCAATGCTGCCGCTTACCGGACGTTGAGCTGGCATATCGCTTTCCACTCCCAGCGCCGCGTTCCCGAGGCGGTGGTCGGCGACGACGTGCGGGAATACCTCGCGCTGTTCTATCCCCAGGTTTCCTTCGGCGGGACGGCTTTCGGCGGAACTTCGGAGCGATCGCCGTTCTCCGACGCGGAAGTCAGTGAGTACGCCCGGACCTATAGCCGTCCCGCGGTGCTGTCCGGCGGTTTTGAGCTTTATCGGACGCTGGACAAGGATGTCCGCGACACGGCGGCGGCCGCGCCGGTGAAAGTGCCGACGTTGCTGCTGACCGCCCAGGGGCAACTCGACGCCATCCGGGGCACGGTGGCTCCGCGGATGACTGACATCGTCCAGGCGGCGGATGTGCCGCACGCCGGGCATTGGCTGGTGGAGGAGAACCCGCAGTTCGTGGCGGGGGAGCTGGAGCGATTCCTGAACGGCTGACCGGCGGCGGTCGATCGACCGGACGGCCTATGTCTAAAGCAGACACTGGCCACTCCCGGGCCGAACCAGGCCGGGTGGCCGAACCGGACAGATCGCCGTTCGACTCTGCAAGGAGGATTGGCGTGAAAGATTGTCTCGACGGGTGGGCATGGTGCTGGCGGCTCTCGCCCTCGGCTTGTTCGGCCTGACGCCGTCGGCCAGTGCGACCACCGGCGACCTCGGCGGCATGATGCTCGCCGAGTACTGCCAGGCGATGCACTTCGACGGTGCGGTGGACTCCCGCAACGGGCAGTCCAATCCCTGGTTCTGCTACCGGAACAATCCCCGGACCTTGGTTCCGCTCGACCTGTTCGGCGCCTGCCATTGGCAGTTCTTCGACTTGGCCGGCGCCGGGTTCAAGGTCACCTGCCTTGGCCCCGGCGGCCGCTGCTGGGCCCTCAACGCGACCGACTAGTCCTCGCCGAGCGATCTGAGCGCGCTCCCGGGTTACTGCCGGTCCCTCGGCTACCGGGACGTCCACCTGGCGTACCGCAACGTCGCCGGGTGGCGCTGCGTCGGCTACGACAACGTCGTGCATCCGCTCGACCTGCACGCTGCGTGCCGCTGGGCGAACTCGGGCCTGGTGGCGCGGGGATACAGCCTCGTGTCGTACTTCAACCACTACGGCGACACCTTCAAGATCCGGTGCCTGTCCATGAAACACACCTAGCCGGGTGCTGAGCGCGCATTCCCGGGCCGTCGGAAACGGCCCGGGGATGCGCTGTTCACAGTCAGGCTCCGGAGACCGCGACCACGCCGGTCATCGTGCCCAGGTAGGCGTGGTCGCCGGACAACGTGGGAGAGGCGAAATGCGGAAGAGCGCCGACGTCCAGCTGAGCCAGCACTGTCCCGTCAGCCGGTGACAGCGCGTACAGCACGCCATCGTTCCAGTCCACCACCCACACCGCGCCGCCGCCGATGGTCGGCGAGCCGTTCGCTGTCCCGTCGGCATGCCAAGCCACGGTAGGCGTTCCGTCCGCGGCGATGCGGACCGCGCGCGGGCCGTCGTTGCACGGCAGGTACGCGGTGTCGCCCTTGGTCGAGCTGCCGCCGAACGACTGGCAGATCTCCGCCTTGGCCTGCTGCCCGCCGATTCCGCCGAGATTGTCGTGGTGCAGCACGTATCCGGTGCCCCGTTTGCCGACCGCGATGACGTGGTCGCCGAGCAGGGTCGGGCTGGACGAACCGAGATCGAGGTCTTGCGCGTTGTCGTCGGCCCACGTGTCCGGGGCGAACAGATCCACCCGTTGCAGCGTGGGCGACAGGGCCAGCACGGAATCGCTGTCGTCGTAGCCCGTGGTGGACTCGCCGTTGCCGACCGCGTAGAGCAGCCGCTGCCCGTCGACGACACCGCCGCCTGGCGCCCAGATCCCGGCTTCCCTGGTGGTCGGCACGCTGTAACTGAGCGGGTCGGACCCCGCGGTGGTCGCCGACACCACCGAACCGATGTAGTTCGCGCAGTCCCCGGCCAGCCCGCCGTACGCCACGTAAACCCGGTCTCCGAACACGGTCAGCGCCGCTCGCTGCTGGTGCGCCAGCCGGTCGCCTTTAGGCGGTTCCAGCTCCGTGCGCACTTCCACCGCGCCGGTATTGACATTGACCCCGACCAGCACGTGCTGCCCGCCGGTGAGCTCGGCCAGCGCGAAAACCCGTGACGTGGCCTGGTCGTAGGCCATGGTGCCGGTGATGCCGAGCGGGTCGATGTTCCCGCACGGCAGCTCCGCTCTTCTCGCCGGCTCGCCGATGTGCGCCGACCAGCGGACCGCGCCGGTTGCCGGGTCCAGCGCGTAGACGGTGTCGTTCTCCGTGGCAGCCAGGACCTGACCGCCGACCACCAGCGGCTGGCCGTAAACGGCACCGTCCAAAGTGGCCTGCCAGGCCGTGCCGAGGGTGCCCAGCGGAGCGAGGTCGGCCGCTTCGCCGGTGCGCGCGTTGTCGTGGTGATAGGTCGGCCAATCGCCCGAAGCGAGCTGCTGCCGGGAATGACCGTCGGCCGCCGAGGCCGGTGCCGGCGGACCGGCGCCGAGGACGACGACCGCGATCGCGAACACGGTGCGGAGGCAATTCCTGTTCATGAGGTATCACTCCTGGTCGCTGATTAGCGACTCCCCGTATCGCAGTATCCAGCCGCGCTCCGGGTCGCGATACCTCCGAACGGCAGAACACGCGGTCGCAGCCGTCTTGTTCCGGGGCGTGGTTGCCTTGTGTGGCACCGTCTCGCATTCGGTTGTCTTAGCCCCTGCCGATCGCGACGATGTGCCGCGGATTCCGGAAAGCGTCCGCAGCGGGACGGGTTTTCCTGATCCAGCGCCATCGGACGGTTACGATGTCGCGCGCATGATCGGCAAGGACGCGGCCGCTGCGATGCCGCCGACTCAGCCGAGGCCGTCCGGCGGAGCTGAGCCTGGGGTCCAGCCCTGCTGGATGATCCGTCCCAGCTCGTCCAGATGCGGCCGGGCCTCCCGCGCCGCTCCGGCGTCGGCGGTGTCGAAGAGCCGCTCCAGTTCCAGCAGTGCGGCCCGTGCCTTCCGCACCGGCTCGTCCGAACCCGCCCACGGCTCGCTCCACTGGCCGGAGCCCTCGCGGCTCGCCGCGGACCGGAAGATCAGCTCCTCTACCGTATCCGCGGCCAGATCGAGTCGCGCCGACCAAGACTCCAGCAACCCGACGTACCTCTCGTAAACAGCCGGCCGCCACTCGTCGATCATCAAGCGGAGGCCGGTGTGCGTCGCGAACCAGCGGCCTACGACGGCGTCCAGGATCGGGGCGCCGACCCGGTCCGCGGACAGCTTGGCGGTGACGAACCTCAGGTACTTGGTGCCGAAAGCGACTCCCAGGTAGCGCAACGGTTTGTCCGCGAGCGCGCGGAACGCCGCCAGGCCGCCGTGGTCGCGGGCGACGACGGCCGCCTCCGCCAGCCGCTCGGCCGCGGCCGGATTCTCGGTCAGGACGCGGGCGGTGCGCCAAGGGCCGTAGCCGACTCGTCCGTAACCCCAGATCATCGCGGCCAGGAAAGCCCGTTCGGCGCCTTCCGGGGTCGTCGCGTGCGCGGCCTGGCTGGTGACTTCCGCCCGGTCGACGCGTTCGGGCAGGGCGTCGAGGAAGTCCCGCTGGCCGGGGAAATACCTGCGCCAGGCAGCACGGGACCAGCGGATCGGCGGCTGGGCCGCCCCGCCCTGCGCCTGCCATCGCCGGATGGCGTCGGTCAGCGCGGCCGGGACCGGCAGTTCGCCCGAAGCGTCTGTCATACGACCCCCTTGCGTAGATGACCGTGGTACCGCACAGCAATCCATCAGATCACTGGACCTCCGCCGCACGATCCGCGATGGAGCAAGCAGAAGGCTTGGAACAGCGCTGATCCAAGCTTCGGCGCTCGGGTGAAACCCAGACCCTCTCCGCCGATCAGGTCTAGACATCCGATGGATTCCCGACTTACGCTCCCGGCCGTCACCGTTCGGTCACGGATCCGACAGGAGGACCGCCGTGTCGATTCCCGCGAGCCTGGCGCTTGCCGCGGTACTGGCGGCCGGGGGAACGCCTGCTCCCGCCGCGGCGGACACAACCGCCTGCCATGGACCGATCCGTCCGGCGGCGATTCAGGCCGTGCGGTCGTGCGACGGCATGGACCGGATCCTCGCCAAAGCCGCCGCGACCGTGCCGCGGTCTGGGCAGATCGCCTGGCAGCAGCGGCCGGTCACCGCGTTCACGCACTTCGGCATGAACACTTTCACCGACCGGGAATGGGGTTCCGGCGCGGAGAAAGAGTCGACGTTCGCGCCTGCCGCGGTCGACACCG
The DNA here is from genome assembly GCF_014145675.1 of Amycolatopsis dendrobii. Taxonomy (GTDB): domain Bacteria; phylum Actinomycetota; class Actinomycetes; order Mycobacteriales; family Pseudonocardiaceae; genus Amycolatopsis; species Amycolatopsis dendrobii. Next base: position 60,227 of record NZ_JACGZW010000013.1, read on the forward strand.
ACCAGTGGATGCGGTCGATGAAGGCGGCTGGCGTGACGCAGGTGATGCTGACCGCGAAGCACCACGACGGGTTCGTCCTTTATCCGACGCGCTACACGAACCATTCCGTCGTCGCGAGCCCGTGGTGGGTCACGCCCGGGTGCTCCGACGCCGCGGTGACGAAGGCTCGTGCGGCGGCGCAGGACGGGAGGGCGCAGGATCCGTCCGCGTATTGGCAGGTCCGCGCCGCGGGGTGTGCCAATCCGCGTGGCGACATCCTGCGCGACTACGTCGATTCCGCCCGGAAAGCCGGGCTGAAAGTCGGTGTGTACCTGTCGCCCGCGGACGGCGCTGAGTTGCCCGGGCAGTTCTTCGCGGACCAGGTGAAACGGGTCGAGGCGAAGGTCGCCGCCGGGCAGCCGCTGAGCATCGAGGAACAAGCGACTTACGACGACCGTGCCAGCATCCCCGCCGGTCAAGGGCGGTACGGCACGGGCAGCGCGGCGAAGGCCCGGACGATCCCGTCGCTGGTCCCGAACGACGACCGCGCCGCGGCGCTCGCCGCTGGGAAACTGCCGAAGTTCACCGTCACCGAGGACGATTACAACACCTACTACCTCAACCAGATCTACGAGCTGTTCACCCAGTACGGTCCCATCGACGAACTGTGGCTGGACGGCGCGAATCCCTGGCGCGGCAACGGAATCAGCGAAACCTACGATTTCCCGACCTGGTTCCGGATGATCCACGCGCTCTCGCCGGACACGGTCACGTTCGCCGGTCCGGCGGGCGTCCGCTGGGTCGGCAACGAGCGCGGCCAAGCTCGCGAGACCGAGTGGAGCGCGCTGCCGACCACGGGAGATCCGAACACCGCGCACAATGAGGAGTTGTTCGTCGGCGGCGCGGAGGGTGCCGACCTCGGGTCGCGGCAGGTGCTCGCCGACCCGTCCGTGCGATATCTGGAATGGGCGCCGGCCGAGGCTGACGTATCAATCCGTCCGGGCTGGTTCTACCACCCGGACGAACAACCGAAGACATCCGCGCAGCTCGTCGACCTCTACCGCGCTTCGGTCGGACGCAATGCCTCGCTCCTGCTGAACGTTCCCCCTGGTCCGGACGGCCGGGTCGCTCCGGCGGATGCCGCCGCGCTGGCGTCCTTCGGGCAGGCGATCGCGAGGACGCAGGCCGGGAACCTCGCCGCTGGTGCGCGAGGGCTGGACGCGGTGACGGATTCCTCGCTCACCACGTCGTGGTCGCCGCCGCGGGGTGCGCTCGCCGGGACGATGGACGTCGTGCTGCCGAAGGCGGTCGCCTTCGACCAGATCCGGCTGGGGGAGGACATCACCCGCGGTCAGCACGTCGAAGGTGCGACTGTGCAGGCCGAAGCAGACGGTTCCTGGCGCACGATCGCGACCGTCACCACGGTCGGAGCCAACCGTCTCGTCACCCTCCCGTCGCCGGTCACCGCTCGCCACCTGCGCGTGGTCGTCACGCAGTCGCGAGCGACGCCGTACCTGGCTACCTTCGCGTTGTACCGCACTGTCCCCGCCGCCTGAGAGGAAGTCATGACTCTACGCCGCAGAGTTTGGCTCGCCGCTGTCGTCGCGACGAGTGCTCTGACCATCGTCCAACCGGCTGCTGCCGAGCCGGGTCCGGTACCGGTGGTTTCCCCGACGCCGCAACAGATCAACCGCGATTCCGCCGATGTGCCGCTGCCGTCCTCGGTGGTGCTGGTCACGAACGGCACCACGGACGGCGCGGCCAAGGATCTCCTGATTTCCCTGCTGAAACAGCATGGAGTCAAGAAGATCAGCGCGGGTCCGCAGCGCGGGCTGGTCATCCGGCTCATCAACAGCAGTGACGCGCCGGCGCAGGCGGAGGGCTACTCGCTCGCTGTGCGGCGTGAGGGCGTGACAATCAGCGGTCGCGACGGTGCCGGCCAATACTATGGCGTGCAGACCTTGCGGCAGCTGTTTGTCCGAAAGGGACAGAGCTGGGCATTGAGCGGTGCCGCGGTACGAGACTGGCCGAACATGGCGCTGCGCGGGTCGATCGAAGGCTTCTACGGCCCACCGTGGACGAACGACGACCGGGTGCGGCAGATCAAGTTCCTCGGCGAGACCAAAGCGAACACCTACGTTTACAGCGCGAAAGACGACGCGTATCTGCGTGCACAGTGGCGGGATCCGTATCCGCAGCGGGAGTTGGACGCGCTCGGCCAGCTTGTGCGCACAGCGAACGCGAACCACGTCGACTTCACCTACGCGCTGTCGCCCGGTGTCTCGATCTGTTTCTCGTCGCCTCAGGATATCGCTGCGGTAAAAGCGAAATTCCAAGCGGTGTACGACCTCGGCGTGCGCTCGTTCTCGTTGCCGTTCGACGACATCTCGTACACCAAGTGGAATTGCGCTGGCGACCAGGCGGCGTTCGGCGCGCCCGGTCAAGCCGCCGCGGGCAAGGCGCAGGTCTCGTTGCTGAACGAGATCACCAAGAACTTCGTGAAGACGCACGACGGCGTCCGTCCATTGCAGACGGTTCCGACGGAGTACAGCGACCTCAAGGATTCGCCGTACAAGACGCAGTTGCGAGAGAACCTTGACCCGTCCGTAGTCGTACAGTGGACCGGAACCGCGGTGGTGCCGCCGAGCGTGACGAACGACGAAGCGCAGCAGGTGTCCACTGTGTACGGACGAAAAGTGTTCCTCTGGGACAACTACCCGGTCAACGATTACGAGCAGTCCGCCGGACGGCTGCTGCTCGCCCCGTACGCGCAGCGCGAAGCGGGGCTGTCCAAATATCTCAACGGGATCGTCTCGAATCCGATGAACCAGGAAGCGGCCAGCGAGGTCGCCGAGTTCGGCGTCGCCGACTTCTCCTGGAACGACGCGGGCTACTCGCCGGAGCGCTCGTGGCCGCAAGCGCTGGCCCGGCTCGCGGGCGGCGACCAACGCGCGACCGCGGCGCTGAAGGTGTTCGCAGACCTCGAACACCTGGCGCCCGTCTTCGGGCCCACGCCGTGGCAGCCCCAAGCGCCGGTTCTCGCGGCCCGGGTCGCCGATTTCTGGCAGCACTGGAACGCTGGTGACCACCGTGCCCTGGACAAACTGCGCTCGTACGCCGAACAGATCCGCAACGCTCCGACCGTCATCCGGGGCGGGCAGGTGCAGAACGCGTTCGTCAGCGAGGCAGGCCCGTGGCTGGACGCGACCGCGCTGTGGGGCGACGCGATGGTGACCCGGTTGGACGCATTGGCCGCAGCCGCCCGTGACGACGACGCCACGGCACAGCGCCTGACCGCGGCCGCGGACGCGCTGGTCAAACGGGCGGAAGCGGTGAAGACGGGCAACAGCAACCGGTGGGGCGTGCGGCAGGCGCTCGTCGGCGACGGCGTGCTCGACGCGTTCCTCGTCCAGGTCCGCGCGGCGACGGTCGGATGAGCGGGGGAGGGATGGACGTGAGCAGGAGGAGTTTCCTCGGCGGCGCGGCCGCGATCGCCGCGAGCACGGTGTTCGCCGGACCGGCGGGCGCGGCGGGCCGGCGCGGGCTGAGTGTGTCCGGCGACCAGTTCTTGCTGGACGGCAAGCCGTTCCAGATCGTTTCCGGCGCGATCCACTATTTCCGGCTGCGTCCGGACCAGTGGCGTGACCGTCTGTCGCGGCTCAAAGCGCTGGGACTCAACACCGTCGAAACCTATGTAGCCTGGAATTTCCACCAGCCGAAGCCCGGCCGGGCCGATTTCCGCGGCGATCGCGATCTCGCCGCGTTCATCCGGTTGGCCGGAGACCTCGGTTTCCAGGTCATCGTCCGCCCGAGTCCGTACATCTGCGCGGAATGGGAATTCGGCGGCCTGCCCGCGTGGCTGCTCGCGGACCGGAACATGGAACTGCGCTGCGCCGATCCGGCTTACCTCAAGGCCGTCGACGCGTGGTACGACCAGCTGATCCCGCAGCTGGCGCCCCTGGAGGCACAACACGGCGGCCCGATCGTGGCCGTGCAGATCGAAAACGAATACGGCAGCTACGGCAACGACACGAGCTATCTCGCGCACTTGCGGGACAGTCTGCGTGCACGCGGAATAACCAGCCTCCTCTTCGTCGCCGACGGTGCTTCCGAATTCTTCATGCGCTTCGGAGAGTTGCCGGGAACCTTGGAAGTCGGCACCGGCGACGGCGACCCGGCGCCGAGCATCGCCGCGCTGAAAGCCTTCCGCCCCGGAGCGCCGGTCATGATGGCCGAATACTGGGACGGCTGGTTCGACCATTGGGGCGAGCCGCACCACACCACCGATCCCCGGCAAACGGCCGCCCACATCGATCAACTGCTCGCGACGGGAGCGTCTGTCAATCTGTACATGGCCTGCGGCGGCACCAACTACGGCTTCACTGCCGGAGCCAACACCTCTGGGCTGACCTATCAGCCCACTGTGACCAGCTATGACTACGATTCCCCGGTCGGCGAGGCAGGCGACGTCGGCGCGAAGTTCACCGCGCTGCAGTCGGTGATCGCCAAGTACACCAAGCAACCAGTCGTCCCGGCGCCCGCTCGCTCGCCGCGCCTGCCCGCCCAATCGGTCACTCCGGACGGCTCGGTGTCCCTGATGGACTCTCTGCCCGCACTGTCCACAGTGGTCCGTTCGGCGCAACCGGTCTCGATGGAACGACTAGGCCAGTCAACCGGACTGATCCACTACCGCACGACCGTGCAGGGCCCGCATTCCGGCCCGCTCAGCATCCACGGCCTGGCGGACCGGGCATTGGTGTTCGCCGACGGGGTGCAGCTGGGAATTCTGGACCGCGGCCGTCCGGGCGCGACGCTCGAGCTGAAACTGGAGAAACCGCGGACCCGCCTGGACATCCTGGTCGACACCATGGGCCGGGTGAACTACGGCCCGTACCTGGCCGATCGCAAGGGCATCGACGGCTGGGTCGCGATGAACACCCAGCAAAAACTGTTCGGCTGGGAGATCCGCCCGCTGCCCCTGGACGACCTGTCCCGCCTGCGGTTCTCTGCCGCCCCGCCGGGCGTTGGCCCGGCCTTCCACCGCGCGATCGCAACGGTCGGCGAACCGGCGGACGGTTTCCTCGCCCTGCCCGGCTGGGAGAAAGGCGTGGTGTGGCTGAACGGCTTCAACCTGGGCCGGTACTGGAAGATCGGGCCGCAGAAGACGCTGTACGCGCCGAAGTCGTTGTGGCGGAAGGGGAAGAACGAACTGGTGGTGTTGGAAATGCACCAACCGGGGCCGGCGATCGAGATCCGTCCGGAGGCAGACCTGGGCTGAGGGCGAGAAAGGCTTCTTCGCAGTGCCGCCTGCGCTGAAGGTTCCGGGCCGGGCAGATCCTCGCCGCTCGCGGGGATTCTGGATAGTCTGGTGCGGGACTGACAGGGGAGGTCAGGGTGGAGGGGTTCACGACGCCGGACAAGCCGGTGGACATCGCGCAGGTGTTCCCGGAGCTGGCGGGGCTGGAGCGGACCACGGTGCGGCTGCATCCGCGGCAGGACGCGGTGACAGTGCGGGATTCGTCGCTGGGCGGGCCGTTGCTGTGGCCCGCCGAGGAGGCGTGGCCGGTGTGCACGGTCGACCATCCCGACGAGCGGCCGTTGACGAGTCCGGAAGGGAAGCGGCTGCAGCGGCGGCGGGAAGAAATCCTCGAGGAGAAGCGGAACTACGAATACACCGGGCCGCACCCGCTCGACGGCGAGTACGCCGAGCTGGAAACCAGCATCCGCGAGCTGCGCCGCGTGGAGTTCGCCGACGATCCGGCCGCCTCGCTGCCGATGGCGCCGATCGCGCAGTTCTACGCGCGGGACATCCCGGAGCTGCCGTTCCCGGACGGGACCGACGTGTGCCAGGTGCTGTGGTGCCCGACCGACCACGAGCCGCACTACGGGCCGCGGCCGCTGGTGCGGTGGCGGAACTCCGCGGACGTGACCGAGATCCGCGCGGCGACGGAGCCGGACCGCGAGTTCAGCGACGAGGAAAGCCTGCCGTCGCCGTGCCGCATCTGGCCCGAGCGGGTGACGGAGTACCCGCACGCGGACGATCTGCCCTCCGCCGAGCTGCGGGCCCGGATCGCGGAGTGGGAGAAGGGCACGGAGTGGACGTATTACGAGCATCTGTCGGCCGCGCCGGGTTCGAAGGTCGGCGGCTGGATCAGCTGGGTGCAGTACCCGCACTGGCCGGAATGCGGGCGCGGGCATCGCATGGACCACCTGCTGACCGTCTCCTCCACCGAGAGCGGGGGCTGGCAGAGCTGGATGCCGCTCGAGGAGCAGGCGACGACGACCTTCGTGAAACAAGTTTGGTACCAACTGGTCGACGGGGGCTCCTCAGGCACCACGATCGGTCTCGACGAGGAGTTCGACGCCACTGAGATGACCTACTGGGGTGCGGTGGCTCCGGAAACGGTGCGGGAGCGCGTCGTTCCCGAAGACCGCAGCGGGTCCGGCCGATTGGACCTGATGCTGGGCGACGTCGGGGACGTGTACGTCTTCGTGTGCGCGGTCTGCCCGGACCGGCCGGTCGGCGTCGAATTCCAGTGCTGCTGACCGGGGTCACTGCTCTGCGGAGAGGTTTTCGATCGCCCGCTTCCGGCTGTGGTCGAACACGATCGAACTGCGGAACTGCACGACTTCCTTGCGGCTGCTGAGATCCTCGACGAGGAACGTGTGCAGCCGGGAGACGTCCGGGACCGCGACGTGCAGCAGGAAATCGTCGCCGCCGGCGAGCACGAAGACGGCCATCACCTCGGGCATGGCGAGCGCGTCGCGGCGGAAGCGGTCGATGATCGGCTGGCTGAGCGGGCGGATCTGAGCGAACACCATGGCCTGCACGGACCTGCCCAGCGCGGGCAGGTCCACCTCGGCGTGGAATCCGGTCAGCACCTGGCGGGCCTGCAGCCTGCCGATCCGGTCGGAACAGGTCGACGCCGCGACGCCGACGCGCTCGGCCAGGTCGCGCATCGGGATCCGGGCGTCCTGCTGGAGTTCGCGCACGATGAGACTGTCGATCCGATCCAGGTTCGGAAGTTCGCTCATCTGCCGAACATATCACCGTCGTCAGTCCATTGGAGCGGTAGAAGAGGCAGTCTGGCGTCCGTGAGTCGAACAGAGAGTTTCAGCGGGGAAGTACTGCGGGTCGTACGCGGGGACAGGTCGGGGGTCGCGATCGCCGTCGCGATCCATTCGACGGCGCGGGGCCCGGCCATCGGCGGGTGCCGGATCAAGGCGTACCCGTCGTGGCGGGCGGGCGTCGACGACGCGCTGCGGTTGTCGGCGGCGATGACGACGAAGTGTGCGCTGGCCGGACTTCCTTACGGGGGCGGCAAAACCGTGGCGGCGCTGCCCGCGGAGGGAATCGACCCGGCTCGGCGGCCCGGCCTGATCGCGGACATCGCCGAGGCGATCGCCGCGCTGGGCGGGCGGTATCGCACCGGGCCGGACATCGGGTCGACGTCCGAGGACATGGCGGACATCCACCGGCTCGCGCACGGCTGGGCGTTCTGCCGTCCGGAGAACCAGGGCGGCAGCGGAACGTCAAGCGCGGCAACGGCGAGGGGAGTCTTGGCGGCGCTTCAGGCCGGGGTCGCGCCAGGGCCGGTGGCGGGGTTGCGCGTGGGTGTGATCGGGTTCGGCAGCGTCGGACGGCTTATCTGCGAAGCGCTGATCGAGCGGGGCGCCGAGGTGGTCGTGACGGACGTCGAGGACGGGCTCCGGCCGGTCGCGGAACGCCTCGGGGCCTCTTGGACCACGGCGGATCTGGTGCGCGAACCGCTGGACGTGCTCGTGCCTGCCGCGACGGGCGGCTTGCTGACGGTCGAGTCGGCGGCGGCGTGCGGCGCGTCGCTGATCGTGGGACCGGCGAACAACCAGATCGTCGCCGAGGAGGTCGCGACGGTATTGCGGGACAGGGGAATCGCGTGGATTCCGGACGTCGTCGCGAGCGCGGGCGGCATCATTCACGCGGTCGGCCGCGAGGAACTCGGAATGTCCGAGCAGACGGCGAACGCGAAGATCGACGCTATCGGCGATACGGCGAATTCCGTTCTGTCGCTTGCCCGCGAACGGGGTTTGACGACGGCGCGGGCCGCGCGGGAACTGGCGGCGCTCGTCTGAACAAAGCGCACGCCAAGGCTCTGCGAACCTTGGCGTGCGCTTCCGTTTCCGCGGGTCAGTACCAATGCGCGCGGCCGCCGATGCGGCGTCCGGTCCCGCCGAGCACTGCCAGGATCGCGCCGATCACCACCAGGGCGATCCCGATGCTCCACAAAATCTGGATCGAGGTGATGAACCCGATCACGAGCAGAATGACGCCGAGAACAATCACGGGGAGAACCTCGTCTTCCTTCTCACAGTGGGGAAATGTGGCGTGCTCACTCCCGGATACCCTCACTCGGTCGAGTGAAACATGACTGGGGCGGAGAATTCCTGGACGCGCGCTGTGAATCTGTCACCGCATTGATCGGGGAGAAGGAAAGAATTCAGGCAAACGGCGTAAGGGCCCGCGCCTTCGCCACTGTCGCGGGGGAACCGGACGAAGCGGCTGTTTCGCCGCTCACCTGCGTCGGCGCGCCCGGACGGGCATCATGGGTGGAGGCCGGGCCGCCCGCCCGGCGGGAGAGACCGACGACGGGACCGTGCCGATGGACGAGCCGACCGACCCCAGCGCCGATCCGGCGCGCGAGTTCCGCGTCGAGCGGGTGGACCGGCCGCCGGTCGCGGTGCTGGCGGTCTACGGCGAGGTCGACATGGTCACCGCGCCGCTGCTGACCGCCGCGGTCGACGAGGCGCTCGCCGCGACCCCGCCGGTGCTGGTGCTGGACCTCGCCGCGGTGGAATTCCTGGCCTCCGCCGGATTGACCGCGCTGGTGACCATGGCCCAGCACCGGGTGCCCGGAGCCAGCCTGCGGATCGTCGCGTCCGGCCGGGCGACGATGCGGCCCATCCAGCTCACCGGGCTGGAGCAGACCCTGCCGCTGTACCCGACGGTCGAGGCGGCGCTGGCCGGGTCCTGACCGGGGCGTCTCTTTCGGACGGACAGCACGGGTGAACCCGGCCCGAAGAGGGTAACCGGGCGGGGAGAAGACGTTCCGGGGCGGCCGCAAGCGCTGGCGCCGCGAGCGGAACAGCCCGTCGAACGGGGAGAACATGCGCATCGGCTACACCTTGATGACTGAACAGACCGGGCCGCGCGAACTGGTCGGCTGCGCGACCGCCGCCGAGCAGGCCGGATTCGACTTCGCCGCCTGCAGCGACCACTATTCGCCGTGGCTGGCCGAACAGGGGCACGCGCCCTACGCGTGGAGCGTGCTCGGCGCGGTGGCACAGGCGACCGAACAGCTCGAACTCATGACCCTCGTGACCTGCCCGACGATGCGGTACCACCCGGTGGTGGTCGCGCAGAAGGCCGCGACGGTGCAGTTGCTGTCCGACGGCCGGTTCACCCTCGGGCTCGGCGCGGGGGAGAACCTGAACGAGCACGTCGTCGGCATGGGCTGGCCGTCGGTGTCGGTGCGGCACGACCGGCTCGCCGAGGCCGTGCAGATCATCGGCGGCCTGTTCGACGGCGGCTCGTTCACTTACACGGGACAGCATTACCGGGCCGACGCGGCCAAGCTGTGGGACCTGTCGCCGACGCGAGTGCCGATCGCGATCGCGGTGTCCGGCCCGAAATCGGTGCAGCGGTTCGCGCCGGTGGCCGACGCGATGGTGGCGGTCGAACCGAAAGCCGAGCTGTGCACGCAATGGGACCACGAGCGGGTCGGGCCGCCGACGCGCAAGATCGGGCAGTTGCCGGTCAGCTGGGACCCCGACCGCGGGGCGGCGATCCGGCGGGCGCACGAGCAGTTCCGGTGGTTCGGCTCGGGCTGGCCGGTGAACGCGGAACTGCCGGGGACGCAAGCGTTCGACGCCGCGACGCAGTACGTGCGCGAGGACGACGTCGCGGCGGGAATTCCGTGCGGTCCGGACGCGGGGCCGATCGTGGACGCGGCGAAGCAGTTCGCGCAGGCCGGGTTCACGGATCTGGCGCTGGTGCAGATCGGCGGGCCGGAGCATCAGCCGGAGTTCATGAAGTTCGCGCAGCAGGAGTTGCTGCCGGCGTTGCGGTAGACGTCCGCAAAGGAAAGCCGGGCCCGGGTGCCGAAGCACCCGGGCCCAGCCGTGCGTCACGGATGCCGCAGCAGTGCCCCGAAGCCGTCGGCGAGGTCGAGCCGTTCGTCCATCACCACGACGTCCGCGCCGACTGCAACCGCCGCGTACGGCAGGGCTTCGTCCGCGCGCCGCCGGGCTGGATCGTCCACTCCGAGCGCGTCCAGCCGGGATGGGGCCACGCCGACCTGAGCCGGTTCCGAACCGGTGTACACGCTGGCCTCGCCGGACTCGCCGACCAGCAACGTCGCCACATTCGCCTCCGCCAGCGCAGCCGTGACGGCCGGCAGCCCGCTGACCGCCAGCGCCGATTCGCGAGCGGCATCGGCGCGGAAGCGGTCGGCTAGGTCGTCCAGCTCGCGCAACCGTTGCCCGGTAAGCAATTCGTGCACTGCTCGGTCCAGTTCGGCTCGGCCGGCACCGGAGGCGCGGCTGCCCGCGTCGACCTCCGCGGTGAGCGAGCGGGCCGGTTCGGGCAGGCGCTCGTGCAGTTCGGTGCGGGCCTGGACTTCACCGGCCAGCACGATCGCTCGCGGCCGCACGCGTTCGGCGGTCTTCGCGATGTGGCCGGCGACCTCGGAGAGGTTGTTGTGCGCGGTCTGCTCGGCGTGCGACTGGATGTCGCGGTGTGCCGGACCGCCGCCGCGAACCTTGTGCACCGGGTGCTCCTGCCCGCGCACGGTCTCGGTTTCCACGCTGCCGTCCGGCCGGTGCACCTCGATGTCCGCGCCGGTCCGGTCGACGAGCACCACCAGGTGCGCGGGCGCTTCTTCGAGGTGGCTGACGGTCGGCAGGAAGTACGGCAGTTCGGAGAACCGCGCTTCCTGCGCCGGTGGCGGTGCCGCGAGCCGCCGGTCGAGCACCACGCTGCCGTGTGCGGCGACGACGGTGCGCCCAGCCCGGCCGACCGGAGGCGGGCTTTCCTCCACCGCGCGCAGGACCGCCTCGACGCTCGGCCGGTCCGCGCCCTGTTCCTCAAGCGCGGCCTCGATCTCCTTGAGCCGCAACCGCAATTGCTTGGCCGCGTCCTCGGTGTCGTGCGATTCGTCGAAGTGCACCGAGACGAACGGGCCGTCGGTCAGCAGCCCGCGCAGTTCGTGTGTGTCCATTTCGGATTCTTCCTCCCAATGTTCGGGACAGCCTCACCGGGTCCGCGGCAGCTCGGGAGAGGCGGTGTCCAGCGGAACCGCGCCGGAACGGACCAGTCCCAGCTGGACAGTCTGCCGCCGGCCCGCCTTTTCCAGCGCCCAGTCGGCCGCGGTGCGCAGCCGGTTTCCGGGCAGTGACAGCAGGTGGTAGCCGCGGGTCACCAGGCGAGCGGGAAGGCCGGCCAGCGGCACGTGCAGCGGATTGGCCGCGCCCTGGCCGGACCCGAGGTCGACCGCGAAGCCGAGATCGTGGTGCCGGTACTTGCGCGCGCGGCCGACGCCGAGCGACGCGGCGACGTTGTTCCCGGCGAGTTTCCCTTGCCGCTGCGCGTGTTGAGCGGTCATCGGAGTGGTTTGGCCGGGACGGGTCAGGTCCGGCACCGCCGCCGCGTCACCGCAGGCGAACACGTCGTCGCGGCCCGGCACGTTCAGCTCCGGTGTGACGACCAGCCGGCCCTTCACCGTTTCCAAGCCCAGGTCGGAGACCAGCGGATCGGGGCGGACGCCCACGCACCACACGAGCGTGTGCGTCGGGACGGCGTCGCCAGTGGTCAGCGTCACGCCTTCGATGTCCGCTCGGTCGACCGAGGTCTTCATCCGGACCTCGACGCCGCGCTCGCGCAGCACCCGGTCGGCGGTCGCGCCGAGCCGGGGGTCCAATTCGGGCAGTACGCGTTCGGCGATGTCCAGCAGCAGCCAGCGAATCGGCTGCCCCTTGAGTTCTGGGTGTCGGCGCGCGAGGGCGGCGGTGAATTCCGGGCCCTGCGCCGCGACCTCCGTGCCCGTGTAACCCGCGCCGACGACGACGAACGTGCACCGGGCGTCGCGCTCGGCCTGGTCGTCGGTCGCGGCGGCCAGTTCGATTTGCCGGGTGACATGGTCGCGCAGGTACAGCGCCTCGGGCAGGCCGCGGAAACCGTGCGCGCATTCGGCGACACCGGGGATGGGCAGCAGCTTGTTGACGCTGCCCGCGGCGAGGATCAGCCGGTCGTAGTCCAGCTTCCGCTCGCGGTCTTCCGGGTCGGTGTAGGTCACGGTGCGGGCGTCGAGGTCGACCGACTCGGCGGTGCCGAGCGCCAGCCGCACGCCGCGCAGAGTGTCCGGAATGGACACCGCGACGTGCCGGGGGTCGACGATCCCGCTGGCCACCTCCGGCAGCAGCGGCAGGTACAGGAAATAGTCGGTCGGGTTCAGCACGACGATCTCGGCGCGGTCCCCGAGGGTGCGCAGCAGCTTCTGCGCCGCGTGGTATCCGGCGAACCCGCCGCCGACGATCACGACTCGCATGGGCGGCCTCCTTTCGCTCGACGGGTACCCGGAGCGCGGCCGCGCAATCGCGCCGGTTTCGGCCCGCCGCGCCCCGGGCACCCGGGTCCGGTACCCGCTTGCGAGGAGGAGCGCATGAGCAGCACGATCACCGAAATCGTGGACGTCGACGTCCCGGTGTCGACCGCGTACAACCAGTGGACGCAGTTCGAATCGTTCCCCGAGTTCATGGAAGGCGTGGAGGAGATCCGCCAGCTCGACGCGACGCACACGCACTGGGTCACCCGCTTCGGCGGCGTCGGCAGGGAGTTCGACGCGACCATCACCGAGCAACATCCGGACGAGCGGGTCGCGTGGCGCTCGGATTCCGGGCCGGACCACGCCGGGGTGATCACCTTCCACCGCTTGGGCGACACGAAGACCCGGGTCACCGCGCAGATGGAGATCGACCCCGAGGGAATCGCCGAGAACGCAGCGGACAAGCTCGGCATCCTGGACCGGCGCGTGAAGGGGGACATGCTGCGGTTCAAGCAGTTCATCGAACAGCGCGGACGCGAAACGGGCTCCTGGCGCGGCGACGTCGAACGCCCGGGCTGATTTCCGGTTTTCCCCGCGGTTTCGCGATGCCGTTGCGCATCGCGGAACCGCGCGGGCGCCAACCCCGTTCAATCCCAGTGTCAGAGAGGAGAACAGCATGGCCCGCGTGGCAGTGCTCGTGGACGAAATGACCGAGGACGACGAATTCCTGGTGCCGTGCGAGCGGTTGCGTTCCGCCGGGCACGAGCCGGTGGTGGTCGGCCTGGCGAAGGGCAAGAAGCTCACCGCGTTGCACGGCACCGAAATCACGACCGACCAGGCCGTGGACGACGTGGCCGCGGCGGACTTCGACGCGGTCGTGGTGCCCGGCGGCTATTCCCCGGACAAGATCCGCACCAGCGAGCCGATGGTGGCGCTGGTGCGGGAGACGGCCGCCGCGGGCAAACCGGTCGCGGCCGTCTGCCACGGCCCGTGGCTGCTCGCCGAATCCGGGCTGGCGCGCGGCCGGACGGTGACGTCGTGGCCGTCGTTGCAGACCGACCTGCGCAACGCCGGCGCGGAGTGGGTCGACCGCGAGGTGGTGACGGACGACGGCGTGATCACGTCGCGGAATCCGGATGATCTGCCCGCGTTCTGCGATGCGTTGCTGGAGCGCCTGAAGTAAGCCGAGCCCGGCAGCTGTCCGTGAAGGGCTCCTTGAGGGAATCTGATTCCCTCAAGGAGCCCTTCACGGACCTCAGGACAGCGCGAAGCGGATGCCGAAGTGGTTGAGCGTCGCGGGGAGCCGCCCCGGCTGGAGGTCGGCGGCGGTGCCTCGCGGCGCGAAACCCGCTTGCTGGAGCAGGGAAGCGAGCAGTGTCGAGGCGGTGAAGAGCACGACGTCACGGCCGGGGCACACGCCAGGTCCGGCGCTGAACGGCACGAGCGCGGGATTGGCTTTGGCACGGCCGTCGAGCCAGATGTCCGGTACGAAGGAGTCCGCGTACGGCAACGTTTCCGGGTCGCGGTGGAAGAACGGCGGGTAGATCAGGAACGACGTTCCCGCCGGGCCCCAAGCGGTGTCCTCGGTGCTTTCGCGCAGCAGGGCGGGCGTCGTCGGCCAGAGGCGGATGGACTCCAGGACGCAGGCGCGCAAGTACGGAAGTTGCTGCGGCTTCGAGAGATCCGCTTCCGCGACTTCCCGGCGGGCTTCGGCGAGTTCGTCGGGATGCGTTGCGAGCAAGGCGAGTGTGCGGAGAGTGGCGATCGCGGCGGCGTCGAAGGCGAACAGCCAGTGCGGCACCTGGCCGGTCGGATCGTCCTCCGCATCCGCTGGTTGTTTCGCCATCGCCGCGCCGAGGCTGCCCGGGCGGTCCAGACCGAGCTGGCGGTCGAGCAAAGACTGGAACTGGCGGCGCTGATCCTCGCGACGCGGGTGCGCGAAGGCCCAGTTCGCGTTGAGCCGCAGCTGGTCCAGCAGATCGGTGACCCGCCGGTCGGCGGTGGTGTCGCCGCCGAGCACGATCTTGCGGATGATCGTCCAGAAGTGCTCGGTGAACTGCGTCGCGTCGAGGTCGGGGAAACCCGAAAGCATTTCGTGCGCTTCGGTGCGGATGGCGCCGGTCCAGGAACCGGCGAGTTCGTGTGCGGCCCGGCCGGGTTCGAGGACGGTTTCGTTCAGTTTCCGCCGCCGGGCGCGGCGGGCGCCGCCGGAGATCAGGACGCCGTGCGGCTGGAAATGGCGCAGGGCCGCGTCTTTCTCGGTGGTGTCCGGGCTGAACGGGCTTGGCGTGCCTGCCAGCAGCGAGCCGACGTGGTTCGCCTCCAGCACCAGGCGGAACGAGCGGCCGGGGACCGGCAGGTCGAGCGGGCCGGGTCCGTAGCGTTCGCGCAGATCGTGCAGCAGGCGGATCCCTGAGCGGTCGACGTGCAGTTTCTCCGCCGCGGCCATCGCGCGGGGACGGCGTTTGACCAGTCCGATGCCGACGGTGGGGGCGACCACCCGCGCGACGATGCGCCCGGTGTCGCGGACCGACGCCCGCTGCGGGCGGATGTCGGCCGGGGGCAGTTCGGACAAGTCCGGGCTCGCGGTCGCGTGGGTGGTCGCCATGCTGTTCGGGTACCCGGGCCGGTTCGAGCGAAACCTCACGGGGAGCGGAGCGGCCTGGGAGTCCTTTGTGGATGATGGAAAGCGCCAGGTGCGGAACGGTTCCGCGGGCGGACGCGGGGTCCGGATCGTCCACAGTGCCCCTGGCGCGAGGGGGCTCAGGCTGGTCGCGGGCGCCGCGCTGCGGTACGGTCGGTGCAGGAGCGGTTCAGCCCACGTGCCGTCGCCTGACCCCAAGCGGCCCGCTTGATCCGGGTCTGGGGCCGGGCCGCGCGAATCGGCCCGGTCTCGCATGTGCGAGGAGGGCTCAATGCACGAAACGCTTGCTTATCTGCCGGGAGCACCGGCGAGAACCATGGTCACCGCCACCGCGGGTGAAACCGTCGTCGCGGTCTTCGCGGAACTGGACCAGCGCTCCACCGACCGGCTGCGCGACGTCCTCTCCGAGGAGATCGCGCTGGGCCCGCCTGCCCTGGTCGTCGATGTCTCCGGCCTGACATTCTGCTCGGTCAGCGGCCTGGAAGTGCTGATCGAAGCCGCGCGGGGGGCGGAGCTGGCGGGCATCGCGTTCGTCGTGGTCGCCGCCCAGCGCGCCGTCCTGCGGCCGCTGCGCCTGCTCGGGCTCGACCGGGCGCTGCGGGTGGTCGAACGCCTCGCCGACGCCGTTGAAGCGGGCGCCGCTCCGCGGACTCTGTCGGCCGAGGTCGGTTAACACCGTTCGCCCGGCCCGGCCCTTTCAGAGGGCCGGGCCTCAATTGTGCCCGCGAGCTGGGCGGAGACGCGAAGGGGCACTGCCGCGCGTCCCGGATCCGAGTACGTTGGCAGGCGCCTGGGGAAATCCGTGCTGGCAGGGAGGGAATGGTGGAAGGCGGGACGGTCGACTACTCGGCCGTGGTGCGGCTGAGCGGCGATCCGGCGGGGTTGCGCGGCGAGGTGGGCGAAGCGCTGGCCGCGGAGCCGAGGATGGTGGTCTTCGAACTGAGCGAGCTGACCTCGTTCTCCAGCGAAGACCTCGCCGCGCTGCGCGAGACCGCCCAGCCGAGCGAAGCGGTCTTCGCCTGCCGGGAAGGCGGGGTGGCCCGCCAGGTGCTCGAAGAGGAGTGCGTCCCGTTCTCCTCTTCCGCGTCCGAGGCGCTGGCCTTCGAGGACGAATCGCTGCGGCCCTCCGGCGAGCAGTTCCGGTCGCTGACGGAGATGCTCCTGGCGGCGCAGAGCGTCGGCGATGTCCTGCAGCTGATCGTGGACGCGACCGCGTCGCTGGTGCCGTCCGCCGAGCTGGTGTCGATCACGCTGCGCGCACCGGACGGCACCTTCCACACCGCCGCCTACACCGATCCGAAGGCCGCCGAACTGGACGTGCTGCAGTACGAACTGGGCGAGGGCCCGTGCCACGACGCGGCGGTGCCGGACCGTCCGGAATTCCTCGAATCAGCCGACCTGGGCAGCGACGGACAGTGGCCGCGGTGGGCCCCGTCGGCGGCGGGGCTGGGCTGGCGCGCGGTACTGGCTACCGCACTGGTCGACGACGCCGTGTCGCGGTTCTCCGGCGCGCTCAACCTCTACTCCCGCACGCCCGGCGGCCTGACCGACGCCGACCGGGACGTCGTGCTGCTCCTGGCCACCCACGCGACCCTCGCGGTCGCCGAAACGGACGCGGTGACCCGCAACGAGCTGAACCAGGCCCAGCTGCGGCGCGCGCTGGACAGCCGGGACGTCATCGGCCAGGCGAAGGGCATCATCATGGCGCGCCGGGGGCTGGACGCGCAGGAGGCGTTCGATCTGCTGCGCCGGACCTCGCAGCAGCTCAACGTGAAGCTGGTGCACCTGGCGGGGACGCTCGCGGCCCGGCACGAGGAGCTGGACGGGCCGGTCGCCGAGATGGGGGAGCCGGACCCGGCGGTGTGACGACGGGGGTCCGCCGCGCGTCATCCGAGGGTTTCGCCTGCTCAGCAGCGGTCCCGCGGGCTTGGTTTCCCAGCGGGAACGGGTCCCGGGATCCGACGTGTCCGGCGCCGGTCCGCCGGGTAGCCGGGGTACGGAGGACTGGAGCCGACTGAGGAAGGAGCCCGTCATGGTGCACCCCGTGCCGCCCGGACCGGAGCCCGTCCCGTCGCCGCCGGAGCCGGTGCCGCCGTTCCCGCCGGAGCCCGCCCCGCCGCCGCGTCCCGGACCGGGTCCGCTGCCGCCGCCGGAGCCGCCCGTCCCGCCCGAGCCGCGCTGACGCCGCCGCGGGGCCGATTGCCGTGCGCGGCGACCGGGTACCTCCCGGGAAAGCGCCGCACGAGAACGGAGGCCGGTGATGGACGAAGCGGACCGGGCCGAACCGGGAGTCGTGGTCGGGGACGACGGTTCCGACGGGGCCCGCTTGGCCGTCGACTGGGCCGCCGCCGAGGCGGAGGCGCTCGGGACGTGCCTCGTCGTCGTCCGGACGATGACGCTGCCGATGCCCAACGTCGACTTCGTGCCCGGCGTGATCACCCCGGTCGCGGGCGAGATCGTGGCCGATCAGTCCGTTGTGGACTACGCGGACAAGGAACTGGCCGAGGTCGCCGCCGAGGTCGGCCGGAAGCGGCCGGGGCTGCCGGTGCGCACCCGGGTGCGGTTCGGGCGGGCGAGCTGGGAGCTGGCGGACATCGGACGGCAGGCGGAGCTGATCGTGGTCGGCGCGTCCGGCCGCAGCGGGCTGCCCCGGCTGCTGCTCGGGTCGACCGCCTCGCAGGTGGTGCACACGAGCGCGCGTCCGGTCGTCGTGGTCCGCCCTTCGAAGGAGAAGTCCCGGCGCGTGGTGGTCGGTGTGGACGGCTCGCCGGCCAGCGTCGCGGCGGTGCGGTACGCGTACGATTTCGCTGACCGGCACGGCTGCGTGCTGCACGCGGTGCACGTGTGGTCGGAACCGCCGGAGGACGTCTTCGGCCCGGCCCGCTCCGGCGGCGAGGGGCAGCAGACCCCGCAGGACGAGGGCGAACGGCTGCTCGCGGAATCCCTCACCGGTCTCGGCGAGCGGCATCCGGACGTCGTGGTGCGCCGGGAGGTCGCGCTGGGCAGTGTGGCCGAGGTGCTGCTGGACCACGCGGAAGCGGCGACGCTGCTGGTGGTCGGCGGGCATGGTCGCGGCGCCTTGCGGGGCGCGTTCCTCGGTTCGGTGAGCCACGCGATGGCTTATCACGCGCCGTGCCCGGTCGCGATCGTGCGGGAGGGTGTCGAGGAACACCCGGGCTAACGCTGCGAGCTCCGCCGCACCAGCGCCGCTGCCAGCCGGGCCGAATCGTCGCCCGGCACCAGTTTCGCCAGGCGTCCCGGATCGGTGGGCAGCCCGGCCTTTTTCGCGCCGTCCAAGGCTTTGCGGTCGAAGTACGGACGCAGCCACGGCCACACCGCCTGTGCTTCGCGGCAAAAGATCTGCGCGCCGGTCGGGCCGATCCGCGGGAACTCGGTGATGAGTTTTTCCAGCCGCCGCGGGTCGCCGCCGGCGGCGTCGGCCATGCGGCGCAGGTCGTCGCGATACTCGTCGCGGATGAACTCGGCGCTTTCGCCGAGGTGGTGCGAAGTGCTTTCGTCATACCGGACGTAGTGGGCCCGGCCGAGTGCGTCAACCCGTTGCTGCCACGTGGAATCGCGCATCGCGGCGGGGGAGCGCCAGCCCGAACGCGAGAGTTCGCGGGCGGCGGCGACCGCGATGTCGGCGCTGATCCGCGTCGACAGCAGCGTGGTGAGGACCAGCAACCGGTACAGCGGCTGCGGTTTGTCGGCCAGCTTGATCCCGGCTTCCTCGGCGAACGTCGTGCCGTGTTCGGCGAGGAGTTCGTCCACTCGGCGCATGGACGCCGGATTCCCGTTCGGACGGAAGCGAAACTCAGCGCTGTCCGGGGAACGGTTCCACGGCGAATTCGACGCACAGCCGCCAGCCGTCCGTGCCGGGCGCGGGTTCGGTCCAGGCGTCGAGCGAGTCGGTCAGCGCGCGCAGGATGTGCCAGCCGACCTCGTCCGGTCCGGGCGGGAACGCCCACGACGAGGTGGTGGCGACGGTGACCGTCATCCGGCCGGCGCACCGGAACGCGCATTCCAGCACCGCGCCGTCGTCCGCCCGGCGCGCCTGCGCCGCGACCGCTTCGTCGACGGCCAGCCGGAGGTCGGCGACCTCGTCGACGGCGAACTCCGCCGAGGCGGCGATGTCCTCGGCCACCAGCCGGGCCAGGAAGAGCAGTTCCCCGTTCGCCGGAAGGCGCAGTTCGACCACGGGAGAAGCCGCGGTCAGCACGCCCGTTCCGTCCGTGTCGCGCTGAACCATGCGGTTCGGGTTACCCCGTCCGGCGGTAGGTCAACCACCGCCGTCCGGCGGCACCCGAACGGCCCGTTTCCGGCGCGGCACGACGGGTAACCGGAGGATCGGAGCACGGCAGGAAAGGAGTACCCGGCATGAGCACCAACGCATACCTCTCGTTCCTCGCGATCGGGATCGCGCTGGTCCTGGTGGACGGCCAGATCATCTACCGCAGCGGCCGCCGTTACCTCGCGAACGCCTACGGGGACCCCGGAGCCGGCGCCTCGATGACCCGGCTGGTGACCGTGTTGTTCCACCTCGTGACCTTGGGCGTCCTCGCCTTGGTCTCGCTCGTCGACCTGGGCGGCAGCGACCTGCCGGGCGTGGTCGGCCGCGTGGGCGTGCTCTTGCTGATCCTGGCCTTGGCGCACGCGGCGACGCTGGGCGCGCTGGCCCGGATCCGCGGCGAGCAGGACGTGGCCGACGCGATCGCCCATCGCGACGAGCGGATAGCGCGTCGCTCGGAGACGGATCTGCAGGCCCCGACGGTGACGCCGGTGCCGGGGCAGCAGGGCAGGCATCCGGATGTCAGCCCGTCGCTGGAGCAGCGATCGCCGTACACGGCCTGAGGATTCGAACGGTGCGCTTCCGCGAGCACTGCGGAAGCGCACCGTTCTCTGTGTGCGGCTCGACTGTCTACAAGCGAGGGTCGACCGGCTCCGATTCCAGTGCCAGCACAGCGAAAACGCATTCGTGCACGCGCCACATCGGCTCGTCGCGGGCGAGGCGGTCCAGCGCTTCCAGGCCGAGGCCGTACTCCCGCAGCGCCAGCGACCGCTTGTGGCCGAGTCCTCGCTGCCGCAACCGGGTCAAATGGCGTTCCTCGGTGTAGTCGGGGCCGTAGACGATCCGGAGGTACTCGCGGCCGCGGACCTTCAGCCCCGGCTGCACCAGCCCGTGCGGGCCCCGGACCAGGTTGGCGGCCGGTTTGACCACCATGCCCTCGCCGCCCTTCGCGGTGAGCTCGGTCCACCAGCCGACGGCCGCCGCGACCGACCCGGGATCGGTGGTGTCGACCGGCAACCGTCCGGTCGGGGCGAGGAAACCGTCACTGCTTTCGACGAGCCGGTCCGCCAGTGCGAGGTGCCAATCGTGAGGCCGCTGGTGATGCGCCTGGCCCGCCGACGCCAGCACCTGGAAGGGTGCGAAGCGTACGCCGTCGAGGCCGTCGGTCGGCCAGCAATAGCGCCGGTACGACTGGGCGAACGCGTCCGCGTTGGTTGCGCGGGAGCGCGTGCGCTCCAGCAAATCGGACACGTCGAGGCCGGCCGCATCGGCGGCGGCCAGCGCGCTCACGGCAGCCGGAAGCGCCGAGCGGGCAGCAGCGCCGACCGCGGCGTACTGATCGCGCAGCAGTTGCTCGGCCTTCGCGCTCCACGGCAGCAATTCGCCGTCGAGCAGCAGCCAATCCGAGTCGAGTTCGTCGAACAGACCGGCCTTCTCCGCGGCCGCGCGGATCCGGTCGACCGCTTCGGCCGTCAGCGTTTCGGAGAAGAAGTGCCGTCCGGTCCGCGTCCACACCGCGCCGAGGGCGTCGCCGGGCGCGCCGAAGCGGGCGCGGGCCGCGTCGAGCGAGCGGCACACGAGCGCGACCGCGCGCGAGCCCATGTGCTTTTCCTCGCACACCACGGAATCCACGCCCTCCGCGCGGAAGTAGTCGAACGCCTGCCGCGGGTGTTCCAGCAGCCCGTCGGCCGTCGCGGCGGCGACCGGCGACATGGTCGGCGGCAGGTAGACCAGCCAGCGCGGGTCGATCGCGAACCGCGACATCACCTCCAAAGCCGCCGCGGCGTTCTCCTCGCGGACGCCGACCCGCTTCTGGTAGGCGGTCTCGATCACCCGGCGGCCCAGGACGTCGGTGACGTCGAGAACGCCCGGATCGCGCCGGGCGATCGGCTCCGCGGCCGCCGGATTGGCGGGGAACGGCCTGGCGGGTTCGTAGTACACCTCGGCCGCCGGGACCGAGACGATCTCCTTTTCCGGATAGCGCAAGGCGGTGAGCGTCCCGCCGAACACGCACCCGGTGTCGAGGCAGAGGGTGTTGTTCACCCACTCCGCGGAGGGCGCCGGGGTGTGGCCGTAGACGACCATCGCGCGGCCGCGGTACTCGTTCGCCCACGGATAGCGCACGGGCAGGCCGAATTCGTCGGTCTCGCCGGTGCTCTGCCCGTACATGCAGAAGCTCCGCACGCGCCCGGACGCGCGCCCCTGGAAACGCTCGGTGATCCCGGCGTGCGCGACGACCAGCTCGCCGCCGTCCAGGACGTAGTGGCTGATCAGGCCGTCCATGAATTCCTGTGCCTCAGCCCGGAATTCGGCCGTCTCCGCCTCGAGCTGCTGCAGCGACTCCGCGAGTCCGTGCGTGACCTGGACGTTCCGGCCGCGCAGCGCACGCAACAGCTTGTGCTCGTGGTTTCCGGTGACACAGAAGGCATTTCCCGCGCGCACCATGCCCATCACCAGCCGCAGCACGCCCGGCGTGTCCGGGCCGCGGTCGACGAGATCGCCGACGAACACCGCCCTTCGCTCCGGATGCCGCGCCCCGATCGCGCGGCCCTGATCGTCGCGCTCGATCGCGTACCCGAGTTCGGCGAGCAGCGCTTCGAGTTCGGCCCGGCAGCCGTGGATGTCGCCGACGATGTCGAACGGGCCGGTCTCGTGCCGCAAGTCGTTGTACAGCGGGACGCGCGTGATCGTCGCTTCGGCGGTCTCCTCCGGAGTGCGCAAGACGTGCACCGTCCGGAAGCCTTCCTTCGGCAGACTCCGCAACCCGCGGCGCAGCTGGTCTCGCTGGCGCCGGACGACCTGCGCGCCGAAGTTCCGGTCCGGACGGTCGGCGTTGCGCGCGACGCACAGCGATTCCGGCGGGTCCAGCACGATCGCCACCGGCAGCACGTCGTGTTCCTTGGCCAGCGCGACCAGCGACTTGCGCGAGCCGGGCTGCACGTTGGTGGCGTCGATCACGGTCAGGCGCCCGGCGGCGAGCCGCTTGCCGACGATGTAGTGCAGGACGTCGAACGCGTCCTTGGTCGCCGACTGGTCGTTCTCGTCGTCGGACACCAGCCCCCGGCAGAAGTCCGACGAGATCACCTCGGTCGGCTTGAAATGCGTGCGGCCGAACGTCGATTTGCCGGATCCGCTCGCGCCGACCAGCACGACGAGGCACAGGTCGGGGATCTCAAGCGGGCTCATGCCGCCACCTCCACAAGGAGTTTCACGCTGGTCAACGGGGAGTCGTCGGCATGAACGCCGATGATTCGCTTGCAAGCTGCGCTCATGCCGCACCTCCTTTCGTGAACAGGGCCAGCTGCGTCGCCGGGCCGACTTCGGGATCCTCGGAACCGACCGGCAGCATCCGCACGCCGTAGCCGTAGCTGCTCGCGACCCGGTCCGCCCACGCGCGGAACTCGGCGCGCGTCCACTCGAAACGGTGGTCGCGGTGGCGCAGCTCGCCCGCGGGCAGCGACTCGAAACGCACGTTGTACTCGCGGTTGGGCGTGGTCACGATCACCGCGCGCGGGGCGGCGAACTCGAACACCGTGCGCTCCAGCGCTTCGAGCCGCGGCGGGTCGACGTGCTCGACGACCTCCATCAGCACCGCCGCGTCGAGCCCGGCGAGCCGGTCGTCGCGGTAGGTGAGCGAGGACTGCAGCAGCTCCAGCCTCGATCGCTCCGTTTCGGACCGTCGCTCCAGCCGCAGTTTCCGTGCCGCGACCTGCAACGCGCGAGCCGAGACGTCCGCGGCCACGATCCGCTCGACGGATTTTTCGGCCAGCAGATCGCGCACCAGCGCGCCCTCGCCGCACCCGAAGTCGCCGACCGAACGCGCTCGCAGCGACCGGAGCACGGCCATGATCGTGCCGCGCCGCTGCTCGGCCAGCGGCACCGGACGGTCCGGCGCTTCGAGGACGACGGGCTCGGCCAGCGCATTGTCGATCTCCTCGGGCTCCGAATCGTCCACTTCGGCCAGCCGGGTCAACGCGGCGGCCGTCAGCGCGCGGCGATGCGCGAGGTAGCGGCGGGTGATCAGCTCCTTCTCGGGATGCCCGGCGAGCCAGTCGCCGCCGGCGCGCACAAGCTTGTCGATCTCGTCTTCGCTGACCCAGTAGTGCTTCGCGTTGTCCAGAACGGGCAGCAGCACGTAAACGTGGTTGAGCGCGTCGGCCAGCCGGAGCTCGCCGGTGAGCCGGAGGTCGACATAGCGCGAATCGCCCCACCGCGGGAACTGCGGATCGAGCGGGAGCTCCGTCGCCTCGACCGTCCAGCCGAGCGGCTCGAACAGCCGGCGCACCAGGTCGGCGCCGCCCGGACAGGCAGGCACCCGGATGTCGAGCGGGATCGCACTGGCCGCCAGCTCCGGACGGGACTTGCACCGGCCGGTGAGCGCGGTGCGGAAGACTTCCTTGAGCGCCACGGAAAGCAGGCTCGACGCGGCGTAGGGACGGTCGTTCACGTACTGGCCCAGCGTGAACCCGTCGCCGGAGCCGGACTTGCCGCGCCCTAGGGCGACTGGGTCGACTTCGAGCATGAGCGCGGCTGTGCACCGGGTGTCGGACGTCTCGGGGTAGAAGACGTGCGCTTGGCCGGCGGAAAGCTCGAACGACTGCACCCGGCCTGGGTGCTTGTGCAGCAGGAACCCCAGGTCGGAAGCGGGCTGGCGGGTCGTGGTGACGGTCAGGAACACCAGGGGAGTATTCCGGACGGCGCCGGCTGGTGTCGCGGGAGTTTCCTGCTCATCGCCGCCTGCGGTGCGCGGGATGTGCCCGACGCCGCAGTGCGGTCTTTCTCGGTAGCGGCGGCGTCCTCTTGCCCGATAACCGGAAACT
Source organism: Amycolatopsis dendrobii (assembly GCF_014145675.1). Taxonomy (GTDB): domain Bacteria; phylum Actinomycetota; class Actinomycetes; order Mycobacteriales; family Pseudonocardiaceae; genus Amycolatopsis; species Amycolatopsis dendrobii. The sequence goes on from NZ_JACGZW010000013.1 coordinate 84,536, forward strand.
GTATTCAGGCGAACACAGAACTGGGAAACGTGATGAACGACCGGGACACCAGTGCGGACAACGAGCCCAAGAGCCCGGAGGCGCCAGCTTCGCCATCGGCCGCGCTGCCGCACCAGTCGCGCGCGGGCCGCTGGTACCGGCTGGCGACGGCGGCGTTCGTGCTCGCAGCCGTCGCCGTGCTGGGCGGTTCGGGATGGTGGCTGTTCGACGGGCGCGCCATCGACGGGTATGCGTTGCCGGACGGTGCGATACCGCTCGGCACTCACGAAGTCTGCGCCGGCACCGTGACTGTCAGTCTCAAAACCGACGCCGAGATGACGGCTGTCGCCCGGACGCTGCGCGGCGACCCCCGGGTCCTGCGGTCCTACACCGAGACTCAGCAGGAGGCTTACGCGAGGTTCCGGCGGATCTTCGCGAACCAGCCGCAGCTGCTGGAGACGACGGGGCCGGACGCCATGCCCGCCTCGGTCATCGTGGTGCCGAAGGACCAGAACGCCACGGCGGGCATCGCCGGCCAGTTCCGCGTCCAGTTCCCCGCGGCGCGGAAAGTCAGCGACGACAACGAGGTCCGCAGCCGGTTCGCCGGGCCGGGCTACCGGGATCCGAACTGCCTGCCCAACGGCGAGCACTCCCGCTGATCACCCGTTCCGGACCTCGACCCCGAGGGAAACGGATCGAACACAGCTTCGACGGCGCCGCCAGTCGCTGAGCGGTGCGCGCGAACGTGCCCGGCAGCGGGAGCACCCGCCCCGAAGAGCGACCGCCCGCTCCGCTCCGCGCACAGCCAATCACCGGGAATAAACTTCCCATTAACTGGGAAAACGCTCTGGGCGCCCACCCGGCCGAGACGTAGCGTGCCCGCCATGACTAGCGCGGATGCCAACCGGAGAGCCGGGACCAGAGCGGCGCGGATCCTGGCGGTGTTCGCCGAACGGGAGAGCGCCACGGCGGAGGAGATCTCCGTCGGCACGGGCATTCCGTCCAGTGCCGTGTACCGCTACCTGACGACGTTCGTCGAGACTGGCCTCGTGCACCAGGCGCGTACTCGCGGCCGGTACTGCGCGGGCTCGCTCACCGTCCAGATGGCCGAGAACTACCGTCGCGAAGCGCTGGGCCAGGGCGGCGTCAAGCGGCGGCTGCGGCAGCTCGCCGCGGACACCGACGAGCTCGCCGCGTTCCTCATCGCTCGCGACAACGACGTGCTCTGCGTCGAAGCGGCCGAGGGGACCCGCGTGATCCGGTGCAGTTTTTCGCCGGGGCTGAGCAAGCCGCTCGTCTTCGGGGCGAGTGCGCAGGCGTTGCTGGCGCACCTGCCGGAGGACCGGGTCGCGGCGACCGCCGAGGCGCACGGGCTGAGCGGCGAGCAGGTCGCGAAGCTCGAAACCGAGCTGCGCCGGGTCCGGGACCAGGGCTTCGCGGAGAGCGTCGGCCAGGTCGACCCGGGGGTGTGGGGCGTGAGCGTGCCGGTGCTGGACCGGCAGCGCACTCTCGTCGGCGCGGTGAGCACGATGGCCCCGGATTTCCGCGTGCGCCCGCGCCGCGATTCCCTCGTCACGCTCACCCACGCCGCCGCGCAGGACATCAGCCGATTGCAGGAGCACGTGTGAGCACGAAGAAGTGGACCGGACGCGAGGACGGCAGCGGTCCGGAACACCGCCGATGGCACCACGCCGTCAATGAATTCTCCAGCGGTGCAGGCGTTTCGCTGATCGGGTTCGCCAGCGACGCCGGGGTCCGGCGCAACGGCGGACGGCCGGGAGCGCGCGGCGGGCCGAACGCGATCCGGCAGGCGCTGGCGTCGTTCGCGCTCCAGCCGGAGTTCGTGGTGAGCGACGCGGGCGACGTCGTCGTCGAGGGCGACGAGCTGGAAGCGGGGCAGGAAAACCTCGGCGAGCTGGTCGCGAAGCAGCTCAGCGACGGAAACCTCCCGCTGGTGCTCGGCGGCGGCCACGAAACGGCGTACGGCTCGTACCTCGGCCTCGCCCGCAGCGGCCTGCTGGACGGCCGTCGTCTCGGCATCCTCAACCTCGACGCGCACTTCGACCTGAGGACGGCCGACCGCGCGTCCTCGGGCACCCCGTTCCGGCAGATCGCCGCCCGGGAAGCCGAGCGCGGCGCGGAATTCTCCTACGCCGTGGCCGGAATCAGCGAGCCCGGCAACACCGCCGCGTTGTTCGAGACGGCCGCCGGGCTGAACGTCCGCCACCTCCTGGACGTCGACTGCCAGGAACGCCGTCCCGTTCTCGACTTCGTCCGGGCCTTCGCCGCGGACGTCGACGCGCTGTATCTGTCGATCGATCTCGACGTGCTCCCCGCCGCGCAGGCGCCAGGGGTCAGCGCTCCCGCGACCCTCGGCGTACCCGCCGCGGTCGTCCTCGAGGTGTGCCGGCTGGTCGCGAGCGACCCGAAGCTCGCCCTCGCCGACATCACCGAACTGAACCCCGTCTACGACGTCGACCACCGCACAGCCCGGATCGCGGCCCGCCTCGCGCACACGCTCGTGACGAGCCGTCCGGTCCCGGAAGGACACTGACCATGCCCCCTCAGCGAATCTGGCCGCGGCTCGGCGCCGTGCTGCTGGCCTGCCTGCTCGCGTTCCTGCCGGCGAGCGCAGTGAGCACGGCGAGCGCGGCCGAACCGCAGGGCGGGAAGCTCGCCGCGCTGCGGTCCGGGCAGACCGCGCTCCGGGTCGGCACCGACGCCACGTTCCCGCCGTTCGAGTTCACCGACGCCAAGGGCGGCCAGCTCGGCTTCGACGTCGACCTGGTGCGGGCGCTCGCGCAGCGGGCGGGCATCAAGAAGGTCGACTTCGTCCAGATGCCGTTCGGGAACATCGTCCCGGCGCTGCAAGCGAACCAGATCGACGTCGGCGCGTCGGCGATCTACATCAGCCCCGCGCGGCAGAAAGCCGTCGACTTCTCGGACATCTACTATCCGGGCGGGCTCGCGGTTTTCGTGTCCGACAAGGACAACTCCGTCACCTCGCTCAAGGATCTCGCCGGCAAGCGGGTCGCGGTCCAGGTGGGCACGAAGTCCGTCGACTGGCTCACCCAGCACCAGCCCGCCGCGCAGCTGATCACGGCGCAGACCAACGAGCAGATGTTCTCGTCGGTGAAACTGGGCCAGGCGGACGCCGTCGTCACCGGGGCGCCGGCCGGAAAGTACTTCATCGCGCAGCAGGGCGGCCTCAAGCAGGTCGGCGACCGGCTGACCGAGGAGAACTACGGCTACGCCTTCCAGAAAGCCGACACCGAACTGCGGACCGCGTTCAACACCGCGCTCAAGCAGATGCGCGACGACGGTTCGTACAAGCAGGCCACCGAGAAGTGGTTCGGCGCGGAGAGCACCGCAGCGAAGCCGGGCGGGCACTCGCTGTTCAACTTCGCCACCATCGTCGATTCCTCGGGACAGCTCTGGCAGGGGCTGCTGGTGAGCCTGCAGGTCATTCTGCTCGCTCTGGCGCTGAGCCTGCTGCTCGGCACGCTCGGCGGATTCGCCAAGCTCAGCAAGATCGCGCCGGTGCGGTGGATCGGCAACGTCTACGTGTCGGTGATCCGCGGGACGCCGTTCGTCGTGCAGCTGTTCTTCATCTACTTCGGACTGCCGCAGCTCGGCCTGCAGCTGCCGCCGATGACCGCGGGCATCATCTCCCTCGGCCTCTACAGCGGTTCGTACGTGACCGAGATCTTCCGCGGTGCCGTGCAGTCCATCGACCGCGGACAGTTGGAAGCGGCACGGTCGTGCGGCATGTCGCAGGTGTCGGCGATGCGGCACGTGATCATCCCGCAGGCGTTCCTGCGGATGCTTCCGCCGCTGGGCAACGAATTCGTGTCGCTGACGAAGAACTCCGCGCTGGTGTCCTTCGTGACCATTCACGAGCTGTTCCTGGTGGGGCAGACCATCATCTCCCGCACCTTCGACGCGCTGACCGTGTACCTGTTCATCGGCCTGCTGTATTACCTGCTCACCAACCTGATCAGCGTCACCACGCGCACCCTTGAAAAGAAGATGGCGGTGTACATCTGATGGCACTGTTGGAAGTCCGCGGCCTCACCAAGTCCTACGGCGAGGTCAAGGTGCTCGACGGGATCGACTTCGCGATCGAACCCGGCCAGGTGGTCGCGGTGATCGGCCCCAGCGGCGGCGGGAAGTCCACCTTCCTGCGCTGCCTCAACCTCCTGGAGACCCCGACGACGGGCAGCGTCACGTTCGACGGCGAGGACCTGACCGGACGCGGCGTCGACCTGGACCGCCTGCGGTCCCGGATGGGCATGGTGTTCCAGCACTTCAACCTGTTCCCGAACATGACGGTGCTGCGCAATGTCGTGCTGCCGCAGATGAATGTGCTCAAGCGGTCCAAAGAGGAAGCCGAGGCGAAGGCGCGTGCCCTGCTGGAGCGCGTCGGCATGCTCGAACGCGCTGGTGCGTACCCGAACCGGTTGTCCGGCGGGCAGAAACAGCGCGTCGCGATCGTCCGGGCCGCCGCGATGGACCCGAAGCTGATGCTGTTCGACGAGCCGACCTCGGCGCTGGACCCCGAGGTGGTGCAGGACGTTCTCGACATCATGTCCGAGCTGGCCAAGGACGGGATGACGATGCTCGTGGTGACCCACGAGATGGGGTTCGCTCGCAAGGTCGCCGATCGCGTGGTCTTCGTGGACGGCGGGAAGATCGCTGCTGACCTGCCGCCGTCGGAGTTCTTCTCCGCGGGCAACGCGAATCCGCGGGCGCAGGCTTTCCTGGAAAAGGTCCTCTGACCGACGCGCGCTCGCGGGCAGCTTGACGCCCGCGAGCGCGCCGCTTAATCTTGCGTTCTCAGACAGGCACAGACGAAGAGCCACTGTCAGCGGTCTTCGTCGTGTCTGTTTTTCGTATGCCGGGATCGCTGACAGCCAGCGCAGAAAGTTGGCGGTCCATGAGTTCTCCCACGGTCGCAGTGCCGCGATCGATCGCGAATGTTTCGCAGGTCACCGCGCTGATCAACACGTTGTCGGCGTTGCCGCGCAAGGCGAACCTGCTGTGGTATTTGGTCCTGGGCGGGCTGTTCCTCGACGCCTACTCGAACGCCGCGCTCGGCGCCGGTCTCGCGCCGATGACCAAGGAACTGGGGCTCAGCGCGGGCCAGGTCGGCCTGCTCACCGCGACCGCGCCCGCGGTCGCCATCCTGTTCAACCCGGCGGGCGGCTGGCTGGCCGCCCGGATCGGCCGGGTCAAGCCGCTGATCGCGGCGAAGGCGATCGCCGGGCTCGGCGCGGTGCTCACCGCCACCGGCGGCGGCTTCGAGGCGGTCTGGGCCGGCCGCGCACTGGTCGGCGTCGCCTACGGCATCGACTTCGCGGTCGCGATGGCGCTGCTCGCCGAGTACACCCCGGCGAAGCTGCGCGGACGGCTGAACCTGTGGCAGTCCGTCTGGTACGTCGCCACCACGGTGAACCTCGCGCTGACGCTGGTTTTCTACCAGGCTGGCGTTTCGGTGGAGATCTGGCGGTGGTCGGTCGGCTCGGCCGGGGTCTTCGCGCTCGCGCTGCTGGTGCTGCAAATCGCGTTCCTCGCCGAAAGCCCGTCCTGGCTCGCGTCGAAGGGGCGGCTGGCCGAAGCCGCGCGCAGCCTCCGCCGGATCTACGGTTTCGACGTGACGCCGGGAACGGCGAGCGGCGAAGAAACGGCCGAGGAGCGCAAGATCGGGTTCCGGCAGGCGGGCGTGCTGTTCCGCAAGCCCTACCTGCAGCGCACCTTCCTGTCCACGGCGATCTCGCTGACCCAGGCGATGCAGTACTTCGCGATCGGCTGGTACCTGCCGGTGATCAGCCTCGCGATCTTCGGCGACAAGTTCGAAACGGCGACGCTCGGGTCGATGATCTTCAATGTCGCCGGGATCGCCGGCGGCGCGCTGTCGGCGTACTTCGGCCGGAAGATCGGGTTGCGGGTCAGTTCGGCGGTCGGCTACGCCTTCGCGTTCGCCATCCTGCTGGTGATGGGGCTGGGCTTCGGGAAGCTGCCGATCGCGATCGGGTTCCTGCTGCCGTTCCTGTTCATCTTCTTCCATTCGGCGGGACCCGGGGCGAACGGCAAGTCGATCGCGGCGCTGTCCTATCGCAGCGACGTGCGCACCCTCGGCACTGGCGTGACCGGCATGCTCGGCAGCTTCGGCAGCGTCATCGGGCTGTACGTGTTCCCGCAGATCAAGGAGTCGATCGGCCTCGGCCCGACGATCGCGCTGCTCGCCGCGGTGCCGCTGCTCGGCCTGGTGTCCTGCCTGGTCGTGCGCTGGGACCCGACCCGCAGCGGCGTCGACCCGGACGACGAGGAGATCTCGCTGCCGGGGAGGACGGCGTGACGCGGCGCGGAATCCTGGCGGTCGACGAGGGGTCGACCGGCACCCGGGCGACCGTGGTCGGCGAGGACGGGGTCTGCGGGCCGTCGTTCTACACCGCCGTCGACGTCGTCCATCCGGAATCGTCGCGAGTGGAGCAAGACGCGGCGCAACTGCTGGAGCGCACCGTCGACGTCGCCCGCCAGGCGATCGCGTGGGCGGGGGAGAACGGCGTCGCGATCGCCGGGATGTCGGTGTGCACGCAGCGCGCGACCGCGATCCTGTGGGACCGCGAGACCGGGCGGCCGCTGGCTCCGGCCGTGGTGTGGCAGGACTCCCGGTACGCGGACGAGCTGGCGAAGCTCGCCCCGGAGTGGGATCCGGTGCTGTGGGCGAGAACCGGCCGTCCGGTCGGCACCCGCGCGCCGTTCCTGTGGGCCGCGCGGCAGCTCGACCAGCTCGACGTGCCCGCAGACCGCGTGCTGTTCGGTTCGGTCGACACCTGGCTCGTGTGGCATCTCAGCGGCCGCACGCGTTACGTCATGTCGGCGACCAACGCCGTCGCCTTCGGCGGGTACCGGCTGCGCGAGCACGCGTGGGACCAGGAATGGCTGGCAGCACTGGGTTTCCCGGCCTCGCTAGCCCCGCCGCCGGTCGACGATGACGGCGACTTCGGTTACACCGACCCGAAACTGCTCGGCATCGAGGTGCCGATCGCCGCGGTGATGGGCGATCAGCACGCCTCGCTGATCGCGCTGGGTGCGTTGACTCCGGGGCAGGGCACCTGCGTGCACGGCACCGGCACGTTCGTCGGCGCACTGGCCGGGGACGAACCGCCGGACGGGCTCGGCGAGGTCGACGGCGTGCTGTGCCTGGTCGGCTGGCGCAGCGCGGGACACAGCCGGTTCAGCCTGGAGGCCTACACCTCGACCACGGGTTCCGCCTTGCGGTGGCTCACCGAGGACCTCGGGTTGTTCCGTTCCGCCGCTGAGATCAGCGAACTGGCGGCAGCGCAGCCGAGGAGCACGTCGACCTGGTTCGTGCCGACGCTGGCCGGGCTGCGCACGCCGGTGCAGCGGCCCGGCGCACGCGGACTGCTGACCGGACTGAGCCTGGCCACCACGCGCGACGCGGTGGCGCGTGCGGTGCTCGACGGGATCGCGCACGCGGTGAGCGACACCGTCGACGCGCTGCGGACGACGATGAACCGGCCGGTGACCCGCCTGCGCGCGGGCGGCGGATTGGCCGCCAGCGACGTCCTCCTGCAAAGCCAAGCCGATTTCGCGGGTGTCGAGATCGAACGAGCAGCCGATTCGGCGACTGCCAGCCTGCGGGGCGCCGCGTATCTCGCGGGCGTCCGGCTGGGCGTGTGGCCGTCGCTGGTCGAAGCCGTTGCGCACCAGGGCAAAGGCGAGGTCTTCGAGCCTCGGCTGCCCGAGGACGAACGGCGCGAACTGCGGGACCGCTGGCAGGACGTGCTCGCGGTCTCGCTGTCCTGACCGTCCTCAGTGGACGTTTTCAAACTTCTGAGTGGAGAGACAAGCTCATGTTCACACTGCCGTCCCGACGGCCGAACGCCGTCGCCGCGAGGGCGACCCTGTCCGCGCCGTTGCGGCTGGACCGCCGCGCCGCGCTGACCGACCTCGAAACCGGCACGTTCGACGTGCTGGTCATCGGCGGCGGCGTCACCGGCGCCTACACCGCGCTCGACGCCGCCTCTCGCGGCCTGAAGGTGGCGCTGGTGGAGCGCGCCGACTTCGCGTCCGGAACCTCGTCGAAGTCGTCCAAGATGGTGCACGGCGGGCTGCGCTACATCGAGCAGGGCAACCTCGACCTGGTCCGGCATTCGCTGCTGGAACGGCAGCGGTTCCGCCGCAATGCCCCGCATCTGGTGCAGCGGCTGCCTTTCCTGTTCCCGATCCTGGCCAAGGACGGCGTGTTCGACGCCCGCATCGCCAAGGCGTTCGAGAGTCTCTTGTGGGCATACGACCTCGCGGGCGGCTGGCGGATCGGCAAACTGCACCAGCGATTGACCGTGGACGAGGTGCTCGCGCACGCCCCGACTCTGCGCGCGGAGAACCTCAAGGGCGGCCTGATGTACTACGACAGCCGCGCGGACGACGCCCGGCTGACGCTGGCGATCGTGCGCAGCGCGGCCCGGCTCGGCGCGGTCGTGGTGAACGGGGCCGAGGTGACCGGCTTGCGTACTGCGGGCGGACGGGTCACCGGCGCGACGGTGCAGGCCGACGGCGAGCAGATCGACGTCCGCGCGCGCGTCGTGGTCAACGCGACCGGCGTGTGGGCCGACCGGGTCGAGGGCATGGCCGACCACGGGCACCAGCCGCAGGTCCGCCCGGCCAAGGGGGTGCACATCGTGCTGCCGTGGTCGAAGATCCGCAACGACTGCACGGTCACCGTGCCGATTCCGGGCCGCGCGCGGCGGGCCACCTGCACGCGGTGGGGCGACGTCGTCGTGGTCGGCACCACCGACACGGACTACCCCGGCTCGACCGAGGATGTGCACTGCACCCGCGAGGAAATGGACTTCCTCCTCGAAGGCGCTCAGATCGCCTTCGACACCAAGCTCGACGCCAGCGACGTGCTCGGCAGCTACGCGGGCCTGCGCCCGCTCGTCGGCGGCAAGGAGGGCAAGACGCTGGACATGCGCCGCGATCACCACATCACGGTCTCCGCGGGCATGGTCACGGTGACCGGCGGCAAGCTCACCACGAGCCGGCACATGGGCGAGCTGGTCGTGGACGAGGCGCTCGGCCTGCTGGGCCGGAAAGCCAAGTGCCGCACCAAGAACCTGCCGCTGATCGGCGGCGCCGGATACGACGCGGAGGCGACCGGCGCGACCGGCGGCGTCGCCGCGCACCTCGGCGGCCGGTACGGCACCGAGGCGCGGTTCGTGAGCGCGCTGGCCGACGAGAACCCGGCGCTGGGGGAGCCGCTCATCGACGGGCAGCCGTTCCTCAAGGCCGAGGTCGTGTTCGCGGCCCGTTCGGAGATGGCGCGCTCGGTGGACGACGTGCTGTCGCGGCGCACGCGGCTGCGGCTGTTCGCTCGGGACGCGTCGGTCGACGCCGCCCCGCTCGTCGGCGAACTGCTCGGCGCGGAACTCGGCCTGAGCCCGGAAACCGTGGCCGCGCAAGTGGACCAGTACCGGGCGGACGTCGCCCGGGAGAAGTCGATCCTGTTCGGAGACAACCTGTTGGGAGCCAACGCATGATCAGCCGTCAGACCGTCACGCACCCGTTCAACCGGGGCAATTACGTGGTCGGCGCGCCGACTCCGCCGCGCTGGGGCGGACGCACCGAGCCGGGCAAGGGCGACGCGTCGCTGCAGACGGCCGCCGTGCCGGTGCCCGCCGCGCTGACCGAGGCGTTGCGCGAGCTGGCGGACGCGGTGCACACCGACCGCGACGAGGTCGTGCTGCGCACCCGCGACTGGTGGGCGGGCTCGATGATCGGCGAGACCGCGGACGCCCCGGCGACCCCGGACGCGGTGGTCGCCGAGGTGAGCACCGTCGAGCAGATCCAGGCCGCGGTCCGGCTGTGCGGCGAGCACCGGGTGCCGCTGACCGTGTCGGCGGGGCGCAGCAACGTCACCGGCGCCGCGCTGCCGGTGTACGGCGGGGTCGTGCTGGATGTGTGCGGGCTCAACAAGATCGTGTCGTTCGACGCCGAATCGCAGATCGTCGAAGTCCAGGCGGGCATGTTCGGCGACCTGTTCGAGAAGGAAGTGCAGGAGACCCACGGCGCGACCACCGGGCACTGGCCGTCCGCGTTCGCGATCTCCACGGTCGGCGGCTGGGTGGCCTGCCGCGGCGCCGGTCAGTTGTCCACCCGGTACGGGAAAATCGAGGACATGGTCGTCGGCCTCGACGTCGTCCTCGCCGACGGAACCCTGGCCCGCTTCGGCGACTACCCGCGCGCCGCGACCGGCCCGGACCTGCGGCAGCTGTTCGTCGGTTCGGAGGGCACGCTCGGCGTGATCACCGCGGTCCGGCTGCGCACGCACCCGCTGCCGACGTACTCGAAGGCCATCGCGTACGGCTTCGAGACGTTCGCCGCCGGGCTCGACGCCTGCCGCCGGATCATGCAGCGCGGCGCGACCCCGGCCGCGATGCGGCTGTACGACAAGCTGGAGAGCGGCACGCACTTCGGCCGGCCGGACACCAACCTGCTGCTGATCGCCGACGAGGGCGACCCGGTCCTGGTCGACGCCATGATCAAGGTCAGCGCCGAGGAATGCGCCGCGACCGGGTCCGAAGTGGACGGTCAGCCGGTGTTCGAACGCTGGCTGGACGAGCGGATGCTGGTCGGCAAGTCCGCCGACGGGTTCACGCCGGGGCCGGGCTTCGTCGCCGACACCCTCGAGATGGCCGGTTCGTGGTCCGCGCTCCCGGCGATCTACGACGAGGTGGTGGCCGCGATCCGGGCGGTGCCGGGCACGCTGGCCGCGTCCGCGCACCAGTCGCACGCCTACACCGACGGGGCCTGCCTGTACTTCTCGCTGCGCGGCGACGTGGAGCCGGAGAAGCGGCGGCACTGGTACCGGTCGGCATGGGACGCGGCGAACGCGGTCCTGGTGCGGCACGGGGCGGCGCTGAGCCACCATCACGGGTCTGGGCTGCTCCGCGGGCCGTATCTGGCGGATGCGCTCGGCAGCGGATTCGGGACGTTCGTCGAGGTGAAGCGTGCTTTGGACCCGGCTGGGCTGCTGAACCCGGGGAAGCTCGGCCTGCCGACCGACCTCGGCCCGAACCCGCTCGACTCGGCCAGCTGACCGGTCCCTGACGGGCCGGGGCGCGAACTCGCTGACCGGCCGAGCGGACAGCGAGGCCGGGACCGGAAGCGGGGGCGCGGCGGCGGGACGGGCGAGGGACGGCGCGGAAGGCATGAAACGGTGGAGGCCATGAACGAGAAGATCACGGCGGCGTTCGAGGACGTCCCGGTGTGCGCGTCGGTCGTCGGCGTCGCGAAGGTGCCGGATTTCGTGGCCGCGGCGTCCCGCGTCGGGATCCTGGCGTCGGTGCCGGTCGGGCAGCTGCCGAAGATCGTCGCGGCGCTGGCCGGGCGGGACAAGCTCGTGTTCGTCAACATCGATTCGTGCCCCGGCCTCGCCACCGACCGCGCGGGCGTGGACTTCCTCCAGGAGATCGGGGCGGCCGGGGTGGTCAGCACCCGGGTCGCGCCGATCGAACGGGCGCGGGCGCTGTCGATGCTGACGATGCACAAGGTGTTCGTCACCGACCGCTCGAACCTCAACCGGAGCCTGGAGGCGGTCAAGCGCAGCGGCCCGGACCTGGTGGAGCTGATGCCCGCCCCGATCATCCCGTGGATGTCGGCGGCGGCGCGGGAAGTCATGTCGCCGTTCGTCGCGGCCGGTTTCGTCACCGACCGCGACGGGGTGGCGCATTCGTTGGCGATGGGCGCGGCGGCTGCCGCGTCCTCCGATCCGGGGCTGTGGTCGCTGACCCGGTCCCGGCTGCGTACAGGAGAAGAATGAGTTTCGTAGTGGTGGCCCGGTATGCGACCGCGGAGCGGGACCGGGTCGTCGAACTGCTCGGCCCGATGGCGGAGGCGTCACGGCGCGAGCCCGGGTGCAGGCGGTACACCGTCCACACGGGAGTCGAGGACGGCGTCGTGGTGATCGTCGAGGAGTACGACAGCGAGGCGGATTTCACCGCGCATTGCGCGTCGGAGCATTTCACCCGGATCGTGCTCGGCGAGGTCGTGCCGCTGCTGTCGGACCGGCAGGTCACCCGCTGCGTCCCGGTCGGCGCGTGATGGAGGTCCGCGGCGCGGTCCTGCGCGAGGTCGGGAAACCGCTGGAGATCGAGACGCTGACGCTGGCCCCGCCCGGTCCCGGCGAACTGCTGGTGCGGGTGCGCGCGGCCGGGCTGTGCCATTCGGACCTTTCGGTGATCGACGGGTCACGGCCCCGTCCGGTGCCGATGGTGCTCGGCCACGAGGCGGCCGGCGAGGTGGTCGAGGCCGGGCCGGGCAGCGACTTCCAGCCCGGCGAACACGTAGTCCTGACCTTCGTGCCCTCCTGCGGCGACTGCGCCCCGTGCACGGCAGGCCGCCCCGCGCTGTGCGGTCCGGCCGCGGCCGCCAACCGCGAGGGCACGCTGCTCGGCGGGGACGTCCGGTGGTCGTCGCCGGTCGGGAATCCGTTGCACCACCTCGGGGTTTCGGCGTTCGCCTCGCATGTGGTCGTGTCCGACCGGTCGGCGGTGCGGATCGACAAAGCGCTCCCGTTCGAGATCGCGGCGTTGTTCGGCTGCGCGGTGCTGACCGGCGCCGGCGCGGTGTTCAACGCGGCGGACGTGCGTCCCGGCGACAGCGTGGCCGTGTTCGGTCTCGGCGGGGTCGGCCTCTCGGCGCTGCTCGCCGCGAAGGCCGCCGGCGCCGGCACGCTGCTCGCGGTCGATCCGGTCGAGAGCAAGCGGGAGCTGGCGCGTTCGCTGGGCGCCACGGTGCTGACCGGTGACGTCGCGGAGATCCGCGAGCGGACCGGCGGCGGAGTGGATTACGCCGTCGACACCACCGGCGTGGTCGCTGCGCTGAGCCAGGCTTACGAAACGACCCGGCCCGGCGGAACGACGGTCACCGTGGGCCTGCCGGACCCGTCCGCCGGACTGACCCTGCCCGCGCAAAGCCTGGTAGCCGAGGAGAAAACCCTGCGGGGCAGCTACCTGGGTTCGTGCGTGCCGCGGCGGGACGTGCCCCGGTTCATCGCGCTGTACCAGGCGGGGTTGCTGCCGGTGGAGGCGTTGCTGACGCATTCGATCGCGCTGGACGAGATCAACGCCGGGTTCGCCCGGCTGCGGGACGGAGGCGCGGTCCGTCAGGTGATCGCCTTCTGAACCGCGCCCCTCGTTCCGTTACGAGTTGCCGCGCAGCGAAGCGGTCGCGATGGTGGCCGCGTCGATCGCTGTCTCGGCGGCCTGCGTAGTCGAGTTCGAGTCAAGCTCGGTGAGCGATTCCTTGTTCAGCGCGTGCACCGCCCATTCGTAGGTGTGGTCCGTCGTGCACGGCCCCTGATATCCGAAGAAGTTCGCGCTGCCGCGGTAGTAGGCCTGCCGTGACCCGGCAGGAACCGTCGGCTGATACGCGTGGTCGACGTTCTGCGGCAGCGCGGAAGTGCCCGCCGGGATGTCGTAGATGACCCAGTGGATGATGCCGTTGTCGAGGTCGTGCATGACGATCGCGTAGCTCCTGGCCTGCGCCGGCGCCCCGGACCAGGCCAGCGGCGGCGACTCGTCCTTCTTTCCGGGGTCGCCGTCGCCGCTGCTGGCGCAGTCGTGGACCTTGGGGATCATCCCGCCGTCGGCGAAGGCGGTGCTGGAGAGGGCGAAGGCGTCGCGTCTCGGATTCGCCGACGCGGCGGCGGGGCTGAAACTCGCGGCGCAGAGGACGAGCAGGGCGAAGAGAGCGATTCTGGTGCGTCTCACTGGAGGCTCCCGAGGCGGCTGGTGGTCTCTTGTCCTTTCGTGGGGAGAGTGTGCGCCGGAATCGGCGAGGACCGGCGCGTCAGCGGCAGTGAGTACCACGTTTCCCGCCAAGAGTGACATCCGGAGCGCGTCTTTCGGGAACGGACGGCCGCCGGACGCGCTTCTCCCGGCTGGTGACACTGGAACGCGGCCCGGCGATTGACGCCCGGCGCAGACTTCGTTGTGGCGCGCCACAATCCGGGCCGGGACCGCCTCCCGCGCGGGTATCGTGGGACGACCGGCGGATCCCGGTAGCGCAACGGCGGAACGAGCAAGCGGAGGACAGGGTGCCGGTGGCGACCTCGGCCGCGGCCGCGCGCTCGTTCGACGGCGGCGAATGGTGGCATGCGGGCCGGGTCGCGGCCGGATTGCTGATCCCAGGACTGGCGCTGCTCGCGGCGGGCCGTCCGGACCTGATCATTTTCGCCGCTTTCGGTTCCTTCGCCGGGATGTACGGCCGCGCTGAGCCGCGTGCGCTCCGCTTCCGGCACCAGCTCCAGGCAGGCGCGGTGCTGCTGAGCGGCGTCTCGCTGGGCGTGCTGCTGTCGGCCGGTCATGCGCCGCCTTGGCTGCTGGTGGTCACCGAGGCCGTCTTCGCGTTCGGCTGCGCACTGGTGACGAACCGCTTGGATCTGAGCCCGCGCGGACCGTTCTTCGGCATCTTCGCACTCGGCGCGATCGCTCTGGTGCCCGCCGGCCGGATCGAACCGTGGGCTGGAATCGCCTTGTGCGCGGGCACGATCGCGGGATGTGTCCTCATTGGACTGACTGGCCCGGAACGCCCTCCCGCGCCGAGGACGTCGAACTGCGCACCGGAATGCGGTGCCGCTTGCGCTGTCGTGCACGCCGCCCGGTACGCGTTGGCGATCGCCGCTGCGGGTGCTGTCGGGTTGCTGCTCGGCGTGGACCACGCGAACTGGGCAATGGCCTCGGCAGCGGTGCCTCTCGCGGCGGCCGATCCGCGCAGCCGGTTGCATCCGCGCCTGCACAGCGTGCTGGACCGCAGCGCGCACCGGGTCCTCGGGACGCTCGCCGGACTGGTCGTCACGGCCTTGCTGCTCTTGCCGGGATTCGGTGCCGCGCCGCTGGCATCGGCGGTGATCGTGCTGCTGTTCCCGACGGAGCTGTTCATGTCCCGGCATTACGGGATCGCGCTGGGATTTTTCACTCCGCTGATCCTGGTGATGACGGAACTCGCCGCGCCCGCCGCACCGGCGACGCTGCTGACCGCGCGGGTAGCGGACACTCTCGTCGGGGTGGCGGCCGGCATCGGGGCAGCGGTACTGGTCCGCGCCCCGTGCCGCACCACCCCGCTCAAACGGAACGCTCGACCGTGACCTTGAGATGCTTCATCAGCGGCTGATCGCTCTGCGTGCTGTAATCCCCGATCGCGCACAACACGTTCATCTCCGGCATATACCCCGCCGCGCACCCGCGCGGGATGTCGTACGGGATCGCCCGGTAACGCCGCACCGAACGCGTCGTCCCGTCCTTGGCCGTGGCGGTGATGTCGACCTCGTCGAACTCGCTCAGCCCGCGGTCCCGCATGTCCTCGGCGTTCAGGAACACCAGCGTCCGGAGGTTCTTGATGCCGCGATACCGGTCGTCGTCCGAATAGATCGTCGTGTTCCACTGGTCGTGCGAGCGCATCGTGCCCAGCGCCAGCGTGCCCGCGGCGGGGACGACGTCCGGCAGGTCCGCGGTCGAGAACTCGGCGCGTTCGGACGGCGTGTGGAAGACCCGTTCGCGCGCGGCCTGGCGGATCCGGAAGCCCAGCGGCTCCCGGACGCGGGTGTTGAAGTCCTCGAAACCGTCCAGCACCTGCGCCATCGTGTCGCGGATCCGGTCGTAGTCGCCGACGTAGTCCGCCCACGGCGTCGAGCTTTCCGGCAGCGTCGCGCTCGCCATCCCGGCGATGATCGCGGGTTCGGACAGCAGATGCGGTGACGCGGGCTTCTTCATGCCGGTGGACAGATGGACCATGCTCATCGCGTCCTCGACCGACGTCGACTGCAGCCCGGCGGTCTGGAAGTCCTTCTCGGTCCGGCCGAGGCAGGGCAGGATGAGCGCCTGTTTGCCGTGTTCGAGGTGGCTGCGGTTGAGTTTGGTGCTGACCTGCACGGTCAGTTCGCACTTGCGCAGCCCGGCCGCCGTGTACGGAGTGTCGGGAGCGGCGAGCGCGAAGTTGCCGCCCATGCCGACGAACACGCGCACGTCGCCGCGGTGCATCGCCTCGATCGTGCCGACCGTGTCGAGTCCGTGGTGGCGCGGCGGGTCGATGCCGCAGACCTCGGCGAGCTTGTCGAGGAACTCCGGCGCCGGGCGGTGGTCGATGCCGCAGGTGCGGTTGCCCTGCACGTTGCTGTGCCCGCGCACCGGCGACGGACCGGTGCCGGGGCGGCCGATGTTTCCGCGCAGCAGCAACAGGTTCACGATCTCGCGGACGGTGTCGACGCCGTGTTCGTGCTGCGTCACGCCGAGGCACCAGCTGATGATCGACCGGTCGGCGTCGCGGTAGATCTTCGCCGCCGCGCGGATTTCGGCCTCGGTCAGCCCGGACTGGCGTTCCAGGTCGGCCCAGGGCGTGGTTTCGCAGACGACCCGGTACTTCTCGACGCCGCTGGTGCAGGTCTCGAGGAACTCCGAGTTGATCGCCTCGGGATCGGTCTCCGCCATCTCGAACAGGGCTTTTGCCATGCCCCGGATGAAGGCGAGGTCGCCGCCGATGCGCGGCTGGAGGTTGCGGGTGGACGTCGGGGTCGCCTGGAACGTCGCCATCCGGACGAAGTCGTGCGGGATGATCGTGCGCGTGGCCCCGGCCTCGACCAGCGGGTTGACGTGCACGATCTGCGCGCCGCGCCGATGTGCTTCGGCGAGCGCGGTGAGCATGCGGGGCGCGTTCGACGCCGCGTTGACGCCCATGATGAACAGCGCGTCGGCGGCCTCCCAGTCGTGGATGTCCGCGGTGCCCTTGCCGGTGCCGAGGGCGGCCTGCAACGCGCGGCCGCTCGCCTCGTGGCACATGTTCGAGCAGTCCGGCAGGTTGTTCGTGCCGTACTCCCGCGCCCACAGCTGGTACAGGAACGTCGCCTCGTTGCCGAGCCGCCCGGACGTGTAGAACGCCGCCTGGTCGGGGGAGTCGAGGCCGCGCAGCGCGGCGCCGACCAGTTCGAACGCCTTGTCCCACGAGATCGGGACGTACCGGTCGGTCTTCTCGTCGTAGCGCAGCGGTTCGGTGAGCCTGCCCTGCGCCTCCAGCGCGGTGTCGCTCCAGCCGTCCAGTTCGGACAGGGTGTGCGCGGCGAAGAATTCCGCGCCGACGCGTTTCCGCGTCATCTCCCAGGTGACGTGCTTGATCCCGTTTTCGCAAATGTCGAGATGCAGGCCCTTGGTGTCGTCCGGCCACGCGCAGCCGGGGCAGTCGAACCCGCCGTTCTCGTGGTTCATCTTCACGATCGCGCGCGGGCCCGCGACGAGTTCCCGTTCCCGGACGAGGAACTGCGTCACGCTTTTCGCCGCGCCCCAGCCCGCGGCGGGATGGTGGTATGGCTTGAACTCCGGCTGGCCCTCGCGCTGCTCGTCCACCGTAACCCTCTCGACCGCGGCTGTGCTTCCCTTCCGATTCAAGCACGGCGGCCCGTTCCGGGCATCCGGGCGGGGAATGCGAGCGGGCTTATTGTGGAGCGCGACAAACATTTCTGTGCCGGTCCACAAAATGCGCGGGAAAACGGGGCTCGTTTCCGGGCGAGGGAAATCCGCGCGGGCGGCCGCTCCCGGGCGCGGGTACGATCCCGGACGTGGCCGACCGGGAGGAAAGCGCTGTGCGGACCGCCGCCTTGACCGAGCTCGTCGCCTGGGCCCGCGAACGGCTGCCCCGGCTGATCGACGACGTCTGCGCGGCGAGCTGCGAGCGGATCGGGATGTACCGGGACGAGAAGATCGTCCCGCGCGCCGACCTGCGCCGCTCGGTCGCGGTGAACCTGGGGTTCATGGTCGACGCGCTCGGCGGCGGGCAGGCCCCGGACCAGCGCGCGCCCAAGGAGACCGGCCGGCGACGGGCGCACCAGGGCGCGCCGCTGCCCGAGGTGCTGCAGGTGTACCGGATCGCCTGCGCGATGCTGTGGGACCTGCTGGTGGGCCGCGCCCGCGAAACCGGGGGCACCGACGTGCTGATCGACGTCGCGAGCCTGTTGTGGCAGGTCACCGACGAGCACGCGGTCCGGGTGACCGAGGCGTACCGGGCGGCGAGCGCGGAACTGCTGGTCGCCCAGCAGCGGCGGCGCTCGGCGCTGGCCGAAGTGCTGCTGACCGGCGCGCGCGGGTCCGATTCCGGGCCGTGGGAGGCGGGACGGCTGCTCGGCCTGTCGCTGGACGGCAAGCTGACCGTGGTCGCCGCCGAGACGCGCGGGCTGGCCGAAGAAAGCCTGGTCGGCGTCGAGCGGCGGCTCGGGAAGCTCGGCATCGTGTCGGCGTGGCATCTCTCGCCGACGCTGCAAGCCGGCGTGGTGTCGCTGCGCGAGGAGCAGTACGACGCGATGCTCGGCCTGCTCCGGGAGCTGGCGCTGGCCCGCACCGGGGTCAGCCCGCTGTTCCGCTCGCTGACCGAAACCCCGCGCGCGGTCCACCTGGCGCGGACCGCGCTGTCCGGCATCCCGCCCGAGCGGGGCGAGGTCCGCGCGTTCGACCCGAGCCCGCTGGCCGCGTTCGTCGCCTACGACCCGGACGAGGGCCGCAGGCTGGGCGAGCAGGTCTTCGGGGCGGTGCTGGAACTGCCCGCCGAGGAACGCGACGTGCTGCTGGAGACGCTGGACGCGTACTTCGCGCACGGCGGCTCTTCCGAACGCGCGGGGCAGGTCCTGCACTGCCACGCCAACACCGTCCGGTACCGGCTGCGCCGGATCCGGGAACTCACCGACCGGACGCTGACCGATCCGCGGGACGTGGCCGAGCTGGTCACGGCGATGCAGGCGCTGCGGGTCGATTCAGCGCGCGCTATCGATTCTTTGGGGAGCTGACGATGTCTGAAGAGTGGTACTACAACACGCGCACGAACGAGGTCGAGCGCGGCCGCCAAGCACGCGGCGTCGACCGGCTGGGCCCGTACCCGGACGAGGCCACCGCCCGGCGGGCGCTGGAGCTGGCACGCGAACGCACGAAGGCCGAAGACCAGGCTGACGCGGAGTGGAACGACCCGCAGTGACCGAACCGGATTTCCGCGGCGCCTCGACGGTCGGCGAAGCGATGCTCCGGGTGCCGAAGGTGCTCGACGCGTCGGCGACGGTCGGCGAGGTGCGCGGGCTCTTCGAAGACGATCATGTGCATGCCGCGCTGGTCGTTTCCGGGGGAACACTGCTGAGCGTCGTGGAACGGCCGGATCTGGACGGGCTGCCGGACTCGCTCGCGGCCTGCCGGGCGGGCCGGTTGACCGGCCGGGTGGTCGCTCCGGAGGCGGACCTGTACGCGACCTGGCTGGAGATGTCCCGGCGCAGGCTGGCGGTCGTGGACGAGAGCGGCCGGTTGCTCGGCTTGCTGTGCTTGAAGCGCAGCGGTCGCGGATTCTGCTCGGACGCCGACGTGGCGGCCCGGGCGCAAGACCGGGAGAGCGGGTGCCGGGGCGGCCCGTCGCGGACCGCCCCGGCGAGCGTCAGCGCCAGTCCACTTTGAACACCCACGCGTGCTTCCCCGCCGCACGCGCCGCCGCCGGAACGTCGATCACCAGACGGCCGTCGCTCTGACTCCAGTGCAGCGGCCCGCCGTAGCCGAGCATGCTCACGCGGTCGCCCTGGCGGATCGGCACCGGGGCGTCGACCACGAGCTGTGAGCCGGGCGCGACGAGCGACATGAGGTAAAACGCCGAACCGGGCCGCACGGTGAACCGCAGGTCGCCGAGCTGGGCCAGGCGCGACCAGTACGTGGTGCCGTAGATCGCTTCGCCGTTGGTCCGCAGCCAGGCCCCGGTCTCGCGCAGCCGCTGCTGCATCACCGCCGGGATGGCGCCGTCGAAATCGGGGCCGATGTCCAGCAGGAAGTTGCCGTTCTTCGACACCACGTCGACCAGCGTGTGCACCACGTCCTCGGTGGTCATGTACTTGTCGTCCGGCGTCGCGCGGTTGTAGCCGTAGGAGAACGGGTCCAGGCCCCGGCTCGACTCCCACTTCGCGACGACGGTGTTCGGGTATGTCGTGTACTCCGGTGTGGTGAAGTCGTGGTCCGGGATGCCGCCGCGGTCGTTGTACGTGACGTCCTTGGGCCGCCGCCGGTTCTTGGCCCGGTTGAAGTATTCCGTGAGCACTTCGCGGCTGTCGTTCACGCCGCCGATGTCGAACCACAGCACGTCCGGATCGAAGCCGGAGACCAGCTCCAGCACCTGCGGCGCCTGAAGGTCCTTCACGAAATCGCGTCCGGCGGTGTAGCCGGTGTAGGGCAGCGGCGCGCCGGTGTACGGATTGCGCGGCGCGTGGCCCATCCACGGATTGTCCGGGTTGAACCATTCGGGCAGCGAGAAATACAGGCCGTTGCGCAGACCCGGCGTGTACTTGCGCGAGGCGGCGAACAGGTCGGCGACGAGGTCGCGGCGCGGGCCGAGCTTTTTCGCGTTGCGGCCGCTGACTTTCGTGTCCCACAAAGCGAAACCGTCGTGATGCTTGGACGTGAGCACGTAGTACTGCGCACCCGCGTCCTCGATCAGCTGCACCCAGGAACGCGGATCGAACCGGGCGGCGGTGAACTTCGGGATGAAGTCGTCGTAGCCGAACGATTCGCCGTAAGTCTTGGCGTGATATGCGTATGTGGGGCCGTTGGGATCCTGCTGGTTGTTCCAGTACCACTCGGCGTACTGCTGCCCGACCGGAGCCCACGCTGGCACTGAGTACACGCCCCAGTGGATGAAGATCCCGAATTTGGCGTCGCAGAACCAATACGGCGCGCGGTGCGTGGACAGGGACGCGTCGGCCGGCCGGAAATCCGGGATGCCGAGCGGCACCGGCAAGGTCCGGGTGGCGATCGTCGACCGGTCGGCGAGCACGCGGATCCGGCCGGCCGCCGGGGTTCCGGCGGGCAGGCCGCGGTCGGCGGTGAGGCCGAGCCGCACCGTGGTCTGCTCGCCCGGTGCGAGGCGGGGGATCGGCGCGGGCGTGCGCACCCGGCCGCCCGGGACGTCGAGCGTGACAGTGATCCGGTCGCGCGTTTCCAGCCAGACGGTGCCGGTGTTGACGATCGTCGCCTCGACTGCCTGCGGACCGCCGTCCTGCAGCAGGTTCGCGGTCGCCCGGGCATCGAGGACCGTCGCCGAACGGCCTTGCGCGACCGGTTGCAGCGTCAAGGCGAACACGTGCAGGCTCGCCACATTCGCCGCCGGTGGGGCGGTCTTGGGCAGGGTCAGCGCGACCGCTTCGCGCGCCGGATCGATCCACACCTGTGCGGTGCCGATCGACACCGGGTTCTGGTCGGTGACGCCGCCCGGGCCGTAGCGGAAGGCCGAGGCCACGGCGCCGCCGGAGCCGTACCAGTCGGAGCCGGACAGGGCGGCGGTGCTGGTGCTGCCGTCGGCGTAGTGGACGGTCGCGTCGCCTCCGGTGCTGCCGTAACTGCACGCGACCAGGAACGCGGCTCCGAAGTACCGGCCTTTCGGCAGATCGATGCGCTGGCCGAGCGCGATGACGTTGTTCTTCGCCCCGGCGGCCGCCGAGCCGAGCAGATACGGCACGCCGCCCGCGGTGACCGTGCTGCCCGCCGGGATCTGCTCCGCCGGGAAGGTGTAGCCGGAGCCGTCGAAGTTCCCGTCGTGCGCGTTCGCGGAGTCGATGCCGTCGTTGTCGAACCAGCTTTCGAGGGGGACGGGCACCGGCGGTGGCGGCGGCACGACGGGGGTGCCGGCGCCGTCCGCGACCACGGGCTGCGCGGGCCCGCCCGCGGCGGTCGCGGTGCCCGGCAGTCCGAGCAGCACCGCGCCGCCGAGTGCCATGCCGAGCGCGTGCCGACGAGGATAGGTCGTCATGGAACCTCCACAGTGAAGTCCAGTGATCCGATGCCTGGTGCGGAATTTCTCGATCATCAGCGGAATCGAGGCAAGCGAGTGGCCGATACATCTGATGAATCATCGTCGGCGTGCACTGGGGTGCTGTCAAGGAGATCCCGCTCAGCGGAGCACCGCGAAAAAGCCGACCACCGCAGCGGTGATCGGCTTTTCGCGAGCGAGGGTCAGGACCGCAGCCAGACCGCCGTGTCCGTCGGCAGTTCGGCGGTCGCCGGGTCGCTGGCCAGCAGGATTTCCGCGTGCGGTGGCAGCGGGATCGGGGCGCCGGAGAAGTTGAGCACGAACGTGAACCCGGGTCCTCGGCGGAAAGCCAGCACGTCGTCACCGAGCGACAGCCACTCCAGCTCCCCGGCGAGTTCCGCCCGCAGCCGCAGCCCCGCGCGGTAAAGGCTGAGCATCGACGCCGGGTCCGCCGCCTGCGCTTCCGCCGTGTACGCCCGCCATTCCGCGGGCTGCGGCAGCCACGCGCCGCCGGGGCCGAAACCGAACGGCGGTGCGTCGCCGGACCACGGCAGCGGCACCCGGCAGCCGTCGCGGCCGGGGTCAGTGCCGTCCGTGCGTGCCCACACCGGGTCCTGCCGCAGCTCGGCGGGAATGTCCTCGACCTCCCACAGCCCCAGCTCTTCGCCCTGGTAGACGTACATCCCGCCGGGCAGCGCCATGGTCAGCAACGCCGCCGCGCGGGCGCGGCGGGTGCCCAGCACCAGGTCCACCGAGCTGCCGTGCAGCCGGTCCGCGAAGGAAAACCCGGTGTCGCCCGATCGCCCGTACCGCGTGACATGCCGGGTGACATCGTGGTTCGACAGGACCCAGGCGGGCGGCGCGCCGACGGCGTCGTGCGCTCGCAGCGTCCGCTCGATGACCTCCCGCAAGCGCGCGGAATCCCACGGGCAGACCAGGAAATCGAAGTTGAACGCCGAATGCAGCTCGTCGCGGCGCAGGTACCGCGCGGTCCGGGACATGTCCGGCAGCCACATCTCGCCGACCAGCACGCGTTCGCCCGGGTAGCTGTCGGCGATCTTGCGCCACGACCGGTAGATCTCGTGCAGCCCCTCCTGGTCGGAGAACGGCGTCTCGTCGCCCGCCTCGACGTCCGGCAGCCGCGCGTCCTTCACCAGCCCGTCGGCGACGTCGATGCGGAAGCCGTCCGCGCCGCGGTCGAACCAGAACCGCAGGATGTCCTCGAACTCCGCGCGGACGTCCTGGTCGTCCCAGTTGAAATCCGGCTGCCGCGAGCTGTAGAGGTGCAGATACCACTCGCCGTCCGGCACCCGGGTCCAGGCGGGCCCGCCGAAGCGCGACTTCCAGTTGTTCGGCGGTTCGGCGCCGTCCGGACCGCGGCCAGGACGGAACCAGAACCGTTGCCGCTCGGCCGAACCCGGACCGGCGGCGAGCGCTTCCCGGAACCAGCGGTGTTCGTCGGAACAGTGGTTCGGCACGATGTCGATGATCACCCGCAGGCCGCGCCCGTGCGCCTCGGCGATCAGCGCCTCGGCCTCGGCGAGCGAGCCGAAAAGCGGGTCCACGTCGCGGAAATCGGCGACGTCGTAGCCGCCGTCGTCCATCGGCGACGGGTACCACGGGGTGAACCAGAGCGTGTCGACGCCGAGTGCGGCCAGGTGGTCGAGCCGCGCGCGGACGCCGGCGAGATCGCCGATGCCGTCGCCGTTGCCGTCGGCGAAACTGCGGACGTAGATCTGGTAGATCGCCGCGGTGCGCCACCAGCTGTCTTGTCTTCGCGATGCGGTCACGGAAAAACCCTCCTCGTGGTGGGGGAAAGCCAGAAGTACGACCGGTTCAGCCCTTGAGCCCGCCCGCGGCGAGCCCGGAGAGGATCTGCCGCTGGAACACCAGGAACAGCGCCACCATCGGCAGGCTGGCGAGCACCATCCCGGCGGTGAGCACGTTGAGCGGCATGTCGATGGCTACCCGCTGCAGCATCACCGAAAGCGTCTGCTTGCCGCTGTCCGGGAACACCAGCAGGGGCCAGATGAAGTCCTTCCACGCGGTGACCACCGCGAGGATCGACACCACGGCCAGGATCGGCCGCGAAATCGGCAGCACGATCCGCCACAGCGTGCGCACCGGGCCGGCCCCGTCGAGCCGCGCGGCTTCGATCAGCTCGTCCGGGATCCGGTCGAAGAACCGTTTCAGCACATAGACGTTGAACGCGTTCGCGGCGGCGGGCAGCCAGACCGCGGCGGGGGAGTCGATCAGGTTCAGGTGCAGCAACGGCAGATCGGTGATGGTGACGTAGGTCGGCACCAGCAGCGCGGCCGCGGGCAGCATCAGGGTGGCGAGCATGATCCCGAGGACGGCGTTGCCGAACTTCGGCCGCAGCTTCGACAGCGCGAAGGCGGCGGGGACGTCGATGGCCATCTGCGCCAGCCACGCCCCGCCAGCGACGACCAGGGTGTTGAGGAAGTACTTGCCGAGGTCCAGCTGGTCCCAGGCCTCGCCGAAGGTCTCCGGATGCCATTCGTGCGGGACGAGCGTCGCCGGCGTCTGCGCCAGTTCCTGCGGCGTCTTCATCGCCCCGGTCACCGCCCAGTACAGCGGGAACAGGAAGGCGAGCACGAAAACCAGGAGTGTGCAGGCGAAAACGACGCCGTAGACCACCTTGCCGCGGCGGCTGCGCAGCGCCCCGGGCGAGACGAGAGTCCTCATGCCTGGTCCGCCTTCCTGGTCAGCCGGACGTACAGCGCCGAGAACACGCCGAGCGCCAGGAACAGCAGCAGGCTCATCGCGCTCGCCGAGCCGAAGTCGTTGTAGACGAAGGCGTAGCGGTAGAGCAGCAGGAGCACGGTCACCGTCGAATCGTCCGGGCCGCCGCCGGTCATCACGTACGGTTCGGTGAACACCTGCATGGTCGCGACGATCTGCAGCAGCAGGAGCATCAGCAGCACGAACCGGGTCTGCGGGAACGTCACGTGCCGCAGCCGCTTCCACATCCCGGCCCCGTCGAGTTCCGCGGCCTCGTACAGTTCGCCGGGAATCGTTCCCAGCGCGGCCAGGTAGATCAGCGTGGTGCTGCCCATGTTCGCCCACGTCGAGACGAACACCAGCGACAGCATCGCGGTGCCGCTCGAATCGAGCCACTGCGGGCCGGACAGGCCCACCGCGCCGAGCGCGGAGTTGAACAGGCCGGAACCCGGGTCGTAGAACCACTTCCACATCAGCGCGGTCACCACCGGCGGCAGCATCACCGGCAGGTACACCGCGAGCCGGAAGAACGCACGGGCGTGCCGCATCTCGTTGAGCAGCACTGCGGTCAAAAACGGCACCGCGAAGCCGAAAACCAGCGCGAGACCGGTGAACAGCAGAGTGTTCCGCCAGGCGACGCCGAACAGCGGGTCCGCGAACAGCCGGGCGAAGTTGTCGAGGCCGACCCAGGCGGGCGGGTTGACGAAGTCGACTTGCTGGAAGCTGAGCAGCACCCCGCGCACGATCGGGTACCAGGAGAACATCGCGAACACCACCAGCGCGGCGCAGAGCAGGCCGTACGCGGTGAGGTTCTCCTTGAGCTTGCGGCGCAGCCGGGCCCGGCGACGGGCGGCGGGGGAGGCGGCCGGCCGCCTGGCCGGCGACGAGGACGTCGCGGGCCAGGCGAGCAGGCTACTTGACCTGGGCGAGGACACTGGTGACCTTCGCCGAGGCAGTCGACAGCTGCTGGTCGATATTCGCGTTCCGATCGGTGAGCACCGCCTGCATCACGCTGTCCAGGATCGCGTAGACCTGCTGCGCGTTCGGCGGTTCGACGCTGCCCTTGATCCTGCTCGTGGAGTCCACATAGGACTGGTAGTTCTGCGCGGGAACGTTGGCGTACTTGGCTTTCAATGCCAGCTGCTGGTCGCGCACCGCGCCCTGCCAGACGTCGGGGGTCGGCTCGGCCGGGAGCCCGACCGGCTGCTTGCCGTCGACGTACTGCTTGATGTGCTTCTCGAACCGGTCCGGGTTGAGATACTTCCACTGGATCCATTCGAGGCCCGCCTTGATCTTCTCCGGCGACGCCTTCGGGTTGATCATGTAGCCCTCGCCGCCGAGCAGCGTGCCCTTGCCGTCCGGCATCCCGGCGATGCCGTAGTCCTCGTACTTGCCGTTGAACTGCTTGACGAGCACGGGAACGTTGTCCGGCGCGGCCATGTACATGCCGAGCTGGCCCGCGCCCATCATCCGCTGCACGTCCTGGGCCTCCAGCAATTGCTTGCTGCCCATGGAATCGTCGGTCCAGCGCAGATCGTGGAGCAGGTTGAGCGCGGCTCTGCCTTTCTCGTTGTCGAAATCGGCGACCCATTTGCCGCCGTCCTTGCGCGCGACGGAGCCGCCCATCGAAGCGAGCCAGCCGGTGAGGTGCCAGCCGCCCTGGTTGTTCTTGCTGTAGTCGGCGTATCCGACGATTCCGTTGCCCAGCGCGGAAATCTTCTTCGCGGCCGCACGCACCTCGTCCCAGGTCCGCGGCGGCTTGTCGGGGTCGAGCCCGGCTTTCCTGAACAGCGGACGGCTGTAGAGCAGGCCCATCGTGTAGTTCATCGTCGGCAGGCCGTAAAGCTTGCCGTCGGGTCCGCGGAAGTTGTCGAGCAATTCCGGTTTGAGATCATTGACGTGCGGCACTTTCCTGGCCGCTTCGGTGATGTCCGCGGCCTGGTGGCGGGCGATGATCTGCGCGGGATCGGTGAAATAGACGTAGTAGACGTCCTCGAGCTGCCCGCCCGCCAGCTTCGCGCCGAACGTCTTCGGGTCCATGAACCCTTCGTGCGGCTCGATCTTGATGTTCGGGTGCGCCGCCTCGAATTCCTTGACGTCGGCGTCGAACACGCCCCGTTCGAACGGCTGGCTCGTCGGCGGCTGGCCGGTGACGGTGATCGTGACCTTGCCCCCGGCGGAGCTCCCCGGATCGCCGCCGCCCCCGCAGGCGGTTGTGCCCAGGACCAGGCCCGCCGCGGCGAGCAGGGCGAACGTCCGGCGGGGAACGGCGGGGGACCAGGGTCTGCTCATCTCAAGCCTCATCTCGCAGGGGAGCACAGCAG
The DNA here is from genome assembly GCF_014145675.1 of Amycolatopsis dendrobii. Classification (GTDB taxonomy): domain Bacteria; phylum Actinomycetota; class Actinomycetes; order Mycobacteriales; family Pseudonocardiaceae; genus Amycolatopsis; species Amycolatopsis dendrobii. The sequence continues at coordinate 111,415 of NZ_JACGZW010000013.1, forward strand.
GTGACGGCGGTCACTCTAAGGGCGAGAGGGGCGAGTGTGCAAGAAGTGGACGAGAGAGCGCAAAAAAATAACAGGGACTGGGTGTCGTGAGTGTTTGTGCCGGTTCTCACCCGGCCCAAACACTCACGAGGTCCGGCGAGCAGTGGAGCCGCGCACCACCAGTTCCGGCGCGAACAGCAGCTCCTCCACCGCGACCTCGCCGCCGTTGATGCGCTTCACCAGCAGTTCGACCACAGCGCGGCCCATCGCCTCGATCGGCTGGCGCGTCGTCGTCAGCGGCGGGTCGGTGCAGTTCATCAGTGCGGAGTCGTCGTAGCCGACCACTGAAATGTCGCCCGGCACGGACAGGCCCTGCCGCCGCGCGGCGCGGATCGCGCCCAGTGCCAGCGGATCGCTCGCGCACAGCACCGCCGTGGCGCCGCGCGGGTACAGCCGCGCCGCCGCGGCGTGCCCGCCTTCGATGGAGAACATCCCGTGCTCCACCAGTTCGTCCAGCACCGGGAGCCCGAGTTTCGCGGCGTGCTCCCGGAACGCCTCGAGCTTGCGCTTCGACGGCACGTGGTCGTTCGGCCCGAGCACCAGGCCGATCTTCTCGTGGCCGAGGGAACTCAAGTGCCCGACTGCCTGCTCGACCGCCACCGCGTCGTCGCACGAGACCTGCGGCAGCCCGAGGTGGTCGACCGCCGCGTTGATCAGCACCGTCGGCAGCCGGCGTTCGGCCAGGTGGTGGTAGTGCGTGTGCACGGCGTCGGCCTGCGCGTACATCCCGCCGGCGAACACCACGCCGGACACCTGCTGCTGCAGCAGCATCTCGACGTACTCCGCCTCCGAGACCCCGCCCGCGGTCCGCGTGCACAGCACCGGCGTGAAGCCCTGCTGGGCGAGCGCGTTGCCCATGACCTCGGCCAGCGCCGGGAAAATCGGGTTCTGCAGCTCCGGCAGCACCAGCCCGACGAGCCGGGCCCGCTCGCCGCGCAACTGTGTCGGCCGCTCGTAGCCCAGCACGTCCAGTGCGGTGAGCACGGCGGCCCGGGTGCTCGCGGACACCCCGGCCTTGCCGTTGAGCACCCGGCTGACGGTGGCTTCGCTGACCCCGACCTGGCGGGCGACTTCGGCAAGGCGTCGTGTCATGAGTGAAAGTTACCGCAAACCAGCGCAAGTTTCCGACGAAGCGCGCGTTGTGCTTGCTCTCGCGGCGAAAGCGCTGGTCGAGCAGGGCGCTGATCGCTCGGCGGCGTTGACTTCGCAGCGGCATTCGGCTGTAATTCTTGAACGAATCAGTGAAAATAGCTGACAAGCTCCCGGGCAGCTGCGGAAAGCATCTGCCCAGCCTCAACGAAGAGGTGCCATGTCGACTGCTCCGCGCTGTTCTCGTGCGCCCCCGGACCCGGTTTCCCCGGTCCGCTCCCTGGTCCCTGCCGTCCCGCGCCACGCGGGGCGCTTCCGTTCGAGTCGTCTCCCTCCTCCTTGGATCAGAGGAAACCCATGAGAACGAAGCGACTGCTCGCGCGCGCCGCGACCGCCGCCCTGTCCCTGCTCCTGACCGCGCCCGCCTGGTCGGCGAGCGCCGCGCCGGCCCCCGCTGCCCAGCCGGCCGTCCGGCCCGCCGCCCAAGCCGCCACCGCGACCTACACCGCCAGCAGCCAGCTCTCCGGCTATCCCGTCGCCAACGTGGGCGACGGCAACCAGGCCACCTATTGGGAAAGCACGAACAACCAGTTCCCGCAATGGATTCAGGCTGATCTCGGCGCCGCGACGAACGTCGCCCAGCTCGTGCTCAAACTGCCCGCGAACTGGGAAGCCCGCACCGAAACCTTCGCAGTGCAGGGCAGCGCGAACGGCGCGAGCTTCAGCGACCTCGTGCCGTCGGCCGGCTATCGGTTCGACCCGGCGACCGGGAACACGGTCACCGTGAACCTCGCCGGCAGCACCCGCTACGTGCGGCTGAACATCACCGCCAACACCGGCTGGCCCGCCGCGCAACTGTCCGAGTTCGAGGTCCACGGCCCGGCGGGCGGCGACACGCAGCCGCCGTCCGCGCCCGGCAACCTCGCCTACACCGAGCCCGCGAGCGGCCAGATCCGGCTGACCTGGTCGGCCTCCGCGGACAACACCGGCGTCACCGGCTACGACGTGTATGCCAACGGCCAGCTCCGCGGCAGCGTCGCCGGGGACGTGCTGACCTACACCGACAACCAGCCGGCCAGCGCGAGCGTCGCGTATTACGTGCGGGCTCGCGACGCGGCGGGCAACCAGTCGGCGAACAGCGCCACCGTGACCCGCAACGGCACCCAGAGCGGCACGAATCTCGCGCTGCACAAGCCGATCACCGCGTCGTCGACCCAGCAGACGTATGTCGCGGCCAACGCCAACGACGATTCGGCGACCACGTACTGGGAGGGCAGCGGGGCGTATCCGAACCTGCTGACCGTGGGGCTCGGCTCGCACGCCGACCTCGACAGCGTCGTCGTGAAGCTCAACCCGGACCCGGCGTGGAGCACGCGGACGCAGACAATCGCCGTCGAGGGCCGCGACCAGGACGCGACCGACTTCACCACGCTGGCGCCCGCGCAGGCGTACCGGTTCGACCCCGCGAGCGGCAACCTCGTGACCATCCCGGTCAGCGGCCGGGCCAGCGACGTCCGCCTGCGCTTCACCGCCAACTCCGGTGCGGGCGGCGGTCAGGCCGCGGAATTCCAGGTCTTCGGCGTGCCAGCGCCGAACCCGGACCTGACGGTCTCGGACGTGTCCTGGACGCCGCAGAAACCGGTGGAGACCGACGCGATCACCGCGTCGGCGACCGTGCGCAACGCCGGTACGGCCGCCTCGGGCGCGACCGACGTGAACCTGTACCTGGGCAAGACGAAGGTCGGCACGGCGGCGGTCGGCGCGCTGGCGGCCGGAGCGTCCGCAACGGTGTCCGCGAACATCGGCACCCGCGACGCGGGCAGCTACGACGTGACCGCGAAGGTCGACGAAGCCAATACGGTCGTCGAACAGAACGAGGACAACAACTCCTACACCAGTTCGACGCCGCTGGTCGTCAGCCTCGTGCAGAGTTCCGACCTCGTCGCGGCCACCGCGTGGTCGCCGAACAATCCGGCGGCGGGCAACACGGTGACCTTCACCGCGACTCTGCGCAACCAGGGCACGGTCGCCTCGGCGGACGGTGCCCACGACGTCACGGTCACGATCGCCGACCAGAACGGCACAGTCGTCAAGACGCTGAACGGTTCCTCCGCCGGAGTCATCGCACCCGGGGCCACCGCTTCGGTGACTCTTGGCAACTGGACCGCAGCGAACGGGCGATACACGGTCAAGACGGTCGTCGCGAACGATGCCAACGAGCTGCCTGCCAAGCAGGGCAACAACATCAGCACGCAATCGCTGTTCGTCGGCCGCGGCGCCAACATGCCGTACGACATGTACGAAGCCGAGGACGGTGTCGTCGCGGGCGGTGCGACAGTGATCGGTCCGAACCGAACGATCGGTGATCTCGCCGGGGAGGCGTCGGGCCGCAAAGCGGTGACGCTGAACGCGACCGGCTCGTCGGTCGAGTTCACCACCCGCGCGGCGACAAACACGCTCGTCACCCGGTTCTCGATGCCGGACGCCGCGGGCGGCGGCGGGCAGAACTCGACGCTCAATGTGTACGTCGACGGCACGTTCCTCAAAGCCATCGACCTGACCTCGCATTACGCGTGGCTCTACGGCGCTGAAGCCTCACCGGGCAATTCGCCGGGCGCGGGTCCGGCGCGGCACATCTACGACGAGGCCAGCACGCTGCTCGGCACGACGGTCCCCGCCGGGCACAAGATCAAACTGCAGAAGGACGCCGCGAACAGTGCGAACTACGCGATCGACTTCGTGAACTTCGAACTGGCCGCCGCGACGGCGAACCCGGATCCGGCGCACTACGCGGTCCCGGCCGGGTTCAGCCAGCAGGACGTGCAGGCCGCGCTGGACAAGGTCCGCCAGGACCCGAACCTCACCGGCGTCTACCTTCCGGCCGGGCAGTACCCGATGACCGGCAAGGTCACCGTGTACGGCAAACCGGTCACGGTGCTCGGCGCCGGGCCGTGGTTCACCAGGTTCACCGCGCCCGCCGGGCAGGAGAACACCGACATCGGCTTCGACGCGCAAGCCAGCGCGAGCGGGTCGGCCTTCAGCGGGTTCGCCGTGTTCGGGAACTACACCTCGCGCATCGACGGCCCGGGCAAGGTCTTCAACTTCACCGGCGTCACGAACATGACCATCGACAACATCTGGGTGGAGCACCAGATGTGCCTGCTCTGGGCGACCGATGTGGACAACTCCACGGTGCGGAACTCCCGCATCCGCGACACGTTCGCCGACGGCGTCAACTTCACCAACGGCAGCACCGGCAACCACGTCACCAACAACGAGGCCCGGTCCACCGGCGACGACAGCTTCGCGTTGTTCGCCGCCACCGACATCAATCAGGGCAACCAGTACGACAATGTGTTCGAGAACCTGACCGTGCTGCTCCCGTGGCGCGCGGCGGGCATCGCGGTGTACGGCGGGTACAACAACACCTTCCGGAACCTCTACATCGCGGACACGCTGACGTACTCCGGGATCACGCTCAGTTCGCTCGACTTCGGTTATCCGTTCCTCGGGTTCGGGCCGCAGCCGACGACCGTCCAGAACGCCACGCTCGTCCGCACCGGCGGCCATTTCTGGGGCAAGCAGACGTTCCCGGCGATCTGGCTGTTCTCCGCGTCGAAGGAGTTCCGCGGCATCCGGGTGTCCGATGCGGACATCCAAAGCCCGACCTACAGCGGCATCATGTTCCAGACCAAATACACCGGCAGCCAGCCGGAAAATCCGGTCCAGGACACGGTGCTGACGAACGTGTCGATCAGCGGGGCGCACCGCAGCGGCGACGAGTTCGACGCCAAGTCCGGGATCGGGATCTGGGCCAATGAGCTGCCCGAGCCCGGCCAGGGCCCGGCGGTCGGCTCGGCGACGTTCACCGGGCTCACCTTGAGCGACAACGACCAGGACATCCGGAACACGACGTCCACGTTCACGATCACCCGCAATTGAGCGCGCGGGTGCCCGCCCGGCTTTCCCGGCGGGCACCCGCCCATACTCCGCAAGAACGGAAGACGCTATGACACGTATGCGGTTGTCCCGTCTCGTCGCCGGTTTCCTCGCCGCAGGGCTTTTCGCGGCAGGGCTCACCTCCGCCGCCGCGGCCGGTGGTCCCTCGCCTGGTCCGGCTCCGAACGCTGCCGATGTGCCGTTGACGCGCACGGTCTCGGCGAGCAGCGTGCAGCCCGGCTATCCCGTCGCCAACGCCTTCGACGGCAACCAAGCCACCTACTGGGAATCGGCCAACAACGCGTTCCCGCAATGGATCCAAGCTGACCTCGGCTCCACCAAGCCGCTCTCGCGGATCGTGCTGAAACTGCCTGCCACCTGGGAGTCCCGCACGCAGACGCTCACCGTGCGCGGCAGCACCGACGGCACGTCGTTCACCGACCTCGTCCGATCGACCGGGTACCCGTTCAGCTCCGGCACGGTCACGATCCCGCTGACCGCGTCCGCCCGTTACGTACGCCTGGACGTCACCGCGAACACGCAGTGGCCCGCCGCGCAGCTCTCGGAGTTCGAGCTGTACGGGCCGGACACCGGAGACACGCAGGCCCCGACCGCGCCCGCGAACGTCGCGTTGACCGAACCCGCCTCCGGGCAGGTCAAACTGACCTGGTCGCCGTCCGCCGATGACGTCGGTGTCACCGGCTACACGGTCTACCGCGACGGCACGCCCGTCACCACGGTTACCGGCACCGCCTTCACCGAGAACCGGCCGGCGGGCACGCGGATCGAATACTTCGTGCGCGCCAAGGACGCGGCCGGCAACGAGTCCGCCGACAGCAACCACGTCGTCCGGGCCGGGACGCAGACCGGACAGAACCTCGCCGCGGGCAAGCCGATCGAGGCTTCCTCGACGGTCGGCGCGTTCGCGGCCGCCAACGCGAATGACAACAACACTGGTACTTACTGGGAGTCTTCCGCAGGCTACCCGAACACCCTGACAGCAAAGCTCGGCGCCGACGCCGACCTTTCGTCCGTCGTCGTGAAGCTCAACCCGGACCCGATCTGGGGCGCGCGGACGCAGAACTTCGAGATCCTCGGCCGCGCCCAGGGCGCAGGGGAATTCACTACGCTGTCCGCACGAGCCGACTACCGCTTCGACCCGGCGGCCAACCAGAACATCGTGACGATCCCAGTCACCGGCCGCGCCTCGGACGTGCAGCTGCGGTTCTTCGCCAACTCCGGCGCACCGGGCGGCCAAGCGGCGGAATTCCAGGTCTTCGGCACACCCGCGCCGAATCCGGACCTGGTCGTCACAGACACGACGTGGACCCCGTCGAACCCGACGGAAAGCAGCGACCTCGCCGTGTCGGCGACCGTGCGAAACGCAGGCTCCGCCGCTGCCCCTGCGACGACGGTCAACGTCAGCCTCGACGGCGCCGTCGTCGGATCTGCACCGGTCGGCGCACTCGCTGCGGGAGCGTCCAGCACAGCGATTGTGCAGGCGGGCAAACGACCCCAAGGCACCTACCGCGTGGCCGCCACCGTCGACCCGGCGAACACGGTGATCGAGCAGGACGACACCAACAACACGTTCACCTCGCCGACGCCGCTGGTGATCGCACCGGCACCGGGACCGGACCTCGAGGTCACCGGCATCACGTCGAACCCGCCGAACCCCGCCGTCGGCGCGCCAGTCTCGTTCACCGTCGCCGTGCACAACCGCGGCACGTCCGGCGCGGGTGTCTCGGTGACCCGGCTGACCGCCGGCGAAACCACTCTGAACGCCGACACTCCCGCGATCGCGGCCGGGGCCACGGCGAATGTCGCGATTCCTGGCACCTGGACCGCCGCGAACGCGAACCTCACCGCGACTGCCGACGCGACCGGCACAGTCGAGGAAACCAACGAAGCCAACAACACGCTCTCCCGGGCGATGGCGGTCGGCCGAGGCGCAGCGCTGCCGTACGTCGAGTACGAAGCGGAAGCCGCGCAGTACCAAGGCCAACTGCTGGAGACCGACCCGCTGCGGACGTTCGGGCACACGAACTTCGCGACCGAATCGTCCGGCCGGAAGTCCGTGCGGCTGGCGAACCAGGGCCAGTACGTGGAATTCACCTCGACGAACCAGGCGAACTCGATCGTGGTCCGCGACTCGATCCCGGACGCGCCCGGCGGCGGGGGACAGGACGCGACGATCAGCCTGTACGTCAACGGCGCCTTCGTGCAGAAGCTGAACCTGTCGTCCCAGCACAGCTGGCTCTACGGCACCACCGACGACCCCGAAGGCCTGACGAACACTCCCGGAGCCGACGCACGGCGCCTGTTCGACGAATCGCACGCGTTGCTCGCGCAGTCCTACCCCGCGGGCACGAAGTTCAAGCTGCAACGCGACAACGGCGACACCGCGGCGTACTACGTCATCGACCTGATCGACCTCGAACAAGTCGCACCGGCCCTGCCGAAACCGCCGGAATGCACGTCGATCACCGACTACGGCGCCGTGCCCGACGACGGGATCGACGACTCCGAGGCGATCCAGCGCGCGGTCACCGACGACCAGAACGGCGTGATCAGCTGCGTCTGGATCCCGCCGGGCCAGTGGCGGCAGGAACGCAAGATCCTGACCGACGACCCGAACGTGCCCAACGGCGGCGGGCAGTACAACCAGATCGGCATCTCGAACGCGACGATCCGCGGCGCCGGGATGTGGTATTCGCAGCTGTACTCGCTGATCCAGCCGCAGGACGCGGGCGGCATCAACCATCCGCACGAGGGCAACTTCGGCTTCGACATCGACAAGAACGTCCAGATCTCGGACCTCGCGATCTTCGGCTCCGGCCGCATCCGCGGCGGCGACGGAGGCGCGGAAGGCGGCGTCGGACTGAACGGCCGGTTCGGCGCCGGCACGAAGATCTCGAACGTGTGGATCGAGCACGCGAACGTCGGGGTGTGGGTCGGCCGGGACTACAGCAACATCCCGGCGCTGTGGGGCCCGGCAGACGGCCTGGAGTTCAGCGGCATGCGGATCCGCGACACCTACGCCGACGGCATCAACTTCGCCAACGGCACCCGGAACTCGCGGGTGGTGAACTCGTCGTTCCGTACCACCGGCGACGATTCGCTCGCGGTGTGGGCGAACCAGTACGTGAAGGATCCGTCCGTGGACATCGCGCACGACAACGTGTTCCGCAACAACACGATCCAGTTGCCGTGGCGCGCGAACGGAATCGCGGTCTACGGCGGGTACGGGAACAAAATCGAGAACAACCTGGTCTCCGACACGATGAACTACCCGGGCATCATGCTGGCGACCGACCACGACCCGCTGCCGTTCTCCGGGCAGACGCTGATCGCGAACAACGCCCTGTACCGCTGCGGCGGCGTCTTCTGGGGCGAACAGCAGAAATTCGGCGCGATCACGTTCTTCGCCCAGGGCAAGGACATCCCCGGCATCGTGCTGCGGGACACGGAAATCCACGATTCGACCTACGACGGAATCCAATTCAAAACCGGCGGCGGCGCGATGCCGGACGCGACGATCAGCAATGTGCAGATCGACAAATCGAACAACGGCGCGGGCATCCTCGCGATGAGCGGCGCCCGCGGCGGCGCGACGCTGTCGAACGTGACGATCACGAACTCGTCGACGGGCGACATCGTCCGCGAGCCGGGTTCGCAGTTCACGATCACCGGCGGACCAGTCCCGGCGGTCGCCGCGCGCAGCCGCCGCGGAATGCGATAGGGGAGCGGTCCGGCGCCGGGGCGGGTGATCGCTCCGGCACCGGACCGACACCGTGCGTGAAGATTCCGGGTTTCCCGAAAGACAGGCCGGTACCGTGTCGAAATCCCTCGACCAGGTTCGTACCTCGAGGTGAACGTCCCGCCCGAGAAGAAGGAGAACCCGATGAAGACCGGCGAACTCGACGAGAAATTCACCGCGACCCTGCGCAAGAGCCCGGCCAAAGGCGGCCACACGTACCTGGTCTGGCCCGGCTCCGCGGAGTTCTTCGGCACCCGCGGCCTGGTGAAGGTCCGCGGCACCGTCGACGGCGAACCGTTCCGGAGCTCCTTCATGGCGCTGGGCGACGGCACCCACAAACTCCCGGTCAGCGCCTCGCTCCGGAAAGCGATCGGCAAGGAGGCCGGGGACACGTTGACGGTCGTCCTGCTGGAGCGCCTGGCCCGCTGAGCGTGCTGTTGGGCTTTTCGGGTGGTCGTCGCGGATCCCGGGAAACGCCGCGCCGTCTTTCCCGCGTCATCCCTTGAGAGGCGAGAAAACGTGCACCGAGCTCAGGGGGAGACATGGGAATTCTCAGCGGCCGTGCGGAACTGCCGATCACGGAGGCCGAAGCGCCCAAGGGATACGCGCGTCCGGCGGAAGCGGCGGGCCAGGGTTTTGATCCGCACCAGCGGTGGAGCAGGCTCGTCGGCGGAGGCAACGGAATCGTCTACGGCGTGCAGGCGGACGGTTCCCTTTACTGGTACCGGCACCGCGGCTGGGCCACCGCGGCCTTCGACTGGAGCAACGGCTCCGGGCTGTTGATCGGGTCCGGCTGGCAGGACTTCGTCACCGTGCTCGCCGATCTGAACGGCGTCCTGTACGGCGTGCGCGGGGACGGGACGGTGCTGTACTACCAGCGTCTCGTGTCCAATCCGGACACCGGGGACGGGACCTGGGCCAACAACGGCACCGGGGTCGTCGTCGGGACCGGATTCAACGCCTTCCCGCGGATTTTCGGCGGACCGGGCGGCGTCATCTGGTGCGTGGACGCCAACGGAATCCTGTACCGGTCACGGCGGATCAACGGCACTTTCGAAACGCCCCAGCCGCTCGGCGACGGATTTAATGTCGCGCGGTATCTGTTTTCCGACACCGCGAATGTCATCTACGCGGTCAGCGGCACCGGCGCGCTCACCTGGTTCCGCTACCGCGACGGCAGCGGATGGGCGAACGGCGGGCAGCCCATCGCGATCGGCGACAACGACTGGTTCGAGCTGTTCCGCCGGGACCTGTTCGCGGGAGGCGGCAACGGCGCCGTCTACCTCATCCGGATCGACCACTCGACGGTGCCGGGCGACGACGGCGATCTCGTCGAACTGCGGCTCACCAACCACGAAACGGTCGACACCGACGGCGGGCCGCGCTGGATCAACAACGGGACCGGCGCCGTCGTCGGCCAAGGCTTCACGGTCGAACGGAGTGCCGGGTTGCAGGGGTATCCGCAGCGGCAGAGCGTGCCCGCCGGCGGCCGGGTGTCCATCGCGCTGTCGACGGCGTTCAGCTCGGTCACTGCACAGCTCGTGCGGGTCGCGCCCGGCGGGGACACGCCGGAGGCAGTCACCGGGACGACCACCGTGGCCGGCGGCCTGCAGATGGTGGCCGCGAACTACCGGTCCGCCGGATGCGGCTGGGCCGAACGCTACGCCGTCGACATCCCCGCGACCTGGCCCTCCGGGGTGTATGCCGCGCGGCTGACCGGCCGGTTCGGGCGGGTGCAGCACATCCCGTTCGTGGTGCGGCCCGCGGCGCCCGCGCAGGACATCGCCGTGGTGCTGCCGACCAACACCTACCACGCGTACAACGGCTGGAGCGGCCACGACCAGTATTCCGAGGGCCAGGCCGGCGTCCGGCGCACGATTTCGTTCCTGCGGCCCAGCTACACCTGGCTGATCGCGCCGAAAGGGCAGTACGACGTGGAGCTGTACAGCGATCTGGAACTGCTGCGCTGGCTGAGCGCCGAGCAGATCGGGTTCGACTGCTACACCGACCGCGACCTGCACACCGGCGGCTGGCTTTCGGACTACAGCGCCGTCGTGCTCGGTTCGCATCCGGAGTACTTCTCGATGGCCATGCGCGCCAACCTGGCGGACTACCTCGCGGCCGGGGGCAGCGTGATCGCCACCGGAGCCAACCAGATCTACGAACGCGCGGAGTTCAACACCGACGGCACCGCCCTGACCTTCCGTGCCGCCGACGGCAGCCGCGATCTGTTCCTCGACCACTACAACCTGCCGGAGTCGCAACTGCTCGGAGTGAATTTCGAGTACGACGGCTGGATGACCTTCGCGCCGTACCGCGTGCTGCGCGACCATCCGTTCCTGTCCGGGACCGCCCTGGCCGTCGGCGGCGCGTTCGGCGCGCACGGCCGCAACGGAGCCGCGAGCGCCTGGGAGTTCGACACCCTCCAGGGCCTCGACGGCGAGGTACGGCCGAACGAGGTCATCGCACAGGGCACGAACCCGACCGACCGCGCGGGCGCGGCGATGGTGTGCAAGGAGCTGCCCGGCGGCGGGTTCGTGTTCAGCGCGTCGTCGATGACGTTCAACGGAGCGATCCGGGTCGACCCGGTGGTGCGGCGGCTGCTGCGGAACGTGTTCGACCGGGCACTGTCCAGTCCCGCGCCGGCGAGTCCGGACCGCGCGGCGGCCGCCGGGGAATGAGACGGGGTAGTTGAACGTTTGACGATGCGTGAAGAACATTGGCTTCCTGTCGTTCGGCCACTGGTCGCCGAGCCCGCACTCCGAGACCCGGTCGGCCGCCGACTTCCTGCACCAGTCGATCGACCTCGCGGTCGCGGCCGAGGAACTGGGCGTCGACGGCGCGTACTTCCGCGTGCACCACTTCGCGCGGCAGGCGGGCAGCCCGTTCCCGCTGCTCGCGGCCATCGGCGCGCGGACGTCGAAGATCGAGATCGGCACCGGCGTGATCGACATGCGCTACGAGAACCCGCTGTACATGGTCGAGGACGCCGGCGCTGCCGACCTCATCTCGCGGGGCAGGCTCCAGCTCGGCGTCAGCCGGGGGTCCCCCGAGCAGGTGATCGACGGCTGGCGGTACTTCGGCTACGCCCCCGCGGAGGGCGAGACCGACGCGGACATGGCCCGCGACCGCGTCGAGGTCTTCCTGAAGCTCCTCGAAGGCGAGGGTTTCGCGAAACCGAACCCGCGGCCGATGTTCGCCAACCCGCCGGGCCTGCTCCGGCTCGAACCGCACTCCGAGGGCCTGCGCGACCGCATCTGGTGGGGCTCGGGCTCGAACGCGACGGCCGTCTGGGCGGCGAAACTCGGCATGAACCTGCAGAGTTCCACGCTCAAGGACGACGAGACGGGCGAGCCGCTGCACGTCCAGCAGCGCAAGCAGATCGAGGCCTACCGCGAGGCGTGGAAGGAAGCGGGCCACGAGCGCGAGCCGAGGGTGTCGGTCAGCCGCAGCGTTTTCGCGCTGACCAACGACCTGGACCGCGCGTACTTCGGCGGCGACCGCAACTCGCGCGACCAGATCGGCATGATCGACGAGAACACCCGGGCGATCTTCGGCCGTTCGTACGCCGCCGAGCCGGACGAACTGGTGCGGGAACTGAAGGAGGACGAAGCGGTGCAGGCCGCGGACACCTTGCTGCTGACCGTGCCGAACCAGCTGGGCGTCGACTACAACGCGCACGTGCTGGAGAGCATCCTGACCCACGTCGCCCCGGAGCTGGGCTGGCGCTGATCGGACTCTGGACGAGGGGACGGCGGCTGGAATCGGCCGCCGTCCCCTCGTTCTGTTCCGGCCGCAGATCCTGGGAAAACCGCGTAAGGCGTCGTCGCCTGGAATGCTTTTTCGCGGCGCGCCAATAAAGCGTTTTTCTCGCCGCGGCGCCGTGTCAACACTTTCGAACCGGTAATGGCTCGAAAGGAGGAGAACGGCGTTCTCCGGTGTTTTTTCCTGTTCCGTTCCGTGCGGTCGCTCCTAGGCTCGCCGCATGACCATTCCTTCCGAACCCATCGGCAGCATCCCGCGTTCGCCCGAATTGCTCGGCGCTCTCGCCGCGCGCGAAAGCGGGCAGCTCGGCGACGCGGCCTTCGCCTCCGTTCTCGACCGGGCCGTGCGCGAGACCATCGAAACGCAAGCGAGCCTGGGCGCGACCGTGGTCACCGACGGCGAGCAGCGCAAACCCAGCTTCGTCACCTACCCGATCGCGGGCTCGGGGAACCTTTCCGCGGACGGCGTCGTCATCCCGTTCGCCGACGGCCACCAGCGGCAGCTGCCCTGTCTGACTTCCGGGCCGTTCCGCTACCAGGAGCACGCCGAGCGCTATGTGCGGGCCGCCCGGCAGTGCACGAACCTGCCGGTGAAACAAGCGGTGATCGCGCCTTCCGCGCTGTCGCTGCTTTACCCGGCGTCCGGGATCGACGGCTATTCGCGCGAGAATTTCCTCGACGACCTTGCCGACGGGGCCGAGGCCGATATCCGGGGCTGCCTGGACGCGGGCGCGCACGTCGTCCAGCTGGATTTCACCGAGGGGCGCCTGTCGCTCAAGCTCGATCCCAGCGGCCAGGTGCTGCGCGATTTCGTCGCGCTGAACAACCGGGTCCTGGAGAGGTTCAGCGAATCCGAGCGGGCGCGGATCGGCGTCCACACCTGCCCCGGCGGCGATCTCGACTCGACGCACAGCCTCGACGTCGACTACGCCGACCTGCTGCCGGCGCTGTTCCGGCACACCGTCGGCAATTTCTATCTCCAGCTGGCCGGCGAGCCCGATCCGGACCGGGTCCTGCGCGTCATCGCGGACCAGCTCCGGCCGGGAATCCGGGTGTTCGTCGGGGTAATCGACCCGATCGATCCGCAGGTGGAGACGGCCGAAGAGGTGCGCGACCGGGTGCTGCGCGCCGCCCGCTGCCTCCCGGCGGAGCAGCTGGGGACTTGCGACGACTGCGGGTTTTCCCCGTTCGCGGACGACCAGTCGACCTCGCGGCGGACGGCCTTCGCCAAGATTCGCGCGCGGCTGGAAGGCACTGCGCTCGCGGCGGACCAGCTCGGGGTCGGGTTTCCGGCTGCCCGCAACGGCCAGGATGCGCACCAGGCCGCCGCTGTCGACTGAATATCGCGTGGCGCAAGGGAAATCCGCCGGGCGGTGACTACGCACGGTGTTTTTCCGTGCCTGGATCGGGGCAAGCGGGGGCACGACCGGGGCGGCGGCCGTGACCCGCGGCCGAGTGCGCGCGGCGAACCGGGCCGGATTCCCGGCCACGAAAGGGAAAAGTACTGCCGGCCGGGTGTTTCCGGCCGGGTTTCGCCGGAACGGATGGTCCTGCGGTAACAGGGCGCGTTCTCAGCGCTACTGGTTGTAACGTCACTCGTCGGCAGTCAGCCCGGACGGCGAAGGGGAGAGATGACGTTTCCGAGAATCGGCGGCGGCGCGGTGGCGCTGCGGACGGCGCGGGCTTTCGCGGTCCTCGCCGGACGGTCGCTGCTGCTGGGACCGGCGACGGCAGCGGCGTGGCTGCGCGGCGAACGGTTCGACCGAGACGCCTGGCTGGCGGACACGGTGGCGGCGCTCGGCCCGGCGTTCGTGAAGGCTGCCCAGCTTTTGAGCACCCGGGCGGACATTCTGCCGCCTCGGACATGTCGCGCGCTTTCCCGGCTGCACGACCAGGTTCGCCCGGCTCCGCCGCGCACGCTGCCGCCCGCGCTGAGGTTCGGCGCGGGGGTGCCGCGGCTGGTCGGGGCGGGCAGCATCGCCTGCGTGTACCGGGTGGACCTCCCGGACGGCCAGGCGGTCGCGGCCAAGGTGCGCAGGCCGGGGATCGTCCGGTCCCTTTCGGCCGATCTCGCGATGCTGGAACGAGGCGCACGGGTGGCGGCCCGGCTGCCGGTGCTGCGCGGCGTGCCGGTCACCGCCGTCGCCGCGCAGCTCGCCGAGAGCATTCGCGCGCAACTGGACTTCGGAAGGGAAGCGGAGCGGCTCGAAGGCTTCCGGAAAGCGCTCAGCGTCGCGGACGGAGTGACCGTGCCCGGAGTGCGCCCCGGACTGTCCACTGAGGACATTCTGGTGATGGACTTCCTGGACGGCCTGGCGCGTCGCCGTCCGGAGGAACTCGGCGAGGCGGAGCGCCGGAACGCGGTCGTCACGGCGTTGCGCGCGGTGTACCGGATGCTCTTCCTGGACGGCGTGGTCCACTGCGATCTGCACCCCGGCAATCTCTACTTCCGCGAAGACGGCTCGATCGTCGTGCTGGACGCGGGTTTCACCGTCCAGCTGTCCGAACCCGCGCGGGAGAAGTTCGCGGCGTTCTTCTACTGCATGAGCCAGGGCGACGGCGAAGCCTGCGCCGACATCGTGCTGTCGACGGCGAAGGCTCCGCCCGGTTCCGACACCGCGAGGTTCCGCGCCGACCTTGCCGCGCTGGTGGCGGAACACACCGGACGCAGCGCGGCCGACTTCGACCTGGTTTCCTTCGCCGCCAGGCTGTTCGACCTCCAACGCGGGCACGGTCTCCACGCCGATCCGCAGTTCGTGTTCCCGATTCTGTCCCTGCTGGTCCTGGAGGGCACAGTGCGCGAGTTCCATCCCGACGTCGACTTCCAGCGCGAAGCCCGGCCCATGCTGGTCACCGCCTTGATGGAACGCGTCGTGGCCGTGCCCCAGGAAACGCGGTGATGCCCGGCGTCATGGCCCGGGCGCTGCGCCAGGACCTGCGGCAGGTCGATTTCGGGCTGCGCCGGTTCCGGCTTCGCCCCGGCCCTGCCCGCGGTGTCCTGGAGGCGTCCGGGCGAGCGTTCCTGACCGGGCTGAACGCCTCGGTCGAACCGGGCCGGGACGCGCTCGGGCAGCGGGTGTCCGCGCTCGAACCGGAGCTGCGCGGGTTCGCCTTCGAGGGCGCGGGAATGGGCTGCGCCCTGCTGGACCTGCTCCTCCCGGCCCGGCGCGGACGGGTCGCCGCCCTGCTGAACGGACCGGCCGCGGACTATCCGCACCTCGTGCACGTCGGCATCGGCTGGGCCTACGCCCGGCTGAGGCTGCGCCCGTCGCGGAGCGCGGGAACGGATCCGTTGCTGCGGTGGCTGGCCTGGGACGGATTCGGCTTCCACCAAGGGTTTTTCCACACCGACCGGGCAGTCGGCCGCCATCGCGTCGAACCCGGGGTCGGGTCCGGACCGCGGCGGATCCGCGACCAGGGGCTCGGCCGGGCGCTGTGGTTCTGCGAATGCGCCGACCCCGACGGCGTCGCGTTGCGGATCGCGGAATTCCCGGTCGAACGGCGGCCGGACCTGTGGAGCGGAATCGGCCTCGCCGCGACGTACGCGGGCGGCGCCGACGCCGGGGAACTCGCCCGCCTCGCCGACCTGTCCGGGCCGTTCCGCGCTCATCTGGCGCAGGGTTGCGCGTTCGCCTGCGCCGCCCGGCGGGTCAGCGGAATCGTGCCCGCGCACACGGACAAAGCGGCCGAGGTGCTGGCCGGGACCAGCACCGGCGTCGCCGCGGACTGGACCGACCGGGCGCTCGGACGCCTGCCCGCTCCGTCCACGCTCGCGCATTACCAGCGCTGGCGCGCGGAAATCCGGTATCTCTGGGAGAGGAAGAGCCGATGAGACCTTTTCTGCGCCGGCATCTGGCCCGTGTGGTCGCGCTGTTCGGCTGCGCGGCGGTCTTCGCGTTCACGGTCGTTCCGCAGTCGTCCTCGGCCGAGCGAGCCGAACTGGCACACCAGTTCTCGTTCGCCGCGGCACCGGTCAGCCCGGACAACGCACCCGGCGGACGGCACGTGCGCACCGTCGCCCCGGCCTACGAGCAGATCCGGTCGTGGATCTCCTCGGTGGGCGCGGCGACCGCCCTGTTCGCCGCGGACGGCGGCCCGGTCGCGCACGACGTCTGCCTGGTAGATCCCCGTACCGACACGGTCACCGTGGAACCCGCCCCCGGCACCGGCGCGCGCTACCAGCCGTTCACGCTGACCCCGACCGGGCTGGAGATGCCGTCCTTCGCGGCTCCGATGGGCTGCCTGCCCGCGGACGTCGACGAGACCGGCCGCCAGGACGTCATCGTCTATTACTGGGGCCGTTCTCCGGTCGTCTTCGAGCGTATGCCCGGGGCCACGCCGTCCGCGGCGGCGTTCCGGCCGCGCGAGCTGGTCAGCCCGTGGCGGGTCTGGAACACCAACTCGGCCACGATCGGCGATTTCGACGGTGACGGCCACCCCGATCTCGTGTTCGGCAACTATTTCCCGGACGGCGCGCGCGTGCTCGACCCGAGCGCGCACCAGCCGGAACTGATGATGAACGATTCGCTGTCCCACGCCGCCAACGGCGGCACGCTCCGGCTGTTCCGCTCCGCTGGTTCCGGACGGTTCGCCGAGGCGCCCGACGCTTTCCCGCCGGGCACCCGAACCGGGTGGGCGCTCGCGCTCGGCGCCCAGGACATCGGCGGCCGAGGGCTGCCGGATCTGTACGTCGCCAACGACTTCGGCCCTGACCATCTGCTGGTCAATGAATCGACTCCGGGCCGCGTCGCGTTCCGTGCGGCGACGGGAACCAGGCACGCGACGACGCCGAAGTCGAAGGTGCTGGGCAACGATTCGTTCAAGGGCATGGGCGTGGCCTTCGCCGACCTCGACGCGAAGGGCGTTCCGGACATCCTGGTCAGCAACATCACCGAGCCGTACGCGTTGCAGGAAAGCAACTTCGCCTACCAGTCCACTATGGATCGAGCCGGAACAGCCGCTCGATTGCGCGAGGGCGTGGCACCCTACGACGACCGCAGCGAGGACCTCGGATTGTCCCGCACCGGATGGTCGTGGGACGTCAAGGCCGCCGACTTCGCCAACTCCGGTTCCGACGAGGTCATGCACGCGACCGGGTTCGTCGCGGGCGAGGCGAACCGGTGGGCGCAGTTGCAGGAGACCGCGATGTCGAACGACCTCGTGCTCAGCCATCCCGCGCTGTGGCCGCGATTCACCGAGGGCGCCGAACTGTCCGGCCACGACCACAACTCGTTTTTCGCCCGCGGCTCGGACGGCCGCTACGTGAACGTCGCGGACCAGGTCGGCGTCGGAACCGACGCGGTCAGCCGCGCGTTCGCGGTCGGCGACGTGGACGGTGACGGGCGGCTCGACTTCGTCGTCGCCAATCAGTGGGCGCCGTCCGCTTTGTACCGCAACACCTCGCCAGCCGGTGCATTTCTCGGACTGCGCTTGCGAAAACCTGTCGGCGGCAACGCGTGCGGGACAGGCGGGCCGATCTCGCCTGCCATCGGGGCCGAGGCCGAGGTCGCCGCGCCAGGCGGAGGGAAGCGGCTGGAACAGGTGTACCCGGCCAATGGGCACAACGGCGTCAACGCCCCTGACCTGCACTTCGGCCTGGGCAGCCAGCCGCCTTCCGCGGTGCCGGTCCGCCTGGCGTGGCGGGACGGCTGCGGACACCGCCACGACGGTTCGGTGTCGCTCCCGCCCGGCTGGCACCAGCTGCGGCTCAACCCCGACGGCACCATCGAGGAGGACCGGTGACCAAATCGCCGAGCGAACGCCGTTCCGCTGCCCTGCGCCGGTTCGGCGCGTCGATCACCGTGCTGACCGTGCTCGGGCACACCGTGCTCGGCTTCGAACAGGCGTATCTCACCCCGGTGGTCGCCGTCTTCGCCGCGCTGACCGCGGAGATCGTGCTGGAGTCGGTGGAGGCCGCGACAGCCCGGCGCCGCCCGCGCTACCTCGGCAAACCCGGCGCGGTGGCCGACTTCCTGCTTCCCGCCTACATCACCGGCATGGCGTGCGCGATGCTGCTGTACGCCAACGACCGGTTCATGCCGACAGTGCTCGCCTCGGTGGTCGGTGTCGCTTCGAAATACGTCGTGCGTGTGCGGATCGGCGGCAAGAGCAGGCATGTGCTGAACCCGAGCAACGTCGGGATCGTCGTCGTCCTGCTGCTGTTCGGCTGGGTCGGCATCGCGCCGCCGTACGAGTTCACCGAATGGGTCACCGGCTGGTGGGGCGCGATCGTGCCCGCCGTGCTGCTGATCGCCGGGACCATGCTCAACGCCAAGCTCACCGGCAAGGTCCCGCTGATCCTCGGCTGGGTCGGCGGCTTTCTCGGCCAAGCCCTGGTGCGCGCGCTGTTCACCGACATTTCGCTGGTCAGCGCGGTACTGCCGATCACCGGGACGGCGTTCGTCCTGTTCACCAACTACATGATCACCGACCCGGGCACCACGCCGTCCTCGCGACGGAACCAGGTGTGCTTCGGGCTCGCCACCGCCGTGGTGTACGGCGTGCTCGTGCAATTCCACGTCGTGTTCGGCCTGTTCTTCGCGCTGACGATCACCTGCGCGCTGCGGGCCGTGGTGCTCGCGGTCGCCGCCCGGAAGAGTCCGCAGTGGACGGTCCTGGTCCCGGCGCAGCGCACCGCCGCCGAACCGATGCCGGCCCGGGAACCCGCATGACCCGCCGCGAACCCGGCGAGCCGATCGCGATCGTCGGGATGGCCTGCCGCTACCCGGACGCGGCCGACCCGGCGCAGCTGTGGGAAACCGTGCTCCACCAGCGCCGCGCGTTCCGGCGGTTGCCGCCCGGACGGCTGGATCTGGCGGATTACTGGAGCGCCGACGCGAGCGTCCCGGACCGGACGTACAGCACCCAGGCCGCGGTGCTGGCGGACTGGGAGTTCGACCGGGAGGCGTTCCGGATCCCCGGCTCGACCTTCCGCGCCGCCGACCCCGCGCACTGGCTGGCGCTGGAAACCGCGGACCGGGCGCTGGCCGACGCGGGTCATCCGGCGGGCGCCGGCCTGGACGCCGACCGGGTGGCCGTCGTCGTCGGCAACAGCCTGACCGGCGAAATGACCCGCGCCCGGACGCTGCGGCTGCGCTGGCCCTACGTTCGCGACGTCCTGCGCTCGACGCTGCCCGAGGCCGACCTCGCAGAGGTCGAAAAGCGGTACCTGGCGGCATTTCCCGAGGTCGGGGACGAGACGCTGGCCGGAAGCCTCGCCAACACCATCGCGGGCCGCATCTGCAACCACTTCGGTTTCCACGGCGGCGGGTACACCGTGGACGGTGCGTGCGCCTCGTCGATGCTCGCGGTGATCACCGCCTGCCGGGCGTTGCGAGACGGCGGCGCCGATTTCGCGCTGGCCGGGGGAGTGGACCTGTCGCTCGACCCGTTCGAGCTGGTCGGCTTCGCCAAGACCGGTGCGCTGGCTGCCGAGGAGATGCGGATTTACGACGAGCGTTCGGCGGGTTTCTGGCCGGGCGAGGGCTGCGGAATGCTCGCGCTCGCCCGCGCCGAAGACGCCCGCGCGGCGGGATTGCCGGTGTACGCGGAAATCCTCGGCTGGGGCGTCTCCTCGGACGGCCGCGGCGGTATCACCCGGCCCGAGGCGGACGGACAACTGCTCGCGCTGCGCCGTGCGGGCGAGATGGCCGGGATCGAGCACGCCGAGATCGGACTCTACGAGGGACACGGCACCGGAACGGCGGTCGGCGACCTCGTCGAGCTGACGGCGCTGAACCGGGTCCGGTCCGGGCCCTCGTCGGCCGCCGCGCTCGGCTCGGTCAAAGCGAACATCGGGCACACCAAGGCCGCCGCTGGAGCCGCTGGGGTGCTCAAGGCCGCGCTGAGCGTGTCTTCGGGGCTGCTGCCGCCGACCACCGGCTGCGCGACCCCGCATCCGGCACTCGGCGAGACCCTGCGGGTGCTGTCGGCGGCGGAGCCCTGGCCGGAAGGCCGCCGGTTCGCCGGGGTGAGCGCGATGGGGTTCGGCGGCATCAACACCCACGTCGTGCTGGGCACCCCGACGCGGACCCGGCCGGTGCGGTCTCCGGTGGCCGATCGGTCGACTCCGGAATTCGACGTCCTCGCCGTCAGCGGGCCGGACCCGGCGCGCGTCGCTGCCGAACTGACCCGGATCGCCGAAGCGGCACCGCGGCTGTCGCGAGCCGAACTGCACGACCTCGCCTGCCAGTACGGCCGCCAGGACGCCGCCGGGCCAGTCCGGGCCGCACTGGTCGCCCGCACCCCGGCTGAGCTGGGCTCGCTCGCCGCCCGCGCGGCAGCCGAGGTGCCGACGCTGACCCACGGCCGACTGTCGAGGTCTCCGGGCTGCTGGCTGGGCAACGCCGTGCCAGGCCGGGTCGCGCTGCTGTTCCCCGGACAGGGCGCGAGCGGCGCGGAACCGGCCGACACCACGCTCGCTCAGCCCACGATCTACCGGGCGTGCGCCTCGGCGCTTGCGCGGCTCGACGAACTGGGCGTGACCGCGAGCGCCGCGATCGGACACAGTCTCGGCGAACTGGCCGCGCTCACGTGGGCGGGCTGTCTGTCCACCGAGGACGGTGAACGGCTGGCCGTCGAACGCGGCCGGATCATGGGCACGTACGGCAGGCCCGGCACCGGAATGCTGGCTGTCGCGGCGAGTGCGGCCGAGGCGCAGGCGCTCTGCACCGGGACCGATGTCGTGCTGGCCGCCGACAACTCCGCTCTGTCGCAGGTGCTTTCCGGTTCCGTGGAAGAACTCCGGATGGTGGCGGACACGGCCGAGCAGCACGGTTTCCGCGTCTCCTGGCTGCCCGTGTCCCACGGCTTCCACAGCCCCGCCATGGTTGCCTGTATCAAGCCGTGGCGTGCTTTCCTCAAGGGAATGGCTCTCGCTCCGGTGCGGCGCACGATGGTGTCCACTGTGCACGGCCGACCGCTCACCGAGGAGGACGATCTCGTCGAACTGCTCGTCCGGCAGTTGTGCGCGCCGGTGCAGTTCCGGGCCGCCGTACAGGCCGTCGACGCGGACTTGTTCGTCGAAGCGGGCCCCGGCCGTGCGTTGAGTGCGCTGGCCGGGCGGGCGGCGGTCAGCCTGGACATCGGCGAAGCCGGCGACCGCGCGTCCGCTGATTCCGCCGCCGCGCTGTTCGCCGCCGGAGCCGTCGCGGACCTCGTCCGCTGGTTCGCCGGACGAGCCGCCCGTCCCATCGAGCTCGACCGCGAACCGGAGTTCCTGACGAACCCGTGTTCGGCGGCGCCCTCGGAGATCCCCGCCCCGCGAGAGGCGCTCGACGCCGCGCCGGCTCGCGACGCCGCCGCGACGATCACCGGCCTGCTCGCCGAGGCCACCGAACTCGATGCGGCGCTCATCGGCTCCGACGCCCGCCTGCTCGCCGACCTCAACCTGAGTTCGCTGCGGGCTACCCAACTCGTCGTCGAGGCGGCGTCGGCGCTCGGCCGGAAGCTGCCGTCGGTGTCGATGGCGTTCGCGGACAGTTCGGTCGGCGAGGTGATCGCGGAGATCGAACGGCTCCCGGAGACCGCCGAACCCGATGCGGAGACGCCGGGCGTGCGGCCCTGGACCGGCTGTTTCGCCGAGGTCCTGGCGCCGGCCCGGCCGGAATCGTGGCGTCCGACGGAAACCGTGTGCCTCGCCGACCCCGAAGACGTCGAGGCACTGCTCGACGCCGGGCGGAAAGCCCTGCACCGCCAGGCGCTCGTCGTCGTGACGCACGACTGCGCGATCAGCGGCTTCTTCCGTTCGCTGCACCAGGAACACCCCGGGGTCGGCATCACCCTCGCCCAGGTCCCGGCCGGCACTGCGGATTTCTCCGCACTCCACGCCGAACCCGGCCGTTTCCGCGAACTGGTCCTCGGCGAGGACGGCGCCTGGTACGAACCGCGCGAACAGCTTGTTGCCGCGAAGCCGGACGACATACTCCTCGGTGACCAAGACGTGCTCCTGGTCAGCGGAGGCGGCAAAGGCATCGGCTACGAGTGCGCGCACGCCCTGGCCGGCGAGACCGGACTCGCCCTCGCCGTCCTCGGCCGCTCCCACCCGGAGACCGACGATCTCCTCCGGGCAAATCTGGACCGGCTCAGGGCGGACGGGATCCGCGTCGCCTACGAGGCGGCCGACGTCGGCGACCTGGACGCCGTCGCGCTCGCCGTGGAAAAGCTCACCGCCGAAACCGGCCCGGTGACCGCGCTGCTGCACGCGAGCGGCATCAACGAACCCGCCCGATTCTCCGACCTGACGCCGGATCGGATCCGCGCGCACCTGCGCCCGAAGGTCACCGGGCTCCGCGCGTTGCTCGCCGCCGTCCCGCCCGGATCGCTGCGGCTGCTGGTCACGTTCGGCTCGGTGATCGGGTCGGCCGGGATGGCGGGGGAGTGCCACTACGCGCTGGCCAACGGCCTCCTGCGCGCCGAAGCCCGGCGGCTCGCGCGGGAGCTGCCGTCCTGCCGGGTGCTCGACATCGCCTGGTCCGCGTGGTCCGGCGCGGGCATGGCCGAACGCATGGGCGCGGCGCAGGTCCTCGCCCGCTCCGGTGCCGCACCGATCCCGGTCGAGGAAGGAACCGGCCTGTTCCTGCGGTTGCTGCGCACGCCGTCGACCCCCGCCGACGTGTCCGTGCACGGACGGCTCGGCGCCGCGTTCCCGGCTGGAACGGGCCGCTTCCTGGAACGGATCCGCGCAGGCCACCCCGGCGTCGAACTCGTCGCCGACGCGACGCTTTCCCTGCGCACCGAGCCGTGGCTGGACGGTCACCGGGTCGACGGAGCGGTTCTGTTGCCCGCCGTCGTCGGGCTGGAAGCCATGGCGCAAGCCGCTTCCACAGTCGCTGGCCGGGCTCTGACGACGGCGTCCGATGTCCGGTTCGACCGGCCGGTCGTCATTCCCGACACCGGAGAGCACGTCGTCCGAGTCTGCGCGCTGCGGGACGGCGACGTGATCACCACCGTGCTGCGCTGTGCCGAATCCGCCTTCCAAACGGACCACTTCACCGCCACTTTCCCGTTGTCTTGCAACGAGAACACTGCACCTTCACCGGCGGTTGCCGACCACGGCCGAATTGAGCCGGCCGAACTGTACGACCGGCTGTTGTTCCACAACGGACCGTTCCGCCGGGTCACCGCGGCAGCCGTCCCGGACCCGTGGTCCTGCCGGGCCGCGATCACCCCGAACGACGAGCCCTGGTTCGCCTCGGTTCTCGGCGACCCGGCCGCCCACGACGCCACCGTGCACGTCCTTCAATCCTGCGTCCCGACGCGGCGGTTGCTGCCCGTCGCCTGCGACCGCGTCGACTTCGACCCCCGCGCGACCGGCCCGCGGGAACTCCGCGGCACCGAACAACACGCCGCCGACGGCCGCTACACCTGGGATGTCGTCGCCACCGACGCGAACGGCCGCACCGCCGTTCACTGGACCGGCCTGCGCCTGGCCGACACCGGCGCACTGCCCGACGACCGGCCCTGGCCGTCTTCCTTGCTATCGGTGGCGATCACCCGGACAGCGGTGGCCCTCGGGCTAGATCCGTCCCTGCGCGTATCGATCGGCGAACCATTCACCGTGGACGCCGGCAGTTCCTGTCCGGCAGCCTGTGCCTGGGAATTCGTGGAACCTCGTGAATCACCAGACGCCCGGCTGCTCCGCGTCCTCTCGGGCCCGTGCGACGAGCCGCCCGAGCGCCTGGCCGCACGGGCCTCAACTGTGACGCGGTGCCTGACCCAGGTGAGCGCGAGTCCTTCGGAAGCAAGGTTTTCCGGTGCCTACGAAGGCGGCTGGCTCGTCCTTGCCGCCGGGGACGCGCGGATCGCCTCGGCCGTGTTCACTGTGGACGGTTACCGCCTGCCGATCGCGATCGCCCTGCTGACGGTCGGCGGCGTCGCATGACTCCCGCCTACCGGTACCGCCACCCGGTCACGCTGGAGGAGACCAATCTCGTCGGCAACGTCTACTTCGCGCATTACATTCGCTGGCAAGGACATTGCCGGGAGAGCTTCCTCGCCGAGCACGCCCCGGACGTCCTCGCGTCGCTCGCCGACGGCTTCGCCGTGGTCACCACCGGCTGCGGCTGCGAGTACTTCGGCGAACTGACCGCAGGGGACGTCGTCGAACTGCGGATGACCCTGAGCGAACTCGAGGGCAACCGGGTGGCGATGGCGTTCGACTACTACCGGACCGAGGTCGCGGTGCCCCAGCTGGTGGCCCGGGGCCATCAGTCGGTCGCCTGCATGACCCGCGGGCCCGCCGGGCTCGAACCGGTCCCGGTCCCCGGACAGCTGCGGACAGCCCTGACGCCGTACTTGAAAATCCAGTAGTATGCTGGGCTGGTGACGACCACCGCCCGAGGAGAACGGCAGTACCGCCAGTACTGCGGGCTCGCCGCCGCCCTCGACACCGTCGGCGAACGCTGGACGCTGCTCATCGTGCGCGAACTGCTGCTCGGCCCGCGGCGCTACACCGAGCTGCTCGCGGACCTGCCCGGCATCGGCACCAACCTCCTGGCGGACCGGCTGAAAAAGCTGGGCGCCGCCGGAATCGTCGAGCGCTCCGCAACGGGCACCGGACACGCCTACCGGCTCGGCCCGCTGGGCGAACAGCTGCGGGAACCCGTGCTGGCGTTGTCGAAATGGGGCATCGGGCTGCTGGGCGAACCGAGCGCGGACATGGTCACGCGCCCGCACTGGGCCCTGCTGGCGGTCCAGTCCATGGCGGACGCGAGCCGGCTGCCGGCGGTCGCGGAAACCTACGAATTCCAGGTCGACGACGAGACCTTCCACCTGACCGTCGACCGCGGCGCGCTCACGACGGCGCGCGGCCCCGCCGACGCCCCGGCGCTGAGCATCCGCACCGACGCGACAACCTTCGTCCGGATCGGCGCGGGGGCGCTGGGCCCGTTCGAAGCGCTGGCGACCGGGAAGCTGACGTTCTCCGGCGACCCGGACGCAGTGGTGCGCTGCTCGACCGTGCTGGGGTTGATGGCGCGGCCCGAGCAGATGGTTCGTGAGCGGCTGCGCCGGTTCTAACCGGGGTGAACACTCACGAGACCCACGCCGCCGGAAACGCGCACCAGCACCGGCAGCCATCCCACTCCCGACCCCCTGACCTCGCAAAGCGACCCAGCCCGCCCGGCAAGGACGAACCGGGCCGCTCAGCACGCCCGAGACCTCAGAGCCCGCCCACCTTCACCGGGAACTTCTGGATCGTCGCGATCGTGGTGTCCGGGTCGTCCGGCAGCACCAGGTCGATCGGGTTCTGCAGCTGGTAAAGATCCCCTCGCGGCGGGAACTGGGTCAGCTTCCCGACCAGCAGCCCCGGGTCCTTCGTGGTCAGCACCAGCGGCTCGTACGCCTTCCGGGACCGGATGCCCGCCCGGCGCAGCATGTCGTCGGGCTGGTCGATCGTCATGGTGAAGCTGAGCACCATGACCTGCTCGAAGCGCGGCGGGAACCGCTGGGTCAGCTTGAGCAGGCTCTTGGCGTCCACGTCGACGTCGTTCTGCTCGATCGTGATCGTGCCGCCGCCCTGCTCCGCGCTGTCGCCGCCGGGCAGTTCGGCCGACACCCGGTGCCCGACCACCCGCAGCCGCACCGAGTTGACCGGGTCGTCGGGGTTCACGTCGACCCGAACCTTGATCCCGCCGCGGAAATCGACGCTCACCAGGGAGGTTCGGATCTGCAGCGGCGTGTTGATCGCCAGGCAGCTGCACGGGATCTCCGCCCCGATCGGCGGGAGGCCGGTCTGCTGCGGGAAGGCCTGGGCCTGCTGCCCGCCCAGCAAGCCGCCGGCCGCGACCCCGCCCACTCCCAGCGCGGCCGCGGCGGCGGCGCCCTTCAGGAAGTCCCGCCGGTCCTTGCCGGACCCTTGCCCGGGCTGGTCGGGTTTCTCGTCGTTCGGAGCAGGCATCCTCTACCTCCGCGGGTGCGTTTCGAAGACTCTGGCTCGCTTGAATTTAAGGTAGTGCCCGCGTTGGCGAACAGGGCCCGGAGCAAGATCGACCCGGTCGTGTCCGTCCTCGGCGACCCATGGCGACCGGACCCGGGGGAGTGCGCCAGCCGGACAGGCGACACCGGTCATCAGGTCGGGTGTCGCTCGCCGGAACCGGCCGCCGAGAGCGCACGACACGATGCGTCGCGCGGGATTCCGGAACGGCCCGCCGCAGCCGAATCGAGTAGCGGCAACCCGTGCGTGGCGGCGAAGGCGGCCGCTTCGCCCGGCGTCGCCATTCGCGTCGGATCTTCGGGGCTGACCAGCGCGGCGAACGCGGCCGCAGCGGGCAGTCCGGCTCGCAGGCACAGTTCTACGCTCGCTTCGGGGACCCCGAAGACTCCGTCCGGACGGGTGGCGTAAGGCAGCACGTGTCCTGGCCGGTTGAGGTCTTCCGGCCGGGTGTCGCGGTGGGCGAGGCGCCGGATCGTCTCCGCCCGGTCCGTGGCTGAAATCCCGGTGGCGACGCCATTCGCGGCGTCGACCGCGACACACCAGCCACGCTGGTCGTCGTGGCGGAAACTCGGTCGCATGGGCGGCAGTTCGAGCGCGTCGCACCGATCGCCGGGCAATGCGACGCCGACCAGACCGGAGGAATGCCGGATGACGAACGCCAGCGCCGCGGTGGACGCCTCCGCGGCGGGCAGGACGAGGGCCGCGTCCTCGAGGGCGGTGAGCACGACCGGCTGGCCGCGCGCGAGGGCATCGAGCAGAGCGTCGATCGGGCGTACGTCGAGCGAAGTCGCTTGAACCGGCAGCGTCATGCGACCGTCCGGATCTCCGCCGTCGCGAACCGGGCCACCTGCTCGGCGACGGTCGCGAGCTGGGCGGCGAGTTTCCGGTCGGCGACACGGCCGTCGGCGGCGAACGGCTGGGCAGTCGAGTCGACCACGACGCCGAGCGGGGTCGGCCAGCCGCGCAGTGCGTGCACGGTCGAGCGCAGCGACGTCAACGTCGTCACCCCGGCTTGCGGACCGTACGCGCTGACGATGCAGCCGACGGCGCGTCCGTGCAGGTAAGGACGGTCGTCGTCGGCGAGGTCCTGGAGGTAGTCCAAGGCGTTCTTGAGCAGGCCGGACAGTCCGCCGTGGTAGCCGGGCGTCGAGATCAGCACGCCGTCGGCGCGGCGGACGGCGTCGAGAAACGCGGTCGCGGAAGGGGAGCGATGCGCGAGATCCGGTTCGTACATGGCGAAATCGAGGTCTCGCGCGGTGAACAGTTCGGTGCGAGCCCCGTGCGCCCGCACGGCGCCGAGGACCGCGCGGAGGGCTCGTTCGGAGGAGGAGTCGGGGCGGACGGTGCCGCCGATGCCCACGATCATGGGTTCCTGGACGGTATGCATGGCGAACCGGCTTCCTGCGGTGGGTTATCGCGATCGGGCGGAATCGGGGAAGTCGAAGCGGGCGACTTCCGCGAGCTGGTCGCCCAGGGTGGCGACCATCGACTTGAACCCGCTCGCGCCCGCTTCGGCGGTGGCCAGGGTCGGGTCGCCGAGGTAGCCCTCGGCGCCGAAATCGTTGGCCAGCCAGCCGAAAGCGACGCTGCCGCCGAATCGGGCGTGGACGTTGCCGGCCATCCGCGCGGGGATCCGCCGTTCCGCGGCGGAGAGGTCGACCAGGTCGGGACGCAGGTGCAGCATCAGGGACGTTTCCGCGGCGCCGCCGTGGATGCCGAGCCCGTCCTCGCTCGCTGCCCAGGCGGGATCGTGCTCCTCGGCGAGGAAAACGTTGATGCCGAAGGTCAGGAGGCCGTAGGCCAAGCGCAGATCGCGCAGCGCGGTCTGGATCTCGGACACGTTCCCGCCGTGGCCGTTCACGAGGACGATCCGGCGGATGCCGGCGGCGGCGACCGAACGTCCGATGTCGTCGAGCACCGCGGCGAAAGTCGCGGTGGACAGGGAAAGGGTTCCTGCCGCCCACGTGTGTTCGACAGAGCGGCCGTAGCTGATCGTCGGCAGCAGCCAGAGGTCTTCGCCTTGGGCGGCAACGACTTCTTTCGACACTGCTTCGGCGACGAGTGCGTCGGTGGCCAGCGGGAGGTGCGGGCCATGCTGCTCGATCGCGCCGACGGGCAGCACCGCGATCGAGGACGGTCCGCACGCTGCCTCGACCTGCGAGGCCCGCAGCTCGGCGAAGAACCGTGAAGCCATAAGGAATTCTCCTTCCAGCGCGCTCAGGCGCCGAGATAGGCGACGGCCCGGATTTCCACCCGCATCTCCGGGGTGGCCAGCGGGGGGTAGATCAGCAACGACGCGTACGAACGCTCGGACAGCAGTTTCGGCGCGTGCTCGGCCAGCCAGCCGTCGCGCACCCGCATGTACTCCGCGCGGTCGGCGGGATCGGCGAGGAACTGGTCGAACTGCACGATGTCCTCGAAGTCCGCGCCCGCGTCGGCGAGCAGCCGGTGCACGCGGTCGAGCGTGACCAGGGTTTGCGCGGCGACCCCGTGGGCGGGCCGGCCGTGCTCGTCGGTGACGCCGTCGATTCCGCTGAGGAAGACGAAGCCGCCCGCCGCGGCTCCTCTGCCCCATGGCTGGACCGTGGTGCCGTACTTCAAGGGGCCAAGCGCTTGTTTTGTCACTCGTCGGCCTTTCGATAGCGTCGGATGAGGTAGTAGGCCAGGGCGGCGACCGCGCCCGCGACCCACGGGGTGAGGTCGCCGAACTGCGGGAAGCGCGCCGCGAACGCGCCGGTGTAGAGGCTTTGGTTCATGAACGGCACGGAGACCGCGATGGCGATCACGAACGCCGCCAGGCCAGGGCGGAACCGCCGGGCGCGGTCGAAATACCGCCGCGGGTCGATCTCCTGGCGGCCGAATACCACGGCGTCCACGACGACGATCCCGAGCCAGGGGCCGATCCAATACCCCATCAGGAACAGGAAATTCTGGAAGGTGCCGAAGACGGATCCGGCGTTGTGCCCGGCGACGAAACCCACTGCGGTCCCGAGTACGCCGATGATGATCGCGGAGATCCAGCGGCGAACCTTCGCACCCGCCATCAGCAGGCCGAGCGACGCGGTGTAGATGTCCAGGACGCTGCCGGAGATCGAAGCCGCGAGCAGTGCCACCAGGATGACGGCGGCGAGGCCGGCCGGGATCAGCTTCGCCACCAGGTCGGTCGGACTGTCCACAGTGATCACGGTGCCGATCGCCGCTCCGACGACCGCCATCCACAGCCCGGCCAGCGACGCGCCGGAGAACGCCGCGAGCAGCACCCGCCGCCGGGACGTGTCGCGCGGCAGGTAGCGCGTGTAGTCCGAACCGCCGATCGACCAGCCGAACGTCCTGGTCGAAGCGAGGGCGACGGTGGTCAGCATGCCTCCGGCGACTCCGCCCGCGCCCCGGTGCAGGACGTCGCCCGGCGCGGCGAGATCGCCTTTCGCCAGGCCGTACCAGGTGAGGATCACGAACAGCACGGACGCGACGATCGCGAGGAAGCGTTCGGCCTGGTGCACCAGATCGTGCCCGACGATCGCGATGACGATCTGCACCGCCGCCACCGCGACGAGCGAAACCAGGAACGGCAGCCCGAACAGTTCGCGGACGATGTAGGCGCCGAGCACGGTGTTCACCGCGAAGTAGCCGAGGCCGGTCAGGCACAGGAGCAGCACCGGCAGGAAATTGCCGTAGTAGCCGAACGGAATCCGCGACTGGATCATCTGCGGCACCCCGGCGCGGGGTCCCATCGAGGCGGCGAAGCCCAGCAGGACGCTGCCGATCAGGATGCCGACGGCCAGCGAGAGGACGGCCTCGCCGAAGCCGAGGCCGAGGAACGCGGTGGGAATGGCGCCGACCGCGAGCGCGGAGTACTGCAGATTTCCCGCGAACCACAGGGAAAAGGCGGAGCGCGGCGAACCGTGGCGCTGGTCGTCGGGAATCCTTTCGATGCCGTGGTGCTCGACGGACACGGCGGGTGGGCGGACTGCGTGGGCGTCTTTGACCATCTGTCCTCCAGCGGAGAGCCCCCTGCGACGGAAGTGTTGATATAGGTAACACGGCTGGCACAGCCTGCGCTGCGCCTTCCCAAGATGTCAAGAGGCCGCTGGGGTCTTGACACTCCGCAGGTCGCACCGCACAGTGTTGATATTACTTACATTTTGCCGACGACCCGGCGAGCCCGGGCGGGATGGAGGCGCTGTGCGGCACGGAGTGTTTTTCTTCGGCTCGGTCGAGATGCCGGACGTGCTGGCCGGGAACCCGGTGCCCGCCGCGCGGCGCCGCGCCACTCGCGAGCAGGTGTGGCACGCGCACGAGCGGCTGGTCGGGATGGGCGAGCTGGCCGAGGAGCTGGGGTACGACAGCTATTGGCTGGCAGAGCACCATTTCCAGCACGAGGGCTACGAGGTCGTGCCCAACGCGATGATGCTCGAAGCGCATCTGGCCGCGCGGACGTCGCGGATCCGGCTGGGTTCGATGTTCAGCATCGTCCCGCAGTGGAATCCGCTGCGGCTGGCCGAGGACTTCAGCAGCCTGTTGAACCTCTCCGGCGGACGAGCCGTGCTCGGCGTCGGCCGGGGAACGGTTTCTCGCGAACTGCGCAGCCTCACCGCGCATCAGGCGGACATCGGCGTGATGACGTCCAGCGAGGAACGCAAGGTCATCGACGCGCACAACCGCGAGGTGTTCGCCGAGTACATGGACATCGTGCGCACGGCGTTGAGCCAGGAAACCTTCTCGTACAACGGGAAGTTCTTCGAACTGCCGCCGCCGGACAACCGCGACCCCGAGCACGAGGCGGACACGCTGACGCTGGTGCCGGGTCCGTTGCATCCCGTGGAGATCTGGCAAGCGGTCACCAGTCCGCCCACTTTGGACTACGCGGCCGAGGTCGGCCACGGCTGTGTCTGGTGGAACCAGTACCACGGATACATCCGCGAGCAGTGGGAGCGGTACGCCGAACTGTACGAACGGCGCCACGGCACGCGGCTGGCCCCGGGGCAGAACCGCATTCTGGTGCTGCCGGTGCACATCGCAGACACTCACGAGGAGGCTTGGCGCACCGGGCGGATCGGGCACGACGAGTTCTGGAACCTGCTCGCGCCGTTCGGCTGGAGCAGCGGCTACCGCGGCGACGACGGGAAGCGGGCCCCGGCCGGGCTGGTGCCGACGCTGGAGCAGTCCACGCAGCAGAAGTGCTGGGCGGTGGGCACGCCGGAGGAGGTCGCGGAGATCGTGCAGCATCACAAGGACACGCTCGGCCTCGAACAGCTCGTGGTGTTCCCGCATTTCCCCGGGCACACCTACGACATGGCCGCCGAGCAGATGCGGCGCTTCAGCGAACAGGTCGTTCCGCTGCTGCGCTGAGCCTTTTTCCGGACCGCGCGGCTCGCCAGGGCCGCGCGGTCATTCCCCTGCGTTGATCAGCAGGACCCGGACCGGTTCGTCGCCCAGCCTGCGCCAGCGATGCGGCCGCGACCCCGGATAGGTCGCCACGTCGGCCTCGCCCAGTTGCTCGCGGCGCCCGTCGGCGAAATCCAGCTCGATCCGCCCGGTGACGACGTAGAGCATCTCCTGCCCGACGTGCTCGAAATACTCGCCGAACTCGGCCGGTCCGCCGGTGTATTCGATGGGCTGCACCGGAAAACCCGCCCTGGACAGCGCCCGCGCCGTGGACCCGGTCGGGATCTCGGCTCCGGGCATCACCATTCCCTCGTCGGCGCGCAGCAATCCGACGCCTTGTTCCGCAGGTCCCGCGAGAAGCGCGGACACGGTGGTGTCCAGCGCGACCGCGATGCGCTGCAACGTGCTGACGCTCGCGGCGGCCAGGCCGCGTTCGAACTGGCTGAGAAAAGCGTGCGACAGGCGGGAAACCTCGCCGACTTGCTTCAGGGTCAGCCCTCGGCCGCGCCGCAATTCGCGCACCCGCGCCCCGAGCATCCGCGCCGGATCCGGCGCGTCTCCGGCATCGGGGGCGGGAGGGGTTCGCATGGGGCCGACTATACCGGAGCCGGGGTGTTCCGAAGTGGACGCCGGATCCGAATGCGGCGATGTGCAAGGGAAATTCTTGCCGGGGACCTTGGCGGCGCGCCGCCGTGGGGAACCGCGAACTCACCAGCAGGCACCGGTGTGCATGCGTCCGCCTCGGCAGACGCGTTCGAAGGCCTTGATCGAGCTGCAGAAGCCGTCGAGAACGTCGGTATTGACGGCGTCCTCGACGGTCGCGCCGTCCTGGAGCGCGGTCCAGACGCCCGGTGCGAGCTGTACGGCCCGGGCGGTGCCCTGCATCTGGAACCAATTGCGCACCTGGCTCGGCAATGACGAGACCTGCACGACCTTGGGGTAGCCGGCCGGAAGCGGTGCGGATGGCGAGGATGTCGCCGGTGCTTCCGCGGTGGTGGAGACAGCGGTCGTGTCCGACGGCGGCGGGCTGGCGGACGACGGAGCGCTCGAAGCCGCGGCTGACGAGGACGGCGTGCCTGGCGGGCTCGCAGCTTGAGTGCCGGGGCCTGCGCACGCAGCACAGGCGAATGCGCAGAGCGCGCTGAGGAGTACGCGCTTGCTCGGTCGTTTTCGCTGCGTCATCGCGGTTCAACCTCCCTGGCTGTGCCAACGCGGATCTCGTTCGCTGAGCGCCTGACCAGTCCGGCTGGTGCTCTTCGGGTCGGCGCCGGCCGGACGGCTGTTGCTCGACTGGACCGGCTTGTCGTCGAAAAGCGATGCCAGAGGCGAGGGTGGCGAGCCAGTTGACACACTTAGTACACTAAGTTGCATGACCGGTCGACCCAGTCGTGCGCCGCTGTATCGCACGATTCAGAGCGAGATCCAGCGCGACATCCTGAGCGGCAGGCTGAAGCCGGGGGACTGGCTCCCGTCGGAGAGCCAGCTCCGGGCGCAGTACGGGGTGTCCCAGACGTCCGTCCGGCGCGCCTTTCAGGAGTTGCAGCGGCTCGGGCTGGTGGAGCGGTTCCACGGCCGGGGCAGCATCGTCGCGTCGAACGAGATCCGGGCGATGAGTCCGATGCTCGGGCTGGGGCGCGAGCTCCGGCAGCGCGGCTTCGCGATCCGGCCCGAGTTGCTCGGCAATGCCGAGGAACCCGCCGGGAAGGCAGTCGCCAAGGCGCTCGACCTCGAACCCGGCGACACCGTGAGCCACATCGAGCGGCGGTACTGGATCGGCGACGATCCGTTCGTCTTCCTCGACCACTATCTGGCGCCCCAGCCGGGAATCGACTTCGCCGAGTTCACCGGGGATTCGCTGTACGCGTTCCTCTCCGGCCGCGACGCGCAGCCCACGCACGCCCGCGAACGGGTCAGCGCCGTCAATCTCTCCGCGGCGGAGGCTGAGCGGCTCCAGGTCGAGCCCGGGGTCGCGGCGATGCTGCGCGAGCGCACGTCCTTCGGAGCCGATCAGCGTCCGGTGGAGTTCACCCGGTACATCCTGCGCGGCGATCGCTACCACCTCGACATCGACCTCAGAAGCGAGCGATGAGCGCCGGGCCGCGGCTCGTCGTCGTGGGGGACGCGAGCATCGACTACTTCGTCCAGGTTCCGCACATCGCGGGCAACGACAACAAGGCCATCGGCTCCCTGTCCGGCGTGTACGGCGGCGGAATGAGCGCCAATCTCGCCGCCGCGGCGGCGCAGCACGGCATCGCGGTCGACCTGATCACGAAGACCGGCGCGGGGCCGGACACCGACGCCGCGCTGGCCGAGCTCAGCAGGCTCGGCGTGTCGATCGAGCATTCCCTCCGCGACCTCGAGCATCCGACCTGGATGTGCTTCGTCCAGCTCGACGCGAGCGGCGAGAAGGCGCTGACCGGCGCGGACACCGGGATCAAGATTCCGGCGATCGACGAGATCGACGCGTCGGTCCTGGCGGGCGCGGACATCGTGGCGCCGCTGGCCGACGACCTCGGGTGGGCGGCCGCCGTCGGCGAACTCGCCCGGGAACGCGGAGCGCGGGTCGCCGTCGATCTCGAACCGGACGCGTTCGAGCCGGGCCAGCCTGAGTTCGCGCGGCTGCTCGGGCTCAGCGACATCGTCTTCGTCAACGCCGCCTCGGCGGCCAAACTCGCGGCCACCTCGCGCGGTGCGGCCCGGCGGCTGATCCAGCTCGGCGCGGAACTCGTTGTCATCAGCGAAGGCGCGCACGGAGCGTCCACTGTGGACAAGGACGGCATCGTGCATCGCGCGCGGTTGAACGGCGAGGTGACCGCCATCGACACGACCGGTGCCGGGGACGCGCTGGCCGGGGCGTTCCTGGGCGCGTTGCTGGCCGGAGCCGAAGCAGCCGAAAGCCTTCGCCGGGCAGTAGCCCAGGCGACCCGTTGCGTCACCGCTGTCGGCGGACGCACCTATCTGTCCGGCTCGCAGCGCGGCGACTGGCCAGACGACCTGATCACGATCACGACTGAGAGGTAACCGACTTGAATTCTGTGCTGCGTTCCAAGATCCACGGCAGTCTCGCCGCGGCCTGCCTGGCCGACGCGCTCGGCGCGCCGACCGAGGAACTGAGCCGGGACCAGATCCGGGCCGCGTTCGGCGGCTACGTCACCGAATTCCACGCCCCGCTCCCCGGCGCGCCCTACGCCAAGGGGCGCGCTGCCGCGCAGATCACCGACGACTCCAGCCAGATGATCCTGCTGACCCGGCTGCTCGCCCGCACCGGAGCCGCGCTGAGCCCGGACGACATGGCGCGGCTGCTGATCGAGTGGTCCAAGAACGAGAACTACTTCCCGCACTTCGCCGGGCCGACCACCCGCGAGGCGATCGCCCGGCTGGAACGCGGCGAGGACCCGCGCGAGGTCGGCCGCACCGGGACGATCATGACCCAGGGCACCAGCAACGGGGCCGCGATGCGGGTCGGGCCGGTCGGCCTGTTCCATCACGGCGACCCGGACGCGGCGGTCCGTACCGCGTTCACCACGTGCGTGCCCAGCCACAACACGCCGCCCGGAGTCGCGGGCGCCGCGGCCGTCGCCGCTGCTGTCGCGCGGGCTTGCACTCCCGGAGCGGAGATCGTCGACATCGTCCGCGCGGCCGTCGACGGCGCGCGAGCCGGTGCCGAACTCGGCCGGACCGAGGGTCGCGACGTGCCGGGCGCGTCGGTCGAACGGCGGATCGAGCGGGCGGTCGCGCTGGCCATCACGGCTCGCGACGACGAGCACGCGATCGACCTGATCGCCGGGGAGATCGGCGTCGGCCTGCCTGCCGCGGAAGCGGTACCGGCGGCGCTCGGGTTTTTCGTCGCCGCAGGCGGGGATCCGGTGCGCGTCGCGCGGCTGGCCGCCAACGCGGGCGGGGACAGCGACACCATCGGCTGCATGGCGGCCGCGATCGCCGGCGCGCACCGGGGGATCGAGGCGATCGACGCGGACGCCGTCGCCGAGGTGGAACGCGCGAACGACCTCGACCTCGCCGCGCTCGCCGACGAACTCCTGGCCGCCGCGCAGCACTGACCCTCTCTCCCCGCCCCGATCCGAAGGGACGCTCGACGATGAGCGCACGAAGCGAAGAATTCGCCACGGTGACCTGGAAGGAACGCCTCTCCTTCGGAGGCGGTGATCTGGCCACGAACATCGCCTGGGGTGCGCTGGCCACCTACGTGGTCTTCTTCTATACCAACGTGATCGGGGCGGCGGCGTCGGCGGTCGGCACGATCGTGCTCATCGCGCGGCTGTTCGACGGCGTCGTCGACGTCGGGATGGGCGCGATCGTCGACCGGACCTCGACCCGCTGGGGCAAGGCACGGCCCTGGGTGCTGTGGGCCGCCGCGCCGTTCGCCGTCGCGCTGATCCTGGTGTTCACCGTGCCGGGCATGGAACCGGCGCCGACGCTGGTGTACATCGCGATCACCTACGCGCTGATGAACATCGCTCTCAGCGCGGCGGTGATCCCGTACGGAACGCTGAACACCCGGATGACGCGCGACTTCACCGAACGCTCCCGGCTCAACGTCACCCGGATGTTCGGCGCCACCCTCGGCTCGCTGGTCGTCACCGTCCTCACCCTGCCGCTGGTGAGCGCGCTCGGCGACGACCAGCGCGCGTGGATCATCACGTTCTGCCTGTTCGGTGCGGTCGCGGCGGTGCTGTTCTTCATCACCTTCCGCAATACGCGGGAACGCATCGTGGACACCGCCCCGCCGAAGGACCAGCCGGGGATCGTCGAATCGCTGAAGCTCGCCGGGCGCAACCGTTATTGGCTGCTGCTGTTCGCGATCTTCATCGTGTTCAGCGTCGCGGAATCGCTCTACACCGGAGCGACGGCCTACTTCGCCCAGTACTTCCTTGGCGACGCCGGATTCGCCGCGCTGATGTCGTTCATGCTCTACATTCCGGCGCTGCTCGGAATGCTGTTCATGCAGCCGGTGTACCAGCGTTTCGGCAAAGTCGCCCCGATGATCGCCGGCGCCGCGATCTTCGTGGCGGGGTCGGTGATCATCGCCGTCGACCCGACGGACATGACGCTGGCGGTCACCGGTTCGATTCTCCGCGGCATCGGGCGGATCCCGATCTTCGGCGCGATCTGGGGCATGCTCCCCGACACCATCGAGTACGGCGAGTGGAAAAACGGCCGCCGGCTGGAAGGTGTGCTGTACAGCGCGGGAAGCATGGGCCAGAAACTCGGCTACGGCCTCGGTGCGGCGGTGCTGGGCTGGGTCATGGGCGCGGCGGGCTACAACGGCTTGAACCGCACCCAGCCGGATTCGGCGCTGTCGGCGATCAACGCGTTGTTCGTTTATGTGCCGATGGCGTTGTTCGTGCTGTTGATCGTCCTGTTCTGGGCGTACCGCCTGGAACGGATCTACCCGACAGTGGAGAAAGACCTGGCCGAACGGCGTGCGTCGGCTGGAGTCGCGTCGTAAGCGGTCTCGAGGTGGGGTTGTCCCTACCGTGCTCGGGCAGCCAGCGGTATCGAGGTTGACCGGGTTGTTCGCCACGCTGATGTAACGGAAGTTCCGTTGCGTGGAGGGGGATTCGGTGACCGATTCTGGTGTGCGGCGGGGAAGATCGAGTCGGCCGCTGGCTGCTCTGACGGCGGCGGTCGTCGCGGTCGGCGGTGTGGCCGGGTGCGCTGCCGGCGCGGCTGGTCCTCCGGCCGCCGGACCGCATCTGGTTGCAGTGAATGGCCGCAAGATGGCGTTTTCCGTCGCTCCTGGGCGATTGCCCGCCATTGTGCTCGACGCGGGCGGCGGGATGGATTCTTCGGAATGGCGCAAGGTCGTCCCGGACCTCGCGGCCAGGACCGGATCCGAGGTGATCGCCTACGACCGGGCGGGGGAAGGCAAGAGCGACGAGGCGTCCGGCCCGTGGCGAGCGGACAATGCCGCCGCTGATCTCGCGGCCGGACTGACGCAGCTGGGGGTGACTGGAAACGTAATCCTGGTGTCGCATTCGCTGGCAGGCGAAATCGCCTTTTCTTTTGCCCGGAGCCATCCGAAATGGGTTACGGGTGCGGTGTTCGTGGACGCTAATCTGCCGCAGTTCTTCACGCCGAGCGAGACCGCCAAGCTGGTGGCGTTGAACGAGAAACAAGTCGAAGCGCTCAAGAAAGCGCCGTCCACCCGGCAGACCCGTCAGCTGCTCGCCCAAGCCGACGGTTACGGGCCGGTGCACGCGGCGTACCACAAGCTGACCTGGCCGTCCGGCATTCCGGCGGCCGTGATCGTGTCCGCCGCGACGCCGTTTCCGGCTCCCGAGGACGCGCAGTTGTGGCGGCAGGCGCAGCAAGACTTCGCGCACGCCGCGCCGAACCGGACCCTCGGCACCGCCGAGCACAGTTCTCACGACGTCCCGATCGACCGGCCGGACGCGGTCGTCGCGGCGGTCGCGAATCTGCTGAAACAGTGACCGGCGGAAAGCGAACGCGGGACCCCGGCGTCGGGCCGGGGTCCCGCGTTCTTCAGCAGAAAGTCAGTCTTTCTTCAGCGCGTTCTTGACTTTGCCCGCCGCGTCGCCGAGAGCGTCCTTCACGTTTTCGGCGGCTTCCTTGATCCCGGCCTTCGCCTGGTCGGCTTTGCCTTCGTTCTCCAGCTTCTCGTCGCCGGTCAGCGAACCGGCGGCTTCCTTGGCCTTGCCGCCGAAGTCGTCTGCCTTGGCGCCGATCTTGTCGCCCATCGACATGGGTCTCCTCCTTCATTGCCGAACAACGAACGCGGGAATGCGTCATCGTGAACGACAACGCGGATCCCGAATCGTCACTCACTCGATGATGTGATCGTCATCACTCGTTCGGGGAGTGAGTTTTGCGTGGCCGCCGGGTCGAACCGATGAACTGAACAACGGGAACCGACTGGAGGAGAATCGATGGCTTCGACGACTGACGCGGCGGCCAAGTCCCAGGACGTGGAGAAGGTCAACGCCGGTCCGCTGACCAGTTCGCAGGGGAGCACGACCGTCGCGGACGTGGTGGTGCAGAAGATCGCCGGGCTGGCGACGCGGGAGATCCCGGGCGTGTACGACCTGGGCGGCGGCGCGGCGCGGGCGTTTTCGGCGCTGCGCGAGCGGATCCCGGGCGCTACGGCCTCGGCCGGGCAGGGCGTTTCGGTCGAGGTGGGGGAGAAGCAGGCCGCGGTGGACCTGCAGATCGTGGTCGAGTACGGCGTCTCGATCGCGGAGGTCGCGCGCTCGATCCGGCGGAACGTGATCAGCGCGGTGGAGGGGATGACCGGACTGGAGGTCGTCGAGGTCAACATCAACGTGGGCGACCTGCACCTGCCGTCCGACGACGAGGAGGACGCCTCCGGCGACAGCGGCCGGGTGCAGTGAGCGCGGTCGCGGGGCCGGGCCG
Organism: Amycolatopsis dendrobii; assembly: GCF_014145675.1. Taxonomy (GTDB): domain Bacteria; phylum Actinomycetota; class Actinomycetes; order Mycobacteriales; family Pseudonocardiaceae; genus Amycolatopsis; species Amycolatopsis dendrobii. The sequence continues at coordinate 150,716 of NZ_JACGZW010000013.1, forward strand.
GATCCTCGCCGCGGTGCGGACGCCGGTGACGGCGGACGTGCGCGGCGGGCGGTCCGGCCGGGCCGCGGCGTTCGGAACGGTCGAGGGCGATGGCGCCCGCTCAGGCGCAGCGGCCGCCGTCGCGAGCCGGACCGTCGCGGTGGTGCGGAAGCGGCCGGATGTGCCCGAGGCGATCGGGTCCTGCGACGGCGGACGGGCCCGGTGACCCCCCTGGACGAAGCCCGCCGGATCGTCGCCGCGGTGCGCGGGCTGCCCGAGGTGGCGGACGTGCACAGCGGCGAGTTCGGCCGGGTCGCGACGCTCGGGGCGGGCGGCCGGGTGGGCGGTGTGCGGGTGACCGAGGAGGACGTCACGGTCGGCGTGACGGTCCGGGCCCCGTTCTCGGCAGCGGACGTGGCCGCCGCGGTACGGGCGGCCGTCGCGTCGGGGCGGCCGGTGCACGTGGTCATCGCCGACGTCGAAGTGCCGGCTTCGGGGGAAACCGAGCCGGGAAACCGGAAGGAGACGGTGTCGTGAACGCAACGGGATTGGGGCTGATCACCGGCCTCGCGCTGGGCCTCGCCGCCGCGATCGGCGGGTTCGGGGCGTTCCTGCTGGTCCTCGTGCTGGGCGCGGTGGGACTGCTCGTCGGCCGCCTGCTCGACGGCAAGCTCGATCTGTCGCAGCTCACCGGCCGCGACCGGGGGTGAGCCGTGGCTGTCGCAGCGGAGGAACGGGGCGGCCTCACGATCAGCGAGCACGTCGTCGAGCGGCTGGCCGCCCACGCGGCGAGCGAGATCGACCGGGTCGGCGGGGCCGCCGGGCGGACGCTCGGGATCAGCCTCGGCGGCGAAGCGCTGGACCGGTCGGCCAAAACGTCCGCCCGGATCGCTGGCGGCGAGGTGGAGCTGGACGTGCGGATCTCGCTGGAGTACCCGGCCCCGGTCGGCGCGACGACCGAACGGGTCCGCGGCCATCTGCGCGGGCGGGTCGAGGAACTGACCGGGATGCCGGTCCGGCGAGTCGGCATCACGGTGACGGCCTTGCACGCCGAGGCCGCCGGGCAGAGGAGGGTTGAGTGAAACGCCGAACCCGCCGGTCCGTTCCGGCGAGCTTGACCGCCGGTGTGCTGCTGGCCGGGTGCGTATTGGCGGCCGTCGCGGCGATCCAGCGGCTGACCGGGCACCAGCCGTGGCTGGACTATCGCGCGGTCGCGACCGCGGTCCACGACGCGCGTTGGACGGACCTCGTCCCGGCACTGGTTTCCGCAGCGGTGGCCCTGCTCGGGCTGGTGCTGCTGTGGGCCGCGCTGCTGCCGGGCAAACGCCGGATCCTCCCGTTGACCGGAGATCCGGATTCCGGGGCCGACACCGTGGGCTACCGGTCCGCGTTGCGGGCAGCCGCGGCGGGCGTGGACGGTGTCGAGCGAGCCCGGCTTTCGACCGGACCGCGCAAGGTCAAGGTGCGGGTGAAAACCGCGCGCACCCGGACGGACGGGTTGGCCGACGCGGTCCGCACGGCCGTCGAGTCGCGGCTCGACCACATCGCACCGGCTCGGCGGCCCGCGGTGTCGGTGCGGGTCCGTGCTACGAGGGAGGGATCATGAATCGTCCGGCCGCGCTCAACCGGTTCCTGCTCGCGGTGCTCGGTCTCGTGCTGCTCGCCGCGGGCGGATTCGGTCTGGCCACCCACTTCCGCGTGCTCAGGCTCGTGAATCCCGAAGCGCCGCTCGTGCCGGGCACGGAAGAGCCGCCCACCTGGGCGTTTTACGTGATCGCCGCGGCGGCGGTAGCGGTGGGCCTGCTCGCTTTGCGCTGGCTGCTTGCCCAGCTCGCGCACCGGCCGCGCAGGGGAGTGTGGCGGTTCGAAACCGATCCCGCCTACGGACGCACCGAATTGCGCGCTGACGACGCGGTGGCTCCCTTCGCCGAAGAACTGCGCGGGTATCCCGGAGTGCACAAGGCGAGCGCGTCGCTCGCCGGGACCCGGGAGTCGCCGTCCCTGGCGTTGATCCTCACCTGCGAGCAGGACGCGGATCTGGGCGAGATCCGCGGCCGCGTCACCGGGGAAAGCCTGCCGCGGCTCGAGGAAGCGCTGGAGCTGAAGGACATTCCGGTCGCGATCGAGTTCCGGTTCACCGGGCGGGCGGCGTCCCGCGTCGGATGACGATCGGCGAGGGTGCCGACCCCGCGCACGCAGTCAGCGCGGAGTGAGCACCACGACCGGGATCTCGCGCTCCGTCCAGGCCTGATACTTCGCGAAATCCGCGTACAGCTCGACCAGCCGCGGCCAGAGTTCGCGCCGTTCCTCCGCCGACGCGACTCTTGCCGTGACCGGGACGTCGCGGCGGCCCTTCAGATGCACGCGGGTCTCCGGTTCCGCGCGCAGATTGAAGTACCACTGCGGATGCTTCGGCAACCCGCCTTGCGACGCGACGATCACCAGGTCGTCGCCGGACCGCAGGTACAGCAACGGGGTGGTGAACAGCCGTCCGGACTTGCGGCCGCGGTGGTCGAGCAACAGCGTCGGCACGGGCTTGCGGAAGCCCGCGCCGACGCGCCACTTGTGGCCGACCCGGCCGTTGGTCAGGGTGAAGACCTTCGCCTGGACCCGCGCCAGGTATTTCATGAGCGCCGCTGTCACCGGCGAGTCCAGGCCGTTCGGCTTCTGTGCGGGAAGGGAAAAGCGTCCCATCGTGACCTCCTGGCGGGGCGGACGCGTCAGCGGGCAGGCGGGTGCTGGGCGGCGGTCGAGCCGGCGAGGGGCATCGGGCCGAGCCCGAGCTTGCGGTGGTCCCAGGACCGGACCCGCTCCACGTCGACGCGGATCGCGACCCGTTTGCGGAGCATGAATTCCACCATCGGCTTCGCCTCGTCGGTGTACTCGCCGTGGTATCGCTGCCAGACGTTGACTCCGACCGCCCACAGCGCGTCCGCGTCGTCGACGACCTCGGCCCGCCCTTCGAGCGAGACGCCGCGCAGGACGTCGTAGGTCAGGCCGTCCTCGATCAGCACGGTGACGCGCGGGTCGCGGCGGAGGTTGACCGCCTTCTGCGCCTTGGCTTTCGTTTCGAACCACAGCACGCCGTCGATGACCGCGTACCACATGGCGACCGCGTGCGGATGCCCGCCGGGGCCGAGCGACACCAGCGTCGCGGTGCGCTGCGCGTCGAGGTAGGCCGACACCTCCCCGGGGGTCATCTCGATCTGCGCTCGCTGATTGGTTCCCATCGGTTCCTCACTTCCTGCGGCGGGCCCCGGGCGGGCCGGCGAGTACGGAGGTCACGACGTCGACGAGGTCGTCGACGATCTGGCCGGTGGTCCAGTCCGCCGCGTCCGGCCCGTGCAGGCGGCGGGTGCGGCCGACGTCGCCGAGGACGTTCAGCGTCACGGTCATCGCTTGGGACAGCCGGAAATCGAGCGTCCGGCGGGGGACTCCGGGGCTGAGCCGGTCCAGTTGTTCGACGAACGCGGCGTTGCGTTCGAAGAACGACTCGGCGATCGCGTCCAGTCCGTCGCCGCCGGTCGCCAGCAACTGGCCGACCAGCCGGATCCAGCATTCGCCGCCCGATTCGAGCACGGCGACCACCGGCTGCACGAACGCGCGGGCCAGTTCTCCTGCGGTGACGTCTTTTCCGGGCGATTCCCGCAGCATCGCGGTGCGTTCGCCGGTCACCTGGCCGAGCCGGCTGCGCAGGACCGCGTCGAGCAGCCCTTCCTTGGAACCGAAGTGGTAGTGGATCGCCGCGACGTTCGTCTGTGCCGCTTGCATGACGGTCCGCAGCGACACCGCGCCGACGCCGTGCTCGGCGAAAAGCCGTTCCGCGGCGGCGATCAGGCGCTGCTCGGTCGCCGCTCCGCGAGCGGCGGGGACCCGCGCGGCTTCGGTGCCCATGGCGCGGACTCTATCAGCCAATTCAATCAGTTGATAGAGTTTGCCGCTTCGCTGGTCAGAGGCGGTCGTAGAGCGAAGCCAGCCGGGCGAGCACCGTGCCCGCGGCTTCGATCGCGCTTTCGTCGAGGTCCTGGGTCAGTTCGCGCAATCCGGCGGCGAGGACCTGCTCGCGCTCCTCGTGCCGTCGACGGCCCGCGTCGGTCAGCGCGACGATCGACGTGCGGCGGTCCCCGGAGGCAGCCCGTTCACGCGTGACGTAACCGGCGTTGGTCAGGCCATTGACCAGTTGGGTGACTGCCGCTCCGGTCGTTTCGACGTGCCCGGCAAGCTGGTTGACCGTCATCGGCCCGTGTTCGGCCAGGCTCTTGAGCGCGCGGGCGTGCGCGAGCGAAAGGGCTTCGGCGCTGCGGGTCGCGCGGCCGCGCAGCCGGGAATCGGCCGCGCTGAGCCGGTAGGCGGCTCGTGCCAGCCGGGTGATCGCCTCGTCGCCCATCGGTTCGTTCTCCTGTGGTGCCCGCCGCATTCCTTGCCGCGCGGAGTCTAGCCGTGGCATATTAGCTAAGTACTTAGTTAATTGAGGAGGCGATCATGACGGCACGTTCGGCCGGGCAGAGCTGGGCCCTGGACATCGCACTGGCGCAGGGCGGCTTCGACGCGTTGCACCCGGAGGGCAAGGGCACGCTCGAACAGCTCGGGCACGATCACGCCGACTTCGACAAGGTGTTCGCGATGGTCCGCGCCGGAGCGATGCTGCCGAAGGCGTGGGCCGTCGTCGCGGGGCAGGCGGAGGAGCGGGCCGCGCACCACGAGCGGCTGGGCTACCGCAGGACGGCGTCGGACCTGTACCTGCGGGCAGCGGTGATGTACGGCCGCGCGCAGTACTCGATCTTCGACTCCGGCGACGGGCGCAAGGCGAAGTTCCGCGAGCGCTGCGATTCGTGCGTGGCGCGGCTGGCGGAGCTGCGGGGCAACACGGTCCGCCGGGTCGAACTGGACTTCGAAGGCGGCAAGATCTTCGCCCTTCTGCACCTGCCGGCACAGCCGGTTTCCGGTGCCCCGGCAGTGATTCTCGGTCCCGGCATGGACATGATCAAGGAGGACTACATCTTCGCGGCCGAGCGCTACTACACCTCGCGCGGCGTCGTGGCGCTGTCCATCGAAGGGCCGGGACAAGGGGAGACGCGGGCGCGCGGGCTGACCGTGACGCTGGACAACTACGAGCGCGCTCTCGAAACCTATGCCGCGCACCTCGCCGGTCTGTCCGAAGTGGACGAAGACCGGATCGGCATGTTCGGCATCAGCATGAGCGGCTATTGGGCCCTGCGCGCCGCGGCGATGTCCGGCACCCGCCTGCGCGCGGTGGCCGCGTTCGAAGCGGTGTCCGGCGACTTCGAGACGATTTTCGAGCGGGCACAACCGAGTTTCAAGAACAACTACCTGTACATGGCGGGCTATGCCGACGAGGCGGCGTTCGACCGCGACCTCAAGGCGAAGATGCCGCTGGGCGACCTCGTCACCGGCATCCGGTGCCCTGTGCTGCTCGGCATCGGCGAATTCGACGAGCTGACGCCGGTGGAGAGCGCGCTCGAGACTTACGAGAAGATCCGCGCGCCCAAGGAAATGCGCGTCTACGAGGACGAATTCCATCCGCTGGGCGGAACGGCGGCGGAGGTCTTCGCGTTCGGTGCGGAGTGGCTGACGCGCGGCCTGGACGGGGAGTTCGACACTTCCGGGCGGGACGAGCGGTTCTTCGTCCACCGCGACGGCCGTACGACCGAGGGAACCGCGGACCCGCGTTGGTGGCTCGGCGCGACTCCGGCCGGCCTGGCGGAGGCTCGGAGGTAAGCGGTTCGAGTGCTGAAGGCGGGGCCTCCAGCGCTCGAACCGGAGTTTCAGGGAATGAGGACGGTCTTGCCGACGAGTCGTCCCGACGCCGCTTCGTCGTGCACAGCCGGGAGATCCGCCAGCGGCCGCCGGTCGGCGACGGTGATCCGCAACGTCCCCGCGTCGACGCGCGCGACGAGTTCGGCCAGCCGCTCGGCGTCGCTGACGACGAACACCCGCGCCGTCCGGATCCCGCGTCCGGGATTCTCCGGCGGGGGAGTGGTGGTGCTGACCAGCGCTCCGCCGTCGGCGACCAGATCGGCGAGCGCCGCGGTCTCCTCCGGCGTGGTCGGCACGAGGTTGAGCACGACGTCGAACGGCGCTCCGTCGGCCGCGTCGGAAGCGAAGTCGAGGTGTCCGATGATCCGATCGGCTCCGTATTCGCGGAGGCGTTCCTCGCTGTGCGGGCTCGAGGTCGCGGTCACCGCCGCGCCTGCCTGATGGGCGAGCTGAACGGCGAAGCCGCCGACCGCCCCGCCCGCGCCGTTGATCAGGATCGTCTGGCCTGCTCGCAGTTCAGCGTGGTCGAAGAGCGCTTGCCGGGCGGTCAATCCGCCGACCGGCAGCGCGGCGGCGTCGGGCAGATCGACCGTCTTCGGGGCGGCGGCCAGCGCGTCGGCGGGAACGACGGCGTACTCGGCGGCCGCGCCGTCGGCGTTCATCGGCAGGAAGGCCACGACCGCGTCGCCGACCTGACGGCCGTCGACCCGGGGCCCGAGCTCGGCGATCGTCCCGGCGACCTCGATGCCCGGCACGTGCGGGAAGGCCAAGGGGAACACCTCTTGCAGACCGCCCGCCCGGATCTCGAGGTCGACCGGGTTGAACGAGGTGGCGACCACCTCGACGAGCACCTGCCCCTCGGCGGGCGCCGGCCGCTCGGCGTCCTCGATCGCCAGGACTTCGCTTCCGCCGTAACGGTGGTAGCGCGCTGCCTTCATGACATCCTCCAGAATATGTTTCGAAGTCGAAGCATCTGACGGCAAGTATGCTTCGATGTCGAAGCAAAGTCTCGGAGACGTGAGGACGACCACAATGATTCGACTTCGAAGCATCTAGACTGGCGGCATGGCGGACGTGCTGGAGCCCAAGCAGCTCAACACCTACTTCGCGCTCATGGAGGCCGTGAGCCTGCTGCAACACGCCGTCAGCCAGCAGTTGCGAGCCGAGGGCGGCCTCAGCTACGTGCAGTTCGAACTCCTCGCCCGGCTCTCCAGCTCCGACGGGCCGCTGACGATGACGGAACTGGCCGACGGCGTCGTCTACAGCCGCAGCGGCCTGACTCATCAGGCGGGCCTGCTCGAAAAGGCGGGCCTGGTCACCCGCGGTCCCAGTGCTGACGACCACCGGGCCACCGTCGTCGGCATCACCGAGGCGGGCCGGGAGCTGGTCGCGAAGGTGCTCCCCGGGCATGTCGACGCCGTCCGCCGGCTGCTGTTCGCCCCACTGTCCACTTCGGACCTGGACGCGCTGGGCGGCATCATGGCCCGCGTCCGCGACCACATGCGCGCCGAACCGCCGCGGTCGGTCGCGACGCGGAGGAGCCCGAAGGGGAGCGGCGCCTAGTCCGCCTCCTCTAACGCGCAAGCTCGTTGTTCTTAGACTGGCGGCGTGGAAGACATCGAGGCGATCGCCGTCTTGCAGGATCCGGTCCGGCGGCGGCTGTATGACTACGTGGTTTCCCAGGATCACGACGTGAGCCGGAACGAAGCGGCCGAGGGGGCCGGGATCCAGCGCACGCTCGCCGCGTTCCACCTCGACAAACTCGTGGCCGCCGGGCTGCTGGAGACGGAAAGCAAGCGGCTGAGCGGACGTTCGGGCCCGGGCGCCGGCCGTCCGGCGAAGCTCTATCGCCGGTCTGCGGCTGAACGCCAGTTCTCCGTCCCGGCGCGCGACTACCGCACCGCCGCCGACCTGCTGGCCGAGGTCGCCGAGATCGCCCGTCTCGACACCGAGCTCCAAGCCGCCGCCCGTCGCGAGGGCCGCGCCGCTGCCTGCGCGATCGAAGACCTCGCCGCGGCGAAGGAACTGCTGGCCGCCCGGGGCTACGAACCCCGCTCGGACGGCGACGTCCTGCGCCTCGTCAACTGCCCGTTCCACGTCCTCTCGCAACGGCATCCGGGGCTGGTGTGCGGCATGAACCTGGCACTGCTGGAAGGACTGCTCGACGGCGCCGAAGGCCTGCGAGCGCGGATGGACCCGCGTCCCGGACTGTGCTGCGTCGTCGTCGAGTCTTCTAAAAATAATGAGAGTTGACATAGAAGGCGCGGCGATGGTGAGGTGAGGGAGTGACGGAATACCACCTCGCCCAGCTCAACGTGGGCATCCTCAGGCACCCTCTCGAAGACCCCCGGATGCACGGCTTCACGTCGATGCTCGACACGCTCAACGAGGTCGCCGACAACGCGCCCGGCTTCGTGTGGCGCCTGGTCGAGGACGGCGGCAACGACGCGACCGCGATCCGGACCTCGCTCGGCGACGACGTCCTGGTGAACATGTCGGTCTGGGAGAACCGCGACGCGCTGTGGGACTACGTCTACCGCAGCGGCCACCTCGACATGCTGCGCCGCCGGTCGGAATGGTTCGAGCTGCCGAAGGCGCCGTTCCAGGTGCTGTGGTGGGTGCCCGCCGGGCACGTCCCGACGGTCGAGGAGGCCGTGGAGCGGCTGGAACTGCTGCGGGAGAAGGGGTCCTCGCCGAGCGCGTTCGGTTTCCGGGACAGCTATCTGCCCGAAGGCGCCGCCTCCGCGTCGTGACGTCCGCCCCCCTTTCGGCGACACGTCCGGCGGGTCGCCCGGCCCGGCCCGCGGGATGGCTAGGGTGTCCGGCGTGGCGAACATGTCCCGTTGGTCGGATGAGAATGGCGGCTTGGACTTCGGTCTGCTGGTGCTGCGGCTGATGCTGTCGGTCGCGATGGGGGCGCACGGGCTCACACAGGTCTTCGGCCTGTTCGGCGGCGCGGACATGGCGCACTTCGAGAACCTGTTGCGCGGCTACGGGTTCAGCCACAACATCGAATTCCTGGCCTGGCTGACCGGCATCACGGAGGTCGGCGGCGCGGTCCTGCTGGCACTGGGCCTGCTGACCCCGCTCGCCGCGGCCGGCCTGCTGGGCGTGGCCATCAGCGCGGTCCGGGTGAAGTGGTCGGGCGGCCTGTTCGGCAGCAGCGGCCCGGGGTTCGAACTGGAACTGACGCTCGCGGCGATGGCACTGGCGCTGTTGCTGACGGGGCCGGGGTGGTACGCGTTGGACCGGCATACGGCATGGCGGCAGAAGCCCCTGGGGTTCGCGGTGGGCGGGCTGTTCCTGGCGATTTGCGCGGCGATCGGGGCGGGATCGCTGTTCTGATCGGCGAGTGCCCCGTCGTCCGGTCCGGCGCGCGATATCGAAGTCCGTGAGGGGCCCTTGAGGGAATCTGATTCCCTCAAGGGGGCCCCTCACCGGCCTGTCGAGAGAGTTCCCCTCGCGGACGTCTGGGGGGAATGCGGGCTGGCTGTCCGGGAGCTGAAGACGGATCCCGGCTCAACGCATGGCGCTCCCGCCTCCGTCCTGCTATCTTCCTCCCAACCGCTTGCAGATCGCAATCACTCGGGAGGATCGCCGTGCCGGACACCACCTGTCACATGTCGATGTCGCTGGACGGTTTCGTCGCCGGGCCGGCGCAGAGCCGGGAAGATCCGCTCGGCAAGCGGGGGAAGGAACTGCACGGGTGGCACATCGGCGATCCCCGCGCCACCGATGCCGACAGGACCGCGAGCGAATGGCTCATGCGGCCGCGGGGCGCGTATGTGATGGGGCGGAACATGTTCGGCCCCGTCCGCGGCGAGTGGGACGAGGACTGGTCGGGCTGGTGGGGTTCCGAGCCGCCGTATCACGCGCCGGTTTTCGTGTTGACTCATCATGCTCACGAGCCGATCGAGATGGAAGGCGGGACGACGTTCTACTTCGTCACCGAAGGTTTCGACGCAGCCTACGCGGCCGCGTGCGAGGCCGCGGGGGACAAGGGCGTCGACATCGCCGGAGGCGCCTCGACCGTGCGGCAGGCGCTCAAGGCCGGGGTGATCGACGAGTTCACGCTCGACATCGCGCCCGTTCTGCTCGGGTCGGGCGAGAGCATGTTCGACGGCGTGGAGTCCTTCGGTTTCGAGCCCGTCGAGGTGCTGCATTCGCCGCTGACCACCCACATCCGCTACCGCCGCGTCAGTTCGTAGGCACCTCCAGCGTCGCGGCGAGCAAGCTTCGCGTGTACGGATGCGACGGCGAAGCGAGTACCCGCTCAGTCCGTCCCGATTCGACGGCCCGGCCTTCGCTGAGCACGACGACCTCGTCCGCGATGCTGCGCACCACCGCGAGGTTATGCGTCACGAAGATCATCGAGGGGCCCTCGTTCATCAGGGAGCGCAGGAGTTCCACTACGGACGCCTGCACCGAAACGTCCAGAGCGGACGTGACCTCGTCGCAGATGATCAGCTTCGGTTCGCACACCAGTGCCCGGGCGATCGCGACGCGCTGGCGTTGCCCGCCGGAGAGCTCCGACGGGTAGCGGCCGGCCAGCCGCGCGGGGATTTCGACGCGGTCGAGTGCGGCGCGGGCCCGGCGGCGGCCTTCGCGCGTGGTCACGCCGAAGTAGTGGCGCAGGGCGACCAGCAGGCCGTCCTCGACGGTCCGATGTGGACTCAATGAGCCATAGGGGTTCTGGAAGACGTACTGCAGTTCGCGCCGGGTGCGGGAGCCTCGCCGTGCAGCGGCGGGCGGGACAGGTTCGCCTGCGAACACCATCGAACCTTGCTGCTCGGCGTGCAGTCCGGCCAGGCAGCGCGACATGGTGGTCTTGCCGCTGCCGGATTCGCCGACGACCGCCAGGCATTGGCCGGGCCGCAGGTCGAAGGAGACGTCGAAGACGACCTGTCGGCCGCGGTAGCTGGCGTTCAGTCCGGAGACCGACAACAGCGCCGCCTGGTCCGCGGCAGGTACGTTCGGTTCGGGAGCGCGCGGCACATCGTGAACGCTCCGAGCTGCTTCGTCGGCGTGAATGCACCGGGCGAGGGTTCCGGAAGCCGAGCGGGCCAGCGTCGGATGCGTTGTGCTGCAAGCGGTGGTGGCGTAATCGCAGCGTGGCGCGAAGGTGCATCCGGCGCGGGGATCTTCAATACCGGGCGCTCGGCCGCGGATGGGGACCAGCCGGTGCCGGTGGGTCGCGGAGGGCACGGCCGCCAGCAGGGCGCGGGTGTAGGGATGCGCGGCGCGGGTCAGGACCTCGCGCGCGGGGCCGTGTTCGACCGTCTCGCCGCCGTACATCACCAGCACCTGGTCGGCGACGTCGGAGACCACCGCGAGATCGTGCGACACGTAGATCGCCGCCAGGTCGCGGGCCCGGCACAGTTCCCGGACCAGGTCGAGCACGCGGGACTGGGTGGCGACGTCGAGGCCGGTCGTCGGCTCGTCGAGCACGATCAGCCGCGGTCCGGCGGCGACGGCCATCGCGATAGCCACTCGTTGCTGCTGGCCGCCGGAAAGCTGGCGCGGGCGGCGGCGCAGGAACGCGTCGTCGCCGGGCAGCCCGACGGTGTCCAGCAACTGCCGTACCCGGGTTCGTGCGGGCTGGTCCAAACCTTCGGTCAGCTGGGTCGAGACCCGCAGGCCCGGGTTGAGCGCGGTCGCCGGGTCCTGGGGTACATACGCGACTTTCCGGCCTCTCGCGCGGCGCAATTCCGCGGCGGGCAAGGAAAGCAGGTCGACGCCGTCGACCACGACCCGTCCGCCCGTGATCTTCGCGCCAGGCCGGGCGAAACCCAGCAACGCGAGCGCGAGCGTGCTCTTGCCGGAGCCCGATTCGCCGACCACGCCGAGAACCTCGCCCCGGCCGAGCTCGAAGCCGATCTTCCGCACGATGGGGTTCCCGGCGGCCTCGACGGTCACGCCCGACACCACGACTTCCTTGGCCACGTCAGCTCTTTCCTTCCGTGCGGCTGACCGTCCGGGCGACCGACTCGGCGACGAGGTTGCCGCCGAGCGCCATCATCAGGATCAGCGCGATCGGCGCCAGCACGGGCAGCGGCGCGGCGGCGAGACCGTCCTGGTTCTCGCTGACCATGAGGCCCCAATCGGGAGCGGGCGGCGCGATGCCGAAGCCGAGGTAGTTCAGCGAGGCGATCGCGGTGACCGCCCACACCAGCCGCATTCCGGTCTCCACCATCAGCGGCGACGTCACGCCGGGCAGCACTTCGCCGAGGACGATCTGCCGCCCGGGCAGCCCGTTGGCCTTGGCCCACAACACATATTCGCTGTCGAGCACCGGCAGTGCCGCGCCTCGCAGCACCCGCGAGACGCCAGGTGCGAACGCCACTCCGACGAGTGACGCGGTGAGCAGCGGATGACGGCCGAACGCGGCCACGAAGACCAGCACGAAGATGGTCTCCGGGAAACTCAGCACGACGTCCATCGCTCGCATGAGGACGGTGTCGGCGAGCCCGTCGCGGTAGGCGGCCGTCAACCCGACGAGTGCGCCGAGGACCACGCCGACGGCGGTCGCGAGGAGCGTCGTCCAGGTGAGGGTGCCGCCTCCGGAAAGCAGGCGGCTGAGCACGTCCCGGCCGAGAAGATCCGTGCCCAGCGGGAATTTCGCGCTCGGTCCCTCCAGCGGCGGCGCGACGATGGCGGTCGGCGGCCACGGCGCGAGCGACGGGCCGAAGACGACGATGAACCCCGTCGCGGCAAGCAAACCGAGACCCAGCCGGGCGCGTCCGGTGCGGGCCGCGCGGCGCACCACTGAGACGCTCATCGGGCCCGCTCCGCCGCGGCGAGGACGTCCGCGAGGAGATTGCACAGGTAGTACGTCGCCGCGAGGATGAGCACGCACGCCTGCAAGACCGGCAGATCATGCGAGTTCACCGCGCTGACCAGCGCCGTGCCGAGGCCGGGATACGAGTAGACGTATTCGACCACCACGACGCCGGTGATCGTGACGGCTGCGACCAGGCCGGCGGCGGGCAGGCTGGCCGCGAGGGCGTTGGGCAGCGCGTGCCGGAACAGGACGCGGCGGCGGCTCAGTCCTTTGAGGACGGCCATCTGCGCGTATTCGCTGTCCAGCGCGTCGATGACCGAAGCGCGGACCAGGCGGCCCAAGTACATCACCCCCATGAACGCGAGCGTGGCGACCGGCAGCACGAGCTCCGCCGGATGCCACCACGGCAGGTCGCCGGGCGGGATGTCCGAAACCCCCGGCAGCACCCCGAGCATCGAGGTGGCGAAAAGCGCGATCAGCAGCATCCCCACGACGAACGGCGGCAGCGCCATGCTCAGCGACGTGACCGCGACGAACGCCTTGTCCGCGAAACTGTCGCGGTGCGCGGCGCTCAGCACCCCGGCGACCACCGAAAGCGGCAGGATCAGCAGCATCGAAACGAAGCCGAGGGTGAACGAGTTCAGCATCCGCGGCCCGAGGATTTCCGAGACCGGTTCCCGGTTCTGCAGCGACACTCCCGGGTCGCCGGTGAGCAGCCCGCCGAGCCAGCGGCCGTACTGCGAGACGAGCGGCTGGTCGAGCCCGAGCTGATGACGCAGCGCGGTCACCTGCTCGACGGTCGCGTCCTTGCCGAGGACGATCCGGGCGACGTCGCCCGGCAACGCTTGGGTCACCAGGAAGACCAGGATCGAGACCACCAGCAGCACGAGCACGCCGAGCGCGAGCCTGCGCACGAGCCATCGCGCGGTCATCCGACGGTCACCCCGGTCAGGAACGACAGCGGGCGGCCGTTCACGTCCGGCACCAGCCCGTGCACGGCCGGCCGGTGCGGCATCAGCACGTCGGAGAACGCGGGCGTGATGTTCGGGCCGCTCGTGTGCTCGATCTCGTGCATCCGGTTCATGAGCGGGCACTGGTCCTGTTCGGGGGAGGAGAACAGTTTCCCGGCGAGTTTCACGAACGCGGGGTCGTTCCAGTTGGAGCCGTTGCCGATCCGGTCCGGCAGCAGCGAGCCGAGCACCGACGGCAGGTAGGGCACCGGGTTGTAGTCGACGAAAGCGGGCCACTTGCCCCATTTCGCCAGCAGTTCCGGGGTCGGGACCACGTTGACGCTCACTTTCACCCCGGCCTGCGCGGCGTTCTGCGCGAAGACCTGCGCCAGTTCCGACATGCCCGGCAGCAGGCCGTCGGTGGTGATCGCGAACGACAGATCGGTCTGCCCGGCCTCGGCCAGCAGCCGCTTCGCCGCCGCGATGTCCGGAGCCCGCTGCGGGATGTCGGGCGCGGCGCACGGGGGCGCGGTGGTCTCGTAATCGTTCGCGATCCGGGCGTAGCCGCTGAAGACGTTGGACACGATCTGCTGCCGGTCGACCAGCAGCCGCAGGGCCTGGCGCACCCGGACGTCGCTGAACGGCGCGACCGCCGTGTTGAGCCCGATCCGCAGGCTGAAGTTCCCTTTGCTGTCCAGCACTTGGATGCCGTCCCGGCCGACGAGCGACTTCGCGATCGTCGGGGTCGTGTTCGACGCGATGTCGACCCGGCCGGACAGCAACGCGTTCGCCTGCGCCTGCTGGCTCGGGTACTCGATCAGCTGGACGGCGTCGAGCCGGGGTTTCTCGCCCCAGTACCCGTCGAATCGCTCCACTGTGGACTCCCGGCCCGGTGCGAACGACTTGACCGCGAACGGTCCGGTGCCGATCGGTTTCGCCGGCGCCGACCCGGTTTTGGTCATCGGCAGCAGGACACTCGCCCAGATCTCCTTGAACGGGCTGAACGGTTCGCTCAGTCCGACCCGGACGGTGAGCTTGTCCACCGCTTGAATCGAACCGGGTTCGATCATCTGGATCAGCGCGAGGCCCTGCGTCGCGTGTCCGGGATCGCGCAGGTACTTGATGCTCGACACGACGTCCGCTGAGGTGAACTCGGCGCCGTCGGTGAACTTCACGCCGGGACGCAGTGTGATCGTCCACTGTGTCCGGTCGGCGTTCGAGGTCATTCCGGTCGCGAGCCGCCATTCGGCTTTGCCTGCCGGGTCAAGGGCGGTGAGGCCCTCGAAGAGCAGGGAGCTGCGCAGTTCCTGGATCGGGCTCTGGCTGCCGACGTAGGGATTGAGGCTCTCGCCCGCGTCGGCGGAAACGGAGACGCGAAGCGTGTTGGCGCCGCCCGCGGTCGCGTCGTACGGAGGGCTGCAGCCGGCGAGCAGCGCCGCGGCGAGCAGGAGGGTTGGCAGGCATCGGGGTCTGCGCGACACTGGGGACCTCCAGGGAAGCCTGAAATCTAAGCGATTAGATACGCCGAACGTCGCCACAGGGTACGGGCAGTTGCTCCACGAGGGAAGAGTCTACAAGTGGAGAAGCTAATCGTTTAGAGTGAGCTGTCGGCCGAGTCGGCCCCCGCCGGTGGAGCAGAGGAGGAAGCAGCCGCATGACCAGTCCGTACGAGCGCCTGTTCGTGAGGAAAATGCCCAACTGTCTCGACGACCTCGTCAACGAGGGAGCCGCGGCGGGCGTCGTCGAACCGCCCAACGTCGGTGAATCGCTCGCCCTGATGCGCGCGAAAGAGGTCCCGGAGAGCAAGATCCACCTCACCTACACGTGGATCAGCGAATGCGACACTCCGGTGCAGTGGGTCAAGGAACACCAGCACGACTACGACGAGGTCCTGATCTGGCACGGCAACGACCCGGCGGACCCGGACGACCTCGGCGCGGAGATCTATCTCGACATCGAGGGCCATCGCCACGTGATCACGACCAGCGGTTCGGTCTACCTGCCCGCGGGCACGCGGCATTGCCCGCTCGGCTTCACCCGGGTCGACCGGCCGTTCCGGTTCAGCGCGCTGTCGCTGAATTCGGAGTACGCGTCGGACGAGCACAACACGCTCGCACTGTGACGGACTGCCCCGCCGCGCCGTGGCCGCGGCGGGGCGGTCATCCGCTCGCGGCCGCTCCGGCGTGCGCGGTTTCCTCGGCGGCGCCGGGTTCGCAACCGCAGGTCACGCCGATGCTGAGCGTTCCTTCCAACACGGAGGAATCGCCTCGGCCGTCGAGCGCGTCGAAGGCCCGGACCGCGAATTCCTCCAGCGGAACGCGGACGGTCGTGAGCGGAACGTCGCCGAGCCGGGCCTCCCGGGTCCCGTCGAAGCCGACGACCGCGAGGTCTTCCGGCACGCGCAGACCGAGGCTGTGCGCGATGCGGATGGTCACCAGCGCCTGCTCGTCGGTGGTCGCGTAGACCGCGCGGATCCGGCGGCCGCTCGTCAGCACCTCGCGCACCGCGCGGCCCGCCTCGACCTTGTCGAAGGACGTCCGGACCAGCCTGCCTTCGGCGGGCAGCCCGGCGTCCGCCATCGCCCGCCGCCAGCCGCCTTCGCGTCCTTCCGCCGGTCCTGCCGCGAATTCGCCCGCCACGCACAGAATGTCTTCGTACCCGTGCCCGAGCAGATGCTCGGTGACCAGCCGCGCGCCGTCGAAGTCGTCGAACACCACGCTGGGCGAGTCGTCCGGCGCCGCCCATTGCAGGAACACACACGGCGTTTCGGCCGACAGCCGCGGTTCTTCGCCGGTGGTCACGAAAATCCCGCGCGGGCGCAATTCGGAGAACGCCTCGCCGTACTCGTCGGCGAGGCCTGGGCGGTAATCGGTGTTGCCGAGCAGGGTGAGCAAACCCCGGCGGCGTCCTTCCGCTTCGAGGCAGCGCGACATCTCGCCGAAGAAGGCGTTCGCGGTGTCCGGCACCAGCAGACCGACCAAATTGGACCGTCCGCCGCTCAACGCCCCGGCGAGCGGATTGCGCCGGTAGCCGAGCATCCGGATCGCGTCCTCGACCTTGCGCCGCGTCTTCTCGGCCACCGGACGCGGCCCGTCGTTGACGACGTAGCTGACCACCGCCGTGGAGGTTCCGGCCAGCCGCGCGACATCGGAAAGAACCGGCCGGCGCCCGGGACGCTCGGCGCGGGGGAATTCGCCGGTTTCCGCTGCCACGGTGCCACTCTAAGGCACCAGCGCGAGAGCCGCGTCCAGCCAGCACAGTGGACACCCGCCGACCGCGTGCCGAGGCTGAGCATGGCGCGTCCGTGAGGGAATCAGAGTTCCCCTCACGGACTTTCTGCCGAGCGCGGGCGAATCCGGTCAGCCGTGATACCTCGCCGGTGCCTGGAGCGGTTCGAGCACGTCGTCGACGCTGGCCTGCGAGCGCGTCCGCTGGAGCCGCTTCACGCCGACCGGCGGCCGTCCCACCCACAGCACCGCCTGGGGCTCGTGCCCGAGCGTGACGCGGTCCGCGAGAGTTTCGCGCAGCCGCCGGCTGGCCCGGTTCAACCGGCCGGACGAGAGTCCGTGCGCGGTGGCGGTCAGCAGCACCGAGCTCAGTGCCTCTCCCGCGCGCAGCCAGGCGAGGTGGTCGTCGCCGGGCGTGCTGAGCACCAGCAGCGACGCACCGTCGCTGCGAAGTTCCGCTTCGTCTCGGGGGAACCGGTTTCCCGTCGATCCCGCAGCGGCGCGGACCAGAACGCCCTGGGGAGTTAGCGACGCGCTTCGCGCGTACGACTCTTCACGACGCATCTGGGCGGGAACCCGGGCGCTTTCGCCGATCGCGGTCATGAGGTATCTGCGGACTGCGCGGTCTTCCACTGGGTGCACTACCGCGCCTTCGCGGGCGGCTGCTTGCGAAAGCCGGTCAAGGCAGTCCGACGGCACGGGCCGTCCGCCGCACGGCCGCAAATCCTCGCGGCGCCGGGCGATCGACGTCGCGAGGGCAGCTTCCCCGGGGGCCGGTTCGCCCGGCCGCGGCGTCACGACGGCCAGATGGCCCGGTTCCTTCGGGCACGGCAGCCGGTCCACCGCGCAGGCCCAGCCGAGACCGGCGAAGGCGATCCGGAGGTGGTGCAGGGCCGCGCCGCTGGTGAGCGTCTGCCATCGCCCGGCGGGGTCGTCGGCGGTTCGCCAGCGGGCCGGGTCGGCGTACAGGTGGAGCGCGCGGTACCCGATGCGCCAGTGCCAGAACGGGGCGTCGGAGGCACCCGGCGCGAGGAGAGCGGCGGCGACCGCGGCCTCGACGGCGGCGGGGCTGGGAACCCGCGAATTCGCCGGTGAATCCGGCAGTGAGTTCGGCATTGTTGCTTCCCGCTCGGGTTGGGGGAGTGCGTCCGGTCGGTGCCTGGCTCCATGGTGCGCTCCCGCACTGGCCCGCGATAGGGTCCAAGGTTCATCAATTCGGCGCGACCTGGTTCAGGAACGCGCGCGCTCCGCGCATACCGGACGCGGCGCTCCTGTCCGTGATCGCGGCCCGATCCGCCCGCTGGGAGGTACTGGCGGGCGTCCCCGCGAAAGAGGACGGTAGGGGCATGGCCCTTCAGCTTCCGGACGACGCCGAGAACGCCGCGGCGGCCCGGATGCTGCGCGCGTCAGTGGCCGCGCGGGCGACGATCGACGAGGCGGTGGGCATCCTCCAGGGCAGGCACGGACTTGATGCCGAACAGGCCTTTCGTGCCTTGGCCGGAGGCGCGGGCGTCCAGGGCACGGGAGCGGAAGCCGCGCGGGTGGCGGCGGTCGCCGACGCCGCCGCTGAGGGCGGCGCGGACCCGGATTACGGGGACTGGGCCTGAGCGACGGTCAGGTGGCGAGGGCGGCCGGGTCGAGGGTGTGGTCGATCAGCGCGCGGGTGACCTCGCGCAGCGGCCGGTCGTGCCGGGTCGCGTAGCCGTTCACCAAGGCCCGGGCGGTGTCCGGGTCGGTGCCGAGGGTTCCGGCGACTACGCCGACGGCCTGGCTGTGCTGGACCCGGTCGTTCAGCGACGTGAGGGTCGCCTCGAACAGCCGGTCCGAGCGCCGCGGGCCGGTTTCCTGGACCAGGGCCAGCACCGCGAGGTCCGACACCACCTGCGCCAGGGCCGACTGCCACGGCTCCAGTTCGGTGGGCGCGGCGAACAGCAGGTTGAACCCGCCGACCGCCTCGCCGTCCAGCCGCAGCGGCACCGCGACCACGGCCTGGTACCCGGCGTCCAGCGCGGCGGCGGCGAAATCGGGCCAGCGGTCCAGCTTGCGGGTCAGGTCGGGCGCGGCGACCACGGCCGCAGTCGTGATGCAGTCGACGCACGGGCCCTGGCGCAGGTCGGTCTGCAGCAGCTCCAGGAACTGCGTGGTCTCGTCCGACGTCGCCACGACTGCGGGCTCGCCGCGCGGATCCTTCAGCAGCACCCCGGTGCCGCGCGCGCCGAGGAGGCCGGTGCCGACCTCGGTGATCAGGCGCAGCACCGCGGCGTTGTCCGGGTTTCCGACCAGCCGGGAGGTGATCGCGGCGAGCGCGGCGGGCGCCTCCGCGGGCAGGAGACCGGCGGTCGTCCGGCGGCCGGTGCTTTCGTGGTGGGTCATTCGGACGACTCCTCAAGGGTGATGCGGCGCTCCAGCACGTCCTTGGCCACGTCGAGCAGCGGCCGGTTCGTGCTGTAGGCGTGGGCGCGCAGGCGGGCGAACGCGTCGTCGAGGCTGATCCGCAGCTGGGCGGCGAGCATGCCGGTGGCGATGTGGACGTCCTGGTAGGAGATCACCGTGCGCGGGGCGAATTCGAGGCCGGCGCGTTCGGCCTCGCGGGACTGCCGCAGCAGCGCCGCGGTCGCCAGGTCGGCGGCGAGCGCGGCGTCTCTCGTCTCCGCGCTGGTCAGCCCGCCGGGGCGGCGCCGGACGAGTTCGAGGGTGCCGAGCCGGATGGCCCCGAACCGCAGCGGGAACGCGAAGGCCGCGGCGAGGCCGGTCGCGAGCGCGGTCTGGGCGAACCCGGGCCAGCGCACCTGGTCGACGGTCAGATCCGGGACCAGCACCGGGCTTCCGGTCTCGAAGGCCTCCGCGCCCGGCCCCTCCCCGGCGGTGTACTCCAGCTCCGCGAGCCGGGCCGCCCACGGATCGCTGGCCCCCAGCACTTCCTCCGACCGGGGGTCCGCCCGCAGCGACAGGATCGCCGCGTCGACCTGGTCGAGCGTTTCCACACAGGCGAGACACACCCGCTGCGCCCAGCTGTCGCGGCTGCCGTCGGCGCCGGGCGCGGCGGCGATCGCCGTCCACAGCGGCTGCCGCTCCACTGCCGTGCCCCCTTCGCACTGCCGGACATCCCGGACCCTCCACCCTACGAGACGTCTCGCGGGCGGGCAGGCCGGGCGTTTGCCCGCCCCGTCCGGGGGAATCCGGCGGGCGACAAGGAGGATACGCATGGTCGAAGTGAGTGCGACGGTGCCCGCGCCGCCGGAAGCGGTGTTCGAGGTGCTGGCGGACGGCTGGTCCTATTCCGGCTGGGTCGTGGGCAGCTGCCACATCCGCGACGTCGACGCGAGCTGGCCTCAGGTCGGTGCGCGGATCCACCACAGCGTCGGGGGATGGCCGCTGCAGCTGGAGGACACCACGGCGGTGCTGGCGGTCGAACCCGGGGCTTCGCTGGAACTGGAAGCCCGGGGCGGCGCGCTCGGCACGGCGCGGATCGAACTGTCGCTGGTTCCGGACGGGGCGGGCGAGACGACCGTGCGGATGGCCGAGCGGGTGACCGGCGGAATGGGCGCTCTGCTGCCGGAAAGGGTGCAGGCGCTGGTGCTGGGGCCGCGGAACCGGGAGTCGCTGGCGCGGTTGTCGGCGTTGGCTTCGGGGCGCTGGCGGGGGACCGGCGAGCCCTCCGGTCAGCCGTAGACGGCTCGGTTCGCCGCGCGGATCACCGCGGCGTAGCCCGGGCCGAGCAGGTGCTCGCGGGCCAGCGCGGCACGGGCGGCGTTCGCGCCCGGCCCGCCGTGGACCGCGCCGCCGGGATGGGCCGCCGCGCCGGCGAGGTACAGCCGGTCCACCGGGGTGTCCGCGCGGCCGAGGCCCGGCACCGGGCGGAAGAACAGCTGCTGGTGGATCGCCGTGGTGCCGCCGTTGACCGCGCCGCCGACGAGGTTCGCGTCGTGGCCGGCCAGCTCCGCCGGGCCCTGCACGCGGCGGGCCAGGATCAACTCCCGGAACCCGGGTGCGTTGCGCTCCACCGTCGCCTCGATGCGTTCGGCCTGCCGCCGCACCGTGTCCCGGTCGCTGCCGCGCGGGACGTGCGTGTAGGCCCACCCGGATTCGGTGCCGGCGGGCGAGCGCGTCGAGTCCGCTGTCGTCATCTGGCCGAGCAACAGGAACGGCTGTTCGGGGACGCGGTCCCGGGCCAATTCCGCGCCGAAAGCGGACAATCCGTCCTCGTCGCATCCTAAATGGACGGTTCCCGCGCCGCGAGCGTCCCTCGCGGTCCACGGGATCGGCTCGGACAACGCCCAGTCGAGCTTCACCGTCGCGCTGTCCCATTCGAACACCCGGAGATCGGCCAGCAACCGCGAAGGAAGCCATTCCGGTGCGACGAGGTTGCCGTACAACGTTTCCGCGGTGACATCGGCCAGCACGGCCTTGCGAGCCCGGATCGGCTCGCCGTCCGCGCAGCGCACCCCGACCGCCTTGCCGCGCGCCACCAGCACCTCGGTCACCGGAGTTCCGCAATGGACAGATCCGCCCTTGGAGCGGAGCCTGCGCGCCAAAGCGGCCGCCAGTTCGCCCGCGCCGCCCTCCGGGACCGGGAATCCGATGTCCTGGGCCAGCATGCCCAGCAGCCAGCCGAAAACCGCGCTTCCGGCATTGTCGACGGAAAGGTCGCTGTGCGCGGCGTTTCCGGACAGCAGCAGCCGGGTGCCCTCGCCTTCGAAGCGTTCGCGGGCGAATCGGCGGGCGGGCAGCGTCAGCATCCGCGCGAGCCGCAGCAGTTCGGCGGTTCCGGTGCGGCGCACGAATCGGGCACCGGCCCGCAGCGGCGGGAACGGCGTGAACAGCGCGTCGAGGAATTCGTCGCGGAATCCTTGCCATTGCGAGAAAAGCTCCCGCCATGAGTGCGCGTCTTCGGGGGCGAACTGCGCGACCGATTCCGCGGTGCGGTCGAGGTCGCGGGAAAGGACGGCGCAGCGGTCGTCCGGGAAGACGTGCGCGAGTGCGTCCGGCGCGTGGAGCCAGCGCAGGCCGTGCTCGGTCAGGTCGAGGCCGCGGAGCACAGGGGACGCCGCGCCGAGCGGGAAGAACGCGGCGCACAGGTCCGAGCGGAAGCCGGGAGCGGTGATCTCCTCGGTGCGCAAGGCCCCGCCCGGGTCGGGTTGTTCTTCCAGGACGACGACATCCCAGCCCTCGTCGGCGAGCAGGTTCGCCGCGACGAGCCCGTTGTGCCCGGCCCCGATGACGATCGCGTCGGCGGTGTGCACGGGCTCAGGCCTGCGACTGGCGGGTCGGGCGGCCCCGGCCCAGCGTCCGCGCGCGGTCGAGCAAGCCGGGCCGCGCCGAGGCGAGCGGGGCCGACGGCGCGCCCTCCTTCCGGCGCATCCCGGCGACCAGGTCCTGGACGGTCTCGGCGGAGCTGTACCGCGGCGCCCAGCCGAGCACGAGCCGCGCCCGCGAGGTGTCGACCAGTGCGGCCCGGTCGGCGAGTTCGAGCCAGCCAGGGTGCAGCGGCTGGATTCCGGCCAGCCACGCCGCGCGCGCGACTGTCCGCGCGACCGGCTTCGGCACCGTGACCCGGGCGCCGCCGACCGCGTGCGCGAACGCGGACGCGTCGAGCACGTCCTCGGCGGCGAGGTTGAACGGGCCGACCGCGCGCTGGGCGAGGGCCAGCCGGAACGCCTCGGCGACGTCGTCGGTGTGCACGGCCTGCAGCCGCAGCCCCTGCCACAGCGGCACCGGCGAGAACCGGCCGCCGATCAAGCGGGGCGGCAGCGCGGGCGGGAGCAGCCACCGGGTGAATTCCCCTGCCGCGCGCCGTTGCAGGACCGCGCACGGGCGCATCCAGGCGACGGCGACGTCCGGGTGCGCGGACGTGAACAAGTCCAGTGCGTCTTCCAGATCCGCTTTGCCCCGGCTGTATGCGCTGGCTGCGATTCCGCGGCACGGCCAGTCCTCGGTGACTTTTTCGTCGTTCGGCTCCGGCGCGTAGGCCGCTGCCGAAGACGCGCACACCACCTGTCCGACGCCTGCGTTGCCGACGGCCTTCAAGACGTTCGCGGTGCCGCCTTCGTTGGTGCGCGCCATCGGCGGGTCGCCCCATGCGGGGGAGATGGCCCACGCGAGGTGCACGACTGCGTCCGCGCCGGCGAAGATCTCCGTCAGCGCTTCGTCGGCGCCCGGCGCGCCGATGTCCACCGGCTGCCACTTCGCGCGCGAGTACGGCTGAGCGGCGCGATCCGGCACCCGGCGGGCGACACCGACGAGGTCGTGGCCGGGTTCGAGGGCACGCAGCAGCGCGGTGCCGACGTTGCCGCTGGCGCCTGTGATCACGATCCGCATGCGGGCCGTTTACCCGCTCCGCGCTGTCGGAAACCCGCCGGGCCGCTTCCCCGGTGCCCGCGCGTGTGCCGTCGCGCACACCGCGGCGGCTCCGAAACCCGGGCCGTCCAGCAAGAGCGGCGGATGCCGGAATCGCCTGCTCACGCGCTGCTGTCCAGTCCAATTTGACACCTGATGCGAACACATGTTCGACTCCCGTCCCGGGGCGCCGAGAACGCGGACGGCCCGGAGCGGGGAAGCGAGCGGGTGAGCCAGAGGTGAGCGAGTGGCCGTCGACGGTGCGGAAAGTGGATCCGCCGATTCCGGTGTGGGTGGGCGTGCGCAAGCTGCTCGTGCTCGGCACGGAGATCCTCGCGCCGCGCGATCGCGCCGGGCTGCGGATCGAGACCGAGCATCCCGGGCTGCTGTTCGAATGGGCGCGCCGCGAGGACGGCGGGCTGCTCGGCTGGGTCACCTACCAGCTCGTCACCGCGGACGAGCAGTGGTCGCGGCCGGTCAGCCACTACGTGCCCGCGCACCTGCTCCGCCGCCGGGGGCCCGCGCGCCGGCAGCAGCACGGCGACTACCGGCCCCGGACCCACGGATGACCGCACCCGGGTAGTAATTTCCCTCGCGAGCGAGGGGAGCGGACGAGAAGTGGCACGTCTTCATGTCGGCTGCGCGATGTGGACGCACAAGGCGTGGCCGGGGCGGTTCCTGCCGCCGTCGCTGCCTGCCAAGGAGCGCCTGCGGGCCTATGCGGGCTGGTGCAACGCGGTCGAAGGCAACACCACCTTCTACGCGACCCCGGCCCGGAGCACCGTCGAGACGTGGGCGGAGCAGACCGGTCCCGACTTCCGGTTCGTGGTCAAAGTGCCCAAGACCGTGACGCACGAGCGGCGGTTCGCCGGGGTCGAAACCGAGATGCGGGCGTTCCTGGACGCGCTCGAACCCCTCGGCGAGCGGGCCGTGCTGTGGACCCAGGTGCCCGGTTCGTTCGGCCCTTCGGACGTCGACGTGCTCGGCCGGTTCCTGCGCCGTCTGCCCGCCGCCCTGCGGCGCGCCGTGGAGGTGCGGCACCCCGGGTTCTTCACTGACGCCGGCGCGGCGTCGCTGCTGGAGGGGACGCTCGCGACCGCGGCCGCCGAGTGGGTGCCGTTCGACACCACGGTCTTTTTCCAGCGCCCGCCGACGAGCGAGGCCGAGCAGGACGCCTGGGCGAAGAAACCGCGGCTGCCGCGCCGGACGCGAGCGCTGACCGACCGGCCGGTCGTCCGTTATCTGGGCCGGGACTCGGTGGCGGAGACGGTCGAGGGCTGGCAGCCGTGGGCCGAGGTGGTCGCGGGCTGGCTGCGGGAAGGCCGCTCGCCGACGGTTTTCCTGCACACTCCCGACAACGACGAAGCGCCGGCGCTCGCCCGCCGGTTCCATGACGACGTGCGTGCGTTGGCGCCCGATCTGGATGCGTTGCCCGAGCCGGCGCCGGTGGAGCCCGCGACGCTGTTCTGAGGCGCGCGAACCCGCGTCCCGGCCGCAACCGGCGGCAGGAGTCAGGCGGATCGCGCCAGGGCCAAGACGCGCTCCACGGCCGGATCCCGTTGTCCCGCACGGGTAGCGGCGACGACCGTCAGCGCCAGATTGTCGTCCGGTCCGTCTGGATCCAACGTCCGGAACACCACCCCGGGCAGCGCCCCGGCGGGCACCTGCTCGGGCACCAGGCACACACAACTCCCCGCCGCGACATGGCTGATCAGGCCGGGAAGGCTGTCCGCGCGGGCTCCGTCGCGCGGGGCGAAACCGGCGGCGCGGCAGGCGGCGGCGACCTGTTCGGCGAGGCCGGCCAACGCGGTCAGCGAGGGCAGCGAGAAGCTCTCGCCGGCGAGGTCGGTCAGCCGCAGGGTCGTGCGCTCGGCCAGCGGATGTCCGGCGGGCAGCGCGACGGCGAGCCGCTCGGTCGCCACCGTGCGCAGGCCGAGTCCGTCCGGGTCGGCGAGCGGGCCGCGCACGAAGGCGAGGTCGAGTCTGCCGGAGCGGACCATCGACGCCAGTTCGGCCGAGGTGTTCTGGTGCAGGTGCAGGCGCAGCCCGGGGAAACGGTCCCGCGTCAGCCGGAGCACCCGCGGCAGGAACGTGTAGGAGATGCCGCTGATGAAACCGAGGTGCAGTTCGCCCTCGGTGCCGCTCGCGATCCGCTGCGCGCGGCCGACGGCGGCCTGCTGCGCCTCGAGCAAATGCCGGGCGTCGCGGGCGAACGCGGAGCCTGCCGCGGTCAGCCGCACGGCGCGGGTGCTGCGGTCCAGCAGCCGCACGCCAAGGCCGCGTTCGAGGCGCTGGATCGCCTGGCTCAGCGGCGGCTGGCTCATCGAAAGGCGCGCGGCGGCCCGGCCGAAATGCTCCTCCTCGGCCAGCACGACGAACTGCTCCAGCAGGCGAGTCGTCAGATCCATATGGCACAGCATATGGATAACCGGCCAAGAAGTATTGGCCGTAGATGAATGACCTCGTCTTGACTGGGCGCAGCTGCCGAGGAAACAGGAGGTGCGGGCGATGGCGCCTGGCGAGGTGGACGACGGGAAGCCGCGAGGCCCGCTCACCGGAGTGCGGGTGGTCGAGCTGGCCACCGTGATCATGGGCCCGTACGCGGGCGCGCAGCTGGCCGACCTCGGCGCGGACGTCGTCAAGGTCGAGGCTCCGGGCGGGGATCCGACCCGGCACTTCGAGCCGCGCCGGCACCCCGGGATGGCGGGTGCGGCGCTGAACTTCAACCGCAACAAGCGCAGCGTGTGCCTCGACCTGAAAACCGGGCCCGGGCGCGACGCGCTGCTCGCGTTGCTGGGCACCGCGGACGCGTTCGTCACCAACATCCGCCCGGGCGCGCTGGGCAGGCTCGGACTGGCCTACGCCGACCTGGCGGCCGGGCACCCCGGGCTCGTCTACGTGAACGCGCAAGGGTTCCGGAGCGATTCGGAGCTCGGCGACAACGCCGCCTACGACGACATCCTCCAGGCCGCCTCCGGGCTGGTCTGGTTGAACGAGCAGGCCACCGGCGAGGCCTATTACGTGCCGACGGTGCTGGCGGACAAGGTGTGCGGCCTGTTCATCGTCCAGTCCGTGCTGGCCGCGCTGCGCCATCGCGACCAGACCGGCGAGGGCCAGCACGTCGAGGTCCCGATGGCGGACACGATGATCGCGTTCAACCTCGTGGAGCATCTCGCCGGAGCCTCGCTGGACCCGACCGAGGAACCGGGTTACGGCTATCCGCGTGTCCTGAGCAAGCAGCGCCGGGCGTGCCGCACGGCGGACGGGTGGATGTGCATCCTGCCGTACAACGACCGCAACTGGCGCGATTTCTTCGCCCGCGCGGGCCGTCCCGAGCTTTCCGCCGACCCGCGCTTCGCGACCATGCCGGCCCGCGTCGCGCATGCCGACGAGTTGTACGGCCAGGTCCGCGAACTCACCCCGCAGTTCACTTCCGCCCAGTGGCAGGAATTCTGCGACCGCGTCAGCATCCCCGCGCATCCCGTGTACAGCCTCCAGGAAGCGGCCGAGAGCGACTACGCCCGGCAAGGCGGTCTCGTCCGGACAGTCCAGCACCCGACCGAGGGCGCCTGTCGTCTCGTGGCCCCGCCGGTCCGCTACTCCCGCACGCCGCCCGGGATCTACCGGCAGTTCCCGCCGGTCGGCGCGGACACCGCCGAGGTGCTGGCCGAAGCGGGCTTCGACCCGGCCCGCCTCGGCTGACCCCAACCGTCCCCACGACAACGTCGTCGTTCCGAGGAGAACCCATGGCGCCATCCGAACCCCTCGCCCCGCGTCCCGGGCGGGCGTGGACCGTCACCGCCCTCGTGCTGCTGTTCCTGCTGCTCAACTACGCGGACAAGACCGTCGTCGGCCTCGCCGCCGAGCCGATCATGAAAGACCTCGGACTCGGCGAGGAGCAGTACGCCTTCGTCCAGTCCAGTTTCTATTTCCTGTTCAGCGTTTCCGGCATCGTCGTCGGGTTCGCCGCCGCGAAACGCCGCACGACGCGGGTCATGGCCGTGCTCGCCCTGGTCTGGGGCCTGACCGCGCTGCCCATGGCGGCCGGACTCGGCTTCGGCGCCTTGGTCGCGTCGCGGATCGCGCTCGGCGCGGCGGAAGGGCCCGCGGTGCCCGCGGCGACGCACACCGTCTACGGCTGGTTCCCCACGCGCGATCGTGCGCTGCCCAACGCGTTGGTCCACATCGGACCGACGCTCGGCGTCGTGGCGAGCGCGCCGCTGCTCAGCTGGATCATCGCGGACTTCGGCTACCGGACCGCGTTCGGCGTGCTGTTCGCGCTTTCCGTGCTGTGGGCCGCGGCGTGGCTGTTGTTCGCGAACGACGGCCCGTACGCCAAATCCGCCGTACCGTCCGGCGTGCGCCGCGAACCGGTGCCGTACCGCGTGTTTTTCCGGTCCGGAACGGTGCTCGGCGCGATCCTCACCGGGTTCGTCGCCTTCTGGGCGACCACCACCGCGCTGGGTTTCCTGCCCCGCTACCTGTCCGCCGGGCTCGGGATCGGGCATCAGCAGGCAGGCACCCTCTCCGCGTTGCCGTCGTTGTTCGCGACCGTCGTGATCGTGGTGATGGGTGCTGTCTCCACGCGGTTCCGGCGCGGGGGAGCGGGCAGCCGCCGCGCGTACTGTCTGCCCGGGATGGCGCTGCTCGCGCTCTCCGGCGCCGCGATGATTCTCTTTCCGCACACGGAAAAGGTCATGGCGATCGTGTTGATGACGGTCGCGTTCGGGCTGCCGAGCGCGTTCTATCCGATGGTGTGGCTGCTCATCGGAGAGCTGGTCCCGCCGGAGCGCCGCCTCGCCGTGACCGCCGCGACGACCGCTGTCGCCACCTCCGCCGGAGTGTTCGCGCCGTTGGTGATGGGCGGTTTCCTCACCGCGGAAAACGGCTATGCGGCGGGATTCGGCGTGTGCGGCGCGCTGTTGCTGGCGGGCGCGGCCGTGGGCACTGTGCTGATCAATCCCGAACGAGACCAGCGGCGGCTGCCCGCGTTCTCCGTGAAAAGCGTCAGTGCCGCATGAAGCGGACCGACGAAGACGGAATCGCCGCCGTGGTCCTCGACTCTCCGCACAACCGCAACGCGCTGTCGGTCCGGCTGGCCGGCGAACTCACCGCGCAGCTGAGCCGAGCCGCCGAGGATCCGGCCGTCCGTGCGGTGCTGCTCACGCACACCGGCGAGACGTTCTGCTCGGGGATCGACCTGGCCGAAGCCCGCGCGGGCACCGGGCTCACCGCCGAGCAGCTGACGAACCTGCTGCGCATGGTCGTCGAAATGCCGAAACCCGTGGTCGCTCGCGTGACCGGGCATGCCAGGGCAGGAGGGCTCGGGCTGCTCGGCGCCTGCGACATCGTCGTCGCCAGCCCGGCCGCGAGCTTCGCGTTCACCGAGGTGCGCATCGGGCTCGCCCCGGCCGTCCTGTCGACTGCCGTGCTCCCGCGCGTGGATTCGCGGGCCGCCTCTCGCTACTACCTCACCGGAGAACGCTTCGACGCCGCCGAGGCCGCCCGGATCGGACTGATCACGCTGGCCGCGGACGACGTCGACGAGGCGCTCGAACCAGTGCTCGCCGGACTGCGCGCCGCCGCACCCGGGGCACTCGCCGCCGCCAAACACCTCACCACGACAGCCGCGCGGCAATTCTTCGGCGCCCACGCGAGCGAACTGGCCGCGCTCGCCGGGCGCCTCGGCGCCGGTGCCGAGGCAAGGGAGGGGATCGCGTCCTTTCTCGAACGCCGAAGCCCGGTCTGGGCGGCAACCCGTTTCTCCCTCAGGAAGGAGTCGCGATGACTTCCACCCCCGGTCTCGACGTCCGCGTCGAAGACCACGTCGGCTGGATCGTCCTCGACCGGCCGCGGCAGAAAAACGCCTTCACCGGCGACATGCTGCGTGCCTGGGCCGAGGCGTACCGGGCTTTCCAAGCGGACGACCAGGTCCGCGCGGTCGTCGTCACCGGCACCGGCGACGCTTTCTGCGCAGGAGCCGATCTCGCCGACCTCGGCCAGTCGCGCACCCCGCTGGGCAGCAGGCGGCTGATGACCGAGCACGTGCACCCGGTCGCCATGGCCGCGGAAGACCTCGCCAAACCGCTGATCGCCGCGGTCAACGGGGCGGCGGTCGGCGCGGGCATGGACATGGCCCTGATGTGCGACTACCGGATCGTCTCCGAGCGCGCCCGGTTTTCGGAGGGGTACGTGCGGGTCGGCCTCGTGCCCGGCGACGGCGGCTGCCATTACCTGCCGCGGATCGTGGGCCGGTCGCGCGCGCTGCGGCTGCTGTGGACCGGCGAGTTCGTCGGCGCGGACCAGGCGCTGGCCTGGGGCCTGGCGGACGAGACCTGCCCGCACGACCGGCTGGCCGTGCGGGCCCGGGAGTTCGCCGGGACGCTGGCGGCGCGGCCGCCGGTCGCGGTCGAGCTGATCAAACGCGCGGTCCGGGCGGGCGAGCACGCGGATCTGCGGACCTCGCTGGATCTGATCGCCTCGCACCAAGCCGTCGTCCAGTCGACCGCCGACTCCGCCGAAGCGCTCGCCGCGTTCGCCGGCGACCGGCCGGCGCGCTACACCGGGGAGTGAGCCAGATGACCGAAGATCTCCGCCGCCGGGTGCGGGATTTCCTCGCCGCCCACCCGTTCACGCCGCGCTGCGATTCCTGGGCGGGCTCGTACGACCTGGACTTCAGCCGCGAACTCGGCGCGGCCGGGCTGCTGGCCGTCTCCTGGCCGGAACGTCTCGGCGGCGGTGGCGGAACGGCCGTCGACCGGCTGGCCGTCACCGAGGAACTGCTGCGCGCCGGTGCTCCGCTGGCCGCGCACTGGGTGGGGGAACGGCAGATCGGCCCGACCCTGCTCCGGCACGGCAGCCCGGAGCTGCAGGAGGAATTCTGCCCGCCGCTGGCGCGCGCGGAGTGCACGTTCGCGCTCGGGATGAGCGAACCGGACGCCGGTTCGGACCTCGCTTCGCTGCGCACGTCCGCCGTCCGCGACGGCGACGGCTGGCGCATCACCGGGCGCAAAATCTGGACCAGCGGCGCGCACCGGGCAAGCCATCTCTACGTGCTGGCCCGCACCTCGCGCGAAGCCGACCGCCACGACGGGTTGACGGAGTTCGTCGTCGCGCTGGACTCCCCGGGGATCACCGTCACGCCGATCCTGGACCTGCGCGGCGAACACCACTTCAACGAGGTCGTCCTCGACGAGGTGGCCGTTCCGGACCGGTGGGTGATCGGCCGCGTCGGCGAGGGCTGGCGGCAGGTCGTCGGGCAGCTCGCTTTCGAACGGGGCGGTCCGGAGCGGTTCCTCTCGACGTATCCGCTGTTGTCGGCGGTACTTGCCGCGGGGCTGGCGGACGACACTGCGCGGCGCGGGCTGCGCGCATTGGCGGCGCGGTTGCAGATCCTGCGCGCCTGGGTGCTGGAAACGGCGCAGGTGCTCGACGCCGGCGGCTCCCCGGTCGTGCCCGCCGCGACGAGCAAATATCTCGGCCACCACTTCGAACTGGGCGTCATCGAGTGGGCGCGGCCGCTGATGCCGCGCGCGGCGCCGGAGGTCCGCGCGCTCTACGACCAAGCCCTCGCCGCCGCACCCGCCTCCGGCCTCCGGGGCGGCGCGGCCCCCGTCATGCTGTCGATGATCGCCAAGGACAACCGATGACAACGCACTCTCTGGAAACCGACCTCGACGTCTCGGTCACCGAGGTGATCGCGGACTGGGACCGGCCCGGCGACCTCCGCGAGCACTGGCGGATCGCGACCGGGCTCGGCTGGACCGCCATCCTGGACGACTTCCCGGACCAGCGAGAACTCCTCGACGCGGCGTGCGGCGCGGTCACCGCCCTCGCCCGCGGCGGGATCGCGCTCCCGCTCCGCCAGACGCTGGTCGCCCGCGCCGCGGCCGAGGTGCCACTGTCCACAGAGGACGCCATTGCCGGGCATCCCGCGGCACAGGGAATCTGGGCGCCGATCGCGGACGTCCTCGTCGGTGCGGACGGCGCGCCCGCTGAGGCCGGGCGAGATTTCGCGGGCCGGCCGTATTCTGTCTCTTCGTCGCCGGAGATCCCGTTGCGGGTCGCCGCGTTGTCGGAAATCCTCCGCTGCCAGGAAATGCTCGGCGCGGCCCAGGGCGCGTTCGCCGAAGCCCGCCGGTATGTCACCGAACGCGTGCAGTTCGGCAAGCCGTTGGCCGCCATTCCCGCGGTGCGGACCACGCTCGGCCAGCTGAAAGTCGATGTCCGGCAATTGGAAACGGTTACGCACGAAGTCAGGCTCCGCCTCTTCGGCGACGAGGCCGCGCTCGCCTTCGCGCTGGCCACCGCCCGCGCGGTCGCGGCGGAGGTCGCCCCGCGGATCGCGCAAACCGCGCATCAGCTGCACGGCGCGATGGGCATCACTTACGAGGCCGCACTGCATTGGCGGACCAAACTGCTGTGGGCGGACTGCGACGAAGGCGCACTGTGGGGCGACGACGGCATTGCCGCCATCCCGGTTGACGAAACCGCCCTGTGGTCGTTGACCGCTCCGGGGGACCGCGGCCAGCGTTATTAGCAAACCTGATCGCGAACAATGGAAATTCGAGGGCGATCAGGACGGTTTTCCTGCGCCACTCGGCCCAATTCTTCGCGGCATGGCTTTCGGTTGTCTCCTTTCGTGGTGAACTCGACGCCGGCCGGTCTTCGCGGGAAAAGGGGATGAGTCGTGCTGGTGCGTTCTGTGTCATTGCTGGGTTCGAGTGTGCTCGCGGCCGGTGCGCTGGCGGTGCCCGGGACGGCCGTCGCGCCGGTCCCGTGCGACGAGGCGAGTCTCGTCGCCGCCGTCAGCGCTGCCAACGCCCATCCGGGCAGTTCGATCGACCTGACGGAAGGCTGCACCTATCAGCTCACTGAGGCATTGCCCGCGATCTCCGCCGCCACGACCGTCAACGGCCATCACGCCACCCTCGCTCGCACGCAGACGGCCGCGCCGTTCCGGATTCTGCGCACCGACGCGGCCGGGGTGTCGATTCTCGATCTGTCGGTCACCGGCGGCCACACCGCGCCGGGCGAGGACGGCGGCGGCATTCTCAATACCGGCGCACTGGTCCTGACCCGGGTGACGATCCGCGGCAATTCCACCGGAGACGGCCCGCCCGCAACCGACGGCGGCGCCGGGGGCGGCGTGTTCAGTTCGGGCGGCACGCTGTCGATCGCCGACAGCACGGTCACTGGCAACGTCACTGGCAGCGGCGGTCCCTGGGCCCGGGTCGGCACGGGCGGTTTCGCCGGTTCCGGCGGCAATGGCGGCGGAATCGGGGTCCGCCAAGGCACCTTGACGGTCGAGCGCAGTTCGGTCGGCGGAAACCGGACCGGGAACGGCGGAGACAGTTCGGCGGCTCCCGGCGCCGAGGGGGACAGCTGGGCGCACGGCGGCTACGGCGGCGGGATCTGGAGCACCCAGCGCACCACCGGCACCGATAGCGCAGTGTGCGACAACACCGCGGGCGACGGCGGGACCGGCGGACCGGTCGGCAGCTCTCCCAGCGGATCCGCCGGTCATGGCGGCCCCGGCGGAAACGGCGGCGGCGCCTACGTCGCGGGCACCGCGACGTTCACGCACAGCATGTTGTGCCGCAACAGTTCCGGCGGCGCGGGTACTGGCGGTTCCGGGACCGCGCGCGGGTACGACGGAAACGCGGGCGACGGCGGCGGACTCTGGACCGGCTCGGGCACGGCGACCCTCGCCGACACCACGATCACCGACAATCGCACCGGCTCGCCCGGCACCGTCCGGCCCGGAACTCCCGGCTCCGGCGGCGGGATCTACGACCACACCGGCGACCTGACCGTCACCGGCGGCCGTCTCGCCCGCAACCGCAGCGGCCGAGACGGCGGCGGAGTCGGCCTGCACAGCACGCGGAAGCAGCCGGTCGCGCACTTCCGGATCACCGGAGCGAAGATCACCGGCAACCTTGCAGGCGGAAACGGCGGCGGCATCGCGGTCTCCAGCGTCCACGACACCGCGGCGCACGTTCTCGCCGACAGCGTCGTCACCGGGAACACCGCGGCCAGGGGCGGCGGCATCCACCTCGGCTCCGGCAACACGGTGCAGCTGGACCACGACACCATCGGCGGCAACCGTCCCGACGACTGCGTTCCGCCCGGCTGCGGAGGGTCGCGCTAGCCGGCCGGGACGAACGCGATGAGCCGCTGATGCGGATCGTCGACGACCTGCAGCACCACCTGGTCCAGCGTTTCCCCGACCCCGTCCGGCCGCCGCAGCCGCACCCGCAGGTGCGTGTGCGGCCGGACGACGTCGTTGCGTTCCCAGAGCGCGGCGAACCCGGGGTCCGTGCGCAGCAGTTCGTCGATCCAGCCGCCGGTCGGCGCTCCGGCCGGGGTGCTCGCGCGCACGATGCCGATCACGGTGCGCCGCATCGCTTCCAGGTCCGCGAACCGGCTCTGGAGGACCGGATCGGTGAACAGCATCTGCACGTACCGGCGGCGCTCCGGCGGGACCGCGCCGAAATCGGTCAGCAGCCGCGCGGCGGCGGCGTTCCAGGCCAGGACCGACGTCGCCGGTCCGACGAGGATCGCGGGCACCTCGCCCATCCGGTCGACCAGCCGGCGCAGCGGATCGCTCGGCTCGGGGTTCGGTGGAGGGGCTTCGCCGGCGACGACGAGATCGAGTGCGTACCGCGTCTGGTCGCCGTCGAGCCCGAGCGCGTCGGCGATGCGGCGGACCACGTCGGCGCTCGGCATGACCCGGCCCTGCTCGATCCGCGTGTAGTACTCGTCGCTGACGAACGCCAGCGCCGCGACCTCGCCGCGCCGGAGACCAGGCACCTGCCGACGCCCGGTTCCGGTGGAGGCGGGCGGCGGGGCCTCGTCGCGGCGGGCGTGCAGGAAGGCACCGAGCTGGGCGAGCCGGGGGTCGCGCGCCATCAGCGCGGGCTCCGGCTCCGCCGCCGGGGGAGGGGGATCGGATTCTCCCCCTCCCGCGCCGGCTGCCGCGGGCGCACGGTGGAGGCATGATCGACCGCGAACGCATCGACGTCCACACCCACCTGGTCCCTCCGTTCTGGGGCGAGGCCCTCGCACAGCACGGCGGCGACCCGTCGGGCTGGACGCTGCCGCCGTGGACGCCGGACGACCACCTGAAGTTCATGGACGCCAACGGCATCGCCACGAGCGTACTGTCGCTCACCGCCCCCGGCGTGACGGGCTGGACCGGCTCGGCGCGTCGCGAGACGGCCCGCCGCGTCAACGAATACACCGCCGAACTGGTGCGCGACCGCCCGGACCGGTTCGGCTTGTTCGCCACGGTCCCGCTGCCCGACGTCGAAGGCGCGGTCGCGGAGGTCGACCACGCGTTCGCCGCGCTCCGAGCCGACGGCGTGGTCCTGCTCTCCAACTACGACGGCGTCTACCTGGGCGACGACCGGTACGCCCCGCTCTGGGCGGCACTCGACCGGCAGCGCGCGGTGGTCTTCATCCATCCCGCGCACCCGCTCGTGCCGCTGCTTCCGGGGATCCCGGGGCCGCTGGTGGACTATCCGTTCGACACCACCCGCAACGCGGTGCACATGGTGTTCCACGGCATCACCGAGCGGTACCCGAACGTGCGGATCATCCTCGCGCACGCTGGCGGGTTCGTGCCCTTCGCGGCGTTGCGGTTCTGCCAGATCCAGGCCTCACTGGAGCCGGGCGGGCCTGCCGCGGAGGACTTTCTGGCACGGTTCCGCGGTTTCTACTGGGATACGGCGTTGTCGTCAGGCGAGTACGCGTTTGGTGCGCTGGCTCGGTTCGCTGACCCCGCGCGGATTCTTTACGGCAGTGACTTTCCTTATGCGCCACCGGAAGTGGGTGCTCGGTTCACGGAGATCCTGGACGCGGACAGCGGATTGACCGCTGAACAGAGCCGGGCGATCGACTCCGGAAGCGCCCGCGCCCTCTTCCCCCGACTGGGCTGAGAATCACCTAGCGTCGACGAGATCCACCGCGGTCGGCCCGTCCGGCAGGTCCGCGAGCAACAGCCCGGCCTCCACCTCGACGGTCCGGTCGCCATGCGGGGTGCGCGCCCAGTATTTGCCCGGCGGCGGCAGCAACGTCGTGCACGGCGTGACGATTTCGCCGTCGACCGTCCCGTGCACGCGATGCGGTCGGCCGAGAATCGCCGCGGCGCCAACGAGATCGCCCGCCGTGACCAGCGTGCGGACCAGCGTCGAGGAACAGCCGGGAAGCAGGTCGAGGGCATGCGCGGTGAAACCGGAGACAGGCCCGAGCTTCCGCAGGAGGGCGGTGTCCCCGGCGCCTCGGTGGCCGAAGCGGAAGTTGCTGCCGGTGACCACTGCGGTGGCGTCGAGGGTGCGCCTCAGCACGCCGTCGACGAAATCCTCGGCGGACGTCCGCGCGAGGCATTCGGTGAACGGGAGGACGAGCACCTGGTCGGCTCCGTGCCGACGGGCCAGCTCGGCTCGGTGTTCCACCGTCGCCACCGGTGTCGTGTCGCGCGGCCGTCCGGCGATGGTCGCCGGATGCGGGTCGAACGTCGTGAGGACCACCGGCGCTCCGCGCTCGCGGCCCAGGCGCACCGCGTGGTCCAGAACCCGTTGGTGGCCGCGGTGCAGTCCGTCGAAAACGCCGAGCGCGACGACGGACGGGCCCCAGCCGTCCGGCACCTCCGCGGTGCCGTGCCAGAAAACCGTGCTCACGCGAACCTCCCGCGTTCGGGCAGCGCTGGGAACCGCGGCGCCCCCGGGGACGCGAGGGCGCCGCGGCGGATCAAGAGCCCCGCTTCTTGAGGAACGAGACGTCGTCGTTGCCGATGAGGTCCGGCACGGTCCAGCCGTCGAGGTCGTATTCGGCGAGGCACTGCTCGGCCAGGCCCTTCATCGACTCGGTGGTGCCCTGGGCCTCGGCGGCGAAGAGCAGTTCCGCCTTGACGTTTTCGTGGTTGCCGGAGTAGTTGCGTTCGTAGAGTTCGTGCCGTCCGCCGAACTCCGAGCCGACGGCGTCCCAGAGGGCTTTCATGACCTTGACCCGGTCGACGGCTTCGTAGCCGTTGGAGCCGCGCACGTACTTGTCCAGGTACGGCCGGACTTCGGGGGTTTTGAAGTCGATGGAGTGCGAGTTGAGGTAGATCAGGCCGCTGGCCACGTCGGATTCGATGATCTCCTTGATCCGGGGGTAGGCCTGGATCATCAGCATCCGGTAGGTCAGGCCGTAGTCGAGCTTGGGCAGCAGCGCCCCGTTGGTCCATTCGTCGGGGTTGCGCGCCATCGCGTCGGCGAGCGCGAAGAAGGTGTTGCGCCATCCGACGACCTCGCCGACGCGGGTCTGCACGCCGCGGAAGTCCTTGCTGCCGGTGATCTCCAGCGCCTTGAGCAGGAGTCCGGCGATGAAGTCGATTTTGGTGGCGAGCCGGATGCAGCCGTGGAAGGTGAAGCGCGGGATGAAGCCGGAGACGGGGAAGAACCCGTTGATCTTCTCGATGTCGCCGTAGAGGAACACGTTCTCCCACGGCACGAGGACTTTGTCGAACACGAAAATGGTGTCGTTCTCGTCCATCCGGGAGGACAGCGGGTAGTCGAACGGGCTGCCCATCACCGCCGCCTGCTGCGTGTAGGAGGTGCGGCAGATGAGTTTCACGCCCGGCGCGTCCATCGGCACCGTGCAGATGAGCGCGAACTCCTTCTTCTTGATCGGCAGCCCGTAGTGGGCGATGAAGTTGTAGTTCGTGATGGCCGAACCGGTCGCCACGACCTTCGCCCCGGACACGATCAGGCCCGCGTCGGTTTCCTTCTCCACCTTCATGAACACGTCGCCGACCTCGTCCGGCGGCAGGTTCCGGTCGACCGGCGGGTTGATGATCGCGTGGTTCCAGTACAGGACCTTCTCCTGCGATTCCTTGTACCAGCGCTTCGCGTTGTCTTCGAACGGCGCGTAGAAGTCGGAGTTCGCGCCGAGCGTGCCGAGGAAGCTGGCCTTGTAGTCCGGGCTGCGGCCCATCCAGCCGTAGGTCATCCGGGACCAGGTTTCGATCGCGCGGCGGTCGGCGAGCAGGTCGTCGACGGTGTGCGGGCTGCGGAAGAACGGGTGGGTGACCCCGCCGTTGCCGGTGTCGGTCGGCACGGTCAGCGCGTCGCGCGTCTCGGGC
The DNA here is from genome assembly GCF_014145675.1 of Amycolatopsis dendrobii. GTDB lineage: Bacteria > Actinomycetota > Actinomycetes > Mycobacteriales > Pseudonocardiaceae > Amycolatopsis > Amycolatopsis dendrobii. The sequence continues at coordinate 187,892 of NZ_JACGZW010000013.1, forward strand.
GAGTGCAGCGCGTCGTACAGCCGGGCGGTCATCCGGACCGGGTTGCGGAAGGCGGGGTGGGTGGTGACGTCCTTGACGCGCTCGCCGTAGATCCACACCTCGCGTCCGTCCTGAATGGACTGGATGTACTCGTCGCCGGTCATCGGCGCGGAGGCGGTGGGGGCGGCGGCCGCGGAGCGGTCCTGCTGGATGGTCATGGCGATGTCCTTTCGGGTGGCGGTCAGGCGGCGTGCGGGCGCAGCGGGGTGAACGTGGTCGAGGCGCCGAACCAGCCCGCCTCGGGGCAGTCGAGCGAGCCGCCCCAGTGGGTGCCGGTCTCGCGGGGGCCGAGTTCGCGGAACGCGCCGGCGTAGAACAGCAGCGGCTGCCGGTTTTCGACAGCGACGTCGACGACCTCGCCGACCACGATCAGGTGGTCGCCGCCGTCGTAGGTGCGCCACGGGCGGCACGAGTACACCGCGGCGGAGCCGACGAGGACCGGTGCGACCGGCCCTTCGGCCCATTCGGGTCCGGGATCGGCCGGACGTCCGGCGAAGTGCCAGGCGGTGTCCGCCTGGTCGGCGCCGAGCACGTTGACGGCGAACGCGGCGCCGTCGAGGTAACTGCAGGCCTTGGACTGCCGGGTCAGCGTGACCTGGCACAACGCGGGTTCGAGCGAGACCGCGGTGAACGCGTTGACCGTCGCCCCGTGCGGGGTCCCCTGGTCGCTGCGGCAGGTCACCACGGTGACGCCGGTGGCGAACCTGCCGAACGCGTCGCGCAGTTCGCGGGACGGAACCGTCATCTCGCACCTCCTCGTGCGATGTACGCTATGCGTACAAAGTGAACGCTATGCGTGCAGTGAGTGGAAGGATGCATCAGGAGGCGACGGAGGTCAAGGGCGATACCGGAGCGGGTGAAATACTGCGGAGCGTGACGGCAGCCGGAAACGAGCGCGACTTCGTGCAGAGCCTGGAGCGCGGCTTCGCCGTGCTGCTCGCCTTCGACGAGGAGCGCACCAACCCCACGCTCACCGAACTGGCGACCGCGACGAACCTGTCGCGGCCCGCGGTGCGCCGCCTGCTGCTGACCCTGCAGCGGATGGGCTACGTGACCAGTGACGGGCCGCGCTGGTCGCTGACCCCGCGCGTGCTGACCATCGGCCAGCACTACACGGCGACCCGCGCGATGATCGACCTGGCGCATCCGCACCTGCTGCGGCTGGCGGAGACGACCGGGGAGTCCGCGTCGCTGGCCGAACTGGACGGCAACGAGGCGGTCTACGTCGCCCGCGTGCCGGTGCGGCGGATCATGAGCATCAACGTCGCGGTCGGCACCCGGCTGCCCGCGCACGCGACGTCGATGGGCCGGGTGCTGCTCGCGTGGGCGGGCCCGGAGCGGATCACCCGCTACCTGGAGGAAGCCCCGCTGCGCTCGTACACCGCGCGCACTGTCACCGATCCGGCGGAGCTGCGGACCGCGCTCTCCGCGGTGCGCGACGCTGGTCTGTCTATTGTGGACGGTGAGCTGGAGGAGGGCCTGCTGTCCGCGTCGGCCCCGGTGCGCGACCGCACCGGAGCGGTCGTCGCGGCGCTCGCCTCGTCGACAGCCGCCGGACGGCTCGCGCCGGAGCGGCTGCGCAAGGAAACCGTCCCGGTGCTGCTCGAAACCGCGGCAGCGATCAGCGCGGACCTCGGGTACGACCCGAGGCCCGTGCCGGTGAAACGGGACGGCTTCTACTGAGTTCGGGTCATCCGATCAGCGACGGAATCTGCGTGAGCGCCCCGTCGTGCGCGACGATCCTGCCCCGCTTCATTGCCAAGCTGCGCGGAGGGGAAAGCACCACGGTTCACCCGGCAGCACGAGCAAGTCGGCGACATCTCCCGGCGCGAGACCGGACTTCTCGTAACCGAAGGCGACGCTGGGGATGCTGAGTTCGCTGGGCCTGGTGGAGATCCAGGCCGACCGGGGCGCGTTCGTGACCGAAAGGACGTCGCCGCGCAGTCGCGGGAGGTGCAGCGTTCGCTCACCGACATCGATCTGGTCCGGGCGGTCCTGGAAATCGGAGCGCTGCGACTGGCTCGGCGGCGCGGCGTGTCCGCCAAGGGGCAGGCGACCGTGCGGAAGGCACTGGACGGGCTGGAGAAAACCGTCGCACCGGGCGCTGGTGCGGGCGACCGGATCCGATTCGCTGATCCGGCTGTGGGACGAGCACGCCGCCGAGATCGACCAGATCGTGCAGATCGGCCCAAGGGGCACGTGACGGACGCGGAAGACTTGGCCCGGCACCGGCTGCTGGCCTGGGGGAATGCTGGACGGCGACGTCGACGCGGCCATCGAGGCGGGCCAGTTTCTGCCCGAGGTTTGCCGCGATTTCCTTCGCCGGTTGCTGGGCTGAGGAACCCGGCATCATCCGGATTCCGTTCTCTGCTCGCTGATTTCCCACGAATGACGTGGTCGTCCACGCCGCTGACCACATCGGACTTTGCGCCTTCGGCCCAGCCGAAAACCGGCGTCCGCGAAAATTGTCAGACCTCGCCGCTACCTTGCTGGGCATGACGCTACTGGGGTTCTCCGAGGAGGACGAGTACCTGCCCGACTACGGCACCATTGTGCTTCGAGACGTATACCGCGACAGCAGTGTGCCCGTGCTGGGCAACGACCTGCTTGGCGAAAGCGCGACGAACGCGTTGTCCGGCACGGTCGCGACAGCAGGCGACGGCTGGCTGCACTGCACCGCCAACGACCCCTGGCAAGCAGTGCGCTGCGAGGCCCACGACGGGCCGCCGGAACTGCGGCTCGAGGAATGGGAAGACGTTGTCGAGTCGCCGTTTCACAGCCGTTCCGGGGCCGTGAGCCTGGCATTGCTGACCGGCGGTGCCACCGGCGACCAACTGAACCTGGGCGCGCAAGGCCTTTTCCGCACCCGGATCTGCCGCAAACCAGCGGAACCCGGGGAAGAGGGCGACGTCTGGCTGATCCAGTTCTGGCCGGCGCCCGACCGGCCGGAGCCGCCGCGGTGGCTCAACCGCACCCGCGCCACGCTGCACCCGGAAAACCCGGGCTGGCAACAGGTATTGGGATACCACTTGATCGAAGTGTCGTGGTACTTCACGCTCGCCGGCATGCCGCGCCGGGACGGCTGGCTCGACGAACCGTTGCCCGGCGAGCCGCCCTCGGACACTGTGTGCGCGCAGCTGGGCGTCGATCCGCCGCGTACGCGACGGGACGCGATTCCCCTGCTGGTCGCGGCAGGACTGCTCGTGGCGGACGGCTCCGGCGGCTACTCGGCGGGAACGCCGCGGCGGGCCACGGAAGTCCTCGACCTCCCGGCGGACCTGGCCGCCCGGTTGGATGCGGCGGCGGTGCGGGCCGTGTACGTCTGGCTCGCGGCCGACCTCGTCAGCATCGCGGCCTGGTCGAATCCGGCGCACGTCAAGGATGTCGCTGCTTTGCTGGCCGTCCCGGAGGAAACCGTCGAGCCGTTGCTCGAGTATGCGGTCAGCGACAAGCTGATCCGCCGGGAGGACGACACTGTCGCGGCGCTTCCCCGCCCGCCGCTGCCGCAGCAGGTGCCCCGCGTGACAATCGTTCACCGGGAGGAACCTCCGACCGTGGCCGGTGCTCCGCCGCGAGCCGGGTTCGTCTCCGGCGACGGCACGGTCGGCGTATGGCACGCGGGAGAGTTCGCGATTCTCGGCCGGGTCGAGAGCGACTACCGGTACCGCGCTTTCGAGACCCTGGCCGGAATTTACGTCGCGGCGTCCGGCGGGCAAGGACAGCTGATCGACTGGTCGGGCACTGCCCGGCAGCTTCCGGTGGACTTGGACATGGGGCCTGTCCGCAGCGCGGACGGACGCTACCTGGCGGGCGTGCAGACTCACGTCGGCAGGCGGTCGTGGGACCAGGTGCATTTGTACGACGTGACAACGGAAGAATCGTGGAGCCTGCCGAAATCGCCTGAGCTGACCCGAAGGGTCCTGGGCATCCACGACGGGGCGGTCTATTTCGTCACCGGTTCCGGAGGCGGGCCCTTCGTCGCTTCCCGCTGGACGCCGGGTCACGAACCGGCGGACCTCGCGTCGCCGATGCATCTGCTCGACCCGTTGTCCGGGGCGCAATTGCGCGAAGAAGCCTGGGGAATGGCGGTGGTCACCACGTCCGGGGAACAGCTGGCGGCGAGGGAACCCTACCGCTGGCGTTTCGTGCCGGGCGGCACGCGGATGTATTCGTTCCGGTACGACCCGCCCTCCGCGGAACTGCTCGACCTGGCTACCGGGTCGGTCACCGCCTGTCCGCTCCCGGCGGCCTGCGACCTCGGCGACACCGCGCCGACCGCGCCGGTCTGGGAAACCCCCGACACGGTGGTCTTCTCCCAGCCGCACCACGGGTGGACTCGCCGCATCGTCCGATGGCACGTGCCTCGCGCCGAGTTCGAGCATTTCGACCTGCCCGAAATCGCGGGATACCGCCCGTTCCCGGTCGAACCGATCCTCGCGGGAGAACCGGGCGCCGGAAAGCCGGTCCGGTCATGACGAACGTGTCGGCCGACTATCGCGGGCATCCGTCCGGGGGACGCTCCGGGCCGCCGCCGCAGTTTCCGCGGCGGCGGCCCGGAGCGGTTGCCCGGCTCCGGCGTTCAGTGTCAGCGATGCGCGACCGCGACGGGCGCGGCGACCGCCAGCTTCCACACCGCGTACCCGATCGCGTCGGAGTTCTTCTCCAGCGGCGTGTCCGGGATGTTCGACGTCGTGTCGCAGGCGCGGTGGTAGCAGTTGTCGAACGCCGCGCCCGGCGTGCCGCCCCACTTCTCGGCCTGTTCGTAGCTCTTGATGTCGCCGGCGCCCGTCGCGAGGCCGCCGACCGGGATGCCCGCGCGCTTGAACGACGCGTGGTCGGACCGTCCGTCGCCTTCGGTGTCGCCCTCGGTCTCGATGTTGATGGAGGCGAAGTACTCGTCGAAGACGGCCTTGACCGAAGCGACGTCGTCGTAGACGAAGTAGCCCCAGTTCTTCGAACCGATCATGTCGAAGTTGAGGTAGGTCGTGATCTTCGCGCGCTCGGTGCTCGACAGCGTGCTCACGTAGTACCGCGAGCCGACCATGCCGGACTCCTCGTCGGCCCACCACGCGAACCGGACGCGCTTGGCCATCGCCGGGTTGGTGCGGGCCAGCGTCAGCGCGACCTCGAGGATCGACGCGCTGCCGGAACCGTTGTCGTTGATGCCGGGGCCGGCGCTCACCGAGTCGAGGTGCGCGCCGAGCATCAGGACCTGGTTCGCGTCGCCCTGCGGCCATTCCGCGATCAGGTTCTGCGAGCGGCCGGTGCAGCTCGTGCAGGTCTGCCGCTTCGTGGTGTAGCCCGCGTTCTTGAGCAGGTTCTCCACATAGGACACCGACGCGGCGTAACCGCCGCCGCGCGGCGAGCGCGTGCCGCCGTTGTTGCGGGCGATCGCCTGGAACTGGTTGAGATGGGTCTTGATGTTGGCCAGCGAGATGTCCGGGGCCGCGAGCGCCGAGGCGGGCGCGGCGGTGGCCGCGGGCACGCTGACGACGCCCAGTACCGCCACCAGGGCGGTGACCCCGGCGCCGAGTCTTGTCTTCCACTTCATGACGGTGCGTTCCTTCGGTTGGGGTTGGGGGAGCGGGTGTTTCCGGGGGAGGGGCCGGGCGGGCCGGGTCCCGCCGCGCGGCGGCGAGCGGGACCCGGCCGCGTCAGGTCAGCGCGCGGCGCGCGTCGTGCAGGTCGGCTCGCCGGACACCGCGGGAACGGAGACGGCGTTCCAGGCTGCCTTGGTGGCGTTGAACTCGGTGCAGCTGCCCGGGTAGAGCGCGATCGCGGCCTGGAGAGTCGCCTTGCGGGCCGCCTTGTGGTTCCACGACGAGGTCTTCTTCAGCAGGCCGTTGTAGAAGATCTTGGCGGCCTTCTGGATGCCGACACCGGTGACGCTGCTGTTGTTGCAGGTCGGGCTGGCGGGCTTGCCGCCGCCCGGGTTCGAACCCTCGGCGAGCAGATAGAACCAGTGGTTCTGCGGACCGGCCGCCGCGTGCACCTCGGTGCTCGGGATCGACGACGAGTAGCAGTTCGGGTCGCCGGCCTTCGACGGGTTGTACATGTAGCGGATCGGGCCCTGGCCGACCAGGTTCACGCCCTCGCCGACCTCGTAGTCCGGCCGGTCCTTCGCGTTGTTCGCATACGCTTCGGTCATCGCGCCGAAGATGTCGCCGGTCGACTCGTTCAAGCCGCCGTTCTCGTTGCCGGAACCCGCGCCGCCCGGGGTGGTCTGGAAGATGCCGTGCCCGAACTCGTGGCCGACGACGTCCATCGACGTGGCCTGGCGCTGGTTGTCCTGCGAGTGCCCGAAGTGCGTCGACGAGCCGTCCCAGTAGGCGTTGACGTCGTTGAGGCCGACGGATGCCGGATAACCGCGTCCGCTGCCGTTGATGCCGTTGCGGCCCAGCCAGTCCTTCAGCATCTTCCACTCGGTCTGGACGCTGAAGAGAGTGTCGACGCAGCCGGTTTCGAGGTTCGTGCCCGAGCCGTTGCCCCAGCTGTTGTCCGGTCCGCTGTAGACAGACCCGCCCTCGCGGCCGCAGCTGATGCCCGGGCGGCCGGGGTCGCGCATCGAGTACGAACTGCCGGAACCGGTGGTGTCGATGGAGACGGTGCCGACGTAGTAGCTGTTGCCGGTGCCCGCCGCGTTCACCGCGTTCGGACCGGCCTGGGACTTGGCTCCGGAGCTGAAGGTCTTGATGTCGTCCCGCTGGTCGAGCACCGCGCCGGTGGCGGCGTCGACGAACACGTGCAGCCTGCTCGGCGCCGCGGCGGTGCGCCCGGTGACGACGACCTCGTAGGCCAGTTTCGGATTCGCCCCGGCCAGCACCACCTTTTCGGGTGCGCTCACACTGTCCACAGTGGGCAGTTGGGCGCGTGCGGTGGAAGCGGCCTTCGCGGCGTCGAGCTCTGCCTGCGTCCCGACGGCGATGGGTGCGGTTTCCGCGGCGCTGGTGTCGCGGACGTTCCCGGCTCCGTCCGCGACGACGACCGCGTCCCCGCCGACGACCCGCAGGCCTTGGTAGGTGCGCTCGTAGGCGCTGTAGAAGAGTCCGGCGTCGCCCGCGGTCTGGCCGACGCGCCGGAACGCCTCCGCCGGGCCGCGGCTGAGCCGGCCGAGCCCGGAGGCGACCGCCTGGTCGGCCGCGCGAGCGGCGGCCGCGTCGGGGGACGCGGGCTGGGCTTCGGAAGCCGCGCTCGCCGGGACGGCCGGCAACGCGAGGGACATGGCGAGACCGGCGGCGGCCGCCAAGCCCGTGGTGAGTCCGCGATGGGGCATCGAGGTCTTCCTTCCATGAAGGCAGGACGATGGGTGCGGGGAGAGGGAACGCGCCCGGCCGCTCACGGTGGGTATGCGGCCGAGCACAGTCGAGTAAAGGATCGGCGCAGAGGGGCGTCAATGCTCCAAACGGACCAACGGAATGTTCCGGATTCGGCGGTCAATTGGTATATGCCTTGCCGGTGCTGGGATTCCTCGCGCGTTCGGCGCTCAGCCGACTTTCGTAGGGAATGTCCCGGGTGCCGTACGAATGTCGGAAGAGTCCGGGCTGCGCAATGGCCGGGCGGAGGGGGAAGAGCGATTCCCCGGCGGGCGCGCGTTCGGCGGTGCCCGCTGCGGGTGGGCGAGGTGCTGCCCGGCGAACTCGATGGGCTCGCGGCGTCGACCCGCCGGACCAGAGCGCCGCCCGACCTGATTCCCGGACTCCCGGAACCTGTTCGCTGACTGGGACGACGTCGATGCCTCAGCGAGGTCCGGGCCGGCACCCCTCCGGCCCTGTCATGGCCGCGCACACTTCGGCGGCCGCTGTCCACAGTCCGAAATGGCCGGTCGCGACGGTCCGGCACACCATCCCCTGTTCCCGGGCGCGGGCAGACATAGCCGAGAAAGGAGAGTGCTCGCCGAAAAGAACGCAGCGGCCAGGCGGCCGCGGGCCGGCAGACGGCGGCGGCAAGGGTTCTTCGTGGCTGGCGAGGTCGATCGGCCGCAGCCGGGAGACCACGTCGGCGTGGGTGAACCCGAGCGCGTCGAGCCCGAACGGCGGCACGGTCCGGCCCGACGGGTCGTGGGAACGCGCCGCCTCGGCGAACAGCCGACGCAGCATCGGCATCAGGTCGAACGCGGATTCACCGGGCGAGGGAAGGAAAGCGTCGAGATAGATCGCTTCGCGCACCTGCTCCGGATGCGCGTCCGCGACCCCGGCGACGACCATTCCGCCGTAACTGTGGCCGACGAGGACGACCTGGTCTTCCAGCAGCAGCGCGACTTCGTCGAGGTGCTGCACCAAGCCTGGGCCAGTGAGCGTGGGCGCGGCAACGGTGTGCCCTTGTTCGGACAACCGCGCCGCGATCCGGTCCCATACCCAACCGCCGCACCACGAGCCGTGCACCAGGACGTAGTGGCTCACGGCGTGGGCACTTTCGCGACGACGTCGACCTCGACCAGCACATCGGGGGCGAACAGTGCGGCGACCCCGACCATCGTGCTCGCCGGCGCTGTGGGCACGCCTTCGCGCAGCGCGCCGAAGAGGCCGGAGATCAGCTCGGGGCGGTAGTCCACGACGTAGACGGTTTCCTTGACGACATCCTCGCGTCCGCAACCGACCGCGGCGAGCGCGATGTCGAGGTTCTGCGCGATCCGCCGCATCTGGGTCGCGTGGTCCTCGCCGCACAGGTTCCCGTGCTCGTCCCAGGCGACTTGCCCGGAAAGGAAAGCGAGGTCGCCGACGCGCACGACCGGAGTGAAGGCCCCGGGAGAGCGGTGGAGTCCGGCGGGCGTCAGGTGCTCGGTCATCGCCGCACCGCCGCTCCGGCCCAGTCGGTGATCGCGGCTTCCCGGAGCGCGGCGTCCGGCGGATCGGTTGCGCGGCGGACCCACGCGATGTGTCCGTCGGGCCGGACGAGGAGTTCGCTGAGGTTCTCGGGTCTGGTGCCGGCCACCGTGATCCGGTCTTTCCACCCCTCGGCGACCTGTTCCGCGCCGTCCCCGAAGTAAGCGAAGGTGCCGCTGTGCACCAGATCCGCGCCTTCCGGCCCGAACATCCGGCCGGTCGCGCGGGCGCCGATGAGCGGGTCGCCCTCCGGTGCCGGATAGGACGTCGACAGCGCGGACACCAGACCGGCCAGCCGGGCGTTGACCTCGGGGATTTCGAGCAGCGAATCCAGCAGTCCGCGCAGCGCGGCGACCGGGCGCTGGTAGCCGGGAACCAGGGTGAGTTCCAGCAGCAGCGTCTGGGCCCGGGTGTTGTCGGTGACGAGCTGCCCCGCCGGGAACCGCTCCGCGTGGTAGGTGTCGAGCAGGCCCGGCGGCGCCCAGCCGGTGATCTCGGCGGCGAGTTTCCAGCCGAGGTTCATCGCGTCCTGCAAACCGGTGTTGAGGCCCTGGCCCGCCGCCGGGAAATGGATGTGCGCCGCGTCGCCCGCGACGAAAACGCGGCCGGACCGGTAATTCTCGGCCAGCCGCGTGGCGTTGCCGAACCGCGAAAGCCAGCGCGGCTCCGCGATGCCGAAGGACGTCCCCGTCAGCTCCACCAGCGTCGCGCGGAACTCCTCGAAGGTCACGGGTTCCGTTGCCGGGACACGCATCCGCTCCGGACTGGTGACCACGATGCGGGTCAGTCCTCCGGAAAGCGGGGCGATCAGCAGGGGAGTCCGTCCGGCCGCGGCGATCGCCTCCTGGTCGGCGACGGCGAAGTCGCCGAGCATCGAGCTCATCGTGCCGTCCGAGCCCGGGAAACGGATGCCGGCTGACTCCCGGACCTTGCTCCGGCCCCCGTCGCAGCCCACGAGATACGCGGCGCGCAGCCGGAAGTCCCCGTCCGGCCCGATGCCCGCGACGTCGACCCCGTTGTCGTCCTGGGCCAGCGACACGACTTCGTGCCCGTAGGAGATTTCGGCGCCGAGTTCCCGTGCGCGTTCTTCGAGCAGTTGCTCGGTCCGCGCCTGCTCCAGAAACAGCGTGTAGCCGTGGCGAGTGTCCAGCACGGAGAAGTCGAGCCTCCGCGACAGCCCGGCGAAATGCCAGCCCGGCACGGTTCGGCCCTGGGCGAGAAACCGGTCGGCGATGCCGCGCAGCTCGAGGATCTCGATGCTGCGCGGATGCAGCGTGAGCGCGCGCGACTGCCCGTGCCGCGCTTGCTGTCGTTCGAGGATCCGGACCCGCACTCCGGCCAGCGCCAGTTCGGCGCCGAGCAGCAGCCCCGTCGGGCCCGCCCCGCTGATCACGACATCGGTGTCCACAACCGCCTCCACTATTTTCCGAACGATGTTCATTTAAACCTGCCGCCAGTGTCCTGAGGAAGCGCGAAGCTGTCAAACACGCTGCTAGGCTCACCTCGACATGACCGCGCACCAGCCCCGCACCCGAGGACGTCCGCCCGCCGCCGACCGGGCCCACGTCACCGCCGCCGCGCTCCGGCTGCTCGACGAAGAGGGCCTCGACGCGCTCACCATGCGAAAACTGGCCACCGCGGTCGGCGTCCAAGCGGGCACGCTCTACGGCTACTTCCCGACCAAAACGGCCTTGCTGACCGCGATGGCCGAGTCGATGCTGAACGGCTGCCGCGCCGCCGCCGACGAAATCGCCGATCCGCGCGAACGGGTGCTGACCCTCGCGAGAAGCCTGCGCACCGCGCTCCTGTCCTATCGCGACGGTGCGCGGGTGTACGCGGGCACGCACGCCGTCGGACCGAACACCCTAGGCTTCGCCGAAGCCCTCAACGGCGCTTTGCGAGAGTCCGGCCTCGACGCCGCGGCGGCGATGAAAACCGCACTGCTGGTCCTGCACTTCGCGACCGGCCACGCACTGGAGGAACAAGCAGCGATCCAGTCCGGCCCCGACCTGCCCGTCGGCATCGACCGCCTGCGCGAGGCGATCCAGGACGGGGATTATCCGCATCTCGCCGAGGCACAGGACCATCTGACCGGAGCGGACTTCGCCGAACTTTTCGAGCAGGGCTTGCGCTTGCTCACCGCGGACCTGCCCTGACGGCCGGGTTTCACCGTGCTGTCCACGGTTCCGGTGCCGGGCTTGAGGAACGGGTCGCGTCCCGGACCTGCCCGTCGGCATCGGCCGCCAGCGCGAGGCGATCCGGTGCGAGGGTTATCCACGTATCGGCGAGGCGCAGGATTGCCTGACCGCAGCGGCCCTGCCCGAAGGGCGGATTTCACCGCACTGTCCACGGTTCCCGCGCGTCGTGGGCCCGGCTTGAGAAACGGGCAGCGACCCAGTTCTGCCCGGACCCGCCCTGTCGGCCGGATTTCACCGTGTTGCCAACGCCTCCGGGGCGTTGTGGGCCCGCCGGTAAGCCAGCGGCGACAGACCCAGGTTGGCGTAGAAATGCTTGCGCAGCGCGACCGGATCGCCGAAACCGCACGCCGTCGCGATGCGCGCGACGGGCAGGCCGGTGGTCTCCAGCAGCAGCCGGGCGTGCGCGAGCCGTTGCTGTGCCAGCCATTTCAGCGGGCTGCTGCCGACCTCGCTGCGGAATCGCCGGGTGAAGGTGCGCGCGCTCATGTGCGAATGCCGCGCCATGTCGTCGAGGGTGATCGGTTCGGCCAGCCGGTCCAGCGCCCACTGCCGGGTCGCCGACGTCGAGCGGTCGGCGTCGTGCGGAACCGGGTGCTCGATGAACTGCGCTTGCCCGCCCTCCCGCCACGGCGCCACCACACACCGGCGCGCGGCGGCCGATGCCACTGCCGCGCCGTGGTCTCGGCGGACCAAGTGCAGGCATAAGTCGATACCGGCCGCTCCGCCCGCGGAGGTGAGGATGCGGTCGTTGTCGACGAACAGCACATCCGGGTCGACTTCGACCTGGGGGAACAGCCGTGCCAGCGCGTCGCACAGGGCCCAGTGCGTGGTGGCCCGCGCGCCGTCCAGCAGGCCGGCCGCCGCGAGGAGGAACGCCGAGGTGCACAGGCTGACGATGCGGGTCCGCGGCCCGATCCGGTCCAGCGCGGCGGCGATGTCCCCGGGAAGTTCGCCGGTCGCCAGCAGGTGTTCGCCGGGCTCCTGGGTGGCGAGCACGACGGTGTCCGCGGTCGCCAGCGCCGATTCGTCGTGCTCGACGACGATCCGGTAGTCCTCGTGCGTGCGCACCGGACGGCCGCCGAGCGAGCAGGTCGCGACGGAGTACAGCCGGGTCCCGTCCGGTTCGCAGGCCTCGTTGAACACCCGCGCCGGGATGCCCAGGTCCAGGGGCAGGACACCGTCGAGGGCGAGAACTGCGACACGATGCGGCATGGCTGGAATAGTACGATAGGTGTCTTCCCGGCCACTCACTCCTCGCCGCGAACGCGGGCCACTCTGGTCTGGCGCCGCAGTCCCGGCGCGCGATCAACGACAGGAATGAGCGAGAACACCATGAGCGAGCACATGCGGGCGATCACCATCCGGGAGTTCGGCGGGCCGGAGGTGCTGACCGCCGAGCAGGTCGCGCGACCCGAGCCGCTGCCGACCGAGGTGCTGGTGCGCGTGCGCGCCGCCGGGGTCAACCCGGTGGACTGGAAGACCCGCGAAGGCCACGGGATGGCGGGAATGCAGACGTTCCCGCTGGTCTTGGGCTGGGACGTCTCCGGCGTCGTCGAAGAGGCCGGCTTCGGCGTCACCACCCTCGCGCCGGGCGACGAGGTCTACGCCATGCCTTGGTTCCCTCGCGCCGCGGGCGGTTACGCCGAGTTCGTCACGGCCCCGGCCCGGCAGTGGGCTCGGAAGCCAGCCAGCCTCGACCACGTGCACGCGGCCGCCGTGCCGCTGGCGGCGTTGACCGCGTGGCAGGCGTTGGCCGACACAGCTCAGGTGCAGGCCGGACAGCGAGTCCTGATCACGGCCGCTGCCGGCGGGGTGGGCCACTTCGCGGTCCAGTTCGCGCGGCACCTCGGCGCCCACGTGATCGCCACCGCCAGCGCCGCCCGGCACGCGTGGCTCGAGGAACTCGGCGCCGTCGAGACCATCGACTACACCACGACCCGCTTCGAGGACGTCGCCAACGACGTGGACGTCGTCATCGACCTGATCGGCGACGCGAAGGACCAGACCAGTACCCGCTCGCTCAAGACGGTGCGCCCCGGCGGCCTGCTGGTCGCCGTCCCCTCCGGTGTTTCGCCGGAACTGGCCCAGGCAGCGAAAGCCGCTGGTGTGCGCGTCACGCCGTTCCTCGTCGAGCCGGACGGCACCGCGCTGACCACGATCGCGGGCCTGATCGACGCGGGGGAGGTCGCCGTCGAGGTGGAGGAAACCTTCCCGCTGGACCAGGCGGCGGAGGCGCATGCCCGCGGCGCGGCCGGTCGCACCCGCGGCAAGCTCGTCCTCACTGTCGCGGAGTAGGGGGAGCACGACCGGATGGATAGAGTTCGCGGATGGCGGTGCTGGAGATCTCCGATCTGGTGGCGGAGTGGGATCCGTCGACCGGCGAACGCCTTCCGGTCCTCCGGGCGGACGTGGTCGCCGCGCTGCGCGCGGCCGGTGACGAACGGGCGGCCCGGATCGTGCGGCGGATCCCCGTCCTCGGCGAGGTATTGGATCCCGCGGCGGTGGACCGGCTGCTGATCCGGGCCCACACCGAGTTGCAGCGGCTCAACGAGGAAGTGCGGATGGCGCAGCGCTTCGCTGAACTGCTGGCGCCGATCCTCGCCGCGGTCCGGGCGCGGGGGATCCGCCCGCGGGTGGTGGACATCGGCTGCGGGTTGGGGTTCATCGTGCGCAGCCTGGCCAGTTCCGGTGTGCTCGGCCGCGACGTCGACCTGGTGGGTGTGGATTTCAACCGCGCTCTCGTGGCCGAAGCGAGCAGACTGGCCGAAGACGAGCGACTCCCGTGCGCGTTCGTGTGCGGGGACGCGTTCGCGCTGGCCGAGGACGCCACCGTGTACCTGTCCAGCGGGGTGCTGCACCATTTCCCGGCCGACGCGCTGCCGGATTTCTTTCGCGCCCAAGACCGCGCGGGCACGGAGGCGTTCATCCACTACGACCTCGCCGCGACCCGGCTGGCGCCGTTCGGCGCCTGGCTGTTCCACCGGGCCCGGATGCGGGAACCGCTGGGACGGCACGACGGCGTCGCCTCCGCGCGGCGCGCCCACGGCGACCCGGTGCTGCTGTCGGCCGCCGCGCACGCGGCCGGGATGGAAACGTTTCTCTTCGAAGCGACCAAGTACACCAACCCGCTCTGCGCGGCGATGCGTCCGGTTGTCGGCCTCCGTCCGCAGCTGACCGGCGACGTCCTTCGCGCGCTGGGACGCCGCGCCCGCGGGCTGGCTCCAGCGAGATGACCGTGCTGGTTCCGCTTTCGCTGGGCACACTCGCGCTCATCGACGCCGCTCTCGCCGGGTTCCGGGCCGCGACCGGACGCAACGCCCGGATCCGCAAGCGCGCCTACTACCTGACCGCCTCCCGCCGGGGCCTGGCGAGCGGTGCCGCAGGCCTCGGCTTGCCGGCGTTGCTGATCGCGGCGACCTTGCCGTTCTCGTCGGACCCCGGCGCCCGGTACGCCGGACTGGTCGGCGCGGGTGCCCGGATGCTGCAGGTGCTGACCCCGTTCGCGGTGGTCGTGGTGCTTTCGCTGCTGGCGTACTGGCTGCTGCCGATGCGGGGGAGCACGTTCGTGATCCTGATCGGGCTCGGGCCGTTCACGCTGGCGAGGCCGGCGGTCGTGCTCGTCGCTGTGGTGTGGTCGGTGGCACCGTCGGGCGACTGGCTCGTCTGGGCGGTCGCGCTCGCGGCGGCGGTTGCTGTGCTGGCGGTGGAGCCGATGGTCCACCGGCGCTGGTACCGGAATCCCGGGTGAGCGTTGTGCCGATGCCGGAATAGCACGACCCGGTGAACACGGCTGGCGTGATCGGGTTCTCCGGCGAATAGTTCAGCAACAGCGGAAATGCGCACCGAAAGGTCTTGAGTCCCGGGAGGAAGTGACGTCCGGCGGTGGGCGTCTTGCGCTGCGCGCGGTGGAATCGGGATCCTGGGCTCGTCGGGGGCGCCGGGGAGGAGCTGGGCGATGGACGACGTGGAGCTGACGCATCGCGAATGCGTCCGGCTGCTCCGGTCACCCGAACGGGGCCGTCGCGGGATTGTCGCGATCGACGGGCTGAAGCCGGTCGATCGGGTCTGCCTTCTCCTCGACGCGGGGGACGTGCTGATCCCGACCGGGCCGGACAGCGGGCTGGTGCGGGCCGCGGCGTTGCGCCCGGTTTCGCTGGAGTTCACCGATCGGGGCAAAGACGGGCAGTTGCGGTGGACCGTCCGCGGGATCGGGCTCGCCCGGCCGATGACCGGGCTCGACGTTCCGCATCCGGTGCCGCGCAGCACCGTGCTCGCCGCGGCGCCCGACGCGTTCCGCAACGGGGTCCGGGTCGTCGTGGCCCGGTACCGCGGCAACCGGTCCGCGATTCCCTCGCCGCGCGTCGGCTGAGAAGGCCGCGCGGCGGGCTTGGTAACCGTTTGGCGACGCCGCCGCACGGCCCAACCCAGGCGGTTGCGACCGGATAAGATGCGTTTGCCTGAAATCAGTTGTTCATGCGTTTCGCGAGCGGCTGGGTGATCAGGAGGGGGACTGCGAGGCGAAGCCGGGCCGTGCACAGGCGGCCGGGCTGCCGAGCGGCGGCGTCATTCAGTCGGAAGGAACCATGAGCGCACCTGTCAGCATCGCGAGAACCAACGTCAAGACCTTGACGTTCATCACCATCTGGATCCTCGTTGCCGGCGCCGTATTGCTGGGCACGGGATTCATCATGCTCATCACCGCGCCGCCGCACAGCGGAGCCAACATCGGCGCCGGGGGAGCCTTCACCTTCGGCCTCGGCGGGACCGTGGCGGGCCTGCTGATCGGCATGGGGACAGCGGTGGCCGCGCTGCGGGTCCGGAGGCGCGAGGGGCGCCGCGACGCGCATCTGCTGGCCTGGGAGAAGCGTCTCCGGCGCTTGACGGCGGCCGCGGTCGGCCTGGTCACGATCGGGGGCCTCGTGCTGTGCTGGGCGACTGTCGTTTTCATGCAGGGACGCGTCGGAAGCGGCATCGTCAATTCTTACTCGCTTTTCGTGACCGGTATGTGCATCGCTGGGTGCGGTTTGCTCGCCGGGACCCCGCACACGCTGTACTGGCTGTCGCGCCAGCGGACCCGCCGCCATTTCGCGCGCCGGGCATAGCGGTCACGCGGGCCGCATCGTCCGCATGGTGCGCTCGAACTCCCAAAAGGCCCGCACCGCAAGGATTTTGCCTTCGTCGTCGACCCGGTAGACGAACACTCCTTCGGCTTCGAGCACCTGCCCGCCGTTCTGGCTGCGGACCTGGCCGGTGAAGGCGACCTCGTTTCCGCAGGCGAAGGAGTCGTCGAAGAGGAACTCGACCGACTCGCTGGGCGCGATCGCGCGGTCCCAGAACGCCGAAATGGCGTCGCGGCCGCGATGCCCGGCGCCTTCCGGGTCGAACAGCGAAGGGCCGACCGGGTCCTCCACGAGGGCGTCCGCGGCGAACAGCGCCAGCCAGGCCTCCTTGTCCCGCCTCCGCACGGCGGCGTGCAAGGCCTGGCTGGCGGTGCGAGCGGGATGGGCGGTGGTCATCGAGCCTCCTGGGGTCGATCGTCGCTAGCCTGGGAACCATGGTGTTCGACTCCACGCGGCTGGATCTGCGGCCGTACGCCGGGTTCGCCATGGAGCGGTACGTCCGGCGCACGTATTGCAGCTGGGAGGACGCCGGCTGGGAGTCCCTGCTCGTACAGCGGTTCGAGCACGTCCCCGTCGCCGAGGAAATGGCGTTGCCCGCCGCGGCGGATCTGCATTTGGTGTTGCCGGTCGGGAGAAGCGCGGAGATGGAGACGTGCCGGGGCGGCCGGTGGGGGCGCACTCCGTGGACGCCGGGGCGCGTCGAGCTGATGCTTCCGGACCAGCCCGCTGTGCGGCGTTACCGGGCGACGGGCGTGCTGGACAGCGTGCAGGTCCACATTCCGCGCGGCACCGTCGACGCGACCGCGGCGCAGCTCGGCGGCGGCGCGGTGGACTTCGCTGCCGTGGCCGCGTCGCTGGCGGCGGGGGATCCGCTGGTCGAGGAGATCATCCGAGCCGTCGGCGCCGCGGGCGGGGCCGACGACCTGTACGCCGAGTCCGCGGCGGCGTTCCTGACGATGCAACTGCTCACCCGGCACACCCGGCGGTCCGCTCGCGCCGCACCGGGGCGGGAGAACGCGCGGGTCCGGGCGGTCGTCGCGGCGATGCGCGAGCGGCTCGCCGAGCCGATCAGCCTGGCCGACCTCGCCGGCGAGGCGCATCTGAGCGTCTACCACCTGGTCCGGGTCTTCAAGGAAGCGACCGGGGAGACGCCGTACCGGTATCTGACCCGGTTGCGGATCGACGAGGCGAAACGGCTGCTGCGCGGCACCGAGCTGACCATCGCCCAGATCGCCGGGCGCTGCGGATTCGCCAGCCCGGCCGCGCTGTCGACGGCCTTCCTGCGGCACACCGGGACGCGGCCCTCGGCGTACCGCGGTTCCTGACGGGCCCGGCATCAGGGCTTGCGCTGGTGCCGGAACGCGTCCCGGATCTCGGACACCAGCAGATCCGGCTGCTCCAGGCCGGGGAAGTGGCCGCCGCGGTCGAGTTCGTGCCAGGAGCGCAGGTCGAGGTAGCGGCGTTCGGCCCAGTGGCGGACGGTCGGCCAGGGATCGGCCGGGAAGATCGAGCAGGCGGTCGGCACGGTCACCGGCTGCGCGTTCTCCGCTTCCGCGCTGCGGGCCACCCAGCGCATCGCCTCCCAGTACCAGCGCGAAGACGACGCGCCGGTGCCGGTCAGCCAGTACAGCGCGATGGTGTCGATCTGCTGCGCAATGCTTACCCCGCCGCCGGATTCGGGCCGGGTGTCGGAGTAGGCGGCGAATTTCTCGCCCAGCCACGCGGCCAGCCCGGCGGGGGAGTCGAGCAGCGAGTAGCCCAGGGTCTGCGGGCGGGTGCTCATCTGCATCCCGAAGCCGTAGCCGTCGGCGAGGTGCAGGTTTCGCCGGTCCAGGACGCGTTGTTCGGCCGGGCCGGGCGCGAGCAGGTCGTCGGGCAGGGGCGAGGCGATCGGCATCGTCAGGTGCAGGCCCGCGACGCGTTCGGGGACGAGACGGGCGAGTTCGGTGCTCACGAACGCGCCCCAATCCCCGCCGTGGGCGCCGAACCGCGGATAGCCGAGCACGGTCATCAGCCGCGCCCACGCCCGTGCGGTACGGCCGGGATTCCAGCCCTGTTCGCGCGGCCGGTCGCTGAACCCGAACCCCGGCAGCGCCGGAATCACCAGGTGGAAGGCGTCGCGCGCGGAACCGCCGTGCGCGGCCGGATCGCTCAGCGGGCCGATGACGTCCTCGAACTCGAGAACCGAACCGGGCCAGCCGTGCGTCAGCACCAGCGGAAGCGCGTCCGGCTCGGGGGAACGCACGTGCCAGAACGCGATCCCCAAGCCGTCGAGGACGATCCGGTAGTGCGGGATGGCGTTCCACCGCTCCTGCCGCGCGGGCCAGTCGTGCTCGCGCCAAGCCGTCAGCAGGGTCGACAGCTGCGCCAGCTGGATGCCTTGGGCCGCGTCCGGCACGGTCTCGTGCTCGGGAAGGCGGACCCGGTCCAGTCTGGCGCGCAGATCGGCGAGGTCCGCGTCGTCGACGCGAACGGCGAAGCGTTCGGGGGCGGGCGTCTCGCCCGCAGAAATGTCAGCCACGCAATGAACCGTAGGGCCGGGGGCGCGCTCGCCTCAATGTCCGATATTGCTGTGTGTGAGTCAATAATTGCTGTGCGGCAGCCCGGCAGCCCGGCGGTCCGCGCGGTGCGCCCGCTGGCGTCAATTATCTCGCCGGCCGGACGGTGCACAATAAGCCCAGCAAATATGTAGTCGATTATTTTCCCTTGCTGAATCATTTTTCCGGACGATGTAACGGGAGGCGTTTCCCTCTCGATTACGAACTGATCAGTCGAACGAATCCCCGGATGGGAAGCGCATGTCGACAGAAAATGATCTCCACTTCGCCGAATCTGATGTCGTGGTGCGCGAAAAGCGACGGCGGGTGCCGTGGCCGCTGCTGACCGTGACCGCCGTTGTCGTGCTGGGCTTGTACTCCTGGTGGCTCGGCCCGGTCGCGCTGGTGGCGCCATGGGATAATTTCATCCTGCTGGACGGCGGTTACCGGATCGCGCAAGGGCAGGTGCCCGGAACAGATTTCTCTAATGCCATCGGCCCGCTCGTCTATGTGCTCGCTTCGCTCGGCATGCAGATGCAGGCGGTACCGTCATTTGCCGCAGTGGCCTACGGCTGTTTGCTGTTTCTTCCGATCGCGACGGTGCTCGCCGGATATGTCGCGCACCGGCGGTTGCCCGGCGGGTACGCGACCGGGTTTACCGTATTCATGGCTTTGCTCGTCATTTCCGTCCGGCCGCCGGGGTACTCTCCGGGCACGACGACGTACGCGATGCTCTACAACAAGTTCGGCTGGCTGCTTTACTCCGCGCTTTTGCTCGCTGTATCAGTCCCTCCGCGCACCCGGCGCCCGCTGGCCGACGGCGCCGCGATCGGCCTGATGCTCGGTTTGCTCGCCTACGACAAGGCCAACTTCTTCCTGATGGGCGTGCTCGCTGTCGTCCTCGGACTGGTCCTGCGGACCCTCGCCGCCCGCGCGCTAGCCGGTGCGGCCGGCGGATTCGCGCTGGTCGTCGTGGTGTTCTGGCTGGGTTTCGGGATCGGCCCAGCCGGCTACGCGGGCGACGTCGCGACGGCGTTCGCCGCGCAGGGCGCCGGGAAGCGGCTCGGCCTGCTGCTGCGCAGCATCGCCTACAACGCGCCAGTCGGGGCGCTCGCTTTGCTCGTCGTCGCCGGTCTTTTCTGGCTCGCCCGGCGGCGCGGAGAACCGGCCCGGCCGTGGCGGCTGCTCGTGCTCACCCTGTTCGTGCTCGGCTCGAGCGTGGTCATTTCCGCTGCCGACAGCCCGGAGAAGTCCGACCTCGCCGCGCTCGCCGTCATCCCGCTCGTGCTGGTGGCGGCGCTGAAACCGGAGTTGCCGCGCTGGAGTGGAGGAGACGGCCGGCGCCGGATGCCGGTGCCGCTGCTCGCCGGGCTCGTCCTGCTGCTCGTCGCGACGACCGCGCCGATAGCCGGGAAAGACGCGTTGGCGCTCGGCATCAGCGCGGCCCGCCGGGAGGTCGTCGCGGCGCCGCCGCCGTCGCAACGGATTGCCAGCCCGCATCTCGGCGACTTCGTCGTCCCGGCGGACGCGACGTGGCAGACCGCCTACCGCACCGCGTCCGCGGTCCCGTCGATGCTCGACGACGGCCTCGCGTTGCTGCGCCGCCACATCCGGCCCGGCGACCGCGTGGTCAGCATGTCCTTGGCCAACCCCTTCGCCTTCGCGCTCGACCTGACGCCGGCGACCGGCGGCCCGCTCTGGTGGGACCTGGGGATCAGCTTCGACGAGCGCACGCACCCGGCGGCCGAGCAGGTCTTCGGGGAAGCGCAGTGGGTCATGGTGCCCAAGCTGCGGCCCGGGCAGGGTTGTTGCCAGGACACCGTCGAGGCGATGACCCGCGTCTACGGCGGTTACCTGGCGGACAATTTCCGGCTTGCCGAGTCCACAGAGGATTGGACGCTTTTGACGCGCAGTTGAACAGCTCTTGACCTTCGAGGCTAAGCTCCCTGTCGTGGACACGGGTGGCTACCGGGCCGCGGTGACCGGGATCCTCGGCTCCGCGTCGCACGAAACCTCCGCCCGGCTCGAGCAGTTCTGGGCCGCGGCGCGCGCGGACGGCGTCGAGGGCGTCGTGATCGATGTCTTCGTCGACCAGGACGGCGAGGGCCCGTTCGACGTCTGGGCCCGGTTCGAGGGACGCGACGCGTTCGCGCTCGACCGCCGGTTCGGCGACGAGCGGCATCTTTTCGGTGTGGCGTGGGGCGAAGACGGCTGGGAGCCTGGCGTTCCGCCGCGGCCGAGCGGGTGGACGCGCGACGACCTCGAAGCTGCCGTCGTCGAGGTGGTGGCGCAGTGGATCACGCCGCTCGTCCCGGCCGGAGCGCCCGAGGGCTTCTGGCGGATCGGGTCCCCGTGAGCGCGCGATCGCCGGGAAGCCTGTCGTTCCGGACCGTCTACGGCGACCCGGCGATTCCGACGGCCGTGATTTCCGAGCTGACCCGGCTCAAGGCCGGCTTGCGTCCGCTGGACTGGCAGTTCGGCTACGACCTGTTCGTGACCGTCGGCGGCGACCTCACTGTCGTCACCGAGCCGACCGCCCTGCTCAGCCCTCGGGTGATGCTCGCCGAACGCAGGGCGAGCGGCGAGCTGCGCCTCAACAGCGACGACGTCCTGCGGACGACGGACCCGGCGGCCCTGTTGCGGCCGGCGGTGCATGACGCGCTCGGCGAACTCGTCACGCGGGCAGCTCGGCGGGTCCCCGGATTCGACGCGGAGTCCGAGCGTGCCCGCTTCGCTTTTCTCCGAAGCTCCGCCGTGGAGCGAACGCCGTCGTGACGCGCCCGGACATCGTGACCTACGACGGTCTTCCGGCCGGCGCGGACGCACCGGGAATGGCGCGTCCGCGAGGACAGCGTGGACGCCGTCCTCACCGCACTCGACGATGCCGAGCCGGACGCCGTCACCCGATACGGCCGGTCCGCGGCCTGCCTGGTGCTGAACGCTCCCGTGCGGCTCGTCGACCCGGCCGGCCGCGAACCGTACGCCGGAGTGTCCGAAGAGGACACCGGCCGGTTCGCGGTCGACGGATACGGCCGGACGCTCGGCGCCTCCCGAGTGCGGGCGACGATCGGGTCCGCCGCTTCCTCGCTGTCGCTGTGGCTTTCGTTCCCGGCCGACGACCGCCTGAGCGCCGCGGCCGCGCAGGTGCAGAAGCACGCACCAGTGCGTCTCGCGGCGAAACACTGGCGACGCTGGACGCCGGGCCGGGACGAAGCCGGCTACCGGTCGGGCAAGATCCCGTCGCCGGTCGCTCGGTGAGCAGCTTCGGCGGGAAATGCTCTTTTCGAGCGAAATCGCGTCTTCCGGTGAATTGACGCACCGAGCGGAGAGTAATTCCGCAAAGGGGCTCGTGCGGAAATAAGAACGATGGTCGGCGGCAGGCCGCCGGAATGGCTGGCGAGACGCGGCAGCTGTCTGTTCGCCGGGCTTGACAGACTCCGCTATCGTTCGCCGCGAACCGCTGCCGCTCCGCCGGAGGGCGTGCGAGCGCAGGGCAAAGCTGCCTTTTCCGCTGGTGCCGGTGTTCAACTGGTTGCCCCGGACCGCCCGAACGGACGAGTTGTTTGCCGCCGGTTGCGGTGAAGAGTTTGCCGTTGCTAGGGTCATCTTGTTGGTTAAGGCCGAAATGCCCGGGAAGAACTGGGGTCGTTTCCGAGCGCGTTTCGCTGTCCGGCCTCCGCAATCGCGGAGCAGGCCCGGGTCCGTCCGATCCCTCGTTCTTCTTTTCCGCTGTCCGAATATCGTGAGGGAGCGCTGATGGTGCAGCCGGGTCGTCCGCCGCGGGACGGCATGCGCGGCGAGTCCGGGGCGTGCGCGGACTGGGCGCGGGCCGAACTGGAAGGCTGCCCGGTCGAACAGGTCGCGGTGGCCGGGCTTTCCGTGTCGGGATGGGTGCGCGGCGGGGGCGGGGACGACGCCCACGTCGGCCTGCTCGCGGAAACCGAGGCGGACCTGCCGCCGATCGTCGTGCACGTGCCGTCGATGCGCGTCGTCGACGGGGTGCACCGCGTGCGCGCCGCGGCGGCCCGGGGCCGTGCGAGCGTCGCCGCGGTGCTGTACGCGGGCAGCGCGGCGGACGCTTTCGTGCTGTCGGTGTGGCTGAACCGCGTGCACGGGCTGCCGCTGGACCGCGTCGACCGGCGCGCGGCGGCGGAGCGGATCCTTGTCTCGCACGGACATTGGTCGGACCGCAGGATCGCGGCGGCGGTCGGATTGGCCGCGGGAACGGTGGCCGGTCTGCGCGGCCGTTCGACTGGCCAGAATGATCAGTTGGACAGACGGGTGGGCCGCGACGGCCGGGGCCGCCCGGTGAACGCCGCGGCGGGCCGCCGGCTCGCCGGGAAACTGCTGACCGAGGAGCCGGGCGCGTCGCTGCGCTCGGTGGCCCGGCGCGCCGGGGTTTCCCCGGCCACGGTGCAGGACGTGCGGCGGCGGCTGAGCGCCGGGGACGATCCGGTGCCCGCGCAGCGCCGCGGTTCGCCGCCGCCGCGCCGGGTCCAGTCCTGGGCGGTCTCGGCCGCGGAGCTGCGCCGGGCGCTGGAGCAGATGAAACGGGATCCCGCGCTGCGGTTGAGCGAATCCGGCCGGGCGCTGCTGCGGTGGCTGGACCGGCACGCCGCGGGCATCGCCGAATGGGGCCAGCTCGTGCAGGCGGTGCCGAGCCACTGCCGCGCGCTGGTGGCGGAATTCGCCAGGGTGTACGCGGCGGCCTGGGCGGATCTGGCCGGTTCGCTGGAGAACAGCGGCGCGGCCGGGCTCGAGACCGCCCGGGGCTAGGGAATGCGGTGCCGCAGGTGATTCCGTTCTCGAGGACCGCACTGGCGCGCTGGCGGCCGGACGCGGGACCGCTGGGGGTTAGGGGAAAAATGTGATGCTGCATCTGATTCCGGTGAGCGGAGCCACTGCCGAGGACCTCGAGGACCGCACCGTCGCGCTGGCCGCCGAACTGGAGACCGCCGCGGGCGGGCTCGCCGCGGTGGCCAAGGCGATGCCGCTGGATCCGGCGCACCGCCACCGGCGCTGTGTGCTCGCCTACGACACCGCGCACGCGCTGGCCACGGTCCGGGACCGGGACACGCGCTGGCTGCTGACCCGGTCGCCGTCCGGCAGCGAACCGGCGGCGGCCGGGACGCCGTCGGTCGCCGTGCTGTTCGCCGGGTTCGGCAAGCTGTCGGTGGTGCGCGGGTCGGATCTGTACGACCGGCTCGGCCGGTTCCGCGCGGTGGCCGACCGGCTCGGCGAGCTCCTCGTGGCCGAGTTCGGCGTGGACCCCCGGCAGGCGATGTTCGCCCCGGCGGGCGATCCGCGGTCGGCGGAGTACGAGGAGCTGCTGCGCCGCAACACGATCGGGCATCCGGCGCTGTTCGTGCTGGAGTACGCGCTGCTGCGGGTGTGGCGGGACTGGGGCGTCGAACCGGCGGCGATGCTGTCGCACAGTCTCGGCGAGTACGTCGCCGCCACGGTCGCCGGGGTGCTGGAGGCCGAGGACGCGCTGCGGCTGATCGTGCGCCGCGCGCTGATGGTCGACGAGCTGCCGCAGGGCCGGATGCTCGCGGTCTCGCTGTCCAGGGAAGAGCTGGAACCCTATCTGCGCGAAGGGCTTTGGCTCGCCGCGACGAACGGGCCCGACGTGAGCATCGCCGCCGGCGGCACCGCCGACACCGAGGAACTGCGCGCCCGGCTGGCCGCCGACGGCATCCGCTGCGGGATGCTCGACACCACCCACGCCTTCCACACGCCGAAACTCGAGCCGGTCCGCCCGCGCCTGGTCGAGGCGGCCGCGTCGATGACGAGGAAGCCGCCGCGGCTGCGGTACGTCTCGTGCCTGACCGGCACCCGGCTGAACCCGCGCCAGGCCACCGATCCCGAGCACTGGGGACGGCACATGTGCTCGCCGGTGCTGTTCGCCGAGGGGCTGCGCGCGCTGTGGCGCCGTCCGCCCGGCGCGGTGCTGGAGATCGGGCCCGAACAGACCGCGCTGAACATGGCCACCCGTTTCCTCGCGGCGAGCGGAGCCGAACCCGCGCCCGTGGTGGCGTCGCTGGCGCCGTCGCCGTACTGGGAATCCCACACCGACAGCCTGCTGGCCGCCGCCGCCCGGCTGTGGCTGGAAGGCGTCCCGGTGAACTGGGACGCGATCCGGTCCGACCGGGCCGCGGCGGAGAACTGACACCTCTGGACAGGAGCGCACGGCATGGCCGGAACGACCCGCAATCCCTGGACGCTCACGCCGCAGCCGAGGCCCGGCGCGGCGCTGCGGCTGATCTGCCTGCCGCACGCGGGCGGCGGCGCGGCGGCCTACCGGGACTGGCCGGGCTGCTTCAGCAGCGACGTCGAAGTCACCCTGGTGCAGCTGCCCGGCCGCGAGAACCGGATGTTCGAGACCCCGCACTCCCGGATGGACACCCTGGTCCCGGAGCTGGCCGAGCAGCTCGGCCCGCTCACCGCGGACCGGTACGCGCTGTTCGGGCACAGCATGGGCGCGCTCGTCGCGTTCGAACTGAGCAGGCGCCTCGCGGCGGACCGGCGGCCGGAGGTGCTGATCGTGTCCGGGCACCACGCCCCGCACCTGGAGCGCACCGGCCCGCACCGGCACGCGCTGTCGGAGGCCGAACTCGTCGCCGCGCTGCACGAACTGGGCGGGCTGTCGCCGGAGGTGCTCGAGAACCCCGAGTACCTGAAGCTGGTGCTGCCCACGGTTCGCGCCGATCTGGCGGTGGTGGAGGAGTACAGCTGGCCGGGCGGGGAACCGCTGGACCACGACCTGGTCGCGCTGGGCGGGGCGGAGGACCGGATGGTGCCGCCCGCCGACCTGCGCGCGTGGGAGCGGCACACGACGGGACGGTTCAGCCACCGGGTTTTTCCGGGCGGGCATTTCTTTTTGCAGGAGCACCTGGCCGACGTGGTCGACGAGGTGCGGCGTGCGCTTGTTCCGGGGGAGCGGCGGGTGGCGCGGTAGCGTGCCGTGCTGGTCAGTGTTCTTCCAGTGAACGGGCCAGTTCGCCTGCGGTTTCGGCCAGCAGGAGGTCCGCGAGTGCGATCGGGAGTCCGGTGGCGCGCCGCAGTTCTGCGGCGACGCGGTTCATCCGCAGCGAATCGCCGCCGAGTTCGAAGAAGTTGTCGTCCATGCCGACCGCGTCCACGCCCAGCACCGCCTGCCAGGTCTCGGCGACCAGCTTCTCGGCCGGGGTGACCGGCGCCGGGCCCGTCTCGGCGGACGGCTCGCCGGGCACCGGCAGCGCCGCGACGTCGACCTTTCCGTTGGGGGACAACGGCAACGCCGGAAGCCGCAGCACCGACGACGGCACCAGGTAGGCGGGCACCCGCTCGGCCAGCCATGTCCGGAGCGCGCTGAGGTCGGCCTCGTCCCGCTCGGGCACCACGTACGCGAGCAGCCGGGAGCCGCCCGCCTCGTCCGGTACGCCGACCGCGGCGGCGGCGCGGACGTCGGGGTGCTCGCCGAGGACGGCTTCCAGTTCGCCGGGTTCCACCCGGAAGCCGCGGATCTTCACCTGCCGGTCGGCCCGGCCGCGGAACTCCAGCGCGCCGCCGGGCAGACGCCGCACCAGGTCGCCGGTGCGGTAGCGGCGCGTGCCGTCCGGGCCCGCGACGAACCGGGCAGCCGTCGCGCCCGGCCGGGCGTGGTAGCCGCGGGCCAGGTTCGGGCCGCTCACGTACAGCTGCCCGGTTTCCCCGTCCGGCACCGGGGCCAGCCGGTCGTCCAGGACGTGTGCGGCGACCCCGGCGAGCGGCCGCCCGATCGGCATCGTGGACCGGCCGTCCGCGGCCAGTGCGCCGAGGCCGGGCTGGAGGGTCGCGAAGGTGGTGCACTCGGTCGGCCCGTATCCGTTGACGAGCACCGTTTCCGGCGCGAGCGCGGCGGCTTGGCGGACGACGTCGGCGCGCACGGTGTCCCCGCCGGAGAACAGCAGGCGCAACCCGGCCGGCAGGCGCTTCTCCGCGGTCACCAGTTCGTGGAACAGCCCCGCGGTGAGCCAGGCGACGCTGACCTCGGCTCGCTCCATGAACTCCAGCAGGTCGCTGGTGCCGAGCGCGCCGGGCGGTGCGACGGCGAGCGTGGCGCCGCGGGCGAGGGCGCCCCAGATCTCGAAGGTGGAGGCGTCGAAGGCGAGCGGCGCGTACTGCATCACCCGGTCGCCCGGCTCGATGCCGAGCCCCGGCTGGGTCACCAGGTTCGCCACCGCCTCGTGGGTGGCCGCCACGCCCTTGGGCGTCCCGGTGGACCCCGAGGTGTAGACCAGGTACGCGGGATTGCCCGGGAGCGGAGCCTCGGGCAGTGCGGTGTCCACTGTGGAGTCGAGATCGGCGGTGCCGGCGAGGACGAGCCGGGCCCCGGAATCGGCGATCGTCCGGGCGCGGTGCGCGTCCGGGTGGCCGGGATCCAGCGGGACGTAGAAGCCGCCGCATTTCAGCACGGCGAGCATCAGGAGCACGGCTTCCGCACTGCGCGGCACCTGGAGCGCGACCGGGGTTTCGCGACGCACGCCCAGCGCGGCCAGCGCGGCCGCCAGCTCGTCGGAGCGGGCTTTCAGCGCGGCGTAGGTGAGCGTGCCGCCGGGGTGGTGCAGGGCGATCGCGTCGGGTGTGACCGCGGCCTGGCGGTCGACGAGTTCGGGCACGGTGCTGCCGGTCATCGGGCCACCTCCGGTTCGGCCGCCGGGCGAAGGGATTCGCCGACGAGCTGGCTGAGGAAACGCAACTGGGCGTGGTCGGCCACGGCGCCGTACACCGTGCCGACCCGGCTGCTCGCGCCGGTCGCGACGGCGGGCAGCACGCGGGGCAGGTCGGCGAGGTCGACCTTGCTCACGCCGGGCAGGGCGCGGACGGCGGCCGCGCCGCTGATCCGCCGCACCACCCTCGTTCCGTCCGGCGCCAGCACGAAATGCTGGAAGGACACCCGGTCCCAGCGCGGCCGGTCCGGGACGCCGGCGGCGCCGAGCGCGGCCAGCAGGGCGAGCCGGACCAGGTCGGGGCCTCCGGCGCGGCGGACCAGATCGGCCACGTGCCCGCCGAGCCGTCCGTTGACCTCGATCAGCCGGGGGCCGTCGGCGGTCAGCTTGATCTCGGTGTGCGTCAGGCCGTGCCGGAAGCCGAGCGCGGCGAGCGCGCGCCGGGTCAGGTCTTCGGTCTCGGCCCGCAGGTCGCCGGGAAGGTCCGCCGGGACGAACATGCCTGTCTCGCGGAAGCCCGCGGCGAGCGGGAGTTTCCCGGTGACCGCGAGCGGAACCGTGACGCCGCCGGAGGTCAGCGACTCCACGCTGACGTAGTCGCCCCACCCGCCGAGCGGTTCGCCCTGGAGGAATTCCTCCAGCACCAACCGGTCTTCGGGACCGGCGAGCAGCCGCCGGGCCCGTTCCCCGCCTTCGCCGGCCGAGGTGACGAGCGAGGTGTTCCGGCTGGACCCGCCGACCGCCGGCTTGAGCACCGCGGGCAGGCCGACTACGGCGAGCGCGGCGTCGAAATCGTCCGGCGCGTCGACGCGGGCGATGCGGGTGGCGTCCACCCCGGCCGCGGCGAACGCGGCCCGCTGGGCGGCCTTGTCGGTCAGGAGCTCCGCGGTTTTCCGGTCCTGGTAAGGAAGTCCGAGCGCCTCGGCGAGTCCGGCGGTGCGGCGGAGCTGGTACTCGGCGAAGGTGACGATCCCGGCCGTGTCCCGGCGGCGCAGTTCCGCGGCGGTGCGCCGCAGGTCCCAGCCGGTGGTGTCGAGGGTTTCGCCGAGGTCCGCGAGCAGCCCGGCCACCTCGGCCGGATGCTCGTCGGCCCGGTCGTAGACGAAAACCGGGGTGCACACGCCCCGCGCGGCGCGCAGCACGTCGGCGGGACCGGCCGAGCCGAGGTCGTAGACGACCGCGACCCTCGGCGGTGCGGGCATAGTTCGCTCCCGGAGTGCTTTTCGGGGGGATTTTCGCGCCCCGACTCTATCGGCGGCCCCGGGTTCTTGTCATCGACGGCGAATCGCGGGAAATAGCTGCGCAATGAACGCGATTGCCCGATCGGCGGGCGCGGTGCGATGGTCTTTTTCATGGCCGATGCGTTGATGCGGAGAGTGGTTCCCGACGAGTTGTGGGAATTGGTGGAACCGGTGTTGCCGAAAGCCCCGAAACGTCCGCAGGGCGGCGGCCGGGCCCGCGCCGAGTCGCGCCGGGTGTTCGCCGCGGTGGCGCTGGTGCTCAGCGGAGAGACGTCGTGGCGGGCGGTGCCGCCGTCGCTCGGGGTCGCCGTGCCGACCGCGCACCGCTGGTTCGCGCGGTGGACCGAAGCCGGGGTGTGGGAGCGGCTCGCGTTCGCCGCGCAAACCCGGGAAATCGACCCTGAGCTGGACGAATGGCTCACCTTCCTGGTCGAGGCGGCGACCGCGAGGGCCGGCGCGGCCGACCGGCGGAGCATGTCCGCGATGGCCGCGGGAACGCGGGTCGAGGCACCGGTGCGGCTGCCCGGCCAGGTCCGGCGCGAGGATGTCCAACCGAGACGGCGCGATTCCGGGCCGGTCCGCGTCGCGGTCTGATCCGACCTGCGGAAATGCGCGGGAGACAATCGCGGCGACGCTGTCTCGGACCGGTGTTCGAGGCTGCTTGCCCCCGCGCTTTCCGGTGGTACTGTCGAACTCGTCCGGCGATCGGAAACTGATTGCCGGAATATGTTCCGCGACCGGTCCGGCCGCGTCCGTTTCTTTTCCGGCGCGCCATTGCGGATCCGGTTTTCCCCTGCTTGCGGCACTGATATCTCGGAGGTTGCTGGCGTGTGCGGCGGTCGGATGGAGCTAGCCGATCCGGAGGCGGTCGGCGGCGCGGCGCGCTTCGACATCGCGCGGGCGCGGGCGGAGACCGCCGGCTGCGGCGGGGTGATCCATCTGAACAACGCGGGTTCGGCGCTGATGCCGGGGCCGGTGCTGGACCGGGTGGTCGGGCACCTGGAACTGGAGGCGCGGATCGGCGGGTACGAGGCCGCCGAACTGGCCGAGGCGGAGGTGTCCGGCGTCTACGAGTCGGCGGGAGCCCTGCTCGGCTGCCTGCCGTCGGAGGTCGCGCTCACCGAGAACGCCTCGCGCGCCTGGCAGGCCGCGGTGCAGGCGGTCCCGCTGGCGGCGGGGGACCGGATCGTGGTCGGCGCGGCCGAGTACGTGAGCAATCACCTGGTGCTGCAAGCGGTCCGCGAGGCGACCGGGGCCACCGTCACCGTGGTCCCGGACGACGAGCACGGCCGGTTCGACGTCGAATTCTTCCGCGGCGTGCTCGACGAGCGCACGAAACTGGTGGCGCTGACCCACGTTCCGGTCTACGGCGGCCCGGTGAACCCGGTGCGCGAGGTCGGCGGGCTGCTCCGCGACGCACCGGCGTTCTATCTCGTCGACGCGTGCCAGACAGCCGGGCAGCTGCGGCTGGACGTGGCGGCCATCGGCTGCGACCTGCTGACCGCGGCGGGCCGCAAGTACCTGCGGGGCCCGCGCGGCACCGGGCTGCTCTACGTGAACTCGGCGCGGATGCCCGAACTGCGCGGAGCCTGCCTGGACACGCGCGGCCTGCGCTGGTCGGGCAACGGCGAGGTCAGCGCGCGCCAGGACGCGCGGCTGTTCGAGAGCTGGGAGGCCAGCTTCGCGATCCGGCTCGGGCTCGGCGCCGCCATCGACTACGCGCTCGCCTGGGGTCTCGACGCGATCTGGGAACGGATCCGGCTGCTGTCGGCGCGGCTGACCGAACGTCTCGGCTACGTGCCGGGCGTGCTGCTGCCGGACAACGCGGCCGTGGCGCCGAGCGGGCTGGTCCGGTTCCGGCTGCCGGGGGCCGACCCGCACCGCATCCGCCGGGAACTGCGCCGGGGCGGCGTGAACGTGTCGGTGTCCGAGCGCGAGCTGGCCCCGCTGGATCCCGCGCAGCGCCGGGAAACCGCGCAGCTGCGCGCCTCGGTCCATTACTACAACACCGAAGACGAGATCGACCGCTTCGGCGACGCGCTCGAACTGCTGCTCAAAAAGGACGCCTGAGAACAGGGGAAGACTCGATGGAGCAAGGAACCGGGCTGGAGATCGCCGTGGTCGGCCTCGGCGGCAGGTTTCCCCAGGCCCCGGACGTCGCGCGGTTCTGGTCCCTGCTGTGCGACGGCGCCGAAGGCATCCGCGAACTGACCGAGGACGAGCTTCGCGGGTCCGGTGTGGACAGTGCGGAAGCCGCGGCGGCCGGGTACGTGCGCGCGGCCGCGGTGGTCGAGGGCGAGGACCGGTTCGACGCCGGCTACTTCGGCTGCACCCCGCGCGAAGCGGCGCTGCTCGACCCGCAGCAGCGGCTGTTCCTGGAGTGCGCGGCCGAGGCGCTGCAGTCGGCCGGGCACGACCCGGAGCAGGAACCGGGCGCCATCGGCGTGTTCGCCTCGGTCAGCGTCAACGAGTACGGCTTGCGCAACGTCTATCCGCACCGCGGTCTGGACGACGTGGTCGGCTACCTGCAGAAGCTGCTGGCCAATGACAAGGACTTCATCGCCAGCCGCACCGCGTACAAGCTCGGCCTCCGCGGACCCGCGGTGACCGTGCAGACCGCGTGCTCCAGTTCGCTGGTCGCGATCCACCTTGCCTGCCAGTCGCTGCTGGCCGGGGAGAGCGATCTGGTGCTGGCCGGCGGGGCCACGGTGCGGGTGCCGCAGCGGATCGGGTACCACGGCGGGGAGAACGGCATCGCCTCGCCGGACGGGCACTGCCGCCCGTTCGACAAGCTCGCGGCGGGCACGGTTCCCGGCAACGGCGCCGGGGTGGTGGTGCTGCGCCGGCTGCAGGACGCGCTCGACGACGGCGACCCGGTCCGCGCGGTGATCCGCGGTTCGGCGATCAACAACGACGGTGCGGCGAAAATCGGCTACACCGCGCCGAGCGTGACCGGGCAGGCGGAGGTGATCCGCGCCGCGCTGGCCGCCGCCGAGGTGCATCCGGACACCGTCGGCATGGTCGAGGCGCACGGCACGGCGACCCCGCTGGGCGACCCGATCGAGGTCGCCGCGCTGACCCAGGCCTACCGCTCGGCGGGAGCCGCGGGCGAACGGTACTGCGCGCTGGGCTCGCTCAAGGGCAACGTCGGCCATCTCGATTCCGCGGCGGGCGTGGCCGGGGTGATCAAGGCGGTGCTGGCGGTCGAGGCGGGCCTGATCCCGCCGAGCCCGCATTTCGCCGAGCCGAACCCGGAGATCGATTTCGCCCGCAGCCCGTTCTACGTCAGCACGGACCTGCACGAGTTCCCCGGCGACGGCCCGCGCCGGGCCGCGGTCAGCTCGTTCGGCATCGGCGGCACGAACGCGCACCTGCTGCTGGAGCAGCCGCCCGCCAAGGCGGAGCACAAGCGGGTGCGCGCGGCCGAAACGATCGTGGTTTCGGCGCGGTCGGCCGCCGCGTTGCAGCGGTCCGCCGAGCGCCTCGCCGACCACTTGGCGGCCCGCGAGGGGACGAATCTGGCCGACGTCGCGCACACGCTGCAGACCGGCCGCACGGCGATGGCGCACCGCCGGGCCTTCAGCGCGCACGACGTCGAGGAGGCGGTGCGTGCGCTGCGGGATCCCGAGGCGGGCGCCACCGCCGAAGCCGGTGAAGGCACCGCCCCGGTGGCTCTGCTGTTTCCCGGACAGGGCAGCCAATACGCCGGCATGGGCAGCGGACTGCACGCCGAGGAGCCAGCGTTCCGCGAGGCGCTGGACGACTGCGCGAGCCTGCTGGACTTCGACCTGCGCGCGCTGCTGTTCACCACGGGTGACGAAGCGGCGGAACGCTTGGCGCGCACGGAATTCACCCAGCCCGCGTTGTTCGCCGTGCAGTACGCGGTGGCGCGGTTGTGGGAGTCGCGGGGAGTGCGGCCCGCCGCGATGCTCGGGCACAGCATCGGCGAGTTCGTCGCGGCTCATCTGGCCGGGGTGTTCAGCCTCGAAGACGCGGTGCGGCTGGTGGTCCGGCGCGGCGAGCTGGTGCAGCGGATGCCCGGCGGGGCGATGCTCGCGACCCGGCTTCCCGCGGTCGAACTGGCCGCCCTGCTCGACGGCGAGGTAGCGCTGGCGGCGGACAACGGCCCGGCCGATTCGGTCGCGTCCGGTCCGGTGGCGGCCGTCGAGGCCCTGCGGGACCGGCTGGCCGAGCGCGGGGTGCGCACCCGGTTCCTGCGCACGGCGCACGGGTTCCACTCCTCGCTGGTGGACCCGGTGCTCGGCGAGTTCCGCGCCGCCTTCGACGGCGTCGTGCTGCACGCGCCGCGGATTCCATACGTCACCAACGTGACCGGCACCTGGGTCCGGCCGGAGGAGGCGACCGATCCCGCGCACTGGGTCCGGCACCTGCGGGGCACGGTCCGGTTCGCCGAAGGCGTCCGCACGCTGCGCGAGGAGGTCGGCGGCGTGCTGCTCGAAGCCGGGCCGCGGCGGACGCTCAGCTCGCTGGCCGCCGCGCAGACCGGAGCCGAAGGCGTCGTCCCCACGCTGCCCGCCGCCGATCCGGCCACCGAGGGCGCCCAGCTGGCCGCGGCCACCGGTGCGGTGTGGGCCGGGGGAGTGCCGGTCGACTGGGCGGGGCTTCGCGGGGCGGAACGCCGGTCCCGCGTCGAACTGCCCGCCTATCCGTTCGAACGGCGGCGGTACTGGATCGACCCTCCCGCCGACGACGGCGCGCGGGCAGCGGGCCCGCGGATCCGGACCTGGGAATCGGGTGCCTCGCCCGCTGAAGGCGGACCGTTCCTGCTGCTCGCCGAACCGGACCACCCGCTGGCCGCCGAACTCGGAAACGCCGCAGCAGCAATGAATCCGGACGACGTCGAGGCCGCCGCACGCGAGCACGGCCCGCTGCGGCTGGTGACCTCTCAGGAACCGGACCGCTTCGAACACTTGGTCTCCGCCGGGCTGCTCACCGGCATCACCGTGCTCGCCCAGGGCGGGCTGGCGGTGGAAAGCGCCGATCGCGCGAAGGAGTTCGCGGTCACGGTGGCTGCCGTCGGAGCGTACCGGGTGGTGGACGTGGACCGGCTCCCGGCCGGTGGCCGCCGGAGGGCCGCGGTAATGCGCTCGGTGCTCGCCGACGCTTCGTCGGTCGAAGGGCCGGAGGTCGTGGCGTATCGCGGAGAGCGGCGTTACGTGCCGGGGCTTCGGCCGGTGGACAGTGGCGGGCAGGGCTGGCTGCGTGCGGGGAGCACCTTCGCGGTGGCTGGCGCGCGCGGGCCGCTCGCCGATGCACTTGCTGATGTCGCGGTTCGTCCCGCCGCTGAACTGGGTGCCGCGGACGGTGTGCTGTTCGAAGGCGGCCCGGCCGGGGACGTCGAGCGGATCGGGCGCGAACTGCTCGAGTCCGCCGTCCGGCTGAACGCGGAAACCGTGCTGCTGGTGCTGCCGTGCACCACCGGCCAGGAGCGGGTTTTCGCGCGCCGCCTCGGCATGTTCGCCGCAGAAGCCGACGTGGACTGGGTCGTGCTGGAGTGGGACGGCGAGCCGCGGCCTGGCGAATGGGCCGCGGCACTGGCCGCCACCCGTGCGACGACGCTGAGCGCGGCTGCCCCCGCCTCGGCGTGGGTCGACACGGGGGACACCGAGGAAACCCCGGTGGAAACGCCGCCGCGGACCGCTGTCGAGGAGCAGGTCGCCGGGGTGATGGCGAACCTGCTCGGCGTGCCGGATGTCGGGCTGCGCAAGGACTTCTTCGCCCTCGGCGGGCATTCGCTGCTCGCCACCCAGCTGGCCGCCCAGCTCGCCGGCCGCTTCGGCGTCGAGCTTTCGGTGCGGGACCTGCTCGCCGAACCGACCGTGGCGGGCATCGCCGCGGCGCTCGACGGGCTGCGCGCGGCACCGGCCGCGCAGGCCCTCCCGGAACTGCGCCCGACGCCCGCCGACGGCCCCGCCCCGGCGTCGTCGACCCAGGAAAGCCTGTGGTTCCTTCAGGAACTCGATCCCGGCAGCGCGTTCTACGTGATGGCCAACGACGTCTGGCTGACCGGCGAACTCGACACCGGCGCCCTGCGCGCGGCCTTGGCCGAACTGGTCCGCCGCCACGAAACGCTGCGCACCGCGATGCCGCTCGCCGACGGCCGCCCGGTGCAGGTGGTCGGCCCGCCGCGCGAGCAGCCGCTGCCGGAGCTGGATCTGTCCGGTGCGGACGATCCGGAAGCCGAGGCCGCGCGGATCGCCGCCGGATTCTGCCGCGAGCCGTTCGACCTGCGCGCCGGGGACTTCCTGCGGACGCGGCTGCTGCGCCTGTCGCCGACGCGGCACGTGCTGCTGGTCTCGACCCACCACATCGTCTCCGACTACTGGTCCAGCGGCCTGCTCTTCCACGAGATCTTCCGGCTGTACGAGTCCTTCGCCGCCGGTCGCGCGCCGGAGCTGCCCGAGCTGGCCGTGCAGTACCGCGACTACGCGCGCTGGCAGGCCGCCGTGCACGAGGGCCGGTACCTGGACGACCAGATCGCCTACTGGAAGCAACGGCTGGCCGGGGCCGCGCCGCTGCTCGAACTGCCCGCCGACCGGCCGCGTCCCGCGGTGCAGAGCCGCCGCGGCGGCTGGCAGGAGTTCTCGCTGAGCCCGGCCGCCGCCGACCGGCTCAAGGAACTCGGCCGGGAGACCGGCGCGGCGCCGTTCATGGTGCTGCTGGCCGCGCTGAAAGCCGTGCTGCACCGCTACACCGGGCGCGAGGACCTGCTCGTCGGCACGTTCAACGCCAACCGCACCAAGGCCGAGCTCGAACCGGTGATCGGCCTGTTCGCCAACACGCTGGTGCTGCGCACCGAGGTCGGCGGCGAGCTGAGCTTCCGCGAGCTGCTGGCCAGGGTGCGCGACACCTGCCTCGGCGCCTACCAGCACCAGGACGTGCCCTTCGAACGGCTGGTCGACGAGATCGCGCCCGGCCGCGACCTCAGCAGCAACCCGCTGTTCCAGGTGATGCTGGTGCTCGAATCCGCGCCGGTGGGCGAGATCGGGGCGAGCGGGCTGGAGGTGGACGTCCGCGCGCTGGACAACCGCACCGCCAAGTTCGACCTGCTGTTCATCGTCTTCCCGGGCGAGGACCGCGGCGCCTTCCACGGTCTCGTCGAGTACAACGCCGACCTGTTCGACCCCGGAACCGTCGAGCGGATGGCCGGGCACTTCACCACCTTGCTCGCCGCCGCCGTCGAAGCGCCGGACACCCCGGTCGGCCGCCTGCCGCTGATCCAGGCGGGCGAGCGGGCCCTGCTCTCGCGCTGGGCCGGGAACCCGGACCCCGAGCCCGCCGGAGAAACCCTCGTCGACCTCTTCGAACGCGAGGCCGCGGCGAACCCCGCACGGCCCGCCGTGCGCACCGCGGACACCACGCTTTCCTACGGCGCGCTGGACGAATCGGCCAACCGGCTCGCCCGGCGGCTGGCCGAACTCGGCGCCGGGCCGGAAGCGCCGGTCGCGGTCTGCCTGCCGCGCGACGAGCGCCTGGTGGCGACCCTGCTCGCGGTGCTCAAGGCCGGATCCGCCTACGTGCCGCTGGACCCGGCCTACCCGGCCGAGCGGCTGGCCTTCATGCTCGCCGACTCCGGCGCCTCCGTCGTGGTCGCGACCGAGGCGGACGCGGCGGCGCTGGCCGGTTCTCCCGCGTATGTGCTCCGCCTCGACGATCCCGCCGAAGCCGCCGGGATCGCCGGGCACGCGGCGACTCCGCCGCAGCGGCGGCTGACCTGCCGTTCGGCGGCCTACCTGCTCTACACCTCCGGCTCGACCGGACGGCCGAAGGGCGCGATCACCGAGCACGGCGGCCTGCGGGTGCTGCTGGACTGGGGCCGCGGCCTGTTCTCCGACGAGCTGCTCGCCGGCATGCTGGCCTCGTCCTCGGTCTGCTTCGACTCGTCGGTGTGGGAGCTGTTCCTCCCGCTGAGCCACGGCGGCTGCGTGGTGCTGGCGGAGAACGTGCTCGCGCTGCCGCGGCTGCCCGAGCAAGTGGCGGCGGCGGTCCGGATCGTCAACACCGTGCCGTCGGCCGCCGCGGAACTGGCCAGGACCGGCGGGATCCCGCGCGGGGTCGAGGCGGTCAGCATGGCTGGGGAAGCCCTGCCGAACGCCGTGGCCGCCGACCTGCACCGGCTGCCGGGCGTGCGCCGGGTGCTCAACCTGTACGGGCTGACCGAAGCCAGCGTCTACTCGACCTTCGCGGACCTGCCGGGCGGACCGGCGGACGGCAACGCGACCATCGGCGCTCCGGTGCCGGGTGTTCGCGTCTTCGTGCTGGACGAGCGGCTGGAGCCAGTGCCGCTCGGCGTGCCGGGAGAGCTGTACGTGGCGGGACCGGGCGTCGCGCGCGGCTACCACGACCGGCCCGCGCTGACCGCCGAGCGGTTCCTGCCGGACCCCTCCGGCACGCCGGGATCGCGCATGTTCCGCACCCGCGACCTGGCGCGCTGGCGGCCGGACGGCACGCTGGAATTTCTCGGCCGCGCCGACCACCAGGTCAAGGTCCGCGGGTTCCGGATCGAGCTCGGCGAGGTCGAAGCCGCCCTGCGCGGCCGGGCCGGGGTGCTCGAAGCCGCGGTCACGACAACGACCGAACGCGGCGGCACCCAGCTGGCCGGTTTCTACGTGCCGGACGGGGAAGATCCCGGCGAGGACGCGATCCGCGCCGCCTTGCGCGAGATCCTGCCCGAGTACATGGTGCCCGCGCACCTGCGCCGCCTCGCCGCGCTGCCCCGCACGCCGAACGGCAAGTTCGACCGCGGCGCACTGCCCTCGGTGTCCGCTCGGAGCGACGGTCCGCGCGGCGCCGCGCGGACCGCCGCCGAAGAGGTGGTCAGCGGGATCTGGGCGAAGGTGCTCGGGGCGGGCGAGGCCGGCCCGGAGGACAACTTCTTCGCGCTCGGCGGCGATTCGCTGCGGAGCCTGCGCGTGCTGGGCCTGCTGCGGGAGCGGGGATTCGCCCTCGAACTGCAGGACCTGTTCCGCTGCCAGACCGTCGCCGAGCTGGCCGCCGCGCTCGAACACGGCGGCCAGGTCCCGGAGCCGACCGCGCCGTTCGACCTGGTGTCCGGAACCGACCGTGCGCTGCTGCCGGACGGCCTCGCCGACGCCTACCCGATGGCCGCGGCGCAGGCGGGGACGCTCTACCACAGCACGATCGACCCGAACACGCCGATCTACCACGACCTGATCGGCTACCACGTCCGCGCGCCCTACGACGAGCAGGCACTGCGCGGCTCGCTGGCCGCGGTGGTCCGCAGGCATCCGGCGCTGCGCACCTCGTTCGACCTCGTCGCGTACAGCGAGCCGATGCAGCTGGTCTGGGGCAGGGCCGAACTGCCGCTCGAGTTCGGCGATCTGCGCGAACTCGCCGCCGCCGAGCAGGAATCGCGGATCGAGGCGTGGCTGGAGGAGGAAAAGACCCGCGGCTTCGACTGGACTCGCGCGCCGCTGGCCCGGATCAGGGTGTTCCGCCGGGCGGCGGACCGCTTCACGGTCGTGGTCAGCTTCCACCATTCGATCCTCGACGGCTGGAGCATCTCGACGCTGTTCGGCCACTGGCTGAGCGACTACCGGCGCCGGCTGCGAGGCGAGCCCGGCGGGCTGGACGAGCGGGACGCCGGCGCCTACCGGGAGTTCGTCGCGCTGGAGCGCCGCGCCGCGCGCGACCCGCAGCAGCGGGATTACTGGTACCGCAAGACCAGCGCGCTGCCGTCGCTGCGGCTGCCGGAGACCGCGGGCACGGTCGCCGGGCCGCGGGGCGCGGCACGGCAGTACGTGCTCGACGGCGGGGTCGCCGACCGGCTGCGGGAGGCCATGCGCGCCGAAGGGCTCACGGTCAAGTACGCCTGCCTCGCCGCGCACCTGTGGGTGCTCGGGCAGGTGACCGGGCACGCCGAGGTCTACACCGCGCTCGCCGCGAACGGACGGCCGCCGCAGCCGGGCGTCGCCGAGGAATGCGGGCTGTTCGTCAATGGCGCGCTCGTGCGCACCACACTCGCCGACGGCAGCTGGACCGATCTCGCGCGCACGGTGTTCGACGCCGAATGCGAGCTGATGCCCTACCGGCACTTCCCGTACGCCGAGGTGCACCAGCTCGCCGGGCCGGGCCTGGTCGTGGAGACGGGGGCGAACTTCGTCCGCTATCTCGCCTACGAATCCTTGGCGGACAACGAAGACGTGCACGTGCTCGACTCGACCCTGTTCGAGGAGACGGAATTCCCGTACGCGGTCTACTTCGTCGCGGACCCGCAGAACGCCGAAATCCTCATCCGGGTCCAGTACGACGGGCACCGCTTCGGCCCCGACTGGATCGACGAGGTCGCCGGGCAGTACCTCGCGGCGCTGGAACGGTTCGCCGCCGATCCTTCGGCCCGGTACGGAAAGCCGGCCGGGTTGACCGACCGGGTGGCGCAGCGGTTCGGCCTGCCGCCGGGCGGGATCGAGCGGATCAGCGCGTTCACCCCGGTGCAGCGCGACCTGTATCTCGAACACGCGGCCCGGCCCGACGTCGGCGCGTTCATCC
Source organism: Amycolatopsis dendrobii (assembly GCF_014145675.1). GTDB lineage: Bacteria > Actinomycetota > Actinomycetes > Mycobacteriales > Pseudonocardiaceae > Amycolatopsis > Amycolatopsis dendrobii. The sequence goes on from NZ_JACGZW010000013.1 coordinate 227,069, forward strand.
CGGCCTTTTCGCTGGATCTCGGACCGGACGGGGACGCCGAGCGGTGGCGTGCCGCGGTGCGGTCGGTCACCGCGGCCGAGGAGCTGATGCGCTCCGCGCCAGTGCTGCTCGACGGGGAACCGGCGCTTGCCGTGCTCGCACCGTCCGAAGCGGACTGTCCGCTGCTCGACGTGCGCGAGGCGGCCGAGCAGCCGTACGGCCTGCTCGACGCGATTCCCGAGCACGCGCAACGGCCCTACGCCCCGGAGGGCGAGCCGCTGATCCGGCATCTGCTGGTGCGGGACGAGCACGGGCATCTGCAAGCGGTCGTCGGCGCGCACCACGCGGTGATCGACGGGCCGTCGGTGCCGCTGATGTTCCGGCGGCTGGTCGACGCCTACCGCGGCGTCGCGGCGGAACGGGACGGCGCGGAGTCGTTCCTCGACCGTGTGCCCGAGATCGCCGCGCGGTTCGACCGCCCGGAAACGCTGGACTACTGGCGCGGCCTGGCCGCCGGTTCGGCGGCGCTGGAGATCCCGCCGGTGCCCGAGGGCGACGGCCGGGCGGTGCTGCGGCCGATGGCTTCGCTGGAAGGCGAGGACCTGGCCGCCCTTCGCGGCTGGTGCGAGGCCAACGGGCAGCGGCTGCCCGGTTTCCTGCTCGCGTTGTTCGCCGTCTTCGCCGGACGGCATTCGGCGGGGGACGACGACTACTTCGTCTACACGCTCGCCGGCGGCCGTCCGCCGGAGCAGGCCGGTTCCCTCGGCTGCTATCTGCACGTCCTGCCGGTGCACGTGCCGCGGCCGGGGCCGGCGGAATCGGCGGCCGAGTACGCCGCGCGCTTCCGGCAGCGGCGGCGGGACGCCCGCGGACACGAGGCAGTGTCCGCGTTCCAGCAGCGCCGGATCCTGCCCGAGGACAACCTCCGGTTCGTCTTCAACTTCCTGCCCGCGAACCTGGTCGCGAAGGTCGGCGGGGACATCGGGTACGCCACCTACGAGGACGTGCCCTTCGACGAGGCGCATCTGACCCTGCGCGAGTACGAGGACCACGTCGAGCTGCTCTTCCAGTGCGCGCCGGAGCTGTTGTGGGGCGAGCATTTCGCCGCCGAGTTCGCCCGGTTCGCGGTCGCCGCGGTGTCCGGCGGCCCGCTGTCGGCGGTGCCGTCGGTGCACGGCGAAGCGGAGGCATGGCTGAAGCGGGTCAGCGCCGGCGCCGTCGGCGAACCGGGCTGGGACACGGTGCTGGAGTGGGTCGAGCACACGGCGGCAGCGCAGCCGGACACCGTGGTGCTGTCCGAAGGGGACCGGCAGTTCACCCACCGCGAACTGGGCGAGCAGGCGAACCGGCTGGCCAGGGAACTGGCCGCGCTGGGCGCCGGGCCGGACGAGGTGGTCGCCGTCGCGGTGCCGCGCTCGGCCGAGCTGGTGGTCTCGCTGCTGGCTGTCGTCAAGACCGGGGCCGCGTTCCTGCCGGTCGACCCGGAACTGCCCGCCGAGCGGACGGCGATGATGATCGGCGACGCCGGCGTGCGGCTGGGCGTCACGGTCGTCGGCGCCCTGCCGGTCCTGCCGGAGTCGAACTGGCTGGTCCTCGACGACGACGCCACCGCGGCACGGCTCGCCGAATCGCCTTCGCACGGCCTGAAACCGGAGATCTCCGCCCGCACGCCGATGTATGTGCTGTTCACCTCGGGGTCCACGGGCAGGCCGAAGGGCGTGGTGGTCGAGCACGGCGGCGTGGTGAACCGGCTGCGGTGGATGCAGGACGAATTCGCGCTGACCGGCTCCGATGTCGTGGCGCAGAAGACGCCCGCCGGATTCGACGTGTCGGTGTGGGAGTTCTTCTGGCCACTGGTCGCCGGTGCGCGGCTGGAGGTGCTGCCGCCTGGTGCCCACCGCGATCCCGGTCAGCTGGTGAAGGTCGTCCGCGCGGCGGGAGTCTCGGTGCTGCACTTCGTGCCGTCGATGCTGAGCGTGTTCGCCGAAGACCCCGAAGCGCCGGAATGCACGACCGTGCGCGACATCGTGTGCAGCGGCGAGGTTCTGCCGGGTGCGCTGCGGGACCGGGTGGCCGCTGTGCTGCCGGGAGCGCGGCTGCACAACCTGTACGGGCCGACCGAGGCTTCGATCGACGTGACGCGCTGGGCGTGCGCGGAGGATTCCGGGCCGTCGGTGCCGATCGGCCGGACCGTGCCGAACACCCGGCTGCACGTGGTCGACGCGGCGGGCGGGCTGGCGCCGCCGGGGGTGGCGGGCGAATTGTGCATCGGCGGGGTGCAGGTGGCCCGCGGGTACGCCGGCCGGCCGGGGCTGACCGCCGAGCGGTTCGTGCCGGATCCCTGGGGCCCGGCCGGGTCCCGGATGTACCGCACCGGGGACCGCTGCCGGTGGCGCGCGGACGGCGCGCTCGACTACCTCGGCCGCGACGACGGCCAGCTGAAGATCCGGGGCCAGCGCGTGGAACTGGGCGAGATCGAGGCTGTGCTGGCGCGGCACGAGGGCGTGCGGGAGGCGGTGGTCCGGGCCCGCGACGGCGGTCGCGGCGAAGGCGACGTGCTGCTCGACGCCTACCTGGTGCCGTCCGGCTCCGGACTGTCCACAGAGGACGTCCGGGCGCGGGCGAGGGCAGTGCTTCCGGGCTACATGATCCCGGCGACCTGGACCGTGCTGGACACGCTGCCGGTCACCGCGAACGGGAAGCTGGACCACCGTGCCCTGCCCGCTCCGGCCGACGCCGCCGGAACCTCGGCCTCGGCGGTGCCCGCGACGGAACTGGAGAAGGCCATCGCGGCGGTGTGGGCGGAGACGCTGGGCCGTCCGGTGCCCGGGGTCACGGACAACTTCTTCGACCTGGGCGGCCATTCCTTGCTGCTGCTGCGGGTGCACGCCCGGCTCCAGCGGGCGCTCGGCAGGCCGCTGCGGATCGTGGACCTCTTCAGCCATCCGACAGTGCGCGCGCTCGCCGCGCATCTCGGCGGCGCGGACGGCGGCGAACCCGTCGCGCCGAGGGCGGGCAGGCGGCGGGCCGCCGCCGAACTGCGGCAGAAACGCCTCGGGGCCAGGGGCGCGCGGTGAACGAGACGAACGACTTCCGAGACGGTCAGGTGAGGTTTGTGAGTGATCCGGTAGACGCGATCGCGGTCGTCGGCATGAGCTGCCGGTTCCCGGGCGCGGACGATCCCGAGCGGTTCTGGGCCAATCTGGCCGCGGGCGTGGAGTCGATCTCCACGTTCGACCGGGACGAACTGCGGGCCGCCGGGGCCGATCCGGCGGTGCTGGACCACCCCGGGTTCGTGCCGAGGGGCGGCGTGCTCAGCGACATCGACCGGTTCGACGCCGCCTACTTCGGGTACAGCCCGCGCGAGGCGGAGCTGATCGACCCGCAGCAGCGGCTGTTCCTCGAATGCGCGGCGGGCGCGCTCGACGATTCCGGCTACGACCCGGCGCGGTTCGGCGGCGTGGCCGGGATTTACGCGGGCGTCGGGCTGAGCTCGTACATGTGGAACAACATCTACCCGAGCGAAAGCGAACTGGCCGACGTCAGCCAGATGCAGATGATCCTGTCGGTGGACAAGGACTACCTGGCCACGCGCGCGGCGTACAAGCTCGACCTGCGCGGGCCCGCGGTCACCGTGCAGAGCGCCTGCTCCACCTCGATGGTGGCCATCCACCTCGCCTGCCAGGGGCTGCTCACCGGCGAATGCGACCTCGCGCTGGCCGGCGGGGCCTCGCTGATCCTGCCGGAGGTCCGCGGGTACGTGTACGAGGAGGGCGGCGTGCTCTCCCCGGACGGGCACTGCCGCTCGTTCGACGCCGCCGCCAAGGGCACCGTGCCCGGCAGCGGGGTCGGCGTGGTCGTGTTGCGGCGCTTGGAAGACGCGCTCGCCGACGGCGACACGATCCACGCGATCGTCCGCGGTTCGGCGATGAACAACGACGGTTCCGCGAAGGTCGGCTACACCGCGCCGGGCACGCGCGGGCAGACCCAGGTGATCACCGACGCGGTCAGCGCCGCGGGCGTGGAGGCGGACACCATCGGCTACGTCGAGACGCACGGCGCGGCCACCCCGCTCGGCGACCCGATCGAGATGACCGCGCTCGCCGACGCCTTCCGCGCGCTCGGCGCCAGCGGCGGGCACCGGTGCGCGATCGGCTCGCTGAAGTCGAACATCGGGCACCTCGACTCGGCGGCCGGGGTGGCCGGGTTCATCAAATCGGTGCTGATGGTCAAGCACGGCAAGGTCCCGCCGAGCCTGCACTTCCGCGAGCCGAACCCGAACATCGACTTCGCCTCGACTCCGTTCTACGTCAACCGCGAACTCTCCGACTGGCCGGTGACCGGGACGCCGCGCCGGGCGGGGATGAGCTCGTTCGGCATCGGCGGGACCAACGCGCACATCGTCGTCGAAGAGCCACCGCCGCCGCGGCGGCGCGAGCAGACCGCGAAACCGCGGCCGGTGCTGCTCTCCGCCCGCACTCCCGCCGCGCTGGAGCGGGCCACCGACCGGCTGGCCGAGCACCTGCGCGCGCATCCGGAGCTGTCGCTGGCCGACGTGGCGGGCACGCTCGCCGCCGGCCGCCGGGTGCACGCCCACCGCCGCGCCGTCGTGGCGGCCGACACCGCGGGCGCGGCGAAGGCGCTGGAAAGCCGGTCGCCGGAGGTGTTCACCTCGGCCGGGCCCGCCGGGACCCGCTCGGTGGTGTTCCTGTTCTCCGGCGTCGGCGACCAGTACCCGAACCTGTGCTCCGGGCTGTACCGCGACGAGCCGGTGTTCCGCGCCGAACTCGACCGGTGCGCCGAATTGTTCGCCCCGCACCTGGGTTTCGACCTTCGGGAGCGGTTGTTCGCCGCTCCGGCCGAACCGCCGCGCGAACTGCCCGCCGACCCGCTCGCCCGGATGCTGCGGGAACGGGAGGCGGGGCCGCTCGACGAGACGATCGTCGCGCAACCGCTGCTGTTCTCCGTCCAGTACGCGATGGCGCGGCTGTGGATGCACTACGGCGTGCGCCCGGACGCGCTGCTCGGCTACAGCGTCGGCGAGTACGTCGCAGCCGCGGTCGCCGGGGTGTTCTCGCTGGCGGACGCGGCCTGGCTGGTGGCGCGTCGCGCCCGGCACATCGGCGGTCTGCCCGGCGGTGCGCTGCTCGCGGTGATGAACTCGGCCGAACAGGTCGAGCCGCTGCTGGAGGGCCAGCTGTCACTGTCCGCTGTGGACGCTCCTTCGCTGTGCGTGGTCGGCGGTCCGGCCGAGGAGGTCGACGCGCTCGCCGAACGCCTTCTCGCCGACGGGATCGCCAGCCGCCGCGTGCCCGCCGAGCACGCGTTCCACACGGCGATGATGCGCCCGCTGGAGGAAAGCCTGCGCGCCGACTTCGCCGGGGTGGAGCTCAAGACGCCGGAGATCCCGTACCTGTCCAATGTCACCGGCCAGTGGGTCGCCCCGGCCGAGGCGGCCGATCCCGCGCACTGGGCCCGGCACAGCGTGGCCACCGTCCGGTTTTCCGACCAGATCGCCGCGATGTGGCAGCTGACCGCGCCGGTGGTGGTCGAACTGGGACCGGGCCGCGCATTGGGGAGCCTGCTGGTGCAGCACCCCGACCGCGCCGACGACGGTCTCGTGCTGGCGTCCTCGCCCGCCGCGCACGATCGCGCGGACGACCGGACGGTGCTGCTCGAAGCGCTGTCCCGGGCGTGGCTCGCCGGGGTCGAGGTGGACTGGGCCAAGCTGCACGCGAACGGCGAGTGGGGGCGGGCGAGCCTGCCCGGCTACCCCTTCGAACGCGCCGGCTACTGGCTTTCCGCGCGTACGCCCGGCAAATCCGGTGCGGCCGCGCCGGGCACCGGACGGCAGGCCGATCCGGCGGACTGGTTCCACCTGCCGGACTTCTCGCGCAGCCTGCCGCCGCGGGCCGAGCCGGACGCGGCGGCAGGCGAGACCTGGCTGGTCGCCGGGGACGCCGCGTCGATCGCGGAAGAGGTCGCCGCCCGCTCGGCCGCGAGGGTGATCCGGGTGAGCTGGGCCGAGGAGTTCGCCGACTGCGGCGACGACCGCTACACCCTCGATCCCGGCGATCTGACGGGCTGGCTGACCCTGCTCCGCGGGCTGAAGGGCGCGGCGCCCGGGCGCGTGGTGTTCGGCGCGGACGGCCCGCAGTGGGACTTCACCGCTTTCCACGGCCTGGTGCTGCTGATGCGGGCGTGGACCGAATGCGGACTGGTCGACGACGTCGAGATCGGCGTGCTGTCGGTGTCCGGCCTGGTCGTGGCGGGCGAGACCGAGGTGCGGCCGGAACGCGGCATGACGGCGGCGCTGTGCCGGGTGATCGGCCAGGAACTGCCGCAGGCCCGCTGCCGATTCGTCGACACCGCCCCGCCCGCCTCGGCGCGGCAGCGCGCCCGGCTGCTGACCCACCTGCACGCGGAAATCGTGGCGGGCACGGACGATTGCGTCGCCTACCGGGGCGACACCCGCTGGGTGCGCGGCTTCGTGCCCGCCCGGCTGGAGGCCACTGGAGCCACGCGGCTGCGCGAGGGCGGCTGCTACCTGGTTTCCGGCGGGCTGGGCCGGATCGGCGCGGTGATCGGCGATCTGCTGGCGGCCCGCCGGGCCCGGATCGGGGTGATCCGGCGCTCGGCGGTTCCCGCCCGCGACCACTGGGATTCCTATGTGGCCACGGCGGATCCGGACGATTCCGTCGCCGCGGAGATCGCCGCGATCCGGCGGCTGGAGGCGGCGGGCGCCACGGTGGCCACCGCGTCGGCCGACGTCGCCGACGACGAGGGTTTCGCGGCCGCGGTGGCGAAGCTGGAGCAGGAACTCGGCCCGTTCGACGGCGTGTTCCACGTGGCCGGGGTGGTGACCGCGGACGGCGTGGTGCCGCTCGCGCAGGCGACACCGGAGAGCGCGGAACCGCACCTGGCCGCGAAAGCGCGGGGGGTGCGGGTGCTCGCCGGAGTGTTTTCCGGACGGGAGCTGGACTTCGTGCTGCTGTGCTCGTCGATCGCGTCGGTGCTCGGCGGGATCGGGTTCTCCGCCTACGCCGCGGCGAATCTGTACCTCGAGCTGTTCGCGGCCGCGCGGTCCGCCGACGGCGGCACCCCGTGGACGGCGCTGGCCTGGGAGGGCTGGACCGTCGAAGGGGACGACGCGGCCGCGGCGACCCTGCGCGAGTACCTGATCGACGAGGCCGACGCGACCGCCGTGCTCGACCGGGTGCTCGCCGGGAGCCTGCCCGCCCAGCTGGTGAACTCGACCGGCGACCTGCGGTCCCGGTTCGACCAGTGGTCGGGCGACGAGGCCGGATCCGCGCCCCGCCGCGGCGGCGGGCACGCGCGCCCGGACCTGCAAACCTCATACGCCGCACCGGTGACCGACACCGAGAAGCTGATCGCCGAGGTGTGGGCGGGCCTGCTCGGCATCGACCGGGTCGGCCTGCACGACAACTTCTTCGAGCTCGGCGGCCATTCGCTGCTCGGCACCCGGGTGATTTCGCGCCTGCTCAAGGAACTGCGGGTCCAGGTGCCGCTGCACACCCTGCTGACCAGCCCGACGGTGGCCGAGCTCGCCGCCGCGGTGGCCGAGCTCCAGGACGCCCCGGCGGCGCCGTCGATCACCCGCGTCGACCGCGGCGGCTACCGCCGGAGCGGCGAGGCGGCCGAGCCGACAGGAGCGACGACCCGATGAACAGCGACACCCCGGAGATCCACCGGTTCCCGGCGTCCTTCGCCCAGCGCCGGCTGTGGCTGGTCCAGCAGGTCGATCCGGGCAACCCGTTCTACCTGATCCCGATGGGGATGCGGCTGCGCGGCGAACTCGACGGGCCCGCGCTCGAGCGGGCGCTCGCCGCCGTGGTCGACCGGCACGAGGCGCTGCGCACCGGGTTCGCCGTCGAGGACGGCGAGCCGGTGCAGGTGGTGCACGGCCGGGTGGACGTGCCGCTGCCGGTGGCCGATCTCAGCGCGCACGCCGATCCGGCGGCAGAGCTCGCCCGCCTGGAGACCGAACTCGGCTCGCGCCCGTTCGACCTGGCCGCGCCGCCGCTGCTGCGCGCGCTGCTGGTGCGGCTCGGCGAGGCCGACCACCAGCTGCTGATCACCGTCCACCACATCGTGTGCGACGCCTGGTCGCAGGACATCTTCTTCCGCGAACTGGGCGAGTGCTACGCCGCCTTCGCCCGGAACGAGACGCCCGAGCTGCCCGAACTCGCCGTGCAGTACCCGGATTTCGCGGTCTGGCAACGGGAGCTGGCCGGCACCCCGGAGTTCGCCCGGCAACTGGACCACTGGCGGGAGCACCTGCGCGACGCGCCCCGGCTCTCGGCGCTGCCCCTGGACCGGCCGCGCCAGGCGAAACGCGACCATCGCGGCGCCTGGCACGATTTCGTGGTCCCCGCCGCCGTGCTCGACGACCTGCGCGCGCTGGCGAGAGCGCACAACTGCACGCTGTTCATGGTGGTGTTCGCGGCTTTCTCGGTGCTGCTGTCGCGTTCGGCCGGGCAGGACGACCTGGTGATCGGCTCGCCCATCACCGGCCGGGGCCGCCCGGAGCTGGAGGACCTCGTCGGGTTCTTCGTGAACACGCTGCCGCTGCGGGCCGATCTGTCCGGCGACCCGGCGTTCGCCGACCTGCTCGCCCGGGTGCGCCGGACTTGCCTGGACGGGGTGGCCAACCAGGACGTGCCGTTCGAGAAGCTGGTCGAGGAGCTGGCCCCGGACCGCGATCCCAGCCACGACCCGCTGTTCCAGAACATCCTGGTGTTCCAGGGACCGGCGAGCGCCGAGGTCGGCGTCGGCGATCTTTCCCTGGAATACCAGGGCAAGAACAACAACACGGCGAAATTCGACCTTTCGCTGTACGCGGGCGAGGCCGGGGACGGCCTGCGGTGTTCCTTCGAGTACGCCACCGCGTTGTTCGACCCCGAGACCATCGAACGCCTCGGCCGCCGGTTCGCCACGCTGCTGGCCGGGATCGCCGCGAACCCCGGTGCCCGGCTGTCCGCCCTGCCGCTGCTGGACAGCGGTGAACGCGACCGGCTGCTGGCGTGGGGGCAGAACGGCTGGCCCGAAGTGCCGGTGCCGGAAGCCACCCTGCCGGAACTGGTGATCCGGGCCGCGGAATCGGCACCGGACGCCACGGCGGTCTGGCACGCGGACCGCGTCCTCACCTACCGCGAACTGGAACGGGAGTCCGGGCGGCTGGCCCGGCGCCTGCGGGCGGCCGGGGCCGGACCGGGCACGCGAGTCGGCGTGTGCCTGCCGCGCACCCCGGACCTGGTGGTCGCGCTGCTCGCGGTGCTGCGCGCCGGGGCGGCGTATGTGCCGCTGGACCCGGAGTACCCGGCCGGGCGGCGACGGCTGATGCTCGCCGACGCGGCCGCGCCCGCGCTGGTGACCGACGAGCCCGGCGGTTTCGACGGCTATCCGGGGAAGGTGCTCGCGGTCGGCGGCTCCGGCGACGAGGCGCCGCTGCCCGAACCGCCGCCCTCCGGGCAGAGCGCCGCCTACGTCATCTACACCAGCGGTTCGACCGGAAGTCCGAAAGGGACAGTCATCTCGCACGATGCCGTGCGGCACCTGCTGTCCTGGGGCCGCGACCTGCTCGACGACGACGAACTGGCGGGCGCGGTCGCGACCTCCTCGGTCTGCTTCGACGCCTCCGTGCTCGACCTGTGGGTGCCGCTCGCGTTCGGCGGCCGGGTGGTGCTCGTCGACAACGCGCTGCACATCGGCGCCTTGCCCGGGGAAGCGGCCGCGATGGCGCGGTACTTCTTCGCGGTGCCCTCGGTGGTCGGCGAACTGCTGCGCGCCGGGCATCTGCCCGACGGCCTGCGCACCTGCATCGCGGGGGGAGAGGAACTGCCCGCGGCGACCGCGCGCGCGATGTTCGACGCCGGGGCCGCCCGGGTCGTCAACGTCTACGGCCCCACCGAAACCACGGTCGTCGCCACCAGCCTGGAACTGACCGCGACCGAGCAGCCGGACGTGCACCTCGGCGCCCCGCTCGGCCACGCCAGGGTCTGCGTGCTCGACGACGCGGGCGGGCTCGCGCCGACCGGGGTGTTCGGCGAGCTGTGCATCGCCGGTCCCGGCGTCGGTCTCGGCTACCTCGGCAATCCGGCGCTCACGGCGGCGCGGTTCGTGCCCGACCCGTGGCGCGCGGGGGCCCGGATGTACCGCACCGGCGACGTGGTGCGCTGGCGGTCCGACGGCGGGCTGGAGTTCCGCGGCCGCGCCGACCACCAGGTGAAGATCCGCGGATTCCGGATCGAGCTGGGCGAGGTGGAGGCCGCGCTGGCCGCGTTCCCCGGCGTCGCCGAGTCCGCGGCGAAGGTCGTGACCACCGACGCGGGGGAGCGGTTGCTCGCCGGGTACCTCGTCGGGGAAGCGGAAACCGATGCGGTGAAAGCGTTCCTGCGCGAGCGCCTGCCCGCCTACCTGGTGCCCGGCGCGCTGATCCGGCTGGGCGAGCTGCCCCGCACGGTGAGCGGGAAACCCGATCGCTCGCGCCTGCCCGATCCTCGGCCCGCCGCCCGCGAGACCCCGCGCGTCGCCCCGCGCAACCGGATGGAACGGCTCGTCCTCGGCGTCTGGCAGGACGTGCTGTCCCGCCGCGACGTCGGGCCGCAGGACAACTTCTTCGACCTCGGCGGCCATTCGCTGCTGCTGATCCGCATGCACACCGCGCTGACCGAGGCGTTGCCGGTGACCGTGCCCTTCGCCGAGCTGTTCCGCCACACCACCGTCAGCACGCTCGCGGCCTATCTCCGCGAACTCGCCGAACCGGCCACGCCGAAAGCCGTCCCGAAGGAGGAAAAACCGGTGCGCAGCAGCGAGAAACCCAGCGACACCGACATCGCGGTGGTCGGCATGGCCTGCCGCTATCCCGGCGCGAGCAGCCCGGAGGAGTACTGGCGGGTGCTGCTGGAAGGCCTCGAAACGATCAGCACCGCCACCCCGGACGAGATCCGCGCGGCCGGGTTCGGCGACGACGCGTTCGCCGAGGACTTCGTGCCCCGCGGCGGCGCACTCGCCGGCATCGAGTACTTCGACGCGGGCTATTTCGGCTACAGCCCCAGCGAAGCGGCGCTGATCGACCCGCAGCAGCGGCTGTTCCTGGAATGCTCGGCCGAGGCGCTGCAGCGCGCCGGGCACGACCCGGAGCAGTTCGACGGCGGCATCGGCGTCTACGCCGGGGTCGGGCACAGCGACTACATGTGGAACAACACCTTCGTCAACCAGGAGACGGTGCCCAACTCCAACGGCGCGCACCTGCTGATCTCCTGGGACAAGGACCATATGGCCACCCGGGTGTCCTACAAGCTGAACCTGCGCGGCCCGGCGATGACCGTGCAGACCGCGTGTTCCACCTCGCTGGTGGCCACCCACGTCGCGGCCCGCGCGCTGCTGTCCGGCGAATGCGACATGGCGCTGGCCGGCGGCGCGTCGATCCTCATCCCGAACGTCGGCTACAAATGGGTCGAAGGCGGGATCTTCAGCCCGGACGGGCATTGCCGCCCGTTCGACGCCGCGTCGCAGGGCACGCTTCCGGGCAGCGGGGTCGGCGTGGTCGTGCTGCGCAGGCTGGCCGACGCGCTCGCCGACGGCGACCCGGTGCACGCGGTGATCCGCGGTTCGGCGATCAACAACGACGGTTCGGCGAAGGTCGGCTACACCGCGCCGGGCGTCGCCGGGCAGGTCGAGGTGATCCGCAAGGCGCTGGCCGCCGCGGACGTCGAACCGGGCAGCATCGGGCTGATCGAGGCGCACGGCACCGGCACCGTGCTCGGCGACCCGATCGAGGTGACCGCGCTGACCCAGGCGTTCACCGGACCGGGTCCGCTGCCGCCCGCGTCGTGCGCGCTCGGGTCGGCCAAGTCCAACTTCGGCCACCTCGGGACCGCCGCCGGGGTCGCCGGGCTGATGAAGGCGGCGCTCGCGGTGGAGCACGGAGTCGTGCCGCCGTCGCTGCACTTCGAACGCCCGAACCCGAACACCGATCTCGAGGGCAGCCCGTTCTTCGTCAGCAGCGAACCGGCCGCGTTCCCCGGCGAGGGCCCGCGCCGCGCGGGCGTCACCGCGCTGGGCATCGGCGGCACCAACGCGCACGTCGTGCTGGAGCAGCCCCCGGCGAGGCAGCCGTCGACCCCGGGCCGGGGCTGGCAGGTCCTCCCGCTCTCTGCCCGCAGCCGCGGCGCACTGGAGACGGCGGCCAAGGAACTGGCCGACCACCTCGCCGGCACGCCGGACATCGACCTCGCCGACGTGGCCTACACGCTGCAACTCGGCCGGACCGCGCTGGACCAGCGTCGGGTGGTGCTGGCCAGGACGACCGCCGAGGCCGCCGGCCTGGCGCGCGACGGCGGCGAGGAATTCGTGCGGGTGCGCGAAAGCGGCGACGCGCAGAGCTCCTGGACGCTGGTGCTCCCCGGCGGTTTCCCGGTCGTGCCGGGCAGGGCGGCGAAGCTGTACTGGCGGCTGCCGGTGATCCGGTCCGCAGTGGACGAATGCAGCGAACTGCTCGCTCCGGGCCTCGGCGCCGATCTGCGCGAAGCGGTTTTCCTCGCGTCCGCGGACGAACCGGTGGATCCGCGCTTCGAGCACCCCGCGCGGTTCGTGACGCTTTACGCACTGGCCCGCGGTCTCGTGGAGCTAGGCCTGCGGCCGGACGAGATCGCCGCGTCCGGGGCGGGCGAGCTGGTGGCCGCGTGCCTGACCGGAGTGCTGGACCTGCCACAGGCGGTCGCCGTGCTGCTGGGCCAAGGCGCGCCGGAGGTCGGTGCCGCGCCGGAGACGCCGTGGAGCTCGGTGGCGTGCGACGGATTCGTCACCGAGGACGAACTGGCCGATCCGGAGTTCTGGACCAGCGGCATCTGGGCCGGCGGCGACTTCGGCGAGGTGCTCGAACCGCTGCTGGACGACCCCGCGCAGGTGCTGGTGGTGGCGGGAGCCACCGCCTGGGCGCCGGGCTGGGAACAGCCGGCCGGAGAGCTGGTCGAGGTGCTGCCGCAGGATTCGGCCGACGCCGAGTACGACTTCGCCGCGGCACTGGGCAGGTTGTGGCTTTCCGGCGCGACAGTGCGCTGGAAGTCGTTGTTCGAAGGACAGCGGCGGAAGCGGCTGCTGCTGCCGGCCTATCCGTTCGAGCGGAGCCGGTACTGGCTGGAACCGCCCGCGGACGCGAAGCCGTCGGCGATCGCGGTCCCGGCCGGGGAACGGGCCGCCGATCCGGCGGACTGGTTCTACGCGCCCTCGTGGAAACGCGCCGCCCGCCCGGTCGCGGCCGGCGCCGGAGGCACCTGGCTGGTCGCCGGGACGGACACGATCGCCGGGGAGGTCGCCGAACTCGGCGCCGGCCGGGTCATCCCGGTCCACTGGGGACGGTCGTTCGCCGACCTCGGCGAGGACGGCTACCTCGTGGACCCGGAATCGCCGGCGGACTGGGAAAGCCTCGTCCAGGCACTGCGGGACGCGGGCGAAACGCCGGACCGCATCGTGCACGGCGCCGGGGCACTGGACGAGGACGCCGCTCCCGGCGGCTACGACTCCTTCCTCGCCGTGCTGTTCCACGCCAGGGCGCTCGCGAAGGCCGGAATCGCCGCGAACCTTTCCGTGCTCGCCGTTTCCGGGCTCGCCATCGCCGACGAACCGCGCGTGGCGCCCGAACGGGGCATGATCTCCGGACTGTTGCGCGTGGTCGCGCAGGAAGCGCCGGGCCTGCGCTGCCGGTTCGTCGATGCCGCCCCGGCAGGGACCGGCAAACGGCGTTCGCGGCTGCTGGGCAGGCTTTCCGCGGAAGTGCTCGCGGGCGAGGAGCCGTGCGTCGCCTACCGCGGCGAGCACCGCTGGGTGCCCGGATACGCGGCGATTCCCCTGCCGGAAGCCGGGTCCTCGATGCTGCGGCCCGACGGCTGCTACCTGATCGTCGGCGGGCTCGGCCGGATGGGCTCCGAAATCGCGCGGGAGCTCGCCGGGGCGCGGATCGGCCTGATCCGGCGTTCGGCCCCGACCGCCGACGAGACCCGCGCGATCCGGGAGCTGGAGTCCGCCGGTTCGGAGGTGGCCGCGATCGCCGCGGACGTCGCCGACGAGGCCGCGTTCGGCGAAGCGGTCGCCCGGCTGGAGGAGCGGCTCGGCCGGTTCGACGGCGTTTTCCACGCCGCCGGGGTGGTTTCCGGCGACCGGCTGGTCCCGGTGGCGGGCGCGACCGCCGAATCGGTCCGCGCCGATCTCGCCGCCAAGGCGGACGGCGCCGCGGTGCTGGCCAGGGTGTTCGCCGGGCGGGAACTGGACTTCGTGTTCCTGTGCTCGTCGATCTCCTCGGTGCTCGGCGGTGCGGGTTTCGGCGCCTACGCGGCCGCGGCGGTGTACGCCGAGCTGTTCGCCGCGCAGCAGTCGATCGCGGGAGAGACGCCGTGGCTCGCGGTCGCCTGGGACAGCTGGCGCGCCGGCGGGAAGCTCGGCCTGGACGGCGGGGAGGCGCGGGAGGTGCTGCGCCGGGTGCTCGCCGCCGATCCGCTGCCGCAGCTGGTCGTGTCCACCGGGAACCTGCCCGCGCGGATCGCCGAGGCCGCGGGCGGTCCGGAAACCGGTGCGGCGGAACGGGAAACCGGCGAGACCGTCTATCCCCGGCCGGACCTCGCGACCGAGTACCTCGCCCCGCGCGACGAAACCGAACGCCGGATCGCCGGGCTCTGGCAGGGCCTGCTCGGCATCGACCGGGTCGGCGTCCGGGACAATTTCTTCGAACTGGGCGGGCATTCCCTGCTGGCGGTCCGGCTGGTGAGCGCGCTGCAGGCGGAGTTCGGCGACACCACGGTCTCGCTGGCCACCGTGCTCAAGGCGACCACGGTGGAACTGCTCGCCGGAGCGGTCGCGGGCGCCTCGCCCGGCGGGGACGCCTCGTGCGTCGTCCCGGTGCACACCACCGCGGGCGCCCCGAAGCTGTTCCTGGTGCACCCGCTCGGCGGCACGGTCCTCTGCTACCACGCGCTGGCCGCCCAGCTGGCCCCCGGCTGGTCGCTGTACGGGCTGCAGTCGCCGTCGGTGTCCGGCGGGGACGGCCCGGCCACCGTGCCCGAACTGGCCGCCCGGTACGTCTCGGATCTGCGCGCCGAACAGCCCGAAGGCCCGTACCACCTCGGCGGCTGGTCGCTCGGCGGCGCCATCGCCTACGAGATGGCCCGGCAGCTCGCCGCGGCCGGGCAGCGGGTCGCCGAAGTGGTGATCATGGACGTCGAACCGCCGGATCCGGACCAGCCGGTGCGCACCACCGAGGCCGAGATCGTGCTCGCGCTGCTCGACGCCCGCGACCTCGCCGCGTCCGACCTGCCCGAGCCGGGCGCCGGCCCGGTGGCCGAGCGGATGCGCGCCTACGCGGACTGGGCCGGCGAACGCGGGCTCGTGAAGCCCGGTCCGGACACCGACCGGCTGGTGCGGTTGTTCGTGGCCGCGCACCGCAATCTGACCGCCTGGCAGTCGTACCGGCCCGAGCCCTACTCCGGGCGCGTGGTCTTCCTCCAGGCCGAGGAAAGCGGCGCGGACGGCACGGACTGCTACGGCTGGCGGTCCTACGCGAGCACCATCGAACGGCACCAGGTGCCCGGCGGCCACGAGACGATGCTGCGCGAACCGCACGTCGCCACCGTCGCCAAGGTGCTGTCGGGATCGCTGGTCGAACCGTGACGGCATACGACTGCCAGCTGATCGGCTGGGGCGCGCTGCTGGTGGAGAGCGCGGAACTGCTCGCCGCCCGCGGGCACCGGGTGACCGGCGTGGTCACCCGGTATCCGCCCGCGCTCGACTGGGCTCGGGAGCACGGCGTGCCGGCCGCTGCCCGGCTCGGCGACCTGCCCGGCCGGCCGGACTACCTGTTCAGCATCACCAACGACGTGCTGCTGCGGGCCGAGGACCTGGCGCGGCCCCGGCGGATGGCGATCAACCTGCACAGTTCGCTGCTGCCCCGGTACGCGGGCGTGCACCAGACGACGTGGGCGCTGCTGCACGGCGCGACCGAGCACGGCGTGACCTGGCACGAGATGGTCGCCGAGATCGACGCGGGCCGGGTGCTCAAGCAGTCCAGGTTCCCGGTCGGGCCCGGCGACACCACGCTCGCGCTGGACGTGCGCTGTCACGAGCACGGGCTGCGTTCGCTGAAGGAACTGCTGGACGACCTGGAGGCGGACGCGCTCGTCCCGGTCGCGCAGAATCCGGGCGAACGCACGTACTTCCCGGCCCGGCGGCTGTTCCCGGACGGCGGCCTGGTCACCGGCCGGCAGACGGCGGCGGAACTGGACCGCTGGCGCCGGGCAGGCGAGTTCGGCCGGTTCGACAACCGGTTCGGCCGCCCCCGGATCGTCGCCGGCGGCGAGGCTTTCCTCGTGACCGGCCTGCGCCCGCGGCCTGGCCCGGTCGAGGCCGAGCCGGGCACGGTGCTGACCGGCCCGCAGGTGCGCGTGAGCACCGTGGACGGTTCCGTCGAGCTGACCGCCCTGTCCACAGTGGATGGCGAGCCGGTTTCCCCGGACGCGGTCCTGGCCGCGGGCGACCGCCTCGGTGCGCCGGAGTTCACCGGCTGGTTCGGGAAATGGGCGCACCGCGAAGGCTTCTGGCTCGAGCGGCTCGCCGCCTGCGCCGCCGCCCCGGACCCGCTGGTTCGTCCATTGTGGACTCCTTCGCCGGTGACCCGCGGAACCACGCTGGTCCCGCGCGCGCTGGTGGACCGGCTGCGCGACCCGGCGGCCGAACTGCTGACCGCGTGGCTGGTCTGCCTCGGCTCCCGGTACGGCACCGTCCGCTACAGCGACGACGACCGGCGGGCGTCGGTGGCCGGGCTGGAAGCGCTGGTCGCGAGGGACGTGCCGCTCCCGGTCGAACTGCCGCCGGAACTCGGCTTCGCAGGCGCGACCGCCGCGGTTTCGCGAGAGCTGGCCGGGCTGCGCGGCAGCTACCTGCGCGACCTTCCCGCGCGCTATCCCTTGCACGGCCTGGCGAACCGTCCGATGCCGGTCGCTCTCGCCGTGACCGAAACCGGGGCCCGGCTCGATCCGGCGCCCGGCACGGCCGCGGTGCTGGCGATCGACACGGCGACCCCGGCGTTCCACTGCGCGGCGACCGGGCATCTGGGCCCGCCGCGCGAGACGGTCCGGGAGTTCGCCGGGCTGGCGAAATCAGTGCTGACCCTGATCGAGGCGGTCGTGGAACGACCCGCCGTCCCGCTCGCCGCCGTGCGGTGAGCGGTTTACCCCGAGGAGAGATGGACATGGCTTTCGAGGACGACGATTCCGCTGCTGTTTACACGGTGGTGGTGAATGGCGAGGAGCAGTATTCGATCTGGCCGCGTGAGCGTGCTCTTCCCGCAGGTTGGCGGGACGCGGGTTTCCACGGCCCGAAGGCGGAGTGCCTCGCGCATGTCGAGAGCGTCTGGACCGACATGCGTCCGTTGAGCGTCCGGCGCCAGATGGACGGCGCGGCCTGGCTGACCGGTCTTCCCGAGTGAGGAGTGCCTTGCGATGAACCTGTCCTTCGGCCAGGAGCGCCTGTGGTTCACCCACCAGCTCGACGCCACCGGGCACGCGCAGAACGTGCCGGTGGCGGTGCGGGTCCGCGGCGAACTGGACGTCGCGGCGCTGGCCGCGGCGTGGGCCGAGGTGGTGGCCAGGCACGAGGTGCTGCGCACGGTCGTGCACGCGGAGCACGGCGATCCTCGTCCGGTCCTGCTGGACACGGCCGAGGTCGCCGCTGTCCGGATCGGCGATCCGGCGCGGGCGGAGGAGGAACTGCGCGCCGAGGCGGAGCACCGCTTCGACCTGGCGGCGGGACCGCTGGTGCGGGTGACCGTCTGGCGGCTGGGGGAGCGGGACCACCTGATCGGCGTCGTCCTGCACCACCTGGTGTGCGACGCGCACTCGCTGTCTTTGCTCTTCGACGACTGGGCCCGTGCCTACCGCGGCGAGGAACTGCCGCCGTCCGACACCGGGTACGCGGATTTCGCGGCCAGGCAACGAAAAGACGACGCGTTCGCGGAACAGCTGGAGTACTGGGCGGCGAACCTCGCGGACTCGCCGGCGGACACCGGGCTCCGGCCGGACCGGCGGCGCACCGGAGCGCCGTCCTTCCGCGGCGCGCAACACCGCTTCACCGTGCCCGGCAAGGCGGCCGGGCGGGTGAAGGACCTCGCGCGCGCCCACCGGTGCACCCCGTTCATCGTGCTGCTGGCCGCTTTCCAAGCGACGCTGGGCGCGCGTACCGGCGCCGACGACGTAGTCGCGGGCACCCCGATGGCGGCTCGCTCCGATCCGGATTTCGAGCGGGTCGCGGGCTATTTCCTGAACACCCTGCCGATCCGGGTTTCGCTGGCGGGCGATCCGGATTTCGCCACCCTGCTCGGCCGTGTCCGCGAAGCCTGTTTCGGCGCTTACCGCCACCAGGACGTGCCGTTCGAGAAGCTGGTCGACCGGCTCCGGCCGGATCGCGCGCTCGGCGCGAACCCGTTCTTCCGCGCCATGCTCGTGGTCCGGGGCGAAGACGCCGAGCTGGCGCTGCCCGGAGCCGAGACCGAGGTTTCGTTCGTCCCGAACGGCACCGCCAAACTCGACCTGACCCTCTATCTGTCCGAAAAGGACGGTGAACTCGCCGGAGAGCTCGAATACGACACCGATCTCTACGACGAGGCGACCGTGCGCGCCTTCGCGGCGCACTTCGGCAGGCTGCTCGACACGGTGACGGCGCACCCGGACGGCAGGCTCTCGGCAGTACCGGTGCTCGACGCCGCCGAAGCCCGGCAGGTGCTCGATTGGGGCACGGGTGAGCGGACCGATCCGGGTGCTGCCACGCTCGTCGAACGGTTCGCCGAAGCGGTGCGCCGCCAGCCCGACGCGATCGCGGTGGTCTCCGGCGAAAAACGGCTCACCTACGCCGAACTGGACCGGCGCGCGGACCGGGTGGCGAGCGTGCTGTCCGCCCGCGCGAGCGGCTCGGTGGTGGCCGTCGCGCTGCCGCGGTCGCCGGAGCTGATGGCCTCGCTCTGGGGCGTGCTGAAGGCGGGCCTCGCGTACCTGCCGGTGGATCCCGAACTCCCGGCCGAGCGGATCGCCGCCATGCTCGCCGACGCCGGGGCGGAGACCGGCCTGACCCTCGCGAAGCTCCGCGACGGCTTGCCCGGCGACGGCTGGCTCGCGGCCGACGACCTGCCCGAGGACGCGGCCGCCGCGGGCGGACGCCGGGACCGCGCGCTGTACGTCATGTTCACCTCCGGCTCGACGGGACGGCCGAAGGGCGTGGTCGTCGAGGAGCCCGGGGTGGTCAACCGCCTCGACTGGATGCAGCGCGCGTTCGAGCTGACCGCGGGCGACGTCGTGCTGCAGAAGACGCCGATCGGCTTCGACGTTTCGGTGTGGGAGCTGTTCTGGCCGCTGATCACCGGCGCCCGGCTGGTGCTGGCCGAACCCGGCGGGCACCGCGATCCCCGGTACCTCGCCGGGCTCATCCGGGCCGAAGGCGTTTCGGTGCTGCACTTCGTGCCGTCGATGCTGAGCGCGTTCGCCGAGGAACCGTCGGCCGCGGGCTGCACGAGCGTGCGCGACATCGTGTGCAGCGGCGAGGTCCTGCCGGGTGCGCTGCGGGACCGGGTGGCCGAGGTGCTGCCGGATGCCCGCCTGCACAACCTGTACGGGCCCACCGAAGCGTCGGTCGACGTCACCTGGTGGCCGTGCGACCGCGAGCGCGAACCCGACGTGCCGATCGGCTTCGCCGCGCCCAACACCCTGCTCTACGTCACCGACGCCGGGGGACGCCTGCTCCCGCCGGGCGTCGACGGCGAACTGTGGATCGGCGGGGTGCAGGTCGCCCGCGGCTACGCCGGACGGCCGGACCTGACCGCCGAGCGGTTCGCGCCGGACCCCTTCGGCCCGCCCGGAAGCCGGATGTACCGCACCGGCGACCGGTGCCGCTGGCGCGCGGACGGCAGCCTCGCCTACACCGGCCGCGGCGACCGGCAGGTGAAGATCCGCGGCCTGCGCGTCGAGCCCGGCGAGATCGAGGCGGTGCTGCGGGCCCATCCGTCGGTGCGCCAGGCCGTGGTGCTCGCCCGCGACGACGGGCAGGGTTCCCTGCGCCTGGACGCCTACGTGGTGCCCTCGGCCCCGGCCGGACTGCGCGAGTTCGCGCGTTCACGGCTGCCGGAGCAACTGGTGCCCGCGACCTGGACGCCGGTGGAAACCGTGCCGGTCACGGCGAACGGCAAGCTCGACGTCTCGGCGCTGCCCGGCCCGCGGCCGCCGGAGCCGGCTGCCGCGACCGGCGCGGCGACCCCGCTGCAGGAGACCCTGTGCGGCATTTTCGCCGGCGTGCTCGGGGTGCCCGAGGTGGGCGTGCACGACGACTTCTTCGCCCTCGGCGGGCATTCGCTGCTGGCCACCAAGCTGGTCAGCCGGATCCGTCCGGTGCTCGGCGCGGACGTGCCGATCCGGGCGCTGTTCGAAGCCCCGACGGTCGCCGCGCTCGCCCCGCGCATCGCCGAGCACCGCACGGAAGAGACCGGGCTGACCGCCCGGCCGCGACCGGGCCGCGTGCCGCTTTCCTCGGCGCAGCGCCGATTGTGGTTCCTGCACCACGCGTCCGGACCGAGCGCCGCCTACCACATGCCGCTCGCTTTCCGGCTCCGCGGCGAACTGGACACCGGCGCGCTGGAACAGGCATTGGCCGACCTCGCCGAACGGCACGAAAGCCTGCGCACGGTCTTCCCGGACACCGACGGGGAACCGGAACAACTCGTGCTCCCCGGCGCCCGGCCCCGGCTGCGCACGGCCGAGGTCGGCCCCGCCGACCTGACCGCGGCACTGGAAACCGCCGCCCGCGAGGGTTTCGACCTGGCGACCGAACCGCCACTGCGCGCCTACCTGTTCACCACCGCCCCCGGCGAGCACGCGTTGTTGCTGTCGCTGCACCACATCGCCGGAGACGGCTGGTCGCTCGCGCCGCTGAGCCGCGACCTGGCCACCGCCTACCGCGCGCGGCTCGACGGCCGGGCATCGGACTGGGAACCGCTCCCGGTGCAGTACGCCGACTACACGCTCTGGCAGACCGAACGGCTCGAGCGCGACGCGTCAGCCGAGGCGGAGATCGCGTACTGGCGCGAACGGCTGGCGGGCGCTCCCGAGCAGCTGACCCTGCCGATGGCCCGGCCGCGACCGGAACGGGCGAGCCAGCGCGGGCAGACCGTCGAATTCGCTTGGGACGCCGAACTGCACGCCGCGCTGGCGCGGGTGGCGCGGCAGCACCGGTGCACCATGTTCATGGTCCTGCACGCCGGGCTCGCCGCCCTGCTCACCCGGCTCGGCGCGGGAACCGACGTGCCGCTGGGCAGCCCGATCGCCGGCCGGACCGACGAGGTGCTCGACGAGCTGATCGGCTTCTTCGTCAACACCCTGGTCCTGCGCACCGACACCGCGGGCGACCCGACCTTCGCCGAACTGCTGGACCGGGTCCGCGAAACCGACCTCGCCGCTTACGAGCACCAGCGGGTGCCGTTCGAGCGGCTGGTCGAGGAGCTGAACCCGGTGCGCTCGACCGGGCACCACCCGCTGTTCCAGATCATGTTCGTGCTGCAGAACGCGGGCAGCCCGGAGCTTTCCCTGTCCGATGCGGACAGCGAGCCGATCGCCGTGGCCACCGGGACCTCCCGGTTCGACCTGGTGGTGAGCCTGACCGAACGGCCGGGCGAGGGCGGGATCGAGGGCGACATCGAGTTCAGCACGGACCTGTTCGACGACGAGGACATCGACCTGCTGATCCGGCGCTGGCGACGGCTGCTGAGCGCGCTGGCCGCCGACCCGGCGCAACGCATCGGCGCCCCGGACGTGCTGTCCGAGGAAGAACGACACCGGCTGCTCGTCGAATTCAACGACGTGGGCCGGGAAGCGACCACGGCGAGCGTCGCCGAGCTGTTCGAGGAACGGGCCGCCGCGTCTCCCGAGGCCACGGCGCTGATCCAAGACGACGCCTCGATGACCTTCGCCGGGCTCGAACGGACCGCGAACCGGTTCGCCCGCCACCTGATCGGGCAAGGGGTCGGCACCGAAGAGGTGGTGGCACTGCTGCTGCCGCGGTCCTTCGCACTGGTCGCCGGAATCCTGGGGGTGCTCAAAGCGGGCGCGGTCTACCTGCCCATCGACCCGGAATACCCGGCCGACCGCGTCCGCTACATGATCGCCGACAGCAAGCCCCGGCTGGTGCTGACCGCGCCCGGGCTGGAACACCTGGTGCCGGAAGGCGCTCCGCGGCTGGTGGTGACCGGAACGGAAACGCTCGACGCGCTGTCCGCAGCGGACACCGCGCCGACCGACGCGGACCGCGTGCGCCCGGCGCTGCCGGGCAACCCGGCTTACGTCATCTACACGTCGGGTTCCACCGGCAGGCCCAAGGGCGTGGTGATGCCGACCTCGGGCATCGTCAACGTGCTGGACTGGCACCGCGCGACCCTGCGCGGCGGCCCCGGCTGGCGGACCGCGCAGTTCACCGCGATCAGCTTCGACTTCTCGGTCCAGGAAACCCTGGTCACCCTGCTGATGGGCAAGGCGCTGGCGATTCCGGGGGAGCGGGTGCGCCGGGACCCGGACGAACTGGTCCGCTGGATCGACCGGCACCGGGTGAACGAGCTTTTCGCGCCGCGGCTGGCGATCGAGGCGATGATCGAGGCCGCGACCGCGCAGGGCAGCGGACTGGACTCGCTGACCGACGTGCTCCAGGGCGGCGAGGCGTTCATGGTCACCGACGCGATCCGCGAGTTCTTCCTCGCCCGCCCCGACCGCCGCGCGTACAACTTCTACGGCCCCACCGAAACGCACGCCGCGACCGCGCACCTGCTGGACCCCGCGCCCGGCAGCTGGCCGCACCGCGTGCCGATCGGCCGGGGACTGGGCAACATGCGCATGTACGTGCTCGACACCGGGCTCCAGCTGACCCCGCCCGGCGTGCCCGGCGAGCTGTTCATCGCCGGACCGCAGGTCGCGCGCGGCTACTTCGGCAGGCCGGCGCTGACCGGCGACCGGTTCGTGCCCGACCCGTTCGGCCCGCCCGGCTCCCGGATGTACCGCAGCGGCGACCTCGTGCGCTGGAGCGCGGACGGGTTCCTCGAATACCTCGACCGCATCGACGACCAGGTCAAGATCCGCGGCTTCCGGGTGGAGCTCGGCGAAATCCAGGCCGCGCTGACCTCGCACCCCGACGTCGGCGAAGCGGCGGTCACCGTGCACACCGACGAAGGCGGCACCAGGCTGGCGGGATTCGTGGTGCCCCGCAACGGAACCGCCGACCTGCCCGCGGTCCGCGCTTTCCTCGGCGAGCGCCTGCCGGAGTACATGGTGCCCGCGGTGCTGACCGAGGTGCCGTCCCTGCCGCGCACGCCGAGCGGAAAACTCGACCGCCGCGCACTGCCCGTGCCCGACCGCGCCCGCCCCGGCGGCGACAGCGGATACGTCGCGCCGGCCGACCGGCTGGAGCGGACGGTGAGCGAGGTGTGGGGCGACCTGCTCGGCATCGAACGCGTCGGCGTGCGCGACAACTTCTTCGACCTGGGCGGGCATTCGGTGGTGCTGCTGAAACTGCAGAGCCGCCTGAGCGCGGCCACCGGCGTCCGGCTCGGGGTGGTGGACCTGTTCCGGCACACGACGGTCGCCGCGCAGGCGCGGGCCATCGCTGCCGCCGGGCAGGAGGCCGAGCCCGCCGACTCCGGGCGGACGGCGGCGGATCTGGGCGCTCGGGCAGCGGCAGGGCGCGCCCGGCTGGCGCGGCGCCGGAGCCGGGCATGAGGACGGGCGGCGAGTCCTTGGCCGTCGGAGGGCGTTCGGTGGTGCCGGCGAAGGACTCCGGGCCGAGGAGCACGGCTGCCGAACCGAGTGCCCGCGCGACGGCGAACCCGGGCAGGCACGGCGATTTCCCCGGCCTCGGCGGGTATCCGGCTGTGCTGCTGAAGAACTGTCTCGACGCGGCGCCCCGCCAAGCCCCCGAAACCGCCCGTCCGCGGCGACGGAGCCGGCCATGACCCCCGCCGGACCCCGGCGCTGGTGGGTGCTGTCCGCCCTGTGCCTGACGCTCTTCATGACCGTGCTGGACAACACGGTGGTCAACGTCGCGATCCCGTCGATCGTCGAGCAACTCGGCGCGACCACGGCGGACGTCCAGTGGATGGTGAACGCCTACACGGTCGCGGTCGGCTCGCTGGCGGTGGCCGCGGGCGGGATCGGCGACCGGGTCGGCTACCGGGCGATGTGGCTGGCCGGGCTGGCGCTCTTCGCCGGCTTTTCCGTGCTCGCGGTGACCGCGGGCGAGCCGGTGCAGCTGATCGTGGCCAGGGCGGGCATGGGCGTCGGCGGCGCGTGCGTCGTCCCGGCCACGCTCGCCGTGCTCACCCGGGTGTTCTCCGAACGGGACCGGCCGCGCGCGATCGGGATCTGGACCGCGGTGGCGGCGGGCGGGCAGGCGCTCGGGCCGCTTCTCGGCGGTGCGCTGCTGGCGCGGTTCCCGTGGCAGGCGGTGTTCGCGCTGAACATCCCGATCGCGGTGCTGTGCCTGGTCTTCGCCCGCACCT
The DNA here is from genome assembly GCF_014145675.1 of Amycolatopsis dendrobii. Taxonomy (GTDB): domain Bacteria; phylum Actinomycetota; class Actinomycetes; order Mycobacteriales; family Pseudonocardiaceae; genus Amycolatopsis; species Amycolatopsis dendrobii. Next base: position 251,634 of record NZ_JACGZW010000013.1, read on the forward strand.
GGGTGCCCGAGTTCCGCGGGCCGGGCGGACGGCCCGACGTGGCGGGGGCGCTGCTTTCGGCCGCGGCCATGGTCGGGATCGGCTGGGCGGTCATCGCCGCGCCCGGCCGGGGCTGGACCGCCCCGGAGGTGCCGGCCTCGCTGGTGCTCGGGGCGGCGCTGCTCGCCGCCTTCGTCCGCCAGGAGAAACGCGCCCGGGAACCGATGCTGGACATGGCGTTGTTCCGGGTGCCCGCGTTCCGGCTGTCGGTGGTCACCAGCCTGCTCGCGGCCTTCGGGCTGGCCGGGTCGATCTTCCTGCTCACCCAGCATCTGCAGTTCGACTTCGGCTACTCGCCGCTGGACGCGGGGGTGCGCACGCTGCCGATGGCCGCCGGGCTGCTGGTCTGCGGCAGCCTCGTCAGCGCCCGCGTCGGCGCGCGGCTCGGGGCCGCGCGCGGGATCACCGCCGGGATGACGCTCGCCGCCGCCGGCCTGGCCGCCATCGCGCTGGTGCCCCTGTCGGCGGGTTATCCGGCGCTGGCTCCCGGGCTGCTCGCGGCGGGGTGCGGTCTCGGCATCGCCGGGCCGCTCGTGGCGAACGCGCTGCTCGGCTCGGTGCCGCCGGAGCAGACGGGGGCGGCGTCGGGAACCCAGGGCATGTTGCACGAAACGGGGGCGTCGCTCGGGGTGGCGGTGCTCGGCGCGGTGAGCGCGGCGCTGTTCACCGCGCGTCTCCCCGGCGACCTCGAGGCCGGCTCGCTGGCCGAGGCGCTCGCCCGCGCGCGGTCCGGCGGGCAGGCGGAGCACGCGCGCTCGGCTTTCGCCGGGGCGATCTCGGCGGCTCAGCTCACCGGGGCCGGGCTGGTGCTGCTCTGCGGAGCGGTGGCCTGGTTCCTGCCCCGGACCGAACCGGCCGTCGCGGCCGGGCAGACGACGAACACCGGAGGACAGCAGTGAGCACACCACTGGCGGGCAGGGCCGCGATCGTGTCGGGGTCCAGCCGGGGCATCGGCCGCGGCGTCGCGGAACGGCTGGCGGCCGAAGGAGCCGCGGTCGTGGTCAACGGCATGGACAAGCGGGCGGTGGACGACACCGTGGCCGCGATCGCCGCGGCGGGCGGCGCCGCGGCGGCGTGCGTCGGCGACGTGACCGCGGACGGGTTCGCGGAGCACTTCGTGCAGACCGCCGTCCGCGAGTTCGGCGGCCTCGACATCGTGGTGAACAACGCCGGGTTCCCGTGGGACAACGTGATCCAGAAAACCACCGACGAGCAGTGGGACACGGTGCTCGACACGCACCTGAAAGCGCCGTTCCGCATTCTGCGCGCCGCCCAGCCGGTGCTGCGCGACCAAGCCCGCGCGGACGAGGAAAAAGGCCGCCGGGTGCACCGGAAAGTCGTGAACGTCTCCTCGATCGCCGGTGTTTTCGGCAATGTCGGGCAGGCCGGGTACGCCTCGGCCAAGGCGGGCGTCTTCGGGCTGACCAAAACGCTGGCCAAGGAATGGGGCCGCTATCGCGTGAACGTGAACTCGGTGGCGTTCGGGCTGATCGACACCCGGCTGATCCGCGCGGTCGGCGACAACGAGACGATCACCGTCGGCTCGCGGGAAATCCCCATCGGCATCAACGAAGATGTGCTCGACCGGATCCGCGCGACGGTGCCGCTGGGCCGCTTCGGCACGGTGGCCGAGGCCGCCGGCTCGATCTACCTTTTCTGCGGACCGGATTCCGATTACGTCACCGGGGAAGTGCTGACCTGCGGCGGCGGAGTCACCATTTGAAACACCCGATTACCGTCGTCGTGCGCGCATTTCCTTGAACCGTTCGCCGACCGGCTGGTAATTTTCCGGCTGAACCGGCCTATTCCCTCGCTCGCCTTGCCAGAAGGAGCTTCGCCATGTCCACAGGAATTCTCGGCGCCGCCGGCTACCTGCCGCCCCGGGTGGTCGGCAACGACCAGGTGGGCGCCTGGGTCGGGCAGGAGCCGGACTGGATCCTCGAACGCACCGGAGTCGTCGAACGGCACTACGCCGCAGACGACGTGTCCACTTCGGACATGGCGTGCATCGCGGTGGAGAAACTGTACGCGGACTGCCCGGAAAAGCGCGCCAGCGTCGGCGCGGTCATTCTCGGCACCAGCACGCCGGACCACAGCTTTCCGTCCACCGCGGCGATCGTGCAGGGCCGGATGGGACTGGGCCGGGCGTTCGCGTTCGACCTGAGCGCCGCCTGCTCCGGGTACGTGTTCTCGTTCGTGATGGCGCACTCGCTGCTTTCCGCCGACCCGAACCTCGACGAGGTGCTGGTGATCGGGTCCGACACCATCTCGAAGGTGCTCTACAAGCCCGACCGCAAGACCGTCACCGTGTTCGGCGACGGCGCGGCGGCCACCCGGGTCGGCCGCGTCCCCGACGGCTACGGCCTGCTCGCGCACACCCTGATCACCGACGGGTGCCACGCCGGTTTCGTCGGCCAGCCCGCCGGCGGCAGCCGCCGTCCGCTCGACGCGGAGACGGTGGACTCGCGCGAGCGGTACATGGTGATGAACGGGCGCCCGGTGCGGGAGTACTTCGAGGACGTGGTGCCGAAGCTGGTGCACGAGGTGGCCGAGCAGGCCGGGGTTTCCCTGGAGCAGATCGACCATTTCGTCTTCCACCAGGCCAATCCGCAGATGCTGGCCGACTGCGTCGAGACCATGGGGCTGGACCCGGCGAAGTGCCCGGTCCCCGGTGTCTACAGCGGCAACACCGGTTCGGCGTCGATCCCGCTGGTGCTCAGCGGCCTGGAGGCGAAGCGCGGCGACCTGGTGATGATGGCGGCGATCGGCTCCGGGATGACCGCGGGCGCGGCCGTGCTGCGCTGGTACTGACCGGGCGGGAACGGAGAGAAGGGCGGTGGCCGGGATGGAACAGCTTCCGGTGTTCGTGTACGGGACCCTGCGCAGCGGGCAGCGCAACCACGGGCTGATCGGCGACCGGGTGGCGCAGCGGTTCCCCGCCAGAGCGGCCGGGCTCGGCCTGTTCGGCGACCGGATCCCGTTCGCGCTGGACCGCCCGGGGCAGCAGGTGGTCGGCGAGCTGATGGTGCTCGCCGAGGCGCAGTACGAAGCGGCGATGGCCGACCTGGACCGGCTGGAGAAGTACCATCCGGACCGCCCCGGCGACTGCCTCTACCTCCGGGTGCGCAGGCCGGTCGACTACCTGGCCGAGAACGGGGAATGGGCCGAGACCCCCGCCTGGCTGTACCTGACCGGGCAGGCCGCGCGCGGGCGCTACGACGAGAACGTGCCGATTCTGGGCGGCGACTGGGTGGCCGTGCAGACGGGCTGAGAACCGGGCGAGGCGAAGGCGGCCGGCGAGACGATGAGGTCTCGCCGGCCGCCTTCGCGTCGGAGGTGTGCGCGGGGAGCCCCCGCGCACTCAGAGTCAATGTCAGGAACTCAAGGCTGTGGCTTGGACGTGCTTCCGGGGTGCTGCAGGCAGCGGAAGCCGGGTTGTGGTCCGTGAGGGACTCCTTGAGGGAATCAGATTCCCTCAAGGAGTCCCTCACGGACTTCAAGACACGGTCGCCTGGCGATAAATCGGGCAGTTCGGCACAGCTTGAGTCCTTTGTGGACGGTTAGTCTGCCGTGTTCCCCTCGCGTACGTTCGCCCGCGGCCCCGGAGTCAGGCGGGGTGCGGGGCCCGGATGCCGCGGAATTCCCAGTCTCCGCCCAGCGCGGTCGAAAGGACCTGCTCGGATTCCGTGGGCTGGGCCCCGATCGGGCCGGTCGCCGGGGTCGGGCCGGTCACCACGGTGTTGCGCAGCACGCCGAGGCCGTCCGCCTCGACCTCGACGGTGTCGCCCGGCTGGATCGGGCGGGAGTTCGCCGGGGTCCCGGTGAGCAGGACGTCCCCGGGATGCAGGGTGATCAGCCGCGCGATGTCGGCCACCAGGTAGTGCGCGTCCCAGGTCATCTCGTCCGTGCTGCCCTCCTGGACCACCTCGCCGTTCACCCGCGTCCGCAGCACGCGCCCGCGCGGATCCCAGCCCTCCACGATGCCCGGACCCAGCGGGCACAGGGTGTCCGCTCCCTTGACCCGCAGCATCGAGCCTTCGTCGGTGTCGCGGAAATCGTGCAGCCCCAGGTCGTTGGCGAGCGTGTAGCCGCGGATGTGCGCGGGAGCCTCGCCGACGCTGATGTTGCGGGCGGTGCGGCCGATGACGACGGCGATCTCGCCCTCGTAGTTCAGCCATTTGCAGCCCTCCGGCCGCACCACGTGTCCCTGGTGCCCGGTCAAAGCGGACACCGGTTTGTGGAAGTAGGTGGGAGCCGAACGCGGTTTCGCGCGGAACTCCTCGAACCGGCTCCGGTGGTTGAGGTGCACGGCGATGATCTTGCTCGGCGTGACCGGCGGCAGGTGCACGGCGTCGTCCGCCGCGATCGTCCGGCCGTCCGGCGCGAGCAGGGTGTCCCCGTCGCGGCGGACCTCGACGGCGGCTCCGTCGAGCAGGATCCTGCGGTATTCGGTGGTCATCGGTTCGCTCCCGTCCATCCGCCGGCCGGCCGGTCGAACCACAGGTGGATCTGCCCGGTGCCGATCGCGTTCTCGTATTCGCTGCAGCGCCGCGCGGGGGCGGCGCAGTCCTGTCCGCCGAGCGCGCCGGCCAGCATCAGGTAGTGCGCGAAGCCGGCTTCCGGCTTGAACCGGCGGAAGTCCGCCATCGTGGCCAGCACCTTCGCGTGGTCCCCGGATTCGAGCCAGCCGATGCGCTCGGCGTCGGCGGTCACCGCCTCCTGGCTGAAAATGTGCTCTGCTCCCGCCGATTCGTGGGCGCGCAACGCGCGCAGCGAATGGAATCGGTGGCTGAGCGCGCCGGAGGCGATCAGCAGCACCCGGCGGTCGGCGGAGGCGATCGCGTCGGCGAGCGCGCGGCCGAGCCGGAGGTGGTCCTCGTCGTCGCCGGTCTGGCAGACGCTGACGCTGAGCCACCGCTTGCCCGGAACTCCGAGATAGGTCCACAGGTTCACGGTGGCGTACGAAACCGGCAGGCACGGGTCGTCGATCGGGGTGATCCACGTGCCGTGCGCCTCGGCGCGGTCCGCCAGCGCGTGCGCCAGCTCCGGGTCGCCGGGGAAGTCGTACGGGATGCGGCTCATCCCGCGCGGGAGTTCGTCCGAAGTGAACAACCCGGCGCGGCAGGCGTGCGAGGCGACCACGAATTCCACCGTGGTCGCCCAGTGCGAATCGAAGACGACGACCGTGTCGTAGTCGGCGGTGTCGAACACCTCCTCGCGCAGCCTGCGCAGTCCGGTGACCAAAGTGGACTCTTCGCCGTGGTTCAGTTCCCGCCGCGTCGCCTCCGGCAGCATGATCGTCGGCACGTGGGACAGCAGCCCGCCGCCGGCCGTCTCGCCCATCTACATCCATCCTTTCGGGCTGGTCACGGTGTTCTTGACGTCGCAGAAGAAGTCGAAGCTCCAGGTGCCGCCCTCCCGGCCGACGCCGGAGCGGCGGGACCCGCCGAACGGCGCGCGCAGGTCGCGCACGAAGAAGCAGTTCACCCAGACCGTGCCCGCGGTGAGCGCGGCGGACACCCGTTCCGCCCTGGCCGGGTCGCCGGTGACCACGGTCGCCGCCAAGCCGAACCGGGTGTTGTCGGCGAGTGCGACGCCCTCGTCCTCCGAGCCGAATTCCTCGAGCGTCAGCACCGGGCCGAATACTTCCTCGCGCAGGATTTCCGCGCCCGCGGGCGCGTTGGCGAGCAGCGTCGGCCGGTAGTAGGTCCCGCCGAGGTCGGCGTTCGGCCCGCCGCCTTCGAGAACCTCGGCGCCCTCGGCGACCGCTCGCCGGACGAAACCGTCGACCCGCGCGACGTGGTCGGGGTGGATGTTCGGGCCGAGGCCGGTCTCCGGCTGCCGGGGGTCGCCTTGGCGCAAGCCGCGGACGGCCGCCCGCAGCCGCTCGGTGAACTCCGCCGCGACGGGGGAGTGGACCAGGATCCGGGTGGCGGCCAGGCAGACCTGTCCCGCGTTGTCGAACTGCTCCGCGGCCAGGTCGACGGCGAGGTCGAGGTCGGCGTCGGAGAAGACCAGCAGCGGCGACTTCCCGCCCAGTTCCATCGACACCGGCGTGAGATTCCCGGCCGCGGCCGCCGCGATGCGCCGGGCGGTCGGCTCGGACCCGGTGAAGCTGATCCGCCGGACGTCCGGATGCGCGCACAGCGCCGCGCCCGCCTCGGGGCCGAGCCCCTGCACCACGTTGAAGACGCCGTCGGGCAATCCGGCCCCGGCGGTGATGTCGGCCAGCAGGGACGCGGTCATCGGCGACCACTCCGCCGGCTTCAGCACCACGGTGTTGCCCGCGGCGAGCGCCGGGGCGATCTTCCAGGACGCCAGCATCAGCGGCGCGTTCCACGGGGTGATCAGCGCGCAGACCCCGGCGGGGTCCCACGACACGCGGTTGCGGTGGCCGCGGGTGTCGAACTCGGGGTGGCGCAGTTCTCCGGTGAGCCAGTCGGCGAAGAACCGGAAATTGTGCGCCACCCGCGGCATCACGCCGCGCAGGTGCGAACGCAGCAGAGCGCCGTTGTCCTCGGTTTCGACCGCCGCGAGCTCCGGCGTCCGGCGTTCCACTTCGTCGGCGATCCGGTGCAGCAGCTCGGCCCGGCGCGCCGGGCTGGTGCGCCGCCACTGTCCGAACGCGGCGGCCGCGGCCCGCACCGCGCTGTCCGCTTCGGCCGGGCCGCCGCGGCAGAACTCGCCGAGCGCGCGTCCGTCGATCGGAGAGAACGACGTGAAGCGCCCGGCGGATTCGACTCGTTCACCGCCGATCCAGTGCCCGGTGTCGACCGGGGTCCCGGAAACTGTCGCAACGGGCATGCGGCTCCCTCGAGAGAATTGTGCGTGGACGTCCGCGACGGTAACCGGCGGATCCGCAGGGCGGCAATAAAGCGCGCGACCGCGCTCGCCATTCGAGACACCGGGGCGCCATCAGAGACAGTTTTTCCCATGGCTACGCGACTTCCCGGTCGCTACGCTGAACCGAGAGCGCAGGCGGCGCGGCTGTTTCTGTTCGTGTTTCCCCTTTCCCGGAAAGGCGATGGTTCATCGTGGAGAACGCCGGAACGGTGCGGATCCAGTATCCCGACCTGATCGGCACCGAACGCGGCCGCGATCTGCCCTCGGACGTATTCGCTTCCCTTTCCGGCGGGCTGCATTTCTGCCGCGCGGTCTACTACACCACCACCCAGGGCGAAACGCTCGACGGCGAGCATTCGCTGTCCGACGGCCTTCCGGACGTGCTGTTCCGGCCGGACCGCGCGACGCTGGCCCCGATGCCGTGGGAACCCGGCTACCAGTCCTGCCTCGGCGACATGCTCGACCCGGCGACCGGGCTGGCGATCGGGGAATGCCCGCGCGGTGCGGCGAAAGCGGCGGTCCACCGGCTGGCCGCGCTCGGCAGCCGCGCGGTGGTCGGGCCGGAACTGGAGTTCTTCCTGCTGTCCGAACGGGACGGAGCCTGGGCCCGGTACGGGGATTCTCCGGGCAACGTCTACCGCGTGGGCCGTCGCGGCGACCCGGACGGGCTCGCCCCGGCGCTGCTGGCGATGCTGCGCTCGGCCGAACTGGGCGTCACCGCGGTCAACCACGAGTTCGCCGCCGGGCAGTTCGAGGTGAACCTCGGCCACTCGGCCGCGCTCGACGCCGCCGACCGCGCGTTCCGGTTCAAGCACGCGGTGCGCGAGTTCGCCGCCCAGCGCGGCCTGAGCGCCACCTTCGTCGGCAAGCCGTTCAACGAGGAAGCCGGATCGGGCTTCCACCTGCACCTGTCCCTGCTCGACGAGAACGGCCGCAACCAGTTCGCCGCCGACGGCGCGCCCGCCGGACTCTCGGCCACCGCGCGGCACGCCGTCGGCGGCATCCTCCGCCACGCCCGCGCGCTGTGCGCGCTGCTGGCTCCGACGGTGAACGCCTACCGCAGGCTCGGCCCGGACACGCTCGCTCCCGCGCTGGCCGACTGGGGCCTGGACAACCGCTCCACCATGGTGCGGGTGCCGCCCGAACGCGGCGAGGCGACCCGGCTGGAGGTGCGCCTCGGCGACGCCGCGGCGAGCCCGTACCTGGCCGTGACCGGGGTGCTGGCGGCGGTGGCGCTGGGCATCGAGGGCCGGATCGAGCCGCCGGACCCGGTCCGCGGCTACGGCTACGACGGCGCCCGCGCACCGGCACTGCCGGAAACGCTCGACGCCGCCCTCGACGCGCTGGCCGCCGACGACGAGTTCGCCGACGCGGCGGGCAAGGACCTGGTGGCCGCCTTCGACCGGGTCAAACGCGACGAGACCGCCCGCTTCCGGCGCTGGGTGACCGACTGGGAGCTGCGCGAGTACCTGCCGCACCTGTGACGCCCTCCCGAGACCGAGCCGAACGAGGATTCCCGATGCGCCTGGACGAAGTGGACCTGTCCGACGTCGACCGGTTCCTGGACCCCGAGACCCCGTGGCGGATGTTCGACGTCCTGCGCGAGCGCAGCCCGGTGCACTGGCAGCCCGAGGCCGCGCCGAACAGCGGGTTCTGGGCCGTCACCCGGCACCGCGACCTGGTCGCGGTCAACCGCGATCCGGACACGTTCACCTCCGAGCAGTTCACCAACCTGGAGGAGGTCACCGACCCCGGGCTGCGGGACCGCAGGCGCTCGCTGATGGAGACCGACGGCGAACGGCACCGGGCGATGCGGCTGCTGCTCAGCCGGGAGTTCAGCCCGAAGCTGGTCTCCCGGTACGCGGTGTTCCTGCGCGGGCTGACCGCGTCCACTTTGGACACAGCGCTGGCCGAGGAATCGTTCGACCTGGTCGCCGGGATCGCCGCCGAGCTGCCGATCATGGTGCTGGCCCGGCTGATGCTCGACGTGCCCGCCGCCGACACCGGCAAGCTGATCGCCTGGGGCAACCGGATCATCGGCAACAACGACCCCGACTGCGCGGACGTGCTGCTGGAGAGCGCGGACAGCGAGCGCTACAAGCACGTCCCGTTCCGCAGCCCGGCCGCGCTGGAGATCTTCGAGTACGGCAGGGAACTGGCGGAAAAACGCCGCGGCGGCACCGGGACCGACCTGGTCAGCAGGCTGGTGAACACCGTGCCCCGGGACGGGGTCCCGCTCACGCCCACCGACTTCGACAACTACTTCCTGCTGCTGGTGGTCGCGGGCAACGAAACCACCCGGCACGCCATCTCGGCCGCGGTGCACGCGCTCGCGCGGAATCCGGCGCAATGGTGGCGGCTCAAGGAAAACCCGGCGCTCATCGGCACGGCGGTGGAAGAGTTCCTGCGCTGGGCGTCGCCGGTCTACCACTTCCGGCGCACCGCCACCCGGGACACCGAGATCAGCGGCCAGCGCGTGCGCGAGGGCGACAAGGTGGTGCTGTGGTTCGCCTCGGGCAACCGCGACGAGGCCGCCTTCGAGAAACCGTACGAGTTCGACGTGGGCCGCGAACCCAACGACCACCTCGCTTTCGGGCTCGGCGGCCCGCACTTCTGCCTCGGCGCCGCGCTGGCCCGCCTCGAACTGCGGATCCTGTTCGAGGAATTGCTGGCCAGAGCGGAGCAGATCCGGCTCGCGGGCCCGGTGACCCGGCTGCGGTCCAACTTCGTCAACGGGATCAAGACGCTGCCGGTGACCGTCACCAGGTGAAGCTTCGCGAAAGGCTGGACACGGTGGATCTTCCCTACTGGATCGCGCGTGCGGTCGAAGGGCACGGGCAGTGGACGTCGACCTTCGCGCCGTACGAGCGGCATCCCTCGCTGGAGATCAGCGACGACCGCTTCGCGACGGTCTTCGAGAACTACGAGAAGCTGCTGCACGGCAACTACCCGTTCTTCCACCCGCGCTACATCGGGCAGATGCTCAAGCCGCCGCACGAGGCCGCCGTGGTCGCCTACCTCAGCGCGATGCTGATCAATCCCAACAACCATTCCTCCGACGGCGGCCCGGTCACCGACCGGATGGAGCGGGAGGTGATCGACCAGCTCGCCGCGATGTTCGGGTTCGGCAGCCACCTCGGGCACCTCACCTCGAGCGGCACGATGGCGAACCTGGAGGCGCTCTACGTCGCCCGCTGCCTGCACCCGGGCCGCGGCGTGGCCTACAGCTCGGCCAGCCACTACACGCACGAGCGGATGACCCGGCTGCTGGGCATGGACTCCCGCGCGGTGCCCGCCGACCGGTACGGCCGGATGGACCTGGACGCGCTGGAAGACGTGCTGCGCACCGGGAAAGTCGGCACCGTCGTGTTCACCCTCGGCACCACCGGCGTCGGCGCGCTCGACCCGCTGGCCGAGGCGATGGCACTGCGCGAACGCTACGACGTCCGGTTCCACGTCGACGCCGCCTACGGCGGGTTCTACTCGGTGCTCGCCGGCACGCTCGGGCTGGACCCCGCGCCGTGGCGGGCGGTCCGCGACTGCGATTCGGTGGTGGTCGACCCGCACAAGCAGGGCCTGCAGCCCTACGGCTGCGGTTCGGTGCTCTTCGCCGATCCGTCGGTGGCGAAGTTCTACGTGCACGATTCGCCCTACACCTACTTCACCCCGGCGGACCTGCACCTCGGCGAGATCAGCCTGGAGTGCTCGCGGGCCGGGGCCACCGCCGCCGCGCTGTGGTTCACCTTCCAGCTGCTGGCCCCGACCGCCGACGGGCTCGGCGAGGTGCTCGCGGCCAACCGGCGGGCCGCGCTGCGCCTCGCCGCGCTGACGGCGGACTCGGACCGGCTGCGGCTGCACCAGGAACCCGACCTGGACATCGTGACCTACTTCCCGCGCCGCGCGGGGGATTCGCTGTCCGGGATCGGCCGCGCGTGCGCGGCGATGCTGGAGGAGGGCATGCACGACGGGGCCGACCCGGTGTTCCTCAGCCTGATGCGGATCGAGCGCGACGCCTTCGCGCAGCTGCACCCGGACGTGCGGGCGGACGCGGACTCGACCCGGATCCTGCGCAGCGTGCTGATGAAACCCGAATCCGAGACCTATGTGGACGAACTGCACCAGCGGCTGGAGCGGCTGAGTGCGAGCCAGGGGAAAGAGGGCTGAGATGACCGAAACCACAGCGGCCGCCACGCGGCCGGGGCCGCCCCCGCCGCTGACCGACGGCGGTGCGGCGCAACTGGAATGGCTGCGGCGGATGCGCGCCGAGGAACCGGTGCACCGCGACGAGCACGGCGTGTTCCACATCTTCCGGTACGACGACGTGCGGCGGGTGGCGAGCGATCCCGGGGTGTTCTCCTCCGGCCTCAACCGGGACGTGCTCGGCGCGGAGGACATCACCCGCGGCAACCCGGCGTGGACCGACCCGCCCGAGCACCGCAGGCTGCGCGCGCTGGTCGGGCAGGCGTTCACCAGGACCAATGTGCGCGAGTACGAACGGCGCACCTACGACCTCGGCAACGCGCTGCTCGACGAGGTCGACGGGCAGGACCGGTTCGACCTGGTGGAGAAGTTCGTCTGGCCGCTGCCGGCGATGCTGATTGCGGAACTGCTCGGCGTGCCGGTGTCGGACCGCCAGCTGTTCCTGAGCTACGCGGACAAGCTCGCGTCGCTGCAGGTCGGCGATCCGACCGATGACGAAGAGGGCTACGGCGGGATGATGAGCCGGGTCACCGGCGAGATCCGCGGCTACCTGACCGAGCAGTACCGGAGCAGGCTCGCCGCCCCCGCCGACGACCTGATCAGCAAGCTCGCCGCCGCCGAGGACGACGGAAGCGGGCTGGACGAGGACGAGGTCGTCAACATCTGCCTGGCGCTGCTGTTCGTCGGGCACTTCAGCACCAACGGGCTGATCGGCAACCTGCTGCTGTGCCTCGACGAGCACCCCGGCGTCGCCGCCCGGCTGCGCGCCGACCGGAGCCTGATCCCGGCCGCGGTCGAGGAAGTGCTGCGCTACCGGCCCTCGGGCACCCGGTTCATGCGGGTGACCAGCCAGGACACCGAGGTGGCCGGCACCCCGATCCCGGCGCGCTCGCTGGTGATGCTGTGGTTCTCCTCGGCCAACCGCGACGAGCGGCGCTTCCCGCGGCCCGACGAGTTCGACATCGGCCGCACGCCCAACGGGCACATCAGTTTCGGGCACGGCATCCACTTCTGCGTGGGAGCCCCGCTGTCCCGGATGGAGGCGGCGGTCTCGGCGAACCTGCTGTTCGACCGCTTCGCCGACCTCCGCATCGAAAGCGAGGGCCCGCTGCCCTTCTACGAACAGGGCATGTGGGCGCCGCGGCGGATCCCGGTGGCGGTGCGCCGGGCTTGACGGGGCCGCGAGGGCGGCCCGGAAACCCAAGGAGAGGAAGAACATGGCCGAGACCGAAGAGAAGAAGCCCGCCGAGGGCAACTTCATCAAGAACTACATCAACGACATCCTCGACAGCACCAAGACCCTGGTCGAACGGGACAAGAACACGATTTTCCTGTACCTGGCCAGCATCGTGCGCAGCACCGAGGGCGTGATCGACCGCGTGCTGCGGGAGGTCGAACACGCCGAGAACGACATCTGGGGCTCGATCAAGGCTCCGGTCAGCAGCGGGGACAACACGTCGCACCTCAACGAGCTGACCGAGCTGAAGGCGTCGCTCGACGACCTGAACGCGAAGATCGACAAGCTTTCGTCGGCGAAGATGTACACCGACCGCGAGGCGAGCTGACCCGTTTTCCGCGCCAGGGCCCCGATCCCGAGCCTGGGATCGGGGCCCTTCGCTGTGCAAAAGGACTGCCTGGCGCCACGAAAAAAGCCCCCGCTTCCCAGGAAGCGGGGGCTTTGCGGCCGGACAGGCTCAGCCGACCGGCGCGTTGTTCGCCTCGACGAACGCGGCGATGGCCCCGATGGACCGGAAGTTGTCCAGCGTCAGGTCGCCGCCGCGGACGGCGATGCCGAACTCCTTTTCCAGCCAGACCACGATCTGCACGGCGAACAGCGAGTTCAGGTGCCCGCCCGCGAACAGGTCCTCGTCGTCGGGCAGGGTCTTGCCGCCGAGGTGCGAGGTGATGTATTCACGCACCGTCGCCAGGTGGTTTTCCATGGATGGCAACCTTTCGCTCAGTCGTATGCGTAGAAACCGCGGCCGGTCTTCACCCCGTGCAGGCCGGCGTCGACCAGCCGGGTCAGCAGCGGACACGGCCGGTACTTGCTGTCGCGCAGGCTGTCGTGGATCACCTCCAGCGACAGCAGGACGGTGTCGAGGCCGATCAGGTCGGCGGTGGCCAGCGGCCCCATCCGGTGCCCGAAGCAGTCCTTGAACAGCCGGTCGACGTCGGCGGCCGAATCGGCGACGCCCTCGTGCAGCAGGAAGATCGCCTCGTTGACGGTCAGCATCATCACGCGGTTGGTGACGAAGCCCGGCGCGTCGTTGACGACGATGCTGTCGCGGCCCGCCGAGCGGAACAGCGCCTGCGTGCGTTCCACGGTGGCGGCCGAGGTGTGCGTCCCGCGGATCACCTCGACCAGCGGCTTGAGCGGCGCGGGGTTCATGACGTGCGTGCCGATCACCCGGTCGGCCCGGCCGGTGCGCCCGGCCAGCCGGGTGATCGAGACGGCCGAGGTGTTCACGCCGAACACGCAGTGCGGCGGGCAGATCTCGTCCAGCAGCGGGTACAGCTCCTCCTTGAGCTCCCGTTTCTCGGTGACGTTCTCCACCACGAAGTCGCTGGTCTTCAGGTCCCCGTGGTCGGTGGAGAACACGATGCGGCCGGTCACCTCCGCCGGGTCCAGCCTCGGCAGCGAGGCGTCGACCAGCGGGTAGAACGCCACGTTGCGCTCGATCAGCCCGCGGGACTTCTCCAGCGCGGCTTCGGCGGTGTCGACCAGCACGACCTCGTGCCCCGCCGCGGCGAACAAGTGCGCCACCCCGGTGCCCATCGTGCCGGCGCCGACGACGCCGATCGTTTCCTTGTCCCGCGTCCCAGCCGTCTCGGCCATCCCGGTCATCCCAGCCTCGCCCTCGGATCGGTCTCGATGCGCACGTCCTGCGGCCAGCCGGCCGGGTCGGCGCCGTGGCGGCACAGGAACGCGTAGGTGAAGCGCTCCAGTCCGATGCCCGCGCAGCCGGTGATGACCGGCCCGGGCCCGCCGTCGTGCGGCCGGATGCCGAACGACCGGCCGAAGAAATCGTCGTGGAAGTTGAACGAGGCCGCGGCGAGGGTCTTTTCCGGGCCGATCGGCAGCCGCAGTTCGTACTTGAGCTCCAGCAGCCGCTGCGACCACGCCCGCTGCGGCGATTCGACGCTGCCGAAGAACGGGTCGTTGCCGACCTCGCAGTGCCCGCCCAGGCCCAGTTCCGCGGCGAACGCGGTGGTCAGCTCCAGCATCCGGCGGCGCTGGTCGAGCACCTCTTCCCGGCCGCCGAGGAAGACGATCTCGCGGATGGTGAAGTCCCACAGGCGTTCCAGCGACCGCCAGTACCGCGATTCGTGCCGGAAGGACTTGCCGCGCGCGGTGATCACCAGGCCCGGCGAAGGCAGCGGCTGGTCCTGCAGATGCCGGTAGGTGTGGTAGCACATGGTCGGCGGCAGGCAGTGCGAAGTGTCCCCGCAGTAGTCCAGCAGGCCGGGCAGCCCGCCGTCGGAGGCCTCGACGTCGGCGAGGAAGCCGCGGTAGTTGTCCGCGTCCGCGTGCAGCCGGGTGACCAGCATCAGGAAGTGCGGGAACGAGGAGAAGTACCCGCACCGGCGCATCGTCTCGGTCGCGATCAGCGTCGGGTACCGGTACTGCCGCGCGCCGAACTCGGCGGCGACCATGCCGGTCAGGCGCCGGTCGAAGTACTCCATCAGCGCGGTGACGGCCGGGCCGAGGGCGAACTGCCCCGGTCCCATGTGCACGAGTTCGCCCGAGCCGAGCAGTTCTCCGGCCACGTCGTGCACCTCGCCGGAGTGGGGCGAGGTCCAGACGATCTTCGGCGGCCCGGCGCGCTGCGGCCGGACCTCCTCGTCGGCCATCCGGTTGACCTTGGCCGCCAGGTCGGCGGCGTCGCCGGGGCTGCCGGGACCGTCGGTGCGGAGCACCACCTCGGTCAGCTCGCCGTCGCCGCCGGGCAGCGTGAAGTCCACAATGGACTCGGAAAGGAAGTAGATGCGCTGGGCCAGTTCGCCCGCCAGCTCGGCGGGGAGCGGTTCGGTCAGCGCGATGCGGTGCTGCGCCATGGTTGCCTCCTCGGCGGGTGCGCTCAGCTGGGGACGCCCAGCAGGCTGGCGACGATGTCGCGCTGGATTTCCGAGGTACCGCCGTAGATCGTGCCGCCGAGCGCGTCGCGCAGCTCGCGTTCGACGCCGAACTCGGCGAGGTACCCGCGGGCCCCGTGCAATTGGACCGCGTCGAGCATGGAGCTGAGGTGGCTCTCGCTGATCGCCAGCTTCGCGATCGCGGAGTCGAGCGGGGCCAGCTGGCCCTCGCGTTTGCGCCAGGCCGCCTTGTACAGGGCCAGCCGCGCGAGTTCCAGGCGGACCTTCATGTCGGCGATGCGGTGCCGCACCGCCTGGTTGACCCCGATCGGCCTGCCGAACTGCACGCGGTCGCGGGCGTGCGCGACGCAGTCGTCGAGCACCCGGTCCATCACCCCGATCTGGCTGGCGAACAGCAGGCTGCGCTCCCAGTCGATGGAGCTGGTGAACAGGTTGAACCCGTTGCCCTCCGCGCCGAGCAGGCAGGACGCGGGCACCCGGCAGCCCTCGAATTCGACCTGCCCCATCTCGGTCGAGCGCAGCCCCGCTTTGTCCCAGCTGCGGCTCACCGAAACCCCGGGCAGGTCCCGGGACACCACGAACGCGGTCAGGGCCGCGGCCGCCGGCGCGTCCGGGCCGCCGGTGCGGGCGAAGGTCAGGAACACGTCGGCGACCGGTGCGTTCGAGATGAAGGTTTTGGTGCCGTGCAGCACGTACTCGTCGCCCTCGCGGACCGCGGCGGTGCGCATGCCCAGCACGTCCGAGCCGGATCCGGGTTCGGTCAGCGCGTGCGCCCCGATCAGCGAACCGTCGGCCAGCCCGGGGAGGAAGCGCTGCTTCTGGTCTTCGGTGCCGTGCTCGACCAGGTAGACCGCGCACGCCCAGAGGTGGTTGTTGAGCGCGAACACCAGGCCGTTGTCCCGGCAGCCGTATCCGAGCGCCTCCAGGCCGACGGCGATGGTGACCGGGTCGAACCCGGAGCCGCCGTAGGCGGTCGGGACCGGCCAGCCGGTGATGCCGAGGCCGGCGCACTTCTTCCACGATTCCCGGTCGAGCCGGGCCAGCCGGTCGCTTTCGGCCGCCGCGTCGTTCAGTTCGGTCCTGGCGAACCGGATGACCGACCGGCGCAGCGCCGCTTGCTCGGCAGTGATGCTGAAGTCCACCGAAGGATGCCCTCTCGTCCGCAGGTTTCCGGGTAGTCAGGGGGAGTCACGCCGCTTCGCGGTCGCGTTCGCGGGCGGCGAGCGGCCGCGCCAGCATTTCCGTCCGCAGTTCGAGGATCAGGCGGTGCAGCGCGGGCGGACGCGTCCCGGCGAGCCAGCCGTCCGCGGCGGCCAGGTTTTCCGGGGTCAGCTCCCAGCCGGGGAAGAGATGGACCACCGCGGGCAGCGCGCGCTCGCTGGAGCGCCGTTCCCAGACCTCGCCGATTTCTGCGAAGTAGCGGGCGCCGTACCCGGTCAGCAGTTCGTGCTGCGCGGGGTGGCGGAAGCCGCTGACGATCGCGTCGCTGACCGCGTTGGGCAGCTCGTCGTCGGTCAGCGCTCGGCGCCACGCCTCGGCTTTAGCTTCCGGATCGGGCAGCAGAGCACGGGCTTTCTCGGCCTGACGACGGCCCGCGGCGGTGTCGTCGAGCTGGAGCGCTTCGCCGATTTCCTTTTCGCCGCGGCGGCCGTGGGCGACCAGGGCTTGCAGCAGCCGCCAGCGCAGATCGGTGTCCACGGTCAGCCCGGCCAGCGGCGCGGTCCCGTCCAGCCAGCCGGTCAGGAGGTCGAGCAGCGCGTCCTCCAGCGGAGCGGCGGCCAGCGCGTTGACGAAGGTGAGCTGGCGGTCCGAGCCGGGCTCGGCGCCGTCGGCCAGTTTCCGGAGCACACCGGCGAATTCCGGCCATCCTCGCTGCTGTGCCCATGCGGGGTCGGCGTAGGAGCCGAGCGCGGTCCGCGCCTGGGCGAGCAGGGTTTCCACCACGCTCAGCTCGGTTTCGGCGGCGATGCCCCCGGCCACCAGCTTGACGTAGTCCCTCGCGCGGAACTCGGCCGCGCGCGTCATCTCCCAGGCGGCCGACCAGCAAAGACTGCGGGGGAGCGGGTCGGCGAGGTCGGCGATGCGGTCGATCAGCGCGGTCAGCGAGCGCGGGTCCAGGCGCAGGCCGCAGTAGGTCAGGTCGTCGTCGTTGACCAGCACCAGGTCGCCCGCGGCCTGCCCCGCCAGCTCCGGGACCTCGGTGCGTTCGCCGCTGACGTCCAGTTCGATCCGCTTGGCGCGCACCAGTTTCCCGGCGTCGTCGGACCGGTAGACGCCGACGGCGATCCGGTGCGTCCGGTGCTCGCCCGCCCCGGGTTCGGCACCGCTCTGCTCGACGGCGAAGCTGGTGAACCGGCCCTCGCCGTCGACCTCGTATCGCGGCCGCAGGGTGTTCAGGCCGGTGGTTTCCAGCCATTCGGCACTCCACCGCGACAGGTCGCGGCCGGATGTTTCTTCCAGCGCCGCCAGCAGGTCGGCGAGGGTGGCGTTGCCCCACGCGTGCCTGGCGAAGTACCGGCGGAGGCCGTCGAGGAAATCGTCCTGGCCGACATAGGCGACCAGTTGCTTGAGCACGCTGGCGCCCTTGGCGTAGGTGATGCCGTCGAAGTTGACCTCGACCGCGTGCAGGTCCGCGATGTCCGCGGCGATCGGGTGCGTCGACGGCAGTTGGTCCTGCTGGTACGCCCAGGCCTTTTCGACATTGGCGAAGCTGGTCCACGCGTTCTTGTACTCGGTCGCCTCGGTCAGGGCGAACACGCTGGCGAAGGTCGCGAACGACTCGTTCAGCCACAGGTCGTCCCACCAGCGCATGGTGACCAGGTCGCCGAACCACATGTGCGCCATCTCGTGCAGGAGTGTTTCGGCGCGCCTTTCGTAGGCGTAGTGCGTGACGCGCGAGCGGAATACGAAATCTTCGAGGACGGTGACCGTGCCGGCGTTCTCCATCGCGCCCGCGTTGAACTCCGGCACGAACAGCTGGTCGTACTTGGAGAACGGGTACGGGGTGCCGAATTTCTCGTGGTAGAAGGCGAAACCCTGTTTGGTCTCGGTGAACAGCCGCTCGGCGTCGAGGTGCTCGGCGAGCGAGGCGCGGCAGTAGAGGCCGAGCGGGATCTCTCCGTGCTGGTCGCGGTAAGTGTCGTGCCACGAGGCGAACGGACCCGCGACGAGCGCGACGAGGTAGGTCGGGAGGCGGCTGGTCGGGGTGAACACCGTGGTGACCGCGCCGTCCCCGGCTTCACGCGTGGTCGCGGGCCGGGTGTTGCCGATGACCGACCATTCGGCGGGCGCGGTCACTTCGAGGGTGAAGCTCGCCTTCAGATCAGGCTGGTCGAAGCACGCGAAGACGCGCTTGGCGTCGGCGGTTTCGAACTGGGTGTAGAGGTAGCCGGCGTCGTCGACCGGGTCGACGAACCGGTGCAGGCCCTCGCCGGTGTTCGTGTACCGGCATTCGGCGTGCACCACGAGCTCGTTGGCCTCCGCCAGTTCGGGCAGCGCGATGCCGTCCTCTTCGCGGTACCCGGACACATCGAGCGCGACGCCGTTGAGCGTGGCCGAACACACCCGGTCGGCGACCAGGTCGATCCAGCTCGGCTCGCGCCGCGCGCCGGAGAACCGGACCGTGGTGACCGACGAGAACGTCCCGCTCCCGGTCAAGTCGAGCACGACCCGGTAGGACTCGACGGCGAGCAAAGCCGCCCGCTGTTCGGCGGCGGCGCGGGACAGGTTGGGACTGGCCACGAAAACCCCTCGCTCGTGCGGTACCGGCACTCGTCAAACTAGCGAGGGAAATGCGTCCGGAAAACGGTTTCGATTGAACGCCAAATGAGACGCGGAAAACTGATAAGAATGCGAATCGGCGGCTTTTGCCCAGCGGGCTCGCTGTGTTGTCCGCCAAGCAGCACGGCAGCCAGGGGAGAGTCCCACGGGTCCGGCAACGCGGTGCCCGCTCGGCGGGTTTTGCTCAGTGGCGGGCGTGCTGTGCGAGCAACCGCGCGATGGCCCAGTCTTGTGCGGCGACGCCGACCGATTTGAACACCGTCCGCCCAGTCGCCTCCGGCGGCTCCGCCAGCGCGTTCCCGAGGTCGAGCACCCCTGAGCGTTCCAGCAACCCACGGTCCAGCGCATGCCGGATCTCCCCGGCGTCAGCGGCCGCGGCGAACTGGTCGACCAGCACCGTCGAAGCGGTGGCGAGCAATTCGGCGGGAAGTTCGCGCATGGACGCGCGGAACGAGCCGATCGCGTTGACGTGCACGCGTTCCGGCAACGCCGACAGCTCGAACAGCGGCTCCTCAGCCGACGTCGCGCAGCACACCACGTCGGCGCCCGCCACCGCCTCGGCCGCGCTCCCGGCCGCACGCACGCGCAGCCCCGGGAATTCGGCGGACAGCTCGTCCAGCAACGGCCCCACCCGCCGCGCGGTCCGGTTCCACACGGTCAGCTCGCTGATCTTCCGGACCGCCAGCACCGCGCGGACCTGGTCGGCTGCCTGGGCTCCGGCGCCCAGCAGGGCGAGCCGGTTCGCGTCCGGGGCGGCCAGCAGGTCGGTCGCGACCCCCGCCGCGGCGCCGGTGCGCAAGGCGGTGACCGCGCCCGCTTCGGCGGTGAGCTGGCCGCCGTCGTCGGTCCACACGAGCGTGGCGAGGATGGCGGGATCGCGGCCGAGCACCACGCCCGCGGTTTTCACCACGGCCGCGCCGCTGGGGCCGTGGTGCGCGGTCATCACCATGACCGCCTGGTCGTCGGTGCCGAGGACGAGCCGGGGCGGTTGCGAGAAATGCCCGGCGGCCAGCCCGGCGAATGCCTCGCGCACCGCGCTCACGGCCGCGGGCATGCCGACCGCCGCGCGGACGTCGGCGGCGCTGTAGTTCCCCAGTGCGGGCATGGAATTCCTCTTTCAGACGGCCCAGTCGCGCAGCACGGCTTCGTGATGCGCGCCGGGCGGCGGGGGCGCGGCGGGAGTGGCGGCGGCGGTCCGGGAGAACTCCGGAGCGGGCGAGGGCTGCCGGATCCCGTCGCGGGTGAAGAACCGGCCCCTGGCCCGGTGGTGCGGATGCGCGGCGACCTCGTCGAGCGAGAGGACCGGGCTGACGCACGCGTCGGTGCCCTCGAAGACCTCGGCCCAGTGGTCGCGCGGGTGTGCGGCGAACACGCCGGCGAACCGCGCGCGCAGCACCGGCCAGCCGTCCCGGTCCTGTTGCGCTGGCAGGTCTTCGCCGTCGAGGCCGAGTCCTTCGAGCAGCGCGCGGTAGAACTGTGCTTCGATGGCGCCGACGGCAACCCAGCGGCCGTCGCGGCAGGTATAGGTGTCGTAGAAGGGCGCGCCGCCGTCGAGCAGGTTGGCCGCGCGTTCGTCCTGCCACGAGCCGTAGCCGCGCAGCATCCAGATCATCTGCATCAGCAGCCCGGTCCCGTCGATCATCGCCGCGTCGACCACCTGGCCGAGCCCCGAGCGCTCCCGTTCCCACAGCGCCGCGAGCACCCCGGCGACCAGGAACAGCGAGCCGCCGCCGAAATCGCCGATCAGGTTGAGCGGGGGCGCGGGGCGGTCGCCGGTGCCGATCGCGTGCAGCGCGCCGGTGAGCGCGAGATAGTTGATGTCGTGGCCGGCCCGGTCGGCGAGCGGGCCGGTGCGGCCCCAGCCGGTGACGCGGCCGTAGACCAGCCGGGGGTTGCGGGCGAGGCAGTCGTGCGGGCCGATGCCGAGGCGTTCGGCCACGCCCGGCCGGAACCCTTCGAGGAGCACGTCCGCGCGTTCGGCGAGACGACGCGCCAGTGCGAGCCCCGCTTCCGACTTCAGGTCCGCGACCAGTGCCCGCCTGCCGCGCAGCAGGTGGTCCGGTTGCCCGCCGGCGAGGTCGAAACCGCCGCCGGGCCGGTCGATCCGGACCACGTCGGCCCCGAGATCGGCCAGCAGCATCGCGGCGTGCGGCGCGGGCCCGAGCCCGGCCAGTTCGAGGACCCGGAGCCCGGCCAGCGGGCCGGTCGGTGCGGTCACGGCGGATCCTCCTCGGTCCGGTCGATCATCCTCCCGTTCCTAGCCGAGCCCGCGCGTCGTGTCCAGGGTGGACTGATCGCGACGGCGATTGTCGTTTCGCCGCAACGCGAATCACTCGGACAGCCTAGTCGGTTCGCCGCTCCGGCGACGCTGCGTGGAGGGGGCGACCGTTGTTGCGGGGGCGGGAATCCCGTTGCTAGTCTCGGATTGTGAGCATGCCTTGACATGGCGGGGCCCGGGGGCTCGGGGGGACATGGCTTGGTCTGGGGCCTGGGGGCCGTTCGCCGGGAGCGTGCCGGCGCCGCGTCCGCCGGATTCCTCGAACCACGAGTTTTCCCTTCTAGTTCCGGGAACCGACGAGTCCTGTGGGGTGCCGATGATGCGGGCGGATGGCGGTGCGTCGGGAGGCTGCGCGGACTGGGTCCGGGCCGAGCTCGACGGATGCCCGGTGGAACCGGTGGCGGTCGCGGACCTGTCGGTCGCGGGTTCGCCGCGGCGGGCGGGCGAGGACGAAGCGCACGTGGAGGCGCTGGCCGAGGCGGACGGAGAGCTGCCGCCGATCCTGGTGCACGTCCCCTCGATGCGCGTGATCGACGGCGCGCACCGGGTGCGCGCGGCGCGGGCACGCGGGAACACGCACGTCGCGGCGCGCTGCTACCGCGGCAGCGAGGCGGACGCGTTCGTGCTGTCGGTGTGCCTCAACACCGCGCACGGGCTGCCGCTGACCCGGGCGGACCGGCGGGCGGCCGCGCAGCGCATCCTCGCCTCGCACGCGCAGTGGTCGAACCGGCGGATCGCCGCGGCGGCCGGACTGGCCGCGGGCACCGTCGCGGCGCTGCGCGAGCGTTCGACCGACGAGGATCGGCAGTCGAACAAGCGGGAGGGCCGCGACGGCCGCCGCAGGCCGGTCGACGCGGCGGCGGGCCGCAGGCTGGCCGGGAAGCTGCTGGCGGAAGACCCGCAGGCCTCGCTGCGCTCGATCGCGCGCCGGGCCGGGGTTTCGCCCGCGACCGTGCAGGACGTGCGGCGCCGGCTGGCGGCCGGGGACGACCCGGTGCCCGCGCAGCGGAGGGCCCGCGAGCGGCCCGCCGCCGAGAGCCGGGCGTGGCAGGTGTCGGCGGAGGAACTGCGGCAGTCGCTGGAACAGATGAAGCGGGACCCGGCGCTGCGCTTCAGCGAAACCGGCCGCGGCCTGCTGCGGTGGCTCGACCGGCATGCCGGGGGCATGGGCGAGTGGGCGGAGCACGCTCGTTCGGTGCCGAGCCACAGTGCGTCGCCGGTGGCGAATTTCGCGCGGATGTATGCGGCGGCGTGGTCGGATCTGGCGGCGTTGCTGGAGGACGATTCCCCGGTTGACTGGGAAGCGGCGCGGTGCTGAACGCTGGCTGCCGTCCGCGGTGCTCCGCTAGAAAGGGCGCAACCGCGAGAAAGGCGCTGGCGATGAGCGACCCGTTCGATCAGGAAGACGGCGTGTTCCTGGTGCTGGCCAACGACGAGGGGCAGCATTCGCTGTGGCCCGCTTCGGCGGCCGTGCCCAGCGGCTGGACGAAGGTCCACGGCGAGGCGAGCCGCCAGGACTGCCTGGACTACGTCGAGGAGCACTGGACCGATCTGCGGCCGAAGTCGCTGGCCGAGGAGATGAACCGCGTCCGGTGACGCCGGTCCGGGCCGGGGCCGGACGTCCGTCTTCCGGCGAGGCGTGAAGCCGTTCACGGCTCGCCGAGTGCCTTGCCCGCCTTGGCCCAGTTCTCGCGCAGATTGTCCAAATAGGACTGAGCCTGCGCGCCCGGCTTGGTCCCGCGCGCGAAGCTCTTCATCGCGGCCGGCCCCGCGTTGTAGCCGAGCGCGAGCAGTTCGTCGGGGGTGATCGAGCCGGACCGGTGTGCGGGCAGTTGCCCGGCCAGGTCGTGCAGGTACCAGGATTCCGCCTGGATCGCCAGGTCCGGGTCGTCCGGCAGCTGGTCCCACGAGCGTCCCGCGAACGCGCGGCCCTTCTTCGTCGCGTTGAAGGTCGCCTCGTGCATGTTCGCCACCCCGAACGCGGCACCCGGTTTCAGCCGCTGCCAGGCGCGTTCGAGAGCCGGATCGTGCGGTTTGTACGACTCGTTGAAGAGAATCGCCATGACCAGCCGAGGGGATGCTCCCGCCTCCTTCGCCCGGGTCCAGACGATGGGGGCGAACCGCGCCGGGTCGTAACTCCCGCTGGGGGCGGAGGTGGTCGGGGGCGCGGGTTCCGGCCGGCTTACGGGGCTGGTGCAGGCGGCGAGACACAGCCCCAGCATCGCCGCTGACAGCCAGGTCCGCCAATGTCGCTCGCGCATCGTCTCCGCCTTCCTGCTGCTTCCACCTTGGCAGAAAACCGGCGCGTCGGTGGTGCACCGTGCACTGTCGCGTTTCGGCCGTTTCGTCGCCGTGCCCGAAGCGCCGGGACCGGTGCGGTTCCTAACGTCGAGCCCAACGTTGTGATCCAGCCCGCACGACAGGAGCCCGCCGATGACCCACCCTTCCCGCAGCCGGCTGGGAGTGCTGCTCGGCAGCACCACTCCGCCCGAACAGATCGGCGCACAGGCCGCGGCCGCGGAAGCCGCCGGTTTCGGGGAATTGTGGCTGCCGGAGGACTACTTCTTCCTCGGCGGCATCGCGGGCGCGGCGCTCGCGCTCGGAGCGACGTCGCGGGTCCCGGTCGGGATCGGGGTCGTGTCGTCGGTCGTCCGGCATCCGGCGTTGCTGGCCATGGAAATCAGCACGCTGGCCCGCGCATACCCGGGCAGGCTGATGCCCGGGATCGGGCACGGCGTCCCGGCCTGGACCGCGCAGATGGGCCTGACCCAGCGGTCGCCGATGAGCGCCCTGCGCGAAACCCTCACCGCCGTCCGAGGGCTGTTGCACGGCGAGACGATCAACGAGGAGGGCCGGTTCGCCGCCTTCCGCGAGGTCGCGCTCACGCATCCGGTCGCCGGGCCGGTGCCGCTGTTCACCGGGGTGCTCGGGGACAAGGGGCTCGACCTGACCGGCCGGCTGGCGGACGGCCTGCTCGTCAGCGCGCTCGCACCGGTCGAGTACGTGCGGAGCGCGCGGCGCAAGCTGGACGAGGCCGCGCGCGCAGCCGGGCGGGACGAGCGCATCACGATCACCGTCCTTGCCGCGGCCAACGTGACGCGGGATCCGGGACAGGCGGCTGCCACGAGGGAAGCGCTCAAGGCGGTTCTCGCCTTTTACCTCGCCGCGACGGGCCCGGGGCCGTTGTTCGGTGCGGTCGGCGCCAACGAGCAGCTCGCGGACCTGCTTTCCCGCGGCGGTCCCGAGACGGTCGCGGCGGAGATGCCGGACGAGTGGCTCGACGTCTTCGGCGTCGTGGGCGGGCAGGACACCGCGCGGGCCCGCCTCAAGGAATACCTCGACGCGGGCGCGGACAACGTCGCCATCGCGACCGTCGTCGCCGACGGCGCGGAAGAAACTCTCGCCGCGGTCGGAGAACTGACCGGCGAATTCACCCACGGAAAGGGCACGACCCATGAGCACTGACCTCGAGCGGATCCTCGAAGTGCACCAAGGCTGGTACGAGGCGAACATCGGCCTCGTCGCCGACCGGATGCTGCGGTACTTCCCGGAGGGCGGCGGCTACCACCAGTTCAACCTCAACGGCCACACCTACCACGGCGTGCTGGACAAGCACCGCCTGTGGGTCAACGCCGCGAAGATCGGGCTGAGCATCACCGCGATCAAGGACACCGTCGGCCCGGACGTCCAGGTTTTCGGCGACGTCGCGCTGCTCACCGCGGAAGGAACCGCGGACGTGCTGGCTCCCGGCCGGCAGGACGCGGTCCCGACCCCGTTCCGCACCACCGAGTTCTTCCGCCGCGACGACGGCAAGGGCGGTCCGGACTGGCGGATCTGGCACATGCACGTCAGCGTCCAGGACCCGCAGATGCCCAAGCACGGTACGGAATGAGCAGGGTCTTGCATCGCGTCAGCGTCGAGGGGCCGACCGGCCGGCTGTCAGTGCTGCGCACGGCGGACGACCGGCCGGGCGTCCCGCTCGTGCTCCTGCATCCGATCAACTCCGCGGCTGTCGTCTGGGAGGACGTCGCCGCCCGGCTCGACCGGCCCGTCGTGGCTCCGGACCTGCGCGGGCACGGGAACTCCGGGCGGACCGGACCGTTCACCGTCGAAGACGGCTACGTGCCGGACGTCCTGGCGGTCCTCGACGCTCTCGGCCTGGACGAGGCGCATCTGGCCGGCGGGTCGCTCGGCGGCACGATCGGCGTCGCGCTGGCCGCCCTGCACCCCCGGCGGGTGCGCAGCGTCGCGACCTTCGGTTCGACGCTGGGCACCGGCGTTCCGGCCGAAGCGATCGCCGCGATGGTGCGCGAACTCGAGGCAGCCGGGACCGCCGGGTATTTCGCCGGTCAGGTGCCCGAGATCGTCGGCCGGGAACACCGCGACTCGGCGAGAGTCCGGGAGGTGATGGCGGAAGCCGTCGGCACCCGGCCGACGAGCGTGGTCGCGGAAATCCTTTGTGGAGCGTTCGGCGCGGACATCCGGCACCTGGCGGGAAAGGTTGCCACGGCAGGGATTCCGGTGCTTGCGGTGGCCGGAACCGAGGATCCGACGTGCCCGCCCGCGATGTCGCGCGAACTCGCCGAAGCCACCGGCGGCGCCGCGAAGGAGCTGGACGGAACGGGTCACCTGCCGATGCTCGAGGAAACCGGCCAGGTGGCAGACCTCCTCCGGGACCACCTCGCGCGGGCGGAAGGAAATTCGTGACGTACTCGATCGTCGCGCGCGATCCGGTCACCGGATGTCTCGGGGTCGGGGCCCAGACCCACTTCTTCGGCGTCGGCACGTTGCTGCCGCGGGCCGAGGCGGGCGTCGGCGCGGTGGCCACCCAGGCGTTCGTCAATGTCGATTATGGACCTCGCGGCCTGGAGTTGCTGCGCGCAGGCGTACCCGCACCGTCCACTGTGGATATCCTGGTGGCCGGGGACCCGGATTCCGCATACCGCCAGCTGGGAATCGTCGACGCGCGAGGCTCGGTGGGGGCCCACACCGGCGAGTCGTGCGCGCCGCACACCGGGTCCGCGCGCGGGCATCAGGTTACGGTGCAAGGGAATATGCTGGCCGCTCCAGGCGTGTGCCAGGCCGCGCTCTCCGCCTTCGAGACCGCGGACGGCGACCTCGCCGACCGTATCCTCGCCGGGCTTCAGGCCGCGGACGGCGCCGGGGGAGACGTGCGAGGCGCCCAATCGGCGGCACTGCTGGTCGTGTCCGGCCGACGCGGTCCGACGCCGTGGAACGAGGTGGTCGTCGATCTCCGCGTCGACGACCACCCGGACCCGCTCGCCGAACTGTCCCGGCTGCTTCCGCGTTCGCGGGCCTTCGGCGCGGTCGGCGAAGTGATGTTCGCGCGCGGCTTGACGCTCGGTCCGTTCGAGGGCGTCGCCCCGGACGAGCTGGACGCACGGCTGAGCGGCCTCGCTTCAGCGGCGGAGGTCATCGGGCCGGACAACCGCGAGGCCGACTTCTGGCGCGCGATTCTGCTCGCCCGCGCCGGACGGCGCCGGGAGGCCGCCGGCCTCTTCGCGGAGGTGGCGGCGTTCCGGCCCGCGTTGCTGGGATTCGCGAAAGGCCTTGCCCCGCTGGGTTTTCTCGACGCCGAAGCCCTCGCCGCGATGACCGCACACCTCGAGGAGCCCGCATGAACGCCGCAGCCGCCGTCCGAGCCGCGCGGGTGACCGAACTGGCCGCGGACCTGATCCGGTGCGACACGCAGAACCCGCCGGGCGGGGAACGGCCGGCAGCCGAACCGCTGTGCCGGGTCTTGGCGGAGCTGGGCGCCGAGGTCGAGATTTTCGAGCCCGAACCGGGCCGTCCGTCGATCCTGGGCCGCATCGGGTCCGGCGACGGCCCCACGCTGCTGGTCAACGGGCACGTGGACGTCGTTCCAGTGTCCGAAGAGGACTGGTCGGCGCCGCCGTTCGGCGGGCTGGTGCGCGACGGGCTGCTCTACGGCCGTGGCGCCTGCGACATGAAGGGCGGGATCGCCGCGGCGCTCGAAGGGATGCGCGCCTGCCGCGACGCCGGAATCGTGCCGCCCGCGAATGTCGTCTTCCACCTCGTGGCGGACGAGGAGACCGGCGGCCGGGCCGGAACCGAGGCGCTGGTCGCGGCCGGGCTGGTGCACGCCGACGCGGCCGTCGTGCCCGAACCCAGCGAACTGCGGGTCGGGGTGGCCGAGCGCGGCTCGCTGATGGTGGAGATCGTGGTGCGCGGCCGGGCCGGGCACGGCAGCGATCCGGCGGCCGGGCACTCCGCCGTCGCCGACGCCGCGCGGATCGTCTCGGCGCTCCACCTCGCCGACTTCGGCGACCGGGCGCATCCGCTCCTGGGCACGCCCACCGCGAACGCGGGAACCATCGCGGGCGGCACCGCGGTCAACATCGTGGCCGCCGAATGCCGGCTGCGGATCGACCGGCGGGTGCTGCCCGGCCAGACCCGGAACGAGGCGCTGGCCACCGTGACCGGGCTGATCGACGCCGCGGGCGAATTCGACTACGACGCGGACGTGCTCGCCTTCGCCGAGGGCTCCGAACTGGACCCGGAACACCCGTTCGTCGCCGAGGTCCGGCGGGCAGCGGACGACGCGCCGGTGCGCGGGCTGAAACTCGGCACGGACGCCCGGTTCCTGCGCAATCGGCTCGGCATCCCGACGGTCGTGTACGGGCCTGGGTCGATGACGGTCGCGCACACCGCCGACGAGTACGTGCCGGTCGCCGAACTGACCGCCGCCGCCCGCGCGTTCGCCCGGCTGTATGCCGGTTTCCGGGGTGTCGCGACCGCCTGAGCAGCCACGACGCCGGTTAAGGTTGGCACATGGAGCACGTCGCCGAGTCCGCGATCGACGACGTGGTGCGCGGAGCCGTGCACTTCGGGAGCGGAGGCGGCGGCGACCCGTACCTGGCGCAGCAGCTCCTGGTCGCGGCCGTCCGGCGGCATGGGCCGATCCCGCTCGGCACGGCAGGCGAACTGGACCCGGACGCCCTCGTCCTCCCCGTGGTGTCCGGCGGAACCCCGCACACGCTCGTCGAGAAGGCGCACAGCACCGCCGAGGCGGAGACGCTCCGGAAAGCCGTCGAAGCACGCGCCGGGCGCGAGTGCGCGGCGGTCCTGCCGATCCAGCTCGGCAGCGTGAACGTGGCCGTCCCGCTGACAGTCGCGGCCGAACTCGGGCTGCCGTGCCTCGACCTCGACCTGATGCGCCGCACGCTGCCCTCGATCGACCTGACGCTGCTGCGGCTGGCCGGGTTCTCTGCCTCGCCGATCACCGTCGTCGGCGGCTCGGGCATCGTCGCCGAGTTCAGCCAAGGCACCGACGCGGTGCTCGGCGAGCTGGTGCGGGCCGTGCTGCCGCCGCTGGGGCTCGTGGCGCTGATCAGCGCGTATCGGGTGACCGCGGGGGACTGCGCGCGGCTCGGCGCCGTCGGGTCGATCAGCGAATGCGCCAGGATCGGAGCGGCGCTCGCCGAGGCCGGAACCGACGCGTACCTGCGCGCCTGCGGCGGGCGCCTCGTGTGCACCGGGACCGTCGCCGAGGTCCTGCAGCATTCCTCGGACGGCTGGCCGCGCGGCGTCGTTTCCCTCGACACCCCGGCGGGTTTCGTGCGGATCGACTTCCAGAACGAGAACCTGATCGTCAGCCGGGAAGGCACGGTGCTGGCCACGGTCCCGGACCTGATCGGCGTCGCGGACGCGGACACGGGCGCGCTGACGCAGACCGTCGACCTGGTCGCGGGCCAGGAAGTGCATGTGATCGCCAGCCCGGTCGACGACCGGTGGCACACGCCAGAAGGGCACGCGGCGGCCGGGCCGCGCGCGTTCGGCTACGCCGTCGACCCGGTGCGGTTCGACGGTTCGACGCCCTTGGCCGGTGTCCGATGAGCCGGTTGCGAGTGGGCATTGACGCCGTCGCCGCCCGCGCCGTGGCGCTGGACGAAGCGGGCCGGATCGTGGCGTCCCACCGAGGAATTCCCGGAACCGGCTCGCCGCCGGGATTGCTCGACGCGCTCCTCGCGGAGGTCGAGGCCGAAGCGGTCGACCGGGTCGTGGCGATCCTGCCGGAGCCCGTGCCCGCCGTGGCGGCATCTCGCGTCGGCGTCCTGCGCATCGGCGGCGCGACCGCGCTGCCGCCGCTCGTGGGCTGGCCGGTCGAGCTGTCCGGCGCGCTCGCGGGACCGGTCGCGATGGTGCGGGGCGGGCACGAATACGACGGCACGGCATCGGCTCCGCTGGATCTCGCCGCGGTGACCGAATTCGCCCGCCGGTGCGCCGGAACCGTCCGCGCGGTCGCGGTCGCCGGAGTCCACGGGCTGGAGAATCCCGACCACGAACAGCGGGCCGCGGCCGTCCTCGCCGACGTGCTCGGGCCGGACGTCCCGGTGCTCAAAGGCAGCGAGACCGAGGCGATCGGGCTGCTGGAGCGGGAGAACACCGCCGTGCTCGACGCGGCCCTGGCCGAGTCCGCCCGCGCCCGGATCGGCGAACTGGGCGCCGCGGTTCGGAACCACAATCCCGCGGCGGAGCTGTATTTGGTGCGCGGCAACGGAACCGTGCTGCCCGAGCCGGCCGCGCAGCGGCACGCGACGGCCTGCCTCGGAGCAGCCCAAGCGGCGTTGCTGCACGGTGCCGCCCGGCTGGCCGGAGTGCCCGCGGCCGTGGTGGCCGACGCGACCGGCGACCAGACCGTCGTCGGGACGACCCGCGGTGGTTTGCTCCCCGAATCGAGCGCACACCGGGAATTCGGCGGCGTCCGGATCGGCTCGCGGCTTCCGCGGCTGACGGTGGCGGATCGCTCGATGTCCGTCGCCGCGGCGGTCGCCCGCGCGCGGTACGGATCCGCCGATCTCCCCGTCGTGCTCGTCGGAGACCGGTCCCTGCCCGACGCGATCCGGCCGCCGGACGGCGATCTCGCGGCCGCCGCGGGCGCGGCTGGCGCGGAAGCGGCGGGCTCGGTCGACCGGATCTTCTGGCAGGGCGCCGGCGGACGCGAAGATTCGGCGGCCCGCGCCCGCCAGCTGGCCCGCGATGCCGCCGTCCGCGCCGGCGCCGATCCGCGCACCCTGCGGGAAACCCCGGTGAAGGAGGCGCTGATGACCTACGTTCCGGTGCCGGCCGCGCGCCTCCAGACGACCGCGGTGGGGCCGATCCTGGAACCGGCCGCGCCATGACGGTGACCCTCGCCCAGCTGCTGGACCTGGACCTGATCGGGCACTGCGAGGTGCTCGCGGGCGAGACCGGGCTGAAGAGGCCCGTCGGGGCGGTCGTCGCGGGTTCCGCGGTGCACGAGATCGCCGAACTCGCGCCGCGCAGCGTCGCCGTGTTCGGCCGGGAACAGCTCGTTCTCGACGATCTCGCCGCGGACCTCGCGATCCGGCTGGCGGGCAGCGCGGGCCTGTCCGGGATCATCGCGGCCCGCCCGCACCGGCCGGTGCCGTTCGCGACCCGCAGGCTCGCCGACCGCTTGGCGCTGCCGCTCATCGGCGTCGAGGACATGACCCCGACCGGGGTGATCACCGCGTTCGAGCCCTACGTCAGCGCCCCGGAAATCGCGGGCCTGCGCGTGCTCGGCGACGCGTCCCGCCGGTTCCAGCGCCCGCCCGCCGACGCGCACGCGCTCACCACGCAACTCTCGGCGACGCTCGGCGAACCGGTCGCGCTCGTCGATGCCGAAGCCCGTTTCGTGGCCGGTGCTCCGGAGGCACACGCGCTGCTCGTCAGCTGTGCCGACCCCGCCTTGCTGGCCGATTCGCGGCCGGTCGCCCTGACCGTCGGGACCGACGGCGAGCTGATGCTGCACCCGGTCCAGGTCGTCACGACCGGACCCGCGGTCTACTGGATCGCGGTGCGACGGCCCCGCTTCGCCGCCGGAGTGCTGCTCGAACCGGTCCGGCGCGCGATCGCGATCGCGGCGCTGTCGTTCGCGGTGCACGTGGCCGGGGAGGCGGTCCGGGACGAACGCGAACACCGGCGCCGTTCGCTCCTGCTCAGCGAAATCCTCGAACAGCCCGGCGAACCGGGACGCCGCACCGTCGAACGGGCCACCGCACTCGGCTGGCGGCTGGCCGGACGGCACACCGCGGTCCAGGTGCAGGCGGCGGCTGTGCCGTCCGCACTCCGGATGTCCGCGCTGGGCACGGAATTGGAGGCACAACTGGCCGAGCACGGCGTCGCCGCCACGCTGGTCGAACGCGCCGAAGGATGGCTGTTCTGGCTGACTTCGGACGCGCGGGCCGAGGATCCCGGCCCGTTGCTCGACCGGCTCGCCAGGACGCTCGCCGCCGTCGAAGCGGAGCATCCGGGCTTGCGGCTGTGCGCCGGGGTGGGCCGGGCGCACACCGGAGCGGCGGGCATCGGCCGCTCCGCCGAACAGGCGCGCCGCGCGGCGTTGCTGGCCCACACCTCGCACCGCCGGGCGGTCGTCGAGCACATCGACGCCGGAAGCGCCCGGAAACTGATCGCAGGCTGGTACGGCTCGGCCCCCTTGCGCGGTGCGGCAGCCGACTTGCTCGCTCCCCTGGAAGAGGCGGATCCTTCTGGCGGTCTGGTTCGGACGTTGCGCTGTTACCTGGATTTCCAGTCTTCGGCGAAGGCCGCTGGGGCCGCGCTCGGGGTTCATCGGAACACGGTGATGCAGCGGATGGAGCGGATCTCCGAGCTGCTGCCGGTCGATCTGGGTGATCCGGACGACCGGCTGGCGGTGCATTTGGCGACGCGCGCGGCGGGCATCGATTGGGACGAACCCGGCTGACGTCGAGCACAAGACAGCGAACCGCCCTTCGTCCGCCGTGCACGATGACCTCGTGCCGCCAACCGGGTTGAGTGTCCGGAATGGACACACGCACCGCGGGAATCACCGTTGGCTACAAGGCATCCGCCGAGCAGTTCGGGCCGCGTCACCTGGTGGACCTGGCCGTCCTCGCCGAAGAGCGGGGCTTCGACTCGGTCCTGGTGAGCGACCACTACCAGCCCTGGCGGCACCGGCACGGGCACGCGCCGTTCTCGATGGCCTGGCTCGCCGCGGCGGGGGAGCGGACCGAGCGGGTCCGGCTCGGCACCAGCGTGCTGACCGCGACCTTCCGCTACCACCCGGCCGTGGTGGCGCAGGCCTTCGGCACGCTCGGCGCGCTCTTTCCCGGACGCGTCCTGCTCGGCCTCGGCACCGGCGAAGCGCTCAACGAGGTCGCGGTCGCCCGCATGGAATGGCCCGGCTTCAAGGAACGTTTCGCCCGCCTGCGCGAGGCGATCGACCTCATCCGTCGCTTGTGGACAGAGGAGCGGGTGAGTTTCGACGGCGAGTACTACCGAACCGAAAACGCGACCGTCTACGACCGTCCGCCGCACCCGGTGCCCGTCTACGTCGCGGCAGGCGGTCCGGTGGTGGCGAAATACGCCGGACGGACGGCGGACGGCTTCATCTGCACCAGCGGCAAGGGCATGGAGCTCTACACGGAGAAGCTCCAGCCCGCTGTCGACGCCGGAGCCGAACAGTCCGGCCGCGCACCCGCGGACGTCGCGCGCTCGATCGAGATCAAGCTGTCCTACGACACCGATGCCGAGACGGCCGTCGCGAATACCAGGTTCTGGGCACCGCTGTCGCTGACCGCCGAACAGAAGCACGGCATTTCCGACCCTGTCGCCATGGAACGCGTCGCCGACGAACTCCCGATGTCCCAGATCGCGTCCCGGTGGATCGTCTCCTCGGATCCGGACGAGGTCGTCGAACGGATCCGCCCGTACGTCGACGCGGGCTTCACCGACCTGGTGCTGCACGCGCCCGGCGACGATCAAGCCCGTTTCCTCGACCTGGCCCGGCAGGATCTCCTGCCTCGGTTGCGCGGGCTGGGCTGAGAGCCCTGCCGAGCGGTCTTCGCAGTGCGGTGAGCCCACTGACGGCGCTCCGGCCGCTGCTTAGCCTTCCCCCGACGCAGCGTGGCGCGGACGGAAGGAGCGGCCCGATGACGGCAGTCGGCACCCGGCCAGGAGAACCGATCGCCGCCGATCTCCCTCCGCCGGACGGGATGATCCGGCTGCCGCTCCTGGTCAGCGCGCGACGCGGCTGGTTCAGCGTGGCGGCGCCGGCGTCGGGCCTGGACCGTCCGCTGGCCGGGGCGATCCCGTGGGACCCGGCCCGGCTGCCGGGCCGTCATCAGCTGGTGCTGATGACGAACCCCCGCCTGGCCGCCGACGACCTGGCGCAAGCCCTGACCGCTGCTGGTCGGGCGGGAGCCGCAGCTCTCGTCGTACGCGAGGGCGCCCTGCCGGCGGAAGCCGACCTCGCGACCGCCGCCGTGCCGGTTCTCGTGGCGGCGGAACAGATCGAATGGGCGGAGATCGGCACGGTAGTGCGATCCTTGCTGTCCGGTGCCAGGTTCGGCGGCGTGACGCCGACCGCGGCCGGTCTTTGCGATCTCGCCGAAAGCGCGGCCCTCGCACTCGGCGGTGCGGTCGTGGTCACCGACGCGGCCTTCCGCGTACTCGCGTTCGGTTGCGGCGAATCCGTGGACGCGCTCACCAGCGAAATGGTGCTCGCCCGGCGTGTTCCGGCGGAGTTGCGGAAGCGCCTCGCTCAGGTGCGAAGCGTCGCGCGCCTCGACCTCCCGGACGCGGGCCCGCGCTGGGCCGCTCCGATCCGCTCCGGCACAACGATCGGCGGCTATGTCCTGTGCGCGCCGCGGGGGGAGACGTCCGTGGCGCAGGTGCTGAGCGACCTGTCGGCGGCAGCCGCTGCCTGGTTCATCGACGAACCCGCCGGGCGAGACGACGAGGACGCCATCCGCGCCGAACTCCTGCGCGGACTGCTGACCGGTCCGGGATCGCTCGAAGCGCTGACCGAACGACTCGGCACTTCGCGGCGATGGCGGCTCGCCGCCCTCGGCGAGATCACTCCCGATCGCGAGGGTGCGCTGGCCCGCTGCGCACGGATGCTGAACCCGAACGCGGCGACGGCGACACTGGGTTCCCTCCTGTTCGTCCTGTTCCCCTCGACGCCTGATCCGGGACCCGCCGATTTCGCCGAACGCCTGCGACGGCGCGCGTCGACGACCACGCCGCTGGTTGCGTGCCTCGGCCGCCCCTGCGCCACCGCCGCCGAAATCCGCGCCGAACTAGATCCGCTCCGGCACGCTTCGCGCGTCCTGACCGCACCAGCCACCGCCCATCTGACGGACCTGCTCCCGCACGTCCTGATCTCCGAACTCGCGGAACTCGCCGCCGAACGCCCAGCCCTGCTCGACGGCTCCCTCGACGTCCTCCGCCGCGACTCCTCCCCGCGCGGCGCCGAGTACCTGAACACACTCCGCTGCTGGTTCGACGCCGGCGGCGACGCCACCCGCGCCGCAGCCGCCCTTCGCATACACCGCAACACTTTCCGCTACCGGCTGCACCGCATCGAAGAACTGTGCGCGGTCGACCTCGACGACCCCGTGCAGCGCTTCACGATCGAACTGCAGACGCGGCTTTTGGCGTCGCCCCTAGCCAGCCGGCTAGGGGTGG
Source organism: Amycolatopsis dendrobii (assembly GCF_014145675.1). GTDB lineage: Bacteria > Actinomycetota > Actinomycetes > Mycobacteriales > Pseudonocardiaceae > Amycolatopsis > Amycolatopsis dendrobii. The sequence continues at coordinate 286,357 of NZ_JACGZW010000013.1, forward strand.
AGGCGAAATCGGACTGATCGGTATGTTTTGCCGCGTTCCGGATCGCACCGCCCGCGGGGGAGAGTGGCATGAAGGTTCTGTTCACGACGTTCGCGGCGAACGCGCACCTGTACAACCTGGTGCCGATGGCGTGGGCGCTGCGCGCGGCCGGGCACGACGTCCGGGTCGCCGCGCAGCCGGACCTGGCCGACGCGATCGTCGCGACCGGACTGCCCGCCGTCGCGGTCGGCCCGGTGCTGAACCTGGGCGGACGGAGCGGCAACGACCAGGAACGGCCCGCCGGAAAGACCGTCTTCGACTGGGAATTCGACATCACCGAGACCCGGGAGGACCGGCTCACCCTGGACTACGTCCGCGGCGTGTTCACGACGTGGTGCTCGATCGCGCTGGACGAACTCTCCAGCGACGCGGCGCTCGACGACCTGGTCGGGTTCGCCCGGTCCTGGCAGCCGGACCTGGTCGTCTGGGACGCCTTGACGTACATGGGCCCGATCGCCGCGCGAGTCACCGGCGCCGCGCACGTCCGGATGCTCTTCGGCCTCGACCACTGGGCCCGCATGCGCGCCCTTTTCGCCGGCCTGGGCGGCGCCGGGGGAGCCGACCCGATGGCGGAATGGCTGTCGGGCAAGCTGGAACGGCACGGCTGCGCGTTCGACGAGGAACTCGTCCTCGGCCAGCGCACCCTGGACCCGCTCCCGCCGTGGACCCGGTTCCCGACCGGCGCGGACTACCTCCCCGTGCGGCACGTCCCCTACAACGGCCCCTCGGCGGTGCCGTCGTGGCTGTCCGAACCGCCCGCCCGGCGCCGGGTCTGCGTCACCCTGGGCATGTCCCGCCGCGACCTGTGGGGCGACGACCAATTCTCGGCCGGCGACCTCTTCGCCGCGGTGGCCGGCCTGGACGTCGAGGTGATCGCGACGTTGACCGCCCGGCAAGCCGGATCGGCGTCGGCAGTGCCGGACAACGTGCGGCTGTTCGACTTCGTCCCGCTGGACGCCCTCCTCCCGACCTGCACCGCGGTGCTCCACCACGGCGGCGCGGGCACGATCGGAAACGCCGTGGTGCACGGGGTGCCGCAGCTGGTGATCCCGGGAAACATGTGGGACAAGGCGGGGTTGGCCGACCTGCTGGCCGGTCAAGGGGCAGGATTGGTGCTGGAACATGATCAGGTGACTGCCGGGCAGCTGCGGGCGCAGTTGTCGCGGTTGCTTGACGAGCCTTCGTTTGCCGCGTCTGCGGAGAAGGTGCGTGCGGAGGTGCTGGAAATCCCTGCGCCCGCGCAGATCGTGCCGGAGCTGGAACGGCTGGCGGGCGCCCGGTAGTGACGGTCGCTGGTTGGCGGCGGACATTCTGCGGCACCGAGGGGCACCGCCCGGTGATCTCCATGTCCCGGGACGCCGGGGCTGGACGTGGCAGAATCGGCCCATGTCCGGAGACCTGCCCCATGGCCTGCGCGAACGCAAGAAGGCGCGCACTCGCAAGACGATCCGGACCGAAGCGTTCCGCCTCTTTCGCGAGAAGGGCTACCCGCACACGACCGTCGAGCAGATCGCGGCCGCGGCGGAGGTCTCGCCGAGCACGTTCTTCCGGTACTTCCCGACCAAAGAAGACCTGGTGCTGGCGGACGACCTGGATCCGGCCCTGATCGAGGCGTTCCAGGCGCAACCGCCCGAGCTTTCCGCGCTGACCGCCTTCCTGCGCGCCGGCGAGGCGGTGGTGGCGACGTTGCCCGCCGAGGAACGGCAGTTCGAAAGGGAGCGCAGGCTGCTGCTGCGCACCGACCCCGAACTGCGCGGCGCGATGATGGTCGAACTGGGACGCAGCGTGGACCTGCTGGCCGGTCTGCTGGCGGGGCGGCTCGGTCGATCGACCGAGGATTTCGAAGTGCGCGTGACGGCAGGCGCCTGCGTCGGCGCGTTCTATCTCGGCATCGCCGAATCGGGCGAGGACCCGCGGGCGAGCGCCAGGGTCGTCGAGTTGCTGGAATCCGGCATGCCCGGCTGCGCCGGTGTGCCGGCGCACGGCAGCGGCCGCTGAGCGGCTTGCCCTCCCGCGCCTCCTGACAAGCCGAGCAACTCCCTAGCTGCTCCTTGCCGGCGATAAAATGGAACTCACTCTTTTTTGACAGTGACTTCCACTTTTTTGGTACTGTCGTTGTGACCGCGTGGGGGGGCAAGTCAGGAGGGGGACTATGGGGAAGCACTACGGTTTCGTGAGCGTGGCCGCGCACGGGCACGTCAACCCGACCTTGCCGCTGGTCGCGGAACTGGTCCGGCGCGGCAACCGCGTCAGCTATGCCACCGCGGAGCCGTTCCACGCCGCGGTGCGCGCGGCCGGAGCCGAGCCGGCCGCTGTGCCGTTCGAAGTGTCGAGGATGCCGTCGATCCGCAACGGCCAGCCAGATTCCGCGGCCATCGCAGCCAAGCGGGAGAGCGCGCTGGCGAGCATGACGCGGAGTTTCGACGTGCTGTGCGACCGGTTCGCGGGGCAACGACTCGACGCGATCTGCGGGGACGTCATGGCACCGGTCGGTGCCATGGTCGCGGAGCAGCTCGGTGTGCCGTTCGCGGCGCTGTGCCCCACCTACGCGAGCAATGAGACTTTTTCCTTGCGCACGGCCATGATTGGCGGCGCGGCCGCGGAATCCCCGGTCGCACACCTCGACGAGCGGCTGCAGGAGTTCGCCGGACAGCGGGGCCTGACCGGACGGTACCGCATGGTTTTGGACGAACCGGCTCCGCTGAATCTTGTCTTTCTGCCGAGGGAATTCCAGCCGCACGCGGAATCCTTCGACGAGCGGTACGCGTTCCTCGGCCCCTCGATCACCCGGCGAGCGGATTCCGGGCAGTGGCGGCCTCAGGGGCAGCCCCTGCTGTTCGTTTCGCTCGGCACGCTGTTCAACCAGCAGGCCGGTTTCTTCCGGCAGTGCATCGAGGCTTTCACGGACAGCGACTGGCAGGTCGCCATGTCCGTCGGCCGGGACATCGATGCCGCGGACCTCGGCCCGGTCCCGGCGAACTTCGAGATCCGGCCGCATTTCCCTCAGTTGGACGTGCTCCGGGCAGCGACGGCGTTCGTCTCGCACGCCGGCATGAACTCGACGCTGGAATCCCTCTATTTCGGCGTTCCGCTGATCGCGGTCCCGCACATGCCGGAACAGGAGATGACCGCGCGGCAGGTGGAGGAACTGGGAGTCGGCAGGCGCCTCGATCCAGCCCTGACCACGGCGGACCTCCTGCGCGCCACCGTGGACCAGGTAGCCGCCGACGAACAGATCCTGTCCACCGCGAACCGGATGGGCGTCAGCCTGCGGGAACGGAAAAGCGGCGCCGAGCGGGGAGCCGACCTGGTCGAAAAGCTGAGCTCGTAATTCATCCGCCGCGTTTTCCAGCAGTACCAGGAAGCCTGCTTCGACGGTGATCCGTCGAGATTGTCCGGCATCCGCCGGAACCCGCGAGAGCGCGCACTGCCATCGGTGTTCGCGCGCGAGAACGTCACCGTCACCCCGTACCTTCGCCCGCAACACCCAGTCACCGCCGGACTTCACCCGAACGGACCCGTATCTGGGCGCCGTCCCGCCGCTCCTGCTGGAGGTCGGTTCCGGCGCGGAGTCGCCGGTCCGGTTCGGCGGCCTTGTCGGAAAGGCCGGGCGCGAGGGGGACCGTTGGGCGTTGCCGATCGTCTCGAGTTCCGGCTGCTGGGACCGGTGGAGGTCTGGCGCGGCCCGGACCGGCTGGCGGTCTCCGGCCGGCATCAGCTGTCCGTGCTGGCTGCTCTGGCGTTGTGCCCGGGGCGGGCGGTGTCCGTCGGCGCGCTCGTCGACGCGGTGTGGGAAGGGGATCCGCCGACGTCGGCGCGCCGGCAGGTGATCAAGCTGGTGTCCCGGCTCCGCGGCGCGCTCGGCGAGGTGATCGCCACCTGTCCGGGCGGCTACCTCCTGGACGCCGAGGCGGACCAGGTCGACGTCGGCGTCTTCGACTCGTCGATCGCGAGCGCGCGCCGGCTCTCGGCGACGGATCCGGCCGGCGCGGCGGAAGCGGTGCGGGAGGCGCTTCGGCTGTGGCGGGGCCCGGCGCTGAGCGGAGTCACGCCCTGCCTGACGGCGCAGGCGACGCGCTTGGCGGAAAGCCGTCTGGCCGCGGTCGAGGACGGCATCGAATGGGGCCTGGCGGCGGGCGGGCACGCGGCGTTGGTCGCCGAGCTGGCGCCTCTGGTCACTGAACATCCGTTGCGGGAAAGACTTGTCGGCCAACTGATGCTGGCTCTGCACCGTTCGGGGCGGTCGACCGAGGCGCTGGAGGTTTACCGGCGCATCCGGGAACAGCTGGCCGACGATCTCGCGTTGGAGCCCGGTGCGCAGCTGCAACGCTTGCACTTGGCGATCCTGCGCAACGATTCCGCCGCGGCCGCACCGGTCCCGCAGCCCGAGGCAAGTCCTGGGGGCGCGGTGCCCCGGCAGCTGCCTTGTGCGGTGGCGGGTTTCACCGGCCGGGCATCGCAGCTGAAGGAACTCACCGGGTTGCTCGACCGCGAAGGCGTCGTGGTGATCTCGGCGATCAACGGCACCGCGGGCGTCGGCAAGACGGCGCTGGCCTTGCACTGGTCGCACCAGGTCGCGGACCGGTTCCCCGACGGGCAGCTCTACGTGAACCTCCGGGGTTTCGATCCCGGCGGCCCGCCGGTCCGGCCCGCCGAGGCGATCCGGGGGTTCCTCGACGCGCTCGAAGTGCCAGCCCAGCGGATCCCGGCCGGACTGGCCGAACAGGCGGCGCTGTACCGGTCCCAGCTCGCCGGGCGGCGGATGCTGGTGGTGCTGGACAACGCGCGCGACGCAGGCCAGGTCCGGCCGCTGCTGCCGGGCTCGGCGCGGTGCTTGACCGTCGTCACCAGCCGCGACCGGCTCGGCGGTTTGGTCGTCAGCGAAGGGGCGCGGGCGGTCCCGCTGGACCTGATGACCGCCGCCGAAGCCCGTGACTTGCTGGCGAGCCGGCTAGGCCCGGAACGGCTGGCCGCCGAGCCGCACGCGGTGCACGACCTGATCGAGCTGTCCGCGCATCTGCCGCTGGCGCTGAGCATCACGGCCGCCCGCGCCGCGCTCGCCCCCGCGTTGTCCTTGGCCGAGCTGGCGAAGCAGTTGCACGACGTCCGCGATCGGCTGCGCGGCCTGGACGCCGGCGACGCCAGTGTCGATCTCGGCGCGGTGTTCTCCTGGTCCTATCGGACGCTCGGCGCCGCGGCGGCGCGCATGTTCCGGCTGCTGGCCTTGCATCCCGGCCCGGAGATCTCGCTCGCCGCGGCCGCCAGCCTGGCCGGAACCGAGCGCCAGCACGCCCGCGCCGCCTTGTCCGAGCTGACCCGGGCGCAACTGCTCACCGAACCCGGCGCCAACCGGTTCGCTTACCACGATCTGCTGCGGGCGTACTCGGGGGAAACGGCGCACCACGAAGACAACGAGCAGACGCGCCGCGCGGCCGTGCACCGCATGCTCGACCACTACCTGCACACCGCGCACGCCGCGGCCCTGCTGATCAACCCGCCCAACGACCGGCTGCCTCTCGCCGAACCCCAGCCGGGCGCCGTCGTGGAAGAGCTCGCCGACGACGAGCAAGCCTGGCAGTGGCTGACCGCCGAGCGTCCGGTGTTTCCCGCTGTCGCCGAATGCGCTGCCGGAGCCGGTTTCGGTTGCCACGCTTGGCAGTTCGCCGGGAGTGTGGCCAGTTTCTGCATTCGTGCCGGGCATTGGGCGCAGATGGAGGCCACGCAGCAGGTCGCCGTCGCCGCGGCGGAACACGCGGGCGATCTGCGCGGGAAAGCCTGGTCGCTGCGCGAACTGGGCCGCGCCCGCATCCGGCTTCGCCGTTACCGGGAAGCCAGGGCCAGCCTGTGCCGCGCGCTGGAACTGGACCGGCGGCTCGGCGATCTCGTCGGCCAGGCGCGCAGCTTGAACAACCTCGGCATCGTGTCGTACGCGGAAGGCTCGTACCCGGAAGCACTGGAACAGGGCAATGCCGCCTACGCGTTGTTCCGCGCGGCAGGCCACCGGGCGGGCCAAGCGGAAGCGCTGAACGCGATCGGCTGGATGCGGACCCAGCTGGGCCAGCACGCCGAAGCGCTGCGCTCCTGCGTCCGGGCGCTCGAACTGCACCGAGCGGTCGGCAGCAGGCATGGCGAAGCGGATACCTGGGACAGCCTCGGCGTCGCCCACCACAACCTCGGCGAACACCGCCGAGCCGTCGCCTGCTACGAGAACGCCCTTGCCCTGTACCGGAAACTGGGCAGTCGTCATCCGCGGGCCGACACGCTCGTCCGCCTCGGCGACACCCACCAGGCCGCGGGCGACGTCCGCGCCGCACATCGCTGCTGGCGAGAGGCCGTGCTGATCCTCGACGAACTGCACCACCCCGACGCCGACCTCCTCCGCACCCGGCTGGCCGCGCCGACCCGGTGAGCCGGCGGGGTACCGGCTGGGTACCGCAAGGGAACCGGGCGCCGACAGGCTGACTGACGTCGGCCGACACCGAAGCGGTCGCGATCGCGGCGGAGGCGGCGGGGGCGCTCCGCCCGAAGACGACCGACGAGGACTGAGGAATGCCCGGTCCTCTCCGTGAAGCTGTCTCGAAAAATTTGGGGAGTCCATGAAGAACGTTTCTCTGTTCGCTCGCCGGGCCGCTGCCGCTGTCGGCATCGCGGCGGTCGCCACGGCTGTCGCCGCGGTCGGGGACGTGGCCGCGGCGAACGCAGCCGTGCCGCACGCTGACGGCGCGGTGCTCGTCAAGAAAGTCACCTCGGCCCGCGGAACGCTCGAGATCTTCGAGGGGGCCGCACCGGGCAGTGTCGTGACACCGCATTCGTCCTACGGCTGCGCCGGTTCCGACCCCAGTGTGTGCCTCGACATCGAAGGTTCCGGGCTCTACGTCGACCACATGCAGAACGACACCTACGTCCGGCGTTCCGGCGGGATGGACCTGCAGATCAACGGGCCCGGCGGCATCATCGTCGACAGCGGCTGGTTCACCGCGTACCCGGGCCACCACTACGCGTACTGGTGGCCGCGCGGCTACGTCGCTCGCGGGTACTACTGCGCCACCGCTTATGTCGGCGGCGGGCACGAAGGCGCCTGCAACACGGTCCACAACTGAACAAGCGCGACAAGACCCCTGGCCGGGCAACCCCGGCCAGGGGCCGTTCTGTGCGGAGGAAAGGTCAGCCCTGGTGGTGCACCAGGGTGGCGCCCGTCCGGAAATCCTCGAGGAACGCGGTGATCGACCGGTGGAGGAGCACGCACGTGTAACCGGGATCGTGCGTGATCTTCACCTCGACGGGAAACTGGGCGACCCCCGCGACGACGCCGTTCTTGACCGGGTAGTCCTTCGCGATCAGGCCGGTCGCGGACGCGCGGATGTCGAGAGTCGATTCGCCCTTCGTGCAGATCGCCTTGACCTCGGCGGTCAATTTGGCGGAAATCGTCGTGGCGCCTTTCACCGCCACATCCACCTCCCGGAACGAGACGGTCGCGACGACGCCGTCCCAGCCGACCTCGGTGGCCTCCGGCACGAAATGCGCCCCGTCCGCCCACGCGGAGTGGGCGCCGGCGGCAAGGATCGCCGCGGTCGTCGCGACGGTCGCGGCGCAGTTGCCGAGCAGAGTCCGAGCTTTCTCGAAGAACATGCCGACTCCTGGGAACTCCGGTCAGACCTGCTGGAAGTCCACCGGGACGTCGTTGTTGTTCTGGTCCTTGGCCCCGCCGGACGCTCCGTTGACGACCGTGAAGTCCTTGGTCTGCCCGTCGAGCTGCAGCCGCAGCGTCTCGAAACCGATCCGCAGGCTGGACACGCCCCGCAGGTTGGCCGCCGAGACGCGGAACTTGACGTCGATGTTGACGTCGATCAGCTGCTCGCTGTGGAAGACCTCCTTGAGGACGCTCCGGCTGCTGTCGTGCTTGAAGCTGACGACCCAGATCTTCCAGCTGTCCGACGACGGCAGGTTGTAGACCTGCCACAGGCTCTTGAAGTTGAACGTCCGGAGCCTGCCGTGGATCTCGCCTTCGAGATCGAAGCCGTGGGACTGGACCACGAGGTTCTGCAAGGTGCTGAACCCGTGGAACGCGGTGACGTCGCCGTCGAGCGGGGCGGCGGGTCTGGCGACCGGGTCGAACCGGCTGTGGACCGCGTCGAGCGCGGACCCGCCGGCCGGGCTCGCGGAAGCCGCCGCCGCTCCGGCGGTCAGCGCCAGGACGCCGACTGCGATCGCCACCACTGCGCGGGAGCATGCCTTCCAGGCACGATTTTTCATTTCCGTCTCTTTTCCTGTCCGATTCGGGGCACGTTTTCGGGAATGGTGGATTCGACGACGCGAGTCGTCTGCGAATACCTCATCAGGAGTTGTTGGACGGCTGCTGGACGGCGATTGGACGGCGTGCCGTTACCGGTGAACCCGTGTACCCGCAACATGATTCGGCAAACTCGGCGGCGTGCCCCCCGGCTGTCGGCGGCATTTTAGCCCGTGCGGAGCCACTTTCTTGTGTTCCGGTTGCCAGGCCCATTACTTTGGGTCCGGCAACCGATAGCTGGGGGCCGCGGTGGCGACGAGATCGGTACGCATCCAGGTGCTGGGATCGCTGCGGGCGTGGCACGACGGCACCGAACTCGCGCTCGGCCCGCCCGGCAGGCGCGCGGTGCTCGGACTGCTCGCGCTCGCCGGCGGGGACACCGTCGCGCGGCGGGACCTCGTGGACGCGCTGTGGGGCGACCGGCCGCCGCCGAGCGCGGTGAACGTGGTCCAGACCCATGTGAAGCACCTGCGGCGGCTGCTGGAACCCGGGCGCGCGCCGCGAGCGGGCAGCGGGGTGCTGCCGCATGTCAGCGGCGGTTACGCGGTGCGGCAGGACGCCGTCGACGTCGATCTGTGGCGATTCCGCGAACTCCTCGCCGAGGCGAACGACGCGCACCGCGACGCCGATGCCGCCCGCGTCGTGGCCTCGCTCCGCGAGGCGCTCCGGCTGTGGCACGGCAGGCCGCTGGCCGACCTGCCGCCGCTCACCGGCCACCCGAAGGTCGTTTCGCTGCTCACCGAACGCCGGGAAGCGTTTTGCCGGTACGCCAAGGCGATGATCGACACCGGGGCCGCCGCGGAGGTCCTGCCCGGCATCGCCGAAGCCGCCGCGGAGCAACCTCTCGACGAGGCAGCGCAGGCTCTCCTGATCCGGGCCCACCACGCGCTCGGGCAGCGAGGCGAGGCGTTCCGGCTCTACGGGCTGATCCGGACACGGCTCGTGGACGAGCTCGGGATCGACCCGGGGCCCGAACTGCGGGCCGCGCATGCGGCCGTGCTGTGCGACCCGGTGGCCGCGGTGTCCGCTGAACCCCTTCCGGTGCACGGGGTTCCGAAGCAGTTGCCGGCCGAAACACGCGGGTTCGTCGGCCGGGCAGCGGAACTGTCGCTTTTGGACGGTCTGTTGTCCGGCGGCATCGCCGCGGTCTCCGGCACGGCGGGCGTCGGCAAGACAGCGCTGGCCGTGTGCTGGGCCCACCGCGTCCGGGCCCGCTTCCCGGACGGGCAGTTGTACGCGAACCTGCGCGGGCACGCACCGGGCGCCCCGGCCGCGCCGGTCGAAATCCTCGCGCAATTCCTGGCCGCGCTGGGGATTCCGCCGGATCGCGTACCTCCCGACGCGGAGACCGCGGCGGCTCTCTACCGGACCCTGACGGCCGACCGCCGGATCCTGGTCCTGCTGGACAACGCCGTGAACCCGGACCAGGTCCGGCCGCTGCTGCCCGCCGGACCCGGGTGCGCGACGGTGGTGACCGGGCGCGACCGCCTGACGGGTCTCGTCGCGGTGAACGGCGCGTGCCGGCTCACGATCGACGTGCTCAGCCCCGGCGAATCCGTCGAACTGCTCGAAGGCGTCCTCGGCCCCGGGCGCGTTCGGGCCGAACCGGCGGCGGCCGCCGAGTTCGCCGAGGTGTGCGTCCACCTCCCGCTCGCGCTGCGGATCGCCGCGGCCAACCTCGCCGACCGGCCCGGCTCCGGCATCGGGGAGTACGTCGCGGAACTGCGCGAGGACAACCTGCTCGCCGCCCTCGCGGTGCCGGGCGACGAGCAGACCGCGGTGCGGGCCGCCTTCGACCTGTCCTACGCCGCCCTGCCCGCCGACGCCCGGCGGGTGTTCCGGTTGCTGAGTTTGGTTCCCGGCACGGACTTCGGCGCCGAGGCCGTGGCCGCGCTGGCCGGAGTCGAGACGCCGCGCGCGCTCGCCCTGCTGGACCGGCTCGCCGCCGCGCACCTGGTCGAACACGTGCCGGGCCGATACCGCTTCCACGACCTTCTTCGCCGCTACGCCGCCGAGCAAGCCGGCCGGCGCGAATCCGCCGCGGACCGCGAGCGGGCGCTTCGCCGCTTGCACGACTGGTACCTGGCAGCGGTGGACGGTGCCGCCCGCCTCCTTTACCCGCATCTGCTGCGATTGCCGGCTTCCGGTGCCTCGGCCGAATTCGCCGGGCTGGGCGAGGCGTCGGCGTGGTTGGACGCCGAACGCGGCAACCTCGCCGCCGCTGTGCGGTTCGCCGACGGCCGCGGCCCATGGCGTGGCGGCTCTCCGGCGCGTTGCGCGGGTACTTCCGGATGTGCATGCGCCGGGTCGAACGGCTCGCGGTCGCCGGAGCCTGCCTGAACGCGGCAGGCTGGACCGAGGCGCGGGCCGCGGTGCTCGGCAACCTCGGATTCGTCCGCTGGGAAAGGGCAAGCTCGCCGAGTGACTACACCCAGGCGCTCCTCCGGCGCCGCCGGATCGGGTTCCGGCACGGCGAAGCAGCAACCTCGCCGGCCTGAGCCGGAACCGGCACGCCCGCGGCCGGAGCGCCCTGGCAGCCGTGCAGGCTTCCGCGCTCGCCTAGCGGGCTCTCGAGTGTTGCAGGGAAAGGCTCCGACTGCGTTGGCTGGTGCTTTGCTCGCCTGCGGGAGTCGGGGAGCGCGGCCGAGCATGCCCGGAGCGCGCTCGCCGTACATCGGGAGATGAGCACTTGCCGGAGGGAACGCGGACGCTGGCACTCCTTTCCCGGTTGCGCTGGGGTGAGCACAACCGAGCCGTCCGTGCGGGGAACCCTGGGGAAATCTGAGTCCGTCAGGGTTTCCCTCAAGGACTCAGATTCCCGGGGGCCAGGCTGGGAAGCGGACGGCCAGTTCGGGCTCGTGAGGTCCTTCGGCTTCTCAACGCAGCCGTGCCGCCAGTTGTGTGCGGTCGAGTTTCCCGTGGGGGTTCAACGGAAGCGCATCGGCCGCGAAGATCCGTTCCGGGACCATGTAACCCGGCAGGCTGCGGCCCAGCGACAGGCGCAGAGCGGCCTCGTCGACAGTCCCGGTCTCGACGAACAAAGCCAGGACGGTGTCGCCGCGGACGCCGGGCACGGGAGTCGCGGCGGTGCGCACGCCGAGAAGACCTGTCGCGACGTGTTCGATCTCGGCGAGTTCGACGCGGTGGCCGCGGATCTTGACCTGTCCGTCCAACCGGCCGCGGTGGTGGAGAAGGCCGTCGTGCCATTCCGCCAGGTCGCCGGTGCGATAGCGCCTCCGGCCGTCCCGGGTGATCAGTTTCTCCTGGTCCAGCGACGGGTCCGAGTAGCCCGCGAAAACCTGCGGGCCCGCGACGAGCAGTTCGCCGTCGTCGTCGATGCTCAGGTCGGCGCCGGGCGTGGGGGTGCCGATGGGCAGGATCGCGTGGCCGGGGACCGGGTCGGCGGGAGCCAGCCGGTAGGTGCTGACCCAGACTGTCGTCTCGGTCGGTCCGTAGACGTTGTCGATGACCGCCTCCGGCGCGGCGGCGCGGGCGAGCGCGACGGTCTCGCGCCGGAGCGGTTCGCCGCCGATCACGACATGCCGCAGTCCGGACAGCGACCCCGGCGCCAGGTTGCCCGCCGCGGCGGCTGCTTCGAGCAGGCTCGGCGTGCAGGCCCACACGGTGACGCCGTGCCGGGCGATCGTCCCCGCTGGGTTGAGCGCGTGCACGCGGGGCACGGCGGCGAGCGCGCTGCCGCTGCTCCACGCGCCCCACATCTCGAACACCGAGAAGTCGAACGTCAGCCCGTGGCACTGGGAGAAGACTTCCCCCGGACCGGTCCGGAACGACGGCAGCGCGGCGGCCAGGAACGCTTCCACGTTCCCGTGGGTGATCCGCACCCCCTTCGGCCGCCCGGTCGAGCCGGAGGTGAACAGCACATACGCGGGGCTGTCGCCGGTGACCGGAGCCGCGGCCCGTGCGGCGGGGCTCGGATTCGCCGCGCCGTGGATGTCCACCACGGGGATCCCGGCCATCGCGGACAGCTGCGCCTCCAACGGTTCTTCGCCGCGCAGATCGGTGTGCACGACGCAGCGCGCGCCGGCCTGACGGACGATGTCGGCGTTGCGTTCCGGCGGAAAGTCCATCGACAGCGGCACAATCGTCGCGCCCGCGTAGAGGACGCCGAGGTAGGCGCAGTACGTCGCGATCTCGCGTTCGCCGAGTACGGCGACCACGCCGCCCGCGCCGACGGTCTCGGCGAGTGCGGCGGCGTGGGCCGCGGTTTCCGCGTACGTCAGCACACCGGCGTTGTCGACCAGGCACGGCTCGTCGGCGAACCGTGCGGCTGTCTCGGCGAAACGCGCGGCCAGTCCCTGCGCGGGTGCGCGCCAGACACCTCGGGCGGCTCCGTCCGCGGGGACGTCCAAGGTGCCTTCGACGAGTTTCCACAGCGAACGCGGCGTACGGAACGCGCGCTCGTCGAAAGCGGGCAGCTCGATGCCGTACCGCGTAACCAGTTTGCTGCTCAACGCCAACGTGCTCAGCGACGTGAGCCCGTAGTGCAGCAACGGAGTATCGGGTTCGAGCGAAGACGTTTCGTCGCACAGGGCCAGTTCGCTGCGGAGCAGTTCCTCGAACTCCGCGCTCCACGGCTTGACCTGCTCAGTGGCTTCCATGCGGCACCGCCCAACGCGGCTGGTCGAACGTTCCCGGCGCGGTCGCGGTGCCTTCGCGCAATGCTTCGCGATAACGCGCGAGTGCTTGCAGGGCATAGCCGTTCGCGGTGTGGTCGTGCCGGTACAGCAGTTCGAGGAAGTAGACGCCGAGCAAACTGGGTTGCCACAGACCGTCCGCGTCGCGATGGTCGACGAGCCAGCGTGCGCCGCGGGCCGCCATCGGCGCGGTCGGTGTCACGCCCGCGGCGCACAGGCCCAGCAAGGCCATCGCCGTCTCCTCGACCGTCGAGCGGCCCCGGCCGAGCGCGTCGCCCCAGCCGCCGTCTTCGTTCTGGTTGAGCCGCAACCACGAGACGCAGCGCCGCGCGACCGCGCTCGAACCCAGGCCGGCGTCGCCCAGCGCGCGAAGCACGGAGCCCGTTCCGCACACTTGCCCGACGTACCACTTGTTCTCGATGGCGCCGTCCGCACGTTGCACCTTCGCGAACCATGCGTACGCCTTGCGCAGCGGCTCGTCGTCCGGGCGGCAGCGTCCGGACAACGCGAGCGCGGAGAACGCTTCGGCGGACATCACCGCGCAGGGTCCGTACAGCACCTTCGGCGACCGCGCCTTGCCGACCATGGCGAAGGACGGGTCCATGCTCGCGATCCGGCCGACTTGCGCGAAGCAGCTCCACGAGCCGTCGTAGTTTTGCTGGCGGAGCAGCCATTCAGTGCCGCGCCGCACTTGGGGGTCGCTGACGTCCGCGCCGTCGCCGGACAGCGCGATCACCGCGTCTCCGGTGTTGCCGCTGTTCGGCCAGCCGGACGGCAGTCCCCAGCCCCAGCCGCCGGGCGGCGCGCCGGTCCAGATGAAGTCCTCGTCCCGTTGCGCGGAACGGATCCAGCCGACCGCCTTGGTCACCCGCGCGTCGTCGCCGAGTCCGGCGTGCTGCAGGCCGGTGGTGATGAAGTTGGTCGCGTCGACCTCGAGGTCGCGGGTGACCGCCCAGCCGCCTTCCGGCTTGATGGTGGCGCGGAAGTAGTCGAGGCAGTGCCGCACGATGTCCGGGCGCTGTTTCGCGATGGTGAGCCCGATGCAGACGTTGGCCGACATCATCGGCGATTCGACGAAACCGCCTTCCGGGCCTTCGAACCCGACCAGCCCTTCGAGGTATTCGATGGCCTTCGGCGTCGCGGCTTTGTTGAGCGCGGCGCGCACGCGGCCGCCGGGCATCAGTTCGGCGCACATCAGGCCCCACGACAGCGCGGTGGGCATCGCGAAGGTCAGCTTGCGGCGCAACGGGGCGGGCAGCAGGGCCAGTTCGATCGGGCAGCGCAGCAGGCCTTCGTCGCTCATCAGCCCGGCCAGCACCAGGTAGAAGTGCACCAGGACAGTCAGCGAGCACTGTTCCACGTCCCGGATCGCCGCCGTGCCGCCGAATTCCCCGACGCGCGCCCAGCCGCGGCGGATCTGCTCGGCGGCCTCGTCCGGGATGACCAAAGCGAGCGCGGCCACCGAAAGCGCGGTGCCGTTCAGCGTCGGCTCGGTGTCCACGTCGTCGCCCCAGCCGCCGTCCGGGCCCTGGTTGGCCAGCAGGAAATCCAGGCCCCGGCGGATCAGGTCCCGGCAGCCCGCGGGATCCGCCAGGTGCATGGCGATCACCACGTCGGCGGTGGAACCCGGGCTGGCCGACAGCCTGCCTTCCCAGCTGCCGTCGGAGCGCTGGAGAGCGAACAGCGCGTCGGCGGTGCGGGCCAGCGCGTGGTCCAGCTCCCCGGGCGGGAGAATGGGGTCGAGGCTCATGGTCGCTCGCTTTCGGACCTGGCGGGAAAGGGAATCGCGGCCGGAACGCCCGGAAAAGGACACAGGCGTGGCGCGATCAGTGTGACACGGCCGAGTTCGCGCGGTCAACCGAGCCGGCGGCCGCGTTGACGGTTTCGCGGGCCCGTGTCACGCTGTTCGCGGGGGATTCTTCTGTGCACTCGCGGTGCGATTTCGCGCGTCTTCCGGAGCAGAACGGTAAATGGTGTGAGCGATTACGACATTGTCATATGCGGGGCCGGGGCCGGCGGGCTGACCGCCGCGATTCTTCTCGGCGGGCAGGGACGCCGGGTGCTGCTGGCCGACAAACTCACCGACACGGTGGAAACGTTCAAGGGCGAACTCCTCCAGCCCGGTTCGCTGGCCACATTGGACTCGATCGGCGCGCTGGAAACCCTGCGCGGCGCGGGCGGGCGGCGGATCGACCGGCTGGTCTGCGCGGGCGACGACGGCGCGGAACTGTGCGCGATGGACTACCGATGGCTGCCGAGCGCCTACGACCACTGTCTCACCCACACCTACAAAGGCATTCTGGACAACCTCATCCAGGCGCTGCCCGCCGGCGTCGAATTCCGCCGCGGGGTCTCGGTCGACCGCGCGGTGCGGGACGGATCCGGCCGGGTCGCCGGGGTCGTGCTGCGCGAGCGCGGCGCCCGCGCCGAGGTGTCCGCGGACCTGGTCGTCGCGGCCGACGGGCAGGCGTCCAAGCTGCGCGCCCAGGTCGGGATCGAAGTGGACACCACGCCGTACGACCACCAGGTGGTCGCGATCGACCTGGCCGGCGTTCCGGAACTGGCGCACCAGGCGACCACCACGATCACCCGCGAGGGGATGCGGGTGATGTACCCGATGCCCGGCGGCGGCGGACGGCTGTACTTGCAGGTCGCGCGCGGGCTGGTGAACCGGATCGGCAAGGCCGGGCTGGCCGGGTGGGTGGACGAGGCGGTCGCCGCGTGCCCGAGCGCGGCCCCGATCGCGGAGTCCGTGCGCGCCGGGGTGCCGACCTGCCGGGTGCTGTCCGCGCGGCGGTTCGTCGCGCCGGTCTTCCACGGCGCGGGGATGCCGCTGATCGGCGACGCGGCGCACGCCGTGCACCCGATGGCCGGACAGGGCATGAACGCGGCGATCGCGGACGCGGTGCGGCTGGCCGGGGCGTTCCGGGACGTGCCCACCTCCGGAGCCGGCGCGGTCGACGCCGCGCTGGCCGAATACGACCGGGTGCGCCGCCCGGAGCTCAAAACCATTTCCGAATTCAGCCACCGGTTCGCGGAAATGTTCACCACCGCGGTCGGGAATTTCGGGTACGCGCGCAGCAAGTACATTCTTTCCTGCCACGGCCGGAATCGCCGGTTGTGCTACAAGATCATGCACAACATCTCCGGTCTCGGCTATCAGAAATTCTCCGTTCTCGACCGGTTGCAGCAACTCGGCTGGCCGGACCGCGCGGCCGATCGGTTGCCTCCGCGTCGAGCGAGCGTGGACGGCGCTGTTGAGGCCACCTTGGACCCGCGTTGAGGAATCTCGTGCGGTCCGCCGTGCCCCGCTTACGGTCGCGGCCATGAAACAGGTCTTGCTGGCGAGCCCGCGCGGGTACTGCGCCGGGGTGGATCGCGCCGTACGCGCCGTGGAGGCCGCACTGGAGCGCAACGGCGCGCCGGTCTACGTACGCAAGCAAATCGTGCATAACACGCATGTTGTGCGCCGGCTGGAGCGGCTGGGCGCGGTGTTCGTCGACGAGGTGAGCGAAGTGCCGCCTGGCTCGGTCACGGTGTTCTCGGCGCACGGCGTCGCGCCCGCGGTGCACGAAGCCGCAGCGGGGCGGTCGTTGCGCACTATCGACGCGACGTGCCCGCTGGTGACGAAGGTGCACCGCGAAGCAGTGCGTGCGGCTGCGCGCGGCGACCAGATCCTGTTGATCGGCCACCACGGGCACGAAGAGGTCGAAGGCACGAGCGGCGAGGCTCCCGCGGACACCATCGTGGTGGACGGCCCGGAAGCAGTGGCCGGCCTGGAAGTGCGCGATCCGGCGAAAGTGACCTGGTTGTCCCAAACGACCCTTTCGGTCGCGGAGACCGAACAGACCGTCCGCCGGCTGCGCGAACGGTTCCCGCTGCTGTCCGACCCGCCGAGCGACGACATCTGCTACGCCACCCAGAACCGGCAGGAAGCGGTCGCGGAGCTGGCGTCCCGGGCCGGGCTGGTGCTTGTCGTCGGTTCCGCCAATTCGTCCAATTCGGTGCGGCTGGTGGAAGTCGCGCTGGACGGCGGCGCATCCGCGGCGTACTTGGTCGAGGACGCCGCCGCGGTCGATCCCGCGTGGCTGGAGGGCGTGCCGACGGTCGGGGTCACCAGCGGCGCGTCCGTTCCCGAGGATCTGGTCGAGCAGGTGCTCGAACTGCTCGCCGGACACGGTTTCGGCGACGTGCGCGAGGTGCGCACCGCGGAAGAGAAGCTGAGTTTCGCCCCACCGCGCGAGTTGCGGTCGTAACGACCGGCCGCGGCTGCGGTTAACCTGCCAGGCATGGACGAGGCGAGGAGGACCGTACGGGCCGCGGTGTCCGGCGAAGGACGGTCCGAAGCGCTCGCCGCTGCCGTGCGCTGGGCGGTGCGCGTGGGCCTGATGGTGGTGCTGGCCTACACCGTCGCGGTGACCCCGCCGGGGATCGGCGCGCACGGGCTGCCCGGGCTGAACCTGCTCGGCCTGCTCGTCGGCGCGGCGGGCTGGCTCGGCTGGGGCCTGCTGCGCGACCGGGAAGGCCTGCTGCGGCTGATCGCGCTGCCGGTCGGGGTGGCGGGCGGCGCGCTGCTCGTGCCCGGCACTTCCGGTTCGGACGTCGGCGTGATCCTGGTCTGCCTGATGGTGCTGGCCGCCGCCAGCGTGCTGGAGCCGGGTCCGGCCGGGGTGCTCGCGGTCTTCGCGATGGCCGCGGCCGGGATCGCCGAGCGGTTCTGGGAGAACCTGCTGCCCGGCGGGTTCGCGGTGCTCGCGGTCGCGGCCTCCTATCTGGCCGGGATCGTGCGCCGCCAGCGCACGCTGCACGTCGCGCAGACGGAGCTGCTGCTGGTGGAAACCCAGGTGGCGAAGGAGGAACAGGCCCGTTCCGCGGCGCTGGCCGAGCGGGCCCGGATCGCCCGTGAGATCCACGACGTGCTGGCGCATGCGATGGGCGGCTTGATCGTGCAGCTGGAGGCCGCGGACGCGCTGCTGGAGACGGTGCCGGGCGCGGACCGGGCGCGGGCCTGCGTGATCCGCGCGCGCGGGCTGGCCGGGGAAGGCCTGACCGAGACCCGCCGCGCGATCGGCGCGCTGCGCGGGGACAAACGCTCGCTGCCGGAATTCCTGAGCACGCTGGTGGAGGACTACCGCGCCGACTATCCCGACGTGCCGGTGTCTTTCGAGCAGCCCGCCGAACAGCCGGAATTGCGCCCGGAGGTCACGCTGGCGCTGCAGCGCCTCGGCCAGGAAGCGCTGACGAACGTGCGCCGGCACGCCCCGGGCGCGCCCGTGACCGTCTCGCTGGCGGTGGATGCGGAGCGGGTCGAACTGGTCGTGCGCAACGGCGCGCCGGGCGAAGCCGAGCGCGGCACGACCGGCGGCGGGTACGGGCTCGTCGGCATGCGGGAACGGATCGAGCAATTGGAAGGCACGCTGGACGCGGCGGCCGAAGGACCGGGCTGGACCGTGCGGGCGCGGGTGCCGCGGCCGCGAACCGAGGGGGACTGATGGACGGGCCGTTGCGGGTGCTGGTCGCCGACGACCAGACGGCGGTGCGCGAGGGACTGGTGACCCTGCTGGAGACTTTCCCCGGGACGACGGTGGTCGGCGCCGCCGCGAACGGGGACGCGGTGCTGGAGATGGTCGCCGCCGATCCGCCGGACGTGGTCCTGATGGACCTGCGGATGCCGGTCCGGGACGGGGTCAGCACCACCGCCCGGCTGCGCGACGAGTATCCGGCGGTGAAAGTCGTCGTGCTGACCACGTACGCCGACGACAGTTCGGTGCGGGACGCGTTGCGGGCCGGCGCCCTGGGATTTCTCACCAAGGACGCCGGCCGCGCGGACATCGCCCGCGCGCTGGCCGCGGCCGCGTCCGGCCAGTCGGTGATGGACGCCGAGGTGCAGCGGCGTCTGCTCGCCGGGATGGACTCGCCGGAGGAGCCACCGGCGCGGACCGCGGCGCACGAGGTGTTGAGCGGCCGCGAGGTCGAGGTGCTGCGGCTGGTCGCCGGCGGGTTGTCCAATCGCGAGATCGCCGGTCGGCTGTTCATCGGCGAGGCGACGGTGAAGAGCCACATCAACCGTATTTTCGCGAAGATCGGCGTGCGGGACCGGGCGCAGGCGGTGCGGTACGCGTTTCGGCACGGGCTTACGAGCGAGTGAGGTTCATCTGGGCGTGGTTTCGGGGGAGCCCCAGAGCTTCGTGTAGTGACCGTGGGCAGCCAGAAGTTCGGCGTGGGTGCCAACCTCGGCCAGCCGCCCACCCTCCAGCACCGCGATGCGGTCGGCCCGCGCGGCGGTGTGCAGGCGGTGCGCGACGAGGATCACCGTGCGTCCGGCGCACGCCGCGGCCGTCGCGGCCTGGCATCGTGCTTCGGTCCGCGGGTCCAGATTCGCGGTGGCTTCGTCAAGGACAAGGATGGCGGGTGCCAGAAGCCGGGCCCTGGCGAGCGAAACGAGCTGACGTTGGCCTGCCGACAGCGCGGAGCCGCCGACGCCGACCGTAGTGGCGTAGCCGTCCGGCAACGCCTCGAACACTTCATGCGCGCCCACCGCACGCGCTGCGGCGACGGCATCGCGCGGGCTGGCATCTGGGCAGCCGTAACGGATGTTGTCGAGCACGCTGCGCCCGAAGAGGTACGGTTCCTGCGGCACGAACCCGATCTGCCTGCGCAGCAACCGTACGTCGTAGCTGCGCAGGTCGACGCCGTCCACCAGAACTTGCCCCTCGCACGGATCGTGAAACCGGAGAAGCAGCTTCAGCAGCGTGGACTTCCCCGCGCCACTGGCACCGACCACGGCCAGCGTGCTGCCCGCCGGCACGTCGAGAGAAACGTCCGACAGGGCGTCGCGCTGGGTGCCGGGGTAGCGCATGCGTACCTGGTTGAACTGAACCGCGCCTAGGTGCTGGGACGGCGTAAGAGGCTGTCGCGGAGACGGTACGGCCGGTTCAGTACGGAGGAAGGCGCGAAGCCGTCGTACGGCGACAGCGGCCTGCGCGTAACCGTCGTAAGCCTGGGCGAACTGTTGCACGGGCGCGAAAAGCGAGTCGAGGTACAGCACGAAGGCGACCAGTACGCCCGCGGTGAGAGTGCCGTCTTCGATGCGCGCTGCTCCGGCCGCAAGCACTACGGCGGCTGTCACGGCACCCACCAACTCGACGAACGGGAAGTACAGCGCGGTCAACAGATGCGTGCGTACGCGGGCGTCGCGGTACCGGCGGTCGTGCGCGCCCAGTTCGGTGACGCTGTCGTGCCGGCGGCCGTGAAGCTGCACCACGGTGAGCCTGCTGATGGTTTCGCGAAGTGCGGTGGTGAAGGTGGTCAGGCTCTCCCGCGCGAGGGTGTAAAGCGGGGTGGAGCGGCGTCGGAACCACCCCGTGGCCAGCAGCACCAATGGAACTCCGGCGAGCGCGAGCAGCGCCAGTCCGCCGTCCATTAAGGACAGTGCGGTGATCGCGCCGATGGTGCTGACCGCGCTGACCAACGCGCCGGGCAGATCGTTGCGCAAGAAATGGGACAGTGCCTCGACATCGGCGGTGAGCAGGGTGATCAACCGGCCGCGGTCCCGTTCCGCGGGGCCGAGCGCGAGTGCGTGCTGTGCGGTGCGGCGGCGCAAGCCGAACAGCACCCGCTCGCAGGTGCGGCCGGTCACCACGGTTTCGCCCGCGGTGCTCAGCGCGTTGAGCGCGACCAAGCCCGCACCGGCGGCGACCCATGCCAGCAGTATGCCGAGTTGCCCGGCATTCACGCCCGAGTCCACTCCGCGGCCCACGGCCAGCGGTAGCAGCACGTCGGTGGCAGTACCAGCGGCGAGCAGCGACAAACCGGCGAGGAATCCCTTGCGGTGCGCGCGGAACAGCCCGGATCGGCGAGGCGGGACGACGGCGGGTGCCGTAACCAGGTGCGAGAAGGCGGGTTCCTGCGGCGGTGCCGTGGGCACCGCGTCGCCGAGGAGTGCGCGGTAGGCGGAGGAGCGCGCCTGAAGCTCCTCGTGGGTTCCGATGTCCGCGACGCGGCCGGATTCCAGCAGCACCACCCGATCGGCGGTACGGAGGAGGTCCGGGCGGCTGGTCGCCACAACCCGGGTGGTGGCCAGGCCGCGCAGGTGACGGTGGATGGCGCGCTCGGTCACCGCGTCCACCGCCGTCGTCGGGTCGTCGAGCAGCAGCAGCTTCGGCTCCGGGAGCAACGCCCGGGCGAGCGCGATGCGTTGTCTCTGCCCACCGGACAGTTCGCCGTCGCTGATCCTGGTCTGATAGCCGTCCGGGCTTGCCAGGATGAAGTCGTGCAGCCCGGCCGCACGGGCCGCCGCGACGATTCGTGCGTGGTCGGCGTCTGGCGCGCCGTAGGCGATGTTCGTCTGGAAGGAGCCTGGCATCAGCTGTGGTACTTCGGTGAGCACCCCTACCGCTCGATGCAACGCTTCACCGTTCAGCGCGCGTACGTCCACACCGCCGACGCGTACGCAGCCAGCGGTCGCGTCGTAGCGGCGACACAACAGGCGTAGCAGGGTCGACTTCCCGGAACCCGGCGGCCCGGCAACCGCGACGTACTCGCCTGGCGCGATCGTGAGCGACACGTCGCGGAGCACCGGCTCGGCGTCGTAGCAGAAGTGCACGTTGCGCAGTGCGACGCCGAGCGCTTGATCGGGGAGCCCGTGCGGACCGTCCTGCAGTCTCGGCTGGACGTCGATGAGCGCGAAGCAGCGCTCCAGCCCCGCGCGTGCTTCCTGTGCGTACCCGACCAAACCGGCCAGGGCGCGCACCGGACCGACCAACTGCGCAAGGTAGCTCACGAAGGCGACGAAGGTGCCGAGGCTGATGTCGTGCCGCAGCGCGAGCCAGCCGCCGATGCCCAGCACCCCGACTTGTCCGGCCAACGGCACGGCGCTCATCAACGGCAGGATCGCCGCGGAGACCCGAGCGGTGCGGATCCGCGCGGTGCGCACCGCCGCGGCGTGCCGTTCGATGGCGGCCAGTTCGTGGTCCTGACGGCCGAACGCGGTCACCACGTGCAGTCCGTCCAGCACCTCGGACACCCGGCCGGTCAGCTCCGCCGACCGTTGCTGCGCGGCGAGTCCCGCCGGGAAGATCCGGCTGCGGGCCAGGTGGACGGCCAGCACCAGCAGCGGGCACACCGCCAGCACCAGCCCGGTCAGCACGGGGGAGAGCAGCACCATCGCGGTCGCCGACGCGGCCAGCAGCGCGAGGTTGCCGATCGCGGCGGGCAGCGGGTCGAGCAGGCCCTGTGCGTAGCAGACGTCGCCGGTCGCGCGGCCGAGCAGTTGCCCAGCGCCGAATCCGACGCGCTGGCTCTCGTCGAGGCGATGCACCGCGGCGACCACGTCGGCGCGTAGTTCGCGTTGCACGTCCAGGGCTGTCCGGCCGCCCCAGTACTGCCGGACGGCGGTGGCCGCGAACCGGCCGAGCGCGAAAGCCAGCAATACCACCAGATACGGTGCGATCGGATCGGCGTGCGTGACGACAGTGCGGTCGATCAGCCGTTGCTGCACCAGCGGCAGCGCCGCGGCGAACCCGGTGGCGGCCAACGCGGCCGCTGTCGCCAGCACGCACGCGCCGCGATGCCCGCGCAGATGACGCACCAGCCTCCGCAGAGCCGGTGGTGCCATCACATCACGCCGGTGGGTGCGGCCAGCGCCGCCGTCCGCGGCTGCCCGGCCGGAGCCGGGTGCAGGACGTCGCGCGCCATGGCCAGCCAGCGCACCGCGAACGCGTCGTGCACGAATCCCGCGCCCAGCAGCAAATCCACGTGCGTGTCGTGCGCGACGACGGTGGCCGGGAACCCGTGCCCGGCGGCAGTGGGCTCGTCGGTGTGCACGGCAGCCTGCCCGGGATCGAACGCGAGCCAGCACTGGCTCGCCCCGCTTTTCCAGCCGCGCCAGAGTTCCCCGCCGATCGCGCTGACCGCCTCCCGGCCGTCGAGCAGCGCCTCCAGGTAGTCGGGCACGATCAGGTTCTCGATCCGCCGCCCCGGCGTCGCGGTGTGGATGCAGGCCAGCAGCGCCGGGACGCCGTGCCGGAGCGCGTACCGGCGCACCTCGGTGGCGGAGCCGTCTTCCGGGCGAAGGTCGACCGCCACCGCGGACGAGTCCTGCGCGGACACCCACGGGATCCAGGCGCGGTGCGCGGTCTCGCGGTCGGCCAGCGCGCCGGGATGCGCGGCGGGCACCTCCATGTAGCGGTGCAGTTCCTCCTGGAAGTTCCAGTGGTCGGCCGGATTCCCGGCGATCAGCGCCGGACCGTCCTCGCCGGAACCGCGCGGGCGGCGGTGCGCGAGCAGGGTCACCCGTGCGCCCTCCCTCGGCGAAACCAGGCACCACACGTCGTCGCTCACCAGGATGAGTTCCCCGTCGCCGTCGCGGTCGATGTCGTGCAGCCCGGCGGAAGGCGCGTAGCGGCCGCCCGCCGCCCAGCGGGCCGCGGACAGCAGCGGCCGGGCCAGCCGCGCGTGCGACGCGGTGGCGCGCACCCACGGGGCCAGCGCCCGGCCCTGCCCGTCCTCCGCGCGGTCGTGCCAGCCCAGTTCGTGCTGGCCCAGCAGGAGCATCCGCTCGGCGACCGCCCGCAGCCGCGGTTCGACGGCGCTGCCCGCCTCCCGGATCTCGTGTTCGACGGAGGCGAGCAATTCCCCGTAGGACCACCATTCCTGGGTGTCGGTCCAGCCGCGGTACGACGGCCCGGCCGACCAGTCCACCTCCAGTTCGTAGTAGGTCCCCGCCGGCACGTCGGCGGGTGCGGCCCGCGGGCGTCCGTCCAGCCAGGAATCGAGGCAGACCGGTTCGGCCGCCCCGGATTCGGCCAGGAACCGCAGCAGGCGCTCGTAGCGTTCCAGCGCGGGTTCCCAGCCGCCGACGCCGGCCGCGCGTTCCATGTCGTCGGCGTACACGAGGATTTCCTCGCCGGTCTGCCGCTCCCCGACATCGGCGAGGAACGCCTCCAGGAAGTGCAGGTGCGCGTCCGTCCGGGGCGGGAACAGGTACCGCAGGTAGGAACAGATCGGCAGCACGGTCAGGTCGCCGGTCGCCGCGCGCGGGCGCAGCAGGCGCAGATCGGCGAGGCCCGGGCGGAACGGCGGCGGCCGCTCGGCGTCCCAGTGGAACGGTCCGTGCAGGTCGGCGTGCGCGCGGGAGTCCGCGGGATAGCCGTCCTCGGGGACCGGCTTCGCGAGCAGCCGGTCGTCCACCAGGACCCGGCGGATCCCGGCCTCGGCCAGCACCCCGGCCAGCTCCGGCGCCCACACCCGCTCCGGCAGCCAGGCGGTCGGCGGCTGGCCCTCGGGCAGGTCGAAGTGCCGCCGGTGCAGGTCCGCGGCGGCGGCCAGCTGGCGGCGGTTCGACCACTCCGAGCACGCGGGCATGATCGGCTCGGAGTAGGTGCCGCCGAGCAGCGAGACGGTGCCGTCGGCGATCCGTTCGCGCACCAGGCCGACGAATCCCGGACGGTGCCACAGGGCGGCTTCGAGCAGCGTGCCGGACAGGTGCAGCCCGGTCGGGATCCGGTAGCGGCGGTGCAGGTCGAGCACCGCGGCGTAGCCGTCGCAGATCCGCCCG
Organism: Amycolatopsis dendrobii; assembly: GCF_014145675.1. Classification (GTDB taxonomy): domain Bacteria; phylum Actinomycetota; class Actinomycetes; order Mycobacteriales; family Pseudonocardiaceae; genus Amycolatopsis; species Amycolatopsis dendrobii. The sequence goes on from NZ_JACGZW010000013.1 coordinate 310,898, forward strand.
ATGCCGTCCCGGTTGTCGTAGCCGTCGGTGATGTTCAGCTGGTTCGCGTGGTGCACGAAGGCGAGTGGCGCGCCCGACATGACAATCCTCCCGGCTCCGGTGGCTGTCGCGCGGGACCCCGCGACGACCGCTGCCGCCGACGGTAGGAGCGCGGCCCGTCCGGCGTCGTCCACCGCTGGTTGGGTTCGCGGGTGGGTTCGCCGGGTCCACCCGTGGGTGGAAGGCGCGGGATCAACGCGGGCTCAACAGCCGCGCAATCCGGGGCCCGCGGCGGACGGGCGCCGGGAATATCCGCTTTCCGCGCCGGGCGGAAAGTAAATACAGATTAAATAGCGATATCCATATTTTGCCCGACCCTGACTTTCGCGCGGGTGTGCCGGGTTGTTTCCTTGTATCGGGCAAGCATTGCGCGGTCCGCGGGGTTGCTCATTGCCCCGATCGGCCGCGGTGTCGGTGGACAGTGCCGAACCCGATATGGCAAGCTGCGCCCAGCGGCACTGGCGGGAGAAAAAGAAATGCCGCGCGACGCGGTCCGGGAACTCCGGATTCCGGCGGCGTGCGACCCCGCGCAGCGCCGTTACTGGGTGCGGTAAAAACTGGCTGGTGCGGAGAGGGCGGGTCGCCCGGGCCTCTTCGTGCGGTGATTCCTGGGGGAAAGCCGTGGATTTCAAGCTTTTGGGCCCGTTGCGGGTCGAATGCGGGGACGCCGAGGTAAGCATGCCGAAGGCGCCGAAGGTCCGGCAGCTGCTGGCGTTGTTGTTGTTCTACCACAACCAGATCGTGAGCACTGACCAGATTGTGGACGAACTGTGGGGCGAGGAGTCGCCGCGCCAGGCCGCGCTGACCGTGCGCACGTATGTCTGCCACATCCGGAAAGCGATGGGCGAGCCCGGCGGCGGGCACGGCTTGCGCACGGTCTCCTCCGGCTACCTGCTTTCGCTGGGCACCGGCCAGCTCGACGTCAGCCGGTTTTCCTCGTTTTACCACTCGGGCCGCGCGCATTACGAGGCCGGTGAACATGAAAAGGCCTCGGAAAGTTTCCGGCGCGCGTTGGAGGTTTTCCGCGGCCGGGTCCTCGCCGACGTGGAGACCGGGGCGATTCTGCGCCCGTTCAAGGCCCGGCTCGAAGAAGAACGCACCGCGGCGCAGGCGCTGCGGATCCAGACCGACCTCGCGCTGGGCCGGTACCTGCAGCTGATCGGGGAACTGCGTTCGCTGACCATCAGCCAGCCGCTGAACGAATGGGCGCACGCCCGGCTGATGGAGGCGCTGACGCATTCCGGCCGCCGCAGCGACGCGCTGAACGTGTACCGCACGCTGCGGCGCACGCTCGACCAGGAACTGGGCATCGCGCCCGCGCCGGAGCTGCAGCGGCTGCTGCAACGGATCCTCGCCATCGGCCAGCCCACCTGATCGCCTCAGCCCACCGTCACAGTGGGTGTGCCCGGAGTGTCGACGGTGTCCGCGATGCGCATGGCCTCTTCGATCAGGGTCTCCACGATCGCGTGCTCGGGCACGGTTTTGATGACTTCGCCT
>NZ_JACGZW010000014.1 GCF_014145675.1 Amycolatopsis dendrobii
TGAGAGCTTGGTTCGTGTCCCGGCGGCCGCCCGGTTTCCCTGGCGACTTGAAGAACTTTACACGCCCTCCCAGGGCCCGAAACAGGGGGGTCCCTTAACTGCGTTCCCGCAGGTCAGAGCCCCTGTTTCGGGCCGAGGGCGGAGATCAGCCCCCGACGCGGACGCCGGCGACCGTGCGCTTGCCCTTGCGGACCACGAGCCAGCGGCCGTGGAGGGCGTCGGAAGCCGAGGGCTTCCACTCCTCGTCGGCGATCTTCACGTTGTTCACGTACGCGCCGCCCTCCTTCACGGTCCGCCGCGCCGCGCCCTTGCTGTCCACCAGTCCCCCGGCGAGCAAAAGATCGACGATCGTGGCGTCGCCGGCGGGCTCGACCTGGCCGTTCGGGACCTCGGCCATCGCCGCGTCGAGCGTCGGGCCGTCGAGGTCGGTCAGCTCGGCGCGGCCGAACAGGGCCTGGCTCGCCGCGATGACCTGGCGCGTCTGGTCCTCGCCGTGCACCAGGTTCGTGAACTCCTCGGCCAGCCGCTTCTGCGCGGCGCGCAGGTGCGGGCGTTCCTCGGTGTCCTTCGCCAGCGCGTCGATCTCCTCCCGGTCGAGGAAGGTGAACAGCCGCAGGTAGCGGAGCACGTCGGCGTCGCCGACGTTCACGAAGTACTGGTACCAGGCGTACGGCGAGGTCAGCTCCGGGTCGAGCCACACGTTGCCGCCGCCGGTGGACTTGCCGAACTTGCGGCCCTCGGCGTCGGTGACCAGCGGCGCGGTCAGCGCATGCGCGGTGCCGCCCTCGACCCGGCGGATCAGGTCCACGCCGCCGACGAGGTTGCCCCACTGGTCCGAACCGCCGACCTGCAGCTTGCAGCCGTGCTTGCGGTACAGCTCCAGGTAGTCCTGCGACTGCAGCAGCAGGTAGCTGAACTCGGTGTAGGACATGCCGTCGCCCTCGAGGCGGCGCTTGACCGTCTCCCGGTTCAGCATCACGTTCACCGAGAAGTGCTTGCCGACGTCCCGCAGGAACTCCAGCGTGTTCTGCTTCGCGGTCCAATCGAGGTTGTTCTCGACGATCGCGCCGGTCGGCGAATCGTCGAAGTCCACGAACCGCTCCAGCTGCCCGCGGATCCGCCCGGCCCAGTCGGCGACGACGTCCAGGGTGTTGAGCGTGCGCTCCCCGTTGTCGCGGGGGTCGCCGATCATCCCGGTGGCACCGCCGGCCAGCACGATCGGCCGGTGCCCGGCGCGCTGGAACCGCTTGAGCATCAGCAGCGGGACGAGGTTGCCGGCGTGCAGGCTGGGCGCGGTCGGGTCGAAGCCGCAATAGAGCGTGAGCGGGCCGCGGTCGAGTTCTGCGCGCAGGGCGTCGATGTCGGTGGATTGCGCGATCAGGCCGCGCCAGGACAACTCGTCAAGGATGTGCTCACTCACACCTGTAGATGATCCCCCACCAGGTCAAACGACTATCCCGCGGGTCGCACCTGCCGGCGTTTCCCGCCGCGGCGGTAGGTCGAGACGGCTGGTGAGCCGTCGATCCAGAACCGCCACGGCGTGTCCATCGCCATCGCGACGCCGACGCGCGGGCCGGTGCGCACGTTGTCCGCGGGCACGCGCTCGCCGGCGCGCAGCCGCACCGGCGACCCGGGATCGGTGAGATCGAGACCGTTCTGCTCGCGCGCGAGGCCCAGCACCGAGGTGAGGATGGCCGGGCCCTTGGCGAGTTCGCCGTTGCCGCGCGCGTTCGGCCGCCGCTTCCGCACGATGTCCGCGCCCTCGACGACCTCGCCGGCGCGCAGCAGCACCGCGCCCGGCTGGCCGTCCTCCGTGCCGACGACGTTCGCGCAGAAGTGCATGCCGTAGACGAAGTAGACGTAGAGGTGCCCGGCCGGACCCCACATCACCGCGTTGCGCGGGGTTTTCCCGCGATAACAATGCGAAGCGGGATCGTCGAGCCCGCGATAGGCCTCGACCTCGACGAGCCGCACTCCGATCCGGCCCTCGGGCGCGTCGGCCTCGAGGACGGCACCGAGCAGCAGCCGAGCCAGGTCGACCGGGTCCAGTGCCAGTTCTTCGCGCCGGAACAACCGGTCCACACGCACTCCCCTCGTCAGGCCGCCAGCCTAACCAGCGGCCTGCCGGCAGATCACTTCAGCCACTGCCGATGCGCCGCGACGCGCTCGACCAGGCGCTCCCGCTGCTCGGCGACCCGGTCCGGCGCGGTGCCGCCGCGAGCGTCGCGCGAACGCACCGAACCTTCGACGGTGAGGACCTCGCGCACCGCAGGAGTGAGCGCCGGGTTGATGGCCTGGAATTCCTCGTCGGTCAGTTCGTCGAGCCCGGCCCCGCGCGCCTCCGCGACCCGCACGCTCTCCCCCGCCGCCTCGTGCGCGACGCGGAACGGCACGCCCTGGCGCACCAGCCATTCGGCGATGTCGGTGGCCAGCGTGAACCCGGCCGGAGCCAGTTCGGCGAGCCGGTCGGTGTGGAAGGTGAGGGTGCCGAGCATCCCCGCGATCGCCGGGAAGAGCAGTTCGAGCTGTTCGACCGAGTCGAAGACCGGTTCCTTGTCCTCTTGCAGGTCGCGGTTGTACGCGAGCGGCTGGGCCTTGAGCGTGGCGAGCAGGCCGGTGAGGTTGCCGATCAGCCGTCCGGCCTTGCCGCGGGTCAGCTCCGCGACGTCCGGGTTCTTCTTCTGCGGCATGATCGAACTGCCGGTGGCCCACGCGTCGTCCAGCGTGACGTAGCCGAACTCGGCGGTGTTCCAGATGATCACCTCTTCGGCGATCCGCGACAGGTTCACCGCGAGCATCGCGACGGCGAACGCGAACTCGGCGACGAAATCGCGCGAGGCGGTGCCGTCGATCGAGTTCTCCACGCTGGTGTCGAAGCCCAGTTCGGCGGCCACCGCTTCCGGGTCGAGGCCGAGCGACGAACCGGCCAGCGCGCCCGAACCGTACGGCGATTCCGCGGTGCGGGCGTCCCAGTCGCGCAGGCGGGAGACGTCGCGCAGCAGCGACTGGCCGTGAGCCATCAGGTGGTGCGCGAGCAGAACCGGCTGTGCGTGCTGCAGGTGGGTGCGCCCGGGCAGGATCGCGTCCGGATGCCGGGCCGCCTGCGACACCAGCGCGTCGATCACGTCGAGCGTGCCCGCGACCACCCGGCGGGCGGCGTCGCGCAGCCACATGCGGAACAGCGTCGCGACCTGGTCGTTGCGGGAACGGCCTGCCCGCAGCTTGCCGCCCAGCTCGGCGCCGGCGCGTTCGAGCAGACCGCGTTCGAGCGCGGTGTGGACGTCCTCGTCGGCGATCGTCGGCGTGAACGCGCCGGACGCGACGTCCTGCGCCAGCGTGTCGAGCGCGTCCAGCATCCCGGCCAGTTCCGCTTCGGTGAGCAGCCCCGCCTTGCTCAGCACGCGGGCGTGCGCGCGCGATCCGGCGATGTCGTAGGGCGCCAGGCGCCAGTCGAAGTGGGTCGAGGCGCTCAGCGCCGCCATCGCCTCGGCCGGCCCGCTGGCGAACCGGCCGCCCCACAGCTGCACCGGCTGGTCTTTCCCGCTCACGTTCTGCCTCTCTCGTCCGGCGTCTCAGGACGCCTGGGTGCTCGGATGCTGGGTGTTTCCCAGCGGAGTCTGCCCGGTCGCGCGACGGTGCCGCCGTCCGACCGGGCGAAGCCGCCTCCCGGGGAGGCCGGCGACGGTCGCGCTGCCCGCGTGCAGCACCAGCCGCACCTCGCCGGACACGCGCTCCTGCGCCCGCCGGACGAACGCGTCCAGCGGCTCGCGCAGCGGAGAGAACCACAATCCGTCGTGGACCAGTTCGGCCCACCGGCGGTCGACGCCGCGTTTGAACCTCGCCAGATCACGGTCGAGCGTGACTGATTCCAGCTCCTGATGCGCGGCGACCAGAACCGCCGCGCCCGGCGCGTCGTAGCTGTCCGCCAATTCGAACCGGCCGATACCGTGCGCTCCGGCCCGGTGGCCGAGCCGCTGCACCGCCTCGGCCAGGCTGACCGTCTCGCCGTCGACCGCGACCGGCACGCCCTGCTCGAAGGTGACGACGACCTCGTCCGGCATGCCGAGGTTCACCACCGCGTCCTCGGTACAGCGGTAGCCCGACGTCGCGGCCCGGCCCCACAAAGTCCGGCTCGTCGACAGATCCTGCCCGGCTCGAACGTCGAGTCCGACGATCTCGATGTCCGGCGCGAGCGTCGCGATCATGCTGGACAACGCGTCTCCGCCGCCGTGGGCGACGGCGGACGCGCTCCGGTCCCTCGCGGTCGAGACGAGCCGGCTCGCCAGCAGCGGCCGAGCCAGCGTTTCGACCAGCGGGCGCCGGTCGAGGATCAGCGCATTCGCTTGCAGCGCAAGCAAACAGTAGCCGTTCGCGAATTCCTCGCGAACGTCCGCGACCACGATTTCGGCGGCTCCGCCGGCCGTCGCCTGCTGCCGGAGCGCGCACAAATCGACGTCGCCCGCCCCGAAATCCGCCGCGACCGCGACCACTTCGCTTTGTCCCGCAAGGAGTTCCAGCGCGGCTGCGGAGCCGTGCCCGCCCGGATAGGCGAGCACGACCCGCCGGGTCACGGCTCGGTTCCTTCCGCCGAACCTTGGGCGAGCGCGGTGAACCGCTCGGCGAGGTCTCGTCCGGTGAGCGGTTCGCGCGCGATCACCGCGACTGTGTCGTCGCCCGCGATGGACCCGACGACCTCCTCCAGCGCGGCCCGGTCGATCGCGCTCGCGAGGAACTGCGCGGCGCCCGGCGGCGTGCGCAGCACGGTGAGGTTGCCCGACGAATCCGCCGACACCAGCAGTTCGGCGAGCAGCCGGGACAGCCGCGAGGTGCCGCCCTGAACACCGCGAACCGGACTGCCGTCCTCAGGGATGACATAGACCGGCGCGCCCGAGTCGGCCCCGCGCAGCTTGATCGCGCCGAGTTCGTCGAGGTCGCGCGACAGCGTCGCCTGAGTGACGTCGATCCCCTCGGCGGCGAGCAGCCGCGCGAGCTCCGTCTGGCTGCGGATGGCCATCGTGGACACCAGCTCGGTGATCCGCGCCTGGCGCCCGACCCGGCTGCTGGTCATCGGCCGTTCTGCCCGAACAGCCAGACCAGCAGGGCCTTCTGCGCGTGCAGCCGGTTCTCCGCCTCGTCCCAGACCGCGCTGGCCGGGCCGTCGAGCACCTCGTCGGTGATCTCCCAGCCGCGGTGCGCGGGCAGGCAGTGCAGCACGATCGCCTCGTCCGCGGCGCGCTTCAGCAGCTCGGCGTTGATCTGCAGCGCGCGGAACGGGCCGACCCGGTCGAGACCGTCGTTCTCCTGGCCCATCGACGTCCAGGTGTCGGTGACCAGCACGTCCGAGCCGTCGACGGCCTCGTGCGCGTCGGTGCAGACGGTCGCGCTGCCGCCGGTTTCGGTGCCGCGCTGCTTGGCGTCGAGCATCACCTGCTGGTCGGGCTGGAACCCCTCCGGCGACACGACGCGCACGTTCATCCCGGCCGTGGTGCCGCCGAGCAGCAGCGAATGCGCCATGTTGTTGGCGCCGTCGCCGAGGTAGGTGAGCGTGAGGCCGGCGAGCTTGCCCTTGCGCTCGCGGATGGTCATCAGGTCCGTGAGCACCTGGCACGGGTGGAACTCGTCGGTGAGCGCGTTCACGATCGGGATCGACGCGACCGACGCCATCGAGTCGATGCGCTTCTGCGCGAAGGTGCGCCACACGACGGCGTCGACGTAACGGGACAGCACGCGCGAGGTGTCCTCGATGGTCTCCTCGCGGCCGAGCTGCATCGAACGGCCGTCGACGATCACCGGATGCCCGCCGAGCTGGCTGATGCCGACCTCGAACGAGAACCGGGTGCGGGTGGAGTTCTTCTCGAAGATCGCGGCCACCGTGGCGCCGGCGAGTGCCTTCGTGCCGAGCGGATCGGCCTTCAGCTGGTCGGCCAGGTCGAGCAGAGCGGCCTGCTCGGCGGGGGTGACGTCGTCGTCGCGGAGGAAGTGGCGAGGCATCAGTCGGATTCCTTCGTGGTGGTGGAGTCGAGCGCGCCCGGGAGGGCGGCGAGGAAGCCGTGCGCCTGCTGCTCGTCGAGCACGAGCGGCGGGGCGAGCCGGACCGTGTCCGGGGCGACCGGGTTGACGAGGTATCCCGCCTCCTGCGCGGCCTTCGCGACCGCCGCGGAAACCGGTTTCCGGAGGCCGATGCCGAGCAGCAGCCCCGCGCCGCGGACCCCGGACACGAGCGGGTGCCCGAGCGCCTCGGCTCCCGCGGCGAGGTCCTTGCCGAGCGCGGAGACGTGGTCGAGCAGGTCGTCCCGGACGATCGTGCGCAGTACGGCCAGCCCGGCCGCGCAGCACACCGGGTTGCCGCCGAAGGTCGTGCCGTGCTGGCCCGGCTTCAGCAGGTCGCCCGCCGCGCCGACGCCGATCACCGCGCCGAGCGGAAGCCCGCCGCCGAGGCCCTTCGCGAGCGTGATCACGTCCGGCACGATCCCGGCCTGCTGGAAGCCGAACCAGGTGCCGAGCCTGCCGATCCCGGTCTGCACCTCGTCGAGCACGAGCAGCGCGCCGGCGGCCTTGGTGATCTCGCGCGCCGCGTGCAGGTAGCCGTCCGGAGCCGGGATCACCCCGGCTTCGCCGAGCACCGGCTCCAGGAAGACCGCGGCGGTCTCGCCGTCCACGGCGGCCCGCAACGCTTCGACGTCGCCGTAGGGAACATGCGTGACGCCAGGAACCAACGGCTCGAACGCCTCGCGCTTCGACGGCTGCCCGGTGAGCGACAGCGCGCCCATGGTGCGGCCGTGGAACGCGCCCTCGGCCGCGACGATCTTGCTGCGGCCGGTGAGCCGGGTGATCTTCAGCGCGGCCTCGTTCGCCTCCGCGCCGGAGTTGACGAACAGGACTTTTCCTTGCCCGTTCAGGCCCGCGACGTCGAGCAGCGTTTCGGCGAGTTCGACCGCGACCGGGTTCACGTACAGGTTCGACGTGTGCCCCAGCTTCGAAATCTGCTCGGTGACCGCGCGCACCACCTCCGGGTGCGCGTGGCCGAGCGCGTTCACCGCGATGCCGCCGACGAGGTCGACGTACTCGGCGCCGTCCGCGTCCCACACTCGCGCGCCTTCGCCGCGCACCAGAGTCAGGCCGGGGGTTCCGTAGTTGTCCATGACGGCCGACTGCCAGTGCTGCTGGCCGTCCGCATTGGACTTGAGGGTAGTCACGCGTGCTCCGTTCCGGGAGGCGCTGCCTCGGGCAGCACCATGGTGCCGATGCCGCGCGAGGTGAAGACCTCGAGCAGCACCGAATGGGCGAGCCTGCCGTCGATGACGTGGGCGCCGCGCACGCCTCCGCGCACCGCGCGCACGCACGCCTCCATCTTCGGGATCATGCCGTTGGCCAGGCCGGGCAGCATGCGTTCGAGACGGTCGACGGGGATCCGGTCGATCAGCGACGACCGGTCCGGCCAGTTGGCGTAAAGGCCTTCGACGTCGGTGAGCACGACGAGCTTTTCCGCGCCGAGCGCCGCGGCGAGCGCGCCCGCGGCGGTGTCGGCGTTGACGTTGTGCACCACGCCGTCGACGTCGGGGGCCACCGTGGACACCACCGGGATGCGCCCGGCGTTCACGATGTCGAGCACCGCGTCCGGGTTCACCGCGGCGACCTCGCCCACGAGGCCGATGTCCACCTGCTCACCGTCCACAGTGGCCTGTTTGCGCTCGGCGGTGAACAGCCGCGCGTCCTCGCCGGAAATGCCGACCGCGTACGGGCCGTGCGCGTTGATCAGGCCGACCAGCTCGCGGCTCACCTGCCCGACCAGCACCATGCGCACTATGTCCATGGTTTCCGGCGTGGTGACGCGCAGCCCGCCCTTGAACTCCCCCGGCACGCCGAGCCGGGACAGCATCGCGCTGATCTGCGGGCCGCCGCCGTGCACGACCACCGGGTGCAGCCCGGCCAGCCGCAGGAACACCATGTCCTCGGCGAACGCGGCCTTCAGCTGATCGTCGATCATCGCGTTGCCGCCGTACTTGACCACGACGGTCGCGCCGTTGAACCGTTGCAGCCACGGCAGCGCTTCGATCAGCACCCCGGCCTTTTCGGCCGCGCTGGCGAGCCGTTCGTCCGCGGAGACGAGCCTTCCGGTATCGGTCATGACGAGTACGCGCTGTTCTCTTCGACGTACGCGTGCGAGAGGTCCGTGGTGTAGATCGTGGCCTCATCTGAACCGACGCCGAGATCCACGACGACCTCGATGGCCCGCCCGGACAGGTCGGCCGCCGACCGATCCTCAGCCGTCGTGCCGCCCGCGAACAACGTGACGCCGTTGATCGCGATCGACACCGTTTCCGGGTCGATCCGCGCCGGTGCGCGGCCTAGCGCCATCGCGATCCGGCCCCAGTTGGGGTCGGAGCCGAACAAGGCGGTCTTGACCAGGTTGTCCTCGGCGATCGTCCGAGCCACCACGATCGCGTCGGCTTCGGACGCGGCGCCCTTCACCGTGACGTCGACATCCTTGGTGGCGCCTTCGGAATCGGCGCGCAGTTGCAGCACCAGGTCGTGGCTGACCTTGGTGAGCAGTTCGGTCAGCTCGGCTTCGGTCGGCTCCACCCCGCTCGCGCCCGAGGCGAGCACGAGCACAGTGTCGTTGGTCGAGGTCCCGCCGTCCACGTCGAGCCGATCGAACGTGACGTGCGTGGCGGCGCGCAGCGCACGGTCGAGAGTTTCCTTGTCCGCCACGGCATCCGTGGTCAGCACGGACAGCATCGTCGCCAGGTTCGGCGCGAGCATCCCCGCGCCCTTGGCGAATCCGCCGACGCTCCACCCGGATTCGTGCCGGGCGAACGCCTGCTTCGGCTTGGTGTCGGTGGTCATGACGCCGGTAGCCGCGTTGAGCGCCGCTTCCGGGCCGGCGTCCAGCGCCTTGACCGCACTGTCCACACCGGACAGAACGGCGGGCATCGGCAGCCGCTCGCCGATCAGGCCGGTGGAACACACCGCGACCTCGATCGCCCCGGCGCCCAGTACTTCGGCGACCTTCTCCGCGGTGGCGTGCGTGTCCTGGAACCCGCCCGGCCCGGTGGCCGCGTTCGCCCCGCCGGAGTTGAGCACGACGGCCTTCAGCTTCTGCTGCTTCAGCACTTCCTGCGACCACAGCACCGGCGCGGCCTTGATCACGTTCCGGGTGAACACGCCCGCCGCGACGTCGAGCGGGCCGTCGTTGACGACCAGCGCGAGGTCGAGCGCGCCGGAGGCTTTGATCCCGGCGGCCACGCCCGCGGCGCGGAAACCCTTCGGTCCGGTGACGGTCACGGTGCCACTCCCACGGTGGAAAGTCCGGTGGCCTCGGGGAAACCGAGTGCCAGGTTCATCGACTGGACGGCACCGCCCGCGGTTCCCTTGGTGAGGTTGTCGATCGACGTGACGACGACCAGCCTGCCCGCGTCGGCGTCGATCCCGAGCTGGAGCTGGACGTTGTTCGAGCCGACCGTGGCGGCGGTCGTCGGCCAGGTTCCTTCGGGCAGAACCTGGACGAACGGCTCGGCGTGGTAAGCCTTCTCGTAGACCGCGCGCGCGGCGGCCTCGTCGACGTCGCCCACGAGCTGAGCGCTCGCCGTCGTGAGAATGCCGCGCGGCATCGGCGCGAGCACCGGCGTGAAGGAAACGGTCACCGGCTTGCCCGCCGCTCCGGAGAGGTTCTGCACGAACTCCGGCGTGTGCCGATGCGCCCCGGCGACGCCGTACGCACTCGCGTTGCCCATGACCTCGGACCCGAGCAGGTTCGGCTTCAGGCTCTTGCCCGCGCCGGACGTCCCCGTCACCGACACCACGGTGACCGCGGGCTCGATCAGCCCGGCCGCCAACGCGGGGGCCAACGCGAGCGACCCGCCGGTCGGGAAGCAGCCCGGAACCGCGATCCTCTTGGTCCCCACGAGCTTCTCGCGCGCGCCGGGCAGCTCAGGCATCCCGTAGGGCCACTGCCCCGCGTGCTCGCCGGAGTACCACCGTCGCCAGTCCCCCGCGTCCGCGAGCCGATGGTCGGCCCCGAGGTCGACCACGAGCACGTCCGGCCCGAGCTGCGCCGCGATCTCGGCCGAGTGGCCGTGCGGCAGAGCAAGGAACACGACGTCGTGGCCCGCGAGCGTCTCCGCGTTCGTCTCGAGCAGCACCCGCCCGGCCAGCGGAACGAGGTGCGGCTGATGCGTGCCCAGCGTCGTCCCCGCGCTGCTCGCCGCTGTGAGAGCGCCGATCTCGACCTCGGGATGGGTCAGGAGCAGGCGCAGCAGTTCGCCGCCCGCGTACCCGCTGGCACCGGCTACCGCGATCTTCACCGTCATACGAATGATTATGCACGAGCGTGCAAGCTCAAACAAAGAGGGTTTGCTCACCCTGGTCGTCCCCTCCCCAGGACTTCCGTGGATTTCGTCCGTTCTCCAGGCGTTTTCCGCCCGCCGCGGCAGGCCGGATCCGGCCTTGATCGACGCTGCGCCGACGTGGCCCGAGGCGGCAGGATCTCCGCCCTGCCGCGAGCAATGGCTCCTTGGCCCGCGCGCACGACCGCGTCACCCGGCCAGGCGGACTCGTCGGCTGCACGAACCGGCCGCACGGCTTGTTCGGGCGGCGCAGGCCGTTCGATGACCGGGCGAGCCGACCACCGGGCGAGCACCAGGTGGGCACCAGCCAGCCCGTGGGATCGACCGGTCCGTTCGAGCTCCGAAGCCAGCCGAGCCGCCCAGCACCGACCACCGTTCGGCTTCCCTGGACCACTCGGCAACGCGGATCGTCCGGCCGCCCGAAACCCGCCTCTGTCAACCAGTCCGACCAGCTCGCATACCGCCTGCCTGACATCTGAGCCACCGGTCCTGCACACACGCCACTAGTTCAGCGCGCGCCGCTAGCCCCGCAGCTCAAGCCGCAAGTCCCGCACGTACGCCACCGGCCCGCGCACGCCGCCCGCCCGGAACCCAAACCCCGGCCCAGCACGCACGCCACCAGCCTCGCGCACGCCGTCTGCTCAGGGGTCCAAGCCGCAAGTCCGAACCCGCCGCTCGTCCCGGAGCCAAGCCTCGAGCCCCGTACACACGCCGCTCGCCCTGGAAACCCCATGCCGCAGGTCCCGCACGCCATTAAGCCCACACACGCCGCCCGCTCCAAGACCCAAGCCGCCAGTCCGGCACCTGCCGCTCGCCCGGATCCCAAGCCCCGGTCCGACAGGCAGCCACCGCCACGCCGGGCCCGCCTCGGCATGCGAACCCGGCGGGCACTCGTCAGTCCGCTCCTTCCTCCGCTTCGCGGAGACTCGGCGGCGTCGGCAGATGATTTCCCGGATGCTCCGGATCGCAGCCAACCCTCGGCAAACGCGCCCGGATACCGCCGGGCGTCCGCGCGAAATGGCGGGCCAGGGCGGTCACCGAGTCCCCGGCGAGCCAGCGGGCTTCCAGGTCCGCGTCCATCTCGTCGGTCCACGGCCTGCCCTGCTGGGCCGGGCGTCCGCGCGATCTTCGCCGCGCGCCGCCGCCCGCGAAGGTGCGCAGGCTCGTGTCGAGCAGCTCCGCGACAGTCGCCACGGACGTCACGTCGAGTTCGAGCCTGCCCTCGACGACGGGTTCGCCGTCCGGCCGTTCGCCGCCGACCGTGACGGTGACTCGCTCGGGCTCGCCGTCCTCGCTGCGGGTGACGACGGCGACTTGGTACTGGACATCTCCTGACCGGACCTCGGTCCGGTGCTCCTGAATGATCGTCATGGCCGCGAAGGTATCCGCCACCCCCGACAATTTTCGATCACTTAATGCGATCGGGTGACTGCGTTCCGAAATTGTCAGACCCCCGCCGTAGCGTCCCCGGCGACCCGAAAAACAACCGAGGGGGTTCGGTGGACCAGCGGAAAAGAACAATGCCCCGGCCTGGCAGACCAGACCGGGGCACCGCGAAGAACGACTCAGAAGCGCAGCAACCCGGCAAGCAGGCTCTGCTTCTCCTCCGCCGCGGCCTTCGCCGCGGCATCGGCCTTCTGCTGTGCGCCGGAGGCGACCGGAGACGGAACCGGCTGCGGCACCGCGGCACACTGGACGTCGGACCGGTCGTCTCGCACCCGCTTCGGCAAGGCGCCGGTGGCGAGGTAGTCGGCGACCTTGTCGTCCACGCACGAAACCCCGGACAGCGATCCGGCGTGCGTCGTCCCGCCGGGCGCGCTGACGAGGCTCGAACGCGGGTAGCGCTTGCGCACTTCGAGGCTGCCCGAGTACGGCGTGGCCGCGTCGAGTTCCTCGCTGATCAGCAGCGCACCGCTCGCCTTCGACCCGTCGATGTCCACCGGCTTGCCCGGCTTAGCGGGCCAGTTCAGGCAGGTCGCGTTGTACCAGGTGTTGCTCCAGGTCTCGAAAGGCGCGCGGGTGTGGGTGGCCCAGGCGTCGCGGCGCCAGCGGTCCCAGTCCTGCGGCCACTGCGCATCGGTGCACTGCACCGCGTTGTAAACCGCGTAGCCGTTGTCGTCGCCGGGCGCGTTCGACTTGTCGTACAACGCTTTCAGCGTCTGCCAGTCGCCCCGGTGCACCCATCCGTCGAACGCCTTGGCCATGTCTTCCCAGCCGAACACGTAGTAGCCGGCCTGGAGGAAGACGTCGGTCCACTCGTCGCCGCCGATCACGCCGCCCGCCGGGGCGCGGTCGAGCTTCCGCTGCTGCGCGTACCAGAGCTGCTCGACGGCCGAGCCGGTCTTGCCGAGGTGGTAGACGTTGTCGTACTTCGCGAGCCAGTCGAAGTAGATCTTGATGTTGCGGTCGAAGGCGACGTCCTGGTCCAGGTTGGCGTCGTACCAGACCTTGCGCGGGTCGACGTTCCCGTCGAGCACCATCCGGCGCATGCGGTCCGGGTACAGCGTGCTGTACACCTGCCCGAGGTACGTGCCGTACGAGAAGCCGTAGTAGTTGATCTGCTTTTGGCCCAGCGCCTTGCGGAGGCTTTCCATGTCCTGCGCGACGTCAGTGGTCTTGATGTGTTCGAGCAGCGGGCCGTTCTTCGCGCAGGCCTCGGCGTAGCCCTTCGTACGTGCCCGCCAGGCGGTCTCCGGTTGCGGGGTCTTCGGCACGTAAGCCGGACGGGCAGGAGCGAAGTAGTTCCCGTCGCACGTGAGAGCCGGTTTGCTGGAGCCGACGCCGCGGGGATCGAAGCCGATCCAGTCGTAGCTGTCGCCGGCGTGTTTGGGCACGTTCCGGCCCAGCACCGAAAGGCCGAGCCCCGAACCTCCCGGCCCGCCCGGGTTCACCAGCAGCACGCCCTGGAACTTCGCGGTCTTGTGCTTCACCCGGGAGACGGCGATCTGCACCGTCTCGCCCGACGGCTGCGCGTAATCCATCGGGACCGCCAGGAATCCGCATTCGGCTCCCGCCTTGGCGAGGCCTGGTGCGGAACACGGTCCCCACTTGATCGGCGGCGGTGCGTAGCCCGGCCCGTCGGGCTGCACCGCGGTGGCGGCGGGTGCGACAGCCAGCGTTCCGGCCGCGACAGCGGCGGCGGCCAGCGCGGTGACGATTTTCCTCACAGTGGTCCTTTGCGTCCGACGGCAACCAGGGCTCGTCGAAGCTACCGGCTGCACGGCAGAATCTCGTTTCCCGACACGAGCCGTGCTGTCCCCCGATCGTCGGGATCCGAGACGACGGAGGTGGCCCTCGATGGATGCGGGCAAAGCGTTGATCACGGCGGTGCGAACCGGGCTGGCCGAGCTGGCGGACCCGGTCAAAGCACCGGAAATGCAGGCGTACATGAAGTCCGCGATGCCGTTTCGCGGGGTGCCGAAACCGCCGCGCGGCAAGCTCATGAAGACGGTCCTGGCCAAGTATGTTCTGCCCGATCGGGTGACGTACACCGAGACCGTGCTCGCGTTGTGGCGGCAAGCGGAGTACCGCGAGGAGCGGTACGCGGCGATCGATCTCTCCGGGCACCGCGCCTATCGGCAGTGGCAGGACCCGGAACTGCTGGACATGTACGACGAGCTGATCGTCACCGGGGCGTGGTGGGACCACGTCGACGAGGTCGCGATCCGCCGGGTCGGGCCGATCCTGCGCGAGCACCGGGCGGCGGTCACGCCCGTTCTGCGCCGCTGGATGACAGACGCTGATCGCTGGCGCCGGCGAACGGCGGTGATCTGTCAGGTCAGCGCGAAGGGCGAGGTGGACCAGAAGCTGCTCGCCGACGCGATCGAGGCGAACCTCGACGATCGGGATTTCTTTCTGCGCAAGGGAATCGGCTGGGCGTTGCGGGATCATGCCCGTGCCGAACCGGAGTGGGTCCGCGCGTTCGTCCGGGCGCACCCGGGGCTGTCCCCGCTGTCCGCACGGGAGGCGACGAAGCACCTCAGGTGAAGCGGAACCGTTCGAGCAAAAGGAAAGGAGGGTGCCATGACACCAGCGCTCCCCCGCCCCGGCTGACCGGCCGGTGGCCGGAGCGCGGGGCGGGGACAGCGTCGGATCAGGCGCGGAGCGTCGCTCCGAAGCGCTCGCCAGCGGCGGCGACCGCGGCGTCGCGGGCCTTGGTGGCCTCGTCGACGGTCAAGGTGCGGTCCGCGGCGCGGAAGCGGAGCTTGTACGCCAGGGAACGCTTGCCTTCGCCGAGCTGCTCGCCGGCGTAGACGTCGAAGAGAGTGATCTCCTCGAGCAGTTCGCCCGCACCTTCGCGGAGCACGTCGGCGAGGTCGGCGGACGGGACGTCCGTGCCGGCGACCAGAGCGACGTCCAGCAGCACCGGCGGGTAGGCCGAGATGCTGGGCGCCGGACGGGAGTCGGGCAGCGGGATCGCGTCCAGGTCGAGTTCCATGGCGACCGTGCGCGGCGGCAGGCCGAGGGCCTCGACGACCTTCGGGTGCAGTTCGCCCGCGTGGCCGACCGGCCAGTCGCCCACGCGCAGCTGGGCGCAGCGGCCCGGGTGCCACGGCAGCAGGTCGGCGGCCTGCACGGTGAGCTGCACGCCGGCGGCCTCGGCCACGAGACGTGCGGCCTGCACGGCGTCGGCCCAGCCCGCCTGCTCGCCCTTGCCCCACCAGCCGGCGCGCGGGCGCTGGCCGCTGAGGACGACGGCGACGTGCACCGGCTGCGCGGGCACGGCGGCCTCCAGCACGGCGAGGTCCTCGTCGCTCGGGCGGTGCTCGACGCCGAGGTCCGGGACCTTGAGCTGGTTCGGCTTCGGCAGCACGACCTGGCCGACGTGGAACAGCGACACGTCCTTCAGGCCGCGGGAAACGTTGCGCTGCAACGTCTCCAGCAGGCCGGGCAGGAGGGTGGTCGCCATCCGGTCGTGGTCGGCTTCGAGCGGGTTCTGCACGCGCACCGTCGTGCGGCGGATGTCGTCCTCGGGAAGGCCGAAGGCGTCCCACACCGCGTCGCCGATGAACGGGAACGGGCGCACCTCGACGTAGCCGGCCTCGGCGAGCGCGCCGGACACCGCGCGGCGGCGGCGCTGGGCGTCGGTGAGACCGCGGCCGGCGGGCGCGGCGGGCAGGACCGACGGGATGCTGTCGTAGCCCTCGAGCCGCAGGACCTCCTCGACGAGGTCGGCGGGCTGCACGAGATCGCCGCGCCAGCTCGGCGGGGTCGCGGTGACCAGGCCGACGCCCTGGTCGCTCGTGCTGAGCTGGACCTTGCAGCCGATCTGGCCGAGCCGCCGCACCGTGACGCCGCGTTCGTAACGGACGCCGGCGACCTGGTCGGGCAGGTTGATCGGCATGGTCACCGGTGCGTGCGGCGCGACGCCGCCGACATCGGTGCGGCCCGGGCGGATCGCGCCGTCGCCGTACTGGCGCAGCAGCCGTGCGGCGAGTTCCACCGCGGCCGCGCACAGCGCCGGGTCGGTGTAGCGCTCGAAGCGCTTCGCCGCCTCGGAGAACAGCTTGTGCCGGCGCGCGGTGCGGCTGATCGACGCCGGGTTCCAGTGCGCCGCTTCGAGAAGCACGTCAGTGCTCTCCGGCGTGATCTCCGTGCTGGCGCCGCCCATCGTGCCGGCGAGGGAGATGACGCCGCTGTCGTCGGCGATCACGATGTCGTCCGCGTCGAGGGTGCGCTCGACGTCGTCGAGGGTGGTGAGCTTCTCCCCCGCCTTCGCGCGGCGGACCACCAGGTCGCCCTGGATGGAGCCGGTCGCGAACGCGTGCAGCGGGTGGCCGAGTTCGAGCATCACGTAGTTGGTGACGTCGACCGCGAGGGAGATGGACCGGATGCCGGCCAGCATCAGCCTGCGGCGGATCCGCCACGGCGTCGGCGCGGTCGCGTCGAGACCGGTGACGCGGCGCAGCACGAACCGCGGGCAGCCCTCGGGGTCCTCGACCCGGACCGGCCACGCCTCGCCCTCGGCTTCCGGGAAGTTGTCGAGCATCGCCGGGTCGCCGAACGGCACGTCGAGCGCGTTCGACAGTTCGCGCGCCAGGCCGCGGATCGACAGCGCGTAGCCGCGATCCGGCGTCGGCGTGACCTCGATGACGGTGTCGTCGAGGCCGAGCAGGTCCTTCGCGTCGTCGCCGGGGCTCGCCGTGCCCGGCGGGAGCACGAGGATGCCGCTGTGGTCGTCGCCGAGGCCGAGTTCGGCCGCCGAGCAGATCATGCCGTCGCTGACCTTGCCGTAGGTCTTGCGAGCGGCGATCTCGAAGTCGCCCGGCAGGACCACGCCGGGCAGCGCGACCACGACGAGGTCGCCCTCGGCGAAGTTGCTCGCGCCGCACACGATGCCGCGCGTCTTGATGCCGTGCGGGCCCTCGTTCTCGAGCGGGCCGTCGTCCTCGTCGTCGTCCTCTTCGGACAGTTCCGCGTCGTCGGGCTCCGGGTCGGGTTCCTCGCCGACCTCGACGCGGCAGAACCGCACCGGCTTCTTGAAGCCGGTCAGCTCCTCGATCTCCGCGACGCGGCCGACCACGAGCGGGCCGGTCACCGGGCCGAGCTCGCTCAGCTCGTCGACCTCGATCCCGATCCGCACGAAGGCGTCGGCCAGGTCCTGCGGCGTGACGTCGGCATCCACCTCGAGATGCTCGGTCAGCCAGCTCACCGGGACTCGCACTACGCCTCCGTTCCGAAGGGAAGGGTGAACCGGACGTCGCCTTCGACCATGTCGCGCATGTCCGGGATGCCGTTGCGGAACTGCAGGGTCCGCTCGATGCCCATGCCGAACGCGAAGCCGGAGTACACCTCGGGGTCGACGCCGCACGCGCGCAGGACGTTCGGGTTGACCATGCCGCAGCCGCCCCATTCGACCCAGCCGGGACCGCCCTTCTTCTCCTCGAACCAGACGTCGACCTCCGCCGACGGCTCAGTGAACGGGAAGAAGTGCGGGCGCAGCCGCGTGGTGGAGCTCTCGCCAAACATCGCGCGGGCGAACGCGTCGAGCGTGCCCTTGAGGTGCGCCATGGTGAGGCCCTTGTCGACGGCGAGGCCCTCGACCTGGGTGAACACCGGCGTGTGCGTGGAGTCGAGCTCGTCGGTGCGGTAGGTGCGGCCCGGGCACACGACGTACACCGGCAGGTCGCGGTGCAGCAGGCTGCGGGCCTGCACCGGCGAGGTGTGCGTGCGCAGCACCAGGCCGGAGCCTTCCTCGCCGACGTAGAACGTGTCCTGCAGCTGGCGCGCCGGGTGGTCCTTGCCGAAGTTGAGCGCGTCGAAGTTGAACCACTCCGCCTCGAGCTCGGGGCCTTCGGCGACCTCGTAGCCCATGGCGACGAAGACGTCGGCGATGCGCTCGGACAGCGTGCTGATCGGGTGCCGGGCGCCGCGCGGGACCTGGTCCCACGGCAGCGTGACGTCGACGGCCTCCTCGCGAAGCACGCGCTCGTCGCGCTCGGCCTGCAGCGCCGCACGCCGCGCGTCGAACGCGGACTGCACCGCCTGGCGGGCCTCGTTGACGCGCTTGCCCGCGTCGGCTTTCTCCTGCTTCGGCAGCGCGGCGATTTCCCGGCGCGCGAGCAGCACCGGCGACTGGTCCCCAAGGTGGGCCGGTTTGACGGCGGCGAGCGCGTCCAGGTCGGCCGCGCCGGCGAAGGCGTCCTCAGCCGCCTTGATCGCCGCGCGCAGGGTCTCCGGTGCGAGCACGTCGACCGGCTGTTCTGTGGCTCCGGACATGACTCCTCGGCGTCCGCTGGGACTGGTGTTGTCGGCGGCACGCGGGCATGCCGCCGCACGTGCACATCGGGCAGCTCAGTCTAGGGGATCGGGCGCCGGGCCCGGCCGCTCACCCTCCGCTTCCGGAGCGGCCGCGCCGGATCCGCCCCGTGATCACGACGGACCGTCGCACGGGACCCGAACGGAGGTCAGCGAATCAGGTGAGACCCACCCCTCGACCGGCTTGCCCCGGCCGCCCTCCCGGGTGGCTGCGGAGCGGCTCGGTCGGGCGGGGTTCCGGGAGTGATCCGCGCCGCGAATAGGAAGAGCGAGGCTGCCGGTCCGGAAGCGCGGCGCGGCTTGCGTCCGATCGTCGAGGCGTAGCTGGCGATGCGGCTCGGTGCCGCGACCGAGCGCTCAGCAGTTCCCGGCAGAAGGCGCTTGGCAGGTTTCGACAGAAGACGCTTGTCTGGTTCCCGGCAGAAGACGCAGAGGGCTGCAGCGATGGCGAGCACGGCCGCAACGCCCCGGGGAGCATCGGCAGCGACGCGGCAGCCTCGCGGAGAACAGGACGCGCCAGCCAGGCGGGAAGGCGCAGAGTCGTGGAGAGCAGACGGTGCACAGGTCCCGGAGACAGCACGGCAGCTGACGACGTGGCAGGTACCGGCAAGGCTCTCGCACGCGGAGCGTGCGGCGAGCGTTGGCGAGGCGTCAATGCATCGGAGCGCGACAGACTAAGAGATCGCGCACCTGACAGCGAGACAGCCCCAGAAGCCGAGCGCCTGGCGACGAGACAGACAACGAGGCCAGGCGCCCGGCAGCGAGACAGACCCCGACGCCAGGCGCTTGGCAGCGAGACAGACCGCGGGACAGCGCGGGAGTCACTGGCATCGTGGCACCTCCCCGACGGGTTGCTCGCAGACCACCGGAGCTATCGAGTCCTGGCAGGAAAACTCAACCCGGCAGATCGTTCACAGCCAACGCGAGAATTACTGCCGGCGAGGCAAAGCAGCTCGCCCGCGAGCGCCGACAGCCAGCCAAGCCGTCCGGATCAAAGACGGAAGAAGCTCGTCACCTGGCGGAGAAGATCCTCTTCCGTCGTCGGGAGGTCGACCTCGATCGCCCGCAGTCCGAGGCGCGCGGTGTCCGCCCGGAGGCGGTTCGTGAACATGCGGTCCCGTTCGGCCAGGTTCCGGGTCGCTCGTGCCGGATCGCTTGTGCGCCAGACGAAATTCTCCCCCGGTGCGCTCCGGCCTTCGATAGCCGCCTGGCGGAACTCGGGTGTCGGGAGCAGCCAGACGGCCTGTTCCGGGGCGTCCAGCAGGGGGCGCACGAGGTCGGGCAGCAGCCGGAAGCCGTCGACGACGCAGGGGGTCGGCGACAGGGCGAGGAGGTCTTCGACGATCAGCTCGAAAGCCTCGCCGCGGAACCAGTGGAAGGTCTCCAGCATGACGTCCGGGGAGCGGCGGACCCAGCGTTCGTCCATGTCCATGGCCAGGAAGGCGTGCAAGTACGGAGCTGTGGCGGGGGTCGTGCGGGCGGTGTGGGCACGCATGGCGTCATCGGTCGCGTAGTGGTGCCAGCCGTAGCGCGCGGCCAGGCGGCGGGCGATCGTTGATTTGCCTGCGCCGGGGGCGCCGCCGATCCAGTGGACGTGCCGGAGATCCGCCACGGTCAGCGGTGTGCGGCCATCGCCGCGGTGTAGACGCAGACCGCGGCGGCGGTGGCCAGGTTGAGGCTTTCCGCCTTGCCGTACAACGGGATTCGGACTGCTTCGTCGACCGACGAGAGGACGTCCCCGGGCAGGCCGTGCGCCTCGTTGCCGAAGATCCACGCCACGGGGTCTCCGAAGCGGACGGTCTCGAGCGAGGTCGAGGCGTAACCGTGCGCGGCGAGTGTGCGGAGGCCGGCCGAGCGCAGGGCGGTCAGGACTGCCGGGATGTCGCGGGCGCGGGCCAGCGGGACGTGGAACGTCGAACCGGCTGCGGCGCGGACGCTTTTGCCGTTGTGCGGGTCGACGGTGTCGCCGGCCAGGACTACCGCGTCGGCGCCGGCGGCGTCGGCCACGCGGATCACGGTGCCTGCGTTGCCGGGTTCGGCGACGTCGACCAGGACCACTACCAGCCGGGCCGAGGCGAGGACTGTCTCCAGTGGACGGTCGACCAGCGAGCAGACCGCGATGATTCCTTGCGGCGTCACGGTTTCCGAGAGGCCCGCTGCGGCGCGGTCGGTGATCGGCGACACGCGGGGGGCCGCGGCGACCAGGTCAGGGTGTGCGGCGGCGGCGCGTTCGGTCACGAAGAGTTCGTGGACCGTCCCGCAGGACAGGGCCGAGGTGACCGCGTTGACCCCTTCGGCCAGGAAGCGGCCGGTTTTCTCCCGTTCCGCGCGCCGGGTCAGTTTGCGTGCGGCAACGACCCGGGGGGTCCGTTCGGTGAACGGATCCGCCCCGGGCCGGAAAATGCTGCCGGTCAGGCCGACTTCGCTTCGCCGGTCGTGACGTTCGCCTTGGCGAGCTCGGCGAGCGCGGTGAAGGCGGCGGCGTCGTTGACCGCGAGGTCCGCGAGGATCTTGCGGTCCACCTCGACGCCGGCGGCCTTCAGGCCCTGGATGAACCGGTTGTAGGTGACGCCGTTGGCGCGAGCGGCCGCGTTGATGCGGGTGATCCACAGCTGGCGGAAGTCACCCTTGCGCGCGCGGCGGTCGCGGTAGGCGTAGTTGAGCGAGTGGAGCGTCTGCTCCTTGGCCTTGCGGTACAGCCGCGAACGCTGGCCGCGGTAACCGCTGGCCAGTTCGAGAGTCGCGCGACGCTTCTTCTGGGCGTTGACCGCCCGCTTGACGCGTGCCACTGGTCCATCCTGTCGAATTCGGGGGGTGCGAGGACCCCGGGGTGGTCGGGAAAGGGTGCGGGCCTCAGCGGCCGAGCAGGCGCTTCACTCGGCTGACGTCGTTCTGGGCGACCTCGGTGGTGCCCTCGAGACGACGGGTGAGGCGGTTGGACTTCTTCTCCATCAGGTGGCGGCGGCCGGCCTTCTGGCGACGCAGCTTGCCCGAACCGGTGATGCGGACCCGCTTCGACGTGCCCTTGTGCGTCTTCATCTTCGGCATGGTTGTTCGTCCTCTTCCGTGCGGCGGCACACCGGAAAACCCGGTGTGCCGCTGACTGTGCTGGTCGGCGCCGGGGCGCGCTACGCCTCGGGAGCCGGTTCGGCCTTGACGGCCTTCGGCTTCACGTTCTTGTGCGGGGCCAGCACCATGATCATGTTGCGTCCGTCCTGCTTCGGCGACGATTCCACGAAGCCGAGCTCGGTGACGTCGTCGGCGAGCTTCTGCAGGAGCCGGAAACCGAGCTCCGGCCGGGACTGCTCGCGACCGCGGAACATGATCGTGACCTTGACCTTGTTGCCCGCCGCCAGGAACCGCGACACGTGACCCTTCTTGGTCTCGTAGTCGTGCTGGTCGATCTTCGGCCGCAGCTTCTGTTCCTTGATGACGGTGAGCTGCTGGTTGCGGCGGGACTCGCGGGCCTTCTGGGCGCTCTCGTACTTGAACTTGCCGAAGTCCATGAGCTTGGCCACGGGCGGGCGGGCCTGCGGGGCCACCTCGACGAGGTCGAGGTCCGCCTCCTGCGCAAGCCGCAGCGCATCCTCGATCCGGACGATGCCGACCTGCTCGCCGTTGGGGCCGACGAGCCGGACTTCCGGCACCCGGATGCGTTCGTTGATGCGTGTCTCGGAGCTGATGGGGCCTCCTTGGTCCGAGTGATGTTTTCTCGCTTCGACCTGGTGCCCACACGATTCAGGCCCCGTCGCCGGCTGCTGCCGGTGCACGGGGCCCGCTCTGTCTCCGATCGCGCCCGGCCGGACGGCCGAACGCTTCGCCTCCGCGGTACGCTGCCCGGACGGCAGCCACTGCTTCGGCGAGACCGGACCCGGACACCTGAGGCGGTGACGCGGGTGGGAGCGGGGCTCCACTTGCCGCCCCCGATCGCTCGGGAGCTGGTCGCACGTGGAAGGGTACCAGACGTGTCTGAACAACCTTCGCCACCGCCCCCGTATTCCCCCGACGACCGCGGGCTCGAGGAGATCCCGAGCGTCGAGGTGATCAGCCGCGCCGCGGTGATGCTTCTGTCCGCGGGGGCCGAACGCCTCGGCCTCGCCGACGCCGACCCGGAGAACTCGCCGCACCGCGACCTCGACGAGGCGCGCCGCCTCATCACCGCGCTCGCCGGGCTCGTGACCGCCTCCGCGGAGTACCTCGGCCTGCACGCCGGACCCCTTCGCGACGGGCTGCAGTCGCTGCAGAAGGCGTTCCGCGAGGCGTCGGTCGTGCCGGACCCGCCGGGCCAGGGGCCGGGCGAGAAGTACACCGGGCCGGTGTACTGAGCCGGAAGCCTTCCCCAGAGACATCCGAAGACCCGCCTCGCGGCATCGCCGGGCGGGTCTTCGCCGTTTCGGAGGCCGACAAGACGGGATCGGCAAAGCTCGGCCTGCGTTCGCCGAGGCGATGCACTTCAGCCGCGCGGCACCGCCCCCGCTGTCTCGCTCCCGGGAAAGTCCGTGAGGGGAATCCGCGAGTATCCCCTCACGAACCTCTCCCCGCGCACGACCGGACGGCGGATCACGTTGTTCCGGGCCGTTGCCCCCGCGACAACCGACATCTAACATGTTAGATGTGAGCGCACTCCCCAAGGTCTCCCGGTCGCTGCTGCGCGACGAGGCGTACGAGCGCATCCGGCACGCCATCATCGACGGCAGCCTCCCGCCGGGGACTCCCCTGCGCGACGCCGACCTCGCCGAGCAGCTCGGGCTTTCCCGCGCTCCAGTCCGGCAGGCGCTGCTGCGGCTGGCCGAGGACCGGCTGGTCGTGTCGAAGCCGCAGAGTTACACGAGGGTCGCCGAGTTCGACGCGGGCGACGTGCGCGACGCGGTCCGGCTCGTGCGGGCGTTGCACGAGCTTGCCGTGCGCGAAGCGCTCCCCCGGCTCGGGAAAGCGCAGATCGCGGAAATGCGCGAAGCCAACGAACGGTTCCGCGCGGCCGTCGCCGAGGGGGACGTCGGGAAGGCGATCGAAGCGGACGACGAATTGCACGAGATTCCGGTGCGCGCGTACGGGAACCGGGCGGTCGCGGCGACGCTCGACCGGTACACGCCGTTGCTGCGCCGTCTCGAATACGCGCGGTTCAGTTCGCTGCCCGCGCACCGCTCGGTCGCCCGGCACGAAGAGCTCATCGCCGCGTTCGAAGCCCGCGACGAAGCCGTCGCCGCGCAGCTCACCGCAACGATTTGGACCGATCTCGAAGCCCTCCTGGAGGAAGCGTGAGCCTGGCCGATTTTCCCCGTTTCCCGTTGCTGATCGGGCCTTCGCCGGTGCACCGGCTGGAGCGGCTCACCGAGCACCTCGGCGGCGCGGCCGTCTGGGCCAAGCGCGAGGACCTCAACTCCGGTCTCGCCTACGGCGGCAACAAGACGCGCAAGCTCGAGTACCTCGTCGCCGACGCGCTCGCCAAGGGCGCGGACACCCTCGTCTCGATCGGCGGCGTGCAGTCGAACCACACGCGCCAGGTCGCGGCCGCGGCGGCGCGGGCCGGGATGAAAGCCGTGCTGGTGCAGGAAAGCTGGGTCGACTGGGCCGATCCGCTGCACGACAAGGTCGGCAACATCCAGCTGTCGCGGATCCTCGGCGCGGACGTCCGGCTCGTCGACGCCGGGTTCGGCATCGGGTTCAAGGAGAGCTGGGAGCAGGCGCTGGCGGAGGTCGAGGCGAACGGCGGCACGCCGTACGCGATCCCGGCCGGGGCGTCGGACCACCGGCTCGGCGGGCTCGGGTTCGCGAACTGGGTGCTGGAACTGGAAGAACAGGAACGCGAACTCGGCGTTTTCTTCGACACCGTCGTGGTTTGCTCGGTCACCGGCAGCACGCAGGCGGGGATGCTGGCCGGAGCGGCGGCCAGCGGGCAGCCGCGGCGGATCCTGGGGATCGACGCGTCGGCGAAGCCCGAGGAGACGCGCGAGCAGATCGGCCGGATCGCGAAGAGCACGGCGGCGCTGATCGGAACCGGGCCGGTTGCAGAAACCGAACTCGACGAGCGGTATCACGCCGGGGTGTACGGGATTCCGGATGAGCGGACGCTGGAGGCGATCCGGACCGCGGCGCGGTTCGAGGGGATGATCACCGACCCGGTGTACGAGGGGAAATCGATGGCCGGGCTGATCGATCTCGTGCGCACCGGCGAAATCGCGAAGGATTCGAACGTGCTGTACGCGCACCTCGGCGGGCAGCCCGCGATCAACGCGTACACGAGCGTGCTCGGCTGAACCGGGTGCCCGGCCGCGGCCGGGCACCCGTGCGGCTCAGTCCAGCACGGCGAGCACGTCGATCTCGACCAGGAGCCCGGCGGGCAGCCCGACGTACACCGTGGTGCGGGCCGCGTGCGGGGCTTCGCCGATCAGTTCGTTGTAGACCTCGTTGAACGCGGCGAAGTGGCTGGTGTCGGTGAGGTACACGCGCACCATCACCGCGTCCGCGAAGCTCGAGCCCGCTTCTTCGAGCAGCGCGGTCAGGTTCTTGAACACCTGCCGGGTCTGGCTCACGACGTCGTCGCCGACGATCTCGTTCGTGGCCGGGTCGAACGCGACCGCGCCGGCGACCTGGAGGATGTTCCCCTTGCGGACGGCCTGCGAGAAGTTCGCCGGCGGCTTCGGCGCGTTCTCGCTGGTGATCGCCGTCTTGCCCATCATTGCCCCTTTCCGTTCCCCGTCCATCCACTGTGGACGGAAGCTTCTTCGGCGGCGGCCAGCAGCTCGGGCACGAGCGCCAGCAGCCCGTCGTAGTCCAGCAGCACCTTCGGCACCGACATCGACGCCGCGGCGAGCACTTCGCCGCCCGCGCCGCGCACCGGGGCGGAGATACAGTGGATGAAGTCCTCGTGTTCGGCATTGTCCACCGCGTACCCGCGCTCAGCGACCTGGTCCAATTCGGCCAGGTACGCCTCGGGCGTGGTGATGGTGTTGGCGGTGAGCACGACGTAGTCGATCGCACGGGCGATCTCTTCGCGTTTCGCCCGCGGCATCGCCGCCACGAGCACCTTGCCGACCGCGGTGCAGTGCAGGGGCGCGCGTTTGCCGACCCGCGAGTACATCCGGACCGCGTGGTGTCCCTCGAACTTGTCGATGTACACCACCTCGCCGTCCTCATAGGACGCCAGGTGCACAGTGTGCCCGGTGCGCGAGTTCAGCCCGGCGAGCGCTTCGTGCGAACTGCGCCGGACATCGCGGTCTTCCAGCGCCTGGTTGGCGAGGTCGAAAAGCGCGCTGCCGAGCCGGTAGTGCCGGGCCCCTTCGCGCCGCACGAAATGGTGCGATTCGAGCGTGCGCAGCAGCCGCAGCACGGTCGTCTTGTGCACGCCGATCTCTTCGGCCAGCTCGTCGAGCGTCTTGCCGCCGCGGGCGAGACCGCCCAGCAGCGTCAGCGCGCGGTCGAGACTTTGGCTCACGTCGCAACCACTCCCTCTCCGGTGAGCCGGACCGAACCCCAGCCGTCGGCGTCCGCCTGCACCAGTTTCGTCACGACGGCCTCGGCGAGCGGCACGCCGACGTCGTCCTGAGTCAACAGTGTCGCGGCTGCTTGCAGGTGACCGCGCCGGAGCCTTGTCAGCGGGTCGGCGCCGTGCAGAGTCGCGGCCAGGAATCCGGCGGCGAAGGCGTCGCCCGCGCCGACCGGCTCGACGACGTCGACACTGAGCGCGGGCGAGAACAGCGGTTCGGCCGAGCCCTCGACGAGCGTCGCGCCGCGTTCCCCGTGCTTGACCACCAGCGTGCGCGGACCAGGCAGAAGCTCGCGCAGCCGCACCGGATCGCCGGTGCCCCACACCCGCTCCGCTTCGTCGTCGCCGGTCAGCACCAGGTCGGCCTTGCCGGCCAGTTCGGCGAGAACGGACTGGTCGCGTCCGGTCCACAGCGCGGGGCGGTGGTTGACGTCGAACGACACGAGCAGGTCGCCGCGCGGACGGTCGAGCAGCGCGCGCACGAGCGCGAGGCAGCTGCCGGAAAGCGCGGGCGTGATCCCGGAGAGGTGCAGCACGCGAACGCCGGAGAAGTCCAGCCGGGACATCAGTTCCGGGCCCATGCCGGAGGCGGCGGAACCCGAGCGGTAGTAGCGGACCGGACTGCCGCCCGCGCCGCTTTCCTTCACGTACAGCCCGGTCGGGCGCGTCGGGTCGAAGACGACGCCGCGCACGTCCACGCCCGCCGACGCGATCTCGCGGACGAGCGCGCGGCCGAACGGATCGTCGCCGACCGCGCTGACCCAACCGCTGCGCACGCCGAGCGCGGGCAGGTGGCACGCGACGTTCGACTCCGCGCCGCCGATGGTGCGCAGCCAGGTGCGCACCTCGTCCGGGGGGCCGGGTTCGGCGGGCACGAACAACGCCATCGACTCGCCGATGCAGAGCACTTCAGGCGACGCTGTCGGACTGCTGGTCACTGACGTTCCTTCCCCGTTGACCTGTGGCCACCCGGATGCTACACCTATGCAACGCATTTTGCGCAACGTCCGTTGCAAGATACGCAACCGAGGTCCCAGATGAACAGCAACGCCGCTCTCACCGCCGCCGTCCGAGCCGGGCGCGGCGAACGGATCGACTGGCGCTTCCGCGCTCTCCCTCCGGCACTGTCCGGGCTCACTCTCGACGAAGCCGCCGCCCGCCGTGCCAAGCTCTTCGACGACGGCTTCTTCGGTCCGTTCGTGGTCATCGACGCGGCCGCGATGGAGCACAACCTCGCCACCATGGCCCGCTGGTGCGCCGAACGCGGCATCGCGCTCGCGCCGCACGGCAAGACGACGATGGCCCCGGAGCTGTTCGCCCGGCAGCTGGAGCACGGCTCGTGGGGCATCACCGCGGCGAACGCCGGGCATGTGCGGATCTACCGCGCGTTCGGCGTGCCGCGGATCTTGCTGGCGAACCAGCTCGTCGACCCGTCCGCGTTGCGCTGGCTGGCCGGCGAACTGGCGGCGGATCCGGACTTCGAATTCGTCTGCTGGGTCGATTCGGTGCGCAGCGTCGAGCTGATGACCGACGCGCTCGCCGGCGCCAAGCGGCCCGTCGATGTGCTGGTGGAGCTGGGCGGCGAAGGCGGTCGCACCGGTGTCCGCGACGCCGCGACCGCGCTTGCCGTTGCCGAAGCGGCGGCGCAGAGCCCGGTGCTGCGACTGCGCGGCACGGGCGGATACGAAGGCGCGCTTTCGCACCACACCGACGAAGCGGCGCTGGCGAAAATCAGTTCCTATGTGGACAGTCTTCGCGACGCGACGATCACCTTCGCGGACAAGGGTTTGCTCGCCGACGGCCCGGTGTACGTCACCGCGGGCGGCAGCGCGTACTTCGACCGCGTCGTGGACGAGCTGACCAAGCCCTGGCCGGACGGTCTCGACGTGGTCCCGATCCTGCGCAGCGGCGCGTACCTGACCCACGACGACGGCTTCTACCGCGAGATCTCGCCGCTCGGCGAGCACCCGCGCATCGCTGGCGTCGACAGCTTCCGTCCGGCATTGCACGCATGGGCGCAGGTCACGTCGAAGCCGACGCCGGAGCTGGCGCTGCTCACCGCGGGCAAGCGCGACCTGCCGTACGACGAAGGCATGCCGGAGCCGCAACTGCTGCGCAAGGACGGCGTCGTCACCGAGCTGACCGGGCACACCGTCCCGAAGCTCAACGACCAGCACGCGTTCCTCGAACTGCCGGAAGGGTCGCCAGTCGAGGTCGGCGACTGGGTGCGGCTCGGTCTGTCGCATCCGTGCACGACGTTCGACAAGTGGTCGCTGCTGCCGGTCGTGGACAGCGACGGCGAGACGGTGGTCGACTTCGTGCGGACGTGGTTCTGATGGACCTCGTGATCCGCGGTGCCCGAGTCGCCGACGGAACCGGGGCCCCGCTGGAAATCCGCGACGTCGGGATCACCGGCGACCGCATCGCCGACATCGCCGCGCCGGGCGAACTGACCGCACCGCGTGTGCTCGACGCGACCGGGCAGGTCCTCTCCCCCGGTTTCATCGACATGCACTCGCATTCCGACCTGCAAGTGCTCGCCAACCCGGACCATCTGGCGAAGATCAGCCAGGGCGTGACCACCGAGGTGCTGGGGCAGGACGGCCTCTCCTACGCGCCGGTCAACGACGAAGTGCTCGCGAGCCTGCGCCAGCAGCTGGCCGGATGGAACGACGACCCGGCGGGCTTCGACTGGAGCTGGCGCTCGGTCGGCGAGTACCTCGACCGGCTCGACCAGGGCATCGCGACGAACGCCGCGTATCTCGTGCCGCAGGGCACAGTGCGGATGCTGGTGGTGGGCTGGGAAGACCGGCCCGCCACGGACGCCGAGCTGGCGCGGATGCGGGAACTCATCGCGACCGGGCTGGAAGAAGGCGCGTTCGGGCTGTCGTCCGGGCTGACCTACACGCCCGGGATGTACGCGACCACCGAGGAACTGGTCGAGCTGTGCCGCGTGGTCGGCGAACGCGGCGGCTACTACAGCCCGCACCACCGCAGTTACGGCGCGGGCGCGCTGGAGGCGTTCGCGGAAATGGTCGACGTCTCCCGCCGCTCCGGCTGTCCGCTGCACCTCGCGCACGCGACGATGAACTTCTCGGTCAACAAGGGCAAAGCCCCGGATCTGTTGCGGCTGCTGGACCACGCGCTCGACGACGGCTGCGACATCACCCTCGACACGTACCCGTACCTGCCCGGCGCGACCTACCTGTCGGCGCTGCTGCCGAGTTGGTCTACCGAAGGCGGTCTGGAACCGACACTCGCTCGGCTGTCCGACCCGGACACTCGCGAACGCATCCGCGCCGAGATCGAAGAGTCCGGTTCGGACGGTGCGCACGGTGTGCCGATCGACTGGGACGCCATCGAAATCAACGGTGTCCGCCGCGAGGAAAACGCCGCGCTGGTGGGGCACAGCGTTCTCGCTTCCGCCCGTGCCGCCGGGAAATCCCCCGCAGAGCTGTATTTCGACACGCTCATCGACGAAAAGCTCGGCACGTCCTGCCTCATGCACGTGGGCCACGAGGAAAACGTGCAGGCCATCATGCGGCACCGCACGCACACCGGCGGCTCGGACGGCCTGCTGGTCGGCGCACGGCCGCATCCCCGCGCGTGGGGCACCTTCCCGCGGTACCTCGCGCGCTACGTCCGCGAACTGGGCGTTCTCGAACTGGCCGACTGCGTCGCGCACCTCACCGGGCGCGCGGCACGGCGGCTGGGGCTGACCGACCGGGGCCTCGTGCGTCCCGGCTACGCAGCCGATCTGGTGCTCTTCGACCCGGACACGGTCGCCGACACCGCGACGTTCGACAATCCGCGGCAACCAGCCGCGGGCCTCTCCCACGTCTTCGTCAACGGCGTCGCCGCCCTCGAAGACGGAACCCCCACCGGCGCGCTCGCCGGGCATTCCCTTCGCCATCCCCGGAGTCGACGATGATCCACTGGCTGCAGACCAGCACAGCCGGTCTGCTCACCCTGGCCGCGGTGTCCATCGCGGTGCTGCTTTTCCTCATCATCAAGGTCAAGGTCGAACCGTTCATCGCCTTGATCGTGGTGGGCCTGCTCACCGCACTGGCCGCGGGCGTGCCGGTCGGCACCCTCGTCGGCACCGCCCAGAAAACCTCGGATTCGCTGCTGGAGAAGGGCTTCGGCAGCATTCTCGGGCACATCGCGGCGATCATCGGGCTGGGCACGCTGCTCGGCTCGATCCTGGAGAAATCCGGCGGTGCGCGCGTGCTCACCGCGGCGCTGCTGCGGACGTTCGGCGAGAAACGCGCCCCGCTCGCCATGGGTCTTTCCGGGCTCATCTTCGGCATCCCGGTATTCTTCGACATCGGCATTTTCGTGCTCGCGCCGCTGGTCTACGCGGCGGCGAAGCAGGGCGGCCGGTCGATCGTGCTGTACGCGATGCCGTTGCTGGCCGGGCTTTCCATCACGCACGCCTTCATCCCGCCGCACCCGGGGCCGGTCGCCGCGGCCGGCCTGCTGCACGTCGATCTCGGCTGGCTGATCCTGATGGGCGCGGTCTGCGGCATCCCGGCCTGGTTCATCGGCGGCATCCTGTACTCGACGTGGATCGGCAAGCGGGTGAACGTGCCGCTGGCCGAGGACTTCGCGAAGCTCGCCGGGGAAGAAGGCGAGCAGGAAGGCCCCGCGCCCTCGCTCAAGCTGGTCGCCGGGATCATCGCGGTGCCGCTGGTGCTGATCCTCGTGGGCACGTTCGGCAGCATCCTGCTGCCCAAGGGTTCCACCGGAGCGGGCATCGCGGCGTTCCTCGGCACCCCGGCCATCGCGCTGACCATCGCGACGCTGCTCGCTTCGTGGCTGCTCGGCCGCCGTCGCGGGATGAGCGGCGCGGACCTGGCCCAGCTTTCCGCCAACGCGCTGCGCCCGGTCGCGATGATTCTTCTGGTGGTCGGCGCGGGTTCGTTCTTCGGCGCGGTGCTGTCCGCCACCGGGATCGGCAAGGCGGTGGCCGGTTCCCTTGGCGACGCCGGGCTTCCGGTGCTGCTGGCGGCATACATCATCAGCTGCGGCATGCGCATCGCCCAGGGTTCCGCGACGGTCGCGATCGTGACGACGAGCGGCATTGTCGCGCCGACGGTGATGGAACTGCATTACTCGCAAGCACAATTGGCGCTTCTGGTGGTCGCGATCTCGGCCGGGTCGATCATCGCCTCGCACGTGAACGACGGCGGATTCTGGATCGTGTCCCGGTACTTCGGGCTGACCGTGACGCAAACCCTGAAAACCTGGACGGCTTTGGAAACAGTCCTTTCCTTGAGCGGTTTCGGTGTGGCAGCATTGGTGATGGCATTGGTCTGAACCACATCGGCACACGTTCCGGGGGTATTCGATGACCGAGATTTCCCGCCGCACGTTCGTCGGAGCAGTCGGCGCGGCCGGGGCCGCCGCCGTGGTGGGCGCACAGCTCGCCACGGCGGCGCCCCGGCCGCGTGCGGCCACGACGGTGTACGTCGGCAGCTACACCAGCTCCTCGCCGGCCGGCCACGGGCTCGACGTCACCCAGCGAGCGGCGGGCAGCCCCGCGCTCACGCCGGTGCGCACGGTCCCGAAGCTGACCGACGTCTCCTGGTTCGACCGCACTCGCGACGGCCGGATCCTGTACGTCACGAACGAAAACGAGGGCGCGGAGACCGGCACGGTGTCCGCATTGGACATCTCCGACCCGGCCCGGCCGAAGCTGCTCGGGTCGACCTCCTCCAAGGGCGGCTCGCCCACACACCTTTCGGTGCACCCGAGCCAGAAGTACGTGCTGGCCGCGAATTACGACTCCGGCAGCGTCGTAGTCCTGCCGATCAAGTCCGGCGGCAAGCTCGGCGCGGCCACCGATCTGCAGCAACACCAGGGCAAAGAGCCGCACGCGCACCAGGTCGTCACCGATCCGTCCGGCAAGTGGGTGCTCGCGGTCGACCTCGGCACCGACTCGGTGTACGTCTACTCGTTCGACACCGGCAAAGGAAAGCTGAAGCTGCACAAGCAGATCACCCTCCCCGCCGGCGCCGGCCCGCGGCACCTCGCGTTCCACCCGAACGGCACATTCGCTTACGTCGCCCAGGAACTGCGCCCGGAGATCACCGTCGCCAGCTGGGACGCCGCCACCGGCACGTTCAAGCCGATCGCCGTGGTCCCCGCGGTTCCGCCGGGCAGCACCGGCGAACTGTTCCCCGGCGAAATCACAGTGTCGCGGGACGGGAAGTTCGTCTACGCCACTGTGCGCGGCCCCAACACCATCGCCGCCTTCACCGTCGCCGACGGCGGAGCCGGGCTCAGCTTGGTCTCCTCGGCGGCGTCCGGCGGCAACTGGCCGCGGCATCTCGCGCTGGATCCGGACGAGAAGTGGTTCTACGTCTCGAACCAGCGCTCCGGCACGGTCACCTGGCTGCCGCGCGACCCGGCCACCGGCCTGCCCGGCAAGTCCGCGGGCTCGCTCGCCGTGCCGAACGTCAACTCCGTCTTCTTCGTCTGAGAAAAACCGGGGCTGGCACGCCGCACAGCCCCGTCTTTCCCGGTCTCTGACCGGTCCCCGCGACAGGAGTCACCGATGAAGCTGCGTTCTGTCCTGCCCGCTGTCGCCGCGCTGGCGTTGCTCGCCGCGTGCGCGCCCACCCAATCCGGTCCGGCCGCCTCGGGCGGAAATCAAACCGACGGCACGCTGAGAGTCTGGCTGTTCGACGAGGCGAACCGCGCGCCGAAGGAGGCCGCGGTCAAGGAAGCGATCACCGAATTCGAGGCCAACCACGCCGGCGTGAAGGTCGACGTGCAGTGGGTTCCGGTCGAAGGCCGCGCGGACAAGTTCTCCGGTGCGTTCAACGACCCGTCCAACGCCCCCGACGTCGCCGAATTCGGCAACACCGACGTCTCCAGCTACGCGCAGACCGGCGCGTTGTCCGACCTCACCAAGGACATCTCGAACTGGTCGGACGGCAAGGACCTGCTTCCGTCCGTAGTGGACACCGCCAAGGCGAACGGCAAGATCTACGGCATTCCCTGGTACACCGGCATCCGCGCGTTGTACTACCGCACCGATGTCTTCGCCGAACTCGGTCTCAAGCCGCCCGCGACGCTGGCCGAGCTGACCGAAGACGCGCGCAAGATCCGCGAGAAGAAGCCGGATCTGTACGGCATCGCCACCGGAGGCAAGTACACCTACGCGATGCTGCCGTTCATCTGGGCCAACGGCGGCGACCTGGCCAAACAGGACAATGGCAACTGGACGTCCACTGTGGACTCTCCGCAGGCCAAGGCAGGCGTCACCGCGTACGCGAACCTGATCAAGGACGACATCTGCCCGCCCGCGGCCTGCGCCAACCTCACCGGCACGCAGAGCGTCACCGCGTTCGCCGGCGGCAAGGCGGGCATGGTGATCGGCGGCGACTTCAACCGCAAGGCCGTCGAAAAGGGCGCGGTCAAGGGCAAGTACGCGATCATGCCGCTGCCCGGCACCACCCCGGGTTCGGTCGCGCCCGCGTTCGCCGGCGGCAACCTGCTCGGCGTGTTCGGCGCGAGCCAGCGCCACGGTCTCGCGGTGCAGTTCGCCGAGCTCCTGGCCGGCATCAAGTACCAGGAGAAGATGTACGCGGCGATGGGCAACCTGCCCACCCTCTCGTCGGTGCAGAAGAAGCTCGCCGCCAGCGACCCGACGCTGAAGGCGTTCGTGGACACCCTCAGCGCGGGCACGAAGTTCGTGCCGAGCACCCCGGCGTGGTCCAAGATCGACAGCCAGAACGTCCTGCCCACCGCCGTGCAGCAGATCGCGACCGGCGGCAAGGACGCGAACGCCGCGCTGGCCGACGCCGCCGCGGCGATGAACAAGAACTTCGGCTGACCCGTGGCCGCAGTCCGTTCCGCGACCGTCCGCCGCGACGGCCGCGCGGCCCTTCTGTACCTGCTGCCGGCGGGCGTCTTGCTCGCCGCGCTGCTGGTGTACCCGATTTACCAGCTGGTCGTGATCTCGCTCTACGACTACGGCCAGCCGCAGGCGGCGGGCGCGGCCCCGCTGGTGTTCCTCGGCCTCGACAACTACGTCAGCCTGCTGGCCGACGTCCAGTTCTGGACGGTGCTCGGCAAAACGGTCGGGTTCGCCGCGGCCTGCGTGCTCGGCAGCCTGGTCGTCGGCACGGCGCTGGCCGTGCTGGCGAGCCGGGTCCGCGCGCTGCCGCGCATGCTGCTGTTCCTGGCTGCGCTCGGCGCGTGGGCGACCCCGGCGATCGCGGGCTCCTACGTCTGGCTGTTCCTCTTCGACACCGATTTCGGCCTGGTCAACGAGGTGCTCTCGGGCATCGGGTTCACCGGGATGGAGCACCATTCCTGGACGTTCGGCACCTTCGGCACGTTCGGGCTGGTCGCCGCCGAGGTGATCTGGTGCTCGTTCCCGTTCGTGATGGTGACGATGTACGCCGGGATCAGCGCGGTGCCGAAGGAGACGCTGGAGGCCGCCGCGCTCGACGGCGCGTCGGTGTGGCGCACCTCGTGGTCGGTGATCCTGCCCGCGGTGCGGCCGCTGCTCACCATCGCGACCGTGCAGTCGATCATCTGGGACTTCAAGGTGTTCACCCAGATCTACGTGATGACCAACGGAGGCGGCATCGCAGGCCGGAACCTGATCCTGAACGTCTACGCCTACCAGCAGGCGTTCGCCGGGCAGGAGTACGGGCTCGGCTCGGCGATCGGGGTCGTGATGACCTTGCTGCTGCTGTCGATCACCGGGCTCTACGTCCGGTCCCAGCGCCGGAGTGCCGCATGGCTCTGAAAGTGCGCCGCCCCGCGCGGCTCGTCGCCGAAATCGTGACCGTGGTGATCGCCGGGATCGTCGCGTTCCCGCTGTACTGGATGGTGCTCTCGGCGTTCAAGCCGGCCGGCGAAATCCAGTCCGCGCATCCGAAACCGTGGACGTTCGCGCCCTCGCTGGACAGTTTCCAGCGCGTGCTCACGGTGTCCGGATTCGGCCGGTACTTCCTCAACAGCCTCGTGGTCGCGGTCGTCGTGGTGCTGTTGTCCCTGGTGTTCTCGTTCCTGTCCGCGGTAGCGCTCACCCGGTTCCGCTTCCGCGGCCGCGGAGTGCTGCTGGTGATGCTGCTGGTGGCGCAAATGGTGCCGGTGGAAGCGCTGACCATCCCGCTGTTCTTCCTGATGCGCTCGGTCGGCGGCACGGTGCCCGCCTTCGGGCTCAACGAACTGGGCTCGCTCGTGCTGGTGCACCTGGCGTTCAGCCTGCCGTTCGCGATCTGGATGCTGCGCGGGTTCGTCGCCGCGGTGCCCGCCGAACTGGAGGAAGCGGCCACTTTGGACGGTGCGTCGCGGATGCGGTTCACCTGGCAGATCCTGTTCCCGCTCGTCGCCCCCGGGCTCGTGGCGGTGAGCGTGCTCGCGTTCATCCACGCGTGGAACGACTTCCTGTTCGCCAAGACGTTCATCATCTCCAAGACCGAAAACCAGACTCTGCCGCAGGCGATCCTGGTGTTCTTCAAACCGGAGGACACCGACTGGGGCGCCGTGATGGCCTCGTCCACCCTGATGACGATTCCCGTGCTGGTGTTCTTCGTGCTGGTGCAACGGAAACTCATCGGCGGGACGGCCGGGGCCGTGAAGGGATGACCATGTCCGGTTTCGCCGCCCTCCTCCCCCGTCCGGTGTCCGCGGAAGCGGCGCCCGGCACCTGCCCGTGGCCCGCTCCGGTCGAGGTCCGCCCGGGCGCGAACCTCCCCGCCGAGGGCTACCGGCTCACGATCGCTCCCGACGGCGTCACGCTCGAAGCAGCCGACGCCGCGGGCGAGTTCTACGGCCGCCAAACACTTCGCCAACTGGCCGGTCCGGACGCGTTCCGTGCCGCTTCGATCCACAATGGACCGGCCGAGCTGCCGTGCGGGACGATCACCGACCATCCGCGTTTCGCCTGGCGCGGCTGCCTTTACGACGTTTCCCGGCATTTCCGGACGAAGGCCGAGGTGCTGCGGTTCATCGATCTGCTGGCCGCGCACAAGCTGAACGTGCTGAACCTGCACCTCACCGACGACCAGGGCTGGCGGATCGAGACGCCGGAGTTCCCCCGGCTCACGTCCGTCGGCGGCTGGCGGAAATCGTCGATGGTCGGCAGGCACGACGGCCCGGAACGCGACGGCCGCCCGCACGGCGGTTACTACACTGTGGACGATCTGCGCGAGATCGTCGCGTACGCCGCGTCGCAGGCGGTCACCGTGGTGCCCGAAGTGGACATTCCCGGACACGCCCGAGCCGCCATCACCGCATACCCGGAACTCGGCCCGGCCAGCGACACCCCTTGGGAGGTATGGACTTCCTGGGGCATCAGCACTTCGCTGCTCGACCCGTCGGAGTCCGCTCTGGACTTCTTCCGCACGGTTTTCGACCACGTGCTGGACATCTTCCCGTCGCAGGTGATCGCGCTCGGCGGGGACGAGGTGCCCGGCGTCACCGAGGCGCACCATCGGTTCGTCCGGGCGATCGCCGACCATCTCGTCGCGCGCGGCCGCACGCCGATGGGCTGGGACGAGGTCCTCGACGGCGGCGACCTTCCGGCGATGGTGATCGGCGTGTGGCAGGACCGCGAACGCGCCTCGCTGGCGGTGAAGGCCGGGCACGAGGTGGTGCTCTGTCCCGAGGACGGCGTGTACCTCGACCACCGGCAAAGCGACCACCCCGACGAGCCGATCCCGGTCGGGTACCTCCAGGATCTCGAGCATTTCTACGGTTTCGAACCCGAGTCGGGACCGCACGTGCGCGGCGTCCAGGCGCAGCTGTGGTCCGAACACCTGGACACCGTGCGGCGGACGGATTACGCGGCGTTCCCTCGCTTGTCGGCGTTCGCCGAGGTCGCGTGGAGCAGCGGACCGCGCGACTACGCGGAGTTCCTGCCCCGGCTGCGGGACCACCACCTGCCGCGGCTGGACGCGCTCGGCGTGGAGTACCGGCCGCTCGACGGGCCGCGTCCGTGGCAGACCCGGCCGGACGCGCCGGGCCGCCCTCGCTGATCCCCGGGCGGCTCTGCATCAGGCAGAGCCGCCCGGTTTCACGAATGCGGCCGGACGAGGCGCGCGGTGCAGCAGCCGAGGGCTGTACGCGGGCCGGTACCACGAACCCGCGGGGACCGCGCCGATCGACGGCCACTCCGGCGGCGGCTCGAACCCCGGCCGTCGATGGGCTCGCACATGGACCTGGACGATCTCCCCGGAGACCCGCGTCTTCTCGGCGGTGATGCCGACGATCTCCTCCGACATGAGGTCGTCGCTGCCGAAACTGCGCAGCCGCGCGATCAGATTCCGCAGTCGTTCCATCTGCTCGACCGCCGTCAGTTCTTCGAACTCGCGGCGCTCCCGCTCGGCGGAAGCGCCGCGTCGGCGGGCCCGCACCCGTTCCGGCACGCCGTCGAACAAGACCGTGGCGAGTTGCTCCGCGACCCAGATCAGCCGTTCCCGCCGCGGGACGTCGTGCAGTTCGGCGACCAGTTCGGCCCGCCGCGGATGCCCCTTCGGATAAACCCTGGCCAGCAGGTTCACCGCGAACACCGGGAAGAACCCGAAGACCAGCGCGGTCAGCACGAGCGTGCCGGCTCCCCAGGTCGCGACGTGTCCGGCCAGCTCGTCCATCAGGCCCACCCGAGCCGGAGACCGCGGAACCTCTCGTCGGCGGCCGCCCGTTCGAGCAGCGCGCCCAGTTCGGCCTTCCCTTTCCCGGTGAGCGTGTAGTACCGGCGAGGAGGCCTGCCGCCGGCCTCCTCGACCGATTCCCACCCGTCTTCCAGCCAGCCCTCGGCCAGCATCTGGGTCAGTCGCGGGTACATCGCGCCGGAACGGACTCCGGAAGCGCGCGACAGCCGGTAGCCCCAGTGCCGGTCCTCGGGTGCGGCCATGAGTGCGGCGGCCAGCTGCACCAGGGCGTGCGTTACGCGCATCAGCCAAGTATGACCTATGTCGCGCAAGCCCTCAACTAGCCGACGACCGGGCCGAGCAAGGTCCCGCCGGTGGCGTCGACGACCTGCCCGGTGACCCAGCGCGAGTCCGCCGAGGCCAGGAACGCGACCACGTCCGCGATGTCCGTCGCGTCGGCGACCCGCCGGAGCGCGGACGCACCCGCCATGCCCGCGCGCATCCGCTCGTCGGCGAACATGTGCGCGGTGCGGTCGGTCGGCGTCGGACCTGGGGCGACCCCGTTCACCGTGATCCCCCGCTGGCCGAGTTCCTGCGCCAGGCTGCGGGTGAACACGTCGAGCGCGCCCTTCGTCATGCTGTACGCCAGCTCGAACGGCAGCGCGATGCGCGTGTCCGCGGACGAGATGTTGACGATCCGGCCGCCGTCCCGCAGCACCGGCAGCAGGCGCTGCACCAAGAAGAACGGCGCCTTCACGTTCACCGCGAACACCTTGTCGAACTCCTCCGACGTCGCAGTGGTGATCGAGCCCGCGCCGGTCGCTGCGTTGTTGACCAGGATGTCGAGCGCGACCTCGCCGGTGCGTTCGCGCAACTCCGCCGCGAGACGGTCGAACAGCGTCTCCGCGTCCCCGTCGACACCCAGCGTCGCCTGCACTGAGAACGCCTTGCCGCCGTTCGCCTCAATCGTCGCGACAGTCTCCTTGGCCGCCGCTTCGTCGCTGCCGTAGTGCACGGCGACCAGCGCGCCGTCGTGCGCCAGCCGCGTCGCGATGGCCCGGCCGATCCCCTTGCCGCCGCCGGTGACCAGTGCGGTCTTCTGCGTCATTTCTTGCTCCCCTTGAGTGGTGAACTTCGATGTCCACACTTTCGGGGAGGCCGCTTACCGGCCGCGCACGAAGCGCTGACGGGCCCGGTCAGCGCTCAGCCAGGCTTCAGCCGGTACCAGACCTCCGGCCGTCCGACCTGCCCGTATCGCGGTTCGCGCTGCGCCAATCCGTTGTCCGCCAAGTACTCCAGGTACCGCCGCGCGGTGACCCGGGACGCCCCGATCGCGCTCGCCGCACCGCCGGCGGACAGCCCTTCGCCCGCCCCGGCGAGCGCGTCGGTGATCGCGTCCAGCGTTTCCGCGCTCATGCCCTTGGGCAGCGGCGCGGACTCGGTGGTGCGCAGCGTGCCGAGCGCGCGGTCGATCTCCGCCTGCCCGGTGACCTCGCCGGACGCCTCGCGGAACGACGCGTAGCGCTCCAGCTTGTCCCGCAACGACGCGAAGGTGAACGGCTTCAGCAGGTACTGCACGACCCCGACCGAGACCGCCGCCTTGACCAGCGCGAGGTCGCGCGCGGAGGTCACCGCGATGACGTCGATCGGCAGCCCGGCCGCGCGCAGCGAACGGCAGACAGCGAGACCGTGCGTGTCCGGCAGGTAGAAGTCCAGCAGGACCAGATCGACGGGTTCGCGTTCGCAGAACCGCAGCGCCTCGCCGCCGGAATGCACCACGCCGGCGACGACGAATCCCGGCAGCCGCTCGACGTACAGCCGGTGCGCCTCGGCCGCCACCGGCTCGTCCTCCACCACCAGCACGCGGATCACGCCGACACCTCCTGCCTCGGCAACCGTACGGTGAAGACCGCGCCGCCGTCGCGTCCGACGTCGATGGTGCCGCCGTAACGCCGGACCGCCTGCACCACCAGCGCCAGGCCGAGGCCGTGCTCGTCCCCGGCCTTGGTCGACCAGCCCCGGCGGAACATCTCCCCCACCGCCTCCTCCGGCACACCCGGGCCGTTGTCCGCGACGCGCAGCAGCAGACCGTCCTCTTCGGACCGCGCGGTGACCACGACCGACGGCCGGGTGCCGGATTCCCGCACCACAGCGTCGATTCCGTTGTCGATCAGGTTGCCGAGAATCGTCACCAGATCCCGTCCGGCGACGCCGGGGCCGAGGTCGTCGATCATCGTGTCCGGCGTGATGGTGAATTCCACGCCCCGTTCGCTCGCCTCCGCGGCCTTGCCGAGCAGCAACGCGGCCAGCACCGGTTCGGCGACCGCGGTCATCACGCGGTCGGTGAGTTCCTGCGCCAGCGCGAGTTCGGCGGTCGCGAACTCCACGGCGTCCTCAGGACGGCCGAGTTCCACCAGCGACACGACCGTGTGCAGCCGGTTCGCGGCTTCGTGCGCCTGCGACCGCAACGCCTCGGCGAGACTGCGCGCCGTGGTCAGCTCGCCGGTGAGGGTCTGAAGTTCGGTGTGGTCGCGCAGGATCACGACGGTGCCCTGCGCGCGTCCGCCAGAGCTGACGAGCGTCGTGCTCACGACCAGCACCCGCGAATCGGTCAGGTGCAGTTCCTCGGTGCGGTTTTCCGGCGCGGTGAACGCCGCCGCCAGCTCCGGCGACAACCCCAGCTCAGCGAGCGGCTGCCCGACCGGGTCGCCGCTCAGCCCGAGCAGGGTGCGGGCGCCGTCGTTGCACAACCCGACGCGGCCGTCGCGGTCAACCAGCAGCACACCTTCACGGACCGAATGCAGTACCGCTTCGTGGTATTCGAACAGATTGCTCAGCTCGGCCGGAGCGATGCCGCGCGTCTGCCGCTTCAGCCGCGCGCTCACCAGCCAGCCCCCGCAGGCGCCCACCAGCAATACTGCCGCCGCGACGCCGAGCAGCGGCCAGACGCGCTCCTGCACCTCGGCCGAGATCGCCGCGATCGTGATGCCAACCGCGACGAGCGCGACCACCCGGTGGTTCGCGTCGAACACCGGAACCACCACGCGCACCGACGGGCCGAGCGAACCGGTGTAGGTCTCGGAGACGACGCCGCCCTGCTGCGCCGCTTCGATGTGCCCGAGGAACCGCTGCCCGATCAACGCCGGATTCGGGTGCGTGTAACGGATTCCTTGCGGCGACATGATCGTCACGAAGTCCACTCGCGTGTCCACGAGCACCCGCTGCGCATACGGCTGCAGCGTCGCGGTCGGATCCGCGGTCGCGGCCGCCCGCGCGACATCCGGGGCGTCGGCGATCGAACGGGCCACCGCGAGCGACTGCTCCCCGGCCCGGTCGGTCGTCGTGCGCCGGGCGTCGAGATAGGCAATAGTGATGCCGCCGGAGACGAGCACGAGCAGGATCGCCAGCTGCAGCACCAGCAGCTGGCGGGCCAGGCTCCAGCGGCTCGTCCGGATCCGAGGTGTCGGGGGCACCCGCTCATACCAGCACACGCACGGGTCCGGCAACACTCCGGCGCCGCTGCCGGGAAGTCCACACCGGACAGACCCGCCGCGAACTCAATGAACACAACGGTGACGCCGGTCATATCCGCCCCGCATAGTGACCCGCGTTCCCCCCACCGAGCTGGAGGCAACGGTGCCGACACCGACCCCCGAAGCAGCCGCGCCCAAGCGCGACCGCACGCGTTACCTGTACCTGGCCGTGATCGCCGCCGTCGTGCTCGGCGTCGCGGTCGGGCTGCTCTGGCCGTCCGTCGGCAAGAGCCTCGCCCCGCTGGGCACCGGCTTCGTCAACCTGATCAAGATGATGATCTCGCCGATCATCTTCTGCACCATCGTGCTGGGCATCGGCTCGGTCGCGAAGGCGGCGAAGGTCGGCAAGGTCGGCATCACCGCGCTGGTCTACTTCATCGTGATGTCGACGTTCGCGCTCGCGATCGGGCTCGTCGTCGGCAACCTGCTGCACCCGGGCAGCGGCCTGCACCTCAACCCGGCCGACGTGTCGAAGGTGCACCAGCAGGCCGAAGGCGGCGAGGGCACCACCGACTTCCTGCTCGGCATCATCCCGAAGACCTTCGTGTCCGCGTTCACCGAGGGCCAAGTGCTGCAGACGCTGCTCGTGGCGCTGCTGGCCGGGTTCGCGCTGCAGAAGCTCGGCAAGCGCGGCGAGCCGATCCTGCGCGGCATCGAGCACATCCAGCGGCTCGTGTTCCGCGTCCTCGCGATGATCATGTGGGCCGCCCCGGTGGGCGCGTTCGGCGCGATCGCCGCGGTGGTCGGCGCGACCGGCTGGGGCGCGCTGCGCAGCCTGCTGGTGATCATGCTCGGCTTCTACCTCACGTGCCTGGTGTTCGTGTTCGGCGTGCTCGGCGCGGTGCTGTGGCTCGGCGCGCGGGTCAACATCTTCAGCCTGCTGCGGTATCTCGGCCGCGAATTCCTGCTGATCCTGTCGACGTCCTCTTCGGAATCCGCGCTGCCGCGGCTGATCGCGAAGATGGAGCACCTCGGCGTCAGCAAGCCGGTCGTCGGCATCACGGTGCCCACCGGGTACTCGTTCAACCTCGACGGCACCGCGATCTACCTGACGATGGCGACGCTGTTCATCGCCACCGCGCAGGACCAGCCGCTCGCGCTCGGCGAGCAGATCACGTTGCTGCTGTTCATGATCATCGCGTCGAAGGGCGCGGCGGGCGTGAGCGGCGCCGGCATCGCGACGCTGGCCAGCGGCCTGCAGTCGCACCGGCCGGAACTCGTCGACGGCGTCGGTTTCATCCTCGGCATCGACCGGTTCATGTCCGAGGCCCGCGCACTGACGAACTTCGCGGGCAACGCGGTCGCGACCGTCCTCATCGGATCATGGATGAAGGAATTCGACCGCGACCGCTCGCGCGCGGTGTTCACCGGCCAGGCCCCGTTCGACGAAGCGACCCTGGTCGACGAGAAACCGGCCGAGCCCGCTCAGCCCGCCCCGGCGAACGCCTGAGACCCAGTCCGCGCCCGGGCCCCTTCCCTCCGGGTGCGGACTGTTCGGCGCCGCGGCCGTGCACGTCCCCCGTGCGCACGGCCGCGGTGCCTTTCCAGGTCAGCAAGCAGTGCGGCCGTCGTAGCCCTGCCGCGAAACCGCGATCGCCTCGCGATGCCGTTCCGCCCAGTCGACCAGGCCGGACAGCGAGTCGTACAGTTCGCGCGCCATGTCGGTCGCCTCGTACTCGACCCGCGGCGGCACCGTCGGGTAGACCGTGCGCGTCAGCAGGCCGTCGCGTTCCAGGTTCCGCAGGGTGAGCGTGAGCATGCGGCGGCTGATCCCCTGCACCGAGCGTTCGAGTTCGGTGAACCGCACCGGACCGCGCGTCGCCTCCAGCAGGATGCCGATCACCCATTTCCCGCTGATCCGGTTCACGACCTCCATCACCGTGCACACCGCGAATTTCGCCGGGTCGAAGTCCGTGGCCTCGTCGGTCACAGCGATGTTCCCCTGGGACATGAAAGTGCCTCCTTCCGCACCGTCCCATGGTCACACATGATGGGCACTGTAACAAGAGATGCCCTGGCTACGAACAGCGGAAACTCCCCCTGTGCTCGTTATGGAGGACCTTGTCATGCCCGAAACCGCTCGGCATCGCGGCGCGGCGCTCGCCGTGCTGTCCGCCG
Source organism: Amycolatopsis dendrobii (assembly GCF_014145675.1). Classification (GTDB taxonomy): domain Bacteria; phylum Actinomycetota; class Actinomycetes; order Mycobacteriales; family Pseudonocardiaceae; genus Amycolatopsis; species Amycolatopsis dendrobii. The sequence goes on from NZ_JACGZW010000014.1 coordinate 42,860, forward strand.
CCTCGCTGATGGTGGTGCTCGACAGCTCGATCGTCGCGGTCGCCCTGCCGGTGATCCAGACCGACCTGGGCTTCAGCGCACCCGGGCTGGCCTGGGTGGTCAACGCCTACCTCGTCGCGTTCGGCGGCCTGCTCCTGCTGTCGGGCCGCCTCGGCGACCTGGTCGGCAGGCGGAAGGTGTTCCTCGTCGGCATCGTCGTCTTCACCGCCGCTTCGCTGGCCGCAGGGCTTTCCCCGAACGCGACCGCGCTGGTGGTCGCTCGGTTCGTCCAAGGCGTCGGCGGGGCCCTGACGTCAGCGGTCGTCTTGGGCATGATCGTGACGCTCTATCCCGAGCCGCGCGCCCGCGTCCGCGCGATCGGCGTTTACAGCTTCACCCAAGCCGCGGGCGCGTCGATCGGCATGGTCGCGGGCGGCGCGCTCACGCAAGGCCTCGACTGGCACTGGACCTTCTACATCAACCTGCCCATCGGCATTGCCGCGCTCGTCCTGACTCCGCTGGTTGTCGCGTCCGACCGCGGCCTCGGCTTGCGCACCGGCATCGACGTCCTGGGCGCGCTGCTGGTCACCGCCGGGGTGATGCTGCTGGTGCTGGGCATCGTGCAGGCAGGCGACGCCGGGTGGACGTTCCTGACCATCGGCACTCTCGTGCTGGCGGCCGTCCTGCTCGCACTGTTCCTGATGCGCCAAGCCCGGACGCGAACCCCGTTGCTGCCACTGCGTTTGCTCCGCGTGCGCGCGATCAGCGGCGCCAACCTGACCATGGTCGTGATGGTCGCCGGGTTCTTGGGATTCCAGTTCGTCACCGCGCTGTACCTTCAGCAGGTCCTCGGTTTCGACGCCCTCACCACGGGTTTCGCCTTCGTCCCGACGCCGGTCATGATCGCCGCGTTCTCGCTCGGCCTCGCCGATTGGCTGAACAGCCGATTCTCCCCGCGCGCGGTCCTGGTCGCCGGTCTGCTGACGACGTCGGTGGCTTTCCTTTACCTGACCCAAGTCCAGACCGCCGGCGGCTACGCATCGCACGTGCTGCCGTCGCTGATCCTGATGGGCGCCGGGGCGGGAATGGCGATCCCGGCGCTGATGGGCTTGGCGATGTCCGCGGCGACCCCCGACGACTCCGGCGTGACTTCGGGGTTGATCACCACGACCCAGCAGGTCGGCGGCGCGCTGGGAACCGCCGTGCTGGCGACCGCCGCCGCGACCCGGACTGCCGAGATGCTGGGCGGAGGCGCTTCCGAGAAGGAGGCGCTGGCGTCGGGATTCCGGGTGGCTTACGGCTTCAGCGCCGGGTTGACCGCTCTCGCCGCGATCCTCGCCGCGGTGCTCCTGGGCCGCCGATCCGCCGCGGCTCCCGCCGACACCGCCGCCGAACCAGTCGCGTCCTGACCTGACACCTCGTGAGTGGCGGCGCCGGTTCTAACCGGCGCCGCCACTCACGAGGTAACCGGCCAGTCCGTGGTGCCCGCGCCGCATCATCCACGCGTGGTTGGCGCGAAAGAACGGCCGGGCGATGACGTCCAGCCTCCGCAGCAACGGTTTCCGCACCCGAACGTGCTGCGTGATCTCCAGCCGGGAGCCCTCGCCGTCGGCGTGGATCGCCCCGGCGAGCATCCCGTCGAGGTCCCCGCTCAGCCGGACGCGCACCCGCAGGCCCGCCGCGTCCTGCTGCTCCCGGTGCATCGCGATGACGATCCGGTACGGCAGACGGGAGCGGCAGACGATCTGGGCGGTGTCGCCGTCGACCTGGCGCACCGACTGGACGTCCGGCCACCACCGGGGATACGACTCGAGGTCGACGATCGCGTCGAACACCCGGTCCGGGAGAGTCGGCAGCCACCAGTCGCTCCGGAACGAGTACTCGGCGTCCCTCTTCTTCTCGAGGCTCACAGTCCGCCCCTCTCTCCCGATCAGCGGAACGCGTGCTTGTCGATCTTGACCTGTGTTTCCTAGGCTGGCCATCCCTTGGGTACGCCGCCGCCTGAACCATCGAGGAGGCCTGCCGTGCCGACAGCCGCCCGAACCGCCCTGGCCGCGCTGCTGACCGCGACGCTAGTCGGCTGCGGCACCGCTCCGCCGCCGCCGGCCGCCCCCGCTTTCACCGCGACCCTCACCTCGCCCACGAACGTCGTCCTGCACTGGCCTGCCGACCCGGCCGCGGCTGGCTACCTGCTCGAATACGCCAACGCCGCCGGCGGACCGTGGACCGCGCTGCAGTACCTCCCGCCCGGCCAGACTTCTTATACCCACCCGGACCTGATCCCGGAAACGCCGTTCTACTACCGGATCCGGTCCTTCGCCGGTCCGGTGTCGGCGACCGTCACGGCGGGCAACACTGCTCCCTCCGGTGCCGCTGCCGCGCAATCCGCCCCGGCCGACCTCGCCGTGACCCCGGCCCCGGACCAGAACCTGCACTTCACCTGGACCGACCGCTCGACCGGCGAGGCCGGTTTCCTGCTGGAGATCCGCCGTCCGGGCACGCCGGACTTCGTCCCGGTCGAGGTAGCCGATCCCAACGCGACGCAATGCGCGCTGTCGCTCCTGCCCGGCGAACAAGGCTCGGCCTTCCGCCTCCGGGCCCTGTCCTACGGACCGCTCTCCCCCGTCGTCGAGCGCACGACCGGAAAGGACTGAAACTTCCGCCGCACAGCCGAAGAGCCGCCCGGCATGGCACCGGACGGCTCTTCCTGCTTCGAGTTCATCGCGGGCAGAACGCCACAACCCAGCCCACGGTCAGCGCCAGCACCGCTCTGCCGGCCCGGGGCCGCGATCGGGCCGACCGGCGACAGCATCGCGGCCATCGCCACGACCGGCGGGGCGCAGCCGCAGATCAGGCCGGGTTCAGCACCTGCGCGAGGAACTCGCCGGTGTAGCTCCCCTCCGTGGCCGCGACCTGTTCCGGCGTGCCCTCGGCGATGACGGTGCCGCCGCCGGAGCCGCCTTCCGGGCCCATGTCGACGATCCAGTCGGACGTCTTGATCACGTCGAGGTTGTGCTCGATCACGATCACCGTGTTGCCCTTGTCCACCAGCCCGTTGATCACGCCGATCAGCTTGCTGATGTCCTCGAAGTGCAGGCCGGTGGTCGGCTCGTCGAGGATGTAGACGGTCTTGCCGGTGGAGCGCTTCTGCAGTTCGCTCGCCAGCTTGACGCGCTGCGCCTCGCCGCCGGACAGGGTCGGCGCGGGCTGGCCCAGGCGGACGTAGCCGAGGCCGACGTCGACGAGGGTCTGCAGGTGCCGGTGGATCGCCTTGATCGGCTCGAAGAACTCGGCCGCCTCCTCGATCGGCATGTCCAGCACGTCCGACACCGTCTTGCCCTTGTAGTGCACTTCGAGCGTTTCCCGGTTGTACCGGGCGCCCTTGCACACCTCGCACGGGACGTAGACGTCCGGCAGGAAGTTCATCTCGATCTTGATCGTGCCGTCGCCCGCGCACGCCTCGCAGCGCCCGCCCTTGACGTTGAACGAGAACCGGCCCTGCTGGTACCCGCGGACCTTCGCCTCGGTGGTGGCCGCGAACAGCTTGCGCACGTGGTCCCACACGCCGGTGTAGGTGGCCGGGTTGGAACGCGGCGTGCGGCCGATCGGCGACTGGTCGACGCGCACCAGCTTGTCGACGTTGCCGAGGCCGTTGACCCGGGTGTGGCGGCCCGGGACCTGGCGCGCGCCGTTGAGCTTGTTGGCCAGCACCTGCGCGAGGATGTCGTTGACCAGCGTCGACTTGCCGGACCCGGACACGCCGGTGATCGACACGAGGCAGCCGAGCGGGAACGACACGTCGATGCCGCGCAGGTTGTGCTCGCGCGCGCCCACCACGGTGAGCTGCCGCTTCTTGTCGACCGGCCGCCGGATCGCCGGCACCTCGATCTGGCGCCGCCCGGACAGGTACGCGCCGGTGATCGATTCCTTGTTTTTCAGGATCTTCTTGTACGGGCCGCTGTGCACGATGTGCCCGCCGTGCTCGCCCGCGCCGGGGCCGATGTCGACCACCCAGTCGCTGGCCCGGATGGTGTCCTCGTCGTGCTCGACCACGATCAGCGTATTGCCGAGGTTGCGCAGCCGGGTCAGCGTCTCGATGAGCCGGTGGTTGTCGCGCTGGTGCAGGCCGATCGACGGTTCGTCCAGCACGTACAGCACGCCGACCAGACCCGAGCCGATCTGCGTCGCCAGCCGGATGCGCTGCGCCTCGCCGCCGGACAGCGTGCCGGACGCGCGGTCGAGCGACAGGTAGGTGAGCCCGACGTCGAGCAGGAAGCGCAGCCGCGCCTGGATTTCCTTGAGCACCGCGCCCGCGATCATCGCCTCGCGCGGGCCGAGCACCAGTTCGTCGAGGAACTCCGACGCCTCCGCGATGGACAGCGCGCACACCTCGGCGATCGACCGGTCGCCCTGCGTCGCGTGCTCCAGCGTGACCGCGAGGATCTCCGGCTTGAGCCGGGTGCCCTGGCATGCCGGGCACGGCACCTCGCGCATGTAGCCCTCGTACCGCTCGCGCATGTACTCCGAGTCGGTCTGCTCGAGGCGCCGCTCCAGGAACGGGATGACGCCCTCGAAGGCCGCGTAGTAGGAACGCTGCCTGCCGTACCGGTTGCGGTAGCGGACGTGCACCTGCTCGTCGACGCCGTGCAGCACCGCCTTCTGCACGCGCGCGGGCAGCCGCCGCCACGGCGTGTCCATGCGGAACCCGACCGCCTCCGACAGCGATTCCAGCAGCCGCAGGAAGTAGTCGGCGCTCTGCCCGCCCGCCCACGGCGCGATGGCGCCTTCGGCGAGCGACAGCTCGTCGTCGGGGACCACCAGTTCGGGGTCGACCTCCTTGCGGATGCCGATGCCGGTGCACTCGGGACACGCGCCGTAGGGCGAGTTGAACGAGAACGACCGGGGCTCGAGGTCCTCGATCGCCAGCGGGTGGCCGTTGGGGCAGGCCAGGTTCTCGGAGAAGCCGCGCACGCGGTGCGGGTCGTTCTCGTCGAGGTCGACGAACTCCAATTCGACCAGGCCGTCGGCCAGCCGCAGCGCCGTCTCCACCGAGTCGGTGAGCCGCTGCCGCGCGCTGGTCTTGACCGCGAGCCGGTCGATCACCACGCCGATCTGGTGCTTTTCCTGCTTCTTCAGCTTCGGCGGGTCGGTGAGCGGGTGCACCGTGCCGTCGACGACCACGCGCGCGTAGCCCTGCTGCTGCAGGTTCTGGAACAGGTCGAGGTACTCGCCCTTGCGCCCGCGCACGACCGGAGCGAGCACCTGGAACCGGGTGCCCTCGGTCATCTCCAGCACCTGGTCGACGATCTGCTGCGGGGTCTGCTTGCTGATCGCCTCGCCGCACTTCGGGCAGTGCGCCTTGCCGGCGCGGGCGTAGAGCAGCCGCAGGTAGTCGTAGACCTCGGTGATGGTGCCGACGGTCGACCGCGGGTTGCGCGAGGTCGACTTCTGGTCGATCGACACCGCGGGCGAGAGGCCCTCGATGAAGTCGACGTCCGGCTTGTCCATCTGCCCGAGGAACTGCCGCGCGTACGCCGACAGCGACTCCACGTACCGCCGCTGCCCCTCGGCGAAGATCGTGTCGAAGGCAAGGCTCGACTTGCCCGACCCGGACAGGCCGGTGAACACGATCATGCTGTCGCGGGGCAGATCGAGATCCACGCCGCGGAGGTTGTGCTCGCGCGCTCCGCGAACAACGAGGCGATCAGCCACGCCTTCGTCCCTTCCATCGTTCTGCTCGGTGGCCCGCCGGGAGATCCGGTGCCGACGGACGTGCCCAGGGTAGGGACGACCACCGACAAAAACCGGACCGCACGTGTTCTGCCTGGGCTTTTCCGCTCTCCGGGGGCCGGGGGAAGCGGCCCGCGGCGGGGTCGCCGGACGCTGTCGGAGGCCCCGCGCGGCAGAGCGGATGCGCGGGCTGGCCCGGTTCCACGATACAGGTCGGCGAAGGCCGCCCGGCCCGGGTGCACGCCCCGGGAACCGGCGCGGGGCAGCGCCTTCCGGCCGGTTTCGCCAAAAGTGTCGGTCCCCGCCGCTACGTTCGGGGCGTGGCGAGCGAAGCCGGAGCCGTGCGGATCTACGCGGCGGGGAAGGGCAGCGGCGACCCGGGACCGGGCGGCTGGTCCGCGGTGCTGGCCTACGGCGGCCATCGGAAAACCCTCGCCGGCGGGGCGGCGGACACGACTGCCGGCCGGATGGCGCTGACGGCCGCGGTGGAAGCACTCGAAAGCCTGAACAGGCCGGTCCGCGTGCACCTCTACAGCGACAGCGAGCATCTCCGCACCGCGCTGGACGGCTTGGGGTCCGACGACCTCCTCCCCCGGCTCCGCACCTGCGCCGACCGGCACGAGATCACCTGGCGGGCGGCCGAGGACCCGGCCGCGCGCGCCCAGCTCGCCGAACTGGCCGATCTCGCGACGGCGGCCCGCCCCTCCGGCCGCCCGCCCGCGCAGCCGGAGGACGACGAGTGCCGCCACGGCATGACGAAGGCCTACTGCGCCGACTGCCGCCAGATCGACGCCGGAGTGCTGCCGAACGGCTACCACACGGCGGGCGGCCACGCCTACCACAACGACGCCGATTGCTACTGGCTGCGCAGGGGCCAGCAGCGGCAGGAGCGGATGGGCCGCGACACCCACGAGATCGTCCGGATCGCCTGGGCGTCGGTGATCCCCGGCGAACTCGCACCGTGCGAACACTGCTGCACGACGGAATGGCTGCAGCGGAACCGCCGCGGCCGAGGGCTCAGCCGCTCTGCATGACGCACCGGACCCGGTCGAACCGGCCCCCGGCGAGGTCGTCGTCGCGGATCAGCCAGTACAGAACCCCGACGTCGCCCCACGTGAGGCCCGCGTCACCGTCGCTGTCGATCTGCGCGATCAGGGCCCAGCGCACCGCTTCGTCCGCGAGATCCGACTCACTCGCCTCTTCCGGCAGGACTGCCGCGGCGACCTCGTCCTCCGGCGGCCCCTGGACCGGCCACGAGCAGCCGCCGATCTGGTGGTACGGCGCGGCCGACGACTCGCGGAGCCGGTCGTAGAACTCCTCGGACCAGTTGTCCGGGTCGGAGAGCGGAAGCCCGTCGCGGGCGAGCGTACGGCGCAGCACCTCCTGCTGGGAGTTCGGGAAGGTGCCGGCGATTTCCCCGGACAGCTCCAGCCGCGGATAGCTCTCGACGCCCTCCGGCGCGGCCCGTTCCGCGGTCTCCGTCCCGGCCGGGACGACCACGACGGCGCCGAGCGAGGTCAGGTCGACCGGGCCCTGCGCCTCGAACCAGTCGTCGCAGTAGAAGAACAGCAACGAACCGGACGCGGGCAACTCGATCCCGCCGGGCACGCGGGGCAGCGCCGCACAGTCCACGGCCGCGACGAAGTTCATCGGCAGCTCGCCGCGCCAGACTGGCCATTCCACGTCCGCGGGCAGCGCGGGATTCCCGCCGAGACAGCCGACGCGCACGCCGTTCCCGCCGGTGTTCAGCCGCACCGCGGGCCGGAAGAGGGTTTCCCACGCCTCGGCCACGTCCGGCGGAAGGTTCTCGCGCGCCAGCCCGGCGAGCGGGTCGATCCAAGAGGTCATGGGAAGATCTTGACAGCTGGCGCCGACAGAAACGGCCGCGTGGCCACCGCACGGGTGATCCGGCTACGGTGGGACCTCGTGAACATCGCCGACACGTACACCGGACACGTCGAACCGGGCGGCGACGCCGCCCGCCGGACGCTGGACGGGCTCACCATCACCAAGCTCTCCGTTGGCCCGATGGACAACAACGCGTACCTGCTCGTGTGCCGCGAGGAGAACGAAGCGCTGCTGATCGACGCGGCCAACGACCCGGAACGCATCTCCGACCTGATCGGCCACGGCCCCGACCGCCCCGCGCTGCGCACCGTCGTGACGACCCACCAGCACCCCGACCACTGGCAGGCACTGGGCGCGGTCGCCGGAGCGAACGGCGCGAACACCGCGGCGCACCCGCTGGACGCGGAACCGCTGCCGGTCCCCCCGGACTTCCTGGTCGAACACGGCGACACGCTGAAGGTCGGCTCGGTCACGCTGGAAGTGATCCATCTGCGCGGCCACACGCCGGGGTCGATCGCGCTGCTGTACCGGGACCCGAAGGGACACGGGCACCTGTTCACCGGGGATTCGCTGTTCCCGGGCGGGGTCGGGAAGACTTCGTCGCCGGAGGACTTCGCCTCGCTGCTGGACGATGTCGAGGCGCGGATTTTCGATCAGCTGCCGGACGACACGTGGTTCTACCCGGGGCACGGGGACGATTCGACGCTGGGCGAGCAGCGGCCGCATCTGGCGGAGTGGCGCGAACGCGGCTGGTGACCTGAGCCTCAGCCGGCCGAAACTGATTCACGAACCAGGCAAGGGCGCCCCGCTGTCCTCAGCGGAGACTGGCAGGTTTCGTGCTGCCGCGAGATGAGGCATGGCCGCTGGTAAGACTGATTTTGCAAAGGCCGAGACCGACGTGGCCAGAGGTTCAACGTGCTTGCTTATGGTGCCTGCTCGGCATGGCGCGCAGGTCGGCCCTGTCGTCTCCGGCGCTGCCGCCTCGCAATCAGGGTCGACCAGCAGACTCCGGTTCAGTTGGGCTGACGGCGCTGGTGGTCGACTAGTTCTGCGGCGCCCTTCTCCGCGCACCCCTCTCCAGCGATCATCCAGTTCGCATCGTTACGACCTGCGGACTGCCTACGCGAGCTCATGGCGGCACTCGCATACGCTGCCCGGTCTTGCACAAGGTCTTCTCCGGCCAGGAAATCCCGGGGCGACACGGACGTCGTGTCCTCGGCGGCACCCTCTCATTCCCTGCGGCCGAGGCACCGCGCCTACGATCAAGACCGAGTCCGCAACCGCGGGACCACCCTCCACCCTTGCGGCTTCGTCGGCAAACACCACACCTTCGACAGCGCGTGAAATTCCTTGTTAGGGACGGCTCCGCCCGCTCTAGGTCTCACCGGCTCAGCCCGGCCCACGCAACGACCAATCGTCGCTCTCTCGACGGCACCGCCGCCCTGTCCACGCCCGGTTGCAATGCCTCAGCGAACGCGCCGCAGCGATTCTAGGAACCCGCTGGCGAGAGCTCTACGACATCAACTGATTCGCCGCCTCAACCAGCATCTCCGCCCTGCTCTGCAGGAACGGTTCAAAATCGTCATCAAAGACGTTTTTTGGACATATCGCGCATTTGAGAATCTCATCCACCTTTGCACTCGACATCCGTGACCGGTAGACACTGGGAGCGTCTCCACCCAACGTCTTGTTATCAGCAGCCGAGATCATCGCAAAGTTGGCAAGAACACTCGCAGATGCGGTACCGATATCCTCTTTCGCCAAGAACGCCTGCGGCATCAAATGATGAAACTCCGAGCGATTGTAGGACGAGAGCACTTTCTGCAGAGACACCGGAGAACCCGAGACGAAACTCAGCGGACGCGCATTCACGAGAAGCAGAACGAAAGACCTGGTATCCACAGCAGAAACCGAGAATTTCCTCTCAAGAAAGAAGTCCGCATGGAGACTGACGGAAACATCTGCAAGAGCGGACGGCCTCCCTTCTCTCAGCTTGACAGACTCTTCAATGTCACGCTTCAGGTTACGAAGAACTCCCGCACTGAACCTGCGCGAAAAGAACGACCGCCAGAGCCACTTAACCAACACTGCCCGCTGCTCGTCGCTTACATTGCGAGACTTCCCTTTACCGTGCGCAAAGAAGACACACAAGGGAACCAATACTGCTGGATACGGAAGGTTGCCCAGTTTTTCAACATGCAGGTGGCTGCGCACGAAATCAATTGCACCGCGGACACCATTCTCGATCTCGTCAAACCGGTCTCTAACCTCGGTTCCGCTCATGTTCATCAGCGTGTTCGGGGCGGCGTCACGTGCCACAACGGCAGCACAGCACCTCAGCAGAAGGTTCGAGTCGGCTCCAACCTCACCGAACCCAAAAGGCGCAAGCACTTCAGCCAAGCCAGCGAAGCGAGTCTGGAGATCAAACTCCTCACTCCACGTCCAGGCGGACAGAAGCTGCAGAACGTCTAGCTCGACGCCAAGCCGGTTGACCCGCTCGAAGACAATCGCAACTTTGCCGCGATTATCAGTAACGATGTCTTGCGTAGGAATCCTCGCTTCTTTGAATATCGACTGAACCGAGTCGATCACCTCAGCCTCTTCATCAGTGAAGTTGCTGGTGGCCTTACGATAGGCCGTAGTGTCAAAGAAGGTACTAATCGGAAAGTGTCGCCTGGGATCAACCTCTCCGTCTTCAAGCGCAAGGAATTGACTCTCTTGCAGATCACCGGCAGCGGACAAGCTAAAATATATACGGGGCCAAGTTTCCCCATCATCAGGCTCAAGATCAGTCTGGAACGTACCAAAAATTGAAGTCAGACGCTGCTGACCATCAAGAACGTAGCTGATGGGAAAGTCGGCAGTCGGCTCAGGCAACGAGAATGGCCCCAGCCTTCGTTCAGATTTCAGCTTTTCTTTTGTCTGCCAAAGGATCGCGGATCCGAACGGATAGCCTTTATATATGGAATCCATCAGGTAGGCCACCCGGTCTGGATCCCACACGAACCCACGCTGGAACGCCGGCACTCTCAGTTGCCCTTGCCGCACCTGCTCGATCAAAGATCTGATCGACACTTCGCCCATCAATCGCTCCCTCAGCGCAACGCTCGCGGAGCCACGCACTCAAGCATCCAGGCCCCCTCCACACAGATCGCCACGGAGCCGCTTTCCGGCTCCATAGCTGCCGGGATGCAAGTCGTACAGCCAGAGGAGGGTGTTACACGGATTGCTCGCCTTCGTCTTGCGATTCCGCCCGCCTCCGTGCGCGGTGCCTTGCCTGGCCAGCCTCGACCGAGTACTCAGGCGACGGGTCAACTTTCGCAGCACGGATCGGGGGAGCGGCATGACAGCGCAGCTATGGTCACGGCGGACCTTGCTCAGCGGCGCGGCGAGCAGCGCTGCGCTGCTCATCGCCAGCTGCGCGGCCAACCAGTCCAAAGCCACCGCTGCGGCACCGCCCGCTCAGCCTGGCGGGGCGCGCGTGATGATCATCCGGCACGCCGAGAAACCGTCCGGTTCGACTGGGCCGCAAGGGATTGACGTGAACGGCAGCCCCGATTCGCACTCGTTGACCGTCCGCGGCTGGACCCGGGCGGGGGGCGCTCGTGGAGTTATTCGCCCCGGCGACAGGCGCCTACCGCACAGGGCTCGCCAAGCCGACCGCTGTCTACGCGGCTGGCGGCAGCGGTGGTGAGGGCACCCGGCCGCGGGAAACTGCCGGGCCGCTGGCAGAGCGGCTCGGCAAAACCGTCCTGACCACCTACGCCAAGGGCAGCGAGAGCGCGCTCGCCGCGGAGGTCGCCCGGCGGACGGAGCCGACGTTGATCAGTTGGCAGCACGAGGAAATCCCCGCGCTCGCGGCCGCGTTCGGGGTGGCTGCGCCGCGGAAGTGGCCGGACGACCGGTTCGACGTCGTCTGGGTGCTGACCCCGGCCGGGTCCGGCTGGGCACTTTCTCAAGTGCCGCAGTTGCTCCTGGCCGGGGACAGCGCCGAGCCGATCAAATAGCTTACTGCCGCTCGTAAGGAATCTTCTCCCCCGCCTCCACCGCGAACGGCAGGTGATTCCCTTCAGGCGGCAGCGGGCACGTAGCGAAATCCGTGAACGCACACGGCAGGTTCACCGCCCGGTTGAAGTCCAGCGTCACCGTTCCGTCCGCGGCAGCCTCGGCGACCGGCAGGGAACGATTGGCCGCATAGGTGGTCACGCCGCTGGTCGCGTCGGTGAAGAGGATGCTGTAGCCGCCGGTCTTGCCGTTGAACGCAGTCAAAACATGCTCGACACCGTCGCGCTCGAAGACCACTCGGCCAGGCGCGGTGTAGACGTGCGACAGGCCTTCCACTACCGCCCCCACCGTCGTCGGCCGCGGTTCGTCGAACGGCTCGAAGCGGCCGGTCAGGACCCACGCCGGGTCTGGTTCGTACGCGGGGACTCCGTGGAAGTCCTGCAGCACAGGGGCTTTCGGGTCGTGCACGCGGATCAGGTAGCCCGACCGGCGCGCGATCTCGATTTCCACCGAACCGGCCGTCACCCGGGTGCCCGCGCCGCTGTTCACCAGCTCGAAGCGGTGGACGTCCGTCAGCAAAGCGCCTTCGTGCCGCAGCTCCCCGCCGGCCGGGTCGACGTAGGCGGCTTCGGCGTCCTGCCACCATCGGCCGGGCAGGCCGGGGTATGTCCGGGGCGAATTCTCGAGCCAGTCGAGGGACACCAGCGCCAGCCAGCCGTACGGATCGGCCAGCGTCTTTTCCCGCTCCGCCTTCCAGTCCTGCCACGCCTGTGCGAACTCCACCGCCATGTCCGGATCCCTTCCGTGAGTGTCCAGGGCACAACACCGTCCCCGGCATGGCATTCCGGCTCCCAGCACGTGGGAACGGTAGGGTCGCCGGGTGGCGGAGCAGACGGAACAAGCCGTGGAGATCTACACCGACGGCGCGTGCAGCGGAAATCCCGGACCGGGCGGCTGGGGCGCGCTGCTGCGCTACGGCAAGCACGAGCGCGAGCTGTACGGAGCCGAGGACACCGTCACCACCAACAACCGCATGGAGCTGATGGCTCCGATCCGCGCGCTGGAAAGTCTCACTCGCGCGTCTGTGGTGCGGATCTACACCGACAGCACGTACGTCCGCAACGGCATCCTCCAGTGGATGCCTCGCTGGAAGAAGAACGGCTGGCAGACGCAGGCGAAGCAGCCGGTCAAGAACGCCGACCTCTGGCAGCGCCTCGACTCCGCCTGCGAGCGGCACGAGGTCGAGTGGCTGTGGGTCAAGGGCCACGCCGGGCTTCCGGAGAACGAGCGCGCGGACAAGCTCGCGGTCAAGGGATCGCAGGAAGCCGCCGCGGCCGGGGTGCGCCGGGCTCGCGGCTGAGTCTGCGGATCACGCCCGGCATTACCTGTTCGAGGAGATTCCACGGACCGGACCCGCGCGGTTTCACGAGGCGGCGGCGTCATCGTCTCGGTCAAGCGGGCACCGTCCGACAAAAAAATTCATCTTGACAATATAAATCATCGGAAGGCAAGCTCGGCAGCATCAGCAAGCCGAGAGGACAAGCCATGCCGAAGTTCACGACCGTCGCCCAGTACGTCGCCGCGCAGCCAGAAGCGCTCCGCGAGGTTTATGCCGCCCTCCTGCCCGCCCTCGACCACGCGATGCCCGCACCGGCCGCGCTCTACCACGGCGCGCCCACCTGGAAGGCCGGCAAGAACCCGGTCTGCCTCGCGAAGGCGTACAGCTCATACGTCACGCTCGCCTTCTGGCGCGGCCAGCTTCTCGACGGCGACCTCGAACCGAGCGCCCGCGAGATGGCGCACGTCAAACTGCGCAGCGCGGAGGACGTCGACGCCAAGCAGATCACCGCCTGGGTGCGGCAGGCTCTGGCACTGGAGACAGAATCAGCGGCGTGACGAACCCCTGCCCCTGCGGGCTGCCCGAGCCCTACGCCGACTGCTGCGGCCGGTTCCACCGCGGCGACCAGCACGCCCCGACCGCCGAACGGCTGATGCGGTCGCGGTACTGCGCGTTCGCCGTCGGGGAGCCCGATTACCTCCTCGACACCTGGCATCCGGACACCCGCCCGAAGCGGCTGCGGCTCGATCCCGCCCAGGAGTGGACCCGGCTGGAGATCCTCGGCCAGACCGGCGGTTCGCTGCTGCAGAACGAGGGCACCGTCGAGTTCCGCGCGCACTACCGCTATCAGGGTCGCGACGATTCGCAGCACGAGAACAGCCGGTTCGTCCGCGAGGGCGGGCGCTGGTACTACGTCGACGCACGCTAAGCGGAACCGCGGGGGAAAATCGGGCGAAAAGACCCCGTCGAGGTCTGTTCCCGGACGCCCGGGGCGGCTACGATCACCGGCAATCGTTAAGGAACTTTACTAACAATCGCCGCCGCCAGGAGCCCGAGGAGGACCGCTCGTGACCCCACGCCGGCCAAGAATGCCCGGACGGCTGTTAGCAGTCGCCGCCCTGACCGCAGCGCTGATCCCCGGACTCGCCGGGGCCGCCTCGGCCGGGCCGGAGCCCGGCCAGGCCGCGATCCCCGGCTATCTGATCCAGTCCTCGGCCAAGGTGTCCGACGACGCCTCGGTGTCGAAGCCCGGCTTCGACGCCAAGGGCTGGTACCCGGTCGGCTCGCAGTCGACGGTGTACGCCGGGCTGCTCGCCAACGGCCGCTACTCCGACCCCTTCTACTCGACGAACATGAAGAACGTGCCCACCGCGGACTTCAAGGTCCCGTGGTGGTACCGGGCCGACATCAAGGTCGCCGACCCGACCCAGCGCACCTACCTCGACGTCAGCGGCGTGCTGTCCAAGGCCGACGTCTGGGTCAACGGCACCCGGGTCGCCACCAAGGACGAGGTCAACGGTCCCTACACGCGGCACGACCTCGACGTGACCAAGCAGGTCCACGAGGGCGTCAACAGCGTCGCGTTCAAGGTCTACCCGAACGACCCGAACAACGACCTGTCGATGGGCTGGATCGACTGGGCGCAGACCCCGCCGGACCAGAACATGGGGCTCGCGCGCGAGGTCCTCGTCCGGCACAGCGGGCCGGTCGCGCTCCGCGGCGCGCACGTCGTCACGAAGCTGAACGTGCCCGCGCTCGACCACGCCGACCTCACGGCGAAGGCCGACGTCCGCAACGACTCCGACTCCGCGGTCCGTGCCACGGTGTCCGGCACCGTCGCGGGCAAGCCGGTGAGCCAGGACGTTTCCCTTGCCGCACACGAAAAGAAGACCGTCACCTTCCCGGTGATCGGCGTCGACAAGCCGCAGGTGTGGTGGCCCGCAGGCATGGGCGGCCAGCCGATGCAGCAGCTGGACCTGACCGCGACCGTCGGCGGGACCGCGTCCGACGCGAGCCGCTCCAGCTTCGGCATCCGCGACGTCAAGGCCCCGCTGAACTCCAGCGGCGGGCGGCAGTACGTCGTCAACGGCAAGCCGCTGATGATCAAGGGCGGCGGCTGGTCCCCCGACCTGCTGCTGCGCTGGGACGCGGGCCGGGCGGCGGACAAGCTCGCCTACGTCAAGAACCTCGGCCTCAACACGGTGCGGCTCGAGGGCCACATCGAACCCGACGCGTTCTTCGACCTCGCGGACCGGATGGGCGTGCTGACCATGCCTGGCTGGGAATGCTGCGACAAGTGGGAAGGCCAGGTCAACGGCGACGAGAAGGGCGAGCCGTGGACCGAGGCGGACTACCCGATCGCCAAGGCGTCGATGACCGCCGAAGCCGAGCGGCTGCGCGACCACCCGAGCGTGCTGTCCTTCCACATCGGCAGCGACTTCGCGCCCGACGCGCGGATCGAAAAGGGCTACCTCGACGCGTTGTCGGCGGCGGACTGGCCCGCGGCGGTGATCTCCGCGGCTTCGGCCAAGGCGTCGCCGAAACTCGGCCCGTCCGGGATGAAGATGAACGGCCCGTACGACTACGTCCCGCCGAACTACTGGTACGACAAGGCGCACAAGGACGCGGGCGGCGCGTGGAACTTCAACTCCGAGACCAGCGCCGGGCCGGACATCCCGACGATGGACACGCTCAAGCGGATGATGACGCCGGCCGAGCTGGAAACGCTCTGGAAGAACCCGGCCGCGCCGCAGTACCACCGCTCCGAGTCGGAGACCTTCGCCAACCTGAAGATCTTCGGCGACGCGCTGGCCGGCCGCTACGGCAAGCCGACCAGCCTGGACGACTTCGTCCGCAAGGCGCAGCTGGCGCAGTACGAGAACGTCCGCGCGGAGTTCGAATCGCACTCCCGCAACTTCACCGATTCGAAGGACCCCTCGACCGGGCTCATCTACTGGATGCTCAACAGCGGCTGGACGTCGCTGCACTGGCAGCTGTTCGACGCCTACCTCGACCAGAACGGCTCCTACTTCGGGGCCAAGAAGGCGAACGAGCCGCTGCACATCCAGTACTCCTACGACACCAAATCGGCTGAGGTGGTCAACTCCACCACGAAGAAGGCGTCCGGCCTGACCGCCACCGTCGAGCTCTTCAACACCGACGGCACGAAGAAGTTCTCGAAGACCAAGAAGGACTTCTCGGTCAACGGCGGCGGCGCGCACGCGAAGGCGCTCGACATCGGTTCGGTCAGCGGGCTTTCCTCGACCTACCTGGCGAAGCTGGTGCTCACCGATTCGGCGGGCAAGGAGGTCAGCCGGAACGTGTACTGGCTGTCCACCAAGGACGACAAGCTGAACTGGAGCAAGTCGGACTGGTACTACACGCCGACGTCGTCGTACGCGGATCTGTCCGGGCTGTCGAAGCTGGGCGCGGCGAAGGTGGGCGCCACGGCGACCTCCGCTCCGGGTCCGGACGGCACCACCGTCACCACGGTGAAGCTCACCAACACCTCGTCGGGCAAGACCCCGGCGTTCATGGTGGACGCACACATGGTGGACAGCGCGGGCACTCCGGTGCTTCCGGTCAGCTGGTCGGACAACCAGGTCAGCTTGTGGCCGGGCGAATCGGTGACGATCACCGCCACTTACCGCACGGCTGATCTGCACGGCTCCGCGCCGTCGGTGCGGGTCGCGGGCTGGAACACCGGAACGCAGACCGTACAAGACTAGGACTCGTGAGTGGCAATCGCGGTTAGAACCGTGATTGCCACTCACGAGTCCCACAGCCGCCGCTGCCCCGCGTCCGGATCCGACACCGTCTCGCTGACGTCGTCGAACACCCGCGTCACCCGGTCCTCCGGCCGGTACGACGCCCACCCCGGATCGCCGGTCGCCACGAACCGGACCCACGTTCCGAACATCTCCTCCGCCATCGCCCGCAGCCGCTCCGGATCCGGGCGGGCGATGGCGAACATAAAGCGCCAGTTGGGGTTGCCGACGTCGTCGAACACGAACGGCAGGTCCACCCCGTGCGCCGCGCCGAGCCCCTTCCCGCGCGGCGCGATCCGCCAGTCCAGCCGGTACATCCACGCCGTGCCGCCCGCCGCGTGCTGGGTCTCGGCCAGCCGGATCGCCGGCAGCCACCAGTCCCCCGCCGTGCGGACGCGGTTCACCAGCTGGTCCTCCGGCCAGTCCGGCAGCAGCTCCCGGTACGCCTCGGTCATCCGCGCGAGGTCGTCCGGTCCGAGCATCGTCGAACCGGTGCCGAGCAGTTTCGCGCCGCCGGTTTGCAGCCAGGAGAACAGATCCTGTTCGTCGGCCGTGGTGCCGGCGAGGATCCGGACTTCCCGGGCCGCCCCGTCCGCGACAGCTTCGCCGGGCCGCTGCGGCAGGAGATCCCCGTCGACCACCACGCGGTAGGTCACGAGGGTGCCGAGCTGAGCCGTGACCCGTTGCTGCGCGGTCAAAATCTCCGTGACCGGCAGCGTGCGCAGGTCCGCGTTGCCCAGCTCGGCCAGCACCGCTTCGCCGACAGCTTCCGCTTCGGCCGGGGTGTGGACGACGGAACCGACGCCGGTGCCGCTCTGCACGATCGCCTGGCTGAACAGCCCTTTCGCGGCCGGAACCGCCAGCAGCGTCCCCACCGTGCGGCCGCCGTTGGACTGCCCGGCGAGCGTGACGCGCCGCGGGTCGCCGCCGAACGCGGCCACGTTGTCGCGGACCCATTCCAGCGCGAGCACTTGGTCGTGCAACGAGAGATTCCCGTCGGAAACGCCGGGCAGCCGGAGCATGCCGAGCACCCCGAGCCGGTACGCGACGGTCACCACGACCACACCGCGGCGGGCATACGCGGACGCGTCGAACTGGTGCGGCGCGCCCATCACCCCGCCCCCGCCGTGGATCCACACGAGCACCGGATACGAACCAGGTGCTTCGGGCGCGTAGACGTTGACGTACAGGCAGTCCTCGTCGCCGACGAAGCGTTTCCCGGTCACGTCGGGCTGCGGGGCTTTGGCCGCGAACTCCGTCGCGTCGCGCACCCCGGTCCAGGACGCCGCCGGCACCGGCGGCCGGAACCGCAGCTCCCCCACCGGCGGTTCCGCGAACGGCACCCCCAGGAACAACCCTGCTCCGTCCCGCACCTCGCCGCGGACGGCACCGGCCCGCGTCTCCACCGTCGTCACGCCCGGCAGCCTAACGCCGGCCCCCGCGCGTGCTCCGGGGCCGCGGGTGATGATTGTCCCGTGGAAATCGCAGCGGAATTGGTGGCGCTCGTCCTGACGGTTCTCCTGGTGACCGTCGTCGCGCGCCGGATGGACTGGTCGGCTCCGCTGTGCCTCGTCGCGGTCGGCGTCGGGGTGTCGTTCATCCCCGGGGTGCCGCAGTACGAACTGGACCCGGAGATCGTCCTCATCGGGCTGCTGCCGCCGCTGCTGTACTCGGCGTCGATCCAGACGTCGCTGATCGCGTTCCGCAAGCTGCGCGGGCCGATCGCGCTGCTTTCGGTCGGGCTGGTGGTGTTCACCGCGTTCGGCGTCGGGCTGGTCGCCTGGCTGGTCGTGCCGGGATTGCCGCTGGCCGCCGGGATCGCGCTGGGCGCGGTCGTCGCACCGCCGGACGCGGTGGCGGCGAGCGTGGTCGCGCGGCGGGTCGGGATGCCGCGCAAGCTCGTCCGGCTGCTGGAGGGCGAAAGCCTCTTCAACGACGCCGCCGCGCTCGTCGCGCTGCGCACCGCGATCGCGGCGATCGCCGGCGCGGTCAGCCTCTGGCAGGTCGGTCTGGATTTCCTGCTCGCAGCGGCCGGCGGGATCGTCGTCGGCTTCCTCGTCGGGCTGATCGTGACGTACGTTCGCGCGAAGCTGGAAGACACGCTCACCGACACCGCGCTGTCGTTCGCGGTCCCCTTCGCGGCGTACCTGCTCGCTGAAGCGGTGCACGGATCCGGCGTGCTGGCTGTGGTCGTCACCGGCCTGATCCAGGGACACCAGACGCCGCGCATCCAGTCCGGGCCGTCGCGGCTGGCCAGCAGGCTGAACTGGGAGACCGTCCAGTTCCTGCTGGAGAACATGGTCTTCCTGCTGATCGGCCTGCAAGTGCGGGGCATCCTGCACGAGGTCGGCAAGAGCGGGCTGTCGCTGTGGCAGCTCGTCGGGATCTGCGCCGCGGTGCTCGCCGCGACGATCCTCACGCGGATGCTCTGGATGGTCGGCATCGGCGTGGTGAAACGCCTCCTGGACACCCTCGGCGTGGAACGCGGCAAGGTGTGGCCGTGGCGCTACTCGGCGGTGATCGCGTGGGCCGGGATGCGTGGCGTGGTCACGCTCGCCGCGGCGTTCGTGCTGCCGGCTGACACCCCGCAGCGCGCGGTGCTCGTGCTGGCCGCGTTCGTCGTGGTGGCCGGGACGCTCGTGGTGCAGGGCATGACGCTGCCGCCGCTGATCCGCCGTCTTCGCCTGCCTCGGCCGGACCCGGCGGAGGACGCTCTCCAGGAAGCCGCCGTGCTGCACGACATGACCCGTGCCGCGCTCACGAAGCTGGAGGAGCTGCGGCGTCCGGAGGACCCGCCCGAGGTGATCGAGCGGCTGCGCGACCGGTTGCAGGGCCGGTCCGACGCCGCCTGGGAACAACTCGGCAGGCAGAGCGCGCTCGCCGAAACCCCCAGCGACGCCTACCGTCGGCTGCGCGTCCAGCTTCTCGAAGCCGAACGCGAAGTGTTCCTGAAGGCACGGGACAGAGGCAGTGCCGACGACGCGGTGCTGCGCCGCGTGCTGGCCCGGCTCGACATCGAAGAATCCATGCTCGACCGCGACGAGGAGGAACCCCCGGTGGCCGAACGCGAACTCAGCACCCCCGCCGCCACGGCCGGGTCCTGCAAGCACCTCAGCCACGAGTGGCCGGAGAAGGAGCCCAGCTCCCCGGACTCCTGCGCCGAATGCGTCGAAGCCGGGACGACCTGGGTGCACCTGCGGAAGTGCCTCAAGTGCGGGCACGTCGCCTGCTGCGATTCGTCGCCGGGCAAGCACGCTTCGCAGCACTTCCGCGAAACCCTGCACCCGGTGATGCGCAGCTTCGAGCCGGGCGAGACGTGGCGATGGTGCTTCGTGGACAAGCAACTCGGTTGAGCCGACCGGTTAGGGTCGGGGCATGAGCACGCCCGAACAGGAAGTCGAGTACCGCCAGCACCGCTTCAGCCCGCCCTCGGGCGCCACCGAGATTTTCCTGGTGCGCCACGGGGAATCGATGCCGCAACGGCTCAGCGAGCCGTTCGATCTCGTCGACGGCCAGGCCGACCCGGACCTCGCGCCGGAAGGCCGCGACCACGCCGCCCGCGTCGGCGAGCGGCTGGCGTCGGAACGCATCGAAGCGCTGTACGTGACCACCTTGCGGCGCACCGCGCAAACCGCTGCGCCGCTGGCGGAAAAGCTCGGCCTCACCCCGGCCGTCGAGCCGGACCTGCGCGAGATCCACCTCGGCGAATGGGAAAACGGGCTGTTCCGCAAGCACACCGCCGAAGGGCATCCGCTGGCGCAGAAGCTGTGGGAACAACAGCGGTGGGACGTCCTGCCCGGCGCGGAATCCGACGAAGCGTTCGGCCTCCGGATCCGGGCCGCGCTCACCCGCATCGCCGCGGCGCATCCCGATCAGCGGGTCGCGGTGTTCACCCACGGCGGCGTGATCGGCGAGGTCTTCGCCCAGGCGAGCCGTGCGCTGGAGCGGTTCGCGTTCCTGGGCGCGGACAACGGCTCGATCTCGCACCTCGTGGTGCACGGCGAGAACTGGCTGATCCGCGGCTTCAACGACCGGTCTCACTTGGCGGCCCCGCTCGGCTGAGCCGGCTCGTCGCGGCGGACGACCCCCGCCGCGACGAGCTGCACCGTCACCAGCACCGCGATCGCCTCCGCGGCCAGCAGCCCGATGAGCACCAGCACCTGTGTCGTACCGGCTTGCAGCGGGCTCGCCCCGCCCAGCAGGACGCCGACGTACGCGCCCGGCAGCGTCACCAGGCCGACCGTCCGGGTCTGATCGAGTGCCGGGATCAACGCGTGCCCGGCCGACGGACGGCAGATTTCCAGCGCGGCATGCCTCGGCAGAAACCCCAGCGCCAGCGCGGCTTCGTACTCGCCGCGGCGTTGCTTGAGTTCGTCGAGCGCGCGGCGGGCCGCCTGCGAGGTCGCGGTCATCGAACCGCCGATCACGATCCCCGCGATCGGCACGACGGAAATCGGCTTCGCCGGGACGACGCCCGACCCGAGGACGAGCCCCAGCACCGGAAGCACGCCGGACGCCAGCGACAGCGCCACCCACCCGATCCGCTTCGGCACCCCGATCCGGCTCGCGGACGTCGCGGCGGCGATGGTGAACATCGCGAGGACGAACAACCCGGTCAGCCAGCCCGACCGCAGGATGACCGTGATGACCAGCGAAACGAGCGCGAGCTGCGCGACGGCGCGGACGGCCGCGACGAGCACCGCCCGCCCCTGCCCGAGCTGCCCGAACCGGACGACGGCCGCGCCCGCGAGCGTCAGCACCGCGAGCACGGCGATCAGCGCGGGCCCGAATCCGATCGCACCGTTCACGGGGTGATCCTGCCGCAGGCCGGGGTTCGGCGCGGCGAACCGGGGCCTTGTCCCGGACCGGTGCTGCCCCCGATGAGGCTTTCTTCGCGGCGGCCTGGCTGCAGGGGCGCTTGCGAGGGCGATGCGGAGCAGCCGCTGGCGAGACCCTTGCAGGGCTTCGCTCCCGCGGACCTTGATATCGCGAGCCAGGCCCGGCAGCGGGGCGAGACCCCCGCGCTCCTGCGAAACCCCGACGCGGGCCCCAGAGCTTCGAGCAGCTCCGGTCAGGCGCTGCAGCTGAGCTGCCGCCCCTCCCCGGACACCGATTTCTCGGCGACCACGTGCCCGTCGACCCGGATCCGGCACAGCAGCGCCCCGGCGCTCTGCGCGACCAGGCTGCTGAACACCGGCTGCGCGGCGGGAGCCTTCCGCTGCACCGTCACCGACCAGGGCAGCTGGACCTCGGCCTGTTGTTCGAGGTCGCCGCCGGTCGCGACGTAGGTGAGGTTGTGCGCGACGTCCCCGCCGGTCAGCTCGTAGACGACCGTGCGGGTCACCTCTTGCGCTACGGCGGGTTCGACGGTCACCGACGGCACCGACGCGGCCGGGGCGGGCCGGTCCGGGGTCGCTTTCGGCATGACGTACCACGCGACAGTGACCGCGACGGCGATGACGCCTGCCACGACCACCACGCTTCCGAGCGGCCGCAGCCTGCCCGTTTCCCCCCGGGCCGCCGTGGGCCGGGTCGCGCCAGGAACACCCATGGAGAGGTCTTCTCTTCTCGAGCGCACTTCCCGCGAGTGCGACGTCTGGTTCTTCGCCAGACCGTTACACGGCGTTAGCCAACCCGAGAAAATCAGCTCCATTTCACCCTGATGGGGGTAGGGGACGTTCGCTCACGAGCACGGTCACCACGCACGATGCCGATGACGCTCGCGCATCCCCCGGTTGACGCAGGGTGATCAGTCGACGAGCCCGGCCTCGGCCAGCATTCGCAGCACGCGCTGTCCGGCGGGCGGGCAGGCGGCGGCGTCCGCGGCGCTCAGCCAGGCGGCCTCGGCGATCTCGGCCGACGGCTCCGGTTCGCCGGTGTGGTCGGCGGTGTAGCAGGTCATCCGGACGCGGCGGCCGTCGGCGAATCCGTCGGCCCGCTCGTCGAGCAGCGCGAAGAACCGGAAGCTGAGCGGGTCGAGCGCGACGCCCAGTTCCTCGCGGATCTCCCGGCAGAGCCCCTCGACGTCGCCCTCGCCGGGTTCGCGCTTGCCGCCGGGGAGATAGAACCTTTCCTTGCCGGTCGTGCGGACGGACAGCAGCCGCCGGTCCCGCACGTGGACCCAGGCCAGGGCGTCGATCGGGGTCATGGGCGCCATTTTGTCGTACCCGAGGGGGATGATCGCGGGGTGTACTCGGAAAGCCCGCCGCCGGAGTCCCTGCGCCGCCTCGTGCGGTGCCGCTGGGAGTCGGTCGAGCCCGGCCCGAAGCGCATCGTCCCGGACGGCTGCGTGGACCTCGTCGCCGGCGCGGGCCAGGTGTTCGTGGCCGGACCGGACACGACGGCGTGGACGTCGGTGTACCCGCCCGGCACGCGCCTGCGCGGCCTGCGCTTCCGGCCCGGCGCGGCGGCCGCGATGCTCGGCGTGGGCGCGGACGAACTGCGCGACAGCCGCGTCCCGCTGCCGGACCTGTGGAACCGCCGCGGCGCGACTCTCGCCGACGAAATCCTCAGCGGCCGCGACCTTGCCGACGCGATGGCCGATGTCGCGACGGAGCGGGCCGCCGCCGCGGATCCGGTGGTGGAGCGGATGCTGGCGAGACTCGCCGCGGAGTCCGCTGGGGACACCGGAAATCTGAGCCGAGGAGAAGCACCCGCCACGCGACAACTGAGCGCGCGGCCATGGTCGAGTGCCGCCGAACCATCCGCGGGGCATCCGGCTGAACCGAGCCGAAGCGAACGGCAGGCGCGCCGCCTCTTCACTCTCGCAGTCGGCTACGGACCGGCCACCTACCGCCGAATCCTGCGCCTCCAACGAGCCATCGCACTGGCCCCCGCCGTAGCGACCCTCGCCGATCTAGCTGTCGCTGCGGGGTACGCCGACCAACCGCATCTCACCCGCGAATGCCGGGCCCTCACCGGCCTCACCCCGGGCGCCTGCTTTGCCAGGCAGCTCACTCCGCCGCCAGATCCTGTTGCCGCGCAAGGAAATGCGCCGTCTCCGCCGTAGCCGGATACAACGCCCGGTAATGCGCGTAGAACTCGTCGTACCGATCCGCCCGGACGGGATCCGGCTCGATCACCTCGGCGACCGGGTTCCACGCCTCGATATCCGGCTCCAACCCGACCGCCACCGCCGCCAGGTACGCGTCCCCGAAGCACGCCCCGACAGTTTCCGTCGGAAGATGCTGCGGCGTCCGCGTCACGTCGCTGACGATCCCCGTCCACACCCTGCCCTGCGTCCCGCCGCCGACCGCCACCAATCGGCGCGCGGGAGCACCCATCGCGGAAAGGTTGTGCCGCACCCCGTAAGCCGTCCCCTCCAACGCCGCGCGGTACAGCTCCGCCCGCCCGTGCGACGTGGTCAGCCCGGCGATCATCCCGCGTGCCAGCGGATCCGGCGCCGGGGTCCGCTCGCCCGCGAAGTACGGCAGCATCAGCAATCCGCGGCTTCCGGCCGGGACCTGACCGGCCGAGGCGACCAGTTCGGCGAAATCGCCGTCGAAGAGTTCCCGCAGCCAGTCGGTGATCGCGCCGGAGGTCGCCATTCCGGCGGCCAGCGAGTAGCTGCCCGGGAAAACCCCGCGAGTCGCCCACAAGCCGGGCACCGGACGGGCCTCGGCGACAGCCTGGACGAGGAACATCGTGGTGCCGTACATGACCATCGTGTCGCCGGGCTCGCGCACGCCCGCACTGGCCGCTTCGGCCCACGCGTCGATCGTGCCGCAGGCGACCGGCAATCCGGCAGGCAATCCGGTCTCGGCGGCCGCTTCGGCGGTGACCGTGCCGACGACCTCGGTCGGCCAGGCGAGCCGCGGCAGGTCGATTCCGGGCGCGACGAGCGCGGCCCAGTCCTCCGCCCAATCTCCCGCGCGCAGGTCGTACATCGGGTCGCATTGGCTGGCCGAATGGTGGTCGAGCACATACTCGCCGGTCAGCCGCTGGACGAGATACGAACTCGCCATCAGGAACTGCCGGGCCCGCGCGGCGACGTCCGGTTCGTGCCGGTACAGCCACCGCCACTTCGGGCCGACCGCCTGGCTCGACAGCGCGCTCCCGCACCGTTCCACAATGGACTCTTCGCCGAGTTCGGCGGTCAGCTCGGCGATTTCCGCGCCCGCCCGGGTGTCCACGCCGTAGAGAATCGCCGGGCGCAGCGGCCGTCCGCCGGCGTCCGCGGGCAGCAGCACCGGGCCGATGCCGCTCACCGCGAGCCCGGCGGGTTTCGCGCCGTCGGCCAGCAGTTCGCGGACCAGCTCGGCGAACCCGGCCCACCACACGGTTTCGGCGTCGTGCTCGAACCAGCCGGGGCGCGGGCGGGAGGTGCTGTGCGGGCGGGCGGCGCGCGCCAGTACAGTGCCGTCCGCACCCACGAGGACGCCTTTCGAACTGGACGTGCCGATGTCGATGCCGAGCAACGGGCCCGGTCGCATCACAGCACCCCCGGCAAGCGGACGGTAAACGATTACCGGCAAGGTATTCTGCGCTCACCGGGGTGTCAAGGAAGCCAGGACGAGGAGGCTCGGTGGCCACGATCAGCGACGTCGCCGCCAGGGCAGGCGTCTCGACCGCCACGGTGTCGCGGACACTGAACGGCAAGTCCACAGTGGACCCCGAGCTGGCCGCCCGGGTGCTGGAGGCCGCCGAGGAGCTCGGCTATCACCCGAACGGACTGGCGAGAAACCTGCGCCGCCAGGAGACCGCCGTGCTCGCGCTGATCATCTCCGACGTCGAGAACCCGTTCTTCACCTCGATCGCGCGCGGGGTCGAGGATCTCGCGCAGGTGTCGGGGTACTCGGTCGTGCTCTGCAATTCCGACGAGAACGAGGACAAGGAACGCCGGTACCTCGACGTCGCGCTCCAGGAACGCGTCGCGGGCGTGCTGCTCTCCCCCACCGGCCCGGCCACGAGCGTCACGCGGCTGCGCCGGCTCGGCATCCCGGTGGTCGCGGTCGACCGGCCGCTGCCCGGCACCGACGGCGACCAGGTCCTCGTCGACACCCGGCGCGCCGCCCGGCAGGCGACCCGGCATCTCGTCGCGAACAGCTACCGGCGGGTGGCGTGCCTGACCGGCCCGCCCGGCGTGCGCACCGCCGACGACCGGCTGTCCGGCTACTTCGACGCGGTCGGCGAGGAGAACGCGATCTTCCGCCGCGCCGAGTACCGCGCGGAAGGCGCGCGCCACGCCGCCGGGGACCTGCTGGACCAGCCGGTGCCGCCGGACGCGCTGCTGGTCGCCAACAGCACCATGGCGATCGGCGTTCTGGAGGCGCTCGCGGAGCGGAGCCTGCGGGCCGGTCGCGACATCGGCATCGTCTCGTTCGACGACGCCCCGTGGACGACGCTGATCGACCCGCCGCTGACGGTCGTGGCTCAGCCCGCGTACGAGATCGGCCGGGTCGCCGCGCAATTGCTGCTGGCCCGCATCGCCGACAGCACCCGCGAACCGGTCACCACGACGCTGGACGCGCAGCTGATCGACCGGCAAAGCTCGCACCGCTGACCGGCCGCGCCGGGAAACCGGCGGCGCAAGGATCCAGCCCCGGCGCGCGGCGAAATCCGGCGAGCAGACCCAGGCCGAAAACGGAATCCGAGGGAAACGACGTGCCTGGCGGCCCGGCGGAGATCCGCCGAGCCGCCAGGCACGCCCCACCCCCTGTCCCCCCAGCTTCCGCCGCGGACGGCGGAGCACGGGCCGCACCCGAGGGCGGGAAACCGATTACTCGTTCGCAACGTAAATCGGCGGTCCGGGAGTGTCAAGCACTCGAAAGCCTGGACAAGCCACCCGGTGCGGGGCAGACTGTCCCGAACTCGCCTACGCATCGTGTTGACTTCTGTGCGATGCGTGTCGATCTTTGGTGAATTCACCCACAAAAAGGCGAGAAACCGCACGAACCCGCACACACGCGCTAGGCTGAGCGTATGTCGATAGCGCTGGAGAACGTTCTCGCAAGAGCCGGCCTCAAAGCCGACGCGAACGAGTTTCTCACGCTCGTGGAGGACGCGGCCCGCAGGCTGTCGCCGCCCAACCCCGACCCCTCGCACTACTTCTCCCCCGACCAGCAGGCCGCGCTGACCGACGCGGGGCTCGATCTGAGCCCGCGCGACGAGGGCGAACCGGACTTCCGCGCGCGCACCGTCGCCGCGCACGCCGTGCTCGCCGACTCCGCGCTCTCGGTCGGCCAGGCCGCCGAGATGCTGAACGTCGACGACAGCCGGATCCGGCACCGCCTCAAGGAAGGCAGGCTCACCGGCTGGAAGGACCAGGGCTGGCGGCTGCCCGCGTGGCAGTTCAACGGCGCGGGCGTGCTGCCCGGCCTCGAGACCGTGCTGCGCGCCGTCCCCGAGGACCAGCCCGCGCTGGTCGTCGCGGCGTTCATGAACACCCCGCAGCCCGACCTGGTGATCAGCGACCGGCCGGCCACGCCGCGGCAGTGGCTGCTCGCCGGCGGCGACCCCGAGCAGGTGGCCCGGCTCGTCGCCACGCTCGGCTCGCCGTTCTGACCCGCTGACCTTCCCCGCCTGCGCACCGCCCGCCCACCGCGGCGCAGGCCCGCCCCCTGCCCCGACACAGGACGGACAACCTCCCCCGCATGGCCCGGCTCCCCTCGCCTCCGGCGCGGTCGGCTCTGGTCAAGGGGCTCGACCGCAGCCACGACGTGGTTTCGGTGCAGCCCGAGACCCGGCTGGTCCGCATCTTCACCGCGCACGGCAACCATCCGCAGCAGTGGAACACCTTCCGCTACACCGGCCCGCTCCCGCACGGCCGGTTCGACCAGCAGACGCCCGGCCGCGGCGGCCGCCCGGTCACCGACCCGGGCAACGGCGTGCTGTATTTCGGCCTGACCGTGCGCACGAGCGTCGCCGAGGTGTTCCAGACGACCTCGACGGTGGACCGCACGACGCGCGGCCCGCGGCTGGTCGTGGTGCGCCCGACGCGCGTGCTTCGGCTGCTCGACCTCACCGGGTTGTGGCCGACCCGGGTCGGCGCGTCGCAGGAGATCTCCAGCGGCCCGAAGAAGATCACCCAGGCGTGGGCGCGGGCGATCCGCGGCGCGATGCCGGACCTCGACGGGCTCTGGTACCGCTCGTCGATGGACGCGGGCAAGCCCTCGGTGTGCCTGTGGGACCCGCCCGCGGGCGCGGCGCTGCCGATCGCCCCGGACGTCCTGCTTCCGCTGGACCATCCGGGGCTCGACGTGCCGCTCGGGCGGGTGTGCGAGGAGCTGAACTACACGCTGCTCAGCTGAGGTGCCGGGCCCACCAGGCCAGCACCGCCTCGAACCGCTGCACCCGGTGCCGCGGCTTGCCCGAGCGCGTCAGCTCGTGCCCCTCTCCCGGGAACAGCAGGAATTCCGTCTCGACCCCGGCCTGGCGCAGCGCCACGAACTGCCGCTGCGCCTGCTCCAGCGGGCACCGCCAGTCCTGCTCGGAGTGCACGACGGCGAACGGGATCCGGATGTCCGCGGCGTAGCTGAGCGGGCTGCGGCGACGCTGTTCCTCCGGGTCCGCGCCGACGTAGCCCTCGGTGAAGTAGTAGCCGATGTCGGAGCTGCCCGCGAAGGAATCCCACGCGTTCACCGCGCGCTCGCTCCACGCCGCGCGGAACCGGTCCGGGTGCTTCGCGGCGACCCAGCTCGTCATGAACCCGCCGTAGGACCCGCCCATGATGCCGGTCCGCGACGCGTCGAGGTCCGGCCGCTCCAGCGCCTTGTCGAGCAGCGCGAGCACGTCGTCGACGTCGACGGTGCCCATGTTGTGCACGACCGAAGTACCGTGCGATTGCCCGTATCCGGCCGAGCCGCGCGGATTGCCGAGCACGACCGCGAACCCGGCCGACGCGTACACCTGCGCCTCGTCGAACACCGTCCATTCCTGCTGGGCGAACGGCCCGCCGTGCACCACGCGCAGCACCGGGTGCGGCCCCTCGCCTTCCGGAAGGACGAGCCAGCCGTGCACCGGGTAGCCGTCCGGCGCGGTCGTCTCGAGCTCCACGACCTCGCAAAGACCCTTGTCGCGCAACGGCTTCGAGTAATCGGTGAGCGTGCGCGGACTGTCCGCGCCAAGCACCACCAGCTCGCCCGCAGTGTCCAAACCGGCCACAACCGCGACGACAGTGCCGCCGTCCGCCGCGAATCCGTGGACTGCCGAATGCCCGGCATGCAGCACACGCAAGTCGTCGAACTTCGCACCGTCGCCGTCCGTCGCGATCGCGCGCAGTTCCACCGCACCCCGATTGCGCACGGCGACCAGCACCTCGTCGCCCAGCGGAACCGCCGGGCCGGAGCCGCTCTCGATGTCCACGGTCTCCACATCGGTCAGCCGCCGCGGTTTCCCGTCCGGAACGACCGCGTACAGCCCGGTATTGGAGGCGACGACGACACCGTCCTCATGAGACGTGCCGAAGAAGTAGAGCGTGCCGTCCGGCGCGTACACCGGCTGATCGGCATACCCGGCGCAGGCGGCCAGGACCTCGGGGGCGCCACCGTCGACCGGAAACGCGACGAGGTCGTGCTCGCGCGTTTCGATCCGGTCGAAGTCGTGCGGCACGATCACGACGACGCGCTCGCCGTCCGGCGTCCAGACCGGCTGGCTGACGCTGTAGTCGCGCGGCGTCACCGCTTCCGGCTCGCCCTCCTCGAAGGTGTCGAGCACGAACAGCCGCTTCGGCCGGTCACGCAGGAAACCGACGTTGTCGATGCGGTAGTCGAGCCGCGTGATCAGCCGCGGCGCCTCGGCGGCGGGCTCCGGTGTGCGCTCGTCGGCGTCCTCGGTGCCGTAGCGGCCCGGCTCGGCCTCCCGCGCGGTGAACGCGAGCCAGCGCGAATCCGGAGCCCACACCGGCGCGTCCGCACCGAGGTGCAGCGAAGTGAGCTTCCGGGATTCGCCGCCGTCGACGGGCATCACGTGCACCTGCGGGCTGCCCTCGGCGCCCTTGCCTTCGCCGGCGCGCAGGAACGCGACCCACCGGCCGTCCGGCGAGATCGCCGGCGACGAGTCGCGCGGCCCCTGCGTCCACGGCGTTTCGCCGCCGGAGAGCGAGATCCGCCGGATCGCGCTGCGGTACTGGTCGGTTTCCAGGTCGGGACTGCTCACCGCGGCGAGCAGGAGGTCACCGCGCAGCGCGGGACGGCCGGGGACGGCGAGGACTTCGATGTCGGCAGGACGCATGCCGACGACCGTACCCGATCCTTAGCAAGGCAAACGACCTATTTGGCCTCGACCGCCCGCCGTTCGTCGCGCTTGGCCTTCGCCAGGCTCAGCACCGTGGTCACGGTGAGGACGACGACGATGACGCCGAGGGACATCCAGTTGCTGATGTCCAGCCAGTCCGGCGCGAGGTGGTACTCGTGCAGCGCGTGCACCACCAGCTTCGCGCCGATGAAGGCGAGGATCACCGCGAGGCCGTAGCTGAGGTACACCAGCTTCGTGACCAGCCCGCCGAGCAGGAAGTACAACTGCCGCAGGCCCATCAGCGCGAACGCGTTCGCGGTGAAGACCAGGAACGCCTCCTGGGTGATGCCGAAGATCGCGGGGATGGAGTCCACCGCGAACAGCAGGTCGGCCGAGCCGATCGCGACGATCACCAGCAGCATCGGGGTGATCTTCCGCTTGCCGTCTTCCTTCACCAGGTACTTGTGGCCGCGGTAGTCGTCGGTGACCGGGAAGAGCTTGCGCACCCAGCGGGTGAGCGCGTTCTCGTGGTACTCCTCCTCGTCGCCGTTGCCGCGCAGCATGCTGATCGCGGTCCAGACGAGCACCGCGCCGAAGACGAAGAACACCCAGACGAACTGGTTGATCAGCGCCGCGCCGACCGCGATGAACACGCTCCGCATGCCCAGCGCGATCAGGATGCCGACGAGCAGCACGCGGTGCTGGTGGATCGCGGGCACCTTGAACGAGGTCATGATGATCATGAAGATGAACAGGTTGTCCACGCTCAGCGAGTACTCGGTGATGTACCCGGTGAAGAACTGGACCCCGGGGTCGTGCCCGGCGAAGAACCAGATGCCCGCTCCGAACAGGACGGCGCAGGCGATGTAGAAGATCACCCAGCGCGCGGCCTCGCCGGTGGTCACCTCGTGCGGCTTGTGGTCGACGATCACCAGGTCGATGGCGATCAGCGCGAGCAGCCCGCCGACTGTCGCGAACCACAGCCACAGGGGGACGGTCATATCTGAAACCTCCGGATAGTGCGCAGCAGCAACTAACCGGAGGTCTCTCCCGCCGGTGCGAGACCGGCCGACGGTGCCGGGGACCTCGGCGAATGACTCGCCCGGGTCACCGTGCTGACGACACCGCCGCGAAGGAATACTCCCCTCACAGCGCGTTCAGTCTGCCGGTTACGCGCTGCGAACGCCAGCCGGGGTTGCCTACGTCACCGGACCGGCCGTGTTTTCTTCATCACTCCGGGCATCGGACGGGCGAACCGGCCGGATCCGGACACTCTCCGCACAGTCGAACCACCGCGGATGCGGAATCGGAGGCGCTGGGGGCAAGAAGGCGAGGTCGGGGCTCGTGCGTGGCGATGCCGGGCAGAACCGGCATCGCCGCTCGCGAGAACGGCACCGGGCGGGTGAACCGTGTCTGATCCGTGTTAGCCCGCATGCCCGTTCTCAGGAAAATAGTCATAACGTCGCTTCGTGCCCCGAATCCCGTTTCCCCGCACCCGCGGTTCCCGGCTCGTCGCCGTCGCCACCGTGGTGCTGGTCGCCGCGGCCGCGGTGACCGTCTGGGCGACCCGCGACCGCGGTCCCGCACCGGTCCGGACCCAGGACGCGTTCGTCGCGATGCCCGCCGCACCCGGTTCCCCCGATCAGGTCCGGATCGACACGACGACCTACTACCCCGAACACACGCCCGCGCCCGCCGTGCTGCTCGCGCACGGCTTCGGCGGCGACAAGTCCAGTGTGGACCCGCAGGCGCGCGAACTGGCCCAGCGCGGGTTCGTGGTGCTCGCCTGGTCCGCGCGCGGATTCGGGCACAGCACCGGCAAAATCGGGCTGAACGACCCCGACGGCGAGGTCGCCGACGCACGACGGCTGGTCGACCGGCTGACGGCAAGTCCCGAAGTGGCGACCGGCGCCGACGGCCAGCGCGAGATCGGGGTGACCGGAGCGTCGTACGGCGGCTCGCTGTCGCTGCTGCTCGCCGGGACCGACCACCGGGTGCGCGCGCTCGCACCAGTGATCACCTACAACGACCTCGGCCAGGCTCTCGTGCCGAACGCCGCGGCGTCGGCTGCTCCGTCGGCGAAGACCCCGGCGGCCGGTGCCTTCTCGCCGGACGGCGTCTTCAAGAAGAGCTGGGCGGGCATCTTCTTCTCCGCCGGTTCGGGCGCGGCCGCGGCGAGCACGCCGTCCGCCGAAGCGCCGGAAGCGGGACAGAAGACCAACGACAACGGCAGCACCGCGGGGAACAGCGGCGGCACCGCGCCGCAAGCCGCCGCGCCACCGGCTGGCGCACGGGCGGAGCGGCCGTCCGCGGATCCGTGCGGCCGGTTCACCGCGGCGGTGTGCAAGGCGTACTCGGAACTCGCGACCACCGGCAAGGCCAGCCCGGAGACGGTCGCGCTGCTGCACCGCGTCTCGCCCTCGTCGGTCACCGGCAAGATCACCGCGCCGACGCTGCTCGTGCAGGGCGAGAGCGACACGCTCTTCGGGCTCGACCAGTCCGACGCCACCGCGCGGCAGATCACCGCGGCGGGCGGGCCGGTGCGCACGATCTGGTACACCGGCGGCCACGACGGCGGCATCCCCGGACCGCAGTTGCGCGCGAAGATCGGCGACTTCCTGTGGTCGTCGCTCACCGGTCAGGGCGACCCCGGCCGCGGATTCAGCTACGACGTCCAAGGCACGTTGCGCGCCAACGGAACCCCGTCGGTGCGGACGGTCAACGCCGCCGTGTACCCCGGGCTCGACGGCACCGGTGCCGAGCGGAAGCAGGTGGCGCTCACCGGTCCGGCGCAGCCGATCGTCCGGCCCGCGGGCGCGAATCCGGCCGCGGTGAGCGGAATTCCGGGGCTCAACGGGCTCGCGGCGGGCACCTCCCGGCTGGCTCCGCTGTTCAGCAGCGACCCGCCGGGGCAGGCCGCGCAGTTCGGCACCGCGCCGTTCGACAGCCAGGTGCTGCTGTCCGGTTCGAGCACGGTCCGGTTGCAGGTCGCGACCGACCCGGCGCATCCGCAGCCGGAAGCGGTGCTGTTCGCGAAGCTGTACGACGTCGGCCAGGACGGCACCCGGGTGCTGCCCGCGAACGCGGTCGCGCCCTTCCGGGTCACCGGACTGCCCGCGGACGGCACGCCGGTCGACGTCACGGTGACGCTGCCGGGCGTCGTGCGGCCGATCGACTCCGGGCATTCGCTGCGGCTCGTCGTGGGGACGACGGACCAGGCGTACTCGGTGCCGACGCAGCCGGGAGTGTTCCGGGTCGGGCTCGCTCCGGGCGCGGCGCTCGCCGTCCCGGTGGTGCCCGGCGCGTCGGTCGGCGCTCCCCTTCCGGTCGGGCAGCTGATCGGCATCGGCGCGACGCTGCTGGTCGCGATCGCGGTCGTCGTGGTCGCGGCGATCCGCCGCCGCCGGGCGCACGACGTCGACCCGGAACTCGCGGACACCCCGCTGGTGATCAAGGGGCTGCGCAAGCAGTACGCGGGCGGGTTCACCGCCGTGTCGGACCTGTCGTTCCGCGTCGAACCGGGCCAGGTGCTCGGCCTGCTCGGCCCGAACGGCGCGGGCAAGACGACCACCTTGCGGATGCTGATGGGCCTGATCACGCCGAGCGCGGGCGAGATCCGCGTGTTCGGCCACCGGATCACGCCGGGCGCTCCGGTGCTTTCGCGGATCGGGTCCTTCGTCGAGGGGTCCGGATTCCTGCCGCACTTGTCCGGCAAGGCGAACCTGGAGCTGTACTGGGCGGCGACCGGGCGGCCGGTCGAGAAGGCGCATTTCACCGAGGCGCTGGAGATCGCCGGGCTCGGCGACGCGGTGCACCGCCGGGTGAAGACCTACAGCCAGGGCATGCGGCAGCGGCTCGCGATCGCGCAGGCGATGCTCGGGCTGCCGGAGCTGATGGTGCTCGACGAACCGACCAACGGGCTCGACCCGCCGCAGATCCACCAGATGCGGGAGGTCCTGCAGCGCTACGCCGCCACCGGGCGCACCGTCGTCGTCTCGAGCCATCTCCTGGCCGAGGTCGAGCAGACGTGTTCGCACGTGGTGGTCATGCACCGCGGGAGGCTCGTCGCCTCGGGCGAGGTCGGCGAGCTGGCGGCCTCGAGCGGCGAGGCCACGTTCCGGGTCGGCGACCCGGCGGCGGCCGCGGCGGCGCTCAAGAGCGTCGGCGGGGTGTCGGACATCGAGACCGAGGGCGATCTGGTGCACGCGAATCTCGACGGGCTGCCGCGCGCCGACGCGGTCGCGGCGCTCGTGCGCGCCGGGGTCGCGGTCGAGCAGGCAGGGCCGCGCCGACGGCTCGAGGACGCGTTCCTGCAGCTGGTGGGAGAGGATTCATGAGCGAGGGCAACGGTTCCGGCGGGGTGCACACCGACCCGGCCGCACTGCAGGAGCTGAGCGACCTGGCCACCGCGGAACCGGCCGAGGTCGGCCCGGACGGCGCGGTCGCGGGCTACCGGGCCGACCGGACGCTGCGGCTGAGCGTGGAGCTGAAACGGCAGCTGCGCCGCAGGCGGACCCAGCTGGTGCTGGCGTTCGTCGCGGTGCTGCCGTTCATCCTCGTGGTGGCGTTCCAGATCGGGCAGTCGAATCCGAACCGCCGCTCCGGCGGGTTCGTGGACCTCGCGACGGCGAGCGCGCCGAACTTCGTGGTGCTCGCGTTCTTCGTGTCCGGCACGTTCCTGCTGCCGATGATCGTCGCGTTGTTCTTCGGCGACACGATCGCGAGCGAATCGTCGTGGTCGAGCCTGAAGTACCTGCTGGCGATCCCGGTGCCGCG
The DNA here is from genome assembly GCF_014145675.1 of Amycolatopsis dendrobii. GTDB lineage: Bacteria > Actinomycetota > Actinomycetes > Mycobacteriales > Pseudonocardiaceae > Amycolatopsis > Amycolatopsis dendrobii. Next base: position 77,477 of record NZ_JACGZW010000014.1, read on the forward strand.
GCACCGGCTGCTGCGGCAGAAGGCCGCGGTGTCCGGGCTGCTGTCGATCGCCGCGCTGGTGCTGCTGCCGGTGGTTTCGCTGCTGGTCGGCATCATCTGGTACGGCGCGGGCGACGCGATCAGCCCCACCGGCGACGCGGTCAGCTTCGGCGACAGCCTGCTCGCGCTGCTGATGTCCACTGTGTACATCGTGGTGCAGCTGGCCTGGGTCGCCGGGCTCGCGCTGCTGCTGAGCGTGTCGACGGAGGCTCCGCTGGGCGCGGTCGGCGGGACGGTGCTGGTGGCGATCCTGTCGCAGATCCTCGACCAGATCACCGCTTTGGAAGGGTTGCGGAACTATCTGCCGACGCATTACTCGTTCGCCTGGATCGACTTGATCTCCACCGACATCGACTGGACGAACCTGGCCAGCGGGGTGCTGTCCTCGGTCATCTACACGACGGTGTTCCTGCTGCTGGCGGGCCGCCGGTTCGCACGCAAGGACGTCACCAGCTGAGGCGGACGTCCGGTACGGTTCGGCGCGTGACGATCCACCTGGAACTCGACGCCGGCGTCGCACTCGTGACCCTCGACCACGGGCGCGGCAACACCCTCGACACCGCCACCTGCAAAGAGCTGGTGATCAGACTCGAAGAGGCCGACGCCGCCGGGGCGCGCGCGGTCGTGCTCACCGGATCCGGCGACATGTTCTCCGCCGGAGTGGACCTGGTGGCGCTCGACGAGGGCGGCGCGCGCTACGTCGGCGATTTCCTGCCCGCGTTGTCGGACGCGTTCCTCGCCGTGTTCGGCTTCCCGCGCCCGGTGGTGGCGGCGGTGAACGGCCACGCCATCGCGGGCGGCATGGTGCTGGCCGCGGCGTGCGACCACCGGATCGCCGCGGACGGCCCCGGCCGCATCGGCGTGACGGAGCTGCTGGTGGGCGTGCCGTTCCCGTTGTCGGCGCTGGAAATCCTGCGCTGCACCTACGGCACGACGCCGCTGCCGTCCCTCATCTACAGCGGCGCGACGGTCACCATGCCCGACGCACTCCCCCGCGGCCTGGTCGACGAGGTCGTGGCGAGCGAGGACTTGCTCGGCCGGGCCCGCGAACTGGCCGCCCGCCTCGGCGAGCTGCCCGCGGAGGCGTTCGCGCACACGAAGCAGCAGCTGCGCCAGCCGTATCACCAGCGGATCGCGGAGAACCGCGTGTCCGACGACGCACAGGTGGAGCGGCTGTGGCGGTCCGAACCGGCGCTCGCGGCGGTGAAGGCGTACGTGGAGAAGGTGCTGAAGCACTGACCTGCCGCCCGGGCCGTGCGCGGGAACGGGAGACTTTCTTGCCTCGGCTCTGCCCGCGCACCCATTGCTTCGGGCGCATGTTTCTGTGAAAGTCGAAGCGAGGGTCCGGGAAACCGGGGGTGCCTCAGTTCGGAGCGCACCCCCGGGTCGGGGGCCGCTCGTTGTCACGGATCCGGTCAGTTCTCTTCCAGCTTGACCAGCTCCAGGTCGGTCTGCGGGAAGTCGTCGCCGATGCAGAGCAGCGGTTCTCCGGCGAGCTTGGCGGCCGCATAGGTGAGGCAGTCGCCGAAATTCAGCGCTGCGGGATGCCTGCCTTTGCCGTACCGCAGGTATGCGGTCTGCGCGGTCCGCCAGTGCGCCTCGCCGAACGTGAGAATGTCGAACCGCCGCCGCTGCAGAAACGAAGCCAGCAGCGTCGCGCCTCGCTCGCCTTCCTTGTGCGTCAGCACGATCGAGGTCTCCGCCAGCGTCGGCGCCCCGATCCGGCATTCCTCCGCGCCGCCGATCGCCCGGGCGATCGGCACCGCCAGCGGTTCGCCCAGGAGGACCGCCACTACCGCGGAACTGTCGATGATCACACGCCACCTGGCCCGTAGCCGAGGATTTCCTCGCGCTCGGCCTTGCTGACCGGCTTGCCCCGGTTCTCCGCCGAGACCTGCGGCCAGATCTCGTCCTGCAAGAAGCGCACGAAGTCGTCCGCGTTCTGCTCCGCGCTCCGCTGCGCGAGCAGCCGGTCCCGCATGATCCGCAGCGAATCGCGGACCGCGCCGGTTTTGGTGGTGCCGGTCAGCTCGGCCACCTCGGCGGCCAGGCGCTCCGTTTCCGGATCTTTGATATTCAATGCCATGGTGGAATGGTACCCGGCTATGGTGTAACTACTTAATTCCTGCCGCGTCCATCCCCCGCAGTTCCTTCTTCAGGTCGGAGACCTCGTCGCGCAGCCGGGCGGCCAGTTCGAACTGCAGGTCGCGGGCGGCCTGCATCATCTGGTCGGTCATCTGCTGGATCAGATCGGCCAGTTCGGCGCGCGGCATCGACGACACGTTCTTGTCGGTGAGCATGCCCGAGCTGCGGACCCGGTCGCCCTGTTCCGGCTTCTTGCCGCGCGAGGCGTTGCGGCCCGAACCGCCGACCGCGACCGCCTCGTCGGAGTCTTCCGCTTCGTTGTAGACGCGGTCGAGGATGTCGGCGATCTTCTTCCGCAGCGGCTGCGGGTCGAGGCCGCGCTCCTCGTTGTAGGCGACCTGCTTGGCGCGGCGGCGGTCGGTCTCGTCGATGGCGTACTGCATCGAATCGGTGATCTTGTCCGCGTACATGTGGACCTCGCCGGACACGTTCCGCGCCGCGCGGCCGATGGTCTGGATCAGCGAGGTTCCGCTGCGCAGGAAGCCTTCCTTGTCCGCGTCGAGGATCGCGACGAGCGACACCTCGGGCAGGTCGAGGCCCTCGCGCAGCAGGTTGATGCCGACCAGGACGTCGTAGTCGCCCGCGCGCAGCTGGCGCAGCAGCTCGACCCGGCGCAGCGTGTCGACCTCCGAGTGCAGGTACCGGACCCGGATGCCCAGCTCCAGCAGGTAGTCCGTGAGGTCTTCGGCCATCTTCTTGGTGAGCGTGGTGACCAGGACGCGCTCGTCCTTGTCCGCGCGCTCGCGGATCTCGTGCACCAGGTCGTCGATCTGCCCCTCGGTGGGCTTCACGACCACCTTCGGGTCGACCAGGCCGGTGGGCCGGATGACCTGCTCGACGAACTCGCCGCCGGTCCGGCCCATCTCGTACGGGCCCGGCGTCGCCGACAGGTACACCGTCTGCCCGATCCGGTCGGAGAACTCCTCCCAGGTCAGCGGCCGGTTGTCGACCGCGCTCGGCAGCCGGAACCCGTAGTCGACGAGGTTGCGCTTGCGGCTCATGTCGCCCTCGTACATGCCGCCGATCTGCGGCACCGTCTGGTGCGATTCGTCGATGACCAGCAGGAAGTCTTCCGGGAAGTAGTCGATCAGCGTGGCGGGGGCGGAACCCGCGCCGCGGCCGTCGATGTGCCGCGAGTAGTTCTCGATGCCGGAGCAGAAGCCGACCTGGCGCATCATCTCGATGTCGTAGGCGGTGCGCATGCGCAGCCGCTGGGCCTCCAGCAGCTTGCCCTGCTTCTCCAGCTCGGCCAGCCGCTCCTCCAGCTCGGCCTCGATGCCGCGGATCGCCTTCTCCATCCGCTCCGGCCCGGCGACGTAGTGCGTGGCCGGGAAGATCCGGACCTCGTCGACCTCGCGCACGATGTCGCCGGTGAGCGGGTGCAGGTAGTACAGCTTGTCGATCTCGTCGCCGAAGAACTCGACGCGGATCGCCAGCTCCTCGTACGCCGGGATGATCTCCACCGTGTCGCCGCGGACGCGGAACGTGCCGCGCGCGAAGGCGATGTCGTTGCGCGAGTACTGCACGTCGACCAGCGCGCGCAGCAGCACGTCGCGCTCCACCGTGCCGCCGACCTCCAGCTTCGTGGACCGGTCGAGGTAGGACTGCGGGGTGCCGAGGCCGTAGATGCAGGACACGGACGCGACGACGATGACGTCGCGTCGCGAGAGCAGATTCATCGTGGCGGAGTGGCGCAGCCGCTCGACGTCGTCGTTGATCGACGAGTCCTTCTCGATGTAGGTGTCCGTCTGCGCGATGTACGCCTCGGGCTGGTAGTAGTCGTAGTAGCTGACGAAGTATTCGACCGCGTTGTGCGGGAACAGCTCGCGCAGCTCGTTGGCCAGCTGCGCGGCCAGCGTCTTGTTCGGGGCCATCACGAGCGTGGGCCGCTGGACGCGTTCGATCAGCCACGCGGTGGTGGCCGATTTGCCGGTGCCGGTGGCGCCGAGCAGCACGACGTCTTTCTCGCCCGCCTTGATCCGGCGTTCGAGATCGTCGATGGCCGCGGGCTGGTCGCCCGCGGGCTGGTACTCGCTGACGACCTCGAACCGGCCGCCGGCGCGAGGCACCTCGGAGACGGGGCGGAAGTCGGACTGGGCGAGGACGGGGTGTTCGGTTGCGAAAGCCACGGGAACCAGGGTAGGCCGGGGCACCGACAATTTCCGCGACGGCCGGTGTGAGCTGGGGATCCTCTCCTCATCCGGGGCGCGGGGGACGCGGCTGCCGGACCTCGCGGGCCCGCACCGGCGGCGGGCGGGCCGGCCCGGCAGCCGAGCGCCGGGGTCGTTGCCCAAGAACCAACCAGCCGGTGACACAACGGGCATTTCACTGGTGTCGGTGCCCTTGGTGGATGTTCAGCAGCTGCAGCAGTCGCATCCGCCGCAGCAGTCGCAGTCGCACCCGCTGCAGCAGTCACAGCCGCAGTCGCAGCTGGCGCCGTTCGGTTCGCCGCTCCAGGGGCCCGGGTACGGGTCGCGGCAGCAGAACTGGCACGAGCAGCACATGTACGTCGCGATCGCGCAGCCCGCGAAGAAGTTCCGGCGTTTCGGCGGGACCGCGAACTTCGGCGCCCAGCAGCCGCCGCCCTTGCCGTCCAGGGAGTCCCCACCCTCCGGCGGTTCGGGACCGTCCGGACCGCCCGGGCCACCGGGCCCGCCAGGTCCGGGAGGACCGCCGGGCCCAGGCATTCCAGCAGGTCCGTACCCCGGCGGCGGAGCCCCGTAGCCGTGCGGCGGCCCGTAACCCGGCGGAGGCCCGTACGCAGGCGGCAGCCCCGGCTGCCCGGGCGCCCCGATCCCCGGCCCGTACGGCGACTGCTGCGGCGCTGGTCCCGGCCCGATCCACCCGGGCGGCGGCTGCTGGCCGTGCAGGTGGTGATGCCCGAACGCCCGTCGCACCGCCTGCCGGAGCTCGTGCACCAGCAGCGCGTGCACCAACGCCGAATCAGCGAACTCGGCCTCGCGCAACGCCAGTTCGACCCCGAGCACCGCGTCCGAACACAGCCGATGCGCCTCGTCCAGCGCGGTTCCCGTGGCCAGCAACGGATTCCAGGAGCCGGACGCCGCGTCCGCAGCCAGGTCCTCGACCGCGTCGAGCAGGTGCGCCACCCGGCCGAACAGCCGTCCGGCCTCGGCGAGCGGCGCGCGGTTGCCGGGGCGTCCGGCCAGCACCGCGGTCTGCGCGAACGCCGCGGACGACGCCAGCTCGGCCGGTTCGGTCGCCAGCAACGGCGAGTCCCCGGCGCGAATCGCGCGTTCCAGCTCGCCCTGCCGGCCGACGGCTTCGGTCAGGACCGCGGTGTCGAAGCCGATGCCCGCGCCCGTCCGCCCGCCCTGCGCGGCCCAGCGCCGCGCGACCAGCCGCGCCGCTCCCGCCACCGGGCGCCGGGCGAAAGCGCCGTCCCGGTCGGCGACGTGGTCGTCCACCTTCGCCGAAGCCAGCACCAGCGACACCGCCGCGGCGAGCCGGGCGCCGTCGCCGACCGCGACCGACGCCGGGCGCATCGACCGCAGCGGGCACGGTCCCGCGGCACGCCGGGGTCCGCTCGGCGTCTGTGCCTCGACCAGCGCCGAAACGATCAGCGCGTCGTAGTTCGTCACGACCCGGGCGAACTGCCCGTGCTGGTCGCGCAGCGCGAGGCAGAGGCCGCACAGGTGTGCCATCCAGTCCGCGTGGAGGCGGCCGGCCAGCCGGTGCCGGCAGGGTCTGATGATCCCGAACATGCGCGCGTACCCCCAGGAGAACCGAATGACTCGCGAACTTTAGCCCCTCGACCGGGCCCCTAACCGGTTTTTCCGGCGATTCTCGCGAAGCGCGCGGACAAGGCAGGATGGGCGGATGACCGATCTGCACCCGCCCAAGGTCGAGACGTTCGACCCGGCCGCCCGCGTGAACATCGACAACAAGGGCATCCGCCGCGACGTGGAGGAGTTCCGCGAGGAGCCGTTCGGCCTGTACCTGGCGCGGCCGACGCCGGGGCGGGCGCAGTTCCACTACCTCGAATCGTGGCTGCTGCCGGGGCTCGGGCTGCGGATCACCGACTTCTGGTTCAGCCCCGGCCACGAACGCGACCAGGACTTCTACCTCGACGTCGTGCGCGTGCACCGCGACGGCCCGCGCTGGGTCGCCACCGACCTCTACCTCGACCTCGTGCTCAAGGACAAGATCTCGGTCCGGGTGATCGACACCGACGAGCTGCTCGCCGCCGTCGCCGGGAACCTGCTCTCCCAGCAAGAAGGCGAGTACGCGCTCGAAGTCGCCTACGCTGCGGTCGAGGGCCTCGCCGCGCACGGATACGACCTCGCCGCCTGGCTGTCCGCAAAGGACATGACACTCGGCTGGCGCAGGCATCCATAACCGGGAACGGGGGAATTCCCCACCCCCGCCCGGCGGTCAGCCGGATTACCGGCAGCGGCTCGCCCGGCCACGATCAGCGGCATGGAACGAACCGCACACCAGGTGACGCTCGACCTCGTCCGCTCGCTCTATCGCGAGCACACCGAAGCGTTGCGCGCCGCGAAAGACGCCCAGCGGGCGCACCGCCGCGCGCATCCGGCGATGAAGACGCAGCTGGACGACGTCGAAGCGGAGATCACCTACCTGCTCCTGCGGCACCTGCGCCCGGAGAAAGTCGTGGAGATCGGTTCGCTGCACGGCTGGTCGACGAGCTGGATCCTCCGCGCGCTCGCGGACAACGACGCCGGCGAGCTGACCACGATCGACCTCGTCGGCAACGCCACGAAGACCGTCCCGCGCGCGCTGGCCAAGGGTCGCTGGGAGTTCCGCCAGGGCGACGCGCGCACCATCGCCCCCGATCTGCTGTCCGATGTGGACTATCTCTTCATCGACGCCGACCACCGCGCGCGCTTCGCGAAGTGGTACCTCTCCGATGTCTTCCCGAAGATCGACGCCGCGGTGAGCGTGCACGACGTGTTCCACCGCGCCGCCCCGCTGCCGTTCACCGAAGGCGCCGAAGTGGTGCGCTGGCTGGAAAAAACGCGGACTCCGTACTTCACCGCGGCCCGCGCCCGCGCGAAACACGCGTACGCTTGCCTCAACGAACTCCGGCGCGAACTCGGCGTCGACAGCGCCGTGCACACCGGGCGCGACAACCCGATGATCTACTTCCGCATCCACCGATCGGTGGATGCGCGGCGGACAGCCGGTGGACCGGAAGTCGCGCCGTTCCGCTGATCCGATAGGCCCCTCCAGCCGGGATTCTCGAAGGCAGCAACCGCTGCGATTCGAGAGGGGAATCCCAGGCAATGCCGGTCATCGAGGTGCGGAACCTCCATAAACGCTATCGGCAGAAGACAGCCGTGGAAGACGTTTCGTTCACCGTCGAGCAGGGCGAGATCTTCGGGATCCTCGGCCCCAACGGCGCGGGCAAGACGACCACGGTGGAATGCGTCGAGGGCCTGCGCTCCCCCGACGGCGGCACCGTTTCGGTGCTGGGACTCGACCCGCGGCGAGACGTCCGAGAGCTGCGTCAGCGCCTCGGCGTCCAACTGCAGGAAAGCCAGCTGCCCGACCGGTTGCGCGTCGGCGAGGTGCTCGACCTGTTCGCCGCGATGTACCGCACCCCGGCCGATCCGGGACGCCTCATGGCGCTGCTCGGGCTCGCCGGACAGCGGAACACCTTCTACCGCAAGCTTTCCGGCGGCCAGCAGCAGCGCGTGTCGATCGCGCTCGCCCTGGTCGGCAGCCCCGAGGTGGTGGTGCTCGACGAACTGACCACCGGTCTCGACCCGCAGGCCCGCCGCGACACCTGGGACCTCGTCGAAGCCGTCCGCGCGGAAGGCGTGACGGTCGTGCTCGTCACGCACTTCATGGAGGAGGCGGAACGGCTGTGCGACCGGATCGCGGTGATCGACGCCGGGCGCGTCGTCGCGATCGACACCCCGGCGGGGCTGGTCGGCCGAGTCGGCGGGGAGCAGCGCATCCGGTTCCGCCCGTCCGCGCCGGTCGACCCGCGGGAACTGGCCGGGCTGCCGAGCGTGCTGAAGGCCGAGCGGAACGGCGCGCATCTCGTGGTGACCGGCGGGGAAGGCGCGCTGCAGGCGGTGACGTCGTTCCTCGCCCGCGCCGACGTCGTCGCGGGCGATCTGCGGGTGGAGCAGGCCAGCCTCGACGACGCGTTCGTCGCGCTGACCGGCCGGAAACTGGACTGAGGGGGAACCGGAAGTGCTGTCGAAGCTGACCGTCGCCGAGGCGAAGATCTTCCTCCGCGATCCGGGCGCGCCCGCCGTGGTGCTCGGGATCCCGTTGGCGCTGGTGCTGGTGTTCGGGCTGATGCCGGGGTCGCGCGAACCGAGCGCCGAGCACGGCGGCCAGTCGTCGCTGGCCACCCTGATCGCGCCGATGGCGGTGGCGATCCTGCTCGGGATCCTCGCGCTGAACCTGTTCCCCGGCGCGATGGCCGCGCACCGGGAGAAAGGCGTGCTGAAGCGGCTTGCGGCGAGCCCGGTGCCGCCGTCGCGGCTGCTCGCCGCGCAACTGCTGGTGAACCTCGCCATCGCCGCGGTCGCGATCGTGCTCGTCGTGGGGGTGGGCACGATCGCGCTCGGCATGGCGCTGCCGAAGAACCCCGGCGGGTTCGTCGCGGTCGTGCTGCTGGGCGCGGTGTCGCTGTTCTCGGTGGGCACGCTGCTCGCCGCGTTCGCGCCGACCGGCCGCGCGGCGAACGGACTCGGCGCGGCAGTGTTCTTCCCGATGCTCGCGCTCGGCGGCGTGTGGGTCCCGAAGGAGCAGCTGTCGCCGGTGTTGCAGCACATCGCCGACGTCCTGCCGCTCGGCGCGACGCTCGGCAGCCTGCGCGACACCGCCGCCGGACACGCGCCGCGACTGCTGTCCATGATCGCGCTCGCGGTGGTCGCCATCGTGTGCTCGACGCTCGCCGCCCGATTCTTCCGCTGGGAGTGAGCCCGATGACCACGACACAGGAAGAAGCCACGACGGCCCGCCCGGTCGCGCCGTTCGCCCGGATGCCCGTGTTCGGCATCGCCGCGCTGATGGCGGTGCCGCTGGTGCTCACCGCGAACAACTACGGCTACTTCGGCGACGAGCTGTACTTCCTCGCCGCCGGACGGCATCTGGCCTGGGGTTACGTGGACCAGCCGCCGATGCTGCCGCTGCTCGCCCGCGCGATGGACACCATCGCGCCGGATTCGCTGTTCGTCCTGCGGATCCCGGCGATGCTGGCGACGCTCGCGGGCGTCGTGTTCGCCGCGCTCATCGCCCGTGAGCTCGGCGGCCGCACCCGCGCCCAGGCGATCACCGCCGCGACCTTCGCCGCCTGCACGAACTTCCTGGCAGGCGGGCACTACCTGGCGACGTCGACCCTGGACCCGTTCCTCTGGACCGTCCTGCTCTGGCTGATCGTCCGCTGGATTCGCACCCGGCGCGACGGCCTGCTGCTGTGGGCCGGAATCGTCACCGCGCTCGCGATGTACGTGAAGTTCCTGATCGGCGGCTTCTGGATCGTCGCCGGAATCGCGCTGCTGATCTGCGGTCCGCGCGAACTGCTGCGCCGCCCGCTGCTGTGGGCCGGTGCGGCGATCGCCGCGCTGGCGCTGGTCCCGACGCTCGTGTGGCAGGCCCAGCACGGCTGGCCGCAGCTCGGCATGGGCGCGGCGATCTCGAACGAGGTCGGCGAGTCCTGGGGCGGGCGGCTGACCTGGATCCCGCAGGTGCTGCTGCTCGCCGGAGTCCCGGTCGGGGTCGCGTTGCTCGGCTACGGCCTGTGGCGGCTGCTGCGTTCGCCGCAGCTCCGCTCCTACCGCTTCCTCGCCTGGACCACGCTCGCGCTCGCCGTGGTGTTCATCGCGGTGAACGGCCGGTCGTACTACATCGCGGGCATGTTCGCGCCGTGCTGGGCCGTCGCGGCGGTGGAACTCGAGAAGGGACAGGCGTCGCGATGGTGGCGCTGGATCCCGACGTGGCCGGTCTTCGTGCTCTCCGCGCTGGTGATGCTGCCTGCCGCGCTGCCGGTCTGGCCGCATTCCTGGGTCGAGAAGAACCCGTCGCTGCCGACGCCTGCCTTCTCGTTCGGCGAGGTCGGCTGGCCGGAAGCCGCGCAATCGGTCGCCAAGGCGTTCCACAGTGTGCCCGACCCGGCACACACCGCGATCGTCGGCGAGACCTACTGGACCGCGAGCGCGCTCGACCGCTACGGCCCCGCACTCGGCCTGCCCGAACCGACCAGTCCGAACCGCGGGTACGCGACGCTGGCCGTCCCGCCCGATTCGGCGCGCGACGTCCTCTTCGTCGGGGCCGATCCCCGGCCGTTGCTCGGGCGCTTCGCCCATCTCGAGCCGGTCGGCGCGGTCACGACCGGGACCGCGAAGCCGAGTGTGCTCGACGGCACCCCGATGTGGCTGGCCACCGCGCGGCTGCGGTCGTGGGCGGAAATCTGGCCCGAGCTGGCGAACACCGGGGCTTGACCGGCGGCACCCGCAGTGGGACGGCGCCAGGCCTCGCCCGTAGGGTGCGGGCGAGGCCAGCCCCCGATCCGCCGACAGGGAGCAGGATGGATGCCGTGACCACGGCCACCGCACCGAGCACGCCCGGCCGCGAGCTCGCCGGGTTCGCCCGGCGGCCGGTCTTCCTGCTCGCCGCGGGAACCGCCGCCGTACTCCTCGCCACCGCCGGCCGCTACGGCTACTTCGGCGACGAGCTGTACTTCCTCGCCGCGGGCAAACACCTCGCGTGGGGCTACGCGGACCAGCCGCCGGTGCTGCCGTGGCTCGCCTGGCTGGCGAACTCGATCGCGCCGGGCTCGCTCGTCGTGTTCCGGATCCCGGCGATCCTGGCGACCGCCGCGGGCGTGGTGTTCACCGCGCTCATCGCCCGCGAAATGGGCGGCGAGCGCAAAGCGCAGACCCGCGCCGCCGCCGCGTACGCGATCTGCGGGCAGTTCGTCGGCAGCGGCCACTACCTCGCGACGTCCACTGTGGACCCTCTGCTGTGGACGATCGTGCTGTGGCTGCTGGTGCGCTGGATCCGCACCCGCGACGACAACTTGCTGCTGTGGCTCGGCGTCGCGACGGCGGTCGGGCTGAACGTGAAGTTCCTGATCGGCGGGTTCTGGGCGGTCACCGCGGTCACCGCGCTCGTCTTCGGGCCGCGAGACCTGTTGCGCCGGCCCAAACTGTGGGCGGGCGCGGCGATCGCTGCTGTCGCGTGTGTCCCGACGTTGCTCTGGCAAGCCGCGAACGGCTGGCCGCAGCTCGGCATGGGCGACGCGGTCTCGCGCGAAGTCGAGGAAGCGGGCGGCCGGGCGATGTTCGTGCCCGCACTGCTCGCCGGAGCCGGTCTGGTCATCGGTGCGCTGGGCGTGCTGTACGGGCTGGCTGTGCTGCTCGGCAGCACCCGGCTGCGCCCGTACCGGTTCCTCGGCTGGACCGCGCTCGGCGTCTTCGCGATCTTCCTGATCGGCAACGGCCGGTTCTATTACGCCGCAGGCACTTTCGGCATCCTGTGGGCAGCCGCCGCGGTGCATCTGCAAGACCGGCGGCCCGCGTTGTGGTGGCGCTGGGTGCCGACATGGCCGTTGTTCGCTCTCTCCGCGCTCTACAGTCTCCCCTACGCGCTCCCGGTGTGGCCGGTGCAGTGGCTGGTCGAGCATCCGACCGCGCCGCGCCCGGCGTACGCGATGGAGGAATACGGCTGGCCGGACCTGGCCGCGTCCGTCGCCAAGCAGTACCGCGCGCTGCCGCCGCAGGAACGAACCCGCACCGCGCTCGTCACCGGCGGATACTGGCAAGCCGGCGCGCTCGACCGGTACGGGCCTGATCAGGGCTTGCCCGAGGCGTACAGCGCCAGCCGCGGGTTCTGGTACTTCGGCCGCCCGAACGACAACGCCGACACCGTGCTGTTCGTCGGCCGCGAACCGGCGAAGCTGGCCGCGCACTTCCGGTCCGCACGGGTCGTCGGCGAGGTCGGCAACCGGCTGGGCGTCCCGAACTCCAGCCGCCACCTGCCGATCTGGCTGCTCGAGGGCCGGATCGGCGGCTGGGCCGGGATCTGGCCGCAGCTGAAGGACCTGAAGGCGTGAGACTCGAGGACGTCCGGGACGTCAAACTCGACTGGCGGGGTTCGCTGATGCCGCCGGCCACGCCCGACCCGGACGATCCTCCCGTGCGGTGGCACCGGTGGTTCACCCGGACCGAGACCGCGATCGCGTGGCTTCTGCTGATCGTCCCGACGCTGCTGAGCGTGCTGCACGGGGACCAGACCGCCGGGCACCGGACCACCACCCTGCTGCTCGCCGCCGGGGCCGCGGTGTGGCTGGGGCTGACCACCGTCGCCGTGGGCGCGAAACTGCGCGACCACCCGATCCCCGCGGCCGCGATGTTCGCGGGGGTCGTCACGTTCGGCGCGATTCTTCAAGCCCGAGACACCTACTTCATCATCTTCATGGTCTACGGGTTCTTCGCGGCGATGCGGATGAAGCCGATGCCGGTCGCGGTGCTCGGTGTCGGCATCACCTCGCTGCTGATCAACACCATGACGCTCGGCGGGCCGATCCACGCGCTGTCGGTGTCGCCGGGGATCTGGGGCACGGTGGTGGTCGTGCAGACCACGGCGATCGGCGGGGGCGGCGCGCTTTTCGCCGCGGTGGGCAGGCAGAACCTGGAACGCAAACGGGCGCTCGACCGCCTGGCGGCGGCCGAAGCGGAGAACCGCGGCCTGCAGCGGCAACTGCTCACGCAGGCGCGCGAGGCCGGCGTGCTCGACGAGCGGCAGCGGCTGAGCCAGGAAATCCACGACACGCTCGCGCAGGGGTTCACCGGGATCATCACCCAGCTCGAAGCCGCCGCCCAAGCCCGCGACGACGCGGCGGAATGGGAACGCCATCTCGCCGCGGCGACCCAGCTGGCCCGGGAGAACCTCACCGCGGCCCGGCGTTCGGTCGCCGCGCTGCGCCCGGAACCGCTCGAAGCCGCGACGCTGCCCGAGGCGCTCGCCGAGGTCACCCGGCTGTGGAGCGAACGCACCGGGGTGCCCGCGGAATTCTCGGCCACCGGGACCGCGGTCCCGCTGCATCCGGAGCTGGAGGCCACCCTGCTGCGGATCACCCAGGAAGCACTGTCCAATGTGGCCAGACACGCGCAGGCGAGCCGAGCCGGGATCACCCTGTCCTACATGGGCGACGAGGTGACCCTCGACGCGCGCGACGACGGCGTCGGCTTCGACCCGGCGCACCCGCCCGCGCCTCCGTCCGCGGAAGGCGGGCACGGCCTGCCCGGCATGCGGCGGCGCGCGCAGCGGCTCGCCGGCGCCCTGCACGTCGAGTCCGAACCGGGCGGCGGCACCGCGGTCTCGGCGCGCCTGCCCGCGATCCCGGCTGCGACACTGGATCCGACCGAGGGGGCCACATGACCATCACGCTGCTCATCGCCGACGACCATCCGATCGTCCGGGACGGTCTGCGCGGCATCTTCACCGGCGAACGCGGCTTCGAGGTGCTGGGCGAGGCCGCGCACGGAGCCGAGGCCGTCACGCTCGCCGAGGCGCTGAAGCCGGACGTCGTGCTGATGGACTTGCGGATGCCCGGCACCGACGGGGTCGCCGCGATCACCGAACTCGCCCGCCTCGGCAACCCGGCGCGCGTGCTCGTGCTGACCACGTACGACACCGATTCCGACGTGCTGCCCGCGATCGAGGCGGGCGCGACCGGCTACCTGCTGAAGGATTCGCCGCGCGAGGAGTTGTTCCGCGCGGTCCGCGCCGCCGCGCGCGGCGAGGCAGTCCTCTCCCCCGCCGTCGCGAGCCGGATCATGGGCCAGATGCGGGCACCGGCCCAGGAACCGTTGTCGCAGCGGGAGATCGAGGTGCTGAACCTCGTCGCGCGCGGGTCGACGAACAAGGAAGCGGCGAAGAAGCTGTTCATCAGCGAGGCGACGGTGAAGACGCACCTGCTGCACGCGTACGCGAAGCTCGGCGTGAAAGACCGGGCGGCTGCGGTGGCGGTGGCTTTCGAACGCGGCTTGATCGGGTCCTAGCCCCAGAGTTCGCTGCCGCGCGACGCCGCCCTGACGACCACCGCGGCCACGAACTCCTTCCCCGGCAACGGATCCAGCTTCCGCCCGTCCCGGAGCCGAGGCGCGACCAGTCCCTCGTCCGCCTCCCGTGAGCCGATCACCGCCTGGTACGGCACCAGCCGCCGGTCGCGGATGCGAGAGCCCAGACTCCCCCGGTCCGCCGCGACGACCTCGGCGCGCAACCCGGCGTCCATCGCCTCCTCCGCGAACGCTTCGGCCGCCGGAAGCTCCGCGTCACCGACCGGCAGCACCGCCACCTGCACCGGGGCCAGCCACGGCGGGAACGCGCCGCCGTGTTCCTCGATCAGCTGCGCCAGCACGCGTTCCAGGCTGCCGAGCACCGCGCGGTGCACCAGGACCGGCCGGTGCGCGCGGCCGTCCGGGCCGACGTATTCGAGCCCGAACTGCTCCGGCTGATGCAGGTCGACCTGGACGGTGGACAGGGTCGATTCGCGGCCGGAACTGTCGGCGATCTGGACGTCGATCTTCGGGCCGTAGAACGCGGCTTCGCCCGGCCCGCGTTCGTAGTCGACCCCGTCCAGCGCGTCGACGAGCACTTCGGACGCACGCTCCCACGCTTCGGCCGCTCCGGCGTACTTGCCGCGGTTGTCCGGAAGGGAAAGGCGGTAGCGAGCGGGTTTCAGCCCGAGGTCCCGGTACACGCGCCGGATCAGCGCAAGCGCACTCCGCACCTCCTCGCCGACCTGGTCAGGCTGGCAGAAAATGTGCGCGTCGTTCAACTGGATCGCCCGCACCCGGCTGAGCCCGCCGAGCACGCCGGACAGTTCGGCGCGGTACATCCCCCCGAGTTCGGCCAGCCGCAGCGGCAGTTCGCGGTGACTGTGCGCGCGGGACCGGTAGATCAGCGCGTGGTGCGGGCACAGGCTCGGCCGCAGGACGACCTGTTCGCCGCCGAGATCCATCGGCGGGAACATGTCGTCGCGGTAATGCGCCCAGTGGCCGGAAAGCTCGTACAGCTCGCGTTTCCCCAGCACTGGCGATGAAACGTGCCGGTAGCCGGCCCGGCGTTCGACCTCGCGGACGTACTCCTCCAGCACGTGCCGTACGGCGGCGCCGTCGGGCAGCAGATACGGCAGACCCGCCCCGATCAGCGGGTCGCTGCCGAACAGGCCGAGTTCGCGGCCGAGTTTTCGGTGGTCAGGCATGGCGGTCTCCTCACGGAAGGCGAGGCGAGCGCACGACAGAGCCCGGGGCGCTCGCCCCGGGCTCGAATGGCAGTGTTCAGCGCGCCGGGACGGGATCCGGCGTCGTCGTGGACTGGGCGCGCATCATGGCGCGAACGGTAACCCCGCACCCGGCGGGACCGCACCTGGTTTTCCGGCTCAGGGCTTCCAGCCGCTCTGCGCGGCCCACTTCTCCGCGCGCACGAACGCCTCGTTGACCCAGCCCTGCTTCTCCTCCGCGTACTGCTCGACCGTGCCGTCCGCGGAATGCTTGCGCGCCAGCTCTTCCTTCACCCGGGCGTAGTCGTCGCGCTCGTCCGGGTGCGCGCGGATCCAGTCCCGGAACAACAGCGCGAGCCGCCACGCCGGGGTTTCGGTGGAGCGGACGTGCAAGTTCACCGGCCGCTTCGGGTCGGCGCTCTGGTGGAACCGCTTGAGCCACTTCCCGTCGCCGCCTTGGGGATCGTCCCACCATTCGCCTTCGCGGCGCGGGAATCCGGCGTCGGCGAGGGCCTCGGCGATCGCGTCCGCATCATCCAAAGAGGACACGGTGAGCTGCAGGTCGAGGATGTCCTTGGCCGGAAGGCCCGGCACCGCGGTGGATCCGATGTGGTCCGCGCGCACCAGCCGCGAACCCGCGAGCTGCCGCAGCCGCGCCAGCCGGCGTTCGGCCTGCAGCGGCCAGCTCGAGTCGTACGGCGAGATCACCGGCGAGGCGGGCGGACGCGGTTTGCGCAGCCGGAGGTTCGCCTCGAACGGCACCAGCCGGTCCGCCCACAAGGCGTCCACCTCGGCGAGCACGACGTCCGGCGTGCCGCCGTTGTCGAGCCAGACGTCCGCGACGGCGCGGCGCTGTTCCTCCGCGGCCTGCGCCCGGATGCGCGCCCGCGCGTCGGCTTCGGGCATGCCGCGCACCTCGACGAGCCGGCGCACCCGCACCTCCACCGGCGCGTCGACCACCAGCACCAGGTGATAGGCGGGCGCGAGGTCGTTCTCCACGAGCAGCGGCACGTCGTGGACCACGATCGCGTCGTCCGCGGCCGCGGCCATCAGCTCGCCGGTGCGCTGCCCGACCAGCGGATGCACGATCGAGTTCAGCCGCTTGCGCGATTCGTCGTCCGCGAACGCGCGCGCGGCGAGCGCCGGACGGTCCAGCGAACCGTCCTCGGTCAGGATTTCCTCGCCGAACGCCTCGGCCAGCGCGGCCAGCCCGGGCGTGCCCGGCTCGACGACCTCGCGCGCGATGCGGTCGGAGTCGATGACGACGGCCCCGTGTTCGGCCAGCCGGTTCGCCACCGTCGACTTCCCCGCACCGATCCCGCCCGTCAGGCCCACTCGCAGCATGGCCACAACCTTAACGAGCCCAGCGGTCACCCGCTCAGGCGACACCGAACCCCCCTGCACGTGCACCCGCACACGTACCCGCACACCCTCCGCGCAAACGCAAGCACATTTTCGGGCGTAGCCGAACTGATGTGGGTGACACGCCGCGCGCTTGCGCTGTTTTCGCGGGTCGAGTGCGTACCGTGCGCGGCGGAAGGGTCGCCCACACGGAGGAACAATGGCGGAGAAGCACGTCGGGAAGCACCGGCTCGGCACCCCGGGTCTGGTGCACTGCGTCTCCTATCGCCAGGTCTCGGACGCTCTAGCGGAGTACCGGCGCACGTGGTTCAGCGCGCTGCTCGTGCCCGCGAAGCACAGCCTGGCCGGCCTCCGCCGTCGTGCCCGCGAAGCCGCACTGGAACGTGCCTGGGTCCCCTCGGTTTCGCTGGAACGCGCCTGACCGCGAGTACGTGAGGGAACCCTGAGGGACTCTGATTCCCTCGGGCGGCCCGCACGGACGGCCCGCGCCCGCCGCCTCGTCGGCTGGGTGCTGAAGTCCGCGGATCAGATCGCGTGGGTTTCGATCGCGATCTCGTGGCTCAGCGTGCGGTGCACCGGGCATTTGTCCGCGATCTCCAGCAGTCGCGCGCGCTGAGCGTCGTCGAGGTCGCCTTCCAGGGAAATTTCCCGGGTGATCCGGCTGATCAGCCCGACCTCGGTCTCGCAGCGTTCGCAGTCGCGGGCGTGCACGCGGTCGTGCCGGAGCCGGACAGTCGTGCGGGTCAGCGGGATTCCCTTGCGGTCGGCGTACATCCGCAGCGTCATCGACGTGCAGGTGCCGAGCGCGGACAGCAGAAGGTCGTACGGCGTGGGACCGGCGTCCGCGCCGCCGGCGCTGGCCGGTTCGTCGGCGAGGAATTCGTGGCCGGCGGTCGTGACGCGCTGGGTGTAGCGGCCGCTCCCGGCATCGGTGACGACGACAGTGCCGGGCTCCGGCTGGGTCATGGGGCGCGTTCCTTCTGCTCGGCACCGCCCGCCCGGTCCGGGCGGTCGCTTGTGGACGGTCCGGGAACGACGTTCCCAAGAAGCCGTGAATATCGTATCTTCTGCTTGCGAGAGGCGGACGCGCTTCCCGCGGAGCACGGGCAAAAGGGGGTGGGAGATGGCCACCCGGCATCTCTCGACACGGCCGGCGGAGCAGCACAACCGCGGCCGTTTCCTCGACGCGGCACTGACCGTCCTCAGCGAGCGAGGCGTCGCCGGATTGACCGTGCGCGCGGTGGCGGAACAAGCCGGAGCGTCCACGATCACCGTGTACACGCGCTTCGGCGGGCGCACCGGTCTGCTGGACGCCTTGTACGAACGGGCTTTCGACCTGCTGGGCGAGGAATTGCGCGCCGTTCCGCAGTCCGACGGCGACGGGATCGCGGATCTGGTGGAGGTCGCACTCGCCTACCGCCGGTTCGCCTTGGAAAGCCCGGCCCGCTACGGCTTGATGTTCGAGCGTTCGGTGCACGACTACGCCCCGGACCCGGCGTTGCGGTCGGGAGTGCTGCGCACGAGTTTCGCCGAGTTCGTCGCGAGAATCGACCGGGTCTGCCCGCCCGGCGTCGTCGCGCAGGAATGCGGGTACCTGCTCTGGACGTCCATGCACGGGCTGGTGAGCGTCGAGCTGACGATCCGCTCGCAAAGCCCGCTCGACGACTGGTTCCTCAGCTCCGACGAATCCGCGCACGAAACCATCTACCGCCGGGGTGTGCACGCGACGATCGACGGGCTCGGCCTGCGCGACTGAGCCGCGCCCGGCACGCGGAGCCTCGGAAGACAGCTCTGCGGCCGGGGGCATCGCGCACGCAGGTTCGCTGGGCTCGTCGCGAAGATCCGACCGCATCTGCCCGCTCGACGTCATCCGCACCCGAACGCGCCGAGGCGCCCCGGTCACGCACCCGACCGGCGCGAAAAGATCCGGAGAAACAGTTCGGCCCCGGTCCGCTCGGGACCGGGGCCGAACTTGTCAGAGACTCAGCGAGTCAGCCGCTCACGCGCCGCCCGACAGCTTCTCGCGCAGGGCCGCGAGCTGCTCGTCGCTGGCGAGCGTGCCGCCGCTCTTCGCCTCGGCCGGGGCGGACGAGGTGTAGCTCTGGTCGCCGCCCTCGATGCCGGTGGCAGCGTCGGCAGCGGCTTCGGCGTCGGCCTCGGCGGCCTTCTTGACCTGGGCCATGTGCGCCTCGTAGCGCGTGTGGGCCTCGGCGTACTGCCGCTCCCACTCCTCGCGCTGCTTGTCGAAGCCTTCCTGCCACTCCTGCGTGTCCGGGTCGAAGCCTTCGGGGTAGATGTAGTTGCCCTCGGCGTCGTACTCGGCGGCCATGCCGTACTGGGTGGGGTCGAACTCGGTCTCCGGCGTGACGCCCTCGTTCGCCTGCTTCAGCGACAGCGAGATGCGACGGCGCTCGAGGTCGATGTCGATGACCTTGACCATGACGTCGCCGTTGACCTGGACGACCTGCTCCGGGATCTCCACGTGGCGCTCGGCCAGCTCGGAGATGTGCACCAGGCCCTCGATGCCCTCCTCGACGCGGACGAACGCGCCGAACGGGACGAGCTTGGTGACCTTGCCCGGCACGATCTGGCCGATCGCGTGGGTGCGGGCGAACTGGCGCCACGGGTCTTCCTGGGTCGCCTTCAGCGACAGCGAGACGCGCTCGCGGTCCATGTCGACGTCCAGGACCTCGACCGTGACCTCCTGGCCGACCTCGACGACCTCGGACGGGTGGTCGATGTGCTTCCAGGACAGCTCGGAGACGTGCACCAGGCCGTCGACGCCGCCCAGGTCCACGAAGGCGCCGAAGTTGACGATGGAGGACACGACGCCCTTGCGGACCTGGCCCTTGGCGAGCGCGTTGAGGAACTCGCTGCGCACCTCGGACTGGGTCTGCTCGAGGTAGGCGCGGCGGGACAGGACCACGTTGTTGCGGTTCTTGTCCAGCTCGATGATCTTCGCCTCGAGCTCGCGGCCCACGTAGGGCTGCAGGTCGCGCACGCGGCGCATCTCGACCAGCGACGCGGGCAGGAAGCCGCGCAGGCCGATGTCCAGGATGAGACCGCCCTTGACGACCTCGATGACGGTGCCCTTGACGGGCTCGTCCTTCTCCTTGAGCTCCTCGATCGTGCCCCAGGCGCGCTCGTACTGGGCGCGCTTCTTGGACAGGATCAGGCGGCCTTCCTTGTCCTCCTTCTGGAGGACGAGGGCTTCGACCTCGTCGCCGACGGCGACAACCTCTGCCGGGTCGACATCGTGCTTGATGGACAGCTCGCGCGAGGGGATGACGCCCTCGGTCTTGTACCCGATGTCGAGCAGGACCTCGTCGCGGTCGACCTTGACGATGGTGCCCTCGACGATGTCCCCATCGTTGAAGTACTTGATCGTCTTGTCGATAGCCGCGAGGAAGTCTTCCTCCGACCCGATGTCGTTGACGGCGACCTGCGGGGCCCCGGTGGGGGCGGTCGGGGCGGTGGCGGTGTCGGTGGTCATTAGGCGGGTTGCTCCGGTGGATGGGTGTCGTAGGTGGATGTGAAGTTGGCTACCGGCAGTGCACGCGGCGGGCCCCGCAACTGGCATGCGGCGACCCTGCTCAAACGTCCGGCGACCAAACGTTCCACCAGTGAACGACCGCGGCATGACCCGCTGACGATGCGCGGCCCCGGTGGGTAGTCACCCGGGCAGCGCGAACCCCACTGCGCTAACACGTATCGTACGCGGGCCCCCGCGGGGGACACAATCAGGGTCGCCCTGGGCTCCCGGTACCTTCCTCGCAACGTTTCCGCCGGTCCGGGCATTCCCCGCGCCCGGACGGCCGCACCCGGGAGAGGAGACCCGCATGCCCGAGCCCGCCGCGGCCCCGGCGGACCGCCACGCGAGCGCCGAAGAACGGCTCGGCACGGTCGGCGTCGCCCATCGCGAGGTCGCCGGAAACGAGGCGGAGGCGGCGAATCTGGCCTGGTGGGACGCGGATGCCGACGACTACCAGGCCACCCACGGCGGATTCCTCGGCGACGCAGATTTCGTCTGGTGCCCGGAGGGCGTGCGCGAGGAGGACGCGCGGCTGCTCGGCGACGTGCGCGGCAAGCGGGTGCTCGAAGTCGGCTGCGGACAGGCCGCGTGCTCGCGCTGGCTCGCGGCCGCCGGGGCCGAACCCGTCGCCACCGATCTGTCCGGCGGCATGCTCCGGCACGCCCGCGAAGGGAACGCCCGCACCGGCGCGACGGTCCCCCTCGTGCAGGCGAACGCCGAGCGGCTTCCGTTCGCCGCGGCGAGCTTCGACATCGCCTGCTCCGCGTTCGGCGCGCTCCCCTTCGTGCCGTCGCTGGAGACCGTGTTCGGCGAAGTGCGCCGGGTGCTGCGCCCTGGCGCGCCGTGGGTGTTCTCGGTGACCCACCCGATGCGGTGGATCTTCCCGGACGATCCCGGGCCCCAGGGGCTCACCGCGACCCAGCCGTACTTCGACCGCACGCCGTACGTAGAGGTGGACGACGACGGCACGGCGACGTACGTCGAATACCACCGCACGCTCGGCGACTACGTGCGCGCGCTCGCCGCCGAAGGCTTCGCGCTGGAGGACCTCGTCGAGCCGGAATGGCCGCAGGGCCACACGCGCACCTGGGGCCAGTGGAGCCCGCTGCGCGGCAGGCTCTTCCCCGGCACCGCGATCTTCCGCACGCGCCGCGACTGACCGGCTACGCTGCGGCAGTGAGCTCCGCAGGCCGATTCGCCGAACTCGACCCGCTCCTGCCGCCGCCCGTCCCGCTCGCGAGCGGCGACCGGCTGCGCGCGGTGACCGCGTCCGGCACGCAGGTTTCCGCGATGCTCCAGCGCTACCGGCACGGTCCGGGCGACGCTCCCCTGCTGTGGTCGGCGGCCGAGGTGTGGCAGCTGTTCCCGGATCCGGAGACCGCGGGCACCGAAGCGTTCGACGCGCTGCTCGGCGCGCTGCGGTCCCAAGTGGACACCGAAGCGCCGGGCGCCGATTCGGCGTGCGTCGTCAACTGGCCGAGCCGCGACGCCGAAGCCATCCGGGCTTTTCTCGATCACGGCCTGGTTCCGTTGTCCGCGTTGGCCGTTCGCCCCGCCGTCGCACCGGAAGACACCGGCACGAACGCGTCGATCCGCCTCGCCGGACCGGACGATTACCCCGCCGCGCTGGCGCTGTGCACGGCGACGTTCGACTACACCGGCCTTGTCGCGCACCGGAAACGCGAGCAGACCGCGGAACTGCTCGGCCCGGCGCTGCGCCGCGCGCTCGGCGAGAAGGCGACCTGGCTCGCCGAGGTCGACGGCGAAGCGGCGGCGCTCGCGCAATGCGACTGGGTGGAATCCATGCCCGGGAACGAGGCCGCCGAACTGCTGCCGACCGGACGCTGGGGGTACGTGAACAACGTCGTCACCGCCCCGGGCAGCCGCGGCGGCGGGATCGGCCGCGCGCTGATGGCCCGCGTGCACCGCGAACTGCTGAACCAGGGCGCGACCGGCACCTACCTCTATTACAACCCGACCAACCCCCTGTCGTCGGTGTTCTGGCACCGGCAGGGCTACCGGCCGCTGTGGACGTCCTGGGAAGCACACCCTGCGTGGGCCTTGCGCTGAGCTTTCCGCTCTTTGGTGTGACGTCCGGCGAGCCGGCTTGCCGACCCCGCGAGGTCAGGACTAACTTTTGAACTGACTAGTCAGTTCAAAATCCGTGGAGTGTGTCCTGTGCAGGTCCGTGCCGACCGGGTGTCCCTGAAGGGTCCCCACGGCCCCTTGTTGCCGCCTACCTCGCTCACCGTCGAGGAGGGCTGCCTCACCGTCGTGCACGGCGAACCGGGCGTCGGCATCACCGCGCTGGCGCTGGCGCTGGCCGGACGGCTGAAGCCGACCACCGGCACCGTGACCGCCGAACCGGAGGGCGACCTGCGGCGGCTCGTGGCCGTCGTCGACTCGCCGGGGGTCAGCGAGCCGGACGAGGCCTTGTCGCTGCGCATCGTCACCGGCGAAGAACTGGCGCTCGCACACCGTCCTTCCAGCAAGGATGCTGTCACAGCTTGGCTCTCCCAGCACGACGCGGCTCCGTATGCCGACAGCCGGTTCGAGAACCTCGAGCCCGCGCTGCGCATCCGGCTGCTCACCGCGCTGGCCGCCGAACGCGACGGCGTGCGCGTGCTCGTCCTCGACGCGCCCGACCGGCACACCAGCGACGTCGAGACCTGGGCCGCGGTCGCGAAGGAGCACGCGGCCCGCGGGTTCGCGGTGGCCGTGCTGGCCGCGACGACGCCGGAGCCGGCGCTCCCCTGCCCGCCCGCCAAGGTCGGCGAGGTCGAGCAACCGGACCCGGTCCGGCTGTACGCCCCGCCGGAGCCCGCTGAAGCCGAGCAGACCAAGCAGCTCCCGGACACCGCCGAACTGACCGCCGAAACCGAGAACTCCGAGGGAGACCGGGCATGACCACCCCCCACAAGCGGGCCGGCGGACTGAACGCGTTCCGGATCGCGCGCAACGAGCTGCGCAGGCTGTCCACCGGGACGCTGCCGAAGCTCGCCATGTTCGCGCTCGTGATGGTGCCGCTGCTGTACGCGTCGTTCTACCTCTACGCGAACTACGACCCCTACGGCCGTCTCGACAAACTGCCCGCCGCGGTGTTCACCGAGGACGCCGGTGCGAAGGACTCGGGCGGGGCCGAGCGCAACGTCGGCCGCGAAGTCACCGACGAACTGGTGAAGTCCGGCACCTTCCAGTGGCATCAAGTGTCCGAAAAGGACGCCCGGGACGGCGTGCGCGACGACAAGTACTCGTTCGCCATCGGCATCCCGCACGACTTCTCGAAGGCGCTGCTGTCGTCCGGGAATTTCGAGCCGGAGCAGGCGACGATCACGCTCACCACCAACGACGCCAACAACTATCTGTCCGGCACCATCGCGAAACAGGTGGCCGACCAGGTCCGCAAGACGATCGCGGAGAAGGTGGGCAGCGAGGCCGCGGACAAGTTCCTCGTCGGCTTCTCCACCATCTACGGCAAGATCTCCGAGGCGACCGACGGGGCCAAGCAGCTGGCCGACGGCGCGGCGAAACTCCAGACCGGGCAACATCAGCTCTCCGACGGCGCGGGCCAGCTCGCGACCGGGTCGGCGAGCCTCGCCACCGGGCTGGGCACGCTCAAATCGAGCACCGCGCAGCTGCCGAGCCAGACGCAGAAGCTCGCCGACGGGGCGGGCCAGGTGGCCGACGGCAACCAGAAGGTGGCGAGCGCGGGCTCGCTGGCCGCGTCCGCCTCGTCCGACGTGATGGGCCGGATCGACAGCTACCGCACCCAGCTGGCCGCGAAGCTGCAGGAATCCGGGATGCCGGAGGATCTCAAGAACTCGATCCTGGCCGACTACGACAAGCTGCGCACGGACGCGAACCAGGCGAACGGGAAGATCCAGTCCGCCAACGGAGACCTGCAGAAGCTCTCCAGCGGCGCCCGGCAGGTGTCCGACGGGGCGCATCAGCTCGCGTCGGCCTCGCCGCAGCTGGCCAACGGGATCGCGCAGGCGTCCGACGGCGCGAACCAGCTGCGCGACGGCGCGGCCAAGCTCAACGACGGCGAAAAGACCGCCGTCACCGGCACCGACCAGCTCGCCGACGGCTCGGCGAAGCTGCGCGACGGGCTGGCCGCCGGGCTGAAGCAGATCCCGAACCCGGACGACCCGACCCGCACCGCCACCGCGAACACGATCGCCGACCCGGTCGCGGTCACGTCGAACGGCGTCGCGTCGGCGGGCACCTACGGCGCCGGGCTCGCCCCGTTCTTCATCTCGCTGGCCACCTGGATCGGCGCGTTCGTGCTGTTCCTGCTGATCCGCCCGCTGTCGACGCGCGCGCTCACCGCCGGCGCGTCGCCGCTGCGGGTCGCGCTCGGCGGCTGGCTGTCCTCGGCCGTGCTGGGCCTGGGGCAGGTGATCGTGCTGTTCGCCGCGGTGACCTGGCTGGTCGGCATCCACGTGGCGCATCCGCTGGGCGCGATCGGCTTCGCCTGCCTGGTGTCGCTGGCCTTCACGTCGATCGTGCACGCGCTCAACGCGCTCTTCGGCGCGGTCGGCAAGTTCCTCGGGCTCGTGCTGCTGGTGCTGCAGCTGGTGAGCGCGGGCGGCACGTTCCCCTGGCAGACGATCCCGGACGCGCTCTATCCGCTGCACATCGTGCTGCCCATGGGCTACGCCATCGACGGGTTCCGGCACCTGCTGTACTCCGGCGCGTCGCTGCAGATCCTCGGTGACGTAGGGGTGCTGGTCGCGTACCTCGTCGGCGGGATCCTGCTGTCCACTCTCGCGGCGCGCAAACACCGGGTGTGGTCGGTCTCGGCGCTCAAGCCCGAGCTGAGCCTGTGAGAGAAACGACCAAGCGGAAGCTCTTCGAGGCCACGCTGCGGCTGTCTGCCAGCCGCGGCCTCGTCGGGCTGACGGTGGATGACATCGCGGCGGAGGCCGGGGTCGCGAAGGGCACCGTTTACTACAACTTCGGGTCCAAGGACGGGCTGGTCGACGCGCTGCTGCGGTTCGGCGTGGATCTGCTGGCCGGGCGGCTGCGGGCTGCCGGGTCGGACGACGATCCGCTGGCGGTGATCGAGGCTCAGGTGGATACGACGCTGGAGTTCATCGCGGAGTATCCGGGGTTTTCGCAGATCGTGGTCAGCGAGTTGTGGCATACGCCGGGGCGGTGGCACGACACGCTGGCGTTGCTGCGGGAGGAGCTGATCGCGGTCGTGAAGGCACAGCTGGAGCGGTTGCGTGCGGCTGGACGGTTGCCCGCCGGGCTGGATATCGCTACGGCTGCGGCCGGGTTGTTCGGGACGATGCTGGTGGTGGCGCTGGATTGGCAGGTGTTCCATCCGGCCCGGGACCGGGCGGACGTGCTGGAGTCGGTGATGGTGCTGATCCGGGGGCTGCGGCGGTGACGTGGCGGGGCCCGGCGGTGGGTGCCGGGCCCCTGGGGGGGTCAGTGGCAGTTGGCGCAGCAGCCGCAGCCCTTGCCGGTGCAGGCGGAGCAGCATCCGTGCCGCAGGACGGTCTGGAACAGGCGTTTGATCATTGCTCGGTCCTTCCGGGTTGGTCTTTCCTGCGTGGGTCACGCTAAGTCGGGTTGTGGTTGCCGGGGTACCGCTGACCGGGCAAGCGGGCGGGTGAATCCCGGATGGCGGGAGTTCGGTCGCGGATCTCGGGCGGCTCGTCGCCTGGCTGCGGCATTGCGCCCGAAGCAGGCCCCCGCCCCCGAACCTTGGCTGTGCTGACGGTTCGGGGGTGGCTCCATGCGTCGGGCGGGTGCAGCGGTGCGGTTATTTGTCGTGAGGGGAACACGGACTTGGGTTCCTACTGTCCGCAGGGGACGTTGAGCCAATCTGCTTTCGGGATGCTTGTGCGGGTGTCTTCCAGGTGGGTCAGCAGGGAGTCCAGCTGGGCGGGGTCCGCTGTGTATTCGAGGATTGCCCGGTAGAAGGCGCCGGTCATGGTTTTGGGCATGAGGTCGGAGGCGTCGAAGCAGACTGGTTTTCCTGAGGTGATGGTGGTCGCTATTTTGCGTCGTACTGGGTCGCGGTAGACGTCCTTCGCCACCGCTGCGCCTGCGGAGAAGGCCGTTGCGTTGGGGTTGCCTGCCCAGATTTGCTGGGCTTCCGGGGAGACCAGGAAATCCAGGAACTGGCGGGCCTGCGGGGTGTCGGAGAACATCGCGGCCAGGTCTGCGGATACTTCTGATGCGCCGGAGCCGGGGAACGGGAAGAAGTCGTAGTCGGTTCCTGGTTGCGGGCGCGGACCGGTTTCGTCGTGCAGGTGCATGGTTTGGTAGCTGCCCATGGCGAACGAGCCCTGGTGTTCCATCCGGCAGCCTGGCGGGTCGGCGAAGAGGGGGCGGGCCGCGTCGCGGAAATCGGTGAGCAGGGCGGAGGGGGCGCCGCCTTGGATGCCGCCTGGGCGGACTGCCACGGCGCCCCAGTCTTGGAAGGCTTTGCGTACTGGATCCGAGGTCCAGGGGAGGGTTCCGGCCGCCCATTGGCGATAGATTTCCGGGCCTGCGGAGTGCAGCAGGATGTCTTCTATCCAGTCGGTGCCTGGCCAGCCTGAGGTGGGCGGGGCGGCCAGGCCCAGGCACCACGGGGTGTTGTGGCTGGTCGCCAGGTTCACTAGCTGTTGCCAGGTGGCGGGTTTCGGGCCGGGGAGCGTTGCGGGGCGGTACCAGATCGCGCTTTTCAAGTCGGCTTTGACGGCGACGGAGTAGAGCTTTCCGGTGCCAAGGCGTTGCAGGTCGACCCATTGCCTGCCGTAGAAGGATTCGGCTTTCTGTTCCAGGAAGTCCAGGGGTTTGATTTCCTGGCGGCGGGCGTAGTCGGCCAGGAGGCCGGGGCTGGACAGGACTGCGATGTCGGGGGCGGCGCCCTGCTGGACGTCGGCGGCCAGGACTTGCTCTACCGCGCGCGTGCCCTGGTAGCGGACTTCGATGCCGGTCTTCGCTTCGAACCGTTGCTTGACCAGGTTGAAGGCTGCTTCCTCGCCTTCGGTCCACACGCCGATCACCTGGAGGGTGTTGCTGCTCGCGGCGACTCCGCACGCCGACGAAGCCGCTGCCAGCGCGGCGGCGGCCAGCAGGAGCAGTTTCTTCCACAGTGGACAGTTCATGGGCGGTACCGGTATTCGTCGATCCGTCTGTACAGGCCGGCGACGGTCAGGGCTCCGGCGATGATCAGAGCGGCCGGAACCAGTACTGGCAGGCCGCCGGATTCGGTGGCTGCGGTTCCGGCGGACGTCACGGCGCGGGCGGCTGACGTGATGGCGTTCTGGGCCGGGGCCGCGGCCGAGGCGATCGGGGTTTGGCGGCGGAAATCGTCCACAGTGGATCCGCAGCCGGGTGGGCCGCAGCGCTGGTGCAGGAGGGTGGCCAAGCGGGCGTGGCCGCCGGCGTCGGCGGCTTCGATGCTTTTCTCCCGGACGGCTACTGCTTCGTCCACGCTGCTGCGCACGGTGTCGAGGCGTCCGGCCAGGGCGGAGGCCACTAGCAGGCCCGCGACGACGCCTAGTCCTAAGACGGTCGCGCCGAGCAACGGCAGGTTCAAGCGGCGGCGGAATCGTTGACGGAGGAAAACTTGCGCCGAGACCAGCAGGGCGAGCAGGACGATGGGCGGCAGGAGCCAGAGGATCAGCGGGCCCGCGCTCATCCTGGTGCCGGAGATCTGGGTGTCGAGGGCGGCGCGTTCGTCCTTTTGCAGTTTGCCCAGCAGGGCCAGGACGTTGTCGGGGCCGTGCAGCAGGAGCGAGGCATACCAGAGGTCGGCCAGTCCGACGAGTTCCCCGCCTGGTTGCCGGAAGTGCGCGTCCGCTTGGCCCATCGCGCCGGAGTACGACGCGACCAGGCCTTCGACGGTTTGCAGGGTGCCGGTGCCTGCGTCGCCTGCTTGGTTGAACTCCGCGACGCGCGCGAGGCTTTGGCTCGCTGCCGCCATCCGGTTTTCGTACTCCTGGCCAGGACCCGCGAGTTTCGCTTCTCCGGAAGCGAAACTGGCGATGGCGGCGGCGTCGGCGGACACGAGGGCGTCCCGTGCCGCCGCGACCTCGAGGATCGCCCGGCTGGTCGCGGACGAGATCTGCTCAGCCGTCCGGACCACGCCGTTCACCGCGAGAAACGACGTGACCATCGCGAGCACAGTCCCGGCCAGCAGCACTGCCCGGATCCGCACGAGCGCCTGCCGCGTCCGCAGCGTCACGCGGCACCTCCGTCGAACCGTTCTCCGCACTCCTCGCAGAAGCGCGCGCCGGACGGGTTCGGGGTCTGGCAGTGCGGGCAGATCGCCGGTTCGGCGTCCGGAGGCGGCGCGGGGCGGGCGTCGCGAGGTTCGTCGCCGACGTTCGAGACCGTGGAGACCAGCAGGTTGAGCAGTTCGCTGCGGGTGACCTCGGGGCGCAGGCGCACGTCGTCGCCGTCCGTTTCGACTACCCGGGCCAGCCGGCGCAGTACCTCCTTGTTGCTGGTCCGCGTGGCGATTTCGACTGCGCGGCCCCACTCCCGTGCCGCTCGTGCGTGATCGCCCGCGGCGTAGGCCTCGTCGGCGTTCACCAACGCTTCGCTCAACTCGGCGTGCATGGTGTAGCGGCGCACCTTCGGGTCGACCAACGTCGGCGCGACCGGGTCGCGGGTCCAGTGCGCCAGAACGGGCGCCGCGGAATCCGGTGCTCCCTCGACCTCGACCCAGGCGAGCATCCGGTCGGAGCCGTATTCCGGCGGAGCGTCCGCCGAGACTTCCACCGCGAGCTGGAATTCCCGGGTCTCGCCGGCGCTCCACGAGCCGAGCGAGAGGACCGTTTTCCCGTCGCCGTCGCGGACGCAGCGCGAGGTCAGGTCGTATTCGCTCGGCCAGACCTGCTTCACGAACCGGAGCGTGGTCTGTTCGGTGACGCCGATCCGCAATCGCGCCGACGGGATGACCTTGGCGAGCGCCGCGGCCATCAGTGCGCGGAAGTCCTCGACCAGGTCTTCGTCGCGCACCACCGAATCGACGGAACCGCGCAGCACCCGGCCGATCTCGACCAGTTCGGCTCGTTGCCAGCCGTCGCCGATTCCTCGTGCGTCGCAGACGAACTGGCCTTCGCAGGCGTCTAGTTCGCGCCGCAGTGCCTCCGCTGATTGCGACTGGTTGTTCCCGTCGGTCAGCAGGATCGCGTGACGTACTGTGTCCGGCGCTGAAACGAAGAGGTGCCGTGCGCACTCCAACCAGGTGCCCATCGCGGTGCCGCCGACTGCGACGAACCGCTCCACCGCGGCAACCGCGGCGGCCCGGGTCTCGTCCGACGCGACCGCGAGACCGGGTTCGGCCGGATACGCCAGGTCGGCGCGTTCGGTGCCGCGGACGACGGCGAACGCGACGCCGTCCGGGAGAGCCCAGATCGCCGCGGCTGCTGCCCGGCGCGCGGCGGCGATCTTCGTCGGCGGGTAACGCATCGAGGTCGAGCAGTCGACCAGGAGCACTTCCGCGCCGGGCGGACGGGCCCCGGCAGCGCCGCCGTCGTCGCGCGCGGAAACGGTGACCACGGCCTGCATCGCGGTGTCGCCTTCGCCGAGGTAGCGGTTCTGATGGACCTCGACGTCCCAACCCCTGCTCATCCCTCGCCCCTTCGCCGCCTACACCCAGGTCGTCGGCCTCGTCTCGTTCGCCCGGTCGACCAACGCGTCGTGGTACTCCGCCGAACCCGCCCGGCGCGCGATCCTCCGGTACGACTGCTCCACCAGCAGCCGCAGCCCGTGTTCGTCGAGCCGTTGGCCGAGCACCGGGCCGGGCGGCATCCCGCGCATCCCGGCCAGGAAGCAGCGCAGCGCGCTCTCGCGGACCTCGGCGGTGAGCCGGTCCGCGGTGTCGCGGTCCACTTCCAGCGCGGACAGCCGGTCGATCGCCTCGGCCAGGTCCTCGAGGTCGGGCAGCGCGTCGCCCACCGGCAGGATTCCCGCGCGCACGCGGATTCCGGCGATCCGGGCCGCCTCGTCGTGCCGCGAGTACTCCGGGACCTGGTCCAGCAGTTCCACCGCGGCCGTGCGCTCGTCCAGCTGCAAATGCCCGCGCGCAAGTCCGAAAACGGCATTGACCTGCAAATGGTCTCGCACCCACAGCGCGTCGTAGTAGCGCGCAGCCTTCTTCGGGCCGCCGCAGTGCTCCGCGCACAGGCCGAGCGCGAGCTTCGGCGTCTCCTCCCCCGGGATGTCACGGTGGACGCGCTCGAACCAGGTCTGCGCGCTCTCCACGGCGCCAGTGGCGAGTGCGACCAGCCCGCGATGCCAGGCGATCCGCCAGTCGTGCTTGGCCCGCGCGCCGAGCAGTTTCTCGGCGGCGTCCACTCGCCGCCCGGCTTGCTCCGTGCCGTTCGAGTCCGCTTCGGACAGTTCGAGCCAGGCCCGGCAGCGGCGCAGCTCGACCTCGACGGTCGAGTCCGCGCGTTCGAGTTTCTTCAGCAGCCGAGCGGGATCCGGCGCGCGGACGGTGCGCAGAAAGGTGACCGCCGGGTCGTGCGGATCCTCGTGCGGCACCGGCAACCCGAGCGCGATGTCGAGCGGTGCTGGCAGCGCGCCGAGCGGGCCGACGGGACGTCGGGTGCGACGCACCCACTCCCCTACCGGTCGCGGCTGGCCGAGCCCGGCGTCGAGCAGCACCGCCGCTTCGGTGAACAGGGTGGAGATCGACGGGCGCGATTGGCGGTCGCGCAGCGAAAGGATCTCGTGCAGTACGCCGTCGAGTTGCACGAGCATTTCGCCGGTGGTGGCGAACCGGTGCTCGTACGGACCGGTCGCGCGGTCGAGCACCTGGGTGAAGGATTCGACGCCGAGCGCGATCC
This sequence comes from Amycolatopsis dendrobii, assembly GCF_014145675.1. Classification (GTDB taxonomy): domain Bacteria; phylum Actinomycetota; class Actinomycetes; order Mycobacteriales; family Pseudonocardiaceae; genus Amycolatopsis; species Amycolatopsis dendrobii. Next base: position 108,588 of record NZ_JACGZW010000014.1, read on the forward strand.
GTTTGTCGGCCGGATGCGGCCAGCCGTCGCTGCAGCGGAACAGGTCGCGCAGCGTCGCGCCGACGGTGTGGATGTCCGAGCGCACGGTGAGGCCGTGCTCGTCGAGTTCGGTCGCGCCGATCTGGAACCGCGGGTTGCCGACGATCGGGCTGGTCTGGTCGCCGATCTTGCGGATGGCGCCGAAATCGATCAGCTTGACCCGCTTCTCGCCGTGGATCACGTTCTGCGGGCTCAGATCGCAGTACAGCAGCCCCTGTTCGTGCAGGTAGCCGAGCGCGGTGAGGATCTCGCGGCCGTACGCCACGACGTGCTCGACGAGCAGCCTGCCCTCGGGCCCGTCGAGCATCGCGCGGCCGCGCCGCATCACCTCGGCGAGCGGGAGGCCGTCGACGAACTCCATGACGATGTAGCGCGCGTCCGGACCGCCGTGCGGATCGGGATGCGTGGCGACGTCGTGGATCCGGACGATGTTCGGGTGGTCGAGCGAGGTCAGCACCTGGCTTTCGGTCTCGGCGATCCGCACCGCGGCCTCGTCCCCGGTGTTGAGCAGGCCTTTCAGCGCGACGTACTGCTTCAGTCGCAGGTCGGTGCCGAGGTAGACGTACCCGAGCCCGCCGCGCGCGATGCAGCCGTGCACCTGGTAGCGGCCGTCGACCACGTCGTCCGGGAACAGCTTGGGAGAGAAGGAAAACGGCGTGCCGCACTGCGAGCAGAAGCCTTCGGTGCGTGCGGGACGGCCGCCCGTCGATCGGCCCACCGGCGCGCCGCAGCCGCGTTTGCCGCAGTACCGTTCGTCCTCGGCGACATGCGGATCGGCGAGGACGCGCCCGGCGATGTCCGGCAGCACGACCACGGGAAGCGGAACGTAGTCGTCGCCGGTGCCGTGCCCGGCGGTCTGCTGCTCCCGCGTGACGACGGTGTCGGCGATCCGGCTCGCGCCCGGAGCGGGGATGACGAGCGTCGCGTCGGCTTTCGGCGTCGGCCGCTTCGGCTCGGATCCCGGCGCCCAGCCGCATTTCGCGCAGAATCCGGCGCGGCTGATCGTGCCAGAGCAGTTCGGGCGGGCGCAGGCGGTCATCGATTCCCCTTGCGCACCGCGGCACCGAACGCCTCGACGGCCGCCGCGGCTTCTTCGGGATCGCACGCGCCCTCGTACAGCAACTGCCAAGCGTTGGCGTACAAGGAATCCAGCAGCGGATCCTCGACCCGGCCGGCGGCGCGGGCGCGCTCTCCGTAACCGTCGAGACGAAACCTCAACTCGGTGCGGCGGTCATGCGCCGCGTCAAGCCGATCGCGCGCGCTTTTCGCCGCGGCCAGATCGGCGGCCACCACACCGGCGACTTCCTCGACATGTCGTTCCGCCCACGCGACATCGCCGAGATCAGCGGCTTCCTGCAACCTGCTCACCGCACCGCGGCGGCGACGCACGCGCGGCGGCGGAATGTCGCTCACCGCGAACCGCGGGGCCAGTTCGGCGATGTCCTCCTCGAGCGCGGCGAGTTCGTCGATCTGCTTGTCCAGCGCGGAAATCCGGCGAGCCAGCCCGTCCGGGCGCGCCCCGTTCCGGCGCGAGCGCAACTCCGTCAGCCCGGGCGAGGACTCCCGGCGGAACCCGAGCGCGAGCCGGATCCCGAGCCGCGCGGCACGGTCCGCCAGCGGCGCGATCACCTCGCCGATCAGCCGTTCCGGCTCGGCCGCGTCGTCGATCGCGTTCACCACCACCGTGCGGCCGATGCCCGAATGCGTCGCGCCGTTGTCCAGCGTGAGGTCCAGCCGCTCCGCGAGCCGCTGCCGCACCTGAGCCGAGGTTTTGCCCGCCGCGTCCACCGCGAGATCGACGCTTCCCGCTGGCGGCAAGGTTTCCTTCGCCAGGGTGTCGCGCAGTTCGTTCGCCGCCGCCGAACGCTCCCGGTCGGCGAGCACCACCGCGAGATCGAGCGCGGCGGCCTTCGCGGACCCGGCCTCGCCGGTCACGACGATCCACACGCCGCGCCCCTCGCCGAACCAGCCCACGACCTCGCGCGCGAATTGCGGATCGTAGGCGACCCGGTCGAGTTCGCGGCCGAAGGTCTGGTCGACAGCCGGACTCCCCCGCCCCCACCGGTCCGCGCCGAGATAGCCGAGGATGGTCTCGACCGGGATCATCCACGCGACCCGTTCGCCCTCGGCCTTGTAGCGCGACACGACCATGCCGACCACCCGGCCGGTCTCCTCGTCGAGCACCGCGGTGCCGCTGAACCCGCCGGTGATCGGCTGGTCGTCGTTTTTGCGGCCCAGCTGAACCCATTCGCATCCGGGCCCGCCTTCGCCGGCGAGCTCGCCGAACGTCCACAACCCTTCGTCCGCGCCCGCCGGAAATCCGTAGGCACGCACTGCTTGGCCGTCCGACAACGGCATCCGGTACAACGGCGCGCCCAACGCTCCCGGCACTCGTCCGGCCAGCCGCAGCACCGCGATGTCGCCGCGCTCGTCCCGCCCCGGCGGCACCCACGCCCCCGGCACGACGCGGCCGGAGCTGACCGGAGTGCCGGGCAGCCCGACGAAATCGACCAGGACGTCCGCGTCCGGCCCGCCCGCCCGCTCGACGACGTGCGCGCAGGTGAGCACATGGTCCTCGTCGAGCATGGTGCCTGCCCCGCGGATCCCGCCGGTGCGGTCGCGCAGGCGAACCCGCCAGCGTCGACGCTCGGCCTGGTACCCCACGAGGGGACCCTACGCCGCGGGATCGGCGGCTCGGGCGGCGTTTGCGGAAAGTGGCCCACGCTGGAGCAGCAAGCTCACCCGTTCAGCGGCGTGTAAGCACTTCTCGTGGGTGACACCGGTTCCGGGGAGTCGCTTCGCGGCGGCGGGCGGCCAGATCGCGGCGGTGGCGTTGACGATCTTTCTTGGGTTGCTGCTCACCGAGTGCAGGTTTCCCGCGCAGGGCACGAAGCGGGCGGGGACGGGCAGGCGGTGGATCTGAGCACGTCTGCTGACTCGTGCACTTCTAGCTGAATTCGCTGCCGATTCCGTTGCCCGCAACGGTATTCGCAGATGGCGCACCGCCAGCACCGTTGCCCGAGCGCCGCCGACCCGCGTTCGCGTTCCGGGGCGTGCCGCCGATTGCCTTGCCCCCGCCGGAGATCCGTGAACGCCCGGCCCGGCCTCGTCGCCCATGCCGTCGACCCATGTTCGCCCGAACGGGCGCGCTGCCCCATTTTCGTCCATGCCGACGAACCTCGGCCAGGCTCTCTCGCCCGCAGCCGACGCGTGCTCACCCGCTCGAACGCACCGCCAACCGCGCCCGCCGCGCATACCGCCGACTCGTACCCGTGCAGCCGGCTTCGGGTGCCCGCGCCGCCGACCGGGCTCGCGCGCTATCGGGAACCCGGTCTGACCGAGTGCCCGGGGCGGGTCGCCGACCGGCCCCGGGCGCGGCTCAGCTCAGTGCGCGGCCTCGTTCCACGATCGCCCGTACCCGACCGAAACCTCCAGCGGCACGGCCAGTTCCGCGGCCGAGCCCATGCCCTCGCGGACCAGTTTCTCGACGTCCGAACGCTCGCCGTCGGCGATTTCCAGGACCAGTTCGTCGTGGACCTGGAGCAGCACGCGGCTGCGCGCGCCCGCTTCGGCGAGGGCGCGGTGCACGTTCAGCATCGCCACCTTGATGATGTCCGCCGCGCTGCCCTGGATCGGGGCGTTCAGCGCCATCCGCTCGGCCATTTCGCGGCGCTGGCGGTTGTCGCTGTTCAGGTCCGGCAGGTAGCGGCGGCGGCCGAAGATCGTCTCGGTGTACCCGCGCTTCGCGGCCTCGCCGACGACCGACTGCAGGTAGTCGCGCACCCCGCCGAACCGCGAGAAGTACGCCTCCATCTGCTCTTTCGCGTCTTCCGTCGAGATCTTCAGCTGCTGCGACAGGCCGTACGCCGACAGGCCGTACGCCAGCCCGTACGACATCGCCTTGACGCGGTAGCGCTGCTCCGGCGTGATTTCCGCGGCGGGCACGGAAAACGCGCGCGACGCCACGAACGTGTGCAGGTCCTCGCCGCTGTTGAAGGCCTCGATGAGGCCCTCGTCCTTCGACAGGTGCGCCATGATCCGCATTTCGATCTGGCTGTAGTCCGCGGTCATCAGCTCGGCGTAGCCGTCGCCGACCACGAACGCGTCGCGGATGCGCCTGCCTTCCTCGGTGCGCACCGGGATGTTCTGCAGGTTCGGCTCGATCGAGGACAGCCGCCCGGTGGCCGCGATCGTCTGCTGCAGCGTGGTGTGGATGCGCCCGTCGTCGGCGACCGATTTGATCAGGCCCTCGACCGTGGTGCGCAGCCGCGTCGCGTCGCGGTGTTCCAGCATGTGCTGCAGGAACGGGTGCTCGGTCTTCTCGAACAGCGACTGCAGCGCGTCGGCGTCGGTGGTGTAGCCGGTCTTGGTGCGCTTGGTCTTCGGCATGCCCAGCTCGTCGAACAGCACCACCTGCAGCTGCTTCGGCGAACCCAGGTTGATCTGCTTGCCGATCACCTCGTACGCGGATTCCGCGGCCTGCGTGACCCGGCTGAGGTAGTGCGCCTCCAGCTCGGTGAGCTGGTCGACGTCGACCGCGATGCCCGCCGCTTCGAGTTCGGTGATCACTTCGAGCAGCGGCAGCTCCAGCTCGGCCAGCAGCTTCGCGCCGCCGAGCTCCTCCAGTTCGGCGGCGAGCGCGCCGGCCAGCTCGAAGATCGCGCGGGCTTTCACCAGTTCGGCGGAAATCTCCTTCTGCTCCAGCTCGTCCGCGCCGCCGTCGAGCAGCGACAGCTGACCGTCGCCGTCGCCCGCCTCCGAGCGCAGCTCGCGGTGCAGGTAGCGCAGAGCCAGGTCGTCCAGCCCGAACGTGCGCTGTCCCGGCCGTGCGAGGTACGCGGCGAGCGCGGTGTCCATGCTGAGCCCGCCGAACGTCCAGCCGCGGGCGCGCACCGCGTGCAGCGGCACCTTCGTGTCGTGGCCGATCTTGCGGATCTTCGGGTCTGCCAGCCATGCCGACAACGCCCGGTCGTCCGCCTCGTCCATCGCGGTGACGTCGACGTACGCGCCCTCGCCGTCAGCCGTGGCGAAGGCGACCGCCTTGAGGTCGGAACGGACCGACGAGCCAGTGGTCCGGAACGACAGCGCGACCGGCTCGGCCGCACCGGCGTGCGCTTCGAGCCACGCGCCGAGCGCACCCGGGGCGAGCGCGGAGCCGGATACCTCGAAGCCCTCTTCGGCCTCCGGTTCGGCGCTGCTCAGGGTGTCGAACAGCCGGTCGCGCAGGACGCGGAACTCCAGCTCGTCGAAGAGCCGGTGCACGGCCTCGCGGTCCCACGGACGCAGCTCCAGCTGGTCCGGCGCGGACTCCAGCGGCACGTCGCGGACCAGTTCGGTGAGCTGCCGGTTGAGCTGGACCGACGACAGGTGCTCGCGCAGCGCGTTGCCGACCTTGCCCTTGACCTCGTCCACCCGGTCGATCAGGTCGGCCAGCGTGCCGAACTGGCGGATCCACTTGGCCGCGGTCTTCTCCCCCACCCCGGGGATGCCGGGCAGGTTGTCCGACGGGTCGCCGCGCAGGGCCGCGAAGTCCGGGTACTGGGTCGGCGTGAGGCCGTACTTCTCTTCCACCGCGTCCGGCGTGAACCGCACGAGGTCGGAGACGCCCCGCTTCGGGTACAAAACGGTCACCCGATCGGTGACGAGCTGCAACGCGTCGCGGTCGCCGGTACAGATCAGGACGTCGTAGTCCTCGCCCGCCTGCGTGGTGAGCGTCGCGATGACGTCGTCGGCCTCGTAGTTCTCCTTCGTGAGCGAAGGGATGCCGAGCACCTCGAGCACCTCTTTGACCAGGTCGACCTGGCCGCGGAACTCGTCCGGCGTGGCGCTGCGGTTGGCCTTGTAGTCGGCGTACGTCTCCGACCGGAAGGTCTTGCGCGAGAGGTCGAAGGCGACCGCGAGGTGCGTCGGCTTCTCGTCGCGCAGCAGGTTGATGAGCATCGAGGTGAAGCCGAAGACCGCGTTGGTGACCTGCCCGGTCTTCGTGCGGAAATTCTCCGCGGGCAGGGCGAAGAAGGCGCGGTAGGCCATCGAATGGCCGTCGATCAGCAGCAGCCGGGGGCGGTCTTTCGCGGCGGCGGCGCCTGTGGCGTTGGCAACGGTTCGGTTCTCGGTCGGGCTCACGGGGGCGAGTCTAGGGTGAGGGTCTGACACTCTTGCGTGTCGCATAGGTTGAGGAGCAGAGAGTGACCGAGCAGACGGCGGAAATCACGCCGGGCCAGTTCGCGGGCATGGACCCCGCGGCGGCGGGCCAGCAGCTGAACGACAAGATCGGGCTGAAGCTCGTGGAGCTGACCCCCGAGCGGGTCGTCGGAACGATCCCCGTCGAAGGCAACCTCCAGCCCTACGGCCTCCTGCACGGCGGCGCGAACGCCACCGTCGCCGAAGCACTGGGCTCCGTTCTGGCCGCGCTCAACGCGGGCCCCGAACGCGCCGCGATGGGCCTGGAGCTGTCCTGCACCCATCACCGCGCAGTCCGCTCCGGCACTGTCACCGGCGTCGCGACCCCCCTGCACGTCGGCCGAGGCACCATCACGTCGGAAATCGTGCTCACCGACGACGAAGGCCGCCGCACCTGCACCGCCCGCCTTACTTGCGTGGTGCGGGACCGCCCGCCAGGCGCCTGATTTTCCGGCGAGATGCTGTGAAGGGCCCCTTGAGGGAATCAGATTCCCTCAAGGGGCCCTTCACAGACCACCGCCACCGCCGCGACGCACTCAATGCGGCGTTCGGTGCGTCCCACGCACCCAATGCGGCATTCGGTGCATCCCACGCACCCAATGCGGCATTCGGTGCATCCCACGCACCCAATGCGGCGTTCGGTGCGCCACATGCACCCAATGCCACATTGGGGCGCTCAACCGCAGCCGCGACTCCCAACGCAACCAGCCACCCAAGCCGCGCACACCCACCGCCAAACCGCAGCCAACGCACCCAACCCATCCAGGCGCCCACACCTCCCCCACCCCCGATACGAAGCCAAAAACACGGCGCGGGGGTGCTTGTCAAGGCATCTTTCCCGCCTTGACAAGCACCCCCGCGCCGTAGTCACACTCAAAAATCGGGGTGCCCCACGCAACCACCGCCCCCGATGGGGGCGTCAGCCCTCCACAAAACGGCTCCGACCACCCAGCGGCTCAACTCACCAAACACCGAACCGACGGGCCCTTCACCGATCCGGCCCCCGTCACCGATCCGACCGCAACGAAGCCGGATCAAAACTCTCCCACTCCTCCTCCACCGCAGACTCCACAGTGGACTCGGCAGCAGGCGCAGGAGCCGGAAACCGCCTCTCCCCCAACCGCTCCCCCCGCAACCGCTGAAACTCCTCCACAGTCATCCCCGGATCATCGTCCGAAGCACGAGCCGGCGCCGCCCGCCCAGACAACGCCTCCACGAGCAACCCGGCCTCCTCCCCCAGCAACAACCCCACCCGGTTGTAGCAATCCTGCTCGGCCTCAGCCATAGCCACCCGTACCACCTCAAGCACAAGCGCAGAAACCCGAGACGGATCCGCCGACCCCAACGCAGGCGCAAGCCACAACCGCTTCAACGCCCCCAACGCATCCACAGTCACCTCAACCGACCCATCCAAGGCATGAGCCGACCCCCGCGCCTCCCCCATCAACGACGCGACCTGAGCCAACGCCGCCTCCCGGTCCCGCGCCAGCTCAATAAGCTCCCGAGTCTTCACAACACCACCGGCTCTTCGTCATAAAAATCGGGATCATCCTCAGTCAACGCCGTATATCCCAGCGCAGCCACGGCTTCCGCCCCCAATACCGGCGACAGAACCTGATGCATCCGATCCGCGGCCCGCCGCTCGGCCCGCCGCGACAGCTCCAGAATCTGCGCGGCGACAGCCTCCGACCCGCCACGCAACGCAGCCCGCGTCAACGTCAGCCCAGTCAGCAACCCACCAGGCGCGACCTCGACGGAAACCCCGCCAGCAGCGGCTTTCCCGACCACTGGCCCGGCCCGTTCGAACCGGGCGGCAGCCGCTTCCCCGGTCCGGGAGGCCTCTTCCCTCACCCGCGCCACCGCGCGGTCCATGTCGAATTCAGCCACCACTCACCCCGTCGGCCGGTAGAACCCGATGAACTGCTGTCCGGCGTTGGTCGTGCGGATCTTGCTGATCTGCACCGGATCCCCGGCCTCGACCATCTGCCCGTCGCCGATCACCATCGCGACGTGTCCGGACCACACCACCAAGTCCCCCGGCAGCAACTGATCGATCGACGGCACCTCGGCCCCGACCGTCTGCTGCTTCGCCGTGCGCGGCAATTGCAACCCAGCGTCCTGATAGGACGTCATGGTCAACCCGCTGCAGTCGAGCCCTTGCCCGCGCGCGGTCCCGCCCCACACGTACGGCACGCCCAGCTGAGACAACGCCGCCCGGACCGCCTTGGCCGCGGTTTCGTTCGGTGCCATCACGGTTTTCCCGCCCGGCAGGTTGATCCCGACGCCGCTGCCCGGCTGCGGTGGAACGGCCACCGGCAACCGCGGCTTCCCGGCATACCCGCCGCCGCCTCCGCCGCCGCTGTCACCGCCTCCGCCACCACCGTGGCTGACGTGCGCGCCATTGTTGTTGAATGCCTGCGGCACCGACGTCGTAGCGCTGCTCGCGGACGTCGATTCCGATCCGCCGAGCCGCTGCCCCAGTCCGGTCAGTTTCCCGAGCGTCTCCTCGGTGAACGTGGCCGCCTGCCCGGTCAGCTGCCCGATTTTCGTCTGCAGCTGCAGCAGAATCTGCCGAGCCGCGGCTGCCCGGCTCTCCGGCGGCTGAATCCCGTTGACCGCCGCCAGCGCCTTCATCGAGGACGCGATCTCCCGCAGGATCTGGTCCCGCACCTGATCGTTGCGGATCTCGCCGACGTGCAGCGTCTCCGCCGCCTCCGCGACCGCCCGCTCGATTTCCGCGCTCTCGTCGAGAAGGTCCTGGACTTCCTTCTCCAGGTCCTTCGACGTCTGGACCGCGCGCTCCGAGGTCGCCCCGGAACTGGCCTGCGCCAGATTCACCCGTTGCGCACCCGCGTGCTGATTCGCCTGGCCGACGGACGTCTGCAGCGCGACATGCCCGTCGCGCGCGCCGTTGATCGCCGACGGATCGTGCTTCAGCTTCGCGGCGAACTGATTCGTGGTGTCCAGCCCGTTGCGGACCAGATGATCGACCGGAGCGTTCACGAAAGCCTGCGCATCGCGTCGCCGTGTTCCTGCTCCACCGCGGCGTAGTTGCCCTGCGTGCGCCGAGCGGCCTCGCCGACGTTGTGCCAGCCGCCGCCGAGCGCGTGCATCCGTTCCTGCAACGCCCGCATCCGCGCGCCGTACGCGCCGGCGAACCCGGATTCGTCCCCGATCGCGGAGAACCCGTCGCCAGAAAGCGTCACGTGCGGACCGAGGTGTGCTTTCGCCGCGGAACGTACCTCGTCGCCGAGTGGGTCGACCTGCTTCGCGTAGTTCTCATACGCGCCGTCGTCGACATGAAAACCGGACACAACCCGCCCCTCCCCTGAACCCTGCGGCCCAGGTTAGCGGACGGGTTGTGCCCGGACAGGCGAAATGACCGGATCAGGTCAGCCGCCCAGAATCTTCGTCAGCCAGTCGCCCTGCGCCGGAACGGCCTTGCCGTCGACCGCGACCGTCGGCGTGCCGAAGCCGACCTGGCCGTTGCCGAAGTCCTGCTGCAGCTTCGGGTCGTTCTGGATCTGCTGGAACGCTGCCTGCAACTGCTGGTCGTACGCGCCGGCGTTGATCGCCTGCGCGAACTTCGGGTCGTTGATCCCGAGGTCCTGGCCCAGCTTGATCAGCTGCGCCTTGTCGTACCCGCGACCGCCTTCCGGCGGCTGGTTCTTGAACAGCGCGTCGTGGAACGCGGTGAACTTCTGCTGGTCGGCGGCGGCGAGCGCGGCGTTCGCCGATTCGAGCGAGTAGCCAGGCGGGTCCGAGTTCTTGTTGAGCAGGATCACCATGTGGTAGCGCACGGTGAGCTGGCCGTCGTTGATCGCCTTCTCCATCCGCTGCCCGAAGTCCTGCTGCAGTTTGGCGCAGTACGGGCACAGGAAGTCGGCGTAGAGGTCCATGGTCTTCGGCGCGCCCGGTTTGCCGACCGACACGACAGCCCCGTCGCGCTTCTCGACCACGCCCGGCCCGAGCGCCGAGGTCGTGCCCGGCTGGATCGCGCTGTCCTGCGTCGCGTTCTTGCTCGAGTTGATCCAGAGCACGCCGCCGATCACGAGCGCGGCGACCACCACGACGGCGACCACGATCGCGATGATCTTGTTCCGGTCGCTCTTCGAGCCCCGCGCCTGGGCGACCGACCTCGCGGCCGCCGCCTGCTGACGGCTTTTCCGCGCGTTGCGCGCAGCTCCACCCACTGTTCCTAATTCCCTTCCGCGATGCTCTGGGGGTAGTCGTCCGGGGCCTCGTCCGAGTTCCCGGCTTTCCCGCTCTTGCCCCAGCCGAGCCAGCCGTCGACCGAGAGCCACGTGCGCGGCCGGACGAGCAGCCACACCGCGAGCAGGGCGAAGCCGGTGTCGCGCAGGATCTCCTGCGGGTATTCGGTCTGCCCGGCGTCCACGCGCCCGCCGCCGCCGAAGCAGCCGCAGTCGATGCTCAGACCGCGTGCCCACGACTGCGCGATGCCCGCGACGAGCACGGCGAGCAGCAGCAGGGAGGCTCCCGCGACCCAGCGCGTGGCCAGCCCGGCGAGCAGCAGCAGCCCGAGCACCAGCTCCAGCAGCGGCAGCCCGGTGGCGACCGGGCGCACCAGCGCGTGCGGGAGCACGTCGTAGGCCTGCACGGCGATGTACGTCTGTCCCGGATCGGCGATCTTCAGGCCGCCGGACACGAGCCACACGGCAGCCAGCCCGAGCCGGGCGAGCGTGCCGATGGTGTCGAGTACAGGTTGGGGCAGTCGGCGCACGCGCTTAGGCTAGCCGTCTGACCTGAGAACTATGTGAGCAGCCAACCGGCGAAGCGGAGGCACCGATGCGGTTTCGCGCAGTGCTCGCCGCCGTGTTTCTGCTGGTCAGCTGCGTATCGTGCGGTTCTTCGGAGGTATCGAAGGACGATCCGCTTCCCACCCGGGCGCGTGACGGCAACCACCTGACGATCGGAATCCGGTTCGACGCGCCGGGACTTTCGCAGCGAACCGTCGACGGAAGGCTCGCCGGTTTCGACGTCGACGTCGCTACTTTCGTCGCGCGCGAACTGGGGGTCGAACCGGACCGCATCACCTGGCACGAGACCACCCCGGCCCGCCGCGAAACGGACCTGACCTCGGGCGCGGTCGACCTGGTCGTGGCCACCTATTCGATCACCGACAAGCGGAAACAGCAGGTGGGCTTCGCCGGCCCGTACTTCGTCACCGGCCAGGACCTGCTGGTGCGGCTCACCTCGCCGGACATCACCGGTCCGGAAAGCCTCAACGGCAAACGGCTGTGCTCGGTCACCGGCTCGACGCCGGCGCAGATGGTGAAGGACAAGTTCGCGCAGATGGTGAAGCTGGTCGAGTACCCGCGGTATCCGGACTGCGTGACCGCGCTGCTGGCCAACCAGGTCGACGCGGTGACCACGGACGCGGTGATCCTCGCCGGGTACGCCGCGCAGAATCCGGAGCTGCTGAAGGTGGTCGGCCGCCCGTTCTCCACTGAGCGGTACGGCGTCGGCCTGCGCAAGGGCGACACCGAGGGCCAGCACGCGGTCGACGACGCGATCCGGAAGATGGTGTCGACCGGGGCCTGGCGGAAGTCGCTGGAGACGAACATCGGGCCGTCGAACTACCCGTTGCCGAATCCACCGGAGATCACCGAGCAGTGACCGACCTAGCCTCGCTGCCGGACCTGCCCGTCCGCGCGGTGCTGCCGTCCGTGCTGAGCGCGCTCGACGACCACGGCGCCGCGGTGCTCGTCGCCCCGCCCGGCACCGGCAAGACCACGCTCGTGCCGCTCGCGCTGAACCGCGGCGAAGGACGCGTCGTGGTCGCCGAGCCGCGTCGGCTGGCTGCTCGGGCCGCGGCCGGGCGGATGGCCGCTCTGCTGGGCGAACCCGTAGGCGAGACGGTCGGGTACGCCGTGCGCGGCGACCGGAAGGTGTCTTCGCGCACGCGGATCGAGGTGGTCACGTCGGGGCTGCTTGTGCGGCGGGTGCAGCACGATCCCGAACTGGCCGACGTGTCGACGGTGCTGCTGGACGAATGCCACGAACGCCATCTCGACGCCGATCTGCTGCTCGCTTTGCTCCTCGACGTCCGTGCCGGATTGCGCGACGACCTGCGGCTGCTCGCGACCTCGGCGACGGTCGCGTCCGGACGGCTGGCCGAACTGCTCGACGACGCGCCGGTGATCACCGCACAAGCCCGCACGTATCCGGTTGAGCTGAGCTACCGCGCTCCAGCGCGTGGGGAACGTCCGGAAGCCGCGGTCGCTTCAGCGGTCCGGAAAGCCCTCTCCGAAGGCGACGGCGACGTGCTCGCGTTCCTCCCGGGCGCCGGGGAAATCGCGCGTACGTCAGCGTTGTTGAGTTCGCTGGACGCGGATGTGCTGCCACTGCACGGACGGCTTTCCGCTGTCCGGCAAGACGAAGCATTACGGCCCCGCGACCGTCGCCGGGTAGTCCTCGCGACCGCCGTCGCCGAATCGAGCCTGACCGTTCCTGGCGTCCGCGCGGTCGTGGACTCGGGTCTCGCGCGCGTCCCCCGAGTTGACCACCGACGCGGTCTCGCCGGGCTCGCCACGGTGCGGGTTTCGGCGGCGGTGGCGGAACAACGCGCTGGTCGCGCGGGCCGTGAAGCGCCTGGCCGGGCGTACCGCTGCTGGCCGGAGCACGAGCAAGCAACGCTCCCGGCGTATCCGGAGCCGGAAATCCGCACCGCCGAACTGGCGCGGTTCGCGTTGGAGCTCGCCTGCTGGTCCACCCCCGACGGAACCGGCCTCGACTGGTGGGACCCGCCTGGCGAAGGCGCGCTCGCTGCCGCGCGAAGCCTTCTCGTCACGCTCGGCGCGACCACGTCCGATGGTGCGGTCACGCCGCGCGGACAGAAGATGGCCGACCTCGGTTTGCATCCCCGGCTGGCGCGCGCGTTGCTGGACGGCGCTGAGGCCGTCGGTGCTCGAGCCGCGGCAGAAGTGGTCGCGCTGCTCGATACCGGAGCGACGCTGACCGACGTCGAAGCGGAACTGCGACGGCTCCGTTCCGCACACGACGACGCGGCCCGCCGATGGCAGCGGGGCGCGAAACGGTTGGCAGCATTGGTCAATTCCCCAACGAAAGCAAATCCGGACGCCGCGTTGGTCGTCGCCCTCGCCCATCCGGAACGCTTGGCGCGGCGGCGCGCGGGATCGGCCCCGGTGTATCTGATGGCCGGCGGCACCGCGGCAGAACTGCCCAGCGGCAGCGGCTTGGGCGACGCCGAATGGCTGGCCGTCGCCGAAGCCACCCGCGACCCGGGCCGGGTGCACGGCACCATCCGCCTCGCCGCGGCCGCCGACGAAGCATTGGCGACCCGAGCCGCGCCGACCCTGGTGTCCGAAGTGGACGAAGTGCGTTGGGACGGCGATGTCGTCGCCAGGCACGTCCGCCGCCTGGGCGCGATCGTTCTGTCGGAAAAGCCCTTACCCAAACCAGATCCGCAGCTGGTCCACGACGCAGTCGTCACCGGACTTCGCGCCGAAGGCCTCGGTTTGCTGCGCTGGAGCCAAGACGGAACCCGCCTCCGCGAACGCCTGGCCTTCCTGCACCGCGTACTGGGCGATCCGTGGCCTTCCGTGGACGACGAGTCACTGCTGTCCGAGGCAGACACTTGGCTGGATCTCTCGAAGGTTCGCCGCCGGGCCGACCTGGCGAACGTCGACGCCGGAACCGCCTTGCGCGGCCTGCTCCCCTGGCCCGAGGCCGCGCGGCTCGACGAACTCGCCCCGGACCGGCTCGAAGTCCCGTCCGGTTCGCATTACCGCGTGGACTACCGCGGCGACCAGCCGGTACTCGCGGTGAAGCTGCAGGAGACCTTCGGCTGGACCGAGACGCCGTCGCTCGCCGACGGCCGCGTTCCGGTGGTGCTGCACCTGCTGTCGCCCGCCGGTCGCCCGGCCGCGGTCACCGCCGATCTCGAATCCTTCTGGCGCACCGGATACGCCGCCGTCCGCGCCGACCTCCGCGGCCGCTATCCGAAACACCCGTGGCCGGAAGACCCCGCGACCGCCACACCGACCCGGCACACCACCCGCAGGGCGCGGTGACCCCTGCCTAAAGTCGGGGTCGGCGCGGGACGGTCGGCTGATGTCCGCGCACCCCGCGCGGGCGCAGACTTCGCCCTATGATCACGTTTCGCGGATTGACGAAGCGCTACGGCCAGAAAACGGTGGTCAACGGCCTGACCTCGGTCATCGAGACGGGCACGGTGACCGGGTTCCTCGGCCCGAACGGCGCGGGCAAGTCCACCACCATGCGGATGACCGTCGGACTCGACCGGCCGGACTCCGGCGACGCGCTGATCCGCGGCAAACCGTATGCAGAACTACGGTTTCCGCTGCGAGAAGTCGGCGCGCTGCTGGATGCGAAAGCCATGCATCCCGGACGCAGTGCGGGCAAACATCTGCTCGCGATGGCGCGCAGCAACGGGATCGCGGCGAGCCGCGTCGAGGAAGTGCTCGCGACGGTCGGACTGAGCGACGTCGCGGGCAAGCGCACCGGGACGTTCTCGCTCGGCATGAGCCAGCGGCTCGGCATCGCCGGCGCGCTGCTCGGCGACCCCGGCGTGCTGATGTTCGACGAGCCGGTCAACGGCCTCGACCCGGACGGCGTCCGCTGGGTGCGGCAGCTGATGCGCTCGCTCGCCGCCGAAGGACGCACGGTGTTCGTGTCCAGCCACCTGATGAGCGAGATGCAGCTGACCGCGGACCGGCTGCTGGTCATCGGCAAGGGGTCGATTCTCGCCGACGCGGCGATCGGCGACTTCATCGCGGGCAACTCGAGCCGGTCGGTCGCGGTCCTCGTGCCGGATCCGGCGGAGCGCGCGAAACTCGCGGACTGGCTTCGGGGCAACGGCCGGTCGGTGCTGCCCGGGGAGGGCAGCGAACTGCTCGTCGACGAGGCGACCGCCGCCGAGATCGGGGATCTGGCCTACGAACTGGGCGTCCGGCTGCACGGGCTCGCCGAGCGGACCGCTTCGCTCGAGCAGGCGTACATGGAACTGACCGCCGGATCGGTGGAATACGGGGTTACGGCATGACGAAGCTGGCGATTTCGGCGGAGTGGACCAAGTTCTGGTCGGTGCGGGCGACGTGGTTGTCGCTGATCGGCGGAGTGCTGTTGATGGCGTTTTACTCCGTCGTCTCGGGGATTTCCCAGCACGTCGGGGACGAGCGGCAGCAGACCGCGCACGGCATCGTCAACAGCGGCGCGATCTACCTGGTCGAGTTCTGCGTGCTCGCGGTCGCGACGTTGTTCGTGACCAGCGAGTACACCAGCGGGTCGATTCGCTCGACGCTGCAATGGGTTCCGGTGCGGGCCCGGGTCACCGCAGCCAAAGCCGCGGTGCTGGTACCGGTGCTGTTCGTCTACGGCGTGGTCGTCGCGGCTCTCGGCATGGGGGTCGCCTCGGTGCTGATGCGTGGGGCTGGGGGTTCCACGTCGCTGTCACAAGGGGCGATCACCGCACTGGGTATGGGGACGTATTTCGCGCTGCTCGGCGTGCTGTGCCTGGGGATTTCGTTCGTGCTGCGCAGCGCGGCGGGCACGCTGGTGGTGGTGATCGTGCTGCTGCTGCCGTTGCCGATGCTGATGTCCTCGTACGTGCTTCCCGGCGCGATGGACTATTTCCCGGCCTTCGCGGGGATCAACGCCATGGTGCCGCCTGGCGACGTGAACCCGTTGTTCGGCAGCCCGCCGCCGTACGGGCCTTGGGTCGGCGTGCTGGTCTGCCTCGTCTGGGCGGTCGCCGGAATCGCCGCCGGGACCGCGCTGCTGAACCGCCGCGACGCCTGATCAAGCCCGCGGCAATCCCAATCCGGCGAGCACGGCACGGGCTCCGGCAACCAGTTCGGCTTCGGCCGGCGGGTTGACGGAGCCCGTGCCTGCCAGTGCGTCGAAGATCGATCCGTCGAGCCAGCCGATGAGCACTCGGGTGTGGTCCTCGGGAGTCGGAGAACCGGCCGCGGCAAGCACTTCCGCACATCGGCGGCGCAATTCCAGGCCGCCAGCGTCGTATCGGGCGCGCAACTCCGGCCGCCGGGTCGATTCAAGCGCGAATTCGTAACGCGCGAGCATTCTCGTGCGGCCGGCGGTGATCGAGCGGTATACCATCGCGCCCAGGAACTCCGCGAGTTTCCCTTCCGGCGGGGCGACCTCGGCCTGGTCCAGCGCGACCATCCGGTCCGCGGCCAGTTCCAGCAGTGCGACGCGGGTGCGCGCGTAGTACGACGTCGAACCCGCGGGCAGCCCGGCCGCACGATCGACGGCGCGGTGAGTCAGCCCGCGCATGCCCTCGGCCGCGATGACCTCGATGGCTGCGTCGCCGATCACAGCTATCCGTTCCACCCTCGGAACACTACAGGTGTAGAGTCCTCTACAGACGTAGAGGAGGTCGGCATGGCTTCGCGAAGCGCGGTCGTGGTCGGGGGCGGCATCGGCGGACTGGCCGCGGCGATCGGGTTGCGCCGGGTCGGGTGGGACGTCGCGGTGCTCGAACGGGCACCGCAGTTCACCGCCATCGGCGCGGGAATCTCGTTGTGGCCCAACGCGCAGCGGGCGCTGGCTGAACTGGGCGTCGAGCCGCGAATCTCCGCGCAGCGCGGCGGTGGACTGGTCGACTGGCGCGGGCGTCGGCTGGCCAGCTGGGACGCGGACCTCTTCGTGCGCAGCCACGGACTGCCGCTGGGCGCGATCCACCGGGCGAATCTGATCGAAACGCTGCGGTCCGCGCTGCCCGACGACTGCCTCAAGACCGGGGTCGAAGTGACCAGCGTTGAGCAGAACGGCTTGGTGCACCACGATTCCGGCTCGATCGAGGCGGACCTCATCGTGGCGGCCGACGGAATCAACAGCCCGATCCGGCAGGCGCTTTTCCCGGCCGCGCGCGTGGAGTACAGCGGCGGCGCGGCGTTCCGCGGGATCGCCAAACTGCCGCTCAAGCCCACCTTGAGCACGACGTGGGCGGCCGGAATCGAGATCGGCGTCCTGCCGCTGCTGGACGACGAGGTGTACTGGTGGGTCTCCGAAGCCCGCCCGGCCGGGATCCGGCACGACGACGTGCGCGCTTACCTGAGCGCGAAGTACGGCCGCTGGCACGACCCGATTCCGCAGCTCATCGACGCCACCCCGGAAATCCTGCTGCACGACACGCATCACCTGGCGACGCCGCTGCCCAGCTACACCCGCGGCCGCATCGCGCTCCTCGGGGACGCCGCGCACGCGATGCCGCCGTTTCTCGGGCAAGGCGGCTGCCAGGCGTTGGAGGACGCGGTGGTACTGGCTTCACACGTCCAGGCGTCCACAGTGGACGAAGCGCTCCGCCGTTACGACGCGGAACGACGCCCGCGTACGCAGAAGGTCGCGAAGTCGTCGATCCAGGCCGGTGCCAGCGGGCCGCTCCTCCGGAACCCGGCGGCGGTCGCGCTGCGAGCGACTTTCACCCGGCTGTTGCCCGCAGCGGTCACGACCCGAGTCGGCGCCAGCATCAGCCGCTGGCAACCGCCGAGGCTCACACCAGCCCCGCTTCAAAAGCCGTGATCGCGGCCTGCACCCGGTTCCGCACGTCCAACCGGGTCAGGATCGTGCTCACATGCGCCTTCACCGTGCCCTCCACCACGAACATCCGCGCTGCGATGTCCGCATTGGACAGTCCTTCGGCCAGCAGCACCAGCACCTCCCGCTCGCGGTTCGTCAAGACGTTCACCCGCTCGCGTGCGGTCGCGGCCCGGGTGAACCGGCTGCCGGACAAGCGCGTGATCACCCGATGCGCGACCTTCGGCGACAGAAACGCCGCGCCATCGGCGACCGCGTGCACCCCGGCGAGCAGCTCACGAGGGTCGCCCGCCTTGAGCAGAAACCCGCTCGCGCCAAGGCCTAGCGCGCGTTCGATGTACTCGTCCTCCCCGAACGTCGTCAGCATGAGGACGCCGGTGTCCGGCAGCAGCTTGCGGATCTCCTCGGCCGCGGCGAGCCCGTCGAGACCGGGCATGCGGATGTCGAGCAGCGCGACGTCCGGCCGGTTCGCGCGGGCCAGTTCGACCGCCTCGCGACCGTCCGCGGCCTCGGCCACTACCTCGATTTCCTTGTCCGAGGCCAGGATCGCGGCCACGCCGGCGCGGATCATCGCTTCGTCGTCGGCCAGCAGTACGCGGATCACGGTTCGTCCTCACTGTAAAGATCCTTGCTCGCCACTCGATCGTCCACAAAGCACAGTCGATAGACGGCATAGTTGAAGTTGAGCCAGCTCCGGCCGGCTCCGTAGTACTCGCAGATGCTTCGGTAGGGCTGCGGCGGCACGTTGATCGACGGCAGCGTCGTGCGCTGGCGGCCGGGCAGCATCGGTTCGACGGCCGAGCGTGGCATGCCGAGCTGGATCCGCGCGTACGAATCCGGCGGCAGTTCCGACGACGACCACTGCACCAGGAACGTCACGCCCGCCCCGCCGACGACCACTCCGAACAGCGCCAGCGGCACCACGATCGCCTGCACCAGGCTCGACCGGACGGCGCGACGGGCACGTTCCAGCTCGCGCGCCGCCTGCCCGATCCCGTCGTCGTCCTGCTCCGGCACGGGCGCCGAATCGTGCGGCAGGCTGGCCGCCACCTCGAACCCGCCGTCCGCCGGGCCCGCCGTCAGGCTCCCGCCGACCAGCCGCACCCGCTCGTGCAGGCCGATCAGCCCCCGCTGCCCAGACCGGCCGGGCAGCGGTCCGGCAGGCGGCGGCGCGTTCCGGACCCGGACGTCAGTCGACTCATCAGTGCTGGTCACCACTACCGTGACGGCCGCGCCGGGCGCGTACTTCGCCGCGTTCGTGAGCGCCTCTTGCACCACGCGATAGACCGCCCGCGCGACCATCGGCGGTGCGCCGTCCAGCTTGTCGATCCGCGCGCCGATCTCGATCCCGGACGCCCGCGCGCGGTCGATCAATTCCCCCAGATCGCCCTGCACCGGCTCGATCGGCGCGGCGTCCTCGCGCAGCACGCCGATGATCTCGCGCAGCCGTTCCGTCGCCGTCGCCGCGCCCGCCCGGAGTTGTCCAGCGGCCTCGCGCTGCTCTTCGCCAAGCTCGCTGTCGACCTCCAAAGCCGCCGCGCGCACCGCGATCAGGCTCAGCTCGTGGCCGAGCGAATCGTGCATGTCGCTGGCGATCCGGGCCCGCTCCCGCAGCCGGGCTTCCTGCGCGACCAGCCGGTGCCTGCTCTCCATCTCCTCCGCGCGCCGCCACCCGTCCTGCGCGAGCTCGCGCCGCAGCCGCACGTGCCTGCCGAGCAAACACGGCGCGACCCCGGCGAACGCGAGCGTGCCGAGCACCGCGCCCCACGCGTCGAAGCCCGCCTTCGGCAGGAAAGCCAGCGGGATCCCGGCCACCGCGATGGCGAAGAAGCAGATCATCGCCACACGCGCCCTGGCCAGCCGCAGACCGGCCAGGTACGAGATCACGACGATCAGGAAGAACTCCCACACCGCCACCCGCCCGCCCCAGCCGAACGCGATGACGAGCGCCGTCGACATCGCCACTGCCAGCGCGAACGCCGGGTAGA
Organism: Amycolatopsis dendrobii; assembly: GCF_014145675.1. Lineage (GTDB taxonomy): Bacteria > Actinomycetota > Actinomycetes > Mycobacteriales > Pseudonocardiaceae > Amycolatopsis > Amycolatopsis dendrobii. Next base: position 128,354 of record NZ_JACGZW010000014.1, read on the forward strand.
CGCGGGCGGTGGCCATCGCCAAGGTGACCGACACCAGGCCGTAGACGAGTTCCCAGACGTTCGGGTCGAGCGGGCCGTCGAGCATGACGAACCCGCACAACGCGGCCCAGAGCAGCACGTCGAACGTCACGCGCCAGCGGACTCGCGTCGCCTCCTTCATTCCGCTGACGCTACAAGGGCCGCCCGATTCGTCACCACTGCCGAAAGTCAAGGTCGAGATCGTGAGGCATGATGGGTCACCATGGCTGAACGCACCCTGGCCGAACAGCTCGGCTCCCCGCTGCCGGACGGCATCGAATCCCTGCCTGAGCAGCACAAACAGGATTTGTCCTCGGCATTGCGGGACGCCCGGCACCGGCAAGCGCAGGCGCTCGCCCGCGCGGGTGAGGAAAGCCTCAAGTACGTGCCCGCCCTGCTGCGCGGCGCGGTGCGGAAAGCGGTCGGCCTGTGAACCCGGAAATCCTGAAACTCGCGCGGGTGCTGGACGTCGACCCCGCCCGGCTCGGCTACCTCGCCGACGTCGACCAGGGCGAGGTGCGGCTGCTGCGCGAGCAGATGACGACGACGCTGTTCGACGCGAACCTCGTCGTGCTGGAGCGGATGGCGCTGGCGAGCAGGCTGCTCCCGGCCGGGGTGACCGCGAAGATCGCGGAAAAGGTGTTCGGCCCGCTGCTGTGCGCGCGGATCGCCGGGCTGGTCGACGTGTCGCGCGGCGTCGACGTCGCGAAGCGGCTGTCGCCGAAGTTCCTCGCCTCGGTCGCGGCGGAACTGGATCCGCGGCGCGCGACGTCCATCATCACCCGGATCCCGGTAGCTACCGTCGTGGCGGTCGCCGAGGAACTGACCCGCCGCGAAGACTGGATCACGCTGGGCCGATTCGTCGGCCATCTGCCGGACGACACGGTCCGCCGCTGCATCGGCCTGCTGGACGACGCCGGTCTCCTGCACACCGCGTACGTGCTGGACGACCGGAGCCGGATCGACCACGTCCTCGGCCTGCTCGGCGACGACCGCCTGCCCGCACTGGTCCGCACGGCCGCGGCGGACGAGTCGCTGTGGGCACCGGCGCTGGATGTGCTGGCCCACCTGAACGAAGCCCGCCGAGCGACGGTGCGGCCGTTGCTCGACGAGCTTCCGGAAGAACTGCGAACCCGCGCGGAGGCGGCGCTCGCTTAGGCCACGATCAGGTAGATCCCGTACCCGATCACCGCGGCGCAGATCGCGAAACACACCACCGCGCCGGTCAGTTGAACCGTGCCGCTGCCACCGTGCGCCCGCGCCGTCACGCGCTCCGACAACCCGCGCACCCCGTACGCGAACAGCCCGGTCAGCACCACGACCGCCGCCAGCGCCACCACGAAAACGATGCCGAGGGCACCCCAGTTGATCGCCATGTCGTGCTCCCTCAGGCCGCGACCGGGGCGGCCTCGGCGGCCTCCGGCTCGTTGTTGACGGTGGCCGGCGTGACCGGGTTGCGCCGCGACGCGAGCCAGATGCCCAGCGCGAGCAGCACTCCGACACCGCCGACGAGGACCGTTCCCCAGCTGCCGCGCGTGGAGACCGCGGCGGCGATGGCCCCGACGATCGCGGCGGCGGGCAGCGTGAGCGCCCAGGCGATCACCATCTTGCCCGCGACGCCCCAGCGGACCTCGGCGAGTTTCCGGCCGAGCCCGGAGCCGATGATGCCGCCCGAGGTGACGTGCGTGGTGGACAGCGCGAAGCCGAGGTGAGACGAGGCGAGGATGACCGCCGCGGAACTCGTCTCGGCGGCGAACCCTTGCGGCGTCTGGATTTCGGTGAGCTTCTTGCCCATCGTCTGGATGATCCGCCAGCCGCCGAAGTAGGTGCCGAGCGCGATCGCCGCGCCGGAGGCGAGGATGACCCACACCGGCGGGTTCGACCCCGGCGCGAGCGAACCGCCCGCGATCAGCGCGAGCGTGATGACGCCCATCGTCTTCTGCGCGTCGTTGGTGCCGTGCGCGAGCGAGACCAGGCTCGCCGAAAGCACCTGGCCGGTCTTGAAACCCTTGCCGACGACGTCCTGGCGCGCCTTGGCGGTGATCCGGTAGACGAGGAACGTGCCGGCGATCGCGACGACGCCCGCCACCACCGGCGACGCGATCGCCGGGATCAGCACCTTCTCGACGACCTTCGCGAAGTGCACGGCGTCGGCGCCGGACGCGATCCAGGTCGCCCCGATCAGCCCCCCGAACAACGCGTGCGAAGAACTCGACGGCAGCCCGACCAGCCACGTCACGAGATTCCAGACGATGGCCCCGACCAATCCGGCGAAAATCACCACCGGCGTGACCTTGGTGTCGTCGACGATTCCGCCGGAAATGGTTTTCGCGACCTCGATCGAAAGGAACGCGCCGACGAGATTCAGCACCGCCGAGATCGCGACCGCGACCCGGGGCTTCAGCGCACCGGTGGCGATCGAAGTGGCCATCGCGTTGGCCGTGTCGTGGAACCCGTTGGTGAAGTCGAAAGCCAGCGCCGCGACGATCACCACCAGGACGATGAGAGAAAAGTCCATGCCCGCTCTCCAGTTCGGAGTGTCCTGCGGGAGTGACGGTACCGACGCGGGCGGGGTCTCCAGATCCCTCAGCGAGTGGCCAGTAGTTGAACTCTGAATGAACGAGATCTTGCCGGTGCCGCCGGTTTTCCGCCGTTCACCTGCTGGTCCTTTTACAGCGTCACCCGGGCGCTTCCGGACCGCGCGCAGGGTCGGGCGCGGGGGCAGGAACTCTGCCCCCGCGCCCTTCTGAAAATGGCATTAAACGGACGTGTTAGACATTTCCGGCAGAGGGTTCTGCCCTAGATGCCGCGCCCCGTTCGCGGCGGACTCGCGGACCGCGGCGAAACCGTACCGGCGCATTTCCGCCTCGTATTCCCCGATCGCGTCCGGCGTGCCGCTGCTCAACGCGGCGGCGAGCGCGGCCCCGTCGCGCATCGCGGTGTTCGCTCCGGCCCCGGCGGCCGGGCTCATCGCGTGGATCGCGTCGCCGACCAGGCACACCCGCGACGATTCCCACGGCCCGATCGGCACGCTGGTCCGGATCGAAACGAGGAACGGCGAGTCCGGGAGCCAGCTTTCGACCATCCGGCGCACGCGCGGGTTCCAGTCCGCGACGCGGTCGAGCACGAGCTTCTGCATCTCGTCCCCGGACAGCGCGCGGAGTTCGTCGTCGGTCCGCCCGAAGACTTCCTGGCGCGCGCCGAAAGCGCAGGTCATGTACGGCTCGTCGGGGTTGAGGCGAACCTCGGGCGCGAGCCGCGCACACGCGTCGGCGATCGGCTCCGGATAGTCGACCGGCGCGAAGCCGATCATCTGCTTGCGCGGCCCGGAAACGATGCTGAACACGGCGAACATCTCCGGGTCGAACAGCTTCCGGGTCTCCTCGGTGAGCGGGATCTTCGCGTACAGCTGACGCAATCCGGTGTCGACGACCTGTGCGTGCGGGAGATATTGGCGACGCACCGGCGAATTGACCCCGTCCGCGCCGACAAGAACCGCGCCGCGCGCCTGAGTTCCGTCAGCGAAGTGCGCGACCACGCCGTTCTCGTGCTTTTCGTACCGGACGAACTCTTTGCCGAAGCGGACGTTGCCGAGGCCCTCGAACAGAATCTGCCGCAGCGTGAACCGGTTGACGTTGCGCTGGGTCTCGCCGTCGTCCAGCACGAACTCGGTGCGCGGCACCAACTGGCTGTCGTAGATCGTGGTGGCGTTGCGCGGCTGTCCCGAGGTGGCCAGGAACAGCTCGTGCAGGTGCGGCGGCAGGACTTGCCGCAGCGCCTGGTCACCGCGGGAATCGATGTGCAGCCGATAACCCTGCCTGCGCGCGTCCAGCGCGGAATCGCGTTCGTAGACCTCGCACGGGATCCCGGCTTTGCGCAGTCCTTGCGCGAGGCACAGCCCGCCGAGCCCGGCCCCGATCACGAGCACGGTGTCGTTCACGTCATTCGCCATCAGCGAAGTCCCTTCCGTACCAACGTTCTGGTTCGAGAGGGACGCACTGGGCTCGGCCCGCGCAAGCCGGGCGCTCGGAAACAGAGCAAATGGGTCGTCCGGCCTAACCCATACCGGACAATGGTCTTTCGCGCGTCCTGTTCCCTTTCACGTTAGCGCAGCCGCGGACGCCGTCGCCACCTGATCAACGGAGCTTTGCCCCTTTCCGCCACACCGCGTGGGTCAACGGGACCCCGGGCCGATAAGCGAGATGCGTGGTGGACGGCGCGTCGAGTACATGCACATCGGCCCGCGCGCCCGGCCGCAAATACCCGACGTCGTCCCGGCGCAGCGCCCGCGCACCGCCGGCCGTTGCCGACCACACGGCCTCGTCCACGGTCATCCGCATCTGCAGCACGGCCGTCGTCACGCAGAACGCCATCGACGTGGTGTACGAACTGCCCGGGTTCGCGTTGCTCGCCAACGCGACCGTCGCGCCGGCGTCGAGCAGCCGCCGTGCCGGAGCGAGCGATTGCCTCGTGGACAAATCGCACGCGGGCAACGCTGTCGCGACCGTGTTGGACGACGCGAGCGCCTCGACGTCGGCATCGCTCAGGTACGTGCAGTGGTCCACGCTCGCCGCGTCCAGCTCCACCGCCAGCCGCACGCCCGGACCCTCGCCGAGCTGATTGCCGTGCACCCGCAGCCCAAGCCCGCGCTCCGCCGCCGCTTTGAGCACGCGCGCCGACTGTGCCTCGTCGAACGCACCGGTCTCGCAGAACACATCGGCCCAGCGCACGTGCGGTGCGACGGCGTCCAGCATCTCGCCGCAGACCAGGTCCACATAGGATTCCGCGTCGGCACCCGGCGGCACGAGGTGCGCTCCGAGGAAGGTCACCTCGTCCGCGACCTCGCCAGCGATTCGCGCCGACCGAGTCTCGTCAACGACATTGAGGCCGTACCCGGTCTTCGTCTCCAGACAGGTCGTGCCCTGCGCAGCCGCTTCCTCGACATGTCGACGCAGGTTCGCCGCCAGCTGCTCGTCCGAAGCCGCCCGCGTCGCACCGACGGTGACCGCGATTCCGCCTGCCGCATAAGCCTGTCCGGCCATCCGCGCCTCGAACTCGGCGGTGCGGTCGCCCGCGAACACGAGGTGGGTGTGGCTGTCGACCCACCCGGGCAGCACGGCGCGGCCCTCGACGTCAACGCGCTCGTCGGCGTCCGGAGCCTGCGCGGCCGGACCCGCCCACACGACGGTCTCGCCGTCGAGCACCAGCGCGGCGTCGCGAAGCTTGCCCAGCTCCGGGTCGTTCGTGGTGAGCTCGCCGATTCCGGTGATCAGTACTGCCACAGCGCCTCGATCTCCTTGGCCAGTAAGGTTTCCGGTCGTTCGATCAGCATGTGCGCACCGTCGCGCACCACTTCCCGCCCGGCCACCACCACGGTACGGACGTCCGCGGCCGCGGCGGCGAACAGCACGCCGGACGGTTCGATCCCGGCCGTGCGCACCGTGTCCGTCGCGACCGTGACCAGGTCCGCCCCGGCACCGGGCGCGAGCGTGCCGGTCTCCGGCCAACCTGCGGAAATGTGCTCGGTCCCAGCGGAGAGCAGTTCTTCCGCGGTGAACCTGCCGCGTTCCTCGCTGGCGAGCCGATCGTCCAGTTCCAGCGCCCGGGTCTCCTCGAACGCGTCGACCACCGCGTTGCTGTCGCTCCCGATGCCGAGCCGCGCGCCCGCGTCGAGCAGGCTCCGGGCCGGGCCGATGCCGTCCCCGAGGTCCCGCTCGGTGGTCGGGCAGAAGCACGCGCCGCTCCGGGAATCGCCCAGCCACTTGATGTCCTGCTCGGTCAAGTGCGTCGCATGCACCGCGGTGAGCCGCTCGCCGAGCACGCCGTAATCCCAGAGCAACCCGGTCGGCGTCCAGCGGTACGCGGCCTCGCATTGCTCGTTCTCCGCGCGCTGCTCGGACAGGTGGATGTGCAGTGGCCGGTCCTTCGGCACCGCGTTGTCCACCTTCGGCAGCTCGTACTCCGGCACCGCACGCACCGAGTGGATCGCCCCGCCGACACGGAACAGGTCGTCTTCCTTCAACAACGCGACGCGTTCCGCCCATTTCTCGGCGGAACCGTCCGAAAACCGCTGCTGCACCTCGTCCGGCGGCACGCCGATCCCGCCCGCGAGGTAGCAGGTGTCGAGCAGGGTCATCCGGATTCCGGCGTCCCGCGCGGCCTGTCGCAACGCGTCGCCCATCGCGTTAGGCGACGCGTACGGCTTGCCGCCCGGGCCGTGGTGCAGATAGTGGAACTCGGCGACGCTCGTGTACCCCGCCAGCACCATCTCCGCGTAGACGCCCCGAGCGAGCCGGTAGTACGCATCCGGATCGAGCCGGGCGGCGAGCGAGTACATCCGCTCCCGCCACGTCCAGAACGTGCCCCGCTCGTGGTGCGTCCGGCCCCGCAGCGCGCGGTGGAACGCATGCGAATGCCCGTTGGCGAAGCCGGGAAGTGTCAGTCCGTTAAGGACAGTCCCGGTGGTGTCCGTGTCAGCGGTCACCGAAACGATCCGGCCGTCCGCGATCTCGAGCCGGACCGCTTCCGCGATCCCGTCGGGCAGCCAGGCCCGTTCGCACCAGTACGTGGTCATCTCGCGAGCCGCTCCAGCACCTCGGCCAGCGCCCGAGCGCCGGCCTCGACGTCGTCCGCCTCAGCGAATTCCTCCGGCGCGTGGCTGATCCCGGTCGGATTGCGGACGTAGAGCATCCCGGACGGCACGAATCCCGACAGGATCGCCGCGTCATGTCCGGCACCCGTGGGCAACTCGGGCGGAGTGCCCAGCCACTCCCCCAGCGACCGCCGCAGCGACTCGTCGAACACCACGTCGTCGGAGTACGACTCGCGCGTGACCGCCAGCTCGCACCCTTCCGCCTCGGCCGCGGCCCGCGCTGCTTGAGTGATCTCCTCGACCAGCGCAGGAGTCGAAGCACCCGGCACGCGCGCGTCCAGCCACAGGTCCACAGTGGACGCGATCACGTTCGTCCCGCCCGGCGTGGGCACCAGCCGACCCACGGTCGCCCGCGCGTCCGGCGTCTTCCGCGCCAGCCGCCGCACCGCGACCACGGTCTCGGCGGCGGGCAGCATCGGATCGACCCGGTCCGCGAGCAACGTCGCACCCGCGTGGTTTCCCTGCCCGGCAAAGGAGAATCGCCACCGCCCGTGCGCGATCACCGTGTTGCCGACCGCCACCGGCGACCCAAGGTCGATCAGCCCCCTGCCCTGTTCGACGTGCAGTTCCAGGAATCGCCCGATCAGCCCGAGCCGGTCCGGATCCGCGCCGACGCGGTCCACGTCCAGCCCGGACTTCGCCGCGGCCTCGGCGAACGTGACGCCGGACGGATCCCGCAGCGCCCGCGCCCGGTCCGCGTCAATCGTCCCGGTGAGCAGCCGCGAACCGAGACACGGCACGCCGAAACGCCCGCCCTCCTCCTCGGCGAAGACCACCACCGCGAACGGCTTGGCCGGACGGAATTCCTTGGCCTGCAAGGCTTCCACCGCCGCCAGCGCGCTTACGACGCCAAGCGGCCCGTCGAACGCGCCGCCGCCCGGCACCGAGTCCAGGTGGCTGCCGGTGACGACCGCGTCCGCGCCGGGAGCACCCCACCACGCCCACAGGTTGCCGTTGCGATCGGTCTCGACGTCAAGGCCCAGTTGCTGCGCCCGTTCGACGAACCACGTGCGCAGGTCGTGCTCCGGCGCATCGAACGCGTGCCGTGAGTAACCGCCGCGCCGGGCATCGCGCCCGACGTCGGCGATCTCGCCGAGCAGCCCGGATGCGGTCACGCCTGCTCCCTCATCGGCACCCGCACACCGCGCTCGTCGGCGACCTCGGCCGCGCGGTCGTATCCGGCGTCGACGTGCCGGATGACGCCCATGCCCGGGTCGTTCGTGAGCACCCGCTCCAGCTTCTGCGCCGCCAGCGGCGTGCCGTCCGCGACGCTCACCTGCCCGGCGTGGATGGACCGGCCCATGCCGACCCCGCCGCCGTGGTGGATGGACACCCAGCTCGCCCCGGACGAGGTGTTGACCAGTGCGTTGAGCAGCGGCCAGTCGGCGATCGCGTCCGAGCCGTCGGCCATGCCCTCGGTCTCGCGGTACGGCGAGGCGACGCTGCCCGAGTCGAGGTGGTCGCGGCCGATCACGACCGGGGCCTTCAGCTCGCCGCTGGCGACCATCTCGTTGAAGCGAAGGCCGGCCAGGTGCCGTTCGCCGTAGCCGAGCCAGCAGATCCGCGCGGGCAGGCCCTGGAAGGCGACGCGCTCGCCGGCCATCTTGATCCAGCGGGCCAGCGATTCGTTCTCCGGGAACAGCTCGAGCATCGCGCGGTCGGTCGCGGCGATGTCGTCGGGGTCGCCGGACAGCGCGGCCCAGCGGAACGGACCGTTGCCCTCGCAGAACAACGGCCGGATGTAGGCGGGCACGAAGCCGGGGAAGTCGAACGCGCGCTCGCAACCGCCGAGTTTCGCCTCGCCGCGCAGGGAGTTGCCGTAGTCGAAGACCTCGGCGCCGCGGTCGAGGAACCCGAGCATCGCGTCGACGTGGTCAGCCATCGACTCGCGCGCCCGGTCGGTGAACTCGTCCGGTTTCTTCGCCGCGTAGTCCTGCCAGTCGTCCACGCTGATGCCCTTGGGCAGGTAGGACAGCGGATCGTGCGCCGACGTCTGGTCGGTGACGATGTCCACCTCGACGTCGCGGCGCAACAGCTCCGGCAGCACCTCGGCGGCGTTGCCGACCACGCCTACCGACAGCGGACGCCGCTCCTTCTTCGCCGCGGTGACCCGCCGGATCGCGTCGTCCAGGTCGTCGGCCACCTCGTCGAGGTAGCGGTGCTCGACGCGCCGGTGCGCGCGCTGGGCGTCGACCTCGATGCACAACGCCACGCCGTCGTTCATCGTGACCGCGAGCGGCTGCGCGCCGCCCATGCCGCCGAGCCCGGCGGTGACGGTGAGCGTGCCGCGCAGCGTTCCGCCGAACCGCTTCTTCGCGACCGCGGCGAACGTCTCGTACGTGCCCTGCAGAATGCCTTGCGTGCCAATGTAAATCCACGAACCGGCGGTCATCTGCCCGTACATGGTGAGGCCCTGCTGCTCCAGCCGGCGGAACTCCGGCCACGTCGCCCAGTCGCCTACCAGGTTCGAGTTCGCGATCAGCACCCGCGGCGCCCATTCGTGCGTGCGGAACACGCCGACCGGCTTGCCGGACTGGACCAGCAGCGTCTCGTCCTGTTCCAGCGCGGTCAGCTCGCGGGTGATCGCGTCGAAGCTCGCCCAGTTGCGCGCGGCGCGGCCGGTGCCGCCGTAGACGACCAGGTCGTCGGGCCGTTCGGCGACCTCGGGGTCGAGGTTGTTGTGGAACATCCGCAGGGCGGCCTCGGTCTGCCAGTTCTTCGCGGTCAGCGACGTGCCGCGGGCGGCGCGGACGGTACGGGCGGTGCTAGTCATGCTCAGGCCTCCAGTTCGGCCGCGGCCAGGACAGCGCCCGACCGCACGAGTTCTTCGGCGGCCGCGATCTCGGGCGCCAGGTGACGGTCGGGGCCGGGGCCCTCGACCTTGGTGCGCAGCAGGTCCCGGACGCATCCGGTGACCGGCGAGGGCCGCAGCGGCGCGCGGAAGTCGAGCGCGCGGGCCGCGGTGAGCAGTTCGACGGCGAGCACGGTGGTCAGGCCGTCGACCGCCTTGCGCAGCTTGCGCGCGGCGGACCAGCCCATGGACACGTGGTCCTCCTGCATCGCGCTGCTCGGGATCGAGTCGACCGAGGCGGGCACCGCGAGCCGCTTCAGCTCGCTGACCACGGCGGCCTGCGTGTACTGCGCGATCATGTGCCCGGAATCGACGCCAGGGTCGTGCGCGAGGAACGGCGGCAGGCCGTGCGAGCGCGCCTGGTCGAGCATCCGGTCGGTGCGGCGTTCGGCGATGCTCGCCACGTCCGCCACCGGCACCGCGAGGAAGTCGAGCACGTACGCGACCGGCGCGCCGTGGAAGTTGCCGTTCGACTCCACCCGGCCGTCGGCCAGCACCACCGGGTTGTCCACCGCGGACCAGAGTTCCCGCTCGGCAACCAGTTCCGCGTGCGTCAGCGTGTCCCGCGCGGCGCCGTGCACCTGCGGCGCGCACCGCAGCGAGTACGCGTCCTGCACGCGGTTGCAGTCCGGACCGCGGTGGCTTTCCACGATCTTCGACCCCTGCAACGCCGCGAACATCCGCGCCGCGCTGGTCGCCTGGCCGGGATGCGGGCGCAGCGCCTGCAAATCGGCGGCGAACGCGCGGTCGGTGCCCAGCAGCGCCTCGACGCTCATCGCCGCGGTGAGGTCCGCGACGTCCAGCAGCCGGTGCAGGTCGGCGGCGGCGAGCAACAGCATGCCGAGCATGCCGTCGGTGCCGTTGGTGAGCGCGAGGCCCTCCTTCTCGGCCAGCACGAGCGGCGTGATCCCGGCCGCCCGCAGAGCGTCCGCGGCGGGCTTCCGCTCGCCCGCGTGGAACACCTCGCCCTCGCCCATCAACGCGAGCGCGACCGCGGCCAGCGGTGCGAGGTCGCCGGAGCAGCCGAGCGAGCCGTACTCGTGCACGACCGGCGTGATGTCCGCGTTGAGCAGCGCCGCAAGCGTTTGCGCCGTCTGCGGGCGGACGCCGGTGTAGCCGCTGGCCAGCGTGCGCAGGCGCAGCAGCATCAATGCGCGCACCACCTCCGGCTCCACCGCCGGCCCGGCGCCCGCGGCGTGCGACCGGATCAGGCTGCGCTGCAGCGCGGTGCGGCTCTCGACCGGGATGTGGCGCGTGGCGAGCGCGCCGAATCCGGTCGAGACCCCGTAGGTCGGCGACGTGGCGTCGGCGAGGTCTTCGATGTGCTGGCGGGTGGCGGCGAGGTTCTTCTCGACCGTCTCGGCGAGCCCGACGTGCGCGTGCCCGCGGACGATGTCGACGACCTGCGCCGCGGTCATCGGCTTCGAGCTCAGGAGGACTGGTTCCGGCATGCCGCCATTGCACCTCCCGGCGGGCCGCGGCGACAGGGCGGAGTTCGCGGTAGTGTCTGGTATCCAAGACAACACGTGGCGAGAGCCTCGACCACCGGTGCGAAGGGACCCCTCATACTCCGTTCGGGCAGTGCGAGGGGTCCCCTCGCGCCGTTTCCGGAGGAGGCAGAGGAGCCCCCAGTGAGCAGTTCCGACGTTCCCGCCCTGCGCAACGGCCTCTCCGTGCTGCGCCTGCTCGCCGGCCACGCGGGCCCGGTCTCGGCCGCGGCCATCGCGCGCGACCTCGAACTGCCCCGGTCGACGACATATCACCTGCTCAACGAACTGACCGCGGCCGGTTTCGTCACCCATCTGCCCGCCGAACGCCGCTACGGCCTCGGCATCGCCGCCTTCGAACTCGGCTCGGCCTACCTGCGCCACGACCCACTGGAGCGGCTGGCCGGGCCGCTGCTGCGCAAACTGGTCGACCGCATCGGCCACACCGCGCACCTCGGCGTCCTGCACGGCAACGAATCGCTGTACCTGATCAAGGAACGCCCGGCCCGCCCGGAAACCCTGGTCACCGATGTCGGTGTGCGACTGCCCGCGCATCTGACCGCGTCCGGCCGCGCGATGCTCCAGCATCTGCCGGCCGCACACGTCCGCGCCCTGTTCCCGGCCGCCGCGTCATTCGTCTTGCGCACTCCGCGCGGCCCCAATTCGCTGGCCGCGCTACGCCGCACCTTGGCGACCGAACGCCGCCTCGGCTGGTCAGTGGAAGACGGTCACGTGACAGCGGGCTTCGCCTCTGCCGCCGCCCCAGTATTCGACCACGGTTCCAGGCCGATGGCCGCGATCAGCGTGACACTGCGCCACCTTTGCCCGGACGACGGCCCCTGCGAAGAAACCTTCCCCGACTTGGCCGAAGCCGTCGCCGCGACAGCCGCGACACTCACCACGCACATCGGCGGCACCCGCCCAGCGTGACACCCTCCCGTCAATTCCCCCAGAAATAAAACACTAACCCCCAGAACGTCCCCGCGAACGAGCATACCTTAACCGAAGTGTTCAACTGCGCAAGCGCTTCATTCAAGCTACGACAAAACCGACACGACCGCACTGCGGCGCCACCGCACGGCGTCCCCCACTTGCCGTAATACCCGCATTGACCACCGCCAACGGACGATTGACAGTCACTATCCGCTCAGGTATAGCTCTAATGGGCTTAAAGCGAAACTCAAAACATCAGGGGGCTTGAGTGGATTCGCTTCAGTACGTTCCTGCTTGTTTGCTTACCGGCAACCGGTAGGCCACCTTCACTGATCCGGGTGCCGCGGGGGCGGTGCCCGGATCGGCATTGCTCTGCCTTTCGAACATTCCCGCACAGCGATTCGCGCGCAATTCGACTCGCTGCGCTCACCCTTGCCCGCATTCGGGCGAGGGCGGCAACCGACCTTGTGCTGCCGGACAGCACCGCATAGGAGCACTTCATCCATGAAACCGAACTGGGCCTTCAGCCTGGGCGAACTGTTCGATCACCGAAGCAGTTCCGGCAAGCCCATGACATTCCACCTGTCCCGGCCGCTGGACATCGACCGGGAAGACCGCTCGAGCCTCGACCTGCCCGCGATCGCGGCCTTGGTCCGGGATTCCGCGGGCGTGCTGAGTAAAGCGGGCGTGAAACCCGGCGACCGGGTGGTCGTCTACAAAGCCAATCATTTCGACTGCATTCTGCTGGCCGCCGCGATCTCCCGGCTCGGCGCGGTCGCCGTGATGCTGTCCGGTTTGCTGGGAAAGGAAGCCGCACAAAGCCTGATCCGCCGGGTGGAACCGTCAGCGGTCGTCACCGACGCCGAACGCATCGAACGCGCGGAAATCACCCCCGAGGCGTTCCCGGATCTCGCCGGAAAGATCTTCAGCGTCAACGGCGACTCCCCGCACGCGCAGACCTACGCGGACCTCAAAGCGGAACCGCACCTGCACCCCGTCCCCCGCCGGGACGACGAACTCCTCATGCTCACCCACACCTCCGGCACCACCGGCATCCCCAAATTGATCATCTTCCCGCCAGCCACGATCCAAAAACAAATGGCCAGGCTGGAATGCCGCCATTTCCCGCCCCTGACGTTCCGCCGCAACGACGTCGTGGCCATGTTCACGCCCTACGTGCATGCCCGGGCCTTCACCTGGATCTATTCGGTGCTGACGCTGTCCCCGGCCACCGTGCTGGCCATGGACGACAGCTCCCCGGACGTAGTCGACCGCGTTTTCCGCCGCTACCAGCCGACGTTCATGGAAGCCTTGCCGATCGACTATTCGGCCATGGCCCCGCTGATCCGCACCGGCGCGAACAACCCGTTCGCTCGTATCCGCTTGTTCGCCGGAAACTTCGACGCGATCCGCTGGCCGGTCATCCGCCGCTTCCTGAACGCGTCCCGGCACCCGTTCCCGCTCTGGCGCGACGGCTACGGCCAGTCGGAAACCGGCGGCATGGGCATGACCGTGCTCTCGCGCCGCTCCGCGAACCGCCCGCGCGACCACAAACCCGGCCCGCGCGTCGTAGGCCGCCCGATGCCCGGTTTCGTCACCCTCAAGATCGTCGATCCGGACACCTTCGAACCCGTCGACCGCGGCCGCCCCGGCCTGGTTCTGGCCAAAACAAAGGCCCGCTGCGCCGGCTACTACGGCGAACCCGAACGCTGGAAGGAAAAACTGGTGGGCGACTGGTGGAACACCGGCGACATCGGCATCCTCACCCCGACCGGGGCATTGAAGATCGTCGACCGCGAGGTCAACTTCGCGTCCGGCATCGGCTACCTGGAATTCGAAGACACCCTGGTAGACCGCCTGCCGGAAGGATCGGACGTCGCCATCCTCCCCCGTGACAACGACCTGCCCCTCCCCGTCGTCGCCACCCGGGACGGCCGCCTGGACGACATCGACTGGTCCCGGGCCCGCACCGGCCTCCCCGCACTGGCCGACCCCGTCGTCATCGCCGCGACGGACATGCCGAGAACCGCGACCGGCAAAATCGTGCGGGAAGAACTGCGCCGCACCCACCTGGACACCGTCGCCACCCCCGGCACGGGACGCTGGACATGATCAGCAACGGCTTCAGCGTGGAACCCTTGACCACGTCCTGCCGAGAGGTCTGGGAATCCCGCCGCCACGCGGTTTTCGGTGTCAGCCCGGGCAACAGCTACTTCAACGTCGACCGCCTGCGTTCCACTTTGGACTGGCTGCAAACGGAATTCAAGCAAATCGACGTCGTCATCCCCGACAGCGCACTGAAACACACCTTCACCGCCCTGGGCTACGACGAGGCCAAGGCAGCGAAGAAGGCCCGGTCGGAAACCAACGTCCTGCGCAACCGAGTCCTCCGAGCATGGACGGACCTGGGCGGCCCAAGACCAGCCGACGGCCTGCACCGCATGTCCGAACTCTCGGAAAACCTCACCTACACCGAGGTTCTGGAGCACTGCACCCACCTGACCGCGGCGGACCCCACTCTGGCTTCAGCCAGCACAGAAATGACCAAAGAAGTGCTGGCTGCCAAAGGACTGACCGGCGATGCCACGCCCGCGCAAATCGCCGAAGCGAAAAACTACCTCATCGCCGAACTGCCTTTCTTCGTATCTTCCTGCAGAATCTTCGAGGTAGACGCCTCCCTGAACTTCTACCATCAACCCCTCCCCCTGGCGAACGTAATCTTCTCGGACGCCGCAGCCCTGAAACCAGAACCAGGCCAGGGCTACGCCACCATCCGCCCCGCCTGAAACCGGAGATTTCGATGACGGAATCCGTCGACCAGTACGACCAGGTAGCCACTGCTTTCGCCGACGTGGAAGCGATAATCAGCTTCGTCCGGGAAAACTTGGAATGGCCCTCGTTCAAGGATTTGCTAGGCGACCTGCGCGGCCTGCGAGTACTGGACGTAGGCTGCGGCGAAGGCAGCTTCACCCGCCGCATCAAGCAGTTGGGCGCCGCGCAAGTAGTCGGCACCGACCTCTCGCCCGGCATGATCGCGCTGGCCCAGCAGGCGGAAGCGCGAAACCCGCAAGGCATCACCTACGAGGTCCAAGACCTGGCGGCAATGCCGCCCCAAGGCGAGTTCGACGTAGTGACAGCCATCCATGTCCTGCACTACGCGGACACCCGGAAGACCATGCAAACCATGGCGAACACCATGCACGCCAACCTCAAACCGGGCGGCAAGCTGGCAATCCTGAGCGCGAACGCCAACTCCAGCGAAGAATCCGAAACCGCAGCGGGCTTCCGCACCTACCGCCCGGCGAACCCCAAGGAAGGCGACAAGTTCAAGGTAGCCGTCCTGACGACGCCGCCCACGGAAATCGAAGTACACCACTGGCCCACGGAGACGATCGTCGAAGTCCTGGAAACCGCCGGGTTCACGAACGTCTCGTGGGATTTGGTGAAGCCCTCCGAGACTGTCGCCCCAGCTGACCAGGACCGTGCCGCTCGCTGCGCAAAGAACCCGACCAGCCTGACCATCACCGCGACAAAGCCGTAACAGCACGCCCCCAACGCAGCCGGTTCGCGCGTCCAGCACGAACCGGCTGCGTTGCGCATTCTCAGGACAAGCGGCACTCGTAGTAGTCGCGGCCGCCGCAATCACCGCAGTGGTGTTGTCCTCGCAGGACGCCAGGCCCGCTGCGAAACCATGCGCCCCCAATCCGGTTCAGGAGCAACCGGTGTCAACGAAGAGCGCACCAAGCAGCGGCGGGATCGAAGCCACAGAAAAACGGCAACCCCGCCGCCCCCTCTTGCAGAACCCCACCAACCAAACGCACCCACCGCGATGGGGGTCCAGGGGGCTGCGCCCCCTGGCGGGGGTTTGGGGGTCCGACCCCCAAGGGGAATGACGAAGAAGAGCCCTAGCCCACGCGTACAGCGTGGGCAGGGCTCTCCCGCGAATCGAGTGGAGGTGCCGGGAATTGAACCCGGGTCCTCTAGCGCCTCCTCAAGGCTTCTCCGTGCGCAGTCCGCTGTGTCTCTGCTTGGCCCCTTCAGTCACGCGAACAAGCTGAAGTGACGGGCCCAGCCACTGTTTGCTTCCCTACCGGGCCCCGTGGCCGGGACCGGCGGTAAGCCTCCTAGCTGATGCCGGCGACCGGGTCGGAGGCGACCCCGGGCCGACAGACTTGCTCTACTGCGATCAGGCAGCGAGAGCGAAGTCGCGCTGGCTATTGGCCTTGGCGCTTATTAGGTTGCGATGACGCTTGCGGTGGTCTCTCGCCTGCACCGGCACGCTTCCCTTGATTCAACGTCCAGAGTCGAAACCGTTCACCCCCTTGTAGGTGCTTGTAACCTCACCATCATAACCCGCGCGGCAACCCGATAATTCCGGCATGGGGTAGGGCTGGCCCCACCCCGAAGATGCCCGCTCGCCCCCTGGTTGCCCGGTGCCGCTCCGGCCATGCTGAGCAGGTCAGTTTCCGCAGTGAGGGAGCCCCGCCATGGTCACCGTGCCCGCCGGTCGCAGTTTTGGGCGCCGCACTCCGCCGTTGGGCGGGGCGTTGGCGTATCTCCTGCTCAACCTGCCTGTCGGGATCCTCTCGTTCACGCTCATCGTGACGCTCGGGTCGGCCGGGCTGGGGACGCTCATCGTGTGGCTGGGGGTTCCGCTGCTCGCGCTGCTCGTCCTGTTCGCGCGGACCGCGGGGCGGGTCGAGCGGGGGCGGGTGTTCGCGCTGCTCGACGTGTACATCGACGATCCGTATCTGCCGTTGCCGCCGTCAGGGCAGAAGCAGCGCTGGCTGACCCGGCTGAAGGACCCGGCGACCTGGCGTGACCTGTCCTACCTGTTCTTGCTCTTCCCGCTCGGCCTGGTGGAGTTCGTGCTGGTCGTGACGGTGTGGGCGGTCAGCTTGGGCCTGGTCGGACTGCCCGTCTACTACCGCTTCCTTCCGGACGGCGTCTACGCCTTCCCGAGCTACGATGTGCAGTGGTTCGTCGTCGACTCGACGGTGACCGCGCTGCCTTGGGCGGCGCTGGGGGTGCTGTTCGCCGCGATCGCCGTGGCCCTCACCAAGGGGCTGGCGGCCCTGCACGCCGCGTTCGCGGCCGGGTTCCTGCGGCCCACGGTCGCCCAGCGGCGGCGCATGGAGCGCTCGTGGAACGAGATCGACGGGATCACGGTGGCCGGATGACTGCGCAAGACCCGCCTCCGGAGCACCCTCGTCCGCATCCGGCACGCACGATCGCGTACATGATCCCGTCGTTCGTGCTGCGCCTGCTGCAGTTCATCCTCATCGTGGTCGGCGCGACCGCCGGCACGGCGACGCTCATCATCTGGATCGGCTTCCCGATCCTGCTGGCCGTCACCGGCTTCATCCGCTGGTCGGGCGACCTGGAGCGGCGCTGGGCCCGCCGGATGCTCGGCACCCCGCTCGGCCCGGTCGAGCGGCTGCCGCTGGACGGGCAGCCGATGACCCGCCGCTGGCTGACCCGGCTGTCCGACCCGACGACCTGGCGTGACCTGGCTTACCTGATGGTCGCGTTCCCGCTGGCGATCGTCGAGCTGCCGATCGCGCTCGCGTCGATCGTGCTGCTGCCGATGGCGATCTGGGTGACGCCGTGGCTCGGCTGGTTGCACGGCAACCTGGCGCTGTCGCTGCTAGGCCCGAACCGCACGAAGAAGCTCGAAAAGAAGGCCGAACACCTCCAGGCGTCGCGGGCTCGTGGCGTGGACGCCGCGGAGGCCGAGCGCCGCCGGATCGAGCGTGACCTGCACGACGGCGCTCAGCAGCGGCTCGTGGCGGTCGCGATGAGCCTCGGCCGGGCGAAGTCGAAGTTCGACAACGACCCGAACGCGGTGCGCGACCTGATCGACGAGGCCCATTCGGACGCCAAGCTCGCCGTCTCCGAGCTGCGCGACCTCGCCCGCGGCATCTACCCCGCCGTGCTCGGCGACCGCGGTCTCGACGCGGCCCTGTCCGCGCAGGCCGCGAAGTCGCCGATCCCGGTGGACGTGCACGTGAACGTCGAGCCCCGGCCGCCGGCCGCGGTCGAGACCACCGCGTACTTCATCGTCGGCGAGACCCTCACCAACATCGCCAAGCACTCCGGCGCGACCGAGGCGATGGTGAAGGTCTGGCGCTCGGAAACGCACGTCATCACCGAAATCACCGACAACGGGCACGGCGGCGCCGAGGTGCGCCCTGGCGGTGGGCTCGCCGGGCTGGCCGACCGAGCGGCGACCATCGACGGCGTGATCACCGTCGTGAGCCCGGTCGGCGGGCCGACGGTCATCAGAGCGGACCTGCCGTGTCAATGGTGACCCGTCCGTGAGTGAATAGCCTCCGGGAGCTTTTCACTCACGGACCTGGGGGCCTTGATGCGGGTAGTGATCGCCGAAGACGCCGTGTTGCTTCGGGCCGGGGTCACCCGATTGCTCGCCGACGAGGGCATTGAGACCGTCGCCGCGGTCGACAACGGGGACGATCTGCTCGGCGCGATCACCGAACACCGTCCTGACCTGGCGATTGTCGACGTCCGGATGCCGCCGACGTTCACCGACGAGGGCCTGCGCGCGGCGCTGGCGGCCCGCAAGGAGATCGCCGGCCTGCCGGTGCTCGTGCTCTCGCAGTACGTCGAGGAAAGCTACGCGGTCGAGTTGCTGTCCGGAGGCGCCGGAGGCGTCGGCTACCTGCTGAAAGAGCGCGTCGCCGACGTGGACGAGTTCCTGGACGCGGTCCGGCGCGTCGCGGACGGCGGCACCGCCATCGACCCCGACGTCATCGCCCAGCTGATGGCCCGCGGCCGCCGCAATCCGCTCGATTCGCTCACCGCGCGCGAGTCCGAGGTGCTCGGCCTGATGGCGCAGGGACTGTCCAACAACGCCATCGCGAACTCGCTGGTGGTGTCGCACGGAGCGGTCGAAAAGCACATCGGCAACATCTTCTCGAAGCTCGGTCTCGAGGCCAGTTCCGAAGAACATCGCCGGGTTCGCGCGGTGCTGACCTACCTCGGCCGTTGATACCCCTCACTCGAACTGACGGCAGCATCGACGGCGGTTCCTCGCCTACCATGGACTGATGTCCGAGCCGAGCGAGGAGAGTCCGATGTCCGACCGCAGCGTCCGCTTCTTCGGCGGCCCGCTCGACGGCCGGGTGCAGGAACTCGCCGACGAGGAACCGGTTCCGGGCACCGTAGTGCGCCACATCCACCTGCACGGCGGCCCGAAAATCGAGACGCGGTACGAACTCGGCCTGACCGAGAACGGCTGGGCCTACCGGGTGCAGGCGCACGAGTCCGAGCCGGAGCCGGACACCCTCTCGTGAGTGTTTATGCCGGTTGGAACCGGCATTGCCGTTCACGAGAACCCGCGGTAGGGCAAACCCCACCTTTCGCCTCCTGCTGACCCGACCCCGTTTTCGGTGGTCAGCACCGCTGTTTCCGCACCCGGAACGCGACAGGCTCTTCAGCATGACGACGAGCCAGCTGCAGACCCGCGGCGCAAGGGCAACCCGGGACAAATTTCTCGACGTGGTACGCGCCGGAGCGATCCTCGCGGTGGTCGCGCAGCACTGGACGATGCCGGTGCTTTCCTTCTCCGGCACCACTCTCGCCACCGGCAACGCCCTCGCGACCCCCGGCTGGTGGATCATCACCTGGGCCTCGCAAGTCATGCCCCTCGTCTTCTTCGCCGGCGGCGCGGCGAACCTGATCTCGTTGCGCCGCGCGGAATCCACGCGCGCCTGGTTCGCCGGACGCGTCCGTCGCCTGCTCGTTCCGGTTCTGCCGCTGATGGCGGTGTGGCTCGTCGTACCGGATCTGTTGCAGGGCATGGGAGTTCCGCCGCAACCGGTCCAGGTGGCCAGCGCGATCGCGGCGCAACTGCTCTGGTTCCTCTCGGTCTACCTGCTCACCGTGCTGCTCACGCCGTTGATGGTCGCCGCGCACCGCCGCTGGGGTCTCGCGGTTCCGGCGGTACTGGCCGGACTGGGCGTTCTCGTTGACGTGGCGCGGTTCTCCGACCTCGGGATGATCGGATACGCCAACGCCGTCATCGTCTGGGTCGCCGTGCACCAGCTCGGTTTCCACTACGTCGAAGGCCGTCTCGGCGCGCTCAGCCGCCGCGCGGCGCTCGCCGTGTCCGCCGCCGGTTTCGGGGTGACGGCGCTGCTGGTCGCGTTCGGTCCGTACCCGGCGAGCATGATCGGCATGCCGGGCGCGCCGGTGTCCAACATGAGCCCGCCCACCGTCCTGCTGCTGTTCCTGGCGCTCGGCCAGATCGGGTTCCTGCTGGCCTTCCGCGAGAAGCTTGTCTCGCTCCCACGCGTCACCGCGGCGCTCAGCTGGCTCAGCCCGCGGTTCATGTCGGTCTATCTCTGGCACATGCCCGCACTGGTCGTGGTGTCCGGCGTGACCGTCTTCGGCCTCGGCTACTCGACGCCGACCCCGGGTTCGTCGATGTGGTTCCTGATGGCACCCGCCTGGTCCGCCGTGTGCGGCGCGGTGCTGCTGGGGCTGCTGCGCCTGTTCCAGCGCTTCGAAATGCAGCCGGACGGCCTGGTCGTGACCGCTCGGACGCCGCAGCTGGTGCTGGCGGGCCTGCTCGCCTCCGGCGGTCTCCTGGGGCTGGCCGCGCACGGGTTCGCGCCGCTCAACGACAACCTGCTGACCGGTCCGCTGCCGTGGGTGGCGCTGGTCGCGGCCGGGTACGCGCTGGCCGGACGTCAGGTGTCGATGCCGCGGAGCCGGGCTCTCGTGGCGGTCAAACGCTGAGGAGCTTCGCGGGGGTGTCGTGCAGCACCGCCCGCAGGAACGGCTCGCCAAGGCGATCGTCGGCTGCCCAGCCGGCGATCGCCCGCAGCTGTGTGGCGTAGGAGTACGGGATGTTCGGGAAGTCGGTGCCGAGGACGACGCGATCGGCCACCTCCGCCAGCCGGACCGTCCAGTCCGGCGGCAGCGGCGACATCGCCTCCGCGAACGGCACGCCGACCATGGTGGTGTCGAGATGCACTCGCGGGTAGCGGGCCATCAGCTCGAACGCGGTGGTGAACTGCGGCATCGCCGCGTGCGCGAGGACGGCGGTGAGCCGCGGATGCCGTTGCAGGACTTCCTCGAACACCTCAAGCCCGGTGAAGTCGCCGCGCAACGGTCCGTGTCCACAGTGGATCACCACCGGCACGCCCGCTTCGGACAGCGAGCCCCACACCGGGTCGAGCAGCTCGTCCCGCGGGTCGTAAGCCCCGACCTGCACGTGCGCCTTGAAACACCGGGCTCCCGCGCGCAACGCACTGTCCACTGAGGACGCCGCGCTCGGCTCCGGGTAGAACGTGCCGGTGGGCACCGCTTCCGGCACCTGGTCGGCGAAGTCCAGCACCCACGAGGTGAGCCACTCCGCCATGCCCGGCTTGTGCGGGTACACCAGCGGCGCGAAGGCTTTCACGCCCAGCGCGCGCAGCGTGTCGATCCGCTCCGGCTCGGGCGTGCGGTAGTGGATCGGCCACGGTGTGCCGTAATGCTGCTCGGCGCGGTCGAAATACGCCCACACCTTGTCCAGCACGGGCTTCGGCAGGAAGTGGACGTGCAGGTCGACGATCCCGTCGAGGCCGAGCCCGGCGATCCAGCCCGGGACGTCGGCGTCGGTGGCCGGACCAGCCGTCACTCCGTGAACCGGCCCTTCAACGCCCGCCCCATCGCGCGGCTGATGTCCTTCTGCGCGTCGCGTTTGGCGAGCGACTGCCGCTTGTCGTAGGCCTTCTTGCCTCGGGCCAGCGCGATCTCGACCTTGACCTTGCCGTCCTTGAAGTACATCGACAGCGGCACGAGCGACAGACCGCTTTCCTTGGTCTTGCCGATGAGCCGTTCGATCTCGCGCCGGTGCAGCAGCAGCTTCCGCGTGCGCCGCGGCATGTGGTTGGTCCAGGTGCCCTGGGTGTACTCGGGGATGTGGACGTTGCGCAGCCACACCTCGCCGTCGTCCACCGTCGCGAACGCGTCCACAAGGGAGGCTTTGCCCGCCCGCAGGCTCTTCACCTCGGTGCCCTGCAGCACCATCCCGGCCTCATAGGTGTCCAGGATGGAGTAATCGTGCCGAGCCTTGCGGTTCGACGCGATGACCTTCTGTCCACGTTCCTTGGGCATACCGACCACTTTACGTGATGTGTCCGACGGCGAGCAGCCGATTTCTTCTCCGCTAGTGCCGCACGTACAGGCGCAGCGTGACGTACCCGGTGATCGCCGAGATCACGATCGACACCGCCAGCAGGATCGGCGCGACCGGGAACAGCACCTCGAGCGTGGTGATCTGCGGGAACACTTCGCCGGTGAAGACCGTGTCGAGGAAGGACAGCTTCGTCAGAAGCAGGAACACCACCCCGAGCACGGCGCCGACCGTGCCGGCGACCACCGCCTCCAAGAGGAACGGCAACTGGGTATACCACCGCGTCGCGCCCACCAGGCGCATGATGCCGACTTCCGTCCGCCTCGTGAACGCCGAAACCTGAATGGTGTTCGCGATCAGCAGCAGGGCAGCGACGGCCATGATGAGTGCCATCACGAACGCGATGTTCCGGACGCCGTTGAAGACGTTGAACACGCGGTCGAGGAACTTCTTCTGGTCGTCGACCTTCTTGACGCCGGGCTGGCCGGTGTACTGCTTGATGATCGCGTCGGACCGGTCCGGGTCCTTCAGCTTCACCTGCAGCGACGCGGGCAGCGCCTCGGGGCCGGTCAGCTCGAGCAGTTCGGGCTGGCTCGCGAAGATCTTCTTGAACCGGTCGTAGGCCTGGTCGCGGTTCTCGTACACGACCGATTCGACGCCGGGGTTGTTCTGCAGCGACTGGCGGAGCCCGTTGCAGAGCGCCTGCGTGCAGTTCTTGTCGTTCGCGCTCACGTCGTCGACCAGCGCGACCGAAACTTCGACTTCGGCGAGGAAGTTCGCCTTCATCTTGTCGATCGTGCGCACGGCGAGCAGACCGCCGCCGAGCATGGCGAGCGAGACCGCGGTGGTGAGGATCATCGCGATGGTCATCGTGACGTTCCGGCGCAAACCGGTGACGACCTCGCTGAAGACGAAACTGGCACGCATCGCTCTCGTGATTCCTTGGTTCGGGGCGGGAAGGGGCGGGGGCGGTGGGCGTCAGCGGCCGATGCCGTAGACGCCCCTGGCGTCGTCGCGGATCACGCGACCGAGCTGCAGCTCGACGACCCGCCGCCGCATCGAGTCCACGATGGAATGGTCGTGCGTGGCCATCAGCACGGTGGTGCCGGTGCGGTTGATCCGCTCCAGCAGCAGCATGATGTCCTGGCTGGTGTCCGGGTCGAGGTTCCCGGTGGGCTCGTCGGCCAGCAGCACGAGCGGGCGGTTCACGAACGCGCGGGCGATCGCGACGCGCTGCTGCTCGCCGCCGGAGAGCTCGTTGGGCAGCCGGTCGGCTTTGCCGTCGAGGCCGACGAGTTCGAGCACCTCGGGCACGACCTTGCGGATCGTGGGCCGCGGTTTCCCGATGACCTCGAGGGCGAACGCCACGTTTTCCGCGACGGTTTTGTTGGCCAGCAGCCGGAAGTCCTGGAACACGCAGCCGATGGTCTGGCGCAGGCGGGGGACCCTGCGCCGGGCGAGCTTGGCGACGTCGAAGTTCGACACCATGACCCGGCCCTTGGAAGGCACCTCTTCGCGCAGCAGCAGCCGCAGGAACGTCGACTTCCCGGAACCGGACGGGCCGATGAGGAAGACGAACTCACCCTTGTCGATCTCGACCGACACCCGTTCGAGGGCGGGACGGGTCGAGGTCTTGTAGACCTTGGAAACCTCTTCGAGCCGGATCACGGTTCGGCATCCTACCCATGGGCCCCGTTAAGCCCGGGTTGCCGGTGCCTTGGGTGACCCGCGCCTCGTCCTGGCGCGGGTCGCCGCGGCAGTGCGGATCAGGCCGCGTTCGCCTGCTTGCGCCAGCGGATCCCGGCTTCGAGGAAGCCGTCGATGTCTCCGTCGAGGACCGCGGTGGGGTTGCCGACCTCGAATTCGGTGCGCAGGTCCTTGACCATCTGGTACGGGTGCAGCACGTAGGAGCGCATCTGGTTGCCCCAGCTGGAGCCGCCGTCCTTGAGCGCGTCCATTTCGGCCCGTTCCTCCTCCTTTTTGCGCTGCAGCAGGCGCGCTTGGAGGACCTTCATCGCGGCCGCCTTGTTCTGCAGCTGCGATTTCTCGTTCTGGCACGAAACGACGATGCCGGTCGGGATGTGGGTGAGGCGGACCGCGGAGTCGGTCGTGTTGACGCTCTGCCCGCCGGGGCCGGACGAGCGGTACACGTCGACGCGGATGTCCTTTTCCGGGATGTCGACGTGGTCGACTTCCTCGACCTCGGGCAGGACCTCGACGTGCGCGAAGGACGTCTGGCGGCGGCTCTGGTTGTCGAACGGCGAGATCCGCACGAGGCGGTGGGTGCCCTGTTCGACCGAGAGGGTGCCGTAGACGTAAGGGGCGGTCACCTTGAACGTGGCGGACTTGATGCCCGCCTCTTCGGCGTAGGAGATGTCGAAGACGTCCGTCGGGTAGCCGTGCCGTTCCGCCCAGCGGAGGTACATCCGGAGCAGCATTTCGGCGAAGTCGGCCGCGTCGACGCCGCCCGCTTCGGAGCGGATGTTGACGACCGCGTTGCGGGCGTCGTATTCGCCGGACAGCAGGGTGCGGACCTCGAGCGCGTCGATGTCCTTGGCGAGGTCGGCGAGGTCGCTCTCGGCCTCGGTCATGCTGCCGGTGTCGCCTTCGTCGGCGGCGAGCTCGTAGAGGACGCCGAGGTCGTCGAGGCGCTGGCGCAGTTCGGAGACGCGGCGCAGCTCGGCCTGCCGGTGGGAGAGCTGGCTGGTGACCTGCTGGGCTTCCTCGACGTTGTCCCAGAGGGTCGGGCTGGACGCCTGCTCCTCGAGTTCGGCGACCTGCGCGCGCAGCGCTTCGAGGTCCATCACCGACTCGATCTGCGTCAGCTTGCCGGTCAGGTCCTTCAGTGCCGCATCGAACTCATCGCTCACGTCGGACAAGGTTACGGCAAAACCCACGACCGGTCGCGAACCGGTCGTGGGGCCGGGGCGGAGCTCAGGCCTGCGGGATCGAGTCGAGCAGCTTCAGGGCGGCCTTGGCCTGCGCCTGGGCGAACTCGGCGACTGCCTTGGCGTAGGGGCCGTCGGCGGTCTTGGTGGCGTTCTTGGCCTCTTCGAGCTGTGCCTGGTAGGTAGTGCGGGCGCTGTCGAGCAGGGCGCCGCGCTGTTTGGCCGTGAGGGAGCCGGCGTGCACGAGCCGCAGGATGAGCGGGCTGCGCAGGTGGTCGGGTCCGGCCTCGGACGTGAGCCACGTCTTGAAGGCCTTCTTGCCTGCCGCGGTGAGCACGTACTGCTGGCTCGAACGGGGTCCTTGCTTGCCGAGCCGGACGAGACCCTCTTTCGAGAGCGCCGGGAGCTCGCGGTAGACCTGGCTGCGGGTGACACTGAAGAAGGCGCCGAAGCGCTCGTCGGCGCCCGAGACGAGCTGCCCGCCGGTGGCGGGGCCGTCGTGGAGCAGACCGAGCAGAGCGGCGGCGGTTGCATTCAATTCGGACACCCCTCTACGGTCCCACTTATCCGCCGCTGTGTCCACAGTGGTCACGAATCAGTCCATTGTGGCCTGCGGCAACCCCTCTAACAGCCCAGTCCGCAGGTATGTCCACAATAGACTCTGCCACTCTGCGCAACCACCGCCGAAACGATCACCGCGCCGCAACCACCAGCCGAGCGACGGCCAAATGGCGCACAAAAAAGCCGGGGCCCGTGCATCTGCACGAGCCCCGGCCTGTTTCCAAGTAGCGGGGACAGGATTTGAACCTGCGACCTCTGGGTTATGAGCCCAGCGAGCTACCGAGCTGCTCCACCCCGCGTCGTTGTGAAAACAACTTTACACCCCCCGGATTCCCCTCTCACACCACCCCCACAAACGCCCCTCCACCAGCAAAAACACCCCACCCCCACCGCCCGCCCCGACCGCGCCGCCCACCCGAAGAAGCGGCCCAACCTCCAGCTCCCGCGAGGCGAAATTCGCCCGGAGGGCAAAGTCGGACCGCAAACCCGCGACCCGGGATTCACAGCTAGCAATTTTGACAGGTTTAGACCTCTGCTTCTGTCTCGTGTAGAGAGTCAGAAGTCGTTGCCATCACTGGAATATTCCAGCCTCGGCCAACGGAACAGCCATGGTATTTCTCCCGGCGAGCATTGACTTTTCTCCGGATTCACCACCAGCCACCCGCCACCACAAACGAAAGCGAGCCCCCTCCCCCAACGCAGTCCCACACGGGGATCCAGGGGGCGCGCCCCCTGGCGGGGGCCTGGGGGTTCGACCCCCAGAGCAACAACGAAAGAGACCCGCCTTCGCGCTTTGTGCGAAGACGGGTCTCTCATCTCTGTAGCGGGGACAGGATTTGAACCTGCGACCTCTGGGTTATGAGCCCAGCGAGCTACCGAGCTGCTCCACCCCGCGTCGTAGGACCTACCTTACGCCCTGGTTTCCGGCGGGCGCAAAGCAGGTGCCTATTACGTAACCGAGGTCACCCGCCGGGCTGGGACGTCGGCCCGTTGGAGGGCGGCGGCGTCGTGGGTTTGGCGGAGTTGTACTCCTTGGTGGCCGCGTCGAGCGCGGAGAGCGCCGCGCCTTGGTCGGCGAAGTTGCCGGATTGCTGTGCCGCCTTGAGTTTGGCGAGCGCGGCTTGGATGTCGGCGACGGCCTTGTCCATGGCCGGGTTGCTGCCGCCGGTGGTGGGCGGCGGTGCGGTGGTGCTGGACGTGGGCGGGGTCGTCGTGGTGCCGGGTTCGCCTTCCTTAGGCGTGGTCGCCGCCGCGCCGGTGCCCTTGCCGAAGACTTGGTCGAGCGCCTCGTTGAGGGTGGACGCGAAGCCGATCTTGGCTCCGTAGGAGACGAGCACGCGTGCCAGCTGCGGGTAGCTCAGCTGGTTTCGCTGGCGGATGTAGACGGGTTCGACGTACAGGAATCCGTCGGCGACCGGCAGGGTGATCAGGTTGCCGTAAATGGGAATGACGTTGGGGTTGTTCAGCAATGTCCGGTCTTGGGCGACGCGGGGGTCGCTCTGGAACCGGTTTTGCACCTGGACGGGTCCGTCGACCTGGTTCGCGCCGCTGGCCGGCGGTAGTCGCAGGACGCGAATGGTGCCGTAGTCCTGCGGATCGGACGAGATGGACATCCAGGCGGACAGGTACTGCCGCTGCAGACCGGTGAGCGCGCTCGTCAGCTGGAACGTCGGCCTGCCTTCGCCCGCCGCGTTGGCGAGGACGTAGTACCCCGGCTGGTTGGCGACGTTCGCACCCGCCGTGGTGGAGCTGCCGTCCTCGGTCGGGTCCTGCGGGACGCTCCAGAACGCCTGCTGCGCGTAGAACTCCTGCGGGCTGTCCACGTGGTAGCGGGCGAGCAGTTCGCGCTGGATCTTGAACAGGTCCTCGGGGTAGCGGAAGTGCGAGCGCAGTTCCGGCGAGATCTCCGAGCTGGGCTTGACCGTGCCGGGGAAGACGTTCTCCCACGCCTTGAGGACGGGTTCGTTGTCGTCGATCGAATACAGGTTGACGGTGCCGTCGAACGCGTCGACGGTCGCCTTCACCGAGTTGCGGATGTAGTTGATCGAGTTGTTCGCCTGTTTGGTGACGCCGTTGAGCGAGTCGTTGGTCGCTTCGCCGAGCTGCGTCTGCTGGGCGTACGGGTAGTTGTCGAGCGTGGTGTAGCCGTCGACGATCCACTGGATGCGGCCGTTGACCACCGCGGGGTACGGGTCGCCGTCGAGGGTGAGCCACGGGGCGACCTTCGCGACGCGATCGCGCGGTTCGCGGTTGTACATGATCTTCGAGCCGTCGCCGATGGCGTCGGAGAAGAGGATCTTCGGTTCGCGGTATTCGGCGGCGAACATCAGCCGGTTGAACCAGTTGTCGAGCGAGACGCCGCCCTTGCCCTGGTAGAGGTAGCCGCGCTGGGCGTCGGTGTCGTACTCGCCGGGGGCCTTGCCCGGCGTGCCGCCGACGATCGCGTAATCGGACTGGTTGGTGAGCTCGCCGTAGTAGATCCGCGGCTGGTCGACCTTGATGCCCGGCTGGCCGTTGACCGAACCCGCGCCGGTGGGGTTGCTCGTGTCGCTCGTGGTGGCGATCGGGTAACCGCCGTCGGAGTTCGAATCCTTCACCGCACGGTCGATCGTGTTCGCGGGCGCGGCCACGAAGCCGTTGCCGTGCGTGTAGACCATGTGCTTGTTGATCCAGTTGTTCTGGTTACCGGTGAGCCCGTCGGTCTTCATTTCCTTGGCGGCCACGATGTAGTCCTGCGTGGTGCCGCCGATGGTGTACCGGTCGATGTCCAGCTTGGACGGGAAGCCGTAGAAGTTCTCGCGGCCGACGCGCTGGGTGAAGGTGTCGCTGAGGATGTTCGGGTCGAGCAGCCGGATGTTGGAGACCGTGCCGGTGTCGGCCTTCACCGCGTCCGCGGTGGTTTCGGTCTTGCCCGGGTACTGCTCGTACTTCACGTTGGTGAGGCCGTACGCCGCGCGCGTCGCGTCCATGTTGCGCTGGATCGACGTCGCTTCCTTCTCGTTGGCGTTCGGCTTGACCGAGAACTGGTCGAGAATCGCCGGCCAGGCGACGCCGACCAGCACGCCGGAGAGGATGAGCAGCACCAGCGAAATCGCCGGCAGCTGCAGATTCCGCAGGAACGCGCCCGCGAAGAAGGCGATCGCGCAGATCACCGAAATGCACAGCAGGATCAGCTTCGCCGGGAGCACCGCGTTGAGGTCGGTGTAGGTGGCGCCGTTGAACAGCGGCATGTTCCGGTCGGACAGCAGCAGGTTGTACCGGTCGAAGAAGTACTCGACCGCCTTCAGCAGCACGAAAAGCCCGACGGTGATGGCGAGCTGCGCGCGCGTCGGCCCGGCCAGCTGGCCACCGCGGCCGGCGAGCCGGATGCCGCCGAAGATGTAGTGCGCGATCAGCGCGCCGAAGAACGAGACGACGACGGTGACGAACAGCCAGCCGAGCAGCCAGTTCACGAACGGCAGGGAGAAGGCGTAGAAACCGAGGTCGATGCCGAACTCGGGATCTTTCTGCCCGAACGAGGTGCCGTTGAGGAACAGCTGGATCGTCTGCCAGTCGCCGCTCGCCGATGCGCCGGCGATGACGCCGGTGAGCACCGGGATGCCGATGCCGAACAGCCGGATCCGGCTGACGATCACCGAGCGGTAGCGCGACAGCGGGTCGTCGCGGCCGGAGACCGGCACGAACACCGGGCGCGTGCGGTAGGCGATCAGCAGGCTGACCGCCAGCGCGCCGCCGACCAGCAGCCCGACCGCGAGGAAGAGCACGATGCGGGTGACCAGCTGCGTGGTGAACACCGAACGCGCCTGCAGTTCGCCGAACCACAGCCAGTCCACGTAAGTGTCGAGCAACCGGACGCCGGCCAGCAGGGCCAGCACGATCACCGCGGCGATGATGAGAAGGATCCGGCTGCGCCGGGACAGCTTCAGGCTCACCGGGGGCCGAGTCGCCACGGCAATGCTCCTGTCTTCGTGAACACGTTCTCCGGGGACGGCGGTGTCCCCCGTGACCTCTAACTCTACGGATGGTGCCGCGAGTTCCCGGGACCGCCCAAACCGGGCACGCGCGGCGCGTCGCGGGGACGCCTGACACGATGGTCGCCATGCCACCGAGTGAGCCGTCTGCCGCCCACCCTGTCGCCGGGCTGGCCCGGGAAGTCGAAGAGTTCGTCGCGGCCGCGGGCTGGAACCAGCCGCCGCAGTTGTTCGCGCTGGTGCCGACCGCGGCACTGCTGGACGAACAGCCCGAACTGGCTGGTCAGCTCGACCGCGCGAACCCGCTGACCCCGGTGGCCCAGGAGGCGCTGCCGGACGGCGACCTCGCCGAATCGCTCGGCCGGATCGCGTGGCCGGACATCGTGGTCGGCTGCGCGCTGGCGCAGGAGATCATCGTGCTTCCGCCGGACGTGGAGGCCGAACTCGAAGGAATCGCCGAGGCGGACGCCGAAAGCCTCCGCCGCGCCGCCGCGGACCACCCGCGCCGCACCGAGGCCCGCCTGGTCGCGGCCGTCCTGCGCGAAGGCGACGCGGCTTGCGTGATGCGGCTGCGCGGCGTCCAGCCGGGCAACGAGGACGAGAACGCGGTCGACGAACTGGTGGAAAGCCCGGACCTCGCGCCGAATCTTGTCGACGCGTTGAAGACGACCCTGCAGCCCTGATTCACCGGCTGCCGCTTTGTCCGTGAAGGGGCCCTTGAAGGAGTCAGATTCCTTCAAGGGCCCCTTCACGGACTTAGCTTGAGCGCCCGTCAGCAGTGCGCCGTCGGGCGACCGGCCTTCAGGTTGTCCAACTGCTTGAGCGCGTCGTCGAGGTTGGCCACCTTGATGAGGTTGAGCCCTTCCGGCGCGGCCGATTTCGCCTCGGCGCAGTTGTGCTCGGGGACGAGGAAGTCGGTCGCGCCCGCTTCCTTCGCGCCGACGACCTTGAACGAGATCCCGCCGATCGGCCCGACCTGGCCGGTTTCGCTGATCTCGCCGGTGCCCGCGATGTGCCTGCCGCCCGCGAGGTCGCTGCCCGGCTTCCCGGGCGGGGTGAGCCGGTCGATGATCGCGAGGGTGAACATCAGCCCCGCCGACGGTCCGCCAACGTCCTGCAGCGAGATGTCGACGGAGAACGGCGCGACCGCGCGGTCGACGGCGGTCAGGCCGAGGAAGCCCTGGGTGCGGTCGTCGCGCTGGGCGAGGGTGACCGGCACGGTGCGTTCCGGCTGGCCGAGGTGCTGGAAGGTGACCTGGACGGTGTCGCCCGGCTTGGTGTTGGCGATCGAGGCGGCGACCTCGCCCGCCTCGCGCACCTGCTTGCCGTTGACCGCGATGAGCTTGTCGCCGGGGGCGAGGATGTGGTCGGCCGGGCTGCCGGACACGATCTGCTTCGCGACGACCTGCACCGGGTAGCCGAGGTGGCGCAGCGCGGCGACCTGCGCGTTGCTTTGCGAGTTCTGCAGCTGCTGGATGTTCTCCTGCTTGACCTGCTCGTTCGTCTCGCCCGGCTTGTAGTACTCCTCGCGCGGCGCGAGCGCGTAGCGGCCGCTGGCCCAGAGGCCGAGCGCGGTGAAGAGGTTGATGCCGTCGTTGAGCGAGACGGTGGTCATCCGCAGTTCGCCGCTGGTGCCGTAGGTCTGTTGCCCTTTGACCTGGATCACCGGATTGCCCGCGGCGTCGCGGCCGAGGGTGTCGTAGGTGGGCCCGGGGCTGATCGCGACATACGGCACCTGGACCAGGAACCCGGCCACGACGAACACCAGGAACAGCACGCCGCTGACCAGCATCGTCCATCCGCGGCGGGTCAGCCGCCGGTCGCTGCGGCCCGGCGCGCGCGACGGCTCGGCGCGGCGGGACTGGTTCGCGGTGTCCTCGTCCGGTTTTGTCACGAGCGACAGCGTACGGTGACTGTGTTCGCTTCCCGGTGAAGGCCACG
This sequence comes from Amycolatopsis dendrobii, assembly GCF_014145675.1. Classification (GTDB taxonomy): domain Bacteria; phylum Actinomycetota; class Actinomycetes; order Mycobacteriales; family Pseudonocardiaceae; genus Amycolatopsis; species Amycolatopsis dendrobii. The sequence continues at coordinate 159,800 of NZ_JACGZW010000014.1, forward strand.
GTTGACGCGCTGAGCCGGGTCGCACCCGCGTACGGTGGAGCTATGAGCAATCCCCCGTTCGGCTTCGGACCGCCCGATCCCGACAAGCGAGGCGACAACGACCCCTCGAACCCGGGCCAGCCCGGCGGAGCCGAGGCGTTCAACCAGCTCGGGCAGATGCTGAGCCAGCTGGGCCAGATGCTGAGCCAGGCGGGCTCGTCGAGCGGGCCGGTCAACTACGACCTGGCGAAGCAGATCGCACTCCAGAACCTGAGCGGACGGGACGACGCCAAGATCGGCTTCACGTCCGAGGGCGGCGACTCCGCCACTGCCGTGCGCGACGCCGCGCACCTGGCGGAACTGTGGCTCGACGCGGCGACGATCCTCCCCGCGGGCGCGACCTCGACGGTGTCGTGGTCCGCGCGCACCTGGGTCGAGAAGACGTTGCCGACCTGGCAGCGACTGTGCGATCCGGTGGCGCAGCAGGTGTCCGGCGCGTGGATGCAGGCGCTGCCCGAGGAAGCCAAGCAGGCAGCGGGTCCGTTGCTGTCGATGATGGGCCAGATGGGCGGCATGGCGTTCGGCTCCCAACTCGGCAACGCACTGGCGCAGCTCGCGCAGGAAGTGCTCACCTCGACCGAGGTCGGCCTGCCGCTCGGCGAGGCGACCACGTCGGCCTTGCTCCCGGCGAACATCGAGAAGTTCACTGAGGGTCTCGAGCTGCCCGCCAGCGAGGTGCTGGTGTTCCTGGCCGCGCGCGAGGCCGCGCACCAGCGCCTGTTCGCACACGTCCCGTGGCTGCGGCAGCGCCTGCTGGCGACGGTCGAGGAGTTCGCCCGCGGGATCACCGTCGACACCTCCGCGCTCGAATCGCTCGCCGGAAGCATCGACCCGGCGAACCCGGCGAGCATCGAGGAAGCGATGTCGTCGGGTCTGCTGGAACCGCAAACCACGCCCGAGCAGCAGGCGGCCCTGAAGCGCCTGGAAACCCTGCTGGCCCTGGTGGAAGGCTGGGTGGACGTAGTGGTGGCCGAGGCCATCGGCGACCGTCTCCCCGGCGCGGAGGCCCTGCGCGAAACGCTGCGCCGCCGCCGCGCGACCGGCGGCCCCGCCGAGCAGACTTTCGCGACCCTGGTGGGCCTCGAACTGCGCCCGCGCCGGATGCGTGCCGCGTCGTCCCTGTGGAAGCTCGTCGGAGACCGCCACGGCCTCGAAAAACGCGACGGCCTCTGGTCCCACCCCGACCTCATGCCGACCGCCGACGACCTGGACGAGCCCCTGGACTTCGCCGACCGGATGTCCGAACCAGCAGCTCTCGCGGCTGACCTGGACCCGATCGCGGAGCTGGAGCGCACGGAGAAGGCCGAGCGGGAGGCCCGCGAGACTTCCGGTTCCGATGCCGGGTCTGCCTCAGGCTCAGGCTCAGGCTCCGGCTCCGCCGGCAGGGGTGAAGAGTCTCCGAAGGACGAGGGGAAGAAGGACGACGAGGGGAACTCGTCGTCCTGAGGCTTCCTAGCCGCCTTACCTAGCAGCACTGCCGTTGAACGCGGACCGTCTCACCTGGTTGAGGCGGTCCGCGCGGCGTTTGTACCGCCGGTGTTCCGCGCTGGCCGCAACCTCTGCCTCGTGTTGCAGATTCCGCCACGCCGCCTAGTCGGATTCCGCCACGCCATCTCGCCACCGGTTCCGCCACCCCGTCTGGTCGCGCCTTCCCCCACCTCGCCACCGGTTCCGCCACGCCATCTGGCCGCGCCTCCCCACCCCGCCACCGGTTTCTTCACGCCGTCTGGTCGCGGGTCCTGCCACTCCGCCTCGCCACGGGTTCCGCCGCGCTGTCTCGCCGCGTGTTCCGCTGCCCGGTCCGGTCACGCGTTCTGCCACACCGTCAAGCACGCGATCCTCAGCCGCAGCCCAGCCGCCCCCCGCCCTCCAAGACCCAGCCACGCCTGACCATCGCCTCAGTCCTCCTCTGAAATCCCCCACCCGGCCGCCGCCGAAAGCCCCTCCAGATACCCGATCGCCCGTTCCGTCTTCGGATACCGGTTGACCAGCTCCCAGAACGCCGGGTCATGCCCCGGCTCCCGCAGGTGCGCCAGCTCGTGGACCAGCACGTAATCCAGCACCCATTGCGGCACCCGCTGGAGCCGGTCGCTGACCCGGATGGTGGCGTCCACCGGCGTGCACGACGCCCATCTGGTGCGCATCGGCGGCACCCACCGGACGCTGGCCGGCAATGCCTTCCCGTCCAGGTACTTCGCCCCGAGCAGCGCGCAGCGCGCCAGCAGCGCCGCATCCGACGCCTTGGGCGGCGTCGCCTTCCGTCCTCCCGAGCGCAGCAACCTGCGCTCCATCTCCGCGACCCAGTGTTTCTCTTCTTCGCGCGTCATCCGTGCCGGGATCTGGACGACCAGGGTGTCGTCATTCCAGTACGCAGTGACCGTCCGGTGCCGGCGCTGGCTGCGCCGCACCTCGACCTTGTGTTGAGAAGTGTCCGACGGGGCGTTCTCGCCCCTGCCTCTCAGGGAGGGCATCCGTGCTTCGACCACTCGACAACGGTAAGGCTCAGCACCGACAACTTGGAGCGCCGAAAGGTCACAGCCCTGACTTGTCCACAACAAGATTTCCCTGTGGACAACTCAGCTTCTCACCCACGAGTGGCGTTTCGGAGCTGCCAAGCTGACCGCATGACCCTGTCCAGTGTTCCGCCGCCGGACGTGCTCCTTCCGGCGTATCCGACGTTGCTTCCGGGCATCCACGTGCTCGAACGCGACGACAACGAGATCCAGTTCGGCCTCGACCGCCGCTACGGCATCATCGCCAACGGCCTGCCCCCGGCGATCGTCGACAGCGTCCGCAGGCTCGACGGACGGCGTGGGCTCGAGGACGTCCTGCTCGCTGTAGGCGAACACCGGGATCAGTTCCATCTGCTGCTGAAACAGCTGACCGCGCTCGGTCTGGTCACCGAAGCGGCGAAGAAGAACGTGAAACGGGTCGAAACCGGCTTGTGGTCGCTGCGTGCCCGGCACTATCAGCCAGCGCTCACGGATCGTCGCTGGCAGAGCCTCATCGCGGTCCACGGCAGCGGGCGGATCGCCGTGGCAGTCGCCGCGCTGCTCGCGACGTCCGGAGTCGGGCACCTCGACATCCGCGCGTCCGGCACGGTCGCCGAAGCCGATCTCGGCTCCGGGTTCACGACCGCTGAGCTGGGCCAGCCCAGGCAACGCGCGATCCGGAACGTCGTCGCCCGGATCTCGCCCGATGTCACCACCGCCCGCAACCAGCGCCGCCTCCCCGACCTCGTGATGCTCACCGACACCCTTGTCCCGCCGCCGGAGGAGGTGGCCGAACTGGCCGACTCGGCCACCACGCACCTGCCGGTCCGGGTTTGCGAGGGCACGGGCATCGTCGGGCCGCTCGTGGTGCCTGGCCGCAGCGCCTGCCTCCGCTGCTGCGACCTGCACCGGACGGATGCGGATCCGTCGTGGCCGAGGGTCGCGACGCAGCTGGTAGGCCGGGTGCCCAGGACTGATCTCGGTGCGGTGCACGCATGCGCGTCGCTCGCCGTCGCCCAAGCGATGCGGCTGCTCTCGCCGAGCGAAACCCCGCCACCGGCTTGGAACGCCACGCTCGAGATCGACAGCTTCGACGGAAAGCTCCACCGCCGCAGCTGGGAGCCGCACCCGGACTGCGGCTGCGGAGCGCCTGTTCCCGTCGAAGACGCTCCCGAAGCGGTGGAAAGGCCTTCCGAGGAGGTGCTGCAAGAGACGTAGGCCACACCTGGGTGCCGTCAGCGGGCTGCGGGCGTCGTGCTCGTCAAGGCAGAATCGCAGAGTGACCGACTTTCGCGACCGCACCGGAGACCGCGATTCCGCCATGCCGCGCCGCGGCGCTGCCCGTACCGCGAAGCTGGCGAGCCTTCCGCTCGGCATCGCCGGACGAGCGGTGGGCGGCTGGGGCAAGCGGCTGGCGGGGCAGAGCGCTGAGCAGGTGAGTGCAACGCTCTCGGCCAAGGCCGCTGAGCAGCTGTTCGAGGTGCTGGGCACGCTCAAGGGCGGCGCGATGAAGTTCGGGCAGGCACTGAGCGTGTTCGAGGCCGCGGTGCCGGACGACATGGCGCAGCCGTACCGGGAAGCGCTCACGAAGCTGCAGTCAGCTGCTCCGCCGATGCCGGCCAGGCAGACCCACCGCGTGCTCGCCGAGCAGCTGGGCCGGTCGTGGGTCGGACGGTTCGCGCACTTCGACGACGAGCCCGCCGCCGCGGCGAGCATCGGCCAGGTGCATCGCGCGACCTGGCACGACGGTCGCGAGGTCGCGGTCAAGGTCCAGTACCCGGGTGCGGACGAGGCGCTGCGCAGCGACCTGCGCCAGCTTCAGCGCTTCAGCAGGCTGTTCCAGGCTTTCGTCCCGGGCACCGACGTGAAACCGCTGCTCACGGAGCTGGCCGAGCGGATGGACGAGGAACTCGACTACCTCGCCGAAGCCGACAACCAGCGCGCGTTCGCGAAGGCGTTCGAAGGCGATCCCGAGTTCCTGATCCCGCGCGTCGTGGCGAGCGCGCCGAAGGTCGTGGTCAGCGAGTGGGCCACTGGCACGCCGCTGGCCAAGATCATCTCGGACGGCGACCCGGCCACCCGCAACCTGGCTGGGCGACTGCTCGCGGAGTTCCACTACTCGTCGCCGGCGCGCGCGCATCTGCTGCACTCCGACCCGCACCCCGGCAACTTCATGCTCACCAGCGACGGCAGGCTGTGCGTGATCGACTTCGGCGGCGTCGCGAAGCTGCCGCACGGAATTCCGCGTCATCTGGGCGAAATCACGCGACTCGCCCTGGACGGCCATTCCGACGAGCTGATGCGGCTGCTGCGCGAGAACCGTTTCGTCCGAGCGGACTCGTCCCTGGAAGCGGACGAAGTCCTGGCCTACCTCGCGCCGTTCACCGAGCCGCTGGCCGAGCCGACGTTCCACTTCACACGCCGCTGGATGCAACGACAGGCAGGGCGTGTCGGCGATTCGCGCAGCAACGACTTCCACGTCGGCCGCTCCCTGAACCTGCCGCCGGAGTACCTGATGATCCACCGGGTCACCGCGGGCTCGACGGGCATCCTGTGCCAGCTCGACGCCGAGATCCCCGCTCGCGGCATCGTGGAACGGTGGCAGCCCGGGTTCGCGGCCTGAGTTATCCACAAGACGGGGCGACCACACCGAGTTGTCCACAGATTGCGCAGGGTGGTTTCGCACAGTTGATCAAGGCGTCATTCTCGATGTATGACGACTACGACAAGCACTGACTCGCTCGCTTTCGGTGATCTCGTTTCCCACGGCGTACTCCACAGACGGCACCTGCGAGTCGCAGGAATTTCCGACCGAAGAGCCGCACAGCTCTCCGGCCCGGGCGGACCGTGGCGACAGGTCTACTCCGGCGTGTATCTCGTGCACGACAAACCCCCGAGCCGAGAAGAACTCCTGCACGCAGCCGTCGCCCGGTACGGACGCGGAACCATCATCACCGGCACGGATGCGTTGTGCGCACACGGAATCAGCCATCCGCGGACTCCGGAGATCCACCTTTTGGTGCCACACAACCGAAGGCCGTCCAACGAACCGAGCGTCATCACCTACCGCACCGCCCGGATGCCCAAGGCGATCCAGATCGACGGCCTGCCCTACACGAGCGCCGCCCGCGCCGCCCTCGACCTGGCCCGGCGCGAAAACGATCCGGACGAGATCGCAAGACTGGTCTCGCTGCCGCTGTATTGGGGCCTGGCCGACCGCGCCGAACTGACGACCGAACTGAACACCGGAAACCAGCGCGGTTCAGCCGCGGTACGCACTGTCCTGCGCAACCTCGACGACCAAGAAACCTTCGCGCACGGGCAAGCACTCCGGGTCCTCCAACGAACCCCGCTGCCCACCCCGCAATGGAACGTCGCGGTCTGCGACCGCCGCGGCCGCCGGCTCGGTACCGCCGACGCTTGGTGGGACGAGATCGGCCTTGCATGGCGCTACCGCACCGCAGCGGGCCCGGAAGACTTCAGCCACCTGGCGTTGGCCGCGACCGGCACCGTGCTGTTTCGGTGCACCCCACGCCAACTCCGGGAATCACCGGAGGAGATGAGCACAGAACTCCTCAACGCCTACCGCCACGCGACGCGCACGCCCCGTCCCAAAGTGCGCGCCGTCTACAAGACAGGAAATGCCGCATGACGCGAACTTGATGGAGATGCTTCTCCGAGCGGAACTCGGCTGGCACTAGTGCTCAATGCATCCGGACGGCCTCTGGCATGGCCGTGAGGTGCGGTTGAACCGTGCGCGTCCGTGGTTCGCCACCGTAGTTGACCAACTGCGGCGAGGTGCGTCGACGAAATCCGCCGCGAATTCCGTCTCGGCTCCTAGCAGTGGTCGTGTTTCTCCTTGGCCTGTCCGCAGTGTTCCCATAGCCGTTGTGGCGATCGGAGTCAGTCGCTGGCGTGGGCGGTGTTGTCCAGCCAGTGCTGGACGAGGGCGGTGTCGCCTTCGACGGTGACGCCGGCGGAAGCGCGGTCGGCGAGAGGGAGTCGTCGGGTCAAGAGCAACAGCAGTGATCGCGCCGGGCCGGTCACCGTCACGCCCGCCTCGCGGGTGACGGGCTGCCAGGCCGCCCCATCCGGACGCCGTTCGGCGAACCACGCGCCCGCGCCGTCGGCGACGTCGGTGGCGAGCCACTGCAGGGTCTGCCCGGTGCCCCGGAGGGCGTGTGCGGATGCGGGCCGCTGCATCTGCCAGGTGGGCGAGGTGAGCATGGTGAGGTGGTTGGTGATGAGTGCAGCGGCGATGTCGGCGTCGATGTCGGCTGGCCGGTCCGCGGCTTTGGCGGCGTCGAAACCGTGGACGACCGCCTCGTTGAGCATGCTGGACATCCAGAACTGCGTCCCCGATCTGGTGTCCCCCGAGGCGTTGAAGACCGGCGCGTCCAGCGCGTCGGGAGAACACGCGCTGGCGACTCGCTGTGCGGACTCCGACAGCCAGTCCTGCCAGTCACGGGAGTCGGCAGGCGGCGTGGCCATCTCGGTGGGCAATCGGGTGGGGTCGGTGATGCGCCGCTCGATGATCTCCGCGACCCAGTGCTGGGTCTGCCCGACGTGCGCGACCAGGTCAGAGACGCTCCACTTCGGGGCTGTCGGCACGGCGGCGCCGGGTCCGGCCGCGGCGGCCGCTTCCGCGAGGCGCCGGGTGTGCTCGACGATCGCGCGCCGGGTGCGTTCCGAGTCCAGCTCAGTCATGGGAGGTCCTTTGCGATAGCCGGTGATAGTTCCCTAGGCCCCCTGCGGGCGCCTTCGACTACGCGTCGAACGACGGTGACGGGAATCGACACGACTCGCAGAACTTTCCGAGTTTCAAGCTGACCGCGTCTTGGAGCGTCCCGGTGCCGTGGTCCGGAACACTCATCGCATCTGGTCGCGGGCCGGTCACCAGTACTCGTCGGGCAGCTTGCCTTCGATGTCCCGGACGTGGTTGCGCGCGCAGTCCGGGCAGAGCCAGCGCTGGTGGCCGTTTTCCTTGGTGCTCACCCAGGCCAGGGTCGCGAGCGGGTCGGTTTCGGTGGCACGTGCGCGGCCGCACCGTGAGCACGTGGGGTCGGGCGCGGTCATGGTCGGCGTCCGTGGTGCACGGTGCGGGCGCCGAGCAGGAAGAGGTCGCGGCGGTTGCCGAGGTAGTGGGCGCTGTCCGGGTCGAGCAAGGCAGCTAGCGTCGCGCGGTCTTCGTCCGACAGGTGGTCGGCACCGTGCGTTGCGAGACGGGAAAGGTGGTGGTGCACGTAGTCGGCGAGACCGTCCGGGCCAGGTGCGGGGTGGTCCACCAATGCGCTGAACGAGCTGACGTCGGCGAGTCCGGCGCGTTCGAGCGCGAGTGGCCAGCCGTAGGGCATCGGCACGGTTCCGTCGATGCCCGCGCGCATCCCGACGAACCATTCGGCCTGCGCGGCCTGCAACCGGTCCTCTAGACCGGGCCGTCCGAGTCCTAGATCCCAAGGGAGGCAAGAAAAAGACAACCCGCCCTCAGCCAGCGCGACGACGCCGCCAGTCCGCGCGACCGCGGTAAGCGAGCTGATCGCGGCCTGCTGATCCGGAAGGTGATGCACGACGCGTGATGCCCATACGAGATCCGCGGCGGGTAGCAAGTCGGGCAGGGAACCATCGGCTAGGTCGGCGACTACCGCGCGAACCTCGACTGTTTGCGCGATGCCATCAGTTGTCGGGGTGATGCCTTCGGCTGTTCGGGCGGTGCCGTCGGCAGCCCGGGCGTCGTCCTCGACTGCTGCGCGATTGCCGCCCGGTGGCTCGGCGCGGCTCTCGGGCGCGCGACCGTTGTGCGTCTGCGGTGAGCCGTCCGCACGGTTGGCCTGCGCGACATTGGCGGCGGCTCGTACGGCGCGTTCGGCCTCGCGGAGCAGTTCGGGGGTCGCGTCGACCAGGATGATCGTGCCGCCGGATTGAGCGGCCAGGGCTTGGGCGAAGTGGGTGCTCATCCCGCCTGCTCCGCAGCCAAGGTCGATCACCGTGGGGTTCGCCGGGAGCTTCGCCACCAAACGGGCGGCGATGGCGGAGTGGGCAGGAGCGTCGAAGGTATCGGCTGCGTGGAGGAGAACCAGCCGGTCAGCCCAGTCGATGTGGTCGTGCGTATGTCCGGACACGGACTCATTGAACACCTGTCCGCGGTTTCCGCACGAGAACGAGCCTGGACTGTCCCCCGACGGACCTTCCAGGCTCGTTTCAGCGAAGGGATCGGACGGAACCGGTCGCCTGATCACCCAGCGACTGGGTGATCAGGCGGCAAGAACCTGCGCCGGATCAACGTCCGGACGAACCGGTTCCCGCAGGCCAGGACTGGAGGCAATCCTGGCCTGCGGGGCACCTGGCTTCCGGAACAAAGCGGCCGGTCAGGGCAAGCAGCGGGGCCGAGACCCGGCGCCTGCCTGACCAAGGCCGTACCGCATTAGTTGGGTGGTTGGTACCGCTCCGCTCGGCTGGCCGCCCAGCGGGCTACCCGTGACCAGCGGCGCGCGGCTCGCGCCTGGCGCCACGGGCGTTGGGCTTCGTGTTCGGTTATCAGGTCGCGTATTCGCGCTCGGGACAGTTCTTCGTGAAGCAACATCTTCGTGGTCTCCTGAGACTTGTTCTGCTTGGGTTTCGGCTGAACGCGGACCGGTTTTCCGGTGCGGGCCTCGAAATCGCGCGTGGTGATGAGGTTGACGGTCATGCGGCTGCGCTCCGGGCTGCTGCGGCGGGTTCGAGGGCGGCGTTCTTGCGCGGACGGCCGCGGGGCCGCTTGCGCGCGATCACCGCACCGCGCTCGAAGATCTCCCCTCCCCAGACACCCCACGGCTCACGCCGGGCGAGTGCACCCGCGAGGCAGGCCTCGCGGACCGGGCAGCCGGCGCAGAACGCCTTGGCCCGCTCGAGTTCCGCGGGCGACTCGGCGAACCAGAGGTCCGCGTCGCGCGAGCGGCAGGGGAGTTCCGGCTCGGCGACCCCGTCGAGCAGGTCGCCGATGTCGAACCCTTCGGCTAAGGGGCCCTCGGCGAGGGCGATGGCGGATGACATTTCCGTGCTCCTTTGCGATGCGGTGGTGGTGTGGCGGTGGGCGATCGAACTGGACAACTTGTTCCTTCTTGTTGTGCAGCCAAAAAAACACGAAGGCCGCGGATCCGGTTACCGGTTCCGCGGCCTTCGTGAGCCTTGAGTCCTGACGTCAGGTCAGGAACTTCGCTCCCGTATCGACAACGGAACACGGAACTGCTTGATGGTCGGCAGATCGACATCAACCTGCGGGTACGCGGCAACAACGGCGGCGCTCGCGAGAGTGATGCCGGCCGGGGCCCCGTTGCGCTCGATGCGACGCAATCCGTCGATGTGACGACGCGTTCCGTCGATGTGCGCGAACGTGGACACACCGGTGCCCTGGCGCGGGGCGTCAACGGTCATGCAGAGAGACAGACCGGTGCCAGGGTTCGTTTGCATCAGATTGCTGATCATTTCACCGGCACCGCCTTTCTCTGTCGGACTGCGCCGCTCGAGGCGGCAGCCGTCGTGTTCATCCCCAGACCGGGCTCTCGCCCGGGTGCCTACGCAGGTTATGCGCCCCGGCGCAACCGGGGCAACTTATTTTCCCAAATCTCTGCCGAAAAGCCGAAGATCGCCTCCGAGCTGCAGGTTCGCCGCATCGATCACCGCGAAGACGCGGTCAAGATCGCATCGACGACCGGACCACGTCGAGCACCTCGGCGCCGAACCGCTCCAGCTTCGTCGCGCCGATCCCGGAGATCGACACCAGCGCGCCGTCGTCGGTCGGCCGTTGCTCGGCGATCGCCATCAGCGTCGCGTCAGTGAACACGACGAACGCCGGGACCTTCAACTCCCGCGAACGCTCCCCGCGCCACGTCTTCAGCTTCTCCAGCAGATCCTCGTCCACTGTGGACGGGCACTTCCCGCACCGGCCCAGCTTGACCTCCATGGTCTGCACCAGCGGACCGCCGCACAGCCGGCAGCGGGCGACGTTCGACCCCGGCTTCGCCGCCTGCTGCGATCGGGCGATGCGCGCCGCCGGGTGGTCCTCCGGGATCAGCCCGTACAGGAACCGCGAGCGGCGCCGGTTGCGTCCCCTGCCCTGCCCGCGCGACAGCGACCACGACAGCGACAGGTGCTCCCTGGCCCGCGTGACGCCGACGTAGAACAGCCGCCGTTCCTCTTCGATCGCGGCGTCGTCGCCGTCCGCGTGCAAGATCGGCATCGTGCCCTCGGACAGGCCGACGAGGAACACCGCGTCCCACTCGAGCCCCTTCGCGGCGTGCAGCGACGCGAGCGTGACGCCTTCAACGGTCGGCGGGTGCTGCGCCGCCGCGCGCTGCTCGAGCTCCGCGACGAAGCGCGGCAGATCCGCGTCCTCGACCGCCGCCGCCAGTTCCTCGGCCAGCTCGACCAGCGCGAGCAGTGCGTCCCACCGCTCCTTCGCCGCTCCGCCGGACGGCGGCTGTTCGGTGAGCCCGACCCGCGCGAGCACCGAGCGCACCGCCGTGACCAGCTCCAACGAGGTCGGTTCCATCGACGCCGTGCGCAGCGCCGCCATCGCCTGCCGCACCTCGGTGCGCTGGAAGAACCGCTCGCCGCCGCGGACCAGGTACGGGATCCCGGCTTCGGTGAGCGCCTGCTCGTACGCCTCCGACTGCGCGTTCACCCGGAACAGGACCGCGATCTCGCTCGCCGGCACGTCCGCGTCGAGCAGTTCGCGGACCCGCCGCGCGACCGCGCCGGCCTCGGCGGCCTCGTCCTCGTACTCGGCGAACCGCGGATCCGGCCCCTCCGGACGCTGCCCGACGAGCTTCAGCCGCGACCCGGCCGGGCGTCCGCGCGCGGCGCCGATCACGCGGTTCGCCAGCGCGACGACCTGCGGTGTGGACCGGTAGTCGCGTTCGAGGCGCACGACCGTCGCCTCCGGGAACCGCCGCGTGAACTCCAGCAGCGACTTCGGCGAGGCGCCGCCGAAGGAGTAGATGGTCTGGTTGGCGTCACCGACGACGGTGAGGTCGTCGCGGCCGCCGAGCCACGCGTCGAGCAGCCGCTGCTGCAACGGCGTGACGTCCTGGTACTCGTCGACCACGAAGCAGCGGTACCGGTCGCGGAACTCGGCCGCGACCGCCTCGTGCCTTTCCAGCACGGCGGTGGTCTGCAGGAGCAGGTCGTCGAAGTCGAGGACCTGCGCGTTCGTCTTCAGCTCCTCGTACCAGCGGTAGACCTCGGCAACCTGTGCGACCGGCGCGGGAGTGTCGCGCTGCGTCCGCGCGGCGACCGAGGGGTAGTCGTCCGGCGAGACCAGCGACGCTTTGCTCCACTCGATCTCGCTCGCCAGGTCGCGCAGCACCTCGGTCTCGGTGCTCAGCCGGACGCGCTGGGCGGCCTGTGCGACGAGCCGGAACTTGTTGTCGATCAGGTCCCACGGCCGGTCGCCGACGACCCGCGGCCAGAAGTAGCGGAGCTGACGGCGGGCGGCGGCGTGGAAGGTCAGCGCCTGCGCCGCGTCGACCCCGAGGCCGCGCAGCCGGGTGCGCATCTCCCCCGCGGCGCGCGTCGTGAAGGTGACTGCCAGTACCTGCCCGGCCGCGACGTGGCCCGATTGGACCAGGTGGGCGATGCGGTGCGTGATCGTCCGGGTCTTTCCGGTGCCCGCGCCCGCGAGGACGCACACCGGGCCGCGGGGGGCCGCCGCGGCGGCGCGCTGCTCGGGATCAAGCCCGTCGAGCAGGCTCGCGCGGCTCTGCCGGCTCTGGGGAGACGATGCGATGGCCACCCCGCGATCCTCGCAGAGGGGGCCGACGGATTCCCGGCCGGGCACGCGGCCGTATCCTGGTCATATGGCGGGCAAGCAGGACAAGGAAGCGGCCAAGCAGGCCAAGCGGGAAAAGCGCGCTGCGAGCAAGGCCCGGCGCGGGCAGCTGTTCGAGGCGTTCAAGATGCAGCGCCGCGAAGACCCGATGCTCATCCCCTGGATGGTCGGTTCGATCGTGGTCGTCGCCGGCGTGCTGTTCGGCATCGGGTTCCTCTTCGACATCCAGTGGACGCTGCTGCCGCTGGGCATCGTGCTCGGCATCCTGCTCGCCGTGATCATCTTCGGCAGGCGCGTGCAGCGCACGGTCTACGGGAAGGCCGACGGCCAGCCCGGCGCTGGGGCCTGGGCCCTGGAGAACATGCGCGGCAAGTGGAAGGTCACGCCGACCGTCGCCGCGACGACCCAGCTCGACGCCGTCCACCGCGTGCTCGGCCACCCCGGCGTGATCCTCGTGGCCGAAGGCGCGCCACACCGGGTGAAGAGCCTGCTCGCGCAGGAGAAGAAGCGCGTGTCGCGGCTGGTCGGCGACACTCCGATCTACGACGTGACGATCGGGCACGAGGACAAGCAGGTCCCGCTCAAGAAGCTGCAGTCGCACCTGACGAAGCTGCCGCGCAACCTCAAGCCGGCCCAGATCGACGCCCTCGAAGCGAAGCTGGCCGCCCTCGGCTCGCGCGGCGCGGCGATGCCGAAGGGCCCGATGCCCGCGGGCGCGAAGATGCGGAACGTGCAGCGCACCATCCGCCGTCGCTGACGCTTGCTTACCGAGAACCCCCGGTCCGCCACGGCCGGGGGTTCTTCGCATTCGGGGAAGCGGACTTCAGCGCATCCGGATGACGACGGTGTTGGTGGCGCGGTCGAGCCAGTTGCGGCCGTCGGCGTTGCGCACCAGCGGCGGGAGCAGCAGCGCCGTGAGCACCATCCGCACCAGCGCACGCCACGCGCCGACCATCGTCGCCCCGTCCAGGCGCGCCACCCGGATGCCGAGGGCCGCCATGCCGGGGGTGAAGCCGAAGAACGTGACCGGAATGACCGTGATGACCGCCCAGACCGCGCCCGCCCAGAGGTTGAACGTCTGCATCGCGGCGGCGTTCTGCAGGTCATAGCGCACGAACAGGGCCGTGATCAGGGAGGCGAGCACCAGGTCGAGCACGAGCGCGAGGAAGCGCGGGCCGCCGCTCGCCACCGCGCCGACGCCCGATTCGGGCAGGCCCATCGACTCGCCGCGCCACTTCGGGGCCTCGCGCGGGCCCGCCGCGGTGGAGCCGTCGCCCGTGCCCGGCAGCCATTCACCCGTCCATCTCGCCACCCGTCCAGGGTATGCCGGTGGCGCGGACCACATCCGGCCTGGTCGACTGGGCAGTGACGGCGGCCCGTTAACACCGGCGAAACATTCGGGTGACGGTCGGGCAACACCGCCCTCTTAGCGTGAGCCGAAGAGAGTACAGCCGCCGGTAACGAACGAGAAGGAGTCACCGAGGGTGCCCACTACTCCAGACGACATTCAGCGCCTCATCGCCGACGAGAAGGTCGAGTCGATCGACGTCAGGTTCTGCGACCTGCCGGGCGTCATGCAGCACTTCACGGTGCCCGCCAAGGCGTTCGACCTGGAGGCGTACGAAGAGGGTCTCGCCTTCGACGGCTCCTCGGTGCGCGGCTTCCAGTCGATCCACGAGTCCGACATGCTGCTGCTGCCGGACCCCGAGACGGCGCGGATCGACCCGTTCCGCAAGGCGAAGACGCTCTCGCTGAACTTCTTCGTGCACGACCCGTTCACCCGCGAGGCCTACAGCCGCGACCCGCGCAACATCGCGCGCAAGGCCGAGCAGTACATCGCGGAGTACGGCGTCGCCGACAACGTCTTCTTCGGCCCCGAGGCGGAGTTCTACATCTTCGACTCGGTCCGCTTCGAGGACGCCGAGCACCTGTCGTTCCACGAGATCGACTCGGTCGAGGGCTGGTGGAACACCGGTGCCGACACCGAGGGCGGGAACCAGGGCTACAAGACGAAGTTCAAGGGCGGCTACTTCCCTGTCCCGCCGGTCGACCACTTCGCCGACCTGCGCGACGACATCGTCCGCGCGCTGACGAACTCCGGCTTCGAGATCGAGCGCGCGCACCACGAGGTGGGCACCGCCGGCCAGACGGAGATCAACTACAAGTTCAACACGCTGCTGCACGCTGCCGACGACCTGCAGCTGTTCAAGTACATCGTGAAGAACACCGTGTTCGCCGCGGGCAAGACCGCGACGTTCATGCCGAAGCCGCTCGCCGGCGACAACGGCTCGGGCATGCACTGCCACCAGTCGCTGTGGAAGGACGGCCAGCCGCTGTTCCACGACGAGTCCGGCTACGCGGGCCTGTCGGACACGGCGCGGCACTACATCGGCGGCCTGCTCAAGCACGCGCCGAGCCTGCTGGCCTTCACCAACCCGACGGTGAACTCCTACCACCGCCTGGTGCCGGGCTTCGAGGCCCCGGTTTCGCTGGTGTACTCGCAGCGCAACCGCTCCGCGTGCGTCCGCATCCCGATCACCGGCAACAACGCGAAGGCCAAGCGCGCCGAGTTCCGCTGCCCGGACTCGTCGGGCAACCCGTACCTGGCGTTCTCCGCGATGATGATGGCCGGGCTCGACGGCATCAAGAACAAGATCGAGCCGCCGGAGCCGATCGACAAGGACCTCTACGAGCTGCCGCCCGAGGAGGCCAAGAACGTCAAGCTGGTCCCGGGCGACCTGGGCACCGTGCTGGACACCCTGGAGCAGGACCACGACTACCTGCTCGAGGGCGGCGTCTTCACGCCCGACGTGATCGAGACGTGGATCCAGTACAAGCGCGAGAACGAGATCGACCCGCTGCGGCTTCGCCCGCACCCGTACGAGTTCTCGCTTTACTACGACGTGTGATCGGCGCGGGGCTACATCCCCTGCTGGACACGGGACGGCGGTCGAGGGAAATCCTCGGCCGCCGTCCCGTTTTTTGCCGGCTTCTCGGCGCGAATGATCGCCGAATACAGCTTCGGCCCGACTTCATGGGTACGCCGGACCTCCACGTTCACGAGCCCCGCAGCGTGAAGCAAGCCGCGGTAGTCGTCCGCCGTCAGTGCTCCGCCGAGGCATTCGACGGCTCCGTCAGCGGTAGCGCGCTCCGCGTCGGTCAGGGTTTCGTCGGCGAGGATGTCCGTCACGCCTAACCGGCCGCCAGGGCGCAGGACGCGCGCGATTCCCGCGAACACAGCCGGTTTGTCTGGTGACAAGGCGATGACGCAGTTGGAGATCACGACGTCGACAGTGTTGTCCGGCAAGGGAATAGCTTCGATCGTGCCTTTGACGAACTCGGCATTGCCGAGCTCCGCCTCCGCGGCATGCCGACGGGCGAGAGCGAGCATCTCCTCGGTCATGTCGAGGCCGATGGCGCGGCCGGAGGGTCCGACGCGACGGGCGGAAAGCAGCACGTCGAGGCCGCCGCCAGAGCCAAGGTCGAGGACGGTCTCGCCTGGACGCACATCAGCGACGGCGAGCGGGTTTCCGCAGCCCAGACTGGTGGAGGCCACTGCTTCGGGGACGTCGTCGTCCGCGTAGTGCACGGCTCCGAGCCGCTCGGTGTCCCCTGCTCCGGACAGCAAGCCGGTCGCTTCGCCTGCCAACGCTCGCCGAGCCGCGCCGGCGTAGCGGTCGCGGATCGCGTCTTGGTCTGGTCTCATCGCGTCACCTCGCAGGCGACGTCGGCGAACTCGACAGCGGCGCGGCCCATGACGACGTCGGCCGCGCTGGGGAAGCAGGACAAGCACTGCTCGTTGACCCGGTACAACCGTGCGGTGCCTTGAGGCTGTACGAGGACGAACCGGGATTCGGTGAGGACCTTGAGATGCGCCGAGACGGTGGACTGGCTGACGCTTACCTGCTCGACGATCTCGCCGACCGCCAGCGGGCGGCCCGCCGAGGCGATCAGGTGCAGGATCTGGACGCGGGTCGGATCCGCGAGCGCCCGGAACCAGTTGGCGTAGGTCTCCGCGGTAGTGCGATCCAGCACGGCGAACCTCCTTCATCGCCCATCGACGATAGACGATGAAGAGAGGAGAAGCTAGGCGACGAGTTCGGCCAGCAGAGCGCGGACCCGCCGGTCTATCTCGTCGCGGATCGGGCGAATCCGCTCAGGGGGAAGGCCCGCTGGGTCGTCGAGTTTCCAGTCGAGGTAGCGCTTGCCGGGGAACACGGGGCAGGCGTCACCGCAGCCCATGGTGATCACGACGTCGGCCGATCGGACGCCCTCGGTGGTCAAGGGCTTGGGAAACTCTCGGGAGAGATCGATGCCGAGTTCGTCCATGACCGCCACGACGGCGGGATTGACGGTGTCAGCCGGGGCGGATCCGGCGGAGCGGACGACGACCCGGCCCCGCGCGTGGTGCTGCAGGAGAGCTGCCGCCATTTGCGAGCGTCCGGCATTGTGGACGCAGACGAAGAGAACTTCGGGTCTGGTCACGATGCGGCCTCCGCGGTCGCAGGGGAGCCGGCGGTGAATCGGCGCCGAAGCGCGAGAGACACGTAAACCAGCGCGACCAAGACCGGGACTTCGATGAGCGGGCCGACCACCCCGGCGAGAGCCTGGCCGCTGGTCGCGCCGAAAGTGGCGATCGCGACCGCGATGGCGAGTTCGAAGTTGTTGCCGGCGGCGGTGAACGCGAGGGTCGTGGTTCGTTCGTACGACAGGCCGACCGCCTTGCCGAGGGCGTAGGAACCGGCCCACATGAGTCCGAAGTAGACCAGCAGCGGCAGTGCGATCCGGGCGACGTCGAGCGGGCGACTGGTGATCTGGTCGCCCTGCAAGGCGAACAGGACCACGATGGTGAACAGCAGTCCGTACAGCGCGACCGGGCCGATCTTCGGCAGGAACCGGGATTCGTACCAGGTGCGGCCCTTCGCGCGTTCGCCCAGCTTCCGCGAAAGGTAGCCCGCGAGCAGCGGGATGCCCAGGAACACCAGCACGCTCTTGGCGATTTGCCAGGCGGAAACGCTGAGGTCCGCTTGCGGCAGGCCGAGCCAGCCGGGCAGCACGGCCAGGTAGAACCAGCCGAGGACGCCGAACATGACGACCTGGAACACCGAGTTCAGCGCGACGAGCACGGCGGCGGCTTCCCGATCCCCGCAGGCCAGGTCGTTCCAGATGATCACCATCGCGATACAGCGGGCGAGGCCGACGATGATCAGCCCGGTGCGGTACTCCGGCAGGTCGGGCAGCAGCAGCCAGGCGAGCGCGAACATCAGCGCCGGGCCGATCAGCCAGTTCAGCACCAGCGACGGCCACAGCAGCCGCCGGTCGGCCGTCACGGCGCCGAGCCGGTCGTAGCGGACCTTCGCCAGCACCGGGTACATCATCACCAGCAGCCCGAGCGCGATCGGCAACGAAATCCCGTCGACTTCCACCGCGGACAACACGGTGTTCAGACCGGGAATCCATCGGCCGGCGAGAAGCCCGGCGAGCATCGCGGCCGCGATCCACACGGGCAGCAAACGGTCCAAAGTAGACAGCTTGCCGACCACCTCGGTGCGCGTGCCGGTCATGCCGGGACCGGAGCGTCGCCGGGGACCAGCACTGCCGACAACCGGGCCAGCACCTCGGGATGAACGCGGTAGTACACCCAAGTGCCCCGCCGTTCGCCGGTGATCAGACCGGACTCGCGCAGCACCTTGAGGTGATGGGAGATGGTCGGGCCGGTCAGGTCGAACGCGTCGGTCAGGTCGCACACGCACGCTTCGCCGCCGGCATGGGAGGCGATCAGCGAAAGCAGCCGCAGCCGGACCGGGTCGGCCATCGCTTTGAACAGCTTGGACAACTCGACGGCCTGGTCCTCGCTCAGCGGTTCACGAGCCAGCGGGGAGCAGCAGGCGTCCATCGCGACGACCGGCAACTGTTTCGGCATGCGTCTATCTTGACAGACTTCTAAGTAGAGGACAATCTAAGCCTCGACACTGTTTCGACAAACATCTATTCAAGGAGGACGGGATGTCACGGGTACAGCTCGCGCTGCGGGTCGGGGACCTCGAGGGCTCGATCGACTTCTACTCGAAACTGTTCGGCGCCGAACCGGCGAAACTCCGGCCCGGGTATGCCAACTTCGCCATCGCCGAGCCCGCGCTCAAGCTCGTGCTCCTGGAAGGCGAGCCGGGCCAGGCGACGGTCATGGACCATCTCGGAGTCGAGGCGGAGTCGACCGACCAGGTCAACGAGGCCAGCAAGCGCCTCACCGGCGAGGGCCTGGAGACGCTGACCGAAGACGACACGACCTGCTGTTACGCGGTCCAGGACAAGGTGTGGGTGCACGGCCCTGGCCAGGAAGCCTGGGAGGTCTACACGGTCAAGGCCGATTCGCAGACCTTCGGCACTGACAGCGCCGCACTCACCACCGCGGCAACGTGCTGCAACTCGGAAACCGGCCACGACGCCCGGCCGGAGGGCTGCTGCGCCTGAGCACAGCGTTGGCCAGCCGTTTTCGGCACGAGCCGAGCTGAATGCGGCGACGCAGCGGTCACGAGCAGGCGAGGCAGGAGGTCGAGGACGCCAAGACCGGCGCGTCCGGGAAAGTGCGGATCTCGTGTTCGGCCTTCTTCGGGGTCATGCACCTGAGCCGGCTGATCTTCGACTTCCAGGACCGGCATCCGGACAGCGAACTGCGCCTGCGGCCGCTCGGGGTGGCGCACCAGATTCTGGTCGCGTCACCCGACTGTCTCACCCAGCGTGGGACGCCTGAGATGCCGGGAGATCTGTCGGCGCACGACGTGATTCGCCGGACGCGGGATCGCGCCGGTGCCGAGGTGGCTGGTGGACGACCTGCTGCGGGACGGGGTGCTGGAGGCGGTGCTGCCGGGGTACGGCTGTGCGCCGTTGCCGTTGAATCTGCTCGTCGTGCCGGAGCGGGCGGAGCTGACCCGGGTACGGCTTTTGCGGGACTTTCTCGCGGAGGAGATCACGCGGGTTCCTGGGGTGGGGCCGCATCCCCGGCAGCAAGCCTGAGCTGTCCCCTACGCTGTTCACGTGCTCGCCCCCGACTTCCGTCAAGGATTCTGAACCGCCGTGCGCATGTATTTCGAGCCCGAGGACGCCGACGAGTTCGAGGCGGTCAAGGCCTTGCTGATCCGTCGCTGCGCAGCCGATTTCGGGCGCCTCGATCCGCTGGTGGCGGAATCCGCGCTGAATTTCCGGCAGCAGAGCATCGACGGGCGGCTGGGATACTGGACCGCCGCCCTGGTCGAGGAATTCCTGTTGTCCTACACGCCGCGAACGCTGTCGGCCGACCCGGACGACGCGGGCCACGTCCCGGAGGATCTGCGGCTGTTCCTGCGCTGGCTGCACGCGAACGGACTGGCCGATCCCACGGGCGATCCGCTCACCGACCTCGACGCGGCGGTGACGAAAGCCAGTTCTGGTTTCCTCGCGGCGATGGCCGACGAACGGAATTTCGGCGTGGCCAAGTTCTGGGTGACGAACGCGCTCCGGCGCGGCCTCGATCCCACGGACAACGCGGTCATGGAGCGTTTTCTCGACGACGTCCGCGCGGGCAAGGTGAGCTACGACGAGCAGGTACTCGAAGAAATCGCGACGCGGCACCTGCTGGACGGCGGCCAGCCGGAGCGTGCGGTGCCGCAACTGCCGGTGGCGTTGCCCCCGGACTCGGAACTCGCGGCGATCGCGGAGCGGACACCGGTCGTCGCCCGGTTGCGCGGACTGGTCGACTGGGTCGGCGACGGCCGGGCGCTGACCTCGACCGGTCAGCTGAAACTGGCCGACGCGCGCGAACTGGTGAATCTGCTGGACACCGGCGACGAGATCGATCCGGCGATCGGCGACCGGATCTACCAGACCCAGAGCAGCGCCGATCTGCATGTGCTGGCCGGGCTGGTCGAGCTGGCGAAAGAAATCCGCGTCGTCCGGGTGGTCAAGGGCAAGCTGGTGCGCGTCGCGAAGAACGCGCGGTTGCTCCGGGACAGTCTCGCCCTCTGGACCGCGGCGTTCGACGCGCTTCCCTCCCCGGAACTCGTCACTGAAGGAAACCACTGGGCGCCTGAGCACACCGTGTTGTTCGGCGACATCATCGACGTGGTGCTGCCCGACGTTCTCAACACCCTTTACGGCTTTCCGCTACCGATGCCGGTGGTCCGGCTTCAGGAAACCGTCTGGCTGTCCTTCGTCGAAGCCGTTTGGTTCGCGGATCTGGACGAGACGACCGAAACCGAGTGGCGGAAGGGAGTCGGCGCGGACTTGCGCCGGGTGTTCGCCACGCTCGCGAACATCGGCGCGGTCACGCTCACGACCGGCGTACCCGATCCGATGTTCCACGCCGATCTCGGCCCGGACGGACCTGTCGGATTCCCGCCGGACACCGATGCCCGCCTGCGGGCCGCGCTTTCCTCCGGAACCGTCGAACTGGTGGCCCTGACCCCGTTGGCGACCCGGGCGGTCCGCGACCGGCTGATCGCCGCCGGTCGCCACGCACCGCTGGTCGGTGAGCTGGCCGGCGCTGAGCCCGACGGATTGCTCGGCTTGCTCGTCGAGCACTACAGCACGGAGACCGCGGAGACGGAACTGGCCGGCTGGCTAGCCGCCCACGGCGGGCGGAAACACGGACTGCCGCTGCTGCTGGACGCTGTCCGCCGTTCCCCGTTCCGCACTCGCGCACGGGCGATGCTCGACGTACTCGTTCAGGCTGTTCCCGACGGTGCCGCGATGCTCCGGGAGTTGCGCCACGACCAGCGGCTCGGACCGCTCGCCGTGCAACTGCTCGTCGACAACGGCGAGCTCGCGATGGAGAGCCTCAGCGACGAGGAAACCCTGCGCGGCATGGTCGAGCAGTTCATTCACCTGCTCGAAGTCGGCGGACCCGACGAGGTCGCGGCCGCACTCGCCACGATTCCTCCCGACGAAGCTCGCGGGTTGACCGCGAACCTGCTTGCTTGCGGCCATCCCGACGAAACGGGCGTCGCGGAGCTGCGGGAAGTGTTCACCCGGCGCGGGCCAGGGCACGCGACCGTGCATCCGCTGGCCGGGGTTTCCCGGTCTCCGAAGAAAGCCCGCAAGAAGCGGCGGGGTTGAGCCCGGCTCGCCCCGTCCGCCCCGGCCCCGGGTGCCGGTCGATCTTCGCCGGGGACCGTTCCTCGGCCTCGGCAGAAACCGCAGGTCCTCGCACCGGCTCGGTGATCCGGAGCGGCGACACCTCTTGCCACCAGCCGACCGGCGCCGTTATGTTAATGAGAAATCACTTCTTCCGAGACTGTCGACAGGGGGCGGCGAGCAGCCCCTGGCCGGTGATGGGATGGCAACGACGCCTACCAGAGAGGCAGACAAGTACATGGAGAATCTCAGCAGAAGGAAGGTGCTGACCCTCGGCGCGGCGTTGGGCATCGCGGGGATGGCGGGCACCACCGGCACCGCGTGGGCGTGGTCGGGCAAGGGGTCCATCGCCGGGAGCGGAACCGGGGCCGATCCGTTCCAGGTGTGGGACGACACCGCGGACGCGGTCGCCAAGGCGTTGCTGGCCGAGGGCAAGGTGGCGGCGGTCAATACAGCCTGGGAGAGCTGGATCGACAACAACGCGCCGTTGCCCGCCGGCCTGCCGGATTACCTGGTGGCGTATCTGCAGCAGGTCAACAAGCTGCCGTCGTGGGCGGATCCGGCGAAGCTTGCCGCGTCGGAGAAGCTTTATACCCGGTTGAGCAGTTATCTGTTCGTCTCGGAGACGCTCGGCAGCGGGATCATGAGCACCGTTATTCCGCGAGAGGCGAGGGCGGTCTACTGGTCGGCTGGCGGCGCGGACATGAAGCAGCGGGCCGCCAAGACGTTCACCTTCGGCTACGACTTGCACAATTCCAAAGCTTGGGCGCCGGACGGGCATTTCGTGGTGACGGCCAATAAGACCCGGCTGGTGCACGCGGCGGTGCGGAATTTGCTGCCGACGTCGGCGAAGTATCAGTCGGGCGCGGATCAGCCCAAGCCGATCAGCAACGGGGACATTTTGCGGACGTTCCATTCCGTGGCGACGTTCGCGCGCAGCAACATGCTCAAGTGGAACATCGCGTTGTCGTCGGCGGAGCAGGAAGCGGATCTGCATGCCTGGCAGGTCGCACTGCATCTGCTCGGCGTGCAGGAGCAGTTCATCCCGCAGACGTGGGCGGACGCGGAAGCGCAGGCGCAGCAGATGTTGTGGCCGGTGCTCGGACCGACCGAGGAAGGGGTCAGCCTGGCGAAGACGTTGCTCGGGTATATCGAGAATCCGACACTCGGACTCGATTCCGGGTTCGTCAACGAACTGGTTCGGTATCTGCTCAATGACCAGATGGGCGATTGGCTCGGACTCCCCCGCGACTACGCGCAGGCGGCGTTGGTCTGCCTCGAATGGCCTGCCTATGTGGCGTTCCGGGAAGGGGCGACCAAGATCATGCCCGGCAGTTTCTACCTTTTCGATCAGTTCGTGCGCGGCATTTCGATGCTGTACCTCAACAACGGGACCTCGCCCACGCAGACGCCGATCACGCTCCCCGCGGCGAATCGGCCGGGCGCCTAGAGTCCCAACGCGCTCAGCAGGAAGGCGGTGACGGCGGTGCGGTGGCCGGGGGTGTCCTCCCACCGCAGCCGCCGGCCGGTTTCGACTACCGCGCCGAAGCCCGCGTGCACCAGTACGCGGGCTTGGTGCGCGTCCAACTCCGGCCGGGCCAGCCGGAGTTGTTGTTCCCAGACCGCGATGTGCTCGCGTTGCGCCAGGATCAGCGGGCGTTGCAACGCGGCGGGAAGGCCGCCCAGTTCGGCGGCGGCGACGTTGGTCAGAGCGGTGTGTTCGAAGCTGTACGCCACATAGGTCGCGGCCAGTACGGGCAGGGCTTGCGCGCCGGTGGTGCCGTGGAGGTTTTGTTCTACGGCTTGCGACAGGAGTCCTGCGGCTTGCAGGCAGGCGGCTGCCAGGATTTCGGCCTTGTTCGGGAAATGGCGGTAGAGCGCGGAAGGCACCAAACCCACGGCTTCGGCGATACGTGCGTTCGTGACGTTCGCGAATCCGTCGCGTTCGAACAACGGCACTGCGGCGGCGAGGATTTGCGCGCGGCGGGTTCGGGCGACGGGCTGGGCGGGCAACTCCACCGAGGGCGCGGTCGGGGCGGTCGTTGCGGTGGCGAGGCGGAGGGCAGAATCGGTCAGCAAGTTCTCCGCGCGGTGGTGGGCGATCGATGTGCGGTGCATAGTGATCGAGCCGATCGCGCCGAGTGCGGCTACGGCGCGGAGGCCCGCGTCCGGGGACGGCTGCACCACGTCGGTCACGCGCGCGACGACTTGGGCGAATTTCGCGCTCAGGACGCGACGATCCGCTCGGTCGAGATAGCGGGCTTCCCAGCGGTACAGGCCGCCGGACTCGCGGTGGGCGACCGTGACCTGGGCCAGTGGACGGAATACGGCTTCGGCTGGTGCGGCAGAAGGCACCGCGTCGAGGGCGGCGACGAGGCGGTCTGCCATCACGTTGGCGCACTCGGTGAAGAGGGCGTACTTGTTCGGGAAATGCCGGTACAGCGCCGCCGCAGTGATGCCGACGGCGGCGGCGATCTCCTCCATGGACGCCGCGTGGTAGCCCCGCTCGCTGAAGGCGCGGCCCGCCGCTTCGACGATGAGCTGCTTGCGATTGCGCGGACGGGTGGCCGCAGCCGATTCGGAGGTCACTGCGGACCCCGGACGCTCGGATGCGGAAGTACGGCCATGCCGGCCAGTCAATCACGAGACGGGCGGGTCTTCACGCGGGCGGGAGGCGTGGTTGTCGCCAGCGCCGGAGCCAGGCGAGGAGACCCGCGTCTCGCAGGGACGAGACCACGACGTCGGCGGGAAATTCGGTGCCGGACAAGGTCGGGACGCCGACCACGGGCACGCCGGCGGCGCGGGCCGACCGCAGGCCGGTCATCGAGTCCTCGAACGCGAGGGCCGACGCCGGAGCCACGCCCAGCCGGGCACAGGACGTCAGGTAGATCTCCGGAGCCGGCTTCGGCGCAGTGACCTCGTCGCCGGCCACGCTGATCGAGAACTCGAAGCCGCCTCGCTCCAACGCGGCTTCCAGCAGCGCGCGGGGCGAGTTGCTGGCCACGGCGACCGGCACCGCGGCCGCGGCCAGATCGACCAGCTCGTGGGCACCGGGCATCGCTTCGGCTTTGGCGGACACCACGTCGGTCACCATGGCCAGCAGCTCGTCCGCGATCGCGGGGCCGCTGCCGGGTTCGCCGAACACGTCGGCCATGGTGTCGGCCGCCGCGGCGACCGATTTGCCGATGACCAGCGCCTTCTGCTCCGGCCCGAACGGGAGGCCGCGGCGGGCGAAAAGCTCCGTTTCGGCGACTGACCAGCAGGGTTCGGTGTCCATCAGCAGGCCGTCGCAGTCGAAGACGACCGCCTGTGGTGTCCAGTCGAAAAGCATCGGATCCCTTCCCGGTCAGCGTGTCCTCAGTCTGTCATCGTCCGGCGCCCTGTTCGAGGTTCCGGCGGATTCGCTCCCGCGCGGCCGAATCGCCGGTGCCCAGGTCGGTGTTGCGGATTTCGTGCTGAAGACCGTCGGCCAGAACGAAACGCGGGTGGTGCAGAGAGGCCAGCGACTCGGTCGGATCGCCGTCCACCGCGATGACGTCCGCGCGGAGGCCGGGGGCCAACCGGCCGGTTGCGTCTGCCAGGCCGCATACGTCGGCGGCGACTGAGGTGGCGCTGGCGATCGCTTGGCGCGGCGTCATTCCGGCTTCGGCGAAGGTGTCCAGGCAGTCGGCGTAGCGTTCGAAGTGCACCAGCGGGATTCCGGCGTCGGTTCCGGCGACGATGATGGCTCCCAAGGAGATCAGCGCGCGCAGGTTGCCGACGACGGCGTCGCGTTCGTCCCACGGGCACATGTAGTCCGCTGCGGTGCAGGCGGTGTTCATGGTCGGGCTCACGGCGATTCCCCGTGAAACGATCATCTCGGCGATTCGCGGATCGAATTCCGTGCCAGTACGGGTGACCCAGCCGCAGTGTTCGATGCAGTCGACTCCGGCGATTACGGCTCGTTCGATGCCTTCGACGCCCAGCGCGTGTGTCGTCACCGGCAATGAACGAGCGTGTGCTTCGGCGACCAAAGCGGTCAGCTCGGCCACGGTGTAGCGCGCTTCCGACGGATGGCTGCCGGGAGTCATGAAACCGCCGGTGGTCATGACTTTGATCAGGTCGACGCCGTCCTCCGCGTGTTGTTTCACCATCGCGCGGACCTGGTCGACGCCGTCCGCGATGCCGCCCATGGACGCGGCGTGGCCGCCGGTGACGGTGATCGGGGCGTTCGCGGCGAGGATTCGCGGGGTGGCGTTCGGGGTGGCGGCGAGCAGGTCCCGGACGCGGGTGCCCAGCGTGCCGGGTGCGCCGAGGTCGCGTGCGGTGGTGACTCCGGCGTCCAGCAATCGCTGCGCGTTGGCGGTCATCCGGCGGCTCAGTGCGTCGTGATCGCTGGACATTTCCAGGGTGACTTCGCCGGAACCCGGGTCTTGGCAAAGGTGGACGTGACAGTCGATCAATCCGGGCATCAGGGTGACGTCGCCCAGAGCGGTCACCGGGCCGTCCGGAGCGGAATTCCGCGGTCCGGCATAGGTGATCACGCCGTTCGAGACGGCGACAGCGGCATCGTGGATCAGCGGGGCGGACGCATCGGTCAAGAGCCGTGCGGCGGTGAGGATCATGCGTGCCTCCGGTATTCCGCGAGCGCCGTGCACAGGCGGTCGATGTCGTCGGTGGTGTTGTAGCAGTGGAAGGAGATCCGGAGGTTCGACCCGCGTGGCGCGGTGACGATCCGGCGCGCGGCCAGGAAGTCCGCCAGCGCAACGGGATCGGCGTCGGCCAATGCGACTTGTGGACCGGGACGAGCGTCGGGAGCGGGTCCGTTCAGGGTTTCGCCTGCGGCGGCGAGGCGTTCGGTCGTTTCCGCGACCAGGCGTGCAACATGCGCCCAAGCCGCCTCGGGGTCGAGTTGGCTGAGGACTTCGATGCCTGCTCGGGCGGCGTAGGCGGCGGGGATTCCGGGAGTGCCGGACTCGAAGCGACGGGCAGTGGCTGGCACGTCGAGGAGAGCGGGGTCGAAGTCGAACGGGTCGACGCGGCCGAACCAGCCGGTCATCCGCGGCGGCTGGTGGTCTTCGACTCCGGAGCGGGCGAACAGCACCGCGATTCCGGGCAGGCCAAGCAAATACTTGAGGGTGCCGGTGACCAGGTAGTCGCAGTCCAGGTGCGCGACGTCGACGGGGACGACGCCGACGGCCTGGTAGGCATCGACCAGAACTCGGGCGCCGACGGCTCGCGCGTGCTTGGCGATCTCGTTTACTGGTTGCAAGGAACCGTTGGTGTACAAGGCAAAGGGGATCGACACGAGCCGAGTCGACGAGTCGATCTGGGCGCGGTAAGCCTCGATCACGCCAAGCGAACGCATCGCGTCCTGGCTGACCCACCGCATCTGCTCGCGCGCCGGACGTTGCGCGTGCAGCACCTGCCCGACGCTCGGAAATTCCGCCGCCATCGACACAATCACGCCGCCGTCGTCGAAGCCG
Organism: Amycolatopsis dendrobii; assembly: GCF_014145675.1. Classification (GTDB taxonomy): domain Bacteria; phylum Actinomycetota; class Actinomycetes; order Mycobacteriales; family Pseudonocardiaceae; genus Amycolatopsis; species Amycolatopsis dendrobii. The sequence continues at coordinate 186,709 of NZ_JACGZW010000014.1, forward strand.
ACCGCGTTGACCGCCTGGAAAGCAGCGTGCGACGCGGAGGGCACCAAAGCGATTTCGTCCGGTCGCGCGTGCAGAAAACCCGCCGCGGCAGTGCGCAAGCGCTCGACTTCGGCCATCCACGGGCCCCACGGCGCGCCCTGGTCGCGCAGCGAATACGCCAGCTCCCCCAACGCAGCGGCGACCTGCACGGAAACCGCGCCCTGGCTGCACGAAGCCAGGTGCGTGGTGTCGGCCAAACTGGGGAACTGGGCACGGAACCGGTCGGGATCCACGAGTCACCTCCGCGAGAGCTGCCGTCAGCCACAGTGAACAGCGAGCACTTCCACTGCGCAAGCCTCTCTCGCGTTGCCCCGATTGTCGTCATTGACGCGACACAACTCATCGCTCACACTGATGCGAATTCATCCAGGCTGAACATGGTGACCCGGGCAGCTGAGGAGCGATCATGGCCCCACCCAGAAAGCGCCGCTGGCATTGGCTTCTGCTCGTCGTCCCGTTCGCGTGGTGCGTCGCGGCGATCCCGCTGGTCAACCGGATCGGCTACGTCTTCGGCTCGATCCCCTTCCTGCTGGTGTGGATGACCGCGGGCGTGCTGGTCGGTTCGGGCGCGATCGGCCTCGTCTACGCGATCGACCGCCGCCGCGGCGACCTGGACCGGGTGTAGCGCGATGGCACTGGCGCTCGCTCTTCTCATCGCGGTCGGTTCGATCGTCTGGGGCACCGTCGCCGCCGCGCGCGGCCGGGCGATGAATCTGCAGGAATGGTCCGTGGGCGGACGCCGGTTCGGCACCTGGCTGTTCTGGTTCCTGCTGGTCGGCGAAACGTTCACCACGTTCGCGCTGCTCGGCGCGTCGCAAGGGGTGTTCAGCAACGGCGCGCCCGGGTTCTACGTCCTCGGCACGGTCGTGCTGACCGCGGCCGTCGGCTACTGGGTGGTGCCGAAGATCTGGCGCGCGGGCAAACAGCACGGCCTGGTCACCATGGCCGATTACTTCACCACCCGCTTCGAAGCCCGCTGGTTCGGCGGCCTGGTCGCCGTCTTCGGCATCGTCGCGCTGCTGCTGTACGCGCAGGTGCAGTTGACCGGGCTCAGCCTGATCCTGGCGAGCCTGTTCGGCAGCGAGGTTCCGTCGCTGGTCTACGTCATCGCCGGTGGCGTGCTGGTCGCGGGATTCGTGCTGGTCGGCGGGATGCGCAGCGCCGCGTTCACCGCGATCGTCAAGGACGTGCTGCTGATCGCGATCCTGCTCGTGGTCGCGATCGGCGCGGCGAACGCGGCCGGGGTGAGCGGTCCGCTCGGCGTGTTCGACGCGATGAAGCAAGCGCATCCGAGCGGCGCGACCTTGCCCGGACTCCATGGCTCGACCGCGACGAACACGTGGTGGTGGATGAGCTTCCTGCTGCTCACGCCGCTGGGCTCGTTCGCGCTGCCGCACATGTTCCAGGTCTCGTACAGCGCGAAGGACGTCGCGACGATCCGCCGCAATCAGGTGGTCCAGCCACTGTATTCGCTGTTCTACGTCCTGATCGTGATGATCGCGCTCGCCGCGGTGCTCGCGCTGCCGAAGCTGACCGACAAACAGGCCAACGCGTCGCTGCTGATTTTCGTGCGCGAGAAATATCCGGAATGGGTCATCGGACTGCTCGGCGGCGCGGGCATTCTCGTCGCGCTGGTGCCGACCGCGGTGCTCGTGCTCGCGGCCAGCAGTCTGTTCACCCGCAACGTGCTCGGGGCCCGGTCGACGAAATGGGCCTCGTCGCTGACTGCGATGCGCGTGGGCGTTCTCGTTTTCACTGCGCTTTCCGTACTTCTTGTCGCGCACAGCAACGAAAAACTGTTGAGCATCATGACGAACGTGTACAGCGCCGTCGGACAGCTGGCTCCCGCGCTGTTCCTTTCGATGCTGTGGCGCCGGGTCACCGCGCCAGGGCTGGCGGCGGGTGCGTTGTGCGGCGGGCTGATCGTCGGCGTGCCCGCGCTCGGCTCGCTCGTCGCGCACACGATGCCACCCGGAACCGTCGTCGGATTGCCCGCGCTCGTCGTCAACCTGATCGTGACGGTGGCGGTCAGCCTGGTGACCCGGCCGCCGTCGCGAGCCGCGGTCGAGGTCGGGGCGGGGGACCGCCCAGCGGGACCCGCGGAGGCCGGTGACCTGCACCGGAGCGCCGTTTGATGATAATGATCGGGTGACCGTGACGAGGATCCGCGAGTTCCGCACCCTGCGCGGGCTGACCGTGCGCCAGCTTGCCGACCAGGCGGGAGTGTCGACCGGGTTGATCAGCCAGGTCGAGCGGGGCGTCACCGACCCCAGCCTGGAAACCATGCGGCGGATCGCCGAGGTGCTCGACATCCCGCTGTTCAGCCTGTTCCAGGAGCCGGAAGAGGAAACCGTCGCAGTGATCCGGCACGACGACCGGTACCGGATCTCCTCGCCGCACCACGCGATCACCTACACCCGCGCGTCGCCCGGCGGCGCGAAGCTCGAGGTGCTCGAAGGCGTGCTCGAACCCGGCGGCGCCTCGTCCGACGAACTGCGTTCGCATCCGTCCGAGGAATGCGTGGTGGTGATCGCCGGACGGCTGACCGTCCAGGTCGGCGAGCAGACGCACGTGCTCAAGACCGGCGACAGCTGCCATTTCGATTCGACCATCCCGCACCGCTTCCGCAACGACGGCCGGACCACCGCCCGGTTCCTCGTGAGCGTCACTCCGCCGAGTTACTGATCCGGCCAAAAGCAGGCCGCCCCCGAAGCGGCACGTAACCGTCGCAGCGAAGTCATAGGCCGTGACTGTGGTCGGATCAGTAACCATCCGGCACAGTACTGATACTTCCGTCGGAGGTGTCCGCCCGGAAATTGGTCTAGACTTTTCGTTCCGAAACCGGCGAAAAGGACGGACTGATGCGAGGGACGACGGTGCCCCCGGGAATGTGCTGCCGACCGGTCAAGACCGGTGAACTTCCGCTGCACCGGCTTGAGGTGCCCGCGCCCGACGCGGTGCCGTTCGCGGTCGGGTCTTTCGACGCGGTGGGCCCGCTGTCGAGGGCGGAATTCCCGCACCGGCACACTTTCTACGAAATCGTGCTCGTCACCGGAGGGACCGGCGCGCACGTGGTCGACCTGACGCGATGGGAGCTGAGCCCGCCGCACCTCGGCGTCGTCACGCCGGGCCAGGTGCACCACTGGGAGGCGAGCGAACTCGCCGGATCGGTCGTGCTGTTCACCGACGATTTCCTGTTCGACCATCCAGCCGACCGCGAAACCCTGCGCAGGCTGCGCGAACGGCCGTGGCTGCGACTGGACCGAGCCGAGCACGACCGGACCGCGCGGCTGATCGCCGAACTCGAGGAGGAATTCCGCCGCGGCGGCGAGGACGGCGAATCCGTGCTGCGCGCACTGCTGCACGTGCTGATCGTGCGCGCCGGCCGGCTTCCCGGGATTCCGCCCGCGCCGGCCCCGGCCCGCGCCCGCGCGGTAGCGGCGGAATTCGCGCAGCAGGCCGAAAAATCCGAGCTGGGACTGTGGTCGGTGCGTGCGCACGCGGAACGGCTCGGCGTCACTCCCGGCTACCTCACCGAGGCAGTCAAGGCGGCAACCGGGCGTACCGCGGCGGAATTGGTGCGCGAGGCGCGGACCCAGGAGGCGAAACGGTTCCTGCTGCGGACGAATCTGTCCGTGCGGCAGGTGGCCAGCCGCGTCGGATTCGCCGATCCGGCCTACTTTTGTCGGTTCTTCCGGCGCGAAACCGGATTGAGCCCCGGCGGATTCCGCCGCACCGGCGACACCGCCCCGAAGATTCACCACGACTGCATGACTCCGTCCATCGCTGCGGGCTGATCTCCTCCCTACCGTCGAGGGGAATCCCGAGCCCCCACCGAGGAGCAGGCATGGACGAAGACAGAAAGTTCAGCCGCAAGGCAGTGCTGAAGGCCGCACTGGCCGCCGGAGTCGCCGCGCCGGTCGCACTCGTCGGCGGTCCCGCCCTGGCCCGCACGAATTTCGCCGGCGGGCAGAAGGTCGAGCCGACCCCGTACTGCCACGACGGCGACGAGCCGACGATCGACCAGACCGAAGGCCCGTACTTCAAGCCGGACTCCCCCGAACGCAGCGTGCTCGTCGACGCCAACACCCCGGGCCAGCGGCTCACCGTGAGCGGATACGTGTTCGGGCTGTCCTGTCAGCCCGTCGGCCGCGCGCTGCTGGACTTCTGGCAGGCGGACGTGAACGGCGCGTACGACAACGTCGGCTACACCTTCCGCGGCCACCAGTACACGAACGACCTCGGCGAGTTCAAGCTGACCACGATCGTGCCCGGCCTCTACCCCGGCCGGACGCGGCACATCCACGTCAAGGTGCAGGCTCCCGGGGAGCCGATCCTGACGACGCAGCTGTACTTCCCGGGCGAGCCGCGGAACAACACCGACACCATCTTCGACTCGCGGCTGCTCATGACCGTCCGAGACGCCCCGAACAACGCCAAGGAGGCCGCGTTCGACTTCGTGCTCAACGTCCAGCAGACGCCGACCGGCGGGCCCTCGACGAGCCCGACGTCGCCGACCGGCCAGCCCGGCGGGACGTCCTGGACCGCGGGCAAGTCGTACCCCGCGGGCACCCGCGTCACGTTCAACGGGGTCAGCTACGTGTGCCTGCAAGGCCACACCGCCCAGCCGGGCTGGGAACCGCCCAACGCGCCGGCGTTGTGGCAGAAGGGCTGATCCCCTCCTCACGAGAACGGCGGGCTCCCCCGGGCCCGCCGTTCTCCGTTCTCCGGGAATTTCCGAGAAGCCCGGCTCGCGCTGTCGAGTTACGGTCGACGCGTTCGTCTTCCACTAACGAACTCGCCGGAACCGGCCCTCGGAGGACACATGCTGTACCTGCTGGTGATCTACAACTGCGACCGCCCGGAACCCGGCGATCCGGCCTTCCCGGACGCGCTGGCCAGGGTGAACGCGTTTGCCGACGAGTGCCGCCGGCGCGGGGCGTTCGTGTCCGGGCATCCGCTGCAAGGCGAGCACACCGCCACCACGGTCAGCGTCCGCGACGGGAAGACGCTGATCACCGACGGGCCGTTCCTGGAGACCCACGAGCATCTCGGCGGCGTCTACGTCCTCGACTGCCGCGATCTCGACGAAGCCCTCGAACTCGCCGCGCTGTGCCCGATGGCCGCGGTCGGCACCGTCGAGGTGCGCCCGGTCGCGGGCGTGCCAGGGCTGACCAGCCAGGCATGACCTCGCCGCTGCTGCGGGAGGTTTATCGCGAGCACCGGGCCCGGATGCTCGCGGCGCTGGTGCGCGTCCTCGGCGACTTCGAACTCGCCGAGGACGCGCTCCAGGACGCGTGCGCGCTCGCCCTGCGCAACTGGGGCGACGAGCCGCCGGACGACCCCGTCGCGTGGCTGCTGACCGCCGCCCGCAACAGCGCGATCGACCGGCTCCGGCGCGCCCGCCGCGGCCTGGAGAAGCTCGCTCGGCTCGGGGAACAGCCGGAGGTCGCGGTGGAACCGTCCGAGGACAGCCTGCTCGCGATCGGCGACGAACGGCTCAGCCTCGTGTTCACCTGCTGCCACCCCGCGCTCGCCGAGGAAGCGCGCGTCGCGTTGACCCTGCAAGCGGTGGCCGGGCTGACCGCGGGGCAGATCGCGCGGACGTTCCTGGTCAGCGAGGCGACGCTGGCGCAGCGGCTGGTGCGGGCGAAACGCAAGATCCGCGACGCCGGGATCAGCCTCGCCGTGCCGGCCGATCATCTGCTGTCCGAGCGGTTGTCCGGGGTCTTGGCGGTTTTGTACTTGATCTTCACGCAAGGCTACACCGCGCCGGAACACCGGGAGCTGCAACAGGAAGCGATCCGGCTGGCGAAGCTGGTCGCGACGCTCATGCCGGACGAGCCCGAGGCGCTCGGCCTGGTTTCGCTCCTGCTCGTGCACGATTCGCGCACCGCCGCTCGCTACACCTCCAGCGGCGACGTCGTGTTGCTCGAAGACCAGGACCGAAGTCGCTGGGACCAGGGTGAACTCGCCGAAGCGATCGGGCTGCTGGACCGTGCGCTGCGCTTCGAGAATCCTGGGCCGTATCAGGTGCAAGCCGCGATTGCCGTCCAGCACGCGCAAGCTCGTTCCGCAGCGGACACCGACTGGGCAGCGATCGCCGGGCTGTATCAGCGATTGTCCGAAATGAATCCGTCTCCGGTCGTCGCGTTGAACCACGCCGTCGCGGTCGCCATGGCCACCAGCCCGGAGAAAGGACTGGCGCTCATCGACGGGATCGACGGACTTGACCGGTATCACCTGATGCACGCCGCGCGCGCCGACCTGTTGCGCCGCCTCGGCCGTACCGCCGAGGCGATGACCGCGTACCGGCGCGCCCACGAACTCGCTGTCAACCCAGCCGACCGGCGATTCCTCGCGGGCCGCTTAGCCACCTTGGAGTCCTGATGAGACTGTCCATTCTCGACAACGGGCATCGCCTGCGGGCCAAGCTGTTCCTGTCGATCACGTCGAAACAGCCGCCGGACATCGTGAAGATGCTGCTGTACCGTCCCGGCTTCCTCACCCGGCCGCTGCTGGATCTCACCGCCCCGGCGATGCGCGGTCCGTCGTACTGGACCGCCGGGGAACGCGAATTCCTCGCCATGTCCACGGCGGTGCTGCACGAGTGCCCGTTCTGCGTCGACTCGCACGCGGAGCTGACCCGGATCGCCGGACAAGGCGAGATCGACCCGTCGCGACCGGACGCGGCGCGGCCCGAGGTGCGCACGATTCAGGCGTTCCTGGAGACCGTCACGCTGAACCCGGACCAGATCGCCCTGCCGGATCTTCCGCAGGCGGCGATCCGGGAAGCGCTGCGGGTGAATCTGGTGTGGAACGTCGTGAACCGGCTCGCGAACGCGTTCGGGTTTGTGCTTCGCGAAGGGCAGCTGGAGAGCGGAACCCGGGCGCTGCACCGGTTCGGGTACCGGTTCCCCGGTTTCCTGCTCGCCGGCGGCCCGGCTGACGAGCACGAGGATCCGGTGGAGAACATGCGGTACTCCGTGTTCACCGCGCCCGCGGTGACCGACCCGGCGCTTCGCACAGCGGCAGCCACTGGGGACGGCCTGCCCGCGCCGTTGCAACCCTTCACGGAGAAGGTCCGCGACGCGTCTTATCGGCTCACTGACGCCGATTTCGCTGAGCTGAAGACGAAATACCAGGAAGACGAGGTCTACGAGATCACTGTCGCCGCGGCCGTCGGCGCCGCGTTGCGCAGTTTCGACGCCGGGCAACAGAAACTCGACGCGTAACGTGAACCGGCGGCCAGGAATACCCGGCCGCCGGTTCGCGTCAACTGTCCGCTCAGGGGCGGTAGAGCTCCTTGACGACGTCGATGTTGTCGTTCTTGTCGACGTGGATTTCGGCGTGCAGCTGCTTCGCGCCGGTCAGCGCCTCCATCAGGGCCTGCTCGGTGCACGGGTTCGTGCCGCGGCCCTGCGGGTCGAGGGCGACCTCGCCGCCCGGGCACAGTTCGGCCGCGCCGAAGACCTGCGCGGTCTTGCTCACCGGGAGCCGGTAGGTCTTGGCGTCGCCAGGCACGAACTGGCCGTCGTCCGGGCCGCCCTTCTTCCAGGTGACCAGCTGGAACTGGGCCATGTTGACCGAACGGTCGAATCCGGTGAACTGCACGGTCTGCGTCGTGTTCGGGAAGCGGCGCGTCGGCGCGGCGGGCTGCTGGCCCGCGCCCCCGGTCGGCGCGGTCTTGATCATGAACTCGGTGCCGCCGTCCTTGCCGCAGTTCACCACGCCCTGAGCGAATTCCTCTTCCGCGCCCAAGGCACAGTCCCAGTGCCCTTCAATGCCGAGAACCCGGTGACCCGGGCCTTCGCCCTGCGACGGAGCCAATTCGTAGTACTTCGTCATCACATTGAATGCTTCGGTGCAGCCGGGAATGGTTCCGTTGGCGCTTTGCACCGCGATCAGATCCATTTGCTTGCCGCCCGCCGGGCCGACCTGCCCGCCGTGCTTGCTGCAGTTCACATCGCCGTTCGACGTGGCCGCGGTGCCCGCCGCACCGGCCGAACCGCCCTGGGTGTTCTGCTTGACCGCCGCCGCGTCGGAAACGCTCTTCGCCGCGGAACCATTTCCGTCGACATTGTTTCCGCTGCATGCGGAAAGCAAAGCGGTCGCGGCGACCGCCCCGCCGGCCAGGACCAGCTTCATCGACTTCATCGCGGTGAATCCCATTTCGTGCTCCCCGTGTCTTTTGGCGAATCTCTGCCCCCAAAGACGTGAAGCACCGAATCCCGTTGCCCGGAAGTTCCGCGGAGAGCCATCGTTGCCCCAATGTCGCCCCCGCCTGGTCCGCGCGGGCACGACCTCGACCGGCCTCGCAACCCCGGCCTAGAACACGTCGCGCAGGGTTTCCAGGAGACGGGCGCTGTTCTCCTCGTCGCGGCGGCAGCAGGTCCGTTTGCCGCGCCGGGTGGCGATGACCAGGCCCGCTTGCCGGGGAAACTCATCGGATCCTCGTGCGGGCGATTTCGAGCCGGGCGGCGTGGGAGGTGCTGGTCGAAGGCGGTCCTGCTGGCGGCCGCCCACGGGCAAGGTCGCCGTCGCGGTGAGCTAGACCGGGAGACCGAGCGCTGACAGCCAGACTCGGGTCAGCGTCGCCGCCGCGTCGTCCAGCGAGCTGCCCGCGGCAAACGCCTGGTAGAAGACGCGTTCGGTCATCCAGACCAACGCCGAGGCAACCTCCGCCGCGGTTCCGGACGGCAGCCCGGCGCGCTCGGCGACGCCTCGCATGGTGTCGGCGAGCGCGACCACCGCGGAGCGCCACGCCTGGTCGATCGCCGGAACCGACGGGGAGAGTTCGACCGCCGTGCGCATCACCGTGCCGTGCTCGCGCCACATCCGCGCGGTCTGCCCGATCCCCCGCCGGACCGCCTCGCCAGGAGCCGAAGCGGCCGCGTCCACCGCGTCGACCTCGGCGCGCAGCTTGGCCACCGTCCGCTCGACCAGCGCGGCGAGCACCTCGTTCTTGGACCCGAAGTAGAAGTAGAGCGCACCCCGGGTGATCCCGGCCTCTTGCGCGATCGTCGCGACGGTCATGCATGCCCCGCCGGTCGAGTTCAACTGCTGCTCCGCCGCGTCGAGAATCGCGCGTTCGCGCAGGTCGCCCTTGGTCGGAGCGGTCCGGCGGCGCGGGCGGGTGTCGTGCTCTTCCACCTGCCCGTTCTATCACGCCGACTATTTTTGACGCAGTGCAGATTTTTCTCAACACAGTGTAGAGTTCGCTTCATGACCAAGCTCTTCCTGATCACCGGCGCCAGCTCGGGCCTCGGCCGGGCGTTCGCCGAGGCCGCGCTCCAAGCCGGCCACACCGTCGTCGGCACCGTCCGCAAGCAGGCCGACGCCGCGGAGTTCGAACAGCTCCAGCCGGGGAAATCGCTCGCGCGCATCCTCGATGTCACCGATGACGACGCGGTGTTCCGGACCGTCGACGAGATCGAGGCCGGAGTGGGCCCGATCGACGTCGTCATCGCCAACGCCGGGTACGGCCACGAGGGCGTTTTCGAAGAGTCGACGATGGCCGAACTGCGCGCGCAGTTCGAGGTGAACGTGTTCGGCGTCGTCGCGACGGTGAAGGCGGTGCTGCCGTACCTGCGGCAGCGGCGGCGCGGGCACATCCTCGGCGTCACCTCGATGGCCGGGCTGATCACCGTGCCGGGCACGTCCTTCTATCAAGGCAGCAAGTACGCCGTCGAAGGCATTCTCGAAACGGTCGGCAAGGAGGTCGCTCCGTTCGGCGTGCACGTCACCGCGATCGCGCCGGGATCGTTCCGCACCGACTGGGCGGGCCGGTCGATGGTCCGCACCGAGCGTTCGGTGCCGGACTACGACCAGGTGATGAACCCGATCCGCGACCACCGCCTAGCGGCCAGCGGCAAACAGCTCGGCAACCCGCGCAAGGCCGCCGAGGCCGTGCTGCACATCCTCGACGTCCCGAACCCGCCCGCGCACCTGGTCCTCGGCTCCGACGCCCTCCGCCTCATCGCGAACGGCCGCGCGGCGGTCGACAAGGAGATCGAGGAATGGGCGGAGCTGAGCCGGTCCACCGACTTTCCGGACGGGGCTCAGCTGCCCGGCTGATCAGGCTCAGCCTCGGAGCCACGGCCAGACTCTGCGAAAAGTGCCCGCGAAGCCAGACATACTGCTTGCGGGCTGAGGCACGAGCGCATTTTCCCGGCGGGGAGAGTGCGCTCGGAATCTGGTCGCCGATCTGCGGAGAACGCGTCCGCACCAGCCGAGGGCAGACCACCCGCCGCACAGCTGAGAACATATTTCCGACTGCGGGCAAAAGGCGAATGGGCCCGCGGAGCAGTTCCGCACCCCGGGCCAGAACTGCGTTCGCTTCGAGACTGGCGTTTTACGGTGCCGGGCGCAGCGAACGCGTCATGCGTCGGCTAGCCGCTACCAGCACGCACTCCAGCGCCGCCAACCGCGCCGCGCCAGCGCACACCCCGGCAGACGCCAGCATGCGAGAGCCCGCCACGGCGTCGAGGTATTCGCACGCCGGACCTCGGCACACCACCCACCAAGCCCCACCGGGCGACCAGGGAGGGGACGCCCGCATCCGGACGCCCCCTCTCGGTCACTCCACCAGCAAATCCTCGATCATGATCGGAATGCTCCGCACCCGGATCCCGGTCGCGTTGCACACCGCGTTCGCCACCGCGGCTGCCATGCCCACCGCGCCGATCTCGCCGACTCCGCGGGCTCCGACCGCGTTGTGCAGCGTGTCCGGGTACTCGACGAACTGGACGTCGATCTCCGGGATGTCGGCGTTGACCGGCAGCAGGTAGCTCGCGAAGTCCGCGTTCGCGGGGCGTCCGCTCGGCTCCACTTCCAGTCCCTCGTGCAAGGCCGCGGACACGCCCCAGATCATGCCGCCGGACAGCTGGCTCCGCGCCTGCGTCGGGTTGATGATCCGGCCGCCGTCGAAGACGCCCAGCATCCTCGACACCCGGACCTCGCGGGTCAGCCGGTGCACTCGGACCTCGCAGAACTGCGCGCCGAACGAGCTGAACGAATGCTTCGTCATCTCCTCGCCCGGAGCCGACGATCCCTTGGCGGACAAGGATTCCCGGCCGATCGCGCGCAGCAGGTCGCCGAACGGCATCGTGCCGTGGTTGCCGTGCAGCAAGCCCTCGGCGTACGTGACGACCTCGCCCTCGAACGGCGCGCCCGGCTCGGCGGCGAGCGCCACCAACTCGTCGAGCAGTTCGGTGGCCGCGAGCATGATCGCGGTGCCGGTGCTCGCCGTGGCGGTCGAGCCGCCGGACATGCCGCCCGGCGCGAACCGGGAGTCGCCGAGGTGCGGGGTGACGCGTTCCGGGTCGATGTCGAGGGATTCGGCCCCGATCGTGGCCAGTACGGTGAGCAGCCCAGTGCCCGGGTCGGCCCCGCCAGTGGACACGTCCGCGGTCCCGTCCGCGTTGAGCACGATCTCGACCGTCGCCGGGAAGCGCAGCCCCGGGAACATGGCGGTCGCCGTGCCCATGCCGACGAGCCAGTCCCCGTCGACGTGCCCGCGCGGCGAGCGGTTCGCCCAGCCGAATCGCTGCGCCCCGATCTCGTAGCACTCGTCGAGGTGCTTGCTCGACCACTGCAGATCGACGCCGGGAGGAGCGAGCGAACTGTTGCGCTTCCGCAGTTCGATCGGGTCCATCTCCAGTGCGATCGCGAGCTCGTCGATGGCGCTTTCGAGCGCGAACGAACCCGACGCCTCCCCGGGCGCGCGCATGAATGTGCCCGGCGGGATGTGCAGCGGCACCATTTTCTGGCTGATCGACAGGTTCTGCGTCGCGTACCACTCGCGCGAGGTGCCGTGCGAGGTCGGCTCCACAAAGGACCGGCTCATCGACGTGGCCGACCAGGAGTCGTGCTGCACCGCGATCAGCGTGCCGTCGCGATCCGCGCCCAGTGCGATCTTCTGCACCGTGGCCGGCCGGTTCGCCGTCGCCGTGAACACCTGCTCCCGGGTGAGCGCACACTTCACCGGACGGTCGAGCGCCTTGGCTGCGGCCGCGGCCAGCATCCCCGGAGCCGAGGTGCCCGCCTTGCCGCCGAACGCGCCGCCCACATACGGGTTCACCGCGTGCACGGCCGACGGCTCGATGCCCAGCACCCCGGCCATTTCCATGGCTTGCAGGTAACTGGCCTGGTTTCCGCTGTAAAGCGTGAGCTCGCCGCCGTCCCACTTCGCGACCGCCGAATGCGGTTCCATCGCGGCGTGGTTCTGCGTCGCGGTGCGGTAGGTCTCCGAAACGACGACCGAACTCCGCGCCAATGCGTCCGCGATGGACTCGACGCCGTCGGCGAGCACCTCGATCGACGGCGCGCTGCCCCGGCTCTCCGGTGCGTCCTCCGCCGTCGCGAGCCCGTCCTCCATCGACGTCAGCGCGGGCTTTTCCTGGTAGGAGACCTCGATCAGCCCCGCCGCGTCCCGTGCCTGTTCGAACGTCTCCGCGACGACCAGCCCGATCGGCTGCCCGTAGAACACCACGTCCCGGTCGTGCAGCGGCAGCCACAGGTCCCCCATCAGCTGGGACTTGTACGGGTGCAGCTCGAGCGGGTCGAACGGGCTGTAGACGCTCACGACCCCGGGCGCGCTCTTCGCCGCGGTCACGTCCATCGCGGTGATCTCGCCGTGCGCGATCGTGCTGAGCACGATGTACCCGTACAGCATGCCGGGGAACGTGCGGTCCAGCGCGTAATCGGCCTGGCCGGTGACTTTCCGCGGACCGTCCAGCCGCGCGCTCATGCCCGGCTCCCTTCGGTCAGTTCGAGCAGCGCGCGGACGATCGTCCGCTTCAGCAGCGAAGGTTTGAACACGTTGCCGGGCAACGGCTTTGCCCCCTCGACGGCTACCGCGGCGGCGGCAGCGAAGGCTTCTTCGGTCAGCTCCGCGCCGCGGAGCGCCTCTTCCACGGCGGGCAGCCGCCACGGCACCGTCCCGACTCCGCCCGCCGCCACGCGGGCGTCGGCGATCTTCCCGTCGCGCACGTCGAGCGCGACCGCCGCCGAGCACAACGCGAACTCGTACGACTGCCGGTCGCGGATCTTGACGTACGTCGAGTTCTCCGCCCAGTCGAGCCGCGGCACGCGCACCTCGGTGATCAGCTCGCCCGGACGCAGGTCGTGCTCGATTTCCGGGGTGTCGCCCGGCTGCCGGTAGAACTCGGTCAGCGCGACCGTCCGGGCGCCCTCGGCACCGGCCAGTACGACCTCCGCGTCGAGCGCGACCAGCGCGACCGCGACGTCGCTGGCGTGGGTGGCCACGCAGGAATCGCTGGTGCCGAAGATCGCGTGCATCCGGTTGACACCGGAAATCGCCGAACAGCCGCTGCCCGGCGAACGCCTGTTGCACGGCATGGCGACGTCGCGGAAGTACGAGCACCGCGTGCGCTGCATCAGGTTTCCGCCGATGCTCGCCATGTTCCGCAGCTGCTGCGACGCGCTGAGCAACAGCGCGCGCGAGATCGCCGGGTACACGCCGGGATGCGCGGCGATGTCGCCCATCCGCTCCAGCGCACCGAAGCGCAGGCCGTCCGCGGTGTCGATGCCCCGCAGCGGCAGGTCGTTGATGTCCACCACCTGCTGCGGCGTGAGGACGTCGAGCTTCATCAGGTCAACGAGGGTGGTGCCGCCCGCGAGATAGGTGCCCGCGCTGCCCAGCGCGTCCTCGACGGTGGCGGGTGCGGTCAGCTCAAACGGTCGCATCGGCCTGCCTCGCCTGCTCCACGGCGCGCACGATGTTCGGGTACGCCGAACAACGGCACAGGTTGCCGGACATGAACTCGCGCACGTCGGACACGTCGTCGCGCACCGCGGCGACCGCCGACATCACCTGCCCGGACGTGCAGAACCCGCACTGCAGCGCGTCCTGATCCACGAACGCCTGCTGCACCGGGTGCAGTTCGTCCTCAGTGGACAGTCCTTCGACGGTGGTGACGGGACCGCGCACAGCGGCCGCGAGCGTGAGGCAGGACAGCACCGGCTTGCCGTCGACGTGCACGGTGCAGGCGCCGCACTGACCGCGGTCGCAGCCCTTCTTCGGGCCGGTGACGGCGAGCCGCTCGCGCAGCGCGTCCAGGAGGGTCACTCCCGGCTCGACGCTGAGCTGCTCGGTTCTTCCATTGACTTCAAGGGAAATGTCCACAGTAGGGTTCGCTTTCCCGCAGTCCGTCCGCGGCGGACGTCCTGCGGCGTGATGGTGGTGGTGACGGCCCTTCGGGAACACGAGCCGTCCGGGGTAAACCGGATATTCATCCGCTTGGCTCGCTTTGACCGAGGCTAGCGGATTAGAATCCGCTACGCAACGAAGTGGAGCTGCTCCAGGTGGTGCTGGAGCAGCTCCAGGCCAAGCAGGCGAAGTCACGCGGGAGGCGCGATGCCGGTGAGCCCGCGGCGGGCGGACACCCGGCGCAACCACGAACGGATCCTGGCGGTGGCGGCGGAAACCGTGAGCCGGGCAGGAGAAGTGTCGTTCAACGCGGTCGCCAAGGAGGCGGGCGTCGGCGTCGGCACGGTGTACCGGCACTTCCCCACGCCGGAGTCGCTGGTGCTGGCCGTCTACGAACGCGAGGTGAACCAGCTCGTCGAGATCGTGCCCGAATTACTCGCCGAGCATTCCCCCGCTCAGGCGCTGCGCGTCTGGATCGTGGATTACCTGGCGCACTACATGATGACGAAACGCGGGCTGGCCAACGCGTTGCGCGCCTCGCAGAGCGAACTGCCGACGCAGGCGTACGCGCGGATGCTCGACGCGCTCGACACCCTCCGCAAGGCGAACGCGGAGGCGGGCACGATCCGGCCGGACCTGAAGACGGAAACCCTGATGCGCGGTCTCGGCGGGCTGTTTTTCCTTACCCCGGAAGGAGATTGGAAAGCGGAGACCGACGCGGTGGTGGATCTGGTGTGGCACGGGATGCGGCTGGACTGACCACGGCGAAGTCCGTGCGGGGAACCCCGAGGGAATCAGAATCCGGGAAGGTGGCCCGCACGGACCCGCCCCGAAGCCTCACTCCGAAGTGGACAGCACCTTCAGATCAATCCCGGCCCGCTCGAAATGCCCCCGCGGGTCCGGCACTAGCCTGCGCTTCTCCAGATCCATCAACCCCAGCGTGCACTTGATCTCGGCCGACAGCGTCCCGTCCAGCTTCACGATGCGCGAGGTCATCCAGAACACCTTGCCGTCGCCGAACGAGGCGTCACAGGTCACGTCCACCTCGTCCCCGGCGCGCAGTTCCCGCCGGTAGACGATGTTCGACTCGAGCAGCACCGGCGCGAGACGCGCTTCGCGCAGGTTCCGGTCGCCGGCCGCCTCGAAGACTTCCAGTCGCGAAACCTCTCCGTACGAGTGGTACACGGCGTGGTTCAGGTGGCCCAGCGTGTCGAGTTCGTAGTGGCGCACCTTGATCCGGGTGCGGAACGGTTCGCGGTCGGTCACGAAGTCCAGGCTAGTTGTCGTAGAAGAGTTCCTCGACCACGGCGTGCGCGTGCCGCGTCACACGGCGGTAGGCGTCGAGGAACTCGCCGGGGTCATCGTCCACCGAGTAGCCGAACACGCGCGCCACCGCGGCCAGGTCGCGGCCGGTGCCGGGCACCTCGTCCGCCGCTTTGCCGCGCACCAGCATCGTCGCGTTGCGCACGCGCGTGGCCAGCAGCCAGGCCTCGCGCAACGAGTCCACCGACTCGGCCGGCGCGAGGCCCGCCTCGGCCAAGGCGGTCAGCGCGTCGAGGGTCGACGTCGTCCGCAGGCCAGGCACCTCGTGCGCGTGCTGCAACTGCAATAGCTGGACAGTCCACTCGACGTCGGCGAGACCGCCGCGGCCTAGTTTGGTGTGCCGTGTCGGGTCGGCTCCGCGCGGGAGCCGTTCGGTCTCCACCCGGGCCTTGATCCGCCGGATCTCGCGCGCGTCCGTCGGGTCGAGCCCGCCTTCCGGATAGCGCAACGGGTCGATCATCGAGATGAACCGTTGGCCGAGCTCCTCGTCCCCGGCGACGAACCGGGCCCGCAGCAACGCCTGCGATTCCCACACCTCGCCCCAGCGCTGGTAGTACGCGCGGTACGAGTCCAGCGTCCGCACGAGCGGCCCGCTGCGTCCTTCCGGCCGGAGGTCCGCGTCGACGACCAGCGCCGGATCCGCACTCGGCGCGCCGAGGATCTTCCGCACCGTCTCCGCGACCGACGAGGCGAACCGCACCGCTTCGGCGTCCGGGACGCCTTCCGCGGGTTCGCAGACGAAGAGCACGTCGGCGTCCGAACCGTAGCCCAGTTCCGCCCCGCCGAGCCGTCCCATGCCGATGACCGCGATCGTCGCCGGAGTACGCCCCAGCTCAGCCTGCCGTTGCCGATAAGCCGCCGACAGCGCTCCCTGCAACACCGCGACCCACACGCTCGACAGCGCTTCGCAGACCGACGGAACATCCAGCAGTCCCAACAAATCCGCGCACGCGACGCGAAGCAGCTCATGGCGACGCAGTGACCGAGCAGCGGTGACAGCAGCGCTTAACCCAGGCTGACGGCGTACGGCGGCCCGAAGCGACGTCGCCACTTCGGCTGGCGTACGTCCAGTCAACCGAGCCGGATCTCCCAGCAGCTGAAGCACTTCCGGCGCGCGGACAAGCAGGTCCGGCACCAGGTTCGACGTGCCGAGCAAGAAGGCGAGCCGCTCCACGACAGTGCCCTCGTCACGCAGCACCCGCAGGTACCACGGAGTGTCCTGAAGCGCCTCGGAAACCTTGCGATACGAAAGCAGCCCACCGTCCGGATCCGGCGTATCAGCCAGGCAATCGAGCAACACCGGAAGCAGCGCCTGCTGAATCGCCGCGCGCCGCGACACCCCGGCGGTCAGCGCCTTGATGTGCTGCAACGCCCCTTCCGGCGCGGCGTACCCGAGCGCGGCGAGCCGGCTGGCGGCCTGTTTCGTGGTGAGCCGCAACGCTTCCGTCGGCACATTCGCCACCGACTGCAGCAGCGGACGGTAGAAAACCTTCTCGTGCAGCCGCCGAATCCCCTGCGCGTGCCGGCGGAACTCAGCGAGCAGCGCCTCGCCCTGGCTGCGTCCGCGAACCGGCCGAATCCCACAGGCGCGGGCGAGAATCCGCAGCTCATCGGTGTCCGACGCGGCCGGGAACAGGTGCGTCCGCCGCAACCGGCGCAGCTGCAGCCGGTGCTCGACGGTGCGCAGGAACTCGTACGACGAGCTCATCTCCGCCGCGTCCGCGCGGCCGACGTACCCGCCGTCGCCCAGCGCGGCCAAGGCTTCCAAAGTGGACGACGAGCGCAGCGCGGGATCCACCCGGCCGTGCACGAGTTGCAACAGCTGCACGGCGAACTCGACGTCGCGCAATCCGCCGCGACCCAGCTTCAGCTCGCGTTCGAGATGCTCCGACGCGACGTGGTCCTCCACCCGCCGGCGCATCTGCTGAACCTCGGTCACGAAGTTCTCGCGGTCCGCGGCCGACCACACCATCGGCGCGACCATCTCCGCGTACTGACGGCCCAGCTCGGCGTCGCCGGCCACCGGACGCGCCTTCAGCAAAGCCTGGAACTCCCAGGTCTTCGCCCACTTCTGGTAGTACGCGGTGTGCCCTTCGAGCGTGCGCACCAGCGCGCCGCTCTTGCCTTCCGGTCGCAACGCCGCGTCGACCTCGAAGCACGCGTTGCCGACCAGCCGCATCATCGTGCTGGCCAGCCGGGTCGCGACGCCGAGGTCGCCGGCCCCGACGAAGATGACGTCGACGTCGCTCACGTAGTTCAGCTCGCGGCCGCCGGTCTTGCCCATCGCGATCACCGCGAGCGCGCCTTCGGCGGACGCGCCGACCTCCTGCTCGGCGACCACCAGCCCGGCCTGCAACGAAGCCTCGGCGAGAGTGGTCAGTTCGCTGGCCACGTCCCGGAACTGCGGGTGTTCCAACCCAGGTTCGACGAGGTGGCCGAGGTCAGCGGCGGCGATGCCGAGCAGCAGCCCGCGGTAGCCAGCCCGCAGCTCATGCTCCGCGGCGGTCCCGGTGGCGTACGTCCCGTCGTCCTGGCGAACCCGCTCAAGCAGCCGCTCCGCGAACTTCGCCGGGTCGGTGCACCGGTTGTCCGCGAGACAACGCCACTCGCCCGGATTGGCGACGAGGAAATCCGCCAACGCGGTGGAGGTGCCGAGCACGCCAAGGAGCCGACCGCGGAACGTGCGGTTCTCGCGGAGCGTGCTGTCCAGCTCGGGCCAACCGGGTTCGTCGGCCTCGCGAATGCGGTCGAGCCCAGCCAGCGCGAGGTCCGGGTCCGCGGCACGGGAGAGAGCGAGCAGGACGTCGGTGGCGCCGTCGGCGGGTCCGCCTTCGGTCCACCAGCCCGCGGCGCGCAGTTGACCGTCGGCCCGGGTGTCGGTGAAGCCGTACCTGGCCGCCGAAGCTGTGGTCCGCGCGCGCTCTGCCATCGCTCACACCGTAGCCGGAGCCGGGCCGGTTCAGGCAGCCAGGCGGTCCGGTTCGGTATCGGCGGCAGAGGGCTCGGGGACCTGGAAGCTGTGCGCGGTGACGGGTTTGCGGCGGGAAAGGAGGTAAATCCCGGCCGCGAAGAGAATGCCGGCGACGCCGACCGCGATGGTCCCGGCCTCGCCGAGCGAGGCGATCTTGCCCGCCGCCGCGCCGACGATCGCCGCCGCGGGCAGCGTGAACAGCCACGCCAGCACCATCCGGCCCGCCATCCGCCAGCGCACCGGAGCCTCCCGGCGGCCGACGCCGGAACCGACGATGCCGCCCGAGCAGACGTGCGTGGTCGACAGCGGGAACCCGAGGTGCGAGGACAGCAGGATCACGACCGCACTGCTGGTCTGCGCGGAAAAGCCCTGCGGGCCTTCGATGTCGGTGAGGCCTTTGCCGAGGGTGTGGGTGATCCGCCAGCCGCCGAGATACGTGCCGAGCGCGAGCGCGGACGCGGCGCTGATGATCACCCAGACGGGCGGCGCGGATCCAGCGGGGAGGCTACCGGCCGCAACGAGCGTCAGGGTGATGACGCCCATGGTCTTCTGCGCGTCGTTGGTGCCGTGCGCGAGCGAGACCAGCGACGCGGAGACGATCTGTCCGACCCGGAACCCCCGGCCGCCGCGCTTGCGCACCAGGAACCGGTAGACGAGGTAAGTAACCGCTGCCGCCGCGACTCCCGCGATGATCGGGGAGGCGGCGGCCGGCACGAGCACCTTGTCCACGATCTTGGCGAAGTGGACGGAATCCGCGCCCGCGGACACCCAGGTCGCACCGATCAAGCCGCCGAACAGCGCGTGCGACGAACTCGACGGCAGGCCGACGTACCAGGTGAAGAGGTTCCAGACGATCGCCCCGATGAGCCCGCCGAACACGATGGCGGGCCCGATCCTCGTCTCGTCGACGAGACCGCTGGAAATCGTTTTCGCGACCTCGACCGACAGGAACGCGCCGGCCAGGTTCAGCACCGCGGAGATCGCGACGGCGACGCGGGGCCGGAGTGCTCCGGTGGCGATCGAGGTCGCCATCGCGTTCGCCGTGTCGTGGAAGCCGTTGGTGAAATCGAAAACCAGCGCCGTGCAGATCACGACGACAACGAGCAGCGAGGGGTCCACCCCGACCTCCGAACCCTACGGAAATACCTCTCGCAAGGTACCTGACCGTTTGGGTGAACCGTTAACTCGCCGTAAGTGATTCCGACATCATCCGTTAAGCCAGCGGCAACTGGCGTTGACTTTCCGGAGCCGCCTCCAGCTGCCCGGCGGCCAACTGGACGAACCGGCGCGCGAACGGACGCCACGTCTCGGCGATTTCCGCGTGCGCAGAGATCAGGGTCTCCTCCTCCAGCGCGCCCGGACGGGTGAGTTCCGCCATTTCCGGCTCCGCCTCGGCCCAGGCGCGGACGACGTCCGGCGTGGTCTCGATGTGGAACTGGACACCGTAGACACAACGGTTCATCCGGAAGGCCTGGTGCGGGTACTTCGGAGTGGACGCGAGCAGCTCGGCGCTCTGCGGCAGAACGGTGATGACGTCGCGGTGGAACTGCAGGACGTCCGGGAGGAAGGGCATGTCCGCGAAGAGCGGATCGACCCACGCGGCGTCCTTCTTGGACACAAGCCCCGGCCCGACCTCGGGCCCGGACTCGCCCTCCGCGACCTGCCCGCCGGTCGCGACGGCGAGCAGTTGTGAACCGAGACAGAGCGCGAGCGTCGGCACGGCCTTCCCCGCCGCGGCGGCGAGCAGCTTCCGGACGTCGGCGAGCCAGGGATGCTTGGCGTCGTCAAGCGCGCCCATGCCGCCGCCGAGACAGATCAACCCGTCGTACCCGTCGAGACTCGACGGCAGCTCCTGCTCCGGCGGCAGCCGCACGTCGAGTTCCGCGCCGGCCTCGGTGAGCCACTCCCCGAGCGGGCCGACGGGATCGCTGGCATCGGGCTGGATGATGAGCAGACGAGTCACGGCGTCCAGGGTACGGGCTGCTCGGACTCTGTCGGATAGCCGTGCGCGAGCCAGGTCGTAATGCCGCCGGAGAGGCGTTTCACGGTGAAGCCGAGCCGCGCGAGCCGGTACGCGCCCTGGGTGGCGGCGTTGCAGTAGATGCTCTCGCAGTAGCAGACGTAGACGAGGTTCCGGTCGAGGTCACGGGTGCTTTCCTCGGTCATTTCCCGGTACGGCAAACAGATCGCGCCCGGCAGGTGAGCTTCGGCGTACGCCCCTGGGCTGCGGGTCTCGACGAGGACGTAGCCGTCGGTGCGCCCGTCGGCGAGGTCCTGGGCGAGGTCGACCGGGTCGACCTCGAAGGCGAGCTCGCCACCGAAGTACTCGACGGCGTTGGAGGCTTCGTGGGGAAGGGAGAGGATGCGCGGTTTCACGGTGTCGATCCTCTCGTTCCAATCCTGGTCCCGGACAGGGGAAGATCCAGGTGTTCCGCCGTCTTCACCAGGGTTTTCCGGGTCTGGACGGCAGTTGGCCTGGAGTTTCTGAGAGGGTGCCGAGGTGGACCTCGACGATGTTGATCGGCACCTGCTGGGGCTGCTCCAGTCCGACGGCCGCCTGACGTTCTCGGAACTCGGCCGCCGAGTCTCACTGTCCGCGCCGGCCGTGACCGAACGGGTACGCCGATTGGAACAGCGCGGGGTGATCACCGGCTACGCAGCACGCGTCGATCCGGAAAAGCTGGGTCGCCCGATCCAGGCGATCGTCCGGGTCCGGGTCCGCAGCCTGGACGGCCCGCGCTTCCGGGAGGTGATCCTCCCGCTGCCGGAGATCACGGACGCCGATCACGTCACCGGTGACGAATGCTGGCTGCTCCGCGTGCACTGCCGCACGACTGCGGAGCTGGAGCTGTTTGTAGAACGGGCTCAGCGCTACGGCGAGACGACGACCTCGCTGGTGTTCTCGTCTCCCGTCCGAGGCCGCGGGCTGCCGCTGTGACCTGGACATGATGAAGGCCCGAACCCCGGTAACGGGTTCGGGCCTTGTCTTGGGTCCGGATATGAGTCTGGGCCCCGGGAGAACCACCGGGT
>NZ_JACGZW010000015.1 GCF_014145675.1 Amycolatopsis dendrobii
CTGCGCGCCGGACACGGGCTCGGCGCGCAGCGGGCCGGATCTGCTCTTTCCGGAATATGCCAAGAATCGACATCATCGGGAGTGCGCTTCCATGGCAGCAAACCAATCCCCTGACGAGATTGCCCGCTTGACCGCCCAGCGGTTCCCGCAAGACTGGAGCAGTCTGGACGCACGTGCGGTGGACACCGTCCGCGTGCTGGCGGCGGACGCGGTCGAGCGGTGCGGAAGCGGGCACCCCGGCACGGCCATGAGCCTCGCGCCGGTCGCTTATGCGCTGTTCCAACGGGTTCTGCGGCACGACCCCGGTGATCCGGAGTGGATCGGGCGCGACCGGTTCGTGCTGTCCGCCGGACATTCCAGCCTCACCCTGTACATCCAGCTCTACCTCTCGGGCTACGGCCTGGAACTGGACGATCTGAAAGCGTTGCGCAAGTGGGGTTCGCTGACCCCGGGCCACCCCGAATACGGGCACACCAAGGGCGTCGAGATCACCACCGGCCCGCTCGGCCAGGGCCTGGCGAGCGCGGTCGGCATGGCGATGGCGGCCCGCCGCGAGCGCGGTCTGTTCGATCCGGACGCCGAGCCGGGCACGAGCGTGTTCGACCACCACGTCTACGTGATCGCCTCCGACGGCGACATCGAAGAAGGCGTCACGTCCGAGGCGTCGTCGCTTGCCGGAACCCAGCAACTCGGCAACCTCACGGTGATCTACGACAGCAACGAGATCTCCATCGAGGACGACACGCGCATCGCGCTGTCCGAGGACACCGCGAAGCGCTACGAGGCCTACGGCTGGCACGTGCTCACTGTGGACGGCGGCGAGGACGTCGCCGGATTCCTCGGCGCGATCGAGCAAGCCAAGGCGGAGACCTCCCGTCCGACGATGATCGTGCTGCGCACCGTCATCGGCTACCCCGCCCCGACGAAGATGAACACCGGCGGGGTGCATGGCGCGGCGCTGGGCGCGGAAGAACTCGGCGCGGTCAAGCGCGCTCTCGGCTTCGATCCGGAGCTGAGTTTCCAGGTCGACGACGAGGTCTTGCGCCACACCCGCGAAGCCGCCTCGCGGGGCCGGGCGGACCACGAGAAGTGGCAGCTCGAATTCGACGCCTGGGCACGAAGCAACCCGCAGGGCAAGGCCCTGCTGGACCGCTTGGCCAAGCGCGAGTTCCCGGCTGGCTGGGCGGACGATCTGCCCGTCTGGGAGCCGGATGAAACGGGAGTCGCCACCCGCAAGGCGTCGGCCGCGGTACTGGCCAGGCTCGGCGAGGTGCTGCCCGAGCTCTGGGGCGGTTCGGCGGATCTGGCCGAGAGCAACAACACCACGATCAAGGGCGCGGATTCCTTCGGCCCGGCCGAAATCTCCACGGACGCCTGGACCGCGCAACCCTACGGCCGCACGCTGCACTTCGGCATCCGTGAACACGCGATGGGGTCGATCCTCAACGGAATCGCGCTGCACGGCGGAACTCGCCCGTACGGCGGCACTTTCCTGATCTTCAGCGATTACATGCGCCCGGCGGTGCGCTTGGCCGCGCTGATGGAACTGCCGGTCATTTACGTGTGGACACACGACTCGATCGGCCTCGGCGAAGACGGCCCGACGCACCAACCGGTCGAGCACCTGGCCTCGTTGCGGGCGATCCCGGGAATGTCGGTGGCCCGCCCCGCGGACGCGAACGAGACCGCGTATGCCTGGAAAGCCGCCCTGGAAAACACCGGAGGCCCGACCGGGCTCGCGCTCACCCGGCAAAACGTTCCGACGCTGGAGGGCACCTCTGCCGAAGGCGTGGCACGCGGCGGCTACGTGCTCGCCGAAGCGTCGGCCGGCACGCCCGAGCTGGTGCTGATCGGCACCGGTTCCGAGGTGCAGCTGGCGGTAGCGGCCAGGAAGATTCTCGAGGACGAAGGGATTCCCACGAGGGTCGTGTCGATGCCGTGCGTAGAGTGGTTCGACCGGCAGGATTCGGCCTACTGGGAAGAGGTGCTGCCCCCTTCGGTGCGGGCCCGGGTGGCGGTCGAAGCGGCGATCGCCCAGCCGTGGCACCGGTTCGTCGGCGATGCCGGCGAAATCGTGTCGCTGGAGCATTTCGGCGCGTCGGCGGATTTCAAGACCCTGTACAGCCAGTTCGACATCACCGTCGACGCCGTGGTGGAAGCCGCACGCCGAAGCGTGCGCTCCGTTCGGCGGTGATGTCGTTGCCGCGGGCGGCAGGAGGATCCGGCAACATCCGCCCGAAACACGTCCACAAGGGCTGATGGGAGCCTCCTGAACGGTACGCCCGCACGAAGCGGCCCCGGCGGAATACACCGCCGGGGCCGCTTCCTTTTCCCCGCCATTATTCGTCATCCCAATCAGGGGATAGCTTTTCCTGATGCCGCAAGCCTTGCTGGGCAGGCCGACGGTGGCGAATCCTTGTGGTCTAAGCAGATTGGCCCGCGCGATGGCCGCGCAGGCGACGCGCCAAGGTCGCCCGCCCGCGAGTGGAGGAAGATCTCGTTGACGAACACGATTCCCAAGAAACTTGACGCTGCGCTCTTCACCGGAGCGACCCGCGCGGTCGTCGGAGAGGTGGACCGGGTGAGCGCGGCGGTGCAGTCCGCGTCGTGGCTCCGGGCCGGCGCGTTGCTGCTCAAGGCGCCGGCGGTGTTCACCATCGGCACCGGACGGAGCGGCCTCGCGTTGCAGATGGCCGCGATGCGGTTCATGCACCTCGGGCTTCCGACGCACGTCGTCGGCGAGGTGACGGCTCCGGCGATCGGCGAGCGGGACGTCCTGGTCGCGGCATCGGGCTCCGGGTCGACCGCTCGGGTGGTGCGCGCGGCGGAGACCGCGCGCGCCCAGGGCGCCGACGTGATCGCGCTGACCACGGCGCCCGGGTCGGCGCTGGCGAAGACCGCGACCGAGGTGCTGGTCATCCCGGCCGCGGACAAGCAGGACTTCGACGGCAACTCCTCCGTCCAGTACGCCGGCAGCCTGTTCGAACAGTCCGTTCTGCTGATCACGGATTCGCTCTTCCACGCGCTGTGGCAGACCAGCGGCTCTCAAGCCCGCGAACTGTGGCGGCTGCACGCGAATCTCGAATAGCGGCCTCGCCGTCCTGATGCGACCGACCGGAATGGGAGCCCGAAATGCACTGTCAGACTGAGGCCGCACCGCGCGCGTGCGTCGATGTCCACGCACTGGAGGCGGTGGCGCTGGCCGCGACCCGCAGCGCCGCCGTCGCCAGCTACGACTGGGTGGGCCGGTACGACCAGAAGGCCGCCGACGCGGCTGCCACCAAGGCGATGCGCGAAGCGCTGGCGCAGGCTCCCGGCCGGGGGACCGTCGTCATCGGGGAAGGCGAAAAGGACGACGCCCCGATGCTGTTCAACGGCGAGATCGTCGGCACCGGCAACGGCCCGGATTTCGACATCGCGGTCGATCCGCTGGAAGGAACGTCCTTCTGCGCCAAGGATCTTCCGGGTTCCCTGGCGACGATCGCCTTCGGCGAGCCGGGGACCCTCTGGTCGCCGGGTCCGGGGTTCTACATGGACAAGATCGTCGTGCCCCCGCAGGCGAAGGACGTCGTCGACCTCGACGATCCGCCTGAGCGCACGCTGGCCAACGTCGCCGCCGCGCTCGGCAAGAAGGTTAGCGAGCTCCGCGTGATGATCATGGACAAGCCGCGGCACAAGAACCTGATCGCTCGCGTGCTGCGGGCCGGTGCGGCGGTGCAGACCCCGGCGGGCGGCGACGTCGGCGGAAGCCTGGCCGTGCTCTTGCCGACGCTCGACGTCGACCTGCTTCTCGGCGTCGGAGGCACGCCCGAAGGCGTGATGACCGCCGCCGCGGTGCGCGCGCTGGGCGGCGGGATGCTCGGCCGCCTCGCCCCGCAGCGGGACGAAGAGGCGGACGCGATCCGCGCGGCGGGCATGTCGCTGGACCGCGTCTACGAATGCGACGAACTCGCGGCGGGCGACGCCTTCTTCGTCGCGACCGGGGTCACCGGGGGAACGCTCCTCGACCGCCCCCGGAAATGCGAGGGCAAGACCACCTGCGAATCGCTTCTGATTTCCCGGGGCGAGATCCGCTACCTGACCCACACCACCTTCGAGTGACCCACGCTGTCCGCACGACCAGGGAGATCCGGTGACGCTGCATTTGGACGACCTCCGCGTTCGTCATCTCGGCGAGTGTCGTTACGATTCGCCGCTCGCCGAGATGCTGTCGACGAAACAGACCTCTCCGCACTATGTCGCGGAGGGCGACCGGGTCTTGCTCGAGGACACCGTGTCGATGCTGGCCGGGCACCGCCTTCCGCCGGCGCGCGTTCCGAGCTTCGAAGGGGCGGGTCCTCGGCGGAAGATCTACTTCGACCCGGCACAGGTCACCGCCGGGATCGTCACCTGCGGAGGGCTGTGCCCTGGGCTGAACAACGTCATCCGCGGTCTCGTCCAGGAACTCGCCGTGCACTACCAGGTGAAGCGAATACTGGGCTTCCGGAACGGCCTGCAAGGGCTGACCGCCGACCACCGGCACGACACCGTCGAACTGACGCCCGCGCACGTTCGCGACATCCACAAGGACGGCGGCACCATCCTGGGCAGCTCACGCGGCGGCCAAGACGCCGACGAGATGGTCGACAGCCTCGTTCTGCGGGGCGTCGACGTCATGTTCGTCATCGGCGGCGACGGCGGGATGCGCGCCGCGACGTACCTCAGCGACGCGATCCGGGCGCGTGGTCTCGACATCGCGGTCATCGGGGTGCCGAAGACGATCGACAACGACCTGCCCTTCACGGACCAGTCCTTCGGTTTCCAAAGCGCGTTCGCCCGGGCGACGGACTTCATCTCGTCGGTCTCCGTCGAAGCCGCGTCCAGCCCGAACGGCGTCGGGATCGTGAAGCTGATGGGCAGGCACTCCGGGTTCATCGCCAGTTACGCCGCGCTGGCCGCCAACGGCGCGGACATCGTGCTGATCCCGGAGATTCCCTTCGCGCTGGAGGGACCGGACGGACTGCTCGCCCACATCGAGCAGCGCGTTCGGGCGAAGGGCTACGTCGTGATCGTGCTGGCCGAGGGGGCAGGCCAGGACCTGCTCGACCAGCCCGGCGCGGCGCACCGGAACGGGCGCGGCACGGACGCGTCGGGCAATCTCAAGCTCGGCAACATAGGGGAACTGCTCAAAGACCGCGTCGCCGCGCACCTGACCGCGGCCGGTCTTCCTCCTACGATGCGTTACATCGACCCGAGTTATGCGATCCGGAGCATCGCGGCCAACCCCTACGACAGCGTTTATTGCCTGCGGCTGGCGCACGCGGCGGTGCACGCCGCCATGGCGGGCCGCACCGCCGCGGCCGTCGCGCGCTGGCGGCGGCGCTTCGTGCACGTCCCGCTGTCGCTGATGACGAGCCGCCGCAACCAGGTCGATCCCGACGGCGACCTGTGGATGTCGGTGCTGGAGACCACCTGCCAGCCCGCGGAATTCGGTACCGCGGCGGACCGGGAGAAAGTGCCGATGGGCTTTTGCTGAACGGCCGGGTTCACAATGCGTGCGCGGTGAGGTCGTCGAAGCCGAAGTCGAGTTCATCGGTGACGGCGACTGCTCCGCGCACGCACTGTGCCCTCCGAACAGCTTGCTCGGCAACGCTTCTCAACCCGACGGTGCCGGTGAGTGTTACGACGCCATCGGCGACCCGCACCGCGATGCCCGCCGGTGCACCGGCTGCAGCCTCGGCCTGGATGTCAGCGTCCGGCCGCAGCAGCGCGGACAGGACGTCGCGGTGGGACATCAATCCGACCAGCCGGGCTTCCTGGTCCACTACGCACAACTGAGCCGACTTGGCGTCCGCGAGCCGCCGGAGCGCCACGTGCAGGGGCGCGTCGGCGGCGATCGTGGGCGCGGGTGCCGTCATCAGCTCGCCTGCAGTGCGCGCACCCGCTTTTCGCCACCGGCTCCGGCGGCGCGGCCCGCCGAACATGGGCAGCCGGTCCGCGCCGCCGTGGAACTCGCTCTTTGCTGCTACGTCGGCTGCGGTGACGAGCCCGATCGGTCGCCCAGCCGGATCGACGACCGGTACCGTCGACACGCCGTGTTCGAGCAGAGCCGTGACCAGGTCCCGGAACGAGGCGTCGTGCCCGACTGAGACGACCTGGCGTGCCATTACTTCGGCTACTCGCTGATCGCACATAGCTTTCCTGGTGGGGTCGTTATTCCGGACCGGCGAAGAACTCCAGCGGGATGTTGTCCGGATCGCGGAAGGAAACGCCGCTGCCGTAGTGCGCTTTCTTCACCCCGCCGTGCGGGATGCCGAGCTCGTCGAGCCTTTTGGCCCACTCGGCCAATTCTGCGTGCGACGCGACCGCGAACCCGACGTGGTCCAGCCCGGTGCGGCGTTCGTCCGCCCGGTCCCGGGTCTCCCTGCCGAGGTGGGTGTGCAGCCCGAAGAGCATGCCGCCGTCGAGGGCGAAGACCGTGTGGTGGAACTCGCCGCCTTCTTCGTCCTCGTCCAGGACGGGTCCGGCGCCGAACAGTCTCGTGTACCACTCGGTGCTGCGCCGGAGATCGGACACGGTGATCGCGATGTGCTGCAAACCTGGAAAAGCCATGTGCGTCCCTTCGCGTGCCCGGTATGTCCGCCCGGAATGCGGACGTACCCGGTGTTCTTACCAGCCGCCGGGGGGCCGGAGCCCGCTCGATCGAATGGGCGGCGGTGGGTCCGGGACGGGCGGGCGCAGGGGTCGAACGAACGGGGACGGTGCCTTGCGCTCGCCGGCATCTGCGCCTGGAGAAGGTCCGCCGCGACAACCTCCAGGGCTTGTACTTGGACGCGAGGTTCGAGGCGATCGCGGGAGAACAATGATCTGATCGAGCGGTGCCGCCTCGACATTGGGCTGCGGAAGGTCGTGGCGGTGAAGGGGCAGCGTCCGGCGGGACTGTTGTTGCTGCTCCGGATCAGGGAAACCCTGCGGGCGTTGTTGAACCTGTGGGGTTCCAGAAGTCGGTTCGTGGATCTGACCTGCGGTGACGGGCGCGTTCGATGGGCAGGGCATGATCGCCAGCCATGGCGCTGCGTTTGCTCTATCTGATCTTCCTCCGGCTGGTGGGTCTGCTGGTGTTGCTTGGGCGCTCGTCGGCGTCGAAGGACGTCGAGTTGCTGGTGTTACGCCATGAGGTGGCTGTGCTGCGCCGAGGTAACCCGAAACCTCGTCTGGACTGGGCTGATCGGGCGGTGATCGCTGCGTTGGTTCGGCTGCTGCCCAAGACGCTGCGAACACACCGGCTGGTCACCCCGGCCACGATCCTGCGCTGGCACCGTCGCCTGGTCGCCGCGAAGTGGACCTACCCACACCGAGCCGGCCGTCCGCCTGTCGACGAGGCGATCACCGGGCTGGTCGAACGGATGGCCACCGAGAACCACCACTGGGGCTACAAGAGGATTCAAGGCGAGCTGCTGAAGCTTGGTCACCGGGTTGGTGCGTCGACGATCCGGTGGATCCTGAAGCGGGCACGCGTACCTCCCGCGCCGGACCGGCGTACCGACACGTCCTGGCGGCGGTTCCTGCGCACGCAGGCGGCGACGATGCTGGCGTGCGACTTCTTCCACGTCGACTGTGCGTTCACCCTGAAGCGGATCTATGTGTTCTTCGTGCTGGAGGTCGGCAGCCGCTACGTGCGCGTCCTGGGCATGACCACGAATCCGGACGGCGGGTGGACTACGCAGCAGATCCGCAACCTGGTGATGGATCTCGGTGATCGAGTCGACGAGTTCAGGTTTCTTGTCCGCGACCGGGCTGGCCAGTTCACTGCGTCGTTCGACACTGTCCTGGCCGGCGTGGGCATCGAGGCGGTAAAGATTCCTCCGCGTTGCCCGCGGGCGAACGGCTACGCCGAGCGGTTCGTGCTCACGGTCAGGACCGAGCTCACTGATCGTGTGTTGATCGTGGGTGAGCGGCATCTGCGGGTCATATTGGCCGAGTATGTCCGGCATTACAACGGTCGACGGCCGCATCGTTCCCGCGAGCTTCGCCCACCTCGGCCGACCCACCCCGTGGCGAACCTCGGCTCTCAGCGGATCAAGCGACAACAGCTCTTCGGAGGTCTGATCAGCGAGTACGAACGGGCCGCGTAAAGCTACTGGTCAGGGCCGGTGACTGACTTTTGGAACCCCACAGGGCAGCGACTGGGTGGAGAGCGACTTGCTCTTCACGTGCCCTGACGGCAGTCCGCTGCACCCTGCCGACGTGGGCGACGAATTCGCCCGGTTGATCCAGAAGGCCGGTCTCCCGCCGGTCACGTTGCACGTGCTTCGCCACGGCGCGGCGACGCTCGCTCTGGGGGCTGGAGTGGACATGAAGATCATCCAGCACATGCTCCGCCACTCGTCGATCAAAGTGACGATGGACCTCTACACCAACGTCGCCCAGGAAGTCGCCGCCGACGCGGCACGGAAACTCGCCGGAGCCATCCCTCGGAAAGCGGTGCCGCACCCGGCCCGCGCTCTCGGGCTCCCCTCGGGCTCGCAGGAGACCACAATGGACAGTCCGGAACCGGAAGAATCTTGTCTAGATAACACAAATCCCCAGGTCGAAAACTTCTCGAACCTGGGGAGTGTGGGTGCGCCATCAGGGACTCGAACCCCGAACCCGCTGGTTAAGAGTCCACGGCCTGACCTGTCGGGCGGTGTCGAGTAATGCCGGACAAGACCTTTTCGTGTGGTGGCACGGTGTCGGTGGTGTCGTGCTGTGTCGGCTGCTGTTGTCGTGTGGTGGAGGTCTCGGGCTCGCCTCGGGCTCGCAAATGTCAGCTGGTGTTGTGCGGTTCAGACTGGGTATTGCGACGCGTGCTCTGGTGGTTGTCGTGATGGTGCCGGGTGTGCGGCGTGATCCGGTCGTCTCGGCGGTCAGCATCATGGTCGGTGTGGTGGTTGGGCTGACATTCCTGTTCGGTTTCGGGAATGTGTTGGTGCTTGTTCTTCGGTTGGGTGTTCCGGTCTGGGTGGTGCCGTTGGTTGCTCCGGCGGTAGATGTGACGATGGTGGCGTTGCTGATCGGCTGGTCTGAGGTCGGTCCGGGGCTCCTGCAAGCGCTTGCCGGCGTGCGCGGGGCAGCCGTTCGGCGTCCCGATGAGTCAGTGGCCGATCAGCATGAGCTCTTCCCGGAGAACCCCGTTGATAGAGCACATGGAACGACGGCTTCCAATTCAAGATCATCGACCCGCATGACTTTGCCGCACCCGAAGCCGGGGTCTACCAGCTGACCGGCCCGACCATGGCACTGGCGAAGGTCACCCCCGCTACGGTCGGTGTCGACGAGATCGTCATCTCCGAGACCATGCGGCTGAGCCAGACGGGAGATCAAACCCTGGGCGGAGCCGGACAACCGGCGGATCGTCATCCGGCGAGACCAGCTGTCGAACCCGGCGGACTACTGCGGGACACTGCTGCACGAACTGACCCATGCAGCCTCTGCCACGATCGACGGAACCATGGAGTTCGAGCAGGCATTGACCCAGTTCCTCGGTGTGATCGCTTCCAACGCGCTGCGCTTTGAGAATTGAGAGGACGCGACTGCGACCTTGGCTTCTCCTGTGACAATTGAGCCGTTGGCGAGACACGTCCTACGGCGCAGTACCAGGGGAAGCGCGACTTTTGCTGGCTGGCCCAGGTTGCACCACAACCTGTCCCGGCCGGCCGATTCGGGCAACGAGGTCCGAGCTGACGCTGCGCGCGAACGCGCGCGTGCCGAAGCCATGGCTAAGGCGGGCTTTTCTGTAACTGACCGCAACACCCGGGTTCATCTGCGCTGACACTGGAATGACGCGGTGCCCGCGCTCGCCCGTCGCAACATCGCGACTTTCCGCCGCAGCTCGGTTGTCTCGTCGTGTTGCGTGCCCAGTCGACGCACCGTGGCGGCAAGCACGGATTCCAGCTCGCGCAGCGCGCCTGCGTAGTCGCCGGATGCCGCGAGAAGGGCGGCGACCTGGTTTTGGGTGTCTCGCGCCAGTTCACTGTCGGGGAGGCCGCGGCCGGCTTCGGCGGCCTGGATGCTCTGGAATTCGCTCAGCGCATCAGTGATCTCGCCCAACTCGGCGAGACAGTTGGCCGCCTGGAATCGGCAGTACATCGCGTCGTCGGTCGGGCCCCCGGCGCTGCGGGTCAAGTCGTCCGCGAGCTGCTCGTAGACTGGCAGTGCATTTCGGTAGTCCCCGCCCAGGAACAGGGTGTTCGCGTACTGGAAGCGGACCCCGCGGTCGGCCGAGTGTTCTCGCAGGTAGCCGCCGAGGAGCGCGGCGGCTTGCGTCAGTCGACCGTCTTCGGCCAGCTGGGCGGCACGGTCGCGAATCTCCGCGGCATCCTGGCTGTTGTCCGGCTGCGGTGCGGCGGCCGCGGCCTTCCTCGATGTCGGTCTCGGCGCGAGTGGGAATCGATAGGGCCGGGTGGGGTCCGTCGGATCGGATGGATCGGCCAGCTCGGGATCGGAAGGCTTGGGTAGGAAGGGCACGAGCCTCGTGTAGACGTCGGCAGCGCTTTCGGGGCGGTCTGCCGGGTCCTTGGCCAACAGATCGAGTACGAGCCGTTCGATGGCTTCGGGGACGTCCGGCCGGTACTCGCGCAGCGAGTGTGGGGTTTCCTGCAGATGGGCGAACATCAACCGAGCCGGCGCGTCGGCCTGGAAGACCTGTTCTCCGGCGAGGAGTTCGTGCAGCACGCAGCCGAGAGCGTAGAGATCGCTGCGCGGGCTGATGGTGGTCGAGGTCCATTGCTCCGGTGCGATATAGGCCGGGCTGCCGACCGGTTCGCCGGCCATCGTGACCCGGGTGATGTCCGCGTCCAGCAATGCTGCCACGCCGAAGTCGAGAACGACCACTGTGCCGTCGGTAGCCACCATAATGTTGCGAGGCTTGAGGTCTCGATGGACCAGCGAGACCTCGTGCGCGGCGGCGAGCACTGCGGCGACCTGCGCACCGATCGCGGCCGCCCATTCGACCGAGCAGCGTGTCTTCGTCGCGAGTAGGTCAGCCAGGTTGGTGCCGTTCACGAGCTGCATGACGAGGAAAAGCTGGCGTTCGTGGGTGCCCACGTCGAACACTGCGGGCACGCCCGGGTGTTCGAGCCGCGCGGTCAACCGTGCTTCCCGGCGAAACCGTGCGATCAGCCCGCGCCCGGTGGTGTCCGTCGCGGAGAACTCCGGGCGGAGGAACTTGATCGCCACCCGGCGGTCGAGCCGCATGTCGTACGCGGCCCAGACCTCGCCCATGCCGCCGCGGCCGATCGGCGCAGTCAGTTCGTATCGCTCCGCGATGACCCGCTGCTGACTCACGACACCCCTCTCGCCGACCGGCTCAGGCCACGTCCCGACGCAGTGCTTCATAAGCGTACCGGCGGGCGATCTTCGTCATGTCGGTTTTGAAGATCTCGTCGTCGGTGAACTTCTGCAGCACCTTGGTGTCGTTCTCGATGCGTTCGATGAGCTTGTCCTCAAAGACGTTGTCGAAGACGTGCCCGAAGTCCTCCTCGTTGTTCGCGAACGCCGCGGCTTTCACCTTGGGATCCTTCATCGCGTCTCGCGCGGAGCCGCCGACCAGGTCGTCATCGCCGAGGTTGACGCCGAACTTCTCGTTGAGCCCGGCGATCAGCTCGGACAGCGAGACCCGTTCCGGCTCGTTGGCCCCGCCGGCGCCGTCGCCGGTGAAACCGGGCAGCATCTGGGCGCCTTCCGGGTCGAGGCTGACGTCGTACTCGCCGGTCCGGGTGATCCGCAGATGGGTGAGGTCGACCTGGCCGAGGTCGACTCCCGGGTCCTCGCGACGCGGCAGCCGGGACAGCAGGTACCTGCCGTACAGGTAGAGGCGTTCGAGTTCGGCGTCGGTGTAGGGCACGACCTGCGACAGGAACCCGTACTTGCGGACGTAGTCTCGGAGCGCGGAGCGGAACTCTTCGGCGGTCTCGGGGTCGTCCGCGGCGAGCTGGACGAAACGGTCTCGCGCGGGGTCGGTGAAGCGATACAGGTCGGCGTGGGCGCGTTGCCGTTGCTGATCCGTCTTGCCTGCCTGTTCTGCCCGCAGGTAGGCGGTGGCGAACGCGTCCATCTCGGACTCCACGAGGAGCGCGAAATCGCTCACCGTGCGCTGCGCGGCGTACAGCAGGTTCGGGTCGGTCGGTTCGGTGATGCTGCTTTCGAAGAACGGCTTGAACGCGATCCGGATCTCCTCGGCTTCGTTCGCGAGGTCGAGGACGAGGAGATCGTCCTGGCTCTTGAGCGGATGCGTGCGGTTGAGCCGCGAGAGCGTCTGCACCGCTGCGACACCCTGCAACTTCTTGTCGACGTACATCGTGGTGAGCAGCGGCTGGTCGAACCCGGTCTGGTATTTGTCGGCGACGACGAGGATCCGGTACTCCGGTTTCGGGTTCGAGGCGGCGTGCGGGTCGTCGGCGCGGGTGTAGTCGAACTTGTCCGTCAGCACCCGTTCGGAGAAGCCGTTGATGCCGGCCTCGGTCACCTTGTCCTCGGCGTTCTTGTCGACTTCGAGTTCGCCGGAGAACGCGACCAGCGTGCCGCAGTCG
Source organism: Amycolatopsis dendrobii (assembly GCF_014145675.1). GTDB lineage: Bacteria > Actinomycetota > Actinomycetes > Mycobacteriales > Pseudonocardiaceae > Amycolatopsis > Amycolatopsis dendrobii. The sequence goes on from NZ_JACGZW010000015.1 coordinate 12,549, forward strand.
GTGTATCCGCGGACCTCGACGTATTCCTTGATCTTGCGATACAGCTTCACCGCGTGTTCGCGGGAGCGGGTCACGACCATCGCCTTGGCGCGGCCTTCCAATCGCGGCGCGACCATGCGGTGGAAGTGCTCGACGATGATTTCCGCGCGCTGTTCGAGGCTGGCCGGGCTGAGCACGGCGAACCGGGCCAGCTGCGCGCCGGCCTTGCGCTCGTCGACCTCCCGGTCGTCGGGGTTGGCGTTCGCCAGACGCCAGTAGGTCTTGTAGGTCAGGTAGTTGCGCAGGACGTCAAGAATGAAGCCTTCGTCGATCGCCTGTCGCATCGAGTACACATGGAACGGTTGCAGATTGCCGGTGACCGGATGAGGGGTGCCGAATAGCTCCAGCGTCTTGGGCTTCGGCGTGGCGGTGAACGCGAAGTAGGACAGCGTCTCGTGGCGGCCTCGGGCGAGCGCGGACGCGGTCAGCGGGTCGCCGTTTTCATCGATGTCGTCGCTGCCGAGCTTCAGCAGGACCTTCTTCAGCGCGGCCGACGATTCGCCGGACTGGGACGAGTGGGCCTCGTCGACGATGACGGCGAACTTCTTGCCTCGCAGGCCGCTGACCTTGTCCAGGACGAACGGGAAGGTCTGCAGCGTGACGACCAGGATTTTGGTGGTCTCGCCGGAGAGCGCCTGGGAGACCTGCTCCGACTTCGGGACACTCGACGCCTTGCCTTCGGGGTCGTCGCCGATGCGCGTGACGACGCCGGCTCGGTGCTCGAACTGGTGGATGGTGTGCTGCAGCTGCTTGTCCAACACGGTGCGGTCGGTGATCACGATGACCTTGTCGAACACCGGCTCGTTGGCTTGGCTGTGCAGGTTCGACAGCCGGTGCGCCAGCCACGCGAGGGTGTTCGACTTGCCCGACCCGGCCGAGTGCTGCACTAGGTAGTTGTGCCCCGCTCCGTGCGTTTCCGCGTGCTCGGTCAGGCGACGGACCGCGTGCCACTGGTGGAATCGGGGAAAGATCATCGGCAGCTCATGCGGACTTTTCCGGCGAGTGCCCGTCTCGGGCTTCGTCGGTTTCACCACGTGCAAGAAGCGGCGGATGATGTCGAGCCACGCCTCCCTGGCCCAGACCTGTTCCCACAAGTAGGACGTGCGGTAGCCGCCTTGCTTCGCCGGCGGATTGCCGGCGCCGCCGGTCTCGCCGGGTCCTTCGGAACCGGTGTTGAACGGCAGGAACCGGGTCTTCTCGCCGGCGAGCTTCGTCGTGACGAAGACGAGGTCGGGGTCGATGGCGAAGTGCACGAGGGCGCGGCGCGCGAACAGCAGTTCCTTGGGGTCGCGGTCCCGGCGGTACTGGGCTTTGGCGTGCTCGACGTTCTGCCCGGTCAACGGGTTCTTCAATTCGGCCGTGGCGACCGGGATCCCGTTGACGAACAAGGCCAGATCGAGCGACTTGTCGGGCGTGGTCCGTGAGTAGCGGAGCTGACGGGTCACCGTCAGGATGTTGCCGTTGTACTGGTCCAACGCGTCGTCGGCGAGGGTGTGCGCCGGGCGGAAGTACGCGAGGCGGAGCAGGACGCCACGGTCTTTGACGCCGTGCCGGAGCACGTCGAGCGCGCCGCGCGAGTCGATCTCCCGCGCCAGGTACTTCTTGAACCGGATCTGTGCCTCGTCCCGGCCGCCGTCGAACTCGACCAGGCGCTCCCACTGGTCTGCCTGGGTGCGCCCGATGAAGGTGAACACATCGACCGGGCACAGCCCGAGCTCGGGGTCGTAGTCGGCGGATCGCCCGCGTTCCCACCCTCCGTCGAGCAGCGACTTTTCGATCGCGTCCTCGAAGGCGATCTCCTTGTGCACGCTCATTTTCTCCCCTCCCGTTGGCCCGGGATCCGCGTCGTCACTGCAGCCCCAACCGGTGTTGTTCGGCCAGGATCACGCGACGCTCCTTCGGCACGGACTCGTCGTCGAGCACCGCCGGCCGGTGCATTCCGGCGTCGGTCGACCGCGCGTCGGATTCCTTCGCATCGCTCTTGCGTGCGAACTCGTCGAACAGCAACCGCTTGTTCTCTTGGATCTCTCGGATCCGTTCGTCCACACTGTCTTTGGCCAGTACCCGGTGGACCTGCACGGTGTGGATCTGTCCCATCCGGTAGGCGCGGGCGATCGCCTGCTCCTCGCTGCTGGGTTTCCACTGCGGCTCGGCGATCACCACGACCGAGGCGGCCTGGACATTCAGCCCGACGCCGCCGGCGTCGATCTGCGCCATCAGCACGGCACCGCCCTGTCGCCTGGTGAAGTCCTCGACCAGCTGCTGTCGCATCGGAGCCGAGACCGAGCCGGTCAACGGTCCCATCGCCAATTCGCCCAGCGCTCGGTGGATCGTGCCCAGCACGTCGAGGAAGAACGAGAAGACGATCGCCTTGCGTCCGTCCGCCACCGCTTCCTCGATGATCTCGCAGATGCGTTCCAGTTTCGCCGAATCCGCGGACTCGAAAGCCGCACGACGCATCCGCATGAGGTTCCGGCCCTGGACCGCATCGCGGTAGGCAGCCTCGTCCTGCCGTGTCGGTTGAACCCAGTCCTCGACCTCGATCTTGTCCGGCAGCTCGGTCAGCACGTCTTCCTGATTGCGGCGCAAGTAAACCGGCGCGACGGTACGTCGGAACGCCTTGGCACCGACGATCGCGTCCGCGGTCGTCACCGCGTGCGCGACGCGCGGCTGGAGGTAGCCGACGAGGTTGCGAAACTCATCGACCCGGTTCTCCATCGGCGTTCCGGTGAGGAACAACGCACGCTGAGCGCCCGTCAGCACCGCCGCGACCGCCTGCGAACGCTTCGCATCAGGGTTCTTGACGTAGTGGGCTTCGTCGACGACGAGCATCGCGATGTCGGCGTCTGCGAGGAAGTCCAGCGAACTGACCGTGCCGAACGTCGTGACCGCCACCCCGCCCTGGCTCAGCCACGTGCTGCCGTTAATGTCCCGATCGCGACCGTGCAGGAGATGCGCAGCCAAATCGGTGTGCCGCTCGATCTCCTTCATCCAGTTGATCTGCACGCTCGCGGGGCAGATCACCATGAAACGGTGCTGTCCTTTGGCGGCCATGTGCGCGAACACCGCGAGGGCTTCGACGGTCTTGCCCAGGCCCATTTCGTCGCCCAAGATCGAACGCTGCTGGTGGATGGCGTACTTCGCGCCGAACGCCTGGTATTCCCGCAGAGTCGTGTTGAGCAGGCTGGTGTCGAGCGGCTCGGCGGAGATCTTCTGCCGGAGCTCCGGCCCGATGAAACCTTCCGCAGCCTCGCGGTCGTCGACCTGCCCGGCACCGCCGACCGTCGACAGCAGCGCGTTAAACGCGGCGGCGTCGAGTTCGTAGTCCTGCCACAGCTGTTCGGGACGGTAGTTGCGCGGATCCGTGGCCTGTTCGGCGCTGTTGACGGTGTACTGCAGCGCGACAACGGCCGGATCAGCTAGGATCGCCTGCAGCTGCGCGACTGCTGCTCGCGCCTCTTCCTTCTTCTTGCGCCCCGCGAACGTCATCCGCCACGAGCTGGTGACACGTTCCGCTTGTGGGATCAGTGGCTGGGTTTGTTGCCCAAGCTGTGCGATCGGCCCGCGTAACGCCGACGCTGCGCTGTCCGCGTGCCGTGCGGCAGTCAAGGTGGCGAGCAGCTGGGTGTGGCCCACGGGTTTCGCGGCGGGATCCAGCCGGACGCGGGATTCCTTGCGGAGTTGGTCGGCGAGTTTTCTCGCCGCAGCAACGACTTCCTGCACAGTGTGGCTACCGACGCCGGGAACCTGTTCCAAGTGCCCGGGGTGAGTCCGGAGGACGTCCGCGACGGTCCGGTAACCGCCGGCCTCCAGGCTCCCCAGCCGGGTTCCTTTGCTCATCAGGTCTTTGAGGTCGGCGACTGGGCGCTGCTGCAGGAGGGCGAACAGCTGCTCGTCGGCGAGCATCGCTGTCTGCTGTCGTGCGCTCTGCCGCAGGGCCTCGGGGAGCTGCAGGAGTTGGGTGCCGCGACGGACCAGGTCGGTCAACGCCGAGATGAGCTGCCGAGCCTGGTCCGCCGGCTTGACCCGGCCCGACGGCACGCTGGGTTGCGCTGGTGACGGATAGCCGCCAGTCATCGCGACTCCCTCTCCGCGCTCATGGTGTTACGCCCCGACCCCGGACCGCGCCGTCGTCACGTCCAGCTGCCCCGTGACCGCAGCAGTGATCAACGCCTGACGCCGCTCCTGAGACAAGCGGTCGGCTGCATCCAATGCTGAGCGCACTGATGCGTTCGCACTAATCATTTCGCCAAGGCTACGTACTCTTTCGCTCGCATCGTCAGGCACGGGAATCCTCATACGGCGAATTTGCTCGCCAGTAAGATGGGGAATCGTCGAAAGGTTTCCCTCCGCATCCAACATGCCAACGTGCTTCGCCAGGCGCAGCCAGTACATGAGCCATTCGACCGGGAGATCAGTGCGCGGCCGGACTCGATGCAAGGACTTCTGGTAATAACATTCACCAAAATCACCCGACCACACCGCCGACTCAGCCACTCCGGCACCGCCCTCGCAGACTAGCAAGTCACCCGAACGCAGCTCGTAACGACGTCTCTCGTTGGGGTCGAAGTTCATTGCAGCAACGTCTGAATGATCAACGTCATACCAATGTATATTCGCATTTCGCATGTACGGACGGAGGTTTTGACCAATGGTACGCTCCGGATTAAGCATCTTGCCAAGCTGTACGTTGTAATATGCATAAACTGGACCGATTTTCCAGCTTTGCGGAATTTTCCCCAGCCATGGCCACGGGGACAGGTGCCTCGGTCCAGTCTGGTCAAAGCCAGCAAGGGTGGCCGAGATATACGACAACTCGCGCTCTTCGAAAGCCCTCCGCTGCAACTGTCGCGTGTGAAGCATTGCGTCCACGCGGGAGGTTTCGGCGTCGAGGAAGTCGGCGATTCGCCGCTGCTCCTCCAACGGCGGGACGTTGACCGGGACCTCGGCGAGGGCACCGCCAGACAACTCTTGAAAGGTTGACCCCATCCCACGGCTTTGAAGCTGTTGCGTCATGGCGGACAGTTGGTAGACGAAAAATCGCGCGTCAACACGTCGAAGCGGAACCAGTGCCCGGCAGCCCTGATTGAAAGCCATTGGTGCTGTAACACGAGCAACGTAACCAATCGGAGCTCGAGTGGAGATCAGGATTGAGTCGCTGCCGACAATAGAAGATCCGCTCAGTGCGCCCTGTCTCGTCAGGGTTCTCTGCGTAGAATTGAGGACGCCATCGGCTGAGTTCAGGTCAACCGGCGTTGCCCACGGCACATCGCCGCCCCAGTTGTCCTCAGCGGCTGTAGGAGTTCCACCGTTGACGACCCGGAAAATACGGCGAATTGGGATTGCTTCTGCGCTCACTGAGTCACCTCGGCCAGTAGGCGCTGGATTTCGGACTCCAGCTGCTTCAGCTCAGCGTCGATCTCGGCGAGCGGCCGGGGCGGCGTGTACACGTAGAAATGCCGCGTGAAGGGGATCTCGTACCCGATCTTCGCCTTGCTTTCGTCAATCCAGGCGTCCGGCACGTGCGGAAGGACTTCCCGCTCAAGGTACGAGTGGATGTCGTCCAGCAGAGGCACGTTCTCGTTGTCGCGTAGGTCCGGGTCGGGCAGCGGCGAGCCGTGTTTGTCGAGCTGCACTTCGCCCTCGGGGTCGGAGACCGAGACCGCTGCCCACACCGCCTTCTTCACGGGAGCCGGCAACGCCGAAAGACCACCGGAAAGCGCCTCCGACAACAGCTTCGTGAAGTCCTGCTTCCGCCAGATGACGGGTTGGTCGACCAGTGTGCGCAGATCGGATATCAACCCGGCACGGCCCTCGTACTTCGCGAGCGGCTTCGAAGCCTCGAGCTCCGCCAAGGCATCCTCTGTCACCTCGAAGCGCAGCTTCAACGGCCGTTCCACGGTGATGCGCTGGTAACCGAAGTCCGTGGTCGGGAAGACTTTCACCTTCCCGTGCAACGGATGCGAAGCATCCTCGGCCGCGGACAAAGCCTCACCGTACAGCGACGTCAGCTCGGCGATCTTGTCGTCCGGAACGAACTTCCGTTTGTCCCCCAACGACTTCCGCATCTTGGACCAGTACTCGCGAGCGTCGAGCAGAATTACCTTGCCCTTGTGCGCCGCGTCCTTGCGGTTGCTCAAGATCCAGAAGTACGTCGAGATTCCGGTGTTGTAGAAGAGCTGGTCCGGCAGCGCGACGATCGCCTCGAGGAGGTCGTTCTCGAGGATCCACCGCCGGATCTCCGACTCGCCCGAGCCGGCGGCCCCGGTGAACAGCGGGCTGCCGTTGAAGACGATGGCGATGCGGCTGCCGCCCTCGTCTGGGCGCTTCATGTGGTGGATCATGTGCTGCAGGAACAACAACGATCCGTCGTTGATGCGTGGCAGGCCAGCGCCGAACCGTCCGGCGAAGCCGATCTCTGCTTCGCGCTCGACGTCGTCCTTGACCTTCTTCCACTCCACCCCGAACGGCGGGTTCGCGAGCAGGTAGTTGAACCGCTGGCCGTAGTGCTTGTCGTGGCTGAAGGAGTTGCCGAAGCGGATGTTGTCGGCGTCCTCGCCCTTGATCATCATGTCCGACCGGCAGATGGCGTAGGACTCGGGGTTGAGCTCCTGGCCGTAAACTTTCACCGTAGCGTCCGGGTTGTGGTCGAGGATGAACTCCTCGGCCGCGGTGAGCATGCCGCCGGTTCCGCAGGCCGGGTCGAGCACGGTCTTGACGACGCCCGGCGTGACGAGGTCGGCGGTGTCCGGGGCGAGCAGGAGGTTCACCATGAGCTTGATGACTTCGCGCGGGGTGAAGTGTTCACCGGCCGTCTCGTTGGAGATTTCCGAGAACCGTCGGATGAGTTCCTCGAATAGATAGCCCATCTGGTGGTTGTTGACCGCGGCCGGGCTGAGGTCGATCTCGGCGAACTTGCTGGCGACCTGGTAGGCGAGGCCGGTGTTGTCGAGGCGGGTGAGCTGGGTGTCGAAGTCGTAGGACTCGAAGATCTCCTGCGCGTTCGCGGTGAATCCGCGGATGTAGGAGCGGAGGTTCTTGGCGACGTTGTCCTGGTCGCGCACGGAGGCGGCGAAGTCGAGTCGGCTGGTGTTGACGAAGCTCAGCCCGCCGGCGGCCCGCTTGAGCATGCCCTCCATGTTCGTGATGCCCTGCTTCTCCCGCTTTTCCTTCTCGGCGAGGACGGCGTCGCGGGTCGGAGCGAGAACGCAGTCCAGCCGGCGCAGGACGGTGAACGGCAGGATCACCTTGCCGTACTCGGACTGCTTGTAGTCGCCGCGCAACAAGTCGGCCACCGACCAGATGAAACCGGCCAGCTCGGTGTGTTTGCTGCTCACTTCCGTCCCCTCGGGGTGGTGCTCGTCGTCATCGGATTCTCTGTATACCTGTCGTTGCGCATCGTCATCATGTTGCAGGCTTCTGGCTCGGGCGCCCGGTCGGGGCGAGTGCGCCCGCGGCGAGGCCGTCGTTCAAGGACCGGGTCAGGTCGTGGCCCAGGTTCGAGGCCCGGCTCAGCGTGGCGTCGAAGCGAGCAAGAAGTTCGAAGGCGGCAGCGTACTTGCGCTGCTCAGCGATGGGTACGCGCGGCACTTCGACCCGACGGACATCGACGCGATGGGTACCGGACATCGTCGACGCGAACCGCAGCGAATCCCGGCTGCGGAGGAAGCCGGCGAGAAACCACGAGTCGATCTGGTCGGGATCCGGCCGCAGCAGCTGCACGTGCGGCCCGAGGGCTGCGCCGGGCTCGGTGACGACGAGGGCGACCGCTCTCGTCAACACCGTCGGCACGAGCACGTCGCCCGGGAGAACGGCGGTGTGCTCCGTTCCGGCGGGGATTCGACCGGAGGGAGGCTCACCCGAAATGACGTCCCGCGCGGTGTAAACAGGCAGGCCGTCCCCTCCGGTCTGAACCTCCAGCCGGCCCGCCTGCTGCCGCACGCTGACCGCGCCAGAGCGTTGCAGCTCGGCGATCGAGACGGTGGCCTTGGGGCCGGTGTCCATGTGCGTGGGCTGCACGTCCGGCAGAAGCTCGGCGAGGTCGTCGAGCAGCTTCGCGAACGAGCGTTGGGTCGTGCGCAAGGCCGCGATATCCAGTTCGGTAGCCGGACGCAGGTATCGCGCAGGGGTCAGGTCCACCTCGTCGTCGAGGAGGTCGATCACCGGCCGCACGGTGTGCCTGCCGGGTTCCTCGGCGACCGCGGCAGGGTCGGCGAGGAAGCTCTCCCAGACCGGATCGACGCGCTCGCGCAGTGCCCGCCAGCCGATGTCGTCGATGCGCTGGGGCAGCCCGGCGGTGCCGTCGACGAACAGGACTCGGGTGTCGGGCGCCTGCTCGGCAGGTTGCTCCAAGACCCACAGCTGCAGCGAGAGTCCCAGTGGTGGTGCGGCGCCCGCCGGGAGTTGGACGATCGCGCGAACCGCGCCGCGGCGGAGCAGCTCGGCGCGGATGGGTCGGCCCGAGCGTCGGGACGCGGCCGCGGGCGGCATCAACACCACGGCCCGCCCGCCCGGGCGGAGATGGGCCAGGCAGTGCTGCACCCAGGCCAGTTCGGATTCGCCCTTCGGCGGGAGCCCGAAGGCCCAGCGCTGGTCGTAGGCGAGTTCCTCGGCACCCCAGTTCCGGTCGTTGAACGGCGGATTGCAGACCACTGCGTCGGCCCGCAAGTCCGGGAAAGCGTCGGCGCGCAGTGAGTCACCGGTTTCGATCGCGGACTCCGCGCCGCCAAAGGCAAGCCCCGCGACGGCCAGCCGCGCGAGCGACGGGTCCACTTCTTGTCCGGCTGCGTGGATCCCGGCCTTCGTCCGTGCCGCCGTCCGCAGCAGGGTGCCCAGGCCGCACGCGGGATCGAAGACCGAGCCGGCGAGCGGCGCGACGAGGTCGGTCATGAGCCGGGCCAGGTCCGGCGGGGTGACCGCCATCGTCCGCCAGTTGGACGCGACGAACCGTCCGCACAATTCGTCGAACGCAGGCTCGGCTCCGCCGTCCGCGGCGAGCGCGTCGAGGGAGTCTCGGGTGCGTTTGTCCAGCGTCGTCGTCGGATGCCGGCCGGCCAGGTACTCCCCAGCAGCGGCGACCCGATCGACAACCGGGTCGGAGCCGGACGTGGCGAGTCGTTGCCAGACGAGCTCCCGTGCCGACTCCGTGCCGAGTTTTCCCTGGTCCTCGAGCCAGCTGAGGATCTCCGCCGAGCGGAACCGGGGACTCGTGTCGGTCCCGCCGACCGGCTGGGGGAAGTCCGTGAACCGCTTCCGCCAGTTGCTCACCGCCGCCCGGCCGACGCCCGCGAGCCGAGCGATCTCCGACGCTGTCACCTCGGACTCGTCCACCACGTGCCTCTCCTCAATCGAGTTGCCAGTGAACCTACCACACATCGAAATAACTTGTTGACATAGTTCACAGGCAATGCTCTTATTGGGTTCGTCATCGAGTCACGGTGCCGAGAAGGGCCGATGACCGTTCCGAATCCGCGCCGGGCGCAGGGTCGACCGCCGCAGCGAACAGAGGAGGACGCCATGCGTTTCCTGCACACGGCCGACTGGCAGCTGGGGATGACCCGGCATTTCCTGTCGGCGGAGGCCCAAGCCCGCTTCTCCGACGCCCGGCTGGCGGCCGTGCGGGCGATCGGAGACCTCGCGACGGAGCAGCAGTGCGAGTTCGTCGTCGTCTGCGGCGACGTGTTCGACGCGAACCAGTTGAGCCCCCAGGTCGTCGGCCGGGCGCTCGAAGCGATGGCGTCGATCCCGGTCCCCGTGTACTTGCTGCCGGGCAATCACGACACGATTGACGCCGGTTCCGCATACCGCTCGGCAGCGTTCAAGCGCGGTTGCCCGGACCACGTGCACGTCCTGGCCGAGCCCGGCGTGCACGAGATCGCGCCGGGCGTCGAACTGGTCGCCGCGCCGCTGAACGTCAAGCATCCACTCGCCGACCTGCCCGGAGACCAGTGCCGCGCACTGACCCCGAAACCCGCGGTGCAGCGAATTCTCGTCGGGCACGGTGCCGTCGACACCCTCAGTCCGGACCCGGGCAATCCCGCGACGATCCGCACCTCCACCCTGACCGAGGCGCTGTCGGACGGACGGATCCACTATGTCGCGCTGGGCGACCGGCACTCCACGACCCAGGTCGCCGGCCGCGCGATCTGGTACTCCGGTGCCCCCGAGGTCACCGACTTCACCGAGACCGACCCGGGAAACGTCCTCGTGGTCGACCTCGACCGCGACCTCGAGGCCAGGGTGACGACCCACCGGGTCGGCACCTGGTCGTTCCTCGCCCCGGAACGCCACCTCAACAACTCCGCCGACGTGACAGACCTCGATCGCTGGCTGCTCGGCCTGCCGAACAAGGACCGGACCGTCGTGAAGCACCGCCTGGTCGGCAGCATCAGCATCACCGACAAGGCACGGCTCGACGACATACTCGCCGCGCATTCCGATGTCTTCGCGTCGCTGTACCCGCACCTGCGGCGGACCGATCTCGCCGTACTGCCCGATGATCACGACTTCGCCGATCTCGGGTTGTCCGGCTTCGTGGCGACCGCGGCCCGGGAGCTGGTCGGCGCAGCCGCCGGCAATCCCGCTGTCCAGGACGCGCTCAGTTTGCTCTACCGACTCGTCAGGAGCGAAGCATGAAGATCCACTATGTCCACTTGCGGAACTTCCGCGGCGTGACCGACCGGCGAGTCGACTTCGCCGACTCCGGCGTCACCGTCGTCGAAGGCAGCAACGAAGTCGGCAAGACGAGCATGGTCGAAGCAATCGACCTGCTGCTGAAAAGCCCGGACTCCGCGAAAACCAGCCACGTCCTCGCCGTCCAATCGAAGGGCGTGGACATCGGGCCGGAGGTCGAAGCCGAAATCACGGCCGGCCAATACCGGTTCGTCTACCGCAAACGGTGGCTCAAGCGGCCCGAAACCACGCTGCGCGTCAACGAACCCGCGCCGGCCGATCTGACCGGCCGGGAAGCGCACGACAGGGTGAAGCAGATCCTTGAGGAGACGCTCGACGACGGACTCTGGGCGGCGCTGCGCGTCGAACAAAACCAGCCGATCAGCCAAAGCGCGTTGGGCGGTAACGATTCCCTGGCACGCGCACTGGACGCAGCCGGGGGCGGTGCGCGGGAAACCGGCGGAGAGTCAACGCTTTTCGAGCGCGTCGAACGCGAGCTCGAGAAGTACTGGACGCCGGGCGGCAAGCCGAAAGCCGAGCTGAAGGCCGCGGCGGAGCGCCGCGCCGAAGCCGAGGGCGCGGTGGCGTTCGCCGAGGCGTCGCTGCGGGAAGTGGAGCGCGACGTCGAGCGACACGCCGTAGTAGCCCGGGAGCTCCAGGACCTGGCCGCCGGCAAGGTCGAGCAGGAATCGGAACTGGGGGAGTGGGAACGTCGACGGCGTGACCTCGACGAGCAGCGCGCTCTCGTGGCAAGCCTGGCCGACCGATTCAAGGCCGCGTCCGCGGAGGCCGAGACGGTCGCCGCCGCAGTCGCACAACGGCGCGAGCTCGTGTCGGCGGTGGCGGCGCAGGAGCACGCGGTGGAGGCGACCGGCAACGAGGTTTTCCAGGTGCAAGCCACCGCAGACCTCGCGCAAGGCCTCACGCGTGAGGCCGCGGCGGCGTTGAACGCGACACGGCTGGCTTTCGACGAAGCAACGCTCGCGGAACGCCGCGCGGCTGACGACGTTCATTACCTCCGCGACCAGGCCGAGCTCGACAACCTCGAGCGACGCGAATCGCGCGCGGTGGAGGCCATCCGGCAGCGCGACAGCGCGGATGCATTCCTCGCGGTCTGCGCACTCGACGAAGCAGGTTTCGCGGAGCTCGAATCCGCGTACGCCAAGCGGCGAGAAGCCCAGGCGGTGCTCGAAGCCGGCGCACCGACCGTCGCGCTCGACGCGTTCACCACGCTCGACCTCATCGTCAACGGGGAACGAACCGCCCTGGCTGCCGGTGCCAGCATGCGTCAATCGGTGACCGACGTCCTGGAACTCGTCTTTCCCGATCTCGCCGCTGTCCGGATCGAGCCCGGCGGCGGCCAGGATCTCAAGCAGGCAGCCGAGAACGCCGACGCCGAGTATCAGCGCCGATGTACCGACCTAGCCGTCTCGGACATCGCCGAAGCCCGGGACGTGATCGCCGCACGCCGCGCGACAGAAGGCAGCCGACGCGAGGCCGAACACGCGTTGGAACTCGCGCTCGAGGGCCGGACCCTCGACGACCTTCGCAGCGACCGCGTTCGGCTCTCCGCCCGCGTCGGCGCCCGCGCTGACGTCGGCGATCTCCCGGCCGACCTCGAATCGGCCACGGCCGTCGAACTCGACACCCGCGCGCAGGCCGAATCGGCGCGTCGCAAGCTGTCCGACGCCGCTGACCTCCATCAGGAACGTCAAGCCGCGGAAACCGAGGCGGCCAAGACCGCGATCGCACTGAGCACGCGATGGTCCTCCATGCAAGAACAGCTCCAGATCATGCGGGAGGAACTGGCGAGCGCGCGTATCGAGGACACCGACGAGTCGCTGACCGCGAAACTGGCCGACGCCCAGGCTGCCAGGTCCGACGCCCGGCTCGCCCTGGAGGGCGCCGAGGCAAACCTCGCCGCCCAGGACCCGGACACCGTCGAAGCGCGGGTAGCCGCTGCACATGAGTGGGGCAGCCGCCTCCAGAACGATCACGACGCTCGTACTTCCGAGCTGGACAAACTGACCGGCCGCCTCGACCTCGCCGGCTCGGAAGGCCGTCAAGATCGGCTCGATCAGGCTCGAACGGCGCAGGAAGAGGCCGACCGGCAGTACGACAACCTGTACCTGCGAGCCAATGCCGCCCGGCTTCTGTACGAAAAACTGCGGGACGCCCGGGAAACGGCCAAACAGGCCTACGTCAAACCCTTCCGCGACCAGATCGAGCGGCTCGGCCGAATCGTCTTCGGGCAGTCACTGAAGCTGGACATCGACAGCGACCTCCGCATCGCCAACCGCACACTCAACGGCGTCACCGTCGGCTACGACGATCTCTCGACAGGCGCGCGCGAACAGCTGTGCATCGTCTCCCGCCTCGCCTGCGCCGCACTGATCGACCCGGTCGACGGAGCCCCGGTGATCATCGACGACGCGTTGGGCCACAGCGACCCGGACCGACTCGCCCGCATGGGCGCCGTGTTCGCCGCGGCGAACAGCAAGTCGCAGATCATCGTGCTGACGTGCACCCCGGACCGCTACCGCCGCGTCGGCGCCGCCACCGTCATCCCGGTCCAAGCCGACGAACCTCGGCTCATCAAGGACATCCCGGAGCACGAAGCAAGCCTGACCCCAGCGGACGCCATCCTCACCTGCCTCGAACGAGAAGGCCGACAAATCGGCAAAGCCGAGATCATCCGCCGCAGCGGAATCGACGACACCCAGTGGGGACCGGCAATCCGCTCACTGCTCGAGCAGGAACAGGTCCAGAAAACCGGCGACCGTCGCGGTGCGGTGTACAGCATCAATCGATGAGTTGCACGGAACGCGCCTTCTTCCCGGCGTCGTCCCTTCGCTGGTACTGAATGACACCGCCCGATTCCGGCCCTCCGTGCCAGGTCCTTCTCAGATGAGGCGCATCCATGACACCGCGCGCAGAGCCCGACCTCGAACTCGAAAATGCCGCCAAGGCTGCGGGGGAAGGAGACCCAGCAGCGATCAGCGCGGTGCTGGCCACCATCCAGCCGAAGGTGATCCGGTACTGCCGAGCCCGAATCGGCCCCTCTCGCCAGGGCTACGCCTCAGCCGACGACGTCGCGCAAGATGTGCTGCTCGCGGTGTTCACCGCGCTCCCATCTTATCGGGACGAAGGCAAGAGCTTTCTCTCCTTCATGTTCGGCATCGCAGCCCACAAGGTCGCGGACTTTCACCGAAAACAGCGCCGCGAGCCATCCACGGCCGTCGCCGACGTCCCCGAGCGAGCGGATTCCGGCAACGGCCCCGAACAGGCGCTGTTGCAGGCAGAAATGCGGCAGATGGTGCGAGACCTCGTCGGCACGTTGCCGGAGAAACATCAGGACGTCCTGGTCCACCGCATCATGGGAGAAATGACCTCGGAGGAGACCGCCGAACTTCTGTCGTCCACGCCCGGTGCAGTGCGCGTTGCCCAGCACCGTGCGCTCAACAGCCTCCGCCGACGGGTGACCCGGCAGCGATGACCAGCACCACCCCGTCCCCGCCGGCGCCAGCGAGATCCTTCGTGAGCGAGGCATGATGGTTGGCCAGGTGAGCGAGTGTTTGGTTCCGCCCAGCGAACCCATCTAGCCCGTGAACACACCTGCTGGCCGGCCGGAGCCGTCGAGAACCGGACGCACGTACCGTCGAAGCTGCGGCTGCTGCGCGCACTGGAGCTTCCAGTCGATGCCGTTGCGACCTCCGGCGAACGGGGCACCGCCAAATCTGAACCAGCGTTTTCGGGCGGGTGATCGTTTTAGCGTCGGGCGAGCCCGACGAGATTATTTACGTTGGTGATCAATTGGCTGGTCTCACGTGGGGGTGCGCCACGAGGCGTTATTTGACCGAGCGGAGGTGAAAGGACTCCACGCCGTCTGTCGTGACAGACGGCGTGGAGCTGAGGGCAGTCTAAACCCGGAGATGCGGGTAAGGGCGGCAAGCAGCCCTGATAAAGCCGGGACGCGCAGGTACTGCCAGACGGTCCGGGTCTGGCGAGCAAGACGGAAAGGTATACGTGCAGAAACCAGTGAGTAACGCTAACGCTCCCCCATGTTGACGCAGGTGGTGCGCGCTGAGTGGCGCGACGGGCCTGGTTCAGCTCCGGCATCGGCTATCTGAGCTGAGCCGGTTTCAGCTGTCGTGTCCGGTCAGGTCAGCCCGTTCTGGTTAGCTGCGGCTTCTGTCCGGACCGCGTTCGCGAATTGGGCGTCGAGTCTTTCGTTGAGTCCCTCGATCTCGGCTTCGTCGAGATCCCCGTCCACGTCGTATTCGTTGTCATTGTCGGAGTACGAGCTGTCCGGCAGGTGGCAGCCGTTTTCGTCGAGGAGGTCTTCGAGTATGTCGTGGGCGGGCGTGCGGGGGGTGAGGAGCGTGATGCGGGGTTGGCTGCTGGCGAGTGTGTCTTCTTCGTCGGGATGGCTTGGCTCGAACCACGCAATGGCGTCTTCGATGAGGTCGGAGAGCGCCTCGGGATCGGCGATCCGGCCTCCCCCTCGGCGACCGCGGGGTTCTCCTGCCTCCAGCCGCTCCAGGACGTGCACGGGCGTCGCGACCGCGAGTGCCTCGATGTCGTCTGCTGCACGGCGTCGGCGGGGTTGCAGTCGGCTGCGACATCTGCGGCGGCTTGAAGCCAGTGCGCTGCGGCTATGGCTACGGCTGCCGCGGTCGGATCGATCGAGGTGAAGAGTTTTTGGGAGCCGGGCGGGCTGTCTCGGAACAGGTCGTCCGCAGCGGCCACTTGGAGCGGGGAGGCGTCTGCCCGGGTGAGGCAGAACGCTTGGCGTGCCCTGCCGGACAGGTCGCCGCGTTCCGTGTGTTCGACGGTGGTGAGCTCGTCTTGGACGTCAGTGACTGCCGGCCGCGACCGGCCGTCAACTCGCACTCGGCAGGCAGCCGTCGATGGCGTCGTTCCGCTGTTCCGTTGCCTACCCCTGCGGCATTGACGCCCGCCTTGGGCTTCGTATATCGCGAAATGGTCAAAGAGCGTAGTCGAGAATGACCTTGACTTACTGGTAAGTAGCCGAGCTCTCGCGCTCAGCTAGTTGAACGCGAACCGGCAACGGTGCCAAACCTTGCCTTCAACCTGGACGAACGAATGCAAACACGACAAACTCGAGAGGCGATGACGCTAGCGTGGAAGTAGTTGCATTGGGTCGATCCGGTTCGGCCATCTGGAGCGAATATTGACGGTTCTCCGCGGTCCGGCGGGTCGCGTTCACCCGTTCAGGGGTGGGTCAACTCGGAGGGTGTCGGTATCATCTCGTCGTTGAATATCTCGAATAATCATATCGGGTGACAGCGACGCTGAGGGGAACGCGTTCGTTATTTTTTGCGAGGGGGGCAATGGAGGGGGACATCTTTACGTGGCGAAGCGTCTTCGCTGCGTTTTCAAGAGGACGTCGGCAATCGGCTGGCTCTGTGTCTCAACGGGACGGGCTGGCCTGGGCCAACGTCCCGTCGATGCCGGAAACGGAGCGGGGTCGCGACCGCCGGCCGTGCCGCGAGCCCCTTGCCGGTGTCGCACGGGAGCCGAGACGAGCCGGTGATGGGGGGTTGCGAAAATGGGCGTCAGCCCAGTGCTCCCATGTCGGGAGTGGGGGCTCGAGCCGATCGGCAAACAGGCGGGTGACCGCGCGACTACGACTCTCCGAGCGATGAGCGAAGCTGAGGCCCGTCCTGCGGGCGCATCCGCCGCCAGAGACAGTGAGGGGCATTCTCGTGCTTCCGTGATCGTCCAGGTGCCAATCGACCTCCTGGTTCTCGACGCGTCGCCCCGGCTCTGCGGCGAGGACGAGGGGCACGTGCACCTCCTGGCCGAGTCGATATCGGCACTGCCGCCCATCGTCGTCCACCGTGCGACGATGCGGGTGATCGACGGAGCGCACCGGGTCCGAGCAGCCCGGCTGTCGGGCCGCCGCACGATCGCCGCCGAGTACTTCGACGGGGACGATCACGAGGCATTTGTCCTGTCGGTCCAGGCGAATATCGCGCATGGGCTGCCGCTCACCACAGCCGATCGCAAGGCGGCCGCGGAACGGATCGTCGACAGCTACCCGTCTTGGTCCGACCGCGCCATTGCGAAGGTGACGGGTCTGTCGCCGAAGACCGTCGGAGCTTTGCGGCCGCGACCTGGGGTCGATGACGCCGCTCCCAGCACACGGATCGGTCTGGACGGCCGGGTCCGTCCAGTCGACCACCGGACGTCCCGTCGGCGTGCCGCGGAGTATATGGCGGGTCACCCGGGGGCGACAGCGGACGACCTCATGCGCGTCTCCGGCCTGTCGCGGCGGACCGTGCGCAAAGTGCTGAGCGAACAGGCCACCGGTGACGAAGCCAGAGCTCAGCCACTGTCCTCCGTTCCGATCGACGATCACAGGTCGGCCGACGCTCGCGAACTCACCTGCGTTCTGCGGCGCGATCCCTCGCTTCGGTTCAGCGAGAGCGGCAGAGCGTTTCTCCGGATGCTTGGCGCCGCGGCACTGTGGGACGAGAACGCCGAGCGGATGATCGACGAACTGCCGCCGCACTGCATCGGAACACTGGCTGAGGCAGTGCGGAACTGCGCTCGTACTGTTCGGAACATAGCGGAGAAACTGGAGGCGAGAGAGAAGGAAGGTGCTTCGCGTAAAGCTGCGACGGAATGAGCAGGCCGCTGCCTCGGCGGCAACAGACGACATTCCTCAGTTGCCGCTCTGCCCCGATCAATCCGGTACAGGAGTCGCTTCCGGAGCTGTGCCCCGGCGGGTGAGGGGTGCCAACACCAGCCCGGTCGCCAGGAATACCGCGGTCAGACCGAACCAGCCCGCCTGGGTGCCGGTGGCCGCGAACCAGCCGAACAAGGACGGTGCGACGATCATGCTCAGATCGAATCCCATGTTGTAGAAGCCTTGATACCGGCCCAGCGCCGACTCAGGAGCCAGGTCGTACAGGAAGCACCAGGACGCGGTCCCGCACAGCACCTCGCCGCCCACTGCGGCCAGTGCGATCCCGATGACCGCGGCGACGGCAATCGCACCGCGGTCGGCGAGTGCTCCGACGGGGAACAGTGCTGCGGCCGCGGCGAGGAGGAGTGCGCCGATCCGGGCTGCCCTGGCCGCCGTGGGCACGTTGGTCACCCGGCGGCCGACCGGGATCTGGAAGGCCACGATGCCGCCCGTCTGCACGACCAGTGCAACGGACACCAGCCACAGCGGGACGTGCATCCGGCTGAGCACCCATAGCGGCAAGGCGATGGTGATCATCGATTCAGACAGCGTCAGCACGCCGTTGCCGATCGTCAGCAAGACGAACCGGTGGTCCCGCAACACGTTTGCCCGACCTGTACGAGGCGTCGCCTCTCGCGTCGGATCCGTCTTGAGCGGTGCGAGGTGCTTTCCGGCGGCTCGTACCAGCAGACCCGCGACCACGAAGGTCATTGCCTCGACGATAAAGCTGATACGGAATGCGACGATCGACCCGAAACTTAGTACCAGCGCGCCGAGACTGAGGCCGACGACCATCGCGATGTTGCTCAGCGATTTCAGCACAGCTCGGTAGGGGACCCGGTGTTCGGCGTCGACGGCCCGTCCGATCAGTGCGCCGATCACCGCCGCGCTGCCTCGTCCGCAGGCCACCAGCACGCTGAGCAGAATGAGCGCCAGCCATCCCGGGGCGACGGTGAAAGCCAGGGTGGCGGTGCCCATCAGCCATACCAGCACCGAGTAGACGACATGCCCGTCGCGGCGATCGGCCAGCCAGCCAGCCAGTGGCCCCGCGGCGATCCCCGCGACCGCGGCGAAACTCATGCCCGCGCCGTAGACCGACGGTGCCAGGCCCGCGTAGCGGATCAGGTAAATCGCCAGCGACGAGTAGGACAGGCCGGTGCCGAGGTAAAGAACCGACATCGAGATCGCAAAGAACCGTTCCCGTCTCCCCTTGAGTTCGTTCAACGACAGGGCGTCGCGTATAGGCCTCATGGACGAACCGTAGCAAAGGGACGACACCTGGGCGGCTGATTCGTCAAGGCCACTGGGGAAACAAAAAAATCGGCGGGCAAGGTGTCTCGCGCCGATGACAGCTGTCCATGTAACAGTCCTGCACCGGCTGATGCCTGTTGGCATTCCAGGTGATGTGCGATGCGGTGTCGGGAGTGTCGCGACGTCCTTGACCTTGGTTCGCCGCCGTGCGAACGTCATCGCGTTCGTTCGCCAAGGCTGCCACTCCTCCGAGGTAAGGAGAAAGAAGTGAAGGAACGCAATGAATACACGTCGACGCAGCTTGAATCGGCTGCCAAGGTCGCGCAGACAATGGACGCGATTGTGGGAAGGCTGACTTACGACAAGGAATTCGCGGCAGCTCTGGCCAACAACCCGCGTGAGGCTATGGAGAACGCCGGACTGCTGATGGAGAAGGATGCGGTCGAGATTTTCATGGCCACCGACGCAGATCGTTTCGACCGAGCCTGCGAGGCGCTTTTCACGCACGTGGACTCGGAGTTCCTGCACAAGTTGGTGATGCCTTCCTGCGGCCCCCTCTATACTGGGGAGCCGGACACCGTAAAGACCACTACGGTCTGATCAGGATCGGACAACAGGTGCAACCAGGGCTCGAGGAGAGCCCGGCCCGCCTGCGTCGGTGGATGGATCGCGCCGGAGTGGAGCCCGCAGCCCTGGCGAGGATCGTCGAGGGCATGGAAGCCAGTGCCCGAGGAGGGAACCCGGGCGCGGCGTACTTGCAGCGCGCCGAGGCTTACATTCCCGGTCTCGTGGCAGAAGCATGGTGGCCGCGGGAACGCTTCTCCTGGCTGACCGGGTTCGAGTCCTCGACGAAGGATGTCCTCGAGGAGTTCGAGTCTGCCGGCGGCTTGGCCGGTACGGGAAGCGCGGCTCAGCCGGACTTGACCGAACGCGGGCGTTGGTCGGCTTTGTACCTCTACTGTCTCGGGAAGGCGTACACCAAGCACGTCAAACAGTGCCCGCGAACGGTTCGCGCGCTCCGCGCCGTGCCCAACCTGACTGGGACAGCAGGCGGAATGTGCTACTTCTCGATCATGGATTCGCGGACGCGGATCGCGCCGCATACCGGGTTTACCAACGCGCACCTGCGTTGTCACCTCGGGCTCGTAGTGCCGCCCGGATGCGGTCTGCGGGTCGGCCAGGAATCCCGGGAATGGGAGCCGGGCAAAGTTTTCGTCTTCGACGATTCGTTTGAACACGAAGCCTGGAACGGCGGCGATTCCGGCCGGGCGGTCCTTCTGTTCGACATATGGCACCCGGACTTGACCGACGTTGAGATCAGCGCTCTCACCTACCTGATGGGCGAGTGGCGCAGACTGCTGGCCCGAGACGTCTGGGCGCGACAAATCGCCGGCTTCGCCGACGGGTGATCAACCTCGTCATCGGTCGGTGCCGTCTCTCGATCCTGGGACGGCACCGGCCTCCCGTCATCATCCGCGAAACACCGGACTTGGGGGCCGTGATGGCACGTGTCGCGTTGGTCAACCTGGCCAGCCTGGAGATGCCGGGCAACGAGCCGATCTTCCCCATTGGCCTCCGCTGCGTTCAGGACGCCCTGGACCGAGCGGGCCACCACACTCAGCTGATCGACCTCGTCGAGGACCCTCAAGCGCACGACGACCTGTCCTGGGCGGCCCAACCCTGGGATGTCATCGGCTTCACCATCCGCAACATCGATCCGCTGGATCTGGCGTGCGACAACCACGTCGAGCACTACGTCGAGTTCGTGAACCGCGTCCGTGCCGCCGCCGGAAGCCGGTGCCCGCTGTTCGTCGGCGGTGGCCCCGGCTACAGCCTGTTCGCCGACGTATTGTTACCTCTCCTGGGCTTCGACGTCGGCGTGGTGGGCCCTGGGGAGAACATGATGCTGGACATCGTCGCCTCCCCGGAGGCTTACCGTGGTACAGGGCGCAATCTCGGCGGCGGGCGCTACGGCGGATTCACCGCGGAGGCGCTGCGTCATCCTCCTTCTTTGCTGGCCGCGTACGCCCGGTCGCCCACGGCGATGATCGGTGTCGAGGCCAAACGCAAGACGTGCTACCAGGGCTGCAGTTACTGTCCGTACGCCCACATCAGCGGGGAGAACAAGGGCGAGCTCAAGCCGAGGGAACTGCTTGCCGAGGAGCTGCGAGCCATCCACGCTGCGGGCATCCGGCGGGTCTTCTTCACCGACAGCATCTTCAACAGCGAATTGCGTCCCGCCAAGGAGGTCGTCCGAACCATTGCTGGCCTGGCGCTGCCGGGACTGACGTGGTGCGCCTATTTCACGCCAAAGCCGTTCGACGACGAGCTTGCCGAGTTGCTCGTGGGGAGCGGGGTCGACTATGTCTTGGTGTCCCCGGACAGCCTCGACGACGGGGTGATGCGGGCACTGGGAAAGAGCTTCCGGTCCCGCCACGTCGACAGGTTCGTGGAGCGCTGCCGGCAGCGCGACCTTCCCCTCCGAGTCAACGTCGTGTTTGGCGGTCCGGGCGAGACTCGCGAGACAGTCCGCGCTACAGCGCGCTGCGCCGACGCGATGCTGTCCGACGACGAGTTGGTAATGAACTTAGGCTATCGAGTGCTGCCCAGCACAGCGATGGCCCGCCAGCTCGGCCTGGCCGATAGCGACCTGCTCAGTCCCACTTTTTATCCCTTCGACCCGGAGTTGTTCTCCTGGGTGATCGAAGAGGTGGACCAGCGCTTCGTGCCGACGAAGATGATGTTCAATATCTTGGCCGGCCGCGTCGCGAGTCGGAAGATGTTCCCGCTGCGTCCCCAGCCGGGCGCGGCCGGACAGGTCATGTCGTTACCCTACCTGCCGTTGACCCGACAGCGCTGGGCCACATGAGCACGGGCACGGTGCGCGCGCTCGACGCCTCCGACACGGACGACATTTCCCGGCTGGCCTCGTTCGACGGTCTCACTCGGAAGCGCCTGGCCGAAGAGCTTGGCGAGCCGGCCGACTACCGCTGGTGGGGCCTGCACGGCACGGACGGGACGCTGCACGCGGTACATCGGAGCATGCGTTGGGGACGGCATTTGCTGCTCAAAGGTGTTGTCGTGGACGAGGCGGCGCGAGGATCGAACGCGCTGCTGCGACTGGCCTTCGCGCTGCGCGACGCTGCGCGCGACGAAGGATTCGCCGGCGTCGCGGCCTGGGTGGAACCGTACAGACCCGAGGCGGCATTGGCCCGCCTGCTGCGATTGCGCCAGAGCGGGCCGCTGGTCCATCGATTTCAGATACCCCTGCTGTCGCAGGACGAGCAGCTCACCGGCGCAGGAGCGGCGAGCAGCGGCGTGTCGGTGCTCGCAACGGTAGGGGTGGTCACGCCCGATCTGCTGGCGAATCCGGCTGGCGCGGGCCAGGTGACGGTCAGCTGGGGCCTCGACGGCCGCAGGCTGGTACTGAGCGCCTGCCCGTGTCCGACCGCGGCTGACCTTCCCGAACTGGCTGAGCGCTTCCGGCCGCTCGCGTCGTCGCTTGGCGCGGACAGCCTGGAGGTGCCTGTACCCGGCGGCGATCTGCTCGCCGCACTCGTCTTGGCGGGCCGCAAGGCTCGGCGGCTCAGCCGCACCGCCGTGCGCCTTGGCCGGCTCGACTTCAGGGAGTGCCAATGTTGACGCCGGCACAGGCACGAGCTATGTGCGCCGACCGGTCCTCGAATCCGGCGGCTGCAGGACTGGACGCGACCATGCTCACTCGCTTGCTGTCGGTGCGAGAGCCCTCCGGCTGGACCGCGTGGACGGACACCGTGCCGCTGCACGACGAACAGGGCCGGAGCACTGACCTCGCCGTGCACGTACCTGAGCCCGCCGGCCACCGGGAGCTCGGCGCCCTTGTCGTGCTGCACGGTGCGGGCGGGCACGGCGAGCTGGTACTGCCTAAATTCACCGCGCTAGGCGATCGGCTGGGAATGGCTGTCCTTTGCCCGACCGCCGGACTGCCGCCGACAACCAGGAACTCGCTGAACTTCGCCGGAGTGTTCGGCAAGCGCTTCGCCCGGCCGAGCTGGGACCTGTGCGGCGCGGAGTTCCCGCACGCCGCGCTCCGCTGGGCACGTGCGGTACTCGGTGTCGACCCAGATCGATGCGTGCTGATGGGGGTGTCGATGGGCGCCATCGCGACCTGGAACCTCGCGATGCGCTTTTCGGACGAATTCGCCGCCGTAGTCCCGATTAACGGAGCGCCGTCCCTGTGGGAGGCCTTCGGCCCAGACAGGCGCACGCAGGCCCTGTTGCCCAATGTCGGCGACCTGCCGCTGTTCGTCGTGCATGGCGCACAGGACGAACAGATCCCGGTCGCCCTGGCCCGCCGGGCCGTCGCGGATCTCCGAGCACGGGGCCACCCCGCGCTGGAGTACGTCGAGGTGCCCGACGGCGAGCATGCGCTGGAAAGTCTCGGGCTGGACGCTGGCAGCCCGTTGTTCGAACGGCTGGCGGCCTGGCTGGCTCCGCGGCGACGAAGCCCCGAGCCTGCGGCGTTCACCTTCTGCGCTGCCGAACCGGGCGGCGTCCACTGGCTGCGACTGCGGAGCCTCGAACGGCACCAGGTCGCCGAGGCGTACGCCGCCCGGCCTGCGCCGAACCAGTTCGTTGTCGAGGTCTCCGGTGCACGCGAGGTCGAGGTTCGGCTCGGCAGTGACACCGGCACCGCTGTATCGGTGTCGGTGAACGGTGTCATTACTCGGGTGTTGCGACGTTCCGACGTCGGCACTGTCGCCGAGACGTTCCGAGGGGCGGCCGATCCCCGGCACACCGCAGACCAGATCGTGACGCTCGCCGTGCCGGACGCGCGACCGCCTGCTCCGACTGACCGATCGACGAGAGGATCACCATGCTGAGCCGAAGCGAGATCCGGTCCGCGCTGCTGGCCAGGGGACTCGAGCAGGAGGAGTTGTTCGCGGAAGCACGCCGGTTGCGCGACAGGCACTTCGGCCCGACTGTCCTTCTGCGGGGAGTGATCGAGACGACCAACGTCTGCCGGGTCAACTGCGACTACTGCCCGATGCGCCGGGACAACACCCAGGCCAACGACCGCTACTTCATGTCGGCCGACGACATCGTCGAACGGGCCAGGAGGATCCGAGACGCGGGCATCGACATCGTCCTGCTTCAAGGCGGCGAGACCCCTAGGCAGCTGCACGCTGTCGAGGAGGCGATTCCTCGTATCCGCGCCTTGTACGACGGCCCCGTCGAGGTGCTGCTCAACCTGGGCAACATGCGGCACGAACAGTACGCGCGGCTGCGTGCGGCCGGCGCGACCAGCTACATCCTCAAGCACGAAACCAGCGATCCCGTGCTGCACCAACAGTTGCGGCACGAAAGCCTGGACGATCGACTGCGGTGCATGAAGGACTTGCTCAGCCTCGGCTACCGAGTCGGCACCGGACTGATTTCCAGCCTGCCTGGCCAGACGATGGAAAGCATGGTCGACGACATCGAACTGACCGGTTCGCTGGGTGTGCACATGTGCAGCGTGAGCCCGTTCGTGCCAGCCCCGGACACCCCGTTGCGGCTGACGCGGCCAGGTGCTGTCGACCTCGCGCTGAACGTGCTGGCGTGCTTGCGCGTGTGCTATCCGCATCTTCTGATCCCGGCCGTGAGTGCGTTGGAGAAAAACAGCAAGGGCGGGCAGTCACGTGGACTGGCGGCAGGCGGCAACGTGATGACCGTGAACTTCACGGGGGACGCGGACCGCGAGCGGTATCTGATCTACGGGAAGGAGCGGTTCGTGGTGCGGATGCAATACGCCCGGACTGTCGTGCAGAGCTCCGGCCTGGACTTCCGCGGCTCGGTCTTCCAGGACGAATCGATGGGCAGCGACACGTCCCTGACCTCGTCGTAACTGGAGGGCGTGGTGGTCGATCGAGGTGACCTGCTGGACCGCGTCCTCACCGGGGGCGCGGAACTCGACGGTAACCCCGTCACGGTGGATGCGGGCTTGTGCGTGCGGCTTCTCGATGCGGGCGTTCGCCCCGCCGATGTCGTGGTGCTGCACGGGCTATCTGGTGCTTCCCTGGTCCTGGCTGCGCTCGCCGTGTGGGAATGCGACGCGGTGCCGGCCCCGGTGGGAACCGGCGTGCCCGTTCAGCTCGCGGCTTGCGCCCGGTTGTCGGGTGACGGGACAGTACGGCCGCGCGGAGACGCCAGCGTGGTCGCCGATTTGTCCTCGACTGCGGTCCTGCACCTCACGTCCGGCAGCACTGACCGGCCGAAGGTCGTCCGGCGTGGCGCGGACAGCGTGTGGTGCGAAGCCGATGGCTACTGCGACGGCCTTGCCTGGAGGGCCGACGACCGGGTCGCGGTGCCGCTGCCGCTGGCGCATTCGCTGGGCTGGGGAGTGGCGATGAGTGCGTTGCTGAGCGGGGTGTCGGTCGACGCAACACCACTGGTGCGGGCGGAATCGCTCGCCCGAAGGGCCGACGCCGGCTTGGTATCGATGCTCGCCTTGACCGCGCCGGTCGCGCGCCTGTTGGTGGCCACCCGACGGCAAGGGGCCGCGGCGCTCCGGGCGGCGGTCGTCGGCGCGGGGCCGGTGACCGATGACCTCGCTACGGCGTTCCGCGACCGGTTCGATGTTTTCTTGACGCGCGGCTACGGGTCGACAGAGACTGGGGGCACGTTCCTCGGCGCTCGACACCTTGGCCGTCCGATGTCCGGAGTGGACATCGTGGAGCCGGCGGTCGGGGAGCGCGGAGAACTAGTACTGCGACTGCCCGCGCCCGTGGAGGGCTACCTAGGCGGTCACGGCTCTACCCGGTTGTGGCGCACTGGCGACCTAGTCGACTGGGCCGGCGGCGAAGTCCGATTCGTCGCGCGGCGGCTGGCGAACTTGCGCCTTAACGGCCGTTTCCTCGATACGGAGCAGGTGGACCGGATGCTCCGGCGCAACGCCGAGGTAACGGACGTCTACCCCTTGGTGCTGCCGCGCGCCGACACTCCCGAGATTGAGGACTTCTATGTTTTCGTCGAAGGAGGGCCGGCTGAAGACGAGTTGCGGAACAGTCTCGACGGCTGTCCTGGACCGCTGCCCCGGATCGTCCGTTGCAACAGGATTCCGCGCACGACGCTGGGAAAACCAGACAGGTCGGCGCTGATCGCGCTGGTCGGTCGGCCTCGACAGGGAGGAGCCTGATGTACGCCGACGCCGACCTCGTGCTGGTGGCCGCCTTGGTGGCCGACGCGCTGGCTTCGCAAGGGCTTCGCGCCGTAACGGCACGTGAACTGATCGCAGACCCCGAGTTGTGCACCTGTGACCTGGCGCGGTTCGGGCTGGGGTCACTGGATTGGATCGCGCTGGCTACCCGGCTCGAACGCCAGACGGGCGTGGAACTGCCCGACGGCGCGCTGCTGGACGACGAACGACGCAGCATTGCCGGCTGGGCCACAGCACTGACGACGGCGGGCTCATCCCAGGAGGAACAAACGAAATGTGGGAAGCACAGCGCGGCAAGCGATTCGTTGTGATCGACGACTTCTTGGACGCAAACACGCTGGCGGCTGCACGCTCTATGGTCCGGCGCACGTCGTTCCGTGCGGTGGACAGCGTGATATCGCCGAATGCGGACGGGCCGGCATTCCGCTCGCATGGCGTGCACTTCACCGACGGTGTGCCCACAGGGGGCGGGCGGCCAAGAACCTTCGAGGAGATCGCCGCTGTTGTTCGCCGCGAACGGGCCCTTTACGGAGGTTGGGGGACTGACTGGAACCGGATCGGCTTCACCTTCTGGAAGTACCCGGCGGGCAGCCGTCTCGGCTGGCACAACGACGCAGGCGGTGGCAGGCGCGGCGAGTTCATCTTGTTCTTGCACGAGAACTGGCGCCCATCGTGGGGCGGAGAACTGATGTTGCTCGATGCGGTGTCGGACATCGTCAATGATGTGGACGAGCTCGAACCCGCCGCGCGGATGGAGGCCGTGCTCGACCGTTGTCCCCTCAGTCCGACAGCCGTCTTGCCCAGGCCCAATCGACTGGTCTTGGTCCAAGCCGCGACCGTGCACCAGATCCAGCGGGTGGATCGCACCGCGGGCGACAACCTTCGGTGCACGCTCACAGGTTTCGTTTCGCAGGACGCGGTGCCCGGTGCGGATCGCGGAGCGGTCCGCGACAAGCTCCTGGCCGCGCTCACCGGATCCTGACTGTCACTGCACCAGTCGTCGCAAGCGAGAAACGGAGCAGGCACGTGCCAACCACCGTCCACGAAGACCGGGTCACGTTGATCTTCCCGCCGCTGATCGAGACGAACTTCGGCAGCTTCTACCCTTCCACCGCCGTGCTCGCCGCGTTCCTGGAGGCGCATGGCATCGGGTGTGCGCAGGAGGACCTCAACGAAGAGTTCGCGCTGCATTTGCTCCGCGAGGACATGCTCCATCGGCTTAGGGCCGGACGAATTCCCGGCGCGCCAGAAGGCTCGCCAGCGGCGGCCGCCGCTCGTTGGGCAGCGAGCAACATCCACCGTCTCGTCGACGAGCAGGGCAGGCACCGGTTCACCGGCGGCAACGGTTACATGCTCGGCCTGCTCGTCAACCCGTTTCAAGTCGACCGAGGCGACGAAGTGCTGGAGGCCGTGCGCGCCGACCGCCATCCGCTCGACGTCTTCGAGCAGTTCTACCGGGAGTCGAACATCGTCGAACGCATCCCGGCGAACACCTTGCTGATCGGTATCTCGATCCCGATGGGACCGCAACTTGAGCTGTCGCTTCTGCTGGCCGCCATGCTGAAGCGGGAACTGCCGGACATCCCGGTCGTGCTTGGCGGCGGAACCCTCAGCCTGATGAGCCCGCCGGACCTGGAAATCCTGCTGGCCAACCACACGGCAGTGGATTGCGTAGTTCGCTTCGACGGCGAGTACCCGCTGCTCGAACTAGCTCGCAGGGCATGCGCAGGCCGCTTCTCCCCGGCCGGAATCGCCGGTGTCTCCTATCGGGACGGGGACCGGGTTCGACACGAGCCGCCCGCTCCCGGACCCGACATCAACACGCTGCCGGTGCCTGCCTATCCGAAGGCAGCACTCGACCGGGTGGTCGGCACCACGTTGGGAGTTACGCAGGCCCGCGGTTGCTACTGGGGCAAATGCGACTATTGCGACTTCGTCGAACTCTACGACGGAAGCCCGCCGTTTCGGGGGCGGCGGCCGGACAACTTCGTTGACGAGATCGAAGCGTTGGTCGAGGAGACTGGGGTGCGGCGCTTCCGATTCATCACTGAGTCCATTCCTCCCGCGTTCGCCCGCCGGATGAGCCAGTTGCTCATCGAGCGTGAAGTCCTGATCGCATGGAACTCATTTGCCATGGTCGACCGTCGCTTTGACAAGGACCTGTTGCGGTTGATGGTGCGAGCCGGTTGCGAGTTCTTGACCGTCGGGATGGAGACCACCAACACCCGAGTGCTCAATCTGGTTCACAAATCGGCCGATCGCGAGGAGAACCTCCGGTTCCTCAGGGAGGCCAAGGACGCTGGAATGAAGCTGACGGTCAATCTGATTCCGGATCTTCCCTCGACCACCTATCGGGAGTCTCTCGACACCCTCCGCGAAGTCAGAGAACTGGCTGATTGCATCGACAGCGTTAGCGTCTTTCCGTTCGAGCCCACCAGGTCCTCGAACGTCGGGCGGGACCCGGAGCGGTTCGGCCTGATCGGGACCGGCAGCCTCGATACGAAGGGACAGGCCCAGTTCGGGTTGAACCACTTCGACTGCGTCGATCCGGCCATGACGAGCGAAGAACGAGCTGATGTGCACCGTAGATACCGGGCATTCGCGAAAGAGATTTCCCAGCAGCGCTTGCCGAAAAGCCTGTTGGTCAGTCTGCTGTGGTCTTATTAATAAGTCGCACACAAGCATCGGCCCGGTGCCGGGCCCCTAGTCCGGTTCGGTCGTCACCGCGTCACGATATGCCGAGCGCGGCGAGGACGGAACGCGTTAGCCCAGCGCAGGCTTGCGCACGCGCGGCCGGGTTCGCGAGCGCAAGCTCGAGACATCGCCGATGCGGTGCCGTTGTCGGCCGTGCCAAGGCCGGGACGTCCGCCGTGGTGAAAAATCACATGCAGGAGGCCTGCACCCTGGTGGGCGAAGTCGGCACCGTCGCCCAGCGCGCCGGGGTCCGCGCGCTCGCGGTCTCGCACCTGACCGACTTCAGCGGGTACGTGGACACCGCCAAGTGGTCGAAACCGGCGGGGAACGGCTACGACGGCCAGACAGCCATCGGGACAGGACCTGATGCGGATTCCGTGTACAAGTAAAGCCCGCGATTTGTGTATGCGCGCTGAGCAAATGCTGGGGATGATGAGCAAGTTCGACGGTAATCGGGCATTCATCTCGTTCAGCGGCGCAAGGGTCGTCCAGAGTCCTGCGGTTCCATATTGAGGAACCATTCGAACCAGGCTTGGGGCCGGTAGTCGCCGATGCCGAGTTTTCAGTTTGGTCGGTGTCGGAGTCTTCGATGCTGTCGAGTCGTCTGCTGAACAGCGCGAGTATGTCGGTGTCTTGGAAAAGTATTTCGGTGAGCATGTTCCAGTTGTAGTCGTCCTTGTGCTCGGGCAGGTCCGCGTAGCGTCCGGTGAGGCTGGCCCAGTCGTCGTCGGCGTCGGCGGATTCCGCGTAGCGCAGGATGAGGTGCAGCGCCATTTCTTCGGCTGGGCAGCGGGGTTCGGGCCAGTCGCCGGCGCGGAGTCGATGAACCATTGCACGGCGGCGACGGCGTCGCCGCGGATGTGGTCCTGCTCTTGCTGCCGGACCTGCGCGACAGTGAGGTCGCTGCCGGGCAAGACGGAGAACTGTGTTGCTTCGATGTCGGCGATGGCGGCTTGTTCGATTGCGTTCTCGTCGGTGATGTCGACGATTGCTTCGACGGTGACTTTGACTCCGCGGCGGCGTCTGGGGGCGCTGGTCATTCGCCCAGGCTATCCCCGCGAGCAGCGTGTGGTCGTTGAGGAGACGGAGGCGCGCGCTGGGGGATCGGCAAGGAGGTCGTGATGAGGCGAGCGGCGGTGTACAAGCGGTGCGGTTGCAGGGCGCGAAGTGAAGCGGGTGGCGGGCGTTGTCCTCGGTTGGGGGAGCGGGGCCATGGGAGTTGGTATTTCTCGCTGGAGTTGCCGTGCGGCCGGGACGGTCGTCGGCATCGGGTGCGCCGCGGCGGGTTTCGGTCGCGTGTGGCTGCGGAGCAGGCGCGGGCGTATCTGGTGGGCGGGGATGTGGTTCCGGGGCGGAGTGCGGTGACGGTGGGGCAGTGGCTGGACATTTTGCTGGAGATGCGGCAGAGCTTGAGTTTCAACACGCGTCGGCTGTACACACAGCAGGTGAACGACTATTTGAAGCCGTGTCTGGGGAGCGTGCCGTTGCGGTCGTTGACGGTGGCGCGGGTTCAGGCGATGTTCGTCGGGCTCGTCCGGGCGAACGCGACGCGACAGCGGCCGTTGTCGCCGGCGACGTTCGTGCGGATCCGCGGCACGCTGCATACGGCGTTGAACGGCGCGATCCGGGTCGGGTTGATCGAGCGAAATCCCGCGCATCTGGTGGAGTTGCCCTCGGGACGGCGGCCGCGCGCGGTGGTGTGGACGGATGCGCGGGTGGCGCATTGGCGAGCTACCGGGGAGCGTCCGCCGGTGGCGGTGTGGACGGCGAAACAGACGGCCGAATTCCTGGAGCATGCTCGCGGTCACCCGTTGTACGTGCTGTATCTGGCAGTGGCGTTGCTCGGGTTGCGGCGTGGTGAGGTGGCGGGGCTGCGGTGGTGCGATCTCGACCTCGACGCCGGCGTGGTGCAGGTGTCGCACCAGGTCCAGGACCGCGGTGGCCGCACGGTGGTGTGTCCGCCGAAGACCGAGGCGAGCGTGCGCACGGTGGCGTTGGATCATGGCCTGGTGGCGGCGTTGCGGGTGCTTCGGTCGCAGCGGCGGCAAGGTGACGGTGGTGAGCCGGTCGGGTTCCTGTTCGCCAACCGGGCCGGCGGGCCGTTGAGCCCGGGATATGTGACGCACACATTCACGAGATTGTTGGTGGAGGCGGGTTTGCCGCCGGTCCGGTTGCACGATCTGCGGCATGGCGCGGCGAGCTTGTCGTTGGCTGCGGGCAACGATCTGAAGGTCGTGCAGGCGATGCTCGGGCACTCCAGCATTGTGCTCACCGCGGACACTTACACGAGCGTGCTGCCTTGTCTGGCTCACCGCGCTGCCGAGGCAACTGCGGCGCTGGTGTTGGAGGCCGCCCGCGACACCGCGATCGCGTTGCGAGAGCGAGGAAGGACAAAACAGCGCAGACGAGGAAAGGGACGCCGCAGCCGGGGAAGGGTGGCTAAGAAGCAACATCGACGGGCGCGGCCGCATTCGGCCCCACGCCGGTCCCACTCATGATCAAAGCCCACCGGCAAGATCCCCGTGATGAAGGAACCCTGCAGATGGGCTTCGATTCAGAACTGTGCGCCATCAGGGACTCGAACCCCGAACCCGCTGGTTAAGAGCCAGCTGCTCTGCCAATTGAGCTAATGGCGCTTGGTGCTTCCCGTCGCTGTGGTTTCCCTCGGCGACGTGGAAAAGATTAGCAGGGCGTTCAAGCCCCGTTTCAGGGGGGTCCCCTTTCCGGCTCGCCGGGGCAACGGCCCAGGTCAGCGGCGGTGACCTACCGCGAACCCGGTCAGCGTCGGCCGGCGCGGCAGTGGACTGGTCGGGCGAAAGGACGCAGTGACCCGCGCGACACCGGTACCGCCAACACTACCCCGGAAATGACAAAACCCCGGCTTCTCCGAAAAAGATCTCGGTGAAGCCGGGGTGCAAGGGTGGCTAACGGGGCTCGAACCCGCGACCTCCTGGACCACAACCAGGTGCTCTACCAGCTGAGCTATAGCCACCATCTGGCAAAAAGATCTCGCGATCGCCTTGCTGGAAGCAATCCTAGCGGGTGCCCGCGAGCGCTTTTCAGGGGGTCACCCTCGGTGGCGTTCCAGCACTTCGGCGGCGGCGGCTTTGGCCTCGTCGCTCGTCGGGCCGGGCTGGGGGACGAAGGCGATCGCGCGGTAGTACTCGAGTTCGCCGACGGACTCCTTGATGTCCGCGAGCGCGCGGTGGGCCAGGCCTTTCTCCGGCTTGGCGTAGTAGATCCGCGGGTACCAGCGGCGCACGAGCTCCTTCACCGACGACACGTCGACCATCCGGTAGTGCAGGTGGTTGTCGAGCTCCGGCATGTCGCGGGCGATGAAGCCGCGGTCGGTGGCGATCGAGTTGCCTGCGAGCGGCGCGCTGGCCGGGTCCGGCACCCATTCGCGGATGTACTCCAGCACGCGCTGCTCGGCCTCGGCGAGCGTGGTCGTCGAGGCGCGGACTTCTTCGGTGAGGCCGGACTTGGCGTGCATGTCGTGGACGACCTGCGGCATGCCGTCGAGCTTGGCGTCGTCGGCGTGGATGACGATGTCGACGCCCTCGCCCAGCACGTTCAGGTCGGCGTCGGTCACCAGCGCGGCTATTTCGATCAACGCGTCCTTGCCGAGGTCGAGCCCCGTCATCTCGCAGTCGATCCAGACAAGATGGTCGTTCACCCGCACCACCCTAACCCGACACGGGGATATCAGCGGCGTCACCTGGGCTTCCGGCGCGTTACGCTCGGTCAGCCAGTGCAACGAGGTGTGATTTCGGACTCGGAACGAGGTGCGGCCAGTGGCCGAGCAAGCGTCGGGACCAGCGGCGGAGATCGCGCAGGGATACGTGAGCGACGGGGCGGCCGTCGAACTGGGCGCGGTGGTGATCGACGGGAAGACGGAAGCGTCGGCCGCGGTCCGGCTGCCGCTGGCGACGCTGAACCGGCACGGGCTGGTCGCGGGCGCGACGGGCACCGGCAAGACCAAGACGCTCCAGCTGATCTCCGAACAGCTGTCCGCGGCCGGGGTCCCGGTCGTACTGGCCGACGTGAAGGGCGACCTGTCCGGCCTGTCCGCGCCCGGGGAGCCGAGCGATCGCACCGCGAAACGGTCCGCGGAACTGGGCGACGAATGGGCGCCCGAGGCGGGTCCGGTGCAGTTCTTGTCGCTCGGCACGAGCGGCACCGGCATCCCGGTGCGCGCGACGATCACCAGCTTCGGCCCGGTGCTGCTGTCGAAGGTGCTTGGCCTCAACGAGACGCAGGAATCGACGCTCGGGCTGATCTTCCACTGGGCTGACCAGCGCGGTCTCGCCCTGCTGGACACCAAGGACCTGCGGTCGGTCATCACGCACTTGACCAGCGATGAGGGCAAGGAAGACCTCAAGGGCATCGGCGGGGTGTCCGCGGCGACGGCGGGCGTCATCCTGCGCGCACTGTCCAATCTGGAGGCTCAGGGCGGCGAGGAGTTCTTCGGCGAACCCGAGCTGGACGTCCACGACCTGATGCGCCAGCAGGACGGCAAGGGCGTCATCACCCTGCTGGAGCTGGACAATCTGCAGTCCAAACCGGCGTTGTTCTCGACGTTCCTGATGTGGCTGCTGGCCGAGCTGTTCGAGGAGCTGCCTGAGGAGGGCGACCTCGACCAGCCGAAGCTGGTGTTCTTCTTCGACGAGGCGCACCTGCTGTTCTCCGGCGCGTCGAAGGCGTTCCTCGAGCGGATCGAGCAGACGGTGAAGCTCATCCGGTCGAAGGGCGTCGGCGTGTTCTTCTGCACGCAGCTGCCGACCGACATCCCGAACAACGTGCTGTCCCAGCTCGGCGCTCGGGTGCAGCACGCGTTGCGCGCGTTCACACCGGACGACCAGAAAGCGTTGGCGCGCACGGTGAAGACGTATCCGAAGTCGCCGCACTACGACCTTGAGACGGCGTTGACGTCGCTGGGGATCGGCGAGGCGATCGTCACCGTGCTGTCCGAACGCGGCGCGCCGACGCCGGTCGCGTGGACGCGGCTGCGCGCCCCGCGGTCGAAGATGGGGTCGATCGGTGCGGATGCGATCCGTGCGGCGGTCGCGTCGTCGGAGCTGAACGCGAAGTACGGGGAGACGATCGACCGCGAGTCGGCGTACGAGAAGTTGGCGGCGAAAGCCGTGCCGGCCCCGGATGCCGCGCCGGCCGCGGAGCCCGAGGCACCGGCCGCGCACCCGGAGAAGGAGGAACCGGGGATGATCTCGCAGGTGCTGAGCAACCCCGCGGTGAAGTCGTTCATGCGCTCGGCGGCGAGTTCGCTCGGCCGGGAGTTCTCGCGAGGGCTGTTCGGCAACCGGCGGCGCTGAGATACCTGACAGGAGATGGCAGGTATCGGCGGTTGACTGTGCGGGATCGAGTTTCCGGCAGAGGAGCAACAGCATGACCAGGACCGCCGTCGCCGCGTTCGAGCTGGACAAATGGGAGCCGCAGGCGCAGGACGAGGCCGGTGGCACGGCGTTCGCGCAGGTACTGATCGAGAAGACGTTCACCGGCGCGGTCGAGGGAACCAGCCGGGTCGAAATGCTGACGGCGTCGAACGAGACGTCGCGCGCATACGTCGCCTTCGAGCGTTTCACCGGCTCCGTCGACGGTCGGAAGGGCAGCTTCGTCCTCCGGCACACGGCCGGAGACGAGGGACTGTCGCTGGTCTTGCTGCCCGGTTCGGGCACGGACGAACTGGCGGGCATCTCCGGATCGGCCGACATCGCCGTCGACGAGGGCAAGCACACGTTCACACTGGTCTACGAACTGCCGGGCGCGTGAAGAAGCCGCTCTCTCCAGGCCCCGATTTCCCGGAGAGAGCGGCCAGGTTTCCTCACCGTCCCGAAAGTGAGGAGCGGAGGCGGGCCGCCCCGACCACGGTCCGCCTCCGGAGTTCCGGTCAGCCGTTGACGATCTGGTCGACGATCTTCTTGGCGTCGTTGATCGGGATGGCGAACCCGATTCCGACGCTGCCCGCCGACGAGTTCGGGCTGTAGAGCGCGGAGTTGATGCCGATCACCCGGCCCTGGCCGTCGACGAGCGCGCCGCCCGAGTTGCCCTGGTTGATCGAAGCGTCGGTCTGGATCGCGGTGTAGCTGGGCCCGGACGTGACGTTCGAGGTCTGCCTCCCGAAAGGCGAGTTCTGCTGATCGCCGTCGCCGCCCCCGACGTCGGAAAGCGGCCGGTTGAGCGCACTGACGATGCCGGTGGTGACGGTGTTCTGCAACCCGCCCGGCGACCCGATCGCGATCACTTGCTGCCCGACGGCGAGCTTGCTCGAATCGCCGAGCGTCGCCGCGGTGAGCCCGCTCGCGCCCTGCGCCTGCAGGACGGCGATGTCGCTCTTGGTGTCCGAGCCGACGACCCTGGCCTGGTACTTCTTGCCGTCCGACGTGGTGACCGTGACGGTCTGCGCCCCCTGCACGACGTGCGCGTTGGTGAGGATCCGACCATCCGCGGTGAGAATGACGCCCGATCCGATCGCCGTGCCCCGACCGGTCGTGACGTTCACCTGAACGACACTGGGCACCACCTTCGCCGCGACGGTGCTGACGTCCCCTGAGGCTGTGGTGTTGCTGATGGTCTGCCCAGTGGCGGCCGGCGACGCGGTGCTTGAGGACGCACTGGAACCACCTGTCAGCCCGACGATCGCCGCACCGGCACCGCCGCCGAGAAGAGCCGCGGCCAGCGCCGTAGCCCCGACCAGTGCGGCCAGGCGGCCGGGTCGCTTCCTCGGACCAGCCAGGGCCGCAGGTGGTTGTGCGGGCTGCGGCATCGGGCCGTAGTGCGGAGTGCCGGGCTGCTGCTGCGGCGCGCTGGCTCGGTAATGCGGCGTGCCGGTTTCCTGGTGCGGGGTGCCGAGTTCGTGGTGCTGCGTGTTCGGTTGCTGGCGCGGAATGCCGGTTTGGGGATGTGCGGCGTGCACGTTCGGCAGAGGCCCGGTGTTCGGCCCGGACTCCGCGACAGCACCCGTCTGGGGAGCCCATGCCGCGCCCGATCCGACTGCCTGCGCACCGCTGGGCGGCTGCGCGCCGCTCGGCCCCGCCTGCTGAGCGCTGGCGGCAGTCTCCTGCCCGCCACGCGCTCCGGCCTGCCCGACAGGCCCGCCTCCGACCTCCTGCGGCTGCCCCTGCCCCGCGGCGAACGGACTCGACCCGGTCCGATACTGCCCGTACTGCTCACTGCTCTGGTGCGGCTGGCGCCCACCGGCTGTAGCGGGGCCGGGCCGGCTCTCGTTCTCGGTCATGAACCCAGACTCGCGCCCGTGCTTATGAGCAGCCTGTGGAAAACCCTCAGGCTTTCCTGAGAAGAATCAGCTGAGAATTCTCAGCCGTTCTCAGGCAGTGCATCCTCGTCCGTGCCGTGCCGTGCCGTGCCGTGCCGTGCCGTGCCGTGCCGTGCCGTGCCGTGCCGTGCCGTGCCGTGCCGTGCCGTGCCGTGCCGTGCCGTGCCGTGCCGTGCCGTGCCGTGCCGTGCCGTGCCGTGAGGCCAAGGCAGGGCGGCGCCTGTCAGGACCATGAGCCCACCGGTGCTCGCCACTCATACCGGCCCAGTGCCAGCCCAACTCGTCCAAAGCGTCAGCCCAACCCGTCAATCCGACTGCGGCGCACCTCCTTTCCAACCTCCCGGCCGTCGTCATCCGCCCCTCACTACCTGTCAGTCAAAGAAACTCGGCACGTCCAGCGCCCCTCCCGCTGCCTCGAACTCGTCATGCACGGCTTGGCGCAACTCCGCGTCGGCGAGATAGTCGGCGACTGTCAGAGCCAGCCCCAACGCGCCGTCGACGACCGCCTGATCACCTGTCGGCGACCCGGCAGCATCGGCGAATTCCTTGGTATGCAAGGCGACCGTCGGCCCGGAGACCGCGATCATCGGGTGCAGCGCGGGCATCCGGAAAGACAAATTCCCGAGGTCCGTGCTGCCGGTCAGAAACTCCGGCACGATGCCCGGCGGCAGCGGTTTCCGCCCGGTGCCCTGTTGGTTGACCGACCATCGTCCGGCCAGCGTCGTGTTGAACCGGATCGGCAGATACGCCGGCTGCGCGTCCCAGTGCAATTCCACCCCGCAGCCAGTCATTTCCGCCGCGCCGTGGGCGATCGCGGTCATCCGGCCGGCCAAGTCGCGCAGCGTGTCGGGATTCGCCGACCGGAGGTAGAACAGAAGAGCCGCCCGGGCAGGGATCACGTTCGGCCGTGCACCGCCGTCGGTGAAGATGCCGTGCACCCGGTCGCTCGACGGCAGCTGTTGGCGCAGCGCGGACACTCCTTGATAAGCCGCCACCGCCGCGTCGAGCGCGTTGCGTCCCATGAACGGCTGCGCTGAAGCATGTGCGCCGACGCCGTGGAACACCATCTCGAGCTGCCGCCTGCCAAGGAACGGGTGCAACGCGATGTCGTGGCTGAACGGGTGCAGCATGATCACCGCGTCGACATCGTCGAAGACCCCAGCTCGCGCGAGTGTCTCCTTGCCGCCACCGCCTTCCTCCGCGGGAGTGCCCACCAGCGACACACGCCCGCCGAGCCGTTCGGCCACTGCTGCCGCACCGAGGAACCCGCCCGCTCCGGCAGTGCAAATCACGTTGTGCCCGCAGCCATGCCCCAATCCGGGCAGCGCGTCGTACTCGGACAGAACAGCGATGTGCGGCCCGTCGTTGTTCGGAGTCCCGGTGCGCAGCGCGGTGTCCAGCCCGCCGAGCCCAACGGTGACTTCGTGTCCGTGGGCGCGCAGCAGCTCGGCGAGAGCACCGACTGACCGGTGTTCGGCGAACCCCTCTTCCGGATGCGCGTGCAGATCCTGGCTGAGCGCGACAAGTTCGTCCGCGCGGGAACGCACTTCTTCTTCAACCGCAGCACGGGTTTCCGCGTCAGCCCCGGCGTAATCGGAGCTGAGCGGTTCGGCGGCGGCCACGGCATCGGCGGTGGCTTCGATGAGGGAACGGAGGTGGCTGTCGTCGGGCGGGACAGGTGCGGCGTGGGTCATGCGGGGAATGCTAACTCCGAACCCCGACAGAAATGGATCACTGCACGTCGGACAGTCGACCGGAGACGAGTTGGGCCACGCCGAAGTACTGCTCGCGCACCTCGTCGAAGCCACGCGCGCGCAAGCTGGCGGCGATCTCCCCGCGGTCGAACATGCGTTGCCCGCTGACAATTCCTCCTGCGGTGTCGGCGATCCGGGCCAGCTGGCAGTCTCGGCGGGCGCTCGTGAGCAGGACGATCCGGCCGCCCGGACGCAGAATCCGGGCGAACGAATCGAGCGCGCGTTCCGGCTCGGCGAACATGTGCAAGGCGGCGAAACAGCAAACAGCGTCCACAGTGGAGGAAAGCAGCGGCGGTTCGACCGCGTCGGCGCGAAGGTAGGCCACGGTCGGCGAATCAGTTTCTTCGACCGCGCGCGAAAGCATGCTGCGTGCGCCGTCCAGGCCGATCGCGAGCCCGTCCGGTCCCACCGCGTCCCCGAACGCGCGCGTGAACCTGCCGGTCCCGCACGCGACGTCGAGCACGACCTGGCCCGGCTGCAGCGCGAGCCGTTCGGAGGCCAGCGCGACCTCGCCGGCCATGCTCGGGCCGCTGGGGCCTTTGAGGACGCGGCCGAGCACGGGCCGCCAGTAGCGTTCGTAGAACTGCGGCAGCAGCGTGGTGCGCATGAGCCGCTGAGTGAGCCCGGTGGGCGGGCCGGCCTGGGCCGCGTCGCCGAGCGTGTCGCGGAAGCCGTCGGCTGTCGTGGCCGGCTCGCTGAGCAGATCGGTGAGCCGTTGCTGAGTGCTGTGGTGCGGCACGGAGGTCCTCTCGGTGGGATACCGGCAGTATGCGGCATCAGTGGCTCACTCGTTCGAGTGAAGATCTGTCCGATCAAGCGTTCGAGGCCCGGCATTGTCGGTGCCTGTTCCTAACGTCGTCCGCACGGTCTCCGACTCGCGGAGACCAGCGAGGAGGACTGACTGATGACCGCACCGATCCTGCGTCCGATCGACCTGCCCACCGGCGAAATCGCCGTGCACGGGGCCTTCGACCTGAGTGCCGCCTCGCGGTGGCTCGCCGGGGCTGGCCCGGCGGGGGCCTTCGCCGCCGAACCGGGCGTGCTGCGGGTGGCGTTCCCGGTGGAGGGCGCCTGGACCCATGCCGGTGCCGCGATCCGGCAGAGATCCCCGGGCACGGTCGAGGTCGGAGTGGCGGCGCCGGTGGAGATCGCCGCGCGGGTGGTCGCGCAGGTGAGCCGGATGCTTTCGCTCGATGTCGACGAATCCGGGTTCGCCGAGATCGCGAGCCGGGACTCGGTGGTCCGGCGGCTGCACGCCCGTCACAGCGGAGCTCGCCCAGTGCTGTTTTCGTCGCCGTATGAAGCGGCCTGCTGGGCTGTGCTCACGCAAGGAATGCGGACCCAGCAGGCGAGGCGATTTCGCGACCAGCTCGCTGTGCGGCATGGCCGTCAGGTGGGCGAAGACGGGCTGTTTTCCTTTCCGTCGCCGCAGATTCTGGCCGAGCTGGGCGACGAACCGGCAGTGGGGCCGTTTCGGCTCGCACGCCTTCGAGCTGTCGCCCGGGCAGCTGTCGACGGCCGCCTGGACACCGAAGAGCTGCTGGCGCTGCCGATCCCCGACGCGTTGAGCAGGCTGTGCGCGATCCCGGGCATCGGAGCGTTTTCCGCCGAGCAGGTCCTGCTGCGCGGCGCGGGACATCCCGATCTCTTTCCCCGCTTGGACACCCAGCTCCACCAGATTCTGTGCGCGGAGTACGCGTTGCCTCCCGACACGCCGCCGGACGAGCTTGAACCGCTGGCTGAGGATTGGCGTCCGTATCGGTCGTGGGTCGCCCATCTGTTCCGGCTTGATCGGCTGAGCGCGTCGGTGTCCGGGGAGGTGACGGACTGAACGGTGCTTGAAGTCGCGGATCGACAGGAGGGAGACGCCATGGAATGAGGCCGCGCCATACCGAATCGCGGTCGACGGGTGTTGCCCGGGCACTCACAGCAGCCAAATAGGGCCTGTGGTGAGGTGTCCGCGTGACTACGCCTGCACTCGCCGTCTCGACTGTGCTCAGTGCTCGACCGGGCACCGGAGAACTCTCCGGTGCGGCCATGGCAGCGGGCACTGGGACAGTCGGAGCGGCGCTGGAACAGGCGAACACGCCGAGCGTCATCACGTTGGTCACCGGCGGGATCGCGTTGCTGGTCGTGCTGGCCGGCGGGACGCCGTGGCGGTTCGCCCGCAACGTCATCACGATCGTGCACGAGGCAGGTCACGCGCTGGCCGCGGTGACGGTCGGACGGCGGCTGCGGTCGATCCGGCTGCACTCGGACACCTCCGGGGTCACCGTGTCGCGTGGCAAGCCTGAGGGGCCGGGCATGGCGTTCACCGCCTTGGCCGGATACATCGCGCCGTCGGTCCTGGGACTGCTGTTCGCGAGCCTGGTCGGGGCCGACCTGATCACCACGGTGCTCGTGCTGGTCGCGTTGCTGCTGCTGGGCGTGCTGATCATGGTGCGCAACGCCTACGGCGTGTTCACGGTGGTGGCGAGCGCTGTCGTGCTCGGATTGGTGGCTCTGGTCGCGCCGAAGGTGGTGCAGGCGCCGTTCGTGTATCTGCTGACCTGGTTCCTGCTGTTCGGCGGGGTTCGGCCGGTGGTGGAGCTTCAGCTCAAACGGCGGCGTGGCCAGGCGCGGGACTCCGACGCCGACCAGTTGAGCCGGTTGACCGCTGTGCCTGCGGTCTTGTGGGTGCTGGTGTTCGGCGTGCTCACGGCGAGCTGCGTGATCGCTGGCGGATTGTGGTTGCTGCAGCCGTTGGCGTTGTGACGCGGTCGCTGCGGTTCTGGCTTGCGGTGAGGTGACACGGGCTGGCGGCTCGGTGGCGTCGTGCGACGGTGCGGGATCGCTGGGTTGCGGTGGAGCCGGTGGTGCGCGGAGTGCCTGCTGGGCGGCCGGTGAACTGGCGGCGGCCGCTGAATTGGCGGCGGTCGGCGAGCCAGGCGGGCAGCGCGGAACCGCGACGGTGCGATCGCGAGCCCGTGCTCTGGCCGGCGCGAGTGGTCGGCGCGGCCTGCGTCCGTGCCAGTGGCGGGCCGCAGGCAGAGCCACCGCGGCCGTGAACGGCGGCGGTGCCGACCATGTTGCCGACCAGGAAACCGCCGCCGCGGGTGTCCCGAGGGCTGAGCCCGTCGTCTCCCCATGTGGGCGGTACGGCAGACTGGACGTCTGCTGAGCCGCCGGAGGGAGACAGGCGATGGACGAGGTCGCGAAGGCCGTCGAGGAGTGTGCGCGGGCGGCGAAGGCTGCTGCGCCGTCGTTGGCTGCCGCCGGGGACGACGCGGTGGACGCGGCGCTCGTCGGGATGGCGGAGCGGCTCGTCGCGCACCGGGACGAGGTGCTCGAGGCCAACCGGGCCGACGTCGCCAAGGCTACGGCCGACGGGATGAGCGCCGGGCTGCTCGACCGGCTCACCATCACGCCCGAGCGGCTCGACGGGATGGCTGCGCAACTGCGGCTGCTGGCCGGCGCGCCGCACCAGGAGCGGTCCGTCGACGTGTCCACGTTGGACGGTGGGCTGCGGCTGGTCGAGCGGCGGCGTCCGGTGGGTGTCATCGGCGCGAACTACGAGGCGCGGCCGAACGTGACGGTCGACGTGGCGTCGCAGCTGGTCAAATCGCGCAACGGTGGCGTGCTGCGGACCGGGTCGGCGGCGCTGGGTTCGGCGCAGCGGTTGCGGGACGTCGTGATCGCGCCCGCGCTCGAGGCCGCCGGGATCAACCCGGACGTCGTGCAGCTGGTGCCGCGCGTGGAGCGCGAGGCGGCGTCGGCGCTGGTTCGGCTGCCTGGGCTCGTGCCGCTCGTCATCCTGCGCGGCAGCGGTGACAGCACACGCGCGCTGGCGACCGAGGCCGCGGTGCACGGGGTGCGCACGTTGGCGCACGCCGACGGCGGTGGAGTGCTGTACGTCGACGCCGCTGCGGAT
The DNA here is from genome assembly GCF_014145675.1 of Amycolatopsis dendrobii. Classification (GTDB taxonomy): domain Bacteria; phylum Actinomycetota; class Actinomycetes; order Mycobacteriales; family Pseudonocardiaceae; genus Amycolatopsis; species Amycolatopsis dendrobii. The sequence continues at coordinate 54,051 of NZ_JACGZW010000015.1, forward strand.
GCGGGCAAGGTCCGTGACCTCGTGTTCTCGAGCCTTGACCGGCTCGGCGTCTGCAACCGGCTGAACCTGCTGCTGATCCACGAGGACGTGCACGACACGGTGTGGCCGCAGATCGAGTCGGCGCTGGCCGAGCGCGGCGTCACGCCCTCGCTCGCGCCGCACGAGCATCCGATCGGCTACGAGTGGGCGCTGGACTCCGAGCGGGAGGCGACGGTCACCGTGGAGAAGGTCGGCGGGCTGGTCGACGCGGTCGAGATCGCGAACGAGCGCACGTCCGGGCTCGCCGCGGGGATCGCGACCGAGAACCCGGCGGCCGCGGAGCAGTTCTTCGACGGCTACACCGGCACGGGCGTGTTCTGGAACGCGCCGACCCGGCTGCTGGACGGCTTCAAGCTGCTCGCGGTGCCCGAAACCGGCATCAACCTCGACCGGGTGCCGGGGCCGCGCGGGCCGGTGACCTACACCGACCTGTACGTCCGCCAGTACGCCGTAGTGCCTGCCTGACCTGGCCGGAGCACGATGAGCGGATGGGCACGATGACCGGGCGGCCGCACGTCCTGCTGTCCGCGGCGCAGTCGCTGGACGGCTACCTCGACGACGCCGGCAGCACCCGTCTGCTGTTGTCCAACGAGGACGACTTCGCGGAGGTCGACCGGCTCCGTGCCGAGGCCGACGCGATCCTCGTCGGCGCGGGCACGGTGCGGGCCGACAACCCGCGGCTCCTCGTGCGCTCCGCCGAACTCCGCCGTGAGCGGGTCGCGGCGGGACGGCCGGAGCAACCGGTCAAGGTGACGGTCACGAGCAGCGGCAAGCTGGATCCGGCGTCGCGGTTCTTCACCGTCGGCGATGCCGAGAAGCTCGTCTACGCGCCGCGAGGCAGCGCGGACAGCTTGAGTGCGGTCGCGACCGTCGTGGAGGTCGGCAGTCCGCCACGACTCGAGCGCGTCCTCGACGATCTCGGCGCGCGCGGGATCCGGACGCTGCTCGTCGAGGGCGGCGGGGCAGTGCACACGCAGTTCCTCGACGCCGGGCTCGCCGACGAACTCCGGCTCGCGATCGCGCCGATCATGGTCGGCGACCCGCGGGCGCCGCGGTTTCTCGGGCCGGGTGCGTTCCCGCGACCGCTGGAACTGACGGAAGTGCGGCGGCTCGGAGAGGTCGCGGTGCTGCGATATCGCGCCGCGGCTGAACCGTCGTCGCTCGATCTGCTGCGGTTGCGGCAGGCCATCGAGCTCGCCGACGAATGCCCGCCGAGCTCGACGTTCCGGGTCGGCGCGGTCGTCGGGCTGCCGGACGGGACGGTGCTCGCCACCGGGCATTCGGGCGAAGGCGATCCGCGCAACCACGCGGAAGAATCCGCGCTGGCGAAGCTCGATCCGCATGATCCGCGACTCGCCGACGCGACCATGTACAGCTCGCTCGAACCGTGCAGCGATCGCGCGTCTCACCCCAAAAGCTGCACGCAGCTGATCCTCGAAACGGCCATTCCGCGCGTGGTGATGGCCTGGCGGGAACCGTCGTTGTTCGTCGAGGCCGAAGGGGTCGAGCGGCTTGTCGCGGCCGGACGACGGGTGATCGAGGTGCCCGCGCTGGCTTCGGAAGTCCGCCGGGCGAATACGCATCTGCCCGGCGTTCGTCCCTGATTCCTCAATGCGACTGAAATGCGACTGACGGATCGGGCGCTGCGGCACGGAATCCGCGTCGCAACGCCCGATCGGGAAAACTGGCCGGTCAGCAGCCTCCGTTGTCGGTCCAGACGCCCCACTGGCCGGTCGTGCCGGGTTCCTCGCCTTGGGTCCACCATTTGGCAGTCCATTTGTGGCTGTTGTGCGAAACCACTGTGCCGCCGGTGTAAACCTGTGTTTTCTGCCATTCCGGCGCCGAACAGGTTCCCGGGGGATTGCCGGTCGGACTGGTCGGGGTCGTCGGCGGAGTGGTCTGCGGCGGCGTCGCGCCGGCGAACCGCGTGGTGAACTTCGTGAAGTCCCAGTCGTTTTGCTGGACGTTCGAGCACACGCTGTTGTCGGTCGTCGTCGTGCATTGCCGGTCGCGGTTCACCGCCCAGAAGGTGAACCGGCCGAGGTGGTGGCTCGTCGCGTAGTCGTACACGGTCTGGAAATCGGAAACGTTGAACATCTCCGACGTGTCCGATTTCCCGTTCATTCCCGAGAAACCCTCGTGCGCGTACGCGGTGTCGCTGTCCCAGCCGAGGTGGCTTTGGAGCAAGCCGTGGAACGCCTCGAGCGCCGACACCTGCGACGCGCCGCCGCCGTTGAAGCCGCCGTCGAACGGCATGATCGAGAAGTTGTTGGGAGAGAAGCCGATCGACTTCGCCTGGTCCAGCAGCTGAGTGCCGAACCAGCCGGTGCCCGCCGCGGTTCCCGGCATGGTCACCGAGACGAACAGGCCGGGGTTGTCCGCCTGGAGTTTCTTCGCGGCGCCGAGTTCGTTCGCGATGGCCGCGGTGTCTTCGTACTCGGGTTCTTCGAGGTCGAAGTCGATGGCCTTCAGGTTGTATTTCGCGACGACCTGCTGGTAGGCCGCGGCGGTCGCGTCGACAGTGCCGCAAGTCTGGCCGAGTTTCGTGCCGCCGTAGCCGCCGACCGAAACCGACACGTCGCCGCCGTTGCCGCGGATGCGGTTGATCGCGTCGCCGACGGTCGTGTCCGAGGAGACCGGTGTGGTGCCGTCCCAGGTGGGGCTGCATCCGCCGCCCTTGGGCGCGAGGATGAAGGCCAGCTGGAACGCTTTCTGCCCGGTCGCGTTCATGACGGTCACCGGGTCGGGCGGGTTGTTGCTCTGCGGCATGAGGTACGGCGCGGCGGCGTACCAGTTGTTGTCGAGGCCGGTCGTCGCCCCGGTCTGCGCGTGGGCGGTCGCGGCCACGACGGCAGCTGCCCCGGCCACGGTAGCGGCGGCGACGAATGTGGCGGCCAGTCTGCTTCGCTGCATCTGTCCTCCGGCGAGCATTCGGGAAATGAATGCGGTAAGCATTGGACTAGACCATTATGAAGTCAAGGTGCGGTCGGCTGCTCTTGTCCCGCGGGGGGCTGGTTCGGGAGGTATGCCGGAATTCGCTGCGGCGGGTTCACCCTTGCGGCGCAACGGGTCCGCGCAAAGGGACGCGGACCGCGGGGGCGAGTGGTCCGCTGGGGAGAGGGGGAGACGGTGACGGTGCGGTTGGACTGGACAGGCTCGGGAAGGGGACGTCGGCCGGGGACCGCGGCGGCTGCCCGGCGGGGGAAGTCCGGGCGGTTCGGCGAGTGGTGGCGTGAGCAGTGGTGGTGGCGCGGCTGGGCGGGGCGGGCTTGGCGGTAGGGGGAATGCGGCTGGGCGGGCGGAGTTTCGTGAGACTGGCGAGGCAGCGATGAGAACGCCGTTGGGGGCAATGCGGGTGGACGGAGTTTCGTGGCTCTGGCGGGGCAGCGATGACGACGCGGTTGGGGACGGGGTGGCTGGGGGCGGTTTGGTGACGCTGACGGGGCGGGGGGGGTGACGCTTGGGCTCGGCGGCGGGGGCTGAGGTTTCGGCGGCCGGGCTTAGTTCGCCGGCGGAGGTGGTGGGGGCCTGGTGCCGCGGTTGGTTGGTGAGTTCAGGGCGAGGGCGGCGCTGCGGAGTTGCGGAGTTGCGGCCGGGACTGCCGGACGGTGCGGCGGACTGGGGCGGCGCGGCTGGGGCGGCGCGGCTGGTTTGGCGAGGGCATGGGGCGGAGTAACGGCTAGGGGCGCGGGCGGTGTGGCGGGTTGGGGGGTGGAGGAGTTGCGCTGTGTGGTGGCGCAGGGCGGTGTGGCGGGTTGGGGCGGTGCCGGTGGATGAGCCGCGCTGTGTGGTGGCGTTGGGGCGGTGGCGGCGGGCGCGCTTGGGGGAGTCGCGCAGCGAGTGAGCGCGGTGCTGCGGGGGCGAGCAGGTTGAGATGGTGCGGCGTGCGTTGTCTGGGCGGGCCGCGCGACGAGGCGACGGCCGGGGCGCGGGTTGATGCGATGGGTTGGAACGGTGCGGCGTGCGTCGTTGGGGTGGATGGTGCGCGGGGGCTGGGCAGCGTGCGTAGCCGGGTGCGGCGTGTCGGCGGCAGATCGGCTGAATGGCGGATGCCGGCACCGCGGTTGCCCTAGTGAGTTCCGCGAGAAGGCGTGGGCAAGGCCCGTCAACCTGCCGGGCGGCATCCGCGCGAGGGAGGCGAGCTGACCGGAAGAGTCTCCGCCGGCAGAGGCAACCCGCCGGCAGCAGTTCAGTCGTTCTCCAGATCGCCTTCCAGCGTCAGGTAAACCTCACGCATCTGGGCCATCAACTCCGGATCCGGCTCTTCCCACAACCCGCGATCCGCGGCCTCCGTCAGGCGTTCGATGATTCCCCGCAACGCCCACGGGTTCGCGTCCCGCAGGAACTGCTGGTTTTCCTCATCCAAAACGTACGACTGCGACAACTTCTCGTACATCCAGTCGCCCACAACGCCCGCGGTGGCATCGAAGCCGAAGAGGTAATCCACGGTTGCCGCGAGTTCGAAAGCTCCCTTGTAACCGTGGCGGCGCATTGCCGACAGCCAGCGCGGGTTTACGACCCGGGCGCGGAAGACGCGCGCCGTTTCCTCTCCCAGGGTTCGGGTGCGGACGGCGTCCGGGGTGGTGGAATCGCCGACGTACGAAGCGGGTGCGGAGCCGGTCAGGGCGCGGACGGTGGCGATCATTCCGCCGTGGTACTGGAAATAGTCGTCCGAGTCGGCGATGTCGTGTTCGCGGGTGTCGGTGTTCTTCGCGGCTACCACAATGCGTTTGTACGACGATTCCATGTCTTCGCGAGCGGGGCGGCCGTCCAAATCCCTGCCGTACGCGAAGCCTCCCCAGACTGCGTAGACTTCGGCTAAATCCTTGTCGTCGCGCCAGTTTCCGGAGTCCATCAGGGGGAGCAGTCCTGCGCCGTAGGCACCTGGTTTCGAGCCGAAGATGCGGGTGGTGGCGCGGCGGTTGTCGCCATGGGCGGCCAGGTCCGCGTTGACGTGGGCGCGGACGTAGTTGGCGGACTCCGGCTCGTCCAGGGAGGCGGCTAGGCGGACGGCGTCGTCCAGCAGGGTGATGACGTGCGGGAATGCGTCGCGGAAGAAGCCGCTGATGCGGACTGTCACGTCGATCCTGGGGCGGCCGAGTTCGGAGAGCGGGATGGGTTCGATGCCGGTCACGCGGCGGGAGGCTTCGTCCCAGACCGGCTGGATGCCCAGCAGCGCGAGGACTTCCGCGGCGTCGTCGCCGGAGGTGCGCATGGCGGAGGTGCCCCAGACCGACAAGCCGACGGACCGCGGCCAGTCGCCGGTGTCTTCGCGGTAGCGGCGGAGCAGGGAGTCTGCCAGGGCCTGGCCGGTTTCCCACGCCAGGCGGCTGGGGATGGCCTTCGGGTCCACGGTGTAGAAGTTGCGGCCGGTCGGCAGGACGTTGACCAAGCCGCGCAACGGGGAACCGCTGGGGCCGGCGGGAATGTAGCCGCCGTCCAGCGCGTGCAGGACCGCGTCTGTTTCGGACGAAGTGCCGGCCAGGCGGGGGACGATTTCGGTGGCGGCGAAGGTCAGGACGCGGGCGACTTCGGCGTCGAAAGCGCCAAGGACCTCAGTAACCACTGAAGAAACCGAAGAAGGGGACCACTCGTGGGTCTCCATCCGAGAAACCAGCGTGTGCGCGGTCGACTCGATGGCGTCTACTTCGGACAGCGGGGCGTCCGAGTTTTCCTTCAGGCCCAAGGCAGAACGCAGGCCGGGGACCGCGCCTTGCTTGCCGCCCCACATTTGCTGGGCTCGGAGCATCGCCAGGACCAGGTTGACGCGGGCCTCGCCGACGGGGGCCTCGCCCAGGATGTGCAGGCCGTCGCGGATCTGGGCGTCCTTGACCTCGCACAGCCAGCCGTCGATGTGCAGCAGGAAGTCGTCGAACTCGGCGTCGTGCGGGCGTTCCTCTACGCCGAGGTCGTGGTCGAGTTTCGCGGCCTGGATGAGGGTCCAGATCTGGGCGCGGATCGCCGGGAGTTTCGCCGGGTCCATCGCGGCGATGTTGGCGTGCTCGTCCAGCAACTGCTCCAGGCGGGCCAGGTCGCCGTACGATTCCGCGCGGGCCATCGGCGGGACCAGGTGGTCCACGATGGTCGCGTGCGCGCGGCGTTTCGCTTGCGCGCCTTCGCCGGGGTCGTTGATCAGGAACGGGTACACCAACGGCAGGTTGCCCAGCACGGCGTCGGGCGCGCAGGCGGCGGAGAGGCCCGCGGTCTTGCCGGGCAGCCATTCCAGCGAACCGTGTTTGCCGAGGTGGACCACGGCGTGCGCGCCGAATTCCTCTTCCAGCCAGCGGTAGGCGGCGAGGTAGTGGTGGCTCGGCGGCAGGTCCGGGTTGTGGTAGATCGCGACCGGGTTTTCGCCGAATCCGCGCGGCGGCTGGATCATCAGGATGACGTTGCCGGACTGCAGCGACGCCAGGACGATGTCGCCCTCGGGGTTCGCCGACGTGTCGACATACAGCGAACCCGGTGCGGGGCCCCAGTGTTCTTCCATCGCCTCCCGCAATTCCGCTGGCAGCGCGGCGAACCACGAGCGGTAGCGGGCGGCGGGAACGCGGATCGGGTTGCCGGACAGCTGTTCTTCGGTGAGCCATTCGGGATCCTGGCCGCCCGCGGCGATCAGGGCGTGGATCAACGCGTCGCCGTCCGGCTGGTCGGTGCCGGTCGGGTCGACGCCGGGGAAGGCCTCAGCGCCGAGGTCGTAGCCGCGGTCGCGCATGAGGCGCAGGAGTTTGATCGCCGAAGCGGGGGTGTCGAGGCCGACTGCGTTGCCGACGCGCGAGTGCTTCGTCGGGTACGCGGACAGCATCAGGGCGATCCGGCGAGACTCCGGCGGGGTGTGGCGGAGCCGCGCGTGCGCGAGGGCGATGCGCGCGACGCGGGAGGCGCGTTCGGCGTCGGCGATGTAGCGAGGGAGGCCGTCGTCGTCGAATTCCTTGAAGGAGAACGGGACGGTGATGATCCGGCCGTCGAATTCGGGCACCGCCATCTGGTTGCCCGCGTCGAGCGGGGACAGGCCGTCGTCGCTGGCGGACCAGGTTTCGCGGTCGCTGGTCAGGCACAACGCTTGCAGCACCGGCACGTCCAGCGCGGCCATTTCCGCGACGTCCCACGATTCGTCGTCCCCGCCTGCTCCGGCTTCCGACGGACGGGTGCCGCCCGCGGCCAGCACGGTGACCAGCAGGGCGTCGACCTTGCCCAGTTCGGCCATCATCTCCGGCGCGCGGGTGCGCAGGGACGCGGTGTGGATCGGCAACGCGCGGCCGCCCGCGGACTCGACCGCGTCGGCCAGGGCGTGCACGAAACCGGTGTTCCCGGACAGGTGGTGCGCGCGGTAGTAGAGGATCCCGATGACCGGACCGTCACCAGCCGAATCCGGCCGCGAAAGCACGCCCCACGACGGCAGTTCGGCGGGCGGTTCGAAGCCCTCGCCGGTGAGCAGCAGGGTGTCGGACAGGAACCGGTGCAGTTGCGTGAGGTTTTCCGGGCCGCCCTGCGCGAGGTACAGATGCGCTTGCGCGGCGATCCCGGCGGGCGTGGTGGAGAGCTTCATCAGCTCCGCGTCCGGCGTCTGCTCGCCGCCGAGCACGATCACGTGCGCACCGGACGCGCGCAGCGTGTCGAGGCCTTCCTGCCAGGTCCGCGGCGTGCCCAGGATCCGGACGACGACGATCGACGCGCCCTCCAGCAGTCCGGGCAGGTCCTGCAGCGGGAGCCGGGACGGGTTGCCGAGCCGGTAGTCCGCGCCGCTGGCCCGGGCGCTGAGCAGGTCGGTGTCCGAAGTGGACAGCAGCAGGATCACGGCGTTCCTCACTCGGGGTGTCCGCGCCCCGGGTCGTCGGGCACGCCGGCGGGAGTTCCTGGCTGCCGGCGGCCGCGGGGCCGCCGGTCACAGTGGCGGGACCGCCCCGGATTTCCACCGGGTTCCTCCGCGTGCCGACGCGTGTGCGCTCTTACTCTCGCGGGGCGCACCCGCGTCGTCAAGGTGAGCAGACCCTCACGCGGGCTTGCTTTCGTCCCCGATCCGAGGGAAGGGCGCGGTGGAGAAGAGCACCTCCACCGCGACCTCGAAGAACTCCGCGATCCGCAACGCCAGGTACAGGCTCGGGCTGTACTCGCCGCGCTCCAGGTACCCGATGGTCTGGTAGTGCACGCCGAGCGCGTCCGCGAGCTGCCGCCGCGAGATGCCGCGTTCGGCGCGCAGCACCGCGATGCGGTTGTAGACGTTTTCGCTCACCGCGCCTCACACACGCTGAAGTGCCCTTTCCCTTCGCGCCGCCACCGACGACCCCGATTCGCGCCGGGCCATCCGCTTCAGCAGGATCGGGGCCAGCGCCAATCCGATCACGGCCCACGCGAGCAGCACCCCCAGGGTCGCCCACGGCCGCCAGGACTGCCCGATTTCGACGACGACCGCCTGGCCGGGCAGCAGAGCCGAGCGCATGCCGAGCCCGAGCCAGTACATCGGGAACACCTGCGCGACGTCCTGCAGCCAGCCCGGCAGCGCGGTGATCGGGTAGAAGATCCCGGAGATCGCGCCGAGCCCGAACATCGGCAGCACGACCAGGGCCATCATCCGCGGGCTCTGGATCAGCGAGCCGATCGCCGCGCCGATCGGCATGGTCGCGACCAGGCCGGCGGCGAGCACCCACAGCAGGTTCAGGATCGAGAAGAACCCGTCCGGGGCGAGTCCGGGGAACAGGAACAGCGACGGCACCAGCATCACGACGATGCCCGCGACCTGCACCATCGAGAACGTCGTGATCTTGCCGATGAGGTAGCCGAGCATTCCGTTCGGCGTCGCCTTGGCGCGCAGCAGCGTGCCGTCTTCGCGATCGACGATCAGCGCGCCCGCGACAGCGGACAGGCCGTTGAACACGATGCCCGCGCCGATCACGCTCGGCACGGTCGCGGTGCCCAGCGAGAACGAGGTGCCCGGCAGCTGCGCGCCGCGCATGAAGAAGAGCGCGCCGAAGATCATCGCCAGCCACACGAGCTGGCCGAGCAGGTCGTCTCGGTTCGTCCACTGCTGGCGGAATTCGATGAACCCGCGGCGGAGTCCCGCCCGTGCCGCGGTCCGCTGTGCCGACGCCGTCACCGCGCACCTGCCTCGGCGAGCCCGGACTCCGCGCGCTGCACGAGGGTCAGGTAGGTCTCCTCCAGCGACGCGCGCCGGACCTCCAGGTCGGCGACTGCTTCGCCGTGCTGCTTGAACAACTCGTACACGTACTTCGTCGCCTCCGTGGTCGAGTGCACGAATCGCTGCCCGTCGATGCTCCAGCGCACCTCGGCCTCGCCGGCGATCTGCCTGCTCAGCTGGTCCGGAGACCCGTCGGCGACGATGTGGCCACCGCTCAGGATCAGGATCCGGTCGGCGAGCTTCTCGGCCTCGTCGAGGTCGTGGGTGGTGAGCAGGATCGTGGTGGCGTCGTCGGCGAGCCGGTGCACGAGCTCGTGGAAATCGCGTCTCGCCTGCGGATCGAATCCGGCGGTCGGCTCGTCGAGGAACAGCAGCTCGGGACGGCCGACGATGCCGATCGCCACGTCCAGCCTGCGCCGCTGCCCGCCGGACAGCATCCGGATCTTCTTGCCCGCGTGCTCGCTGAGCCCGACCGCCTCGATCAGCTCGTCGGTGTCCCACGGGCGGCGGATCCGATCGGTGGAGTACGGCGCGTAGTACGACCCGAGCAGGTCGAGCAGCTCGCGCACGCGCCATTTGCCGTGGTCGCGCCAGGATTGCAGGACGACCCCCAGCCGCGCCCGCCAGTCCTCGCCGCCGCGCGCCGGGTCGGTGCCCAGCACGGACACCTCGCCCGCGGACCGCATGCGGAACCCCTCGAGGATTTCGATCGTCGTGGTCTTGCCCGCCCCGTTCGGGCCGAGCAGGCACAGCACCTCGCCGCGGTGCGCGGTGAACGACGTGCCGTGCAGCACGTCGTTCGCGCCGTAGCGCATGCGTAAGCCTTCGACGCGGAGCACGGTGTCCGCTTGATCTCTCATTGGATGACCCCCATCCTGCCTGTACGATGGAATGTAGCAGATGTACTACATACGATCGCAAGCCTGTTAAAACTGCCGCGGGTTACAGTGAGCGCCATGTCCAGCCCTGCCCGCGTGCGCGCCGACGCCTGCCCTGGAGTCTTCGCGACGCACGACGCGGCGGACGGGCCGCTCGCCAGGGTCCGGCTTCCCGGCGGCGTGGTGAGCGCGGATCGGTTGCGGGCGTTGGCTTCTTGTGCGGAAGACCTCGGCGACGGCGACGTCCACCTGACCTCGCGCGCGAACGTCCAGTTGCGCGGCGTGCACCGGCCGGGCTTGGCCGGACGGCTGACGGAAGCCGGGCTGTTGCCGTCGCCGAGTCACGAACGCGTGCGGAACGTGCTGGCCTCGCCGTTGAGCGGGGTGCGCGGCGGGCTCGCCGACGTCCGCGGCCTTTCCGCGACGCTGGATCGTGCGTTGTGCGCGCGGCCGGAACTCGCGGAGTTGCCGGGACGGTTTCTGTTCGGGTTCGACGACGGGCGCGGCGACGTCGTGGGCACGGACGTGTGCTGGCGCGCGATCGGTTCGACGACCGGAGCGGTACTGCTGGCGGGCGCTGATTCCGGCTGGCTGGTGCCGCGGGACGAGGCGGTGTCCGCGCTGCTCACGGTGGCGGAAGCGTTTGCGCGCACGCGCGGGTCGGCGTGGCGGATCGGGGAACTGGCCGATCCTTCGGCGCTGCTCCCGGACGGTCACCGGGAAGCGCCCCAAGCGCGGCCGACGCGGATCGACCCGACGGTCGGCAGGATCCGGCGCGACGACGGCGGCGACGCGGTCGGGGTCGCACCTCGATTCGGCCAGTTGACGGCCGCCCAGTTGCGCGCGCTGGCTGACTTCGGCGACGCCGTGGTCACGCCGTGGCGTTCGGTCCTGCTGCCCGGCGGCGCGGACGTCGAACGCCTGCACGCGGCGGGGCTCTCGACGGATCCGGCGACGGCGGAGCTTAGCGCCTGCGTCGGCGCGCCGGGGTGTGCGAAGTCTCTCGCCGACGTCCGGGCGGACGCGGCGACACTGGTCGCGGACGGGGAGCGGGTGCACGTCTCGGGCTGTGCACGGCGGTGCGGACGACCGTCCGGCGCCCACCGCGACGTTGTCGCCGAACCCGGCGGCTACCGTGTCGACGGACGCTGGAGCACGGCGTCCGAGTTGGCGGATGCGTTGGCGAGAAAGGGACCTTCGTGATCGACTACCTGCGGGACGGGGCCGAGATCTACCGGCACTCGTTCGCCACGATCCGCGAAGAGGCGGACCTGGCGATCCTGCCCGACGACGTCGCGGGCGTCGCGGTCCGGATGATCCACTCCTGCGGCATGGTCGACCTGGTCGACGACCTGCGGTACTCGCTCGACGTGGTCGAGGCCGGCCGCGGCGCGCTGGAGGCGGGCGCGCCGATCCTGTGCGACGCGAAGATGATCGCCAGCGGCATCACGCGCAAACGCTTGCCCGCGGCGAACGACGTCGTGTGCACTTTGGACGACCCGAGCGTGCCCGGTCTGGCCGAACGGCTCGGCACCACGCGGTCGGCCGCGGCGCTGGAGCTGTGGCGCGACCGGCTTCCCGGTTCGGTGGTGGCGATCGGCAACGCGCCGACCGCGTTGTTCCGGTTGCTGGAACTGCTGGACGAAGGAGTCGGCGCACCGGCCGCGATCATCGGTGTGCCGGTGGGGTTTGTCGGCGCGGCCGAGTCCAAAGTGGAACTCGCGAAGCGCGCGCCCGCGCCGTATCTGGTCGTGCACGGTCGTCGTGGCGGAAGCGCGATGGCGGTCGGTGCTGTGAACGCGATTGCGAGCACGGTCGAATGACGGGGCGGCTGTACGGCGTCGGGCTCGGACCCGGCGATCCGGAACTGATGACGGTCAAAGCGGCGCGGCTGATCGGCGAGGCGGACGTCATCGCCTACCACAGCGCGCGGCACGGGCGCAGCATCGCGCGGTCGGTGGCTGAGCCGTACCTGCGCGAGGGGCAGCTGGAGGAGCGGCTGGTCTACCCGGTCACCACCGAGACCACCGATCATCCCGGCGGCTACGAGGGCGCGATCGCCGATTTCTACGAGCTGAGCGCGAAAAAGCTTGCCGAGCACCTCGACGCCGGACGCGACGTGGTGCTGTTGTGCGAGGGCGACCCGTTCTTCTACGGCTCCTACATGTACATGCACGAGCGGCTCGCCGGACGGTTCGAGGCCGAGGTGGTGCCCGGCGTGACGTCGGTGAGCGCGGCGGCCTCGGTGCTCGGCCGTCCGTTGGTGCAGCGGGACGAAGTGCTCACGGTGCTGCCAGGAACGTTGCCAGCGCCCGAATTGGCGCGGCGGCTGGCGGACACCGAAGCGGCGGCGGTGCTGAAATTGGGCCGTACCTTCGGTTCGGTGCGGGAAGCGCTCGCGGAGTCGGGCAAGCTCGACGACGCTTGGTACATCGAGCGGGCGACCTGGGGACAGCAGCGGGTGGAACCGTTCGCGGACGTCGACCCGGAGTCGGTGCCGTATTTCTCCTTGGCGTTGCTGCCAAGTCCGGCTTACCAGTCTCGTGTGGACGGTGAACCGGCGGTTCCGGCGAGCTCTCCGGCCCCGGCGGAAGGCGGCGAGGTAGTCGTCGTCGGGCTCGGCCCGGCCGGACCGGAGTGGCTGACGCCGGAAGCGTCGGCGGAACTGGCGGCGGCGGACCACATCGTCGGCTACGGGCCGTATGTCGCGCGGGTTCCGCAGCGAGCGGGGCAGCAGCGGCACGCCTCGGGGAACCGGGTCGAGGCGGACCGGGCGGTCGAGGCGTTGCAGTTGGCCGCGACCGGCGCGCGGGTGGCCGTGGTGTCGTCCGGCGATCCGGGTGTGTTCGCGATGGCTTCGGCGGTGCTGGAACAAGTTTCGGCTGGCAATGGCGCCGGTGCGCGGGTACGGATCGTGCCCGGCGTGACGGCGGCGCAGGCAGCCGCGTCGCGGGTCGGTGCGCCGTTGGGACACGACTATTGCGTGCTGTCCCTTTCGGACCGGTTGAAGCCGTGGGAGATCATCGAACGTCGCCTGGACGCGGCCGGTGCGGCGGATTTGGTGCTGGCGCTGTACAACCCGGCTTCGCGGACGCGGGTGACGCAGCTGGCGAACGCGCGGGAAGTCCTGCTGCGGCACCGGGACCCGGGCACGCCGGTGGTGGTGGCACGGGATGTCGGCGGGCCGGAGGAGGACATCCGGGTCACCACGTTGGGCGGGCTGGATCCGGCTGCCGTGGACATGCGGTGCCTGCTGATCGTGGGCTCGTCGCGCACGGTGGTGGAGGAAGGGCCGGACGGGCGGTCGATCGTGTGGACGCCGCGGAGCTATTCCTGACCTTGGCGCAGTAGCCGTTCCGCCTCGGCGAGGTGGTGGGTGAGTTGTTTCCGCTGCGCGGCACTGAGTTTCGGTGCGTGCGCGGCGAGGGCTGAGGCGATCGAACCGTCCGCGCGAGCGCGGAACATCGCGCGGGCGGACGGTTCGATTTCCAGCCTGGACTTGCGTCGATCTTTCTCGTCGGGCCGCACGCGCATGACGCCCGCGTCCGCCATCCGGTGCGTGATCCGGGAGACGAGACTCTGCGCCAGCCCGGTCCGGCGGGTCACGTCGCTGATGGTCGCGCCCGGGTTTCGCGAGACGTCTTCGACCACCGCCAGTTCTCCCGCGTTGACGTGCTCCGCACCGGTGTTCCCGGTGCTGGCCAGGGCGATCTCGCGCAGGTTGCGGGCGAGGAGGTGCAGGTCGGCGGCGCGCATGGCCCTATTCAATCACTAGTGATACATTCGAAGAAGTATCACTAGTGATGGAGTTGGCGATGGTCGACGACGTGCTGATCGCGGTCGTGGTCGGGTTCCTGATCGTGCGGCAGTTCCAGTGGCGCTCCGCCGAACCGAGGCGGATGCTGCTGATGCCGCTCCTGGTGATCGCGGTGGGGCTGGTGTACCTGGGCTTCGAGCTGGGCGAAGGGTTCCAGCGGGCGGACTGGTTGCTGGCCGGCGAGCTCGTCCTGGTCGCGGGCACCGGCACCGCGATGGGGTGCGTGACGCGGTTCCGGCAGGCTGACGGGTTGCAATATCGGCTCACCGGTGCGGGAATCGTGCTGTGGGCGCTGTTTCTCGTGATCCGCATCGGCTCGTTCGCGCTGGCGAGCGTCCTCGGCGCGCATCTGCTCGACGCGACCGGGCTGATCCTGGTCTCGTTCGGTGTCAACAGGCTCGCGGCGAGTCTCGTGGTGCGGCATCGGTCTGTCCACTATGGAGGTAAAACCCCGGCGTATGGCCAAGAGACCGCCGGAACACGTCGATGAACGCGCTGGTCGTGGCAAACCCGCACAGCTGCGCCACGGACGTCACTGACCGTCCCTCCACCAGCAACCGCAAGGCGTGGTACAGCCGCAGTTGCGTACGCCACTGCGGAAACGTCATGCCGGTGTCCGCGCGGAACAGCCGGGTCAGCGTCCGCCCGCTGGCACCGGCAACGCGGCCCAGTGCTTCCAGGCTGCGCGAGTCCGACGGATCGGACTCCAGCAACTGGCACACGGCGACCAACCGCGGATCATGCGCGGCGGGCACCTGCACCGGGCGTTCCGGCGCCAGGATGAGCTGGTCGAACAACACCGCCCGCATCCGGTGGCCAGCCGGGGTCGAGCGGTCCTCGCCGAGTTCGGTGTACGCGATCAGCAGTTCCCGCAGCAGCGGGGTGACCGCCAGCGCCGTCGGTTCGGTCACCGGAAGCGGGCTCAGTTCCTGCGGAAAGCCGAACAGATGCAGCCGCGTGACGCCGTATGCGCGGTGGGAATGCACGGTGCCCGCCGGAATCCACAGTGCCCGGTGCGCGGGCGCGATCCACCGCGACTGGTCTGTGTGCACGGCCAGCACACCGCTGCTGGCATAGACGATCTGGTGTTCGTCGTGCCAGTGCTCGGCAATGCTCGCGGTGGCCGCCAGGTCGCGGGTGTTCGTGGGCGCGGTCGGCAGATGGCCGGAAATCGACACAATTCGGCATAATAACGGAATTGCGAAGGCTGCCGCGGGTCTGACGATGATCGGGTGACGACAACTCTCCCCGCCCCGGTCCGCGCCGCGCGCTGGCCGATGCCGCTGATGGTGATCGGCCACGCGGTCGACGACCTCTACCAGGGCGCGGTCCCCGCGCTCGTCCCGTTCCTCGTCGCCGAGCGGCATTACGGTTATCTCGCCGCGGCCGGGATCACGGTGGCCGCGACGTTGCTGTCTTCGGTGGTCCAGCCGCTCTTCGGCGTGCTGACCGACCGGCGGCCGATGCCGTGGCTCGTGCCGGTCGGGATGACGGTCGCGGGGGCCGGGATC
This sequence comes from Amycolatopsis dendrobii, assembly GCF_014145675.1. Classification (GTDB taxonomy): domain Bacteria; phylum Actinomycetota; class Actinomycetes; order Mycobacteriales; family Pseudonocardiaceae; genus Amycolatopsis; species Amycolatopsis dendrobii. The sequence continues at coordinate 69,429 of NZ_JACGZW010000015.1, forward strand.
GGGCTGTCCGGGCTCGCCGATTCCTACGCGCTGACCTGGCTCGCGATCGCGCTGTCCGGCCTCGGCGTCGCCGCCTATCACCCGGAGTCGGCGCGGATCGCCCGCCGGATCGCCGGCGACGGGCACGTCGGGATGAGCTGGTTCTCCTTGGGCGGCAACGTCGGGTTCGCGTTCGGGCCGATCGTCGTCACCCCGGTGCTGCAAGCGGGCGGGCTCGGCGCGACGCCGTATCTGGTGCTGCCCGCGCTCGTCGCCGGGGTGGTCATCGCCGCGTTGTTCCGGCGGATGAGCGACCTGCATTCCGGGGCGCATCGGAGGGCACCCGCCGGGCGCGACGACTGGCGGCAGTTCGGCTGGCTGACCGTCGTGGTCGTCGGACGCTCCATCGCGGCCTTCTCGCTCAACACCTTCCTCGCCATCTGGGTCACGCAGCGAACCGGCAGCGTGTTCGCCGGGGAAGTGGCGTTGGTGGTGCTGTTCGGCGTCGGTGCGCTGGGCACGCTGCTCGGCGGGGTGCTGGCCGGACGCTGGGGCCGGATCCGGACGGTCCGCGTTTCGTACGCGGCGGCGGTGCCCGCGGTCGCCGGGATCGCGCTCATGCCGGGGTACGGCGTGTTTCCGCCGGTCGCGCTCGCGGCGGTGGCGTTGTATGTGCCGTTCTCGCTGCATGTGACGCTGGGGCAGGACTACTTGCCGAACCGGCTGGGCACCGCCAGCGGGGTGACGCTCGGGCTGGCCGTCAGCGTCGGCGGAGTGGTCGCGCCTGTGGTGGGGGCACTCGCCAACGCGGCCGGGTTGCAGTGGGCGTTGCTGGCGCTCGCGGTGCTGCCCGCGGTGTCGGTGTTCGCCGCGCGGCGGCTACGAGAACCACAGCGCGAGCCGCGGGATTAGCGCGTCGGGTCCTTGCCGTTCGGCTGCGAAGGACCGGGCCCAGGCGACCACCAGCCCCAGACGGTCTTCTCGCCGTGCCGCACCGTCGGCTCGACCCCGGTCGTGTAGGGCTCGATCTGCAGCAGCTGTCCCCACGACTGGTAGGGCTGCCCGTTCAGGTAGCTCGGCACCTCGGGCTCGTCCGCGATCTCCTCGAGCCAGCCGTTCGGGCCGCCGTTGGTGCTGGACGCCCATTTCGCCTCGTCGGCGAGCTGGCCGGGGGTGATCCGGTAGTCCGGCATCGCGGAGATGCCGTCGTGCGAGGTGACCGGGTTCGCGCACGGGTACACGAACGACGCGGGCCAGTCGATGTACACCGATTTGCCCGCGAGCTTGTCGGTGAGCGTGGTGAAGGTCGGCACGCGCGGCGCGGACGCGGCGATCCAGCCGTCCTCGGTCAGGTCGTTGTCCACCATCACGATCCGCACCGACGTGGTTTCCGGCGGCAGGTCGCGCAGGTTGATCCGGGTGTCGTTCCAGCCGCCGGTGCCCGCGCCGGGCGGGAGCGCGAACTGGCCGCGCAGCACCCGCACGCCCTCCGGGGTGTTGACGCCGTACTCCAGGCTCACCGACGTCGGCCGCCGGGGCTGGCTCGCGGTGGCGACCACGATCTGGCCGTTCTCGGTCCGGTCGGTGAGCGCGTACCAGTCGCTGCGCAGCCGTCCGGCGCGCGTCTGGGTGTCGAGGTAGCTGCTCCACATCGGCACCTGGTCCTGCTTGAACCCGTGCGGCGGTTCGGCCAGCGGGTCCTTGTCGTCGACCGGGCTGGTGTGGAAGCCGGTCTGGACCCGGCCGTTGTCCTGGTCCGGGTTCGGCAGCGGGTTCGGCGGGTTCTGCGTCACCGGTTTCTCCGGCACGGTCCGCTGTTCGGGCTGCGGGTGCAGGATGCTCTTCGCCGCGTCGCGCTCGACCATCACGTGGTCGGACAGGTTGCAGCTCTTGCCGAACAGATGCCCGATGTTGGCCGCGCCGAGGCTGTAGCTGTCGCGCTGGAAGTAGATCGCCGCGCCCATCGTGTAGATCTCGCCCGCCGCGACCAGGCCGCACACCACGACCAGCGACAGCGAACCGAGCCGCAGCGACCGGCTCCGGCCTTCCTGCGGCGCCGGTCCCGGCCGGTGCGCCCGGACGTTCTCCACGAACGCGTAGATCCCGGCGACCGCGGCGGCCCCGAGCAGGATCGTCGACAGCGGGACGCCGCCGATCGACGGTGCGCCGGTCGTCCACGGCACCCCGATCTTCGAGACGAACCAGTACGCGTTCGGCCCGGTCGCGGCGAGCGCCCCGACCACCAGCAATACCGCGAGGAACGCCGCACGGTTGCGGTTGGAACGGAGCACGGTGGAACTGGTCGCGAGCGCGGTGAGCGCCGCCATGGACGCGCCGACCGCGGCGAACGCGCCGAAGTGGTGCGTCCATTTCGTCGGCGTCAGCGCGAGCAGCAGGAAGAACAGCGCGGTGGTGCCGATCAGCCTGCGGCTCGGCCCGAGCGCGGCGCCGGGAATCCGGCCGCGGCGCAGCAGCACCACCAGGCAGGTCATCGTGCAGAGCAGCACGAGCAGCACCGGGAACCGGCGCGGCGCGGAGCCGTCCGGCAGGTTCTCGAACAGCAATTGGTACCGCGCGAGTTCCTGGAACCACGACAGGTTCGGGCCGACCGCGGTGCGGATGCGGGTGGCCTCCTGGACCGTCGCGAACGTCTGGTCGGCGAACATCACCACGAGCACCAGGAAGCCGGACGCGAGGATCGGCGCGAGCATCGGCAGCCAGCCGCTCGACGATCGCTGCCGGACCAGCTTGAACAGCGGTCTCCCGGCGACCAGGAACGGAGCCACGGCGATCAGCCCGGTCGGCGTCGCGGCGAGGGTGAACGCGGCGGCGGTGAGCCCGAGGCACAGCGGCAGCAGCCGGCGGGTGACCAGCGCGCGTTCGACCGCGCAGATCGCCAGCAGCGACCCGAGCGCGGCGACCGGTTCCGGCCGGACGCCGTTGTTGTAGGGCATCCACCAGACCAGGAACACCGCCGCGGCGGCCCAGCCCGCGGCGCGGCTGCGGCGGACCTGGGTGCCCAGCCGCGGCATCACCTCGCGGCTGATCAGCAGCCAGCTGATCACGCCGAGCAGGTACGAGGGCAGCCGGATCCACGGCGGCACCGTGCTGACGTGCGTCATCAGCTCGTACAGGTGGTAGAACCAGCCGAACGGGGCCTCCGCGACGCCGAACCAGCGGTGGTAGTTCGTGAGGTATCCGGTGGCCTCGGTGACCCGGGCCATGGTGAGGATGTAGCCGTCGTCCGAGGTCACCGGCCCGATGAAGACCCACGCGCCGAGCACGCCGAACACCGTCGCGTCGCGGCCGGTGAGCCGCCACCAGCCGACCGGGGCCCAGCGCGGCGCGCGGCGGGCGAACCCGGAGTCCATCCGCCACACCGCGATCAGGCAGCCGAGGAACGACAGCGCGGCCAGGATGCCGACGACGATCTTCAGCGTGGTCGGCGAGGTCTGGTAGCGGGTGTCCGGGACGACCGACACGTGCAGCCCGGCGATCGGGTCGCGCGCGGAGGTGATCGAGGAGTAGATGCCGAGCACGCGCGGCCGGACGTCGCCGGTGGTGTGGAAGATCGGGGTCTTGCCGACCGAGAGCGTCATCTGGGTCGCGTCGGCGTCGAGCGTCACCGAGCAGCCGGTCTCCGGGAGCGGCTGCTGCGAGATCTGCTGGCCCTGGCTGGACGCGAGCAGCACGCCGTTGTCGACGCGCAGCTGCATGCCGACGCCGTTGGCCGCGTGCTTGCCGGTGCGCCCGTCCGGGACGGTGGAGAACAGCAGCGCGGGGCCGTTCGTGCGCGCGTCGAGCGAGCGGATCGTCTCGCAGGGCAGCTCGGCCTTCAGGTCCTGTGCCCAGTACCCGGTCAAGGGCGCGTTGACGGCACGCGTGTCGGAGGCGACGGGCCAGACGACTTCCGCGGTGTCCTGCACTACGGGCAGGAAGGGATAGGCCAGGGCGCACAGCGCCGAAAGCAACCCCAGCACTACGGCAATCGGACGCATTAGAGGAAATCTATTGGGTCACCCCGACAGGTTTACGCTGACCCCTCGTCGCGCGGGGTGAACCGCTCGTGGTGTAACGCGCTGGCCAGCGGCGCGCGGCTGCGCCAGCCGTGCCGTTCGAGGTCGGGGACCTCGGCCAGATTCGTTACCGGTCCTACACAAAGCCAGGCCACCGGGCGGATCCCGGCGGGAATGCCGAGCAGGTCCGCGAGCGCGGGTTCGCGGTAGAAACTCACCCACCCGACGCCGAGGCCCTCCGCGGTCGCGGCGAGCCACAGGTTCTGGATCGCCAGGCACACCGAGTACAGCCCGGCGTCGGCGATCGCGTGCCGTCCGAGCACGGCCGGGGCGCCGCGCTGCTCGTCGTAGGTGACGACGATGCCGAGGCTCGATTCGCGGATGCCTTCGACCTTGATCTTGGCGAACGTCTCCGCCCGCTCGCCGTCCAGGGACGCGGCGAAGACTTCGCGCTCCTCGTGCACGTGGCGGGCGAATTCCTCGCGCGTCGCGGGGTCGCGGACCAGCACGAAGTCCCACGGCTGGCTCATCCCGACGCTCGGCGCGGCGTGCGCGGCCTCGAGCACCCGGGTGAGGACGGCGTCGTCGATCGGTTCGCCGGTGAACTCGGCGCGGACGTCGCGGCGGCGGTGCAGGACGTCGTAGAACAGTTGATTCATTGGTTGAGCACCCATTCGGCTGCGGCGGCTGCGTCCGCGGTTTCCGGAGCGGACGGTCGGGGCGGGCGGCGCACGATGACCACCGGGAGGCCGAGTTCCCGCGCTGCGGTCAGCTTCGCGGCCGTCATCGCGCCGCCGCTGTCCTTGGTGACCAGCACGTCGATGTCGTGTTCGGTCATCAGCGCGCGTTCGCCGTCGAGGCGGTACGGGCCGCGGTCGAGCACCACCTCGTGGCGGCGCGGCAGCGGCTGGCCGGGCGGGTCGACGCAGCGGATCAGGAACCACAGCGGGTCGAGGTCGGCGAACGCGGCCAGGCCCTGGCGGCCGCTGGTGAGGAAGACGCGGCTGCCGAGGCCGGGCAGGAGCGCGGCGGCTTCTTCGAGGTCGTCGGCCCAATGCCAGCGGTCGTCCTCGGTCGGCTGCCAGCCGGGGCGGGCGAGGCGCAGGAGCGGAATGCCCGCGGCTTGGGTGGCGTGGAAAGCGTTGGCGGCGATGCGTTCCGCGAACGGATGCGTGGCGTCGACCACTGCCTGTACACCGTTTTCGCGCAGCCAAGCCGTAAGGCCTTCGACGCCGCCGAATCCGCCGACCCGTACTTCTCCGACCGGCAGGCGCGGTCGCGTGACGCGTCCGGCGAGCGAGGAGACCACGTCGACGCCGCGTTCGTGCAGCTGGGCGGCGAGGTCGCGGGCTTCCGCGGTGCCGCCCAGGATCAGGACGGTCATCGCCCGTACCCGACGGCCGCGCGCCACCGGTCGAGGGTGCGCATGTTGGCGAGCGTTTCGGCCCAGGTCAGTTCCGGTCCTTGCCGGTTCGCGACATGGGCGGCGACGTAATCCGCTTCCCGCGCGTAAACCCCTTGGGTGGCTTCGATTTCGATGATCTCCGGCTCGCCGTCCGACGGGGTCAGCACGATCGTCGACACGCCCGGAGTGCGGAGTTCGTGGATCCACGCGGGTTTCGGCACGTACAACTGGCCGGCGGTGCCGTAGATCCGGATGTGGTCGTCCTGCGTGAGCAGGTAACCGCAGGACAGCTGCGCGATGATGTCGCCGGGCAGTCGCAGCAGGCCCATCGCGAACTCGTCGACGCCGCTTTCGGCGAGCCGCGCCATGCCGGTGAGGCGCGTCGGCTCGACCGCCGGAGTTCCGGTCGCGGCCTGCGAAACCAGCCGGGCGAGCGAGGTGCAGTAGCAGCCGACGTCGAGGATTCCGCCCCCGCCGAGCGCGGGATCGCCGAGGCGGGCCGCGTCGTTCTCGTCGGAGTCGAAGCTGAACGTGACGTCGACGGCGCGGACCTCGCCGATCGCCCCGGATTCGATCAGTTCGACCAGCCGTCGCGTCTGCGGATGCAGCCGGTACATGAACGCTTCCATGAGGAAAACGTCGTTGCGCCGTGCGGCATCGATGACCTTCTCCGCGTCGGCCGCGGTGAGCGTGAGCGGTTTTTCGCACAGCACGTGCTTGCCCGCTTCGGCGGCCCGGATCGCCCATTCCTCGTGCTGTGCGTGCGGAGTGGCGACGTAGACCGCGTCGACGTCCGGGTCGGCGAGGAGTTCTTCGTAGCTGCCGTACGCCTTCGGGATTTCGTACCTGGTCGCGAAATCACGTGCCCGCTCGGCCGTGCGCGAGGCCGCCGCGGCGAGCACGCCGTGGCGGCTTTGCTCGACGCCCGCGGCGAATTCGGCGGCGATGGTCCCGGTGGCCAGCAGGCCCCAGCGCAGATCCGTCACAATGACTCCGGTTGGCTCGCCCGGTCCCGGGTGCTCGAATACAGGAAACTGTCCGGGAATCCGCCCGCGGCGAGGACCCGGCCGACGAAAATCGTGGCCGCGCGGGTCATTCCGGCGGCCCGCGCTTGACCGGCGATGTCGGCGAGGGTGCCGCGCACCACCGTTTCGCCGGGCTGGCTGGCCAGCGCGACGACGGCGGCGGGACAGTCCTCGCCGTAGTGCCCGGCGAGTTCTCCGGTGACGCGCTCGATGTGATTGATCGCCAGGTGCAGCGCGAGAGTCGTGCCGGTGCGGGCGAAATTCTCCAGCGTTTCGGCGTCCGGCATCGCGGTGGACCTCGCCTGCGCGCGCGTGATCACGAGACTCTGCCCGATGCCCGGGACGGTCAGTTCGCGGCCGAGCACGGCAGCGGACGCGGCGAACGCGGGAACGCCGGGCACCATCTCGTAGGGCACGCCTTCCGGTTCCAGCCGCCGCACCTGCTCGGCGACCGCGCTGTACAGCGACGGATCTCCGGAACACAGCCGCGCGACGTCGTGGCCGGCTCGATGCGCTTCGACCAGTTTCGCGGTGATCTCCTCCAGGCTGAGGTTCGCGGTGTCGACGCGTTCGGCGTCCGGCGCGCAGTAGGCGAGCAGGTCGGTCGGCGTCATGCTGCCCGGGTACAGGCACACCGGGCAGCGCGCGAGCAGGTCGCGGCCGCGCACGGTGATCAGGTCGGCCGCGCCCGGCCCGGCGCCGATGAAGTAAACGGTCATTTCCAGCTCCACTGCGTGACTGCCCGGGACGGCGTCCATCCGGTGAACCCGCCGAGCGGTTTCGCCTGCTCCACGGAGATCCGTTGCAGTTCCCCGCCGTGCCGGGCGTAGGCGGCGGCCAGGATCTGCTCGGCTTCGAGGGTGACACCGTGCGCGACGATCCGGGCGTCGGTTTCGACACACTGATCGAGGACTCCGGGCACGGTCAGGCCGCCGCCGACGAAGATCGCGTCGGGGCGGGGGAGGCCGGCGAGCGCCTCGGGTGCCGGACCGGTGACCACCTGTAATTCCGGCACGCCAAGGGTATTGGCGTTGCGCTGGACGCGTCCGGCGCGCGCGGGGTCGCGTTCGATCGCGATGGCGCGGTTCAGCGGATGTGCGCGGGACCATTCGATGCCGATGCTGCCCGCGCCCGCGCCGACGTCCCAGAGGAGTTCGCCCGGAGCCGGTGCCAGGCGGGCGAGGGCGGACGCGCGGAGGTCGCGTTTGGTGAGCTGGCCGTCGTGCTCGAAGGCGTCGTCGGGGAGGCCGACGAGCGGGAGGCCGGGGCCGGTGCAGCGCACGGCGAACACGGTGAGCGGGCCGGGGTCGCGGGTCCAGCCGTCGGTGATCCGCTCGTCCTCCGCGCCGAGGTTTTCCAAGGCGGTAAGGGCGGAATCGCCGTACCCGCGGGCTTTGAGCAGCTCGCGCAGTTCGGTCGCGGAACCGCCCAGGACCAGCAGCTTTCGGTTCGGTGCCAGGGCGCGCGCGACGCGATGGACGGCGCGGCCGACGACCGTCACGACCTCGGTTTCCTCGAACGACCAGCCGAGCCGCGCGCGGGCCAGCGTCGCCGAGGAGATCGCGGGGTGGACGTCGAGCGCGTACCCGCGGTCACGCAGGGTGGTGGCGATGCCGGACAGGTACGGATCGCCGCTGGCCAGCACGCACACGCGGCCGCTCTGCTCGGCCAGGAACTCGTCGAGCGCGGGCAGCAGCGGGCTCGGCCAGGGGCGGGTGCGGAGGTCTTCCGGCAGGGACTTCAGCTGCCGTTCCGAGCCGAGCACGACGTCCGCCCGCCGCACGGCGGCACGGGCCGCCGGGGTGAGCCCGGCCCACCCGTCGGCCCCGATCCCGACCACCGTCAGGCGTGATTCTTCGCGCACGATTTCCCACCCTAAGCGAGAGCTTCGCTGTGCGATGATCGGCCGGACGCCGACCCACAAGGGAGTGCTCTTGAAGCCCTATCCGTTCACCGCTGTCGTCGGGATGCCGGACCTGCGTCTGGCGCTCGTCCTGTCCTCGATCTCGCCCGCGGTCGGCGGGGTGCTGGTGCGGGGCGAGAAGGGCACCGCGAAGTCGACCATGGTGCGCGCGCTCGCCGGGCTGCTGCCGGGTGTCGACGTGGTGGACAGCTGCCGGTTTTCCTGCGACCCGGTCAGCCCGGACCCGGTGTGCCCGGACGGCCCGCACGAGGCGGGCGTCCCCGCGCACCGGCGGCCGGCGCGGCTGGTGGAACTGCCGGTCGGCGCGGCCGAGGACCGGGTCGTCGGCTCGCTGAACCTGGAGAAGGCGCTGTCCGAAGGCGTCACCGACTACCAGCCCGGGCTGCTGGCCGCAGCGCACCGCGGGCTGCTGTACGTCGACGAGGTCAACCTGCTGCACGACCATCTGGTGGACACGCTGCTCGACGCGGCGGCGATGGGCCGGGCGACGGTCGAGCGCGAGGGCGTTTCCGTCTCGCACGCCGCGCGGTTCGTGCTGATCGGGACGATGAACCCGGAGGAAGGCGAACTGCGGCCGCAGCTGCTCGACCGGTTCGGGCTGACCGTCGAGGTCGCGTCGAGCCGGGATCCGGAGCAGCGCGTCGAGGTCGTCCGGCGACGGCTTGCCTACGAAGCGGATCCGGACGGGTTCGCCGACGGCTACGCCGAGGCGGACGCGGCGCTGGCGGCGGAGATCGAGGCGGCGCAACGGCTTTTGCCGTCGGTGAAGCTGCCGGACGAGGCGCTGCGGCAGATCGCCGAGGTGTGCGCGTCGTTCGAGGTCGACGGCATGCGCGCGGACATCGTGACGGCGCGGACGGCGGTCGCGCACGCGGCGTGGGCCGGGCGCGCCGAGGTCACCACCGAGGACATCCGGGTCGCGGCGCGGCTCGCGCTGCCGCACCGGCGGCGGCGGAATCCGTTTGACGCGCCGGGGATTTCCGAGGAGCAGCTGGAACAGGCGCTGGAGGATTCGCAGCCGCCGCCCGAGGGGCCGGACGACGATGGCCCGTCCGGCGGCGGGCCTGGACCGGATGACAGCGGGCCGGTTCCGGATGGCGGTCCGGCCGAGGGGACTCCGTCTTCCGGGCCTTCCGAGCCGACGGGCAATGGGTCTTCGCCGCAAAAGACGGTCGGCGCCGGGGACACCTTTCGCGCGCGGGTGTTCCGGGTGAAAGGCACCGGCGAGGGCGAGCGCGGCCGTCGGTCGCGCGCCATCACGGACACCGGCCGGACGATCGGCGTGCAGCCGCCCAGCGTGCGGGACGGACGGCCGCATCTGGTCGCGACGATCCGTGCTGCCGCACCGCATCAGCAGGCGCGGGGCCGGTCCGGGGCGGGTCTCGAAGTGCGTTCGGCGGACCTGCGGTTCGCGCTGCGCGAAGGCCGCGAAGGCAATCTGGTGCTGTTCTGCGTGGACGCGTCGGGGTCGATGGGCGCGCGGGCACGGATGCGGGAAGTGAAGACCGCCGTGCTTTCCCTGCTGTTGGATGCCTACCAACGGCGGGACAAGGTCGGTCTGGTCACGTTCCGCGGCACGGATGCCGAGCTGGCGCTCCCGCCGACGATCAGCGTCGAAGCAGCCGCGGCCCGGCTGGAAGGCCTGCCGACCGGCGGACGCACGCCGCTCGCCGAAGGACTGCTGGAAGCCGCACGGGTGCTGCGGGTCGAGGCGATCCGTGACCCGCGCCGTCGTCCGTTGCTGGTGCTCGTCACCGACGGCCGCGCTACGAGCGGCTCCGACGCGGTCGCCCGGGCCAAGGCCGCCGCGGGTCTGCTGACCGACGTGACGACGATCGTGATGGACTGCGAGACCGGCCGGATGCGCCTCGGCCTGGCCGCGGAACTGGCCGGGCACTTGGGAGCCGAGCACGTGCCACTGTCCGATGTGGCCGCTGAATCGCTGGCTTCGGCCGTGCGCGAACGGACGGGGAGGGCTGCCTGATGCCGCAAGGGAAACCGGCTGTCGTGCCGAAGGACGGGCTCACCACGCGGCAGCGCCGCAACCGTCCGCTGCTCGCCGTGCACACCGGCGAGATGAAAGGGAAATCGACCGCGGCGTTCGGAATGGCGTTGCGCGCGTGGAACCAGGGCTGGTCGATCGGCGTGTTCCAGTTCGTGAAGTCGGCGAAATGGCGCGTCGGCGAGGAAGCCGCGTTCAAGGCGCTCGGGAAGCTGCACGACGACACCGGGCAGGGCGGTCCGGTCGAGTGGCACAAAATGGGCGAGGGCTGGAGCTGGTCGCGCAAGCAGGGGTCCGAAGAGGACCATGCCGCGAACGCCCAGGAAGGCTGGGCGGAAATCAAACGACGGCTCGCTGCCGAAACGCACGATTTCTACGTCCTGGACGAATTCAGCTACCTGCTCAAATGGGGCTGGCTCGAGGCGGACGACGTCGTGTCCGCTTTGGCCTCCCGGCCCGGGCACCAGCACGTCGTGATCACCGGCCGGTACGCGCCGCCGGAATTGATCGAGGCCGCGGACCTGGTCGCGGAAATGACGAAGGTGAAGCACCCGATGGACGCCGGGCAGAAGGGCCAGCGGGGGATCGAGTGGTAGCACGGGTCGTCATCGCCGCACCCGGTTCCGGGCACGGCAAAACCACCATCGCGGCCGGGCTCATGGCCGCGTTGCGCACGGCCGGGCACGCGGTGTCCGGGCACAAGGTCGGCCCGGACTTCATCGACCCCAGTTACCATTCGCTCGCCACCGGCCGTCCCGCGCGGAACCTGGACCCCTTCCTGCAAGGCGAGGACACGCTGGCTCCGTTGCTGCGCCACGGTTCCGCGGGTGCGGACATCGCCGTGATCGAAGGCGTGATGGGCCTTTTCGACGGCGCCTTGGGCACCGAAGGTTACGCGTCGACCGCCCACGTCGCGCGATTGCTCGACGCACCAGTCGTGCTGGTGGTCGACGCTTCGGCGGCCTCCCGCAGCGTCGCGGCGACCGTGCTGGGGTTCGCGCAATACGACACGCGCGTCCGGCTCGCCGGGGTGATCCTGAACAAGCTGGGCTCGCAACGGCACGAGGACGAGATCGTCACCGCTTTGGAAGCGACCGGCGTCCCGTTGCTGGGTGCCTTGCGGCGCAACGAAAACGTGCATGCGCCGAGCCGGCACCTCGGCCTGGTTCCCGCCGCCGAACGTGCCGCGGAGTCGCAGCGGTTGCTGCCGGAACTGGCGGAATGGGTCGCCGCCGGGGTCGATCTCGGAGCCATTGTGCGGGTGGCCCGAAGTGCTCCCGCGCTGACTGGTCCGTTGTGGAACGCCGGTCCGGAGTGGGACGGTCCACGTGCGACGCTCGCCGCCGCCGGCGGTCCGGCGTTCACCTTCCGCTACGCCGAGAACATCGAACTGCTGGCCGCTCGCGGAATCGACGTCGTGGACATCGACCCCTTGCGGGACAAGGCCTTGCCTGCCGGGTGTGCCGGTTTGTACTTCGGCGGCGGGTTCCCGGAAGTGCACGCTGCCGAGTTGTCGGCCAATGCGGAACTCCGGACGGCCGTCGGCGCGGCGATTGACGCCGGGATGCCGGTGAGCGCGGAATGCGCGGGCTTGCTGTACCTGTGCCGTTCGCTGGACGGATTGCCGATGGTCGGCGCCGTGGCCGCGGACGCGACCATGACTTCGCGGGGGAAGCTCGGCTACCGCCGGGCTGTCGCGGTCGCCGACAACGTGCTCGCAGCGGCCGGACAGCGGGTCACCGGACACGAGTTCCACCGCACCGAAATCGCGCCCGCCCATGGGGAAACCGCCGCGTGGGGCTGGGATCGCAGCCTGGACGGATTTGCTTCAGCCTCCCTGCACGCGTCTTACTTGCATGTCCACTGGGCCGGACATCCCGAACTGGCGGACCGTTTCGCCTCGCAGGTGCGCGCCCGTTCCCTGGCAGCAGTCCATGGCTGATTACGACCTCCACCACCACGGCGATCGCGAGGTTGGCGATGGGCTCGTCGACCTGGCCGTGAACGTCCGGCTCCCGGCCCCGCCTTCGTGGCTGCGTGCCGAACTCGCCGCCGCCCTGGACGACCTGGCCGCCTACCCGGACCCGACTCGCGCCGCGGAAGCCGTCGCCACCCGACACGGCCGGGATTTCGGCGACGTCCTCGTGACCGCCGGCGCCGCGGAAGCGTTCACGCTGCTGGCTTCGCTTCCGGCTGAGCACGCGGTAGTGGTCCACCCGCAATTCACCGAACCGGAAGCCGCCCTGCGCGCCGCCGGACACCCGGTCGACCGAGTCCTACTGTCCGAAGCGGACGGTTACCGTCTGGATCCCGCCGCGGTCCCCGATTCGGCTGACCTGGTCTTCATCGGCAATCCGACCAACCCGACCTCGGTCCTGCACCCAGCCGCTTCGCTGCGAGCCCTGGCACGCCCCGGGCGGGTGCTCGTGGTGGACGAAGCTTTCCTCGATGCCGTCCCCGGAGAAGTCGAAAGCCTTGCCGGAGAACGAATCCCCGGCGTCGTGGTGTTGCGCAGCCTCACCAAAACTTGGGGCTTGGCGGGCCTGCGCGCCGGATACGTCCTCGGCGAACCATCGCTGATCGCCCGCCTGCGCGCGGTGCAGCCGCCCTGGTCAGTGTCCACTTTGGCCGCCGTAGCGACGGTCGCCTGCTGCCGCCCCGCCGCCCTGGAAGAGGCCGAAAAACTGGCCGCTGCCGCGGAAGCCGACCGCGACTATCTGGAATCCGGCTTGGCCGCACGGGGAATCCCCGTACTCGGCACCGCGCGCGGCCCGTTCGTGCTGGTCCGAGTCCCCGGCGGCGCGGACGTCCGGCTGCGACTGCGCGAAGCAGGCTACGCCGTCCGCCGCGGCGACACTTTCCCCGGCCTCGGCCCAGATCACCTGCGCATCGCGGTCCGCGACCGCGCGACGACGGACGCTTTCCTCGCCGCGTTGGCTAATGCTTCTGGAGCGCGGTGAATTCCTCGAGCCAAGCGTAATTCGGCGCTGCCGTGCCGTCGGGATTCTTCTGGACGGTCGCCCGCGCGAACACGCTGTTGAGGAGCCACGGCGGAGTATCCGGCCCGAAGTCCCCGCCCTTGAGCGCGGCAATGCCCTGATCGATCCCGTACGCGGCGACGGCGAGCTTGCCGGTCGCGCGGAACTTCGTCATCTGGTCGGTGAGGAAGTTCTTGTTGTTCTCGAACCACGGGCTGGTGCGGAGGAAATCGTCCCACCGCGCCTTGGGGAACGGCTGGTGCAGCGCGTTGCGGATGACCTGCCAGACCAACGTGTCCTTGGGCACGTGGTACTTGTCCGCGTACTCGGCCGAGATCCGGTCGGCGAGATGCTTCTTCCACAGCTGGACCAGCGAAAACTCGGTGACGAGAAACTTCTTGCCGCCCAGCTTGGGCAGGGTGTAATCGAGAAATGCCTGAACCTGGTCCGGCGCCCCGACGTGCGGATGCAGGTCGGTGCCCTCGATCTCCGGCGTCTCGCGGACGTACTTCATCCAGCGTTCCGTGCCCGCGCCAGTCCACTTGGGATTCTCGAGATTGTTGAGCGCGCCCATGTACAGGACGGTCTTTCCCTTGCGCTGCTTGATCACATGGGCTGCGACGGTCTCGTAGAATTCGTTGAGCGCGCCGTTGTTCCAGTCGGACTGCGGGCATTCGATGAACGGCTCGTTGCCGATCACCAGGATGTCGACCTTGTCCATGACCGCCGGAAGCACTTTGTCGACCCGCGCGAGATCGGCCTGCATCGCCGGGGTCCCGGGCCGCGGGATCTGCTTGTGGGAGTCGGGAAAGTACGGAAACTTGAGCGACAGCACGGTGCCGTACTGGCGGTCGGCCGCTTGCCGCAATGTCTTGATCGTCGGATTTTCGGTGGCGTCGTGCTTGTCCAGATCGGGCATCGCGGTGAACCCGCGCACCCACTTCGCGGCGGACCGCTGGAGCTCGTCCCAGCCCATCGTGTCCGGATCGGCGTTGAAATTCGCCCCGAGCGCTCCGTCCGCCTTGGGCGCGGCGGTGTTCGGAGCGGGACTGTCCGGCGTCGAACTGCAGGCCGCCGTGGCGAGAACCGAAAAACCGGCGGACAACTGGAAGAGCCGACGCCGGGTAAGGCGCGCGGATTCGGGCGAGCTGGGTGCCACGAGGTCCCCTCGGTCATGCGTCGCGGACCCTCCCTTGGTAACACGAGTAGTGCGCGCGTCGCAGCCCGGGACTGGTGGCCTGCCCAGAAGTACCAGGAAAATCGGTTGCCGTGCGCCCTTGCCAGCCGACGGGGCGGAAGCCCTCGGCTGGGCTCTTGATTCGGTGAGCGTCGATCTCACGGTGCCCGATGCCGTTCCGGACGGTGATTCAAGTGCCGTGTTTCCCCGGCGCGCCTTGGTCGCGGATGCCGGCGATTTCTTTTCCTGATTCAGGCGCTCGCCAGTAACGCCGCAGCCGCCGCCACCTCGACGCAACCGCCCAAGACGTCGCCGGTCACTCCGCCGATGCGTTGGACGCACCGGGCCAGCAAGACCGCTGCCGCCGCGTAGCCGAGTGTCACCGCGAGAACCCCGCGCCACCACGGCAAACCCGGCGTCAGCGCGGCACATCCCGCCGCGAGTGCGAACACCGCCGCGGACACCAGGACGGGGACTGATCCGGCGACCGTCGCGCCCAGACCCTCCGGGCGGGCCGAGGGGACCCCTCGTGCGCAGCACAGCGAGAGGACACACCGTCCACAGAGGATGGACAGGACCGCGGCGGCGACCCCGTGTCCGTGCGCGATCGCGCCGGTCAGCGCGCCGACCTGGACGAGCAGGACGAAAAGCAGCGTCGCGACACCGGTGGGTCCGGAGTCGCCGCGGCGCATGACGTCGAGGGCTTTCGCGCGGTCGTAGGAGGCACCGAGTCCGTCGGCGGTGTCGGCCAGGCCGTCGAGGTGCAATCCGCGGCTGCCCAGGGCTGCTGCCCCCAGCGCGAGTGCGGCTACGGCCAGCGCGGGGAGTCCGATCGCGACCCCGCCCGCCACGATGAGCCCGGCCACCGCGGCGAGGGGGAGCGCGGCGAGCGGGCCGAGCGCCATCGCCACGCCCGCGACCCGACGGTCGATCGTGCGCGGGGCGGGGACCGGGACGGTTGTCAAGGTGCCTACGGCGAGGCGGATGCCGTCGCTGAGCCGGCTCACGGGGTGCGCCCCAATGTGGCATTGGGTGCGTGGGACGCACCGAATGCCACATTGGGTGCGTCTAGCGCACCCAACGCCACATTGGGGCGATCCTCAGCGAAACGGATGCCGCGCCCATCCGCGGACCGGGCCGCTAACCGAGTCCCGCGCTGGACGCCGGACTCAACCTCAGCGGGGGTCCCGGGCCGAATCCCGGCCAAAGCGCTGGCTCGAACCCTAGCCGAACCCGCGAATCGAATCCCGGCCAAAGCGCTGGCTCGAACCTCAGCCGAACCCGCGAATCGAACCCCGGCCAAAGCGCTGGCTCGAACCCCAGCCGAACCCGCGAACTGAACCCCGGCCAAAGCGCTGGCTCGAACCCCAGCCGAACCCGCGAACTGAACCCCGGCCAAAGCGCTGGCTCGAACCCCAGCCGAACCCGCGAATCGAATCCCGGCCAAAGCGCTGGCTCGAACCTCAGCCGAACCCGCGAACCGAACCCCGGCCAAAGCCCTGGCCCGAACCGCGAACCCGCCCCCGGGCCAAGCCTGCCCTCTATGCACCCCGTTCACCCGAGGTCCGCCAGCAAACCCATCTCCGCGATCACCGCACGAGCCGCCCGCAGGGTCGGCACGGCCTGCACCGCGCCGCTGCCCTCGCCGAGCCGCAAGCCCAGGTCCAGGATCGGCGTCAACCCCAGCGCCTTCAAAGCAAACGCTTGCGCGGGTTCCGTCGACCGATGCCCCGCCAGCCACCACTGCTCGGCACCCGGCGCGATGTCCCGGGCCACCAGCGCGGCCGTCGCGGAGAAGATGCCGTCCAGCAGCACCGGGATTCCCCGGACGGCAGCTTCCACCAGGAATCCGGCCGTCGCGGCGAGGCAGGCGCTGCCGAGGGCCGTCAGGCGGTCGAACGGATCGGTCACGGGGCGTCGCGCCAAAGCAGCGGCGACTACAGCGGTCTTGCGTTCCAAAGCCTCGCCGGAGACCCCGGTGCCGGCGCCCACTACCTCAGCTGCGGGAAGGCCCAGGGCCGAAGCCACGACCGCGGCGCAGACGGTCGTGTTGCCGATGCCCATGTCGCCGGGAATGAGAACGTCCGCAGTGGACTCCGAGGCAGCGATGGCACGACCGGCTTCGAAAGCGGCAAGCGCCTCGCCCGGGGCCAAAGCGTCCTCGACGTCGATGGCACCCGAACCGCGGCGGATCTTGTGGGCGGTGACTTCGCCGGGAACGTCCGCGGCGTCCCAGTCGACCGCGATGTCGGCGACCCGCACAGAAGCCCCGACCTGTGCTGCGAGGACTGTTACCCCGCTGCGCCCGGCGAGGAATACGCGCACCATCGCGGCCGTGACCTCGCGGGGGTACGCCGACTGCGCCGACACCCCGTGGTCGCCGGCGAAGACGACCACGCGGACGTCGTCCAGCGGGCGCGGCGGAACCACTCCGTGCGCGGCGCTCAGCCAGGCCGCGAGTTCCTCCAGCCGGCCGAGCGAGCCGACCGGTTTGACCAGGCCGTCCAGGCGCTCCAAGGCGGCGGCGCGGGCGGCGGCGTCCGGGACGGGGATGGCGAAACTCGGCACGGCTTGCTCCTCACGGAAGGTCGAGCGCCCGCCCGGCGACGATGAGCGAAACCCGGTCGCTGTCGGCGGACACCCGGTTGTTGAGTGCGCCCAGCACATCACGGAACAGCCGCCCGGACACCGTTGCGGGCACCACACCGCTGCCGACCTCGTTGCTGACCGCGACGATCGGCACCCGCGCCTGGCTCCACGCGGCGAGGAAATCCTCGAGCCGGTCGTCCAGTCTGCGCTCCCAGCCCGATTTGCCCGACCACGCGCCGACCTCGTCGAGGACCCGCGACAGCCAGGTGCCGAGGCAGTCGATCAGCAACGGGCTCGTCGCGTTGCGCAGCACGGTCGCCAGGTCGGTGGTCTCGACCGTGGTCCAGTGGCGCGGGCGGCGGGCCCGGTGCGCCTCGACGCGGGCGGCCCATTCCGGGTCCTCGGCCGACGGGGGCAGCCCGGGAGCGACGTACACGAGGTGGGGGTGGTGCGCGACGAGCCGCTCCGCGTGCCTCGACTTGCCCGAGCGAACCCCGCCGAGAACGAGCACCTTGCCGTCGTCGCGTCCGTACCGGCGGAGGGCCTGCGCCAGGGTTTCGAGAGACCCGGCGAGCCGGTGCGTCAGCTTGGTCATACCCGGCATTCTCTCCCGCGCGCTACGGTTCGCCACGTGCCACTCCGACAAGCCGTCACCGCGGCCGGGCTGATCGCCGGATACGCCGCCGACGCCTGGTTCGGCGACCCGCGCCGGGGGCATCCGGTCGCGGCCTTCGGCACCGCCGCTGGCCAGCTGGAACGCTGGTGGTGGGCCGATTCCAAGCCGCGCGGGGCGGCGTACGCGGCGGTCTGCGCGGGCTCTGCCGCCGGGCTCGGGATCCTCGCGGAAAGGGCGGTCCGGAACCGGCCGGGTGTCCGATTTGTCCTGACCGCCGCGGCGACGTGGGCCGTACTGGGCGGGCGAGGACTCGCCGCGGAGGGGCGTGAAATGGCGCGATTACTCGAATCGGGTGAATTGCCCGCCGCCCGGAAGCGGCTCAGTCACCTCTGCGCGCGCGACGCCACCGGTCTCGGCGCGGCCGAGCTGACCCGCGCGGCCACCGAATCGATCGCCGAGAACACCTCCGACGCGGTCGTCGCGCCGCTGCTGTGGGGCGCGGTCGCGGGTGTGCCGGGGCTGCTCGGATACCGCGCGGTGAACACCCTTGACGCGATGGTCGGCTACCGCTCGCCGCGGCACCGGAACTTCGGCTGGTTCGCCGCGCGCACCGACGACTGGGCAAACCTGGTGCCGGCGCGCGTCGGCGCGGTGCTGACGACGGTGACCGCGCCGCTCGCCGGCGGGCACGCCCGGTCGGCTTGGCGGGCTTGGCGACGCGATGGCCGCGCGCATCCGAGCCCGAACGCGGGACAGGTCGAAGCGGCTTTCGCCGGGGCGCTGGACATCCGGCTCGGCGGCACGAATACGTATCACGGCGAGGTCGAGCGCCGGAGCACCCTCGGCGACGGACGTCCGCCGGGGGCGAGCGATCTGCGCCGGGCGGTGCGGTTGTCGCGGCTGGTCGGGGCGGCGGCGCTGGCGGTCGCGGCGGGAATCGCGGTGGCTCGGTGAGCAGGCTGCCGAGCGCGGGCATTACGGTGGCGGGATGAGCGGGCTGCTGATCGCCGGGACCACCTCCGACGCCGGGAAAAGCCTGGTCACCGCCGGAATCTGCCGCTGGTTCGCGCGGCGCGGCGTGCGGGTCGCGCCGTTCAAGGCGCAGAACATGTCGAACAACTCGATGGTCTGCGCGGACGGCGCGGAGATCGGCCGCGCGCAGTGGCTGCAGGCGCGGGCCGCGCGGGCGGAGCCGGAAGCGGCGATGAATCCTGTGCTGCTCAAGCCGGGCAGCGACCGGCGCAGTCACGTCATCGCGCTCGGCAAGCCGTACGGCACCCTCGAAGCAGGCGAATACGCCACCGGCCGGGCAGGGCTCGCCGACATCGCCTTCGGAGCGTTTGCCGAACTGCAGCAACGGTTTGACGTCGTTGTCTGCGAGGGCGCGGGCAGTCCGGCGGAGATCAACCTGCGTTCCGGCGACTACG
The DNA here is from genome assembly GCF_014145675.1 of Amycolatopsis dendrobii. Taxonomy (GTDB): domain Bacteria; phylum Actinomycetota; class Actinomycetes; order Mycobacteriales; family Pseudonocardiaceae; genus Amycolatopsis; species Amycolatopsis dendrobii. The sequence goes on from NZ_JACGZW010000015.1 coordinate 88,567, forward strand.
TCAACATGGGCCTGGCACGGCGGTTTTCCCTGCCGGTGCTGGTGGTCGGCGACATCGACCGCGGTGGGGTGCTGGCGGCGATGTTCGGGACGCTCGCGTTGCTGTCGGCCGAGGACCAGGCGCTGGTCGCGGGCTGGCTGGTGAACAAGTTCCGCGGTGACGTCGGATTGCTGCGGCCTGGTCTGAACAGCCTGGAGAAGGTCACCGGACGGCCGGTGCTCGGCGTCCTGCCGTGGCTGGACCGGGTGTGGATCGACTCCGAGGACGCCCTCGCCGCTGCCGGATGGCGGCACGAAGCCGCGCAACGCGGGTTGCGCGTCGCGGTCGTGCGGTTCCCGCGGGCGTCCAACGCCACCGATGTCGACGCGCTCGCGGCGGAGCCGGGTGTGACGGTGAGCCTGACCGCTGATCCGGATACCGTCGCCGCGGCGGATCTCGTCGTGCTGCCGGGTTCGAGGGCCACTGTGGACGATCTGAAGTGGTTGCGCGGCAGGGGTTTGGCGGACGCGGTGACCGCGCGAGCCGCAGCGGGACGTCCGGTGCTGGGGATCTGCGGCGGGTACCAGATGCTCGCGGAGTCCATTGAGGACGATGTCGAATCCGGGGCCGGGTTCGTCGAAGGATTGGGGCTCTTGCCGACCCGCGTGAAGTTCGCCGAGGAGAAGATGCTCGGCCGTCCGGTCGGCGAATGGCGCGGCCATCGGGTGGAGGCGTACGAGATCCACCACGGCAGCGCCGACCCGGCGGACGCGGAGTCGTTTTTGGACGGTTACCGGGTCGGTTCGGTCTGGGGCACGACGTGGCACGGCGCCTTGGAAAACGACGGGTTCCGGCGCGCTTGGCTCGCCGAAGCAGCGGCGCAGGCGGGCATCGAATGGCGGGCGGCCGAGGGTGCGCCGGGGTTCGCGGACCTGCGCGAGGACATGCTGGACCGGCTGGCCGACGCGATCCAGTCCGAAGTGGACACCGGGATGCTGATGGCGCTCGCGGAGGCGGGCGCGCCGGGAGGATTGCCGTTCGTGCCGCCGGGCGCGCCCTGACCGGACGGTTCAGGCGAGCCCGGCGTCGTGCACCAGAATCGCGACCTGCGTGCGGTTCGCGGCCTCGGTCTTGGCCATGATCCGTCCCAAGTGGACCTTCACGGTCGCCTCGCTGAGGCCGAGCCCGCGGGCGATCTCGGCGTTGCTCGAACCCTGTCCGACGGCCACCGCGACCTCGCGTTCGCGCGGCGTCAGCGGTTCGAGCCGGGCGCGGGCGGGCGTCGGCGTGGCGGCGCCGGCGAAGTGCGTCAGCAGCCGCCGCGTGATGGACGGCGACAGCATCGCCTCGCCGCTGCCCACCACGTGCATCGCTTTGACCAGCTCGCGCGGCGGCGTGTCTTTCAGCAGGAATCCCGTGGCACCGTGGCGAAGCGCCTCGTGGACGTACTCGTCCAGGTCGAACGTCGTCAGCACGACCACCGCGGGCGCGTCCGGTTCGGCGGTCACCAGACGGGTCACCTCCAGGCCGTCGACCTCGGGCATCTGCACGTCGGTGAGCACCAGGTCGGGGCGGTGCTCGCGGACGAGGGCGAGCGCTTCGCGGCCGTCGCCGGCTTCCGCGACCACCTCGATCCCCGGGTCGGACTCCAGGATCATCCGGATGCCGCTGCGCACGAGCACCTCGTCGTCGATCAGCAGGATTTTCAGCACGATTCCTCCGCTCGCAACGGGAACGCGGCCCGCACCCGGTAGCTGCCCGCGCCGTCCGGGCCGGCGCGGAGCGTCCCGCCGGTCAGCGTGACGCGTTCGCGCATGCCGATCACTCCGTAGCCCGCGCCGGGCAGCCCGGACGACTCGGCGAGCGGATTGGCCACTTCGACCACCAGGTCGGCGCCGGAAGCGGACAGTCGCACGTCGATCGCCGTTCCCGGCGCGTGTTTCGCCGCGTTGGTGAGCGCTTCCTGCACGATCCGGTACGCCGCGCGCCCGATCGGATCGGGCACGTCCGGCATCGGTTCCGGCAGGCTGGTGCGCACCTGCGCACCGGCGGCGGCGAGGTCGTCGGCGAGCTGGCGGATCCCGCCCAGCGTCGGATCCGGCAGCGAACGCGGTTCCGGGCCGTCGTCGCGGAGCACCTTCAGGATGTCGCGCAATTCGTTGAGCGCGGCGGAACTCGATTCGCGGATCACCTCGGCGAGCTGCGCCGTCTCGTCGTCCTTGGCGCACACCGACAGCGCGCCCGCCTGCAGCGCGACGATGCTGACCCGGTGCGCGACCACGTCGTGCATCTCGCGCGCGATCCGCCGCCGCTCGGCCGTCACGGCCCGCTCGCCGAGCAGGTCCCGCTCGCGTTCGGCCTGCTCCGCGCGGTCGCGCAGGGCCACGAGCAACGCTGCGCGCTGGTGCATCCACAGCCCGGCCAGCACCGGCACGACGACCTGCATGACGAGGGCGAGCCCGAACGTCTTCCAGTCCGGCGGATTCGACGGCCGGATGAACGACACCACGAGCCCGATTTCCGCGAGCACCGCGACCGCGGTCGGCCAGCGGAGCCCGCGCAGCGAAGCGACCGTGTAGAGGGTGACGGTGGTGCCCCACAACGGCGGCGTGGCCAGCGCGACGCCGACCGAGACCAGCATCGCGGGCAGCGGGAACCGGCGGCGCAGCAACACCGCCAGGAACATCACCGCGACGGCGACCGGCCAGAACCACGGATGGTCCGCGTCCGGCAGGTCGCCGGCCAGCGTCAGTCCGAGCACGGCGAGCGCCGCGGCCAGGTCGATCAGGTGGTTGCGCACTCAGCCACCGTAGGCCCTGCACGAAATTCCCCCACCGGGCGTTCGGGAGGGAAAGGGGCGTCAGCGGCCGGCGAACCTGGCGATCGAGGCGAGCAGATCGTCCACATGGGACTCAAAGCCGGGCCGGGGCGGCTCCGGGCAGCCGGGCAGTTCGGTGCACCCGGGCACGAGCCGCAGCAGGGCGTCGACGGTGCGGCGCTGGTGGAACGGATTGTCCGGGACGGACGGGAGCACGCCGACCGGCAGGGCGAGCGTGGCCAGGTCGGCGTCGGCGACGCCGCGCAAGGTCTCGCCGCGCAGCAGGGCACGCGGGACCGAGGCAGCGCGGGCGTCCACCGCGGCGTCTCCGGCGGTGGCGGGCCAAGCCAGCAGCAGCCGGTCGACCTGCCGCGGATAGTCCAGCGCGAGCCGGACGGCCGCGGAGCACCCGTTCGAACCGGCCACGACCACGACCGGCTGACCGGGCAGGAAGGACGCGAGATGCGCGGCTTCGGCGGACCAGTCCGGCGGCTCGCGGAGACGGTCGGGGACCAGCACCGTGCGGCCGTCCCGGCGGAGGCCGCCGGTGATGCCGGGACGCGTCCAGAAACGGTCGGCGTCCATGTCGTCCGCCAGCCCGCCGTGGACCAGGAGAAGCGTGCTCGGCATGGCGCACTCCAGTTGCCGAAGGGTTTTCCCGGGGTATTCTGCCGAGCGTCGCGATCAAACCCAGCCCGGGAGTGCGGATCATGTCCTACGCCGTCGATTTCACCGCCGTGTCGACTGTCGGCCTGGAGTCTTCCCCGGTCGCGGACGCGCTCGCCGGGCTGCGGGCGAACGAGGCGCGCTACTTCAAGAACAAGTACGACCACGTGTTCACCGTCGAGCCCGCGGCCGAGGTCCCGGAGATCGTCGACCGGGTGCACCGGATCCTCAAGGAAGAACGCGATCTCGTCATTTCCTCGCGGCCGCTGGAGGCGACCGAGTTCGAGGTCGACGGCATCCGGATGTCGTACGTGTTCTACGAGAGCGGCCTGTCGGTCAACGTCATGTACACCCTCGAGGAGGGCGGCAAGCGGGCCGTCGGGTTCAAGCTTTCCGACGGGATGGACGTCCCGGAAGAACTCGCCGACAAGTTCAAGTTCGCGCGCCAGAAGTCGAAGCTCGCCGGGACGATCCGCGGGTCCTACTTCGTCGTCAAGAACGCGTACTGACCCGCAGCGCGGCGCTGCGCAGGCACAGCAGCAGCGGCAGCGAGCTGTCGTCGCGCAGCCGGGGCGGCAGCGCGTTCGCTTCGGCCAGCGGCACTCCGTCGGCCAGTTCTTGGCCCAGCGCGGCCAGGTCGATTTCCAGGACGGTGACTCCGGCGCTGTAGAGCCGTTCCGCGCCCTTGGTGCGGCGGCTGGTCAGTTCGGTGCTGTCGACCGACAGCTGGGTCACGCCGAAGAACTCCGGTTTCGCGCCGCGTTCGAGCCAGCGGGCGAAGCCGGTCAGCCGCGTCTCGGAGACTTCATGGGGCCGGACGGCCGCCTCTTCGCACAGTTCGCGTTCCATTCCGGCGCACACCGCGGTGTGCAGGGTCCGGCGCGTTCCTCCCTGCGGGGTAAGGAGATCCCGCGGTTCCAGGCTGCCGCTTCCGGACGGGGCGAGCAGCAGCCCGCTGGCCGAGTTGCGGGCCGACTGGCGGACCACGACGAGCAGGCCGTCGGAGGTGAACGCGATCGTGGACACGCCGACGAGATCGGCGAGCGTGCTCGCGGCGAGGGTTCTCAGCGCGCCGGAGGAGTCGGTCAGTTCCTCGTTGCGCAGGTCGTACTCGTGGCCGTCGGCGGAGTTCGTGATGCGCAGGGACGCCAGTTCGTTGCTGCACACCGCGTCGAAGAACCGGGCGCGATGCAGGACGATCGGCGCGGGCCGCGCTCCGGCGACCGGCAGCGGTTCGCCGCGCATGCCGACGATCGGCCCGTTGAACAGCAACCGGCCGCGAGCGCGCAACGGCAGCACGTGCGGCGCGGTCGCCTTCAGCTTCGCGGGCAGCCGGTAGGGATCCTCTGCGACAGTGATGCTGAAGGTCGTTCCGGTGAGCGCCGCGTCGATGGCGTCGCTGACCAACGCGGTGCCGCGGGAGGGAACCGCCAGGTACTGCGCGTCCGGGTAGGCATGCGGCGGCGGGGTGCCGGCTATCGGGAACGGCGCGACGATCGCGGTGAATTCGTAGCCGGCCCACCGTTTCCGCAGCAAGCGGATGTCCCGCACGAGGGTCAGCAGCCCGAGCAGGAGCGCGACGATCGAGACCACGACGCCGAACGCGCTCGGCAGGATCGTGACCGCGCCGAGCACGACCCCGAGCGCGGACACGGCGACCGGCCATTCCCCGGCTCCGACGAAGAAGAGATAGTCGGCCGTGGCCCGGGCCCGGCGGGTCAGTTTTCCCATCGCCGCACTGTTTAGCACGGATCAGGGCGCCGGGTCACCGAGTCGGGTGAAGAGTTACAGCGAGATCGCGCAGTAGAGGTGGTGGCCCTCCTCGGCGGCGCCTCCGGCGAGTGCGGCGAGTTCCTTGAGGAACGGGACGAGGTGCTCGGCCTCGACGTCTTCCACCTGCTCTTCGGCGAAGGCGGCGGCAGCGGCTTGGAGAGCGGTGTCGTCGGCGGTGGCCAGTGCGTCGCGGAAAGAATCGGCCAGCGACAGCACCGCAGCTTCGCCTTCGTCGAGGAGCGCGACCTCCCGGCCGCGGCCGGGGTCAGCTTCGACCTCCGCGGTGGTCCTGCGGGTAAGGGACGTCTCGGCGGGCAGCAAGTCCGTGATCGGATCGGCGCCCTTCACGACGAGTTCGGCATAGCCCGCGCAACGGGCATTGTCCGGGTCATCGAACGCAAGCGCGGCCATGGTGTCGTCCACCGCGACGAAGTAGTCATAAAGCACCGGCCGAGCATATCCCGGGTAAACCCGTTGTGCCGCAACGAAAACTTCCCACCGAGTGCGGCTCATTCGCCCAACGCGCCACGAAACTCCCGTAACCCCTCGATCAACGCCAGAATCGACGGCCGGGCGTAGTGGTCCAGCCGCCAGCCCGCGTACAGCGGCACGGTCAGCGGCCCGTCGGGGGTTTCGATCGGGATGGAGCGCAGTCCGAACCGGACCAGGTCCGTCACCAGACACACCTCGCCGCGGCCGGCGGCGCGGGCTTGGGCGACGCTGGGGGAGCCGGTCTCGTTCAGTTCGGACGGGACGAGTCCGGCGCGGTGGAACGCCTCGTCGACGACCAGGCGCGCGGCGTTGCTGCGGTTCATCACCAGCAGCGGTTCGGTGGCCAGTTCGGCCAGCGGGATCGTCTCCGCCTCGTACCAGCGGTGGCCGGGCCGGACCTGCGCGCTGACCAGGACCCGGCCCAGTGCGGCGGTTTCCAGCTGTGCGGGCGGCGGGGACGTCGAGATGCCGAGATCGGCGCTGCTGTGCAGGAGCCGGTCGAAAACCTGGTCCGGCGGGACCGGGAAGGCGTCCCGCAGCACCGGTCCGGCCTTGCCGGTGGCCATGAACGGCGCCAAGAGACTGTCCACTGTGCTCGGCGGCGCGACGAGCGTCAGCGGGGTGTCCTCGGTGCGGCCGATCGCGGCCATCACCGCGCCCGCCTCTTCGGCGCGGCGCACCAGGTCCTGGGCGATCGGCACGAACCGGGTGCCTGCCGCGCTGAGGGTCAGCGAGCCCGGCGATCGCGAGAACAACGCCACTCCGAGTTCGGTTTCCAGCGCGCGGAGCTGCCGCGACAGCGACGGTTGCGCGACCCGCACCGTGCGCGCCGCAGCGGTGACCGAGCCTTCTCGTGCGACGGCCAGGAAATAACGCACCACGCGCAGTTCCACGCCTATGCCTCCGAGGTATCGGAATGGGTCCGGACAGGTATTGGACAGCATAGGTCCCGGGACGAAGACTCTGGGGAACACCGCCGCCAGGGAGTAGCCCGTGAACCACGAAACCGCCACCGGCCGCCGGGCCGCGCTCGCCTCCTTCGCCGGGACGGCGATCGAGTGGTACGACTTTTACCTGTACGGGACCGCGTCCGCGCTGGTCTTCGGCAAGCTGTTCTTCCCCGAACTGAACCCGGCGACCGGCGTGCTCGCCGCGTTCGGCACGTTCTGGGTCGGCTTTCTCGCCCGGCCGCTGGGCGGGATCGTGTTCGGGCACCTCGGCGACCGGGTCGGGCGCAAGAACACGCTGGTCGTCACGCTGCTGCTGATGGGGTTCGCGACCTTCGCGGTCGGGCTGCTGCCGACGTACGCCAAGATCGGCCTCGCCGCGCCGTTGCTGCTCGTCGCGCTTCGCGCGGTGCAGGGCGTCGCGGTCGGCGGGGAGTGGGGCGGCGCGGTCGTGCTCGCCGCGGAGAACGCGCCAGCCGGACGCGGGTCGTACTTCGCCATGTTCGCCCAGCAAGGCTCGCCCGCCGGGTCGATTCTGTCCACAGTGGTCTTTCTCGCGGTGAGCGCGCTGCCGGACGAACAGTTCCTGACCTGGGGCTGGCGAGTGCCGTTCCTGCTGTCCGGCGTGCTGGTCGCGCTGGGCTTGCTGATCCGGCTGAAAGTCGAGGAACCGGCGGAGTTCGTGCGCGCCAAGGCGAAAGCCGCCGTCGCGAAGGTGCCGCTGGCCGAGGTGCTGCGGACCGCTTGGCGGACCGTGCTGCTCGGCATCGGCGCGAGCATCATGGGCATCGCCGCCGCGTACTTCAGCAACACGTTCGTCCTCGCCTGGTCCACGAACGAACTCGGCATCGGCCGCCAGACCATGCTTTACGTGCTGCTCGGCGTATCCGTGGTGCAGTTCTGCTGGCAGCCGGTCGCGGCGCGGCTGGCCGAACGCGTCGGCGAAACGCGGTTCATGGCGGTCTCGCTGGGGTGCAACATCGTGGTGACCGTCCCGATGTACCTGCTGATCGCGTCCGGCAACCCGGGGCTGGCCTTCGTCGGCATCGCGGTCGCGACCGTGTGCGGTTCCGGCTACTACGCGGTGCTCGCCGGATTCCTCACCCGCGGATTCCCGATCCACCTGCGCTACACCGGAATCTCTCTGTCCTACCAGCTGTGCAGCACGATCTTCGGCGGCACTACGCCGTTCATCGCGCAGGCGTTGCTCAACGCGACGCACGGTGCGATCTGGCCGGTCGTCATCTACCACGTCGTGCTGCTCACGCTGACCCTCACCTGCGTCCTGGCGCTTGCCCGTCGCACCGCGGCCGTCGCCGACTCCGAAAAAACCCTGACCCGACAAGGATGAGCCAAGTGCGTCTCGATGCTTTGTTCCACAATGGACGATTCACCACGCTGGACCGCGACCGTCCACAAGCGACCGCGCTCGGCGTGATCGGCGGCCGGATCGCCGGATTCGACGACGAGGTCCGCGGCCTCTCCGCAGACACGGTGGTCGACCTCGGCGGCGCGCCGGTCGTCCCCGGCCTCAACGACGCGCACCACCACTTGAGCATGCGCGGCAAGCTGATTCGGGAACTGGACGTCTCCGCCGAGGCCGCGGCGACCCTCGACGCGCTTTACCGTGCGGTGGCGGAACGGGCCGCGACCCTGCCCGCCGGCGCCTGGGTCATCGGCGCCGGCTACGACCAGAACAAGATCGGCGCGCACCCCACCGCCGAAGCCCTGCACCGCGCGGCCGGCGGACGGCCGGTCTGGCTCACGCACACTTCGCGGCACATGTCCGTCGCGAGCACCGAAGCCTTCGCCCTGGCCGGATATCCGGACCGGCTGGGCGTGCCGGACGTTCCCGGCGGCACCGTGGCGCGCGACGAAGACGGCCGCGCCACCGGATTGCTGCAGGAACGCGCGACCGTCCTCGTGGACCGCCTGCTGCGCCCCGAGGCGACCGAAGAAGTCATCGCCAACATCGCCGCCGGTGCGCACGCCGCGCTCGAAGACGGCCTGACCAGCGTCACCGAGCCCGGCATCGGCACCGTCGACGGCATCGGCCACGGCCGCGCCGACCTCGATTCCTTCCAGCGCACCCGCGAACGCGGGCAGCTGGGCGTGCGGATGACGGTGATGCCCTACATCACCGCGCTGCGCGACTGCGGCCCGTTCGAGCCAGGTGGCGAATGGTTCGGGCTCGACCTCGGTGTGCGCACCGGCGTCGGCGACGACCGGCTGCGCATCGGCCCGGTCAAGATCCTCTCCGACGGCTCGCTGATCGGCCGGTCCGCCGCGATGTGCTGCGACTACGAGGACTCGCCCGGCAACCAGGGGCTGATGCTGTTCGAGCCGGACGAACTGCGCCGCTACATCCTCGAAGCGCACCGGTGCCACTGGCAGATCGCCACGCACGCGATCGGCGACGCGGCCCTCGGCGCCGTGCTCGACGCCTACGAGGAAGCTCAGCGGAAATACCCGCGCGAGGACGTCCGGCATCGCATCGAACACTGCGCGGTCGCCGACGATGCCGCGGTGGCCCGGATCGCCGAGCTGGGCGTGATTCCGGTGCCGCAGGGCCGGTTCCTGTCCGAAATCGGCGACGGACTGCTCGCCGCGCTCGGCCCGGAACGTAGTCGTCTGGCGTATCGGATGCGGAGTTTCCTCGACGCCGGAGTCGTTCTGCCCGGCAGCACGGACGCTCCGGTGGTCGCGGCGTCGCCGTTGCTCAGCATCCACGACATGGTCAACCGCCGGACCGCGTCAGGGCACCCGATCGCACCGGACGAGGCGGTGACTCCGCTGGAGGCGCTGCGCGCGTACACGGCCGGCTCGGCGTACGCGGTGCACGAGGAAACCAGCAAAGGCACGCTGAGCAGGGGAAAGCTGGCCGACTTCACGGTGCTGAGCGACGACCTGCTGACGGTCGACCCGGCGAAGATCGGCGAAATCAGCGTCGGCGCGACCGTGGTAGGCGGCGAGGTCGCCTACAACGCCGGTGCCGCGCACTAAAAAGGGCGGGTGCGACGCCGTTGTCGCACCCGCCCGACAGCCGGGACTAGCGCGGCGGCAGTGACGCGTCAACCCCGAAACTTGAACGGAGCGAAGCGCGACGACGTTGGCGCGCTTGGCCCCGAGACTTGAACGGAGCGAAGCGCGACGACGTTGGCGCGCTTGGCCCCGAGACTTGAACGAAGCAGGCGCGGCGACGGTGACGCGCCTGCTCCGAGTCCTCAGGAGATCGGCCGGTCCGTCGGCGCGATCGGGGCCGGGAGCACGCCCCGGCCGGTCAGGAAGGCGTCCACGCCGGCCGCGCACGAGCGGCCCTCCGCGATCGCCCACACGATCAGCGACTGCCCGCGGCCCATGTCGCCCGCCACGAACACATTGTCCACAGTGGTCTGGAAGTTCTTGTCCCGCACGACGTTGCCGCGCTGGTCCAGTTCCACGCCAAGGTCGGTCAGCAGGCCTTCGCGCTGCGGGCCGAGGAAACCCATCGCCAGCAGCACCAGCTGCGCGGGCAGCTCGGTCTCGGTGCCCTCGACCGGGACGAACTTGCCGCCCTCGTTGCGCACCTCCACCAGCTTCAGCGCGCGCACCCGACCGTCGGAATCGGTCAGGAACTCCTGGGTGTTGACCGAGTACAGCCGCTCGCCGCCCTCCTCGTGGGCGGAGGTGACGCGGTAGATCATCGGGTACGTCGGCCACGGGTGCGCGTCCGAACGCGACTCCGGCGGCTTCGGCATGATCTCCAGCTGGGTCACCGACTTCGCGCCTTGGCGGTGCGACGTGCCGACGCAGTCCGCGCCGGTGTCGCCGCCGCCGATGACCACGACGTCGAGGCCCTTGGCCGAATACGGCGACTCCTCGAGCTCGCCCGCCGCGACCCGGTTGGCCGGCGGCAGGAACTCCATCGCCTGGTAGATGCCCTCGGCCGAACGGCCCTCGATCGGCAGGTCGCGCCACGCCGTCGCGCCGCCGGCCAGCACCACCGCGTCGTGGTCCGACTTAAGCTGCTCGACGGTGACGTCCACGCCGACGTTCACCGACGTCCGGAATTCCGTGCCCTCGGCCCGCATCTGGTCGAGGCGGCGGTCGAGGCGGAACTTCTCCATCTTGAACTCGGGAATGCCGTAGCGCAGCAGCCCGCCGATCTTGTCCGCCCGCTCGTAGACCACGACGGTGTGGCCCGCGCGGGTCAGCTGCTGCGCCGCGGCCAGCCCGGACGGACCGGACCCGACGACGGCGACCTTCTTGCCCGTCTTCGTGACCGGGACCTGCGGCGTGACCCAGCCTTCCTCGAAGGCGCGGTCGATGATCGAGATCTCGACCCGCTTGATCGACACCGGGTCGTCGTTGATGCCGAGCACGCACGCGGTCTCGCACGGCGCCGGGCACAGCGTGCCGGTGAACTCCGGGAAGTTGTTCGTGGCGTGCAGCCGGTCCGCGGCCTGCTGCCAGTCCTCCCGCCACACCAGCGTGTTCCACTCCGGGATCAGGTTCCCGAGCGGACAGCCCTGGTGGCAGAACGGGATCCCGCAGTCCATGCAGCGCCCGGCCTGCTTCTCCAGCTTGGTCGTCGCGAAGTCCTCGTAGACCTCGCGCCAGTCCATCAGCCGCAGGTCCACCGGACGCCGCTTCGGTTCCTCGCGCGTGGTGGTCAGAAAGCCCTTGGGGTCAGCCATGTGCGGCCTCCATGTTCTGCGGGATACCCGCACCCAGTCGGCACTCATGACTGGCTTCGCGATTATCAGCCATGAGCTGCCTCCATGATCGCCTCGTTCACGTCCCGGCCGTCCCGCTCGGCCGCCACCTGGGCGGCGAGCACGCGCTTGTAGTCCTTGGGCATGACCTTGCCGAACCGGTCGACCGCACTGTCCCAGTCCGCCAGCAAGGCCCGCGCGACGGCGGATTCCGTTTCGTTGTAATGCTTTTCGATGGTTTCGCGCAGGAAGTCGACGTCCGCGGTGTCGAGCGGGTCGATGTCGACCATCTCCGGGTTGACCCGGTGCGCCGGCAGGTCCAGCACGTACGCGACGCCGCCGGACATGCCCGCCGCGAAGTTGCGGCCGATCCCGCCCAGCACGACCATCCGGCCGCCGGTCATGTACTCGCCGCCGTGGTCGCCCACGCCCTCGACGACCGCCAGCGCGCCCGAGTTGCGCACGCAGAACCGTTCGCCGACCTGGCCGCGGATGAAGATCTCGCCGCTCGTGGCCCCGTAAGCGATCACGTTGCCCGCGATGATGTGGTTCTCCGCGACGATCGGCGATTCCTTCGGCGGCCGCACGACGATCCGCCCGCCGGAGAGGCCCTTGCCGACGTAGTCGTTGCCGTCGCCGTAGAGCCGCAGCGTGATGCCCTTCGGCACGAACGCGCCGAACGACTGGCCCGCGGTGCCGGTGAAGGTGACGTCGATGGTGTCGTCGGGCAGCCCTTCGCCGCCCCACTTCTTCGTCAGCTCCGACCCGAGCATGGTGCCGACGGTGCGGTTCACGTTGCGCACCGGCAGTTCCAGCCGCACCTTGTCGCCCGCCGCCAGCGCGCCCTCGGCGAGCTGGATCAGCGTGTTGTCGAGCGCCTTGTCCAGGCCGTGGTCCTGCTTGACGGTCTGGTGCCGCACCGCGCGCGGCGGCAGTTCGGGCACGTGGAAGATCGGCGACAGGTCGAGCCCGGCGGCCTTCCAGTGGTCGACCGCCTTGCGCTTGTCGAGCAGCTCGGCGTGGCCGACGGCCTCCTCGACGGACCGGAACCCCAGCTCCGCCAGGTATTCCCGGACCTCCTGCGCGATGAACTCGAAGAAGTTCACCACGTACTCGGCCTTGCCGCTGAACTTCTCGCGCAGCTTCGGGTTCTGCGTCGCGACGCCGACCGGACAGGTGTCGAGGTGACAGACGCGCATCATGATGCAGCCCGACACCACCAGCGGCGCGGTCGCGAAACCGAACTCCTCGGCGCCGAGCAGCATCGCGATCATGACGTCGCGGCCGGTCTTGAGCTGGCCGTCGGTCTGCACCACGATCCGGTCGCGCAGCCGGTTGGCCAGCAGCGTCTGCTGCGTTTCGGCCAGGCCAAGCTCCCACGGTCCGCCCGCGTGCTTGATGGAGGACAGCGGCGAGGCGCCGGTCCCGCCGTCGTGGCCGGAGATCAGCACGACGTCCGCGTGCGCCTTGGACACGCCCGCGGCGACCGTGCCGACGCCGACCTCGGACACCAGCTTCACGTGGATGCGCGCGTCCGGGTTGGCGTTCTTGAGGTCGTGGATCAGCTGAGCCAGGTCCTCGATGGAGTAGATGTCGTGGTGCGGCGGCGGCGAAATCAGCCCGACGCCCGGCGTGGAGTGCCGCGTCTTCGCGATCCACGGGTACACCTTGCCGCCGGGCAGCTGCCCGCCCTCGCCGGGCTTCGCGCCTTGGGCCATCTTGATCTGGATGTCGTCGGAGTTCACCAGGTACTCGCTGGTGACGCCGAACCGGCCGCTCGCGACCTGCTTGACCGCGGACCGGCGCTCCGGGTCGTACAGCCGCTCCGGGTCCTCGCCGCCCTCGCCGGTGTTCGACTTGCCGCCGAGGCGGTTCATCGCGATCGCCAGCGTCTGGTGCATTTCCATCGAGATCGAGCCGTACGAGATGGCCCCGGTGGCGAACCGCTTCACGATCTCCGAAACCGGCTCGACCTCCTCGATCGGCACCGGCGTGCGGTCGCCGAACTTGAAGTCGAACAGCCCGCGCAGCGTCAGCAGCTTCTCGGCCTGGTCGTTGACCGCCTTCGTGTACTCCTTGAAGATGTCGTACTTCCCCGACCGCGTGGAGTGCTGCAGCTTGAACACCGTCTGCGGGTTGAACAGGTGCGGTTCGCCTTCGCGCCGCCACTGGTAGTCCGCGCCGGTTTCCAGCTCGCGGTGGCTCGCCCGGACGCCGTCGACCGGGAAAGCGCGCACGTGCCGCTGCGAAACCTCTTCGGCGAGCGTGTCGAAGCCGACGCCGCCGAGCCGCGAAGTGGTTCCGGTGAAACAGGTGTCGATCACTTCGGAGCCGAGGCCGACCGCCTCGAAGATCTGCGCGCCGGTGTACGAGGCCACAGTGGACACGCCCATCTTGGACATGGTCTTGCGGACACCCTTGCCGAGCGCCTTGATCAGGTTCGTGGTGGCCTGCTTGGGAGTCACGCCCGGGATGAGGCCCCGGTGCGCCATCTCCTCGACCGTCGCCATCGCCAGGTACGGGTTCACCGCGGCCACGCCGTAGCCGACCAGCAGCGCGATGTGGTGCACTTCGCGCGCGTCGCCCGCCTCGACGATGAGGCCGACCTGCGTGCGCGTCTTCTCCCGCACCAGGTGGTGGTGCACCGCGCCGGTGAGCAGCAGCGACGGGATCGGCGCGTGGTCGGCGTCCACCCCGCGGTCGGACAGCACGATCAGCCGCGCGCCGTCCTCGATCGCCTCGGACACCTCGGCGCGGATTTCGTCGAGCCGCTTGAGCAGCGCCTCGCCGCCGCCGTGCACGTTGTACCGGCCCATGACGGTGACCGCCTGGAACTCCGGCAGGTCGCCGTCGTCGTTGACGTGCACGAGTTTCGCGAGCTGGTCGTTGTCCAGCACCGGGAACGGCAGCACGATCCGGCGGCACGACGACGCGTCCGCGGCCAGCAGGTTCGGCTCCGCGCCGATCTGCGTGCCGAGCGCGGTCACCAGCTCCTCGCGGATCGCGTCCAGCGGCGGGTTGGTCACCTGGGCGAACAGCTGGATGAAGTAGTCGAACAACGGGCGCGAACCCGACGAAAGGGACGCTAGGGGCGAATCGTTGCCCATCGACCCGATCGGCTCCGCTCCGGTGCGGGCCATCGGCTCGAGGATGGTCTCCAGCTCTTCCTCGGTGTAGCCGAACGCCTGCTGCCGGCGCACGAGAGCGGCGTGCAGCGGGACCTCGCGGTCGCGCTCGGGCAGCTCCTCCAGGCGGAGCAGCCCGGCGTCGACCCATTCGTCGTACGGGTGCTCGGAAGCGAGCCGGCCCTTGATCTCCTCGTCCTCGACGATCCGGCCCGCGACGGTGTCCACGAGGAACATCCGGCCCGGCTCCAGCCGTCCCTTGCGGACGATCTTCGCCTGGTCCAGCTCCAGCACGCCGACCTCGCTGGCGAGCACGACGAGGCCGTCGTCGGTGACCCAGTAGCGGCCCGGGCGCAGGCCGTTGCGGTCCAGCACCGCGCCGATCTGCGCGCCGTCGGTGAACGCCACCAGCGCCGGGCCGTCCCACGGCTCCATGAGCGTGGAGTGGAATTCGTAGAAGGCGCGGCGCGCGGGGTCCATTTCCTGATGGTTCTCCCAGGCCTCCGGGATCATCATCAGCACCGCATGCGGCAGCGACCGGCCGCCGAGGTGGAGCAGCTCCAGCACCTCGTCGAAGGACGCCGAGTCGCTCGCGCCGCGCGTGATGACCGGGTAGATGCGCTTGAGGTCGCCCGGGATGAGGTCCGTTTCCAGCAGCGCCTCGCGGGCGTCCATCCAGTTGCGGTTGCCCTTGAGCGTGTTGATCTCGCCGTTGTGCGCCACGTAGCGGTACGGATGCGCGAGCGGCCACGACGGGAAAGTGTTGGTGGAGAAGCGGGAGTGCACCAGGCCGATGGCGCTCGTCACGCGCTCGTCGGTGAGGTCGAGGAAGAACTTCTCGACCTGCGGCTCGGTCAGCATTCCCTTGTAGACGATCGTGCGCGAGGACAGCGACGGGAAGTACACGTCGTCCTCGACCAGCTCGTGCTCGGCGCGCTTGCGCACGCAGAAGGCGGCGCGCTCGAGGGCGAGGCCGTCGATGTTGTTCTTGTGCCCGGCCAGGAACAGCTGGGTGAAGTGCGGCATGGTCTGCGCGGCGGTCGGGCCGCAGTGCGCGGTGTCGACCGGCAGCTCGCGCCAGCCCACCACGCGCATGTCCTCCTCGGCGGCGATCCGCTCGATGGTGGTCATGGCGCGGCCGCGGCGCTTTTCGTCCTGCGGCAGGAACGCGGTGCCGACGGCGTAGCTGCCTTCCGGAGGCAGCTCGAACCCGGCGACCTCGCGGTAGAACGCGTCGGGCACCTGGATGAGCAGGCCCGCGCCGTCCCCGGTGTCCGGTTCCGCCCCGCGTGCCCCGCGATGTTCCAGATTTTTCAGCGCGACGAGGGCTTTCGCCACGATCTGATGGTCTCGGCGACCGGTCAGGTCCGCGACGAACGCCACCCCGCAGGCATCGTGCTCGTAAGCGGGGTCGTAGAGGCCGTCAGTGGCCGGGGTGCTCGAACGGTGGGTCACGGCTGGCCGCCTCCCAAGGCGTTGGCGCGGTTTCGTTGCTCCGAAGAGGGGTTCAGCACTGAACCGGTTAACGAAGTGGTCCGAAACCGCGATGGTCAGTCGAGAAGGGAAACCATCCGGTGCCTCCGCTGTCGCGAGGCGCGGCACTGCGTCGCGATGCGTGGCTGACCGCGGCCGGTCGACGACCGGGCCGGGTGCCGGATGGTTTGTCACCGCACGGCGATGGGCGGCGGAAAAAGTTCTGCACGTCGCTGTACAGGCGCACGCGCCGGGGTCGGTCAGCCTGTGTGGTGGGGGCCAGCCGGGGCGCGTGGTGGTGACTCCCGGGTTCGCCGGGTCTTATGACGATAGTGTGAATTCGCTGTGATCGACATACGTCATCGCGCTCTCGTGGGATAAGCCACGCATACGTTGACGCCCTCCGGGGTACTCCCATATGTCGGGCCGTCTCTCCCGCCACGCGGTCAGCGAAGTCGCTGACCTGCGCAAACCTGTCTGCCTGCCCGGTGTCAACCCCGCGCTCGCTGCTGGTTGACTGGGGGGCGTGAGGGGGAACGCCGATGACTGATCGTTATCTGTCCGTGGCAGTGGCCGGGCTGCACGAGATCGAAATACGGCGTTCACGGTTCCTGTGCGCGCTGGCTCCGGTGGGCGACGAAGCGGCCGCGCGGGAGATCATTTCGGCCCGCCGGCGGGCCGAACCCGCGGCGCGGCATCACTGTCACGCGTTCGTTCTCGGCCCGGACGGCCGCACCCAGCGTTCGAGCGACGACGGCGAGCCCGCCGGGACGGCCGGGGTGCCGATGCTGGAGGTGTTGCGTCGCCGCGAAGTCACCGACACGGTCGCGGTGGTGTCGCGGCATTTCGGCGGCGTGCTGCTCGGCGCGGGCGGGTTGATCCGCGCGTACGGGCAAGCGGTGTCGGACGCGCTCGACGCGGTAGGCCTGGTGGAGTACCGGCGATTGCGGCTGTTCGACGTAACGATGGACTACACCCGGGCGGGCCGCTTCGAGAACGATCTCCGCGCCTCGCCGTACGTGCTGCACGAGACGCGGTTCGAGGCGGCGGCGCACTTCGAGGTGGGGCTCTCGCCCGGCGAGGAAGAACGATTCAGCGGCTGGCTGGCCGACCTCACCGGCGGCGAGGCGGTCGCGGTCGAACTGGGGGAGGAGTGGGTGCGCGGGTAGCCCGCGCTCTGGCTCAAGCCCGGAAGATCAAGCCGCGACCGGCTTTCCGTCCAGCGCGCGCACCCCGGCCTCGGTGAGCACCGCGCGCACCCGCGCGCCGCACGCTCCGGCCTCGGCGGGCTCGATCAGACCCTTGCGGACGAGGTCGCGGACGGTGCCTTGGTCGCAACAGCTCAGCCCGTCGACGAACAGGTCCGGTTCACAGCTGCAGCTGATCTCCGCGTGCCCCTCGGCGACGGCACGCAGGGTTGCCCGCTCCCGATGGTTCAACTCGGCAGTCACGGCGGTTCCTCCTTCTGTCCCGGCCCCTGGTGTACCCCGGGAACGGTTCCAGTGTCCGTCGCGATTGCCGGGTTGTCGCGTATTTCACTCCTTTTTACGGGGGTATGTCGCGGGGTAGTCTCGGGGTACCCCTCATACGCCCCACCATGCGTCCGCCAGGGATACGAAAGTAGGTTTTTCCGGGGCCGGGAGCACGTCCAGGTACCAGCGGAAGTTGCTGTACACGTGCAGAAGCGTGTACGCGAGGCACCGGCGGGAGAAGTCCGGGCCGAGGTCGTCGGGACGGTAACCGTAAGCGAGCAGAAGACTCCGCAGAAATGCCGGGTCGCCGCTCGAAACGAACAAGCCGACCGCCGCGAACTCGTATTCCGCCGCGCCGCGCATCGCCGGTTCGAAATCGAACAGGCCGGACAGCCGCCAGCCGTCCCCTTCCCGGGTGACCATCAGATGATCGCGCATGACTTCGGTGTGCAGCGGCACGGTTTCCGGCGTCCCCAGCTCGACCGAGTCGACGAACTCCGGAAGCTGGGCGAGCCAGTGTTCGTCCAATGTGGTCTTGCGATGGTGGTCGACCAGCTTTTCCCGTTGGGCGGCAAGGAACGCGGTCCAGTCCTGCGGCGCGAGCACGGACAACGCCGGGTCGCGCACGGCATGCAAGGCGGACAGCGCCTCGCCGATCTGCGGGGCGAGCGCGAGTCTGCCCGCTGCGGACAGGTCGGGCCAGACCTGGCTGAGCGAGTGTCCGCGCAGCCGTTCCATCACGACGTAACCCCAGCCGTCGCGGGTCCCGGCGTGCACGACGCCCGGGGTCGGGATCGGGAGCTTGCCGTGCAGGACTTCCAGCATGGTGCGCTCGGTAGTCAGCTCGTCGAGGTACACCGGCGGATAGAGCTTCAGGACGAGCTGCTCGCCCACGGCGTACACAGGCAGCGAACCGTCGGCGAACGGCACGGGTTCGCCGTGCTCGCCGAGCGTCCGGAGAAGGTCTCGTACCGCGGGCAGCAGGTCTTCGCGGGCCAGCTGGTCGAACTCGGCCGCAGTGGCGGCGGGCGGGAACATGCGGCGACGGTATCCGCGGGTCCCGGCGCGGGCGTAGCGAATTACTTGCTGCGTTCGAGCAGGGTGCGCACGGCCGGGCCGATGAGCCGCTCGATCTCGTCGGCGGGCGCGGTGGCGAGCGGGTCCTTGCGGGTGATCGAGCGGACCAGCCCGATGCCGAGCAGCCAGGCCATCGCGAGGTCGGCGCGGAGTTCGGCGTCCGGCGCGTCGGTGAGCCCGGAGAGCGCGCGCGTGTACTCGGCGTCGAGTCGCGCGCGCAGCGCCTCGTCGGCGCGATCGGTGCCGGATGACCGCAGGTAGGTCTCGATCGAGCGGGACGCCGAGTCGTCGCGTTCGAGGAGGCTCCGCAGCGCCGCGGAGAACAGCCGCTCGGGCGGGGTCGTCTCGACCTGGGCCAGGCCGCCGCGCGCCATCACGTGCTCGAACAACGCGTCCTTGCTGCCGAAGTACCGGAACAGCAGCGCCTGGTTGACGCCCGCGCGGTTCGCGATGTCGCGCACTGTCGTGCGATCGAAGCCGCGGTCGGCGAACAGTTCGGCCGCGGCGTCCAGCAGCGCGGTCTTGGTCGCCGTCGCGTCGCGTTTGCGCGAAGGCTGGTCCGCGGCCATCGGTCCCCCTGGTGTGCGCTGGTGTGCGCGACGAGGTTAACCCGACAGCTCGCGGATCGGCCGGGCGAACTACGCGGACCAGGCGACCGGCAGCTCCTCGGGGCCGTAGACGAGCGTGTTGTGCTTGTACGCCAAAGATTCCTTCGGCACCGCGAGTCGCAGACCGGGCACGCGGCGGAACAACGCGGTCAGCGCCTCCTGCATTTCGACCCGCGCCAGCTGCTGGCCGACGCACTGGTGCGCGCCGAACCCGAAGGCGACGTGCGTGCGCGGCGATTCGCGGGCGAAGTCCAGCTGGTCGGCGTGCGGATAACGGTCCTCGTCACGGTTGGCGGAGTTCAGCGCGGCGATCAGCCAGTCACCCGCGGCGATCGTCTGGCCGCCGACCTCGACCTCCTCAGTGGCGTACCGCAGCACACCGAACTGCACGACCGACAGATACCGCAGCAATTCCTCGACCGCGCGCGGCGGATCGGCGAGGGCTTGCGCGCGCTGCTCCGGGTGTTCCAGCAGCACAAGCGTGCTGAGCGCGATCATGTTGGCGGTGGTTTCGTGTCCCGCGACGAGGAGGCTGAGGCCGAGCATGATCAGCTCGTCCAGGTCGAGCGATTCCCCGGCGGCCTCGGCGCGGACGATCAGCTTGCTGAACAGGTCGTCCCGCGGGTCCTGTTGCTTGCCGGCGAACAGCTTGCCCAGGTAGCCGGCCAGTTCGTGGAACGCCTGGTCCGTGGTGCCCGCTTCCTGGTCGGTGCTGACCAGCAGGCTGCTCTGGCGCTGGAACAGCTCGCGGTCGGCGTACGGGACGCCGAGCAGTTCGCAGATCGCCAGCGAGGGGATCGGCAGCGCGAAGTCCTGGACCAGGTCAGCGCGGCCGGGTTTGGCGAGCATGGCGTCGAGGTGCCGTTCGACCTGCTCGCGGACGTACTCGCGCAGCCGTTCCACCCGCCGCACGGTGAACTCGGCGACGACCATCTTGCGCAGCCGGGCGTGCTCCGCGCCGTCGAGCTGGATGATCGAACCGGGGTCGGCCTCCTCGTACGGGTCCAGATCGGCTTTGACGTGCGCTGACGAGGCCCCGCGCGAACTCAGCGCCGGGTCGGCGAGCACGGCGCGGACGTCGTCGTAGCGGGTGACCAGCCAGGTCTCGAACCCGGCCGGGCAGCGGATCCGCGACACCGGCGAAGTCTCCCGCAGCGCGGCGTACCCGGCGGGCGGATCGAACGGGCAGCCGGGCGGGCGAGTGGTCGGGAGGGCCGGTGGGCGGGTGGTCGGGAAGGCCGGTGGGCGGGTGGTCGGGAGGGCCGGGGTCTCGGGCGAGGTGGGCATGCGGATGGCGCCTTTCCTCCGACGGGTGCGGGCATCTTCCACTCTGGAGACGCCCGCACCGCGGCGGGGCGTTCGGCCGGGATAGGCGACGGAAGGACCACACCTCTGCCCGATTCACCCTGCCCTGGTTAGACCGGTTCGGTGATCGGCTCGTCGGCGAAACGGCGGGCTACCCGTTCCGCGCCCGCGCGCGCCCAGGCCGTGGTGGCGAGGACGGCGAGCGCGATGATCAACGTGGTCCCGCCCGCGACCGCCCACCACGCCGTGGCGTACCCGGCCAGCGGGGTGGTCGCCGCGGCGAGGATGGTGCCCGCGATCGCGACGCCGAGCGTTTGCCCGACCTGCCGGGAGGTGGACGCGACCGCGGCGGCGACTCCGGCCTGGGAGCGGGGCATACCGCTGACCGCGGCATTGGTGATCGGCGGATTCAGCAGCCCGAACCCCAGCCCGAACACCCCGTACGCGATCGCGAGCACCCACAGCGGCGTGGCGGCGGACGCGGTGGTGAGCAGCACGGCGACGACAGTCATCGAGATCCCCGCGGTCAGCAGCGGAATCCGCGCGCCGCGGTTGGCGACGAGACGGCCGGACAGCGGAGCGGCGATCGTGACGGCCACAGCGGCCGGGAGCAGCATCAGCCCGGATTGCAACGCCGACAGCCCGCGCACGTCCTGGAGATACAGCGGCGACAGGAACAGGAACGTGCCGAACGCGGCGAGCCCGCACACCGCGCTGATCGTGGCCGACGAGAACGGCGCGCTCCGGAAGAAGCGCAGTTCGACCAGCGGTTCCCGGCGGCGGAGTTCCCAGCGGATCAACGCGGTCAAGGCGAGCACGCCGAGTCCGGTCAGCCCGAGGATCGCCGGCGAACCCCAGCCGAGCCGCTGGCCTTCGATCGCCGCGGTCACCGCCGAACCGAGCAGCAGCACGACCAGCACCTGTCCCACCGGATCCGGGCGGCGCGGGTGCGGCGCCCGCGATTCCGGCACGTAGCGCACGGTCAGCGCGATCGCCGCGACGACCACCGGCACGTTGACCCAGAAGATCGCCCGCCACCCGATGCTTTCGGTCAGCACGCCGCCGAGCACCGGGCCGACGCCCAGCGAGATCCCGACGATCGACCCCCACACCCCGATCGCCCGCGCGCGCTCGCCGGGGTCGGTGAAGACGTTCGTGATGATCGACATCGCGACCGGGTTCAGCATCGCGCCGCCGAGCGCCTGCACGATGCGCGCGGCGACCAGCCAGCCGATCGACGGGGCGACGCTGCACAGCAGCGAGCCGAGTCCGAAAAGGACCAACCCGGCCAGGAAGGTCCGCTTGCGCCCCAACCGGTCTCCGGTGGCGCCGGCGAGCATGAGGAAGCAGGCGATCACGAGCGTGTAGGAGTCGATTGTCCATTGCAGACCGTTGATGGACGCGTCGAGGTCGGTGCGGATGACCGGGAGCGCGACGTTGACGATGGTGTTGTCCATCGCGACCACGAGGATGCTGGAGCAGAGGATCGCGAGAACGCCGAAACGGCCGCGCGCGGTGTCGACTCCCATTCAGCGCGCCTTGATTTCTTCGCCCGGGGTCCACACTTCGGCGGCGTATCCGTCCGGGCGGACGAGGACGGCGGCCAAATCGTGCCAGTCGCGGGTTGAGCGCACGACATTCTCCCCTTCCGCAACCGTGGTGCCGAAGACTACGAGCGTGCACCTGTCCGGGCGAAGCGCACGATGGAGGGTGCGGCCGTCGGCGAGCGGCAGGTTGGGTACTCGACGGCCGGCGAGACTGCCGTCTTCGGCGTAGGAAACGTCGAGCCCGGACAGCCAGCCGCGCAGTTCGTCCGCGGTGTCGCCGTTGCGGCCGATGAGGTCGGACATCAAGTCCCGCAACGCTTTTCCGCCCGGAGTGAAGGTGACCATGAGCGCGGCCTGGGCGAGGGTGTTCGCCGCGAGCCGGGCCGCGATGGGGCGGCGTTCGGCGTCGTAGGACTGCGGGCCGTCGATGATCCGCCGAGGCGCGCGTCCCCGCACCTCCGCGGCGAGTTTCCACGCGAGGTTCGCCGCGTCCTGCACGCCGACGTTGAGCCCTTGCCCGCCTGCCGGAAGGTGGACGTGCGCGGCGTCGCCGGCGAGGAACACCCGGCCGACGCGGTACTGCTCGGCGTGGCGCGTCGCGTCGCCGGTGCGCGAAGCCCAGATGACCTCGGTGAGGCCGAAATCATCGTCGGCGAGCCGGTTGAGCGTCGCGCGCAGTTCAGCTTCGTCGGGAATCTGGGCCTGGCGGCGCGCGGCCTCCTCCGGGGTGAGGCCGGTGTCGCCGGGTTCGTGGCCGAAGATGCGGTAGATGCCGCCGGGCAGCGGAAGCGCGCTGTACGAGCCGCGTTCGCAATCCCAGTTGTGCGGCTGGGCAGGCGGGCGTTCCAGCTTCACGTCGGCGAGAAATCCCATGGTGGACGCGGGAGTTCCGGGGAAGCCGAGGCCGAGCGCGTGCCGGGTCGCGCTGTGCGCGCCGTCCGCGCCGATGACGTAACCGGCCCGCCGGGTGTCGCCGGTTTCCGAGACGATGGTGACGCCTTGCTCGTCCTGCGTCAGGCCGGCGAGTTTCCACCTGGGCTCGACCACGACGCCCTGCCCGGCGAGATACTCGGCGAGCAACCGCTCGGTTTCCGGCTGCGGCAGCAGGAGGACGAACGGGAACGAGGTGTCGAGCCCGCGGTAGTCCAGCCGGTTCGGCAGGGCCGCGAAATGCGTGGCGGGCACGGGATTTCCGGCGGCGACCATGCGCGCGGCCAGCGAACCCCGCTCGTCCGGGATCGAGTCGAAAAGCTCGAGGGTGCGCGGGTGGATCGTGGTCGCCCTCGATTGCCCCGCGCGGTCCGGGTTGGCCTCGAAGACCCGGACCGCGATGCCGGCTCGGTGCAGGAACGCGGCCGCGGCCATTCCCACCGGCCCGGCGCCGATTATCGCGACCTCTGTGTCCATTTTTCCCCCTATGTCGGTGCTCGCCTCGCGAACTGTCTTGACGTCAAGGTATTCTTCCACTGTCTTGATGTCGAGAGAAAGGGCCGTGCCGGTGAACACCTCGCCTCGGGACGCGGTCGACGACCTGGTGGACGCCGTGCGGCGCGGGGGCGGTGACGAGAGCGTGCTGGGCGCGAAGTCGCTGTCCTACCGGCTGCGGCGGGTCGCGCACCAGCTGGAACTGGCCATGCGCCGCGAACTGTCCGCGCACGGGATCGAGCTGTGGGAACTGGAGATGCTCGCCGCGCTCAAGCGCGCGCCCGGGCACCGGCTGACTCCAGGACAGGTGATGGCCGCGGTCGAGCTGACCTCGGGTTCGGTCACGCACCGGATCACCCGGCTGGAGGCGCGCGGCTGGGTCCGCCGCGACAAGGACCCTGGCGACCGGCGTTCGGTGCTCGTGTCCCTCACCGAGGAAGGCAAACGCCAGGCGCTCGCGTCGTTCGAGCTCAAGACGGAGATCGAACGCGAAATCGCGAAGGCTCTCGACCCGGAAACCATCGACGTGGTGAACGACGCGCTCCGGCGGGTCTCGCACCACCTCAAAGGAAAGGACGAGCAATGAAACGCGAAACCCTTGGCGCGGCGGCCATCGTCGCGGGCCTGGCCGCCGCCGCGCCCTCGGTGTGGCAGACGGTCACGCACATCACCGATCCGAGCTACCGTGCGCCGGAGGTCCGCCACGGCGAAGGTCACGTGCAGTACCACATGGCACGCGAAGCCCTGATCACCGCGGGCGCTTTCGGTGCGGTGGGCACCGGTTTGGCGGCCGGACGCGATCGCTCGCCCGCGCTGTGGCGGGCTATGGCTTGTGCCGCGGGCGGTTTCGTGGCGGCGATGTGGTCGGGTGGCCCGGCGACCGGGGTGTGGGCGCCGAATCGGAAGGCGCTGGCGATTCACGTGGCGTCGACGAGCGCGTTGTCGGCGGGAATCGCGTTGCTGCGGCCGCGGCGGCGTTAGAGAAACACCCGGGCGTTCTCCATCCACGCCTTCGCGTCCTTGCCGATCGCGGCCAGGCCGGTTTCGTCGAGGGCGCGGCGCTGGGTGATGCGAAGGCAGAAATCCCTTGCGCTGCCCCGGATCCGCTGTGCCGCGTCGTCCGCGCCCCACCCCCAGACGACCCCGTCGGGACTGGTCAGTTCGACCCGGATCGGCTCGGTCGGCAGCGGCAGTTGAGCGGCGTAGAACGACAGCCCGCGCCCGGCCACGCCCAATGCGGCAATGTGCTTGAGCCGGTCCGTCGGACGGTGCTCGACGCCCACCGTGTCGAAGATGTCCTGCCCGTGCGCCCACGTTTCCATCAGCCGAAGCGTCACTGCGAGCCTCGCGGTCGACTGCGAGCCGTACCACGGAAAGGCCTGGTCCAGCGGGATTTCTCCGAGCGCTGCGGCTGCTTCGGCCCGTCCGGCGCGCCAGCGCTCCAGCAACTCCGCGCGCGGTCGCGCGGCTCCCTCGGCCGCGACCGCGTCGGGGTCTTCGTCCAGCACCGCGGCGAACTTCTCCGGCGTCCGGATGGCGAGGAGGACGTTCGCGTCGGCCGCCGCGAGATGCGCGATCTGGTGGCCGATCGTCCACCCCTCGGCGGGGGTCGGTCTCGACCAGTCGGCTTCCGCGGACACTGCCGCGTCGAGGTCGTCGCCTTCCGCGAGCAAATCCGGCAAGGCGGCTTCACGAGTTATTTCGGACAAATCCAGGCCGTAGTCCAGCATGCGACCACGCTATCCGCATCACGGCGGCCCTTAGTGCTTTCGGTCATCGGACGGGGGCCGATCGGGCAATCGGGTCAGCCGGCTTCGGCGGAAACGAGCAGAAAGTTCGGCATGCGCACGTAACTCTCGATCCCTTCCGCCACCGCGGGATCCAGCCCCGGCTCGACCACCTCCCGCAGCCGGCAGCCGAGCGCGGCCAGCTCATTGAGGTAGGCGGAAATCGGCCGGTGGAAGTCGGACGCGTCGCGTCCGGCGATCTCGTATTCCGCCAGATACTCCTTCCGGCGGTATTCGCCGTACTTCCGCCAGGTGCCGAACAACTCCTCGAACGCCGGATGCACGATGGCGAACACGAACAGCCCGCCCGGTCGCACCGCCTCGACGCAGGCGCGCATCGCGGGCTTCCAGTCGGGAATCGCCATCAGCACCATGCTGCACACGACCGCGTCGAACGGCTCCAGTGCCGGCAGCCGGGCGAGTTCCGCCTGCACGTAGGAAACGCCCGCTCCCGCCTTCTCCCGCGCGAACGAAATCACGCTTTCGGCCGGTTCGACCCCGGTCACCTCGGCCCCTCGCGCGGCAAGCATCCGGCTGAAGTATCCGTTGCCGCAGCCCGCGTCCAGCACCCGGCGGCCGCGCACGTCGCCGAGCAGCCGCAGGAGGACCGGGTTGACCAGGTGCTGTTTGGCGAAGTCCCCGTGCTCGGCGGTCGCTTCCATCGATGCCCGGGTGCTCCCGGAGTCCCATTGCCGGATGGCGGCTTCGTTCGTCCATGTCACCGGATCGAACCTAGGGCGGACGTCTCGCGATTTTCCGGATGCTCCTGGCGGATTGACGTGCGGACGGCGTCGGGTGTAGGCATGTAAGCACCTGCTTACAAAGGGATCCGGGGAGTCGCTGGCATGACCACCACGCACACCGAACCGCTCGCCTACCCGTTCAACGAGGAGGCGGGTCTCGCGCTCAACGAGGCCTACACCGCCGCTCGCGAGAACGCCGGGATGATCCGCGTCCAGATGCCCCGTGGCGAGGCCGCCTGGCTCGCCACCCGCTACGCCGACGCCCGTCTCGTGCTCGGCGACCGGCGGTTTTCCCGTGCGCTGGCGCAGGAAAGCGACGAACCGCGGATGTCGGAGTATCGGCGTCCGGGCGGCATCCTGTCGATGGACCCGCCGGATCACACGCGGTTGCGCACTCTCGTCGCGAAGGCGTTCACCGCGCGGCGGGTCGAGGAACTGCGCCCGCGGGTCGCGCGGCTGGCCGACGACCTGATCAAGGAGCTGCGGGAACACGGGCAACCCGCTGACCTGGTCGATCTGTACGCGCTGCCGATCCCGGTCGCGGTGATCTGCGAGCTGCTCGGCGTGCCGGTGGCGGACCGGCCGCAGTTCCGCGAGTGGAGCGACGCGGCGTTGTCGACCACGCGGCTGACGCCGGAGGAGGCGGAGCGCAGCCGCGAGGAGCTGCGGGCGTACATGGCCGGGTTGATCGCCGAGCATCGTGCGCAGCCGCAGGACGATCTGATGACCGCGCTCATCGAGGCGCGCGATGTGCGGGACCGGCTCACCGAGCTGGAGCTGGTCGACCTGTGCGTCGGGATCCTGGTCGCCGGCCACGAGACGACTGCCAGCCAGATTCCGAACTTCGTGTATGCCCTGCTGGACCAGCACGAGCACTGGGAACGGCTGTGCGCGGACCCGTCGCTCATCCCGACCGCGGTGGAGGAACTGCTTCGCTTCGTGCCGCTCGGCGCCGGCGCGGGGTTCGCCCGGTACGCGACGGAGGACGTCGAGGTCGGCGATGTCCTGGTGCGCCAAGGAGAACCGGTGCTGGTGGCGATCGGTGCGGCCAACCGCGACCGCCTGCAGTTCGGCGCCGCGGACCAGCTCGTCCTCGACCGCGGGGACAACCACCATCTCGGCTTCGGGCACGGGGTGCACCACTGCCTCGGCGCTCCGCTCGCGCGGCTGGAACTGCAGGAGGCGCTGCGGGCGCTGACCCGGGAGTTGCCGGGACTGCGGCTGGCCGGGAATATCGAGTGGAAGACGCAGATGCTGGTCCGCGGACCGCGGTCGATGCCGGTGGGGTGGTGACGATGACCTGGTCGATCGAGGTCGACGGAGGCGTGTGCATCGGCAGCGGGATGTGTGCGGCCTTGCTGCCGGAGACGTTCGAGCTGGACGGGGCCACGGCGCGTGCGGTCACCGAGGCGGTTGAGCCGGACGAAACAGTGCTGGACGCGGCAGATTCGTGTCCGGCAATGGCGATCACGGTGCGGGACGGGGCCGAGGTCGTCGGCCCGCGCCCCTAGTCCCGCATCGCGAACTCCGCCCGGATCCGCACGGACCTCGCGGCTCGGTTCCTGGCATCGCCGGTCTCACGGCCGGAACACACCGTCCTCGGTCACCACCGCAGTGATGAGCGCCGCGGGAGTGACGTCGAAGGCCGGATTGAACACCGCCGACCCCGCCGGGGCGATCTGTGCTCCGCCGAATTCCGTGAGCTCGAACGCCGCGCGTTCCTCGATGTCGATGTCCGACCCGGCAGCGATTCTCTTGTCCACTGTGGACGTAGGCGCGACCACCACGAACGGAACACCGTGGTGTGCGGCGGAAATGGCCAGCCCATAGGTCCCGATCTTGTTGGCCACGTCCCCGTTCGCCGCGATCCGGTCCGCGCCGACCAGCACGCAGTCCACCAGTCCGCGCGCCATCGCCGCGGCCGCCGCGCCGTCCGGCTGCACGCGGTACGGCACTCCGGCCTGCGCGAGTTCCCAAGCAGTGAGCCGGGATCCCTGCAACAACGGCCGGGTCTCGTCCACCAGCACCGATTCGACCAGTCCGCGGGCGTGCAGGTGCCAGACGACGCCGAGTGCGGTGCCCCACGCGACGGTCGCGAGGTGCCCGGTATTGCAGTGGCTGAGCAATCGCAACGGCCTGCGCGGGCACGCGTCCAGCACGACCTCCGCCGCGTGCGCCGACGCCGTGCGGTTGCGATGCTCGTCCTCGTCGAGCATCGCCTGTGCCTCGGCCAGCACCGCATCGGCTCCGTCCGGCAGCCGCTCCAGCGCCCGGGAAACGCCCCAAGCCAGGTTGACCGCCGTCGGCCGCGCGTGCGCGATCCGGTCCGCCTCCGCTCGAACCTCCCCGCCCTGGCGAGCGGCCAGCGCGACCCCCAGCGCGCCCGCCGCTCCCAGCGCCGGCGCCCCGCGAACCGCCAGCCGTTGGATCGCGTCGACCAGTTCGGTCACCGTGCGCAGCGTGCGCGTGCGGTACTCGCCAGGAAGCGCTACCTGGTCCACGATCACGATCGCCCCGTCGGCCCAGTCGATGGTCCTGCGCATACGCCCTCCGTCCGGAAATCCCGTGGCGGACCGCCGCCGCGGTGAGCGACGATCCGCCTCGTGACCATTGAACGGCAGAACCCGCCTGCCCTGCATCCGACTCCCGGCTATCACCACGTGACCACCGTCGACGCGCGCCGCACCGTGCACCTCGCCGGCCAGTGCCCGCTGACGCCCGACGGCGAGGTCGTTTCCGGCGATGTCCTCGCGCAGGTGGACCAGGTCGTCGCCAACACCGAGGTCGCGCTCGCCCACGCCGGCGCGACCCCCGAGGACGTCGTGCGCACAGTGATCTACGTGGCCACCGCCGAGCAGCCGGCTCTCTCCGCGGTGTGGCAGCGGTTCACGACGTCCTCGATCGCGGCGGCGTTCACCACGGCGAGCACGCTGGTCGGCGTGACATGCCTGGGCTTCGCGGGACAGCTGGTCGAGTTGGACGTGACCGCGGCGCTCGCCTGAATCACCGCCCAGCCGCGGCCAGGCTGCAGCGGGACACCGTGTCGGTCAGTTCCGCGCGGTCGAGATTCCGGCCGATGAGGACGAGTTTGCTGACCGGTGGCGTCGCGCCCCATTCGCCGGCGTCCGTCAGCTCGTAGATCCGATGCACGCCTTGCAGCACGGTGCGGCGGTCGAAGGCGAGGATTCCCTTGAACCGGTACAGGTCGTCGCCGCGTTCGGCCAGCAGGGCGGTGAGCCACTGCTCGAACGCGGCGCGGTCCAGGGGGAAGTCGAGTTCGATGGACACCGATTCCAGCGTCGGGTCGTGGTGGTGCGATTCGTCTTCGAGCCAGTCCGGGTCGGCGGCGACGGTGCGGTTCAGGTCGAAGGCGTTGATGCCGAGGATGTCGTCCAGGTCGACGCTGCCGTAGCTGGACGTGAGGATGTCCGCGGTCGCGTTGACCGAACGGAGTTGCGTGCGCAGTTCCTCGATTTCCGGCTCGGTGACCAGGTCGATCTTGTTGAGCACGATCCGGTCGGCGAACGCGATCTGGTTGCTCACCTGTCCGCCGACGCCGTCGTGCTCGCCCTCCTCGAGATGACTGCCGACGTGCCGCGCGTCGACCAGTGTCACGATCGCGTCCAGCGCGAACGCCGAAGACACCTCGTCGTCCACGAAAAACGTCTGCGCGACCGGGTTCGGATCGGCCATGCCGCTGGTCTCGATGAGGATCCGGTCGAACCGTTCGCGGCGGCGAAGCAGCGACTGCAGGATTTCGATCAGATCGGTGCGCGCGGTGCAGCACAGGCAGCAGCCGTTGCTCATTTCGATGATCTTCTCGTCGCCGCCGAGCACGAGCGCGTTGTCGATCGGGATTTCGCCGAACTCGTTCTCGATCACCGCGATCCGGTGCCCGTGGTCCGCGGTGAGGATGTGGTTGACGAGCGTGGTCTTGCCGGAGCCGAGAAAGCCGGTCAGTACGGTCACCGGAATTTTGGCCATGATGATTCCCTCCTTAAACGTTCCCGCCGAGAATCTGGCGAGCGTGCTGACGTGCTTCTTCGGAGACGACGATGCGGTTGCCGTCGAACTGCAGGCCGCGGGTCGCGTCCAGGCCCATCCGGGATGTCGTGCCGTCGGAGCCCGAGGACGGGTCGAGCGGCGAGCCGGGCAGACCGTCCACAGTGAACAAGTCCTGGTGCGGCTGGAAATGCGTGGCGAGTGCCCAGAGGACGTCGCTGTCGCTGGTGACGTCGACGTCCTCGTCCACCGCGACCACGGTCTTCACGTACGGGTCCCAGCCGAGCAGGCCGAGCATGACCTGCCGGGCTTGACCGGGCCGTCGCTGGCGAAGCGCGACGTAGCAATGGAAGTGCGTGCCGGACGTCGGATAGTGCACTGCGGTGACGTCCGGGAAACGGGCTTTGAGTTTCTCCGCCATTTCCGATTCCCGCGGCACCCGCGCGAGGTTCAGGTGCTCGTCAGTGTTGCCGCCGACGACGTCGACGAGCATGGCGTCGGAGCGGCGCAGGACGGTTTGCACGCGGAGGACGTTGTTGGTCGAGCGATTCGAGGAATAGCCGGAGAATTCGCCGAACGGTCCTTCGTCCGCGTGCTCGGAGGCGTCGATCGCGCCCTCAAGCACGAAGTCCGACCAAGCCGGGACGCCAATGCCGTGCCGCGGCGTACGCACGACTTCCAGGGGCTCGCCGAGAAGCCCGCCTGCTACCGCGCGTTCGTCCACGTCGTAGCCGACCCGCGCGGACGCGGCCAGCATGAACAGCGGATGCCCGCCGAGCACCATCGCGACCGGCATCGGCTCACCGCGTTCGGCGTACTTCTGCAGCATCCGCCACAGATCCCCGCGAGAATGGAGACTGGTCGCCAACTCGGTGCGGGAATGCGGCATCGCCCGGTGGTAGCTGAGGTTGCCGACGCCGGTGTCCGGATCCTCCGCGACGATGATCCCGCTGGTGACGTAAGGGGAGCGGTCGCTGGCGAAGTGCCGGAGCATCGGGATGGTCGCCAAGTCGACTTCGGAAGTCACGTCGTCCAGTACTGGTCCGCTGCCGACTACCCGCGGCGGCACCGCGCGGAGCGCACGCTGCTGGTAGGCACTGTGCAAACCGGACGGTCCGGTTTCGAGCATGCGCGCGATGCGCTCCCGGGAAGCGAACATGTTGCTGACCACCGGCACGTCGAGTCCGGTCACCTTCCGGAACAGCACCATCTCGCGCCGTCCGGCCGCGGCGAGTTCGTAGATCACGCCGGTGACGCCCTCGTCGGCCGGGACTGGATCGTCGAGGACGAGTACGTCTTCCGGAAAGTCGTGGCGGTACTGGTCGACGAAAACGTGCGGATCCTGGTTCACCGCGAAACTCCTTGCGAGGCGGGCGGTCCCTGCCAGCGCGCGAACAGTTCGTTCTCGATGCCGAACTGGTCGAGCACCTTGCCGGTCAGATGGGCGAGGATGTCCTCAACGGACTCGGGCTGGTGGTAGAAGGCGGGCACCGGCGGCAGCACGGTCGCGCCCGCCTCGGTCACCGCCACCAGATTGCGCAGGTGCACGAGGCTCAACGGGGTCTCCCTGGCGACGAGCACGAGCGGACGGCGTTCTTTCAGCGTGACGTCGGCGGCGCGGACGAGCAGGTCGTCGCTGTAGCCGTGCGCGATCCCGGCGACGGTTTTCATCGAGCACGGCACGACGACCATGCCCATCGTGCGGAAGGAACCGGACGCGATCGACGCGGCGATGTCCCCGCGCGAGTGGCGGACATCCGCCAGCTCGGCGACCTCGGCGGGCGGCATTCCGGTTTCCAGTTCGATGGTGCGGTGCGCGGCTCGCGACATGACCAGATGCGTTTCCACCGTGCCGAGCTTGCGCAGCGCGGTCAGCAGGTGGACAGCCAAGTGCGGGCCGCTGGCCCCGGTGATGCCGACGATCAGCCGGGGCCGCTGCGGTTCGGTGCCCATGACGTCCTTTCAGGACTGGGAAAGCTTCGCGGCGGGTTCTCGCTGCACGAGCGGCTCTTCCGGCTTCCACTTGCGCCGAGCGAAGAAGAGCAGATTCAGCAGGACCGCCAGGACAGTTCCGGTAGCCACGCCGCTCTTGAGGAAAACCTGTGCGGCAAAGGGGAATTGCTTGTAGAAGTCCGGCGCCCCGGCCGGGATCAGCCCGACGCCGAGCGACAGCATGACGATCACCAGATTGCCGGTCTGGTTGAAGTCCACTCGGGACAGCAGCTGAATGCCGGACACGGTCAGCGCCGCGAACGTGGCCACCGCGGCCGCGCCGATCACCGGTTGCGGGATCGCCGCGATCACCCGGCCGACCGGCTGCACCACCCCGAAAACGATGAGGATCAGGCCGCCGACCGCGACCGGATACCGGCTGCGCACCTTGGTCAGCGCGACGAGCCCGATGTTCTGGCCGAAGGTGGTGTAGGCGAATCCGTTGAACACGCCGCTGAGCGCGGTGAGCAGCCCGTCCACCCGCAGCAGGTTCGCGATGTCGCGCGGCCCGACCTTCTTGCCGACGACCTGCCCGACCGCGAGCCCCTGTCCGGAAGCTTCGACCATCAGCACGAAAACGATCACCAGGAACAACAAGATCGACGGGATGTCGAAATGCAACGCTCCGTAGTGCAGTGGTTTCAGCAAGCCGAAAACGGGACCGTCGGCGACTCCGGCGAGGCTGCCCAGCCCGGTCAGCCAGCCGGCGATCGCCCCGACGGTCAGCGCGATCAGCATCGCGAGCTGGCCGAGCAGACCGCGGAACACCCGGTAGAACACCGCGATCAGCGCGAGCGTGAACCCGGCGAGCGCGAGGTTCGCCGGCGCACCGTAGTTGTGCGCGGACGGATTGGAACCGGCGATGAGCTTCAGCCCGACCGGAATCAGCGTCAGCCCGATCAGCGTGATGACCGTGCCGGTGACGACCTCCGGGAACAGTCTGAGCAATTTGCTGAACAGCGGCGCGATCAATACCCAGAGCACGCCGACCACGAGCAGCGAGCCATACACAGTGGACAGCCCCTGCGTGCTGCCGATCAGCACCATCGGGACGATTCCGTTGGACGCGGCTCCGACGACGAGCGGCATCCGGATGCCGAATTTCCAGACGCCGAACGCCTGCAGCATCGTGCCGATCCCGGCGAGCACCAGGTCGACGCTGACGAGATCGGCGATCTGCGACTGCGGAAGCCCGAGCCCGGCGCCGACCACGATCGGCACCACGACGACACCGGCGTACATCACGAGCACGTGCTGCAAACCCAGCAGCACCAGCGGACCGAATCGGGGACGTTCGTCCACCGGGGACAGGGGAGACGGGTGACTGGCCATGATTCCCTCACCTCGTTGGGCCGGCGGGGCCGGGAACGGCCGGGCCGGGCGGATCGCGGGGCGTCGCCGGAGCCGGACGGGCTGCCGGCGTCGATGACCCCCGGCCGCGCGCGAATCCTGCCGCCGCACCTACGGGGTTATGGGATGTCCGAAGATTTTTCCTTCCCTGCAAGGAGTTTCGACTATGGTGCATCGTGTTCCGCCGAGGGTCAATACCCGGGCGCGGCTTCCGGCCCGGTGCGCGGGGCCCGTTCGCGGCGGTTGAGCACGAGGTTCAGCAGGAAGGCCGCGATGCCGCCGGCCGCGATGCCGCTCGTCAGTACCGTCTGCACCACAACGGGCAGATGTTGGTAAAACTCCGGCGCGCCGACCGGCAGGAGACCGAAGCCGAACGAGATGGCGACGATCAGGATATTGCGGCCGTTGCTCAGATCCGCCTGGCTCATGATGCGCAGGCCGACGGCTCCGACGGTGCCGAACATGACCACGCCGACGCCGCCGAGCACCGGTCCGGGCAGCGACGCGACGGCCGCGCCGAGTTTCGGCACCAGGCTCATGAGCACCAGCACCGCGCCCGCGGTGGCGACCACGAACCGGCTCATCACCTTGGTGATGCTGACCAGGCCGACGTTCTCGCCGAAGGTGACGACGGTGAACGAACCGAACACGCCCGCGAACGCGGTGCCGATCCCGTCCGCGCGCAGTGCCCGGGAAATCTCGCGCGGTCCGACGTCGCGGCCGACGATCTGCCCGATGGCGAGCGTGTCGCCGGTCGATTCCACCATGTTCACCAGCTGCACGATGATCATCGGCAGCAACGCGGACAACGCGAATGTCGGCATGCCGAACTCGAACGGCCGCACCACGCCGACCCAGTCCGCTTGCCCGACCGAGCTGAAGTCCGCCATGCCGAGCGGAATCGCCACGAGGGTGCCGACCGCCAGTGCGATCAGGATCGCGAACCGGCGGACCGCGGGCGGGGCGAACCGTTCCAGGCAGACAGTCAGCACGATGGTGCCCAGCCCGAGGATCAGCCGTCCGGCGGAACCGTGGTCGGCCGCGCCCGGATTGGACCCGGCGATCAGCGTCGCGGTGGAGGGCAGCAGCGAGAACCCGATGATCGCGATGATCGTCCCGGTCACGATCGGCGGGAAGAACCGGATCAGCTTGCTGAACCACGGCGCGACCAGCCAGGTCAGCAGCCCGGCGACGATCGTCGCGCCGAAGACCGCGGGCAGCCCGGCCTCCTTGCCGACGATGATGGCCGGGGTGATGCCGGTGAAGGTCGAGCCCATCACGATCGGCAGCCGGACGCCGACGTTGCCGATCCCGAGCGTCTGCAAGAGCGTCGCGATGCCGCTGACCAGCACGTTCGCCGTGATGAGCGTGGCGATCTGCGCGGTGGACAGGCCGACGCCGAGCCCGATCAGCAGCGGGACGGTGACCATTCCGGAGTAGGCGACCAGCAGATGCTGGATGCCGAGCGGGAGCAGTTGCCGGAACCTGGGGACAGCGTCGACCGCGTCGCGGGTCTTGGCTTCGGCTCGGGTGGTGCGCGGACGGAATCGCATGGTTTCCTCCACAGCGGGGAAGGGGGAGCGCGGATCACCGCGCCCAGGGAGTGAGCAGGCCGCCCATGCCGCTGCGTTCCAGCAGCCGGGCCGCGTGCCGTTCCGCCTCGTCGGCGGCGGCCGCTTCGTCGACGCGGACGCATTGTCCGGCGCGGTAGACGATCTCGCCGCCCACGATCGTCAGCTCCACATCGGACCCGCGGGCGGAGTAGACGAGGGCGGCGACGGCCCGGTGCACCGGGCGCACGTGCGGACGGTCGAGCGCGGTCACGATGACGTCGGCGAGTTTGCCCTCGCTCAGCACGCCCGCGTCGATCCCGGCGTACCGGGCTCCCTCGCGGGTGGCCATTTCCAGCGCGTCCTCCGCCCGCACCGCCGTCGGGTCCAAAGTGGCCGATCGCTGGCCGAAGACGCTGAGTTTCATTGCCTCGAAAAGATCTTGCCGATGGCCGCAGCTGGGACCGTCGGTGCCCAGCGCGACCGGGATGCCTTGCCTTCGCATGCTCGCGATCCGCGCGGTGCCGGAAGCGAGGTAGCCGTTGGAAGCCGGGTTGTGCGAAACTCCCGCGCCCGCCGCCGCGACCTGCTCGATTTCGGCTTCGTCGAGCCAGATCGCGTGCGCGAGCGTGGCCCGTTCGTCGAGCAGGCCTTCTTTCGCGAGCCATTCGACCGGCCGGACCCCGTGGGTTTCGAGGTAGCTGACCGGGTCTGTTGTGCTCTCGCAGCAATGGGTGTGCCAGCGAGTGCCGAATTCCCGGGCCAGTTCGACCGTCTGCCGGACGAGCTTTTGCTCTACGTAACAGAGGTTGAGCGCGGCGGGCCAGACGGCGACCTTCGAACTCGGCGGCCGGTGCTGCATCGCTTCGCGCGTGATCGCGAATTCGTCTTCGCTCGAGTAACGGAACAATTCGATCGGCTGGCCGCGGCGGTCGGCGATCTCGGTCCGCTCGCCCAGCATGCCGCGGGCGACCGCGCCGCGAAGACCGGCCTCCTCGATGACGTCGGCGACGGCGAGCGTCGTTTCAAGATCGCTTGGCGCGTAATGGTTGTCGATCACCGTCGTGATGCCGGCGCGCAACGCCTCGACCGCACCGAGCCGTGCCCCGGCCACCGCTTCGGGCCCGGTGATCGCGATCGAATACGGCCACATGAATTCGCACAGCCACGGCACGATCGACATGCCTTCGCCGAGTCCGCGAGCGAGTGCTTGGTAGAGGTGGTTGTGCCCGTCGACCAGGCCGGGCAGCACGGCTTTGCCGCGGCAGTCGACGACCTCGCCGGCGAGCCAGCGCTCGGTGCCCGGGCCTTCGCCGACACCGGCGATCCGGTCGCCGATGATCGCGACGTGGCCGTTTTGATGGACACTGCGCCGATCGTCGACGGTCACCACGGTGCCGCCGGTCAGGAGGAGGTCGCAGGGTTGCGCAGCCGACATCGGGCCGTCCTTCCCCGGGCGGGGTCGGACCCGGCCCGGCGGTCGTCTCCAGCGCGCGGCTGGAGGCAGTTGGCCGAACGGTTGGCCCGAAACGGGAGGTCACCGGCGCCCGGCAGCGCCGCCGGGTCGTTCAATGCAAAGCCCTCCGGCGGCCGGTGTCAAGAGCGCTCTCCGGAAAAGTCTTGCCGCGCAAGGCATTCGGCGATCATGTGTTGACACCGGGCGGCGAAGGTGCTGCACTCGGTTGCGCCGGAGCGCGGATCGCGCTTCCGGGTCCCGTAGGTGCGGTGAAGCGCGGCCGGGGAGTCCTTTACTCAAGTCTTGCGTAAGGAGACATCCGGTGATTATCGATACCCATGTCCATCCGACAAATCTCGTCGACGAAGCCTGGCGGCACACCGGAACCCCGTTCACCGGCGAGCGCACGCTGGAGATGATGGACGGTCCATTCTGGATCAACGGCAAGCCGCGGCGCGTGGACGTCAGCTGCATCATGCCGCCGCCGGGGAACACGACCTGGCGCGAGGGCAACAAAACCGGCCGCGAGGGGATTCGCGAATACCAGGCGTACGTGACCTCATTGGTGCAGCAGTATCCGGACCGGTTCGTCGGCAACTTCATGTACAACCCGCGCTTCGGCCCGGAGAACGGCGCGGCGGAGCTGGCCTTCCACGTGAAGGAATACGGCTACAAGATGCTGAAGCTGCACGCCAACATGCATTCCTACCGCCCGGACCGGGCGCTGGACTGGCTGCGGCCGGTGATGCGGGTGTGCGACGAACTCGGCGTGATCGTGCTGATCCACACCGGGGACGGGCCCTACTCGATC
This sequence comes from Amycolatopsis dendrobii, assembly GCF_014145675.1. GTDB lineage: Bacteria > Actinomycetota > Actinomycetes > Mycobacteriales > Pseudonocardiaceae > Amycolatopsis > Amycolatopsis dendrobii. Next base: position 125,659 of record NZ_JACGZW010000015.1, read on the forward strand.
CCGACCCAGTTCTACCCGATCATCCGCGAGTTCCCGAACGTCACGTTCATTCTCGGCCATTTCGGCATCCAGACCGGCGGCGTCTACTGTTTCGAGGCGTTCTGGATGATCCAGGACTCGCCGAACGTGATCGGCGAATCGGGCTGGCTGCTGCAGTCGCGGATCGTCGAATTCGCCAAGGAGATGAAGAAGAGCGACCTGGTCTTCGGCACCGATTCGCCGCCGAACGAGCCCGGCATGTGGGCGCGGGAGCTGGAAGTGCTGTGCCATCAGCCGCCGCAGGGCCTGAACCTGTCCGAGGACGACCTGGAGGGCTACCTCGGCAACAACATGGCCAAGCTGCTCGGCCTCGCGCCGACGCCGCCGCCGAAGGACAAGGCGGAAGCCGAGGCGTATTTGCGCGGCGACATTCCGCAGGCTTCCGCGGCGAACACGCACGCGTCGCATTATCTCGGCTACACGCCTTCGGCGTGGGCAGAGGCCGCTAACTCCTGATTGCGTTGCCGCGCCGGCTGCGGGTTCAGTCGCACCCGCAGCTGGCGCGCGCGGTCAGGCGGACGTCGAGGACGCGGTCTTCCGGCTGAGTGTCCGCTCGGAGCTGGTCCAGAGTGGACACCGCGGCATCGGCGAAATCGTCGAAGGAATGCCCGGCGGTGGACAGCGCGGGCCAGCTGTGCACGGCGGCGTCGGTACCGCCGAAGCCGATCACCGCAAGGTCTTTCGGCACCCGCAAGCCGAGTTCTGCTGCCACGGTGAGCGTGTCGAGCGCCAGCCCGTCCGCTGTCGCCATGATCGCGCGCGGCCGCTCCGGCGACCGCAACCACCGCCGGATATCCGCCCGCGCGGCATGCCGATCGAGACCGGTGCGGACGACGTTGCCCGCACTCCGCTTGGCGGCCCGCATCGCCTCGGTCCAGCCTCGGGCCCGATCGGCCACCGGCCCGGACCGCGCGGTTCCGGTGAGGCAGCCGATCTCCCGGTAGCCGTGCCCGAGCAGGTGTTCGGTGGTCAGCCGCCCGCCCGCCTTGTTGTCCAGCACGACGGACGGCGCGACGGTACCGGCCGGGGCGTGGTGATGCAGGTAGACGACCGGAACGTCCAAGGCGGAGTGGGTCGCCGCCGCGCCGGCGATCTCGGCGCGGACCAGCAGCAGGCCGTCCACGCGCATGTTCGCCAGCGATTCGGCGTACCGCAGCTCCTGCTCCCGGGAGAACGCCGAATTCCCCAAGAGCACAAGGGATCCGCGAGCGAACGCGGCCCGCTCGACCGCATGGGTGAGCTGGGTGAAGTAGCCCTCGCTGCTGTCCGGCACGACCAGCCCGAGCACGTTGCTGCGCGTGGACCGCAACGCCCGCGCGACGAGATTCGGCCGGTATCCGAGCTCGGCGATCGCCTGCTCGACCCGTGCTCGTGTGGCGGGCGCGACCGGACGCGGGCCGTTGTTGAGCACGTAACTGACCACGGCAGGCGAGGTGCCCGCCAGCCGTGCGACATCGTCCCGGGTGACCCGCTGCATGCGCCAGACGATACCCGAAGAGCCGTTGACAGTCCCGATCTACACGTGTTGAATCCGTGCGGTCGGCAACGCAGGAAAGCTGGTGGTCAATGTGGACTCGCTGGTACACGCCGCGGAAACCGGGAAAGCCGCCGGGGTAGGCGAAAGCGCCCTCCGTCCGGACGGCGTCGCCAAGGTGACCGGCAGGTTCGCCTATTCGTCGGATCTGTGGCTCGCGGGCATGGTCTGGGCGACCACGCTGCGCAGCCCCTACGCGGCCGCGCGGATCCGGTCCATCGACACGAGCAAGGCGCTCGCCCAGCCAGGCGTGCACGCCGTGCTCACCCACGAGGACGTGCCCGGCGCGAAAACGTACGGGATGAAATCCGCCGACCAGCCGGTCCTCGCCGTCGACGAGGTCCGCTACCACGGCGAACCGGTGGCGCTGGTCGCCGCCGACGATCCGGAGACCGCCCGGCAGGCGGCGAAACTGATCATCGTCGACTACGAACCGCTCGACCCGGTCACCGACCCGATGACGGTCCTGGACGAGGGCGTCCGTCCCGTTCATCCGGACGGAAACCTGGTCCGGCACGTGAAAATCCGCCACGGCGACATGGCGCGCGCCCGCGGCGAAGCGGACGTCGTGGTCACCGGCGAGTACGAGGTCGGCATGCAAGACCAGGCTTTCCTCGGCCCGGAATCCGGACTGGCGATTCCTTCCGAGGACGGCGGCGTCGAGCTCTGCGTTTCCTCGCAATGGCTGCACAAGGACCTGGAACAACTCGCCCCGTGCCTAGGCCTGCCGCCAGAAAAAGTGCGGCTGACCCTGGCGGGCGTCGGCGGCGCGTTCGGCGGACGGGAAGACCTCTCCGTCCACGTGCACGCGTGCATGCTTGCCTTGCGACTCGGCCGTCCGGTCAAAATGTCCTACAACCGCTACGAATCCTTCTTCGGCCATGTGCACCGCCACCCGGCCAAGATGCGCTACGAACACGGAGCCACCAAGGACGGCCGCCTGGTCTACGTCAAAGCCCGCCTGGTTCTGGACGGCGGCGCTTACACGTCGACTTCACCGGTCGTCATCGCCAACGCCTGCTATTTCGTCACCGGCGCATACGACGTCCCCAACGCCGAAATCGACGGACTGGCGGTATTCACCAACAACCCGCCCTGCGGAGCGATGCGCGGTTTCGGCGCCGTCCAATCGGCCTACGGCTGTGAGTCCAATATGGACAAACTCGCGCACGAACTAGGCATGGACCCGATGGAGTTGCGCCTCCGCAACGCCATGACCACGGGCACCGTCCTGCCCACCGGACAAGCCGTCGACGGCCCGGCCCCCGTCGCGGAACTGCTGCAAGCCCTCCGCGATCGTCCGCTGCCGCCGGCCGGCGCTGCTGATTTGCTTTCCCTGCCCGGCGGAGCCGCCAACACGACGCACGGCGAGGGGGTGCGTCGCGGAGTCGGCTACGCGGTCGGGGTGAAAGCGATCGGCTACTCAGGAGGCGTCGACGACATTTCGACGGCCCGAGTCACCTTGGCCGTGGTGAACGGCGCCCCGGTGGTCTCGGTGCACACCGCGGCCGCGGAATGCGGACAAGGCGTCACCACGGTGCAGGCACAGGTGGCGAGCACAGAACTGGGCGTCTCGCGGGTAGTCGTCCTCCCCGCCGATACTCACATCGGCGACGCGGGTTCCGCGTCCGCTTCCCGCATGACGTGGATGTCGACCGGCGCGGTGCAAGGCGCCTGCCGCCAGATCGCCCGGGAACTCCTGCGCCGCGGTTCTGGCTTTTCCTTGGGCAACGACCAGGTCCTGGACAGCGCCGGACGTCCGCTGTGCTCCATCGCCGACCTGGTGGGTTCGGACACGCTTACGCACACTTTCGAATACCACCACCGCCCGACCCAAGGCATCGACCCGGAAACCGGCCAGGGCAACGCCCACATCGCGTTCGCCTTCGCCGCCCACCGAGCCGTCGTCGACGTGGATGTCGAACTCGGTTTGGTGAAGGTGGTCGAACTGGCGACCGCGCAAGACGTCGGCAAGGCGATGAACCCGCTGGCCGTCGAAGGCCAAATCGAGGGCGGCAGCGTGCAAGGCCTTGGTTTGGCTTTGATGGAGGAAATCCTGGTCGACCGCGAGGGCCGGGTGCGGAACCCGTCCTTCACGGACTACCTGATCCCGACCGTGCTGGACGTCCCGCCGATGCCGATCAGCCTGTTCGAATTCCCGCACCCGGACTCGCCCTACGGTTTGAACGGCGTGGGGGAGCCGCCGACCCTGTCGTCGACCCCCGCGATCCTGAACGCCCTCCGCTCCGCGACCGGCCTGCCCCTGCCGAACGCTCCCCTCCGCCCGGACGACATCGCGCTGGCCCGGGGACGTGCTGCTTCGTGAGCGCGCCGGCTCTTGCGCGCTGGCCGGCCACCTCGCAGGCAACGGTCCGCCGGGTCTTTCCCCGGTACTGCTTGCGCCAGCCTTCCTCCCGCTTCTCGCCAGATCCGCTCGCCCGCGCCCCTCTGCCTCTCCTATCCGTCCCTGACCGGCAGCCGCCTCCCGGAGGTGCCCCGTGGATTTCCTGACCCCCGCGACCTGGGCCGAAGCCCTGGCCGTCAAGTCCGAGCGCCCGGACGCCGTCCCCCTGGCAGGCGGCACCGACGTCCTGGTCGAACTCAACTTCGACCACCGCCGCCCGGCCGCCCTGCTGGACCTCACCCGCATCGAGGACCTGGCCGAATGGACCGAGAATGACGGCCGGATCCGCCTGGGCGCAGGCGTGTCGTACACGCGCGTCATCACCGAACTAGGCACCCGCCTCCCCGGCCTGGCGATGGCGAGCCGCACGGTCGGCTCCCCGCAAATCCGCAACCGAGGCACCGTCGGCGGAAACCTGGGCGCGGCCTCGCCCGCTGGCGACACCCACCCCATGCTCCTGGCCTGCGACGCGACGATCGAGGTCGCTTCGGTCCGCGGCACCCGGCTGATCCCGGCGACGGACTTCTACCAAGGCGTCAAACGCAACGCACTGGCCCCCGACGAGCTGATCGCCGCCATCCACCTCCCGGTGGCGACCGGCCCGCAACAGTTCGCGAAGGTCGGCACCCGCAACGCGATGGTCATCGCAGTGTGCTCATTCGCCCTGGGCCTGGCCCCGGAAACCGGCTGGATAGGCGCCGCTGTCGGTTCGGCCGCCCCGACCCCTCGCCGAGCGACCGCCGCCGAAGACTTCCTCCGCGACGCCCTCTCCGAGGCATGGACATCCCGTACCGCATTGCCAGCCTCAGTCGTATACCGCTTCGGCGAACTGGCGGCGAGCGCCGCGTCCCCCATCGACGACGTCCGGGGCAGCGCCGACTACCGCATCCACGCGATCGCCGTACTGGCCCGCCGGACGTTGAGCTGGGCCTGGGAAGACTATCGGAAAGGCGGGCAGCCGAAATGCGCCTGAACCTCACGGTCAATGACGAACCGCGCACCGTCGACGAGGTGTGGGAGGGGCAGAGCCTCCTGTTCGTGCTGCGTGACCAGCTGGGTTTGCCGGGCTCGAAAAACGCCTGCGAACAAGGCGAATGCGGTTCGTGCACAGTGTATTTAGACGGTACCCCAGTGTGTTCGTGCCTGGTCGCCGCAGGTCAAGCCGAAGGCAGAAACGTCCGCACAGTAGAAGGCCTCGCGTCCGGCGAGCAGCTGGACGCAGTACAACAAGCCTTCGTAGACGCCGGTGCCGTCCAGTGCGGCTTCTGCACACCAGGGTTGATCGTCGCCGCGCACGACCTGGTGCACCGGGTGGATGCCCCCTCGGATCCGGAGATCCGCGAGGCATTGGCGGGGAACCTCTGCCGCTGCACAGGCTACGAGAAAATCCTCGACGCGGTCCGCTTGGCCTCGGCCCGGGCAGGGGAGGCCGCGGGTCCCGCCTGATACTTGCGGGCGCCTCGTCGCTCGCCGGTTCTGCGGAGGACCGTGGAATACGCCGGGGCGGCCGAGTCAACTCCGCTAGGACCCACAGCCTCCGTGCACCTGGCTGTGCCCGGAAGCCCAGTTCGGCGGCACCCGTGGATCGCCGCTCAGGCTGGGCGGCCACTTCCGCCCAGCCAGCGGACGCTCACCGCTTACGGCACCGACCACGACGGTCCATTCTGAACCTCCGAACCGCGTTGCCCGACGTCTCGGCAGCTCCCGCCTCAGCCAAAGCGGCTCGATACATGGGTGCGCCCGAGCCGCTCTTGGGCTCGCGACGGTAACCCGCGCCCGCGGCTCGACCCCGCGCTTGCCTCGGGTCCGCGGTTCGCAGCGGCAACCCGCGTCGGACGGCTCGCCCGAGCCGACCCTGGGCCCCGCCCGGTATCCCGTGCCCGCAGGCTTGGCTCGCGCTTGTCTCAGGCGCGCAGCTCGTGGCGGCGACCCGCGTCCGATGGCTTGCTCGTACCGCTCTCGGGCTGGTGCCGGTTATCCGCCCCCGCAACTCGCCTGCTCCAGCTCACGGTTCGCGGCGGCAACCTGCATCCGGCGCTGCGCCGAGCCGGTCGCGAGCCCGCCGGTCGCGGCGGCGACCCCGCGCTCGGCGGTTGCCCGGACCGATCTTGCGTTCATGCCGGTGATCCGCGCTCGCAGGCTCGGCCCGTGCGTGTCTTGGGCTCGCGGTTCGCGGCGGCAACCTGCATCCGGCGCTGCGCCGAGCCGGTCGCGAGCCCGCCGGTCGCGGCGGCAACCCGCGCTCGGCGGTTGCCCGAACCGATCCCGAGCCCGCGTCGGAACCCCTCCGCCCTAAGGCTCACCCGGCCCGGTCAGAGGCCTTTCATCAGATCCGTTTCCGTCACCCCCGGCCCCTGTCCTTCCCGGATGAACCATTCCGTCCCGAACGCCTCGCCGAACTTGTCGTCCGGCAGCGCCAGGAAGAACGACTCCTCGCTGATCTGGCTCCGATGCGCGCGCATCGCCGCCCGCTTCGTCTTCAGGTATGCCGTCACGTCCACCTCGGCGGTCAGCTCGGCTTCCGGCTTGCCGACGATCATCTCCTCGTCCGGGCCGCCTTCCTCGCCCGCTGCTCGCGCGGCTTCGGCGGCTCGGCGAATCTGGTCGCGGTTCGCCGAGCCCTGGTAGACCCGCGGCGTGCCCGCGAGTTCGGCAGCGCGCATGCCGACTCGGTGGACCTGGATGTGGTCCGGGTGGCCGTAGACGCCGAAGTCGTCGTAGACCGTGAGCACGTCGGCCGACTCCTCGCGCAGGATCGCCGCCAGCCGCTTCGCTGCTTCCTCGACCGGCGCGCTCCAGAACGTGTCCGGGCCGTCGTTGGAAGGGTCGCCCATCATCCCGGAGTCCTGGTATCCCAAGAACTCCACTCGCGAGACGCCCAGCACCTCGGCCGCCGCCCGCGTCTCCTGCACGCGGCGGTCCGCGAGCTGCTCGCCGTCGTCGAGCAGGCCCTCGGGGATCTCGCCTTTTTCTCCGCGCGTGGCCACCACGAGCACCACCCGGTGCCCTTCGTCGGCCGCCTTGCGCATCACGCCGCCGGTCATGATCGCCTCGTCGTCCGGGTGGGCGTGGAACGTCACCAATGTCGCCATGCCAACGAACCTACCGGCACCCGCCGACAAAAACCGGCGCCCGCCGGAAACAGCCTCCGGGGAATCAGCCACACCCTCCATTGTGGACAGGTCGCCCACACGGGTGGACCTGCTGCTTTATCGGCGCGAGGGGTCCCCTCGCGCTCTCCGGCGCTTGGCTTCGCCCGCCGCCCGGCTTACGTTGGGGTCCGCCGACCGAGGAGGCGTCATGGCAGAACGGACGAAATACATTCTGGACGAGGCCGATCTCCCGGCGCAGTGGTACAACGTGGTGCCGGACCTTCCCGAGCCGCCGCCTCCGCCGCTGCACCCGGGAACCCGCGAGCCCGTCGGGCCGGCGGACCTGGCTCCGCTGTTCCCGCAAGCGCTCATCGAGCAGGAAGTCACCACCGAGCGCTACCTCGACATTCCCGAGGAAGTCCGGGACGTCTACCGGCTCTGGCGTCCGTCTCCGCTGTACCGCGCCCGCAGGCTGGAGAAGGCGCTCGGGACCCCGGCCCGGATCTACTACAAGTACGAGGGCGTCAGCCCGGTCGGCTCGCACAAGCCGAACACCGCTGTGCCACAGGCGTTCTACAACGCGGCCGAGGGCGTCACGCGGCTCACCACCGAGACCGGCGCCGGGCAGTGGGGGAGCGCGCTGGCATTCGCGTGCGCGACGTTCGGGCTGTCCTGCGAGGTCTGGCAGGTGCGCGCGTCGTACGACCAGAAGCCCTATCGCAAGCTGATGATGGAGACCTTCGGCGCGCAGGTGTACCCGAGTCCGTCCGACCGCACCGCCGCGGGCCGGGCGATCCTGGCGGAGGACCCGCGGTCGACGGGCAGTCTCGGGATCGCGATCAGCGAAGCCGTCGAGCAGGCCGCGGCGGATCCGGGTGCGCGGTACGCGCTGGGCAGCGTGCTCAACCATGTGCTGCTGCACCAGACGGTGATCGGCGAGGAAGCCCTCCGGCAGTTCGAAATGGCCGGCGACACCCCGGACGTGCTCGTCGGCTGCACCGGCGGCGGTTCCAACTTCGGCGGGCTCGCTTTCCCGTTCCTGCGGGAAAAACTGGCAGGCCGGATGAACCCGGTGATCCGCGCGGTCGAACCGGCGGCCTGCCCGACCCTCACCCGCGGCCGCTACGCCTACGACTTCGGCGACACCGCCGGCCTCACGCCCCTGCTGAAAATGCACACGCTCGGCCACGGCTTCATCCCGGACCCGATCCACGCCGGCGGCCTGCGCTACCACGGGATGTCGCCGCTGATCTCGCACATCTACGAACTGGGTCTCATCGAGGCGCTCGCGATCGGCCAGCAGGAATGCTTCGCCGCAGGGGTGCAGTTCGCCCGCACGGAAGGCATCATCCCCGCGCCCGAGCCGACGCACGCGTTGGCCGCGTGCATCCAAGAAGCGTTGCGCTGCAAGGAGGCTGGCGAAGAAAAGGTGATCCTGACGGCGCTCTGCGGACACGCGCACCTCGACCTGCCCGCGTACGGCGCGTACCTGGCTGGCGACATGGTGGACAACGAACTTCCGGACGCGGCACTGGAGGAATCGTTGACGGCGCTGCCCTGAGGGGTGTGGCTGGCGGGTCGCGGGAAGCAGGTCGAGGGGACCAGCGGGCAGGCGAGCGCTGGTTGGCAGGCGAAGGTGCGATGAGAGGCGGCGGCTGGAAAGGCTCGGCTGGGCACGTCGAGCGAAGGCGGCGGCGGAGAGGAGCGGTGGACTGGGCGGGTTCGACGAGCGGATCGGCGGTGGAAGGCCAGGTGGATCGGCCAAGCGGGTCGGCCAGGAGAACCTGGCCGGGTCGCATCCGGCGGTGCGGACTGGCGCTGGCGCAGCGGGCGCGGCGCACCGGGTGAGGCGCGCCAGTCGGGGCGAGGCGCATCGAGCGGGGCACGGCAGGGCGAGGCGTGGCCGGGGAGGTGTGGCAGGCGGGGCGCGGCGCGCCAGCCGGGGCGAGGCGCATCGAGCGGGGCACGGCAGGGCGAGGCGTGGCCGGGGAGGTGTGGCAGGCGGGGCGCGGCGCGCCAGCCGGGGCGAGGCGCACCGGGCGCGGCACGGCACGGCCAGGCGGGGCACGGCACGGCGCGTCAGGCGAGGTGTGCCCGGGGAGGTGTGGCAGGCGGGCACGGCACGGCACCCCAGGCGGGGCGCGGCACGGCGAGGCACCCCAGGCGAGGCGAATCGAGGCGAGATTCAGCCATCCCCGGCGAGGCCGGACCGGCGACGCTCCAGGAAGGTTCGCTCGGTCTCGTTGGTGGCCAACGCGATCGCCTCGGCATAAGCGGCGTCGGCTTCGGTGGTGCGGCCCAGGCGGGACAGGAGATCCGCGCGGGTGGCGGGCAGCAGGTGGTAACCCGGCAGGTCCAGTTCGTCGACCAGCGCCAGGGCCAGTTCCGGGCCGTGGACTTCGGCTACTGCGACGGCGCGGTTCAGGGCGACGACGGCGGTCGGGGTGTGGGCCAGGAGCTGGTCGTACAGAGCGAGTACCTGTGGCCAATCCGTCGTGGTGCCGTCGGTATGGACGGCGTTGATCGCGGCTTGCAACTGGTACGGGCCGGGCTGTCCGCGGCGCAGGCATTGCCGTACTAGGGCGTGGCCTTCGGCGATCAGGGCTTGGTTCCAGAGCGAGCGGTCCTGTTCGGTGAGGACTACCAGGTCGCCTGAGGCGTTGACGCGGGCTGGGCGGCGGGCTTCGGTCAGGAGGAGCAGGGCCAGCAGGCCTTGGACCTCCGGTTCGTCGGGCATCAGGTCGGCCAGGGCGCGGGTCAGGCGGACGGCTTCCAGGCACAGGTCTGTCCGGACCAAGGGGCCGGATGTCGAGGTGTAACCCTCGTTGAAGACCAGGTACAGGACGGTGAGGACGGAGGCCAGCCGGTCCGGTAGGGCGGCCTCGTCGGGGACTCGGTACGGGATGCCGGCGTCGCGGATCTTCTTCTTTGCGCGGACGATGCGTTGGGCGATCGTCGGTTCCGGGACCAGGTACGCGCGGGCGATCTCGGCGGTTTCCAAACCGCCCAGCAGGCGCAGGGTCAGGGCGGTTTGCGCGAGAGGGGACAGGGCAGGGTGACAGCAGGTGAAGATCATCCGCAACTGGTCGTCGCGCACGGGGCCCATCTCGGCTGGTTCGTCGGGCTGGTGCAGGAGCAAGGCCTGTGCGTGCCGGGCCTCCCGCGTGGATTCCCGGCGCAGGCGGTCGATCGCGCGGTTTCGGGCGGTGGTCACGATCCAGGCGCCAGGGTTGGCCGGCAGCGACTCAGCCCAGGCGGTGACGGCGGCGGCGAAGGCGTCTTGCACCGCCTCCTCGGCTAGGCCGATGTCGCCGAGGAGGCGGGTCAAGGTGGCGACGCAGCGGCCGTACTCGGCTCGATAGACCGCGTCGAGCGTCACGCAACGTCCTCTGGGCCCTCGGCGAACGGGCGTACTTCGATGGGGCGGCCGCAGGCTTGGGCGCATTTATCCGCCCAGGACAGGGCTTCGTCCAGGTCCGCGCATTGGATTACCCAGAAGCCGCCTAGCTGCTCCTTCGTTTCGGCGAACGGGCCGTCGGTCATCGTGCTGGTGCCGTTTGCGGGGCGGACGACGGTGGTGGCGTGCGAAGGGCGCAAACCGCCGACGAACACCCAGGCGCCTGCGGCTTTCATGTCGTCGGTGACCTTGGTGGTGCGGGCCATCTGGGCGGACAGCTCGTCGCCGGTCTCCAGCGTCGTTTCGTCTGCCTGGACGGCCAGCAGGTACTGCTTCATGGCGAACTCCTCACCCGACGGGGTCTCTTGCCTTGGCTACGAACGCACACGACGCCATTCGACACCTCGGCAAAAACTTTCACCGTTCTTTGGAGACGGTCGCCAGCAGCTCCGGGCCCCGCGTCACCAGTCGTTGCTGGGCTAGCGAACCCCACCACCAGGCCAGCGCGATGCCGGTCGCGATCCCGGCCGGGATTCCCAGCCACTGCAGCACCGGCAGATCAGCCAGCTTCCCGGCGACGCACAGCGCCACGACCGGCACCGCGCCGAGCACGATCAGCAGCGTGGACGCCAGCATCAGGGCGGCTCGGGCGCACCCGGGCCGCCCGCCGGACGACCAAGGGCTGCCGCTGCGGCGTTGATCTGGCAGCGGGAAGGCGAGGAAGACGGATTGGAGCATCAGGACACCGGCACCGGCGCCCAGCGTTGCCGGGACTAGACCCAGGACCCATGGGTACGCGCCCGGTACGCCGGTGACGCCGGGCAGGACCAGGGCCAGCACCAAGGCCACGGGCGCGACGATCAGGGCCCACGCCAGCTGACGGCCGCGGATGTCGGCGCGTTCGGCGCCGGGGACCACGAGCGTGTGCCACAGGGCACTGCCGTCCATTCCGTACAGGTTGCCGGACTGCATGGACGCGAAAATCACCACCGCGACACCGAAATACGGCAGCATCACCGACTGTCCGCCGCCACCGCCGGACAGGGCTGGCACGACGGTGATGACGAAGCCGATCAGCAGCGTCGACAGCAGGGCGACACGTCGGCGGGCGTCTCGCCACCAGGTGTAAAGCTCCTTGCGTGCCACGGCGCCGACCGGAGTGGCCGGGAGCAGGCTGCGTCGCGTGCGGGTGCTCTTCGCGCGGGTGCGGGAGGCTCCGCGGAACGACGGGGTGGTGACCTGGCGGGCCAGCAGCGCACCCCAGACCACGATGAGAACCGCCACGACGCCGAGCAGCGCGGCGAAGAGGCCGCCGACGATGCCCCACTCGCCGGTTCCGGCCGCGTGTACCGCGAGCGTGCCCCAGCCGGAGGGAAGGGCGTGCATGACACTCGTGAAGCCGGGCATCTGGCCGCTGACGATCGCCGGGCCGACGCTTCGCATCACGTAGTTCACCGCGACGCCGGACAACCCGGTGAGCGCCACCAGGATGATGCCCAGTTCCTTGCCCTTGCGCGACGTCAGCAGCGCTCCGAGCGCGGCCATCACCACGCGGTACAGCAGCACCACGAACGCCAGCTGCAGCACGGTGAACACGAGCCCGACCAACGCCGCTCCGGCACCGAACCGCAGGCCGTAGAACACCAAGCCGAGGAACGCCAGCAAGCTCACTACCGCCGTGACGCCCACGAAGCTCGCCGCGAGCAGGCCGATCGCCAGCTTGCGCCGGGGGATCGGCAGCAGCGCGAAGTGTTCCGGCCGCAGGGTGTCGTCTCCGCCGCCGGTCGCGATCGGCGCGAGCACCCAGCCCGCCATCCAGACCGCGTAGACCGAGGTGAGCAGGTCGACGGTGATCCGCGCTTCCGGAACGGGGAACACCGCGATGCCGATGGTGAACAGAGCCGCCAGCAGGCCGAAGATGCCGCCGACGATCATTCCGGCGATCTGCCGCCCGCGCAGGGAATTGCGCAGGACCCGCAGTTTCAGTCGGACGAGGACGCCAACCACGCCAGCCCCTCCGCTCCGCCGGTCCGCCCGCCGACAATGTGCACGAACGCGTCTTCCAGCGTGCCTTCGCCCCGCACGTCCGCCACCGCGCCCGCGGCGACGACGCGGCCGCGCGTGATCACCGCGACGTGGCTGCACAGCTGTTCCACCAACGCCATCACGTGGCTCGAGAGCACGACCGCGCCGCCAGAGGCGACGAACCGCTGCAGGATCGTGCGGATCGTCGACGCCGAAACCGGGTCGACCGCCTCGAACGGCTCGTCCAATACGAGCAGCCGAGGGCCGTGCAGCAACGCGGTCGCGAGGCCGATCTTCTTGCGCATCCCCGCGGAATAGTCGATGACGAGGGTGCGCTCGGCGTCCGTCAGCTCCAGCACGCCCAGCAATTCCTGCGCGCGTTCGGCGACCGTGTCCGGCGCGAGCCCGCGCAGCAGGCCCATGTACGTCAGCAGTTCCCGCCCGGTGAGCCGCTCCGGAATGGACAATCCGTCCGGCAGAACGCCGATCAGGCTTTTCGCCCGTTCCGGTTCCCGCCACACGTCCACGCCGAACACGCGCGCTTCGCCTGCGTCCGGCCGGAGCAGGCCGACCGCCATCGACAGCGACGTCGTTTTCCCGGCTCCGTTGGGGCCGACGAGGCCGAAGAACGACCCCCGCGGCACTTCCAGCCGCACATCGTCAACTGCCAGCGTGGTCCCGAACCGTTTGGTGAGTCCGTAAAGCCCCATGGCCGCGTCGTCGGACACCGGTTCCCCCTTCCCGTGGTGTGCGCACGACTGTACGCGGGGTCACCGACAAAAAGCGGGCGGAGTGGTGTCGGAAAGCCGCGGATCCGGAGTCCCGGACATCGCCAGCAGCCCGCGCACCGCGCGCACGAGCTTGGGCCAGGACGTGGGCTTCCGGACGTCGTACGCGCGCAGCAGTTGGCGGAGCATGGTGAGCGTGTCGAAGTAAATGCGTTCGCACACCAGCTGTTCGCCGGCGTCGAAGAGGAAGTACGCCGTCATCCGGACCCGGAACCGCTGTCCGGTCGGCGGAATCTTCCCGAGCGGCCCGCGATGCGTGCCGAGAAGCCAGAACTCGACGATTACCGCGTCCGCACTGTGCCGCAGGGCGATGATTTCGTGGTCTTGATCGGGAAAAGCGCGGCGCGTTTCGTCGTAGTAGCCGCGCACCGCGGAATCGCCGTCGTGCACGGTCATCGTCGGCACGATCTCGTAGCGCGGGTGCGGGAACGTCGCCAGGACGTCGTCCCAGTCCTGGCGCACCTCGTCGCGGAAGTGGTCGAGGACGAGCTTTTGCCGGGCACGCAGCACTTCGGGCGCGGGAATCGCCGACGGGTCCACGGGGTCCTCCAAGTCAAGGAGAGCGGAACCGCAATTTAATCCACGGTGTGGGTTAACCGCAAGTGCGCCATGATGGAGCCGTGAACACCACGACCCGCCGGGGACGCCCGCGCAAGGGAGACGCCAGGCTGTCGCGGGAGGCGATCCTGACGGCCGCGCTGGAAGTAGTCGACGCCGACGGAGCGGCAGCGGTGAGCATGCGGACCGTCGCGCAGCGGCTCGGCGTGGACGCGAAGAGCCTCTACCACCACATCGACGGCAAAGAAGCCTTGCTCGACGCCGTCGCCGGACACGTCCTGGGCGGGATCGACCTGCCGGAACCGACCGGGCAGCCCGAAGCGGACCTCCGCGCGATCGCCCAGTCGTTCCGGACGGCAACGCGAGCGCACCCGCAGGCCGCCGCGCTGGTCCTCACCAGGCAGTTGCCGTCGATCGCCGCGCTCGCCCCGGTCGAGGCGGTGCTTTCCGTGCTGCGCAAGGCAGGCGCGTCACCCGAAGAGGCAGTGCACCTGCTGCGCTCGCTCCTGGCCGTCGTCGTCGGCTCGCTCCTGCGCGAGGCCGGTGCGGGCCCGGCGTTCGGCGTCACCGACGAAGCCGGAATCGCCCACCGCCGCGCCGAATTGGAGCAGACCGAGCTTCCCGCCGTGGTCGAGTCCGCGCCGCAGCTGGCGCGATGCGATCACGAAGCGGAGTTCGCCTTCGCTGTCGACCTCGCGGTAGCCGCCACGATGCAGCGACTCGCTACTCCCCGCAGGTGATCTTCGGCTGCGGGTTGTAGCGGACCGACCGCGTGTGCCGCGAAACCTCCCGGCCCGACGAGGCGTCGCGCAGGATCCGGGTGTCGCTCGCGGTGAAACCGGGCGCGCCGTTGGAGGCGTGGCAGTTCTCCGCCGGACCCGGTTTCGTCGGCGGCGGCGTCGGGTTCGTGCGTTCGCCGGGGACCGATTCGACGGTGTACCGCTTGGTGCCCCACAGCTTCACGGTGATCGACGACGGCGTCCAGACGGTCTGGATCGCGACCCCGGTGTCCGAGTCGTTGGTGAACTTCAGGTCGATCACGCTGGCGCCATTGGGGTTCTGGAACACCGTCGCCTCGCGCGCGGCCGGGTAGCGGCTGATGTAGTAGCTGTGCTCCTTGTGCCCGGCATCCTTCATCCCGGAGAAGTACGCCGCGTTGTACAGCGTGGTGGCGAACTGCGAAATGCCGCCGCCGACCTCGCGGGCAGGCGCGCCGTTCTCGATCACGCCCGCCTCGACGTAGCCCTGCGGACGTCCGCGCGGTCCGGTGAATCCGTTGAGGCTGAACGTTTCTCCCGGCTTGACGATCGCGCCGTTCACCTTCTCGGCGACCACGCGGATGTTCGTGCCGGAGTCGGCGGCGAACCCGCCGGTGGTGAACTCGCCGATGACTTCCTTGACGCCCAGCTTGTCCGCCTGCTCGGTGGTGACCTTCGCGGGCGTCTTCTTGTAGATCGCTTTCAGTTCGCGGGTGTCGGTCTGCTTCAGCGTGTTCGGCAGCGGCTTGAGGCTCTGCTCCCAGTCGACCGTGTTGCCGTCCGCGGACGGCTCGACGACTGGCTTCCCGCCGGAGAACGCGATGGCCGCGTCCTTGCCCTCCTGCTCGGTGGACTTCAGTTGCGGCGCGAGCGCGTCGGTGACCTTCTTCGGGTCGATCTGCGGCGCGAGGCCGCCGCCGTCGCCGGGCACGAACGTGAGCGCGCCGGCGATCTGCTCCGGCGTCAGCGTCGCGTCCGCGCCTTCGCCCTTGACGACGACCGGCGCGGACACCGCGGGCTTGGCGAACTCGGCGAGCGCGCGCTGAACGCCTTCGGCGGTGGTGCGCACCGGCGTCGGCGCGACCGGAAGCGTCAGTTCGCTGCCCGAAGCCCAGCCGCTCAGCACCTTCGCGCGCGCCGCCGCGACGTCCAGTTTCTGCCCGACCTGCGGCGGGACCGCGACCGGCGTGGTGCCGTCGAACCGGATCGTGCCCTCGGCGGGCGCCCGGTCGACGCGGCCGCGCAGGTCCTCGAGCGCCGGGTCGAGCTTCGCGGCCTCGACGTGCGACACGACGCCCAGTTCGCGCGTGCTGAAGAACGACGCGAGCCGGGTGAAGGGGTTGATCGGCTGGTCGCCCGCCTGGTCGAGGGTGCCGCTCCAGTCGAGCCCCAGCCCGGCCTCGGTCGGCGACAGCTTGGTGTGCGCGTTGCCCGCGGTGACGGTGAGCGGCTGGGTGAGCCGGGGCTCGATCTTGCCGCGCAGTTCGCGTTCGGCGACCGGCCGCTCCAGCCCGCCGACGTCCACGCCGGCCACGACGACGCCGCGCGGCACCCGGCCCTGGCTGGTCAGCAGGTCGATGAGGTACGCCACGACCAGGACGCCGAGCACGCCGCCGCTGATCCAGCCCGCTTTGCGCAAGCCGCGCCTTCGCGGCGGGGACGGAGGTTCCTCCGGTGGTACGACCGGCAGGACCTCGGTCTGGTCGCTGTCGGTTTCCGGCCAGCGCGGTTCGTACTGCACCTCACGACCCCTTCGATTCGCTGCGGTCAGGGGCACAGCGTACGGGCCGAGCCGGACATGCCGGACTACTGCCCCCAGCGGAACAAACCGGTCACCCTGCGTCCGGTTCCGGATTGGCGCCAGTGCGGGCGAGGAAGTCGAAGTCGCAGCCCTCGTCGGCTTGCGTGATGTGCTCCGCGTACAGCGCACCGTAACCCCGCTCGAACCGCGGCGCAGGGGCGGCCCACGACGCGAGACGACGCTCCAGTTCGGCGTCGCCCACCTGCAACTGCAACGTGCGGGCGGGCACGTCCAGGGTGATCAGGTCGCCGTCGCGGACCAGCGCGAGCGGCCCGCCGACGTGCGATTCCGGTGCCACGTGCAGCACGCACGCGCCGTAACTGGTGCCGCTCATCCGGGCGTCGGAGATCCGCACCATGTCCCGCACGCCTTGTTCCAGCAGGCGCGCCGGGATCGGCAGCATGCCGTATTCGGGCATCCCGGGACCGCCAAGCGGACCGGATCCGCGCAGCACCAACACGGAATCTGCGGTGATGCCCAGCGCCGGATCGTCGATGCGCTTCTTCAGGTCTTGGTAGTTGTCGAAAACCACTGCCGGACCAGTGTGCGTGAGCAGAGCGGGGTCGGCGGCGATGTGCTTGATCACCGCGCCGCCGGGAGCGAGGTTGCCGTGCAGCACGGCCACGCCGCCTTCGCTGGCGACCGGATTGTCGCGCGGGCGGATCACGTCGTCGTTGTGCACGCGGGCCTCGGCGAGAGAATCGGCGAGCGGACGTCCGGTGACGGTGATCCGGTCGAGGTGCAGCAGGTCGGTCAGGCGGGACAGCAACCCGGGCAGACCGCCTGCGTAGTAGAAGTCCTCCATGAGCCAATCGCCGCCCGGCCGGATGTTCGCCAGCACCGGCACGCGGCGGGCGATCGCGTCGAAATCCCGCAGCGACAAGGAAATCCCGCTGCGCCCGGCCATGGCGATCAGGTGGATCACCGCATTGGTCGAGCCGCCGAGTGCCAGCACGGTCGTGATCGCGTCGGCGTACGCGCGCTCGTCGAGGACCTTCGCGATCGTGAGGTCTTCCCACACCATGTCCACGATTCGCGCTCCGCTCGCTGCGGCCATGCGGTGGTGCGCGGAATCGACCGCCGGAATCGAGGCCGCGCCGGGCAGGGTCAGCCCCAGTACTTCGGCGGCGGACGTCATGGTCGACGCGGTGCCCATGGTCATGCAGTGGCCCGGGGAGCGGGCAAGACCGCGTTCCAGTTCGGCCAGTTCGCGGTCGCCGATCGTGCCCGCGCGCCGTTCGTCCCAGTACTTCCACATGTCGGTGCCGCTGCCGAGCACCTCGCCGCGCCAGTTTCCGCGCAGCATCGGACCGGCGGGCACGAAAATCGACGGCAGCCCGGCGCTCGCCGCGCCCATCAGCAGCGCCGGAGTGGTCTTGTCGCAACCGCCCATCAGCACCGCGCCGTCGACCGGATACGAGCGCAGCAGTTCCTCGGTTTCCATCGCCAGCAGATTCCGGTACAGCATCGGCGTCGGCTTCTGATACGTCTCCGACAGCGTCGCCACCGGAAACTCCAGCGGGAACCCGCCCGCCTGCCACACGCCGCGCTTGACCTGTTCCGCGCGTTCGCGCAGGTGCTGGTGGCACGGGTTGATGTCGCTCCAGGTGTTGAGGATGCCGATCACCGGTTTGCCGAGGTGCTCCTCCGGTTCGTACCCGAGCTGCCGGGCGCGGCTGCGATGGCTGAAATTCCGCAGGTCGTCGCCGCCGAACCAGCGATGGCTGCGCAGTTGCTCGGGTGCCTTCATCGTGCTCTGGTCCCTTCGACGGCGGATGGCATCTGATATATGATCGTACGTGTCGACGCTCGGAGACGTCCGCCTGGTTGAATGTGCGGGGACGAGCGCGAAAGCCAGGAGGGTCGGCATGCCGTCCACGTTCAGCCTCCCCGCCTCCCGCACCGAGGTGGTGCTGGAGGAGATCCGGCGTGGCATCCTCGCCCGCGAGCTGGTGCCCGGTCAGCAGCTGGTGGAGGCGGAGCTGGCGGCGCGGCTCGGGGTGTCGAAGACGCCGGTGCGCGAAGCGCTCAAGGTGCTGTCCAACACCGGGCTGGTCACGTTCAGCCCGTACAAGGGCGCGTCGGTGTGCGTGGTCGACGCGGAGCTGGCGCGGTCGGTCTACGACGTGCGCATGGTGCTGGAACCGGAAGCGCTGCGCCGTACGGTGCGGGCGACGGATCGCGCGTCTTTCGACGAGGCCGCGCAGGTCCTCAAGGAAGCGTCGGCCGCGGACGCCGACCAGACCGCGTTGAGCCTGCTGAACCGGCGGTTCCACCGCGCGTTGTACGCGGGCTGCGGCAATCCGCTGATGGTGTCGATGCTGGATGACCTGCGCGACCGCGCGGCGCTGATCACGGTGGTCGGCTGGGACGCGAATCCCAGCTGGCGCAAGGAATGGAACGAGCACAAGGCGGTGCTCGCCGCCGCGAAGAAGGGCGACGAGGACGGCGCGGCCGAGCTGCTGCGCGCGCACATCGCGGCGTTCCTCGACCATGTGCTCGAGGCGATCGGGGAGGAGTGACGGCGTGCGGTTGCTGCTCGTCGCGGACACTCACCTGCCGAAGCGGGCGAAGGAACTGCCTGCGCAGGTCTGGGACGAGGTCGCGCAGGCCGACGTCGTGGTGCACGCGGGCGACTGGGTCGACGTCGAGACTCTCGACGCGCTTGAAGCCCGCAGCGCGCGGCTGATCGGCGTGTACGGCAACAACGACGGTCCGGAGCTGCGGAAACGCCTGCCGGAGGTGG
Source organism: Amycolatopsis dendrobii (assembly GCF_014145675.1). Lineage (GTDB taxonomy): Bacteria > Actinomycetota > Actinomycetes > Mycobacteriales > Pseudonocardiaceae > Amycolatopsis > Amycolatopsis dendrobii. The sequence goes on from NZ_JACGZW010000015.1 coordinate 144,801, forward strand.
CTCGCGAGACGCTGGAAGATGTCCGGCTGGCGGTCGTCCACGAAACCGGCGACGCGAAGGGGCGTGCGGCCCGTTGCGACGCGTTGTATCCGGACGTCGACGTGCTGATCTTCGGCCACAGCCACATCCCGTGGGACTCGGTGACGCCTGGCGGGCTGCGGCTGCTCAACCCCGGTTCGCCCACGGACCGGCGGCGGCAGCCGTTCTGCACCTACCAGACCGTGGAGCTCAAGAACGGCCGTCTCGACAGCGTCGAGCTGCACGAGCTGCCTCGGCGCGGCTGAGCGGGTAAAACAGGAGTCATGGACCCGGCCCGCGCGCTGCGCGACATCGCCTTCCAGCTCGAGCGCGCCGGTGAACCGACTTACCGCGTGCGCGCGTTCCGTCAGGCGGCCGCAGTGGTCGACCGGCTCTCCGAAGACGAACTGGCGTCGCGCGTCGGTGCGAAGACGCTTCAGGCGTTGAAGGGGATCGGCAAAGCCACTGCCGGCGTCATCGAGGACGCATGGCACGACCGTACGCCCGCGTACGCGGCGAAGCTGCCCGAAAGCAAGCTGCCGGATGGCGGTGCGCTGCGTACAGCCCTTCGCGGCGACTGTCACACGCACTCCGACTGGTCCGACGGCGGCAGCCCGATCCTCGAAATGGCTGAGACGGCACGCGAGCTGGGGCACGAGTGGATCGTGCTCACCGACCATTCGCCGCGGCTCACCGTCGCGCGCGGTCTGTCCCCGGAGCGGCTGCGGGCGCAGATGGACGAGGTCGCGCGGGTGAACGAGCAGCTGGCGCCGTTTCGCCTGCTGCACGGCATCGAGGTCGACATCCTCGACGACGGCGCGCTCGACCAGACCGAGCAACTGCTGGACCGGCTGGACTTCGTGGTGGCGAGCGTGCACTCGAAGCTGCGGATGCCCGCGCGGGAGATGACGCCGCGGATGCTGGCCGCTGTCGAGAACCCGCACGTCCGCGTCCTGGGGCACTGCACCGGACGGCTGGTCGGCGGACGGAGCAGGCCGGAGTCGCAGTTCGATTCGGAGAAGGTGTTCACCGCTTGCCGCGAGAACGGCGTGGCGGTGGAGATCAACTCGCGGCCGGACCGGCTCGACCCGCCGATGCGGTTGCTGCGCCAGGCGGTCGAGCTGGGCTGCGAGTTCGCGATCGACAGCGACGCACACGCGCCCGGCCAGCTCGACTGGCAGGCTTACGGCTGCGAGCGCGCGGAAAAGGCGGGCATCGGGCCGGACCGGGTGATCAACACGCGGACGGCCGATCAGTTATTGCGATGACGGGGTTCCGCGCGGGATCGAGCCAGCGCAGGACGGCGACGAGGTCGTCGGAGGCCAGCGCGACGCAGCCCGCAGTCGGTCCGCCGGTGGCCACGTGCAGGAAGAACGCCGAACCGGCCCCGGGCACGACTGGCGAGCGGTTGTAGTCGATCACCACTGCGTGCGCGTACGCCGGGCCCGCCGCACCGAGATTCTCGCCCGCCGCTTCGTCGAACGGGCCTGATATGCCTGGGTAATACGTGTTGTAGAGCGGCGAGTGCACATCGGACACCCACCAGTCCGCAGTGGTCACTTGCCGATAGGGGAGCCGGGTGCCGGGGTTCGGCGCGATGCCGAACGCTTCGGTGAGCGGCCAGGTTCCGGCCGGAGTACGGGAAAGTCCTTCGCGCGCAACGCCGATTCCTTGCGCGCCGACTTCCGCTGGGTACGGACCGAGCGCCCGTACCCAGCGTTCGCCGTCGTGGTCCCACGCGGACGCGGTGTGCGCGGTGACCGAGAGAATTTGCTGCGGGCTCAGTTGATCTCGTACGGGTCGCCGTAGACCTTCCACTTCAGCGGCGTGTGCAGATCGAGGTTGCCGTCGTTGAGGAACACCAGCTGCTCGGTGTCGACGCGGGAAGTGTCCGCATGCGCTTCCTCCTTCTTCATGACCACCTTGCGCGCGTCGAGGAACGCCTTGAGGTAGGCGGTTTCGTCGCCGCCCTGGGACGGCGGCTTCGCCTGCGACAGCGCGGCGTCGCGGATGCCGCCGAAGCTGTCGGTGCTCGTGCCGGGACCGTGCATCACGATGGCGTCGTAGTAGATGAACTGGCCGAGCGCGCCGAGACCGTCGGATTTGCCTTGGTTCACTGCCGGATCGAAGTACACACGGTCGCGCTCGCTGTTCTGCGCGGCCTGGAATTCCTCAGTGCCCGCGGCTTGCTTCCACGCGCTTTCGAAGGCAGAGCCGAGACCTTCGTGCGAATCGGAGCCGTTGACCTTCTCCAGCGCGGGCAGGAACTTCGCCAGCGGGTTGTCCGGCACGGACTTGGTGTAGGCCTGCACGAGTTCGAGCATGTCGCCGGTGCCGGAGCAGAATCCGATGATGCCCGCGGTGTAGCCGCGTCCGTCGCCGATGTCCTCGATGTAGGAGTACTGCTTCTTCCAGTCGAGCGACGAGTTTTCCGCGCTCGACACCAGCTGCATCGCGATCTCCTTCTTCTCCGGAGACGCGAGGTCGCCGCCGGAACCCAGCACAGACGCCGCGGCGGCGAGCGGGGCGGGCACGGCGGCGGCCGAGAGAGCGGGGGTGCTGAGGACGAGAGCGAGGGCCGAGGCAGCCGTGAGACCGGCGACCAGCGTGGGCCGCATCGTCTTGCGCATGACGGGAATCCCTTTCCGCGGTACGTGGGCAAGGCGGCCGGACCGGCGAATGGACCGGCTCCGGGTACTGCTGCGGCGTAGCGCCACGATAACCGAGCGTGAAGCGGTGAAGCAAGGGAAGCGAAAATTTTTCACAGATGTGAACACGAGAGGTCCACTGTGGACGATGAAGACTGCCTGAAGGCCCCCGGAAATCCGCCGGGACAGCGATGGTTCCTGTCGGTATGTCCACTGTGGACTTCAAGGAGAGCTGCCGAAGAACATTAAAGACATGGTAAACTCGGCTCGAGATGACGACTGCTGCCGCCGCTTCCGCGCCGCGGCACCGGTCCATCCTCGTCGTGGCACTCGCCGCGCTGCTCCTGCTCGGCGTGGCTGTCCCCGGCCCGGGACCGGCAGGCCCGCGTCCGCACGATCCCGAACCCGCCCTGGTGCAGGAACAGGGCCCGCATCTCGTCGCCGCGCACCCGCTGCCGCTCGCCGACGCGCCGGGCGAGATCCGCCTCGCCCGCCCCGACTGGTGCACCGTCCCGTTTTCCGCCGCGCCTCCGGTCGAACTGGACCGCGCGCCCGTGCCCGCCGCCGCGCGGGCTCCTCCTGATCGCTGAGTACTCGTTTCCCGTCTGTACCCGGCTCTCAAGAGGATTTCATGAGCAACGGTCATGCTTTGCTGGCCGTCGGCGGCGCGTTTCTCGCCGCCGGCGCCCTCGCCCGCCTCGGCGCCCGGATCGGGCTGCCCACGATCCCCCTGTTCATGCTGGCCGGTTTCGTCTTCGGCCCGCACACCCCCGGACTGTCCCTTGTGGACGACCCGGCCGAGTTCGGCGTCCTCGCCGGGCTCGGTCTCGTGTTCCTGCTCTTCTATCTCGGCCTGGAGTTCTCGCTCGACGACCTCGCCCGCGGCGGAGCCAGACTCGCCGGCGCGGGGCTCGCGTACCTCGTGCTGAACATCGGCGGCGGGCTCGCGTTCGGCTTCGCGCTCGGCTGGGGCACGCGCGAGGCGCTGGTGATCGCCGGCGCGATCGGCATCTCGTCCTCGGCCATCGTCACCAAACTGCTGCTCGAAACCCGGCGGATGAACAACCGGGAATCCCGCCTCATCATGGGCATCGTCGTGCTGGAGGACCTCTTCCTCGCGCTGTACCTGGCGCTGCTGCAACCGGTGCTCAGCGGCGCGGACGGCTTCGGCGCGGCGCTCGCCGACTTCGGCAAGGCGTTCGGCTTCCTGCTTGTGCTCGCCGCGCTGGCCCGGTGGGGCGGCCGGGTCGTGTCGCGGCTCTTCGGTTCGGCGGACGACGAACTGCTCACCGTCTGCTTCGTCGGCGTGGCCGTGCTCGGCGCCGCGGTGGCGGAGGAGGTGGGCGTGTCCGACGCGATCGGCGCGTTCATGGTCGGCATGATGCTCGGCAATTCCCAGGTCGCGCCGCGGGTGCACAAGCTGGTGCTGCCGCTGCGGGACGCGTTCGGCGCGTTGTTCTTCTTCATCTTCGGGCTGTCGATCGACCCGGGCGCGGTCGGCACGGTCGTCCTCCCGGTGCTCGCCGCGGTCGTGCTGACCCTGGTGCTGAACCTCGCCGCCGGCGCGTTCGCCGCCCGGCTGCACGGCTTCGACCGGCAGGAAGGCGTGAACATCGGCCTGATCGTGCTCACCCGGGGCGAGTTCTCGCTCGTCCTGGCGACGATGGCGACCGCGGCCGGGCTGGACTCGCGAGTGGCCCCGTTCGTCGCCGGGTACGTGCTGCTCCTGGCCGTGATCGGACCGCTCGCCGTGCTCCGCTCGGACCGGCTGACCTGGCTGCTTCCGGCCAAGCTCGTCCGGCCGCGTCCGGTCCCGGCGCCGTGAGCCGGGGAGCCCGGGCTGTCGCTCGCGGCATATTCGGAAGCCACGACGGTCACGCACGGCTATCCTCGTCCCAAGTATGTCCACTCCATCTCCCTACGCAGAGCTGCGCGCCCAGCTGCCCGAATTGATGCTGCGCGACGAGCACCGGCTCCGCCGTCGTCTCGACGGCGCGCGCCGGTCTCGCGACAAGCAGCAGACGGCCGAGCGCATCGCCGCCGACGTCGAAACGGCGCTGCTGCGCGTGCAGCAGCGCCGCGAAAGCGTGCCGAAGATCGAGTACCCCGCCGAGCTGCCGGTCAGCAGGCTCTCCGGCGAGATCGGCGACGCGATCCGCGACCACCAGGTGGTGATCGTCGCGGGGGAGACCGGGTCGGGCAAGACCACGCAGCTGCCGAAGATCTGCCTCGAGCTGGGCCGCGGCGTGCGCGGGCAGATCGGGCACACTCAGCCGCGCAGGCTCGCCGCGCGCACGGTCGCCGACCGGATCGCCAGCGAGCTGAAGACCGAACTGGGCGACACGGTCGGCTACAAGGTCCGGTTCACCGACCAGTCCGGCCAGGACACCCTGGTCAAGCTGATGACGGACGGCATCCTGCTGGCCGAGATCCAGACCGACCGGATGCTGCGCCAGTACGACACGCTGATCATCGACGAGGCGCACGAGCGCAGCCTCAACATCGACTTCATCCTCGGCTACCTCAAGCAGCTGCTGCCGCGCCGTCCGGACCTGAAGGTGATCATCACCTCGGCGACCATCGACCCGGAGCGGTTCTCGCGGCATTTCGACGACGCGCCGATCGTCGAGGTCTCCGGCCGGACCTATCCGGTCGAGGTGCGCTACCGGCCTCTCGTGGACCCGGACGATCCCGAGGACGACCCGGACCGCGACCAGACGCAGGCGATCTCCGAGGCGGTCCAGGAGCTGTCCGGCGAGGCGCCGGGCGACATCCTCGTGTTCCTCTCCGGCGAACGCGAAATCCGGGACACGGCGGACGTGCTGAACCGGCTGGACCTGCGGAACACCGAGGTGCTGCCGCTGTACGCGCGGCTGTCCGCGGCCGATCAGCACCGCGTGTTCCAGCGGCACACCGGACGGCGGATCGTGCTGGCCACGAACGTCGCCGAGACGTCGCTGACCGTGCCGGGCATCAAGTACGTGATCGACCCGGGCACCGCGCGCATCTCGCGCTACAGCCATCGCACGAAGGTGCAGCGGCTGCCGATCGAGGCGGTTTCGCAGGCGTCGGCGAACCAGCGCAAGGGCCGGTGCGGGCGTACCTCGGACGGCATCTGCATCCGGCTGTACTCCGAGGAGGACTTCGAATCGCGGCCGGAGTTCACCGATCCGGAGATCCTGCGGACGAACCTGGCGTCGGTCATCCTGCAGATGACGTCGCTCGGCCTCGGCGACATGAACGCGTTCCCGTTCGTGGAACCGCCGGACCGCCGCCAGGTCACCGACGGCGTGCAGCTGCTGCAGGAACTCGGCGCGTTCGAGACCGGCGATTCCTCGAAACTCACCGAGGTCGGCCGCAAGCTCGCGCTGCTGCCGGTGGACCCGCGGATGGGCCGGATGGTGCTGGAGGCCGCGCGGAACGGCTGCGTGCGCGAGGTGATGATCATCGCCGCGGCACTGTCCATTCAGGACCCGCGCGAGCGGCCGGCGGAGAAACAGCAGGCCGCCGACGCGCAGCACGCGCGATTCGCTGATCCGACGTCGGATTTCCTCTCCTACCTCAAGCTGTGGGAGTACGTCAGCGAACAGCAGAAGACGCTGACCGGCAACCAGTTCCGCCGGATGTGCCGCACCGAGTACCTGAACTACCTGCGGATCCGCGAGTGGCAGGACATCTTCGGCCAGCTGCGCCAGCTCGCCAAACCGCTCGGCATCACGCTCAGCACCACGCCCGCCGAACCGCAGCACGTGCACACGGCGCTGATTTCCGGGCTGCTGTCGCACATCGGGCTCAAGGACCCGGCGAAGGGCGACTACCTCGGCGCGCGCGGGGCCCGGTTCTCGGTGTTCCCCGGTTCGGCGCTGTTCAAGAAGCAGCCGCGCTGGGTGATGTCGGCGGAACTGGTCGAGACATCGCGGCTGTGGGGCCGGGTCAACGCGCGGGTCGAGCCGGACTGGGTCGAACCGCTCGCGCAGCACGTCGTGAAGCGTTCGTATTCGGAGCCGCACTGGGAGCGCAAACAGGGCGCGGTGATGGCGACCGAGAAGGTGACGCTGTACGGCGTGCCGCTGGTCGCCGACCGGCGGGTGAACTACGGCCGGATCGACCCGGAGATCTCGCGCGCGATGTTCATCCGGCACGCGCTGGTCGAGGGCGACTGGCATACGAACCACCGGTTCTTCGCCGAGAACCGCGCGCTGCTGGACGAGGTCGAGGACCTGGAGAACCGCGCCCGGCGGCGCGACATCCTGGTGGACGACCAGACGCTGTACGAGTTCTACGACGCGCGAGTGCCCGAGGACATCGTGTCCGTGCGGCATTTCGACAGCTGGTGGAAGAAGGCGCGGCGGACCGAGCCGGATCTGCTGTCGTTCGAAAAGTCCATGCTCATCAACGAGGTCGCGGGCGCGGTCCGCGAATCGGACTACCCGGACTCGTGGACGCAGGGCACGCACGTCTTCAAGCTGACCTACCAGTTCGAACCGGGCGCGGACGCCGACGGCGTCACCGTGCACATCCCGCTGCCGGTGCTGAACCAGGTGACGCCGGACGGTTTCGACTGGCAGGTGCCCGGCCTGCGCGGCGAACTGGCGACGCAGCTGATCAAATCGCTGCCGAAAGCGTTGCGGCGCAACTTCGTCCCGGCTCCGGACACGGCTGCCGACGCGTTGACGCGAATGTCCCCTTCGGACGGTCCGCTGCTCGACATCCTCGGCGACGAGCTGCACGCCATGCGCGGCATCGACATCCCGCATTCGGCGTGGGACCTCTCGACGGTGCCGGACCACCTCCGGATCACCTTCCGCGTGGTGGACGAGCGCGGCAAGCGGGTGGCCGAGGGCAAGGATCTGGACGAGCTGAAGCGCCGTCTCGCGCCGCGCGTGCGAGAGACGATTTCCAAGGCTGCCAACAGCATCGAGAAGGCCGGCCTGGTGCAGCCGTCGTTCGGCGAGCTGCCGAAGGTGTTCGCGTCGACCCGGCGCGGACACGACGTGAAGGCGTATCCGGCGCTGGTCGACGAGGGCGCGTCGGTGGCCGTGCGGCTGCTCGACACGCCCGCCGAACAGCAGCACGCGATGTGGTCCGGCACGCGGCGGATGCTGCGGCTGAACCTGAACTCGCCGATGAAGTTCATTACGCGGTCGCTGTCGAACTCCTCGAAGCTCGTGCTGAACCGCAATCCGCACGGCAGCGTCGCGGGCCTGCTGGAGGATTGCGTCGACTGCGCGGTCGACGCGCTGATGGCCTCGGCGGGCGGCCCGGTCTGGGACGAGGCGGGTTTCGCGGCGCTGCTGGAGAAGGTGCGGGCCGGGTTGAACCCGAAGGTGCTGGAGGTGCTGACGGAGGTCGAGCGGATCCTGCGCGCGGCCATCGACGTCGAAACGCGCCTGTCGGACACCCGCGGCCCGGCCGAGTCGCTGGCGGACATCCGCCGGCAGCTGGACGGCTTGGTGCACAAGGGCTTCGTGACGGAAACGGGTGCGGCCCGGCTGCCGAACGTGGTCCGGTATCTGCGCGGCATCGAGCGGCGGCTGGAGAAGCTGCCGCTGGAACAGACGCGTGACCTGCAGCGGATGGCGGACGTCGCGTGGATCACGAAGGAGTACGAAGACGCGGTGGCCGCTTTGCCGCCGGGGACGTCGTCGCCCGCGCTGGCGGAGGTGCGGTGGATGATCGAGGAGCTTCGGGTGAGCTTCTTCGCGCAGACCTTGGGGACGGCGCATCCGGTGTCGTTGAAGCGGATCACCAAGGCGCTGGACGTGGCGCTGGCCTAGCGATCACTTCGCCAGGAGCGTGACGGTGGCGGCGCTGGCTGACACCGTGCCCGCGACGGCGGACAGCGAGGCCGCCACTCCGTTCACGTTGCCGAGCATTCTCCGGAGCGCTTTCGCCGGTGCTTGCTCCTTGAACGCCATCTTGAGCTTCTGCCATTTGTGCTGCCGGATATGGCACCCGAGGAGGATTCCACTGGCGTTGTTGCGGCAGAACTCGTTTTTCCGGGTGGGCGCGCAACACCAGGTCGGTGCTTGAAAGAGGCCGTACAGCACTACGAAGGCCGACAGGACCGCGATGACGCCCGGCCCGATCGCCGGGACCGCCCAGAGGGCGATGACCGCGATAAAAGCCAGAAAGCTCCAGAGGCTGCCGGTTTTCTTTTTTCCTTTTCTCCCCGCCATGGAGCACGAAGGTACTGATCAGTGTCGCCTGGTGGATAGCGCCTTTGCGGTGGAACGCGCCGCGGTGAGCGCCACCGACGGCAACACTGTGCTCCGCCAAAAGGATTTCTCGGCCTCGCCCATGTGGTGGGTGGGGAAGATGAGTCAGCTGATCACTTCGCCTCCGCATAATTGTCCACCGATTTCGCGTCCATGGGAAATCGCACCGGGCACGCCTCCCCGAAGACCAGCCGAGCCGCTTCTTGAATCGCGGTCTCCACGATCTCCGCGACTTCGTCCGCCAGTTCGGCGGGTGCGTGCACGATCACCTCGTCGTGCAGGAAGAACACCAGATGCGCCGGTTCAGGAAGCCGGCCGCGCAAAGTGGCCAGCAGGACCGCCGTCAGGTCGGCCGCACTCGCCTGCACCACGAAGTTCCGCGTGAACCGGCCCCAACTGCGCGACGCCCGCCGCGCCCGGGTTTCCGTCGCCTCGTCCTCGGTGAGCCCGCCGGTCAGGGCGCGCCAAGCAGCAGACGGAGCAGGAGAAGTACGGCCCAGCCGAGACCGGACTCGTTCGCCCCGTTCGCCCGCCGCGGCGGCGTGTTCCACATAGGACACTGCGTCCGGGAAACGCTGACGCAGCAACGCGAGCAGCGGCCCGGCCTCGCCGGAGGTGCCGCCGTACATCGCGGACAGCATCGCGATCTTCGCGCGGGAACGGTCGTCTCGGGTATCCCCAGGGCGGAGCGGGACGTAGCGGGTGCCGGAGAACAGCGCCTCCGCCAAACGGGCGTACAGATCGGTGGCCGCGGCGACTTCGGCAAGGCGGCGGTCGCCGGACAAGGCGGTGAGGACACGCGGCTCCAGTTGCGCCCCGTCGGCGACCACGAGTTTCCAGCCGGGGTCCGCGGACGCACACGAACGCAGCGCGCGCGGGATCTGCAGCGCCCCGCCGCCCCGGGTGGCCCAGCGGCCGGACACCACGCCGCCGACCACGTAGTGCGGGCGGAAGCGTCCGTCGGCGACCCATTCGTCCAGCCACGCCCAGCCGTTGGCCGAGTGGAGCCGCGACAGTTCCTTGTACTCCAGCAGCGGTGCGACCGCGGGATGATCGATGTCTTGCAGCAGGTACTTCCGCGCCGCCGGGATTTCGATGCCCTCCCTGGCCAGTGCGCGGACGACGCTGGCTGACGAGTCGGGATTGACCGGCCGCCCGCCCAGCGCCGCGGAGATCTTCGCGGCGAGGTCGACGAGGGCTTTCGGACGTTGACCAGCGGGTACGCGCGGGCCCAGGCGTTCTTCCAGCAACTGCAGGTGCCGATCGGCGCGCCAGGGGAGCCCGGCGGCGGAGATTTCCGCGGCGGCCAGGGCGCTGGCCGATTCGGCCGCGAGCAGCAGCCGCATCCGAGCGGGGGCCTCGGTGGCGGCGACGCGTTTCTCTTGTTCGGCCAGCACGCGCCGGGCCGCGGCGACGACGGTGACGCCCGGCGGCAGGCCAGGGCCGCGCGGGGAGAACAGCGTGGGCTGCACGTCCTCGCCGAAGGCCGGGCCGTCGTCGGGCGGTTCCTCCCCGTTCGCCCGCGCCCACGCCGCCCGCAGGCTGCGCGATTCGCCCTCCCGGCCCTCGTAGGCGAGCAGCAGCCCTTCGGCGAGCGACAGGTCGTAGCACCGGCCCAGCCGCACCCCGGCCTTGATCAGCGTGGGATAGATCTCCTCGGCCGAGGGCAGCACCCAGCGCGGGCTCTCGGCTGCCTCGAGCCGGCGCACCTCGTCGGCCCAGTCGGCGCGCGAAAGCCCGCGGAGGGTCCCCGCGGGGCCCTCGATCGTGTAGCCGGAGTCCTCCTCCCGGCCGGTGATCACCTGCACCGTCACATTGTGCGGACCGGCACCGACAATTTCCGCGCACCGGACGCTCAGCGGTCTGTGAAGGGCCCCTCGACGGACTCGGATTCCCGCGAGGGGCCCTTCACAGACCGTCCGTGACCGGTACCGGAGATTTCCTCCCCGGCCGGGCACTGGTGCGCGGGCGGGCCTTGCTTTACTGTCGAGTAACTCCCATACCGGCGGTACGGAGTCCGTCGGCGTGGGCGCTCCCGCAGCAGCAATGGAGGTGCCCGGATGAGTGTGGCCGAGCTGGCCGGCCAGGTGGCAGGCAAGCTGACCGAGACCGTGCGCAGCGTCGAGGTGATGCGCCGCGCCGGGCTGGTGCCGTTCCCCCGGCTCGACGAGGGCCTGCGCTCTCTCGTCGCGATCCGCAAGTACGGCCCGTTCGCCGGCGCGAACCACATCGCGGCCCGGCGCGATTCGACGGCCGTCGGGATCGTCGACGACCTCGGCCCGCTCACCTTCAAACAGCTCGACGACCAGTCCAACGCGCTCGCCCGAGCCTGGTCGCAGCGCGGGCTCGGCCCCGGTTCGGTGATCGCCGCGCTGTGCCGCGACCACCGCGGGCTCGTGCTCACGATGGCCGCCTCGGGCAAGCTCGGCGCGCGGCTGCTGCTGATGAACACCGGCTTCGCCAAACCGCAGTTCGCCGACGTCGCCAAGCGCGAGGGCGTCACCGCGCTCGTCTACGACCAGGAGTTCACCGGCCTGCTCGACGCGATCGACGACAGCGCCGGCACGGTCGACCGCTACCTGGCCTGGGTGGACGAACCGGGCGGGCACGAGATCCCGGTGCTCGCCGAGATCATCGCCAGCACCGACGACCGCCCGCTGCCCGCGCCCGCCAAACCCGGCGGTTTCGTGCTGCTCACCAGCGGCACCACTGGCACTCCCAAGGGCGCGCCGCGACCGCACACGTCCGCGCTGGCGTCGGCGCAGTTCCTCGACCGCATCCCGCTGCGCTCCGGCGAAGCGACGTTCATGGGCGCGCCGCTGTTCCACGGCACCGGGCTGTCGCAGTTCATCCTCAGCTTCGCGCTCGGCTGCACGGTGGTGATGCGCCGGAAGTTCGACCCGGAGGCCACGCTGAAGGGCGTCGCCGCGCATCGGTGCACCGCGCTCGTCCTGGTGCCGACCATGTTGCAGCGGATCGTCGACCTGCCGAAGGAGGTCCGCGACCGGTACGACACCTCGTGCCTGCGGATCATCTTCGTCGCCGGGTCCGCGCTGTCGCCGGATCTCGGCAACCGGGCGAACGAGGAATTCGGCGACGTCGTGCACAACCTGTACGGCTCCACGGAAGTCGCGGTGGCGACGGTCGCGACGCCGGAGGACTGGAAGCGCGCGCCGGGCACGGTCGGCCGCGCGCCGGTCGGCTGTCGCGTCGCGCTGTACGACGAACGCGGCAACAAGATCACCGAGCCGCACGTGACCGGGCGGGTGTTCGTCGGCAGCGGGCTCAGCTTCGGCGGCTATACAGACGGCCGCAACAAGGAAATCATCGACGGCCTGCTCTCCAGCGGCGACGTCGGCCACTTCGACGAAGACGGCCTGCTGTTCATCGACGGCCGCGACGACGAAATGATCGTCTCCGGCGGGGAGAACGTGTTCCCGATCGAGGTGGAGAACCTCTTGGTGGAGCGTGAAGACGTTCTCGAGGCGGCGGTGATCGGCGTCGAGGACCCGGACTTCGGCGAGCGGCTCAAGGCGTTCGTGGTGCGGGCCGAGGGATCGACGCTCGACGAGGACGGCGTGCGCGAGTACGTGAAGGCGAACCTGGCGCGCTACAAGGTGCCGCGGGATGTGGAATTCCTGGACGAACTGCCGCGCAACGCGACTGGGAAGGTGCTGCGGACCAAGCTGAGCTGAGCGCGGTCAGGGGAAGAAGCTCTGCACGCGGGGATCCGAGGAGGGCGCGGATTTCGGTCGGGACCCGGCGGTGCCGGTCCGGCCGCGACGAGCTGGTCCAGTTCGGACAGCGAGGCCGCCGGGATGCCTCGTGCCGACACGACGGTCGGCTCACGAACCCCAGCCGATGCCGAAGATCCCCGGCCCGAAGTCCAGCGCGATCGCGTGCACGCCATTGCCGCTGTCGAGCCGCAGCCGGCGCCGGGCGGGGGCTTCGTCGGTGGCGTTCGCGTACTGCCAGCACCGGGCGGGCACCGCGGTCGGGTCGAAGCGGATCTCCAGCAGGTACTCGCGGACCGGGCGGCGGAATTCCCGGTAGTGCGTGGCCCGGCATTGCGGATACGGCGGCCCGGAGTTGCGCAGGGTGTACTCGATGAGGTGCGTTTCGCCGCGTTCCAGCGCGCGGTCGAAGAGCAGTTCGGCTACCAGGATGCCGTGGTCGTCGTCCACTTCGGCGCGTCCGACGCGGCAGTTGCGCACCGGCTGCAAGTCGGGCACCGCCGTCGCGTCGCCCTGTGCGTACACCAGCAGCCAGCGGTCCTGACCGTCCGCACCGGACTGGAAGACCGCGCGCGAGGTGACCGAGAGCTGCCCGCCGTCGGCCGCGATGTCGCAGCGGTCGTGCAGGCCGATCAGCTTCAGCTGGTGCTGCTGGTCCAGCGCGTCGGGCGCGCCGACGCGTTCCAGCAGCGGCTGCAGGATCTCGCGGGTGAAGGTGACCGGTTCCTCGCCCGCCCGGTCCCGCTTGCTCGCGCCGCGCGGACGGGGCGGCGGCAGCAAGCCGAGCAGCGCGCCGTCGGGGACGTCGAGGATTTCCTCCAGCACCCGCACCGCGGAGAGCGACCCGGCTCGTTCCGGCTGGCGTTTGCCCGACTGCCAGTAGCTGAGCGCGGTGACGCTGACCGTCGCGCCTCGCGCGCGCAGCCTTGCCTGGATCCGGTCCAGAGAAAGCCCGCTCGCTCCGATCGCGGCGCGCAGCGCGCTCGCGAACGCGGTCCGGGCACCTCCGTCGGTGTCCGGACCGGCGTGGTCCGCATGCCGCTGCGTCATGTCCCGCCGCCCGCCCCCGCTGGTAACCGACCGTGCCGAGCCCGACACAGGCACGGTAGCAGCCGCCCCACCAGGTTGTACCGCCGTGCCATTCGGACGAACGGGCTAGTACTGGCAACTGGCAACCATTGCCGTGACCTGCGCGGTCGCGCTTCCATGGCCAGGACGGAACGCGCCGCCCCCGGCGCGTCCGGAGCCTCGGCCCCGGCAGCGCGGACCGCGCCCCGCGCCCGGCCGGCGGCCGCGCCCGGAACCGGTGGCCCGGCATGCCCCCAGAGGCCGGGCCACCGGTCATCCGCGCCGGATCCGCATACCTCCAGCCGCGGGAATGGCGAAATTCCTTCGGCTTCCGCTGTGCCGACTGGACAGTCCCGGCCGCCGGGAACCGCGCCGGCGACGCTGTCACACCGGACCGCCCGAATGGTTACCAGCGGGTAGGCTCCGGGCATGGTCTTGCGGCAGAACATCCTGATCACCGGAGCCAGCTCCGGTCTCGGCGAGGGAATGGCCCGGCAGTTCGCCGCTCGCGGCCGCAATCTCGCGCTCTGCGCCCGGCGCACCGAACGGCTCGACGATCTGGCGGCGGAGCTGCGTGCCGCGTACCCGGGGATCACTGTCGTCACGCGCGCGCTCGACGTCACCGAGCACGACCGCGTCTTCCAGGTGTTCGAGGAATTCCGGGCGGAACTCGGCAGGCTCGACCGCGTCGTCGTCAACGCCGGGCTGGGCAAGGGACAGCCGGTCGGCGCGGGACGGTTCGACGCCAACCGGCAGACCCTCGAGACCAACCTTGTCGGCGCGGTGGCCCAGATCGAGGCGGCGGCGGGCATCTTCCGCGAGCAGCGCGACGGGCATCTCGCGGTGATCTCGTCGTTCATGGCGCTGCGCGGTTTTCCCCGGAACCTCACCGCGTACTCCGCGTCGAAGGCCGGGATCTCCGCGTTCGCCGAGGGGGCGAGGCTGGAGCTGAGCGGCCACGGCATCACGGTCACCGACGTGCGGCCCGGCTACATCAGTTCCGAGATGACCGCCCGCTCGACCAAACGCAATCCGCTGATGGTGTCGGCCGAAGCCGGAGCGCACGCGCTGGTCAAGGCGATCGAAGCGGAGCCGAAGCGCGCGTACGTGCCTTCGTGGCCCTGGGTGCCGCTGAGTCTCGCGGTACGCTTGGCTCCTGGCCGGTTGCTACGGATGTTTGCCTGACGGGACGGCATAAATGGGTGCGATCTACCTGATCCGGCACGGCCAGGCGTCGTTCGGCGCGGCGGATTACGACGCGTTGTCGCCGCTGGGTTTCGAACAGTCCACAGTGGTCGGCGCGGAGCTGAAACGGCGCGGCGTCGAGTTCGCGCAGGTGCGCTCGGGAACGCTGGCCCGCCAGCGGGACACCGCGGCGACGGCGTTGAAGGCCCTCGGCTGCGACGTGCCGGTGGTCGAGGACGAACGCTGGAACGAATACGACCACGTCGACATCGCGCGGCACCACGCGGGCGGTGCGCCGCAACAGGATTCGCGCGAGTACCAGCGGTTGCTGGACGCCGCGCTGACCGCGTGGGTCGACTCCGGCGACAGCGGCCCGTGCACGGAAAGCTGGCCGGTTTTCCTCGGCCGCTGCACGGCGGCGCTGGCCGAGCTCGCCGGCTCGCTCGGCAAGGGCGAGAACGGGCTCGTGTTCACCTCCGGCGGCGTGCTGGGCGCGGTCGCGGGCTCGTTGCTGGGCACGCCAGGACCGGGGCTGCTGAAGCTGAACCGCGTCACCGTGAACACCGGCATCACGAAGCTGACGTCCGGCCGCGGCGGCGTGAACCTGTTGTCCTTCAACGAGCATCCGCATCTCGAAGGCGAGAACGCGCGGCTGCTCAGCTACCGGTAGGAGGCCGGCGTGCAGTTCGGTGAGGTCGCGATCGTGCCGGTGAACGGGCACGGTCCGGAGGACGTGGTCGTGGACGCCGAGGGCCGGGTCTACACCGGCGTCGACGACGGCCGGATCCTGCGCGTTTCGCCCGACGGACGGCGGATCGACCTGATCGGCGACACCGGCGGCCGCCCGCTCGGGCTGGAGCTGTACGGCGACGACGAACTGCTGATCTGCGACGCCCGCGCGGGCTTGCTGACCATGCCGCTGGCCGGCGGCGAGACCACGACCCTCGCGACGTCCGGAGCCGGGCTGGACTTCGTGTTCTGCAACAACGCCGCGGTGGCCGCCGACGGAACGGTCTACTTCACCGATTCCTCGCGCCGCTTCGGCATCGACAACTGGCGCGACGACCTCATCGAACAGACCGCGGGCGGACGGCTGCTGCGCCGCACGCCGGACGGGCACATCGACCTGCTCGCCGACGGTCTCCAGTTCGCGAACGGCGTCGCGCTGCCGCCGGACGAGTCCTATGTGGCGGTCGCCGAAACCGGTGCGTGCCGGGTCAGCCGGGTCTGGCTGACCGGACCGCGCGCGGGCGACCGCGACGTCCTGATCGACGACCTGCCGGGCTTCCCGGACAACATCGCGACCGGTTCGGACGGGCTGATCTGGATCACCGAGGCGAGCCCGCGCATCCGTGCCCTCGACGTCGTGCGCCGCCTGCCCGCGCCGGTCCGGACGGCGGTGCGCGCGTTGCCGGATTCCCTGCAGCCCGCTCCGAAACGCCGGGTGGGCGCGGTCGCGGTCACCCCGGAGGGCGCGGTGGCGCGGGAACTGCGCGGCGAGATCCCGGGATTCCACCTGCTGGTGGGGATCCGGGAGTATCACGGGCGGTTGTGGTTCGGCTCGCTGGAGGAGAACGCGATCGCTTACACGGATCTCTGATCAGGGTGCTTGACTCTCACACCGTGTCAGGCGGTCAGCTTTAAGACGTCATGTTCACTATCGGAGACTTCGCCCGGCACGGCCGCGTCTCGGTCCGCATGCTGCGGCACTACGACGCGACCGGACTGCTGCGCCCCGCCCACGTCGACCCCGCCACCGGCTACCGTTATTACGCCGCCGCCCAGCTGGCGCGCCTCAACCGCGTCATCGCGCTCAAGGATCTCGGCTTCACCCTCCAGCAGGTCCAGGCGATCCTCGACGAGAAGGTCACCACTGAGCAGCTGGGTGCGATGCTGCGGCTGCGGCGGGCCGATCTGGAGACGGCGATGGCGGCCGCGGCGGCCCGGCTGGTCCGGGTCGAGGCGAGGCTCCGAGCGATCGAAAGCGAGGGGCACATGCCCGAGAACGACGTCGTCGTCAAGAGCGTCCCCGCCGTGCGAGTGGCGGAGCTGACCGCGATCGCCGCGAGCTTCGAGCCCGAGGACATCGGTCCCGTCATCGGACCGCTCTACGCCGAGCTTTCCCGGCGGCTGGAGGCGGCGGGAATCGCGTGCACCGGACCCGGAGTGGCCTATTACGAGGACGTCCCGGAGGGCGACGGCAAGGTCGTCGTCCACGCCGCCGTCGAGGTTTCCGCACCGCTGCGGGACGGCGACGTCCGGGTCCTCGACCTGCCGCCGCTGGATCAGGCGGCGGCCGTCGTGCACCGCGGTTCCATGGAGACCGTCGACCCGGCGGCCCAGGCCTTGGCCCGCTGGATCGACGCCAACGGCTACCGGTCGACCGGCTACCCCCGCGAGGTCAACCTGGAGTGCCCGGAGAACCGCGACGACTGGGTGACGGAACTCCAGGTCTCGGTGACCAGGGCCTGATCAGCGACCAGTCCACTGCGGACTGCGGCCCGCGGCCCAGGCGGCGTAGAACTCCTTGTGGTCCTTGGCCGTCATCAGCAGCGCCTGCGTGATGGCTTCCAGTTCGATCGAACTGCCGAGGTCGCTGTCGAGTTCGCGGGTCAGCAGCACCTTCGTGGTGGAGTACGCCAACGCCGGACCGTCCGCGAGCCGTCGCGCCAGCGCGGCGGCCTCGCCGGCCAGTTCGGCGTCCGGCACCACGCGGTTCGCCAGTCCGATGGCTTCGGCGCGCGCGGCGGGGAGTTTGTCGCCCAGCATCAGCAATTCCGTCGCGCGCCCGAGGCCGACCAGGCGCGGCAGCAGGTACGCCGAACCCATGTCCGCGCCGGCCAAGCCGACCTTCGTGAACAGGAACGCGAACTTCGCCGATTCGGCCAGCAGCCGGAAATCGCTCGCCAGCGCGAGGACCGAACCGGCGCCGGCCGCGACGCCGTTGACCGCCGCGATGATCGGGATCGGCGTTTCGCGCATGGCTTTCACCACCGCGCCGGTCATCCGGGTGAATTCGAGCAGTTCCGCGGTGTCCATTTTCTGGAGTTCGCCGATGATTTCCTCGACGTCGCCGCCCGAGCAGAAACCGCGGCCCTTTCCGGTGAGCACCAGCACCCGCACGTCGCCCCGGTGCGGCAATTCGGCGACGAGGTCGCGGAGATCGGCGTAGACGTCGAAAGTGAGCGCGTTGAGCTTTTCCGGACGGTCGAAGGTCACCGTCGCGACCCCGTCGTCCACCGTGAACTCGAAGTGCTCCCACGATTTCGTGAGCGGGACACTGGCGCGGAACGGGCTCATTTCTGGATTCCTCCACCGTCGAGTACGAGGGTCTGTCCGTTGATCGCGGCCGCCTCCGGGGCGGCGAAAAACTCCACGGCGTACGCGATTTCGCCGGGTTCGAGCAGCCGTCCGAGCGGGGAGGCAGCGGCGAGCGCGGCTTCCGCGCCGGCCTCGTCGCGGCCGGTCCGTTCGCGGATCCGGGCGACCGAAGCCGCGGTCATGTCGGTGCGCACGAACGACGGGCACACCGCGTTCGACGTGACGCCGGTGCCAGCCACCTCCGCCGCCACCGCGCGCATCAAACCGACCGCCGCGTGCTTCGACGCGGTGTAGCCCGAGGTGTAGCGCGCGCCGGCCAGGCCCGCGGTCGACGCGACCGTGACGATCCGCCCGAAGTCGCGTTCGCGCATCCCCGCCAGCACCCCCCGCGTGCACAGGAACGCGCCGGTCGCGTTCACCTCGAACTGGCCGCGCCAGTCGTCGAGGCCCGTCTTCGCCAGCGGCGCGCTCGAGGACACTCCCGCGTTGTTGACCAGCACGTCGACCGGTCCGAGCTGGGCGAAGTACGCACGGACGGCGGCCTCGTCGGTCACATCGCATTCGGCTCGGCCGGGGGAGTGCACGGTCGCACCCGCACTGCGGAACCGCTCGGCGACGGCCGCGCCGATGCCGCGAGTGCCGCCGGTGACCACGACGACTCGGTCGGAAAAACTGCTCACTCCCGAAAGCTACACCGCAGCGGGCTGAGGTGTATAGAGTTGCCTCGTGCCCGACACCGAACCCGCCCGCACGCCCCAGGAGCTCGTGATGACGCTGCTGGGGAGCTACGTGCGCCCGCGCGAGAGCAGGCGTGTGTGGTCCGGCGGGCTCGTCGCGCTGCTGCACGAGCTGGGCTTCTCCGACGGAGCGGCCCGGATCGCGCTGACCCGGCTGGTGCGCCGCGGCCTGCTGTCCCGGCACCGCGAGGGCAGGCTGGTGCACTATTCGCTGACCGCGCGCACGGTCGCCCTGCTCGACGACGGCGACCGGCGGATCTTCGGCCTCGGCCGCCGGGACGAACCGGCCGGGACCTGGACCGTGCTGTGGCAGAACATTCCGGAAACCCGGCGCAAGTCCCGCGAACGATTGGTGCGGCGGCTGCGCTTCCTCGGGTTCGGCCCGGTCCAGGACGGCACCTGGCTCGCCCCGCACGACCGCGAGGCCGAGGTGCTCGCCCTGCTCACCGAACTCGAGGTCGCCGAACACGCCGGGTTGATGCTCGGCACCCCGTCCGCCGCGCTGGACGTGCGCCGGCTCGCCGGACGGGCCTGGGACCTCGACGGACTGTCCGCCCGGTACGCCGCGTTCGTGGCCGAATTCGGGGACTGCCCGCGCGACCTCGGCGACGCGCGAGCGTTTGCCGTGCGGACCAGACTGGTGCACACCTACCGGGAATTCCCTTCGCTGGACCCGGAGCTACCGTCTGAACTGATCCCCGAGCCCGAGATCCGGGCGGCGGCGGTCGCGTTGTTCCACGACCTGTACTCGGCGCTCGCGCCACCCGCTCAGCGCCACTTCGACCGAACCCTGTCCACGAGATGAGGAACCCGATGACCGGAACCGACGACACGCAAGCCGCGCTCAGCTACACGTCCTATCTGGCGCTCGACGAGGTGCTGGCCGCGCAGCGCCCGCGCTCGGACGAACACGACGAACTGCTGTTCATCGTGATCCACCAGGTCTACGAACTGTGGTTCAAGCAGATCCTGCACGAGGCCGCGTTCCTGCAAGAGAACCTGGAGGCGGGCAACACCGCGCATTCGATCCGCACGCTGCGCCGCATCCTGACCGTGCTGAAGGTGGTGGTCGCGCAGATCGACGTGCTGGAGACGATGACGCCCAGCCAGTTCACCAGCTTCCGCGCCCGCCTCGACGCTTCGAGCGGCTTCCAGTCCGGCCAGTTCCGCGAACTGGAGGCGGTGCTCGGCCGCCGCGACGAGCGCGTCTTCGCGCACTACCCGGACGGCGGCGAGCAGCGCACGCGGATCGCCGACGCGATGCGCCGCCCGTCGGTGTTCGATTCGTTCCTGGCCTATCTGTCCGGAAAGGGCTACCCGGTCGCCACCGACCGCGACGTGAGCCGTCCGCTGGAGCCGTCGCCGGAACTGCAGGAAGTGCTGCTGAAGGTCTACCACGACGACGGCGGCCCGTCGGTGCTCGCCGAGGCGCTGGTCGACCTCGACGAGGGCCTTCAGGAATGGCGCTACCGGCACGTGAAGATGGTCGAACGCACGATCGGCGACAAGACCGGCACCGGCGGTTCGTCCGGCGCGACCTACCTGCGCACCACGCTGTTCAACCCGATGTTCCCGGACCTGTGGGCCGTCCGGAGCCGGCTGTGACCACTGTGGAATCCCTGCGCGCCAAGGAAAACGCGCTCGCCCCGCACTACTCGCGGTTCCGCGTCGCCGACCGGCTGCTGCTGTCCGCGCATTCGCACCAGGCCTGGCCGGACGTCGCCGAAGAGGGGCTGCGCGAAGCGTTCGCCGACGCCGCGGAGGAGGTGGACGAGAAGTGGGGCCGGGCGTTCGCGAAGGCCGGCGAACTGCGGAACGGGTTCCGGCAGTGGCTGTCCGATCCGCACGGCGACTACGCGCTCGGCCAGAACACGCACGAACTCGTCTTGCGGTTCCTGTCCGCGATCGAGCTGCGGAAGCGGCCGCGGCTGGTGACCACGGACGGGGAATTCCACACTCTGCGCCGCCAGCTCACCCGGTTGGCCGAGGAGGGCGTCGAGGTCGTCCGCGTGCCCGCCGCGCCGGTCGCGACGTTGGCCGAACGGCTCGCCGAGCAGGTCGACGACCGCACTGCCGCGGTGCTCACGTCGGCGGTGCTGTTCGAGACGTCGTGGATCGTGCCGGGCCTCGCGCATCTGGCCGAAACCTGCCGGAGCCGCTCGGTCGAACTGGTCGTCGACGCCTACCACGCGGTCGGCGCGGTCCCGTTCCCGTTGCACGACTTCGGCCTCACCAACGCGTGGGTGCTCGGCGGCGGCTACAAGTACCTGCAGCTCGGCGAGGGCAACTGCTTCCTGCGCCTGCCCGCGCACGCCCAGGAACTGCGCCCGGTGATTACCGGCTGGTACGCGGAATTCGGCGCACTCGCCGACGAACGCCGGCCGGACGAAGTCGCGTACGCACCCGGCGGCGACCGGTTCGCCGGAGCCACTTACGACCCGTCGAGCCACTACCGCGGCGTGCGAGTGCAGCAATTCTTCGCCGAGCAAGGGCTCACCGCCGAGTTCCTGCGCGAGGTTTCGCAGCACCAAGTCGGCTTGCTGGCCAGCTGCTTCGACAGTCTCGGCCTCCCGGACGACGTCGTCACCCGCGACCGCGAGACGCCGCTCGACGGCATCGGCGGCTTCCTCTCGCTGCGCAGCCCCGTCGCCGGGCAACTGTGCGAACGCCTGGCCGCGCGCGGCGTGCGGACCGACAGCCGGGGCCAATACCTTCGGTTCGGGCCCGCGCCGTACCTGTCGGATGAACAACTCGAGACCGCGATTTCCACACTTCGGGAAGCTGTCGCGGATCTGGGGTGAAGCTCCCGGGACGCGGGTGGTGGCCTGGAGAACGGCGAAGTAGGTTGGCGGTGTGCACTGCGGGACGGGCAACCCTCGTCTCCCGGTGCGCACCGTTCACACATTTGCGCGGCCACGAGCCGCGTGGGAGACAAAGGAGTCACCACCGTGACCGAAGGCGTGTTCGGCCGGCACAGCGGCCATGAACAAGTCGTGTTCTGCCACGACGAGGCCAGCGGGCTGAAAGCCATCATCGGCATCTACTCCACCGCTCTGGGCCCGGCCCTCGGCGGCACCCGGTTCTACCCCTACGCCACTGAGGACGCCGCCCTCGACGACGTTCTCGCGCTCTCCAAAGGAATGGCGTACAAGAACGCACTCGCCGGCCTCGATCTCGGCGGCGGCAAGGCCGTCATCATCGGCGACCCGAACACGTTGAAGTCCGAAGCGCTTCTGCGCGCGTACGGCCGCTTCGTGGAATCACTCGGCGGCCGTTACATCACCGCCTGCGACATGGGCACGTACGTGCGCGACATGGACGTGGTCGCCCGCGAGACCCGGCACGTCACCGGACGTTCCCCCGAGGACGGTGGCGCGGGCGACTCGTCGGTGCTCACTGCTTTCGGTGTGTACCAGGGAATGCGCGCGTCGGCGGACCAGGTGTGGGGCGTGCCCGAACTGACCGGCCGCCGCGTCGGCGTCGCCGGTGTCGGCAAGGTCGGCCACATCCTCGTCGGCCATCTCGTCGAGGCAGGCGCGCACGTGGTGATCACCGATGTCGCGCCCGGCGCGGTGGAACGCACCCGCGCGGCGTACCCGGAGGTCGAGGTGGTGTCCGATGTGGACACCATGATCGGGACCGAACTGGACGTCTTCGCCCCCTGCGCGATGGGCGGCGTGCTCACCGACGAGACGGTAGCCGCATTGCGCGCCCGAATCGTCTGCGGCGCGGCGAACAACCAGCTCGCGCACCCCGGCGTCGACAAGCTCCTTGACGACCGCGGCATCCTGTTCGCCCCCGACTACCTGGTGAACGCGGGCGGCGTAATCCAGGTGGACGACGAACGCCACGGCTTCGACTTCGCCCGCGCTCAGCGCAAAACAGCGGCCATCTTCGACACCACGAAGGCGGTGTACGAGTTGGCGAAGGCCGACGGCGTACCTCCCGCCGCCGCTGCCGACCGCCTCGCTGAACGCCGGATGACCGACGTCGGCCGCCTGCGCTCGATCCTCACGGTGTAGCTCCGCGAACGTCCGTGAGGGGAACTCTGATTCCTTCAGGGTTCCCCTCACGACCCGCTCGGCCGCCGCTCCGGGTGCCGCCCCAATGTGGCATTGGGTGCGTCCTACGCACCGAACGCCACATTGGGTGCGTGACATGCACCCAATGCCACATTGGGGCGCTAGCCCCGCCGCCTACGACACCGCAGCCGGTGCACCCAACGATCGAGGCGCCCACACCACCCCCGCACCCCGATACGAAGCCAAAACCGTAGTCACAATCGGGCTTCGGGGTGCCCGAGCCGAGGAGCGGCGATCAGCCGCTCTTCCGCCGAAAAGTCCGCTTGTTGGCGGCAGGCCCGTGCGCGTGCTGGCTCTGCTGCCCGCCGTTCTCGTGCGCGGCCCCGTCCCGCGCCTTGGCTTGCTTCCGCTCCAGCGCCTCGCGGAACTTCCGCTTGACGTCGCCCTCCCCGTCGCTGGGTGCCGGTTGCGCTTCACTCATGGCTGACCTCCGAAGGTGACGACGTGATACCCCGTCAGCCTGGCGCCCTTCCCGCACCTTGGCGAGCCATTTCAGAGTGACGCCACCCGGCGGTGGCCCGATTCGACCGCCTTCCGCGGCGTCGGCACGACAGCCTCCGCGACCGCCGGACGCTCCCGCCGGACCGCGCGCCACCCGGTGCCGGCGGCGAGCCCGAACCCCGCCGCACCAGCCAAGATCACCGCGACCCAGCCGGTCGCCGCGGTGAAAACCAGATCCCCGGCCCGGCTGTAGACGAAGCCGGAAAGCACCGCCCAGCCCACCGCCGCCGCCCCGCCCGCCGCGAGGGGAGTCGTGATCACTGCCACTGCGCCGACCGCGATCGCGACGGCCACCACGGCATAACCGGGGTACGCACTAGCGAGCTTCGCCGCGAGCGCAGCCGCCACCACCGCCACGCAACCGAGCGGGAAGCCGAATCCGCCGACCAGCCGTCCTTCAGTACGCATGCCCCATGGCACCCCGCGCGGGCGCGTCACGCGGGACGCGCGGACGAGTTCCGTACGCCCCGGCCTCCGTTATTGACGGCTTCTTGACCCCGTCAGGCGCGGGCGGTCGCGCGGACGATCGCGGCCACGATCTCCGGCCACAGCGGCTCCGGCAGGTCGTGCCCCATGCCCGGAATGATGACCAGCTCTGCCTCCGGGATCGCCGCCGCGGTGGCTTTCCCGCCGCTGACGTCGATCATCACGTCGGAGTCGCCGTGCAGCACGACGGTCGGGATCCGGACGTCGTGCAGTCGTTCAGTGCGATCGCCCGACGCGACGACCGCCGCGGCCTGCCGCTGCATCCCGACCGGATGCCGTCCCCGGTCGTAGTTCCGGGTTGCCTTGCGCCGCAAGTACTCCTCGGTGGCGGGATAGCCCGGGGACCCCGTCACGCGGTAGTTCGCGACGCTCAGCTCGATCTGCTCCTCGCGCGTTTCCGGCACCGGCTTGGTGAGCGTCGCGAGCGCGGCGGGCGAGACCTGGCCGACCGACTGGTCGCCGGTCGTCGACATGATCGACGTCAGGCTCAGCAGCCGGTCCGGGTGGTCGATCGCGAGCTGCTGCGCGACCATTCCGCCCATCGAAGCGCCGACGACGTGCGCCTTCGCGAAACCGAGCGCGTCGAACAGCCCGACGACGTCGTCCGCGAGATCCGAGAGCAGGTACGGAGCCGGGGCCGTGCCCGCCATGATCCCGGCGAGGTCCGGCGTGCCGAGCTCGTCGAACCAGGTGGACAGGCCCGCGTCGCGGTTGTCGAAGCGCACGACGTGGAAGCCGCGGCTCGCGAGCAGCTCGCAGAAACCCTCCTCCCAGGTGATCATCTGGGCGCCGAGTCCCATCACCAGCACGATCGGCGGCGCGGACGGATCGCCGAACGTGTCGTACTCGAGTTCGAGGCCGTTGGCCTGTGCGCGTGGCATGCCCCGATCATGCCGCAGCGTGGAACCGCGTGTGGCCGAACCGGCCGGTCGCCGGTTACGGTGCACGCCATGCCGACTCCGCGTGCCGGACAGCGCGCCCGGTCCCGTTCCGCCGCCGGGCTGCCCGCGGTCACCGCGAAGAAGGTGGTCGACGCGGCGGTGAAGCTCACCGTCGAACGCGGCCTGGAGAACTGGACGCTGCGGCAGCTGGCCGCGGCGATCGGGGCGTACCCGGCGGTCGTCTACCACCACGTCGGGGACCGCGACGCGGTCGTGTGCGCGGTGCTCGACCGGGTGGTCGGCCAGCTGCGGCTGCCCGACGAAAACCTGGAGTGGCAGGAGTGGTTCGTCCAACTGCTGACCGGGCTGCGCGAGGTGTTGCGCAAGCACCCGGGCACGGCGCGCCGGATGGCGTCGTTCGGCCCGTCGGTGGCCGCGGCGACGCCCACCCTGGACCGCGGCGTGCGGATGCTGCTGGACGCGGGGTTCGGCGACGAGAGCGCGCTGGCCTACACGATGCTCACCACCACCGCGTGCCAGTACGTCGCACTGGAGGACGACCGGGACTGCAGCCTCGGGCTGCGCCTGGACAACACCGAGGAGTACGCCTCCTACCACGACCGCGAGGACTTGCCCGGCATGGCCGCGCACGGCCGCGTGATGCAGGAGCTGCTCGCCGACCCCGAAGCCGCCGCCGGTTACCATCCGCAGCTGTTCGACTTCGCGATCCGCAGCTGCCTGGACGGGCTCACGTGCCGATTGGCCCGTTTGCGCGACTGAAATTCGCGAAATTGCCCGGCCGGGGCGTCCGCGCTGGGCCGTCCGCGTGGTCGTGGTGAAAAGTCGGGCTGTCGCTGCGCCGACCGACACCGATTCGACGCCTTCCCGGCGTAGCGTGGACAGCTACCGGGGGCCTTGCCTCCGGAAGGGGCCCCCGGCACTTTCCTCCCCCCTCGTGGTGCCGGGGGTTCTCCTTCCGGTACGTCAGTGCTGGGGCGGATGCTGGATCGCGGGGAAGACCTGGCCGACCACGGTCACGAGCGACATGGTCAGCAGCGTGTGCACTTGGCGCCGGTCCAGCGAGCGGTGCACGAGCCATTCGCGGCCCGCCGCCTTCACCATGCCGGCGAACGCGCGCACCGCGGCGTTCAGCTCCTCGCCGTGCGCGCTGTCGCGGGACAGCCCGACCGCTTCGAGCACGCGGTCGGCCGACGCGCGGTCGGCCTCGGCGACGATCCGGTCCACCTCCGGATCGCGGCCGATGCCCTCCGGCGCGATCGCGGCGAGCCACAGCTTCTCCTGCCCGCGCACCATGTCGAGCAGCCAGTCGATGGCGGCGTCCGCGCGTACTTCCAGCGGGCCCTCCGGCAGAATCTGCACCGCAATCCGCGGCACGGTAAGCGCGCGCCGAACGATTTCGAGGTACAACTCCCTTTTTGTTCCGAAATAATGATTGATCAGTCCGCGGGCCACGCCTGCCTCGGCCGCGATGTCCGAAGTGGACACTTCCGAATACGGTCGTTCGCCGAACAGCCGCGCCGCACAGGCGTAGATCTGCTCTTTGCGTTCGTCCGGTTCGAGTCGCCGCCACTTCGGCGCCGGATCGGTGCTCATGGCATCAGTTTGGCATGATCGGTTCAGTAAGGCGGATCAACCGGGCGGAATGTCGCGGCGGAAACACGTTCGGCTGCTACCGCGCGGTATGGGTTGACGGCCTCGCTCAGTCCGGAAGCTCGATCGGCGCGAGGTCCGCGAAACGGTCGCCAGGACCGGGATTCGCCGGATCGCTCGCGCCGCCGAAGTGCCGCTGCACGCCCCACACCGCGTTGAGCGCGGTCTGCACCGCGCCCTCGGCCCAGCCCGCCGTCCATGAAATGTCGTCGCCCGCGAGGAACAAACCGCGATAGCGCTCGGGCAGTGAATCCTGCACGAAGTGCGTGAAAAGCCGGTGCTGGTACCGGTAATGCCCAGGCAGGTTCGCCTTGAACGCGCCCATGAAATGCGGTTCGGCCTCCCACGACACGGTCACCGGGTCGCCCACGATGTGCCGCCGCACGTCGACGCCGGGGTAGATCTCGCGCAGGGACTGCAGCATCACCTCGACGCGGTCGGACACCGGAAGCGGCAGCCACTTCAGCGAATCGTCGGCCCACGTGTAGGACAGGCAGATCACCGCGGGCCGGTCCGGGTCGTCGCCGAGAAGGTAGGTGCCGCGCGGCATCCGGTCGGTCAGCGTCATGCTCATCGTGTCGCGGCCGGTGACCGGGTCGGCGTCGAGCCAGAACGGGCGGTCGACCGGCACGAACACCTTGGAGGAGGCCATGTAGTGCGTGCGCTCGATGGCCGTCCAGTGGTCGATCGGGAACAGCGCCTCGTCGCATTCGATCTTCGACAGCAGCATCCAGCTCTGCGCGGTGAACACCGCCGCGCCGAACGTGCGGATGTGGCCGGAGGCGTCGGTGACGGTGATGTTGTTCGGCGCGGTGCGGTGCAGCCGCGTGACCCCCGGTCGCGGCACGCCGTTTTCGTGCAGGGAAGCCAGATTCGTGCCGGACGGCCAGTGCGCGAGCTTCTCCGGGACGTGCTCCCACAGCCGTTTCGGGAGCTGCCCGCTGCCGCCGACGATGCTGCGGTGCTCGTCGTCCGCGCCGGTGTAGACGACCCGGAGGATTTCGAGAATCGAGTTCGGGAAGTCGGTGTCCCAGCCGCCCGTGCCGAATCCGACCTGACCGAAGATCTCCCGATGCCGAAACGAGGAAAACGCCGGGGAATCGCACAGGAATCCGTAGAAGGTCTGGTTGTCGAGCCGGGGCACCAGTTCGTTCCAGATCTTTTTGACCGTCGCGACGTCGCGATTGCGGATCGCGGTCTGCATCTCGGCGAACGAAGCGTGCTCATCGAGCGTGCGCTGCCACGCCCGCGCCACTTCGCCGTAGACGTCGGGCAGATCTTCGGGCGTGCGCGCGTAATGGCTGCGGCCCTTGAGATCGACGACCGTGCTCGGTGTGGCGGGCGAAAGCGGGTTCGGGAACGGCGTGGTTTCCAGCCCGGCCTTGGCGATGTAGTGGAACAGCGACGTCGACGACGGCGGGAACCGCATCGCGCCCATCTCGGCGACCACGTCGCCGGGCAGACCGGGGAAGTGGTGCGTCCGCAGCCGCCCGCCGATGCCGTCGATCTCGTACACGACCGGCCGCAGCCCGAGCTTCATCAGCTCGTAGGCGGTCACGATGCCGGAGAGCCCGCCGCCGATCACCGCGACCTCGGTGCCGTGCACCTGCTCCGGCACGCTGCCGAGCCCGGCCGGATGCGCGAGGTAATCGTCGTAGGCGAACGGGAAATCGGGGCCGAACATGGTGATCGGCCGGCCGTCGGGTTCCTCGGCGTGGATCGCGGCGGGAACTGCGGAGGTCATGCCCGGGGTCCTTCGGTGAGAGAGCGGTACAGCGACGGCCGTCGGTCGGCCAGGTACGGGGTTTCGGCTCGCGCCTGGGCGAGCACAGCGGGGTTCAGCTCGGCGAACAACAGCTCTTCGCCCGGCCCGGCCTTCGCGACGACTTCATCCGGCGACGCGACTGTCGAACGTCCGCAGTAGGTGAGTTCGCCTTCGGTGTCACAGCGGTTCGCATACACGATGTACAGCTGGCTTTCGTGTGCACGAACCGGAATGAGCAGGTCGGCGACGCGCTCGTACGGCCGCATCAACGCGGTCGGGACGAGCAGCAGTTCCGTGCCCGCGAGCGCGTGCGCGCGGACCAGTTCGGGGAACTCGACGTCGTAACAGATCAGCAGGCCAGCGCGCAGACCGTTGAAGTCGGCCTGCACCACCGGCTCGTCGCCAGGGGAGAACTGGTCGCGGTCAAGATCGCCGAACAGATGGGTCTTGCGGTAGTTCGCGAGCCGTTCCCCCTGCGCGGACAGCAATTGCGCCGAGTTGTACACCGCGTCGCCGTCGCGCTCGGGATAGCCGTAGACCACCGCGATCTTGTGCTTGGCAGCCAACGCACCCAACTCGGCGGCACGCGGCCCGTCCGCCGGTTCCGCCAGTTCCGCGACCGCTTTCGCGCCGATGTTGTAGCCGGTCGTGCCCATCTCGGCAGTCACGATCAGCTCGGCACCGCGCTCCGCCGCGGCGGCCATCGCTTCAGGCAGCCGGTCAAACGGTCCTTGATGGACGGCGATGATCATCGGACGACCTCCGCGAGCCGTGAACGACGGACGCTGTAGCCGAAGTAGATGACGAGCCCGACCAGCATCCACGCGCCGAACACGATCCAGGTCGCCCCGTCGAGGCTGAACATCATGTACGCGCAGCAGGCCAGCCCGAGGATCGGCGTGACCGGCGAGAACGGCACCCGGAACGTGCGCTTTGCCTCGGGACGGCGTTTGCGCAGGATCAGCACGGCGACGTTGACCAGCCCGAACGCGAACAGCGTCCCGATGCTGGTGGCGTCGGCGAGCTTGCCGAGCGGGATGAACGCGGCGAGCAGCGCGACGAACCCGGACACCACGAAGGTGTTGGTGCGCGGCACGCCGGTCTTCGGATGCACGGTGGACAGCGCCTTCGGCACGAGCCCGTCGCGGGACATGGCGAACAGGATCCGCGTCTGCCCGTAAAGGACGGTCAGCACGACGCTGGAGATCGCCACGATCGCGCCGATCGCGAGGAGGATCGCCCAGAGCGGGTTGCTCGAGATCGTGGTGAGCACGTGCGACAGCGCGGCCTGCTTGTCGCCGAACTCCTGCCAGGGCAGCGCCCCGATCGCCGCGAACGCGACGAGGCAGTAGAGAACGGTCACGATGCCGAGCGACAGAAGGATCGCACGAGGCAGGTCACGCTGCGGGTTGCGCGCCTCCTCGCCGGCGGTGGACGCAGCATCGAACCCGATGTAGGAGAAGAACAACTTCGCTCCGCCGGCGCTGACCCCGGCCAGCCCGAGCGGCAGGAACGGCGTGAAGTTCTGCGCCCGGACCGCGGTGAAGGCGATGGCGCAGAACAGAATCAGCGTCCCGATCTTCACCACGACCATGACCGCGTTGG
The DNA here is from genome assembly GCF_014145675.1 of Amycolatopsis dendrobii. Lineage (GTDB taxonomy): Bacteria > Actinomycetota > Actinomycetes > Mycobacteriales > Pseudonocardiaceae > Amycolatopsis > Amycolatopsis dendrobii. Next base: position 174,721 of record NZ_JACGZW010000015.1, read on the forward strand.
CCCGCGCGCTTTCCTTCGCGCCGGACAGCAGCAGCACCATCGCCAGCAGGACCACGACAATCGCCGGGATGTTGACCAGCCCGCCGTCGCCGGGAGGCCCGCTGAGCGCTTCCGGCAACGTGATGCCGAACGCCAGATGCAGCAGTTCGTTGACGTACTGCCCCCACCCGACCGCGACGGACGCGACGGAGACGCCGTACTCCAGCACCAAACACCAGCCGCACACCCAGGCGACCAGCTCGCCGAGCGTCGCGTACGCGTAGGAGTAAGAGGAGCCGGAAAGCGGGATCATGCCCGCCAGCTCGGCGTAGGAAAGCGCGGAGAACAACGCGGTGATCCCGGCCAGCACGAACGAAACCACGACAGCGGGCCCGGCCACCGGAACCGCCTCGCCGAGCACCACGAAGATCCCGCTGCCCAGCGTGGCCCCGATGCTGAGCATGGTCAGCTGACTGAGCCCCAGCGACCGCTTGAGCGGCCCGTGGTCCGCTTCGGCCACCAGATCGGTGACCGGCTTGCGGCGCAGCACGGCCGCGCCGAGCCTCCCGCGCGCAGAACTGGAGGTGGTGCTCACCGGGCGGCTCCTAGCGATTGATTGTGACGCCACTGTCGACTTCGAGCCACGGTATCGATCGAAAATTGCCCCGAGAACCGAGATGTGTTGTGGATTGCTGCCGGTGATGCGTGATTCATTGCGCTCTCGGGGTTGGTTCCTGCGGGGGTTGCGGCCTGCGGCGGGTGGGCTTGCGGGCCGTTGCTGACTCTAAGTGATCGGGGTGGGGGACTCGCGGTGGCGGGGCTGCCTGCGCAGGTCAGGGCGGGTCGGCGAGGGCTGCGTGGGGTCTGGGTTGCGGTGAGTGTTCCGTCGGCGCTCGTCGCTGCGGGCGCGAGCGGAGGGAGCCGGGGTGAGGCGGACGCCGGGTGGGGCGGCGTGTGCGCGGGGCTGGTCGCGACGGCGGGCCGGGCGAGGAACTGTGCAGTCAGCCGCGTTGGCTGTGCTGCGCGGAGGTTGCCTGGCGGGAATCGGATTCCGGGCAGTGCTCCGGCAGCGCGACGCAGTGCCGGACTGCCCGCAACGTGAAGATCTCGGTGGCGCGGCGGGCAGCTATCGCGGTCGCCTGCCGGGCTGGTCGGCTGGCGAGAGCAAGCACCGCCAGGCCTTGGTCAGGAGGCGGGTGCTTCCGGAAGCAGCAGGGTGAACGTCGGCGGATCGGGACGCGACAGGCGCAACCGGCCGCCTTCGGCTTCGGCCAGGCTTCTTGCCAAACGAAGGCCGATGCCGTGCCCGCCGGGGGTGTGGTCGGAGAACGGATCGCGTTCGCCCAGGTCCGGGCCTTCGTCGACGACGTCCACGGCCAGCGCGCCGCCGGCGTCTCGGGCTCGGACGGTGATGGCGCCTTCGCCGTGGTTCACCGCGTTGTCCAGCAGGACGGCCAGTACTTGCCGGACGGCGGGGGCCGATGCGCGGACTGGCGGCGGGTCGGCGATCTCGAGGCGTAGCTCGCGGTGGTCGGGCAAGGGGACGTCGGATAGTTCTGCCAGGAGGGCGGGCAGGTCGAGTTCGTCGCGAGGGGCGCGGCGTTCGCGGGACAGGGCGAGCAGGTCTTCGACGGTTCGTTCCAACCGGTCGGCGGCGGTGATTCCGGCGCGCACGGCCGCGTAGGGGTCGCGGCCGGGGGTTTCCAAAGCGGATTCCAGTTGCAGGCGCAGTCCGGCCAGCGGGGTGCGGAGCTGGTGCGACGCCTCGGCGGAGAAGGCGCGTTCCCGTTCCAGCGTTTCGCCGATGCGGGTCGCGGTGACGTCCAGGGCGGCGCCGACGCGGTCGATCTCCGGGATCGCCGAGCGGCGGGACCGGGCGGAGAAGTCGCCTTCGCCGAGCCGGGCCGCAGCACAGGCCAGGTCTTCCAGCGGGCGGGTCAGCCGGGCGGCGATCCGGCGGGCCACCAGCCAGCTCGCGAGCACCGCGCCGATCGCGCACCCGGCCATCACCAGCCAGGTGATGCCGACGTCGCGGGTCAGCGCCGAGCGGGGGAGCGCCGCGCGCACGATGCCGGTGAGGCGGGCGCCGGTCAGCACCGGGACGGCCAGCACATCCTCGTCGCCGACCTTCTGGTTCAGCATGTCGCTGCGGGTCACAGCGACTCCGCGCACGACGTCGTCCGCGGCGGGCGGGCCCTCCCCGGCGAGGAGGCGGCCATTCGGGTCGTAGACGGCGACCTCGGCGCCGTCCTCGTTGTCCGGGACTTGGAAGGGTTCGTCGGCGGCGAGCGCGTCGGACACCACGACGGCCGCGCCGTCGGCGGCCCGCTCCAGCGCGGCCGTGGTGTGCGTGCGGAAGTACCACAGCGCCCCGATGGCGAGCGGCAGCCCGAACAGGCTCGTGGCCAGGACCGCCGCGAGGACGGTGAGCGTCACGATCCGGCGGCGCACCCCGTTCAGTCCCCCTCTAACCGGTATCCGTGCCCGCGCAGGGTGGCGATCCTCGGCGCCTCGTACGGCGACTCGGCGGCCGAGGCGAGCTTGCGGCGCAGCGCGGCGATGTGCACGTCGAGCGTTTTGGTGGAGCCGTGCCAGTGCGAATCCCACACGTCGGACATCAGCGTGTCCCGGCTCACCGCCTGCCCCGGCTGGACGGCCAGCCGCGCGAGCAGGTCGAACTCGCGTGCCCGCAGCACGACCTCCCGGCCGCCCACGCTGACCCGCCTGCTCGCGATGTCGACCTCCAGCGCGCCGATCCGCACGACCGGCGTCGACGGCGCGGCGGGCGCGCCCCGGCGGAGGTGCGCGCGCACCCTGGCGAGCAGTTCGGCCAGCCGGATGGGCTTGGTGAGGTAGTCGTCGGCACCGGCTTCCAGCCCGACCACGACGTCCATCTCGTCCGCCCGCGCGGTGAGGATCACCAGCACCGCGCCCGGCAGGGCCGACCGCAGCCGCCGGCACACCTCGACGCCGTCGACGTCCGGGAGGCCCAGGTCCAGCAGCACGAGATCGGCCGCGGTCTCGCGCAGCGCGCTCCGGCCGTCCCGGCACCATTGCACTGTGTGGCCGTGCCCGCGCAGCGCGGAGTCGAGGACGCTGCCGATCGCCGCGTCGTCCTCCACCACCAGTACCTTCGCCATGAGGGAAGCCTAACCGGCCCCTTCCGGGAGCTGCCGCGCGTCCACAGTGGACCCCCAGCGGGACGCGGCCGAGGTCGGGCATAGTGGCTGCATGCTCGGTCTGTACCCGGAACTCGATCCGTACGACCACGGGATGCTGCCGGTCGGCGACGGCAACACGCTGTATTGGGAGGAATGCGGCAATCCCGAGGGCAAACCGGTCGCGTTCCTGCACGGCGGGCCCGGGGGCGGCGCGTCCGCGCGGCACCGGCGGCTGTTCGACCCGGAGCGCTACCGGATCGTGCTGTTCGACCAGCGCGGCTGCGGGCGGAGCACGCCGCACTGCAGCGAACCCGACGTCGACCTGTCGGTGAACACGACCTGGCACCTGGTGTCCGACATGGAGCAGCTGCGCGAGGACCGCGGCATCGACCGCTGGCAGCTGTTCGGCGGCTCGTGGGGCAGCGTGCTCGCGCTCGCCTACGCCGAAACCCATCCGGAGCGGGTGACCGAGCTGGTCCTGCGCGGCGTCGCGACGCTCCGGCTCAAGGAAGTGCAGTGGCTCTTCGGCGGCGGTGCGGCGTGCATGTTCCCGGAAGCGTGGTCGCGTTTCCTCGCGCCGGTGCCCTACGCGCGCCGCGGCGGCGACCTGCTGGAGGTGTACCACGAACTGCTGAATCACCCGGACCCGAACGTGCACGGGCCCGCCGCGCTCGCCTGGAGCCGGTGGGAGGGCGAGACGGTGAAGTTCACCCCGCAGGAAGAGGTGGTCGCCGCGTTCGCCGAGCCGGAGTTCGCGCTCGCGATCGCGCGGATCGAGAACCACTACTTCCGCCACGGCGGCTGGCTCGCCCCCGACCAGCTGATCCGCGGCGCCGGGAAGCTGTCGGGCATCCCGTGCGTTCTGGTCCAGGGCAGGTACGACGTGGTCACTCCCGCCACCACCGCCTGGGAACTCGCGCAGGTGCTGCCGGGCGCCGAGCTGAAGATGATCGGCGACGCCGGGCACGCCTTCGACGAACCGGGCACGCTGCACGAGCTGATCAGCGCGACCGACCGGTTCGCGGCAGGGTGGGAGGGCAGGTCCGGGCTGTCGAGCGCGGAAGTCGAACGAAAGGAAATCCGCATGCTGTTCGGTGACGAGCACGTTCGCCGTTACGAGGAGACCGACGGGGAGGTCGGGCACGACTGGCAGGAGGGCGTGCCGACGCTGGTGCTCACCACGAAGGGCCGCAAGACCGGGCAGGACCGCAAGTTCGCCCTGATCTACCAGGAGGACGACGGCAACCCGGTGATCGTCGCCTCGAAGGGCGGCGCCCCGAACCACCCCGGCTGGTACCTGAACTTGCAGGAGAACCCCGAGGTCCGCGTGCAGGTGCGGGCGGACAAGTTCACCGCGCGCGCCCGGACCGCGACCGGCGAGGAACGCGCCCGGCTGTGGGACAAGCTCGCCGCGGTGTGGCCCGCCTACAACGACTACCAGAAGAAGACCGACCGCGAGATCCCCGTGGTGGTGCTCGAGCGGGTGTGATTCCCGCCGCGTCCTGAGGTCGTGCGGCGCCGAACCGGAGCGTCTTCCGCTACGAATGACGCTCATGGCGCTGTGCACCCGGACCCGGGACCACTGGACCCCGCTCGAAGGGGAGCTGCTCGGCTTCCGCGGCATGCAGAGGTACGGCAGGCGCTTCGCCCGCTCCGGCCGGGGCGCCTGGTACCACTTCGCCATCGAGGTCGTGTGGCAGCTGCTCGCCCTCACGAGCCGGTTCCGCGTGCGCGGCGCGCGGCACATCCCGGAATCGGGCGGGGTCGTGGTGGCTTCCAACCACCTGTCGAACGCCGACCCGACGACGCTCACCGCCTTCTGCCTCGGCTCCGGCCGGGTGCCGCGGTACCTGGCGAAGGCGAGCCTGTGGAACGCGCCGGTGATCAAGGCGGTGATGCGTTCGGGCAAGCACATCCCGGTCCACCGCGGCGCGCCGACCGCCGCGGGCGCGTACCGCGACGCCGTCGCCGCCGTGCGGGCGGGCGAATGCGTCGCGATTTTCCCGGAGGCCGGGCTCTCCGCGGACCCGGACGGCTGGCCGGCGAAGGGCAAGACCGGCGCGGCGCGCATCGCGCTGGAGACCGGCGTGCCGGTGATTCCGGTCGCGAACTGGGGAACGCATGAACTGCTGCCCGCCGGCTCCTGGTTCCCGCGCGTCCTGCCGCGGCGGAAGATCGAGTTCGTCGCCGGCGAGCCGGTGGACCTCGGCGACCTGCGCGGGCGGGAGCTGACCAGGGACGTGCTGGAGGAGGCGACCGCGCTGATCATGGCCGCGGTGACGGAGCTGCTGGCCGGGATCCGGGGCGTGCGTCCGCCGGTCTGAACGGCGGACTCCGCGGTACCGGCTGGCGAAGCCGCCACTGTGGACGATCCGGTTGCGCCAGAAGAGGTTCCGGCGGGTTTCGCCGGGATCAGCCGCCGGCGGACGCGCCGGGGCAGCAGGCAGACGGCCCAGGACGAGCGGCGGCCGGGCCGAAAGCGGGCGCCGTCACGCCGCCCCGCGCGGGCGCGGGAGGTAGTTTCAACGGTATGAGCGCAGACTATGACGTGGTGGTCCTCGGGGCCGGAGTCGGTGGGTACGTCGCGGCGATCCGGGCTTCGCAGCTGGGCCTGAGCGTGGCGGTCGTGGAAGAGAAGTACTGGGGCGGGGTGTGCCTCAACGTCGGCTGCATCCCTTCGAAGGCGCTGCTGCGCAACGCCGAGCTCGCGCACACGGTGAAGGAGGAGGCCAAGACCTACGGCATCTCCTCCGACGGGGAGATCCGCTTCGACTACACCGCGGCGTACGAGCGCAGCCGCAAGGTCGCGGACGGGCGCGTCAAGGGCGTGCACTTCCTGATGAAGAAGAACAAGATCACCGAGTACAACGGGCGCGGCGCCTTCGTGGACGCCAACACCCTCGAGGTGAACGGCGAGCGCATCACCTTCACCTACGGCATCATCGCCACCGGCGCGACGGCCCGGCTGCTGCCGGGCACGCAGCGCAGCGAGCGCGTGGTCACCTACGAAAAGCAGATCCTCGAAAGCGAACTGCCGGGCAGCATCGTGATCGCCGGGGCCGGCGCGATCGGCGTCGAGTTCGCCTACGTGCTGCGCAACTACGGCGTGGACGTGACGATCGTCGAATTCCTCGACCGGATGGTGCCGCTGGAGGACGCCGAGGTGTCGGCCGAACTGGCCAAGCGCTACCGCAAGCTGGGGATCAAGGTCCTGCTGGGCACCAAGGTCGAGGCGATCGACGACTCGGGAGCCAAAGTGCTGGTGACCGTCTCGAAGGACGGCGAGCAGCAGGTGCTCGAGGCCGACAAGGTGTTGCAGGCCATCGGGTTCCGGCCGAACGTCGAGGGCTACGGCCTGGAGAACACCGGCGTCGAGCTGACCGAGCGCGGCGCGATCGCGATCGACGGCCGCGGCCGGACGAACGTGCCGCACCTGTTCGCGATCGGCGACGTGACGGCGAAGCTGATGCTGGCGCACGCGTCGGAGTCGATGGGCATCGTGGCGGCGGAGACGATCGCCGGCGCGGAGACCATGGAGCTGGACTTCGTGATGATCCCGCGCGCGACCTACTGCCAGCCGCAGATCGCGAGCTTCGGCTGGACCGAGGAGCAGGCGCGCGAGAAGGGCTTTGACGTCCAGGTGTCGAAGTTCCCGTTCACGGCCAACGGCAAGGCGCACGGCCTCGGCGACGCGGCGGGCTTCGTGAAGGTGCTGAGCGACGCGAAGTACGGCGAACTGCTCGGCGCGCACCTCATCGGCCCGGACGTGACGGAGCTGCTGCCGGAGCTGACGCTGGCGCAGCAGTGGGACCTTACGGTGCACGAGATTTCGCGCAACGTGCACGCGCACCCGACACTGGGCGAGGCGGTCAAGGAAGCGGTGCACGGACTGGCCGGTCATATGATCAACTTCTGATTCTTCGACGGTCGCCCTGGCCCGCGGTGGTTTCGCGGGCCGGGGCGCTGTCGTTTCCGGGCAAGGAGAACGCCAGTTCCGGCCGCGACCACGAGATCCGCGGCGGCTTCGGCGGTACGGTCCCGATCTGCCGGGCTCCCACGCGTTCGTAGAACTTCACCGCGGGCGGATGCGACACCACACGGACCTCGGTCAGCCCGTTTTTCCGCGCCACCGCAAGGATTTGCTGCACCAGCCGCGCACCGAGCCCGGTTCCCTGTGCTTCGTCCGCGACGAACAACAGGTCAAGCTCGGCATCCGTGAGCGCCGCGAACCCCACTGGTCCCGAAGGACCGCGGGCGACCAGAACCTGGTGCTGGCGAAGGTAATCCGGAGTGACGGCGTACCCCTCCAGGATCGAGGCGTACTGGCCTTGATAGGCCGATGAGGCGTGCATGAGGTCGGTGAGCGCGGCGGCGTCGGCAGCGGCCGCGCGGTCGATCTTGAACATGCCGGCCACGGTAACCGGCGCCACCGACAAAAACTGATCACGCGACCCGGCGGGCGGGCAACGCGGCGGCGCTGAGCAGACAGAGCATGGCGCCGATCCCCAGGGAGAAGCGCACGCCGAGCACCCCGGCGGCGATCCCGCCGAAGGTGATGAAAACCGGTTTGGCGGTACGGGTTCCGGTCGACCAGGCGGTGAGCGTCCGGGTCAGAACGGCGTCGTCGATCAGCGACAGGCGGTACGCCGAATAGGTCGGGTTGAAGATCCCCGCCACCAGCAACAGCCCGAAGTCCGCGGCGATCAGCAAGGCGACTCCGGCCGGTCCGGGAAAGGCGAACGGGGCAGCGAGCAGCCACGGCGTACGCGCGAAACTGGTCCACCGCAAGACTTTCTGCGCGCCAAAATGAGAGCTGAGCGTCGGCGCGAGCCGAGCCCCGAGCAGCCCGCCGAGACAAGGAACGCCCAGCACCAGACCGTATTCCCACGGCGCGAAGCGGAGATCCCTCAGCATCAGCACGGTTTGCAGCGGCGTGACCCAAAGAACCGCTCCGCTGAACAACACCGAGTTGAAAAACAACGGCCGCAGTTCAGGACTTCGCAGCAGGAACCGCCAGCCGTCGGTGAACCCGCGCCGAGGAGACCCGGAAGCAGCGGCAGGCGGTGGTTCCGGCGTGCGCAAGCGGCGGATTCCGAGCGCGGACAGCAGGAACGAGAAAGCGTCGATGAGCATCGTCGCGGTCGCGCCCAGTCCGCTGATCAACACCCCGCCCAGCGGCGGTCCGGCCGACCAGCAGACCCAGTCGGTGCTTTCGAAGCGGCTCAAGGCGGCAGCCCGTTCGTCCGGCGCGACAAGGGCTTTGAGATGCGCGCCGCTGGCTGCGGAGAAAATGACGGCCGCGGTGGCGACGACGATGTCGACCGCGTAGAGCTGCGGCATGGTCAGCACGTGCAGCGCGGCCGCCACCGGCACGCTCGCCAGCGCGGCGCAGCGGACCAGGTCTCCGGTGATCATCGCGGGACGCTTCCGGGCGAACTCGACGCGGGGCCCGAGAGGGAAGGCGAGGAGCGCGCTCGCGGCAGCCGAGATGGCGGTGATCAGGGAGACCTGCCACGCGGGGGCGTCGAGCACGAGCACCGCGACGAGCCCGAGCGCGCCCGCGCCGACCGTGCTGCCCGCCGTGCTGATCGCGTACGCAGTCCACAGCCGCGCGAAGTCCCTCCCCAGGTTCGCCACGAGAGCAGAGTGCCAGCTCCGGTTCCGAGCCGGAAGAGGCCGGTGAGTCTCACCAGGTGGGCCATCCGGGCAGATACCACTTTGGTCGGTGGTCTTAACCGCGGTCGCTATTTAGATTCACGTGACCACAGTGGGTGGCCGGGGGCGAGGACAGGAGTTGTCATGAGAAGAACGAGCCGGGTGGTGGGGTATTCGGTGCCCCTCGCGGTCGGGGTGGTGCTCGCCGGGAGCGGGGTCGCGGTCGCGCAGCCGTCCGCCGCGGACGTGGCGAACGCGCGCACGGGGACAGGGATCAGCGCGTTGCAGGGGATCAAGAAGACCCTCAGCCCGGCCGAGCAGAAGCAGTCCAGCCAGCTCGTCGTGGAGAAGCGCCTGCGAGCCGACCGCAATCTCGCCGCGCAGCTGCCGGATTACCGCACCGGCCTGCCGGTCACTCAGGCGGGAACGGTTTCGGTGGACATCGCGGGCACGGCCGGTGCCGCGATCGCGAAGGCCGTGCGCGCCGCGGGCGGCACCGTTCAGTCCACTTCGTCCAATGGCTCGGTTCGCGCCCAGCTGCCGCTCGACGCGGTGGACCGGATCGCGGCGCGCGGCGACGTCCGGCAGGTCCAGCCCGCGACGCAGGCGATGACCTGGAACGAGCCCGACGCGCAGCGCAGGCAGCTGGCCAAGAAGGCCGTCGCCGCCGTGCAGGTGTCCGAAGGGGACAAGACCCACGGTGCCGACACCGCGCGCACGCAATACGGCGTGAACGGCACCGGCGTGAAGGTCTGCGTGCTTTCCGACGGCGTCAATTCGCTGAAGAAGTCGCAGGACGCGGGCGAGCTTCCCGCCGTCGACGTGCTGCCCGGCCAGGCAGGCAGCGGCGACGAGGGCACCGCGATGCTGGAGATCGTCCACGACCTCGCCCCGGGTGCGACGCTCGGCTTCGCGACCGCGTTCACCAGCGAGTCGAGCTTCGCGGACAACATCCGCGCGCTGCGCACGACCGGCAAGTGCACGGTGATCGTCGACGACGTCGCGTACTTCGACGAGTCGCCGTTCCAGGACACGCAGGTCGCTCAGGCGGTCAACGACGTGACCGCGGCCGGCGCGCTCTACTTCTCCTCCGCGGGCAACTCCGGCAACTTCACCGACGGCACCAGCGGCTACTACGAGGGCGACTTCCGCTCGTCCGGCACCACGCTGCCGGGCGTCACCGGCACCCCGCACGACTTCGACCCGGGCAGCGGCGTGCAGACGACCGACCCGCTCTCGCCGGGTTCGCTCGGCAGGCCGGTGACGTTGTTCTGGTCGGACCCGTGGGGCCACTCGGCCAACGACTACGACCTGTTCCTGCTCAACGCTTCCGGCAGCGTCGTCGCCTCCAGCGCCAACGCGCAGAACGGTTCGCAGAACCCGTACGAGAGCCTGACCGTGCCGACCTCCGGCTCGGGCTACCGCCTCGCGGTGGTCAAGTACAGCGGCGCGGACCGGTTCTTCGCGCTCAACGTGGTCCGCGGCCGGTTCGTCGACTCCGGTTCGCTCAAGGGCTTCAGCACCGCTGGCGTGACCTCGGGCCACTCGGCGGCGGCCGCGGCGTTCTCGGTGGCCGCGGCCCCGGCGGCGACCGCGTTCGGCCGTCCGCTGGAGACCGGCGACCCGGCGAACCCGGCCGGCCCGTACCCGGGCCTGTTCACCTCGGCCAGCAAGTGGGAGCGCTTCACGTCAGACGGCCAGCGGCACCTCTTCTACAACGCCGACGGCACTGAGCTGACCCCGGGCAACGTGTCCTCGACCGGCGGCGCGACCCGCGCGAAGCCGGACATCACCGCGGCCGACGGCGTGGCCACCTCGGTCACCGGCTTCCAGCCGTTCTTCGGCACCTCGGCGGCGGCCCCGCACGCGGCGGCGATCGCGGCGCTGCTGCTGTCCGGCAAGCCGTCCGCGACCCCGGCGGAGGTCCGCACGGCGCTGGTGTCGAGCGCGATCGACCTCGGCGCGCCCGGGTTCGACGCGGTGACCGGCAACGGCGTGATCATGGCGGGTCCGGCGCTGGCCGCGCTGGGCGTGCCGACGAAGTAGCGATACCGCGAAGGGCGGGTTCCCCGACCGGGGAACCCGCCCTTTTCAGTGGCCGGCGACCAGCAGGTGGAACGCCTTCGGCCCGTCTCCCAGCCGGTCGTGGCGGCGCAGTTCGAGGCCCGCGTCCGCGAGCGCTTGCTCGATCTCTTCCGGCGGCCGCAGCCGGAAGCCGTGGCTGGTGAACGGCATTTCGCGCATCGTCGAGGGATCGCCGATGCCGACGACGAACCGGCCTCCGCCGGAGAGCACGCGCGCGACCTCGGCGAACGCGGGCGCCAGGTCGGGAATGAAGTAGACGGTGTTGACCGTCAGCGCCGCGTCGATCGTCCCGTCGCCAAGCGGAAGCTCGGCCATTCCGGCTTGGTGCAGCACCAGCCGTCCGGCGGCGAGGTTCTTCGGGAACGTCCGCCGCGCCCGGGCCAGCGCCGTTTCCGAGATCTCCGCGCCGTGCACGGCGCCGCCCTCGGTCGCGCGCAGCAGGAGGTCGAGACCGAGACCGCCGCCGAAACCCAGGTCCAGCGCGGTTTCGCCGCGGCGGATCTCCAGCGCCTCGACCGCTGCGGTCACCGGCCCGCGGTTGACGTTGTTGAGCAGCCGGACAACAGCCTGTCCGGCCCGGCCCCGCGGATGGCCCAGCTGTTTGGCGAACCCGGCGAGCAGAGTGTCACGTGGTCCCATGCATCCAGTGTGCCGCGATATGGCAACGTGCGGGCGAACGGACTTTCGAGGAGGCGACGTGTCGGAGAAGACTGCTGTGGTCACCGGGGCAGGTTCCGGGCTGGGCCGCCGGATCGCCGGGGCGCTGCTCGGCGCCGGTTACCGGGTCGCGCTCGCCGGACGTCGCGAGGAGGCCTTGCGCGAGACGGCCGGTTCCGACGCGAACGCGCTGGTCGTGCCCGCGGATGTCGCCGATCCGGCTTCGGCGGAGGCGCTTTTCTCGGCCGTGCGCGGCGAATGGGGCCGGCTGGATCTGCTGGTGAACAACGCCGGGGTGTCGCTCGGCGGCACTGTCGCGGATCTGTCCGTCGAGGACTGGCGGCGCACCGTCGACACGAACCTGACCGGCATGTTCCTGTGCGCGCAGCAGGCTGTGCGGCTGATGCGCGACCAGGACCCCCGCGGCGGCCGGATCATCAACAACGGCTCGATTTCCGCGCACGCGCCCCGTCCGGCGAGCGTCGCCTACACCGCCACCAAGCACGCTGTCACCGGCCTCACCCGGTCGATTTCGCTCGACGGCCGCGCCTGGAACGTCGCGTGTGGACAGATCGACATCGGCAACGCGGCCACCGAGATGACCGAGCGGATGGCCGCGGGCATCCCGCAGGCTGACGGACGGCTGCTGGCCGAGCCGACCTTCGACGCGGGCCACGTTGCCGACGCGGTGCTCTACATGGCGGGATTGCCGCTGGAGGCCAACGTCCAGTTCCTCACCATCACCGCCACCACGATGCCGTTCATCGGCCGGGGATGACGTGGTCGCGGCGGAACTCGTCGAACAGCCGGTAGAACATCTGCTCAGTGTCCGCATAGGAGTGAAAGCCGGCGCGGCGTGACTTCGACGTGTCCGCGAACATGTCGTAGTCCCACGAGAACACGAAGTCGCCGAAGGCCCACGAAGAGACGTCGGCGTACGAAGCGGTGAGACCGTGCTTCGCTGCCATCTCGGTCCACAGTGGTTCCTTATCTGCCATCACTGTCGTTAGCGGCAACTGCAACGGCGAAGCGACTTCGAGGTCGAAGTACGCGGCGAGCCTCGGCCACAGCTCTCGCCAGCGGAAGAGATCACCGTTGGCGATGTTGAACGCTTCATTCTGACTGGACGTCGCCGCCCACACCGTGCCCTCGGCGAGCAACTGCGCGTCCGTCATCTCCAGCAGGCTGTCGTACGCGCCGGGCTTGCCGGGAAAGCGCAGCGGCAGGCCGAGTTCCTTCGAGATCGAGGCGTAGACCGCGATCACGAGCGCGAGGTTCATCGGGTTGCCGAGCGTCGTCCCGCCGACCACGGACGGCCGGATCGCCGACCACGACCAGCCGCCGGCCGCGGCCCGGCGCTCCAGGAACTTCTGCTGGTCCACGTTGAACTCCGGCGGCATGTGCTGTCCGGCGTCGGCTTCGCGGGCGGGGGTCTTGAACGGGCCGAGATGCGCGCCGTAGACCTTGTAGCCCTGCATCAGGCTGACGTGCTCCAGCGGGCCCTCGTCGAGGCCGTTCAGCAGGTTCTCCAACATCGCGACGTTCGGCGCCACGAGTTCCGCCCAGGTCGGCCGGTCCTGGTAGGCCGCGTAGAACAGGTGCGTCGCGCCGACGCCGGCCAGCGCCGCCCGCGTGCCCGCCGGGTCGAGCAGGTCGACGGCGAGGCTGCCCGGTCCGCCGCGACGGGAGAGCCCGAGCACCTCCCAGCCGTCGAGAGTCCGCAGGTGAGAGATGAGTTTCCGGCCGATGATCCCGTTGGCCCCGGCCACGAGGGCCACGCGTGTGCTGCTCATGTCTTCGATCCTGTCCTTGCGCACACAATGAGTCCAAGGCTTACTTTTCACCGCTTCGATACACTGGGTTTATGACAAGTCTGCGGCAGCTCGAATACCTGGTCACGGTGGTCGACACCGGTTCGTTCACCCGCGCCGCCGAGCAGTTGCACGTGACGCAGCCCGCGCTGTCGCATCAGATGCGGGCGCTGGAGCACAGCGTCGGCGGGCCGTTGTTGGAGCGGCTGCCGCGTTCGGTCCGGCTCACGCCGATGGGCCGCGCGATGCTTCCGCACGCCCGCGCCGCGCTCGCCGACGCCGAACGTGCCCGATGCGCCGCACGGCAGGCGTCCGGTCAGGTCGCCGGAGAACTGCTGATCGCCACGGTCTACTCGGTGAGCCTCGGTGTGCTCCCGCCTGCGCTGCGAGTGTGGCGGCGCGAACGACCGGACGTCGACGTGCGGCTTTTCGAGTACCGCCACGCCGACGAACTGCGCGACGCGATGCTGGCCGGGGAAGCGGATCTCGCGATCGGCCCGCGTCCGGACGGGTGGACTGGCCCGGTTCGCAAGCTGGGTACGGAAGAGTTCGTCGTCGTGCTCCCGGCCGACGGTGCGACGGAGTCCACTTCGGACAGTACAGTCGACCTGGCCGAGTTGGCCGGCTGTGCGTGGGTGCACTACGCGCCTGGCCACGGCTTAGCCGAACTTCTCGACGCCGCCTGTGCGGAAGCCGGATTCCGGCCGCGGCCCGCCGTGCGCACGGAACAGACCGCCGCCGCACCGTTGCTCGCGGCGGCCGGGTTGGGGCCTGCGCTGGTTCCGGCGAATGTCCTGCCCGCGGAGTTCAGCGGCCGGGTTTTGCGTCCGGGCAAGCCGATCCGGCGCGAGCTGGTCGCTTACGGCCGCAGCGAACCGGATCCGTTGACGGCGGCGTTCGGCGAAGTGCTCGCGCAACACGCGCGGGTTTAGTCGCGCAGCCGCGTCAGGTCGATTCCGGCGAACGGCGTGGTCACGGCGTCGTGGACCCGGGCGGCCCAGACGGCGTGGCCGTGTCCAGTCCACAGTGGAATCGCCGGGAGATCGCGCAGGGCTTGGTTCTCCGCGATCCGGAACAGCTGCGCGGCTTCTTCCGGTGACGCGGTGGTTTCCGCGGAGTTGAGGTCAGCGGCGAATCCGGCATCGGTGTAACCAGCGGCGTCCGCGAGCGCGTGGAGCAAGTCGGCCGGGCTCGGCGACACGGCCTTGACTTCCAGTGCGGACGGTCCGGTCGGCTTGCCTCCGGTGGCTTTTCGCTGTGCGGTAACCGAAATTCCCAGGGTTTTCGACAATCCCTCGGCCAGTGCCTGCGGCCAGGTGCTGTCGAAACTGTCGTAGTACACGGCCGCGTCGCCGGTGAATCCGGCTTGCTCCAGCAGGGATTTGGCGGCCGGACCGTCGAAGGTGCACGGACGGCAGTTCCCGGACCGGTCGCCGGGCGCGACCACCGGCGGCAGCAATCCCTTGGCCGCGTCCGCCTGGTGCGCGAGCGGGCCGGACTCCAGCGCGGCGCGGTCGGTGCCGAGCGCGAAGGCGTGCCGCACCGTCGGATCGGCGAATCGCGTTGCCTCGGCGGAAAACACCAGGTAGCCGGCGCGGGGCAGCGCCCACGTCGCGTGCCGGTCGGCGAAATCGGCGTGCATCGCCTCGTGCCGGTCGCCGGGGACGGACGTGGCGACGTCGAGTTTGCCCTCTTTGACGTCGTCGTACTGCTCCGCCGGATTGCCGACGCGCAGCTCGATTTTCTTGGCCCGGCCCGGATCCGCGGCGACCCGGACGAGCTTGCCGCCGGAGCCGGACTGCCAGTCGCCCTCCAGCCGCAGCGGGCCGTTGCCGATCGGATGGCGGGCGAATCCGTTCCAGTCGCGCGATTTCAGCACCGACGCGGGCAACGGCACGAGTCCGGGCGCGGACAGCCAGGCCGGCACCTGATTCGACGGCCGGTCGAGCACGATCCGCAGCTGCTTCGCGTCGACTGCGGTGATCTCCCTGGCCCGCAACGACTTCGTGAGCAGCGGCGTACTCGCCCAATGGTGGCCCGCGATCGCCTTCCAGGTGTCCACATAGGACTGTGCGGTGACCGGTGTGCCGTCGTGGAATCGAGCGGGCCGCAGCCGCACGGTCCAGGTCGCCTGGTCCGTGCTGGCGATCGACTCGGCCGCGCGCGGGGTGACTTTTCCGCTGGCCGGATCGTAATCGGCGAGCGGAGTCCACAACGCGCCGGTGACGAGCCGTCCGGACGGATCGGTGACGTCGGCGGGCAGCAGCGTGCCGGGTTCGCCGAGGCCGACCGAGAGGACGCCGGGCTGGGCGGGTTCGGCCGACGACGAACAGCCGGGGAGACCGGCCGCGACGACGGCGGCGAGCGTGAGCGGGACCAGCAGACGCGATCGCATGGTGTCTTACTACCAGGTGGAAAGCAACGAAAGGCGGTTGTGTCCGGTTAGGGACCGGCTTAAAGTACTTCAGTCACACTGGGGTCTCCTGGAGGTTTCGCGTGCGCCGTTGGTGGATTCGTTCCGGACTGGCGATCGCGACCGCGGCGGCGACTCTCGTCGCCACCGGATTGCCCGCCGCGGCCTGCGAGGACGACAAGCCGGTCACCGAAGCGAAGCACAGCCTCGGCGATCCGGGCGCGATCAAGGGCGTGCGGCCGGTCGGCAACGTGCCCGACGCGCAAGGGGCTATTTCGGCGAATTTCCTCAGCTACGGCAAACGCGACGTGATGGTCGTGTCCGGCCAGTTCGGCCTGAAGGCGTACGACCTCACGGACAATCCGGCGAAGCCGCGCGCGATCGGCGAGCTGAGCCTGCCCGGGCTGTGGGAAACCGAGGACACCGAGGTCGACGCGAAACGCAAGCTCGTGTTCCTTTCCCGCGACCCGCGCGCGTTCAAGGGCAACACGCACACCGGCGAGTCCGGCATCTACGTGGTCGACGTGGCGCGTCCGGAGAAACCGGAGATCCTCAGCTACGTCAAGGTTCCGGCGGGCCACACCACCAGCTGCGTCGACGACTGCCGCTACCTCTGGACCGGCGGCCCGGCGAAGGCCGACGACCAGCCCGCGGACTGGGGCGGCAGGCCGATCTGGGTCACCGACGTGCGCAACCCGCGCGACCCGAAGGTGCATCCGGACCCGATCGAACTCGCCCGCAACGACGGCAAAACCGACTACGTGCACGACGTGCAGGTGGACAAGATGGGCGTCGCGTGGGTGTCGGGCAAGGGCGGCGTGCGCGGCTACTGGACGTCCGGCCTCCATCGCGACCCGGTGCTGAACCGCTACCGCTGGGCGAGCGCGCTCAAGCCAGTGCCGTACGCGGGCGGCGGAGTGTCGGAAACCGCCGCGCCGTCGAAGTTCCTGCACAACAGCTTCCACCCGGTCGGCTCCCGCGACGACGGCGCCTGGCGCGGACACGACCTCGTGTACGCCACCGAGGAAAGCTTCCTCCCCGGCTGCGCGGGCGACGGCGTCCTGACGATTTCGGCGCTGGACGGCTCGTACCAGGGCGAAGGCTGGCGGTCCACGCCGGAGAAGCCGTTCCGGATGCGCAGCGTCGGCACCTGGAGCGTCGCCGGGCAGGAAGGCAGCGACCCGGTGTCCGACGACTGCTCGGCGCACTACTTCGACCTGCACGGGCACGTGCTGGTGCAGTCGTTCTACGCGCAGGGCACGCGATTCCTGGACGTGAGCGACCCGTCGAACCCGACGCAGATCGCCTACTTCCGCCCGGCGGACGCGGCTTCGTGGGCTCCGTACTGGCACGACGGGTACGTGTATGTGGCGGACAACAAGCGGGGCATCGACATCCTGAAGCTGACTGCTTAGCGGCTGGCCAGTTCGCGGCGGAACTCGCGCGCGGAGAAGGTGACCGCGTGCTCGGCGAATTCGTTGGCCGCCTCGTCTTCCTCCGGTACGCCGAAGTCTCGCCAGGTGATGAGATCCCCGCGCCGCGAGACCTTCGCGGCGATGGCGCCGCACTCGATGTCTTCGCATTCGGGGCAGACGTACAGCAGCACCCTGCCGTCCGGCGCGTCGCCCGGCGCCTCGCCGAGCACGCGTGCCACGCGCAGCGGGTCGCGCGGGCGATCGGTGGCCAGCACTGAGATCAGGTCTAGTCCGGTGTCGGCCAAGCCGCGCACGCTGGCGCCGTCGACCTCGAAGTCGAGATACTCGCGCGCACGCTGGTATTTCCGGCGCTCGCGGACCATCGGGACCAGGCGGAGGCGGTTCACGATCCCTGATCCTGCCGCCCGGAAACCGCCCCGCCAACCGGATATCGGACAGCCAGCCCGTCCAGCAGCGCCTGCAGCCCGATCTCGAACAAGTGGTCCAGATCGAGGTCGTACCCCTCCTCGGCGAGGTCCCGCACCATCCGCGCCAGCACCGGATACCGCCCCGAACCGGTCAGCGCCGCGTACCCCCGCGCCTGCTTCTCCATCCACTGGTCCTCGGTGATCCCGGTCGTCCCCATCGCGTGCCGCTCGCGTTCCAGATGAATCGCAGTGCCCTGGATGTGGTTGTAGAACAGCACATTCAGATCGCACAGGTCAGCCGCGTCCAGCCCGAAGACCGACAACGCGGCCAGCGCGCGTTCGTTGTGCGCCGCCAGGTTCGGCAGCGGCCAAGGCCGGGTGAGCGGGACGAGATGCGCCAGCCACGGATGCCGCCGGTGCACTGACCACAGCGTGCGCGCCACCAGCTCCAACTGCGCCCGCCACCCCTCCGGTTCCCGTGCCGGGTAACCGGTTTCGCCGTAGACGGTGTCCGCCATCAGGAAGATCAGTTCGTCCTTTCCGGACAGATACCGGTACGGCGCCATCGCCGGAACGCCCAGCCGCGCGGCGAGCCCGCGCATCGACAGCGCCGCCACGCCCTCCGTGTCGGCGATCGCGATTGCCGCGCGTACCAACCGATCCCGAGACAGCACCGGACGCTTCGACTCGACCTCAGCGTGCTGGCCAGCGACGACATGGCCCGACCGCGGTTCGGCACGGATCACGCCTTCGCGGCGCAAAACGTCGAGCGCCTTGGCCGCGGTGGCGTTCGCGACACCATGCGCCGAAGCCAGCTGACGCGTCGAAGGCACCTTCGCGCCCGGCGGCAGCTGCGAGATCTCTTCGCGCAGCGCGGCGGCGATGCGGAGGTACGGCGGTTCGGTCGGCATCGAGGTCCTGTCTGTACTAGGTCAGCGGGTCATCTGTACTAGGTCAGTTTTGGCGGCGGAAGCCAGCTCACGGCAGGTTCATCAGGGTAATGATGCACCGTACTGAGGGGTGAGGACATGCCTGAAGCACTGGTTTGCGGCGCTGGAGTCGCTGGGTGCGCGTCGGCCTACTGGCTGCGCCGCAACGGCTACGACGTGACGGTCGTGGAGCGCGCCGAGGGGCTGCGCAGCGGAGGCCAGGCGATCGACATCCGCGGGGTTGCGCTGGAGGTCATCGACCGGATGGGCCTTGGCGAGCAGGTCCGCGCCGCACGCACGCGGATGCGCGGGATGTCGATGCTCGACGCGTCCGGCAACGAGGTGTTCCGTTCCGAGGAACGCGCCTACAGCAGCGGACGGCTCGACAGCGAGGACGTCGAGATCCTCCGAGACGAGCTGGTCGAGCTGCTGCACGACGCGGCCGGCGCCGAGTTCCGCTTCGGCGACGAGATCACCGCCCTCGACGCCGAGTCCGGCCGAGTCGAGTTCGCCAAGGCCGAACCGCGCACGTTCGACCTGATCGTGGGCGCGGACGGCGCGCATTCGGCGGTCCGGCGGCTCGCCTTCGGCCCGGAGGACCAGTTCCGCCGCTACCTCGGCCAGTACCTGGCGATCTTCCCGGCGGCCAACACGATCGGCCTCGAAGACTGGCAGATCTGGTTCCAGGGCGAGGGCGCCGGCGGCGCGGTCTACCCGGTGCCGGGCAACGAGGCGATCCGGGTGACGCTCGGCTTCGCCGAACCGGAGTACCGCGAGATCCGGGACGTCGCGGAGCAGAAGAAACTCGTCGCGGAACGCCTGAGCGAGGTCGGCGGCCCGGTGCCGGACCTGGTCAAAGCCATGGAGGAAGCCGAGACGTTCTTCTTCGACGCCATGCTCCAGATCCGCCTCGACCGCTGGACGACCGGCCGGGTGGCGCTGGTCGGCGACGCCGGGTACTGCGCGTCCGTGCTGTCCGGGCAGGGCACGAGCCTCGCGCTGGTCGGCGCGTACATCCTGGCCGACAGTCTCGCCGACTACGAGACCCGGATGCGCCCGTTCGTCGAGCTGAACCAGGCGCTGGCCACGGAAAACGCGGCCGGGCCCGCGTCGGAGGAATCGGTCGAGCGGGCGAAGAACGCGATCAGCCTGACCCGCTGACCCGCCACCTGGCGGGAGATTCCCGCCGCCCGGCTGGCCCGGTCCGGCTCCCGGGCGGCGAGGATGGGGCCAGCACCCCGATCCCTTGGAGGCCCCCGCGATGACCGCCTATCCGCCGCTCCCGTTCGACCCCGAGCTCGCCGCGGCGCTCGAGGTGCTGGCGGCCGAGCGTCCGCCGATCAAGACGCTCGAATCGATCCCGGCGGTGCGCGCGGCCGCGGCGAAGCGGCAGATCTCGCTGGAGGAGATCACCGCGGACGGAGCCCTCGAAGTGTCCGAAGCGGAGGCCGAGGGTCCGCGCGGCCCGATCCCGCTGATCGTCGCGCGGCCGGCCGGGGCGGTCGACGTCCCGGTGCTGTACTGGCTGCACGGCGGCGGCATGATCATCGGCGGCCACAAGGGCGGCGACCTGTACTTCCTCAAGGAGTACGCGGCCGAACTGGGCCTCGGCTTCGTCTGCGTCGACTACCGGGTCGCCCCCGAGCACCCGCATCCGGCTCCGGTCGAGGACTGCTACGCCGGCCTGGAATGGACCGTCAAGCACGCCGCCGAGTACGGCTTCGACGCCTCCCGCGTCGTGATCGGCGGGGCGAGCGCGGGCGGCGGGCTCGCGGCGGGAACGGCGCTGCTCGCCCGGGACCGCGGCGGACCGGAACTGCTCGGCCAGCTGCTCGTGTACCCGATGCTCGACGACCGCAACGACTCGCCGTCGGCGATCCAGATGGCCGAGATGGGCAGCTGGGACCGCACCGCGAACAACGTCGGCTGGACCGCGTTGCTCGGCGATGCTCGCGGCGGCCCGGACGTGTCGCCGTACGCCGCGCCCGCCCGCGCCGAAGACCTGTCCGGCCTCCCGCCGGCGTTCCTCGACGTCGGCAGCACCGAGACCTTCCGCGACGAGGTCATCGCCTACGCCAACCGGCTGTGGCTGTCCGGAGTGCAGGCGGAACTGCACGTCTGGCCCGGCGCTTTCCACGGCTTCGACGGCTCGGCTCCGCAGGCGGCGCTGTCGCAGCAGGCCCGCGCCGAGCGGACGCCGTGGCTGCGGCGGCTGCTCGGCTGAACCGGACGAGCGATGATGGACCGATGAGGGAGCTGGTCACGCATCTGAGCGCGCTCGATCCCGGCGCGGCCGAGACGGTCAAGGTCATCGCGTATTTCGACCGGCTGGTCGAGGGCCGCGCGGGGCTGGAGCCGATCGTGCGCGGGGCGGCGGTGCTGTCCGGCTGTCCCGCGCGGCTGGCCGACGACGAACGCCGGGTGCGCGTCCGCGTGGAATCGGACGGGCGCGTCGTGCCGTCAGCCGAACCGCCCGATCCGGAATGGCCCGCCGCCGCACTGCGTCCGGACGGGCCGGTCGCGTTGTGGCTGGAACGGCCCGGCCCGGCGAGCCCGGTGGACGCGATGGTGCTGGAGCGCGCGTCGGCCGCGGCCCGGTCGGTGCTGGACCGCACCCGCGGCCGGGTCGTCGATCCGGCGTCCGTGGAAGTGGTGCTCGACGCGTCGGCGGACGAACGAACCCGCCTTCGCGCCGCACATCGCCTTGGCCTCGGCTCCACCGCGCGAGCTGTCGTGACCGACGCGGTCCCGCTGGTCGTCCCTCCGCAATGGACTCCGCCGGAGCGCGCCCGGGCGGGCCTTGGCACCGTGGTCGAGCTGGTCGACCTGCCGTTGTCCGGTGCGCAAGCCCGGACGGCTTTCCGGTTCACCGCTGCCGAGGACGATCCTGGACCGTCCGTTGTGGACTACGCCGAACTCGGCGGACTGGCCGTGCTCGCCGATGCGGTCGGACCTCGTACCCCACCGGTCGCGGACGTCGTCAGCCTGGAGAACGCCCGCTCGGCCGCCCCGTGGGTACTGCCCACGCTGGCCGCCGTAGCGGGCGCTCCGAGTTTGCGTGCCGCCGCGAACACGCTGGTCGTGCACCATTCGACCTTGCAGGAGCGCCTGGCCCACGCCGAGGCGCTGCTCGGCTGGCCAGTGCGCGATCCCGCCGGCCGGTTGCGGTTGCAGCTGGCTATCGCGCTGTGGCGGCTGCACCGCACCGGCTGATCACGGCGTGAGCAGCGGCAGCAACGGCTTCCGCACCGCCGTCGCGACTCCGTCCGATGCCTGCGCGGCGGCGATCCGCTCGTCGGTCGGCGTCCCGTACGACGTGGTCCGCTGCCGCAGCGGACGCCCGAGCGGCTCGACCATCGCGCGCATGTCGCTGATCGTCTTGTACGACCCGTTCGCCGCGCCCGCCATCCGGCTGATCGTCTCCTCCATCAGCGTGCCGCCGATGTCGTTGACGCCGCCCTGCAGCACCGCCCGGCTGCCCTCCTCGCCGAGCTTCACCCAGGAACTCTGGATGTTGTCGAACGTGCCGTGCAGCAGCAGCCGGGACAGCGCGTGCACCGCCCGGTTCTCGCGCAGCGTCGTGCCCGCGCGGGCGAGCCCGGCCAGGTAGATCGGCGAGCTCTGGTGGATGAACGGCAGCAGCACGAACTCGCTGAACCCGCGCCGCCCGTTGCGTTCCACACCCTCGCGCTGCAGTGTGGCCAGCAGTTTCAGGTGCCCGACCCAGTGGCTCGGGTTGTCCACGTGGCCGTACATCATCGTCGCCGTGGTCGGCAGCCCGATGTCGTGCGCGGTGGTGACCACCTCGATCCACGCGTCGGTCGGCAGCTTGCCCTTGGTGAGCACCCAGCGGACGTCGTCGTCGAGGATCTCCGCCGCGGTGCCCGGCAGCGAGTCCACCCCGGACTCCTTCGCCCGGAGCAGGAAGTCGCGAATGGACAGATTCGTCCGCGACGCGCCGTTCACGACCTCCATCGGGCTGAACGAGTGCAGGTGGATGTCCGGCTGCCGCCGCTTCACCTCGGCCGCGAGGTCGAAGTACGCGGTGCCCGGCAGATCCGGATGGATGCCGCCCTGCATGCAGATCTCGGTCGCGCCCGCGGCCCAAGCCTCGTCCACCCGGTCGCCGACCTGCTCCAGCGAGAGCGTGTACGCGTCCGCGTCGGTCTTCCGCTGCGCGAAGGCGCAGAACCGGCAGCCGGTGTAGCAGACGTTGGTGAAGTTGATGTTCCGCGTGACGACGAACGTGATGTCGTCCCCGACGACCTCACGCCGCAAGTCGTCGGCCAGTTTCGTGAGCGCGTCCAGCTCCGGCCCGTCGGCGTGCAGCAGGGCGAGCGCGGCGTCGTCGGACAGCCCGGCCGGGTCCTTTTCCGCACTGCGCAACGCGTCGCGGATGTCGGTGTCGAACCGCTGCGGCCCGGTCTTGATCTTCCGGCCGATCTCTTTCCAATCGCCGTAGACCGAATCGAAGTCGCCTCGCCGGTCCTCGGTGCGGCCGGTGGTGTCGATCTCGGTGTGCAGATCGGTGCGGCCGGATTCCTGCCAGCCGCCGTCCGGCTCCTGCCACGGGATCCCGACCGGCATCGCGCCGTCGCGGGCCAGCCCGGTTTCCGCGTCGACCAGCGCCGCCACGTGCCGCGTGACGCGCGGGTCGAGCCACGGCTGGCCGCGCTTCACGTACTCCGGGTAGATGGTCAGCCGCTCGCGCAGCGCGTACCCGGCCTTCTCGGTCTGCCGCGCCAGCAGGTCGATCTGCGGCCACGCGCGTTCCGGGTTCACGTGGTCCGGGGTGAGCGGCGAAACGCCGCCCCAGTCGTCGATGCCCGCGCGGATCATCAGGTCGTACTGGTCGCCGATGAGGTTCGGCGGCGCCTGGATGCGCATCCGCGGACCCAGCACCAGCCGGGCCACTGCGATGTTCGCGGCCAGTTCTTCGAGGTCGGCGTCCGGGGTCGCGCGCATCTTCGTGTCCGGCTTGGCCCGGAAGTTCTGCACGATGACTTCCTGGATGCCGCCGTATTCGCGCGCGGTCTTGCGGATCGCGAACAGCGCGTCGGCGCGTTCCTCGTGCGTCTCGCCGATCCCGATCAGCACGCCGGTGGTGAACGGCACCGAGCTGCGGCCGGCATCCTCCAGCACGCGCAGCCGGACCTCGGGATCCTTGTCCGGCGAACCGTAATGCGGCCCGCCCTTCTCGCTCCACAATCGGCGCGCGGTGGTCTCCAGCATCATGCCCATCGACGGCGCGACCGGCTTGAGCCGCTGGAAGTCCTGCCAGCTCAGGACGCCCGGGTTGAGGTGCGGCAGCAGGCCGGTCTCCTCGAGCACCCTGATCGCCATCGCGCGGACGTAGGACAGCGTGTCGTCGTAGCCGTGCGCGTCCAGCCATTCGCGCGCGGCCTTCCAGCGGTCCTCCGGCCGGTCGCCAAGCGTGAACAGGGCCTCCTTGCAGCCCATCTCGGCACCCTTGCGAGCGATGTCGATGACCTCGTCCGGCGACAGGAACGGCGATTCGAGCTTGCCGGGGACGGTGACGAAAGTGCAGTAGCCGCACCGGTCCCGGCACAGCCGGGTCAGCGGGATGAACACCTTGCGGCTGTAGGTGATGATTCCCGCGCGACCGGCTTCTTCGAGGCCCGCGTCGCGGATGCGGGAGGCGTGGTCGGACAAAGTCTTGAGGTCGTCGCCGCGGGCGTGCAGCAGCACGGCCGCCTCGGCGACGTCGAGCGTCTTCCCGTCTCGCGCCCGGGCGAGCGCACGGCGCATGGCCGACGGGGTGGGCGTGGTCACGCCAGCTTCGGGCTCCATTCCCGCCACGCTAGGACCCGCCCGCCGCGACCAGCCAGCTCTTAGCCCGCCGCCGTGCGCGCGACCGGGCCGGAGTGATCATTCGCGCAGGTTGCGGGCTTGTCGGCGACGGGTAGCAACGGTATTACCTAAAGGGTGGCGTCAGTGATCGGGAAGCGCATCGGCGGGCGGACGTACTACTACTTCGCCGAGTCCGCGCGCATCGACGGCAAGCCGCGCGTGGTCGGCCAGCGGTATCTCGGGACGGCCGAGGACATCGCGGCGGCGGTGGCAGGCGGCGGTCCGGAAGCGGCTGGTGCGCGGCACCGGTCGTTCGGCGATGTTTCCGCCGTGTGGGGGACGCTGCAGCGGCTCGACCTCGTCCGGCGCGTGGACTCCGTGGCCGGACCGCAGCGAGCTCGGCCGACGCTGGGGCTCCATGTCGCGCTTGCCGTGCTGCATCGGGCGACCGCGCCGGAGACGGAGTTCGAGGAGTGGTGGACTGGCTGCCTCGCGCAGGATCTGGTCCGGCCTCGGCCGCCCAAAGGGGCGATCACGACGGCTGGGCATTGGCGGGCGCTGCAGCGGCTCACTCCGGAGCGGATCGCTCGGGTGGAAACTGTTGTGGCGGAAGCGGTTCTGGAGCTTCTGGGCGATGACGGGACGGAGGCGCTGGCGGTTGATGTAGCGCAGTTCGCCGCGTTCACCGCCGCGGATTGCACGATGCCGTCGGCTTGTCAGGACGTGCTGGCCGGGCTGGGGCTGGTCGTCACGCGGGACGGGGCGATTCCGTTGGCTTCCAAGGTTTATCGGAGGGAGAACGCGCCGACTTTCGCTGCCCTGGCCGCCGAATTGGGGGAGCGGCACACGGTGGTCTTCCACTCCGGCCAGGCCGCGCAGCTCGACCTCGGCGCGCGGACCGGGTTTGTCGGGTCGCTTCCGTTGGCGGATCACCCGGAGTTGCTCGCGCGGCCCGCGTCGGTGCGGCGGCGGGTGGATCCGGAGCGGTTCGTCGGGCTGACTGCGTTTGACACTGTGGCGACTGTGGACGGTGCCCGCCGACGCGTCATCCTCCTCCACTCCGCGACGCTGCACGCGGCGCAATATCGGGCGTTCACCAGTGAATTGAGCACTACTGTGCGGGAGTTGGACGGGCTGGCGGCTGCGCTGGCGGCCGGTACGCATCGCGGGGACCGGACTCAGGTGCACGCGGAGATGTCCCGGATCATCCGGGGGCGTCGGGTGGAGCGGGTGTTGAATACTTCGCTTACCGGGAGTCGTGCTGGGGAATTGCGGCTGGAGCGGCGGGTTGACGAGGCGGCGGTTGCTCGGCTGGCCGAGGAGTTTTTTGGCAAGCAGATTTTGGTGACTGACCGGGATTGGCCGGTTGCCGAGGTTGTTACCGCTTATCGGGCTCGGACGTATCTCGACTCGACGTTCCGGTGGCTGACCGGGTCCGCGGTGGCGGGGCCGTCGCCTCGGTGGGAGTGGAGTGCGCATCGGATCGCGGTGCATGCGTTGGTGTCGGTGCTGGCTGCGACGGTTACGCACGTGATGCGGCGGGAGGCGGACCGGGCTGGGATGAATCTGTCGGTGGCTGAGTTGCTGGATCAGTTGCGGGGGATTGGGGAGACCGTGCTGCGGCATCGGTCTACCGGGGGGAGGCCTCGGACGCGGCGGATTCTGTCTGATCGGACGGAGCGGCAGCAGGCGTTGTTCGAGTTGTTCGGGTTGGAGAGGTTCGCGCCCGGGTGAGCGGCTCGTCGCGCTGGCGGCGGGTCGTGCGGGAACCC
>NZ_JACGZW010000016.1 GCF_014145675.1 Amycolatopsis dendrobii
GGGTGTGATGGCCGGTCCGCTGGTCCGCTCGTCCTACCGCGCGGGCCGGTTGTACGCCCAGACCAAGGCCCACCGCGGCGAGGAACTGCCGGAAAACCTCGCCCACCTCACCGCCGAAGGACCGGCAGCCCAAGAAGCCAGCAGCGTGCTGGCGAGGAACTAAGAGAAGGGGCGGATCAATGGCGATCAGCGTCTTCGACCTGTTTTCGATCGGCATCGGGCCGTCGAGTTCGCACACGGTCGGCCCGATGCGGGCGGCCAAGACCTTTGTGGACGGTCTGGTCGAGGACGGCGTGCTGGAAACGGTCGCGCGAGTGCAGGCCGAGCTGTTCGGCTCCCTCGGCGCGACCGGTTTCGGGCACGGCAGCGACAAAGCGGTGCTGCTCGGGCTTTCCGGCGAGCGGCCGGAGGAAATCGACACCGACACGGTGCCCGCCAAGGTGGCGGCGATCCGGGAGTCCGGGCGGCTGGCTGTCGGCGGAACGCACTCGGTGGCGTTCGCCGAGGACACCGACCTGACGATGCACCGGCGCAAGTCGCTGCCCGCGCATCCCAACGGGATGGTGTTCCGGGCGTTCGCTTCCGACGGCGCGCTGGTGCGGGAACGGACGTACTACTCGGTCGGCGGCGGCTTCGTCCGGGACGAGTCGTACGAGACCGACACGGTGTTCGTGGAGGATTCCACGCCGGTGCCGTATCCGTTCCGTACCGGGGCGGATCTGCTGAAGCACTGCGCGGACACCGGGCTGCCGGTCAGCGAGATCATGCTGCGGAACGAGCTCTCCTGGCGCAGTCGCGAGGAGATTCGGGACGGGCTGTTGCAGATCTGGCAGGTCATGGCCGAGTGCGTGCGGAACGGGTACACGCACGAGGGTGTGCTGCCGGGCGGCCTGAAGGTGCCTCGGCGGGCGAAGTCGTTGCATGACAAGCTGCTCGCCGAAGACGGCGCGGACGATCCGTTGTACGCGATGGACTGGGTCAGTCTGTACGCGCTCGCGGTCAACGAGGAAAACGCCGCGGGCGGACGCGTCGTCACTGCCCCCACCAATGGCGCGGCAGGCATCATTCCAGCAGTTTTGCACTACTACCAACGGTTCGTGCGCGGGGCGTCGGACGACGGCATCGTCACCTTCCTGCTGACTGCCGGTGCGATCGGCTCGATCCTCAAGCAGACCGGATCGATCTCGGGCGCCGAGGTCGGTTGCCAAGGCGAGGTCGGCTCGGCCTCGGCGATGGCGGCCGCCGGGTTGACCGAGGTGCTGGGCGGCTCGCCGGCTCAGGTCGAGAACGCGGCCGAGATCGGCGTGGAGCACCACCTCGGCTTGACGTGCGACCCGGTGGGCGGGCTGGTGCAGATCCCGTGCATCGAGCGCAACGCCGTCGGCGCGTCCAAGGCGATCCACGCCGCGCGCATGGCGATGCGCGGCGACGGAAGCCACGTGGTGACGCTGGACAAGGCGATCAAGACGATGCGCGAAACCGGCGCGGACATGTCGGTGAAGTACAAGGAGACCGCGCGCGGCGGACTCGCGGTGAACGTCATCGAGTGCTGATTTTCGGTCCGTGAAGGACTCCTTGAGGGAATCAGATTCCTTCGAGGAGTCCTTCACGGCGTTTCGGGGTGGCGAGGCGAAGGCCCAGTTCCATGAGCCACCAGCCGAGTCGTTGCCGGGCGGGCGTCCGGGGCGGATTGCGGACGGCGGCGGCGAGCAATTCGTCCTGCCGGGCCGCGGCGAGTGCGTGCAGGAACGGTTCCATCAGGATTCCCCCTGGCCTTCGGACGCGGCGGTCGCGTGCGGGAACGCCGCCCATTGCGTGATCACCGTTTCGTCGCCGGGACGGGCCGGGCGGCGGTAGCGCTCGATCACCGCTTCGATTTCTTCGATCAGCTGCTGGGATTCGCCCGGGGTGAGCGGCATCCGGGTGCTGCTCAGCGTCGAGCTGTCCTGCCATTCGCCCGCCCAGCGCGGCAGCTCCGAGACGAATCGCGCTTGCTCGCGGTAGCGGATGTCCACGTGCTGGTGCAGGAAAGCCATGAGCGGCCCGGCCATTTCCGGGTCGTCGACGAAGTCGGCCGCGCGCATCCGGGTCGATTCCTGCGCCGCCTTCCACCAGCGTTCGCGTTTCGAGCCCCGGCTGGTGTCTTCGGCGACCAGTCCGGCGTCCGCGAGCTGGCGCAGGTGCCACGAGGTGGTGCCGGAGCTCTCGCCGACGCGCTTGCCGAGCCCGGTCGCGGTGGCCGGGCCGTCGACAGTCAGCAGGTCGAGCAGTTCCATGCGCAGCGGATGCGCCAGCGCGCGCAGGGTGCGGGCGTCGATCTGGCGCGCGCGGCGTTCGTCGGACATGTTCCGTACAGTAGACCGCAGAGAAAGCTTTGCAAAGAGTTCTCTGCAATCCGGCAGCATAGAATCGGACAGGTGGAGTCGACCTCGGTGGTGAGCGCGAACGCGGCCCTGTTCCGGCCGGTGCGTGCCGGGAACGCCTTCGAGGAGACCGTCGAGCGGTTGTTGCAGGCGATTCGGCTCGGGGTCGTCGGCGCGGGGGACCGGTTGCCCTCTGAACGCGAGCTGGCGGAACGGCTCGGCGTCAGCCGGGTGACGCTGCGGGAGGCGATTCGCGCGCTGGCCGACGCGGGGTACGTCGAGTCCCGGCGCGGACGGTACGGCGGCACGTTCGTGAACGAGAAACTGCCGGAGCCTGCGGAACGCGCGGTCGGCGAGGTGGACGCGGCCGGGCTGGAAGACGCGTTGTGCCTGCGGCATGTGCTGGAGACCGGTGCCGCGGAGGCGGCCGCGGCGCGCACGTTGAGCCCGGCGGACCGGCAACATCTGACCGGCACGCTCGCGGAAGCGTCGGCAGCCAGTCTCGCCGATTACCGGCGCAAGGATTCGCGGCTGCACCTGGCGATCGCCGAGGTCACCGCGTCGGCGTCGCTGACCAGCACGGTCGCCGACGCGCGGACGCGGGTCAACCAGCTGCTCGACCGGATTCCGCTGCTCGAACCCAATCTGGAGCATTCGAACGCGCAGCACGAGGCGATCGTCGACGCGATCCTGGCCGGCGATCCGGTGGCCGCGCGGCAGGCGATGGCTGAGCACATCGAGGGCACAGCGTCGTTGCTCCGCGCGTTCCTCTCGTGATCAATTCACCGGGTAGACAGAACCTTGTCACTGGTTCAGTCGTCCTTCATTCGTGGAGCCAGCCTCGGAGAGTGACCAATCCGCTGTTGCCCGTCGCAAGTGGCGCCGTATCCGCAAGGGCGCCTACTACCTGACCGGGTTCGCGATCGGCGTGCCGCTGATCGCGTTCTGGATCGCCTACCTGCTGCTGGACGTCCGCAGCCCGCAGGACGTCCTCGCCTCGCTCGGCAAGACCGTGACGCTGAAGTACGCCGACGGCAGCGAACTGCTGCGCGTCGTGCCGCCGGAGGGCGACCGGCGGTTCGTGCCGTTCGACCAGATCCCGCAGAAGCTGCGCGACGCCATCGTCGCCACCGAGGACCCGACCTTCTGGGCCAACTCCGGCTTCGACCCGACCGGGATCGGCCGCGCGTTCCTGACCGGCGTCGGCGGCGGGTCCGGGATCACCCAGCAGTACATCAAGAAGTCGACCGGCGACGAGGATTCGACGCTGTCGCGGAAAATGCAGGAACTCGTGCTCGCCACGAAGATCACCCAGGAGCAGAGCAAGGAGCAGATCTTCGAGAGCTACGTCAACATCATCTCCTTCGGCCGCAACACTTTCGGCCCGGCGGCGGCGATGAACGCGTTCTTCGGCCGTCCGCTCGACAACAGCATCACCTGGAGCGAAGCCGCGTTCCTGGCCGGGATGATCCAGTCGCCGTCGGTGCACGATCCGGCGGTGTCCGGCGACGACCACGCGGCGAAACGCTGGCGGTACGTGCGCGACAAGCTGGTCGAGCGCGGCTACCTGAAGAACGCCGACGGCATGGCTTACCCGGGCGCGGAGATCAAGCCGCCCGCCGAGACGCGGGTGAGCCTGAACTACGACCAGTACCACCTGAAACAGCGCGTGCTCGCCGAACTGGAGACGGCCGGGTTCTCGCTTTCCCGGTTGCAGCAAGGAAATCTGACCGTCCAGACCACGCTGGACCCAGGGTTGCAGAACGCCGCGCACGCCGCGCTGAGCGACCGGTTGAAAGGCGAACCAGCGGAGTTTCGCGGCGCGCTGGTAGCCGTCGATCCGACGAACGGCGCGGTGCGCGCCTACGACGGCGGCAACAACGGCGTCCGGGATTATGCGGCAACCGGCCACGCGCTCGGCTCCGCGTTCTACCCGTTCACCGCGGCGGCCGGCTTGAAGAACGGGATGTCGCTGGACGAGAAAGTGGCTGCTCCCCGGGACATTCAGTACCTCGGCGAGAAGTTCGACTATCCGCCGAAGTGCCCGCAGCCGTGCACTTTGCGCAGCGCCTTGACGTCCGGGGCGGACACGCCGTTCATCGTGGTCTCGAAGAAGATCGGCGTCGACGAGGTGAGCGCGGCGGCCCGGGCGGCGGGAATCCCGGACGAGGCGGACGGCACGCCGACCATGCGCGAACAGGACGGCGCCACGATCGGCTCGGGCATCGTCGTCGGCCGGTACCCGATGCGGCCGCTCGACGTCGCCGGTGCGTACGCGACCTACGCCGCCAACGGAAGGCACGCGCCGGTGCACTTGGTGGACAAGGTGCTCGACCGGTCCGGGAAAGTCGTGTGGCAGCACGAAAACCAGCCGGTCTCCGCCGTTCCGGAGCAGGTCGCGCAGGACGTGACTGCCGTGCTGCGGACGACGTTGCCGGACGGTCGCGCGGCGGCTTTGCGCACGGGCGAGTTCGAGCGCGGCAACTCGCGCGACAACCAGGACGCCTGGGCAGTCGGCTACACGCCACAGCTGGCGACGGCGGTGTGGCTCGGCACCGATGACAACCGCAAACTGCTCGACGCGGCGGGCAAGAAGGTGACGGGTTCGTCGGTCCCCGCAGACGTGTGGCGGTCGTTCATGACCCGCCGTTGATTCAGGCGGCCCGGCGGCTGACCTTCGGGATCACCATCGGGCTCCCGCTCTCCGGGCACTCCATCACCCGGCACGGCAGCTCGAAGATCCGCTCGACGTTCTCCGCCGTCACGACCTCCTCCGGCGTCCCGGTGGCCAGCACCTTCCCGTCGCGCATCGCGATCAGGTGCGTCGCGTACCGGGCCGCGTGGTTGAGGTCGTGCAGCACCGCGACCAGCGTGCGGCCCTGTTCGCTGTGCAGGGTCGCGCAGAGGTCGAGGATGTCGAGCTGGTGCGCGATGTCCAGGTACGTCGTGGGCTCGTCGAGCAGCAGCAGATCGGTCTGCTGGGCCAGCGCCATCGCCATCCAGACGCGCTGGCGCTGCCCGCCGGACAGTTCGTCCACCATCCGCTCGGCGAGGTCGTCGACGCCGGTCGCGCGCATCGAATCGGCGACCACTGCCGCGTCCTCGCGGGACCATTGGCGCAGCAGTTTCTGGTGCGGGTACCGGCCGCGCGCGACGAGGTCGGACACGGTGATCCCGTCCGGCGCGATCGAGCTCTGCGGCAGCAGGCCGAGCCGCCGCGCGACCTCCTTCGCGCCGTAGCTGGAGATCACCTCGCCGTCCAGGTAGACCGAGCCCGCGCGCGGCTTCAGCATCCTGGCGAGCGCGCGCAGCAGCGTGGTCTTGCCGCAGGCGTTGGGGCCGACGATGACTGTGAACGACTTGTCCGGGATGACCACGCCGAGCCGTTCGGCGACCGTGCGGCCGTCGTAGGCCAGCGTCAGGTCCTCGGCGTGCAGTCGGGTGTCTTCGCTCGTCAGTGCCACACAGGTAAGGCTAACCTAGTGACCCCCGTCCGGGGAGTTCCGCGGGTCGCATTAGCGAACAGTGACCGGCCGGTGCCATGATGCGTCCGGGAGAATCCCGGCAGAGCGAGGGTGGGATGGACGACTACCGCGTCGTCGCGGACGAACTCGCCGCCGACATCGAAGCCGGCCGGCTGCGGCCCGGCGACCGGCTGCCGCCGCAGCGCCGGTTCGCGCGCGACCGCGGCATCGCGG
Source organism: Amycolatopsis dendrobii (assembly GCF_014145675.1). Classification (GTDB taxonomy): domain Bacteria; phylum Actinomycetota; class Actinomycetes; order Mycobacteriales; family Pseudonocardiaceae; genus Amycolatopsis; species Amycolatopsis dendrobii. The sequence goes on from NZ_JACGZW010000016.1 coordinate 6,062, forward strand.
GCTCCACCGCGGCCCGCGTGTACGGCGAACTCGTCCGCCGCGGCCTGGCTATCGGCGAGGTCGGCCGGGGCACCTTCGTGCGCGCGGCCAAGCCTGGTCCCGAACCGGCGCTTTCCGAACCCGGCGACGCGCGCGTCGACCTCGAACTCAACTTCGCCGTGCTGCCAACCCAATCGGCCAAACTGGCGCAGGCGCTCGAACCCGTGCTGCGCGCGGACGTCTTCACCGACGCACTGCATCCGCTCGGCGCGGCCGGCACCAAAGCGGTTCGCGAGGCGGCAGTCGCGATGCTCGCTCGCGGGTCTTGGACGCCGGACCCGGAATCGGTGCTGGTCGCGGGAAACGGGCGGCAGGGCATCGCGGCCGCCCTCGCCGCGTTCGTGCCGACCGGCGAGCGGCTGGCAGTCGAATCCCTGACGTATCCGGTGGTCAAGGCCGCGGCGACCCGGCTCGGCATCGAGCTGGTGCCGATCGAAACCGACGCGTACGGCCTGGTCCCGGCCGCGCTCGCGGCGAGCGCTCCGGTGCGGGCGCTGTACGTCCAGCCGACCCTGCACAATCCGCTCGGCACCACGATGCCGCCGCAGCGCCGCGCCGAACTGGCCGAGACCGTCCGCGGGCTGGACCTGCCGGTGATCGAGGACGGCATCTACACCTTCCTCCACCCGGACACCGAACCGCTCGCCGCGCTGATGCCGGAGCGGACGGTTTTCGTGGACAGCCTGTCGAAACGCGTCGCGCCCGGGCTCACCGCCGGATTTCTCGTGGTGCCGCCGCCGTGGGTCGCGCGGCTGGCGAGCGCGATCCGGTCCGGCGGCTGGTCGGCGTCGCGGTTCTCCGTAGAGGCGGCGCGGCGGTGGATCACCGGTGGCGTGCTCGCCGAGGTCGAAGCAGCGAAACGCGCGGATGCCGCGGCGCGAGCGAGGATCGTCGCCGAGCGGCTGGCGGGTTTCCAGGTGTACGGCGACGCCTCGGCCTATCACCGGTGGTGGGTGCTGCCGGACCAGTGGCGGGCCGAGACCTTCGTGGCCGCCGCCGCTCGCCGGGGGATCGCGTTGTCGCCGGCGGCAGCGTTTTCGGTGGTGCCAGGACACGCGCCGAACGCGGTGCGGATCGCGGTGTCCGCGCCTGCCGAGAAGACGTTGGCGAGTGCGTTGGAGGTGCTGGCCGGGTTGGCGAGCGGGTCACCCGACGACATGCTGGTGGACTCGTGAGTGTTCATGCCGGTCAGAACCGGCACGAACACTCACGACGTCCTCAGGCCTTCCGCCGCCAGAACATCCTGGTGAGCGTCGCCGCGACGGCCGCCGGAGCGGGTTGCCGGGGCAGTTTCCTGGCTTCCGGCGCGGATTCCGGCATCACCCGGTACACGAGATGCGCCGCGAAGCGGGCGAGGTCCGGCGCTGCCAGCGAGGCCAGTTCCGCGGCTCGGCCCTCGGGCAGGCTCAGGATCTGCGGCCGTCGCTCGATCGCTTTCACCACCAGCGCCGCCGCGCGTTCCGGCGAGCTCGCGGGCAATCCGCGGTACGACCCGGTCGGCGCGATCATGTCCGTGCGCACCAGCGGCATCCGGACCGAGGAGAACGTGACGCCGTCGGACAGCGTCTCGCGCCCGGCGGTCAGGCTGAACTCCTCGAGCGCGGCTTTCGAAGCCAGGTAAGCGGAAAACCGCGGGGTGTCGGTCTGCAGGCCTTGCGTGGTGACGTTGACGATGTGGCCGAACCGGCGTTCGGTCATCGACGGCAGCAGGCCGAGGATCAACCGCACCGGGCCGAAGTAGTTGATGGCCATGGTGCGTTCGTAGTCGTGGAAGCGTTCCGTCGACAGCTGTACCGAGCGCCGGATGGAGCGTCCTGCGTTGTTCACTAAGACGTCCACTGCGCCGTGGTCGGCTAGGACTGCCTTCACGAGACCGTCGACCGCGTCGCCATCTGTGAGGTCGCACGGGTACGTCGCTGCTTCGCCGCCTGCTGCGGTGATCTCGCTACGCACGTCTTCGAGTTCTTCGACGCGGCGCGCGACGAGAAGCACCTTCGCGCCGCGACGCGCGACAGCGAGCGCGCTCGCGCGGCCAATGCCGGACGACGCACCGGTAATGAGGACAACGCGCCCTTCGAGTCCTGGGCGACGAGCGTGGTCCGGGTCAAGATGCGCGCGCCAGTAGCGGTAGAGCGGTTCGGCGTAGTCGCGAAGCTCGGGAAGGTGGACGCCGCTGCCGTACAGCTCCGAAGTGGTGCGCGCGGTGTCGAACTCCACCTCCATGTTCAGGTGGGGGAGCACTTCGAGCGGGATTCCCAACTCGGTCAACACTGCGGCCCGCGTCGCCCGTCCAGTCGGCAGGCGGTCGACAGCGGTCGCGAGGCGGGATGCTGTGCTGCGAAGCAGACCTGACGGCACCGTCGTGCGTACGCGCGGCGCTCCGGCAACGCGGGCGAAGGCGTTGTAGACCTCGTGCAGCTTCTGCGGTCGCGGTGAAGCGAGGTGATACGTACTGCCTGAAGGCGCTTCGCGGTGCATGAGGTTATCCATCGCGGCGACGACGTAGTCGACCGGGACGAGGTTGGTGGCTCCGAAGTCGGGCGCGACGAGCGGCACCTGCTTCGGCAGCGCAGCGAGCCGCGAGATGGCGGGCAGGAAGTAATAGGGACCGTCGATCTTGTCCATCTCGCCGGTGCGCGAATCGCCGACGACCGCGGACGGCCGGTAGACGCGGAACGGCACGCCGGACTGCGCACGGACCAGCTTCTCAGCCTCGAACTTCGTGGCGTGATACGGAGAACTGAAGGACTGGCCGAGGTCGAAATCGGCTTCGGTGAAGCGGCCGGCGTGATCGCCCGCGACGGCGATGGACGACACGTGGTGCAGCAGTCCCGCGCCGGCTGCCGCGGCGAAGGCGAGCAGGTTCCGGGTGCCCTCGACGTTCGCGGCCCGGTTCGCCGCGTCGTCGGCGGTGAAGTCGTAGATCGCGCCGAGGTGGACGACGTGATCGATCCCGCCGACCCCGTCGTAGCCGGCCGGGTCGAGGCCGAGCAGCGGTTCGGTGAGGTCGCCGACGGCGGGGACCAGGCGGTCGGCGTTCGGCCAGTCCCGCGCGAGCGCGGCCAGGCGGTCGCGCGAGGTGTTGCGGACGAGCACATGGACGGCGGTCGTGTCCCGCCGCGAGAGCAAGCGGGCGACCAGGCGCTTCCCGAGGAAGCCCGTCGCGCCCGTGACGAAGTAGGTGGTCATGGCCGGCACCTTTCGGGGTCTGCGGGTGCCGACTCTACCTACTCATGAGTAGGAACGGTAGTTGTCAGTCGGTTCCGGTGCGTCGCGCCGACGTCGCGGTCGCCACCACGGCGTCGCGCAGGGCCGCGCGCAGCCGCCCGACCTCCAGCGGCCCCAGTACGGCCGCCTCTCCCGGCGGCGCGACCAGGACGACTTTGTCGTCGCTGCTCACGAACACCGTCACGTCGCGCCGCCTGCCCGCCAGGTCCCGGCAGCCGACCGTCCACTCGTTCCGCACCGCACTGTCGTCCCGCGCTGTCACGGCCCTCGCCCTCCGATCACGTAGTGCCCGTGTCCTTCGTGCGCGGGTGGGACCCGGGCCGCCGCGGCGTCTTACGCCGGTTCACCCGAATTGCCTACTGGCCGGTTTTCCACGGGGTGTGACCGGCCGGATACCGGAGTAGCGTCGGCCACCGCACGCCGCCGGGCACTCAGGAGGACGCATGTCGGAACCTCGGAAGATCGTCGTCGTCGGAGCGGGCCTGGCCGGCGCCACTGCGGCAGCGGCAGTGCGAGAACGCGGTTACGAGGGCGACATCCTGCTGATCGGCGCGGACACGCATCGGCCGTACGAGCTGCCGCCGTTGTCGAAAGCGGTGCTGCTCGGCAACGCCGACGAACCCGACTGGGTGCGCGACGAGAGCTACTGGACCGAACACGACATCCAACTGCTCTCCGGCACCACCGCGACCCGAGTCGAACTAGGTGCCCGCTTGGTCCTAGACGACGCCGGCGGCGAACACCGCTACGACCGTCTCGTCTTAGCGACCGGCTCGCGCCCGCGAACACTGAAGGTGCCCGGCGGCGACCTGCCCGGTCTCTACATGCTTCGCACTCTCGACGACGCACTACGGCTGCGCGCGGCCTTCGAAACAGCGAAGCGCGTACTGATCGTCGGTGCCGGCTGGATTGGCACTGAGGCCGCCGCTGCCGCGCGTACGCACGGTGCCGAGGTGACTGTGGTCGCTCCGGAGAAGCTGCCGCTCGCCAACGTTCTGGGCGACGAGGTTGCCGGAGCGTTCTATCGCCTGCACGAAGAACACGGTGTGCAGTGGCGTCTCGGTGAGGGCGTAGCAGCGATCACTGGTGACACCTCAGCGACCGGCGTCCGCCTGTCGAGCGGCGAAGAGTTGTACGCCGAGGTTGTCCTTATCGCAGTTGGCGCGGCTCCCAGCGTCGAGTTGGCGCACGCCGCCGGTCTGGAGCTGGCAGACGACGGCGGTGTCGACGTCGACGCAGGCCTGCGTACAGCAGCACCTGACGTTTACGCGATCGGCGACATCGCTTCGCAGTTCCATCCACGCTACGGCCGCCGCGTACGCGTCGAGCACTGGGCGACAGCGCGTACGCAGGGCGAGCACGTGGCGGCCAACCTCTTTGGCGCGAACGAGCCGTACCTGAACAGCCCGTACTTCTTCTCCGACCAATACGACCCAGACCGCGGCGGCCCGGCGATCGGCTGCGAATACCGCGGCCTGCCCGTCCTGGACCGAGACCGCGTCGTCGTGCGCGGCGACCTCGCGGCCTACGACTTCACCGCGTTCTGGGTGACCCCGGACAACGAGGTCTCAGCCGCGATGAACGTCAACCAGTGGGACGACGGGGACGCGCTGCAAAAGCTGGTCGACGAACGCATCGCCGTCACCGACGACCAGCTGCGGAGCGGAAATCTCGCTGATCTGGGCTGACCGCCAGCGTCGCGAACGACAGCAAGGCGAGCACCCCGAACCCCGCCATCACGGCGGTCATCGGAACCGCCGTGCCCGCCCCACCGAGCCCGACCAGCGGCGTCGCGATCCCGCCGATCGCGAACTGCAGCACGCCCAGCAGCGCCGACGCGGACCCGGCCGTGCGCGCGTGCCCCGCGAGCGCGAGCGAACTGGCGTTCGGGCTGATGATTCCGATGCAAGAAACCATGAGGAGCAACGGAATCAGCAACGCAGGCAGCGGCAGTCGCATGGTTGTGGCCGCGAGCGTGGCCAACCCGGCCACTGTCGACACCGTCAACCCAGCCCGCAGCAACGTCCTTTCCGGAAACCGGCCGACGAGCCACCCGTTGAGCTGCCCGGCGAGCACGATGCCAACCCCGTTGAGCCCGAAGACGACGCTGTACTCCTGCGGACTCAGCCGGTAAACGTCCTGCAACGCGAACGACGACCCCGAGATGTAGGCGAACAACGCGGCGAAGTTCAGCCCCGCGGTGAGCGCATAGCCAAGGAACGTGCGGTCGGTGAGCAGGTGCCAATACGTCCGGAGCACCCCGCCCAGCCGCGCTGGATGACGCCGCTCGGCCGGCAAGGGTTCCGGCAGCGCGAACGCGACCGCGCCGAGCAGCAGCGCCCCGAACGCGGTGAGGACGACAAACACCCCCCGCCAAGACGTAAACGTGAGCAACTGCCCGCCGAGCACCGGAGCGAGAATCGGCGCAAGACCGTTGACCAGCAGCAAGAGCGAGAAGAACTTCGTCATCGCAGTACCGGTGTAGAGATCGCGGACAGCCGCGCGGGCGATCACGATCCCCGCCGCCGCGCCGAGCGCCTGAACACTTCGCGCGGCGATCAGCAGTTCGACGCCCGGACTCACCGCCGCCGCGATCGACCCGGCGATGTACAGCCCCAACCCGGCCAGCAACGGCCGTCGCCGCCCGAACGAGTCCGACAACGGTCCAGCGACGATCTGCCCGGCCGCGAGCCCGACGACGAACGCGGTGAGCGTGAGCTGGACGGTGGTGTCGGAGGCTTGGAAGTCGCCCGCCATCCGGGGGAGGGCGGGGAGGTACATGTCGATGGAGAGGGGCCCGAAGGCGGAGAGGCCGCCGAGAATGAGGAGACGTCGGATCTTGCCCTGACGGGGGTGCTCGGGGAGGGTGACGGAGTGTTCTGTGGCGGGGTATTCCGTGCTTGCCGCGGTGGAATTTTCGGCCGCGGCTCCCGCGTGCGAGGCAGGCTCGGCGGCGGAGGGAACGGCAGCGGAGTATGCAGCTCCGGAATGATCCGACGTCACGTGGTCTGCGGCGGAGTGATTCGCCGCGGAATGATCAAGGTCTGCCTGATCGTCCGCCGGATAGTCGACAGCGGCGCCTTCCGGCGCGAGCATCCACGAGCCGTCCGGCAAGGGCACTGCCCGCTCAGCGGAACACCACTCGTCGTCCGCGCTGATCTCCGGCGCGCCAGTCGCGCTCGTGTCTTCTCGGGGGCCGCGCCAGTCCTTGTCGCTGGGCTCGCGCACATCGTCCTCGCCAACGCGCCGCACGCTTCCCCCGTCGGAGCTGTCCCAGGAACCCTTTGGTTCCTTCGGGCTCCCGTCGCCGCCCGCCCGCTCCCGCGGCCCAGCCGCATCCCCATTCCCCATCCGCGCCGCACCGTCTCCCTCGTTGTGACGGGACCACCCCGCCAGAACGAGTGTCCGTTATCCACCCGGCAGCCCGGTGATCGGATCAATTTCCCCAGCAAATCCGGCTTCCCTCTAGATCTCCTGCCCTCCCGTGCGCTATACATCGGATGTATCGCGAGAACGGTGTCGAGAGAGGGGTTCGTCCGTGCGGTTTGTGCGTCTCGGGGCAGCGGGGGCTGAGCGTCCGTTCGTCCGTGCCGGTGACGGCACCCTCCACGACCTCTCCGGGGTCACGCCGGACATCGACGGCGCGTTCCTCGCCGGCGACGGGCCGGCCAAGGCCGCGCGGGCGCTCGAAGCCGGGGAGTTGCCGGTCGCCGACGGCGCCGGGCTGCGGGTCGGCGCGCCGATCGCCGCGCCGGGCAAGATTGTCTGCATCGGCATGAATTACCGCCGCCACGCCGAGGAAACCGGTGCGGCCGTGCCGACCGAGCCGGTTCTGTTCATGAAGGCGCCCGACGTGATGGTCGGACCGTTCGACGAGGTGCTCGTCCCGCGCGGTTCCACGGCCACCGACTGGGAGGTCGAACTCGGCGTCGTCATCGGGAAAACCGCCCGCTACCTGGAAAGCGCGGACCAAGCACTGGCGCACGTCGCCGGTTACGTCGTGTCCAACGACGTCTCCGAGCGCGATTTCCAGCTGAACCGCGGCGGCCAGTGGGACAAGGGCAAGAACTGCGAGACCTTCAACCCGCTCGGCCCGGAGCTGGTGACCGCCGACGAGATCCCCGACCCGCAGGCGCTCGGCCTGCGCACCTGGGTCAACGGCGAGAAGGTGCAGGATTCGTCCACAAAGGACATGGTGTTCGGCGTCGCGGAGATCATCCATTACCTGAGCCAGTTCATGGTGCTGCGTCCCGGCGACCTGATCAACACCGGCACCCCGGAGGGCGTCGCGCTCGGGCAGCCCGAGCCGAAGCCGTACCTGCGCGCGGGCGATGTCGTCGAGCTGGAAATCGACGGCCTCGGCAAGCAGCGCCAGACCTTCGGGCAGGCCTGACATGGCGAAAATCGTGGCCATGGAGGTCCGGGACGTCCGCTTCCCGACGTCGCGCGACCTCGACGGTTCGGACGCGATGAACCCGGATCCGGACTATTCGGCGGCGTACGTCGAACTGCACACCGACGCGGGACCGGACGGTTACGGCCTCGCGTTCACCATCGGCCGCGGCAACGACGTGCAGGCTGCCGCGATCCGCGCGCTGGCACCGCATGTGGTCGGCCGCGATGTTCCTGAAGACGCGGAAGCACTCGGCGCGCTCTCGCGGGCCTTGGTCGGTGATTCGCAATTCCGCTGGCTGGGACCGGAAAAAGGCGTGGCACACATGGCGATCGGCGCGATCGTCAACGCCGCGTGGGACCTCGCCGCGCGACGTGCCGGGCTTCCACTGTGGAAGTTCGCCTCGCGCATGACACCGGAAGAGCTGGTGTCCCTTGTGGACTTCCGGTACCTCTCCGACGCGCTCACCGAACAGGAAGCGCTCGACATCCTGCGCGCCGCCGAACCCGGGAAAGCGGAACGGATCGCCAAGCTCGAAGCCGAGGGCTACCGCGCGTACAGCACGTCGGCGGGCTGGCTCGGCTACTCAGACGCGAAACTGGTGCGGCTGGCCGAACAAGCCGTCGCCGACGGTTTCGAGATGATCAAACTGAAGGTCGGCGGGAATCTCGAGGACGATGTCCGGCGGATGAAGCTGGCCCGCGAGACCGTCGGCGCGGAGATCCGGATCGCGGTCGACGCCAACCAGCGCTGGGATGTCGCGACGGCGGTGTCCTGGATGACCGCGCTGGCGCCATTCGATCCATATTGGATTGAAGAGCCGACCTCGCCGGACGACGTTCTTGGCCACGCGGCGATCGCGAAGGCGCTTGCGCCGATCAAGGTCGCGACCGGCGAGCATGTCCAGAACCGTGTGGTATTCAAGCAATTGCTGCAGGCCAACGCGATCGACGTGCTGCAGTTGGATGCCGCACGCGTGGGCGGCGTAAACGAAAATCTCGCCATCTTGTTGCTGGCGGCAAAATTCGGCGTCCCGGTGTGTCCGCACGCCGGCGGTGTCGGGTTGTGCGAACTGGTGCGGCATCTGTCCATGTTCGATTTCGTGGCAGTGTCCGGTTCGGACAGCGACCGCTCCATCGAATGGGTCGACCACCTGCACGACCACTTCACCGACCCGGCCGTCGTGCGCGACGGCCGCTACCTGGCTCCGACCGCACCGGGCTTTTCCGCGCGCATGCACGACGCTACGCTGCGCCGGTTCAGCTTCCCGGACGGTCCTGAATGGACGGAGAACGCGCAGTGAGCGAATTCGACGGCCTGGTCGCCGCGGTCACCGGCGGCGCTTCGGGCATCGGCCTGGCCACGGCGAGCCTGCTGGCCCAGCGCGGCGCGCAGGTGGCTGTGCTCGACCTCAAGACCGACGAGGTGCCCGAGCCGCTGACCGGATTCCGCTGCGACGTGACGTCCGACGCCGAGGTTCGCGGCGCTGTCGACGCGGTGGCCGAACGCTTCGGCCGGCTCGACATCTTGATCAACAACGCGGGAATCGGCGCACAGGGCGACGTCACGGCGAATGACGACGACGAATGGCACCGCGCGTACGACGTGAACGTGGTCGGCATGGTGCGCACCGCCCGCGCTGCCTTGCCGCACTTGAAAAACTCTCCTGCGGCTGCGGTCGTGAACACCTGCTCGATCGCCGCCTGGGCCGGGCTGCCCGCGCGGGCGCTGTACTCGGCGACGAAGGGCGCGGTGCTGTCGCTGACGCTCGCGATGGCCACCGACCACCTGCCGGACCGGATCCGCGTCAACTGCGTGTGCCCCGGCACCGCGGACACCCCATGGGTCGGCAGGCTGCTCGACACCGCCGCGGACCCGTCGGCCGAGCGGGAGGCGCTCGCCGCCCGTCAGCCGATGGGGCGGCTGGTGACCGCGGACGAGGTCGCGAACGCCATCGCGTACCTGGCCAGCCCGCTTTCGGCATCGACTACCGGCACCGCGCTCGCGGTGGACGGCGGCATGTACGGCCTGCGCCCGCGCGGACCCGTGCAGAACTGATCTGCTCAGCCAACAAGGCCTGTCATCAAGGAGGATGCGGTGCGTACGAAGGTGATCCGGCTGGCCGCCGCGGTGGCCGCCTGCGGTTTGGTGCTCGGTGCGTGCGGGTCCACTAAGGACAAACCGGCGGCAGCGGCGGGCGGCGGCGGCACCGGCAAGGTCGGGGCGACGCTGCCCCTGCTGACCTCGCCGTTCTGGCAGGCCTACAACAAATACGTGCCGCAGATGGCGAAGGAACAGGGCCTCGACGCGCTGCCCACGGTGAACGCCGACAGCGACCCCGCCAAGCTCATCACGGACATCGGCACGCTGCTCAGCCAGGGCGTGAAGGGTCTCGTCGTCACGCCGCTCGATTCGGCCGCGGTCGTCGCCGGACTGAAGCAGGCCGAAAACAAGGGCGTCCCGGTGGTCGCGGTGGACGTCGCGCCGGAGAGCGGCAAGGTCGCGATGGTGGTGCGCGCGGACAACAAGGCGTACGGAACCAAGGCCTGCGACGAAATCGGCAAGCGCGTGAAGAGCGGCAAGGTCGTGCAGGTGATGGGCGACCTCGCGTCGGTCAACGGCCGAGACCGGTCGGCGGCGTTCCGCGAGTGCATGAAGCAGAAGTACCCGGACGTCAAGGTCCTCGAGGTCGCCGCCGAATGGAAGGCGGACAAGGCGTCGTCCGGTTTGGACAGCCTGCTCACCGCGAACCCGGACATCAAGGGCGTTTACATGCAGGCGGGCGGCGTCTACCTCGCGCCGACCGAGCAGGCGCTCAAGCGCAAGAACCTGTTCTTCCCGGTGGGCGACCCGAAGCACGTGGTGCTGGTGAGCAACGACGGCATCCCGCAGGAACTCACCGCCATCCGCAACGGCGAACTGGACGCGACCGTCTCGCAGCCTGCCGACGCCTACGCCAAGTACGGCATGTACTGGCTCAAGAAGGCGATGGCGGGCGAGACGTTCAAGCCCGGCCCGACCGACCACGACTCCACGATCGTCGAGATCAGCCCCGGCATCCTGGAAGACCAGTTGCCCGCGCCGGTCGTGACCAAGGACAACGTGGACGACAAAGCGTTGTGGGGTAACAACCTGTGAGCGCGCCGGTAGTGCAGGCGGACGGCGTCGGGAAGCGGTACGGGCCGACCGTGGCGCTGCACGACGTCAGCCTCACCGTGCGGCCCGGCGAGTCACACGCACTCGTCGGCCGCAACGGGGCGGGCAAGTCCACGCTGGTGTCCATCCTCACTGGACTGTCCGAAACGGACACCGGCAGCGTTTCCTTCGGTGGCGTACCGGCGCCTTCTTTGTCCAAACAGGACGACTGGAAGGCGCACGTGGCGTGCGTGTACCAGCACGCGATGGTGGTGCCGCAGCTGACCGTCGCGGAGAATCTGTTCCTGAACCGGCAAGCCAGGGGCGGATTCGCGATCGGCTGGAAGAAGCTGCGCCGTCAAGCTCGGGAGCTGCTGGACTCGTGGGACGTCCGGGTCGATGTGGACACTCCGGCGGGCGATCTGTCCGTTGAGGACCGTCAGTTCGTCGAGATCGCTCGTGCGTTGAGTTACGGCGCCCGGTTCATCGTGCTGGACGAACCGACTGCGCAGCTGGACAGCCAGGCCATCGAACGGCTTTTCGAGCGCATGCGGCAGATGCAGGAGAACGGCGTCACCTTCCTGTTCATCTCGCACCATCTGCACGAGGTTTACGAGGTGTGCCAAGCGGTTACCGTCCTGCGCGACGCCCGGCATGTGCTCACCGCACCCGTCTCCGAGGTCAGCCGGGCGGCACTGGTCGACGCGATGACGGGGGAGCAGGGCGGCCTTGCCGTCCGAGACGCAGCGACCCGCGATCCCCTCGCGGTGGATGCCGAAGAAGTGCTCGCCGTAGACGACTTGTCCGGCGACGGCTTCCACGGTGTCTCCTTGCGGGTCCACCGTGGCGAAGTCGTCGGTCTCGCCGGAAGCAACGCCAGCGGCAAACACCAGGTAGCCGAGACGGTCTACGGCCTGCGCAAGCCAACCTCGGGAACCGTTGCGGTAAACGGAAAACGCTTGCCCTCCGGCGACATTCCCGCCGCCCTGCGCGCAGGCATCGGCTGTGTCCCGCGGGACCGGCACCACGAAGGCCTGGTGCTGGAACACTCCATTATGGACAACGCGACCCTGTCGGTGCTCGATCGAATGGGCCGCGGCGGCCTGGCGTCCCCGAAGGTCCGCCGCGAACGCGGATCGCGCGCACTGACCGACTACGACATCGTGGCGGCCAGCCCGGACCAGCCGGTTTCGGATCTGTCCGGCGGAAACCAGCAGAAAGTCGTGCTCGCCAGGGCGCTGGAGAGCGATCCGCGCGTGGTGGTGCTGATCAACCCCACCGCAGGAGTGGATGTGAAGTCGAAGGAGGCCCTGCTCGCGGTCGTGGACCGGGTGCGGGCCGAGGGGAAGGCGGTGCTGCTCGTGAGCGACGAGCTGGACGACCTGCGCCTGGCCGACCGGGTGCTGGTTTTGCGCGCCGGCGAGGTGGCCGCCGTTCACCAGGCCGGCTGGTCCGACGGGGACCTGGTGGCGGATATCGAAGGAGTCGGGCTCCATGACTGACCTGATGAGCGACCCGCAGACGGCGCTGCCCGCGGTACGGGCGAAGCGCCGGAAATCGGCGTGGCTGCGCGAACTGGCGCTGCTGCCCGCGCTCGTGGTGGTGTTCGTGATCGGCGGGCTGATCAGCGACACGTTCTTCACCTTCGACAACATCATCAGCATCCTTTCCGCGGCGGCCGCGTTGTCGCTCGTCGTGCTGGGCGAATCGCTGGTGCTGCTGACCGGCAAGTTCGACCTGTCGCTGGAATCCACGATGGGCATCGCCCCCGCGATCGGCGCGATGCTGGTCATTCCCGCGGCGTCTTCCGGCTTCGGCACCGAATGGCCCTCGGCGCTCGGCCTGGTGGCGATCCCCGTGGTGGGCGCCCTGATCGGCTTCGTGAACGGCTTCCTGATCGTGAAGCTGAAGCTGAACGCGTTCATCGTGACGCTGGCGATGCTGACGGTCCTGCGCGGAACCCAGATCGGCACGACGAACGGCAAGACGCTGTTCGACCAGCTCGACGCGTTCACCGCGCTGGCGACCACGACCTTCGCCGGCTTGCCGATGTCGGTGTGGCTCGCGGCGGCCCTGTTCGTGCTCTTCGGGCTTGGCCTGCGCTACCACCGAGTGGGCCGCTCCCTGTACGCGATCGGCGGCAACCGAGAAGCGGCGCGGGCCGCCGGTATCCGAGTGGACCGGATCTCGTGGGCGGTGTTCGTGGTGGCCGGGGTCCTGGCTGCCATCGGCGGCCTCGCGTACACCGGCTACGTCGGCGCCCTCGGCGCTGACCAGGGCGACGGTTTGATCCTCCAGGTCTTCGCCGCGGCAGTAATCGGCGGCGTTTCACTGGACGGCGGCCGGGGCACGCTGGTCGGGGCGCTGACTGGGGTGCTGTTGCTGCAGTCGGTGGACAGCCTGCTGCGCATCGCCCAGGTACCGGCGGAATGGCTGAAGGCGATTTACGGCGGGATCATTCTGATCGCGTTGATCATCAGCCGGTATGCGGGCGGAAAGCCCCAGACCTGATCGGCGGAGGTTCGGTGATCATCCGACCTTCTGGGGGCGTTGGCTCGGTGGACGGGCGATGGGCTGGTGCGGTGGTCGGCCGGATGGGCGGCCCAGGCGGCTTGGTCGGCGTGGGTGGCTTGGTTGGCTGGGGTGGCTCGGTTGGCGGGTGTGGCTTGGTTGGCCGGGGTGGCTCGGTTCGCGGGAGCGGCTCGGTTAGCGGGTGCGGCTTGGTTGGCGGGTGCGGCTTGGTTGGCGGGTGCGGCTTGGTTGGCTGGGGTGGCTCGGTTGGCCGGAGTGGCTCGGCCGTTCGGGGCGGCTCAGTTCGTCGGGGTGACCGGGCCAGCCTGGGCGACCAGGGTGCCTCGAGCGGTCCGGTCGGCTCGACGGCCGATATGGCGGACGACTCGGCGGGGAGGTTCATGAAGGGCCCCTCTATTCCGCCCGTCGGCGAACGAATCCCCGCCGCTTCGACCGAGCGCGCGCGATGGGTCCCTTCGCCCTCCCCAATTCGGAGCGTGCCGGTCACCAAACCGCCCGATGCGCGAAAGTCCCCCTCGCTCCGGCCAGGCGTGCGCGATGGGTCCCGTCGCTGCGACGGTCATGGCGTGAAGGGTCCCCTCACTCCTGCCGTGCAGGCGCGAAAGTCCCCGTCGCGTCAGCCGAACAAAAGCGAAGGGTCCCTTCACTCCTGCCCGCAAGGAATGAAGGGACCCGTCACTGCAACTAACCGCCCCGCAGCCGTCGTCGTCCGGTCAGGAAGCCGCAGGCTCGGCCTCATCGCCGGGCGCGTCGTCTTCGACCAGGGTGCTTCGCAACCACTGCTCCACTCCGGCGACGTGCACTGTCGCCCACGAGCGGGCCAGTTCTGGTTCCCGCGCGGCGATCGCGTCGTAGATCGCGGCGTGTTGTTCGCGGGTCCGGGCTACCGCGCCTTCCTGGGTGAGGCCGCGCCAGATCCGGGCTCGCGCGGTCGGGCCGGAGAGGCTTTCGAGCAGCGAGCACAGCACCGGGTTGCCCGAACCGTCCGCGATCTTGCGGTGGAACTGCAAATCGTTGGCCACGAGCGCCTCGACGGTCGGCGATTCCTCCAGTTCGCCGAGCAGCGCGCCGAGTTCGGCGACGTCCTCGTCGCGCATGTGCAGCGCCGCCATCGCGGTGGCCGCTGGTTCCAGAATCCGCCGCACGGCAAGGAAATCGAGCACGGTGTCGTCGCGGTGAAAGTCGACCACGAAGGTCATCGCGTCCAGCAGCAGGTTCGGTTCCAGGCTGGTGACGTACGTGCCGTCGCCCTGACGCACGTCCAGCACCCGGATCAGGCACAGCGCCTTCACCGCTTCCCGCAGCGAACTGCGGGAAAGCCCCAGCCGCTGCGCGAGCTCGGCCTCCTTGGGGAGCCGGTCGCCGGGGGCCAGCTCGCCCGAAATGATCATGTCCTTGATCTTGTCGATCGCGACATCGGTGACGGGCATCGGGACCGCCCTCCCTGCAGAGACCTCGGATGTTTACCCCCTACAGCGTGCCACGACTCCCGTCAGGAGGAACGATGACCCACGGCCCGGCACCGCACACGGTCGCATTGCGCACCCGGCTCAAGCCCGGAATGGAGAAAACCTACGAGGAGGTGCACGCGGTGATCCCGCAGGACCTGGATACCGCTCTGCGCCGAGCCGGCGTGCGGTCGTGGCGGATCTGGCGCGACGGGCTCGACCTGTTCCACTTCGTCGAGGTCGACGATTTCGAGCGAATGCGCGCGAAACTCGCTGGCGACCCGGCCGACATCGCGTGGCAGAAGCGGATCAACGAACTGCTCGACCTCGACCACTCCGACGTCGCGCACGGCCTCGGGCTGGTGTGGCAACTCCCGGCGGAGGCGTGACCGTGGACCTTCCTCCGCTGGGACTCGGCGGCGCGCAACTGGGCAACCTCTACCACGCGGTGCCGGACGAAACCGCGGCGGCGAGCGTGCGGCGGGCGTGGGACGAGGGGATTCGCTATTTCGACACCGCGCCGCACTACGGGCTTGGGCTGTCCGAACGCAGGCTCGGAGCCGCGCTGGCCGCGTATCCGCGCGCAGAATATGTCCTGTCCACGAAAGTGGGCCGAGTCCTGGAACCGCGTGCGGTGGCTCCCGGTGAACGAGACGATCAGGGCTTCGACGTCCCGGGGACTTACCGGCGCCGTTGGGATTTCAGCCGCGACGGGGTGTTGCGTTCGCTGGAATCGAGCCTGAACCGGCTGGGCCTCGACCGCGTCGATCTCGTGTACGTGCACGATCCGGACGATCATTTCGAGGAAGCGATCGCGGGTGCGTTTCCGGCGTTGCTGGAGTTGCGGGAGCAGGGCGTCGTGGGCGCGATCGGAGCCGGGATGAACCAGGCCCCGATGCTCGCGGAATTCGTGCGCCGGTTCGATCTCGACCACGTCCTGATGGCCGGTCGCTACACCTTGCTGAACCAGCCGGCACTGGACGAGTTGTTGCCGCTGTGCGTCGAACGCGGCGTCGGCGTCGTGGCCGGAGGGGTGTTCAACGGTGGAATTCTCGCCACTGAACAACCCGGCGTTATTTACGATTACGCGGCTGCGCCGACGGATCTCGTTGAAAAGGCGCAGAAGATCGCGGAAATCTGTGCGCGGCATGGTGTCTCGCTGCCAGAGGCCGCGCTCGCGTTGCCGCGCACGCACCCGGCGGTGGTGTCGGTGGTCGTCGGAGCGCACGACGCCGAGCAAGTGTCGCTGAACGTTCGCCGGGCAGCGGCGACTATCCCAGCCGTACTGTGGGACGACCTCGCCGACGCCGGCCTGCTGCGGTCGGCCGCCCGCCCCGTCGTGTCCGGAGGAACCCCGTGATCGACTCACACCACCACCTGTGGGATCCCGCGCGCCGCGAGTACCCGTGGATGTCCGGCGACGCGCTGGCTCCGATCCGCCAGCCGTACACCGTCGACGACCTGCGCACAGTGACCACTGCGGCGGGCGTCCACGCCACCGTGCTGGTGCAGACCGTCTCGGACGAGGCGGAAACCGCGGAATTCCTCGCCACGGCCGCGTCCGAGCCAGTGGTGGCCGGCGTCGTCGGCTGGGTCGACCTCGCCGCCCCGGACGTGGCAGACCGGATCGCCCGGCTGCGCGAACTGGGCCCGCTGGTCGGCATCCGGCACCAGGTCGAGGACGAACCGGACCCGAACTGGCTGCTGCGCCCGGAAATCCTGCGCGGCCTGACCGCAGTCGGCACTGCGGGCCTGGTCTACGACCTGCTGGTGGCACCGGCGCAGCTCGCCTCCGCCCGCCAGGTCGCCGAGCGCTTGCCGGACCTGCGGCTGGTCCTCGACCACGCCGCGAAACCTGGCATCGCGGCAGGCGAATGGCAGCCGTGGGCGGACGGCGTTGCGTCGCTGGCCGCGCACGACAACGTGCACTGCAAGCTTTCCGGCCTGGTGACGGAAGCCGACTGGCATGAATGGCAGGTAGGCCATCTGCGTCGCTACGCAGACCACGTTTTCGAGTCGTTCGGCGCGAACCGGGTCATGTTCGGCTCCGACTGGCCAGTGTGCGAACTGGCGGCAGCCTACGAAGTCGTACTGGACGCGGCGGTGTCGCTGACCGGTGTGCTGAGCGACCCGGAACGACTGGACGTCTTCGAGCGCACGGCGGCACGGGTATATGAGCTGAAAGATGCGGCGGGCTAAAACCAGATTGCCGCGCGAAGCAGAGCCTGTCGACCGATTCGGCGCTCCGCGGCGGCGTTCCAGCCGTTCGAGTGACGAAACGGCTCAGAAGTCCTGGCCCTGCACCATCTCGCGGAGCTTGGACAGCGCGCGGTGCTGCGTGACGCGGACGTTGCCGGCCGAAATGCCGAGCGTTTCGGCCGTCTCGTTCGCACTGAGGCCGACGACGATGCGCAGCGCCAGGATCTCCTGCTGCAGCGGGGCGAGGCGGGTGAGCAGCTCCTGCAGACGGCTGCCGAGGTCGAGGCGCAGCGCGTGGGATTCCGGCTCGTTGCCGCCGGAGAGCGGGTGTTCCGGAAGCTCGGGCACCGGCTCGGACCGGTCGCGCGCTACGGCCCGGTAGGCGTCGGCGACTTTGTTGGCCGCGATCGCGTGCACGAGGTAGAGGAAGGAACCGCCGCGGTCCTGGTAGTCGGGAAGGGCCTTGAGGACGGCCATGCAGACGTCTTGTGCGACGTCGTCGGCGGCGAGGTAGGAGAGGTCGCGGCCGCCCATCCGGGCCCGGCAGTAGCGGGCGACGACCGGGCGGAGCACGTGCAGCAGGTCGGCGATCGCGGCTTGATCGCCCTGCCCTGCCGCACGTACGAGCGGATCGAGGTCTTCCTTGGTCAGGCGTCCGCCGGACCGGGGCAGCGTCGCAGGGCTCACGTAGCCCGCGACGCCGGACACCGCAGTACGGGACGTCTTCGACGGTGCTGTCATGGTCGTCTCCCCGGCAACCCTGCGACCGTCGCTGTCTTGGGGTCAACACTCTGTGATGTTGCGGTCGCAAGTACTCCGATAGAACGGGGGGAGCACTGCGATCGTTGCGACGCTCCGTAACCTTAAGCGGCCGGAGGCCGACCGTCCACATTTCAACTACGAATACCCCGTTAGCAGCAGTGGTCTTGACACAAACGAGACCAGCCGACGCACAGTACGAATCCGGTCTCGCAGCATGTGCGGATGTCCGATTCTGTGCGTCACGAAGAGTGATAGCCGGGTAGCGCAACAGAGAGTGGTCGCACTGCGGGTAGAACGGGTTCCACTACCGTTGGTGATCTTGCGCCGCGTGCGTTCGCCGCGCACGGGCGAACACCCACCACCGCAGAACGGCGAACCGGACGACTCCGCCGACGAAACTGGCCGCGAGAAGCGCGGCGGTTTGCTGCCCGGCGGAGGGATGCGGGACGACGGCGTCGAGGGCCGCGAGGACGACCGATCCGTAGCCGGCGTAGAAGGCGAAAGTGACGAGATCCTGAAGATGCCGCTTGCCCGCGCGGCTGCTCCGGTTGGCGAAAGTGACGCGCCGGTGGAACTCGGTGTTGCCGACCGTCGTGATCGCGAGCGCGGCGAGATTCGCCCATTGCGCGCCGATTTCCGGACGGAAGGCGAGGAAGAGGACGGCCTGGAGCCCGGTGGTGACGACACCGGCGGCCAGGTACCAGGCAGCATGGCCGCCCATTTCGCGGCGGCGGGTGCCGCGGTCTTCGGGGTTTGGCCGATTATCGGCGACGCTCGACGGCTCCGGGCGTGTGGTGAGGACGGCTGGCTTCGAGTGGGTCCGGTTGCGAGCGGGCCTGGCTGCAAGATCCGTCGCGGCTCGCGGTTGGCGGCCGGTTTCCGCAGGGTTGTGGTTGGCGGGGTTTGACGGCAGCAGGTCAGCGTCTTTCGCTGCTTCATGACGGTCGTTGTTCGGATTCGCCGTTGAACGGCGACTGGCACGTTCGCCGCTGGCTTCCGATCGCGACAGGCCGGTCTCGCCAGTTGCTGGCTGAAGACGGTCGCTCGTAGTTGCCGTCGAGCGACGACCGGCGACCTCTGGCGGCAGCTTGCCGTCTCTGGCCGCCGTTTCTTGGCGATTGGTGCTCGCGGCGTTCACCCAGTCGTGGCTGGCGGCTCCGGGGACTGGCGCGGGCGCAGTTGCCCTTTCGCGGCGATCGGAGCTTGAGCTGGCCGCTAGGGGTCGACGAGGTCCGTTGTCTTCGGGCTTCGGCGGCAGCTGGTCAGTCGTTCCCTGGCGCTCGGCGCTCGGATTCGCCGCTGAGAGGCGACGGGCGTTTTCCGCGCGGCGGTCGGCGGGGGAGTCCAGCAGATCGGGGCGAGTCTCGATCTCGTCGGCGAGTGCGTCGGCCACTCGGTGCTGGTCGGCGGCCTCGGCGGAGTCCGGACGGCGGTGGCTCGGAGCCGCGTCGAGCGTGCGGAACTCCGGCTGCGCGTCATCGCCGAGCGGGTCGCCGCTGGGTTTGCGCCGGGGGCGGAGTCCGATCCGGCCGCGCGGTTTCCACCTGGTGGTGGTCATAGTCCCGACGCTAGCTCCGCTTCGCCCGCTGACGCCCTGGCGGACCGAAGGAAACCCTGTGATTCCGACGACAGCCGTTCGGCCCGTTTCACTCGGAGTCGCCTCGGGTAGCTCACCACGAACAATCCGGACTTTCGGGAGGTGCCCGTGAGCGATCCCGGTGACGACACTCCCCGCGAGGGTCGAGCGCCCGGCGCGGACGGCTCTCGTGCCGAGCCGTTTCGTACGTCCGGCTTCCTGGGCGCGGCAACTTCTGGCGAGGTCCGGGAAAGCCAGCGTGCGGGGGACGAGCCGGAGGTTCGGCCGCCGGTCGACGCCGATGGGGACGACCCCGGCCTGGGGCCGCTCAGCTCGGCGGGGGACGGATGGCCCCCGGTGCCCGCACAGGGCGAACGGGTCGACCACGGAGGCGGCACGGTCGCCGACGCGATCCGGTCGGCCATGGCCCGAAGATCCTGATTTCAAACGTATTTGTGACAGGTTCCACCGTCGCGGCAAACGGCCTCGCGCTCACACTGCGCGACCGTCGTGCCGCCTTTAGCGTGAAAAACCACCCTGCAACCGACCGCGCGCATCCGACTGCGACGAAGGGAAGGCCGAAAGATGCTGACCGTTACCGAAGCCGCCGCCGAGGCGATCACCGCGTTGACCGCTGAACAAGGCAGTGACTCCGAGAAGAGCGGCCTGCGCTTCGCGCTGCAGAGCATGGAAGGCGACGGCGCCCAGTTGGCGCTGTCGGTAGCCCCGGCCCCGGAGGACGGCGACCGCATCGTCGGCGCCGACGGCGGAGCCAAGGTCTTCCTCGAGCCGCAGGCAGCGGCGTTGCTCGACGACAAGGTCCTCGACGTTCAGCAGGACGACACCGGCGACGTCGCCTTCGCCGTCCTGCCGCAGCAGCAGTCCGCCTGACGGGCTGCGCGAGCAAGCTCCCGGCCACGGGGTTCGCGCTGCGACGTCCGTCCGCTGATCCCGTGTGCCGCTCGCCGGTGCCTCCGGATGTCTCAAGACGTCCGGGACCGGTGAGTTGATTCACGGCCGATCCCTGGGTGGCGCTGCCGCCCGACGCGGGTTGTCCAGACGACGGGGTGGCTGCGTTATTGCGTGGAACGCTCCCGCGGTTGATCGCGGGAGCGTTCTGCTACCTGGTGCGCAGCCAGTCCCGTACCAGCACTCCGGCCCGTTCGCGCAGCAGTTCCGCAGCGTGCGAGCGGGCGTAGTCCAGCGACGGCGCGTGGTCTATCAGCGCGCTGCTGCCCACGACTCCCAAGCCGGCCAGCGCGTCCGCGTCCAGTTGGATCCGTCCGGCCAGCACCAGCAACGCGACGCCCGTCTGCCTGGCGCGAGCCGCGATGCCTGCCGGGGCTTTGCCGGACAGCGATTGTTCGTCCAGCGAGCCCTCTCCGGTGATCACTAGGTCCGCGCCGGTCAGCGCGCTGTCGACACCGGTCAACGCGGCGATCAAGTCGAAGCCGGACGCGACTGTCGCGCCGAACCCCGCGATCGCTCCCGCCGCGACACCTCCGCCAGCCCCGGCTCCGGGGAGGTCGGAGACGTCCGGTGCGCCAGCCCGCACAAGCGCCTTAGCCCAGTGCGACAGGCTTTCGTCCAGCGCGTGGACGTCGTCCGGTGCCGCACCCTTTTGCGGACCGAACACAGCCGCCGCACCCTTCGCGCCGAGCAACGGGTTCGTCACGTCCGTCGCGACTGCGACCGGCACTGCGCCCAGCCGCTCCCGCACCGGGCCCAAGTCGACGCGCGCGACCTGCGTCAGCGATCCGCCGCCGAGACCGACCGGTGCGCCGGACACATCGAGGACCTCAGCACCCAGCGCAGCCAGCATGCCGGCACCGCCGTCGGTGCTCGCGGTACCGCCGACGGTCAGCACGAGCCGCCGCGCTCCGCGGGCGAGGGCGTCGTTCAGCAGTTCGCCGACCCCCCACGTGTGCGCCGCCAACGCGACGTCCCGGCTCGGCGTTACGAACTCGATTCCGCACGCCCTCGCCGATTCGACGTAGGCCGTGCCGTCGAGCAGCACATACCGAGCCTCGACCGGTTCATCCAGCGGACCGCGCACCGACAACCGCACGACGGAGCCGCCCGCGTTCTCGAGCACCTCCAGCGTCCCTTCGCCACCGTCGGCGACTGGGCACTCGGAGATCTCGGCATCCGGCAACACATCGCGCACGCCGTGCGCGATCGCTTCCGTCACCTCGACCGCGGTCAGGCTTCCTTTGAACTTGTCCGGTGCGATCACGACCCGGGTCATCGGCCCACCTCCGTCAGCGGCCCGGCACCGGCGAGCACCGAGACGACGTTGCGCGCGGCCAGCACCGCCATCGCTGTACGCGTTTCCACCGTCGCCGATCCGAGGTGCGGCGTCAGCACCACGTCGTCGCGCTCCAGCAACCGAGGCTCGACGTCCGGTTCCTTCTCGAACACGTCCAGTGCCGCGCCCGCGATCTCGCCGGCTTCGAGCGCGTCGGCCAGAGCCGCCTCGTCGACGACCGGACCACGCGTGGTGTTCACCAGGTACGCACTCGGTTTCATGGCCCGCAACGCGTCCGCGTCGACGAGGTGCCGGGTCTCAGGAGTCAGCGGACAGTGCAGCGACACGAAATCGGAACGGCGCAGCAGTTCGTCGAACGACACGAACTCGCCGTCGAAGTCCGGTTTCGCCGACCGTCCGGAGTAGACGACCCGCATCCCGAACGCCGCCGCCCGCTTCGCCACCGCGCGACCGATCTGCCCGAGCCCGACGACGCCGAGCGTCTTGCCCTGCAGCCCGGACCCGAGCAGGAAGCCGAGGTGGAACGACCACGGCTGCCGTGCGCGCAGCAAACGTTCGCCTTCGCCGAGCCGCCGCGAGACGGCCAGCAGCAATCCGAACGCGAGATCCGCGGTGGCGTCGGTGAGCACGCCTGGCGTGTTGGCAACCACGACCCCGCGCTCGGCCAGTGCACTGACCTCCACGTTGTCGTAGCCCACCGCGACGTTCGCGACGACCTTCAGTCCGGGACCCGCCGCGTCCGCGACTGAGCCGTCGATCCGGTCGTGCAGCATCGACACCACCGCGGCCGATCCGGCGACGAACTTCCGCAGTTCCTCGGGAGTGAGCGGCCGGTCCTGCGGCGAGATTTCGACTTCGCCTGCCTCGCCGAGAACCTGCACGGCCTCGTCCGGGATCCAGCGGGTGACAGCGATCTTCGGCATGCCGAGCAGCCTAATGCCGACCGTGCCGCCCGAGCGAGGTTCGCGGCGCGCTCACCGCCGGACACCCGCCTGAGCTGCGACGGAGCGTCCAACCGCGACAGTACGCCACCGGCGTCGGCAGTGCCCGAATTCCGCATTGCGGTACCACGCAACGAAATCCCGGTCTGCCGCCGACTGTGTCGCCGCGAAACCCGTTCGCCGACTCCTAGCGCACTGTGTTGTCTTATCGCATCACCTCACTTCCTTCGAAGCCCAAAACCTTGCGTCGCCTTGTGCCGTCTCTCCGGACGTCCGCTTCACCCTTTGGCACTCCCACGGGCGGCCGGATCGTGCTATGTTCTCATCTAGAACTTCTGTGCGCTATGCGAACACGCTAGCACGGAACGGCGGAAGCAGGAAGATCCAGACGGAAGGGCTCGTGATGGCAAGGGTGCTGTCGCTCGGCGAGGCGGTCGCCGAGCTGGTGCACGACGGAGACACCGTCGCTCTCGAGGGATTCACGCACCTCATCCCCGTGGCGGCCGGGCACGAGATCATCCGTCAGGGCAGGCGGAACCTCACGCTCGTGCGGATGACGCCGGACATCGTCTACGACCAGCTCATCGGCGCGGGCTGTGCGAGCAAGCTGATTTTCTCGTGGGGCGGCAACCCCGGGGTCGGCTCGCTGCACCGGTTCCGCGATGCCGTGCAGCACTCGTGGCCGGCGCCGCTGGAGATCGAGGAGCACAGCCACGCGGGCATGGCGAACCGTTATGTCGCAGGCGCTTCCGGGCTCCCGTTCGCTGTGCTGCGCGGTTACACCGGCACCGATCTGCCCGCGCAGACGGACACGATCAAGCCGATCACCTGCCCGTTCACCGGCGAGCAGCTCACCGCGGTGCCCGCGCTGAACCCGGACGTCACGATCGTGCACGCGCAGCGTGCCGACCGGGCGGGCAACGTCCAGCTGTGGGGCATCGCGGGCGTGCAGAAGGAAGCGGTGCTCGCGGCGAAGCGGTCGCTGGTCACCGTCGAAGAGGTCGTCGACGAACTGGAGCCCAGGCCGGGTGCGCTGGTCCTTCCGTCCTGGGCGGTCACCGCGGTGGCCGAGGTGCCCCGCGGCGCGGCGCCCTCGTACGCCGCTGGGTACTACGAGCGGGACAACGCGGCCTACCAGGCATGGGACGAGATCGGACGGGACCGCGAGGAATTCGCCAAGTGGCTGAACGACCTGACCGGGGTGAAGGCATGAGCGAGTACACCGCCGACGAGATGATGAGCATCGCCGCGGCCCGCGCGCTCGGCGAGGGCATGTCGTGCTTCGTCGGGATCGGATTGCCCAGCACGGCGGCGAACCTCGCCCGGCGCACGCACGCCCCGAACCTCACGCTGATCTACGAATCGGGTTGTCTCGGCGCGAAACCCAGCAGGCTGCCGCTGTCGATCGGCGACGGCGAGCTGGCCGACACCGCCGACGCGGTGGTCAGCGTGCCCGAGGTGTTCAACTACTGGCTGCAGCCCGGCCGGATCGACGTCGGGTTCCTCGGCGCGGCGCAGCTCGACAAATTCGGCAACATCAACACCACGGTCATCGGTTCCGACTACCACGATCCGAAGGTGCGCCTTCCCGGCGCGGGCGGGGCGCCGGAGATCGCCGCGTCCTGCAAGGAGGTGTTCGTCGTGCTGCGCCAAAGCAAGCGGACGTTCGTGGACAAGGTCGACTTCGTGACGTCGTTCGGCCACGGCTCCGGGCGCGGCGACCGCGAACGGCTGGGCCTGCGCGGCGCCGGGCCGACGCTGGTGGTCACCGACCTCGGCCTGATGCGGCCCGACCCGGACACCGCGGAGCTCACGCTCACCGAACTGCACCCCGGGGTCGAGCTGGACCAGGTCGTGGAAGCGACGGGGTGGACACTGAAGACGGCCGCGGACCTCAAGACCACCCCCGCGCCCACCGAACGCGAACTGACCCTGCTCCGTGAACTGAAGAAGGCCGGCGAATGAGCGACGCTTACGTACTCGACGCGATCCGCACTCCCTTCGGGCGCTACGGCGGCGCTCTCTCCGGGGTGCGTCCTGACGACCTGGCCGCGGGCGTCCTGCGTGCGCTGGCCGAGCGCAACGGGCTCGATCCGTCCACTGTGGACGAGGTGCTGCTCGGCGACGCCAACGGCGCGGGCGAGGACAACCGCAACGTGGCGCGGATGGCCGCGCTTCTCGCCGGCTGGCCGACATCGGTGCCCGGTGCGACGGTGAACCGGCTGTGCGGATCCGGCGTCGAGGCGACCATGCAGGCGAGCCGGGCGATCCAGGTCGGCGACGCTTCGCTGGTGGTCGCGGGCGGCGTCGAATCGATGAGCCGCTCGCCGCTGGTGATGCCGAAGCCGGACAAGGCTTTCCCGGCAGGCAACCAGACGCTGTACAACACGGCACTCGGCTGGCGGATGGTCAACCCGGCGATGCCGTCGCAGTGGACCGTTTCCCTCGGCGAGTCCACCGAACTGCTCGCCGAGCGCTACGGCATCGGCCGCGAAGAGCAGGACGCGTTCGCCGCGCGCAGCCACGTGAACGCCGCGCGGGCGTGGGACGAGGGCTTCTACGACGACCACGTGGTTCCGGTCGAAGGCGTCGAGCTGACCCGGGACGAGGGCATCCGGCCGGACTCCTCGCCCGAGAAGCTCGCGAAGCTGAAAACCGTGTTCCGCAAGGAAAACGGCACCGTCACGGCGGGCAACGCGTCGCCGCTGAACGACGGTGCGTCGGCGTTGCTGCTCGGCGACGCGGCCGCGGCCGAGCGGCTCGGCAGGACGCCGCTGGCCCGCATCGCCGGCCGCGGCGCCGCGGGGGTCGACCCGGACGTGTTCGGCATCGGCCCGGTGCGCGCGGCGGAGATCGCGCTCGGACGGGCGGGCATCGGCTGGGACGACCTCGCCGCGGTGGAGCTCAACGAGGCGTTCGCGGCGCAATCGCTGGCCTGCCTGAAAGAATGGTCGAAGCTGGACCCGGAGATCGTCAACGTCAACGGCGGCGCCATCGCGATCGGGCACCCTCTCGGCGCGTCCGGCGGCCGGATCATCGGCACGCTGGCGCATCAGCTCCGCCGCACCGGCGGCCGCTGGGGGCTCGCGGCGATCTGCATCGGCGTCGGCCAGGGTCTCGCTGTCGTACTCGAGAATCGCTGAGAAAGGGGGAGGCATCGTGGCCACACCGACCGACCGGCGCCTGCCGCAGTACCGGCCTGATCCGGACGGCACCCACCCGCCGCTCGACTACGCGCCATACCGTTCCACCGCGCTGCGGCATCCGACGCAGCCGCTGGTCCTGCTGCCGCAGATGCTCACCGAGGTCACCGGTCCGCTGCTCGGCCCGGGGCGGCTCGGCGAGTTCGACAACGACCTCACCCGCCAGCACGCGGGCGAGCCGCAAGGGCAGCGGATCATCGTCACCGGCAGGCTTCTCGACGGCGACGGACGGCCGATCCGCAACTCGCTCGTGGAGATCTGGCAGGCCAACGCGGGGGGCCGCTACCGGCACACCGGCGACCGCTGGCCGTCCCCGCTCGACCCGAACTTCGACGGGCTCGGCCGCACGCTGACCGACGACGACGGCCGCTACGAGTTCACCACCATCAAGCCTGGTGCGTACCCGTGGAAGAACCACGACAACGCCTGGCGTCCGGCGCACATCCACTTCTCAGTGTTCGGTACGGCGTTCACCCAGCGGCTCGTCACGCAGATGTACTTCCCGGACGACCCGCTGTTCTCGCAGGATCCGATCTTCAACTCCATTCCGGACGAGAAGGCGCGGCAGCGGATGATCTCCCGGTTCGACCTCGACCGCACCGAAGAGGAATGGGCGCTGGCGTTCCAGTTCGACATCGTGGTGCGCGGGCGGGAACAGTCGGTGTTCGAGGACGAGGAGGAGGACGAGTGAGGCTGGAAGGCACGCCTTCGCAGACCGTCGGGCCGTACCTGTCCATCGGGCTGCCGTGGGACGACGGGCCGTTCGTGGTTCCGGAAGGCACCGAAGGCGCGGTGTGGATCCGCGGCGGGGTGTACGACGGCGCGGGCAACCCGGTTCCCGACGCGATGATCGAGACGTGGCAGGCCGATCCGGACGGCGGGTTCGACCACCCCGACGATCCGCGCGGCAAGCCCGCCGATCCGTTCCGCGGATTCGGCCGGTGTCCCACCGACGACCAAGGCCAGTACCGGATTCTGACGCTGCTGCCCGGGGTCGTGCCGGACGCGTCCGGGGCTCCGCAGGCGCGGCACATCGACGTGTCGGTGTTCGCTCGCGGGCTGCTGAACCGGGTTGTCACGCGCATTTACTTCGAGGACCAGGACAACGCGGGCGACGCCGTGCTGGCGAGCGTTCCCGTGGAACGGCGGGACACGTTGCTGGCCAAGAAGGACGGTGACGGCTACCGGTTCGACGTACGTTTGCAAGGCGAAGGCGAGACGGTGTTCTTCGCGGTCTGACCGGCCGTGTCCATTGTGGAGGTTCAAGCGTGAGCAGTGTCCGGGTGCACCGGGTCGTCGAAGGCCCGGCGGCGGGGCCGGTGGTGGTGTTCTCCAACTCGATCGGCAGCGACCACCGGATGTGGGAGCCGCAGGTCGCGCCGTTGACCGAACGCGGGTTCCGGGTGGTCCGGTACGACACGCGCGGCCACGGGTCGTCGCCGGTGCCGCCGGGGCCGTACGACCTGGCCGATCTGGGCGGCGACGTGCTGGGGCTGCTCGACGACCTCGGTGTGGAGCGCGCGCATTTCGTCGGCCTGTCGCTCGGCGGGATGACCGGGATGTGGCTCGGCGCGCACGCCGCCGAGCGGTTGTCGAGCCTCACGCTGTGCTGCACGTCAGCGCTGCTCGGGCCGCCCGAGATGTGGGCCGATCGCGCGCGTCTCGTACGAGCCGAGGGCACGGGGGCGGTCGCGGAAGCCAGCGTCGGGCGCTGGGTCACGCCGGGCTACGCGCAGGCGCATCCGGACCAGATCGCGTACCTGCGCGAGATGGTCGCGGGCCAGCCCGACGAGGGATACGCCGGATGCTGCGAGGTGATCGAGCGGATGGACCTCACCGGCGATCTGCCGAAGATCTCCGTCCCGACGCTGGTGATCGCGGGCGCCGACGACCCGTCGACGCCCGCCGAGCCGCACGGGCGGGTCATCGCGGACGGGATCCCCGGCGCCCGGCTCGAGGTCGTCGCCTCCGCCGCGCACCTGGGCAGCTACGAGCAGCCGGATGAATTCACCCGGCTGATCCTCGAACGGATCACGGAGGACCAGTGACCGGAGACCGCTACGAGGCGGGCATGCGGGTGCGCCGCGAGGTGCTCGGCGACGAACACGTCGACCGGGCGGTCGCGCGGACCACCGAGTTCAGCAAGCCGTTCCAGGAGTACATCACCGAAGCGGCTTGGGGTTCGGTATGGACGCGCGACGGCCTCGACCGGCGGACTCGCAGCTGCATCACGCTGGCCGCGCTCACCGCGCTGCACTGCCACGACGAACTGGCGATGCACGTCCGCGCCGCGGTGCGCAACGGGCTCACCGCGGACGAGATCCGCGAGGTCTTGCTGCACACCGGCGTGTACGCGGGAGTGCCTGCGGCGAACACGGCGATCGGGATCGCCCAGCGCGTCCTCGCGGAGCTGGGAGAACCCACCGCCCAGCCGCCGGCCGGATAGGGTTCGCGGCATGGAATCCGACGACCAGGCCGAACGCGGTGCGCACCACGTGCAGTCGCTGGAACGCGGACTGGCGGTGATCAAGGCGTTCAGCGCCGAGGCCCCGCATCCGACGCTCAGCGACGTCGCACGCGTCACCGGGCTGACCCGTGCGGCCGCGCGCCGGTTCCTGCTGACGCTCGTGGACCTCGGCTATGTCCGCACCGACGGCAAGTACTTCTCGCTCACCGCGCGAGTGCTGGAACTCGGCTACGCGTATCTGTCCAGCCTCAGCCTGGCCGAGATCGCGCAACCGCACCTGGAGCGGCTGTCGGCGGAGGTGCACGAGTCGAGTTCGGTGTCGGTGCTGGAGATCGCCGACATCGTGTACGTCGCGCGCGTCGCGGTGTCGCGGATCATGACAGTGAGCATCAACGTCGGCACACGGTTCCCCGCGCACGCCACGTCGATGGGGCACGTGCTGCTCGCCGACATGGACCGGACCGAACTCAACGCCTACTTCATCGTCGCCGACCTCGACCGGTTGACTCCGCACACGCTCACCCACCGCACGGCGCTCGAAGCCGAGCTGGCCAAGGTCCGGGAACAGGGCTGGGCGATGGTCGACCAGGAGCTCGAAGAAGGCCTGCGCTCGGTCGCCGCGCCGATCCGCAACCGGGCGGGGCGCGCGGTCGCCGCGGTGAACATCTCGACGCACGCGAGCCGGACGCCGGTCGAGACCGTCCGGACCCAGTTCGTTCCGCCGTTGCTCGAGACCGCGGCGGCCATCTCGGCAGAACTCGCCGCGGTCGCGCCCGGGCGAGCGATCCAGGGCTGAGGAGCGCGGATGCCGGAACCAGTTGCCGGATTGCTGCTCGCCGCCGGGGCGGGGCGGCGATTCGGCGGGCCCAAAGCGCTGGTCGAGTACGACGGGGAGCCGCTGGTCCAGCGGGCGGTCCGGAGCCTGGCCGAGGCCGGATGCGCCTCGGTGCGGGTGGTGGTCGGCGCGTCGGCTGAGCAGGTCCGGGAACTGTTGCCGCCGGACGTCGCTGCGGTGCCCGCGGCTCGATGGCAGGACGGGATGGGCGAGTCGCTGAAGGCCGGGCTCGAATCGTTGGCGGGGGAGCGGGCGGTGTCAGTGCTCGTGCACCTGGTGGACCTGCCGTGGGTGCCGGCCGCGGCGCTCGCGCGGATAGTCGGAGAGGCTTCCGAGGACGTCGTCGTCCGGGCTGCGTACCAGGGAGTTCCCGGACATCCGGTGCTGTTCGGACGGCGTTGGTGGGGCGAGATCGCGAGTTCGGCGCATGGGGACCACGGGGCGCGGGACTGGTTGCGCGGGCGGGTTGACGTGCGGCTTGTCGAGTGCGGTGACCTCGGGAGCGGCAGCGATGTCGATCGGCCTGGGGATCTGGCCGGGCCTGGTGCGGAGCGGCGCTGAAAGGTGCTGGGACGAGCGACCAGGCTGCCCTGGATCGCTGGCGGAGCTCGTCTGGCCACCGAAGTGTGCGTCGCTGGATCCGGATGAGATTCCTCCGCGCAACGGCTCCGTGCTGCGGTGAACGGCGAACTTGGCGGTCTCGGATCTACGATCGGGGGCGTGACAGAGTCCCTCGCCTCGCCCGACGCGCTCGCGGCCGCCCTCGACACCACCGGTTACCTCGCCGACGAGGGACTGGCCACCGCGGGATTTCTCGCGACGCAGATGCAGCGTCCGCTCTTCTGCGAAGGCGAGCCGGGCACCGGAAAGACCTCGCTGGCGCTTGCCCTGTCCGAGGCGCTGAAGTGGCCGCTGGTGCGGCTTCAGTGTCACGAGGGCATCGATGCCGCGCAGGCGCTCTACGAGTGGGACTTTCCCCGTCAGCTGTTGCACCTGCGCGCTCTCGAAGCGGCAGACGGCGGACGGCTCGACGCGGAAACTGCCGAGCGTTCGCTGTACACGGAGCGTTTCCTGCTTGCGCGACCGCTGCTGCAGGCGCTCACCACGACACCGTGCGTGCTGCTGGTGGACGAGATCGATCGTGCTGACGACGAGTTCGAGGCGTTCCTGCTGCAGTTGCTGGACGAGTACACCGTCACGATCCCGGAGTACGGCGAGGTGCGTGCGGAGCAGCCGCCGCTGGTCGTGCTGACGTCCAACCGGACTCGCGAGGTGCACGACGCGCTCAAGCGCCGGTGCCTCTACCACTGGCTCGAGCATCCGGACCTGGCTCGGGAGATCAGCATCCTGCGCCGCCGGCTGCCCGGGATCGGCGAGACGCTCGCCCGGCAGATCGCCGACGCGGTGCACCGGCTGCGGGCGATGGACCTTCTCAAGCCGCCGGGTGTCGCCGAATCTCTCGACTGGGCAAGGGCTTTGCTCGCGCTCCAGCGCGACGAACTGGACGCCGCGACGGCTGCGCGGACCCTCGGCGCGGTGCTCAAATACAGCGAGGATCTCGACCGGGTGCGGGCGAAGCTGGACACGTTGTTCTCTTGAGTATGTGTCTAATGTGGACGGTCGGGTAATTCCGTTGCGGCGGGGTGCGGGATCGGGCATGCTTGAAGCATCACTGGATGACTTCGCCGACTTCATTGATCTTGTGCCTGATCTTGTGACTGCGACTGTGCCGGAAGGAGGGCTCGTGACCGACTTCGCCCGGACTGCCCTCCTGGCCGTCCGCTGAGTTCCCGTTCTTTCCTGAAGGTTCCGCGCGCCCGCCTTGCGCTACCGAGGCTGGCCGCTGCGCGCAACCACGGTTCGCGCACGCTGTCCCGGAGGCGGGACGGCGTGCGCGGCCGCCCTTCGCCGACGCGATGGGCGGTGTGGTGGGCCTTGGGAGCTTCGCTAGGCGGCTGGCTGAGCTGAACGAAATGCCCGGAAGCGCGGCTCGGGTTTGGCTGGCTGGCGGACGTGCCGGGAAGCCTTGGCGCGGCATGGGCTTGGCCAACGGGTGCGGGACATCCGCGGGTTTTGGCGCGGGCGGAATCGGGCTGGCGACGGTTCAGCTGGATGGAGCGGTGTACGGGGCGTGCGGAGCGGTGAGTTGGAGCGAGCCGGAACATCTGCGAGGCCGACGCGGTTCACACTGGAATGGCGATGCGGAGGAACACTGGCGAGCTGGAGCAGCTCAAGCCGGCACCTTCGCGCGCTCAAGAACCCGCCCCAGCAAGTCCGCACGGCCGAAAACTCGCCCAAGAATCTCTGCGCGCCAAGCTCGCTACAGGCAACCCGCAGCCTGCGGTCGGACAGCCGTGGCCAAGGCCAGTTAAACCGATCGCAGTCGGAGTGTGTGACGGGCGGGCGGGATCGGCTGTCGCGGCGCGGTTTCCGGTGTTGGGGTCACAATGGGGGGCATGAACACCGAAGTCGCTGACCCGCTTGCTGGCTATGCGGGGTTCGCGGCGGCATTGCGCGAGGCGGGCGTCGCTTGTGACGCGCGGCGGGTGCAGGCTTACCTGTCGGCGGTGGAGAAGGTCGATGTCGCCCGGCCGACGCAGCTGTACTGGGTCGGGCGGTTGACGCTCTGCTCCGATCCCGACGACCTGCCTCGCTACGAGGAAGCCTTCGCGCGGTGGTTTGAAGGCGATGACAGTCCGAAGGCGACGTCGGGGACTCCGGTGCGGAAGCAGGCCCGGATCGCTCCGCTTGTCGCGGCGGCAGGCGACGGGGACAGCACCGAGGAATCGCACGACACGCTTCGGGTCGCGGCCAGTGATCATGAGGTTCTTCGGCATCGCGATCTCGCCGAGTTGACCAAAGCCGAGCGGGCGCACTTGCGGGAGTTGCTCGCGACGCTGCGTCCTGTGCTGCCTCGGCGGCGGGCGGCGCGGCGGACGCCTGCGCATCGTGGTGCGCTGGATCCGGCGCGGACTTTGCGGGCGATGCTCGCGTCCGGTGGCGAGCCTGTTCGGCTGGCGCATCATCGGCGGGGGACGCGGGCGCGGAAAGTCGTCTTGCTGATCGACGTTTCCGGTTCCATGAGCCCGTATGCCGACGCGTTGCTGCGGTTCGCGCACGTTGTCGCGCGGGCCGCGCCGATGTCGGTCGAGGTGTTTACGCTGGGTACTCGGATGACGCGAGTGTCCCGTCAACTCCGGCAGCGCGATCCGGAGCAGGCAATGCTCGCCGCCGGCACCGCGGTGCCCGATTTCGCTGGTGGGACGCGGCTTGGCGAGACGCTGCGCGTATTTCTCGACCGGTGGGGCCAACGCGGGTTCGCGCGACGCGCGGTAGTCACCGTGTTCTCCGACGGGTGGGAGCGCGGCGATGTCAGCTTGCTGGCCGAGCAACTCGGCAGGCTGCGCCGTCTCGCGCACACCGTATTCTGGGTGAATCCGCACGCAGGGCACGAGGGTTATGCTCCGGTCCAATCCGGCATCGTGGCCGCCCTGCCGCACATCGACCGGTTGCTGGCCGGGCACAGCTTGGCGACGTTGGAACGACTCCTCGGGGAGATTGCCGATGCGTGACGTACTGGACGACGTGTACCGCCGCTGGCAGGCGGGCGAAACGGTCGGGCTCGGCACTGTGGTGGCCACGTTTTCGTCGGCGCCGCGGGCACCGGGCGCGTCGATGATGGTCGCGCCGGACGGCACGGTCGTCGGGAGCGTGTCCGGCGGCTGTGTCGAAGGCGCGGTCTACGAGCTGGCCAACGAAGTCGTCGCCGAGCGGAAGCCGGTTTTGCAGCGCTATGGCGTCAGTGACGACGACGCGTTCGCGGTCGGGCTGACCTGCGGCGGGATCATCGACATCTACGTCGAGCCGGTGGACCGCGAATCGATGCCGGAGCTGGAGCGCGTCGTCGAGTCGGTGCGCAGCGGCGAGCCGGTCGCGGTCGTCACGATCGTGGAGCACGAGACGCCCGGGCTGGTCGGCGAGCACATGATTGTGTGGCCGGATCGGGTCGAGGGGTCCCTTGGCTCGTCCCGGATGGACGACGCGGTCGCCGACGACGCGCGCGGGCTTCTCGCCGCTGGACGCACCGGGACGCTCCACTACGGACCGGACGGGCAGCGTCGCGGCGAGGGCATGGCTGTTTTCGTGAATTCCTTCGAGCCGCCGCCGCGACTGCTGGTGTTCGGGGCCATCGATTTCGCCGCCGCAATGGCACGGATGGGTGCTTATCTCGGGTACCAGGTGACGGTCTGCGACGCGCGTCCGGTGTTCGCGACCAGCAGCCGGTTCCCGGAGGCGCACGACGTGGTCGTCGACTGGCCGCATCGCTATCTGAAGGCTGAGGCCGATGCGGGCCGGATCGACGCGCGGACGGCGATCGCGGTCCTCACGCACGATCCGAAGTTCGACGTGCCGCTGCTGGAGGTCGCGCTGCGGCTTGACGTCGGGTACGTCGGCGCGATGGGTTCCCGCAAGACGCACGACGACCGGTTCGCGCGGCTTCGCGAGGCGGGGATCACCGAGGGCGAACTGGAACGCCTGTCGTCGCCGATCGGCCTCGACCTCGGCGCGCGCACGCCGGAGGAGACAGCCGTGTCGATCGCGGCGGAGATCATCGCTCTGCGCTGGAGCGGCACTGGGCGGCGGCTGGCGGCGTTGAGCGGGCGGATTCACAGCTGACCGGATTGCTGAGCTGAGAGCCGTGGCAAGCGTTTGCGGGCCGGGCTTGGTGGCTGACGCGGGTGGGAAATCCGGGGAGTTTCATCGGTGCGGCCTGGGTCTGGACGGTTGGCGGAGCTGAGCAGCGCGCGGACTGGCTCCGGGGACCGGCGGCGTTGTGAGGGCTGGGCGGGCACGGAGCTGACCTGGAAATCCGGACGGCTCGGCTAGGTGCTGCTTGGCCGGGAATTTGGTGCCTGGCAGCGCTGGGCGTCCGGTTGCTGCCCGGGCAGGAGTCCGGTGCGTGACGGCGCTGCGCACAATGCCGACGCGGCAAGTGCGGGGCCGAGGCATCCAGACAACGCGGCGGGGCCTGCGAGGACTCGGCAGCTGCTGCGCTGGAACCGCGGCTGGCTCGCCGGGACCGCGGCTGGCACCCTGGGGCCACAGCCGGCCGGAAGCGCGGCCCCAGGCCGAACTGTCCAGTCCGAGACCGGGGCTGGCCGAACCGTCCAGTCCGAGACCCGGCTGGCCGAGACCCGGCTGGCCGAACTGTCCAGTCTGAGACCGGGGCTGGCCGAGACCGGGCTGCCCGAACCGTCCAGCCCGAACCGTCCAGCCCGAGACCGGACTGCCCGAGACCCCGTCGCCGAGATCCCGTCGGCCGAGACCCAGGTGGCCAAGCCCGGACAGCCATGCCCAGCCAGCCGCAACGACCCGCCCGGCCAGCGCAATCCGCGAGAAAAACCCCGTCCAGCAACGAAACCCGGTGAACCCCCGACCCGAAACCGCGGCCCCTCGGGAAGATCCGCCCACCGAAAAATCACCCGTCCGGCTTCACGCATCTGCGCCTCAAAGTCAACCGCTAACCCGCATCTGCGGAACCGCCATGGCGACGTGCGACATCAGGACTTGTCCGCGCGCGAAAGGCGTAGCACGCTCCCCTGTGAGGCCGATCACGATCGTGCCTTGGCCGTTCCCGAACCGGCCCGCCGCCTCCGCCGGGGCTGGCGGGCATTTGCACTTGGAGGCCTTTGATGCGCATCACCGTCACTGTCGACGGCACGAAATACACCGATGACGTCGAGCCGCGCACCCTGCTCGTCCACTACTTACGGGAACGCGTCGGGAAGGTGGGCACCGTCGTCGGGTGCGACACCAGCAACTGCGGCGCGTGCACCGTTCATCTCGACGGGCACAGCGTGAAATCCTGTTCCGTCCTCGCCGTGCAGGCCGACGGAAGCGAGGTCACGACTGTCGAGGGGCTGGCCCGCGACGGTCAGCTGCACCCGGTCCAGCAAGCTTTCCACGACAATCACGCGCTGCAGTGCGGGTTCTGCACGCCGGGCATGATCATGCAGTCCATCGACCTGCTGGCGGACAACCCGGACCCGGACGAGCAGGCCGTCCGCGAGGGGCTCGAGGGCAATCTTTGCCGCTGCACCGGTTACCAGAACATCGTGAAGGCGGTGCGCGACGCCGCGAAGCACATGAGTCCTGGCGCGGGGCCGGAAGCCGAGAAGATCGACCAAGCCAACCACGTCGGCGTGGGGGGTGAATGATGACTGCCACGATCGAGCCTGAGGTAGGAAAGTCCCGGCGCCGCAAGGAAGACGAGCGGCTGATCACCGGGCGTACCCGGTGGACGGACAACATCGCGTTGCCGGGGATGCTGCATCTCGCGGTGCTGCGGAGTCCGCTGGCGCACGCGAAGATCGTTTCGATCGACACGTCCGCGGCGAAGGAATCCGCGGGAGTCGTTGCCGTCTATACCGCTGCAGATCTTGATCCCGAGGGGGCGATCGGCATGCCTTGTGCGTGGCCGATCACGCCGGACATGGCTGCGCCGCGGCGTCCAGTGCTGGCATCGGATCGGGTGAATTTCGCTGGCGAGGGCGTGGCGGTGGTGGTCGCGCGGTCGGCGGCGGAGGCGCATGACGCGCTCGAGGCGATCGAGGTCGAGTACGAAGACCTGCCGCCGGTGCTTGACCTGGAAGCAGCGCTCGCCGAAGACGCGCCGCTGGTGCACGAGGAGCTGGGCAGCAACAAGAACGCCTTCTGGGTGTTCGATTCGGCCGAGGCCGGAACCGGTGGCAATGTCGAGGAGGCACTGTCCTCTTCGGAGGTGGTGCTGAAGCGGCGGTTCCGTCAGCAGCGGCTCGTGCCCGCGTTCATGGAGCCGCGCGCGTGCGTGGTCGATCCGACCGGCGCTCAGCTCACCATGTGGTCGGCCACCCAGGTGCCGCACATTCTGCGCGTGATGTCCGCGCTGACGCTGGGCATCCCGGAGCACAAGCTGCGCGTGATCGCGCCGGACGTCGGCGGCGGGTTCGGCGGCAAGATCGGCGTGCTGCCCGAGGAAATGATGACCGTGCTCGTCGCGAACAAGCTCGGCAAGCCGGTGAAGTGGAACGAATCCCGGTCCGAGACGATGCTCGCCGCGCACCACGGCCGCGACCAGATCCAGGACATCACGATCTCGGCGAAGGCCGACGGCACGGTCACCGGGCTCAAGGTCGAACTGCTCGCCAACCTCGGCGCGTACAACGGCCTGGTCGGGCCGGGCGTGCCGATCCTCGGCGCGTTCATGTTCAACGCGATCTACAAGATCCCGGCCTACCACTTCGCCTGCACCAACGTGTTCACCACGACCACGCTCACCGACGCCTACCGCGGAGCGGGCCGTCCGGAAGCGACGTTCGCGATCGAGCGGATCATGGACGAGCTGGCCGACGAGCTGGGCATGGACCCGGTGGAGCTGCGCGAGAAGAACTGGATCAAGCACGAGGAATTCCCGTTCACCACGGTCTGCGGGCTCACCTACGACTCCGGCAACTACGAGGCCGCGACCGAGAAGGCGAAGGAGCTCTTCGGCTACGACGCGCTGCGCCGCGAGCAGAAGGAACGCCGCGAGGCGAACGATCCGGTGCAGCTCGGCATCGGGATCTCGACGTTCACCGAGATGTGCGGGCTCGCGCCGTCGCGGGTGCTGGGTTCGCTCGACTACGGTGCCGGCGGCTGGGAGTACGCGTCGCTGCGGATGCTGCCGACCGGCAAGGTCGAGGTCACGACGGGTGCGTCGGCGCACGGCCAGGGGCACGAGACGGCGTGGAGCCAGATCGTGGCCGACCAGCTCGGGGTGTCCTTCGAGGACGTCGAGGTGCTGCACGGCGACACGCAGTCCTCGCACAAGGGCCTCGACACGTACGGTTCGCGCTCGCTGGTCGTCGGCGGCATCGCGATCGTCAAGGCGGCGGAGAAGGTGGTCGCGAAGGCGAAGCCGATCGCCGCGCATCTGCTGGAGTGTTCGGAGGACGATCTCGAGTTCTCCGGCGGCAAGTTCACCGTGAAGGGCACGGATTCGTCGACGACGATCCAGGACATCGCGCTCGCCGTGTTCGCCGCGCACAACCTGCCGGACGGCGTCGAACCGTCGCTCGATTCCGATGCCACCTTCGACCCGGAGAACTTCTCCTTCCCGCACGGCACTCACCTGTGCGCGGCCGAAGTGGACACTGAAACGGGCCAGGTGAAACTGCGTTCGTACGTCTGCGTGGACGATGTCGGCAAGGTGGTCAATCCGCTGATCGTGGAAGGCCAGGTGCACGGCGGGCTCGCGCAGGGCATCGCGCAGGCGTTGTTCGAGGAGGCCGTGCACGACGAGAGCGGCACGCTCACCACGGGCACGTTCGCCGACTACCTGCTGCCCTCGGCGGCCGACCTGCCGTCGTTCACCACGGACCGCACGGAGACGCCGTCGACCACGAACCCGTTGGGAGCCAAGGGCGTCGGCGAGGCGGGCACGATCGCCTCTACGCCCGCCGTGGTCAACGCGGTGGTCGACGCGGTGCGCCAGTTCGGGGTGAACGACATCGAAATGCCGCTCACGCCGATGCGCGTGTGGAACGCGGTGCGCAACGGCACCGCGAACGCCGGTGGCCCCGGCGGCGAGGCCGGCGGCGGCCTCGGTTCGATCGACGCTTCCGGAGGTGCCCAGTGATTCCGGCTCCGTTCGACTACGTCGCTCCGTCCACGGTGGACGAAGCCGTCCAGGCCCTCGCCGAGGCGGGCGAGGACGCCAAGGTGCTGGCGGGCGGGCAAAGCCTGCTGCCGGTGCTGCGGATGCGGCTCGCCGCGCCGACCACGCTGGTCGACCTCGGGAAAATCGCCGAAATGCGCGGCGTGCGCGAGGACGGCGACGCGCTCGTGGTCGGTGCGATGACGACGCACTACGACGTCCAGCGCGATCCGTTGATCGCCGAGCACGCCGCGCTGGTGAAGGAGGCGACCGACACTGTCGCGGATCCGCAGGTGCGCCACCGCGGCACGTTCGGCGGTGCGATCGCGCACGCGGACCCGGCTGGCGACCTGCTGGCTCCGGTGCTCGCGCTGGACGGCGAGCTGGTGCTGGCCGGGCTGAACGCGCGGCGCACAGTGTCCGCGGCGGAGTTCTTCCAGGACTACTTCACCACCGCACTGGCCCCGGACGAACTGCTCGTCGAGGTGCGGCTGCCCAAGCACACCGGCTGGCGGGCGCACTACGAGAAATTCAACCGGGTCGCCCAAGCCTGGTCGATGTGCGCGGTGGCGGCCACCGTGCGCACCGAGGGCGGCGTGATCGAGGAAGCCAGGGTGGCGCTCACGAACATGGGCGCGACCCCGGTCCGGGCGACCGGGGTGGAGCAGGCGTTGCTCGGCGCGCAGGCCACCGCGGAAACCATCAAGGCGGCCGCCGCGCACGCGGCCGAGGGCACCAACCCGGTCGCGGACGGCAATTCCGACGTCGAATACCGCCAGCACCTCGCGCGGGTGCTGACCGGGCGTGCCGTCGCGGCGGCGGTGGGCGCCTGAGCCGGCCGGCCGTGAAGGACTCCTTGGGGGAATCAGATTCCCCCAAGGAGTCCTTCACGACAACGCTCCCCGGGAGACGGCCGTAAGGTGGACGGCAACGGCTCGAAGCAGTGTGCAGGAGAGGAGGTCGGCCCGTGCGGCTCGACCACGAATTCACCGTCCCCGCCCCGATCGGGGAGGTCTGGCAGGCCGTCATCGACCCGGAGCGGGTCGCCCCGTGCATGCCGGGCGCCTCGCTCACCAAGGTGGAGGGGGACACCTTCGCGGGCACGGTGAAGGTCAAGCTGGGGCCGATTTCGCTGCTGTACAAGGGAACCGGCGAGTTCCTGGAGAAGGACGAGGCGGCGCGCAAGGTCGTCATCAAGGCGTCCGGCAAGGACTCCCGCGGCGGCGGCACCGCGGCCGCGACGGTCACCCTCACGCTCACCGAGCGCGACGGCGGCACGCACGGCGCGGTGGCCACCGACCTGGCGATCACCGGACGTCCGGCGCAGTTCGGCCGCGGCCTGATCTCCGAGGTGGGCGGCAAGATCCTCGACACCTTCGCGGGGAACCTCGCGGCGTCGCTGGAGACCCCGGCCGAAGCGGCTCCGGAAGAGAAAGCCGCTGAGGTGCCCGCGGCCAAGGGGAAGCACGCCGCCGCGGACGAACCGGTCGCCGCCGAAAAGCCCGCGGCCGAGCCGGTCGCCGAGGAGAAGCCGCATCTGCGGAGCGTTCCGGCGGGCGGTTCGACCGGCGAGACCGAGGCGATCGACCTGCTCGACTACGCCGGTCAGTCCGTCGCGAAGCGGCTGGCTCCGGTGGCCGCGGGCGCGGTCGTGCTGCTGATCGTGCTGGCCATCGTGCGGAAGCTGCGCCGCCGCTGACCCGGAGGTTGCCCGCCCGCTCTACCCAGAGCGTGCCCGGTGGGCAGTTCGCGGGGTGAGTTTTCGCTCGGTTCGGCTAGCTGCGGAGCGGACCCGCTACCCTGGGCAACTTCCGTAGGCCGAATTTCGCGTGGGGGCGCCCGTGACGCAGGCACCTGTCCCCATCGGGGTGCGCGGCGCGGTGACGGCCTGGCGAGGCTGGCCGCCGCGCTGGGCGATGTGGGCGGTCGCGCGGCGGCGATGGATCGGCTACGCGATGGCGTGCGAGGCCGTCGCCGCGGTGCTCACGGTGACGGGCCTCGCGACCGGGTTCGGCGGGCCGGTGCAGTTCAGTTCGTTCGGCGTGCTCGCCGGGCTCGGCATCGCGCAGGCCGAAATGTCGCGGCGGATCGAGCGGCTGCGGCGGTGGATGAGCGGCCAGACGCACATCAACGTCACGTCCGTCTGGTATCTCGCCGGCGCGTTCTTGCTTCCGCCCGCTTGGGTCGCGTTGCTGGCGTTGGTGCTGTACCTGCATCTGTGGCTGCGAGTGTGGCGACACGTGCGTACGCGGCCCGCGCATCGCTTCGCGGCGAGTACCGCGTGGGCGATGCTGTCGTGCTTCGCGGCGTCTGCGGTGTTGACCATCGGCGGTCTGGATCAAGCACGGCTCGACACCGCGTACGGCGTCCTTGCGCTTGTACTGGCAGCAGCTGTTTTTGAACTGGTGAACGTCGTGCTCGTGGCGACGGGCATCTACCTGTACACGAACAGTCGCTCGCCCGCGGACCTCATCGGCACCTGGGAGGACAACGCCTTCGAGCTGGCGACGCTGTGTCTCGGCGGGCTCGCTGCGCTGGCGTTCGTCCATCAGCCGGTGCTGGTGGTGTTCGTGCTGCCGCCGTTGCTGTTGCTGCACCGCTATCTGCTGCTGAAGCAGCAGTTGCAGGTGGCGGTCGTGACCGACGAGAAGACCGGGCTGCTCAACACCGCGGGCTGGCACGAACTGGCGACCAGCGAATTCACCCGGGCCCGGCGGCGCGGGGCAGGCAGCGGGTTCGCCGTGCTGATGATCGATCTAGACCACTTCAAGCGCATCAACGACACGTACGGTCACCTCACCGGCGACGAGGTGCTGGCCGCGGTCGCCGTGGCGATCGAGGCTTCGGTGCGGCAAAGCGACACCGTCGGCCGGTTCGGCGGCGAGGAATTCGTGGTCCTGCTGCCCGCGACCGGCGACACGGACGTGCTCGGGATCGCCGAACGGGTGCGGGTAGCGGTGGGGGAGCTGACCGTCGCGGTGGGAGGTCCGCTGCGGATCAGCGGACTCTCCGTGTCCGTCGGGGTCGCGTGTTATCCGCAGGCGGGCACCACGCTCGACGAGGTGCTGCGGTCGGCCGACGCCGCGCTGTACCGGGCGAAGGACGGCGGCCGGAACCGCGTGGCGGTCTGAGCCGGAAATACCGGGCGCGGTCAATTGTTGAACGTTGTATGAGCACTGCGGATCACGAGACCGACGTCGTGGTGATCGGGGCCGGGCAGGCCGGACTGTCGGCGGCGTATCACCTGCGCCGGGCCGGATTCGCCAACGAACGCGGGTTCGTCGTGCTCGACCACGGCAAACGCGCGGGCGGGGCGTGGCAGTACCGGTGGCCGTCGCTGGTGGTCGGGAAGGTGCACGGGATCCACGACCTGCCGGGGATGGCGTTCGGGACCCCGGATCCGGCGCGTCCGGCGAGCGAGGCCGTGTCGGAGTACTTCGGGCGCTTCGAGAAGACATATGACTTGCCGGTGCACCGTCCGGTCGACGTGACCGCGGTGCGGCGCGCGGGGGAGCGGCTGGTGGTCGAATCGCCTGCGGAGACGTGGGCGGCGCGCGCGGTGATCAGCGCGACCGGGACCTGGGACCGGCCGTTCTGGCCGCGCTACCCCGGCACCTTCGCCGGACGGCAGCTGCACACGGCGGATTACCGCGGCGCGGAGGAATTTCGCGGCCAGCGGGTCGTGGTCGTCGGCGGCGGGACGTCGGCGGTGCAGTTGCTGATGGAGATCGGTCCGGTCGCCCGTTCGACGGTGTGGGTGACGCGGCGTCCGCCGGTCTGGCGCGAGGAAGAGTTCAGCGAGGACTGGGGACGGATGGCGGTGGCGAAGGTCGACCAGCGGGTGCGGGCCGGGCTGCCGCCGGAGAGCGTGGTGAGCGTGACGGACCTGCCGGTGACGCCGCAGGTCCTGGCGGGCCGGGAAGCGGGCTATCTCGACCGGCGGCCGATGTTCTCGCGCTTGGTTCCCGACGGGGTCGTCTGGGAGGACGGCAGTTTCGAGCCCGCGGACACGATCCTGTGGGCGACCGGGTTCCGGGCCTCGATCGACCACCTGGCTCCGCTGCACCTGCGGACGTCCGGCGGCGGGATCCGGATGGACGGGACTCGCGTGGTCGCGGAGCCTCGGCTGCATCTGGTCGGGTACGGGCCTTCGGCCAGCACGGTGGGGGCGAACCGGGCCGGGCGCGCCGCGGTGCAGGAAGTGCGGCGGCTGCTGGAGGTTTGAGGTCCGGGAGGCCGTGTTCCGCTGATCGGGCGGTCTTGATCGTTTCACGTCCGTTCCGGGCTTGTCGGGAGAAACCGGGCCCGCTACTCTGCGGTTTAGTTAGGAAACTTTCTTAACGCAACGAGACGCCGCAGAACCGTAACGCCGCCGCCCTGTTCCCGTCCGGCCCGAAGGAGTGCGACGTGTCCTCGTCCCGTGTCCGAAGTCTCGCCCGGTTCGCCTTGCCGGCGGCCGCGGTGGTGCTGCTGCCCGCCGCGGTCTCGCCCGCGCGCGACGCCCACGCGGCTGCCGCCGATGTGCTGCTGTCGCAGGGAAAACCCGTCAGCACGTCCACGCTCGAGACGTCCACGTTGAGCGGCGAGAACGCCGTCGACGGGAATCTCAAGACCCGCTGGGCCAGTGCGGTCAGCGCCGACGCGCAGTGGCTGCGCGTCGATCTCGGGCAGGCCGCCACGATCCACCGGGTGAAGCTGAACTGGGAAGCGGCTTACGCCAAGAAGTACCGCATCGAGATCTCCGACGACGGCGAAAACTTCAAGCCGATCGCGACGGTCACCAACGGCGACGGCGGCTCCGACGACCTCACCGGGTTGTCCGGGCACGGCCGGTTCCTGCGTTTCGTCGGCACCGAGCGAGCCACGAAGTACGGCTACTCGCTGTGGGAGCTTCAGGCGTACGGCACGCCGGACTCGTCCGGTGACACGCAGGCGCCCACTGCTCCGTCGAACCTCGCCGCGGGCGAGATCGGTGCGAACAGTGTCGGGTTGACCTGGGCCGCGGCGACGGACAACGTCGGCGTCAGCGGGTACGAAGTGCTGCGGGACGGCAAGTCCGTCGCCACCAGCACGAGCACGTCCTACACCGACAACGGCCTTTCGCCGGACACCGACTACACCTACACCGTCCGGGCGAAGGATGCCGCCGGAAACGCTTCGCCGGCCAGCAGTGCGGTCAAGGTGCACACGAAGCCGGGGACCGCCGGCAACACGTTCGTCCTCGCCGCGGCCGGCGACATCGCCGAGCAGTGCACCGCCAGCAGCTCCAGCTGCATCCACCCGAAGACCGCGAAGCTCGTCCAGTCGATGAACCCCGCCGCGGTGATCACCATGGGGGACAACCAGTACGACGCCGAGGACACCGGTCTGACGCTGCAGAACTTCAAGGACTACTACGACAAGACCTGGGGCAAGTTCAAGAGCATCACGCACCCGATCCCCGGCAACCACGAGACCTACGACGACAACAAGCCGTTCGAGGCCTACGAGCAGTACTTCGGCAAGATCGCCACCCCGAACGGGAAGCGTTACTACAGCTGGGAAATGGGCAACTGGCACTTCATCGCCCTCGACTCCAACGGCTTCGTCGACGACAAGGACGGCGGCGAGCTCAAAGACACCGACCAGATGAACTGGATCAAGCAGGATCTGGCGAAAAACACCAAGGGCTGCGTCGCGGCGTACTACCACCACCCGCGGTGGAGCTCCGGCGACCACGGCGACCAGCGCGGTTCGAAGCAGCTGTGGGACCTGTTCGTGCAGAACAAGGTCGACCTGATCCTCAACGGCCACGACCACCACTACGAGCGGTTCAACCAGCAGGACGCGAGCGGCAAGGCGAACCCGGACGGTCCGGTCGAGATCATCGGCGGCATGGGCGGGGCGAACCCGTACCCGGTCCACTCCGCGCACCCGACCACGGCGAAGCTGTTGAAGGACACCTTCGGCGTGCTGAAGCTGACGATGACCGACAACACCTTCTCCGAGCAGCTGATCGGTCTCGACGGCAAGGTCCAGGACAGCAGCCCGACCTACACCTGCCACAACTAGGGGCCGGTCATGTACATCGCGACAAGCCGTAGTTCGGACGTCGCGGCGGGCACCGAGCGCAAGTCCGGCCTGCGCCGGGTGTCGGCGAACGTCGTCGCACTCGGCGCGGTCAGCCTGGTCACCGACATCTCCTCGGAGATGGTGACCGCGGTGCTCCCGCTGTATCTGGTGCTCGGCCTCGGGCTGAACCCGCTGCAGTTCGGCCTGCTCGACGGGCTTTACGCGGGAGCCACCGCCGTGGTCCGCGTGCTCGGCGGGCACCTGGCGGACCGGTGGCGGCGGCTCAAGGCGGTCGCCGGGTTCGGCTACGGCTTGTCCGCGGTGTGCAAGCTCGGCCTGGTCGCGGCCGGTTCGTCGGTCGCGGCGATCGGCGTGGTGCTCGCCGCCGACCGCAC
The DNA here is from genome assembly GCF_014145675.1 of Amycolatopsis dendrobii. Taxonomy (GTDB): domain Bacteria; phylum Actinomycetota; class Actinomycetes; order Mycobacteriales; family Pseudonocardiaceae; genus Amycolatopsis; species Amycolatopsis dendrobii. Next base: position 50,209 of record NZ_JACGZW010000016.1, read on the forward strand.
CGGCAAGGGGCTGCGCACGGCCCCGCGCGACGCGTTGATCTCGCTTTCCAGCGAGCCCGACACGCTCGGCCGGTCGTTCGGCGTGCACCGCGCGATGGACACTGTCGGCGCGTTCCTCGGCCCGCTCGTCGCGATGGCCGTGCTGGCGCTGAGCCTCGGCAGCTACACCTCGGTGTTCTTCACCAGTTTCTGCATCGCGGCGATCGCGGTGATGCTGCTCTTCCTGTTCGTTCGCGACCACAAGCAGGAAATCGCCGACCGGGCCGCGGTGTCCGTGCGGGCGGCGTTCGGATTGCTGCGCGAGCGGGGTTTCCGCCGCGTGGTGGTGTGGGCGGCGCTGCTCGGGTTCGTGACGCTCGGCGATTCCTTTGTGTACCTGGTGCTTCAGCGGCGCTGGGACGTCGCGGCGACGTTCTTTCCGCTGCTGCCGCTCGGCACCGCCGGGGTGTATCTGGTGCTGGCGGTCCCGCTGGGCAAGCTGGCCGACCGGATCGGGCGCTGGCCGGTGTTCCTCGGCGGCCACGTCGCGCTGGTCGCCGCGCTGATCGCGTTGTGCGGGCCGGTGTCCGGGTTCTGGCTCGCGGCTCTCGCTTTGGGCCTGCACGGCGTGTTCTACGCGGCTACCGACGGGGTCCTGATGGCTGCGGCCGGACCGTTGGTGCCCGCCGATCTCCGGGCGACCGGCTTGGCCGTGGTCCAAACCGGACAGGCTGCCGCTCGGATGCTTTCGTCTGTCCTCTTCGGACTCGCCTGGACGTTGTGGGATCTCCAGCCCGCGGTCCTCGTGGCGGCCGGAGCGCTCGCTGTCGTGGCGCTCGGCGCCGCTTTCGCAAGGCCGGTGCGCAAATGAAAAAGGTTCTTCTCGCTGTCGTCGGAACTGTGGTGCTCGCGGCTGCCGCGGTGGTTTACACCGTTGCCGCGCGGCCCAGCCCGGCTGAACCCGCGAAGGTCGAGCACCTTTCGCTCGCGTCCGGGCAGTTGTTCTTTCGCAGCACGAAGACGGGCAACATCGGCGTCGTTCCGCTCGCGAATCCTGGTGCCGCGCCGAAATTCAGCGATCTGAAGTGCGACCGGTTCGCCGTGTCCGCGTCGACGGGGATGTGCCTCGCGGTGCGGCCCGGCACGCTGCCCGCGGTCAGCGACTTCAGCATCCTCGACCGCAATTTCGCCACTACGCACAAGGACTACCTGCCGGGGACCCCGAGCCGGGCGCGCGTTTCGCCGGATGGCAAGCGGGTGTACTGGACGGTGTTCGTCACCGGTGATTCCTATGCCGCTACCGGGTTTTCCACGCGTGCCGGGATCTACCAGCTGGACAACGGCGAGCTGGAGAAGACGATCGAGGAACTGCCGGTCCTGGTGGACGGGAAGCGGTACTTCTCCGCCGACGTCAACTACTGGGGCATCACGTTCAGCAAGGACGGCAAGCGGTTCTACTCGACGCTGGGCACCAAGGGCAAGACCTACCTGATCGAAGGAGATTACGACACGTACCGCGGCAAAGCGCTGCGGGAAAACGTGGAATGCCCGTCGTTGTCGCCGGACGAAACGCGGATCGCGTTCAAGAAGAAGATCGGCGAGGGCGTCTGGCGGCTGTCCGTGCTCGACCTCAAGACGATGCGGGAGACCGCGCTCGCCGAGACCCGCAGCGTTGACGACCAGGCGCTCTGGCAGGACGATCACACGATCCTCTACGGCCTCGAGAACGCCGTGTGGTCGGTGCCCGCGGACGGATCCGGGGCTCCGCGCAAGCTCGTCTCCGACGCCGTGTCGCCCGCCGTCACCAGCTGATTCGACATCTCTTTACGTCGTATAGTACCCTCGCGTCCGGCGATACTTTACAACGTAAAGAGATGAGATGGCTGAAGCGACTCTGCACGACGGAACACGGATCGAAGCGCAGGTGCACGGGGACGGGCCGGTGCTGCTGCTCCCGGTCGACCCCCGGCCCGCGGAAGGACCGGAGGCCGAGGCGGCCCGGCAGTGGGGCGCCGATCCGGAGCTGGGCCGTTCGCTGATCGAGGGATTCGCCGGGTTCCGGGTAGCGGCCTTCGACTACCAGGGGCACCGGATGGCGCATCCGGCCGACCTGACGCCGGACGTGGTCGCGGCCGATTTCCTGGCCGTGGCGGACGCGGTCGGGGCGGAGCGGTTTTCGTACTACGGGTACTCGTGGCTGGCGCTTTCCGGGCTGCAGCTGGCGTTGCGGACGGATCGGCTGGACGCGCTGGTGATGGGCGGATATCCGCCGCTGGACGGGCCGTATGCGGCAATGCTCGCGGTGACCCGGGCGACGCACGAGATGGCGCTTGCCGGTCCGTCGGCCGAAACCAAAGCCGAGCCGGGGGATTGGGATTCGGTGGACGTCACGTTGTCCATCGGGCAGACGAAGCAGTTCGTGACGTTGTACGAGGCGTTGCAGGACTTCGACGACCGGGCAGTCGAGCTCTCGTGCGCGCGGTTGTGCTTCGCGGGTTCGGAGGACCGGATCGGGTACGGCGAACGGTGGGGCGGGGTGACCGTCGACATCGCCGGGCCGCTGCTGCGCGAGCGCGCCGAGTTGGAGGCGCGGGGGTGGACCGTCGAGGTGCTTGACGGGCTGGACCACATGAGCGCGATGCAGGCGGCCGCGGTGCTGCCGTTGGTACGGCCTTGGCTGGAGAAAGTCTTGTAGCTATTCGGCTTGCCGCAGCTCGTGTTCCAATGCATCCAGTTCCGCGCCGCCAGCCATCTGCCGGGTCAGCTCGGGCAGTTCGATCTCCGCCTTTTCGTAGGACCCGAGCGCCGTGCCGCGTTTGAGGAGCAGGAAGCGGTCCGCCACCGGGTACGCGTGGTGCGGGTTGTGCGTGATCAGGACGACGCCCAGGCCCCGGTCGCGGGCCTGGGCCACGTACTTCAGCACCACCCCGGCCTGCTTCACGCCCAACGCGGCCGTCGGCTCGTCCAGGATCAGCACCTTCGCGCCGAAGTGGATAGCGCGGGCGATCGCGACGCACTGCCGTTCGCCGCCGGACAGCGTGCCGACTGGCTGTTCGACGTCGCGCAGGTCGATGCCGAGATCGGCGAGGGCTTTCTTCGTGAGCTCACGGCCCTTGCGCCGGTCCAGGGCCCGGAACGGGCCGAACCCGACGGTCGGTTCGGAGCCGAGGAAGAAGTTGCGCCACACGCTCATCAACGGCACTACCGCGAGATCTTGGTACACCGTGGCTATTCCGCGGTCAAGCGCTTCCCGGGGCGAGGCGAACCGCACCGGCGCGCCTTCGACGAGGAACTCGCCTTCGTCGTGCTGGTGCACTCCGGCGAGGATCTTGATCAAAGTGGACTTGCCCGCGCCGTTGTCGCCCAGCACGCACGTGACCTCGCCCGCCTTGACGACCGTGGACACCTCACGCAACGCGACCACATTGCCGTAGCGCTTGCCGATCTCGCGAACTTCGAGGAGAGCGTTCATCGCCGGACCCTTTCCGCGCGCCGCCGCAGAGCGTTGTTGACCAGGACCGCCGCCAGCAGCATGATCCCGAGGAACAGCATGAACCAGTCGTTGTCCCAGCCGGCGAACACGATGCCCTGGCGCGCCATGCCGAAGATCAGCGCGCCGATCGCCGCGCCGACGGCCGAGCCGAACCCGCCGGTCAGCAGGCAGCCGCCGATCACCGCGGCGATGATGTACTGGAATTCCAGCCCGATGCCCTGATTCGCCTGGACGCTCGCGAAGCGCAGGATGTTGATCGAACCGACGAGCCATCCGGCCAGCGCGGTGCCCATGAACAGCAGGATTTTCGTGCGCACCACCGGAACGCCGACCGAGCGGGCGCTCGTGGCGGAACCGCCGACCGCGAAGATCCAGTTGCCGAAGCGCGTCCGGACCAGCAGCCACGCGGCCACCGCGATCGCGCCGAGCCACCAGACGATGGAGATCTGGAACGGGGTGCCGCCGATGTCCACAGTGGAGGCGAAGACGAAACCGGCGGACGCGTAGCCGTCGGTCGAGCGCATGCCGGAGACCTGCACCGTGCCGGTCACCAGCCTTGTGACGCCGAGGTTCAAGCCTTGCAGGGCAAGGAAAGTGCCGAGGGTGACGATGAAGCTCGGCAGCCCGGTTTTCATGACCAGCCAGCCGTTGAACGCGCCGACCGTCAGCGCGAAGACCAACGAGACGAGCAGCGCGAGCCACACGTTCCAGCCCGCTTGGGTGGCGAGGATCGCGGTGACCAGCGACGTGGACGCGGTCATCACGCCCGCGGACAGGTCGAACTCGCCGCCGACCATCAGCAGCGACACGGCCACCGCCATGATGCCCAGCGTCGCCGCGTCGTCCAGCCAGGTCGCGGCGCCGCTGGCACTGAAGAACTTGTCGGACGCGAAGGTGAAGAAGCCGAAGACCACGACCGCGCCGAGCAGCGCGCCGATCTCCGGGCGGAGCACCAATCGGTCGGTCAGCCGCGGCTTCTCCAGCCGTTCGTCGAGGGTCGTCATCGGGTGCCCCTTTGCACGTACTGGCCGACCTTGTCCACTGTGGATTTGTCGACCAGGTCGGGTCCGGTGAGCACCGGTTTGCCGCCGCCGACGACGTTCGCGTTGTCCCGGTAGAGCTTCAGGAACTGCACCGGGAGATAGCCCTGTTCGTACTGCTGCTGGTCGACCGCGAAGAGCACGTCGCCCGCCTTGATCGCGGCCACCACGTCGGAGTTGAGGTCGAACGTGGCGACCTGCGCCTTCGCGTTCACCGACTTGATCGCGCTCACCGCACGCGCGGCGACCTGCGAGTTCAGCGTGAGGACCGCGTCGATCGACGAATCGGTCTGGACCGCGCCGCGGATGCGGGACTCGGCGTCGGTCGGGTTGGAGATGTCCACCTGCAGCGTCTGCACGGTGCCGGCGAATCCGGTCTTCGCGCCGTCACAGCGTTGCGCCTGCCCGACGTTTCCGGCCTCGTGGATCACGCACAGCAGCTTGTGCTTGCCGAGTTCTTTGAACTTCTTCCCGGCTTCTTGCCCGGCGATCGACTCGTTCTGCCCGACGTGCGCAAGCGCGCCGTACGCCGCGCTCTTGTCCTCGCCGGAGTTGATGGTGATCACCGGGATCCCGGCGCGCACCGCGGCCTCGATGGACGGACGCAGCGCTTCGGGGTTGGCCATCGACACGACGAGCCCGCCGGTCTGCTGCGCGACAGCGTTGTCGATCAGCTTCGCCTGCGCGCCCGGATCTCCGTCGGACGTGTATTCGACCTGCACGCCGAGGTCCTTGCCCGCTTGTTCGGCGCCGTTCTTCACCACGTTCCAGAACGCGTCGCCCGCGGTGCCGTGGGTGATCACCGAGACCTTCAGCGGCCCGGACGGCGTCGGCGCGGCGGCGGGCGCGGTCGTCTTCGGTTCGGCGGCCGGACCGGTGCACGCCGCCAGCAGCAAGCCCGCGGCCAGCAGGCTCGCCACCGCGCGGCCGGAGCGTCGTGCGCGCTCCCAGCGATGGGACATCGTTGTCTCTCCTCGCTTGTTTTCCGAGCTTGTTTCCGGCGTCAGCCGGTGATGGTGCGCAGGTACGAAAGGCTGGTCGCGACGTCGCGGCCAGGACGGTCCGCCGGGCTGTCGTCGCTCAGTGCGGTGTCCTGCTCCAGGACGTACCAGCCGTCGTAGCCCGCCTCGGCGACGGAGCGGACCATGGCTTCGATGTCCACGTCGCCCTCGCCGAGCGGAACGTAGAGACCCCTGCCGACGGCTTCGGTGTACGGCAGTTCGCCTGCTCGGACGGCGTCGGCCAGCTCGCCGCGGACGTCCTTGAGGTGCAGGTGCCCGATCCGCCGCGGGTGCCGCCGGGCGAGCGCGACCGGGTCGGCGCCGCCGATCAGCAGGTGGCCGGTGTCGAGGCAGAGCTGGAGATCCGAGTCGGCGAGGAAGCGTTCGACCTCGGCCTCGGTTTCCACGTGCGTGCCGACGTGCGGGTGCAGGACCGCTCGCAGACCGTGTTTTGCCGCTATGTCGCGGATCTTGCCTGCCGTGCCGACCAAAGTGGACCATTCGGCGTCGATGAGGGCGGGCCGTTCGTCGTAACCCTCGAGTCCGGTTGCCGCGGCGAGGACGAGCATCGTGCCGCCGCAAGCCGCGAAGAGCGCGGCCGATTCTTCCGCTTCGGCTATGGCCGCGTCAGGATCTTCGTGCAGTGGTACGGCAAGAAAGCCGCCGACGAGGTCGAGGCGGTGGCTTTCCAGCAGCTTCTTCAACTCGGCCGGTTCGCGCGGCAGATAGCCGGGCGGACCCAATTCTGTTGCGGTGACGCCCAAATCGGCCATCTCGTCGAGTACTGCCGGGGCGTCGAGCACTCGGCCCCAGCCGGGAACCTCGCAGACTCCCCAGGAGATCGGGGCGGCTGCGACGCGGATCTTCGCGGTCATGGATCCCTCTTCGGTCGGGGGGCGTCCTCTTGATTAGAGCGCTCTAAGCTTGTAGCGTCCGACCCGTCGCGTCAAGCGCTTCTCCGGGGAGGTTTTCGCATGGGGAAGCCCACCATGGAGGATGTCGCCGCGCGAGCCGGGGTTTCCCGGGCACTGGTTTCGCTCGTGATGCGCAACGCGCCGAACGTCTCGGCGCGGCGACGCGCGGCGGTGCTGAAGGCGGCGGAGGAGCTGGGTTATTCGCCGCACGTGATGGCGCGGTCGCTGGCGAGCCGGACGTCCACGGTGCTCGGCGTGATGGTGAACGACCTGCGCAACGCATTCTTCGCCGATGTCGTCGAAGGGCTGGACGCGGCGGCCCAAGCGGCCGGGTTCGACCTGATCCTCAACACTGGCGGCAGGATGCCTTCTCGGGAAGGTGCGGCGTTGCGCAGTCTGCTGTCGTTCCGTCCGGCCGGCGTCGTGCTGTTGTCGCCTGTGGTTCCGGCCGCGGCGATCGAAGCCGCGGCACGGCAGTGTCCGGTAGTGTTGGTGTCACGGACCTCTCGACTGTCTACTGTGGATACGGTGAACGACGACGGCGAGGCTGGCGCGGCGTTGGCCGTCGAGCACCTGGTCCAGTTGGGGCATCGCCGGATCGCGCACCTCGACGGCGGGGGAGCGGCCGGCGCCGCGGCTCGGCGACGCGGTTTCCGGCAGGCGATGCGGGCGCACGGGCTGGAGCCGATCGTGGTGAGCAGCGAACACACCGACACCGCGGGCGAGAAAGCCGTGCAGGAATTGCTGTCCGCGTACTCTCCGGCTCCGACGGCACTGCTGGCGGGCAATGACTTCAACGCGGTCGGCGCGATCTCGGCGCTCGAAGAACGCGGGTTGAGGGTGCCGGAGGACGTGTCCGTAGTCGGCTACGACAACACGTCCTTGGCTTCCCTGCGGCACATTTCACTGACCACAGTGGACCAACCGCGGGCGGAAATGGCGCGGCTGGCTTTCGACGCGCTGCTGGAGCGCGTACGCGGTGAACGCACTGAACCGGTGCGGCACCTGCTTCATCCGTCCCTGGTCGTGCGGGAGACCACGGGGCCCGACTCAGGGGAGGCGCAGCGATGAGGTTAGGACTGGCAGGGGCCGGACGGATCGGTGCCGCACACGCGGAAACGCTCGCGGGATTCGACGAGGTCGCGTCGGTGGTCGTCGCCGACGTGGATCCGGCGCGCGCCCAGCCGGTCGCCGATCGGCTCGGTGTCGAGGCGGCCGAAGGAATCGACGCCCTGTTCCAGTCTGGTCTCGACGGCCTGGTCATCGCGGCGGCCACGGACGCGCATCCGGAGTTGATCATCAAGGCGGTCGACGCGCGACTACCGGTGTTCTGCGAAAAGCCGGTCGCCGCGGACATCCCCGGCACGCTCGCGGTGATCGACCGCATCGCGGACTCGGACGTTCCGGTGCAGATCGGTTTCCAGCGCCGGTTCGACGCGGGTTACCAGGCCGCGCGGGTCGCGGTGGAGAGCGGGGAGCTGGGCTGGCTGCACAGCGTCCGGGCGACCACTTTGGACCCGGCACCGCCGCCCGCCGCGTATGTCGCGCATTCCGGCGGTCTCTTCCGGGACTGCGGCGTGCACGACTTCGACATCCTCCGGTGGGTGACCGGCCGGGAGGTCGAGCAGGTGTTTGCCTTGGGGCGCAACAAAGGCGAGCAGTTCTTCGCGGATGCCGGAGACGTCGATACCGCCGCGGTCGCGATGACTCTCGACGACGGAACCCTCGCGACGGTCTCGCTGACGCGTTACAACGGCGCGGGTTATGACGTGCGCTTCGAGGCCCTCGGTTCGCTGGCGAACGCCGTGGTGGGCTTGGACGGCCAGGCCCCGCTGCGGTCCGTGGAGCCGGGCGTCGGACGATTGCCGGGACCGGCGTATCCGGGCTTCATGGAACGTTTCCGGACGGCCTATTCGGCTGAGCTGCGGGCGTTCCTGGATGTTGCCGCCCGGCGGATCCCGTCGCCTGCCGGAGCAGCGGACGCGTTGGAGGCGTTCTACATCGCGGAGGCGTGCGAGGTCTCGCGGAGGGAGAACCGCCCGGTGCGGGTCGCCGAGGTGCGGCGGTAGGTCACCCGCGCGGACGAAGCAGCTTATCCACCAACGTATCCACCAAATTCTTCGGCACCGCGGTTCCCGTGAGCGCACAGTAGACGATCGGTCCGAACAGAGCGTCCATTGTGGCTTCCGGATCCAGTACCGGAGAAACCTCGCCTGCCTCGGCAGCGCGGGTCAGCATCTCGCGTTCGGCGATCTGCCGCGGCTCCAGGTAGCGCTCGTGGAACCGCGCGGCAGTCCCCGCATCGTGCTGTGCTTCGGCCAGCAGGGTAAGCAGGCACTTGCCCGCAGGGTCCTCGGCGAGGAAATGCGCGAAGTCGCGCAGATAGGCCCGGATGCTGTCGGCCGTCGGGAGTTCCGTCGGCACCGGCAGGCGTTTCTCGCTGTCCTCGATCAGCGTGTCCAGCAGAATCTCGACCTTCGACGGCCACCAGCGGTAGATGGTCTGCTTCGCGACGCCGGCCCGGCGCGCGATCGCTTCGACGGTCAGTGCGCCGAAGCCGTGCTCGACCAGCAGGTCGTCGGCGGCGTGGAGCACCGCCAGGCGCGCGGCCTCGTCGCGCCGGTTGCCGGAGCGTGCCCTGCGGGGCTGGGAATTGACTGCGGGCATACCGGGCACCTTACCGTGCTACTGTCTAGACGTGACGTTGCGTCTAGACAAGGGAGCGGTCATGGCGGTACGCCGGGCGTTGGTGGTCGGGGCTTCGCGAGGACTGGGATTGGTGCTGGTCACCGAACTGGACCGGCGCGGGTGGGAGGTCGTCGCGACGACTCGCGACGGTTCGGTGCCGCGGGAAGGAATGCGGACCGAGCAGCTGGAGATGACTGACGACGCACAGATCGCGGCGCTCGGAGACAGAGTCGGCGGTCCGCTCGACCTGCTCTTCGTGAACGCAGCGATCAACCAAGGGAATCTGCCGATCAGCGAAGTGCCGGCGACGATGTTCGCCGAAGTCATGATCACCAACGCGTTGAGCCCGTTGAGAGTCCTCGAAGGACTGCACGATCTGGTCGCGCCGGGCGGCACGGTCGCGGTGATGTCGTCCGAGCAGGGCAGCATCTCGATGAACGTCGAACCGGGATACGAGCTGTACAAGGCGAGCAAGGCCGCGCTCAACCAGCTCATGCGCAGCTACGCCACTCGCCACGAGGCCGACGGGCGCACCAAACTGCTCATCGATCCCGGCCACAACCGGACTCGGCTCGGCGGTCCGGACGCGCCGTTGCTGCCTGAGGAAAGCGTCCCCGCGGTCGTCGACGTGCTCGAAGCACAGGCAGGAGAGCCCGGGCTGCGGTTCCTCGACCGCTTCGGCGAGCCGGTTCCCTGGTAACGACTGGGCCGATCGGGTAGCGCTGGACGGCTTCGCGTGCCAAGCTGCGGGGCGTGCCTGGATCCGGAGAATCCGAGATCGTGCTGATCCCGCTCGACGAGCCGGGGCTCGAGCGGCTTCTGGACGCCGCGGTGGCCGACGCCGAACCGACGGAGGTCATGCCGCCGGTGGAAGGTCCCGCCGGGTGGACCGAAGCCCGCCGCGAAGCGTTTCTCGCGTTTCACCGCAGGCGATCGCTCAATCCGGACACCGCCATCGAGACGACGTGGGTCGTGGAAGTCGACGGCCGCGTCTGCGGGGCGGCGCGGCTGCGGCCAGTGTCCGGACGGGCCGCACTGGCGGTCGAGGCCGGGGTGTGGCTGGGCCGATCGGCGCGCGGACGCGGAATCGGCCGCAAGGTGACCGCGGTACTGCTGGACGCGGCCCGCGACGGCGGCGCGGCGAAGTTCGTCGCGACGACCACTGTGGACAATGCGGCGGCACAGCGGCTGCTGAGCGGGGCCGGCGCGGAACTGGACGTGCGCGGCACGGAGATCGACGCGCACCTGGACTTCTGACCGCTCGCCCGGCCGACGAGACGGCCTTCACGGCTTCGCTCCGATGAGGTCCGTGAAGGGCTCCTTGAGGGAATCAGATTCCCTCAAGGAGTCCTTCACCGACGTCGGCATCGCGCGCCCGGTCCCGAGGGTAACGGGGCGGCACACCACAGCCGCTGAGCCCGGCACCGCGCGGAAACGGTGCCGGGCGAGCAGCGGGCCAGGGCCAAGGTCAGTTGAGTTCCAGCTCCGGCGAGTACATGTCGAACCAGTGGTGCAGGTCCAGCGCCCGGTCCATGCCGACGCGCTGTGCCTGGCTGATCGTCGCCGGGTCGGTGTCCGCCGACTGCTGCAGCCATTCCCGGCTGACCATCTGGAACACCGGATTGTCCTTCTGCGCCAAGGCTTCCTTGATCTGCTGCTGCAGCGCGATCGCGTACCCCGGGTCCTGAGTGGAGGGATACGGGCTCTTCACCCGGTCCCGCACCGACGCCGGCAGCACGTGCTTCGTCGCGTGCCGCAGCAGGCTCTTTTCCCTGCCGTCGTAGGTCTTCAGCGACCACGGCGTGTTGTAGACGTACTCCACGAGCCGGTGGTCGCAGAACGGCACGCGCACTTCCAGGCCCACCGCCATCGACATGCGGTCCTTGCGGTCGAGCAGCTGCCGTACGAAACGGGTCAGGTGGAGGTTGCAGATGACGCGCATCCGCGACTCCCGCTCGGATTCGCCGTCCAGCAAGTCCACTTGGGACACTGCGGTGCGGTACTGGTCGGCGACGTAGGACTCCAGGTCCAGCTTCGCGGCCAGGCCCGGTTCGAGCAGCGATTCCCGGTCGTCCATCAGGCTGTTGCGGAACGCCAGCCACGGGAAGGTGTCCGCCTTCACCGCGGCCTCGTCGTGGAACCAGCGGTACCCGCCGAACACCTCGTCGGCCGATTCGCCGGACAGCGCGACCGTCGATTCCGCCCGGATCGCCTTGAACAGCAAGTACAAGGACGTGTCCATGTCGCCGAGCCCGGTGGGGATGTCACGGGCGCGCAGCACCTTGCGGCGCACCTCGGGGTCGCTCAGGTCGGCCGGGTTCAGCATCACGTCCTGGTGAGCGGAACCGACGAGCTTGGCGACGTCGCGGATGTAGGGCGAGTCGGGGGTGTCGCGCATTTCGTCGGGCTGGAAGTTCTCCTCCTGCCCGAAGAAGTCGACCGAGAACGTGCGCAGCTGCTCGCCCTGCTCGGCCAGCCGGGCGGCGGCGAGGCCGGTGACCGCGCTCGAGTCGAGGCCGCCGGACAGCAGCACGCAGCGCGGGACGTCGGCGACCAGCTGCCGGTGGACGATGTCGGTCATCAGCTCGCGCACGCGCGCGACCGTCGTCTCCTGGTCGTCGGTGTGCTGCTTCGCGTCGAGCTTCCAGTAGGTGCGGGTGTTGATGCCCTCGCGGGTCACCGTCACGACGGTGGCCGGGTCGACCTCGTACATGCCCTTCCACAGCGACCAGCCCGGCCGCTTCGTGAAGCCCATCAGCTCGCGCAGGCCGTCGCTGTCGACCACCTTGCGCGCCAGCGGGTTCGCGAGGATCGCCTTGGGCTCGGAGCCGAACAGGACGCCGTCGCGGGTGGGGTAGTAGTAGAACGGCTTGATGCCCATCCGGTCGCGGATCATCACGAGCTTCTGGTCGCGTTCGTCCCAGATCGCGAACGCGTACATGCCGTTGAGGTGGTCCACGACCTCGGCGCCCCACTGCAGGTAGCCGTGCAGCACGACCTCGGTGTCGCTGTCGGTCTCCCAGCGGTGGCCCAGTTTGGTGAGTTCTTCACGAAGTTCGGAGAAGTTGTACGCCTCGCCGCTGTAGACCATGGCGACTTCGCCGTTCGGAGTCTTGACGCTCATCGGCTGGCGGCCGCCCGGCAGGTCGATGATGGCGAGCCGGCGGTGACCGAGCGCGACCGAACGGCGGACCCAGGTTCCGCGGTCGTCGGGTCCTCGGCAGGCCATGGTCTCGGTCATCGCGTCCGCGATCTCCTGCTGCTGCGTGAGATCGGTGTCGTAGGAAACCCAGCCCGCGATTCCGCACATACGAGCCCTCCCTGAACCTAGTTAGTTAGTTGATACAACTATTGGTTACTCAGGTGTAACACGGACCCCCGATCGTTGTCTGCCCGAATTGCACTCTCTGTCCTTGATCCGCTACCAGCTGTGCCGCAAGTCACCCACCAACTACGGACAGTCATGCCGTCGCGCTGACCCGGATGGCGCTTGACGCAGTGGCCCGGGTCACCAGCCGTCAAGATCGCGTAAACGCCCCCAGGTCGCGGCGTCAAGGAGGCGTCAGACGCGGGTGCTTACGCTCCGCGACGACCGCACAGTGGCTCTCGACCGACGGTCACCCCGTGCCGGGTGACCCTTCCTGAGAGGTGCCTCGTGGCGGATTTGCTGTACGCCCTATTGCTCATCGGCGTTTTCGTGGTGCTCGCCGGTGTCCTGCGCGGGCTGGAGAAGCTGTGAGCGGCGCGGGCACCGTGGCCAACATCGTCGGCGGGCTGCTGGCGCTTGGCCTCCTCGGCTACCTGTTCGTCGCCCTCGTGAGGCCGGAGAAATTCTGAGATGAGTGACGTCGCGGCCGGCTTCCTGCAAGCCGGCATGCTCCTGGTCGCCCTCGCGGTGGTCTACAAACCCCTCGGCGACTACCTCGCCCGCGTCTTCTCCACCGAGAAGCATCTGCGGGTCGAGAGGGCCCTGTACAAGGTCGTCCGGGTCGACCCGGACACCGAGCAGCACTGGAAGACCTACGCCTCCGGCGTGCTCGGCTTCTCGTTCGTCTCGGTGATCCTGCTGTACCTGGTGCAGCGCCTGCAGTCGATCCTGCCGTGGAACTTCGATCGCGGCCCGGTATCGCCTGCCGTCGCGTTCAACACCGCGGTTTCCTTCGTGACCAACACGAACTGGCAGTCCTACACGCCCGAGACGACCATGGGCCACTTCGTCCAGATGGCCGGGCTCACCGTGCAGAACTTCCTGTCCGCGGGCGTCGGGCTGGCCGTGGCGATCGCGGTGACGCGCGGGTTCGTCCGCTCGCGCACCGACCGGCTCGGCAACTTCTGGGTCGACCTGACCCGCGGCACGATCCGCGTGCTGCTGCCGATGGCGTTCGTGTTCGCGATCGTCCTCGTGGCGCTCGGCGTGGTGCAAAGCCTCCGTTCCGGCGTCGCGGTGACCAACCCGGACGGCAGCACCAGCACGATCGCGCTGGCCCCGGCGGCGAGCCAGGAAGTGATCAAGGAACTCGGCACGAACGGCGGCGGCATCTTCAACGCCAACTCCGCGCACCCGTTCGAAAACCCGAACGTCTGGACCAACCTCGTCGAGATCTTCCTGATCCTGGTGATCCCGGTCTGCCTCACCCGCGCTTTCGGGCAGCTGGTGGGCAACCGCAAGCAGGGCTACGTCCTGCTGTCGGTGATGGCCGGTCTGTGGGCCGCGATGCTCGCGGTGATCTGGACGTCCGAGACGCACACGAACAGCCCCGCCGCGCTGGCCGCGGGCGGGAACTTCGAGGGCAAGGAACAGCGGTTCGGGCTCAGCCTGACGTCGCTGTTCGCCGACACCACCACCGGCACCTCGACCGGCGCGGTGAACGGCGCGCACGACAGCCTGTCCGGTCTCGGCGGCGGGGGCGCGATGCTCAACATGCTCTTCGGCGAGGTTTCGCCGGGCGGTGTGGGCACCGGGCTGTACGGCATCCTCGTGATGGCTGTGATCGCGATGTTCCTGGCCGGCCTGATGGTCGGCCGGACTCCGGAGTACCTGGGCAAGAAGCTCGGCAAGCGCGAGGTCACCTGCGCGGCGATCTCGATGCTGGCGATGCCCGTCGTGGTGCTGCTCGGCTCCGGCATCGCCCTGATGATCCCGAGCACGCGAGACGCGCTCGCCAACTCGGGATCGCACGGACTGTCCGAAGTCCTTTACGGCTACACGTCCGCGGGCAACAACAACGGCAGTGCCTTCGGCGGGCTCACCGCGACCAGCGACTGGTTCCAGGCGTCGCTGTCGGTGGCCATGCTGATCGGCCGGTTCGTGCCGATCGTCGCGGTGCTTTGCCTGGCGGGTTCCCTTGCCGCGCAGAAGAAAGTCCCGGAAACCGCGGGCACGCTGCCCACCACCGGGCCGCTGTTCGGGACGTTGCTGACCGGCACCGTCGTCCTCGTCGCGGCTCTCACGTTCATCCCGGCGCTCGCGCTGGGGCCGATTGCAGAGGCATTGGCATGAGCATTACCCAGGAGCGGACTCCGGAACAGGAGACGCAGCACCACGTCGAAAACGCCGGACGCGTCGGAGCGGGCGTGTTCAGCCCGAAGCAGCTGTGGTCGTCCATGCCGGACGCGCTGCGCAAGCTGAACCCGCGCCACCAGCTCAAGAACCCGGTGATGTTCGTGGTGTGGGCCGGTTCGGTCCTCACCACCGTCTTCGCGGTCACCGACCCGAGCGTGTTCTCGATCCTCATCGCGGTGTGGCTGTGGTTCACCGTCGTGTTCGCGAACCTGGCCGAGGCGGTCGCCGAAGGGCGCGGCAAGGCACAGGCGGAATCGTTGCGGCGGACCAAAAAGGAGACCGTCGCGCGGCGGCTCACTGAGGACGGTTCCGAGGAGCAGGTGCCCGGCGTGGACCTGCGGGTCGGCGACCGCGTGGTGGTCGAGGCGGGCGAAGTGATCCCGGGCGACGGCGACGTCGTCGAGGGCATCGCCACGGTCGACGAATCGGCCATCACCGGCGAGTCGGCCCCGGTGATCCGGGAGTCCGGCGGCGACCGGTCGGCGGTCACCGGCGGCACCACGGTGCTGAGCGACCGGATCGTGGTGCGGATCAGCACCAAGCCCGGCGAGTCCTTTGTGGACCGGATGATCGCGTTGGTGGAAGGCGCTTCCCGGCAGAAGACGCCGAACGAGATCGCGCTGACCATCCTGCTGTCGACGCTGACCATCATCTTCCTGCTCGCCGTCGTGGCGCTGCAGCCGATGGCCGCCTACTCCGGCAGCGAGCAGTCGGTGATCGTGCTGACCGCGCTGCTGGTCTGCCTGATCCCGACGACGATCGGCGCGCTGCTGAGCGCGATCGGCATCGCCGGGATGGACCGGCTGGTGCAGCGCAACGTCCTCGCCACCTCCGGCCGCGCGGTCGAAGCCGCGGGCGACGTCTCGACGCTGCTGCTGGACAAGACCGGCACGATCACCTTCGGCAACCGGCGCGCGACCGAGCTGATCCCGGTCGGTTCGTCCACTGTGGACGACCTGGCGCGCGCGGCCCGGTTGTCCAGCCTCGCCGACGGCACGCCGGAAGGCCGCAGCATCGTCGAGCTGATCGCCGAGCAGCACGGGCTGCCCGGGGAACCGGACGACAGCGAAAAGCTCGCCGAGTTCGTACCGTTCACCGCGCAGACCCGGATGAGCGGCGTCGATCTCGGCGACCGCGAGGTCCGCAAGGGCGCGACGTCGGCGGTGCGCCAGTGGGTGCGCGAACGCGGCGGCGACGTGCCGGACGAGACCGAACGCGTCGTGGACGAGATCAGCCAGCAGGGCGGGACCCCGCTGGTGGTCGCGGAAGCGGCGGGCGGCACGGCGTTCGTACGCGGCGTGATCCGGCTGTCGGACGTGGTGAAGCCGGGCATGAAGGAGCGCTTCGAGGAACTGCGCTCGATGGGCATCAAGACGGTGATGATCACCGGCGACAACCCGCTCACCGCGAAGGCCATCGCGCAGGACGCGGGCGTCGACGACTATCTCGCCGAGGCCAAGCCCGAGGACAAGATGGCGCTCATCAAGAAGGAGCAGGAGGGCGGCCGGCTCGTCGCGATGACCGGCGACGGCACGAACGACGCGCCCGCGCTCGCGCAGTCCGACGTCGGCGTGGCGATGAACACCGGGACCATGGCGGCGAAAGAGGCAGGCAACATGGTCGACCTCGACTCGAACCCGACGAAGCTGATCGAGATCGTCGGGATCGGCAAGCAGCTGCTGATCACCCGCGGCGCGCTCACCACCTTCAGCGTGGCGAACGACCTGGCGAAGTACTTCGCCATCCTGCCGGCGATGTTCACCGGCATCTTCGCCCAGCTCGGCGCGCTCAACATCATGCACCTGGCGACCCCGAAGTCGGCCATCCTGTCCGCGGTCGTCTTCAACGCGCTGATCATCGTCGGGCTGATCCCGCTCGCCTTGCGCGGCGTGCGGTACCGGCCGTCGTCGGCGTCCGCGCTGCTACGCCGCAACCTGCTCGTCTACGGCCTCGGCGGCATCGTGAGCCCGTTCCTCGGGATCTGGGTGATCGACCTGATCGTGCGCCACATTCCAGGGATTGGCTGACATGAACGTTTTGCTCAAGCAGACCTGGGCCGGCCTGCGCCTGCTCATCGCGATGACCGTGCTGCTCGGCATTGTTTACCCGCTGGGCGTGTGGGCGGTGTCCCGCATCCCCGGCCTCCAGGGGCACGCCGAGGGCTCGGTGGTGACGCAGAACGGCCAGGCCGTCGGCTCGTCGCTGATCGGGATCGACCCGGTGCCCGCCGACCCGGCGCACGACCCGTGGTTCCACAACCGGCCCTCCGCCAGCTCGAAGGACGTGCTCGGGCCGGGCGACCCGTCGACCTCGGGGCCCTCGAACAAGGGCCCGTACAACGAGGATCTGACCAAGGCCATCGCGCAGCGGCGGGAGCTGATCGCCAAGCGCGAAGGCGTCGACCCGGCGGAGGTGCCCGCGGACGCGGTGACTGCCTCGGGTTCGGGCCTCGACCCGGCGATCAGCGTCGCGTACGCCGATCTGCAGGTGCTTCGAGTCGCGCGCAACACCGGGCTGAGCGAGGAGAAGGTGCGGCAGCTGGTCGCGGACAACACGACGGGCAACGGGATCGGCGCGCCGGGCGTGAATGTGCTCCAGCTCAACCTTGCCGTGCATTCGACCGCGCCTGGCGCACACTGAACACTGTGAGCGCACCTGACACACCACCGAAGCCGCGCCGAGGCGAACTCCGCATCTACCTCGGCGCGGCTCCGGGCGTCGGCAAGACCTTCGCCATGCTCGGCGAAGCACGCCGCCGGCTCGACCGCGGCACCGACGTGGTCGTCGGCCTGGTCGAAACGCACGGCCGCAAGAAGACCGCCGACCTGCTCGACGGGCTCGAGGTCGTGCCGCGGCGCACGGTCGGGCATCGCGGGCACGAGTTCGCCGAGATGGACCTCGACGCGGTGCTCGCCCGCGCGCCCGAGGTCGTCGTCGTGGACGAGCTGGCGCACACGAACGTGCCCGGCGGGCGGCACGAGAAACGCTGGCAGGACATCGACGAGCTGCTCGAAGCGGGCATCGACGTGCTGTCCACGGTCAACGTCCAGCACCTGCAGAGCCTCAACGACGTCGTCGAGCGCATCACCGGCGTCACCCAGCAGGAAACCGTGCCGGACGAGGTCGTGCGCCGCGCGGAGCAGCTGGAGCTGGTGGACATCACGCCGGAGGCGCTGCGGCGGCGGCTCGCGCACGGCAACGTCTACCCGGCCGAGCGCATCGACGCCGCGCTGGGCAACTATTTCCGGCCCGGCAACCTCACCGCTTTGCGCGAGCTGGCGCTGCTGTGGGTGGCCGACCAGGTCGACGTCGCGCTGCAGCGTTACCGCGCCGAGCAGAAGATCACCGATACGTGGGAAACGCGCGAACGGGTGGTCGTGTCGATCACCGGCGGCCCGGAAAGCGAGACGCTGATCCGGCGCGCGAGCCGGATCGCCAACCGGGCGGGCGCGGAACTGCAGGTCGTGCACATCCTGCGCGGCGACGGCCTCGCCGGGCTCGGGCCGACCGCGATGGCCCGCTGCCGCACGCTGGCCGAGGAGGTCGGCGCGACCTTCCACGCGGTGGTCGGCGACGACGTTCCGACGGCGTTGCTCGACTTCGCCCGCGGGGTCAACGCGACTCAGCTGGTGATCGGCACCTCGCGGCGTTCCCGGGTCGCGCGGCTCTTCGACGAGGGCATCGGCGCGACCGTGATCCAGCAGTCCGGTCCGATCGACGTGCACATGGTCACGCACTCCTACGCCGGCGGACGACTGCGGGCGCGGCTCGGCGCGAGCCCGCTGGCGCCGTCGCGGCTCGTGCTGGGCTGGGTGTTGAGCATCCTGGCGCCGGTCATCGCGACCGGTCTCGGCGTGCTGCTGCGCGACGCGGTCGAGTTCTCCACCGACGTCATCCTCTTCGTCCTTTCGACGGTCATCGTCGCTTTGGTGGGCGGGCTCGGTCCGGCTTTGGTGGCGGCGATTTTCGGTGCCGGGCTGTTGAACTTCTTCTTCACCCCGCCGCTGTACACGCTGGACGTGCACAGTCCGCAGAACGTCGTGACGCTCATCGTGATGGTCGTGGTGGCGGTGATGGTGGCCTTGGTCGTCGCTTCTGCCGCGCGGCGTGGAGTGGCCGCGGCGCGAGCTCGGACGGAGGCGTCGTTGCTGGCGTCTTATGCGCGCACAGTGCTGACCAATCCGAATCCGATCGAGCGGTTGCTGGAGAAGGTGCGGGAAAACTTCGGGCTCACTTCCGTGACGCTGCTGGAGAAACGCAATGGCAAGTGGGACAAGGTCGCGCTGTCCGGCGGCGAGCCGTGTGCGGATCCGGATGAGGCCGATGTGGACATCGCGGTGACCGCTGACGTGCACCTGACGCTGCGCGGTCGCGCGTTGCCCGCGGCGGACCGCCGGGTGCTGGAAGCCGTTGCGGGACAAGCGTTGCTCGCCCTGCGGCAGCAGCGGATGGCCGCGGCCGCGGCGGCCGCCGAGCGGAAAGCCGAGGCGACCGAACTGCGCACGACGCTGCTGTCCGCGGTCGGACATGACCTGCGGACGCCGCTCACATCCATCAAGGCGGCGATCGGCAGCCTGCGCGCGCCGGACCTGTCTTTGTCCGATGAGGACACTGAGGAACTGATGGAAGCCGTGGAACTGTCGGCGGACCGGCTCGCCGGACTGATCGACAACCTGCTCGACTCTTCGCGGCTCGCTACCGGTGCGGTCACCCCGCACCTGCGGCCGGTCGGCTACGACGAGGTGGTCGCGCACGCTTTGTCCAATGTGGACAACTCGCAGAAGGTGCAGGTATCCGTGGACGCTCGATTGCCTTCGGTGCAAGCAGATCCGGGCCTGCTGGAACGGGTGATCGCGAACGTGCTCGACAATGCTCTCCGGCACGGCGGCGGCGACGTTTCCGCGCGGGCGAGCGCGCATTCGGAGTTCGTGGAACTGCGGATCGTCGACCACGGCAAGGGTCTGCGCAAGGGCGCCGCGGAGTCCGCGTTCGCGCCGTTCCAGCGGCTGGGCGGGGACCGGGACTCGACGCCCGGCGTCGGGCTCGGCTTGTCTGTCGCGAAGGGGTTCACCGAGGCGATGGGCGGTACGGTTCGCGCCGAGGACACTCCTGGTGGAGGGTTGACCGTGGTGATCTCGCTGCCGGCCTGCACCGGCCGGGAACTCGTGGAAGCCGAACCGGCGGAGGAGGGGGTGGCGCGATGACGGCCGATCCAGCGGCGACGGTGCTGGTCGTCGACGACGAACCGCAGATCGTGCGCGCGTTGCGGATCAACCTCAACGCACGCGGGTACAAGGTGATCACCGCCCACGACGGGACGGCCGCGCTGAAAGCGGTCGCCGAAACGAAACCCGACGTGGTGGTGCTGGATCTCGGCCTGCCCGATCTGGACGGCACCGAGGTGATCGCGGGCCTGCGCGGCTGGACGACGGTGCCGATCATCGTGCTGTCCGCGCGCGGCGATTCGGCGGACAAGGTCCAGGCGCTCGACGCGGGCGCGGACGACTACGTGACCAAACCGTTCGGAATGGACGAACTGCTCGCCCGATTGCGGGCCGCGGTGCGGCGCTCGTCGGTCGGCGGGACGGACGGCGCGGAAGCGGTGGTGGACACCGGATCGTTCACCATCGACCTGGCGGCGAAGAAGGTGCTGCGCGAGGGTCGCGAGGTGCACCTGACCAAGACCGAATGGGGAGTGCTGGAACTGCTGGTGCGCAACCGGGGACGGCTGGTGGCGCAGAAGCAGCTGCTGCACGAGGTGTGGGGGCCGTCGTATGAGACGGAATCCCATTACCTGCGGGTGTATCTGGCACAGTTGCGGCGGAAGCTGGAGCCGGAGCCTTCCCGGCCGCGGCATCTGCTTACCGAACCCGGCATGGGGTACCGCTTCGAAGCCTGACCTGGCCGGAAAGCCGTGAGGGGCTCCTTGAAGGAATCTGATTCCCGCAAGGAGCCCTTCGCGGACTTCAGCGGCTGGTGGAACTCGTCGGGCCGGAGTCCGAAGTGGACACGCTCGGCGACGAGGACGACGACGGCTGGCCGCCGGTGGAGCTGCTGCCAGAGCTGGGCGGCGGGCTGTCCGGAGGCGACGAGGGGGTGCTCGGCGGGGTGGAAGGCGTCGTCGACGCAGTGGAGCTGGTCGGCGGTTTCGGCGTCGTGGGGTGGCTGGTCGGCGGGTCGCTGCGGTCCGAAGTCGTGCCCGGCACGGGCTGCCCGCCACCCGGCTGACCGCCCGGCTGCCCGGCGTTCGGCGGCGGCGTGATCACGCTCGTGGTCGGCTTCCCGTCCGGACCGACGGCCACCACCGTGGTCGGGGTCGGCGGGGCGGTCTGGCCGGGGGTCGGCGAGCCGGGGACGGTCATCGGGCCGCCGGGGACGGCGTTGCCCGGCACGACCACCTGGGAACTGCCCTGGAAGCCGCCCTGGCCGCCGCCGGTGGTGTTCGTCGCGGTGTCGGTGACCGAGCCGGGGCCGGCCAGTTCGGCGACCGCGGCGAAGGCCGTGGCGACCACGAGGCCGCTGACGCCCAGGATCGCGTAGCCGGAGCGGCTCAGCCTCCCGCTCGCGCCCTTCGGCGGAGCGGTGGGGGCAGCGCTCACCGCGATCTCGGGCGACGCTGAGCTTGGTTCAGGCCCGTCGGGACGGGACATGCAGGCTCCTTAGAAGAGTCAACGCTCAAGTCGAGGGGCGGCACGGGGGAGCGGGGCTCCGGCCCCGGATGCCAGGCGGGAGGTTATCACTGCTCAGGACCCGTTCGCGCGACCGAGGGACGGGACCGTCACCGTCCGCAGCCGGGGGCGTGCGGCAGGATGGGGCCGGTGAACGAGCAGGAATCGCCCGTCCGGCTGGCCGCCTGGGTGCACGGGCAGGTGCAGGGTGTCGGTTTTCGCTGGTGGACCCGGAGCCGGGCGCTGGAACTCGGACTGGCCGGATTCGCGAGGAACCTCCCGGACGGCCGTGTCGAGGTGGTCGCGGAGGGTAGCCGGGACAACTGTGCGCGATTGCTGGCCGCGCTGCGCTCCGGAACCTCACCCGGAAGAGTGGATCAGGTAGTTGAACGCTGGACCGCCGCGAAAGGCGGCCTCGAAGGGTTCGCCGAACGCTGAGGCCGGTGAGGCGGCTGCGGCTGATGGGGTGCTTGGGGTTGCCGGGGCGGCCGGATCTGTGCTAGGCGCGCCCGGGCGGCCCGGCCTCCCACGGCGGCGGAGAACCCCCGGGTAGCCTGTCCCGAACCGGGGGAACCGGTAGCCATCCAGTACCCGTGGCCAAGAGGGGTCGGCAGCACGTGCACCTGAAAAGCCTGACGCTCAAGGGCTTCAAGTCCTTCGCCTCGGCGACCACGCTGCGCTTCGAACCCGGCATCACCTGCGTGGTCGGCCCGAACGGCTCCGGAAAGTCGAACGTCCTCGACGCGCTGCGCTGGGTCATGGGCACCCAGGGCGCGAAGGACCTGCGCGGCGGCAAGATGGAGGACGTCATCTTCGCCGGCACGGCGGGCCGCGCCCCGCTCGGCCGCGCCGAGGTCACGCTCACCATCGACAACGCCGACGGCGCGCTGCCGATCGAGTACGCCGAGGTCTCCATCACCCGCCGGATGTTCCGCGACGGCGCGAGCGAGTACGAGATCAACGGCGACCGCTGCCGGCTGATGGACGTGCAGGAACTGCTGTCGGACTCCGGCATCGGCCGCGAGATGCACGTCATCGTCGGGCAGGGGCAGCTGTCGGCGATCCTGGAGTCGAAGCCCGAGGAGCGGCGCGCGTTCATCGAGGAGGCCGCCGGCGTCCTCAAGCACCGCAAGCGCAAAGAGCAGACCCTGCGCAAGCTCAACAACATGCAGGGCAACCTCGACCGGCTCACCGACCTCACCACCGAACTGCGCCGCCAGCTCAAACCGCTGGGCAAGCAGGCCGAGATCGCCCGCAAGGCCCAGTCGGTCCAGTCCGACCTGCGCGACGCCCGGCTCCGGCTGCTGGCCGACGACCTGGTCACCCAGCGCGAGTCCATCCAGCGCGACGAGGCCGACGAGCGCACCGCCCGCCAGCGCCGCGCCGAGGTCGAGCAGGCACTGGAAATCGTGTCCGCCGAAGAGACCGAGCTGGAGGCCTCGCTCGCCGAGGACGCGCCGCGGCTGCAGATCGCGCAGGAGACTTGGTACAAGCTGTCCGCGCTCACCGAACGGCTGCGCGGCACCGTGCGGCTGGCTGTGGAACGTCAGCGGCACCTTTCTTCCGACGTCTCCGCGCCGACCGGCGGTCGCGATCCGGAAGAGCTGCTTGCCGAGGCCGAACAGGCCGCGGAGCGCGAGCAGGAGCTGACCGAGGCTGTCATGGAGGCCCGCGAACTTCTCGCGGAAACCGTGCTGCGGCGCGAAGATCTCGAACAGCGAGTGCAAGCCGCGGAGCGCGCGCACTGGGCCGCGGTCCGCGCGATCGCCGATCGACGCGAGGGCATGGCGAAGCTGACCGGCCAGGTCGAAGCGTTGCGCAGCAAGAACGGCGCGACCGCGGAAGAGGTCGACCGGCTCACCGTCGGGCTGCAGGAAGCGGCCGAGCGCGCCGAGATCGCGGTCGAGGAGCTGGAAGAAGCCAAAGCCGTCGGCGGCACGGAAGAATCCGACGACGCCGAGCTGCAGCAGCGCCACGATCGCGCGGTCGAGGCGAACAACGCCGCCAAGGCTCGCGTCGAAGAGCTGGTGAAGGCCGAGCGCGGTTCCGAGCGCGAGATCGCGTCGGAGAAGGCTCGCGTCGAGGCGTTGTCGATGGGCCTCAAGCGCAAGGACGGCGCGGGCGCGCTGCTCGGCGCGTCCGCCGAACTGCCGGGCTTGCTCGGTTCGGTCGCCGCGCTGCTCACCGTGCAGCCGGGGCACGAGGTCGCGCTGGCCGCCGCGCTCGGGCCGGTGGCCGACGCGGTCGCGGTGTCCGGCGGCGAGAACGCGCTGTCCGCGCTGAAGTACTTGAAGGACACCGATTCCGGCCGTGCGGGGATCGTTCCGGTCGGCACCGGGTCCACCGTGGACACCAGTTCGTGGCCGGCGCTGCCCGAGGGCGCCCGCTGGGCTCGCGAGGTCGTCAGCGCGCCGGAGCAACTGCGGCCCGCGGTCGAGAAGGCGCTGGACCGGCTCGCGCTGGTGCCGGATCTGGACGCCGCGCGTCAGCTCGTGGCCCAGCACCCGCAGGTGCGCGCGGTCACCGCCGAGGGCGATGTCTTCGGGGCCAACTGGATCGCCGGCGGTTCGGCCGCCCGCGAGAGCGTGATCGAGGTCCAGGCGGCGGTCGACGAGGCGCAGGAACGCTTGCGCACGGCCGAACGCGCGCTGGAGCAGTACTCCGCCGAGCTGGAAGGCGCGCGTGCCGAGCAGCAGTCCCGGCGCGAAGAGGTCGGCCAGGCGAAGGACGCGCTCGGCGAGGCCAAGGTGCGCAAGGCCCGTTCGTCCGAGCGGCTCAACCGGTTGCAGCAGGCGGCGCGGTCCGCGCAGGCCGAGGTCGAACGGCTGACCCAGCAGCGCGCGAAGGTCGAGCAGAGCCGCGAACAGGCGCTGGAACAGCTGGCGGAGCTGGAAGAACGGCTCGCCGCGGTCGCCGAACAGCCGGTCGAGGACGACCCGGACACCGCCGAGCGCGACGAAGCCGCCGAGCAGCTCGCCGTGGTGCGGCAGGAAGAAGTCGAAGCGCGCCTCGCCCAGCGCACCGCCGAGGAACGCGCGCGCAGCATCGCGGGACGAGCGGAATCGTTGCGCCGCGCGGCTTATGCCGAGCAGCAGGCCCGTGAGCGCGCGGCCAAGGCCCGGGAAGCCCGGGAGCGCGGCGCGGAAATCGCGAACGCGGTCGTCAACGCCGGTGAATTCGCGTTGGAGCGCATCGAAATCTCGGTGCAGCGCGCGGCCGCGGAGCGTGACGAAGCCCAGGCGCAGCGCCAAACCCGCGAAACCGCGCTGACCGCAGTGCGTGCGAAGGTGCGCGAGCTCTCCGGCGAACTGGAGAAGCTGACCGACGCCGTGCACCGCGACGAGGTGCTGCGCGCCGAGCAGAAGCTGCGGCTGGAAACGCTGGAAGCCAAGATCGCCGAGGACTTCGGCATCGGGCTGGCGGACCTGGTCGAGGAGTACGGCCCGAACGTGCCGGTGCCGCCGAGCGCGGGCGAGATGGCCGAGTACGAGGCGGCCAAGGAACGCGGCGAGGACGTCACCCCGCCGCCGCCCATGCCGTACGACCGCGACACCCAGGCCCGCCGCGCCAAGCGCGCGGAGAAGGACCTGACCCTGCTCGGCAAGGTGAACCCGCTGGCGCTGGAGGAATTCGCGGCGCTGGAGGAACGCTACAAGTTCCTCTCCACCCAGCTGGAAGACCTCAAGGACACCCGCAAGGACCTCGAGGCCGTCATCAAGCAGGTCGACGAGAAGATCCTGGAGGTCTTCACCTCGGCCTACGCGGACGTGGCGCGCGAGTTCGAGACCGTCTTCGGCGTGCTGTTCCCCGGCGGCGAGGGCCGGATGGTGCTCACCGAGCCGAACGACCTGCTCGCCACCGGCGTCGACGTCGAGGCGCGCCCGCCGGGCAAGAAGGTCAAGCGGCTGTCGCTGCTGTCCGGTGGCGAGAAGTCGCTGGTGGCGGTCGGCATGCTGGTGGCGATCTTCCGTGCCCGCCCGTCGCCGTTCTACGTGATGGACGAGGTCGAGGCGGCGCTGGACGACACCAACATGCGCCGGCTGATCGGCCTGCTGGAGCAGCTGCGCGATTCGTCGCAGCTGATCATCATCACGCACCAGAAGCCGACGATGGAGATCGCCGACGCGCTGTACGGCGTGAGCATGCAGGGCGACGGCATCACCAAGGTGATCTCGCAGCGGCTGCGCACCGCGGAAGAGGAACCCGTCCCGGCGTCCTAGGCGGGTTGCGCCGATCGGGGCGATCCTGCCCGAACGGGCAGCTCTGCCCGGACAGCCGTCCGACGAGCCAACTGCCGCGGAATCCGCACGTCTTCAGGGGTGTTCGAAAGAAACGCATCCTGGAGGGGATTCGACAATGCGCACCATCGTGGCCCGCACCCTGATTTCCGGTTCGCTGCTCGGCGCCGCCCTCGCGGTCGCCGCGTGCGGCGGAGGCTCGCAGACCGGGCAAGCCGCGGCCGCACCGAGTGCGCTCTCGGCCGCGCCGACCGCTTCTTCCGTGGCCGCACCGAGTTCTTCCGCCACGCCCACGCCGTCCGCCCAGGCCCCGACGCACCCGAGCAAGCCCAAGCCGCGCCCGGCCCCGGCTGAGGAACAGCCCGGCGACCGCCTGCCGGGCAAGGGAGAACTCGGCGACGGCGCCGACTGCGGCCCGATCGACGGCCCCGGCGGCAAGGTCGACGTGGTCACCGAGGCGATGCCAGCGGGCACGGTCGGCTGCACCGAGGCGATCACCGTGATGTCCGACTACCTGGCCCAGGCTCCGACCAAGGCGCAGGGCACCGGGCGCTTCCTCGACGTCGACGGCTGGAACTGCGGATACGACGGCGGAAACGGCGGCAGCAAGCAGATTTTCTGCGGCAGCAAGGGGCTTTCGTTCCATGGCAAGGCCGTCTGAGCGTTGGTCCCGGACCCCGGGTACGAACGGGTAGAAGCGGGCATCGCGGGTGTCGGCTCGGTGTCCGCGACTGGCACCGTCGAACTCGTCCGGCAGGGCGGTTTCCGCCGGGCTCACCTTCGAGGCAGCACTGGGAGAAAGGTTCCACAGCGATCATGCCTTCACTCGTCAAGAGACTCGCGATCGGCGGCGCCGCGGCGCTCGCGCTGGCCGGCACCGTTCCGGCCGGTCAGGCGTTCGCCATCGACCGGGTCGCCTGCAACGGCCGCACCGACTTCGTCCAGGTGCGCCTCGCGGGCGGAAGCCCGTGGGACGGCAGCGATGTCGCCTGCTTCGCCAACGGCGGAGCGACGTACGTGGATCTGGGCGGCGTCACCCGGGTCGACTCCGGCAACAACTCGGTCACCCTGTACTGGGACGGCGGCCGGACCGACCTCGGCCGGTGGCAGGGCGGCGACCTGAACTTCGTGCACGTGCGGCAGGTCGTCATCCACTGACGTATTCCTGACGGCGGCCCGGTTTCCCCTGGAACAAGGGGAAGCCGGGCCGTTCGCTGTGACGCGCAGCGGTCACACTGCCGACCCGGCGCGGCCCGCTTAGGGTGATCTTGGCCGATCGGCGGCCGGAAACCGGGGAGGGAATTCTTCATGCGCACGTTGGTGTCCAAAGCCGTTGTCACGGCGTCGATTCTCGCGTTCGGCGGGCTGGCCGCGGCTTGCGGCGGGAGCAGCGACCAGGCGGCCCCGTCGTCGGTTTCGGCCGCGCCGACCGCCGCTTCGGCGCCGGAAAGCCCTGCGGCCAGCACCAAGTCCGCGCCCGCGAGCAAGACGCACCGCCCGAGCAAGTCCCAGGAAGCCAGCCCGGACACCGGCGAAACGGTCGGCCCGCCGGTCGACTGCGGCCCGATCGACGCGCCCAACGGCAAGGTCGGCCTGATCGCCACCGAAACCAAGGCGGGCCGTCCTGGCTGCACCGAGGCGATCGACGTGATCACCGAGTACTTCCAGGACGCGCCGAAAAAGGCCGAGGGCACCGCGCACGTGCTGACCGTGAGCGGCTGGCAGTGCATGGCCGACACCGGCGCGCAGGGCAGCGGGCGGATCGGCTGCGACAAGGACGGCATGGTCTTCTACACGCAGCCGTAGCAGCCTCGTGAGTGTTTGTGCCGGTTAGAACCGGCACAAACACTCACGAGCTTTCTACGCCGCGCTTTCCGCCGGTTCCTCCGCCTTCACCGCATTCGGGTCGGCGCCGCGCCGCCGCAGTGACAGCAGCCCGCCCACGATCAGCGTGATCAGCACCCCCGCGAAGGTGTACCAATACGTCGCCAGCGGCACGAGCGTCTTCGTCGCCGCGCCGAAGTGGATGTGCACCTCGGTGGTCGCCTTGTCGAATTTCACGAACAGGATCAGGAACGCCATCCCGATCACCGAGCAGGCGAACGCGATCACCGCGTCGGACTGGCGGGCCTTGCGCACCATCAGGCCGAGGAAGAACGACCCGAGCAGCGCGCCGTAGGTGTAGCCGACGATCCCGAGGCCCTGCTGGATGACCGGGTCCTTCGAGTTGGTGAACATCGAGGCGAACACCGCGAACACGGCCGCCCAGATGAGTGTCCACATGCGACCGTGCCGGAGCAGCTTGGCGTCCTCGATCGACTTGTGCGTGAACCGCTGGTAGAGGTCGGCGATGGTGGAGGTGGACAGCGCGTTGAGCGCGGACGCGAGCGCGCCCATGGTCGACGCGAGGATGCCGGCGATCAAGAGCCCGGCGAGGCCGACCGGAAGGTCGTTGACGATGAAGTTGGAGAACACGTCGTCGCCGGACATCTTCCCGGCCGCGACCGCGGTGGCCGTCGGGCCGTTCTTGCCGCCGGTGTAGACCCACAGCATCGCGCCGACGAGCAGGAACAGCGCGAACTGGACGAACACCACGATGGACGAGCCGATCAGCGCGCGCTGGCCGTCGCGCAGGTTCCGGCACGACAGCAGCCGTCCGACGATCAGCTGGTCCGCGCCGTGCGAAGCCATCGACAGGAACGCGCCGCCGACCACCGCGCAGAGGAACGCGTACGGGTTGGTGAGGAGGTTCGACGCGAAGTCGGTGAGCTGGAACCGGCCCTGGCTCGAAGCGATCTGCGTCCAGCCGGACGGCAGCTTCGTGGACAGGAAGATCACCGCGCCGATCGCGCCGAGGATGTAGAGCGACCACTGGATGACGTCGACCCAGATCACCGACTTGATGCCGCCGACGAACGCGTAGACCACGGTGAGCGCGGTCAGCAGCACGACGATGTGCCAGTACTCGGTGTGGATGCCGTAGTGGCCGAGGATCGCCTTGATCGGGATCGCCCCGGCGAACAGCCGCAGCCCCTCGGCGAGCAGCCGGGTCACCACGAAGGTGACCGACGCGGTGCCCTGCAGCCCGCGGCCGAAGCGGCGGCCGAGGAATTCGTACGCGCTCACGTAATTGCCGCGGAAATACCGCGGCAGCAGCACGAACGCGGCGATCACGCGGCCGATGATGTAGCCGAAAGCCACTTCCAGGAACAGGAAGGCGCTGCCGAACACGAGCCCGGGCGTGGAGATCACGGTGAGCGTGGACGTCTCGGTGGCCACCACCGAGAGCGTGACCGCCCACCACGGCATGCTGCGCTCGCCGACGAAGTAGTCGTTCGCGGACTTCTGTCTGCGTCCGACCAGCACGCCGATGACCGGCATCGCCGCGAGGTACACGATGACGATCACCAGATCGACTGGATTCATGGGGTTCTCCTACCGTGGTTGCCCGGATTCCGCGACCCGGAGCCGGGTCGCGGCGCCCCCCAGCGGGGCGGGGAGATTCAGGGGCGCCGCACCCGGCGTCAGCGCGCCGAGCAGGCGGGGACCGCTCGCTCCGGTGGCCGACGGCAGCGTCGCCGGGACGCCGCACCAGCTCAGCCAGCCGAGCAGCGCGGTCAGATAGGCCTCTTTTCCGGAGCCGGGGAGACCGAGGTCGTCGCTGGTGCGGAGCGCGCCGCCGGGCAGTTGCCGGGCGAGCGCGGCCATGGTCGCCGGGTTCGCGACGCCGCCGCCGGACGCGACAACGGTCGCCACGCCGTGCCGCCGGCATTCCGCGGCGACCGTCGCGGCGGTCAGTTCGGTGAGCGTGGCCAGCAAATCCTCCGGGGACAACGGCGGCAGCCCGGACAGGGCTGCGTTCAGGTATCCGCCGTGGAAGTGCTCTTTGCCAGTGGATTTCGGGGGAGCGGCGGAGAAATAGGGGTCGGCGAGCAGCCGGTCGAGCAGGTCTTTCCGGACCGACCCGGCGAGCGCGAGGCGTCCGTCGATGTCGGCGGACAGTTTGCCGTCGCTGACGTGGGCGGCGGCGAGATCGAGCAGCGCGTTGGCCGGGCCGGTGTCGTAGGCGAGCACCTTGTCCGACTGCGTGACCACGGTGATGTTGGCGATGCCGCCGAGGTTGAGCGCGGCCACCGGACGTCCGGTCTCCTCGGCGAGGCCGCGCAGCCACATCGCGTCGAGCGTGCTGGCCAGCGGCGCGCCCTGGCCGCCCGCGGTGATGTCCCGGATGCGGAGGTCGGCGATCACCGGCACTCCGGTGCGCTCGGCGATCCACGCCGGCTGGCCGAGCTGGAGCGTGCCGAGCGCGACGCCGTTTTCGACCCAGTGATAGACGGTCTGGCCGAGCGAGGCGATCACGTCCACCGGCCCGTACGCGGCGATGCCGAGCGCGGCCGCGTCCGCGAACGCCTGGCCGACCCGGGTGTCGAGGACGGTCAGCTGCCGCGCGCTGCTCGGCCGCGGCGGGAGGGCGTCGAGCAGATCCGTGCGGAGGTCGGCGGGATAAGGCACGTCGAGCTCGCCGAGCGGGGTGAGGACGACGGTCCCGGTGTCAGCGCGGATTTCGGCGACCGCGACGTCGATCCCGTCCACGGACGTGCCCGACAGCAGCCCGAGGACGCGGAAACAGTGGCCGGCGGGGGTGGTCATCCGATGTGGTCTAGTCAACACCGAAGGGGTGGCGCAAGACGCTTCGTGGAGTCTTGGCCGAATCGGAACCGTTCGCGTTACTCGTTGGCCTCGCGGTGGGGTGTCCCGTGGCTTGTGCACGCGGATGACAGGATGGTGGCGTGTCGAGCACCTGGTTCTGGATCGTTGTCGTCGCCGTCGTCGTCCTGGTCGCCGTGCTGGTGTCCGGGCTGCTCATCGCGCGCAAGCGGCGGATCAGCATCGCCGAACAGCGCGAGGTCGAGGAGAAGCCGAAGGGCGGCGGGTACGCCGCGAGCGGCGGGATCTCTTTCGCGTCCGGCGGAACGGCCGTCGAGGAGAAACCCGGGCCCGCGCCTGAGCCCGAACCTGCTCCTTCGCCGGAGCCGGTGGTCGAGCATCCCGTCGAGGACCGCCCGGAGGTCGACGGGCAGCCCGCGGTCGGCGACGACGCCGCGGTCCCGCGCGACTCCGACCAGCGCACGGTGCGCGACGTCAAGCTCCCCGAGCCGGTCGAAGAAGAGGCCCCCGAGGCGGTCGTCCCGGGAACCGTCGAGCCGATCGAGGAGATCGAGTCCCCGGCCGGCCGCCTGGAGCGCCTGCGCGGCCGCCTGTCGAAGTCCCGCTCGGTGTTCGGGCAGAGCCTGCTGGGCCTGCTCGGCGGCGGCGACCTGGACGAGGATTCCTGGCAGGACGTCGAAGACACGCTGCTCATGGCGGACCTCGGCGCCGCCACGACGACCCAGATCGTGGACCGCCTGCGCGACGAACTGAACCGCCGCGCAGTGCGCACCTCGGCGGAAGCACGCGAACTGCTGCACGAGGTGCTGACCGCGTCCCTGTCCACGGACGCCGAGCGCTCGGTCCGGGCCCTGCCGCACGAGGTGGACGGCAAGAAGCAGCCCGCGGTCGTGCTGGTCGCGGGCGTGAACGGCACCGGCAAGACCACGACGACCGGCAAGCTCGCCCGAGTACTGGTCGCCCAGGGCGGCACGGTCGTCCTCGGCGCCGCCGACACGTTCCGCGCCGCAGCCGCCGACCAGCTCCAGACCTGGGGCGATCGCGTGGGCGCGTCGGTCGTGCGAGGCAAGGAAGGCGCGGACCCGGCAGCGGTCGCGTTCGACGCGGTCAAGCAGGGCATCAGCGAGGGCGTGGACACGGTCCTGGTCGACACCGCGGGCCGCCTCCACACGAAGACCGGCCTGATGGACGAACTCGGCAAGGTGAAGCGAGTCGTCGAGAAGCAGGCGCGAGTGGACGAGGTGCTGCTCGTGCTGGACGCCACCACCGGACAGAACGGACTCGCGCAGGCACGGGTGTTCGCCGAGGTCATCGACGTGACGGGAATCGTCCTGACCAAACTGGACGGCACGGCCAAGGGCGGGATCGTGTTCCAGGTCCAGAAGGAACTGGGAGTGCCGGTGAAGCTCGTGGGTCTCGGCGAGGGGCCGGACGATCTGGCGCCGTTCGAGCCGGGTGCGTTCGTGGACGCTTTGCTGGGCTGACGGAAGCCTCGAAGAGAACGGTGGAGTCGACGAAGTGAGCCGCGTCACCCTTCGCCCGCTCGTCGAAGCCGACCGGGCACGCGTCCACGAGATCCTTTCCGCCCCGGAAGTCTCGCAGTGGTGGGGCGATCCCGACGAAGAAACCGACAGCCTCCTCGCCAAAGCCGAGGCGCAGGCCTACGCCATCGAGCACAACGGCGAGACTGTCGGCATCATCCAAAGCTGGGAAGAAGCCAGCCCGCGTTACCGCCACGC
The DNA here is from genome assembly GCF_014145675.1 of Amycolatopsis dendrobii. Lineage (GTDB taxonomy): Bacteria > Actinomycetota > Actinomycetes > Mycobacteriales > Pseudonocardiaceae > Amycolatopsis > Amycolatopsis dendrobii. The sequence goes on from NZ_JACGZW010000016.1 coordinate 82,200, forward strand.
CGGAATCGACCTGGCCGTGCACCCCGGCCACTACGGGCTCGGGCTCGGCGCGGAGGCGATCCGGATCCTCGCCCAGCGCCTGTTCGACCGGGGACACCACCGGATCACCATCGACCCGGCGGCGGCCAACGTCCGCGCGATCCATGTGTACGAGAAGCTCGGTTTCCGGCGCGTCGGGATCCTCCGCGATTACGAGCAGGGGCTCGACGGCACCTGGCACGACGGACTGCTGATGGACCTCCTCGAAGGCGAACTCAAGGGCGAACTCAGGTAACCGGCAGCTGCTGCGAAAGCCGGTCCGCCACCTTCTGCACCACCGGCGCGATGTGGCTCACCGCGTCCGCTGTCAGGCGGCCGGACGGGCCGGACACCGAGACCGCCGCGGGGACCGGTGCGCCGGGGATCGCGACGGCGATGCAGCGCACCCCGAGTTCCTGCTCCGCCTCGTCCAGCGCGTAGCCCTGTCCGGCGATCTTCTTCAGCTCCACCGCCAGCGCGTCCGGGTCGGTGAAGGTGTGCTCGGTGTACGCGGGCATTCCGGTGCGCTCCAGCAGCGACGCGACCTCGCCCGCGGGCAGTTCCGCCAGCATCGCCTTGCCCACGCCGGTGCCGTGCGGCAGCAGGCGCCGTCCGACCTCGGTGAACATGCGCATCGAGTGCTTCGAGGGCACCTGTGCGACATACACCACCTCGTCGCGTTCCAGCACCGCCAGGTTCGCCGTCTCGCCGACCTCCTCGACCAGCTCCACCAGCAGCGGCCGCGCCCACGCGCCGAACTGCATGCTGGCGTTCTCGCCGAGCCGGATCAGCCGGGCGCCCAGCGCGTAGTGCCGGTTGGTGTTCTGCCGGACGTAGCCCAGCGACACCAGCGTGCGGATCAGCCGGTGGATCGTCGGCATCGGCAGCCCGGACAGGGTCGCCAGCTCCGACAGGCTGGCCTCGCCGCCGGTGTCCGCCAGGTGCTCCAGCAGCTCGAACGCGCGCTGCAGGGACTGGACGCCGCCGTCTCGTCCGCTCTTCTCAGCCGCCACCAGTGGTCCTCCTCACAGACCCGATTGATGTTCCGCTATGCAGAAACTATAGTCCGTCAGGTAAAAACCGTAGGGACGTTATCCAAAGCACTACTCGGGGTGTTGCGCATGTCTGAGGTCCAGGTTCTCGGCGGGTCCGTCGAGCGTGGGGACGAGATTCTGACGCCGGAAGCCCTCGCTTTCGTAGCGGGCTTGCACGACGAGTACGCCGCGCGGCGCGACGAACTCCTCGTCGCGCGGGGCAAGCGGCGCGAGGAGGCCCGTACCACCGGCCGCCTCGATTTCCTGGCTGAGACCAAGGAGATCCGCGAAAGCGACTGGCAGGTCGCCGGCGCTCCGGAAGCGCTGCGCGACCGGCGCGTGGAGATCACCGGTCCCACCGATCGCAAGATGACCATCAACGCCCTCAACTCCGGCGCCAAGGTGTGGCTCGCCGACTTCGAGGACGCCAACACGCCGCACTGGGCGAACGTCGTGGGCGGCCAGGTCAACCTGTCCGACGCGATCCGCGGCACCATCACGCTCGACCAGAACGGCAAGCACTACGAGCTGAAGCCGGACGTCGAGCACGCCACCATCGTGGTCCGCCCGCGCGGCTGGCACCTCGACGAGCGCAACCTGACCTTCGGCGGCCGCAAGGGCGTCGGCGCGCTGGTCGACTTCGGCCTGTACTTCTTCCACAACGCCCAGGAACTGCTCAACCGCGGCAAGGGCCCGTACTTCTACCTGCCGAAGATGGAAAGCCACCTCGAAGCGCGGCTGTGGAACGACGTGTTCACCCACGCGGAGAAGGCGCTCGGCATCCCGCACGGCACCGTCCGCGCGACCGTGCTGATCGAGACCATCCCGGCCGCGTTCGAGATGGAAGAGATCCTCTACGAACTGCGCGAGCACGCCTCGGGCCTCAACGCGGGCCGCTGGGACTACCTGTTCAGCGTCATCAAGTACTTCCGCGACGCGGGTGAGAAGTTCGTGCTGCCGGACCGCAACTCGGTCACCATGACCGCGCCGTTCATGCGCGCCTACACCGAACTGCTGGTGCGCACCTGCCACAAGCGCGGCGCGTTCGCGATCGGCGGCATGGCCGCGTTCATCCCGAGCAAGGACCCGGAAGTCAACAAGGGCGCCTTCGACAAGGTGCACGCCGACAAATCGCGGGAGGCCGGGGACGGCTTCGACGGTTCGTGGGTCGCGCACCCGGGCATGGTCGCACTCTGCAAGGAAGAGTTCGACAAGGTCCTCGGCGACAACCCGAACCAGCTCGAGCGCACCCGCGACGACGTGCAGGTGACCGCCGACCAGCTGCTGGACGTCGCCTCGACGCCGGGCAGCGCGACCGCGGCCGGTCTGCGCGCGGCGGTCGACGTCGGCATCCGCTACCTGGCCTCGTGGCTGGGCGGCAACGGCGCGGCGGCGATCCACAACCTGATGGAAGACGCCGCCACGGCCGAGATTTCGCGGTCGCAGGTGTGGCAGTGGGTCAAGAACGGCACGCAGCTGGACAACGGCGAGAAGGTCACCGCGGAACTGGTGCGCGGGGTCGTGGCCGATGTCCGCGGCGAGCTGGCGGCTGAGGTTTCCGACGATCTGCTGAAGCCCGCGGTCGAGCTGTTCGAGCAGGTCGCGCTGGCCGACGAGTTCCCGGACTTCCTGACCCTGCCGGCGTACGAGCACATCCAGTAATGGGCGGCGGACGGCTCGCCGAGGACGTCTACACCGCCGCCGACACGCGGTTGGCCGAGGCCGACGCGCGCGTGGCGGCGCGGTATCCCGGCGAGTCTCCGGGCCGTCGTCCGGTGCACACGGTGTATGTGCCGGCGTCGCAGTACCGCACGCGCCTGGTCGCCGACTGGGGCAAACAGGCGATGCGGGTTTTCGTCGAGCACGGCGATCTGCTGAACCTCGACCCGGCGGTGGCCGAGCGCGTCCGCGAGAAGCTCCTCACCGAGCCGATCGAGGATCTCCGCATCGACTTCGAGGACGGCTACGGCCATCCCGGCGACGAAGCGGAGGACGCGGCCGCGGAAGCCGCGGGGCGCACCCTCGCGACCACCGGCGGCACTCCGTTTGTCGGAATCCGGTTCAAGAGCTTCGAAGCCGCGACGCGGCGGCGGGGCATCCGGACGCTCGACCTGTTCCTGTCCGGCTTGCTGTCCGAAGGATCGCTGCCGGACGGATTCGTGGTGACGCTGCCGAAGGTCACCGCGGTCGAACAGGTCGAGGTCGCCGCGGAAGTGTTGGGGCGGCTGGAAACCGCGTACGGACTGGCGGACCGCGCGCTGCGGTTCGAGGTGCAGATCGAGACCGCGCAGTCGATCCTCTCGACCGATGGCACGGTTTCGGTCGCGCGGATCATCCAGGCGGCGGACGGCCGGTGCTCCGGGCTGCACTACGGGACCTACGACTACAGCGCGGGTCTCGGCATCAGCGCGGCGTACCAGAGCATGGCGCACCCCGCCGCCGACTTCGCGAAGCAGTTGATGCAGGTCGCGGCTGCCGGAACGGGCGTGCGGCTGTCCGACGGTTCGACCAACCGGCTCCCGGTGGGCGATGACCTGCCGGGCGCGTGGGCGGAGCACCTGCGCCTGGTGCGGCGGTCGCTGGAGAACGGCTTCTACCAGGGCTGGGACCTGCATCCGCACCAGCTGCCGACCCGGTACGCGGCGACGTACGCCTTCTACCGCGAGGGCGCCCCGGCGGCGGCCAAGCGGTTGCAGGACTACGCGTCGAAGACCGCCGGGGGAGTGCTCGATGAGCCTGCCACGGCGGAGGCGCTGGCCCGGTATTTGCTGGGTGGCTACAACTGCGGGGCGTTGGCGGAGGCGGAGCTGCCGTTCGAGGTGGCCCGGCTGGACGCGTACGCGCGGCGGCAAGCCTGAGAGACGTCGTGAGTGCCTATCACGGTTAGAACCGCGATAGGCACTCACGAGTCTTCAGCCGCGGCAGGCTTCGGCGATCGCCGCGGTGTCCCAGTAGAACGGCCGCACCTCGGCGATCCGCCCGTCCTCGATGCGCAGCGTCTGCAGGATCGGGAACTCCAGATCGCGTCCGGTCGTCCGCGTCCGGGCCCGGACCTGCGTGAGCACCACCGACGTCGCGCCGAGGGCGAGGAACTCCTGCTCGCCGATCTCGAACGACTCCCAGATCCGGCTCATCTCGAGGAAGAACTTCTCCAGCCCGGCGTGGCCGTGCCAGTCGCCGCCGAACGGCAGCCCGGCGGCCTGGTGCAGTACGACATCCTCGGCGAAATACGGGGCCAGCGGGGCAAAAGAAGCCGAATCGGGGCCGCCTGCGGCGAAATACTCGGCTTCGGCTCGGTACATGCCGTCGAGCACGGCTGCGGGATCAGTCACGGGCCCATCCTGGCCGTCCCGGGCGGGTGCGGCTGGCGGCAATCGGACTTCGCGGTCTCCGCACGTTCTGTCGTCCCTCCTCGGTAGACTTCACGCCGGTCTTTCAGGGGCGGAAAGGAAACACGAAAGCCATGGCTGAGGAAACCGGGACGGTCGAAACGCTGGAGTTCCAGTCCGAGGCGCGCCAGCTGCTGCAGCTGATGATCCACTCGATCTACTCGAACAAGGACATCTTCCTGCGCGAGCTGGTCTCCAACGCCTCCGACGCGCTGGACAAGCTGCGGCTGGAGACGTACCGCGACAAGGATCTGCGGGCCGAGACCGACAACCTGCACATCGAAATCCTCCTCGACTCCGAGGCGCGCACCCTCACCGTGCGCGACAACGGGATCGGGATGAGCCGGGACGACGTCGTCAACCTGATCGGCACCATCGCGAAATCCGGCACCGCCGACTTCCTGCGCAAGCTGAAGGAGTCGAAGGAATCCGCCGGCCAGGACCTGATCGGGCAGTTCGGCGTCGGCTTCTACTCGAGCTTCATGGTCGCCGGCAAGGTCACCCTGGTGACCCGGCGCGCGGGCGCCGACGAGGGCGTCCGCTGGGAATCCGCCGGCGAGGGCACCTACACGATCGAGTCCCTCTCCGACGCGCCGCAGGGCACCTCGGTGACGCTGCACCTCAAGCCCGCCGACGACGAGGACCACCTCTACGACTACACGTCGCCGTGGAAGGTCCGCGAGATCGTCAAGCGCTACTCCGACTTCATCACCTGGCCGGTCCAGATGGCCAAGGAGGTCAAGGAAGGCGAAGAGAGCGGTCTCGAGACCGTCAACTCGATGAAGGCGCTCTGGGCGCGGTCGAAGGACGAGGTCTCCGACGAGGAGTACCACGAGTTCTACAAGCACATCAGCCACGACTGGACCGACCCGCTCGAGACGGTCCGGATGCAGGCCGAGGGCACCTTCGAGTACCAGGCGCTGCTGTTCCTGCCCTCGCGCGCACCGGTGGATCTGTTCATGCGGGACGCGAAGCGCGGCGTGCAGCTGTACGTCAAGCGCGTGTTCATCATGGACGACTGCGAAGCGCTGATGCCGAACTACCTGCGCTTCGTGAAGGGGGTCGTCGACGCGGCGGATCTGTCGCTGAACGTGTCGCGCGAGATCCTGCAGCAGGACCGGCAGATCCGCGCGATCCGGCGGCGGCTGGAGAAGAAGATCCTCTCCACGGTCAAGACGATGATGACCGAGGACGCCGAGAAGTACGCGACGTTCTGGCAGGAGTTCGGCCGCGCGGTCAAGGAAGGCCTGATCGACGACCCGGAGAACCGGGAGCAGATCCTGGAGATCTCGTCGTTCGACTCGACGCACCACGCGGACAAGCCCACCTCGCTGCGCGACTACGTGTCGCGGATGAAGGAGGGCCAGGAGCACATCTACTACCTGACCGGCGATTCGCGCACCGTCATCGAGAACTCTCCGCACCTGGAAGCGTTCCGCGCCAAGGGGTACGAGGTGCTGATCCTCACCGACCCGGTCGACGAGATGTGGACCGAGTCGGCGACCGGCTTCGACGGCAAGACGTTCCAGTCGGTCGCGAAGGGCGAGGTCGACCTCGGCGACGAGACGACTGACGAGAAGAAGGCCGAGTACGAGGACCTGCTGAAGTGGATGTCGGCGACGCTGTCCGACACCGTCAAGGAGGTCCGGCTGTCGTCCCGGCTGACGACGTCGCCGTCCTGCATCGTCGGCGACGCGGGCGATCTGACGCCGACGCTGGAGAAGATGTACCGCGCGATGGGCCAGGAGCTGCCGCCGGTGAAGCGGGTGCTGGAGCTGAACCCGGAGCACGCGCTGGTCACCGGTCTGCGCAAGGCGTTCGCCGAGCATCCGGAGGACGCTTCGCTGGCCGAGACGGCGGAGCTGCTGCACGGCATGGCTTTGCTCGCCGAGGGCGGCGAGCTGAAGGACCCGAGCCGGTTCCTGAACCTGGTGGCGGATCGCGCGGCCAAGGCGTTGTGACGGGTTTCGTGAGTGGCTGCCCCGAATCCGGGGTAGCCACTCACGAACCCTTCCGGAGGTGAGTGCCGCATGAGGACAGTCGTCGAGAACGCCGCGATCGCGACGGTCAGCGGTCCCGAATACCGCACCGGACATGTCGTGATCGAGGACGACCGCATCGCGGCTGTCGGTGACGGTGCTTTCGCCGGCGAGGCGGACGAACGCGTCGACGCGGGTGGCTGCCTCGTCACGCCGGGCCTCGTGAACACGCACCACCACCTCTACCAATGGGCCACCCGGGGCCTCGCCGCCGACCACACGCTGTTCGAGTGGCTCGTCGCGCTGTACCCGGTGTGGGCCAAGCTGGACGCGGAGATCACGCACGCCGCGGGCGCAGCCGGAATGGCACGGCTCGCCTTGAGCGGCTGCACCACGGTCGCCGACCACCACTACGTCTTCCCGGCCGACGGCGGCGACCAGATAGCCGCGCTCGCTGCTGCGCGGGAGCGGATCGGCTTGCGGTTGCACCTGGTCCGCGGCTCGATGGACCGCGGCGAATCGGACGGCGGGCTGCCGCCGGACAGCCTGGTCGAGACCGCCGAGGACGCCCTTCTCGGCACCGAAGCCGCGATCGACCGCTACCACGACGCCTCGCCGGGCGCGCACCTCCAGATCGCCGCTGGCCCGTGCTCGCCGTTCACCGTCACCGAGCGCCTGATGGCCGATTCGGCCGCGTTGGCCCGGCGCAAGGGCGTCCGGCTGCACACGCATCTGGCCGAAACCCAGGACGAGGAAAAGCAATGCCTCGCCGAAACCGGCCTCACGCCCGCGGAGTACGCGGACAAACTGGGCTGGCTGGCACCCGACGTCTGGCTCGCACACACCGTGCACCTCGCGCCCGACGCAATCCGTCGGTTCGGCGCGACGTCAACCGGTTCCGCGCATTGCCCGACGTCGAATGGCCGACTGGGCAGCGGAATCGCTCCCGTGCGGGACTTGCTCGACGCGGGCGCGCCGGTCGGTTTGGGCGTCGACGGCGCGGCTTCCAGCGAATCCGGCGGCTTGGCGGAGGAACTGCACCAGGCGTTGCTGCAGGCCCGGCAACGCGGCGGGCCGACCGGCCTAACGACGCGGGAAGCGTTGTGGCTAGGGACAATGGGCGGCGCACGCTGTCTCGGCCGGGAGCGCGACATGGGCTCGGTCGAGGTGGGGAAGCTCGCGGATCTGGCGGTGTGGGATCTGAACGGGCTGAACTACGCGGGCATCGAGGACCCGGTCGCGGCGCTGGTGCTGGCCGCGCCGCCGCCGCTGCGGAAGCTGTTCGTGGGCGGGAAAACGGTGGTAGACGCCGGGCAGCTCGCGACGGCCGACGAATCGGCGATCGCGGGGGAGCTGACGAAGGCGAGTGCTCGGCTGCGCGAAGACCGGTAGCCCGGTCCGGTGTGCCGTACGCGAGAACGGCCCACCGGTTCCAGAGTCACGCTCGTTCCACGGTCCACAGCGCAGTCGGCGCGTGGCAGATCCGCACTCCGGCGGCTTCGGGGCTGCCCCCGCTGTTGTTCAGGCAGAGCCTGGTCTGAACGTCTTGAAGTACCTGTTCGTTGTGGACGAGGTCGTCCAGGTCGTGATGAACACGGCCGTTCTACCCCCGGTTCCGTCCCTCGTTGCGCCGCTCGATGACATGTCAGTCCTTCCGCGGTAGACGGCCGGACGGAAGAGACGCTGCCGGGCGGCGTCCCCCGTCCGGTCAGCTAGCTTATTGCGGCCGTCTGACCAGCACTGTTCCCGCTTCTGCCAGCGGCGCCCGCACCGCTTGCACCGGATCGGTCGCGCTTGGCTTGCGCGCCGCGTCGGAGATCCGCAGCAGCAAGGCGACCAGGACGTAGTTCGCGAGCAGCGACGAACCGCCCTTCGACAGGAATGGGGCGGTGATCCCAGTCTCCGGAATCAGCTTCGTCACCCCGCCCACGACCACGAAAATCTGCATCACCACGGTGAATGCCAGCCCGCCGCCGAGAAGTTTCCCGAAGCTGTCCCGGACGGCCAGCGCGTGCCGCATTCCGCGCAGCGCGATCAGCAGGTACAGCATCAGCACCGCGGCCAGCCCGAGGAAACCCAGTTCCTCGCCGATGCTGGCGGTGATGAAGTCGGTGTTCGACTCGGGCACGATGTCCGGCCTGCCCTCGCCGAGGCCGGTTCCGCCCATGCCGCCGGTGCCGAGGCCGAACAAGCCCTGCGCGACCTGGTACCCGCCGCCGGCCTGGTCGTAGGTCGCGAGCGGGTCGACCCAGTTCGCGACCCGCTGCCGCACGTGGTTGAACAGGAAGTACGCCAGCACGCACCCGCCCGCGAACACCGTCAGCCCGGCATACACCCAGACCGCCCGTTCGGTCGCGAGGTAGATCATCACCAGCACGATCCCGAAGAACAGCAGCGAGGCGCCGAGTTCCTTCTCGAACGCCAGCACCGCCACGCAGCCGAGCGCGGCGAGCACGATCGGCCCGAGGTCGCGCGCCCGCGGCAGTTCGACGCCGAGCACCTTGCGCCCGGCGACGCGGAACAATTCCCGTTTCGCCACCAGCGTCGTCGCGGCGAACACGATCAGCAGCAGCTTCGCGAATTCGCCCGGCTGGAGCGACATCGGGCCGATCCTGATCCACACCTTCGCGCCGTTGGCCTCCGACAGCGACGACGGCAGCAGCGCGGGCAGGATCACCGCGACGATTCCGGCCAGCCCGGCGAGGTAGCCGTAGCGGGTCAGCACGCGGTGATCGCGGACGAAACCGAGCACTGCCAGGAACAACGCCAGCGCCACGACCGTCCACAGCACCTGCTGCCCGGCGACGGCCGAGTACTGTTTTCCGCGCTGCACCGCCTGTTCGGCGAGCCCGAGGTCGATCCGGTGGATCACCACCAGCCCCAAGCCGTTCAGCAGCACGGTGCACGGCAGGATCAGCGGATCCGCGTGCGGGGCCCAGCGCCGGACCGCGAGGTGCGCCACCGCGACCACCGCGGTGAACGACGCGCCGTAGCCGACGACGGAGAAGCTGAGCTGTGCCAAGGCGTTCGCGTCCACGAGCAGGAACGCGCACCAGACGATCGCCACCGCGAACAGAAGCAGCCGCAATTCCGTACCGCGCGCGGCAGGCATGGATTTCCCGTCGGTAGAAATCAGTGAACGGCCGCGAGGGTAGTCACGATTTCTGGCAGGACGCTGAGAATGCGCGGCAATTCGGTCGGACTGTCCGAAAGCGACGGGACGGTACCCGGGATATGCTTTCGGGAAAGCGGACGGGCGGAGCGGAGAACCTGCGGTGGCCACAGAACTGACCCCGGCGCCGATCCCGGCGCTGGCGCCGGCTCCGGCGGCGAAAGGAACGAAACGCGCGCTCGGCGCCGCGGTGGCCGCGGTGCTGGCCGCGGCGGCGTTCCTGGTGGTGCTGCACGTCGACCGCTACTGGGGCCCGATCGACCCGGTCAGCGCGATGCTCAGCGACTACGCCTGGACTCCCGGCTGGTGGATGTGGGCGGCGGCGATGCTGCTGACGTCGGCCGGTTCGGTCGTGGTGGCCGCGGTCCTGCGCGGCCGGGGCCTGCTGCGCGGAACGCTGACGGTCGTCGCGACGACCGCTTGGTGCGCCGGGCTCGCGGCGGTCGCGTTGTTCACGAAGGACCCGCAGGGAAATGCGGTGACGTGGGTCGGCAAAGTGCATCTCGGCGCGACCGGGATCAGTTGTGTGAGTTTGCCGTTAGCCGGATGGCTGCTCGGCCGCGCGCACCGGAATTCGCCGCAGTGGCGGGGTTATGCGCGCTGGTCGCGTATTTTGGGGCTGGCGGCCGTGCCGTTCTTTCTGCCGTTTCTCATTCCGTTCGCGGCCAATGTCGCGTTCGGGCAGCATCTGCCGACCGTCGCGACCGGGCTCGTGGAACGGCTGATGGCCGTGCTGGAACTCGTCGAACTGCTCGTGCTCGCCGGATGGGCGTGGCGCGCGTCCGAATAATCCCGAATGACTCAGGTGGCGTCGGGATCGACCGGCGGCCGCTCGTTCGCCCGCAACGGAACCGGAGCCGGAACCGCCGGGGCTCGCGGCGGCGTCGAGGCCGGGGGAGTGTCGTCGAGCAAATACCTCGTCACGGCTGCCCGAGGGTTCCCTATCCGCAGGGACTGCAGTTCCTGCAACGGTTTCCGCAGTTCCTGGTACTCCGGGCCGATCTCGGCTTCGAGCTGGGCTTTGGCGCCCGCGGCGAACCCGCGGGCCCGTTTCAGGGTCTGCGCGACCCAGTGCGCCGCCTCGGGCAGCCGTTCCGGGCCGAGGATGAACAACCCGGCGAGCAGCAAAATCACGATGTGGTCGATGCTGAGACCGAACACCGGCCACCTCCCGAGGACCCGGACGCTGGCTCCAGCTTAGCCGTCCTCGGGACGCCGCTTCCCGTCGTCGCCCAGTTCGGTCAGCAGCCGTCGCGCTACGTCGACCACCGCCGCGCCCGCGACCGCCATCGGTTCAGTCGTCCGCATGGAGCGGCACAACACGAACGCGCCCTCCAGGCTGGTCACCAAGGCGAGCGTGAGGGTGCGGGCGTGCTCCTCGGGAAGGCCGAAGGCGCAAAATCCCTTGGTGCCCGCTTTGGTCCACGCCTCGAACACGTCCGCGGTGGCCTTGCGCAGCGGTTCGTTCGTAGTCGCCACTTCGAGCGCGACGGTCGCGATCGGGCAGCCCTCGACGTAGTCCGTTTCGAGCAGCGTGGTGACCGCGGCCCCGAAGAAGGTTTCCAGGCCGGTGATCAGGTCCGGCGCGGGAGCAATGAAAACCTCGAACAGCTGCGCGTATTGCATCCCCGAGGTGCGTACCACTTCTTCGCCCAGTTGCTCCTTGCCGCCGGGGAAGAAGTGGTACACCGACCCGAAGGGCGCGCCGGCCTTCTCGACAATCTGCTTCATGCCGGTGCCCGCGTACCCGCCTTGGCGGAACAGTTCCGCCCCGGCGGCGAGGATGCGGTCCTTGGTGCCAGTCACGACACCGAGGATAGCTCCTTGACAGTAGAGCGTTCTATCAAGCGCGGCCGGAGCACCAGGTTCAGCACCACCGCGGTCACGCAGCCCGCGCTGATCCCGGAGTTGAGCACGACCTGCAACGCCGCCGGGAACCCGGAGTAGAAGTCCGGCATGGCGATCGGGATGAGCCCGACGCCGAGCGACGCTGCGACGATCGCGACGTTGACCGGATGCTCGAACGACGCCTTCGCGAGCGTCCGGATGCCGCTCACCGCGACGCTGCCGAACAGCACCAGCCCGGCCCCGCCGAGCACCGGCTGCGGCACCAGCGCGACGATCCCGCCGGTCACCGGGAACACTCCCAGCAGCACGAGCACGACGCCGCTGGCCGCGACCACGTACCGGCTCACCATGCGGGTGAGCGACACGAGCCCGATGTTCTGCGCGAACGCCGTGCAGGCGAACCCGCCGAAGATCGTGCCGACGGCGGTGGAGAGCCCGTCCGCGCGCAGGCCGTCGGCCAGCACCCGGCTGGTGGTCGGCCGGTCCACGATTTCGCCGAGTGCCAGCAGGTCAGCGGTGCTTTCCGCCATGATCACGAGCATCACGATGAGCATCGAGACGATCGCCGCGATGTCGAATGCCGGCGTGCCGAAGTGGAACGGCGTCACGATGCCGAACACCGGGGCCTGCCGCAGCGTCGACGTGTCGACCTGGCCCATCGGCCACGCCGCGGCGGTGCCCACGACCAGGCCGAGCAGCAGCGCGATCCGGCTCCAGAACCCGGTCAGGAACCGGGTGAAGACGAGCACCGCGACCAGGGTGATCCCGGCCAGCACGAGGCCGCTGGGCTTGGCCGATTTGTGCTGGGCGGCGATCCACTGCACGGCGACCGGCAGCAGGGAAATCCCGATGAGCGTGATGACCGTCCCCGTCACCACCGGCGGGAAAAACCGCGTCAGCTTGGAGAAAAACGGAGCGGCGAACACCACGAACACGCCGCCGACGAGCGTGGCGCCGTAGACGACGCCCAGCGCGTTGCCGTCGCGATGCTGCGCGGCGATGGACAGGATGGGTGCGACGGCGGCGAAAGTGACGCCGTTGACCAGCGGCAGTCTCGCGCCGAAGCGCCAGAAGCCGAGGGTCTGCAATAAGGTGGCCAGCCCCGCGGTGAACAGCGCCGCGCTGATCAGCAGCGCGAGCTGGCCGGGGGAGAGGCCGACGGCCGCGCCGATGACGAGCGGTGGCGCCACCACTCCGGCGTACATGGCCGCGACGTGCTGGATTCCTCCGAGGATCAACTGCGGCAGCGGGGGCGCCGCGTCCACGGGGTGCCGAGAAGGTCGTTCCTGTGCAACTGACATGCGCTCTCCCGGAGGGGACTCGGGGCTAGAGCACGGCGTCGGTCCAGGCCGGGCCGGGCTCTTCGGCTTCGTCGCGGACTACTGTGCCTTCGATGAGGCCGTACGGTCGGTCCGCGGCGTAGAACACCTCGTTGTGGTTCTCGAGGCCGAAGGGGCTTAGATCGACGAGGAAATGGTGCTTGTTGGGCAGAGAGAACCGGATCTCGGCTACTTCCGGCCGTGCCTGCAGCACGGCTTCGCCCATCGCGTACAGGGTCTGCTGCAGCGAAAGACTGTGCTTGGTGGCGAACGTCTCCAGGAGCGTCCGCCGGATCTCCCGATGGCTCTTGGCCCAGTCGATCCCGGTGAATCCCTCGTAGCGCCAGCGCGCGGTCACGGCGGTGGCGAGAATGCGGTCGTCGGTTTCGACGAGCGTGGTGTACTCGTCCTTCGGGTAGCCGTGGAATTCGGACCCGGTGGACTTGAGCACCACCAGACCGTCCACTCCGGACACCACCCAGGCGCGGTCGGCGTACACGGTGACGGTCGTGGTCCGGCGTTCGCCGCCGGAACGGCTGAACGAGTGGTCGTGCGGCGCGCCGTCGACGGTGATGCGGTCCCATTCCTGCTCTTCGACGGAAATCCGCGCGCCGGTGATCTTTTCCTGGGTGCCGACGAAGTGCTGGCCGAGCCGCAGCGCGAAGTCCTCGATCTCGCCGACGTCCTGCTGCTTGGCGAACGCGTACACCGTGTTCTTCTGCGTGTCGGTGGCCAGCACGGCGGAGTTGTCGCCGGTGAGGTGCGTGGCCGACAGGTCGCCGCGCAGGGCCGAGGACACCGTGAGGTCGCGCAGATGGTGCACGCCGCCGGCGCGCCGGACGGTGACGAGGCGGACCTCCGCCTTGCCGTACTGGTTGGGGCCCAACGAGATTCCCATGTCAGCTCCCGCGATAGGTGGAATAGGCGAACGGGCTCAGCAGCACCGGCACATGGTGGTGCGACGTGCCGTCGACGATTCGGAAAGCGATCGTGACGTCGGGGAAGAACGCCTCCGGGCCGAGGTAGCTCCCGGTGTCGAAGATCAGCCGGTACACCCCGGGGTCGAGCGTGTCCGGGCCGAGGTCGCGGATGCGGCCGTCGTCGTCGGTCGCGCCCTCGGCGATCAGCGAGCCGTCCTGGCCCTCGAAACGCACGGCGATCCCGGCGGCGGGCTTGCCGGTCGCGGTGTCGAGGACGTGCGTGGTCACAAGACTCATGCCGTCGCCTCCTTGACGGGTTCCACGCTGTCTGCCTGGGAGGCGACGGCACGAATATCCATGATTCGCTTGCAAGCGGCGCTCATGCCGTTACCGCTTTCGCCAGGCGCAGTTGCGCGATCTTGGCCAGCTCCGCTCCGGCGACGTCGAGTTCGGTTTCCGGGTCGTTGCCGAGCCGGGAGCGCAGGTTCGCGAGCAGTTCCTCGCCGCTGCGCCCGCTCGCGCACACCAGGAAGACGTGGCCGAAGCGTTCTTCGTACTCGGCGTTGGCGGCGGCGAATTCGTCCGCGTTGTCCACTCCGGACTGCTCCGAACGGGACCAGTCGGCGTCGCTGCCCTTGCTGGTCGGCCGTTCCCCGATCCTCGGGTGCGCGGCGATCGCGTCGCGGATCTCGTTGCGGTGCAACGGGGTCGCGCTGTCCGCGCTCTTGCTCAGCGCGGCGAAATCGGCGTACGGGCGGCCTCCGAGCACCGTGTCGACCCAGCGCGGCACGGCCAGGCAGGCGGTGAGCGTCGGCCGGAGTTCGGCGGCGGGCGCGGAGTTGAACTCGGCGAGTGCGAGCGGCAACGGAATCTCCTGAAGGGGAGGTGGTGTTCCGCTGACCGTACGGCCGGGCCGAGCGTGCGTCAACACTTTGTTGAATTGCGGCTCGCGGCTCTTTCAGTCGGCTTCCCGGTTGAGGTAGTTGTAGACCGTGAACCGCGTGACGCCCAGTTCCTCGGCGACGGCCGAAACCGATTTCCGCAGGTTGAAGGCCCCTCGCTCGCGCAGCAGGCGCACCGCGCGCTGCTTTTCCGGGCGGTCGAGATCGCGGAGTTTCGAGCCGAGTTCGCGTTCCACGTCGGAGATCAATCGCGACAGCGCGCTGTTGAGTTCGACCGCGGGAACGGTGTCGGAATCGTCGGTCCGGCGCAGCTGCAGCGTCACCCGGGTGGCCCCGCCTTCGAGGGCGGCGCGGGCGATCGACGGCAGGGCGGCGAACAGTTCGTCGGCGGTCCCGCGGGCCAGGGTGCCGAGCGGCCCGAAGTCGGTGTCGAGCCCGGCCGCGTCGGCGGCGTCGCGGGCGCGGACAGCGTGCTCCGGCGGTGCGCCCTCGCCGCGGAACGGCTCGCTGGTGAACTCGGCTTCCAACTCCACCCGGTGACCGTAACGTGGGAAGGACGGCGTTGACGAGCCGGGAAGGACGTGTCTAATCTCGGTGAGCGAAAGACTCTTTCCGTAACGTGGAACTGGAGGAGGCCGTCGATGGACCTCGTGGTGCGGGCCGCACGTGCGGTGACCCCCGCCGGTCTCGGGCCGGCGACGATCGGCGTGCAGGACGGCCGGATTGTCGCTGTGGAACCCGGCGTTGTCGAGATGCCGGGCACGCGGGTCGTCGAACTGGCTGAAGACGAGGTGCTGCTGCCCGGTCTCGTGGACACCCACGTGCACGTCAACGACCCTGGCCGCGCCGAGTGGGAAGGCTTCGAGACCGCCACGCGCGCGGCCGCCGCCGGTGGCGTCACGACGATCGTGGACATGCCGCTGAACAGCCTGCCGCCGACGGTCGACGTGGCCGCGCTGGAGGTCAAGCGCAAGGCGGCGAGCGGCCGCGTCCACGTGGACGTCGGATTCTGGGGCGGCGCGATTCCGGGCAACGAAGGCGATTTGCGCGGGCTGCACGACGAGGGTGTCTTCGGTTTCAAGTGCTTCCTGCTGCACTCCGGCGTCGACGAGTTCCCGCCGTTGGACGCGGCCGGTCTGGAATCCGCGCTGCGCGAGCTGAAGTCGTTCGACGCGCAGATGATCGTGCACGCGGAGGATTCCGACGCGATCGACGCCGCTCCCGATCCGCACGGCGAGAAGTACCACGACTTCCTCGGTTCCCGCCCGCGCGGCGCGGAAAACCTGGCCATCACGCACGTGATCGAAGCCGCCCGGCGCACCGGTGCTCGCGCGCACATCCTGCATCTGTCCTCTTCGGACGCTTTGCCGCTGATCGCCAGCGCCCGCCGCGAGGGCGTCGAGCTGTCGGTGGAAACCTGCCCGCACTATCTGTCGTTCGTCGCGGAGGAAATCCGGGACGGCGCGACGCAATTCAAGTGCTGCCCGCCGATCCGCGAGGCGGCGAACCGGGAATTGCTGTGGCAGGGTTTGGCCGACGGCGTGATCGACACAATCGTCAGCGACCATTCGCCGTGCACGCCGGAGCTGAAACGCTTTGACACCGGCGATTTCGGTCTGGCCTGGGGCGGGATCTCCAGCCTGCAGCTCGGTCTGCCCGCGATCTGGACGCAGGCCCGTCAGCGCGGCTTCGGTCTCGTCGATGTGGTGCGCTGGATGGCCGAGCGTCCGGCCGCACAGGTGGGGATGACCCGCAAGGGCAAACTGGAAGTGGGCGGCGACGCCGATTTCTGCGTCTTCGCGCCGGACGAGGCCTTCGTCGTGGACGTCGCGAAGCTCGCCCACCGCAACCCGGTGAGCGCGTACGACCAGCGTCCGCTGGCCGGCGTCGTGCGCGGCACGTGGCTGCGCGGCGAGCCGGTGACCGGCGGCGAACCGAGGGGGACTCTGCTGACCCGGGGCAATTGCTGAAGAGATGGAGGAGCACGTGTCCGACCGTCCGGAGTGGACTACCCAGCCCGATCTGGCCTCGCGCCTGTTCGGGGGCACCGTGATGTGGGCGAGCGACGAACTGTTCGCCGAAAAGGAAAACCTGGTCAACCCGTGGCGGCCGGCGCACCGCGCCGAAACGTTCGGCCCGAAGGGCCAGGTGTACGACGGCTGGGAGACCCGGCGGCACCGCGAACCCGGCGACGACCACGCGCTGGTCCGCCTCGGCCTCGGCGGCGTCGTTTCCGGCGTGGTGGTGGACACGGCGTTCTTCAAGGGCAACTACCCGCCGTTCGTCTCCGTGGCGGCGACATCCGTGCCCGGCTACCCGAGCGCGGCGGAGTTGCAGGACGCCGACTGGGACGTCCTGGTCGACCACGAACCGGCAGTCGGGGACTCGGAGAACTACTACAAAGTGACGTCCCCGCGTCGCTACACCCACGTACGCCTCACCCAACACCCCGACGGCGGTGTCGCACGACTGCGGGTACACGGTTCGCCGGTGCCCGACCCTTCGCTGCTCGACCCGCGATCGCTGGACCTGGCAGCGTTGGAAAACGGCGCGGTTGTCACCGGATGCAGCGACATGTTCTATTCGTCGCCGAACAACATGCTGTCGCCAGGCCTCGCCGCGCACCAAGCGGAGGGTTGGGAAACCGCCCGCCGCCGCGACGACGGCAACGACTGGGCGACGGTGTCCCTGGCGGGCGCGGGCCTGATCCGGTTCGTGGAACTGGACACCAGCAACCTCAAGGGAAACGCACCCGGCTGGGCCTCGGTGAGCGGCCGCCTCGACGAGGGCGAATGGGTGGAATTGTTGCCGCACACCAGGTTGCAGCCCGACACCCGGCACCGCTTCGCCCTCGCTGACGACGGCCCCGAGGTGACCGAGGTCCGCCTGGACATCTATCCCGACGGCGGCCTCGCCCGGCTGCGGCTGTTCGGCGAGCTGAGCAAGCGCGGCCGGGAAGCCATGACAGCGCGGTTCGCGGAGACCTCCGACTGAGTTTGTTTGCGCCCCCTTGCCCGGGAACCGCCGTGAGGGCCACCCTGAGGGAATCAGACTCAATGCCAGGAACTTAAGCCGCGTGAACGCGGCACGCTGACAGTCCACAAAGGACTCAAGTAGTGCCGAAATGCTCGATTTATCGCCAGGTGGCCGTGTCTTGAAGGCCGTGAGGGCCGCCTTGAGGGAATCAGATTCCCTCAAGGCGGCCCTCACGGCTTTTCGGTCCGGTTACTCCGCGGCGGCCGGGTCCGGGTGTTCCTTGCGCCACTCCTCGTCTGAGGCGTTCCAGGCTTCCTCGGCCTGCATGTGGATGTCGGTGATCGACTTGTCGAAGTTGACCGCGTCCTTGCCGGCCCAGCCGACGAAGTTCTTGCTGCTCTTGGCGTCGGACATGGTCTTGAGGAAGGTGAACACCTTCGGGTACTGCTTGAAGAACTCCTCCGGCCCCTTGACGATCTCCGACCAGACGTTCTTCCCGCCGGTGTACTGCTTGATGCCGGGGATGTCGCAGACGTTCTTCAGCCAGCTTTCGTGCTTCTTCATCCAGCTGAACTCGTACGGCTTGAACGGCGACTGCGGGCCGGACCCGCCGCTTCCGCTGTTCCCGCCGCCCCCGTTGCCGCCGCTACCGCCGTTGCCTTCGCCGTTCTCGTGGTTGCCGCCGCCAGGGTTGTTCTCGTGCTGATTGCCGCCCGGGTTGTTCTCGTGATCGGCGTTGTTCCCGCCGGGGTGGTCTTCGTGGTTCGTGTTGCTGCCGGGCGGGTCGTCGTGATGGTTGTTCCCGCCGGGAGTGTCCTCGTGCGGGTTGTTGTTGCCGCCGGGCGCGTCTTCGTGGTGGTTGTTGCCGCCCGGGGTGTTGTCGTGTCCGGAACTCCCGCCCGGCGAGTTCTCGTGGTGATTGCCCCCGCCGCCGGGGGCGTCTTCGTGCGGCGTGTTGCCGCCCGGGGTGTCGTGCGGACGGTTGGGCGGCGGGTTGAAGTGCTGGTCCGCGGCCAGCCAGGTGTCGAACGGATCGTCCTCGTGCGGCTGGTTGTTCGGCCGTTCCTCGTGCGGACTGTTGTTGCCGCCCGGCGGGTCCTCGTGATGGTTGTTCCCGCCCGGCGCGTCTTCGTGGTGATTGTTGCCGCCAGGCGTGTTGTCGTGCCCGGGGGTGTCGTCGTGCGGATTGTTGTTCCCGCCCGGCGGATCCTCGTGATGGTTGTTGCCGCCCGGGCTGTCCTCGTGGTTCGTGTTGTTTCCCGGCGGATCCTCATGGTGGTTGTTGCCGCCCGGGGTGTCTTCGTGGTGGTTGTTCCCGCCAGGAGCGTCGTCATGCGGCGTGTTGTTCCCGCCGTGACCACCCTGCCCGCCCTGACCGCCACCCCCGCCGCCGCTGCCATGACCCCCGCCGCCGTGGTTGCCGCCGAGGTCGGTCATCTCGTGGTTGTTCCCGCCCCCGTGCGACCCGCCGCCGCGGCCGGGCTTCACCTTCTCCGCCAGTTGCGCCAACCGGCTCGCGGTGCGCCCGCCCAGACCGACCACCCGGGCGATCTTGGACGCCATCGTCAGCGCCAGCGAGATCCCCGACCGGATCACGTTGCCGACCCCGACCACGATCGACGCGCCGAACGTGAACGCCGCCATCGCGAGCGCGATCAGCATCGTCGCGATGACGTCGCCGAGGAACGTCGTGATCAGGTCGCGGATCAGCGAGCGCACCACGGAGACCAGGGCCATCGTCGTCTTGACCACGTAGCCCGCGACGTCGACCGCGTGCCCGGCGCTGTCGATCTGGCCCCGCCGGTCGCCGATGTTCTTCTTGAACGCCTCGGCGCCCTCGCCCTGCCAGTTGGCGACCGTCTTCTCCAGCGTGGTGTCGAGGTCCTTCGCCGCGTTGCGCAGGTTCTCGGCGGTCTTGTGCAGTTCCTCGGCCATCTTGTTGATCGCCGCGGGGTCGCCGGCGAGCTTGTCGAGGCCCTCTTTGAGGAACGAGATGTGCTCGATCAGCCAGCCGAGCCCGGCCGCGATCAGCTTGCCGAACGGGTCGAGGACGAACGCCGCGGTGTCCGCGATCGCGCCGACGATCGACACGCCGATCTCGACCCCCACCGCGGCCGCGTCGGCTCCGTGCAGGTGCTGGATCTCCTGGATCGACGAGACGACGCTGTGCCAGCTGTCCGCGACACCCGCGCCGGTGGTGCTGTTCTTGTCCGTGATGGGCTCGACGCCGCTCATTTCACCTGCTCCGGCTTGAACTTGTCGAACGCCTTCGCCAGGTCCTGGTCGCCCTTGCTGTACTGCTCGCTGGCTTGCCGCGTCTTGTCCGCGCTGTCGGTCACGTCCTTCGCGACGCCGTGCAGATTGTCGGAGACGGCTTTCAGCGCGATCCGCGCGGGAATCGCGAGCACCTGCGCGAGCACGACGCCGAACGCGTCGATGTCGCCGCCGTTGGCGTCGTCCACCGCTTTCGCGGAGTCGTTGACCGTCGGCACGGTCGTCTTGTCCAGGTACTCGCTGAATTTGTGCAACTCGTCCGTGTGGACGGTGAAGCCGTTCCCTGCCACCAACACTCCTTCGCCTGCCGCGATCGGGCCGCGCCGAGTAGAGCAGCGGCGGCTGAACCGGAGGCGACGTCCGTGCGGACGAAGGTTGAACGACAGAGCTTCCTGCCCGAGCGTCCGGGCCGGGCTGCCCGGACGGGTCAGCCGCGCGCGCTGGGCCGGTTCAGATAGGCGGAGAAGGACGACAGCAGAGCCGCGACGCCGACGATCGCGGTGACCCACCACGGGCCGCCGGTCACCAGGTTGAACACGAACGCGGCAGCCATCAGGACGGCGGCGATGATGTTCCTGATCTGCAGCCCGGAGGGTTTCGCCATGCCTCCACCCTCTCATGGCGGCCGACGGCGGGCCTTGTCCGCCGTTGGCTAGATTGCTAGCATCCTAGAATGGCCGGTGAAGAGGTCAAGCAATTCAACGTCTACCTGCCGGTCGAGCTGATCAAGCAGGTGAAGTACCGGGCGATCGAAACCGAGCAGTCGCTGTCCGCGCTGGTCACCGCGGCCTTGCGGGCTTATCTCGGCACCCCGCCCGAACAACGAGAGGACGGCTGACATGAGCGACGGCATCACGATGTTCGTCATGGAGACGCACAACTGGGGCAAAACCGCGAAGTTCCTGCAGCGCGTGGGTTTCAGTCTCGATTTCGAGACCGACCACAACTCGGGCCAGCTCTCGAACGGCGACGGCGCGCCGGTGTTCGTCGTCGAGGTGCCCGAAGGGCAGGAGCCGAGGACGGCCGTGGTGGTGGCGGTGCCGGACGAGTCGGTCGACGCGGAACTCGACGTCGTCACCCCGTTCGAAGACACCCACTACGGCACCCGCGAGATGACCGTGCGGGACCCGGACGGCCGGATCTGGACGCTGCGGGCCCCGAAGTGAGCGAGCCGGACCACACCGCGGTGCGCGTCGCGTTGTGGCGTGCGCTGCACGTGCTCGCCGATCCGCCGCCGCACGCGCTGGCCGACGAGGTCGGTCTCCGGTTGGCCGATCCCGGCCCGGACTGGCGGTCCCGGCCGGACATGGACCTGGACTTCACCCGCCGGTTCCGCGCGGGAATCGCGTTGCGCAGCCGGTTTGCCGAAGATCTGGTGCGCGAACGCGGGGTCTCGCAGTACGTCCTGCTCGGCGCCGGGCTGGACACGTTCGCGCAGCGGGAACCGGAGCTGGGCGTGCGGGTGTTCGAGATCGACCAGCCGGGCACGCAGGAGTGGAAACGCGCGCGGCTGGCCGAACTCGGGCTGCCCGCCCCGTACCGGTTCGTGCCGGTCGACTTCGAATCCGGCGAACAGTGGCCGGAACGCTTGGCTGCCAACGGCTTTGAACTGGAGAAGCCCGCCGTGGTGGCGTCGACGGGAGTCAGCATGTACCTGACTCGCGAGGCGAACGCCGCGACGTTGCGCGCGCTCGCCGGTTTCGCGCCGGGCACCGTGGTGGCGATGACGTTCCAGATGCCGGAGGAATACCTGGACGAACCCGATCGCGCGGCCCGGGCGGCGGCGATGAAGGGCGCGAAGGCGGCGGGGACGCCGTTCGTGAGCTTCTTCGCGCCGGACGAGATGCTGGATTTCGCGCGGGAGTGCGGTTTCCAGGACGTCCAGCATGTCAGCGCGGCGGAGCTGAACAAGCGGTATCTGTCCGGTCGTCCGGACGGGCTGGAGACGTCGGGGGAGGAGTTCCTGGTCGCGACGGTCAGCTGAAGCCGGCCTCGCTGTACTCGACCGGAAACCCTTCTGCGGTAAGGAAAGCGTGCAGCTGGGCGGCCAGGTCGTCCTTCTCGGCGCCAGCCTCCATCGCGGTCGTGACGGTGACTTCCCATTCGCCGCAGACGGAGTGCCGCCACGGCCGGATCGTCCAGGCCAGTTCGACGCGGCCGCCGGAGCGGTGGGTCGCGGAGACGATCAGGTCGCGGTCGGCGTTGACCCACCGTCGCTCGCCTTCCCAGCCGCGGAAGTCGAGACCTTCGAGGAAACGGGCGAGGCCGCGGCCCGTGACGAAGTTGGTGACGCCCTCCAGCCGGGCGTCCAGGCCAGGCGCCTGGACGCGCACGGTGAAGAACAGCCGCCGGTCGAGGTGGTGGGTGGCCGCGTGCCGTTCGCCGAAGCGCACCGAGACGGACTCGCCGACGAACACGACCTCGAGGTCGTCCAAGCGGGTCATCTCGACCTCAGGACGGTTCACGTTCACCCGCCAACCGTACTCAGCTCAGCACCCGGTTCACGGCGCTGTCTGCCGCCGCGAACTGATCACCCCGGTGTTGAACCCAGCCAGATGCAACCCGCCCGCGAACCGCGCGTGTTCGATCTTCACGCAGCGGTTCATCACCACGTCCAGCCCCGCCTCGCGGGCGCGGTCCGCCACCGGTTCGTGCCACAGGCCGAGCTGGAGCCACAACGTCCGCGCGCCTGCCTCGATGACCTCCTCGGCCACCCCGGGGAGGTCATCGTGCTTGCGGAACACGCTCACCAGATCCAGTTCGCCCGGCACGT
Source organism: Amycolatopsis dendrobii (assembly GCF_014145675.1). Classification (GTDB taxonomy): domain Bacteria; phylum Actinomycetota; class Actinomycetes; order Mycobacteriales; family Pseudonocardiaceae; genus Amycolatopsis; species Amycolatopsis dendrobii. The sequence continues at coordinate 104,804 of NZ_JACGZW010000016.1, forward strand.
CCGCCAGCGACGGGTACACCGGCCGCCCCAGCAGCAGGTTGAGCCGCGGGTTCACGAAGTTGACCTCGTACCGCGTCGATGACAGCAGATACGTCGCCACGAAGTAGCTCGGCCGCGCCGGATTCGCCGACGCGCCCACGATCGTCACCGATTTCGTGCGCCCGAGAAGACGCCGCCGTTCGACCGCTCCGACGTCGTAGCTCACGCGTTCACCGCCTTGTCGAGGGCCTGGTCGAGGTCCCACAGCAGATCCTCGACGTCCTCCAGCCCGACCGACAGCCGGATCAAGTCCGCGCTCACGCCCGCAGCGGCGAGCTGGTCCTCGGACAGTTGCGCGTGCGTCGTCGAGGCCGGATGGATCACCAACGTCCGCGCGTCGCCGACATTCGCCAAGTGCGACAACAGTTCCACCGATTCCACGAACTTCTCGCCCGCCGCGCGTCCGCCCTTCACCCCGAACGAAAACACCGCGCCCGGCCCCTGCGGCAGATACCGCGCGGCCCGCTCGTGATCCGGATGATCGGGCAACCCCGCGTAAGACACCCACGCGACCCGCGGGTCCGCGTTCAGGTACTCCGCGATCGCCTGCGCGTTGACGACGTGCGCGTCCATCCGCTGCGGCAGCGTTTCCACGCCCTGCAGCAGCAAAAACGCCGAATGCGGCGACAACACCGCGCCAACGTCGCGTAACTGCTCCGCGCGCAGCCGCGTGCAGAACGCGTACTCGCCGAAGTTCTCCCAATACTTGAGCCCGCCGTAACTGTCGACGGTCTCGGTCATCCGGGGGAACTTCCCGTTGCCCCAGTCGAAAGTCCCCGCCTCGACGACGACCCCGCCGAGCGTCGTGCCGTGCCCGCCGAGGAACTTCGTGGCCGAGTGCAGGACGATGTCCGCGCCGTGCTCGATCGGGCGGCAGAGGTACGGCGTGGCGAGCGTCGCGTCGACCACGAGCGGGATGTCGTGCGAACGCGCGAGATCGGCCAGCCCGGCGAGGTCCGCGATCGCGCCGCTCGGGTTGCCGATCACCTCGGTGTAGATCAGCTTCGTGCGGTCGGTCACCGCTTTGGCGTAGTCCTCGGTGCCGCCGTGCACGAACGTCGTCTCGATGCCGAACCGCGCGAGCGTCCCGGTGAGCTGCGTGACGGTCCCGCCGTACAGCCCGGCAGCCGACACGATGTGGTCGCCGGCCTCCGCGAGCGCCGCGAACGTCAGGAACTCCGCCGCCTGCCCGCTGGCCGTCGCGACCCCGCCGATGGCCCCTTCGAGACTCGCGATGCGCTCCTCGAACGCCGCGACGGTCGGATTGCCGATCCGGCTGTAGACGTTCCCGTACTTCTGCAGCGCGAACAGATTGGCCGCGTCGGCCGCGTCCACGAACACGAAGCTGGTCGTCTGGTAGATCGGCACCGCACGGGCCCCGGTGGTGGGGTCGGGAGTGCCGCCTGCGTGCAGGGCGCGGGTGCGGAAGCCCCAGGTACGTTCGCTCATCGGACGCCACGCTAACCCAGCGCCGGGGGTGGCGGCCATTCCTCCCGGAGAGTGATCGGGCGGGCGCGCCAGACCACCGCGAGCGCCGGATCCCCAGTGGGGTCCGGCTCGATCCTCTCGACCGCGAAACCTTCCCGTTCGTAGAACGCCGCGGCCCGTTCGTTGGCGGCGAAGTGTTCGATGCGCAGCTGGTCGACGCCTTCCGGCAGGCGGCTGGCCAGGGCGTCGAGCAATCGTGGGCCCAGCCCGTGGCCGCGGTGCTCCGGGGCCAGGTAGAGCTTGTAGACGACGTGGTCCGGCCCGCACTGTCCGACGCCGACGACGCGCCCGTCGGTTTCGGCGACGACAACCCGCCCGTCAGTAACGGCCGCGTCGATATGCGATTCGTTCCACCACTGGCGCACTTGGTGCTGGGCCGCCGCCTCGCCGATCAGCGGGGTGTAGTGCGGCGGGATGTGTCTTTCGCCGAACTGGCAGATCGCCTCGACGTCGCTCGGCTCGGCCAGGCGTACTCCGTTCACGGCACGTCGTCTCGCTTCCGCCAAGTGCTCACCGAAACCGCCAGCGTCACGTCCCGCCCCGCCGCCGCTTCGAGCCGCTCCCGCCGCCCGTACCGGTCCAGATGGAACCCGGCAGGCCCCATCGCCACCACATCCCGCACCTGCTCCGCACTGAACGCCTGCGTCCGGACCACCTCGACCCCGGATTCCCGCACGAACAGCCCGCCCAAAGCGGCCTCGAGCCGTTCTTCCTTCCGCGCGTCCACCGCGAGCACCAGGTCGCCCAGTTCCGCGAGATGCCCCGGCAACGGCGACGCCACCACCAGCTTCCCGCCCGGCTCGAGCACCCGGTGGAACTCCGCGGCGTTCCGCGGCGAGAACACGTCCAGCACCACCGAAGCCGCCTCGTCGGCCACCGGCCACGGTTCCCACAGGTTCCACACCGCCGCGCCCAGCCGCTCATGTGCCCGCGCGGCCCGCCGCAACGCGATCGCCGACACGTCCAGCGCGAGGCCGACCGCGTCCGGAGCGGAGTCCAGCACCCGCGAGAGGTAATAGCCCGGTCCAGCACCGGCGTCGATGATCAGTCCACGAGCAGAACCAGCGGAGGCGACCGCCTCGGCGAGCGGCGCGTACGCCCCGGAAGACAAGAACGCGGCGCGCGCGTCCACCATCGGCGCGGTGTCGGCCGTGCCCGCCGGGATGCGCGCGTGCAGGAGGTTGACGTAACCCTGCCGGGCCAGGTCGAACGCATGCCGCCGCTCGCAGCGCAGCGTCCGGCCGGTCAGCGAGACCGGCTCCGCACACACCGAACAGCGCAGTGCATTGATCACCCGATCAGGCAAAGACATGGCGGTATTCGACCACGAGGTTGCCTGACCGGACATTTCGCCCCGGGTCCGCGGAAACGTCCCCGTAACAACCACCACGCCGGAGTTCACGAGGGGGAAACGTGAATCGAAGCCTGGCGAAACACCCGCGGCCAACACTTCCTCTGCAGTTGCCCACGGCACGGGAGGACGATTGTGCTGAACGCCGGAGACACCGCCTGGGTGCTGATCAGCGCCGCGCTGGTCATGCTCATGACCCCAGGCCTCGCGTTCTTTTACGGCGGCATGGTCCGCGCGAAGAGCGTTTTGAACATGTTGATGATGAACTTCATCGCACTCGCGATAGTCGGGGTGCTGTGGGTGCTCTTCGGGTTCTCGCTGTCCTTCGGCGACGACGCTTTCGGCGGTCTGGTCGGGAACTTCGACTACGCCGGCTTGTCGGACGCGTTCGGCAAGCTCGTCGGCCTCGCCAGCGAAGGACCGCCCGCGGTTCCGTGGCCGGGGCCGGACGCGCTGCCGCTGCTCGCGTTCTGCATGTTCCAGCTGATGTTCGCGATCATCACCCCGGCGCTCATTTCCGGGGCCATCGCGGATCGCGCGAAGTTCTGGGGCTGGACGCTTTTCGTGACGATCTGGGTGGTCGTCGTGTATTTCCCGGTCGCGCACTGGGTGTTCTCGTTCGACGGATTCACCGGCAAGGACGCGGTCGGCGGCTGGATCGCCAACCAGCTCAAGGCGCTCGACTTCGCGGGCGGCACGGCGGTGCACATCAACGCGGGCGCGGCGGGTCTCGCCCTCGCGCTGGTGCTCGGCAAGCGCAAGGGCTGGCCGAAGGACACCGGCCGTCCGCACAACGTCCCGTTCGTCCTGCTCGGCGCGTCGCTGCTGTGGTTCGGCTGGTACGGATTCAACGCCGGGTCCGCGCTGGGCGCGAACGACCTCGCGGGCGTCGCGTTCACCAACACCACCGTCGCGACCGCCGCCGCGGTGCTCGGCTGGCTGCTCGTGGAACAGCTGAAGTTCGGCAAGCCGACCACGCTCGGCGCGGCTTCCGGCGCGGTCGCCGGGCTGGTCGCGATCACCCCGGCCTGCGGTTTCGTGAGCCCGCTCGGCTCGATCGCGATCGGCGTGATCGCCGGGGTGCTGTGCGCGCTGGCCATCTCGCTGAAGTTCCGCCTCGGCTTCGACGACTCCCTCGACGTCGTCGGCGTGCACCTCGTCGGCGGTCTCGTCGGCACCGTGCTGATCGGCTTCTTCGCCACCAAGAGCGTGAACTCGGCGGGCGCGGACGGCCTGTTCTACGGCGGCGGCTTCAAGCAGCTGGGCATCCAGGTGGTTGCCGCGCTCGCCGTTCTCGGCTACTCGTTCGTCATGACGTTGATCATCGGGTTCGCGATCAAGAAGGCGGGCGGCTTCCGCGTCAGCGCCGAACACGAGGTCAGCGGCATCGACGAGGGCCAGCACGCGGAGAGCGCCTACGACTTCACCGGCATGGGCGGCCTCGGCCACTCGAGCACGTTCCCGGCCAAGCCCGTCACGAAACTCGAGGAGACCAAGGCATGAAGCTCATCACCGCGATCGTCAAGCCGTTCACGCTCGACGACGTCCGCTCCTCGCTGGAGCAGCTGGGCGTGCTCGGGATGACGGTGAGCGAGGTCCAGGGCTACGGCAGGCAGAAGGGGCACACCGAGGTCTACCGGGGGGCCGAGTACTCGGTGGACTTCGTGGCCAAGCTGAAGATCGAGGTCGTGGTGGACGACATCGTGGTCGAGAAGGTCCTCGACGCCGTCACCACCGCCGCGCACACCGGAAAGATCGGCGACGGGAAAGTCTGGGTGACGCCGGTGGAGACGGTCATCCGGGTCCGCACCGGCGAACGCGGCACGGACGCGCTGTAGCCGATGACCGACGGGGGCGAACTCGCCCGAGCCACCGCACTGCTGCTCGAAGGACGGCACGGAGCGCCCGCACTGCGGAACTCCCTGGTCGATCTGTACGAGTTCTGGCTCGGGAAAGGAGCGACGGCGGCCGGCGTCGACACCGCGGACCCAGGTGTCGCGCTGGTCGCCGTAGGGGGGTTGGGACGGCGTGAGCTGGTGCCGTACTCCGATCTCGATTTAGTATTGCTGCACAACGGGAACAGCGAGGTCGGGGAGATCGCCGACGCGCTGTGGTACCCGCTGTGGGACGCGCGGGTCGGCCTCGACCATTCGGTCCGCACACCCGGCGAGGCGCTGAAAGTCGCCGCGGAAGACCTGCGTACCGCGCTCGGCCTGCTCGATGCCCGGCATCTGGCGGGCGACCCGGCGCTCACCGAACGCCTCGCGGCCGCCGCCCGCGACCAATGGCGGCGCACCGCCCGCAAACGCTTGCCGGAGCTGGCTGAATCCGTCCACACCCGATGGCGGCGCAGCGGCGAGATCGCTCAATCCGCCGAGCCGGACCTGAAACACGGGCGCGGCGGCCTCCGCGACTTCGGCGTGCTGGAAGCCCTCGCGGCCGGACAGCTCACCGCCCGACCGGGCGAAGAACTGTTGGCAGCCAAGCAACTCCTGCTCGACGTCCGTACCGAACTGCGCCGCGAAGCACGTCGCGAACGAGACATCCTCAGCGCGGCCGACGCCGACGTCGTGGCGCGCGAACTGGAGCTGGGCGACCGATTCGCCTTGGCCCGCAAGCTTTCCGGTGCGGGTCGAACCATCGCGTACGCCGTCGACGTCGCCCTCAGGTCCACTGTGGAGCAACCGCGCCCGCGCTTCGGCCGACGCCCGGTTCGCCGCCCGCTGGCCGAGGGCGTCGTTCTGCACGGCGACGAGGTCGCACTGGCCCGAGACGCACTCCCTGCCCGCGACCCAGCATTGCTGCTTCGCGCCGCAGCCGCCTCCGCGCGAACCAGAAAGCCCATCTCGCCAGGCACTTTGCGCACCCTCGCGGAGTCCGCTCCCGAACTGCGCGAACCTTGGCCGGACGACGCCCGCAACGCCCTCGTCGAACTGCTGAGCGCGGGCGAGGGGCTGGTCGACGCGGTCGAAGCGCTGGACCGCACCGGCTTGTGGTCCCGGCTGTTTCCGGAATGGGGTGCCGTACGCGATCTGCCGCCGCGGTCGCCAGTGCACCAATGGACCGTCGACCGGCATCTCGTCCAGGCGTGCGTCGAGGCAGCGAAACTGACCACTACCGTGTCGCGGCCGGACCTGCTGCTGATCGGCGCGCTGCTGCACGACATCGGCAAGGGCCGCGAGGCCGACCACTCCGAGCTGGGCGCGAAGATCTCCGCCTCGGTAGCGCAACGCCTGGGCCTGCCGCCCGCGGACATCGCGACGGTCTCCGCGATGGTCCGCCACCACCTGCTGCTCCCGCACACCGCGACCAGACGCGACATCGGCGACCCCGCGACCATCTCGCGTGTGGTGAAAACCCTGGACAGCGACGTCGTCCTGCTGGAACTCCTGCACGCCCTCACCCGCGCCGACTCGCTGGCCACCGGCCCCGGCGTCTGGACCGACTGGAAGGACCGGCTGCTCGCCGAATTGGTCAGCGGCTGCGAGGAAGCCGTGCACGGCAAGGGTTTCACCCCGCCGGAGCCCTTGGACGACGACCAGCGCGAGCTAGTCGTCGAAGCCGCCCGCACCGGTGTCGGCCAAATCCGGATCTCCGCGCACGGCAAGGTCGTCACCGTGGTGCTGGCCGTGCCCGCGGACCGTGAACTGCTCGGTCCCGCGGCCGGGGTGCTGGCGCTGAACTCGCTGGAGGTCCACTCGGCGGTTCTGCGCGAGCACGGCGGCCGGGCGGGCGTGTTCACCGCGTCGCCGAAGTTCGGGTCGCTGCCGGATCCCGCGCTGCTGCGGGAACAGTTCGCCCGCGCGGTCGCCGGGACGATGCCGCTCACCCAGCGCCTGGCGGCCAAGGAACGCGACTACGCGACGTCGTCGCCGGTCGTGGTCAAGCCGGTGGTGCGCTGGTTCGACGACGAAACGAGCGGTCCCGACGCCGTGGTGCTGGAACTGCGCGCCGCCGACCGGATCGGCCTGCTCTTCCGCGTGGCGAGCGCCCTGCGCCGCGCCGAGGCCGACGTCCACTGGGCGAAAGCCGCGACGCTGGGCGGCGCCGTCGTCGACTCGTTCGCCCTCTCGCCGCGCTCCGGCCACGTCACCCCGGCGTGGCGCACCGCGATCACCGACGCCGTCCTGGCCGCCGTCGCCTGACGCTCCGTGAAGGACTCCTTGAGGGAATCAGATTCCCTCAAGGAGTCCTTCACGGACGAACGGCCAGGCAGACCCGGCCGGATTGCGCCATCCGGGCTCACCCATCCGGGGTGTCGGAGGCGACAACCCCGATTCCGGTGGCAGGATGGCAGGTCCGAGCAAGGGGGCGAGGTGAACGCGGTGCGAGGGCACGAGAACCTGCCGGAGCTTTCGCTGCCCCCGACAGTCGTGGCCGGGCACCTCCGCACCTGCGCCGAAGAACTCTCCGCCCTGCTCCGCGGCGACGGATCCGCCGCCACCCTCAGCGAACTCTCCGAAGTGGTCACTCAGCTGGTCGCCGGGCAGCACGCGCTCTCCCACGCCCTGGCCGGCCTGGCCGGCCGCATGGACGTCCGCAACCCCGCCCTCGCCACGGTCTCGCCGTCCGAGGTCGAGGTCCTCACCGAAGTCCTCCAAGCCGCCGCCTGCGCGGTCAGCTGCTCCGCCGAGGAATTGGCCGACGCCGAACCGCTCTTCGAGTTCACGAGCGACTCCGCGGGACCCGACACCCGCGTTTGAGTAGTCCTACTCAGTCCCGATTGAGGGACTTCACGCTGCCGCGCGCCCGGTCCCGGACGGCAGACTTCTCCCCAACGCCGGGTGGTCGAGGGGGAACCGCTCCGCGTGCCCGCGGCGGAAGGCCTCCTGGGGAGGTGAGCTCTTCCGCCACGGTTCCGGGGACGGCCGTGGGGAGCGGCCGCCCCGGAACTCCCCGGCCTCAGGAATCCGCGATCCGCGTCAGCAGTCCCGCCGCGAGCCGCAGCAGTTCCTGTTCGGTGGGGCTCAGCGTCCGTTCGACGGCCGCGGCCAGCCAGTTCTCCCGCGCGATCGAGTAGCCGCGCAGTTCCCGCAGCCCGGCCGGGGTGATCTCGATCAGCGACCGCCGCCCGTCCGCCGGATCCGGGGTGCGCGTGATCCACTCGCGTTCGGCCAGCGAGGCCAGGATCCGCGTCAGCGACTGCGGATGGATCCGCTCGGCCTCGGCCAGCTCGCCCGGCGTGTGCGTGCCGCCCCGGTACAGCCGCGACAGCACCGCCAGCACCGCCGGTCCCGGGGCGGGCGAGCCCGCCTCGGAGCGCATCCGCCAGTTCAGCCGCCCGACGCCCTCGCGCACCGCACGGGCCAGCGTCGCCAGCTCATCGGCGGATTCGGTCTGCATAAGGCCAGATTAGGCGGTTTCTCCCCGCACCAGCGCGGCGTACCTGCCGCCGGAAGCGAGCAGTTCCGCGTGCGTCCCCCGCTCGACGATCCGTCCCGCGTCCAGCACCGCGATCTGGTCCGCGTGCTCCACTGTGGACAGCCGGTGCGCGATCGCGATCGTCGTGCGGCCCGCGGCGAGCCGGTCCAGTTCCGCCTGCACCGCGCGTTCCGTGCGGTTGTCCAGCGAACTCGTCGCCTCGTCCAGGATCAGCACCGGCGGATTGCGCAGCAGGATCCGCGCGATCGCCATCCGCTGCTTCTCGCCGCCGGAAAACCGGTAGCCGCGTTCCCCGACGACGGTGTCATACCCCTCCGGCAGCGCGGCCAGCGTGTCGTGGATGTGCGCGGCCTTCGCGGCGTTCTCCAGCTCCTCGTCGGTGGCGTCCGGTTTCGCGAACCGCAGGTTCTCGCGCACCGAAGCGTGGAACAGATACGTCTCCTGCGACACCAGACCGACCCCGGCGGCGAGCGACGCGAGCGTGACATCCCGGACGTCCGTCTCATCCACGCACACCTTTCCCTCAGTCACCTCATACAACCGCGCCACCAGGTAAGCGAGCGTCGTCTTGCCCGAACCCGTCGACCCGACCAACGCCGTCGTCGTCCCTGCGGGCACGTCGAGATCGATGTCGCGCAACGTCCACGGCCCCTCGTCGGCGTAGCGGAACGACACTCCGCGCATCGAAACCGCTCCGCCGCTCGGACGCAGCGTTCGCGCGCCCGGCCGGTCGCCGATCTCCACCGGCAGATCGAGCACCTCGAAGATCCGCCCGAACAGCGCCTTCGCCGACGAGACGTTCTGGCCAACCGTCTGCATCGCGGTCGCCGGAGCGAGCAGCCGGTTCACCATGCTGGTGAACGCGACGACAGTGCCCAGCGAGATCGGCGCCGCGCCGCCGGCGAGTTCCAGTCCGGCTGCCCAGTAGACCAGCGCGGGGATGATCGTCAGGCTCATCGACCGCGCCGCGCGCTGCCACCGTCCGGCCAGCGCGGCACTGCGCTCCAGCGCCGCGACCTCGCGTGATTCCTCGGCGAACCGGTCGCGCATCAGCTTCGCGTTGCCCATCGTCTTCGCCAGCAGCACGCCGGTGACCGACAGCGATTCCTCGACGATCGTGGTCAGCCGCGCCATCCGCCGGGTCCGGCCGCGGGCGAGCTTCCGCTGCTTGCCGCCGAGGCGCAGCGTGAACAGCAGGAACAACGGCACGACGACCAGCGCCAACAGCGCCAGCTGCCAGTCCATGACCAGGATCGCCACCGCGATCGCCAGCGCCGTGGTGCCGTTCTGCACGATCGACGCGGCGGTCCCGGTCACGACGTTGTCCACGCCGCCGATGTCGTTGAACACCCGCGACAGCACCTCGCCGGTCTTGGTCCGGGTGTAGAAGCCGAGCGACATCCGCTGCAGATGGCTGTACACCGCGACCCGCAGCTCGTTCATCACGCGCTGGCCGATGGTGTTGGACAGCCCGGTGGTCCGCACGCTCAGCGCGCCGGACCCGAGCGCGGCGGCGATCATCCCGGCCGCCAGCAGGCTGACCAGCAGGGCGTCGCGGTGCGGCAGCGCGTCGTCCAGCATCTCGCGCAGCAGGAACGGCGAGGTGACGCCCAGCCCGGCCTGCACGACCAGCAGGGCGCACAGCCCGGCCAGCGCCCGCCGGTGCGGCCGGAACAGGCCCGCGATGCGGCGGAACGGGACCTGTTCGTCCTCGTCGCCTGCCGGTTCGGCGAGCGTCGGACGCCGGGCAGTAGCTGATGTCATACGCCTATGTTTACTTAATTTCCGAGCCAGTGCGAGAGGTTTTCGCCTGGTTGACCTGTTGCCGCGCGGTCAATTAATACGCGCACGCGTAGTACCCTTCCCGTACCCGTGAAGGCCGGGCGGCCGGGGCGGCTACCCTCGGAAGATGCCGGGGGTGCCGAGCACCGCCCGGCACGCGAACTTTCGACCCAGCTGGAGCGTGCACCCCCGTGTTCGACACCCTCTCCGATCGGCTCACCTCGGCCCTGCAGTCGCTCTCGCGCAAGGGCCGGCTGTCCGACGCCGACATCGACGCCACCGCGCGCGAGATCCGCATCGCGCTGCTGGAAGCGGACGTCGCGCTCCCGGTGGTCAAGGCGTTCATCGCGAAGATCAAGGACCGGGCGAAGGGCGCCGAGGTCTCCCAGGCGCTGAACCCCGCGCAGCAGGTCGTGAAGATCGTCAACGAGGAGCTCGTCGGCATCCTCGGCGGCGAGACGCGGCGGCTGAACCTGGCGAAGAACCCGCCGTCGGTGATCATGCTCGCCGGTCTCCAGGGCGCGGGCAAGACGACGCTGGCAGGCAAGCTGGCGATGTGGCTGAAGAAGCAGGGCCACGCGCCGATGCTGGTCGCCTGCGACCTCCAGCGGCCGAACGCGGTCAACCAGCTGCAGATCGTCGGCGAGCGCGCGGGCGTCACCACGTTCGCGCCCGAGCCGGGCAACGGCGTCGGCGACCCGGTCGACGTCGCCCGCCGCGCGATCGAAGAGGCCAAGCACGCGCAGCACGACATCGTCGTGGTCGACACCGCGGGCCGGCTGGGTGTCGACGAAGAGCTGATGAAGCAGGCCGCGGACATCCGCGAGGCCGTGCAGCCGGACGAAGTCCTGTTCGTGGTCGACGCCATGATCGGTCAGGACGCGGTCACCACGGCCGAGGCGTTCCGCGACGGCGTCGGCTTCACCGGCGTGGTGCTCACGAAGCTCGACGGCGACGCCCGCGGTGGTGCGGCGCTGTCCGTCCGCGAGGTCACCGGCCAGCCGATCCTCTTCGCGTCCAACGGCGAAAAGCTCGAAGACTTCGACACGTTCCACCCGGACCGGATGGCCTCGCGCATCCTGGGCATGGGCGACGTGCTGACCCTGATCGAGCAGGCCGAACAGCACTTCGACCAGGAGCAGGCCGAACAGGCCGCGCAGAAGCTCACCAGCGGGCAGCTCACGCTGGAGGACTTCCTCGAGCAGATGCTCGCCGTGCGCAAGATGGGCCCGATCGGCAACCTGCTCGGCATGCTGCCCGGCGCAGGCCAGATGAAAGACCAGCTCGCCGCGGTCGACGACAAGCAGCTCGACCGGCTCCAGGCGATCATCCGCGGCATGACGCCCGCCGAGCGCGCCGACCCGAAGATCATCAACGGCTCGCGCAGGCTGCGCATCGCGAACGGCTCCGGCGTGACCGTCCGCGAGGTCAACGACCTGGTCAACCGCTTCTTCGAGGCGCGCAAGATGATGGCGCAGATGGCGGGCCGGTTCGGCTTCGGCGGCGGAGGCGGCGGGAGCAAGAACCGCAAGGGCAAGAAGGGGAAGAAGGGCAAGAAGGGCCCCACGCAGCCGAAGATGCGCGGCGGGATGCCCGGCGGCATGCCGATGCTGCCCCCCGGCGGCGGGATGCCCGGCGGGATGCCGGACCTGTCCCAGCTCGGCGGCATGAACGACGTGCCCGGCTTCGACCCGTCCAAGTTCAAGCTGCCGAAGGACCCGAAGAACAATTGAGCCCGCTGCACCTTTCCGGCACCGTCCTGCCCGACGGCGAACCGCGTGACCTCTGGATCCAGGACGGAAAGCTGTCGTTCGAGCCGGTTCCCGGCGCGGAAACGCTGTCCGCCGGCGGATTCGTGGTCCCCGGGCTGGTCGACGCGCATTGCCACCCGGGCCTCGGCCCGCGCGGCGGACTGTCGGTGGAGGAGGCGGCGGACCAGGCCGCGACCGACCGCGACGCGGGCACCCTGCTGATCCGCGACTGCGGCCTGCCGCTCGACGTCCGGCCGCTGCAATCCCGTGCCGACCTGCCCACGATCATCCGCTGCGGACGCCACCTGGCGCTGCCGAAGCGGTACATCCCCGGCTTCGCGATCGAGCTGGACGACCCGGCCCTGCTGCCCGAAGCCGTCGCCGAACAGGCCCGCGACGGCGACGGCTGGGTCAAGCTCGTAGGCGACTGGATCGACCGCGGCCAAGGCGACCTCGCACCGCTGTGGCCGGACGACGTGCTGGCCGAAGCCATCCGCATCGCCCACGACCTCGGCGCACGCGTCACAGCGCACGTGTTCGGCGAAGCGGCGTTGCCGGGCTTGATCGGCGCGGGCATCGACTGTCTCGAGCACGGCACCGCACTGTCGCCAGACCAACTCGCCGAACTCGCGCGCCGCGACGTCGCGCTCGTGCCCACGCTCATCAACATCGAGAACTTCCCGGGCATCGCGGACAAGGCAGGCAAGTACCCGACGTACGCGGCCCACATGCGCGCACTGCACGCCGGGGTGGGCGAGATGGTGTCCTCAGCGGTCGAAGCGGGCGTACGCGTCTTCGCGGGTACGGACGCGGGCGGCATGGTCGCGCACGGCCGTATCGCCGACGAGGTCGAAGCACTCCACCGCGCGGGCATGTCGCGTACGCAGGCTCTCGCGAGTGCTTCCTGGGAAGCGCGCGAATGGCTGGGCCACCCCGGCATCGAGCACGGTGCCCCAGCCGACCTGATCGTTTACGCCGACGACCCGCGCGCCGACCTGGCCGCGCTGCACCACCCGACGCACATCGTCTTGGGCGGCACCGTCTTCCACTGACGACCTCGGACCGCGTTCGGTGCGGGAGACGTCCCCAATGCGGCGTTGGTTGCGCTGAACGCACCCAATGTGGCGTTCGGTGCGTCAGACGCACCCAATGCCACATTGGGGCGCATTCCCGGCAGCGATCGCGAGACGACCCCGCCTCGATGCGCCACAACACAGGCACATAGCGTGAACCCGTGGCCGAAGACGGTGGGGGAAAGCGAATTCTGGGCGCCCATTGGGCATTCGCCGCGTTCTTTTTCGGCGTAGCCGGCTACTACCTCGTCACCCTCCTCACCGCGGCCGCCTTCAACCGGCACGTCGGCGACGACGACCCGGTCGAGGCGTACGCGGGACCGTTGCTGCTGCTGGCGTTCCTGCCGAACCTGATCCTCGGCCTCGGCCCGGCGATCGCCTCGCTGCGGTACGGCTCTGGCCTCGAACGCGACTTCGGACTTCGCACCCGCGGCCGCGATCTCCGCATCGGCCTCGCCTGCGGCCTGCTCGCGCTCGTCGTCGGCTTCGTGCTGAACGCCGCCGAAATAGCGGTCTTCGGCGGCGACGAGGTGTCCGACAGCCCGCTCACCGACCTGCCCGACGTGTCCGGCGGCAGCCCGGTCTGGCTGATCGCGACCGCGCTGGTGCTGGTGATCGCCGTCCCGCTCACCGAGGAACTCCTTTTGCGCGGTGCGCTGTGGAACGCCCTGCTGCACTACAAGATCCCGCCGTGGGTGGTGCTCGTGCTCACCTCGCTGGTGTTCGCGCTGCTGCACGGCGAGACCACGCGCACGATCGCGCTGTTCGGACAGGGTCTTGTCCTCGGGCTGGCGCGGCAGTTTTCCGGCCGGACCTCGGCGAGCGTGCTCGCGCACGCGGCCAACAACCTGCCGCCCGCCGTCCTTCTCTTCACCGGACATTGACGGAAACCGGTGACCGCTCGAGTACTGTGCGAAACCATTTCGGCCGCTAGGCTCGACCGGTGAGCAGAGCGAGCACGGGGAGGCGGGCGTGACCACATCACAGCCCCGTGAACCACTCTCTCGTGCGCTCTCCCCGGAGGACTTCGTGGCCGAACCGACCGCGTTCCCGGCTCATCGCTGGGGATTCGGGGCGTTCCTGCTGGTCGAGGCGGTGCTGCTGGCGTCGGCCGCGTTCATCGGCGCGCTCGCCGGCCCGACGGCTCCGGGCCGGCCCCTGCCGATCGGCACGGTGCTGCTCGGCACGATGCTGCCCACCATGATCGCCGCGGGCGTCGCGGTGCTGATCACCGTCGTGCGCGGCAACGGCCCGAAACTCGACCTGCGGCTCGAATGGCGCTGGGCGGACGTCTGGACCGGGCTCAAATTCGGCATGCTCGGCCTCGTGCTCACCTCGCTGAGCGCCTACGTGTGGACCCAGCTGGTCGGCTCGGCGGACGCGACGTCGGCGATCAGCGCGCTGGTCGACGACCGCAAGATGTCCGTGCCCGCCGCCGCGGTGATGTTCGGCTACCTGTGGCTGCTCGGGCCGATCTGCGAGGAGATCATCTACCGCGGCCTGCTCTGGGGTGCGGTCGAGCGGCTGCAGTGGCGCAGCGAGCGCTGGGGCCGGGTCGCCGCGTTCCTGCTGTCCACCGCGGTCTTCGCGGCCAGCCACCTGGAACCGCTGCGCACCACGCTGCTGCTGGTGATCTCCATCCCGATCGGGCTGGCCCGGCTGTCCACCGGACGGCTGGCGGGCAGCATCGTCGCGCACGCGGTCAACAACTTCCTGCCCGCGGTCGCGATCCTGCTCGGCGCGCTCGGCCTCGCGTCCTTCTGACGCTGGTCACGCACGTCTAACCGGGGCCTTGTGCGGGCACGGCGACGGGCATCTGGCAGAATGTTTGCTTGCCCGCTTCCGCCGGACCCTCTCGCCGTGTGGAAGCTCCTGACCTCCGGGCGCCGCAAGCCTGTCCCCACGGGTTCGGCGCGCGCCCTGCACCACACAGCACTGAGGAGTACCCACACCCGTGGCCGTCAAGATCAAGCTGCAGCGCCTCGGCAAGATCCGTGCGCCGTACTACCGCATCATCATCGCCGACGCGCGGACCCGCCGGGACGGCAAGGCCATCGAGACGATCGGCAAGTACCACCCGAAGGAAGAGCCGAGCTTCATCGAGGTCGACACCGAGCGGGCGCAGTACTGGCTGGGCGTCGGCGCGCAGCCGACCGAGCCGGTCCAGCGCATCCTCGAGATCACCGGCGACTGGCAGAAGTTCAAGGGCCTGCCGGGCGCCGAGGGCACCCTGAAGGTGGCCGAGCCGAAGCCGTCCAAGCAGGACCTGTTCAACGCGGCGCTGGCCGCGGCCGGCGAGGAGCCCTCCACCGAGGCCACCACGCCGAAGAAGAAGTCGGCCCCGAAGAAGGCCGAGGCCGAGAAGGCGGAAGCCGCTGAGGGCGAGAAGTCCGAGTGAGCTTCCTCGCCGACTCCCTCGAGCACCTGGTGCGCGGGATCGTCGACAACCCGGACGAGGTCCGGGTCGAGCTGCTGACCACGCGTCGTGGCCGCACGCTTGAGGTGCACGTCCACCCCGACGATCTCGGCAAGGTGATCGGCCGGGGCGGGCGCACCGCGACCGCTCTGCGCACCGTGATGGGCGGCATCGGCGGCCGAGGCGTCCGCGTGGACGTCGTCGACACCGATCGCTGACCCGAGATTCTCGGAAACGGTCAGGTATGGACGTCGTAGTCGGCCGTATCGCGAAGGCGCACGGCATCCGCGGCGAGCTCGCGGTCGACGTGCGCACGGATTCGCCGCAGCAGCGGTTCGCGATCGGTGCGGTCGTCACGACGAAGCTGCGCGACGGCAGCACGAGAGAACTCACCATCGCAGCCGCCCGCGAACACAGCGGGCGGCTGCTGGTGCGTTTCGAGGAAGTGCTCACGCGCGACGTCGCGGAAACCCTCCGCGGTGCCCTGCTGCTGGCGGACACCGACTCGCTGCCGCCCACCGGCGACCCGGACGAGTTCTACGACCACGAGGTGGCCGGGCTTCGTGCCGAACTGGCCGACGGGACGGTCGTGGGCAAGGTCGTCGAAGTGGTCCACTCGCCCGCCGGGGAATTGCTCGAACTCGATCATGACGGACGCTCGGTCTTGGTACCTTTCGTCCGCGCCATCGTTCCGGTGGTGGATGTCGCGGGGGGCCGGGTCGTGCTCGATCCGCCCGAAGGCCTCCTCGACGCTGACTGAGGGGGAGCTCGTGAAGTTCTGGACGAAGGCTGTCTTCGCAGCCGTTCTGGCCACCGCTTTCGCCGCGCCGTCCGCGCAGGCCGCTTCGCCGGTGTACGGCGACTTTTCGCTGATGTTCCAGCGCAGCGCCGGCCAGTACGCGCCGCCGGGGGAGAAGGCGTTCCAGTGGGCCTGGTCTCCGCAGTCGGCCACCGAATCGCAGATCACCTGGGGCGACCCGGTCACGTGGCCGCCCGCGACCGCCGAGCACTTCGTCCGCTCGGGCGACTGGGTGCTGATCGACGGCTGGGACGGCAACGGCACGTACTACACGGAGCGGGTCACCGAAGAATCCGTGTGCACCGGCTCCACCTGCACGCCGATCCCGTCCGACGGCGGCCGCCAGCACTACGTGCGCTGGACCGTGCCGTCCACCGACTACCGGCTCGTCGCGCGCGGGACGATCACCGAGAAGAGCTCGGGCAAGGTCGTCCACTTCGAGCACCTGCAGACGTGGGGCGCGCCGGCTCCGTGCTCGAACGCCCGTTTCGGAGCGCGCACCTGCGTCACGCAGACCGAGACCTGGTCGGACGACAACGGGCTGCCCGCCGGGTCGCCGATCCGCAAGACCCTGCACCGCAGCATCAAGATCGCGAAGGGGCTCGGCATGGCCTTCGCGATCGACCAGGACGTCCCGAGCCCGTGGCACGCCGAGGCCACCGAGTACTGGAACTGGTAACCGCTTGCGCATCGACGTCGTCACCATTTTCCCCGAGTACCTCGACCCGCTGCGCGCCGCGCTGCTGGGCCGGGCGATCGACCGCGGCCTCATCGAGGTCGGCGTGCACGACCTGCGCGACTGGACCCATGACGTGCACCGCGCGGTCGACGACGCGCCGTACGGCGGCGGCCCCGGCATGGTCATGAAGCCGCAGATCTGGGGCCCGGCGCTGGACGACGTGTGCGGCGACGGGACCCGGCTCGTGGTCCCGACCCCGGCGGGCAAGCCGTTCACCCAGGAGCTGGCGCACTCCTACGCCGCGGAAAAGCATCTGGTGTTCGCCTGCGGCCGCTACGAGGGCATCGACCAGCGGGTCGTCGACGACGCGGCCCGCCGGATGCCGGTCGACGAGGTCTCGATCGGCGACTATGTGCTGGTCGGCGGCGAGGCCGCGGTGCTGGTGATCGTCGAGGCCGTGGTCCGGCTGCTGCCCGGCGTGCTCGGCAACGCACGGTCGGCTGCCGAGGACTCGTTCTCCGACGGCCTGCTCGAAGGCCCCAGCTACACCCGCCCGGAGGTGTGGCGCGACCTGGCGGTTCCGGACGTGCTGCGCTCGGGCAACCACGCGCTCATCGACCGCTGGCGGCGCGACCAGGCGCTGGAACGCACCGCGCGGCGGCGGCCGGATCTGCTGGCCCAGCTGCCCGAGGGGAGCCTGGACAAACGGGACCGCGAGGTGCTCGACGGGCTGGACGACCAGCCCGGATAGGCCCCGTGCGAGGTCTCCGGGGGCCTCTGCCATAATGAATCAGTTGGTGTGACGCTTTGTTCTTGACATGCGCCTCAGGCGGATGTCAAGTACCGCGAAGCCAACCGTGAATGCCATCAGCCCTGGGTTAGTCACAGTGACTTTGACTGTGCGCTCAAGCTGTACGTAAGCCACACGAATACGAGGACGGACCACCGATGAACACCCTGGACGCGCTGGACGCGCAGTCACTGCGTTCCGACATCCCGGACTTCCGCCCCGGCGACACGCTCAAGGTGCACGTCCGCGTCATCGAGGGCAACCGCGAGCGCAACCAGGTCTTCCAGGGCGTCGTGATCCGCCGTCAGGGCGGCGGCATCCGGGAGACCTTCACCGTGCGCAAGGTTTCGTTCGGCGTCGGCGTCGAGCGCACCTTCCCGGTGCACTCGCCGAACCTGGCCGAGGTCGAGGTCTTCAAGCGCGGCGACGTCCGCCGGGCGAAGCTGTACTACCTGCGCGAGCTGCGCGGCAAGAAGGCCAAGATCAAGGAGCGCCGCGAGAACCGCGAGACCACCTCCGCCTCCTGAGTGACGAGCCGGTTACCGGTAGCCTGGCGACGTGGTCGAACCTGTGTCGCGGAACGCCGATGAGGACGGCCCCGAACGCCCGGACGAGGACCAGGAACGGTCCGGCGGGCGTCGGGGGTCGCACCGGCGGGGCAAGTCCTCGAAAAAGCGGTCGTTCTGGAAGGAACTGCCGATCCTGATCGTGATCGCCCTGGTGCTCACGATCCTGATCCAGGCGTTCCTCGCCAAGGTCTACATGATCCCGTCGGGGTCCATGGAGTCCACGCTGCACGGCTGCCCGAGCTGCACCGGCGACCGGATCCTGGTCGATCGCGTCACTTACGACTTCACTGACCCCTCCCCGGGGGACGTGATCGTGTTCAAGGGCCCGCCCGCGTGGACCGAGAACGAGATCGCGCCGCAGGAGTCGAGCAACATCGTCGTGCGCGCGCTGCGCGGCCTCGGCTCGCTGGTCGGCTTCGCGCCGCCGGACGAGCGGGACTTCGTCAAGCGCGTCATCGCCACCGGCGGCCAGACCGTCCAGTGCTGCGACGACCGCAACCGGGTGATCGTCGACGGCAAGGCCCTCGACGAGCCCTACATCCACTGGGAAGACGACCACCACCGCGTGCAGGAGCCGTTCGCCCCGGTGAAGGTCCCGCAGGGCGCGCTCTGGGTGATGGGCGACAACCGCAACAACTCCGCCGACTCGCGCTATCAGGGCGGCGGCGGACCGAACGGCGCGGTGCCGGTCGACGACGTCATCGGCAAGGCCCGCGTGATCGTGCTGCCGCCGAGCCGCTGGGGCGGGATCTCGGACCACAATCCGCAGGAGAACGCCCAGCCGGTCGCGCTCGGCGCACCCGCGTGGCAGCAGGGGCTGCCGCTCGGCATCGGTTTCGCCACCGCGGTGCCGACGCTCTTCGTCGGACGCCGGTTGAAGGCAGGCCTCCGCAAGGCGGCCGGCCGGAGACGGTAAGCGGTGCGCTCCGTCGTCCGCGACTCCCGGGTGGTGTTTCGGTGACTCTCCCTCCTCCCCGCACTCCGGCAGAACCGCTGCGCCCGCCGCGTGCTGTGGTGCGCGGCGAGCTGTTCTGGGGTCTGCAAGGCGCACTCGAACGACGCGGCCTCGGCCCGGTCGCCGGCGTGGACGAAGCCGGTGCCGGAGCCTGCGCGGGCCCGCTTGTGGTGGCGTCCTGCGTGCTCCGTCCCGGCGACGGTGCGCGCCTGCCCGAGCTGACCGATTCGAAAATGCTCACCGCGAAGGCCCGGGACCGGGTTTACGACCGGGTTCTGCAACGCGCCCTCGACTACTCGGTGATCGTCATTCCTTCCGAGCAGGTGGACCTGCTCGGCATCCGGGTGATGAACCTGGAAGGCATGCGCCGCGCCGTCGCCGGACTGCGCACCCATCCCGGCTACGTCCTCACCGACGGTTTCCCCGTTCCCGGCATTCCCGCGCCGAATGTCGCGGTGATCAAGGGAGACCGCAGCGTCGCGAGCATCGCGGCGGCGTCGGTCCTGGCGAAGGTGACGAGGGACCGGATCATGGCCGGCCTGCACGAAGAGTTGCCGGCATACGGCTTCGACGTGCACAAGGGCTACAGCACCTCGGACCATCTGGCTGCGCTGAGTGAGCACGGCCCGAGCCCGGTGCACCGCTGGTCCTACACGAATGTCGCCACTGTCGCCCTCGCGCACGGACTCACTGCCCCGCATCCGGTCGTGCTCACCTACGCTGCACTGGAGAATGCCCTGGAAAAAGCGGGCGGGCCGGTCCGTGCCCCGGGCCGCTCGGTGGGTAAGAATGAACGCTCCGCCGCCGGAGCAGGACGAACGCGAGGAGGGGCGCGGATTTCATGAGCGCAGAGGATCTCGAGAAGTACGAGACCGAGATGGAGCTCTCGCTGTACCGCGAGTACCGCGACATAGTGGGCCAGTTCTCGTACGTGGTGGAGACCGAGCGGCGGTTCTACCTGGCCAACGCGGTGGACGTGCAGGTCCGCGACGGCGGCGGCGAGGTGTACTTCGAGGTGCGCATGTCGGACGCCTGGGTGTGGGACATGTACCGCCCCGCCCGGTTCGTGAAGCACGTCCGGGTCATCACCTTCAAGGACGTCAACGTCGAAGAACTCGACAAACCCGACCTGCGGCTCCCCGAGGACGGCCCGTTCTCGGGCTGACCCCACTGCTTGCTTTCGCCACGAGGCCACCCGGCACTTCGCCCGGGTGGCCTTCGTCGTTCTCTCCCCCCCGCACACCACACTGACAATCCACCTGGCTCTCACCTCCTCAGACCAGTTCTGATCCACAACCCCCGGGTTATCCACAGCTGCTCCGGATCCCCCTGGCGCTGGGTTTGATCACGCTGCGATCGTGACAACACACGCACCGTGATCGACGGTGCTCGCGCTGTCCGAGGGGGACACCATGAACGACGGCCCGCACCCTGGCGCGGCCTGGCGCCGGACGTTCGGCCGCTGGGGCGAGGACCTCGCCGCCCGGCATCTCCAGGCCGCCGGCATGGTCCTGCTCAGCCGGAACTGGCACTGCCGCGAGGGCGAGCTGGACCTGGTCCTTTCCGAAGGCGACCGGGTGATCTTCTGCGAAGTCAAAACCCGCTCCAGCACCGAATACGGCACCCCGGCCGAATCCGTCACGCCGGACAAGATCGACCGCGTCCACCGAGCCGCCATGCGCTGGCTCAAGGAACACCGGGTCGGCTGGTGCCGCATCCGCTATGACGTCGTGACTGTCTACGCTCCCGACGGCGAAGAGCCCGTCGTCCGGCACCTGATAGGTGCTTTCTGATGCCGCACGCCAAAACCTGGTCCGTCGCATTGCTCGGCATCGAAGGCCGGGTAGTGGAAATCGAAGCCGACCTAGGCGGCGGCCTGAGCCGAGTAACCCTGGTCGGCCTGCCCGACGCCGGCCTCCGCGAGGCGAAAGACCGAGTCCGCTCCGCAGTCCGCAACTCCGGCCAATCCTGGCCGGACGGCAAGATCACGCTGGCCCTCTCCCCAGCCAACCTGCCCAAAATGGGCTCGGGCTACGACCTGGGCATCGCCGCCGCTGTCCTGGCGGCCATCGGCGCCGTTCCAGCCAGGAAACTCCTGCACACGATCCTCCTCGGCGAACTGGCCTTGGACGGCCGAATCCGCCCGGTACGCGGCGTCCTTCCCGGTCTGCTGGCCGCCAAAGCCGCAGGCCACGAACGCGCCGTAGTGCCCACTGAGTCGTTGGTCGAAGCCGCCTTGGTGGACGGCTTGGAAGTCTCCGGAGTAACCCGCCTGGCCGAACTGATCGCCTGGCTCAAAGACGAAGCCGACCTGGAACTCCCCGCCGCTCCCACGGTCGCCGCCCCCGCGGAAGTCCCCGACCTGGCCGACGTAGTAGGCCAGCCAGAAGCCAGATGGGCCCTGGAAGTCGCCGCAGCAGGCGGCCACCACCTCCTGCTCGCCGGCCCGCCCGGCGTCGGCAAAAGCATGCTGGCCAGACGCCTCCCCGGCCTGCTGCCGGATCTCTCTCCAGCCGAGTCCCTGGAAGTAACCGCCATCCACTCGGTAGACGGCTCCCTGTCCAAGTCGTCGCCCCTGGTGACAGTCCCGCCTTTCGTCGCCCCACACCACTCGATCAGCCCCCCGGCCCTCATCGGCGGCGGCACCGGCCTGGCCGCTCCCGGCGCCATCAGCCGGGCCCACCGAGGTGTGCTTTTCCTGGACGAGGCCTGCGAATTCGGCAACCAACGCCTCGACTCGCTCCGCACCGTCATGGAGGAAGGCGAAGTCCGCATCGCCCGCGCGAAGGGCGTCGTCCGCTATCCCGCCCAGTTCCAACTGGTCCTGGCCACCAACCCCTGCCCCTGCGCGCCACCCCGGGAAACCGACTGCACCTGCTCAGTAACCACTCGCCGCCGCTACCTGTCGCGCCTCTCCGGCCCTCTCCTGGACCGAGTAGACCTCCGCGTCCGCCTACGCCCCCTGACCGCGATCTCCGCCCACCAATCCACCACCCCCGAACCGTCCTCGACCGTCCGAGCCCGAGTACAAGCCGCCCGCGACCGAGCCAAACACCGCTGGCACGAACACGGCTGGCAATCCAACACCGAAGTCCCTGGCCCCGTCCTGCGCCGAGACTTCGCCCTGCCGCCACCCGCCACCGCAGTCCTGGACCGAGCCCTCGACCGGGGTTTGCTGACCGCCCGGGGAGCCGACAGATGCCTGCGCATCGCCTGGACTTTGGCCGATCTGGCAGCCCTGCCCCAACCCGACGCCGACCACGTCACCGCAGCCCTGGACTTCCGGGAACGCAAAACCGGCTGACCGACCCCGCGCGCCGAATCCACGGCAACTCCAGCCCCGGACGGACGGACGGTCCGTCCCGACCGGATCAGCTCGAAGCCGTTCGCGATGCCCTCGCCTCCGGAGGCTCACGCCGACACGGGCGAGCGCATCCTGCCCGGCGCCGTCAGGCCGATGCCACGTGGCGGACGTCATCGGAACCGCGCCGCTGAGCGTCGCCTCGGCGGACGGCCCGACCGCGGCGGTTCTGATGCCTGCTCAGCCGTGCACCGAGACCGTCAGACCGACGGCCACACGCGCTGTGCCTGCAGCGAGCCCGAAACCTGCCCGCCCCAGCCCGCTGGAGCCCGACCAGATGTCCCAACCCGGCCAGGCAAACCCGCCCGTCCGGAACCTCCGACGAAAGGAAAGCACCATGTCCGACCGAGCCGTCCCGTCCTCGTCCCAGCGCACCCGGCACCGCAGGCCGAAGACGCCGCAGCACAAGATCGTCCGGCATCTGCATCCGGTCCGGCGCCGGGAAATCCGCCCCGAACACGATCCGGTCCGGGTCCGAGAACGGTTGGCGCTGCACCGCCACCTCGCCGTCGTCCGCTCCGAAAACCCTGGTGGCCGAAGAGGTGCGGCGTGAGCGTGGCCGTCGAGGACACCACAGCGGCGACCGACTCCGAACGGCTCGCCCGCGCGTATCTGCTCGGCGTCGCTGAACCACCGGCGCCGCACCTGCTGGAGTTCGTCGGCGAACACGGCCCGGTCAAGGCCGCGGAACGGGTCCGGGCGGGGGACTGTCCTGAGAAGGTTTTCCGCGAAACGGCCGCACGGCGGGAATCCACGGTCGCGGAACGAGATCTTGAGGAGGCCGCCAAAGCCGGTGCCCGGCTCGTGGTTCCCGAAGACCACGAATGGCCCGCGTGGCCGCTGCTGTCGCTGGCGGTAGCAGCCGGAAACGGCGTGAAGCACGTGGCGGCGCCGCTCGGACTCTGGGTGCGCGGCGACGCGAGCCTGGCCGAAGTCGCGGACCGTGCGGTGGCGGTCGTCGGCGCGCGGATGGCCACGGACTACGGCCTGCACAACGCCCTCGAGATCGGCCACGCCTTGGCGATCCGCCAAGTACCGGTCTTCTCCGGTGCCGCGCTGGGCATCGACGCCGCCGCCCATCGAGGTGCGCTCAGTGGCGGCGGAGTCACTGTCGCGCTGCTCGGTTGCGCAGTTGACTATTCCTATCCCGTGGGGAACAGCGGCTTGTTGGACCGCATCGTCGGCGAGGGCGGCGCGATCGTCAGCGAGTACGCGCCGAAGACGCCGCCCGCGCGCCATCGATTTCTGGTGCGCAACCGCCTTATCGCAGGCCTTACCGACGGCACAGTCGTTGTGGAGGCCGGGATCCGCAGCGGTGCGCGCAACACCGCCACGATCGCGGGCGCGCTCGGCAAGGTCGTGATGGCGTTGCCGGGATCAGTGCATTCGGGCAGTTCAGCCGGTTGCCACGCGCTGATCCGGGACTGCAAGGCCACATTGGTCACGTCAGTTGACGAGGTGCTCGAGACCGTGGGCCGGTTCGGCGCCGCGGCTCCGGCCGTTGAGCCACATCGGCGGCCCACGGACAATCTCGGTCCGGAGGCGTCACGGGTCTACGACGCGCTGCTTCCCCGGGCCGGCCGGGCTCCGGAGGAGGTCGCGGAAAGCGCTGGAGTGCCCGTTTCCCGAGTTCGCGCCTTGTTGCCCGCACTGGAAATCGACGGCTTCGCGGTGCGCGGCGAGACCGGCTGGCGGCAGATCGTCCGAACGGCCAACCGATGATGGGCGTGGCGATGCTTGACCAATGGCGATGGTTCGCGCAGCGTAATCGCCATGCCGTCAGCGAGTGCACGCAAGGACGCGGTCCCGCGTCCCGGTGGACACCGGAAACGCCCGCCACGACCCGATCTTCGTGCACTTCGCGCCGAATTGCCGGAGTCCGCCGAGTCGGTGGTGGCCGGTTACGAACGGCATCTGTCGTTGGAGCGTGGGCTGTCTCCGCACACCGTGCGCGCGTACGTCGGCGACGTCGTTTCGCTGTTGGCGTTCCTGACCGCGGGGGAGGGCGACCGTCCCGCGCGGCGCTTTGAGGACTTGGACGTCACGCAGCTGCGGGCGTGGCTCGCGGGGCAGCGCTCGGATGGCGCCGGGCGCACCACCCTCGCGCGCCGCGCCGCGGCCGCGCGCACCTTCACGGCTTGGGCGCACCGCACCGGTTTGCTGAAGTCGGACCCGGGCGGTCGGCTGGCCGCGCCGCGCACGCACCGGACCTTGCCCGGAGTGCTCCGTGCCGAACAGGCCGACGCGCTCATGGACGCCTCCGCGAAAGGGGCAGCCGAACGGGATCCGATCGCTCTGCGTGACCGCGCGTTGGTCGAATTGCTGTACGCAACCGGCATTCGGGTGTCGGAGTTGTGCGGACTGGACGTCGGCAGCGTGGACTTTTCCCGCCGCGTGGTTTCGGTGGTGGGCAAGGGAGACAAGGAGCGGACAGTTCCGTTCGGCGTCCCGGCGGCCGAGGCGCTGACCGCGTGGCTGGAGGACGGACGGCCCGCGCTGGCTGGGGAAACGCCGTTGACGGCGCTTTTCCTGGGCGTTCGCGGCAAGCGCCTCGACCCGCGCGCGGCGCGCCGCGTGGTGCACGAGGCGGTGGCCGCGGTGCCGGGCGCAACGGACATGGGGCCGCACGGGCTAAGGCATTCCGCCGCGACGCATCTGCTCGAAGGAGGTGCCGATCTCCGGAGCGTTCAGGAACTGCTTGGTCACGCTACGCTGGCCACGACCCAGCTCTACACTCATGTGACCGTCGATCGGCTGAAGGCGATCCATGACCGAGCACACCCGCGGGCCTGAAGAGGCCGGCGGCGGCTCGGCCGGGGACGGCAGGGCCGAACCGCCGGCGCACGCGCATCCGCACGAGCACGGAGACCACACTGAGCAGCACGCCGAGAACGACCGTGCAATGACTTCCACGTCGCAGGTCACGGAAGCCGGGGCGGAACGCCCCGGCGTGCAGGACGCCGTCAACGGGGACGGTCGTCCTGTTCAGGACGTCGACGCGGGGATTCAGGCGCTGTGGCAGCAGTTCGCCGACAAACCGGACCAGACGTCGCGCGACCGGCTGGTGCTGCACTACGCACCGCTGGTGAAGTACGTCGCGGGCCGGGTCGGCACCGGTCTGCCGACACACGTAGACGTCGGCGACCTTGTGCAGTCAGGCATTTTCGGGCTGGTCGACGCGATCGAGAAGTTCGATCCGGAACGCGGCCTGCGCTTCGAGACGTACGCGATGCAACGCATCCGGGGCGCCATCCTGGACGACCTCCGCTCCCAGGACTGGGTACCGCGCGCGGTGCGCAGCAAGGCGAAGGAAACGGCCCGCGCGCTGGAGCGCCTCGGCGCCCGCCTGCACCGAACCCCGACCGACGCCGAACTCGCCGGCGAAATGGGCATCAGCCTCGACGATCTGCGCGACTTTTACGGCCAGCTCCGCCTCACCAGCGTGGTGGCGCTGGAAGACCTGGTCGCCGCGGGCAAAGACGCCGGCTCGCTGGTCGACACCCTCCCCGACGACGGCGCGGTCGACCCGGTGGCCGTCCTCGTGGACCAGGACAACCGCCGTCAGCTCGCCGAAGCCATCGCGCAGCTGACCGACCGGGACAAGATCGTCGTCAGCCTCTACTACTTCGAAAGCCTGACCCTGGCGGAAATCGGCAAGGTCCTCGGCGTCACGGAATCCCGCGTGAGCCAGTTGCACACCCGCGCGGTGATGCGGCTGCGCGCCAAGCTGATGGAGCAACCCAGCGGCTGAACCCCGGTTCCGCACCCGGCGCAATGGCGACTGCCTTTGCCGCGACGCTGTCCGGTGCTCGCGTGCGTTCGGTGCGGGCCACGGTCGACGTGGCGGTGGTTTGAGCCTGATGACCTCCTTCGGATCGATCGGCCGGCGAGAGGCGGGGGCCTCCTTGGTGTTACGGGCCTTCTGCCCACGGCTTGAGGCGTACCCGGCCGGGGGCGCCGACCAAGGCGAGCGGGTCGATGTATTCCGTGTCGCGGCGGGCTCCCCAGTGCAGGCAGACGGCGGTCGGGCAGCCGGGATGGCCTGGGGCCGCGGTTCCCAGCGGCTGTCCGCGGTAGACCTGGTCTCCGGCGGCGACTGCCGGGGCGATCGGGAGGTAGGTCGTGTGGAGGCCGCCGTCGTGGTCTACGGCGACAACTCCCTGGCCTGCGACCTGACCGGCGAAGACCACCACTCCCCTGTCCGCGGCCAGTACTTGCTGTCCGGCGGCGGCTTCCAGGTCTACGCCTCGATGGCCTGGGCCGAACGGGGTCGCGGGCGGTTCGAAGTTGCGGGTGACGTGCGGGCGGGGCGTCAGAGGCCAGGCGAGGCGGCCGGGTTCTTCCGGAACGGGCTGGAGGGGCGCGGCGTCGGCTCGGGAGTGGAAGAGGGCGGCTGAGCCCGCCGACAGGGTCAAGACCGTCGCCAGGATCAGCCACGTTCGGGTGGTGCTTTTGCGGCTGAACGGCGGGAGATCGCCGCCTGCCCCGGCCAAGCGCAGGGGTGGATGCCCCCAGCTGAAATCGCAGGGCAGGGAGATCCGGATGCTCGGCAAGAGGGCCGCGGGTCTGGGGCGGGCAGGACGGAGGAGCCGACGGGAGACGAAGAGGGCGTAACGGTTGGCGGTGCCGGCGGCGGACGTCGCGCGGGCCCAGACGCGGCGGAGCGCGGTGCGGATTCTGGGCGGTCTGGCGGGTGGTCTGCGGTGACGGCCGCTTCGAGGGAGAGAACCCGTCCAGGTACCGGGCGGGACCGCGTCGTCCGGGCTCAGCAGGGCTGCGGCCGCAGGTGGGTGCTGGGTGAGCAGGGCGGCGGTCGCCAGGACTACTGGGTGAGCCGAATCCGGGGGAGACGGGACCGGCGAGGGACCGGCGTGGCTGCTCGCTTCTCTGTCCGGGCGAGGAACAGGGGAGGGCGTTGAACTGGCCCGGCTCGGTGTCGAGGGCGTGCGCAGCGGGGATGCGGTGCGGGAGCCGGTGGGGCCGGCCGCAGCGGCGACGATGGGCGAAGTGCCCGGTGTCGAGGGCGAATGCAGCGGGCGAGCCGCGCGGGAATCGGCGGGGGAACCGGCAGCGGGCGAAGAACTCGGCGCCGAAGGCGCGCGCAACAAGGATGTCGCAGGAGAATCGGCAGTCCGGGAAGCAGCAGCGGCAACGGGAAAAGATCGCGTAGTGGTCATGTCCCCATCCTCGGCCACCGCCCGACCGGAACCCGCTGTTCAGCGGCAGTTGTCCACAGGCGGACGGGGTTGTGGACAACCCCGGGCCGGGCGAAGGCCGCCCGCAGGGGCGGGCCTGGTGGCAGGGGGTAGAATCAATTCCGCAGTCCACTCGCTGGGCTGACTTCGCGTGCACGTGCGCGCGTCCCCGGACGGGCCGCTTCGGCGGGAACCCGGACGGAGGGGCGCACGGTGTCCGGCGGTCCCTGGGGTTTCGCTCTGCCGAACCCGCGGGTCCGGGCATCGGCTGCTGCACCAGGGCCCACGACCTCCCGGTCGGGGGCGACTAACCGGAACAGCGCCTCCGCGGGCGGATCGAACACCGACAGCGGGAGCGCGCGACTACAGAGAAGGTGTGATTCCGGCAATGGCCGTCGTCACCATGAAGCAGCTGCTCGACAGCGGCGTGCACTTCGGGCACCAGACCCGTCGGTGGAACCCGAAGATGAAGCGCTACATCTTCACCGAGCGCAACGGCATCTACATCATCGACCTGCAGCAGACGCTGACGTACATCGACCGTGCGTACGAGTTCATCAAGGAAACCGTCGCGCACGGCGGCACGATCATGTTCGTCGGCACGAAGAAGCAGGCTCAGGAAGCGATCGCCAACGAGGCCGCGCGCGTGGGCATGCCCTACGTGAACCAGCGCTGGCTCGGCGGCATGCTGACCAACTTCCAGACCGTCCACAAGCGCCTTCTGCGCCTGAAGGAGCTCGAGGCCCAGGAGCAGACCGGCGGCTTCACCGGGCTGACCAAGCGCGAGATCCTCACGCTGACCCGCGAGAAGGACAAGCTTGAGAAGACCCTGGGCGGCATCCGGGACATGGCCAAGGTGCCGTCCGCGGTGTGGATCGTCGACACCAAGAAGGAGCACATCGCCGTCGGCGAGGCTCGCAAGCTCAACATCCCGGTCGTCGCGATCCTCGACACCAACTGCGACCCGGACGAGGTCGACTACCCGATCCCGGGCAACGACGACGCGATCCGTTCCGCCGCGCTGCTGACGAAGGTCGTCGCCGAGGCCGCCGCGGCCGGGCTGATGGCCCGTTCCGGCCGCAACGGCGCCTCGGCCGACGCCAAGCCGGAGACCGGTGCTTCGGACGAGCCGCTGGCCGAGTGGGAGAAGGAGCTCCTCGCGGGCTCGGAGACCGCCGCCGCCGACGCGACCGAGGCCGCCGCCGCGACCGAGACCGCCGCGACCGAAACCGCGGAAGCGACCGGCGAGCAGGCTCCGGCCAACTCCTGATCCACCCCGTCCGGGCGGTCCGCGCAGGGCCGCCCGGACGGCGCTCACCGCACACGTACCTGAAACGGACGGATTCAACACGATGGCGAACTACACCGCCGCTGACGTGAAGCGCCTGCGCGAGATGACCGGCGCGGGCATGATGGACTGCAAGAAGGCCCTCGAGGAGAACGACGGCGACTTCGAGAAGGCTGTCGAGTTCCTGCGCATCAAGGGCGCCAAGGACGTCGGCAAGCGCGCCGAGCGCGCCACCGCCGAGGGCCTGGTCGCCGGCGACGGCGGCGTCATGATCGAGCTCGACTCGGAGACCGACTTCGTCGCCAAGAACGACGACTTCCAGCAGCTCGCGGCGAAGATCGTCGAGACCGCGAAGGCGCTGAAGTCCAGCGACGTCGAGGCGCTGAAGGCCGCCGACCTCGACGGCAAGCCGGTCAACGAGGTCGTGCAGGAGCTGTCGGCCCGCATCGGCGAGAAGCTCGAGCTGCGCCGCGTGGTGTCGTTCGAGGGCAAGACCGCGACCTACCTGCACCGCCGCGGCTCCGACCTCCCGCCCGCCGTCGGCGTGCTGGTCGAGTTCACCGGTGACGACACCGACGCCGCCCGCGGCGCCGCGATGCAGGTCGCCGCGCTGCGCGCGAAGTACCTGACCCGCGAGGAGGTGCCGGCCGAGATCATCGAGAACGAGCGCCGCATCGCCGAGCAGACCGCCCGCGAGGAAGGCAAGCCGGAGCAGGCGCTGCCGAAGATCATCGAGGGCAAGGTCAACGCGTACTACAAGGACAACGTGCTGCTCGAGCAGCCGTCGGTCAAGGACAACAAGAAGACCGTCAAGGCCCTGCTCGACGAGGCCGGCGTGACCCTGACCCGGTTCGCCCGGTTCGAGGTCGGCCAGGCCTGAGCGAGGCACTGGGACTAGGTTCTGGCACTGTGCCCCGTCTCCGCGCATCGGGGACGGGGCACAGTCGGGTCTACCGAGGGGCAGGAGGCGACAGACATGGGTGAGGACCGGGTCGAGGGCGGGTACCGCCGGGTGCTGCTGAAACTGGGCGGCGAGATGTTCGGCGGCGGCGCGGTGGGCGTCGACCCCGACGTCGTGCACTCCGTCGCCCAGCAGATCGCCGACGTCGCGCGCACCGGGGTGCAGATCGCGGTGGTGATCGGCGGCGGCAACTATTTCCGCGGCGCGGAGCTCTCCCAGCGCGGCATGGACCGCGACCGCGCCGACTACATGGCGATGCTCGGCACCGTGATGAACTGCCTCGCGCTGCAGGACTTCCTCGAAAAGGAAGGCCTTCCGACCCGCGTGCAGACCGCGATCACGATGGGCCAGGTCGCCGAGCCCTACATCCCGCGCCGTGCGGAACGGCACCTGGAGAAGGGCCGCGTCGTCATCTTCGGCGCCGGCGTCGGCATGCCGTACTTCTCCACCGACACCGCCGCCGCGCAGCGCGCGCTCGAACTCGGCTGCGAAGCCGTGCTGATGGCGAAGGCCGTGGACGGCGTCTACACCGCGGACCCGAAGACCGATCCGGACGCGAAGATGTTCACCGAGATCAGCCACCGCGAGGTGCTCGAGCGCGGCCTCAAGGTCGCCGACGCCACCGCGTTCAGCCTCTGCATGGACAACAAGATGCCGATCATCGTGTTCAACCTGCTCACCGAGGGCAACATCGCCCGCGCGGTGGGCGGTGAGAGGATCGGCACGCTGGTCTCGACCCCCGCCGACGAGGCGTCCGCCTAGACCTGCTGGGATCAAGCTCAGGTCCGACAACACAACACCGGGAGTAGCCGTGATCGACGAGACCCTCCTCGACGCCGAGGAGAAGATGGAAAAAGCGGTGTCCGTCGCGAAGGAAGACCTCACGTCGGTGCGCACCGGGCGGGCCCACCCGTCGATGTTCTCCCGCATCGTCGTCGAGTACTACGGTGCGCCGACCCCGTTGAACCAGCTGGCCAGCGTCAACGTGCCGGAGGCCCGGATGGCGTTGATCAAGCCTTACGACCAGACGCAGCTGAACGCCATCGAGAAGGCGATCCGCGAGTCCGACCTCGGCGTCAACCCGAGCAACGACGGCAACGTCATCCGCATCGTCATCCCGCAGCTCACCGAGGAGCGGCGCAAGGAGATGGTGAAGGTCGCGAAGGGCAAGGGCGAGGACGCCCGCGTCTCGATCCGCAGTGTCCGCCGCAAGGCCAAGGAAGAACTCGACCGCATCGCCAAGGACGGCGAAGCGGGCGAGGACGAGGTCGCGCGCGCCGAGAAGGAGCTGCAGAACCTCACCGACACCTACGTGCACCAGGTCGACGAGCTGGTGAAACACAAGGAAGCCGAGCTGCTCGAGGTCTGATGAGCCAGGTGAGCGAGGAACGCGACGAGCGGGTGAGCGACACCCCGCCACCGGGCCCGGCCGCCGAGCCGGACCCGGTTTCGCGGCTGGAACCGGCTCCGGAAAACCCTGCTGGGCAGCGGAACTCGGATTCCGTGACGAACGCGCGCGCGGAATCCGGTGCTGCGGCAGGGAATCACGCGGAATCCGAGGGCGAGTCGGCGAAGGGCGCGAAAGGCGTTCCCGCGTACGGGCCGGGCCAGGGCGGGAAAGCCGCGGGCGAGCCGGGCAAGGGCGAACAAGCCGAAGGCGGCTCCGTGAAAGGCGTTCCGGCCGGCGGGCCGGCCAAGGGCGAACCCGGGGACGGCGCGAAAGCCGAACCGGAGAAGAAGGCGTCCCGGGCCGGGCGCAACCTTCCCGCGGCGATCGGCGTCGGGCTGCTGCTCGGGGCCGCGATCATCGTTTCCCTGCTCACCGTCCGGTTCCTCTTCATCGGGGTCATCGCCGCCGCGATCGCGGTCGGCACGTTCGAGTTCTCCGGCGTCCTGCGCCGGGTCGCGGACACCAAGGTCGCGCTGATCCCGGTGCTCGTCGGCGGGCAGGCGATGATCTGGCTTGCCTGGCCGTTCGGCCGGGAAGGCGCGCTCACCGCGTTCGTGCTCACCGTGCTCGCCTGCCTCCTGTGGCGGTTGCCCGGCGGCGCGAAGGGCTACGTGCGCGACGTCAGCGCTTCCGTTTTCGCCGCCGCGTACCTGCCGTTGTTCGGCGCGTTCGCGGCCATGCTCGTGCCGCCGCACGACGGCGTCGGGCGCGTGCTCACCTTCCTGATCGCCGTGGTCGCCTCCGACACCGGCGGCTACATCGCCGGCGTGCTCGGCGGCAAGCATCCGATGGCTCCCACGATCAGCCCGAAGAAGTCCTGGGAAGGCTTCGCCGGTTCGATGATCGCGGGCATCGTCGCGGGCGTGCTCACGATCAGCCTGATGCTGGACGGCCACGCCTGGCAGGGCGTCATCTTCGGCGCGGCCATCGTGCTCACCGCGACGCTCGGCGACCTCGTCGAATCGCTCATCAAACGCGACCTCGGCATCAAGGACATGGGCACGCTGCTGCCCGGCCACGGCGGCATCATGGACCGCCTCGACTCGCTGCTGCCTTCGGCCGTCGTGTCGTGGCTGCTGCTGTCGGCCTTCGTTCCGGCCTGAGTCCTCAGTCGTCGTACGGGTCGTCGACCTCGGCGCGGCCCACGTCTTCCAGCGCCCGCGAGTGGTCGATCACCGCGAACACCGCGCCGTCCGGATCGGCGAGGATCGCGGTGCGGCCGAACGGGGTGTCGTACGGTTCGATCACCACCGAACCGCCCAGCATCAGCGCCTCGCCCGCCGCCGCGTCCGTGCCGCGCGCGGGGTCGATCTCGAAGTACACGAGCCAGTGCGGGGGAGTGTCCCGGCGGTATTCGGGCCCCATCACGTAGCGGTACAGCACCGCCGTGTGCTCAATGGAATATTCGGCATAGTCAACGCTTTCGCCGTCGCCGACCTGACGGCTCGAGTAGTTGAACAGCTTGGTGTAGAAGTGATCCGCGGCCACGCCGTCGTGCGTGTTGAGGTCCGCGCCGCTGAACGTGTTGGGCACGCCGCCCGCGAACTGCCAGTCCGGCGGGGCTTCCCAGAACACCACCGGCGCGCCGCACGCGTCGATCGCGTGCAGGATGCTGCCGCGCTCGGGGATCGCGATCGGCCCGAGCGTCACCTGCCCGCCGAGGTGTTCCACCCATTCGGCGGCGCTCGCCGTGTGCGGCACCGCGAGCTGCAGCGTCCAGCCGGGCGCGCTGCGGGCCCCGGCTTGGTACAGACCGCCGGCGGCCACTCCGTCGCACGAGGCGATGGAGTACCGGCCGGTCGGCGCCGCGGGATCGCGCCGGGTTTCGTATTCCCAGCCGAAAAGGCGGGAGTAGAAGTCCTGGGTCCGGGCTTCGTCGTGGCACGCCACCTCGACCCAGCAGGGCAGGCCTGCCGGGAGCGTGCGGGCGAGTTGCCAGTCGGTCGACATGCGTTCTCCTCCCCGAGAGGGTGAAGTCTATTCGGCGGAGCGGCGTTCTACGCTCTGAGCGGGAAAGCTGCCGCGCCGGTCGGAGCCCCGGGACCGGAAAGGAGTGCCGTGCGCTGGTTGTTCCGCGGTCCGGCGGCGTCCGAGGAAGTCGTTCCCAGCCCGAACATCTGGTACTACCAGCACGTTTACGACGTGGAGAACCGGGCGCAGGACGCGGACGGCGAGATCTGGCGCGTACTGCGCGAAGAGCGCGACTGGACCGGTCTCGACGTGCTCGATCTCGGCTGCGGTGACGGATACCACCTGCCGCTCTTCGCCGAGGACGCGCGTTCGGTGCTCGGAATCGAACCGCACCCGCCGCTCGCGCGGGACGCGGAGCGACGGGTGCGGGATCTGGAGAACGTGCGGGTCCGCTTGGGACGGGCGCAGCGGCTGCCCGCGGACGACGCCAGTGTGGACATCGTGCACGCGCGCACCGCGTATTTCTTCGGCCCTGGATGCGAACCGGGGTTGCGCGAAGCGGAACGGGTGCTGCGGCCCGGAGGATCGATCATGATCGTCGACCTCGACGTGACCAGCGAGCCGTACGGCGGGTGGATGCGCGCGGACTTGCCGCACTACGACCCGCCTGCGGTGGAACGGTTCTTCGCCGCGCACGGCTTCAACTGCCGGCGCGTACGCACGCGTTGGCGCTTCGCGGACTTCGCCGCGGCGGAATCAGTGTTGAAGATCGAGTTCAGCGCGAAGGTCGCGAAGCGGGCAATCGCTGACACGCGCCGCTTGAACCCGGGATCGGG
The DNA here is from genome assembly GCF_014145675.1 of Amycolatopsis dendrobii. GTDB lineage: Bacteria > Actinomycetota > Actinomycetes > Mycobacteriales > Pseudonocardiaceae > Amycolatopsis > Amycolatopsis dendrobii. The sequence continues at coordinate 138,880 of NZ_JACGZW010000016.1, forward strand.
CGAGGTGACGCTGCCGGTGGGTTATCGCGTGCATTGCCGCGTCAAACCCACCGGCCTCGTCCTGCCCGGTCACTCGGCTGCCTCTCCGGACTCGGCCGAATCCTCGGACTCCTCGACCTCGCCAAGGATCGAGTAGATCGACCGGCGTGCCTCGTTGAGCACGTCCACCGCGCGGGCCTGCTGGTTCTCGCTGCCCGCGCGCATCACCTGCACGACCGCCGCGGCGAGCGTCGCGCCTGCCTTGCGCAGGTCGTGCTCGACCGGTTCGACGTCGTCGGTGAAGTGCTCCCACGGCGGGGTGCCGGTCTGCTGTTCGGCGGTGCTGCGGCCCTCGTCGGTGAGCTCGAAGAGCTTCTTGCCGCTCTCGTCTCGGCTCACGACCAGGCCTTCGTCGGCCAGCATCTGCAGGGTCGGGTAGATCGAGCCGGGGCTGGGCTTCCAGAGCCCGCCGCTGCGCTCGCCGATCTCGCGGATGATCTCGTACCCGTGCCGCGGCTGTTCCGCGAGCAGGGTGAGGATCGCCGCCCGCACGTCGCCGCGCCTGCCGCGCCGGGAGCCGCGGCGTCCGCCCGGACCGTGGCCGCGGCGTCCGCGACCGCCAGGCCCGAAGGCGAACTCGCCGAATTCCCGGCCCCACGGGCCGAACGAGGAGCGTCCGCGCTCGTCGTGTTCTCCGTGTTCGTGATGTCCGCCGGGGAACGAGCGTCCGCCGGGGAAGGGGTGTCGTCGTCGGTTCATGGTCTTGGTTTCCTTTCTCGAACTGTTGCGACACGTTCACGATATATCGGAAACGGTCGGTTGGCAACCGTGCCGACAACCACAGCGGCGACCCGGGGACCTGACCGACCGGGGAAGACGGCGGTCGGCGATACTCGAAGCACTAGCGAAAACACCCGAACGACCTGGGAGACCCGACCTCCGATGCTGGACCGTGCGGTCATCGACGCCCTGTTCCCCGCGGATCTGCCCGAGCCTGAGCACTGGGAACAGCGCTATCCGGCCCGGCAGCTGCCCGACGGCGCGAAGGTGACCCGGTTCGGCCCGTCGCCGACCGGCTTCGTGCACATCGGCGGCATCTACGTCGCGACGATCGACCAGGACGTCGCGCGTCGTTCCGAGGGGCGCTACCTGGTACGCGTCGAAGACACCGACCAGTCGCGCGAGGTCGAGGGCGCGCTGGAGCAGTTCGAACGCGGCTTCGCGTACTTCGGGCTGCAGGCCGACGAGGACGCGGTGCGCGGCGGCGAGTACGGGCCGTACCGGCAGTCCGAGCGCGAGCAGATCTACCTCACCTACGTACGGCACCTTCTGCGCGAAGGCCGCGCGTACATCGACTTCGCGACGAAGGACGAACTGGCGTCCATCACTGCGCGGCAGCAGGCGACGAAGCTTCCGACGGGCTACTACGGCTCGTGGGCGATCTGGCGCGACGCCGACCCGGCCGACGTGCAGGCGAAGCTCGACGCGGGCGAGCCGTGGGTGGTCCGCTTCCGCGCGCCCGACGACACCGGTCAGCGCGTGCGCTTCACCGACGCCATCCGCGGCACCATCGAGGCCGAGGCCAACCGCAACGACGTGGTGATCCTCAAGAGCTCCGACCAGAGCCCGCGGCTGCCGACCTACCACTTCGCGCACGCGGTCGACGACCACCTGATGCGGGTGAACCTCGTGATCCGCGGCGACGAGTGGATCTCCTCGGTGCCGACGCACCAGCAGCTCTTCGAGGCGCTCGGCTTCGAGCCGATCCAGTACGCGCACATCGCGCCGCTGATGAAGCAGGAGGGCGGCAGCAAGCGGAAGCTGTCCAAGCGCAAGGACCCGGAAGCCTCCGTCGACTTCTACCTCGAAGCCGGCTACCCGGTCCCAGCGGTGCTGTACTACCTGCGCGGCCTGGCGAACGGACGGCTCGCCGAGATGCCGCTGCCCGAAGCGCTCGACGCGCCGATCAACCTCGACGAGTGCGGCGTCGCCGGCCCGCTCGTGGACCTGGTGAAGCTGGACGACCTCGCCGCCGACTACGTCGCGACGCTGTCCGGCGAGGAGATCCTCGCGTCGGTGCTGGAGTGGGCCGAGCGGTTCGACCCGGAGCTGAAGGCGGTCCTCGAGTCCTCGCGCGAGCTGGCGCTGCGCGCGCTGGCGGTGGAGCGCGAGGGCGTCGAGAACCCGCGCAAGGACCTGAAGAAGTGGAGCGAGTTCCGCGCCGTCTACGGGTTCTTCTTCCCGCAGCTGCACCAGGCGGCGACCGGTCCCGACGACGAGCGGATCGCGGCGCTGGGCGTTCCGGCGGACGTCGTGCGCGCGGTGGCGTCGGACTTCGTGTCGGCGTACCAGCAGCTCGACGACGGCCAGGAGTGGTTCCAGCAGATCCGCGAGGTCGCGGCGAAGCACGGATTCGCCAAGAACGCCAAGGAATACAAGAAGGACCCGGACGCCTACCCGGGTTCGATCCGCGAGGCGTCGCAGATCATCCGGATCGCGATCACCGGGTCGACCCGCAGCCCGGACCTGCACTCGATCACCCAGGCACTGGGCGCGGAAGAGACGCTGCGGCGCTTCGGCGATCTGGTCAACTGACCCCGTCGTGAGTGCTGATCGCGGTTCTCACCGTGATCAGCACTCACGAGTTGAGGTACGTCAGCACCGCCAGGACGCGCCGGTTTCCGGTGTCGTCGTCGGTGATGCCGAGTTTGCCGAACAGCGACGTCGTGTACTTGCTGATCGCGCTTTCGCTCAGGAACAGCCGCCGGGCGATCTCCGCGTTCGACAGGCCTTCCGCCATCAGCTCCAGCACCGAACGTTCGCGCTCGGTCAGCGAGCCGAGGCGCTGGTCCGGCGCCCCGCTGGTGAGCAGCTTCGAGATCACCGCCGGGTCCATCGCCGTGCCGCCCGCCGCGACGCGTTCGAGCGCGTCGATGAACTGCTCGGCCTCGAAAACGCTGTCCTTCAACAGATATCCGACGCCGCTGGCCCCGTCGACCAGCAGTTCGCGGGCGTAGAGCTGCTCGACGTGCTGCGACAGGATCAGCACCGGCAGCCCGGGCGTCTCGCGGCGCGCGGCGAGAACCGCACGCAGGCCCTCGTCGGTTTGCGTCGGCGGCATGCGGACGTCGACCACGGCGACGTCCGGCCGGTGCTCCCGCAGGACGGCGACGGTTTCCGGGCCGGTCGTCGCGGTCGCCACCACCTCGTGGCCGTAGGCCTGGAGGAGCCGGACCAATCCGTCTCGCAGCAGGTAGAGGTCTTCGGCTACGACGATGCGCATGGCACCATCATCCACGCTCGCGTCGGACCGCCTTCCGGGCTGGTGACCTCCAGCGTGCCGTCGAAGACCGCGAGACGGCGGCGCAATCCGCCGAGTCCGCCGTCCGGGTGGATTTCGGCCCCGCCGAGGCCGTCGTCCTCGACCGCGGCGCACAGCCGATTCCCCTCCTGTAAAAGGGAAACCTGCACGTGCGACGCATGCGCGTGCTTCACCGTGTTGGCGAGCAACTCCGCGATTCCGAAGTACAGCGCGGATTCGATCGGCGGATCGAGCGGCTGCGGCAAATCTGCTTCGACCGTCACGTCGAGCGGCAGATCCATCGCCATCGCGCGGACCGCGTCGGCAAGACCGCGTTCGTTCAGCACCGGCGGGCTGATGCCGCGGACCAGCTCGCGCAGTTCGGTGAGCGACGTGGCCGCACCGGCGCGGGCGTCGCGCAGCAATTCCTTGGCCTGCTCGGGATTCGTCTCCATCAGCTTCTCCGCCGTCGCCAGCGCGAGGCCGAGCGCGACGAGCCGGGCTTGTGCTCCGTCGTGCAGATCCCGTTCGATGCGGCGGATTTCCGCGGCTTGCGCGATGGTGGTGTCCGCGCGCAACGCGGTCAGCGTGTCGACCCGGTCGGCCAGTTCCATCGTGGCGGACGCGCCCAGGAACCGCGTGGCCACCGGGATGACGCTCCGCCAGGCGTACGGCGCGGTCGCGATCGTGACCAGCAGGCCGGCGAGGTATCCGCCCGGAAGGTTCACCATGGTCAGCACCGCCGCGACGACACCGAGCAGCGGCACGAGCGCGACCAGGCCGAACGAGACCGGCGCGATCAGGGCGAACCGCAGGTCCCGCCAGGTCGCCGGGTCGTAGCGCCAGTTCTTCAAGCGCTGCTCGCGCCGGGCCTCTTCCCTGGTGCGCGAGTAGGAGTGGCCGTTCCACCAGTATCCGGTCGAGAGCTGGGTGATCGGCGGCAGCTTGCGGTATCCGGGCGGCAGGGCGATGCCGGTCCAGTTCGCGACCATGGTCCGCGTCATCCGGCAGACCGGCTTCGCCAGCGCCAGCGTCCCGATCCCCGCCCAGATGAACGGCGCGATCCATGACCAGGGGCTGCCGCCCCACAGCTGCCACAAGCCGACCGCGGCCGCCCACACGGCCGGGATCAGCAGGGCCACGCCCGCTGCTTGGGCGGCGCGGACGAATCCCACCCCGCAGTCGCGCACCCAGGACCGTAGCTGTCGCATCGTTTCTTCCCCCTGTCCATCCGGCTTCGCGGTCCACTGTGCACCACGAAACGCCGGATTCCCGCCGCCGCGGGACAGGAGTGGGTCCAGCCCCACCCCCTTGTGCGGCCAGACCCATACCGGGTCCGGCCGCGGCTTCCTAGCGTTGCTGGCACAACGGGAAACCACAAGGGAGAACAGCGATGCAGACCATCGAACGCACCACCGGAACCGCCGCCCAGCGTCCGTTCGGCCTCGTGAAGGGGTTCGTCGTGGCCTACGGGGCGATGGGCGCGGCCGTCTTCGGCACGATCGTCGCGCTGGCTGCCGCCGACGGCCCGGCGTCCGGCTTCATGTGGACGCGGTCCGCACTGGTGCCGGTCAGCGCAGCGATCATGTACTGGCTGGTCACGCTCGCGGCGCGGGGCTCGCGCCGCGCTTACGAGCGGGCCCGGCTCATCTCGGTGGTCGCGCCGATCGCGCTCGTCGGCGTCGATCTGATCCCGGGCGCGTGCCCGCTCTGGTTCCTGCTGCTGCAGTCCGCCTGCGCCGTGCTGCTGGCTTGCGCGGCGTTCCCGCTCGTCCGGATGCGGGCTACGTTCCCGAAGTGAACCTCGGGACCAGCCGGATCCGGGTGTCGAGGTTGCGTTCGACGGCCGAGCGGCTCGACAGCAGGGGGAACGAGCCGCCGGACGCCCACAGGTCGTTCAGGTCGCGGTAGTGCGGGCTGCGCGGATCGCCGGACTGGCCGGGTGCGTTGATCGCCCGCGACGCGTCCCAGTCGCCGACGTCGAGCGCCATCTTGAAGGTCGCACCGATGATCTGCTGGTAGGTGAGCGGGTGGAAGAACGACGGGTGGACGGTCTGGTAGTCGCCGCCGACCGGGGTCGGGCCGACGTTCGGGCCCCCAGCCGGGTGCACGAACTCCTGGTACTGCAGCGAGCCCCAGCGCCACTTCCCCGGGTCGCCGCCGAGTTTTCCGGCGACGTCGCGGAAAGCGAGCGGGAGGGTGTCGAGGATCAGCTTGTCGCGCTTGGCCGCGCCGCCGGGGCCGAACCACGCGTCCGGGTCGGCGAAGGAGGCGAGCACGAGGCTGAAATCCGGATTGATGGTGCGGGACAGGACATCCGCGGCGGCTTGCGGGAGCATCGCGTGCGCCCAGCCGCTGTGGAGGTACTTCAGCAGCCACGTTTCGTACAGCGCGGCGGGTGCGGAATCGACTGAGGCGACGCCGTCGAAACCGCGCAGCAGATCGAGCGCCTTCGCGGTGTCCGGATCGGTGGCGGAGAGGTTTCGCAGGAACGGGACGAGCCGGGTGGCCAGCAGAGACTTCTCGTCGCGCTGGATGGCGAGCGAATCGGCGACGCGGGCGCGCGGCGCGGACTTGATCAGCTCGTCGATCCGCTCCTTGCGGTACGGCAGCTGCCATTCGTAGTTCGACACCACGGGGAAGCCCGGCGGGAGGTTGTAGTCGTTGGCGGAGGCGAAGAATCCGGCGGGCGGATTGTGCTGCCAGGGGAGTTCGGAGTTGGCGTAGAAGCCGCTCCACTCGTAGCGCCCGTCACCGGGGACGGGCAGCAGGCCGTCGTATCCGGCCCCGGTGCGGCGCGGGGTCAGCGCGCCGGGGACGTAGCCGATGTCGCCGTGGACGTCGGCGTAGACGAGGTTCGATCCGGGCACGCCCCACGTGCGCATTCCGGCGGTGAACTCGGTGAAGTTGCGGGCCCGCTGGTAGTTCAGGCTGCCGAGGTAGGCCGCGCTGCCCGGTTCGGTCCACGCGGTGCGCACGGCGAACGCCCGGTTGGCTGCTTCGTCGACCTTCACGATCGGGCCGTGCCGGGTGAAGGACAGTTCGCGGGTCGCCGGCCGGCCGCCGAGCACCGGGATCGTTTCGGTGACCTTGGTGATCGGCTCCCAGCCGCCGCGGTAGCGGTACCGGCTGTGGTCGGCGGGGTCGAGATCGTAGACGTAGAGGTCGGTCTGGTCGACCGGCAGGTTCGTCAGCCCGAACGCGACGGAATCGTTGTGCCCGATGGCGATGCCCGGGTTCCACGGCTCGCCCGCGCCGGTGAGGTTCAGGCCGGGCGCGGAAAGCTGGGCGACATAGCGGCCGGACGGCAACGCGTCGGCGCCGCGGTGCGGGTCGTTGGCGAGGATCGGCCGTCCGGTGGCGGTGCGGCCCGGGCCGATCGCCCACGAGTTGCTGCCGCTCGTGGCGTCGGCGATGTCCTTCGGCCCGGCGACGCCCTTCGGGAACGTGACGGCCGCGGTTGCCTTGTTGTACACGGAAAGCACGTCGCCGGGGACGGAACAGGGGTCGAGGCCTTCGGGCGCCGCGGCCTCGTGGTCGGGGTGCAGGCTGCGGAGGTATCTGCTCGCGTCCGGCCCGGCCTGGCACACCATTTGCGCGCGGGCGACCTCCCACATGAGGTTCTCGCCGATCGCGTGCGTGCGGATGCGGACCACGTCCTCGGGCTGCCACCGCGACGGCTGGTAGCCGAGCTTGCCGAACTCCGGCGGGGCGGCTTCGGGGTGTTTGGCGAGCCAGTCGATGTAGGAGTTGATCCCCTCGGCGAAGCGGGTGGCGGCGAGTTTGGCTTCGGGACCGTAGGAAGCCCATTCTTTCTGCATGTCGCCGCGGTAGAGGAAAAGCCGGGCGGCGCGGTCTTGGTCCACATAGGACTCGCCGAGGACTTCGCTGAGCAACCCGAGTCCCCGGCGGCGCCAGGTGTCGAGCTGGAAGAGCCGGTCGCGGGCGACGGTGAATCCCTGTGCGTAGAACAGGTCCGCGGTGTTGGCGGCGTAGATGTGCGGGACGCCCCACTTGTCGACGAGCAGGTCGACCGGGCGGGAAAGACCGTCCAGGGCGACGGTCCTGGCGCCGGCCGCGGCCGGTGTGGTGCCGAGCAGCGTCAGAACGAGTATCAGGACGGTCGCTTTGGATCGCATTCCCCACCCCCCGGGCAGCAGCGTTGACCCCGCGCACGCTAATCGCGGCGATCGGCGGGACCCACCCCTGAACCGGGACGAGTAGGGGGAACCGGACTCCGGGTGCCGCACTGTCCCTGCTCAGACCGAACTCCTGGGGGAATCGATGCGCCGGACGGCAAGACCGGCGCCCCGCTCGCGAGCACCGACCCGTGCAGCCTGCTGAAGCCCTCTGACGTGCCCGAACTCAGCCAGAAGAGCGGCGCCGCGGCCAAGACCGTCGGCCGCTGGTGCCAAGGCAGCGGATCCGGCGTCATCATCTCCGAGGTCGATCTCAAAGGCTGCTTCGGCATGTTCAAGAACCCGTCGGTCAAGCCGATCCCCGACATCGCCGGTACCCGGCGGGCACGATCGAGAACACCGACCCGGGGGCCAGGACCTGCGCAGTCGTCCTCGCGGGCCGCATTCCGCGCTGAGCTACGAGACGTCCCCGATCGCCTCGTCCAGAATGGACAGTCCGAGGTCGATCTCGCTGCCGGAGGCGGTCAGCGGCGGCGCGATCCGGAACACCCCGCCCATGCCGGGCAGTTGCACGATGTTCATGTGCAGCCCGAGTTCGAGGCACCGCTGCGTCACGCGCGCGCCGAGTTTGTCCGTGTCCGGGCCGCCGCCGCTCAGTTCCAGTCCGGCGAGCAGTCCCCGGCCGCGGATCTCGCCGACCGCCTCGTGCCGCGTCGCGATTTCGTCCAGTCCGGTGCGCAGCCGGGCGCCGAGGTCGCGGGCGCGTTCGTCGAGGCGGTCGCGGATCAGCACGTCCAGCACGGTGTTCCCGACCGCGGCGGGAAGCGGGTCAGAGACGTGCGTGGTGAAGAACAGGTACCCGCGTTCGTGGGCTTCCTGCTCGATTTCCGCGCTCGTCAGCACGGCGGCGAGCGGCAGTCCGGCACCGAGCGTTTTGGACACCGTGAGGATGTCCGGTACCACGCCGTCGTGCTCGAAGGCGTACCAGGTTCCGGTGCGGCACAACCCGGTCTGTGCTTCGTCGAGGATCAGCAGCATGCCGCGTTCCCGGCATTTCCGTTGCAGGGCCTGGAAATAGCCCGGCGGGGGCACGAGGATTCCGCCGGAGCTGAGGATCGGCTCCACCAGGCACGCGGCGAGGCTGCCGACCGACTGCGCGTCGATCAGGTCGAATGCGAGATCCAGCTGGTGTTCCCAGTCCGCGCCGGGCACCGGGATGGCGAAGTTGCCGGGTGCGCCGGGGCCGTAGCCCTTGCGGCCCGCGCTGTAGGTGGCGCTCGCCGCGGCCTGCGTCATCCCGTGCCAGGACCGGGCGAACGAGACGATCTCGTGCTTGCCCGTCACCAGCTTGGCCATCCGCAGCGCGGCCTCGTTGGACTCGGCGCCGGTGGTGAGCAGCAGCGCTTTTTCCAGCGGGTCCGGCAGCGTTTCGGCGAGCCGCCGCGCGAGGTCGACCACGGGACGGCTCAGCATCCCGCTGAACAGATGGTCGAGCTTCGCGGCCTGTTTCCGGACGGTCTCGACGATTTCCGGATGCGCGTGCCCGAGGATCGCGCTCATCTGCCCGGACGTGAAGTCGAGGATCCGCCGCCCGTCCTCGGTGAAGACGAAACTGCCCTCGGCGCGGTCGATGATCTCGCCGGTGAACGAGCCGGGGCCGGCGTAGCGGACGAGGTGCCGGTCGACGTCGGACCAGAAGGTGTCGGTGGCCATGGCTTCGACGGTAAGGCCGGGCCGAGCGCCGCGTCCATCTCACAGTTTCCGCTTGCCTGTGCGATGGCATCGAACAACGATGGGGGCATGCTGAACCCCTGGCGGCTGCGGCTGCTGAGCCGGCTCGCGGTGCTGGGCACGGTGCGCGCGGTGGCGCAGGACGTGAATCTCAGCGCTTCCACGGTGTCGCATCAGCTCGCGTTGCTGGAGACCGAAACCCGCACCCGGCTGCTGGAACGCACCGGTCGCCGCGTCCGGCTGACTCCGGCCGGGGAGAAACTGGCCCGGCAGGCACGCGCGATCCTCGATCATCTCGACGCGGTCGAGGCCGAACTGCGCGGCGGCGAACCGGCCGGGCTCGTGCGGATCGGCGCGTTCCAGAGCGCGATCCACACCTTCGCCGTACCCGCCGCGACCCGTCTCGCGCAGACCTATCCGCGGCTGGAAACCGAACTGGCGGAACGGGAACCGCACGAGAGCGTCCCGGCGCTGCGGGCGGGCGACAGCGACGTCGTCATCACCACGACCGACTTCGCCGACCTGCCGCTCGGCCCCGACCTCGAGATCATCCGGCTGGCGACCGACCCGATCGTGCTGGTCACCGCGCTCGACCGGCCGGAGCCGCCCGGGCCCGCGGTGCTCGCGGACTACGCGGGCGAACCGTGGGCGCTCGACATTCCCCCGTCCTACATGGCGAATCTGACGCTGCGGCTTTGCCGCGAATCGGGATTCGAACCGCGCGTGGTGTGCCGGTTCAGCAACTACCTGATGACGTTGCAGCACGTCGAAGCCGGGCTGTCGATCGCGTTGCTGCCCGGGCTGGCGGTGGACCCGCGGTACCGGGTCGCGACGAAAGCGCTGGCAACGCCGGTGACGCGCACGATCGTCGCGGTCACCCGGTGCGGATCGCCGCGGCGCGCGGCGGTGAACGCGGTGCTCGACGCGCTGCGGCAGCCGGTCGAGCTTCCGGCGGACGTGGAGCAGGCTCAGCCGACGAGGTCCGCGACGATTTCGGCTGCTGGAGCGATGTTTCGGAGCAACCCCGCGGATTGACCGGCGTAGTGCGCCAAAGCTTCGAGGTCTCCGGTCATCCCCGGCACCGGGATCATGTCGTCGTAGCGATGCCACGGATTCCCGGCCGCGTCCGTTGCCACGACGTCGCCTTCGCCAGGGCGTTCCGCGCGTGGTTCGCCCGCTGCTTCCCATCGCGTCAGTGTCGAATTGCGCAGGGCGCGGTGCGGCGCATCGGGCCAACCGCCGTCGAAACAGCGGGTGTGGACGGCGTCCTCGAGGTCCGCGGCGAGGACGGCTTCGCGGTAGGAATCGTGGGTCGCTGCTTCGGTCGCGGTCAGGAAACGGGTGCCCAGCCAGCCGCCTTGCGCGCCGAGAGCGAGCACCGCGGCGAGCCCGCGGCGGTCGGCGATTCCGCCTGCGGCGAGCACGGGAATCGGAGCGACCGCATCCACGACGGCGGGCACCAGCACGAGCGTCGACGCCTGGCCGCGGACGTGTCCGCCCGCTTCCCAGCCTTGCGCGACCACGACGTCGACGCCTGCCTCCGCCGCTTGTCGCGCTTCGGCGACCGAGCCCGCGGTGTGGATCAGCTGCGCGTCCTTGACGCGTGCGGCGACCTTGGCGGGGTCGCCCCAGAACGTCGAGACGATCGGGACTTCCTCGGCGAGGCAGGCGTCGAGCACGTCGTCGATCGGGAAGTCGAGCACGAGGTTGACCGCGAACGGACGGTCGGTGCGGCGGCGCACCTCGCGGATCCGGCGGACTGCCTCGTCCGGGTCGGTCCAGGTGAGCGCGAGCGTCCCCAGACCGCCCGCGTTCGAGACCGCGGCGGCGAGCGCCGGGGTCGCCGCGGAGCCGATCGGGGCCTGCGCGACGGGCACGTCGATGCCGAGCGCGGTGCAGACCTGCTTCGGAAATCGAATCATGGCGGCCGATGTTAGTGTTTCGAAAATCGAAGCACAAGGAGGCGCGGATGGCGACGCCGAAGCCGGGACAGCCGGTCCGGGGCTCCACGACCGGCCGTCCGCTGATGGCCGCGCTCGACCTCTTCGGGCGGCGGTGGTGCCTGCGGATCGTGTGGGAACTACAGGTCGGCACCCTCGGGTTTCGTGCATTGCAGCAACGGTGCGACGGGATGTCTTCGAGTGTCCTGCGGCAACGCTTGGTCGAACTCGGCGAGGCCGGCTTGGTGCACCAGACCGACGAATCGCACTACGCGTTGACGACGCTGGGCCGCGAGGCGTTCGACGCGCTGCGGCCGCTCGTGTCGTGGGCGGATCGATGGGCCGCGTCTCTCGACCGCGGCCAGTGATCGGCGGCAGGGGCAGACCCCTGCCGCCGAGGGATCACTTGCTGTGCTGGGAGCGGCGGCGCAGGAGGAACGCGCCGCCCGCGGCAGCCGCGGCCGCCCCGCCGATGGCGAGTGCGGTGGCCGGGCTTCCGTCCCCGTCGGTGTTCGGGACCGCGACTGCGTAGCCGCCGCCCGCGCCGGTCTTGTCGTAGGTCGAGCCGGGCAGCTTGTCGCCGTAGCGTTTCTGCAGTTCGGCCCGGTAGGCCGCCAAGGTGACGCGGGTGCCCGCCGGCACGCCGGAGACCGCGCCGTCCAGGACGGTCACGGTGTCGCCGTTGACCGAGTACCACGCGTTGACCTGCGGTTCGTGCAGCAGGTAGCCGCCGTGCGCGGCCGCCGCGTGGGCCTGTTCGTCGTTGCCGGACGCGACGTTGATGACCTGCCACCCGGCCTTGCTCGGCTGTGCCCACACGGTCGCGACGCGGCCGTCGGCGAGGTGGGCCGGGGACGCGACGTAGGCCAGGGCGGCCGGCACGTCGGATTCGCCGTTGATGAAGGCTGCGGTCGGTTCGTAGACCGGGATCTGCGTGCTCGCGTCAGCCGCGGCGCGGGTGGCGTGCGCGGCCGCGGGAGCCGCACCGGGGAACTTCGTGTGCGCGAGGCGGGAGGCGGTGTCCGGGCTGGCGAGCAGGCCGGAGATCGCGGCGGTGTCCGAGGCGGACGGCCCGGTCGGCGACTGCGCGGCCGACGCCGGGTTCGCGGCGAACACGGCAGCGGCGATGGCTCCCGATGCGACGGTGGTGCGGAGGATGGTTCGCAGCATGAGTCAGCCCACCATTCCGTAGACGGTGTGGGTCCAGGCGAATTGGTTGTTGGAGACGTAGGTGCTGTAGTTCATCGAGTTGTAGCGGTTGTTCGAGGGCCACGGGTCGCCGTATTCGACGATGCTGCGGCCGTTGGAGTCGTCGTAGCCGTAGAGGACGTGCATGTGGCCGCCGCCGGACGTCCAGCCGATCCGGGTGCCGATGGGCTGCCCGGCGTCGATCTGGTTCTTGATGCCGGAGAAGGAGAGCCGGTAGCCGTTGGAATTGTAGGTGCCGACGCTGCGGAACCCGAGGTAGCGGAAAACTCTTTGCTGATCGCTGAGATAGCCCTGGTTGTTCGCGCAGTCGCTGCCGGACTCGTTGTGCGCGATCTGGCAGAACCGGGTCTGGGTCAGGGAATAGCCCCAGAACGCGGCGATGGTGTTGCCGCTGGCGTCCCAGCACCACTGGTCTTTCTGCTGGGCCTGCATGGAGATGTTCGTTTCGCCCGCGTCCGCGGCGGCGGGAACGGCGAGCGCGGCGGCCGCGGCGGTCGCGACCGCCGCTATTGCGCGCAGAATCGAAGAACGCACTTTCACGGGATCCTCCAACGGGGAAGCCCGGCCGGCCCGGGGAATTCCCGGGCCGGTGGGGAAGGGGGAGATGCGCCGGGAACGCTACGCGCGCGAAGTTTGCGGCGACTACCGACTAACGGCGGTATTCCGCCGCCGAAGTGCCGCGGCGGATGTTTCTACGCCGGTCGATTATTTGTGCGCCCGGCGTCGACTATAAGGGAATTCACTCCGGAAAGCAGCAGGCAATCCGACTTTCGTAGGGTGTTTTTCCGTTGAAACGCGCCCGTCCTTCGTCGCCCGCCGTTCCGGCGACCCGCCCGCCGGATCGCGCCGATGCCTGCCGCTGACCCGGTTCGCCCGCCCGCTCCCGAGGGGGAGGAGCGGCGGGTTCGCGCGTATGAGACACTTGATCGGTCATGACTGCCCTCCCTCTTGTTTTCGACGCGCCCAAGCGCGGCCTGCCGCCGCGCCATCTCGCCGACCTCACGGTGGCCGAGCGAGCCGAGGCCGTCGTCGAACTGGGGGAGAAGGCGTTCCGCGCCAAGCAGCTGTCGAACCACTACTTTTCGCGGCTCACCGTCGACCCGGCGGAAATGACCGACATCCCGGCCGCCTCGCGCGAGAAGCTCGTCGCCGACCTGATGCCGCCGCTGCTCACCGAGGTGCGCGCACTGGCCGCGGACGGCGGCGCGACCCGCAAGACCCTGTGGCGCGCGCACGACGGGACGCTGCTGGAAAGCGTCCTCATGCGCTACCCGGACCGCGCGACGCTGTGCATCTCCAGCCAGGCCGGCTGCGGCATGGCGTGCCCGTTCTGCGCGACCGGCCAGGGCGGTCTCGACCGCAACCTCTCGACCGCGGAGATCGTGGACCAGGTCCGCGACGCCGCCGCGGTCATGCGCGACGGCTCCATGCCCGGCGGCCCGGGCCGGCTGTCGAACATCGTCTTCATGGGCATGGGCGAACCGCTGGCGAACTACAAGCGTGTGGTGGCCGCGGTGCGTCGGATCACTGATCCGGCTCCGGGCGGACTCGGCATCGGTCAGCGTTCGGTGACGGTGTCGACGGTGGGTTTGGCTCCGGCGATCCGGAAGCTGGCGGACGAGAAGATGCAGGTCCGGCTGGCGGTGTCATTGCATACGCCGGACGATGAGCTGCGGGACACTCTGGTGCCGGTGAACAACCGGTGGTCGGTGGACGAGGTGCTGTCCGCAGCCCGGTATTACGCGGACACTTCTGGTCGTAGGGTGTCGATCGAGTACGCGTTGATCCGGGACATCAATGACCAGCCGTGGCGAGCGGAGTTGCTGGCGAAGCGGCTGCGGAAGCATTTGGGCCAGTTGGTGCATGTGAATGTGATTCCGTTGAATCCGACGCCGGGTTCGAAGTGGGATGCGTCGCCGAAGCCGGTGGAGCGGGAGTTTGTCCGCCTGGTGAACGCTGGCGGTGTTGCGTGCACGGTGCGGGATACGCGTGGCCAGGATATTGCGGCGGCGTGTGGCCAGTTGGCTGCTGAAGGCTGAGTTGTTGGTTTCGATGATGGAGTGTTTGTCGTGATGTATGCCCCCAGCCTGTTGGAGCCGGCTGCGGAGGAGCTGCGGCTCGCCGATGTGGTGGGTCGTGGCGCTACTGAGGTGGCGCGCGAGGCGCGGACTCTGTTGGGTGAGCGGTTCAGTTCGGTGACGTTCATGTACGTGCTGATGCGGGCGTTCGAGGTGGACTACACGGCGGCGCGGGATGCTTCGCGGTGGCACGAGTTTCACGGGGGTCCGCGGGCGTTGTCGGATGCTGATCTGGAGAAGTTGCTCGCTCCCTGGCTCGCCCGCTGACCACTCCGCATGCGTGCGGCTGACCGACGAAGGCTGGACGTACGAGACGCGTGACTGCGCCGCTCCGGCCGTCCCGCAGCGCGCGAGTGTCTTCGTCGCGTACGCCCGCAATCTCAGCGACCGGGGTGCCGCAATGTGCTGCTGACTGGCCAGCAGTTGTCGGCACGAGAAGTGCTTTTCACCGCGTCTGGCGAAATGCCGCCGGTGTAGACCTCGCGGACGACCTGAGTATGCGGTTCCACGGCACGTTCATCGGAGTCGATTGTTTGGGGCTCGAACCCAGGGCTGCGGATTAAAGTTGAGTTTCGGTAAATTCGAAATTGTTTCTAACTGTATCAATTATGCAGGTCGAGCGCGGTTTTGGGGATGCGCGAATGACCATTGATGACGTTCTGTACCGGGCTCTGCGTCGGCTCCGGAGCACATTCCGGGCACATCGCCGGGTCGGGGGTTCTGTGTAGCTGGGGCAGCCGGAGATGTTGCGGAATGTTGCTGGCAGCCCCTTGTGCCGGGGTTCAACGCTGGTCGGCTGTGTCGGTGCGATGGCGGACCGTCTGCCCGAGCCGCGGCTTGTTCCTGGGGCTGACCGTGTGGCCGGTGCTCATACGACGCCGAGGTTTCGGCGGCCCTGGCTGCTTCTGCTCCCGGCCGCAGTGACTATCAGAGCGCGCCGAATCGATCACGCGGATGGCCGGTGCCCGTTCTGCCCGGCGGTGTCTGGTTGCCCGACGGCCCTGGTGAACAGTGCACCACCGCCGAGCCGCAGCCGGTGGGTGTTGCCGTAGTGCCGGGGTGACCCCGGTCACGACAGTGAACGGCGACAGAAGGTCTGGGTGCAGAGCGAGGAATTCATGGAACGCGAGAACGCTACGGTCGACGTCATCGTGGTCGGGGCCGGTCTGTCCGGGCTCGTTGCGGCGCGTCGTCTCAGCCAGGCGGGCGTCACGTCCCTTCGAGTGCTCGAAGCTCGTGACCGGGTCGGCGGGCGCACCAAGGTCCACCAGCTCGGGAACGGGCGGTTCGCCGAGGAAGGCGGACAGCTGGTCGGGCCTGAGTACACGAGGCTCATCGCGCTGGGAGAAGAACTCGGCGTGCCGACTTGGCCGCACAACGAGCGCGGCAAAGCGGTGTTCGAGCGCCGCGGTCGCGTGCTCAAGTTCGACGGATCGATGCCGTGGATCGCCGACCCGCTCGGATCAGCGGACTTCGCGCAGTCCCTGGTCCGGCTGGGCCGGCTGTGCAAACGCGCTCCCCGCGCCGACGCGCTGGCGACGCCAGAGGCAGAGAAGCTGGACGCGCTCACTTTCGAGTCCTGGGTCCGGCGCAGCACCAAGACGGCGACAGCGCGCACGCTCTGGGCGATCATCGGCGCGTTGACGCTGGGATCGCGTCCGGGCGACCTGTCCTTGCTGTTCGTCGTCCGTCACTTGAACCTGATCGGCGGGGTGGAGACGCTTCTCGCGTCGTTGTCCGGCGGCGCCGAGCGTTCGTTCGCCGGCGGGTCGGCCGAGCTGAGCCACCGGATGGCCGCGGACCTCGGCGACCGGGTCGCCTTGGGTTCCCCGATCCTGGCGATCCGCCAGCACGACGACGGGGTCGAGGTCGACACGCCGGCCGGCACGCATCGCGCACGCCGCGTAGTCCTCGCGATGAGCCCTCCGGACCGGGCCGGCATCCAGATCGATCCGCAGTTGCCGCTTCCCCAGCGGACCATCGGCGAGCGGATGTCGATGGCGCACGCCTACAAGGTCCATGTGACCTATCCGGAACCGTTCTGGCGTCGTCAGGGACTGAGCGGCGCGAGCATGAGCGATGCCGGACCGTTGATGCTGACCTGGGACGACACTCCGCCGGAGGAACGGCAGGGTGCACTCGTCGGCTTCGCGCGCGCCGATGGCGGGATCAGCGCGGATCTGCCCGATCCCATGCCTGGCGACCCCGAGCAGCGTCGCGAGGCAGTCCTCGCCGGCCTGGCCCGTGCTTTCGGCGACCAGGCGCTGCGCCCCGACGAGTACCACGAGATGAACTGGACCGAGGAGCGCTGGACGTCCGGCTGCATCCCGATCTGGTCGCCCGGGCTGCTCACCACCTGCGGGCCGGGCTACGCCGCACCGGCCGGGCGGTTGCACTTCGCCGGTTCGGAGGCGTCTCCGGCGTGGCCCGGCTCGATGGAGGGCGCGGTCGTCGCAGGGGAACGGGCGGCGGCTGACATCGCTGCCCTGATCGACGCGGAGGGAGCCGATCGGCAGGCCTCCGGGAAGCAGCCAGGCGGTGCGCAGCCTCGCCAACCACGCGAGAACGCGGCCCGCTCGCACCGCCGAGCGCAGGAAGTGCGTGCGGCTCGGTCCGACAACTGACTACGGGAGAAACGGATGACAGACCTCAACGATGCGGTCGGAATGCCGGCGAGAATCGGCACCGGAAGGGAGCCGGCCCGCTGGTTGCTCATTGCCGTGGCGGGATTCCTCGGGACCGTGACAAATGCGATCGCGTTCATGCTGCCGCCCTTGCTGCCGGACATGCAGGAGCAGTATCACCTCAGCGTCGCGTCCGGGGCCTGGGTTTTCACCGCGATGACGCTGGCCTCCGGCGCGGGTTTCGTGCTGATCCCGCGCCTGTCGGATTTGCGCGGGGACCGCACGACGGCGCTGGCTTCGGGTGTCGTGATGACTGTCGGCGCGCTGGTCGCCGCGGTCGGCCATGCCTACCCGGCGTTGGTCGCCGGGGCAGCGCTGATGGGCTTGGGCAGCGGTTCGATGCTGCTCCCGCTTGTTTTCCTGCGGCGGCTGCTGCCGGGGAGCGCGATCGGCGTCGCGGTGCGCGTGTCCATCATCGCGAGCGGAATCGGCGTGGTCCTGGGTTTGACCGGCGGCGGAGTGCTGGTCAAGTACTTCTCCGTCGACACCTTCTTCTACGCGATGGCGGCGGTGCTGGCGCTGACGACTGTTGCGCTCGTGGCTGTCCTCCCGGCGGAACGGGCGACGTCCCGCGGCCGCATGGGGGTGCTCGGAACTGCGTGGATGATCGGGTGGCTCGGCCTGGTTCTCCTCGCCCTCTCGCAGGGCACGGTCTGGACCGGGAGCCTGCCCTACATTCTGCTGGCGGCGGGCGTCGTCGCCGGTGTGGTCTGGGCAGTGGCGGAACGCCGGTCCTCGACGTCGGTCTTCGACGTCGGCCTGCTGAAGAAGCCTTACGTTTCCGCCTCGTGCCTGTCGGTCGGGCTTTTCGGCGCGACGGACGGCGCGTTGCTGCTGCTGGTGACCTACTACACGCAAACCCCGGCCGCGGCGGGATACGGGCTCGGATACGACGCGTTGAAATCGAGCCTGTTGATGTTGCCGTTCGCGTTGTCGATGTTCGCCAGCGGGGCCGCTGCCGAGAAGTTCGTCGCGAAGGGACGGCCCGGAGTGGTTCTCGTGTTCGGCGGTCTCGTGTCGGCGGCGGGTTTCCTGTGGCTCGCTGTGGCGCACGGCCAGCCGTGGCACTACCTCGTCGGTTCCGCGATCATCGGGCTCGGCAGCCGGGCCGGATACAGCGGCGGGTTCGCGGTCCCGCAGTACGCCGTCCCGGAGGACAAGGCGGGAATGGCCTCTGGTATGGGAGGCACCGCGATGGCCATCGGGTTCGCATTCGGTTCGGCGGTGATCTCCGCCGTGCTCGGTTCCGGCACCGACGCCGCGACCGGTTTGCCGAAGGAATCCCTCTACACCACCGGCTATGTGGCAGCCGTCGGGATGTCGCTGGTGGTTCTTCTTGCCACGGGCGTGTCGCGGCTGCGCCATCCGCGCGGGATCGAGATGCGCCCCGCGGCGGCCTGAACGCCGTGACAGTGTTCGAAGGAGGTGCACCTCGGCCCGGCCGAGGTGCACCTCCTTGCTTACCTGGCGGTGATTTCCTCGACGACGACCTCGACGACGTCGGCAGGGCGTTCGTTTCCGGGTGCCTGGCGCGCGTGCTGAGCCAGGTCTGCGAAGAACGTGCGGGCGTCGAGGACCTCCGGCCCGTGGACGCCTGGTCGGCCGCCCTGGCCTCGCGCTGTCATGAGCGTCGCCACGGCCAGCGGAATGCCGGTCATCGTGCCCATGCTGTCGTCGGGGACGACGAGGGGGCGGGCGCCGACGCGGATTCGCTTGCCGTCCTTCGTTCCCTCCGCGACGGCGAAGAGCACCGGCAGCGACGGCGCGGGACCCGCGGCGGAGCCCATCGTGCCCGGCTCGAGAACCAGGGCTCGGCTCGCTGCCGCCACGTCGAGTTCGCCGGAGCGGACCCGGTTCGCCGTGCGGATCACCGCCTCCATCAACCGCGGCCTGGACGTCATGAGATTGAGGGATTCCCTTACGCCGCTTCGGGAGCGGGGGAGGGTCAGTGGTTCGGGATGGCCGCACACCCAGACCGTCGCTTCGCCCCGTCCCGGATAGCTGAGCGTGCGCTCCTCGAGCGGCTGGGTGTCGGCGAGACCGCCGTCGCGCCACGCTTTGATCGTCGCGGTGCAGTTGTGCAACCAGTGTTCGACCGCCGCGGACGACCGCACACTGTCGTCGACTTCGGCGCGCTGGAAACCCGATGCACGCCAAGAGGTGTAGACGGTTTCCACCGCGTCGCACTCGTTCATCGCCAGCACGCCGAGCAGGTTGCTGATGCCGGGACTCGCGCCGACCCCGATCACCGCGGTGACGCCGGCTTCCCGCGCGGCGGCATCGAGACCGAGCATCTCGAGCGTCGGCTCGAAGTCGTCGCAGATGTCGAGGTAGTGCGTTCCGGCGGCGATCGCGGCGCGCAGGACGAGCGGGCCGAACCGGTAGAACGGCCCCGTCGTGTTGAGCACGATGTCGATGCCGGACAGTGCGCTGGCGAGCGCGGCCGCGTCGGAGATGTCCAGCGCGAGCGGCTTCGCCCGCGGGCCGAGCACATCCGCGAGTGCGGTGGCAGCCGCCTCGTTCCGGTCGGCGACAAGTACTTCGGCGATCTCCTCGGCACCGGCCAGGACACGACAGGCGTGCGCGCCCATCTCGCCCGCGCCGCCCGTGACGAGGACACGTTTTCCAGTGCGGCGTTCAGCAGCCATAGTGATGTTCAACCTCCTGTTTGGACAGCGGGAATCCGGTGCTCATGCGGTGATGTCCGCGCTGAGGGCGTCGCGTTCGCCCGCGGTGAGCGGCCGCGGACGGCGCGTCTCGAGGTTCCAGGCCACGAGCGTCGCATCGGAGCGGTTGCACACGGCGCCTTCGGCATCGCACAGCAGTTCCGCGAGATCGAAGCTCGAGCGGCCCACCCGTACCGGCCGGAGCGCGACCTTGAGCGGGCCGTCCGCCTCGAGGACCTCCTTGAGGTACTGCATCCGTTGCGCGGCAACCACATAGGCCGGTGCGCGGGTTCGCCACCGGTCGCGCAGGTAGTCCACCCGCGCCTGCTCGAACGCCTTCGGGTAGACGGCCGCGGTCAGGTGTCCGAGGTAGTCGAAGTCGGACGACCACGGGTGCACTGTCGTCGTCCAGGTCATGGCGGGCTCCCAGTCATCGCGACCTCCACGGGGGTTGACAGCGGATGGACGAGAACTGTTCTATATCAAACGTCTGAAATAATAAACCCCGAGGACCGAAGGGATCTCTTCGTGAACGACGTCAGCAGGTCCAGGTCCCGTCCGCGGGCGGCCGGTCGCGTGAGCCCCGTGGACGACCTGCTGCGCGCGGTCGCCCGGGACGCGGGCCGCCCGCTGCTCCGCACGCGCGGCCAGGTTGTCTCCACCGGGGAGCTGGCGGAGCGGGCGCGTCGCGTGGCGGCGGCGCTGCGCGGCCGCGGGGTGTCCGCAGGGGACCGCGTCGCGCTGGTGAGCGGAAATTCGATCGACCGGGTCGCGTGGATGTTCGGCATCTGGTGGCTCGGCGCGGTCGAGGTGTCGGTCAACGTCGAACTCCGCGGCCCGATGCTGGCGCACGTCCTGGCCGACTCGGATCCATGCCTGATCGCCTGCCAGGACGAATGCCTGGGGCCGGTGCGCGAGGCGGCGTCCGGCGACGTCCTGCCGATGAGCGAGCTGACCGCGGATCCGGTCGGCCCGGCTGAGCGGGACGAACTCGATGCGGCGCAACGAAGTTTCGGCCCCGGCGACCTCGCGACCATCCTCTACACGTCAGGAACGACGGGGCCGGCCAAAGGCGTGATGCTCCCGCGTGCGTACTTCTCGAATCTCGCCGAGATCTGGGCCGACCGGCTCCGTCTCGACGCCGACGACGTTGGGTACTTCCCGTTGCCGTTCTTCCACGTCGACGGGCACGTCAAGCTCGCCGCGTGCGTGCAGTCGGGCGGCTCGATGGCCTTCCGCGAACGGTTTTCCGCCAGTGAGTACTTCGCCGATGTCCGCGAGTTCGGGGCGACGTGGGCCGCGGGGGTGGGAGCGATGCTGTCGATCCTGGCGCAGGGGGAGCTGCCCGAACCGGGGTCGCACCGGCTGAGCAGGATGATCGGGGCGCCGATTCCGCGGATCGCCTACGAGACGTTCGAGGACCGGCTCGGCATCCCCGTCCTGACCCTGTTCGGCCAGACCGAATGCGACGGCATCGCGATGGACAGTGTCGAGCAGCGCCGCCGCGGCGCGGCGGGACATCCGCACGACGCGATCGAGGTGCGGGTGGTGGACGAGAACGACCGCCCGCTGCCCGCGGGCGAAACAGGCGAGATCGTCTACCGCCCGCGCCGTCCGCACCTCACGGCCCTCGGCTACTGGCGCCGACCCGAGGCGACGGTCGAGGCCTGGCGCAATCTGTGGTTCCACACCGGTGATTCCGGCCATCTCGACGCCGACGGCTTCCTCTGCTTCGACGGCCGGCGGACGGACAGCTTCCGCCGTCGCGGCGAGAACATCTCGGTCTGGGAGCTGGAGCACAGCCTGAACACGGCTGACGGAGTCCGGGAGTGCGTCGCCATCGCGGTGCGCGACGAGCACGGCGGCGAGGACGAGATCAAAGTCTTCGTGGTCCCGGACGGCGACGGCCTGGTGCCCGACGAGTTCGTGGCGCACTGCCGCAAGGTGCTTCCCCGGTTCGCGATGCCGAGATACCTGACGGTCACCGACGGCTCCGAGTTCGTGCGCAGCGCCGGGACCGGCGTGGTCCAGAAACATCTGCTCTCCCGCGACATCACGTCGCCCGACGTCATGGAGGTGCCGCGATGAGCACACCCGGCGGATTCAGCTGGGCGGACGCCCTGGACGCATTCGAGGTCCGCCGCGCGCAGGCCCGCAAGCTCGGCGGCGAGCGGCGGGTGGCCCGGCAGAAGGACCAGGGCCGGTACACGATCCGCGAACGCATCGCCGCGATCTCCGAGAGCTTCAGCGAGATCGGCGAATTCGCGGTCTTCGAGGAGCGCGACGCACTCGGCAACCGGCTCGGGACGCTGCCGTCGAGCTACGTGTGCGGACTGGCCAAAGTGGACGGTCGGCCGGTCGCGCTCGGCGGGGAGGACTTCACCGTGCGCGCGGGCGCCCCGCAGAGTTACCTCGACCGGATGAAGGGCGGGATGGGCGGCTTCGTCGAGGATCTCGCCCACGAGTACAAGATCCCGCTCCTGATGTTCGTGGAGGGCATCGGCGGGGACGTCGCGGCCCAGGAGGACAAAGGGCACACCTATCTCACCAGTTCCGTGAGCTGGACGCGTTCCTTCGAGCTTCTCGGCGAGGTCCCGGTCCTCACGATGGTGAGCGGAGCCGCGGTCGGCGGCAGCGCGGCGCGGGCGGTGGCCAGCCACTTTTCGGTGATGACCAAGGATTCCGTGCTCTTCGCCGGCGGCCCGCCGCTCGTGCGGCGCGCGCTGGGCATCGACATCGACAAGCACGAGCTGGGCGGCGGTCCCGTCGCGACCGCGAGCGGCGCGGTCGACAACCTGGCGCGGGACGAGGACGACGCGATCGCCCAGCTGCGGGCGGTGCTGAGCTATCTGCCGCAGAATGTCTGGCAGCTCCCGGAACGCACGTCCTGCGACGATCCGGTCGACCGCCGCGCACCGGAACTGCTCGAGATCATCCCGGAGAACCGGCGGCAGGCCTACCGCGCGGCCAAGGTGATCAACGCCGTCGTCGACCGGGACTCGTTCTTCGAGATCGGCCCCCGATGGGGCAAGAGCCTGGTCACCGGTCTCGCCCGGATCGACGGGATGCCGATCGGCGTCCTCGCGAGCAATCCGCAGCACCTCGGCGGCGCGATGGACGCCGCCGCGGCGGAGAAACAGGTGCGGCTGATGAATCTCTGCACCACCTTTCACCTCCCGGTCCTCTACTTCGTCGACGTCCCCGGCTTCATGGTCGGCCCGCAGGCGGAGCGGGCGAACGTCATGCGCTGGGGAGTGCGCGCGATCCAGTCGGTGGTCGAGGCGACGGTCCCCATCGTCACCGTGCAAGTGCGCAAGGCCTACGGACTCGCCGTCTCCGCGACCTCGAACCCGGACCGGCTCGGGCTGCGCCTGGCGTGGCCGAGCGGCGAATGGGGCGACCTTCCGATCGAAGGCGGAGTGGAAGCCGCCTATCGGCGCGAAATCGAGGCGGCGGACGACCCCGCCGCGATGCGGGCACAGATCGAGGACCGCATGCGCTCGCTCGTCGATCCGTGGCGGACCGTCGAAGCGTTCGGAGTGGAGCACATGATCGACCCGCGCGAGACCCGCGAGGTCGTGGCCTCGTTCCTCGAAGCCAGCCAAGGCGCGCTCGCCGTGCAGACAAGGAAGAAACCATGAACGAAATCGTCGCCGACTGTGCGGCTGCAGTGTGGAAAATCGTTGTGACGACCGGAGACCAGGTCAGCGAGGGGGACGTGCTGCTCGTCCTCGAGTCGATGAAGATGGAGATCCCGGTCGAGGCCGAGGACGACGGCGTCGTGGCCAAGATCCACGTCGCCGAAGGAGCCGTCGTCTCCGACGGCGACGTGCTCGTGACCCTGGAGGACTGATTCGTGTTCGGCAAAGTCCTCGTCGCGAACCGGGGCGAGATCGCGGTCCGCGTCATGAAAACGTTGCGGCGAATGGGAATCGCCAGCGTCGCCGTCCATTCCGACGTCGACGCGGGCAGCCTGCACGTCCGGACGGCCGACGAAAGCGTGCCGATCGGCGCGGCCCCGGTGGCCGAAAGCTATCTGAGGATCGATCGCATCGTCGAGGCCGCGCTGTCCACCGGGGCCCAGGCGATCCATCCGGGCTACGGCCTGCTGTCGGAGAATCCGGAGTTCGCCCGTGCGTGCGCGGCGGCCGGGCTGGTCTTCATCGGCCCGAGCCCGGATTCGATGGAGATGATGTCGTCGAAAATCCGGGCGCGGGAGACAGTTTCGGCAGCCGGCGTCCCGGTCGTTCCCGGGTGCACCGAACCGGTTCACCCCGGACCGAAAGCGTTCGCGACGGCGGCGGCGATCGGCTACCCCGTCGCCGCCAAGGCCGCGAGCGGCGGTGGCGGGAAGGGGTTTCGCGTGGCCGGCGGTCCCGACGAACTCGCCGCCGCGGTCGAAGGCGCAGCGGGGGAGGGCGAGCGCTTCTTCGGCGACGCCACGGTCTACCTGGAGCGCTATCTCGAAGACCCGCGCCATGTCGAGGTGCAGATCATCGGCGACACGCACGGCAACATGGTCCACCTGTTCGAACGGGACTGTTCGGTCCAGCGGCGGCACCAGAAACTCGTCGAGGAAGCACCCTGCCCGCTGCTGACCGACGCTCAGCGCACCCGGCTGGGCGAGATCGCGGTGCGAGCGGCGCGAGCGGCGGACTACTTCTCGCTCGGCACCGTCGAAGGACTGCTCGCCGGCGACGACTTCTACTTCCTCGAAATGAACACCCGCGTCCAGGTCGAGCACCCGGTCACCGAACTCGTCACCGGCCTCGACCTGGTCGAGGAGCAGATCCGCGTCGCCGCGGGCGAACCGCTCGGCTTCGCCCAGCCCGGCGTGCGGATCACCGGCCACGCGATCGAATGCCGGATCAACGCCGAATCGGCCGCCAAAGGGTTCCGGCCGGGCCCCGGCCGGATCGAGAGGTTCGCCGCACCGTCGGGAGACCGGGTGCGGGTCGACACCGGCGTGGCCGAGGGGGACGCCGTGCCGCCCTACTACGACCCGCTGATCGCCAAGGTGATCACCTGGGGCGAGGACCGCGCCGCCGCCGCGGCGGCGATGCGCAAGGCCCTCGACGAGACCGTCGTCGAGGGTATTCCGACGCTGCTCCCGTTCCATCGCGCGTTGCTGGCGAGCGAGGAGTGGGAGCGGGCGGGCACGTGCCGCGATCTGGTCGCGGACCGGGCGTGGCTGAAGTCCACCGACGACTGGGCGGACCGGCGCGAATGACGGGTGCAATGTGCACCCCCGTGCGTTCGCGGACACCCCAGATGTGTGTGGCGCGCGCCGACGGCCATGTCGAACCATGGGCACCGCGCCGGGCGAGCGGTCCGGCGGACGGAGTTCGGGAGTGCACCCATGACAGGCAACGGAGCCTTCGCCGCCGCCGGACCGCGGCGGCCGGGCGGTCCGGGTTCAGCGCCGCGCCGAGCCCGCGGCGCTCATCGCGAGCGCCGACTCGACCCAGTCCCGGACCGGGGGAGCGACGGTGCGATCGCCGCCGTTCCACAGGTTCGAGCCGAGCACCTCGTAACTGGCGTAGCCGTCGATGACCGCCACGAGGTGGTCGCCGATCTCCCGCGCCCGGGACGTCGGCAGGCCGCGCGAATCCAGCGCCGCGCGCACGTGGTCCTCGACCGTCGAACGCCACGAGGTGAGGTAGTTGAGCATGTCTTCGCCGAGCTTGTCCGGGGAGCTGGCCGCTTCGGCGTAGAAGAACAGCGTGATCCGGGCGAAAGCCACCGACGGCCCGTCGAGCGGCAGGTGCGCGGTGAGGATGCGGACCAGCCGCTCGGCCGGCTCCAGTCCGGTCTCCTCGGCAATGGCCGCCAGCCGCTGTCCGGAGAGCCAGAACGTGTGCCGGAAGGCCAGCCGCAGCAGGTCGTCCCGGCCGCCGACGTAGTGGTTCAGCACGCCGGTTGACCAGCCGCTGCGGTCCGCGACATCGCGCAGGGTGACGGCGCCGACGCCGTCCTCGGCGACGATCGCCAGCACGGCGTCGGCGATCTCGGCACGCCGCTGGCGGTGGTCGACGATCTTCGGCATGCCCGTATTTAAACACAACCGTCTGACTTAAATACCGAGCAAGAGGGAGCGCGCCCATGACCGTGCCTGGCCCGTCTTCGCGAGACGGCGACGTCGACGCGCTGATCATCGGCGCGGGGCCGTCCGGAGCCACCGCCGCGCGGCTGCTGGCCGAGAGCGGGTTCCGCGTGACTGTCCTGGAACAGGGCGACTGGCCTGCCGCCGCCGACTATCCCAGCGACAAGCCCGAACGCGATCTGCTGGTCGCCGGTCCGTGGAATCCGAACCCCAACCACCGCGGCCGGCCGAGCGACTATCCGGTCAACGACTCCGATTCGGACGTCCATCCGCTCATGTTCAACGGGGTCGGCGGCAGCAGCGTCCTGTTCTGGGCGGAGTGGCCGCGGATGATCCCGTCCGACTTCCGGGTGCGCACCCTCGACGGCGTCGCCGACGACTGGCCGCTCACGTATGAGGAACTGGAGCCGTATTACGACGCTGTCGACGAGATGATCGGCGTCTCCGGGCTGGGCGGCAACATCGCCTATCCGCCCGGCTACGTGCCTCCCCAGCCGCCGCTGCCCATCGGCCGCATCGGCCGGATCGCGGCCGAGGGCATGAACAAGCTGGGCATCGGCTGGTGGCCGGGAACGTCGGCGATCCTGTCGAAGGGCGTCGGTTCCCGCGGGCCGTGCGCCCGCTGGGGGACCTGCGGCAGCGGCTGTCCCGAGGGGGCGAAGGCGTCCTTCGACGTCGCGATGTGGCCCGGCGCGCTGGCGGCAGGAGTCAACCTGGTGACCGGGGCGCGGGTCCGCGAGATCACCGTCTCCGGTCAGGGCCTCGCGACCGGTGCCACGTGGATCGACCGCGCGGGAATCGAACAGCACACGGCCGCGCCGGTGGTGATCTTGTGCGCCAACGGGATCGGCACTCCTCGGCTGCTGCAGTTGTCCGCGTCGTCGCGGTTCCCGGACGGGCTCGCGAATTCCTCCGGCTACGTCGGGCGCAACCTGATGATGCACCCGGTGGCGACCGTGCTGGGCGAGTACGAGAAGGACGTCGAGCCCTGGCTGGGTCCGGAGAGCCATCCGATCTGGTCGATGCACTTCGCGGAGACCGATGCCAGCCGGGGCTTTCGCCGCGGGGCCAAGTGGACGGCTGTCGTGCTCCAAGGCCCGGTGGGGCTGCTCCAGCGGTTCGCGGAGCTGCCGCTCGCCGAGCGCAGCGGCACGGCCGGGCATGAACTCGTCGAGCGGCTCTACGGCCGGGCGTTCGAGATTTCGGCGTCCATCGAGGATCTGCCCGCCTTCGACAACCGGGTCGTCCTCGACGCGGACCTCGTCGACAGCGACGGCATTCCGGCGCCGAAGATCCGCTACACGATGTCAGACGAGAGCAAACGCGCGCTCGACTGGCATCTGGACCGGATCACCGAGGTCCACGAAGCGGCCGGGGCCGTCTCCACCAAACGCGTGGACTTCGGGGGCGAGACCGGCTGGCACCTGCTCGGCACCGCCCGGTGCGGCACCGATCCGGCGACCTCGGTGGTCGACGGATACGGGCGGTCGCACGACGTCCCCAACCTTTACGTCTTCGACGGCAGCGTTTTCGTCACGTCGTCCTCGGTCAATCCGACGCCGACGATCACCGCCTTCGCGCTGCGCGCTGCCGAGCACCTCGTCGAAACCGCCGCCGGCCAAAGGATTCCGCTGTGATCGATTTCCCCGACGACCAAGCCCGCGCCGGCGCTGCACGCCTCGCCGACCTGTGGTTTCCCGGCACCGGACGGTCGCCCCGGCTGACCGCCCTGCCTGGCTACGCCGCTCTCGTACACCGCGCGCTCCAGGCCAATCCCGACCTCGCAGCAGCCTTCATCCAAGCCGCCGAGCTGGCCGCCGCGGCCGGCGAACTCTCGGCCGAGGCAGTCGCGGACTGGCCGGCCGAACTCGCCGAAGCGGCCTTCTATTTCCTGGCCAGCACCTACTACATGGCGCCCGAGGCACGCCGCGCGGTCGGCTATCCCGGCCAGGTCCGCAGGCCCTCGGCCGAGGCCACGCCCGACCAGTTGCTCGACGACGACCTGCTCGCCCCCGTGCTGGCGCTCGGCCCGACCTACCTCCCCACCCCGACCGAAGGATCCTGAGATGACCCCCGAGAAGATCCTCGCCGACGCGCAGCGGCGCATCGACGATCTGGCTCCGGCCCTGTACATCGGCGGCGGCTTCGTCCCGAGCACGAGCGCCGAGACGATCGAGGTGACCAATCCCGGCACCGGCGCGCGGCTGGGGGTCGCCGCGAACGGCACCGCGGCCGACGTCGACGCCGCGGTGTCGGCAGCGCGCACCGCACTGCCCGCCTGGGCGCGGACGACGCCCGGAGCCCGCGCCGAGGCGCTGTTCCGCTTCGCTGACGTCGTCGACGAGCACGCCGAACTGCTTGCCGCGCTCGAAGCGCTCAACGTCGGCAAGTCCTATGCGTACGCCACCTACGAGATTCCCCTGATCTCCGACTGCTTCCGCTTCATGGCCGGAGCCGCGCGAACCGCTCAGGCCCCGGCACCCGGCCAGTACGTCGCGGGCCAACTGTCCTATATCCGGCGCGAACCCGTCGGCGTGATCGGCGCGATCACGCCGTGGAACTTCCCGTTGCTCATGGCGGCCTGGAAGATAGCGCCGGCGCTGGCAGCGGGGAACACGATGGTGCTCAAGCCGTCCGTGCTCACCCCGCTCAGCACCCTCGTCCTGGCCGGCCTCGCCACCGGGGTCCTGCCCGACGGCGTGCTCAATGTCGTGACCGGCGCCGGCGCGACTGTCGGCCGTGCGATGAGCCACCACGACGGCATCGACATGATGGCGCTGACCGGCGGCGTCGGTTCGGGCCGGCAGGTCGCGGCGGGCGCCGCGACCACGGTCAAGCGGGTCCATCTCGAACTCGGCGGCAAAGCGCCCGTGGTGGTGTTCCCGGACGCCGACCTCGACCTCCTCGTGCAGACGCTGATCGCCGTCGGCTACGGCAACGCCGGCCAGGACTGCGGCGCCGCGACGAGGGTGATCTGCCACGAGGACGTTCGGGACCGGCTCCTGGAAGCGCTCACCGCGGCCGCCCGGCAGCTGCGCAGCGGGAACGCCGCGGCGGGCGAGGAGTTCGAACTCGGACCGTTGATCAGCGGGGCCCATCGCTCCCGCGTCGCGGCGATGGTGGACCAGGCGCGTCAGGACGGCGCCAGGGTCGTCCTCGGCGGCGAAATGCCCGCAGGCCCCGGCTTCTTCTACCCGGCGACGATCCTCGCCGACGTCGCTCCCGGGACGGAGATGGCGCGCGAGGAGGTGTTCGGCCCGGTGATCTCGGTGGAGACGTTCGCCGCCGAGGCGGAGGCGCTGAGCAAGGCGAACGACGTCGAATACGGTCTCGCGGCATCGGTGTGGACCCGCGACCAGGCCCGCGCGCTCCGGTTCACCGAGGAACTGGCGTTCGGCTCGGTCTGGGTCAACTCGCACCTCAGCTTCGCCAGCGAAATGCCGTGGAACGGCTTCGGGAAATCGGGCTACGGCCGCGACAACTCCGCCTACGCCCTCGACGACTACACGCGCACCAAGCACGTGATGCTCCCGATCGGAACGCCGGACGGCTCCTGACCGCCGGGCCCGGTGCACTCTGCACCAGACCCGTCCCCACGACGCCACTGATGTGCGTGGCATCGGCCATATCCCTTGGCGCAGCATGACTTCCTGGCCGGACGACCGGCCTGAGCAGATCGAGACGAGGAGCTCACCATGGCCGGCAACGACGCCCGCCCCGAGGCCGCCGACATCGTCATCATCGGAGCAGGGGTCTCCGGCGTGGGATCGGCGTGCTACCTCAGGGACGCCTTTCCCGGCAAGAAAATCGTCGTGCTCGAAGGGCGCGGCCGGATCGGCGGCACGTGGGACCTCTTCCGGTATCCCGGTGTCCGCTCCGACTCCGAACTCCACACCTACGGCTACCAGTTCAAACCGTGGAGCCACGAGCACGCGATCGCGGACGGGCACCTGATCCGCGAGTACCTCGAAGAAACCGCCGCCGAGCACGGTGTCGACGACCTGATCCGCTACCATCACCAGGTTGTGTCGGCCGACTGGTCCAGCGCCGAGGGCGCCTGGACGTTGCAGGTCCGGGTCGCGGTCCCCGGCCAGAAGCCGAAAACTGTGCAGCTGAAGACCAAATGGGTCTACGGCGCCACTGGCTACTACCGGTACGACGAGGGTTTCGCGCCTGGCTTCGAAGGTCGCGAAGACTTCGAGGGCGACATCCTGCACCCGCAGTTCTGGCCCGAGGACTACGACTACGCGGACAAGAACGTCGTCGTGATCGGCAGCGGCGCGACCGCCGTCACCATGGTTCCCGCGATGACGACCGGCCCCCGCGCGGCCGAACACGTCACGATGCTGCAGCGCACCCCCACTTACATCATGACGCTGCCGCGCATCGACAAGATCTCCCAGGCGCTGTACCGAATTCTCGGGCTGCGGCGCGGATACGCGGCCACCCGGTTCAAGAACGTGTGGCGGGACTTCTTCTTCGTCGGGTACATGCTCAAGTTCCCGAACTCCGGGCGGAAACTGATGCGCAACCTGACCAAGAAGGCATTGCCGAAGGGCTACGCCGTCGACACGCACTTCAACCCGCCGTACAAACCCTGGGAACAGCGCCTGT
This sequence comes from Amycolatopsis dendrobii, assembly GCF_014145675.1. Classification (GTDB taxonomy): domain Bacteria; phylum Actinomycetota; class Actinomycetes; order Mycobacteriales; family Pseudonocardiaceae; genus Amycolatopsis; species Amycolatopsis dendrobii. Next base: position 169,324 of record NZ_JACGZW010000016.1, read on the forward strand.
GCATGACTCCCGACGGAGACTTCTTCAAGGCGATCTCCGCGGGCAAGGCGTCCGTCGTGACGGACACGATCGAACGCTTCACCAAATCCGGCGTCCTGCTCGCCTCGGGAGGGGAGATCCCCGCGGACGTGATCGTCACTGCCACCGGGCTCAACATGCGCATGTTCGGCGGGATCCCGCAGACGGTCGACGGGCGGAAACTGGACGTCGGTTCCTGCGTGACCTATCGCGGGATGCTGTTGTCCGGCCTGCCGAACTGGTCTTTTGCCTTCGGGTACACGAAATATTCGTCGTGGACGCTCAAGGTCGGCCTGACCGCGCAGTACGTCATCCGGCTGATCCGGCACCTGGACGCGCACGGCTACACCAAAGCCATGCCGGTGGCCGAGCCCGGAATGGCCACCGAACCGCTGCTCGACCTGAACGCGGGCTACGTGACCCGCAACGCGGACAGCATGCCCAAGCAGGGCACCAGGCTGCCGTGGCGGATGCTCACGTCGTACCAGGCCGACAAACGACTGCTCAACGGCCCGCTCTACGACGAGCATCTGCAGTTCAGCTCCGCCGGCGACCAGCAGGCGGCCCGTGCCGCCTCCTCGAGCAAGGAGCAGGTGCGATGAACACCGCGACCACCACCCGGATCTCGGCCGGGGACTGGGTACAGCGACAGCTCGGGATCGGTATGGGCAAACTCCCCCCGTCGCTGGTGAAGCGACTGGTCAAGGTGCCCGTGAACGCGGACGGCGAGCAGATGGCCCCCGAGATCGCGATGCTCATGTCCGTCGTGGCGAAAGCCCCCGATTTCAGCGACCTCAGCCCCGTCGAGGCGCGCGCCGCCGAACTGAAGGACGCGGCGATCTACGGCGAGCGCCCGCTCCCGATGAACATCGTGGAGGAACTGCGGTTGCGCGGCGGCCTCGCAGCGACCCGGTACCGCGCACGCGCCTCCTCCGCCGGGCTCATCGTGTTCTTCCACGGCGGCGGGTTCGTGCTGGGCAGCCGGGCGGTTTATGACGGCCCGGTGCGCTTGATCGCCCATCACACGGGTATGGACATCCTGTCCGTCGAATACCGCCTCGCGCCGGAAAACCCTTATCCCGCACCGCACAACGACGCGATGGCAGCCTGGGAGTTCGCCGTCGCGCACGCCGCCGAGTGGGGCGTCCCGGACGGTCGCATCGTCGTCGCGGGCGACAGCGCGGGAGGGAACCTCGCGGCGGTTCTTGCTCAGAAGCTGCGCGATTCCCGGGTGAAGCCGGCACTGCAGGCGCTGATCTATCCCGTTACCGACCTGGTCGGCTCCCGGCCCTCGAACCGCGAGTTCGCCGACTCGCCCGCGCTGACCGCCAAGCAGATCGCGTGGTTCACCGATCACTACCTGCCGCCGTCGGTCGAACGCGCCGACCCGCGCGTGTCGCCGCTGTTCGCCGAAGACTTGACCGGACTGCCGCCCGCTCTGGTGACTGTCGCCGGTTTCGATCCGCTGCGCGACGACGGCCTCGCGTTCGCCGCCAAGCTGACCGAAAGCGGCGTCCCGACGCAGCTGGTCAGGGAACCGGGCCTGGTGCACGGCTACCTCTCCTACACCGCGCTCAGCGCGACCAGCCGGGACGCGGTCAGGCGCGTCGCGTCCGCCATCACGTCGGCCATGGCCTGAACGCACCCCGATGAACCCCGGGCCGGGCGCCGGGATCGCACCCGCCGCCCGGCCCGGACACCACGCCGCCGACTGGAGCCGCCATGCTGAACCTTTCCGTCCTCCTGGAGGACTCCGCCCGCAACCATCCCGACAGAACCGCGCTGGTGCTGGACGAGAAGCGCATGACCTACCGCGAGGTCGACGCTGCGGCGAGCCAAGTGGCGAACCTCTTGGCCGAGCGCGGCGTCGCATCGGGAGACAAAGTCGCTCTCAGCTGCCCGAACCGGCCGGAGTTCGCGATCGTCTACTACGGAATCCTCAAGGCGGGCGCGATCGTCGTGCCGCTGAACGTCCTGCTCAAGCGGCGCGAGATCGCCTACCACCTCGCGGACGCCGGTGCCGTCGCGTACTTCTGCTTCGAGGGCAGCGCGGAACTCCCGATCGGTCAAGAGGGGCGTCAAGCATTCGACGACGTCGCCGCCGTCGAGCATTTCTTCCTGATCGCCGCCGTCCCGGAGACGAGCACGGCCGCGGAAACGTTGCACGAGGCTCTCGCCGGGCAACCGGAAACGTTCGAATCCGCCGTCACCGAAGCGACCGACACCGCGGTGATCCTCTACACCTCCGGCACGACGGGCCAGCCGAAAGGCGCCGAGCTGTCGCACGGAAACACGATGCTCAACGTGCTCACCCTGAACCGGATACTCCGGAACCGGCCGGCCGGCGACAGCCATGTGGTGTGCTTGCCGCTTTTCCACACCTTCGGCGCCACCGCCCAATTGCACGCCGGCTTCTCGACCGCGGCGACGCTCCACCTGGTGCCCCGTTTCGACGCCGGCCGCGTCGTCCGCCTGATGTCCGAAGAGGACATCACCTTCTTCGCCGGCGTCCCCACGATGTGGTGGGGGCTGCTGCGGGAGCTGGGCCCTGACGTCGACGTCGCCCGCATCGTCAAGAACCTGCGCATCGGAATGTCCGGCGGCGCACCCCTGCCGGTCGAGCTGATCAAGGAGATCGACGCCCGGCTCGGCGTGCGGGTCATCGAGGCCTACGGGCTGTCCGAGACCTCGCCGCTCGCGACGATCGGCGATCCCGGCGCCCCGCCCCGCCCCGGCTCCATCGGCAAGCCGGTCTGGGGCGTTCAGCTGAAACTGATCAAGCCCGACTGGACCGAGGTGACCGGTCCGGGCGAGGTCGGCGAGATCGCGGTCCGCGGGCACAACGTGATGAAGGGCTATCACGGCAGGCCCGAAGCGACCGCCGACGCCATCCGCGACGGCTGGTTCCGCACCGGCGATCTGGCCCGTCGCGACGACGACGGCTGGTACTACATCGTCGACCGCGCCAAAGACATGATCATCCGGGGCGGGTACAACGTGTACCCGCGGGAGATCGAGGAAGTGCTGCTGACCCATCCGGCGGTGTCCCTCGCGGCTGTCGTGGGCGTCCCGCACGACAGCCACGGCGAAGAGGTCAAGGCGTTCGTGATCCCGCGCGACGGCGCCGAGGTGACGCCGCGCGAGCTAGTGGAATGGAGCAAAGAACAGATGGCCGGCTACAAATACCCGCGGCTCGTCGAGATCGTCGGCTCCCTGCCGACGACCGCCACGGGCAAGATCCTCAAACGGCGGCTGCGATGACTCGCCCGCCCCGGCACGATGTGGCCGTGCTCGGCTGCGGATTGATGGGATCGGCACTGGCGCGGAGGTTCGCGTCCGGCGGCCTCGCGGTGACGGCGTGGAACCGCACGTCGCGCCGGGCCGAGGCGCTCGCCGCCGACGGCGTCCGTCCGGCCGCGTCCGTCGAAGACGCGGTGGGGAGCACCGGACTGGCTGTCGTCTGCATGTCGGATGTCGACGCGTCCCGGGCCGTGCTCGCATCGGCTTCCAGCCTCGCCGGGCGCACAGTGGTCAATCTCAGCGACGGAACCAACGACGACGTCGAAACGCTGGCGAGCTGGGTAGGAGAGCAAGGGGCTTCGTTCCTGGACGGGTCGACCTTGTGCTATCCCGACCAGATCGGCGAACCGGGTGCGATGGTGGCATTCTCCGGCCCGTCCCCGGTGTGGGCGCGGCACGAGCCTGTCCTGATGCTGCTCGGCGGGCGTTCGCGGCACGTGTCGGACGAGATCGCCGGCGCGAAGGAGCTGTACCTGGGCTGCGGCGCTTTCTTCGTGACCGCGATGAGCGGGTTCGTCGAATCGGCGGCGTGCCTGCTGCGGCGGGGCCGGACGCTCGAGGAAGTCCGGTACGCCACGCTGCACGGCATCGAGGTGCTGCGCCATGCCGCCGAGGAGGCGGCCGCCGCGATCGAGTCCGGGCGGCACGACACGGACCAGGCGACGATCCATGTGTTCGCCGAGGGCGTCCGGAGGGCACTGGGAGAGCTGGAGAGCGCGGGCGTCGACTTGTCGGTGACGACCGCGGTGTCGAAGAAGCTCGACGCCGCGGAGAGCGCCGGGATGGGGCGCCTCGGGTTCTCCGCGCAGGCGTTGCTCTAGGCCCGCTGCTCGCCGCTCTGCAGCTCCACCAGGGCCAGTGCGGTGTCGACAGCGGCCGGGTTCCGCGCGAGCGGGCGCGGGAGCAGTTCGTCCACCCGGACCAGACGGCGGTCGATCGTGTTGCGGTGCGCGAACAACCGGTCGGCCGCCTTCGAGATGTTGAACTGTTCGGCGATGAAGACCCTGACCGTGTCGCGCAGCACCCGGTCGGCGGTTGCCAGCTCGCCTAGAGTGTCCGCGACGAACTGACGCGCCTCGGCGAGATCGTTGGTCAGCAAGGAGACGAGCTGCACGTCCTCGAAATGGACGGCACGGCATCCGGACCGAAGGCGCGTCAGCAGCGACTGCGCCGCGTCGGCGTCGAGGTGGCTGCGCCGGAAGCCGTGCACGTCCGGCGCCGGCCGTCCCAGGGCGATCCGCACGTGGGGGACATCCGCCACGATCTGGTCGAGGTCTGTTCGGGAGGGCGCGGAACTCCCCGGAATCCACATCCACAGCGTCGTCGTCCCCGCGACGAGCGTCAGGCGGCGCGCGGCGCCCGCGGCGCGCATGACCCGCTCCGCCGCGTCCTCGAGGAAGGCGAGCTGATCGGGGGAGTCGCCCCAGAGGATCGCCGCCACATGATGTCCGGTGAGCGCGTAGCCGAGCTGGGCTTCCGCCCGGGGCCGGGCGATCGGGGCGCCGCGGAGCAGCAGTTGCACAGTCGCCAATCGCTCGCTTTCCGGCCCCTCGGCAAGCTCCGCCCGCGCCTCGTCGATGTACGCCGCGACCGCGACCATCGAGTCGTCCACGTACGTCACCAGGGAATCGCCGGATATCTCGACCAGCTCGCGAAGCTCGTCCTTGTCGTCGGTCGTGTCGAAGCAGAACCGCAGCCATGCGGACCAGTTGACTCGCTGCGACGCCCGCCATGCCTCGACGTCGTTCGTGTCCATTCCGCGGAGCGCGAGGTCGCGCGCGTAGTGCCGGGTGTCGGGGATCATCGCCGTCTCGACCCGGCAGCCGGGATCGTCAATGTTGGCGATCAGCCAATGGGCCAAAGTGGACGCACAGTAAACACGGTCCATTTCGGACAGAATCGGGTCTTGTGCGAGGGCGCGCTCGCGCAGGCTCCGCTGGCCCGCGGCCCACATCTCGTGCGCGATCTCGGCCTGGTGCACCTGCATCTTGGCCGCGGCGGCGCGAAAAAGCTCGCGCGTCCGCTGGCTCCGTTCGTCCTCCGCGTCCACGGTTGCCTCCAAACCCGAGCCGGACGAACAGCCTAGGCGCAGAGGCGGCGGCCGTCACGAGTGCAGAGTGCACCGAACCGTCGGCCAGCGCGGTGTTCCTTGGTGTAGGTCGCTGCCCTTGGCGCGAGCAAGGTGGTGTGGCCAGCCAGTCGCTTCCCGAGGAGGACAACCCGTGTCCAGTGCCAAGCTCGCCCGCTACGTCCAGAGGATGAACGAGATCTGCGCCGCCGTCGCTGCCCACGACCTCGACAAGGTGCTCGAGTACTTCGACGACGAGTGCGTCGTCGTCAACGGCGTGGGCGGGACAGTCGGCGACAAATCGGCCTTGGCCCCGGGATTCGAGGAAATGTTCGCGACCTTCCCTGACTGGACCCCGCGAGTAGCGGCGTCCTTCCTGGAGGGCGACACCATCGGCGTTCTTTTCGAAGTGACGGGAACAGCCGGTGGCACCGGCCCGAAAGTGACCTGGATCGGCACCGGCTACTCCACCTTCGACCCGGAAACCCTGAAGATCGTCCGCGACGTCTACTTCATGGACGAGGCGGCACTGGAGCAGAAGATCAACGACGCCGCAGTGACCGGCTGACCGCGGGCAGGCCCAGCAACCCGCCAGCTCTATCGCACACCGCTGCGGACCAGCAGCTGGGATACCTGACGAACCGCCGCAGCACGGCAGGTCCGCAACGAGTGATCGTCGACCGCGAACGCGATTTCGAAGCTGAGGCCCCATGGATTCCTGCCCCGCGGCCTCACCGCCGGGCGGGAGGATCGGAGGGGCACGGGCGGCCAGTTCGCCTGTGCGTAGGCGGTGGTCTCCATGGGTGCGGAAACGGGCGTTTTCAAACGCTGCGGTTGCCGAGGCGCCGACGGCCGGATCCTGGGCAGCTGATGTCGTCGATTGCGGGCGCGGGGTCACGGGAGCTGGTATTTCCGGGTGGGGAAGCCGCCGCGTCCGGACGGGCGGAGGCGGAAGGTTCGCCGGGGCGGGTTCTCGTCGCAGTGCGCGGCGCGGCAAGCACGGGCCTGCTTGTGCGATGCCGGCGGGAGAGCGTTGTCGGCCGCGACTAGCACGGGCGGACAGGGGCAGCAGTTGTGGCTGGACGCGCGGGTCGGGCCGGGCGCGCCGACGTTGCGCAGCTACCGCCGGCACGTCCGTAGGTACCCCTTTCCGTATGCGGGGCGACCAGCTGCTCGGGGGAGTTGGGCAGCTGTGACTCGCTGCACATCGACGAGAATTTTGTGTGCTTTGAGCTGGGTGAACGCTGGCTGTTTCGATGTTGTAAACGGGTGGGGATGGGCGAACCTCTAGCTAACTATCGGAGGGTAGTCAACGCGGTACGGAGGATCACCGAGCCTGCGCCGTCGGGTTTGGGGATTGGTCAGCGTTCGGTGACGGTGTCGACGGTGGGTTTGGCTCCGGCGATTCGGAAGCTGGCGGACGAGCGGATGCAGGTTCGTCTCGCGGTTTCCTTGCATACGCCGGACGATGAGCTGCGGGACACGCTGGTGCCGGTGAACAACCGCTGGTCGATCGACGAAGTGCTTTCCGCTGCGCGGTATTACGCCGACACCTCGGGTCGGCGGGTGTCGATCGAGTACGCGTTGATCCGGGACATCAACGATCAGCCGTGGCGCGCCGAGTTGCTCGCGAAGCGGCTGCGGAAGCACTTGGGCCAGCTGGTGCACGTCAATGTCATTCCGCTGAACCCGACGCCGGGCAGCAAGTGGGACGCGAGCCCGAAGCCGGTGGAGCGCGAATTCGTGCGGCTGGTGAACGCGGGTGGTGTTGCGTGCACGGTGCGGGACACGCGTGGTCAGGACATTGCGGCGGCGTGTGGACAGCTCGCTGCCGAAGGTTGAGTTGTTGGTTTCGATGTTGGAGTGTCTGTCGTGATGTATGCCCCCAGCCTGTTGGAGCCGGCTGCGGAGGAGTTGCGGCTCGCGGATGTGTGCGGCCGTGGTGCCACGGAGGTGGCGCGTGAGGCGCGGTCGTTGTTGGGTGAGCGGTTCAGTTCGGTGACGTTCATGTATGTGCTGATGCGGGCGTTCGAGGTCGAGTACACCGCAGCGCGGGACGCGGCGCTGTGGCATGAGTTCCACAGTGGGACGCGAGCCCTGTCGGATGATGACCTGGAGAAGCTGCTCGCTCCCTGGCTCAGCCGCTGATCTTGGCGGTGCTCGCTGTAGCTCGTCTTCGGCGACGCTTGCCAAGTTAGCTTGCCCGGCATGTATGAACAGCACGGGCCGGTCGGTCTGCCTCGAGAACGTGGATGCTATTCGGTCACCTGAGTCGGTTCCAGAGCGTGTGTTTGGCGAGCGCGGAGAGTATCTCCTTCTCAAGCGTTCGTGCTGTCGGGCCATCGGCGGAGACGGCCCACGAGACGTGCAGATTGGCTCGTTCGAAGGCGAGCACGCCCCATTGCAATGCGCGACGGGCGTGGCCGCCGTCGACTTCGCGGATGCGGTCGTGCAGCCATTGCGAGTCTGCGAGTGCGCGGTCGAGGACGACTTAGCCGAGGCCGCTTGCGAGGGCTTTGCCACGTGCGTAGACCGTTAGGCGCCCGCGAATGCCTTTACCATGGCGTTCGCCGGCCATGCCGACGTAGACCAGCTCGCCGTCGGCCCCTTCACGTGCTAGGTAGACGCCAGGCACAAGCGGTGCCAACTCGTGAGCTGCGGAGAAGGGTGCCCAGTCCGACCAGTCAGCGAGCCGGTGGACGATCTCGAGCGCGGTCGACTTCACTTCCGCAGTATGACGGTTGCGCACGGCTCCAACGGGTCAGCAAAAGTCGACGTGTCTTACGTGCCAGATGACCAACCTGCGGCCACCCTGGGGCGATGGTTGCTGCGACCTTCGAGGAGAAGACCTACGAAACCGCGTATAACGCGGATCTCATCGCGGGTGCGGGCGGCAACTGGCGGGTCTTCTCGCCTGGACAAGTCCTGGAGAAAGTGACTGGCTTCGACGTCGCCGCGGATCCTGGTCCCGAGCATCTGATTTGGCGAGTACTTCGGGTGCCTCGTCCTCGAGGTCTGTCGCTCATGCCGTCGCATTGGGCATCATCGCGATCCGGCGTGCCGAAGGCGCGGGAACTGCCAAGTATGCCCCTGAGCCTGATTCTCCAGTTCAAACGGCCGGAATACCTCTATGGTTCGCGAGCTGCCCAGCGACGGCTGTGGCACGGTCCTTACTACCGGTTTTCTCGCAGCACAGAGCAGCACTCTGTCTTGAAGAGGCTGGAGTCGAAGCTCGCTGACGACGCCATCGTGCGATACGCATCGCCAGCTTTTCATACGTTGGGGGAGTTAGAGGAGGCGCAAATGAAACGAAAAGTAATTGCGCTATCCGGACACGTGGCTCCCAGTGTTTTTGGGCGACATCGGGTGTGGACGTATAACGCGGCCGGCACGTATGGGCGCGGAAACCCGGCAGGCAGGGCGCGGCCTGTTGAAGCATTCGACGATCTGTTCGCGTCGTTGATCGGCGTTTCAAGCGGGCGTGGATAGATGGTCAAGTATGACGACATAATCGAGCATGTCGCGGTACTTGCGGATGCATGTCGACATCGAAATCGGCAGTTGCGTGGCGTGGTGGCCGAATGGGCTGCAAGCTTACGCAGGGTGGACATCCCGTTGAGTTTGATACCCCAGTTGTCGGACTATGCAACTGTGCAGACATTGACAACGTGGTATGGTGCCGGATGGTGGATCTTTGATCGGCGTGACGTCAGTGTTGGGGCGGGTTGAATAGTCGACGCGCTTGAGTGAGTTCTTCGGGTGTGAGGCAAGGGTCGCCAATGACTGATAGAAGAGATGTATCCCAATCGCGCAGGCCGTCGCGGCGTGGGGTAAGTAATACTCCGACGGATAAAAGGTTCGCAGGTCTATCTAGGCCCTCCCAGAGTTCGTGATGCCGGAGCAGCATCCAATACTTGAAGTTGTTTGACGTAGCCTCGTCGTATTTCGAACACACGGCGAAGCCGAGTTGTGGGCCGTCTGCTGCGCGGAAGATGCGTGATCGCCACGCGACGGTGCCCTCGTCGGCGTCAGCCACTGCCGACAAGCCGCCGAGTAGATGCCTGCCGAGGTCGGTTCGGTGGCCGACGGGAAGGCTGTCGATGGCGGCGAGGACGGTGACTCTGTCCTTCTCAGGTCTGTTGTTCAGGGGGCTGTGAGCGATGTCTTCGCAGATGATGCGGACGAGGCCGTGGGCTTCGTTGTCGTCGCTGCCGGCGGGTGCGGTAGGCAGGAGTGGGGCTGACACTTGGGAGCCGGTTGGGCCTAATTGCGGAACAGGAGGACCGGGTGTCGCGGCGGCATCTTCCACGGCAAGTTCGTAGTACCGTGCGGGCTCGTCGCCAAGACGTGCCGTGGAGGTCTCTACCCGATCCAGGTACCCGAGGACGGCGGCGGTGGAGCGCAGTTGCTGGAACAAGAACTCCCAGTCGCGTCGAAGCAGTACGACGACCGGAATCCGCTCCGCTGGTGGGGTGATCGGGCAGTCGTCGGGTGGTGCAGGGTGGTCGATGATGACGACGCCGGTCCAAGTGATACGCGGCCCGTCGATGTCGATGGCGCGTCCGCGTCCGTTGGTCATGATCGTGGTGATCGCGGACAGCTGGCGGGCTGTTCCTCCGACTTGCCGTGCAGCTTCAGCGATCTTCTTGCCGAGCCAAGATCGTTCTTTATCGGGCGTGCCGGGTTCGGCATCGCGACTCTTGACCTGCGTTATGAGACCGCGGTCGCCAACGACGATAAGGCCATCGCTGATCTCACGCACGCCGCCGCGGCCCTTGCGCATGCTCATGGGTGATAAGACGAAGTCCGGAAGGCCCCAGGTCGCGGCCGCGTTCCGGGTGGCGCGTTCGGCGGCGTAGCCGCGCGGTGCATACGGACTGAGCGTCGTGGCTTCGGGGATCGATCGCTCGAAGACGCCTTGCTGGGTTTTGACGAGGAATGTTGACGTCCGGTCGTCGGTGACGATGCCGATCCCGGAGTCCGACTGGGCGAGGTCCCGGAGTTCCTCCTCGGTCCATGCGCGTGCCGATCGGACGGCTTCGATCCAGGGGGAGGGGCTGTCGCTATCCGGCGTGATGGCCTGGGCGACTGGGAGATCGCCGGTCACCTCTTCGAACGCGGCGATGAACATCGTCACCGTCCGGACGACTTCGTTGAGTCCCTCGTCCAACGCGCTCGGGCTTTGGTCGGCGCCCGATGGAGTGTCGGCGAACGAGATGTCTATGAAGCTGTTGGGCATGACGGAGATTTCTGCGTCTTGGGAATAGCCTGCCAGCGTGTAGCGCGCGAGTACCTTGTCGGGGGCAGCGGGACCAGGTGCGCAGGTCTCGACGTGTTCGATTGTGACAGGTGCGTCCACGAAGAACTCCGGCTCACCCGGGGTCACCCAGGCGCCGACTTGGTTACCGTCGTAAAGGAGGTCCGTCCACAGCATCAGCTTCGTGAGGCCGGCACGCAAGGTGAGGACGAAGGGAGAGTCTTCGTCTTCCCAGAATGGCTGAGACCGAACCACGAGGCTCGCCAAGTCGTTCGGTATACCGTCGAGGCAGCTCTCGTGTAGTAGGAGGTTGAGACCCTCGGCTGACGCGGCGATAGGGAAGAATCGGGGATTCTCTGGCCTGCGGATGCGTCGGATGGCCGAGTATATCTCCAGCGCTCGAGATATGAGCGAGTCGAGTGCGGCCCAGAGTTCGTCGACGCAGAGTTGAAGCTTGGCGGTCAGGGCTGCCTGTGTACCATCCGGCCACTCGGCTGTGACGCTGACGACGCCTGTGCCATTGTCGTTGGTTGACACAGACAGATCGAAGAGGTCATCGTCGAGGAGTTGTGCCCACGAGTCGGTCATGGACTTGCGCGCGTTCTTCGCGCTTTCCACATGGTCGCGCGCTTCGGGGTAGTGTTCGCCAATCATCGCTTCAGTCTCAGTCGGGGCGTTTTCTAGGAGTTAGCTAAGATTGTCAATTTGCGTGGGCGGTAACTCTTTTGATCGGCTTGTAAAAGTAAAATGCCACGTCGGGGTGTACGCCGAAGGGGAGCCAGTTCTTTCCCAGGAGGTCGGGGAGAGGCTGCCTGTCTTCAAGCACGGTGAAACCGTGTGTCCTGTAGAACTTCCGGAGCGCATCGGTGTTCAGGTCGGTCGTCACATTGCCGAACCACACGCGGGTGCCGCGTTCGCGAAGTACTGTCTCCATGTGGGCCAGCATGGCGCCGCCGATACCTTGACCGCGCATCTCGGGTTCGACGGCCATCAAGTCAAGCTCGCTATGCTTGTCCAGCACACTGCGATAGTCGCGGTCTTCGGGCAGTGGGAACTTCGAGGATGCCTCAGGTCGGAGCATGCTTACGCCGGCTGCCAGCTGGGTCCTGCAGCTTGACGCGGCACCGAGGAGCTTGCCGGATTCCGGGGAGCGGTACTGCACGACGAGCGGGGCGTACATCCCGTCGGCATCGGTCATCGGAACCGCCGTCGGAGCGATGTCGTCGAACACGCGGTGGAACAGGGCCAGCACGTCCGCGCGTTCTTCGTCGGTGTCGGCGTGCGTAATCATGAATGAGTCGTCGCCGCGGCTGTCGGCGTCGTTACGGGGAGCGAGAGCCGTTACCTGGTCGTGTCGTGATCGTGGCGGTTGGACGGCAGCGGTCTTCGGGCGCAGGCAATGAGGCTAGCCTGCTGAGCAAGCCTTACGGAGCCGTACCTGTATTTCTTGGTGCGTCGTGGCCAGGCTTGGAATGGCCACGACGCACCTGTTCGCATTTTTGGCGCGATGACGTGCTATCTGCCGATGAGGTGGGCAATCGCGTCATAGCCCGCAGCGGCGACCAGCCCAGCAGTTCCTGAGGCCAGCCAACGGAATCGCTCGAGGGATCGTAAGCGGGCCTCATGGTCAGCTCGCTCAGCAGCGAGGAAGTCAGACGTAGCTTCCATCTTGGCGAGGCGGCGCAGGTTCTTTCGGCCGAGTGTCACGTGAGTGGTGTTTGCGGCGCACGATGGGCACCCTTGTGTGGGCTTGGGCATGAGGAATCTACCCTTTCGGGTTATTCCTGGTACCCATCTCCAGGCGACCGCGTGCGTGGGACGTGCCCAACTCACACCGATGCGGTGCGGGTGCTTGCGTCCGACTTTAGCACTGCGGGCCTGCGCGGGGGATCCATCGGTCATGTGGCGGGAGGTAGATTTTCGCGCGCCACGCGAGGCGGTACTCGTCGGGGACGGTCTCGCTCTCCGGAGCCAAGCTCTCCGCAGGCCCTGCGGGCACTCGTTCTGGCGACATATCGAGAAATTCCGACGACGGCAGAGCCGGAGGAACCGCAAGATCCACGAGATCGGCCGAGTCGAGTCTGGTATGGCCGTGTTTGCATCCGACCTGCCACCATCGGGTGAGCCCGTCAAAGCTGTCGGCAAAAGCCCAGTTACACACGCCATGTTTAGGCTTGCCGCTCGATGTTCTGCCGACGAAGTATATCCGGCTGCCGCCACCGTGAAGTGCGAAGCAGTACACCCGGGCGAGTGGGCAGCCCTTCTCGCGGCAACGCACGGCCACCTGGGGAACGGACGTGCGTCGACGTGGGCTCATGGCCTGTAGCTGCGACGCGTACCAGTCGTTCACCTTCTGCCATAGCGCGAGTTCGGCTGGCCATCTCACCGACTTCGTCCATTGCTTGAATTCCTCGAAGTCAGCTGGGTCTTTCGAGCGAAACCATCGTTCGTTGAGCTCCTGGCGTCGTTCGTAGCCTGCCGTTGCTTCCAGTTCGGCCTGCCACACCTCACGTGGTTCGTGGATCATCGGTCCAGCTCCCGGGTCAAGCCATCGCAGTCGTGCTCAGGCGAGTGCCAGATCGGAAGGTACGCCGAGGGCGTAGCGGCAGGCAACGAGGTGTCTGTGTGAGCGGCTGCGGTCGCCGGCACCTGGCGAGGGCGATCTTCGAGGTCCGGAGCCGCACTGGTCGCTATGTCGAGCCTGTTAGAGGATGCCAGACAGGCCCGGTACTCGATTCCGCGCAGCTAGTGCGCAGACGTCAGAGTTCACCTTGCTCAGGCCCCCAGTGACGTCGAGATTTACGAGCGCCTGACGTCGAAGAGCACCGACACGGCCACGCAGGCTCACGGTTGCATCGAACGCAGCTACCGTGCAGGTCTGATTGCGGTCGACGAGGGTGAGCGCGTGAACTCTTTTAGTCAAACTTGCTGGTCAGAGTGTTGTAAGAGGGTAGGCATGGGCGAACCGCTGGCGAACTACAAGCGTGTGGTGGCCGCGGTGCGTCGGATCACTGATCCGGCTCCGGGCGGGCTCGGCATCGGTCAGCGTTCGGTGACGGTGTCGACGGTGGGTTTGGCTCCGGCGATCCGGAAGCTGGCGGACGAGAAGATGCAGGTCCGGCTGGCGGTGTCATTGCATACGCCGGACGACGAGCTGCGGGACACGTTGGTGCCGGTGAACAACCGGTGGTCGGTGGACGAGGTGCTGTCCGCGGCCCGGTACTACGCGGATACTTCTGGTCGTCGGGTGTCGATCGAGTACGCGTTGATCCGGGACATCAATGACCAGCCGTGGCGAGCGGAGCTGCTGGCGAAGCGGCTGCGGAAGCATTTGGGCCAGTTGGTGCATGTGAACGTGATCCCCCTGAACCCGACGCCGGGTTCGAAGTGGGACGCGTCGCCGAAGCCGGTGGAGCGCGAGTTCGTGCGGCTGGTGAATGCCGGGGGTGTCGCGTGCACCGTGCGGGACACACGCGGTCAGGACATCGCGGCGGCGTGTGGCCAGTTGGCTGCTGAAGGCTGAGTTGTCGTTTTCGATGATGGAGTGTTTGTCGTGATGTATGCCCCCAGCCTGCTGGAACCGGCTGCGGAGGAGCTGCGGCTCGCCGACGTGTGCGGTCGTGGAGCTACCGAGGTGGCGCGAGAGGCGCGGACGCTGCTGGGTGAGCGGTTCAGCTCGGTGACGTTCATGTATGTGTTGATGCGCGCGTTCGAGGTCGACTACACGGCGGCGCGGGATGCTTCGCGGTGGCACGAGTTCCACGGCGGTCCGCGGGCGCTGTCGGACGCTGATCTGGAGAAGCTGCTGGCCCCGTGGCTTGCCCGCTGACGCTCGTGGAGTCACAGCTCTGGGCGAGCTAGCAGCGGGTCCTGCCCGTCGCTGACATCAGCCGGTGCTCTTGCTCGTGCGTCGGCCCTTCTGCGGTGGGACATTCCTCGCACTGTCAGTCGGCGAGAGGCCCTGATGTCACGGACGCACTGGGACTCATGCGGCTGCTCGCCTACGCACGAGCATGAGCGGCTCTCCCGCTCCCGGGAGGGCTTCTTGAGATCCGCTGTGGGTTGGTGGTCTATCCCGCTCCAAGCCGATCCTGGCACTCTGCGCTTCCCCTTCTCAGCGACCATCTACTCGCACTGATCGGTGCCACAAAGCCGCCCGAGTTGGATGTGATCAGCTACCGAGCTAGTTCTTTCTGTCAAGATCGGCCTCGTCGGCCCTTGTGTCTCGTAAGCTGGAGAAGGCTTCGCAGGGTACGGGCTACACCTTCGTTGGCCGGCGCGAGCCGCAACACAGAGCTCCGCGTTGGTTCTCGACGACGACATTCCGCGGCGAAGCCTAGTTAGGCCACTAGACGTGGCTACGCTGTACCCGCGACGAACCTCGGTGATGTCCATGGTCGCCATGGACCGCCCGGAGATCGGGTCATCCCGTCGACACTTCACAAGCAAGCCGGTGCTGGCGGCCGCGGTTGCGCGAACAGTTGTCGAGCGAGCCGTGCCGCCGATGCAAGGACTCTGGTTTCGCGAACTATGTACGTGCCGATGCTGGAGAAGCTGTTCGCTCCGTGGCTTGACCGTCGACCTCGCCGAGTCGAGATGCTGACTGAGTTCCAAGCACGGCTAACCACCGCCATCCGATTGTTCCGCCGATCAATCGGTGCTGTTTGCGCCTGGGCGTCATGGAACGCGCTAACGTGTCCTCTGTGGCGGGGTCCAGGATTCGTGGTGCAGCGGACGGCGAGACGCCGAGATTCTGCTTCGGCGGCAGTAATGCAATTTGGCTGATCTGAGGTGCCAGCGTGGTAGACAAGGCATGATGGGCTCGACCAGAAGGAGGGGCTGTGGAAACCGTCGTACGCACGCCGTTGGACATCTTCAACCTGCCTCAGCACTTGGTGATCCCACTCTTCCAGCGACCCTACGTCT
This sequence comes from Amycolatopsis dendrobii, assembly GCF_014145675.1. GTDB lineage: Bacteria > Actinomycetota > Actinomycetes > Mycobacteriales > Pseudonocardiaceae > Amycolatopsis > Amycolatopsis dendrobii. The sequence continues at coordinate 184,893 of NZ_JACGZW010000016.1, forward strand.
GGAACGAGGAGAATCAATGGGCGTCTCTGTGGCAGGACGTGCGGCGCATGGCCGAACTTCGCTTGGCTGACCCTAGCAGCACAGCGACGCACTTTCTTGGGGCGATCGTGCTCCAAGCCCAGGACAATCCGACGGGTACGCTTCAGCTCCGGCAGGTCATCGACGGTCAACAGAGGTTGACGACACTGCAACTGCTCATGGACGCAACAGCCAGCGTCTTGGAATCCCGTGCAGAAGACAACCTTGCGCTCCGGCTCGAGGAGCTGACGCACAATTCCGCGTCCAGTCTGACCAGGATGTTCTCAAGCTGCAGCACACCAACCGCGACCGGGCTGGTTACGACGAAGTAATGCGTGCTGATCCGCCGATCGCCTACGGTGAGCTGAAGCAAAGTCGCAGCTTGCTGGTTCTCGGTCACAAGTTCTTCGGCGGGCAGGTCGAGCAATGGCTCGGTGACGATAGCAGCCCAGATTTTGCGATGCGCGCGCAAGTGCTCACCAACGTAATAACTCGAGCTTTGCAGATCGTTGTTATCGACTTGCGGGCGGACGAGAACTCGCAGGAAATTTTCGAGACCCTTAATGCTCGCGGTACTCCGCTCACGGCAGCAGATCTCATCAAGAACTTCGTCTTCCAAAGGCTTGCTGCTGAGCGCGTTGACACGGAAAAAGCGTACGTCGAAGATTGGCCTTTCGAATCATCCTTCTGGGAAAAAGAAATCGGCGTAGGTCGTTACTTCATTAGTCGAAGCTCTCTCTTTCTTAATCAGTGGCTGATGTCGCGTGTCGGCGAGGAGACTTCGCCTAGGCAAACGTTCGCCCGGTTCAAGTATTTCGTTGAGCACGAAGCGGGCATGACGATGGCGCAACTGCTTCCTGTCTTGAAACGTCAAGCGCTTCTGTACGAGCGTTGGACCAATCGGGCTGCTGACCCGCATGCAGACTTGAGTGTCGTGGAACTTTCGGTGTACCGGCAGCAAGCCAGTGAAATCGAACTCATGAAACCGATCCTTGTCTGGCTTCATGAGCCGGAGGAAAACTATGGCGACGCCGTGATCGAGCGAGTTGTCCGAGCGGTCGAGAGCTGGGTTTTTCGCAGGGCGCTCTTGCGGTTGCCCACGGCGGACTTGGGCCGAGTCGTCGCTGATCTCATCAAGACCCATCGGGCAACCCCGCAGGCCGAACTCGCGGGCCGGGTCGAAGCCTACCTGTCACGGCTCAATGTGGCGAGCACCTACTGGCCCGGCGATGCGGAGATCGAGCGCGCGCTCGCAACCGAGCCGGCGTACCGGCGCTTCAAGCGCGGCCGGTTGCGAGTCTTCCTGGAAGCCGCAGAAGATCACTTGAGGGGATACTCTGATTCGTCCGGGCTTTCGGGTGGTCGAATAGCCCGCGCTGGCTATCCAGTCGAACACATCATGCCTCAAAAGTGGGAGACGTACTGGCTCGTTGACGACCTTGCTGCTGAGGTTAACCGACGTGAACATGTACACCGGCTCGGCAATCTCACACTGCTGACAAAGTCGCTGAATTCGAGCATCTCCAATGGTCCTTGGCTCGGTGAGGGAGGAAAACGCGCGAAACTGCGTGAGCATGACGTTTTCTTGTTGAACCGGAAGATCGAGGACGTCTCGGCGGATGGGTGGGACGAGGACCTTATCGACCGGCGCACGTCGGACTTGATCGGCGCGCTGCTGGCAACTTGGCCCGTGCCCGAGGGACACGTCGGGGAGGTCAAAGACGCGCCGGCTGAGTCGCTTGCCTCCGTATCTCTCAAGCAGCTCATCGCTGCTGGCCATCTTGCGCCGGGAACAACTCTCAGAAGCCGGCCGGGCAACTGGGGCGATCACGAGGCCGTTGTGCTGGAAAACGGTGCGCTTTCATTGGCCGGTCAGGTATTCAGCTCTCCTTCTGCGGCTGGACATCACCTTCGCAAGGGTGCGACCAACGGGTGGTACTTCTGGCTGCTTCCTGACGGTCGACGGCTCACCGACCTGCGCGAGGCCTACCGGAACGGAGGCTGACTTCAGTCGTCGTTGTACGGTCGGCCGCTGGGACGGCGGTTGGAGACACGGAGCGGAAGTCAGAAGCCCGACGCGACTATATCTGGGATCTCGACGGACATCGGTATGTCGACTACGTAATGGCCTAGGGTCCACTCGTGCTCGGTCACGGCGACCCGCGCGTTCTGGCCGCCGTGGCCGAGGCTGTGAAGAAGATGGAGGTCGTCGGCATTGGCGACACCTCGAGCGCCTCGCCGCGGATGCGGTCCTCGACGCCGTGCCTCACGACGAGCGGCTGCTGCGCCATGCATCGTCCCGGTAGCACTACGCCGAGTGGGAGGCGGCTGACCGCGAGACCTCGGCGGGTAGCCGCGGAAGACCTGACTCTGTTGAGCGAGCGGTTCTGCGCGGCGGCAGCAGATCAGTCCGCGCGCCAGCCAGGGTTCCGGCCCATCAAGCGCAGCAACCGATCCTGCCGAGACGCCGACCCGCGGGCCGCCCCCGGCGCGGCGAAGAACCGGTGCGTCGTCTCAGTTGCGACAGGGGATTCCGCCAACCCGGCGTAAATCTCCCCGAGCCCATCGCTGATCCACGCGACCAGAGCGGGGTCGAGCCGGTCGTCCACTCCCAGCGCCCGGGCCAGATCCCAGGCGTGAACGGCGGAATCCGCCGCGCGCACGGCCAGCGCCTGCCGTCCGGTCACCTGGCCCAACGGGTAGTCCAGCACCTGATCCAGTGCGCCGGGACGGGCGAGAGCGTCGGCGACCAATTGCACCGACGCGGTGTAGGCGGCAAGCGGGTCGTTGCCCAAGGCGTCCACATCGCGCATCCGCAGGAAGTTCTCCCGGGTGCCGCCGGCCAGGAGGTCGGTGTAGTTGAGATTGCCTCGGACCATGTGGTTGACGAGCTGGCGCACGTTCCATTCCGCGCAGGGCGTCGGGACCGTCCACTGTTCCGGACGGATCGCGGAAAGCCGCTGGTCGAATTCGGCGCTGGCGGCGAGGAAACGGCCGAGGATCATGGTCGCCAGTGTTTCGCCGCGAAGACGCTCTCGCTGGCGCAAATCCGACGTGGCATTACCCCGCGATGAACGTGGTCAAGGCCGCCACGACCGCGTCGGGTTGTTCGTCGGGGATGAAGTGGCCGGCGTCAGGGATGACGACGCCGGTCACGTTGTTCGCCCAGGGGCTCAGGGAAGCGGCCATGTCGGGGATCGAGCCGTGGGAGCTGGAGATTCCCAGGACGGGGACGGTCAGGGGCCGTCGGGCGACAGAGTCGCGGTTCTTGCGGGCTGATTCCTCGGCATCGCGGTAGTAGGCGAGCGACGCGCGGAGACCTCCCTCGGCGGCGAGCGAGGCGGCGTAATGGTCGGTCTCCGCGTTGTCGAACGGGGACAGGGATTTGGCCTTCAGGAACCAGTCGACGTACTCGCGTTCGCGGCCGGCCAGCAGGGTTTCGGGGAGGTCGGGCACTTGGTGGAACGCGAAGTGCCAGGTCTTCCAGGCTCGGTGATCCGTGGGGATGGAGCCGGGGAGGGTGATTCCGGGGATGCCAGCATCCAGCAAAGCGACCCCGTGCAGGCGTTCTTCGTGCTGAAGGGCCAGCGAGAAGGCGACCCAGGCTCCGATGTCGTGGGCGGCGAGCCAGTACTTCGGCACGTCGAGCGCGGTCACTGCGGCGTGGACGCGCGAGGCGACGGTGTGCGTGTCGTAGCTGTCGTGCGGACGGTCGGAGTGGCCTTGTCCGGGCAGGTCGATCGCGAGGACGCGGAATCGGCCGGCGAGGGCGGGCATCGCTTTGCGCCAGGCCCACCAGGTCTGCGGGAATCCGGCGAGCAGGACGACAGCGGGTCCGGTCGGCTGGCCGCCTTCCACGGCATGGATTCCGTCGACCCAGCGGTGGGTGAAACCGGTCAGGTCGGGCAGCGGCAACGTGGGGAGCGGGTTCATGGCTCGAGCCTAACTCATCTTGAACCGAACAGTTCAAGATGAGTTAGGATGGCATGCGTGATGGCAGGCAAGAAGCAGTTCGAGATGGACGTCGTGCTCGACGCGGCGATGGTCCAGTTCTGGCGGGCCGGGTACGCGGACACTTCTCTGGACGACCTCTCCAAGGCGACCGGGTTGAACCGCAGTTCGATCTACTCTTCGCTCGGGGACAAGGACGCGCTGTATTTGCGCTGCTTGGACCGTTATGCCGCGCGTTATGGGGACCAGTATGACCAGGCGCTCGCAGGCGCGGCTGAGGATCCGCTGCGGGCTATCCAAGCTTTCTTCGAAGTCACCCTGCAGCGCATTGCTGACCCTGAGTTGCCGGACGGATGTCTCGTCGCGCAGACCGCGATGGCGATCCCGGTGTTGAGCCCGGAGGTCGCGGCGCGGGCGACCGAAGTGCTGAGCCGTCAGCATGCGCGGTTGCGGACGGCTTTGCGTGCCGCGAAATTGGCCGACGCGGACGACTTCGCCATTCACCTCGCGGCGGTCAACCAGTCGTTGGCGGTGATGAGCCGGGCCGGGGCGAGTCCGGAGCAGCTTCGCGCGATCGTCGACATCAGTCTGGAGGCGCTTTCGCGATCTCGCAAAGGGAAGCGCGCAACGGCGAACTGCCGCTGATCGGGTCGCTCGGGCCCTGGCTCAGCACGAGATTGAGGTTCGCGCTGCCGTCGCCGAAGGGCGGATAGCCGGGCTGGCCGAGTTCGCCCGCGGGCTGCCACCAGCCATGCTGTCCGCACACGACGTTCGGGCGCAGGTTGACGTTGAACTTCGCCTTCGCGCGCACACTCCCCAGCGGCGTCTCCAGCCGAACCCAGTCCCCGGCCGAGATTCCGCGGGCCGCGGCGGTTTCAGGATGGATTTCTACGGCGGGCTCAGGGGCGGATTTGCGCAGGCTGGTGATTTCCCGATGCTGGGTTTCGCAGAAGAACAACGACTTCGCACAGGTGAGGATCAACGGATACCGCGTCGCCAGATCTGGTCGGGACAGCGGGCTGATCGACGGTTCGGTGAAGGTCGGCAGTGGCGGGTATCCGTGTTCCAGCAACGGCTCCGAGTACAGTTCGATCAAACCGGACGGGGTCCGGAAGCCGCGTTGTTCGTACTTGCGGTGCACCGTTTCCAGCGGCAGCTGGATTCCTTCTGGGGCGGCGCGCAACTGGTCGAGGGTGAGACCGCTGGGTGCGAGTTGATATTTCCAGGCCGACTCGATATCTCCCTGGAAGAACTGGTGGCCCAGCCCGAGTGCGAGGGCGAGGTCGAAGATGATTCGCAGATCCGGCCGAGCCTCGCCGCGTGCGGCGACCAGTGGCTGTCGCAATTGGACAGTCGACTGCGCGGCCTGGCTGGTCTCGAAACCGATCCGCAGCGCTTCGGCCTCCCACGCACTCGCCGCGGGCAGCACGAGGTCCGCTTGCTCCGCGGTCGGATTGAGGAACAAATCCGTGTGGACAAAGAAATCCAGTGCGCGCAGAGCGTCCCGGCCGCGTGCGCTGTCGCCGTGGGCCATCACCAGGTTGCCGCCGAAGTTGACCAGCGCCCGGGCTCGGTAGGGCACGCCGTCGAGCGCCGCGCGGTAGAAGTCCTCGCCGGTGACGAACTCGAACCGGGCGGGTCCGAGCGGACGTGTCCGCACGCCGATGGTTTTGGCGCGTTGCTCGGGTGCCAGCAGTTCCCGGCCGTCGATCGGATTGGTCGGCACGGGAGTGAACAGCACGTTCCCGCCGGGCGCGTCGATGCATCCGGTGAGCGCGTAGAGCTGGCCGATGGCGCGCACGGTCTGGGTCGCGTTGCTGTGCTGCTCCAGTCCGCTCCAGGTGTAGAACGCGACCGGGCGTTGCTCCCACAGCAGCCGGGCGGTGGCGACGATCTGCTCCGCGGGCACGCCGGTGATCTTTTCAGCGACCTCGGGCGGGTACTTCGCGCACTCCTCGACGATCAGGTCCCACACCCGGCCCGACGCATTGACCGGCTTCGGCGCGTTGGTCCACCGTTCGACGAATTCCTTGTCGTACCAACCGTTGTCGATCATCACGTGCGTGAGCGACAACGCCAGCGCAGCGTCCGTTCCGGGGCGGACGCGCAGCCACTGGTCGGCCTTGCCGGCCAGCCCGGCGCGCCGGGGATCGACCACGACGAGCTTGGCTCCTCGCCGCAGCGCGGCGGTGGTCGCGGTGGCGTGCGCGAGCCGCGAGACCGACGGGTTGTAGCCCCAGTAGAGGACGCACTGCGCGTTCTCGAGATCGGGCAGGTAAGCGCCGGGGACCGGCTCGCCCCAGGTGCAGAGCGTGCCGAGGTGCCGGCCCCAGCCGCAGAGTTCCATGTAGACGGCGAAGTTGGGGCTGCCGAAGGCGCGCCGGAGCCGGGTCAGCCATTCGATGGTGTCCGACATCGCCGACGTCGACGGCGAGGCGCTGCCGAACACCACCGCTTCCGGGCCCGATTCCTCGGCGATCGCGGTCAGCCGGGACGCGATCGTGGCCAGTGCTTCGTCCCAGCTGATCCGCTCCCAGCCCGGGTCGGCGGCGCTTTTCGGAGCGGTGCGGCGGAGGGGATGCAGCAGCCGGTCCGGATGCGCGACGATCTCCGGCGCGGCCTTGCCCTTGACGCAGATCGCGGCTCCGGTCGGATGGCCGGGCAGCGGGCGGAGCGCGAGCAGCCGCCCGTCCTCGACCGTCGCGGTGGCTCCGCACTTCGACACGCACAGCGGGCAGAACGTCGGCACTTCGGTCGCCATCGCGCACCTCCGGACTTTGCCTGGAAGTCGGGGCTGCGCCGTCCGATGTAACAGCCGGTCACGTTCTCGTGAGTGTTCATGCCGGTTCTAACCGGCATGAACACTCACGAGACCGCGGCCTCATCCGGCGAGAACCGAGGTCTCCCAGGCGAATCCGTCCGGGTCCGTGATCCGCCCGGCGTCCCCGCCGATCGTCAGCAGATGCGAACCCGAACCCTCCTCCGGCACCCCGGCGTCCTTCGCCAACGCCTTCCGCCCGTAGAGCGCCAGCTTGATCGGGCTGGTCTCGAATTCCACGTACTTGCGCCCGTAGCTCTTGCCGACCGCGAGCCCGTGCGAGACGTAAAACTGCTTGGTCGCAGCCACATCCGACGCGCCCAGCAGCAACACCATCTGGTCGTATTCGCGGACTCCCGCGCCGGAGTCCTTCTTCGTGGAGGTCGCGACCTTCCAGATCGCACCGTCCGGAGCCTGCACCACGCCGCCGAAACCCCACAGCGACTTGGCCGCCGGCTTCAGCGAAGCAGCGCCCGCGGCGAGAGCGGCGTCCAGGTAAGCGACGGCGTTGGCGGGCTGGGAAACGGTGAGCGACAAGGTAAATCCGCGGAAACCGGTGCTCGGCGCGGCGGCCTGCCGGAAGCGCAGACGGTCGCCCAGATCGAACGCGGCGGTGTAGAAGCGTTCGGCGGCGGCGACATCGGGAACGTCCAGGGTGACAAAGTCGAAGGAAGTCATGCCGTAAACGCTAAGTCCGGCACCGACCCGGATGCTTCTTGATTCCTGATCGCTTACCGGGCCCGCGTTCCGGACAGCCACGCTTCGCGCCGGCGCGGTGACGCACGGGAGAGCCAGGCGTCCTCGACGACCTCGGCCAGTTCCTGCCGCGTCAACGAGCCCAGATGAGCGGCGCGGATCAGCACCGACAGGTGGCCGTCGAAGTGCGGAGTGGTGAAAAACGGGCTGTCCGGATCCTGGACCAGCGCCTGCTTGTCCGATTCGGACGGCACCCAGAACACGATCACGTCCGGATACCGCTGCCCTGTCTCCGGGTCGAAGGCGTCCGGCCGAGGCGTCCGGAAGAACACGAACGACTTGCCGCCGACCTGGTAGACGGGGTTTTCGCGGGAGCCGCGCACCACCGTGACGTGGGGCATCCCCAGCGCCAGTTCGTGCACGTCTTCGACCCGCGCCCGCATGATGTGCACGATACGACTCCCACGGCGCCGCGTCAGGTATGAACGGGGCATGGTCACGCTGGATCGGCTCGTCAACGTCCTCGGTGGGTACGGCGCGCGGTTGTGCTGCTGTCCCGTCGCGCGCGAAGTGGCCTTGCGGGACGTGGTGATGGAAGACCCCGCCGACCCGCGCGGGTTGCGCGGCGACGTCTACCTCGCGGTCGGTGCCGATTCGGTGCTGGAAGCCGTCGAACGGGCCGCGGAAGCACGGGCGTCGGTCGTGCTGGTGCGCGGATCGACGCCGCCGGGGCCGGACGCGGCGGCCAAAGCGGAGGAGGGCCGGGTCGCGGTGCTGCTCGTGGACCCGGAAGTGTCGTGGGGCCAGCTCGCGGGCGTCGTCTACGGCTTGGTGCTCGAAGGCCGCGAGACGGAGTCCGGCCGCGGTCCGACCGACCTGTTCGCGCTGGCCGACAGCCTCGCCGACGCACTCGGCAGCGCGGTCACCATCGAGGACCAGCTGTCGCGCGTGCTCGCTTACTCCAGCCGTCAGCAGGGCGCGGACCGCGTGCGGCTGGAGACGATCCTCGGACGGCGAGTGCCGGATCAGGTGCGCGAGCTGTTCGAGCGCCGCGGCGTGTTCGCGCATCTCGCCGTTTCGGACGAGCCGTTGTTCGTCGAAGCCGATCCCGAGCACGGGCTCACCGGACGCATGGTGGTCGCGGTCCGGGCCGGGCGCGAAACGCTCGGGTCGATCTGGGTGGAGTGCGAGAGGCCGCTGTCCGACGTACGGCGCACTGTCTTGCACGACAGTTCCCGCACGGTCGGGCTGCATTTGCTGCGGTCGCGAGCGAGCGCCGACCTCGAACGGCAGGTCGAATCGGACCTGGTGATCCGCCTGCTGGAAGGCACCCCGGACGCGGCTGCGGTGCTGAGCAGGCTCGGCCTGCCGCCCGGCCGGTTCCGCGTGGTCGCGCTCCAAGCGCACATCGCCGACGAACGGCATGCCGCGCTGCTGCTCGCGTTCGAGCGCGCGACCACCGGGTTCGGCTGGTCGCGACCGGGCCGGAGCACGCTGTTCAGCAATACCGTCTACACCGTTCTGCCCGGCGAGGACGTCGAAACCGCTCGCGCGTGGATCGACGGGATCCGCGACGCGCTGCCCGCGCAGGTCACGGTCGCGGCGGGGATCGGCGCGCCTGCCTCCACCGCGGATCTGCCCGCGAGCAGGCGGGAATCCGACGAGTGCCTCGCACTGCACGACGTCCGCCCGGAGCCCGGCGCGACCGTCGCGTACGACGAGTCCTGGGACGACATCCTGATCCTCCGCCTGCGTGCCGCGGCGGCAGCGGGACGAGCCCCGGCACGCGGCCCGATCGCCGATCTGGCCCGGCACGACGCGGCCAACTCGACCAGCTACGTCGCGACTCTGCGCGCGTGGCTCGAGACCCAGGGCGACCTCACCGAGGCCGCCGAACGGCTCGGCGTGCACCCCAACACCATCCGCTACCGGCTGCGCAAGATGGCCGACGTGACGCCGCTGCGGCTCGATCTGCCCGCGAAACGGCTGGCGATGATCATCGAACTCGCCGTCGCCGATCCGCAGGATTGACCGATCCGGACAAACCGGCTTGATCCGTTTGGCCGAACTCGACAAAGCCTGTCCGCCGGATCCGGGTCATCCTGGCCGCACCAGCACAACCAGCGGCACAGTTCGGCGGAGGAACACATGGGCGATCTCGACCGGAAGGACGGCGGGCCGCGTTCGGCGATCGTGGTCGGCGCGGGCATCGTCGGGTTGTCCACCGCCTGGTTCTTGCAGGAACGCGGCGTACGGGTGACCGTCGTCGACCGCGAGGGCATCGCGGCGGGCTCGTCCTGGGGCAACGCGGGCTGGCTCTCGCCGGGGCTGTCGATCCCGCTCAACGAACCCGCGGTCCTCCGCTACGGCCTGCGCACCCTGCTCGATCGGCAGGCTCCGCTGCACGTCCCGGCCACCCCGGACCCGCGGCTGTGGCAGTTCCTCGCCCGCTTCGCGGCGAACTGCACCCACCGGTCCTGGAACCGGGCCGTGCGCGCGAACCTGCCGTTCAACGAACAATGCCTCGAAGCGTTCGACATCCTGACCTCGAACGGCGTGGACGCGCCGACCATCGACGCGCCCATCACCGCGCTGTTCGAGACGTCCGCGAAGGCGCAGACGCTGGTCAAGGAACTGGACCGGCTCGGCGACGCCGGGCAGAAGGTGTCCTGGACCCAGCTCGCCGGACCGGAGCTGCGCGAGCACTTCCCGCAGGTCGCCGACCGGATCGGGGCCGGCATCCGGATCGACGGCCAGCGGTACGTCGATCCCGGCCGGTTCGTCGAATCGCTCGCCCGCGCCGTGGTCAGCCGCGGCGGCACGATCCGGCACCGGTTCGAGGTCGCCGCGATCCGCAGGCACGAGTACGCGTACACCGTGCTGTCGGCGAACGGGCAGACCGTCAACGCCAACGCCGTGGTGCTCGCGACCGGCGCTTGGCTGGGCGAACTGGCGCACAAGTGGGGCGTGCGCGTCCCGGTGCGCGCCGGCCGCGGGTACTCCTTCACCGTGCCGACCGACGACCCGGTGCCGAGCCCGATGTACCTGCCCGACATCCGGGTCGCGTGCACGCCGTACCAAGGCGGGCTGCGGGTGGCCGGGACGATGGAGTTCCGCAAGCCGGACGACCCGTTGTACCCGGCGCGCGTCGACGCGATCATCGCTTCGGCCCGGCCGCTGCTCAAGGGCCTGCGCTGGGACCAGCGCACCGACGTCTGGGTCGGCTCGCGCCCGGTCAGCGCCGACGGGCGGCCGGTGATCGGCCAGACCGGCGCGCCCGGGATGTACGTCGCGGGCGGGCACGGCATGTGGGGCCTGTCCCATGGCGCGGTCACCGGGAAGCTGCTCGCCGAGCAGATGGTCACCGGCAGGCAGCCCGAAGCGCTGCGGCCCTTCGACCCGCTGCGGTGACCCGCGCGTGTCCGCCGAACCCGTCCCGCTGACCGGGGACGAGCACGCCGAACTGCTCTTCCTCCGCGCGGAGAACGCCTTGCTGCGCACCGAAAGAGACATCCTGGTGAAGGCCGCGGGCTGGTTCGCCGCCGACGCCGGCGTGCTCGACCGCCGCACCGAGCCCGAGCCCCGCTGACCGCCGCGGGACTCCTCGAAAGTCCGTGGGGGCTGGACGCCTCCTGCTAGCCCGGCCCCCACGGACGACATCCGAAAGGCGCCTCTCATGTCGACCGCTTCTTCGCGTCCCTGGCTGACCGCCGACGCGCACGCCCGCCTCGCCGCGGAACTCGCCGCCCTGCAGCGCGAACCCGACCTCGACGAGGGCGCGGGCGAGCACGACCGGCTCGACCGCAGGCAGCACCGCCAGGCACGGATCCGGCAGCTCCAGGACCTGCTGCAGAACGCCGTCGTCGGCGAGGACCCGCCGGACGACGGGATCGCCGAGCCCGGGATGGTCCTGACCGTCCGCTACGACGACGGCGGGGCCGAAACCTTCCTGCTGGCCGCGCGCGACGAGGTCGGCGGCGGGCTCGAGGTCTACTCGCCGGACTCGCCGCTCGGACGGGCGCTGCACGGGGCCAAACCGGGGGAGCAGCGCGAGTACGAGGTGCCCAGCGGCGCCCTCGTGCGCGTCACCCTGGTCGAGGCTTATCCCTACGGCCGCTATCGGAACGACGGCTGAACCCCGTTTTGTGATTACCCTGACAGATGTGACCGACGAAGAGCTCATCATCGAGTTCGCCCTCGCCCGGCTCGACAACCCGAGCCTCGACCTCGAGGAGGTCGCGGCGCTGCTCGTCCGCCGCGCCGGACCGGACCGCATGCTCGACTTCGCCGCGCGCAACCTCGAGACGCGCGGCGAACTGCGCGCCGCGATGTTCGAGTCGGCGGTCGAACACGTCTTACGCGTCGTCCTGACACTGCGCGGCCCGGCTGACTGAGCCGTGGACAATTCGCTGACCTGCGTGGACAACCCCGGTCATTGACCGTGGACGGCGAGCGGTTGAGGACAAAACGGGCGGCGCGCTGGGATGAGTGCACCGGGATTTCCCGGCTGTACTCCATTCCGATTCGTCCGAGGGGACACCCATGAAGATCGGCAAGACGCTGATGGCCGCCTCCGCGCTGGGGATCGCACTCGCCGGGATCGCCGCGCCCGCCGCGTCGGCGGACACCGCGGCTCCGGCGAGCGCGCAGAGCAAGCACACCGCGAGCATCAAGTGCACGAAGCCGTCCGGGAAGAAGGCCAACTACTCCTGGGGCGACGGGTTGACGAACGTCACCGTCTACTTCAACAACCACTGTTCGCACAAGGTGTCCGCGGGCATCGTGCTGAAGGACATGGACGGCGCGCTGAGCGTCCAGTGCATGACCACCAACGGCGGCACCAGCGGCAAGAAGAAGTTCCACATCGGCGCGGACCACACGGTCGCGCGCATCCAGAAGGGCTGCAAGCTCTGAGCGCCGGTCGCTGAACCGGCGGGCGGGCCCGGGGCTGCGCCGCCCCGGGCCGCCTGGCAACCTCCAAGGGTCGATGTCGATCATTGGAGGTGTCATGAGCGAGCCCGCGGCCGGGCAGCCCGGGGCCCGCCGGGGTCGCAAGCACATCGTGCCCGACGCCGGCGCGGGCCCGGTGGCCCGTTTCGCTTGCGCCCTGCTGGACCTGAAGCGGGAAGCGGGCGACCCGTCCTACGACCGCATGCGCACGGAACTCGGCGCTGCGGCGTCGAAGTCCGCTCTTTCGGCGGCCACCCGCGGCCGCGGCGCACCGTCCTGGCCGACGACCTGGGAGTTCGTCCGCAGCCTCGCCGTGACCGGCCTCGGCCGCGACGAGGAGACGGTGCGCCGCGAGTGGCTGGCGCGCTGGGAAGAGGCGGCAGGCGAGGCGACGGATTCGATCGATCGGCCCGGCGCGGGGGAGCGGACGTCG
>NZ_JACGZW010000017.1 GCF_014145675.1 Amycolatopsis dendrobii
CCCGGTTGCGAACCCTGCGCAACCGGCGCGGCATCACCCTTGCCGACCTGTCAGCGGAGACCGGCATCTCGGAAAGCACCCTGTCCCGCCTGGAAAACGGCCAGCGCCGGGCCAATCTGGAACTGCTGCTGCCGCTCTCGCGCGCCTACGACGTGCCGATCGACGACCTGGTCGGCGCGCCCCGCGCCGGCGACCCGCGCGTCCACCTGCGCCCGATCCACCAGCATGGGATGACTTATGTGCCGCTGACCCGGCGACCGGGCGGCGTGCACGCGTACAAAATGCTCATCCCCGGCCGCTCGGCCGAACCCGCTTTGAAAACCCACAGCGGTTACGAATGGCTGTACGTCCTCAACGGCCGCCTCCGCCTGATCGTGGGCGCGAAGGACCTGACCGTCCCGCCCGGCGAGGCAGCGGAGTTCGACACGACGGAACCGCATTGGCTCGGCTCAGCCGACGGCGGCGCGGTCGAACTGCTGATCCTCTTCGGACTCCAAGGCGAGCGAGTGCACGTGGAACCGCGCCCGAATTGATTACGGACATCGCGTAACACTCGTGGCGATCAGTGCGACCTGTTTGTGCACGTTCGATCACGAAAGGCTCGCATGTCCGCCCCTGACTATCCTCAGCCGCCCGCGCCCTATCCGGCCCCGCCCGCCCAGCCGAAGAACGGCCTCGGCACCGCCGGGTTCGTGCTCGGATTGCTCGGCCTGATCTTCTCGTTCATCCCCGTCATCGGGCTCGTCGCGTGGCCGCTGGTGATCCTCGGGATCATCTTCTCCGCGCTCGGCTTCGTCCGGAGCCGGTCCGGAAAGGCCACGAACAAGGGCCTCTCCATCGCCGGTCTCGTGCTGTCGGTGATCGGCCTGGTGCTGTGCATCATCTGGCTCGCGACGGCCGCCAAGGTGGTCAACGAGGTCAACAACGAAGCGAACCGCACCGTGACGGTCCACTACGAGGTCTCCGGCACCGCGAAGGACGCCTCGATCACCTACACCACCTTCGGCGACGGCAGCGCGTCCACCAACCAGGAGCAGCCGAAGGCCCTGCCGTGGTCGAAAGACATCTCCACGAAAGGCCTGCTCAAGGGCGGCTCCCTGTCGGTGACCACCGGCACCGAGGGCGGAGAGGTGACCTGCAAGGTCACCGTGGACGGCAAGGAAACCAAGACGGCTAAGGCGTCGGGCAACTTCGCGACCGCCTCCTGCGACGGCTTCTGACTGGTGCGGAGAAGGGTCCGCCGGGCCCTTCTCCGCACCGGCAGCTATCGACGACGCAGCAGGCGAACCACAATCGCCACAGCCACGAGTGCCGCGGCGGGCAACGCAGCCTTCTTCAGCAGCACCGGCGCCACTGCGGCCCCGAGATCGACGGCTTCAGGCTCGGCCGGGGAGAAACCCGGGTCATTCAGGGCTTCCGCGAGCCGGGCGGTGAACTGCTGGACGATCCGGTCGCTCACCTCGGCGAGGATCCCGCGGCCGAACTGCGCGGGGCGGCCGGTGAGCGCGAGTGCGGTGCGCACCCGCACCAAGGTCCCGGCCGGATCAGGAGCCAGCACGGCAGTGACCGTCGCGGACGCAGCGCCAGTGCCACGGCTTTCGCGGCCTTCGAGGTCGAGCACGATCGTCTGAGCGGCCTCGTCGCGGTTGACGGTGCCCGAGCCCTGATAGCTCATCCGCACCGCCCCGACCTTGACTTCGACTCGTCCGGAGAACGACTCCCCGTCCAGCCGGTCGAGGACCGCGCCGGGCAGGCACGGCGCGACCCGTTCGAGGTCGAGGAACAACTGCCAGGCCGCGGCCGGGGTCGCGGGAACGGTGAAAGAGTGGTCGAGACGCATCGCGTTCTTTCCGTTTCGTGAGTGCGGATCAGGCGGACCGCAGCAGGTCGCGCACCCGGCTCGGCGAGAGCGGGCCGCGGCGGACCACCACGCCGTGCGGGCGCAGGGCGTCCTCGACCGCGTTCGCGAGGACCGCTTGGGGCGCGATCGCGCCGCCCTCGCCGAGTCCTTTGACGCCGAGGTCGTTCATCGGACTCGGCGTGTGCAGTTCGTCGAGGTCGAGATCGGGGATCTCGGACGAGGTCGGGACGAGGTAGTCCAGGTACGTGGCGGTGCGCGGCTGGCCGTCCGGCCCGTAGATCATCTCCTCGTAGAGCGCGCCCGCGATGCCCTGCGCGATCCCGCCGGTCACCTGGCCCTCGGCGATCAGCGGGTTCACGATGACGCCCGCGTCGTGCACGACGACGTACTTCCGGACGGCCACCTCTCCGGTGCGCTCGTCGACCTCGACGACCGCCGCGTGCGCCCCGCTGGACACCGCGAACCCCGGCGGGCGGAAATGCACGGTTTCGGACAGCTCGGCACCGGAGATGTCGTCAGACATCGGGGCGCCCGCGACCAGTTCCGCGAGAGTCAGCGACGGTCCGGTCTGGACTCCGCGAACGGTGAACACCCCGTCGGCAAGGTCGAGATCGGTCGCGGCCACCTCAAGCCTGCGCGCCGCTGCCGCGAGCGCCTTCTCCCGCAGAAGCAGTCCGGCTCGGTGGGTCGCGTTGCCCGCGTTGACCAGCGCGCGGCTGGCGATGGTGCCGACCCCGAAGGAAGTGGCCGCGGTGTCGCCGCCGACGACGTCGATCTGCCGCGGCGACACTCCGAGCGCGTCCGCGGCGATCTGCGCCATCGCCGTGCGGTGGCCCTGGCCCTGCGACGGAGTGCCGATCGCCAGCTTGACCCGGCCGCTGGGCGCGAGGTCGATCCGGGCGGTCTCGAACGGGCCGAGTCCGGTGGCCTCGATGTAGAGCGCGAACCCGACGCCGACGCGTTTCCCTTCCACCGCTCCCGATTCCTGCTGGGTTCGGACCGAGGGCAGGTCAACCTTCGCCACCGCGCGGCGGAGCAGCTCCGGGAAGTCGCCGGAGTCGTAGACCTGCGGCTGGCCGGACCGGTCGACCAAGCCGGTCCGGTACGGCATTTCGCCAGGCCGCACCAAGTTCCGCGCGCGCAACTCCGCAGGCTCAAGGCCGAGAGCGGCGGCGAGCCGGTCCATCGCGCGCTCCATCGCGAACACCGCTTCAGGCCGCCCCGCACCGCGATACGGAGTCGAGAACGTCGTGTTCGTGAGCACTCCAGCCACGTCGATCTCGACGTTCGGCACGCGATACGGACCGAGCAGGTGGCACAGCGAGTTGTAGGGCACCACGAGGCCAGTCATGTTGTACGCGCCGAAGTTGACCGTGACCCGGTCGCGCACGCCGAGGAGCCGTCCGTCCGCGTCGGACGCCAGTTCGATGCGATGGATCTGCTCGCGGGCGTGCGACGAGGCGGTGAGATTCTCAGTGCGGTCCTCGCGCCAACGTACCGGTCTGCCGAGGCAGCGCGCGGCGTGCGGGACGATCAGCTCTTCGACGTACAGGATCCCTTTCTGCCCGAACCCGCCGCCGACGTCGACAGCGAGCACCCGCACGTCCTCGGCTTCGAGCCCGAGCGTGCGCGCGATCGAATCGCGAAGCCGGTGCGGCGTCTGGGTTCCCGACCACACAGTCAGCTCACCGCGATACGGGTCCACTTGCGCCGCGACGGCACGGGTCTCGATCGGAGAGGCGACATACCGGTGCGCGTGGAATTCCTCGCTGATCACCGTGTGAGCGGCACGAAACGCGGCGTCCGGATCGCCGACGCGGGCCGTCACAGCAACCGCGGTGTTGTCCTGAAGATCTTCGTGGATCAGCGGTGCCTCGGGTTTCAGCGCCTCTTCCGGATCGACCACCACCGGCAACGACGCGTACCGCACGTCGATCAACTCGAGCGCGTCCTCTGCCAGGTAACGGTTCTCGGCGAAGACAACGGCGACCGGCTGGCCCACGTAGGCCACCTTCTCGCGGGCGAGCAGCGGCATCGGCGTCAATCGCACCGTTGGATCGACGGTCTCCGCGAGACCCGGCGGGATCCGTAATTCCTCGCGGTTGAGCAAGGGGTCAAGCCCCGCCAAGTCTTCTCCGGTCCAGACGGCGGTGACGCCCGGCGCCGCGAGTGCCGCCGACACGTCCACGGAAACCAGGCGCGCGTGCGCTTCGGGACTGCGAAGGAACGCCGCCTCCAACGAGCGCGGAAGAGCTAGATCGTCGACGTATCGGCCTTGCCCGCGCAGCAACCGATCGTCCTCGACGCGAGCCATCGGGCGGCCGATCCAACCGGATTTTCCCGTCATCAGGCGGATTCCTCTCCGAATTGCGCGTCAAGGGCTTGAGCCACGGCACGACGGATGTTGCGGTAGCCGGTGCATCGGCACAGATGCCCGCTGAGCGCGTCGGCGACCTCGGCTTCGGTGGGCCGGTGTTCGGCCGACGCGAGTGCGGTCGTGGTCATGAGGAGCCCGGAAGTGCAGTAACCGCACTGCATTCCGTGGCATTCGTGATAGGCGCGCTGCACGGCGGTGAGCGGCGCGTCGCCCGGCGCGAGGCTTTCGACAGTCCGGATGTCCGTGCCTTCGCACTGCACGGCGAACATCAGGCACGCGCGCACAGGTGCTCCGTCCACGAGGACAGTGCACGAGCCGCAGACCCCGTGTTCACAGCCGGTGTGGGTACCGGTCAGCCCCAGCCGATCGCGCAGGAAATCGGAAAGCAGCAGCCTGGATTCCACTTGCGCGGCACCGGCTTCCCCATTCACAGTCAGGCGGACGGCGTGCCACGCGGACGGTTCGGGCAGTGGCGGATTGCCAGGTGTGTTCATCGAGTGCGCTCCCAAGCGATGGTGACGGCGCGGGTCAGCAAGTGGGCGGCGGCTTCGCGGCGGTACTCGGCGCTCGCGTGCACATCCCCGGCCGGTTCCAGCCGGCTTTGGACGGCACGCGCGGCCGCTGCCAGGTCATCGGCGTCGAGCGTGGTTCCGGTCAATGCGGCTTCGGCGGGCAGCAGCCGGACAGGCACCGGTCCCGCCCCACAAAACACAACCCGTGCTCCGGCGACAGAATCGGCGGCGCGATCGAGCAGGACACCGACTCCGATGGTGGCGAAGTCACCGTGCCGCCGCGCCAGTTCCTCGAACGCCCAGCCTCGTTCAGGAGGCTGCGCGGGGAAAACGACCTCGGTGAGCAATTCGTCGTCGGCGAGCGCGGTCTGAAACGTGGCGACGAAGAACTCGGCCGCGGGCACCGTGCGGGTCCCAGCTGGCCCGGCGAGCACGAACCGCGCGTCCAGCGCGACCGCGACGGCCGGGAGTTCAGCGGCCGGATCGTGGTGGGCCAGACTGCCGCACACCGTTCCGCGCTGACGGATCTGCGGATGCCCGATGCGGTCGATCGCGGCGGCGAGCAACGGCCAGCCGCGACGGACGGCCGGGGTGGCCGCGACCGCCGACTGCCGGGCCGCGGCACCGATCCGCAGCTCCCCTTCGGCGCCGACCACGCACCGCGCGAGACCGCCGATCCGGGTGATGTCCACCAGCACCTCGGGCCTGGCCAGCCGCATCGACAGCATGGGCACGAGCGATTGGCCGCCGGCGAGCACCTTGGCCTCGCGGTCTCCGTCGGCCAGCAGCGCGACGGCCTCCGCGACAGTGGCAGGGGCGGCGTAATCGAAGGGGCTCGGTTTCATGCTGACCCTCTCCGGTCAAGTTCGTTGAGCTCTAAGATAGTTACACTAAAGATTTACCGCCGCAAGGATCATTCGCAGATTTCCTCGGCGCAGCCCTGGTGCCAGATCCTCGCAACTCGCCGCAATATTCAGTCCCACCTGGTACATAGCCACTCCTTCCGTCATCCGAAAGCTCTCCCTTGATCATGAACAGATGTTCAAACTCCACCGATTAAGATGGCCGCCATGAGCGCCGACGACGCCCCGCCGCCCCAGGGCGAGACCGCGGGTCGCCGCGGCCGCCCCCAAGATCCGGAAGGCAACCGGCGCGCTGTGCTGGACGCCGCGCGCCGGCTGTTCGCCGCACGCGGCTACGAGGGGACGTCGATCCGAGAAGTCGCGGCCGAGGCAGGCGTGACGGCGGGCTCGGTGATGGCGTACTTCGGTTCGAAGGACGGCCTGTTCCGCGAAATCGTCGGCGGGAGCACGGGCATCACCGTCGACATCGTCGCGGCGGCTGCGGACGGCCCGGCCCGGCTGTCACACGCGCTGGCCAACGCCTACCTCGAACGCTGGGACCGTACGCCGGCCGAACATCCCTGGGCCGCGCTGATCCGCTCGGCGGTCACCCACGAAGCGAGCGCTGAGCAATTACGCGCCATCCTTGACGAACAAGTCACCCAACCGCTTGCCGAACTGCTGGCTGACGCGCCGGACGCGCGAGAGCGGATCGCGCTTGTCCGCAGCGTGCTGTTCGGCGTAGTCATGGAGCGGTACCTCTTCGCGCACGAGCCGGCTCACTCGGTGCCGAGCGCAGCGTTCGCGCCCTATTTCGCCGAAGCGATGTCGGCGGCCTTGGACAGTGCGCACCCGCCTGCCGCGGACACGGTCGACCGCATCCTGGACGAGTGGCGGACCGAAACCCCCGGATTGGACGTGTCCGCGTTCGCCGTTTTCGGCAGGCTGCACCGGTGTTCAGCGCTGTACCGGGCCTCGGTGAGCCGGATCACGGAGAAACACGGGATCAGCATGGCGGCGTTCGACGTCCTGACCGCACTGCGCCGGGCAGGCGCGCCGTACCGCCGCACCGTGGGCGAGATCGCGGAATCCGCACTGGTGAGCCCAAGCGGAGTGACCCTGCGCGCGGACAAATTGGAGGAGGCAGGCCTGGTAGTCCGCGAACGAGACGGCAAGGACCGCCGGGTCGTCCACCTCCGCCTGACCGAATCCGGCCGGGCGCTGATCGACCGCGTGGCACGCGAGCATTTCCCGAGGGAGAACGAACTTCTCGGCCAAGTGGGCAGCGCGGAACGGACCGCGTTGTCGAGACTGCTAGGGCTGCTGGAAAAGTCCCTCTCCTCGGCGGATCCGGGCTGAACCGAGATCTGGTACCGCGAAACAGGCTCGAAACTGGCTCTGGCTGGCACCAGATGGATCTCGCACAGTGAGAGGAAGCACTGAGCGAACCCACCAGCGAGGCAGTCATGTCGGCCCAGATCCTCCCGCTGAACCACCGCGAGCGAGCCACTCTCACCGCCGTCGGCCTAGGCCGCGCCGAAATGACCTGCAGCTGCGAGCCCGATCTCTACATCGACGGCGTCCCGTGCTGCGACCAATTCACCGCCCACCGCCTCGCCCGGTTCGCCTTGGTGGTCCCGCTGCGCGCAGGCCGCCGCGGCGAGCGCGTTCCGGCACTCCTCACCGACGCCGGTCGAGCCGCGATCGATTTGCCTGCCGCTGACGTCCCGCGGTCCGCTGCCTGAACCCACCGCGCACCGAACGTTCGGCAAGCAGCCTCGGTCCGGGCGAAGAAACCCGGCTCGAGCCGCTTTGTCGCGCCTGCTCTGTCGTTTCGGATACGGCATTCTCGCGTCATGGCATACCTCAACGGCACAGCCGAGCGAGTGGTGGACGACGAGTTCCCTGGCTGGGTCGAGGTCCGGTTCTCCGGGGCCGACGGCGCCGAGAACACGCTCGTGGAGAAACTGCCGGTACTCGACGGCGACCTCACGACAGCGTCAAAGTACCCAGCGTCGGTTCGCATCCCTTGCCGCGTGGTAAAGACCGAAGCCAACGGCACCGTGGCTGTGGTCGAACTGGAGCACGAAGCCACCGACCTCGGTGGCCGAAACGTGTTTCGAGTGCCAGCGGACGCGGTTATTACGGGCCCATGATCGAGACGGAGCCGGCAAGGGGGTTCGAACCCCTGACCTTCTGTTTACAAGACAGATGCTCTACCAACTGAGCTATACCGGCACGCACCCGGCGACGGGCGCGCCAAAAGTATATCGGGCCGCTCCCGCCGCACCTGGACAACCCGCCCTAACCCCCAGGTCAGCACCGAAAATCGGCAAGATCCAACCCCATGCGGCACGATCGGCTAGAGGTGTGGCGGACACCACTGCAACAGCTGGGGCGGTACGGCCGATGGTCCCCGGGAACGAACGAGGAGGTGGGGATCGATCATGAAGATCAACGAGCGTGCCGGCCAGGGGACTGCGCGCAGACGGTGGCCGATTCTCGAGCCTCCGCACCCCCGGTCCAGCCAGCGGCATCGGCCGAATCTGCTGCGCCGTCGCGCTTGGCACATTCTCGAGGCTCCGACGGCGGAACAACCCGCGGTCGAGTCCGAAGAGGCGATCGGTCCCAAGCCGCCGGACGACGCGACCGTCAACTTCGTTCTGGATCTCACGCTGCGGATCGGCGAAGTGCAGATGGCCAGCGGCGCCGGGGCTTCCGACGTCACCGCGACCATTCTCGCGCTCACCTCCGCGCTCGGGCTGCCGCACTGCGAGGTCGACGTCATCTTCACGTCGATCACCGTCACCTGTCACCGCGGGACCGACCTCGCGCCGGTGACCGCGTTGCGAGTGGTCCGTTCGCGCAGTCTCGACTACACCCGGCTGACCGAAACCGAGGCGCTCGTGCGCCAGATCGTCCGCGGCCGCACCGGGGCCGAGGAAGCGGTCACCGAACTGGACCGGATCACCTCGGCGCCGCACCCGTACGCGCGCTGGACCGCGACCGCTGCCTGGGGCGGACTGGCCGGGTTCATCACGCTGCTGCTCGGCGGCGGCCTCGACATCGCGCTCGTCGCCGTGGTCATCTCCGCCGCGGTCGACCGGATCGGCAGGCTGCTCAACAAGGTCAACCTGCCGTTCTTCTTCCAGCAGGTGGTCGGCGGGCTGTTCGCGACGCTGTCGGCGATGATCATCGTCAGCAGCAACATTCTCACCACCGACCGGCCGACACTCGTGGTCGCGGCGGCGGTCACCGTGCTGTTGTCGGGGCTCTCCACGGTTTCCGCGGTGCAGGACGGGATCACCGGGTACTACGTCACCGCGTCCGGACGCACGATGGAAACCGCGTTGATGAGTGCCGGGTTGATCGCGGGCGTCGTGCTCGCGCTGCGGATCGCGGTGATGCTCGAACTGCCGCGCACCCCGTTGCCCGACGTCCCCGTCTCGACCGCGCAACACCTGCCGATCATCGTTGTCGGCGGGGCCGGCGCGGCCGCCTGCTTCGCGCTCGCCTCGTACTCGAAACTGCGCGCGATGCTCGTCGCCGCCGCGGCGGGCGGGATCGGCGCGCTCGTGTACGGCGCGTTGATCATCGCGACGCTCGACGCGGTGAGCGCTTCGGCGATCGCGGCGACGCTCGTCGGGTTCTGCGGGGGCGTGATGGCGCGGCGGCTGAAAGTTACTCCGCTCGTGGTCGCCGTGTCCGGGATCACTCCGCTGCTCCCCGGCCTCTCCACCTATCGTGGTCTATACCAATTAGCGGTTTCGCCAGGCGGGAACATCTCGACCCTGATGACCGCGGTCGCCATCGGGCTCGCCCTCGCGGCGGGCGTTGTACTGGGCGAATACCTCGCCCAGCCGGTCCGCACCGGGCTCGGCAGGCTCGAGCGGAAGCTCTCCGGCCCCCGGCTCGCCGGGCCGATGGAGCCGACCGAACGGCGTTTGGAGTAACCAGTTGGTCACCGGCCGGTCACTCCGCGCGCGCTAGGGTTTCTCTTGGGGCCGCGACCCGCCGATGACGAGGGAGCAGCTGGAGTGACTGACGCGATTGCCGACCGGAACAGCGCACCGTCCGCGGATTTCGTCGTGGTGGCCAACCGGCTGCCCGTCGACCTCGAACGGACCGCGGACGGAGAACAGCGCTGGACAGCCAGTCCCGGCGGGCTGGTCTCGGCACTCGAACCGTTCCTGAGGTCCCGCAAGGGCGCGTGGGTCGGCTGGCCGGGCGTGCCGGACGTCGAGGTGGACGAGTTCGACGACGACGGGCTCGTCCTGCACCCGGTGTCGCTCACCTCGGCCGAGGTCCGCGACTACTACGAGGGCTTCTCCAACGCCACGCTCTGGCCGCTCTACCACGACGTGGTCGCCCGGCCGGTCTTCGACCGGGCGTGGTGGGACAGCTACGTGAAGGTCAACCAGCGTTTCGCCGAGGCCAGCGCCACCGTCGCGGCCCAGGGCGCGACCGTGTGGATCCAGGACTACCAGCTGCAGCTGGTGCCCCGGATGCTCCGCGAACTGCGGCCCGACCTGCGCATCGGCTTCTTCCTGCACATCCCGTTCCCGCCGGTCGAGCTGTTCATGCAGCTCCCGTGGCGCGCGGAGATCGTGCGCGGCCTGATCGGCGCGGACCTGATCGGCTTCCACCGGCCCGGCGGCGCGCAGAACTTCCTGTGGCTGGCCCGGCAGCTCGTCGGCCTCGAACCCACCCGAGGCGCGGTCGGCGTCCGGTCCCGGCCGGGCATGGTGCAGGTCGGCGACCGCACGGTGCGCGTCGGCGCGTTCCCGATCTCCATCGACGCGGCCGGCCTCGACTCGCTCGCCCGCAGCAAAGGCGTCGGCGAGCGCGCCAAGCAGATCCGGCGCGACCTCGGCAACCCCAAGGCGGTGCTGCTCGGCGTCGACCGGCTCGACTACACCAAGGGCATCGACCTGCGGCTGCAGGCTTTGCACGAACTGCTGCACGAGGGCAGGCTCGAACCCGGCGACGTCACGTTCGTGCAGCTGGCCACGCCGAGCCGCGAACGCGTCGAGCACTACCAGCGGATGCGCGGCGAGATCGAGCAGATGGTCGGCCGGATCAACGGCGAGTTCGCCCGCGTCGGCCACCCGGTCGTGCACTATTTGCACCAATCCGTGAACCGCACCGAGCTGGCCGCCTTCTTCTCCGCGGCCGACGTCATGGTGGTGACTCCGCTGCGCGACGGGATGAATCTCGTCTGCAAGGAGTACGTCGCGTGCCGTCCCGATCTCGGCGGCGCGCTGGTGCTCAGCGAGTTCGCCGGCGCGGCGGCCGAACTGACCAGCGCTTTCCTCGTCAACCCGCACGATCTGGACGGGGTGAAGAACGCGTTGGAGGCTGCCATTACGCTCGACCCCGCCGAGGGCCGACGCAGGATGCGCGCCATGCGTCGCCAGGTCCTCACCCACGACGTCGACCGGTGGGCGCGTTCGTTCCTCCAGGCGCTGGGTGCCGAACCGGCCGACTGACCCCCTCCCCCGTACCGCGCTGGACCTCCTGAGGAGGAGTGTTGACCGCCGAGGCGTTGCCCGCGGAACTACGGCGCGCGATCGTGCAGATCGCCCGTACCCCGCGCCTGCTGGTCGCCTGCGACTACGACGGCACGTTGGCCCCCATCACCGCGAACCCGGACGAGGCGCGGCCGCTGCCTGAGTCCGTGGGTGCGTTGAGATCTCTCGCCGGCCTGCACGAAACGACCACCGCCGTGATTTCCGGCCGGGCCCTGCGGGACCTCGCGACCCTGTCGCGGCTGCCGTCCGAGGTGAACCTGGTCGGCAGCCACGGATCCGAGTTCGACATCGGCTTCATCCACGCCCTCGACGAGGACGCGAAGGCGCTGCACCGGCGGCTCGAGCACGAGCTGGAACAGCTGGTGCTCGACGTGCCCGGGGTGTCGCTGGAGGTCAAGCCGGCGAGCATCGCGGTGCACGTGCGCCGCGCCGAGCACAACGCGGGCCGACGCGTCCTCGCGGACGTGCACGAGGGCCCGTCGAAGTGGGAAGGCGTCACGACCACCGACGGCAAGGAAGTCGTCGAGCTGGCGGTCGTGAAGACCGACAAGGGCAACGCGCTGGACACCCTGCGCCACCAGGTCGGGGCCACCGCGGCGGTCTTCCTCGGCGACGACGTCACCGACGAGAAGGCGTTCGCCCGGCTGGCCGGTCCGGACCTCGGCATCAAGGTCGGCGACGGCGAATCGCTCGCCGAGTACCACGTGCCCGACACCGTCGACGTCGCGATGGTGCTCGCGTTCCTGCTGGAAGAGCGGCGCAACTGGCTCTACGGCGAGTCCGCGACGCCGATCGAGCGGCTGTCGCTGCTCGCCAACGAGCGCTCGGTCGCGCTGGTGACGCCGGACGCGAAGCTGACCTGGCTGTGCCACCCCGGCCCGGACGCCCCCGCGGTGTTCGCCGACCTGCTCGGCGGTCCGGGTGCCGGGCATTTCTCGATCAAACCGCACCGCAACGGGCTCCCGCTCGGCCAGCGGTACCTGCCGAACACGATGACGGTCGAAACGCGCTGGTCGCGGCTGCTCGTCACGGACTACCTCGAACCGGAGAGCCCCGGGCACCGCACCGACCTCGTGCGCGTGATCTCCGGCGAGGCGGTGGCACAGGTCGTGTTCGCGCCGCGGCCGGAATTCGGCGGTGTGCCGGTGAAACTGGTCGCCGAGGCCGAGGGCCTGCGCGTCCTGGGCACCTCGGAGCCGTTCGTGCTGCGCTCGCCCGGCGTCGAATGGTCGATCGCCTCCGACGGGCTGCAGGACACCGCGACCGCGCTCGTCCAGCCGACGCCGGAGCAGCCGGTGGTGCTCGAATTGCGGTGCGGCACCACGGAGCTCGCCGCGCACGAACTGTCCGAAGTGGACCGCCGGGACCGGGCGGGCCGGTACTGGAGCGACTGGGCGGCGAAGCTCAAGCTGCCGACCGTCCAGACCGAACTGGTGCGCCGTTCCGCGCTGACCCTGCGCGGGCTGGTCAACACCGACACCGGCGGCGTGCTGGCCGCCGCGACGTCGTCGCTGCCGGAGGAGATCGGCGGGGTCCGCAACTGGGACTACCGCTACTGCTGGATCCGCGACGCCGCGATGACCGTGCGCGAACTGGTGCACCTCGGTTCGCACGAGGAAGCCGAGGGCTATCTGAAGTGGCTGCACGGCGTGCTCGCCACGCTGGCGGGCCCGGAGCGGCTGCACCCGCTGTACACGCTGGCCGGAAGCGTCATCGGCGCGGAGGCGGTCATCGAATCGCTGCCCGGGTACGCCGGTTCGCGGCCGGTGCGCGTCGGCAACCTCGCCAACCACCAGGTGCAGCTCGACGTGTTCGGCCCGGTCGTGGAACTGGTCGCCACGCTGGCTGAGGTCCGCGGCGAACTGCGCGACGAGGACTGGCAGATGGTGCGCGCGATGGCCGAGGCCGTCACGCGGCGCTGGAACGAGCCGGACCACGGCATCTGGGAAGAGCGGCACGTGCCGCGGCACCGGGTGTACTCGCGGGTGATGTGCTGGGTGACCATCGACCGCGCGGTGCGCCTCGGCGACGAGTACGGCCGCGACGTCCCGGGCGCCTGGCCCCAGCTGCGCGACCGGATCAAGGCCGACGTGCTCGAGCACGGATGGAACGAGGAGGTGCAGGCGTTCACCACCGCCTACGACGGCACCGACCTCGACGCGGCGTCCCTGTTCGTGGGCCTCACCGGCCTCATCGACCCGGCGGACGACCGGTTCCAGAAGACCGTGACGGCGATCGAAGCCGAACTGCGCAGCGGTTCCACGGTGTACCGCTACCGGCGCGACGACGGCCTTCCCGGCGGGGAAGGCGGCTTCCACATCTGCGCGGCCTGGCTGATCGAGGCGTACCTGTGCACCGGGCGGCGCAACGAGGCCGAAGAGCTGTTCGCGCAGATCGTCGACGCGGCGGGCCCGACCGGGCTGCTGCCGGAGCAGTTCGACCCGGTCGCGGAGCGTTCGCTCGGCAACCACCCGCAGGCGTACTCGCACATCGGGCTGATCCGGTGCGCGAATCTGCTGGCAGAGAAGGCTTGATCAGGCAAGACCCTTAGCACGCCTCGGTGACAAGTGCCGTGAAGGCCGCCTTGCCGGAATCGCATTCCGTTAAGGTGGTCTTCACGAGCATTTGCACGTTCGTTCGGGTTGCCGGCGCGGAGGTGATGCGGTGAAGCAGTACTACGGGCAGCAGTCCGCGGAGTACGCCCCGCTGCCGCCGTTGTTCGCCGCCCGGGTGCGCGTCGCTTCCGTGGTCATCGGGGTTTCGCTGGCGATCGGCACGCTGCTCGTTTTCGGGATCACCGCGCTCGTGAACCGTCCGCTGCACGGGCACAGCCTGCCGCGCGGGCTGCTCGGTCTCGTCGCGCTGCTGCTGCCGATGCTGTCCGTGCTCGCCATCGCCGTGGTGGTGCTGTCCGCGCGCCGCTGCCTGCAAGGCGACTACCTGGTGATCGCCAGGGCCCGCGGCACGCGCACGGCGCTGACCACCTGTTTCACCGTGCTGTCGGGCAGCTGCCTGATCGCGCTCGGGGTGTCCGCGCTGGTGGATCTCTGGGGCAACCACGGCAAGCTCGGCTTGACCGAACTGCTCGCCACCTTCGCGAATTTCGCCATCGGCCTGATCGGCTACAGTGCCGGGCTCTGGTTCGTGCGGCCGTCGGTGAGCACGCTGGAGAAGTTCAGCGACCACCCCATCTGGTGAGGCCGTGAACGCTCGCCAGCCGTGCGGGCAAGAACAGGCATGCAGGTGACCCATGACGGTCCCGAGCCGGTGTCGGTCGGCCCGCAGGACCGCCCCGACCTGGGCGGACCCGATCCCGCCCCGGCTTTCGGGCGGCTGTTCGACGCGCACGCGGCGACCATGCACCGCTACCTAGCGCGCCGCGTCGGCCCGGATACCGCGCACGATCTCGTCGCGGAGACGTTCCTCGTCGCGCTGCGCCGCCGGGAGTCCTACCAGCCGGAGCTGGGCACCGCGCGCTCGTGGCTGTACGGGATCGCGACGAACCTGCTGCGCCACCACGTCCGCAGCGAAACCCGGGCGCTGCGAGCCACGGCGCGGCTCGCGAATTCCGGCGACCGCGGCCACGGCGGGCACGACAACCGGGTCGCCGAGCAGGTGGACGCACAGGCCCGCGCGGGACAGCTGGCGGGCGCGCTCGCGAAGCTGAGCGTTGCCGACCGCGACACGCTGCTGCTGGTCTCGTGGGCCGGGCTGGAACCGGTCGAAGTCGCCGAGGCGCTCGGCATCCCGCCGGGCACCGTGCGTTCGAGGCTGCACCGGATCCGCAGATGGCTGCGCACCAACGCAGGCGCATCGACCCGCGAGGAGGCGAAAGACCAGTGAACGACGACACCGTGCGGCATCTGTGGTCCGACGCCGAACTCGACGAGGCCCTCGCCGCGCTGCACCCGCACGAGACGGCCACCGACCGCGCCGAACTCGACCGGGCCCGCGCGAGCATGATGCGGGCCGCCGCGGCCGTGAGCGAATCCGACGAACCGGTTGTCCCGCAACGGAAAAAGCGCTCCGGCGCGTGGCGGTTGATCGCCGTCGCCGCCGCGGTCGCGGTGCTGACCGGCGGCGTGGTCGTGGTGCGGGAACTCGCCAGCGCGCCGACGACGCTGGCTCCCGCGGGCCCAGGTTCCCCGCCGGAGAGCCGGGAAGCGGGCGCGCCGTTCACCCACCTCGTGACCAGGTACAGCCACACCGCGCTAGTGGGCGGGACCAGTGTGTTCCGGGTCAAGGAACAGGTGGACCTGTGGATCCCGGCCGACCCCTCCGGAATCTGGAAACGCCGCTGGACCCGGTCCGAACCGCCGACGCTGCTCGGCGGGGAGCCCCGGGACAGCGCGAAACTGCCCGGGCCGTCCCAGGCTGAGGAGTCGGCGCCCGGCGGGCGGTTCACGCCCGACGCCCGCTTTCCCGGCGATTCGCCCGCCGGCACTCTTGGCTGGTCCCGGCCGACCCCGGAATTCGTCGCGAGCCTGCCGACCGACGCGACCATGCTGGCCAATCGCCTCCTGAAGGACCGCATCCCGCCGACGCTGTCGCCCGCGGGCGACGGCCCGCTGCCGCAACCGTCGACCTACGGCACCACGAAGGTCCCCAGCCGCATCAGCTATCCGTCGGCGACCGGGATGATCCTGAACGTCCTCGCTTCCGGGTACGCGTCGCGCGAGCTATGGGGTGCCTTCCTGAAAGCGATGGACGACCCGACGCTCGGCTTCCAGCTGGTGCAGATCGCTCCGGACTTCGTGCAATACGCGGTACTCGCCGGCCCGTACAAAGTGCTCGTCTCAATCAACCGGAAGCGACTTCAGCTGACCGACCTCCAGGTGCTCTCCGCGAGTTCCGTCACCGGGTTCTCGCCCGGCATTCTGGTCAGCTCCGCGCAGTTCTCCTCCGAGACCACCAACCGGACGGGAGGCTGATCATTTCGCGTGGTTCGCCGCGTTGAGCGCACTCGCCACGTCGGGCACCTCCAGCACCCGGATGCCGTCCGGGAGCTTGCCGGAATCCGGCGGCACCAACGCGTGCGTGAAGCCGAGCCGGGCCGCCTCGGCCAGCCGCCGCCCGACGTTCGGCACCCGCCGGATCTCGCCCGCCAGCCCGACCTCGCCCACCGCCACCAGCCGCGGCGACAGGGCCACGTCGTGCAGCGAAGAGGTCAGCGCGAGCACCAGCGCCAGGTCGATGGCGGGCTCGGTGATCTTCATGCCGCCGACCGTGGCGACGTAGACGTCCTTGTCGCCCAGCTTCATCCGGCCGCGTTTCTCCATCACGGCGAGCACCATGGCGACCCGCGCCGAATCGAGGCCGCTCACCGCGCGCCGCGGCTGCGGCATGCCGCTGCTCGACACCAGCGCCTGCACCTCGCCCAGCAGCGGCCGTTTCCCTTCGACCGCGACCGTGACCGCGGTCCCCGGCACCGGCTCTGCCGTCCGGCTCAGGAACAGGCCGGACGGATCGGGCACGCCGACGATGCCTTCCTCGGTGAGCTCGAAACAGCCGATCTCGTCCGCCGCGCCGAACCGGTTCTTGATGCCGCGCACCATCCGCAGCGTCGAATGCTTGTCGCCCTCGAACTGCAGCACCACGTCCACCAGGTGCTCCAGCACGCGCGGACCGGCGACCGAACCGTCCTTCGTGACATGTCCCACGAGCACGACCGGCAGCCCGCGTTCCTTGGCGAGCGCGACGAGCCCGGCGGTGACCGCGCGAACCTGCGTGACCCCGCCTGGCGAGCCCTCGACCTGCGGCGATGCCATGGTCTGGACCGAATCGACGATCAGCACGCCCGGCTTCACCGCGTCGACGTGTCCGAGGATCGCGGACAGATCGCTCTCCGCCGCGAGGAACATCTCACCGTGCACGTTCCCGGTGCGCTCGGCGCGCAGCCGGACTTGCCCCGCGGACTCCTCGCCGGTGACGTACAGCGAACGCCCTGCCGTGACCGCCCATTGGTAGGCGACTTCGAGCAGCAGCGTGGATTTGCCGACCCCGGGTTCACCGGCCAGCAGCGCGACCGCGCCGGGCACGAGCCCGCCGCCGAGCACCCGGTCCAGCTCCGGCACGCCGGTGGCCTTCGCCCGGGCAGCCTCGACGTCGACCTCGGCGATCGGCCGGGCGGGCGCACTGGGCGCTCCGGCGGCCACCCGCGCGATCGCCGGTTTCGCCGAGCCGCGCTCCTCGAGCGTGCCCCACGCCTGGCATTCCGGGCAGCGACCGACCCACTTCGCCGTTTCGTACCCGCATTCCGCGCACCGGTGGACGGTGCTGGTCTTCTTCACCACGCCGCGAGGCTATCGGCGGACACCGACAGAAATCGCGGCGACGCGGTCAGGAGCCCGCGTGCGCGGGCGCGGCCACCGGCAGCTCGACCACGATCGGGCCGGCGTTCTGGAAGGTGAAGGTGACCTTGATCGTCGCGCCCGGCCACAGCGGCTGCTTGAGGCCCTGCAGCACGACCTTGCCGGTGCCGAGCTGGCTCGCCGCGCCGCCGTTCTCGCCCGCCTGCGGCGTGTTCGACGCCGAGTTGGGGGCCGAGTTCGCCGAGCTGTTCGGGGCGGAGCCGGGCGCGCCGCTGGCGGGCTGGTTCGCCTCGGAAGCCGGGGTGCTGTTGGCCGACTCCGACTGCGCCGGGGCGCCCTGCTCGACCGCGTCGGCCGGGCCGATCACGAGCGAGTGCCCGGCGACGATCGCCGTGTCCCCGGAGATCTGCGCGGGGCCGGAGGAGCCCTCGGAGGTGACCGAGACGAGCTTGTCGTCCTTCTGGCCCTGGTTGATCACGGTGAGCGTGAGCGGGGCGGGCGAACCGGCCGCGTAGCCGGGGCCCTGCGCCGGGTACTGCACCGCGACGTTGCGCAGCACGATCGTCTTCACCTGGGCGTAGGTGCCGTTGACGGCGGGCTGCTGGGTGTCGGTCTGGGTGATCTGACCGGCTCCGCAACCGGCGAGCACGAGTGCGGCGCCGAGCGCCGACACGCCTGCGCCGAGCACGCGGCGATTCTGCAGCCTCACGTCAGAGTCCTTCCCTTTCACGGCCTCGTCCTTCCCGAAGACTAGCCGGGCGGTTCTCCGCGCGCGGAACCGGTGTGCGTTCCCGGCCGATCGACTGTCCACAAAGGATCCCACGGCACTGGTCGGGGCGCTGTCGGCTCACCTGCATGAGCACGGCGAAAACCGGTTTGTCAAGCCCTGCTCAGGCCGCTGACCTGCGACGACGATCCCGGGTCGCTAGGTGGCCGCCGAACAGCCGTGATAGGATGGAGTCAGCGAAAGGGGCAGAGGACACATGGTTTTCAAGGTCGGAGAGACCGTCGTCTACCCGCACCACGGTGCCGCACTCATCGAAGCGATCGAGACCCGCGTGATCAAGGGCGAGGAAAAGAAGTACCTCGTCCTCAAAGTCGCGCAAGGGGATCTTACGGTTCGCGTGCCCGCGGACAACGCCGAGATCGTCGGCGTGCGCGATGTCGTCGGGCAAGAGGGACTGGACAAGGTCTTCGATGTTCTGCGTGCTCCGCACACCGAAGAGCCCACGAACTGGTCTCGTCGGTACAAGGCCAACCTGGAGAAGCTCGCCTCCGGCGATGTGAACAAGGTGGCCGAAGTGGTGCGCGACCTCTGGCGGCGAGAAAAGGACCGCGGACTTTCAGCCGGCGAGAAACGCATGCTGGCGAAGGCACGGCAAATCCTGGTCAGCGAGCTCGCGCTCGCGGAGGGCACCGACGAGGGCAAGGCGGAAACGCTCCTCGACGAGGTTCTAGAGACCGCGACGGTCTGACCCTGGGTCCTCCGGTTCGCCGCCGAGGCAACCGGTTCCCTACGATCACGACCTGATGAACCCACAGGTGCACAGCGTCGCGTTCGTGACTGTCGCGCACCGTCCGGCCGATCCCGAGCTCGCGCTCGCGGCGGTCGGCGGCGCAGCACTACTCACGCACACCGTGCGGGGGCTGCTCGGCACGCCGGAAATCGATCTGGTGGTCGCCGCAGCCCCCGAGCGGTGTGCGAAGTCGTTTTCCGAGGCATTACGCGGCCTCGACTGCCGGGTCGTTCCCGGCTCCTCGCTCCGGCAGGTCTTCGCCGCCGTCGAGCCGCTGCTTTCCCCGGACGCCGTCGTGCTGGTGCACGACGCGCTGCGGGCGTTCACTCCACAACAGACAGTCCGGAACGTGCTGGCCGCGGTCCGGGACGGCTCGCCCGTCGCGGTGCCGGTGCTGCCGATGTCCGACACGGTGAAAACGACCGACGAATCCGGAATTGTCACCGCCACCGTCGATCGCGACGGTCTCCGCAGCGCGCAAACCCCGGTGGGTTTTTCCCTTTCCGCTTTCCGTTCCGCACTCGCCGATTCCGCTGACCCCGGTCTCGCCGACACCGCGGGCGCGGCCACCGTCCCCGGCGATCCGGACGCGATGCGCGTCGCGAGCGCCTTCGAACTCACCCTCGCCGAAGCGCTCGTCGCCGGCGGGGACCGAGAGGATCCCCTGTGACCGATCTGCGGGTAGGCAACGGCGTCGACGTCCATCCGATCGAGCCGGGCCGCGAATGCTGGATGGCCGGTCTGCGGTGGCCGGGCGCCGACGGCTGTGCGGGCCACTCGGACGGCGACGTCGCGGCACACGCCCTGTGCGACGCCCTGCTGTCCGCCGCGGGCCTCGGCGACCTCGGCGCGGTCTTCGGCACCGGAGACCCGCGCATGGACGGCGCGCACGGCACCGACATGCTCGTCGAGGTGCGTGCGTTGCTGCGAGCCGAAGGCTGGCAGGTAGCCAATGCCACCGTGCAGGTCATCGGCAACCGCCCGCGGATCGGGAAGCGGCGCGACGAGGCGCAGCAGGTGCTGAGCGACGCGGTCGGCGGACCCGTGAGTGTTTCCGGGACGACGTCGGACGGGCTCGGGCTCACCGGACGCGGCGAGGGCATCGCGGCGGTCGCGACCGCGCTGCTGGTGCGCGGCTGAGCGAAATGCACTCGCCCGGGAAATCGTGATATTCCATTTTCCCCGATACTTGACCAGCGAGAACAACACGGCCCGGTAAAATGATCTTCGCCGCTCGGGCAAAGATCTCCGCTAACTTCTGCGCGGGTACCCGTCGCTCATTATAATTATTTCGCGACGTTTGCGGCGGCAGGGAGCGGGGCCGCCCGGCCAAAGGGGGACGATGCCCGTCGATGCGCATCGATTGTCCGGAGTACGTTCGATCACCGGGAGGCTGGTCGAGGAACTGCTGTCCCGTCCGGGAGGACAGAGCAGACCGCTGCCGATCGCGGTCGCGCTCGGCGTGCGCGGATCGGGGAAGTCGGCGCTGCTGGAGGAATTGCGCACCCGGTGCGAGGACATCCCGCACGCGCTCGTCGATTTCGAGCGGCGCGACTGGGAGCAGATTCAGCCGAGGGAACTGCTGGGCCACTTGGCTTTTGATCTCGGCAGGCAATGGCGGCAATTCGGCCGTATCGCGTTTCCTCGGCTGTGGCTATGCATGCTCGTGCTCAGCGCGCCGGTCGAACTCGGCGACCGACGGGCCGCGCTGCGCAAACTCCGGGATCTGATCGCGAAAAACCAGCCGCTGGAACGCAATCGCGACGCGATCGTGGACGTGGTGAAGCTCGTCGGCGGCGTCACGTCAGGCAACAGCCTTCCCGGTTGGAACGAGGCGACCGAACTGCTGCTGCGCGGGCTCAGCTGGTACGACCGGCGGCGGCTGATGGGCAAGGTCAAGGCCATGCCGACCGGGCACGGCAACCACCAGGACTTCCTGATCGAAATCGCCAAGCACGCGCACGGCGACGACGAGGACCGGGCCGCGGTCGACGCGATCATCTGCGACGCCTTCCTCGCCGACCTGCGCCGCGCGTACTCCGGCATCTCCGGCACCCGCCGGACGATGAATTGCCTGGTATTGCTGGACAACGCGCACACGAAGGGCGGACAGGACTTCCTGCGCGCGCTCGCCGAGGCGCGCAGGCACACGCCGGACCAGGCCGATCCGCTGGTGGTGATCGCGACGAGCCGGACGTGGAATCCGGACTGGGGCGAGAGCTGGTCGATGGTCACCGCGCATCCCGGCAGCGACCGGGAGATCCGCCGGAACCCGGAGCACCGGACCAGCGGGCTTGACTGGCCGGTGCCGCGGCTGCCCGCGCACGTGGAAACCGATTGGATCCCCGGCCAGCCGGACAACCGCTGGTCCCCCTGGTACCTGCTGGAACTCGGCACGCTTTCCAGCGGCGACGTCGTCGATGTCGCCGCCGCGCACGACGTGCACCCGACGTCGCGGCTGCCGCGGTTCCTGTCCCGGCTCACCGACGGACACCCCGGCGCGGTGCGGGAGGTGCTGCAGACGCTCGCCGCGCGGTACGAGCCGGCCAATCCGAACACCTTGCGAGAAGCCTTGTACACCAAGGTAACCGCAGAGGACGGCAGTGATTCCACCTTGCTCGCCGAGATGTGCGACTATCTGCTGCAAGACTTTTCCACCGCGAGCCGTCAGGAACTCGTCACCGCGAGCGCCGCGGTCGACGTGGAAATGCTGTTCCACAAGGAAATTCTCGATCTGCGCAATCCGATGGGCGAGGGACCGCTGTTCAAGCAGCTCGCCGATCAGCTGTGGCTGCGGGCGGATCCGGACGATCCGTCGCGCTACGTCCTGCATCCGTGGCTACGCCGGCTGCTGCTGCGGAAGCTGGCGACGCGCGCCGACGATCACCCGCTGAGCTGGGAAAAGGTGCACACGCGCTGCCGTGATTTCTACGAGAAGAACGGCCGCGTCGCCGCCGCTCGCTACCACGACCTGGCGCTCGAGAACGTCGACGCGGTGGTGACGCATCTGTGCAAGCCGCTCGTCGCGCCGCACGCCGAGTTCGACGTGCCGACCGCGGAGGCGTGGCTGGCCGAACTGGACACGATCACCGCCGCGCCCAACCGGCTGGTGGAGAACGCCGATCCATACACCCAGGTACAGCAGCGCGTCGGCGAGTGGGAAGGCGAACTGGAGACCACCGTGGCGTGGCTGGTCGTTTCGCTGTGGCTGGCGCGCGATCCGCTCGGTGACCCGGGCGGCACCCTCAACGCCACGATCGAGAGCGGATTCCACCATCTGGCCCAAGGCCGGGGACGAGGATCAATGCTGCTGCACGAGCGAGCGGAGCGCTACCGATGACGCAACGGATCAAACCGCCGCGGCCGGCCTGGGCGAAGTGGCTGTGGGGCGGCGGCGCGGTGCTGCTGGTCGTGGTCATCGTCGTCGCCGCGTTCGTCGTCGTCCCGGCGATCAGCGAGGCGAACCGCACGTGCGGTGCCGGCGTCGAGGAACGCGGTGAGAATTCCGAATGTATTGGCGCGACTGACGGCGAATTCGTGTTCTCTCCCGACCTCGCGGATGTGGAAAACAGAATTCATCAGGAAAATGCCGAAACCGTCGGGTCCGGGAAGCCGTACGTGACCATCGCGATTCTCCTGCCGATGACGCTCACCGACCACGACATCCTCTCGCACGAATGGGTGCGCCATCAGCTCGAAGGGGCGTACGTCGCCCAGCACCGGGCGAACAAAACGCAGTCCTGGGGCAGCGTGCCGCTCATCCGGCTGCTGCTGGCCAACCCCGGCAGCCAGCTCAAACAGTGGGAGCCGGTGGTCGACGACCTGATCGGCCGCACCGGAGCCGACCGGATCGTGGGCGTGACCGGCATCGGGCTGAGCCTCGACACCGCGCGCAGCGCCATCCAGAAGCTGTCCGACCACCGCATCCCGGTCGTCGCCTCGCACCTTGCCGCCGACGAGTTCTCGCAGATCCCCGGGTTCCTGCGGGTCTCCCCGACCAGTTCGACCTACGGTAGTTCGATGGCGGGCTACGTGAAGCCGACCGCGCACACCGCGACCGTCGTGCAGGACCAGAACCCCGGCGACCTGTACCCGAAGACGCTGGCCACGGCGTTCACCAAGACGTTCGCCGACGCTGCGCACCGGATCGTCGGGCGCACCGAGTCCTACGACTCCAGCCTGCCCGGGATCGAGAACACGTTCCTGCAGATGATGCCCAACATCTGCGGCGACAACCCGGACGTCGTGTACTTCGCCGGCCGCGAGGACCACCTGAAGTCGTTCGTCGCGCAGCTCGCCCAGCGCCCCTGCCTCGATAAACACCTGACCGTGTTGACCGGCGACCTCGCACAGGTCGGCCCGCCCGGCCCGGAGATGCGCCGCGGTCTGCAGGCGAACGTCACCGTGCTCGCGCCAGGGCTCGCGCACCCGCAGGCCTGGCGCGACCATCCCGAGTCGTTCAACAAGGCGGCCGTCGCGAGCTTCGAAGAACCAGGATGCGACGGCTGCTTCACGGCGGTCTTCCCCCGCGAACGGCTGGACGACGGCATCGCGATCCTGGCGCACGACGCGGTGCTGACCGTGGTCTGGGCCATCCGCGGCATCCCGCGGGTGTCTCCGGAGCAGGTCACCGCGCAGGACGTGCTGCAAGCGCGGAACCGGCTGCACGGACAATCCGCGGTGCCGGGAGCGAGCGGCATGATCTCGTTCGACGACCGCGGCGACCCGGTGAACAAGGCGGTGCCGATCCTGAAGGTGCGGCTCGACGCGACGCCGGAATTCGTGGAGCTGTACGTCCCGGCGGGCTGAGTTCCGCGGAGGTGAGCCAGGCACCACAAACGGGCGGCATCGCACCCTGATCGCCGGATAAGGTTGGAGCGTGGCCATCAACGCGGTGTTGTTCGATTTCTCCGGCACTCTTTTCCGGCTTGAGCAGCAGGACGGCTGGCTCGACGACGTGCGCGACGACGACGGCTCCGCGCTGGACGTCGAAGCGCAGACCGAGCTGATGCGGCGGATGACCGCACCGGTCGAGCAGTCCGTCGAACTCGACGAGGAGCACCTGTACGCCTGGCACAACCGCGACCGCGACCCAGAGCTGCACCGGAAGGTGTACCTGGAGGTCCTGCGGCTGTCCGGCGTGCCTCGGCGCGACCAGGCCGAGGCACTGTACGCGCAGCTCATCGCACCGGACCAGTGGACGCCGTACCCGGACACCGAGGCCGCGCTCAAGGCGGTCGCGAGCAGCGGGCGCAAGGCAGGCGTGCTGAGCAACATCGCGTTCGACATCCGGCCCGCGTTCGGCCAGCGCGGCTGGGACGCGCACGTCGCCGAATTCACCCTGTCCTTCGAGGTCGGAGCGGTGAAGCCGGAGCCAGAGATCTTCCAGTCCGCGATCGAGCAGCTCGGCGTGCGCGCCGAGGAGACTTTGATGGTCGGGGACAGCGAGGAAGCCGACGGCGGCGCCCGTGCGCTGGGCTGCCAGTTCGCCCTGGTCGACCCGCTGCCCACCGCGCAACGGCCGGACGCGCTGCTGGGCGTGCTGCGGGAGCACGGCGTGCTCTGACGTCCTGCGACGTCTCCCACAATCGCCTCGACGGGCCCCGGTACCCTTTACCTCGTGGCTTTGCACCTGTACGACACCGCGACCCGTGCCCCTCGGGAGTTCACTCCCGTCCGCAGCGGAACGGCGTCGATCTACGTGTGCGGTGCCACCGTGCAGGGAGTACCGCATATCGGGCACGTCCGCGGCATGCTGAACTACGACGTGCTCCGCCGCTGGCTGCTCCACAGTGGACTGGACGTGCTGCTGGTCCGCAACGTCACCGACATCGACGACAAGATCCTCACCAAGGCGGCCGACGCCGGCCGGCCGTGGTGGGAGTGGGCGGCGACGCACGAGCGGGCGTTCGAGAAGGCGTACGAGGATCTCGGCTGCCTTCCGCCGTCGGTCACGCCGCGCGCGACCGGGCACGTCACGCAGATGGTCCAGCTGATGGAGCGGCTGATCGAAGCCGGGCACGCGTACGCCGTCGCCGGCGACGTGTACTTCTCGGTGAAGTCGTTCCCGGAGTACGGCACGCTGTCGGGACAGCAGCTCGACGAGGTCCAGCAGGGCGAGACGCCGACCCGCGGCAAGCGTGATTCGCGCGACTTCACGCTGTGGAAGAGCGCGAAGCCGGGCGAGCCGTCGTGGCCGACGCCGTGGGGCGACGGGCGTCCCGGCTGGCACCTGGAGTGCTCGGCGATGGCGACCAACTACCTCGGCGCCGAGTTCGACATCCACGGCGGCGGCGTCGACCTGGTGTTCCCGCACCACGAGAACGAACGCGCGCAGTCGAACGCGGCGGGCGACGGGTTCGCCCGCTACTGGCTGCACAACGCATGGGTGACCATGTCCGGCGAGAAGATGTCGAAATCGCTGGGCAACACGGTCTCGATCCCGGCGATGCTGGAGCGCTACCGGGCGCCCGAACTGCGCTACTACCTGGTGCAGCCGCACTACCGGTCCACTGTCGAGTACTCCGACGGCGCGGTTTCCGAAGCCGCGCAGGGCTACCGGCGGATCGAGGCGTTCCTGCGCCGGGCGGAGTCGGCGGGCACGGTGGACGTCGGCCCGGTCTCCGCGGAATTCGCCGCGGCGATGGACGACGACCTGGCCACCCCGGCCGCGTTCGCCGTGGTGCACAACACGGTCCGCGACGGTAACGCCGCCCTCGACGGGGGCGACACCACCAAGGCGCTCGAATTGGCAGGCACGGTCCGCGGGATGACCGGCGTGCTCGGTCTCGACCCGCTGTCGCCGGACTGGGCGGACGGCGGCTCGGACACCCCCGTCCGCGACGCGCTGGGCACGCTCGTGGAAGCCCTGCTGGCCGAACGCCAGGAGGCCCGTGCGGCGAAGGACTTCGCCCGCGCGGACGCCGCCCGCGACCGTCTCGTGGCGGCGGGGATCGCGGTCGAAGACACCCCGAACGGTCCGCAATGGACGGTCAGGAACTCCTGACCTCCTCCGCGGCAGCAGAGATTGAGGATTCATGGCAGGCAACTCACAGCGCAAAGGTGCCATCCGCAAGACCGGCACCAAGAAGGGCGCCGTCGTCGGTTCGGGCGGGCAGCGGCGCAAGGCGCTCGAGGGCAAGGGCCCGACGCCGAGGGCCGAGGACCGGCCGGGGCACAAGGCGTACCGCGCTGCCAACGCCGCCAACAAGCGTGACCAGGCCCGGCAGAAGAAGGCCGACCGGCCGGAGCTGATCGCGGGCCGCAACCCGGTCGTCGAGGCGCTGCGCGCGGACGTGCCGGGCACGGCGCTGTACGTCGCGCTCAACATCGACATCGACGACCGGGTCAACGAGGCCGTCCGGCTGGCGGGCGACAAGGGCATCTCGATCCTGGAGATCCCGCGCGAGGAACTGGACCGCAAGACCAACCGGGCCATGCACCAGGGCCTCGGCCTGCAAGTGCCGCCGTTCGAGTACGCGCACCCGGACGACCTGATGCAGGCCGCGCGCGACTCGGGCAGCACCCCGCTGTTCGTCGCGCTCGACGGGGTCACCGACCCGCGCAACCTCGGCGCGGTAATCCGGTCCGCCGCCGCGTTCGGCGCGCAGGGCGTGCTGTTGCCGGAACGCCGCAGCGCCGGAATGACCGCGGTCGCGTGGCGCACGAGTGCCGGTACCGCGGCGAAGCTGCCGATCGCGGTCGCGACGAACCTCACGCGCCAGCTGCGCGCCTGGGCTTCGGACGGCCTGATGATCGTCGGCCTCGACGCCGACGGCACCGTCGACATCGACGCCCTCGACCTGGCCGCGGACCCGCTGGTCGTCGTCCTCGGCTCGGAAGGCCGCGGCCTTTCCCGGCTGGTCCGCGAGACCTGCGACGCGACCGTCTCGATCCCGATGGCGGCAGGCGTGGAATCGCTGAACGCCTCGGTCGCGGCCGGGGTGCTGCTGGCCGAGGTCGCCCGCCGCCGCCGGATCGCCGGACGCGTCTGAGTTCGCTGGAATCACCGGCCTGTTATCGCCGATAACAGGCCCGAAGACGCCGCGGCAGGCGTCCAGCCCCCGACGATCTATCGGCTGTTCGGAGACAAGGACGGCCTGCTCGACGCCGTTACTGTTCAGAATTACCTGGAAGCGAAACCGGCTCAGCCTCCCGCCGAGGACCCGCTGGAGGACCTGCGGCGGGGCTGGGACCAGCACCTGGAATTCGGACTGGCCAACCCCGCGCTCTACCTGCTGATGACCATCCGTCCGGGCCCTTCGCCCGCGCCGGAGAAGTCCCTGGAGATCCTCGCGGCGCGAGTCAGCCGCGTCGCTTCAGCCGGACGGCTCCGGGTGCCGGAGTCTCTAGCGGCGGCTTTGGTCCACGCCGCCGGTTCGGGAGCGACTTTGAGCCTGATCTCGACGTCGCCGGATTCCCGCGACCTCGCGGTGTCGGTCGCGGCCCGGGAAACGGCGATCAGCACGGATCGGCCGGTGTCCCGGACCCCCGGGCCAGCCGCGGCGGCTACGGCTTTGCGGGCGGTGTTGCCGCAGGTGTCGGGGTTGAGTGCGGCGGAGAAGGCCTTGATGAGCGAGTGGCTGGACCGGATCACCGACTGAGTTCGGCGGAAGGCTCACGTGTCTTCTGGGGTCGCCCTCGCGCTGTTGCTTTCCGCACGGTTACCGCTCAGCTGTCCCTAGTCTCGGCACCTCGGCCGTATCCGCACGGCCACCGGCCTTCTGCCGCTGTCCTCGCGTTGCCGCATCACACCACCGCCGTTCCACCCCAATCGCCGCCCCTCGCGCTGCCGCATCGCGCGCCCACCCGTCCTGCCGCTCAACCATCGCCCCAGGCCACCGCCCCACCGGACTTCCTCGGCTCCCGGCCGCGGTCAGCTTCCCTGCTCGCCCCGCGCGAAGGGCGAAATCCCCCCAAATCCGTCACCCTCGGTGATTCGTGCTGTGATCCGTCGGGCATCGCCCCGCGAAGCCACCCGCTCGGGCTAAGGTCTCCTCCGGAACCGAGGGGGTCCGTCACCGATGTCGTTCGTTTCGCCGCTGTTCTTGTGGTACTTCATGCCCGCGGTGCTGATCGCGGTCCTGGTGTGCCCGCGCAGCTGGCGCAACGGCATCGTCGCGGTCGCGAGCCTGCTGTTCTACACGATCGGCGCCGGCCCGTACCTGTTCCTGCTGCTGCTCTGCATGGCGGTGAACTTCCTGGCCGGACCGGCGCTGGAGCCGAGCCCGTGGGACGTCCGCGGCACGCGCCGGAAGCGGATCCTGATCGGCGTCATCACGCTCGACGTCCTCGTGCTCGTCATCTGGAAGTACGCCGGTTTCGCGACGCAGCAGATCGCGGCCGTCGCGCACTGGTTCGGCGGCGACCTGGGCGTCGCGAACATCGTGGTGCCGATCGGCATTTCCTTCTACACCTTCCACCACATCTCCTACGTGGTGGACATCTACCGCGGCGAGCGGCACGCGCTGCGCAACCCGGTGTCGTTCGCCGCGTACATCGCGATGTTCCCGCAGCTCGTGGCGGGTCCTATCGTGCGCTACCGGGAGATCGCCGACCAGCTGCCGCAACGGCGTTCGCACCGGCTGGACGACATCGCCGCGGGCTTCCCGAGGTTCGCGCTGGGCCTGTGCAAGAAGTCGATCATCGCCGACTCGCTCAGCCCGATGGTCGAAGCGTGCTTCTCCACCCCGGCGAACCAGATGACGTTCACGACGGCCTGGCTCGGCGCGATCGGCTACACCCTGCAGTTGTTCTTCGACTTCTCGGGTTACTCGGACATGGCGATCGGCCTCGGCCGCATGCTCGGCTTCCGGCTGCCGGAGAACTTCGCCCGCCCGTACTCGTCGGTGACGATCACCGAGTTCTGGCGTCGCTGGCACATGTCGCTGTCGCGCTGGTTCCGCGACTACGTCTACATCCCGCTGGGCGGCAACCGTTCAGGCGCCGGAAAGACGTACCGGAACCTGTCGATCGTCTTCGTGCTGACGGGTTTCTGGCACGGAGCGCAATGGACGTTCCTGATCTGGGGCTGCTACCACGGCGCACTTCTGGTCATCGAACGCCGCTTCCGCCTCGGCGACGCTCCGGCCAGCCCGGTCGCCCGCATCGCCCGCCGTTTGCTGACCCTGATCCTGGTCGTGTTCGGCTGGGTCTTCTTCCGCTCAGCCGACCTGGGCCACGCGCTGTCGATGATCGGCCACATGCTGATCCCGGATTTCGGCGGCCTCGGCGACGTCGTGGAAAGCGCGCTGACGAACCAGCGGCTGGTGATCCTGCTGCTGGCGCTGATCGTGTTCGTCCTCCCGGCCCACCCGGTGACCGGCCCGCTGCTGGAATCGTCCCGAACCCGCGGAGCGACGGCGCTCCGGATCGGGGTCATGACGGTGGGACTGGTTTACGCGGCGATCTTGGTGGCCACGGGGACGTTCAGCCCGTTCCTGTACTACCAGTTCTGACCGCCGCGCCGTGCCTCTTGGCGGCGCCCATTCATTCTGATTGACGCCCGGGACGGCCGGACGCGAGGATGGCCGAATGGGGTTGGCAGTCAGTCGCGACGGCGGACAACGGTTCCGTGATCAGCATTTGAGCGCGTGGGACTTCACAGCTGAAGCCGTGCTGGTTCGCTGCCCTCGTTGTGCGCACTGCGCGAAAGTCGTCGTCAAACCCGGCACGCCGACGACTGAACATCCGGTGCGGTCCCCTCGGCGGCTGGCGTGCGGTCGTTGCGGCTGCGTTCGGGATGCCCGAGATCCTGTTCAGCTCGGGCCGGCCTCTCCCGGGATCGTGCGCGATCCCTTCCTGCGGCAACCGCTGTGGCTGCAAACCGACTTCGACGGGCAGGTGTTGTGGGCTTACAACGAACGACACCTCGACTACCTCGAGGCATACGTCGCCGCTCGGCTTCGAGAGGGGTACCTGACCGCGAACCACGCGCGAATCTGGATGGCCATGGCCGACAGACTCCCCACCTGGCTCAAGGCCGCGAATAACCGCGAAAGGATCTTGCGCAGCATCGCTCGCATGCGCACGTCTCTTAGCTGATCGTCCGCACGGCCTGGCGAAGGCAGTTCCGCGTCCGGTATTGGCAGTTTGGCCTTCGCCGCACAACAACCAGCGCACGTCGAGAGTAAGCTTCGCCCGTTGCCTAGCGAGAGGCCCGGAAACAATGACCGACGCGACCGAGCCGCCGGAGCTGGCTTCGACTCCGAATGTAATCCCGTACGTCGACCCGCACAATGGTCCTCGGCGATTGCTCACGATCGACATTTCCACGTTTATGTACCACGCTGGCGCGTACATCCCGTTCGTGGGAATCGACGGTCGGCAGTACGTCGTTTCCTGGGGTGCGGTGTCGTTCGAAATTCCGGCTGACCGCAACGTCCATGTCAGCGTGCACCTGCAGAGCAACCGCGGAACCGGGTACACGCCGTCGCCGTTCGCGTCGATTATTTTGTACCCGAACCCGTTGCCGCAACGCCTGGCGACTCAGTTCGCGAGGGAGGGCATGGGAGCGCTCGTCCCGCTGCCGTAAGCCCGCGGAATGGCCCGCATCGAATAGGATGGAAAAGGGCCACCGAGGGGGAATCATGGGTTATCCCGGCATGCCCGCACCTGCCGGCCAAGCGCAGATCCCTGCCCTGGTGCTCGCGGGTGTGCTCGGGCTCTGC
Source organism: Amycolatopsis dendrobii (assembly GCF_014145675.1). GTDB lineage: Bacteria > Actinomycetota > Actinomycetes > Mycobacteriales > Pseudonocardiaceae > Amycolatopsis > Amycolatopsis dendrobii. The sequence continues at coordinate 30,621 of NZ_JACGZW010000017.1, forward strand.
GAGATCATCGTGCTGTGGGCCGAGGCCGCGACCATGATCAACCACAGCTGGAACAGCGGGAGCTATGTGCATCCGCTGCTGGCCGTGCTGAGTATCGTGGTGCTGGCCGGAGCGGTACTGCTCGCGACGCGCGGTCTGCGGCCCGCTCGCTTCCTCGTGGTGCCTGCCGTTGCGCAAATGGTGGTGGCGATTGTTTCGTTGTCGCGCTTGCTTTCGCGGCACGTGCTTGCCGTCGTGGAAACTCAGACGGGAGTTGCCGCGATCGTCGCGGGGCTGGCGGCGATCGCGATGCTGCTGCCTCCGGTCGCCAAGCTTCTTCCGGGCGCGCAACCTGCCGAAGCGGGCTACGGTCCATCGGCCTGGACGGCACCGAGCGCGCAGTTCACACCGCCGGGGTATGCCGGGCAAGTTCCGCAAGCCGGGTACGCGCCGCAGCCTGGCGCGGATACCCCGGGCAGCCTGGGTTTTCACCGCAGCCCGGTGTTCCCGGGCAGACCGGCGTTCCACCGCAGCCCGGTGTGCCTGCACAGCCCGGCGTTCCGGCGCTGCCTGGCGCTCCTGCGCAGCCGGGGTATCCACCACAGCCCTCGGCCTCGGCCCAGCCTGGATACCCGGCGCAACCCGGGCTGGTGAATCCCTTGCCGCAGAACGGCTACCCGCCCAAGCGCCCCCACCACAGCCTGGCTACCGGTCCCAGGTGTCCCCCCGACACAGCCTGGCTACCCGCCACAGCCCGGGTATCCGCCAGCCCAGGGCGGCCAGCAAGGCGAGCCGCCACCCGCTTCCTGATCAGGTCAGCGTTGGCCGTATCCCTTCAGTTTTTCCACCACGTGCTCGATTTCCGCTGGCGGCAGCAAAGTGGGGGTGCCAGCGGAGCGGGCCAGCAGCCACAGTTGGCAGACCCATTCCAATTGCTGCGCCCGGCTGTACGCACTCGTCAACGAATCGCCATAGGTGATCGTGCCGTGGTTGGCCAGGAGGCAGCCTCGGCGGGCGTCCAGGGCTTGCAGCATCGCGTCGGCCAGTTCGGTGGTGCCGTAGGTCGCGTACGGAGCCACTCGGGCGGTCGGGCCGATGGTGGCGAGCATGTAGTGGATCGGCGGGACTTCGGCGACCAAAGTGGACACTGCGGTGGCGTGCACCGAATGCGTGTGCACGACCGCGTTCACCGGGGCGGATTCCGGATCGGTGGCGCGGGTGTACACGGCAAGGTGCATCGGAAGTTCGCTCGTCGGCTTCAATGCGCCGTCGGCGATCTTGCCGTCGAGATCCACCACGGGGATGTCAGCGGGGGTGAGGGCGGCGTAGTCGACGCCGGTCGGGGTTACCGCGACCAGGTCGCCAGCCCGCGCCGACACATTGCCTGACGTGCCGACGACCAAGCCGTCCGCGGTCAGGCGGCGGGCGTACTCGCATACCGCGGCACGCTCGTTCTCCAGGATCATTCACAGCCTCCACAGTCCGCGCGCGGCAGACAAGGAAGCCTGGTAGTCGGCGTAACCGCGCTCGTAGTCAGCCACATTCTCGGGCCGGGCCTCGACCGTTCGCGAGTTCGCGGCCCAGCGTTCCCGATCGTACGGCGTTCCCAGCGCGTCCGCGGCGGTGAGCACGGCACCGCGCGCGCCGACGCCGGGATCGCTCGGGATCACGACCGGACGGCCGAGTACGTCAGCGAAAATCTGCAGCCATTCGGGCGAACGGACTCCTCCGCCGCAGGCGTAAAGCTGCCCCGACAGACCGGCGGCGTCAAAGCAATGCCGCGCGGCGTAAGCGATCGATTCGCACAGCGCCCGGACCAGGTCGGCCCGGCCGGTTTCGAGGCTCAGCCCGGAGAACTGTGCGCGCGCTCCGGCGTCGACGAACGGTGCGCGTTCGCCCGATACCGAAAGGAACGGCAGTGCGCGTACCCCGCGAGCACCTGGCTTGCTGCTCGCCAGCAGCGGGTCGATTTCCTCGACGCTGATGCCCAGCAACTCGCAGGCCCAGTCGATGCCTGCCGTGCCGACCATCGCGGGCATCGCGTGCAGGTATTCGTGCTCGTCAGGCGTGCACAGGAACATGCCCGCGGGTTCCGCCTCGGGATCGAACGTCGGGTCGGAGGTGAGCACCTGACAGGCGAGCGTGGTCCCAGCGGTGAGGATGCCGTCGCCCGGTTTCCGCACACCAGCGCCGATCGCGCTGGCTGGCAGGTCGAATGGTCCTGCGGTGACAGGCAATCCCACTGGCAGCCCGAGTAATTCGGCACCGCGCTGGTCGAGGCGGAACACTGACTTCGCCGGGGCTGGTTTCGCGAAGAGCGACCGGCGATGGCCCAGCCCGCAGGCCTCGATCGCGCCGTCGTCGTAGCTGCGCGTGGCCGGGTTCAAGAACGGCAGCGACGCGTCCGAGACATCGACCGTGATCTCGCCGGTAAGCCGTTGCAATACCGCGTCCACGCAGTATCCGGCCACCGCGGCACGGTCGAGCACCTCGGGTTCCTGAGTGTCCAAATAGGACATAATGGCCGCGGTGCAGCCGGGGAACATGCCGGAACCGGTGCGGCGGAAGACTTCCGCGGTCACGCCATCGGCCTGCCATTTCGCGAGCACCGTGTTTGCCCGGCCGTCGAGCCACGAGATGGCCGGGTGCACTGCGGTGCCTGCTTCGTCGCGGAGCCAGAGCCCGTCGCCTTGCCCGGTCAATGCCAACGCGGACACCGGCTCGGGCAGCGCCGCCGCGACCTCGCGCACCACCGTCGCGACCGTGCCGACGACCTGGTCGAGATCCTGCTCGACCCGGCCACCGGGCAGATGGTGCACCTCGGACGGCGTGCACGCGCTCGCGATGGAGCTGCCGTCCTCGTCGAACACCACGGCCTTGGTGAGCGACGTCCCGATGTCGACCCCGACAATCACGGCCGTCGCTCCAGCACCTCAGGATTCGCGAGGTTGGCCAGCTGCTCGCCACGGGCGTACCGGCCGACTTCCGCGGCGACGATCGCGGCCGCTCGCTCGGCGGTCTGCCTGCTCGCGCCGGCGAGGTGCGGGGTCGCGATCACGTTGGGCGCGTCGCGCAGCGCCCAGTCCGCGGGCGGCGGTTCGACGTCGTAAACGTCGAGGGCGAGCGCACCGAGCCGGCCGGAACGCAGGGCGTCGGGAAGCGGCGCGTAATCGAGCAGGCCACCGCGAGCGGTGTTCACGAGGACCGCGCCTTCTGGCAGGAGGGCGAGTTTGCTCGCGTCGATGAGGTGCCGGGTCTCCTCGGTGAGCCGTGCGTGCAGGCTCACGACGCGGCTCTGCCGGAGCAGTTCGTCAAGCTCGACGAGCTGTGCGCCATCGGCTTCGACAGCGGCGCGGTCGGCGTAAGGGTCGGCCACCAGGACGTTCGCCCCGAACGCGACGAGCACCTTGGTGACCCGGGACCCGATCGCGCCGTACCCGACGAGCCCGACCGTGGTGCCGCCCAGCTCCAGCCCGGCCTGGTCGTAGGCGTAGTAGTCGCCGCGCCAGGTGCCGGCGAGCAGTTCGGCCGAGGAGGTCGAGATCCGCCGCATCGCGGCGAGGATCATGCCGACCGCGAACTCGGCCGCCGCACCCGCGTTGCGTCCCGGCGCGTACGTGACGGCGACTCCGGCCTCAGTGGCGGCTACGAGGTCGACGTTCACCGGCCCGCCGCGGCACACCGACACGAGCTTGAGCTCCGGCGCGGCAGCGAAGACCTTCTTGGTGAACGGGGCCATCTGCGTGACGACGGCCTCGGCATCGGCGAGTGCCTCGATCACCTGGTCTTCGGTACCGCTGGCCTCCAGCACGTTGCCGACCGACCCGAATGGCTCGACCGGCCACGGCAGCGTCAGCTCAGCGACCTCGTGGTCGCCGCCGAGCTCCGCGCGGACGGCTCCGGCCAGCAGGCCGGGGCTGACGAAGTGGTCTCCCGCAGCGAGAATGTGCAACTCTGCTCCCTCACTCGCTCTGTGCCGATTGTGCGCCACGACGGACGCCTAGGTCAGTGGGCGTTCTCGTATTCGGTGATGTGCGCGACCTTGGTCGCGCTGGCCGACGCGGGATCGAAGCGGTATCCGACCCATTCGGCCACGATCTTCTTCGCCACCTCAGGGCCGATCGCCCGCGCTCCGAAGGTGATCACCTGGCAGTCGTTCGATTTGATCGACCGCTCGGCGGAGTACGAATCGTGCGCGACCGTCGCCCGCACGCCGGGCACCTTGTTCGCCGAGATCGCCATGCCGATGCCGGTGCCGCACACCAGGACGCCGCGGTCTGCCTCACCGCGTGCGATGGCTTCCGCCGCGGCCAGTCCCAGCAACGGGTACGCCCGGTCGTCCGCCGCGTCCGGCACGCCGAGGTCGGTCACCTCGGTGACTCGTTCGTCGGCCTGCAGCAGGTCGCGCAGCTGGTTCTTCAGTTCGACTCCGGCATTGTCCGCCGCCACCACGATGCGCATCAGCCCGCGCTCCTTTCCAGCTCCTCGCCGACAGCCGTGACCAGCAGCGAGAACGACACCGCACCCGGGTCCGAATGACCCTCGCTCCGTTGCGCGAGCCGCGCCGCGCGTCCCTTCGCCGGACGCAAGTGCGCGGTCTCCTGCGCGCCTACGACCGCGGCTCCAGCGGCTTTCCGCCAGGCTTGCACTACTTCCGAACCCGCCTGCTCCCGCAACGTGGCCCGGAACGGCTCGATCGCGTCGAGCATTGTCTTGTCGCCCAGTTCGGCTTTGCCCAGCTCGCAGAACGCGCGAACCGCGCCGTCGACCGCGTCGGCGAGCATCACCGTGGTGATGTCCCCGGCTTCGGCACCGCTCAGACCGGCACCGGTTTCCGCCAGCAGCACGCCGTACAGCGCGCCCGAGGCACCGCCAGCCGCATCGGCGAACGCCGTACCGGCAGCCAGCAGCGCACCGGAAACCGTGTCCGGTTCGCGCCGCGCGGCAGCGACGGCGGCACGCATGCCGCGGGTCATGCCGAGCCCGTGGTCTCCGTCCGCGGCCACCGCGTCGAGCCTGCCCAATTCCGCTTCGTTGTCTTCGATGCTGAGCAAAGCCGCGGTGAGAACCCGATCGACCACACTGGTTCCTGGAGCCTCCGCGGTCAGCAGCTCGTCCACTGTGGACTCAAGCTCGACCGTGGCCAGCTCGGCACCACTGGTGCGGTAGCCCGGGGTGTCACACGGCGCGGCGTACAGCTCGGCCAATTCGTCGTCCAGCACCAGGATCGACAGCGAAACCCCGGCCATGTCGAGCGAGGTGACGAACTCGCCGACCTCGGAATGCACCGGGCTGAGCCCGGCCTGGGCGAGCCGTTCGTGCACGCGGGTGTAGGTGACGAACATTTCCTCGTACTTGGTGCGGCCGAGCCCGTTCACCAGCACGACCACCCGGCCGTCCCCGTCCGGCAGCTCTGGCAGGAGACCGTCGACCAATTCGTCCGCCAGCTCCGCCGCGGTCAACCGGCCCACTGTGCGTACGCCCGGTTCACCGTGAATTCCGAGGCCCAGTTCCATTTCCTGGTCCGCGACTGTGAACAGCGGCGCGTCCGCACCGGGCAGCGTGCAACCGCCGAACGCGACGCCGAACGTCCGTGTGCGAGCGTTCGCCTTGGCCGCGACCTCATATACCGCGTCGAGGCTGTAGCCGCGCTCCGCCGCCGCACCGGCGATCTTGAAGACCAGGAAATCGCCCGCCACGCCGCGACGTCGCTCCGGTTCGGTCGCCGGGCCGCTCGCGATGTCGTCGGTGACCAGGATGGTGCGGCTAGGGATGCCCTCCGCCGCCAGCCTGCGTGCGGCGAGTCCGAAGTGGAGCACGTCGCCTTGGTAGTTGCCGAAACCGAAGAGCACGCCAGCGCCGTTGTCCGCCGCCCGCGCCGTGCGGTAGACCTGCTCGGCACTCGGGCTCGTGAACACGTCGCCGACGACCGCGCCGTCGGCCAGACCAGGGCCGACGAGGCCCGCGAACGCCGGGTAGTGACCGCATCCGCCGCCGATCACGACCGCGACCTTCGAGCTCGCCGGAGCCTCGCGGCGGACGACGCCGTAAGCGTCCGGCACCTTCTGGACCGTGCGGCCGTACGCGGTGACGAACCCGTCCAGCCACTGCCGTTTGAACGTGTCCGGAGAACCCAAGGTGGTCATGGTTCAGTCCCTCGCAGCCACCGGCTCGCCGGCCAGGTAGGCCAGGAGCTTCAGTCGGACGTCGTCATTGCTTTCGGCCACCGCGCTCGCCAGCTCCAGCGCGTCCGGCTTCGGCGGGTACGTCGGGTTGGGCAGCGCGATCACGGTGAGCCCGGCCGCGGCCGCCGCCCGGATGCCGTTGCTGGAGTCCTCGACTCCGAGACATTCGCTGCCTGATTTGCCGAGCCGGGCCGCCGCTTCCAGGTACACGTCCGGGTTCGGCTTGCCCCGCGCGACCTCGGCGCTGGACACCGTCGCGGTGAACTCGCCGGTGAGCTGGTGCTTTTCGAGCACCGCGTCGATCACCCGGCGGGCCGCCGACGACGCGAGCGCGACCGGGACCCGCTCGCTCACCTCGCGCACCATCGCGCCCGCACCGGGGAGCAACGGCGCTTCGCCCGCGTCGATCGAGGCGATCATGCCGTCGACCACCGCACGTTCCACTTCGTCCGCCTGGTCCGGCACCCCGCACCGGCGAGCGAGATAGCCGGCCCATTCGGGCGCGCTCATGCCCTGCACCGAGGCCGTGTCCTCCGCCGTCCACTCGACCTGGTGACGAGCGGCGAAAGCGACCCAGTTCTCCTCCCAGAGGTGTTCACTTTCCACCAGGACACCGTCGAGGTCGAACACCACCGCGTCGAGAGTCATCCACCAGATCCCTTCAGAGAGCGAGCCCGTTTCACACGAGCAATGTTAAGTTAACAGCGACGATGAGAAGTTCGCAAGAGTATTCACACAAGGAGGGCGCGAGTGGGCGCACGGCTGCTGCTGGCCAGGCACGGGCAGACCGAATGGCACGCGGAGAACCGCTACGCGGGCACCAGCGAGGTAGCGCTGACCGAAGAGGGGCTCCGCCAGGCGGACGCGCTGGCCGCGTACGCCCGCCGGGTGAAACCGGACGCGCTGTTCTGTTCACCGCAACGACGTGCCCGGCGCACGATCGAACCGGCGGCCGAGGCGCTTGACCTGGTCCCGGAAATCGTCACTGACCTGCGGGAAACCTACTTCGGCATCGCCGAGGGCCGCACGCGCGACGAGGTGCGCGAGACGGATCCCGATGCGGTCGAACGCTTCCTCGCCGATCCGATCGCCGGCGCGTTCCCCGGTGCCGACGATCCGGCCGAGGCGGCCGGGCGCGGGGCTCGCGCGCTCCGGTCGATTGCCGCCGCGACCAGCGGAACCGCCCTGGTCGTCGCGCACAACACGCTGCTGCGGCTCACGCTCTGCCAGCTGCTCGGCATTCCGCTGTCCCGCTACCGCAGCGTGTTTCCCCGCCTGGACAACGCGGCCGTCACCGAACTGGAGGTGAGCGGTGACCGAACCGCCCTGGTGCGCTTCAACCTCCCAGTGGAACCGCGATAATCACGGCATGTCGAGCGAAAAGCCTGCCGCCCATCCCCGCGAGAACCGTCAGCAGAAGCTGACCGAGCACGTGTTCCGGCAGGGTTCGGCGACCATCGGCGAGCTCGTCGACTTGCTCGGCGTCAGCATGATGACGGTACACCGGGACATCGACGAACTGTCCCGGCGCGGCTTGGTCCGGAAGTACCGCGGCGGGGTCTCGGCGATGCCGTCGACGGTGTTCGAGAGCAACGCCGAATACCGGATGAACGCGCACGTCGACGCCAAACGGGTGATCGCGATGCACGCGGTGGAGCAGGTCGAACCGGGCATGTCAGTGCTGCTCGACGATTCCACCAGCGCGCTCGCGCTGGCGAGGCTCCTGGTCGACGTGACGCCGCTGACCGTGGCCACGAACTACCTCGCCGCGATCGACGTGCTCAAGAACGTGCACGAACTGCGGCTGATCTGCATCGGCGGCGACTACTCGCCCACCCACGATTCGTTTCTCGGCATGCAGAGCATCGAGTCGATCGAGCGGCTCTCGGTGGACATCGCGTTCGTGTCCACCTCGGCGATGAGCACGTCGATGAGCTTCCACCAGGAGCCCGAGATCGTGATGATCAAGCGGGCGATGCTGGCCGCGGCGCGACACAAGGTGCTGCTGATGGACCACAGCAAGATGAAGCGCACGGCGCTGCACCGGCTCGCCCCGCTGGACGACTACGACCTGCTGATCGTGGACGAGGGCGCCGATCCGCACTACGTCGACGAGATGCGCAGCCGGGTCGAGGTGCAGGTCGCCGAAGATCCCGAGAACTGATCGACTTAATAACACTCTTGCGTGCGAAGTTCACACAGTCCATGATACGTTGGATCTCGACGTCATGGAGGCGTGTATGAACGAGTCGGCAACAGCGGAGTTGCCCAAGACGGGCTTCGGGCGCTTGCTCACGAAATGGGGGCTGCCCGCGCCCCTGTTCCTCGGGTATGTCGGACTGCTCCTGTTCATGATCGGCGACGGAGTGGAGTCCGGTTTCATCGCGCCGTACATGGCGGACAACGGCGCGGGCACGGAAATCAAGGCGTCGTACGTGATCACCGTGTACGGCGTCGCGGTCATGCTGGCGTCGTGGCTGTCGGGCGCGCTGTCCGAACTGTGGGGACCGCGCCGGGTCATGGTCATCGGCCTGGTCATCTGGCTGGTGTTCGACGCGCTGTTCCTGACGATCGGCCTCGCCGGCGGGAACTACGCGGCGATGCTGATCTGCTACGGCATCCGAGGCTTCGGCTATCCGATGTTCGCGTTCGGGTTCCTGGTGTGGATCACCGCGGTGGCCCCGGTCGCCCGGCTCGGTGCGGCGGTCGGCTGGTTCTACTTCGCCTTCACCGGCGGCCTGCCCACGCTCGGCGCGCTCGTCGCGAGCTTCACCAACCCGCTGTTCGGCCACTACGGCACGCTGTGGGTGGCGGTCGTGCTGCTCGGCGTCGGCGGTCTCGTGGCGGTGCTCGGCGTCCGGCAGCGCACGGGGTACCGCAGGCTCGCGCCGCCGGACGTGAAACCGGTGCAGAGCCTGGTTTCCAGTGTCTCGATCGCGTGGAAGAAGCCGCGGGTCGGCGTCGGCATGATCGTGCGGGTCATCAACACCGCGCCCGAATTCGGCATGCTCGTGTTCTTCCCGACGATCTTCATCTCCCAGATCGGATTCGGGGAAAGCCGCTGGCTGCTGCTCGTGTCGGTGATCTACGGGACGAACATCTTCTTCAACCTGATCTTCGGCGTGCTGAGCGACCGGATCGGCTGGCGCACCACGATTTTCTGGTTCGGCGCGATCGGCTGCGCGATCTCGATCCTGCTGCTGTACTTCGTGCCGGTCGCGATGGGCTCGCAGTACTACTGGCTCGCGCTGATCGTCGGCGCGCTCTACGGCGCGACGCTCGCCGGGTTCGTGCCGATCTCCGCGCTGTTGCCGTCGCTGGCCCCGGAGCACAAGGGCGGCGCGATGGCTCTGCTGAACCTCGGCGCGGGTGCGGCCGCGTTCGTCGGACCAGCGATCGTGTCGCTGTTCCTCGGGCCGGCCGGTGCCGCCGGAGTCGTCATCATCTTCGCCGCGCTGTATCTGGTGGCCGCGGTGCTGGTGCGATTCCTGAAGCTGCCTGAGGAAACCGAGAAAGCACTCGCGAACGACGGCAGCTTGCAAGACGTCGAAGAGAGGGTCAGCACGGCGTGAACGAGCAGGTCTCGGTCGGCATCGACGTCGCCACCGCGGGGGTTCGCGCCTTCGCGGTGCGCGGCGGCTCGGTCCTCGCCACCGCATCGGCGTCGCTGCCGGCGCCGGTGCGGGCGGGCGATGGCCGCAGCGAACAGGATCCGTCGGCGTGGTGGCCCGCGGTCGGTTCGGTGCTGAACGAGGTCACTGCCGCGCTGCCCGGACGCGGCGCGGAAGTCTCGGCGGTGGCGATCGCTGCGACGTCCGGAACGATCGTCGGCGTCGATGCCGCAGGCGAACCAGTGACACCCGCGTTGATGTACGACGACCGGCGCGGAGCGGATTACAACGCGAAAGCCGTGGAGCTCGGTGCCGAACGATGGCGGAAACTGGGTTCAGGCGTCTCGCCGACCGCGGCGCTCGGCCGGATCGCCTGGCTGGCCGAGCACACCGAGGCGGTCGCCGTCCGGCACACGCCGGAGATGATCGCGGCGAAACTGACCGGACATCCGGTCGCGGCGGATTGGTCGCACGCGCTCAAAAGCGGTTACGACCCGCTGGCTGAGGAATGGCCGGCCGAGGTGTTCGCCGGATTGGGCGTGCCGGACGGGATGTTGCCGCCGGTGGTCGCGCCGACGCGCGTGCTCGGCGAGATCTCGGTGCCGGTCGCCGGATTGCCCGCCGGATGTCTCGTGGTGGCGGGCATGACGGACGGATGCGCCGGACAACTGGCCGCGGGCGCGGTCGAACCGGGGCGGTTCGTGGGAATTCTCGGGACCACGTATGTCCTGAAGGGAGTCACGGAATCGTTGGTACCGGACCCCACGGGAGTCATGTACAGCCATCGGCATCCGGACGGCTGGTGGTTGCCCGGCGGCGCTTCGAACACCGGCGGCGAGTCCGTTTCGGACAGTCCGCGGCTCGCTGAGCTGGATGCGGCCGCCGCTGCGCGCGGTCCGGCAGAGGCGGTGGCTTTCCCATTGCGGCGCAAGGGAGAACGCTTTCCCTTCGCACACGGTGACGCGGCAGGTTTCGTGCTCGGCGACCCAGTTGACGAGGTCGAGTTGCATCGGGCTCGCCTGGAGGGGGTCGCCTTCCTGGAGCGGCTCGCCTTGGACCACTTGCGGCGGCTGGGCGTGCCGGTTCGCGAACCGCTTCTCGCGGCGGGCGGCGGCAGCAAGAGTCCTTTGTGGACGCAAATTCGGGCTACCGTGAGCGGGCTTGGGTTACGGGTCGCACCGCAGGCGGAAACGGGATACGGCGCGGCGCTCCTGGCGGCGGCGGGGTACACGCCGGGTGGCCTGAGTGCGGTGTGCGCGGGAATGCCGGCGGGGTCGTTGATTGAGCCCGTGGCCGGTGAGGCTGCGGCGATGTTGGTTTCGTACCAACGGTTTTGCCGGGAGCTGAGGGACCGTGGCTGGATTGACGACGAGCTGTTCACCGTGGCGGCGCGGTGCTGCGGCTGAGGCTTTGGTATTGCCGCGGGTTCGGTTCGAAGCAGGCACCCGCGCAACCGCCTAAGGAGGAATTGGCCTGAATCGTCGAGACTCAGAACGCCGGGGAATCACTCCGCGATCACCACGGTGTCTTCGCGGTCGGGCGCGCGCCGCACACGGCCAACCAGGACCGTCAGGACGAGGCCGCAGATGGTCAAGCCTGCGGCGACGAGGTAGATGGGCCGCGGACCAGCGGTCGAGTCGGCGATGAGGCCGCCGAACAGGCCGGCGCAGGCGGCGGCGACCTGGTAGCCGGAGGCATTGACTGCCATGGCCAGCGTCGGAGCTTCGGCGGCGGTCGCCATCACGCGGGCTTGCATCCCGGGGATGATCGCGAAACCGAGGAGGCCGATCGCCACGACTGCCACCGCGGTGAATGTCTCGGAGGTCGCGACGAACCAGCTGCCCACCAGGATCGCGGCCAGCAGGCTGAGAAGAAGAGGCTGGAACAGCCGCGGGTTGCGGTCATAGAGCGTGCCGCCGACGAGGTTTCCGATCGTCGCGCCGAGGCCATAGGCGAGGAGCAGGATCGGCAGCCGGGCGGCCGGGTGCCCGGCCAGGTCCGTGAGCAGCGGGGCCAGGTAGCTGAACACCATGAGCACCCCGACGTTGCCGATCGCGGTGATGGCCAGCGCCATCAGCACCGGGCGGCGGCGCAGCATCCGCAATTCCGAGACCGCCGAGGTCCGGTTCTCCTCGCTTGGCGAGGCGAGCTGCCAGAACACCAGGCCAAGCCCGATCAGGCAAGCCACGGCGATCACCGCGAACGTCGCGCGCCAGCCCCACTGACGGCCGATCTGGGTGCCGATGGGCGCCCCGAGGATCATGGCCGCGTTCATCCCGAACGCCAGCCGGGCAACCATGGTCCCGGCTCGCTCCGGTGGCGCGGAGGTCACCGCGATCACGATTGCCTGGGCGAAAAAGGTCGAGGTCACCAGTGCGGTGACCACTCGAGCCGCCAGCAGCAGCGAGAAATAGGGAGCGGTGGCGGAGACCGCGTTCCCCGCCACCGCGACGGCCAGCAGGACAAGCAGCAGCCGCTTCCGGTCAACCCCGGCAGTCAGCGCGGTGACCAGCGGGCCGCCGATGATCATGCCGACGGCGTACGCCGTGACCAGCAGCCCCGCGGTACCGACGGTGACCTGAAGGTCGGCGGCGACCTCCGGCAGGATCCCGGCCACCACGAACTCGCCGGTGGTGATGCTGAAGACGCAGAACATGAGGATGGCTAGTCGAAGCATGCCCGCACGCTAAACTCTCACGTCGACGTGAGAGTCAAGCCAAGCAGCGAAGGAACCCAGGTGAAGATCGGGGAGCTGGCACATCGGACGGGCGTCAGCGTGCGAGCGCTGCGCTACTACGAGGAAAAGGGCGTGCTGAGGCCGGACCGGACGCCCAGCGGGTACCGGATCTTCGCCGACTCGGACATCCGCAAGGTGGCACACATCCAGACCCTCCTCGCAGCGGGCCTTGGCATGGACCTCATCGGCGAGATCCTGTCTTGTATGGCAGGCGAGTCACTGCTGCTGGACGCTTGCCGCGAACGACTCGAAGCAGAGCGCCGCCGGATCACCGGCGACATCGACCAACTCGTCCACACCCGGTCGCTGCTCGACAACTTGCTCGCAACCACGAGCACCGCGTCATCCCGGGCGTCCTGACGCACAACGACGCGGGACAGGTCAGGAGCGGCCCGCCCGAGGACGGCCGGGGCGGCGGCCGTTGCCGTTGCCACTGCGCGGGGTCGGCGATTCCGCGGACTTGGCGGATTGCGGGTCGGCGGGCGACTGTGCGTCCGGAGTTGCTGCGGATGGGCGCGGAGTTGGCTGGGGCAGGGCAGGTGCGGGTGCGGCAGCCGACGCAGGTGCGTCAGACGAAGCCTCCGAAGGTGCCGAAGCAGGCGCGTCAACTGGTGTTGAAGCGGCTTCCTCTTCCTGCGTACCGAGGAAGCGCAATGCCTCCTGGACCGCCTCGTTGGTGGCGGCGATCCGGTCGGCAACCTTGGTGCGCAGATCCAGGGCCAGGGTGCGCGATTCGGTGGCTTCGGTTTGCTTCTGGAGAGCGTCGGCGAGGGCGGTTTCGGCCTGTGCCTTCTTGATGGCGATCTCTTCCGATGCTCGGCGGTCGGCTTCGGCACGAAGTTTGGCGGCCTCGGCTTCGGCGGCGGCGTCGGTTTCGGCGCGGACTCGGGCCGATTCCTCGTCGGCAGCGAGGCGAGCGGCTTCGGCGGCAGCGTCTGCCTCGGCGCGGGCCTTGGCGGCTGCCTCGTCGGCTTCGGTGCGGACGCGGAGGGCTTCGACGTCCTTCTCGTCACGGATGCGGCGGGCTTCGGCGTCGGCGACAGCGCGGGCGTGCTGAGCTTCGGCGTCTGCCTTGGCGCGGGCTTCCGCGGCAGCTTCGTCGGCCTGGGTGCGGGCGGTCAGCGCCGCCTGGTCTGCCTCGGCGCGGGCTGCGGCGGAGAGTTCGTCGGCTTCCGCGCGGGCACGGTCGGCGGCTTCGGTGCGGGCGGCGATCTCGGCGTCAGCAGCGGCGGTGCGAGTGGCAATGTCCTCGTCAGCCGCAGCGGTGCGGGAAGCGATGTCCGCGTCGGCAGCAGCGGTCCGAGTGGCAATGTCCTCATTAGCCGCAGCCGTGCGCGACGCGATGTCCGCGTCGGCAGCAGCAGTGCGCGTGGCGATGTCTTCGTTGCCTGCCTTGAGCCGTGCTTCCAAGTCCGCCAGGCGGGTCGCGATCTCCTCGTCCGCGGCGGCGGTCCGGCTCGCGATGTCCGCTTCCGCAGCGGAGATCCGGGACTCCAGATCCGCTTGCCGCGCAGCGAGGTCCTTCTCCGCGGCCGCGACGCGGGCGTCCAGGGCCTCCGAGCGCGCGGCCAAATCGGCGTGGGTCTCCGCGAGCAGACGCTGGCGTTCCGCTTCCGCTTCTTTGGCCGCTTTGTCCGCTGCCCGTTGGGTTTCGTGGGCGTAGCGGTCCGCTTCAGTGCGGGTTGAGGTCGCGTCCGCTTCCGCGGAACGGCGGAGGTCGGCGATTTCCTCCTCGGCCAGTTGCACCATCATCCGCACGCGCTCGGAGATCGCGCCGGCACCCGCCGGGCTCGACGTGACGCGGACCAGCGCGGCCTTCGCTTCGGACAGCTCCGACTGGGCCGTCGTCAGGGCCTTCGTGAGCTCGCCCGCGGTGGCCACCGCCTCGTCGCGGCCGTGGGAGGTCGTCTTGAGCTCGCTGGTCAGCTGGGCGATGCGGGTGTCGACCTGATGCGGGTCGTATCCCTTCCGGGTAACAGCAAAGGCGGGGTGCTGCGGCTTCTCGGGCGCGACCATCGGGCCACCTTAGTGATCGGGGCACCTGCGGCACGTACCGCCAAACGGCTGTATTACGAAGCGCGAAACCCGACGTCACGCATGGCATCCTGTCCCCTCGACGTACGCGCGGGCGAACGGGGCAGACGCATGGACCTTTCAGCCATCGCCGCCGACCTGGCCGCGCACTGGCACGTGTACGCGACCATGCCGTTCATCGCGGCGCTCATCGGCTACCTGACCAAACGCGTCGCGATCGAGATGATGTTCCGGCCGCTCGAGTTCCGCGGCATCCGGCCCTTCCTCGGCTGGCAGGGCGTCATCCCGGCCAACTCCCGGCGGATGGCCACCACCGCGGTCGACCTGCTGACCAAGAACCTCCTCGACCCACGAGAGGTCTTCGCGCGGCTCGATCCGGAGGAAATGGTCGCGCAGCTGGAAGAACCGCTGCTGAAGGCGGTCGACGAGGTCACCCGCGAGGTGTTCGAGACCTACCAGCCGCGACTGTGGGAAATGCTGCCCGCTCGCGCGCAGCAACTGCTGGTGGACCGCGTCCGCGCGCAGGCTCCCGTGGTCGTGAAGCGGCTGATGCGCGAAGTGGCGTCGAATGTGGACGAAGTTCTCGACGTCAACGACATGCTGATCAACGCCATGGTCCGGGACAAATCGCTCACCTGCCGGCTGATCCGCGAGGTCGCCGCGCCCGAGTTCCGGTTCATCGCGCGCAGCGGAATCGGCTTCGGATTCGTCATCGGACTCGTCCAGCTCATCGCGTGGGCGCTCACGAAACAACCGGTGATCATGCCGATCTTCGGTTTCGTCACGGGCTTCGTCACAGACTGGCTCGCGCTCAAAATGATCTTCTACCCGCGGCAGCCGCGCCGGTTCTTGTTCTTCACCTGGCAGGGCATGTTCCAGAAACGCCGCGCGCAGGTCGCCGCGGACTACGGCGCGCTGATCGCGGAGGAAGTTCTCACCGCGGGCAATGTGCTGGAGGCCGTGTTGACCGGGCCGCGGGCGGACAAGCTGTTCGCGCTCGTCACGCGGGAGGTCCAGCGGACCGTCGACGCGCAGGCCGGTCTGGCGAAACCGCTGGTCGCGCTGGCTGTCGGCGGGCGCGAGTACCAGCAGATGAAACAGGCCGCCGCGGAGAAGGCCATCGCGTATCTGCCGGAAACCGTCAAGCACGTCGAGAGTTACGCGACCGACGCGCTCGACGTCCGCAACACCATCGTCGAGAAGATGCAGCAGCTGACACCGCTGGAGTTCGAGGGCATTCTCCGGCCCGCGTTCAAACAGGACGAGTGGAAGCTGATCGCCGTCGGTGCGGTGATCGGCGGGCTCGTCGGCGAACTGCAGGTCCTGCTCTTGCTCCACTAATCGCGCGGGTTACCGTTCCGTAGGCAACACGGAGGGGACTCGCGTGCACACTTTCGCCGAGCACTGGCCGGTGTACGTCTCCATGCCGTTCATCGCGGCGCTGATCGGCTACGTCACCAAACGCGTCGCGATCGAGATGATGTTCCGGCCGCTCGAATTCGTCGGCCTGCGGCCCTTCCTCGGCTGGCAGGGCGTGCTGCCCGCGAACGCCGAGCGGATGGCGACGACCGCGACCGAAATGCTCACCACCAACCTCGTCGACCCGAAGGAGATCTTCGCCCGGCTCGACCCGGAGCAGGTCGCGAAGGAGATCGAACAGCCGCTGCTGCGCGTGGTCGAGGACGTCACCCGCGAGGTGATGGAGATCTACCAGCCGCGACTGTGGGAAATGCTGCCGTCCGGCGCGCAGCAACTGCTGCTGAAACGCGTGCAGGCCGAGGCGCCGCGAGCGATCACGAAGATCATGCGCGAGATTTCCCAGAACATCGAGGACGTACTCGACCTCAAGCACATGGTCGTCACGAACCTGGTGCGCGACAAGGCTTTGCTGAACCGGCTGATCCGCGACATCTCGCGGCCGGAAATGCGGTTCATCGCGCGCTCGGGCATCTGGTTCGGGTTCATTCTCGGCTGTGTGCAGCTGCTGGTCTGGGCGCTGACGAAGTCGCCGATCGTGCTGCCGCTGTTCGGCCTCGGGATCGGCTGGCTGACCGACTGGCTCGCGCTCAAAATGATCTTCCTGCCGCGCGAGCCGAAACGGTTCTTCGGCTTCTACAACTGGCAGGGCGTGTTCCAGAAGCGCCGCGACGAGGTGGCCGCCGACTACGGCGACATGATCGCGCGCGAGATCATCACCGTGCCGAACCTGCTGGAAGCCGTGCTGCGCGGGCCGAAATCGGACCGGCTGTTCTCGCTGATCAGCCGTGAGGTGCAGAAGACGATCGACGCGCAGGCGAGTGTCGTGAAGCCGTTCGTCGCGATCGCGGTCGGCACGAAACGGTTCCAGGAAATGAAGCAGGTCGCCGCCGCGAAAGCCGCCGAGCGAGTGCCGGACACCATCCGGCACGCGGAGACGTACGCGATCAACGCGCTCGACGTCCGCAACACCATCGTGGACCGGATGCGCAGGCTCAGCCCGCTCGAATTCGAGCAGCTGCTGCGGCCCGCGTTCCGGCAGGACGAATGGAAGCTGATCGCGGTCGGCGCGGTGATCGGCGGGCTCGTCGGCGAGCTGCAGGCGTTGCTGCTGCTCGGTTAGGACGCGCACGCGATACGGTTTCCTTCCGGAACGGGGAGGGAGACCCGGGTGGACGCGGTGCTGGACGACCTCGCGCGGCACTGGCCGGTGTACGTCTCGATGCCGTTCGTCGCCGCGCTGATCGGCTACGTCACCAAGCGCGTCGCGATCGAGATGATGTTCCGCCCGCTCGAATTCGTCGGCATCCGGCCGTTCCTCGGCTGGCAGGGCGTGGTCCCGAAGCACGGCGGCCGGATGGCCGCGATCGCGACCGACCTGCTCACCGCGAACCTGCTCGACATCGAGGAGGTCTTCGCCCGCGTCGACCCGGTGATCATCACCCGCGAACTCGAGCAGCCGCTGCTGCGCGCGGTCGACGGGATCGCCCGCGACGTGCTCGAACAGCACCATCCGCGGCTGTGGGAGGTCATGCCCACGCTCGCCCAGGAACTGCTGATCAAACAGGTGCAGGCGAGCGCGCCGCAGCTGGTGCGGGAGTTCCTCGACGAGGTCCGCGACAACCTGGACGAGGTCCTCGACGTCCGGCACATGACCGTCGAACGGCTCACCCGCGACCGCGCGCTGCTGGTCCGGCTGATCCGGGAGACGTCCCGGCCGGAGATGACGTTCATCGCGCGCGCCGGGATCGTCTTCGGCTTCGTGCTCGGCCTCGTCCAGGCCCTGGTGTGGGCGCTGACCCGGCAGCCGCTGGTGCTGCCGATCTTCGGCGGCGCGATCGGGCTGTTCACCGACTGGCTGGCGATCAAGATGATCTTCCTGCCGCGCGAACCGGTGCGGCTGGGCCGGGTCATCCTGCAAGGCAAGTTCCAGCGCCGCCGCGCCGAGGTCGCCCGGCAATACGGCGAACTGGTCGCCAACGAGGTGCTGACCGTCCCGAATCTGCTCGACGCCCTGCTGCGCGGCCCGAAGTCGGACCGGCTCGTGGCAATGGTCGAACGCGCCGTCGGGCATGCGGTGGACGCGCAGGTCAGCGCCGCGAAACCGGTGGTCGCGCTCGCCGTCGGGGCACAGCGGCTGCAGGAGATGAAGCACGCCGCGGCGCAGCGCGCGCTGGCTGAGCTGCCGTTGACCGCGCGCTACGCCGAGGGGTACCTGACCGAGGCGATGGACGTCGCGAAGATGGTGGAACAGCGAATGCTCGCGCTGACGCCGCTGGAGTTCGAGGGCTTGCTGCGGCCGGCGTTCCGGCAGGACGAATGGAAGCTGATCGCGGTCGGCGGCGTGATCGGGTTCCTCGTCGGCGAGCTGCAAGTCCTCCTCATGCTCGGCTGACTTTTCGGTGGTTGTTCGCGCCAGGCTCACTCGAACTGACTAACCTCAGTGACGTGTCCGAGCCACCGCAGCTGCCCGCAGTCCACGAGGCCTACCTGCCCCGCGAGCACGCGCTGCATCGCCCGCGGCACGGCAAACGGCAGCTGACCGCGCTGGTCAGCGCCCTGTTGTTCTTCGTCACGCCGACCATGCTGTGGGTCGTCGGGGTCCGGCCGAGCGAGATCGAAAACCACAAGCTCGCCGGATTTCCCAGCCTCGGCGAAGGGTTCGGGTTCTTCACCAACCTCCCCAAATGGGCGACCGACCAGCTGTCGTTCCGGGCTGGTGCGATCAACGCGGCGAACGGGATCAGCGAGGGCGTCTTCGGCGAGGCCGCACCGCTCGACCAGGGTTCCGCGTCGAACAACGGCCCGATCCCGGCGCCGCCGCTGCAGCAGCCGGGCACGCCGAACACCGGCCCGTCGCTGCCGAGCGGGCCGGGTTCCAGCCAGGCCGGATACCGCAAGGTCGTCCAAGGCACCGACGGCTGGCTGTACTACGGCTACGACTCCGAGGCGAAATGCACGCCGGCCCAGGACATCGACACCACGATGAAGCGGATCGACGAACTGCGCTCGGCGGTCGAGGCGTCCGGGCGGAAGTTCGTGTTCGTGGTGACGCCGGACAAGACGACGATGGTGCCGCAGTTCCTCCCCGCGAGTTATCCGGGCAAGGAATGTTCGCAGGCCGCCTCGCCGAACGACTGGTACAAGATCACCACCGAAGGCCACTCGCTCGACCTGCGCCCGCAGCTGGCGGCCGAAGCGGCCAAGGTCGGCCACCCGATCTACGCCCCCAACGACACGCACTGGCGCGACGAAGGCGGCCTCGTCCTGACCCGCGCACTCGCCGACACGATCAAGCCGGGCGCGACGAACAGCTGGCTGAGCGCCCCGGACGGCCAGTACGACGCCGTCGCGGACCTGCCGCTGCTGCTCGGCCAAACCGGCGTCAAGACGAACACCCGCTACAACCTGCGCCCGGACGGCGTCACCGACCGCGCGGGAGAATTCGTCGGCAGCATCGACCAGCCGGTGCACCGCTCGGCCGCGCCGATCGTCGGCACGATCGACCAGCCGACCCTGGTCTACGGGGACTCGTTCAGCCTCGCGTCTTCGCGGTATCTGGAGGCGGCGTTCACGAATCTCACGTATTTGGCGTATTCGACGGACAAGACGCCGCAGTCGCAGGCGGTGGACCAGTTCGTGAACTCGCACGTGGTCGTGTTGCAGGCGGTGGAGCGGAATGTTTCGGGCGGGTTGGTGCCCTTTACCGACGAGGGGTTCATTTCGGCGGTGAAGACGGCACTGGCGCAGCACCCGATCCGGTAACCGCTTCTTCAAGGCCGGGCACGGCTACGGCTAGCCGACCGGGACCGGGGCCGCTTCCACCGGGCTCGTCCGCACCCCGCGCCGACGGTCGCGGACCCACGCGATCACCCGGCACACCAGGTAGATCAAGAACGAAATCGAAGTCACGAACGCGCTCACCGGCAACCCCGGCGCGAGCGACAGCACGATCCCGCCCAGTGCGGCGACCTCCGCGAACACCACGGACAACACCGTCGCGCGCAACGGGCTCGCCGTCACCCGGGCAGCTGCCGCGGCGGGGGTCACCATCAAAGCGACCACGAGCAGTGACCCGACCACCTGCACGCTCAGCGCCGTCGCGACGCCGACCAGCAAGGAGAACAGCACCGTCAGCGTCTTGACCGGGACGCCGCGCGCCTCGGCCACCGCGCGATCGACGCTGGCGAACAGCAGCGGGCGGTAGATCAGTGCCAGCACTGCCAGCACCGCGGCGGCGGAAATGACCAACGCGGTCAGGTTCGTGCTGTCCACGGTGATGATCTGGCCGGTGAGAATCCCGAACTTATTCGCGGACCGTCCTTTGTAGAACGACAGCAGCAGGACGCCCATGCCCAGCCCGAAGGACAGGATCACCCCGATCACCGAATCGCGGTCGGCGTCGCGGATTCCCAGGATTCCCAGCAGCAGCGCGGCAGCGACGGCACCGGCCAGTGCGCCGTATTCCACGCCGACGCCCAGCAACAATGCTCCCGCCGCGCCGGTGAAGGCCAGTTCGGACGTGCCGTGCACCGCGAAGGACATGCGGCGCATCACGATCAGCGGGCCGAGCACTCCGGCCAGCAAGCCGAGCACCGCGGCCGCGATCAGAGCGATGCGGACGCTGTCCAGTTCAGCGATCAGCTCCCACGTCTTGGCGAAGTCGAACATGCCGTCCAAGGCTCAGCCCACTGCTTCCTGCTCGTGGTGATGCGGTTCGTCCTCGCACAGCGCGCTCTGCGCACCGGCGATGTGAATCTGCCCGCCGACGCGCAGCACCTCGATCTTCGTTCCGTACAGATCCGACAGCGTCTCCGAGGTCATCACCTCGTCCGGCTTGCCGATCCGGAACTGGCCGTTCACCAGGTACAGCACGCGGTCGACGAACTGCAGGACCGGATTGATCTCGTGCGTCACGAACAGCACGGCGGTCCCGGCTTCGCGGCGGCGCGCGTCGATCAGTTCGCTGACCGCGCGCTGGTGCGCCAGGTCGAGCGACAGCAGCGGTTCGTCGCACAGCAGCACCGTCGGGTCGCCGACCAGCGCCTGCGCCACCCGCAGTCGTTGCTGCTCGCCGCCGGAGAGCCGGCCGACCGGCTGTTTCGCGTAGCGCGTGCCGCCGACGGATTCGATTACCGACGCCACCCGGCGTTTCCGGGTGCCCATTCCGGCGAGACCCGGACCCCAGCGGTGCCCGTCCAAACCGAGGCCGACCAGGTCGACGCCGCGCAGCGTGAGCGAATCGTCGATCGCGCGCTGCTGCGGGATGTAGCCGACCTTGCGGTTCGCCCCTCCCGGACGCCCGCCCGCGATTTCCACCGTGCCCGCCGACAGCGACTGCATGCCCAGCAGCGCCTTGAGGAAGCTGCTCTTGCCGGAACCGTTCGGGCCGAGGACGGCCAGGAATTCGCCCGGCTCGACGTCCAAGTCCAAACCGGACCAGAGGGTGCGGTCGCCGAAGGCGAGCCCGGCCCCGCGCACGCGGACCGCGGGGCCGGCTTCCCGAAGCTGGACGGACATCAGCTGTTCAGAGCCCCCGACAGCGAGTCCACATCCTTGGTCATCCAGTCAATGTAGCCCGTGACGTTCGCCGGGAGCGTCTCGGATACGTCGACCACCGCGACCCCGGACGCCTTCGCGTCGGCGACTGCCTGCTTGGTCAGCGGGGTGACCGTCTGCACGTTGTTGACCAGCGCCTTCACCTGCTTCTCCTTGATCAGCTTGGTGAACTCGGAGACCGCCGCGGCGGGCACGTCGGTCTCGTTCTCGATCGCGTCGGAGAAGGCCTTCGGGGTGGCGTCGCCGATGTTCGCGGTCTTCAGCAGGTAGTGCGCGACCGGTTCGGTGACGACGACCTTCGTGTCCGGGTGCGCGGCGCCCAGCGCGGACGCCTTCTTGATCAGGCCGTCGAGCTGGCTCTTGAAGGACTTGGCGTTTTCGTCGAACTTCTGCTTCGACGCGGGCTGGATCTCGCCGAGCGCGGCGGCGACCTGGTCGGCGACCTTCGCGACACCGGGCAGGTCGTACCAGACGTGCTCGTTCTCCTCGCCCGGCTTGGCGATGTCGTAGGCGACCAGTTTCTTCGCCGAGGCCGCCTCGCCCGACAGCTTGGTGAAGAACTCGTCGTACCCGCCGCCGTTGGCCAGCGTCAGCTGCGCCTTCTTGGCCGCGAGCGCGTCGTCGGCGGTGGACTCGTACGAGTGCGGGTCGGCGGAGGGATCGTGAATGATCGACGTGACCTGCACTTTGTCCCCCCCGACAGCGGACGCGACGCTGCCCCAGACATCGGTGGACGCGACGACCTTCACCTGGTCGCCCGTTCCCCCTCCCGCCCCGGAACCGGACGAGGACGACGTGCTGGAGCACGCGCCGAGCGCGAACACAGCCAAAGCCGACGCGGCGGCGAGGACGCTCGTGGTGCGGCGGGAAGTCATCGGGCACTCCTGGGTCGAACTGCTAATGGAAACCGTTGTCAGATTCACTTTACCCCATCCGAACGGCGAGCCTCACTCCACCGGGTGGCCACACCCGCTCTTGATCACCGAGAGGATCGAGACGCTCACCACAGGGGTGTCGCTTCTGGAAAACGATCTGAACCGTTACGGTTTGCGGATGGGCCGTCCTATTCGCACCCGGAGGCAGGCGACATTGGCGTCGCTCGCGGCGGAACTCGGGGTGTCCAGGACCACTGTGTCCAACGCCTACAATCGCCCGGATCAGCTCTCCCCCGAACTGCGCCGCAGGGTGCTCGAGACCGCGCGGCGGCTCGGCTACCCCGGACCCGACCCGGTCGCGCGCTCGCTGCGCACCCGGAAGGCGGGCGCGGTCGGACTGCTGCTCACCGAGAACCTGTCCTACGCCTTTCGCGACCCGGCCGCCGTCGGCGTGCTCGAAGGACTCGCGCTGGCCTGCGAAGACGCGGGCGTCGGCCTGCATCTCGTGCCGGCCAGCCCCGGTCGCGAGGACCTCGCCGCGGTGCACCGCGCGGGCGTGGACGGGTTCGTCGTGTACTCCGTGCCGGACGACGATCCGCATCTCGCGGCCGTCTTGGAACGGCCCGTGCCGACGGTGATCATCGACCAGCCCCGCATCGAGGGCGTCGACCGCGTCGGCCCGGACGACGCGGCCGCCGTCACACAGCTCGCCGACCACTTGGTGGCGCTCGGCCACCGGCAGATCGGCGTCCTCTGCATGCGGCTCGGCCGCGAGCGCAACGACGACTTCGTGACGTCCGAACGGCAGAGCGGCGCGCACTTCCACGTGCAGCGCACCCGGCTGGAGGCATTGGCGACGGCGTTCTCCTCGGCTGGCGTCGACTGGGCGACCGTGCCGGTGGTCGAGCGCTTCGACCACACGGTGGACGACGGCGCCTCCGCCGCACGTCAGCTGCTGGACGCGTATCCGCAGGTCACCGCCCTGGTCTGCACGTCGGACATCCTCGCGCTCGGTGCGCTGGCCGAAGCGGCGCGACGCGGGCTGCGGGTGCCGCTCGACCTCACGGTGACCGGTTTCGACGGCATCGCCGAGGCGGAGCGCTCCGGGCTCACGACGGTGCACCAGCCGGTGCTGGAGAAGGGCAAGGTCGCCGGACGGCTGCTGCTCAGCTCGGCCGAGCGGGTCGGGCCCAAGGTCATCACGCTGCCGACCGAACTGCGGGTCGGCCGCACGTCGGCACCGCCGCGGACGGTCGAGGAGCCCTGGTTCGGCGGCTGAGGTCGTGAGTGCTGATCACGGTTAGAACCGTGATTGCCACTCACAAGTCACCCCAGCCTTTGCCGTGATTTCCGGCCCACCGCATTGTGCGCGCGCCCCCGGCCCGGTTCCATGGACGGAACCGCCCCGCTCCCGCGGGGAAGCGCAGGCCGAAAGGTGCCCCATGACCTCCATCGACGTGCTGCTCAAGCGTAATCAGGAAATCGGGAACATCGTCCCCGGCGACCGGTCCTCCCCCAAGCCGTCGCTGCAAGTGTCGATTCTGACCTGCATGGACGCCCGGATCCGGGTGTTCGAGATCTTCGGCCTGCTGCAGGGCGAGGCGCACGTGCTGCGCAACGCGGGCGGCGTGGTGACCGACGACATGATCCGTTCGCTCGCGCTCAGCCAGCGCAAGCTCGGCACTCGAGAGGTGCTGATCGTCCAGCACACCGACTGCGGCCTCTCCACGGTCACCGAGGACGAGTTCAAGGACGAACTGGAGTCGGCGACCGGACTGCGGCCGACCTGGGCGGTCGAGGCGTTCCGCAAGGTCGAGGACAGCGTGCGCACCTCGGTGGAGCGCGCCCGGCGCAGCGACTTCCTCCTGCACAACGACAACGTGCGCGGATTCGTCTACGACGTGAAGGCCGGGAGCCTGACCGAGGTCAAGTAAGAGCCGTCGTATTCAATGGCGGGGTGGCAGTAGACACCGATGTTCTGATCGAGTGGTTCGCCGACGTCGGCCGGGACCTGCCCTGGCGGGAACCGGACTGCTCGGCGTGGGGCGTGCTGGTCAGCGAAATCATGCTGCAGCAGACGCCGGTCTCGCGCGTCCAGCCGATCTGGCTGGAGTGGATGGCCCGCTGGCCGGTGCCCTCGGCGCTGGCCGCGGAGACCACCGGCGAAGTCGTGCGCGCGTGGGGCAAGCTCGGCTACCCGCGTCGCGCGCTTCGGCTGCACGCCGCCGCCACCGTCATCGCTCAGGAACACGGCGACGTCGTTCCGTCCGATGTGGACACTCTGCTCGCGCTGCCCGGCATCGGCGCGTACACGGCGCGCGCGGTCGCGGCGTTCGCGTATGGCAAGCGTGCGCCGGTGGTGGACACGAACGTCCGACGGGTCGTCGCGCGTGCCGTTCATGGCGCGGGCGACGCGGGCCCGGCGTCGAATACCCGCGACATGGCGGACGTCGAGGCGCTGCTTCCGGCCGAGGACGCGCCCGCGGCGAAGCTTTCCGCAGCGCTGATGGAGCTGGGCGCGCTGATTTGCACCGCCCGGTCGCCGAAGTGCGCGGACTGCCCGATTTACGCCGAATGCGCCTGGCAGCACAACGGCCGTCCCGAGTACGCCGGCCCGGCCAAGCCGGTGCAGAAGTTCGCCGGGACCGACCGGCAGGTCCGCGGGCTGCTTCTGGACGTCCTGCGCGGTGCCGAGGGACCGGTCGAGAAGGCGCGGCTGGACCTGGTGTGGCACGAATCCGGGCAGCGCGACCGGTGCCTGGATTCGCTGCTCGTGGACGGTCTGCTGGAGCAAACCCGCGACGGGCTCTTCGCGCTTCCCGGGGAACACTGACGCACTACGACGAAAGTCGGCAAAAAGTTGTCCCCTCCGGGGTGCCGGGTTAGCTTTCCCCAGTCGCACTTCCGGGCTGAGGAGTTCCGCATGGGGGAAGCAACGCGTCGTGCCGTCTTGAAGGGCGGCCTCACCGTCACTGCCGTGGGCGCTTTGGGCTGCGCAGGGGCGAAATCCGCGGCGGCGGCGACCACTCCGGTCATCCATTCGACGGCCGAGTGGAACGCCCGGCCGCCGTCAGGCGCGATCGTGGTGGAGAACCACAAGCCGACGTACATCGTGGTGCACCACACCGTCGATCCGGGCAACAACACCGACTACTCGCTGGCGCACGCGCTGCAGATCTCGCGGGACATCCAGAACTTCCACATGGACACCCGCGGCTGGATCGACACCGGCCAGCAGTTCACGAACAGCCGCGGCGGCTTCGTCACCGAGGGACGGCACCGCAGCCTCGAAATCCTCCGCGGCGGGACGCAGCATGTTCAGGGCGCGAACGTCGCCAACCACAACAGCGAATGCATCGGCATCGAGAACGAGGGCCTCTACAGCACGGTCGACGTTCCGGTCGCGCTGTGGAACTCGCTCGTGCAGTTGATCGCCTACATCGCACACCTTTACGGCATCACGCCCGAGTTCATCAAGGGCCACCGCGATTTCAACTCGACCGAATGCTGCGGCCAGGTGCTCTACGACCGGCTCCCGGAGCTGCGGAAGGCGGTCGGCCAGCAGCTCGGCCTGTCCGTCGCGCGGCTCGACGCTCCGGAATGGCCGCTGCTCAAACCGGGTGACACCGGGCCGCGGGTGATGACCGCACAGCGATTCCTGCGCGCCGCCGGGTTCGGCGTGCCCACCGACGGCGTGTTCGGCAAGGCGACCGCGGCCGCCGTGTCCGCGCTGGCCGCTGAGCACGGGCTTTCCCGCGACAGTTGCACCGCGGCCCGGGCCAGCGACGAATCCGGCTACCTCGGCTCGGACGTCTGGCCGCTGATCGTGCCGGCGGACCGCTCGACCGCCGCGTGGCGCACCGAGCTGGCCCGCTGACCGGGGACGCCTCACGTGTGCCAGCGAGGGCGGCACGCGTGGGGCGTCACAGGCCGGACAGGAACGCCTCCACCGCGCCGCGATAGGTCTCCGGCGCCTCGGCGTGCGGCACATGCGCCGAACCGGGCACGACCAGGTGCTTCGCGCCCGGCACCCGCGCCGCGACCTCGGCTTGCTGACCGGCGGGCATCGCGGTGTGCTCGCCCTCGACCAGCAGCAGCGGACAGCGGATACCGTCCACAATGGACCAGTAGTCCCCGCGACCCCATTCGGCGGCGATCTCGTACAGGTTCTCCAGGTCGGCGATCAGGTGATAGCCGTCCTCGCGTTCCTCGACGCATTCGGTGAAGTAGTCGCCCGCGGCTCCGAAGAACTCGCGCACGTGAGCCAGCGATTCGAACGGCACCGGCCAGCTCTCGAAGTAGCCGCGCCAGGTCTCGACGGTGCGTCCGCGCTGGTCCGGCGCGAAATCCTCGCTGACGACCGCGCGCACCAGCTCCGGATGCTTCGCCGCGGTGGCCCACGCGTGCAGTCCGCCCATCGAATGCCCGATCAGCACGGACGGACCGACGTCAGCCAGCACGTCCGCGACGTCCTCGGCGAACTGCTCGGTGGTCCACGGCCCGATGTGCGGCGCCCGGCCGTGCCCGCGGGCGTCGAGGGCGCGCACCCGGCCGTATCGCTTGAGCCATTGCGCGACCGGCCACCACGTGCGAGCGCGGCCCATCAGCCCGTGCAACAGCAAGATCGACACGCCAGAGCGTTCGTCGCCGCCGAAGTCGATCAGGCCTGGTCGCATTAATCCTCCCGGGTTTTCCCGGCTACCTCATCACAAATCTGCCCCTAGGGTGAAGGAATGCGCAGCCGCCAGTCCGCCGTCCTCGCCCTCGCCGGCGTGCTTGCGCTGTCCGCGTGCAGCCCTGCCGAACCCGCCGCTCCACTGCCGCCGATGCATCCGAAGCCAGGTGCGAGCAGCGCGGGCGACCCGTACTTCCCCGACGACGGCAACGGCGGGTACGACGCGCTCGACTACCACGTCGACGTCAGCTACGACCCGCCGAGCGGCCGGCTCGACGGCGACACCACGGTCTCCGCGAAAGCCACCCAAGACCTCAGCCGCTTCGATCTCGACCTGCGCGGGCTGGACGTCTCGGGAGTGGAGATCGACGGGAAACCGGCGAAGTACAGCCGGGAGAAGAACAAGCTGGTCGTGACTCCGGCCGAACCGCTGCGCTCGGGTTCGACGTTCCGGACGCGCGTGCGCTATTCGGGTGTTCCGGCGAAAACCCCGCACGACGGCGGATCGGAGAACGGCTGGGCCCGCTCCGAGGACGGCGGCGCGTACCTGGTCGGCGAGCCGCATTCGGCGTCGTTCTGGTACCCGGTCAACGAAACCCCGCGCGACAAAGCGACCTTCACGCTGACCGCGCACGTGCCCACCGGCTGGACGGTCATGTCCAACGGCCGGGAGCAGGGCACCAGCGCCAAGGACGGCAAAACCACCACGACGTGGGCGGATCCGAATCCGGTGGCCAGCTACCTGACCACGATCGCGATCGACAAGTTCACCGTGCAGCGGTCCACGCTCCCGGACGGCACGCCGATCGTTTCCGGCTACGCGCCGGGAGCCGAAGCGCGCGAGGCCACCGGCGACCGGCTGCCGGAAGTGATCTCGTTCCTGGAGAGCAAGTTCGGCAAATACCCGCAGAGCGCGGCCGGCGGGATCTACCTCGACGAGGACATCCACTTCTCCCTGGAAACGCAGACCCGTCCCACTTATGCGAAATGGGCGGAAATCCTGACTTTGGTGCACGAGAACGCGCACCAGTGGTTCGGCGATTCGGTGTCGCTCAACTCGTGGGCGGACATCTGCCTCAACGAGTGCTTCGCGTCGTACGCGCAGTGGATGTGGGGCGAACGCGAGGGCCAGAACCTGGACGACCGCTACCGCGCGGCCGTCGAGATCACCAAGGGCAGCACGGACTTCTGGGGCCAGAAGCTCGTCGACATGGGGCCGGAGCACCTGTTCGAAGGCGCGTACGACAAGGGCATCCTCGCCGTGCACGCGCTGCGCCGGGAACTGGGCGAGCCGGGGTTCGAGAAGGTGCTGCACGAATGGGTCGGCCAGCATCGCAACGGCAACGCGACGTGGGCGGACTTCGAGAAGCTCGTGTCGAAGGTCGCCGGACGCGATGTGAGCGGATTCCTCAACGACTGGTTCCACGGGTCGAAACTGCCGTCGGACACCGACCTTTACCCAGGCGCGTTGCGGCCCTGACTGCCGAGCAACGACCTGGTCAGACTGCTGCGAGAGTCGTTCATCTCGGCTAGGGCCGCGCCCAGTTCCGGGTCGCCGACCCGCACGGGTTCATCGGGTCGGAGCGCCAGCGCGCGCAGCGACGCCCGGCGAAGCAGTTCCTTCATGAACGACGCCGTGACGCCTTCCGTCGCCTCGACGACTGGCGTCAGGTCGGCCGTCAGCTCCAGGTCCCGCGAATACAGCCGCAGCAGCGCTTCCCGTCCCGCGGCGTCCGGCAGCGGCACCTCCACCGCCAAGTCGACGCGGCCGGGCCGGTCGGCCAGCGCTTTCTCCAGGCTGCTCGCCCGGTTGGTGGTGAGCAGGAAGGTGACATCCGCGTCGCCGCCGACGCCGTCCATCGCGTCGAGCAGGCTGAACAGCAGCGGCGTCGGGCCGTGCGCGAGGTCGCGGTCCTCGGCGATCAGGTCGACGTCCTCCAGCACCATGACGCTCGGCTGCAGCCGGCGCGCCAGCGAAGCGGCTTGCGAGATGAACCGCATCGCGGCACCGGTCAGGATCACGACCGTGCAGTCCGGGAGCTGGCCCATCAGGTACCGCACGGTGTGCGTTTTCCCGGTGCCCGGCGGACCATGCAGCAACAGGCCGCGCTTCAGATGCTGACCCGCCTCGGCGAGGCGCGCGCCGTGTTCCGCGATGCCGAAAGTGTGCCGTTCGACCGCTTCGAGAACGCCCGCCGGCAGCACCACGTCCTCCTTGCGCAGCTCCGGCCGCGGCAGGAAGGTGACCAGCTCGTTGTTGCGGTGCTCGCTCAGCCCGAAGGCGATCACCTGGCCGCGCAGCACGTCGTGGTCGGTCATCAGCGCTTCAATGCGGTCGCGGGTCTCGGTGGCCGCCCGCCGGTCCTCGGCGATCACCTCGAGGCGGCAGTTCATCTGGCCGTACTGCGGGGCCGAGCCGCGCACGCCGACCAGCACCGGCGAACCGTCCGGCGCGACCGTGCCGACCAGCCCGAGCTGGACGACGTCCGCCGCCTCGTCCGGTCCGACCGCGACCGTCGCGTAGTCCACCGCGCCCAGTTCGTAGTGGCCGTGCTGCTTGGCCGTGACCAGCATGCCGACCAGGTCTTCGTGCCCGCGCAGACCGCCCGCGATGCCGAACCAGTCGGTGCCGATCCCGTGCTCGGCGAGGTACGCGTCGACCCCGGCCTGGATGGTGGCGTGCTCCCAGTTCTCGAAGCTGTGGGTGACCACCAGCGCCTGCGCGAGCGGCACGCCGAGGTGCCCGGTGACGCGGTCGATCAGCTCGTTCGAACCGCCCGAACCGGCCGACTCGGCCGCGGCTTTCACGAGGAGCTGCAGGTTGCGGGCCAATTCGGTGCTAAAGACTTCGTCGTCCCCCATGTGAGCAGAGTGGCACGAACCGCGAAACCAGGCCAGCCGTAAGTACGCTGGGGGCATGGCAGTGGTCAAGATCAACGCAATCGAGGTCCCCGAAGGCGCCGGCCCGGAGCTGGAGAAGCGCTTCGCCGCGCGGCTGCACTCCGTCGACAACCAGGAGGGGTTCCTCGGCTTCGAGCTGCTCCGCCCGATCGCGGGCGAGACGCGCTACTTCGTGTACACGAAGTGGGAAACCGAGGAGCACTACCAGGCCTGGGCGGGCGGTCCGGCGCGCGAGGCGCACGCGGGCGAGCGCAAGAACCCGGTGTCGACCGGCGCGAACCTGCTGGAATTCGAGGTCGTGCAGGCATCGAAGCCGGGTGAGTGACGAACTCGCCCGCGCCGCCGAGCTGATCTCGGACGCCGGCGCGCTGCTCGTGTGCGCCGGCGCCGGGATGGGCGTCGACTCCGGCCTGCCCGATTTCCGTGGCGGGGAAGGGTTTTGGCGGGCGTATCCGCCGTACGCCGGGCTCGGGCTGCGGTTCGAGGAGCTGGCCGACCCGCGGCATTTCGCCTCGGACCCGGAACTGGCCTGGGGTTTCTACGGGCACCGGCTCGACCTGTACCGGAAAACGGTGCCGCACCGCGGGTTCGGCCTGCTGCTCGAATGGGGACTGGCGAAACCTGGCGGCGTGCGGGTTTTCACGTCCAATGTGGACGGACAGTTCCAGGCGGCGGGATTCCGGCACGTCGCCGAGGCGCACGGGTCGATCCACCACCTGCAGTGCCTGGCCGGGTGCTCGCGGGAGATCTGGTCGGCCGCGGACCTGGCGGTCGACCTGGACGAGGCGACCATGCGCGCCCGGCCGCCGTTGCCGTCGTGTCCGCGGTGCGGCAGCCTGGCCCGGCCCAACATCCTGATGTTCGGGGATTTCGACTGGGTTCCGGACCGCAGTCAGGAACAGCTGGACGAACTGGCGGCTTGGCGACGCGCGCATCGCGGCGCGGTGGTGGTCGAAATCGGTGCCGGACAAGCGGTTCCGACCGTACGACGGTATTCCGAACTCGCCAGCGCGGCAACGGGCGCACTGATCCGGATCAACCCGCGCGAGCCGCGGATCCGGCACGGACGCGGGATTTCGATCCCCGCCGGAGCGCTGGAGACGCTGATCAAGCTCGCTTGAGCGCCAGCAACGGGAACGGACGACCGTCCGAATCGGTCTCCTGCCTGCCCACGACCTCAAACCCGTGGTGCAGATAGAAACCGACCGCCTGCGGGTTCTGTTCGTTCACATCCAGCGTGAGCCCCGGGAACCGGTCCAGCGCCGCACGCAGCAACGCCGACCCGACCCCGCGACCGCGGAAATCGTCGTGCACGAACAGCATTTCCAGCTTTCCGTCGGCGATCCCGGAGAAACCCGCCGCGATTCCGTCGACCTCCGCCACGGTCAGGTCCACTTCCGGGAAGTAGAGCGGGACGCGCGTGGCGTAGTACTCGACGTCCGCCGGCGCCAGGAAATGGTGCGTCGCCTCGACTGCGCTGCGCCAGATCTCCAGCAGCCGCGGGTATTCGACCTCCCCGTTGCTTGGCCGCAAGGTCGTCATGGCAGTTGCACCTCCGCGTAAACCGCCCGGTGATCGCTTCCGGGCACATCGAGCACCTGGTAGTCCCGGATCGCGACCCGGCGGTCCACCAGCACGTGGTCCAGCGGCACGAGCGGAACCGCCGACGTCGACCAGGTCGGGACGAGGCCGTCGCCGCGTGCCTCCGCCGCGTCGACGTATCCGCGGGACAGCACCGTCCGCAGGGCCGCGTGGTCGAGAGTCGCGTTGAAATCGCCTGCCACCACGCGCAGGCCGTGCTCGCCGATCGCGCGCGACAGGTCCCGCATCTCCTGTTCCCACTGGTAGTACCCGGAATCCGGCGAACGCGGATGCGCGGCAACGATCTCCAACGTCGTCCCGCCGCCGAGGTCGGCCGCCGCGCCGGGTTGTTTCTGGGCCGAATCGCCGGTGTAGTCCTCTTCGGTGAGCGGATACCGCGACACGATGCCGGAACCGTCCACCCCGGACGCCGGGTGCATGACCCGGTACGGCAGCGTCTGGAAAAGCCCGGCTTTCTCCAGTCCGGACATCGCGGCAGGCGTCATCTCCAGCAGGTTCAGCACGTCGACCCGCTGTTCCCGGACCAGCCGCACGAGCGCCGCCGGATCGGCCTGGCCGAGGTAGAGGTTGGCCGCCAGCACGCGCACCGTCTTCCCGTTCGCCGCCGGCTGGTCGTCGGACATCACCCGCGGCGCGACGTACACCGCCAGCAGCGCCGACAACGCGAGCGCGACGCCACCGGCCCACCAGCGCCGCAGCACCAGCGCGAGTGCGGCGAGCAGCACGCCGTAGACCACGACGTACGGCGTCAGCGCCAGCAGCGCGGTCAGGTACCAGCTGCTGCCGTCCCAGCCGATCGTGCGCAGCACAGCCACCGTCAGCAACGGCAGTCCGACCAGCACGAGCAGGCCCGTGACCAGCCGGGTTCGCGTCCGCGCCTCCATCACCATGATCGAAGAGTATGCCGGGCAGGCACTGACAGGTCCGTGTCAGCGCCGTGTGCGCGGCTTGCCAGCGCCTGGATCCACTGTGTGCTGGAGCGACACAGGAGGAGGCATCATGTCGCACGCGATCCAGGCCGAGGGCCTGGTCAAGCATTACGGGGAGACGAAGGCGCTGGACGGGGTGGACCTCGAGGTCCCGTTCGGGAAGGTGGTCGGGGTGCTCGGGCCGAACGGCGCGGGCAAGACAACCGCGGTCCGCATCCTGGCCACCCTGCTGAGACCGGACGCGGGACACGCCACGGTCGGGGGTTACGACGTGGTCCGCGACCCGGTCCGGGTGCGCGGGCTGATCGGGCTCACCGGGCAGTACGCGTCGGTGGACGAGGACCTGAGCGGCACCGAGAACCTGGTACTGATCGGGAAGCTGCTGAACCTGTCCCGGGCCGACGCCCGAGCGCGGGCAGCCGAACTGCTGGAGCGGTTCGAGCTGACCGACGCCGCCAAGCGGCCGATCCGGACGTATTCCGGCGGCATGCGGCGCAGGCTCGACCTGGCGGCGAGCCTCGTCGGCCGTCCCGCCGTGCTGTACCTGGACGAGCCGACCACCGGACTCGACCCGCACGCGCGCAACGAGGTGTGGCGGGTCGTCCGCAGCCTCGTCGCCGACGGGGCGACGGTGCTGCTCACGACGCAGTACCTGGAGGAGGCCGACCAGCTGGCCGACCGGATCACCGTGTTCGACCACGGCCACGTGGTCGCCGACGGCCGCGCCGACGAGCTGAAGCGGCGCGTCGGCGGGCAGACGCTGCAGGTGCGGCCGACGTCGCTGCGCGACCTCGACGAGGTCGACCGCATCCTGGCCGAACTCACCGGCGTCCGCCCGGTCCGCGACGACGCGACCGGACTGCTGACCGCACCGGTGTCCGACCCGGTGCTGCTGTCCACGCTGGTGCGCCGGCTCGATTCGGCGGGCATCACCTCCGACGAACTGGCGCTGCGGCTGCCCAGCCTCGACGAGGTGTTCCTGGCCCTGACCGGGCATGGCGCCGAAGACCCGAAGCCGGAGCGCGAACTCGAAGGGAGCCGGTCGTGACCACCGCAACCGCCGTGGCGGCCCCGCCCCGGCACATCAGCCCGATCCAGGGCACGAAGCACGCGTTTTCGCTTGCCTGGCGGGGAATCCTGAAGATCCGCAAGAATCCGGAACAGCTGGCCGACGTCACGCTGATGCCGATCATCTTCCTGCTGATGTTCACCTACCTGTTCGGCAACGCGCTGGGCGGTTCGATCGAGAACTACCTGCAGTCGTTCGTGCCCGGCCTGATCGTGATGAACGTGCTGCAGGCGTCGCTGACGGTCGGCACGCAGCTCAACACCGACATCACCAAGGGCGTCTTCGACCGCTTCCGCTCCATGCCGATCGCCCGCTCGGCCCCCTTGGTGGGCGCGGTGCTGGCGGACCTCGTGCGGTATGTGGTGTGCCTGGCGGTGCTGCTGACCGTGGCGACCGTGATGGGCTTCCGCGTGCAGACCGGTCCCGGGGAGTTCGTCCTCGCGATCCTGCTGGCGGTCGCGTTCGGCCTGTGCTTCTGCTGGGGTTCGGTGTTCGTCGGGATGCTGATGAAATCCCCTGGCGCGGCACAGGGCCTGATGTTCGTCTTCATCATGCCGCTGACATTCGGCAGCAACGTGTTCCTTCCGACGGCCACGATGCCGGGCTGGCTCAAGGCGTGGGCGGACATCAGCCCGGTGAGCCTGATGTCCGACGTGATGCGCGGCCTGCTCAACGGCGGCGTCGCCTACGGCGGCTCTCTGCTGGGCGCACTGGCGTGGATGGCCGGTGCGGTCGTGGTGTTCTTCCCGCTCGCGACGTGGGCCTACCGCAAGCGGGTCTGAGGGCGTCCTGCACGGGGGTGGGGACGCTGTGGTGAGTGTCTGTGTCCGGGTTCCACAGCCGGGCACAGGCACTCACTTTTGTTTTGGCGGGGTCCATGGCTGCCGATTTCGGCTGATAAAGCCGCGCATGACGTCGACAGCCAGCCAATGGCCTCGCTCCTGCGCCTCCGCAAGGACCGACAGGCCCTGGTGGCGACGGAGCGGGTCGGCTCCGCGGGCGAGAAGGAAAGCGGTGACGTCAACGTGCAATGGCTTGCCGCTTTGAATGTGGTTGTCGACTTCGGCGTCGATGGCGTGCCGCAGCAGCGTCCAGCCGTCCCCGCTGTCGTCCTCGACGTCATGACCGGCGTCGAGAATGTCCCGCAAGCGAGGCAGGTCTTCAAGTTCGACTGCTTGGTGAGCTGCTGACCACACGCCGGAACTCCTTCGCGCTCTGTGGGCGCCGCAGGTTATCGCGCAGCCTTCATCCCGCCTTGTTGACCGCGAGATGGCCGGTCAACCACTCCCCATTGCCAGACCCGATGGCTGCCTTCTCTTCCTCGTTGAACGGTGCCTTCTCCGGAAACGACCGCGCGACACCGCCGCTCGTGTCCAGGTAAGGAAAACCGCCGGGCCGGGTGCGGAAGGTGCAGGGATAGTCGCTCGAATAGAGCATCCGCCCGGTCCCGACCACCTCCGCCGTCCAACGCAGCCAGCGTTCGCTGACCGTTCCGCTGCCCGCGCCCGCACCGGTGCTTGGGGGCCGAAGTGCAGGGGGACGCGAAGGCATGCGGCGGTTCCGAGAGGTCGTCGAACTCCGGGGCGTCGGCCAGTTTGTCGCCGGTGCGGCCGTACCGCATCGCGCCGCGGGAACCCAGGCTGACCGCGTGTTCCAACTCCTCGACGTTAGTTATCGTCGAGAACAGGCGAGCGTTCCGCCTGGACCGCCTCGATCGCCTCCGCCCGGTCCAGCTGCGAGGTTTCGGCCACGAGCGCCTCGTACCGTTCCACGCCCAGCTCGCTGGTCAGGTTCTCGATGAGCTCCCGGACCTCCGGGCTTCCCAAGTCGAACCGTCCGCGCACCACCGCGCTCAGCGCGAGCAGCCGCGCGGACGACTCCAGCCGCCCCTGCTGGTACCGGATCCGCGCCAGCAGTTCGACCACGCCCGCCAGGTCCGGCATGTCGAATCGTCCGGCCGCCTGCTCGATGACCGCGAACACCGCTGGTTCCGCATCATCCGGACGGCCTTCGGCGAGCAGCAACCCGGCCTCCATGGTGCCAAGCCATTCCGCCTCGAAACCTTCCGGCGCAGGCCAATCCGCGCGCGCCGACTTCATTTCCCGGAACACCTCGCGGGCCTCGGCGACGTTGTGCTCGCGGATCAGCAGCTCAGCACGGCCGAGCAACACGATGAGGCGCAATCCGCTGTTGCCGCCGGAAGCCGCGTAGCGTTCCGCGGCCTCCATGTCCCGCCACGCACCCTCTTGGTCGCCAGCCCGCGAGCGTTCCACCGCCAGCCGCCACCACTGCTGCACGATGTCGTCCTTTGACCGCAGCTCCATCACCAGCCGCAGGCCCTCGGTGTACGCGGCGATCGCCGCTTCGTGGTCACCGGACTGCGACAGCGCCGCGGCTCGGAAACCGTGTGTCATGCCGAGACCCCAGCGGTCGCCGACCTCGGCAAAGCCTTGGTGCGCAAGCTCTCGCGCCCGGTCCGCTCCTTCGAGGTCGCCCATGTCGCCGAGGACGAAACTCTCCGCCCAGTGTCCGGCGGCGCGGCCCCAGACGTCGTCCCGTTCGACGGCCCGGCGGATCTCGCGCTTCGCCAGGTCGCGTTCGCCGTTGAGGTAGGCGATTATCGGCAACCCCACCCACAGCCACGGATTCCGTTCCACCGCACCGGTCCGCACGCAGTCCTCGATCAGTTCGGGAACGTCCACCTTCTCGTGCGGACCGGCCATGACCCGCATCAGCACCTGGATCAACCGCAGGCTCGCCGCCATGTCCGGCGGCAGCTCTCCGCTCAGTTCGAGCACCTCGTCCACGAACAGCGCGCCCCGCTCGTTCTGGCCGACGATATTGAGATACCAGAACAATCCGAACAACAGCCGGGCCGCCGAACCCGCGGAGTCCGACTCGATCGCCGCCCGCAGCGCAGCGGTGAAGTTATCGCTTTCGTGCTCGTACACGTCGATCGCCTGGAGCTGGTCCCGTCCGCGCAGCAGCGGTTCGTTGCGGTCGGCCAATTCCGTGTAATAGGCGACCATCGCCGCCCGCATCCGATCCTGTTCGCCGGACTCGACAAGCCGCTCGGTCGCGTAGGCGCGAAGAGTTTCCAGCAGGCGGTAACGCATGCCCACTACGTCCACAATGGACTTCTCCACCAGTGAACCCAGTACGTACACGATCTCTTCCGCGGGCAGTTCGTCGTCCGAGCAGACGTTTTCCACCGCCTCCTCGGAAAAACTCGCCGCGAACACCGCGAGCCTGCGCGCGAGCCGGACCTCCGCGTCACTCAGCAGATCCCAGCTCCACTCCACCACCGCGCGCAGCGTGCGCTGGCGCGGCAACGCCGTCCGGCTGCCGGAGGTGAGCAAGCGGAACCGGTCGTCGAGGCGTTCGGCGATCTGTTCGGCGGTCATCGACCGCAGTCGCGCGGCGGCCAGTTCGAGCGCCAGCGGCATTCCGTCGAGCCGTCGGCAGATCTGCCGTACTGCGTCCACTGTGGACTCGTCGAGCCGGAATCCCGGACGTACCGCCATCGCGCGATCGAGGAACAGCCGGACGGAATCGAGGGTGCCGACGTCCGAGGGCGGCGCGGCCTCGTCCGGCACCGGCAGCGGACCGAGCGGGCACAACGCTTCCCCAGTGATCGCCAACGGCTCCCGGCTCGTCGCGAGCACCCGCAACGCCGGCAGCCGACGCAGCAAATTCTCGGCCAGCTCCGCGGCGGTGTCCACGAGGTGTTCGCAGTTGTCCAGCACCAGCAACGCTTCCGTGCCGCCGAGCGTCTCCACCGCGTGTTCGAACGGATCGACCTGCCGACGCCGCGCGTCGGTCTCCGTGGTCCGAAGGTCGCGGACCTCCAACGCGTTCAGCAGCGCGGCCAGCACGTCTTCCGCATCCCGCACGCCGGCCAGCGGCACGAACCACACCAAACCGCGCGAGTGCGCCGGATGCCGCGAAGCCGCTTCCGTCGCGAGCCGCGTCTTGCCGGCCCCGCCCGGGCCGACGAGCGTGACCAGCCGGGATCCTTCGAGCAGTTCGGCCAGCAGCTTCAGTTCGTCAGTGCGACCGATGAAGCTGGTCAGCCGCTGCGGCAACCGGTCGACCACCGCGGCGACCGGCGTGTACTCGCCGCGCAGGGCACGCAGATGCACTTCCTGCAGTTCCGCCGACGGGTCCACGCCCAGTTCGTCCGCCAGCGTCGTTCGGATCGCGGAGTACGCGGCGAGCGCGTCGGCCTGCCGTCCAGCGGCGGAAAGCGCACGGATTCGCAAGCCGGCCAACCGTTCCCGCAGCGGATGCGCCTGCGCGGCGGCGGTGAGTTCCGCGAGCACGTCCGCGTGCCGGCCCAGCCGCAGTTCGGCTTCGAACCAGTCCTCAGTGGTCTCCGTGCGCCGCTCTTCCAGCAACGTCGCGGGCGCGGCGGCGAACGGCGCGTCCAGCACATCCGCGAGCGCCGGTCCGCGCCACAACGCGAGTGCGGCGGCGAGCGATTCGGCGGCAGTGCCGTCCCGGCCAGCGGCAAGTTCACGGCGCCCTTCGGCGGACAACTGCTCGAACCGGTGGAGATCCACCGCTTCCGGCGGCACCGCGAGCCGGTAACCGCCGTTGACCGACTCCAGCTCGGCACCCGCGGGGCGCAGCACCCGACGCAGCCGCGAGACCAGCGACTGGAGCGCATTGGCGGCGTCCGCAGGAGGTTCCGCGCCCCACAGTCCGTCGATCAGCGCTTCGGCGGGAACCGCGCGGCCCGCGTCGAGCGCGAGCCGGGAAAGGAGCATGCGAAGGCGGGCTCCGCCGATGTCGATCGGCGTGCCGTCCTCCCCCTCCGCTCGCAGCGGGCCAAGCAGCGCGACGCGCATGAGGTCCAGCTTTCCAGACAACGCGCGGCTCGTGTCGGGGCCCGACGGAAGTGTGGACTTTCGGGACAATCTGCCGCCAAGCGGTTACTGCCCGGCTTCCCGGCGCTACGTTGCGGAGGATTCACCCGCAGACACAGGAGCGCCCATGAGAGCACTGCACCGCTGGCGTCGCCCGGCAGTGACCGTCGCAGCCACCCTCACCGCATTGACGCTCGGCACTGGGATCGCGTCGGCCGGACCGGGAGGCTGGGACAAGCCAACGCCCGGTTCGGACGGCGCCGGAGACAGCTACTACCCGCAAGACGGCAACGGCGGGTACGAGGTCTCCGACTACGACCTCAGGATCAACTACGCTCCCGACACCCACCAGCTCGCCGGAGTCCAGACGGTCCACGCGAAGGCGACCCAGTCGCTCAGCTCGTTCGACCTCGACCTCCGCGGCCTCACCGTCGACGCGGTCCGGGTCAACGGCGCGCCCGCGAAGTTCACCCGTACCGGCGACCACGAACTCGTGATCACGCCGAAGATGCCGCTGTGGAAGGGCCTGCCGTTCACCACCGAGGTCGCCTACCACGGCGTCCCGGTCGCGATCGACGACCCGAACCTCGGCAAGAACGGCTGGCAGTTCACCAAGTCCGGCGGCGCGTTCGCGGCCGGCGAGCCGAAGTCGGCCACCACCTGGTACCCGGTCAACGACACCCCGCGCAACAAGGCGAAGTTCCGGCTGTCGATCACCGTCCCGAGCGAGTGGGGCGTCATCGCCAACGGACGCGAGGTCGGCAAGTACCGGACGCGCGCGGGCACCACGCACGTCTGGGCGGAGGACACCCCGACCGCGTCGTACATGACCACGGTCGCGATCGACAAGTGGACGTTCAACAATCGCAAGCGCGCCGACGGCACCCCGATCGTCAGCGCGTACGCGCCGGGCACCACGGACGCCACGAAGCAGGCCGACGCGCAGTTGCCGGAGGTCATCGACTTCCTCGAATCGAAGTTCGGCAAGTACCCGGTGGACGCCGCGGGCGGCATCTACCTGACTGAGCCGATCGGGTTCTCGCTCGAGACGATGAGCCGCCCGATCTACTCCGGCCGCGCAGGCAACATCAGCACGATCGTGCACGAGAACGCGCACCAGTGGTGGGGCGACACGGTCGCCGTCGACCACTGGAAGGACGTCTGCCTCAACGAATGCTTCGCGTCCTACGCGACGTGGCTGTGGGCGCAGAAGAACGGCACGGATCTCGACGCCAAGTACCTCAGCACAGTCGCCTCGGCCAGCGACGCGTTCTGGGACGGCAAGCTGTACGACATGGGGCCCGGCCACGAGTTCACCTACGTGTACTCCAAGGGCCCGGTCATGCTGCACGCGCTCAGCAAGTACCTGGGACAGGACGCGTTCGACCAGGTGCTCAAGACCTGGAACTCCGTGCACCACGACGGAAACGCGAGCATGCAGGACTTCCAGAAGTACTGTGAGAAGGTGTCCGGCATGGACTTGCAGGGCTTCTTCGACGCGTGGATCTACGGCAACGGCAAGCCGTCCGACGAGTTCCTTTACCCGGGCGACCTGAAGCCGGCCGCCGGATGACGGTTCTGCTGACGGGGTTCGCGCCCTTCGCCGGAGCGGCGACGAACCCCTCTTGGCAGGCAGCTTCGCTGGCAGCGGTGCGGCGGACGGACACGGTGGCGGTAGAGCTGCCGTGCGAGTTCGACGCGTCGCTGCCGGCGCTGCGGGCCGCGATTCTCGCGCACCGGCCGGAGCTGGTCGTCTGCGCCGGGCTGGCCGGCGGACGCGAGCACGTCACGCCGGAGCGAGTGGCGATCAACCTGATCGACGCCCGGATCCCGGACAACGCCGGTGCGCAGCCGGTCGACGTGCCAGTGGTCGGGGGCGGGCCGTCCGCATACTTCACCACGCTGCCGGTGAAAGCGGCGGTCGCGGCGATCGAGTCGGCGGGGCTGCCCGCGGCCGTGTCGTACACCGCCGGGACGTACGTGTGCAATCAAGTCTTCTACGGCTTGATGCATCTGATCGCGACGGAGTTTCCCGGACTGCGCGGCGGTTTCGTGCACGTGCCGGAGGAAGCGCGGATGCCACTGGACTCGATCGCGCGAGCGCTCGAGATCGTGGCGGACACCGCTTTGACCGTGCACGAGGACGTGACCACGTCGGCAGGCACCCTGCACTGAGCTCTATTCGCCAGGCTGGACGGTCTGCTCGAAGAACTGCACCAGGTCCCGCGGCCGTCGGCTGGTGTGCGACGGGCTGGTGTCCATCACCGTGCCGACCACCGGGATGCCGTCGGCCTGGTAGATCAGCAGCCCGAGCTTCGGCCCGACCCCGGCGACATAGCGGCCGCTCAGCCCGGTGCGCGTGCGCCAGGTGTCGGTCTCGACGCGGCCTGTCATGTCCTTGCGCGCACCGGGCTCGACCTGGGCGAGAGTGAGTCCTTCGTGGAACGCGACGGTGGTCTTGTCCGGGAAGCGGCACAACGCGCTGCGTACCGCGCCCAAGGCTTTCGCCAGTTCCGGGTCGTCGGAGCAGGTGGCGCGGGTTTGAATGGTCGGACCGGCCAGGCGGCGGATGCACTTCGTGAGCCCGTTTTCGCCGGGGAGCGCTGGTTGCGAACCCGCGCAAGTGATCGGCGGGGCGACTGGTTGATTCGCCGCCGGTTTGTCGTCGCCGCGGGTGACGAGAACGGCGGTCACGATTCCGGCGACGACCAGCACGGTCAGCGCGATCGCGCCGATGATCAGCGGTTTGCGGGATTTCTTCTTTTGTGGCTGCCATCCAGGCGGCGGTGGCATGGGTGCTGAGGGCCGCTGGACCGGGCCGGGCTGGTACTGGACGGGCGGCCAGGATGCCGGTGCCTGCGGTGCCGGCATCGGCGTTGCCGCTGCCGGACGCTCGTCCACGTGATGCAACCCGAACGCGACCGCCGTCTCCGGCTGGTCCTCGGTCGTCGGGACCACGCCGAGCGTCGACCCGACCAGCGAGGCCAGCAACGGCATCCGGCTGGGCCCGCCGACCAGATACACGCCACCGAGCCGATCCGGCGTGAGCCCGGCCCGCGCGATCGTCGCCGCGAGCATTTCCGCACTGCGCAGCAGGTTCGGCCGAACCAACGCTTCCAACTCGGCACGGGTGACGAGAACATCGCCGAACGGATCCGGCATCGGCACCTCAGTGTGCGCGTGCCGGGAAAGACTTTCCTTGGCATCACGGACGTCTTGGAGCAGCACCCGCTGCAGCCGCCGGTCACTGGTCGTCTGCGGACGGAGAAGCCGTTGCCACTGCGCCGGATCCGCGTGCGACACCGATCGTCCGATATGGACCAGCAGGGCTTGGTCGATGTCCAGGCTGCCGAGATCCGGCAACCCGTCCTCCGCCAGCACCGCGGTCCCCGCGCCGACAACCGCACAGTCGAACGTGCCCGCGCCGAGGTCGTACACCGCGATCGGCCCGCTGGGCGCGCCCGTTTCGCGCAGAGTCGCGTAATGCGCCGCCGCCGCGACCGGCTCCGGCACCAACCGCGCCTGAACGAACCCGGCCTTGCCCGCCGCCGCCCGAAGCGTCTGCTGCCGCTGCGCACCCCAACCGGCCGGATGCGACAACCGCACCTCGTCCGGAACCCCGGAAAGCTGCCGTTCGGCCTCCTCGCCCATCCGCCGCAACACCGCGGCGAACGCGTCGACCACTGGCACCGCCCTGTCGCCAAGCAGCAGCTCACCGTCGTCGATCCGCCGTTTGGGATGAGGCTCGAACCGGCTGGGATCCAGCCGAGCCCGCCGCTCCGCGTCCTGCCCGACGACGAGCCGTCCGTCCTCCTCCGCGTACACCGCGGAAGACATGGTGACCGACCCGTCGACCTCAATAGCCCGCGGCCCGCGCCCGAAGGCCGCCAAGACGCCGACCGTGCTGGAAGTACCGAAGTCGATCGACAGGACGTCCACGCAGTTCCCCTCCCCAAATCCCCACCGCAATCGTCTCACGAGCGCGAGTGCGAGCTACCGCCGAAACACGGTTGCCAAGCTAAGTGACCATGACGCCGACCAGCCGCGACCTCGTGAGTGGCAATCCCGGTTAGAACCGCGATTGCCACTCACGACCGGCGCGCTACCCAGCGAAAAGCGTCGCCGGAAAAGGCGTCTCCCGGTCCTCCAGCAGCCGCCCGTAAAAGTCGTTCATCGCCACCGCCACCGCAGCATGGCGAGCCACCACCTCGGCGACCGGCGACGGCAACGCAAGCTCCCCGGCAGCCGCCTGACGGACCGCGGCCAAGCGGCTCTCTCGGTCCCAGGTTCCGCACACCTCGGTCACCAGCCAGTTCACCAAATACATCGACCCATAAGCCCGGTCATGCCCCGCATTCAGCTCCGCGAACGCCACCTCCTGCGCAGTCAGATCGAACCGGCGCGCGAACGACAGGCCGAAATCGGTCAGGACGAACCGATCGCCGTCGGTCAGGAAGTTTTCGAAGTGGTTGTCGAAGTGCAGGACTCCCTGCGCGCGAAGGAACGAGAGCGTATCGGCGATCTGCGACGCAAGGCGCTCAACCTGATCCAGACGGCCAGGCAGCCACCGATGCACATTGGCCGGAAAATACTCGCAGAACAAAACCACGCTCGACGACGCGTCCCGCAATTCCGTGAGCCGCCTGCGGACCGCATCAGAACCGCCCCAGTACTCGACGTCTTCCTCCAGCGGGCGATCTGGCACCCGTCCCGAAGGAACCGGCAGGATCCGCCAATGGTGCAGTAAAGGGAAGTTCTCGCACTGACCACTCAGGACCCAGCCGTTAGCCATGACGTGCAGCGCCAGCTCCCGCCAAGCCGATCCCTCCGGCGAGCCGAGGCCGTAATGGCAAAAGGCAGGCAAGCCATACAGATTGGCCGTGGAATGCGGATGCCGCCGCTCCAGCGCGGTAAGCGGCACCCGCTTCGCGAAGACCGGGACCCCGTCGACATCCAGCCGGGCACCGGTGCCGCCGATACCCTCGGACACCACGTCAGCGGATTCCAGCCGCTCGGCGAGCTGACGGTCGCTCAGCAGCGAAAGCGCGGTGCTCGCCGTGGCGTGGCGCGAGATTCTCGAAGAAGACCCCATCACCCGACAATAGAGAAAAGGGCGGCTCCCCAACCTGGGAGCCGCCCTTTTTCTTTACTTAGCTCACTCGTTCTCGGACTCGCCGTTCTCGGCGGCTCCGATGCTCACCGGCGGAGCGTCGGGAACCGAAGACGGACGCTTCTCCCCGCGGAAGGTGAAGTGCGCCTCGTCGTCGCGGTCCTCGGTGTTGCCGCTCCAGCCTTCGACGTCGACCACGATGATCTGACCCGGCTCGACCTCGCCGAACAGGATCTTCTCCGACAGCTGGTCCTCGATCTCGCGCTGGATCGTGCGACGCAGCGGCCGGGCGCCGAGCACCGGGTCGAAGCCGCGCTTGGCCAGCAGCGCCTTCGCCTTCTCGGTGAGCTCGATCTCCATGTCCTTGGCCTTGAGCTGCGTCTCGACCCGGCCGATCATCAGGTCCACCATCTGGATGATCTGTTCCTGGTTGAGCTGGTGGAAGACGATGATGTCGTCGATCCGGTTCAGGAACTCCGGGCGGAAATGCTTCTTCATTTCCTCGTTGACCTTCTGCTTCATCTTCTCGTAGCGGTTCGTCGAATCCGCTCCGGAGGAGAAGCCGAGGCTCACGGACTTCGAGATGTCCGAGGTGCCCAGGTTCGAGGTGAAGATCAGCACGGTGTTCTTGAAGTCGACCGTCCGGCCCTGGCCGTCGGTGAGCCGACCGTCTTCGAGCACCTGCAGCAGGGTGTTGTAGATCTCCTGGTGCGCCTTTTCGATCTCGTCG
Source organism: Amycolatopsis dendrobii (assembly GCF_014145675.1). GTDB lineage: Bacteria > Actinomycetota > Actinomycetes > Mycobacteriales > Pseudonocardiaceae > Amycolatopsis > Amycolatopsis dendrobii. Next base: position 74,961 of record NZ_JACGZW010000017.1, read on the forward strand.
AAAAGCACCACCGAGAACGGCTTGCGCCGCACCTTCTCGGTCAGCTGCCCGCCCTCTTCGTAGCCGACGTAGCCCGGAGGGGCGCCGAAGAGCCGCGAAGCGGTGTAGCGGTCGTGGAACTCGCCCATGTCGATCTGGATGAGCGCGTCGTCCTCGCCGAACAGGAAGGACGCCAGCGCCTTCGACAGCTCGGTCTTACCGACACCGGACGGACCGGCGAAGATGAACGAACCGGACGGGCGCTTCGGGTCCTTCAGACCCGCACGGGTACGGCGGATCGCCTGAGAGACGGCCTTGACCGCGTCCTCCTGGCCGATGATGCGCTTGTGGAGCTCGTCCTCCATGCGCAGCAGCCGGGTGGTCTCCTCCTCGGTGAGCTTGAACACCGGGATGCCGGTCCAGTTGGCCAGCACCTCCGCGATCTGCTCGTCGTCCACCTCGGCGACGACGTCGAGGTCGCCGTCCTTCCACTGCTTCTCGCGCTCGCCCTTCTGGCCGAGGAGCTGCTTCTCCTCGTCGCGAAGGCGCGCGGCCCGCTCGAAGTCCTGCGCGTCGATCGCGGACTCCTTGTCCCGGCGCACGTCGGCGATCTTCTCGTCGAACTCGCGCAGGTCCGGCGGCGCGGTCATCCGGCGGATGCGCATCCGGGCGCCGGCCTCGTCGATCAGGTCGATCGCCTTGTCCGGAAGGAACCGGTCGTTGATGTAGCGGTCGGCCAGCGTGGCGGCCGCGACCAGCGCCGAGTCGGTGATCGAGACGCGGTGGTGCGCCTCGTACCGGTCGCGCAGGCCCTTCAGGATCTCGATCGTGTGCTCGAGCGACGGCTCGCCCACCTGGATCGGCTGGAAGCGGCGTTCCAGCGCGGCGTCCTTCTCGATGTACTTGCGGTACTCCTCGAGCGTGGTCGCGCCGATCGTCTGCAGCTCGCCGCGGGCGAGCATCGGCTTCAGGATCGAGGCCGCGTCGATCGCGCCCTCGGCGGCGCCCGCGCCGACGAGCGTGTGCAGCTCGTCGATGAACAGGATGATGTCGCCGCGGGTCTTGATCTCCTTGAGCACCTTCTTCAGGCGCTCTTCGAAGTCGCCGCGGTACCGCGAACCGGCGACCAGCGAGCCGAGGTCGAGGGTGTAGAGCTGCTTGTCCTTGAGCGTCTCGGGCACCTCGCCCTTGACGATGCTCTGGGCAAGGCCTTCAACGACGGCGGTCTTGCCGACGCCCGGCTCGCCGATGAGCACCGGGTTGTTCTTGGTCCGGCGGGACAGCACCTGCATGACCCGCTCGATCTCCTTGCCGCGCCCGATGACCGGGTCGAGCTTGCCCTCGCGGGCGAGCACGGTCATGTTGCGGCCGAACTGGTCGAGCACCAGCGAGGAGGACGGCGTGCCCTCGCCGCGGCCGGAGCCGCTCTCGGCGGACTTCTCGCCGGTCTGGTAGCCCGACAGGAGCTGCAGCACCTGCTGGCGGACCCGGTTGAGGTCCGCGCCCAGCTTCACGAGCACCTGGGCGGCGACGCCCTCGCCCTCGCGGATCAGGCCGAGCAGGATGTGCTCCGTGCCGATGTAGTTGTGGCCGAGCTGCAGCGCCTCGCGCAGCGACAGCTCCAGCACCTTCTTCGCCCGCGGCGTGAACGGGATGTGCCCGCTCGGCGCCTGCTGGCCCTGGCCGATGATCTCCTCGACCTGCTGGCGCACGCCCTCGAGGGCGATGCCCAGCGACTCCAGCGCCTTGGCGGCGACACCCTCACCCTCGTGGATCAGACCCAGGAGGATGTGCTCGGTGCCGATGTAGTTGTGGTTGAGCATCCGGGCCTCTTCTTGGGCCAGGACGACCACCCGCCTCGCGCGGTCGGTGAACCTCTCAAACATGCGCACTCCCTCGACTGCTGCGTCGGCGGCCCGTATCCTCCGCGGATCGCGTCCACGGCGGACAGCACCGTGAGACCACTCTAGTAGCCAAGCGGTCGCGCTTGCGTACCACTAGGGCTTCTGGCGGCCCGTTCGCACCCGGACGGCGACCCGGTCGGTCACCGCTGTTCATCCGGTTGCGCTGCACCTTTACTCCCTCTCGAACGTACGGGACCGGATCAGGATTCCGCCCCGGCACCCCTGTCCGCTCAGCGCGAACACCCCCGCGCGTCCGGGTGGTCTCACTCCTTGGCCACCCGATTGGCGCAATCTTGAGCCGTATGTAAGGTTAGGCACACCTAATGCATACGGCCAGAACGGGAGGTGGCCCGGTGAACCCGCAGCGCTCGCGCGACGACACCTGCGAGATCGGCGACGGTCTCGAGTCCTCCCTGCTGCGCACCAGCGCCCGGTACGAACTGCGCCGCGACGTCCCCGAGGGCTGGTTCCGCTGCGCTGACCTCCTGGAACAGCCCGAGCTGTTCGTCGAATGGCGGTCCCGGCTGACCGACTGGCTCCTTGACCAGCACGGCGCGGCACCCGCGCGCACGGCGGCCAGCTACGTGATGTCGTGGTACCTGTACGTCCCCGCGTACGTGGGCGCGTTGCTGCTGCACCACGAGCGCCGGGTGCCGTCGCTCAAGCCGGAGCAGCTCGCGTTTGGTCTCGGCCCCGACCGGCCGCATCCCGAGGGCATGGCCGTGCTCGGCGACGCCTTCTACTGCCTGCCCACCGACCCGGGCGGCGTCCGCCCGGAGGCCACCGTCGTACGCGACGAGCGCGCGCTTGCCGCGGTGCTGCGCGCGCAGTTCGTCGGTCACGCTGCCCGCTTCGTCCGCGCCTACGCGCCTGGCACCCGGCTCGGCCGCCGCATGCTCTGGGCGGCCGCCACAGACGCGTTGGACGGCGCGCTGTGGCGGGTTGGCCGGCAAGGCGGGACAGCCGAGGCCGAAGGCGCTGGCGTCGCGGATGCCGCGCTGGTGCTCGACGCGCAGTATCGCCCGCTGACCTCGGCGTCCACCTTGCGGATGGCGGTCAACGACGACGGACACCGGGTTTGGGAACGGCGGCGGGAGAGCTGTTGCTTCTCCTACCTCCTACCCGGCGAAGCGGAATGCGAAAGCTGTCCGCGCATCTGCCCCCGATGATCTCCATCGAGTGGAATTTCAGGCGTATGGGTCCCGGCCCGTCGCGCCCAGCGCCCGATGCAGCACCGGTGCGGTTTCCGGCACCGCGACTTCCGGACCGAAAACACCGCCCTTGCGGGCCTCTTCGCCCATCCCCGCCGCGAACGCGAGGACGACTTCGGCGGTTTCGTCCGGACAGTTCAGCTCCGTGCCGCTCGCCCGCGTGAGGTCCCAGGCGTGCACGACCAGTTCACCGAGCACCATGTCCCCGACGACCGCGGCGGGCAGCTCGGAGCCGCCGAAGGTGATGGTGCCGGTCCACGCTTCCGGCGGAGCGAGCGCGGCGAGCACGTCGTCGGTCATCGCTTCCAATGCCTTCGGCCAGTCGTCCCCGACGAGGGACGCCTCGGCCTCGCTCGGCGCGGGCGGTTCGTAGGGCTCGTGCCGGATCGCGGCGGCGAGCCACGGACCCCAGTAAAGAAGGTGATTGAGCAGGCCGCGAACGTCGTACTCGGCGCATGCGGTGGGCGCGGTCAGCGACGGGGCGGCCGCCGCGACGCGCCGCAGTTCGGCGGCGGCGGGGGCGAGCAGTCCGGAGTGATTCGACATGCACCCAAGCCAACCACGCAGCACGGCGGCCGTCTTGAAATTACGCGACGCTCTACTGTTTTCAGCCATGCGGCGGATCCCGAGCGGCATCCTCAACGAGCGGACGGCTCGCACCAAGTTCACGCTGACCCGGCATCCGCCCGCCCCGGAACTGCGCGATTTCGTGGAACACCACTGGATCCTGCGCTGGGACCTGACCGAACCCCACGACCAGCACGTGCTGCCCAATCTGTCGGTGCACGTGACGTTCTTCCCCGGCGCGTGCGGGGTTTACGGTCCGGCGCACCAGCTTTTCACGCACCGGCTGCACGGACGCGTGCACGGCATCGGGGCCAGGATCCGGCCCGGCTGCTTCCGCCCGTTCCTCGACGCCCCGGTGCGCACCCTCGCCGATCGCGCGGCGGACGTGGCCGAGGTCTTCGGGCCGGCCGCCGCGGCCGCGGAAGAATCCATCCGGAATGCGCGGACGGACGAGGAAATGATCACTGCAATCGACAACTTGCTGATCGCACGCCGCCGTCCCATTCCGCACGCGCCCCGGACGGCCGCGGAGGCAGTGGAAACAATCGCCGCGGATCCGGGGATCACCAGGGTCGCGGAACTGGCGGCGGCACTCGGACTGTCGGTCCGGGCAGTGCAGCGGTTGTTCGCCGAGCACGTCGGAACAACGCCGAAGTGGGCGATCCGGATTTACCGCCTCAACGAAGCCGCGCGGTTGCTCGCCGCACCGATCCCGCCGGATTACGCAGATCTGGCGACTCGGCTGGGCTATAGCGACCAACCTCACTTCATCCGCGATTTCGCCGCAGTGACCGGAACCCCTCCCGCGGAGTACGCCCGTTCCGCTCGCCGGCTGATGTCGAGCACGCCGGACGGCGCAAAGCCGGGAAACTAATGCGGAACGCCAAACGGCCGCCGGGAATGTTCCCGACGGCCGTTTGGCGTGCAGTGCGCGAAGACTCGGTCTCCGCCGCGGTGCGTTCTCCCGGTTCGCTAACCGGAGGACCGCATCCGCGAGTTCCGGAAATGCCCGGTCAGTTCTTCTTGTGGTAAGCCTCGACGACCTCCGACGGGATGCGCCCGCGGTCGGAAACCTGGAAACCGTTCTTGCGGGCCCACGCGCGAATCGCCTGGTTCTGCTCGCGGTCGACCGCGGCCGGGCGGGCCGGGGACTTGCCGCCCGCGACCGGACGCAGCGGCGCGCGCTTGCGGCCGCCGGCGCGGCGAGCGTGCTCGACATACTGTGCGAGCGCGTCGCGCAGCTCCTCGGCGTTTTCGCCCGACAGGTCGATCTGGTAGCTCACACCGTCCAAACCGAACTCAACGGTCTCTTCCGCCTCACTGCCGTCGAGGTCGTCGACCAGAGAGACCAGCACCTTCTGTGCCATCTGATTCCTCCTGCGGGGCTTACCCGAATGATCTGGCTACATGATCTGGTTTCGGGGCAAGCCCCGAGCTACAGAAGTCTTTGACACCCATATTAATACCCGCTTGCCCCGCCGTAGGCAAATCCGCATTGAGAAAATCCGACCGTGCGGCGGGGCCGCGAGCTATTCAGGCCGTACGAGCGGGAAGAGGATCGTCTCCCGGATACCGAGCCCGGTCAGTGCCATGAGCAGCCGGTCGATCCCCATTCCGACCCCGCCGCTCGGCGGCATTCCGTACTCGAGCGCGCGGAGGAAATCCTCGTCGAGACGCATGGCCTCGCTATCCCCGGCGGCCCCGAGCCGCGCCTGTTCGGTGAGCCGCTGCCGTTCCACCACTGGATCCACCAGCTCGGAGTATCCGGTCGCGAGTTCGAAACCGCGCACGTACAGGTCCCACTTCTCGGCCACGCCCTCGCGGCTGCGGTGCTGCCGGGTGAGCGGAGAGGTCTCGAGCGGGAAATCCCGGACAAATGTGGGTTCGTGCAGTCCGTCGCCGACGAGATGTTCCCACAGTTCTTCGACGAGTTTGCCGTGCGCTAGCTTGGGATCCACCTCGATCTCGCGCGCCGCGGCGATCTTGTGCAGTGCTTCGGCCGGAGTATCCGGCGTCACTTCCTCGCCGAGTGCTTCCGAGAGCGACTCGTACATGCCGAGTGTCGTCCATTCGCCGGAAAGGTCGTACTCGGTTCCGTCGGCGAGAGTGACGACCTGGGTGCCGAGCACGTTCTCCGCGGCCTCCTGGATGAGTTCGCGGGTCATCACGGCATTCGTGTCGTAAGTGGCGTACGCCTCGTAGTACTCCAGCATCGCGAACTCCGGCGAGTGCGAGGAGTCGCTGCCCTCGTTGCGGAAGTTCCGGTTGATCTCGAAAACCTTCTCGATCCCGCCGACCACACAGCGCTTGAGGTACAGCTCCGGCGCGATGCGCAGGAACAGATCGAGGTCGAAGGCATTGGAATGCGTGACGAACGGCCGGGCCGCGGCACCGCCGTGCAGCGTCTGCAGCATCGGCGTCTCGACCTCGGTGAATCCCCGGCGGTGGAACGACTCGCGCAGCGAGCGCATCACGCCGGAGCGCGTGCGCACCACGTCGCGCGCCTTCGGCCGCATAATCAGATCGACATAACGCTGGCGGATTCGCGTTTCCTCGGCCAGCTCCTTGAACGCCACCGGCAGCGGGCGCAGCGACTTCGCCGCGATCTGCCAGCTGTCGGCCAGCACGGAAAGCTCGCCGCGCTTCGAGGTGATCACCTCGCCGTGCACGAATACGTGATCGCCGAGATCGACATCGGACTTCCACGAAGCGAGAGACTCGGGCCCAACCTGCGCGAGGCTCAGCATCGCCTGCAGTTCCGTGCCGTCGCCCTCACGAAGAGTGGCGAAACACAGTTTGCCCGTATTGCGGAGAAACATGACGCGACCGGTGACGCCGACCGACTGACCGGTGCTGGTGTCGGCTTCGAGACCGGAATGTTCGGCACGGATCTGCGCGAGAGTGTGCGTGCGCGGAACCTCTACCGGGTAAGGATCGGCGCCCTCCGCGATTATCCGGTCGCGCTTGTCCCGGCGCACCCGCATCTGTTCGGGCAGGTCGTCATCGGGCAGTGCGTCGGACGCGGGGAATTCGGTCATGGCCATAGCGTACGAACACGCTGGTGAACCGCGTCAACCGGATTCCCCTTCCGGGGCACTCACGGTATTAGGGTGGTTACTCGTGAGCGATCCCGGCACTGATGCGGAACTGCACGCCCGGCGGGCTTCTTCGTTCGGGGACCAGGCGAGCGCCTACGCCCGGCACCGGCCGGACTATCCGCGGGCGGCACTCGAATGGGGCATGTCCGGAGCAAACCGACCGGTACGCGACGTGCTGGACCTCGCGGCGGGCACCGGAAAACTCACCGAGGGTCTGGCCGCTCTCGGCCGCTCGGTCACGGCGGTGGAACCCGATCCGGGCATGCTCGCCGAACTGTCCCGGCGGCTTCCGGCCGTCCCCGCGCTGCTCGGCAAGGCCGAGGACATCCCGCTGCCGGACGAATCGGTGGACGCGGTGTTCGTCGGACAGGCCCTGCACTGGTTCGACTTGGCACCGGCGTTCGCGCAGATCCGCCGGGTCCTGCGGCCGGGAGGGGCCGTGGTGGCACTGTGGAATCACGAGGACGAATCCGTGCCGTGGGTGCTCGAATTCGCCCGGCTGGTCCGCACCGGCATCAGCCGCGGGTTCGCCGATTCGGAGCAAACGCTGCGTGCGGACGGCTTCGGTCCGTTCGAACAGGACCGGTTCGCGCACACGCACCGGCGCTCGATCGATTCGCTGCTGGCGACCGTGGCCACGCATTCGCATCTGCTGATCGCGTCCGAGCAGGACCGCGGCCAACTGCTCGCGCAAGCCCGCGCTTACCTGGAAACTGTTCCGGAGACCGGAACAGGTGAATTCGATTACCCGCTGGTCACCACTGTTCTACGGGCTCGCCGGAGTTGAGCGGCGACCGAAATCACCACCTCGCTCCGGCTCCGGAGTGCTAATTTCGGAAGCGGCGGTGCTCCCGCCCCGGACGAGCGCGTCGTACCCGGTGACGACAAGACGGCGCAGTGAACGCATCCGTCACTGCGAAAGGTTCTTGATCATGGCCTGGCTCGTTCTCGTCGTTTCCGGATTTCTCGAAACCGTGTGGGCCGCGGCGCTCGGCGCCTCGAAAGGCTTCAGCAGGCTCTGGCCGAGCGTGCTGTTCGGCGGCGCACTGCTGCTCAGCATGTCCGGCCTCGCGTATTCCTTGCGCGAAATTCCGCTCGGCACCGGGTACGCGGTGTGGGTCGGCATCGGCGCGGTGGGGACCGCGGTGTACGGGATCGTCGCGATGAACGATCCGCTCACCGTCGGCCGGATCACCTGTCTCGTGCTGATTGTCGCCGGGGTCGTCGGGCTGAAACTGTTCCACTGATCTTCAGCCGAGCGCGATCTCCAGCCCGCGCAGCCGCTCCGGCGCGGAAATCACGTCGATCCCGGTAATCCGGTCGCCGTCGAAAACGAACGTGAGGACCACGGCCAGCCGCCCGCGCGGGGCGAGCACCAGCCCGGGAACGCCGTCGACCACCACGACCTGCGTGCTGCGCGCGACTTCCGAAGCGAGCAGCGCGCCCTTGCTGACCGCTCGGACGCCGCGTAGCACCACGGGTGCCGCGCCGGTGTCCGAGTGCAGCACGACGTCGGGGTCGAGCACCTTCAACAGTCCCGCGAAGTCTCCCTCGCGAGCAGCAGCCAGGTATGCCTCGACGACTCCGCGCCGCTTGCTCGCATCGGCCGGCCCTGCTTCGCCGCCACGCACCCGGCGGCGGGCCCGGCTGGCCAACTGCCGGACAGCCGCCGGACTGCGGTCCAGGATGTGCGCGATGTCCTCGAAGGGCACGGCGAACATGTCGTGCAGCACGAACGCGATCCGCTCGGCCGGGCCCAGAACGTCGAGCACCACCAGCATCGCCAGGCCGACGGAATCGGCCAACTGGGCTTCTTCGGCGAGGTCCGCGCCGTCGTCGCGGCGGTCGAGCGGGAACGCGTCCAGCGAATCCTCGCGGCGGCGTTCACGCGTGCGCAACAGGTTCAGGCACACCCGGGCCACCACGGTCGTGAGCCAGGCAGGCAAATTCTGCACTGCGGAAATGTCGGCGCTGTCGACGCGCAGCCAGGCTTCCTGCACCGCGTCGTCGGCCTCGGCAAGCGAGCCGAGCATGCGGTAAGCGACCCCGCGCAACCGCGGCCGCTCTTCCTCGAATCGGGCCGCGAGCAGCGCGCGAGCATCCACCTGTCACCCCTCCCCCGCCCCACCGCCAGCCTCGACGGAGCGGGCAAGCCGGGCTGTCACATTTCGGCCACGGGCGGGTTCATCCCAGTAGGACACCCCCAGTGCCCAAGCCCAGCGGCACTGTACCCGGAAGGAATTGTCATGACGACGATCTTGGTCACCGGCGGCACCGGAACTCTCGGCAAGCTGGTCGTTCCCGCTCTCGGCGACGCGAAGGTGCGCATCCTCAGCCGCACCGCGAACGGCCCCGGCCGGTTCGCTTGCGATCTCATGACCGGCGAAGGCCTGGCCCCCGCGGTCGACGGCGCCGACGTGGTCGTGCACCTCGCGGGCGGCCCGAAGGGCGACGACGTGGCGACGGCGAATGTGGTCCGCGCTGCCGAACGCGCCGGGGTCGGCCACCTGGTTTTCATTTCGGTGATCGCCGCGGACGCGGTGCCGCTCGGCTATTTCCGCCGCAAGCACGAGGCCGAAGAGCTTGTCGCGGCGTCGGAGGTGCCGTCGACCATCCTGCGCGCGGCCCAGTTCCACGGTTTCTGCCTCAATGCCGTGCAGACAGCGGCGAAACTGCCGGTCGTGCCGGTTCCCGCGATCAATTTCCAGCCGGTCGACGCACGGGAAGTGGCCGAGCGGATCGCGCGGCTGGCGCTCGGCGGCCCGGCCGGGCGAGTTCGGGATCTGGCCGGGCCCACGGTGTACGGCATGGGCGAGCTGGTCGATAAATATTTGCGGGCTAGCGGGCGGCGACGGCTGAAAATGCCGGTGCGCATTCCCGGCGCGGCCGGAAAGGTCTATCGCGCGGACGGCAACCTCAACCTCGACGCGGACACCGGCACCCGCACTTTCGAGGATTACCTCGCCGAGCAGTTCGGCTAACGCACATTCCGTTCGTACACCAGCCGCAGGCCGAGCAGCGTCAGGTCCGGCACGTGCTCCTTGATCGTCTCGGATTCGCCCAGCACCAACGGGGCGAGCCCGCCGGTGGCGATCACCGTGACCGGATCCGAGCTGTCGTGCTGCAATTCGCGCACGATCCGCCGGACGAGCCCGTCGACCTGACCGGCGAACCCGTACAGAATGCCGGACTGCAGGCACTCCACGGTGTTCTTGCCGATCACCGAACGCGGCGGGACGAGTTCCACCTTGCGCAACGCGGCCGCGCGAGCGGCGAGCGCGTCCACCGAGATCTCGATGCCCGGGGCGAACGCCCCGCCGAGGAATTCGCCCCGGGCCGAGATCGCGTCGACATTTGTAGACGTTCCGAAATCGACGACCACGCACGCGGTGGCGTGCAAATGGTGCGCGGCAAGGGTGTTCACGAGCCGGTCCGCGCCGACTTCCTTCGGATTGTCGACCAGCAGCGCGACGCCGGTGCGCACGCCGGGCTCGACCACGACCTTCGGCACCCGCGCGTAATAGCGGCCGAGCATCACCCGCAATTCGCGCAGCACCGCGGGAACCGTGGACAGCGCGCTGATCCCGGTGACCGCGTCGGCGTGCGGGCCGAGCAGCCCGCGCACGGTGAGCGCGAGTTCGTCCGCGGTCATCCGCGCGTCGGTGCGCATCCGCCAGTCACCGACCAATTCGGCGCCCTCGTAGAGGCCGAGCACGATATTGGTGTTGCCGACGTCGACAGTGAGCAGCAACGAGGTCTTCCTTACTGCGGCTCGCGACCGCCGCCGGTACAGGTCAGTTTTCGGCGTGCAGCAACGCGTCGAGCCGGCGCGCGTCCGCGGTTTCGGCCACCGGGAAGGTCATCGTGTCCTCTTCGGGCAGCGTGACCGTGCCGCTCAGCAGGCCCGATCCGTCCGGGGCGTGCGCCGGGTCGGTTCCGCGCTCGACGATCCGGTTGTAATCGTCCACAAAGATCACTCGCGGCCGGTACGCGCGCGCCTCCGCGTCGTCCATCTGCCCGTAGGCGATCAGGATGACGAGGTCGCCGGGGTGCACCAGATGCGCGGCGGCTCCGTTGATGCCGAGCACGCCGCTGCCGCGCTCGCCGGTGATGACATAGGTCTCCAGCCGCGCGCCGTTCGTGACATCCACAATGGACACCTGCTCGCCTTCGAGCAGATCGGCGGCCTCCATCAGGTCCTCGTCGACCGTGACCGAGCCCACGTAGTGCAGGTCGGCCTGGGTCACCGTGGCCCGGTGGATCTTCGATTTCAGCATCGTGCGATACATCGCAGACTCTCCCTATTCCCCTGCGTCCGGATCCCCGCTCGGATGTTCCACGGCTTTTCCGAGCAGCACTCCCGCGTTGTCGATCAGCCGGGTACTCCCCACCCGGGCAGCGACCAGCAACCGCGCCTCTCCATCGACGGGAGCCGGCCCCAAATCGGTTCCCCTCAATTCCAGGTAATCCACTTCCACCTGGGGACGGGCCTCGAGCGTCTTCCGCGCCATGTCCAGCACGGCGTCAGCTCCCTCCCGCCCGACGTACGCGCCGGCAGTCAGCGCGGCCGACAGCACCACAGCGTCTTCCCGCTGCTGCGGCGTCAGGTAGACGTTGCGCGAGGACAGCGCGAGGCCGTCCCGCTCCCGGACCGTCGGCACCCCGATCACGCGGGTGCCGATGTTCAGGTCTTCCACCATCTTCTTGATCAGCACCAGCTGCTGGTAGTCCTTCTCCCCGAAGAACGCGTAATCCGGGCGCAGCAGGTTGAACAGCTTCGCGACGACCGTCAGCACCCCGGAGAAATGCCCGGGCCGGGCAGCGCCCTCCAGCTCGTCGCCGAGGGGGCCGGGATTCACGGTGACCATCGCGTTGTCCGCGTACAGGTCCGAAGCCTTCGGTGTGAAGGCCAGTTCGACCCTCGCTTCGGACAATGTCGCCAAGTCGGCTTCGAGCTGGCGCGGGTACGCCTCGAAGTCCTCGCCCTCGCCGAACTGCAACGGGTTCACGAAGATCGACGCGGCGACGACGGTGTTCGGCAGCCGCTTCGCACGGCGCAGCAACTCGCGGTGCCCGGCGTGCAGCGCGCCCATCGTGGGCACCAGCGCGACCTTCCGGCCGAGGCTGCGCAGCCCCCAGGTCACCTTGCTGATGTGCTCGGGCGGCTGGAACGTGTTGAGCGTTCCGCGCTGGAATTTCGGTGTCGTCACGGGGTCTGTCCTTCAGCGGGGTCGGCGAGAAGATCGGTCAGTTCGCCCGCGGCCGCGGGATCGAGCAGGCCCGCGGCGCGCGACCGTTCGGCCGTGCGCCGGGCCAGTGCCCGGTAGGCAGGGGCGATCTGCGGCACCCGGTCCGTGAGCACGTCGAGGTGCTTGCGGACGGTGCCGAGATCACCACGCGGGACCGGTCCGGTGAGGGCGCGGTCCCCGTGGCGAAGGACATTGTCCAATGCCGCCGAAAGCAGCGGTGCGACGAGTCGTTCCGGATGCCCGATTCCGGCGTCGCGCAGGGTTTCGGTGCAGTCGGCGACCAGCGTCATCAGGTGATTCGCGCCGTGCGCCAGCGCCGCGTGGTACAGCGCCCGCGCGGATTCGGGAACCCGCACCGGTTCGGCGCCCATCTCGACGGCGAGCGCCTCGCCGACGTTCCACGCCGCGTCGTCGTCCGGCGCGGCGGTGACGCCGATGCTCGCCGCGACAAGACGTTCCAGGTCTTCCTCGCGGCCGGTGAAGGTGAGCACCGGATGCAGCGCGAGCGGCAGCGCACCGGCTTCCGCGACCGGCGCCAGCACGTCGATGCCGTGCGCACCCGAGGTGTGCACCACGATCTGGCCCGCCCTTACCGAATTCGTAGCGACCAGACCACGGACGGTGCCGGCGAGCGCGTCGTCGGGCAACGCGAGCAAGACGAGATCGGCTCTCCGCACGACCTCGTCGGGCGGCAGCAAGGGGACATCCGGCAGCAGCCGTTCCGCACGGTTCAGCGAAGCCGCGGACAGCCCCGAGGCGGCGACTACGGTGTGGCCTGCCCTGGCCAATGCCGCACCGAGGACACTGCCCACCCGGCCGGCGGAAACGACGCCCACGGCAAGGCGGGCCGGTCGGTTCATGGCGTGCGCCTGTGGACGCTCATGGCTCGAAACTCCTCATGTTCGTTCCAGTCCCGCTCTTTCGTCGCGGGTACCAGACGACGGCGCGAGAGTAGCCCCGCCCCGGCCGGATCGCGGTGCCTGGGTGACCAGCTTCACCCGGGGCGGCCAATCGCGCCCGTACCTTATTGGCGTTCCGCTTCTCGCGGTCGCCGTGCCCGCGAATCCCCCGGTGGAACGCCACTTTTGCCACGGTCGAGCTACCCCGGACGGGGAATGTTCACCGACTGTCGCGATTGTTCGCCAATCGCACAGCATCCGCCCGCGCGTCCCGCAGTGCCTGCAACAACTCTTCCTGCCGCTGCCGGTCCTGCTCGGTGCGCAACCGGGTACGCCGCAAGAATGCGAGCTCAGTCACGCTCGCCTGATATCGCCCCACCGCCCGAGCCGCCGCCCGCCCGGACTGCTTGCGTGCCTGCTTCCGCCACTGCCGCCGTCCAGGCAAACTGGCGAGCAACTCGATCTCCGACGGCGCGATCCACCGCGCAGCCGCCATCTTCGGCAGTGCGGCGGCGACGATCCGCTGTTCTCGCCGACGCTGCAACACGATCACGTAGATCGCGGCGATCAGCAGCGGCAGAATCACCAGGAAATACAGCGTGAGGAAGGACTTTCCGCCGTTGAGCGTGGCCGCCGCGTTCCAGAGCGCGTGCAGGAACACTCCGGCGAGATACCCGGCCAGCGGCGCGAGAATCCGAACCCACCGCTGCGCGTACCGAGCCGCGATCCCGAATCCGATGCCGGTCATCGCGGTGAACAGCGGATGCGTGAACGGCGAAAGCACGCCCCGCACGAGGAAAGCGGCGAGCACGCCAGAGCTGGTCCCGTTGCCGAAGCCGTGGTCAGCGAAGGCGCGGCCGAAGTAATAGATGTTCTCGGTGAAGGCGAACCCGGCGGCCGCGAAACCCGCGTAGACCACGCCGTCGACGATCCCGTCGAATTCCTCGTTGCGCCGCCAGAAGATCAACAGGACGAAAACGCCCTTCGCGGCTTCTTCGACCAGCGGCGCGGAGACGAGCGCACTCACCTTGCTGCCATTGCCACCGCCGAGAAGCAGATCACCGAACGCCTCGGCCCCGGTATTGATCAACAACGCGGTAACGGTGGCAATGCAAGCGCCCCAAGCGAAAGCGATCAGAAGCAGCTTCGCCGGCTCCGGTTCCCACCGATCGACCCAGAGCAACCCAGCGACCACCACGCCCACCGGCACCAACGCAGCGACCACCCCGATCGCGACCGCCAGCCACCCGACGCGCGCGGTCGCGAGCCCGAAGAGAAAGAGCCCGCACAACGCCACGACGATCAACCCGAGCACCGGAAGGAGCACGGTGAGGTGCCGAGAACGAGAGCCCGTGGCCGCAGACCCAGGCGGCGTGGCAGAAAGGGTGCCGTTCACGAGCGGTCACCATACGCAGGCCCCCCAAGGGATGCCGGTTGGACGCACCGGTTTCAGCCCACCGCGCGATGCCGCCCGCGCCCCTCGTCCCCCGCCCAGAAGTCCGCGAGGGCCACCCTCACTGACTCTGATTCCCTCACGACCCTCCACCAGCCGTGAGAGGCCCCTTCACGACCCTAGATTCCCTCAAGGAGCCCTTCACGGACCGCCGCCCCCCGCCCCCCGCCCCGCCGGGATGCGCCCCAATGTGGCATTGGGTGCATGTGACGCACCCAATGTGGCGTTCGGTGCGTGGGACGCACCCAATGCCACATTGGGGCGCAAGCCCCACCACCAAACCGCAGCCGCTGCACCCAACCAACGAGGCACCCAGTCCCTCCCCCAACCCCGATACAAAGCCGCCCTGCGGTTCGGGGGTGCTTGTCAAGGCATCTTTCCCGCCTTGACAAGCACCCCCGAACCGTCAGCACAATCAAACTTCGGGGTGCCCCACGCAACCCAAGACCGGGCCGATGTCGCCACCAGGCGACGAGCCAACTCAGTCCTCCGCCCGACGCCGCCGCCGAGGACTCCCCTCAGTCTTCCCATTAGCCGCAAGCAATTCAGTAACCGACCGCCCCGACGCGTGATGCCCCGAACCAGCCTCCTCAGCAGGCGCCTGCCAAGCAGGCGGTTCCCCCTCCGGCCGCCTCCGACGCCCACCGCCCGAAGCCGGAGCAGCCTCAGCCTCAGGCCGCCGACGCCGCCCCCCAGTCCCACTGCTCACCGAACTGCGAACCGACTCCGGCAATGTCGGATTAACCGCATCCGCCCCAGGAGCCCCATGCCGCCCAGTAGGCGTGTCCTCCGCCAACGGCGACAAATCCGACCGCGAGAACTGCTCCAACCGAGACGGAGCCCGAGTCTGCGACTCAACCGCGGTTTCCTTCTCCGGCACCGCCTTCTCCGCCTTCTTCGGCGCAGGTTCAGCATGTCGAGCAGGCTCAGCAGGCCGCGAAACCGCAGTCTGCTCAGCAGCGTCCGGCCGCTCCTCCCGCTGCGGCGCGGGCCGCGCCGCCAGCCGAGGCACCGCTCGCTCCTCCTTGACCGGCTCCGGCTTGCTCACCGGCGCGACAGTCCGAGTCGGCTGCGCCTCGGGCCGCCGAGGCGGCTCCGGCACGTCCTTCTGCGGCCGAGCAGCCCGCGGACCCACCGGCCCCCGAGGCTCCCGGACCCGCTCAGCCTCGCGCGGCAACGGCTCAGTCACATTGCGCGCCCCAGGACCGTCCTGTTCAAACGGCTCCGGGATGACGTGCGACCCAGAGTCGCCCGCCGAACGACGCTCGGCTTCATACGGCTCCGGTGCCCGCTCACCGCGCGGTTTCGGCGCAGCCCCGCGAGGCCCTCGCTCAGCCTGCGGCTCCGGCGCACCGCCACGAGCGGGCCGTCCGGCATGCGGTTCCGGTGCCCCGTTTCGCGGCTCCCGTGCGGCGAAAGCATCTGCCACACTGGCGCGTCCCTCGTGCGGGCCCGAGTCGCCGCGGGGCACGAACGCCTCCGCCAGGTTGGCCCGCGGATCGCGACCGCCACGCGGAGCGGGACTGTCCGCTTCGACCTCGTCCTCGAACGGCTCCGGCCCGGCGGGCGGTTCCGGACGCTTCGGCTTGAGGCGCGGCATCTGCTGAGTACGCAGCTGAGTCGAACGGTCGTCATTCGGCCCGGAACCGTTCAATCCAGCGCTGATCGAGCCGTTCGCGCCGGAAGTCCCCTTGGCGCCATTGGTCTTCGCGGTCCCGTTCGCGGGCGTCCGGCGGCGCTCCGCGGGAGCCGCGTCGAGAACCCGGTCCATGAATTCGGTGGGCCGCTCCGGAACGTCGACCACCGGCTTCTTCGGAGCGAGCAGCTGAGCCGGTTTCTTGCCATTGCCGTTCTTGGTTTCCGAACCGGCCGAAACGAGCCGCTGCTCGTCGTTCAGCGCGCGCATCCGGGTCGCCTGCGCGGTGAGCGCGACGCGTTCGAGCAGCACTTCGCCGCCGAACAGCGATTGCAGGCTTTCGCGGAGCGCAGCCACTTCGGCACGCAGCGCATCCAATTCTTCGCGTGATTGTGCCTGCGCGGCCTCGCGCGTTTCCGTCTCGAGTTCGAGTTCGTACTCCCGCCGGGCCGCGATCTCGCGTTCCAGCTCGAGTTCGTATACCGCCTGCGCCTCGGCGACCGCGTCCTCGCTGTGCGCCGCGTTCTTGCGGGCCCGCACAGCCAGGAAGGCGCCGATCAGGGCAGCCCAGAGCGCCGCGACGATCCCGAGCCGGAGGTACCGGAGGTCGTCGCTGAGCACCAATGCGAGGGTGGCGCCGACGGCGAGGAGCAATCCGACGACAAGCCACGGCCTGCCAGGGCGGCGGCCGTGCGAGTCGTCACCCACGCCAGTCATGCCTGACACCGTACCTTCCGGTGATCCGAATGAGACCTAGTCGGTACTTCGAGCGGCGCCATCGAAGCGTTAACCGGTCGTTCCCCTGCGGTCCTCCGGTGGCGTCCGGCAGCAGTGTTCGAGCCATAAACCGGCAGCTACGAGCAGCGCCGACGACACCGTTCCGACCACCGCCGACTTGCTGTCGGAGACCGCCGCGACGAGTTCGTCACGTCGCGGGAAAACGTAGAGGAACGCGGCCAGCCAGCCGCCGCCGAGAAACGCTCCGGCCAGCGACGACGCCTTCGCCAGCGCCACCGCCCGCGCGATCCCGACCGCGTCGCCGTGCACCCGGCCCGACTTGATCCGCGACCGGATCGAGAGGGCCAAACCCGCCTCGGCGATCGCGAGCACCGCGAAGGTCACCCCGGCGAGCAACGGCAGCTGCGGCAGATCGCCGTAAGCGGCCTGGAACAGCACGTAGACCACGGCGAGGCCGAGGACCGCGGCCACGACCAGGTCCCGGGACCGCGTGAAGTGCATGGCTCCACCGTACCGAGCCCGTTCTGGCAGGCTTGACTCTCCAGTGACTGGAGACTCCACGATGCCTGACATGCCTGCCACCACGGTCTTCACGATCGGCGAACTGTCCCGGCGCACCGGGCTGCCGGTGAAGACCATCCGGTTCTACTCCGACGAGGGCCTGCTCCCGCCCACGCAGCGGACCGGCGCCGGCTACCGGCTGTACGACGCGCACGCGCTCGCCCGGCTGGAGCTGGTGCGGACGCTGCGCGAGCTGGGCATCGGCCTGCCCGACGTGTCCCGCGCACTGGCGCGCGAGACGACGGTGCGCGACCTGGCGACGAGCCACGTCGACGCGCTCGACGAGCAGATCCGGCGGTTGCGGCTGCGCCGCGCGGTATTGCGCGCGGTGCTGAAACGGGATTCCGAGCTGGAGGAAGTGAAACTGATGAATCGCATCGCCCAAATGCCAGACGAGGAACGCCGCCGTTTGGTGGAGGAGTTCTGGGCCGAAATGATGCAGGGGCTTGATGTCGATCCCGAGTTCTACGCGCGAATGCAATCGGCGAAACCGGATCTTCCGGATGATCCGACGCCGGAACAGCTGGAGGCCTGGATCGAGTTCGCCGAACTCGTGCAGGACCCGGGCTTCCGGCAATCCATCCGCACGATGAGCGAGCGGCATTCGGCCACGCGGGAAGCGGGAGAGTACGAGCAGCCGACCAAGGCGCAGCAGGAAAACTGGGCCGCCTGGATGACCGACGCCCGGTCCGCGCTCGACGCGGGCCACGCGCCGGACTCCCCGGCCGGACAGGCGCTGGCGGACGCGATCGCGACCGCCTCGGCCCGGCCGGACCAGGACCCGGCCGACCCGGCGGTCCGTTACAAGATGGCCGACGGAATCGCCGTCGGGGCGGATCCACGCGCCGAGCGGTACTGGCAACTGCTCGCGACCATCAACGGCTGGCCCGCGATCCCCAGCCGCCAGGAGGAAGTGCAGTTCCTGCTGGCGGCACTGCGGGCCTCGTAATCGGCTGGCCGGGCCTAAGACAAGGTCAGGTCGGGCCGCAAGACCACGCCCGCTCGGTCGGCTTCCGGCAACCGAGCGAGCAGGTCGGCGGCCCGGCCGTGCCCGGGAACCTCGGCATCCGGGTCGATCTCGAGCCACGGGATCAGCACGCTCGCCCGGTCCGGCGTCCCGGGGTGCGGCAGCAGCAGCTCCGGATCATCGGAGAGCACCCCCTGCACTGTCACTATGTCGACATCCAGCGTCCGCGGGCCCCAGCGCAATTCGCGCACCCGGCCCGCTGCCTGTTCGGCCGCCTGCCCGGCGCGCAGCCATGCCCAATGGTCGCGCGCCGGGTCGTCGACGATGCACAGCGCATTGAGGAAATCCGGCTGGTCTTCGACGCCCCAGGCTTTCGTCTCGTACACGCCGGACACCGCGACGAGCGCCGGGCGCACCGCGTCCACCGCGCTGCGCAAGTAACCGAGCCGGTCGCCAAGGTTGGAGCCCAGCGACAGGACCGCGCGGCTCACCGCTCCCGCCGGACGGTGACCGCGACGTCGTCGAAGGTCAGCGGGATCGGTGCGGAGGGCTTGTGCACGGTGACCTCGACGGCGGTCAGCCGGTCGTCGCGCATGACCTCGTCGGCGATCTTCCCGGCGACGCTCTCGATCAAGTCGTACGGCTCCCCGGCGACGATCCCCGCCGCCAGTTCGGCCAGCTCGCCGTAGTGCAGCGTCTTGGTCAGGTCGTCCGACGCCGCGGCGGGCCCGAGGTCGAGCCACGCGACGATGTCGATGCCGAATTCCTGTCCGTCGCGCTTCTCGTGGTCGAAGACCCCATGCCGGCCGAACACGCGCAGTCCCGTGAGCGTGATGCGGTCAGCCATCGGCCCGTCCTTGCTGCCAGGCCGCGGCCACCGCCACGGCGTCCAGTGAAGCTCCCACCTCGTGCACTCGCACGCCCCAAGCACCCGCAGCCGCGGCCAGCGCCGAGATCGACGCGGTGGCGACCTCGCGACCGTCCGGCGGCCTCGGCACGCCGTCCTTTCCAGACAGCAACCGGCCGAGGAAACGTTTGCGCGAAGCACCCACCAGAACCGGGAAACCCAACTCCAGCAACGAACCCAGTCCGTGCAGCAACGCCCAGTCGTGCTCGGCGTGCTTTGCGAACCCGAGACCGGGATCGAGCACGATCTCGCTTTCGGCGACCCCAGCCGCGATCGCCTCGTCGACCCGCTGCAGCAGCTCGCCGCGCACTTCAGCGACTACGTCGGTGTACGTGGCCAACGCGTTCATGTCCTTGCTGTGCCCGCGCCAGTGCATCAGCACCCACGGCACCTTGGTCTCCGCCGCGACCCGTCCCATCGCCGGATCGGCGAGCCCGCCGGACACGTCGTTGATCACCTTCGCGCCAGCCGCCACCGCAGCCTCCGCGACCGCGGCCCGCGTGGTGTCGACCGACAGCACGACGCCCTCGGAAGCCAACTGCCGGATCACCGGCAAGATGCGCGCGGCCTCAGTCTCCGCGTCGACTCGCGAAGCGCCCGGCCGCGTCGATTCGCCGCCGACGTCGATCAGGTCCGCGCCGCGCGCCCACATCTCGCGCGCGTGCTCCAGCGCCTGGTCGAGATCGAGGTAGCGGCCGCCGTCGGAGAACGAATCCGGCGTCACGTTCAGCACGCCCATCACGGCGCACCGCCCCGGCCGGGGGATCACCGGCGCCCCCGGATCAGCTCGATCGCCTCGGCCCGCGACGTCGCCGACGACCGCAGCATCCCGCGCACCGCCGACGTCGTGGTCCGTGAACCCGGCTTGCGGATCCCGCGCACCGACATGCACAAATGCTCGGCCTCGACGACCACGATCACGCCGCGCGGCTCCAGCCGCCGCACGAGCGCGTCGGCGATCTGCGAGGTGAGCCGCTCCTGCACCTGCGGGCGGCGAGCGTAGAGATCGACCAGCCGGGCGAGCTTCGAGAGCCCGGTCACCTTGCCGTCGCCGTTCGGGATGTAGCCGACGTGGGCTACTCCGTGGAACGGGAGCAAATGGTGTTCACAGTTCGAATACATCGGGATGTCCGTGACGAGCACGAGCTCCTCGTGCGATTCGTCGAACGTCCGCGCCAGCACCTCGTCCGGATCGGTGTAGAGGCCGGCGAACATTTCCTGGTAAGCGCGAGCGACCCGGGCCGGGGTGTCCTGGAGACCGTCCCGATCCGGGTCTTCGCCGCAGGCGAGCAGCAGCTCGCGAACGGCGCGCTCCGCCCGGTCGGAATCAAAGACCGGGCGGATGCCGTCTTTACTGCTTGTCTGATCCGTCGACGTCACGCCGATGCTGCCCCTCGTCCGGCTGCTGGCCGTTCGCGCCGTCGGCGAACCAGCCCTGCTCACGCGGACGGTCTTCGGCGGGGCGCCACGGCTGCTGGCCGCCCGGGGACGTCGCCGGGGTCCAGCCCGGAGGCGCCCCGTAGTTCGGCGGTCCGCTCTGCGCACCGCCCGGGCCACCGGGCTGGTAGCCGCCGCCTGCCGGACCGCCCGGCTGCTGCTGACCACCATACGGCTGGCCCCAGCGGCCGGTGCCGTTCGGCCCGCCCGGACGACCGCCGTTCGGCGGCGGGGCGTACGGGTTCGCGTTCGGGTCCGGGGCCTGGTACGGCGGGCCGCCGGGCAGTTCGCCCGCGCCCGGAGCCGTGCCGACCGGGGTCGGAGCGGGCTGCAGGGCAGGCTTTTCCTTCTCCGGAGCGGGCGGGGGCCACGGCTCGCCGCGCTCCATCGCCAGCTCGCCAGGGGTCTTGATCGGCGGCTTGTCCGACGGCGTGCGCTCGCCGAACTCGTTGAAGACGGTGATGTGCGGGCGCTTCTCGACCGTCGCGAAGATCCGCTCGAGGTCCTTGCGCTGCAGCGTTTCCTTCTCCAGCAGCTCCATGACCAGGTTGTCGAGCACGTCGCGGTAGGTGTTCAGCACGTGCCACGCCTCGGTGTGCGCGGTCTCGATGAGCTTGCGCACCTCCTCGTCGATCTCGTGCGCCACCTCGAGCGAGTAGTCGGCCTGGCGGCCCGCGGACCGGCCGAGGAACGGGTCGCCCTGCTCCTGGCCGTACTTCACCGCGCCCAGCCGCGCGCTCATGCCGTATTCGGTGACCATCGCGCGGGCGATCTTCGTCGCCTGCTCGATGTCCGACGACGCACCGGTGGTGGGCTCGTGGAACACGAGTTCCTCGGCCGTGCGACCGCCCATCGCGAACACCAGCCGACCGATCATTTCCGACCGGGTCATCAGCTGCTTGTCGTCCTCGGGCACCAGCAGGGCGTGCCCGCCAGTGCGGCCGCGCGGCAAGATCGTCAGCTTGTACACCGGTTCGATGTCCGGCATCGCCCACGCGGCGAGCGCGTGCCCGCCCTCGTGGTAGGCGGTGATCTTCTTCTCCTTCTCGGAGATGATCCGGCTCTTGCGCGCGGGACCGCCGACCACCCGGTCGACCGACTCCTCGAGCGCGGCGTCGGTGATCACGTGCCCGTTCTCGCGGGCAGTGAGCAGCGCGGCCTCGTTCAGCACGTTGGCCAGGTCCGCACCGGACATGCCGACCGTGCGCTTGGCCAGCCCGGTCAGGTCGGTGCCCTGCGCGATCGGCTTGCCCTTGGCGTGCACCTCGAGGATCGCCTTGCGGCCGAGCAGGTCCGGCGCGGACACCGGGATCTGCCGGTCGAACCGGCCGGGGCGCAGCAGCGCCGGGTCGAGGATGTCCGGCCGGTTGGTGGCCGCGATCAGGATGATGCCGCCGCGGGCGTCGAAGCCGTCCATCTCGACCAGCAGTTGGTTCAGCGTCTGCTCGCGCTCGTCGTGGCCGCCGCCGAGGCCTGCGCCGCGCTGGCGGCCGACCGCGTCGATCTCGTCCACGAAGATGATGCACGGCGCGTTCTGCTTCGCCTGCTCGAACAGGTCGCGGACACGAGACGCACCGACACCGACGAACATCTCGACGAAGTCCGAACCGGAGATCGTGTAGAACGGCACACCCGCCTCGCCCGCGACAGCACGCGCGAGCAGCGTCTTGCCGGTGCCGGGCGGCCCGTAGAGCAGAACGCCCTTCGGGATCTTCGCCCCGAGCGCCTGGTAGCGCGCCGGGTTCTGCAGGAAGTCCTTGATCTCGTACAGCTCTTCGACCGCTTCGTCAGCGCCCGCGACGTCGCCGAAGGTCGTCTTCGGCATGTCCTTGTTGAGCTGTTTCGCCTTCGACTTGCCGAAGTTCAGGACGCGGTTCCCGCCGCCCTGCGCGTTGTTCATCATCCACATCAGCAGGCCGAGCACCAGCGCCAGCGGGATCGCGAAGATCAGGATCTGGGTCAGCAGGCTCTGCTGGGTGACCTTGGTGGTGAACTTGACGGGCTGGCCGCCGTTCTGCGCGGCGATCAGCTTGTCGTAGATCTCGTGCGTGGCGTTCGCGGGGAACTGCGCGATGATCTGGTCAGTCTGCTGGCCCTCGACGTCGATCTTCTGCGTGAGCAGCAGTTTGAGCTGCTGCTCCTTGTCCTCGAGGCTGGCTTCCTTGATGTGGTTCTGGGCGACCTGGTTCATCGCCGTCGAAATAGGAGCCTGGGTGTAGCCACGATCGCTGTCGAAGATCGTGTTGTAGGCGAACAACGCCAGCAACCCCGCGACGATCCACAGCAGTGGGTTCCTGAGCACGCTCTTCCGGTTCATACGACTCGGCCCTTGCGGCCTCGACCCTCCCTGGTTGGGCGGCTCCTGTGATACCCGCCATCGCGATCTTGACAACCCGTGGGCGCCGCAGGGCACCCGTCCCACCAGGGTACCGTCCGGGCGGGCGGAGAAGCCTGGCGAGCCTCTCGCAGGTCAACGGCCAATCCCGCGCGAGGGTTCCCGTTCCGGGAGGAGACGTCGCCCGGCTACCGGGTGTCCACCGCCACCGAAGCCACCATTTCACCCAGCCTGCTCCGCAGCGTCGCCGGGTCCGCCGGGGCGACGGTGACCCATTCCCGGCCGTCCGAACCCGCCCTCGACAAGCTCAAATACCGTCCGGTGGCGGTGTCGAACCAGCCGAGCACCCGGGACCGCTGCCGGTGTCCCAGCGAGGACCGGCTGTTCGCTGCGAGCTGACCTCCGCGCAGCCGCGGCTGGCCCGCGATGAGCCCGTAGGTCTCGCGCGGATCGACCGTGGCGCGTTCGCTGAGCGACTGCCGCTTCGCCCGCCGGCCGCCCTTTTCCTCGGGCTGGCCGCCGCCCGCGGCGACCGGAACCCGGATCGGCTGGGTGTGCAGCGCCTCGTCCAGCGGAAGCGTGACCGACGCCTCACTGCCGCGCGGACCGCCAGGCAGCAGTTCGACGATCGTGGACACCAGCCCGTCCGCCGGGATCGCGCGCAGCCAGATGCCGTCGGCGTCCTGGATCGCGACCACGCCGGTGCGCTCGTCGCCCGCCGCGAGCAGCGCGACCGGATGCGCCTCGAACTGCGGGATGTGCAGCGCGTCGATGGAGTGCGGGGCGCGCGCGAGCAGCGTCAGCCAGTCCTCGACGTCGGGTTCGACCCGGCCGCGCGCGTCGCGGATGCCGCGGGCCTTCAGCTCAGTGTCGACCCGGTGGCGCAGCGACACGCGCTCGTCCTCGGTCGCGCCGTGCGAGCGCACGCGCAGCGGGTAGGGCAGCTCGCCCAGCTCCATCGACTCCCACAGGAAGTCGAATGCCAGCGGCGAGAAGAACTCTTGGTGCATCCGGTGCTGCTCACCCTCCGGTCAACGATTTCCGGCCCAGCGTAGCGCCGGATCGGCAGTCTTCAAGCGCCCCAATGCCACTTTGGGTGCATCCCACGCACCCAAAGTGGCGTTCGGTGCGTCAGATGCACCCAATGCCACATTGGGGCGCTTTCAGCCGAGCGGGAGTCGATCGGGCAACGCGGGTCAGAACGCGCCCGCGCTGGCCTGGTCGGCCACCCCGGCGAGCATTTCGCCGAGCCGGTGCCGCAGCGTCGCCGGGTCGGCGGGCGCGATGGTGATCCAGTCGCGGCCGTCGTGACCCTGGCTCGCCTGCGTGAAGTACCGGCCGGTTTCGGTGTCGAACCAGCTCAGCACCGTCGACCGGCTGCGGCCGCCGAGGCGGTTGCGGGCGTTCGCGCCGATCTGGCCGCCGCGCAGGCGCTGCTGGGCGTGCAGCCGGGCGAGTGCCTTGCGGTCCTCGTCCACGCTCGCGCGGCCGGAGGCGTCGACCTGGTTGCCGCGCCGCTGCATGAAGTCGACTCCGGAAGCGCCGACCAGCTGCTCCAGCGGCACGGTGATCGACTTCTCGGTGCCGCGCGGAGCGCCCGGCAGGAGCGAGATGATCGCGGTGGCCAGTCCGTCCGGCGCGCACGGGTGCAGGTGCAGCCCGCGCTGGTCCTGGACGGCGAACAGGCCGTCGCCGTTCGCGCTGCCCGCGACCGCGAGCAGCGGTTCGCCGTTCGGGTCGAGCAGCTGGACGGTGTCGAGGCTGACGTCTGGCGACGCGAGGATGCCGAAGTAGTCCTCGACGTGCGGAGCGGGCCTGCCGCGGTCGTCCGCGAGCCCCCGGTCAGCCAGTGCGCCGAGTGTGCGCGTGCGCAGCGCCGAGCGCTCGTCCATCGTCGCGCCGTGCGAACGGATCCGCAGCGGATACGGCAGCTCGCCCAAACCGGCCGACTCCCACAGGAAGTCCACCTCGATCGGCGCGAGCAACTCCGCGTTCGGCATCGACCAACCCCCTACCCCACGTGTTTGCGAACGCTCGCGGGCGCGTGACCGGTCCGGTCACGCGCCCGCGAGCACTGCGTCAGTTGTCGTCGTCCGACCACGCGCCGATGACCGGCGGCGGGGTGGCCTGGTTGGCCCCGAACGCGTCGTCCGGGTCCGGTTCGATGAGGAACGAAGCGTGCGTGTGCTCCTCGTCCTCTTCGCCCGCGCCGTGCGCGCCCGCTCCGCCCATGCCGCCCATCGGGCTCATGCCGCCCTGCGACTGGCCGATGGTGCCGCTCGCCGGGACGACGCCCTGCTGCTGCGGAGCCGCCGACGCGGCGCTCTGCCCGCTCTGGTGCTCGGACGCCGCGGAGGTCTTGCCTTCCTCCTCCTTGCGCGAACCGCTGCGGTTGCCCTCGCCGAGCTTGCCGCCGGCGAACCCGGCGCCCGCGCCGATGGCGCCAAGGCCGAGCGCGGAACCGAGGCCGCTGCCGCCCGTGCTCGCGGGCGTGGCCGCGACCGGGGCCGCACCGACGCCGGAAGAGGCGCCGACGCCCACTCCGGTACCGCCGGCGAGCGCGCCGCCCTCGAGACCGGACGTGCCGTACTTGCCCGAGTCGGCCGAGACGTGCGCCGGAGCGCCGTGCCCGGCGACCCCCGCACCGCCGGCCGCGCCGTGCGCGCCCACCGTGCCGAAGCTGGCAGGCGAACCGAGCGCGCCCGGGCCGTCGGTGTGGCCGATGTTGTTGACGTTGTTGAACGAGTTGCCGTTGAAGTGCGTCGCGGTCGGCTTCATGCCGAGCGATTCCGGGCCGAAGCTCGGGGTGGAGCCGTCGACCTCGCTCATCGCCTGGGTGTAGGCGTTGAAGAACGCGACCTGCTGCGCCTTGACGTCGTTCGCGGCGTCCGCCTGCGCCTTCTGGTCCGCGGCCAGCGCGGCCGGGCCGCCCGCGAGCGCGGCCGTCATGGCCTGCTTCGGGTCGTAGTCGCGCGGGGCGGGCATCTTCTTGACCTCGGCGGCCGCGGCGGCCTGGCGGGCCATCCGGTCGGCCATCGTGTGCGCGGCGTCAGAGGCCTGCGTGCCGGAGTTGGCGATCGCCACGAGCGCGCCCTGCGCACCCGCGGCACCGTGGCCGACCCACACGTTGCCCAGTTCGGTGATCGCGTTGTACAGGTCGTCGGACGCCTGCTTCAGCTCGGTGCCGTGCTTGGCCCAGTGCTGCCCGGTCGCCTCGGCGGTGCCCGGGTCGTTGTCCGTGGTCGCGCCGACGTAGAGCTGGTGGCTCTCCTGCGACTGCCAGTTCGGCGGGTTGCCGATCGCGCGGTCGCCGCCGATCTCGAAGCCGCCGGAGCTGCTGCGCGCCGACGCGACGATGTCGTTGGCCGCCGAGTTCGAGCCCATCGCGACGGCGGAGCCGGGCGCGGGGACCGAGGACGAGGTGCCGTAGCCGGAGGTGTTGTAGCCCGATCCGTCCGGGACGGAGCCGCCCGGGGCCGAGGTGTTGGTGTTCGGTGCCATGACTGCGTGATCCCCCTAGGACGTCAGGCCTTGTTGCGGAACGGGTCGGCGGCGGACTGGTCGATCTCGTGGTAGCGGGCCATCGCCGCGACGATGCCTTCCTCCGCGGCCTGGTACTGGCTGAGCAGGTTCTGCAGCGCGGACGAGTAGGAGTCGCCGCCGCCGTCGGCGCGCTGCACGAACTTGGTCGCCATCGCCTTGCCGACCGGGTTCGCGCCGAGCTTCGGCGGCTGCGCGAGCGTGCCCGCGCTGTTCAGGAGAGCTTCGATCGCGTCCCGTCCGGTCCGGATCTTCTTCAGCACGGTCTGCGCGGCATCCGGGTCGATCCCGACCTGGCCGTTGACAGCGGCGTTCTTGAACGCCGCGGCATCCGCCGAGCTGTTGTTGCCCATCTGCCCTCTCTCCGTTCCCCCGCGCGAGGACCAGCCCGTCGGCTGGTGTCACTCGTCCGCATGGCAATAGGTCTTCGCATAGGTTAACGCACCTGGTCGAGCCCTATGACGCGATTTCGGGCTTCCGGGTTCCGCACCCGAAAGGATTATCGCGAACCGGGCTGAACCGGACTATCCGGACGTGTAGACGTGCGGATCGAGCGTCCCGATGTAGGGCAGGTCGCGGTAGCGCTCGGCGTAGTCGAGGCCGTAGCCGACGACGAACTCGTTGGGGATGTCGAAGCCGATGTACTTCACCGGCACCTCGACCTTCACGGCTTCCGGCTTGCGCAGCAGCGAGACGACCTCGAGCGAGGCCGGGTTCCGGCTCGCCAGGTTCTTCAGCAGCCAGGACAGGGTGAGCCCGGAGTCGACGATGTCCTCGACGATGAGCACGTCGCGCCCGGCGATGTCGCGGTCGAGGTCCTTCAAGATCCGCACCACCCCCGACGACGAGGTCGAAGACCCGTAGGACGACACGGCCATGAACTCCAGCTGCGTCGGCACCGGAAGCGCCCGCGCGAAGTCGGTCATGAACATGACGGCGCCCTTGAGGACGCCGACCAGGAGGAGGTCGCCCTGGCCGTTTTCCGGGTGGTCGGCGGCGATTTTCGCCGCCAGCTCCGCGATCTTGTCCTTGATCTGCTGCTCGGTGATGAGCACGGAGGCGATCTCGCCCTCGTACACGGGTCATTCCCCTCGGGTGGTGGGTTCGGGTCCGGCAAGCGAGAGCCTGCCACGCCGCCGTCGAGCCTCCAAGTTGCCCGGCAGCCACACTCCGCCCTGACCCCGCCAGCGGGCCACGAGCGCGTCGACCGAACGCAGGTGCGCATCGGTCAGCTCGCGAACCCCGGAGTCCAGCAGCCACCTGCGGAGAACCCGTCTGCGCAGCGCAGCGGGCTCGGCTGCGAGCACGGCTACGTCGAGGTCGTCTTCGCGCTCCGCGCGCTCGTGGACGCGCGCGGCGAGTGTGTCCAACGCCTCGGTGTCCTCGCGCAGTTGTGCGGCCGTACGGGCTAAAGCTGGAGCGACTCCACCCGACAGCACGTCCTCCAGGAGCGGCAGTGCTTCCGTACGCAGCCGTACGCGGGTGAAGCGGGGATCGGCGTTGTGCGGGTCTTGCCACGGCGCTAGGCCGAGTTCTGTGCACGCCGCCACCGTTTGCGCGCGAGTGATGCCCAGCAGCGGACGGCCCCACGGCGGATCGTGCGGACGCATGCCCGCCAGCGACCGCGGTCCAGAACCGCGACCTAGACCGAGCAGCACCGTCTCAGCTTGGTCGTCTTGGGTGTGGCCGAGCAGTACGAGCCCTTCGCCGTTTGGCAACGCTTCGCGCAGCGCGTGGTACCTCGCGGCGCGCGCGGCTGCTTCGGGACCGCCTTTGCCCACGACGTGTACGGCATGCACTTCGACGACGTCGATGCCAAGGCTCTTCACGACTGTTGCCGCTTCGGCCGCAACGACGGCTGAATCGGCCTGCAGGCCATGGTCGACGACGAGCGCCCGCGTACGAACGTCTCGGTGCCGAAGGACGTACGCCGTCGCTTCAGCGAGCGCTAGGGAGTCCGCGCCGCCCGACACCGCGACGCACACTTCGCCGGGGACAGCGACTGTCGCAAGGAAATCGCGGACCGCTGTCCGGACCGCGGCGAGCGCGCTCACCCGTGCAGGCGCCGCACCCAGGCCGCGGGGTCGGCGATCTCGGCGCGGGTCGGCAACGTGTTCGGCGAGCGCCAAACCTTGTTGAACCCGTCCATCCCGACCGCGTCGACCACGTGCCGCGTGAACTTCGCGCCTTCCTCGTACTGGCGGATCTTCGCGTCGAGGCCGAGCACCGCGCGCAGCAGCCGGTCGAACAGCCCGCCGCCCTGGCGTCGCGCGGTGAATCGCGCCCGGATCTGTTCGACGCTCGGCACGACCTGCGGGCCGACCGCGTCCATCACGTAGTCCGCGTGGCCCTCCAGCAGCGTGGACAACGCCAGCAGCCGGTCGAAAACCGAACGCTCCTTCGGCGATTGCAGCAACTCCGCGATACCGCCGCCCTTGCCGCGATTGCGCAGCGCGTCGGGCAGCCTGCCGACCAGTTCGGCCAGACCGTCGGTGGAGCTCTCCGCGAGCCCGGACACGAGCCGTTCGACCTCGTCGGCGAAGTAGTCGCGCAGCCACGGCACCGCGGTGAACTGCAGCCGGTGCGTGCACTCGTGCAGGCAGACCCACAGCCGGAAATCGTGCGAGGGGACCTTCATCGCGCGCTCGGCGGCCACCACATTCGGCGCGACGAGCAGCAGTTCGCCCTTGTTCTCGGGGCCGCCGAACGGGTCGTACTGACCAAGCACGCGCGACGCCAGGAACGCGAGCAGCAATCCGGTCTGCACGCCGGCGCCGGACGCCAGGATCGGGCCGAGCGGACCGCCTTGGGCCGCGGGCAGCGCGCGTCCGGTGAGCACGCCGAGACCCGATGCCGCGGACCGGACCCAGCCAGGCCGGTCGACC
This sequence comes from Amycolatopsis dendrobii, assembly GCF_014145675.1. Taxonomy (GTDB): domain Bacteria; phylum Actinomycetota; class Actinomycetes; order Mycobacteriales; family Pseudonocardiaceae; genus Amycolatopsis; species Amycolatopsis dendrobii. The sequence continues at coordinate 104,327 of NZ_JACGZW010000017.1, forward strand.
ACGGTGCCCGGCAGCAGCGGCAGGTCCTGGCCGAGGCCAGTCAGCTCGCGGACATGCCCTTCCGCCTCGGCGGTCAGCTCGCGCAGGTCGACGACCGCGCGGTCCGCTTCGCCGCGCGCGACCTGCGGGCCGCCGCGCACCAGCAGCGCGCCGGTGGCGGCTGCCCGGTCCCAGTCGACCATGGGCCGCCGTCGGGTCTCGGTTTCCTGGCTCACCCCTCCGACGCTACCTTCCGGCCGGAGATTGTGGGCAGCTCAGCCGAGCCGGTTCAGCGAGTCGGCGCAGTGCGCGCTACTTGCAGCCGCAACCCCGCAAGGCCGTCGCCAGCACGTCGAGCGCCGCCTGCCCGGAGTTCTTCTCCGAACCGTTGGACATGAACGCGAAGGCGAGCACGCGGTTGTCGCTGTCGAGGACATACCCCGCGAGGGTGTTGACGCCGGTGAGCGTGCCGGTCTTGGCGCGCACCCAGCCCTTGCCCCCTTGGGTTTCGCCCGAGTGGTAGCGGCCGTGCAGGGTGCCTTCCGGGCTGCCCGCGACCGGAAGGCCCGCCAGCAGCGGACGCAGCTTCGGCGTATTCGGGTCCTTGCCGTCCGGCCCGGCCGCCGCGGCGAGCACCTGTGCCAGCAGCCTGGCGGGCACCTTGTTCTGATTGGACAGTCCACTCGTGTCGAACAGCTGGAGGCCGTTGACGTCGAAACCGTGGTCTGCCAACACCTTCTTCACCGCGGCGGAGGCACCGGCGAACGACGCTTCCCCGCCGGTGGCCATGGCGACCTGGCGGCCGAGCGAGTCGGCGAGCACGTTGTCGGAGATCTGCAGCAGCGCGTACGCGAGATCCGGCAGCGGAGCCGACTGGACTTCGCCGAGCACCTTCGCGCCGTCCGGAGCCTTGGCGGCGCCGGCCGGGCTCGCGCCGAGCTTGTCCGCGACGAGCTGGGTGAGCGCGGTCCCCGGGTTGCCCGAGCGCATGGTCTCGTCGACCTTCGGGTTGCCGCGGCCGCCGTCGGTCATGGCCGGGACGATCGGGGCGCCGTACAGCGACGGCGCGTCGCCCGGCTCCCAGCCCGGCGCGGTGTTCGGACCGCTGAAGGCGCTCGCGTCGAGCTGGACCTTCTTGACGTCGCCGCCTGCCTTCTTGACCTGGTTGACGAGGTCGTCGACGTGCGCCGCGCCCGGGTAGAGCGGCGAATCGGTGCCGACCGGCAGCGCGGTCAGCGACGGGTCGCCGCCGCCGACGATGACGACCGTGCCCGGCTGCGCGCCCTGGACGATCTTGGTGGAGATCCGCTTCGTCGGCTCCATCGCGAGCAGCGCCGCGGCGACGGTGAGGATCTTCGTGGTCGACGCCGGGGTCAGCGGCGTGCTCGACGCGTGGTCCCACAGCACGGTGCCGTTCGCCGGGTCGATCACGCTGCCGCTGAGCTGCGAAAGCGCGGCCGCCCCAGCCGGCCCGGAGAGCTTCGCGGCGACACCGTTCGCGGACGGTCCCTGACCGGACGTGTCCGGGCCGTGCAGCGCGAGGCTGGCGTCGGAGGGGTCGGGCGCGCTGCCCTTCGGCGCGTTCGGCGCCCACGGCAACCCGAGCCGGTTGGACACGGCGGGCACGGCCGACGCGCCGCCCGCGGCGGCCAGCAGAAGCAGCACGACGAGCGCCAGGATCAGCGCCTTCCGGCGAGACTTCTTCGGCGCGTCACCCGCGGCCGGCGCCGGCCCGGCACCGGCGGGCGGCTCCGGCGGCGTCTGCTCCGCATCGGCGCGCGGCGGAATCTGCTCCGGACCTGGGCGCTCGGCGAATCCGTCCGCGGGCCGGGGAATGCCGACGGTCGCCTCGGACGGCCCCTCCGGCACCTCGGGTGCCACCCGGAAGCCTTCGGCCGGACGCGGGATCCCGACAGTCGCCTCGGCCGGGAACTGGCCTCCGGACGGATCGATCCGCATCGGCCGCACCTGGCCGCCGCCCGCCGGCGGGACAGTGCCGGGCGCTGGTTCGGGCAGGGCGGGGCGGACCGGGATCTCGATCTGCTGCGACCACGGTTCCGAACCGGATTCGTTCCGGTTGGCCTGTTCGTCCCCGCGCCCTTCGGGCTGACCCCGGTGTTCCTGAGCTTCATTGCCCGGACGACCGGGCTGGGCGGGGTTGAGCCGCGCGGCGGCCGACCCGGGGACCGGACCCGATTCGCCCCGGAAGCCCGGGTGGTTCTGCTCCTCGCCGCGGCCGGACTGAGCCTGACCAGCGGCGCGGGCCCCCTGCGTCCCGTCGCCGCCACGACCCGGCTGAGCAGGGCCGGCCGCGTCGCCGGAGTCGTTGCGGAAGGCGGTCCAGCCCTCCTTGGCCGGCTCCTGCCCCTGTTCGTCCCGCGCGACGACCGGCCGGAACGCCGCCCAGCCCTGGTTGTTTTCGCCCGTTCCCGGCGTTTCGTCCCGGAACGCGGCGAACTGCCCTGGCTTCGCCGCGGGCTCGGCGGCCTCGGCGGGCTGGCCGGACTGGAACGGATTCCACCCCTGCCGCTCGTCCGAAGCTCCGGCTCCAGCGGGCTCGAACAGCGAGTTCCCCGGCTTCCGCGCGGCCTGCCACGCGGGCGAGGACTGCTGCTGCTCACCCTGACCAGGCGAAACGTTCGGCTGCGCCCGGACCGTCTGCTCCGCGGTCCCTTCCCCGGACGGCCTCGGCTGCTGCTGCGAAACCTGAAAAGTCTTCTCCGCGGATCCCTCGGCGACCGTCGCCTCAGCGTCGGGACGGCCCGCGTTGTCGCCCGGCCGCGGCACCCCGGCCGTGAACCGGGTCGGGCCCTCCACCGGCACCCACGGCGCCTGCGGTTTCGGCTGCTCGGTCCGAGCGGGCACCGAGGTGCCGCTCATCCGGTCCGCGAGGTTCGACCTAGGCGGTTCCGGCGGCGTCGCGGGGGCGTCCGAGGGCGCGTTGAGCCCGGGGACCTCCTCCGGTTCGACCTTGGGCCGGAACCACGATCCCGGTCCGTCTCCCGGTGTGACATTCGGCACGGAAAGCTGCGCGGTGGCGCCCGCGTCGCGCTTGGGCAGGGGGAGGCGGGAGGTCGCCCGGTCCGCCTGGGACGAGGTGTCCTCGTCGCCCGTGGGCCACCTCGGCTGGTCGTTTTCCGGCACCCACCACTCCTTCTCACCCGCCCCCGGAGGGGCCAAGGTCACATGCCGTCTGGCCGACATCGGCGCGACCGGCCGACGGGGCGTAGTCCACACTAGTGACGTCAACGAGGTCATTAGGTTGCCGCCCACGAGCGCGTGGGACACCGAGATTCAAGAAGCAGCGAGGACGGCCGTGGAATTCGACGTCACGATCGAAATCCCCAAGGGGGAGCGCAACAAGTACGAGGTCGACCACAAGACCGGTCGGATCAAGCTCGACCGGACCCTGTTCACCGCGACCCAGTACCCGGCCGACTACGGCTTCATCGACGACACGCTCGGCCAGGACGGCGACCCGCTCGACGTGCTCGTGCTCGTCCAGGAGCCGACGTTCCCCGGCTGCCTGATCCGCTGCCGCGCGATCGGCATGTTCCGGATGACCGACGAGAAGGGCCCGGACGACAAGGTCCTCGCCGTCCCGACGAACGACCCGCGCCTTGAGCACCTGCGCGACATCCACCACCTGAACGAGTTCCACAAGCTCGAGATCCAGCACTTCTTCGAGGTCTACAAGGACCTCGAGCCGGGCAAGAGCGTCGAGGGCTCGTCCTGGGTGAGCCGCGCCGACGCCGAGTCGGAGATCGCCCGTTCGTACGAGCGCGAGAAGGACCGCCTCGCCAAGGAAGAGATCAACGGCGAAGAGCACCACTGACGCACGCGAAAAGGGGCCGTCCACCTGCCTGGTGGACGGCCCCTTTTTACTGCCCGCTCAGCCCGCGAGGGCCAGTTCGCCCGCTTCCTGCTCGGCGCGCTGCTCCATGGCCGACTTGTCCGAGAGCGGCTTCTCCCGCAGCAGCCAGACCAGCGCGAACCCGACGGTCAGCACCGCGCCGCCGATCAGGAATACCGTGCTCATCGAGCTGGAGAACCCTTCGAGGATCGGCCGGGCGAGCACCGGGTCGAGCGTCGACAGGAACGAGGTGTCGTTCACGTCGAGCCCGCCGCTCGCCATCTGCCGGGCGAACTCCGGGTGCTGCGCGAGCGCCGCGGTGTAGGCCGGGGAGGCCATCGCCGAGCGGACCGCCGCCGCGATCCGGTCGCCGACCGTGCTGAACAGGATCGACAGGAACACCGCGGTGCCCGCCGTGCCGCCGATCTGCCGGAAGAACGTGACCGACGAGGTCGCGACGCCGATGTCGCGGGGCGTGACGTCGTTCGTGGCGGCAAGGGTCAGCGTCTGCATGGTCGAGCCGAGGCCGAGACCGAGGACGAACGCGATGGCCATGACCACGCCGAGCGCGGTGTCCACCCCGATCATCGAGAACGCGTACACCGCCGCGGCCATCAGGCCGAGTCCGGCGACCGCGAAGCCCTTGTACCGGCCGGTCCTGGTGATGATCCGGCCGCTGCCGAGGCTCGCGACCATGATCCCGAGGGTGAGCGGCAGCATCTGCAGCCCGGCCTGGGTCGGCGTCGCGCCCTTGACGATCTGCAGGTACAGCGGCAGCGACATCATCGCGCCGAACATCCCGATGCCCTGGATCACGGTGACCAGCGTCGACACCCGGAACACCCCGCTGCGGAACAGCCGCAGCGGCAGCAGCGCGGCGTCGCCCATCCGGCGTTCCTGCCAGACGAACAGGGCCACGCCGAGCGCGCCGACCAGGTACATCGCCAGCGACGCGGGCGAACCCCATCCCCATTCGCGGCCCTGCTCAGCGACGAGCAGCAGCGGCACGAGGCCGACCGTCAGCGCGCCCGCTCCGAGGAAGTCGACCTTCTGGTCGACGCGGGTGTGCGGGAGGTTCAGCACCTTGCTCACGACGACCAGCGCGGCAAGCGCGATCGGGACGTTCACCATGAACACCCAGCGCCAGCCGGTGAGGCCGGCGAACGAGTCGAGTCCGGCGAAGAACCCGCCGACGACCGGGCCCGCGACGCTCGAGACGCCGAACACGGCCATGAAGTAGCCCTGGTAGCGGCTGCGTTCCCGCGGCGAGGTGATGTCGGTGATGATCGCCAGCGCGAGCGACATCAGTCCGCCGGCGCCAAGGCCCTGGAACGCGCGGAACGCGGCCAGTTCGTACATCGATCCGGCCATCGCGCTCGCCAGCGAACCGGCGAGGAACAGCGAGATCGCGGTCAGGTACATCGGCTTGCGGCCGAAGAGGTCGGACAGCTTGCCGTACAGCGGCGTGGAAAGCGTCGCGGTGATCAGGTAGGCGGTGGTGGCCCAGGCCTGGAGGCTCTGTCCGTGCAGTTCGTCGGCGATGGTCTTCATCGCCGAGGACACGATGGTCTGGTCGAGGGCCGCCAGGAACATGCCGAGCATCAGTCCGGACAGAACCGTGAGGATCTGCCGGTGTGAAAGCCGTCCGTTCGTGGTGGCGCCCCCTTCCGCAGTGGCGGTGTCGCTCATGGTGGTCTCCCTCAGCGCCGTACTAGTTGCTTGTATCTCTCAACTACTTGCTCGCCACAACTGTTCCTGAAAAGCTTGCATTCATCAACCAAATATCGTGTGACGCTAATCTCTCGCCGGGCGATGTCGAGAACGGGCGGACGGCTCCGTCCCTGGCGCGAACGTGGCCGGCAAGGAGCCGCCACCAGCACGAAGGAGAACCACGATGGCCAAGTACCTGCTGCTCAAGCACTACCGCGGCGCGCCGGCTTCGGTGAACGACGTCCCGATGGACCAGTGGACGCCCGAGGAGGTCACCGCCCACATCCAGTACATGCGCGACTTCGCGGACCGGCTCGTGGAGACCGGCGAGTTCGTCAGCGAGCAGGCCCTGTCCTCGGAAGGCACCTGGGTCCGCTTCGACGGCGAGGGCCGCCCGCCGGTCACCGACGGCCCGTTCGCCGAGACCAAGGACGTCATCGCGGGCTGGATGATCATCGACGTCGACAGCTACGAGCGCGCGCTCGAACTGGCCGGAGAGCTCTCCGCTGCTCCCGGCGCGGGCGGCAAGCCGATCCACGAATGGCTCGAACTGCGCCCCTGCTACGGCGTGACTCCCTCGGTGACCGAGTGAACGAGGAGTTGCTGCGGGAGCTCGTGCCCGCGGTGATCGGCATCCTCGTCCGGCGCGGAGCGGACTTCGCGTCGGCCGAGGATGCCGTGCAGGAAGCGCTGATCCGCGCATTGGACGCGTGGCGGGACGACCCGCCGCGCGACCCGAAGGCGTGGCTCATCGCGGCCGCGTGGCGCCGGTTCCTCGACGCCACGCGGTCGGAATCCTCGCGCCGGGGCCGGGAAGTGGCGATGGACGCCGAGCCGCGACCCGGTCCGGCGTCCGCAGTGGACGATTCGCTCCAGCTCTACTTCCTGTGCGCGCACCCGTCTTTGACGCCGTCGTCAGCCGTCGCGCTCACCCTGCGCGCGGTCGGCGGGCTGACCACAAAGCAGATCGCGCAGGCGTATCTGGTGCCGGAAGCGACGATGGCGCAACGGATCAGCCGCGCGAAGAAGACGGTGTCCACCGTGCGCTTCGACGCGCCCGGCGACGTCGCGACCGTGCTGCGCGTGCTGTATCTGGTGTTCAACGAGGGCTACTCCGGCGAACTCGACCTCGCCGCCGAGGCCATCCGGCTGACCCGGCAGCTCGCGGCGGGATTCGACCATCCGGAAGTGGCCGGTCTGCTCGCGTTGATGCTGCTGCACCACGCCCGCCGGGCCGCGCGAACGAAGCCGGACGGCAGCCTCGTGCCGCTCGCCGAACAGGACCGCGGTGTTTGGGACACCCGGCTGATCGCCGAGGGCGTCGACATCCTCCAGGCGGCACTGGCCCGCGACCAGCTCGGCGAGTACCAGGCCCAAGCCGCGATCGCCGCGCTGCACGCCGACGCTCTCGCGGCGGAGGAAACCGACTGGGTGCAGATCGTCGAGTGGTACGACGAACTCCTCGCGCTGACCGACAGCCCGATCGTCCGGCTCAACCGGGCGGTCGCGGTCGGCGAGGCGGACGGGCCTCGGGCCGGGCTGAAGGCGCTGGCGGAACTGGACGAGAAGCTGCCGCGGTATCGCGCGGTGGCGGCCTACCTGCACGAACGCGACGGGGATCTGGCGACCGCCGCGCGGCTGTACCGCGAAGCGGCGGAGAAAGCACCCAATGCGGCCGAGCGCGATCACTTGATCAGGCAGGCGGCGCGGCTTAACAACTCGTGAGTGGCGATCACGGTTAGAACCGTGATCGCCACTCACGACCTCACTCGCTGTACCCCGGGATCGGGAACGGCTGCAGGAACTCGCGGATCTCCGCGGCGATCGTGTCCAGCGCGCCGTCCTGCTGCGCGGCCGCGGCGGTCACCGTCCGGTCGATCCAGTCCGCGACCTGCACCTGGTGCTCCGGCTTGAGCCCGCGGGTGGTGATCGCAGACGTGCCCAGCCGGATGCCGGACGGGTCGAACGGCTTGCGCGGGTCGAACGGCACGGTGTTGTAGTTCAGCTCGATGCCCGCGCGGTCCAGCGCCTGCGCGGCGGGCTTGCCCGGCACCGCCTTGTTCGTCAGGTCGATCAGCAGCAGATGGTTGTCCGTGCCACCGGAGACGAGGTCGTACCCGCGCTCGACCAGCGCTTCGGCCAGCGCCTTCGCGTTCGCGACGATGGTGTGCGCGTACTCGGAGAACGACGGCTGCTGCGCCTCCCCCAGCGCGACCGCGATGGCGGCCGTCGTGTGGTTGTGCGGGCCGCCCTGCAGACCGGGGAACACCGCCTTGTCGACGGCCTTCGCGTGCTCGGCGTCGGAAAGGATCATCGCGCCGCGCGGACCGCGCAGCGTCTTGTGCGTGGTCGTGGTGATGACCTGCGCGTGGCCGACCGGCGACGGGTGCGCGCCGCCCGCGATCAGGCCGGCGATGTGCGCGATGTCGGCGACCAGCACGGCGTCGACCTCGCGGGCGATCTCGGCGAACGCCGGGAAGTCGATGGTGCGCGGGATGGCGGTGCCGCCCGCGAAGATCAGCTTCGGCCGGTGCTGGCGGGCGAGGTCGCGGACCTGGTCGAGGTCGACGCGGCCGGTTTCCTTCCGGACGCCGTAGCGGACCGGCGTGAACCACTTGCCGGTCGCGGACACGCTCCAGCCGTGCGTGAGGTGGCCGCCGTCGGGCAGCGCCATGCCGAGCACGGTGTCGCCCGGCTTGGCGAACGCCAGGTACACCGCGAGGTTGGCCGGGGAACCGGAGTACGGCTGGACGTTCGCGTGGTCGGCGCCGAAGACGGCCTTCGCGCGCTCGATCGCCACCTGCTCGACCTGGTCGATGAACTGCTGGCCCTCGTAGTAGCGCTTGCCGGCGTAGCCCTCGGAGTACTTGTTGGTGAGCACGCTGCCGGTGGCTTCGAGCACCGCCTGCGAAACGTAGTTCTCGGACGCGATCAGGCGGATCTTGTCGTGCTGGCGTTTCGCCTCGTCCTCGACCAGGCCGGCGATCTGCGGGTCCGCCGCGGACAGTGCGGACAGGGCGGGCTGGTGTGTCATGGCGTACTCCGGCTCTGCAGTGGCCCGCACCCAGGCGCGCGGTGCCGGCCTCGTCGTCGCTCCCCGGTGGTGCTCCACCTCTTGAATGGCGCCAGTCGCTGCTGCGGGACGAAGTTTAGTGCACCGCGCCAGCCCCGTCCGGTCCGCGGGAAGCGCTCAGACCTGCTCCAGACCGCCGCGGTGCCGCCGGGCGAGTTCCTGGTAGACCGCCGCGTTGTGGTCGACCCACACGCGAGCGGAATCGGTGAGCTCCACGAACTTCTTCGCCGGGCTGCCCATCGCGATCGTCTCCGCCGGGACCTCGGTGCCCGGTGTGACCGTCGACCCCGCGGCGACGAACGCGCGCGGTCCGATCACCGCGCGGTCGAGCACCGTGGAACCGTTGCCGATCAACGCCTGTTCGCCGACCGTGCAGTCGTGCACGAGGCACTGGTGCCCGACGGTGACGTTGCGGCCGACCTCGGTCATCTCGGGTCCGGAGTGGATCACCGAGTTGTCCTGGATGTTCGCGCCCTCGCGGATGACGATCGGGCCGAAGTCCGCGCGGATCACCGCGCCGTACCAGACCGAAGCGTCCTTCTCGACGGTCACGTTGCCGATCAGGGTGGCGGTGGGGGCGATCCAGGCGTCCGGGTGGACCTGCGGGCTGACGCCGTCCAAGGAGAACAAAGGCATGCCAGGAGCCTAAGCGGCGTCAGCGATACCCGGCGAAGCAGAGCGCCTCGATGTCGCCGCGGAGGCTTGCGGACGACCTCGGCCGGACGCGTTGCTGCACCACCGCGCCGAGCAGATAGCTCAGCAGTGAACGGGCGCGGGCGCGCGGATCGTCGACGTCGAGCGGGCCGAGGAGTTCGACGAGCAGTTCGGTGATCGAGGTGAGCATGGCGTCGATCGCCTGCGGATGCTGCGCGCGGCCGGCCGCGATCCAGTACTCGAACCAGAGGAACGCACCGCGCGGGTGGTCGGCGAATTCGGCAAGGTAGGCCTCGGTGACCGCGAAAAGCCGTTTGCGCGGGTCGGAGTGCTTGTCCGCGACCTTGCGCAATTCCGCGGCGAAAGTGTTGATGTGCGCGGCCATCGCCCGGTCGATGAGCACGTCGATGTCGGCGAAGTAGTAGTGGATCGCGCTCTTGGTGAGCGGTCCGGCCTCGGCGATCGCGCGTACCGTGCAGCCGGCGAGCCCTTCGCGGGCGAGGACCTTGCGAGCCGCTTCGACGATCAGTTCCTGTTTCTGCAACTGGTTGGGCGACAGCTGGGTGCTGCGACCGGGTACGGCGCTCACGGTGATCCTCGTTACGTTTGTCAGGACGGCAGCCCTGAATCCTAGGCCAGCCGTCCCAACGTCTTCCGGCGGGTGAAAAACCGGATTGGCCACCCCGGTCCGCGCAGCGGACAATGCCCGGCATGGTGATCTCAGGGGACAAGGGGCTCAGCGAGGCGGCACGCCGTCAGCTGGAGAAGGAAATCGCGGATCTGCGCGCGCAACGCGAGGCGCTATCGCCGCAGCCGGGCGAGCAGGAACGCACGGGGGACGCCGCCGACCAGGCGGACGTGATCGACCGCGCCGAGGCAGCGGCGCGACTGGACCGGCAGATCGCCGACGTCACCGCGAAGCTGGAGCACGGCGCGTACGACAGCTCGCTGCTTCCCGACGGCACGCGGGTTTCGCTGCGTTTTTCCGACGGTGACGAGGAAGAGTTCACTGTGGTGACCCTTCCCGGCGAGGACGCCGACGCGATCACCTCGGACAGCCCGCTCGGCCTCGCGCTGGCCAACGCGAAGGCAGGCGAGGAAATCAGCTACCGCACCCCGCGCGGGCAAGCCACCGCGACGGTGCTGAAGCTGACGCCGCCCGCCAACTGACCACAGAGGACAGACAGTGGCCGCCCTGGTTTCGGGGCGGCCACTGTTATTTGTCCGCGTTGGCCACCGTTTCGGCCTGGTAGGCGAACACCCCGTCGGTCTCGACCGCGACGTGCCAGCCGCCGCAGTCCTTGTCCATCCGCTTGTGCTCGCCCGCCGGCCACCAGTCCGCGGCGAGCGTCGGAGCCTTCGCCTCGGCCTTTCCCGGCTTGCACAGCTCGGGCAGGTCCGACGGACCTGGCTGATAGCGCAGAATCCGTTCCGAACCGGTGGTGCGGATCAGTTCGGTGACCGACTTCGCGTCGTCGGGCACCCACGACGGGAGCCGGGCGTCCGCGTTGGCTTTGCCCTGCTTTCCGTTGTCGTAGGAAACCGCCTTCACGTGGCCGTTCGACTTCTCCTCGATCGAGGCACCGAGGCCGCACGACGCGACCGTGGCCAGAGCCGCGATCCCGGTCGCGGCCAGTACCGCCTTGTTCCGCACGCTGTTCATGGCTTCCAGTCAACCGAGACTGGTATGCCCCGCCCTCGTTCTTCCGGTCCTTTGCGGCTGGCCAGTCGGCCGACTCCGTCCCTCAGATGAGTGAAATCGCGGGTCATTCTTCGCGGTCGAGATGAGCCCGCAGCGCGGCGAGCGGACCGTCCCAGTCCCGCGCGAGCGCGGCGAGGAACTGCTGCGCGACGCGCATCGGCGCGGAATCGAGCCGGTACCGCACCCGGCGGCGTTCTCCGGGTTCCGCGGCGACCAGCCCGGCGTCGGACAGCAGGCCGAGGTGCTTGGCGATCGCCTGCCGCGTGATCGGGAGCCGCGCCGCCAGATCCGTCGCCGTCGCCGGACCGCGCGCGGCCAGCTCGGCGAGGATCGCACGCCGGGTCGGATCGGCGAGCGCGGAGAAAACCTGCTCGGCGACCGCTTCGGAGTCAGCTGCCATCGAGACTGGCCGCCAGCTCGTCCAGTTCGCGCGCCCAGCCTTCGACGTGCGAACGGTAGGTCGCCGGGTACTGGCTGTCCGGCAGCTGCGCGAACCCGGATTCGACGACGGTGAGCTGGGTCCCGCCGCCGTCTGCCCGCAGCGTGAACTCGACATACGTGCGGCGCGGGTCGTCCTCCGGCATCCCGTCGACCTGCCAGGTGAAGCCGAACACCGCCGGCTCCTCGACGCGCTCGACCCGGATCTCGGCACTGCGGTCGCCGATCCACGCGACGCGGCCGAGCCCGCCCGGACGCAGGTCGATCTCGGCCTCGTCGCCGAACCAGGCGCTCAGGCCGTCCGCCGTGGTCAGCGCCGTCCACACCGCCGCGGGCGGCTGCGCCAGCTCGACCGTCCGCTCGATGCGGTCGGGAAACCCCATGTCGTGCTCCTTCCGGGCCGAGCCTAGGCAACCACACCCCATTGACGCAACCGGTCGGTTGCCATAGTGTCGCAACCGACTAGTTGCATTATCTCGCGAAGGGAAGTCCGATGAACTCCTTCACCACCGAACTGACCGTTGATCGCACCCCCGAGGAGGTCTTCGCCGCGGTCACCGACGTCCGCGGCTGGTTCAGCAAGACGATCACCGGCACTGCGACCGCGGTCGGTGACGCGTTTTCTTTTGTGGACTAGGGAATCCCGTCGACCCAGATCCGCGTCACGGAACTCGTGCCCGGCCGTCGCGTCGCCTGGCACGTCGAGGACGCGTACGTCGCCTTCGTCGACCAGCACGACGAATGGACCGGCACCCGGATGAGCTTCGACATCTCGCCGGGCCCGACCGGAACGACGCTGCGCTTCACGCACCACGGCCTCACTCCGGACCAGGCTTGCTACCGCGAGTGCTCGCGGGGCTGGACGAACTGCGTCAACACGAGCTTGCACGCGCTGCTGACGACTGGCGTCGGCGAGCCGATCCCGGAATCCGCTGCCCCGGAAGGACATCTGGCCGAGTAATTCCCTTACGGAAGCTGAAGATCGGAAGTGTCGCGCTTGGCGTGCAGCTCCCACAGCGCCTCCGCGATATCGGCCGGATCGATCTCCGGAAACTCCGAATTGGGTGCGATCGCACCCGACAGCAGTGCGGCGTGGACGCCGCTGCCGCGGATCATGGCTCCGATTTGGAGCGTCGCCGCGTGCACCCCGTCGGGCGCGATTTCGGCCGCCAGACTCTGGATGTAGTTACGGGTCGCGGCCATCGCCGGGCCGATGCCGCTGAGGACAGGCGCGGGCTGAGTGGCCGAGACGCTCTGGCTGATCAAAATGCTGCCCTCGCCGCGGGCGCGCAGTTCCCCCGCCACGGCCTGGACCAAGGCGATCGGGGTGAGGAAATACAGGTCGAGCAGCCGCTGCGCGGTCGTGGTCGTCAGCTCGGCAGCGGGCGTGAATCCGTTCAGATCCAAAGGCGCGTACGACACCACGTCGATCCGCGCGAAGCGGTTCCGGATCGCGTCGACCAGCGCCGGAATCTCCGCCGGACGCGCCAGATCCGCTGGAAACGCCGCGGCTTCGACGCCTTCCGCGCCCAGCTGATCAGCCAGCGCGGCAAGCCGTTCGTGGTTGCGCGCGACAAGCGCGACCCGAAATCCCGCACCGCCGAAGCGCCGGGCGATCGCGGGACCAAGGCCGGTGCCGGCACCGAGGAGAACGAGGGTCTTGGCCACGGAACCTCCGTAAGTTGATGTCGGCCTCAACTTTGGCGCCAAGTTGAGGACGTTGTCAACTTCCTCCCGCGGACCTACGATGACCTGGTGAAAACGGAGGGGAAGCCCACGCTGCGCCGAGACGCCCGCCGCAACCAGGAGCGGCTTCTCACCGCGGCGGCGGAAGCCTTCCGGGAGAAGGGTTTGACGGTGCCGCTGGAGGAGATCGCGCAGCGGGCGGGCGTCAGCGCCGGAACCCTCTACAACCGCTTCGGCGGGCGGGAAGCGCTGATCGACGCGGTGATGCCGGAACTGGTCGCCGAGCGGATGGACGAGGCGATGCGCCGGGCGGAGGCGGTCGACGATCCGTGGGAATCGTTCGTCACCTACGTGACCGTCCTGTGCGAACAGCAAGCCGACGACCCCGCGTTCCGGGACGCGATCAGCAGGCAACTCCAGGACGCGCCTGAACTGACCGCGCGCTGCACGGCCGAACTCGCCAAATCGGTCCGGCTGCTCGAACGCGCGCAACAGTCCGGGACGCTGCGCCCGGATGTCACGTCCGACGATCTGATGCTGCTGATCTTCACGAACGCGCTGATCGTGCGCGAGACCGTCGAGGCAACCCCGGACGCGTGGCGGCGCACGCTGTCGTTCAGCCTCGCCGGACTGCGCGCCGGTTGTGGTAGTTAGGACGCATGCGAAGATCCTTTTCCCTGGCGGAATTCTCATGAACGATGACGTTTCCCAGAACCTCGTCGTCTTCCGGAGCAAAGGTCTCCCCGAACCAGTGCTGGCGAGCGCGCCCACCCAGGCCGAGGACGCGGTCGAGCAGGCGTGGGCGAGCATCCGGCAGCAGCACAAGGTGCGCGGGTCCGCGGTTTTGGCCGTGTACAGCGAATGGCAGCCTTCCGCGGCGGACCAGAAATTCATGGCCAAGAATTTCCGGAAGGCCGAATGCACTTACAGCTTCGCCCGGCCAGGTCCCGGTGAATGGGACCGTGCCTTCGCCGAAGCCCGCACCGCAATGGCCGAAGCCGAGCAACGGAAAAGCGCCGAGGAGATTCTGCCGGTCCTCTGGAGCGCGTCCTCGCCACGCGCCGGGCTGCTCGACGCACTCCCGCATCGCCCACTCGTGCCCGGCAAGTTGTCGGTCGCGCTCGCGGTGGTGTCGCGGACGCCCGAGGGCAAAATCGGGATGCACCACATCACCCGGCATCAGCAGGAGGAAATGGGTGCACCGCTCGAGAAACTGCTCGACGTCGGGTTCAGCAGCCTGGTCCGCGGGCTGAAGTTCGAGGTCCGCAGTTCGGGCGAGGACGTACTGGTCTCGCTCGCCAGGGAAAACCAGCTGGCGGCGTCCGCACTCGCGCTGCCCGATCTGCACGCCCAACTGACGCCGCATCTCGGAACGGGAGACTTGATCGTCGGTCTGCCCTGCCCGGACGAGATGTACGTCGCGAGGGAGGGCTCCGGTTTGGCGGACACCGTCCGGGAGCAGGTGCTCAGTTCGCCGTACGAGACGACGGAACTGGTCCCGTCCGTGTTGCGGCTCGGGTCCGGCGGGTTGGAATTGCTCGCCGAACGAAGCGGTTCTGCCGAAAGTCGGGGGTAACGCGGGCCGGACGGGCAATGTGCGGCGGGCGGCCGGTCGACACGCTGTCCAGCATGCTCAGATTTCGGTTTCTTACCGTCGTGGCGGTGTTGTTGCTAGGGCTGGCCGCCCCAGCGTCGGCCGCCGAGCCCGCCGCACTGCTCAGCCCGGAAGGCAAGTATCCGCTCGGATTGCGCACCCTCCACCTGACCGACACCAGCCGGGCTGACCCCTGGGTACCGTCCGAACGCCGCGAACTCATGGTTTCCCTGTGGTATCCCGCGTTCCCGATTGGCGAGCGGGCCCAGTACCTGACCGCCGCCGAGTCCGCGGCGACGGTCAAGGGCCTCGGGCTGGACCTTCCGGCGGACGCAGTGCAACGGGTCGGCGTGCATGCGCGGAAGGACGCGCCCGCACTGCCGTCCGCCGGCCGTGGCTGGCCACTCGTGCTGCTCTCCCCCGGCGCGGGCAACAGCCGCACGACGCTCACGACGTTGGCCGAGAACCTGGCCGCCAACGGGTTCGTCGTCGCGGCGGTCGACCACGCATATGAGGCCTACAACGTCGAGTTCCCGGGCGGCCGGCTGGTGCAGTGCATCGCGTGTCAGGCCCCTGGCGAACCGTGGCCCGCGGCGATGGAGAACCGGGCGAAGGACATTTCGTTCGTGGTGGACACGGTGCTCGGGCAACGCTCGCCGCGGATCGACCGGGCTCGCGTCGGCATGGCCGGGCACTCCGCGGGCGGCGGGGCGACCGCGTTCACGATGGCCGCGGACCGGCGGGTCAAGGCGGGCGTCTCCCTGGACGGACCGCTCTCCCGACCGGTCGCCCTGGACCGCCCGTTCGCGCTGCTCACCAGTCCGATCGGGGAACAGCAGTTCGGCGCGGGCTGGGACGCGGGCTGGCCGACACTGACCGGCTGGAAGGAACGCAGGCACCTGCCGCGGACCGGGCACTCGTCGTCGACCGACAACGGCTATCTCACGGTCCTGCTCAACCAGAAGGACAAAGTGCCGCCCGCCACGTGGCGACGGCAGTACGGCAGCGGGGACGCGACCGCGTCGCTCGAGTTCTTCCGTGACTACCTGACCGCGTTCTTCCAGGCACGGCTCAGCCGGATGAACTAGTGCTTGGCCGGGCGTGACGGCGAGAAACCAGGATCCTCCCCGGACGGGTGAACCTGTGGAGGTTCCTTCTTCTCCCGGCCAGGCGTCCTGGTCACCCACTTAGCCACCCGCCACACGAGTCAGGCCCCATCCGAAGTGTCTCGGATGGGGCCTGACCTGCGGAGCCGCCTGGGGGAATCGAACCCCCGACCTATTCATTACGAGTGAATCGCTCTGGCCGACTGAGCTAAGGCGGCATGCCGCTGTGCGACGGTCATCAGTGTAGCGGAGGCGTGGTGCGTCACCTTGCGGGGGCCGCGTCGTTAGGCTCCTATGACTTCGGTCTCACCCCCCGACCCGGCGATCCACTGGAGGACCCGGCACATGCAGCGAAGACTGCCCCGTGCGCTGGCGGTACCCGCAACTGCCGCGTTGCTGCTGCTCCTGGCCGCGCCGGCCGGTGCGCAGGAGATTCCGACGACGCCGATCCCGCAGCCGAACAACCCCTCGCAGCCGCCCGCGTCCGCGCCCATCGGGCCGCAGCCGCTCGGGCACGCGGTGGGCGACGCGGGCACGGCGCTCGGCGTTCTGCGGTTGCTGCCGAACTCGGTCACCACGAGCACGATCCTTCCCGGCTTCGGCCAGACGCTGCCGAAGCAGTCCGCGCTCGAGGCGGGCATGGGCCTGTCCAGCGCGTCGGCGAACTCGGAGGCCTACCTGGCCTACGAGAAGTCGATCGCGCAGTCGTCTCCGTTCGGGCTGGCCGTCGGGGGCCAGGCTCCGCAGACGCCGGGCAGCCTCGTGCAGACCGCGCTGCCGGACAACCCGAAGGAGATCAGCGGGGGCCTGAACGCGCCGTCGAACCCGCTGCTCAACGTCGGGCTGCTCAACGGCACCGCGCACGCCCGCTGGAGCGAATCGCTCGGCCCGTGCGTGGACACGATCGCCGACGCCAGCACGTCCGTCGCGAGCCTGTCGCTGCTGAACGTCATCCCGACGTTGCCGCAGGTCCCGTTGCTCGGCAGCGGCGGGCTGAACCTGCCGCAGGGCACCCAGCTCGCGCAGGGCTTCGACCCGAAGAGCGGGCTGCAGAGCCTCGGCGGCCTGCTGCCCGGCAGCGGCCAGACGCCCGCCGCGGGTACCGGGTCGCTGCTGAGCCTGCCGAACACGCTGTCGTCGCGGTCGCAGGTCAAGCTTGTCGACATTCCCGGTTCGAAGAACAAGGCGGTGCAGTCGAGGTCCACGCTCCAGGCGGCGGACATCAACATCCTCAAGGGCACCCCGCTCGAGCTGAACCTCAAGGTGGCCAGCCAGCCGACGCTCACCGTCACCTCCACTGGCGACGCGAAGACGTCCAAGGTGGACTACCAGGCTCCGGTGATCACCATCGCGGCCGGCGGCAAGACGCTGTACACGCTCGACGCGGCGCACCCGACCAAGGACATCCCGATCGGCCTGCCGCTCTCGCAGCTGAGCGACCAGTTCGGCGCGCTGGACAACGTGCCGGTGGTCGGCGGTCTCGTCGCCACCGCGACGAAGGGCCTGCAGCAGCTCGGCGACACCACCGGGAAGGTGCTCGACCTCGGCGTGCTGCGGCTGAGCATCGCGAACCTGGACCAGAAGCAGTCCGAGGCGACCACACCGTTCAAGGGCTACCAGCTGGGCGCGGCCGCGCGGCTGCTCGACGTGCAGGTGCTGCCGACGAAGAACCTGAAGGACCTGCTGCCGAAGCAGGCGGGCGACAACCTGCCCTCGTCGCTGGCGCAGTTGTCGCTCGGCGAGCAGATCGCCCGCGCCTATGCCCCGACCGGCGGCGTCGTGTGTGGTTCGACGACGACTCCGCCTGCCCCGCCGCAGGGCGGTGCCGCACCGGCGGGTCCGGTGAAGCACCTGGCCTACACGAACGGCGCGTACGACACGGTGCCGCTGTTCTGGACGGGCACGGCGATGCTGCTGATGGGCGTCGTGATGGTGGCGGCGTTCCCGAACCGGCGGCGTCCCGCGCTGGTGCTGAAGCGGCCGACCGGCGGTCCGGACACGCCGTTCAAGCCGTCGCCGCATCCGCGCGACTGACCCCAGGCAAGGAAACGGCCCTCTCGCTGGCTGGCGAGGGGGCCGTTTTCGTGAGCGGCAATCCCGGTTCTAACCGTGATCGGCACTCACGAGGTCAGCCTTGGCGGAGGGTGGTGACCATGGCTTCCACGGCGATCCGCGGCTTCACGTTCAGCCCGATCGCCTCGCGGCACTCCAGCACGGCTTCCAGGCGGCGCAGCGTCGACTCCGGCGACCAGGAAGCCGCGGCCGAGTTGATCTGGTCCGCGTGGTCTGGATGCGTCAACGTCGCGCCGGAACGCGTGGTCGTCACCAGGACGTCGCGGTAGAAGCCTGCCAGGTCGACCAACGCGAGGTCGAGCGTGTCGCGCTGGGTTCGCGTCGCGCGGGACTTCTGGCGCTTCTCCAGCTGCTTGACCGCGGCCTCGGCGGCGCGTTTCGCTCCGGCGACGCCCTTGCCAGTGCCGTCGCCGCCCATCGCGGTACGCAGTTCGGAACGTTCCTGCTCGTCGCGTCCCTTGCTTTCCTCGCCCGCGTCCGCTTCCGCCGCGCTGATCAGCTGGTCAGCGCTGGTGAAAACGTCGTCCGGACGGCGCAATCCGAGCGGAATCCGCAGCACGGTGGCGCGACGCTGCCGAGCGGCTTCATCGGTGGCGAGGCGACGCGCGCGGCCGACGTGGCCGTTGCACACCGCTGCGGCCCAGTTGGCGCGCTCAGGCTCGACGCCGTCCCGGGAGATCAGCACCTGCGCGATCGCCTCGGCGGGCGGGGTGCGCAGCGGAACCAACCGGCACCGCGAACGGATGGTGACCGAGACGTCCTCCGGGTGATCCGACGGCGCGCACAACAGGAAAACTGTGCGGGCGGGCGGCTCTTCCACGGCCTTGAGCAGCGCGTTCGAAGCGCCCTCGGTGAGCCGGTCGGCGTCCTCGATGATCACGACCTGCCACTCACCGGTCGTCGGCCGGCGCGCCGCCGCTTGCACGAGCGCGCGCATCTCAGCGACCGAAATGGACAGTCCTTCCGGGACGACCAGCCGCACGTCCGCGTGGGTCCCGGCCATCGTCGTACGGCAGCCGGGGCAAGCGCCGCAACCGGTCCCGGTGCTGCACTGCAGGGCCGCGGCGAATGTGCGCGCGGCGACCGAACGGCCGGATCCCGGCGGTCCGGTCAGCAGCCAGGCGTGTGTCATCGCCGCTGGCGCGACAGCTTCTCCGGCAACGATCTTGGCCGCCGCGGCTGCCGCGGCGGACAGCGTTTCCACGGCAGGATCCTGGCCGACAAGCTCAGTCCAGACACCGATCGGGGTCGTCACCGATCCTCCACTTTAGACACCGCGGGCAGCGCGTCCGCGCCGTTCTGCGTCGCTTCCGCTTCGGCGGCCGCCGCCTCGGCGACGTCCGCGACAGCCGCGTCTTCGGGCTCTTCCTCCGGCGGTTCCGCGGGCGCGAGCCCGGCGAGCGAGCCGACGAAGACCGACTGGACGGCGCTGCGGACGCGGCCCGCGACGTCGCCGTCGGAGCCCTCGGCGTCGACCACCACGTACCGGTCCGGGTCGGCGGCGGCCATCTCGGCGAGCAGCTTCTGCACCCAGAGCTGGTCCTTCAGCGACGGCTGCGGGTCATCCGGATGCTCGGAGTCGAGCAGCACGGTGAGGTCCGGGCGGAGACGTCCGGTGGCCCAGTCGACCAGGCCTTCCAGCTCGTCGCGGTCCAGCTCGCCCGCCGCGGACAGCGACGCGAGCGGGGAGTCGACAAAGCGTTCCATGACGACCACGGACCCGGCGTCGAGCGCGGGCTGGATCTGGCGTTCCACCAGCTCAGCGCGCACGGCCGCGGCGACGAGCGCCTGCGCGCGCACCCCGGTGAGCGCCGCGTCCGAGACGAGCGTGCGGAAGCGCTGTTCGCCGAGCGCCGGATCGGCGGTGAGGACAACCGGCCGGGTGCCGGTGCCGAGCCACCGCGCGAGGCGAGCGGCCTGCTCGGCGGTGTTGACCGCGGTGGTGCCCTCGATGGCGATCAGGAAGCCGTTGACGCGGCGCGGGTTGCGGCGCAGCGCGTTGCGCAGGTCGCTGAAGATCTTCTCGGTGCGCCGCTCGTCCATCTGCCGGTAAGCGATGATCCCGAGCAGCACGGCGAGCAGGCCGCCGCCGAGGATGACCGGACGGGTGCCGTCGACGATGATCGGCGTGCCGAAGAGGGTGACGTTGCGCTGCCGGACCAGGCCGATCAGCACCGGCGTGACCACCGTCGCGCCGAACAGCACGATCTTGAGCATCGCCTGGTAGATCGCGTTGATCCGGCCGCGGATCGCGTCCTCGACGCGGGAGCCGATGATCGTGACACCGGTGAGGAAGGCGGTGCCGGCGCAGATGCCGACGAAGGCGACCGCGCCGACCGAGATCGCCAGGTGCGGCGACAACGCGACGACGCCGAGCGCGAGCCCGGCGAGGACGATCGAGATGCCGAACAGCCGGTCGTGCGGGAGCCGGTGCGCGAGCTTCGGGGCCAGCGCCATGCCGAGCGCCAGGCCGATGAAGACGGCCAGCATCAGCAGGTTGAACGCCGCGTCGCCACCGAGCAGGGACGACGAGTACGGCTTGGCCGCGCCGATGACCGCGCCGCCGGCCGCGAACGCGCCGAAGGCACCGATCAGCAGACCGCGGACGATCGGCGTGCTGCGGACGAACTTCAGCCCGTCGCGCATCATCGCCCCGAAGCCGAACTTCTCCTCGTCGGCCCGCTTGACCTTCTGCTGCGGCGTCGAGTGCACGTCGCGCAGGGACAGCTCGGGGATGCGGGTGGCGACGAGAATGCCGCTGATCAGGTACAGCAGGCCGGTGATGACGACGACAACCTTGGCGATGTACAGGTCGACGCCGGGGCCCTGGAACAGGTGGAACGTGGAGTTCGCGCCCTGGATCAGCGCGTTCGCCCCGGCGGCGGTGATGACGGCGAGGCCGTAGGTCATCACCATGCCGAGCTGGTTGGCGGTCTCGACCTGCTCGGGGCGGCGCAGCAGGTTCGGCACCGCCGCGTCCTTGGACGGGATCCACATGATCGAACAGCAGCCGACCAGGAAGTTCGCCACGAACAGCCACCACGGCGCCCCGACGACGGCGATCGACAGCAGGAACCCGCAGCGCAGCAGGTCGCAGATGACCATGATCTTGCGCCGGTCGAACCGGTCCGCGAGCAGGCCGCCGACCGGCGCGAAGAGCAGACCGGGCAGCAGCGCGGTGACGATGACGCCGACGAACGCGTAGTTCTGCGCGGAGTAGTTGTCGAGGAGTTTGGTGCTCAGGCTGGTGAGGTTCAGCAGGTTCAGCCAGTCGGCGACACTGCACAGATACGTGACGCCCCACAGCCGACGAAACGGTTTGATCGCCAGCACTCGGCGGGCCCGGTGAATCGTGGACGTCCCGCCCGATCCGCCCGGGCCGGTGCCAGGCACCGACCGTACGCCCTCGCTGATACGCCCACCCCACTTGTCACGGCGGAGTCAGGCGACCCCTGCGGATCCCCCGACCGTGTAGCCGCCAGGGTAGTCCCGCCGCGCACGCGAGTACGGCACGCCCCGTGATATACGAGGTCAGCGGGGGTCAGCCGAACAGCCCCTTCACACTGCTCACCAGGCTAGCGATGAGCTCGATCGCGACAATTCCGAACACGATGAGCAACACCACAGCGAGCACCACGCCCGCCGTGCTGCTGGAGGGACGCCCGAAGCTGGGCATGCTGATCGAGGGCAGCCCACGCCGGCTCTGCCGCTCGGCGAGCTCTTCCTCGATGTCGTCGTCGGCGATCTCGGTAACCCGCTTCGGCCGCGGCCGGGGCACCTTCTTCAGCAACTGCGGAGCCTTGGTCGGCCACGTCCGCTGCCGGGGCAGCAACCCGAGAGGAACCAGATCCGGCCGGTCGGAAGGCGGAATCGGATTCGGCGTCTTGACGACTTCCTTCTTCTTGGCTTCCTCTTTCAGCGCGGCCTCGACCATCCGCTTGACCTCTTCGGGGTCGTGCTGAACCGGCTTGGCGGTCGGCAACGGCCGAGGCGCACGGCTGGACGCCATCTCGAACCCGGACAACGGATCGGAGAACCGCTCGCCCCCGACCTCGCCGACGTCGCCGGCCAACGTCCCGTCCCGGTCGGGCCCGGAGGCGGGAAAAAACGGAGTCCCGTCGCTCGTGCTCATGGTGACCACCTCACTACGGAATGTCCGCCGAGTCCAGTGTCGGCGAGAGTACCGGTCCCCGCATCCACCCAATGGCCGCAGAACCACTACTGCCCGCGCCCGGGGGAAGGCACGCCACCCGGACCAGTGACCGCCGACAGACGGCCGGGTGGAGGGGTTTTGACAGGCCGGAACTGGGCGGGTTGAGGGTGGGTGGAGCCGGGTTGGATTTTAGGGGGCACGGCTGGCTGGTTGTGGGGGCTGGGGTGACCGGCGGGCACGGCTGGCTGATTGCCAGGCGCCGGGGTGACCGGCGGGCACGGCTGTCTCGTTGCAGGGGCCGGAGTGACCGGTGAGCAAGGCTGGCTGGCAGGGCAAGTCGGCTTGACTGACAAGCCCTGCCGAACTGCCAGCCAGGCCAACAGAGCCTCGCGCACACGAAGCGTGCGAGAGGTCGGCAACTCGGCAAGGCGGCCTTGGCTGGGAGCCCTGCCGGATTGCCGATCACCCCGCGCCCTGGCGGCCCGACTGGCCTCGCCCACCGGGCCGCCAGGGCGCGCTTGCCACGTCGACCGGTGCCAGATCGGCCGGGCCGGTCGGCGTAGACGAACCGACCGGGTCCGCCCCGAGCGGGCACTGAGCGCCACCGAGCCAGGCTCACCCCAGCCAACCGCAGCCGAAGCGCAGCCTCGACCAGCGCAGTTCGGCCTGGCTGGCCCACCGACGCTCAGCCAGACCGACCCCGGCTCCAGCCGAACCACCCCGGCCTCAGCCGGACCGACCCGAGCCCGGCCCGACAGCCCCGGACTCCACCGACCAAAACCAGTCCGGCCGTCATCACCTCCGCTCAAGCATGGCTGCGCACCGCCTCGACGATCCAGGCCTCCGCGGTCCCCCGGGTAGCCGGGGACCACGTCACCACCCATCCGCCGCCCGCTCCCCGCGGCGCGGCCCGGAACTGGTACCGCCCCTGGTCGTTGTCCACCAATCCGAACGCGCCGTGCGGGTACTCCGCCAGCACCGCGTCCCGTACGGCCAGGTCCACCAGCACCGTCCCCTGCCGGGGCCGGGCCACTGCTTGCCGGATGACGTCCAGGTCTTCCCATGCCGCCCTCGGGATCAGGCCGCTGTCGTCCGTCTCTATGCGCACGGCGGGCCCAGGGCCGGGCGGACGGTCCGGCAGACCGTCGAACACCCATCCGGGCAGGGCGCTGAGCATCCCGGACCGCAGCCGCGCCCGGCGGCCCAGTTTGCTCATCACCGTGGTGAAGTCCTCGTCTCCGAAGAACCGCACCTCCCACGGCTCCTCGCTCGCCGGGAACACCCCGGTGACCACTCCCCGGATGAATCCGCCGCGCAGCACTCGGTACAACTCGACCGCTTCGGCGGTCACCTCGCCGTCGGCGGCGAGACCGAGCGCGGCCATCCCGGCGACGAATCGCGTGTACTGCTCCACCTCCTCGGCCAGCCCGGCTCCGAGCATCGGCCCGAACGACTGCCGGACCTCGTCGGCCAAGCTCAGTCCCGAAGCCGCTCCGGCGGGCTCCTCCTCGGCCAGCACGGGCGGCACCTCGAAATGCGGGTCGTAGAACTCCATCACCGAAGGCCGCTGCGGCATCTCGGCCCGCAGCGGTCCGATGACCTCGTCGATGACGTCGAAGACGACGGGTGCTGAACTGCTCACCCCGTCATTGAACACCCTGGTACCGACAATTTCTCGAACTTTTGTTCGAGTCAACCCATCCGTGCGCCGAGCGGTCGGTCAACGCCGCGACACCGGCTCGCCGACACGCATCGTGGGTGCGAGGAAACCGACCGTGACCACGAGGGCTCCGACAACGGCGAGCGTCCAGTGCAGGCCGATCCCGCCGCTCAGGCCGCTGACCAGCACCGGGCCGGCGAGGAACCCGAGGTATCCGCACGCCGCGACGGCCGCGATCGCGCGACCGGGCGCTTCCGGCTGCTTGCGTCCGGCCGCGCTCCACGCGAGCGGCACGATCCCGGACACACCGAGCCCGACCACGGCGAACCCGATCACCGCGAGCACCGGCACCGGAACAGCGACCACCAGCAGGAACCCGGCGACCGTCACTGCGGTCGCGACCCGCATGAACAGCACGCCGCCGACGCGCTCGACGACCCGGTCGGCCACCGTGCGCACAGCGATCATCGTGATCGAGAACGCGAAGTAGCCCAGCGACGCGACGGCCGCGCTCGCTGTGGTGACCTCCCGGAGGTAGACCGCGCTCCAGTCGTTCACCGTGCCCTCCGCGACGAAACCGCAGAACGCGATCACGCCCAACGGGATCAACGCCTTGCTGGGCAAGGCGAACGCCGCCTCGCCCTGTCCACGGTCAGCACCCGGCAAGAACTGCGAAGCAGCGAAAATCCCGAGCACCAGCAGCACCACGCCAGCACCGGTGAAGTGCGCTTCGATCGGCACCCGCCAGAGCTCCATCAGCGCCGCGACGCCCGACCCCGCCAATCCGCCGATGTTCCAGAAAGCGTGGAACCCAGCGAAAATCGGCCGCCCGTAAGCCTCTTCGACGCGCGCGGCGTGCGCGTTCATCGAGACGTCCAGCAGGCTGTTGCCCACTCCGAGCACCACGAGCGCGGCGACGAACAACGGCAGGTCCGGCGCGAAGGCGACGAGCGGCAATCCGCCGCACAACACCGAGGCCCCGCAAAGAACCCCGCGCCTGCTGCCGATCTTCGTGATCAACGGCCCCGCGGCCAGCAAGGCGACCACCGATCCGGTGGCGAGTCCGAACAGGCCGATCCCGAGTTCCCCGGCGCTGAGGCCGAGTTTCCCTTGCACCGCAGGCACTCGAGCCGCCCACGAAGCGAATGCCGCACCGCACACCGCGAAAACCACGGAAACCGCGGCACGAGCGCGCTGTGTCTCCCCCATCCATCCCCCTGACACGAGAAAGGGCCACCCGGAGTTTTCCAGGTGGCCCTTCAGATCCTCGTTACTTCGACTTCGTCGCCGTGCTGCTCCGCTTCGCCGGCGCCTTCTTCGCAGTAGTCGACTTCGCCGCTGTCGACTTCGCCGTGGTCGACTTCGTCGCGGTGGACTTCGCCGGAGCCTTGCGCGTCGTCCGCTTCTTCGGAGCCGGACCCTTCGCGCGCTTCTCCGCCAGCAGTTCAGCCCCGCGCTCCGCGGTGAGTTCCTCGATGCTGTCGGACTTCCGCAGCGTCGCGTTGTACTCGCCGTCGGTCACGTACGGGCCGAAGCGACCGTCCTTGACCACCATCGGCTTGCCCGACACCGGGTCGTCGCCGAGTTCCTTGAGCGGCGGACGCGCAGTGGCCGACCGGCCGCGCTGCTTCGGCTCCGAATAGATCTTCAGCGCCTCTTCCAGCGTGATCGAGAACAGCTGGTCCTCGGTCTGGATCGACCGCGAGTCCGTGCCCTTCTTCAGGTACGGCCCGTAGCGCCCGTTCTGCGCGGTGATCTCGTCGCCCGACTCCGGATCCTTGCCCACGACGCGCGGCAGCGAAAGCAGCTTCAGCGCGTCGTCGAGCGTGATCGTCTCGATCGACATCGACTTGAACAGCGAGCCCGTACGCGGCTTCGGCAGCTTCGCCTTCGCGGCCTTCTTCTGCGCCGCCGTGGCGTCCTCGGGCAGCTCCGGCTCAGGAAGCAGCTCCGTGACGTACGGGCCGAAGCGGCCTTCCTTCGCCACGATCTCGTGCCCGCTGACCGGGTCGGTGCCCAGCACCCGGCCTTCCTGCGGCGTCGCGAAGAGCTTCTCCGCGATCTCCGCGGTCAGCTCGTCCGGCGGCAGGTCTTCGGGCAGGTTCGCGCGCTGCGACTCGCCGTTGACCTCGCGCTCCAGATACGGCCCGTACCGGCCGACGCGCACCACGACCTGGTGGCCTTCGGCGTCGCTGAACATCGGGATCGAGTTGATCTCGCGCGCATCGATGCCCTCGACGCTGCCGTCGACCAGCTTCTTCAGCCCGCCGAGCCGGCCGACCGAGCCCTCGACGCCGAAGTCCCCGCCGAAGTAGAACTTCGACAGCCATTCGACGCGGTGCTCGTCGCCGCTGGCGATGCGGTCCAGTTCGTCCTCGAGACCGGCGGTGAAGTTGTAGTCCACCAGCCGTTCGAAGTGCCGCTCCAGCAAGCCGATCACCGCGAACGCGACCCACGACGGAACCAGGGCCGAGCCCTTCTTCCAGACGTAGCCGCGGTCCTGGATGGTCTTGATGATCGACGCGTACGTCGACGGGCGGCCGATGCCCAGCTCTTCCAGCTTGCTGACGAGGCTCGGCTCGGAGTAGCGCGCGGGCGGCGACGTGGAGTGGCCGTCCGCGGACAGTTCGGGCGCGGTCAGGCCCTGGTCCTTGACCAGCACCGGAAGCCGGCTCTGCTTGTCGTCAGCCTCGCCGCCGGCCTCGCTGTCGACTGCCTCGACGTACGCCTTCAAGAAGCCGGCGAAGGTGATCGTGCGACCTGAAGCAGCGAAGGTGCACTCCTCGCCGGTCGCCGCGGTGCCCACGATGCGCACCGACATCGTGGTGCCCTTCGCGTCCGCCATCTGCGACGCGATGGTGCGCTGCCAGATCATCTCGTAAAGCCGGAACTCGTCGGTGTCCAGCTCTTTCGCGACCTGGCCCGGCGTACGGAAGACCTCGCCCGACGGACGGATCGCCTCGTGCGCTTCCTGCGCGTTCTTCACCTTGCGCGTGTACTGGCGCGGCGACGGCGAGACGTACTCCTTGCCGTACAGCTGCGTTGCCTGGCTTCGCGCGGCCGTGATCGCCGACTCCGACAGCGTCGTGGAGTCGGTACGCATATAAGTGATGTAACCGTTCTCGTACAGCTTCTGCGCGACCCGCATCGTGCGCTCGGAGG
This sequence comes from Amycolatopsis dendrobii, assembly GCF_014145675.1. Lineage (GTDB taxonomy): Bacteria > Actinomycetota > Actinomycetes > Mycobacteriales > Pseudonocardiaceae > Amycolatopsis > Amycolatopsis dendrobii. The sequence continues at coordinate 131,170 of NZ_JACGZW010000017.1, forward strand.
TGAAGCGCAGCTTGCGGCCCGCCTCCTGCTGCAGCGTCGACGTCATGAACGGCGCGTACGGCTTCCGCGTGTACGGCTTCTCTTCGACGCTCGCGACCTTGAAGTCACGCTCGTTCAACGCCTGGGCCAGCGCCCGCGCGTCCGACTCGCCGAGCACGCGGATATCCGCGGCGTTGCCCTTCAGCTGACCGTTGGAGTCGAAGTCGCGACCCGTCGCGAGGCGGGAGCCGTCGACCGCGACAAGACGCGCGGGGAACGTACGCGGCGAAGCGTCCGCACCGGCGTCCATGGTCGCCGAGATGTCCCAGTACGACGCCGAGGTGAAGCGCATCCGCTCGCGCTCGCGCTCCACGACGATCCGCGTCGCCACGGACTGCACGCGGCCCGCCGAGAGCTTCGGCATGACCTTCTTCCACAGGACCGGCGAGACCTCGTAGCCGTAAAGCCGGTCGAGGATGCGGCGGGTTTCCTGCGCATCGACGAGGTCAGCGTCCAGCTCGCGGGTGGCCGCGGCGGCGGCCTGGATGGCCTGCTCGGTGACCTCGTGGAAGACCATCCGGCGCACCGGGACCTTGGGCTTCAAGGTCTCCAGCAGGTGCCAGGCGATGGCCTCGCCCTCGCGGTCGGGGTCCGTCGCGAGGTAGAGCTCGTCGACGTCCTTCAGCAGCCCCTTCAGCTCGGTGACCTTGGACTTCTTGTCCGGGGTGACGATGTAGAGCGGCTTGAAGTCGTTGTCGATGTCGACGCCGAGCCGGGCCCACGATTCGCCCTTGTACTGCGCGGGGACGTCAGCGGCGCCCCGGGGCAGGTCCCGGATGTGCCCGACGGAGGACTCGACGACGTAGTTGCCGCCGAGATAGGGGGCGATCTTGCGGGCCTTGGTTGGCGACTCGACGATCACCAGCCGGCGTCGATCGGCACCGTTGCCCCCGGTACCGCTCTTCTTGGTCCGTGTTCCTGCCACGCTGCCCTGCTCTCCACTCATCTCCGCGCCGCCGCAGCGGCGCTCTCACCCCTGCACCAGAGGGGTACTGCGCCCGCGTCTCGACCTGTCAGTGTGCACGTCCCCGGTGTCCGCGCAGCGCCGAGGTGCCCTGACGAGCCGCCGGGGCCTTGCCCGTCGGATCGCCGCTGACCTCGGCGATGTTTCTCCTCCACACCTAGCACGTGATGTCGGACACGTGCCGTGCAGGGTAACTGGTCATAGCACCGATACCCTCCGTTAGACGGTGGCGGGTCCAAGTCTGGCGACGGTTCACTTATTCCTCCCCCCAGCCGAAAGGAACCCACCATGATCCGCCGACTGGTTGGCGCCGCGATCGCCGTCGCGGCGACATTCGCGCTGGTCACCGCCCCTGAAGCAAGTGCGGCGACCACCACGTTCACCGGTGCCGTGGCGCTGTCCAACTGCTCCGGTTCGGTCGTGAAACCGGCCGCCACGCCGATGGACGCGCCCGCGATGGTCCTGTCGAACGGGCACTGTCTCGAGGAAGGAATGCCCGATCCGGGGCAGGTGATCGTCGGGCAGGCCTCGAACCGCTCGTTCGACCTGCTTTCGCCGGACGGGCAGAGCTCGGTGGGCACCGTGACCGCGACCAAGGTCGTCTACGCGACGATGACCGACACCGACATCTCGCTCTATCAGCTGAGCGACACCTACGCCGACATCCAGCAGAAGTACAACGTGCCGCCGCTCGAACTGGTCAACACCCATCCGCAGGCGGGCACGCCGATCGACGTGGTGTCCGGGTACTGGAAGCAGATCTACTCCTGCTCGATCGACGGCTTCGTGCACGAACTGCACGAGAACAACTGGGTCTGGAAGGACTCGATCCGCTACGTGCCGGGCTGCGCGACCATCGGCGGCACCTCCGGTTCCCCGGTCGTCGACCGCAACACCGGCAAGGTCATCGGCGTGAACAACACGTCGAACGACAACGGCGAGAGCTGCACGCTGAACAACCCGTGCGAGGTCGACGAAGCGGGCAACGTGACCGTGCGGCCGAACTACAAGTACGGCCAAGAGACCTACGGAATCCCGGCCTGCCTGACCCCGGCCAACGAGATCGACCTCAACCAGCAGGGCTGCACCCTGCCGAAACCGTAGAGCGCTTCACCGGGTCCCCCATCGCTTGGCGATGGGGGACTTTTTCTGCGCGACTACCCCACAGCCTCCAGTAAATACTGTGCAGGACTCTCCGCCGGAACGCCTCGACGCGACTCTCCCGACGTCCGTTCACGGCGCTCCCCGGCTGGCGGCAGCTCCGGCCACGCCGCCTCCGCTCCAGCCGGAGGTTCGCCGATCAGCTCCAGCAGACCGGCCAGCTTCCGTCGCCCGCTGACGCGTACCGCAGGCTGCTCCGCCTTCGGCCCGAGCAACCGCGCGTGGACGCCCAGCGGCGCGAGCGCGCCCAGCAGCTCCTCGTGCATCCCCGGGGCCAGCGGATCGACGCCCAGCAGGTACCCGCCGGGTTCGGGACGACCTGCCGCGAGCGCCCACATCCGCAGCATCGCGCCGCTCAGCCGGAAGCCGCCGGGCACCGCCTTGCCAGAATCGTCCTCCGCCGGACCGGTGTGGCCCGGCCGGAGCCACTGTTCGGCGAGCCCGAGCAGATCGACCCGGAACGACGTGCGCACCTGCGGACTGCCGCATTCGGCCACCGCGACCTGCGCGTCCGCGCCCCGGCTGCGGCATTCGCGCGCCAGCACCCGAGCCCGCCACGACTCCTCGACCAGCACCGACAGCCGTGCCGCGGTGCGGCCGAACCCGGTGATCTGCCCTTGGCAGCACAACAGCCCGGCCAGGTCGGGCAGGCCCGGGCCGGTCGCCTCCGCCGAGAACAGCGAGATCGTCCGATCCACGCCGCGATGATAGAACACAAGTTCGATTGAAGGCGAGCCTCACGCCGAGGCTTTCCCCGATCGGTCAGCAGGTGCTGGGTGCGGGGCTCTCGGCGAACCGACCGGCGAGCCAGTCCAGCGCCGCGGGCGTGGCGGCGAGGTAATTCGCGATGTGGCCGAGCGCGGTGCCGGGCAGGACCGCGGGAAGCTGGAGGTTGTCGACTCGCACGGTCGCGCCGCGCCGGCACCAGTCGGCGGCGGTGGCCCGGACGGCCGAGGCGGGAACGATGTCGTCGTTGTCGCCGGTCGACATGAGCACCGGGGCGGACGGCGGGATGGCGCCGAGCCGGTGCGAGGCGAGGATGGCGCGGGTTTCGGGGTTCGCGTTGAGCATCGCGGTGATCGACTCGCCGTGTGCGGTGAAGTCGCCGGAGCGATGAAAGCCGTAATCGAGCGCGGTTTCCACGACGCATTGCCCGGCGACCCTCTGGAGCATGGCCTTTCCGGCCCGGTTGAGACCGGACTGGATGATCGGCGCGGCGTGCGGATAAGCGGCGACGAGCCCGTTGAGGTAGTAGCCCAGAACACCGGAAAGCAGCGTGCCGGAAAGCTTGTCGGAGAGCGCGGCGAGATCAGTGGGGGCAGCGCCCACATAGGAACCGCGGAGGTCCAGTTCCGGCGCGTAGGCACCGGCCGCCTCGGCCGCGCCGCCCGCGGCACCACCGCCCTGAGAGTATCCCCAGAACGCGACCGGACCCCCCGCTGGAGCCGGGGTGCCCGGCAGCCGCTGGGCGGCGCGGGCGGCGTCGATGACCGCGTGCCCCTCGGCGACGGGGTTGAGGTAGGTGTGCGTGCCGGGGGTGCCGAGCCCTTGGTAATCGGTCACGACGACCGCGTAGCCGCGACTGAGCAAGCTGCTCATGGCGAGGACCTCGTAGCCGGCCATGAGGTCGAACGGCGGCCGGTAGTGCACCGCTGTGTTGAGCAGTTTCGACGGCGCGCACTGATCGCCCTGCCCGTGAGTGCCGATCGCGAGAGAGACCAGCGGACGCGGTCCAGAGCCGCGCCACGCCGCGGTTGGCGCGAGCATAGTGCCGGTGACCGCGATCGGCGCGCCGTGCACGTCGGTGCTGCGGTACATGAGCCTGGTCGCCTTCGCCGGCAGCGGCAGCCCCAGCGGCGAGGGTTCGGTGCGGATCAGGTCGCCGGGCTTCCCCGCGGGCAGCGAAGCCGGCGGAGTGTAGAAGTCCGGCGCGGACGTCGCCGCGCCGGCCGGGCCGGGCGCGCCGAGCAGCCCCGCGACCGCGGCCAGCGCGGTCGCGGCCGCCTCGAGACGGCGGCGCGCTCGGTATTGCCGACGGGATGCCTGCTTCATGGCAAGTTCCTTCCTGCACCACCGTTACGGAACGACATGTCAGTTTCGGAACAATATGTCACCGTGAACCCGGAAACACCAGGACGGTATATTAATACCGGTATAGCAATACCAGCCTGAGGAGGAAGCTTGTTCGAGGCCGCCGAACGCGTCCGGGTGCGTGCCGAGCTGATCGCCGCGGCCCGCCGCGACGTGGACATCACAGGTGCCGCACTGGTCGGATCGGCCGCTCGCGGCAGCGAGGACCGCTGGTCGGACATCGATCTCGTCCTTCAGCTCGCGGAAGACGCGGACGAGCCCGCAGTCGTCGCACGCTGGACTCGCTCGCTCGACGAGAAGTTCGGCGTGGCCGACACCCTCGACGTGACCTCGCGTGAGGGAGTTCGCTATCGGGTCTTCCTCCTCGACTCCTCGCTCCAGGTCGACTTGTCGTTCTGGCCCCACGATCTGTTCCGGGCCACCGAGGACGGCTTTCAGCTCGTTTTCGGCCAGGCCAACGAGCCGGCCAGCGCAGCGGCACCGGACAGCGAGCAGGTGATCGGCATGGCCTGGCTGTACGCGGTGCACGCCCGCTCGGCCATCGGCCGCGGCCGGACGTGGCAGGCCGTCCAGATGCTCGACGACCTTCGCGACCAGATCATCGCCCTGGAATGCCTGCGGCACGGCTTGAATCCTTGGCACGGGCGCGAAGTCGACCGCCTGCCCGCCCCGGTTCTGGCGACGCTGAGAGACGGCCGGGCGGCGTCGGTCAGCTTGACCGAGCTCGAACGGTCTCGGCAGGCACTGCTTCAGCACTACCTCGCCGCCGTCGCGCACCATGATGCGGAGCGCGCGGTCGCCCTTCGGCGGGCACTCGATCAGCGTGGCGCGGGCGGAACAACCAACTGCTGACAGCCCGCCGCCCTCTTGCCCGCCGCGGACAGGGCTGGCGTCGCGTCCAAGCCTTTGAGGACGTCGAGCCGGGAAATCTGGTCGATAGCCGATTTGGCGTCGTCCAGCGCCGCTTTCACCGCGTCGGGCGTGTCGGCCGCGTCGAGTTTGCCGCGCACCTCGTCAGCCTGGTGCCGCACCGACGCGAACTGGCCGAGCAAAGCCGTGCGCGCCGGTTCGCCGCCGGGCAGCGGAGCGGGGCCGACCCGGTGCAGTCCGGCCACGGTCTGGTCGATTCCGGTGGCGACCGACGCCAGCAGATCGCTCGACGTGCGAGTGGCCTGCGCTGACGAACTCGGATCGATCGAGGGCAGATTCGCCAGTGCGCGAACCAGATGCGTGACCGCGCCGCAGTACCCGTCGGCCCATTTCGCGGCCGGATCGGATTGGCCCGCCGCTTCGGCGTGCCCGCCGGACACGACCTGCTCGGTCGGCGGCGGCGGTTGCCCGCAGCCCGTGAGCCCTATCCCGATTCCTGTTGCCAGCGCGGCTAAACCGGTCCACCGCGGCCGCACCCGCACCACTCCTGTCCGTCGAGATCCGTGTCCTCCGCACGGTACCGACCCGCCAGTAGTCCGCAACTCGCCCCGGGGAGCGGACGCGAACGGGCCCGGCACGCCAAGGCGTACCGGGCCCGAATGGAGCAACGCGTCAGGCTTTCGCCTCCGCCGGAGTCTCCGACATGACGCTGCCGCGCCGCTTGGACACGACGATCGCCGCGACGATCACCGCGACCGCGACGACCGCGATCACGATCCGCCACGTGGTGTCCGCGCCGCCGCCGAGCGTCAGCGTGACCACCGCGGGCGCGATCAGCACCGAGACCAGGTTCATGACCTTGATCAGCGGGTTGATCGCGGGACCGGCGGTGTCCTTGAACGGGTCGCCGACGGTGTCGCCGATGATCGTCGCCTCGTGCGCGTCGGAACCCTTGCCGCCGTGGTTGCCGTCCTCGACGAGCTTCTTGGCGTTGTCCCAGGCGCCACCGGAGTTGGCGAGGAAGATCGCCATCAGCGTGCCGGTCGCGATCGCACCCGCCAGGTAGCCGGCGAGCGCACCGGTGCCGAGCCCGAAACCGACCGCGATCGGCGCGAAAACGGCCAGCAGACCCGGCGTCGCCAGCTCCCGCAGCGAATCGCGGGTGACGATGTCGACGACCCGGCCGTACTCGGGCCGCGTGGTGCCCTCCATGATCCCGGGGATGTCGCGGAACTGGCGGCGCACCTCGTACACCACCGCGCCCGCGGCGCGCGAAACCGCGTTGACCGCGAGACCGGAGAAGAGGAACACCACTGCCGCCCCGACGATCACGCCGACCAGCGTGTTCGGGCTGACGACCTGGTTGACGAACGAGGACACCGCGGTGACCGCGCCCTCGCCGCGTTCGGCCACGGTCTTCGCGATCGCGTCCGAATAGGACCCGAACAGCGCAGTCGCCGCCAGCACCGCGGTGGCGATCGCGATGCCCTTGGTGATGGCCTTGGTGGTGTTGCCGACCGCGTCCAGTTCGGTGAGGATCTGCGCGGCCTTCTCGTCGACGTCGCCGGACATCTCGGCGATGCCCTGCGCGTTGTCCGAGACCGGGCCGAAGGTGTCCATCGCGACGATGACGCCGACGGTGGTCAGCAGGCCGGTGCCGGCCAGCGCCACCGCGAACAGCGCGACGCCGCCGCCGAGCAGGTAAGCGCCGAACACGGCCGCGCCGATCACCAGCGCGGTGTACACGGCGGACTCGAACCCGACCGAGATGCCGGACAGGATCACCGTCGCCGCACCGGTTTCCGACGTCTTGCCGACGTCCTGCACCGGCTTGTGCTCGGTGCCGGTGTAGTAGCCGGTGATGCGCAGGATCAGCGCGGCGAGCACGATGCCGATGATCACCGAGACCGTCGCGATCACCGCGGGGTTGCCGGTGTTGTGCGCGTAGCCCTCGCCGAATTCGGCGAAGCTGTTCGGCAGGTACACGAACGCGGCGATCGCCGACAGCACCGCGGAAATGACCGCGGAGATGTAGAACGAGCGGTTGATCGTGACCAGGCCGCCCTCGCCCGCGCGCGCCTTGGTGATGTAGACGCCGATCACCGCGGTGATCACGCCGATGGCGGGCACGATCAGCGGGAAGATCAGGCCGGACGCGCCGAACGCGGAACTGCCGAGGATCAGCGCGGCGACGAGCATCACCGCGTAGGACTCGAAGAGGTCCGCGGCCATGCCCGCGCAGTCGCCCACGTTGTCGCCGACGTTGTCGGCGATCGTCGCGGCGTTGCGCGGGTCGTCCTCGGGGATGCCCTGCTCAACCTTGCCGACCAGGTCGGCGCCGACGTCGGCGGCCTTGGTGAAGATGCCGCCGCCGACCCGCATGAACATGGCGATCAGCGCGGCGCCGAAACCGAAGCCCTCCAACACCTTCGGTGCCTGGCCGGTGTAGACGAGCACCACGATCGCCGCGCCGAAAAGGCCGAGCCCGACGGTGATCATGCCGACCACGCCGCCGGTGCGGAACGCCACGCGCATCGCCTTCTCGCGACCGCCCTCCTCGCGCGACGCGGCCGCCACCCGCAGGTTCGCCTGCGTGGCCAGCCACATGCCGAGGTAGCCGATGGTGAACGAGAACGCCGCCCCGACCAGGAAGAAGATCGACCGGCCGATCCGTTCGCTCCAGTCGTCCGCGGGAAGCGCGAACAGGAGCAGGAACACGATCACGCCGAAGATGGCGAGGGTGTTGCGCTGCCGCTTCAGGTATGCGGCCGCACCTTCCTGCACTGCCTTGGCGATGTCCTGCATCTTGGCGGTGCCCTGGCCCGCGGCCAGCACCTCCTTGAGCAGTACGTAACCGATGGCCAGTGCGACAAGGGCGACCACGGCGACCACACCGACGATGGTGTAGCCACCCCCGGTGAGCGTGATACCGCCCTCCGCGAGGAACTGCCGGGACATTCGTCCTCCTGGGAACGCCGTTTGGCCAGCGCGGGCCCGTCGTACCCGGCGCGCCTGCACTGGCGGGGATCTGTGCCGAAGGACACGCTAGCCGTGCAAGCAATGCACGTCTCACATGACGCTCGCCACAGTGGGTGTGGATCGAGGGAGTGTATTGGTAGTGATCTGCGCGTCCGCAATGCGTCCCGGCGAGAGCACGTTCGGTAACCTTGTGTGATTGGTCACTGGATCGATCTCGGCCCGGTTTTGTCGGTGCCCTGTGCGAAGCTTCGGCACGTGGTGGGAGAGCGAGGACGGAGGCTGCTGGACCGGGTCACGGCGGGGATCCCGGCGCACGAGAATCCGGTGACGCACGTGTCCCGGCTGCCGGAACGCGCGGCCCGGCACGAGCCGTGGCCGGAGTGGGCGGAGCCGTCGGCGGTCGCGGCGTTCCGTGCGTCCGGAGTCGAAAAACCGTGGCGGCACCAGGTCGAAGCGGCTTCGCTGGCTCATGCGGGCACCCACGTCGTGGTGTCCACCGGCACCGCGTCGGGGAAGTCGCTGGCGTATCAGCTGCCGGTGCTCAGCGCGTTGGCCGCGGACCCGCGGGCGACCGCGCTGTACCTCTCGCCGACGAAGGCGCTCGGCGCTGATCAGCTGCGCGCGGTGTCCTCTTTGGACGTCCCGGGCGTACGCGCGGCGGCGTTCGACGGGGACACCCCGATGACAGAGCGCGACTGGGTCCGCGCGCACGCGAACTGGGTGTTCAGCAACCCCGACATGCTGCACCGCGGCATCCTTTCGGCGCACTCCCGATGGACGCAGTTCTTCCGCCGGTTGCGGTACGTCGTGGTCGACGAATGCCACAGCTATCGCGGCGTCTTCGGCTCGCACGTCGCGCTGCTGCTGCGCCGCCTGCGCCGAGTGGCGGAGCACTACGGCGCTTCCCCGGTGTTCGTGCTGGCTTCGGCGACCACTGCTTCGCCAGCCTCCTTCGCCACGCGGCTCACCGGCGTGGAGTGTTCCGCGGTCACCGACGACGCTTCGCCGCGCGGGGCGCGCACGGTCGCATTGTGGGAGCCGCCGTTGCTGGACGAACTGACTGGCGAGAACGGCGCACCCGTCCGCCGTCCGGCCGGCGTCGAGACCGCGCGAATTCTCACCGAACTGGTCGTCGAAGGCGCTCGATCCCTGGCTTTCGTCCGCTCGCGCCGCGGTGCTGAGCTGACCGCTCTGGGAGCACGCCGCCTCCTGTCCGAAGTGGACCCTCGGCTGGCGGATACCGTTGCCGCGTACCGGTCCGGCTATCTCCCTGAAGAGCGTCGTGCTCTGGAGCAAGCTCTGCTCTCTGGCCGCCTGTTAGGTGTCGCAACCACGAACGCCTTGGAACTGGGCGTCGACATCGCGGGCCTGGATGCCGTGGTTCTGGCTGGTTACCCCGGCACTCTCGCGTCGTTCTGGCAACAATCCGGCCGCGCCGGACGTTCGGGCGATGAGGCGCTCGTGGTGTTCGTCGCCCGAGACGATCCGCTCGACACCTATCTCGTGCACCATCCGGCCGCGTTGCTGGAACGCCCCGTCGAAACCGCCGTCCTGGACCCCACAAACCCGTACGTGCTAGGACCGCAACTCGCCTGCGCCGTCGCGGAGCTGCCGCTCACCGAACCCGAGCTGGAAACATTCGGCGGCGAGGCGGCCCGCGCAGTGCTGGCGGATCTGGCCGAAGAGAAGTTGCTGCGCCGCCGTTCCAGCGGCTGGTACTGGACTTCGCGCGACCGCCCACACGGAGAAGTCGGCATCCGCGGCTCAGGCGGCGACCAAATCGCGGTGGTGGAAGCGGACTCCGGCCGAATGCTGGGCACCGTCGACCCCGGTTCGGCTTGCTACTCCGTCCATCCGGGTGCGGTGTATTTGCATCAGGGGTCGTCGTATGTCGTCGATGAGCTGGATCTGGAGACGGGTCTGGCGCTGGTGCACGCGGAGGACCCGGACTGGACGACTTCGCCGCGCGAGATCGTGGACATCTCGGTGCTGTCGACAGAAGAACAATGCCGCCACGGCGGAGTGACGGTGTGCCTGGGCGAGGTCGCGGTGACGTCGCAGGTGGTGGGGTACCTGCGGAGGCGGCCGTCGGGCGAGGTGCTGGACCACACGCCGCTCGACCTGCCAGAACAGAGCCTCCACACGAGAGCGGTTTGGTACACGGTTTCGGGTGAGCTGCTGGAGTCTCCGGCTGGGCGTGGTGTCGGCGAAACCGCTGCTGGGTCAACGAACAGGGCGGCGGTCGATGGGCCAGGCTTGCCTGGAAGCACCTCGCCAGCTGAGAAGGAGGACGGAACTGCTGCGGGGTCGGCAGCGAGCCGGGAGGTTGGCGGAGCGGCGGAGTTAGAGGGCGCATCGCCAGCCGCCGGGAAGTCCGGCCGCGCGGGTGCGGTGTCGGCGAGCGGCGGGCCAGTCGGAGAACCGGCGGGGACCGAGAGTGCATCGCCAACCGCCGGGGGGACCGGCGGGACGACTGTCGGGTCAGCGGCTAGTCATCCGGCCGGAGAACCGGCGGAAACGGGGAGTGCATCGCCGGTCTCCGGGGCCGCTGCGGGGGCAGCGACCAGCCATGCGACGGGCGAACCGGCGGGGACCGAGAGTGCGTCACCAACCGCCGGGGGAATCGGCGGGACCGCTGCGGGGGCAGCGGCCCGTCGTGCGGCTGGAAAACCGGTGGGGACCGGGGGTGCCTCGTCGGTTGTCGGGGTAACCGGCGAAGTTTCGGGCGATCCGGCGGCTGGGCGGGGGCCCGCTGCCGGGGTCGAGATCGGTGTTGCGGTGGGACCGGTGGGGACCGGGGGTGCTGGCAGAGCACCGGGGGGCGCCGGATTGCTTCCGGCGCGCGTCCCCGGTGCCCTGCATGCCGCCGAGCACGCGGCGATCGGCCTGCTACCGCTGTTCGCTACGTGCGACCGCTGGGACATCGGCGGGGTGTCTACCGCGTGGCACGAGGACACCGGGGAGGCGACGGTGTTCGTGCACGATGGGCATCCCGGGGGTGCGGGGTTTGCCGACCGCGGTTATGCCGCGATTGTCCCGTGGCTGGCCGCTACGCGGGAGGCGATCGTCTCCTGCGAGTGCCCGACGGGCTGCCCGTCCTGCGTCCAGTCGCCGAAGTGCGGGAACGGCAACGATCCGCTGGACAAGGCAGGGGCGGTGGCCGTACTGGGAGCCGTGCTCGGGGCGTTGCGTCAGCACGGGGAACAGTGCGGCCACGGTGGAGCGTGAAAACTTTCTTCGGTTGTCGCGTGCTGCCTGCCGGGATGGAACCGGAAATCAGGCGGCGGCGCTCTCGACCAGCATCGAGGCGTGCTCGTCGGCGAGGGCGCGGACCAGCACGTCCTGCACCTCGGCGGCGGGCGGCAGCTGCCAGCCGCACACCTCGGGCTTCACGCGCCAGTGCACGACACCGTGCTGGAACGGCGACGGCGGCAGCGGGATGTAGCTGTCCTTGCCGTGCCACTGCACGGAAATCTGCTCGGCGAGTTCGGCGGGCAGGTGCTCGGAGGGCAAGGTGAGGAACAGCCACCGGCCGTTCGGCATCGCGACGATCGGGGCCGGGTGCCCGATGGAACGCAGCAGCCGAGCGGCGCGCTTGCCCAGTTCCTGGTCCACCTCGACCGCGTCGAGCACGGTGCCGGTCGCCACGAGCAGGCTGTGCGTGCGGTCGCTGAACCAGCTGGCGACCTCGTGGGCGTGCGAACCGACCAGCTCACGCCAGTCGTCGCGCACCGGCACCGGCCGGCGCCAGGTCAGGTCGTCCCCCTCCGCGGTGATCGGCTCCGGGGTCGCCCCCGGAAGCACCGGCCAGCCGCGCCAGGCGAGGCCGATCGCCTCCGCACGCAGTTCGATGCGGAAGGCGTTCCGCCAGCTGTCCGGCCAATTCGCGTCCAACATTGCTTTCCTGCCTTCGAGGTCCGGTTTTCGCGCCGTCCGGGTCGGGGCCGTGGTGGCGCACGTCTCACTAAACGGCAAGTTGCACATTGCGGGGAAGACTCCACGCGACAACCGGCCGTTACCGAGCGATGAACGCCCAGTAGCCCACTGTCCGGCCGATAACAAGGTGCCGATCACCGGCCGCTGACCCCGCCGCCCGGCCCGCGAGAACGGGCCTACCACAGGATTCGACACTTTCCCGCCCTTTCGCACGCGTACTGAGGCATACCGGCGGACTACCCGCTGACCTGGGGATTTGACCGTTCGGCGTGCGCCAGCGACCGCTGCTCGTGTTCTTCGCCACTCGTCGTCGGTGCCGGACAGGTCCGGGCGAACCGGGGGTTCCGGGGACTGGTCACCGGTCCGGCCCGTCGCCGACGAGCGGTTCCGGCGGGTGACCAGAACACCGCTGACGGCGGCCCTCGGCGACGGGGCGAGCGGGGTGTACGGGGGCGGTTGGCAGGTTGCAACTCCCTTCGGTCGGGTCGGGCGACTTCGGTTCTTGGCGCGGACCGGCGGTTGCGCGCGGGGCTCCGGCAGACGAACTAGCGGCCTAGGCGGAGGCGGATCCGGCTAGCCGAGGTACTCCCAGCGGCCGGGGAGCACTCGGGGTCGCAGAAGAACGCCGGGGCCGGGTGCAAGGAACCAGCGGCCAGTCGCTGGGACCGGGCTCCCGCTGCACCTGAATAGGGCTACCCGGCCAGCAGCGGTGGCCGCGCGAGGAATCTGCGGCCAGCTGCGGAGCACGGCTACCGGACCGGAACTCGCCGCCTCTCACCACCGCCAACTGGCCAGCACCGGTCCAGTCGCGGAGCATGACTACCTGCCGGGGCCGCGCGTCGCAGCCGCTGAGCGTGGCTACCGGGACCAGCGCCGATCGGGGTGGCTCCGTCAGGGAGGCAGGTCTACCGGACCGGCGCGGGATTTTGCGGTGGGGGCTGGCAGGCCGGGGACGGGGGTGGTCACCGCGCGGACTTCGATGAAGGCGTCGCGGTCGTGCCAGCGGCAACTGGTGAGGACTGCGCGTTCGTGGTCGGCGACCTCCTTGGCTCGGGCGCAGGCGATGGTCGGTCCGGCGGCGGCGTGGGCTGCCGCGGCCAGTGCGCCCAGGTCGGCGGCGGCTTCGGTGCGGTGACGGGCGGTGATGGCCGCGGCTAGCCACCACACCAGGACTGTCACGGAAACCAGGGTTGCGGCAGCCAGTGCCGTCCAGATCGTGGCTACGCCGGCGTCGGGTGGCTGTTTTTCAGTCATGAGGATGGGCCTGGTTCGAGGATGGCGTAGGCGGTTGCGCTCAGGTGGAGGGCGGACAGGGCGTCGGTGGTTACTTCGGCGGTGAGGCCGTCGCCGGTGCGGTGGATGGAGAGGTGTGCGCCGCGCGGGGCAATGGTTTGGACCACTGCGTCGGCGGCGCCTGGCTGCCCGGCTGCGGTCAGACGGGCGGCTTCGCGGGCCGCATCCAGGCAGCGGAGGTGTCCGGCGATCGCGCTGGTGCCCGCGAGCAGGATCGCCAGCACGGCGGTCAGCGCGCCCAAGGACAGGGCGGCTTCTACCGTGACGAATCCGCCGTCCCGGCGACGGCTGGCCATCAGGTGGCCACCGTCAGCGCTTTTTGCACCAGGCCGGCCAACGTCGCGGAGACCGAGTCTCCGCTGAGCAGCACGTAGAGCGCCACGGCGAACGCGGCCGCGGCTACCGTGCCGATGGCGTATTCGGCGGTGGTGGTGCCCTCGTCTCCGGGCAAGAACCACATGGTCGGATTCCCTTTCTGTCGTGGATGGGTTCACAGCAGGCCGCCGATTCGCCCGGCCAGGCCGAGCACTACCGGCAGCACGCCGAGGGCGAAGAACGCGGGCAGGAAGCACAGCCCGACCGGCAAGGCCAGGGCGACTCCGGCGCGTTCGGCGCGTTCTTCGGCCTCGACGCCCAGTCCGTCGCGGATGCGATGGGCCAGGTCGTCCGCGGTCGAGGCGAGGGCCGCCCCGGACCGCGCGGTTCTGGTGGCTGCGACTGCTAACTCGGCGAAGCCCGGGCGGGCTCGGAGGGGGGTCCAGGCGGGAGCCGGGTCCGCGCCAAGGGCTAGCAGGTTTGCTGTTGCGTGCAGGGCGGTTTCGGTGCCCGGTGGTGCGCCGGGCGCTACGGCTTCCAGTGCGGTCGGGACTGGCATTCCGGCGCGCAGGCAGGCGGCGAGCATGTCCAGTACTGACGCGGAACGGAGTCGTTCGAGGACGTCGTCTGGGTTTTTGGGGTGGCGGGATCGGCGTAGGAGCCACCATGAGCCTGCGCAGGCGGCTAGTCCTGCTGGGATTCCGGTGAGGATGGTTGCGGAGACACCTACGACGATTGCCGCGGCGGGGTGCCAGACCTCTGGCCGCGGGGTGCGGGGTGGGCGTTGGGGCCGGGCTAGGTGTCGGGGCGGGGCGCTTTCTGGCCAGAGCAGTAGTGCGATGGCGGCGAGGGCGAGGCTCAGGGCGGTCATGGGGTGGGCCTGCGGTTGGTGAGGGCCCTGGACCAGGCTGTTCCTGCCCATAGCAGGGCTGCGCCCGCGACCAGGAATGCTTGTCCGATAAGGGTTTCGGTGAGGACGGCCAGTGGGTTGGCTCCGATGAGCTGGCCCATCGCCAGGCAGCCGACGGGTAGCACGGTCAGCACTATCGCGCTCATGCGTGGACCGGCCATTTTTGCGCGCAAGCGGCGGGTGAAGGCGACTTCGGCGTCGACGTCTCGGCGGGCGGCTTCGAGGGCGTCGGCGATGGGCAGGCCGTGGCGGCGGGCGAGGTTCCAGGATTGGGCGACGGCGGGGAGCGCAGGCGATTCCAGGGCTCCGTCCAGGCGGGCAGCGGTGGAGAGGTTGTGGAGTTCTCCGGCTAGTTCGGGGACGGCGTCTGCAGCTGCTTCGGCGGCCGTGACCGGGTGGGCGCCGGCGCGGAGTTCGGAAACCATCGTGCGGAGGACGGTCGCGGTGCGTTCGGCACGGGTCAGGGTTTCGGCGGTTTCCCTTCTGCTGCGCCATTCCTGACGGACGGCGAGCGTGAGCAGGGTGGTGGCTATCGCGGCGCCGACTCCGGCCAGCGCCGCGGCGACGACGGCTGGGGCCAGCCAGAGGGCCTGCCGGGGCGGGACGGGGAGGCGGAAGTGGCGGCGGGGTGCTGGGAGGAGACGGTTGGGGGTGATGGGCCAGCACAGGATTCCGGTGCCTGCGCAGAGGAACGGCCATGCGGAGATCAACGGGGTCACCTCGATGCTGGGGCGGTTGAGTGCAGTTCACGCGGGATGCATGGCTGCGGGGGCGGGTTGGGGAACGGCGGGGCGAGGAAGGTGCGGTGTTTTGAGAGCGGCGAGATGCTGTTGGGGAGTGGTTGGAAGGTGTGCATGGGCGGGGGTGCACCAGGCCTGTTGGGGAGCCGCAGGAAAGTGCGCATGGTCCGGCGGCCGCACCAGGTCGATGGGAAGCGGAAGGAGGGTGCGCCCGCACCGGGGTCGGCGCGAGATCCATTGGGTGCGAGCCGACATGCGAGCGGCTGCGCGGGGCAAGCCGGAGCGAGCGCGGCGGGAGGCTAGTCAGGGGCGGGTTCCGGGGTTGTCAGGGCAGTAAAGAGGGAGCGACGGTTGGTCCAGTGGCCGTCGCGCCAGATGGGGTGGGTTTTTACTTCTCCGTGGTATCGCTGGAGTACTGCGACTTCCGTCAGGCGGCGGCCGGTGGTTGTTCGGCGCATGTGGAGGATTACGCGGACTGCTGCGGCTAGTTGGCTGTGCAGCGCATCTCTCGGCAATCCGCCTAGGGCTGCCAAGGCTTCCAGACGGGCCGGCGCCTCTGCGGGGGAGTTCGCGTGCAGGGTGCAGGCACCGCCGTCGTGGCCGGTGTTCATGGCGTTCAGCAGGGAGCACACTTCTGCGCCGCGGACTTCGCCGACGATCAGGCGGTCTGGGCGCATGCGCAAGGCCTGGCGGACCAGCTCTGGGAGTTCAATGGCACCGGCACCTTCTACGTTCGCTGGTCTGGCGACGAGGCTTACGAACTGTGGGTGGGTCGGGCGTAGTTCTCCGGCGTCTTCTACGCAGACGATTCGTTCCGTTGGCGCTACCGCACTGAGCAGGGCGCTCAGGAGCGTCGTCTTCCCGGCACCGGTGCCGCCGGTGATCAGGAAGGCTAGGCGGTGTTTGAGGATTGCTTCGAGGATGTTCAGGGCGGTTGGGTCGATGGAGCCGTGGGCTTGGAGTGTGGCTAGGTCGTGCGTCACCGGGCGTAGAACGCGTAGGGACAGGCAGGTGCCGTTCGCGGCGATGGGTGGCAGGACGGCGTGGACGCGGATTCGGCCTTGGCGGGCGGGGAGCCAGCCGTCGACGTAGGGCTGGGCATCGTCCAGGCGGCGGCCTGCGGCTAGGGCCAGGCGTTGCGCTAGGCGGCGGACGGCGTCCTCGTTGGGGAAGCGGACGGTCGTGCGGGTGAGGCCTGTGGGGCTGTCGGTCCAGACCTGGTCAGGGGCGGTGACTAGGACGTCGGTGATGGTGTCGTCCTCCAGCAATGGGGCTAGCGGGCCTGCGCCTACGAACTCGTCTCGGGCCTGGCGGACGGCGGCTAGTACTGCGTCGTGGCTTAGGGCACCGCCGGCTTCGGCGCGGACGGCTTCGGCTAGGGCGATCGGGTCGGTACCGCGGCTCTCGCCAGCCAAGCGGTGACGGACTCGTTCTACTAGGTCGGTGGTCATTTATGCGGCCTCGGCGGTCGCGAGGGGACGGAGGTTCGCCAGTACGGCGCGAGCGGCGGTGGCCAACGCGCCCTTCTGAGGCAGGTCGAACTCGCCGGATTCCAAGGTGGCGGCTACTCGGCGTTCCGGGGCCACGTCAGCGATCAACGGCGGGCCCAGCATGCCTGCGGTTTGCGAAGCCGCGACGCCGTCGATGCGGTGTCCACTTGCGACGACTGCGAAACGCTCGGTATGCGGGCGGAGGCGGGTCAGGACTTGTTTCGCTGCCATACAGGCACGGAACTCGACGGGAACGACTAGCACGACCAGGTCAGCGGCGGAGGCGACGGCAAGTGTGCCCTCGTCGAAATGGCGGGGCAAATCGCAGACGACGGTGCGGCCGGCCCGACTGCCTGCGGCGACCACCGCGGATAAGGCGCGAGGCGTCGGGCCGTCGCCGGAACGGCCGCAGGACAGCACGGGGAGCTTGCCGCGGCTGGGAAGTGAAGCGATCAGGGAAGGAACAGACACTCGGCCGGACAGCCGAACTTCGGGCCAGCGCAGGCCTTTCGTGTGTTCCAAGCCCAGCGGGAGATCCAATCCGCCGCCTAACGGGTCGCAGTCGACTAATAGCGCGGAGTCGGTGCGGGCGGCTTCGACGGCGACTGCGGCAGCCAGTACCGAGGTGCCGGAACCGCCTCGGCCGCCGACGAAAGCGATTACTGGGCCTGGGGATTCGGCCGGCGCGTCGGTGACGTCGGCGAACGCGCCGGTCAAGCCTGCTTCGTCGTCGGGCAGGCTGAAAACCCGGCGCGCGCCTAGGGCGGCTGCACGGCGCCAGGTATCCAGGCCGGGTGCGCCTTTGCAGACCAGCACGACGCTGTCGCGTGCCGGCATTGGCGGGCCGTCGACCGAAATGTCCTCGTCTAGCACCACGAGCGGAGCTCGCGTCCATCGTCCGCGTGCGGCAGCTAGATCTGGCGCGTGGTCGAACTCGCAGCCGACTACCGCGGCGACGCGGCGGATCTCTTCGAACACGGTGCCTTCGCCGGAGACGACGAGCGGATGTGCGGTGGCCATGTGCCCCTCCCCTGGGTTTCGCGGGCCGGACTTCCACCGTGGTTCACCGCCAGACGGCACGGCAATGCCCGTTTTTCCGTCATGTGGATAACCCGGGGGTTGTGGACAACTCGGGTGCGAAATCGATCCAGCACCGCGGACTGTCGGCCCGCACAGGACAATGCACGGCTCCGCGCATTCGGACGAGAAAACGATTGCTGCGGAGAAACTCCGGAAAATCAAGAGGAAAGAAGTAAATTTGCCGCGCCGGGCCGAGTAAGGGGTGCCACGGCCGGAGAAAACACCGGAAAGGTAAGCGCGCGGTTAATTGATCTTGCCCGTAAGGCGCGCGGCGAACGACCGAGACCGCCCAGGTCAGGGCGGCAAACACCGGCGGCACAACGTTTTCGGGGCAGACCTGAAAATTGTTCGCCGACGGGGAAAACGGAGGAGAATAGAAGGCGGCCCTCGCCAGGGGGGAGGGACGAGGGCCGCCAGGGGTTCAGCCCCGGGGGGTCGGACTGAACCAGCCCGGTTCAAGACCGGGTCCGTTCACTGTAACTCCGTTAGCTATGAGTTGGCTGTGTGAGTGACACATACGATTCGATAACGGCACCCGAGGCCGCAAGCGAGCCGATGTCATCGATTTTCCGGCCGTCGCCACGACCGGTGTGCTGCCAACAACGCGGCCCGGTACGCCTATCCTGATCACGTGGCCGAACCCCGCAGCGAAGAAGCACCCCGGCGCGTAGCCGCCTTCTTCGATCTCGACAAGACGATCATCGCGTCTTCCAGCGCGCTCGCGTTCAGCAAGCCGTTACTGCGCGAAGGACTGATCAACCGCCGCGCGGCGCTGCGAAGTGCTTACGCGCAACTGGTTTTCTCGCTCGCCGGCGCGGACGCGGACAAGACCGAGCGGATGCGCGCCGAGGTTTCCGCGTTGTGCGCGGGCTGGGATGTCGCGCAGGTTTCCGCGATCGTGCGCGAAACCTTGCACGACGTAGTCGATCCGCTCGTTTACGTAGAAGCGACCGACCTCATCGCACAGCACCTCGCCGACGGGCACGACGTGATCGTGCTGTCCGCGACCGGCGAGGAGGTCGCCGCTCCGGTCGCGGAGATGCTCGGCGCGACCCGCTGCGTCGCCACTCGCATGGAGATCGTCGACGGCCGCTACTCCGGCGAGGTCGATTTCTATTGCTACGGCGAGAACAAAGCCGTCGCCGCGAAGCAGCAAGCCGCCACGCACGGCTACGACCTCGCGGACTGCTTCGCCTACACCGATTCCAGCACCGACATCCCCCTGCTGGAGGTGGTGGGCCACCCGCACGCGGTGAACCCGGACAAGCTGCTGCGCCGCACCGCGGACGAACACGGCTGGCCGGTTCTCGCGTTCGAGCGGCCGATGTCGCTGCGCACCCGGATCCCGGCGAAGTCCGCGGGGATGGTCGCACTCGGCGTGGGAGCCGTGGCGGCGGGCGCGACCTGGTACAGCCTGAGCCGGCGCCGCCGGTCCCGCGGCACCGGCGACTGAGCACCCGCACGGCGGTACCAATCCTGCGGTTTCCGCAGCTAGGTCCGTTGCTGAGGGTGGTGTTGTCACCGGATCGAGCCTCTGTACCGGTGCACCCGTACGCGCACTTGAAGTGACCGCGCTCACGGCGTAGAAAGTAGGTGCGGACGTTGATTCGGCCAGGACAGAGGTAGAAGAGAAGCCTCTGTCACCCCGGGCAACCTCCGTGCGCGGACTCCGGGTACCCACGCGCAGCACGCCGCGGGAGGCTCGTCGTCTAGGGACTGCGTACCGGGACGCCGGACGCCGAGTCCATGAAGGTACGACCAGAGTTGCACGCTTGGTCGCCCGAGATGTTCGCGCTGACTGGCGGCGCCCGTTGGCCTCGGCTGACGGGCGCCGCCAGTGTTATGTCCACGGCGGCGCCGTTTCCGGCCCCGCGCGGCAGGACCGAGCAAGGCTCGATGAAATCCGCGCGCACGCCGTCCTCCCAGGTGAACCCTCTCGTTCCTGCGCTCGGCCGATGGACAACCCCGTATCGCGGTGAGTAGCTTCCCGATACCGGTGCTGCCCGGTGGACGCTTCACGACTCGCGTCCGCACCCGCGGCGGCACGCGACACTGGGAGGCAATTCGTGACGAACCGACTCGCGCGCACGCGGAGGATGCAGGTGTTCGCCGTTCCCCTTGCGGGGGTGCTCGCCGTCGGGGGGTTGAGTTCCTCGGCGTTCGCGGCACCGAAACAACCGCAGCAGACACCGCAAGAAACGGGCGCGCAGCTCGACGCCGCGGCCGCACAGGCGCTGCGCGGCATGAGCCTGGAAGAAAAAGTGGGGCAGCTGTTCGTCACGTGGGTGAACGGCAAGTCCGCGGACGAGGTCAACCCGAAGAACCAGACCGACTTCGGCGTCGACACCGCCGCGCAAGCCGTGCAGAAGTACCACCTCGGTGGCGTCATCTACTTCAACAACTCAAGCCGCGACAACTTCGACGACCCCACGCAGGTCGCGAAGCTGTCCAACGGCCTGCAGCGCGCGGCCATCGCCAGCGGCGCGCACATCCCGCTGCAGATCGGCACCGACCAGGAGGGCGGCACGGTCACGCGGATGGGCGCGCCCGCCACCGAGTTCCCCAACTCGATGGCTATCGCCGCCGGACGCGACACCGGCAGCGCGACCAAGGCCGCCACGATCCTGGGCCACGAGCTGCGCGCGGTCGGGATCAACCAGGACTACGCGCCGGACGCGGACGTCAACTCCAACCCGGCCAACCCGGTCATCGGCGTCCGGTCGTTCTCCGGACGACCCGACCTGGCCAGCAGTTTCGTGACCGCGGAGGTCAAGGGCTACCAGAACTCGGGGCCGGCGAGCCAGACCGTCTCGTCCACCGCGAAGCACTTCCCCGGCCACGGCGACGCGGCCACCGACAGTCACACGGGGTTGCCGAAGATCAACCGCTCCGAGGCGGACTGGCGCGCGATCGACGTGCCGCCGTTCAAGGCCGCGATCGCCGCTGGCATCGACTCGATCATGAGCGCGCACATCCAGTTCCCGAGCCTCGACCCGTCCGGTGAGCCCGCGACGCTGTCGAAGCCGATCATCACCGGCAAGCTGCGCGGCGAACTCGGCTACAACGGCGTAGTGATCACCGATTCGCTCGAGATGCAGGGCGTGCGGGAGCTGCACAGCGACGCCGAAATCCCGGTCCTCGCCTTGAAAGCGGGCGTGGACCAGCTGCTCATGCCGGTGCACCTGGACGTCGCGGTCAACGCCGTGCTCGCCGCGGTGAAGTCCGGCGACCTGCCGATGCAGCGGATCGACCAGAGCGTGCTGCGGGTGCTTAAGCTCAAGCTGAAGCGCGGAATCCTGTTCTCGCCGTTCAACAACCCTGCGCAGGTCATGAAGAAGGTCGGCACGCCGGAACACCTGGCTGCCGCGCAGGGCATCGCCGACCGTTCGATCACCGCGATCGCCAACGACGCCGGGGTGCTGCCGCTCAAGCAGAAGCCGTCGTCGGTGCTGGTCACCGGCTGGGGCGCGACCACGACGCAAACGCTTGCCGATCGCTTCACCGCGCACGGCACGAAGGCGACCGCGCTCGCGACCGGGCAAACCCCGACCGACGCGCAGATCGCCGAGGCCGCGGCAGCCGCGAAGCAGAACGACGTCGTCGTGGTGCTGACCAACAACCTCGGCGGATTCCCGTTGCAGGGCAAGCTGCTTCAGGCGTTGATGGACACCGGCAAGCCGGTGGTCGCGGTCGCCGCGCAGATTCCGTACGACGCCGGTTACGCGAACCCGGTGCCGACCTGGCTCGCCACCTACGGGTACATCACGCCGTCGCTCGAAGCGTTGGCGAAGGTCGTGCTCGGCGAGACGAAGCCCAGCGGGAAGCTGCCGGTCGACGTCCCGGCCGGGGCGGACGTGCACACCGTCAAGTACCCCTTCGGACACGGGCTGACCTGGTGACTCTCAACCGCAGGAATTTCCTGGCCGTGCCGGCGCTCGCCGTCCCCGTACTGGCGAGCGGCTCAACGGCAGCACAAGCGGCACCCGAAGCACCGCAAGCCGAATTGCAACACCGGGTGCTCACCGGTGCTGAACAGTTCGCCGCGCACGGCTGGCGTCCGCTCGCCGGACGCAAGCTCGGCGTGCTGTCCAATCCGACGGGCGTGCTCGCCAACGGCGACCACATCGTCGACTCGATGGTCGCGGCGGGCGTACGTCCCGTCGCGGCCTTCGGGCCCGAGCACGGCTTCCGCGGCAGCGCGCAAGCCGGTGGCTCCGAAGGCGATTACACCGACCCGCGCACCGGTATCCCCGTGTACGACGCGTACGGCGCGAACGCGGCGAAGCTCGCTTCGCTGTTCCAGAAGGCCGGAGTGGACACTGTCGTCTTCGACATCGCTGACGTCGGCGCGCGCTTCTACACCTATATCTGGTCGCTGTACACGGCGATGGTCGCCGCGGCGAAGGTCAACGCGGCCTTCGTTGTCCTGGACCGGCCAAACCCCATCGGCGGGCGGCTGTCCGGCCCAGTGCTCGACCCGAAGTTCTCGTCCGGTGTCGGGCTGAAGCCGATCGCACAGCAGCACGGCATGACCGTCGGCGAGCTAGCACGGTTCTTTGCCGCTGAGTTCCTTCCAGGCGAAGACGTGAAGCTGGCGAAGCTCGAAGTCGTCCAGGTACGCAGGTGGCGACGCGACAGTTTCTTCGCTGACAGCGGTCTGCGTTGGGTCCTGCCGAGCCCGAACATGCCAACGCCGGACACAGCGCTCGTGTACCCGGGCACAGGCATGTTCGAGGGCACTGTGTTCTCCGAAGGACGCGGCACGACCCGACCGTTCGAGATCATCGGCGCGCCCGGCCTCGACTGGCGTTGGCGCGAAGAGCTCGAGAAGCTCCGCCTGCCGGGCGCGGCGTTCCGAGAGATCTACTTCGTGCCCACCTTCGGCAAGTTCGTGAACGAGCCCTGCGGCGGCGTACAGGTCACCGTCACTGATCCGCGGGCCTTCGACGCCATCAGCACCACCGTTTCGATGTTCGTGACGGCCAAGCGCGTCGCGCCCGACAAGTTCGGCTGGCGGCCGGACCACATGATCGACAAGCTGTCCGGGTCCGACCGGCTGCGCACCATGGTCGACGCCGGCGCCGGGGTGGACGAGATCACCGGCGCGTGGCGCGCCGAACTCGCCGACTTCGCCCGCAGCCGCCGCCCCCACCTGATCTATCGCTGAGGAGAGCGGTCATGCGTGCTAGGAAAGTGCTCGTCGCGACATTGGCCGTACTGGTCGCGGCCACGACGACCGCGGGAGCAGCCACGATCGACAACCGGCACGGCGGCTTCGCCGGGCGTTTCGACCGTCCGCAGCACGGGTTCGCACCGGCGAGCACGAAGCTGCGCGACGGCAGTCCGAGCGAGGTCAACCTCGATCCGCAGCCGATCCGCGACGCGGAACAGTTCCTGAAGAGCTGGACGCAGCCGGACGCGAGCGGGCATCCGCACTTCTCCGGCGCGGTCGGCCTGCTCGCGCACGACGGCGTGGTCGTGGACCGTTACGCCGTCGGCGGCGCGCTCCGGTACGCCGACGCCAAGGGCACCGAGCTGCCGCCGGACCAGCAGGTCCCGATGCGTGACGACACCATTTTCGACATGGCGTCGATCTCGAAGCTCTTCACCTCGATCGCCGCGCTGCAGCTGACCGAACAGGGCAAGCTGGACGTCAACGCGCCGGTCGTGCGTTATCTGCCGGAGTTCGGCGTCAACGGCAAGCAGGACGTCACCGTGCTGCAGCTGCTCACGCACACCTCCGGGTTCGACGCCGATCCGTCTCCGTCGCTCTGGCAGGGCTATCCGGACATCCCGTCGCGGCGCAAGGCGGTGCTCGACAGCCCGCTCAAGAACGCGCCGGGCAGCACGTACTTGTACTCCGACCTCAACATGCTCACGCTCGGCTTCCTGATCGAGAAGCTGTCCGGCAAGCCGTTGGACCAGGTGGTGCACGATCGCATCACCGCGCCGCTCGGCATGGTCGACACCGGGTACAACCCGCCCGCGTCGAAGCTCTCCCGCATCGCCGCGACCGAGTACGAGACGACCCCGCCGCGCGGGCTGGTGCGCGGACAGGTGCACGACGAGAACGCCTGGTCGCTCGGCGGCGTCGCGGGGCACGCGGGCGTGTTCTCCACGGCCGGCGACATGGCCCTGCTCTCCCAGGCCATCCTCAACGGCGGCAGCTACCGCGGGCACCGGATCCTGCGGCCGGACACCGTCACGAAGATGCTGACGAATTACAACCAGCGCTTCCCCGGCGACGAGCACGGCCTCGGCTTCGAACTGGACCAGCCCTGGTACATGGGCGCGCTGGCGTCGCCGATCAGCGCGGGCCACACCGGCTTCACCGGCACCACGCTGGTCATCGATCCGGAATCGCGGTCGTTCGCGTTGCTGCTCACCAACCGCGTGCACCCCACGCGCACCTGGGGTTCCATCAACACCGCCCGCCAGGTCTGGGCGACCTCGCTCGCGAAGGCGATGGCCGTGCGGCCGGTCGCGGGCCCCGACGCCTGGTACGCAAGCCTGGGAAACAACGGCGTCGCTACGCTCAGCACACAACCGCTTCCAGCGGGTGCGCCACTGCGCGTGTCCTTCGCCGCTTTCGTCGACACCGAGGGCCCGAGCGACCCGTTGCAGCTCGAATCGAGCACCGACGGGGTTAATTGGCAACCTGTTCCGCTTCAGGCCCGTGGCCCGGGTGCACCCGATGACGAGACGTCCGCACTCGGCGGACACGGGCACCGCTCCTGGTGGCGGGTGTCCGCGGAGGTGCCCGCGTCCTCGGCTACCTCGCTCCGGTGGCGTTACAGCACCGATCCGAATTACACGGGACGGGGAGTTTCCCTCGATAGTGTGAAAGTCACCCAACGCGGCCACGTCGTTCTCGATGGTGAGCGAAACCCCTCGGAGCTGGCCTCTTCGGGCTGGAAATTGAGCGCTCGGTAGGCACCCCGCCGCGCATTGCCACCTTCGTGTCCCCACTCAGTGGAACAAGACTCCTTCGCTAGACACACTTAGTTGCCAAGTCGTTAGCTTGAGGTCGTTAACGCCGTGGACTCGGTTGGCGACTTTCTTGACAACGATTAATCGCAAACCGAAGTCCGCAGACACGGACGGGTTGTGGTTCTGCCGAAGGATGTGGGTAGCCTTGTCGCAAATGCCAACGGTTAGTAACTTTCCGACGGCGGATGATGCGGGATCCGTAATCAGCAGCGCACCCTCCGAGCACCTCGCAGGTCAGGCGACGGCGCGCGACGCGGATGCGAGCCCCCTGGTCCGCATTCGCTCGCTGCTGCCCGGACTCGCCCGGGCCGAGCAGCGGGTCGCGAAGGTTGTCCTGGAAGACCCGGCCGCTGTCGCGCGCCGCAGCATCACCGAGGTCGCGCTCGCCGCGAACACCTCTGAGACCACCGTTACACGCTTCTGCAAGGCCGTCGGGGTCGGCGGCTACCCGCAGCTGCGCATCGCGCTCGCTGCGGACACCGCCCGTACCGAGGCGCGCACCTCGCGCAACCTCGGCGGCGAGATCGGCCCCGGCGACGACCTGGCGTCCGTCATCGGCAAGGTCAGCTTCGCCGACGCGCGCGCCGTCGAAGAGACCGCAGACCAGCTCGACGTCGCCCAGTTGCAGAGCGTCATCGACCTCGTCGCCGAAGCAGGCCGGGTCGACGTGTACGGCGTGGGCGCAAGCGCTTTCGTCGCCGCTGACCTGCAGCAGAAGCTGCACCGGATCGGCCGCGTCAGCTTCTCCTGGTCGGACACGCACATCATGCTGACCTCGGCCGCCGTCCTGAAGCCGGGCGACGTCGCGGTCGGCGTCTCGCACACCGGCGCGACCACGGACACCGTCGAGGCGCTGCGGGTCGCGCGCGAGCACGGAGCGGTGACCGTCGCGGTCACCAACTTCCCGCGCTCGCCGATCACCGAGGTCGCCGACCACGTACTCACCACGGCGGCCCGCGAAACCACCTTCCGGTCCGGGGCGACAGCCAGCCGGATCGCCCAGCTGACCGTGATCGACTGCCTCTTCATCGGTGTCGCGCAGCGGCACATGGAGGCGTCGGTCAGCGCGTTGGACGCCACGAGGGACGCGGTCGGCTCGCACCGGCTCGGGGTCAGACCCGACGGTCGTCGTCGTCCGCGGGAAACCGGCAAATGAACCAAGAAGCGAGGATCTGATGTCCGTCCCCTGCCAGACGGTGCACGTCGATTCGCCTACCGAACAACGAAACCCGCGCACGGTGGACATCGATCTGATGTCCACCATGGGGATCCTCGGCGCGATCAACGCCGAGGACCGCCGGGTGCCGGACGCGGTGGCCGCGGTGCTGCCGCAACTGGCCCGCGCGGTCGACTACGCCGTGGATGCGCTGCGCGGCGGGGGGCGCGTGCATTACGTCGGCGCGGGCACCTCGGGCCGACTCGCGACACTCGACGCGGCTGAGCTGGTGCCGACGTTCAACGTGCCTGGCGACTGGTTCGTCGCCCACCACGCGGGCGGCGAGAAGGCGCTGCGGCAGGCCGTCGAGAACGCCGAGGACGACGCGGACGCCGGCGCGGCGGAAATCGCCCTGTCGGTGCAGCCGGGCGACTTCGTGCTCGGTCTCGCGGCCTCCGGGCGCACCCCGTACGTGCTCGGCGCACTCGCCGAGGCCAGCCGGATCGGCGCGCACACCGGGCTCGTCTCGGCGAACCCGCGCGCCGCGCAACCGGCGGGCGTGGACGTCCTGATCGCCGTCGCCACCGGTCCCGAGGCCATCGCGGGCTCGACCCGGATGAA
Organism: Amycolatopsis dendrobii; assembly: GCF_014145675.1. Classification (GTDB taxonomy): domain Bacteria; phylum Actinomycetota; class Actinomycetes; order Mycobacteriales; family Pseudonocardiaceae; genus Amycolatopsis; species Amycolatopsis dendrobii. Next base: position 157,805 of record NZ_JACGZW010000017.1, read on the forward strand.
GGCGGGCACGGCGCAGAAGCTGATCCTCACCGCGTTCTCCAGCGCGACGATGATCAAGCTGGGCAAGACGTACTCGAACCTGATGGTGAGCATGCGCGCGACGAACGCGAAGCTGCGCGGCCGCACCATCCGGATCCTGCAGGAAGCCACCGGCATGACGATGGCCGACTGCTCGGACGCGCTCACCGAAGCGGGCGGCGACCTCAAGGTGGCGCTCGTGCACCTGCTGTCCGGCAGCGACGTCACCCGCTCCGCCGAGGCGCTCTCCGCGGCGGGCGGGCACGTCCGCAAGGCGCTCGACTCGCTGCACCTGCGCGCCGGCTGAGCTTTACCCGATTGTCCGTGAAGGGCCCCTTGCGGGAATCTGATTCCCGCAAGGGGCCCTTCACGGCTTTCCGGCGAGCGAGAGGACGGCGATGACGCAGCGGCTCACTCGCGGCGACCGGTGGTCGATCGGCGGCATGGCGGCGGTGATCCTGCTGCTCAACCTCGTCGGCTGGGGTTTGCTCGTGCTGGTTGTCGCGCCGGAGCATTACGCGCTCGGCGCGGGCGGCACGTTCGGCATCGGCCTCGGGGTCACCGCGTTCACGCTCGGCATGCGGCACGCGTTCGACGCCGACCACATCGCCGCCATCGACAACACCACGCGCAAGCTGATGGCCGACGGGCAGCGTCCGCTGTCGGTCGGGTTCTGGTTCTCCCTCGGGCATTCGACGATCGTCTTCGCGCTGTGCCTGCTGCTGTCGACGGGCGTCCGCGCGATCGCCGGGCAACTGGAGGACGGTGGCTCCGCGCTGCACGAGACGACCGGCCTGATCGGCACGTCGGTATCCGGGATTTTCCTGTACCTGATCGCGATCATGAACCTGGTCGTGCTCGTCGGGATCGCGCGCGTGTTCGCCCGGATGCGCCGCGGCGAACTGGACGAGGCGGAGCTGGAACGCCATCTCGACAACCGCGGCCTGATGAACCGGCTGCTGCGCGGGGCCACCAAAGCGGTGCGGAAGCCGTGGCACATCTATCCGGTGGGAGTCCTTTTCGGACTCGGTTTCGACACCGCGACGGAAATCGGATTGCTCGTCCTCGCCGCGGGCGCGGCCGCGTTTTCCTTGCCCTGGTATGCGATTCTCGTGCTGCCGATCCTGTTCGCCGCCGGAATGAGCCTGTTCGACGCCGCCGACGGCGTGTTGATGAACTACGCATACGGCTGGGCGTTTTCCCGGCCGATCCGGAAGATTTATTACAACCTCACGGTTACCGCGCTTTCCGTGGCGGTCGCGCTCGGCATCGGGACGATCGAACTGGTCACGCTGCTCGCCGAGAAGCTCGGCATCACGTCCGGCCCGCTCGCCGCGATCGCCTCGGTGAACCTGGACTACGTGGGCTTCGCGATCGTCGGGTTGTTCGTCGTCACCTGGTTGGCCGCGTTCGCGATCTGGAAATTCGGGAGAATAGAGGAGAAGTGGGCCGCGCGGCTGGGTACCGCCGACTGACACCTCAGGGGGCACCGTGAAGAGACAAGTGCTGGTACTGGCCAGGGCGCTGGCGCTCGTGCTCCGCAGGCAGACCGACGTGCCGCCGGACGGCGTCGCGATCCACTACAGCCGCACCATCCGCCCGATGTTCTGGGTGATGCTGGCGGTGAACCCGGTCGACATCGTCATGGTCGAGGTCGTGGTGAAGTCGGCGCCGGTGCGGATCGCGTTGCTGGTGCTGGAAATACTGGGCGCGCTCTGGTTCCTGGCCCTCGTCGCGACTCTCTACAAATATCCGCACTCGGTCGGCCGCGACGGGCTGCGAGTGCGGTATCTGTCCTTCTTCGACCAGCGGATCCCGTTGGCCAGCATCGATTCCGTACGGCAGACGAGCCGGTCGCTCAAGGCGCGCGGCGGCGTCAGCGTGCCCGAAGACGGGGTGCTGGCCGTGGGAATCAGCCAGGCGACCAACCTCTCGATCGCCCTGCGCGAACCGCGACTGGTCGATCTGGGCCGCAAGGGCACCGTCGAAATCACCCAGCTCGACCTCTGGGCCGACGATCCGCGAGCCGCCGTCGCGGCGATCCGGGATCAGTTGCCCGCGAGCGTGTGAAGCTGCCGGGGGCAGCGGCGGATCCCCCTGCCGCCGCCCCGGCAGTACCCCCAGTACCCCAGCGTCAGAACGAGCCGACCGGCTGACGGATCGCGGCGTTGAGCCGGTTCCACACGTTGATGCCCGCGATGGACAGCAGCAGCGACGAGAGTTCCTTCTCGTCGTAGATGTCCGCGGCTGCGTCCCAGACCGCGTCCGGGACCGGGTCCGTCCGGTCGGCCAGCCGGGTGACGTGCTCGGCCAGGTCCAGCGCGGCACGCTCGGCGTCGGTGAAGTACGGCGATTCGCGCCACGCGCCGACGCCCCAGATCCGCTCGTCCTTCTCGCCTGCCTCCTTCATCTCCCGCGCGTGCATGTCGACGCACATGCTGCAGCCGTTGATCTGGCTCACGCGCAGGTGGATCAGGTGGTGCGTGGTCGCCGGGACCGTGCTGTCGTTCGTGGCCTTGCTCAGCGCCATCAGCGCCTTCATCGCGTCCGGCTGAACCTGGATCGGGTGGGTCATCCGTGCCTGCATGGTGATCTCCTCCTGTCACGTCCGCCGTGTTCGGCGGGTCTTGTCAGTAGGACCCGGCCCGAGGAGAAGATGTGACAGTGCGGGACGAAAAACAGGACGAGAATTTTTGGGCGGCTCAGTTCGAGGAGCATCGGCCCAGGTTGCGAGCGGTGGCGTACCGGATGCTCGGTTCGTTCGCCGAGGCCGACGACGCCATTCAGGAGACCTGGCTGCGGGTGACGCGCTCCTCGGGAGAGGACGTCCGCAACACCGGCAGCTGGCTGACGACGATCGTGTCGCGCCAATGCCTCAACATGCTGCGCTCGCGCGCGACCCGCCGCGAGGATCCGCTGGACATCCGGGTGCCGGACCCGGTCGTGGAGACCGGGGACGGCGTCGATCCGGCGGAGCAGGAGGTCCTCGCGGACTCGGTGGGACTCGCGCTGCTGGTGGTGCTGGAAGCGCTCGACCCGGCGGAACGGCTCGCCTTCGTCCTGCACGACATGTTCGCCGTGCCGTTCGACGAGATCGCGACGATGCTCGACAAGAACACCGCCGCGGTACGGCAGCTGGCGAGCCGGGCGCGCCGCCGTGTGCAGGGCGTGACCCCGGCGGGTCCGGCGGATCGAGCGCAGCAGCGCAAGATCGCGGACGCCTGGCTCACCGCAGCGCGCGGCGGCAACTTCGAGGGGCTCGTCGCGCTCCTGCACCCGGACGCTCTGCTGCGCGTCGACACCGGCGGGCTCGGCTCGAAGGTCGTGCGCGGCGCGGCCGAGGTCGCGGGCAGCGCGTCGCAGTTCCGCCCGGTCGGCCTGGTGTCGCAGTACGCGACCGTCAACGGCGGCCCCGGCATTGTCGCCCTGCGCGACGGGAAGCCGGTTTCGGTGCTGTCGTTCACCGTGTCCGACGGGTTGATCACGGAGATCAACATCCTCGCCGATGTCGAGCGGATCGCCGCGCTGAACTTCTGAGGTCAGCCGAGCCGGTCCAGGGCAGCTACCGCTTCGGCGGGCAGCTGCACCTGGCCGGCGGCGAGGTTTTCGGCGAGGTGTGCCGGAGTCGCCGTGCCCGCGATCAGGAGCGTGCCCGCGTAGCGCTGCAGCAGCCAGGCCAGCGCGACCTGCGCCGGGGTAACGCCGAGTTCGGTCGCGACGGCGGTCACGACTGAATTGCCGCGCACGTCTTGGCCCAGCTCGAACGCGGAGCCCAGCGGGAAGTACGGCACCCAGGCGATCTCGTGTCCCCGGCACAGCTCCAGGACCGGCTCGGTGGCGCGGGCGAGCACGTTGTAGGAGTTCTGCACGCAGACGATCCCAACCGGCAGCGCGTGCCGGAGCTGGTCGGCGGACACGTTGCTGAGCCCGAGCGAGCGGATCTTTCCCGCGTCGCGCAGGGAAATCAGTTCGGCGAGCTGGTCGTCGATGTCGACGAGCTGGTCGCCTTCCGCGATCAGGCCGGGTCCGGCGTCAGCGCGGCGCAGGTTGACCACGTCGAGCTGGTCGACGCCGAGCGAGGCGAGGTTGGCCTCGACCTGCGCTCGAAGCTGCTCGGGCTGTTGCGCGAGCTGGAGCCCGTGCGGGGATTCCTCGGCGCCGACCTTGGTCACGACGACCAGGTCGTCCGGATAGGGCGAGAACGCCTCGCGGATCAGGTCGTTGCAGCGGCCGTCGCTGTAGAACTGGGCGGTGTCCAGGTGGTTCACGCCCGCGCTCGCCGCGTCGCGCAGCAGTTTTACCTGGTCAGCGCGGTCGGTTCCGGGGCGGCCGAGCTGCATCACGCCGTAGCCGATCCGCGCGACCTCGTGGCCGGCGAGCTTCGCGGTGCCGCCTGGAGCAGTGGTTGCCGTCATGAGGAAAGACTCCTGCCGTGGCATAGTGGAAGTTGATGCGGAGGCGCCTCCGTATCACCACCGTAGCAGAACCGGAGGACCCTCCGCTTTGTCGAGCGCCAAGAAGCCGCGCGCGGACGCTGAACGCAACCGTCTGCGCCTGCTCACTGCTGCCCGCACAGCGTTCGGCGAAGGCGACGAGCCCGTGACGCTGGAGCGCGTCGCGCGCGAAGCGGGTGTCGGCATCGGAACGCTCTACCGGCACTTCCCTACTCGTGAAGCGCTGGTCGAGGCGCTCTACCGGGACGAGTTGGCGCAGGTCGTCGCGAGCGCGCCGAAGCTGCTTGAGAGCGAGAAGCCGCTTCGCGCGCTGCGTCGGTGGATGGACCGCTTCGCCGAGTACGCGGGCACGAAGCACGACATGGCCGACACACTGCGCGCGATCATCGAGGCGGGCACCGTCGACATGACGCAGGTCCGCGCGGAGTTGACTGAGGCCGTCCAGTTGATCATGGACGCTGGGGTGGCAGATGGGACGCTTCGGGCGGACGTTCGCGCACAGGACGTCGTGGTGACCGTGGTCGGAGCGTGCAGCATGCGGACGCTGCCGGACGGGCCTGAACAGTTGGACCGGATGCTCGACCTGATCCACGCCGGAATCCGTCAACCGCCGAGCTGATGCACGCGCAGCGCGAGCTGGATCTCCAGCGAGCGTTCCGGTTCGCGCCAATCCTCGCCCAGCAGCACCGCTAGGCGTTCCATCCGCTGCGCGACCGTGTTGACGTGGACGTGCAGGGTTTCCTTTGCCCGCGCCAAATTCCCGCCAGCCGCGTAGTATGCGCGCAGCGTGCCGACAAGGTCGGTGCCGCGGCGAGCGTCGTAGTCGAGGACTGGGCCGAGTGTCGCGTGGACGTAGCCGGACAGGTCGGAATGCCTGCCGAGCAGAACGCCGAGGAACCCGAGGTCGGCCATCGCCGCGCCGTCGCCTTCGCGGCCGAGAGCCAGCAAAGTATTAACGCATCGAACAGCTTCATTGTATGCCTGCGCCAACGCTTCGGGACCGCTCGCCAGGCCAGCCGCGCCGACGGTCACCGGACAGTCCACAACGGACTTCAGCTCGGCGGCGATCCGTGCTGCGGCAGGCTGATCCGGGGCGAGCGCGACGACTTGCTCCGCGTGGACGCCGACCAGATCGCCGTATCGAGCACAGGCGGCAGCGAGCCCGCGTCGAGAAATTCCCGAAGCGTGCGCGACCAAAACCGTGTGCGGCGAAGACAAATCGACACCCAACCGACGTGCGCGAGCGATCAAGGAGCCTGGGTTACGGGTCGGCGCGGTGAGCAGGTCGGTCAGCAATTCGCCGCGCACTTGATCCTCGGCTTGCGCCACGGAACGACGCAGCAGCAACAACAATGCCGTGACAACCGCGGCCCGTTCAAAGAGCCGACGGTCGTCCCCGGCTAGCTCGGGGCGTCCGGAGAGCGTCAGGCTGCCGAGCAATTCCCGGCCTGCCCGCACCGCACAAACCCAGACGTCCTTTGTAGACACCGCGCGGCCATTGGCGTGCGACGAAGCTACTGCGGCAGCGTCAAAAGTGACCGAGGTACCGGCCAACAGCCCGCCTTCCTCGTCATGCACAGCGATCGAGCCGCGCAGAACGCCGGCCACTTCTGCTGCCACCGCGGGCAAATCCGCGCCACCGAGCACGAGGTCCATGAGGCGGTCGTGGGCGTCGTCGGCCCGGCGCATCGTCGCGTTGGCTGCGTTCAGTTCCGCAGCGGCCGAGCGCGTTTCTTCCAGGAGGTGCGCGGTGTCCAAGGCGATCGCCGCGTGCGCGGCCAGCGACGAAAGCAGTGCGACCTCCGCCGTCGAGAACGCTCGCGACGACCGGTCGGACGCGTACAGCACGCCCAGCACTTTGCCGCCGATCGCCAGCGGTACGCCGAGGATCGCCTTCAAACCCTCCTCGCGGACGCCCGCGTCGATCGGGTTCGTGTGCCGGAACCGCTCGTCCTCGAAGTAGTCCGCGGTCGCGTACGGGCGCGCGGTCTGCGCTACGAGACCGCCGAGGCCCTCGCCCATCCCCAGCACAATTTGCTGGAACAGCGCGGAAACCGACCCGTCCGTGACCCGGATGTACGTCTCGCCGTTCGCCTCGTCGTTGAGGCTGAGGTACGAAACGTCCACGCCCAGCAACGTCCGGGCGCGCCGGACGATCGATCGCAGCACCGCGTCCGGATCGCGCAGCCGGGCGAGGTCGCTCGCGGTGTCGAACAACGCGGTCAGCTCGGCTTCCCGCCGCCGGTGTTCGCTGAGCGTCTCGCGGATCCGCAACGCCAGCTCCGTCGCCGAACCGATCGCGGCGGACTGTTCCGCGGACAAGCCCCGGGCAGCGACATGCGCCAACTGCTCGCTGCTCGCTCCGGCGGCGAGCAGTTCGAGCAGCCGGCGATACGCCTCGGCAGTGGGGTCCACACCCGTCATGCTGTCATTGAAGCCTGCCGTTCGGCCGCCGTCTCGTGCAGCGACGCGCCGCGCGTCTCGCGGGCGGCGAGCAGCGCGACCAGCGACAACAAGCACATCGCGACCACGTAGACCGAAACCGGAACCGTCGAGTGGTACGCCTCGAACAGCGCCACCGCGATCAACGGCGCGACCGCACCGGCCGCGATGGACGACAGCTGGCCGCCGACCGAAAGCCCGGTGTAGCGCACCCGTGTCGGGAATTGTTCCGCGAAGAACGCCGCCTGCGGCCCGTACATCGCGCCGTGCACGACGAGGCCGATCACCGCCGCGCCGATCACCGAACCGGTCGTGCGCAGGTCGAGCAGCCAGAAGAAGCCGAACGACCAGGCTGCCATCCCGACGACGCCGAACAGGTACACCGGCTTCCGCCCGATCCTGTCGGAAAGCAAGCCCCACAAGGGAATCGTCACGAAGTGCACGGCCGACGCGACGAGCACCGCGGTCAGGCCGGTCGCCTTCGGCAGGCCGAGCCCGGTGGTCACGTACACGAGGATGAACGCGGTGATCACGTAGTAGGACACGTTTTCCGCGATGCGCGCGCCGAACGTCACCGCCAGCGCACGGAAGTGTCCGCGGAAGACGTCGACGATCGGCGCCTGCGCACGCTCGTCCGCGGCGGCTTTCGCCGCGATGAACACCGGCGATTCCGAAACCGCCAGCCGGATCCACAGGCCGAGCACGACCAGCACACCCGACAACAGGAACGGAATCCGCCAGCCCCAAGCTTGGAAAGTCGCGTCCGACTGCGCCGACGCCAGGATCGCGAGCACCGCCGTGGCCAGCAGGTTTCCAGCCGGAACGCCGGTCTGCGGCCACGACGCCCAGAACCCGCGCCGCCGGTCGTCGCCGTGCTCGGACACCAGCAGCACCGCGCCGCCCCACTCGCCGCCGAGTGCGAAGCCCTGGATCAGCCGCAGCAGCGTCAGCAGCACCGGCGCGAGCACGCCGACCGCGCTGTACGTGGGCAGCAAGCCCATCGCGAAGGTCGAGCCGCCCATCATCAACAGGCTCACGACCAGCAGTTTCTTACGCCCGATCCGATCGCCGAAGTGCCCGAACACGAGCCCGCCGATCGGCCGCGCGAGGAAGCCGACCGCGTAGGTGAGCAACGCCAGCAGGGTGCCGGTGAGCGGATCGGCGGTCGGGAAGAACAGCTTGTTGAAGACCAGCGCGGCGGCCGAGGTGTAGAGGAAGAAGTCGTACCACTCGATGGTGGTTCCGATCAGCCCGGCTCCGACGACGCGCAGCAGCTTTTTGTCCATAGTGGACTCCACTCCGTTGTGGGGAAAGGGGATTTCAGCCAGCGGTCCAGCCGCCGTCAACGGGAAGCGACGCACCGGTGACGTGTCCGGCGGACTCGCCGCACAGCCACACCACGAGCTCGGCGACGTCGGAGGGTTCGATCAATCGCTTGATCGCGGCCCGGCGCAGCAAAACCTGTTCGAGCACTTCCTCCGGCGGCACCCCGTGCTCGGCCGCCTGCGCTGCAAGCTGACCGGTGACGAGCGGCGTGCGAACGTAGCCGGGGTTCACGCAATTGCTGGTCACGCCATGCTCCGCACCTTCCAGAGCGGCCACTTTGGACAGTCCCTCGAGCGCGTGTTTCGCCGTGACGTAAGCGGCTTTGTACGGACTCGCCCGCACGCCGTGCACGCTGGACATGTTCACGATCCGTCCCCAGCCGCGCGCGTACATCGCCGGCAGGCACTGGCGGATCAGCAAAAACGGCGCGGTCACCATCAACGACTGGATGAAGGCGAACCGCTCCGCCGGGAATTCCGGCAACGGCGCGACGTGCTGCACGCCCGCGTTGTTGACGAGCACATCGACGTCCGCGGGCAGAGTCGCCAGCGCCGCCGGGTCGGTCAGGTCCACCACGTGCGCCTGTCCGCCGACCTCAGCCGCAGCCGCCTCCGCCCCGGCGACGTCCACGACGTGCACCTTGGCCCCGGCCGCGCCGAACGCCCGCACGCAGGCCAGCCCGATGCCACTGCCGCCGCCGGTCACCAGCGCGGTGCGTCCGGCGAGGGAACTGTCACTGGTCATGGCCGGAAACAGTAAGTCGCTCCGACCTGGGCGACCATGGCTCAATCGACCACAGAATGCCGTTCGACAGTGTGGTCAGGCCACACGCGTCAGCCAGCGGCCGACGAGATGCTCCGCGCCTCGCTCGCCCCGGCTTCGAAGGACTCGCAGCAGAAGAGCAGCCACTCGCGCACGCCGTCGACGGTCCCGCCGGCGAACCCCTGCGCGAGCTCGACGTACCGCGGAACGCGCCGGAAGTACGCGACCTCCGGCACCGTCAACGCCTTCGGATCAAGGCCGGTCGCGACCATCGACAGCCGCGCCGCCGCTCGGGCGACCACTCCGTCCGCCGAACCGAACGGGGCCAGCGCGAGAAGTTCGCCGTGCACGACCGCGGTCAGCACCGGTCCCGGCACGGAAGTCGCCCCGGTGACGAGCTGAGCCAGCAACTCCAGCCGCTCGCCGCCGCGCTGCGGACGGCCGAGCTGATCCGGATCGGACACCACGTCGGACGCGGCCAGCAAATGCAGCCGGGCCACTGTCTGCAACGGAGCCCGCCGCCAGGTCGGCAGCAACGACTCCAGCTTTTCCGCGACCCGCAACGCCCCGGCGAGCAGCGGGTCGGTCACCGAACCGTCTTCCGGCAACTCGGGATTGGCCCCGTCGATCCCCGCCGAAGCCCGTGCGGCACGAACCGAAGCCTCAGCCGCGGTCTCCGCCCCGCCGCGCAGGTTCGCGGGCAGCCGGTGCACGGCGAAGATCGCGTCCTGCGCGGCTTTGGCGGCCGCGGCGACGCCGTCCAGCTCCAGCAGCGGCTTCAGCGGATCACTCACGCGTCGAGCACCTGCCCCGCTCGCTCCACGACGGGAGGCAGCACCGACCACGGGAAGTTGATCCACCGGTCGGTCCGCTTCCACACGTACTCGCACTTCACCGTCGAAGCGGGCTTCTCGTAAACCACCGCGCACCGCACGTCCGCGACGTGGTCGGCACAGAAGTCCCGGACCAGCTTGAGCGTCGCCCCGGTGTCCGCGACGTCGTCGGCGACCAGCACCTTCTTGTGTGTGAGATCCACCACGTTGGGCACCGGCGGCAGCATGACCGGAAGGTCGAGCCGCTGGTCGACGCCGGTGTAGAACTCGACGTTCATCACGTGCAGGTTCTTCACGTCGAGCGCGTACCCGAGCGCGCCCGCGACGAACAGCCCGCCGCGCGCGATAGAGAGGATGAGGTCGGGGACGAACCCGTCCGCGGCCACCTCCTGTGCCAGTTCCCGGCTCGCCGAACCGAACAACTCCCAGGTGAGGTTTTCTCGCTCCTCGGCCATGCGCGCTCTCTTTCTCCGGGTGGTCCAGGGAGCATAAGCGGCCGAATAGTGGACTGCTGAAATGACCGGTAAATGGCACTTCGACACAGCCACTTGCCGCCGTAGCGTGAGCCCGTGACCTGGAGCGAGCACCCCATTCTGTCCGGCCGCCACGTACGGCTCGAACCCCTCACGCCCGAGCACGCCCCCGGCCTGCTGGAGGCGGGAGCCGACCCGGGCATCTGGGCCTGGCTGAGCGTCCGTCAGCCCGCCGACCTCGGCGAAGCCGAGACGATGGTGAAGGACGCGCTCGCCGACCCGGACCGCCGCCCGTGGGCGCAGATCGACGTCGCGTCCGGCCGCGTCGCCGGGACGACTTCTTATTACCAGGTAGTAGCGAAGCACCGGATCCTCTCGATCGGGCACACCTGGATCGGCGCGGAATTCCAGCGCACCGCGCTCAACACCGAGGCCAAATTCCTCCTGCTGCGCAACGCCTTCGAGGACTGGGGAGCCCAGCGCGTCGCGTGGGAAACCGACAACCGCAACCTCCGTTCGCAACGCGCCATCGAACGGCTCGGCGCGCTGCGCGAAGGGGTGCTGCGGGCGCACCGGATCCGTCCGGACGGCACTACCCGCGACACGGTGCTCTACTCGATGACGGACGCCGAGTGGCCGGGCGCCCGTGCCCGGCTGCTCGCCCGCCTCGGCTGAGCCTCGCCGCACATCGCTTGGCGCTGTGCGCGCAACGTGGCTGCAACCTTGTCGTAGGCGGACTAACGTCGCTAGCGTTCCCTGAGCCGCGGGTTCGCACTACAGGAGGCTTTGCACCATGACCGAGCAGTCCCCAGCGTTGGACAACCTGCTCACCGAGAGCCGCACGTTTCCTCCCAGCGAAGAGTTCGCTGGTCAGGCGAACGCGAAGGCCGATTTGTATGCGACGGCGGATGCTGACCGGGAGCAGTTCTGGGCCGGGCAGGCGGAGCGGCTGTCGTGGGACACGAAGTGGTCCCAGGTATTGGACTGGACCAATGCGCCGTTCGCGAAGTGGTTCGTGGGCGGGAAACTGAACGTCGCGTACAACTGCGTGGACCGGCACGTCGAGTCCGGCCACGGGGACCAGGTCGCGATCCACTGGGTCGGCGAACCGGGCGACACCCGCGACATCACCTACTCGCAGCTGAAGGACGAGGTCTCGAAGGCCGCGAACGCGCTGTCGTCGCTGGGCGTCGTGGCCGGGGACGTCGTCGCGATCCAGCTGCAGATGGTGCCCGAGGCGATTTTCGCGATGCTGGCGTGCGCGCGGATCGGCGCCCTGCACAGCGTGGTGTTCGGCGGTTTCTCGCCGACGGCGCTGCGCGCGCGGGTGGACGACGCGGCGGCGAAGATCGTGATCACCTCGGACGGCCAGTACCGCCGCGGCAAGGCCGCGCCGATGAAGGCGAACGTCGACGAAGCCTTGCAGGGCGCGGAAACCGTGCAGAAGGTCATCGTCGTCCGGCGCACCGGCAGCGACCTCGAGGGCGAGACGCCGTGGACCGAGGGCCGCGACCTGTGGTGGCACGAACTGGTCGACGGACAGTCCACTGAGCACAAGCCGGAAGCGTTCGATTCCGAGCACCCGCTGTTCATCCTGTACACCTCGGGAACCACGGGTAAGCCGAAGGGCATTCTGCACACTTCGGGCGGCTACCTGACCCAGACCGCGTACACCCACAATGTCGTGTTCGACCACAAGCCGGGCGAAGACGTCTATTGGTGCACCGCCGACATCGGCTGGATCACCGGCCACTCGTACATCGTGTACGGGCCGCTGGCGAACCGCGTGACCCAGGTCGTCTACGAAGGCACGCCGAACACCCCGCACGAGGGCAGGCACTGGGAAATCATCCAGAAGTACAAGGTCTCGATCTACTACACCGCGCCGACGCTGATCCGCACCTTCATGAAGTGGGGCGAGGACATCCCGGCGAAGTACGACCTGTCGTCGCTGCGGGTCCTCGGCAGCGTGGGCGAGCCGATCAACCCCGAGGCCTGGATCTGGTACCGCGACAAGATCGGCGCGAACAAGACGCCGGTCGTCGACACGTGGTGGCAGACCGAAACCGGCGCGATCATGATCTCGCCGCTGCCCGGCGTCACCGCCGCCAAGCCGGGTTCCGCGCAGCGCGCGCTGCCGGGCATCTCGGCGAAGGTCGTCGACGACACCGGCGCCGAGGTCCCGCACGGCGGCGGCGGATACCTGGTGCTGGACAAGCCGTGGCCGTCCATGCTGCGCGGCGTGTGGGGCGACGACGAGCGCTTCCGCGACACCTACTGGTCCCGGTTCTCCGAGCAGGGCTACTACTTCGCGGGCGACGGCGCGAAGTACGACGAGGACGGCGACATCTGGCTGCTCGGCCGCGTGGACGACGTGATGAACGTGTCCGGGCACCGGATCTCCACCACCGAGGTCGAGTCCGCGCTCGTGTCGCACCCGACGGTCGCCGAAGCCGCGGTCGTCGGCGCGACCGACCCGACCACCGGACAGGGCATCGTCGCGTTCGTGATCCTGCGCGGCAACGCCGTGGACGGCGGGGACGACGCGGTGCAGGAGCTGCGCAACCACGTCGCGAAGGAGATCGGGCCGATCGCGAAGCCGCGCCAGATCATGGTCGTGGCCGAACTGCCGAAGACCCGCTCCGGCAAGATCATGCGCCGGCTGCTGCGCGACGTCGCGGAGAACCGCCAGATCGGCGACGTCACCACGCTCGCCGACTCGTCGGTCATGGACCTGATCTCCTCCGGACTGAACTCCGGCAAGGAGGAGTAAGTTCTTCACCGTCAGGAAGGGGCTCTCCCGGCTGGGAGGGTCCCTTCCTGCATTGATCCCCCAGAAGTGCGGGCATCGAACGCATGTTCTAAGATGCCCGCGTACCCAACCCAGATCCGGGCAAGGAGACGACACGAATGTCCGTGGAAGCCTTGACGCACGACGAGGACACTGCGGCCGGGCCGGCGGCGGCGTCATCGCCGCAGGCCGCCGGCACCCCGGAGGCCCCGGAAGTCGCCGAGCCCACTGCCGCTCCCGAGTCTTCGGACTCCGCCACCGCGGACGCCCCGAAGCCGGCGTCGGAGTCCACTGAGGAGACCCCGGCCGTCGAGTCGCCGAAGCCGAAGCGCGGCCGCCCGAAGGCCGCGGCGTCGACGGCGAAGAAGACCCGCACCGTGGAGCTGACGCTCACCGTCACCGGCACCGCGGACGGCGAGTGGCAGGCCGAGCTGAAGAACGGCGCCAAGTGGGTCGCGAAGGGCCTGGCCGTCCCGGCCGCGGCGGTTTCGCGGGCAGCGAAGGAACTGCACGACGACCTGTCCGGCCCGATCGACGAGGTCATCAACGCCGCCCGCGAGGCGCAGGCCGCGAAGGTCGCGCAGTTGGAGGCCGAACTGGAAGCCGCGAAGGCGGCACTGGCCGAACTCGACAACTGAGCCAGACCCGGTTCGCCCGGGTCCGGTGTCCACTGTGGCGCCGGACCCGGGCGTTCGTCGTTTCAAGCCCACGCCGCGGCTCCGTTCCGCAGACGCGCCTCAACGACACCCGCAGCGCCGCCTTAACGCCCGGGTAGTGGCCCCTGGCGCCCTCGATGGGCCCGCACGGACTTCCGCATCGCCTGCCCAGACCCGGCTATTCGCCCGGTCAGGCAAGGCACAATTCATTGAGGATTGCCTTTCTTAACCGAATTCCTGAACTCCGGGAAAATGTCGCGCGGAAACAATTTCCGTGATTCACTGAAGCGGTGACCGAAACGATGGGCGACGCGGTGCACGCGCACGAACCGCACGACGACGTCGGCGGCAAGCTGAACTGGCTGCGCGCCGGGGTTCTCGGCGCGAACGACGGGATCGTGTCCGTCGCGGGCATCGTCGTGGGCGTCGCCGGAGCCACCACCGACAGCACCACGATCCTCACCGCCGGAATTGCCGGGCTCGTCGCGGGCGCGTTTTCCATGGCGGGCGGGGAATATGTGAGCGTGAGCACCCAGCGCGACACCGAACGAGCGCTGCTGCGGCTCGAGAAGCACGAACTGAAAACGATGCCCGAAGCCGAGGAACGCGAACTCGCGCAGATCTACGAGGACAAGGGCCTCTCCCCGGAGCTGGCGAAGCAGGTCGCGCGCGAGCTGACCGAAAAGGACCCGCTGCAGGCGCATGCGGAGGCGGAACTCGGCATCGATCCGGACAACCTGACCAGCCCGTGGCAGGCGGCGTGGGCCTCGCTGCTGGCGTTCTCCGTCGGCGCGCTGCTGCCGTTGCTGGCGATCGCCTGGACGTCGGTCGGCGTCCGGGTCTGGGCGTGCGCGCTGGCGGTGGTCGTCGGCCTCACGCTCACCGGTTTCGTGAGCGCGAGGCTCGGCAACGCGCAGGTGGGGCGCGCGATCGTCCGAAACGTCGGCGTCGGCGCCCTCACCATGCTCGTCACTTACTTCGTCGGAGTGCTTTTCGGCACCACAGTGGGTTAGTGCCCCGGACCCCGCCCCGCCACCACCCTCAACGGAGCGGCTGCGCCGCGCTAGTGCACCCCTCGCATCAGCTTGCGGATGAACGGGATCAGCGCGAGCAGCACCACGCCGACCACGATCGCGGTGCCGCCGATGATGCTGAAGTACGGCACCTCGTCCTTGGGGTCATAGGACTGCGCGAGCTTGCCCGACATCGCCGTGCCCAGCGAAACCGACAAGAAGTTCAGCGCCACCATCTGCGTCCGGAACGCCTCCGGCGCGAGCTTCGTCGACAGCGAAAGCCCGACCGGCGACAGCATCAGCTCAGCGATCGTGAACACCAGCAGGATGCCGGCCAGCGCGATCAGCGGGCTGCCGTTCGTGCCGGTGTGCGCCATCGGCAGGAACAGCAGGAACGCCGCGCCCATGAGCACCGTGCCGAGCACGAACTTCATCGGCGTCGACGGCTGTTTCGGGCCGAGCTTCGTCCAGATCGCCGCGACGATCGGGGCGAACACGATGATGAACACCGGGTTGATCGAGTTGACCCAGGACACCGGCATCGTCCAGCCGAACAGGTCGCGGTCGAGCCGCTGGTCGCTGTAGACCGAGACGACCGTCGCCTGCTGCTGGTAAAGCGAGAAGAACGCGGCGCTCGCGATGTACATCGGGATGAACGACAGCACCCGGCTGCGCTCGTCCGAGGTGATCTTCTTGCTGGCCAGGATCGCGACGAAGTACACCACCGAGATCGCGACGACCACGTAGACCACGACGTCGGCGAGGTTGTCCGGGGTGACCACTCCGGACATGATCAGCGCGACGACCGCGGCGATGATCACCACGGCCACGCCGATCACGAGCGCGCGCTGCGAGGACGGAAGCGGGTTCGGCACCTCGGACGCCTTCGCGCCGAGATTCTTCCGCCCGATCGTGTACTGGATCAGCCCGAGCGCCATGCCGATCGCGGCGAGGCCGAAGCCGAGGTGGAAGCCGCCGTTCTGCTGGGCGAGCCCGGTCAGCAGCGGGCCGATGAACCCGCCGATGTTGACGCCCATGTAGAAGATCGTGAATCCGGCGTCGCGCCGCTCGTCGCCCTCGGCGTACAGCGTGCCGACCACCGAGGTCGCGTTGCCCTTGAGCCCGCCGGACCCGAGTGCGACGCACGCGAGACCGACGCCGACGCCGGTCAGTCCGGGCAGCACCGCGAGCGCGATGTGCCCGATCATCACCACGATGGCGCTGTAGAACAGCGTGCGTTCAGAGCCGAGCAGCCGGTCGGCGATCCACGCGCCGACGACCGTGGCGAGGTAGACCGTGCCGCCGTACGCGCCGACGATGCCGAGCGCGGCGCTCTGGTCGATCCCGAGGCCGCCCTTGTCGGCCTGGTAGTAGAGGTAGATGGCGAGGATGCCCTGCATCCCGTAGAAGGAGAAGCGCTCCCACATCTCCACGCCGAAGAGGTTCGCCAACCCCCTCGGGTGCCCGAAAAATCTGGTGTCGGCCTGGGCGTCGATAGGGGTGCTCACTACTGCCTCGTCCCTGTATTCAACATCGTTGTCGTTCTCTCCTCGCATGCTAGAAGGCGAACAGGTGAACGAAAAACCGGCGTCAGTATGGACTAGACAACTTGCCCGCCGCGACGGGCTGACCTGCGTTTGCGCGCGGCGCGGGCAGATGCGAGCGTCATCGGGCAGTCCCGGGTTGCCGTTCGTCACAACGGCCGGTAATCGGCGACTGCGGACGGTAAACTGGACATCGGTGTGCCGGGAAGTCTGGTCGGCGGGAGAGCCGCCGTCCCCACAAGGAGTTTTTCGTGACCCCAGCCCGCGCCGTCGCCGAATTCGCCCGTTTCCTCCGCACTGAGACGACCGGCGGGCTGATCCTGCTCGGAGCCACCGCGGTCGCGCTGGTCTGGGCCAACTCGCCGCTCGCGCCGGCTTACGAGGCGCTGCGCGACTTCCGGATCGGCCCGGAGTTCCTGCACCTCAACCTCACCCTCGGCGACTGGGCGAAGGACGGCCTGCTCGCGTTGTTCTTCTTCGTCGCGGGGCTTGAGCTCAAACGAGAACTGGTGGTCGGCGAGCTGTCCCGGTGGCGGCAGGCGGTGCTGCCGGTGATCGCCGCGATCGGCGGGATGGTCGTTCCCGCGGTGCTCGCGCTGGCGGTCGCCTGGGGCACGCCGGGCGTCGACCGGGCGTGGGCGATCCCGGTGGCCACGGACATCGCGTTCGCGCTCGGCGTGCTCGCGCTGACCGCCTCGAACCTGCCCAGCAGCGCGCGGGTGTTCCTGCTTTCCCTTGCCGTGGTGGACGACCTCGGCGCGATTCTCGTCATCGCGATCCTCTTCACCAGCAGTTTCAACCTGATCGCGGCGGCGGTCGCGGTGGTCGCGCTCGGGCTTTACGCCTTCTTGCAGCACAAGCGCGTCCGCACGCCGTGGCTGTACGTGCCGATCGCGCTGATCACCTGGGTCGCGGTGCATTCGGCGGGCATCCACGCGACGATCGCCGGCGTCGCGCTCGGGCTGCTCACTCGCGTCCGCGAGGACGAGGGCGAGGAAGAAGCACCCGCGGTCCGGCTCGAACACCGCTTGCAGCCGTGGTCAGCGGCGGTGGCGGTGCCGGTGTTCGCCTTGTTCGCCGCGGGGATCTCGGTGAACGGCGACGCGCTGTCGACGGTTTTCACCACCGCGTTGCCGCTGGCTGTCCTCATCGGACTGGTCGTCGGGAAGTTCGTCGGCATCTTCGGGGCGAGTCTGCTGGCAGTGAAGCTGCACGTGGCGGAAAAGCCCAGCGGAATGAGCTGGCGAGACGTGGCCGCGCTGTCCGTACTCGGCGGTGTCGGGTTCACCGTCAGCCTGCTGATCGCCGAACTCGCACTGCCCGGCGAAGCGGCTGAAGTGGCCAAAGCGGCGGTCTTGATCGCTTCGGCGATCGCCTCGCTGGCGGCGGCCTTGCTGCTCTTGCGGCGCAGCCGGGTACACGCGAAGGCGGCTTGATCCCGACACTCCCGCCGGTCCGTCGCGCCTCGCCTACGGTCACGTGGCACGATGACCCAGTGAGCAGCCCCAAACACGAGCGCACCAGCCCCGACGGCGTGGGGGCCGTGCCGTACCTGCCCCTGTCCAGCGACGAGGAAGCCGCGGCGAGCGAGCAGTCCATCGGCAAGCTCGTCGGCGACGCCACCCAGCACCTGTCGACGCTGGTCCGCGCCGAAATCGAGCTGGCGAAAGCCGAGCTGGCGCAGGAAGCGAAGAAGGCGCTCAAGGGGACAGTCTTCTTCCTGATCGCCCTCACCGTCTTTCTGTACAGCACCTTCTTCCTGTTCCTGCTGATCGCCGAGGGCCTGTCGGACTGGTGGGGCATCCGCTGGCCCGCGTTCGCGACGGTGTTCGGCCTGATGCTGGTCACCGTGGGCGCGACGGCGTTCCTCGGCTGGCGCAAGGTGAAGAAGCTGCGCGCGCCGGAACGCACGATCAGCAGCGTCAAGGAGACGGCCGAGGCGTTCAAGCGCAAGCCGGCCGAAGACGACGACCTGCCCTCGACGCAGGGCTGACGCCAGCCCTCGCGCGCGGTGGTGGAGCTGACGCCGGACCCGTCGAGCGTGCGGGTCGACGGCCCGTGGACGCATCGCGACGTCTCGGCCAACGGCATCCGCCTGCACGTAGCCGAATGCGGCGAAGGCCCATTAGTGCTGCTCCTGCATGGGTTCGCGGGTTTCTGGTGGACCTGGCGACACCAGCTGCCCGCACTGGCCGACGCGGGTTTCCGCGCGGTAGCGGTAGATCTGCGCGGCTACGGCGACTCGGACAAACCCCCGCGCGGCTACGACGCCTGGACCCTGGCGGGTGACGTCGGCGGCCTGATCAAGACCCTGGGCGCCCGCCGGGCGCACCTGGTCGGCCACGCCTGGGGCGGCATGCTCGCCTGGACAGTCGCGGCTCTGCACCCGCGTCTCGTGTCCTCGGTGACCGCGATCGGCGCCGCGCACCCGCTGGCGTTCAAGTCGGCGGTGAAGCGCACCAGCAGCCAGATCCGCGCGGTCGGCCACCTCTTCCGTTTCCAGGTACCGATGGCCCCGGAGAAATGGCTGGTCCGCGACAACGCGGCAGCGGTAGAAGAACTGTTCGCGAAATGGTCCGGCGAGACCTGGCGATCCTCTTCGGACTTCACCGAGACGATGCCGCCGTTCCGCCAAGCCATGCTGGTCCCAGGCGTCGCCCACTCCGCGTTGGAGTACTACCGCTGGGCCTTCCGTGCCCAGTTCCGAGGCGAAGGCAGGCGCTTCACCGACGCCGTCGACGGCCGCATCTCCGCCCCCGTACTGCAACTACACGGCGCGGACGACACCTGCATTCTCCCGGAAACCGCCTTGGCGTCAGTCCACTGGGCAGGCCCCCACAGCGAACCGAAAATCTGGCCAGGCATCGGCCACTTCCCCCACCTGGAAGACCCAGAGCGAGTCACCAAGTCCGTTGTGGACTTCGTCCGCTAACCGCTCGGGCAGAGGTACCGCAGCCGGACCGTCAGTTCGCGCAAGCTCCCGTAGCAACCCGCTCAGTCTGCGACGGAGCAGCGTCAACCGCACTGCGCACCTGATCCGCGGTCAACGTGAACCCAGTATCCGGATCCTCAACCGCAGCCCCGAAAACCACCCCGATGACATCCCCATCAGGCGTGATCATCGGCCCTCCGGAGTTCCCGCTCCGCACGGTTCCCCGAACAGTAAACACATCCCGCTGCACAGTATTAGCGTCATAAATATCCGGCCCGCGCAGGTTGATCCGCCCTCGAACCCGAGCCGGAGTAGCCGTATAAGGCCCGTCCAACGGATACCCCAACACCACGGCGTTATCCCCAGCCCGAGCAGTCTGCGGCGCGAACGGCAACACCGGCGCCCGCAACCCCGGCACCGCCAACACCGCAACATCGACCTCCGGATTGAAATACACAACCCGAGCCCGGTAGTCCCCCGAGGTCGACTCGATCCCGACCTCGTCAGTCCCCGCCACCACATGCGCGTTAGTCATCACCCGCTGAGGCGCAACGACAAACCCGCTACCCTCAAGCGCCCGGGAACAAGACGGCGCATTCCCCCGAATCTTCACCACACTCGGATGCACCCGCTTGGCCACAGCCGACACATTCAACGAAGTATCCGGCGGCGGCGTATCCGCCGAAGGAGCTTTCTCAAACGGCGACAACGCAGACGGAAACCCGGACGCGTCAAGCAACTTCCGCAAGTCACTGGGAAGCCCCTGCGCCTCGGCGGGCATCAAGTCATTGACCTCGCCCAGCACCACCGACGAATTGATCGACTTAGCCAGCCCAGGAATCGCCGAAACCGTAGTCAACGGATTCGCGACCAGCCAGGCGACCACGAACACCGCAGCCGCCTGCAAGATCGCCCCGAGCGTCTTGTCGATGCCGGAAAGCTTGTCCGGATTGATCTTCTGCCGCAGCTTCCGCCCGACCCACACGCCGAGCGTCTCGCCGAGCACGATCAGGAACACGACCACAGCGAACGCGAAAGCCACCTTCGCGACCGGACTGTCGAAGAGACTGATCACGAACGGCGCCAGCTTCACCCCGGCCACCGCGCCCAGCGCGACGCCCACGAGCGCGGGCAGCGCGACGATCACGCCTTGGAACGCGCCGGAAACCGCCGCCATGACCGCGAGCAGCAGGACGACGACATCGACCCAGTTCACCGCGCCGTCACTCCTCGATAGTGCCGTCCCGAGCCGCCAACCGGCCCTGATGTTCGGCCCACGCTACGTCAAGCTCGCGCACATCGCCGGTGTCCCACTCCCGTTCCCAGCCGCCGAGCGAGAGCAGCACGGACAGCAGACCGGCGGTGAAGCCCCAGACGAACAGGCCGTCGACAGTGAACGCCGGCCCTCGCCACGACGCGTCGCCGCGGCGCACGGTGAACCGGTTGGCCGGGTCGGCGAGGTCGGCCAGCGAAACCCGCGCGACCGCCGCCGTCTCGGCCGGATCGACCGCGCGCACCGGCGACGGGGTGTGCCAATGCGCCAGCACCGGCGTGACCGCGAACCGCGACACCGGCACGAACAGCTCCGGCAGCACCGCGACCGGCAGGATCCCCGACGGGTCGACGCCGGTCTCCTCCTCGGCCTCGCGCAGCGCCGTGCCGACCGGGCCGTCGTCGCCGTCCTCCGCGCCGCCGCCGGGGAACGAAACCTGCCCGGCGTGCGAGCCGAGCGTGTCCGCCCGCCGCTGCAGCAGGACGTCGGGACCGTCGCCGCCTGGCCGGTCGCCGAACAGGATGAGCACCGCGGCGGCACGGGTGAGCAGGTCTTCCGGCGGGCTGAACCGGGTGAACGTGCGGCTGTCGACCTCGCCGGACACCTTCACCAGCGGCCGCAGCCATTCCGGCACGGCTTCGGGTTCGACGAGCGGTCCGGTGGTCATGAGTAGTCCTTCACAGCAGCGCGCACCTGGTCAGTGTTGTCGAACACCCGCGGGTTCGCGACGAACCGGACCTGACCGTCCGCGGTGACCAGGTACGACGCGGGCAGCGACGAGGGCACCTTGAGCGCGGTGCGGATGGGACCGGTCTGGCCGTCGCCGTCGTAGAGCGACGGGAGATGCACGCCGAGTCGCTCGAACAGGCCGAGCCCGTCCGAAGCCGGGCTCGCGACCTGCACGCCGACCACGCGCACCGCACCCGGCTCAGCGGCGTATCGCTGCAGCACCGGCAGTTCGGTGCGGCACGGCTGACACCACGACGCCCACACGTTGATCAGCACCGGACCGCCGCCGAGAACCTTGCCGACGTCCACGCGAGACCCGTCGCCGAGGCAGTCCGCCTCGATCCCGGACAGCTGGCCGACCGCTTTCGCCGCGGCGGGCGGGCAAGCCTGGAGCTTCGCCGCCGCTCGCGGCCCGGCGAGGTCGCCGGACGCGGGCTGCGCGGACGTCGAATCGCCGCCGCGCAGCGTCAGGACCGCCACCAACGCGGCCACCGCCAGCACCGCGACCCCGAGCGCCCATTTGGTGACTGCGGTCACCCGCGCGCCGCCAGCTCGAGAATGTGGTCCTTCTCCGGGCCTTTGACCAGTTTCGCGGCCACTTCGAACTCGGTGGGCCCGGTGCCGAACGACGGGCAGTCCTTGCGCAGCGGGCACGCGCCGCAGGCCGGTTTCCGTGCGTGGCACACGCGGCGGCCGTGGAAAATCACGCGGTGGGACAGCATCGTCCACTCTTTCCGCGGGATCAGCGCGCCGACCGCGTGCTCGACCTTGACCGGATCCTCTTCCTCGGTCCAGCCCCAGCGCCGGACGAGGCGGCCGAAGTGAGTGTCCACTGTGATTCCCGGCACGTCGAAAGCGTTGCCGAGCACGACATTCGCGGTCTTGCGGCCGACGCCGGGCAGCGTGACGAGGTCGTCCAGTTTCTTCGGCACCTCGCCGCCGTAGCGCTCCACGAGCGCCGCGCCGAGACCCATGAGCGAATTCGCCTTCGCCCGGAAAAACCCGGTCGTGCGCAGGTATTCCTCGAGTTCGGCGCGGTCGGCTCCGGCGTAATCGGCCGCGGTGCGGTATTTCGCGAACAAGGCGGGCGTGACGAGGTTCACCCGCACGTCCGTGGTCTGCGCCGACAACACCACCGCGACCAGCAGTTCCAGCGGATTCGTGAAGTCCAGCTCGGCCTTCGCGTCCGGATAAACCTCGTCGAGGCAACGTTTCATCCGCCGGGCGCGTCTCACGAGAGCGAGCCGGCTTTCTTCGCGGTCCGCGCGGGGCCCGTTCGGGACAACAGGGGGCACCCCGATAGCCTACGGGCGAGTCGGACGAGCCGGTCGGGAGCATCCGCCGGTGGACGGCCGAACCGCCAGAGCACCACCTCTGCGGGCCGCGCGTCCGCCCTGAGCGAGGATCTGGAGATCCATGACCGAGTGCGTCACCGAAAACAGCGGAGCTGTGGCATGACCGTGTGGTTCGTGATCTTGGTCCCGCTGGTGATCATGTTCTTCGCGTTGTTCATGGAACGGGTCGAGAGCAGGCTCAAGCACGTCGCGGTCCAGGAGAACGAGGTCGAGGAGTTCCTGGAGCAGGCCCAGCCCAACGAGGTCAGGGCGCTGTACGGGCACGGGATCGGCCGCGCGCTCGAGCTGTTCCGGCTGCGCCGGCTCGGCGGACGGGCAGCCAGGCTACGCGCGCGCAAGGTGCGGAGTTAGGCTGCTCAGTCGGACGTGATCGTTCCAGGCAGCCGCGCCGGGCGCGGCGAGCCGACGAGCGATCCGCCCGACACGCCCTAGACTGACGCGAAAGTGATCGGCGACACTGCCTTCGGCCTGCGAAGGAAGTGATCGTTTCTCGACGAGGAGGCACCCGAGGTGGACGAAACCCTGGCCCGTGCGGGCATTTTCCAGGGTGTGGAGCCGGCAGCGGCGGAGGCGCTGGCCCAGACCTTGGAATCCGTGGAGTTCCCCCGCGGCCATGTCATCTTCAACGAGGGCGAGCCGGGCGACCGGCTGTACATCATCCAGTCCGGCAAGGTGAAGATCGGCCGCAAGTCCCCGGACGGCCGCGAGAACCTGCTGTGGATCGCCGGTCCGTCCGACATGTTCGGGGAACTGTCCATCTTCGACCCCGGCCCGCGCACGTCCGGCGCCACGACGGTCACCGAGGTCCGCGCGGTCACCATGGACCGCCCGGCGCTGCGGCAGTGGATCGCCACCCGCCCGGAGATCGCCGAGCAGCTGCTGCGCGTCGTCGCGCGCCGCCTGCGCCGCACGAACAACATGGTCGCGGAACTGATCTTCACCGACGTCCCCGGTCGCGTGGCCCGTGCGCTGCTGCAGCTGGCGCAGCGCTTCGGCAGCCAGGAGGCCGGCCTGCTGCGGGTCACGCACGACCTGACGCAGGAGGAGATCGCCCAGTACGTCGGCGCGTCCCGCGAGACCGTCAACAAGGCACTGGCCGACTTCGCCCACCGCGGCTGGCTGCGGCTCGAGGGCAAGAGCGTGCTGATCCTGGACCCGGAGCGGCTCGCCCGCCGCGCCCGCTGATCTTCCCCCGAGTGGGTTAATCCGCACGGGTTTTTCGAAGGCCACCTCCTACCGGGGGTGGCCTTCGTGCGTGCGTACCGGACTATCCCCCACAAGAGCGGCATTCCGCTCCGGCCCCGTGTCGGCACCGGTTTCGGCGCGTCCGGCCAGGAAAATGACAAGGAGCCGGGCGCCACCCCCGACGTGGCGCACCGGCTCCTCGCCTGCGCACGGATCATCCCCCGACGACCCGCGCTCCCCGCCCTCCGGACCAGGCCCCGACCCATATGCCGGAGGGAGCTGGGTGCTGCAGTGCTGTCCAGCCCGTAATGGGCTGTCGTTCAACCATCACGGCCAAAACTCACGAATTCAAGGCCATTCACCCTCAAGGACGCCAAGACCGCGTCTTCGTTGCACGAGTTCACGAAGAATCCAGCTGGTGTTATCAGATCGAGACCTCCAGGTCACGCAACCGGGCCGCCACCGCCGCCGGGGCGGGCTGCTCGGCGATCTCGGCGGCCAGCGACTCCGCGGCCGCCCGGTAGGCCGGGTCGGTCAGCACCGTCCGGACCGCGTCGAGGATCCCGTCGCTCGAGTCGACCGCGATTCCGGCTTCCGCGGCCTGAACCTGCGCGGCGACTTCGAAATGATCAGTCGCCAACGGCGAAACCACCAGCGGCACCCCGTGCGCGAGCGCGCCGAGAACGGTCGCCGAACCGCCGTGACAGACCACCGCGTCCACGGCGGGCAGCAGCTGTGTCTGCGGCACGAACTGCTCGATCCGCACGTGGTCCGGCTGCTCTCCGAACCGGCTGGCGTCGCCGTCCCGGCCGATCGTCGCCACGACGTTCACCGGCTCGTCGCGCAGTGCGGTCAGCATTCCCTCCAGCACGCCGGGCCGTGCGTTGTGGGTGGTGCCGAGGGTGACGTAGACGGTCCGGTCGTAGGGAAGCCCGTCGAGGACTGCCGGACGCGGGCTGGGGGTTGGCGTCACGCCAGCGGACTGGAGCGGCCAGCGCGTCGGGTACTCCCAGGCAACGTCAGCCGGAGTCAATCCCGACGGCCAGAAGTCCAGGTACGGCACGGCATCGCGCGGCGGCAACTCGTCGAGACCGCGCTCGCGGACCAGGCCGTTGGCGACTTCCCAGGCCCGCTCCATCGTCGCGGCGGATTTCGGCGGACCGATCGCGTGCATCGCGTACGGCACGCCGACCAGGCACGCGGCCATCACGGCGGCGCGTTCGGCAAGGTTGGCGATGACGAGATCGGGCTGCCAGTCGCGGACGAAGCCGACCATGTCGTCGAGCCGCGCGGCCGCGCCGAGACCGACCATGTACTCGGCGACCAGGTGGGAGAGCCGCTCGTCCGCGGTCATCCCGGCCATCTCCTCGCGGGCCCGCTGCCACATCGAGGCCGCGGCGCCGGGGTCGTTCGGCTGCCCTACGGAAATGACCCGCAACCCAGTGTTTTCCAAGTACCGCACGGCTTCCGGACCGGTCGCGAACGCGACCTCGTCCCCGGCCGCTCGCGCGGCCCGCGCGAGCGGAAGCATCGGCTCGATATGGCTGTACCCAGCTCCGGAGGAGAACATCAGCCGCATCGCGCGAGGGTACTGACTGAGCCGATCGAGCGTGACCAAGATGACCGGAAAATTACTGGTACCTCCGTACCAATTTCGTCATACTAGTACGCGTGTCCCAGTCTGCCCATTCCGAAGGCCGCACCACGCTCGCCGACTACCGTGCCGCGCTGACCGCCCCTGGCTCGCGCGGCCCGGTGATCGCGTCGATCCTTGCCCGGCTCCCGATCGCGATGATCGGCATTTCCGCGCTGCTGTACGTGCAGCGCGAAACCGGCTCGTTCGCCGCCGCCGGACTGGTCTCCGCGAGCTCGCTCGCCGGGGTCTCGGTGGGCGCGGTCGTGCAGGGCAGGCTGATCGACCGATTCGGACCGAGCCGTCCGCTGCTGGTCGTCGCCGCCGTCTTCGCGCTGTCGATGGCGTCGCTCGCGGTCGCGATCGAGGCACATCTGCCGACATACGTGCTGATCCCGCTGGCCGCGGCGACCGGGCTTTCGGAGCCGATGGTCGGCTCCGCGTCGCGGGCGCTGTGGACGAAAATCCTGCCGGAAGGACCGGCGCGCAACGCCGCGTTGTCCTATGAGGCGATCAGCATGGAGGTCTTCTTCATCCTCGGCCCCGGCATCGCGGGCCTGCTGATCACCGCGCCGTGGGCGGGCACCGGCATGGTCGTCGGCTCGATCACCATGGTCACCGGCGCGGTGCTGTTCGCGCTGAACCCGACCGTGCGCGCGTGGGGTCCGGCTCCGAAGTCCAAGACCCCGCTGCTCGGCGCGCTGGCCAGCCCCGGAATGCGGACGCTCGCCTTGGCAGCCCTCGGTTTCGGCATGGTGATCGGATTCGTGGAGGTCGCCGTCCCCGCCGCCGCGACGGAATCCGGCCACCCCTCGCTCAGCGGTCTGCTGCTGTCCGCGTGGTCGTTGAGCTCGGTGGCGTTCGGCGTGGCCTACAGCCTGCACCCGTGGCCCCGCCGCCTGGGCCTGCGCCTGCCGATCCTGCTCGGCGGTTTCGGTGCTTTCGTCGCGCTGCTTGCCCTTCCGTCGAGCCTGTGGGCCCTTGCCCTGCTGATGCTGCTGGCCGGCGCGATGATCACTCCCCAGTCGACGACCCACTCCGCGGCGATCGAGGTCGTCGCCCCGCGCGGCACCGCGGCTGAGGCATTCGGCTGGGTCCTCACGGCGGTGACGCTGGGACTCGCAGCGGGCCAGTCGGTGAGCGGCTACCTGGTCGAACATTCCGGGACGGCTTCGGCGTTCTTGGCTGCTGGGGTGGCTGGGGTTGCGCTGGCTGTGGTGGTGTGGCTGCTGCGGGGGACCGTGCGGGCTGCTTCGCCGGCGATTGCTGACGATGCTCTTGTGGGCGCTGTCAGGTAGCTCCGCTCCTTCCCGCGGCCGGCGCGGGTTCGCTCGGCAGCGCTCTCATTGGCGCTGCCGGGCAGCAGTTCCCGGAGTCGCTCGGGCCCCTTTCCCGCGGACGAGCACCGTCCGTGTCCTCTCCGCCAGCGACAGCGGGGACGTTTCAGCAGCTCAACCGTCTTAGTCGCCGTTTTTTGTCGGTGCTCCCCGCTACTTTGCGTGGCATGGACCTCACCTCCTTCGTGCGGCCGCTGGCGGCGGTCGCGAACGCCGCGGCCCGGCTCCTGTCGAGGCAAGCCCGCCTGCGCTTGCGGGCGAACGCTGACGGCCTCGTCGTGTCCGGCAACGACCGCGACCTGGCCGTCCAGCTGTCCTGCCCAGCGACCACCCATCTCGACGGCGAAGTCGTCGTACCAGCCGCGCCGTTCGCCGAAACGGTCCGCATGCTGGATGTCGACCAGGTCCGGTTGGCCGTCGAAGGATCCCGCCTCGCGATCCGAACGGACAGCGCCCGCTTCGCGCTGCCCCTGCTGGATCGCGACCTGCTCCACGTCCCGGAACCGCCACCCCTGCTGTCCAAAGTGGACGGATCAGCCCTCGCCGCGGCGTTGCGCACCGTCGCGGGCACCGCCGCCAAGGACGACCCACTCCCGGTCTTCACCGGCGTACGGGTGCAATCAATCGGCGGCGAACTGTGCCTGACCGCTTCAGACCGCTATCGCCTGGCCGTAGCCCGCCTGCCACTGCAAGAGGTCCGGCAACCCATCGACGTCCTGGTCCCAGCCACCCTGCTGACCGAAGCCGCCCGCCACAGCGCCGGTGCCATGGGACTGCACGCCGACCCCAGCCACTTCGCCCTGAGCTGGCTAGGCGGCACCGTCACCACAGCGGTCCTGGGCGCAGGTTTCCTGTCCGCGGACTCCATCCCGTCCGACGCGGTCGACACAGAAGTCGAGGTGGGTGCCGACGAACTAACCGCAGCCATCCGCCGAGTCGGCGTCTACTCCGAAGACCGCCGAGTCCTGACCCTGGAAGTCGGCGACGCACACCTCCGCCTGGCCAGCACGCGACAAGACACCGGCGAAGCAGAGGAACACCTCAAAGCAAACGTTTGCGGCGGCCGGACATCGCCGTCCTTCCAGGCTCGGTACCTGCTGGACGCCCTCGCCCCGTTCAGCGGAGAACGAGTCCGCCTGGCAATCCAGCCAGGATTGCGGGCGTGCGTCCTGACCCCGGCCGACGAAGACGGACGTGAGGTGGCATTGAAGTACTACTTGATGCCCATGCTGCCCCGGTAGCCGGGCGAACGCGCCGACTCTGGCTCGAATCGGACGGCCATGTTCGCACTGGGTGGGGTGCGATCGGGAGCCGCCACGGGTTCGGCCGCACGGTGGCGGGTCAAGCTATGGGTTCGGCCGCACGGTGGCGGGTGAAGCTGCTGGGGTGTTGCCGGAGCGAGCGGCAGCCAGGCCGGACGATGCTGGCCGGACCGAACCGAGCCGTGACGAATTGGCCGGACCGAGCCGGGCTGGCCAGGCTGGGCTGAGCTGGCCGGGCTGAACTGGCCGGACTGGCCAGGCCGAGCTGAACTGG
>NZ_JACGZW010000018.1 GCF_014145675.1 Amycolatopsis dendrobii
GCAGCACGCCGCCTAGCAGAAGACCACAACGACTAACCACCCAGGTTCCACAACACCCTCTGAGGGAATCTGATTCCCCCAGGGTTCCCGCACGGACCTCGGCACCGCGCACCGAGCCCGCCCGGCCGGGACGCCCTGGCTTCGCGAAGCATGCCCACGCGCCGCACTCGCTCCCCCGTCCGGCCACGACGGGGCCTTGACAAAGCCGCCGCGCGATGTGCTTACTACTGCAAGTTCGAGCGTCACCTTGAGCATATTCACGCAGAATAGGAGGCTCCAGTGCCTCGACGACTCGCGTACGCGGCGGCCGGGCTCATCCTCACCGGCTCCGTCGCGACTCCTGCCGCGGCGCAACCGCTCTCGTCGATCTCAGTGCCGCGCGGCCCCGATTCTCCCGGCTACCAGCTGCGCATCGACACCGCCCGCCTGGGCCTGAGTCTTACGCGCGGCGGCGAACAATTGCTGCGCACCGCATCCGACGCTTTCACCTTCGACGGCGGCGTGGCGACGCGCGTGCGGTCGGTCTCGCGAGACGGCGCGACCGTCGTCGCCACCGCCGACAGCACCGCGGGCCGCCCGGTGACCCTGCGGATCACCCCGCACCCGGACCGGTTCGATCTGAAGTGGACAGTCGGCGGGCTCGCCGCCGGACAGCGCGCGACCCACTTCGACCTGACGACTTCCGGTCACTGGTACGGCGGCGGCGAAACCAGCGAAGGAAAAGCCCAGCCGTACCCGCTTTCCGCCGGAACGGTGGACGAGCCGGAGTTCTCCCCCGCCAGCTACATGATGCAGGAACCCTACTTCTTCACCTCGAAATCGGTCGGGCTCTTCGTCCGCACCGCGCAACCGATGCAGGTCGCGATGGCGGGCGGGCGCGCCGACCTGACCGTGACGAACTCCGCGGAATACTCGAGCACGGTGTTCGTGGAGTCGAACCGCCGCGCGGTGTACGACGACTACGTCGGCGAAGTCGGCAAGCCGGCCAAGAGCGACGCGACCGACGCCGAGTACGCGAGTCCGCTGTGGAATTCCTGGGCGCAGTACTACCGCGACATCGACCAGGACAAGGTGCTTTCGTGGGCGCGGGACCTGAAAGCGGCGGGCGTCGCCGGGCACACCGTGCAGCTCGACGACAAATGGGAATCCAACTACGGCAACCTGACCTTCGACCCGAAGACGTTCCCGGACCCGAAGAAGCTGGCCTCGGGAATCCACGCCATGGGCCAGAAATTCGGCCTGTGGACCACGTTCTGGATCAACCTGGACTCGGCGAACTACGCCTACGCCCGCGACCACGGCTATCTGGTGCGCGCCAAGGGAAACCCGGCCCAGCCGTGCACGGTGACCTGGTGGAACGGCACCGCGGGCATCATCGACCTCGGCAATCCGCAGGCCCGCGATTGGTACACCGGCAACCTGCGGAAGCTGATGGCCGACTACGGCGTCGACGGCTTCAAATTCGACACCCGCTTCTTCGACGACCGCTGCGCCGCCACCGGGAACCTGACCCCGCAGGACTACCAGAAGCTCGGCGCGGACATGACCGACGCGTTCGACCAGCAGGGGGCGGGCATCCGCACGCACTGGGGCAACCAGCGCTACGGCTTCGTGATCCGGGCGGTCGACGCGGACACCACGTGGGACGGCCTGCGCACCTCGCTGCGCCGGGCGTCGGCGATCTCGGCCAACGGCTACCCGTTCGTCGAGACGGACATGATCGGCGGCTCGAACAGCATGCCGCCGCCGTCGCGCGAGGTGCTCGTGCGCTGGGCACAGGCCGCGTCGCTGATGCCGCTGATGTACGCGTCGACGTCCCCGGTGACGACGGTCGACACCACGACCGGCAAGCCGGTCGCCTACCCGGCCGACACCGCGAAGCTGTACGCCGACGCGGTCCGCACCCACGCGAAACTGGCGGGCTACCTGAAAACCCAGGTGCAGCAGGCGGTCGCGGACGGAACGCCGATCATGCGGCCGGTGTACTTCGACTTCCCCGCCGACCACCGCTTCGACACCGTCGACGACGAATGGCTGCTCGGTCCCGCCCTGCTGGCGGCTCCGATGATCACGGCGGGCGCCTCCCGCGACATCGCGCTGCCTTCGGGACTGTGGTTCGACCCGCACACCAGACGGGTCGAAATCGGCGGCCGGACCCTGCGCGGCTACGCGGCCCCGTTGGACACGACGCCGATGTTCGTCCGGATCGGCGCGCCCGGCTGGACGGAGCTCGCGGCGAAGCTTTGAGTCGCCGCCCGGGGCGGCCCGGTCCGGGCGATCGTCCGGACCGGGCCGCCTCGCGGCGTCCGGCGTCGGCGGCTGATCCGCGCCAGACCATAATCACCGCATGGCCGTGACCCAGCAGCTCGCCCGGATCTCCGCCGCGCACCTCGCCGTCTGCCGGCGAGCGGTGGAAGCGCTGGACGAGCTGTGCTCTTTCACGGCGGTCCCGGAAAGGGACTACTGCGATCTGGATTGGTGGCCGGGCATCCTGAAACCGGCGTGGAAGCTGACCGGAGCCGACGACCGGACTCTCGCGCTGTTGCGGCGCGGCTTCGACGGCGACGAAGAGGTCAATCCGGCCTACCGAGATGTTCTCCACTCGATCGACGGACATCCGGTGACCGCCCTGGAGCCTCGGCGAGTCGCGGCGGTGGCCGAAGCGTTGTGCGGGATCACCCCGGACGCGGTCCGCTCCGTCGTGCCGTCGGACCCGGAGCAGATCGAGGCCGAGCTGGGCTCGCTCGCACTGGACGTGGACGGTGACCTGGCTGAAATGCTGGGCGAGCAGCACACCGTTCTGCGCGATTTCTACGCGGAAGCCGCGCGCCGGAAGCTCGCCGTCGCGCTCTGGTGGGACTGACCCGTCAACGCCCCTGCAAGACCCGCTCCAGCGCCGCCCGGCCCGCGGGTCCCCAGTGCGGTTTTCCGCCGGGCAGGCCCTGCTCCCCGTTCTGTCCCATGAGGATCAGGAAGAGGCTTTTCAGCGCGGCCAGCCCGCGGGCGCGCCGGATCGCGGACTCGTCGGCCCGCGCGTAGCTCTCGAAGAACCGCGCGGCCGTGCCCGCGGGAAGCACCACCCAGGCGGCGGCGAGATCCCACGCCGGATCGCCGGCGAACAGGTCGCCGAAATCCACGATGCCCGAGAGGGTTCCTTCCGAGACAACGACATTCGCCGGATGCAGGTCGCCGTGCACCCACACCGGCGGCCCCTCCCACGCGCGGGCCGCGACGGCGTCGTCCCAGACCGCCCGGACGTCCTCCGCGAGGTCGTCGAGCGCGACTGCTTCGAGGAATTCCTCGAAGCCGCCCGTGCAATCTCGGGGATGGGCACCGCGATCCGCGGCGATCGGCGCGTCGGCGGGGGCTTCCGCGTGGAGCGCCCGAAGGAAGTCCGCCAGTGTGCCGGCCGCGTGGACGCCGCGGCTGATCGCGGCGTGGTCGAGCGGTTCGCCGGGGACCCACGTCATCACGGTCCAGTGCTTGGGGAAACGCTCGGACGGTTCGCCGAACCGCACCGGCGCCGGCACCGGGAGCGGCAGGCGCGGGGCCAGGACCGGCAGCCACCGGCGCTCCTTGAACTGCGGCTCCGGAGTGGGGTCCATGCGCTGCACGCGGACGGCCAGTTCGTCCCCGAGGCGCCACATCTGGTTGCCCCAGCCGCCCGCCACCTCGCGGACCGGCAGCCCGGCCAGGTCCGGGTGCTGGTCCCGGAGCAGGGCGCGGACCAGGTCAGCGGTGACCTCGGCGGTGGTCATGGGAAGAGACAGTACCGAGGCGGGTGTGCGGCAAGGGATGCGCGGTCAGCGGTCGTATTCGCCGAGCCGCGCGCGGAGGCCGGTGATGATGTCGTGGGCGTCGGCGAGTTCGTCCTGCAAGCCGATGATCCGGGCGGCCGACGCGAGGGAGTGGCCCTCGTCCAGCTGTTCGCGCAGCCGCACCACCAGGGTCAGCTGGCGGCGGGAGTACCGGCGATGCCCGCCGCCCGAGCGCTCGGGCCGCACGACGGCCGCGGTGTCCAGGCTGCGCAGGAAAGCCTGCTGCACGCCCAGCATTTCGGCAGCCTGCCCGGTCGTGTAAGCCGGGTAGTCCTGGTCGTCGAGGCTGTCGAGTCCGGGCACGCGCACCTTCTTTTCCGTGGGTCCGGATCAAGATTATCTCGACTCGCCGCTTGACACAATCTGCACTGCGCGCTATAGAAATTAGGGAGACGCGATAGCTGACCTGGGTGCCGAAACCACGTAGCCGGGGAGTGATCGACGATGCCGGACACCATCAGCCGCCAGGGTGCGACTGACCGCGAATTCATCGAGCTGATCTGCGCCGATCCGGTCTGGTTGCGCGCAGAGTTCGACGCGATCGTGGCCGCCGACGGCGCCCCCGTGCTCCCGCCTTCGCACGCCGGCGACTTTCGCCCGCGCGACACCGGAAACCCGGCCGCGAAGCGGGTTCCGGCGACCTTGTGGCGGGCTTGGCCGCCAGAACACCGGGAGCGTTCCCCTCCGGCGCGCAGCAGGCACACCCGACAGCCGTGACATCGCTGGGGAGGTGATACTGCGGCGCGACCGGACGGGGGGAGGTCTGCCCACGACGCTCGGCCGGAGAGGCTCGCACAGCCCCGGCATCGCGTCTCGTGACGTGGTCCCGCGGCCGCCCCGCCGCCGCACAGCTCAGCACGGTTGCTTTTCACCCGAACTGGTTCCGGCCCCGCCGCTTGCGTCCGGCGGGGCCGGATCTCCGCGACAGCCCCGACAATCGAACGCCCGCCCAGGCGGCGGGCACGTGGGAAGGAGAAAGGGAGGCGCATGGTCATGTTGATGCGAACTGACCCGTTCCGGGAGCTCGATCGGCTGACCCAGCAGTTCTTCGGCGGCAACGGCACCGCGACCCGTCCGGCGGTGATGCCGATGGACGCCTACCGGTCCGGCAACGACTACGTGGTGCAGTTCGACCTGCCGGGCGTCGCACCGGAGTCGATCGACCTGGACGTCGAGCGCAACGTGCTGACCGTCAAGGCCGAACGCAGGCCCGACTACGGCGAGGACGCGGAGGTCCAGGTCTCCGAACGGCCGCGCGGGGTGTTCTCCCGGCAGCTGTTCCTCGGCGACACCCTCGACACCGACAGCATCAAAGCGGATTACGACGCGGGCGTGCTCACCCTGCGGGTGCCGATCGCCGAACAGGCCAAGCCGCGCAAGATCGCCATCGGCGGCAGCGGCGAAGCCAAGCAGATCCGCGCTTGACCAGCTCGATGCCGGCCCCGCCCGCGGCGGGCGGGGCCACAGCCCTCCCGGCGGCATGGGAGGAAGTACCAGTGCCTTCGCGGATTCCCGCGCCACCCGCGGCCCGGACGACGTCTCCGCTCGCAGCAGCACCGGCGAACTCGTCCGCAGCAAGGAGCTTCTGATCGATCAACGTCGCGACGCGACTTCACCGAATGAAATCCGCCCGATCGCACCGCCGCTCTCATCGGCCGTTGCGGAACCGACCAGAAACGCGAACGCCTGAACCATCGTCGACCGGCCTCTCGCGTCGGCGCAGCGCCGACCCCGCGCGGCGAAAGCTGTCCACACCGGACTGGAGCCAGCTCGCCGCCCAACCCGGACCGGCCCCTCCGGTCGGCGGTAGCGCGCCACCCCGCTCTCCGCCACCCTGGGCAGTCGAGGACGGGAGGCAGCACGTGAAGGTCGTCATCGCCGGAGCGGGCATCGGCGGACTGACCGCGGCCCTGCGGCTGCACCGCGAAGGCATCGAATGCGCGGTGTACGAGCAGAGCTCCCGGATCGGCGAGCTCGGCGTCGGGATCAACGCCTTGCCGCACGCGGTCAAGGAGCTCGCGGCGCTCGGGCTGCTCGACCGGCTGGACGAGATCGGGATCCGCACCCGCGAGCTGTTCTACACCCATCGGCTCGGGCAGGTGATCCTGCGCAGGCCGTGCGGGCTGGCCGCCGGGTTCACGCTCCCCCAGTACTGCCTCCACCGCGGCAGGCTGCAGAACATGCTGCTGCAGGCGGTCCAGACCCGGCTGGGCCCCGAAGCGGTGCGGACCGGGCATCGGCTGACCGGGTTCGATCAGGACGGGCGAGGCGTGCGGGTGCATTTCGCTGAGCGGGAAAGCGGCGAAGCGGCGACCGTGGCCGGGGACGTTTTGGTGGCGGCCGACGGGATTCACTCGGCTGCACGGTCCCTCCTCTTCCCCGAGGAGGGACCGCCGCGCTGGAACGGGGTCTTGATGTGGCGCGGAGCCGCCGACTGGCCCGAGTTCGGCGGCGGCGCTTCGATGATCGTCTCCGGCGGCACCGCGGCCAAGCTGGTGATCTACCCGATCGGACCGGGCCGGAGCGCGGGCACGCGGCTCACCAACTGGGCGGTCTGCGTCCGGACCGGGCGGCCCGGCGACCCTCCGCCGGAGCGGCAGGACTGGGCCAGGCCCGGCGACCGCGCTGAGCTGGCCCGGCACGTCGGGCGGTTCCGGTGCCCGCAGGTCGACCACGTCGCGCTGGCCGAGGCCACCGAGGAGATCTTCGAGTTCCCGATGTGCGACCGCGACCCGTTGCCCGCCTGGTCGCACGGACGCGTGACGCTGCTCGGCGACGCCGCCCATCCGATGTACCCGATGGGCTCCAACGGCGCGGGCCAGGCGATTCTCGACGCGTCCAGCCTCGCCGCGCAGCTGACGCAGCACGCCGATCCCGCCGAGGCACTGCGCGCGTACGAAGCCGACCGGCTGGCGGCCACCGGCGAGATCGTGCTGCGCAACCGCCGGGGCGGCCCGGAAAACGTCATCGACGAGGTCGAACGGCGCGCGCCGGACGGCTTCGACCGCCTCGAGGACGTCATCGACGCGGCGGCGCTCGAGGCGATCGTCAGCGGCTACGCGCAGGTTTCCGGGGCGTCCCAGCAGCAGGTGAACCGCGCCTGAGCCGGTTCAGGCGCCCTCCACCGCACCGGGCGGCAGGAAATCGACGTCGTGCAGTGCCGACACCCGGACCACCTCGGCGGGGTCGGTCAGGTTGTGCAGCTTGTCGAACAGCGTCGCCAGCTTCCCGGCCGGGCTCACCCAGAACAGTCCGCGGGTCATGCCCTCGCTGCGGTTGTAATAGGCGTGCGGGAGCCCCTTCGGCATCCGCACGGTGTCGCCGGGACCGGCGGTCTCCCATTGACCGTCGAGGTAGAGGGTGAAGACGCCCTCCAGGATGTAGATGTGCTCGTCCTGCGTCGGATGCACGTGCGGCGGCACCCCGGTGCCGGGCGGGTCGAGGGTCTCGAACGCGAAGCTCGACTCGCTGGCCGCCTTCATCGAGTAGGTGTGGCCGAGCACGTTCCACACCTTGTTCCGCATGCCCTCGCGGGCGGGCGTGATCCCCTTGGGCAGGGGACCGAGCACGATTTCCTCGCCGGTCATCACACCTCCTGGCCGATGGTCTTCTCAGCTAGGGACTCTGCGCTATCCGGTCGCTGGTGTACAGCCGCCGGCCCGACGCGTTTTCCCGGCGCTCAGTTCGCGAAGGTGAGCCGAACCGTCCTGGTCCACGGCGGCGCCGGAGCGGTCGGGCATGCCGCGATCCAGCTGGCGACGTGGTCGGGCGCGACCGTCCTGGCGACCGTCAGCAGCCCGGAAAAAGCCGGACTCGCCCGCAAAGCCGGCGCCGACCACGTCATCGACTACCGGACCGAGGACGTCGCCGCGCGCGTCGCGCAACTGGCGCCCGCCGGGGTGCACCACATCGTCGACGTCGACCTCGGCGCCAACCTCGCCGTCGATCTGGCTGTGCTCGCCCACGGCGGCAACATCAACGTCTACAGCTGCGGCGATGCCGACTGCCTCCCGATCCCGTCGCGGGAAATGCTGGTCAAGAACGTGCAGCTGGATTTCACCTTCACTTACACGACCGAACCGGAAAGCAAGGCGAACGCCCTCTCCGATGTGCACGCCGCCGCCGCGGACGGCGCGCTGGAGGTCGGCGCCGAACACGGGCTGCCGGTCCGCCGGTACGCACTCGACCAGGTCGCGGAGGCTCATCGCGCGGTCGAACGAGGAGTGCCGGGGAAGGTCCTGGTCGACGTGCCCTCGGAATGACCCGAGCGGTCCGTGAAGGGCCGAGGCGGCGCAGGCTCCGTTCCGCTCAGTTGTATTCGGAGATCTCCACCCCGAACGTCCCCGGTTCCAGCGCCTCGAAGATGTGCGGCACGTCCCCCGGATAGCAGATGTAGTCGCCCGGCAGCAGCTCCACCGGGTCGTCCATGATGCCGATCCGCGCGCGGCCCGCGCACAGCACGGTGTGCTCCACCACGCCGCTCATGTGCGGGTCCGACCGCCGCGGGATGCCGGGCTCCGCGCTGACCAGGTAGATGTCCCGGCGCGCCGCGGACGGGCACGCGGACAGCAGCGTGCACGCGTAGTCGGCGTGTTCGGCGAACACCGTCGGGCCCTTGCCCGCGCGGATCACCTTCACCTCCTGCCGTTCCGGTTCGACCAGCCGGGAGAACGGCACGTCCAGCGCGACGCCCAGTGCCCACAGCGTCTCCACGCTCGGGTTGCCCGATCCCGATTCCAGCTGGGACAGCGTGGATTTCGCCAGGCCCGCCCGGCGCGCGACCTCGGTCAGCGAGAGGCCGGCGCGGGCCCGCTCGCGGCGCAGGGACGCCGCGATGATGTCCAGCGGCGCGCCCGTGCTCTCGTTCGGCATGTGTGTTCGCTCCATCAGTCTTCTCGTTCGCCTTGACGAACAGGCCTCGACGTGTTCAGCATAGGACACTATGCGTTCGATTTGGCGAACACTCGATCGCGGCCTCGCCCGCGACATCGGTCTCGTGTGCTTGGCCGACGCCCTCGTGGGCGTGTCCTACGGCGCCATCGCGGTGGGCTCCGGCTTCCCGCTGTGGGCGCCGATGCTGCTGTCCCTGCTGGTCTTCGCCGGCGCGTCGCAGTTCATGTTCGTCGGCATCGTCGCCTCGGGCGGCAACCCGCTCGCCGCGGTCGCCGCCGGGCTGCTGGTGAACGCGCGGCACGTGCCGTTCGGGTTCGCGGTCGGCGACGCGCTGGGACGCGGGCTGCCCGGGCGGCTGGCCGGAAGCCATCTGATGATCGACGAATCGGTGGCGTTCGCGTTGGCCCAGCGCGACGCGGCCCGGCGGCGGGCGGCGTACTGGGCGTGCGGCGTCGGCCTGTTCGTGTGCTGGAACCTCGGGGTCGTGGCGGGCGCGTTCGCCGGGTCCGCGATCAGCGACACCGACGCGTTCGGCCTGGACGCCGCTTTCCCGGCGGTGCTGCTGGCATTGGTGCTGCCGTCGCTGAAGGACCGGGCGTCGCGGCTGCCGGTGCTGATCGGCGTGGTGGTCGCGCTCGCGGCCACTCCCCTGCTCCCGGCGGGCCTGCCGGTGCTGCTGGCGCTGGTCGGAGTGGTCGCGGGAGCCGCGGCGAAGGAGCCGAAGTCCCTGGAAGGAGCGCACTGATGGACGGCGCGGAACTGATCTTCGCGACGCTCGTGCTGGCGGCCGGGACGTTCGCGTTCCGGCTCGCCGGACCGCTGCTGCGCACGAAAGTGCGGTTGTCGCCGCGGGCCGAACGGCTGATGACGCTGTCGGCAGTAGTGCTGCTCGCCGCGCTGGTCGCGACCAGCGCGTTGACCGAGGGACAGGAATTCGCCGGGATCGCCCGGCCAGCCGGAGTACTGGTGGGCGGCGTGCTCGCGTGGCGGAAGGCTCCGTTCGTGGCGGTCGTGATCGCGGCCGCCGCGACGGCCGCGCTGCTGCGGCTCGCCGGGGTGCCGTAACCGATCTCGCAGAAATTGCGCAGCGCCTTTTCCGGACGAAATTCTCCTCGATCGAAAAGGCGCCCCCGGGAAATACCGATCGGGAGGGGAAGACGAGTGCTCGCCTCCCCCTCCCGATCGGCGGGGAAATCAGTTTCGGTTCATCGAGCGGAAATCGCGCGCGAACCGGTCGGGCCGACCGCGCCGCACGTCGGCTCGTCCGGCTGGGCGGGCACGCTCACCGCGTCCCACGCCGCCTTCACGGAGTTGAATTCGGTGCAGCCGTTCGGGAAGAGGCTCTTCGCCGCGGTCAGCGTCCAGGTCCGGTAGCTCTGGTAGGAGCTGCCGCTGGTCTTGAGCAGCATCGCGTTGTAGAAGATCTTCACGGCGGTCTGCACGCCGAGCCCGGTCACAGTGGAGTTGTTGCACGTCGGGCTGGCCGGCTGGCCGTTGGTCGGGTTCGAACCCTCGGCGAGGAGGTAGAACCAGTGGTTGCCGGGGCCCGCCGCGGCGTGCACCTCGGTGCCGGGAATCGCGTCGTCGTAGCAGTTCTTGTGGCCGAGCTGGGACGGGTCGTACATGTTGCGGATCGGCCCGCTGCCGACGAGGTTCACCTGGTTGCCGACGAGGAAGTCCGGGACCGCGTACGGCGCGGGCTCGTTGGCGAACCATTCCGACGAGGCTCCGTAGACGTCCGCGACGAATTCCTGGGTGCCGGACCCGGACATGCTGCCCGGGGTGTGGTCGTCGATGCCGTGGCCGAACTCGTGCCCGATCACGTCGAGCGAGCCGATCCACTGGCCCGCGGTGTTGTTCCCGACCTGGACCTGGGTGCCGTCGTAGTAGGCGTTCTGCTCGTTGAGGCCGACGCGGATCGGCCAGGCGCCGCCGTTGCCGTCGAAGCTGTTGCGGCCCAGCCATTGCGTCAGCATCTTGTTCTCTTGCTGGATGCCGTACAGGGCGTCGGCGCAGCCGGTTTCCCGGTCGGTCTCGTCGCCGTTGCCCCAGCTGTCGGTCGACTTGGTGAAGGTCTGCTGGGTGTCCGCGTCCTGGCAGCTGAGGTTCGCGATGGTCGGATCGGTCATCGAGTAGCCGCCCGCGCCGTCCGAGGACGTGTCCAGATGCAGCGGCTCCGGGCCGTTCCACACGCCCTGCGCGTCGCCGTAGGCCACGTGCTCCTGGGTGTGCAGGACCTTCCCGGTCATCGCGTCGACGACGACGTCCAGCTTGCTCGGCCCTTCCGCGTTCCGCCCGGTCACCCGCGTCGTCCAGGCGAGTTTCGGGCTGCCGAGGGCATAAGTGGCGAGCGTCGCGGGCTGCACGGTGTCCACAGTGGGCACCTGGGTGCGGGCGATCGCTTCGGCCTGCTTGGCGGTCAGCTTCGGCGACATGCTGGGCAGGTCGATCGCGGCGGTCTGCGCGACCGAGGTGGCGAGCACCTGCCCGGCGGAATTCGTGGCCACGACGAAGTCGCCGCCGATCACCGGAATGCCTTTGTAGGTGCGGTCGTAGGGCACGTACTTCAGGCCGTTGGTCGACGAGATCACCTTGTGCTGCTGGAAAACGTCGTCCTTGCTGGCGTGCAGCGCGGCGGGCCGGGAGGCGACCAGCGCCTGCGCGGCGGTGGCCGCCGTGGCTTCGGCGGCCTGCGGACTCTGCGGTTCGAGCGGTTGCGCGTGGGCTGCGGTGGCCGTGGTGACGGCCCCGGCCAGCACCCCGGCTGCGAGCAGCACGAGCGGTCGGCGCGATTTCATCGGCGGTGTTCTCCTCCGGACAGGCCGGATCAGGCCCGGGGGTGGGGGCCGGATTCGGAAGTGGAATGGGATCGAACCCCGCCAAGAGTCGGGTTTTTCCCAACTCCGGACAACCGACGAAGGTCGTTAAGTTGTCAACTTCGGCGCATCAGTGCCGATTTCCGGTGCGCGATTTCCGGAAATTCCTCTTTCCGCCCAAGAATCGCCACTCGCCCACCTCGGCAGCAGCCCGGCGTTCCGGATGAATCCGGCGGCAAAGCGCCCGCTAATCCTTTGCAGACAGTGAAACCAAGTCTGTCCACAGTGGAATCGGACGCTTCGGGGCGCGAGGAGCCCCGGATGAGCGAACGGCTGGTCCCGGGCCGTCCGCCTTGCTTCCCGGCGGGTCGCGGGTGTGTGATCGGGGACACAGTTCCGCCAACCGCCGTCGCTGAGGAGGCCGTCATGGCCGACAAGCAGAACAGGAGTACCGACCCCGGGGCCGCCGTCGCTGTGGACGACCCCGCCAAGGTGCGCAACGTCGTCCTCGTCGGGCCTTCCGGGTCCGGGAAGACCACGCTCACCGAGGCACTGCTCGCCGCGTCCGGCACGGTGCCGCGCGCCGGTTCGGTCGTGGAGGGCACCACGGTGTGCGACCACGACCCCGCCGCGGTGCGCCAGCAGCGTTCGGTCGGGCTTTCCGTCGCCCCGGTGCTGCACGCCGGGCACAAAATCAACCTCATCGACACCCCGGGGTACGCCGATTTCGTGGGCGAGCTGCGGGCCGGGCTGAGGGCCGCGGACGCCGCGCTGTTCGTCGTCTGCGCCGCCGAGGGCGTGGACGCCGCCACCGTCGCCGTGTGGGAGGAATGCGCGTCGGTGGGCATGCCGCGCGCCGTCGTCGTGTCCCGGCTCGACCACCACCGTGCCGACGCACTCGCCGAGATCGCCGCCTGCCAAGCCGCCTTCGGCGCGGGCGTGCTGCCGCTGTACCTCCCGGTGCCGGAGGGCCTGGTCGGGCTCGTCACCCAGCGCCGCTACGACTACTCCGCCGGCTACCCGCCGCGCGTGGGCGAACCGGACCCGGACGTCGCCGACGAGTTCGCCGACGCCCGCAACGAACTGATCGAGGGCATCATCGCCGAGAGCGAGGACGAGACTCTCATGGACCGCTACCTCGGCGGCGAGGAGATCGCCGAGGACGTGCTGATCGCCGACCTCGAGACAGCCGTCGCGCGCGGTTCGTTCCATCCGGTGATCCCGGTGTGCGCGACCAGCGGGGTCGGGCTCGCCGAGGTGCTCGACGGCATCGTGCGGGCCTTCCCCTCTCCGCTTGAGCACACCCCGCCCGGCGTGACCAGCCCCGACGGCGCCGAGCACGCCGCGCTGTCCGCCGACCCGGCCGGTCCGCTCGCCGCCGAGGTCGTGCGCACCGCGGTCGACTCGTACGTGGGACGAGTTTCGCTCGTCCGGGTGTTTTCCGGGACGCTGCGCCCGGAGAACGCCGTGCACGTCTCCGGCCACGGCCTCGCCGAGCGCGGCCACGAAGACCACGACGCCGACGAACGCGTCGCCCACCTCTACTCGCCGCTCGGCGCGAACCTGCGCGAGGTGCCGTTCTGCGTCGCGGGCGACCTGTGCGCGCTCACCAAAGTAGGTTCCGCCGAAACCGGCGACACCGTGTCGTCGCCGGACGATCCGCTGCTGATCAAACCGTGGCGGATGCCCGAACCGCTGCTGCCGGTCGCTGTCGTCGCGAAGTCCCGCAGTGACGAGGACACGTTGTCCCGCAATCTGTCCCGGCTCGTCGCGGGCGATCCGACCCTGCGCTTGGAACGCAACGCCGAAACCGGGCAGCTCGTGCTGTGGTGCATGGGCGAGGCGCATTCGGAGGTCGTCCTGTCGCGGCTGCGCGCGGGCGGCGCGGACGTCGGCACCGAGCCGGTGCGGATCAGCCTGCGCTCCACTTTCGCGAAACCCGCGCGAGGCCACGGACGGCACGTGAAGCAGTCCGGCGGGCACGGGCAGTTCGCGGTGTGCGACATCGAGGTCGAACCGCTCCCGCGCGGCGGCGGGTTCGAGTTCGTGGACAAGGTGGTCGGCGGCGCGGTGCCGCACCAGTTCATCCCGAGCGTCGAGAAGGGCGTGCGCGCGCAGCTGGAACGCGGCGTCCAGGACGGGCATCCGGTGGTGGACGTGCGCGTGACGCTGACCGACGGAAAGGCGCACAGCGTCGACTCGTCGGACGCCGCGTTCCAGACCGCGGGCGCGCTGGCCCTGCGGGAAGCGGCGGCGGCCAGCCGGATCTCGCTGCTGGAACCCCTGGACACGGTCGAGGTGAGCCTGCCGGACGAACACCTGGGCACGGTGCTGGGCGACCTGTCCTCCCGCCGCGGCCGGGTGCTGGGCACGGAATCCAGCGAAGGCGGGCACACCGTGGTGCACGCCGAGGTGCCCGCGGCGGAACTGCTGCGGTACGCGGTTGATCTGCGATCGCTGACCTCTGGGACGGCTACGTTCACGCGGCGGCATGCCCGGTTCGAGCCGATGCCGGAAGGGGCGGTCGTCACCTCGTGAGTGCTGGCACCGGTTAGCACCGGTGCCGCCACTCACGACCTGCCCGCGCAGGCAACCCACCGCCACAGCCTTGTGAGCGCCTATACCGGTTCTAACCGGCATAGGCGCTCACGAGTCAGAACTCGAACCCGCCCGGTCGCCCGTTGCGGTCCGCCACCAGCCCCGCCAGTGTCGCGATCGCGATCTCCGCCGGGGTGCGCGAGCCGATGTTCAGCCCGACCGGCCGGTGCACCCT
The DNA here is from genome assembly GCF_014145675.1 of Amycolatopsis dendrobii. Classification (GTDB taxonomy): domain Bacteria; phylum Actinomycetota; class Actinomycetes; order Mycobacteriales; family Pseudonocardiaceae; genus Amycolatopsis; species Amycolatopsis dendrobii. The sequence goes on from NZ_JACGZW010000018.1 coordinate 14,301, forward strand.
CGCGATGTCCGGTTCCGCCACGCCCAGTGCGCGCAGAGCCTCGACGTGCGGGCCCGGATGCCGCGGGTTGCCCAGCACGCCCACCCATCGCGTCGGCGTCGCCAGTGCGGCTTGCAGGACCGTTCCGAGTTCCGGGCGGTGGTGGTCGGTCACGACGACGTCCGCGTCCGGGCCCGGGGCGGGTGCGGTGGTGCGGACTTCGACGCCTTCAGGGGCATCGGTGGCCCGTGCCTCGTCCGGTTCGAACAGAACGGCGCGGTAGCCCAGATCGGCGGCGTAGCGCAGGAGGTACCGGGCCACTGGCGAGGCGAACACGGCCACCAGGGTCCGTTCGGCGGGCGGCTCTTCGACCTCGCCGTGTGCGACGGCGCAGGCATCGGGTTCGGTCGTCATGCGGCTCAGTCTGCCTCAGAGGTCCGGCTCGGCGAATTCGAAGTACTCCGGCAGCGGAGCGGTCCCGGCGAGCTTGAAGTACCGCACCTTCCGGCGCCGCCGCAGCGCCAAGGTGTCGCGCACGGCGTCGTTGTGCACGCGGCGGGCGATGACGACCCGGTGTTCGGCGTCGGTCAGTTCCTCGGCGAGCACGGCTGGCAGGCGAGACCGGTCGATCGGGGCCAGGACGAGCGTCAGTTCGTTTTCCGCGGCCTCGCGGTCCGGTCGCGCGGCAGCCTCGGCGCGGGCGGCTGCGGCGTGCAGGCCGGCACCGTCGTGCAGGACCGCGGCGACGGCTCGGGCGACCACGGCTCGGCGCGCGAGAGCGGCTTCCAGTGCGGCCCAGCCGGCATCGGTCCGCACGTGCAGGCGGTCGAGGCGGTTCGCGGTGGCGACCAGGAACAGGCCGCCGAGCACCACGATCGCGGCCGCCGCCACGAGCAGCCACACCAGCACCGTCACGCGAGCTCCCGCTCCCCCGCCGCGACCAGCCGGGGATCCGCCGCGATGGCTGTCTCGTACACCCGCAGCACCTGTGTGACCACGACCCCCCAGTCGTACGCGGTCACGCGCTCGCCTGCCGCGGCCGCGAGCGACGCCCGGTGTGCCGGGTCGCCCAGCAACTCGCGCAAGCCGTCAGCCAGGGAAGCCGGGTCGCCGGTCGTGGTGAGCATTCCGGCGCGGCCGTCGTCGAGGACGCGGCGGAACGAGTCGAGGCCGCTCGCCAGCACCGGAGTGCCCGCGGCCATCGCCTCGGTGAGGATCATCCCGAAGCTTTCGCCGCCGGTGTTGGGCGCGCAGTAGACGTCGACACTGCGCAGCGCCCGCGCCTTCGTCTCGTCGTCGACCTGGCCCAGCAGCTCGATGTGCGGCCACAGCTGCGGCCCCGCCATCTTCCGCAGCTGGTCCGGCTCGCCGCGGCCGACCACGAGCAGCCGCAGGTCCTCGAACTCCGGCAACAGCCGCCGCGCGGCCTCCAGCAGCACGTCCATGCCCTTGCGCGGTTCGGTGAACCGCCCGACGAACCCGATCGTCCCGCCCGCGCGCGGGTAGCCCTCCAGCGGCAGCGCACGGGAGAAGAACTCGACGTCGACGCCGTTCGGGATCTCGACCGCGTCGCCGCCCGCGTGCTCCACCTGCACCCGCCGGGCCAGCGCCGACACCGCGATCCGCGCGGTGATCTTCTCCAGCAGCGGACGCAGCACCGGCTGGAACGCCGCCAGCGTCCGCGAGCGCGTCGTCGCGGTGTGGAAGGTGGCCACGATCGGCCCGTCCGCGACCTTCAGCGCCAGCAGCGACAGGCTCGGCGCGGCGGGCTCGTGCAGGTGCAGCACGTCGAAGCCGTTGTCCCGGATCCACCGCCGCACCCGGGCGTAGGACACCGGCCCGAACTGCAGCCGCGCGACCGAGCCGTTGTACGGGATCCCCAGCGCCTTGCCCGCCGGGTGCACGAAATCCGGCAGCTGGGCGTCCTCGTCCGCCGGAGCCAGCACCGACACCCGGTGCCCGCGTTCGAGCAGCGCCTTCGCCAGGTCGATCACGTGCCCCTGGACCCCGCCGGGGACGTCGAACGAGTACGGGCACACGATCCCGATCTTCAACCCGCGCGCCACCCGGGTCAGCTCGCTTCTTCCAGCGCCGTCGCCGCGGAATCGGCGGGCCAGAACGGCTGCAGCATGTGCCAGTCGGCCGGATGCGCGGCGATGTCGCCGGCGAACACATCGGCCAGCGCCTGGGTCGCGGCGGGCACCTCGGCGCGCTGCGTGACGCGGATCCGCGGGTGGATCCGGATCTCCCAGCCGTCCTCGGTGAACCAGCAGCCGGTCGGCAGCAGCGCCGCGCCGGTGGTGGCGGCCAGCCGCGCCGGGCCGGGCGGCAGGTGCGTCTGCTCGCCGAAAAACCGCACCGGGATCCCGGACGACGTCAGGTCCCGGTCCCCCAGCAGGACCACCACCTTGTTTTCGCGCAGCCGCCGCAGCAGCAGCCGCATCGCCGCGCTGTCGCCGGTCAGCGGCACGATCTCGAAGCCGAGCGACTCCCGGAACGACACGAACCGGCGGTACAGCGATTCGGGCTTGAGCCGCTCCGCGACCGTGGTGAAAGTGCCCGCGTAGCTGGCGAGCCAGACTCCCGCGATGTCCCAGTTCCCGCTGTGCGGCAGCGTCATCACCGCACCGTTGCCCTCGGCGAGCGCGGCGTCGATGTTCTCCGCGCCGGTCACCGTCACCTGCTTGGCGACCGCCGCGTGGTCCATCGCCGGGAGCCGGAAGGTCTCGAACCAGTACCGCGCGTACGACCGCATCGCGCGCCGGACCAGCTCGTCCAGCTCCGCTTCGCCCGCCTGCGGGACGACGCGGGCGAGGTTGGCGCGCAGCTGCCGCACTCCCCCGCCGCCGCGCCGCGCGGCCATGTCGGCGCCGAAGGCGAACGTCGCCGACCCGAACGACTTCGGCAGCCGCCGCGTGAGCCGCCAGCCCGTCGCGTAGCCGAACTCGCTGAGCCGCTGGGACAGTGTGCTCACGGTTGCGCCCCGCCCGCCGACGAGCCGGCCTGTTTCGCCGCGGCCGCCCGCGCCGCGCTCGCCACCGCCGCCGCCCGCTGCAGCAGCGTGACCACCGACAGCACGGCGAGCAGCCACAGCGTGATCTCGACGGTGTAGGGCACGCCCAGCCCGTGCAGCCCGGTGCCGACGAGGGCGATGATGAGCCGCTCCGCGCGTTCCACCAGCCCGCCGTCGGCTTCGAGGCCGGACGCTTCGGCGCGCGCCTTCACGTAGGAGATGACCTGGGCGAGCACGAGGCAGATCAGCGCGGCGGCCGCGGCCCGGTTGTTGTGGTCCTGCACGAAGCACCACCACGCGATCGCGGCGAACAGCGCGCCGTCGACCAGCCGGTCGCAGGTCGCGTCGAGCACCGCGCCGAAGGGCGTGCCGTACCCGCGGGCGCGGGCCATCGCGCCGTCGAGCAGGTCGAGCATGGCGAAGCCCCACACGGTGAACGTGCCCCACAGCAGCATCCCCTGCGGGAAGAACGCCAGCGCGCACGCGACGGCGCCCGCGGTGCCGAGCACGGTCATCGCGTTCGGGGTCAGTCCGGCGCGGACCAGGGCGGCGCCGATCGGGTCCGTCACGCGGGAGACCGAGGCACGGGCGAAAATGTTGAGCATCTTCCTCGTCTGTGCACCTGATTCGGGGGCGGGTGGGCGACGAAAGCCTATCGACCCCGCTGTCCGAACCGGACCCGCCCGCCCACGACCCGCCGGAACGTCAGCCGGATTTCGGCAGTTCGACGACCGGCGCGGCGAATTCCGCCGCCTCCTCGGCCTCCCGGACGGCCTGGCATTTGGGCCGCAGCCCGGCCAGGATCGCCTCGGAAATCTCGCCGAGCTGGCGCACCTGCTCGGCGCTCAGCTGGTCGAACAGCGTCTCCCGGACCGCCTCCACGTGCCCGGGCGCGGCCTCCTTCAAAGCGGCGAACCCGGCCTCGGTGAGCACCGCCCACGACCCGCGCTTGTCCGTGGGGCACGACTCGCGCTGGACCCAGCCCTTGGCCTCCAGCCGCGCGACCGCGTGCGACAGCCGGCTGCGCGACGAACCGCGCACCGACGCGAGCTCGCTCATCCGCAGCCGCCGCCCGTCCGCCTCGGACAGCGCGACGAGCACCTCGTAGTACGTGTGCGGCATGCCCGACTCGTGCTGCAGCTGTCCTTCGAGGTGGGCCTGCAGCAGCGAGCTGGCCTGGGCGTAGGCGCGCCAGACCCGCTGCTCGTCGTCGGTCAGCCAGCGTGGTTCGGACATATCGTCATCATACGCTGGTTGAGCACTCAATTACCGCTGCGCGACGGGCCTCACCACGCGCCCGCGAGCAGGTCGCGGGTCTCGCCGAGCAGCTGCGGCAGCACCTTCGTGTGCCCGATCACCGGCATGAAGTTCGCGTCGCCGCCCCAGCGCGGCACCAGGTGCTGGTGCAGGTGCGCGGCGATGCCCGCCCCGGCGATCACGCCCTGGTTCATCCCGATGTTGAACCCGTGCGCCGCCGAGACCGCCCGGATCACGCCCATCGCGTGCTGGGTGAACTCGGCCAGCTCGCGCGTCTCCTCGGGCGTGAGGTCCGGGTAGTCCGCGACGTGCCGGTACGGGACCACCATCAGGTGACCCGGGTTGTACGGGTACAGGTTCAGCACCGCGAACACGGTCTCGCCGCGGGCGACGATCAGCGCGCGCTTGTCGTCGCCGAGACCGGGCAGGCGGCAGAACGGGCAGCCGTCGGACTCCTCGCCCTCGGGCTTGTCCTGGCCCCGGATGTAGGCCATCCGGTGCGGGGTCCACAGCCGCTGCAGCGCGTCCGGGACCCCGACCCCGTCCTGTTCGACGAGTTCCGGCTCGGTCACTTCAGGATCTTCTCCACGGCCTCGGCCGACGGCGACGCGTTCTCCCGGCGGGCGACCCACTCGGCGATCGCCTCGACCGCCTGGTCCACCGGGACGCCGTTGATCTGGCCGCCGTCGCGGAACCGGAACGACACCGCGCCCGCCTCCGCGTCCTTCGCGCCGGCCAGCAGCAGGAACGGCACCTTCTGCGTGGTGTGCGTGCGGATCTTCTTCTGCATCCGGTCGTCGCTCGCGTCGACCTCGACGCGGATCCCCTTGGCGCGCAACGCCTTCTCCACGTCGCGCAGGTACTCGACCTGGTCGGCGGTGATCGGGATGGCGACCGTCTGCACCGGCGACAGCCACGCCGGGAACGCGCCCGCGTAGTGCTCGGTCAGCACGCCGAAGAACCGCTCGATCGAGCCGAACAGCGCGCGGTGGATCATGATCGGCCGCTGACGGCTGCCGTCGGAGGCGGTGTACTCGAGGCCGAAGCGCTTGTTCTGGTTGAAGTCCAGCTGGATGGTCGACATCTGCCAGGTGCGGCCGATGGCGTCCTTCGCCTGCACCGAGATCTTCGGGCCGTAGAAGGCCGCGCCGCCCGGGTCCGGGACCAGTTCGAGGCCGGAGTCGACGGCGGCCTGGCGCAGCGTCTCGGTGGCCTCCTCCCACTCCCAGTCCTCGCCGATGAACTTGTCCGAGTCCCCTCGCGTGGACAGTTCGAGGTAGAAGTCGGACAGGCCGTAGTCGGCCAGCAGGTCCAGCACGAACTTGAGCAGCGACCGCAGCTCGGACGGCATCTGCTCCTTGGTGCAGTAGATGTGCGAATCGTCCATCGTCAGGCCGCGCACGCGGGTGAGGCCGTGCACGACGCCGGACTTCTCGTAGCGGTAGACGGTGCCGAACTCGAACAGCCGCAGCGGCAGTTCGCGGTAGGACCGCCCGCGCGAGCGGAAGATCAGGTTGTGCATCGGGCAGTTCATGGCCTTGAGGTAGTAGTCCTCTTCCTCGAACTGCACCGGCGGGAACATGGTGTCCGCGTAGTACGGCAGGTGCCCGGAGGTGTGGAACAGGTCGCCCTTGGAGATGTGCGGCGTGTTCACGAACTCGTAGCCGGCTTCCTCGTGCCTGCGGCGCGAGTAGTTCTCCAGCTCGCGGCGGATGATGCCGCCCTTCGGGTGGAACACCGGCAGCCCGGAGCCGATCTCCTCGGGGAAGGAGAACAGGTCCAGCTCCGCGCCGAGCTTGCGGTGGTCGCGCCGCTCGGCCTCGGCGAGGCGCTCGAGGTGGGCGTCCTGCGCCTCGGCCGATTCCCACGCGGTGCCGTAGATCCGTTGCAGCTGCGGGTTTTTCTCGTTGCCGCGCCAGTACGCGGCGGCCACCCGGGTGAGCTTGAAGGCCGGGATGAACTTGGTGGTGGGCACGTGCGGGCCGCGGCAGAGGTCGCTCCACACGCGTTCCTTGGTGCGCGGGTCGAGGTTGTCGTAGATGGTCAGCTCTCCGCCGCCCACCTCCATCACCTCAGTGGTGTCCACATCGGACTTGATGTCGACCAGCTCAAGCTTGAACGGCTCGTCCTTCAGCTCTTCCTTGGCCTCGTCCGTCGAAGCGAAGACGCGGCGCGAGAACTGCTGCGCGCCCTTGACGATCTGCTTCATCCGCTTCTCGAGCTTCTGCAGATCCTCGGGCGTGAACGGCTTTTCGACCGCGAAGTCGTAGTAGAAGCCGTCGCGCACCGGCGGGCCGATGCCGAGTTTGGCGTCCGGGAATTCCTGCTGCACGGCCTGGGCGAGCACGTGCGCGGCGGAGTGCCGGATCACGCTGCGGCCGTCCTCGGTGTTCGCGGCGACCGCTTCCACCTGCGCCTCGGCTTCCGGGGCCCACGCGAGGTCGCGCAGTTTCCCGTCGGCGTCGCGGACGACGACGATCGTGTCCGGGCCCTTGGTGGGCAGCCCGGCTTCGCGCACCGCGGCGCCCGCCGTAGTGCCCGCCGGCACCACCACGCGCGGGGCGGGTACGGCGGCAGCTGACGACGGTTGGGACACGATCGGACTCCTTTGCAGATGTGACTGAAACGGCTTCCGCTGATGCTAGCCGTCGGCGGGTTCGCCGATTCGACCGCCGTCACCCGCGGACGCCGAGAGGCCGCCCCGGGCGTGCGGGGCGGCCTCTCGGCGATGCGGGAAGGGTCAGAGCGTCTCGACGACCTGCTCGAAGTCGAGCCGCGGCAGGCGGTCGAACCACGGGTTCTCGCCCGGCTTGCCGACGTTCACCGCGACGAGCGAACGCCAGTTGTTGCCGGAGAAGAACTCCTTGTCCACGCCCGCGGCGTCGAAACCGGTCATCGGGCCCGCGGCCAGTCCGGCGGCGCGCACGCCGATGATGAAGTAGCCGACCTGCAGCAGCGAGTTCAGCTTGGAGAACTCGACGCGGCCGGCCTCGTCGGCGAAGTTGTCCTTCACGCCGGGGTTGTGCGGGAAGGTCTGCGGGATGTTCTCGTGGAAGTCGACGTCCGCGGCGAGGATGACGGTCAGCGGCGCCGCCTCGGTCTTGGCGCGGTTGCCCTCGGCCAGGTGCGGCAGGAGGCGCTGCTTCGCCTCGTCGCTGCGGATCACCAGCGCACGCAGCGGCTGGGTGTTCATCGAGGTCGGGGCCCACTTGACGAGGTCGTAGATCGCGCGGACCTGCTCGTCGGTCACCGGCTCGGAGCTGAAGCTGTTGGCCGTGCGCGCCTCGCGGAACAGCAGGTCCTGCACCTCGGCGGGCACCTGCAGCTGCTGGGACTCTGCGAAAGTAGTCATCGGTTTCGGCGTTCCTTCCCGTGCTGTCGCCTACGCACGGCACCAACATGGTTGAACGCTTGACTATTTCGCCGATCCCGCCGATGTGACCCAGCGCACGGGAGCGGCCGCCGGCCGTTTTCGGACCGGCGGCCGCCGCCGGAAGGATCTTCGCAGGTCAGTAGGCGCCCTGCCCGGCGAGGACGGCGCGGAAGGTCTTCCACAGGATCACCAGGTCCAGCGCCAGCGACCAGTCCTCGACGTAGCGCAGGTCGAGCCGGATGCTCTCGTCCCAGGACAGATCGCTGCGCCCGCTCACCTGCCACAGCCCGGTCAGCCCGGGTTTGACCAGCAGCCTGCGGCGCGCGGCCGGAGCGTACGTCGCCGTTTCCTCGGGAAGCGGCGGCCGGGGCCCGACCAGCGACATCCGCCCGGCGACGACGTTGAACAACTGCGGCAGTTCGTCGAGCGAATACCGGCGCAGCAATCCGCCGACCTTCGTGACCCGGGGGTCCTTCTTCATCTTGAAAAGCGGCCCCGCGCCTTCGTTGGCCTTCTCCAGGTCGTGCCGGATCAAATGCGCGTTCACGACCATGGTGCGGAATTTGAGCATGGTGAACGCTTCGCCGTCCTTGCCGATGCGCCGCTGCCGGTAGATCACCGGACCGCGGTCGCCCGCTTTCACCGCCACCGCGATCGCCAGCAGCACCGGGGAGAACAGCGCCAGCAGCAAGGCCGCGCCGCAGCGGTCGACGACCTCTTTGACGAACCGGCGTCCGCCGGTGAAGGCGGGTGCGGTCACCCGCAGCAGCGGCATGCCCAGGACCCCGCTGACGTTGAGCCTCGGCCCGGCGACCTCCATCAGCATCGGCGCGACGACCATTTCCGACGAGGTGCCTTCGAGATCCCAGGCGAGCCGTTGCAGCCGCTCGGGATTCCAGTACTGGTCGGCCGTGATGGCCACGACGCGGTACCCGCCGCGGCGCACGTGCCGGGAAAGCTCCTCGAGCCGCCCGACGACCGGCACCCCTTCGATCTCCCCGGTCCCGGTGGACGTGCACACCGCCTCGACGCGCCATCCGACGTGCGCTTCGGTCCTCGTCCGCTTGATCAGGTCCGCGACCGTTTCCGCACTGCCCGCCGCCATCACCGGCAGCAGGCACAGCCCGCGCCGCCGTCTCCGGTGCAGAATCTGCCGGAGCACGTATCGCTGGGGGAACAGCACTAATGCGACAGCCGGCACGACGAAGAACACCCAGGGCTGCACTTCGAGCGCGCCGAACAAGAGCCCGCCGAACGCGACCAGGACCGCCGCGGTGATCAGCGCCCGGCCGAGCGTGCGGTACTCCTCGGGGCCCTCGCCCAGCACCCGCGCGCTCCAGGCCCGGCTGACCGGAAGGGCGCAGAGGATCGCGAACGCGGTGCCGAACGCGTGCATGTCGTGCGGCGCGAGCCGGTCGATGACGAACGCGCTGATCGCGATCACCGCGCAGGCGGCGACGAGATCCGACGCGATCACCGTCCTGCGGTAGCGCTTCTCCCACTCCGCGGCGTGCGTTTTCGGCGGATCGCCCTCCGCCGGGCAGACCGTGGCGGGGTCGAGCCGGTCGCCGGCGGCGCGGGCGGGCGCCGCCGCCACGTCGACCGGCGGTGCGGGGACCGCTCTCAGGTCGACCCTCGGCAGCGCGACGCCGTCCGCGGGCCATGGCCGCACCGGTTCTTCCATCAGTCCTCCCGCGCTACGCAAGCTCCCCGGACCTGATTCGCCACCGGCACGCTGAGTCAGAACCGACGATCACGATCAGTGATCACGGGGCGGTCCGGCTCCACATCGCCGAAGGTGTGACACTCGCCAAGGTATCGGGTGGTCAGCGAGCGGTGTTACAGAGATTTTCCAGCCACGGCCTGCACGTCTTTCCCGTCAGGAAGCACCGGGAAGATAACGGGAATGTCACGATGGGTCACGCTGACCTGGCAACAGAAATTACCCGCAGTAGTCAAGTTTCCCACTACCTACACCGAACGGCCCAGCGGGCCCGCAGCCGAATCAGCTCCCCCGCACGGGTCAGCGCGCGTGCCCGCGCCCGCCCCAACCGCCGTTCGGGCAGAAGCTCTCCGCCGACTCGCCGATTTCCCTTGCCCGCAGCGCACTCCGCGCCGGAATGCGCAGGACCTCCCGGTTTGCGACCGTTCGGGTGGTCTGAACCATTCGTGGGCGCCCTCCGCCGCCGGGCCCGGGCCCCGGTCGCGCGTTTTTTCCGGACTGACGCCGTGTTCTCGCCGCGATCAAGTCCACACTGGACACCCCGATGGCGCCGGGCGCGTGCCGCGCGGCTTGCCCTCGGCATCGGAACGCGGCGCCAGCTCGCCGCGCAGCCGCCGATTCCCGGAACGGCGCCGATGCCCCGCTTCAGCAGGCCGTCACGTTGAACGCGACTTGCCCTCAGAATCGAAGTGCGCCCCCAGCTCAGCACGCAACCGCCGGCCCCCGGTACCGCGCCGAGCACGGGCTTGCCCTTCGAGATCAGGATGCGCCGCCAGTCCGGCACACCGCCGTCGATGTTCCGGTTCAGGCGGTCGGCGGTGCGGGGGCCGTCGCATTAAGCGCAGTCACCACCGCTTCCTCTTCGAACTCGAAGTGCGCCTCCAGCTCCCCGGCAAGCCGCTCCAGCTCGGCGCGCAGCCGCGCAGGGTCGGATTCCCCCGGGACGAAGCCGTCGACCAGTTCGCGGATCGAGTCCTGCAGCCCGGCCGCCACCTGGTGCTGCCCGGCGAGTCGCGCGATCACCGGCGCGAGCGCGGGGAACTGCTCGGCCAGCGACGGGAACACCGCCGAGTCCTCGCCGACGTGATGCCTGCGCAGCGCGGTGCAGAAGCCGAGGCAGCGGGTCCGCATCTCCTGAGCCAAATCCGGTTCCGGCCGCACGATCGCGGCCGTGCGGCCCTCGGCCAATGCGTCCGCCTGTTCCCGCAGCGCCCGCAACTCGGCGCGAAACCATCGGTGCACTTCGACAAGCCAGTCGCCCATGCCTTTCACGCGCGAGTCGATGCGATGCAGCACGACCACCGGAATCGCCCGGGTCGTCTTCGCCTGGTAATCGCCGTAACCCGGAGCTTCCGCGACCGCCTTGGCGAAAAGCTTCTCGTACGCTGGCCCCTGCGGAATGGCGGCCATCGCCTGGTAGGTGTCGCCGCCGACCTCGACGGTCACCATCGGGTTCCGCCGGATGTTGCGGTACCAGGCGGGATGGCGGTCCGCCCCGTTCGCCGAGGCGACGACCACCCCGTTTCCGTCGATCTCCAGGTAGCCGAGGAGCACCTCGCGGCGCAGGCCGGTCCGCGCGCCGGTCGTCGTCAGCACCGCCAGCGGCCAGCCTTCGAACCTGCCGCCGAGCGCGCCGCGGTTCGCCCGGAACTCGGCGATCAGGCGGGAGTGAAAATCGTTGCTCACACAATTCCTTTCGGTTTTTCCGGAAAGGAGGAGTCGAGCACGGAAAACGGGCACGAAAAAGATCCCGCAGGCACAAGGCATGGCGCAGCGATCCGGTCGACGGATCCGCGGAACTGCGAGAGACGGAAAACCCGATCTCCGTGCTGGCTGGTTAGCCGCTACCTCCATGCGTAGGCCCATACGGGGCGCGGGGCTAAGTTAGCACAAGGCGGAAGCCCGGCAAACAGCCCCCGGGCGGTCCGGGCCAACGGCCGCCGAACAGGAAATGAACGCGACGCGTCGGACAAGGTCATCGGCACGCGGCGCAGTGCGTGGGGCCATTCGGCGCGCAGCGTATTCCGCCTGGCGTACTGGCCGGCGCGGAAAGACTTCGCGATCGGCGAATGCACGAGCGGCAACGCGTATTCGGGGCCGTTCGGCGCAGCGGCCTGCTCCCCTCGCGCCCTTCCGCCGCGTCGGCGCCATTCGAGGACCGGATGTGCGGCGGCGCAGCGGAATGGGGCGAGCGCCGGGCAGTTCCCGCGACGCTTGATCTTCTCTCCGCCCGAGACGGCGCGCCTGGCGATTCCGGCCGATGATTCCGGGCACGAGATCTTCCTGTCCGGACACAAATCGTTGCACCGCACTGAATCCGCCCGCACACTCGGATCGGAAAGGGCGCGCCCGCGCCGGAGCAAGGACCGATTCGCCCCTTGCCGCACGGGCGGCCCGCCGCTGCGCCCGCACCCGCCGCCTGCTTCGGAAAACCACGAAACCATGAGCGCCAGCAACATCAATCAGCGAAATCAGGTCCCGAAAGCCTCTTGCGTTGCGGAAAATCCCGAGCATTGACCCGTAGTCAGCTTGCATGGCAATATCTTGCAAGGCAACCATTGGGGGACCATGCGTCAGCATCAATCACTTGACCCGAATGATTCCGCGAGCCCGCGAAGTGCGCTCCGTGCCATGGCGACAACGGCGCCGGTTCGCATTCGGCGATCACCGATCCCGGTGACCTGCGAGGTCGCGAGCCACGATGGCCGTTGAGGAGCACCCTTCCGTCATTCAGACGCTCCGGGGAATGTCGAGGCCCGTCTGGCTGCTCCTGATCGGCACCCTGATCAACCGGCTGGGCAGCTTCCTCCAGGTCTACCTGGTGCTGTACCTGACCGACCGCGGGTTCTCGACGGCGAGCACCGGATTCGCGCTGGGAGCGTTCGGCGTCGGCACCGTGGTCGGCGTCATCATCGGCGGCTCGGTGAGCGACCGGCTCGGCTACCGCCACACGATCGTCGGCTCCATGCTCGTCGCCGGCGTGCTCACGGTCGCGCTGCCGCACCTGACGAACATCGCGGCGGTGGTCGGCGTCGTCGGGGCCGTCGGCCTCACCTCGCAGGCCTACCGCCCGGCCGCGTCGGCTTTGCTGATCGACCTGACCCCGCCTGAGCGGCACATCATGGTGTTCGCCGCCTACCGGCTCGCCTACAACGTGGGCACCGTGGCCGGTCCGCTGCTCGGCGCGCTGCTGATCACCTATTCCTACGAAGCGATGTTCTACTGCAACGCGATCGCTCTCGTGGCGTTCGGGCTGCTCGCGTTCAGCCTGCCGAAACACTCGGACGTCGCGCACGCGGCGCCGTCCGGAGACCCCGAAGCGGCCGCGGAGCAATCGCCGGACCGGCCCGGGCGGCCGCCGTCCTATCTGGCCGTGCTGTCCGACACCCGCTTCATCGTGTTCAACATCGCGATGATCCTCGGCGGGATGGTGTACATCCAGAGCATTTCGACGCTGGCGCTGCACGTGACGGCGTCCGGGCACTCCCCCGGTTTCTACGCCGCGCTGCTCTCGATCAACGCGTTCGTGATCACCTGCCTGGAACTGCCGATCACGAGGTTCGTCCAGCGGATGACCGACCGGGCGACCGTCGCGGTCGGCAACATCCTGGTGGGCGCCGGGATGATGCTCTACCTGGCCGGTCCGTCGGCGGCGGTGCTCGTGATCGCGACGCTCGTGTGGACCGCGGGCGAGATGGTCGGAACCCCTACCATCACGGCGTACCCGGGCCGGATCGCGCCGCCGCGGCTGCGCGGGCGCTACATCGCGCTGTCCGAGTTCGCGACCCAGGTCGGCTACGCGGCCGGCCCGGCGCTGGGCGTCGCCTTGTGGGCCGTGTGGCCCGCCGGGGTCTGGTGGCTGTGCGGAGTGCTGACCGTCGTCGCCGTTTTCGGCTCCACCGTGTCGATGCCCGGCGCGGCGGAGCGGAACCGGCAGCCCCTCGACAGTTGATTCGCACCATGGCGACCAAGTCGGCGCGGGCCAGGACGGCCGCGTCGCGCACAGAGGCGCGCCCGCACGGGCAGCGCTCGGCACGCCCCGCGATATCCCGGAGCATCGCACGGCCGGGCCCGCACCGGGAACCGGGGCGGCGCGAAGTGGGGTTCATGTTCGAAAACGTTTGCGGTACAACGGCTACGTCGGACACGGGAGGGGCGGATGAGCGGCACGGCGGGTCCGGGCACGGAACAGGCGATCAGAGTCGTTGTGGTGTCCCAGGTACGGATCTACCGCCAGGGGCTGGCTCACCTGCTCGACGTCGAGGACGGGTTCGAACTGGTCGCCGCGACGTCCGAGGCGGACACCGCGGTGACGCTGCCAGGACAGTCCAGGGTCGACGTCCTGCTGCTCGACATGACCGGCGACATGGCGGGCAGCCGAGGGCTGGAGACGCTGCACCGGCTGGCCGGGCTCAGCGACGTTCCCTGTGTGGTGATGGGGATCCCGGAGCGGACGGCCGACGTGGTGTCGTTCGCCGAAGCGGGAATAGCGGGCTACGTCACCACGGAGAACTCCTTCACCGATCTGCTGGACACCCTGCGCTCGGCGACCCGCGGCGAGTTCGCGTGCAAGGGGAACGTCGCCGCCGGGCTCGTGGAGCGGCTGGCGGCGCTGGCCAGGGAACGCCGGGCCGTTTCCCTGCCGCAGCTCACCGCGCGCGAGCAGGAGATCGCGGTGCTGCTGGAATCCGGCCTGTCCAACAAGCAGATCGCGGGCATGCTGCACGTCCAGCTCACCACGGTGAAGAACCACGTGCACAAGATCCTGGAGAAGCTCGGCGTCCGGGGACGGGCCGAAGCGGCGGCCATGGTCCGCAAGCACCGGCTGGCCGAGACGGGATCCGGATCCTCGAAGAGATCCATTTCAGATCGGGAGGGTTCATGCCCGCCGGAGCGGGTGTCAGCAGAATCGCTGTGACCGAGACCGGTTGAGGCGGAGGCCGTGGTGTTCGCACACGTCGCACAAGGCACCCCAGGACAGGCACGCGCGGCAGCGCTGGCGCCCCGGCGAGCCGTGCGCGGGCGAATAAGTCCACAATGGACAGAGTCGGACTTTTCGCCGCCGACAGCCCGAAGCGGGCGATCTCTCCGGTCGGCGCATTCCGCGGCACGAGACGGTTCGCAGGCGGCAGCGGCCGGGAGGTACGGCCGATCATGATGTCCTGCAACGGGATTGGGTCCCGAACATCGGCCGCGGGCTGGTGCTGCCGCGCGGATCTGCCCTCCCCCGCCGGTCCGCCTTGAGTCGCTCGCCCCGCTAGAGCGACCGCGTACCGGGCTGGCGCCGCCGACGATCGCGCGCCAGGCCGGTCCGCACCGTCTCTGCCACTGGGAATGTGCCAGCAGGAACGAGAAAGTCCTTTCCGCTGCACTCCGCCGATCCCGGATCCGTTGCGGCGCGCGCACATCCGCGCCGCGGACGCTCGCGCATCCGCCGGCGGGGCTCGGGTGAACGCTCCCCGAGCCCCGCCGGTTTCCGCACGGGCGGGCGCACTCCGCGATCCGGATGCCCGGGCTCCGTCCTGCCGCGAGCCGGGATCCGGTTCCCCAGCGCCGAATCCGCGCGGTCCGGTTTCCTCCCGGCCGCCGCGGACCCACGCAACACCATGACCTGTTCGCTCCCCGGTCCGGGGCCCAGGCGGGGATCCAGATCCCGTCTGGGCCCAATGTTGACCCCGGGGATTCATGCCGTCGGTCCGGAACACCACCAGACTGGCCATAGCTGAGGCGGTGCACGCCGATGAGCCCGATTCGAGTCCTTGTCGCCGGCATGGCGACCCTTGACCGCGACATTGTCGAGCGACTTGCAGGAGAGTGGCCGGACATGACGATCGTGTGCGAAGGAGCCGATCTCGCCGATGTCGACGTACTGCTGGTGCCCGAACCGGACTTGCTGGCCGGATACCTGAGCCTGATGTGGACGCACCGGCGGATCGGGGTCGTCGTGCTGGACCCGGCCGACCGGGACGGACTGGTCCGGGCCTGCCGGATCACCGTTCCCGCGTCCGACGCGAGCTCCACCTGGGAGCAGCGTCTCGCAGGCGCCATCCGGTCGGCGGCGGGCCCGGCTCGGCTCTTCCGGACCAGACGTTGACCCCGATTCCGCCGTATCCCCGCCACGCTCGCCAGGCCACCGAACGAGAGGACCCCCGATGACCAGCGTCCACGTCGCCTTCCTCGAGACCAACCGGACGGGCAGCGGCTACGAGGTGATGCGCGTCGCCAAGGAGCGCGGCTACCAGGTCACCCTCGTCGCCAAAGACCTCGACTTCTACCGGCAGCCCGGCCAGCAGCAGATCCCCATGGACGTCTTCGACCAGGTCGTCAACTGCGACACCGACGACCCGGAGGCGGTGGCGGCGACCCTGTCCGGGCTCGAGCACCGGCCGGACGCGCTGCTCTCGGCGAGCGAGTTCCACATGTTCGCCACCGCGCGGACGGGGCGGCTGCTGAAGGTGCGGGGACAGGATCCCGAGGCGGTCCGGGCGTGCCGGGACAAGTCGCGCGGACGCCAGCTGAGCGCGGCCGCCGGGGTGCCGATCCCCCGGTTCGTGCTGGCCGCCACGCCGGAGGAGGCGGCCGCGGCCGACGTCGGATTCCCTTGCGTGGTCAAGCCTTTGGACGATTCGGGCAGCTACGGCGTCAAGCTGTGCGCGAACGCGCAGGAGGTCGCCGACCACGCCAAGGCACTGCTCGCCTGGACGCACAACGAGGTCGGGCAGCCCAAGCTCCCGTCGGTCCTGGTCGAGGAGTACATGCACGGGCGGGAGATCAGCGTCGAGGTGATCGTCGCCGACTCGCGGGCCCGGGTCGTCGCGATGACCGACAAGGTGCTGCTCGACCCGCCCGTCTTCTACGAGATCGGGCACACCGTCCCGGCGTCTCTCGACCCGCAGGCGGAGGCCGCCTGCCGCGAGGTCGCGGTGCAGGCGCTCGAGGCGATCGGCTACGACTTCGGCGCGGCGCACGTGGAACTGATGATCACCGACGACGGGCCGCGGCTGGTCGAGGTGAACTGCCGGCTCGCGGGCGACCAGATCACCCGGCTGGTCAAGATGGCGACGGGGTACGACATGCACGCGGCGCTGCTCGACATCCACCTCGGAGCCGACCCCGGCGAACCGCCCGCCCCGGAGCGCGGCGCGGCCATCGTGTTCGTGGCGAGCCCCGGCGGCCGGATTCTTTCCCTCGACGGGGTCGAGGACGCCCGGTCGATGCCCTACGTGACGGAAGCGGACAAGTTCGTCGAGCCCGGCGCGGTCCTTCCGGAAGAGGCCGCGGGCTACGACCGCCTCGGCTACACGATCGCAGTCGCTCCGGACGGACCGTCCGCCGCAGCCGCCGCGAAGGACGCGGCCGACGCGATCAAGGTGGGCTTCGAACCCGTTCCGGGAACTGATCTCCGGTGACCGGCGCCGTCGGCCCGGCACGAAAACCGTCCGCCCCCGCCCGGAAAGGAGGCATCGGATGACCGAGGCAGCCCACGCGCTCGCGGAACTGGCCGCGGAATTCCGGGGGTGGCGCACCCAGACCCAGCCCGACTCCGGCGACGACGTCCCGCGCGTGGACCGGCCGGCGGGCTGGCTCGCCGACTGGTCGGCGAGCGCGGTCGCCAAACGCCGCCTGGCACTGGCCGACTACACCGAACGGCACCAGGCCGTCGACGTGTCGGGCGAACCGGTTTCCGTCCAGGTCGACGGGCGGCTGCTGGGCTCCGCGCTGGCCCGCGTCCACTGGGAACTGGACCTGCTGCGCGGCTGGCAGCGCAACCCCGGGTTCTACGTCGAACAGGCGCTGCTGCAGATCTTCAACCTGCTGCTGATGCCGCCGCCGTTCGACCGGCAGCGGGTCGCCGACCTCGTGCGGAACCTCCGGCACGTTCCCGTCGTCCTCGGCCAGGGGCGGGAAAACCTGCCGGGGCACGCCGCCGCCCCGTTCGCCGAGCAGACGCTGCGCGGGCTGGCCACGGCCGCCGCGGACGTCGAACTCGCCATGGCCGAACTGGCCGCTTTCCTCGCCGCGGCAGGCGATTCCTTGCCGGAGACGGCCGAATTGCCCGCCGCGGCAGGGGAGGCCGCCCGCGCTCTCGACGCGTACCGGGACTGGCTCGGCTCGCAGTCGTTCGACGGCGACGCCGTGGTCGGGCCGGAGGGAATGCGGTACTTCCTGCACAACGTCGCCCTGCTGCCCTACTCCGCCGGCCAGCTTCGCGACCTGGCTCGCGAGGAGTTCAACCGCGCTGTCGCGGCCGAGGCGATCCTCCGGAAACGCGTGCCGCACGGCGAACGCCTCCCGCCGCGGACCCTCGACGAGATCGTCGAGCAGCTGCGGGCCGACGAGTCCGCCGTGCGCGCTTTCTACGCCGACCGCGACCTGCTCAGGCTGCCGGACGACCTGCGCCGCTACACCTTCGCCGCCATGCCGTCCTACCTCGCTCCGTTGAGCTGGCTCGGCGTCACGCACGACATCGGCTCGCTGGAACGTCCCGCCCAGGACGCGGTCTGCTACATGAACCCGCCCCGCGACGGCATGTCCTACTTCGCCCAAGCCAAGTCCCGCGATCCGCGCATCGGCCTCACCCACGAGGCCGTCCACGCCTTCCAGTCGGCGCTGTCGTGGCGGCATCCCAATCCGGTGCGCCGCCATTTCCATGACTCCATCCCGAACGAGGGCATCGCGTTCTACAACGAGGAATTGCTGCTGCAAGCGGGCCTCCTCGACGACATGCCCGACAGCGCCGTGTTCATCGCGAACTCGATGCGGCTGCGCGCGCTGCGGGTCGAGGTGGACATCCGGCTCGCCGAAGGCACGCTCACCATCGACGAGGCCGCGGACCAGCTCGCCGACATTGTGCCGATGGACCGGCCCACCGCCTGGCAGGAGGCTGCCTTCTTCGCGGGCACTCCGGGCCAGGGCCTCAGCTACCTGGCGGGCAAGGCGCAGATCCTGAGCCTGCTCGCCGCGTGCGCGCACCGGTCCGACCGCTTCGATCTGCGCTCGTTCCACGAACGCCTTTGGCTCGAGGGCAACGTCCCGGCGGCCTTGCTCCGCTGGGAACTCCTCGGCCTCGACGACCACCTCGGCGCGGCCGACCGGCTGGCCGGCTGATCCGGGAGGCGGGCCCGGCCCGCCGGTGAGAAGAGGGGGAACGACATCACGACGAACGCCCCGTCCGGCGAAACGCCGGCGAACGCCACCGCCTGAACTTCCGCTCCCGCCGGGACGCGCACCGCGTCCGCGGTCCCGCCCGGTCGTCTTCCTGGCGTCCGGCGGGTCCGGCCTGCCCGGGCCCGGGCCCGATGCTCGGCTCCTTCGGCGCGGCTCCCGACGCCGCCGCCGGTCCTTTTCCTGCACTCATAAGGGGTTTCTGATGTCCGAAGTGGACAGCGCACCGGCGGAGAGCCCGCCCCGCGACCGCTGCCGGGTCGGCTTGACGAGGGCGGCGGCGGGGACTCCGGTGCTGCACCTGGTCCATCCGGCGGGCGGGTCGGTGGCCTGCTATCGCGGGCTGGCCGGGGATCTGTCGCCCGAGCTGGCGACGGCGGCCTTCCTGCCGGCGGCGCTGGACGGGGGCGTGCTGGACGAGGACGTCGAGACCATGGCCGCCCGCTACCTGGCGGAAGTGCCGCCGGGCCCGGTGCTGCTGGGCGGTTGGTCGTTCGGCGGGCTGGTCGCCTTCGAAATGGCGAGAAGGCTTGCGGCCGAAGGGCGCGCGACCGGTCCGTTGCTGCTGATCGACACCCCGCTCCCGGGGGTCGGGGCGGTCGACGACGCCGCGCTCGCCGCCGAATTCGAGACCGAGCTGGCCAAGACGACCGGAGCCGGCGGCAGCACCGCAGAGGAACGCGCGAGCAGGTTCGAGGTGTTCCGCACGCACTGCCGGGCGCAGGTCGCCTACCGGCCGCCGGAGCGGATCGCCAACGACCTGGTCGTCGTCGCCCGCAAGGACAACGAGGACGCGCCGCGCTGGCAGGACCACACGACGGGACGCCTGCGCCTGCGCCGGTTGCCCGCCGACCACTACGAGCTGATGAGGACACCGCACGTGGGCGCCTTGACCCGATTCGCGAAGCCGACGCTGATCGCCGCGGGGAAGAACCTCCGATGAACCCGACGCCGAACCCCGAACTGGACCGCTTCCGGGAAGAGCTGCGCGGCCTGCTGGCCCGGCCGGAGGTCGGGGCCGAACTGGCCGCCCTCGCCGGCACGCCCGCCGAGGACCGCTTCCCCGCCGAGACCTACCGGCTGCTCGGCGAGCACCGGATGCTCGCCCCGGCCTGGCCGCGGCGCTACGGCGGGCGGGACGCGACCTCGGCCCACGCCGCGATCGTGCAAGAAGAGCTGTCCGCGCACGGAATCCCGGACATGCCCTTCATCAACACGATCACGAACGCCGGCGCGCTGGTGCTCTTCGTGGCCGACGCCGAGCAGAAGGCTCGCTTCCTGCCTTCGCTCGCCGCGGGCCTCGCCACGATGGTGGTTCTCTACACCGAGGCCGAGGCGGGATCGGATCTCGCGTCGCTGCGGACCCGGGCCGAGCGGGTCGAGGACGGCTGGCGGCTGTACGGGGCCAAGTGGTACGCGGTACAGGTTCGCCGCGCGGGCTATGCCGTCGTGGCCGCGAGGACTTCCGAGCGAGGCCGGGCCGAGGCGGGCATCACCCTGTTCCTCGTCGCCCTCGACGATCCCGGCGTCACGGTGAGCCTGGTCGAATCGCTTTACCCCGACCCGTTCTACGAGGTGCTGCTGGACGGGGTGCACGTCCCCGCCTCCGACGTGCTGGGACCGGTCGACGGCGGCTGGTTCGTGCTGGCCGCCGCTCTCGCGATCGAGCGGACCGGCGTCGACTACATCGCCAAGGCCACCAGCTGGCTGGAGATCGCGGCCAGGCAGGTCGAAGCCCTCGACGACCCCGTTCTCTCCGATCGCCTGGCGAGTCTGCGGACCCAAGCCGCCGCCGGGCGCGTGCTGGCGTGGCGGATGGTCGAGCGCCAGCAGCAAGGCGACCTGAACGCCGAGGAGGCGGCGATGGCCAAGTGGTTCAACAGCGAATTGTGCGTCAAGGTGGCGCAGCTGGCATTGGATGCCGGCGGTCCGGCGGACGACGCCTCGGTGGCGATGCTCCGCGAGGCTCCCGGGCTCACTCTTTCCGCCGGTGGCTCGGAAATCATGCTGGGGATCATCGCGTCCAGCCTCGGTCTCGAGGTGGCGTCATGAGCGCCGAGACCGACGTTGAGACCCGGCAAGTGGTGTCCAGCTACTCGTCCGCCTACGAGAGCGGAATCGCCGGCGCCCCGTACGCGCCCATCGAGCACGCTGTCGCCGCTGAATCCCTTGCGAGCCATGACATCGACGAAGCGATGCGGGCACGGCCAGAGTCTCCCGTCGCGGTGCTGATCCCCGGGGCGCCCGGCCAGACCGTCGCCGTGGGCCCGGCCGAGTGGCTGCTTGCAGTGGGTCCGCAGTTGGTTCTTTACAACAAGGACGATGTCACTCGCCGCCCCCTGCGCTCGCTGCTGGACGACGAAGAGCTGTACGCCGTCGACAATGGCACCGCGACCGGGCTTGTCGTCTGCGAGGAGGCTGACTGCCCAGCCTGCACGCTGACGTTGGCGCGGCTTCGCAGCCGGACCGCCGGTTATCTCTGCGGCCTCGCACAGGGCGCTGTCGACGCAGCCGTCCGGCGAGTGCAGGACCGGGTGCAATTCGACCGTCCGATCGGGAGCAACCAGACGGTCGCCTTCCAGCTGGCCGCGCTCACCGCCCGGCTGACCGCCGTGCACGCGCTCGGCGAGCACCTCTCCGCCCGGATCGAGTCCGGCCAGGCGGAAACCGATCCGGTGCGGGAAGCCTCCCGGCTGCTCGCGGCGAGCGCGGAACTGGCGGTCGAGGCGACCGCCGCCGCCTTGCACCTGCACGGGGCGTTCGGGCTCCGGTCCGATCAGCACGCCCAGCGCTTCTACCGCAAAGCCTGCGCATTCTCCGTCCGCCACGGAACAGCCGCCCGGCTGCGACGGGCGGGCTCAACCCGAAGGGAAGGTTCCCGATGACCAGCACCGGCCGCCCGGGCGGTCCCCCCATCGGCCTGCACCACCTGGTCGAGCAGCAGGCCGCGGCGACGCCCGAGGCGATCGCCGTGACCGCGCCCGACGCGACCTGGACCTACGCCGAACTGGACGGGCAGGCGGCCCGGATCGCGGCGGGGCTGCGCGAGCGCGGGGCCGGCCGCGGCAGGCTGATCGGGATGGCGATCGAGCGTTCCGCCGCCGCCGTCGCCGCCATCCTCGGCATCCTCAAGACGGGCGCGGGCTACGTGCCGCTCGATCCGGAGTTCCCGGAGAGCCGGCTGCGCTTCATGATCGAGGACTGCCTTCCCCTGGTCGTCCTGCACGCCGGGGCCGGCCTGCCGTCGGTGCCCGGCACCGCGATGGCGGAGTTCGACGACGTCCTCGGCTCCCCCGGCGCGCGGGAAGAGGCGACGGAGATCTCGCCGGAGCAGACGGCCTACGTCATCTACACCTCCGGATCGACCGGCAAGCCGAAGGGCGTCGAGATCCCGCACCGCGGCATCGTCGACCGGGTCCTGTGGGAGCGCACCGCCTACCCTTCCGGGCCCGAGGACGCCGTGATCCTGCACCACGCGCTGAGCTTCGACGTCTCGTTGTGGGAGATCTTCATCCCGCTGACCACGGGCGGGCGGCTCGTCGTCGCCGACCCGCTGTACGGGCAGGACCCCCGGTACCTGACCGATCTCGTCCGTGCGGAGAAGGTCACCTGCCTCGCGGTCGTCCCGGCGCTGCTCCAGGCGCTGCTGGACGAGGAGCCCGGACTGGGCGGCTGCCCGTCGCTGCGCGAGGTGTTCTCCGGGGGCGAGGTGCTTTCCCCGGCACTGGCCCGCAGGTTCTTCGCGACCGTGAAAGCCGGGCTGCACAACCAATACGGCCCCACCGAGTACTCGATCGACACGACCTATTGGGACTGCCTGCCGGACGACCCGGCCGCCTCGGTCCCGATCGGCTTCCCTCGGACCAACTCCCGGCTCTACATCCTCGACCCGCGGGGACGCCCGGTGGCCGACGGCGAGGCGGGCGAACTCCACATCGCCGGGCCGGGACTCGCGATCGGTTACCTCAACCGGCCGGAGCTGACCCGGGAGCGCTTCGTCGGCAACCCGTTCGACGGCGGCCGCATGTACCGGACGGGCGACGTGGTCCGCCGCCGCGGCGACGGCGCGCTGGAGTTCGTCGGCCGGGCCGACGACCAGGTCAAGGTACGCGGGTTCCGCATCGAACTCGGCGAAATCGAGCGGGCGGTCGAAGCGCTCCCCGAGGTCGAGCGAGCCGTGCTGACCACGGTGGGCGACGGGGACGATCTCGCGCTCGCGGCCTTCCTGACGCCCGGTTCGGTCGACGGCCGGCAAGTCCGGGCGCGCCTGGCCGAAGTGCTGCCCGAGTACATGATCCCCGCGCACGTCGTCGCGCAGGACCGGCTTCCGCTCGGGCCGACCGGCAAGGTGGACAAGGCCGCGCTGGCCTTGCCCGAGCAGACCGCCCGGCCCGCCGGGGAGGTTCCGCGCGACCCGGAGGAGGAACTCGTCGCGGGCACCTTCGCCGAGATCCTCGGCGTGCCCGGGGCCGCGGCGGGCGACGACTTCTTCGAACTCGGCGGCAATTCGCTGCAAGCGTTGCGGCTGCTGAACATCCTGCGCAAGCACTCGCCCGAACTGCCGATCGCGGTGCTCTTCGAAACCCCGACCGTCGCGGGCATCGCGGCGGCACTGCGCGAGGTCCGCCAGACCCCGGATCCATCGGCGGTCGCCGGGCAGTGACGCCGGCCCGCGACCGCTCCAGGCATGGGGGCCGAACCGCTCCTGGCGCCAGCTGAATCCCACTGGAACACACGGAGGAACGATGCAACGCCCGAACTCTGCCAACCCGGAAAAGCCGAAGCAGGCCGACGTCGTCATCGTCGGCAACGGCGCGCTCGGACTGTTCCTCGCCGAGGAGCTGATCGAGCGCAAGGCGGGCTCGATCGTCGTGGTCGGCCCGGACGACCGCGACGCCGGGGCGAGCAAGGCCGCCGGCGCCATGCTCGGCTGCTTCGGCGAGGTGACCGCGGACTCGCTGAAGACCCACGCCTCGCGGACGAGGTTCGAAATCGGCCTGCGAGCGCACGAGCGCTGGCCGGACGTGCTCAGCAGGCTCGAGCCGTACTCCAAGACCGGCTCCCCGCTGCAGACCGCCGCCGAATCGCACGTGGTCCTCAACGCCATCGGCGCGGAGCTGGACACGATCAACTTCGAGGCGATGATCAAGGCGCTCGACGAGTACGGCAAGCCGTGGTCGGAGATCGACCCGAAGGAGATCCCGGGCTTCAAGCCGAGGACCGACGCCCGGTCGCTGCGCTCCATTCACGTGCCGGGCGAGGGAGCCGTGGACGCCCGCGGCGTGCTCGCCGCGCTCGAGGCACGGCTCGACGAGATCGGCGCGACCCGCGTCGACGCGATCGTGCGCCGGCTGATCAAGGACGGCGAAGCGGTGACCGGGGTCGAGCTCGCCGACGGCCACGTCATCGAGGCCGGGACCGTGGTCGTCGCGACCGGGGCGAGCAGCGAGAACCTGGTGCGCACCGCGGCCGAGGACCTCGAACTCATCCCCATGATCGCGGGCCTCGGCTTCGCGATGCTCGCCAAGCGCACCGGCGGCGAGCCGTTCCGCAGCGTGGTGCGGACCCCGAACCGCGGCTTCGCGTGCGGCCTGCACGTGGTGCCCGCCGGGAACGGCCGCGAGTACCTCGGCGCGACCAACCGCCTCGTCGACGACATTTCCAGCGTCACCTGGGTCGGCGACGCGCGCTACCTCGCCCAGTACGCGATGCAGCAGCTGGACGAGCAGATCGCGCGGCACGAGGTCGTGAGCTGGCTCAGCGGGAACCGCCCGGTGACCTTCGACGGCTTCCCGATGATCGGCTGGCTGCCGCTGGACGGCCTCTACCTGATGACCGGCACCTACCGCGACGGTTTCCACTGCGCGCCGCTGCTGGCGAGCCACGTCGCGAACGAGCTGCAGGGCCAGCCGGGGCTCATCGACTCGATGTTCAACCCGGTGCGCCGCCCGATCCAGGTCAGGACGGTCGAGGAGTCCATCGAGGAGTACGTGGTGCACAGCCTCGCCGCCTGGTTCGAGACCGGCGCGGAGGCCGCGCCGCAGATGACGACCACGCAGCTGGCGGCCTACTACCGCACCCGGGGCCGGGAGGCCTTCGAGCACTTCGGCACCGACTACGCGTTCGGCCCCGACGTGCTCTGGTACGCCGAGGGCAGCCTCGTCGGCGGACGGCGGATCGCCCGCTACCTGAACCGCCTGCGCGGCAACGCTTCCGCATTGGCCTCGGTCGCCGGCGCGGCCGGAGCGGCGCGATGAGCGCGCCGCAGGAGTCCGCCCGGGATCTCGTCGCGACGCTCACCGCGAAGCACCTCAACCTCGGCCAACGCGAACTGCGCCCCGACGAAGACCTCTGGAACCTGGGCATGACCTCGCTCACCTGCATGGGCCTGATGCTGGAGATCGAGGACGCGCTGGACGTCGAACTGCCCGCCGACCGGCTCAACGCCGAGACCTTCGCTTCGGTGAACGGCATCGTCGCCGCGGTCGAGTCGGTCCGGCAGGGGGTCCACGGGGAAGAGACGCCCGCGCGGACCTGACCGCCGCTTCGCACCGCCGCTGCCCGCACCGGTTCGCGGCGCACTCATCGCACCCTCGAGAGGAGCCCAGCGTCATCATGCCTCGACGAGAGCGGCGGCCGGCGAATCCGTTCCCGCTGGTCCGCGAGCCCGCGGCGGGCGGCCGCCCGCCCGCCGCGGGACAGGAGCGGCTCTGGTGGGTCCACCAGCTGGATCCCGCGAACGGGCAGTACCACATCCTGGAGGGCTGGAAGTTCCCCCGGGGCCTGGACCCCGCGGCGCTCGGCGCGGCGCTGGCCGGGCTCGTCCGCAGGCACGAACTGCTGCGGACGAGGTTCGCCCCGCGTCCGGACGGGACGGTCGCCCTGGAGGTCCTCGACGAGGTCGCCGTCCCGGTCGACTGGGCGGGCCGGGACTGGCGCGCGGCTCTCGACACCGCCGCCGCCCGGCCGTTCGACCTCGCGCGGCCGCCGCTGTTCCGGGTGATCGCCGCCGAATTCGACGACGGCCCGCGGCTGTGCGTGGTCATGCACCACATCGTCACCGACCGCGCGTCGATGGACGTGCTCTCGCGCGACCTCGCCGAGTTGTACGCGGCGGCCGTGGAAAACCGGCCCGCGCAGTTGCCGGAACTCCCGGTCCAGTACGGCGATTACGCCGCGTGGCAACGGAAATTCCGCACCGAAGAGCGGCTCGCGCAGCTGCTCGGCTGGTGGCGGGACGCCTTGGCCGGCCACGAACGGCCGGAGCTTCCGCTGGACCGGCCGCGTCCGGCCGCCGCGGACGGGGCGGGCGACACCGTCGTCGCCCGCCTGTCCGAGGAGACCGCCTCCGCGCTGACGGACCTGGCCTGGCGAGCCCGCGCCACCCCGTTCATCGTGGTGCTGGCCGCGCTGGCGGCGACGATGAGCGCCTACACCGGTTCGGACGACGTCGTCCTCGGCGCGATCGTCTCCGACCGCCCGCATCCCGACCTGCAAGATCTCGTCGGGTTCTTCATCAACACGGTTCCGGTCCGGATCCGGCTGGACGGACCGGACCTGACCTTCCGCGACCTCATCGTCCGCGCCCGCGACGCGTGGATGGCCGCGGACGCACACCAGGACGCGCCCTTCGAGCAGATCGCGGGCGCGGCGGGCGACGGGGCGCGGTCGCAGCGCAATCCGGTGTTCGACGCGGTGCTGAACCACGCGGGCGACCGGGTGGACCTGATGGAGTCGGACGGCGCGCTTTCCCTGTGGCGTCCCGAAATACCGACCACCGCGCGGTTCGACCTCTCCGTCACCACGCTGCCCGCCGACGGCGGCATCGAGGTCACCTTCCTCTACCGCCAGGACCTGTTCGACCGGGCTCCGATCGAGGCGATGACCGCCAGGTACGTCCGGCTGGTCGAGCAGGCAGTGGCCGAACCCGAACGCCCGCTGCGCGAATTCGCCCTGGTTTCGGCGCGGGAGCTCGAACTCCTGCACGCGCGCAACGACCCGAGCCCCGCCCCGGAAGCCACCGTCGTCGAGCTTTTCCAGGCACAGGCTGCTTCCCGGGGCGAGGCCCCCGCAGTCGCCGGAGCCGACGGAACGCTGTCCTACCGGGAGCTGAACGAACGAGCGAACCAGCTGGCCCGGCACCTGAGCACCCTCGGCGTCGGACCGGAGCGGATCGTCGGCGTGTGCCTAGAGCACAGCGTCGAGCGCTACGTGGTTCTGCTCGCCATCGCCAAATGCGGCGGCGCTTATCTGCCGCTGGACCCCGGTTTCCCCGCCGACCGGCTGCGCTTCCTGTTGAGCGACTCCAGCGCGGTCCTCACGGTGGTCAGCCCGTCGTTGCGCACCACACTTCCGGCGAACATCGGGCCGGTACTCGAATTCGGCCGCGGCGCCCCCGATCTGACCGGCGCCGAGACCGGGGATCTCCCCCTGTCCGCGCGGCCGGGCAACCTGGCGTACCTGATTTCCACGTCGGGTTCCACCGGCGCCCCCAAGTCGGTCGCGATCCCCCACCGAGGGCTGAGCAGGCTGGTCGCGGGAGCCCCGCGCTACCTCGAGACCGGTCCCGGCACGACGTTCCTCCAGGCCGGGCCGCTGACCTTCGACGTCGCCGTGCTCGAGTGGACCGCGCTGGCGAACGGCGGATGCGTCGTGGTGGCGGACACCGGAACGCTGCAGGAGGACCTCGAAACGCTCGTGCGCGACCACGGCGTCACGACCCTGAAACTGGTCTCCCCGCAGCTCGATCTCCTGGTAGAGCGCGGAATCCAGGCGCTGGCCGGGCTGCGCCAGCTCGTCGTCGGCGGGGACGTCGTCAATCCGAAGAGCTTCGCCGCGGCGCTTGACCTGCTGCCCGGCTGCCGGGTGACCGCCTCGTACGGGCCGACCGAAAGCACCGTACTGGCCACCGTGTTCGAGGGCCGCCCCGGGGCCGGCCGGGTCCCCATCGGCCACGCCGTCCCGCACACCCGCGTCTACGTCCTCGACCGGAACCTCGCCCACTGCCCGGTCGGGATGCCGGGCGAGATCTGCCTGGCAGGCGACGGCCTCGCCCGCGGCTACCTCGGACGTCCCGGGCTGACCGCGGACAAGTTCGTCCCCGATCCGCACGGGCCGCCGGGATCGCGCATGTACCGCACCGGGGACGCGGGCCGGTACCTGGCCGACGGGGAGATCGACTTCCTCGGGCGGACCGACCGCCAGGTGAAGATCCGCGGCTTCCGGATCGAGACGAGCGAAATCGAGCACGCGCTGCTGCGCAGCCCCGGTGTCTCCTCCGCGATCGTGCTGCGCGCGGAACTGGAGACCGGACCGTGCCTGGCGGCTTACGTCGTGACCTCCGGCGAGGTCGGCCTGGACGCGGTGCGCCGGGAGCTTCGCGAGTCCTTGCCCGCCTACCTGGTTCCCGACCACATCGTCGAAGTTCCGCGAATCCCGTTGACCGCCAACAACAAAGCCGACCGGGCCGCGCTCGCCGCGATCCCGCTGGGACCGTCCGGCACCGCCGAAGCACCGCCCCCGGAGACCGGCCTCGAGGCCCGGGTCGCGGAGGCTTGGTCGGCAGTGCTCGGCCGCCCGATCCCCGCGGCGGGCGACTTCTTCGAGCACGGCGGCCATTCCTTGCTGGTGCCCCGGGCGACCGCGGCGATCCGGCAGCTCCTCGGACGCGAGGTCTCGCTCCGGCTCATGCTCGACCATCGGACGCCCGCGTCGTACGCGCAGGCGTTGTCGGGCGAGAGCTCGCCGGATCTCGGTGCCGCGTCCCGGGAACACCGCCTGGAGCGGCAGAGCTGGCACAGCCAGGCCCTCGGCGGGAGCCGCCGGGTGGATCTGTTCGTGTCCGCCGCAGAGCCGGACGAGCCGGTCGCCCGGGCCCTGGTGGTGCTCGACGGTTCGGAATTCGTGGACGTCATGCGGTTCCCGGCGATTCTCGACCGGCTCGCCCTCGCCGGGCGCGTCCCGCCGACCGCGGCGATTTTCCTGAGCCCCGCCGACTGGTCGGCCCGCCGGGCGGAACTGCTCGACGACGCGTACGTCGACGTGCTCGCCGACGAGCTGGTGCCGCACCTTCGCGATTGGCTCGGCGACCGGTGGCAGGGCGAACGGGTCACCGCGCTCGGCGCGAGCCTCGGCGCCATCGCCGCCGTCCGCGCCGCCTTGCGCCGCCCGGACCGTTTCGACGGCGCCGTCGGCATTTCCGGCCCCTTCACCGACTACGAACTCGCTCCGGACGCCGGCGCGCCCCGTCCGGCCCGGCTCTTCCTCGCCGCGGGCCAGGAGGAAGCGGACATCGAACTCGACGACGGGCTCAGCCTGCTGGAGGCGACCAAGAAGGTCGCCGCGGAGCTGAGCGGACAGGGCCACGCCGTCCGCGACGAATACGGCGACGGAGGCCACACCTATGCCGCTTGGGAAGCAGCGCTTCCCGAAGCCGTCGCATGGGTGCTCGGCAAGGACTGACGGACCCCAGGACTGACGGACAAGGAGAGCAGGCACCGCATGTTCGACGACACGCAGCGCGAGTTCCGCGTCGTGGTCAACGACGAGGAGCAGTACTCGATCTGGCCGTCCGGGCGCGATCTTCCGGCCGGCTGGCGGGACGAAGGCCGGACCGGGTCCGAAGAGGACTGTCTCGCGCACATCGACGAAATCTGGACCGACCTGCGGCCGCTGAGCCTTCGCCTGGCCGCGGAAACCGCATCGAGGAGTTAGCGAGCCATGGACGATTCCCGTCAGACCGGAGCGGACCGGCCCGGTCCCCGGACAGTCTGCGAGCTGTTCGAGCACCAGGTCCGGACCCGCCCGGACGCCACGGCCGTGCGGACCGCCGAACGCTCGTGGACCTACGCCGAGTTCGGCCGCGAAACGGCCCGGCTGGCGCATCGGCTCAGCCGCCTCGGCGCGGGCCCGGACAAGATCGTCGGGATGCCGATCCCGCGCGGCGCCGCCGCCTTGATCGGCATCGTGGCGACGATGCGGTCCGGCGCGGCATGCCTTCCGCTCGACCCCGACGACCCGCCCGCCCGCAACCGGGAGATCCTCCAGGACGTCGGCTGCGAGCTGACCCTCGCCCTCTCCCCCGACGACCGGCTGCCGGGCGTCCAGCTCCTCGACGACCCCACGCTCCGGGACGAACCCGGAACGGGAGACGGCCTGCCCGTGCCGGCGGCGCAGGACCTGGCGTACGCGATCACGACGTCCGGCTCGACCGGCCGCCCGAAAGTGGTCGGCGTCCCGCACGAGGGCATCGTCAACCTGATCCTGGCCAGCCGCGACGACCTGGACCTGATCCGCCCGGACGACGCCGTCCTGTGGACGTCCCCGGCGACCGTCGACATCACGATGCAGGACTGCCTGATGGCCCTGTGCTGCGGAGCCGCCGTCGCCGTCCCGCAGCAGGGCGAACTGCCGGCGACCCGGATCGTGCACGAGGCCCGCACGCTCGGCGCCACGGTGCTGGACATCCCGGCGGCGATGGTCGGACCGTACGGCGAATCCCTCCTGCCGCGCCTGGCCAAAGCCGGGGTGCGGCTCGTCGCGGCCGGGAGTTCGCAGCTGGACGGCCGCGGCCTCGCGGACGCCGCCGGCTCGATGGTCGTCCAGAACTGTTACGGCCCGACCGAAGCCTCGGTCGCCGTCACCTGGTACCGGTGCCTTTCCTCGACGCCGCAACGGGCCCCGATCGGCAAGGCGATCCGGAACGTGCGCACCTACGTGCTCGACGAGGAACTGCGCCAGGTCCCGGCCGGCGAGATCGGGCAGTTGTTCCTCGCCGGCCCGGCACTCGCCCGGGGATACCTCGGCCTGCCCGCCCGGACGGCGCGGGCGTTCCTGCCCGACCCGTACTCCCCCGCCCCCGGCGAGCGGATGTACGCGACCGGAGACCGGGTCGTCCTGCAGCCGGACGGGGACCTCGTCTTCCACGGCCGGATCGACGACCAGGTGAAGATCAACGGTTTCCGGGTGGAGACCGGCGAGGTGGAGCACGCCCTGCTCCAGTGCCCCGGCGTCGCCGACGCCGTGATGCTGGTGCGCGAGGACGCTCCGGGCGGGACGGCCGTCGTCGCCTTCCTCGCCGGCACGCCGTCCGCCGACGAGGACCTGGTGCGGCAGCTGCGCGAACGGCTGCCGGGCCACATGGTCCCTCGCTTTTTCGTGTGGCTGGACGAATTGCCGCTCAACCGCCCGGGAAAGGTCGACCGCGCCGCGCTCGCGAAGTTTCCGGTCGCCGATCTCGTGTACGGCGGCTGACCGCGGGCGGCTCCGAACATCGGCTTCCGAAGCCGGAATCAGCGCGAGCACTGGACATCCGTCGGCCAGTGCCAGGCGCGACCGCATCAGACGGACCGGGGAGTGACAACACCATGACAACCGGGGGAAGAGAGCCCGAGGAGATCGGCGCCGCGCTCGGAGTGAAGCTCCTTGGCGACACGTTCTCTTGCGTGGCAGCGAAAACGGCGTGGCTGCGCGAAAGCGTGGTGCACCGCCATTTCGGGCCGATGGGCACGCCCGAGACCACCGGCGAACTGTCCGCGGCAGTCACCGATTTCTCCTTGCACCGCGACGAAATCCACGAATTGCTCGCGACGTTCATCGCCACCTTCGACGGGCCGTTCGGCCTCGACGAGACCGGATTCGAAACGCTCGTGTGGGAGCAGCTGCAGGGGTTGCACGACCGGGACGCCGACCGCTTCGCCTGGTCGGACTTCGCCGATCCGGACCCGGCGTCCGACCGCTTCGCCTTCAGCATCGCCGGACAGGCCTTCTTCGTGGTCGGGCTGCACGCGAATTCCTCGCGCATCACCCGCCAGTTCAGCCATCCCGCCCTCGTCTTCAACTCGCACGTGCAGTTCGAGCGGCTGCGCGAGCGCGGGATCTACGGACGCATCCGGAACGAGGTGCGGACGCGGGAAATGGCGCTCCAGGGATCGATCAACCCCAATCTCTCGGACTTCGGCGAGCGGTCCGAAGCCGGGCAGTACTCCGGCCGCGCGGTCCCGGCGGACTGGACCTGCCCCTTCCGGCCGCGCACCGGCGGCCCCGAACGAAAGGACGCGCGATGACCGACGGCTGGATCGTGATCACGGGAGCCTCGGCGGGCATCGGCCGCGCCGTCGCCGAACGGTTCCTGAAAAAGGGCCGCCGGGTGGCGCTGCTCGCCCGCCGGGCCGGCCGTTTCGCCGACCTGGCAACCGATTTCGGCTCCGACCGGGTGCGCGCGCTGGCCGTCGACGTGCGGGACCGGCCCGCGGTCGAACAGGCCTTCGCCGCTTTGGACGGGATCGACGTGCTGGTCAACAACGCCGGGCTGTCCCTCGGCCTCGGGCCGCTCGACGACGGGGATCCCGACGCCTGGCAGACGATGCTCGACACGAACATCGCGGGCCTGCTCGCCTGCACGCGCGCCGCGCTGCCCGGCATGCGCGAAGCCGGGGCGGGACACATCGTCAACATCGGGTCGCTGGCCGCCGAGTACGCGTTCTACGGCGGCAACGTCTACGCGGCTTCCAAGGCCTTCGTCCACCACCTGTCGGCGAACCTCCGGGCGGACGTCCAGGGTTCGGGCATCCGGGTGACCTGCGTGGCGCCGGGGATGGTGCGCTCGGAATTCGCCCTCGTGCGCTTCGGCGGCGACCAGGCCAAAGCGGACGCCCTGTACGAGGGCATCAGCCCGCTGACTCCCGACGACGTCGCGGACACCGTCCTCTGGGCGTGCGAGACGCCGGCGCACGTGAACGTGAACTACGTCGAACTGATGTCGGTCGATCAGCCCTTCGGGCTGGCCCTCAGCCGCGCCACCCAAGAGAGGAACTCGCAATGAGCGCAGTCCGTTCGTTCAACGACTTCGACAAGCTCGAGGAGATCGTCGTCGGCAGCGCCGAGGGATTCAGCTTCCCGCCGGTCGACAACTCCCTGAAGCACTTCTTCGAACCGCCGCTCGGCGCCGAATCCGAAGCGGTCTCCCCCGCCACCCTGGCCAGGGTCGTCGAGGAAACCGAAGAGGACTTGCAGGCGCTGGTCAGCACCCTGGAAGACCTCGGAGTGCGGGTGCGCCGGCCGGAACGGGCCGACCACAGCAGGCCGATCGGCGTCCTGGAGTGGAAGAGCACCGCCAACCACGCCTTGATGCCGCGGGACTGCCTGCTGGTCGTCGGCGAGACTGTGATCGAGGCGCCGATGGCCATGCGCGCCCGGTACGCCGAGACCTTCCCCTACCGCAAGCTGCTGCGCGAGTACTTCGAAACCGGTGCGGGCTGGCTCGCGGCGCCAAGGCCGCAGCTGCTCGACGAGA
Source organism: Amycolatopsis dendrobii (assembly GCF_014145675.1). Classification (GTDB taxonomy): domain Bacteria; phylum Actinomycetota; class Actinomycetes; order Mycobacteriales; family Pseudonocardiaceae; genus Amycolatopsis; species Amycolatopsis dendrobii. The sequence goes on from NZ_JACGZW010000018.1 coordinate 47,104, forward strand.
CCTACCAGTACGACGAGTCGGGCACCCCGGTGCTCGGCGAGCTCGAGCCGCTGTTCGACGCGGCCAACATCATCCGGTGCGGCAGCGACCTGTTCTTCAACGTGAGCAACACCGGCAACCGCCTCGGCGCGGCCTGGCTGGCCCGGGCGCTGGGACCGGACTACCGCGTGCACGAGATCGCGATCAGCTCCGACCACGTCGGCACGACCCTGCACGTGCTCAAGCCCGGCGTGCTGCTGGCGAACGCCGGGCGGCTGGACGAGGACCGCGTTCCGGAGCCGTTCCGCGGCTGGAAGACCCTGTGGTTCGACGATCCGCAGGACGACGGTTTCGGCTTCGGATGGCCGCGCGCCTCCACCTGGATCGGCATGAACATCCTGTCCGTCGACCAGGACACGGTCATCGTGCCGCAGGCGCAGAAGGGGCTCGCGAAACTGCTGGAGTCCGCGGGCTTCACCGCGATCCCGGTGCCGTACCGCCACGGCCGCACCTTCGGCGGCGGATTCCACTGCTGCAGCGCCGACGTGCGCCGTGCGGGCGAACTCACGTCCTACCTCTGAGGGGACACCGTGTCAGACGAAAGGAAACGAGCGCGGTTCGAGGTCATCGTGAGCCAGGGCGGGGACGAGATCATCGACGCCACGTTCCGCGAGGCCGAGCGCGACGACGCCTTCGCGATGTACGAGCTGTCGAAGCCGTTCGTGGCGACGGGCGGCCTGATCGCGCGCGATCTGGAGCTGTTCGACACCGACGCCGGGGAGTTCTACGTCGTCGAGGTCGACCGGAAAGTGGTGGCGTGCGCCGGGATCCGCCGCTTCGCCGACCTGGCCGAGATCTTCAACGTCGTGGTCGACGGCCGCTGGCAGAGCCTCGGCATCGGCGGGTTCCTGCTGGCCAGCATGCTGATCGTGCTGGAATCGGAAGGGTTTCCCACCGCGGTCGTGTTCACCAAGACGACCAAGAGCTGGTTCGCCCGGCACGGATTCGCGCAGACGGACCCCGCGCCGCTGCCCGCCGAGCGGCTGGCGATGCTGGATCCCGAGCGGAAGTCGATTCCCATGGTGCGGCCGACCGTGCGGGCCTCGGACAGCATCGACGCGCTGCCGCTCATCACCGAGCTGCGGGTGCGGTTCGAGCTCTCCGGCCTGGAGGCGGTGTGGGACGACGGATGCGATTCGCTGCTGGCCTTCGCCGAGAAGAACGACATCGACACCGCTTCGCTGTGCCGGGGCGGCGTGTGCGGCACCTGCAGCAGCGTGCTGAAGCGCGGCACCGTGAGCTATCACGTGCGGCCGGAGGTGGACCCCGGCGAGGGCAGCGTCCTGCTGTGCATCTCGCGGCCCGCCGCGAACCTGGTGCTGGACCTGTGAACGCGCCGGCGGTAGCGGAATTGTGGCGCTACCCGGTGAAGTCGATGGGCGGGGAGCAGGTCGCCGAGCTGGTGCTCGACCGCGTGGTGGTCGGCGATCGCGCGTTCGCCGTCGTCGCCGTCGCCACCGGCCGGGTGCTGACGGCCAAGCGCGTCCCGCAACTGCTCGACGCCACGGCGCGCTGGCTCGGCGGGGAGGCGGAGATCGCGGTGCCGGGCGGGCCGGTCGTGCGCACCGACGAGCCGGACGCGGAGGCCGTCCTCGGCCGGTGGCTGGGCCAGCCGGTGCGGCTGGAACGCCCGGTCGGGCGCGCGGTCGCGGTCGAGGAGTACCAGGGCGATCCGGACGGGTCGGCCGAGCTGGCCACCTTCGACCTGCCCGCCTGGGGCTTCGTCGACGATTCCCCGGTGCACCTGCTGAGCCGGGACTCGCTGCGGACGGCGAAGGGCTGGCACCCCGGCGGAGACTGGGACCTGCGCCGGTTCCGGCCGAACATCGTGCTCGCGCCGGGCCCTGCCGCTGATCCTGTCCCTTCCGCGAGCCCTGCCGCCCGGTCCGGAGAGGGCGAGGTGGGCGACGAGCTGCGGATCGGCCAGGCCGTCCTCGAAGTGACCAGCCTCTGCCAGCGGTGCGTCATGGTCTCGCAGCCGCAGCGCGGCCTCCCCAAGGACCGGGAGGTGCTGCGCTCGATCATCCGCGAGACCGGAGCCATGTTCGGGACGTACGCCGCGGTGCTCCGCCCCGGCTCCGTGCGCTGCGGCGACCCGGTGACCGTGCCGGTCGCGGTGCAGGCCGACGGCGCGGGCTGACCGGGGATCCGGCCCGCCGCGCCTCCCGTCGCGTGGCGCGGGACGGCGTGGGCTGCCGCGGAGAGGGGCGGGACGATCCGGTTCGCCGCCGTTGCAGCACGGCTGGCGCGACGGGAAGCCTGCCGTCGCGCAGCGCGGATTTCCGGTGCCCTGGCCGGACTCGCGGGGCGCTCGGCCCTTGAGCCGCCCACGCACGGGCCAGCAGCCTGGCTGGCGCCTGGGCTGGGGGCATCCTCGCCGTGTCGCGGATGCCCCGGCCCAGGCGTCGTCCTCGCGTGAACCTTCCGCGCGCGCGTCGAATTCGCTTTCGCAAAGGACCTCGCCCGGCCGTCCGGCGTTGGGTTCGGCCAGGCACCCGCGTTGCCGCGTCGACCACGGGCCGCTTGCCGTCGCATTTCCGCACCGCCGCCGATACGAGAAACGGCCTGCCGCGAAGTTCGCTGGCAGGCCGTCGCAGGGTGCTGTGGGCGATACTGGGATCGAACCAGTGACCTCTTCGGTGTGAACGAAGCGCTCTCCCGCTGAGCTAATCGCCCGCTCGCGGTGCGTGCTCAGCCTACCCCACGACTTTCGGGGGCCTGCAAACGGGTGGTTTGATCCGACTACAGCGCGTCTGCCAGCGAATACCGTCCGAACAACCCCGAGCTAACCAAGGCCTTGCACCGGCGGGGGCGCGTGCGGCCGTCCGCGACATCCGTGCGACGGTGCTATCGCACAGCGGCCGAACCGCGCAAGATGTACTGGTGGCTCCCCACCGGGCGCCCGCTGAAGGCTGCGCGGCACGGACGGCGACGGACCGGACGGACCTCGGGGCAGACGGTCTCGAACGGGTGATCTCGAGCGCACTCGCGACGGATCCGGGCTCCTGGTGCGTCTCACCGTTGTCCTCGGTCGTCCGGGCCGGGAAGGGAGACGAAGGGTAGGACGATGCGCAACGATCACGTGACGCTCCGCTCGACGGCGGTCTTCGACCTGCTGGCGCCGCGGACCCCGGCGGTTCCGGTGAAGGTGGAGCTGCGCTACGACACCCGCGACCCCTATGCCGTCGTCGCCGCTTTCCGCACCGGCCGGGCGGGCTGGGTCGAATGGGTCTACGCGCGCGACCTGCTCGCCGACGGCCTCCTCGCCGACGCGGGCGACGGGGACGTCCGCATCCGGCCCTCGGTGGAGGACCCGGAGTCGGTCCTGATCGAGCTGAACTCGCCGTCCGGGCACGCCATGTTCGAGGCGTCCGCGCAGGAGCTGGCCGATTTCCTGGACCGCACGTACGACGTCGTGCTGCCGGGCAACGAGCACCTGTGGGTCGACGTCGACGACGCGCTCACCCACCTGATCCCGAACGATCTGGCCTGATCACCGGCCCGGGAACGGGCCAACAACCCCCCGGTGCCGCGACGGTTGCCGGGGTCGGATATGGTTTCTTCACACCACGGCGACGGGGTGCGAGCCGGAATCACGAGATTCCCGGCACCGCCTCGAAGCCACGGTAGTGCGGACGTAGCGCAGCTGGTAGCGCATCACCTTGCCAAGGTGAGGGTCGCGGGTTCGAATCCCGTCGTCCGCTCGGAGGGCTCAAGCCCCATGCGGTGGAGTGGCCGAGAGGCGAGGCAACGGCCTGCAAAGCCGTGTACACGGGTTCGAATCCCGTCTCCACCTCGCGCGATTAGCTCAGCGGGAGAGCGCTTCCCTGACACGGAAGAGGTCACTGGTTCAATCCCAGTATCGCGCACCACCTTCGCCCTGCTTCTCCTCGGAGAAGCAGGGCTTTTTTTTCGTATCCCCCGCTCACGACGGGAACAGGATCGAACCCAGCGGCCGCCGCTCGTCGAACCCGGGAAGGACCAGGAAGGTCCCGCTCGCGGTGGTGGTCGTGAACGGCAGCAGCGCGTCCGCGGCTTCCATGCTCGCCAGTGTGGCGGTGAACGTGTGCAGATCGTTCTGGAAGCTCACGAAGAGCAGGCCGGGCGCCGGCGCGTCCATGCTGTAGCTGCGGCGCAGCATGAGCCCCGCGCCCACGACGTTCGCGTGCGCCCGGCGGACATGGGCGCCCGCGGGGACGAGGTAGCGGCCGTCCGGAGTCTTCGCGCCCAGCTCCGGCCCGTCGGCGATGCTCCCGCCCGACAGCGGAACCCCGGTGTCCCTCCGTCGGCCGAACACGGCCTCCTGCTCCGCCACCGGCAACGCCGCGAACCGCGCCACGTCGAGCACCATCCGCCGGACGACCGCGATCGTGCCGCCCGCCACCGGGGCCGGGCCGGCCAGCCACAGATCCCGCTGCTGCTCGGCCGGCGTGCGCGGACCGACGATCCCGTCGACAAACCCCAGGACGTTCCGCGGCGCAGTCTGCCCGTCCGAGACCGGGATGTGCGGTCCGCGCGCGCCGGATTGCCGCCAGCGCTCGCGCACGCCCGGCGTCGCCAGGAGCGCGGCCGCGGCGATCGGCGGGACCAGCGGGTCGCCGGCGCAGAGCTGAAGCAGCAGATCCCCGCCGCGGTCTGCCGGAGCGATCGCTTCGCGGGCCGCCGGAGGGAGGTCCTTCGCCCCGGGCAGGTGCGGATCGACGGCCTGAACCAGCCTCGGCCCGACGCCGACCGTCACGGTCAAGTCGCCCGCGGGCAAGCCCAGCAGGCGCTCGTCCTTTCCCGCGGTCACCGCCAGAACGCGACGCCCCAATTCGGCGAGAAGCGGTCCCGGCGCAACGGAAACATCAGCTGTGACGACCAACAGATGCGATTGCGGTTGCTGCGGCGCAACAATCCCGGCTTGATGCGCACCAGTGTGCGGAATCGGGCCGGGCCGGTTTCCGGCGTCGGGCACAGGCGCCGCATGGCAACCGGCGGCGAGTCCGGCGGTCACGGCCGCCCCGAGAAAAGCGCGCCGGGAAGGGCGGCGCTCAGCGGAATTCACGACGGGCAGCGTGACAGATTCCCGTGCCGCAGGCGAATTCGGCGCGGCGAAACGGGTGGTCGACCGACAGCCCGGCCAGGTCGGGCACCCGAGCGCCTACTCCATCCCAATTGCCTCGCCCACGCACCCGACGAGACACCCCCGGCAAGCCCGGCCTGGCGGCCAGCCACGCGACCGCCCATCCCATCGCCAACCCTCTCCCCCGCACGCCCAGCAGAAAACTCCCGCCGAGTTCGCATCCAGCACCCAGCCCCGCCCAACCAAGCGCACGACCGCGAACCCCACGGACAATCACCCCAACGGAATCCGGCGCTCATGCCAGACTGGGCGCATGCGTTTTCCCGCCATGGTGGCGATCCTGGGGCTGTCCGCCGCATTGGCCGGCGGGTGTGGTTCTTCCTCCGCCGAGGGCCACCGTCCGGACGGGACGGGCGTGACGATCCGCGTTCCCGCCGACGCGCCGACCATTTCCGCCGCTGTTTCCCTGGCGCGGGCGGGAGATCTCGTGCTCGTCGCGCCAGGCGAGTACCACGAAACGGTGAAGATCACGACGCCGCGGGTCACGCTGCGCGGCGAAGTGCGGGAGAAAGTTGTCGTCGACGGTCAGTTGAAGCGCGACAACGGCGTCGTCGTGTCCGCGCCGGGCGTTGCCGTCGAGAACCTGACAGTCCGGAATCACACGCAGAACGGCGTGCTCGTCACCGGTTCGGTCAAAGCGGCCGACGGGCTGCCGGGGCACGGCGGCGGGTACGACACCGGCGACGAGCCGATCCGGTTCCTCAGTGCGTTCCTGGTCTCGCACGTCACCGCCACCCGCAACGGTCTCTACGGAATCTATGCGTTTTCCGCACAGAACGGAGTGATCGAGCAGTCTTACACCTCTGGCGGCGCTGATTCCGGAATCTATGTCGGCCAATGCCAACCCTGCCGGACGGTGGTGCGGGGCAACGTCGCGGAGCTCAACGCGGTCGGGTTCGAGGGCACGAACGCCAGCGGCGAGATGTACGTCGTCGGGAACCGGTTCAGCGGCAACCGGGTCGGGGCGACCGCCAACTCCGATCACCAGGAGAAGCTGTTGCCGCAGCAGAACTCCGTGCTCGCCGGAAATCTGGTCGCGGCCAACGGGCAGGCGGCCACACCGGAGCAGGCCGACGGCGGCTGGGGCATCGGGATCGGCATCGACGGCGGCAGCGGCAACCAGGTGCTGCGCAACCGGATCGCCGGGAACCCGAACGCCGGGCTCGTCCTCACCGCGACCCAGGACGTGCCGCCGAAGGACAACCGGATCGCCGGCGACGTCTTCGCGGCGAACGGCATCGACGTCGGCTGGACCTTCCCCGGCGCGACCAAGGGCAGCGGAAACTGCCTTGATTCCGGAGCACTGCACACGATTCCGGAAGGACTGCCGACGAACGCGGCTTGTCCCGCGACTGCCGCCTCGCCCTCGGGAATGTGGACCAGGGCGAAACCGCCTGCGGGAATTCCGTTCACCGAGGTCGCGGCACCGCCGTCACAGCCGCAGTTTCCGGACGCGCGCACGGCCGGACCTACGGTCGTCCCGGCCATGCCGGAGTTTCCGGACGTCGCGCAGATCCAGGCGCCGGCGGCGTCGTTGCTGGCGGACCGCGCCTCGGTGACCGCCGAATAGGACTGCGACCTCGCAGGTCGCGGCGGGGCGAACCCAGGCGTGCACCGCATGGGGCTTCTCGGCAGCTATTGTGCGCGGCCTCGCTACGGCGATGCGCGGCGCCAGCCGGGCTGCGTGGCCTCCCCGGCTCCCGCTGACGTACGCCAGGGGAACCCTGAGGAATCTGCTTCCCCGAGGATTCCCCTCACGCACCTGCCCACGGGCCCGCACCCATCGAGCGGGAACAGCTTCGCGCACCGCCCGCCACTGCGCCCGCAGGGGTTTCGCCCCTTGCCAGCCGGCCCGACGCGCGATGCGGAGCCGACCCCCGCGACCAGCCTTGTCAGCCCGTGCTCCGCGCCGGCGAGAAGCCTCGTTCTCGTGACCCCCAAGGAAAACTCACCGCGCAGACGGCACCGCAATGATTTCGTGTGCGTCGAAAGAAATAACGACCGGATTCGTCTCCCCCGGGATCGCCGCCTGCACCCGGTACATGAGGCCGTCCGCGTCGAGCCAGTACCGGACTTTTCCCGCGCTGCCGGGGCGGTCCCGGGAATCCGGGCCGGTGAAGACGTCGACCGGGTGTCCGTTCACCTGATCGGCCGCTACCCATTCGGCGCCGTTCTGCGGAAGCAATTGCGCGTTGTCCGGACGGTCGCTGCCGAGGCCGAGAAGAATGGCCAATGCGCGGTCCAGCGCGCCCGCGGACGGATTGAGCGGGCGGGCGAACCAGCCGTCCGAAGGCGGTTTCTCCGGAGGCGCATCCGGGACGACGGGCAGCGGCCGGAGTTCGATCCGGGTGGCCGTCCACCGGATCAGACCATTGCCGGAGTCGTTGCGGCCGTTGCCTTTCAGCACTCCGTAACCGGCCTTGGCACGATAATCGGCCGAACCGGTGATCACGAGTTCGCCCGCCGCGCCGGGGACACTGATCGTCACCGCGCGAGCCTGTTTCCGGTAATTGCGGAATCGCGCGATCGCGAGCCTGCTCGCCTCGTCCGCGGTGACCGCGCGCGGTCCGGAATTCTTCGAACCCGCGGCGGCATACCAGAATATTCCTGCGCCGAGCGCGACTGTCACTGCCGCGGCGACGACGATCCATCGGCGCGCTATCCGTTTTCCCAGCACAGCGAGTGACCGTAGCAGGGTTTTCGATTCACCCGGTCCGTTTATCCCGGTGCCGTACCCGGATAGACCGTTTTCTGGTTCACTGTTACAGCTTTGCGGCACGCCGCGCGAGTATTCCGCGCAGAGAACGGAGATCCCGCAGTCATGAACCGAGGTGGCAGAAGAACGAGTGGCAGATTCCGGCTGGCTCGAACAGCCGCCGCTGCCTTAGTGCTGGGCGGCAGTTCGATGACGGTGACCACTGGCGCCGCCGCTGCCGCCGGGGACGGCACGCTGACCGTCCAGGTGCTCCGCGATTTCTTCGGCACCGGCATCGTCAACGCCGCCATGGACACCCCGCAGCCGGGCATGTCCGTGCTGGTCACCGACCCCGCCGGACATCAGGTGCGCGGCCGCACCGACGCGGCGGGCAAGGTCGTGGCGAACCCGGCCGCCCCGCTCGCCGGCGGCCGCTACCGCGTCGACGTCTCCGTTCCGGATCCGTATCGCGCGTACTTGCGCGCCGCGCCCGCGTCGACGGAGAAAAACCACTTCGACAGTTTCACGACGTTCGTGGATCTGCGGGAGGGCAAAGACGTTGCGGTCGTCACCGGCGTGTGGAACCCGGCCGACCACACCCCGCCCGACGCGCGCTATTACGTTCCGGTGCAAAACCCGGCGGTGAACAGCGACGGCAGCGCCCCCGATCCGAACAGCCGCGCGCTGGTCGCTTTCGACCGCGCTCTCCGCGGCACCTGCCCGGCCGACTCGGCCTGCCCGACGGTGCTGAACACCCAGGCGCAGGTCGGCACCACGTGGGGATTGGCGTACGACAAATACCGCGACCGCATTTTCCAGTCGGCCTTCGCGAAACGCTTCACCACCTACGGCCCCGAAGGCGGCGGCGCGATTTACGCCACGCCGCTCGGCGGCGGCGCGCCCAAGCTGTTCGCGAAAGTCCCGGACGCGGCGGTCACCGCACACGGCGCGGTGGACATGCGCAAGGACGAGCATTTCGTGGACGTCCCCGGAAAGGAAAGCCTCGGCGGGATCGCCCTCGCCGAGGACGGCAAAACGCTGTACGCGGTAAGCCTGGCGACCCGGAACCTGCTCAGTTTCGACGCTACCGGAGCCACCGCGGAACCGGGCAAGACCGTCCCGATCCCGGATCCGGACTGTGCCGTGCCCGACGACTGGCGGCCGTTCGCGGTCGCCGCGCACGACGCGAAACTGTACGTCGGCGGCGTCTGCTCGGCGGAAAGCACGAAGCGGCGCGAGGATCTGAAAGCCGTGGTCTACACCTACGACGGCGGGAAGTTCACACCGGTGCTCGAGCACCGTCTCGACTATCTCCGGGGCAATGTCATCGCGGGCTTCCAGGACGAGGACATGGACCACTGGAATCCATGGGACACCTCGTTCGCGTCGTGGGACAAGTTCGTCAAGCACGGCCCCGGGATCAATCCGCAGCCGGAACTGGCGAGCCTGGCGTTCACCCGCGACGGCTCGATGATCCTCGGCTTCCGCGACCGGTTCATGGACGTCTTCGGCTCCGGCATCGACCCGCGTCCGGGGCGCACCGGGGTCGCGACCGGCATGTCCGGCGGCGACATCACCATGGCCTGCGCGGCGCCCGGCGGCGGGTACGACTGGGAGGGCACCGGGCTCTGCCCGAACCACGGCACGCCCGCGACGAACGGCCGCGAACCGGCGGGCACGGTCGAATACTTCCACGGCGATTTCTACGATCCCGACCGCTCCGGAAACGGCCTGCACCAAGAGGCCGCGCAGGGTTCGGTCGCCTATGTCCCGCAGCAGCAATGGGTGATCAGCACCCAGCTCGACCCGGCACAGCAGGTCAGTTCGGACGGCGTCGGCTACTACGACGTCGACACCGGCATCGGCCCGGGGCACGACAATCCGAAGCACGGATACGCGTTCGTGGGGCCGGTCAACAGCTTCGGCAAGGCGGGCGGGCTCGGCGACATCGCCTACCAAGCGGCCAACGCGCCGATCCAGATCGGCAACCTCGTGTGGTTCGACGGCGACCACAACGGCATCCAGGACCCGAACCGCACGGACGAGGTCCCGCTCGCGAAGGCGACGGTGAATCTGCTCGACGCCGACGGCAAGAAGGTCGCCAGCACCGAGACCGACAAGGCGGGCGAGTACTATTTCGGCGGCGTCGGCGCGGAGTACCAGCTGAAGCCGGGCGAGAAGTACACCGTGCAGTTCGACGTCTGCACCGCGGCGACGGACAACGTGCCCGGAACGCCGCCGGCGACCGACCTGCGGTTCACGCTCCCGGCGGCCGGACCGGACCGGGCGCACGATTCGAACGTCGTGCCGCCGAAGTCCGGACGGCTCTGCGACGGCTACGCACCGGTGACCGCTCCCGCCGAGGCGGGCGGGGTCGACCACACCATCGACGCCGGTGTCTACCTTCCGTTGCCGCCGGGACCGCCCGCCTCGTCCGCGCCACCGGCGACGAGCCCGAACCCGGCTCCCCCGGCGGCCCATCCGCCCGCTCCGGGCGCGACGGACACGGATTCGCTGGCCTCGACCGGGATCCCGCTCCTGCCGATGCTGCTGATCCTCGGCGGGGCGCTGCTCGCCGGAGGCACGGGCTTCCTGGTGGCGGCCCGCAGAAGGCGGTTCAGGCGGCAGTGACGGCGACCGAGGTCCGCGCCCTCGTGCGGACCTCGGTCACTGCTGTGCCAGCCAGTCCGCGAGATCGGCCACCACCTTCGCGTCGACATGCCGCGGTTCCCGGTAACTGTCCGGAGTGGACGGACCGGTGCCGGGAAAGAACAGGTGGTCGTCCGCCGGATAGACCCGGACCGCGGCATCCGGCAGCCCGGCCCGCCAGCGGGCCAGGTCGTCTTCGACGGTGACCTGATAATCCCGGCCGCCCTGCAGCACCAGCATCGGCGCCTCCAGCGCCGCAGCGGTCGCGACAGGGTCGTACTCGCGCAACTCCAGCCAGTACGACCCGGGATAGCCGAACAGCAACCCCTCCCCCGGCGCCGACGGCGACAATGCCGGATCAGCGACCGCTTCGGCCTGCCGGGCGATCGGCTCGACAAGCGCTTCGACGTTGGCGTCCAAGGCAGCGAGATGCCGGACCACCCGAACCGCGGCCCGGTGCATCGGCTCGGCGTCAGCCGCCAGCAGAACCAGCCCCGCGACCGACGGCTCGGCGACCGCCACGAGCGGCGCGGCCTTCCCGCCCATGCTGTGCCCGGCCACGAACACCCGCGACGCATCGATGCTGCCGTGCGCCCGCAGAAGCCGGATGGCCGCGACGGCGTGCGGCACGTACTCCGCCGACATCGTGAAGCCAGGCGCGGCCGCCAGCTCGGGACGGGCGTGCGTGACCTTGTCGAAGCGCAACACCGCGACGCCGCGAGAAGCCAAGCCCCACGCGAGATCCTTGAGCGGCTTGTTCGGCCCGGCCGTCTCGTCGCGGTCGAAGATTCCGCCTCCGCTGAGCAGGACGACGCCCGGCCACGGCCCGTCCCCTCGCGGCACGGTCACCGTCCCCGGCACCGAATGCTCTTCCGCGGAAAGAACGACATCTTGCTCGGCGAACGCCGACTCGTCCGCATAGGACGGTTCGGTCCACACCGCAGCGGACGCGAACCGAAGCCCCGCAACGGTTCCCGTCGAGCCGACCGACAGCACCACGAGGAATCCGCCCCGCGCGCAGACGACCGGCACCTGAACGCGCGTCAGCCCCGGACCCGCGGGCTCGGCGACCGGTTCGCCGAGCGCGGTCACCGGACCGTGCTCGCCGACCTGCGCGTTCCACGCCGTTGCCAGCACCGCACCGGGCACCGCCGCCCGCAGCTCCGGCGAGAACCGCGTCTCCACCTCGTCAAACCGGCCGTCTCTGGCCTGTCCGGCGACAGCCGCCGCCAGTTCGCTCGGCATCATCCCCGCCCCCATTGTTCTCAAGTTATGAGAATGGTAGCACCTCGTGAGAACATTCGGGAGTGGACGTGTTGACTCTTCTCGGACATCCCGTGCGGCTGCGCATCGTGCACGCGCTGCGCGGCGACCGCGCGCTCACCACCGCGCAACTGGGCGCGCTGCTCCCGGACGTTTCGAAGGCGACGGTCTACCGTCACGTCGACCTCCTCGCCGACGGCGGCGTCCTCGAGGTGGCCGACGAACAGCGCGTGCGCGGCGCGGTCGAACGGACCTACCGGCTGCGCAAGGAACGCGCGTCGGTCGACCAGAACGCGATCGCCCGGCTGACCCCGGACGACCACCGGCGCGGATTCGCCGCCGCGACCGCCGCGCTGGTCGCCGAGTTCGACGCCTACCTGAGCCGGGACGAGGCGGATCCGGTCGAGGATCTCGTCGGCTACCGGCAGCACGCGGTCTGGCTGGACCGCGACGAACTGCTCGCGATGATCGACGGCATGCGCAAAGCCATCGCGCCCATGCTCGCGAACTCGCCCGCTCCAGGACGCAGGCGATACCTGCTCAGCCCGATCCTTTTCCCCAGCGAAGACTGAAAACCCCCGCCCAGCCGAAGCCGGACGGGGGTTCCCGAGAAACAGCAGTCAGGACAGCGCGCGCAGTCGCGGCAGCACGTCCTCGGCGAACTGCGACAGGTACCGCTCCTGGTCATGGCCGGGGCCGTGGAAGACCAGGTGGTTCAGGCCCGCGTCAAGATAGGGCTTGATCTGCGCGACCGCCTCGTCCGGGTCGGAAGCGACGATCCACCGCTTCGCGACCTGCTCGATCGGCAGTTCGTCGGCCAGCCGCTCCATCTCCTCCGCCGAGGACACCGTGTGCTTCTGCTCCGCGCTCAACGACAGCGGAGCCCAGAACCGCGTGTTGGCCAGCGCCTTCTCCGGATCCCGGTCGTACGACATCTTGATCTCGATCATCCGGTCCACCTTCGACGCGTCCCGCTCACCCGCGGCCGCGCCCTCGGCCATCGCCGGCATCAGCTTCCCGGTGTAGAGCTCCATGCCCTTGCCCGACGTGCAGATCATCCCGTCGCCCGCGCGGCCCGCGTACTTCGCCACCACCGGGCCCCCGGCGGCGATGTACACCGGCACCGGACGCTCCGGCCGGTCGTAGATCTTCGCGTTCACCAGCCGGTAGTAGTCGCCCTCGAAATCGACGCTGTCCTTGCTCCACAGCTCCCGCATCAGCCGCACCGACTCGCGCAGCCGCGCGAACCGCTCCTTGAACTCCGGCCACTCCCGGCCCGACACCGCGATCTCGTTCAGCGCCTCGCCGGTGCCCGCGCCCAGGATCACCCGGTCGTCCGACAGCAGCGCCATCGTCGCGAACGCCTGCGCGATCACCGCCGGGTTGTACCGGAACGTCGGCGTCAGCACACTGGTCCCGATCAGCACCCGGCTGGTCCGCTCCGCCACCGCGGGCATCCACGCCAGCGCCCACGGCGCGTGCCCGCCCTCGTGCCGCCACGGCAGGAAATGGTCCGACACCCACACCGAGTCCAGCCCCAGCTCCTCGGCCCGCACCGCGAACTCCACCAGCTCGCGAGGCCCGAACTGTTCCGCCGACGCCTTGTACCCGACCTTCAGCTCCACGATCACCCTTCCCCGTCCGCATGAACCACGCAGGATTCCGTGGCACCGTCAACCGTACCCGGATGGGCCTTGCGGAGGCGGGTGTGCTGTCGGTCACGGACCGGGCTGATCCGCGGCGTTCATCAGGACGAGCGCGGCGGCCTGGCAGCCCGGGCCCTTGTTCGCGCTGGAGGACCACGAACGCGAGTACTGGTCGAAGTCATCGCGGGAGCGGGCGCAGGCGGAATCCGCTTGCCTGGTCAGGAAATCCCGGTAGGGCGCGCCGGGCGTCGCGGCGTCCAGTTCGGACAGACCGCGGACGAGTCCGGCCTTGAAGTACGACCCGTCGTCGGTGCAGCTGCTGCCCTCGCCCGGGTCGTGGACGATGCCGTCGGAGCCGGTGAAGTACGAACCGGTGCGCGTCGTCGAGCCGGCCACCGCACGGGCGGTGCTGAGCAGGTTCTGATCGCCGGTCACCTTGGACAGCGCGGTGAGACCGGAGACCAGCACGCCCTGGTTGTACGTGTAGCGCTGGCCGACCGCGGCGCAACTGGCGCCGTCAACGCCGTCTGCCACCAGGCCGTCAGACCCGATGAGTCCCTTGCCGCGGAACCAATCTCAGCCTTGCCGCGCGCGGGTCCGGTAGGTCGCGTCGCCGGTCCGGTCGGCGATAGTCGCGTTGACCTGGATGTACAGGCTGTTGGGAGATGGATGCCTTGTACGTCAGGCCTTCTTTCCACCGGATGCCGCCGCCGCACTCGCTGGTCCAGAAGGTCTGCATGTGGTCGGCGTCGGCCTTCGCGGCGGCGAGGTAGCGCTGCTGGCCGGTGCGGTCGTAGGCGTCGAGCCACGCCATCGCCCACCAGCCGGTGTCGTCGGAGAACTCGTTGCGGAACTGGCCGCGGCCCGCGTTGGCATTCTCGTCGCACGTCGTGGCCATCACGTAGTCGCAGCCAGCCATCCGGCTGACCGAAGCGTTGCGGATCACCGCGGCCAGCGACACGGCGGTGCCCCAGCCGCCGCCGTTGCGGAAGTAGCCGGTGCCGTTGTCGTAGAGCGCCATCATCGCGGTCGCCGCCGCTTGCGCGTGGTTCGCCGCGTTCCAGCGGGTGCGCGCCCAAGGGGTGCAAGCGATCGGCCGGTGCCGACGGCGCTGCCGCACGCGCGCAGGGCGCCGACGCCGCGGTTGTTCCAGTCGTCGTTGTTGTACATCTGGGTGCGCCAGCCGCCGACCCCGGACGGCGCGGTGGTGAACCCGAGCTGCGCGCCGCCGTCCCAGGTCGCGCCGCCGTCGAAGGACCGGTCGAGCCACACCTGATCCCCGGGCCGCGAGCGGTCGACGACCGCCCAGCCCATCGGGTCGCCGTCGGCGAAGTGCACCTGGAGGACCCGGTCGTCGAGCGCCGTCGTGACCGCGAGCGGGTCGTCGCAGTGTTTGTGCACACCACGATCTTCGCCGCGGGCTGGGCCGTTTTCGCTTGGACCGGCATGAGCGCTGACATCGTGGTCAAGACCGCCGTGAGCACGACCCGCACCGCTGCCTCCTCGGACCCCGCCCTGTCCCCAGGACGAAGATCCCCGTGCGGTGCGGTGCGGGTCGACGAATGACAAAGACCTGGCTCGCGAATGCGCCCGGATGCCCCCGGCGCGCTGGGCTGTTCCGCGGTCGGATCGAGGAGGTCGGCGAACTCCACGACCTGCCGTACCTCGACCTCGATCTCGTCGAACAGGCCCGCGCACTCGACCGCCTGCGCCCGGTCCGCGGCGTTGACCAGCGCGAACCCGCCGATGACCTGCTTGGCCCCGGTGAACGGCATGTCCGTCGCGACCGGCGTCGCGCCGCGTGGTTTGCCGGCGATCGCGCCTTTCGCCGAGGGGTGCACGCCCTCGGCGGCGATCAGGATGCCGCGTTCGGTCCAGTCCTGGACGAATTACTCGATGAACTCGGGGTTCCAAGCCTCGGGGGCGCTCTCGTCGAACGGCCGCGCGCGGGACCGACGTCGTTCAGCACCGATGCGTCGGCGACCTTCGCGGCCGGGCCACCCACGCCGCGACACCCGCGGCGAGCGTCACGGAGGTCACCGCGACGCCCGCGATCGGGCTGTTCATCAGCGCGAGACCGGTGAGGAACGCGGCACCGGCGAGGAGAAGCAACGCCAACCGGAGCGTGGCCGCCCAGGCGACGACGAAATCCGCTGCCCGGGAGATCCAGGGATCGCGGTTGTCGGGCTTGCGGTGCCGGCCGGGCTGGCGCCGCGCCAGGACGCGGTGCGCGGAGGCGAGCATCTCGTCCCGGGTCGCCACCCGGCGGGGCGGGCGGGAGAAGGGGTCCCAGTCCACGACGACGCGAACTCGGGCGGGGTGATCGGGATCGGGGCGGAGCGGTTCGGCTGGCTGAGGTGTGGCGGATGCGGCTGAGATGGGGTTGGCCGAGTCGGTTGCCGACTGAGCGGGCTCAGCTGAACTGGCTTTCGCTGCTGTGCTTTCGACTGCGTCTGGTGCGGCCGCATCGCCGGGCTGGCCGAGGTCGGCTGAGTGCGCTTCGACCGCGCTGGCTTCCGTCGCGGTACTCGCGGCCTCATCGGCTGCGCTGGGCGCGGACGCGATGCCCGCAGCTGCGTTGCCGACGCTTGCTTCCGTCGCGGCTTCGCCAGCCGGCGCCGTGTTGCCTCCGCGCAGCCCGACAGGCCGCGCCAGCTTCCCCGGATCGCGAGCCAGCTTCCCTTCCCCAGCGGGCTCCGGGCCCGGCGGGTCCGGCCGCGGCTCCAGGACCAGCACCGCGCCTGCCTCCGGTGCGGGCGGCTGCCCAGTGTGGCGCGGATGGTCGGCGAGGCAGGGAACCACCGTCATGAGGTCGTCATCCCTTTCTCTTCCGGCCGGCGGACCGATTCCGACGGCTGTCCGAGCCCCGGCTGTCGTGCGGCGCGGGCCCCGGATGCGCTCATCCTGGCGAAGACGGTGCGTCACCAGCCAGTTCTACTGGCAGTGTCGCGGTGAACGGTCCCCCAGCGTCGCCCAGCGGTTCGAGTGACGGTTTTCGCTACTCTTCGCGGTCACCGATTCGACACCCGGCGGACACTCTAGCGGCGACTTGTCCAGACCTCTTGACGCGTCCGCGAACTGCGGCGAACCGGCCCTGACACGGGAAGATGCACGTTCATTCGCACGGTCGCCATGCGGAGAAACTCCACCTCGACCCCCAGGATCGACGTGGAGTGATACACAGAGTGTCACGGCGAGTCGGATTATTGAGCAGTCAACCGTCACCCACATGAGTGACACGGAGAGTGATCACCCAGCGAAAGCAACCCTCGGCAGACTGGCCCGAACGGACGCATCCGCACTAGGCAAGGCGTACGCACAGCTGCCGCCAGGGCGGACCTTGCCGTACTGACGCGGCACCGGCTAACCTTGCCTAAGGCAAGCCTTACCTAACTGAATCGGGAATACTCCATGCCGACCCTCCCCCAGCGCCGCACGCCTGACCGCAGGCGGCTGCTCCGGGCGTCCGTGCTGCGCGCCGAACGGACGTCCACGCATTTCGTGACCCTCACCGTCGGCGGGGAGGATCTCGCGGACTTCGCGCCGCTCGGGTTCGATCAATGGTGCCGGTTGTTCTTTCCGCGCGAGGGTCAGCGCGGGCTGCGTCTCCCCACCGCGTCGAGCACCCGCTGGCTCGCGCAGCACATGCTCATGAGCACCGCGTCCCGGCCGTGGGTGCGGAACTACACGATCCGGGCGGCGCGGCCCGGCGAGGTGGACATCGAGTTCGCGGTGCACGGCGACGGCGGTCCGGCCTCGAAGTTCGCCGAGAACGCGCGGCCGGGCGACGAGGTCGGGATTCTCGACGAGGGCGTCACGTACCTGCCGCCGGAAGGCGTCACGCAGCTTCTGCTCGCTGACGAGAGCGCGATTCCGGCAGCGCTGGCGATCCTGGAGTCCTCGCCGGGTTTGCGGGCCACCGTCTTGCTGGAGGTCGGGGCGCGGGACGACGTTCAGGCGGTCGACGTACCGCTCGGCGCCGAGGTCCAGTGGCTGGTCCGCGAGGACGGCCGGCTGCCGGGGCGGCTCGCGCTCGACGTCCTCGGCCAGCTCGATCTTTCCGATCCGCCGGGATACACGTGGGTCGCCGGGGAAAGCGGGCTCGCCACCGGTGCACGGCGGTTCCTCACGCGGGAGCGCGGGGTGCCGAAGCAGGCGATCGCGTTCCAGGGGTATTGGAAGCACGGTCGCGCCGCGCTGGGGTGAACACCCTCAGAACAGGCGTCCGGCGTCGTCCGCGGGCGGTTCTTCCAGCCGCAGCAGGAACCGTTTCCGGTCGACGCCGCCCGCGTATCCGGTGAGGCCGCCGCTGCTGCCGACCACCCGGTGGCACGGCACGACGATGCTCAGCGGGTTCCAGCCGTTCGCGTTGCCGACCGCCTGTGCCGCGCCCGGTTCGCCCAGTTCGACGGCCAGGTCGCGGTAGGTGCGGGTCTCGCCGTAGGGGATGCGGGTCAGCAGCTGCCACACGCGGCGTTCGAACTCGGAGCCGCGCGGGTCCAGTTCGAGGTCGAAGGTCCGGCGCCGGCCGGCGAAGTACTCGTCCAGCTGCTGAGTCGCGTCGGCGAAACGGTCGTCGGCGCGCGGCCCGAAGTCCGGGAAACGCGGAGTCCGGCTGTGGCCGTCGAAGTAGACGGCGACCAGCGCGCTGCCGTCGGCGACCAGGGTGAGGTCGCCGACCGGGGACTTGGCGACGGTGTGCCGGAAAGCCATCTTCTCCTCCGTGATCGGTGCCACGGAACGGTATCCGGCCGCGCCGCGCGTGAGAGCATCGCCGTCCATGGACGACGGTTTCGCCGACATCCCGACCACGACCCTTGCCGACCTCCTCGGCCGCGGCCAGGTGCTCGACTACGGCATCCGGCCCTTGTGGGGTCCCGTGCCGCGGTTCGCCGGGCCCGCGTACCCGGTGCGCTGCCCGCCGGGCGACAACCTCATGCTGCACGCGGCCATCCATCGCGCGCCCGCCGGAGCGGTGATCGTCGCGGAATCGGGAGACGTCGACTACGCGCTGGCCGGCGGCAACGTCTGCGCGACCGCTCAGCGCCGCAGCATCGCGGGCTTCGTCCTGGACGGCGTGATCCGCGACCTCTCGGAGGTCCGCGAGGCGCGCTTTCCGGTGTTCGCGCGCGGCGTGATTCCGATTCCCGGGACGAAAGCCAAGGTGACCCCGCTCGGCGAGCCCGCGCGGTGCGGCGGGGTGACGGTGCACGCCGGGGACATCGTCGTGGCGGACGAGGAAGGCGTGGTCGTGGTGCCCGGGGCGGATGCTCCGCAGGTGCTGGCGGACGCGCGGGCGAAGCTGGCCAAGGAGGAGGCGCAGACGCTCGACGAGTGGGCGGAGGCGCACCGGGCGAAGGTGGACGCGGCCCTGGAGGCAGGCGGATTTCGCGGCTGAACGCCGGAGTTCCCGGGTGCTTCGCCGAGGATTGCGCGAAGCGGTCCGGCGCGGTGCAGGGAACGGAGAACTGCGCGAGCGCGCCCCGGGGCCCGCGGGTTCACTCCGGCCGGACCGTCCACAAGGGACCGGCCGCCGCCAGCTCGGGGCCGGGTTCGGAGTCGGGCGGGAGGGGTTCGGGGTCGGGAAGCGGACGGTCCGGTCCCGGCGTCACCGGGTCGGGCTCCACCGGACCCGGCGGAACGGGCTCGGGCGGGGCGGGCGGCGCGGTCGAGCGGGGGCGAAGCATCGCGGGCTCCTTTCTCTCCCTGATGGGCTACCGCACACCGCCGGCGGCGAAACATCCACCCGTCCGCGCTAGGTCGGCTAGGGTCGGAGGCGGAGCCGACGACCGAGAAGAGGCGAGACGATGAGCGCGGACAAGCCCGGCGAGCAGCAGCCGCTCGACGCGGAGATCGTGGAGAGTTCCGGCCCGCCGCCCGCTGACCTCCCGGAACCCGACTACAGCGACAACGGAGCCCCGTCGTTCGACTTCGTGCGGGACCGGATCGAGAAGCGCTACACCACCTCGGTCGGTTCGCAGGAGCTCGCGGGGATCGGCGGGCCGGAGGATCTGCAGTCGCTGGACAAGAAGATCGCCGACCGCAAGGAGGCGGCGAAGGACAAGCTGGCCGAGATCCGCCGGTCGATGGGCAAGGAGTAACGCCGGCCCCGGCCGGGGCGAGGCTCGGCGGCCGAGCGGGCGCTCCGCGCCGAACCCAGCGGGAAACGACTGGGCTGCCGGGGGAACCGCCCAAGCCGCACCCGGACGAGCGGGCCACCGGACGCGCGCACCGGGGCAACTGTCCACAATAGACCGCAGCCGCCAATTTCCGTGGCTTCCCGGACGCCCGTTCTGGTTGAATCGCCCGTATGGCAACCACCGTGCGCGTTCCCGGCCTGGTGCTCACCGAGCACGAGTTCTCCGTCCCCCTCGACCATTCCCGGCCGGACGGCGCGAAGATCACCGTCTTCGCGCGCGAGGTCGCCGATCCGGACGGGCTGGACCGGCCGTTTCTCGTTTACCTCCAAGGCGGTCCCGGGCACGAAGCGCCGCGGCCGTCGCGCGGGACGCCCAGCTGGCTGCCGCGAGCGTTGCAGGAGTACCGGGTCCTCATGCTCGACCAGCGCGGCACCGGGCGCTCCACGCCGGTCGGCACGCTCGCCGGCACGCCTGCCGAGCAGGCCGAATACCTCACCCACTTCCGCGCGGACGCGATCGTGCGCGACGCGGAGTTCGTGCGGAAGCAGCTGGGCGTCGAGAAGTGGAGCGTGCTCGGGCAGTCGTTCGGCGGGTTTTGCACGCTCGCTTACCTTTCCCAGCACCCCGAGGGCCTGGCCGAGGCGTTCTTCACCGGCGGGCTGCCGCCGATCGCGCGGCATCCGGACGAGGTTTACACCGCGACGTTCGCCAACCTCCTCGAGCGCAACCGCCGGTACTACCTCCGCTACCCCGGCGATCGCGCGCGCGTCGAGGCGCTGCTGCCGTTGCTCGACGACGGCGCCGTGGTCCTGCCCGACGGCAGTCCGCTGACCGCGCGGTTGTTCCGGCAGCTCGGTTACCTCTTCGGCGCCAGCGGCGGCGAGGAAGCGCTGCATTATCTGATCGAGCGAGACCCTGAGTCGCCCGCGTTCGCGCACGACGTCGCGAACTCGCTGCCGTTCAGCGCGCGCAATCCGCTGTATTCGGTGATCCACGAGTCGTCGTACTCCGACGGGTTCGCCACCCGCTGGTCCGCCGAGCGCGTGCTGCCGGACGAGTTCCGCACCGACCGGGCGTTGTTCACCGGCGAGCACGTGTTCCCCTCGCTGTTCGACGACCTCCACAGCCTCCGTCCGATGAAGGAGACCGCGGAACTGCTCGCCGCGCACGAATGGCCGCGGCTGTACGACGCCGACGTGCTGCGCGAGTGCACGGTCCCGGCCGCCGCCGCGATCTACGCCAACGACATGTACGTCGAGCGGGCGTTCTCCGAGGAAACCGCGCGGCTGATCCCGACGCTGCGGCCGTGGATCACCAACGAGTACGAGCACAACGGCGTGCGCGCCGGGGGCGGTCACGTGCTCGGACGGTTGATCGACCTCGTTCGCGGGCGCGTCTGACCTGCCGGGAGGGGAACGCCGGGTTCCCCTCCCGGACCGGGTCAGGCGACGGTGACGCCGCCTTCGGCGGAGTCGGTGGAGAGCGTGAGGTCCTGCCAGGCGTCGAAGTCGGCCTGCACCCGCTGGCGTCCGGCGGTGACCAGGCGCAGCGCGTCCGAGCCGAGCAGGAGGTGCACCGGCGGGTTCTCCTCGTCCAGCAGCTTCAGGATGGCGTCGCCCGCGCGGTCGGGGTCGCCGATGCCTTGTCCGGCGAGGGCCTGGCGGCGGGTCCGGATCGGGTCGAACAGGGCGTCGTAGTCGGCGATGCTGCGCGGGGCGCGGACCAGCGAGCGGCCCGCCCAGTCGGTCTTGAACGCACCGGGCGCCACGGCGGTGACCCGCACGCCGAACTGCGTGACCTCCTGGGCGAGGGTGTCGGTGATGCCTTCCAGAGCGTGTTTGCTGCCCTCGTAGAACGCCAGGCCGGGGAAGGTGGTGTGCCCGCCCATCGAGGTGATGACGAAGATCTGGCCGTCGCGCCGTTCGCGCATGCCGGGCAGGACCGCCTTGACGGTCGCGACCGTGCCGAAGACGTTGACCTCGAACTGGCGGCGCAGATCCGCCATCGACGACTCCTCGAAGGTGCCTTCGAGGCCGTATCCGGCGTTGGCCACGAGAACGTCGATCGGGCCCAGTTCCGCTTCGACCGCACGCACGGTCGGCTCGATCCGGTCCGCGTCGGTCAGGTCGAGGACGAAAGCCCGGGCGCGTCCGGGGTCTGCTGCCCGGAAAGCGGCCGCGTGCTCCTCGGTGCGAACCGTGCCCGCGACCTGGTGCCCGGCGGCGAGGGCTCGCCGGGCGATGGCCCGTCCGAGGCCGGTGCTGACGCCGGTGATCAGGATTGTCTTGCTCACTGCGAAGTGTCCTTTCGTGGGGCATGACGGCATGGACCCCGCGGGTGCGGCGGGGCCTGATGAAGGGCGAAGGTCAGTACTCGGCGGGTTCGCGGCCCCAGCTGGCCAGCAGCCGCAGCCGTTCCTGCGAAGGCGAACCGGCCGGAGCGCTGTAGACGACCATCGACTGGCCCGGATCGGCGACCGAGGCGAAGATCTCGTACTGCAGTTCGAGATCGCCGGCGACCGGATGGCGCAGGCGTTTGAGACCGGTGCTGCGTTCCTGGACGCGGTGTTCCGACCACCACGCCGGGAACTCCGGCGACCGCATCATCAGCTCGCCGATCAGGTTGGCGATGTGCTGATTCCGCGGCTGCGCGGCCGCGGCGAGCCGCAATCCGTGCACGTAGTCGCGGGCGACGCGTTCCCAATCCCGCCACACCAGGCGGGCCCGCGGGTCCAGCAACGTCCAGCGCGCCATGCTGCGTTCCCGCCGCGGCAGCTCGGCCACGTCGGGAAACAGCAAGGCCCACAAGGCGTTCCCGCCGACGACCGTCAGGTTCCGGTCGCTGACGAACGCCGACGCCAGTTCCATCGAGTCCAGCACCTGCCGCAGCGCCGGACGCAGCCGGGACGCGTGCTCGGCCTGGTCCACGCGTTCGGCTGTGGCGCCCGCGAGAGCGAACAGGTGCCGCCGCTCGATGTCGTCGAACCGCAGCGCGTCGCAGAGGGCGTGCAGCACCTGCTCGGACGGCTGCCGGGCCCGGCCTTGTTCCAGCCGGGTGTAGTACTCGGTGCTCACCCCGGCCAGCTGCGCGACCTCGCTGCGGCGCAGGCCGGAGACCCGCCGTCCGACGTCGAATCCGTCCGGAAGACCGATCTCGCCCGGCTTCAGCCCGCCGCGGCGGGCCCGCAGGAAATCGCCAAGGTCGTTCTTGCCCATGCCTCGAGTCTGCCTTCCGCTCAGCCGTTGCCCAAGGCCGTAGCTGGCCCTGCCAGTACTACTCGGCCGACCGGGCGAGGATCACCGCGCGGGCGGCCAGGTGCAGGGCGAGCCGTTCGTCCGGACGGGACAGGTCGACCTGCAGCAACTGCTCGATCCGGCTGATCCGCGCGGCCACGGTATTGCGGTGGATCCCCAGCACCGTCGCGGTTTCGGCGAGCGAAGACTCGACGTCGAGGTACGCCGCGAGGGTGCGGATCAGGTCGCCGGGCACCGAAACCAGCGGGGCGAGCAACGCGCGTGCGGCGGGCTCGAAGGTGTCCGTGCGGGTCCATTCCAGGAGCAGCTGGGCCATGCCGAGCTGGTCTACGTGCAGGAAATGCCCGGTCTCCGGACGGGCCGCGGCGAGGCGGGCGGCGTCGGTGGCTTCAGCGACTGTCGCGGTGAGACCGTCGGCGTGCGGGCGGCCGACGCCCAGGTGTGCGTCGAGGGTGCGGCGCAGGCTGTGGTGCACAGCGCGCAGCCGCGCGGACAACGCCCGCACCCGCTCCGCGGTCGGTTCCTGCTCGAAGGTGACCCAGCCGGTCCAGCCCTCGCCGTGTTCGACGGTGACCGCGTCGATCGACTCGGCCCGGAGTGCGCGCACGACCTCCTGCGTGCGGGAGACAGTGTCGACGTCCGCGGGCACGCCGATGCGCAGGCCGACGTGCCAGCCGCCGAGTCGCCAGCCCGCATCCGCCGCGCGCCGGCGCAGGTCGGCACCGGGTTCGGTGTCTTGGCGCAGCAGATCGCCCAGCAGGGCGGACCGGGAACGGGCGTCGCGTTCCAGTTCCAGGCGGTGCGCCAGCAGCCAGCGCTGCACGGCCCCGGCGGCGACGGCCAGCGTCGCGGCGACGACGTCCGCGCGTGGCGCCTTCGCGCCGGTCAGCTCGGCGGCCAGCCATACCGCGGGTTGCGGCAGCACCGCAGGATGTGCCAGCAGCACACCATCCGCGAGAGCGACGCGTTGCGGGACCGGCTCGTGTACTCGCACACGGGCGGCCTCGGCGAGCTCTCCGGCGAGCACTTCGCCGCGGTCGTCGAGGACGGCGACGGGAGCGTCCAGCAGCCGCCGCAGCACGGTCACGATTTCTTCCGGCGGCCGCAACCGCTCCCCCAGCGCCCGGTGCGCGGCGAGCACCGCGTCGGCGCGGTCGAGGTCCGGAGCGGCGAGAGCGAGGCGGGCGTCCACGAGCAGATCGAGCGGATCGGCCGAGGTGACCAGCAAGGGCACCGACAGCCGTTCGGCCAGAAGTCGTGAGGCGGCAAGCGGTTCGGCTCCCGGAAGCAGGACTCCGGCGGCTCGGGCATCCGCACACCGGCGCAAGAGAGCGTCGATTTGCCAATCGGAACCCAGCGGGCGCAGGACCGCCACCAGCTCGCCGGGAGCGGGTGTGCCAGACGCGTCCAGCGCGGCCTTGACCGTCTTGAGCGGACGGTCCAAACCAGACTCGCCGGAACACACCCGGACCGGGCCGGCCCACGAAGGCAGCGCGAGCAGCTGACGGAGAATCACCGGGCTACCACCGGATCGCAGTCGATTCCGTACGCGCGGGGCTCCAGCAGCGGAAGCCGGCGCGGATCGGTCCAGAACGGCGACGCGGCCAGGCATACGACGTCCACCTCGACCCCGGCGCGGATCGCGTCGCACTGCAGCGGGACGCCGGTGCGGCGGTCGAGCACCGACAGCACGTCCGGAGTGGACGCCACCGGCAGCCCGTCCCGCAGCGCCAGCAGGTACTCGTTCTCCATTTCCAGCCGCAGCAACGCGCCGTCGCGGTGGTCGGTCAGCGTCGCCGAGCCGCGGCCGAAGCCGGGGCGGCCGTGGTGTCCCGGGCCGACGTGCCGCGACACCTCCAGCACCCGGCCGCGCGCGAGAACCTGGCCGTCGAGGGCGGTTTCCAGCGCGGCGAGCTCCGGGCTCTCCCCCGCCGCGAGCACCCGGGCGCCGAGCGCGAGCGCCTCGCTCGTCGTGCCCGGCACGGTGTGCTCGGCCAGTTCTCCGGCCGGGATCGGGGCCAGCGCGATCGCCGCCCAGCCGCCGGAGCCGGCCAGGAACGCGCGGATCCCGCTCTCGACCACCGAGGCCGGCGCGGCGGCGAGCACCACCACCCGGCCGCCGGGTTCGGCCATCGCGACCGGAGCGACGCCGCGGCCGGTCGCGGCGACCGAGAGCTGGTCGAGCCGCGGCAGGCCGCGTCCGGACAGGTCCGCGTCCACGCACGGCAGCCCCAGCTCCTGGGCGATCACCAGCGGAAGCAGGCCGTTGAGACCGCCGATCTCGATGGTCATCAACGCCTGCGCGCGCCGCCCGGTCCAGCGTTCGATCGCCGCGATCGCCGAAACGAATTCGTCGCCGCTCGGCAGTTTCTCGGCGAAGGCGGCGGTCGCGCCGACGATCCCCACCGGAACCACGAGCGTGTCCGGCGGCAGATCCGCGATCGGGTGCACGACGGGTTCGCGGCCGGATTCGGTCATCCGCCGCAGCAGCACCGCCGCGGTGACGGTGTCCCCGCCCCCGCCGGACCCGAGCAGCGCGACGCCGCGTTCGAGTGCCGGCACGTCCGCGGCGGTGATGCGCATGGCTGGTCAGCGTATCAGCGGAAGCTGTAGCCGCCGTCCGGATACAGCGTCGAACCGGTGGTGTACGTGCTGGTGAACAGGTACAGCACGGCGTCGGCCACTTCGGACTCCCGGCCGACGCGGTGCAGCAGGGTGTCGGCGCGGTACTGCGCGAAACTCGCCTCCCGCGCGGCCGCCGGACGCCCGGCCCACAGGTTCCCGTCGATCGTGCCCGGCGACACGACGTTCACCCGCACCGGCGCCAGCTCCACCGCGAGTCCGCGGCCGAGTCCCTCGATCGCCGCGTTGCACGCGATGTACGCCGGCGCCGCGGCGGGCGGGCGCACGCTCGCGACGCCGGACATCAGCACCACCGAAGCGTCGTCCGACAGCTTCGGCGCGGCGTGCTTCACCGCGTGGTACTGGCCCCAGAACTTCGTGACGAACGGGCTTTCCGCCTCCGCGTCGCTCAGGTCCCGCATCGGGCCGACGGTGTAGGACGCGGCGGGCGTGAACAGGTGGTCGACCCGGTCCAGCGCGCCGAAGAACTCGGCCAGCGACGCCTGGTCGGTGGTGTCCACGGCCTGCCAGGTCGCGGTCGGGCCCAGTTCCGCGGCGGCGGCCCGCAGTCTGTCGCCGGTCCGGCCGCCGAGGTGGACGAGCGCGCCCGCCGCCGTCGCGCGCCGGGCGACCTCCAGCCCGATTCCGGAACCGCCGCCGAGCACCACGACCGCCCGGCCGTCGAGCGAACTCACGAAGCCACCTCCACGGGGACGAAATCGTGCGCCAGCCCGAACGCCGCCGGGCCGAACGTGGCCAGCGCCTCCGGAGTGCGCATCAGCGGCGGCGTCGAGATCCCGGCCACGGTGACCCGCTGGCCGTAGCGCAGGGTCTCGGTGGTGATCGGCTCGGCGGATTCCGCCTCCAGCACGCAGATCAGGTCAGGGACCAGGCAGCGCACCTCCCCGTCGACGAGCGCCACCAGGTTTTCGTTCTGGAACAGGATTTCCAGCTTGTGCTCGCCGTCGAAGGACACCGCCGCGGCGCGTCCTCTGGCGAACCCTTCTTCGGTCCGGCGTTCCACATCGGACACTTTGCCGCGGAACAACACGCGCAGATGCGAGTACAACGTGTCGCCGAGCGCCGTCGCCAATGCCGCGATCGGATCCGCATTCTCTTCGCGGGCAAGGCGAATCGCCCGGCCGACGCTCAGCGCGAGCGACAACGTGCGAGGCACGGCGGTGCGTTTCACGTCCGCGCCGCTCATCGAGTACTCGGCGATGTGCGCGACGCCGCCGAGCCGGATGGTGACCCCGCGCGCGAGCCATTCCATCCGCCGGTTGTCGGCCCCGGTGTCGATCACCGCGGTCTCGCCGCGCTCCCCGGCGATCCCCATCGGCGAACCGGGGACGCCGTACACGCCGAACGTCTCCATCTGCAGTTCCGGGAACGCCCGGCCCATGCCGTCGGCATCGACCACCGGGAGGCCGAGCCGCGCGCCGACGACCAGCGGGATCATCGAGTTGATCCCGCCGCATTCGATCGGCATCGTCGCGTCGGCCTTCGCGCCGAGGTGTTTTTCCAGCGCCCGCAAGGCAAGCTCGGGCTCGGCGCCGTTCGGGAGCTTCTCGTGCACGACGGTCGGCGCGCCCATCTGCGCGGTCGGGATCACGAGGGCGTCGTCGTCCAGGTCGTCCGGATCGAGCACGGTGACGGGTCCGTATTCGCGGATCGCCTCGCGCACCAGCAGCCGCCCGACGTACGGGTCGCCGCCGCCACCGGTGCCGAGAACAGCCGCGCCGCGGGCGAGGTCTTCGAGATGGTCCTCGGTCAGTGTCCAGCTCATCCCGCGACCCCGATCGGGTCCAGGTCATAGCCGAAGTACCGCGGACCGGCCAGCGCGATGCCTTCCGGGGTGTGCCAGCGCGGATCCGCCGGGGCCGCGATCACCGTGACCCGCTGGCCGTAACGCAGGCCTTCGGTGGTGACGGCTTCGCCGGACTCCCGGTCGAGCGTGCAGATGAGGTCCGGCACCGAAGCGCGCACCTCGCCGTCCGCCTCGGCCACCAGGTGCTCGTTCTGGAACCGCAGCAGCATTTCCGTCCCGGTGTCACCGTCCATTCCGGACAGCCGGGCCTCGCCGCGGGCGAAGCCGGTGACGGTGCGACGGGCGACGTCGACGACCTTGCCGCTGAACAGCGTCCGCCCGCGCAGCCGCGCCACCACGCGGTCCACCGGGTTCTCGTGCTCCTCGCGCGCCTGCCGCACGAGCGCGCCGAGTTCCGCGCAGAGCGTGAGCGTGCCGGGCACCATCGACTCGCGGGCCTGCGCGCCGGACATCGCGTAATTGCTGATCATCGCCGAGCAACCCATGTCGATGGTCGCCGACCGGGCCAGCCGCTCCGCCCAGTGATTGTCCACAGTGTCCAGTACGCCGCGGTTGCCCTTCTCGTCCGCAATGGACATCGGGGTCGCGCGGATTCCGTACAGGGTAGGCAAAACCATCTGCAGTTCCGGGAACGCGCGGCCCATGCCGTCCGCGTCCACCAGCGGCAGACCCAGCTGTGCCGCCGCGACGACCGGGATCAGCGAGTTCACGCCGCCCGCTTCGGCGCAGGCGATGTGCGTGAGTTCCTTGCCCAGGTAGGTGGCCAGCGTCCGGGCGGCGAGCCCGACCTGTTCGGCGGACGGCAGTTTCTCCACCATGACGGTCGGCGCGCCCATCATCGCGACCGGCAGCACCACGGCGTCGTCGTCCAGATCGGACAGTGGCACCAGCGGCACCGGACCGTGCTCGCGGACCGCGGACTGCGCGAGCAACCGGCCGATGTACGGGTCTCCCCCGCCGCCGGTGCCGAGGATCGCCGCGCCGCGCGCGATGTCGTCCAGATCGTTCGCAGTGATCTTTGACTTGATCTCGGCCATTGTTCACGCCCCCAGCTGCAGGTCGCCGACCGCCTTGACCCGGATCCGGGTGGCGTTGCCGGGCAGGTACGGGATCGGCACCTCGTCGAAGTCGACGATGCCGACGGACGCCGGGCTCGCCCCGGCGGCCACCGCGCGGTCGACCGCTTCCTGCTTCGCCTCGTCCACCACGGCCTCGCGGCGGCCGGGCTCGATCACGTAGACCCGGTCGACCTCGCCGCCGATCTGCGCGATCGCCGCCCCGATCGCGTTGGCCACCGCGTAGTGGTCCGGCCTGCGGACCTCGCCGGAACCGGCCAGCTCGTCCGGCAGCAGCACCGAACCGCCGCCGACCGCGACCACCGGAAGCGGCTCGGACGACGTGCGCATCCGGTCGACGACGTCGGAAACGTCCGCGGCGATCCGGTCCAGCGCCGCCTTGACGAAGTCCCGGTCGAGGTGCGCGACCAGCGACGGGTCGCCGATCTCGGCCCGTCCCGCGGCGACCGCGATGTCGGTGGCGGTCAAGGTGTCTCCGCCGAACACGAGCGCCTTCGAGGTCAGCTCGTAGCCGACGGAATCCGGTCCGACGGTCACGCCGGCCGCGTCGCCGCGGACCCGGCTGCCGCCGCCGATGCCGATCGAAAGGACGTCCGGCATCCGGAAGTTCGTGCGGATCCCGGCCACGCTCACGTCGGTGGTCGCCTCGCGCGGGAAACCCTGCCGCAGCACGCCGACGTCGCTCGTGGTGCCGCCGACGTCGACCACCGCGCATGTGTCCAAACCGGACAGCACCGCCGCGCCGCGCATCGAGTTCGTCGGACCGGACGCGAAGGTCGCCACCGGGTAGCGGCGGGCGAAGTCGACGTCCATCAGCGTGCCGTCGTTCTGGCTCAGGTAGAGCGGAGCGGTGATGCCCGCTCCGGTGACCGACGCGGCCAGACCGTCCACGATGTGCGCTGCCAGCTCGCGCAGCGCGGCGTTGATGACCGTCGCGTTTTCCCGCTCCAGCAAGCCGATCCGGCCGATTTCGTGGGACAGCGAGATCGCGACGTCCGGCAGCTGCGAAGCGATGATCTCCGCCGCCCGCGCCTCGAACTCCGCGTTCACCGGCGAGAACACCGACGTGATCGCGACGCTGCGCACTCCGGCCGTGCCCATGTCGTCGGCCGCCTTGCGCAGTTCGCTCTCGTCCAGTTCGGCGATGTGCCGTCCGTCGAACTCGTGGCCGCCGTGCACCAGGTAGCTGCGCCCGGACACCGCGTCGACCAGCCGCTGCGGCCAGTCCACCATCGGCGGCAGCGACGCGCCCGCGGGCAGGCTGAGCCGCACCGCCGCGGTCGGGGCCAGCCGGTGCGCCTCGACGAGCGCGTTGATGAAGTGCGTGGTGCCGATCATGACCGCCCGCACCGCGGCCGGGTCGAACGCGCGCTGCCGCTGCAGCCCGTCGATCGCGGCGACGATGCCCGAGGTGACGTCCTCGGTGGTGCTGGTCTTGATCGAGGCGAGCACCTCGCGGCCGTCCAGCAGGACCGCGTCGGTGTTGGTGCCGCCGACGTCGATGCCGATGCGCACGGGCAAATCTCCTTCCAGGTAACGGAATCAGGCGGCCGGGGCCGGTTCGGCGTCCGCGGTGGCACTCTTGCCGACCCCGCGGACCAGGCCGAGCTTCCCGGCGGCCACGTACAAGATGAAAGCGACGACGAGCGAGTTGATGCTGGGCAGGCCCCAGTCCACGAACTCGCCGAACAGCGCCGCGGCGATCCAGACGACGATCGTCGCGGGCACCCAGACCGGAGCCTCCGACGGCACCGTGCCGCGGGCACGCGCCTCCGCCAGGTCGCCGCGCCACTGCTTCACCACGAAGTACTCGGCCACCATGATCCCGGCGACGGGCGGGAACGCGACCCCGAGCACGGTCAGGAAATCGGTGAACTTCGAGAGGATCCCGGCCGCGGCGAGCACGCTGCCCACCACGCCGAGCACGGCGGTGACCAGGCCGCGGTGCGCCCGTTTCCCGGACACGGTGCCGATGAAGTTCACGACGCCGAGCCCGGAGCTGTACAGGTTCCAGTCGTTGATCTTCATCGTGCCCGCGATGACGATCAGCAGCCCGACCCAGCCGACCGACGACGTGACGATCGTGGTGATCTGCGCCGTGCCGACCGCGTGCGCGAGCAGCACGCCGGCCAGGCCGATCACGTACTCGCCGAGCGTGACGCCGACCAGCGTCTGCTTCACGACGTCGCCGGTGGTGCGGTTGAACCGGGTCATGTCCGGCGTGATCACCGCGCCGACGATGAACCCGCCCGCGACCAGCGTCGTGCCCTGCAGCAGGGACAGCGACGGACCCGGCGGCGCCGACGCCACGAGCGCGCCGAGATCGTGCCGGGTCAGCTCGGACACCACCGACCAGCCGACCAGGATCAGGAACGCGGGCACCATCAGGTACGCCGTCCAGGCCATCGAGTGGAAGCCGCGGACCACGATCGCGGTCACCACCAGGCCGAACACGAGCGCCCAGCCCCATTCGGGCAGGCCGCCGACCAGCGCGGCCAGGCCCTGCGCGGAGACCGCGGACTGGATGCCGAACCACCCGATCAGGCTGATCCCGATGGCCAGCCCGATGAGCGCCGAGCCGCCGCGGCCGAAGCCGGTCCAGCGCGCGATCATCGAGGTGGTCAGGCCCTCGCGGACGCCGATCACGCCGACGAGCACGGTGATCAGTTCGAGGATGACCGAGCCGAGCGTGAACGCCAGCACGGCGTTCCCGAAGCTCATCCCGAAGCCGATCGTGGCGCCGAGCAGGAACTGCGACAGCGCGGAAACCTGGCCGAACCGCTGCACGGCGACCGACCACCACGAATAACGGGCGGAATCGGGCACCCTGGTCAGCGCGTAATCGTCGACACCGACAGCCGAGGCCATGGCGACTCCTCATCGGGAGGGGAACGGTTCCCAGCACGGTAAGCAGCAGCTCCGGCGAGGTCACCGTGCGATCTGCACAGCCCGGACAGTCCGGCTGTGCACCTCGCACCCTTACCCGGCCAAGGCGTGGACAGCCTCATACGCGAACGCCGCCGCGCCGACGCCCGCCGCGACGCTGACGACCACGTTCGCCGCCGCGGCGAAGTACGACTGGCGCTCGACCAGCCGGACGGTTTCGTAGCTGAACGTGCTGTACGTCGTCAGGGCGCCGCAGAATCCGGTGCCGAGCAGCGAATAGACCGCCGCGGGCAGCGCGGTCCCGGCACCCGCGAGCCCGCCGAGCAGGACACAGCCGATCAGGTTGACGGTGAACGTGCCCCACGGGAACAGGCTCTGGTGCCGGGACTGGACGGCCCGGTCGGTCAGGTACCGCATCGGCGCTCCGACCGCGGCGCCGAGGAAGACGAGGAGGGCGGTCATCAGACGGCCACCTCCACCGGGACCAGCTTGCGGGTGATCGCGTGCCCCAGCAGGACGGCGAGCAGCGCGGCGGCGAGCGTTCCGCCGAGGTAGGCGAAGGCGAGCGGTACGGTGTCCGGCCGGAGCAGGTTGCGCGCTTCGACCGCGTACGTGGAGAAGGTCGTGAAGCCGCCGAGGATGCCGACGCCGAGGAACGGCCGCACCAGCCGGTGCGCCGACCACGCCTCGGTGACCAGCACCATCAGCACGCCGATGAGGAAGCAGCCGGCGACGTTCGTCCAGAAGGTCGCCCACGGGAAGCCGGCGGTCTCGGCGGGGAGGGCCTGCGCGAGCCCGTAGCGGGCCAGCGCGCCGAGCCCGCCGCCGAGCGCGATCACCCCGAGCACCGACACGTGGTGCCGGACGAGTTCGCGTTGCTGCACGGGATCCCTGAGGTCGACGTCAGGGTCGAGAGGTTCTTCGGGCACAGTCTTCTCCTACTCCACGGACACGCGGCACCGTTCGAGTAGGGACTGTTGGCGGTCTCGACCGCGGTTGCCCGGGCGATCCCCGGAGCGGCGAGCCCCACCGCCGCGCGTACGCGAGCCTACCTGATCAGTTTCCCGCCTCCCGCAACGCGGTCAGCGCCGGACCGAACATAGTGGACTTGATCGCCCCGAGCGTGCCGCGGTCCTTGCCTGCCAGCGGAGCGACGCGTTCGACCGCCGCAGTTCGCAGATCCTCCAGCGCGGCCGTCGCGTCGACCAGGCCGAGCGCTGTCGCTTGCGGACCGCCGAAGCGGCTCCCGGTGGTCATCGACGCGATCGCGGCGGCCGGGGTGAGCTTCGCCTGGACGAGCGCGGCCATGCCCGGGGTGAACGGAAGGTTGAGGTCGGCCTCGGGGAAGCAGAAGTAGCCGCGGTCCTCGCGCATGACGCGGAAGTCGTGGGCCATCGCGAGCATCGCGCCGCCGCCGAACGCGTGCCCGTTGACCGCGGCGATCGTCGGCACCGGGAGCGCCAGCACGCGGGCGAGGAGCTCGTGGATGCTGGTGACGTATTTGCCCGCGTCGTCCGGGTGGCTGGTGAGCCAGTCGAGGTCGAGGCCGTTGGAGTAGTACTTGCCGCTGCCGATCGTGACGAGCGCGGCGGGTTCCTTGCCCGCGGTGACCGTGTCGAGGTGCGTATGGACCTCCTCCAGCCACGGTGGGGCGAACCGGTTTTCGTCGGCGCCGAAGTCGAGTACGTGGACGGCGCCGGCGGTGGTGAGGGTGGGCATTTCAATCCTTCCTGGACTTTCGCGGTGGTTCGAGGGCGAGGATCGCGCGGACCGCCGCGGCTAGCCGTGCGCGGCTTTCCGCACTGGCGGGTCCGGTGGCGAGTTCGCGGCGGAGCAGAGCGGTCGGGAGGTCCACCACGCAGGCGGTGACGACCTCTACGGCTTGTCCGTCGCCGCGGTTCCAGAGTTGCCGGGCCAGGCGGATCAAGAGGCGGACGAGGCGTTTGTCCAAGGCGTGCAAGGCTTCCGCGAGTTCGTCCGGCAGTTGCGGGCCCAGTACGCGCTTTGCCGGGACAGCGATCATCATCCGCGCGGCGTCCGGGCGCGCCTCGGCTACCACGGCGGAGGTGTCGGCGGCCGCGACTACCGCTTCGATCGGGTCGGGAGCTTCGTCGACCAGGCGTTCTTGTTCGTCGAGGAAGAAAGTGGCGGCGCGGAGCCAGGTCTGGCCGATGAGGGCGGGGAGATTGGCGAAGACGTGGTAGATCGTGCTGTTCGGAACGCCCGCCTCCTGCGCGAGCCGCCGGACGGTGAGCGCCTCGGGGCCGATGTCGGCGATGAGGCGCTCGGCGGTGTCGAGAATCAGCTCGGGATCGTGGATCCGGGGGCGGGGCATGGATCAGATGATAATGGAGCGAGTGCTCCAAAACTAGGGCGGGGTGATGTGCGGCTCAAGGGGTCGTGAGCGGCAATCGCGGTTAGAACCGGGATTGCCACTCACGACCCGCCTGCGGAAGCCCGCCGCCGGATCGCCGCCCGGCTTCCGCCGCCGTCGGCTCCCGGGTCAAGCCACGCGGACACCGCTCGGGGCTGGTGCGTGTTCGCACCGGTTCTCACCGGTGCGAACACGCACCAGCCCAGCCCTCGCCGGACGGGAGGGAACCAAGCTGGGCCGGTCAGTCCGCGATGCCAAGGCAGTCCAGCCCCTCACGGGCCGGGGCATCCGGGCCGTCCAGCCAACGGCCGCGATCAGCCAAGCAACCGAAACCCCACCGCACTCGCACGACGCCGCCCGGGTCAATCCGCGATATACAAGCAATCCCGCCCGTCGCGGGCAGGCGCGTCCGGCTCGTCCAGCCAGCGGCCGCCGTCGGCCAGGTAGCGGAAGCGGAGCCGGGCGCCCGGCGGCACCTCCACCGCGGCCGAGCGCGTGCCGTTCGAGCGTTTGCGGAGTTCGTGGCGTCCGGGCTGCCAGTCGTTGAAGTCGCCGACCACGCTCACCGGGCCGGGCGGGGTGTCGAGCGGCAGGACGAACGTCACCCGCCGGGCCCCGGAGCCGATGCTCCGGCTGGTCTTGATCACGGCGTTTCCCTTTCCCGTTCCGGCGAATCGGTCTTTCTGAATCGTTTCACGACCGATGCCGGAAACCCGGACGCGGCAGATGCCGCGTCCGGGTGAAAACGGGCTCAGGTGGTGGAAACGTCGTCCAGCTGCTCGGCGGCCGGGCGCACCGGGAACAGGTCGCCGCCGGGCGGGACCGGGATGCGGCCGACCGCGGCGCGGGCCTTCCGGTCCCCCGCGTCGGCGGCGGCGTGCACGCTGTCGAGGGCGGCGTACTGGATGAAATGGATGTCCGGCAACGGCCACGGCGCGGCGCCGGTCGCCGCCGGGAGCAGGTGGTCGACGGCGGCGAAAATGCTGCCGCCCTGCGGATTCCGGTACGACCACAGGTCGACGCCCAGGTGCTTGCCCAGCTGCGCGAGGCGAGTCAGGGCGACCAGGTTGAACGTGTGGTAGTGGTACGTCCGGGTGCGGGTGGATTCCTCGGGCTGGCCGCCGTCCGCGGCGATCTGGTGGTCGATCCGGGCTTTGCCGGAGTCGCGGACGATCTCGCGGGCCAGGTCGCGCCGGCCGACGTAGCTCGCGGTCGCCGCGGCGAGCAGGTCGTAGAAGGTGCCGTGGTTGTTGGTCGCCTTGGCCTCGTCGGTGCCGTTCTTGCTGGTGCGCAACCAGGCCAGGAAGTCCGCCGACCAGCCGCGGAACGCCTTGCCGTCGGCCTTCGTCCAGCCGGGCGCGCCCGCTTCGAGGATCCGCGCGGCGTCGAGGACCTGGGTGAACGTATAGGAGAACTCGATGATGCCGATCCCGCGCCCGTCGGTCTTGCACGGGATGCCCTGTGCGAAGTTCAGGTTCGGGTTCATTTTCGTTGCCGCGTCGAGGAACCAGGTGCGCAGGTCGAGCGCGGCGCGCTGGGCGTACTCGGCCTTGCCGGTGTAGTACCAGGCGAGCGAGAGCTGGTAGATCGAGTTGAACGCGACGAGCCGCTCGGCCTTGTCCGGCACGTTCTTCATCTCGGGGTTGACCTGGCCGTCGCGGTCGACGTACGGGCAGCCCTGCGGGTTTTCCGGCGTTTTCGGCTGGCTGGGCCAGTAGTACGGAGCGAGGCTGAGGTAGTCGTGCTTGTCGCCGCTCGGCGGGACGCGCTCCTTGTCGACGACCGTCCACGGCCCCTTGGTCAGCGCGTCGTCCGCCTGCCTCAGCAGGTTCGACAGCGACGTGCGCAGCGTCGGATTCCCGGCCATCAGGCCGATCTTGTTGCCTGCCAGGCGCAGGCCGTCGAGCACCACGGGGTCCGGCACGCAGACGAACGAACAGGACCTCGGCGCGGGCGCGGCGGTCGCCGCTCCGGCAGTGGTCGCGAGCAGCCCCGCGACCGTCGCGAGAACCGCCGCGAGACGACGCGGACGGGAAGACCGGAAAGGAGGCAGCACCGCAACTCCGTTCAAGAATATGAATAGTACCCAGATATGTGAACTGAGATTGAATAGCCGAGCGCTCGTGGCCGCGTCAAGAGCGGCTCAGGCGAAGCGGCCGCGCCGGACCGGGTTCCGGAGGGCGCCGAGGCCCTCGATCATGATGGTGACCTCGTCGTCCGCCTCGAGCGTGACGTCCGGGCCGGGAACGGCGGATGTACCGGTGGCCAGGACGGCGCCGCGCGGGAAAACATCGCCGCGGTAGAGCCACGCGACCAGATCCGCGAGCCGGCGGTGCAGCCGCGCGGTCGACGTCTCCCCCGCCCAGAGCAGTGCTCCGGCGCGATGGATCGACACGGTGATGCCGAGCGCGTACGGGTCCGGGATCTCTTGCGCGGGCACGATCCACGGCCCGGCCGCGCACGAACCGCGGTACATCTTGGCCTGCGGCAGGTACAGCGGGTTCTCGCCTTCGATGCTGCGCGAACTCACGTCGTTGACGATCGTGTACCCGACGATCTCGCCGTTCGCGTTGCACACCAACGCCAATTCGGGTTCCGGAACGTCCCAAGCGGAATCTTCGCGCACCCCGATCGGCTCCCCCGGCCCGCGCACGCGGTGCCCGACGCTCTTGAAGAACAGCTCCGGGCGTTCCGCGTCGTACACCCGCGAGTAGACGTCCGCGTCGCCGCTCTCCTCCATCCGCGCCTCGCGCGACACATCGTAGGTGACTCCGGCGGCCCACACCTCGGTGTCGTCGTCGACCGGCGCCCGCAGCTCGCCTGGTTCACCCGGGACGAGCTCGATCGCCAGTGCTTCGGCGAAGTCGTCGGCGGGCAACGCGAGCAGGGAGCCGAGCGTGGTGCCGGGCGGGAGCGCGCCGGCGGACTCGCCGTCGGTCACCTGCCAGCCCGCGGCGGTTTTGCCGAGGCGGCGCATCAGTGCGAATCCCTCGGCACGGCGGAACCGCGGGTGCCGTGCAGGAAATCGAAGTCCGCGCCGAGGTGAGCCTGGGTGACGTGCTCGCGGTAGAGCCAGGTGTATCCGCTGCGGTACGGGCTTTCCGGCGGTGTCCACGCTTCGCGGCGGACGGCGAGTTCGTCGTCGGGCACGTGCAGGGTCAGCTGGCGCGCCGGGGTGTCGAGCGTGATCCGGTCGCCGGTACGGACGAGCGCGAGCGGGCCGCCGACCGCCGATTCCGGGCTCACGTGCAGCACGACCGTGCCGTAGCCGGTGCCGGACATCCGGCCGTCGCAGATCCGCACGATGTCGGTGACGCCCTGTTCGAGGAGCTTTTTCGGCACCGGGACGTTCGCCACCTCCGGCATGCCCGGGTAGCCCTTCGGACCCGCGCCGCGGATCACCAGGATCGTGTCGGGGGTGACGGGCAAGTCCGGGTCGTCGGCGACGCGGTGGTAGTCCTCCGCGGTGTCGAAGACCAGCGCCGGGCCGGTGTGCGCGAGCAGCTCCGGCGAGGCGGCGGATTGCTTGATGACCGCGCCTTCCGGAGCGAGATTCCCGGTGAGCACAGCGGTTCCGGTGCCGGGCGGCTGGAACGGCGCGTCGACGGCCGTGATCACATCGTCGTTCCAGCACTCCGCCGGTTCCCTCGGCTTGCCGGTGACCGTGCGGACGCCGGTGTGCAGGAGCCCCGCCTCGGCGAGCCTCGTCAGCACCACGGGAACTCCCCCGGCGTAACAAAAATCTTCCATGAGGAATTGCCCTGAGGGCATCAGATTCACCAACGTGGGGACTTCACGGCCCAGCTCGTCGAAGTCGCTCATCGCGAGCGGGACGCCGACGCGCCCGGCCAGCGCGAGAAGGTGCACGATCGCGTTGGTGGACCCGCCGATCGCCGCGTTGACGCGGACCGCGTTCTCGAACGCCGCGCGGGTCAGGATCTCGGACGGGCGCAGGTCTTCCTCCACCATCGCGACAATCCGCCGACCGGCCGCCTGCGCGGTCTCGAAACGCCGCGCGTCGACCGCGGGCCAGGTCGCCGAACCGGGCAACTGCATGCCGAGCGCCTCGGCGAGACAGGCCATCGTCGACGCCGTGCCCATGGTCATGCAGTGGCCGTTCGAGCGGGCCATGCAGCCTTCGGCGAAGAAGCACTCCTCCTCGGTCATCCGGCCGGCCTTGACTTCTTCCTCGAACTTCCAGACGTGCGTGCCCGAGCCGACGTCGCCGCCGCGGAACTTGCCGTTGAGCATCGGGCCGCCGGTGACCATCACCGCGGGCAGGTCGACGCTCGCCGCGCCCATCAGCATCGCCGGGGTCGTCTTGTCGCAGCCGGAGAGGAGGACGACGCCGTCGAGCGGGTTGGCCCGGATCAGCTCCTCGACCTCCATCGCCATCAGATTGCGGTAGAGCATCGCGGTGGGGCGCATGAGCGTCTCGCCGGTCGCCATCGTCGGGAACGCGAGCGGGAAGCCGCCCGCCTGCCAGACCCCGCGCTTGACCGCCTCGGCCACGCGGTCGAGATGCACGTTGCACGGGGCCAGCTCGGACGCGCTCACCGCGATCCCGATCACCGGCCGGCCGTCGAACACCTCCGGGCCGAACCCCTGGGACCGCATCCACGACCGGTGGATCATCCCCGCCCGGCCGGACGCCCCGAACCACGCCGCACTGCGCACCCGCCGCTCCCTTCTCCGGAGCCCTCCTCGATACCCGATCGGGCGGATCCTGGCAATCCGCTGAGAATTCCGGGAGAACCGGACACTTCGCGGGACCGCCGGACGTTGGGAGAGGTGAGAACGTTGCCGGAGACGCGAGGTGTGCGATGAGCCTGATCGGGACCCTGGTCGGGTACGTCCTGACCGTGTTCATCGTGGTGCTGGTGGTGCGGATGGTCCTGGACTGGACCCGCCTGGTCGCGACCGGGCCCGCGTGGCTCGGCCAGGTGCGCCGGATCAGCCACCGGGCCACCGAACCGGTGATCGCCCCGGTGCGCCGGGTGCTGCCCCCGATCCGGGCAGGCGGGGTCGGGTTCGATCTGGCGTTCACGGTGGTGTTCTTCGCGGCGCTGGTGGTGCGGGGTATCGCGTTCGCGCTGTGAGCCGCGGTTTCGCGGTGGCGGCTTGGTGCGCGCGGCGCCTCGGCGGCCGTGAGTGGGGCCGTTGCGAGCGGCGGGGAGCGGCCACTTGCCAACGATGGCACAGCAGCGACCAGCAGCCCGTTGCGAACCACGGGTCAGCGACGACGAGTGCGGCCGTTGCGAGCAGCGGCGACAAGCAGCCACTCGCCAACGATGGCACAGCAGCGGCGAACAGCCCGTTGCGAAACGCGACTCGGCAACGACGGGCGGGGCGTTGCGAGCGGCCCTGCCAACAATGGCACAGCAGCCACCAGCAGCCCGTTGCGAACCACGGCTCAGCGACGACGAAGGGGCACAGGCTGCGACTCGGCGGCCGTGACTGAGTCATGGCGAGCATCGGCTCAGCAATGACGAGCGGCCTCTTCCGAGCGATGGCTCGGCGGCGAGCAGCCCCCGCGAACGGCGGCGCAGCAGTGACCAACAGTCGGTTCGTGAACGGTGGCTCGGCAGCAGCAAGCGGTCCGTTGCGAGCATCGGCTTGGCGGCGACGAGCGGCTTATGCGGGCCGCTGGCGTTCGGCGCAGATCGCGCGGGCAGGGCACCCGGGTCACCCATTCGCAGGCAAGGCAACCCGGCCCGTCTGATCCCGCACTTGCCGTGCCTTCCTGCCGAGCGAAATCCCCGGGCCGCCGGAGTGTCCACAGTGGAGCGATGAACACCTGCGGCGCCCGGGGTTCTGAAGGATCAATGGGAGTCGAGCCGGATTTCCCCCGCTTGGGAACTGATATCGATGCGGTGGGCGCCGCTCGGCCGGTCCGGCAGGGTGCCACTCCGTTCGCCGACCGAGGTGTGCGCCGACACCGAGTAGTCCGTGCCGGGGACGTTGAGGGAAACCGCGCCCACTTGGGTCTTGATGGCGGCGTCAGCGGGCACAGTCGTGGTGATGTCGACTTCGCCGACAGAGGTCACGGCTTTCACCGGTCCGGCGCAGTCTCGGACGGCGACCCTGCCCGCGGACATCGTCAGGTCAAGCGAGCTGATCTTGTCGGCCTCGAACTCGCCAGCTCCCATTTTCCCGGTCACGGCCGTCCGATCAGGCACGGTGACCGTGTAGGAGACGACGCACTGGCTGCCGCATTCCCCGTTGAGTTCGAGCGTCGACCCGGACAGACGGTGCCAGGTTCCCTCCGGTTTGGCCCCCTGGTAGCGGATTTCGCGTTCGACGGTGATCGAGCCGGGCGCGCCGCCGGAACGCAGCCGCACGTAGCCGGCGGAACTGTCGATCTTGACGGCCTTCGCCGAACCGGTGATCGTCGAGGTGTCCTTGACGGTGCCCGGCCAGCCCACCGAGACGCTGTCGTGCGATTCGCCGTCGTCCCGCACCAGCGGGAGTTGGCACGCGGAGACGCTCGCCGCCACGACACCGACAGCGACCAACCGACCGATTCTCACTTGTCTCGCCCCTCTGCTGCTCAACCCGGACTGCCACGCTATGGCCGCGCGCGGCTTTCCGGCATCAGGGATGACCCGGACATCGACGTGTGCTGCCGCCCACAGCGGCGGGCGTCGTCGAGAGGGGCCCCGGGTCAGCCGGGCTTGCCCGCCGAGACCGCGGCCGGTTCGTCGTCGGGACGGCGGCGGGCGGTCCACGTGTCGTAGCCGCGCATGAGGAAGCGGTGGGCTGGGCGTTCGACCAGGCGGGTGAGGGCCCAGCCGAGGACGACGCCGGTGGCGATCATCCCCGCGGTCTGCAGCAGCGGGTCGACGCCGAGGCCGGACAGCCAGTGCAGCACCAGGTAACCGATGGCCTGGTGGATCAGGAAGACGCCGTAGGAGACGCCGGCGAACCAGGTGATCGCGCGCTGGACGAACGACGGGAGGAACCGGTTCCAGTCCGGGCCGGCCGCGGCGAGCGAGATCACGACGATCCCGGCCGCGATGCCGAGCGTCGAACCCCATTCGACGTCGATCCCGGCCGGCGTGACGGCCGCGCCGTGCAGGGCGTGCGCGGTGACGCAGAGGACTTCCAGCAGCACGAATTCCGTCGTGGACACGCGTTTCTTCGTCCAGAGCCAGACTGCGATGCCTGCGACGAACAGATGCCAGCGGTGGAATCCGAAGCCGTCGACGATGACGCGGTACCACTCGGGCGGACCGGAGACGCGCAGCGGCCACTGCGCGAGCGGGACGAGCAGGACGGCCCACATCAGGACGCGAAACTTGCGCCCGTGGCCCCAGCTGCCGCGGTAGAGCAGCGCGGCGACAGTGAACGCCATGAGCTGGAGCGGAATCGTCCAGTGGGAGCCGTCGAGGAAGGGGTAGTCGGCGGGCTTCCAGTTCCAGAGCATGAGGAGGTTGCCGGCGAGGTCGCCGAACCGCGGGCTGAACCAGCCGGGCGGCGACAGGTACCGCAGCGCGAAGTAGATCGCCACGACGGCGGCGAGGAACGGCGGCAGCAACCGCGCGATCCGCCCCCACCAGTACCGGCCGAGCGACCCGCGCCCGATCGTCACGGCGGCGAAGTACGCGGAAATCACCAGCAGCAGGCTCGCCCCGATCTGATGCGGGAACACGAACCGCCGCGGCCCGAGTTCGGGATGCACGACGACGCTCATGTAGGTCGCGTGGTACAGCAGCACCAGCACGACGCACCCACCGCGCACGAGGTCCCAGCTGATCCGCCGGTTCCCCGAAGACACGCTCACCGGACGGAACGAGGACACGCGCGCCACCGTAACTGGTCGGGTTCGCGCCGCGGGGAGGCACCCTGCGGCGCGGCGGGCGGGGCATTTCCGGTACAGGGCCCGGGTTCGCGGTCTCCGGCCGGGGAGATTTTCGGGGAAAGCCGTGGTGGCAGAGGGATTTCCGCCGGGGATGCCCGCTGGTCGCGGCGGAGCGGGCGCCGCCGCTCCGCCGCTGCCGGGTTCCGGTGAGCGAGAGGTTTTAGCTTGGGGACAAGCAGGACTCACTCATCGGGTGTGACGAACGAATACTTGCTTGGTTTCGGCGGCGGTGCGGCTGCCGGGCGCGGGGAGCGGCCCTCGTCGCGACTGAATCGGTCTTGCGGGTGGTCGTGGTCCGGCCGCGCTGCGGGATCCGCAGCAAACGGGGAGTACCGGCCCGGAATGACCGTTCGGCTCATCGCGAAGCGCGTGCCTGGGTCGCGCTGGCGAGTTGCCGACCTCGCCACGCGGCGACGCGGCGACGGGGCGCGGACCTGGCGGGCGTCGCCGGCCGGGCCGCCACGCCGCGAAACCCGCGCGCTCGTGCTGACGACGCTGCTTCTCCCCCGGTCGGTCGCCGGTGTGTCACCCAGCGACTCGGCGGCTTCCGGCGCAGATAGATGCCGCGAAGGGCCGGTGCGGGGCCCCTTCCCGGAGCAGGGTCTCGTCAGCCTGAGCGAACTCTCGCCCAGACCGCGGCGCAGCTTGCCGCGCCGCGTTCTGCTCTCCGGCCACGACTGCCGCCGGGCCGCCCCGGCTTCCGCCCCGCCACCCACCGGCCCCAGCCGAACCAACCCGGATCCCGCCTCAACCCGCCTCCGGCATCCCGCCAGACCCAGCCAGGCCGACCCGGATCCCGCCTCAACCCGCCTCCAGCACCCCGCCAGACCCAGCCAGGCCGACCCGGATCCCGCCTCAGCCCGCCTCCAGCACCCCGCCAGACCCAGCCAGGCCGACCCGGAACCCGCCTCAGCCCGCCTCCAGCACCCCGCCAGACCCAGCCAGGCCGACCCGGATCCCGCCTCAGCCCGCCTCCCATCCCCCGTGCTCAGCCGGACCAACCTGGCTTCCGCCCAAACCCGCTTCCGCCGCGCAGCCGGAAGCCGCCCGCCATCGCCGGTCGCCAGCCACCGCCCCGCCACCAGGCACGGGCAGGCCGCCGCCCTTGTTCTCCCGCCCTCGGCTTCCGAGCCCCGGGCAGGCTCGCGCCCACCCTCGCAGCCCTGCCGATCAGGCCGGCGCGACGTTCGGGCCCTCTGCTCCGGCTCCCGGCGCCAGTCTCACGCGCCAGGCTTGAATGCGACCTCCTTCGTGGCGACCGTGCCCGCGGTCCGGCCGGGGGCGGTCTGATAGCTCCAGTACAGGTTCGTGTGCGCGATGACCTGCGCAGGCGGCGGCGCGCCCCAGGTGGTGCGGTCTCCTGTCGTGTGGGCGTCGCTCACCAAGGTCGCGTCGTAGCCTCGCGCGAAGGCGCCGTGCAGGGTGGAGCGGATGCAAGCGTCGGTCTCGGCTCCGCTCACCACCAGGCGCCCCACTCGCAGGTCGGCGAGAACCGACTCCAGGGCGGTGTCTTCGAACGAGTCGCCGTAGGACTTCTCCACCAGGGGTTCGGCGGGAGAGCGCTTCAGCTCCGGGACCAGTTCCCATTCGGGGCTGCCCTTCTCCAGGCCCTCGTCGTTGTGCTGGACCCACACGACGGAGACCTCCGCTCCGCGAGCTTTGTCCACCAGCGCGGCCACGTTCGCCACGACGCTGTCTCGTTCGTGCGCGTCCGCGACGACGCCGTTCTGGACGTCGACGACCAGCAATGCGGTGTTCGGGCGGTCGTTGAGAGTGGTCATCAGTTCTTCCCTCCAGTCAGGTACCGCTCACGCTAGTCCCGCCCACCGACAAAAACTGTCACTCCGGGCGGAGGGCATCGTGCGGGGAGGAAGGGCCGAACTCGGTTTCGAAGCGGGTCAGGAGGCGGGCGAGGAGGGCGTTCAGGCTGGAGAGGTCGTCTTCGGTCAGGGCGGCGCTGAACAGATCCTGTTCCCGTTCGGTGCGTTTCCGGGTGGCG
This sequence comes from Amycolatopsis dendrobii, assembly GCF_014145675.1. Taxonomy (GTDB): domain Bacteria; phylum Actinomycetota; class Actinomycetes; order Mycobacteriales; family Pseudonocardiaceae; genus Amycolatopsis; species Amycolatopsis dendrobii. Next base: position 90,561 of record NZ_JACGZW010000018.1, read on the forward strand.
GCGGCCCAGCGGGCGCGGCCTTTGCGGGTCAGGCGGATCGGGCGGCTCCGGCCGTCGGAGGCCGCGGCGACGCGTTCGGCCAAGCCCGCGCGCTCCAGGCGGTCGATTCGCACGGTGACGGTTCCGGAGGTGACGCCCAGACGGTCGGCCAGTTCCTTCGGCGTGAGAACGGCAGCGCGGCCGGAGCGATGCAAGGCCGACAATGCCTGCCAATCCCCCGTGCTGAAACCGTATTCCTCCGCGACGTCGCGCAGCACCTGCTCGAACTGCCTCGACAGCCGCCCGATCCGCTGGCGGGCCGCTTCGACCTGCTCGTCCACGCCGTCCGGCATCACGGCCAGCCATTCGGGCAGGCCCGCCCCCACTGAGTCCAACTGGACACTCCCTCGAAACTCAAGGTAGTTTGGTTTGGGTATCAAAGTAACTCGTCCTGGGGAGGTTCGCATGCCCGGACGCGTCTGGTTCATCACGGGAGCGAGCAGCGGGTTCGGCCGCGTGCTCGCGGAAACTGTGCTGCAGCGCGGGGAAAAGGTCGTGGCCACGGCTCGCGACACAAAAGCTCTCGACGGGATGGAGACATTCAAAGCCCGGCTGGACGTCACGGATCCGGTGTCGGCGGAGGCGGCGGTGAACGCGGCGATCGCTGAGTTCGGGCGGATCGACGTGCTGGTCAACAACGCTGGGCACGGGCTGGTCGGGGCGCTCGAAGAACTGACCGACGAGCAGGCGCGGCAGGTGCTCGAAACCAACGTGTTCGGCGTCCTCAACGTCACGCGTGCGGTGCTGCCGCACCTGCGGGCACAGCGCAGCGGGCACATCGTGCAGTTGTCGTCGGTCGGCGGGGTGGTCGGGAATCCGGGGCACGCGCTGTACGCGACGTCGAAGTTCGCGCTGGAAGGGATGTCCGAGGCGCTCGCCGGGGAGGTCGCGCCGCTGGGGATCCGGGTGAGCCTGGTGGAGCCGGGGCCGTTCCGGACGGACTTCGCCGGGCGGTCGATGACGTTCTCCGAGCCCATCGACGACTACCGCGACACCCCGGCAGGCGCGATGCGCCAACGGTTTTCCGCGCAGGACGGCGCGCAGCCGAACGATCCGGCGAAGGCCGCCGAGGCCATTCTCAAACTGGTCGACACTCCGGACGCGCCGCTGCGGCTGCCGCTCGGGCCCGAGGCGGTGACCCGGATCCGGGCGAAGCTCGAGCAGCAGCTCGCCGATCTCGCGGCATGGGAACCGGTTTCGCTGGACACGCGTTATCCGGACGACTGAACGCATCAGCCGTCCGGACAACCGGCGGGTCAGCCCACGGGGCCTTCGGCGGGCACGACGGTGACGTTCTGCTGCTGACCGGTCTGGTCGACGACCGTCACCGTCAGCTTGTCGCCGGGGTGGTGCTGGTCCATCAGAGTGGTCAGCGCGGTGGGCGAGTCGACTGCTTTGCCGTCCACCGCGGTGATCACGTCGCCCGCCGAGAGACCCGCTTTGGCGGCCGCGCCGTCGGGGACGACCTGCTGGATCGCGGCTCCCGAGCCGGTTCCGCCCTGCTGTTGCTGCTGTCCGGCGTCGCTGACGGTCACGCCGAGGAACGCGCTCTTTCCGATGTGGACAGTGTCGGAGCCGGTGCCGCCGACGATCTGGTGGGCGATGGAGATCGCCTGGTTGATCGGGATCGCGTAGCCCTCGTTCCCGCTGGATCCCTGCGAACCGTCACCCTGCGAGTCGCCCTGGGAACCGTCGCCCTGCGAGTTGTCGCCGGGGAAGCCGTTGCCGAGCCCGCCGTGGCCGCGCCGTCCGCCGCCGTTGAACTGGTACCCGGCCGATGCCGCGGTGTCCACGCCGACGACCTGGCCCTGCGCGTTCACGAGCGGGCCGCCGGAATCGCCGGACTGGATGTTCGCGTCGACCTGGATCAGGTCCTTCAGCTGCTCGGACGAGCTGTTCGATTCGTCGGACGCGGTGATCGACTGGTTCAGCGCGGTCACCCGCCCGCCGGCCGGGACCGGCGCTCCCCCGGCGCCGCCCGCGTTGCCGAGCCCGACGACCGCGTCGCCGACCTTCACCGACGACGAATCGCCGAGCGTCTCCGTCGCCAAGCCGGACGCGCCGGCCAGTTTCAGCACCGCGACATCGTGGCTGCGGTCGTAGCCGAGCACGGAAGCGGTGTACGTCTGGCCGTTGCCGATGTCGGTGACCTTGATGCTCGTCGCGCCCTCGACGACGTGGTTGTTCGTGAGCACCTCGCCGTCGGAGGTGAGCACGATTCCGGTGCCCGCCGCGGCCGCGCCCTGGTAGCCCAGCTCGGTATTGATGTTGACGATGCCCGCGCTGACCTTCTTCGCGATCGCCTGCGGGTCGATCGCCGTGTTCGACGGGTTGGTCTGGTTGCCGATCGAGCCGAAGTTCTGGTTCCCGGAAACGCCGGGCGACGCGGACGGCGTCCACACGAAGTGCCCGACCCCGAGCCCGACCGCCACCGACAGCGCGATCGCGCCGACCGTGATGGCCGCGGTCCGCAACGGGTGATGCGAACGCTGCCGGGGCATCTGCTGTGTCGGGTACGGCGGAGCGGGGTACTGGCCGCCCGGCTGCGGACCGTACGCGCCGGGCGGCGGAGTGCCCCATTGAGCCCAGCCCTGCTGCTGGTACGGCTGCCCCGCTCCCGGCGAGCAGGGCTGCGCCTGCCCGCCGTAGCCGGGCTGTCCCTGGTCGTGCCCGCCGCGCTCCTGCTCGTTCATGCTCCGCTCCCGCGTCTCGTGACCCTCCGCCAGCTCAGCAAACACCCGCTACCTGAGATTTTCCTTGCCGTGATCCGTGCGGAAGCTGTGTACCCGAGCGGCAGCACGGAAAAGCCCCGTCCGGCTCAGAATGGGCTGAGCCGGACGGGGCCCGCGGAGACCGCGCCTTCTCCGCGCCGCCGGGGTTCCGGCGGCGAGGGTGGTCAGCTCACGTGCACGTAGTCGACCACCAGCTGTTGCGGGAACTGGGTGCTGCCGTCCGGGTCGCCGGGCCAGTCGCCGCCCACCGCGAGGTTGAGGATCAGGAAGAACGGGTGGTCGTACACCCATTTCTTGCCGTTCAGGTCCGCCGGGGTGCGGGTTTGGTAGGCCTGCCCGTCGACCAGCCAGACGATCTTGTTCGGAGACCAGTCGACCGCGTAGGTGTGGAAGTCGGCGGAGAAGTCGGGGCCGTTGAACGCCGCGCCGATGCCGCCCGCGCCCGAGTAGCCGGGGCCGTGGATCGTGCCGTGCACGGTGTTCGGTTCCTTGCCGATGTTCTCCATGACGTCGATTTCGCCGTCGTCCGGCCATTGCCCGCCGCCGAGCATCCAGAACGCCGGCCACATCCCCTGCCCGCGCGGCAGTTTCATCCGGACTTCCAGGTGCCCGTACGCCTGGCTGAACTTGCCGGACGTGTTCAGCCGCGCCGAGGTGTACTGGCACGCGCCGTACCAGCAGTTGTTGCCGGAGTTCTCTTTCTTCGCGGTGATCACGAGGTGGCCCTGGCCGTCGAGCGCGCCGTTCGCCGCGCCCGAGGTGTACCACTGCCGTTCGTGGTTGTTGCCGTTGTTGTCGCCGGTTTCGTAGTTCCACTTGCTCCCGTCGGCGGGCGAGCCCGCCGGGCCGTCGAAGTCGTCGGAGAACCCGGCGGCCGGAGCGGCGGCGGGGGCGGGGGCGGCGTGGCCGGCGGGCGTCAGCGCGACCGCGCCGGCGAGGGCGAGCGCCGCGGGGATCGCGAGCCGCCGCCAACGGGAGGAGGTGTGCGAGGACGTCATCGTCATCCCTCAATCACTCGAGGGGCGGCCTGGCGGCGCCACCCCGGGTTTGTTGTGGATGGCAACAAAGTATGCCCACCAGCGCCTTCACCGGCAAGACGCTGCGTGGGTCATTTTCCGACCGCCGCCGGGCGAAGGCGCTCGCGAGGGGAATTCCGGGCAGCGCGGGATGGCCGGACGGGCAAGCGGCCCGGCCGGTGCCAGAACTGACGGCTTGCGGACTGCCGCGGAGAGGCGCGCGAGGGCCACCATCAGGGAATCTGATCCCGTCAGGGTCCCCCTCACGACCCGCGACCAGGGCGCGAGGGGACCCTTCACGGAGGTTTGCCGCCCGCAGCGGTGCGCGGTGGCGGGTCAGGCCTCAAGCTCGGCGGAGGGGCGTTCCTCCAGCAGCCACAACACCCCGCTCGGCGGCAGCTGCAGCACCGCCGACGCCGGCTGCCCGTGCCACGGCTCCTCGGTCGCCTCCACCGCGCCCAGGTTCCCGACTCCCGAACCGCCGAAGGACTCCGCGTCCGTGTTCAGCACCTCGGTCCAGCGCCCGGCGGACGGGAGGCCGACCCGGTAGTCGTGGTGCGGGACCCCGGCGAAGTTCGCGATGCAGGCCAGCCGCGAGCCGTCGGCGCCCAGGCGCAGGAAGCTCAGCACGTTGCCGGCCGAGTCGTTCGCGTCGATCCAGCGGAAGCCCTCGGGCCGGACGTCGCCGCTGAACAGCGCGGCGGTGTCCCGGTAGACCGCGTTCAGCTGCCGGATCAGGTCGCGCACGCCGCGGTGCAGCGGCGTTTCCAGCAGATGCCAGTCCAGCGACCGCGACTCCGACCATTCGCGCGGCTGGCCGAATTCGCCGCCCATGAACAGCAGCTGCTTGCCCGGATGCGCCCACATGAACGCCAGCAGCGCGCGCAGCCCGGCGGCCTTGTTCCAGTCGTCGCCCGGCATCCGCTCCCACAGCGAGCCCTTGCCGTGCACCACTTCGTCGTGCGACAGCGGCAGCACGAAATTCTCGCTCCACGCGTACACGAGCGAGAAGGTCATCTCGTTGTGGTGGTACGCCCGGTGGATCGGCTCGTGCGACAGGTAGCGGAGCGTGTCGTGCATCCACCCCATGTTCCATTTGAAGCCGAACCCCAGGCCGCCCAGATGCGTCGGGCGGGTGACGCCGGGCCAGGCGGTGGACTCCTCGGCGACCATCACCACGCCCGGGTGTCGCTTGTAGACAGTCGCGTTCAGCTCCTGCAAAAACCTTACCGCGTCGAGGTTTTCCCGGCCGCCGTACTCGTTCGGCAGCCACTCGCCGTCCTTGCGCGAGTAGTCGAGGTACAGCATCGAGGCGACCGCGTCGACGCGCAGGCCGTCGAGGTGGAACTCCTCCAGCCAGAACAGCGCGTTCGCGACGAGGAAGTTGCGCACCTCGTTGCGGCCGAAGTTGAACACGAGCGTGCCCCAGTCCGGCTGCTCGCCGCGCCGCGGGTCCTCGTGCTCGTACAGCGGGCTGCCGTCGAACCGCGCCAGGGCCCAGATGTCGCGCGGGAAATGCGCGGGCACCCAGTCCACGAGCACGCCGATGCCGCGCTGGTGCAGGTGGTCGACCAGGTGCCGGAAATCGTCCGGCGAGCCGAAGCGCGAGGTCGGCGCGTAGTACGACGTGACCTGGTAGCCCCACGAGCCGCCGAACGGATGCTCGGCCACCGGCAGGAACTCGACGTGCGTGAAGCCGGTTTCCTCGACGTAGTCGGCCAATTGGCCGGCGAGCTCGCGGTAGCCGAGCCCGGGCCGCCACGAGCCGAGGTGCACCTCGTACACGCTCATCGGCGCGTCGGCCCAGTCGGTCGCCTCGCGCCGGGCGACCCAGTCGCCGTCGCCCCAGGCGTACGACGATTCGGTCACCTTCGACGCGGTCGCGGGCGGCACCTCGGTCGCGAACGCCATCGGGTCGGCCTTCTCGTGCCAGTGCCCGTCCGCGCCGAGGATGCGGAACTTGTAACAGCTGCCGACGGAAACGCCGGGCACGAACAGCTCCCACACGCCCGAGGACCCGAGCGAGCGCATCGGGTGGCCGCGGCCCTCCCACGCGTTGAAGTCGCCGATCACCCGCACGCCGCGCGCGGTCGGCGCCCACACCGCGAAGGACACGCCTTCGACGACGCCGTTCGGGGTGTCGTACCGGCGCACGTGCGCGCCCAGAACGTCCCACAGCCGTTCGTGCCGTCCTTCGCCGATCAGGTGCTGATCCAGCTCCCCCACCGTCGGCAGCCAGCGGTACGGATCGTCGGTGACGACAGTGTGGTTGTCGTAGCCGACTTCGATCCGGTAGTCGCCCGGGTGCTCCGGCAGCGTCGCGGCGAACAGCGCGTCCGCCACGCGCTCCAGCGGGACGCGGCGCTCCCCCGCGACGACCGACACCGACGTCGCGCCCGGACGCAGCGCGCGCACGACGATGTCGCTGCCGTCGGTGTGCACGCCGAGCACCGCATGCGGGTCGTGGTGCTCGCCCGCCAGCAGCCGGTCGATGTCGAGCGGGGACGGCGCCGCCGAGGGCAGATCCGCGGGGACAGCGTTCACGGGGTCACTCGCTTCCGTCGGTGCTGCGGGCGATCGCCGCCAGGGGCACGCTCAGCCAGTCCGGCCGGTTCGCGTGCTCGTAGGCGACCTCGTACACCGCTTTGTCCAGTTCAAAGGCGCGCAGCAGGTCCGCGTGCTCCTGCGGGTCGCCGACCGGGCCGCCGGCGCGGGCGTACCCGGCGCAGAACGCGGCGCGGTTGCGCCGGGCCCATTCCATCGCGTGCCGGGTCACGTCCGCGTTCTCGGGCTGCCCGACGAGCCGCTGGTGCGCCGCGTAGTCGAACGACCGGAGCATGCCCGCGACGTCGCGCAGCGGCGAGCGCAGCGCGTGCCGTTCCGCGACCGGGGCGGCCGGTTCGCCTTCGAAGTCCAGCAGCAGCCATCCGTTGACGGTACGCAGCACCTGGCCCAAGTGCAGATCGCCGTGGATGTACTGCAGCGAAATCGGCGCCTCGTGCGCGCGCACGGCTTCGAACACCTCGCGCAGCGCGGGCGCGTGCACCGCCAGCTCCGGGACCGCCTCGGACACCTGGTCGAGCCGTTCGGTCATCGCGCGCACCGTGCGGTCCAGCTCGTCGCTGTCCGCGGGCTCGGCGCCGAGCGCGGTCGCGAGGTCCGCGTGCACCTCGGCCACCGCCGCGCCGAGCCGCTCGGACTCCCCGGCGAAGTCGCCGCCCGCCTCGGCCGCGGGCTGGTCCGGATCGGCCAGCAGGTCCCGCACGCTCGTGGTCGCCATCGCCCAGCCGTCGACCGCGTCCGGCAGGAACTCCTGCAGCATCCCCATCGTCGCGGGTTCGCCGTGCAGTTCGCCGGAGATCGAGCCGACCACGCGCGCCACGTGCTTGCACCCGGCGTCCTGCAGCGCGCGGTGCAGCAGCAGGTCCTTGTTCGTCCCCGGGCTGAGCTTGCGGAACAGCTTGAGGATGTACTGCCCGCCGTACACCAGCGAGGTGTTGCTCTGCTCCGCGGTGATCGGCCGCGAGCGCAGCCCCGGTTCGAGCTTCGCGTCGGGCTCCGCCGAGAACCGCAGCGGCCCCGCGGACTCCCCCGCCGCCATCCGGTCCAGCAGCCCTGCGGTGAGGTCCGCGTCGCCGCTCGCCTCGTAGAACCGTTCGCCCAGCAGCGCTGCCGACGCGACCTCGGGCACCCCGGACCGGCGGCCGATCAGCAGCTGGTACGGCTCGGTGCGGTCGCCCTGCACCACGTCGACGACCGCGTGCACCAGCAGCGGATCCGGGCCGGCCAGCGCGGTGAGGCCCGCCGGGCGGACCTCGTCGACCGGCCGGTCCTTGCCCGCGAACCAGCGCTGCGCGGGCAGCCAGTCCGGCAGCAGGGCGGTCAGCGCGCGGGAAACCTCGGGCAGTTCGGGCGGGGAACCGTGGTGCGACAGCGGACTCACCTCATTCTTCCGGCTCGAGCAGCTGGAACCAGTAGAACCCGTGGCCGGGCAGCGTGAGCAGGTACGGCAGCTCGCCGATGTCCGGGAAGCGCACCCCGCCGGTCAGCTCGACCGGCGTCGCGCCCTGGTGCGCGGACAGGTCCAGTTCCACCGGCTGCGGGAAACGGGACAGGTTGTTGACGCACACCACGACGTCCTCGCGGCCGTCCGGGCGCAGCCACCGGCGCTGGTAGGCGAGCACGCTCGGGTTCGAGCCGCCGAGATCGGCGAAATCGCCCTGGCCGAACGCGTGGTGCTGTTTGCGGACCTCGATCATCCGGCGCGTCCAGTTCAGCAGCGACGCCGCGTTGTCGGCCTGCGCCTCGACGTTCAGCGCCTGGTGCCCGTACACCGGGTCCATGATCACCGGCAGGTAGATGCGGCCCGGATCGCACGTGGAGAACCCGGCGTTGCGGTCCGGCGTCCACTGCATCGGCGTGCGGACGGCATCGCGGTCGCCGAGCCAGATGTTGTCGCCCATGCCGATCTCGTCGCCGTAGTACAGCACCGGCGACCCGGGCAGGGACAGCAGCAGCGCGGTGAACAGCTCCTGCTGGTCGCGGTCGTTGTCCAGCAGCGGGGCCAGCCGGCGGCGGATCCCGATGTTGGCCTTCATCCGCGGGTCCTTGGCGTACTCGGAGTACATGTAGTCGCGCTCTTCGTCGCTGACCATCTCGAGCGTCAGCTCGTCGTGGTTGCGCAGGAAGATGCCCCACTGCGTGCCGGACGGGATCTGCGGCGTCTGCAGCAGGATCTCCGAGATCGGGAACCGCGACTCCCGGCGCACCGCCATGAAGATCCGCGGCATCAGCGGGAAGTGGAACGCCATGTGGCACTCGTCGCCGCCGGACTCCGCGTCGCCGAAGTACTCGACCACGTCGCTGGGCCACTGGTTCGCCTCGGCGAGCAGGATCCGGCCGGGGTACTCGTCGTCGACGACTTTGCGGCAGCGCTTGAGGAAATCGTGCGTGCGCGGCAGGTTCTCGCAGTTCGTGCCTTCCTGTTCGAACAGGTAGGGCACGGCGTCGAGGCGGAAGCCGTCGATGCCGATGTCGAGCCAGAACCGCAGCACGTCGATCATCGCGTCCTGCACGGCCGGGTTCTCGTAGTTCAGGTCCGGCTGGTGGGTGAAGAACCGGTGCCAGTAGAACTGGCCGCGCACCGGGTCGTAGGTCCAGTTCGACGTTTCGGTGTCGACGAAGATGATCCGCGCGTCGGCGTAGCGGGAATCGTCGTCGCTCCACACGTAGTAGTCGCCGTACGGGCCGTCCGGGTCCGAGCGCGACTGCTGGAACCACGGATGCGCGTCGGAGGTGTGGTTCAGCACCAGGTCGGTGATCACCCGGATGCCGCGCCGGTGCGCCTCGTCGAGCAGGTACACGAAGTCCTCGACGCTGCCGAATTCCGGCAGCACGGCGCGGAAATCGCTGATGTCGTAGCCGCCGTCGCGCAGCGGCGAGGCGTAGAACGGCGGCAGCCACAGGCAGTCCACCCCGAGCCATTCGAGGTAGTCCAGCCTGCCCGCCAGCCCGCGCAGGTCGCCGGTGCCGTCGCCGTTCGAATCGGCGAACGCGCGCACCAGCACCTCGTAGAACACCGCGCTCTTGAACCATTCCGGGTCCGCCGGCGCCTCGTGCGCGTGCCCGAAATCGTCCGCCTGGGGCTCGACCAGCAGGCCGTCGGCGGTGACCGCCTCACCCGTGTGCGGCACGCCCGCCAGTCCCGCCGCGGCGCCGGGCCGGCTCTCCTCGTCCATCCGTTCCACCTTGTCGTGAGTTGCCTGTGCTGAGTAGTGGTTATCCCGAACGGCTCCGGGATAACCACGCGCGAAGTGCTGTTGTCGAGTTCAGGCCGCGAGCCTGCGGCGCAGCGCCACGATGTGCGCGACCGCCCGCCACGGCTCGAGCCGGACGAAGTTCGCCTCGCCCCAGTCCCACGTCTCGCCGGTGACCTCGTCGTGCGCGATGAGGCGCTCGTGCCAGTCGAAGCCGAGCGCGGGCAGGTCGAGCCGGAGCGTGCCCGCCTGCGTGTTGTGCGGGTCGAGGGTGATCACGGCGACGATCGTGTCCCCGGTCGCCGGGTCCTGTTTGGAGTAAGCGAGCAGCGCGTCGTTGTCGACGGAGTGGAAGCGCAGCGAGCGCATGCCCTGCAGCGCCGGATGCGCGCGGCGGATGGCGTTGAGCCGGGCCAGCCACGGTTCGAGCGAACGGCCCTCGGCGAGCGCGCGGGCGAAATCGCGCGGGCGCAGCTGGTACTTCTCGGAGTCGAGGTATTCCTCGCTGCCCGGCCGCACCGCCTCGGATTCGAACAGCTCGTAGCCGGAGTACACGCCCCAGGTCGGCGACATCGTCGCGGCGAGCGCGGCACGCAGCGCGAACATGCCCGGACCGCCGTGCTGCAGCGATTCGTGCAGGATGTCCGGAGTGTTGACGAACAGGTTCGGGCGGCCGTGGTCCCAATGCTCGACCAGGTCCGTGCCGAACTCGGTCAGCTCTTCTTTCGTGGTGCGCCAGGTGAAATACGTGTAGCTCTGGGTGAAGCCGAGCTTCGCCAGCCCCCACAGCCGGGCCGGGCGGGTGAACGCCTCGGCGAGGAACAGCACGTCCGGATGCGTGTCCTTCACCGACTGGATCAGCCACGCCCAGAAGTCCGGCGGCTTGGTGTGCGGGTTGTCGACCCGGAAGATCCGCACCCCGTGCGACACCCAGTGCAGCACGACGCGCAGCACCTCGTCGTAGATGCCGCGCGGGTCGTTGTCGAAGTTGACCGGGTAGATGTCCTGGTACTTCTTCGGCGGGTTCTCCGCGTAGGCGATGGTGCCGTCCGGGCGGGTGGTGAAGAACTCCGGGTACTTGACGACCCACGGGTGGTCGGGCGCGGCCTGCAGCGCGAGGTCGAGCGCGACCTCCAGGCCGAGGTCCTCCGCGCGCGCCACGAAAGAGTCGAAATCCTCGATCGTGCCGAGCTCCGGGTGGATCGCGTCGTGCCCGCCCTCGTCCGCGCCGATCGCCCACGGCGAGCCGACGTCGTCCGGCGTCGCGTCGAGAGTGTTGTTGGGGCCCTTGCGGTTCACCCGGCCGATGGGATGCACCGGCGGCAGGTAGACGACGTCGAAGCCCATGCCCGCGACGCGGTCCAGCTCGCGCTCGGCGGTGGCGAAGGTGCCGTGCACCGCGCGGCCCTGCGCGTCGACCCCGCCGGTGGAACGGGGAAAGAATTCGTACCAGGAACCGAAAGCGGCGCGTTTGCGGTCGACCCACAGCTTCAGCACGCGGCCCTTGGTGATCAGCTCGCGCACCGGGAAGTCGTGCATGAGCTGGCGGACCTCGGGCGAGAGCGCCGGTCCGACGCGCTCGGCGAGATCGCGTTCGTCGTCGCGCAGCGCGGCCGCGGCCCCGGCGAGCAGCGGGCGCTCGGCCCGGCGCTCCGGGCGGCGGGAGACGCGGTCGAGCAGCAGCGCGCCGCTTTCCAGGTCGTTCGCCAGCTCGCCGGGCCCCTGCCCCGCGGCGATCTTCACCTCGACCGCGTGCTCCCAGGTGGCCCACGGATCGCTCCACGCGTCCACGCGATAGGTCCACATGCCCTCGGCGTCGGGCACGATCACCGCGCCGAACCGGTCGAGCCCGCGGCCCTGTTCGGCCATCCGCGTCTGGCGCGCGGCGCGGTCGCCCGGACCGCGCCAGGCGACCGTCGCGGCGACCGCGTCGTGCCCCTCCCGCCAGACCGTGGCGGTGACGGGGAAATGTTCGCCCGCAACGGCTTTGGCCGGATACCGGCCGCAGCTGACAATGGGTGCGACGTCGTCGATCCCGAGCCTGCCGGTCATGGCGATGCCCCTTTTTCACGGTGGGTGGGAGGGTGGTCGGAGTGTGCTTCCGCGAGCACGGTCAGTGTGCCTGATTCCTCCAAAGCCGTTGACAGCGGGGCCTTTTTCTGATTTTCCCGCCACCCGGTCGGGCGAAACGCGCCCATTCGGCGGAACTCCCGGACGCATTCCCGTCTCCCGCCCGCAACACGCCCGCCGAATTGCGTTAACAATCGGCGGCGCGTTCCGGTGATTACCGGCGAGTATCGGTGCGGATGTCCTGGTGAAGCTTTCTCGGCGGCGGCGGACTCCAGTCAGGATGCCCCATGGCGCCCCGGACAATCACGGGGATCGCCCGGACTTCTCGGACTCGGTGTCTCCTTACAGCTGCGGGATCTCCACCGTGTCGCGCGGCGCGCGCAGCAACAGCAGCGACCGCGCCTCGACGGTGATCCGCGCCTTCGGCTCCAGCACGCCGGGGTTGGCCGGGGTGCCGTCGGCGGTGCTGGTGTCCAAAGTGGGCTTGAAAGTCTCGCCGTACTCCGGGCCGGGCAGCACGATCTCCGCCGGCTCCGCTCCCGCGTGCAGCACCAGCAGCCACGAGTGGTCGGTGACGAGCGCGCCCTCGCGGTTGCGCGCCTGGCTGTTCGACCCGTCGATCCACATGCAGAGCGTGCGGCGGTCCTCGTCGAACCAGTCGATCTCGTCGAACTCCTCGCCGTCCGGGCGGAACCAGACGAGGTCCGGCTTGCCGGTGACCGTGGTGCGGCCCTCGAAGAACTCGGGCTGCCGCAGTGCCGGGCTGTGCGCACGCAGCCGGACCACGCGGCGGGCGAAGTCGAGCATCGGCTCCGAGAGCTCCGTCGGGGTCCAGTCGATCCACGACGTCTCGTCGTCGAGGCAATAGGCGTTGTTGTTGCCGTGCTGGGTCCGCCACATCTCGTCGCCCGCGGTGAACATCGGCGTGCCGGTGGACAGCAGCAGCGTCGCGAACAGGTTGCGCGCCTGGCGGGTGCGCAGCGCGACGATCCCCGCGTCGTCGGTCTCGCCCTCCGCGCCGTGGTTCCACGAGCGGTTGTCGTTCGTGCCGTCGCGGTTGTCCTCGCCGTTGGCCTCATTGTGCTTTTCGTTGTAGGACACCAGGTCCCGCAGCGTGAAGCCGTCGTGCGCGGTGACGAAGTTGATCGACTGCCACGGGCGGCGCAGGTTGTGGTCGTACAGATCGGACGAGCCGGACAGCCGGTACGCGAGGTCCCGCACGCCGGTCGCGCCGCGCCAGAAATCGCGCACAGTGTCGCGGTAGCGGCCGTTCCATTCGGCCCACTGCGCGCCGAAGTCGCCGACGCGGTAACCCTCGCCGGTCGCGTCCCACGGTTCGGCGATCAGCTTGCAGCGGGACAGCACCGGGTCGGTGGTGATCGCGGTGAGCATCGTCGACTCGCGGTCGAACATCTCGCCGCGCGGGCGGCCGAGCGTGCTCGCCAGGTCGAAGCGGAACCCGTCGACGCCCATCTCCTGCGTCCAGTACCGCAGCGAATCGGTGACCAGGCGGACGACCGTGGGCGACCCGGCGTCGAGAGTGTTGCCGCAGCCGGTGAGGTCGGCCATGTGGCCGCGGCGGGTGTGCAGGTAGTACGCCGGGGCGTCGAGGCCGCGCAGCGAGAGCGTCGGACCGTCCGGGCCGCCTTCGCAGGTGTGGTTGAAGACGACGTCGAGCAGCACCTCGATGCCCGCCGCGTGCAGGGCCGCCACCATCGTGCGGAATTCCTCGACCTCGCGGCCCGGCTCGCTCGCGTACCCGGCGTGCGGCGCGAAGTAGCCCAGCGGCGAGTAGCCCCAGTAGTTGTGCCGTCCCGAGCGGATCAGCGCGGGCTCGTCGGCGAACGCGTGCACCGGCAGCAGTTCGACCGTCGTCACGCCGAGCCGGGTCAGGTGCTCGATCGCCACCGGATGCGCGAGGCCGAGGTACGTGCCGCGCAGCGCCTCCGGGATGAACGGATGCTGCTGGGTGAACCCCTTCACGTGCAGTTCGCAGATCACCGATTCCTCGAACGGCACTTCCGGCTTGACCCCGGTGTCCTGCCCGCCCGGCGAGGTGACGACCGACAGCGGCACGGCGCCCAGCGAGTCCACAGTGGACATCGGACCGCGCTCGGGGTCGCCAGTGAAGCCCTGTGCGGCGTGCAGGCTGGCGAGCTTGCCGTCGATCCGGCGCGCGTACGGGTCGACGAGGAGCTTGGCCGGATTGCAGCGGTAACCGTGCGCCGGGTCGTACGGACCGTGCACGCGGTAGCCGTAGTGCTGACCGACCGTGACGCCCGGGACGAGGCCGTGCCAGACGCCGAACGTGCGTTCAGTCAGTTCGATCCGCCGTTCGGAACCGTCGTCGCCGATGAGGCACACCTCGACCGCGTCGGCGACGGCGGACGTCACCGCGAACCGGACGCCGCCCGCCTCCGGGTGGGCGCCGAGCGGGAACGGACGTCCGGCGAGGACCTGGTTGTCGGATGCGGGTCGCTGTGCCATGCGCCGATCTTTTCAAACCCGGGGCGGGCGCGGGCTCCGGCGCTTGGCTGAACTTGCCCGGAGCAGGGGTGATGACCTGGACCGATGGCGATGCCAGTAGGGGTCGCGGGCCGGGCGTGCCCTCCGGCCCGGGGATTCCTGACAGGTTTTGTCAGCGGACCCCGGCATGCTGGCCCTCATGCGCGCGAGCCGGCTCGTCTCGATTCTGTTGTTGCTGCAGGCCCGCCAGCCGAGGACCGCCGACGAACTGGCCGCCCGGCTGGAGGTCTCGCCGCGCACCGTCTACCGCGACATCGAGGCGCTGAGCGCCGCCGGGATCCCGGTGTACGGCGAGCCCGGGCACGACGGCGGGTACCGGCTGGTCGACGGGTACCGCACCCAGCTGACCGGCCTGACCAGGCAGGAGGCCGAGGCGCTCTTCCTCGCCGGCCTGCCCGTCGCGGCCTCCGGACTGGGCCTCGGACCGGTCGTCGCGAACACGGAGCGCAAACTGCTGGCCGCGCTCCCGGCCGAACTGCGATCCCACGCCGACCGGGTCCGCGAGCGGTTCCACCTGGACGCGGCGTCCTGGTACCACGACACAGAAGCCACGCCGCAGCTGCCGGCAGTCGCGGACGCGGTGTGGCAGCAGCGCCGTGTCCGGATCCGGTACCAGCGCTGGGCCGCGCCCCGCGAAGTCGCCCGGACCGTCGAGCCGTACGGCGTGGTGCTCAAGGCCGGTCACTGGTACCTGGTCGCCCGGCGTTCCGGGGAGTTCCGGACCTACCGGGTGGCGCGGATCGTCGAGGCGGCGCTGCTGGACGAGACCTTCGATCGGGCCGACGACTTCGACCTGGGCCGCTGCTGGTCGGACTATCTCGACGACTTCGACGCCCGGCGGCACCGGGGCGAGGCGGTACTGCGGCTGTCTCCGGAGGGGATGCGGCTTTTGCCGCAGCTCGCCGAACCGGCCGTGGCCCGCGCGGCCGCGGGTGGTGTTGCCGAGGCGGACGGATGGACTCGGGTGGTCGTTCCGGTCGAGCAGCCGGACCAAGCCGTGCATGATCTGCTGCGGCTCGGCCCGTTGGCGGAGGTGGTTGCGCCGCAAGAGCTTCGGGACCGGCTGGCGGAGGCGTTGACGGCGATGCTCCGCCAGTACCCCGAGGTCAGCGGGCAGCGACCAGGACGAACGACTCCGCGGGCAGCACCGTCCCGGTGGAGCCGGCCTCGGGGTTGCCCCACGAAGCCAGCACCTCCCCCGCCACCGGAAGCTCGACCGGCTTCGCCCCGAAGTTGCACGCCAGCCGCAGAGCGCCCCGGTGCAGGATCAGCCACGCGTCGTCCGGAGCGGTCTCCACCACGACCCGGTCCAGCCGCGGATCGGTCAGCTCCGGATGCGTGCGGCGGAGACGGATCAGCGTCCGGTACAGGCCGAGGATCTCGCGGTGGCCCGGTGTGCCCGGTTCGGTCCAGTCGAGCCGCGAGCGGGCGACGGTGGCCGGGTCCATCGGGTCCGGGACGTCCGTTTCGCCCCAGCCGTGCCGGGCGAACTCGCGGCGCCTGCCGGTCCGGACGGCCTCGGCCAGTTCCGGGTCCGGGAACGACGCGAAGAACTGCCACGGCGTCTCGGCGGCCCACTCCTCCCCCATGAACAGCATCGGCGTGAACGGCGAGCAGAACACCACCGCCGCGCCGCAGGCCAGCAGGCCGGGCGAAACGGTCGCGGACAGCCGGTCGCCGGTCGCGCGGTTGCCGATCTGGTCGTGGTCCTGCAAGTAGGCCAGGAACCGGTGGCCGGGGGCGGCGCGCCGGTCCAGCGGGCGGCCGTGGACGCGCGAGCGGAACGACGACCAGGTCCCGGCGTGGAAGAACGCCTCCCGCAGGGTTTTGGCCAGCGCGCCGGGCTCGGCGAAATCGGTGTAGTAGCCGGTGGTTTCGCCGGTGAGCCGGACGTGCAGCGCGTGGTGCAGGTCGTCGGACCACTGCGCGTGCAGGCCGTAGCCGCCGGCGTCACGGGTCGTGACGAGCTTGGGGTCGTTCTGGTCGGACTCGGCGATCAGCGTCAGCGGGCGGTTCAGGGCCGCCGACAGCGCGTCGACCTCGGCGGAGAGTTCCTCCAGCAGGTGCACGGCGCGCTTGTCGACCAGCGCGTGCACCGCGTCCAGGCGGAGGCCGTCGAAGTGGAAGTCGCGCAGCCAGCCCAGCGCGTTGTCGATGACGTAGCGGCGGACTTCGTCGGAACCGGGGCCGTCGAGGTTGAGCCCGGCGCCCCAGTCGGTGCGGCCGGCGAAGTACGGGCCGAACCGGTCGAGGTAGGCGCCGGACGGGCCGAGGTGGTTGTAGACGACGTCGAGCAGCACCGCGAGCCCGCGGGCGTGACACGCGTCGACCAGGCGTTTCAGCCCGTCGGGACCGCCGTACGGCTCGTGCGCCGCGCCCCACAGGACGCCGTCGTAGCCCCAGCCCGCGGTGCCGTCGAAGGAGTTCACCGGCAGCAGTTCGACGTGCGTGACGCCGAGGTCGACCAGGTGCCCGAGCCGTTCGATGACCGCGTCGAACGTGCCTGCCTCGGTGAAGGTGCCGACGTGCAGTTCGTAGACCACGCCGCCGGGCAGCTGCCGTCCGGTCCACGACTGGTCGGTCCACTCGAAGGCGGAATGGTCGTAGACGCGCGACGCTTCGTGCACGCCGTTCGGCTGGCGCAGCGAGCGCGGGTCCGGCAGCGGGCGGTCGTCGTCGCCGAGCAGGAAGGCGTAGTCGGCGCCGGTGACGTCGGCCTGCCACCAGCCGTCGCCGGCGGCGGCGGCGGTCATCTCGTGGTCGGCGCCGTCGACCCGGACGCGGACGCGCTCGGCCGAAGGTGCCCATACGCGGAACATCAGGAGTCCTCCCGCACCAGAAGCGCGACTGGGTACTGGTCGAACAACGCCGAAACCTGCGGTGCGTCACCGATCCCGCGGCCGGTCAGCACGTCGGTCCATTCGCCGGTGCGCAGCGGCAGCACGGTGTCGCGCCAGCCGCCCGCGCGCTCCAGTCCCAGCGGCAGCCGCGTGACCGCGACGGTCAGGCCAGTGCCGCGTTCGAAGGCCAGAAGGTGTTCCGCGGCAACGCCTTCCGCCTGCAGCGGCCGGTATCCGGTGAAGAGCTCCGGCCGGTCCCGGCGCAGGGTCAGCGCGTGGTGCACCACCAGCAGCTTCGCCGCGCCGGTCTCGTCGATCTCCGGCTGTTCGCCCGCCTGGACGCGTTCGAGCAGGGAGCGCCGGGCGGCGTAGTCGACCTCGCGGCGGTTGTCCGGATCGACCAGCGAGTAGTCCCACAGCTCGGTGCCCTGGTAAACGTCCGGCACGCCGGGTCCGGCCAGCTGCACAAGTTTCTGTCCCAGCGAATTCGCCCAGCCCGCGCCGCGCACCCGCTTGACGAAGCACTCGACATCCGCCGTAAGCTCCGCGTCGCCCAGCACCGCGGACGGCCACTCGGCGACGGCTCGCTCGAAGTCCTCGTCGTGGTCCGTCCAGGAGGTGCGGAGTTTCGCTTCCTTCGCGGCTTTGTCGAGGTAGTCGCGCAGCCGTTCCGGCGAGATCGGCCACGCGCCCACAAGCGTCTGCCACGCAAGGAGATTCAGCGCGGGCTCGTCGATCCCGCGCGCGGCGGTCCACCGCCGTACCGCGACCGCGAACTCGTCCGCGACCTCCGACAGCGCGGCCATCCGCGCGCGGGTGTCCTCGGAGCGCTTCGTGTCGTGAGTGGTCAGCGTGGTCATCGTGGCCGGAGCCGCGGCAGCCCGGCCCGCGGCCAGCGTGTGGAATTCCCCGGTGCTCAAGCCGAACCGGTCCGGGTTTCCGCCGACCTCGTTCAGCGCGGCGAACCGGGTGAACCGGTAGAAGGTCGTGTCCTCGGTGCCCTTCGCGACGACCATGCCGGACGTCTGCTGGATCCGCGTCGCCAGCTCGCCCTCGGGCGCGCCGCGCACCTGGCTGTCGAGCGCGTCGAGCGCGGGGGCCAGTTCCGGCCGCCGCTTGCGTGCGCGCGCGACGGCGGTCGCCCAGTGGCCGGAACCCTCGGGAAGGTACGAACGGTAGACCGGGAACGCGATCATCACCTCGGCGACCGCAGCGCGGGCCGCGTCCGCGTCCACGCCGTGGAGCAGCGCGGCGATCCGGTGCACCTCGGCGACCAGGATCCCGTCGGTCACCAGCCTCCGCGCGTTCTCCTCGACCGCGTGATAGTCGGTGCGCACGCCCTGTTCGGCGGCGAGCCGGGTGAACACCGACGCCGCCGCCGGGTCCACGAACACGCCGGTGATCTCGCGCAGCGCGTCGTATCCGGTGGTCCCGTCGACCGGCCAGCTCTGCGGCAGCGCCTCGCCGGGGTGCAGGATCTTCTCCGCCACCAGCCACGCCCCGGGCGCGCCCTCGCGGAGCCGCCGGAAGTAGCCGCCCGGGTCGGCGAGCCCGTCGGGATGGTCCACGCGCAGGCCGGTGACGTCGCCGTCGGACACCCAGCGCAGCACCTCACCGTGGGTCTCGGCGAACACCTCCGGCCGTTCGACGGTGACCGCGGCCAGGTTCGTGATGTCGAAGAACCGCCGGTAGTTCAGCTCCCGGTTGCCGCGCCGCCAGCCGACCAGCTCGTAATGCTGACGCGCGTGCACCTCTCGCGGCGTGCCGCCGCCGGTGCCGGGCGCGATCGGGAACCGGTGGTCGTAGTAGACGAGTTCGTCTCCCTCGACAGTCAGCTCGTCGTTGTCGTCGCCCAGGATCGGCAGCAGCACCCGGCCGCGACTCCAGTCGATGTCGAAAAACGGCGCGTACGGCGAATCCTGGCCGTTCCGGAGAACGTCCCACCACCACTGGTTCGCCTTCGGGACTTCGACCGACATGTGGTTCGGCACGATGTCCACGACGAACCCGAGCCCGGCTCCTTTCAGCCGCGCGGCCAACGCCTTTCGCGCTTCCTCGCCGCCCAGTTCGCCCCGGGCGCGCGTCGGATCGGTGACGTCGTAACCATGCGTGGACCCGGGCGTCGCGTCGAGCATCGGCGAGCCGTACAACGCGCCGACGCCCAGCTCGCGCAAATACTCCACGATCGCGGCGGCGTCAGCGAAACCGAACTCTGGCCGCAGCTGTACGCGGTACGTCGAGGACGGCGTGCTCATTCGCCCTCCTTGGCGGTGCGCTGAAGAACCACCAGCGAACGCGCGGCGAGGGTGAACTTGCCCCCGCCTTCGACCGGCTCGACATCGCTGTGCCCGACAGCCCCGGTTTCCGTGTCCACCACGACTGTCCATTCGCGACCGTAGCCGTTGCCCGGCAGGGTCATCGCGATGTCCTCCCAGTGCGCGTTGAACGCGAGCAGGAACGAATCGTCCTCGACCGGCATCCCGCGCGGGTCGAGGTCCGGAATCCCTTCCCCGTTCAGGAAAATCACGACGGACTTGCCGAACGCGTCGTCCCAGTTCTGCTCGGTCATCTCCTCGCCGGCCGGGGTGAACCAGGCGATGTCGCCCAGCTCCTCGCCCTTGCGCACCGGCTTTCCCTGGAAGAACCGGCGGCGGCGGAACACCGGATGCGCCTTGCGGAACGCGGCGAGCGCGCCGGTGAACTCGATCAGGCCGGCGTTCTCGGCGGCGAGTTCCCAGTCCATCCAGGACAGTTCGGTGTCCTGGCAGTACGCGTTGTTGTTGCCCTGCTGGGTCCGGCCGAGTTCGTCGCCGTGCAGCAGCATCGGCACGCCCTGCGACAGCAGCAGCGTGGCGAGCAGGTTCCGCCGCTGCCGGGCGCGCAGCGCGAGCACCTCTTCGTCGTCGGTCGGGCCCTCGACTCCGCAGTTCCACGACCGGTTGTCGTCCGCGCCGTCGCGGTTGTCCTCGCCGTTGGCCTCATTGTGCTTTTCGTTGTACGACACCAGGTCGGCGAGCGTGAACCCGTCGTGCGCGGTGACGAAGTTGATCGACGCGAACGGGCGGCGGCCGTCGTCCTGGTACAGGTCCGACGACCCGGTGATCCGCGAAGCGAACTCGCCGAGGGTGGACGGTTCGCCGCGCCAGAAATCGCGCACCGTGTCGCGGTACTGCCCGTTCCATTCCGTCCACAGCGGAGGGAAGTTGCCGACCTGGTAGCCGCCCGGCCCGACGTCCCACGGTTCGGCGATCAGCTTCACCTGGCTCACGATCGGGTCCTGCTGCACGAGGTCGAAGAACGTCGAGAGCCGGTCGACGTCGTAGAACTCGCGGGCCAGCGCGGAGGCGAGGTCGAACCGGAAGCCGTCCACGTGCATCTCGGTCACCCAGTACCGCAGCGAATCCATGATCAGCTGCAGCGTGTGCGGGCTGCGCACGTTGAGCGAGTTCCCGGTGCCGGTGTAGTCCATGTAGTACTGCGGATCGTCCTCGACCAGGCGGTAGTACGCCTCGTTGTCGATGCCGCGCATGGACAGCGTCGGGCCGAGGTGGTTGCCCTCGGCGGTGTGGTTGTAAACCACGTCGAGGATCACCTCGATCCCCGCCTCGTGCAGGGCGCGGACCATGCCCTTGAACTCCTGCACCTGCCCGCCCTGGCCCTGCATCGCGGCGTAGGCGTCATGCGGCGCGAAGTACCCGATCGTGTTGTAACCCCAGTAGTTGCGCAGACCCTTCTCGTCGAGGCCGTGGTCGGTGACGAACTGGTGCACCGGCATCAGCTCCACCGTGGTCACGCCGAGTTTCTGCAGGTGCTCGACCACGGCCGGGTGCGCCAGCCCGGCGTACGTGCCGCGCAGCCGCTCCGGGACGAACGGGTGCGTCATCGTCATGCCGCGCACGTGCGTCTCGTAGATGACCGTTTCGTGGTACGGCACGCGCGGCGCGCGGTCGTTGGCCCAGTCGAAGAACGGGCTCACCACGAGCGAATACGGCACGTGGCCCGCCGAATCGTCCTCGTTGAACTGGTCCGGGTCGTCGAAGCGGTAGCTGAACAGCGCCTCGGACCAGTCGACGCCGCGGGACAGCGCCTTGGCGTACGGGTCGATCAGCAGCTTGCCCGGGTTGCAGCGCTGGCCGCGGCTCGGGTCGTACGGCCCGTGCACGCGGAATCCGTAGCGCTGCCCGGGGCCGACGCCGAGCAGGTAGCCGTGGTGGACGAAGCCGTCGACCTCCTCCAGCCGCGAGCGGGTTTCGTTGCCCTCGTCGTCGAACAGGCAGAGATCGACGTGCTCGGCGACCTCGGAGAACAGCGCGAAGTTCGTCCCCACGCCGTCGTAGGTCGCGCCGAGCGGGTAGGGCTTTCCGGGCCAGGGCCGCACAGGGCTTCTCCTTGGGCATCGGTTTTCGTTGTCCGGACAGGCTTTTCGGGTGGGTCAGCGGAGCGGGCGGGCCGCGGCGAGCGGGGCGACCGCCGCCCGCACCCGCGGATCGGCGAAGAACCCGTCCACAGTGACGGGAAGCGGGATGCGCCAGTTAGGGTACTCATCCACGGTGCCCGGCAGATTCGGCTGGCGCCGTTCGCCCGCGACGTCCGCCGGCGAGGTGAGCACCAGCCGCGACGCCGCCGAAGCGAGCAGAGTGTGCAGGGCGACCACCAAGTCGTCGTCCGGAATTCCTTCGCTCGCAACCAGTTCGAGCAGTGCCCGGCGTTCGGCCGCCGCCTCGGCGTGCTCCTGCTCCACCGGACGGTCGAGCTGGCCGAGTTCGGCGCGGACCCGGACGTGCTCGGCCTCGAGCCAGCCGGACACGGTCGGCAGGTCGTGCGTCGAAATGCTGGCCATCGCGTCCGGGTCCCAGCGGTCCGGGCGGACGAACGGCTTGCCGGGCGCGTCCCAGTCGCGCTGGAACCACAGCACCGCGGAGCTGAGCAGGCCGCGTTCGTGCATGGTTTCGGTGACGGTGTCCTCGACGGTGCCGAGGTCCTCCCCCACCACGACCGCGCCCGCTCGGTGCGCTTCCAGTGCGAGCACGCCGAGCATCGCTTCGGCGTCGTAGTGCACGTACGTGCCGCGGCCCGCCGGTTCGCCCGGCGGGATCCACCACAGCCGCCACATCCCGGCGACGTGATCCACGCGGATGCCGTCGGCGTGCCGCAACACGCCGCGCACGACGTCGCGGAACGGCGCGTACCCGGCTTCGGCGAGCCGATCCGGCCGCCACGGCGGCAGATTCCAGTCCTGGCCCTGCTGGTTGAACGCGTCCGGCGGCGCGCCGACCCGCACCCGCGCGGCGAAAACGTCCCGCAGCGCCCAGGTGTCCGCGCCGCCGGGATGCACGCCGACCGGCAGATCGTGCACGACACCGACCGGCATGCCCGCTTCGCGCGCGGCGCGGCGGACGCTATCCAGCTGTTCGTGACAAAGCTGCTGGAGCCAGCCGTGGAATTCGATCCGCTCGGCCAGTTCCTCGCGCGCGGCGGCCACCTCGGCACTGCCGGGATCGCGCAACGGCTCGGGCCACTCGCGCCAATCGCCGCCGTGCACCTCGGCGAGCGCGCCGAACGCGGCGAAATCGCGAAGGTCGTCGTCCAGTTCGATCGGATGCGGATGGTGCGGGCGCAGCAGTTCCAGCGCGGCCCGTTTCGCGGTCCACACGGCGTCGTAGTCGATCAGCTCGCCGACCGGATCCGGAGCGAGCGCTTCCACCCGCCGCCGGGTGTCCTCGTCGGCGCGGGCGAACGCTTCGGTGTCGGTTACCCGCAGGTACAGCGGGTTCGCGAACCGGCGGCTGGACGGCGAGTACGGCGACCGCTCCACCGGATGCGCCGGGCTGATCGCTTGCACCGGGTTGACGAGCAGCACGCCCGCGCCCAGTTCGGCGGCCGACCGGGACGCCACCTCGGCGAGATCGCCGAAGTCGCCCATCCCCCACGACCGCTCGGAATGCAGCGCGTAAAGCTGGAGCATCCAGCCCCACGCGGGCGGCACCGCGGGCAGCCGGTCCGGGACGACGGCGAGCGAAACCCGTTGCTCAGCGGTCACGATCCGGTGCCAGCCGAGCGGAAGGTCAGCCGGAAGTGTGGCGCCGACGTCACGCGTTGTGCCGTCTTCGAGTTCGACCCGCGCGGTCTGGCCGAGTTCGCGTTCTTGCCCGGCGCGCACCACGACTGTCGGCGGCAGCACGTGCGCCGCGGCGGCTTCCCGCACCGCGGCCAATTCTCGCCGAATTGCTTGTGGACTACCGGCATCGACGTCTAACTGCGCCAATACGGCGACTACGACGTCGGGGTCTACCTGTACTTCGACTTGGTCGGCGTTTTCGTAGCGGGTGGCGACTCCATGGGCGGCGGCCAGTTCGGCCAGTCCGGGGGTCACGTTTCGGTCCGGGGGACGGGAATGCGCACCGGACCAGTGTCCCGGGCGGCGCCCCGCGGCGCCATTCGCCCCGCCGCCGCAGACGGGCGAAGCGGTGACCGGCCGGTCGGGGGGCGTGCCGGCCGGTCACCGCCACACGAAACGAGAGGGAAGGCGTCCCCGGGAATGACGCGCGGCCGCCGAGTTCACCCGTTCAGGCGCTATTCGCGTTTTCAGCGCGCGGCTGCCCCCTCAAGGAGGTAGCGCCGTCCGAAATGGACGCAGTCAGGCTCCCGCCAGCTGCCCGAGCTTCCCGGCGAGCCGGTCCAGCCACGCTTCGACCTCGCCCGCCGAACGGTCCGGCAACCCGAACACGACCTCGGTCACGCCCGCCTCGTCGAGCTTGGCCAGCCCCTCCGGATCCGGGCGCGGGCCGAGCGCGATGACCTCCGGCTCGCCCTCGCGGCCCTCCTCGCGCCAGATTTCGCGCAACTGCGCGACTTTCGCGGTGATATCGCCTTCGGCGGGCGTGGTGAGCCAGCCGTCGCCGTGGCGCGCGATCCAGCGGAACGTGCGCTCCGTGCCGCCCGCGCCGACGACCACCGGCACCTTGGGCTGCACCGGTTTCGGCCATGCCCAGCTCGGCCCGAACTCGACGAACTCGCCCGCGTAGCTCGCCTCTTCCTCGGTCCACAGCGCGCGCATCGCCTCGAGGTACTCGCGCAGCGCCGTGCGCCGCCGCTTCCCGGGCACGCCGTGGTCGGCGAGTTCGTCGGTGTTCCAGCCGAACCCGACGCCGAGCGTGACCCGGCCGCCGGACAGGTGGTCCAGCGTCGCGACGGTCTTGGCCAGCGTGATCGGGTCGCTTTCCACCGGGAGCGCCACCGCGGTCGCCAGCCGGATCGTCGAGGTCACCGGCACCGCGCTGGCCAGCGCGACCCACGGATCGAGCGTGCGCAGATAGCGGTCGTCCGGCAGCGAGGAGTCGCCGGTCCGCGGATGCGGGGCGTCGCGCCGGATCGGGATGTGCGTGTGCTCGGGCACGTAGAACGTCGCGAAGCCGGCCTCTTCCGCGGCCTGCGCGGCCGCCGCCGGGGAGATGCCCCGGTCGCTGGTGAACAGCACGATCCCGTATCTCACCCCCGGCACGTTATTAGAACGTGTTTCAGTTTGCAACGACCCGCGGGCACGGGCGATTATTCCTGCGAAAACCCGGGCTTGACGGCGCCCCCGGCCGGGTACTCCACTGGTACTTGAGCGATCACCGGCCCGTCCTGCCCGAGGAGGGGATCATGCTGCCCCATCGCGACCGCAGCGCCCTGCGGAAGATCGAAGAGGAACTCGCCGCGAGCGACCCCGTGTTCGCCGCGACGCTGAGCCAAGGCGTGCCGCCGGTGCAGACCCGGCGATGGCAGAAGATCCTCGTGCTCGCCGAGGTCACCGCCGCGATGATGCTCGTCTTCGGCCTGATGGCGGGCGACACCGGCTGGTTCCTGTGGGGCCTGGTCGCCGCGCCGCTGCTGGTCTGGGCGCACCGGACCATGCTGCAGCGCCGCCGCGAGCCCTTGGCCGGCGACCGGACGTGACCCTCAGCGGCGCGCGGCGCGCTCGAGCAGCGGAGTGAGCCGGTAGGGCACCATCTCGCGCATGACGAGCGCGTTGTTGGTGCGCTCGACGCCGGGGATTTCCAGGATTTCCCCGGCGATCCGGTACAGGTCGTCCGCGTCGGTCGCCACGACGTGCACCAGAAGGTCCTGCGCGCCGGTCAACCCGCGCACCTGCAGCACTTCCGGCACCGCGGCGAGCGCGCGGCCGACCTCGTCCAGCAATCGCTGCCGGGCCTGCACCGTGACGAACGCGGTGAGCGGGTAGCCGAGCGCGGCCGGGTCGATCCGGTGTTCGGCCGAGCGCAGCGCGTCGCCCTGTTCGAGCCGGGCGAGCCTGCTTTGCACGGTGTTGCGGGACAGGCCCAGTTCGTCGGCGAGCGCGACCGCCGTGGCGCGCGGGGTGCGGCCGAGCGCGAGCAGGATCCGGGCGTCGGTGGCGTCGAGCCGCTGAGTGCTGGGCATGCTGCGCAATCCTCTCCGCACCGTGCGGTGCCGGCTTGGGCGTTCTGCGCAATGTTGAACGCGCTTGTTGTGCACCCTACCCAGCTCTGCTGGACTGGCCTGAACTTTCCGCCCAAGAAAGGTCCGATCCTTCGTGAGCAGCGCCGCCCCCGAACGCCTTCCGGACAACGACACGGTGACCGTCCTGCGCGAGGTGCAGGACCGGGTGCTGTGGCTGTCGGCCGCGATCATCGACCACGCGAACCGGGTGCGGCCCAATCCGACCGGGCTCAAGGTCGGCGGGCACCAGGCGTCCAGCGCCTCGATGGTGTCGATCATGACCGCGCTGTGGTTCGCCCGGCTGCGCGCGCAGGACCGGGTTTCGGTCAAACCGCACGCCTCCCCCGTGCTGCACGCGATCAACTACCTGCTCGGCGACCTCGACGAGAAGTACCTGACGACGCTGCGCGAGTTCGGCGGGCTGCAGAGCTACCCGTCGCGTTCGAAGGATCCCGACCAGGTCGACTACTCCACCGGTTCGGTCGGCATCGGCGCGACCGCCCCGATCTGGGGCGCGCTGGCGCGGCGTTACGTCGAATCGCACGGCGGCGGCGCGGGCACCGGACGGCAGTACTCGCTGGTCGGCGACGCGGAACTGGACGAGGGCGCGTGCTGGGAAGCCGTCCTCGACCCGAACGTGGCGGAACTGGGCGAGGTCGTGTGGATCGTCGACCTGAACCGGCAGTCGCTCGACCGCGTGGTCCCGAACATCGGCGCGACCCGGCTGCAGGGCATGTTCGAGGCGGCCGGCTGGCAGGTGCTGACCGTGAAGTACGGCCGGCTGCTGCAGGAACTGTTCGAACGGCCGGGCGGCGCGGCGCTGCGCCGGCGCATCGACGAGATGCCGAACCCGGAGTACCAGCGGCTGCTCCGCTGTACCCCGGCCCAGCTGCGCGAACGCCTGACGGCGCCGGAACTGGCTCCGCTGCTGGACACCCTCGACGACGAGACGCTGCACGCCGCGATCCGCAACCTCGGCGGCCATGACCTGTCCGCGCTGCTGGACACCTTCGACGCCATCGACGACCACCGGCCGACCGTCGTTTTCGCTTACACCGTCAAGGGATTCGGCCTCGCCAGCGAAGGGCACCCGCAGAACCACTCGTCGCTGCTGACCGCCGAACAGCTGGGTTCGCTGGCCGAGCGCGTCGGAATCTCGCCGGACAACCCGTGGCAGAAGTTCCCCGAGGGCTCCGCGGCCGCGCAGCTGTGCGCTTCGACCGCAGCCCGTCTGGAACGGGAACCCGTTGAGCTGCAACCGGTTCCGGTCCTGCCGTCCGACATCGGCCGCACGCCGTCGGGTCGCACCACCACGCAGGCCGCGCTCGGCCGCGCGCTGCTCGACCTGACCCGCGAGGCACCCGAGGCCGCGGAACTCGTGGTGACGCTGTGCCCGGACGTCTCGTCCAGCACCAACCTGGGCGGCTGGGTCAACAAGGTCGGCGTGTGGTCGCCGCAGGAACGCGTCGACTGGTTCGCCGACGACCCGGAAACGATCCTGCACTGGCGCGAACGGCCCAGCGGACAGCATCTGGAACTGGGCATCGCCGAGGTGAACCTGGTGAGCGCGCTCGGCGAACTGGGCACGACGTGGTCGCGCTGGGGCCGTCCGCTGCTGCCGATCGGGGTGCTTTACGACCCCTTCGTGGAGCGCGCGCTGGAACCGTGGTCGTTCGGCATCTACGGCGGCGGGCAGTCCATTTTGGTCGGTACGCCGTCCGGCGTCACGCTCGCGCCCGAGGGCGGCGCGCACCAGTCGGTGACCACGCCGTCGGTCGGGCTGGAGCAGCCGGGTTGCGTGACGTACGAACCCGCGTTCGCCCTGGACGTCGAGTGGACCCTGCTGGCTTCCCTTTCGCGGCTCGGCCGTCCCGACGGAACCTCCGCTTACCTGCGCCTGTCGACCCGCCCCGTGGACCAGAGCCTGGCCGCGGTGCCGTCCGATCCGGCCGCGCGGGAACGCCGCCGCCGCCAGGTCGTCGCTGGCGCGTACCCGATCCGCACCGCCGCGGTGGCGCGCCCGGACGTCACGCTGGTGGCGATGGGCGCGATGGTCACCGAGGCGCTGGAAGCCGCCGACCGCCTCGACGCGCTGGGCAAACACGCCGACGTCGTGTGCGTGACGAGCCCCGGCCTGCTGTTCCGCGCCGGGCAAGCGCGGGCGGGGCAGGATACGGCCGACACGTGGATCCTGGAGTCGGCGCTGCCGTCCGAGCGGTCCGCGCCGATGGTGACGGTGCTGGACGGGCACCCGCACACGCTGGCGTTCCTGGCGAACGTCCACCGCGTGCGGGCGGCGCACCTGGGCGTGACGCGGTTCGGGCAGTCGGGCGATCTGGAGAGCGTGTACCGGCACCACGGCATCGACACCGACAGCATCATCCAGGCCGCGCTGGACGTGGCGGACTGATCCCGGGCCGATCCGGATCGGCCCGTCAGCCGCCGATCCGGATCAGCGAGCGGGCGCCCTCGCCGCGGCGCATCCGGTCGAACGCCTCGCCCGTCTCGTCGAGCGAAATCCGGTGCGTCACCAGGGTTTCCAGGTCCAGCGCGCCCGAACGGACCTCGTCGGCGAGCACCGGGATGTCGCGATCCGGATCGGAAGCGCCGTAGACGGTGCTGGTGAGCGTGCGGGCGAAGTGGAAGATTTCCAGCGGGTTCAGCACGACCTGCTGGTCCTTCCGCCCGACCCCGACCACCGTGCAGTGCCCGCCGCGGCGCACCGAACTCCACGCGGCGCGGATCGTGGCCGCCGCGCCGACGCATTCGAAGGCGTGGTCCGCGCCGCGCCCCTCGGTGAGCCCGCGCACCTGCTTGGCGAGTTTGTCGTCGCTCACCAGGAAATCCGTCGCGCCGGCCGCGCGGGCGAGCGCTTCCTTCTCCGGCGACAGGTCGGCCGCGACGATCTGCCCGGCGCCCGCGAGCTTCGCCCCGAGCACCACGCACAACCCGATCCCGCCGAGCCCGAGCACGAGCACGCTCTGTCCTTTTCGGACCTTCGCGGTGTTGCGCACCGCGCCGACCCCGGTGAGCACCGCGCAGCCCATCAACGCGGCCAGATCGAGCGGCACGCCGTCCGGCAGCGGTACGACGGAGTGCCCGGGCAGCACTGTTTCCTCCGCGAACCCGCCGACGCCAAGCAAAACGTTGAGCGGCTGACCGTCCAGCTCCCCGCGCGGCACCGTGGTGACGCCCTCGATCGCCGAACACAACGACGGTTCCCCGGCCCGGCAGAACCAGCATTCCCGGCACGCGGCGGCCCAGTTGAGCACCACCCGGTCCCCCGGGCGCACGTGCGTCACTTCGCTGCCGACCTCCGCCACGACGCCGGACGCCTCGTGCCCCGGCACGAACGGGTACTGCGGACGCAGCGTTCCGTCCACCATGGACAGATCGGAATGGCACACCCCGGCGGCCGCGACCCGCACCCGCACGTCGGCAGGCCCGACCGGCGGCAGCACGATGTCGCAGACTTCCGGACGCCCGCCCTGCTCGCGCACGACCACGGCTTTGACCACGGTGTCTTCTCCTTCGGATCGTGCTAGAGCTGGATGGATTTGAGCTCGGTGAACTCGTCCAGCGCGGCCCGGCCCATTTCGCGGCCGAGACCGGACTGCTTGTAGCCGCCGAACGGGGCCAGCGGGTTGAAGGCCCCGCCGTTCACGTCGATCTGCCCGGTCCGGACCTTGCGCGCGAAGGCGAGCGCCCGGTCCTGGTCGGCCGACCACACCGCGCCGTGCAGGCCGTAGCGGGAGTTGTTGGCGATCCGGAGCGCGTCGTCCTCGTCGTCGAACGGGATGATCGACAGCACCGGGCCGAAGATTTCCTCCTGCGCGATCGTCGAATCCGGGTCCACGCCCGCGAAAACTGTCGGTGCGACGAAGTAGCCTGTGTCCGCAGGAGCTTCGATGCCGCCCGTCACGAGAGTCGCGCCCTCGGCGATGCCCTTTTCGATGTAGCCGCGCACGCGGTCGCGCTGCGCCGCGCTCACCAGCGGGCCGAGCTTGGTCTTGGGGTCCAGCGGATCGCCCGTCGTGAACCCTTCGGCGAACGTCTTCGCGAGCGCCGCCGCTTCGTCGTGCTTCTCGCGCGGGACGAGCATGCGCGTCCACGCCGTGCAGGTCTGGCCGCCGTTGAGAAACGCGTTGGAGACGCCGACCTTGACCGCGGTCGCCAGGTCCGCGTCGCCGAGGATCACGTTGGCGGACTTGCCGCCCAGCTCCAGCGTGACACGCTTGACCGTGCGCGCCGCCAGCTCCGCGACCCGCGTTCCGGCGCGCACCGAACCGGTGAACGACACCACGTCGACCTCCGGATGCGCCGCCAGCGCCTCGCCGGCCTCCGGCCCGTATCCGGTGACCAGATTGACCACGCCGGGCGGAAAACCGGCCTCGTGGATCGCGTCGAACAGCTGGTAGGCGCTCAACGGCGCGACCTCGCTCGGCTTCACCACGACCGTGCAGCCCGCCGCCAGCGCGGGCGCGATCTTGCAGGTGATCTGGTGCAGCGGGTAGTTCCACGGCGTGATCGCCGCGACCACGCCCGCCGGCTCGCGCACGATCAGCGAGTTGCCGACCTTCTCCTCCGGCTCGTCCTGGCCGAGCAGATCGACGTAGGTCTGCACATCAGTCTGCGGCAGCGCGGCCTGGATCCGGGTCGCGATCCGCAACGGCGTGCCGACGTCCTTGGCGATCGTCTCGCCGATCTCTTCCGCCCGTTTGGCGAGACCGTCGTGCAGCTTCCGCAGGAGTTCGCGGCGGTCCGCCCGGCTGGTGGCCGCCCACGCCGGAAACGCCTCGCGCGCCGCCCGGACCGCCCGGTCCACGTCAGCGGCCGTGCCCTCCGGGATGTGCGCCTGGACCTGCTCGGTGGCCGGATTTTCCACCGGGATCGAGACTTCGCCCTCCGAACGGACCCATTCGCCGCCGATGTACAGCACGTCGCGCTCAGCCACCGAGTCTCCTTCGACCTAGGTTCACTCCCTCGCCGGATTCTATAGAAAACGCTCCGGCTGTCTAGTGCGCCGCGAGCACGCCCTGCGCCGCGAGGAAGTCGACCAGCAGGTCCCCCGCCTCGCGGATGTGCGCCGCCATCGCCTCCCGCGCCGCGTCCGGCTTGCGCTCGTTCAACGCGGCAAGCACCCGGTCGTGGTCGTCTCGCGCCAGCAGCGGCCAGCCCGGGATGTCCGCATACGCCGAGAACGGCACGTACCTGAGCGTCAACGACAGCATCCACGTGAACTTCGGCGCGGCCGCCGCGTGATTGACCATGCGGTGCAACGCGAAATCGGCCCGCTCCGTCGCGTCGAGGTCGCCCTCGCGCACGGTCTTCTCGATCTCGCGCTGGAGGTCGTCCAGCCGAGCCAGCCCCGCCGGATCGAACGCTTCCGCCGCCCGCGCGGCCAGTTCGCCCGAGACGTAGGCCTGCATCGCGTAAACGTCGACGACGTCCCGGCGCGTCACCGGGATCACCCGGAATCCGCGCCCTGGACGGAAATCCACCATGCCCTCGCCCGCGAGCGCCATCAACGCCTCGCGGACCGGGGTCGCGCTGACGCCGAGCCGCTCCGCCAGATGCTCGGTGCGCAGCCGCTCGCCGCCGCGGACCGCGCCGGTCAGGATCAGATCGCGCACCTGCTTGGCGACCCGAGGACTCAGCCGTTCGCGCGCTTCTCCGGCCACTGTCACGAAAACTCCCCGCCAGCGTTGGATTTCCCGCTATCGTAGCCTTTCTCCGCCGATGTGACGCCGGTCACTTTTCCCGCCGGAGAGAACCTGGGGAGGGGGTCGCGGCGACTACCCGGACGAACCCATGCACGGGTGAACCGCAAGTGTCCTCAATGGACACACCGAGGGAGGGAAACCGAATGTCAGTCAAGTCTTCGATCCTGCGCCGTGGCCGCCTTGTCGCAGGCACGGCACTCGCCGCAGCCGCCATCGCGGGCGGCACGATCGGCGTCGCGGCCGCAGCGACCGGCGATCGTCCAGCGGCTCCCGCCGCAGCACCTGTCGCTGCCGCTGCCGCCCAGCCGCCCGCCGCCGAACAGCCCCCAGAGGGCGCCCGCGCGACGGTGAAGGTCGACCCGAACCCCGCCGCCCCCGGCGGAGACGTCACGATCACCGGCAACTGCGGCGGAGGAAAGGGCTTGAAAAAGGTGATCGGCGGCTACCCCGGCCACCAGGTCCTCAAGGAGGTCAAGATCGTCGACGCGAACCCGGACGCCTTCAAGGCAACAGCCAAACTGACGACGAAGATCGGCAACGGAGTCGGCCCGGTGATGGTCGACTGCGACGGAGAAGCAGGCGTCACCCTGCTGGTGACCCACACCCCTCCGGCGGGTGAGTGACGATGACGCTCCGCGGCACTCGAGTGACCCGCTTCGGCTCGGAGGCGCAGTTGCCTCAGTAGACGAGGGCGCTCGACTTCGGCGGATCGCAGTGGCGGGCCGTCTGGTGCCGGTCCGGTCGGTGGCCAACGACCGGGCCGGCACCACCTCGATGACTCGACACAGGCCGGCTCTGCCCCGGAGACGGCACCCGCCGAGGACGCCATGGCCTGACACTGGCCATGGCCGCCTCGGCGACGTCGCCGATCAGTGAGCGCTGCCTTCGTCCGGCAAGCGGCCGTGTCGGCCAAACACTTGCCCGCCAACGCGGACGGCCAGAGCTTGGCTCGGAGAGACAACTCGGGAGGGCCGCGCAAGAAGCGCTCCCGAGCCAACTCTCCGAGGCTAGCCGCGGAGGCGCAGCAAACGCGGACGACTGCGGCTCGGCCAGGCGGCGTCCCGCGGGCTGCCTGCGCAGCAGGCAGGTGACCGGCCAGTCCCCCAGGCTGGCCGGTCACGCCCGCGAACACGGACGGCCGCAGGCTGCTCAGCCACGCAGCGGCGCGCAAGCTGCCTCCCTGACTGGCTAGTCCCCGGGCTGGCCAGTCACGCCCGCGAACGGGGACGGCCCCGAGCCCAGCCCGGCCGCGTCCTGCGTTGCTGTCCGCCTGACCGACCAATCCCCCAGACTCGCCAGCCACGCCTGCCCAGTGCCTGTGCGAGGGGCGGACGTCACCTCCTGGCACTCCGCCGCCGACACCGACAGGAACGACAGACATCGCCTCCCCGCGCCCACCACCCGGAACCGACGCGGAGGGCAAACATCACCTCCTGGCACCCCGCCCCCGACACCGACGAGAACGACAGACATCACCTCCCAGCGCCCACCGCCCGGACCCAACGCGGAGGGCAAACATCACCTCCTGGCGCCCCGCCCCCGAGGCGATGCGAGGCACCGGAAAGGCCGGTCTCGAACCCGCCGATCACCCGCGCACCCACCCCCGCGAGGGTGGAAAATCCCAGCCTCCGCAGCCCGAATCCCCCTGCTGTGAGCCGATGTGCGAGCGCTGTGAGGTTGCTGTGCATCCGCCCGCACGGGATGCCTGCCGGGCGTCGGCGTGGTCATCTTGAAGCGTGAGAGTCAACGTTTCCCGGACAGCGCTGATCGTCTGCGCGGCGGCCGCGATCGTCGCGACCGGCGGTGCCAACGCCGTCGTCGACACCGCTGACGTCACCGGCCCGGCCGTCCAGCCGAGCGGCGCGGGCACCCCGGCCGTTTCGACCGGCGGTGATGCCCGCGGTACCGGGACGAGCACCTCTTCCAGCAGCACCCCCGCCGTTTCGGCCGGCGACGCTTCGCGCGGCACCGGAACGAACACCTCGTCCAGCACCCCGGCGGCCGCGACGGCCAGCCCGGCGGTCGGCGCGTTGTTCTCCGGCGGCAACCACTTCTGCTCAGCCAGCGTGGTGCACAGCCCCGCCGGCGACCTGCTCCTCACCGCCGCGCACTGCGTCAGCGGCGACGTCTCCGGCATCACTTTCAAACCCGGCTACCACGACGGCATCGCCCCTTACGGCACCTGGCAGGTCACCGCCGCGATCGTCGCCGACGGGTGGAAATCCTCGTCCGACCAGGACCTCGACTTCGCGTTCCTCAAGGTCGCCCAGCCCGGCTCCGCGAGCCTCGAAAGCCTCACCGGAGCCAACCAGCTCGGCGTCAACCAAGGCTTCTCGCACACGATCACCCTCACCGGCTACCCCGACGGCACCGAGCAACCCGTCGTCTGCACGGGCACCACGACCCAGTCCGACACCTACCAGCAACGCGTCGCCTGCCCCGGCTTCCCCGACGGCACCAGCGGCGGCCCCTGGGTCGTCAACCAGGACCCGACCACCGGAACCGGCACCGTCATCGGCACGATCGGCGGCTACCAAACCGGCGGCGCCACCCCGGACGTCTCCTACAGCGCCTACTTCGACGACGACATCGCGCAGCTCTACAACTCGGCGATCAGGTGAACTAACGCCGCGAGCAGCCTTGCACCAGGCGGAGTGACCGGCGATTCCACGACTGCGCGACAACCAGCCCTGCAACTACTGCTTCTCCGCGGACGCCCCGCAACAGCGGGACACCGCCGTGTCCGGTTCCGGCCGCCAGCGCATTCCGCAACAGGAAGCACCCTCGGCACCCGGTCGTGCTTCGGGAGGACGAAAAACAGACTCTCACCGGCCCGAGGCAGCCCGGCGAAGTTATTCGAGGACAGCAGTACCGACACGTCACCGGGCAGAGGGCTGTGTGTGTCCCGACGCTCGTCTTGCGGAGCTGCCTGCCGCGGGAGACGCCAGAGCCGCCCGGGAACCGCGACGGTCACGTCAGGTCGTGCTTCCGCCTTCGACAGCGAAGGCCGGAAACCGGCAGTGCGGAGGTCGTGCTCGGCGGCCGATCAACCGCGCCACTCTGAACTCCCCGCGCTGCGACAAGTGCCGTCGCCGCCAGGGGTGTGGACCAGCGCCGAAAGCACCATCCGGCAGCGTCCGGACAGCCCCGGGCACGAAACGAGGTTTCTCAGCGACAGTCGGCGATGCTCGCGGTCGTCAGCCCCAGAGCGGCACTGCGTGCTCTGCCGCGCGAACGACGGCGTTTCCGTCGAGGGTGACGGAGGTGAGGTCGATGCCCAGGTCCGGCCACTCCGCGACGAATTCAAAGGGGCCCGGCGGCGGGAGCGGCCAGAGCCAGAGCCGCTGATGGCGGTCGTAGTACTGGTCGCTGCTCGCAGCGTCGCCCCCGGCCTCGACGAGCATCGGGCCCTCCGGCCGGTCGGTGGGATGAGCCCAGCCGGGAAAAGCGTGTTCGACTGTGGTCGCCCTCGAACCGCCGGGAAAGCGAACGCCCACTTTCAAGCCCCCGGCACCCGGCTGAGGACCGGAAACGTAGTCGAAATCGTTTCCGGCCACGCTTTCCCACGCCGGATCGTCCAGCGAGCCTCGCCGTATCGCCAGGTGCAAAGCGAGCAGGCAGCCCTCCGGGAAAGCGACCGCGTAATGCAGCGCGGCCGCGACGCGGTCAGTCCGGGCGACGAACTGCTGGATCGGCACTATCTGCCCCAGGACTTCCCTGGGCGGCCCCTGCCAGGAAGCGGCATCCATGCCAGCGATTCTAGCAGCCCCGGCGACGCCGGTCGAAACCGGAAAACGCGGCCGTCCGGAAAACGGAAAGTTCCCCGGGAATCCCCGGGGAACTCGCTGGCCGCAGAATTCAGAGGTAGATCGAGACACTGGGATGTCCGGAGTGGCAAATAGTGCCGTCGATCAGCGTCGCGCCGCCGTTGTGCACGCGGTCGAAGGTGTAGCCGAACTGGTTCAAACCGGTCCAGATACGCGCCGCCTTGTCATCGAAAATCGCTCCGCTGTAGGTCTGGTGGGACGTTCCGTTCCGGTCGCTGAGCGAGACGTCCCAGGACCAGAAGAAGGCTTTCGCGGGCGTGTTGCTGAACCCGCTGGCGACCGCGACCTGGTTGGTTCCGGTCTGGCTGACGCGAATCCAGGAGCGGCCGCAGTTGCCCCACACCTCGGCGTAGTCCGTGTTGGCGGCCGCGGGTCTCGCGCTCCCGCCGGACGGGGCTGCCGGCTGCGGGTGCACGATGACGCTCTTGGGCAGGTTCGACCGGGGGTCGATCGGAACCGACTGCCGGTCGCCGTTGGCATAAGTGACGATCCGGTAGCCGTGTGCCTTGGCGACCGCCGCGTCGAAGTCCACCGCGTGCATCCCGAGCCGCGTCTCCCCCTGCGCGCCCGGGGCCTCCGCGGCGCCCGCCGCGGAGGCCCCGCCGAGAACGCCCAGCACCACAGCGAGCGACGCCCCGGCGAGCACGGCCAGCCGAGCCGAAATCCTCCTCGGTTTACGGTTCTTGGTCATTTTTCGGCACACCTTTCCTTTATGTATTTTCCAGCAGAGTTTCTCCGCATAACCCAGGAGACGGGTGGGCGCACGGAAACCAACTCGTCGGCGACGATACCGAACAGCAGCTGCCGGCACAGCAAAAACTAAATGCGAACCCTCGCCGGGATCTTTCCGCGGCGCCCGTCCCCATATCAAGCAGTATCGACCCTAGGGCAGGAGAATCGCGACTGTCAACGGATGATTATCCGGCATGGTTCGGCCTTGATTATTCCATTATGAAGAAATCGCCGCGACGCGTGCGCCCGTCCGGCGAATCCGGCCGGAAAAAGAATCGGAGACGCGGATTCGACCAGCATGGCGGCGCGATCGGACCGCGAGTGCTGAATCGTCGGCGTCGCCCGCGTCGGCGGCTTCGGACGCGACGCGCGGAACAGCTTCACTAGCGCGCGGCTTCGGCAAGTCCCGCGACACGGTGGCCGCTTCGTCGAATCCGTCGAAAGCGGCATCGATTTCGCGCGGAAACGAGGCAACGCGGGATGCGCTCGCGAACGGCGGCAGCAGCGCTGTGGGCAGCAGGCGACGGGCGCCGTTGTGCCGCAACCGCGCACCCCTCTCCGATGGAGACCAGTGCGTTCGCGCGTGCACTGCGCAGGTTTCCCGAACGGGACGCCGGACCCGCGAATTCAGCTGGAGCTAGGCGGCGCAACCGGTGCTTGATGCAGCGAGAGATTCTGTCCCGCCTTCTCGTCCGCAGCCCACGCACCGGACTCCGCGGTCCACGTCTGACCGGCGAAACTCACCCGGTCCACCCCCAGCTTCGCCGCGCGCGCCACGAGCCAGCTAGCGATCCGCCAGCCCTCCGCGGCCGGGTGGGCGCCGCTCAAACGCGCCGTGCCGAGTTCTGCGTTCGCGACTGTCACCAGGTTCGCGGGCGGGTTCAGGGTCAGGTTCCGGCAGGTCAACGCCGCGGGGTAGGTGCCCGTCAGCGCCCCGGTCAGCGCGGTGGCTTCCTCTTCCCACTGCGCGTACGCGTCGGGCGCGCCGGAGCGCTGCACAGCCTGCGCGGCCTCGGTGATCGGAATCGTCTGCCAGTTGTCGAGTTTCGCGAGCTTCTTGTAGAACTCCGTCGCCGAGTAGACCGGGTCCTGGAGCTGGTCGGGAGTGCCCCAGCCTTGGCTCGGGCGCTGCTGGAACAGGCCGATCGAATCCCGGTCGCCGCCGCTCAGGTTGCGGAGTTTCGACTCTTGCAGGGCGGTCGCGAGGGCGACCGTGACCGCGTGCGAGGGCAGCCCCTGCTTGATCCCGACGGCGGCGATGATCGCGGCGTTGTTCATGGGCTCCGGTTGAAGCGTGTACTGCGGCGCGGAGGCGTCGTTCGGCCCCTTCGGCAACGCGACAGTGCAGCCGGGGGTCTTCACCTCGTCACTGCTCGAAAACATGACCACCACGACGACCACCGCCGCGAGCGCCACGACGACCGCCAGGATCGCCGCTCGCACGCCACACCCGCGCACCCGTGCCCGCCCTTCCCCACTGCCCGCTTCAGGTGCACAGTCTGCCCGGACGTTCCGGTCGCGGGACGCTCGGGTCGGGTCAGCCCGCGTCGGCGGCGCCCAGGAAGATCGGGTTCGACATGGCGACCATCGCGTTCGGCGTCGTCGTCTTCGGACCGCCCGACGGACGCCGCACCTCGACGCGGACCCAGCGGCTGTAGCGCGGATACGTCGTCCACGTGACGGTCGCGGTGCCGGACTCCGGGACAGTCTCGCTGTGCTCCGGACCAAGCTGATCGAGGAAGGTCACAGTCGTCCCGGGAACTCCGCGAACGACCGCGCGCACCTCGACCGGCGTGCCGATGCCCGCGACGAGCCGTCCGCCGATGCCCGCGGTGCGGCCCGCGCCGGAGACGGAGAAGCCGAGCTGCACGTCCTTCGATTCGGCGAGCCACGACCGGCCTGCCTTGAGCCCGGCGAGCAGTTCGGCTCGGCCCAGCCGGTCCGCCTGGACGACCGTGTGCGGAAGCGCCACGGTGTGGTCCGGGTTGTGCGCGTCGGAATCGCCGATCGCCGGGATCCACCGGCCGCCGCGCAGCAGGCCGTCCCAGTGCGTGACGCTCGCTTCGTCCTCCGGGGTCCACGGCCCGTTCCAGACCTCGACGAGGTCGGCGATCTCGTACGCGAATTCGTACGTGCAGCCGAAGCAGTTCGCGAACGGATGCGCGGCGGTGACCAGGCCGCCCGCCCGGTGGACCTGGTCGGTGAACCGCCGGAAGTCGCGCGGGTCGGCAGCGCGGTAGCGCCAGTCGATCCACGTGCCCGCCGGGACGCCGATCGCGGGCCAGTGCCCGGACCGCGTGGTGACCTCCTCGCCGTTCAGGATCAGCAGGTCCTCGGTGGCGTAGTCGCCCCACACCAGCTGCGAACTGGACGTGTTGTGGTCGGTCGACACGATGAAGTCCAGACCGGCCGCCCGCGCGTCCGCGACCAGCTGCTCGGGCGTGCGCTTGCCGTCGGAGTGGACGGTGTGCAGGTGGGAGTCGCCGCGATACCAGGACCGGCCGCGGTCGCGCGCGGGCGCGGTCTCCGGCGCCGGGTTCGGCTGGAACGGCTTCGAGGTGTCGCGGCCGAACGTCAGCGTCACGTCGACGCGGTAGTTCAGCCCCTGCGGCGCGACCGTGTACGGACCGAGGATCACGTGCCAGCGGCCGGGCGTGACCGGCCCGGCGAGGTACCCGGGAGTCGCCTCGGCAGCACTGATCGAGAACCGGTCGCGGAAGCCGCCGGACCAGCCCCGGAAGCCGCGCCGGGTGCCCAGTTCGTGCCCCTCCGGGCCGAACATCCCGATGTCGCAGGCGTTTCCGCGCGTTCCCGCGGGCACCGACGGCTTGTCGTAGGAGTAGACGACGTCGATCTGCTTCACGCCGCGCGGCACGTCGACCGGGAGGTAGTACCAGTCGGGCACGTCCGGGCGGAAGGTGCCGGTGACGGTCTTCGTCTGCTGCCCGGCGCCGGGCGCGGGCGCCGCGAACGACACGCCCGGCACCATGCTCATCGCCGCGCCCGCCGCGACGACGCCTCCGGCCCGGAACAGGTTGCGCCGGTTGAGTTCCCCAGTGGACATGGCTTACCTCCGCAGCAATGAAGTCGCGCCGACGCTAACCCCCGGGGCCACCCCCTACAACGACGCTGCGGTGAACACTCGGCGACTCACCTCGGCTGCCTCGACCGCCGCGCCAGACAACCGACGCACGACGGCCGGGACTGCTTGCCGCACACGGAATCGCTGAGCGGTGCCTGTTGCCCGCACAGCGAACCGTGCTGGGCAGTTCGCCCTCGCCCGACACCGTCCCAATGCCGCATCAGCCCGTGCGTCGCGCGGCACAGGACCTGATGCCGCACATGGACAGCTGAGCAGCCGACTGCTGTCGCACGGCGAACCACGCACGGCAGCTCGCCTTGCCCAGCACCGACCTGGCACCCATCGAACCGCGTATCGCACGGCGCGGAACCGCCTGCCCCGCACGGAACAACCAGGCACCCACCGCCGCACAGCGAACCACGCACGTTGACTGGCCTCGCCCAGCACCGACCCAACGCCTCGTCAACCGGCGCATCGCGCGACGCAGGACCACCTGCCCCACACGGAACAACCAGGCAGCCGCCATGGCACGGCGAACCACGCACGGCAGCTCGCCCGACGGTGCATCGCGGCGCAGGCCGCCGCACGGAACAACCGAGCACCCGCCCGCCACCACGCAGCGAACCACGCACGGCGGCTCACCTCGCCCAACGCCTCGCCAAACCGCGCACCGCTGAACTACCTGCCGCGCAGGCAAGAGCCAAGCCGCACCTCAGCACCCGTCGCACGGCGAGTCACGCACGTCGGCTCGCCCGGCACCGCCCCAGCACCTCACCAAGCCGCGCATCGCACGAAGCGGCACCACCCGCCGCACACGAGACAGCCGGGCGCCCGCCATCCCGCCGCGAACACCCCGCGCGCCCCTCACTCCACCGCACCACTCCCCTCCACGACCCGGTCCAGCCATTCCTCCATCAGCGCCTCGAACAGCACCGGCTGCTCGAACTGCAGGTTGTGCCCCGCCCGGTCGAGCACCGCGTAGCTCGCCCGCGGATAGTGCCCCAGCAACCCGTACAGCTCCGCGAATCCCGTGGAAGCGTCCTGCCTGCCGCACACGATCAGCGTCGGTTTCCGGTACGCCGGGCCGCTTTCCGGATCGGTCGACAGCGTCCAGCCTGCCAGCATCCGCTGCAGCGCGGCCCGGTCGGCGGCCGCCAGGCCGGGCGCGACGTCCGCGCGGAAACGGGCCAGCGTCTCCTCGGACTGGACCACGGCCATCTCCCCGTACTCCGCCGCCTCCGCCGGGTCGAGACCCGCCAGCAGTTCCGGGTCGGCGCGCAGCACCTCGTGCTCCGGCACGTCCCGCTCCAGCACCGGCACCGGGCGGCCGACCGGGCACACCAGCGCCAGCCCGGCGACCTGCGCGGGCCGCGCCCGGGTGAGCCCGCGCGCCAGATAACCGCCGTACGACTCGCCGACCAGCAGGAACGGCTCGTCCCCGATCAGGTCGTCCACCAGGTCTTCCAGCCCCGCGACCAGGTCGTCCGACCCGCGCGCGGATCCGGCGGGCGACTCGCCCATCCCGGGCAGGTCCGGGTAAATCCGCCGGAATCCGGGCCGCCGCGCGAAGACCGGCTCGAGACAGCCGGTCATCAGGCGGTGGTCCGGCATCCAGCCGTGCACGGCCAGCACCGGCGTGCCGGAACCGTGTTCGACGTAATGCATCGTTTCCTCCCTGTTCGCCGGCCACCGTTGTACCGCGGGGCACCGACAATTTCCGGGACTCCGGCGGCCGGGAGGAGGCAGCGCCGGCCGCCGGGCGGCAATTCCGCGAGAATTCCCCGGAAAGTCAGCCGCGGGAGCTGATCAATTCTCTTTCGGGTGCCGGCCGCCCCGGAGCGGGACGGCGCGGAACACAAGCCAGCAGAAGGAAACCTGCCACGACGCCCAGGAGCACGTGGCCGGTGACGGCGCACAATCCGCACAATGCGGTCCATAGGACGATCTTCATCCACCGAGTGTAGGACCGCCGGGAATCGCCGTCGGCGGACTTGGGGAAGACTTAGGGTTCGGTCAAGCGGAATTCCCCGGAAGAAGCAGAAAAGAAAGGGTTGCCTTTCCTTTCCGGAGAGAGCGGGCCCTTGCGGTGCGCCGCCGCGGGCGGTCCGGCAGGATCGGGAGCGTGCCCACGCCCGGAACCAGCGCGCTCGTCGTCACGCTCCCCTCCGCCGCCGTCCTGCTCGAAACCGCCGCGGCCGTCGACCCCGGACTCGTCCGTCCCGGCCTTCCGCCGCACGTCACGGCGCTGTACCCGTTCCTGCCCGCCGACCGGCTCACCGAGCAAACCGAAGCCGATATCAGCCGGCTCGCCGCCAGCGTCCCCGCGCCGGAAGTGCAGCTCGCCGACCTGGTCACCGCACCCGGGTTCGTCGCGGCGGCCGCCCCGGCGCTCCAGCCCCTCGCCGACGCCGTATGCGATCACTGGCCCGACGTGCCCCCGTACGGCGGACGCTTCGGGGCGCACCCGCCAGCACACCTGACGATCGCCCTCGGCGGCACCGACGATCAGCGCGCCGAGGTCGCCGAACGCGCGCGAGCAGCCCTGCCGATCACTGCCCAGGCGGACACGCTGCACCTCGTCGTGCTCACGGAGCAGGGTTGGCAGCTCCGGCTGTCGGCTCCGCTCGGAACTCCTGCGCGATAGCCCGCAACCGAGCCACATCCGCTGCGAAAGCCGTCTCCTGGGACAGCACCGGCGGTTCCGCGGGCTCGTCCAGCACCGGCTCCGAACTGCGCAACACCTGCACAGCCGCGCTCGGCGACAACTCAGGCCCGACCCCGGACAGCAGCAACCCGTCGTTGATCTCGCTCATCATCGTCAACAACCGCTCCCGGCCGGTCCCCGACGCGTCGTCAAGCCGGACGACGTCCGGGTACCGAGAAGCCAGGTGCTCCCGCAGCGGCCGAAGCACCGTCCGCGTCCGCGCGTCGCGCACCGCCCGCCCCAGCGCGGGCAACGCAGGCACCGTCAGCCCCACCACGATGAGGAGCACCGAAACCGCCGGAAAGCCGACCGCGAGCGTGCATCCAACCGTCGAGAACGCGCCGCGGCACAGCTTCGTGACCGGATGCTCCGCGGTCAGATCGCCGATCAGGTCGACGATCTTGCCGACCAGGTAAGCGAAAGCGAACACACAGGCCAGCAGCATGATGCCCAGCCCAGCCCGCAGCGCACCGGTGCCCGCGCGCACCGCCCCGGCCGACACCACGGCGATGTCCGCGACCGCCAAACCCAGGTACAGCGTGTAGACGGCGATGTACACGACCAGCGTCGGATTCGAACGGTAAAGCTCGTCGAAGAGCCCGACGCCCGTCGGCAGCCCGCGTGTCGCGAAGAACGACGCGGTGAGCACGACAAGCGCGATAATCAACGCCCCGCGCCGCGCGCGCCGTCGACGCTCTGCCACGCCACCGATCTCCGCGACAGTCACTTCGATGCCGTACGCGGCCACCATCGTCGCGAGGTTCGACAACAGCCGCCCAAGGCTCGGGTACAGCTGGCTCTCGATCGCCTGGGCACTGTCGGCGAGCAAGCACAACGCGACGCCGAGGGCGATCAGGCTGGTCGCGAGCCCCGCGCCCGCACCGGTCCGCCGCGCCCGCACCGCGCGCCAGATGCCGACCGCGAGAGCGAGCAGGCCGACCCCGAAGAACAGAACGTCGATCATCCGCGCGCTACCCGAGCAGCGACGCGAAGCGCCGCGCACGATCCGCGGCCGGCCCGGAAGCGCCTGGCCGCAACCGGGCCCCGTCCTCGGTGGCGGCGCTCATCAGGAACACGGCAATGAGCTCCGCTTCGTACTCGTCGGAATTCGTGGTGACGCGGGTGAGCAGATGCGACAGCAGGTGCGCGCTGAGATCCGGCGCGAGCCTCGCCGCTTCGGCGTCGGTGAGCACGCATTCGCCGCGGTGGTCGCACAGCAGGTGGGCGATTTCGTGGGCGATGATGTGGTCCTGGTGCAGCGACGACGTGCCCGCCGCGTACGCGACGAGGTCGAAGTCGTCGTGCCGCTGCCACGCGCCGGAGGGCTGGCCGGGCGCGTAGTCGACCGCGACCAGGTCGATGTCGCGGCCGCGGTGCCGTTCCAGCCGGTCGATCCACGCGTTCATCGACCACGGCCGCGGGGCGGGCACGTGCCGCAGCAGGTCGCGCACCCGGTCGCGGGCGCGCGCTCGCACGGTCGGGTCGATGTCCCCTCCCGAGGCGATCGGCGGCTGGACCAGCCTGGTGCACCGGGGAGACCCCGGCGCTCCGGCCGTCGCCAGCATAGCCGCCCGGATCACTCGGGCTTGCGTCCGCGCCGGGTGCGCTCGCGTCCCTCGGCGTAGCTGCCGAGCTGGTCCATCAGGGCGGAAACGGTCTGCCGGTCGCGCTCGGACAGCTGCATCGCGCGCTGTGCCAGGTCGCGGGCCTGGGTGTCGCGCCAGGCGAGGACGTCGGCGACCTGCTCGTCGACCCGTCCGGCGACCTCGTCGTCGAAGAAGTAGGTGACCGGCACGCCGAAGAACCGCGCGAGCGCCTGGATGTGCGACCGTTTCGGGTCGCGCCGGGCCCCGACCGCCAGCTGCTGCACGTGCGTGGCCGACATGCTGACGCCGGTCACGTCGGCGACGCCCTGGGCGATTTCGCGGTACGAGTAGGGCTTGCGGTCCGGCGGATGCACGGTCGCGATCAGGTGCGCCAGCCGTTCCGCGAAGCTGCGCTCCTCCGCCTGTTCGGCCATGCCGCCCCCACCACCGTTCCGTCTCCGTAACAGCGACCAGCATAACCGTCCCGAAAACTTGACACCAGCCGTCCCGTTCCGGCTACACTCGCCCCGCGCATCGTTTAGAAAACTAAACACCGGGATCCGCGTGCGGTCGCTGGGGGTGCCCGCACGCGGTCCCGCGCCTGCCTGCGCCCGTCCGTGCCGGTCCCGGCGAGGGACGCACAAGTGGCGCACAGGCTGCGGAGGTAGGTTGTGCGCCATGACACTCCCCCACAGTCCGGAAAGGACACCCGTCGTCGTCACCGGCGGCAGCGGTTTTATCGGCCGCGCTGTCGTCCGCGAGTTCCGTGAACGCGGCTATCCGGTCACTGTCGTGGACCGCGTGCGCTACGAGACGACGGACGAGGGAGTGCGCGTCGTCGTCGGAGATCTGCGTGCCGCCGAAACCCGCGAAGCAGCTGTCGAAGCAGGCGTCGGCGGGATCGTGCACCTCGCCGCACTGACGTCTGTGCTGAAGTCCGTAGAGCTGCCGCGCGACACGTACGCGGAGAAC
Organism: Amycolatopsis dendrobii; assembly: GCF_014145675.1. Lineage (GTDB taxonomy): Bacteria > Actinomycetota > Actinomycetes > Mycobacteriales > Pseudonocardiaceae > Amycolatopsis > Amycolatopsis dendrobii. Next base: position 134,626 of record NZ_JACGZW010000018.1, read on the forward strand.
GTTGCGGTGACACAAGAACTTCTCGAACTGTGTCGCGTACGCGAGGTGCCGCGCTTCATTCTCGCGTCCACGAACGCAGTGATCGGCGACGTCGGCACTAACACCATCACGGTCGACCTGCCCACGAAGCCGCTTACGCCATACGGTGCCACGAAAGCGGCCTGCGAGATGCTGCTGTCCGGCTACGCCGGCGCGTACGGGATGACGACGTGCGCGTTGCGCTTCACCAACGTGTACGGGCCGGGGATGTCGCACAAAGACAGCTTCGTGCCGCGCATGATGCGCGCGGCGTTGAATAATGAAGGCGTGCGGGTGTACGGCACCGGCGAGCAGCGTCGCGACCTCGTCCACGTAGACGACGTTGTGCGCGCGATCGCGCTCGCGTACGAGAGCGGCTACACAGGGCGTGCGATCGTCGGTGCCGGACGTTCGGTGTCAGTGCTGGAAATGGTCGAGACCGTGCGCGCGGTGACCGGGGCCGAGTTGCCGATCGAGCACGTGCCCGCGCCCGCCGGGGAGATGCCCGCGGTGGTCGTCGACGTCTCGGCGAGCGCGGAAACCATCGGCTACCGCCCGGAAATCACCCTCGCCGACGGACTCGCCACGGCCTGGAAGTACTTCTCCGGACTGGACCGGGCCGAGGCGCCGTGACCGGATTCCTCCGCCGCCACGCGTTCCTGCTGGTGCTCCTCGCCGCGGGAACCACGCTGCGGGTGCTGGCCTGGATCGCCTACCGGCCCGCGCTGCTGTACATCGATTCCTTCCGCTACCTGGACAATCTGCACGGCCTGCGCGCCGACGGGATCAACCCGGTCGGCTACGACCTGCTGCTGAAGCCGCTGCTCGCGGCAGGCGGGCTGTCGTTCGTCGCCGCCGTTCAGCACCTGGCCGGGCTGGCGATCGCGGTCGGGGTCTACGCGCTGGCCCGGCGGCTCGGCGCGCGCAACTGGGTGAGCGCGCTGGCCGCCGCGCCGCTGCTGCTCGACGCCTACCAGGTGCAGATCGAGCAGAACATCATGGCCGAGGTGCTGTTCGAGGCGCTGCTGTTCGGGCTGCTGTGGCTGGTGCTGGCCAAGGGGAAACCGAACTGGCGGCGGATCGCGCTGGCCGGGCTGGTCGTCGGGTTCGGCGTGCTGGTAAGGCTGATCGGCGTCACGATCGCCGCTCCGTTCCTGCTGTACGTGCTCGCCGCGGGCAGCGCGTGGCGTTCGTGGCGCGGCTGGCGCGACGCCGGGGCCGGGCTGCTCGCGATCCTCGTCGTGGTGGTCCCATACGCGGCGAAAGTCAAGGCAGAGACCGGAAAATGGGGCCTGAGCGGGCCGTCCGGCAGCATGCTCTACGGCCGCACCGCCGCGGTCGCGGACTGCGCGAAACTCCAGCTCGACCCGGTCGTGCGGCAGTTCTGCCCCACTGAACCGGTCGAGAACCGGCTGGTCGACAACTACACGCACGCCGACCTCGACCCAGCGTGGCCCGGCCCGCTTCCGCCCGGTGCGGACAAGGGCGAACTGGCGCACGAATTCGCGATGACCGCGCTGAAAGCGCAGTGGCGGGACGTCGCGACGTCGATCCTCGGCGACTTCGGGAAGAGCTTCCAGTTCACCCGATACACCTCGTCCACCGACGTGCCGATCGACCGGTGGCAGTTCCAGCTGAGCTACCCGGAGTTCGCCGATCCCGCCGCGGTCAAGGCGGTCACGCAGCAGTACGACGGCACAGATCCCAAGGTCAACGAGCCGATCGCGGCGTTCCTGCGGGATTACCAGATCAACGGCGGGTTCGTGCCCGGTGCGGTGCTCGGGTTCTTCGCGCTGCTCGGCCTGCTGACCGTGCTGCGGCGCAAGAAACCCCGTCACCCGGCGCGCAGCGGCGCGTTGTTCGCCGCCGGCACTGGATTGTTCCTGCTGTTCGGGTCCGCCGTGTTCGAGTTTTCCTGGCGCTACCAGCTTCCGGCGCTCGTGCTGCTGCCCGTCGCCGGTGCTCTCGGGTTCACCACCCTCACCGTAGCCAGCCGGCGTCGCCTCGCCAGTTATCCGGACACTGTCGACGAAGGCGCGATCAAGGACTTCCACGACCGGCATCCCGGCGCGAAGCTGTCCGAGCTGACCGTGGTGATCGCCGCGTACAACGAAGCCGGCGGCATCGGCCAGGTGCTGGAGAAGATGCCCGACGAATGTCTCGGGCTGCCGGTGGACGTCCTGGTGGTCGTAGACGGCGGTACGGACAACACTGCGGCCATCGCGGAAGACCATGGCGCGTACGTGTGCGTCGCGCCGACCAACCGCGGCCAGGGAGCCGCGCTGCGCCTCGGATATCACCTCGCCGCCGAGAACGGCGCGAAGTACATCGTCACCACCGACGGCGACGGTCAGTACGACAACAGCGAAATGGCCGAGCTCCTCGCGCCGTTGCTGGACGGCACGGCAGATTTCGTGACGGGCTCCCGGCGTTTGGGCCACGAAGAGGCCGACAGCCGGATGCGCTGGATCGGCGTGCGCGTGTTCGCGTGGCTCGCGTCGGCGCTCACCTGGCGGCGGATCACCGACACGTCGTTCGGATTCCGTTCGCTGCGCGCGGAACTCGCGTGCGCGATCCCGCTGAACGAACCGCAGTACCAGTCGTCGGAACTGCTGCTGGGCGCGACCGCGCAGGGCGCGCGCGTGCTCGAACGGCCGATGAGCATGCGGCTGCGCAAGGCGGGCAAAAGCAAGAAGGGCGGCAGCGTCGTGTACGGCGCGAACTACGCGCGGGTCATGACAGGGACGTGGTGGCGCGGGTACGTGCTGCGCCGCGGTCGAAAACGAACCGGTCGAGCATCGTGAACTTCGCGACGAACACCAGTGCGTAGCTGAGCACGTACGCCGCGTCGAGCAGCACGACCCACCAGAAATGCGGCAGCTGCAGCGGCGCGAGCAGGTGCCCCGCGAGCGTGGTCAGGCCGACCGAGGCGAGGCCGCCGAGCGAGATGACGAGGACGTAGGGCAGCAGCTCGCGGACCGGTTCGGGACGGCCGCGGCGGCCCCACACCCAGCGCCGGGTGAGGAAGAAGTTCAGCACCGCCCCGGCCGCGAACGCACACGCGCTGGCCAGCCACGGAGCCCCGCCCGCGGCGAGCACCGCGATCAGCGCGGCCTGGCTGAGCAGGGTCGCGGCGACCGAACTGGCGGCCGCGCGGACGAACCTGGCCAGGCCGCGGCGGCGCGGCTTGGGCGATTCTTCCGTCGTGCGGGGGTTCGCCGGGTTGGTTACCGTCGTCATAGTCCCAGTCTCCCCTCGGGCCGCCGGCTCCGCCGCGCGACCCCCCGGCCCACAGCGGATTCACAGCTGACTGCCAGCCGAACATCAGCGGCGGGCGATTAGGTTCGGATCTGCCACCGCGACACCGGGCGTCGTGCAGAACGAAAGGCCGTGCCTGTCGCGAAAACGAAAGGAAAGGGTGCTCTGGATGCGAGTGCTGGTTCTCGGCGGTGACGGTTACCTAGGCTGGCCCACTGCGCTCCACTTGTCGGACAAAGGCCACGAAGTGGCTGTTCTGGACAACTTCGCGCGGCGGCAGTACGACGTCGAACTCGGCGCCGAGAGCCTTGTCCCCATCGAAGACCTGAGCACCCGCACCGACGCGTGGCACGCGGTGTCCGGGAAGCGCATCGAACGCTACGAAGGCGACCTGCTCGACGCGGAATTCCTGTTCGGCGCGGTGCGCGAGTTCCGCCCGTCGGCGATCGTGCATTTCGCCGAGCAGCGGTCCGCGCCGTATTCGATGATCGACCGCGAGCACGCCGTCTACACGCAGCACAACAACGTGGTCGGCAACCTCAACCTGCTGTACGCGATCGCCGAGATCGACCCGGACATCCACCTGGTCAAACTGGGCACGATGGGCGAGTACGGGACCCCGAACATCGACATCGAGGAAGGCTGGCTCGAGGTCGAGCACAACGGCCGCCGCGACCGGATGCTGTACCCGAAGAAACCGGGCTCGTTCTACCACCTGTCGAAGGTGCACGACTCGCACAACATCGAGTTCGCCTGCCGGATCTGGGAACTGCGCGCGACCGACCTCAACCAGGGCGTCGTGTACGGCCAGCAGACGCCGCAGACCGCGCTCGACCCGCGCCTGGCCACGCGATTCGACTACGACGCGGTGTTCGGCACGGTGCTGAACCGGTTCGTCATCCAGGCCGTGCTGGGGCAGCCGCTCACGGTGTACGGCAAGGGCGGGCAGACGCGCGGCCTCATCGACATCCGCGACACCGTCGAGTGCATCCGGCTGGCTGTGGAGAATCCGGCCGAGCGGGGCGAGTTCCGGGTGTTCAACCAGATGACCGAGAGCATGTCGGTGCGCCGGATCGCGGAGGTCGTGGCCGACCGCTTCCCCGGACCGGTGCAGATCGAGAACCTGGACAACCCGCGGGTGGAGCAGCCCGAGCACTACTACAACGTCAAGCACACCGGGCTGATCGGGCTCGGGCTGGAGCCGCATCTGCTGTCGGACACGCTGATCGAGTCGATGTTCGACATCGTCGGCGCGAACAAGCACCGGGTGAACGACGACCGGCTGCGGCCGACGGTGCGCTGGCGCGGGGCGGTCGAAGCTTCCTGATTTCCGCTGCTCGCCCCCGCCGCCCGCGAAAATTGTCGGTGGCGGGTGGGATGCTCTTCGAGTCAGCCCCCGAGGGGGACGGGACCGGAAGAGCGGCAAGGGAAACGTGGGGGACGAAGCAGCGGCGCGGTGGAGCTCCGAGAGGGTGCTCGAACTCGCGCCGGACGCCGCGTCGGCGAAAGCCGGGCGCGGGCAGGCGGCGCCGGCGAAGTGGTCGGACGCGGGCGCGTCGGGCCGTGCTGTCTGGGGCGCGTGCCAAGGCAGCGGGAAGCGGCCGTACCAGACGACGGTGGAGACGGCCGGGCCCGCGTTCCGGTGCAGCTGTCCGAGCCGGAAGTTCCCGTGCAAGCACGCGCTGGGGTTGCTGCTGCTCTGGGCGGACGGGCAGATCCCCCGCGCGGAGGAGCCCGGATGGGTGCACACGTGGCTGGACGAACGGGCTGCGAGGGCGGAGCGCGCCGAGAAGAAGACGGACGCTCCGAAGGATCTCGAAGCGGCGGCCAAGCGGGCGCAGGACCGGCTCGCGCGGGTCACCGCCGGGGCCGCTGAGCTGCGCGGATGGCTTGCCGACCGAGTGTCGGCCGGGTTCGCGACGTTCGAACGCGGCGGCACTGAGGAGCTGTACACGGTCGCCTCGCGGATGGTCGACGCGCAGGCTCCCGGTCTGGCGAACGGCCTGCGCCGGGCGGCGGCGCTGGTCGGGCGCGGGCGGGACTGGCCGGATCGGCTGCTGGCCGAGTTGTCGCTGGTGTACGTGCTCGCGGACGCGGCGAGCAGGCTGGAGTCGCTGCCCGCCGCGCTCGCCGGCACCGTCCGCACCCGGCTCGGGTTCTCGGTGAGCAACGCGCAGGTGCTGGAGTCCGGCGAACGGGTGCCGGACCAATGGCTGGTCACCGGCGCGGTCGACGAGGAGCAGGACTCGCTGCGCAGCAGGCGCACCTGGCTGCGGGGCAAACGCAGCGGCCGGGACGCGCTGGTGCTGTCGTTCGCTCCGCCCGGGCGTCCGCTGGACAGCTCGCTGCCGCCGGGGTACGTCGTCGCGGGAGAGCTGGTGTTCCACCCGGGAGCCGTGCCGTTGCGGGCAGTGTTCGACCATCGGGAGGAACCCGTCGCCCCGGAAAACGAACCGGTTGGCGGGACTTTCGGTTCGGCCCTTGCCGAGCACGCTGCCGCGCTCGCGGCTGATCCGTGGCTGGACCGGTGGCCGGTGCTGGTGAGCGAGCTCCGTCCGGCTCGGCACGGGGGCGGATGGGCGCTGTCCGATGTGGACGGTGCCGCGCTGCCTTTGGCTCCTTCTGTGGATCCGTGGCCGCTGCTGGCGCTCGCCGCCGAACGGCCGGTCACGGTGGCTGCGGAGTGGACGACGGCGGGGCTGCGGCCGTTGAGCTGCTGGCATCGCGACGGGATGGTGCGACTGTGACTGCTTGGAACGACCTCGTCAGCACTGTCCTGCTCGGCACCCGCCGCCGGACCCTCGACCCCGCCGAATTGCCTTCCGGGGTAAGGGAAATCGCCGAACAGCGCGCCGACCCCGCCGACCAAGCGCTCGCCGCCGCGGCCGCATACACCGGCTATCGGCGGGCCGGGCAGCAACCGCTTGCCGGCATCGAACCCGAACCCGCCGCAGTGGAGGACACCCGGCCGTTCATCCCGAATGCGGCGCGGGCGCGGCTCGGGCACCTGCTCTCCGCGAACCGGCCGGAACTGGTCGAGGAATGGCTCGCCACGGTGGCGGACAAGGGATTCCGCGTCCCGGCCGAGCGGCTGCCCGTCCTCGCCGACGCGGCACGGACCCGGGTGTCGCTGCGGGCGCCGCTCGCCGCGGTCGCCGGGCCGGTCGGCGCGTGGCTCGGCGAGCGGAATCCGGATTGGGCGTTCCTGGTCGCCGCAGCGGACGACACCAGCGACGACGCCTGGCAGTTCGGCGCCGCCGCGCGTCGGCAGGCCTGGCTGGAGCGCGTGCTCGCCGCCGATCCCGCCCGCGCGCGCGAGGCACTCGCCGCTGCGTGGGGCAACGAACCGGCTGACCTCCGGGCGACGTTCCTGGCTCTCCTCGGCGAGCATCTCGCCGACGAGGACGAGCCGTTCGTCGAAGCCGCGCTCGGCGACCGGGCGGCCGGGGTGCGCGAGATCGCGCTGCGGCTGATCGGCCGGTACCCCGGTTCAGCCTCCGGCGAGCGGATGATCGAACGGCTGCGGGCCTGCGTCACCGTGCGCAGCCGCGCGCTGCGGGCCGATGTCCTCGAGTTCGCCCCGCCCGAACCGGACGACAGCTTGATCCGCGACGGCATCCGCGTCCCGGCGGGGCCCGGGCAGGGCACCGCCCGGCTGCGCGCGATCATCGCCGCCACTCCCCTGCGGTTCTGGGCCGAGTACGGCACTCCGGGCGAACTGGCCGGGATGCTCGTCGAAGGCCCGCCGCTGAACGTGGTGCGCGAAAGCTGGGCCACCGCCGCGCTTCGGCAGCGAGACGAGCAATGGGCGCAAGCCCTCGTGGAGGCCGAACCGGGCGGGCGCAGCACCGCCGCGCTCATCGGCGTGCTGTCGCCCGGACACCAGGCCGCCACAGTCGCGAAGCTGACGCGCGGACTGCCGGTCGAAGCCTTGACCCGGCTCATCCTCGACCTGCCGCAGCCGTGGCCCGCCGCGCTCGGCACGGTGCTGCTCGACTGGGTCGCCGGGCAGCGGGACCACCGGCTGGTCGCGCACGCGGCAGCGCTGATCGCGAAAGCCGTGCCCGTCGCCTGCCTCGGCCATCCGCTGGCCGAGATCCCGCTTCCCGGCGAAGCCGCCCCGTGGCGGCGCGCAGTCGCCGAAACCCTGTCCTTCCGCCGTGAAATGCACAAGGAGCTCGCATGACGTCCCCCGTCCTCCGGCCGCACGCCGAACAGGAATACGCCGGCGAACTGGCCGCCCTCGCCGCGGCCGACGACCGGGCGAAACCGCCGTCGTGGCGGCTTTCCCCGTGGGCGGTGGTCACTTACCTGCTCGGCGGGAAACTCGACGACGGCACCGAGATCAGCCCGAAGTACGTGGGCCCGCGGCGGCTGATCGAGGTCGCGGTCGCCACCCTCGCCACCGACCGCGCGCTGCTGCTGCTCGGCGTGCCGGGCACGGCGAAAACCTGGGTGTCCGAACACCTCGCGGCGGCGATCAGCGGGGACTCCGCACTGCTCGTCCAAGGCACCGCGGGCACCGCCGAGGAGCAGATCCGCTACGGCTGGAACTACGCGCGGCTCATCGCCGAAGGGCCGAGCGACCAGGCACTGGTGGAAAGCCCGATCCTGCGCGCGATGCGCGACGGCAAGGTCGCCCGGCTCGAGGAACTCACCCGGATCCCGGCGGACGTGCAGGACTCGCTGATCACGATCCTGTCCGAGAAAACGCTGCCGATCCCCGAACTGGGCTCCGAAGTGCAGGCCCGGCCCGGGTTCACGCTCGTGGCCACGGCGAACAACCGGGACAAGGGCGTCAACGAACTGTCGAGCGCCCTGCGGCGGCGGTTCAACACTGTCGTGCTCCCGCTGCCGGACACCGCCGAAGCCGAGGTGGACATCGTCCGGCGGCGGGTCGGTCAGCTCGGCGCCGCGCTGTCGCTGCCCGCCGAAGCCGCCGATCTCGCCGAAATCCGCCGTGTGGTCACGGTTTTCCGCGAGCTGCGGGCCGGGCGCACCGAGGACGGCCGCACCGCGGTGAAGACCCCGTCGGGCACGCTCTCGACGGCCGAGGCGATCAGCGTCCTCACCGGCGGTCTCGCGCTGGCCGCGCACTTCGGAGACGGCGTGCTGCGCGCACAGGACGTCGCGGCCGGGATTCACGGTGCGGTAGTCAAGGATCCGGTCGCCGACAGCGCGATCTGGAGCGAGTACCTGGAGACCGTGGTGCGCGAGCGGGAAGGCTGGGCCGACTTCTACCGGGCAGGCCAGGAGATCGCCGGATGACCACCCATCTCCTCGGGATCCGGCACCACGGTCCCGGTTCGGCTCGGGCGGTCGCCGCCCGGCTCGCCGAGCTGGAACCGGACGTGGTGCTGATCGAGGGACCGCCGGAAGCGGACCAGCTCGTCGATCTCGCCGCGGACGACGACATGCGGCCGCCGGTGGCGCTGCTGGCGTACGCGTCCGACGACGTGTCGCGCGCGGCGTTCTGGCCGTTCGCGGTGTTCAGCCCGGAATGGCAGGCCCTGCGGTACGCCGCCGCGGCCGGTGTGCCGGTGAAGTTCTGCGATCTCCCCGCGGCGCACCAGTTCGCGCTCGGCGAGGAACGGACCGCACCGCGCACCGATCCGCTCGCGGAACTCGCCGCGGCGGGCGGATACGACGATCCGGAACGCTGGTGGGACGACTTCGTCGAGTCCCGCCGGGGCGGGGAATCGCCGTTCGAGGTGATCGCCGACGCGATGACCGCGCTGCGCGAAGGCGACCGGCCGGACGACCCGCACGAGCAGCGGCGCGAGGCGTACATGCGGACCGTGCTGCGCAAGACGCGGAAGGAAGGCCACGAACGGATCGCCGTGGTGTGCGGGGCCTGGCACGTGCCCGCGCTGGCCGATCCGCTGCCGCCCGCGTCCAAGGACCAGGCTGTCCTCAAAGGACTCCCGAAGCGGAAGGTCGTGTGCACGTGGGTGCCGTGGACGCACGGCAGGCTCGCGTCGGTCACCGGATACGGCGCGGGCGTCCGCTCCCCCGGCTGGTACCACCACCTGTTCAGCACCTCCGGCGACGTCACCACCCGATGGCTCACCGCCGTCGCCGGAGTGCTGCGCGAGGAAGACCTGCCCGTCTCCACCGCGCACGTGATCGAAGCAGTGCGGCTGGCCGAGACGCTGGCCGCGCTGCGCGGCCGGTCGTCCGCCGGACTGGCCGAGGTCGACGCCGCCGCCCGCGCGGTCCTGTGCGGAGGCGACGACGTCCAAGCCGACCTGGTCACCCGACGGCTCGTGGTCGGCGAACTGCTCGGCGAGGTCCCCGACCACGTACCCCAAGCACCGCTGGCCGCCGACCTGATCGCCACCGCCCGGCGGCTCCGGCTCAAACGCGAACCTCAAGCGCGGGAGCTGGATCTGGACCTGCGCACCCCCGGCGGCCTCGACCGCTCGCGCCTGCTGCACCGCCTCCACATCCTCGGCATCCCCTGGGGCGAACCGGAACTGTCCTCGGTGCGGAACAAAGGCACCTTCCGCGAGACCTGGACCTTGTGCTGGGAACCCGGTTTCGAGGTCGACCTGGTCGCCGCAGCGGTACACGGGACCACCGTGCCCGCCGCCGCCACCGCAGTCGTGCGCGAAACCGTCGCCGAATCGCCCTCGCTCGCCGACATCACCGCCGCGGTAGAACGCTGCCTCCTGGCCGGCTTGGGCGACGCCCTGCCGGAAACCCTCGCCGCCCTGGACACCCGCGCAGCCGCCGACGCGGACGTCGCGCACCTCATGACGGCTCTGCCTCCGCTGGCACGAGCGACCCGCTACGGCGACGTCCGCGGCACCGACACCGCACAGCTGCAAGAAGTCGCCGACCGGATCCTCGCCCGGGTCTGCGCGGGCCTTCCGCCCGCCGTCCACGGCATCGACGAGGAGGCCGCCGCACAGTTCTGCGAACTGGTCGACGACGTCCACGAAGCCACCGACCTCCTCGGCGACGCCGCCCGCGACCGCTGGTTCGCCGCGCTGGCCCGCCTGTCCGCCCGCGATGCCCTGCCGCCGCTCTTGGCAGGCCGCATCGTGCGCCTCCTGCACGACGCCGACCTGCTGGACGGCGCGGAAGTCGAACTCCGGCTGGGCCGCATGCTCACCCCCGGCATCGCCCCGACCGACGGCGCGGCCTACGTGGAAGGCTTCTTCTCCGGCGGCGCCCTCCTGCTGGTCCACGACGAACGCATGCTGCGGGTCGTCGACACCTGGCTGGCCTCGATCCCGCCTGAGGTCTTCACCGAGGTGCTTCCCTTGCTGCGCCGCACTTTCGGCGCCTTCGCCGGTCCGGAAAAACGCGCCATCGGCGAACGCGCCGCCACCCTGTCCGGCACTCGCCGGGCCGAGCCGGCGCGAGCAGAAGACCTGGACGAGATCCGCGCCGCAGCCGCCCTGCCGGTCTTCGCCACCCTCCTGGGAGCCGCCTCGTGAGCACCGATCCCGAACGCCTCCGCCGCTGGCGCCTGGTACTGGGCGGAGATTCCGACGGCACCGGCCACGCACTGTCCGAAAGGGACACCGGCGTCGACAACGTGCTGGCCGCCCTCTACGACGAGCGCCCCAAGAACTCCCGCGGCAGCGGCGACCGCAGCGGCGGCCTGCAAGCCTCCGCACCACGAGTCGCGCGCTGGCTCGGCGACATCCGCGAGTACTTCCCCGGTTCCGTCGTCCAAGTCATGCAACGCGACGCCGTAGACCGCCTGGGCATTACCCGGATGCTGCTGGAACCGGAACTGCTCAGCGCCGTGGAACCGGACGTCCACCTGGTCGGAACCCTGTTGTCCCTCAACAACGTCCTGCCCGACGAAACGAAGGAAACCGCCCGCACCGTCGTACGCAAAGTCGTCACCGAACTAGAGGAACGCCTGGCCGAACGGACCCGCGCGGCAGTGCGCGGCGCACTGGACCGGGCCGCCCGCACCCAACGCCCCCGAGGCGCGGACATCGACTGGGACCGCACAGTCCGCCGAAACCTGAAGCACTACTCCCCCGAACTGAAAACCATCGTGCCCGAACAGCTTTTCGGTTTCGGCCGCCGGGAACAAAGCGTCCGGCGCGACGTGATCCTGGCCGTCGACCAATCCGGCTCAATGGCAGAATCCGTAGTCTACTCAGGCGTTTTCGGCGCCGCACTCGCCTCGATGCGGGCACTGAGCACGAAATTCGTCGCATTCGACACCGCGGTCGCCGACTTGTCCGACCACCTGGACGACCCGGTAGACGTCCTTTTCGGCACCCAGCTGGGCGGCGGCACCGACATCAACCGCGCATTGGCGTACTGCCAAGGGCTCGTGGAACGCCCCGAACAAACCCTCCTGGTGCTGATCAGCGACCTGTACGAAGGCGGAGTCCGGGACGATCTGCTGCGCCGGGTCGCGGACCTGGTGGGATCCGGCGTGCAGGTGGTCACGCTGCTGGCCCTGTCGGACTCCGGAGCGCCGTTTTACGACCGCGAAAACGCGGCCGCGCTCAGCGAACTGGGGGTGCCCGCTTTCGCCTGCACGCCCGACCTGTTCCCGGATCTGACGGCTGCCGCACTCCGAAGGGAGGACTTGACCCGCTGGGCCGCCGCGGCGACAGCGCAATGACCGGGAACGCCGAGTCCGCCGGGAGTGTTCGGCGCGCGCGAAGGAGCGGACCCCGCTCGCCGCTCCGTCCAGCCCAGCAAAGCGTGTCGGGTGAGCCGACGCGTCCGCCGTTCGAGAAATCTCAGCCAGCCGAGCGGTCCAGTGCGTCCAGCAGCCAGCTGTGCGCGACGCCCATCGGCGCGGCTTCTCCGGTGATCTCGCCCGCGAGACGCCAATAGCGGCGCACCTGCGGATGCCGGTCGCCAGCGGTGCGCCGTCGCAGTGTGCAGCGGAATTCCGGGGTGTCGCCAGTGCCGGACGCGGCGGCGTGGACCGCCGCGAACCGGTCGAGTGCGGGTCCTGCCTCCGGCTCGGAGCCGGCCGCTACCTGCGGGGACGCCAGCTCGCAGGCCTCCGCGAGGCCTTCGTGGAGAGCGCCCAGGTGCGTGACCAGCGGGCTGGCCCGCAACCGGGCAGCGAACTCGCGGTCGGCGGCGAGCAGTACTAACTCGGCATAGGCGACGACCTGCGCTGGGGTCGGCAGTTCCGGCGGCCGCGGCGCGCTTGCGGCGAGGAACATGTCTGCCGTGTCCGGCCGGACGGTGCCGGTGGCCATGGGGTGCCAGAAGCGGACCAGTGCCGCATGCGCGGCGAAGCCGTCCGCCGCGGCGGACAGCAGCTCGAGGCGGGCGGCGCGGTCGGCGGGCGGCGCCTCCTCGACGGCGCGGAGGGCCGAGCGTCGCCAAGCCAGCGTCGTCAGCTCGCGGTCCAGCGTTGCGCGTTCGGCGGACACGGCGTCGGCGAGGGAACGCTCTCCGGCGAGGACGTCCGTGATCGGCTTCAGGCTCAGCCCGAGTCCGCGCAATCGCCGCACCAGGTTCAGGCGGGGTACGTCCGCCGGGACGAATCGGCGGTGTCCGCCGGCGCTGCGCACTGGCGTCAGCAGTCCCTCGTCGCAGTAGAAGCGGATCGTTCGGACGGGCACTCCGGTGCGCCGCGCCAGGTCGCCGATTCCGAGTGTGTCGCCGGTCACTTCCGATGGAACCTCCAGCCGGGTGGAGTTCCTACGGTACGGCCATGGATCTCGATACCGCACGATTTGCCCAGGGATTGCACGAGCACACCGCCGGGTTCGCGAAGGCGGTGGCCGGCGCGGATCCGGAAGCTCCGGTGCCCACCTGTCCGGAGTGGCCGCTGCGGGTGCTGGCCGGCCACGTCGGCCAGGCCCATCGCTGGGCGGCGGACCTCATCCGTTCCGGTCCGGCTCCGGTCCCCGATCCGTTCGAGGCGGACCCGGGCGCGCCCGGCGAATGGTCCGCCTGGCTGCAAGCGGGTGCCGCGGACCTCGCCGCCGCGGTGCTCGCCGCCGCCGACCGTCCAGTGTGGACCTACTTCGGCCCGCGACCGGCGACGTTCTGGCTGCGCCGCATGGCCCACGACACGACGGTGCACCACGCGGACGCGGCCTTGGCCGCCGGGGCCGCGTTCGAGGTGGCGCCGGACCTCGCGGCCGACGCGATCAGCGAGTGGCTGGAAATGCTGTCCCATCCGGTCATGGCGACGCTGAGACCGGGCTTCTCGGCACTGCGCGGCACCGGCCAGACGCTCCAGCTTCGCCCTGCCGACGGGGTGGGCTGGCTGATCACCCGCACCCCCGGCGGCGTGCGATGGACGCGCGCCACGGACACCGCGGACGTGACGCTGACCGGCCCCGTCGAAGACCTCCTTCTGGTGCTCACCCGACGACTGTCAGCCGACCGGGTCACTATCACTGGCGACCACGGCCTGGCCGAACACTGGGTGGCACACTCGGCGGCGTAAGCGCGTCGACGCTCCGAAAGCCCGGGGCGCCACCTGGCTTAAAGGAAGAGAGAGGGCAGCGCGAGCCCCCGCCATCCCTAAGCCATTCCACGGCGGGTGTGTCACCATCGGGAAATGGGAACCACCCCCGGCTCGGCGCCCGAGGCGCAGCTTTCGCAGTTGCGGCAGCTGCGCCTGGCCAAGGACGCCATGGACCGGGACTGGGCCGAACCTCTCGACCTGGACGCGGTCGCGGCGCACGCCGGGTATTCGCGCTGCCACTTCGTGCGCCTGTTCCGGGCCGGGTACGGGCAAACTCCCGGGCAGTACCTGAGCCGCCGCCGGATCGAGCGGGCCGAGGATCTGCTGCGGACCGCCGATTTGTCGGTCACGGAGATCTGCTCGCTGGTCGGGTTCAGCAGCCTCGGGTCCTTTTCGGCGAGCTTCAAGAAGCACACCGGACTGACCCCGAGCGAATACCGGGAGCGCCACGTCAAGCAGAACTCGGCCCTCGTTCCCGGGTGTTACGCGCTGCTGTGGCACGGCGGGTTCAAGGGGCTGGGGCCCGCGGCCAAGCCGGATCCTGAGTGAAGACCGGTCTCGGCGTGCCGGGACCGGTCTTCACGAAGCCGTTGCCGGCCAAGGGGAAAAGCCGCTTCCGCGGCCGTCCTGGCCGCGCCGCCGAGGACCGCAATTTTCGAGAAGCCCCGGGAACCCGGCGGTCGCTACGGTTGATCGCAGAGAGCGGGCGAACGACGTCCGCCGGATACAAGGAGTCACCTGTGATCAAGGGTCTGTCCATCGCCAACGTCTGGGTCCTCGACCACGACCGGGCCAAGGAGTTCTACACCGGAAAGCTGGGCCTGGAAGTCCGCACGGACATGACGATGGGCGACGGCGGGATGCGCTGGCTGACTGTCGGGGCCAAGGACCAGCCGGATCTCGAGATCACGCTGATGGTCCCGGACGCGCCCGCGCTCGATCCGGAATCCGCTGAGGCGCTGAAGAAGCTCGTCGCCAAGGGAGTGCTGGGAGCGGGGGTCTTCGGGACAGACGACATTCACGCCGATTACCAGACGTTGAAGGCACGCGGGGTGGAGTTCGTCCAGGAACCGCAAGAGCGGCCTTACGGCACCGAGGCCATCTTCCGCGACGATTCCGGGAACTGGTTCTCCTTCACCCAGCGGAGGGAGAACCTCGATCTGGGCAAAGACTGGAGTTGCTGACCGACCAGTGCCGCGGCCGGGGCGCAAGAGCGTCGGCAGGACCGGGCGACGGTTCGCTGCCGGTCGTCCGGGCTCTGCTCGGGATGGAAGGAGCTAGGCAGGAACACGCCGATGGAGCCCGCGTGGAGAGGTTCCTCGAGGCGACGACGGCCCGGGTCGGCAGTCCGCTCGCCGCGGTGGCGCGACGACACGACGGCCCGCGGACGTCAGCGGTGGCGTCTCCTCCGCGAAGTCCCCAGGAGTCGGCACGACGTCTCCCCTGCCGAGCCGCCAGGAGCCAGCCGCGGCATAGCCCCAAGAGTCCGCGGCGGCATCTCTCCTGCGACGGCCCCACGAGACCGACCTCGCAAGGAGCAACGGATCTGGGCTGAACCGCGGTGGTCCCGCCAGGTCAGCGGAAACCACCGCGCCGGGCCGGAACGATCTCGACCCGACCGCACACAGCCGACCCCGCCAAGCGATCACGAGAACCCGAGCACCACACCCGAGATTAGGAGGTCAAGCGCTGCGACTCCGCCCGTTCGAACCGCAGCACCCCGTCGTCCACGCGGCTCAGGCGCAGATCCGCCGCGTCCAGCAGGTAGTTCTGCCGCATCAGCCACGGTCGCCGGTCGCCTTGGCGCGGCAGCACTGAGGCGGCGCGCGTGAGGTAGCCCGACGTCAGGTCCATGACCGGCCGCCGCCGGGCGGACGGGATCGCGGGCGGGCGAGCCACACAGATGTCGAAACCGTTGCGCGACAGGTGGTTCAGCAACCGGCACACGTACCGGGAGACGAGGTCTGAGCGCAGCGTCCAGGAGGCGTTCACGTAGCCGATGCACCACGCGAGGTTCGGCACCCCGCCGAGCATCATTCCCTTGTACACCAGCTGTTCCGCCGGTTCGATCGGCTTGCCGTCCACGCTCAGCTCGATTCCGCCGAACGCGATCACCCGCAGGCCGGTCGCGGTGACGACCACGTCCGCGGGCAGCTGTGCGCCGGATTCCAGCGTGATGCCGTCGGGCGTGAAGCGGTCGATCCGGTCGGTGACGATGTCCGCTCGGCCGCTGCGGAGGGCGCGGAAGAAATCCGCGCCAGGGGTCAGGCAGAGTCGCTGGTCCCAGGGCCGGTACCGGGGAGAGAAATGAGGGTCGACGGGGATCGAGGCAGGCAGTTGCTTCGCGGCTGCTTCGCGCAGGAAAGCCGCCGCGCGTTGGGGTTGTCGGCGCGAGAACTGGTACAGCAACGTCGTCACGAGGACGTTCTTCGCCCGCACTGCGTGGTAAGCCAGCCGCGAAGGCAGGAATCGGCGGAGGCGGCGGGCGAGCGAGTCCGTCCACGGGCGGGCCAGGACGTAGCTCGGCGAGCGTTGCAGCATCGTCACCGACTTCGCCGTGGAAGCCAGTTCCGGCACCAAGGTCACCGCGGTGGCGCCGCTGCCGATCACTACGACTCGTTTGCCCGTGAAGTCCGACTCTTCCGGCCAGAACTGGGGGTGCACGATCTCGCCGCGGAACGAGGCGCGGCCGGGGAAGTCGACGACGTGGCCGTTCTCGTAGCTGTAGTAGCCGCTGCACAGGTACAGGAAGGAGCAGGTGTGGGTGACCGCCTCGCCGTCGTGTGAGGCTTCTACTGTCCAGCGGGCCGAGGAGGACGACCAGGACGCGCGGACAACCCGATGCCCGAAACGGATGTGCCGGGAGATCTCGTGTTCGGCGGCGGTGTCGCGGATGTACTCGAGGATCTCGGCGCCGGACGCGATCGCCTGTTCCTTGCGCCACGGCCGGAAGGGGTAGCCGAGGGTGAACATGTCCGAGTCGGAGCGCACGCCCGGGTACCGGAAGAGGTCCCAGGTTCCGCCGATCGTGTCGCGCGCTTCCAGGACGGCGTAGGTCCGGTCCGGGGACTGCTGCTGCAGCCGGCAGGCCGCGCCGATGCCGGACAGCCCGGCTCCGACGACCAGGACGTCGAAATGCGCCACGATTCCTCCCCGAGAGAAGCGACTCCAGCCCACCTTACGGCCCGGGCCGCGAGCAAGTGGGGCCCCGCCGGGCCGGGCCGGGAACCACCGGCCCGGCGGGGAAAACCGGGTTCACCGCAGGGAAACCACTGTGGTGGCGCCGAAGGTGTCCTTGAGCGGAACTTCCACCGTGCGCCGCCGTACCGTCACGCGGACGCTGTCCTGCAGCTGCGTCGGGTCGGAAACAGCGAGACTGTCCCGGCCGAGCGCCACCGAAGCGGGTCCTGAGACTGATACTTCGTCTACGGTACCCGCACTGTAGAAGTTTGCGAGCAGTGTGTTATCCCACAGCCGCAAAGCCTGGACAGCGCGCGTATTGGCCCGCACGCGCCACGCGAGCACCGACGCGACCGTCCCCGCCACCGACGCGCCGGGCAGGACCGCGTACGCGTACTTCGCGTCCACCGGCTTCGCGCCGTGCTCGATCACCAGCTTCTGGTACCGCCGCGTGTTCGGGGTCGTTGTGCCCTTCGTGTTGGCACCGGTGTCGACGTCGCGCCACCCGCCGGTCCGGTCTTCGCGCAACGCGGTGACCTCGGCGTTGTCGAGCAGGACGTACCCGCCGACGTGGTCGAGGTGCAGCCAGCGCGGCCGGTGCAGCGTGCTCGAATCGCCGACCACGCGCGCGTCGGCCAGCAACGTGCCGCGGCCGTTTTCGCCGAGGTTGCGGTTTTCGATCGTCGTCCGGACCGCCTGCCCGGACGTGTCGGTGATCCCCGCGCCGAGGCAGACGATGCCCGCCGGCGTGAAGAACCACGACTTCTTCGCAGTCAGCGAACCGTCTTCGGAGACGAAATCCATCGCGTACGCGCCGTGCCGGGCGTCCCAGCGCACGCCGCCGACGTGCGCTTTCGTCGTCAACGGCGTCGCCGCCAGCGGACCCGGCGGGCCAGCCTTCGCGGTGGTGCCCGGCAGGAGCGCCGGATCGACGGTCGGCCAATAGGCGTCCGAGTAGTGTCCTTTCGCGTTGGGAAGGAACAAATACAGCACGCCGTCGCCGACGTGCCAGCCGTGCAGGTTCATCCCGTTGATCGACTCGTAGCGCGAGATCCGCGTGGAGCCGACGCCGAGAGACGCGGACCAGCCCTCGGTCACGTGCACCATCCGGTCCTGCTGCCCGAAGATCCGGTGCGTCGCGACGATCGGCGCGGGCCGCACGCGTCCGGCGAGCATCTCCTGGGCGAACTCGATGCCTGGCGTCGCGACGAGGTCCGGGCCGGGCGCGAACCGTTCGGGATCGGGGATCTCCAGGAACGGCGCGTACGTGCCCTCCTTGATCCATTTGGCCGCGAGCCCGGACAGCTCGGTCTTCACGGTCCCGGTCGCCGATCGAGCGAGAACCAGAGTCGCGACGGTCAGCTGGTGCCCGATGTCGTGCCCGGTTTCGCCCTGCCGCGACAGCATCCGCCCGCGCACCGGCTCCATCAGCGCACCCGCGTAGACGAACGGCGCGAACGTGTCGCCTACCAGTGCGTACACCTTCTGCGTCAGCTCGTCCGGCAGCGCGTACTCGGTGCCTTCGGTGACGTGGATCGTCCCGGCGAGCGCGGTCAGCAGGACGATGCCGTAGTGGCCGGGGTAGGGGATGGTGTCGTGCTGGATGAACGAGCCGTCGGCGTGGAAACCGTCGCCCGCGGCGCGGTCCAGCTTCGCCAGGACGCTGGCCGCTCCCCCGCCGGCGACGTCGGTGATCGCGTCGATGCCGGTGCGGATCCACGCGGTGTCGCCGGTCAGTGCGCCGGAAACGATCGAGATCAGCGCCTTGTCCGCCCGGTTCGCGCCGGTTTCGACGACCTTCGGGTTGTTCGCGCGCAGATTCGGGTTGCCGACGAACCGCTTGATCGGGCTGACATACCGCGCCAGTTCGTCGGCGGTCAGCTGGTCGGCGACCGTGACGAGGGTGTGCAGCAGGTAGTACGGCACGCCGATCTCGTAGGTGTACCAGTTGCCGATCTCGCCGACCCGCGGGTTGTACTGGCTGGCGTAGATCAGCTCCAGCGCCTTCTTGATCCCGTCGAGCACCTTCGGATCGCCGGAAAGCGTGCTGCCCGGCGTTCCCCAGTCGACGGCGATCGCGCGCAGCCGGGCATACATCGACGTCGTGTAGTCGCTGCCGGGACCGAGCGGCAGGTCAGTCCACAGTGGACCGTTGCCGGACACCGACATGCCGTCGTAGTAGGACTTCGCGACCCGGCCGAGGTTCTTCAGCGCGGCCGTGCGTTCCGGCGACGGGCGGTTGATGCCGGTCTGCAGCTCGCGGTAGCCAGCCACGATCTTCTTCAGCGGATCAGCAGCAGGTGCGGCGAAGGCCGGGCGCGCCGTGGCGACGAGCGCGGCCGACGCGGCGGCGATGGCACCGCCACGCAGTGCGGTTCTGCGGTTCACGGGCATGACGGTGCCTCCCAGTGGGGTTGGTTGTGCGTGGCAATCCCGGTCAGAACCGCGATTGCCGCGCACGAGGGGCTCTGCTCAGCGCGTTCCGTCGACACGGCGCGGCAACTGCCACGGGTTCGCTTCCTGAAGGGCTTCCGGCAGCAGCGCGTCCGGGAAGCTCTGCCAGGCCACCGGACGCAGGAAGCGTTCGATCGCGGCTGTGCCGACCGACGTCGTGGTCGGAGCGGTCGTCGCCGGGTACGGGCCGCCGTGCTGCTGGGCCCAGCTGACCGTGACGCCGGTCGGCCAGTCGTTCCACAGCAGCCGTCCGGCCAACCTGGCGAGCGAGGGCAGCAGCGGACGCACGAAGTCGGCGTCGCTGTCCTCGCCCTGGACTGTCGCGGTCAAGCCGGGTTCGAGGCTGTCCAGCACCTCGGTCAGTTCTGCCTGGTCGGAGTAGGTGACGATCAGCGACGCCGGTCCGAAGTGCTCCTCGCGGACCGCCTCTCCCCCGGCCAGGAATTCCTTCGCGGTGGTGGCCAGCAGCGACGGGGTGAACGCATCGCCGTCCTGTGCGCCTTCCACTACCGACTCGACGCCCGACACCGCGCGCAGGTCCGCGAGCTTCTGCGCGAACCCGGCGGCAATGCGGTCGTTCAGCATTTCCTGCTGAGCCACCGCGCTGACGGCCTCGCGCAGGGTGTCGTCCAACCCGTGGCCCTCGGGCAGGAAGAGCAGGCCCGGCTTGGTGCAGAACTGGCCCGCGCCGAGGCTGAACGACCCGGCGTAGCCCTTCGCCACCGCTTCGCCGCGCGCGGCCACCGCGCCCGGCGTGACCACGACTGGGTTGACGCTGCCCAGTTCGCCGTAGAACGGAATCGGTGTCGGCCGTGAGACCGCGATGTCGAACAGCGCGCGCCCGCCCGGCACCGAACCGGTGAACGCGGCGGCGGAAATCCGCGGGTCCTTGAGCGCCGCCACACCCTGTTCCACGCCGTGGATCACCGCGAACGCACCCTCCGGCGCACCCGCGGCGGTCAATGCCTGCGCGACGATCTCGCCGGTCCGCGTCGAGAGCTCTTCGTGGCCCGGATGCGCTTTGAGCACCACCGGGCACCCCGCGGCCAGCGCCGAAGCGGTGTCGCCGCCCGCGACGCTGAACGCGAACGGGAAGTTGCTCGCGGCGAACACGAGCACCGGCCCGATCGGCACGAGCACCCGGCGCAGGTCCGGCCGGGCGCCCATCGGCCAGGCCGGGTCGGCGTGGTCGACGGTCGCGCCCAGGAATTCGCCGTCCCGCAGCACCTCGCCGAACAGCCGCAGCTGGAACGTGGTGCGCGCGAGTTCGCCCTTCAACCGCGGGGCGGCCGGAAGGCGGGTTTCCTGGTGCGCCAACGGAATCAGCTCATCAGCGGCGGCGTCGAGCGCATCCGCGGCTGCGGCCAGCCACTGGGCCCGGTCGGCCGGGGTGCTCTCAGCGAACGGCCGGGCGGCTGCGGCAGCGGCGGCCAGCACGCTTTCCAGTTCCGGGGCGGAAGTTTCGCGGCTCAATGGATCTCCTCGTCAAACAGGTTCAGGACGCCGAGCGCGCTGCGGCGCGGCACTCGGCTCGGTCAGCCGGGATGTTTTCGACCGACCGCGGGGCGGCTGCCAGCACGCTTTCCCATTCCGGGGCGGGGGTTTCGCGGCTCGGAGCAGCTCCGTGCCGCACGAACTTCACGGCACCGAGCACCCGGCGACGGCCCGCCCCGGCCAACGGCCCAGCGGCCGCCCGCGCCCTTCCCCGCTCCAGAGCGGACATCTCGCGACTCGACACAGCTCCTCGCCGCACAGGTTCACGACACCCGGCGAGCACGCGTCCCCGCTCCGCGGCAAAAACTTCGCGACTCAAAGCAGCTCCTCACGACACCGAGTGCGCAGCAGCGGTAGCGGCGTGCAGATCCGGCCAACGCGCAGGCCCGGCAAGGCCCAAGTGGTACAGATGCAGTTCCGTAGCGCCAGCCTTCGCCAGCTCGCCCACATAAGCCCCGATATCCGGCACCGCGCTCGCCCCGACCGCCGTGATGTAGCTGCCGATCGCGACCCGGTCGGGCAGCGCGTGCCGTGCGGCCGCGACGGCGTCAACGCTCGCCTGGCCCGGGGCCCAGTTCTGCAGCACGACCGTCTCGGCGTCGTCGGCGGCTGTCGGGGTCAAGCCGGGCAGCGCGCCGGTCACCCACGGGTCGAGTGCGCCGTGCAGCACGATCCGCGTACCCGGCTCCAGCACGGCCAAGACCGCAGCCCGCAGCGCGTCGGTCGACCGCTGCCGACCAGACAGCAGTTTTTCCTTCAGCTCGCCCGGAAGTCTGTCCTCGCCCACCGACAAATCCGCCGTAGCGATCAGCCGCTGCACCTCGGCGCGCAGGGTTTCCCGGACCTCCGACGGGTCGAGGCCGGTCCAGCCTTCCGCACAGGCGTCGCAGCAGCAGATCGACAACAGCCGAGCGGCAGCGGGAGCCCACACACCGTCGGTCTTCTCGTGCTGGTGCTGGTGCACGCCGCCGAGCGGGCCGCACGCTTCCAGCAGCACTGACGAAAGCTTCAGTCCTGCAACGGATTCCGCGGTGAGCGTCGCTGCGTACTCGCGTACTGCGGGCTGCGCGGGGCACAACGCCCACGGGTACGACTCGCCGAAGCAGTTGCGCACCGCGTACTGCGGGAATTCGGTGCCCAGCTGCGAATTATGCGTGAGCACGATCCACGCGGCAGCCGGTATTCCGGCGTCGTTGAGCCGGCGGACCGCATCGCCGCCGCTGTCTTCCCCGGAGACCCAATCCGGCGTGGCGGGCACGAGGTCCGACCAGGCTTCCGCGCGCACCGGGCGGTAGAGAGCGGCAGTGCGCGCGACCACCGAGGTCCGCTCGGTCGACCACGGGGTCGCGGCGCGGGCGCTGTGGTAGGCCAAGGCCACGGCGACCTCGTCCACCCCGAGATCCTGCGCCCGCTCGGCGAACGCGGTGTCGCCGAGCACGTCCCACGGATACGCGTATCCGGTCACCTTCACCGGTTCACCACCTCGCCGTGTTCGGTTCGAAGCCGGGCGTGTACTTGCGCATGTATGTCACATCGTCCCGTTTGGTCAGTCCACATCGGACATAGTCCTCGTGCGCCCTGGCGAGCGCGTCCTGGTCCAGCGTGATCCCGAGCCCGGGCCGGTCCGGAACCGCCACTGCCCCGTCGACGAAATCCAGCACGCCCGATTCGATCACGTCGGCAGTCTTCCATGGCCAGTGCGTGTCGCAGGCGTACGTCAGGTGCGGGGTGGCAGCCGCGACGTGGACCATCGCGGCGAGGCTGATTCCGAGGTGGCTGTTGGAGTGCATGGACAGCCCGACGCCGAAGCTCTCGCAGGCTACCGACAGCGCCTGAGTGTCGCGCATTCCACCCCAGAAGTGGTGGTCGGACAAGAGAACACCGATCGCGCGCGCCCGGAAGGCGGGTTCCAGGTCGCCGAAGTTCACCACGCACATGTTGGTGGCCAACGGCATGCTCGCCTCGCGTGCGACGCGCGCCATGCCCTCGATGCCCGGCGTCGGGTCTTCGAGGTACTCCAGCACGCCGTCGAGTTCAGCGGCCACGCGGATGCTCGTCTCGGGCGTCCACGCCGCGTTCGGGTCGATGCGCAAGGGATGCCCGGGGAACGCCGAAGCGAGCGCGCGGATGCCCTCGATCTCTTGCTCCGGAGCGAAAACCCCGCCCTTGAGCTTGATCGAACGGAACCCGTAGTCGTCGACCATGCGCTGCGCCGAGCCGACCAGCGCTTCCGGGGTGAGGATCTCGCCCCAGCTGTCCTCGTCCGCGTCGAGGTGCGCGCCGTACTTGTAGAACAAGTACGCGGAGAAGTCGACGGCGTCGCGAGCCTTGCCGCCGAGCAGGTCGGCGACCGGACGGCCGAGAAACTGGCCTTGCGCGTCCAGGCAGGCGACCTCGAACAGCGAGTACACGCTGGCGATCGTCTTGCGGATGGAGAATCCGCCGATCAGGCCGTGCTCGTCGGTCAGCACCGTTCCGGCGAGCGTGCGCGCGATGATCCGCTTCAGGCCCGGCAGGTCGAAAATGCCGTGTCCGGCCAGTTCCGGCAGCACCTTGCGCACCTCGCCAAGGAACGCCGCGTCGCCGTAAGACTCGCCGAGGCCGACCACGCCGTCGTCGCACACCACCTGCACCACGCTGCGCAACGCGAACGGCTCGTGCACGCCCATCACGTTGAGCAGCGGTGCGTCCGCGAAGGCGACCGGGGTCAGCACCACGTCCCGGATCTTCATCAGAGGCCTTTCAGCACGGCGAAACCGTTTTCGACGACCTTGCCCAGCCGGTCGATCTGCTCGGGCGTCGGCTCGATCAGCGGCGGCCGGACAGTGCCGACCTTGTCGCCGCGCAGCCGGGCGGCGGCCTTGACCAGCGACACCGCGAAGCCGGGCGTCTCGTCGCGCAACGCCACCAGCGGCAGGTAGAACCCGGCGAGCAGCGCGTCCATCGTCGCGTTGTCGTCCTCCGCGAGCGCGCGGTGGAAGCGGTGCGCGATCTCCGGCGCGAAGCAGTGCACCGCCGAGGAGTAGCGCGCGACGCCAGCCGCCGCATACGCCTTCGCGGACACTTCCGCGGTCGGCAAACCGTTGAAGAACAAGAAGTCCGCGGAACGCCGCGTGCCGAGCGCGCGGATCGTGGTGACGATCCGGGTCATCGCTTCGACGTCGCCGTAGCCGTCCTTGATCCCGACCACCGACGGGATGTCCAGCAGCTTCACCGCGGCCGGCGCGGTGAAGACGCCAGTGCTGCGGTGGTAGACGATCACCGGCACGGAGGTGTCGCCGATCGCGTAGCGCACGTAGTCGACCAGCCCGTCCTGCGGCCCGGTGACCAGGTACGGCGGAAGCAGCAGCACCCCGTCGGCGTTGCCCGCCTGCGCCGCCGCGACACCCGCGCGCGCACCCGCGGCACCGCCGCCCGCGCCGACCCACACCGGGACTCGCCCGCCGGCGACCTCGCGCGCCTTGGCCAGCAGCGCCGCGACCTCGTCGACCGACAGCGAGCTGAACTCCCCGGTGCCGCACGCGACGAACAGCGCGCCCGCACCGGCGGCGATGTGGCTCTCCACGTTCTCCGCGAACCCGTCGAGGTTGAGCTCGAGGTCTTCGGTGAACGGGGTCAGCGGGAACGCCAGCAAGCCGTCCAGCTCGATCTCGGTCTGTGCCATCAGTTTCTGCTCCAATGTTCACATTCTTGAATGGAGTCTGTTATCGTGACTATGTTCACCCACAAGAACGCTGTTCGGGACGCTAATATGGCCGGACTCACAAGTCAACGGCCCGGTTGGAGGACGCGCATGGCGCAGAAGACGGACCCCGCCACCGCTCCCGCGGAGTCCGCGGGCGTGAAGTCGGCGCGGCGCGCCATCGACCTGATCGAGACGTTCGCCGCGAACGACGTGTGGCTGTCGCTGTCGGATCTCCATGCGCGCACCGGATTCCCCCGCTCCAGTCTGCACGGTTTGCTGCGCACCCTGCTGGACGCGGGCTGGCTGGAGGCGGACGCGAACTCCGCGCGCTACCGGCTCGGCGTGCGCGCGCTGATCTGCGGCACCGCCTACCTCGACCGCGACGCGATCGTCCCCTACGCCACCGAAGCTTTGGAGCGCATCCGCGAGAAGACCGGCTTCACCGCGCATTTCGCCCGCCGCAACGGCACCGAGGTCGTCTACCTGGAGACGCGCGAGTCGCAGCACTCCACGCACCTCATCTCGCGCGTCGGCCGCACCCTGCCCACGCACGCGACCGCGCTGGGCAAGGCCTTGCTCGCCGAACTGACCCACGAAGAGGTCGAGGCGCTCATGCCCGAGGAGCTGGTCGCGCTCACCCCGAACACCATCACCACGCTCGACGCGCTGCACGCCGACCTCGCGCGCACCCGGGAACGCGGGTACGCCGCCGAGATCGAAGAGGGCACCCTCGGCGTTCGCTGCGTCGCCGCGGTGATCCCGTACCGCATCCCCGGCACCGACGCGATGAGCTGCTCGATGCCGCTGGGCAAGGTCACCGACGCCGACGTCGAACGCGTCGGCGAGCTGCTGGCCGAAACCACCGCCGAGCTCGGCCAGCAGCTGCGCCGCGCCGGAATCCGCTGACCGCCGCCACCCGTGTCCCTCGTGAGCGTCGGCGCCGGTCAGAACCGGCGCAGGCACTCACGAGCTTTCGTGAGAGGAAATCCATGCCAGACCAGCGTGTGCTGATCACCGGATCGGCCGGCGTCGTCGGCACCCTGATGCGGCCGCGGCTGCGCCGGGAAGGCCGGGTGCTGCGGCTGCTCGACCTCGCCGAGCAGCCCGCCGCCGAGGACGGCGAAGCGGTCGAGATCGTGACCGGCTCGGTCACCGACCCCGAGGCGATGGCCGCCGCCTGCGCGGGCGCGGACGCGTTGATCCACCTCGGCGGGCTCAGCCGCGAGGCGTCCTGGGACGCCACCCTCGACGTCAACATCAACGGCACGCACACCGTCCTCGAAGCCGCGCGCGAAGCCGGGATCCGCCGGGTCGTGCTCGCGTCGAGCAACCACGCCGTCGGCTTCCGCCGCAACGCCGACGCGGGCGAGAACGGGCTGCCCGCCGACTCCAGCAGCCGGCCGGACACTTATTACGGCGTAAGCAAAGCCGCCATCGAAGCGCTGGGCAGCCTGTATGCGTCGCGGTTCGGCATGGACGTGATCGTCATCCGCATCGGCTCGTGCTTCGAGACCCCGCTGCCGCTCGGCATCCGCGGGCTGACCAGCTGGTTGTCGCCGGACGACGGGGCGCGGCTGTTCGAGGCGTGCCTGAGCGCGCCGTCGCCGGGCTACCGGATGATCTGGGGCGTCTCGGACAACACCCGCCGCGTCTACTCGCTTGCCGAGGCCGAGGCGCTGGGCTACAAGTCCCACGACAACGCCGAGGTCTACGCCGAGCAGCTGGCGGACAAGCCCGCGCCGACCGGCGCCGCGGCCGAGTACGTCGGCGGGCCGTTCTGCACCGCGCCGCTGGGCGTGTTCAACCCGCTCTGAGCGGTACCCTCGCCCACGGGACCCTCGAAGAGGAGGACGCCGTGGGCGAGCTCGGGCCTGCCGACACGAACGGCATCCTTTCCCTGCCGTGGATCCGCCCGGAACGCACCAGCGCGGGTCTCGGCTGGGACCGGATCTACCTGTCCAAACAGCGCGAACTCCCGTATCGCGCGGAGTTCGGGCCCGCTCGCACGCACCAGCTGATCCTGCATCTCGCCGGTCCCGTGACGGTCCGCCGCGGCGTCGGGTCGCCCGGCGAGCGCAGCAGGCGGATCCCGGCGGGCGGGCTCTTCCTCCAGCCGTCGCACCAGGAACTGTCGGTGGAGCTCGGCGGCGAACTCGACACCCTGCACGTGTACCTGCCGGACTCGGCGGTGCAGGAGGCCGCCGGATCGGACGCTCCGGTCCGGCTGGCCGACGAGCTCGGCAGCGTCGATCCCCTGCTCGAACAGCTCGTTCTCGCGCTCGACCGGGTCGTGCGGGAGTGGGAGCCGGGTGCCCGCGCGTATGCGGATCAGCTCGGCGCGCTCGTCGCCGCGCAGCTCGCGCGGCAGCACCGGGCCGGGCCGGGCGTTCCCCCGGCAGCAAGGCCGGTCGAGGCGTTGACTGACCGGCAGTTCGCCCAGGTGCGCGAGCTGATGGACGAACGGCTCGCCGAACCGCTCGGTCTGGCCGAGCTGGCCGCGGCGGCCGGGCTGAGCGTCAGCCGGTTCGCCCGGCGGTTCAAGGCCCGCACCGGGCTGCCGCCGCACCGCTACCTGCTGCGGCTGCGCGTGGAACAAGCCGGGTTGCTGCTGCGCACCGGCACCGAACCGATCGCGGACATCGCCGTGCGCTGCGGTTTCTCCCACCAGGAACACCTCACCCGGGTGCTGCGCGCCCAGCTGGGCACCACGCCCGCCGCGCTGCGCCGGGACGGCTGACGCGCGTTTCGTGCAGTCCGCTCAGCACGTCTGTGCAGGCGCGGGGTCTTCGCCACCCGGATACTCGACGTACCCGCGTGGAAGGACCGTCGATGTTCACCTACACCGCCAACCCGGCCCGGGTCGTGTTCGGCAGCGGCACGCTCGCCGTCGTCCCCGACGAAGTGCGGCGGCTCGAAGCCGGCCGGGTGCTGCTGGTGGCCGGAAAGTCCGCTGCTCAGGCAGCCGATCGCACGGCTGAGGCGCTCGGCCCGCTGCTCGCCGCCCGCTTCGGCGAGCCCACGATGCACACCCCGGTCGAGGTCACCGAACGCGCGCTCGCGCTGGTCGCCGAGCACTCCGCGGACTGCGTCGTCGCGATCGGCGGCGGGTCCGCGACCGGGCTGGCCAAGGCGCTCGCGCTGCGCACCGACCTCCCGCAGATCATCGTGCCGACCACCTACGCCGGGTCCGAGATGACGCCGGTGGTCGGCCAGACCGAGAACGGGCGCAAGACCACCCAGTCGTCGCCGAAGGTGCTGCCCGAGGTGGTCGTCTACGACGTCGACCTCACGCTCGGCCTGCCCGTGCCGACCTCGCTGACCAGCGGTGTCAACGCGATGGCGCACGCGGTCGAAGCGCTCTATTCGGCGCAGGCCAACCCCATCGTCGACCAGTTCGCCTTGGAAGCGATCCGGTTGCTCGCCGCCGCGCTGCCGCGGATCGCCGCCGATCCGTCCGATGCGGACGCTCGAACGGACGCGCTGCGCGCCGCGTGGCTGGCCGGTTCGTGCCTGGGTTCGGTCGGGATGGGTTTGCACCACAAGCTGTGCCACACCCTCGGCGGCAGTTTCGGGCTGCCGCACGCGGAAACGCACACGATCGTTCTTCCGCACGCCATGGCGTACAACGCGCCGAACGCCGCCGACGCGATGCGGCGGATCGCCGAAGCGCTCGGTGCGCCGGACGCGCCGACCGCGATGTTCGACCTGATCGCCGGTCTGCCGGTGCCGCGTTCGCTGGCCGAAATCGGCCTTGCCGAAGGCGATCTCGCCAAGGCCGCCGAACTGGCCGCCGCCGCGCCTTACCCGAATCCGCGCGAACTCACCCGCGACGGCATCGAAGACCTGCTGCGGCACGCGTGGTCCGGCACTCGTCCGGACCCGGCGGAAGGCACGCCGCCTGATTTGCGTGGGCTCACCCAGGAGGTCGTGGACAGCTTTGCCAGCACACCGGATCCTCGGTTGCGCGAACTGCTGTCCGAGCTGGTCCGCACGCTGCATTCGTACGTCGTGCGCACCGATCTCACTCAGGAGGAGTGGGAGTACGCGATCGGCTTCCTTACTCGTACCGGGCAAATCAGCTCCGACACGCGGCAGGAGTTTATCCTGCTGTCGGACATCCTCGGCGTTTCGAGCGTGGTCGACGTGCTCACGAACTCGCGGACGCCGGACACCACGCCGTCGGCCGTACTGGGTCCGTTCTATGTGGAGGGACCGCCGGAAACCGAGCAGGGCGCGGATCTCGCCGAAGGATTGCCGGGCACTCCACTGTGGACTGATGTCCAGGTTACCGAACCGGACGGAACCCCGGTGCCGGACGCGACAGTGGACGTATGGCAGTCCAATGAGGACGGTTTCTACGACGTCCAGCTGCCCGATGTGGACGGCCCGGTGCTGCGCGCCCGGTTCCGGACCGACGCCGAAGGGCGGCTGCGGTTCTGGACGATCGTGCCCTCGGCGTACCCGATCCCGGACGACGGCCCGGTCGGCGGCATGCTCACGGCGACCGAACGGCATCCGTTCCGCGCGCCGCACGTGCACTTCATGATCGCCAAACCGGGCTACCGCACGCTGGTGACCCAGCTGTTCGTCCGCGGCGGCGACTACCTCGATTCGGACACCGTGTTCGGCGTGAAGGACGGCCTGATCGTCGACTTCGCCGAACAGACCGGCCCCGCGCCGGACGGGCGCGAACCCTGGCGCCGCCTCGATTTCACCTTCCGCGTCTCCCCGGGAACCCATCATGACCAGGTATGACACCGACGTCCTCGTGGTCGGCAGCGGCCCGGCAGGCGGTTCCGCCGCGCTGCTGCTCGCGACCTACGGCGTCCGCACCGTGCTCGCGACCAGATACGGCTGGATGGCGCACACGCCCCGCGCGCACATCACCAACCAGCGCACGATGGAGGTCCTGCGCGACCTCGGCATCGAAGACCAGGCGCTCGCGCAAGGCACTCCCCCGGAGCTGATGGGCGACACCGTCCTGTGCACGTCGCTCGTGGGCGAGGAAATCGGCCGGATCGCCAGCTGGGGCACCGCTGATCGCTCGGCGACTGAATACGCGGCGGCGAGCCCGTGCCACCTGATCGACCTGCCGCAGACCTACCTGGAACCGATCCTGGCCGCGAATGCCGCCGCGCGCGGGGCGAAGCTGCGCCTGGACACGGAATTCCTCGACTTCGCCCAAGACGATGACGGCGTGACCGCGCGATTGCTGGACCGGGTTCGCGGCGACGAGTTCACTCTCCGCGCCCGTTACCTGATCGGCGCGGACGGCGCCCGCAGCCGCGTCGCCGAGCAAGCCGGGCTGCCGATCGACGGCCAGTCCGGCAAAGCCGGCAGCATGAACATCACTTTCACCGCCGACCTTTCCGAGCACGTCGCGCACCGGCCGAGCGTGCTGTACTGGGTGATGCGGCCGGGCGCGCATCTCGGCGGTATCGGGATGGGTCTCGTGCGGATGGTCCGGCCGTGGAACGAATGGCTGCTGACCTGGGGTTACGACATCGCGCAGCCACCGCCCGGCGTGAGCGCCGAAGAAGCGGCCAGAATCGTCCGCGACCTGGTCGGCGATCCCGACCTCCCGGTGGAGATCACTTCGACTTCACTGTGGACGGTCAACCACAGCTATGCGACGCAGTACTCGTCCGGCCGCGTTTTCTGCGCGGGCGACGCGGTGCACCGGCATCCGCCGTCCAACGGGCTCGGGTCCAACACCTCGGTGCAGGACGCGTACAACCTGGCGTGGAAACTCGCGATGGTGGTCCGCGGCGAGGCGGGCGAAGGACTTCTCGACAGCTACAGCGCCGAGCGCGCCCCGGTCGGCAAGCAGATCGTGGACCGGGCGAACCTCAGTCGCGACCAGTTCGGGCCGATTTTCGCCGCGCTCGGCATCGACGGCGACACCGATTCAGACGCCATCGCCGCCGGTCTCGCCGCCTGCACCGCCGCCACCGAGGACGGAGCCCTGCGGCGGAAGCGGTTGCAGGCGGCGATCGAGCTGAAGAACTACGAGTTCAACGCGCACGGCGTCGAGATGGACCAGCGGTACGTCTCGAACGCGGTCCTCCCGGATGGCGTCGAGCCCGCGGCGGACCGGGATCCCGAGCTGTACCACCGTCCGACGACCACGCCGGGCGCGAAACTGCCGCACGTCTGGCTCGTCGGCCCGGACGGTCGCCGAGTGTCCACATTGGATACCGTCGGCCGCGGCCGGTGGACTGTCCTCACTGGACTCACCGGCGGCGCCTGGCGTGAAGCCGCCGCGAAAGCCGGTGCGGACCTCGGGCTGGACCTGCGGGTCGTGACCATCGGTTCGCCCGAGGCCCGCGATTCCTACGGAGACTGGGCCCGGATCAGCGGCATCGAGGAAAACGGCTGCCTCCTCGTCCGGCCGGACGGCTATATCGCCTGGCGGCACGCAGCGGCGGGAACCGGCCTGCTGGAAGCACTTCGCCGCCTCCTCGCCCGTTAGCTCACGGCATCCCCCACGGATCGCTCGACCCGCCGGGCGCGACCGGCCGGACCGTGAAGTCCGGCCGGTCGCCGCGGCGGCAGACATACGCGTCCTGACCGCGCGCGAGATCGACCTGCACGTCTCCGTTCGCCAGCCGCCGCCAGCGCCGCGGACGGCCGTGCGCGTCCGTCACCGTCAACTCGCCGTCGATGCCTGGCCTCAGGACGCAGGGCGAACCGGCTTCGCTGTGCACCTTCAGCCAGCGCGTTTTCCCGCCTTCACGCGATGCGCTGAGCAAGAACGCGCCTTCGGTCCGGAAGTCGCGCACCGCGATGTCACCCCACGCCGCCGGCACCGCCGGGAACAGCCGGACGACGCCGCCCCAGCTCTGCACCAGCATGTCCTGCATGGATTTCGCCGCGGACAACGGCGTTTCGATGACCGGACCGGATTCCTTGTACATCGTGTTCGGTTGGATATAACGTTTTTGCAGCTCGTCGAGGTAATACGCGGCCTTCTCGCCACGGAGCATCTGCGCGGAGATCGACGCGGCGCCGGTGAACGTGTAGCCCTGCAACGCGCCCTCGAAGCCGACCCAATGGTTGAGCGAGGTTTCGATGATCTCGCGATGCTCCGGTTGTTCCCAGGTGATCTCGTAAAGCGGGTAGATCTGCAGCAGATGCGAGTAATGCCGGTGCGATTTGGCGAACGGGACGCCCGCGCCGATCATGTAGCCGTTCTCGTCGGCCGGGTAGTCGGTGAGCGTGGCGAGCACCTGCTGCCATTTGCCCGCCAGCGGATCGGCGATGCGCAGCTCGCGCGCGGTGTCCAGCAAGGTCCGGCAACCCCAGCGGATCAGGGCGAGGTCGTAATTGGTGTCCGGCGCGTTCACGCCGTACTCCGGGGAGAAGGTCGCCGGGAGATGCAGGCGGCCGTCCGGGCCGGGGGCGAGGAAGTGCAGGTAGTAGTTGATTGCCTTGCGCAGCAACGGGAACAGCGTGTCGCGGAGCAGCTGGCGGTCCATCGTGTGCCGGCAGGTCAGCCAGACGTTGTGCAGTGCCCAGGTAAGGTTGCCGACCTCGGGCGTCGGGGTGTCCTTGCCGGGGATGCCGACCGGGTAGCCGCTGGTCGAGTCGGCGAGGCCGTTGAGCAGCGTCATGTCGGTGGTGCGCGGGATGCCCGCGGAATCGGCCTGGTACGGCTTCGCGACCTGGCTGGTGAGCCGGTCCCGGTACTTGCCGAGCGCGTAGCTGACCGCGTCGAGTTCGAGGTGGTTGGAACCTTGGATGAGCCAGTATTCCAGCTGCACGTTGAGGTTCCACCAGGTCGCGGGCCACGGCGTGTTTTCCAGCCACGGCCCGGAAGTAGCCATCACCGGCGCTTCCCGGCGCGCGGCCGACGCGACCTTGTACAGCTGGATCCAGTAGAAACTCTGCAGCCGGGTGTCCGGAATGGACAGGAAGCTGCGCCGGTAGTAGTCGTGCCACCAACGGCGATGGTCCCAGGTCAGCACTTCCAGCGTGCTCGCCCGCCGCACGGTCTGCAACGCGCGGACCGCCGAGGTCTTCTCCGGATGCGACCACGCGACCGACGTGTACAGCGTCCGCGCGCTGCCGCGAGAGACCTCACGCCAAGCCGTCACGTGCTCGCCGCCCGCCAGCAGCGGCTGGACCGCGAGGTGCGCGTCGCCTGCCTGCTGCAAGTGGACCGGCGGGTTCTCCGCGTATCCGTCCGGCGGCGGCTTCTTCCACACCGGATCGGCGCGCGGGCTGATCGCCTTCGCCGGATGGAACACCCACTGGAAGCCGCGTTCGCCCTCCGACGGCCGCACCTCCACCGCGAGCAGCGACTGTCCGGTGTGGACGATCGCACGCAGTTCCAGGCTGCCCGCCGCGGTGGTGATCGTGCCGGCGAGTTCGGCGTTCCAGACGTCGAGCCGCCAGTCGAGGCCGGTGATCGCGCCGACCGGTTCGAGGGTGAAGTACCCGATCGGCAGCCGCGCCAGTCCGAACAGCGACCCGAACTGCGGCCGGTGGTCCTGCACCTGGCTGTGCTGGACGTTGAAGCGGACCGCGTTGCGCCCGGGTTCGGCGTAGATGCCGGAGCCGAGGAAACCGTTGCCCAGGAAAGGGCCCTCGTACCAGGTCTTCGGCATCCGCCGCCAGCGCAGGTCCGCGGTCGCCAGGAAATCCGCCCAGTCGACGCCGTCGCGGCCCAGTTCCGCCGCGCTGGCCCCCGGCAGCCCGGCCGCTGCGGCGGCGATCCCGGCGAGCGCTCCGCCGAGCATTGTCCGGCGCGAGATGTCCATGTCCGCCAGCCTCCTCGTTTCTAGTCAGGCAAACCCCAGGCCGGGACGGTGCCCAGCGAAGGAACGTCACGCGGCCCGAAGTCCGGACGGGCACCGCGCGGGGTGACGGTGACCGTGCTGCCCCGCCGCAGCTCCAGCGTGATCCGCCGGGGCCCGACCGGCCGCCAGGGCAACCGCCGGCCCCATTGATCGCGCACGTCGATGTCGCCGTCGATCCCGTGGTCGAGCACCAGCGGGGCACCGGCTTCGCTGCGCACCCGCACGAACTCCGTCACGCCGCGGCGCCGCGAAGCGTCCACCAAGAACGCGCCCTCGGTACGCAGCCCGGCGATCGACGCGTCCGGCCACTTCGCCGACACCGACGGGAATGCCTTCACCACTCCCCCGGAACCTTGCAGCAGCATGTCCACAACGGACTGTGCGGCGGTGACGGGGCTTTCGATGGCGAAGTTCGAGCCCTCGCGGTACATCGTGTTCGCGGTCAGTTCGGTGTCCGCGACGATGTTCCGGTCGAGGAAGAACTTCAAGTACCGCAAGGCTTCCTCGGGCTGGTCCATCACCGAGTTCATCGACGACGCGGCCGCGTAGCTGTAGCCGTGCCAGGCCGACTGGTCCGCCGCCCAATGCCGGAAGGTGCGGGTCATGACGTCCCGGTCGGCGGGGTGCTCCCAGTTCCGCTCCCGCAGCGGGTACAGCCAGAGCAAGTGCGAGAAGTGCCGGTGCGAATCAGCGAGCCGGACGCCGTCGCCGATCAGCACGCCGTCGGCCGGATCCTCGTGGTACGGAACGAGTTTCGTGGCGATCTCCCGCCACATCGGCACGCGCGGCTCGTTCAGCCGCAGGATCCTCGCTGAGTCGACCAGCGTCGTCGCGGCCCAGCGGATCAACGACAGGTCGTACGTGCAGTCGGCCGCGTCGGCGTACTCCGGAGACCGGGTGAGCGGCAGGTGCAGGAGCCCGTCCGGTCCGGTGAAGAGGAAGTGCCGGTAGAAGTTGAGCGCCTTCGCGAGCGTCGGGTAGAGCACGTCGCGCAGCACCGGCTGGTCGAGGTGATGGCGGTACGCGAGCCAGACGTTGTGCAAGCCCCACAACAGGTTCCCGGTCTGGTCCGTTTTGGACGTCGTCCCCGGAACGCCGACCGTCCTTACGCCGCCGGGCCGCAGCCGCCAATCCCCCGGATGCGAAAGGGCGTAAGTATCGCCGTCCCGGTAAGCGGGCGGAACCGACACCTCCAGGTTCGCGTGATCGCGGCGGAAAGTCTCGGTCACCGCGTCCAGCTCCGGATGGTTGGCGCTGTTCACGATCGGATACGTGAGCTGGACGTTCAGGTTCCACCACACCGCCGTCCAGCTGTTGCCGACCTCCGGGAACCACGGCCCCCATTCGGCGGCGACCGGGCCGTCCTTGCGGGTCGCCGAGGCGATCTTGTAGAGCTGGATCCAGTAGAACCGCTGGACCTGCTTGTCCGGCACGGACACGAAACTGCGCTGATGGAAGCTGTTCCACCAGCGGCGATGCCAGGCGAGCAGCAGATCCGGGTTCGTCGCCAGCGTCCGGCCGACCAGCGACACGGCGTCGCGGGTGTGCGTGGAACGCGGGAAGGAGTACGCGACAGCCGCCGCGAACAACCGCTTCGTGCCGATCCGCTTCTCCCGCCACGCCGTCGTGTACCCGCCGCCTGCGGTCAACGGCTGCGCGCAGTACCCGTTCGTCTGCTCGGGTTCGGGATTCGCGGTGTACTCCGGCGGCTTGCGCACCGTGCGGGTCGTCGCCGAGACCAGCGGGGCGAAACCCCACGTCGCGCCGGATTCGCCCGCGCTCGGGTCGAGCGAGACGAGCAGGACGCCAAGATCGTTGTGCACCACGGCGGAGAACGCGACCTGCCCGCGTGTGGTAGTGATGGTGCCGCCGAGTTCAGCGTTGTACAGGTCGAGCGTCCAGTCGACGCCGGTGATCGCGCCGGCGAAGGCGAGCGTGATCGCGCCGATCGGCAACCGGGACAGCCCGATCCCCGCTTCCCACTGGATGCGCTGATCCTGGACCTGAGTGTGGCTGAGCATGAACTTCAGCACCTGCGGCGTCTGCCCGGCGTAGGCCTGGACACCGAGATAGCCGTTGGCCAGGAACGGCGCTTCCTGCCAGTTCTTCGGCAACCGTCGCCACCGCATCCGCGCGTCCATGGCGACATCCCGGTGCGGGCTGCGCTGCGCCGCCGGGGCCGGCGGCGCACCCTGCGCCCAAAGCCCGCCGAACGCCGCCGCCCCCGCGGCGACCGACACGGATCGAAGCACCGTCCGCCGCGACACCCCGACCATGACACCCTCCGGATTCATATTACGTTTCGCGCCCGCTTGCGCGGGTTCAGCGGAATATATCCAGACAGAGCAGGCGAAAGCCAGAGTCGTTCACCCGGAAAGCCGCACAGACATCCGATGACTGGGATCCGGCAGCTGCACATTCAGATACGTGAAGCCCGTGCGGGCCACCCCCACTGACTCTGATTCCCTCAGGGTCCCCCTCACGCCCCCGCCGTCCGCGAGAAGCCCCTCCGCCGGCCCCGGATTCCCTCAAGAGCCCTTCACGGACCACCCACCCGCCCGCCCGCGCCCGCCACCGAGAATGCGCCCCAATGTGGCATTGGGTGCATGTGACGCACCGAACGCCACATTGGGTGCGCAAGACGCACCCAATGCCACATTGGGGCGCTAACTCCCGCCGCCCAACCGCCGCCGGTGCACCCCGACCATCGAAGCGCCCAACCGCACCAGCACACCCGACTATCGGAGCACCCAGACCCTCCCCCAACCCCGATACAAAGCCGCCCTGCGGTTCGGGGGTGCTTGTCAAGGCATCTTTCCCGCCTTGACAAGCACCCCCGAACCGTCAGCACAATGGGCTAACGGGGTGCCCCACGCAACCAAGGGCCGATGTCGCCGCCAGGCGACGAGCCACCCGCCCCGACGACTCACAACGCAGGCAACGCCACCCGCTCCAGCCAAGCCGCGAAGAACTCCCGCAACGACCGCCCCGCATAGGACTCCGCCAGCGCCACGAACTGCTCCGTAGTCACCGCACCATGCCGGTTCTCCACGGCCCAAGCCTTCACCAGCGCGAAGAACGCCGGATCCCCCATCTCCCCGCGCAGCGCGTGCAGCGTCAACCCCCCACGCTTGTACACCCGCTCGTCGAACATCCGCGCCACGCCAGGATCGCCGATCGCCACATCCGCGGGCTTGGCGCGCACCCGCGCATGCCACGCCCGGGCCAGCTCTTCCGCCGACGAACCGCCGGACCGCTCCGACCACAGCCACTCGGTGTAAGTGGCGAAGCCTTCGTTGAGCCAAATGTACTGCCAGTCCGCGACACTCAGGCTGTTGCCGAACCACTGGTGCGCCAGTTCGTGCACCACGAGCCGCTCGTGCGTGCGCTTGCCGTCCACGTGGTTGGCGCCGAAGATCGCCATCCCCTGCGCCTCGATCGGGTCGTCGAGGTCGTCGTCGGTCACGACCACCACGTACTCGTCGAACGGGTACGGCCCGAACCATTCCTCCAGCGCGTCCATCATCCGGCCCTGCCGCCCGAAGTCCCGCGCGAACGCCCGCCGCAGCCGCGGCGGCACCGCGGCCCGCTGGACGACGCCGCCGGGACGCTCGACCGTGCGCTCCGGAACCCAGGCGCCGCCGGACAATTCGAGGTCCTCGTACCGGCCGATCTGGACGCTCATCAGGTAGGTCGAGGTCGGCTCAGGCCGTTCGAACACCCATTTCGTGGTGCTCGCCGACTGGTACCGCGACACGAGATTCCCCGTCGCCGCAACGAGATACGGCGACGACGTGGCGATCGCGAGCCGGTAGCTCGCTTTGTCCGCCGGATGGTCGTTGCACGGGAACCACGACGGAGCGCCCACCGGCTGGCTCGCCACCAGCGCGCCGTCGGTCAGCTCGTCCCAGCCGATGTCGCCCCACCGGCTGCCGACCGGACGCGGATTGCCCGCGTAGCGGACCTCCACCTGGAACACGGTCCCGGCCGGCACCGAGCGCGCCGGTTTGACCTGCAGCTTCAGCCCGCGCCGCACGTACTTCGCCGGTTTGCCCTCGACCAGCACGCGCGACACCCGGAACTCGCCGAAGTCGAGCGTCAGCCGGGAAAGCGCCTGGGTGGCCTCGCAGGTGAGCACCGCCGTGGCGGACAACCTGTTCGGACCAATGCGATAGTCGAGATCGAGGTCGTAGTGCCGGACCCGGTAGCCGCCGTTCCCGTGCGCGGGAAGGTACCCGTCGCCCGAGGTCTCCGCTCCGGGCGCGGCCGCTTTCCCGTTCACCCGCACCGAAACCCGCCTTCGCCCGCCGCCGTGATCCTTTCCAGGATGAGGCGCCGCGACGGGGTCCGCAACGCTCGTGCCCTCACCGCCGCCAGGCCGAGATCGGATTGCCGAGCCAGCGCGTGTCCGCGGGCACCGCGTCGCCGCGCGTCACGAGCGAGCCGGGGCCCACCGTGGTGCGCGCGCCGATGCTCGCGCCCGGCAGCACGATCCCGTGCGGGCCGAGCGTCGCGCCCTCTTCCAGCGTCACCCGCGACATGGTCATGATCCGGTCGTGGAACAGGTGCGTCTGCACCACGCAGCCGCGGTTGATCGTCGCGCCGTCGCCCAGTTCGACCAGGTCGGACTCGGGCAGCCAATACGTGTCGAGCCAGACGCCGCGGCCGATCTTGACGCCCATCGTGCGCAGCCACGCGGGCAGCAGCGGCGTGCCGCCGAGCGACCCGATCAGCCACGGCACCGCGAGCGCCTCGACGAACGTGTCGGCCAGTTCGTTGCGCCACACGAACGAACTCCACAGCGGATGGTCGATCTCGCGGAACTTGCCGACCAGCAGCCACTTCGCCGCGGTCGCGGTGAGCGCCGCGACGATCCCGGCGGCCAGCAGCACCGGCCCGGCCAGCAGCGCGGCGGCCCAGAAGCCGCCCCACGACGCGAGAGCCAGCAGCGAAACCGCGACGCCGACGGTCAGCGCGACCGCGCACATCACCGGCAGGATCCGGCACAGCTCGACCAGCGCCCGCGCCGCCTTGAGGTGCAGCGGCGGCGTGTAGGTGCGGCTGGTGTCGCTCTCCTCCACCGCGCGGCGCACCGGCAGCGGCGGCATGCCCAGGTACGACGAGCCCTTCTTCGCCTTCGCCGGCGTCGAGGACAGCACCCCGACCAGCCCGCGCTTCGGCACCGAACGGCCCGGCGCGGTCATCCCCGAGTTGCCGAGAAACGCCTGCTTGCCGATCCGCGCCGGGGCAGCGTGCAGCCAGCCGCGGCCCAGTTCGTAGGTGGCCACCATGGTGTCGTCGGCGAGGAACGCGCCACTGTCCACTTTGGTCATCTTCGGCAGCGCGAGGACGGTGGACGCCTCCACGTTGCGGCCGACCTTCGCGCCGAGCAGCCGCAGCCACACCGGCGTGAACAGGCTGGCGTACAACGGGAACAGGCCTTCGCGGGCCATCCCCATCAGCCGCTCGGTGGCCCAGACCTGCCACGCGACGCGGCCGTGCACCGGGTGGTAGCCCTCGACCATGCCGACGCCCAGCGCGCGGACACCGGCCAGCACGAGCAGCGCATACGTCAGGAAGTAGGCGACGGTGGCGACCGGCACGAACAGCAGCGCCTGGCCCAGTGCGGCGCTCAAGCTCGAGGTGCCGGACACCGCGTACCCGATCACCGCGACGCCGGGCAGCGCGGCGATCCCGGGCAGCAGCCCGAGGAACACCGAGGTCGCGCCGTACACCGAAGCCCAGAACCGCGAGCGCGGCGGACGGCTCGACGGCCACTTCAGCGCGTCCTTGACGTCCGAGCGCACCGCGGGCGAACCGGCCCAGCGCTGGCCCGCCGGGACCGCGCCGCGCACGGTCGACCCGGCGGCGATCTCCGCGCCCTTGCCGACTCGCGCGCCGGGGAACAGCGTGCTGCGCGCGCCGACCCTGGCCTCGGCCCCGATCCGCGTCTTGCCGATGTGCACGACGTCGCCGTCGACCCAGTGGCCGGACAGATCGACCTCGGGCTCCACCGCGGCGCCGCGGCCCAGCTTGAGGAAACCGGTGACCGGCGGCGGCGAATGCAGATCGACGTCCTTGCCGATGCGCGCGCCCAGCGCCTTCGCGTACGTGGTCATCCACGACGCGCCCGCGACGCTGTCCGCACCGCTGAACTCAGCGAGCTTCTCGGCGGTCCACAGTCGCAAGTGGACACTGCCGCCGCGCGGGTAGGTGCCGGGGCGGAGGCCGGACAACAGCACGCGCGCGCCGCCCGCGGCGATGGCGATCCGGCCCGCAGGGGTGAACAGCACCAGCCAGGCGAGCACGAGCCACGCCCAGTTGATCGTCGGCGCCCAGGAAACGCCCAGCAGCGCCAGCACGTTCGAGCAGGCGGCGGCGAGCGCGGTCCAGCGCAGCCCGACGAGCCCCATCAGCGGGACCATCAGCAGCGACTGCACGAGCCCGGCGCGGCGCGGCGTCGGCGCGATCTCGCGGCGCTCGGTCTCCTCGCCGCTCAGCGCGTCCAGCTTCGCGGCCAGCGCGCCCAGCTTCGGGTTCTGGTAGATGTCGCTGACCGACACCTCGGGGTGGCGGGTGCGGATGCGCGCGATCAGCTGCGCCGCGGTGAGGCTGCCGCCGCCGTTGGTGAAGAAGTCGGCACTGGCGGTGCTCACCGACACGCCGAGGATCTCGCTCCAGCCCTCGGCGAGCCACGCCTCGGTGGGCGACAGCCCGGCCGCGCTCGCGTCCACAGTGGACAGCGGCCACGGCAGCGCGTTGCGGTCGACCTTGCCGGACGTGCGGGTCGGCAGGTCGTCGATGGTCGCGAGCAACGGAACAAGCGCGGCGGGCAGCTGCGCGCGCAGCCGGGTCGCGGCGTCGTCGGTGTCGAGGGTTTCGCCGTCCTCCGGCACGATGTAGCCGACCAGCACCTGGTTGCCCGCCTTGGTGCGGCGGACGGCCGCGGCCGCGCCGCGCACGCCGGGCAGCGCCTGCAGCGCCGCGTCGACCTCGCCCAGCTCGATCCGGCGGCCGCCGAGCTTGATCTGCTCGTCCATCCGGCCCAGGAACAGCAGGCCCTCCGGCTCCGCGCGGACCATGTCGCCGCTGCGGTAGGCGCGTTCCCAGCCCATCGAGGGCAGCGGCGCGTACTTCTCCGCGTCCTTTTCGGCGTCGAGATACCGGGCGAGCCCGGCCCCGCCGATGACCAGTTCGCCGGTCTCGCCCATGGCGACCGGTTCGCCCGCCTCGTTCACCACGACCAGCTGCCAGCCGAGCAGCGGCAGGCCGATCCGCACCGGGCCCTCGCCGGTCATCTGGGCGGCGCAGGCGACGACGGTCGCCTCGGTGGGGCCGTAGGTGTTCCAGACCTCGCGGCCCTCGACGGCCACGCGCTCGGCCAGCTCCGGCGGGCAGGCTTCGCCGCCGAAGATGAGCAGGCGCACGTCTTCCAGCGCGTCCGCCGGCCACAGCGCGGCCAGCGTCGGGACCGTCGACACGACCGTGATGCCCTGCGCGACCAGCCACGGGCCGAGGTCGACGCCGGTGCGCACCAGCGCGCGCGGAGCGGGCACCAGGCAGGCGCCGTGCCGCCAGGCCAGCCACATCTCTTCGCAGGAGGCGTCGAACGCGACGCTCAGCCCGGCCAGCACCCGGTCGCCGGGGCCGATCGGCTCGTCGGCGAGGAACAGCTGGGCTTCGGCGTCCACGAAGGCCGCCGCCGACGCGTGCGTGACCGCGACGCCCTTCGGCTTGCCGGTGGAGCCGGAGGTGAAGATGATCCACGCGTCGTCGGCCGGGCCGGGCTCGCCGGTGGCGCCGCTCGAGGTCCCGGCGACGGTGATCTCGCCGTCGGTGGCGATCGCCGCGACGCCGGCCTCGCCGAACACGAGCTCAGCGCGCTCGTCGGGGTCGTCCGCGTCGACCGGCACGTACGCCGCGCCGACCGACAGCGTCGCCAGGATGGCGACGTACAACTCGGCAGTGCCCGAGGAGATCCGGATGCCGACGCGGTCGCCAAGGCCGACGCCGTGTTCGCGCAGCTTGCGGGCATACGCGTCGATCTCTTCCATCAGCCTGCGGTAGCTCAGCGGGCCGGTGCCGTCGTCCAGCGCGGCGGCGTTGGGGTGCTTCTCCGCGGTCGCGGTGAGGATGTCCAGAAGGGTGCGCTCGGCGGCCGGGGCGGCGGTCTCGAACAGAGCGGGCGAGAGCGCGGCCTCGACGGCGAGAGTCAGGGCTTCGGTGCTGCCGGAATCGGCGGTCAGCGTCACCGGGCCACCTCGGCGGCCGGGCGCGCTCCGGTATTCCGGAACGTGGACAGGGTCGAACTCTGGGCGCGCAAGCCCATCACTCACCTTTCGCGAGCGTCATTCGGGCTGGCCATCCGAATGAGGCGCCCGTAGCGACGGTCCACTTTACGCGGCAATCAAGCCCAGGTCGCGTCCGGGTAACGGCCGCGTGTCGGACATCACCGCACCGCAGGTCCGGCAAGGGATAACCCCAATGTGGCATTGGGTGCATCTCACGCACCGAATGCCACATTGGGTGCGTCCAATGCACCCAATGTGGCATTGGGGCGTGTGCCGGTCAGCGGTTGCGGGCCGCTTTTCCGCCCGCCTTCGGCTTCTGCTTCTTTTCGCGGACGCGCACATTCACCCGGACGGGACTTCCCGCGAAGCCGAACTGCTCGCGGAATTTCCGCTCGATGAACCGGCGGTAGCCGGCCTCGAGGAACCCGGTGGTGAACAGCACCAGCGTCGGCGGCCGGATGCCCGCTTGCGTCGCGAACAGCACCTTCGGCTGCTTGCCGCCGCGCACCGGCGGCGGCGTGGCCGCGACGAGGTCGGACAGCCAGCCGTTGAGCTGGCCGGTCGACACGCGCTGGTCCCAGGAGGACAGCGCCGTGCGCAGGGCGGGCGCGAGCTTGCGCACCGCGCGCCCGGTGAGCGCGGAGACGTTGACCTTCTCCGCCCACGGCACCCGCACGAGGCCGCGGTCCAGCTCGCGCACCATCGCGTACCGGCGGTCCTCGTCGACCAGGTCCCACTTGTTGAACACGAGCACGCACGCGCGGCCCGCCTCGACCACCATCGTCAGCACCCGCAGGTCCTGTTCGGTCAGCGGTTCGGAGGCATCCAGCAGCACGAGCGCGACCTCGGCCGCGTCGATCGCGGTCTTGGTCCGCAGCGAGGCGTAGTACTCCGCGCCGTCGGCGAAGTTCACGCGCTTGCGCAGGCCCGCGGTGTCCACGAACCGCCAGACCTCGCCGTCCAGCTCGACCAGCGAGTCGACCGGGTCGACCGTGGTGCCCGCGACCGAGTCGACCACCGAGCGCTGCTCGCCGGAAAGCCGGTTGAGCAGGCTGGACTTGCCGACGTTCGGCTTGCCGACCAGCGCGACGCGGCGCGGCCCGGCGGTCACCGTGCACGCCTCGCGCGGCGCTTCGGGCAGCGCGGCCATGATCGAGTCGAGCAGATCGCCCGAGCTGCGCCCGTGCAGCGCGCTGACCGGATGCGGTTCGCCGAGGCCCAGCGACCACAGCGACGCCGTGTCGGCCAGCAGCCGGTCGTCGTCCACCTTGTTCGCGGCCAGCAGGACCGGCTTCTTCGACCGGCGCAGCACGCGCGCGACGGCCTCGTCGGTGGCCGTGGCCCCGACCGTCGCGTCCACCACCAGCAGCACCGCGTCCGCGGTCTGCATGGCCATCTCGGCCTGCGTCGCGACCGAGGCCTGCAAGCCGGTGGCGTCGGGCTCCCAGCCGCCGGTGTCGACGAGCGTGAACCGCCGCCCGGCCCAGAACGCGTCGTAGGCGACGCGGTCGCGGGTCACGCCCGGCACGTCCTGCACGACCGCTTCCCGGCGGCCGAGGATGCGGTTGACCAGCGTGGACTTGCCCACGTTCGGCCTGCCGACCACGGCGAGCACCGGCTGCGCGGCGGCCGCCCGGCCGTCGGCTTCCTCGGCCTCGATCTGTGCGTCGAGCGCGGCGAACTCGGACTCGTCCGACCAGCTTCCGTCGACTTCGCCGAGACCGTCCACCGCACTGTCGGCGGCGTCAAACCCTGTCATCGTTTCCCACTTCACCTACGGCGTGGCGAACCCGTGTTCGCCGCGCCAGTCGTCCAAAGCCTGCACGAGCGCCGCGAGCTGCGCGCGGAGCTCTTCGGTGCCCTGGTCCAGGCCTTTGCGGCCCGGACCGACCTTCATCGCGAACGGCTCTCCGAAGAGGACGTCCACGCGCGGGCGCCAGCGACGCTTGCCGTCGGCGGGCTTGCGCGTCCCGCGGATCGCGATCGGCAGCACGGTGGCTCCCGAAGCGCGCACGAGCCACGCCGCGCCGCGCTCGGCGGCCCCGACGTCGCCCTCGCCGCGAGTGCCTTCCGGGAAGATCCCGACCGCCCCGCCCGCCTTGAGCACTCCGACCGCCGTGGTCAGCGGCGTCCGGTCGATCTCGCCGCGGCGGACCGGGATCTGGCCGATCGCCCGCAGGAACCGGCCTCCGATCCCGGTGAACAGCTCGGCCTTGGCCAAGAACGCGCTGCGCCGCGGAAGCATTCCGATCACGAGCTGCGGATCGACGTTCGAGCTGTGGTTCGAGATCACCAGCAGCGGCCCGTCGGCGGGCACCCGGTCCCGGCCGTGCACCCGGATCCGGAACGCCGGACGCAGATAATACCGG
The DNA here is from genome assembly GCF_014145675.1 of Amycolatopsis dendrobii. Lineage (GTDB taxonomy): Bacteria > Actinomycetota > Actinomycetes > Mycobacteriales > Pseudonocardiaceae > Amycolatopsis > Amycolatopsis dendrobii. The sequence continues at coordinate 178,599 of NZ_JACGZW010000018.1, forward strand.
CCCGCCGTGCGCCCGATGTCGAGCAGGAGGCCGTTCGCCCCCTCGGGGAGGGCCCCGCTCACCGGCTGACCCCGGCCTCGGCGGCGGCCGGTTCGGCCGGGCAGTCGCCCAGCAGGCCCCGGCCGCGGGCGAGTTCGGCCAGCGCGACGATCACCTGGTCGATGGTCAGCTCGGAGGTGTCCACCTGGACCGCGTCCCCGGCCGCGCGCAGCGGCGAGGCGGCGCGGGTGGAATCGATCCGGTCGCGGCGCTCCACCGATTCGCGGGCGGATTCGACGCTCGAGGCCCGGCCCGCCGCGGAGTCCTGGGTGTTCCGCCGCGCGGCGCGGACCTCGGCCGAGGCGGTGAGGTAGATCTTGAGCGGCGATTCCGGCGCGACGGTGGTGCCGATGTCGCGGCCCTCCACGACGATGCCGCCCTCGTCCTCGACCGCGTCGGCGATGATCCGGCGCTGGCGGGCGACGAGCACCTCGCGCACCTGCGGGACGGCCGACACCGGCGACACCGCGCCGGTCACCTCGGGGCCGCGGATCTCGGCCGCGACGTCCTCGCCGGCCAGCCGGACGTCCGGCCGCTCCGGGTCGGTGCCGAGCGAGAAGTCGGCGTCGTGCGCGAGCGCGCCGACCGCGTGCTCGTCGGCGAGGTCGATCCCGGCGCGCAGCACGGCCAGCGTGACGACGCGGTACATCGCTCCGGTGTCGAGGTAGCGGGCGCTCAGCCGTCCGGCGAGCTTGCGCGCCACCGTGGTCTTGCCGGTTCCCGACGGGCCGTCCAGCGCGACCACCCCACGTAGGGCTCCCGTCACCGATGCTCTCCTCACGTTCGTCCCGCACTCCCAGTCCGGTTCATTCTGCCCGTAGCCGGTCCCGGCACCTCAGGCGGTGTCCGCGGCGCAATTTCAGGCGCCGCTAGACAAGCTAGCGTCGCTAAGCTAGCGTTGCGCTCGTTCCTAGCACTGCTAACAACCTGGGGTTCCCGTGCTGATCACCGCTTACGTCCTCGCCGCCGTCCCCGTCCTCGGCATCATCTACATCGGGTTCAACTATCTGTTCGCGCCGGCGAAGTCCGCCGCGACGTTCGGCCTGCGGGAGATCCCGACCGGATCGACGGCGTTCTTCGAGATCAAGGGGAACCGCGACATCGGCACCGGGCTGATCCTCGGCGTCGCGATGCTCGCGGGCAGCGCGCACCTGGCCGGCTGGCTGCTGCTGGCCGCGACCGTCATGCCGGTCTGCGACATGCTGATCATCCTGCGGCACAAGGGCAAGAAGGGAATGGCCTACGGAGTGCACGGCGCGACCGCCGCGTTCATGGCCGCCACCTCGGCACTGTTCCTGCTGGGCTGAACTCCGCGAATCGGACAATGAGTTACCGTGGCGGACGTGAACGTCGAAGTCACCCCCCTTCCCGGAATCGGTGTCCGCAAGGACTTCGCCACCCGCGCGGGCCGCCGCATCGGCGTCGTGACCCAGCGGGACGGCAAGATCGAGCTGATCGTCTCCAAATCCGACGATCCGGACGCCTGCCTCGCGTCGCTGCCGCTGACCGCGGACGAGGCGGGCGCGCTCTCGAACCTGCTGGGCGCGCCTCAGCTGGTGGCGCAGCTGAACGAGGAGCACCGCGAGCTGCCGGGCATCAACACGAAGCAGCTGCCGATCACCGCGGACAGCCCGTTCGACGGCCGTTCGCTCGGCGACACCGCGATGCGCACGCGCACCAGCGTCTCGATCGTCGCGGTGATGCGGGCCGGGCAGGTGCACCCGTCGCCGACGCCGGACTTCCTCTTCACCGCGGGCGACCTGCTCGTCGTGGTCGGCACGTCCGAGGGCCTGGAAGCCGCCGCCAAGATCCTCAAGCACGGCTGATGGATCACACCGCACTTTCGCTGATCGAACTCGGCGCGGTCTTCTTCGTGCTCGGCGCGCTGGGCAGGCTCGCCGGCCGGATCGGCCTCTCCCCCATCCCCCTGTACCTGCTCGGCGGCCTGTGCTTCGGCTCGGGCGGCCTGATCCCGCTCGCCGACATCGGCGATTTCGCCCACCTCGCCAGCGAAATCGGCGTGGTGCTGCTGCTTCTGCTGCTCGGCCTGGAGTACTCCGCGGCCGAACTGTTCACCGGCATGCGGCGGTCGTGGACCGCGGGCCTGGTGGACATCGTGCTCAACGCCGCGCCCGGCGCCGCGGTCGCGCTGATCCTGGGCTGGGGCCCGATCGGCGCGATCGTCATGGCGGGCGTCACGTACATCTCGTCGTCCGGGATCATCGCCAAGGTCCTCGGCGACCTCGGCAGGCTCGGCAACCGCGAAACGCCGGTGGTGCTGTCGATCCTCGTGTTCGAGGACCTCGTGATGGCGCTGTACCTGCCGATCCTCACCGCGGTCCTCGGCGGCGTCAGCCTGCTCGGCGGGCTCGAAGCGGTCGGCATCTCGCTGCTGGTGATCACCGTGGTCTTGGTGATCGCGCTCAAATTCGGCCGCTACGTGTCGGCACTGGTCGACAGCGACGACCGGGAAGTGTTCCTGCTCAAGATCCTCGGCGCGGCGCTGCTGGTGGCCGGGATCGCGTCGGCGCTGCAGGTGTCGGCGGCGGTCGGGGCGTTCCTGCTCGGCATCGCGGTGTCCGGCTCGACCGCGCACAACGCGACCCGGCTGCTGGAACCGTTGCGGGACCTGTTCGCCGCGATGTTCTTCGTGGTGTTCGGGCTGAACACCAATCCGTCGTCGATCCCGCCGGTGCTGGGATGGGCCGCGGTGCTCGCCGTCGTCACGACCCTGACGAAGGTCGCCACCGGCTGGTGGGCCGCTCGCAGGCAGAAGATCGGACGGCTCGGCCGCGCCCGCGCTGGAGCGGCTTTGGTTGCGCGGGGCGAGTTTTCGATCGTCATCGCCGGGTTGGCGGTCACCGCTGGTGCGGTGGACGGCGAACTGGCCGCGCTGGCGACGGCTTACGTGCTGCTGATGGCGATCCTCGGGCCGACCGCCGCGCGAGTGGTCGAGCCGATCGCGAAAGCCTTGCAGCGCAAGGCAGCCTCGAAAGAAACCGTCACCGCCAACTGACGTCGTGACTGGGCAGACGGTCCGTGAAGGACTCCTTGAGGGAATGGGATTCCCTC
>NZ_JACGZW010000019.1 GCF_014145675.1 Amycolatopsis dendrobii
GAGGCTTCCTCTCACGACGCTCAACCGGCCGTGAAGGGGCCCCTTCACGGACACCTGTCCCCTCAAGGAGCCCTTCACGGGCCGCCTCGGCCGCCTTCGCCGGGATGCGCCCCAATGCGGCGTTGGGTGCATCCCATGCACCCAACGCCACATTGGGGTTTCTCAGTGGCGCTTGCGGCGGGCCGGACGCAGGGCGGTAAGCCGCGCGGGTGCCTGGCGAGGCGCGGGTGAAGCCGCCCCCGGCCGATGCCCGCCGGTCCGGCCGGTGAGCACCGCAGGTGAGGGGAACCGTGAGGAATCAAAGTCAATGAGGGTCCGCTCACGTACGTCGGCGGAGGCGGAGCCAGGCGCGAGGCGGAGCCGTGCGTTGCGCGTTGCCGCAGCGAGCCCGCACACCACAGCTACTGAGAAAACCTCATTGAGGCTCGCGAACCGCAGCCGCCGCACCCGCCCATCGAGGCACCCCACGCCCCCGGGCGCAATGGCACCGCCAGGGCGACGAGCCGCCCCCTCACAACTGATCATCCAACTGCAAAGCGATCCACAACTCCGCCCGAACAGCCGGATCGTCCACCTCTCTCCCCAGCGCCTCGGCAACCTTCCCCATCCGATACCGCAACGTATGCCGATGAATCCCCAACGCCGTAGCCGAAGCATCCGACTGCCCGTTGTGCGCCAGAAACGTCCGCAGCGTATGCCGCAGATCGATCTTCGCCGACCCGGTCTTGTCCGTGACCGGCTCCAGCAACGCCCGGGCCCACCCCCGAACCTCGTCGTTGTCGAGAAACCGCATCAAGCCGCTGGTAGCCACGTCCCCAGCACAAGTCAGCACCCCAGCACCCCCACGCGAACTGGTGAACACCGACCGAACCTGCTCCCAAGCCGCCGCCAGCTCCCCGGGCGGAGTCGGATCACTGACCGCGCCCCGAGCCAGCGGAATCCGCCGCAGCAAGGCTTCCAACGTCCGCGTATCCCCCTCCGCAGGCGGCATCAACACCACCACCCGCCCCCGCTCCCATTCGGCCACCAACGCCCGCAGACTCCGCAACCCGTGATCCCCCTCGGCATGCTCGAGCAACTCCCGCTCATGCCCGGACGGAACCCCCAGAATCGCGACCCGAAGATCCCCCTCCGGAAAGTCGGTATCCAGCGCGTCCCCAATAGCCGTGGCCAGCCCGACATCCCCAGCCACAGCAGCCTTGAACACCGCCAGCCGATGCTGCCGCTCGCTGTCCAGCACCCCGCGCGCACTATGCAACTCAGCGCACAGCAACGACACCGCAGTAGTGACAATCGCCTGCTCGGCAGCAGTCAGCGGAGTAGACCGCCCCACCACGAGAAACCCCTGCACCCGCCCCCGCACCGCGAGCGGCAGCACGACCACCGACTCCCCCGCGATCGTCATGCTCAGACTCGCCGAATTGGCCCGGTCGCGCAGCCGCGGCAACTCGATCCGCACCCGCGCCACATGCATCCGCGCCGCGGGCACCCCCGCTCGAAACCCGCCGGCAGCGTCCAGCAGCAACGTCCACCCGCGCACCGCCTTCGCCAGCCGCTCCGCGATCGCCCGAGCCGAGTACGGCGACAAGGACGCCCGGGTCAAATCCCGCTGCGCCGAAACCGCGTAGTTCAACTCCCGCTGCCGCTCATCGGACAGATGCCCGGCGACGAGACGGCTCAACGCGGCGAACCGGGTCGTCGCAGGCACCGCCAGTACGGGCAACCCAGCCTCGCTGGCCGCGTCCACTAGCGGCCGCGGCACATTCTGATAGAACGAACTGGCCCCGAACCCGAGCGCCACCGCACCGCCAGCCACGAGCCGGTCCACGTACTCCCGGCTGGCCGCTTCGCCCAGCGCGAGCCGAGACCCAGTGGTAAGCACGAGCTCGCCGCCCTCAAGATACGGCGAAGGATCGGGCAGCTCGCTGATCAACGCCCACGTGACCGCCCGGTCCACAGCTCCGGGCGCGCCTTCGGCGGCGAGTTCGAGACCGTGTTCGCCGCGTTCGAGCAGCATCTGGACCGTAAGCGGCATGGTGTCTCCCGGGGACGGATCCGGCGGCCGGAAGTGTAACCGCCGGTCCGCCCGGCCGCCGGGCGATCGCCACCCGGACGAACCAACGTTCTGGACAAAACCCGGTGCTGGTGGGTAGAAACCGTCCCGATCGGACTTCCCCGCCCCCGGATGTCCGGCGGCACAACGGAAAGAGATCCCGATGCCCGCAGCTGCCCCGTCCCGGCCGGACGTCACGTACCGGACCGCGGGCGATCGCGCGCTGCTGGTGGAGTACGGGCCGCCGCTGCCGGTCGACCTCGGGCTCAACTTCTTCGCGCACGCCTCGGCGCGGCGGCTGGAGGAAAACCCGGTGCGCGGGGTGCTGGAAGTCGCGCCGGGACTGCGTTCGCTGCTCGTGCACTACGACCCGGAAACGATCCGGCACGACGCCGTGATCGCCGCGATGGACCAGCTGCACCGCGAAATCCCCGAGCCCGGCTCGCTCGTGCTGCCGAGCCGCCGGGTGAAGCTCCCGATCGCGTTCGACGATTCGACGTCGCGGGAAGCCGTGGAGCGCTACCAGATCACCACGCGCCCGGACGCGCCCAACGCCGTCGACGGCAACAACGTCGACTATCTCGTGCGCTCCAACGGCCTGCCGAACCGCGAGGCGCTGTACTCCCGGATCCTGGAATCGCAGTGGTGGAACGCGTTCACCGGCTTCTACCCGGGCCTGCCGTCGCTGCTCCCCCTCGACCCGCGCTCCGAACTGGTCGCCCCGAAATACAACCCGGCGCGCTCCTGGACCCCCGAGGGCGCCGTCGCGTTCGGCGGCCCGTGCCTGGTGATCCACCCGATCGAATCGCCGGGCTCGTACCAGCTTTTCGGCCGGACGCTGCCGATCTGCGACCTCGTCCGCCGTCCGCGCGCGCACCGCGCGGACCCGATCCTGATCCATCCCGGCGACCGGATCTCCTTCTACCGCGTCGAAGAGGCGGAACTGATCGAATTGCGCAGGCAGGTTTTCGAGGGCCGCTACGACTACGACATCGAACCCGGCCGGTACGCGGTCGCCGACCACCTCGCCGTGCAAGCCGATCCGGCGGTCGCGGCCGAGGCGGCCAAACGGCGCGCGGACCGGGTCGCCGCGCAGGAACTGGTGAAGATCCCGTGACGCAGACCGCGGCTCTCGAAGTACTGGAACCCGGCCTGCAGACGACCGTGCAGGACTATCCGGGCCGGCGCGGCAGGCAGTCATTGGGGTTCTTCCCTTCCGGTCCCGTCGATTCGCTCGCCTTCCGCCTGGCGAACCTCCTCGTCGGCAACCGCCCCGGCGCGGCCGCCCTGGAGATCCCGCTGGGCCGGTTCCAAGCAGGCGTCCTCGCCCCCGGCCGGATCGCCGTCACCGGCCCGGAAACCACGGTCACCCTCAACGGATCCCCTGTCCCGCAATGGGAATCGGTCCCCGTGGAAACCGGCGACGTCCTGGCCTGCGAGGTCCTGCGCGGCCCCGGACACCGGCTGTACCTGGCACTGTCCGGCGGCATCGCGGTACCGGAGGTTTTCGGCTCCCGTTCGACCTTCCTGCTCGCCGGCATCGGCGGCCTCGACGGCCGAGCCCTGGAACGCGCGGACATCCTGGACACTTTCCCCGCCGCTCCTTCCCGGCCGCGCCGTCTCCCGGTCTCCTTGCGCCCGAGCTACCCGACCGCCTGGGAAATCGAAATCCTCCGCGGCCCGCACGCCGACCCGGATTTCCTGACCGCGGAGGATTTCGCCGACTTCCTCGCCGCGTCCTGGCGCTGCGACCTGAGCTCGGACCGCGTCGGCATCCGGTTCAACCCGCACCGCTTCCGCTGGGCCCGCCCGTCCGGCGGCGTGGCGGGCGGGCACCCGTCGAACCTCCTGGACTCCAGCTACCCGCCCGGCGGCATCCTGGCGTACGGCGACGTGCTCACCGTGCTGGGCCCGGACAGCAACACCTCCGGCGGGTTCGCGGTGATCGCCACCGTCGCGTCGGCCTCGCTGTGGAAGGTCGGGCAGCTCCGGCCGGGGCGGGACACCGTGACGTTCCGGGAAATCCACCTGGACCAGGCAGCGGCGCTCAGTGCGCAGGTGAATCAGTTGCTGGACGTCAAGGCGCTGGCTTGAGTTTCGCTTCGCGGTGAAGGGTGTCGCCTTCGCTCAGGGCGGCGATGATCGCTTGGTGGTCCATGACCCTGCCGAACCCGCGCCGAATGGTACGGAGGGTGGCGCGGTGCGCTTCGGCGTTGTCGGTCGCGTTGACGTCCGAACCGAACACGATGTGGTAACCGAGGAAGTATCCGGTTCGAGCGGTGGACTCGCAGCAGAAGTTGGTGAGCGTGCCGCACACGATCAACGTCCGAACTCCCTGGCACCGCAACGCGTAGTCCAGATCGGTGCCCGCGAAGGAGTCGTACGTGTGCTTCGCTGAAATGACGCGTTCGTCCTCGCGCGGTTTCAGCCCGTGGTACAGCTTCGCTCCGGGCGTTCCCTCCGCGATCGCGCCGTTCGCGATCGGCGGCCAGAAGGCGTAAAAATCGTGCGCGACGTCCGGCGCGATCGTGTGCTCGGTGTACAGCACCGGCACCCCGGCTTCCCGGCACGCGTCGATGAGCTTCTGTACCCGCGGCAGCTGCCGGTACGCCTCCGGCACCCGCATCGGCCCGTCGGGGCGGACGAAATCCTCCTGGAGGTCCACCACGATCAGCGCGCATTCTTCGGGTTTGATCTCGAACGCCCAGTGCTTGTCGGTGTCGTAGTCCGCGTCGGCGGCCGCGATCTGCTCGCGTTCGCCGTCGAGAAGGTCCTCCTCGCCGCGGCCGTAAGCGTCCAGATACTCAATCGACGGATGCACGAACTTCCTCCTCCTTGCCCGCCGCCGAACCAAGGTCGACCGACTTCGTCTCCTTCGCGATCAGCGAGGCCACCAGCGAGATCAAGCCCATCACCGCCAAATAGACCCCGATCGCGTACCCGGTGCCGAACTTCGCGTACAACCCGATCGCGATGATCGGCGCGAGTGAACCGGCCAGCACCGACGCCAGGTTGTACGCCAGCGAAACCCCGGAATACCGCACCTCGGTCGGGAACAGTTCCGCGAAGAACGCCCCGATCACCGAGCTGTACGCGGCGAAGATCAGCAATCCGCCGGCCACCGCGACCGTGATCAGCCCAGGACTGCGCGTGTCGACCAGCGCGAAGAACACGAACGCCCACACGATCGTCGCCACCGAAGCGACCACGTAGATCGGCCGCCGTCCGATCCGGTCGGCCAGCAGGGCGAAAAGCGGAATCGTCACCACCGCACACGCCTGCCCGACCAGCACTGCCGTCAACCCGACCGAACTGTCCATTTTGAGCACAGTCGTGACATAAGTGATCACGAACAACGAGAACAGGTAAAACCCGGCATTCTCCCCGAAACGAGTCGCCGCCGCGAGCAAAACGCTGCGCCAATGCTCGCGAACGACCACGCCGGCAGGAAGCCCCTTAGGCTTCGGCGCCTCCTTGAACAACGGTGTTTCCGCGACATAAAGCCGCAGCCACAAGCCGATCAGAACCAGCACCGCCGACAAGCCGAACGCGATCCGCCAGCCCCAAGACAGGAACTGCGCCGACGGCATCACCGAGCCAAGCACCGCCAGCACCCCCGCGGCGAGCAGATTGCCCAGCGGCGGCCCGACATTCGGCCACGAAGACCAGAACGCCCGACGCGCACTGCCGCCGTGCTCGGACACCAGCAACACGGCCCCGCCCCATTCGCCGCCGAGCGCAAAGCCTTGCACCAGACGGCAGACGACGAGCAGCAACGGCGCCAGCACGCCGACCGCCTCGTAAGTGGGCAGCAAAGCGATCAAGAACGTCGAAGCACCCATCAAAAGCAGACTCGCGATGAGCGTCGACCGCCGTCCCTTCCGGTCGCCGAGGTGGCCGAGCACGACCGCGCCCAGCGGCCGCGCGAGGAATCCGACCGCGTAGGTGGCGAAAGCGAGAACCGTGCCGACCAACGGGTCGTGCGACGGGAAATACAGTTTGTTGAAGACCAAAGTGGACGCGGTGCCGTACAGGAAGAAGTCGTACCATTCGACGGCGGTGCCGGCGAGACTCGACGCCGCCACCACCCCCAGCCGCGTGTGCGGGCGTTTTCTGTTACGTTCGCGAGAGGTATCGGCCATTTCGGCTCCTGTGGTCGGAGGGTCCGTGACGCGGATGAAGTGCTGATGCCGGAAGCCTCGGTGGCTGTTGGCGCAGCCACCGAGGCGGGTTCCCCCCTGGGAACAACCTCAGAAGAACCAGTGCACGGGCTCGTCGGCCCGGTCGGCGAGGTCCGCGAACCGTCCCCCGTGGAACGCCAGCGGGTCGCCGTCGCGCTCGCACACGCTGCGCACGTGCCCGAACACGACCACGTGGTCGCCGGCGACCAGATGCCGTTCGACGTCGCATTCGAGGTGCGCGAAGGCATCCGGGATCACCGGCACGCGATGCCTGCCTTCGGTCACCTCCAGCCCGGCGAAATGGTCCTCGCCGCGGCGGGCGAAGCGGAGCGCGAGCTGTTCCTGCCGCGCGGACAGGATGTTGACCGCGAACCGGCCCGCCTCGACGACCGCGTCGGTGCTGCGCGCGCCGGTCGTCAGGCACACCAGCAGCAGCGGCGGGTCGAGCGAAACCGACGTCAGCGAGTTGACGGTCATCCCGTGCGGCACCCCCGCCGCCCGGGTGGTGACCACCGCGACGCCGGTCGCGAAACGCCCCATCGTGCGGCGCATCGTCATCGGGTCGACCTCGGCCGAGGAAGTGATCATGACGTTCTCCTTGCGAAGGGGCTCAGGCGGGGTAGCGGACCTCGAACGTGACGACCCCCTCGTCGGTCCGCCACGGGCCGTGCGGCATGCCCGGCGGACGGCAGGCGTACATCCCCGCGGTGAACGTCCGGCCGAGCGTGAGGTCGGTGAACGAGCCCTCGAGAATGTAGACCTCCTCCCAGAAATCGTGTTTCTGCACGCCCATCGGCGTCGAATCGGCGCCCGGCTCGTACCGCAGGATCCGCGTCGCCACCCCGCTTTCCGGGTCCTTGGCGAGAATCCGCTCGGTGATCTTCGGGTCGTCGCCGGGGCACACCGTGAAGGCGACGTCGGTCACCGGGAAGAATTCGTGTTCCGGTTTGCTCATCGGGTGATCGCTCCGTCGAGGTCGTAGCTGGCAAGGAAGGCGTCGATGTCGCCGAGCGCGCCGTCGAAGCCGTAATTGCGGTAGGCGTAGCCCTTCACCACGAACGGCGCGCCGGCGTAGAACATCTCGTACTGGTGGTGGCGGCCGGCGAACTCGCTGCCGACGACGTCCCAGGCGAGCTTGAACAGCTTCACCCGCTCCTCGGCGGGCGCGGACGGGCTGTAGATGTATTTGTCGATATCGGCGCGGGTCTCCGGGTTCGTCAGGTCCGCGACGCTGGAGGGCACCTGCAGCACGCCGCCGCCGACCAGGTCGCGCAGGATCGCCAGCAGCCGCGGATACAGTTCGGCCTGCAGCCCCATCGCGCCGTACACCGCGCGGGAACCGGGCCGCCACATGCCGTTCCCGTCTGGTTCCGCGGTGTATTCCGCCGCCAGCACGGCCGATTCCACAATGGACGCGAGACTCGCCAGCTCGCCGAGCTTCTCGACCACGCCGGGGAATTTGTCGACTCCGTTCACCGCCGCGACCTTGCGCGCGAGCCCGGCGATGAACTGCGTCTTCACCATGAACCGGATCTGCGCCTGCCAGTTCCCGAACACGTGCGCACCGGTGTCGAAGAACTGCCGCCGCAGTCCCGCGACATCGCGGTAAACGAACACCCGGTCCCACGGAATGAAGACGTCGTCGAAGACCACCAGCGCGTCGGTTTCGTCGTAGCGCGAGGTGAGCGGATAGTCGTATTCACTCGTGGCAGCCGGGGCGTACGGACGGCGGCAGTAGAGCTTAAGTCCTTCCGCGTCAACGGGAACCGCGAAGCCGAGCGCGAAGTCGGCGTCCTCCGGTCCGAGCGGCTTGATGCAGGACACGAAGATCTCGTCAGCCACCGCACCGCCGGTCGCGAGCATCTGCGCACCGCGGATCACGATGCCGTCCTCGCGCTCTTCCGCGACTCCCGCCTGGATCAGGTCGCCTTCCCAGGCGTGCGCGGTAGTCGCCCGCGAAACCTGCGGCGGAATGATCGCGTAGGAGACGTACAGGTTCTCCTCCAGCACGCGCTTGTGGTACGCGGCGATGTTGGCCGAGAAGTCCCGTTCCCCTTGCGAAAACGCCTCCGGATGCGCGGAGAACGCCGCGACGAACGCCCCCACGTGGTCCGGGCTGCGGCCGACCCAGCCGTGCGTGTGCCGCGCCCAGGCGGTCGCCGCTTCGCGGTACGCCTTCAGGTCTTCCCGGCTGCGCGGCGGCGTGAACAGCCGGTTCACAGTGGACCCGCTCGCCGGGTCGGTGACCGAGATGCCGGATTCCGGATCGGCCGCGAGATCGAACAATTCCGCGATGGTCTTCGCGATCGGCGCGAACGCCGGGTGGTGGGCGACGTCCTCGACCGGCGCGCCGTCGAGGTAGATCCGCCGGGGGCCTTTCAGTGCGGCCAGATAGTCGGCTCCGCTGCGCATCACTCGCTCCTCTGTTTTGTTTCGTACGCGTGGGTCAGGGTCGGGCCGCCGGGCAGTTCCAGGTGGATACGCCAGTACGCGCCGTAGGTGAATTCGCCGCCGAGCAACGGCAACGTGCCGCAGTACAGCGCGAAATCGCCCTCGACCGGACCGAGCCGGTCGAGCAGATCCGCCGGATGCCGCAGCGCGGCCAGTTCCCCCTTCTGGTACGGGCATCCGTCCACACTGGAATCCGCGACGACGTGGTCCCAGTCCGGAATGGACACCTCGGTCCCGATCTCGGCGACCGCTTCCCCGAGCGGCTTCGGACAGGCGGCTTTGGACAGTGCCACCCCGTCCCGCTCGAGATCCCGGTCGGTGTGATCGGACCCGACCCCCAGGAAATACCGCCCCTGGTGCCGGATCAGCACCGGCTCGACCTCCCCCGACGTCCCCGGCGCACTCACCCCGACCACCGGTTCCGTCGTCAGCAAGCCCGTATCCAGGTGGTAGAACGCGGGCACTGAATCCGGCCGCGGCACGCCGATCGCCGCCAGTTCGGCGATGTGCTCCTCGACCGCGGCCTCGTCGCTTCCGGTGTACCCGGCCACCACCAGCCGCGCCGGAGCGAACGCCAGTTCCTCCCCGGTTCCCGCGACGTGCAGGGCAATCGTGCTCATACTCCCGCTCCCGTGAAGTCTGCTGTGGACACCGGCCAGCGCCGATCGGCCAGCACCGGGAACTCCGCCCGCACCGTGTCCACAATGGATTGGTCTATTTCGCAGCGCAGCACTTCCTCGCCTGTGCCCGCTTCCGCCAGCACAGTCCCCCACGGATCGACGATCCGGCTGGTACCCGCCAACTCGACGCCGCCGTGCTGCGTCCCGGCCGCATTGACCGCGATCACCAGCACCTGCTCTTCCACGGCCCGGCACGAAGTGAACATCCGCCAGTGCGCACGCCGCGCCGCCGGCCACGCAGCCGGGACCACGACCGTCTTGGCGCCGCGATCCACCAGCCCGCGCCACAGTTCGGGAAACCTCAGGTCGTAACAGGTCGTGGCCCCGATCGGCCCGAGTCCCGTTTCCGCGACGCTGAGCGTCTCGCCCGGTGTAAGCAATTCCGCCTCGCGCGAGGCGTATCCGAAGACGTGCACCTTGCGATAGGTGTGCGCGATCGTGCCGTCCGGCGCGAGCAACACCGCGGTATTGAACAACCGCCCGGCCGCGTCTTTCTCGACCAGACTGCCCAAATGCACATACGCACCCAGGCTTCGCGCCCACTCCCGCCCCGCCGCGACCGTCGGCCCGTCGAGCGACTCCGCTTCATCCGGATACGCGTCGAACGAGAAATACCCAGCCGCCCACAACTCCGGCAGCACCACGAGCTCAGCCCCGCGTGCCGACTCCATCAACCGCCCAGCCCGCACCCGGCGGTCCGCGGCCGTTTCGTCCGGCGGGCTGGCCAGCTGCACCAACGCGACCTTCACAGCCGCTCCTCGACCCGCAACGCCGTCATCGTGCTGGACAGGTGCTTCGCCAGCGCCTCCCCAGCCGCCTCCGGCTCGCCGCCGCGCAACGCCTCGACGATCGCCGCGTGCTCGGACAGGACCGTTTCGGCCCGGGTCTCGCTGCCCGCGACCGCGCGCAGCCCCATCCGGACCTGCCGCTCCCGCAACGATTCGTAGAACTCGGCCAGCACTGGGTTGCCCGCGCGCCGCACGATCGCCCGATGAAACGCGCGGTCGAACTCGATAAACCGCACCGGCTCGTCCACCACTTCGCGCTGCTTCGCGAGAATGTCGTCCAACTCGCCGAGAAACGCCTCGTCGACACGCTCGGCGAGCTTGCGCACGCACCAGTCCTCGACCAGCTCGCGCGCCTCCATCACCGCCCGCACCTCCGCGTCGGAGATCGGCGGCACGAACGCGCCCTTCTTCGGCACGATCTCGAGAAACCCCTCGGCCTCGAGCCGCAGCAGAGCCTCCCGCACCGGCGTCCGGGACGTCCCGGCCGCCTCGGCAACCTCCGATTCAGTGAGGAACGTCCCGCCGTCGCGAGGCAGCTCGGCGATGCGCTGCTTGAGGAACCGGTAGGTGACGTCCTGCGCGGACCCGGCCCGCCCAGCCTGTCGTACACTGCTCATGGACAAGATGTATACATCACGCATGGCAGCCGGGCAAGGGGCGTTTACCGAGGTTGAGCGGCTGCTCCGGGCTGAGGACGCCGCGGGCTCGGGCGTGGCCGGGGAGGTCTGGCGCACGCGGAGGCCGCGGCGGGTCTCGCGGAACGGCGCGTCAATGCCCTGCTGCGTCCCGTCGGCCCGGTTGCCCGGATGCCTGGGCCGGAACGTCGCTTCGGCGCCACTGTTCTGACGGCTCTCCGCGGAACGCCCCGGCCACTCTTCGAAAGGGAAACCCGGTCACCTCGCCCTCACCACCTACCCGAAAAGTGCCTCCTTGGCACCATGATCACCCGCCGCTTACGGTTCCGGAGCAACCTTCGCGCCACCCGCTGGGAGCTCTCCGTGAACCACTTCGTCATCACCGGAGCACATGTCTTCGACGGCGAGAATTCGCTCGGAATCGTGGACGTCGAGGTCGCCGGCGGAAGAATCGCCAGCGTCGGAGGCGCTCGCCCGGAAGGAGCCGACCTCGTCGACGGTGCAGGTACCACGCTGTTGCCCGGCCTGATCGACGCGCACACGCACACCGACGCGGAGTCGCTGCGCCAAGCGTTGGCCTTCGGAGTCACCACCGAATTCGACATGCTCTCGATGCCGCAGCAGATGATTCCGTTGCGCCGCAAGGTCGCCGCCTCGAATGACCTAGCTGACGTGCGTTCTCCGTCCATCGGTCTCACTCCGGCGGGAGGGCACCCGCATCAACTGAGAAAGGGCGACCCGCCGTGGCCGGCTGCCACGCATCCGCACGAGGTAGCGGCGTTCGTCGAGGCCCGGATCGCCGAGGGCGCCGACTATCTCAAGATCCTGGTGGAGGACGGCCGGCTGTTCGGGAACGACCCCCTGCCCAGGCTCGCTCCCGAACTGGTCGCGGCGACGGTCCGCGAAAGCCACCGTCGAGGGAAAATGGTGCTAGCGCACGCGATGACCGTCGAGACCGCCGGACAAGTCGTCGACGCCGGAGTGGACGGCCTCACCCATCTCTTCTTCGACCGGCCGCACACCGCGGAGCTGATCGAGAAGATCGCTGCCGCCAGCGTGTTCGTCATTCCCACGTTGACGGCAATCGCGTCGATCACCGGCGAGCCCGCCGGCCGCCGACTCGCCGAAGACCGTCGCGTCTTCCCGAAACTGGCTCCGGAATGGCGGGAAAACCTGGCCGGCGCGATGGCCACGAGCCCCCGCGAGCATTTCGACTACGCACTGGAAACGTTGGCCGCGCTGAAGAAAGCCGGAGTCGATATCCTGGCGGGCACG
The DNA here is from genome assembly GCF_014145675.1 of Amycolatopsis dendrobii. Classification (GTDB taxonomy): domain Bacteria; phylum Actinomycetota; class Actinomycetes; order Mycobacteriales; family Pseudonocardiaceae; genus Amycolatopsis; species Amycolatopsis dendrobii. Next base: position 12,064 of record NZ_JACGZW010000019.1, read on the forward strand.
GACGCAGCACACCTCGGCGCACCAGGGATGGCCCACGGAGCGAGCCTGCACGCCGAACTCCGCCTGCTGACCACGGCAGGCTTCACGCCGACCGAAGCCTTACGGGCGGCGACCTCGATCCCCGCACGACGCTTCGGACTGCCCGACCGCGGCCGAATCAAGCCTGGGCTGCGCGCAGACCTCGTACTGGTCGACGGCGACCCTGCAGTCACCGTTGACGACACTCTCTCCATTCGGCGCGTCTGGCGGAACGGATCCTGATGCGCTTCGCCCACCGGGATCGGCTGCGGCGGCAGCGCTGCATCAGAGGCGGCGTCATGCCTTGCAAAGTCCCGGCCAGCACGCAGCGTCCCGACCACGACACAAGGTCCGGCCATCAGGCGGCTTCCCCGCGACCACGAGGCATCGCGACCGCCGCATAACGTCCCAACCATCGTGCAGCATCCGCACGAGTGTCCGGCGTCTGGCCGTCACGCATCATCCCGCGGCACGCGGCATTGCCCTGGGCTGCGGCGTCCCGCCCGCCACGCAAAGTCCAGGTGCCACGCAGCCACGACCGTGCGGCAGCAACCGTCACGCCGCATCTCCAACACCAAGCGACCCCAACCGTCACGCCGAATTCCCAACACCGCGCGGTGCCAGCCGTCGTGCCACAGCCCGAACACCACCTGGCACCAGCCGCCACGCGGCATTCCCGCGACCGCGCGGCATCCCGGTCATCGCGGAGCTACTGCGCGGCAGCGGCGATCAACGCCTCCAGCCCCGAAGCCTGTGTCCGCCAATCCACCGCGTTCGGGGTGGCGCCAGCCCACCGTTCGCCGATCCGGTTGAGGGGGTCCCGGTCTCGCAGCCATACCGAATCCGCTTGCCGCTGCACGAAATCTCGGTATTTCTGTTCGCCGGCAGCTGTCGCGAGATCGCCGAAGTAGCGCAGGAAGATGCCCTTGAATTGCTTCTGATTGTCATCGCACGAGCCGCTCTCACACGATTCTACCAGCACGCCGTCCGAAGTCAGACCGGTTATTGCCGCATCAGCCAATCGGCGGGCGGCGTCCAGATAGGACTGGTCGCCGGTTGCTCGCCAGAGTTCGGTGAAGCCGCCGATGGCCAGGCCCTGGTTGTAGGTCCAGAGGGTTTGGCCGTTGTTCGCGCACGTCGAGGTGAGGCCGTCGTTGACCAGGCCGGCTGAGTTGATCAGGCCGCTGCGCAGGTACCAATCGCCGGCCGCACGGGCGCGGGTCAGCCATTCGGTGTCGCCGGCCAGGCGGCGGTGCAGGGCAGCGGCGAGGCGGAGGTAGAGGCCGCTGGTGACGGCGTTCTTGTAAGTACGTTCACGGTCCCACCACACTCCGCCGCCGCAGGTGGCCGGGTCCCAGAAGCCGTGCACATAGCCGGCGATTTTCGTGGCTTCGGCGAGATATCGGGAGTCGTGCGTACGGTCGTATGCCGCGAGCCAGGCCAGGCCCCACCAGGCGGTGTCGTCGATCGCTCGGCTGATGAAGTCGCCGTCGATCGGGTCGGAGCTGCGGGCGCTGGCGGGGAAGTCGGCGCGGTTCACGTCGAAAACCCTTGCCAGTACGGGGTCCAGGTCGGGCACTCCGGAATCCGCCAGTGCGGTCACCGCTACTGCCGAATTCCACCAGCTCGACGGCCACCAGGCGCGGTAAATGTCGTAGGACCACAGCAAAGCATCGACGCCGGCGGCAACCCGGAATTGTGCGGGACGCGCCCATGCCGTGCAGGCGCCTTCTTGGTGAGCCGCTTCCCGGCCGCATGCTCGAACGGCGCCGCCGTTCAGCCGTCCGCGTGGATCTTGAGCGGCGAACGTTGCGGTCTGTGTCGCGGTCGCCCCGGCGGGGACACTCGTGCGGCCGAGTGACGAGCCGTCGGGCCACGTCGTGCCCGCGTCCCATGAGCGGTCCAGCCAGGTTTCGTCGCCGGAGCCGCCGGAATCGATGCTGGACCAGGCCATTCCGCGGTCGTCGAAGTGGAGCCGGACGGTGCGGCCGAAGATCGTCGCGTACGGTACTGGCTCGGTGTCGCCCGTGCCGGGAGAAGAACCGTCGCAGGCGGCGGCGCACACGGTCGGGTAGATCCAGGCTGTGCAGGCCACCGCTTGGGCGTCTCCGCAGGCCCGGAGCAGGCCGCGGCGGTGGCCGACGGGGTCGGTGAGGTTGTACATGAGCGTGCGGGTGCCGGTCCAGGTGCTCGGGATGCTCGCTTTGCCCAGCAGGCCGTCCCAGGTGCTGCCGCCGTCCCAGGACCGGTCGAGCCACACCGCGTCGCCGGCGCGGCCGTTGTCGATGCTGGCCCAGGCCATCCCGTCCTGGCCGGAGACGTGCAGGCGCAGCACGCGGCCGTTGATGTCCTTGTCCGGCAAGGGAAAACTCTCTTGCGCGGCCCGCGACGGGTCGAGGGTGTCGCACGAGAGCGCGCAGACGGCGGCGGCCGCGCGCGGGACGGTCAACGAGGCGAACACGAGCAGCACTACGAGCACGGTCCGCATGGACTCGTCCCCTCGCCTGGGTGAATTTCCGCCCAGAATAGAAACCCGCGCGGGCGCCGGTGAAGGCCCGCGCGAGGTTCTGTCCCGTTCCGGACAGGCGGGTTAACCCGATCAGCCGCCGCTGCCCTGGCGCCGTCCGACCGAACGGCCGATGAAGTACCCGAGGATGAGCCCGACGATCAGGCCGATCGCGATGAAGAAGATGACGGTGGCGGCGGCGATTTTGCCGACCGTGCCGAGGAACCCCTTGGCTTCGAGGTCGGTCGCGATCGCCACGGACTGGGTCAATGCGTAGTGGGTCATGCCTCCCAGGATGGCATCGGCGGCGGGCGGGCGCTCGGGGACGCACCGGACGCGGCTCGGGCAGACGGCTGCGGCGTTCCGGTCTTGACCGGTTGGGCACGAAACCTTCGCCGACCGGGGCGCGACGCTGCGGGATCGGAGCTGATTCAGGCACGCGCGGGCACAGGGGGCCGCTGAGCACGCCCGGGCGCGCGAGCTTCGCTCGCGGCAATCGGTCTGTTCGCGAACGTCCTGGCCGCCGATCGGAGTCCGATGCCGGTCCGGGGCCCGGGCGAACACTCGCCGAGGCGAGCGCTCGCGCGGCGTTCAGTCCCTGACCGGCTTGAGCTCGAACCCTTCGTCGTCCTGCTCCTCAACCGGGGTGCGACGCCGCGCGACCGGTGCTGGTGCAGGCTCGCGTGCGGCGTCCGGGCGAGGCACCAGGGCTGGCTCCGGGGCATCGTCCAGTGCCAGTGCGTCTTCGACGGCCGCCGCGACTGCGGGAACGCATCCCGCTCGGATGGCGTGCAGGCCCTGGCGCAACGCCTGTGTGCCCGCCTCCGTGCTGAGCCGCGAGATCTCCGCGGCCAGGGCGTCCGGGCCCAGTTCCAGTGCCGCTTCGCCGATGTCCAGGTGGACGAGCATGCCGTGCATGTTCACCGTGACACTCAGTCCCTCGCGGCCGGCCGTCGCGCGGAGGGTGGCCAGGCCTTCGGACAAACCTAGCTGGTCGGGGATTTCCTCGGCGATTTCGATGAGTTCGTCGATACTCCGCTCGTCGCCGCCCGGACCGCCGGGATCGGCGGCTGGCTCGCGCGACGTCCCCGCAGCGTCGCCGCGCCCGAACTGCTCGGACGGATCCGTGCGCCAATCCGCACCCTGTCCGGCCGCGTTCTCCTGGTACGGCTCCGCCATCACACCCTCCACGTGTCCGGTGTGGTGTCTTCGGCGCGGTCAGCCAGATCCTTCTCCGAGCCGAGGCCGAGGCTGCTCAGCTCGGTGCCGCCGAGATCGCCCAATTCGGTTTCCAAAGCTCGGCGAGCGCGTTCGTTCGCCTCCGCGGCGGCCTCGCGCACGGCGTGCAGGATGGTGTCCGCCAAGCGGGGACCGCCGGTGCGGAGAGCGTCTGCGGTGAGTTCCAGGGTGCGCAAAGCGCCGCCGGGGGCGACTTCGACGGTCACTCCTGCGTGCCGCGCGGTGCCGGTGATGTTCACTTCGGGTGCACTCCGCCGTAGAACTTGTGCAGATCGCGCGGGAGCGTGTACGTGAGGCGCTCGACCTGGTCGTTCGCGTTGCCCTCGATCGTGGTGATCTTGTTGCCCTCGACCTTTTCGATGATCCCGATGTGGTGGCTGTGCCCCCACGACGGACCGTCGCCGAACAGGATGGTGTCGCCGGGGCGGGCGTTGTGCGCGAGCGCGCCGCGGTCGTAGGCGAGGTGGTGGCGCTGGCCCCACTTGTAGACGTCGCCGGTGAAGCCGTACTTCGGGATGTCCACCCCGGCCGAACGCCACATCGACGTCGCGAAGTACGCGCACCACGGCTGTCCGGTCGGGCCCCATTTGTTCCGGTTGTTCGGGCCCTCGTGGTAGCCGAGATTGTGCCGCGCGTGGTCGAGGATCTTGTCGACCTTCTTGCTGTGGCTCGCGTGCGTGTTGCCGTGGTGCTGTTCGTGTTTTTTGTGCGCTTCGTGCTTTTTGTGCTGCTCGTGCTTGCGGTGGTCCCCCGGCTTGGCGTGGTGCGTTCCGCCCGGGTCGGCGACGCCGTCGTGGTTCAGGTCCTTCTGCAACGCACGCAGCTTGCGCGCCGCCTCTTCCATCTCCGCGCGGGCGTTCTTCAGGTGTCCGCCGGATTCCTTGAGGTACTTGCCCGCCAGGTCGGCTACGTCGCCGATCGCCATCAGCAGGGCGGCCGGGCTTCCGTTGCGCGCCAGGACGTATCCGGCGTCGATGATCTTGCGTGCCTTCGCGACGAACTCGTCGATCAGCTTGCCGGTGGCCTGATGCCGCCCGGCGAGTGCGTCGGTGACCTCGCTGACCACCTTCGCCCCGTGCGTGCTCGCCTGCGCGGTGACCTTGAGATCCCGGCCGAACTTGCCGGTGTCGTGTTCGAAGGCCGGATTCGCCTTGCTGTGCCAAGTGTTCAGCAGCGCGTGCGCCGCTTTGCGCTGCGCCTCGTACTGTTCGGTGATCTCGCGGGCGGCCTGCTGCAGCGCGTGCTGCGCGGCCTGCGAGTCCGCGGCCTTGCCCTGAAGCTTGCCGTGGTGCGTTTTCATCTCGTCCGCGAACAGCGTCGCGACCCCTGCGGTGTCCAGCACGGATTCCCCCTCAGCCCAGAATGCCCTTGATGTCCTGTTCGCGGATCGCCGCGCTCGCGTCGGAATCCGCGCCCGCGTACGCCTGCCGGGCACGGAAAACGGAGGCGCTCAGCGTGCGCGCGTGTGCCCCGGTGGCCCGCACCTGCGACTCCAGCGAACGGCTGAAATCCCCCAGCGCGTCGGAGAATCCGGTTTCCTGGCCGACCTTCCCGAAGCTGTCCTTGGCGATCCCGGTGACCCGGTGCACCGTCTTCTTGCCGACCGACACCAGTTCGTTCGCGACGTGCTCGGTGGTGCGCTCGTAGGCGAGGAACTGTTCGAGATCGGCCTTGAACCCGCCGTCCTTGCCGCCCTTGCCGTGGTGCGGTTTGTGCGGACGGTGGTCGGGTTTGTGCGGATGGCTCCCGCCTTTGCCGTGGCGGCGGGTGACGTCCTCGGCGGCCTTGCGCGCGGCGGCGAGGTGGCTCTTGTACGCGCCGTTGGTGTAGGTGGACCACGGCTGGAAGCTCTTGCCGTGCCCCGAAATCGCCCAGGCCGCCTTGGCGTTCTCGTCCGCGTTGAACAGTTCGTCGTTGGAGTGCAGATGGAACTCGTGGCGGCGGGCGGGACCGAGCGAGCCGAGCATGTTGACCTGCCACAGCCCGTACGAGTTGTCCGGCGGGGTCCCGTTGTGCGCACGGGTGTTCCCGCCCGATTCCGCCATCGCCACCGCGACCGCGGTGGTCAGCGCTTGCCCGCGGAACCCGGCCCGATACGCGTGCTGGGCGATTTCCTCGGCCGACAACTTGCTCATTTCCTGCCCCCTTCAGCAGGGCGCTTCGCCGCTGCCCTAAGTGAGACGGAACCCTTCGTCCTCAGGTTCCCTAGTCCCCCGATCGGACGACACCCCGCGCCCGAGTTCCTGCATCCGGTCGGCGAGCCACGCGTGATCCGCGGGCGCGACAGTGACCCACTTCGTGCCCGCGGACTCCCGCACGACCGCGCCGTACCGGCCTGCTTCCGTGTCGTACCAAGCGACTACCGGCGAACGACCGCCCGGTCCGTTCACCGCGAACTGTCCGTACGCGACCCGGGGCGTGGTGACGAGCGTCGAGATCGCCCGCAGGTCCCGGCCGGCGAGACCGGCCCGGCCGAGCGCCCTCTCGAACGCGGCGTGCCCGTTGTCCGCAAACGCTTGCATCGCCTCGGAAAACGCGTCGCGCGGCAACCGCACCGCGTTGCCCGGGCCGGGCTCGGCGGAGCCGACGACGCTCGCGGCGAGCTGCGGGACGTCGTCCGGCAGGCACGGCCGCAACGCGAGCTCGCCCGCGTCGAGAACGGCCAGCACGCCCAGTTTGCGCCCGGCCGCGGCCAGCGCGCGCAGCGGCGGATCGCGGAACACCAGCAGGTCGACCGAAAACACCGGTTCGGCCAGCACCGCGAACACCTGCCCGAGCCGCGGATGCGGTTCGTCGTCCTCGTCGAGCAGCCCGGCCGCGGCGAGGCTTTCCGCGACCTGCGCGCCGAGCTGGTCGCGTTCGTCCATCGTGGAACCGTGCGAGGGCACCTCGAGCGGGTACGGCGCGGGACCGAGATCGAAATCCGACCACAGCAGGTCGAATTCCAGGTGCGAGAGCGCTACCCCGTCGACCTCCGGGAGATGTCTGGCCATCCCCGCCTCACTCGCCCAGCACGGGCGGGTACGCGTCCGGCAGATCCTCGAGGAAGTCGAAGGAACTGCCCTTGGTGTACCGGTTCTGGTGGTCGTCGGAGCCGTCGCCGCGCTGGCCGGCCATCGGCGGGAAGAACCCGCCGGACATCGGGCTGCCGCCGCGCATGCCCGCCGCGGCGCCGGCTGCCCCGGCCGCCGCGCCGCCGCCGGCTCCGACCGAGCCGCCCAGCAGTCCGCCCGGCAGCGCGCTCCCGCTGCCGGCGCCCGTGCCGGAGCCGAGCGCGCCGAGCGCACCGCCGCCCAGCGACCCCGGCATCCCGGCTGTTCCGCCAGGTCCGCTCGCTCCCGGGAGCAGCCCGGCGCCACCGGCCGGAGCGGACGAAGCCGTGGTGACGGCCGCGTCCGAGGAACCGGACGAATCCCGGGAGCCGCGCGCTTCGCTCCGCGACCGGCCGTCCGGGTCGACGTTCGTGACCGCGGGCGCGTCGGTGAAATGCGGCAGCTTGTCGTGCACGCCCTTGCTCGACGTCTCGTAGCTCTCCATCACGCGGACCGCCTCCGCCTTGGCGTGCGACGCCGCGCGTTTGGCCGGCAGGTGGTCGTCGAGGAGCTGATCGACCATGACCGCGCCGCTGGGACCGCTGGCCGCGTTGAGGTCGTAACCGTCGCGGAACTGGTTTTCCGCCGTGTAGAACACCGGTTCCGGCATCTTGTGCTTCGCCGTTTCGACCGCGCTCGTGTAGTGGTCGAGCTTGTCGCCGACCGTGCGCATCGTCTCGCTCGCGCCCGTGCCCCACGACGTCAGCTTCGACGCCGATTGCGCCGCGCTCCCCGCCGCGCCGCCGCGCCAGGACAGCAGCAGCTTCTGCACCGTCTTGTGCACCGCGGAAGTCGCCGAGTCGACGTCGTACGCCAGCTTCCCCCACTGGTGCGCGGACGCGCCCATTTCGACCGGGTCGGCGGTCATGATCATGTCGTAGAGCGTGGTGTGCGCCCAGGCGTTCCAGTTGATCTTGCCGAAGGACGCGTCCTTCATGTTGGCCCGCTGGGCGAGCTTGGTGCGCCGCAGGACCCGGCGCTGCGCGGCGGTGGGCGGGTGGTCCTCGCTCCACAACCGGTGCTTGCGGTGCTTTTCGTACGGCAGCCGTTCGTAGCCCGGTGTCCGGCTCATGCCGGCGTCCCTCCCCCGTCGTCCGCCCGGCGGCCCAGTGCGTCGAGCGAATCCTTCGCGTCGCTTTCCTGCTGGACGTGCCCCGCGCCGGCCCGGCGGATGGCCTCGCGCAAGGACGACAGCTCGTCGAGGTACTGCCGCAGGATCGCCTGTGCCCCGCCGTCGGCGGACCCGCGCACGCCGAACGCCTTCCGCAGGTGCGCGGCCACCGGGCTGGTGCCGTCCTTGAGCGGATGCGTGAGCTGCTTCGCCTGTTCGAGGCAGGCGGTCAGCTCCTGCTGGCGCTTCTCCAGTTCGGCGTCGGCGGCCGCGATCTCGGCCGGATCCAGCTCGATGACGCCGGTGTCCGCGACGATCTCTGCGTTGCCCGCCCCGGACGGGCCGTGCACGGAATCCGACGTCTCCGGCCGCCCGGACCGATGCGTCTCCTTGGCTTGTTTCTTGTGCAGGGCACGGACGTCTGCCCAGTCTGAAACCCGGTGCGAACTCACCCCAGTCCACCTCCCAGCGGGCGTCCTCAGCGGACGCGCGCACCAGTATGTCAGCCTGCCGGACCGCGGGCATCCGGTCCGGGAAAGTCGGCGATGAGACGACCCCGGCGAGGCCGCGGTTCCGCGGATCACCCGGACGGCGGAGGCTGGTGCGCGCCCCGGACAAGCAACTCCGAGACCGAACGCGCGGCCGTCCGCACGTCGTCGCCCAGATCCGCGGGCAGCGCCCGCTGCAGCCACAACGTCGCGAACCCGTGCATCAGCGACCACGCCGCCGCACCCGCGACCACCGGGTCGGCGCTCCCGTCCCGGAACCCGGCGACGGCCCAGTCCAGCGCCTGCCTGCCGCGTTCCCGCGCGGCCCGCAGGTCCGGGTCGTCGCCGCGGAGGAGGTCCGCGCGGAACATCACCTCGAAATGCGCCCGGTGCTCGACCGCGAACGAGACGTAGGCGACCCCGGCCTCGAGCAGGTCCGGCGAGGGCGGGAGCTCCTCGAGCGCGTCCGCGAGCAGGTCGAAGCCCTGCGCGGCCACGGCGGTGAGCAGGCCGGCGCGGTCGCCGAAGTGGTGCGCCGGGGCGGCGTGCGAGACCCCGACCCGGCGGGCGAGGTCGCGCAGGTTGACCGCGGCCGGGCCGGATTCGCCGAGCACCTCGACGGCCGCGGTCAGCACCGCCTGCCGCAGATCGCCGTGATGGTAACGACGGGCCATGGCATCGAGTATGCCACCGACTTGTCAGTGACTAGATGAAGCGAGCGGCGTCGCCCGGCCCGCAAGAACCGCCAGACGGCGACGGATCGCGGAGCCGATCAGCGGACGAACTCGAAGATCTGCTTCTGGATCCCGTTCGAGTAGCTCTCGCTCTCGATCAGCTTCAGCGGCTGCTTCTCCTTGTCGGTCTCGCTGAACAGCCGCTTCCCCGCACCCAGCAGCACCGGGAAGACCAGCAGGTTCAGCCGGTCGACCAGGCCGGCGTCAGTCAGGTCGCGGACCAGCGTCGCGCTGCCGTTGACGATGATCGGGCCGCCCTCGGTCTCCTTCAGCGCGGCGACGTCGCCGAGCGAGCGAAGAATGGTCGTTTCGCCCCAATTCGTCACCAGGTCCTCGTCGCGCAGGGTGGTCGACACGACGTACTTCGGCATCACCTTGTAGTGCGGGAACTCCTCGGTCATGTCCGGCCACACCGGCGAGAACGCCTCGTAGCTGACGCGGCCGAGCAGGAGCGCGGCCGCTTCCTCCTGCTCGGCGCCCTTCAGCGCGTAGGCGGCGGGGTCGAATTCGATGTCCTTGAACGTCCAGCCGGCGTTCCGGTAGCCGGGCTCGCCGCCGGGGGCTTCGACGACGCCGTCGAGGGACACGAACGCGGTGGCGATGAGGGTGCGCATGGTTCAACTCCTGGTTCGGGATGGTGCCTGTTCACCTACGCGTCGAACGGCGCCGTCCCGGCTCGACACGCCACCCCGAGACCTCAGCTATGACCTGGGTCACACCGCAGTGTGCCAGGCGTCGTACCCGTAGATCGCGTCCGCTGCGGCCGAGCTCGTTCCGCTCTGCTTGAGCCAGCTGTTGCCCCGCGACGCCAGTTGCACCTCGCGCGTGCGGTCCAGCCGGGCCGCCTGGTACGCCTTCAGCGCGACCTCGGTGTTCGGGTACGCCGCCAGCGCCCGCGCCAGCACGACACTGTCCTCAATGGCCATTCCCGCGCCCTGCGCCATGAACGGCATCATCGGGTGGCACGCGTCGCCCAGCAGCGTCACCGGGCCGCACGACCAGTTCGGCAGCGGATCGCGGACGTACAGCGCGGATTGCAGCACCGAATCGCACGCCTCCAGCAGTGCGCGGGCCTCGGGGTGGAAGCCGCGGTACGCCTCGCGCAGTTCGCCGACATCCCCTGGGGTGGTCCAGGATTCGTGCCGCCACTGGCTTTGCCGCGTGGTGGCGAAGACGAACACGTCCGCGCCGCGGTTGAGCGGGAAAGTCACCAGCTGCGTGTCCGGATCGGGACCCCACCACTTGGTGAAGGAGTCCAGGTTCGGCACGTCCACCGCGCCCGCGGGCAGCACCGCGCGGTACGCGACGACGCCGGTGAACTCCGGGTGTTCCGCGCCGAACAGCGCGGTGCGGACGGCGGAGTGGATGCCGTCGGCGCCGATCACGACATCCGCGGAAGCCGCCGAAGAACCGAAGTCCAGCGCCACTGAGTCCGTTGTGGACAGTCCGGTCAGCTTGTGTCCCAAGCGGACGACGCCGTCCGGCAGCGCGCGCTCCAAGGCGGCCAGCAGGTCCGCGCGGTGCATCGTGAGCTGCGGCGAGCCGTAGCGGCGTTCGGCCTCGTCGCCCATCGGCAGGCGCGACGTTTCCTCGCCGGTGTCCCACGTGCGGCTGATCCGGTACTTCGGCCGCGCCGCGGTTTCGCGCAGTTCGCCGCCGACGCCGAGGCCGTCGAGGGCGCGGACGGCGTTGGGCGTCAGGTTGATGTCCGCGCCGACGCGGCCGAATCCGGCCGCCTGTTCGTGCACGACCGGCGAGAATCCGGCCTTCCGCAGGGCGACAGCGGCGGCGAGGCCGCCGATCCCGCCGCCGACGATCGCGATTTCCGGCACAGCGAAAGCTCCTTCTAGACAGTGAGGTCGAGCAGATCGTGGCCCACGACGACGGGGCCGGAGTAGTGCGGACGGACCCGCTTGAGCCAGCCCTCGTCGTCGAGCCGGGCGGGATCGGCCGGGCCGAGGTGCGACAGCGCGACCCGGCGGGCCCCGGCCGCCGCGGCGACCCGGCCGACGTCCGCCGGCGAGGTGTGCGAGGCAGCAAGGAAGTCCAGCAGTTTCGGCGAATAGCCGATGCTGCGGTAGAAATCGGGCTCCATCGCCTCGTGCACCAGCAAGTCGGCGCCCGCGGCCAGCTCGCCGACCGCGTCGCTGCGGGCGGTGTCGCCGGAGAAGGCGACCACTCCGTGTTCGGTTTCGAACCGGTAGCCCAGCGCCAGATGCAGCGGCGGATGCGGGACTGCCCGCGCCGTCACGCGCACCCGATCGTCTTCGTGCACAACGGTTTCCCCGGCCGCCAAGACGTCGGTGGCGCGGATCAGGCCGGCCAGCCGCGGCCGGTCGCTGGTCCGCTGGCGCACCGCGACATCCTGCCCGAACGCGGCGAGATTGCCCGCGATCAGCCCCGCCGTGCCCGCGGCGGGCGGACCGGGATCGGTCGGGTCCGGGCCGGGTCCGTAGACCGGCACCGGCTCGATGACGCCCTGGTTGGCCGGACCCCAGCCGAGCAGGAAGAGCGTGAACAGTTCGGCGACGTGGTCGGAATGCAGGTGCGTCACGAACACCGCGGCGAGATCGCGCAGGGACAGCCCGGCGGCGACGTACTTGCCGAGCGTCCCGTAGCCCGCGTCGACCAGGTAGACGCGTCCGCCGACCACCACCGCGTTCGCGCAGCCCTGCCGGCCCGGCGCCGGGTACGGCCCGGCCGCCGTGCCGAGCAGGACCACGCGCAGTGCGTCCGTCACGGCGAAACCTCTTCCAGCGTGCGGCCCTTGGTCTCCTCGGCGAAGAACCCGGCGACCAGCGCGCCGACGAAGCAGATCCCGCCGAGCACCAGGAACACCGAGGCGAGCCCGCTGCCGCCGGCGTACAGCGCGCCGACCAGGATCGGGCCGAGGATCAGGCCGAACCGGTTCAGCACGCCGCCGAGGCTGACGCCCAGCGCGCGGCTGCGGGTCGGGTACAGCTCCGGCGTGTACAGGTACAGGCAGACGTTCACCGCGAAGTTGAACATCGCCGCGAGCGACGACCACACCAGCAGCTGCAACGGGGTCCCGGCGCCGAGCGCGCCCAGCACGACCAGCATCGCGGTCGTCCCGCCGAGGCCGGCGGCCAGCACGATCCGGCGGCCGAGCTTGTCCACGACCAGCGCGGCGATCAGGCAGCCGACGAGACCGGCGACCGACGTGGCCGTGCTGTACCAGAGCGCCTGGCCGATCGACAGGTGGAACGAGCCCTTGTACAGCGTCGGCAGCCACGAGGTGATGCCGTAGTTGGCGAGGTAGCCGACAAACCAGATCGTCCACACCATCAGCGTGCGCCGCCGGTAGCGACCGGCGAACAGGTCGCGGAACGAACTGCGCTTCGAGGGCGCCGCTTCCGGTACCGCCGTGGACACAGCGGGCGGAGGCAGCGGACGGCCAAGGGATTCCTCGACCCGGCGCTCGATCAGCGCCATCGTCGCCTCGGCCTTTTCGGTGTGCCCGTGCGCGGCGAGCCAGCGCGGCGATTCCGGGATCCGCAGCTGCAGCAGCACCGCGGCGAGACCGGGAATCGCGGCCAGCGCGAACAGCGGCCGCCAGCCCCAGTGCGGGATGACCCAGGCCGCGACCAGCGCGCCGACCGCGAGCCCGGCCGGGAAGACGATCTCGTACATCAACACGAAGCGGCCGCGGCGGCGAGCCCGGCTGATTTCGGCGATGTACGCGGCCGCGGTGGGCACTTCACCGCCGATCGCGAGACCCTGCACGAACCGCAGGATCAGGAACGGCAGCAGCGCGGTGCACAACGTCATCGCCAGGCTGCACAGCGCCGTGACAGCGACGCACAGGGTGATCACCTTGACGCGGCCGATCCGGTCGGCGGCCCAGCCGGACGCGAGCGCGCCGAGCAGCATGCCGATCGAGCCGATGGTCAGCGTCGCGGTGCTGGAAGCGGTCGTCATGTGCCATTCGCGGCCGATGACGGGGAGCGTGTAGGCGATCAGCAGCTGGTCGAACGCCTCGAAGAACGTGACGATGCCGATGATCAGGCGGATCGAGACCTGCCAGCGCGACATCGGGAGCCGTTCCAGCCGGGCGGCGATGTCCCGCTGGGTCACCTCGGGGGTGGCGGCGATACTCATGGGCCCTCCTCGGAGCCGGAGCGTGCAATCGATCGTAGGGGGTTCAGGCGGCCGGAAATCAAGGCGGCGCTGGGCAGCTGCCGTCGCGGCCGGGCCGGGAGCGGGTTTGCGCCCCAATGTGGCATTGGGTGCATGTGACGCACCGAATGCCACATTGGGTGCGTCTGACGCACCCAATGCCACATTGGGGCGGGCTTCGTCACGGACCCGAGGGCGTCGAGTCCGGCAGCTCGGCGTCCAGGAACCGGACCAGGTCGTCCGCGGCGGACGGTCCGGCGGGCAGCACGAGCCGATCGGGTGCGTGCGGGTCGAATTCGGGCGTACCGGGCCAGGGTGGCGGCGCGGGTCCGAGGGCGGCGGCCAGGTCCGCGCCGGACAGTTCGGCGAGGTGGGCGGCGGAGCCGAAACCGGCGGCGGCCACGCGGTGGCGCGGCATGCCCAGCCGGGCGCCGAGGTAGTCGAGCGCGCCGGCGAGGTCGGCTTCGAGGTCGGGCAGCGCGAGCGCGGCGAAGGCGGCGTCCGCTTTGTCCGGACCGAAAGTGTGGCCGCCGGTCTCGTAGTAGAACAGCGGCGCGACAGTGACGTATCCGCAGCTCGCGAGCGTGCGGCAGCAGTTTTCGACGGGTTCGTCGAGTCCGGCGGCCCCGTGCAGCACGAGCACCGCGCCGCGGACTCGCGAACCACGGCCGGGCGGATGCCGCACCAGCAGCGGTGCGGACGTCCGCACCACCCGGCGGCGGCGGTTCGCAGGCCCGTGCCCGTGATGGTGGACTTCGGCAGCTTCGATGGTGCCTCCCACGTCTGGTCTCCCTCAGCTCTCCGGAACCGGCACCGGCGGCACGAACGGCCGCGGCGTCGCGGGCAAAGCGGTCACGTCCACCTCGATCACGAACGGCCCCTGCTGGGCCACCGCCTTCGCCAGCGCGTCGGCGAACTGGCCCGGCTTCGACACCAGCGCGTGCGGCAGGTCCAGCGACTGCGCCATCCGCGCGAAGTCCGGCGTGTACAGGTCGACGCCGGCGCGCTGGCTGCGGTGGTGGTCCTGCATGTTGCGCAGCACGCCGTATCCGCCGTCGTTGAACACGACCAGCGCGAGCCACGGCCGTTCCTGCGCCAGCGTGCACAGTTCGCCGAGGTGGACCGCGAGGCCGCCGTCTCCGACCAGCACTGCGGTCGGCGCGTCCGGCGTCGCGAGCGCGGCCCCGATGCCGGTGGCCAGGCCCTGCCCGATGCCGCCGCCGACCGGGAACACGTTGGTGCGCGGGTCGTGGATGTCCAGCAGCCGGTTGCCCCACTGGCTGGACGGGATGGTGACGTCGCGGGCGATCACGGATTCGGCCGGGAGACCGTCGCGCAGTGCGGCGCAGATCTCCGCGTACGGGCCGATCGCCTCGTTCAGCTTGTCCCGTACGGCTTTCCGGGTCTCGATGACGCGTTCGCGCCAGCCCGATTCGGTGCCGGATTCCACAGTGGACAATGCAGCCAGTACCGCCGCGGCGTCGCCTCGCACCCCGACGGTGGCCGGGTAGACGCGTCCCAGCGCTTCGGCGTCGACGTCGATCTGCAGATGCCGTTCGGGCAGCTTCAGGTGGTAATGCTTGGTTTCGTTCGAGCGGAAGTGCGTGCCGATCGAGACGAGCAGGTCCGCGTCGGCGAGGAGTTGCGCGGCCGACTCGTGCGCGGCGAAGTTCCCGACGACCAGTTCGTGGTTCTCCGGCACCGTGCCGCGACCGGAGTTGCTGGTGAACACTGCCGCGCCGAGCCGTTCCGCGAGCGCGCGCACCTCGTCGCGCGCGCCGGTCGCTCCCCCGCCGAGCCAGAACACCGGACGGCGTGCGGCAGCGAGCAATTCGGCGGCTTCCGCGAGGACCGCGGCGTCCGGCGGCGGGAGCAGAGTCGGCTCAAGCGAGCCCGGGCGGAACTCATGCCGCGAGTACTGCAGGTCGATCGGCCACTCGACGCTCGCCGGACCGCTCGGCACCGACAGCGCGTGCCGGATCGCCGCTCGCAGCGTTTCCTCGGCGGTCTCGACCGACGTGACCGTGGCCGCGTGCTTGGAAATCGCCGTCAGCATGCCGATCTGGTCGCGCGTCTCGTGGATGACGCCGCGGCCGCTGCCGAGGAATTCGGAGTCGATCTGGCCGGTCACGTGCAGCACGCGACTGCCCGCCGTGAGCGCCTCGACCAGCGCGCCCGCCGCGTTGCCCGCGCCGGTGCCCGTGCTGGTGATCGCGACGCCGAGTCCTCCGCTGGCCCGCGCGAACCCGTCGGCGGCGTTCACCGCGGCCGCTTCGTGCCGCACGGGCACGAACCGCAGATGCTGCGCAACCGCCTCCACCAGCGGCAGGTTGTGCACACTCACCACGCCGAAGGCGGTGTCCACTCCGGCTTCGGACAGCAGGCGAACGAGAAGCTCGCCTCCGTGACCGTGATTCATGGGTCCGTCCCTTCTAGACGTAACGGGCAATGCCGCCGCCGACGTCGATCGTCGCGCCGGACACGTAGGAGGCACGCGGCGAAAGCAGCGTGACGATGGGGAAAGCGACCTCTTCCGCGGTGCCGAGCCTGCCGAGCGGGATTCCGCGATCGGCGGCCAGTTCCGCCGACCAGCCCGCAAAGGACAACTCGCTGCCGGAAGCCTCGTACCGGCGCCGCCACTGTCCGGTGTCGACCAGTCCGAGGCAGACCGAGTTGACTCGCACGCCGTCCCCGGCCAGTTCGGTCGCCAACGTGGTGGAGAGATTGAGCAGTGCCGCCCGCGCCGCCGAAGTGGCCGCCAACCGGGGTTCGGGCTGGCGCGCGAGGATCGCGTTCACGTTCACCACAGCCGGATTCGCCGCCGTCCGCAACCACGGCAACGCGGCCCGGACGACGTGCAGCACCGAGAAGATTTTGAGGTGCAGCTCGTCCCGCCACTGGTCGTCGGTGGTCTCGGCGAGCCGCGCCATCAGCGACCGGCCAGCGTTGTTCACGACCCCGGTCAGGCCGCCCAGTTCGCGAGCGGCGTCAGCGACGAACGTTTCGACTCGCGCTTGGTCGAGCACGTCGCAGGACGCGGTGTACAGCCGGGCTCCCTCGGCGCGGGGCAGATCGGCGAGGGCCTTCTCCAGCCGGACGCCGTCGCGGGCGCAGGCGGCGACGTGCGCGCCCTCGGCGAGCAGCGCGGCCGCGGTCGCGAGCCCGACGCCGGAGCTGGCCCCGGTCACGAGCACCGCCGCGCCCTTCAATCCCAAATCCACGGGTTTTCCCTTCAGCTGCAAACGAATCCGCCGTCGACCACGAGGGTCTGGCCGGTGATGTAGGAGGCCGCGTCGGACAGCAGGAACGCCACCGAGCCGACGACGTCCTCCGGCTGTTGGGGCCGGGTGAGCGCGCGGTTCATCGCGTACAGATCGTGCCGCTCCTGCGGGATGCCCGCGGTCGCTTCGACCTCGGTCAGCCCGGGTGCGACCGCGTTGACGGTCACTCCGTCCGGGCCGCCGTCCCGAGCCATCGCACGGGTCATCGCGATCACCGCGCCTTTGGAGGCCACGTACTGGACCAGCCGCGGCGAGCCGTACAGGGCGGCGTCGGACGCGAGGTTCACGATGCGTCCGCCGGTCTGCGCGAGCTGCGGGTACAGCGCGCGGGAGACGAGCCATGGACCGCGCGCGTTGACGGTCATCAACGTGTCCCACGCTTCGACGTCCAGTTCAGCGAAGTGCTTGCCGCCCACGCCGTCCGCCATCGCCGCGTTGTTCACCAAGCCGTGCAACGGGCCGAGCTTCGCGACCGCGTCCGCCAAAGCCGCGACCGACTCCGGATCCGCGACATCCGTGTCGATCCGGTGTGCCGCAACGCCTTCCGCCTGCAACCGGGCGACCCCGTCCGCAGCGCGATCCGGCGACCGTTCGGCGACCACGACGCGACCGCCTTGACGGCCGATCTCGCGGGCGATCGCCCAGCCGAGACCGCGGCCCGCGCCGGTGACCACATACAGCCGGTCCTTCATCGCGCCACCACCGAGTCCGCTTGGGACAGAAAGTCCAAGACCTCGGCGGAAAACCGGCGCGGCGATTCCTGATTCGCCGCGTGCCCGCCGGGCAGCACTTCCAGCCGGGCGCCGGGGATCGACGCGGCGAGCCGCCGTGCCTCGGCCACGCCGGTCACCTGGTCGTGCTCGCCGACGAGCACCAGCGTCGGCACCGAGATCCGGGACAACCGCGGACCGTGGTCCGTCTCCGCCATCGATTCCGCGGCGGACGTGTACCCGGGCAGCCGGATGCCCGCCATGATGTCCTCGACGCGTTGCGCCACCGCGGAATCCGCACCAGGTGCGAGCAGCCGAGGCGAGCGCCGGCGAGCGAATTCCGCCGCACCCACGCGGTTCAGTTCGCTCGGCCGGGCCCGCATCACCGCGGCGCGCTCGGAGTCGACGCCGGAGCCGCGGGTCGAATCGGCCAGCACCAGCGACCGCACGACCTCCGGGTACTCCAGCGCGACCCGGGTCGCGATCACGCCGCCCCACGAAACGCCGACGAGATGTGCGGGCACCGCGTCCAGCGAGGTCAGCAGACGGCCGACGAGCGCCGCGTATCCGGCCATGCCCAGCGGCTTCTCCGGATCGGCCGAACCGCCGTAACCCGGCGCGTCCCAAGCCAGCACACGATGTTTCGGCGCCAGGGCCGCGATCTGCGCGTCGAACGAAGCGCTCGAACCGCCGATTCCGTGCAGCAGCAACACCGGACTGCCGTCCCCGGCGATCCGCATCTGCACACCGTCCACTGTGGAGGTCACCGGAACACCGCCCTCGGCGTCGCCAACGCTTCCAGCGCGGACAGCACCGCAAACGGCACGACCTGGCTCGACGTCGGCGTCCGCGGCGAAGGCTTGTTCCGGATTTCGAACCGGTACTCCCCCGCCGGCCCGACCGCGGTGATCACGTGCGAGGTCAACGGCGCGGCCGGATCAGCGATCACTGCCGCCTCCACGACGTCCCAATCCCGCACCGCCAAGGCCACCGACGCGGCCACATTCGCCGACTTCGGGAACGCCGCGGTGATCTCCCGCGCGGGCCCGCGCCGCAACTCGACCGGAGCGCTCGCCTGCCGCAACTCCTCCGCCTCCGCCTCGGACATCCACGGCTGGACCAGCGAAGACGCCTTCTTCGTCGTCTCGATGACCACCCGCTCGAACTGCCCGAGCAGCGCCGCCGAACGCAGCAGGTCGAGCCCGCCGATCGCGCCGGTCGACAAATGGACCGCGCCCGGTCCGGCCGCGAGCAGCTTCTCCAGCAGCCCGTCCGCCGCCAGCGCGCCGACCGAAACCACCAGCAGATCGCACCCCGCCGACAGCACCTGCGGCCCGGCGTCCGCCAGCGCCCGCTGTCCGGCGGCCTCGACCACCAAGTCCGAAGCGGACAGCAGCTCCGGCAGCGCGCACATCGGCAGCCCCGCGGGCGAAAGCATCGGGTCGACCACCCCGGCCAGCTGTGCGCCCGGCACCTGCCCGTCGCGCAGCGCCTCGGCGACGACCGAGCCGATCGACCCCGCGCCCACCACTCCTACCTTCACGACTGCCACCACGCCGAGTAGCCGGGATCCGGCACGCCGCGCATGTGCGCGCGGACGTCCTTCGACGGCGGGCCCGCGGTGCCCCACAGGTCGGACAGCTCCGGCGTGCGCCGCCACACCCGGCACAGCCACGCGTCTTCCTCGACCTGCGCGACCTCGGAGGTGTACTCGCAGACGAGCCCGGCCGGGTCGGCGAAGTAGCCGAAGGTGTTGCTGCCGGGACCGTGCCTGCCGGGGCCCCACAGCGGCGTGACGCCGTTGTGCTTGAGCCGCCCGATGCCGCGCATGAAGTGGTCGATCGAGTTCATCTCGTACGCGATGTGGTTGACCGACGCGAATTCGGCCTGGTTGAACGCGATCACGTGGTGGTCGGCGTTGCAGCGCAGGAACGCCATCTGGTGCTCGGACCAGTCGGAGATCCGCATGCCCAGCACCCGCGTGTAGAACTCGCAGGCCGCGTCGATGTCGACCGTGTTGAGCACGACGTGCGCCAGTTTCCGCGGCACCGCGGCGCGGCCGTACGGATCGCCGGGCACGACCGCGTCGACCTCGGCGGACAGTTCCACCAGACGGCCTTCCGGGTCGGCGAAGCGCAGGCCGTACCCGCCGCCGACCTGGTCGAGCTTGCCGGGCTCGGTGACGAGCGGGACGCCGTGCGCGGCCAGCCGGGCGGCGGCCGCGTCGACCTCGCGCGGAGTGGCGACGGCGAACGCGATCTTGCCCAGCGCGTTCTGGTCGGCCTGTTCGAGCTGGAGCACGTGGTGCTCGTCGCCGGAACCGCGCAGCCACACGGCGCCGCGGTCGGCTTCGACCTGTTGCAGCCCCCAGACTTCGCGGTAGAACTCGCCGGAATCGGCGCACTGCGTCGAACGCAGCGTCACCGCGCGCAGGGCGCGGAGCCGCGCGATGGGTTCGGCGGACATGGGGCCTCCTGGAACGTCAGCGGGTCGGGGCGGGCACGGGCGCGGCCGGAGCCGGTGCGGCGGCGGGAGCGGCGAGCGCGGCGGCCTGGCGGCGGGCTTCCGACCGCAGCAGCCGGCGCATCCGGACGAGCGCGATGTCGTGCTGGTACAGGTTTTCCCGGTCCCACGCGTCGAGCGGCATCGCCTCGGCCATCTCGCGGTCCTGCTCCAGCACCGCCCAGTGCCGGGCTTCGAGCCGGTTGCGGTAGAGGACGCGCCAGCTGTCGCGTTCCCAGCCGGAAACCTTGCGGCAGCGCCAGAAGAAGGCCGCGTGCTGCGTTTCGTTGATCGCGCACAGCGCGGCGACGATGGTGAACGCACCGCCCGGACCGGCGGTTTCGGGGTACGGGATGTCGAGCGTGACCCACTGCGCGCCCGCGTCGGTGAGCTGCACCCAGTCGAAGTTCACGCCGCGCTGGTCGGTCTTTTCGAAGACGAACCCGTCGTCGATCGCGCGGATCTGGAAGACGGCCTCGCGCTTGCCGCCGAACATGGTGTGGCTGTTGCGGTGCAGGAACGCGCCGTGCATCGGGTCGAGCAGGTTGTCCAGGGAGTAGCCGTAGGGGGCGTCCCATTCGACGTAGCAGAGGAAGTTGTCCCACTCGCCGCCCGCGATCGGGTCCGGAAGCTGAAGCGGCGTCGGCTCGGCGGCTTCGTCCAGGCCGAACCAGGCGAATACCGCACCGGCGTGTTCCTCCGCCGGGAACGTCCGCAGCGCGCGACGGCCCTCCAGCGCACACCCGGGGCTGCCGGGGACCGACACGACGACACCGTCGCCGTCCACCTGCACGCCGTGGTAGTTGCAGGCGACCCGGTCGCCCATGTGCACGCCGAGCGAAAGCCGCGCGCCGCGGTGCGGACAGCGGTCTTCCTGAACGTGCACGGCCCCGGCGGAGTCGCGCCAGAGCAGCAGTTGCTCACCGGCCCGCTCGATGCGGGTCAGCTCGCCGCGTTTGACGGTGCCGGACGGGCACAGCGGGTACCAGCGCTCGCGCAGGCCCAGTGCCAGCAGCTCTTCAGCGGTTTTGGTCGCCATCACGCCTCCCCTGCCAGCCGGGCGAGTTCGGCGGCGAACGTCTCTTCGGTCCAGTCGGAGCCGTCCGCCGGGCGCAAGCCGCCCGCGTTGAGCGCGGCGACCACGCCGGGCAGGTCGTGCACGCCCCGGCCGTAGACGGCTTCCAGCTCGTCGGCCAGCGCGTTCTCGTAGCTCGTTGGCGGGGCGGTGCGGCTCTGCACCGGCCGCAGCTGCAGCGGCATCGGGCGTTCCCTTTCAGTAGTGGTCGTGAGTGGCTATGCCGGTTAGCACCGGCATAGCCACTCACGAGGCTCAAGCGGCGGCGGTCGGGGCGAGCACGGCCTGCCCGGCGGCGGTGAGCACCGCGGGCACCCGCAGCCCCGGCCCGCGCGGGGCGGCCGGTTCGGGGGCGAGCAGCCCGGCCAGCTGGTGCCCGAGGGTCGGGTCGCAGCAAGCGAGGCCGTCGACGTAAAGGTGCGGTTCGCGGCTGCACGTCATCTCCACGTGCCCCGCGGCGGCGGCGCGCAGCACGGCGAGCTGCCGGTGGGTGTGTCCGGCCATGGCCGGCTCCTAAAGATCCAGAACGAGTTCGGCGGACCGGCACCGCGACACGCAGAGCATCATGGTCCCGGCGGTCGCCTTCTCGTCGTCGTCGAGCACGAAATCGCGGTGGTCCGGTTCGCCGGAGAGCACCTTCGTTTCACAAGTCCCGCACACGCCCTCGCGGCACGAGGTCGGCACGGAGATCCCGGTGCGGCCGAGAGCGTCCACAATGGACTCGTCGGCGGCGACCGAAACCCTGGTCCCGGAAGCGGCGCACACGACGTCGAATCCCGTTCCCGGCGCGGCTGCCGGAGCCTCGGGGGCCCGGAAGCGTTCGACCCGCAGCGTGGCGGTTTCCGGCAAAGCCGCCTCGACCGCGCGGAGCAGCGGTTCGGGACCGCAGCAGTGCACGACCGTGCCCGGCGCGAGCCCGGCCAGCCTCGCGGCCAGATCGGGCGGACCGCCGTGCTCGTCGTCGGCGTGCACTTCCAGCCGGTCCCCGGCGAGTCCGGAAAGCTCGTCCAGGAAAGCCATCCCGCCGCGCGACCGTCCACAGTAGAGCATGGACCACGGCGCGGAGCCGCCGGCGAGCTTCCTGGCCATCGCCAGGATCGGGGTCACGCCGATGCCGCCGGCGATGAGCAGGTGCTCCGGAGCGTCGTGCAGGGCGAAGGTGTTGCGCGGGCCCTCGACGGGAATGACGATTCCCGCGGTGAGCCGTTCGTGCACCCACGCGCTGCCGCCGCGCGAAGATTCCTCCCGCAGCACCGCGACCGTCCAGCAGTACTGGTCGGCCGGGTCGCCGCAGAGGGAGTACTCGCGCACCAGCCCGTTCGGCAGGTGCAGGGAAAGGTGCGCTCCCGGCTCCCAGCCGGGCAGCGGCTTTCCTTCCGGATCGCGCAGTTCCACCTGCGTGACCCGGTCGGCCAGCCACGTCGTCCGGTGCACCCGCAGCATCGTCGGCATCGCGGTCGTCCTCAGCGAGTGACGCCGTGCATCGGCGAGGTGGGCGGGTAGGTCGGCAGCTGCGGCTTCTGCGCGCCGATGATGACGCAGAACAGCGCGTCGGTGTCGCCGGCGTTGCGCAGGCTGCGCGGCACCCCGGCGGGCACGCGGATCAGGTCGCGGTAGCCGAGCACGCGGGTCGCGGTCTTGGTGCCGTCCTCGACGTCGTGCACGGTCACCTCCAGCGTGCCTTCGAGAACGAAGAACGCCTCTTCCACGTCGTGGTGGGTGTGCTCCGGGCCGATCGCGCCGACCGGCAGCCGCATGTTGGAGAAGGTGAAGTGCTCCGAGGGCAGCTGGCGCGCGTCGCCCTCGTGGTTGCCGGTCGCGCCGGAGCCGATGTAGCGGATCTGCGCGCGGCGGAACTCGTCGCCCTTCGCGGCGGCCTGGAAGCCGAGGGTGTCCCAGTCCTCGTACCGCGTCTCGCGAGCGGCGATGCACGAGTCGATGAGCTCCTCGAGGTGCTGATTCTTGCTTTCGGTGGTGGTCATCGGGGGCAGCTCCTCCGTGGATCCGAATGCCTTAGGTCTAAGAGAATTACTGATAAGGGTTGTACCCCGAGGCCTGTGATCCGCACAACCCCTTAGACCTAAAATTCTTTCCGGCGGCCTCCCGGCGGCTCGCGCGCGGCGGCAGGCCTTGACGAAATCTTAGGTCTAAGGTTTCCTCGGTCGCACCCCCGTCACCCGCGCCGAAAGGACGTCCGCCATGCAGCCCTTCCCCGTCCCGCCCGACGAAATCCCGGTCGGCGGCGACTGGCAGCGCGGCGGCGGCCCCGCGTCCGCGTGCGTGGATCCCGCCGACGGGTCGGCCGTCGCCTCGATCCACGCCGCCGACTCCGCCCAGGTCGACGCCGCCGCCCGCGCCGGTGCCGCGGCCGCCGCGGACCCGGCATGGCGAGACTTGCTGCCGCACCAGCGCGCCCGGCTGCTCGTCCGCGTCGCCGACGCGATCGAAGACCACGCCGAGCAGCTCGCCCTGCTGCAAACCCGCAACACCGGCAAGGCGCTGGGCGAAACCCGCGCACTGGTCGCGAGCGCGGCAGGCACCTTCCGCTACTACGCGGCCGCGCTCGAAACCCTCGAAGGCGAACTCCCGCCGAGCCGCGGCGCGCACCTGACGATGAGCGTGCACGAACCGATCGGCGTCGTCGGCGCGATCACGCCGTGGAACTCGCCGATCGCCAGCGACGCCCAGAAAATCGCCCCCGCGCTGGCCGCCGGAAACGCCGTCCTGCTCAAACCGGCGGAAGCCACCCCCCTGGTTTCGCTGGCGCTGGCCCGCCTCGTCCACGACGCCGGCGTGCCGCCCGCGCTGCTGTCCGTCCTGCCCGGCCCCGGCTCGGTCGTCGGCGACGCGATCTCCCGCCACCCGCTGGTCGGCAAGCTCGCCTTCACCGGCGGCACGACCACCGGACGCGTGCTGGGCCGCATCGCCGCGGACCGGATCATCCCGGTCACCATGGAACTGGGCGGCAAATCGCCGACGATCGTCTGCGAGGACGCCGACGTCGAGGAGACTGTCGCCGGAATCCTGTATGGAATCTTCTCGTCGACCGGACAGAGCTGCATCGCCGGATCGCGGATCTTCCTGCCGCGCAAGCAGTACGGCGAATGGGCTTCCCGCCTGACCGCCGCCGCTTCCGCCCTGCGCCTCGGGCCCGGCACCGATCCGGCCACCCAGGTCGGGCCGCTGGCGACGTTCGCGCACCGCGACAAGGTGGCCGCGATGGTCGACCGCGCCCGCGAAGAAGGCGCGGTGGTCCGCTGCGGCGGGCGAATCCCCTCTGACGAACGCTTGTCACGCGGCGCGTACTACCTGCCGACCCTGCTGGACGGCCTCGCCCCGGACGCGAAGACGTGCCAGGAGGAAATCTTCGGCCCAGTCGGCGTCCTGCTGCCCTACGACGACGAGGAAGACCTGGTCGCCCAGGCCAACTCGACCGTCTACGGCCTGGCGTGCGGCATCTGGACCGCCGACTACCGCCGCGCGCTTCGCCTGGCACGCCGCGTCGAGGCCGGGACGGTGTGGATCAACACCTACAAGCAGTTCAGCATCTCGACACCGTTCAGCGGCACCAAGGAAAGCGGCCTCGGCACGGACAAGGGCCGCACCGCGATCCGGAGTTACCAGCGGCAGAAGAGCCTGTACCTGAGCCTCGCGGACGAACCGATCCCGTGGGCTCGGGGCTGAGCGCCTCGTGAGTGTTGGCGCCGGCGAGAACCGGCGCCAACACTCACGAGCCAGGCACCATTCAGTCCCCGAACTCAGCCTGGTCCAGCGACTGCTCCAGCTTCCCCAGCAATTTCGCCAGCTGCGCCCGTTCCGTCGCGGTCAACCCGGCCAGCATGCGGTTTTCGTTCGGAAAATGCTCGTGCACCACTTTGTCCGTGGCCGCGAGCCCGTCCTCGGTGAGGCCGATGAACACCACCCGCCGGTCGTCCTCGTCGCGTTCGCGGCGGACGAGCCCGGCCTGCACCAGCTTGTCGACCCGCTGGGTGATGCCGCCGGTGGTGAGCAGGTTGGTGTCGGCGAGATCCCCCGCCGTGCGCCGGTACGGCGCGCCGCCCCGCCGGAGCGCGGCGAGGATCCCGAAATCCGCCACCGTGATCCCGTGCCGGGCGAACACGCGCGTCAGCTGCCGCTGGTACCGGTCGAACGAACGATGCAACCGCCCGAACACCGCGAGCGGCGACGTGTCGACCTCCGGCACCTCGTCGCGCCACTGCGCGAGCATCTCGTCGACCTCGTCCGGCTCGGTCCGCTTCGGCATCCGGCACCCCCGTGAATAACTTTGGGCTAAGAATAGCACCACTAAGATTTTCTGGGACCGCTACGGTGACCGCATGACGGTCAAGCGGATGGACAACGTCCTCATCGTCGTCGAGGACCTCGACGCGGTCATCGCGTTCTTCGTCGAACTGGGGCTGGAACTGGAAAACAAGGGCCCGCTGGACTGGCGCGGCGCGGAACAGGTGGTCGGCCTGAAGGACATCCGGCAGGACGTCGCCATGCTGCGCGTCCCGGACGGCCCCGGGCGGGTCGAACTGGCGAAGTTCCACCAGCCGAAGGCGATCGCCCCGGAGCCGTGGCAGGCCCCGGCGAACACGCTGGGCATCCGCCGGATGATGTTCGCGGTCGACGACCTCGAAGACACCCTCGCCCGCCTGCGCGCCCACGGAGCCGAACTGGTCGACGAGGTGGTGCGGTACGAGGACATCTTCCTGCTGTGCTACGTGCGAGGGCCGGAGAATATCGTCGTCGGGCTCGCCCAGGAACTCGGCTGAGCGCGCGGCGGATTTACCGAACCCGAACACGCCTCGAACCGGGCTCGCCGATCGCGGTCCTAGCGTGCGGGGCATGCCGCAACGCGCTCGTTCGCTCCTGATCTCGCTGCTGGCCTTGACAGTGGCTTCGACTGCCGTCGCCTGCGTGCCGGGCCAGCCCGCCGCGGCCGGCGGCAAACCGAACATCGTCCTCGTGCTCACCGACGATCTGTCGATGAATCTGCTGCCGTATCTGCCGCATGTACAGGACATGGCCCGCACTGGCACCTCCTTCGCCGACTACACCGTCACCGACTCCCTCTGCTGCCCGTCGCGCTCGTCGCTGTTCACCGGGATGGTCCCGCACGACACCGGCGTGTTCACCAACGGCGGCAAGGACGGCGGTTACCGCGTCTTCCACGGCCGCGGCGACGACAAGTCGACCTACGCGACGTCGTTGCGGCAGGCCGGGTACCGGACCGCGATGATGGGCAAGTACCTCAACGGCTACCAGCCGAAATCCGACGGAATCCCGCCCGGCTGGAACGAGTGGGACGTCGCCGGGAACGGCTACGGCGAATTCGACTACGACCTCAACGAGAACGGCACGGTCAAGCATTACGGCAAGAAACCCGAGGACTACCTCGTCGACGTCATGGCGGACAAGGCCGCGCAGTTCGTCGCCAGCTCGGCGGCCGACCACACCCCGTTCGCGATGGAACTCGCCACGTTCGCCCCGCACGGCCCCTACACCCCCGCGCCTCGCGACGCCGGCGCGTTCCCCGGACTCACCGCACCGCGCGGCCCCGCGTACGACACGCTCCCGTCTTCGCCGCCGTCGTGGCTCGCCTCCCGCACCCCGCTGACCGACCGGGAAAAACAGACCATCGACAAGGACTTCCGCAAGCGGGCACAGGCCGTGCAGTCGGTCGACAGGATGATCGGCACCGTGCAAGCGGCGCTGGACAAAGCCGGAGTACGCGGGAACACCGACCTCGTCTTCACCTCGGACAACGGCTACCACATGGGCGAGTACCGGCTCACCCCCGGAAAGCAGACTGCGTTCGACACGGACGTGCACGTGCCGCTGGTGGTCACCGGCCCGGGCGTCAAGGCGGGCGCGACGGTGGACCAGCCCGCGGAGAACATCGATCTGCGGCCGACTTTCGAAGCGCTGGCCGGGGCATCGACCCCCGCGCAGGTAGACGGCGAAAGCCTGGTGCCGCTGCTGAACGGCACCGCACCCCCGGCGTGGCGCACGGTCGGGCTGGTGGAGCACCACGGTCCCGACTTCGACCAGAACGACCCGGACAAACCCGCGAAGAACAGCGGCAATCCGACCACCTACGAGGCGATTCGGAGCACCGCCTACACCTACGTCGAGTACGCCGACGGCGCCAAGGAGTACTACGACCGGACCACAGATCCGCAGGAACTGCACAACACCGCCGCTCAGCTGCCGCCGGACAAGGCGCGGCAACTGCACGACACGCTGCGGGCGATGGTCTCCTGCCACGGGGCGGCCGCCTGCCGGCACTGACCTCGGCAGGTCGGCCGAACCCGTTCACTCCAGCAGCGCGAAGCCCGACTCGTACCGCGTCTTGCCCAGCGCCGCCAACACGATTTGCAGGAATCCCATCGCCTCGAGTTCCCTTGCGCGGGTCAGCGGGCCGACGTCGACCGCGCGCATTCCCGCCGCCTCGATGAACGCCGCGACCGCCATCTTCGCGTCCGCGTAGTCCCCGGCGAACAGGACGGTCGTGCGCGTCGTGCCGTTCGTGCCGCTGACGAGCGTGTCCCCGAGATTGACGTTGAACGCCTTGACGACGGCCGTGCCCGCCGGCAGCAGCTTCACGAGTTCGGCCGCGGTGGACGAATCGGCTGGCGACTTCAACCGGTCGTAGGTGGAGAAATCGATGGGGTTGCTGATGTCGATGACGATCTTTTCGCGGAACTGCTCCCGATAGCGCTCGACGATGCCCGGGTACGCCCCGTACGGAACGGCAAGCACGACCAGGTCTCCAGTGAGCTTGTCGCCCAGGACGCCGTAATCGGGACCAGGACGCGCCGCGGACATGCTTTCCGCGCTGCGCTTGATGATCTGGACGTCGGCGCCGGCCCGGGCCGCGACTTCCGCGATCGCCCCGCTCATCTTGCCGCTGCCGATGATGCTGATCGAGGTCATGCGACCGGAACCCCCTGAAATCGGTTGAGCGCCTGTTCGGCCACTTTCTGCGCGTCGTAGTCGAATACCGCGCTTCGCCGGAAGTCGCGCCCGACCCGGAGATCGGCGTCGCGCTTCTTGAGGTCCGCGAATTCGTGCTGTGCGTCGAACATGGCGCCGGCCCGGCGAGAGCCGTTCTGCAGGATCGCCGTGCGTTGCATGCGGACCGAGGTGTAGCGCCGGAACGCCTCGGGAATGTCGGCGACGCTTTCGGCTGCCGCGAGGAACGTGGCGAGCGCCATGCTGTCCTCGATCGCCTGGTTCACCCCCTGCCCCTGGTGCGGCAGCATCGTGTGCGCCGCGTCGCCGAGCAAGGTGATCGGCCCTCGGGACCAGTTGGCGAGAGGTTCGTGATCGAAAAGGCCCCACCAGAAGGTGTGCTCGATGCACCCGATGAACTCCTGGAGTTTCGGGTCCCAGTCCGGGCCCGCGAACTCGGCGGCGAGTTCGCGGACCTCTGCCGGACCGGACCAGGCCCCGCGGAGCGGCCGGTCGCTCGGGATTCCGGCGACGAAGTTGAACAGCTTCCGCTGCTGCAGCGGATAGCACATGAAGTGCCTCCGGTTGCCCATCCACACCTGGCTGATCATGCGCCAGTCGCCGGGCAGGCGGGACGCGTCGACCACTCCGCGGTAGACGATGTACCCGGAGTAGACCGGCTCCGGGAACTGGCCGACGGCTCCCCGCACCACCGAATGGATGCCGTCCGCCCCGATCACGGCATCGAACACGTCGTCCGCGCCGTTCTCGAACTCGAGACGAACGCCGGAGCCCAGTGTCTGCACCGAAACCAGCCGGTGGCCGAGACGGATCGTCGCCGGATCGACCTCCTGCGCCAAGGCGTCGATCAAGTCCGGGCGGTACATGCCGATGTTCTGGTGCTGCTTGGCCGAGTCCTCCCATGCCGCGTCGGTCACCAGACCGCCCATGGCGTTCAGGTAGACGCCGTGCCCGTCCGGGACCGCGCCGACCCGCCTGATCCGGTCGAGCACGCCGAGTCTCTCGAGAACGCGCGCGGCGTTCGGCGCGACCGTGACCCCCGCGCCCACTTCGCCCAGCTTGCCCGCCTGCTCGAACACGGTGGCCTGGACGCCGGCGATCTTCCGCAGCGCGATCGCGGCCGTCAGCCCGCCCATCCCTCCGCCGACGATCGCGATTCGAGTGTCCTGACCTGCCACTGCTTCTCCTTGCCTGCCTCTGCTTCTCTTGACTGACTCGCGCGACACCCGCTGCTCGCACCGGTGGTTCCGGCGGCCGGTGCGCACGACACGGAGGAGGATCGGCGCCGATGACCGTCGCGCAGGCGATTCGCCGTGGCGAGACGGAGTCGGAGGAGCGCACCGTTGTCCCCAAAGTCCTTGCCAGCCCTCCGTTCGGAGGGATCGGGAAGCTGTTCCTCTCATCATGCGAGGCCCTCGTCTGCGTGTAAATCGTGGTAATGTGAGGATGTAATTCGGTTGAACTGAAGAAGTGGGGCAGCCATCTCCGAGGTGAGCCTGCGGCAACTCGAACTTTTCGCGGCACTGCCGAATTTCCCCACGCTCAGCGCGGCCGCGGCGCACCTGCACATCTCGGAGTCCGCGCTGTCGCAGGCCGTGTCGAGCCTGGAGAGCGCCGTGGGCGAGCAGCTGTGCGTGCGGCGCAAAGCCAGAGGGCTCACGCTCACTCCGACCGGTCAGGATTTCGCCCGGCGGGCTCGTCAGATCGTGGCCGACACTCACGAACTCGTCCTGAGCGCCGGACGCGAACAGGAGCTGCGAGGTCCGGTGCGGCTCGGCTGCTACTCGAGCTTCGCCGCGAACGTGGTGCCGGAGCTTCTCGAGGGCTTCCCCCAGCGGCATCCCGGCGTGAGCATCGGGATCACGGTGGGCACCAACGAAGAACTGCTCTCCGATCTCGAGGCAGGGCGGCTCGACGTGGCCCTCGTGTACGACGTGTCGCTGCCGACCGGATGCCGCCGCCGCAGGATCTACGCGACAGAACTCGAGGCGCACCTGCCTCCCGGGCATCCGCTCGCGGCCGCCGAGACAGTGGACCTGGCGGATCTCGCCGACGAGCCCTACATCCAGTACGACGCGACACCGGGCGTCCGCAATGTGGCGGACGCGTTCACCGCGCGCGGCCTGGAGCCCAGGATCGAAGCCAGGGTCTCCCAGATCGGCCTCGTCGAGGCACTGGTGGGCCGAGGACTCGGCTACGGGCTGCTCATGTCCCGGCCCCACGCGCTCCCCATGAGCATCGAGGGACGACCGGTCGTCATCCGGCCGCTCGACCCCCCGGTCACGGTTACCCACGTAGTGGGGATCTGGCCGGCGGACATGAAGCTCACCCCGCGCGCCTCCGCCCTTCTCGACTTCGCCGCGGAGCGGCTCGGCGAGCACGGGCCCACCGACGCGATTCCGGCTCGGACGGCATCCGACGACACTGCCGCGGCTGTGCCGGAGCATTAGGAGGTCCTCGGCGTCCCGGACACGCGGAAACGGTACCGCTCCCAGCGAACGGCACCGCCTCCAGCGATCAGGAGCCCACCGCCTTCCAGGCGACGTCAGCGATCAACGCCTGCCCTTTCGCACTCGGGCGGAAGCAATCCACAGTGGACATATCGCTCGGATCGAACCGAGCCGCGAAACCCGCGCCTTCGTCGTACGGGCACTGGGCGAACTCGGCGCAGACCTCAGCAAGCTGCGCGTTGTAGTCGACGATCCGCTGCCGGAACGCGTCGCGCCGTTGCTGGTCGGCCGAGGCGGTCGAGACCGGATTCGCCAGCAGTGCGTCGCCCGCTGCGGTGGTTTTCAATCCGATTCCCGAGGCGTATCCGGCCACGATCACGACCGCGCCCGCCAGACTGGCCGCGACCCCGTGGTCCCGGCGCAGTCCACGCCCGGCTGAAGCCACCACAATCATTTCCTCCCGACTGGCGGATGGAGCATGACGAGTGAGCACCACATCAGACCGCGCGTTTCGCTAGCCGACGCGGTCATGACGGGAACGGAAAAATCGACTTCCGGATAACCGCGGGCAATCGGTGAACTCGCACTCGCCCCGAGGAGTGAGAACTGTTTAACGCAGCCGTCGCGCTGCCGACAACGAGCTTCCGGGACCATCCCGGTCCGACACTTATTGCCTTCCGGAAGCAGGGTTCATGCGATCGCTCTCCATCGCTGCCCCCGCCGACCGAGAACGGCAGCGCCGAGGCGGGCTCGCCGCAATTCTTTTCACACTGGCCGCGACCCTTGTTCCGCATGCCGCGGCCGAGGCGCACAGCTTTCTGGAATCGAGCAGTCCGGCGAAGGATTCCGCGATCGCTGCCGGACCCGCGAAAATAGTGCGCACCTTCAACGGACCCCTGGACAGCGGATTCACCGAATTGTCCGCGCTCGGCCCGGACGGAAGGACGCATTGGGCGTCCGGCGCGCACACCGTCGCCGGAGCCGACCTCTCCGCGCCGGTGAAACCGCTCGGTCCAGCCGGGAAGTACACTGTGGACTATCGGATCGTGTCCGCCGACGGGCATCCGGTGTCCGGCTCTTACTCCTTCACGCTGACCAAGCCCGGCCCAGGCGCCGCGGCCGCGCCACCGTCCACCGCTGCGGCATCGACGGCCAGCGAGAACGACGTGCCGCTGTGGGCATGGGTGGCCGCGGCACTGCTGATCGCAGGAGGAATCGTCGCGGCCCGCATCTCGCGCGGTCCGTCCCGAGACTGAGCGAACGCCCGCCGTGTCCGGCGCCCTCGTCCGGCGGCGCGCGGCACCCGGCCCGGGCGCGGCTCGGCTCGGCTCGGCTCGCGAGCCCGGTCGAGGCGAAAACCGCGGAATCAGCGAGCGCGCTGTTCTTCCGCGGAGTGCTGTGCAACTTCCTGTCCTGCCTCGCCGTGCGGATGGCCGCGCGCACGAAGTCGGACGGCGCTGATCGCCTGCTGCCCGCTCGCGTTCGTCAACTGTCCGCCGGGCTCGGAAACCTCATCCGCGCCAGGCCGCGGCGCCAGCATCCGAAAAGGCTGGCGCCGCGCCCGGACAGGTCACCCGGTGACGAGCGACAGGCCGTAGGTCTGCAGGATCTCGTTCACCGGCTGGAACCAGGTCTCACCGCCGGAACCGCAGTTGCCGAAACCGCCCGAAGTGACCCCCTGGGCTTGGTCGCCGGTGATGAAGGAGCCGCCGGAGTCGCCGGGTTCCGCGCACGCGTTGGTGTGCGTCGCCTGGTAAACCGCGCCCTGGGCGTAGTTGATGGTCTCGTTCAGGCCCAGCACGGTGCCGCAGTGCCAATGCGAGGTCGAGCCGGAGCGGCAGATCGACGAACCGGCCGGCGCGACGGCCGACCCGCGGACGATCACGTCGCTGACCGTGCCCCAGCCGAGCACGACGGGGGCGGTCCACCAGCCGTTGCCGATGGTGATGTAGGAGTAGTCGTTGCCGGGGAAGGAAGATCCGGCGAACGTGCCCATCGCCGAGTTGTCCCAGCCGACGACGGAGCTGCCCTTGCTGCCGCAGTGCCCGGCGCTGACAAACCCGCCGTGCACCGAGAAGCCGATGGAGCAGCGGGTGTTTCCGTTGATG
This sequence comes from Amycolatopsis dendrobii, assembly GCF_014145675.1. Lineage (GTDB taxonomy): Bacteria > Actinomycetota > Actinomycetes > Mycobacteriales > Pseudonocardiaceae > Amycolatopsis > Amycolatopsis dendrobii. Next base: position 44,496 of record NZ_JACGZW010000019.1, read on the forward strand.
TAATAGGGATCCCCGCCGACGGTGCCTGCCGAGAACGTCTGCGGGCGAGCACCGGGAACCACGGTCACCGGGCCTGCGGCACGGGCTCGCGCGAGGAAAGCGTCGACGTCCGGACCGTGCGCACCGGGTTGGAGGGTGACGACCACACTGCCGCTGCGGGGATCCGCGTGCCAGCCGCTGACCGCGGCCGGGGCTCGGTTCGCTTTCGCAGCGGTGTCGATGGCCGTCTTCGCCGCGTCCAGCGCCGCGGCGGTGACCTGCGCCGGAACGGTTTCCGCCCCGGCCCGACGAACGGCGCCGGCCACGGCCGGGTCCGTCACGCCGACGACCAGCTTGCCGCGCGCCGGGTCGAACCAGGCCCCGCCGAAAGCCGTTCCGGCCGCCTGCTGGGCCGCGGGCAACTGCCGCGACGCGGTCAGTTCCTGCCGGAGCCGGGTCTGCGCTTGCCCGGCGCTGAGGCCGAGATCCCGTTGCATGGCCGCGATCAGTCCAGGGGACGCCTGGGCGGCGGGCGCGACCACGGCGGCGAGACTCGCCGCGAGAACGGCCGCACCGGTGAGGCTGAGGGTGATTCTTCGACGCATCGGAACTCCTCGAAGGCCGGGGGAAAGAAACCCACTGTCGGCCGAGTGTGCGGAGGCTGCGCGAAGCCGGTCCAGCGACGGCCCGCGTTTTGTCCGAAACCTGTCGCCACGACTGCTCCGTTCGTCCGCTCCGGAACGGACTTCCGGGCAACCGCCGGTCCGGCGCCGCTCAGATGGGCGGGGTCGCGGTCCCGAACAACAACGAGCCCATGTCGCCGATTGCGGCCTTCTCAGCCCTGTCCGTGGCGGGACTCCTCATCGTCTTCACCAGCGTCGCCCCCAGTTCCTCCACCACGGCGCGCGGCCGGTCGACTCCCTGGTCCTCGGGACGGCGTTCGGCGCTCCCCGCACCACGCAAGCGAGCGGGGTGTCGTCCAGGGACTTCGCGAGATCCCCTGGCGTGTCGTAGAGGGCGACGGCACCGGCCTCCCGGAGTTCGTCGTCTCCGAAGCCGCCGGAGCGGACGACGATCGCGGGCATTCCGGCCCTTTTCGCCGCTTCGACATCCCACACCGAGTCGCCGACCATCACCGCCGGCGCGCCGGGCGGGGCACCCAGCTTCTTCAGCGCCGCCCGCAGCAGATCCGGGGCCGGTTTGGACGCGTCGACGTCGGCACTGGTAGTCCAGTCGTCGACGAGATCGCGAGCGTCGAGCTTGTCCAGGAAGACCTCCGCGTGGCGTTGCTGAGCCGAACTGGCGAGCACCACCCGGTGGCCGCGCTCCTTGACGGCCGCGAGCAGATCGCGGGCACCCGGCAGCGGCGCCATCTCCTCGAGCAGCGAGTCGACCTCCTTGCCCTGCCGCTCCCGGGCCCGCTCGCCCGCCCGGCGCTCCAATTCCTCCCCGCCGACCGCGGCGACGAGCTGGTCCCCGCCCATCCCGATCAGCCGGTGCAGCCGCCACACCGGGTGCACCTCTCCCACCGACCGCAACGCCCGGTACCAGGCGAGAGCATGGTGGTAGTTCGAATCGACGAGCGTCCCGTCGATGTCGAGGACGGCAATGGGGGAACCTGTCACGAGTGCTTGATTACCCACCGTCGCGGGAGTCAATCACCGCGTCTCTCCGGACGACTCAAGCGCCGCCTTGGCCTGCCGCATCTCGTCCTCGACGTCCGGCCGCAAAGTCCGGCGCAAAACCGGCTCCGCGAACCACTTCGCCGGCCCCTTGAACCCGCACCGCACAGTCCGGGTGACCGCGGTGCGCTCGCCCGAGGCCACGCACACCCAGCTGGCGCTGAACTCGGAAACGAGATTGGCCAGCCGGTTCGCCGGGATCGGCGGCAGCCGCACGTCCACTCGCTCGTCCGAGGTGCGGGTCATCCGGGAAACCACCTTGACCGCCGGACCGGGAATGCCGGGAAGCTTGCTGCCGAAGCGAAACTCGGTGACGTCCCCGGCGCGCCGCACCCAGTCGATCGCACCGATCTTGCGGTCGACCGCGGCGTAGGCGCGGGGGTCCATCACGAACTCGAGCACGCGGTCCGCCGGGCAGTCGATCGTCTCAGTCACCTGAACCTCGACCATAGGAAAGAGAGTACTCTCTCACTATGGCGCGTTCAACTCCCGGCGTGACGAGGCAGCACCTGGTCGAAGCGGCCGCCCAGCTGTTCGCGGAACGGGGCTTCGGCAAAACCTCGACCGCCGACATCCAGCGCGCGTGCGGCCTCAACCCCGGATCCGGAGCGCTGTACAAACACTTCCCCTCCAAGCGGGCGCTGCTGGAGGAAATCGTGCAGCAGCATCTGGCGGGGATCAGCGACCGCAGCAGGCAAGCGGCAGCGGTGCCCGAAGCACCGGAGGAGGCGCTGCCCGTGCTCGCGCGGCTGGTTTGGGACAGCATGCGCCGGGACCGCGCCGCGCTGCGCATCATTTTCCGCGAACTCGAACCGTTTCCCGACCTGCTGGAACAAATGTGGCAAGGCGTGCTCGGCTCGGTCTACACCGTCGCGACGGAATGGATCGCCTCTGGCGTGCGCCGCGGCGACTTCCAGGTCGAGGACCCCGAAGCCACCGCGTCCGTGTTGCTCGCTTCCCTGACCTACTACCCGATTCTGGACGCACTCGTCGGGCACACCCCGGGCGATGTGGACGAGGAAGCCTTCCTTGCCGCGTGGACGCTGCAAGCCCGGCTTTCGCTCGGACTCAAGGACCGGTGAACCCCTGTCGCACGTGGTCCCGTGACCCGCGAACACCAGTTCTCCGTCGCTTTGGCCTGCTTCGCCGGAGGCCGCGTGTTCGCGGTCTTTGGCTCCGCGGGGCATGAGCACGGAATCGCCTGGCCGGATCAGGGTGCCGTCTCTTGCACCGGCCCGAACAATCTCGTCGCCGAGTTTCGACGCTTGCGCCGCAGGGCAATCCGCCCCTTCGAGCAAGCGTCCGACCTCGGCTTCGATCAGCGGGGGCACGCCCGACGCGATCTGGGCCGCGCTTCCGCAAACCACCGCCAGGCCGGGGTCGAGCATCGACGACGTGGCCGCGCTGCGCGGCCGAGCCGACGGTGCTGCCAGGTTCGCGTCGTTCTTGACGAACACTGGCACCTTGAGCCATTCGTTCAGCATGCCGGTCAGATCAGCGTGCGTCGTCGTCCAGAACACGTCGTCTCCCGCATCGGAACGGTCCGGCGCCTCGTCGGAATCCATCACTGCCGTCCTGAGGTTTCTCAGGTCGACGCGGATCGCCGACACGTTCTCGCCGCCGGTCCGCACGATGTCCTGGCAGCGGTCCGCCACGACGCGCTGGCCCTCTTCGTCGCGGTAGTACCCGGCGGTCGTCGCGGGCGAGCGGCAGACCGCCTCTCCGGACGGCGCCCCGACCGCGATGAGCGCGTTCGCCGGTGTCCTCAATGGACAGTTCGATGCCGGTTTCGGCACCCAGTCCAGCCTCAGTCGGCCCGCGGCGCGGGCTCGGCGACCCAGGTTTCGGCCCAGTCGGACAAGGCGTCGACCGCCGTCTGCAGTTGGTGGCCCTTCTTCGTCAGCACGTATTCGATGCGCACCGGGGTTTCGTCGTAGACGCGCCGTTCGACGATGCCTTCGTCCTGGAACTCGTGCAGGCGTTCGGCGAGCATCTTGTCGCTCAGGCCCGGAATGGCCTCACGGATGTCGCGGAAGCGGGTTTTGCCGTGGAGCATGGCGCGCAGCACCGCGCCGCTCCAGCGGCGCCCGATCAGTTCCACCGCGTGGTGGAAGAGCGGGCAGAAGGCTTCGGCGTTGCGGTCCACTTCACGACGTTAACGCTTGGTAAGCGACTTGACAAACGTGAGTGCTCCACCTTTACTAACGACTCGTTAGCGACTCACCGCATGGGTGGAGGTTGAGCGTGGCCGCGGAAGTTCTGATGCGCGCCGACCCGGGAGTGGTGACGGTCTGGTCCGACATCGGCTGTCCGTGGGCCACCCTGGCGTTGACCACGTTGCGCACCGCGGCGCGAAACCGGGGCCACGAGCCGCTGATCGACCACCGCGCGTTCCCGCTGGAGCTGTTCAACTGGCAGCCCACGCCGAAACTGATCCTCGACGCCGAGATCGTGGCGATCGCCGGGCGCCGGCCCGAGCTGGGTTGGCGGCTGTGGACGGGCGCCGAACACCAGTATCCGGTCACCACGTTGCCCGCCATGGAAGCGGTGCAGGCCGCGAAGCACCCCGACATCGGCGGGCTCGCCGCCTCCGACCAGTTCGACGAGGCTCTGCGGCACGCCTTCTACGTCGACGGCCGATGCGTCAGCCTGCACCCGGTCATCCTCGATGTCGCGGCCCAGTGCGATCGAGTGGACGAGTCCGCGCTGGCGGAGGCGCTCGCCCGCGGCGACGGGCGAGCGGAGATCTACCAGGATTGGGAGATCGCCCGCGGTCCGCGGGTGCAGGGCAGCCCGCACCTGTTCGCCTCCGGCGGATACGATCGGCACAATCCGGGCGCGACTTACCACTGGACCGCACCGCCCGGCAAGGGCTTTCCCTTATTGGAAGACTACTCGACCGAATGGGCGAACACCTTGCTGGATCAGCTCGACCGCTAACTGATCAATACACATTCCCCGTCGCTTTCCGGATTCCGGAATGGCGACGGGGAATTTTTTTCACGTAATTTCCGGACCCGTTCGGAAGTGTCACGGCATGGACACCTTTGGTTTACGTTCCAGGAAGACCAATTCTCCATGCGCCGGATCTAATCCTGGGCGTTCGATTCGAACGAACCGCCTGACGCGACGACGCGGCGGGCAGCATTTCAGTGCACCCCTAGTCCCCGGAGAGGTCTTCGCATGTCGTTTCCCGCCAGCCGGATCACGCCTGGTGTTCAGTCCGTTTTCCGCGTCGTTATCGGCTTCCTCTTCACGTGCCACGGTGCCGCGTCCCTGTTCGGCGTCCTCGGCGGCGCGGTGGGAACCCATGGCGGCACGGTCAGTTTCCCGACCTGGCCCGGATGGTGGGCAGCTGCCATTCAGCTGGCCTGCGGAATTCTCGTCATGATCGGCGCGGGCACGCGTGCCGCCGCGCTCCTGGCGTCCGGTTCGATGGCTTTCGCCTATTTCACCGTGCATTTCCCGCACTCGCCTTTTCCCATGGAGAACGAGGGTGAACCGTCCGCTTTGTACGCTTGGGCTTTCTTGTTGATCGCGGCGATCGGGCCGGGCCCCTGGACGGTTGTCGAATTGGTGCGCAAAATCGTGCGGACCGCTCCGGCGGCGCAGCCGGTCGGCGCCGAATGACGCACGAGACGCCGGTCGCGAACCGCGCGGCGGACCTCGCGCTGACCGCGCTCGGGCCGGCGGTGTGGGGCAGTACCTATCTGGTCACCACCGAACTGCTGCCGCCGGGCCGCCCGCTGCTCGCCGCGACGGTGCGCGCCCTGCCCGCGGGGCTCGCGCTGCTGGCGGCGGGCCGGACGTTGCCAACGGGCCGCTGGTGGTGGCGTGCGCTCGTGCTGGGCGTGGTCAACATCGGGGCGTTTTTCTTCCTGCTGTTCGTCGCCGCCTACCTCCTGCCGGGCGGGGTCGCCGCGGTGATCCTCACGCTGCAGCCGGTGCTCGTGCTGGTGCTCGCGGCGGTCGTGCTCGGCGACCGGATCCGCCTGGCCCAGGTCGTGGCTTGCGTCCTGGGCATCGGCGGAGTCGCGTTGCTCGTGCTGCAGCCGAGCGCGCGCCTCGACCCGGTCGGGGTGCTCGCCGGGCTCGGCGGCGCGGTGTGCATGGCGACCGGCATCGTGCTCACCAAGCGCTGGGGCCGCCCGGACGGGACGAGCCTGCTGACCTTCACCGGCTGGCAGCTCGCCGCGGGCGGGCTGGTGCTCGCACCGGCCACGCTGGCCGTCGAAGGCTTGCCCGACCGGATCAGCGGCGCCAACGTCGCCGGGTTCGCCTATCTCGGCGTGGTCGGCGCGCTCATCGCGTACGCGCTGTGGTTCCGCGGCCTGGAGCGGCTGCCCGCGCTCGCGGTCTCCTTCCTGGCGTTCGCCAGCCCGCTGGTCGCCACCGTCCTCGGTTACCTCTTCCTCGATCAGTCCTTCACCCCATGGCAGGCCGTCGGCGCCGCCACCGTCGTCGGCGCCGTCGTCCTGGCGCAGCAACGGATCCGGCCCGCCCCCGGCACCACCAGACCGCTCGACCTCCCCGTCCCCCGCGAACTGTGAATCGGAGCAAGTCCCATGCAGTCCCCCGACGCACTGGCACCCACCCCGACCGGGCCTCACCCCGTCGACATCGCCCGCACCCTGCCCGAACTCCTCGCCGACCGCGCCGCCGCCGCACCCGATCACCCCGCGGTGATCAGCGACGACGCCACGCTGACTGTCGCCGGCCTCTACCGCGCCGCCTGCCGGGTGGGCGCCGGGTTGCGCGCCCTCGGCGTGCGCCCGGACGACCGGATCGGCGTCTACGCCGATCCGTCCCCGGAGCTGCTGGTCGCGATCTGGGGCATTCTCTGCTCCGGCGCCGCCTACCTGCCGCTGTCCCCCGACTATCCGGAAGACCGGATCCAGTACATGATCGCCGACGCGGACGTCCGCGTCGTGCTCACGCAGGACCACCTGCGCGACCGGCTGCGCGAATTCGCTTCGCCCGCAACGCGAATCGTCACTTCCGCCCAACTGCCCGAACCGAGCCCGGAGCCGCCTCGGGGCGCAGCAAGCCCGACCGGCCTGGCCTACGTCATCTACACCTCGGGCAGCACCGGACGGCCCAAGGGCGTGATGATCGAACACCGCAGCGTCCTGTCCCAGATGCGGTGGATGAACTACTTCGGGCACGTCGGCCCGCACACCGCCGTGCTGCAGAAGACCCCGGTCAGTTTCGACGCCGCACAGTGGGAAATCCTCGCCCCCGCGGTCGGCGGACGCGTCGTCGTCGGCGCGCCCGGCATCTACCGCGACCCCGAAGCACTCGTCGACACCGTCATCCGCCACGACGTGACCACCCTGCAGTGCGTGCCGACCCTCCTGCGCGCGCTGCTGGACACCGAGCGCTTCGCCGAATGCACCTCGCTGCAGCGCGTGTTCTCCGGCGGCGAAGCGCTGTCGGTCCCGCTCGCCCGCGAACTCCTGCGCACCGTGCCGGAGTGCTCGCTGGTGAACCTCTACGGTCCGACCGAGTGCACGATCAACGCCACGGCGCATCTGGTCGACCCGGACGACCTCGACGACGAGGCAGCGTCGGTGCCCATCGGCACCCCGGTCGACAACACCCAGTGCTACATCCTCGACGCCGACCTCGCGCCCGTCGACATCGGCGAGACCGGCGAACTGTACGTCGGCGGAGCCCAGCTGGCCCGCGGCTACCTCGGCCGGGCGGACCTGACCGGGGAGCGGTTCATCCCGTCGCCGTTCGTGCCGACCGAGCGGCTGTACCGCACCGGCGACCTCGTGCGCTGGAACCCGGACGGCACCATCCAGTTCTGCGGCCGGGCGGACAACCAGGTCAAGCTGCGCGGCTACCGCGTCGAACTCGAAGAGGTCACCCTCGCCGTCGAGAACCACACCTGGGTCCGGCAAGCCGCCGCCCTCGTCGCCGACGACCCGCGCACCGGGTCCCCGCAACTGGTCGCCTGCGTCGAACTCAACCCCGCCGAAGCCGCCGTCATGGACCAGGGCAACCACGGCAGCCACCACCAGTCCAAGGCCAGCCGTCTCCAAGTCCGGGCGCAACTGGCCGACCCCGGCATCCGGGGCGAGGACCAGCTCGCCGGACGACCGGCGATCGCGCTTCCCGGCCGACAGGAAACACCGGAGCAGCGGCGGAAAGTGTTCGCCCGCAAGACCTACCGCTTCTACGACGGCGGCCCGACCACCCGCGACGACCTCCTGCGCCTGCTCGCCGCACCGGCGCCGCGACAGCCCCGCCCCCGCCAGCCGCGCGACCTCGGGCCCGCCGGGCTCGGCGCCATCCTGCGCTGGTTCGGCCAGTTCCACAGCGAGCAGCGCCTGCTGCCCAAATACTCCTACGCCTCCCCCGGATCGCTCTACGCCGCCCAGCTCTACCTCGAACTGTCCGGTGTGGACGATGTCCCGGACGGGGTGTACTACTACCATCCCGCCGACCACCGGCTGGTGCTGATCTCCGCAGCCGCCGCCGGGCACCCCGGAATCCGGATCCACCTCGCCGGGCGGCACGGCGCCATCGAACCGGTCTACCGCAACAACATCCGCGAGGTCCTGGAAATCGAAGCCGGGCACCTGATCGGCGTCTTCGCCGACATCCTCCCTGACCACGGACTCGCCGTCCGCCCCGCGCACCACGACCCCGCCGCGAAAAACCGGCTCGACATCGCCGACGAGGACCACTACCTCGGCACCTTCGACATCGTGCCGGACGACGGCGAGACCCCTTGGCTCGCCGACACCGAGATCTACGTGCAGGCCCATCCGGGCGCGATCGCCGACCTGCCCGCCGGCCAGTACCGCTGCACCGACGGCAGGCTGGAGCGGCTCGGCGACGAACTCCTCCAGGCCAAGCACGTCATCGCCATCAACCAGCAGGTCTACGCCCGAGCCAGCCTCGGCATCAGCGCGGTCAGCCGCGCCCGGCAGCCCTGGCTGCGCTACGTCGTCCTCGGCACCGCTCTGCACCAGCTCCAAAGCAACGACCTCGGCTTCGGGTTCATGTCGTCGGGCTACAGCTCGGAAACCGGCCACCCGCTGCCTGCCGCCCGCCGCCTCGACGACATCCTGACCCGCCACGGCATCGAACCCGGGCCGTCGTACTTCTTCGTCGGCGGCCGCGTCAGCGCCGACCAGCTCCGCGGCGAAGACATGCGCGAAGACGCCGTGCACATGAAGGGACCCGCTGAACTCATCCGCGACGAACTCGCCGCCACCCTGCCCGACTACATGATCCCGAACCGGGTGCTGGTCCTCGACCGCCTGCCCCGCACCGCCAACGGCAAAATCGACACCGCCGCGCTCGCCCGCTCCGAACAGGTCACCGCCGCCGGCACGGCCACCGCCTACGTCGCCCCGGCCACCCCGACCGAACAGCGCCTCGCCAAACTGTGGGGCGCCGCACTCCGCTACGCCGAAGTGTCCACAATGGACGACTTCTTCGCCGTCGGCGGGAACTCGCTCGTGGCGGTCAAACTGATCAACACCGTCAACGCCGAACTCGGCACGCAGCTCCCGATCCAGGTCCTGTTCGAGGCACCCCGCCTCGCCGACCTCGCCGCCCGCATCGACGACGACCACGACATCCCCGTCTCCCGGACGATTCCGCTGCACGCCGGCGGCACCGGGACCCCAGTGTTCTGCTGGCCCGGTCTCGGCGGCTACCCGATGAACCTGCGCGCCCTCGGACAGGAATCCGGGCGCCCCTTCCACGGAATCCAAGCCCACGGCATCAACCCCGGCGAAACCCCGTTCGCCACGATCGCCGAGACAGCCGCGGCCGATCTCGCCGAGATCCGCCGGGTCCAGCCCGAAGGACCGTATTCGCTGTGGGGCTACTCCTTCGGTGCCCGCGTCGCCTTCGAAACCGCCTGGCAGCTCGAACAAGCCGGCCAGCAAGTCCGCGAACTCGTCCTGATCTGCCCCGGCAACCCCACCGTCAGCGCCGGGCGCCGCAACGACCGCACCGCCAGCTACCGCAACCCCGTGTACGTCACCATCCTCTTCTCCGTCTTCACCGGCCGGATCGACGGCCCAGAACTCGACGACTGCCTCGCCCACGCCCACGACGAGGACAGCTTCGCCGACGCGATCGCCCGGCACCGCCCAGGCCTTGACGAGGACACCGTCCGCCGCATCATCCGCATCGTCGCCCAGACCTACCAGTTCGACTACACCTTCGACGAACTCTCCCAACGCCGCCTGGCCGCCCCCGTCACACTCCTCAAAGCGACCGGCGACGACTACTCCTTCATCGAAGAAACCACCGGCTACAGCGCCGCCCCGCCCCGCGTCGTCACTCTCGCCGCCGATCACTACGAAGTCCTCCGCGAACCCGCGGTACACGACCTCGTCGCTGCGATCAACGGAGCTGCACCCGCCACCGCGGCCCGGTAACCGGCACGACGCGGTGGTACCGGCGCCCTCGTGCTGGCACCGGTACCACCGCGTCGATCCGCTGCTCTCGGCAGTCACGCCTCGGTTCCGGCCTTCTGGCGGCTTGCGCGCCGCGCTTCGCGCGACCGCCGCCTGGCTCGAAGTTTTCCTGGTCGGGCCCTCGCGTCAGCTGGGCGGTGGTCCGGTGCCTGAGTCGCTGGTCACCACGCTCATCCCACTGGACGCCCTCGCATCGTCTCCGGGCGTGCCGACCCGCCGCCGATGACTTCGCAGTGCCGCGTCCTGGGCCTACTCCCTGTCCAGGGCCGAACCGCGCGCCCGTCCGAATCGTGCAGCCGGTCCCCGAAGAGCGCGTTCCGGGTCCGCAACCGGTTGCGGACCGTTTGCGGGTGCACGCCGCGGCTTCAGCACCGCATACATCAGGCCAATGCCATGGTCCAGCCTCGATCGACCTTGGTTCCGGCACCCCGGAGGCCGTCTTCGGCGACCGCACGGCGGGCGCTCACGCCCACCGAAACGTGCTGTTTCTCCCGGCCAGAGCCACCGGGCTCGGACACGCTCACCGGCAGGTCATCCTCGATTCAGAGACGCATCACCGGACTCCGCACTGAGCGAGCGCTTACACTCGACATACGACGGGCGGACTCACCGGCCGGCGCGGGACTAGAGGAGGATCGCCGGATGACCACGCTCTCGGCCGACCTGTGGCCCGACGTGCAGCCTGAGACCGCGCGCCGGCTGATGCTCGCCGGGGTGGAGTCGTTCGCCGAGCGCGGCTACCACGCCACCACCACGCGGGACATCGCCGGTGCGGCCGGGATGAGCCCGGCCGCGCTGTACGTGCACTTCCCGTCCAAAGCCGCGCTGCTGTTCGCGATCAGCCGCAACGGTCACGAGCAGACGCTCGCCCTCGTGGAGGACGTCATCGGGCGCGTCACCGGCCCGGTGGAGCGGATGCGGCTGCTCGTCGAGGATTTCGTCGCCTGGCACGCGCGGCGGCACACGGTCGCGCGGGTAGTGCAGTACGAGCTGAATGCGTTGCCGGAGAAGGAATATCTAGTGGTCGCGCAGCTTCGGCGGAAGATCGAGCAGCGGGTGCGCGAGGTGATCGCCGACGGGGTCGAGTCCGGCGCGTTCACCGTCGCCGACGTCGGGATCGCGGCGCGCGCGGTGCTGTCGCTGGGTGTCGACGTCGCGCGCTGGTACAGCGAACGGACCCGGCAGACGCCCGCCGAACTCGGCAAGGAGTACGGCGAACTCGTCCTCCGCATGCTCGGCGCGAAGTAGCGAGCTAAAGCGCCAGCACCAGCTTGCCCCGGGCCTGCCGCGACTGGCTCAGTTCGAGCGCGGCCCGCCAGTCGTCCAGCGGGAAAACCCGGGACACCGGAATCGAAAACCTTCCTTTCGCCGCCAGCGACGCGAACTCGCCGACGATGTCGTAGCGCGGCTGAACGCCCGAGCTGACAATGGTCTGGACCCCTGGCTGGTCCGAGCCGAGGTCGAGCGTCAGCACGTGTCCGGGTTCCTTGACCGTGCGCACGAGTTCGGCGACCTTGCCGCTGAACGGCGCCGCGTCCAGCACGCGATCGACCGGTCCCCCGGCCAGCGCCGTCACGCGTTCGGCGATTCCGTCCTGGTAGCCGGTGACTTCCGCGCCGGCCGAGCGGAGCGCCGCGGCGTGCGTCTCGCCCGCGGTGACGATCACGCGTGCCCCGCGCAGAAGCGCGATCTGTGCCGCGGCGAACCCGGTGGTGGTGCCCGCGCCGTGCACGAGCAGGGTGCCGGAGCCGAACGCGTCGAGCGCCGCGTAAGCCGTTCCGACCGCCATCGGCAAAGCTGCGGCGTGGACCGCGTCGAGCCCGTCCGGCCGCGGGAACCACGTGTCGAGCAGCGCTTGCTCAGACGCGCCGGCGGTCGGGCCGGTGAAAGGCGCGGTACCGAAAACCGGGTCGCCGATCTCGACGCCAGTCACGCCTTCGCCGAGCGCGTCGACCGTGCCGGACACCTCCAATCCGATGCCGCGCGGCAGGTCGCCGGCGAACAGGCCCTCGCACAACGCCCAGTCCGCCGGGTTCACGCCGCACGCCTGGACCGCGACGCGGATCTGGCCCGGCCCGGGTTCGGGGGCCGCGGCGTCCTCGACCCGCAGTACCTCGGCAGCGCGGCCGTGCTCATGGAAACGAAGGGTGCGCATCTGGGTTGTCTCCTCGCAAGTGACGACAGAAGCTGTCGTCACTGACGCTACCAGAGTGATGACAGCATCTGCTGTCGCTACACTGGCCGCATGGCGCGATGGGAGGGCAACACCCGGAACCGGCTCGAGCAGGCCGCGCTGGCGTTGTTCGAGGAACAGGGCTACGACCGCACGACCGTCGCGCAGATCGCCCAGCGCGCGAATCTCACCGAGCGGTCGTTCTACCGCTGGTTCGCGGACAAGCGGGAAGTCCTGTTCGGCGGCAGCCAGGAACTGGAAACCGAATTCGTCACCGCGATCGGCGCCGTCCCGCCCGGCACACCCGCGCTGCCAACGCTATTGGCCGCCTTCGCCACCGCGCCGCGGGTATTCCGTCCGCGCGAATTCCTGCTGCGCCGAGCGACGGTGATCGCGGCCAATCCCCCGCTGCGCGAACGGGAATTGATCAAGCTCGTCACCATTTCGGAAGCTCTCGCCACCGCGTTGCGGGAGCGAGGCATCGACCCCGAAACAGCCAGGTTGGCCACTGACCTCGGGCTGTCCGTCCTGCGGCTGGCCACTGAACGCTGGATGGCCGAGGAACACCGTGACGGCAAGGGTTTCCCCGAGGCGCTGTCAGCTGCCGCCGCGGATCTGCTCGTCGTCGCCACCAGCGGAATTCCGTCCTGACGTCGCTCGCGCGAATCGTCGCGCGATGCGCGCCAGGCGGTCCGTCAATTCCGGCGGCGCGTCCTCCACCACGAAGTCGAATTCCCACTGCGCGAGATAAAACGGAATGTAGTCGAAGGTTTTCGCACCGGTCCGCATCCGGCAGGTTTCGTTGTCAATCGGCTCGATCACCGCTGTTGTCGGGGAAACCCGCGCCGCCAGTATTTCCGCCGGAGCCGACACCCGCAGCGTCACGATGTGCGGATACGGCGCGGTCGCGATCCGGCTCGACACATAGGCAGCGAGGTCTTCGGCCGGTGGTTCCCTTGGCGTGAAACGGAAACTGGGCACCGGGAGACCGTCGATGCGGTCCAGCCGGAAGGTGCGCCAGTCGTCGCGGCCGAGGTCCCACGCGACGAGATACCAGCGCCAGCCGGTGTGCACGAGCCGCAGCGGTTCCACGTCGCGTTCGGCCACCGCGCCCGCGTGCGTGCCGTAGGTGAACCGCAGCCGCTCGTGGTCCCGGCACGCGGCCGCCACCACGGTGAGCAGCTCCGCGTCGATCGTCGGCGCGCCGCCCGGGATCCGGACCATCGCCGAATCCATCGCCCGCACCCGGTGCCGCAGCCGCGCGGGCAGCACCTGTTCGAGCTTCGCCAGCGCCCGCACGGACGTCTCCTCGATGCCCGACACGGTCCCGTTCGCCGCCGTGCGCAGGCCGACCGCCACCGCGACCGCCTCGTCGTCGTCCAGCAGCAGCGGCGGCAGCGCGGCGCCGGAACCCAGCCGGTACCCGCCCGCGACCCCCGGTGTCGCGTGCACCGGGTAGCCGAGCTGCCGCAGCCGTTCGACGTCGCGGCGGATCGTCCGGATGTCCACCCCCAGCCGGCCCGCGAGGTCCGGACCAGGCCAGTCGCGGCGCGCCTGCAGCAGCGAGAGCAGGCGCAACAGGCGTTCGGAGGTTCCGTACATGCCGAGCACTCTGCCACGCTTCGCGGACAGCTCCGGTCCTCGATCGCCGGGACCTCGCCGCGCCGTGCGAAAGTGACGCATGCTCGACGACCTGCTCGCTGTCGCCCGCGAAGAGGCGGAAGCCGGAAAAGCCGAGGGCGGCGTGCCGATCGGCGCGGCCCTGTTCGACCGCGACGGGAAGCTGCTCGGCCGCGGCCACAACCGCCGCGTCCAGGACGGCGACCCGTCCCTGCACGCCGAAACCGCCGCGTTCCGCGCCGCGGGCCGCCGGCCGCACTACCGCGACACGATCATGGTCACCACGCTGTCGCCGTGCTGGTACTGCAGCGGGCTGGTCCGGCAATTCGGCATCCCGCACGTGGTGATCGGCGAATCGCGCACCTTCACCGGCGGCCACGACTGGCTCGCCGCCCACGGCGTCCGCATCGACCTCCTCGACGACCCAGCCTGCGTCGCGCTGATGACGGACTTCATCGAACGGGAACCGGCGCTCTGGTTCGAGGACATCGGCGAACCGACGTGACTCACGCCAGCGGCGAAAACTCCGTCGGCACCGCGATGATCGAGTCCGCGTCGAGAATCTCCTCCGGCGCGCCCGGCGGCGGCCACATCCCCTTCGCGTAGAGATCGCGGCGGATCGCGAGCCGTTCGTCGAGGCTCGAGAACGGCCAGATCTGGATGATCCGGTCCGGGCCGTCGAGCGCGTACATCACCACGGTCAGCGGGTCGACCAGATGCCGCGCGGGCAACGCTTCGCGCCAGCCGTCGATCGTCGCGGTCAGGCCGCCCGGCCGGAGGTGGTAGTCGCGGATTTCGTAGACCGAGCCGTACTTGCCCGGCCGGACCGGCGGCACGAACGGGAACGGCGCGTAGCTCCGCAGCGACAGGTCGGTCAGGTGCTCGCCGCCGAACGGTGCGCGGCTGTGCCGGGCGCGCAACCGTTCCTCGTCCAGCGCTTGCTGATTCTCGAATCCGCGCAGCACGACCAGCCTGCCGAGCGGGCCGTTCTCCGTCTGCCAGCAGCCGAGCAGTTCGCCGTGCCCCTCGACCCACGGCAGCACGCCCTCGGCGGCTTTCGGCCCGTCGAGCAGCTGGAACGACAGAATCGCCAGCTCGTACCGGACGGCCTGCTGTTCCGGGGCGACGTCGGCGCCACTGATCCGGACCGGTTCGGTCATGACGCTCCCGTTCGTCCGAAATTCGCGCTGGTATCGCTCCCTTCCCATCGTGACACGGCATTCCGCCCGTGCAGTCCGGGCAGTTCCGTCCGCACCCGGTTTGCCCTCGCGTCCACGCACCGCTTCCCGATAGTCCCGCTCACCGGCGCCCCGGAACCTCCCGGCGACCTCGGCCACCTCGGTGAGGTTTTTTCCCACCCCCGCTCCCGTCTTGACACTTCTCAATGGTCTAGTCCATTGTGACTGCGCACACACTCCCCCGAGTGCCTGCGGGGCGCCGCCGCCACGTCCGGCTTCGCCAGGTGCTCCGATGACGCGTGCCGCCGGGTGCGCGTTTCCCCCGTTGGAGGACCCATGAAATCCTTGCGCCGCACCAGTTCCCGCCGGAAACTCGCCGGCCGGATCGGCGTACTGGCGCTCGCCGCGGGCGCCGCTTTGTCCACCGCGACCGGCACCGCATCAGCCGCGGGCGACCCGGTCCTCGCGGCCCCGTACCTGTACCAGTGGGGCGGCCAGAGCGACCCGTCAGCCGCGATGGACGCGACCGGCGTCAGCGCGTTCACCCTCGCGTTCATGCTTTCCGGCGGCGGCTGCGCCCCCGCCTGGGACGGCAACCGCCCGCTCGACGGGACCGACGCCGCGATGATCCAGAAGATCCGCGCCGCGGGCGGCGACGTGATCCCGTCGTTCGGCGGCTGGCAGGGCAACAAACTGGGCCCGAACTGCGGGTCGCCGGAGGAACTGGCCGGCGCGTACCAGCAGGTGATCGACGCCTACGACCTCAAGGCGATCGACCTCGACATCGAGAACACCGACGAGTTCGAGAACGCGGCCGTGCAGGACCGGATCCTCGGCGCGATCAAGATCGTCAAGGAGAAGAACCCTGGTGTGCGCGTTGTGATCACCATGGGCACCACGCCGCAGGGCCCGAACGACTGGGGCAAGCGCCTGGTCACGCAGGCGAAGGCGCTCGGCGCGGACGTCGACGTGTGGTCGCTGATGCCCTTCGACTTCTCCGACGGCGGCGACATGGTCGCGATGACGAAATCCGCGGTGGACGGCCTGGTCGGAGAACTGAAGTCGACGTTCGGCTGGGACGACGCGACCGCCTACCACCGCGCTGGTCTCTCGTCGATGAACGGCAAGACCGACCGGGCGGGCGAGGTCGTGTCGGTCGCGGACTTCACCGCGATCCGCGACTGGGCCGCGGAGCACCACCTGGGGCGCGTGACGTTCTGGGCGACCAACCGGGACTGCGGCGGGTGCAGCGGGATCGACCAGGAGAACTACGCGTTCACGAAGGTCGTGGCCGGGTACAACGGCTGACCTGCGCGACGCTGAGAGCGATCAGACCGCGCTGCGCTGAACTGGCGGCGGCTCAGCCGGCCGGATCGGGCTGAGGTTCGGCCCGATCCGGATCTAGCCGAGCGGCGACTTGGCTGAGCCGTGCCAGGCAGCGGCGACTCGCCAGCCTGGCCCAAGCTGGGCGACGGGTTCGGCCGATTCGGGCCGAACCAGGCAACTGTTCGCCGTCTGGATCGAACTGACGGCTCGGCTGAGCCAAGCATTACAGGCAGCGGTGCAGAGCCGACCCGAGCCAAGGAAACGGCAGTTCGAGCAGCGTCTAGCGAGGCAGCTCGTCGGGGCGGCCAAGCCGCGCCCCGGTGGACCGAACCACCGCCTCGCGCACGCCCGCATCGAGGCCGTCCGGCCTGGCGGAGCGCGGCGACGGGGACCTTCCCGCCCGGGAGGTCCCCGTTCTGCCGTCCGTCACGCTATGCGTACGGGTACGGCCGAACGAGTGAAGATCAGGCCGCGGCGGTAACCGAGAGCGCGGCCGCCCCGGCCTCGGTCAGCTCGGCGGGGACCCGGCCCGCGGCGGTGACTCCCGTGCCCGGACGGACGTAGCCGCCCTTGGCGAGCGCGTGTGCGGTCATCTGGTCGCAGCAAGCGAAACCGTCGACGAACAGGTCGGGCTCGCAGCTGGTGGACATCTCCGCGCGCTGTTGCGCGACCGCCTTGAGCATGGCCATCGCGCGATGGGTCAGCTCGACGGTCACCCCTTCTGAACCGGACACCGGGATCGCCTTCTTCCTCGTGGGCTACTTACTCAACGTTATCGCCCATTGGGCCGAATGTGTTAACAACCACACTGTAGCAATGCGGGAATGTGACGAGGACTAGACCTGTTCGGTTCCCGCGAGGCGAGACTCGAGCGTCCGAGCCCACTCGCGCACGATCTGCTCGCGGCGGCGGGTGTCGTCGGTGAGGAGGTTGGCGAGGCCGAGCCCGCGCCCGAGGTCGAGAGTGGCCTGGACCAGTTCGCGCACGCCCGGCTGAGCCTCGTCGACCCCGAGCAGTTCGACCGCGACCCGGTGCGCCTCCCGCCCGACGCGCGCCTCCAGCGGCACGAGCACGTCGCGCAACTGGTCGTCGGTCGACGCGACGGCCCACAGCTGCAACGCGGCGCGGAACATCGGCCCGGTGTAGAGGGTCAGCAACATCTCGACGACCCACTCGATCCGCGACGACCCTCCCGGCGAACCGGCCGCGCGCGTGCGCAGTTCGTCTAACTGAGCCTCGCCGAGCAGTTCGACCGCCGCGGCGACCAGCGCTTCCCGGGTCGGGAAGTGATGCTGCGCGGCGCCTCGGGAGACCCCGGCCCGCTCGGCGATGACCGCGACGGTGACTCCGTGCCAGCCCCGCTCGCCAATGCAGTCCATCGCGGCTTCGATCAGCCGCCGCCGGGTGGTGCGGCTGCGTTCTTGTTGCGGTTCGCGGAGCATCAGGCCGCACCTGCCCCGCTCCCGCACAAGTCCGTGAGGGGAACCCTCAGGGACTCCGATTCCCTCACGGACCGCGGCCAAGGCCCGCGCCGGACGCACCTCATGACTTCACCACTGCTCAGTACGACTTCGGCAGCCCGAGGCTGTGCTGCCCCACGAAATTCAGCACCATCTCGCGGCTCACCGGTGCGATCCGGCCCAAACGCACCGCCGTCACCAGGCTGCCCAGGCCGTATTCGGTCGCCAGGCCGTTTCCGCCGTGGGTTTGCACTGCCTGGTCCACCGCCCGGATCGCGACCTCCGCCGCCGCGTATTTCGCCATGTTCGCGGACTCGCCCGAGGCGAAATCGTCGCCGGCGTCGTACAGCGAGGCTGCCTTCTGCGTCATCAGTTTCGCCAGCTCTAGTTCGATTTTCACCTGTGCGAGCGGATGCGCGAGACCCTGGTGCGACCCGATCGGCGCGCCCCACACCTGGCGTTCGTTGGCGTAGCCGACTGCCTTGTCCAAGGCGTACCTCGCGGTGCCCAGCGAGAACGCCGCGCCCATGATCCGCTCCGGGTTCAGGCCCGCGAACAATTGCGCGATCGCCGCGTCCTCCTCGCCCACCAAGGCTTCCGCGGGCAGCCGCACATCGTCCAGGAACAGCGAGAACTGGTTTTCCGGCGCGACGATGTCCATGTCGATCTTGGTGAACTCGAACCCGGGCGTGTCCGTCGGCACCACGAACAGGGCGGGCTTCAGACGCCCGGTCTTCGCGTCCTCGGTGCGGCCGACGACGAGCACCGCGTCCGCCTCGTCGACCCCCGAGATGTACACCTTGCGACCGGACAGCACCCAGTCGCCGCCGTCCCGGCGGGCGGTCGTCGTGATCTTGTGCGAATTGGATCCGGCGTCCGGTTCGGTGATCGCGAAGACGATCTTCTTGCTGCCGTCCGCCATTCCGGGCAGCCACTGCTTTTTCTGGTCCGGCGTGCCGAACCGCGACAGCACCGTCCCGACGATCGCCGGCGACACCACCATCAGCAGCAACGGCGAACCCGCGGCCGCGAATTCCTCCAGCACCGCGGCGAGATCCGCGATCCCGGCTCCCCCGCCGCCGTATTCCTCCGGCAGGTTCACGCCCAGGTAGCCGAGCCGTCCGGCTTCGTTCCACAGCTCGTCGGTCTTCTCGCCCGCGCGGGCTTTCTTCGCGTAGTACTCGTGCCCGTACTTGCCCGCCAGGTCGGCCGCGGCCTTCCGCAGCGCCACCCGCTCTTCGGGCTCGACGAAGTTCATCGCGTTCATTCGGTCTCTCCCACCACAGCCAGCACCGCGCCTACCTCGACCTGTTGCCCGACCTCGACCGGCAGTTCGGCGACCACGCCGTCCGCCGGGGCCGAGATCCGGTGTTCCATCTTCATCGCTTCCAGCCACAGCAACGGATCGCCTGCCCGCACACTGTCCCCTGCGGACACTGCGAGCCGCACGACCGTGCCCGGCATCGGTGCGAGCAGCGAGCCCGCAGCCAGTGCCGAATCGGGATCGGCGAACCGCGGTTCGGCGGTCAACGCTACCGGACCCAGTGGCGAATCCACATAGGACACCGCGCCGTGCCGGGCGACCGCGAAGGTCCGGCGGACACCGGCGATGTCGAGGACGACCTGGTTCGGCGTGGCGGCGACCAGGGCGACGTCGTCGTAGCCTTCGGCACGCAGACCGTCGCGGGTCAGCGAGTAGCCGACCTCGTAACGGTTGTCTCCCTTGGCGAACACCTTGCGCTGACCGGCGGAGCGGACGTTGCGCCAGCCGCTGGGCAGCCGTCCCAGAGTCGTCGCATTAGCTCGGTTTCCGGCGGCATCGGCCAGCGCGGCAGCCAGCGCGGACCAGCGTTCGGTGTCCACAGTGGCCAGTGGTGCGGCCAAAGTGTCCAGTCCGTGCCGGTCGAAGAACGCGGTATCGGTTTCTCCGGCCAGGAAAGCCTCGTGACGCAGGATCCGGACCAGCAGGTCCCGGTTGGTCACCACACCGTGGATCTTCGCACCAGCCAACGCACCGGCGAGTCGACGCGCGGCCTCCGCCCGTGTAGGCGCCCAGGTGATGACCTTCGCCAGCATCGGGTCGTAGTGGACGCCGATCACCGAACCGGCTTCCACGCCGGAATCCAGGCGCAGTCCGGAACCGTGGATGAACTCGCGGTCCACTCCGGACAGTTCGAAAGTGTGCAGCGTTCCGCTCTGCGGCTGCCATCCAGCTGAGGGGTCTTCGGCGTACAGGCGGACTTCGATCGAATGTCCGTTGGCAGCAGGCGGTTCGGCAGGCAACCGATCCCCCTCGGCCACCGAGAGCTGCAACGCCACCAGATCCAGTCCGGTGACGTTCTCGGTCACCGGATGCTCGACCTGCAGCCGCGTGTTCATCTCCAGGAAGTAGAACCGGCCATCCGGACCGGCCAGGAATTCGACCGTTCCCGCGCCGACGTAGTCGATCGCCTGCGCGGCCTTGCGTGCCGCGTCGAACAACTCCGCCCGCATGGCATCGTCCACGAAGGGCGATGGCGCTTCCTCGACCACCTTCTGGTGCCGACGCTGGATGGAGCACTCCCGCTCCCCTACCGCCCAGACAGTGCCGTGCGAGTCGGCGAGCACCTGGACCTCGATGTGCCGTCCGGTTTCGAGGTACCGCTCGCAGAACACCGTCGGGTCGCCGAACGCGGACCCAGCTTCCGCGCGAGCGCTTTCCACGGCTTCGGCCAGCTCGTCCAGCGAGCGGACCACTCGCATGCCGCGGCCGCCGCCTCCGGCGGAAGCCTTGACCAGCAACGGAAGATCGGAGTCGGTCACCGACGCGGGGTCCAATTCGGACAGCACCGGGACTCCGGCGGCGGCCATCAGCCGTTTCGACTCCACTTTGGAGCCCATGGTCTCGATCGCCGCGGGCGGCGGGCCGATCCAGGTCAGTCCGGCGTCGAGCACCGCGCGGGCGAAGCCGGCGTTTTCGGAAAGGAAGCCGTACCCGGGGTGGATCGCGTCGGCACCGGCGTCCGCCGCGGCTTTGACGATCAGTTCGCCGCGCAGATACGTCTCGCCCGGTGCGTTGCCCGGCAACCGGACGGCGAGGTCGGCTTCCCGCGCGTGCGGCGCGTCGGCGTCCGCGTCGGAGAACACCGCGACGGTGCCGATTCCGGCGTCCCGGCAGCTGCGGAACACCCGGCGGGCGATTTCGCCCCGGTTGGCGACCAGCAGATTCTGGATCATGGCCCTCACATCCGGAAGACGCCGAAGCCGCCTTCGACGCCGTTGACTGGTCCGTTGTGGATCGCCGACAAGCTCAGCCCGAGCACCGTGCGGGTGTCGCGCGGGTCGATGATGCCGTCGTCGTAAAGCATGCCGGAAAGGAACATCGGCATCGATTCCGCCTCGATCTGGTTTTCCACCATGGCGCGCATCGCGGCGTCGTTTTCCTCGCTGTACTCCTGGCCCCGGCTCGCCGCCGCGGCACGGGCCACAATGGACAGCACGCCGGCCAGCTGCGCCGGCCCCATCACCGCGGATTTCGCGCTCGGCCACGCGAACAGGAACCGAGGATCGTAGGCCCGGCCGCACATCCCGTAATGCCCGGCTCCGTAGGACGCTCCCATGAGGACGGACAGGTGCGGCACCTTCGAGTTCGACACCGCGTTGATCATCAGCGCGCCGTGCTTGATGATGCCGCTCTGCTCGTATTCCTTGCCGACCATGTAGCCGGTCGTGTTGTGCAGGAACACCAGCGGCGTGTCGATCTGGTTGGCCAGCTGGATGAACTGCGCGGCCTTCTGCGATTCCTCGCCGAACAGCACGCCCTGCGCGTTGGCCAGGATCCCCACCGGATACCCGTGGATGTTCGCCCAGCCGGTGACCAGGCTCGGCCCGTACAGCGGCTTGAACTCGTCGAAGTCCGAACCGTCCACGACGCGCGCGATCACCTCGCGCGGGTCGAACGGGATCTTCAGGTCGGTCGGCACGATGCCGAGCAGGTCTTCGGCGTCGAACAGCGGTTCGGCGTAGTCCGGCTTGGGGGCCGGCCCCTGTTTGGTCCAGTTGAGCCGCTTGATGATGCCGCGGCCGAGCCGGATCGCATCCTCCTCGTCGACCGCGAGGTAATCGGCCAGCCCGGAGGTCCGCGCGTGCATTTCCGCGCCGCCAAGGGATTCGTCGTCGGATTCCTCGCCGGTCGCCATCTTGACCAGCGGCGGTCCGCCGAGGAACACCTTCGCGCGTTCCTTCACCATCACGACGTAGTCGGACATGCCGGGCAGATACGCGCCGCCCGCCGTGGAGTTGCCGAACACCAGCGCGACAGTCGGCACCTTCGCCGCCGAAGACCGGGTGATGTCCCGGAAGATCCGGCCGCCGGGAATGAAGATTTCCTTCTGAGTCGGAAGATCCGCGCCGCCGGACTCGACCAGGTTGATCACCGGCAGCCGGTTCTGCGCCGCGATGTCCGCCGCCCGGAACGACTTCTTCGTCGTCCACGGGTTGCTCGCGCCGCCCTTGACCGTCGGGTCGCTGGCCGAGATCAGGCATTCGACCCCTTCCACGACGCCGATCCCGGTGATCACGCTCGCGCCGACCCGGTAGTCCGAACCCCACGCGGCCAGCGGCGACAGCTCCAGGAACGGCGAATCCTCGTCCAGCAGCAATTCGATCCGCTCGCGCGCCAGCAGTTTCCCGCGCTTGCGATGGCGTTCGACGTACTTTTCCCCGCCGCCGGCGACCGCCTTGGCCTGTTCGGCGTCGATCTCCGCGAGCTTCTCCAGCATCGCCTCGCGGTTCGCGGCGAACTCGTCGGCGCGTGTGTCCACTGTGGACCTGATAGTGGTCATGCGGTGTATCCCAATCGCTTCGCGGCCAGTCCGGTGAGGATTTCGGTGGTGCCGCCGCCGATGCCGAGAATACGGACGTCGCGGTAGTGCCGTTCCACTTCGGACTCGCGCATGTAGCCGAGCCCGCCGTGCAGCTGCACCGCCTCGTTCACGACCCATTCGGCGGCCTGCACCGCGGTGTTCTTCGCGAAGCACGCCTCGGCGATCACTTCTTCGCCGGACACGTGCCGGAGCGCGACCTGCCGGGCGTACGTCCGCGCGACGTCGACCTTGCAGGCCATCTCGGTGAGCTTGTGCTGCACCAGCTGCCGCGAGATCAGCGGACGGCCGAACGTCTCGCGCATCCGGCACCAGTCCAGCGTCAAATCCAGTGCCCGCTGCGCGTGCGCATACGCCTGCACCGCAAGCGAAAGCCGTTCGGTGACGAACTGCGTGGCCACTTGGGCGAACCCGCTGTTTTCCGCGCCGACCAAGTTCTCCGCCGGAACCCGGACGTCTGCATAAGACAGTTCCGCGGTGTCCGAAGCCGCCCAGCCCATCTTCTCCAGCTTGCGCGACACCGTGAACCCAGGAGTCCCGCGCTCCACCACGATCAACGAAAGGCCGTGCGCACCCGCTTCGCCGGTTCGGACCACTGTGGTCACGAAGTCCGCGCGACACCCGGAGGTGATGAACGTCTTGGCCCCGTTGATCACGTACTCGTCGCCCTCGCGCACCGCCGTGGTGCGGATCCCGGCGACATCGGAGCCGCCGTCCGGTTCCGTGACGGCCAGCGAACCGATCTTCTCGCCTTCGAGCGTCGGCCGCACCCAGCGTTCGATCTGCACCGGGTCGCCGGCCTCGACAATGTGCGGCACCGCGATCCCGCAGGTGAACAGCGACGCGAACAGCCCGCCGGACCCGCCCGCATAGTGCATTTCCTCGGCGACCACGAGCGCGTCGAGGTAATTGCCGTCGCCGCCGCCCGCGGATTCGGGGAACGCGACCCCGAGCAGGCCCAGCTGCCCCGCCTTGCGATGCAGGTCGCGCGGCAGTTCCCCGGCCCGCTCCCAATCGTCCAGGTGCGGCAGCACGTCCTTCTCCACGAACCGGCGCACCGTCGCGCGCAGTTCGGTGCGTTCCGGCGTGCGGAACGGATCCACGGTCACAGCAGCGCCTCCGGGACGTCGAGTTCGCGCGCCCGCAGCCATTCGCCGAGCGCCTTCGCCTGGGGATCGAACCTGGCCTGCGAAGCGACGCCGTCGCCGAGAATGCCCTCGACCACGAAGTTCATCGCCCACAGGTTCGGCAGCAGATGCCGGGTGACCGGCAGTCCTTCGGTTTCCGGCAGCAGACGGCGGAATTCCCCGACCGTCAGCCGGTGCACGAGCCAGCGCCACGCTTCCTCGGAGCGCACCCATACGCCGAGGTTCGCGTTGCCGCCCTTGTCGCCGCTGCGCGCCCCGGCGACGAGCCCGAGCGGAACCCGGCGCACCTTGTCCGCCCGCAACGGTTCCGGCAGCGCCGGTTCGTCCGCTTCAGACAGAGCAACCGTCTCGGAAGCGGGCGCGATGTCCACGTTGGACCCGTCCGGCAGCACCGCGACGTGCGGAACCGCGGCAGCGTCGACAAAGGCCGCCGAATAGACTCCGAACGGCGCAGCGTCCGAAGGCGGTGCGGTGACGTGGAATCCCGGGTAGCTCGCGAGCGCCAGCTCGATCGCCGCTCCGCTGAACGCGCGTCCGGCGATCTTCGGATCGTTGTCCTTCACCGCGACGTGCAGCAGCGCGCTGGCGCGTTCCTCGGTGTCGGCGTCCGCGTGATCAGTGCGGGCAAGGGTCCACCGGACCTCCGCGGGCGGACGCTTCGCCAGCGCACCCTCCAGCTGTTCCTTTACCAGCGCGGCTTTCTCTTCGATGTCCAGTCCAGTAAGGACGAACGTCGTCTCGTTCCGGAAGCCGCCGAGCCGGTTGAGGCACACCTTCAACGTCGGCGGCGGCGCTTCCCCGCGAACCCCGCTGATCCGCACCCGGTCCGGCCCGTCGTCCGACAATGACAGCGTGTCGAATCGCGCCGTCACATCGGGATTCGCATACCGCGCACCGGTAATCTCGTACAACAGCTGCGCCGTAACGGTCCCGGTATTGACCACGCCACCGGTGTCCGGATGCTTCGTGATCACACTCGACCCGTCCGCGTGGATCTCCGCGAGCGGGAATCCCGGCACTCCGATTGGCTGTTCCCGGAAGAACGAGTAGTTCCCGCCAGTCGCCTGCGCACCGCACTCGATGACGTGGCCCGCCGCGACCGCCCCGGCGAGCGCGTCGTAGTCGTCGCGAGCCCAGCCGAAATGCGCCGCCGCCGGTCCGACGATCACCGACGCGTCCGTGACCCGCCCGGTCACCACCACCTCCGCACCGGCCTTGAGGCATTCCGCGATGCCCCAAGCGCCGAGATAAGCGTTGGCAGTCAACGGTTTCTCGAAGCCGAACTCTTCCGCACGCGCGATCAGGTCGTCGCCTTCGACATGCGCGACGCTCACGTCGAGACCGAGCTTCGCGGCCAGTTCGCGCAACGCATCCGCCAGCCCGGCCGGATTGAGCCCGCCCGCGTTCGCGACGATCCGGACGCCCTTTTCCTTGGCCAGCCCGAGGTTCTCCTCCATCTGCCGGAGAAACGTCTTGGCGTAGCCGCGCGCCGGGTCCTTCATCCGGTCTCGGCCGAGGATGAGCATGGTCAACTCGGCGAGATAGTCGCCGGTCAAGACGTCGAGCGGGCCGCCGGTCAGCATTTCCCGCACGGCGGAGAACCGGTCGCCGTAGAACCCGGACGCGTTCCCGACGCGCAACGGCGCGCTCACGCGAACTGCCCCGGCTCGCGCCCCGCCCCGGGCGGCCCGGCGAACGCCTGCGCGATGCCCAGCCATTCCTCGACATCCGCACCGGTCGCGACGAGATCAGTGTCCGCCGGATGCCGCCGCTGCGTCGCGACCAGGCAAAAGTCGAGCGCACTGCCGGTCAGCCGCTGCTCCGCGTCCTCCGGCCCGAACGCCCAGGTGCTGCCGTCCGGCGCGGTCAACTCGACCCGGAACTCCTCGGTCGGCGGCGCGAGAGAGTGGAGTTTGTACGCGAAATCGCGCGTACGCGTGCCGAACCGGGCGATGTGCCACAGCCGTTCGGCAGGTTCGCGAGTGACGCCGAGCGCGTCGGCGATGTCCTGTCCGTGCGCCCAGGTCTCCATCATCCGCGCGGTCGCCATGGACGCCGCGCTCATCGGCGGCCCGTACCAGGGAAGCTTCTGCCCCTCCGGCACCTTGGCAAGCGCCTCGGCGAGCGCGGCCCGTCCCGCGCGCCACTGCGCCAGCAACTCGTCCGGCGGCAGCTGAGCCCCGTCCTCGGCACCCTGGTCGACGTAGTTTTCGCCGATGCTCAACAGGTTTTCGACCTCGGACTGCCAGTCCTCCGGCCTGCTCGCGGAGATCAGCGATTTGCCGTCGGTCCACGCCAGATGCGCCACCTGGTGCGCGATGCTCCAGCCAGGCGCGGGCGTCGGCCGCGCCCACCCCTCGGCGGGCAACCCGGCAACCAGGTCGTCGACCGCCTGCGATTCGGCCGCGAGATCCCGGAGGATCCCCGCGAGATCAGCCATTCCTGCGCCTCCCTGCGTCCGCCGCACCACCTCGTGCGGACCCAGCGTGACCCCTGGCGACAGAAAAATCAAGCGCGCCTGATTGTTTTTGCCCACCCGCACCAAGCCCGCGAGGGACCCCTGCCCAGACGTGGATTCCCTCAAGGAGCCCTTCCCGGACCACCGCCCGCCGACCGGATGCGCCCCAATGCCACATTGGGTGCGTCCCACGCACCGAACGCCACATTGGGTGCGTCTGACGCACCCAATGCCACATTGGGGCGCTAGCCCCCGCCCACCTACGACACCGCAGCCGACGCACCCACCCAGCGAGGCACCCAGCCCCTCCCGCACCCCGATACGAAGCCGCCCTGCGGTTCGGGGGTGCTTGTCAAGGCATCTTTCCCGCCTTGACAAGCACCCCCGAACCGTCAGCACAATGAAACTTCGGGGTGCCCCACGCAACCCAAGACGCCCGATGTCGCCGCCAGGCGACGAGCCACCCCACTATTGACACCACGAAAACAACCCCCCTACCGTCCCGACATGGACTCCTACGCGGAGATCACCTACGAGGTCGCCGCCAACGTCGCGACCGTCCTCCTCAACCGCCCCGAGGCCCGCAACGGCTACACCACCCGGATGGCCGACGAACTAGCCCACGCCCTGGACCGGGCCGACCGGGACGAGAACATCCGCGCAGTCGTACTAGGCACCACCGGCAAGGACTTCTCCGTAGGAGCCGACCTCTCCTCCGGCGGTTTCGACTTCGGCGACCGCCCGCCGGACGACTGGCAGGAACCAGCCGGCCGCGTCTCGAAGCGAATCTTCACCATGAACAAGCCAGTCATCGCCGCACTACGCGGGGCGTCCGTAGGCGCGGGAATCACCATCACCCTCTCCTGCGACTACCGCCTCGCCTCCACCGACTCCAAGTTCGGCTTCGTCTTCACCCGCCGCGGCATCTACCCCGAAGGCGCGTCCGCCTGGTTCCTCCCCCGCCTAGTCGGCATGGGCGCGGCCGTCGACTGGATGGTCAGCGGACGACTCTTCGGACCCGACGAAGCACTCCAGACCGGGCTAGTCCACCAGATCCACGGTCCCGACGACGTCCTCGCGCAAGCACAGGCCAAAGCGAAGGAGATCGCCGAGACCACCGCCCCGGTCGCGGTAGCGGTCACGAGGCAACTGCTCTACCGGATGGCCTCAGCACCGTCGCCGTTCGACGTCCACCAGGTGGACTCGAAGCTCATCTCCCGACTGGGCTCGAACCCCGACGCCGTAGAAGGCATCGCCTCGTTCTTCCAGAAACGCCCGCCCGAGTTCCCGTTGCGCGTGGACCGCGACCTGCCGCCGTACCTCCCGTGGACCAGCGAATGACCGAGTACCCGCCCGAACCGTGGCACCTCGCCGCCGACGCCTGCATCTCGATGTGGCGAGTCCCCATCGACGAGCTGCCCAAGCTTCCCGCCGGCGCCGAACCGCTGCTCCTCGACAACCAGGCCGCCGTCTTCACCGCCTGGATCGACTACCTGCCGTCCGGTCGGCTGAGCTACCACGAGCTCCTGTCCTGCGTCGCCGTGCGCGGCCGCGGGCTCGCCGCGTCGATCACCGACATCTGGGTCGACAGCGAGGTCTCGCGCGCGGGCGGGCGCGAACTCTGGGGCATTCCGAAGGAACTCGCGGCCTTCACCTTCACCGGCGGGCGCACCTTCACCGCGGCGACCTCCGACGACTGGATCGCCACCGCCGCCTTCACCCCGCGCCTCGGGCTGCCGATCACACTCCCGGTACGCTTCGAGATCGCTCAAGCCCGAAACGGCAGCCCGCTGCGTACCCCGGTCGAGTGGCGTTCGAAGCCCCGGGCGGCAGCCGCGGACTGGTCGGTCAACCCCACCGGACCACTGGCGTACCTGGCCGGGAAACGGCCCGTGGCCAGTGCCGCACTGGCCGCCACGAAGCTGCGTTTCGGATCTTGCCCTCGGTGATCGGATAACCCGCCAGGGTGAGACCGACACGCCATACCTTGGGGCCCGTGCGAGCCCCCACCCCAACATGTAGTCTCTGGGAACCGGCAGCCCCCAGCGACGGGGAGACCGCTTGACGAGGGCGGCCGGGCTGTTTCGACGAAACCGCAGCGCATGGCCTTGACCGGCTGTGTGCCGCTCGAACGCGCCCATTTCGAGGATCTGTTGGAGACACGCATGTCAGTGGAAACCGGTCAGCGGCCGCCGTCGGCGGCGGAGGGGGCCCCGAGCGCGGTCCGCGTCATCCGGCGGGACGGAAGCGTCTCGCCCTTCGACGCGGGCAAGATCTCGGTGGCGCTGACCAAGGCCTTCCTCGCGGTCGAGGGCGGCGACGCCGCCGCGTCCTCCCGCGTGCACCACGTGGTCGCGGAGCTGACCGGGCAGGTCGAGGCGGCGCTGCTGCGCCACACCGGCCCGGAGACCCCGCTGCACATCGAGCAGATCCAGGACCAGGTCGAACTCGCCCTGATGCGCGGCGAGCACCACAAAGTCGCCCGCGCCTACGTGCTTTACCGCGACGAGCGCACAAAGGCCCGCGAGGCCGCCGCGCCCGCGTCCGCCGAAGTCGCGCTGAGCGTCAAGGGCGCCGACGGGACGCTGCGCCCGCTCGACTGGGCGCGCGTTTCGCACGTCGTCGGCGAGGCTGTCGCCGGGCTCGAAGACGTGTCCGCCGAGCCGGTGCTGGCCGAGGCCAAGCGCAACCTCTACGACGGCATCACCGCCGACGAGCTGGCGCTCGCGCAGATCATGGCCGCGCGCGTGCTCGTCGAGCAGGAGCCGAACTACTCGTTCGTGTCCGCCCGGCTGCTGCTGGACAAGCTCCGCGGCGAGGCGCTGAGCTACCTCGCCGGCACTCCCCGCCAGGCCAGCCAAGACGAGATGGCGACCGAGTACGCGCCGTACTTCCGCGCCTACCTGCGCCGCGCCGTCGAACTCGAACTGGTCGATGCCGAGCTGACCACGTTCGACCTGGACAAGATCACCGCCGCGATCCGCCCCGAGCGCGACCTCGACTTCGGCTTCCTCGGCCTGCAGACCCTGTACGACCGGTACTTCCAGCACCACAACGGCGTGCGGTTCGAGCTGCCGCAGGCGTTCTTCATGCGCGTCGCGATGGGCCTGGCGATCCGCGAGGACGACCGCGAAGCCCGCGCCATCGAGTTCTACGAACTGCTCTCGACGTTCCACTTCATGGCGTCCACCCCGACGCTGTTCAACAGCGGCACCAACCGCGCGCAGCTGTCGTCCTGCTTCCTGACCACTGTGGACGACGACCTGGACTCGATCTTCCAGGCGTACAAGAACAACGCGCTGCTGGCCAAGTACTCCGGCGGCCTCGGCAACGACTGGACCCCGGTCCGCGGCCTCGGCGCGCACATCAAGGGCACCAACGGGCAGTCCCAGGGCGTCGTGCCGTTTCTGAAGATCGCCAACGACACCGCGGTCGCGGTCAACCAGGGCGGCAAGCGCAAGGGCGCGGCGTGCGCGTACCTGGAGACCTGGCACGTCGACATCGAGGAATTCCTCGACCTGCGCAAGAACACCGGCGACGACCGGCGGCGCACGCACGACATGAACACCGCCAACTGGGTCCCGGACGAGTTCCTGCGCCGCGTCGAGGCGAACGTCGAGTGGACGCTGTTCTCGCCGAACGAGACGCCGGACCTGCACGACCTCTACGGCAACGCGTTCGCGCAGCGCTACCGCGAGTACGAGGCGGCCGCCGCGCGCGGCGAGATCAAGGTGTTCCGCAAGGTCCGCGCGGTCGAGCTGTGGCGGCGGATGCTGACCATGCTGTTCGAGACCGGCCACCCGTGGATCACCTTCAAGGACCCGTGCAACCTGCGTTCGCCGCAGCAGCACGTCGGCGTCGTGCACTCGTCCAACCTGTGCACCGAGATCACGCTGAACACGAACACCGAAGAGGTCGCGGTCTGCAACCTCGGCTCGGTGAACCTGCTCAAGCACGTCACCCCTGAAGGGCTCGACACCAAGCGGCTCGAGAAGACCGTGCGCACCGCGGTCCGGATGCTCGACAACGTGATCGACATCAACTTCTACACGATCCCGGAGGCGCGCCGCTCCAACCTGCGCCACCGTCCGGTCGGCCTTGGCATCATGGGCTTCCAGGACGCGCTGTTCGAGCTGGGCGTGCCGTTCGCGTCCGCCGACGCGGTGAAGTTCGCCGACGTGTCGATGGAGCACCTCTCCTACTACGCGATCTCGGCCTCGACCGATCTCGCGCAGGAGCGCGGCCAGTACCAGACGTTCGAGGGTTCCTTGTGGAGCAAGGGAATCCTGCCGATCGACTCGATGCAACTGCTCATCGACGCCCGCCAGGGCGACGGCCTCGACGTCGACACCTCCACCACGCTGGACTGGGCCCCGCTGCGCGAGCGCGTCAAGACCGTCGGCATGCGCAACTCGAACGTGATGGCGATCGCGCCGACCGCGACGATCTCCAACATCTCCGGCGTCGGCCAGTCGATCGAGCCGCTGTTCCAGAACCTGTACGTCAAGTCGAACATGTCCGGCGACTTCACCGTCGTGAACCCGCACCTGGTCAAGAGCCTGAAGGCGCGCGGCCTGTGGGACGAGGTCATGGTCAGCGACCTGAAGTACTTCGACGGCAGCCTCGGCCAGATCGACCGGGTCCCCGACGACCTCAAGGCGCTGTACGCGACCGCCTTCGAGATCGAGTCGAAGTGGATCGTGGACGCCGGTTCGGTGCGGCAGAAGTGGATCGACCAGGCACAGTCGCTGAACCTGTACATCGCGGCCCCGAGCGGCCGCAAGCTCGACGAGCTGTACCGCTACGCCTGGCACAAGGGCCTCAAGACCACGTACTACCTGCGGGCGCAGTCCGCGACGCACGTGGAGAAGAGCACCCTGCGCGGCACCGACGGCAAGCTGAACGCCGTCTCCGCCACCCCGGCCCCGGCCGCTCCGTCGGCCGCCGCCCCCGCCGCGGCCCCGGCTGCTTCTCCGTCGCCGTCGCCGTCCGCCGCGGTCCCGGCCGCCTCCCCCGCGCCGTCGCCGTCGCCCGCCGCGGCCGTTCCGGCGGAGCCGAAGGAGATGCCGAAGACCGACGTCGATTTCGTCGCGACCGAGGGCGCTGCCTGCCGGATCGACGACCCCGACTGCGAAGCCTGCCAGTAAGGAAACCCTGATGACGAACGTGGAAACGACGGACGCGACCGGCCTCGGCGAGATCGAGGTCGGCGCGGCCCGGATCAACGTCGACGACAAGCGGATGATCAACGCGCGCGCCGACGTCAACCAGCTGCTGCCGATGAAGTACCGGTGGGCATGGGACAAGTACCTCGCGGCCTGCAACAACCACTGGATGCCGACCGAGGTCGCGATGCAGGCCGACATCGCGCTGTGGAAGTCTCCGGACGGCCTGACCGAGGACG
The DNA here is from genome assembly GCF_014145675.1 of Amycolatopsis dendrobii. Taxonomy (GTDB): domain Bacteria; phylum Actinomycetota; class Actinomycetes; order Mycobacteriales; family Pseudonocardiaceae; genus Amycolatopsis; species Amycolatopsis dendrobii. The sequence goes on from NZ_JACGZW010000019.1 coordinate 76,233, forward strand.
AGCGGCAGATGCTCAAGCGCAACCTCGGCTTCTTCGCCACGGCGGAGTCCTTGGTGGCCAACAACATCGTGCTCGCGGTGTACCGGCAGATCACCAACCCGGAGTGCCGCCAGTACCTGCTGCGCCAGGCCTTCGAGGAGGCCGTGCACACGCACACCTTCCAGTACATCTGCGAAAGCCTCGGCCTGGTCGAGGGCGAGCTGTTCAACATGTACCGCGAGGTTCCGTCCATTTCGGACAAGGACGCGTGGGCGCTGAAGTACACGCAGAACCTGGAGAACCCCGACTTCGAGACCGGCACGCCGGAAGCCGACCAGGCGTTCCTGCGCGACCTCGTGGCGTTCTACGTGATCTTCGAGGGCATGTGGTTCTACACCGGTTTCGCGCAGATCCTGTCGCTCGGCCGGCGGAACAAGATGGTCGGCATCGCCGAGCAGTACCAGTACATCCTGCGCGACGAGTCGATCCACCTGAACTTCGGCATCGACTGCATCAACCAGATCAAGATCGAGAACCCGCACCTGTGGACCGAAGAATTCCAGGCCGAGGTGCGCGGAATGCTGCAGGAAGCGTGCGAACTCGAGGTCAAGTACGCCCGCGACACCATGCCGCGCGGCATGCTGGGCCTGTCGGCTGACCTGTGCGAGCAGTACATGCACTTCATCACCGATCGGCGCGCCCAGCAGATCGGCCTGTCCCCGATCTACGGCGAGAACGAGAACCCGTTCCCGTGGATGTCGGAGGCGATGGACCTGAAGAAGGAGAAGAACTTCTTCGAAACCCGCGTCATCGAATACCAGTCCGGCGGCGCGCTCGACTGGGACTGATCCCCACCTCGAGACACCTGCGGGAACTCGGCCGCACCCTGTCCAGGGTGCGGCCGAGTTCGTTTGCCAGGCCCCTTCGCTACCGCAGTGCCGACACCACTCCGAACGTCGCAAGGTCGTGCGGCTCCACCAGGATCGACCAGCCCAGCATGTGCCCGGATTTCGCGTCTACCGTTACGGTGAGCACGTTTCCCCTGGGAGCATTGCTTCCCCTGGGGATCTTGGCGGCGTACCCCACGAAGTTACCGGTCATTTGAATCAAGTACACCGGATCATTGGCCTTGGGCTGCGTTCCGTCAATATACTTAAGAGCATTGCGGTCGGTTTTCACATATCGAATATCGGCCGGGCTGCTCTCGCCATTCGCGGCAGCCAACCTCTTCGCCACACCCAGCAGGTCGGCGGAAGTAGGCGGCGTGACGTTGCTTTCGGCAGACATCTTCTCCGTCTTGTCTACGCAAGGCTTGCGCGTTGCACCCGTTATGTTTTGCCCGTTTGTGTACATAAGAAACAGATCTGGTCGATCGTTGACCAGTTCCGCTTGAGCGGGATGCCACTGGTTGCCGGTATCCTGGTATTGAAACTTTGAAGAGTTGGCAAACACTCGAGCACTCGGGACCGTTACCTCGAGTACATTGTCCGCTTGGCCGCCGAATGCCCCGTTGCCTTCGGAAATTCCGACAAGATTCCCATTCTGGCGAATCTCCCAATTGGGACTGCCGGGAACCCAGCGGAAGGTCACGTTCTCGCTGGCGAGCTCATGCGCGGACTTGATGTAGAACTCCCGGTACGGCACCCCTGGCCGCTGATCGGCCCAGCACCACAGAAATCCTTTCTCGCGCCCCGGGGAACTGTACAGTGTTCCCGCGGTCATTCCCGCTTCAACCCAGGTGTCCAGCTTCGGATTGTTGAGGTTGGTGAGAAGCCACTGCTCCCAGTTGGCGAACTCGGCATCTCGGTTGTCCACATGAAGACAACCAACCGTCAGATCCGAACCGACCCCGTTCATCCACAACGGCTGCTGCTTGGATCCGATGAATCCCACAGCGTAGCAGTGATCCGAAATCGTGCACGCTGGTTGACTGACCGCGCTTGCCTGACTGACGCTCGCCGCGAACGTCGAAGAAATAAGCACTAAAACCGCATAAAATGATCGAGCAGGAGAAAGAATTCGCATCGCCCCTCCCTTGCGAAGTCACGAACTGAGTCTCCCGAATGTTGGTGCGTCACCAACAACTCCACACCTTGTCCTGGCTGTTGCACGCAAGAAACCGCCGACCGGGCGACAACCCAGTCAACGGATGTTCCCTGGTGCGCACAGCAATTTCGAGCAGAGACTGAAAAATAAGCAGAAAATATGGCCCGCCAGTGAGCAATGGCCAGGCGTTAACGGACGGTGCGCCAAAAACATCAGCTGCACCATGCTTGACGCCAGACAGCACGGTGCAGCTCCTCCGTTCGTCTCGCAACGCTCCCTCCTGCTCCGGCAAGCAGCACGACTATCCCTCCCGAACCCTGGGACACCCGCATCCTGGCCCCGGACCCGGTAAGCTGACCCCGCCACTGGTTCGCCAGGACGCAGCCGCGTCCCGACGAGGCAACAGGGAACCCGGTGCGATTCCGGGACTGCCCCGCAGCGGTATGTGGGAACGAAAGCTGTCACCGCGAAACGCGGTAAAGCACTGGGCGCCAAGCCCGGGAAGCGACAGCCGGTAGGCACGAGCGATACGCCCACGAGTCCGAATACCTGCCAATGGCACGCACGCCGACGGCGTGCGTGAGTCCGGGCCTCGCGGGACAAGGCGCCGACCGAAGCACGGCGTTTCCGCGTGCCCGGGCTCTTCCGGCGAGCACGTGAGGATGCATGCTGTGAACACGATCGGCACCACGATTCTCGGCTACCCGCGAATCGGCCCGGCCCGCGAACTGAAGCGAGCGCTCGAGGCCTGCTGGGCGGGAAAGAGCACCGAGGAAGAACTACGAGCCACCGGACGGCAGCTGCGCGAGCAAACCTGGACGACCCTGCGGGACCAGGGCCTCGACTCGATCCCGTCCAGCACTTTCTCGCTCTACGACCAGGTGTTGGACACCGCCGCCCTCTTCGGCGCCCTGCCGGAACGCTTCACCCGGCTGGGCCTGTCGCCACTGGACACCTACTTCGCCGCAGCACGCGGGGTGCCGGACGCGCCCGCGCTCGAAATGACCAAATGGTTCGACACCAACTACCACCACCTCGTCCCGGAACTGGGCCCGGACTCCCGCTTCGCACTCACCGGCACCACACCGGTCGACGAGGTCCGCGAGGCAAAGGCGCTCGGCATCACCACCCGCCCCGTGCTCGTCGGCCCGGTCACCTTCCTGCTGCTGGCGAAGTCGGCCGAACCCGGCTTCACCCCGCTGGACCTGCTGGACGAACTGCTGCCCGCATATGCCGAGCTACTGGGCAAACTGGCCGACGAGGGCGTCGAATGGGTCCAGTTGGACGAACCGGCCTTCGCAGCCGACCGAACCACGCCGGAGTTCAACGCGCTCACCCGCGCTTACCACTGGCTGGCCAAGGAAAACCACCGCCCGAAGCTGCTGGCAGCCGGATACTTCGGCGGCCTCGGCCGGGCACTGGGCGTCCTGGCCCGCTCCCCCATCGAAGCGATAGCCGTCGATCTGGTGACCGATGAATCCTTTGCGGACAAAGTCGCCGTGGAAGGAGCGCTGCGAGACAAGGAAGTCCTAGCCGGGGTCGTCGACGGCCGGAATGTCTGGCGCACAGACCCAGGCGTCGCTCTGGCCCGCGCAGCCCGGCTGAGGGACACCGCAGCACACGTGAGCATCTCGACGTCATGCTCGCTCCTTCACGTCCCCTACGACGTGCGCGCGGAAACAGACCTCGACCCGCGGCTCAAGAACTGGCTGGCCTTCGCCCGGCAAAAGGTGGACGAGGTCGTGCTGCTCGGCCGAGCGCTCAGCGGAGAGAACGTCGACCTCGGCCCGGCACGAGCCGCAGTCGCCGACCGGGCCGGAGCCGCCGAACTCAACGACACCGACGTCCGAGCCCGCGTCGGAGCCCTCCAACCAGAAGACACCGTCCGCGCGCCGTATGCAGAACGCGCTGCAGCACAACAGAAAGCGCTGAACCTTCCGCCGCTGCCGACCACCACGATCGGCTCCTTCCCGCAAACCCGCGAGGTCCGCCGAGCCCGAGCCGCACACCGCGCGGGCAAACTCGACGACACCGCCTACCGCACCGTGATGCGCACCGAAATCGACCGCGTCGTACGGCTGCAGGAAGACCTCGGCCTGGACGTCCTCGTGCACGGCGAACCCGAGCGCAACGACATGGTCCAGTACTTCGCCGAACAGCTCACCGGATTCGCGGCGACCGCCCTCGGCTGGGTCCAGTCGTACGGATCCCGTTGCGTCCGCCCGCCAATCCTCTTCGGCGACGTCTCCCGGCCGCAGCCGATGACCGTCGAATGGGCGCAGTACGCGCAAAGCCGCACCGACCGCCCGGTGAAGGGCATGCTGACCGGCCCGGTCACGATCCTGGCGTGGTCGTTCGTCCGCGACGACCAGCCGCTGGCCGACACCGCACGCCAGGTCGCGCTGGCGGTCCGGGACGAGGTCGCGGACCTGGAAGCCGCCGGGATCCGGATCGTGCAGGTCGATGAACCGGCATTACGGGAGCTGCTGCCGCTGCGCGCGGCGGACCGCGAGGCGTACTTCGGCTGGGCAGTCCCCGCGTTCCGGCTGGCCACCTCGGGCGCCGCGGAAACCACCCAGATCCACACGCACATGTGCTACTCGGAATTCGGCGACGTGCTGCCCGCGATCGACGCCCTCGACGCGGACGTCACCAGCATCGAGGCCGCCCGCTCGAAGATGGAAGTGCTCGCCGATCTGAACGAAGCGGGCTTCGGCCGCGGCGTCGGTCCAGGCGTGTACGACATCCACTCGCCACGCGTGCCGGACCAGGACGAGATGGCCGACCTGGTGCGCACGGCGCTCGGCGCGGTTCCGGCGGAACGGCTGTGGATCAACCCGGACTGCGGCCTCAAGACCCGCGGTTACGCCGAGGTCGAACCGGCGCTGCGGCACCTGGTCGACGCGGCCCGGGAACTGCGCGCCGAACCTCGCTGACCCACCCCGGTGCCGGGCGGCCCGCCGCGCCGCCCGGCACCGGTCCGAGGATCACCCGAACGGCAGGCCCGCGAGGTATTGTCATCGCGTCAATAACAGGGGACCGTGGACGCGACCGATACCCTTGCCGGGAGGTGGTCGCCATGGCGGACGTGACCGGAAAGACGGGATTCCCGACGGCAGGCGGCGCGCTCGGCAGGGCCGCCCACGCCGGGAGCGACGGCGTCACGCGGCTGTCGGAGAACCTGCGCGGCCGGATGCCGCCGCTGACCATGATCCCGTTGCCGCGCAAGGTGGACGACCGATGGCTCGGCGCGCGCTGGCCGGTCCGCGAGCTCGCGCCTCCCCCGGCGGGCAGCGGCCTGAAACCGGTGCTCGGCGACGACGGGCCGCCGCTGATCGGCCACACGCTCGACGGGATGCGGTTCGGCCTCGACTTCAGCCTGCACCGCTTCGAGCAGTTCGGCCCGGTGTCGTGGATGGGCGTGTTCGGCCAGCGGATCGTGACGCTGTCCGGAGCCGAAGCCACCCAGGCCGCGCTCGTGAACAAGGACAAGGCGTTTTCCCAGGAGGGCTGGAAGTTCTTCATCGAGCGGTTCTTCGAGCGCGGGCTCATGCTGCTCGATTTCGGCGAGCACCACCTGCACCGGCGGATCATGCAGGAGGCGTTCACCCGCGACCGGCTCCGCGGCTACGTCGCGCAGATGGGTCCGGCGCTGCGCGAAGGCGTCGCCGCGCTGCCGTCCGGCCGCCCCCAGCTGTATTGGGCGTTCAAGCAGCTGACGCTGGACGTCGCGACGCAGGTTTTCATGGGCATGCGCTCCGCCTCCGACGCCGAGCGCATCAACCGCGCGTTTGTGGCCGCTGTGCGCGCCGGTACCGCCGTGGTGCGATATCCGGTGCCCGGCGGTCGCTGGGCCGCGGGTTTGCGCGGCAGGCGGACGCTGGAGCGCTATTTCGGCGAGAACCTGGCGGCCAAGCGCGACGCGGACGGCGACGACCTGTTCTCCGCGCTCTGCCACGCGGTCTCCGAGGACGGCGACCGGTTCAGCGACGCCGACATCGTCAACCACATGATCTTCCTGATGATGGCCGCGCACGACACGACCACCATCACCGCCAGCGCGATGGCCTACTACCTCGCCAAACACCCGGAATGGCAGGAGCGCGCCCGCGAGGAGTCGCTGCGGCTCGGCGACGATCTGCCGGACCTCGACGCGCTGGAAAGCCTCGAAACGCTGGATCTGGTGATGAAGGAGGCGCTGCGGCTGCGCGCGCCGGTGCCGTCGCTGGCCCGAAAGACCACAAAGGACACTGCCGTCCTCGGCCATTACCTGCCGGAAGGCACGATGGTCGCGGTTTCGCCGACGCTGAACCACTACTCCCCCGAGCACTGGACCGATCCGCTGCGCTTCGACCCCGAGCGGTTCGGGCCGGACCGCCGCGAGGACAAGTCGCACCGGTTCGCGTGGATGCCGTTCGGCGGCGGCGCGCACAAGTGCATCGGGTTGCAGTTCGGCGGCCTTGAGGTGAAAGCGCTCATGCACGAGCTGCTGCGGGCGCACCGCTGGTCGGTGCCCGAGGACTACGTCGCCAAGTGGGACTACGTCTCGCTTCCGGTGCCCGCCGACGGACTGCCCGCCCGGTTGGCCTATCGTTGACGGCCGCCGAGCGGGACAGAAAGGTCGACAGCTGGAGACAAAACCGCAGTACAGGCCACCTTCGTGTACTCAAGGTGACTTGATGTCACCAGTTGTGTAGTGCCCATCACTCGTTCAGCCGGTAGACACCCTGTTTGGTCCGTGATGCCGTGGCATCACTTATGGCCAACTCGTACCCAGTGTGGGTCTTCGGATCCTCCGCACCGGGCCTGAGCTGGTCTTTGTCCGCGTGTGAAGAGGTGGAGTGTGCCGGAGCCTGGTGCCATGCCAGGGTTGGTCGACGTCGCGCGCAAGTACGCGGCGGCGCTGACTGACACCAACGGAGTAACGCTCCCTCCCGCCGAGGTGGAGCGGTTCCTGCTCGACTTCGCCGGCGAGGTCGCCGCGCGTCCCGAGGACGCGGGTGCCACGCGCCGGTTCACCGCGCTCTTCTCCTCCGCGCCGCTCGGCATCGCGCTCACCGACGCGGCCGGGAACGTCGTCGAGGCGAACGGCGCGCTGGCTCGGCTGCTCGGCACCTCGACGACAGCGTTGCGGGACAGGCACATCGCGGATCTCGCCGCCGGCCCGCAGGACGCCGAACGGCTGCGCACCGCGCTCGACGGCCTGCCCCTCACCGCCGACGCCCGCCGGACTGTCCAAAGTGTGCAGCTCGGCCACAGCCGCGACGGCGAACTGACCACGAACGTCACGCTCGCGTCGCTGCCCGGCGACCGGCCGGGCACGTACTTCCCGGTGTTCATGGCCGCCGATGACGACGACCTGCACCTGCTCGGCGAACGGCTGCGCCACCAGAACCTGCACGATCCGCTGACCGGACTGCCGAACAGCGCCGCGTTCAACGCCCAGCTCGAACTCGCCCTCGGCTCGGGCGGTTCCGACGAGATCGCCTTGCTGTACCTGGACATCGACGGGTTCAAGGTGATCAACGACGGACTCGGCGCCGGCATGGGCGACCAGGTGCTGAAGGCCATCTCGAGGAAGCTGAAGTCGGTGTTCGACGGCCAGCACGAGGACTACGTCGCGCGGCTGTCCGGCGACGGTTTCGCGGTGTTGCTGCGCGGCCCGGAGCTGACCGCGCAGAAGACGGTCGTGCTGGCCGACCGGGTGCTGGAGGAGCTCAGCGAGCCGGTGTACGTCGACGGGCACGGCATCGGCGTGAGCGCGAGCATCGGGATCGTCGTGCGCCCGGCGAACGACGGCAGCCACAGCGATCTGCTGCGCGCGGCCGAACTGGCGCTGCACCGCGCCAAGGAGGCGGGCAAGGCGCAGTGGATGCTGTTCGACCCGCAGCTCGACGCACGGGACCGCAACCGCTACCAGCTCGGCGCGGTGATCGCCGGTGCGCTGGAGAACGGCGAGTTCTCGCTGATCTACCAGCCGACGGTCAAGCTCGCGAAGCCGGACGAGATCGCCGCGGTGAACGCCGGGCTGCTCTGGAGCCACCCCGAACGCGGCGAACTCGGGCCCGAGGAGTTCTACCCGCTGGCGCAGACCACCGGAATGACCGTGCCGCTCGGCAAATGGCTGCTGCAGGAATCGCTCGGCGCGACCGCACGCTGGCGCGAACAGTACGGCCCCGCCGCGCCGGACGTCTGCATCCGCCTGCCGAAGCGGCTCGCCATCGACCCGGATCTGGTGCTGCTGGTCAAGAATCAGCTAGACCGGCACCGCCTGCCCGCGCGAGCGCTGCGGCTGTGCACCGACCGCGCGTCGATGTTCGACGGCGAAGGCGAACTGCTGGACTCGTTCAGCGTGCTCGCCGACCTGGGCGCACAACTCGTGCTCACCATCTCCGGCTCGTCCGACCTGGAACTCATCCCGCGCTACCAGCTCCCGGTCAAACACGTCATCCTGAGCGGCCCGGTCGTCGACGCACTGGCCGACCCCGACCCCGCCGAGACCGACGTGCGGCACCTGTCGCAGCTGGTCACGCGAGCGAAGGAGCTGGGGCTGCGCATCGGCGCGGAGGGCGTTCGGGACGCCGGCCACGCGGAACGGCTGCGGGAACAGGGCGTACTGGCGGCGCGGGGTTCGTTCGTGGCAGAGTCCGCGACGGGCGACGAGGTCGACGAAATGATCGCCCGGCACGCCGGCTGACCCTGGCTTTCGTGCGCCTATGCCGCCTGCCGGTTCGCCTCGCAGCGCTTGAACAGGTAGTAGCCCACCACTTCGCCTTTGACCGCAACGTTCTGTCCGGACGACATGAACTTGTCACGGCTCTCCTGGCCCTGCTCGACGAAGACGAACGAACCGTTGACCAGGTCCCAGCCTTCGCGGCACACGGAGTTGAGCACGTCGACAGGGTCGCTCGTCCGCTGTGTCGTCGTGCCGCCGACCATCGCGACGATGACGGCCTTCTGGTTCATTACGTCGATGGAGAACTGGAAGACGTGGTCGCCCTTCCTGAATGCCGCCCGGGCGCGCCCGGCTGGGGACTGCTCAAACGCTTGCCTTTCCTTCTCCAGTTGCGCCTGGCGTTTGCGATCCTCCGCCGCACGGCGTGCCTGCTCCTTCGCCGCGGCTTCCGCGGCTGCCTCTTCGGGCGTCTTCTTCTTGAGCAGCGCCACAATTTCCTCCGCAATCGACTTCAGTCCCAGTTGACGTCCTTTCTTGTCGGTCTCAGCGGCTCAGAAGTTACGGACAGCTGATCTCGATCAGGCGACGGCCAGCACGCGCCCTGGAGGAACCGGGGCGAGCAAGGCTGGTGAGCAGGAGGGTCCAGGCGGTCTCGCGGTCGTTTGCCGAGGTCGCCGCGACTACGTGTCCGGCACCCAGGCAAAATGGCGTTGCCGACGACCGAAAGGTTACCCCGATGCAGCCTGGCGACCTCGCCCCCGACTTCACCCTCCCCGACGACCAGGGCGTCGACCGCACCCTGTCCGCCCTCCTCGCCGACGGACCGGTCGTGCTGTTCTTCTACCCGGCCGCGATGACGAGCGGCTGCACCGCTGAAAGCTGCCATTTCCGGGACCTCGCCGCGGAATTCGCCGAGGCGGGCGCGCAGCGGGTCGGCATCAGCCCGGACGCTGTCGGCAAGCAGCGCGAGTTCTCCGCGAAGCACGATTTCGACTATCCGCTTCTGTCCGATGTGGACGGTACGGTGGCGAAGCAGTTCGGCGTGTGGCGCAAAATCCTGCCCCTGCACACGAAACGGCAGACGTTCGTGATCGCGGAGGACCGGCGGGTGCTGGACGTGATCAAGAGCGAGCTGAACTTCACGGCGCATGCTGACCGGGCGTTGAAGGTGCTTCGGGAGCGCGCGGACGCCTGACCGGCGCCACCCGGAAGCCCCGCCTCAGCCGAGGATTGCCCCACTGTGGCATTGGGTGCATGCGACGCACTCAATGCCACAGTGGGGCGCTCTCAAGCACAGCAGCGCCAGGGTTTCTCGCCCTGCCCCGTGCCGATCAGCCGGGCACTCAAGCGGCCCGATCAAGCCGCCACACCACATTCACCCCGCTGCAGGCCGACGGAAGCCGCCCCTCGGCCTTCTCCTCCCCCACCCGGGAGAACCCCAACCGCTCCGGAACCGCGCCGCTGCGGGCATTCTCCGAATCGTGCTTGATCAACACAAACGCAGCGTCCAGCCGCCAAGCCAAAGCGACCAGCAGAGCGCTCGCCCGCGTCACATACCCCTTGCCCGTCTGGCTCTTGGCGAGCCAGTACCCGATCTCCCACCCGTCCCCGCGGCGCATCAGGCCGCAGCTGCCCGCCAGTTCGTCGTCCGGGGTGTAGATCGCGTAGTTGTACTCCTCCCCGCTCTCCCACTGCGAGGCCACGCGCGCCAGAAACTCGTCTCCCTTGGCCTGGTCGTAGCCGTCGATCGCCCAGGGCATCCACGCGGCGAGGTGGTCCAGGGATCCCACGACGGTCGCCACCTGAGCGTCGCGATGTTCCGGGCGCCAGCGAACGAGGGTGACCACACCGTCGGCAAGAGTCTCCATGCGAGCCATCCTGACAGCAGAAACGGCGGCAGGCTCGCGAATTTCCCGGAGCCTGCCGCCGCCGCACCACAGAGCGTCAGTTCAGCACGATGTCCTTCGGCACCTCGCTGTCGTTCTTCAGCGCGTCGAACAGCTGCGCGGACTTCTTCTTGTCCCAATGCTGCGCCGACGCGTCGGTGATCGGCATCGTCGTGGTCGTGACGCCGTCCGACGAGATACCGCGCATCGCGATCGCCAGGCCGACCAGGTTGTGCACGTGGTCGCCGGTGTCCATGGTCAGCGCGTCCGGCGCGGAGCCGAGCAACGGGAAGAAGTCGAACGGGTTCAGCAGCGTCCCGGGACTCGCCACCTGGCTCACCAGCGCGCCGATGAACTTCCGCTGGTTCGCGACCCGGTCGAGGTCCGAGCGCGGCGTCGCCTCGGCGTGCCGCATCCGGACGAAGCCGAGCGCCGAGCGGCCGTCGAGCTTCTGGCAGCCCGCCTTGATGTCGATGCCGGTCATCGGGTCGCTCATGTCCTTGTCGATGCACATGTCGACGCCGCCGATCGCGTCGACGATGTTCGCGAAGCCGCCGAAGCCGATCTCCGCGTAGTGGTCCATGCGCAGGCCGGTGGCCTGTTCGACCGTCTGGACCAGCAGTTTCGGGCCGCCGAGCGCGAACGCGGCGTTGATCTTGCTCGTACCGTGGCCGGGGATCTTCACCTGCGAGTCGCGCGGCAGGCTCAGCAGCGTCGGCTTCGTCGAATTGTCGGGCAGGTGCGCGATCATGATCGTGTCGGTGCGCTGCCCGCCCGCCTCGCCGGAATCGCCGGTGGCCAGCCGCTCCTCGTCCGCCGCGCTCAGGCCCTGGCGGCTGTCCGACCCGACGATCAGCCAGTTCGTGCCCGACGCCGCGGCCGGGCGCCCGGAGTAGTCGCCGATCGCGTCCACCCGGTTGATGCTGAACTCCAGATACGCCCAGATCGCGCCCACGAACAGCACGAACACGATGAGCAGCGTCATCAGGATCTTGCCGACGCTCCACCGGCGGCGACGGCGCGGCCGCGGCTGCCTGCCCCCGTACTCCGGCGGGTCCTGCCTCGGCGGTGCGGGCGGCGGCGGGGCCGGGGCCTCGCCGCGCGCGCCCATCGGCCGGGTGCGGGCGTCGTAGGGGCTCTGCCCTCTCCCCGGCAGCGGCAGCATCTGCGCCCGCTGCTGCTGGCGCGGGCGTGCGGGTGGCTGCGGTGGCCTGGGCGGCATGCGCCGCCTGCCGTCGTCGCCTCCGTACGTCATGGGCCTGTCTCCCCGATCCGGTGTGCGGCCGCGCAGAGTCCTGCACGGTCCTCCTGCGGTGGACGTGCGGGACCCTACGCGGGTTGTCCCGGCGAGGTGAGACGGCCTCAGCGCGGGTCGGCGAACCCGAACTGGTGGACCTTCAGATGCCCCGACCGGAACCCGGCCTCGGAGTAGGCGAGATAGAACTCCCACATCCGCCGGAACACCTCGTCGAACCCGAAGCCGCGGATGTCGTCCCAGCGCTGCTGGAAGCGGCCCCGCCACAGCTTGAGCGTGCGGGCGTAGTCCTGGCCGAACTCGCGCATCCCGGCCAGCTTCAGCCGGGTGTTCTCGCGCATCCCGTCCTCGATCGCCTGCACCGACGGGATGATGCCGCCGGGGAAGACGTACTTGTGGATCCACGTGTAGGACTTGGCCGAGGCCAGCATCCGGTCGTGGTCCATGGTGATCGCCTGGAGGCCGAACTGCCCGCCCGGGCGCAACCGCTTGCCGATCGTGGAGAAGAACGTCGGCCAGTAGGACGCCCCGACCGCCTCGATCATCTCCACGCTGACCACCGAGTCGTATTCGCCGGTGGCCTCGCGGTAGTCGCACAGCCGCACGTCGACGCGGTCGGAAAAGCCCGCTTCGGCGATCCGGGCGTCGGCGAGCACCTTCTGCTCCTGCGAGATGGTCAGCGACGTGACCTTCGCGCCGCGCGAGGCCGCGCGGATGGACAACTCGCCCCATCCGGTGCCGATTTCCAGCACCTCGCTGCCTTTGCGCACGCCGGCGTAGTCGAGCACGCTGTCGAGCTTGCGGTGCTGCGCCTGGGTGAGCGTGTCCCCGGGCCCGAACAGCGCCGACGAGTACATCATCGACTCGTCCAGGAACGCGCTGAACAGGTCGTTCGACAGGTCGTAGTGCCGGTGGATGTTCGACCGCGCGCCCTCGATCGTGTTCTCTTCCGCGGTCGGCTGCATGCGCTCCGCGAACCGGCGGAACCGCTGCAGGAAAGGCGGCACGAGCGTGGCGAGCCGCTCGGCGAACGGCGTGAGGACGCCTGCCAGGTCCTCCGCGGTCCAGTCGCCGACCAGGTACGCCTCGCCGAAGCCGATCTTCGCGTCGGCTCCGAGCCGGTGGAAGAACGCCGCAGGCCGGTGAATGCGCATCTCCGGCGCGTCCGGGCCGCCCGCGCCGAGCACCGTGCCGTCCGGGAACGAGACCCGCACGTCCAGCGTTTTCACCGCGTGCCGGAACAGCGCCTCGGCCGCGCGCGCCCGCAGCGGAGAGTGCGGCGGGGTGGCGAGGCCGGGCCATCGGGATGCGTCGGGCACCGGCTGCGAGACCGCTGAGACCACTGTCGGATCGACTCGTGACGTGGACAAGACACTCCCTCCGAACGGGCTTTCGAGCCCTTCCCCATGATATTCCCGCTTCGTCCCCGGTGCCTTCGCGACCGGGCCGCGCACTCCGGTTACCCCGGAATGCGCAACCGGTCGCCGGAAGGGCGGGACCAGGCCTGACGAAGAGTCTCGTCCGTCTCGCCCACTCCGATCCGGTCCAGTGTGAAAGCACACATCAGCCGGGTCCAGACCGCGGGACGGCGGAGCATCGAATGGCCCTCGCCCGCGATCTCGAACCGCGCGACCAGGTCGGTGACCTCGCGGGCGCGCGCGGCGAAGGCGTAGGACTCGGCGGGCGAGGTCATCCGGTCGCGGGTGCCGTGCGCGATCAGCACCGCGCGGCCCGCCACCGCGTCCACCGGCTCGCCCGGCGGCGTCCACGGGGCCATCGCGCACACCCCGGTCACCGCCGGATCGTCGGCGACCCGCAGCGCGACGCGGCCGCCCATCGAATGGCCGACGAGGACCACCGGCAGCCCGGGATGGTCGGCTCTGATGTGTTCCAGGGCCCAGCGCGCGTCCGGCACCGGGCTTTCCATCCGCCCGTTCCAGCCGTACAGCCGGTTCCGCATCAGCCGGACTTCCAGCCCGTGCCGCCCGCCGGCGCGGCGCAGCGAGCGGGCCAGCGGCACCATCCGCTGGTACGCCAATCGCCACGGCTGGACGACCGCGGTGCTGCGTTCGGCCCCGCCGTGCAGCACGAGCGCCACCGCGCGGGTCTGTCCGGGGGCCCGCCACGTCCGCACGGCCGGATCCGGCCCGCCGTTTTGCCGCTTCCCGTTCACCGGCACCCCCATTTCGATCAACTCCACGGTAATCCACCACGAAGCGTGTCCACCCGATAGATTCGGTGCCCGGACCCGCGAGGAAGGGCAGGTGTGGTGAGCGCCACGGATCTCGTGAAGAGCACTTCGGACCAGCTTGCGGCGGCCGCGGAGGCCAACGCCGCGCAGGTGTCCGCCGCCGCCGATCTGCTGCTGGGGGTGATCCGAGCCGACGCGCTGGTCTTCACCGCCGGCGCCGGGCATTCGCTCGCGGCGGTCGCCGAGACGTTCTACCGCGCGGGCGGACTCGCCTGCGTGTATCCCGTGTACCACCCGGAACTGCTGCCGCTGCACGGCGCGCAGCAGAGCACGCGGACCGAGCGCCGTTCCGGGCTCGCCGAGGAGGTGCTGGCCGAGCGCGCACCGGGGCCGGAGGACGTGCTGGTCGTCTTTTCCACGTCCGGCGTGAATCCGTACCCGGTCGAATTGGCCGCTGGCGCGCGCCGCCGGGGCGCCTCGGTGATCGCCGTGACGTCGAGGGCGTGCGTGGCCGCCGCGCCGCGTCGCTCCGCCACGACGCTGGTCGAGGAAGGCACTGTGGTGCTGGATTCGCTGGTGATTCCCGGCGATGCCAGCTATCCGGCGGCTGCGCCGCGCACTGGCCCCCTGTCCACTGTGGTCAATGCGTTCTTGTGGAACTTGATTCTGGCCGAGGTTTACGACCGGGGCACCGCGGAAGGGCTCGACGTTCCGTTGTGGCGCAGCTCCAATGTGGAGGGTGGCGACGCGGCGAACGCGGCGCTGCTGGCCAAGTACGGGCCGCGAGTGCCTGCGTTGCGCTGAGGACGTCGTGAGTGTTGATCACGGTTCTAACCGTGATCAACACTCACGACCCCCCTACGCCGCAGCAGGCTCCTCCGCGAACTGCGTGTGGTACAGCTCCGCGTACCGGCCTTCCTTCGCCAGCAGTTCGTCGTGCGTCCCGCGCTCCACGATGTCCCCGTTTTCCACCACCAGGATCAGATCCGCCGCCCGCACGGTCGACAGCCGGTGCGCGATCACCAGCGACGTCCGGCCTTCCAGCGCGCCGGTGAGCGCTTCTCCCACGGCGACCTCGGATTCCGAGTCCAGGTGCGCGGTCGCCTCGTCCAGCACTACGACCTTCGGCTGCGCCAGCAACAATCGCGCGATGGTGAGCCGCTGCCGTTCGCCGCCGGAAAGCCGGTAGCCGCGTTCGCCGACGGTCGTGTCGAGTCCGTCCGGCAGCGAATGCACCAGGTCGCCCAGCCGTGCCTTGTCCAGCGCGGCCCAGATCTCGTCGTCCGTGACGTCCGGGCGCGCGTAGCTCAGGTTGGCGCGGATCGTGTCGTGGAACAGGTGCCCGTCCTGGGTCACCACGCCGACGGTTTCGCGCAGCGAAGCGAAACTGAGGTCCTTGACGTCCACATCGGACAGCCGCACCGAGCCGGCGTCCACGTCGTACAGCCGCGGCAGCAGCGAAGCGATCGTCGACTTGCCCGCACCGGACGAACCGACCAGCGCGACCATCTGCCCGGCTTCGGCGCGGAAGCTGATGCCGTGCAGCACTTCCTCGCCGCCCCGGCTGTCCAAAGTGGCCACGTCCTCCAGCGAGGCGAGCGAGAACTTGTCCGCAGCCGGGTACCCGAACTTCACGTCGGCGAACTCGACCGAAACCCCGCCCTCGGGCAGTTTCTTCGGCTCGGCCGGCTCCTTGATCATCGGTTCCAGGTCCAGCACCTCGAAGACCCGCTCGAACGACACCAGCGCGGTCATCACGTCCACGCGCACGTTCGCGAGCGCGGTCAGCGGCGTGTACAGCCGGGTCAGCAGCAGCGCCAGCGCCACCACGGTGCCCGGTTCGAGCTTGCCGGTGAGCGCCAGGTAGCCGCCGAGGCCGTAGACGAGCGCCTGCGCGAGCGCGGACACGAGGGTCAGGCTGGTCATGAACCAGCGCGTCAGCATCGCGGTGCGGACGCCGATGTCGCGCACCCGACCGGCGCGGAGGCCGAAGTCGGCGACCTCCTGGCGCGGCCGCCCGAAGAGCTTCACCAGCGTGGCGCCCGGCGCGGAGAACCGCTCGGTCATCTGCGTGGTCATCCCGGCGTTGAGCTGCGCGGCCTCGCGCTGCAATCCGGCCATGCGGCGGCCGAGCCTGCGGGCGGGCAGCACGAAAATCGGCAACAGGACCAGCGCGACGAGCGTGACCTGCCACGAGAGCGACACCATCACCACGAGCGACAGCGCCAGCTGGATCACATTGGTGACCAAACCGGACAAAGTCGCGGTGAAGGTGCGCTGCGCGCCGATCACGTCGTTGTTGAGCCTGCTGACCAGCGCACCGGTGCGGGTGCGCGTGAAGAACGCGATCGGCAGCTTCTGCACGTGCTCGAACACCGCCACGCGCAGGTCGAGGATGATCCCCTCGCCGATCCGCGCGGACTGCCAGCGTTCGGCGAGGCCGAGCCCGGCGTCGAGGATCGCGAGCACCGCGATCACCACCGACAGCCAGATCACCACGTTCAGCTCGTGCCCGCCGACGATCGCGTCGACGACCTTGCCCGCGAGCACCGGCGTCGTCACCGCCAGCACCGCCGAGATCACGGTGAGCACCAGGAAGGCCAGCAGCCGCACCCAGTGCGGGCGGGCGAACCGCGCGACCCGGCGAACCGTGCCCCGGGTCAGTGCTTTCGGCGCGTCGCCAGCTCGCATCGCGGAACTGAGCAGCGCCCAGGTGTTGTCCATCGGAGTGTCCCCCAGCTGGTGAAAACCTCTAGTTTAGTTGAACTTTTTTCCGGAGATGCCCTGCACAACACCGGGACGCCCGGCATTCTTCCCGACGTCCGCGCCAGGCTCCCCGACGGACCCGGATTTCCTGGAGCAGCCCATCACGGACCTTGGGCCCGCACGGGCCACGGGCGGTGGGATCCGGCGCGGCCCGGCTCGGTAGCCTGGCGTTTCGGGGTCGGCGAGCCGGGGAGGAAACGCGGGTGCAACTGCTGATGGCCCCTGCGCGCGCCGAGGAAGCCCATCCCGTGCGCGTCGCCGGCTGGGATCTCGTCTTTTATCTCGGCTGCTTCGCCTTCGCGCTCGGCACCGCGCTCGCTTCGGAGTTCTACGGCTACCGGATCTGGGGCGATTTCGCCGTCGCCGGATACGGATTGGCCGCCGCGCACAGTGCCTGGCTGACGATTTCCGCGCGCCGCGGAATGCAAACTAACGGCAAATTCGGGTCGCGCTGGATCGGTATCGGCGCGGTGATCGTGCTCGCGATGTGCGCGCCGCTGCTGATGCTCGTGATCCGGCGGCTGACCGGAACGGACTGGCTGATCACTCCGTTCTCCTGGGCCGCGCAGCCCGAGGTGTGGGTGATCGAACGCAGTGCGGATCTGTTGCTGCGGCACGGAACCCCGTACATCGACATCACCGCGCTCCACCGCGCACCGGAAGTGAACGATTACACGCCGTACGGCCCGGTGATGACCGTTTTCGGGCTGCCGCGCGCGTTGTTCGGCGGCACTCCAGTCCTCAATGCACTGACCGACGCGCGCTGGATGTTCGCGCTGGCCGCGGTGATCTGCGCGTACGCGTCCTGGCGGCTGCTGAACCGGCCCCGGATCCCGGTTTTCGCCGCACAGCTCGCGATCGCGTGTCCACTGACCGCGCTGACCTGGGCGGTGGCCGGTCCGGACCTCGCGATCGTCGGCCTGCTCGTGCTGACCTTCGCGCTCGCCGCATCGGGGCGTCCCGGATGGACCGGGTTCGTGCTGGCGCTGGTGATCAGCGCGAAACTCATCGTCGCGCCTGCCGCCGCGGTGCTCGCGGTATTCGTTTACCGGCGTGCGCGCGGCGAAAATCCTTGGGCGGCAACGGGTCGCTTCGCGGGCGCGCTGGCCGCGACGACGATCGCGCTGCATCTGCCGGTGTATCTGGCGAACCCGGCGGCGTTCACCGAGCACGTGATCCGCTTCCCGCTCGGCATGGGCGCGGTCCGCTCCCCCGCGGCGAGCCCGCTGCCCGGGCATCTGATCGCACAGACCGGACCGGCCGGCACCGTGATTTCCCTGGTGCTGGTGGGTGTTGCGGCAGTGGCGATGCTGATCTGGCTGGCGCGCCGGCCCCCCGCGACGGGATCCGCTGCACTGACGCGAACCGCCGTCGGACTCGGCGCGTTGATCCTGCTTACTCCGGCCACCCGGTACGGCTACCTCGTGTACCCGCTGGTACTCCTCGGCGCCGCGCTGACCTTCCGGACGACCGCTTCGACCGTGCGCCCCCCGCGCAGCGGCCGCGCTGACGCTACTTCTTCTTGACTCGCGTGGCCCCGCCGCGCCCCCGCAGCTGGACCCCGGACTCCGACAGCACCCGGTGGACGAACCCGTAGGACCGTCCGGTGGATTCGGCCAGCGCCCGGATGCTCGAGCCCTTCTCGTATTTCTTCTTCAGGTCAGCGGCCAGCTTGTCGCGCGTGTTGCCGGTGATCCGCGCGCCTTTCTTGAGATCAGCCACGTCGATCGCCTTCCCGCCGAGTGGTTGTTCCGGGCCATTCGCGGCCCCTGCCGGGGCAATGATCGAACACTACGCGCCGGATTGCCAGACGACAGCGCTAAAACGATCGAAACCGCGATCACATTGGGCCATTCCAGTGCTTTGCCCGACACGGTAAGCACCCGAACGGACGCACTCGGTCAGGCAAGCTGGACAAGTTCAAGATAATCCGCGGACCAGTGGTCCTCGGTTCCGTCCGGAAGCAGGATCACGCGCTCGGGTTCGAGCGCCTCGACCGCGCCCGGGTCGTGCGTCACCAGCACGACCGCGCCGGCGAAGCTGCGCAGCGCGTCGAGAACCTGGGCGCGGCTGGCCGGGTCCAGGTTGTTCGTCGGTTCGTCCAGCAGCAGCACATTGGCTTGGCTGGACACGAGTCCAGCGAGTGCGAGCCGGGTCTTCTCGCCGCCGGACAGGGTTCCGGCGGGCTGGTCGAGCTGTTCGCCGGTGAACAGGAACGAGCCGAGCAGGTTCCGCAGCTCCTGCGCGCCGGTGTCCGGCGCGAGATGGCGGATGTTTTCCCACACCGACGCTTCGTGGTCGAGAGTTTCGTGTTCCTGTGCGTAATAGCCCAAACGCAATCCGTGACCCGGTTCGACGGATCCGGTGTCCGGCGTTTCCATTCCGCCGAGCAGCCGGAGCAATGTCGTCTTTCCGGCGCCGTTCAATCCGAGCACCACGACCTTCGAGCCGCGGTCGATCGCCAGATCGACGCCGGTGAAGATCTCGAGCGAACCGTACGACTTGGACAATCCGTCCGCGGTCAGCGGCGTGCGCCCGCACGAGGCGGGCTCCGGGAACTTGATCCGGGCGACCTTGTCCGCCTGGCGCGTCTCGTCGAGCGAGGAGAGCATCTGCTCCGCGCGCCGGGCCATGTTCTTGGCCGCGACGGCCTTGGTCGCCTTCGCGCCGAGTTTGGCGGCCTGCGCCTGCAGCGCGGACGCCTTCTTCTCGGCGTTCGCGCGCTCGCGGCGGCGGCGCTTCTCGTCGGTGGCGCGCGCGTCGAGATAGCGCTGCCAGCTCATGTTGTAGATGTCGATCTCGCCGCGCGTGGCGTCGAGGAACCACACCTTGTTCACGACGTCGCCGAGCAGTTCGACGTCGTGGCTGATCACCACGAGCCCGCCGTCGTGCTGCTTGAGGAAGCCGCGCAGCCAGTTGATCGAGTCGGCGTCGAGGTGGTTGGTCGGCTCGTCCAGCAGCAGGATCGTCTCGGACTTGCCGCCCGCTCCCGCCTCGGCGGCGGCGAACAGGATGCGCGCCAGCTCGACGCGGCGGCGCTGACCGCCGGACAGCGTGCTGAGCGTCTGGGACAGGATGCGGTCGGCGAGCCCGAGGTTCGAGCAGATCCGCGCCGCCTCGCTCTCCGCGGCGTACCCGCCGAGCGAGGAGAACCGCTCTTCGAGCCGCGCGTAACGGTTGATCGCCTTGTCCCGCTGCTTGTCGTCGACCAGCTCGGACATCGAGGTCTGCGCCTTTTCCATGTCGCGCAGCAGGGTGTCGAGACCGCGCGCGGACAGCACGCGGTCCTTCGCGGTGACCGACAGGTCGCCCTCGCGCGGGTCCTGCGGCAGATAGCCGAGTTCGCCGCTGCGCCGGACGTCGCCCGCGTGCGGTTCGCCCTCGCCCGCGAGGACTTTCAGCGAGGTGGTCTTGCCCGCGCCGTTGCGGCCGACGAGGCCGATGCGGTCGCCGGACTGGATGCGGAGGGTGGCGCCGTTGAGCAGGATGCGCGAACCGGCGCGCAGCTCAAGGCCAGTGGCCGTGATCAAGAGAACTCCCGGATACGGGGGCGGTCAGGTGGACGTGCTGGAGCGCCCCGGCACCGCGTGCGATGCGGGGCGGGCGGCTACTCTCTCTGGATCCGCACCAATGCCCTGTTGACCACGAACCCAGTGTACGGGTCGGCGTCGAACGGTTTTCGCGGCCGTGTCCGGATTCACTCGCGCCCCGCTGTTCGATCCCTCACCACCAGCTCCACGACACGCGCTCGCTGTGCCGCGTCGGCCAGCACCTCGTGGCGGGGTTCGGGGAGGTCCAGCACTCGCGGCTCGGCCCGGTCGAACAGCTCGGCGAGCCGCCGGTCGGAGCGCAGTTCGTCCAGCGCACGACGGTCTCCGCCGAGCACTACAGCGTCCACTTCGGACAGCCGGGGCAGCAGAACCTCGTACGCGTCTTGGGCGGCTGACTGGAGCGCGGCTCGGGTTTGGCCTTCGCGGCGGCGCGCGAAGCGTTGCTGCGACCAGCCGCCCGCCGCGGTCCGGCCCTGCACGTGATGGCGGTCGGTTCGGGAGAGGACCACGCGGCCGTCGTAGGCGAGGCCGAGCGAGTGCCCGCCCTTTCGGACCAGCAGCAGTGCGATCAGCCGCGGCGTTCGCACGTGGTGGAGCAATGGCCCGACGGCCAGTCCGGGGTACTCGCCTTGCTCCTTCAACGGTCCAAATGGGACAGTCGCGGTGGCTGTGGTGCCGTTCCCGGCGGTGACACGCACTTGCGTCGCGGAGAGAACCGTGGCGCGCACGCCGCCGTTGCGTTCGGCGAAGCGGGCGAACCAGCCGTCGAGCCGTTCGGGCGGGACTTCCACCGCCCGTCCGCCGCCTGCGACCTGCCGTGCCATGGGGAAACGGTACGGGACCGCCGCGCAGCGCGACGGTCCCGCACCGCTCAGGCCAGCTGAGGCCGCACCGGCCCCGCGGTCACCGTCTTGTGCACATCCGCCGGACGCCCGGCCGTCGCGTACCCGTTGACGTGCAGCGAAACGCTGCGGATCGAACCGGTGTCGCCGCCCGTGGTGTCGACGACCTTGAACGTCCAGGTGCCGTCCGCCGAAGCGCCTGGCTGGCTCTGCGGCGTGACCGGCCGGTAGGTGCCGGTGTACGGCGCGTCCGCGGATCCGGTCGTGCTGAACAGCTTGGCCGCGGAATCGTCGAACACCACCTGACAGAGGTTGTTGCCGCTGCCGCCGCCCTTCTGGAACAGCGTCGCCGTCGCGCCGGACGGCGCGGTCAGCGTGCCGACCAGGTCGTTGACATAGGTGTGGTCGATGCCGACCGTGGTCGCTTTCTCCGCGGTGGTGCAGGCGGTGCCGTCGATCGAAAGCGACACCTTCGACGCGGGACCGACGCCGCTCACCACGAGCGGAACCGACGCGCCGAGCGGCGAGTTGTCCGGGATCGCGACCGCCGGACCGGCGTAGGCGAACGCCTGCGAAACCGGCGACGGCGTGCCGACCGGCAGCGAGAACGTGCTGGTGCGCGGCGAGAACGAGCCCGCGAAAGTCACCTTCGCGTTGAGCACCACCGGCGAGCCGAGCTGCTGGCCGGCCGGGACCGTGACGGTGAAGTCGTTGATTCCGGTCTGTCCCGGGCTGATCGTGCCGTACGACTTCGCCCGCGGCTCGATCGCGACGCCCGGAGTCGGCGAGGTGAGCACGACGCTCGTGGACACCGCCGTGCCGTCGCCGGTGTTCTTCACCGGCAGCGTGACCGTCGCGGTGTCACCAGGGTTGAGCGTGCTGCCGCCGTTGGGTCCGCGGACCGTCGGCTGTCCCGCTTCCGCGTACGGCTGCGGGCTGGCACCGGTGTACGCGAGCACCTTGTCCGCCAGCAACACTCCGGCCCCGGTGAGGTTGTCCGTGCCGGGAGCTTCGATGTCCACCGCGGTCTTGAGGAACGCCTCGCGAATGTCCGAAGAGGACAGTCCGGGATTGCCGGACAGCACCAGGCTCGCGATCGCGGCCGCGTGCGGCGCGGCCGCCGAAGTGCCGAAGAACGGGTCGAATCCGCTCACCGAGGTGTGCACGCCGTCCGCCGCGGTGATTTCCGGCTTCTGCCGGACCTCTCCCCCGGTCGACGACACGTCGCCCGGCGTGATCGGCGTTCCGTTGGCTTCGTAGAACACCCGCCGAGGACCGTCCGAACTGAACCGTTCCGCCTTGCTGGTCGCCGAATACGCCGCCGGATACGGTCCGGTCGGGTTCGCCGGGTCGCCCGGTTCGAGCGGACGGCCGAACGCCGCCTCGGCCGGAGCCGCGGCGACCGCGAACGCCTTGCGCGCCGCGGCGTGGCCCACGACCGCGCCGGGCGTGGAGTACGCCTTGAGCCCGTCCGCGGAATCGCGGAACCGGCTGCCGAACGCGGTCAGCGAGAGGTACCGGCTCGCCCCGGAGAACTTCACCACGGCGAGCCGCAGCCCGGTGCCGCCGAAGAACGGGGTGGCCAGCTGCTCGTACGGGTCCTGAGTGCCGTTCTGGACGTCCTGGCTGAAGCTCACGACGTTGCCGCGCGCGTCGAGGAGGTAGAGGTCGTAGTCGTCCGCGGCCGCGCCGATCGGGTCGGACCAGTGCAGCGTCACCGGGATGTTCGCCGACGACGCGTCCGAAATCGGCTCGAACGCCTGCTTTCCGGCCGCGCCCGCGAAGTTGTGCGCGGTGCCGGCGTACTTGCCGATCGAGATTCCCGAATCGGCGAAGTCGCCTTCCCAATGCGCGGCGGTGCCGTCGGCGACGTTGCCCTCGTTGCCCGCGGAGGAGAAGTAGAGCGCGCCGTCGGCCGTCACGTCGTTCACCGCTTGCGCGATGATCCAGTCCTGGAACGGGGATTCCTTGAAGTAGATGACGTCGTCGACGATGACGTCGCAATGCGCTTCGAAACGGAGCTTGCGGATGTTGTCGGCGAAACTCGCGTCGGAGGTGAACGCGGTGGCGAAACCGAGCTTCGCGTTCGGGGCGAGGTCGTGGATGATCTCCAGCATCGCGGTGCCCTCGTCGCCGCTGCCCGCTTGTCCGGTCAGGACATCGACCGCCGGAAGCTCGCCCTTGGTCCGGGAAACCTCCAGGGAATCGACGCCGTCGGACAGCGCGCACGCCTTCACGCCGGTGCCGGTCACGCCGAACTGCTGGCGCGCGGTGTCCGCGTTGTGCGCCCGGTCGCCCGCGCTGACCACCTGCGTTTTGGTTCCGATCGCTTCCTTGAGCTGCCGGTCGATCCGGTCGGCCTTCTGCTGCTTGGTTTCCGAGCCTTCTTTGTTTTCCCGCTGCCGCGCCGTCATCGCCTGATCCGCGGTTTCGACGTGCTTCACGTCGCCGCGTTTCGCGATCTCCGGCAATGCGGTCAACGGCACCTCGGCCCGGATGCTCGCCGCCGTGCTCGACATCGCACGCACCTCGGCTCCGGCCTTGCGCAGGTCGTTGACGAGCCCGTCGCTGACCTTCGTGACCCGGATGTCGACGAGTGCTTTGTCCGCGATCCTGGCGATTCCCGGCAACGCGGCCGCGCTCAGGCTCCGCGTGCGCATCTTCTCCTGGACGAGCAGCTTGCTGTCTATTTTGGACTCAGTCGCGGTCTGTCCTGCTTTCACCGCCTGCAAAGCGGCGATCTGACTGTTCGCCGTGGAGTCCACAGTGGACTCCTGCGCTTCCGCTAGGGGCGGTGTCGCCAGCCCGGCGGCAAGCACCGCCGCGGCGACCACGCCCGTCCGTCTTCTCGCGGTTGTTGTCGAGGCTCCAGGTGAACGGGTACGACGCACGTGCGTCCTCCGATCTCACACCGCGTGCCCCGACTCACGCTGGCCAACGCCGGTGATCACCGGCTGGATCCAGCTAAGTACCACTTCTGTCCGGGAAAAACGGCCGTTGGGGTGACGTTGGTCAGGCAATATCCGTTGCCAGCCGGACGTCGTAGGCCGTTCGGCGGAGCTTGCCGTCTTTCGCGCGCACGGCCGGGAGCCGGAGTCGCCGGTCAGCGCGGTTCGACGTTGTACTGGCCGAAGATTTCCGTGACCGCGGTCACGAAGGCATCTCCGAGGGCTCGGCGGGAAGTCTCCACGGCGTTCCAGATCACTGAATAGCGCTGAGCTGCCTTCGATCCGCTTCGGACGCAGTCGTGGAGCGCGGCCAAGTTGCTGCCGAAGCAACCGCCTGGGCCATTCGCCGCTTCGCCGATGGCGCAATAGAACGAGTCCTTCGAGGACCAGTGCTGTCCGTCGATGACGATATCGCCTGTGTCGCAGCGCATCGCGTGCTTCCCCGAGGTGAACCACGCGTTTTGCACGACGTGCAGCCAGTTGCCGTGCTGGGTCGCGGGATGTCGCGTCCACTCGCCGAGCAGGATCGAGCCGCGGCGCCAACGCGACCAGATCGCTTGCTCGTGGGGACAAGGCTCGCCGCCGCACGACGGAACTTCGAGACTCGCTGACCCGCCCGGCGCCGGGGAGATGTTCTTCGGCTTCAGTTCGAACCGGCCTAACCAATACCTGCCGATCGCGTCGCCGGAATCATCGAGCACCTCGAGCTCCGCATCGTCCACAGTCACCGGTCGTGCGTCGGCTGCGCCGATGATGCCTGCGAAGGTCACCTTTCCGGCGGTCTCCTCGTCGGCAAAGAATCCGTGCAGTGGCTCGAAGGGGAGCGCGAAACCCGGACGGCTCTCCGCGGAGACGACCCGATACATCGGCACCTGAGATCTCCCCCGCCGGAGCAAACCGTTCACCCGATCCCGTAGTCGGCCACCAACGCAGCCGCGTATTCATCCGGAACCGGCCGCCGTCCGCCGAATGCCATCCACACATACGACTCCACCGCTTCCGCCGCGTCCAGGAACGGGCCGAACCGCTCGCGCCATTCCTCGCGGGCCGCGGCGTCCGGGAAGCCTTGGAACACCGCCACCTCGGGACCGCGTTCTCCCCAGCAGCCCCACTGCCCGGACGGCCCCGTCACCGCGATGACATCAGCTGTCACAGCGATCGAGTCCAGGAACTCGTCGTCCGATTCGTGTCCGATCGCCGACCAGTAACCCTCCGAGCCGACGGGCGCCGAAACCGTCTGACGCGCGCCGGGTTCGAGCACCAGAAGGTCGACCCGGTCGTCGCCGTGCCAGCGGGCCATCTCGCGAAGCGCGGGCCAGATTTCCGGTGCCAGCACCACGTCGTACTCGCAGAACAGCGAGTCCCCGCGGGGCTCCCGGAAAACCTGCCCCGGCAGCCTCGCGCCGAGAGTGAAAACCTCCGCGAACCGAGTCACAGTTCCAGCCACATGATGCGCAACCCGACCCGCCCCTCGACCGGATGCCGGAAAGCCCCCGGCGCGACCCCCAGCGTCACGAACCCCAAACTCTCGTACAGCCGGATCGCATGGACATTGGTCTCGACCACCGCATTGAACTGAATCGCCGCGAAACCAGCCCGCCGGGCCCAAGCGATCAGGTCCAGCACCAAGGCCCTCCCGACGCCGGAACCGCGTGCGTCCCGGGACACCATCAAGCTTCCCGAAGCGACATGGCTGCCCGGACCCGGCCGGTTGGCGTACATGTTCGCCGTGCCCAGTACCCGGTCTCCTTCGGCAGCGACGACGACCCGCGCGGGGGCGGGAACCAGCCACTGCCGACGTGCTTCGGATTCGCTCATGGCCGGGTCGTAGGGGAACGTCCGCTGCTCGGTCACCACGTCCCGGACGATCGGCCAGATCCCCGGCCAATCGTCCGCGCCGGCTTCCCGGATCGTCACAGGCATCTGCCTACCGTGCTGACCAGGCACCCGTCCCGCAACCGATTTAGAGCACGAAGGAATCCGACCAGGGCTGGCTCGACCGGCCCGACAAAGCGTCCAGCAACGTCACCGCTTGCTTGTCCGTCAGCGAAGCCACGAAGTCCACGACCGCCCGGCCCCGGGCCAGCCCGCGCACCGCGTCCGCGCCCTCGATCCGCTCGCCTGTCGCGCCCACCAGCAGCTCCGGCGCGGTCCGCGCGAGGTCCGAGTATTCGCCGTGCGCCAGTTCCATCAGGTCGTGCAGCCGGCGCGGCAAGCGGGAAGCCTCGTCGCGGTCGAGGAGCCATGCGTCCAGCGCGTCGACCAACGTCGTGACCAGGCTGGCCTGGCCGCGCTGGTGCAGGGCGAGATCGGGGCGCAGGAGCACGAACCGCCGGTGGACGAACTTCAGGACCTGCACCTCGTGCCACTGCGCGGGACGCAGCGAGACGTGCCCGGACCGGGTCGGCGGCGACGACAGGACGAAAACCCCGTCCACCAATCGCGCCATCCAGTTCGCCGAGAACGCCGCCGTCGCTTGTTCGGCCTCGGTCGAACCGTCGAAGCCGTCCGCGAGCAGGCCGTCGACCAGTTCTCGTTGGACTCGGGCGACGGCGGCGGCGAAGGCGTCGTCGTCCACGATCCAGCTGTCCTTCAGGTGCATGCGGCGGCGCATCCGCTCCAGGGAACGGCCTGGGCGGCGGATTTCCGCGGTCAGCCGGGCATCGTCCAAAGAGGCCAGATCGACGGCGTGCGCCAGCCACTCCCCCAGTTCGGCGGCGACGGGGGCGTGCTGCAGGACGCCGATGCGGTGGAAATCCTGCAGATCGTGGATCGCGTACGCGATGTCGTCGGCAGTGTCCATAACGGACGCTTCGACCGTCTGCTGCCACGGCTCGATCCGCCCGGCGAACGGGGCCCGCGACTGCTCGAAGTCGTCCAATTCCGTGACATACGCGGAAAACTTGCTCGCACCGGTGCCTGGAGCGTCGTCCGGCTCGGCGGCGCCGCGGGGCGGCAGGGGCATCGCGGTCGGATGCGGCTGCGGGTAATGCAGCCGCGCCCACGGGTATTTCAGGACCGCGGCGCGAACCGCGGTCGTCAGGTCCAGCCCGATGGCGGACGGGCCGCGCACGTCCGTCGTCGTGAGGATGCGGAACGACTGCGCGTTGCCCTCGAAACCGTCGGCCAGGCCGAACCGGTGCCGTGCGATCCGGTCCAGGGTCTGCTCGCCGAGATGCCCGAACGGAGGGTGCCCGAGGTCGTGCGCCAGGGCGGCCGCCTCGCACGCGTCCGGGTCGCAGCCGCCGAGTTTCGCGGCCAGTTCGGCCGACTCGCTCGATCCGGTGATCCGCTCCGCGATCCCGCGCGCGACCTGCGCGACCTTCAGGCTGTGCGTCAGCCGGTTGTGCAGCAGCCCGGCGCCGCCCGCGCTGACCACCTGGGTGACCCCGCCGAGCCGCGCGAAGAACGGCGACGCGGTGATCCGGTCGCGGTCGACGCGGAACGGGCTGGTCGCCAGGTCGGTGAACCCGCCCGCCCCGTTCGCCGGGTCCCGCCGCGCTGCCCTCGGATCGGTCTCGTCCATGTGTCCCACCGTATCCGGCCGTCCGGCAGGATTGCGGGATGACCGACGTGCTGGTGGCGGGCGGCGGCCCGGCCGGACGGGCGCTGGCGGCCGCGTGCGCCCGGCGAGGCCTGGAAACGGCCGTGCTCGACCCGGATCCACACCGAAAGTGGCCGAATACTTACGGAATGTGGGCGGACGAGGCGCCTGAGCTGCCGGGCGAAGCGATCGCCGCGGCTCCGGCGGCGACGCTGGCGTTCGGAACCCGCGAGCACCGCGTCGACCGGACGTATCGGGTAATCGACAACGCCGGGCTGCGCGAGTGGCTCACCGAGCCGAGCGTCCAGGTCGTCACCGGCAAGGTGACCGGCGCGGAACACGGTCCGCACGGTTCGACGGTCCTGCTCGCCGACGGTCGACGCCTCGCCGCCGCAGTGTTCGTCGACGCGTCCGGAGCACCCAAGCTGCGGGCTCCACGCGCCGAGCAGACCGCGTACGGGCTCGTGCTGCCCGCGGACCAAGCTGAGCGGCTCGCCCCGCCCGACACAGCTGTCTTCATGGACTGGCGCGACGGCACCGACAGCTTCCGGTATGCACTGCCCCTCGGCGACGGCTCCGTACTGGTCGAAGAGACGTCGCTCGCGCGCAAACCCGGGCTCCCAGTGGCCGAACTGGCCCAGCGGCTGCACGCGCGGCTCAAAGCGGCGGGAATCCGTCCCGCAGGCCGGGTCGAACAGGTGCGGATCGTGCTCGACGTCCCGCTGCCGAAGCGCGGCCAGGCGGTGCCGTTCGGGGTTGCGGGCGCGCTCGTCCACCCGGCGACCGGCTACAGCCTCGCGACCGCGCTGCAGCTCGCGCCTCGCGTCGCGCAGGCTCTCGCGGACGCGTTCGACGCAGGTCCGGCGGCCGCGGCCAGCGCTGCCCGGAAGGCATTGTGGCCGCCCGAAGCCCGTGCTGTGCATGCCTTGCGCCGCTACGGACTCCGTGCATTGTGCGGAATGTCACCCGCTCAGTCAGCGCAATTTTTCGACCTGTTCTTCGACCTTCCGATCCCGGCGCAGCGCGCGTTCACCTCGGGCCGCACCGACCTGCCCGGCACCGCCTCGACCATGGCAAACCTGTTCCGCGCCGCCCCGGCCCGCCTCCGCCGCCTGCTGCTGGGCTGAGCCCGTGCCGGGAATTTTGCCTTGCCCGATCGAGCGAACGCGAAAAGCATTTTGTTACTCCGTTCCGGTGGCCAAAGTGCCGCGCTGGTGAACATCAGCTGACAACGGTTTCGCAGCCCCCTCCGGCGGTGCGAGTATCGCGTCCGTGACGACGCTGCGTGCGGTCCGATTCGCCTTCCAGCCGATGTACAGCTTGCACACCGGCGGGGTCGTCGCGTACGAAGCGCTGGCCCGGCCGGGCCGGGGCACGGCGCACGAACTGCTCGCCGAGGCCCGCCGCGAGGGCAGGCTCACCGAGGTCGACCTCGGGCTGGCCGCCGCGGCGGTACGCCAGGAGGCCGAGCGGCCCAGCGCGCTTCCGCTGCACCTCAACGTCTCCGCGCGCACGCTCGCGTCGCCGCTGGAGGCGTTCGACGAACTGATCGCCGAACTCGGCGCGGCCGGACGGCGCACCCGCGACGTGGTGCTGGAGGTCGGGCCGCCGTTCACGCACCTGCCCACCGGCCGCCTGCTCGACGGCATGCGCGCGCTCACCGAACAGGGCTTCCGGCTCGCGCTCGACGGGCTCGGCCGCGGCGACCTGCCGCTGGCGCTGCTCGCGCAGTCCCCGGTGGACCTGGTGAAACTCGACCGCAGCGTGCTGCGCGGCCTTCCCGGCGACCCGGCGGCGACGGCGGTGGTCGAGGCGCTGCTGCACTACACGACGCGCACGAACATCCGGCTGGTCGCGACCGGGATCGAGACCGAGTCGCAGCTGGACGCGGCGCAGAGCCTCGGCGTCCGGATCGCGCAGGGCAATCTGCTCGCACCGCCCGCCGCGCACCGGTCCGCGCCCGCCTCCGGCGCGGTCATCCCGGAGGACCGGCGCACGCCCGCGCCGCCGCAGGCCCCGCGCGTCGGCGATTTCCTGCGCCCGGCCACCACCTTGCCGGTCGACGCCACCTGCGACGACGTCCGCGAGGTCCTCGCCGCCGCGGACGCGCCGAGCGGCGTGGTCGGCGTCGACGCGGACAACCGTCCACAATGGTCAGTCGACCGGACGCGATTCCTCGTCACCATCACCGGTCCGTACGGACACGCCCTGCACGCGAAGCGGTCCGCCGCGCGGCTGGCGGACAAACCGCACCTGATCGAGGCCGGCGCGAGCGCACTGGAATTCCTCGAACTGGTCACCGACGCCGACTGGGGCCGCACCGGCGACGACGTCGTGGTGGTCGACGCGTCCGGGCGCTGTCTCGGCGTCGTGCTGGTGACCGAGGTCGTGCGCGGGGTCGCCGAGGCGAAGGTCGAGGAGGCGGTCACGCTCAGCCCGCTCACCCGGCTGCCGGGCAGCGAAGCGGCGGCGCGCGACGTCGAACGCCGGATCGCGAGCGGCGAGCAGTTCGTGGCGGCGTGGCTGGACGTCGACGCGTTCAAGTCGGTCAACGACAACGCCGGTTTCGCGGCGGGAGACGATCTGATCCGCGCCTTGGGCGAAACCCTCACCGACCTTTCCCGGCGGCTGCCGCGGATGCGCGTGAGCCACGTCGGCGGCGACGACTTCCTGATCGTGTGCGACGTGGACGAGATCGGCACCGTCGCCGCGGCTTTGCTGGACACGCACTGGTCCGCCGAGGGCATGCCGGTCACGGTTTCCCTGGCGACGCTCGTGTGCGGCAGCGGCACGATTCCGTCCTATCGGGACGCTTCCCGGCTGCTCGCGCCGCTCAAGAAACGCGCCAAGGCCGTTCCCGGCTCCAGCTGGGTCCTCAGCCGCCCCGGCAGCGACCGCGTCGAGGTCCTGCGCGGCATCGGCAGGGACGTCGCCATCAGCCGGTCGGCCTGACGAAGCCCGACTCGTAAGCCCGGATCACCGCCTGCGTCCGGTCCCGCGCACCGAGCTTCGACAGCACGTTCCCGACGTGCGTTTTCACCGTCTGCAGCCCCAGGAACAGCTCCGCCGCGATCTCCCCGTTGGACAGTCCCGCCGCCATCAGCCGCAGTACGTCTCGTTCCCGTTCGGTCAGGAAGTCCAGCGGCGCGGCGGCACCCGGCGCGCGGCGGGCGGCCATGCCCCGGATCGCGGCCGGGAACAGCAGCGAATCCCCCGCCAGCACCGTGCGGATCCCGGCGACGATCTCCTCCGGACGCGCGCGTTTCAGCAGGAATCCGCTCGCGCCGGCGAGCAGCGCGTCGTACACGTAGTCGTCGTTTTCGAAGGTGGTCACCACGATCACCTTCGGCGGATCCTCCACAGTGGACAGAAGATGCCCGGTCGCGCGGATCCCGTCCACCGCGGGCATCCGCACGTCCATCAGCACGACGTCCGGCCGCAGCCGGCCGACGAGACCCGGCACCTCCGAGCCGTCGGACGCCTCGCCGACCACGGTCAGATCCGGTTCGCTGTCCACGATCGCCCGCAGCCCCGCCCGGATCAGCCGTTCGTCGTCCACCAGCAGGACTCGCACGCTCACCGGTTCCCCCACGGCACCGTCACCACGACCTCCCAGTTCTCGCCCACCGGTCCCGCGGACAGCTTGCCACCCACCAGCTCCGCCCGCTCCGCCATGCCCCGCAGACCGCGTCCGCCGCGGACGCGCGACGGACGGGCCGAACCGAGCGGGTTCGCGACCGCGGCCCGCAACTGCCCGTCCGCGACCGCCAGCGCGACGGTGACCGGCACCTTGCCCGCGTACCGCACCGCGTTCGTGAGGCATTCCTGCAAAATCCGGTACACCTCGCGGGAAACCACCGCCGGCACCGCGCCGACATCGCCTTGCACCTCGACGCGGCACTCCGTCCCGGACTGCTGCGTCACGGTGATCAGCGCGGGCAGGTTGGCGAGACCCGCGTGCGGCGTCCGGTCGCGTGCTTCGTCGCGGAGCAGGCCGAGCACGTGGTCGAGGTCGTCGAGCGCGGTGCGAGCCGATTCCTCGATCGCGGTGAGCGCTTCCTCGGTGAAGCCGGGGTCGGTGTGCAGCGTCCGCCGTGCGGCCCCGGCTTGCAGCGTGACCACCGAAAGCGCGTGCCCGACGGAATCGTGCAGTTCGCGCGCGAGCCGGGTGCGTTCGGCGAGCTGGTCGGTGCGGCGTTCGAGCTGTGCGATGCGTTCGGCGGCGGACCAGCCGAGCAACCGGGCCGCCGCGCGGCGCAGCACTCCGCCGAGGGCCCACACGAAGTAGATCAGCACGACGAAAGCCGCCACGAACGCCGCGGGCAGCCACGCCGAAGCCCAGCCGCGCGGAACCGTCAGATGGAAATCCGGAGTGTCGACAAGCCGACCGGTGAAGACCGCGTTGATCGCGAACCCGAATCCGGCGGGCAGGGCGAGCGTCGCGAGCCCGGTGAACAAACCGGCCACGACGTGCAGCACGAACATCGTCGCGCACCGCAGCCGTCCGCGTCCCGGCGCGGGCTGGGCGAGCAGTTCCCGCACCGCCGCCGCCTCCAGCACCCGCACCGCCGGCAGGAACGCGGTCGCGGCCAGCACGACGAGCATCACGACGAATCCGGCGACGCTCGCCCATCCCATCGTCGTCGCGAACGGCATCAGCGACGGCATCGCGATCATCGCGAGCAGCAGGTACGGCACGCTGAGCGCGGCGCCGAGGATCAGGTACACCCATCGGCGATAGGTGACCCCGCTGACCAGCGGACGAAGGAAACGCACCCGCCAATCCTGACAGGCGGTCCCGGCGGACGCCTCCCTCCAGGGCGGGACCCTGGCGGCGGTTTTCTGGCAGCCTGGATCGCATGCCTTCGGAAGAGAGCACCGTGATCAACGATTACGACCTGCTGGCCGAGACCTACACCGCCATGTCGGACACGGAGATCCAGAACGCCTACTACGAGCGGCCCGCCGTGCTGGCGCTGGCCGGAGACGTGGCCGGACGGCGGATTCTCGACGCGGGCTGCGGCGCCGGACCGCTGACCGTCGCACTGCGCGAACGCGGCGCCGAGGTATCCGGCTTCGACCTGAGCAGCGGCATGCTCGAGATCGCCCGCCAGCGGCTAGGCCCGGACGTGGACCTGCGCGTCGCCGACGTCGCCGGGCCACTCCCCTACGCCGACAACGCTTTCGATGACGTCATCGCCTCGCTCGTGCTGCACTACCTGAAGGACTGGGGCCCGACGCTCACCGAATTCCACCGTGTCCTCCGGCCCGGCGGACGGCTGATCGTGGTGGTCGACCATCCGTACGCGATCCACCTGCTGCAACGTCAGGCCGGGCAGCAGACGGACTACTCGGCGACTTACGAATGGACCGAGGACTGGGAGGTCGGCGGCCGGACGACGCCGATGAGCTTCTGGAACCGCCCGCTGCACGCGATGACCGACGCGTTCGCCGAGGCCGGGTTCCGGATCTCGACGATCAGCGAGCCGAAACCGGTGCCGGAGGCGGAAAAGCTGTTCCCGGAGGACTACCGGATGCTGTGCGTCAGCCCGAGCTTCTTGTTCTTCCTGCTGCAGGCGGAGTAGGAGGTCGTGAGTGGCGATCACGGTTAGAACCGTGATCGCCACTCACGAGGCACTCAGTAGACAGTCTTGGTGACCCGCGTGCCGTCGATCCGGAACCCGTTGGCCCACAACTGCTGCACCTTCGCCGATTCCTGCGCGTCCGGCTTGGCGTTGGTGCACGAGGTGCCCGGCCCGTGGCCCGACATCAGCTCCGTGCACGGCCCCTCGTAGTGGTCCGGCAGCCCGAGGTTGTGGCCGAGTTCGTGCGCGGCGATGCGGGTCGGGTCGTAGCCCTCGGCGACCTGGCTCGTGTCCAGGTAGACGTCTCCGTTGCCGTGCCCGTCGGTCTGCGTGTACGACCCGCCGCTGTTGACCTCGTGGATCTTCACCGTGGCCTTGCCCTCGTCCTTGACCAGCCGCACGTCGCTGACCGCGGCGTTCCAGTTGGCCGCGCCCTGGTCGATCTGGGCGACGTAGTCCGGCGCGCCCGCCGAGCTGTAGTAGACGGTGGTCGCCGCGGCGGCGGACGCGGCGGGTGCGGTCGCCAGGCCGAAGCCCAGCGGAGCGGCGGTCGCCGCGGCCAGTGCGGCGATCCGCCGGAACCCTCGTGCGTGCATCGTGTCCTCCGTACGTCATCGGGAAAGCAAGCAACCCTTTATCCGCTGGATGACGTTAGAAGTTCACCGCCGCGGGCGACTACGTCCGAAAGTAGGACGCTCCCCCGCGAGAGGGAGGCCCGTCCCGCCCCGGCTGGATCCGCGGGCACCGCGGGGCTGGTGTGCTCGTCGGCATGCAAACGCTGCTGCTCGGCCTGCTGGCCTACGTCGTCGTGCTGTGGCCGCTCGTCGCCGCGGCCCGCAAGGTGCTCGGAGTGCGCGTCGGTCTCGTCCGGGCGCTCGGTGCCGCGCTCGCGGGCTGGCTCGTCGCGGGCACCGTCATCCGGTTGTTCCCGATCGCCGTGCTGTCCAACGCCGGGGTCGCGATCGGACTGCTGATCCCGCTGGCGGGCAGCGCGCTCGCGGTGACCCTGCTGGTCCTTTTCGTCGCCGAACTCGCGGTTCCGTCCGGCGGGCCGGGCCTGTTCGCCCGGATGCGGTCGCTGCGCTCCCGCGCCGCCCGCGCCCGTCGCTACTCGCGCATCATGCGCATCGCGATCCGCCACGGTCTCGGCTCGTTCCTCACCGGCCGGCGCACCGCGGGCCCCGACGGCTCGGCGAAACTCGCTCGATCGCTACGACTGGCGCTTGAAGAAGCGGGCGTGACGTTCGTGAAGCTCGGCCAACTGCTTTCGACGCGCGCCGATCTCCTGCCGCCGGTGTACATCCGCGAACTCAGCAAGCTGCACGATCAGGTCCCGCCCGCACCCGAAGACGAGGTGCGCGCGTTGCTGCGAGAGGAAATCGACGTGACTGCCTTCGCCCACATCGACGACGAACCCCTTGCCGCAGCGTCGATCGCGCAGGTTTACGGGGCCCGGCTGCGGTCCGGCGCCGAGGTGGTCGTGAAGGTGCAGCGGCCCGGGATCCGCGAGCAAGTGGAACGCGACATCGACATCGTCCGCCGCCTCGCCGACGTGCTGTACGTACGCGCCGGCTGGGCACGTTCGCTCGGCGTGCGGGAACTGGCCGACGGCTTCGCCGAATCCCTTGAGGACGAACTCGATTTCCGCACCGAAGCCGCGAACATCGAGGCGATCGCCGCGCATCCGGTCCCCGGCGTCACCCTTCCGGCTGTCCACAAAGTACTGTCCACGGAACGTGTCCTGGTGATGCGCCGGCTGGACGGCAAACCGCTTTCCGCCGGTTCCGCATGCTCCCGCGAGGAACTCGCCCGCACCTTCCTGCGCGGCCTGCTCGACCAGGTGCTGCTGGGCGGCGTGTTCCACGCGGATCCGCACCCGGGCAACGTTCTGCTGCTCGAAGACGGCACCCTCGGCCTGCTCGACTTCGGCTCCGTGGGCCGCCTCGACACCGGCCTGCGCGCCGGCCTGCAAGCCCTGCTGCCAGCCATCGACCGCGGCGACCCCGCCGGCGTGCGCGACGGGTTGCTGGAAATCGTCAACCGCCCCGACGACCTCGACGAACAACGCCTGGAACGCGCGCTCGGCGCCCTGCTGGCCCGGCACTTCGGCCCCGGCCGCACGCCCGGTCTCGACCTGTTCACCGGCCTGTTCCGCGTCGTCGCCGACTTCCGCCTGGCCGTCCCGCCGCCGATCGCCGCGGTGTTCCGCGCGTTGGCGACCATGGAAGGCACGCTCGCGACGCTCGCGCCGAACTTCGACCTGGTCGCCGAATCCCGCGCGTTCGCCACCGAACGCATCGGCCTGCGCCCGGAAACCCTGCGCCGCACCGTCACCGACGAATTCACCGCGCTGCTTCCGGTCCTGCGCCGCCTCCCCCGCCGGGTCGACCGGATCGGCGCGGCACTGGAGGAAGGCCGCTTGTCGGTGAACATGCGGCTGTTCTCCGACGAACGCGACCGCGACCTGGTGACCGGCCTGGTGCACGAGGTGCTGCTGGCGCTGGTCGGCATCGCGACCGGGCTCATGGCCGTGCTGCTGCTGGGCAGTTCCAGCGGTCCGCAGGTGGTGCCCGGGCTGACCCTGAACCACGTGTTCGGCTACAACCTGCTGATGATCAGCGCGCTGGCGGGACTGCGGCTGCTTTTCGTCGTCTTCCGGCGCTCCGGACGACGGTCCCGAGCAGACCGGCGAACCCGATGAGGAACAGCCCCGCCCCGGCTCCGGCGGTGATCCGGCCGGTGACCGGTCCGGAATCCGGCTCCGTCGTCCCGGGAAACCCGGCGGCGGTGAACGCGGTCGTCGCCGGGATCTGCCTGACCCAGAACAGATTCCCGGTCGCCGAGACGACGCCGTGCACCGCGGACAACGACACCGCTCCGCCGCCGGGTTCGTTGACCCGCCACCGGGAGTCGTCCGCGATGTCCCGCCGGTCCCCCGCCAGGAAAACCGCGCCCGGCGGCACTTTCGCGTAGAAGGGCGTCTGCTCGCCGGCCACGTAAGGCTCGTCGATCGACTTGCGGTTCACCTTGATCCGGCGCTCCAGGTCGCAGCATTCGACCTCGTCGCCGCCGACCGCGATCACGCGCTGCAGGAACGTCCCGCGCCGTCCGTCGCCGAACGCGCTCGCGTCGAACACGACAAGGTCGCCGCGGTGGATCTCCTGGCCCTCGCGCAGTCCGAAGACGACCCGCTCGCCCGACACGACGGTATTCGCCATCGACCCGCCCGTCACGGTCAGCGACCGGTAACTGAACACCTTGAGGAGCCCGGTCACCGCCACGACCGAGCCCGCGAGCGCGACCACGACGAAAGCAGCGAGCACCCAGGAAAACCGGCGCGGCGCACGCCCGGCCGGAGGCGGAGCGGCAGGGAAGCCTTCTGTCACGAAGCGATCATCGGATGGATTCGGACAGTCGTTACCTGGCAGGCTCGCAGGGCATCAGCCTGCGCCGGAGAGCGCCCGCCTAGGTCCCCTCTGGCGCACTCGGCAATCTCACGGCCGCGGACGCCGTCGCCGGGGCGGCGTGCGCCCCCGGTCGCGAGCCACGCGGAAACCTGACAGCGGGGCCGAGAAACCATCCATCACCGCACGAGGATCGACAGCTCTCCCTGCCCAGCCAGGCATCGCCCAGGCGGATCGGGCCATTCCGTCCACAATGGATTCGCACGGCTCCGCGCCGCCGTATAGGGCGTTATACAGACTTCACCGCCCTAGCGTCGCATGCGTAGGCCGGACATCGAACTGTCCGGTCGTGAACCCGGGATTCGACGTGAACGCGACAGTCCCGGCCAGCGCCACCACGAACGCCAGCCCGCCCAGCAGTGCGCCCAGCCTGGCGAGATCGGCGCCGTAGCGCCGCGCTCCCGCGAGCAGGCCGAAGACCACTGCCAGCACCGAGGCCAGCACCGCCAGGAACCACAGCGCGCCCAGCACCAGGACGAACACCTCGGCCACGATCGGGTAGATGCCGCCCATGAGCAGCCTCGGGCGCACGAGGAGCCAGGCGAGCCAGGTCGCCACCCCGAGCGCGAAACTCACCGCGGCCACGGACACCGCCGCGACGGCCAGGCCGCGCCCGGGTCTGTCCCCGGGAGAGGACACGGATGCGGAATCAGGTTCGGTCATCGACCAGTCATAGCACCCGGGACCGACAGAAACCGGCGTTCCGCCCGCATGCGCCCGAACGCACCAATCCGGGATACGCCGAAGGCCGCCCCCGGCGATACCGGGAGCGGCCTTCGAAAAGCCTCAGACCGTGAAACCGAGCGCCCGCAACTGCTCGCGGCCGTCGTCGGTGATCTTTTCCGGGCCCCACGGCGGCATCCAGACCCAGTTGATCCGGAAGTCGTTCACGAGGCCGCCGGACGTCAGCGCCGCCGACGTCTGGTCTTCGATCACGTCGGTGAGCGGGCAGGCCGCGGACGTGAGCGTCATGTCGATCGTCGCGGTGTTGTCGGTCTCGACCCGGATGTCGTAGACCAGGCCGAGGTCCACGACGTTGATGCCGAGTTCCGGGTCGACGACGTCGCGCATCGCTTCCTCGACGTCCTCGATCTTGGCGATGTCGGCGGGGACGGCGGCGGACTGCTCGGGCAGGTCCGCGGCGGTGCGCCCCTCGCGCGGGTCGGTGGCCGTCTCTTCGCTCATGCCGTCGCCTCCTTAAGGAGTTTCACGCTCATTGCCTGGGAGGCGACGGCATGAACAACCATGATTCGCTTGCAAGCTGCGCTCATGCCTTCTCAGCTCCTGTGGTGGTGCTGGACACCGCGTCCTTGAACGCCATCCAGCCGAGCAGGGCGCACTTCACGCGCGCCGGGTACTTCGCAACGCCGGCGAACGCGACGCCGTCCTCCAGTACGTCCTCGTCCGGTTCGACCTTGCCCTTGCCCTGCATCAGTTCCACGAACGCGTCCATGGTCGTGAACGCCTCGTCGACGGTGTGCCCGACGACCAGGTCGGTCAGCACCGACGCGGACGCCTGGCTGATCGAGCAGCCCTGCCCGTCGTAGGACACGTCCTCGACTTTGCCGTCGCTGACCTTGACCCGCAAGGTGATCTCGTCGCCGCAGGTCGGGTTGACCTGGAACGACTCCGCGTCGAACGGATCGCGCAGGCCGCGCCCGTGCGGGTTCTTGTAGTGGTCCAGGATGATCTCCTGGTACATGCTCTCCAGGTTCACTGGTCCACCCCGAAGAACTTCTGCGCCTCGCGGATCCCGGCGACCAGAGCGTCCACTTCGGACAGCGTGTTGTACAGGTAGAAGCTCGCCCGCACGGTCGCGGGCACCGAACAGGCCCGGTGCAGCGGCCACGCGCAGTGGTGTCCCACCCGCACCGCGATGCCGAGGCTGTCGAGCACCTGGCCGGCGTCGTGCGGGTGCACGCCGTCGATCACGAACGCGACGGTCGCGCCCCGGTCTTCGAGGTCGGTCGGCCCGACGATGCGCACGCCCGGGATCGCGCTGATGCCCGCGATCGCGGCCGCGGCCAGTTCGTGCTCGTGCGCCGCGACGCGGTCCATCCCGATGGCGGACAGGTAGTCCACCGCCGCGCCGAGACCGATCGCCTGCGACGTCATCGGCACCCCCGCCTCGAACCGCTGCGGCGGCGCGGCGAACGTGGTGCGCTCCATCGTGACCAGCTCGATCATCGAGCCGCCGGTGAGGAACGGCGGCATCGCTTCGAGCAGTTCGGTCCGGCCGTACAGCACGCCGATCCCGGACGGAGCCAGCATCTTGTGCCCGGAGAACACCGCGAAGTCGACGTCCAGCGCGTGGAAATCGACCGCGAAGTGCGGCACCGACTGGCAGGCGTCGAGGACGGTCAGCGCGCCGACCTCCTTCGCCTTGGCCACGAGCTTGGC
The DNA here is from genome assembly GCF_014145675.1 of Amycolatopsis dendrobii. GTDB lineage: Bacteria > Actinomycetota > Actinomycetes > Mycobacteriales > Pseudonocardiaceae > Amycolatopsis > Amycolatopsis dendrobii. The sequence goes on from NZ_JACGZW010000019.1 coordinate 115,366, forward strand.
CACCGGGTTGACCGTGCCGAGCACATTGGACTGGTGCGCGAACGCGACCACCTTCGTGCGCGGCGTGATCACACTGTCCAGATCGGACAGATCGAGGCGGCCCTCGGCGGTGACCTTGAACCACTTCAGCGTCGCCCCGGTGCGCTGGCACAACTGCTGCCACGGCACCAGGTTCGCGTGGTGCTCCATCTCGGTGATGACGATTTCGTCGCCTTCGCCGATCCGGAACCGTTCGGACTCCGGACCGGCCGTGGCGGCGTTGCTCATCGCGTACGCCACGAGGTTGATGCCCTCGGTCGCGTTCTTGGTGAACACCAGCTCTTCCGGGTCCGCGCCGACGAATTCCGCGGTCTTGGCGCGCGCGGATTCGTAGGCGTCGGTGGCCTCTTCGGACAGCTGGTGGGCACCGCGGTGCACGGCCGAGTTCGACGTGAACACGTACCGCCGTTCCGCGTCGAGCACCTGCACCGGCCGTTGCGAGGTCGCTCCGGAGTCCAGGTACACCAAGGGTTTCCCGTCGCGCACGGTGCGCGTCAGGATCGGGAAGTCGGCACGCAGTGCCGCCACGTCAAGGGGAACAGAGTTGGTCGGGCTGTTCGAAGCCGTGGTGGTCATCGAGCCAACTCCTCTCTCTCGGTGTCGTCGGGAACGGGGCGCGGGGAACGTCAGGCCTTGGCGGGCTCGGCGGAGCCGACGTACTTGACGTAGCCGTTCTCCTCCAGCTCGTCGGCCAGTTCGCGGCCGCCGGACTCGACGATGCGGCCGTCGGCGAAGACGTGCACGAAGTCCGGGGTGATGTGCCGCAGGATGCGGGTGTAGTGCGTGATCAGCATGACGCCGACCTCGTTGCCCGCCTTGTACTCGTTGACGCCTTCGGACACGACGCGCAGCGCGTCGACGTCCAGGCCGGAGTCGGTCTCGTCGAGGATGGCGAACTTCGGCTTGAGCAGCGCCAGCTGCAGGATCTCGTGGCGCTTCTTCTCGCCGCCGGAGAAGCCCTCGTTCACCGAGCGCTCGGCGAACTCACTCGAGATGCCGAGCTTGCCCATCTCCTCCTTGACCTCCTTGACCCAGTGGCGAAGCTTGGGGGCCTCGCCCCGGACCGAGGTGGCCGCGGTGCGCAGGAAGTTCGACATCGAGACGCCGGGCACCTCGACCGGGTACTGCATGGCGAGGAAGAGGCCGGCGCGGGCGCGCTCGTCGACGCTCATCTCGAGCACGTTCTCGCCGTCCAGCAGCACCTCGCCGGAGGTCACCGTGTACTTCGGGTGGCCGGCGATCGCGTAGGACAGGGTGGACTTGCCGGAGCCGTTCGGGCCCATGATCGCGTGCGTCTCGCCGGACCGGATGGTCAGGTTGACGCCCTTGAGGATCTCCTTGGCTCCGTCTTCGGTGGTCACCGAAGCGTGCAGGTCCTTGATTTCCAGGGTAGCCATTCTGCTTTTCCTAAAAGAGTCTGAAGGGGACGGACGACGGGCTCAGGCGCCCACGGCTTCGAGCTCGGCCTCGATCGCGGCCTCGAGGCGCTCGCGCACCTCGGGCACGCCGATGCGGGCCAGGATCTCGTGGAAGAACCCGCGCACGACCAGCCGCCGCGCGGCCTCCTCGCCGATCCCGCGCGACTGGAGGTAGAACAACTGCTCGTCGTCGAACCTTCCCGTGGCGCTCGCGTGGCCCGCGCCCTCGATCTCGCCGGTCTCGATCTCGAGGTTCGGCACCGAGTCGGCGCGCGCGCCGGGGGTGAGCACGAGGTTGCGGTTGAGCTCGTAGGTGTCGGTGGCCTCGGCGGCCGCCCGGATCAGCACGTCGCCGATCCACACCGTGTGCGCGCCGTCGCCCTGCAAGGCGCCCTTGTACATCACGTTGGACTTGCAGTTGGGCACCGCGTGGTCCACGAACAGCCGGTGTTCCTGGTGCTGGCCCGCGTCGGCGAAGTACAGCCCGAGCATCTCGACGTCGCCGCCGCGGTCGGCGAAGGTCGCCGTGGGCGACACGCGCACCAGGTCGCCGCCGAGGGTGACCACGGTGTGCTTGAGCGTCGCGTCGCGGCCGAGCCGCAGGTGCTGCTCGGACACGTGCACCGCGTCGTCGGCCCAGTCCTGGACGCTGACCACGGTGATCTTGGCCGAGTCGCCGATGACGAACTCGACGTTGTCCGCGTAGGTGCCGGAACCGACGTGGTCGAGCACGATCACCGCGTTGGCGAACGCCTCGGCGCGCACCTGGAGGTGGCCGTAGGCGACCTTGCCCTTGCCGGGGCCGTGAACGCGCAGCACCGACGGCTTCGACGCCTCGGTCTCCTTCGGCACGGTGACGATCGTGGCCTTGGCGAAGGACGAGTACGCCTGCGCCGCGATGCGGTCGCTCGGCACGCCCGCCTCGCCGAGGCGCGCGTCGTCGCGGCCGACGGTCTCGATCTTCAGCTCGGGCGCGGCCTCGGTCTCCAGCGTGATCTCGCCGGAGGCGACGGCGGAACCGTCGTGCAGGCCGCGCAGGCGCTTCATCGGAGTGAAGCGCCAGTTTTCCTCACGACCGCCGGGGACCTCGAAGGCCGCGACGTCGTAGGAGGTGAACCGCTCCGCGCGGGAGGCCGCCGGAATGACGGCGCCCTCCCGCAGCGACTCGGCGACGTTGTTCTCGGTAACCGACATGACTAGCCGACGGACCCTTCCATCTGGAGCTCGATCAGGCGGTTCAGCTCGAGCGCGTATTCCATCGGCAGCTCGCGCGCGATGGGCTCGACGAACCCGCGCACGATCATCGCCATCGCCTCGGCCTCGTCGAGGCCGCGCGACATCAGGTAGAACAGCTGCTCTTCGCTGACCTTGGACACCGTGGCCTCGTGGCCCATGGACACCTCGTCGTTGCGGATGTCCACGTACGGGTACGTGTCCGACCGCGAGATCGTGTCCACCAGCAGGGCGTCGCAGACCACGCTGGAGCGCGAGTGGTGCGCCCGCTTCGCGACCTTGACCAGGCCGCGGTAGGAGGTCCGGCCGCCGCCGCGCGCGACCGACTTCGACACGATGGTCGAGGAGGTGTGCGGCGCGAGGTGCTCCATCTTGGCCCCGGCGTCCTGGTGCTGGCCCTCGCCCGCGAACGCGACCGAGAGGACCTCGCCCTTGGCGTGCTCGCCCATGAGGAAGACCGACGGGTACTTCATGGTCACCTTGGAGCCGATGTTGCCGTCGACCCACTCCATGGTCGCGCCCTCTTCGCACTTGGCGCGCTTGGTGACCAGGTTGTAGACGTTGTTCGACCAGTTCTGGATCGTCGTGTAGCGGCAGCGGGCGCCCTTCTTCACGATGATCTCGACGACCGCGGAGTGCAGCGAGTCCGACTGGTAGATCGGCGCGGTGCAGCCCTCGACGTAGTGGACGTAGGCGTCCTCGTCGACGATGATCAGCGTCCGCTCGAACTGGCCCATGTTCTCGGTGTTGATCCGGAAGTAGGCCTGCAGCGGGATCTCGACGTGCACGCCCTTCGGCACGTAGATGAACGAGCCGCCGGACCACACCGCCGTGTTCAGCGCGGAGAACTTGTTGTCGCCCGCCGGGATCACGGAGCCGAAGTACTCCTGGAAGATCTCCGGGTGCTCCCTGAGCGCGGAGTCGGTGTCCAGGAAGAGAACGCCCTGCTCCTCCAGGTCCTCGCGGATCTGGTGGTAGACGACCTCGGACTCGTACTGCGCCGCGACGCCCGCCACGAGGCGCTGCTTCTCCGCCTCGGGGATGCCCAGCTTGTCGTAGGTGTTCTTGATGTCCTCGGGCAGGTCTTCCCAGCTGGCCGCCTGCTTCTCGGTGGACCGCACGAAGTACTTGATGTTGTCGAAGTCGATCCCCGAGAGGTCGGCGCCCCAGTTCGGCATCGGCTTGAGGTCGAACAGCTTGAGCGCCTTCAATCGGGCGTCGCGCATCCACTCGGGCTCGGACTTCTTCTCGGAGATGTCGCGGACGACATCCTCGTTCAGGCCGCGGCGCGCGCTGGCGCCCGCCTCGTCGGAGTCCGCCCAGCCGAAGGCGTAGTTGCCAAGGGACGCGATGGTCTCTTCCTGGCTCAACGGCTCGGTGGTGGGAGTGCGCTGCTCGGCAGCGGCAGTCATGCGGGTTTCCCTCCATTCGGGATCCGTGGTGCGTGCCCTTCGGGCGGCGGGGCCGCTTGTCCGGGCGTCGTGCGGTCCGGCTCGGGATGGGCCGGGATACCCGCCGGTCCGGCGGGTACGTGTGTGGTGCACGCGTTGTCTCCGCGCGCGATGGTCGCCAGCCGCTGGACGTGGGTGCCCAGCAGTTTCGCGAACGCTTCCGTTTCGGCCTCGCACAGCTGCGGGAATTCCGCGGCGACGTGCGCGACCGGGCAGTGGTGCTGGCACAGCTGCGCGCCCACGTGCGCGGCGGGGTTCTCCGCGCCGACCTGGCGGGTCGAGGCAGCGTAGCCCTCCCTGCTCAGCGCGGCCGCGAGGGCCTCGGCGCGCTCGACCGGATCAGCCGATCCGGTGATCGCCTGCCGGTGCGGCCCGACGAGCCCTTCGACGCGGCGCTCGGCGAACGCGCGCACCGCGTCCGGGCCGGCGTGCTCGGCGAGGAAGCGGATGGCCGACACCGCGAGGTCGTCGTAGGCGTGCCCGAACCGGGCCCGGCCCGCTTCGGTGAGCAGGAACAGCTTGGCCGGGCGGCCGCGTCCGCGCGGGCCCTTGCGCGGGGCGTCGCGGGTCTCGGCCTCGCCGTCGGCCTGGAGCGCGTCGAGGTGCCGCCGGATCGCCGTCGGGCTGATCCCGAGCTGCTCGGCGACCACCACGGCGGTCATCGGGCCCTGCTCCAGCAGCAGCCGGGCGACCTCGTGCCGGGTGCGGCCCTCGGCCACGTTCGCGGCGCTGACCTGCACGGGAACGCCGACGGCCGCGGTGCGCGGCTGCTCGCCGCGCCCCTCGCCGATGGTCCCGTTCTTTTTCACAACACAAGTGTGTCTTATTTCCGGCCGCCGGGCAAAGGCGGGGTGTCGCCCAGTGACCCGACTCACCTCGCCACCGCGGCGCCCGGCCCAACGGGAGCGATCCCGTCGCCGGGGGACCGAATGGCTCGATACGCCGCGTGAACCGGAGTCGATACGCTTCCGGGCGTGGCAATCGGCGAACACCCGGAGCAGCGGGCACCGGAACCGGACTTATCCGGCGAACCGGGCGACGCTGACGGCGCCGTGGCCGCTCCCCCTGCCCCCGAAGCCGCGCCGTCCCCGGTCGGCCCGCGCCGCACCGATCCGCTGAACGCCGCCGAGACCCGCGGCCTCGACGTGGTCCGCCGCTTCGGCACCGTCGGCTCCCTGTTCCTCGCGCTCGGCTCGCTCGGGGCCGGCGCCGCGCCGGTGATCAACCCGGTGCAGGACCTGCCGGTGCTGCGGCTGTTCATCCGGATCCCGACGGTCTCGCTCGCGATCGCGTTCTCCGGGATGGGCATCCTGGTGCTGAGCTGGCTCATGCTCGCCCGCTTCGCCCGTCCGGCGAGCGCGCGGCTGGCCACCAGCGGCCAGCTCGCCCGGACCGTCGCGATGTGGGTCGCGCCGCTGCTGCTCATCCCGCCGCTGTTCTCCCGCGACGTCTACAGCTACCTCGCGCAGAGCGAGATCGTGCACCGCGGCATGGACCCCTACCAGCTGGGCCCGGCGCAGGCGCTCGGCGTCGCGGACCCGCTGACCGCGGGCGTCACCAACATCTGGCGCGAGACCCCCGCCCCGTACGGACCGCTGCTGCTGCGGCTCGGCGGCTGGCTGGCCCCGGTCGGCGGCAACAACATCGTCGTCGGCGTGCTGCTGCAGCGCGGCCTCGCGATGGTCGGCGTGCTGCTGATCGTGTGGGCGGTGCCGCGGCTGGCCCGACGGTTCGGCGTCCAGCCGGCCACCGCGCTGTGGCTCGGCGCGGCGAACCCGTTGCTGATCTTCCATTTCGTCGCGGGCGCGCACAACGATTCGCTGGCCATCGGGCTCATGGTGGCCGGGCTGGAGATCGGCATCCGGCGGCTGCCGGTGCGGGTGAAGGGGGACAGCCCGCCGCCGCTGGCGAAGGGCGAATTGCTCTTCATCGCGCTCGGGGTCGTCATCATCACGATCGGCGCCACCGTGAAGATCCCGGCGGTGCTGGCGTTGCCGTTCCTGTCGGTGATGGTCGCGCGCAGATGGCACGGGCGGCTGAAGGACCTGGTGTGGGCGGGCACGCCGATGGCGGTGCTGTTCGGCGTGGTGCTCACCGCGATCTGCGTCGGCACCGGACTGGGCTTCGGCTGGATCGGCGCGACGGCGAGCACGCCGGGACTGGTGCGGTCGTTCATCTCCCCCACCGCGGAGATCGCGAACCTCAGCGGCGTCCTCGGCATCACGCTCGGGCTGGGCAACCACACCGACGCGCTGGTGCCGATCCTCGGCACGCTCGGCAACGTGATCACCGCGGCGGTGACGATCAAATTCCTGTGGGCCAGTTTCAAATGGCGGTACCGGCCGATCATCGGGCTCGGCGTCTCGCTGGGCGCGGCGATGATCCTGCAGATCAACCTCCAGCCCTGGTACCTGCTGTGGGCGGTGATCCCGCTCGCCGCCGCGGCCGGGACGTCGCGGTTCCGGGTGGTCGCCACGGTCATCAGCGCCGGGCTGCCGTTCCTGCTGCCGCCCACCGGCGGCACCTTCGACGGCCGCTCGTACGTCCTGCCGTGGGCCTACGGCGCGGCCGCTCTGGTGACCCTCGGCGGCCTCGCGATCGTGTACCGGGTTTCGCCGCTGCTGTTGTCCAGGACACCTCCGGCGTCCCCAGCACCGCGCGCGCCCGCTGACGTCGTATCGTGATTCGCTGTGGACAACCCCGCCGTCGAGATCTCCGGCTTGGCGAAAAGCTACGGCTCCACCACCGCGGTCGACGGCATCGACCTGCGCATGGAGCGTGGTTCCCTGCTGGCCCTGCTCGGGCCGAACGGCGCCGGAAAAACGACCACTGTCGAGATTTGCGAGGGTTTCCGCAGACCTGACGCGGGCCAGGTGCGCGTGCTCGGCCTCGACCCCGTCGCGGACAGTTCCCGGCTCCGCCCGCGCGTCGGGATCATGCCCCAAGGCGGCGGCGCGTACCCGGGCGTGCGCGCGGAGGAAATGCTGCGGCTAGTGGCTTCCTGCGCGGCGAACCCGCACGATCCGGCGTGGCTGCTCGACGTGCTCGGGCTCGCCGGCGCGAAGCGGACCCCGTTCAAACGGCTCTCCGGCGGGCAGCAGCAACGGCTTTCGCTGGCATGCGCACTGGTCGGCCGTCCGGAGCTGGTGTTCCTGGACGAGCCCACCGCGGGCATGGACCCGCAGGCGCGGCGGCTGGTCTGGGACCTGCTCGCGGCCTTGCGCGCGGACGGCGTGAGCGTCCTGCTCACCACCCACCTGATGGAGGAAGCGGAGACGCTGGCCGACCAGGTGGTGATCGTGGACCACGGCAAGGTGGTCGTCGAAGGCACGCCGCATTCGCTGACCCTGGAGGCGGGCGAGGCGGCGCAGCTGCGGTTCCGCGCCCGGACGAAACTCGACACGACGCTGCTCGAAGCCGCGCTGCCGGAGGGGTACCGGGTCAGCGAAACCGCACCCGGTTCGTATCTGGTGGAGGGCGCGGTCGACCCGCAGGTGGTCTCCGCCGTCACCGCCTGGTGCGCGCAACAGGGCGTACTGCCCGAACAACTGCAAGTCGGACGGCGGACGCTCGAAGAAGTGTTCCTCGAACTCACCGGACGGGAGCTGCGCGCATGAGTTCTCCGTTCCCCGCGGGCACTTTCGCCCCCGCGCCCGGCCGCGGTTCGCTCGGCAAGATGCTGCGCACGCACGCACGCGTCGAGGCCGCGCTGACCCTGCGGCACGGCGAGCAGCTGCTGCTCACCCTCATCATCCCGCTCGCGCTGCTGATCGGGCTGAGCCTGCTGGACATCCTTCCCGCGAGCCAGCTCGGTTCGACGTCCAAAGTGGACTGGATGACGCCGAGGATCCTCGCGCTGGCGGTCATGTCGTCGGCCTTCACCGGCCAGGCGATCGCGCTCGGCTTCGACCGGCGGTACGGCGTGCTGAAGCGGCTTTCGGCGACGGCGCTGCCGCGCTGGCTGCTGGTGGCCGGACGGGTCGTGGCGGCGCTCGTCGTGGTGGCGCTGCAGTCCGTGGTGCTCGGCGTCGTCGCGGCCTTCCTGGGCTGGTCCCCGTCGGCCGCCGGGATCGGTTCGGCGGTGGTGCTGCTGATCCTGGGGACGCTGGCTTTCGGCGCGCTGGGCGTGCTGCTGGGCGGCGCGTTGCGGGCGGAAGCGGTGCTGGCGCTGGCGAACATCGTGTGGTTCGTCCTGCTGCTGGCAGGCGGGATTCTGCTGGCCCCGTCGGCGCTGCCGTCCGGGGTCGGTCTGGTGGTGTCGCTGCTGCCTTCCGGTGCGCTGGCGGAAGGCATGCGCGCGGCGCTGGTGGACGGCCAGTTCCCGCTCGGTCCGGCGGCGGTGCTGGTGGTGTGGGCGGCGGTGGCCGGAGTGCTGGCGACACGGACCACGAAACTCACCTGAGCGGGGGTCGTGAGTGCCGATCACGGTTCTAACCGGCATAAACACTCACGAGGGCCGGGGACCCACCCCAGCCGTGCGAGCACCGTCCCCACCTCACCCGCCACCCCGCAACTGTCCCGATGGACATCCCACCAGCCGTACACAAGACGGGCGCGTCCAGCGAGCTCAGCCGCATTGTCACGACGACGATCCCGAAACGCCACACCGGCCACGCTGTGCGCCGCACGGCCGTCCAGCCTGACGACAAGGCTTTCCCCGCCGACCTCGTAAACCACGTCTTCCCACAGCGTTTTGCCGTCGACCACAACCGGAACTTGCCTTCGGCCCGGCGGAAATCCGTGCGCCCGCTCCACCTCGTCGAAGTACTCGACCTCCAGCGCGGACATCAGACCGCCGCCGGCAAGCTGCAACGCCCTCCCGATCGCACTCCGATAGCGCAACGGCGGCCTGGCCTCGACGCACCGGAGCATTTCCGGCACGCTCAACGCCTGCTTGGCAACCAGATCGATCACCAAGTACATCGCCGAACGCGCATCCGGCTCGGCCACCGCGAGATCGACGATCGTGTCCGTCTTCCGCGTTCGCGGCGGAACGCTCGCCAGCGCCGAGAACGCCAGCGCGCGAGACCGATGTACTCGTACGACTGGCATCTGCGACACTGCTGAACTTCCGTAAGGCACGGTGATTTCGATCGGGCCGGTGCGAATCGGCACCATTCTCCATTCCTCTGCGGCGGTCCGATGGCTAAGCACGCTGTCCTTTCCGCCGTAAAGCACAGCCGCGTGCATCAAGGCCGCCCGTCCCAGCTGGCCGGTGAATGTCGCATACACGCGGGGAAGCACTCGCTGCCATCGACGCGCCGCGACATTCGATGCGACGTCATGCCAGCTGTGTCCGTATGCTCTCAGCTGGGCGAACGACACCACGCCGGCCTGGCTGCGCACCATCGAACGCCAGCCACCGGCATGCTCTTCGGGAATCCGGTCGTTTTCCGACCATCGTGAGTGAAGGGGCATGAATCCACCTTCGCCGCGGCATCGGAGATGTGGCGGCGGTCTCACGAATCTGTGGATGAGCAAACTGGTTGGGGACAAGTGGTCGTGAGTGGCGATCCCGGTTAGAACCGTGATTGCCGCTCACGAGTATCGTGGCTGCGTGTCCCTTCGCAGTTTGATCGCCCGCCTGCCGTATCCCTCCGCCGCGGTCCAGCGCGGCGTCGGGATCGCCGCGGTGGTCACGCAGGCAGGCATCGGCGTCACCGGTTCCGTGGTGCGGGTGACCGGGTCCGGGCTGGGATGCCCGACCTGGCCGCAGTGCGTCGCGGGCAGCCTGGTGCCGGTGCGGCACTCCGGCATCGACGCGGTCACGCAGTGGATCGAGTTCTCGAACCGGATGCTGACCGGCGTCGTGATCGTGGTGGCGGCGCTGGCCGTGCTCACCGCGTGGCGGATCCAGATCGACCACCCGGAGCGCAAGCGCCTGGTGAAGCTCGCCTGGACGATGCCCGGCGGCGTCGTGCTGCAAGCGGTCATCGGCGGGCTGACGGTGCTGGCGAAACTGGAATGGTGGACGGTCGCGATCCATTTCCTCGCTTCGACGCCGCTCGTATGGCTGGCGGTCCTGCTGCTGAAGGCCTTCCGCGAGGGAGACGAACCGGCGCGCCCGCTGGTCCCGAAGCTGGGACGGCAGATGCTGGTGCTGCTGACGGTGCTGATGTGGGCGGTCCTGATCGCCGGCACGACGGTCACCGGAGCGGGCCCGCACGGCGGCGACGTCAACACGCATCGGCTCGACGCCCCGATCGAGCAGCTGGCGCGGATCCACAGCGGACTGCTGATCGCGTACCTGGTCGTGCTGGGGGTCTTCGGGCTCACGCTGATGCGCGTCGGCGCGCCGAAGAGCGTGTGGCAGCGGTACGCGTGGGCGTGGGTCGTCGCGCTGCTGCAGGGCGTGCTGGGAACGGTGCAGTACGCGCTGGGCGTGCCCGAGGCGATGGTGTCGTTCCACGTGCTCGGCTCGGCGCTCGTGATCGTGGTGACGGCGGTGCTGTGGACGGGCACCCGCGACCGCGGCCCGGTCACGTCGCTGGAGCCCGCGGAGAAGCGCGAACTCGCCACCGCGAACTGACGGCTTCGCGCCGTTGGGCATCGGCCCGGGAACCATCGGCCCAAGCGCCGGTTCTCCGCTCGGCCTCGCCTCTTGGTGTTCAGGCCACAGCCAACTTGCCATCGCGAAACCGACGGCTTCGCGCTGCCGAGCATCAGCCGGAAACAGCGGGGACAAAAACGCCCGCTCTCCGCTCGGCCTCCTCTCGACGACCAACTCGCCACCGCGAACTGACGGTCATCCGGGCGTAACTGCGCGTCGGCCCGGCGGACAGGTCGGCGGCTTACCGTCGTCGCCGACCGGCTTTCCGAAAGCCCCGAAAAGCCCGAGGTGCCGCCATGCCGACCGCCCCTGCCCGTGCCGCCAAGCCCCTTCTATCCGGCAGGCGCGGGACCGCCGAAATGATCGTGCTCAAGACGTTCCTGCTCGTGCCGTTCGCCGCGCTGATCGCCGCCGTGCCGTTGCTGTGGGGGTGGGGCATCGGCTGGACCGACCTGATCCTCGCGACTGTTTTCTACGTGCTCGCGACGCTCGGCGTGACCGTCGGGTACCACCGCTACTTCACCCACGGTGCCTTCAAAGCGAGCCGCCCGCTGCGGATCGCGCTCGCGATCGCGGGGAGCATGGCCGTGCAGGGTTCGGTGATCTTCTGGGTCGCGAGCCACCGCCGCCACCACGCGTTCTCCGACCGCGACGGCGATCCGCATTCGCCGTGGCTGTTCGGCACGTCGCCGTCGGCGCTGCTGCGCGGGTTCTGGCACGCGCACATGGGCTGGATGTTCCAGCGCGAGGTCACCAACGCCGACCGCTTCGCGCCGGATCTCGTCAGCGACCGCGACCTGCGGCTGGTGAACCGGTTCTTCTGGCTGTGGATCACCCTCAGCCTCGCCCTGCCCGCCGCGCTCGGCTGGGCCTTCAGCGGCACCTGGCAGGGCGCGCTGACGGCGTTCTTCTGGGCCGGGCTGGTCCGGATCGCGTTCCTGCACCACGTGACCTGGTCGGTGAACTCGGTGTGCCACCTGATCGGCGACCGCCCGTTCGCGAGCCGCGACCGCGCGGCCAACTTCTGGCCGCTGGCGCTGCTGTCCATGGGCGAGTCGTGGCACAACTCCCACCACGCCGACCCGACCTGCGCCCGGCACGGCGTGCTGCGCGGACAGGTGGACGTCTCGGCCCGGGTGATCTGGGCGTTCGAACGGCTCGGCTGGGCAAGCGACGTCCGCTGGCCCCGGGCAGAACGGTTGGCGGCGAAGCGGCGAGCGAGCTAGGCCAATTGCTGCCGCACCGCGGACGCGAACCGCAACGGAGCACCCGCGTCCGCGTGCCGGAACCCCAGCGACGGCTCAGTCAGCTCCAGCTCCAGCACCAACGGACGGCCGTCGTCCCCGCGGACCAGATCCACCCGCGCGTACAAGAGTTCCGCCCGCAAAATACCGAGCAACCCGCAAGCGGCGTCCAGTGCGTCCTCGGCCACCGCACGCACCTCGGGAGCCGGAACAGCGGCCGCCAGCCGCTCTTCCCGGTACAGCCCCGAAGCGTCCACTTCGGACTCCAGCGGCGCGAATTTCGTGAAAGCGTGCGAATAAACGCCGCCGAAGTACACGACCGCGATCTCGCCTTGAGTGTCCACACTGGACTGATACGGCTGAATCAGACCGGTGCGCCCGTCCTCGTGCAAAGCGCGCAGATGCCGCTCCGCGTCCGCACCGGAGGAGGCGAACCGAGCGGCGCCGCGACCTCCCGCCCCCACCGAAGGCTTCACCACGAACGGCTTCTTCGGCCAGCGCGGCTTCTCCCCCGGCGGCACGATCTCGACCGGCACCGTCGGCACACCCGCGTCGAGCAGTTCGCCGAGATACGTCTTGTCCGTGTTCCACCGCGCGACCGCGGCCGCATTGCTCAGCCCGGGCACGTCCTCGCACCAGCTGAGGAATTCCTCCCGGCGCTCCGGGTAGTCCCAGGCCGCACGCAGCACGACGATGTCCGCCGAAGCGAAATCGGCGGCCGCGTCCCAGGCCGCCCAGCTCACCGCGAATCCGAGGTCCGCGAGCGCGGGCAGCACCGCGGCCTCGTCGCCGTCGCCCTCGGGCAGCGCGGCGCAGCCGACGAAAATCGCCGAACGGGTCACCGGCCCGCTCGCGGCCCGGCCATCTTGCGCCGGTGCGCGGCACCGATTTTGACCGTCTTCACGGTTTCGCTGTCCCACTCCGCGGCCTCGAGGTCGTCGACCTGCTCGACCAGCGCGGTCCCGGTCTCGACCCCGGCGACCAGCACGTCGCCCATCGCCCCGTCCGGGCCCACGAGCACGACGCGTGCGCCGGCCAGCCCGATGTTCTCGACCACGGCGCGCGACGGTTTGCCGTGCTTCGCCACGAAACCGCGGGCGGAGGCCAGCTGGCGGGCAGTCGGCGCGGTCGGCGTGTTTTCGGTCTCCTCAGCCACGTCCGGAGCTTAACCCGAGACCCCCGCCCCCGCGGCCCGACCGTGTTCTCGGCCATAGTGGACGCCAGACGCGCACATCTCGAGGAGGAACCATGCCGACCGCAGTGCAGGTGACCCGGACCGGCGGCCCGGAAGTGCTGGAACTGGCCGAGATCGAGCCCGGCCCGCCCGGCGCGGGCGAACTGCTGGTCGACCTCGCCGCGGCGGGCGTCAACTACATCGACACCTATCAGCGCCAGGGCATCTACCCGATCGACCTGCCGTTCGTCCTCGGCTCCGAGGGCGCCGGGACGGTCGTGGAGACCGGCGAGGGCGTCACCGAATTCGCCCCCGGCGACCGCGTGACCTGGCAGGGCGTGCTCGGCAGCTACGCCCAGCGCGCGGTGGTCCCGGCCGGCGCCACGGTGAAGGTGCCCGAAGGCGTGTCCGACGAGATCGCCGCCGCCACGATGCTGCAGGGCCTGACCGCGCACTACCTGGTGCGTTCGACCTACGAAGTGCAGGAAGGCGACGACATCCTCGTCCACGCGGCGGCCGGCGGCGTCGGTTTGCTGCTGGTGCAGCTGGCGAAGGCGCGCGGCGCGCGAGTGCTGGCCACGGTGTCCACCGACGAGAAGGCCGAGCTGGCCCGTGGCGCGGGCGCGGACCACGTGATCCGCTACGACCGCGAGGACTTCGCCGCCGCGACCCGCGAGCTGACCGACGGCGAAGGCGTCGCCGCGGTCTACGACGGCGTCGGCAAGAACACCATCGACGGCAGCCTCGCCAGCCTGAAGATCCGCGGCACCCTGGCCCTGTTCGGCGCGGCCAGCGGCCCGGTGCCGCCGCTCGACCCGCAGCGCCTCAACTCCGGCGGTTCGCTCTTCCTGACCCGCCCGACGCTCGGCCACTACCTGCGCACGCGCGAGGAATTGGACTGGCGCGCAGGCGAACTGTTCGCCGCCGTGCAGGACGGTTCGCTGAACGTCCGCATCGGCGGCCGCTACCCGCTCGCCGACGCCCGCAAGGCCCACGAGGACCTCCAGGGCCGCCGGACGACCGGGAAGCTGCTGCTGATCCCCTGACTCAGGAAACGGAGAGGGCGTCGGTCACGAACACCAGCGTTTCGTTGGGCGCGATGCCGCGTCCGCCGTCCTTGTAGGCGAGGGCGGGCGGAATGATCATCAGCCGCCGTCCGCCCTGCTTGACGCCGACCAGGCCCTGATCCCAGCCGTCGATGACCTGGCCGGCTCCGAGGTCGAGGCCGAACGGCTCGCCGCGGTCGAACGAGCTGTCCAGCTTCTTCTTGTTCGACCAGGTGACGACCAGCTAGTTCATCGACAGCTTCGACCCGGCGGCCGCGGCCTTCCCGGTGCCCTCCGACAGATCCTTGGTGAGCAGCTTCTTCGGCGGGGCGCAGTCGTCCGGGACGGTGATCGTCGGCACCTGGCCGAAGTTCCCGGTGGTCTTGATGTCGTCCGCGGTGCACTCGCGGCTCGGGGTCGCCGGAGCCGCGCTGCTGTCGCCGCCGCAGGCCGTGAGGCCGAACGCGGCGACTGCCGCGACCGCGCCGATGACGGCTGTCCTGCCGATGTTCTGCATGATTGAATGTATCCGCACGGCGCAGCCGTTCCGTTGAGGGTGGCGGCGGGGCGGGGTCCGGGTTAACCAAGCCCGCCGAGCGCGGGCACCGCCGGACCAGTCCGCACCACGCCGAGCCGTTGCGTAGCCCGAGTCAACGCCACGTACAGGTCGTTGAGCCCACGCGCTGACCCCGACACGATCTCGTCCGGCGACACCAGCACGACCCCGTCGAACTCCAGCCCCTTGGAACGATCGACCGTCAGCACGCTCAGCCGCTCGTCCTCCGGAAGCAGCTTCCGCACCTCGTCGAAGCGACCGCCCGGCACCAGCACCGCCACGGTCCCACCGTCCACAGCGGACAGTTCCGCGGCCACCAGCGACGGCAGTTCCTCGTCCAGCGAAACGACTTCCACGCCCCACGGCGGCACCCCGGTCTCCCGCACCGAAGCGGGCGCGGCCAGATCGACGTCGAGTTCGGCGAGCACGCCCGCCGCGACCGCCATGATCTCCGCCGGGGTCCGGTAGTTCACCGTCAGCTGCTCCAGCCGCCAGCGGTCCGCGACGTACGGCGACAGCACCTCGTCCCAGGTCCGTGCTCCCCCGGCGGCCCCGGTCTGCGCGACGTCGCCGACCAGTGTCATCGACCGGTTCGGCGTGCGGCGCATCAGCAGCCGCCAGTCCATCGCGGACAGTTCCTGCGCCTCGTCCACGATCACGTGCCCGAACGTCCACGTCCGGTCCTGCGCCGCCCGCTGCGCCGCGGTCAATTGGCTGCGCGCCTGCTGCCGTTCGGCGAACAGTTCGGCGTCCAGCACGTCGGACACCCGCAGGACCTCCTCGTCCTGGATTTCCTCATCCTGGTCGAGGATGTCCAGCACGCCCTCGGCGTACGCCCGCTCGACGCGTTCCTGGCGCTTCTGCTCGGCCTCCTCCTCGGAGTCGTCGCTGCCGAGCAGTTCGGCCAGTTCGTCGAGCAGCGGCACGTCGGCGGGCGTCCACTTCGCGTCGCGGCCGCTCTCCAGGTGCTTCCGGTCCTCTTCGGACAGCAGCTCGCCCGCCGCCCGGTCGAGGTGTTCGCGCTCGGCGAACAGGTCGTCCAGCAGGCCCGCGGGCGTGAGTTTCGGCCACAGCGAGTTCAGCGCGGCGGCCACCGCGGGGCTCGACGCCAGCTCGGCGCGGATGTCCTGGACGTCCTGGGCGTCCAACAGGTCCTCGCCCAAAGCGCGGGCGGCCTGCCGGGTGAGCGCGTCGAGGACGTCGGAGACGAACAGCCGCCGCGCGAGGTTGTGCGGGCGCCGCGAACGGCGGGCCCGGGCCCGGGCCTGCGTGCAGGTCTTCCGGTCGAGCTTCAGGATCTCGCGTTCGTGCTCGATCTCGATCACCGGATCGGGTACACCTTGCCGATCCCGGACGGCCTTGGCGAGCACCTCGGCCATCACCAGGCGGCCCTTCACCTCGGCCGCTTCCGGCGACTCGGCGCCGTCCGCGTCCAGACCCGGCCACAGCTGCCCGATGGTCGACAGCAGCACGCCGGTCTCGCCGAGCGACGGCAGCACCTGGCCGATGTAGCGCAGGAAGGTCGAGTTCGGGCCGACGACGAGCACGCCGCGCGTGGTCAGCTGCTGGCGGTGCGTGTAAAGCAGATACGCCGCGCGATGCAGCGCCACCGCGGTTTTCCCGGTGCCCGGCGCGCCCTGCACCACCATCACCCCGCCGAGCGGCGCGCGGATGATCCGGTCCTGCTCGGCCTGGATGGTGGCGACGATGTCGGCCATCTCGCCGGTCCGGCGGCGCTCCAGCGCGGCCAGCAACGCGGCCTCGCCGGCCAGCCCGAGGTCTTGGCCCTGGTCGGCGGCGGTCAGGTCGAGGATCTCGTCGTCGAAGCCGGTGACGCGACGGCTCAGCGACCGCAGATGGCGACGGCGGCGCACGCCGTCCGGCGAAGCGGCGGTGGCGAGGTAGAACGGCCGCGCGACCGGGGCGCGCCAGTCGATCAGCAGCGGCCGGTAGTCGTCGTCCTCGTCGAACAGGCCGAGCCGTCCGATGTAGGCGGTTTCCTCGTCGCTGCTGCCGGGCACGAAGTCCAGCCGCCCGAAACACAAGCCCTGCTCGACCGACCCGAGCTGGGCGAGCCGGTCGCTGTGCAGGGTCGTGGCGGCTTCGCGTTCGGTCCGCGCCTGCGGCGTCCCGCCGGTCTGGCGCAGGGTCTCGTCCAGCCGGCGCTGGGTCTGGGTGCGTTCGGCGTCGAGCTTCGCGAACAGGGCGTCGACGTAGGCCTGTTCGTGGCGCAGCTCGGCTTCGTAGGCCGGTTCCTCGGGCAAGGAAAGGTCCTGCTTTCAGGTCGGGATCGGGGCCGGAAGAGTGCAACCGGCGAGGATCCCGGGCCATTCCTGCCCGGCGCGGAACGGGTCGGAGAACGGGTCAGAACGGGAGGCCGAGGACCGGCAAGCCGATCGCCGAGTCGACCGCCAGCGCGACGAACACGATCATCAGGTACGTGTTCGACCGGTGGAACAGCGCCATCGGCTTGGTCTCCTCGCCGCGGTGCACGGCGGCCTGCAGCCGGTGCGCGTAGAAGAGGAACCAGCCGCCGGCGAGGATCGCGAAGGTCGCGTACAGCCAGCTGGTGACCGGGAGCAGCAGCAGCGTCCAGGCGACCATCACCCACGAGTAGATGACGATCTGCCGGGCCACGTGTTCGGCGGTCGCGACGACCGGGAGCATCGGCACGCCCGCGCGCTCGTAGTCGTCGCGGTACTTCATGCCCAGCGCCCACGTGTGCGGCGGGGTCCAGAAGAAGATCACGCCGAACATCACGAACGCGGGCCACTGCACGGTGCCGGTGACCGCGACCCAGCCGATCAGCACCGGCATGCAGCCCGCGGCTCCGCCCCAGACCACGTTCTGCGACGTCCGCCGCTTGAGGCCGAGGGTGTAGACGAAGATGTAGAACAGGATGGTCGCGATCGCGAGGACCGCCGCCAGCAGGTTCACCGTGAAGTACAGGACGGCGAACGACGCGATGCCCAGGACGAGGCCGAAGATCAGCGCGTTGCGCCGCGGCACCGCGTCCTTCACCAGCGGGCGCCGCTTGGTGCGGTTCATGACCTTGTCGATGTCGCTGTCGATCACGCAGTTGAGCGCGTTCGCGCTGCCCGCGGCCATGGTGCCGCCGACCAGCGTCGCGACCACCAGCCACGGGTTCGGCACCTCGCGCCCGGCGAGGAACATCGCGGGGATCGTGGTGACGAGGAGAAGCTCGATCACGCGCGGCTTCGCCAGCGCGGCGTACGCGCCGGCCACCTGGCGGAAGCTTCGCCGGGCCCCGCTCGGCCGTCCGCCGTCCGGGGGTACGGCGCTGGTGTCTTCACTGCGTCCGTGCGCAGCGTTCACCAACGACATTTCTCTCCCTGAGTCAGTCCTGGGCCGGGCGGCGCGGAAGAAGAGGTGGTGCTCATGGGGAACTCCCGTGCCTGGCCCGCGATCGATGTTAGACGTGGCGGACTGGCTCAGCGCCCGCGGGTCCGGGACACGCCCGGCGGTGTCTCGTCCGTCACGTCGCCCCGTGAGTCGCGAAGGCCTTCGGCGGGTAGCCGGGGAAGGACAGGCGGGCAGGATCACCTCACCCGCAGGGTGCGCGCCCGCGCTCGCGCGCACGCGTACGCACTAGGGTGACAGCGACGGGCCGCTCGCTCCGCCTGCACAGCGCCGCCAGCAGGAATATCGTCCCTTCGGGATCGATTGAGATAACTGAGGGCGCACACCGCAGCACTTGAGCGGCACGCACGGAATACAGCCACCACTTCACCGACGCAGGAGTTCGAGTTCAGTGTCCGAAACCTCTAGCAGCGAGACCAACCCCTTGCTCCGGCGCAACGTGCCGGCCGACTGGACCGAGACCGACACCCGCGCCGTAGACACCGCCCGCGTGCTTGCCGCGGACGCCGTCGAAAACTGCGGCAGCGGGCACCCGGGCACTGCGATGAGCCTGGCGCCGCTGGCGTACACGCTGTTCCAGCGCACCATGCGGCACGACCCGGCCGACCCGGAGTGGCCCGCCCGCGACCGGTTCGTCCTCTCCGCCGGGCACTCGAGCCTGACCCTCTACATCCAGCTGTACCTGGCCGGGTTCGGCCTGGAGCTGGAAGACCTCGAGCAACTGCGCCGCTGGGGCTCCAAGACCCCGGGCCACCCGGAGTACCGCCACACCAAGGGCGTCGAGACCACCACCGGCCCGCTGGGCCAGGGCCTCGCGAACGGCGTCGGCATGGCGATGGCGGCCCGGCGCGAGCGAGGCCTGCTCGACCCGGACGCCGCCCCCGGCGAGAGCATCTTCGACCACCACATCTACGTGATCGCCTCCGACGGCGACATCGAAGAGGGCGTCACCTCCGAGGCCTCGTCCATCGCGGGCCGCCAGCAGCTGGGCAACCTGATCGTCTTCTACGACGACAACAAGATCTCCATCGAGGACGACACCAACATCGCGCTGTCCGAGGACGTCGCGAAGCGGTACGAGGCCTACGGCTGGCACGTGCAGACCGTCGAGGGCGGCGAGGACGTCGTCGCGATCGAGGCGGCCATCAAGGCGGCGCAGGCCGAGACCGAGCGCCCGTCGTTCATCCAGCTCCGCACGATCATCGGCTACCCGGCCCCGACGAAGATGAACACCGGCAAGGCGCACGGCGCGGCGCTGGGCGCGGAAGAGGTCGCGGGCGTCAAGAAGGCGCTGGGCTTCGACCCGGAGAAGAACTTCGACGTCGACGAGGCCGTGCTCGCGCACACCCGCCAGGCGATCGAGCGCGGCGAGAAGCAGCGCGCCGAGTGGCAGGAGCGCTTCGAGGCGTGGGCCGCGGCGAACCCGGAGCGCAAGAAGCTGGCCGACCGGCTGTCGACCCGCACGCTGCCCGAGGGCTTCGCGGACAACCTGCCGTCGTGGGAGCCCGACGCGAAGGGCATCGCCACCCGCAAGGCCTCCGGCGAGGTGCTCAACGCGCTGGCCGAGCCGCTGCCCGAGCTGTGGGGCGGTTCCGCTGACCTCGCGGAGAGCAACAACACCACCATGAAGGGCGCCGACTCGTTCGGCCCGGCCGAGGCCGGCACCGACATGTGGAAGACCAACCCGTACGGCCGCACGCTGCACTTCGGCATCCGCGAGCACGCGATGGGCTCGATCCTCAACGGCATCGCGCTGCACGGCGGCACCCGCCCGTACGGCGCGACCTTCCTCACCTTCTCCGACTACATGCGCCCGCCGGTCCGGCTCGCCGCGCTGATGAAGGCCCCGGTCATCTACGTGTGGACGCACGACTCGATCGGTCTCGGCGAGGACGGCCCGACGCACCAGCCGATCGAGCAGATCGCCGCGCTGCGCGCCATCCCGGGCCTCAACGTCGTCCGCCCGGCGGACGCCAACGAGACCGCGTACGCGTGGAAGGCCGTTCTGGAAGACGTGCACCACCCGTCCGGCTTCGCGCTGACCCGGCAGAACGTGCCGGTGCTCGAGGGCACGAACGCCGAGGGCGTCAAGAAGGGCGGCTACGTGCTGGCCGAGGCGTCCAACGGCACCCCGGAAGTCGTGCTGATCGCGACCGGTTCCGAGGTCCAGCTGGCGGTCGAGGCGCGCAAGACCCTGGAGGCCGACGGCATCCCCACCAGCGTGGTCTCCATGCCGTGCGTCGAGTGGTTCGACGCGCAGGACCAGGACTACAAGGACGCCGTCCTGCCGCCGACGGTCAAGGCCCGCGTTTCGGTCGAGGCCGGGATCGCGATGCCGTGGCAGCGCTTCACCGGCGACGCCGGCGAGAACGTGTCGATCGAGCACTACGGCGCTTCGGCCGACGCCGCGACGCTGTTCCGCGAGTTCGGTTTCACCGCCGAAGCCGTGGTCGACGCCGCCCGCCGCTCGATCGCCAACACCAAGAACTGAATTGAAGGGAGTGCACTCATGACTGACCGACTCGCGCAGCTCTCCGAAGCAGGCGTCTCGATCTGGCTGGACGACCTCTCGCGGGAGCGCCTGAACTCGGGCAACCTCGCCGGGCTCATCCGCGACAAGCACGTCGTCGGCGTGACCACCAACCCGACCATCTTCGCGAACGCCCTGTCGAAGGGCGCCGCCTACGACGAGCAGGTCAACGACCTCGCCGCGCGCGGTGCGGACCTCGACGGCACCGTCCGGGAGCTGACCACCACCGACGTGCGCAACGCCGCGGACCTGTTCCGCGACGTGTACAACGCCACGAACGGCGTCGACGGCCGCGTGTCCATCGAGGTGGACCCGCGCCTGGCGAAGGACACCGACAAGACGGTGGCCGAGGCCAAGGACCTGTGGAAGACCGTCGACCGGCCGAACGTGATGATCAAGATCCCGGCGACCGAAGAGGGCCTGCCCGCGATCACCGCGGTGCTCGCCGAGGGCATCAGCGTCAACGTCACGCTGATCTTCTCCGTCGAGCGCTACGAGGCCGTCATCAAGGCTTTCTTCGCCGGTCTGGAGCAGGCGAAGGCCAACGGCCACGACCTCAAGGGCATCCACTCGGTCGCGTCGTTCTTCGTGTCCCGTGTGGACAGTGAGGTCGACAAGCGGCTGAACGCGATCGGCACCGACGAGGCCAAGGCGCTGCTGGGCGAGGCGGCCATCGCCAACGCGCGGCTCGCGTACGCGGCCTTCGAGAAGCTGTTCGCCACGGACCAGTGGAAGGCGCTCGCCGAGGCGGGCGCGAACGCGCAGCGTCCGCTGTGGGCCTCCACCGGCGTGAAGGACCCGGCCTACTCCGACACCCGCTACGTCGACCAGCTCGTGGTCTCCGACGTCGTGAACACGATGCCCGAGAAGACCATGGACTCGGTCGCCGACCACGCCGAGATCACCGGCGACACGGTTTCCGGAAAGGGCGAGCAGGCGCAGGCGATCTTCGACAAGCTGTCCGCGGCGGGCATCGACGTGCCCGACGTGTTCGTGACGCTGGAGACCGAAGGCGTCGAGAAGTTCGAGAAGTCCTGGCAGGAACTGCTGGACACGGTGACCGGGCAGCTGAACAAAGCGAGGGGCTGAACCAGAGACCATGAGCGGGGACGAAACCGGCGTCGTGATCGTCGACGCCGAACTGGCAGAAAAGGCAGCGCCGCTGGCGCAGCGGCTGGCCGCCGACGGCGCCGCTGCCAAGCTCGCCGCCAAGGACTCCGCCTTGTGGGGTCCGGACGCCGAGTCCGAAGCGTCGATCCGATTGTCCTGGACGACGTTGCACAAGTCGTCGCGTCCGTTGATCGGGGAAATCGAAACGCTGCGCGCGGAACTGCACAGCGAAGGCGTGGACCGCGTGGTGCTCGCCGGCATGGGCGGCTCGTCGCTCGCGCCGGAGGTCATCACCGCCACCGCCGGCGTCCCCCTCACGGTGCTCGACACGACCGACCCCGGCCAGGTGGCCGACGCGCTCGCGGGCGACCTCGAGCGCACCGTCATCGTGGTGTCGTCGAAATCCGGCGGCACCGTCGAAACCGACAGCCACCGCCGGATTTTCGCCAAGGCGTTCGCGGACGCCGGGATCGACGCGGCGCGGCGCATCGTCGTCGTCACCGATCCCGGCTCCCCGTTCTCCGAACTGGCGGAGAAAGAGGGCTACCGCAAGACCTTCCTGGCCGACCCGCACGTCGGCGGCCGATACTCCGCGCTGACCGCGTTCGGCCTCGTGCCTGCCGGTCTCGCGGGCGCGGACGTCGCGCGGCTGCTCGACCAGGCCGCGTCGGTGGCGGAAACGCTCGCCGAGGACACCGCGGAGAACCCGGCCGTGCAGCTCGCGGCGGCTTGGGGCGCAGCGCACGAAGCGGGCGCGGAGAAGGTGGTGCTGGCCGACACCGGTTCCGGCATCAAGGGATTCCCGGACTGGGCGGAGCAGCTGATCGCCGAGTCCACCGGCAAGCTCGGCACCGGCCTGCTGCCGGTGGCGGTCGACGGCCCGGACGCGCCCGGGTTCGCCGACCACGGCAAGGACGCGACCGCCGTCGCGATCGGCGCCGCGGAAGGTGCGGCGCAGATCTCGGTGACCGGCCCGCTCGGCGCGCAGTTCCTGTTGTGGGAGTTCGCGACCGCGCTCGTCGGACGGCTGATCGGGATCAACCCGTTCGACCAGCCGGACGTCGAAGCGGCCAAGAAGGCGGCGCGCGCGCTGCTGGACGACCCGGAGAAGCTGAAGGGCGGCGAGGCGCCGGCCACTGTGGACGGTGCGGTCGAAGTCTTTGGCAGCGAAGGAGTTTCGACCGACGGCAAGCTCGCCGACGTGCTGCGCGCGTTCTTCGGTTCGGTGGCCGACGGCGGCTACATCGCGGTGCAGGCCTACTTGGACCGGCTGGACGACGCGTCGACTTCGTTGCTGCGCGGCGAAATCGCCAAGCGGACCGGCGTGCAGACCACGTTCGGCTGGGGCCCGCGGTTCCTGCACTCCACCGGGCAGTACCACAAGGGCGGCCACCAGAACGGCAGCTTCCTGCAGATCACCGGAGCCGTCGACGAGGACCTGTCGGTGCCGGACCGCCCGTACACGCTGGGGCAGCTCCAGCACGCGCAGGCGCTCGGCGACGGCCAGGTGCTCGCCGAGCACGGGCGCCCGGTGCTGCGGCTGCACCTGACCGACCGCGCCGCCGGGCTCGCCGAGCTCGTCCGGGCAGTGCAGGAGGCCGCTCAGTGACCACCTGGCGCAACCCGCTGCGGGACCCCCGCGACAAGCGGCTGCCGCGGATCGCCGGGCCGTCGAGCCTGGTGATCTTCGGCGTCACCGGCGACCTGGCGCGCAAGAAGCTCATGCCCGCCATCTACGACCTCGCGCACCGCGGGCTGCTGCCCGCCGGGTTCTCGCTGGTCGGCTTCGCCCGCCGGGACTGGGAGCACCAGGACTTCGGCGAGCTCGTGCACGATTCGGTGCGCGAGCACGCGCGGACGCCGTTCAAGGAGTCGGTGTGGAACCGGCTCGCCGAAGGAATCCGGTTCGTCCAGGGCACTTTCGACGACGACGAAGCCTTCGACCGGCTCGCGAAGACCGTGCGCGAACTGGACGAGGAACGAGGCACCGGCGGCAACACCGCGTTCTACCTGTCGATCCCGCCGGGCGCGTTCCCGGTGGTGACCAAGCAGCTGGCGCGTTCGGGCCTCGCGCAGGCCGACGAGAACACCTGGCGGCGCGTGGTCATCGAGAAGCCGTTCGGGCACGATCTCCGCAGCGCCAAGGAGCTCAACGCGATCGTGAACGACGTCTTCCCCGAGGAGTCGGTGTTCCGCATCGACCACTACCTCGGCAAGGAGACGGTGCAGAACATCCTGGCGCTGCGCTTCGCGAACCAGCTGTTCGAGCCGATCTGGAACGCGAACTTCATCGACCACGTGCAGATCACCATGGCCGAGGACATCGGCCTCGGCGGCCGCGCGGGGTACTACGACGGGATCGGCGCCGCACGCGACGTCATCCAGAACCACTTGCTGCAATTGCTCGCCTTCACCGCGATGGACGAGCCGCTGTCGTTCGAGCCGAAGGCGCTGCGGTCGGAGAAGGCCAAGGTGCTGGCGGCGACCAAGCCGATGCTGCCGCTGCACGAGACCACCGCGCGCGGGCAGTACGCGGGCGGCTGGCAGGGCGGCACCAAGGTGCCGGGCCTGTTGCAGGAGGCCGGGTTCGCGAAGGACTCGACCACCGAGACGTACGCCGCGGTGACGCTGGAGGTGCAGAACCGACGCTGGGCGGGCGTGCCGTTCTACCTGCGCACCGGCAAGCGGCTCGGCCGCCGGGTCACCGAGATCGCGGTCGTGTTCAAGCGCGCGCCGCACCTGCCGTTCGATTCCACCTCCACCGAGGAGCTGGGGCAGAACGCGCTGGTCATCCGCGTGCAGCCGGACGAGGGCATCACGCTGCGGTTCGGGTCGAAGGTGCCGGGGACCACGATGGAGGTCCGCGACGTC
Source organism: Amycolatopsis dendrobii (assembly GCF_014145675.1). Classification (GTDB taxonomy): domain Bacteria; phylum Actinomycetota; class Actinomycetes; order Mycobacteriales; family Pseudonocardiaceae; genus Amycolatopsis; species Amycolatopsis dendrobii. The sequence continues at coordinate 139,969 of NZ_JACGZW010000019.1, forward strand.
ACGATGGACTTCGGCTACGGCCACGCGTTCACCGAATCCTCGCCGGAGGCCTACGAGCGGCTGATCCTGGACGTGTTGCTTGGCGAGCCGTCGCTGTTCCCGGTGAACGAGGAAGTCGAGCTGTCGTGGGAAATCCTCGACCCGGTGCTGGCGCACTGGGCGAAGCTCGGCACCGCGCCGGAGCAGTACCCGCCGGGCAGCTGGGGACCGAAGTCGGCTGACGAGATGCTGGAACGTACCGGCAGGCACTGGAGGCGTCCGTGATCATCGACCTGCCGTCGACCACGACGTCGGCGCTGAACAAAAAACTGGTGGAGATCCGCGAGCAGGGCGGCCAGGTCGCGCTCGGCCGGGTGCTGACGCTGGTGATCGTCGCGGACGACGACGCCAAGCTCGAGGACGCCATCGAGGCCGCGAACGACGCGAGCCGCGAGCACCCGTCGCGGGTGATCGTCGTGGCGAAGGGCGCGCGCACGGCCGCGCCGCGCATAGACGGCCAGATCCGCGTCGGCGGCGACGCGGGCGCGAGCGAGGTCATCGTGCTGCGGCTGTACGGCCCGCTGGCCGCGCAGGGGCAGAGCGCCGTCGTGCCGCTGCTGCTGCCGGACGCGCCGATCGTCACCTGGTGGCCCGGTGCCGGTCCGAAGGCCCCCGCGGAGGACCCGCTCGGCCAGCTGGCACAGCGGCGGATCACCGACTCCGCCGCGGAAAAGAGCCCGATAAGGTCTCTCACCACGCGCGCGAAGTCCTATGTGGAGGGTGACACCGACCTGGCGTGGACCCGGCTGACCCGCTGGCGGGCGCAGCTGGTGTCGGCGCTGGATCTCCCGCCGTACGAGAAGATCACGAGCGCGACGGTGACCGGCGAGGCCGATTCGCCGTCCACCGAACTGCTCGCGGGCTGGCTCGCCGAGTACCTCAAGGCTCCGGTGCACCGGGTCAAGAGCTCGAGCGCGCAGGGCATCATCTCGGTGAAGCTGGAGCGGAAATCGGGCGCGGTGGAGCTGACGCGGCCGGACGGACGGGTCGGCACGCTGACCCAGCCCGGCCAGCCGACGCGGCGGATCGCGTTGCAGCGGCGCAGCAACCCGGAGTGTCTCGTGGAGGAACTGCGCCGGCTCGACCCGGACGAGATCTACGAGGCGGCGCTGCACGGGCTGCACAAGATCGCCGCGTCCAACGGGTCCAAGCCCGCTGCCGCCAAGGCTTCGGCCAAGCCCGCTGCCGCCGCGAAGCCGAAGACGCCCCGCAAGACCGCGGAAAAGAGCACGTCATGAGCCGGACCGAGGTCGTCGTCTACGAAAACCCGGACCTGCTGGCCGCGGCCGCCGCGGCTCGCCTGGTGACGCGGATCGTCGACGTGCAGGCAGCCCGCGGTGCGGCGTCGGTGGTGCTCACCGGCGGCGGCACGGGTATCGCCGTGCTGCGGGAACTGCGGGAATCGAGCGCACGGGACGCGATCGACTGGTCGCGGCTGGACATCTACTGGGGCGACGAACGGTTCGTCCCGGCGGATTCGGACGAGCGCAACGAGAAGGGCGCGCGCGAAGCCCTGCTCGACCACGTTCCGCTGGCTCCGGAGCGGGTGCACGCGATGGCCCCGTCGGACGGCGAATTCGGCGACGACGTCGACGCGGCCGCCGAGGCCTACGCGAAGGTCCTCTCCGACGCGGCGGGCCCCGGCGCGGACGTGCCGGAGTTCGACATCATGCTGCTGGGCCTCGGCGGCGAGGGCCACACGGCGTCGCTGTTCCCGGAAACCGCCGAGGTGCGCGAAACCCAGCGTTCGGTGGTGCCGGTCCGCGACTGCCCGAAGCCTCCGCCGACGCGCGTGTCGCTGACGCTGCCTGCCATCCGCCGTGCCCGCGAGGTGTGGCTGATGACGGCGGGCACCGCCAAGGCGGACGCGGTCGCGCAGGCACTGGCGGGTGCGCCGGAAACGCAGATCCCGGTCTCGGGCGCCCGCGGGTACCGGCGGACGCTGTGGCTCCTCGATCGCGAGGCGGCCGGGAAGCTTACGAAGGTGTACCAGCCGCCGGCTGAGTAAGACGGTTGCCGGGAAGGGCTCCTCGCGTGATGACGCGGGGAGCCTTTTTCGTTGCGGGGCAAGGGAAGCGGGCGGGCGGTCGTGAGTGTTCGCGCCGGGTTGGAACCGGCGCAGACACTCACGAGTCCCCCGCACCGGTCAACAGCTCCGCCGTTGCCGCCAGATGATCCATCAGCAACCCCGCCGCCTCCTCCGGGTCCCGGCTCAGCGCGGCCCGCTCCAGTTCCTCGTGCTGGGCGAGCACGTCCTCCGCCGGCAGCCGGTACGCGGGGTGCACCGTCCAGCGCCGGGCCAGTTCGCTCGCGCTCCACATCCGGTCGAAATTCTCCAACAGCACCGCGTTCCCGCAGCCGTCGAGCAGCGTGCGGTGGAACAAGCGGTGCGCCTCAGCCCAAGCAGCGGAGTAGTAGCTGCCTTCGTCCGGCACATACATCGGCGTCCGGGCGAGCCGGTGCCCCGCCGCGCGCACTCGCGTCTCCCACTCCAGGTCTCCGCGCGCGACGGACAACCGCAGCATCGCGGGCTCGACCGTCTGACGCGCCTCGACGATCTCCTGCCACCGCCGATCGGCCATCGCGGGCACCGCGAAGCCGCGGTTCGCGAGCCGTTCCGCCAGCCCCTCCCCGACCAGCCGCACCAGCGCCTCCCGCACCACGGCCAGGCTGACCTCGTACCGCGCTGCCAGTTCCTGCGGTTTCAGCGCCTGCCCCGGCTCGACCTCGCCGCGCATGATCGCGTCGCGGACCTGGTCGTAGATCTGCTCGGACAGCATCTGCTTCATGGTCTCAGGATAGACGATCCCTAAAATCATCGATTATTAGTGCTATAGTCGATAGTATCCCGCTTCCATCGAGAGGAACCCATGTCCGCCAACTCCCCGTTCGCGCGCCTTCCCGAGGCGCCGAGCTTCACCGTCACCAGCACGACCGTCGCCGATGGCGCGGCCTGGTCCGCCGAGCAGTTCTCGGGGATCTTCGGCGTGCCCGGCGGCAAGGACATTTCGCCGCAGCTGTCCTGGTCCGGCGCCCCGGAAGGCACGAAGAGCTACGCCGTCACGGTCTACGACCCCGACGCGCCGACCGGCTCCGGCTTCTGGCACTGGGCAGTCGCCGACATCCCCGCCGCCGTCACCGACCTGCCGGAAGGCGCGGGCGACGACATCGGCTCCGCTCTGCCCGAGGGTGCCTTCCAGCTGCGCGGCGACGCGGGCGCCGCACGCTTCATCGGCGCGGCCCCGCCCGCCGGCCACGGCGAACACCGCTACTTCGTCGTCGTGCACGCCCTGGATGTCGCATCGATCGGCGTCCCGGCGGACGCGACCCCCGCCGTACTCGGGTTCACGATGTTCGGCCACGTGCTCGGCCGTGCGGTTCTCGTCGCGACGGCGGAGACGCCTGCGTAAACCCCAGCCGACCGCTCACTCCGGCCGCCGCGTCCGTGCTCGCCACGACGCGGCGGCCTTCGACTGCGCAGCGACACTTTCCTCCCACCCGCACGGGTGATCTCTCCCCTGTACGCGTGGCACGGACTCAGCGTCGACCTGGGCGGCAAACGGAGCAACTGACACTCGGCCAAAAAGCGGCTCACCAGTATGTGGGAACCGCCGTATGGTGAACATAAGGTGATGTGATCGACACTAGGTGATGTCGACCGCGCTTCGTTCATCCTGTTGGAGCAGTCGTGGAGATTACAACACCACTAGAACCACTCTGGGTGAAACTTACTGGCAACACACATGTTCCCGTTAGCATCCGCACATTTGTTCACCGCCGCGCGTCCCGATCGGGTGGCCGGAGCATCTCATCACTAAGTCCACAAGACGAATGGGGTCGCCGCGATGAGCACTGAGGGACTCTCGATTCCTGGCATCTCGATGAGCAGCTCCGCCGCGGGAGCCGCCCGGCGAGCCAGGCGTGCCAGCCTGACCGGGGCGTTCGCCGTGTTCCGGAAGCCCCTCGTCGCGACGATCGCCGTCGAAGCGGTGGTCGTGCTGCTGGCGGTGCTCGACGTCTGGCTCGTCGTGCCGCCCAAAGCACAGCCCTATTCGCTGTACCTGTCGGCCGCCGCGTGCCTCGCGGTCGTGGTGCGGCGGCGGTTCCCGTTCCTCGCGGTGCTCGCCGCGGTGCCGGGATTCTTCGCCGGATGGGCGCAGCTCGCGTCGATGCTCAACCTCGGCATGCTCGCGACGCGGCGGCAACTGCACTGGCAGACCTGGGTCGGCGCCGGACTGGTGTTCACCTGCCGGTTCGTGCGGTGGCCGCTGCCGGAGTTCGCGGAACTGAGCTGGCGCGAACACGTCCTCGACGGGATCTACGGCGTGCTGGTGGCCGGAATGCCGATCGCGATCGGCCTGCTGATCGGGGCGCGCGCGGAGATCTCGGCGAAACTGCGCGAACTGGCGAAGAGCCGCGACCGCGAACGCCGCTTCCACGCCGACGCGGTGCGCGCCGAGGAACGCGCCCGGCTGGCCCGCGAAATGCACGACGTGGTTTCGCACCAGATCACGCTGATCGCCATGCAGGCCGGCGCGCTGCAGGCGCAGGCGAAGGAAGGCCCGGCGCTGGAGACGGCGCAGGTCATCCGCCAGCTGTCGACGCGGACGCTCGAGGAACTGCGCTCGCTGGTGAGCGTCCTGCGCTCCGGCTCCGGCGACGACGGCCCGCGCCCCGGCATCGGGGAGCTGGACCACCTGATCCGCGAGTGCGACGTCCCGGTGCAGCTGACCGTCGAGCAGCTCCCGGACACCTTGCCGAGCCAGGTCTCGGCGGCGGCGTACCGGACGGTGCAGGAATGCCTGACGAACGTCCACAAACACGCCCCCGGCGCGACGGCGACGATCCGCATCCACGCGGCGAGCGGCGCGCTGGACATCGAGGTCGAGAACGCCCGCGCCTGCCGCGCGGGCGAGGCTTTCCCGTCGGGCGGCCACGGGCTCACGGGCCTCGCCGAACGCGCCCGGCTCCTGGGCGGAAGCTTCGAAACGTCCGGAACGGAGGACGGCGGATTCCGGGTTCGGGCGCGGTATCCGCTGGATCGCTGAGCCTGGCCGGACCCTGAAATTGGTCCGGACCGGTCAAGAAACCTGGCCCTGCCGAGAGCTTGCTCGCGCCCGGCCGGAAACCGGCCTTCCGAAGGTCTAGACCTGCTCCTCGCCGGTCTGGACCACTTGAGCGATACGCCCCGAACGGGAGTGTCTCCGCCGGACTGAGCCTCTTTGGCGGTACGTGAGGGGAACCCTGACGAAATCTGATTCCCTCAGGGTTCCTCTCACGCACCGCAACCGGTTCCTGACCGTGCCGCAGTGGTCTGGACCTGCCCCGGTCAGGCCGCCCCAGTGCCTCGGGAACTAAAAAACCACCGGCCCTCGCCCTCGCGGACGGGGAAGCCGGTGGTCCCGGAGAAACCGTGCCTCAGATCAATTCGCGGCGCTGGCGGAGGCGCTCGAGCGCTTCGGCGAGGATGGCCTCGCCGTCGGCGTCGCTGCGGCGTTCCTTCACGTAAGCCAGATGCGTCTTGTACGGCTCGGTACGAGGCGCGGCGGGCGGATTCTGCTCGTCCTGACCGCCCGGGAGCCCGCAGCGCGGGCAGTCCCATTCGTCGGGGATTTCCGCGTCCATCGCGAACGACGGGCGAGCCTCGTGCCCGTTCGCGCACCAATACGACACCCGGCGCCGTGGCGCCGATTCACCCCGCTCCGATTCGCCCGAAGGACCGGCACCCACGCGGGTGCCGCGAATCGCGTTACCGCCAACCATGAATCCTCACCCGTTGGAATCGGCGGCGCGCCCCCCAATAGGCACGCCGATCGCAAGTCCCCTTCCGGGGACCCGGTCAGACCTTGAGCAGGAGGCCGAGACCCACGATGCTGATCAGCCAGATGGCTCCGAGCAGCAGCGTGATCCGGTCGAGGTTCTTCTCGGCGACGCTGGACCCCGCGAGACTCGACTGCATCCCCCCGCCGAACAGCGACGACAGGCCGCCGCCCCGGCCGCGGTGCAGCAGCACGGCCACCACCAGCAGCACGCTGGAGGCGATCAACAGGATTTGCAGGAACAGCTTCATGTCATCCTCTGTGCTTGTCGGAGCATGCAGGGGTACGGCCGGACCCGCACCAGCGTGCGGATCTTCACCGTACCCCTGGACTCGTCCACTGCTCTAGTGACGGACCGAACACACAGGCTACCCGGTAGTGCCCACGATCAGGGCAGCGGGCCACCGGCGGCGAGCGCGCAGAGCTTGGTGAACTCCTCGCCGTCCAGGCTCGCGCCGCCGACCAGCGCGCCGTCGATGTTGTCCGCGGCCACCAGCTCGGAGACGTTCCCGGACTTCACCGAGCCGCCGTAGAGCACCCGGACCGCGGTGGCGACCTCGTCGCCGTACTTCTCCGACAGCGTCCCGCGCAGGGACTTGCAGACCTCTTCGGCGTCGGCGGCGGTCGCGACCTTGCCGGTGCCGATGGCCCACACCGGCTCGTACGCGATCACGACGGCCTGCACCTGCTCGGCCTTGAGCCCCTTGAGGCCCTCGATCAGCTGGTTGCGGGTGTGCTCGAGGTGCTCGCCCGCCTCGCGGATCTCGAGTTCCTCGCCCACGCACAGAATCGGCGTGATGCCGTGCTTGAGCGCGGCCTTGACCTTCTTGTTGACCAGCTCGTCGGTCTCGCCGTGGATCGCGCGCCGCTCCGAGTGCCCGACGGTGACGAAGCTGCAGCCCAGCTTCGCCAGCATCGGGCCGGAGATGTCGCCGGTGAACGCGCCCGAGTCCTGCGGCGACAGGTCCTGCGCGCCGTAGGTCAGGGAGAGCTTGTCGGCGTCGATCAGGGTCTGCACGCTGCGGATGTCGGTGAACGGCGGCAGCACGGCCACGTCCACCTTCGCGTAGTACTTCTCCGGCAGCGCGAAGGCGATCTTCTGCACCAGGGCGATGGCCTCGAGGTGGTTGAGGTTCATCTTCCAGTTGCCTGCCACCAGGGGCTTGCGTGCCACTTAGTTCTTCCCCTCCAGCGCCGCCACGCCGGGCAGCTCCTTGCCTTCCAGGTATTCCAGCGAGGCACCGCCGCCGGTGGAGATGTGCGAGAAGCCGTCCTCGGGAAGGCCCAGCTGCCGCACCGCGGCGGCCGAATCTCCGCCGCCGACCACGGTGAACGCGTCGCTCTTCACGAGCGCCTCGGCCACCGCGCGGGTGCCGCCCGCGAACGCCTCGAATTCGAAGACGCCCATCGGGCCGTTCCAGAAGACGGTCGCCGCGTCGGCGAGCTTCTGCGCGAACAGCTCGGCACTGCGCGGGCCGATGTCGAGGCCCATGCGGTCGGCCGGGATGGCGGTGACGTCGACGGCCTCGTGCGCCGCGTCGGCCGCGAACCCGTCGGCGGCGAGCACGTCGACCGGCAGCACCAGTTCGACGCCGCGCTTCTCGGCCTCGGCGAGGAAGCCCTTGACCTGCTCCAGCTGGTCCTCCTGCAGCAGCGACGTGCCGACCTCGTAGCCCTTGGCCTTGAGGAAGGTGTACGCCATGCCGCCGCCGATGAGCAGCCGGTCGACCTTGGTGAGCAGGTTCGCGATGACACCGAGCTTGTCCGACACCTTCGAGCCGCCGAGCGCGACCACGTAGGGGCGCTTGACGTCGTCGGTGAGCTTCTTCAGCACGTCCAGTTCGGCCAGCACGAGGCCGCCCGCGTACGCCGGGAGCACCGCGGCGATCTCGTAGACCGAGGCCTGCTTGCGGTGCACGACGCCGAAGCCGTCGGAGACGAATGCCCCGCCCGGCGTCAACGCGGCCAGCTCAGCCGCCAGCTCGGACCGGTCGACCGCGTCCTTGCTGGTCTCGCGCGCATCGAAGCGCACGTTCTCCAGCAGGACGACATCGCCGTCGGCCAGTCCGGCCACCAGCGCCTTCGCCGACTCGCCGACGAGGTCGCCGGCCAGCGGGACCTCGGAGCCGAGCAGTTCGCCCAGCCGCTTCGCGACCGGCGCGAGCGTGAACTTCGGGTCCGGCTCGCCCTTGGGGCGGCCGAGGTGCGCGGTGACGACGACCTTCGCGCCCGCGTCGGCGAGCTTCTTGATCGTCGGCAGCGCGGCCCGGACCCGGCCGTCGTCGGTGATGGCCGACCCGTCGAGCGGGACGTTCAGGTCGCTGCGCACCAGCACGTAGCGGCCCTGAACGCCCTCACCCAGCAGGTCGTCGAGGTTCTTGACGCTCATCAGGTTCAGAGCTTCGAGCCGACGAGCTTGATCAGGTCGGCGAGGCGGTTGGAGTAGCCCCACTCGTTGTCGTACCAGCCGACGACCTTGACCTGGTTCCCGATCACCTTGGTGAGCGGCGAGTCGTAGATGCAGGACGCCGGGTCGGTGACGATGTCCGAGGACACGATCGGGTCGACCGAGTACTTCAGGATGCCGGCCAGCGGGCCCTCGGCAGCGGCCTTGTACGCCGCGTTGATCTCGTCGACCGTGGCGGACTTCTTGAGGGTCACGGTGAGATCGGTGGCCGAGCCGGTCGGGACCGGGACGCGCAGCGCGTAGCCGTCGAGCTTGCCGAGCAGCTCCGGCAGCACGAGGCCGATCGCCTTGGCCGCGCCGGTGGAGGCCGGGACGACGTTCAGGGCGGCGGCGCGGGCGCGGCGCAGGTCCTTGTGCGGGCCGTCCTGGAGGTTCTGGTCCTGCGTGTAGGCGTGGATCGTGGTCATCAGGCCCTGCTCGATGCCGAAGGCGTCGTTGAGGACCTTGGCCAGCGGGCCGAGGCAGTTGGTGGTGCAGGACGCGTTCGAGATGATCGTCTGCGAGCCGTCGTACTTGTCGTCGTTGACGCCGAGGACGACGGTCAGGTCCTCGCCCTTGGCGGGCGCGGAGATGATGACCTTCTTCGCGCCGCCCGCGATGTGCGCCTTGGCGGCGTCGGCGTTGGTGAAGAAGCCGGTCGACTCGACGACGACGTCCACGCCCAGGTCGCCCCAGGGCAGGTTGGCCGGATCGCGCTCGGCGAGGGCCTTGATGGTCTTGCCGTCGACGACGATGCCCTCGTCGGAGACGCTGACCTCGCCCGGGAAGCGGCCGAGGATCGAGTCGTACTTGAGCAGGTGGGCCATGGTGGCGACGTCGCCGAGGTCGTTGAACGCGACGACCTCGATGTCGTGACCGCTCGCCTTCACGGCACGGAAGAAGTTGCGGCCGATCCGGCCGAAGCCGTTGACACCTACGCGAACGGTCACTGCTGCCACTCCTCTGGTGTTGATCACGGCGGCGGCGCGCCGGCCGCCGACCGCTGAAGTTGGTCACTGCGGAAGTTCCCCGGGGCGCCCGCCCCGGACGACTTCTGCGACTTCCGGAATCGGTGCAACCCTAGCGTGCGGGCCCCGTTGCCCCGGACTGCCCTGACGAGACTTCCACCACTGCCGGGAGACGTCAAGAATCGATTAAGAACCCAGCTCAGCCGGGTGAGGGGCGAAAACGGGGCGAGCGCTCCCCCGGAGCCGGGCGGCGGGAGCGGACCAGTGGCTTGATCGGTCTTGGTGCCCCGGTTCACGCTGTCGGGACGGTTTCGCCGGGCGGGGTGGCGCGCGGGGTGCGGCGGGGGTTTCGGCCGAGAGGGCTCGGCGGGGCGGGGTTCGGGACGGGCTCGGCGCGAACGCGGCTTGCTCCTCGGAGGCCGCGCGGGCAAGTGGCTGGGTCGAAGCGGACAGGCTCGGCGCGAACGCGGCTTGCTCCCCGGAGGCCGCGGGCAAGTGGCTGGGTCGAAGCGGACAGGCTCGGCGCGGACGGGCCGGTCCCGGAGGTCGCGATGGGGCACGGCACCGCAGGCGGCCGAGGCTGGGCGCGGGCAGCCGGGGGCTGACCAGGCATGAGGGCGGGCAGTCAGGCCGTCGAGGCTAAGAACGGCCGAGGGCGACCAGGCGGCGCTGAGCAGAGGGCGACTGGCTTCGGCGACGGCATCAGTCCGGCGCTCACCTCTCCGGCGCTGGGAGGACGGCAGTTCTCTCTCCGGCGCCGGAGAGAGAACTGCGCGGAACACGAACTGCCGGGCTGCCCAGCCACCAGCAGCCCGATCGCCGAGCAGCCCAGCCACCAGCAACCCGATCGCCAGGCTGCCCAGCCACCAGCAACCCGATCGCCAAGCAGCCCAGCCACCGGGCAGGCCGGACCACCGAGGCATTCGGCCAGTGATCCCTCCCGCCGCCCGACCGGTCTTGGCGGCGGCGTGCACACCTGTGTCTACCCGGCCAGCTCCTTCTCCGCCGGAGTGCGGAACTTCGGCACCACCCGCGCCTCCCCCAGCCATGCGCTCAGCCGTGCCGCCTCGGACTCCGCCTCTGCCGTCTTCTCGGTTCCGATGTCCTCCAGCAGGCGCACAGCCACCTCGCCCGACGGCCGGTGGGCCCATGCTCCGACGATCCGCCCGTCGCTCCAGACCGTCGGGCCGATGTTGCCGCTGCGGTCGAACAAGGCGGTTCGGTGCTGGCCCAGGTACCAGTCCCGGGACTGCCAGCCCATCGCGGTCGGGTCCAGGGCTGGCAGCAGGGCGATCCATGGGGCGGGGCCGCCGACCGGGGCCAGGTCGCCGGGCAGGGCGATCGCTGGTTCGCCGTCCAGGTCGACCTCGGCGGGGGCGACGGCGGTCAGTGCCTTTTTCGTTTGGCCCGCGGTCCAGCCGGTCCACCAGCGGAGGTCGGCGACTGGCGCGGGGCCGAAGGCGTGCAGCCATCGCCGGGCGAGGGCGGCTCGGGCTTCGTCTTCGGAGAGGCCGGGCCAGTCGGCAGTACCGCTGGACTTGGTTCCGGTGCCAGAGCCGGAAGCACTCTCCAGCCAATCCGTCAGCGGGGACCAGTGGTACTGCGTGCTTTGCCAGCTCCCCCGCGGGCGTCCCCGCACGATGTGGCCTTCCGCGGCCAGCTGGAACAGCACCCGGCTGGTGACGTTGCCGATCGACTCGTACGGTTTTCCCTTCGCCATCAGCAGTTGCTGCCGCAGGCGCGGTTCGTCGTCCGCCAGCTGGTGGGCGGTCGCCGTTCCCCTGGCGCGCAAGGCTTTTTCGACGCTCGCCATGACCTCGTCCAGCCATTCGCCGGGACGTGGCACGTTCTCTGGATGCCCGAGGGTGCCCAGTTGCTTTTCCAGCAGGCGGCGTTGGCGGGCGGCGATGTCGTACGAGCACGCGGCTTGCACCGAACCGGCGGTGGCGACGTCGGTGACGAAAACGGTGCGCCGCATGCCGAGGATGCGCAGCAGGGTGCGCCGGGAGTACAGCGCGTCCTCGACGTCGGCGACCGAGACGTCGCGCACTCGCGACCAGACGGACAGGTACACGGAAGCGGGATCGGTGGCATGCAGCGCGACGACGCCGTCGACTGCTTCCTCGACGGTCGTCGCCCGTGCCGCTAGATGGTGGCGTACGCCGAGGCGGGCCCGGCGTTGGGCGAGGGTCATCTTCACGGCTTGATTCCTACCAGCAAGGTCCGACAAAAACGGATCTGTGCTGGTCAGCGGCACGCGAGCAGCGCGGTGCACACGGGGCTCCGGAACCCGACCCGGGCCGGGCAAGGGGGGGTGCGAGGCCCAGTTCGACGCATGGCCGGACGAGCGGGAGCGGGAAGGTTCGCGGGTCCAAAGCAGCCAGGATCCGGCCAGCCTGCGATGCCGATGGTCACCAGGTCGCTTTCGCTCGCCAAGACCAAGGCGCGAGGCCTCGGGCACGACCACGGCTACCCAGCGGCGCAAGCTCAGCTGGGCGAGTGCGGCGTCGATCGCGCCTTGTCGCGTGCCCCGGCGGACAAGGAAGCGCCGTTCGTGTCCTTTGTGGACCTTGACAGTGGCGGGCCGCGCCAGCGGAGGCTGTCGATCCGAGACCCGCGCTCTGGTGACCGCATTGGACACCGAAGCAGGCGGCCACGGGCTGGCGTACCTGCCCGTCGACTGACGGGTCCGGCGCGCGGTATGCCATCCGGGCAGACCGCGCGCCAGCCGTCAAGCCGGTTGTTCTTCTTCGGCAGCCGGATCCGCCACGACAGACGAACGGCTGAACATCCGCGTCGCCGAAAGCCGCGCCACCCCGTCCGGATCCCCGAGGTCGTCGAGGGAATTCCGGATCGTCGCGTCCACCGACAGGTACTTCCGCCCGGCCCGCAGGTCCGCGTCGTTGCGCAGCCGCACGATCAGCGGGAATTCCGCCAGCGCGCCCGCGTCGAACAAGCCCGTCGTGTAGATCAGCTGCACGCCCAGCGCCTCCGCGACGGCCCGCTGCAGTTCCAGCAGATACCCGGCGGACGCCCGGCCGATCGGGTTGTCCAGGAACAGCACGCCCGAATGCCGGTTCCGCGCCTTGCCCCGGTTGTTGGCCCGCAAAGCCGCCAGCGTGCAGTACAGGATGATCGCCGCGGTCAGCTGCTGGCCGCCGGAGAACACGTCGCGGATTTCCGACACCCGCTGGCGTTCGGTGCGCAGCACGGAATCCGGCTTGAGCATGTCGACCCGGTACCCCTTGGGCGCGGCGACGTGCACCCCGCGCAGCACCAGCGACAGCCCGTCGCGCTTCACGTCGCGGCCGTCGGCGGTCTTGCCCGCGGCTGCCTCGTCGACGACCTCGCCCAGTTTTTCCGCCAGCACGTGGTCTTCCAGCTCGGTGAACCGGATCCGCAGGAATTCCTGGCCGGACCAGTCGCCGAGCCCGTCCGGCAGCCGCGAGACGCGCTGCGCCGACCGCAGGGTGCGCAGCGCGCCTTCGACCATCCCCTGCAGCCGCGTGATGATGCCGCCGCGGTGGCGGTCGATCTGCGCGAGGTCGTCGGTGAGCGTCCGCAGCCGGGGCCGCAGCGCCTCGCCCCATTCCGCCGCGTGCGCGGGAAGCTGGTCCCGCTTCACGGAAATCACCTGCTGCCGCACCGGCGTGCTGAGCTTTTCGAACCGCTTCTCGGTCGCGTACTGCGCCAGCTGGTCCGCCGCCGCCCGTACCCTGCGGTCGCCGGAATCGGCCGCCGACTGCGCGTCGTTCAGGACGGTGTTGAGCTGGTTGTACCGGGTCCGCGCGGACTCGACATCGCCGTCGTAGGCTTCCGCTGGCTCGTCCGAGCGCAAGTGCGCCAGCGATTCCGACAGCAGCCCGAAACCGGACGCCGAAGCCTTGGCCGCGTCCAGCGTCGCTTCCGCCGCCGCTCGGCGTTCCTGCAGCTCTTCCCACTTCCGGGCCGCCGCGGACACTTCCAGCGAGGCCGCGTCGATCAGCTCGAGGCCGTGCTCGATATCGCGCGGGCGCTCGGCCGGAGAGGCGACACCGGTCTGCAACGGCAGCACGTCCAGCTCCGCCCGACGCGTCGACACCTGGCCGATCGCCTCGGTGCGTTCCTCTTCCAAAGCATCGACGACTCGTCGCGCCCGCGCCAATGCCGCCGCCCGGGCGGAAGCGTCCGAACCGTCCGGCGTCTCCAGCAATGCCGCAGCGCGCACCCGGACCTGTTCGTCCAGCGCCTCCAACGCGGACGACGCCGCCGCTTCGGCGGATTCGGCCTGCTCCAGCTCGGCCCGGAGATCGCTGCCGACCTCGACCTTCGCGTACGCCTCCGAAGCCGACGCGAAGGTACGCCGCAACGCGTCCACCGGTTCCGAAGGCGCCTCGACGTCCTCCGGCAGCTCGGATGCACCTGGCACCTCGGCCAGCTCGGACCGCGCGGTGGTGACCGTGCGACGGTGTCCGTCAGCGGTCCGCTGTTCCTCCGCCGCCTGCTCGCGCAACCGAGCCGCACGGGCCGACGCTTCGGCCGCCGACGTCTCCGCGCGTTCCGCGATTTCCGTTGCCCGCTCGACTTCTTCGGTCCATTCGGCGACGCGCGCGGCCCGCGTGGACAGCTCGCCGAGCCGACGCGCCTTCTCCTCGGCCTCCGCCGAAGCGGTCCGCAACGCCGGGACTCGCTCACGCAAGGCGGTGACTTTTTCGCTCAACCGGGCGAATTCCGCCTCGGCCCGCGCGAGCGCGGCCTGCGCGGTCTCCCGGGCGACGCGAGCGCTTTCGGCCTGCTCAGCGAGCGTCCCGATCGCGCCGGCCGGATAGTCCTCGCGCCACGTGGTGAGCTTCCACGTCAACGCGCCGTCGGCCGCCAGCGACTCCGACAGCTGCTCCAGCCGACGCTGCCGTTCGGCATGCCGCTGCGCTACGGCTTCCCGCTCGGTGTCGGCGGCTTCCTCGTCGTACATCGCCGGGTTCGGCGGCACGAGGAACTCAACGCCCGCCGCTGCCGGACCGTCCTTCTGGAACGCATCGGTGGTCCCCACCGCGATCACCGCGCTCGGCAACAGCCGCGACGCCGCCAGCACTTCGCGCGCCCGCTTGACCTGTGCCGCATCGTTCAGCAGCACGCCAGCGACGAGCTGCGGCATCCGCTCCAGCACCTCGTCACGCCGCACGGAGTCCAGTTTGGACAGATAACGCCAGCCCGACCACGCGGTGATCCCGGCTTGCTCCAACGCGTCCAGCGCCGCCTGGACGTCCTCCGGCGGCGGCAGCAGCCCGCCCGACCCGAGCGCGGCCAGCGCCCGTTCGTCAGCAGACTCCTCCATCCGAAGCGCGGTCTGTTCCTTCTCCACCGCCGCGCTCGCGTCGCGCAAACGCTGCAGCAGCACCGGAAGGTCGCTCTCCAGCTTGACGTCGTCCGCGCCGAGCAACTCCATCAACCGCGGTTCCGCGGCCAACGCGTCGGTCCGCCGATGCGCGCGTTCGAGGTCTTCAGCCGCCCGCACGAGACGATCCTGAGTGGACCCGGCGAGCTGGTGCGCCTCGTTCACCGAACGCTGCGCCGCCTGCAGATCCTCGCCGACCCGGTCGAGTTCCTGTTCCCGGCGAACGGATTCCGCCGCCGCGGCCTCGGCTTCCGCCCGCGCCGACCGAGCCGCCTCCGCGACGTCCGCCCCAGAGGTCAACAGTCCGCTTCGGACCGACTCGGAGATTTCCTCGCGCAGCTCAGCGATCCGCGACGACAACCCGCGCGCCTCGGCCCGGCGGCCAGCAGCCAGGTTCGCCGCCTCGTCCCGCTCGGTCTGCGCCTTCTCCGCTTCGGCGCGCAACGCGTCCGCGTGCGCCTCGGCTTTGTCCGCCTGCCGCTGCGCGTCACGCGCCAGCGAAAGCAAACCGCGCCCCAACGCGACCGCCGCCGCATCCCGCGCGGCCAACGCGGGCTTCGCCTTCTCTTCGCGGTTTCCGACCAGTTCACGCAGGTCTTTCGCCTTGCGCGCCGCGTTCAACCGGTTCAGCACCGTCGCGGTTTCGCGCCACGCTTCAGCCTGCGTCTTCGCCTCGGCCAGCTCGCCGTCGACGCGCTCGCGTTCGATCTGTGCTTCTTCCAACCGCAGCACCGCGACCAGCCGACGCAGCTCGGTCACACCCGCGGTCAGCCGCCGATGATCGCCCTCGGCGAGCTTTTCCGCACTCCGCACTTCCTCGACGTGCTCTTCAAGCCCCGACAGCCGCGCGTTCTCGAGCTCGTTGCGCGCGTGGATCCGCCCGGCCAGCTCGCCGAGATCCTCGCGCGCCGAATCCGCGATCCGCCGCGAAGCCGCGGCCACGCCTTCCTCCTCGGCCAGCGGACCGAGCAGTTCCAGCGCGCCCTCGACGAATTCCTTCTCCGCCATCAGATCGCCGCGCTGCGCGAGGTTGTTCGCGTACGTCGACACGACCTCGGCGAGGTCCTTCGGCTCGTCCTCGGACAGCACCGCGCGCAGCAGGAACTCCACGAACGCCTCGTCGGTGGAGAACTGGAACGCATCGGCCGCCTCGCCCTCGCCCGCGTTCATCGCGCGCTGGTAGCGGAACAGCTCGGTGTCGAGGCCGAGCTGGTCGAGCCGCCCGGTCCATTCGTGATGGCGGCGCGTCCAGAACAGCTCCAGCTCCGGTTCGGCCATCGCCGCGCCCGCGATCCGGTCGTGGAACCCGGACATGGTGAGCAGCCTGCCGTCCTCGGTCAGCGGCAGCGAATCGAGGGCGACGTCGGCGGTCGGGCGGAAGCAGTACCAGGAGTCGACGAGGTTCTCCGAGTCCGCGGACGTCACGTGCCCGCGCCACTCCGACACCTTGCCGGTGATCACCCGCTGGCCGGTCTCGACGTGCAGCCACTCCAGCACCACGTGCGCGACGTCCTTGGCCGTCACGAACTTCTCCAGCACCTTCGTGCTCGTGGTGCCGACGACCTGGCGCCGCCCGGGCAGCATCACCGAGAAGATCAGCTTGATCAGCACGGACTTGCCGCCGCCGTTCTCCAGGAACAGCACGCTCGCCGGCGACGGGCGGCGCACCGGGCCGCCGGCGTGGATGCCCGCGGAGAACAGCGCGTCCTGCTTCGGCGCGGTGATCGTGGCCCCGACGCCGCTGAAGTCCAGCACCACGTCCTGGTACCGGGCGCCCGCCGGGCCCACCGAATGCAGGCGGACCCGCGAAAGCTCGTACATTCCCGTCCCCTCTTACTGCAGCGTGTCCGAGGCTGTCGCGCGCAGCGTTCCCCCGGCCCCGGCGACCGCGACGACGTCGAGCGCGAGCAGGTCGTCGAACGCGGCGTCCGCGGCCAGTTCGCGCACCTGGATCTGGTACCGCGGCGTCGTGCGGTAAGTGCCGCCCTGCTCGTCGCTCACCTGCACCAAAAAGCCTTGATCGGCAAGGAATCGCAGCGCGCGCGACACCATGCCGCGCGTCGTGTCCGCCGCCATCCGGCCGTCCTTCGTCGCCGCGGCGGCCGGCCGACGAGCGTACGCGCGCCACGCCTGCTCCAGCTCCGGCGCGTCCGCGAGCGGGTCGTTGTTCGCCTCGGCCAACTGCGCGCGCTCGTCGAGCACACGCGCCGCTTCGCGAACCATCGCGTCGACCTGCTCGACACTCACCCGGCCGATGTAGGTGTCGTTGGCCAGGTCGTCCGGCCGCGGATAGCCGAGCGCGGCCGTCGCGAGATGGATCAGGCCGTGCAGCACCTTTTCCGTCTCGCGCCGTTCTCGGATCTTGGCCTGCCGCGCGTAGCTGTCCATCTTGATCTCGAAGACGGACTCGTCGGTGGCCGCGAGCACGCAGCCGGCCTGCTGCGTCACCTCCAGCACCATCAGCCCGAGACCGGACGCGACCGCGTGGGTGAGCGCCTTGAACGCGTTGTCCTCGCCGTAACGGCGCACCAGCTCGCCGTACACGACGTCGCGGGCGGGCAGCTGCTTCGGGCGCATCCCGAACGCGACGAGGCGCGCGGCGGCCTCGGCGTCGACGCTCGTGTGCGTCACCGGCATCAGGCGACCTCCTCGGTCTCGTCGCGGCTTGCCGCAAAGCGCCCCAATGTGGCATTGGGTGCGTCACACGCAACGAATGCCACATTGGGTGCGTCACATGGACCCAACGCCACATTGGGGCGTTCGAGGCGCTCCGAGAGAAAGGTGCTCAAGCGACCTCCTCGGTCTCGTCGTCAGCTCGTTCGACCTCCGCGGTGGACAGCAGCAGATCGGCCCCGCCGAACTCCGGGTCGTCGAGCAGGGTGCCGTCGTCGACGGCGAGCAGCACGTGGCGTTCCCCCTGCCGGCGCGCCGCGCCGACCTCGGGACTGTAAGCGTGCAGGGCACGCAGCGCGACCAGGGACGCCAGGTGCGGCTGCCCGGAGCGGCGCGCGTCCTCCAGCAGCCCGGACAGCCGGCGCGGGACATCGGGCAGGTCGAGCAGTTCGTCGGCGAGCCGCCACACGTCGTCGCCGAAGCGGTCGGTCACCTCGGCGGGCACCAGCTCCGGCTCCGGCACCTCGCCGACCAGCTGGTCGCGTTCCGGGGCGGGCCGCAGCAGCAGCGACACCAGCGAGGACAGCGACGGCACGACCGGCGTCGCGATCCCCGCGACGGCGTGGAAGAAGTGCTCGGCGGGCGCGGTGGCGTCGGCGAGCGGCAGGCCGAGCGTCGGCATCAGGAGCTGGCCGAACAGGTCGATCGTGGCCCGCTGCGGCGGTCCGGAGAACTGCTGGCGGTCCTGTTCGGCGCGGAAGACCGCGCCCGCGTCGGCGATCCGCGACTGGAGCTTGGTGTGCCGCCGGATGCAGTCGGCGACGATGTCGACCAGTTCGGCCGCGCGGCGTTTGTGGTCGGCGTCCTCGGACTCGTCGCGCGCGGTGGTGATGTTCTTCAGGATCGCGTTCTCCGCGCGGAACCGGGACTCGATGTGCCCGAGCGCCGATTCGATCAGCTCCGGCACCTCGCTCTCCCAGTCGACCGCGCGCACGTCGCGGCGGGTGGCGTCCAGCTTCGCGCGCAGCGTCTCGCCGTACTGCACGGTGCGGTAGCGCGCCTGCTCCGCGGCGAGCTTCGCGTCGGCTAGGCGGCCGCGGTTGATCAGGTTCTCCAGCTTCACCTCGGCCGCGATCTGCGCCGATTCGACGTCCGTGTCCAGCGCGCCGACCAGCACGTTGATCGCCTCGTCGGTGGCGCGCAGGTACACCTCGCCGTCCGGGGCGGCCAGTTCGACCAGGAGCTTGAAGTCGAACTGGCGGCGCTGGTAGCCACCGGGGCCGAGCGAGCCGTACACGCGCCGGAAGCCGCGGTCGGTCGTGCCGACGTTGATCAGGTTGTCCAGCACCCACTTCGCGACGCGCACGTGCTCTTCCGGCATCCGCGAGGGCGCCTGCAGCGAGATGAACGGCAGCAGCCGGTCGATGACCTGGTCGTGGCCCGCCCCGGTGTCGAAGTCCATCGCGATGGTGACCTGGTCGATCGTGTGCAGCGCGATCTCGGCCATCTGGTACACCGTGGCGTCGGCCCAGTCGAGCTTCGCCTTGCGCGCGTCGAGGTCGTGCAACGGCGCGGTGCAGGCGAGCGCCTTCAGCCGACGGGTCAGCCCCTCGTCGGCGAGCCCAGCGGCGCCCATCTCGTCGTATCGCACAGCAGGTCAGGCTAGTCGGCCTGCCCGAGCGCCCGCACACGCGGACGGCTAGCGTGGCGGGCATGCGGGAGATGACCAGGGCGGAGTGGTGGAAGTTCGCGAGCGAGGGCACGCGGACCGGGATGCTGGGGATCGTGCGGGCCAGCGGAGCCCCGGTCGTCACGCCCGTGTGGTTCCTGCTGAACGAGGGCCCGGACGGCGACGAGCTGATCTTCACCACCGGCACGGACACGCTCAAGGGCAAGGCCCTGCGCCGCGACGCGCGGATCTCGCTCGCCGTGGACGACCAGCGGCCGCCGTTCTCGTACGTCCAGTTCACCGCCGAGGCCGAACTGCACCACGACCTCGACGAAATGCTGGAGTGGGCCACCCGGCTCGGCGCGCGGTACATGGGCGAGGAGAACGGCCTGGCCTACGGCAAGCGCAACGCCGTCCCGGAAGAATCCCTCGTCCGGGCGAGGATCACGAAGGTGATCGCGCGGGCGGACATCGCCGGGTTCTGACCCGTCGCTTCTTTCGGCGCACGCTCCGCGGCCACGGCTGCGGAGCGTAATGCCGCGATCGCACTATTGACACCGCACCTGCCGAGGGTGTGTGATCTGTCCCGATAAATAGGAAAGTTTCCTAACGAAGACTGTGCAGTTCCCCGCCGCCGCCCCGATCCCCCTCAAGCAGGAGGCCCCCGTGGCACGACGCTCGACGTTGAGCGCGCTGTTCGCCGGTACCGCGGCGACCGCGCTCGGCTGCGCACTGCTGACCCCCGTGACCGCCACCGCGGCCACCGGGGACTACGAGTCCGAGGACGCGACGCTCTCCCAGGCCAAGATCGCCACGAACCACTCCGGCTACTCCGGCAAGGGATTCGTGGACTTCGACAACCTCGTCGGCAGCTACGCCGACTACTCGGTCAACGCGGCACAGGCCGGCACGCACACGCTGACTTTCCGCTACGCCAACGGAACCGCCGACGACCGGCCGATGAAGCTCGTGGTCGACGGAGGCGACAAGGGCACGGTTTCCTTCCCCGGCACCGGTTCCTGGACGACGTGGAAGACCGTCACCGCGACCGTCCAGCTCACCGCGGGCGTCAACCACGTGCGCACCGTTTCGGCGTCCGCGAACGGCGGGCCCAACACCGACAAGATCACCGACAGCTTCTCCGCCCCGGCCGACACCGAGCCGCCGACGCCGCCGAAGAACTTCCAGGCGTCGAACATCCGGCCGACCGCGGCCGATTTCCGCTGGGACGCGGCGACGGACAACGTCGGCGTCACGCGGTACGAGATCAACCGCGGCGGCAACACGCTGAAGGTCGTGGACGGCAAGACCACCTCGGCGACCGTCGACCAGCTGACGCCGAACACCTCCTACGACATCTCGGTGATCGCCTACGACGCGGCGGGCAACCCGTCGCAGCCGAGCAACGTGGTCGGCGTGAAAACCCCGCCCAGCGACGACAAAACCCCGCCGAGCGTGCCCGGTTCGCTCAAGGTCACCGGCAGCACTTCGGACAGCATTTCGTTGTCCTGGAAGGCTTCCACCGACGACAGCGGCTCGATCGCGGGCTACGACGTGTACCAGGGCAACGACATCGTCTCGACCACCTCGCAGACTTCGGCGACGGTCACCGACCTCAAGCCGAACACGTCCTACACATTCACCGTGAAGGCGCGTGACCCCAACGGGAACGCCTCCGCGGCGAGCAACGCGGTCACCGCGAAGACGACCAGCAGCAGCGGTGCGGGCGGCGGAATCCCGTCGTACGACAAGGACATCGCGAAGGTCGACCTCGGCTGGGCGGTCGGTTTCCTGCCGAACGGCAACGCGCTGGTGACCGAACGGGACCGGTTCGAACTGCTGCAGATCACCCCGGACGGCAAGAAGACGACGCTCGGCAAGATCCCCGGCGTGGTCACCACGAACGGCGAGGGCGGGCTGCTCGGGCTGGCGATTTCGCCGCAGTGGAACACCGATCACGCGGTGTACCTGTACCACACGTCCTCCAGCGACAACCGGATCGTGAAGGTCACCTACGACGGCACCACGCTGTCGAAGACCACCACGCCGGTGCTGACCGGGATGTCGAAGAACCAGTACCACAACGGCGGCCGGATCGCGTTCGGCCCGGACGGCAAGCTGTACGCCACTGTCGGCGACGCGAAGGTCAAGGCCAACGCGCAGAACAAGAGCTCGCTCAACGGCAAGATCCTGCGGCTCAACCCGGACGGTTCCGCGCCGAGCGACAACCCGTTCTACGCCACCGGCGGCAACGCCCGGTACGTCTGGAGCTACGGGCACCGCAATCCGCAGGGCCTCGCCTGGGACTCGCAGGGGCGGCTGTGGTCGTCGGAGTTCGGCGAGAGCAGCCAGGACGAGCTGAACCTGATCCAGAAGGGCGGCAACTACGGCTGGTCGGCCTGCGAGGGCACGATCGGCGACTGCAAGGGGACGATCGCGCCGAAGAAGACGTGGCCGACCTCGCAGGCCGGGCCGTCGGGCATCGAGATCGTGAACGACTGGATCTACATCGCGGCGGTGACCGGCAAGCAGCTGTTCGTCACGCAGATCAAGGGCGACAGCGTCGGCGACGTGTCCGCGGTGTTCTCCGGCCGCTGGGGCCGGCTGCGCTCGGTGACCAAGACGCCGGACGGGCACCTGTGGGTGACCTCGACGAACAACGACAAGCTCGGCGGCACGCCCGACACCATCGACAACGTGGTGGTGCAGCTGAAGTTCCCCGGCGCGGGGCTCGCCGGATAAAGCCGCGGCAGGGGTGACCGGAGCGGCGCCGGTCACCCCTGCCGCACCTCATTCTTTCACCAGTTCGTAACAGCGGATGCGCGCCTTCGCGTCGAAAACGGGCACCGTGACCATGATTTCGTCCGCGCCGGTCTGCTTCGCCAGCTCCGAGAGCCGCGCTTGGACCTGCTCTCGCTCACCGTAAGCCTGAGCCGCGCGGAAGTGTTCGAGCTGCGGCACCATCTCCGGCGCGAACTCGTACCCGGCGGCCTCTTCCGGCGTGAGCATCGGCTGGTCTCCCCCGCCGCCGGCGAGCAGGTGCGATTTGAGGACGTTCATCGGCCCGGACAGGTACTCGGCTTCGGCCTCGGTGTCCGCGCAGATCGTCTCGACGCACAGCAGCACGTACGGCGCTGAACGCCACTTCGACGGCTGGAACTTCTCCCGGTAACGCTCCAGCGAGACCGCGGTGTTGTCCGGCCGGATGTGATGCGCGAACGCGATCGGCAACCCGCGCTCGGCCGCCACCTCCGCCCCCGCCGGGCTGGAACTGAGCAGCCACGGCTCCGGCACGGTCACGCCGCCGGGGAGCACCTTGTCGCTGCCGAGATGCTGCAGAAGCTCGTCGACGTCCGCGTGATAGTCGGCTTCCTGAGCCGGCTCCGCTCCGCGGCGCAGCGCCCGGATGATGTCCGGATCGAGCGCACCGGGCCCGCGGCCCACGCCGAGATCGACCCGGCCGCCGTTGAGCGCCGACAAGGTGCCGAACTGCTCGGCCAGCGCGAACGGCGCGTGATTAGGCGCCAGAACCCCGCCGGACCCGACCCGGACCCGCGACGTCACCGCGCCCGCGTGCGCCGCGAGCACCTGCGGGGAGGCACTGGCGATGGCCGGCGAACCGTGATGCTCGGCGAACCAGAGCCTGCGGTAGCCCAGCTCGTCAACCCTGCGCGCGACAGCGGAGAGCGGTTCGAGCGCCGCGGTGGCCGACTGCCCGGCCTCGACCAGCGCGAGTTCAAGTACGGAGAGCGGCAGATCGATCATGCCCCCTACGGTAGCGAACACGGTGGTGTGGCGGGGGTGATTTGTCCACTGTGGACGCACCCTTGACGGCGGGGCGGGCGCCGCGGGGCCGGGGGCGCGTGCCTGGAGGGGCGCCCACTGGGCGGGTGCCTTGCGGAAAGCGCAGGACGGAGCAGTCAGCGCCACGGAAGGCGTAGCAGAACGCTCGCGGGACGAGCGATGGTCCCGGGCCCGTCCAGCGCGGCGGGGATCCGCCGGCAGGCGCACCCTCGTGAGTGTTCAGGCCGGTTCCCACCGGCATAGGCACTCACGAGACTTCCGGCGGCGCTGATCCCGGCGGGCCGCCGAGCGGCAGCGCCCCGCCGACCGCCGCGTCAGGCTTCTTCTTCGAGCATTTCCGGGGTTACCGCCGATTCGGTGTCCGGGATGCTCAGTTCCTTCGCCCGCTTGTCCGCCATCGCCAGCAGCCGGCGGATCCGGCCGGCCACCGCGTCTTTCGTCATCTGCGGATCGGACAGCTGGCCCAGTTCCTCGAGCGACGCCTGGCGGTTCGACAGGCGCAGACGGCCGGCGGCGAGCAGGTGGTCCGGGGCGGTGTCGCCGAGGATCTCCAGGGCGCGTTCCACCCGGGCGGCCGCCGCGACCGCGGCGCGGGCCGAGCGGCGCAGGTTCGCGTCGTCGAAGTTGGCGAGGCGGTTGGCGGTCGCTCGCACCTCGCGGCGCATCCGGCGCTCTTCCCACTGCAGCACGCTCGTGTGCGCGCCCAGGCGGGTCAGCAGGGCGCCGATGGCGTCGCCGTCGCGGACCACGACGCGGTCCGCGCCCCGCACCTCACGGGACTTCGCCTGGATGCCCATCCGCCGGGCCGCGCCGACCAGGGCCAAGGCCGCTTCCGGGCCGGGGCAGGTCACTTCCAGCGACGACGAGCGGCCCGGTTCGGTCAGCGAGCCGTGGGCCAGGAAGGCACCGCGCCAGGCTGCTTCGGCGTCGGCCACTCCGCCGGACACCACGGCGGCGGGCAGTCCTCGCACGGGGCGGCCGCGCTGGTCGATCAAACCCGTCTGGCGCGCCAGGCCCTCGCCGTCCTTCACCACGCGCACGACGTACCGCGTCCCCTTGCGCAGGCCGCCGCTCGCGGTGATCACGTGGACGTCCGAATGGTGTCCGTACAGCTCGTGGATCTCCTTGCGCAACCTCCGCGCGACCGAACCCGTGTCCAGCTCCGCTTCGACCACCACCCGGCCGGCCACGATGTGCAGCCCGCCCGCGAAGCGAAGCAGCGACGCGACCTCCGCCCGGCGCGGCCCGATCTTCGTGATCTCGAGCCGGCTCAGTTCGTCTTTCACCGCGGCGGTCATCGCCATGTACTGCCCCTCCTGCCTTTCGCTGCGCGCCCGCCGTCACCCACAGTGCTCCCCGCCGAGGCCGAGTGCCTCTCGCATGCACTGGGCGAGCGCACCAGGATCATGCCGTCCCGCCACGACCGGGTCGGCCACCGCCCCCAGGCAGGCCCTGGCTCCGAGGCGTTCGGCCGCCCGGCGCAGGCTTGCCGGGTCAGGGACGGAATCACGGTCCGCGACGACGGCGTCGACCCGCAGCGCGGGCGCGTGCTCGAAGAGTACGTCCAGATGCCGCTCGGGGGAGAATCCGCCGGTTTCCCCCGGTTGGGGGACAAGATTCAGCACGACGACCTTCGTCGCCGTGGTGCGCACGAGCGCGTCGTGCAGATCCGGGACCAGCACATGCGGCAGCACGCTGGTGAACCACGAGCCGGGGCCGAGAAAAACGACATCCGCCTCCAGCACCGCCTCGATCGCCTCCGCGCAACCGCGCGGCGGGCGCTCCTGGCGTCCGGCCGGGTGCAGCGTGATGCGGTGCACCTGGCCGGGCGTGCTGGCGACGGCGACCTGGCCCCGGATCCGCCGGATCGCGTCCGGGTCCTCGCTGTCCAGGCCGCTGACCTCGCCTTCGATCTCCAGCGGCTCCGGCGACATCGGCAGCACCCGGCCGGAGATGCCCATCAGCCTGCTCGCCTCGTCCAGCGCGGCCACCGGGTCGCCGAGCACCTCGAACAGCCCGGCGAGCAGCAGGTTCCCGACCGCGTGCCCGGCGAGCGCGCCGTCGCCGCCGAAGCGGTGCTGGAACACCTCCGCCCACAGCCGCCCGCCGTCCTCCGCGGCGAAGGCGGCGAACGCCTGGCGCAGGTCGCCCGGCGGCAGCAGCCCCAGTTCGCGCCGCAGCCTGCCGGACGACCCGCCGTCGTCGGCCACCGTCACCACCGCCGTGACGGCGCGGGTGATCCGCCGGAGCGCGGTCAGCGTCGCGTGCAGCCCGTGTCCTCCGCCCAGCGCCACCGCGCGCACGTCACTCCCGGCCAAGATCCCGGTGCACCACCTTTACTGCCATGCCGTCCTCATTGGACAGTCGCTGGGCGAGTTCCTCGGAGATCGCGACGCTGCGGTGCTTGCCGCCGGTGCAGCCGACCGCGAGCGTCAGGTACCGCTTGCCCTCGCGCTTGTAGCCGGCGCCGATGAGCCGCAGCAGCTGGTGGTAGCGGTCGAGGAATTCCTCGGCGCCTTCCTGCGACAGCACGTAATTGCGCACCTCGCCGTCGAGGCCGGTGTGCTCGCGCAGCTCTGGGATCCAGAACGGGTTCGGCAGGAACCGCACGTCCATCACCAGGTCGGCGTCCATCGGCAAACCGTACTTGTAGCCGAAGGACAGCACGGTGACGCGGGTCTGCGTGCTAGCTTCGGAACCGAACGCGTCCTCGATCTTCGCGCGCAGGTCGTGCACCGACAGCGCGGACGTGTCGAGCACCAGGTCGGCTTCCTCGCGCAGCGGCGAAAGCAGCTTGCGCTCGGCGGTGATGCCGTCGGCGAGCCTGCCGTCGCCCTGCATCGGGTGTCCGCGGCGGACCGATTCGAAGCGGCGCACCAGCACCGCGTCGGTGGCCTCCAGGAACAGCACGCGCGGCTTGTACCCGCGCGCGTCCAGGTCCTTGATGACCGAGGCCAGGTCGTCGGTGAACGCGCGCGAGCGCACGTCCATCACCACCGCCACCTTGGTGATCGCCCCCCGCGCCTGCGCGCCGAGCTCCACCATCGTGGCGATCAGCTCCGGCGGCAGGTTGTCGACCACGAACCAGCCGAGGTCCTCCAGGCATTTGGCCGCCGTGGAGCGGCCCGCGCCGGACAGGCCGGACACGACCGCGACCTCCATCCCGCTGCCCCGTTTTTCCTCTTCCGCACTCACGTCTGTGCTTCCTTCCCGATCACGACCCCTGGTCCCCTCCCGGTACTGCCCGCGGTGCGGCGCCGGTCTCCCCGGCCAGTGCCGCCACCACGGCCTCGGCAGTGCGCCTGCCGAAACCGGGCACCGCTTCGATTTCCTCGACCCGGGCCTGTTTGAGCTTCTTCACCGAGCCGAAGTGCTTGATCAGCGCGGTGCGCCGAGCCTGCCCGAGTCCGGGCACACTGTCCAATTCGGACGTCTGCATGCGCTTGGCGCGCTTTTCGCGGTGGTAGCGAATGGCGAACCGGTGCGCCTCGTCGCGAAGCCGCTGCAGCAGATACAGCGCGTCGGACGTGCGCGGCAGGATCATCGGATCCGGTTCGCCCGGCAGCCACACCTCCTCGAGCCGCTTCGCGAGCCCGACGACGGCTATGTCGGTGATGCCCAGTTCGGCGAGCACGTCCGCGGCCGCGGTGGCCTGCGGGCCCGCGCCGTCGACGACCAGCAGGTTCGGCGGGTACGCGAATTTGCGCGGGCGGCCGGTCTCCGGGTCGATCCCGGCGCGCACCGGCCGGATTGCCTCGTCCCCCGCTCCCGCCACGGTGTCCGAAGCGGTGTCCGAGCCGGTTTCCGTTGCCTCAGCGGCGTTTTCGGCCGTTTCCTTGAGATAGCGGTGGAATCGCCGGCGCACGACCTCGGCGATGGACGCCACGTCGCCCTCGGTCGCCGCCTCCCGCAGCGCGAACTTGCGGTACTCGGACTTGCGCGGCAGGCCGTCCTCGAACACCACCAGCGACGCCACGACGTCGCTGCCCTGGATGTGGCTGATGTCGATGCATTCGATGCGCAGCGGCGCGCTGTCGAGCGCGAGGTAGTCCTGAAGTTCCTGCAGCGCCGCGGACCTCGCGGTGAGATCGCCCGCGCGGCGCAGTTTGTGCTGGGTGAACGCTTCCTTGGCGTTGCGCTCCACCGTTTCCGCGAGCGCCTTCTTGTCGCCGCGCTGCGCGACCCGCAGCCGCACCCGCGACCCGCGCAGGCCGGACAGCCATTCGGCGACCGCGTCGGCGTCCCCGGGCAGCTCCGGCACCAGCACCTCGCGCGGGACGACCGGACCGGTCTCGACGTCGTCGCGGCCCGCGCGGTCGGATTCCTCGCCGTAGAACTGGGTGAGGAAATGATCGACCAGTGCCGGGACGTCCATTTCCTCGGCCTTGTCGATCACCCAGCCGCGCTGCCCGCGCACGCGCCCGCCGCGCACGTGGAACACCTGGACGGCGGCCTCCAGTTCGTCGTGCGCGAAGGCGACGACATCGGCGTCCGTGCCGTCGCCGAAGACCACGGCTTGTTTCTCCATCGCACGCCGCAACGCGCCCAGGTCGTCCCGCAGCCGCGCGGCCCGCTCGAACTCCAGCTCTTCGGACGCCTGCGCCATCTCGCGTTCGAGCCGCTTCACCATCGCGTCCGTGCGCCCGGCGAGGAAGTCGCAGAAGTCCTCGACGATCGCCCGGTGCTCGTCGGCGGACACCCGGCCCACGCACGGAGCCGAGCACTTGTCGATGTAGCCGAGCAGGCACGGCCGCCCGATCTGCCCGTGCCGCCGGAAGACGCCCGCGGAACAGGTGCGGGCAGGGAAAACGCGCAGGAGAAGGTCGAGCGTCTCGCGGATCGCCCACGCGTGCGAGTACGGCCCGAAGTAGCGGACGCCCTTCTTGCGCGCGCCGCGGTAGACGTGCAGCCGGGGGAATTCCTCGTTCAGCGTGACCGCGAGGACCGGGTAGCTCTTGTCGTCGCGGTAGCGGACGTTGAACCGGGGGTCGAACTCCTTGATCCAGTTGTACTCCAGCTGGAGCGCCTCGACCTCGGTGCCGACGACGGTCCACTCGACGCTCGCCGCGGTGGTGACCATCTGCCGCGTGCGCGGATGAAGGCCGGACAGGTCGGCGAAGTACGAGTTGAGCCTGCTGCGCAGGCTCTTCGCTTTGCCGACGTAGATGACCCGCTTGGCGTCGTCGCGGAACTTGTACACGCCAGGCGAGTCCGGGATGCTCCCCGGCTGAGGTCGGTAGGTGGTCGGATCAGCCACGTGCCCCACTGTATGGCGAGGGTCCGACAGTTTCCGTGAGACCCCTTGATGCGGGCGGCTCCGACCTCTCAGGAAAGCTGCTCCGCCGAGTCCAGCAGGTACCGCGGCAGCTTGCTGCTCGCGGCCAGGACCTCGACGCCCACCAACTGCCCGCTCTCGCCGAAATCGAGGTTGATCATCCCGTCGACCGCGACCGGGTCGCACGGATACATGTACGCCGACTTCGCGGAATCACCCGGAGCCACGAAATAGATATAGGCCGCGTCGGCTGCCCGGTCGTAGGTGACTCTGACTTCCGCCATCGCTTCTCCCCGCCTTCGCCGGAAGAAACCGGCCTGCCGTAGCCTGGCCTCGCCGGCCCGCCGAACGATCAGGGAGCAGCCATGACCGTCCGCGTCGCCACCTGGAACGTCAACTCCATCGTTCCCCGGCTGCCCCGCGTGCTCGACTGGCTCGACACCACCGCTCCGGACGTGCTCTGCCTCCAGGAACTCAAGAACACCACCGAAGCCTTCCCCGCCGACGAGATCACCGCGCGCGGGTACGAGGTCGCCGCTTACGGGCTGGGGCGGTGGAACGGCGTCGCGATCCTCTCGAAGATCGGGCTCGACGACGTGGTGCGCGGGCTGCCGGGCGAACCGGGTTTCGACGGGCAGGCCGAGGCGCGGGCGATCGGCGCGACGTGCGGCGGGATCCGCGTCTGGTCGGTGTACGTGCCGAACGGGCGCGAGCCGGAAAACCCGCACTACGCCTACAAACTCGAGTGGTTCGAGAAGCTCGGCGACCTCGTCGGCGAAGAACTGCGGCATGCCCGTCCGTTCGCCGTGCTCGGGGATTTCAACGTCGCGCCGACGGACGAAGACGTCTGGGACATCTCGCTGTTCGCCGAATCCACGCACGTCACCGAACCCGAACGGGCGGCGCTGAAGAAGCTGCGCGACGCCGGGCTGTCCGACGTGTTCCCGCGGCCGCTGAAGTACGACCACCCGTTCACGTACTGGGACTACCGCGGCGGGAACTTCCCGAACAACAAGGGAATGCGCATCGACCTCGTCTACGGGAACGAGGTTTTCGCCAAAGCGGTCACCGATTCCTACGTGGACCGCGAAGCCCGCAAAGGCAAGCAGCCGTCCGACCACGCGCCGATCGTCGTGGATCTGGAGCTGTAAGGGAACTCAGGCCTCGGTGGCGGCGCGGTGCAGCTTCCGCAGCGCGCGCACCGCCGTCACCGCGCGTTCGCGGTCCACCGCCTGCACGGCCATCACCGAGAAGTACTCGTCGTCCGGCAGTTCCAGCCGGGCCCACGAGGCGCCGTCCGGGAAGCTGATCGACAGCACCTGGTCCCAGGTGAACACCCGCCGCGCGAGGACGTTGCGGACCTCGATGCCGGTGGCGTCCGCGCGGACGCGGGCGTTGCCGAACAGCATCGTGCCCGCCGACAGCGCGACGCCGATGCCGATCATCGCGATCTGGTCCGACGCCTCGAACACGACGCCGGTGTGCGAACTGCGCAGCAGGACCGCCACGACCACGAACGCCGCGAGCAGCGCCACGGCGAGCACACTGCACATGACCAGCGCCCGGCGCGGGCGGATCACCAAAGTGGCCTGCTGCTCGGTCATCACGCTCACACGAATCCCCGCTCGGTCCATGGCTTGCCGAGGCCGCGCAGCACGTGCGCGGTGTCGAGCGCCGCTACGGCCGCCTCGTAGCCCTTGTCCTCCACGGAGCCGGGCATGCCGGAGCGGTCCAGGGCCTGCTGCT
Source organism: Amycolatopsis dendrobii (assembly GCF_014145675.1). GTDB lineage: Bacteria > Actinomycetota > Actinomycetes > Mycobacteriales > Pseudonocardiaceae > Amycolatopsis > Amycolatopsis dendrobii. Next base: position 169,722 of record NZ_JACGZW010000019.1, read on the forward strand.
CGGTGTCGCAGGTCAAAACGCCGTTGCCGACCGGGGTGCTCTCGTCGAGCGCGACCCGGGTGAGACCAGCGGTGACCGCGTCGCACACGTACTCGAAGTGCGGCGTGCCGCCGCGGATCACGACCCCGAGCGCGACGACCGCGTCGTGGTTGCGGGCCAGCGCCTGCGCCGCGACCGGAAGCTCCACCGCGCCCGCGACACGGATGACCGTGGGCTCTTCTTCCAGCCCGGCGTCCTTCGCCGCGGCGAGCGCGCGCTCCAGCAGCACGTCGGTGATCTTCGCGTTCCACCGCGTCGCGACGACCGCGAGCCGCAAGGACTTGCAGTCGCGCAGGTCGAGCGCGGCTTCCGGCCGCCCCTCGCCGCTCATCGCGTGGTGTCCTCCTCCGTGCCCGCGTCGGACGCGCCGACCTGGTCGTAGTGCTCGAGCTGGCTGAGGTCGTGCCCCATCCGGTCGCGCTTGGTGCGCAGGTACCGCAGGTTTTCCGGGTTCGGCGAGATCGGCAGCGCGACCCGGCCGGTGACGCGCAGGCCGTAGCCCTCGAGGCCGACCCGCTTCGCCGGGTTGTTCGTGAGCAGGCGCATCGACCGGACGCCGAGGTCGCACAGGATCTGCGCGCCGGTGCCGTAGTCGCGCGCGTCCGCCGGGACGCCCAGCGCCAGGTTCGCGTCGACGGTGTCCGCGCCCGCGTCCTGCAGCTGGTACGCCTGAAGCTTGTGCAGGAGGCCGATGCCGCGGCCTTCGTGCCCGCGGATGTACAGCACGACCCCGCGGCCCTCGTCGGCCACCTTCTGCAGCGCTGCGTCCAGCTGCGGGCCGCAGTCGCAGCGCAGCGAGCCGAAGACGTCGCCGGTGAGGCATTCGGAGTGCACGCGGACCAGGATGTCCTCGCCGTCGCCGATCTCGCCGTAGACGAAGGCGACGTGCTCGATCCCGTCGAGCAGGCTGTCGTACCCGACCGCGCGGAACTCGCCCGCGGCCAGCGGGATCCGCGCCTCGGCGACGCGCTCGACCTGCTTCTCGGTGCGCCTGCGGTAGGCGATCAGATCCGCGATCGAGATGATCTTCAGGTCGTGATCGGCGGCGAACACTTCCAGCTCGTCGCGCCGGGCCATGTCGCCCTCGTCCTTCTGCGACACGATCTCGCAGAGCACGCCGGCCGGGTGCAGCCCGGCCAGCCGGGCCAGGTCGACCGACGCCTCGGTGTGCCCGGGACGGCGCAGCACGCCGCCTTCCTTGGCGCGCAACGGCACGACGTGGCCGGGGCGGCGGAAGTCCTTCGCGGTGGCTTCGGGGTCGGCCAGCAGCCGCGTGGTGTGCGCGCGGTCGGCGGCGGAGATACCGGTGGTGATGCCGTCGGCCGCGTCGACCGTGACGCTGTAGGCGGTGCCGCGCTGGTCCTGGTTCGTGTGGTACATCGGCGGCAGGTCGAGCCGGTCCGCCTCGGATTCGGTCAGCGCGACGCACACGTAGCCCGAGGTGTAGCGCACCATGAACGCGAGCAGTTCCGGCGTCGCCTTCTCCGCGGCGAAAATGAGATCGCCCTCGTTCTCGCGGTCCTCGTCGTCGACGACGACCACCGCACGCCCGGCGGCGATGTCCGCGATCGCGGCCTCGATGGCGTCCACGTCGACCGCCGCGCCTGCTCCGCACGGGGTCCATCCGGTCTGCGGCTCGGCCGCCTTCGTCTCGCTCACGGGTGCTCCTTCGCTGCCGCCGCCGGGTGGATGTCACACATTGTGCGCGTTCGCCGCCACGTGTGGCGCAGTGAGCTTCTCCACGTACTTCGCGACGACGTCCACTTCGAGGTTCACGTGGTCGCCTTCTTCCCGCCTGCCGAGAGTCGTCGTCTCGAGCGTGGTGGGGATCAACGCGACGGAAAACCGGTCCTCGGCGATGCTCGCGACAGTGAGCGAAACGCCGTCAACGGCGATCGACCCCTTCTCCACGACGTACCGCGACAAGGCCGGGGGCAGGGAGAACGTCGTCACGCCGCGCTCGTCGCGGGAGATGAAGACGCCGGTGCCGTCCACGTGGCCCTGCATGATGTGCCCGCCGAGCCGTCCGCCCGCCGGGGTCGCGCGCTCGAGGTTCACCGCGTCGCCGACGGCCACCTTCGCGAGGCTCGAACGCTGGAGTGTTTCGTTCACCACATCGACGGTGAACTCGCCGCCGGAGACCGTGACGACGGTCAGGCAGACGCCGCTGACCGCGATCGAATCGCCGTGGCCCGCGTCCGAGGTGACCAGCGGGCCGCGCACGGTGAGCCGAGCCGCGTCGGTGAGCTGCTCGACCGCGGTGACCTCGCCGACCTCTTCGACAATTCCCGTGAACACTGCTGCCTCCTCGCCCGGCCACCGTCTTCGGTGACCCCTCCATCCAACACCCGCGCGGCCCCGGGAGCTTCCCGGGCCGGAAGGTCAGCCGACGCGGAGGCGGGCGGCCTGTTCGCGCAGTGCGGCGACGGCGCGGCCCGGGTCTTCGGCGCCGTAGACGGCCGAGCCCGCGACGAAGCAGTCGACGCCCGCTTCGGCGGCCTGTTCGATGGTGTCGGAGTTGATCCCGCCGTCGATTTCGACGAGCAGCTTGAGGTGCCCGGTGTCGACGAGCCGGCGCGCGGTGCGCACCTTCTCCAGCACGTCGGCGATGAACGACTGCCCGCCGAAGCCCGGTTCGACCGACATGACCAGCAGCGTGTCGTAGTGCTTCAGGGTCTCCAGGTGCGGTTCGAGCGGCGTGCCCGGCTTGATCGACAGCCCGGCCTTCGCGCCCGCGGCACGCAGGTTCTTCGCCAGCATGACCGGGTCCTTGGCGGCTTCCACGTGCACCGTGACGTTGTATGCGCCGGCCTCGGCGTATCCGATCGCCCAGCGGTCCGGGTCGTCGATCATCAGGTGGCAGTCGACGGGGAGGTCGGTCGACTTGAGAATCGACTGGACCACCGGCAGGCCGAGGGTCAGGTTGGGCACGAAGTGCGCGTCCATGACGTCCACGTGCACCCAGTCGGCCCGGGTCTGCCCGGGGTGCGCGACGGCCGCGATCTCCTCGCCGAGCTTGGCGAAGTCGGCGGACAGGATGCTGGGTGCGATGAGAGGTGAAGCCACGAGCCGAGTGTAAAAGGACCCGGTTCCGCCCTGTTCACCGGCCGTGACCGCACCGGAGTTCGCTTTCCGGACACCGGGCGCTCATCCGGATTCTCCGTATCGAACACATCGGCGAGCACTAATGGGTCACCTCCGGAAGTTCCGGACGAGAAGCACCCCGAGGAGAATCATGAGAACCGTCTTGGCAGGCCGCCGCAAGTGGCTGGCCGCGGGCGCGCTGGGCGTCGCGATGGTCGCCGCCGCCCCGGTCGCGATCGCCGCGCAGGGCAACCAGGACGACCAGGGCGCGCGCACCGCTTCGGCCGGAGCGGGCGACCGCACGCAGGAGGTCCGCCAGGCGATCCAGGGCGGGCACGCGCGCAACGTCATCCTGTTCATCGGCGACGGCATGGGCCAGTCCGAGATCACCTCGGCGCGCAACTACGAGCGCGGCGCGGCAGGCCGGCTCGCGATGGACGAGTTCCCGCTGACCGGCGACTACACCACGTACGCGGTCGAGAAGGGCAACCCGGCTAAGCCGGACTACGTCACCGACTCCGCGGCGTCGGGCACCGGCTGGGCGACCGGCACGAAGACCTACAACGGCGCGATTTCCGTGGACGCCTACGGCAACCCGGTCCCGACGCTGCTCGAACTCGCCAAGCGCAGCGGCCTGCGCACCGGCGACGTGACCACCGCCGAGGTCCAGGACGCGACCCCGGCCGTGCTCGGCGCGCACGTCGTCGACCGCGACTGCAAGGGCCCGGACGAGACGACCAAGAAGTGCGCGCAGAACGCCAAGGAGAACGGCGGCGCGGGCTCGATCTCCGAGCAACTCGTGCAGACCCGCCCGGACGTCCTCCTCGGCGGCGGCGCGAAGTACTTCGACCAAAAGGCGACCGCCGGGCAGTTCAACGGCAAGCCGGTCCTGGAGCAGGCCAAGGCCGCCGGGTACAACGTGGTCAACACCGCTGACGACCTGGCGAAGGCCCGTCCCGGCAAGCCGCTGCTCGGCCTGTTCGCGCCGGGCAACATGCCGGTGAACTGGACCGGCCCGAAGGCGGCGCAGGGCGGCACCGCGCCGACCCGCTGCACCGCGAACCCGGCGCTGCCGAAGACGCAGCCGAAGCTCGTGGCGCAGACCCAGAAGGCGTTGCAGCTGCTGGATGACCGGCGCAGCAACAAGGGATTCTTCCTGCAGGTCGAGGGTGCTTCGATCGACAAGCAGGACCACGCGGCCGACCCCTGCGGCCAGATCGGCGAGACGATCGACTTCGACGCGGCCGTCGCCGCCGGGCTCGCTTACGCCCGCAGCCACACCGACACGCTGGTTGTGGTGACCGCGGACCACGGGCACACCAGTCAGATCGTGTCCAACGACGCCAAGACGCCGGGGCAGACTGCCACCCTGATCACCAACGAGGGCGCGAACATGACCCTCAACTACGGGACTGCGCTGCCGGGTTCCTCGATGGAGCACACCGGGACGCAGGTCCGGATCGCGGCTTACGGGCCGCAGGCGGCGAATGTCGTCGGGCTGACCAACCAGACCGACCTGTTCGGCACGGTGAAGCGCGCTCTTCGCCTGCGCTGAGCCGCTGAGGTCCGGGAAGGGCTCCTTGCGGGAATCTGATTCCCGCAAGGAGCCCTTCACGGCTTTTTACGCAGGCGAGGGCAGCAAGTCGAGAGGCTCCGACCAAGGCCGGCGCGGGTCCAGCCGGTGCAGCCGGACGCCAGCTTCGGTCAACGTGTCCAGATGCCGCCGCCAGGCCGGATGGTGCTCCCGGGCCGGCTGGATCTGATAGGCCACGACGATGGTGCTCCCCGGCGCGCCAAGGACATCGCCGAGCAGCGTGAGCGCCTGGTTGTCCGCGATCCCCAGCGCCAGCTTCGCCACCGAGTTCGCCGACGCGGGAGCGAAGAGGAACACCTTCGGGTCCGGATGCGGCCGGGGTTCGCCGGGGAGCCGGGACGCGGCGCGCACCGGAAGATCCGTCGTGGCTTCGAGTTCGCCCAGTCCGCCGGTCGCTTTCAGCCAGCCCCAGGCAGTCGGCGTGAGGGTGATGGCGAGCCGCCAGCCTCGGGCGACCGCGGGTTTCGCCAGCTCGTCGGTGAACCGGGTGTCCAGTCCGCCGCACGAGCTGGCGACCAAACCTAGATCCGTCACGGCTTGCGCAGCACCGCGCAGAACATCGCGTCGGTGCCGTGTCGGTGGGGCCACAGCTGGACGTACGGGCCGTCGCCGAGCTGCGGGACGTCCGGGAAGAACTCGCGGGCGTCCACGATCTCGGACTTGGTCCGGCGGGCGGTTTCGCCTACCACGCCTTCGGTTTCGGCCAGGTGCGGCGAGCACACCACGTACGTGACGATGCCGCCCGGACGCACCAGGTCCAGTGCCGCCATCAGCAGTTCGCCCTGCAGTTTGGTGAGGTCCGCGACGTCCGACGGCTTGCGGCGCCACCGGGCCTCGGGGCGCCGGCGCAGTGCGCCGAGGCCGCTGCACGGGGCGTCGACCAGGATCCGGTCGTAGCCCGGTTCGAGGCCGGTCTCGCGACCGTCGGCGACGTGCACGGTGACCGGCAGGCCCTCGGTCGCGTTCTCGATCAGCCGGGCCCGGTGCGGCGCCTTCTCGACGGCGTCCACGTGCGCGCCGCTGATCTTGGCCAGCGCGCCGAGCAGCGCTGCTTTGCCGCCGGGGCCCGCGCACAGGTCCAGCCAGCGTTCGTCGGAGCCTTCCAGCGGGGCCTTCGTGACGGCGATGGCGCACAGCTGGCTGCCTTCGTCCTGCACCGCGGCAAGGCGTTCGCGCACTGGTTCCGCGTCGGCCGGGTCGCCCGCGCCTGCGGGCAGGTGCACGCCGTAGGGCGAGTACGGCGCGGGGTCGCCGCCGGTGATGGCGGCCAGTTCGTCGGCGCTGATCTCGCCGGGGCGCGCGACCAGGTGCACCGCGGGGCGGGCGTCGTCCGCTTCGAGGGCGGCCTTCAGCTCGGCGCCCTTGTCCCCCAGTGCTTCCGCGAACGACCGGGCGACCCAGCGCGGGTGCGCGGTGCGGAGCGCGTAAGCGCCGATCGGGTCGGCGGCCTCGTCCGGGGTCAGTTCGTCGAGCCACTGCGTCTCGTCCTTTGCCGACACCGCACGCAGGATGGCGTTCGCGAATCCCGTTGCCCACGAACCGGCTTCGGCGCGGACGAGGTCCACAGTGGACCCTACCGAGGCGTGTTCCGGGATCCGGGTGCGCAGCAGCTGATAGGCGCCGAGCCGGAGCGCGTCGAGCACCACCGGGTCGGTCTTCTCGATCGGCCGGTCGGCGCACGCGGCGATCACCGCGTCGAGCAGGCCCTGCGCCCGAGCGGTGCCGTAGGTCAGTTCGGTGGCCAGCGCGGCGTCGCGGCCGCTCACCCGGCGTTCCCGCAGCAGCTGCGGGAGGACGAGGTTGGCGTACGCGTCCTTCTCGCGGACAGCGCGCAGCACGTCGAACGCGACCTGGCGGGCCGGGTCGATCTCCGGCGGACGCCGCGGTCCCTGTTTGCGCGGAGCCGGACGGCCCCGCTGCGGCCGTGACGGCCGCCGTTCTCCACGCTCGTTCACTGGAGGCGCTCTCCTTCGTCGATCCTCGTGCCGCGCGCCCAGTCGGTGGCCGCCATCCGTTTCTTGCCGGCCGCCTGGACCTCGCCCAGCCGCACCGGTTTCGTCGCCGTGCCCACGAGCACGCGCTTGCGCTCGACCACCAGCTCGCCCGGCCGCGGACCGGGTTCGTCGAGCACGGTGACCGGCCCCAGCTTGAACCGCTCGCCGCGGAACTCCGCCCACGCGCCGGGATCCGGCGTCACCGAACGGATGTGCCGGTCGACCGCGGAAGCCGGGTCGGCGAACGACACGCGCGCGTCCTCGACGGTCACCTTCGGCGCGTAGCTCATGCCCTCGCCCGGCTGCTCGACCGCGCGGAGCGTGCCGTCCTCGATGCCGTCCACGGTGGACACCAGCAGGTGCGCGCCGGACTCGGCGAGCCTGCCGAGCAGCGCGCCGGACGTGTCGTCCGGGCCGATCGTCTCGGTCACCACGCCGAACACCGGGCCCGCGTCGAGCTCCTTCACGATCCGGAAGGTGGACGCGCCGGTCATCTCGTCCCCCGCCCGGATCGCCGCCTGCACCGGGGCCGCGCCGCGCCACGCGGGCAGCAGCGAGAAGTGCAGGTTGACCCAGCCGTGCGCCGGGATGTCGAGCGCGGACTGCGGCAGCAACGCCCCGTACGCGACGACCGGGCAGACGTCCGGCGCCAGCTCGCGCAACCTGGCGAGAAACGCCGGGTCGCCGGCGCGGGCGGGCGTGAGCACCTCGATGCCGTGCTCGTCGGCGAGCGCGCCCACCGGGGACCGCAGCACCTTGCGCCCGCGCCCGGCCTGGGCGTCCGGCCGCGTGACGACCGCGACGACCTCGTGCCGCTCGGACTCGATCAGCGCGCGCAACGACGGCACGGCGGGCTCCGGGGTGCCGGCGAAAACGAGACGCATCACCGCACCTCCGGAAGGGAAAAGGGGATTTCAGGCTGGTCGGACATCGGAAGCGAGTCTAGAAGACCCCCGCATCGACGGCGCGGCGCGGGCAGCCAGCCGCGGCGGGCGCCAGGATCGGGTACATGACCACGCTGAAGGCGACCCTGCACGACGACCTGACGACCGCGATCAAGGCGAGGGACCAGCTGCGCTCGGCAACGCTGCGGCTGACCCTCTCGGCGATCGGCTACGAAGAAACCGCGGGCGACAGCGCTCGCGAACTCTCCGACGACGAGGTACTGAAAATCATCACCCGAGAGGTGAAGAAACGCCGCGACGCCGCCGAGGCCTTCGACAAGGCAGGCCGCGCGGAGTCAGCGGAGCGCGAACGAGCCGAAGCAGAGGTCCTCACCGCCTACCTGCCCGCCCAGCTCTCGGACGACGAACTGCGCGCGCTGGTCACCGAGGCAGTGACGGAAACCGGCGCCTCCGGGATGGCCGGAATGGGCGCGGTGATGAAGGCCGTGCAGCCGAAAATCGCCGGGCGCGCCGAAGGCTCCCGCGTCGCAGCCGAGGTAAAACGCCAGCTCTCCAACAACTGACTCTTGCCCGCCGCCCTCTTGGCCTGCCCCCTCGGCCGCGAGGCCTGTCCGGGAGGGCCGCCTTCAGGAACTCAGAGTTCCCCTCACGACACTCGCCCGGCAGTGAGGGGCCCCTTCACGGACTTGGATTCCCGCAAGGAGCCCTTCACAGCCCACCCCGCCGCCTCCCCCGCCGGGATGCGCCCAATGCGGCGTTCGGTGCATCTGACGCACCCAATGCCACATCGGGGCGCTAGGCCCGCCACCGCACAACCGCAGCCGACGCACCCAACCAGCGAGGCACCCACACCGGTCCGAAGGCTCCCTGCGGGCGGCGGGTGCTGGTCAAGGCATCTTTCCCGCCTTGACCAGCCCCCGCCGCCCGTCAGCACAATCAC
>NZ_JACGZW010000002.1 GCF_014145675.1 Amycolatopsis dendrobii
GTGCGTGGGATGCACCGAATGCCACGTTGGGTGCGTGGGATGCACCCAACGCCACATTGGGGTGCTTGGCGCAGGCGAGATCAGCCGCGCTGGGTGCGGACCCCGAGGAGCACGTCCTCCCAGGACGGCACGATCGGATGGTTCTTCTTCGCCTTCGTACGCGGCTGCTCGGCGTCGTCGCCGTCGGACTCGCCCGGGACGCGCGGGATTTCGCGAGTCTCGTCGTCGCCCTCGTCCGGGCCCTCGATCGCGCGCGGTTCCTCGACGGCGTCGAGCGTCGGCTGCACCACCGAATCGCGGGCGGGGGCCAGTGCGCGCACGGTGCGCGGGGCGACGTACGAGTTCGGGTTCAGCAGGACTTCGGCGTTCTCGTCGAGCGCGTGCACCGTTCCGCCGTGTGCGCCGGGCGAGAACGACCAGTGCGCGCGGTTGTCGGAGCGGCCCGCCTTCCAGCGCAGCACGACGACCCACTTGCCGTCGTCGCCGCGCCAGGCGTCCCAGGCCGCCTGGTTGTAGTCGTGGCCGCGGACGCCGAAGGCGTAGGCGATGACCTCGCCGAGCGTCTGGACGTCGGGCCCGTCCTCGCGGACCGGGTGCGCCGACTGCGCGAGTTCCGCCGTGCGGGACCGTTCGAGCAGCACCGGATAAGCGAATCGCTCCACCCGCTGCGTCGAGACGCCCGCGCTGCTCGCGACCTGCTCGACGGACTCGCCCGCGCGGATTCGCGCCTGGATCTCGCGTGGCCGCATCTGGCTCTCCAACTCGATCTCGATCTGGCCCAGCCGGGCTATGTCCCCCCTCGCCGCCGCACGCAGTCTCTCGTCGGCCGGGAGCAGGAAGCGGGTACGGCTCGCCGGGTCCTCCAGCACGAGGGACTTCCCGTCCTCGTGCAGCCCGACCACCCGCAACGCCCGCATTTCTCGCCTCCCCGGTGTTCACCTTTGTGGGTGCCCACGTTAGAACGGCGCGTCGGCTTGACGTGCGAGGCGCGCCGACGCCTCACCCATCCGAACTCAATCCGACGACACTTTCCCCGTCATTTTCGTGGTCCCGCTGATCGGTCACCGCCGTGACACGCCGACCACGGTGTGTCACGAACGAGTGGTCGTCAACGCGAACCGCCCCGCGAGCCAGGCGGCAGGCGGGGCGGTTTGGGCGTTTTTCGTTCAGCCCAGGCGTTCCACGACGTACTCGATGCTCTGGGTGAGCTTCGTGACGTCGTCCGGGTCGATCGCCGGGAACAGGCCGACGCGCAGCTGGTTGCGGCCCAGCTTCCGGTACGGCTCGGTGTCGACGATCCCGTTGGCGCGCAACGCCTTCGCGACCGCGGCGGCATCGACCTCGTCGGCGAAGTCGACCGTGCCGACGACCTGCGAGCGCAGGTCCGGGTTCGCCACGAACGGCGTGGTGTACGAGGTTTTCTCGGCCCAATCGTAGAGCCGGGTCGAGGATTCCTTGGTGCGCGAGGTGGTCCAGTCGAGGCCGCCCTGTCCGTTCATCCACTCGATTTGCTCGGCGAGCAGGAAAAGCGTGGAGACGGCGGGGGTGTTGTAGGTCTGGTCCTTGCGCGAGTTGTCGAGCGCGGTGGTGAGCGACAGGAATTCGGGGATCCAGCGGTCGCCGCCGCCGATCTCGCCGATCCGCTCGATCGCGGCGGGCGAGGCGAGCGCGATCCACAGCCCGCCGTCGGACGCGAACGACTTCTGCGGCGCGAAGTAGTAGACGTCGAAGTCCTCGGCCTTGACCGGGAGCCCGCCGGCGCCGGACGTCGCGTCGATCGCGACCAGCGCGCCGTCGCTGCCCTCGGGACGCCGCACCGGCACCGCGACGCCGGTGGAGGTCTCGTTGTGCGCCCAGCCGACGAGGTCCGCACCCTGCTGATAGGCGATTTCCGGCGCGCTGCCCGGATCCGCCTTCACCACGATCGACTCGCCGAGGAACGGGGCCTTGTTCGTGACGGTCGCGAACTTCGAGGAGAACTCGCCGTAGGTGAAGTGCTGGGCGCGCTCGCGCACGAGGCCGAACGCGGCGGCGTCCCAGAACGCGGTCGTCCCGCCGTTGCCGAGGATGACCTCGTACCCGTCCGGGAGCGAGAACAGCTCGGACAGCCCGGCGCGCACGCGGCCGACGAGCGACTTGACCGGCTTCTGCCGGTGCGAGGTGCCGAGGTAGGTGGAACCGGACCGGGCGAGGGCGGCGAGCTGCTCTTCGCGGACCTTCGAGGGTCCGCAGCCGAAGCGGCCGTCGGCCGGCTTGAGGTCTGCTGGGATCGTCAACTCAGCGTCGGTCATGTGCTTAGTCTCTCAGGTCGGGACAACGCAGGTAACGGCGGTTGGCGGGTGTCCGACATGTGGAATCGTGACGGAAACGCACGGTTACCGGCCGCGCTGGCGGTGGTTTGCGCTCTTCGCCTTGGCGGCCCTGGTGCACCCGTGGGACTCGTCTGCGCTGATCGGCCTTCCGGTCGGACTCGCGGCGACGATGGTGCTGGCTTTCGTGCCGTGGCGACGAGCGTGGTTCCGCCGCCGAGCGGTTCCTGCTGCGCTGTTCGCTCTTTCCGTGGCGTTCACCGCGTTCGTCGTCGTCGGGTTCTTCGTCGAGCCGCCGAATCCCGACGAGGTCGGCTCCGCCGTTTTCGCACTCGTGCTCGCTGTCGCGTTCCTCGCCGGGACGCTGTGGTGGTGGCGGCCGTGGGGCCGGGTGCCGCCGAAAGGATCAACGCGCGAGGTCCGCGCCGTGCTCGACGGGGATACCACTCAGTGGGACCACGGGCAGGAGATCCCGAGACTGCTGCGCGTCACGGTCCGTCCGCGCGGCTTTCTCACGCTGCTCGACTGCCCGCCGGAGCAGGCGCGCGAACTCCGGCGGACCGGACGGCTGCGGCTGGACGAACCGGACGCCCGCGGCCGGGTCACGGTGGAGATCGGCGGGGTCGCGACGCCGGGGAGCTACACGACTGATCCGGCGGGACTGCCGATCCGGAAGCGCTCGCTGCGAAGGCTGCGCTGGCAGGCTGCCGTCGCCGTGCCCGCCGCGGTGCTCGCGGTGGCGATCGCGGTGGGCGGAGTGGTCGCGGCGTTCTGGTTCCTCGGGGGCTCCGGCTGGCCGGTGCTGATTCCCGCGCTGGTCTGGGGCGGCGTGGCGGTGGCGTGGGCCGGGCAGGTCCGCGAGACCTGGCACTGGGGGCAGGGCGCGCTGACTCCGGTCTGGGCGGCGCTGCCCGACCGGCACGTGTGGCCGGGCACCGTGGTGACCGGCTGGCTCGTGCTCGAACCCGGCTGGCCAGGGCGGTTCGGGATCGAGCACTGCCCGCCGGAGATCGCCGCCGAGCTGATCGAGCACCGGCGGCTGTGGGTGTTCGGCACCCCGCAGGTCGGCGACGTCCTGGTAGGCCTGCCCGGCCAGGGCTGCTACGCGAAGGCGTGGCTGTCGCCTGCCGGACGGGCAGCCGACCTTGACGCCGAGGAGCCCGGCGGCAAGGTCGCGGCTGGCGAACTCAGCGCCACCCGGTCTCGTCCAGGCCGCCTGGAATCGGCGCGGCCGGGTCGTACGGCGTGCGGCTGAAGATGAACGTCGCGAGGTTCAGGTGGTTCGCCGTCCCGTCCGCGGCGCGGCCGACGGTGAGCGTTTCGCCCGCGTAGTAGCCGTCCAGCCCGATCCAGGTGTCCGGGCCCTCGGGACGGAACCGCGAGGCCCGGCCGGCGCCGACGGCCGGGTTCAGCGAGATCAGGCCGTCGCCCTGCACGCGCAGGAAGTACGGCGACGGGCCCCAGTGCCACAGCCCGGTCAGCGCGAGCAGTTCCGGGTCCACAGCGGACGGGAACCACTCCGCGGGCAGCGCGGGTTCGAGGTCGTCGGCCGTCGTGAGCAGGTCGAGGCACAGCTGGGTGATGCCGACGCCTCCGGTGGAGTTCGCGAGGCACAGCGCGCCGGTGCCGCTGCGCGGGTCGACGATGGTCGCGGCGAGGAAACCGGGCATCGAGCCGGTGTGCCCGGCCAGGTGCCTGCCCTGGTAGCGCACGACCATCAGGCCGAGGCCGAATCCGGTCGACCACACCTCGGTGTCGTCGACGGTGTTCATCGTCCGCATCTCGTCGACGGTGTCCGCGGACAGCACGTCGCCGGTGTGGCCGCCGAGGAACGACGTCCAGCGGCCGAGGTCGGTGATCGTGGACCAGAGCTGGCCTGCCGGGGCCATCGCGCCGGCGTCCGGCCACTTCTCCGGCATGAGCACGTCGGCGAACGGGTGCACGGCGAATCCCTCGGCGTGTGCGCCCTCCGGGTGCGGGGTCGTGCGGTTCATGCCCAGCGGGGTAAGGATTTCGTCGCGCACGACATCGAACCACGGTCGCTCGCGGTGCCGGGCGACCAGTTCGCCGAGGACGCCGTAGCCGACGTTCGAGTAGTGGAACTTGAAGCCGGGGCGAAGCTTCGTCGCGTTCTTCTCGAGGCTCGCGACGAGCGCCGCCCAGTCCGCGCCGGGCGCGCGCTCCCACCACTGGCCGGGCGATTCCGACGTGAGGCCGGAGGTGTGCGACAGCAGCTGCGCGATCGTGACCGAGCCGAACGCGGTACCCGGCAGGTGCCGCTCCAGCGGGTCGGTGAGGTTGAGTTTGCCCTCGTCGCGCAGCCGCATGACCGCGGTCGCGATCATCGTTTTGGTGATCGACCCCAGCCGGTACTGCGTGTTGTCGTCCGGCCGCTGGTCGCCGACGCGGCCGCGGGCACCGGACCAGACGACCTCGCCGCCTCGGACGACAGCGGCGACGAGGGACGGGGCGCGGCTGACGGACTGCTCGTGTGCGAGCCGTCGGTACAGGGCGAGTTCGGTGGTGTCGAGCATGGCCGTCATTCTGCCCGGGCAGCTCAGCCGAGCAGTTGCCGGTCCAGCGCCGTCGTGACCGCCGCCGTGCGGTCGGAAACGCCGAGCTTCGAGAACACCCGCAGCAGATGCGTCTTCACCGTCGCCTCGCCGATGTGCAGCTCGCGGCCGATTTCGGCGTTGGTGCGGCCCTTCGCGACCAGCCGCAGCACCTCCACCTCGCGCGCGGACAGCGGCGACACCGGTTCCGGGTTCCGCATCCGGTGCACGAGCTTGCCCGCGACCGACGGCGCCAGCACGGTCTCGCCGCGATGCGCGGCCCGGATCGCCCCGGCCAATTCGGTGCGCGACGCGTCTTTCAGCAGGTACCCCGACGCGCCCGCCTCGACCGCGCGCAGGATGTCCGCATCGGTTTCGTACGTGGTGAGCACGACGATCCGGCGTGCGGGCGTTTCCTTGAGGATCGCGTGGATCGCGCCGACGCCGTCGAGGCCCGGCATGCGCAGGTCCATCAGGACGACGTCGGGCTGTTTCACGCGGTCGAGCGCCACCGCTTCGTCGCCGGACCCGGCTTCGCCGACCACCGTGAGGTCGTCCTCGGCTTCGAGCATGCCGCGCAGTCCTTCGCGCACCACAGGATGGTCGTCGACCAGCATGATCGTGATCACGCGGGCACCTCCAGTTCCAGTTCGGTGCCGCCGTTCGCGCCGGTCCGCACTGCCAAAGTGCCGCCCACCTGCTCGGCCCGCGAACGCATGCCGCGCAACCCGAATCCGGCTCCGTCGGCGTCCGGGGTGAAGCCGCACCCGTTGTCCTCCACGCGCAACCGTATCGCTCCGTCCACAGCGGACATTCGCACGCGGACGAGCGTCGCGCCCGAATGCTTGCGCACGTTCGACAACGCCTCCTGCACCGCGCGCAGCAGCACCACTTCGACCGCAGTGGACAGTGGCGGCAGCGCATCGTCCACTTCGCACTCGACCGGGACGCCGATCTCCTCGGCGAGCCGATCAGCCTGACGCTGCACGGCTTCCGGCAACGAACCAGTGGCCAAATCGGACGGTGCGAGCGCGGCTACCATCGCTCGGGCTTCGGCGAGATTCTCGCGCGCGGTGCGGCCGGCGAGCGCGAGATGTTTGCGCACCGCGGACAGGTTGGTGTCCAGTTCGGACTCGATCGCCTGGGTCAGCGTGATGATGCTGGTGAACCCTTGGGCGAGCGTGTCGTGGATTTCCCGCGCCAGCCGTTCGCGTTCGGCCGCGGTGCCCGCTTCCCGCGACAGCCGCGCGACTTCGGCCTGGCTGGATTCCAGTTCGCGGATCAGCTCGGCGCGGGCGCGGCTCTGCCGCAGGACGTCGCTGGTGAACTTTCCGGCCAGCACGCTGAAGACGATGAGAATCGCGGTCATCGGCAGCAGGACCGACAGCAACTGGTTGTCCCAGCCGCCGTTCAGTACCGCGGAAACGGGTTCGAGCAGGATCAGCAGCGTCGTCGCGACGATCCCGGGGCGCAGTTCCAGCAGCATGAACACCAGTGGGCAAGCGACGAACAGCACGAAGCTCGCCGTGGTGGACGCGAGAATGGCGGTGGCGCTCAACGCGATCAGCGCCACCGCCGCGACGACGCGGGCGGTCTCGTTGTCCTCGCCGTGCACGACGCGCCGCCCCACGGACAGATACCCGATGGCGATGGCGCCCAGCGCGGCTTCGGCCACGATCTTCGCGGCTGCCGAACCGTCGTTGACGAGCACCAGGACCGCGGTCGCCGCGTAGGCGACCGCGAACAGCACCTCCCAGGACCAGTACGACCGTTCCCACGCGTCGGCTTGGTTCACTTCGCTTCGTTCGTCCACCGGAACGTCACCCTCGCGAGCACCAGGCCCACCACGCACCACACCGCCAGCACCAGCGCCACCTTCGGAAGCTCCCATGTCCCCGCCATTTCCTGGGTCGCGGCCTCCGGCGGAAGGAACACCGAGCGGAAGCCCTGGCAGATCCATTTCAGCGGGAAGAACGACGCGACGTCGACCATGATCCTCGGCAGGTGCGTGATCGGCGTGACGAACACCCCGGAAATGAACTGCAGCACCAAGTACACCAGCTGCACCAGCGCCACGGTGCCGTTCGCGGTGCGGGTGACCGAGCTGATCGCGATGCCCAGCAGCGTCGAGGAGACGATCCCGAGCAGCAGCACCCAGACCAGGGTCAGCCACTTGGCCGGATCGGACGGCAATTCGAGGCGGAACAGCAGCATCGCCACCGCGGCCATCAGGACGGTCTGCGACACGCTGGTCACCGCGACCATCACCATCTTGCCGACGAAGTAGGCCGCCGCGGGCATCGGTGTGCCGCGCAAGCGTTTCAGCGCGCCGATTTCCCGGTCCGCGGCGATGCCGATGCCGACGCTGTTGAACGACGTGGACACGATGCCCGCGCCGATCATCCCGGCGGCGAGCAGTTGCCCGGACGACACCCCGGTCTGCCCGGTCGGACCGTCGAGGATGGAGCCGAGCAGGATCATCAGCACCGCGGGCAGCGAGAAGGTGAACACCACCTGCTCGCGGTTGCGGAAGAACTGCCGCAGTTCGAGTGCGCCGCGGGCGAGGCCGAGACTGAACGTGCCCGGCACGGCCATTGTCGTGGTCACGGTTGCTCCCCGATCAGGTCGAGATAGACGTCTTCCAGGCTGGGGCGCGTCACCGTGAGACCGGCGAGTTCCCCGTGGTCGGCGGCGAGTTGCGAGACGAGCTTCGTCGGGAACTGCGTGCGTTCCTCGTGACTGCCGCGTTCGTCCTGCCATCGCACGACGGCCTCGGCGCGTTCGCGGCCGCCGAGCGTGGCCGGCGTCCCCTCCGCGACGACCGAACCTCGTGCGATCACCGCGAGCCGGTCGGCCAGTGCCTCGACCTCGTCGAGGTAATGCGTGGTCAACAGGATCGTGGTGCCCTCGTGGGCGAGTCCGTCGATGAGCGCCCAGAACTGCCGCCGCGCCTCGGGGTCGAATCCGGTGGTCGGCTCGTCGAGGAACAGCAACTCCGGACGGCCGATGATGCCGAGCGCGACGTCCACGCGGCGGCGCTGCCCGCCGGACAACGACTTCACCCGCGCGCCCGCCTTCGCGGTGAGGCCGACCTGGTCGATCACCTCTTCCGGATCCCGCGGGTTCGGGTAGTACTTCGCGAAGTGCCGCACGGTCTCCGCGACGGTCAATTCCGCCGCGTCGGTGGCCGTCTGCAACACGATGCCGAGGCGGGCGCGCCACGCGCGTCCCGCGGTACCCGGGTCCTCGCCGAGGACAGTGGCTTCCCCCGCCGTCCGCTGCCGGTGCCCCTCCAGGATCTCGACGGTGGTCGTTTTGCCCGCGCCGTTGGGCCCGAGCAGGGCGAACACCTCGCCGTCGGGGATGTCGAGATCGATCCCGGCCACGGCGAGGTGGCCCGGGTACTCCTTGCGCAGTCCGCGCACTCGCACTGCTGTGCTCATGGGTTCAGCGTGCGCCGCGGAGGGCGGTCCGCGGGACGTCCGGGCAGTGGAATCGGGCTGTCCATCGAACGGTGGACACACTGGTTTCCCGTGGAACCACGACGCTCGCTATTGACAAGTTGTCTAACATGACAAGATGTCTCACAAGCAGGTGACTGCCAGCGACGGAGTCCGCCTTTCGGTCCGGGTGAGCGGCAACCCCGACGGACCCACGGTCGTGCTCGTGCACGGGTATCCGGACAACAGCTCGATGTGGGACGGCGTCGCCGAGGAGCTGCGCCGCGAGCACCGCGTGGTCGTCTACGACGTGCGCGGGGCGGGCGAATCCGACAAACCGCGAGAGCGCCGGGCGTACCGGCTGGACCAGCTCGCCGACGACCTCGCCGCGGTGGTCCACGAGGTGCAGCCATTCGGCAAGGTTCACCTCGTCGCGCACGACTGGGGTTCGATCCAGGCCTGGCACGCGGTCACCGGCGACCAGTTGCGCGGCCGGATCGCTTCGTACACCTCGCTTTCCGGGCCCAGTCTCGATCACGCCGGCGCGTGGTTCCGCGATCAGCTGACCCGGCCGACGCCGCGTCGCCTCGGGCACGCGTTGCGGCAGTTCCTGCACTCGTACTACATCGTCGCGTTCCAGGTGCCGTTGATCCCGGAACTGTTGTGGCGCACCGGAATCATGCGCACGCTGATCCGGAAGCTGGAGCCCGCCGAGTCCTCGCCGAAGACGGCAGACGGCGTGCACGGACTGAAGCTGTACCGGGCGAACATGGGCCCGCGGCTCTCCCGGCCGCGTCCGCGTCCGGCGGAAATCCCCGTGCAGGTGCTCGCGCCGAACGGTGATTCGTACGTCACCACGCCACTGCAGACCGAGGTCGAGCGCTGGGTGCCGGACCTGCACGTCCGGCGGGTGATCGGGTCGCACTGGATTACCCGCACCAAGCCGGAAGTGGTTGCGGCCGCGGCGGCTGAGCTGATCGCGTCGGTGGAGACCGGCGAGGAAACGCGGGCGCTGCGGCGGGCGCGGGTCGGTCGCGGCAGCGGTCGCTTCGCGCATCACCTCGTGGTCGTGACCGGCGCGGGCAGCGGGATCGGCCGCGAGACCGCGCTGGCATTCGCGGCCGAGGGCGCCGACGTGGTCGTCAGCGACATCAACGGCGATTCGGCCGCGGAAACCGCGAAACTGGTGCGGGAGCGCGGGGTCGACGCCGGTGAGTACACAGTGGACTCTTCGGACGGCGAGGCGGTCGCCCGGTTCGCCGCGCAGGTGCGAGACGAGTTCGGCGTGCCGGACATCGTGGTGAACAACGCCGGGATCGGCATGTCCGGCCCGTTCCTCGACACGACGATCGAGGACTGGGAGAAGGTCGTGGACGTCAACCTGTGGGGCGTGATCCACGGGTGCCGCGCGTTCGCGCCGATGATGAAGGAACGCGCTGAGGGCGGCCAGATCGTCAACCTCGCTTCTGCCGCGGCTTATCTGCCGTCGAAGATCCTCACCGCTTACGGCACCACGAAGGCCGCCGTGCTCGCATTGAGCAATGGCTTGCGCGCGGAGCTGGCGTCCGAGGGAATCGGCGTCACCGCGGTTTGCCCGGGGCTGGTGAACACGAACATCACCAAGACCACCAAGTTCGTTGGCGTGGACGAAGTCGAGGAGAAGCGGCGGCAGAAGGAATCGTCGAAGCTCTACGCCCGCCGCAATTTCGGCCCGGAACGCGTCGCGCACGACATTCTGCGTGCGGTGGAGAAGAACGTCGCGATCCAGCCGTCCACTCCGGAAGCGAAGGTCGCGCTGGTCCTTTCGCGACTGACGCCGGGTTTGCTTCGGGCAGCGGCGAAACTGGACGTCACGCCGTGAGCCGTCCGCGCCGGATGACCGCGCAGGCCCGGCGGGACGATCTGATCGCGGCCGCGCTGGATTTGTTCGGCACCCGGGCTCCGGAATTGGTCACGGTGGACGACATCGTGGCGCGCGCCGAGGTGTCGCGGCCGTTGTTCTACCGGTATTTCCCGAGTCTGCGAGAACTGCAAATGCAGGCCTTGCGCACGGTCACCGACGGTTTGGTCGACCGGCTCGCGACCCTTGAGGAAGGCCCACCGGAAGAACGGCTGCGCGCGGCCGTGCGGGGTCTCGTCGATGTCGCCGCGCACTACCGCGAAGGCTATGTCGCGTTGCTGCGCAGCGGTTCGGTCATCGCCACTTCGGAGACGGACGCGGCGATCGACGAGGTCCGCAACCGTGCCGTCGAGCTGATCCTCGAAGCGCTGGCGATCCCGGAACCGTCACCGTTGGTGCTGCTGACCCTGCGCTGCTGGACCGCCGTGGTCGAGGGCGCGCTGCTGTCGTGGCTGCAAGAAGGCACCGTCCCGCGCGAAACGCTGGACGGCTGGCTGGTCGATCAGCTCACCGCGATGCTCGCCGCCACCGACGCGCATCTGGCCACAACGCCGTGAAGGACTCCTTGCGGGAATTAGATTCCCGCAAGGAGTCCTTCACGGACAAATGGCTCAGATCTGGGTGACGAGGTCCCAGCCTTCGACCTCGGACGGCGTGCGCGGGCCGGGGCCGACGTACTTCGCCGACGGACGGACCAGGCGGCCGGTCTGCTTCTGCTCCAGGATGTGCGCCGCCCAGCCGGCGGTGCGTGCGGAGGAGAACATCGCGGGCATCATGTGCGGCGGCACCTTCGCGAAGTCCAGGATCACCGCGGCCCAGAACTCGACGTTCGTTTCGATCGGGTGGTCCGGACGGCGCTCGCGCAGCTCGGCCAGCGCGGCCTGCTCCAGCGCGGCGGCCACCTCGTAGCGCTCCGCGCCCAGTTCCTTGCAGGTGCGGCGCAGCACGCGGGCGCGCGGGTCCTCCGCACGGTACACGCGGTGGCCGAAGCCCATCAGCCGCTCCTTGCGGTCGAGGATGCCCTTGACCAGCGCGCGGGCGTCACCCGAGCGCTCGACCTCCTCGATCATCGGCAGCACGCGCGCCGGTGCCCCGCCGTGCAGCGGGCCGGACATCGCGCCGATCGCGCCGGACAGCGACGCCGCGACGTCCGCCCCGGTGGAGGCGATGACGCGCGCGGTGAAGGTGGAGGCGTTGAGGCCGTGCTCGGCGGCGGAAACCCAGTACGCGTCGACCGCCTTGACGTGCGCCGGGTCCGGCTCGCCGCGCCAGCGGATCATGAACCGCTCGGTGATCGACTTGGCCTCGTCGACCCGCGACTGCGGCACGGCGGGCTGGCCGATGCCGCGCGCGGACTGCGCGACGTAGGACAGCGCCATCACCGAAGCGCGGGCGAGCTGGTCGCGCGCCTCTTCGTCGGTGATGTCGAGCAGCGGCCGGTAACCCCAGATCGGGGCGAGCATGGCGAGCGCGGCCTGGACGTCGACCCGCACGTCGCCGGTGTGCACCGGAAGCGGGAACGGCTCGGCGGGCGGAAGCCCGGTCCCGAACCGCCCGTCGACCAGGAGGCCCCATACGTCGCCGAAGGTCACCTTCCCGGCGAGGTCCTCGATGTCGACGCCGCGGTAGCGCAGCGCACCGCCGTCCCGGTCGGGTTCGGCGATTTCGGTTCGAAACGCGACGACGCCTTCGAGACCAGGCCGGAACCCGTCGTCGGCTTCGTTGGTGGTGCTGATCGTGGAGGTAGTCACTCTTCGCGAACCCTTTCGATGCGCATTCCCCGGCTGTGTTGTGCACGCGCGGACGGGATACACGCTGGCTCCTTGCGCGCCTCATCGCACGGTGGGACAAACCATGCTCCCTTTGCCCGGCCGGGGCAACGGAAGATGTCGTGGTTTCGGTCACGATTACGAGAACGATTCAGTCCAGGTGGGGCCGGGACGCGACTTTCTCCCGTCCAGCGAGGTGACCGCAGACTGGTACCCCGGTGGCGACGAGGTGAACCCCGGCTTGCCGAGGGACGTGACTCCGGCTGCCGGTGGCGGCGCGGGCGGACCCGGTCAGGTGAATCTGTGAAGTTGCAAGATCTCGATGACGGCTTCCGCTAAGTTATTTACTGACCAGTTGCTCTGAGTAACCGAGGGGAAAACATGAAGAAGCGATTCCTGTTAGCCGCAGCGGCCGCGACGCTGGCTGTGGCGACGTGTGCGCCCACCGCCGAGGCTTCACCGGCGTCACCGTGCGGGTTTTCGAGGGTGGGCAGCAACTCCTTCTACAACCACTGCGGCAACGACTGGGCCTGGATCTTCATCGACTATTCGGCGGACAACCTTCGCGGCGAGTACTGCTTCAAGCCGCATTCCGAGCGCGGGGTCGGGCAGTTCGACGGCGATCCGCGGGGCGCTTGGTACACCCGGACCGCGACGACCGACGGCACCCGTTGCACTAATAGGTAACGCTTTCTAGCCGGCGGGGCGGCCTGGGTGTTCCGGGCTGCCCCGCCGGCTTGTGTGCGCAGGCTGCCTTCTCCCGGCGCGAGTTCCTGGATGACGGGAATGTGCTTCTGTCGTCGTGTAAACACCGTGTATCCGAATCAGGCGGAGCGCCTTGTCCGGTGGTAAGAACTTGCCATGCACCTGAGCCCGCAGGAACGCGACAAACTGCTGGTCCACGTCGCGGCGGACGTTGCTCGCAAACGGCTCGAACGCGGTCTTCGGCTCAATCATCCCGAAGCCGTCGCGCTCATCACCGACTACGTCCTGGAGGGCGCTCGCGACGGGCGCACGGTCAGTGAACTCGCGGCGGGCGGGCGCACCGTGCTGACCCGGGCGCAAGTGCTCGACGGGGTGCCGGAAATGGTCGATTCAGTGCAAGTGGAAGCCACTTTCCCGGACGGCACGAAACTCGTCACGGTGCACGAACCGATCGGTTGAGGAGGAATTCTTGCGGCCAGGCGAGATCATTCCCGGCGACGAGCCGGTACCGCTGAATCCGGGGCGTGCCCGGGTCCGGCTGCGCGTGCGCAACCTCGGCGACCGGCCGGTGCAGGTCGGTTCGCACTACCACTTCGCCGCGGTCAACCCCGGTCTGGAGTTTGACCGCGAAGCCGCCCGCGGGCACCGGCTCGACGTGCCCGCCGGGACCTCGGTGCGCTTCGAACCGGGCATTGACCGGGAAGTCGAGCTGGTCCCGCTCAGCGGGCACCGGCGGGTGCCGGGCCTGCGCGCCGAATACGCCGGGGAGTTCTGATGCCGGAGATCGACCGCGCTCGCTACGCCGAACTGTTCGGCCCGACCGCGGGGGACCGGATCCGGCTCGCGGACACCGATCTGCTGATCGAGGTGACCGAGGACCGCTCGATCGGTCCCGGCGGCAGCGGCGACGAGGTGCTGTTCGGCGGCGGGAAGGTGATCCGCGAGTCGATGGGCCAGGGCATGGCGACCCGCGCCGAGGGAGCGCCGGACCTGGTGATCACCGGCGCGGTGATTCTCGACCATTGGGGTGTGGTGAAGGCGGACGTCGGTGTCCGCGACGGACGCGTCGTCGGCATCGGCAAGGCGGGTAATCCAGACACTATGGACGGTGTCGATCCGGCGCTGGTGATCGGGCCGTCCACGGAAGTGCTGGCGGGCAACGGGAAAATCCTCACCGCCGGCGGCATCGACTGTCACGTCCATTTCGTGTGCCCGCAGCTGGTGGACACCGCGCTCGCGGCCGGACTGACCACCTTGGTCGGTGGCGGCACCGGGCCGAATGAGGGCACCAAGGCGACCACGGTGACTCCCGGCTCCTGGAACCTCGGCCGGATGTTGTCCGCAATGGACGGACAGCCGGTGAACGTGTTGCTGCTGGGCAAGGGAAACACTGTCCGGCATGAAGCTCTGCGGGAACAGTTGGCGGCCGGAGCGGGCGGGTTCAAGCTGCACGAGGACTGGGGTTCGACGCCAGCGGCGATCGATGCCTGTCTCACTGTCGCCGATGAATCCGGCGTTCAGGTCGCGATCCACACGGACACGCTCAACGAGGCCGGGTTTCTGGAGTCCACTGTGGAGGCGATCGGCGGCCGGTCGATCAATGCCTACCACACCGAGGGCGCGGGCGGCGGGCACGCGCCGGACATCATCGAGGTGTCCGGAATGGCGAACTTCCTTCCGTCATCGACGAATCCGACCCGGCCGCACACCGTCAACACCCTCGACGAGCACCTCGACATGCTGATGGTGTGCCACCACCTGAACCCGTCGGTGCCCGAGGATCTCGCGTTCGCGGAAAGCCGGATCCGGCCGAGCACGATCGCCGCCGAGGACGTGCTGCACGATCTGGGCGCGATCTCGATGATGAGTTCCGATTCGCAGGCGATGGGGCGGATCGGCGAGGTGATCATCCGGACCTGGCAGACCGCGCACGTCATGAAAGGCCGCCGCGGCGCGCTTCCCGGCGATGGCGCCGCGGACAACCTGCGGGCCCGTCGTTACGTCGCGAAGTACACGATCAACCCGGCGATCGCGCACGGAATGGACGCGGAGATCGGTTCGGTGGAGATCGGCAAGCTCGCCGATCTGGTGCTGTGGGAACCGAAATTCTTCGGCGTGCGTCCGCATGTGGTGTTGAAGGGCGGCTTCCCGGCGTGGGCGGCGATGGGAGACGCGAACGCTTCGATTCCCACGCCGCAACCGGTGCTCGCGCAGCCGATGTTCGGCGCCGCGCCTGCTGTGGCGGCGGCGTCCAGCCTGCATTTCGTGGCTCCGGAAGCGCTGGATTCCGGTTTGGCCGAACAATTCCGCATCGCCCGGCCGTTGGTTCCGGTCGCGAACACTCGCCGTCGGACGAAAGCGGACATGGTGCTGAACGACGCGACTCCGGAGGTGCGAGTGGATCCGGACAGCTTCGCGGTGCGTGTGGACGGAGAACTGATCGAACCGCATCCGGTGGCCGAACTGCCCATGGCACAACGGTATTTCCTGTTCTGATGGACCCAGTCGCCCTCATTATCGCCGACTCGCGGTTCCCGGGTGGCGGGCACGTGCATTCCGGCGGCCTCGAAGAGGCAGCCGCGCGCGGAATCGTCCGGTCCGAACGAGACTTGCCGGGGTTCCTCTTTGGACGGTTGCGTACCGCGGGACTGCTCGCCGCCGTATTCGCTGCTGCCTCAGCGCACGCCGCGGCTCGAGCAGTCGAGAGTGTCCATTGGCTACGGCTCGATCAGGAACTCGACGCCCGCACGCCCTCGCTCGCGCAACGGGAAGCGTCGCGAGCACAAGGCCGCGGCACCGCGCGAGCCGGACGTGCGGCGTGGCCGTCGCCAGTGCTGTCCCAACTGCTCGCTGAGACCCCGCGCCCGCACCATCCGATCATCAGCGGCGCGCTCGTCGGCATCAGCGGCGGCAGTCCGTTCGACGCGGCCATGGCGATCGCTTACCTCGCCGTGAGCGGTCCCGCGAGCGCGGCGGTTCGCCTGCTCGGGCTGGACCCGTTCGCCGTGAACGCGGTGGTCGCGCGGCTCGCCGGGCCGTTGCGCGAGGTCAGCGGCCAGGCTGCCGAAACCGCCGGTGCCGATCCGGCCGAGTTGCCCGCGCCAGCGTCGCCGGCGCTGGATCTGTTCGCCGAGGAACACGCTCGGCATCATCAGGAAGAGGTGCGTCTCTTTGCCAGCTGAACACGGTCACGGGCACTTCCACGCGGTCAACTTCGACCCGACCGCCGCCGAACCGGACCATTACGACGCGGCGCCGACCGCCGGACGCGCGTACCGGATCGGCATCGGCGGCCCGGTCGGCAGCGGCAAAACCGCGCTCACCGCCGCGCTGTGCCGCGCGCTCGGCGGGGAACTGAACCTGGCCGTGGTCACCAACGACATCTACACGACCGAGGACGCCGATTTCCTGCGCCGGGCAGGCGTGCTGGACCCGGAGCGGATCGAGGCGGTGCAGACCGGAGCCTGTCCGCACACCGCGATCCGCGACGACATCACCGCGAATCTCGACGCGGTCGAACGGCTGGAGGAGAAGTTCCCCGGCCTGGAGCTGGTCATCGTGGAAAGCGGCGGCGACAACCTCACCGCGGTGTTCAGCCGGGGACTGGCCGACAGCCAGATCTTCGTGGTCGACGTCGCGGGCGGGGACAAGGTGCCGCGCAAGGGCGGCCCCGGCGTGACGACGGCCGACCTGCTGGTGATCAACAAAACCGACCTCGCCCCGCTGGTCGGGGCCGACCTGACCGTGATGACCTCGGACGCCCACCACATGCGCGGCGACCTGCCGGTGTTCACCCAGTCCCTAGTGGACACTCCGGACGCTCCCGCCGTGGCGGACTGGGTGCGTTCGCTGGTGCCGGTCCGGCAGGGGTGAAAGCACACGCGCGCCTGGTTGCCGCCCTCGACGACGGACGGACGGTGCTGCGAGAACTGAAGTCGATGGCGCCGCTGACGCTCGTCCCGCGCCGCCAGCGCGGCTCCGGCGCGATGGTGCACCTGGTCAACTCGGCCACCGCTCCGCTCGGCGGCGATGAACTGCGGCTCGAGATCCACGTCGGGCCGGGTGCGGAACTGAAGTTGTCCGGCGTCGCGGCGACCCTCGCCTTGCCCGGTCTGCGCGAGGTGCCCAGTTTGTCCACTGTGGAGGTCGTCGTCGAGGACGGTGGTTCCTTCGAGTACTTGCCGGAGCCGACCGTCGTCACCGTCCGCGCCGACCACGTCGCCGTGCTGCGCGCCGACCTGGCTGCCGACGCTCGGTTCCACACCCGGGAAGTCCTCGTCCTCGGCCGGGAAGGCGAGCGTCCGGGCCGGTTGTCCTCCACAGTGCACGTGACCTGCGGCGGAGTCCCGGCGCTCCGGCAGACACAGACGGTGGGCGATGTCGCGCTGGACGCCAGCCTCGCTGTCCTCGCCGGGCATCGAGTGCTGGTGACCGAGTTGGAGTTCGGCGGTCCGCAGCGGCGAGCGGAGTCCGGACCGTGGTGGTCGCGGACCCCGCTCGCCGCGGGCGGCACGCTGACGACCGCGGTCGGCCCGGACGTGGTGACCGCGTCGAGACTCGGGTCAGCCCGCGGAGCGGAAAGTCGGCTCGGGCAGTGAGACCGGGCCGGCGGTGCGGCACATGTCGTGGCAGCTGCTGTCGAGCGTGCAGCACAGCGAGCAGATCGCGCCGCCCTGGTTCGCGCAGTCGGCGATGTCCGGCAGTTCGTAGGCGTCGCCGCAGACCGAGCAGTTGTGCGTGGCGGTGCGGTCCTGGTCGACCTCGGGACCGGAAACGAGGTTGGGCCGCACCAGGTAGTACCGGCCGCGGGTGGCCACCGCGAGCACCGGCACCAGCACAACGGCGATCACCAGCGCCAGCAGTGGGCTGAAGGCCGCCGGATACTCGCCGAACGCGCCGAAGTACGCCGCGATCGACACCGCGGAAGCGATCAGCATGGCGCCGAAGCCGACCGGGTTGATCTTGTGCAGGTAAGCGCGTTTGAATTCGATGTAGCGCGGGGAAAGGTCGAGCGGTTTCGCGATCACGAGGTCCGCGCACACCGCGCCGATCCAGGCGATCGCGACGTTCGAATAAAAGCCGAGGATCTTGTTCAGGAAACCGAACGCGCCGAACTCCATCAGCGCGAGCGCGATCCCGCAGTTGACCAGCACGTACCAGGCGCGGCCCGGGTGCCGGTGCAGTACCCGGGAGAAGAAGTTCGCGAAGGACAGCGAGCCGGAGTACGCGTTCGTCGTATTGATCTTGATCTGCGAAACCACCACGAACAACGCGGCGAAGGTGAGCGCGGCCGGTCCGAGCGCGGGCCGCACCGCCTCGAGATAGGGCGCGATCGGCTCCAGCGCCGCGGTCTTGCCGACCGCCCCGAGCGCGAGGAACGCCAGCAGGGCGCCGCCGATCTGCTTGGCCGCGCCGAGCACCACCCAGCCTGGCCCGGCGGCGAGCACCGCGGCCCACCAGGAGCGCTTGTTCTCCGCCGTCTTCGCCGGCATGAAGCGCAGGTAGTCGGCCTGCTCGCCGATCTGCCCGATCAGCGACAGCGCGATGCCCATCCCGAACCCGAAGCCGACCGCGGAGAATCCGGAACCCGCGCCCTCGATGCCGCCGAACGTCGCGAACTCGGCGAATCGTCCGGGTTCCCGCACGAGCACGACGACGAACGGCAGTACCAGTCCGGCGATCCAGATCGGCTGCGTCCAGGTCTGCATCTTCGCGACCGCGCCCATCCCGTAGAGCGCGAACGGCAGCACGATCAGCGTCGCCAGCAAGTAGCCGACCGGCAGCGGAATGCCGAGCGCCAGCTGGAACGCCTGACCCATGATCGAGCCTTCGAGGGAGAAGAAGATCACGGTGAAGCTGGCATAGACGAGCGAGGTGAGGGTGGACCCGAAGTAGCCGAATCCGGCGCCGCGGGTGAGCAGGTCCATGTCCACGCCGTAGGTCGCGCAGGCGCGCGCGATCGGTACTCCGGTCACGAAGATCACCACAGCGGCGGCCAGGATGGCGAGGACTCCTGAGGTGAAGCCGTAGGACAGCACGATGCTGGCGCCGATGGCGAAGTCGGCGAGGTAGGCGATCCCGCCGAGCGCGGTCGTCGCGACGACCAAGGGCGACCAGCGCCGGAACGATTGCGCGGCGAAGCGCAGTGAGTAATCCTCGCGGTTTTCGTCGGCGGCGAGTGCGGCGTAGGTGCGTTGCGGCTTTCGCGTGCCGTCGCGTTCGGACAGAGTTTCGGTCATCTGACCTGCCTCCGTAACTGGGGACGGGTGCCGGAGCAGGTCGAAAGGTAGGTGCGGCCTGTATCGATCAGGGACCAGCTCGTGAACGACGCGTTACAACTCGGCGTCCTGCGGTTACGGCCCGATGGCGGGCCGGGCGTGGCAGGAGTCACCGTTCGGTGGGTTTCGCCCGGACCGGCGACCCAATACCGTCGCTGAATAGCCGTGATTCGACACCCTCACCAGGGGTAACGGAGGTTGGGCCGGATGACACCGGAGATCGACGAGGCGGTCGTGCGGCTGCCTGGCATGCGGGTGGCCTACGACAGCGCGCCGTTTGACGAGTCCGCGCTCGCGGCCACGTGGCATGACCAGCTGGAGAGCTGGCTGAGCCAGGCGGTGTCCGAAGCACTCGCCGAACCCAACGCGATGGTGCTCGCGACCGCCGACGCCGAAGGCAGGCCTTCTTCGCGCACGGTGCTGTGCAAGGGCTTCGACGAACGCGGAGTGGTTTTCTACACGAACTACACGTCGGCGAAGAGCCACGACCTCACGGCGACGCGCTACGCGTCGGCCACCTTCCCCTGGTACCCGCTGCACCGCCAGGTGACGGTACGCGGCGAGGTCGAGAAGGTCAGCGCGGACGAGACGGCCGCCTACTGGGCCCAGCGCCCGCGCGGGTCGCAGCTGGGAGCGTGGGCGTCGCCGCAGTCGCGCGTAGTCGAGGGGCGGCGGGCGCTCGACAACGCCCTGCGCAATATCGAACGCCGGTTCGGCGATGTCGAGCAGATCCCGGCTCCGCCGCATTGGGGCGGGTGGCGGATTCGGCCGGACTTTGTCGAGTTCTGGCAGGGGCGCGAGGATCGGATGCACGATCGGCTTCGTTTTCACCGGACTCACGACGGGTGGCACGTGGAGCGGCTGGCTCCCTGATCGTTGCTGCTTCGGACGCCGTCCCTTGGCTTTGGCCAGGGGGCGGCGTTTCGTAGTGTGAGGCTGGCTAACGCGGCGTGTGGCGGGTCGGCGGGAGCGGAGAGAGCCACGCGGCCCGAGCCGCGGTCCGGCGAATGCGGCGTTTGTTGCGTGGGACGCACCCAATGCGGCATTGGGGCGCTTGGACCCGCCGCCCAGCCCGCCTTCAGCCAGGTCCCGGCAGTCGGCAACCTCGCGCTCGCCTGCCTGCGGGGAAAATCACCTGCACCAGCTTCGTTAGCGCAACTAAGCTGATAGCTCGTGACTTCAGAACCGGGGATACGCCCGCCCCGTACCGGGGCCCGCAAGCTCCTCGGCCGGATTGTCGTCGACACTCGTCCGCTCAAGATTCCGGCGTTCCGGCGGCTGTGGATGTCCACCGCGGTGACCGCGGTCGGGTCCCAGCTCACCGCGGTCGCGGTGCCGAAGCAGGTTTTCGACATCACCGGATCGTCCGGGTACGTCGGGCTGACCGGCGCGGTCGCGCTCGTTCCGCTGCTCGTGTTCGGGCTGTGGGGCGGGGCGATCGCGGACGCGGTCGACCGGCGCAAGCTGCTGCTCGTCACCAACGTCGGCGTCGCGATCACCTCCGCGCTGCTGTGGCTTCAGGCGTTCACCGGGATGCACTCGGTGTGGGTGGTGCTCGCGCTGCTCGCCGCGAACCAGGCGTTCTTCGCGATCAATATGCCGACCCGCGGCGCGGTCGTCGCGCGGCTGGTGCCTGCTCCATTGCTGCCGTCGGCGAACGCGCTCAACACCACGATGTCCACCTTCGGCGCGGTGTTCGGGCCGCTGTTCGGCGGGGCGCTGATCCCGGTGATCGGACTGTCCACTTTGTACTTGGTGGATGTCTGTGCGCTGGCGATCACGCTGATCGCGGTGTGGCGGCTGCCCTCGATCCCGCCGCTCGGCGAGGGGACGCGCAAGGCCGGGATCGGCTCGGTCGTCGACGGATTCCGTTACCTGGCGCACCAAAAGGTGCTGCTGGCGTCGTTCGTCGTGGACATCATCGCGATGGTCGCGGGCATGCCGAGGGCGTTGATCCCGGAGATGGCCGAGCGGACGTTCGGCGATCCGCCCGGCGGCGGTCCGGCGCTCGGCATGCTCTACGCCGCGCTGCCCGCGGGCGCGATGCTGATCGGGTTGTTCTCCGGCTGGCTGCACCGGGTGCAGCGGCAAGGCGCGGCGGTCGTCATCGCGATCTGCTGCTGGGGCGCGGCGATGGCGGCGTTCGGGCTCGCGCATTCGCTGTGGCTGGCCGTGCTCTTCATGGCGCTCGGCGGCGCGGCGGACATGGTCAGCTCGGTCTACCGGCAGGCGATCCTGCAGACCGCCACCACCGACGAGATGCGCGGACGGCTCCAGGGCGTCTTCACCGTGGTCGTCGCGGGCGGGCCGCGGATCGCCGACCTCACGCACGGCTGGTCCGCGGCGGCGTGGGGGACCAAGGTCGCGGCGACCGGCGGCGGGTTGCTGGTGATCGTGCTGACGGTGGCCTCGCTGGCGGTTTTGCCCGGGTTCTGGCGGTATCGGGCTCCGGTGGAAGAGGGCCACTGACACTCGCGTTACTCCGTTCGGAATAGCATGCCCGATATGCGTGCATATCCGATCGCTCTGCTGATCTCCGCCGCCGCTGTTCTCACTGCCTGCTCTTCTGGCGAGCAGAAAGCCGCCGCGCCTGCCCCGCCGCCCGCGAGCAAGGCGCCTGCCTCCTCGTCCGCGCCCGCGGCCAAGGCCGCCGACACCTGCTCCTTGCTGCCGTCCGACGACGTCAGCAAGGCGATCAAGATCCCCGGCATCACGTCGAAGGCCGGCCCCGCCCACGACAATCCGAGCAACGGCGGCAAGGCCACGAGCTGCGAATACGTCGTCGAAGGCAAGACCGCGGGCGCGCTCGCGGTGACCCGATACGAGGGCCGCAAGGCCAAGCCCGCCGACATGATCGCCGCGATCAAGAAGGCCAAGCCGGGCGCGGTCGACGTGCCGGGCTTCCCAGACGGCGCCGTTTTCTACACCGACGAGCAGAAGACCGCCACGCTCGCCGCGGCGAAGGTGTCCAACGGGGTTCCGGTGCTGGTCAACTACACCGGACCGGTCAAGATGACCAAGGAAATGATGACCCCGCTGGTGCACACGGCGGTGGCCAAGGCCTGACCGGCCGACTTTGCGTACCCGTCCGGACAAGGCACACTAATCGCCCATGACGGACGTGAGCGAGGGTACAGCCAAGGTCGCCGAACCGGCTTTGCTGCGGGTCATGGGCCCGAAGCTGCTGCTGTTCTTCGTGGTCGGCGACATCATCGGCACCGGCGTGTACGCGCTGACCGGACAGGTGGCCGGACGCGTCGGCGGCGCGTTGTGGCTGCCGTTCCTGCTGGCGTTCGTGGTCGCCTTCATGACCGCGTTCAGCTATCTCGAACTGGTCGGCAAGTATCCGCGCGCGGCGGGCGCGGCGCTGTACACGAACAAGGCGTTCGGGGTGCCGTTCCTGACCTTCATGGTCGCGTTCGCGGTGATGTGCTCCGGCATCACGTCCGCTTCGTCGGCCGCGGTGGCGTTCGGCGCGACCTATCTCGCGGCGTTCGTGAAGCTGCCGACGGTGCTGGTCGGCATCGCGTTCGTGGTCCTGCTGGCGCTGATCAACTTCCGCGGCGTCGGCGAATCGGTGAAGGCCAACGTCGTCCTCACCTGCATCGAACTGTCCGGACTGTTGATCATCATCGGCGTCGGCGTGTGGGCGGTGCTGAACGGGGACGGCGAACCGTCGCGGCTGGTCGAGATCGACACCGCGGACAAGACGTGGCTGGTCGCCATCTCCTCGGCGACGTCGCTGGCGTTCTTCGCGATGGTGGGCTTCGAGGACTCGGTGAACATGGCCGAGGAATGCCACGACCCGGTGCGGATTTTCCCGCGCGCGATGCTGTGGGGCATGGTCATCGCCGCGACCATCTACGTGCTCGTCTCGGTGACGTCCTCGCTGTTGGTTCCGGCCGTCGAACTGGCCGGCGCGAAGAGCGACGCGCTGCTGAAGGTGCTCGACGTCGGCGCGCCGGGCTTCCCGCGCGAGATCTTCTCCGCCATCGGCCTGTTCGCGGTGATCAATTCCGCCTTGATCAACATGCTGATGGCCAGCCGCCTGCTGTACGGCCTTGCGAATGAACGCGTCCTGCCGCCGGTGTTCGGCCGGGTGCACCCGACGCGCCGGACGCCGTGGGTGTCGATCATCTTCACCAGTGTCATCGCCATCGGCCTGGTGTCCTTTGTGGACATCAGTGCGCTCGGCGGCACGACCGCGTTGCTGCTGCTCGTGGTGTTCGCCATCGTCAACATCGCGCTGTTGGTGCTGCGCAAGGACAAGGTGGCGCACAAACACTTCCGTGCGCCGACCGTGGTGCCGGTGCTGGCCGCGGTGTTCTGCCTGTACCTGGTCAGTCCGCTCTCCGGCCGTCCGGCACAGGATTACCAGGTGGCCGGCATCCTGCTCGCCGTCGGCCTCGTGCTGTGGGTGGTGAACCTCCTGGTGAAGCGGGCGCTCAGTGGTGCGTCATCGCGGCCTGGAGCCACCAGGCGCTGAACCCGGCGATCTTCGCGTCGACCACCAGCGGACGGTCGAGCCCGGCGGCGACCCGCGTCGCTACCTCGTCGAGGTCTTCCTTGGCCCGGACGGTGACCGCGTCGCAGCCGTAGCCGCGCGCGACGGCGGCGATGTCGGTGTCCGGGAAGGTCACCGTGTCGGCCGGATGTCCGCCGGGCTCGAAGAAGTACACCTCGGCGCCGTAGGCGTGGTCGTTGTAGACGACGATCAGCATCGGGAGCTTCAGGCGGACGACGGTTTCCAGTTCGGCGATGCTCATCAGGAACCCGCCGTCGCCGCACGCCGCGACCGGGAAGCGGTCCGGCTGGGCGAGTGCCGCGCCGATCGCGGTGGCCAGTCCGAGGCCGATCGACTGGAACGCCTGGGTGAAGCAGAAACCGTTCTCGTCCGGGACGTCCAGGTACATCGTGGGGTAGCCCATGAAGTTCCCGGAATCGACGCCGACGACCCGGTTCGCCGGAATGAGGTCGTCCAGTGCGGCGGACAGCGTGCGCGGGTCGATCGCCTCGGCGGTCCCGGCGTCGTCGTGTTCGTTGTCGCGCCAGCGGGCTTCCCGGGCGATCCGGTCCTTGAGATCGTCACTGCGGTATCCGTTGTGGACTTCGACCAGGTCGGCGACCGCCCGTGCGGTGCCGCCGGCATCGCCGACGATGCCAAGGTCGATCGGCCGGTTCCGGCCCAGCGCGGCGGATTCCAGATCGACCTGCACCAGCTTCGTTTCCGGCGAGAGCAGCCGTCCGTGCGCGGTAGTCCAGTCGTTGAGCGCGGATCCCCAGCCGACCACGACGTCCGCACCCTGGATCAGCTCGGCGGTCAGCGGAGCCGAGAACCCGCCGGACACCCCGATCGCCCACGGTTCGCCAGTGAACAGTCCTTTCGCGACCGCACCCTCGGCAAGCAGTGCCCCGCAGCGCTCTGCCAATGCGACCAGTTCGGCCCGGGCTTTCCGAGATCCGCGTCCACAAAGGAATACTGGACGCTCGGCTCGTTGCAGGATCGAAGCGAGCGCCTTCACGTCTGCCTCGGCAGCACGTGGCTGCGGCAGGGGTTCAATGGCGGTCAGCCCCTCGAGAAGGCCTTCATCGAACGGCTCGGCCTGGACTTCCAACGGGAGTCGCAAAAGGACGGTCCGCCGATCCCGTCGAGCTTGCGTGAACGCCCGCCGCACGTCGGACAGCGCGGTTTTCGCCGACCGCACCAGAATGCTGCTCGCCCCCACTGCCCGGGCCAGCGCGTCCTGGTCGATGTGAAAGTTCGACAGCGGATCCGTCGCCTCGCCGGTCACGACGACCAGCGGCGTCCGGCTCTTCGCCGCCTCGCCGATCCCAGTGGTCGCGTTGCCCAGCCCGCAGCCCTGGTGCACCGACACCGCCGCGACCTCGCCGCTGCACCGCGCGTAGGCGTCGGCCATCGTGGTCGCGCCGCCCTCGTGCCGGGCCGCGACGAACTCGGCCCCGCCCTGGATCAGGCCGTTGGTCAAGTGGAAGTTCCCGCTCCCCACCACGCCGAACGCCTTGCGGACGCCGAAGCGCGCCAACGCGATCCCGACGGCTTGGGCAACGTTCACGACTGAACTCCCGGCGTCACCGCGAGCACCCGCGCCGGACTGCCGGTCCCGCCGACGATCGGCAGCGGGCAGATCACGACGAGCGCACCGGTCGGCGGCAGCGAACCGAGATTCTGCAAGGAGGTAATGCCGTACTTGTCCGCGCCGAGCAAATGGTGGTGCGCGGGCATCGGCGGGTCGAGCGCGAAGCCGTTCCCGGCGTCGATGCCGACAGTTTCCACACCGTAGCCGGCGATCGGCGTTTCCTCGGCGAGCCATTTCGCAGCGGCGGCCGAGATGCCGGGCGTGTGGCTGGCCCCGTCGGAGAAATTGAGGAACGCGTCGCGGTCTTGCGCGTATCGGTCCCACCCGGAGTGCACGAGCAGCCAGCCGCCGGCGCGCAATGGTCCGTGCTCGGCTTCCCAGGCCCGGATGTCGTCGATCTCCAGCAGGAAGTCCGGATTGTCGGCGACGCGCGCGGAGATGTCGAGGACGTGCGCGGGACCGATCAGCCTGTCGACCGGCAGTTCCGAAACGTCCGCGCCGTCGCGGTTGGAGATCCAATGCCGCGGTGCGTCGAGGTGGGTGCCGATGTGCTCGCCGGTGTGGATGTTGTTGTGCCGCCACAGCGGTCCGGAATCGTCGAACTCGCTGACCGATTCGAGGCTGAAGTCGATCAGGTTCGCGAACGGCTCGGGCAGCTGAAGCGTCGGGGTTGCGGCGCTGAGCTTGTTGGTGAGGTCGACGACCTGAAGCCGGCCCTGCGCCAGCTGGGCCAGGAGCTGGTCGACCCCGGTTTCGGCGGGAGTGCTCATCGGTGCGTCCTCTCGGTCGCGAAGCGCGCTATTGCGGATCCCTGACGGTCGTTGACAGCGCGGAAGGCCATATCTACAGTACCGGTTTCAGCAGCACTGACGGAATAGCCGTCAGAGATCAGCCAGGGTGAACGCGCGGAGGTTTGACCCGGACTCCGAAGCCGGACGGAGCATCGACGCACAGTGCTCGCGCCGTTACGGTGGCGAACGGACCGGTCGCCCGCCAGTCAAGGAACGGAGTGTCGTGACCGACCAGCCCAGCCCAGTCGCTTTCCGGGCGCATTTCCCCGCCTTCGCCGACTCGGTGCACCTCGCGAGCTGCAGCCAGGGCGCGCTCTCGGACGCGCTGACCGCGGAGCTTTTCGAGTTCCAGCACACGATCCGCGAACACGGGGCGCCGTGGGACAAGTGGATGGCGAAGGTCGCCGAGGCACGGGCCTTGTTCGCCCAGTTGATCGGCGCGGACACCGACGACATCGCCGTCGTGCCGTCCGCGTCCGAAGGGGCATATCAAGTCGCGTCGACGCAGACATGGTCGGAGCGGCCGGGAATCGTCACGACCGACCTGGAATTCCCGTCGCTGGGCCATGTTTGGTTGGCGCAGCAGGGGCGCGGCGCGGACGTTCAATTCGTCGCGCACCATGACGGCCTGGTCGATACCGAGGACTACGCCGAGCTCATCACCGAGCAGACGCAACTGGTGTCGGTTCCATTGGTCAGCTACGCGAACGGTTTGCGCTTCCCGGTGCGCGAAGTCGCCGCGCTGGCCCGGGAAAACGGTGCGCGGAGTTTTGTCGACGCGTACCAGGGCCTCGGTGTCGAACCGGTCGACGTCGCCGAGCTTGGCTGCGACTACCTCGTCAGCGGCAGCCTGAAATACCTGCTCGGCATCTCCGGGATCGCGTTCCTGTATGTGCGGCCTGGCTTGCGCGACGCGGTTTCCCCGCCGCTGACCGGCTGGTTCGGCCGCACGAACCCGTTTGAATTCGATCCGCGGCACCTCGACTATCCCGAGCACGCCCGCCGCTTCGAGAGCGGGACGCCGTCGATCCCGTCCGCGTACGGTGCGGTCGCCGGGCTGAAGCTGGTGCGTCAGGTGGACGCGCACCGGGTGCGTGCCCACATCGGCGGGCTGACCGGGCAATTGCAGCAGCGGTTGCTCGACGCTGGGGAACAGCTCCGGTCCCCGCTGGACGACGCGCGGCGCGGTCCGCTCGTCGCCTTGGCCGACCGGGATCCCGACGCGCTGGCGGCGTTCCTCGCCGGGCGGCGGATCGTGTGCAGTGCCCGCGGCGACGTGCTGCGGATGTCCTTGCACTACTACAACGTCGAGTCCGATCTCGACGCCGTCCTCGCGGCGATCGCCGAGTACCGGGCGAGCCAGTAGGGAGCAGACATGGCCGAGTCCCCGTCCCCGAACCGGTTGCAGCGGAGGCTGCGCAGCAGGCAGTTGACGATGATCGGAATCGGCGGGGCCATCGGCACCGGCCTGTTCCTCGGATCGAGCCTGGCGATCTCGCACGCGGGACCGGCCGTGGTGCTCGCATACGTCCTTTGTGGACTGGTGGCGCTGGCGATTTCCTGGGCGCTGGCGGAAATGGTGGTGGTGCACCCGGCCGCCGGCGCGTTCGGCAGCATCGCGCACAAGTATCTCGGTGCGGGCAGCGGATTCGTGGTGCGCTGGGCGTACTGGGCCATGCAAGTGATCGCGATCGGCGGCGAGACGATCGCGGCCGGCGTGTACGTCCAGTTCTGGTGGCCGCGGATTCCGCTGTGGGTGCCGGTCGCGGTGTTCTCGCTGCTGGTGATCATCGTCAACGGCGCGGCGGTGCACATTTTCGGCGAGTTCGAGTACTGGTTCGCGATGATCAAGGTGTGCGCGATCCTGGTGTTCGTCGCACTCGGCCTGATTCTCGTCTTCTTCGGCCTGCCGAAGGCGCCTGCGCCTGGTCTCGCCAATCTCAGCGCGGGCGGCGGATTCCTGCCGAACGGCGTGTCCGGTCTGCTGCTGGCCATGGTGTTCGTGCTGTTCAGCTATATCGGCACCGAGGTGGTCTCGGTGACCGCGGCCGAATCCGAGAATCCCACCCGCGACATCCCGCGCGCGGCTCGGGCAATGGTGGTGCGATTGGCGATCTTCTACGTCGCGGCAATGCTCGTAGTGGTGCTGGTGGTGCCGTGGATGGTGACCGGCGAAGGCGGATCCATTACGGCCAGCCCGTTCGTCCGCGTCTTCCAAGCGGCCGGAGTTCCGGCGGCGGCGACGATCATGAACTTCGTCGTCCTCACCGCCGCGTTGTCGAGCGCGAACACCAACCTCTACCTCACCACGCGCATGTTGCATTCCCTTGCCGAGCATCGATTCGCCCCGTCCTGGGCCGGACGGCTGACGCGATCTGGAGTGCCGCGCAACGCGCTCGTGCTGTCCACCGCGGGCCTGGTGATCGCGACCGTCCTGTCCAAGAATTCCGATTCCAACGCGTATCTCGTGCTGTTCGGCATTTCGATCTTCGCCGCGCTCGTCGTGTGGATGATCATTCTGGTGACACACCTGGCGTTCCGGATCCGCCGTCGCCGCGCCGGGCTGCCGCCATCGCCAGTGCGGCTCTGGGGCGCGCCGGTGGTGAACGTCGTGGTGATCGCTTTCCTTGCCACCGTACTGATTTCGACGTTCTGGATCGAAGGTCTCGACCCGGCGTGGAAGTTCGGGATTCCGTTCTTCGTCCTGCTCGTGGTGGCCTATCTGGTGCTGCGGATGACCGGACGGACGAGGCGGGCCGCGGAAGCGGAATTGGAAGATTCGACGCTGGTGCGCGAGAAAGCCTGATCACGGGGTGAGGTGGGCGGCGAGTTCGGTTGCCGCCTCCCGCACCTGTGCGGCGAAATCCGTGCCCTCGGGCTGTTCGGTCCAGCGCTCGAACGCGGTTTGAAAGATCGCGATGCCGACCTGGGCAAGCATTTTCGCGCTCGATTCGGTCGCACCGCGTTCCCGCAATGCCTCGACGACTGCGGCAGTGACAGCCGCCAGTTTCGTGCGCTCTCGTTCTTGCAACTCCGGGCTGGACGCGATGATCGCGCGTCGTTGCGCGGCATGCGAAACCAGGCCGGCGAACAAATCGCCAGCGTCGACCAGCGCGGCCAGCAGCGCTGGGAACGGCGGAAGCGCGGAATCGGCGCGTCGGACAGCGTCGGCCATGGCGTCCGGGAGCCGCTCGGACCCGGCGAACAACACGTCGCGCTTGTCCGCGAAGTAACGCGAGAACGTGCGGCGGGTCAGCCCGGCACGCTCGGTGATCTGCGTGACCGTGGCGTTCTCGTAGCCGTGCTCGGCGAACAGCTCCAGCGCGGCCGCGCGGAGCCGCTCCTTGGCTTCGGGATCCCAGCGCGGCATGCAGTGATCTTAGCAGTGATGACTCAGTGGGTCATCACTGCTACAGTTGATGTCTCACTGAGTCATCAACCTCGGGAAGGACTCCTCATGTCTTTGCTTGACCAGCGGGTTGTCGTCATCGGCGGCAGCTCGGGAATGGGATTGGCGACCGCTCGAGCCGCAGCGGCGGCGGGCGCGTCCGTCACGATCGCGGCGAGCGGCAAGGAACGACTGGACGCGGCACTCGCCGAATTGCCGGACACCTGCGAAGGATTCGTCGCCGACGTACGTGACGACGCGAACGTCGCGGCGCTGTTCGAGCAGGTCGGCACGCTCGACCACCTCGTCTACACCGCCGGCGACGCGCTGCCTCCGCAGCCGCTCGCCGACCTGTCGCTCGATGACGCGCAGAGCGGGTTCTATGTCCGCTACTGGGGCGTCGTGAGCGCGGTGAAGCACGCCGCGCCGCGGATCCGCCCGGGCGGTTCGATCGTGCTGACGTCCGGGATCATCGGAGTCCGTCCGACGCCCGGAGCAGCGCTCGCAGCCGGTTCCGCCGGCGCGGTCGAGGGGCTGGCGCGCGGTCTGGCCGTCGATCTGGCACCGGTGCGGGTCAACACGGTCCGCCCGGGGCCGGTCCACACGCCGATGTGGGACGGCCTTCCGCAGCCGCAGCTCGACGCGATGGTCGCCGCGTTCACCGAACGAACGCTGACCAAATCGGTCGGCGAAGCGGACCAGATCGCGGCGACCAATGTGTACTTGATGGAGAACAGGTTCGTCACCGGTGCGGTGATCACCGTCGACGGAGGGTTCGTGCTTACCGGAAGCTGACCTGTTCGCCCGGCTTGAGCAGATGCAGCCGGTCTGCGAGCCCAGCCGACGTGAACGCCGGCCGCAGCGTGTCCGGGCCCTGGGTGAAATGCGCCCAATGCTCGAAGTGCAGCGGGACGACCTGGCGCGCGTTCAGGATCCGGGCTGCCTCGGCCGCGCCCTCGCTGGGCAGCGTCAGATACGCGTCGCCGACCAGCGGGGTTCGTGCCCCGCCGGCGAACAGGACGGCGATGTCGATCCGCTCGAAGCGCTCGGCGATCTGCCGCACTACGTCGAGGGAAGCGTTGTCGCCGCTGACGTAAACGGTCGGCTGGCCCTCGCCTTCGAGCACGAAACCGGTGACCTCGCCGACGAGATGCTCGCTGCCGTCCGGCCCGTGCCGCGCGGGCACTCCGGTGACGAAGACGCCGCCGAGGTCGTGCGACTCCCAGTTGGCCAGCGCCCGAACAGGGTCGCCGATCCGCTCCCTCGCCGAAGCGGTGGACAGGACGAGCGGGGCGTCGAGGGCGTACTCCCGCCCCGCCGCGTCCAGGTTGTCCGGGTGCTGGTCGTGGGAAAGCAGCACCGCGTCCACCTCGCCGACCTCCGCCGCCGAGATCGCGGGACCAGCGGTTTTCGCCAGCTTGCGAGTGCCGATCGGGTAATCGCCGGGGCTGTCGAAGGTGGGGTCGGTGAGCAGGCGGGTCTCGCCGTACTCGATGAGGGCGGTCGGGCCGCCGACGTACCAGATGCGCGTCACGCGGGTAGTCAACTCGCGGTGGGTTGCGCGGTATTCCGCCGCAGCGCCTGGAATTCGACCGGGCTGTGCGCGCTGAACACCGAGACCTCGTCCTGGTGCTCGCGGGCGAGGGTCTGCAACCGGGCGAGGTTGGCGCGGCGGGTGGCTCCGTCCATCTGGTTCATCACCTCGAACGCGCGCATGCCGGGCGGGCAGTGCGGGCTCACCGGGGCGACTTCGCCGTGGAAGAAATACGCGTCGCCGGCGTGCAGGAGCCAGCCGTCGCCGGTGTCGACCGCGACGCCGGAGTGGCCGTGCGTGTGGCCGGGCAGCGGGACGAGCAGGATCTCCGGCGGCAGACCGCGCAGCGGCCGCACCGCGTCGAAGCCGAACCATTTCTCGCCGGCCTCGTCATAGGTGCTCCACAGTGGACTGTGCGCGAATTGCTCAGCGCGGTACCGCGTTTTCTCCGGGAAGCTCTTCGGGTTGTCCGCCGCGCGGCGTTCGGTGGTGCGGACATGCACGGTGGCGTCGGGGAAATCGGCGAGACCGCCGGCGTGGTCCACGTCGAGGTGGGTCATCACGATGTGCCGCACGTCGGCGGGATCGTGGCCCAGCGCCCGGATCTGTGCGACGGCGGTTTCTTCCATGATCGGCTTCGCCCCGACCATCGCCATGAACGGACCGCCGAGCCAGCGCCGCGATTCGGTGACGCCGCGGGTGCCGAATCCAGTGTCGACCAGCACGAGCGCGTCGGCGGTCTCCACGAGCAGGCAGTGCGCCACGATCGAGCTGCGCCGCAGCATTCCGGGGCGGCCGTCGAGGGCCTTGCCGCCGAGCGGACGCATCGTGCCGCAGTTGAGGTGGTGCACCTTCATACCGTGCTCCTCTCGCTGAGCCGGACGAAATCGGTCAGGTCGTGCGAGGCGAACACGGTCACCTCGTCGGCGTGGTCCCGGCGCAGCTCGCGCAACCGGCGCTGGTTTTCGCGCCGCGGCCCGGGCAGCGTCTGGACCCGCCGTTCGAACATAGCCAATCCGGGCGGGCAATAGGGCTCGGCGTCGATCTCCTGGTGGAAGAAATACGCATCGCCCGCGTTGAGCACCCAGCCGGATCCGGTGTCGACAGCCACCCCGGCGTGTCCGGCGGTGTGCCCGGCGAGCGGCACGAGCGCGACGCCCTCGACTCCGTCCAGTTCACGGACCGCGTCGAGGCCGAACCAGCTGTCGCCAGTGTCCGAATAGGACTTCCACTGTGGACCGTGGCGGAACTGGACATCGCGGTACCGCGGGTTTCCGGCGCGGTAAGCGTCGAGTTCCTTGCCGTAGACGTGCACGCGGGCCTGCGGGAAGTCGACGAGCCCGCCGGCGTGGTCGAGGTCGAGGTGAGTGAGGACGATGTCGCGGACGTCGGCCGGGTCGAAGCCCAGCGCGCGGATACGGCTCAGCGCGGTTTCGTTTTCGTCCCGCATCGGGTTGGACGTGCGCAGGAAGCGCGGACCGAGCCAGCGTGCGGCGTCGGTGACGGTGGGTGAACCCATTCCGGTTTCGATGAGGGTCAGTCCGGTGCCGGTTTCGACCAGCATGCAGTGGCACACAAGGGTGGCGCGCCGCAGCAGTCCTGGTTTTCCGTCGACCAGCTTGCCGCCGATCGGACGCATGGTGCCGCAGTTGAAGTGGTGTACTCGCATTAGGCGAACTCCCGTTCAACAGTGGTGTGCAGGTGGGCGGCGACGGCTTGCAGCGGTGCGATGTCCCGTCGAGTGCGCGCGAGCAGCAATGCGCCTTCGATCGCGGACAGCGCGATTGTCGCCAGAGAAGCGGCGCGGTCCTCGGCGAGGCCGCACTTGGTGAAGTAAGCGGAAATGTCGCGCAGCCAGCCTTCGTAACCCTGATCGCAGGCGGCGCGGATCGGTTCGCTGTCAGCGGCTTCCAATGCGACAGTCGCGATCGGACAGCCGCAGCGGAAGTCCGATTCGGACAGCGAGGTGGCCAGAGCGGTCACGATGAGGTCGACGGCGGTGGCCGGATCCGGTGCGCTGGCGGTGATTTCGCGGAAAACCCCGGCCAGCCGCTCGCCGGAAAGCCGCACCGCCTCGGCGGCGAGCTGTTCCTTGCCGCCGGGGAAATGGAAGTACAGCGAACCCTTCGGGGCCCGGCTTTCGGACACGAGCTGGGTCATCCCGGTGGCGTGGTAGCCCTGGGTGCGAAACAGCTCAGCCGCCGATTCGAGCATCCGGCGGCGCGTGTCGGTGCGGTTGACCATGCGTCCCACCGTAGCTCAAACTATGACGACCGGTCTAGTTAGTTTCGAGCCCTGCCCGCCCGGCGCGGCCGATCGGTAACCTCAGCGCCATGGCGAACCCCACCGGAGAGCAGTTCGAGATCACCCGCGGCAACGCGCGCGCCGTCATCACCGAGATCGGTGCCGGCCTGCGCGCGTTCGAGATCAGCGGAGTGCCGTATGTCGAGACGTTCGCCGAGGACGAGAAGCCGCCGAAGGGGCTCGGCCAGGTGCTGCTGCCGTGGCCGAACCGGACCAAGGGCGGCAAGTGGGAGTTCGAGGGCGAAGAGCAGCAGCTGGAGATCACCGAGGAAGCGCGCGGCAACGCCATCCACGGCCTGACCCGGCACCGGGAATGGGAGCTGCTGGAGCACGCCGAAACGTCGATCACGCTGGCCATCGACGTCGAGGCGCAGCCCGGCTGGCCGGTCCCGCTGCGCGCGACGATCACGTACGACCTGCAACCGCGCGAACTCGTGATCACGCACGAGATCCGCAACGAGGGGGAGAAGCCGATCGGTGTCGGCGTCGGAACCCACCCGTACTTCCGGATCGGCGACGCGCCCACCGACGAGCTGACCCTCACGCTGCCCGCCACGCGCGTCCGGCCGTACGAGGGCGATCAGCAGATGCCGTACGCGGACGAGCAGGACGTCGAGGGCACCGAGTACGACTTCCGGCAGGGCAAGCTGCTCGAAGGCGTCGACCTGGACACCGCGTTCGGCGGGCTGGAACTCGCCGCGGACGGCACCCACCAGTACGTGCTGTCCCACGGCGACCGCCAGCTGGTGGTCTGGACCGGCGCGGACTTCCGCTGGGTGCAGGTGTTCACGCCGGACGACCTGGTCGGCCGAGGCCGCGCGGTCGCGATCGAGCCGATGACCTGCCCGGCGGACGCGCTCAACACCCGCACCGACATCATCGACCTGGAACCGGCCACGTCGTGGACGGGCAGCTGGGGAATCCGGGTCCCGTGAAGCTCGAACTGCTGACCGAGGCCGCCGCGGGTGAGCTGTTGACCTTGCAGCAGGCCGCGTACCTCACTGAGGCGCGGGCGCACCAGAACTTCGACCTGCCGCCGTTGCTGGACACCCTCGACCATGTGCGCGCGGCCATCGCCGACCCGTCGATCACGGTCTGGGGCTTCCGCGACGGCGGCAGGCTCGTGGCGAGCGTGCGGATGCGAGTGGACGGTCCGGTCGGCGAGATCGGCAGGCTCGTGGTGGCACCGGATCGCCAGGGCGAGGGACTCGGTACCGCGCTGCTGACGGCCGCGGAGGAGGCGACTCCGGCGGAGGTGACGGTGTTCCGGCTGTTCACCGGCGAGCGTTCGGCCGGACCGCTCTATTTGTACCGAAAGCTCGGTTACCGCGAGACGCATCGGTCGCCGGAAGCGGACTATCAGTTGGTGCACCTGGAAAAACCCCGGATGCGCGAACCCGGGTGAGTTCGTTAGCGTGTCAAACTATGGCTTACAAGGCGATTGTCGGGGGCTATGTGGTCCCCGTCGGCGCCGCTCCGATCGAGGGCGGCACTGTGCTCATCGAAGACGGCCGGATCACCCACGTCGGGGCTGAGGCCGACGTCGAGGTGCCGGAGGACGCGGAACTGGTGGACGCGTCCGGCAGCTGGGTACTGCCGGGATTCATCGACGCGCACGCGCACCTCGGCGTCCACGAGGACGGCGAAGGCTGGGCGGGCAACGACACCAACGAAATGACCGACCCGAACGGAGCCCGCTTCCGCGCGATCGACGGGATCGACCCGTACGAACCGGGCTTCGACGACGCGCTGGCGGGCGGCGTCACGAGCGTGGTGATCAAGCCGGGGTCGGGCAACCCGATCGGCGGGCAGACCATCGGCGTGAAGACGTGGGGCCGGTCCATTCTGGACATGGTCTTCGCCGAGCAGGTGAGCGTGAAGAGCGCGCTGGGCGAGAACCCGAAGAGGGTTTACGGCGAAAAGAAGGTCACGCCCTCGACCAGGCTCGGCGTGGCCGCGATCCTGCGCGAGGCGTTCACGAAGGCGCGCAATTACCAGGAGAAGCGCGAGCACACGCGGTCGGAGGGCAAGCCGTTCGAAACGGACCTGACGAACGAAACGCTCGCCAAGGTCCTGGACGGCGAGCTGTACTGGGACCAGCACGTGCACCGCGCCGACGACATGGTGACCGCGATCCGGCTCGCCGACGAATTCGGCTACAAACTGGTGATCAACCACGGCACCGAAGGCCACCTGATCGCGGACCTGCTGGCCGAACGCGACATCCCGGTGATCCTCGGCCCGCTGTTCACCACGAAGTCCAAGGTGG
The DNA here is from genome assembly GCF_014145675.1 of Amycolatopsis dendrobii. Taxonomy (GTDB): domain Bacteria; phylum Actinomycetota; class Actinomycetes; order Mycobacteriales; family Pseudonocardiaceae; genus Amycolatopsis; species Amycolatopsis dendrobii. Next base: position 35,338 of record NZ_JACGZW010000002.1, read on the forward strand.
AACTGCGCAACCGCACCCTGCGCTCGGCGGGAATCCTCGCGCGGGCCGGGGTGAAGATCGCGATCACCACGGACCACCCGGTCATCCCCATCAACTTCCTGGTGTACCAGGCGGCTTTGGCGGTGAAGGACGGCCTTGACCCGGAGACCGCTTTGAAGGCCCTGACGCTGCACCCGGCGCAGATGCTCGGCCTCGACGACCGGATCGGCACTCTGACGCCCGGCCTGGACGCCGACGTGGTGGTGTGGTCGGGCGACCCGCTGGACGTGATGAACCGCGCGATGCGGGTGTTCGTGCGGGGCCAGGAGGTGTACCACTTCGACGAGACGACCGGCGAGGGCGTTTCGGCGGATCGGCGGTACCGGGAAGCTCGCTGAACCCTCGGTTGAGGCGGCCCGGACGGCCGCCTCAACCGAGCAGCGCGGTGAGGTCGATTTCCGCCGGGAACGGCTCGGTGGTGCGGAATTTCCCGGTGCGGGCCGGGGCGTCCTGGTAGCCGAGCTCTCCGGCCTGGTGGCAGGCGACGAGGGAGACCGGGTCGTCGAGGTCGAGGATCCAGTAGAACGGGATTCCGGCGTCGGCGTACTCGTCGTGCTTGGTGGCGTAGTCGGTGCGCTTCGAACCAGGCGACACGATCTCGACGACGAGGAGGACTCCAGTCGCGCGAAGCAGCCCGCCTTCCTGACGGCGGCGCGCGAGTTCCGCCTTGCTGACGACCATCAGGTCGGGACGGCGGGAAAAGCCTGGTCCTCCGGCTGGGGTCAGCTCAAGGTCGATGTCGGTCTCCGCCACCGTTTTGAACTCCTCCGGCACGGAGGGCCGCAACTGGTGGGCAAGCTCCAGCATGGCGAGCCCGTGTTCCGGTCTCGGACTGGGTGACATCATCAAGCGGCCCTCCACGAGCTCAGTGAAGCCGGAGTCGGTTTCACCGAGGGCCGCGTATTCCTCGATCGACAGCAGGTGATCCGGGATCTCCCAGGGGAATTCACCACGCGTCGGCTCGGGAAGTGCTGTCACAGCGTCTCCTCACGTCACCGGGATTGTCTCACGCCTGCGGTGAAACTGTCAGTGACCATATCGACACGAAGAGCCATGTTTCGCCGCCGGGTTGATCATGCTCGGCTTGCGCTCAAGAGAAGAGGTGGTCCGCCAGGAACGTCCCCAACCCCCGCGGCGAACCCCTGGTCACCGCGGCGAAATCGTCGCTCAGCCAAGCCCCGTCCCCGGCCGCCAGCAGCTCGAAGACCTGCGCATTCGACCCCGCCTCCGGCACCCCCTTCGACTCCATCACCGCCTGGTGCTCCGCAGCCGAAATCCGCCGGTACTCCACCGGACGGCCGGTAACCGCAGCCCATTCCCGGGCCATGTCGGCGAACGTGACCAGCTCCGGCCCCGTCAGCAGATACGTCCGCCCGGCATGCTCCGCCGGGGCCTTCGCGATCGTGGCAGCCGTGGCCGCGACGTCCCGGGCGTCGATCATTCCGATCCGGCCATCCCCCGCGGACGAAGAAAAGCCGCCCGTCGCAGCGATCTCCGGCGCGAGGGCCAGCAGATTCTGCATAAAGAAGTTCGGCGCCAGCAGCGTGTACTCCATCCCGGACGCCTTGAGGTGCGCGTCAATCCGCGCGTGCACCCGCCGCCGGGCGACTGGCGAATCCGCTACAGCCTTGTGGTTGGTAACCCGCACGACGTGCCGCACCCCGTGCGCGACCGCGCGATCGAGCACCGTGATCTGCGAGGCCGCCGCGGGCCCGATCAGCAGGAGGGTGTCGACCCCGCGCAGGGCCGCGTCGAGGGTGTCCGGCCGGTCGAAATCGCCGATCACCTCGTCAGGGCCGCCCGAGGGGCTGCGGACGAGCGTCCGGACGGGTCCGAGCAGGCGGACGACTTCCCTGCCGATTGTGCCGGTGGCTCCGGTCGTCAAGATCATGCGAAAGAGACTGCTCGCCACCGGTATCGTTTGTGAAGAAGGCACCTCGACGATCTATAGGTACCTAATGGATACCAAGTATGCGAAAGCGTGCCCGTCGCGCACCGTGATGGACGTGCTGGCGAACAAGTGGACGCTCTACGTCCTCGGCCTGCTCCGCCAGCACGAGCGTCCGCTGCGGTTCACCGAGTTGCGCCGCGGCGTCGAAGGCGTGACGCAGAAATCGCTCACCCAGGTGCTGCGCAATCTCGAACGCGACGGGCTAGTCACCCGCACGATCTACCCGACGATCCCGCCGCGCGTGGAGTACGCGCTGACGGATCTCGGCCGGGACGTGGGGGCCTTGACCGGGGCGATCGCCGACTGGTCGAAAGCCAACGCGGGCCGCGTTCATGCCGCCCGCGCGGCTTATGACGGCAAAACGGACTAGGCGTTCTTCAGGGACCGCGCGATCACCATCCGCTGGATCTGGTTGGTCCCCTCGAAGATCTGCGGCACTTTCGCCTCCCGCATGTACCGCTCCACCGGGAAATCCCGCGTGTACCCGGCGCCGCCGAGGACCTGGACCGCGTCCGTGGTCACTTTCATCGCGCCGTCCGTCGCCACCAGCTTCGCGATCGACGACTGGCGCTGGAAGTCCAGCCCGCGGTCGCGGCGGCGGGCCGCGTCGAGATAGGTCGCGCGGGCCGATTCGACCGTCGCCGCCATGTCGGCCAGCAGGAATTCCAAGCCCTGGAAGTCCGCGATCGGACGGCCGAACTGGGTGCGGCCCTTCGCGTACTCCACGGCCTCGTCCAGGGCCGCCTGCGCCAGGCCCACCGCGCAGGCGGCGATCCCGAGCCGTCCCGAGCTGAGCGACGACAGAGCGATCTTCAGCCCGGCGCCCTCGCCGCCGATAAGGCGATCAGCCGGGACGTGAGCGTCTTCGAACAGCATCTGCGCGGTCGGCGACCCGGTGAGGCCCATTTTCCGCTCGCGCGGAGCCGCGGACAGGCCCGGAGTCGATGAGTCGACAAGCAGGCACGAGATGCCTCGGCCGCCGTCGTCGCTCGTGCGGACCATCGTCGTGTAGAAGTCCGCGACTCCCGCGTGGGTGATCCACGCTTTCGTGCCATTGACGACGTACTCGTCCTCGGTCAGCCGTGCGCGGGTGGACAGCGCGGCCGCGTCCGAGCCGGCGTGCGTTTCCGACAGGGCGTACGCGCCGAGCAGTGAGCCGCCCAGCATGTCCGGCAGCCAGCGATCCTGCTGTTCCTCCGTGCCGTAGTGCGCGAGCGCGTAGCAGGACATCGTGTGCACCGACAGTCCGACGCCGACGCTCATCCACGCGCTGGCGATCTCCTCGAGCGCCTGCAGGTAGACCTCGTACGGCTGCTCGGCACCGCCCCAGCGCTCCGGGTACGGCAGGCCCAGCAGGCCGGACTTGCCCATCAGGGTGAACAGGTCGCGCGGGAATTTCTCGGCCTCCTCGTCGGCCGAAGCGCGCGGTTTCAGCTCGTCACGGGCGATTTCCGTGACGAGCGCGAGCAGGTCTTCGGACTCCGGCGTCGGCAGCAGACGGTCGACCGGCATGGCTTCCTCCCAGGCGGCGGTACTGAAAACAGTACTGACGGATGATTGAGAGTACCGTATGCGGAGCGGGGCTGTCCCTGATCGGTAGGAGATAGTGACGTGATGTCCACCCCTGAAGCTCGTCGCCGGCCCACCGCGCGGCAGCAGGCGCTGCTGCGCGAGCTCGAGGCGTTGTTCCTGGCGGAGGGCTTCGCCGGCTTCACGCTCGACGATCTCGCCGCCCGGCTCCGCTGTTCGAAATCGACGCTGTACGCGCTCGCGCCGAGCAAGGAGCAGCTCGCGGTCAAGGTCGTCGCGCACTTCTTCCGCGACGCCGCCGAACGTCTAGAAAAGCGGATCGCGGGCATCGACGACGCGCGCGAGCTGATCGGCGAGTACCTCTCCGGCGTCTCCGAGCACCTGAACCGGGCGTCTCCGGAGTTCATGGCCGACATCGCCGCCTTCGCGCCCGCCCGCGACACCTATCAGCTCAACAGCCGCGCCGCCGCTCGCCGGATCCGCGCGTTCATCGACAAGGGCGTCGCCGACGGGGTGTTCCGCGACGTGCACGCGCGGCTCGTGGCCGAAATGACCGGACTGATCATCGAGGGCATTCAGACCGGGGTGCTCGGCAGGCGCACCGATGTGTCCGACGCGGAAGCGTTCACCGCGCTCGGCGAACTTTTGCTCGGCGGACTCGACAAGAACTGATGTGTCCGCATCGGGACAGGAATTGTCAGCATGAGTTCCTCTACACTCGCCGCTTGTGATCGTGGTGGGTGGAGAGGCGCTGGTCGACCTCGTTCCTGGCGAACCGTTGGATTCCACTGTGGACGGTGGGTTGCGCGCGCTGCTGCCCCGGCTCGGCGGTGGTCCATACAACGTCGCGCTCGCCGCGGGCCGCCTCGGCGTTCCCGCGTCGTTCCTGTCCCGGGTTTCCACTGACCGGTTCGGCGTCGCGTTGGTGGATCGCCTTTCCGCTTCGCACGTCGACACTTCGTTGCTGCAGCGCGGCAACGAGCCGACGACGCTCGCCGTCGTCGCGCTCGACGAACGCGGCGCCGCGCGATACACCTTCTACGTCGAGGGAACCGCCGATCGGCTGGTCTCCGATCCTGGTGCGCTGCCGGAAGAAACCACCGCGCTGTCGCTCGGAACGCTCGGCATGGTGCTCGAACCCGGCGCGAGCGCGTACGAGCGAATTCTGCGCCGCGAATCCGCGCGTGGGACCCTGACGGTGCTCGACCCGAACATCCGGGAGGCGCTCATCGCCGACCCGGCGGCTTACCGCGCGCGCTTCGCCTCGTGGCTGCCGGACGTGCGGCTGCTGAAAACCTCCGACGACGACGCCGCGTGGCTCGCCGAAGGGGCCGACCCGGTGGCCGCCGCGAAATCGTGGGTGGAGTCCGGTGTGGACGCCGTCGTGCTCACCCGGGGCGCGGAAGGCTTGTCTGTGATCACTTCGGCTGGTGAGCTGGCACACGTTCCCTCCCGCAAGGTCGCGGTCGCGGACACGATCGGCGCCGGCGACACCGTGCAGGGCGCGCTGCTGGCCTGGCTGCACGAGCGCACCGTGCGCGACCTGGCCGCACTCGACGCCGACGCGTGGACCGAAGCGCTTGCTTATGCGGCGAAAGCGGCGTCCATCACGGTCTCCCGCAGCGGAGCGGAGCCGCCGACCGCGGCGGATATGGCGGCCACCGTGTGAACCTGGTCCCAATGGGGCCTTTTGGGGCAACGCAGCGAGTGCGGACTGACCCACCCTTCGACTAGCGTAGTGGTGAATTCATACCCAGCGGGGCGGTGTGCAGCGAGGCGCGTGTTTCCTCGCGTGAACACGTGGCTACTGCGGAACCTTGCAGGCGCCGCCGTCCCGTGCCCAACGTGAGAGGGACCTGCATGTCCGACGCGACGAATGCGGGGCAGTCCGGCGGCGAAACCGCGACGCTGCGCCTGCCGAGTGGCGAGCACGAGTTCAAGGTCGTCAACCCGGTCGAGGGCGCGCCGGGGATCGAGCTGGGAAAGCTGCTGGCGCAGACGGGGTACATCACCTACGACCCCGGGTTCGTCAACACCGGCGCCGCGTCGTCGGCCATCACCTACATCGACGGTGATGCGGGCATCCTGCGCTACCGCGGCTACCCGATCGAGCAGCTGGCGGAGAAGTCCACCTTCATCGAGGTGTCCTACCTGCTCATCTACGGCGAGCTGCCGACCGAGGCCCAGCTGGCTGACTTCACCGAGCGGATCCAGCGGCACACCCTGCTGCACGAGGACCTCAAGGCGTTCTTCTCCGGCTTCCCGCGCGACGCGCACCCGATGCCGGTGCTGTCCAGCGCCGTGTCCGCGCTGTCGACCTTCTACCAGGACTCGCTGAACCCGTTCGACGAGCCCAACGTCGAGCTGTCCACCATCCGCCTGCTGGCGAAGGTGCCGACGCTCGCGGCGTACGCGTACAAGAAGTCCGTCGGCCAGCCGCTGCTGTACCCGGACAATTCGCTGGGCCTCGTCGAGAACTTCCTGCGGATGACGTTCGGCTTCCCGGCCGAGCCGTACGAGGTCGACCCGGACATCGCGAAGGCGCTCGACCTGCTGTTCATCCTGCACGCCGACCACGAGCAGAACTGCTCCACCTCCACGGTGCGGCTCGTCGGCTCGTCCGAGGCGAACCTGTTCGCCAGCATCTCGGCGGGCATCAACGCGCTGTTCGGCCCGCTGCACGGCGGCGCGAACGCGGCGGTGCTGGAGATGCTCGAGGGCATCCGCGACGACGGCGGCGATGTCGCGACGTTCGTCAACCGCGTGAAGAACAAGGAACAAGGTGTCAAGCTCATGGGCTTCGGGCACCGGGTCTACAAGAACTACGACCCGCGCGCGAAGATCATCAAGAACACCGCGGACGAGATCCTCGGCAAGCTCAAGGGCGGCGACCAGCTGCTCGACATCGCCAAGAAGCTCGAGGAAACCGCGCTGTCCGACGACTACTTCGTCGAGCGCAAGCTGTACCCGAACGTGGACTTCTACACCGGTCTGATCTACCGTGCGCTCGGGTTCCCGACGAAGTTCTTCACCGTGCTGTTCGCGCTCGGCCGGCTCCCCGGCTGGATCGCGCACTGGCGCGAGATGATCAACGACCCGCAGACGAAGATCGGCCGCCCGCGCCAGATCTACACCGGCCACGCCTCCCGGGACTACACGCCGATGTCGGAGCGCTGAATCTCCGCTTGGTGAAACGCCCCGCCGTGCCTTCGCGCGGCGGGGCGTTTATCGTTGTGCGGCATGACGATGGAAGCGCCGGTCGTGCTGTGGTTCCGCCGGGACCTGCGGTTGGCCGACCACGCCGCCCTGTTCGAGGCGGCCAAGCACAGCAAGCACATTCTGGCGCTCTACGTGCTGGACGACCGGCTCCTCAAACCTGCCGGTTCGCCGCGGGTCGCGTTCCTGCTGAATTCCTTGCGGGAGCTGGACAAATCGCTGTCCGGCCGGTTGATGGTGCGCTATGGCGATCCGGCGCGAGAGGTCGTGGCCGCGGCCCGGGAGATCCGGGCAGCGGCAGTGCATGTCTCTGCGGATACCGCACCATATGGGCGTGCGCGTGACGAAGCGGTGGCTTCCGCCTTGGCAGAGCATCGAATTCAGTGGGTGGAGACGGGTTCGCCGTATGCCGTGACGCCGGGACGGGTGACCAAGCCGGACGGTACCCCGTACCGGGTGTTCACCCCGTTCTATCGCGCTTGGGCACAGCACGGCTGGCCCCGTCCGGCCGGCACCAATGTGTCTATTGTGGACTGGATCAAGCCTTCTTCCTCGGCATCGCTGCCGGAAACTCTGGAGGTGGAGTGCGAACTGCCGCCGGCGGGGGAGGAAGCCGCACTGGCGGTGTGGCAGGAATTTCTCTCCGACGGTCTCGCGGATTACGCGACCGAACGCGATCGCCCGGATCATGCCGGCACCACAAAGCTTTCGCCCTATCTGCGCTGGGGCGCGATCCATCCGCGGACGATGCTGGCCGACCTGGCCGGGAAACGGTCCGAGGGCGCGCAGGCCTTGCGGTCCGAGCTGTGCTGGCGCGAGTTTCACGCCGACGTCCTGTGGAACCGGCCGGAAACCGCGCGGCAGAACTATGACCGGCGATTCGACGGAATGCGTTACGACACCGGGAAAACCGCGCAGGAAATGTTCGCGCAGTGGCGCGAGGGGCGGACCGGCTACCCAATCGTCGACGCTGGCATGCGGCAACTGCTGGCCGAGGGCTGGATGCACAACCGGGTCCGGATGATCGTGGCGAGTTTCCTGGTGAAGGACCTGCATTTGCCGTGGTGGTGGGGTGCCCGGCACTTCATGAAGCACTTGGTCGACGGCGATCTGGCGTCGAATCAGCTGAACTGGCAATGGGTCGCCGGATCCGGGACGGACGCCGCGCCGTACTTCCGGATCTTCAATCCGACCACACAGGGCCAGAAATTCGATCCGCAGGGCGATTACGTGCGCCGGTATGTGCCGGAACTGCGTGGCGTGGAGGGGAAAGCGGTGCACGTGCTCAAGGAGCGTCCGGAGGAGTACCCGGAGCCGATCGTGGACCACGCGGAGGAGCGGCAGGTCGCGCTGCAGCGGTACGGGGCGATTACCGGGTCTTAGCCTGGACATATCGTGGTCGAGCCACTCCGGCTGCGGACCTCAGTGTCGTCGGCCCGTTCGTGGTTTTCCGCCAGCGAGGGGTCGCGTTGCCGATCCTCGCCGAGATCGTGCAGTTTCACCGGTCTCGGACACTTCGCCGGGTCGAAGTCAGGCCGGACGCCCTAACGGCGTAACGCGTCAACCAGCCGCACCCGGCTGCCGACCCGCAGTACTCCGTTGCGGTACACCCGCGCTCCGGCCCAGGTGACCACCGCGATCAGCGCGATCGTCAACACCAGAGACAGCGCGATTTCCCACGGCTCGACCGTGCCGAGCGCGATCCGTGCGGGCATCAGGACCGGCGACAGCAACGGGATCAGCGACACGATCCGCGTCGCCGCTCCCTGCGGTGCTTGCGTCAGCAGGTTGATTCCGGCGACAAACCCGATGACCAGCGCGATGTTCACCGGCCCGACCACCGCCTGGGTGTCCTCCTGCCGGGACACCAGCGCGCCAGCCGCGCCGTACAGCATGGCGTAGAGGAGAAAACCGAGCAGATACCAGACGAGACCCCAGCCCAGAGCCCCCAGCGCGACGCTCGAGATCGAGAACACGCCGGACACGCCACCGGCCGCCAGACCCGCCGCGGCGAGGATCGCGAGCTGCGTCAACCCGACCAGGCCGAGTCCGATGACCTTGCCCAGCAGCAAATGCACCGGCCGGACCGTCGCGAGCAGGATCTCCACCACCCGGCTGGATTTTTCCTCGACCACGCCCTGCGCGACGAACATCCCGTAGGTCATGATGCTGACGTACAGCAGAATCGCGACCACGATCCCGGTCACGAGTTTCGTGCCGGCTTCGGGATCCGCCGGTTCGAGCGACTGGACGTCGGCGTGGGTGGCGGACACTGCCTGGTGTACGACGGCGGGATCGAGGTTCGCGGAGTACAGCTGAGCGTCCAGGACTTGTTGCTGGGCGATGTTGTCCAGCGTCGTCCGCAGCTTTGGGTCCAAAGTGGACTTCACGATCACCCGCGGCCGGGAAGCGCTGCCGGACACGAGCGCGTCGACGTCGCCGTCGCGGACCTGGGTCAATCCGTCCGATTCGGACTGTACTAGGACGATCTTGAGGTTCCGCTCGTTGTTCTCCAGTTGCGTGGCGATGCCCTGCGCTTGCCCGGCGAGCGCGACTTTCGTGGTCGACCGGTCATGGGCCAGGAATACCTGCAGCGTGACGTAACCCAGCAGCAGCAACAGCATCACCGCGGTGCTGACCACAAAGGACCGGGTGCGCAGCCGTGCGTTGAGCTCCCGTTTGGCCACCAGCCGCACCGCGCGGGCAGGACGGATCCGGCTCATCGAGGTGCTCCCGGCGTGGCGACGGAATCGCGGAACAGGTCAGTCAGCGTACGACGGCGGTGGCTGAATTCCGTCACCGGACCGGTGGCCAGCGCGGCGGCGAGCACGGCCTGGTCGTCGGCGCTCGGCGACAACTCCAGCACAGTCGTGCTGCCGCGGCTTTCGAGCACGCGAGTGCCAGGAACCGTTGTCGCCCAACCGGGATCGGCGCTGGGTGCGGTGACCACCAACCGGCGTCCGGCGTCGCGGGTCAGCTCGTCCATGGTGCCGACCGCGACCATCCGGCCGTCGCGGATGATGCCGACGCGGTCGCACAGCCGCTCCACGAGGTCGAGCTGATGGCTGGAAAACACCACTGGCACGCCCGTCGCCGCCTTCTCGCGCAACACGCCGCTCAGCACGTCGACGGCGAGCGGGTCGAGGCCGGAAAACGGTTCGTCGAGCACGAGCAGCGCCGGGTCGTGCACCAGCGCGGCGGCGAGCTGCACGCGTTGCTGATTGCCGAGACTGAGCTTCTGGATGTCGTCCTTGCGCTTCGGCCCGAGCCCGAGCCGCGCGATCCACAACTCGGCGGCGCGGTGTGCGTCGTTGGTGCTGAGCCCGTGCAGTTCGGCGAGGTAGACGAGCTGGTCGATGACCTTCATTTTCGGGTACAGACCGCGCTCTTCGGGCATGTACCCGATCTGCGCGCGGGTGTCGTGGGTGACCGGACGCCCGGCGAACCGCACCTCGCCGGAATCGGCGGCCAGCACGCCGAGCGCGATCCGCATCGTGGTGGTTTTGCCCGCCCCGTTGCTGCCGACGAACCCGAACAGCTCGCCGGGCGCCGCGGTGAAACTCACGCCGTCGAGCGCGGTTTTCGCGCCGAACCGCTTGCTGATCCGGTCGATCTCCAGCGTCACGCGTCCCCCTCCAGCGGCGCACGGCTGAACACGGCCTCCACCGGCAGGTCGAACACCGCGCAGATGCGCAACGCCAGGTCAAGACTCGGGTAATGATCCCCGCGCTCCAGCGCCCCGATCGTCTGCGGATTGACCTCGACCGCCTCGGCGAGCTCCGCCCGGCTCATCCCGCGCTCCGCACGCAGTACCGGCAGCCGGTTGTGGATCGGCAGCTCCTTGCCACGCCGCACCGGGCTCATGGACCGCACTGTTGCAAAAACCCAACGACCCGTCAAGCTGCCTTGCCGGTAGTTGTCCGCCCCAATGTGGCATTGGGTGCATGCGATGCACCCAATGTGGCGTTCGGTGCGTCTGACGCACCCAATGCCGCATTGGGGCGCTTGCCGGTCAGGCTGCGTGGCGGCGGATCACGGATGGACGTGGCCGGCGTGCCGCAGCTTCGTGCGCGGCGCGAAGCTCGGCCGCCACTTGGTCCGGTTCGGTGCGCAACCTGATCGGAAGCGTCTGGAGAACGACAATCCCCGCGGCCGCGTAGCGAGCGTTCCGCTGGAGTGTGGCGGAGTAGTCGTCCCATTTCTCGTGCCAGGCTCGTGAGTCAATCTCCCAGGCGAATGCCACGTCGTCCCACCATGCATCTGGCCTGGCCACGAACTCGCCTCTGCCGGTAGTGACTACTACGTTCCACTCGGCTTCAGGCAGACCTGTTGTTTTCCAGATTTCCCAAGCGTCGGCCTCGGCGACCGACTGTGTACCTGCCAGAAGCGCGGTCAGCGCCCGGCGTGGCAGCGCAGACCCACGCTGGCTTCCACGGCTTAGTTCGCGACCCAGCTGTTCCAAGGTGCAACGTCGTCGTTGCACAGACTCGGCCAATAGCGCTCGTACAGCATCGAAATCGCGGATTCGCCTAACTGCGTCCAGCACCGCGCGGTAGGCGGGTGCTACCGGAATCCCGTTCCTGGCGACAGGTTGGGGAAGTCGAGTTGTGCGTTCCACGAGCATGAAGCCCACGCTGCTTACTTCCCGTCTGTCGGGAACCAGCAGATGGATCTGGCCGGGTTCAGGGACTTGGCAGAGCCCGTGTAGTCGCGCCGCCCATAGGCCAGTCACCATCGCGTCAGGGCCGCCTCGCAACAACGCTGCTTCCATCTGCTGTGCTGAATCCGGCTCGCACGGGAGCAGCAGCACGACACCAGGCAAGATCCGTCGCCAGGGGCCGCCGGGAAGGCAGCGACGATAAATGCTGCTCCTGGACATGCCCAGCTCTTCAAGCTCGGCGGTTCGGACTACCTTCCCGGCGGCTTCGTGCAGCACCGGGTGTCGCTCCCAGTTTCCTTTGCGCATCTGTCCAGGTTGCGCGGTCATTGAGAAGTGTGCGAGTAAAACGTGCGCGAGTGGCCCCCTCGTGCGTGAATACCGCGACAACCACTCGTCCGTGGCACCGTCCCCAATGTGGCATTGGGTGCATGCGATGCACCCAATGTGGCGTTCGGTGCGTCTGACGCACCCAACGCCACATTGGGGCAGTGCGGGCTGGGCAACGGTCAGGACAGTCCGGCCAGCGTTTTCTCCACCAGTTCGGCCACTCGTTCGCGGGCGGCTTCGGCGTCGGCGGGGACGAGGGCCAGCCGGGTGCGGCGTTCGAGGACGTCCTCGACAGTCGTCGCACCCTCGTGGCGGACGGCCCACACCACCTCGGCCGCGGTGATTTCCGTCGACGCGCACAACGGGGCAGCGAACTCCGGCTCCAGTTCGCCGAGTGCCGCCACGCGGGGTGCTTCGGTGCCGTACTTGGCCACCAACCGTGCTGGAGCGTCCACAAGCGACAGCCGCGAGCGTGGTGCGGCGCCGAGCAGCGGCAGCTTCGATGTTCGCGACGGGCCAGCGGGCAATCCGGCGTGCGTCAGCGCGGCATCGACGGCGTCTTCGGCCATGCGCCGATACGTCGTCAGCTTTCCGCCGACTACGGTGAGCACGCCGTCGGAACCGGTGACTACCGCGTGTTTCCGCGAGAGATCCGCACTGCGTCCGGCGGAACCGGAGACGAGCGGCCGCAATCCGGCGTAGGAACCGATCACGTCAGCGGCGGTCAGCGGACGACTCAGGACCGAAGACGCGGTCGACAGCAGGAAGTCCACATCGGACTCAGGAACGGCAGGGACATCGGGGACTCCGCCGGGCACCGGTTCATCGGTGAGTCCTAAGTAGACGCGACCGTCGAGCTGTGGCAGCAGGAACACGAACCGGTTGGTCTCGCCGGGAACCGGGATGTTGACCGACGTGGCTCCGACTCGCACGGTGTCCGGTGCGAGAACCAGATGAGATCCGCGGGAAGGGCGCAGCTGCACAGAATCAGTCAGCGTGTCTGCCCAGACGCCGGTCGCGTTGATGACCTGTCGCGCACGCAGTGTGTACGACGAGACGCCATCACTGACCTGGGCTTCGTTGCCGGACAAGGAAATCGCCGACAAACGCGTGAGGATTCGAGCGCCGAGCAAAGCCGCCGTACGGGCAATGCTGACCACAAGACGCGCGTCGTCAACCAAAGCACCGTCGTACGCCAGCAGGGCCCCGCGAAGCCCGCCAGGAGCGAGTCCGGGGGACAGGGCCAACGCCTCGGCGGCCGGAATCCGGCGCGGCCCAGGCAGCACCGAGGACGGCGTACGCGCGGCTCGCCGCAACCCGTCGCCAGCTCGGAGGCCGGTGGCGATCAGCGCCTGCTGCGCGGCGGAAGTACCGGGATAGAGCGGGAAAAGCTGCGGCATCGCGCGCGTGAGGTGCGGCGCGGTGCGTGTCATGAGGATCCCGCGCTCCACAGCGCTCTCGTGGGCAAGCCCGAGTTCGCCCTTCGCGAGATACCGCAATCCGCCGTGCACGAGCTTGCTGGACCAGCGCGACGTGCCGAACGCGAGGTCGTGCGCCTCCACCAGTGCGACGGAGAGCCCCCGTGCGGCCGCGTCGAGTGCGATGCCCGCGCCGGTGACGCCGCCGCCGACTACCAGAAGGTCGACGCGTTCGCCGTCGACCAGCCGGGACAGTTCGCGTTCGCGGCGGCGCGCGTTGAGTGATCCGGTGCTCATGGTTTCAACCCCGCTTCGAGCAGGTGCCGGAATTCGGCGAGCAGTGCGGCCTCGTCGACGTCGGCGGTGGCCGGACGCAGCGAGAACGCGAACGACTGCACGACCAGCAGCACCGACCGGGCCTGCGCGGCGACCTCGGCGCTGCGCACCGAGCCGTCCCGGTGCCCTTCTTCGAGCAGGCTTCGGAGCACGTGCTCGGCGAAGTGCTGGGTCGCACCGAGTCGTTCGACGATGTACGGCAGCACCAGTTCGGCGTCGACATCCAGCAGCGTCCGGAACAACGGGTCGGCCGACAGCGCGCCGACGCTGGCTGCCGCCAGGTGCACGATGCGGTCGCGCGCGTGCGCCGCCTGGTCGCCGGTCTCGGTCACCCGTTGCAGCAGACCGCTGAACTCGCGCGTCATCAGCGCGGCGAGCACACTGCGGACATCGGGGAACCGCCGGTATACCGTCATGCGGCTGACCTGCGCGGTTCGGGCGATTTCGGCGAGTGTGGTGCGCCGGACGCCGACCGCGAGCACGCACTGGCGCGCGGCGTCGAGGAGCTCGTCGTCGGCGACACGAGCCGAGGTCGGGCGGCTGCGGGCGTCCGCGAGCGCGGAGGGGGCCGCTCCCGGACGGGAGTGACGTTTGACGTCCATGTGTCACACTGTAGTCGTGAGCGATCTCATCAACCACCGCATCCGGCGTTCGTGGACCGAACAGGGCGGGGCCTCGGCCGGTCTGCCCGACCGCGCGGTCCGGTGGCTCGGCCAGCGTATCGGCCAGGTCGGCCCTGATCGAGGCGGGAAAACCGGCGCTCCGGCACCGGTCGCGGAGCCCGCGCTGACTGTGCCCGTCCGTACCGAATTCGAGGACCTTCTCGGCGCGGACCACGTGCTGGTCGACCCTCGGGAACGGCTCGGCCGCACCGGTGGTCTGTCCTATCTGGACCTGCTGCACACGCGGGCGGGCGACGAGGTGCCGGTGCCGGACGCGGTGCTGCTGCCCGCGGACCCGGACCAGGTGCAGGCCGTGCTGGACCTGTGCGTGAAGCACGACATCGGCGTGGTCCCGTTCGGCGGCGGCACGTCGGTGGTCGGCGGGGTCGCGGCGCTGCGCGGCGACAAGACAGCGGTGGTCGTGCTGGACCTGATGCGGCTCGACGAGCTGGTGTCGGTAGACCCGGTGTCGCGGATCGCGGTGTTGCAGGCCGGAGTGCGCGGTCCGGAAGCGGAGCGGCTGCTCGCGGCGCACGGATACACGCTCGGCCACGTGCCGCAGTCGTTCGAGCGCGCGACCATCGGCGGGTTCGCGGCCACGCGATCGGCCGGGCAGGCGTCGTCCGGTTACGGCCGGTTCGAGGACATGGTCGCCGGGGTGCGGCTGGCCACGCCGAAGGGCGAGTGGCGGCTCGGCGTCGCGCCGGCGTCCGCGGCCGGACCGGACCTGCGGCAGCTCGCGGTCGGCAGCGAGGGCACGCTCGGCGTGATCACCGAGGTCGCGCTGCGGGTCCGCCCGTTGCCGGAGCAGCGGCATTACGAGGGCTGGATCGTCGACGGCTGGGAGGCCGGGGCGGCGGCGGTGCGCAAGCTCGCTCAGGACCACGCGCTGGCGGACGTCACCCGGCTGTCCGATGTGGACGAAACGAACGTGTCGTTCTCGCTCAACGCCGGGCTGAAGACTGCCGCGTTGAAGACCTATCTCAAGGCGCGCGGAATCAAGAATCCGTGCCTGCTGATCGTCGGCTGGGAAGGCGACGTCGCCCGGCGCCGGCGGCGGACGTCGGCGATGCTGAAGTGCTCCGGTGCCGTGCGGATCGGCAAGGTGCTCGGCGAATCCTGGCGGCACGGCCGGTTCAACGGACCGCGGCAGCGCGACGCGTTGCTGGATCTCGGCGTGTGCGTGGAAACCCTGGAAACCGCGGCCTACTGGTCCAATTTGGACGAACTGCACGACGCGGTGCGCGCGGCTTTGGTGGCCTCGCTGGGCCGGGCGATCGTGATGTGCCACGTTTCGCACGCTTACGAAACCGGTGCGTCGCTGTACTTCACCGTGCTGACCTCGCGCGACGACACCGATCCAGTCGGACAGTGGCAGCGCGCGAAGGCGGCGGCGTGCGAGGCGATCACCGGCATCGGGACGATCAGCCACCACCACGCGGTCGGGGTCGACCACGCGCCGTACCTGGAGGCGGAGATCGGCCGGATCGGGCTGGACGTGCTGCGCGCGGCCAAGTCCGCGGTGGACCCGACCGGGATCCTGAACCCCGGAAAACTGCTCGGCTGAACGCGCCCGCGCGGGCAGACTGGCGCGGGTGAGCGATGCAGTGGGTTCCTTTCCGCAATACGAAGTGTTCGCCGACGAATTCCTCGACCACGCGCAGAACGGGTTCTACAACGCGCACTACGACCGCCCGGCCTGCCTGGAATTGCTGGGCGACGTCGCCGGTCAGCACGTCCTCGACGCCGCGTGCGGTCCTGGCCTCTACGCCGAAGAACTGACCGCTCGCGGCGCACGGGTGACCGGCTTCGACCTCAGCCCGCGCATGGTCGAGCTGAGCCGGGAGCGGGTGCCGGCGGGCGAGTTCCGCGTCCAGGACCTGGCAGAACCGTTGAGCTGGCTGCCGGACGAGTCGGTGGACCAGGTGCTGTTCGCCCTCGCGCTGGAGTACGTGGACGACCGGGTCGGCGCGCTGCGCGAGTTCCGCCGGGTACTGCGGCCAGGTGGTGCACTGGTGCTGTCGAGGCAGCATCCGACCGGTGACTGGCTCCGGCACGGCGGCAACTACTTCGAGGTCCGGGTGATCGAGGAGGTCTGGAGCCGCGGCTGGAAGGTGCGGTACTGGCTGGCTCCGCTGGAACGCACCTGCGAGGAACTGCGCGAGGCCGGATTCCTGATCGAGCAGCTGCGCGAGGGACGACCGCCCGAGGCCTCAGCCGCGGTTGATCCGGAACGCCATGCCCGGCTGGCGCAGGAGCCGCTGGGCTTCCTGACCGTGCGCGCGATTCCAGACCCGCGGATCAGCTGAAGGTGCGCTCCGGCGGCAGGACGGTGCAGGCGAGGCCGTGTCCGGCCGCCGGTTCGCCAGTGAGCAACGCCGCGTCCGCCTGGGCGACTTCGGCGACGCGGACCGGGGACCCGTTGACCAGCAACGGAAAACGGACCGGCGCGGCACCGACGTAAGCGTGCACTCCGGAAAGCAGCACGCCGTCCAGCCGGATGTCGGCGTTGTCCAGCATCGCCAAGTCGTACCGGTTACCGCGGCCCTCGCAGACGTCCAGCACCGCCAGCTGTTCCGGCGTCGCGAACCAGACGAAATGGTCCTCCGTCACGCCCGGCAGCGCGGTGAGCGTCGCCGGGCGCTGGCCGTCGCGTTGCCGCAGCCCGGCGGCCCACACCGCGGCGAGCCCGGTGCACTGAACGCGCGCCGCGACGACCGGCCCGGTCAGGCCGAGCTGGGTGCGCAGCCAGGTGATCTTCGACGGACAGGCGTTCGACCCGTACGCGAGCACCGGCGTGCGCGAACGCCACCCCGGCGGCGCGGTGTCCAAGGCGTGTCCCGCGCCGTCGAGGTGTACGTACGAACAGTCCGGCCGCGTGCCCGGGTACGGGTCGGCCGGATAGTCCGCGTCGGCGAAAAGGATCAGAACTCCACCACGCTGCGCAGTACGTCGCCGTGGTGCATCCGCTCGAAAGCCTGCTCCACGCCGTCGACGCCGATCCGCTCCGTGACGAACTTGTCCAGCGGCAGCCTGCCTTGCAGGTACAGGTCGACCAGCATCGGGAAGTCCCGCGACGGCAGGCAGTCGCCGTACCACGACGACTTCAGCGAACCGCCGCGCGAGAAGAAGTCGATCAGCGGCAGGTCGTTCAGCTTCATGTCCGGCGTCGGCACGCCGACGAGCACGACGGTGCCCGCGAGGTCGCGGCCGTAGAACGCCTGCCGCCAGGTTTCCGGACGGCCGACCGCGTCGATCACGACGTCCGGGCCGAACGAGTTCGTCGCGTCCTGCATCGCGGCGACCACGTCCTCCTCGCTCAGGCCGCGGCTGTTGACCGTGTGCGTGGCCCCGAAGTCCTTGGCCCACTGGAGCTTCCGGTCGTCGGTGTCGATCGCGACGATCGTGGTCGCCCCGGCCAGCCGCGCGCCCGCGATGGCCGCGTCGCCGACCCCGCCGCAGCCGATCACCGCGACTGAATCGCCGCGCCCGACCGAGCCGGTGTTGATGGCCGCGCCCAGGCCCGCCATCACCCCGCAGCCCAGCAACCCGGCGACGGCGGGTTCGGCCCGCTCGTCGACCTTGGTGCACTGTCCACTGTGGACGAGCGTCTTGCCGAGGAACGCTCCGACGCCCAGCGCGGGCGACAGCTTCGTGCCGTCGGTGAGCGTCATCGGCTGCTCGGCGTTGAAAGTCGAGAAGCAGTACCAGGGCTTGCCGCGCTTGCAGGCCCGGCAGGTGCCGCAGACCGCGCGCCAGTTGAGGATCACGTAGTCGCCGGGCGCGAGATCGGTGACGCCCGCGCCGACCTTGTCGACCCGTCCCGCGGCCTCGTGGCCGAGCAGGAACGGGAACTCGTCGTTGATCCCGCCCTCGCGATAGTGCAGGTCGGTGTGGCAGACCCCGCAGGCCTGCACCGAGACGACCGCCTCGCCCGGTCCGGGATCGGGCACCACCACCGTCTCGAGCGTGACCGGCTCACCCTTGGCCCGCGACACGACTCCCTGGACCTCGTACGGCATGCGCACAACCTTTCACCGCGACGGCATCTCGCGGGCAGCTAATCACGGATCATGCGCATGTCGCCATAGCCCGGATCGGTCGCTACTCGCCGGTCGCCCCGTCGGCCAGTTCGCGCACCACGTCGAGCTGCCCGACATGCCGCGCGTACTCCTGCAGCACGTGAAAGAGGATCCAGCTCAACGCAGGCGGCTGCCCCGGCCCGAAGCGGCCGCCACCGCGGGCGATGTCCGCAAGCCGCGCACCGGACACGATCGCGCGAGAGGCCGCGCATTCCTCCCGGAAGAGGGTCCGGACCGACTCGGCCGATTCGTCCGCCCCGACCGACCACTTCCCGGTCTCGGGGTCGTTCTCGCCCCACACTGGATCCACGTGCTCGCCCATGAATCCCCAGCGCAGCCACCGTCGCTCCACGAACGCGAGGTGCTTGAGCAACTCCAGCGGAGTCCAGCCCGACGGAAGCCTGCTGATGCGCAGCTCGGTCTCGGACAGGCCGTCCAGCTTGCGCAGCAGCGTGTCCCGGTAGTAGTCGAGGTAAGCGAGCAGCAGCTCGCGAGGGTCCGACAGTGAATCCGGAGGCTCAGTCACGGGCTGGACTGTAGCCGCGAAACCGCGAGGCGAACCAGCGCGTTTACGGCGTGATCAGGTAAACCACACCGCCCGGTCCGCCAGCCACCGCGCCGCTCTCCGTGTGCCGCTTCGTGCGCTGCCAGATCTTCTCGAACTGGTCCCGCTTGTACACCGTGCGCACGCGACCGTCGGAGCTGGACGCCGGGTCGTTCGCGATCACGTCGCCCGCCTGGGTGAAGCCGACGACGACCATCAGGTGGCCGGCCGTGCCGTAGCCCGCGCCGTCGAGTTCGCTGGCCAGGAACGACTGCGAGGTGATCACCGGGATGCCGCGTGCGATGTAGCCCTCGAGTTCGTTGAGGTCGTGCAGTCGCGTGATGTGCCCGCGCAAGCCAAGCGAAGCGGCGTACGCGGTGTTGAACGGCCAGTTGCCCGTGCCGTCGTACGCGTAGTCGTAGGTGCCGCGCGCGGCGTAGACGACCGACCGGTCCTGGTAGTCCGCCGGGATCCAGTCCATCTGCTCCGCGGTCGGCTTGCGTCCCCAGTATTCGGCGACCATCTCGGTCGAGGTCGGGCTGCACCAAGCCTCTCCGCCGCCGCCGTACTGCGGAAACTGTCCTTTGTGGATGTTCTGGGCGAACGGCGGCACCTTCAGCTCGATCCCGCGCGCCCGGCCGGGCTTGGTGGTCTGTACGTCGAACCGGTCCGGAACGTTCGAGGTCATCGCGCCGAGAGAGGACAGCGTCGGCGTGGTCGGCGAACCCTGCTCGCGGTAGAGCGTCACGCGCAGCTGGTACGAGCGCAGCGTGACGCCTGCCTTCGTGGCGAGCGTGTCGACGTCGACCGAGGCGTTGTCGTCGCTCTGCCCGTCGACGCTGGTGCGGTGGATATCCGCGTCCCCGCTGGCCCAGCGGCCCATCGTGTACCACGTGGTCTCGGCCCCAGCCGAGGTCCGGCCGCGCGCCTGCACTTCAAGCCAGGTCTTGGCCGGGGTGCGTGCGTTCCACGACGCGATCAGCTGGGTCGCGTCGAAGCCCTGCCGGTACTTCGGCGACGTCCAGGTGCCGTAGTCGTAGGTGCGTGTGGTGCCGAGCCCCGGTTCGGTGTGCGCGACGCTGCCGATCGGATGCGTGATCCGCAGGCCGCCGTAGCCGAAGCCGAGCCCGTCGAGCCTGCCCGCGAAGAACGAGCCGGACGACCACTCGTGATAGTCGATGGCCTCGTCGTTGCGCGCGTGCTGCGGTTCCGCGGCGGCCTGTGCCGCACCAGCCGTGAGCATGACGATGGACAGTAACGTGACCAACCCGCGAACCCGCATTCCGGCTCCGTCCCCAGACCCCAGTGGTAGCCAAAGATTTTCGCCTTCCGGGGCGGGTAAGTAAAGAGCCGCCGCTACAACACTGCTTGCGTCTGGGTGATTTTCGCCGCGAGCTTGCCGTCGTCGTCGCGGATTTCGGTCTCGACCACCACCACGCGGCGCCCGGCGTGCAATGGTTTGGCCGACGCCGTGGCATACCCCGAACGGACGCCGCGCAGGAAGTTCGTCTTGGACTCCAGCGTCGTCGTGCCCTGCGCGCCCTCGGGAAGATTGAGGAACGCGCAGACGGCGCCGGTCGAATCGGCCAGCGCCATCAGCGCCCCGCCGTGCAGCACGCCGCCGAGCGTGCACAGCGATTCGTCCCACGCGAGCCGGCTGCGGACCAGGTCCGGGCCGTGCTCCAGCACCTCGATGCCGAGCCGCTCGCTGAACGGCATCGTCTTGTGGAACAGCTGCGTGCCTTCGACGTCGGTCATGCCGAGCAGTCAACCGCAGCCGGCGCGTGGCGTCGATTACCTCGCGGGTAATCAGCTGAGCGGGTTGGTCAGCAGCAGTTCGGTGTTGCGGTCACCCGCTTCGCCGACGTGGCTGAGGTTCGCGTGGATGTCGTTGTAGGAGAACTCGCGGTACATCGAGGCGAGCGCGTCGGGGGTCCGGGCGGAGTAGTCGACGGCGTACGGGGCGTCGGCCTCGATGAGCGTGGTGAACACCGACAGCGTGCCGTCGTGGTTGTCGGCCAGTTCGATGATCCGCGCGTGCTGCGGGAAGTCGATGTGGCTGGCAGTGTTGATCTCCCAGAAGCTCTGCGTCGGGGTTTTGCCGACGTGCGGGGTGATCTTGTTGAGGTGGGTGTGCCCGTTGACCCACGCCACGACGTTCGGGAAGCGCTGCAACATCGCGACGAACGTGTCGCCGCCCAGCCGCGGGTCGAGCAGATGGCGCGCGTCGGGCAGGAGGTTGCCCATGGTGCCGCTGGTGTGGTGGCTGAAGACGACGAACAGCTCGTCGGTCACGGAGTGGGTGACCTTGCGGCCGAAGAAGTCGTAATACGTCGAGCTGTTGCGCTTGAGCGTCGCCTCGACCCAGTTGAACTGCGCGAGCCCGATCGAACCGTCCGCGAACCCGCCCTGCGTGGTGGTGTCGAGGCTGATCCCGGTGACGCCGGGCGCGATCCGGAAGGTGTAGTAGACGTCGCGCCCGTCGGAGTTGGCGTCGGTAAAGCCGTGCCCGACCGGCCCGGGCCCGGTGTTCTTCGCGGCCAGATGCGCTTTGACGAACTCCGAGGTACTGAACGGACGCCGCCGCGGATCCGGCGTGACCTCGCGAATGGTGCCGCCGCCGAACAACTCGGCGAGCGGCACGCTCTTGCCTTGCTGAATGGCGGTGCCGAGCTTGCGCGCGCTGCTCTCGTCCTTGCCGATGACCTTGTATTTGCCGGTGTACCAGCCCTCGATGCCCGGGATACCCTCCGGCAGCGTGCCGACGACGCTGTCGTCGTGATTGCCGAACGTGCAGTACCAGGGCAGGTTCAATCCCGGCGCGGTGAACGACGCGATCCCGGCTTCGAGCAGCCCGGGGATCTGCGGAAAGCC
The DNA here is from genome assembly GCF_014145675.1 of Amycolatopsis dendrobii. GTDB lineage: Bacteria > Actinomycetota > Actinomycetes > Mycobacteriales > Pseudonocardiaceae > Amycolatopsis > Amycolatopsis dendrobii. The sequence goes on from NZ_JACGZW010000002.1 coordinate 56,977, forward strand.
CTTCTTGGTGTAGTCGTTGGCGAGCCGCGTGCCCGGATTCCAGAACTCCGGATTGCCCGACGCCTGCACACCCTCGTAGCGGTTCGGGTCGCCGGAGTTGGGCGTGATCGCGCCGCCGTTGAGTGTGGTGAGGAACCAGTCGAGTTCGAGCAGCTCGTGGTTGTCGGTGTTGTCGCCGGTGGTCATGACGAAGTCGAACTGCCGCCCGGTGAACGGTCCCGCGCGCAAACTGTTGACCCGCTTGACGAGCGCACTGGTCGCCACCGTGCCCAGCGTTTCCTGCGGCCGATGCGCGGACCCGATGAACGGATGCAGATACTCGAACCGAGCAGGCGATTCGGTGTCGGTGATGTGCAGGTCAGTGAACTGCACGAACGCCCCGAGCGCAGTCCGCCGGTCGTCCCGGCCAGTCTTGCCCTCAACCAGATCCGCCCGGACAGCGACCGGCCAGCCCGGCCCGGCGGAAAGCCGCGAGTACCCCGTGGCCGCCCCGGAAGCGGCCTGGTCAAGCGTGGTCCCAGCAGTCCGCACGGCCCGCTGCGTGGTCCGCCTCAACGCACGGTCCAGCGCATTGGCCGTGGGAGTGCACAGCAGCAACCCCACCCCAGCCGCACCCGCGGTGGTGAACGCCCGCCTGGTCAGTTCCGCCATGTTTTTCGCTCCCCGTCTCGCCGGCCCCTCGCACGCTCCCGGACCCCCATGACGGGCCGGTGAACTACGCCGAAGCAGAACGCGAAGGTCTCTCACATTTGCCGTGACAATGCGGGAGACTCTGTCACACGGAGACGGGTGCCACTACCGCCGAACGGAGGGCGAGATCACGGCGGCAAGCGGTCCGTGAAGGGCTCCTTCACGGACTTAGATTCCCTCAATGGGCCCTTCACGCCCCGCCGCCATGCCCCAATGCCACGTTGGGTGCGTCAGACGCACCGAACGCCACATTGGGTGCGTCGCATGCACCCAACGCCACATTGGGGCGCAAGCCCCAACCACCGCGAAGCGCACCGGTGCTCCCAGCGATCGAGGCACCCAGCCCGCCCCCGCACCCCGATACGAAGCCAAAATGCGGACGGCAGGTGCTTGTCAAGGCATCTTTCCCGCCTTGACAAGCACCTGCCGTCCGTCATCACCATCAAGCTTCGGGGTGCCCGCCGCACGACCGGGTGCAATGTCGCCGCCAGGCGACGAGCAGACGCCGATCCTCAGCAGTAAAACGCGCAAGTAGCCCCAACAGCGGACAACGACACAAAGAACCACACTAAGAAGATCACCGCCGGGATAGCCGCCAGGATCCCGCAGACCAACCCGGCGATCCCCATCCCCTGCCCAGTCCATCCAGGCTTCCCGCCCTGCACCATCCCGGCCCAGGACAACCCGATCGCCGTGATAGCCGCGACCACGTCGAAGAACGGCACCCAGAAGAAGATCAACGCGACAATCCCGACCACCATCCCGGCGATCGCGAGCCCGCTCGTCTTCAACGGCGCGGCCCCCGGGTACGGAGCCCCATACGGCGCCCCGTACATCGGCGTCCCGTAAGGCACCGGCGGCTGACCGTATCCGGGCGCGGGCGTGGGCCCGGACGGATACCCCGGCGAGGGCACCGGCCCGGAAGGATGCCCCTGCGCCGGGTCCTGGCCGGGATAGGGCTGCTGCTGGTACGGGTCCGTCATGGCTGCACTCCTGCTGCGACTGTGGCGACGGTGAGTCGTCGGCGGCTAACGGCGAAACGTTACGCGCGGTCGCCGGTCGATGTGACGGTTTTCAGCCTTTCAACCCGGATTCGGTGACCCCGCGCACCAGATATCGCTGGAGGAACGCGAAGAGCAGCACGATCGGCACGATCGACAGCACCGCGGCCAGGAACAGCAGGTTCAGCTGCGGGTTCTGCGCGGTCAGCAGCCCGGACAGGGCGACCTGCACCGTCCACGAGTCCGGCGACTGCGCGATGATCAGCGGCCACAGGAACGCGTTCCAGCTGCCGATGACGGTGATCACCGCGATCGCGGCGAAGAAGCCCCGAGAGTTTGGCACCACGATCTTGCGGAAGACGCCCCAGCGGGACAGGCCGTCGACGCGGCCTGCGTCCTCCAGTTCCTTCGGGAAGTCCAGGAAGTACTGCCGGAACAGGAAAACGCTGAACGCGCTGAACAGGCCGGGGATGACCAGGCCGCGGAAATCCGAGAGCCAGCCGAGCGTCGACACCACCACGAAACTCGGCACGAACGTCACCGAGGTCGGGATCATCAGCGTCGCCAGCACCGCGTAGAACACCGGCTTCGAGTAGCGGTAGGGCACCCGCGCCAGGCCGTAGCCGGCGAGCGAGCACACCACCAGCAGGCCCGCGGTTTGCAGCACCGCGACGACGACCGAGTTCACGATGCTGCGCGCGAACGGCACGTCCTGCTGGTCGAACAGCTTCGTGAAATTCTCCCAGTGGATCTGCTTCGGCCACAGCGTCCAGCCCGGCGCGGTGAGCTCCGCGCGCGAGGCGAGACCGTTGCGCAGCAACAGGTAGAACGGCAGCAGGAAGAGGATCGCGGACACCGCGAGCGCTGTCCAGCGAAGCACCGCGCGGATCATGTCGCGCTCCGATCGAACCGGAAGAGCTTGCCCTGGAGGAGGGTGACCACGGCGATCAGCAGCGCCAGGATGATCGCGCCCGCGCTGCCGCGGCCGAGATCCTGGCCGCCGGAGCCGAGCGAGGTGTAGTAGAGGTACACCAGCGGCGGCCGCGCGAACGGCGGGTAACCCCGGGAATCGCCCATGATGTTGTAGAACTCGTCGAACGCCTGGTAGGCGTTGATCAGATTCAGCAGCAGCACGGCCACCGACGTCGCGCGCAGCTGCGGCAGGGTGATGTGCCGGAACACCTGCCAGCCGGGCTTCGCTCCGTCGAGCCACGCCGCTTCGTACAGATGCTGCGGAATCCGTTGCAGTGCGGCGAGGAACAGGATCATGTAGAAGCCGAGCTGCAGCCACAGCCGGGCGGTCACCAGCACGACCCAGTACAGCGGCGGGTGCACGGTGCCGGTCCACGCCACCGGGTCGATGCCGAAGACGCCGAGCACGGTGTTCGCGAGACCGTAGCGGACGCCGGAAAACAGCGACGTCTTCCAGATCAGCGACGCCACCACGTACGAACACGCGAACGGCAGGAAGAACACCGAGCGGAAGAACGCCTTCGCGAACCGCAACTGGTTCACGCCGACCGCCAACGCCAGCGACAGCACGAACGTCAGCGGCACGATAAAGAGGGCGAACACGCTGAACGTGCCGAGGCTCGCGACGAACGGGCCGTCGGAGAGCATGTGCGCGTAGTTGTCCAGTCCGACGAAGACGCTGGGGGTGACCGTGTTGCGCGCGTCGAAGAACGACAGGTACAGGCTCCACCCGATCGGCACGTAGGCGAAGATCGCCAGGCCGAGCAGGAACGGACCCACGAACCCCCAGAACGCCAGCGTGTCCCGGGTTTTCCGGGACAGCTTCATCCGAACAGGCGTTTCAGCTCGGCCTGCGCGACGGTCACCGCGGCCTTCGTCTGCGCCACCGGATCCGCACCCTCCTTGGCGATCTTCGCGACCGCGTCCGACAGCGCGGTGTTCGACGTCTGCGTCCACACTGGACCGCCGATGAGGTGGCTGTTCTCCTTGACGAACTTCACCACGTCCGCGGCCGGACCGCTTTGCAGCGTCTGCGCTTTGTCGATCAGGCTTTGCCGGGCGGGCACGTGGAAGCCATAGCGGGTGGCGAACTCCAGCTGGCTGTCGGTCTGGTCGATCCACAGCCACTTCACGAACGCCTTGGCCTCGTTGACGTGCGCGCTCTTCGCATTGACCATCGCACCGTACGCGCCGACCGGGACCGACGGCTTGCCGCTGTCGTCCAGCTTCGGGAACGGCAGCACGCCGAAGTCGTCGTTGAGCGCGTCGCGGATCTTCGGGACGTTCCACAGCCCGGTCCACTGCATCGCGCAGAGCCCGTCGACGAACGCGCCGGGGTCCGACCAGTCGGCGGGCGCGCCGAGCAGCAGGGAACCGTTGGCGTTCAACGTGTGCAGCTTGCTGAACGCGGCGGCCGCGCGCGGATCGTCGAAGCCGACCTCGCGATTGTTGTTCTTCAGGTAGTCCAGCCCGGCCGACCACAGCAGCGGCCCGGTGAGCGTGCCGACGCCGCCGTCATTGCCCGCGAAGAACCCCTTCACGCCGTCCTTCGACAGCTTGCTCGCGGCGTCGATCAGCTCGTCCACGGTCTGCGGCGGCTGCACGCCCGCGGCCTGCAGCATGCTCTTGCGGTAGAAGAGGACCTGCGTGTCGGTGGCCTGCGGAATGCCGTAGACCTTGCCCTCCACGGTCTGCGCGGCGAGCACGGCGGGGCTGAAGTCGTTCTTGACCGGCCCGATGATGTCGTCGAGCGGCACCACCTGGTTCTGCCGGACCCAGTCGATCTTCACCTGAGCCTCGAACACGTCCGGCACCGGGCTGTTCTGCAGCGCGGTGACGATCTTCGAGTCGTAGTCGCCGGGGTTCCACACCACGTTGACCTTCGCGCCCGGATAGCTGGCCGCGTAGTTCTTGACGGCTTGCTGCACGCCGTCCTCGCCGTAGGCGTGGTACCACTGCTGCAGCGTGGCCTTCGGGGCCTGCGACGGGGTCGAGGCTCCCGCCGACATCGCCGTGGACGGCGGCGGATCCCCAGGACGCCCGGTGTTCGACCCGCACGCGGCCGCGACCGCGCCCACCGCCGCCGTTCCCGCCAACGACAGGAACGCCCTCCTGCTTCGCTGCTGCATCCCCAGTTCTCCTCCGACGTGCTGGGAAGGACTCCTTGCGTCCAACAGATTCCCGCACGGAGCCCTTCCCAGGCCGACAACTCGCCGGAGATTTACCGCTCAGAGGTGTGAGATGTCGAGCTTTCCCTCGGAGTAGGACGCGCGCAGCCGCTTCTTGTCGAACTTGCCGACACTCGTCTTGGGCACCTCCTCCACGAACGTCCAGTTCTCCGGCAGCTGCCACTTCGCGACCTTGTCCGACAGGTACTCGCGCAGTTCTTCGGCGGTGACCTGCTGGCCCTCCTTCACCACGACGGCGACCAGCGGGCGTTCGTCCCATTTCTCGTCCGGGATGCCGACGACCGCCGCCTCGGCTACCGCCGGATGGCCCATCACCGCGTTCTCCAGGTCCACCGACGAGATCCACTCGCCGCCGGACTTGATCACGTCCTTGGCGCGGTCGGTCAGGGTCAGGAAGCCGTCCGGGCTGATCTTGCCGACGTCACCGGTGCGCAGCCAGCCGTCGTGGAACTTCTCCGGGTCGATATCGGACCCGCCGTGGTAAGCACCCGCGATCCACGGACCGGAGACCTCCAGCTCGCCGACCGCCTCGTTGTCCCACGGCAGTTCCTCGCCGTTGTCGCCGATCAGCCGGGCCGCTACGGACGCCGGGAACCGGCCCTGGGTGTAGCGGTAGGCCCAGCGCTCCTCGCCGGTCGCGCTGGCGGGCGGACGTGCGACGCTGCCCAGCGGCGACGTCTCGGTCATGCCCCACGCGTGCAGGATCGGCACGTCGTAGCGCTCCTCGAAGGCGTGCATCAGCGACGGCGGCGCGGCCGACCCGCCGACGACCACCTCGCGCACGTGGCTGATGTCCTGCGGGTTCGCGTCCAGGTGCGCGAGCAGGCCCTGCCAGATCGTCGGCACCGCGGCGGCGAAGGTCGGCTTCTCCGCGGCCAGCAGCGCGGCGATCGGGGCGGGCTGCAGGAACCGGTCCGGCATCAGCAGCGAGGCCCCGACCATCATCGCCGCGTACGGCAGGCCCCACGACATCGCGTGGAACATCGGCACGATCGCCAGAGCCAGGTCCTCCTGGGCGAGCCGCATGCTGTCGGTCATGCAGACCTGCATCGAGTGCAGCCAGATCGACCGGTGCGAGTAGACGACGCCCTTCGGGTCGCCCGTGGTGCCGGAGGTGTAACACATCGCGGCCGCGGCCCGCTCGTCGATCTCCGGCCAGTCGAACTCGTCGGACTGGCCGGCCAGCAGCACGTCGTAGGAGTGCACGGTGACGCCCTCGGGCGCGGTCAGCGCGGACGCGTCGCCGTTGGCCACGACGACGTGCTTGACCGTCTTCATCCCCGGCAGGTTGCTCGCCAGCAGCGGCACGAGCGTCCCGTCGACGATGATGACGTGGTCCTCCGCGTGGTTCGCCACGAAGACCAGCTGCTCCGGGAACAGCCGGATGTTCAGCGTGTGCAGCACCGCGCCCATGGCGGGCACCGCGAGGTAGGCGGCGAGGTGCTCGGCGTTGTTCCACATGAACGTGCCGACCCGCTGGTCGCCGGTGACGCCGAGACCGCGCAGCGCGTTCGCGAGCCGGGCGGCGTGCTTGCCGAGCTCCGCGTAGGTCTCCCGGCGGGCTTCTGAACCGGTCCAGGTGACGACTTCGCTCTTCGCGTGCACCTTCGTGCCGTGGCGCAGCAGCTTCGCGAGCGACAGCTGTCCGTCCTGCATCGTGCTCAACATGGGTGACTCCCGTGGTGCTCGTTCGCCGGTGAACTGGGGTGCGCCCGACTCTAATGCGGATCCGCCGGATCGGGCACGAACAAGTTCGGTCACGGCTTGTCGGCCCTCTCCCGCCATCGGGTGGCGGCCCCGCGCTTTCATGATCCACTTCTGTCGCGATTCCTGTTGCGGGACAAGAAAATGCGTTGTGTTAACTGCGTCGAAATACACTCCCGTTCGGGTGAGGTAATGGGGGCGGAAATGAGCCCTTCGAGGCCGTTTTCACAGGTCGCGAGGGGTCCCCTCGCGCAGGTCCGCCGCGCCCGTCGACGGGTGATAAGTGCGTGTCGGTTGCGCGTACCGCGGGCACGTGGCGTTTACTGGGGCCGTGGTAAGTGACGGCTGGCCAGCGCTTGCAGCTGCAAGCATCGGCTGAGACCGTCGGCCGCGAAAGCGGAGACCTGAGAGGAAAGGACATTACGTTGGCTCTGCCCACGTTGACTCCGGAGCAGCGCGCCGAGGCCCTCGCCAAGGCGGCAGAGGCTCGTAAGGCGCGCTCGGAGCTGCTCGCTTCGATCAAGTCCGGCAAGGAGAGCATCGAGTCGGTGCTCAAGCAGGCCAAGGAGAACAAGACCATCGGCAAGACGAAGGTCACGCAGCTCCTCAAGGCGGTGCCCGGCCTCGGTGCGGTCAAGGTCGCCGCGCTGCTCGAGCAGGCGGGGATCGACCCCGACCGCCGGGCCGCGGGCCTGGGCGAACGGCAGCGCGAAGCGCTGATCGACGCGCTCAAGTAACGCTGATCCGGCGGCCGCGGGGAAGGTGCGCGGTGTGTTGCACCGGCGACACTTTCCCCGCGGCGCTCCCGGATCCTGAGACGCTGGTGAAGTGACGACCAGTACCGCGCCGGCGACCCCGGCGCAGACCACCGTCCGCTACCAGCGTGGCGACTTCTTGTTCGCGACCGCCCGGCGCGCCCTGCTCGCCCGCGGTGCGCTCGGAACCGTCACCGACGCCGACCCACGCCGCCTCGCCCGCTCGGCAGCCGCCGAGCTGGACCGTTCCGGCGTGCCGCTCGCCGTCGGCGTGCTGCCGTTCGACACCGGACCCGGCGCTGCCTCGCCGGGGCACCTCGTGCTGCCCCGGACGGTGCATCGCGCCCAGGCCGACGCCGAGACCCCGGCCGTGCCGCCCGCCGCCGACCTGCCCGCTCCGGCGGCCACCCGGCGGCTTCCCTCCGCCGAAGGCCACCGCGAGAACGTGCGGGCGGCCGTCGCCGCTCTGCGCGACCGTGACCTGCGCAAAGCCGTCCTGGCCCGCGCGCTGGAGCTGGAATTCGACGCGCCGATCCCGGTCGAGGGGATCGTGCGCAACCTCGCGCGCGGTAACCCGCGCCATTTCACTTACGCCGCCGAACTGCCGGGCGGCCGCACCCTCGTCGGGGCCACCCCTGAGCTGCTGCTTTCCCGCACGGGCGACTCCGTGTTCACGACCCCGCACGCCGGGTCGATGCCGCGTTCGGCCGATCCGGAGACCGACCGGGCCAACGGCGAAGCCCTCCTGGCGTCCGCGAAGGACCGGGAAGAGCACGACCTGGTGATCGACTACGTCGTCGAGTCGCTGCGGCCGTTCTGCCGCAAGCTCGACGTCCCGGCCGGTCCTGAGCTGGTCTCCACGCCCGCCATCTGGCATCTGCGGACGTCCATCACCGGTGAGCTGACGGACCGTTCGGTGACCGCACTCGACCTCGCCGCCGCGATGCATCCGACGCCGGCGGTCTGCGGCACCCCGACTGTCGCCGCGCGCGACCTGGTCAAGGAACTGGAGCCGTTCGACCGCGGGTACTACGCGGGCGCGGTCGGCTGGGTCGACGCGGCGGGAGACGGCGAATGGGCCGTCGCGATCCGGTGCGCCGAGGTGGCTGAGACGTCGATGCGGCTCTTCGCGGGCGGCGGCATCGTGCCCGCGTCGGATCCGGACACCGAGTACCAGGAGACGATCGCGAAGTTCCGCACGCTGCTCGGCGCGATGGGGCTGGACGACAGCGCGTCGTGAGGTTTACGGCAGCCAGTGCTCCTCGGTGACGCTCAGGCTGTCCGAGGTCAACGCCGCGACCGCCGCCCGGTGCCCGTCGGCCGCCTTGAGGTCGGCGAGCCGGGTCCGCGCCGGGTCCAGCGCCTCGTCACCGGACGCGACCAGCTCGGCCGGGGCGTCGTAGCGGGAGAACGTGATGCTCTGCAGCGGGATCTTCAGGCCCTTGCCGGTGGCCTTCATCACCGCTTCCTTGCGCGTCCAGTAGATGAAGAAGGCCGCCGAACGCTCCTCGTCCGACAGGCCCGCGACGGCTTCCCGTTCGGCCGGGCTCAGCGCGTACTCGACGAGCGAGGCGTCCGCCTTGCGGCTGGCGGTCTCGACGTCGAGGCCTACTGGCACGCCGTCAGCGACCGCGAGGCCGATCAGATCGCCCGAATGCGAGATCGACAGCACGAGGTCCGAGCCCGGCACGCGCGGACGGCCGTGCGGTTTGCCGCAGTCGTCGCAGGTCGCGTCGAAGCGCACGGACTCCGCCGCGTCCCCGAGCCGTTCCGCGACGAGGGTCTTCGCGAGCACCCGGCCGGTCAGGAAGCGGCGCTGGTCGATTTCGAGCCGGTACGCGTCGTAGCGGCCGCGCTCCAGGTCGTCCAGCAGTTTCAGGTAGCGGTCCTCCGCAGGCAGCGGTTCGGACCAGCGCACCACGATTTCGGTCACCGGCATACCCTCCCTCGTCCGCCTCCGATCTTGCCGGGGTGCGCCGCGGTTTGTCATGCCCCTATCCGCGAACGCGGCGAAGGCCCCCTCGGAGTCCGAGAGGGCCTTCGCGGCGTGGATGACGAGTGCTACTTGTTGTTGCGCATTGCGATGGGGACCCCGGCTAGGTCCTCCTCATTGCAAAGCAGCTTCACATCGTAGTAGGGCGAACCCTGTCGCTCGTCGTAGTCTAGGTGGATCGCGAGGACGTCGAGCGGTTCTCCCAGCCACTCCTGCGCTTGGCGCAGCCATACTGCACAGCGCTCGAGCGCGCTGGGCAGGTCGTCGTCACGAAACTCGACTGGTCGATACGGCACGTCCTGGACCTGATCGCGCGGGTTTGAAGGTGCGGGCAGGCCAGGAGAGAGACCCGAGTCGTCCAGTTCGAGTTGGATCGTTTGCTCAGTCACCCTTCGAGCGTCCCCCACGTTCGCCGTCTGAGCAAGGCGTATGGCGCTAAAAGCCCTCTTGGACAGGCAAGTCCCACACCTGGGCGACCACTTCGAGGCATTGCCGGAGGTCGTGCGCACGCATCGCGACCGGATGTCCGAGGGCCCGCAATGCCAGCTCCGCGTAGTGCGTGGCCAGGTCTTCGAGCTTGAGCGGGCCCTTCGGCGAATACCACCTGGCCACGCCGCTGCACATTTCCAGCAATGCGAGCCGCGTCACGGCCGGTTGTGCGGTGTGGAACACGTTCGCCGCGGTGCCGTCCTCGATCGCCTTCGCCCAGAACTGCTCGTATTCGTCCCGCAGCGCGACGACCCGGGCACGCGCCGGAGCCGAAAGCGCGTCGACTTCGTTGTCCACCACCCGGGTTTCGCCCGGCTGGGCGGCATGCGCGAGGACGTGCAGCGCGACCAGCGTGCGCATCCGGACCACCGGATCGTCGCTGCCCGCGGTGGCCTTCGCCACCGCGTCGATCAGCCGGTGCAGCGAGGTCGTCATGATCTCGACAAGAAGATCTTCCTTGGTGCCCATGTAGTGGTAGAGCGTCGCCGAAGAAAGTTCGGCTTCCTGGGCCAGATCCCGAATGCCTGTGCCGTGGAAACCCTTGGTGGCGAACAGTTTCACGGCCGCGGCCCGGACGCGTTCGGCGCTGCTCATCGCCACTCCCCGGTGCTCCGGTCCCAGGAACCGGCTCGGAGGTCCGCGACCTTCCTCAGCTCGCCCTTCGCGACGCGTTCGGACGGCGTGCGCGGCAGGTCGTCCGCGAACGTCCAGAACCTCGGCACCTTGAAGTACGCCAGTTGCTGTGCGCAGAACTCCGCCAGCTCCTCGGGCGACGGCCGGTTCTCGCCGCACACGACGTACGCCTTCACTTCCTCGCCGCGCAGCTCGTCCGGCACCGCGAGGACGGCCGCGAGCTGCACTTTCGGATGCTGCAGCAGCGCGCGCTCGACCTCGTCGGCGGAGATGTTCTCGCCGCTGCGCCGGATCATGTCCTTGGTGCGGCCGAGGTAGTAGACCCGGCCCTCGTCGTCCATCCGGGCGAGGTCGCCGGTGTGGAACCAGCCGCCCGCGAAGGCGCGCGCGGTCGCTTCGGCATCCTCGTGGTAGCCGTGCATCAACCCGATGCCACGGATCAGCAGTTCGCCGGTTTCCCCGCGAGGCAACGGTTTCCCGTCCTCGCCGGCGATCATCGCCTCGCGGTCGCGGCTCGGCCGTCCGATGCAGCCGGTGCCCACCGCGGCATCGTGATCGGACTCGGAAACCCGGATGTCCCCGCCGGTCTCGGTCATCCCGAACGCCTCGTACCACGGCACGCCCCAGCGTTCTTCCAGCTGAGCGTGCAGGTCCGGCGGGATCGCCGACGCGCTGATCGCGCGGACGCGGTGGTTCCGGTCGTCTGGATGCGGAGGCTGGCGCAGCAGCAGCGTCGGCATCAGGCCGAGGCAGTAGAACCAGGTGACCTCGTGCTCGCGGACCTTCGCCCAGAAAGTGGACGGGTGGAAGCGGTCCAGTACGACGAGCGTCGCTCCGGCGGCCAGCGCGAGTGCGACGTTCCACTGTGGATCAATGTAGTGGAACGGTTGCGCGGTAAGCAGAACGTCGTCTTCGCTGACGGCGGGGAAGTCGGTGGCTAGTCCGATCGCGAGCGTGGTCCAGTAACGATGCGGCAGCACGCAGCCCTTCGGCGCGCCGGTGGTGCCCGAGGTGTACTGGATGTTGACCGGCTGTTCGGCGACCACCGATTCCGGTTCGCAGCGTGTTTCCGACTTCAGCGCGTCCGGCGTGAGGACGCGTTCCACGGCCGTTTCCGGCGCGATTTTCTCCAGCAGTTCCACGAACTCTTCGGCGGCTACCGCCAGGCGTGCGCCGGAGTGGCGCAGGACGTGTGCGCCGTCGAATTCGCGGTAGTTGATGTTCACCGGAACCAGAACGGCGCCGAGTTTGGCGAGCGCGAGCCACATGAGCGGGAATTCCGGCTCGTTGCGGAGCATCACCGCGACCCGGTCGCCTGCCTGAATGCCTTGGTCCTGGAGCGCTTTCGCCAGGCGTCCGCTGCGGTCGTCGACCTCGGCGAAGGTGAACCGGGCGCCGGTGCTGTCGAAGATCCACGCGGTGCGCTCCGGCCAGAGCTGCGCGGCGCGCGTGACCAGGGCGACCAGCGTGTCGACGTTCTGCAGCGGAGTCACGCCCGGCTCCGGAACGCTTCGGTCGACTCGCGGACGGCGGCCGAGTGCTCGGTGATCAGGGCATGGGTGACCTCGAGTTCCAGCGCTGAATCGAAGGCGTGGTCGATCCCGGCGTCCAGCGCCCGCTTCGCCATCGCGGCGGCCTCCGGCGGGTGGTGGGCGATCTTCTCGGCCCAGCCGAGCGCGAGGGGCATCAGCTCGTCCGCTGGCACGGCGGCGTTGACCAGGCCGAGGTCGTGCGCGCGGCGGCCGTCGAACCGGTCGCCGAGCAGCAGCAGTTCCTTCGCCTTGACCGGTCCGACCAGCAGCGGGAGCAGTCTCGAGGCGGCACCGGTGACGCTCAGCCCCAGCGACACCTCGGGGAAAGCGAACACCGCGTCCTCGGCGGCCAGGATCAGGTCGCAGCCCAGCGCGAACTCCGCGCCCGCGCCGATCGCGTACCCGTGGACGGCGGCGATCACCGGCTGACGCAGCGCGCGCAGCCGGCGCGTGACGTCCTGGAGCCGCTCCAGCCTCGCCCGGGAGTCACCCTCGGGGGTGGGTTCCTTCAGGTCGTGCCCGGCACAGAAGGCGCGGCCGTTGCCCGTGAGCAGGACGACGCGGGCGGCGCTGTGCGCGACCTCCTCCAGTGCGGTGAGGAAGTCGTCCACCAGCACGGGCGCGACGGCGTTGAGCCGCTCGGGCCGATTCAGCCGGATCTGCGCGATGCCGCCCTCGACGGCCAGGTCAACGGTGCTCATGGAGGGGAGCCTAGACGTTCGATCGATCGATCGATAGTGTCGGAGGCATGCAGGTTGACGCGGTGTACGAAAACGCCAGGCTGGTCACCGGCGACACCGCGCTGGCGGTGCTGCACGGCCGGATCGTGGCGCTGGGCGACGACGCGCGCGAACTGTCCGCCCGTCGCCGGGTGGATCTCGGCGGGGGTTTCGTCGCGCCCGGATTCCACGACGCGCACAACCACATGGCCTGGTTCGGCATGGGCCTGGACGACGTGCCGCTCAGCGACTGCCGCAGCGTCGACGAGATCTACGACGCGGTGGCGCGGCGCGCGGCCGAACTGCCCGCCGGGAGCTGGGTCGTCGGCAGCGGCTACGACCAGAACAAACTCGCCGGCGGCGAACACCCCGACCGGCACGGCCTCGACCGCGCCGCCCCCGGCATGCTCGTGCGGCTCAAGCACACGTCCGGCCACATGACGCTGGTCAACACCGCCGTGCTGGACCGGCTGGACCTCGCGAACGTCCCTGTGGGCGGCGACGTAGTCCAGTCCGCCGACGGCTCGCCGACCGGTCTGCTGCGCGAGCAGGCGCAGTTGCTGCTGCGCCCGCTGACGTACCCGACGCCGCTCGAATCGGTGGTCCGAGGTCTCGACCGGGCGAGCCGGCAGTACCTGTCGGAGGGCATCACGAGCGTCCAGGAAGCCGGAATCGGCGGCGGCCTGGTCGGCGAGACCCCTGCGGAACTGGCCGCGTACCAGCTCGCGCGCGAACGCGGAGTCCTGCGAGTGCGCGGCACGGTGATGGTCGCCGCGAGTGTCCTGCACGACCTGCCCGACGGCGCAGGCTTCGGACTGGACCTGGGCCTGCGCACCGGCCTCGGCGACGAGTGGCTGCGGATCGGCCCGATGAAACTCTTCGCCGACGGTTCGCTGGTCGGCCGCACCTGCGCGATGCACGAACCGTTCGACGGCGAACCGGACAACCGCGGCTACTTCCAGGTACCCGAGGACGAGCTGGCGCGCACCATCCGCCAAGCCCACGACGCCGGCTGGCAAATCGCGACCCACGCCATCGGCGACCGGGCCATCACGGCAGTCCTGGACGCCTACGAAGCCGCCCTGGCCGCCAACCCGCGCCCCGACCACCGGCACCGCATCGAACACTGCGCCGTACTCCCGCCCGCGGAGCTGACCCGCCTGGCCTCGCTGGGCCTGATCGCCTCCCCGCAAGGCCGGTTCGTGAACGAGCTAGGCGACGGCATGCGCGCGGCTCTCGGCGAAGCGCGCGTGCCGTGGTGCTACCGCCTCCGCAGCGTCCTGGACGCCGGATGCGTCCTGCCCGCCAGCTCAGACCGCCCCGTCGTCGACGGCGCCCCACTGCTGGGCCTCGCCGACATGGTCCACCGCCGCACGTCCACCGGCGAACCGTTCGCGGTAGAAGAAGCGCTGACCCCGGCGGAAGCCCTGCGCGCCTACACGTACGGCTCGGCCTACGCGACCTTCGCGGAGAGCTACCTCGGCACCTTGGACCCAGGCAAGCTCGCGGATTTCGTGGTGCTGTCCGCGGACCCACTGTCCACTGTGGAGGACGCTCGCGTGCTCGGCACGGTGGTGGGCGGAGAGCTCCGGTACGAGGCCGCGTGATGGGGATGGCGGTGTCGCGGTCGGCTGGCGGGCTGGTTTGCCTGCCAGTTGGCTTGGATGCTCGCCACCGCTTGGCGGCTTGCCCGCGTGCTCCCCGCGGTTCGGCGGCTTGCCCGCGCGCTCCCCGCGGTTCGGCGGCTTGCCCGCGTGCTCCCCGCGGTTCGGCGAGCAGCTTGCGCGGTCTTCGCTGCCCAGCGGTTGGCGTGCATGCCCGCCACCGCTTGGCCGCTCCCCGGTCGGCTCACGCGCCTATTCACTTGTCGATTCACCGATCAACCGTCACCAGCTCCTCCCGTCTCGTACCGCTCCGCACCGGCTCCGCCGCGCCGGATTCCTGCTGCCCTGCTCTGATACCTGCACCGTAGCCGCCACCACCGACAAAAAAAGGGGTGCCCGATGCCCGTTCGCGATGCCGTCTTCGAGGACGTCGAGGAGATCTGCAGCCTCATCGAGGAACACGCGGTCTACGAGGACAAGCACGACCTCAAACTCGACCGCGCCGAGATGAGCAGCCACCTGTTCGGTCCGGAGCCGAAGGCGTGGGTGCTGATGTGCACGCCGCCGGGACGTCCGGACGTCGTCGCGGGATTCGCCTTCTGCAGTTGGAATTTCTCCACGTGGGAAGGTCGTCCCGGCATTTGGCTGGACGATCTGTTCATCCGTCCGGAGCACCGCAGGCACGGGCTGGGCAGGGAACTGCTCGACGCACTCCGCGCCCGCACGACGGGGCGCGTCGAGTGGGACATGCAGGCTGGAAACGCCAAGGCGGAGGCGTTCTACGCGCAACTCGGCGCGGAGCCGGTGCCGGGCTGGATCCGCTACCGCTGGCGGCCGTGACCAGGCGGTCGAGGGACGGGCAGTGGTGAAGAGCCTGATGATCGCGACGGCGGGGAACCGGGGCATGGCCGGGTGTCGCCGGCCGCGCGACGTTCTCCGTGCCTGAGTACCGCTGACCGGCGCCTCGCGACAAGACCACGCGGCCCGCCGCCAGCGCCCTGACCGGCCGACCCCGGCAGGCTGGGCCCCGTATCGTATGCGGCATGGGAGATGGTTCCGTCCGGAGGTCGTCGTCGGTCGAGGACTACGTGCGGGTGATTTACGGACTGGTCGAACGGGGCGAGGCGGTCACCAACGCGTCGCTGGCCGGGCGGCTTGAGGTGAGTCCGTCGTCGGCGTCGGGGATGGTCACGAAGCTTTCGCAGCTCGGCCTGGTCGCGCACGTGCCCTACCGCGGCATCGAGCTGACCTCGGAGGGGCGGCAGCTCGCGCGGTCGGTGCTGCGCAGGCACCGGCTGATCGAGACGTACCTCGTCTCCGAACTCGGCTACACCTGGGACGAGGTCCACGCCGAGGCCGACGCGCTGGAGCACGCCGTCTCCGATCGGCTCGTCGACCGGATCGCGGCCAAGCTCGGCAATCCCGTGCGCGATCCGCACGGCGACCCCATCCCGGCTCCGGACGGCAGCGTCGAGGAACTTCCGATGCGCATCCTGGACGACCTGCCGCCCGGTGCGGTCGGCGAGATCGTCCGCGTGTGGGACACCGACCCGGACCTGCTGCGCTACCTCACCGAGCACGCGATCGGGCTCGGCGAGCGCATCGAGGTCGTCGAGCGGCAACCGTTCGGCGGGCCGATGGTGGTGAAGGTCGGACAGCCGCCGGACGCCGCCACGCACGCCATCGGCAAGGAGATCGCGCAGGCGTTGTCGGTCACCCTGCGCTGAGGGCTCGTGAGTGTTCACGCCGGTGAGAACCGGCGTAGCCACTCACCAGGCCTGCGCTGAGGAGCGTACGCGCGAGTGTCGCTGCCGGGCGGATGTGTGCGGCGGCGAACCCGCCGACGATGGTCGGCATGACCACTACCAAGCCGTTCCGCTTCGGCATCGTCGCCGGGTACGCCCCGGATCTGGAGTCCTGGACCGCGCAGGCCCGCCGGATCGAGGAGCTGGGTCTCGACACGATGTTCGCGACCGACCCGGTCGGCGGGCTCGACCCGTTGACGCTCGTTCCGGCCGCCGCCGCGGTCACCAGCAAGCTCACCGTCGGCACCTTCGTGCTGGCCGATCCGTTCCGCGACGCCCGGACCCTCGCGTGGCAGGCCGATTCACTGCATCAGGCGACGGGCGGCCGCTTCCTGCTGGGGCTGGGCGTCGGCCATCCCGGCGCGGGCAAGCACGCCGCGATGCTGGGCCGCGAGTTCCTTTCGCCGGGTGAACGCGTCGCCCGGTTGGCGGACACCATCGAGGTGCTTGCGCAGCGCCCCGAGCGGCCGCGGCTATTGCTCGCGGGTTCCGGGCCCAAAATGCTCGCGCTCGCCGCGCGCACCGCCGACGTCGTGACGTTTTCCTGGGGACCGCGCACGACCGAGGACCAGGCTGACTCCATTGTGGACACTTTTCGCTCGTTCGCGGGAAGCCGGGACGTCGAATTGGCGGTGAACCTCACCGCGATCGGGGACAAGTCTTCTCCGCAGCTCGCCCGCTACACCGGGGTTGACGTGCCGCAACTGGTCGCGGAGAAAGCTGTCACCGTGCTGCCGGAAAACCCTGACGCCGCTGGGGAAATGCTTCTCCGCTGGCGAGAGCGGTGGGGGATTTCCTGTGTCACGGTCAATTCCGGCTATGCGGAACCGTTTGCCGCGATTGCCCGGGCGCTCTCCGCACAAGGGTGAAAGCCCTTCCGATCATGCGTTGTCCGGCCTACGCTCCGAGGTTTCCCAGCGACGTGGTTCGGAGCGTGTGCGATGACCGGTCAGCGAACACCGACGATCGACCGGGGGAGTACAACAGGGCGGGATCTCGGGCAATTGCTCGAAACCGGCCCCTTCGCCGAAGCGCTGCGCGCGGCCATCCGGGCCCGCGGGCTCGGCCTTGAACGCATCAGATATCGGCTGCGGGGAAGGGGAACCACGGTCAGTCTCGCGACATTGAGCCACTGGCAGTCCGGCCGCTGCCGCCCGGAACGCCCGGAATCCTTGCGGGCACTGCGAAATCTCGAGCAGATCCTCGGCGTCCCGGACGGATCGCTGCGCAGGCTGCTCGGCCCGCCGCGTCCGCGCGGCCAGTTCCATCAGCCGGGCCCGCCGCTCTCCTGAGCGCGCCCGGCCGCGGCGGACGGCGAGCGCGCAAGCGTATCCCGACGCTTACGCACCGTCGTCCGCCGCGTTCGCCCGGGCCTGCCCGCGCGGCTTCTGCGGTAGTCCGTGAGGGTCCCCTTGGGGGGAATCAGATTCCGTCAAGGGGCCCTTCACGGACCTCCGCGAGGAGCGCGCCGGGCTTGGCGGGGGCGCTTCCCGCGCGGGTGAGCTGAAGCCACTGGCCCGCAAGGCGGCTTCTACGATCGGACCCATGCGTGCGGTCGTGATCGAAGAGTTCGGCGTGCTTCCCGAAGTGCGGGAAGTACCGGATCCGGTGACCCCCGACGGCGGGGTCGTCATCGAGGTCGAAGCGACCGGGGTGTGCCGCAGCGATTGGCATACCTGGCAGGGGCACGACGAGGCGGTGCGGCTGCCGCATGTGGCCGGGCATGAGCTCGCGGGGCGGATCGTCGAGGTCGGTGCGGGCGTCGTGGGCTGGACGAAGGGCGACCGGGTCACCGTCCCGTTCGTGTGCGCGTGCGGTGTCTGTGCCCAGTGCGCCAAGGGCGACCAGCAGATCTGCGACGACGAGTTCCAGCCCGGCGCGACCCACTGGGGTTCGTTCGCCGAGAAGGTCGCCATCGAGCACGCGCAGACGAACCTGGTCGCGTTGCCGGACTCGATGTCGTCGGCGGAAGCTGCTGCGCTCGGTTGCCGCTTCGGGACGGCTTTCCGCGCAGTGTTGCGTCAGGGCGGCGTACGCGCGGGGCAGTGGGTCTCTGTGTACGGCTGTGGCGGCGTAGGCATCTCTGCGGTCCTCTTGGCGACCGCTGCTGGTGCGAAGGTGGTTGCGGTTGACGTCTCGCCGCAGGCGCGTGCCGCGGCGGAGCGGTCTGGTGCTGTGTTGAGCGTCGACGCCAGCGCGTTTGACGGGCCCGAAGAGTTGGCCGCATACGTCCGTGAGCGCACTGACGGCGGTGCGCACGTGTCACTGGACTGTCTCGGCTCTCCGGCCACCTGTGCGGCTTCGGTGGGCAGTTTGCGCAAGCGCGGCCGGCACGTGCAGGCCGGGTTGATGCCGCCCAGCCAGGGAGTGCCGCCGATTCCGATGCATCGGGTGGTCGGCGGAGAGCTGGAAATCGTCGGGATCCACGGCTTGCAGGCGTACGAGTACCCCGAACTGCTGGGCGTGGTGGAGCGGTCCGGCATCGATCTGGCCGGGTTGATCGGCACCCGCATCGGACTGGACGGGGTGCCAGCGGCGCTTGCTGCGATGAGTGATCCGGTGCCCGCCCGGGCCGGGGTAACTGTCGTCGAGTTCGGGTGACGAATGGTGACCGGCAAACACCCTCGGTGGCGAGTCCGAGTTGTAGCTGGCCAAGGTCTGGCGGGAGCCGAGGCGGTGTGGAATTCTCCGAAGCTTGGCGGCAAGTGGCGAGGGGAACCCGCCGCAGGAGCGCCCGTCCGGGTGACTCCTGCGGCCACCGGCCGCGAGGTGGCGTGATGGAGCTGCTGCCGCGTCCGCGCCGGGAAATCACCCCGGGCGCGGTGCACGTCCCGGATTGGCTCACCGTTCAAGAACAACGCGACCTCGTCACGGCCTGTCGTGGCTGGCGCGGTTACCGGTCGACCCGGCTGCCGGGCGGCGGCGTGATGTCGGTGCGCACGGTCTGCCTGGGCTGGCAGTGGCGGCCGTACCGCTACGACCGGCTGCGCGAGGACGGTTCGCCGGTGGAGCCGTTCCCCGACTGGCTGGCCGACCTCGGCCGCCGCGCGCTCGCCGCCGCCTACGACCGGCCAGCTGAGGACTACCAGCCCGACGTCGCGCTCGTGAACTACTACGACGCCTCCGCGAAAATGGGCATGCACCAGGACAAAGACGAGCATTCGACGGAACCGGTGGTCTCGCTGAGCCTCGGCGACGCCTGCGTGTTCCGCTTCGGCAACACCGAGCACCGGAACCGGCCGTACACCGATGTCGAGCTGCGCTCGGGCGACCTGTTCGTGTTCGGCGGCCCGGCGCGGCTGGCGTTCCACGGCGTGCCGAAAACCCTGCCCGGCACGGCGGATCCGGATCTTGGCCTGACCGGACGGCTCAATCTGACGCTGCGAGTTTCGGGAATGTGAATCGGACCCGCTGCCCGGGCCGGAGCTGGGCGGCGAGATCCAGGTCGTCCTCGTCGACGACAGCGGCGACGGGATAACCGCCGGTTACCGGATGGTCAGCCAGAAACAAGATCGGCACACCGGAAGGCGGCACCTGGAGCGCGCCCGGCACGGCGGCTTCGGGGGCTAGTTCGCCGACACGGGCACGGGTCAGCGCGGGGCCGTCCAGCCGGACGCCGACGCGGTCGAGGTCACTGGTCACGGTGTAGGCACCAGTGAGCAAAGTGGACAGTGCGGACGGGGTGAACCAGTCCAGCCGCGGTCCGGGTTCCAAGCGCAGCAGCGGTTCTTCCGCGAGTCGGCGCAGCGGGGCGAGATCGACGCAAGGGCTGCGCTGCACCACCGAACCGATCGGCAGCGACATCCCGGCGGCGAGGACCGGCGGGCCGAGTTTGCCCAGCGTGTCGGTGGCTCGCGCGCCGAGCACCGGCGGGACGTCGAGGCCGCCGCGTACCGCGAGGTAGCTGCGCAGACCGAGCGACGCGACGCCCAGTTCGAGTTCGTCGCCAGGGCGCAGGACGATCGGTGCACCGACGGCCGCAGCACGTCCACCAGCGCGGATCGGCAGCTGTGCGCCGGTGACCGCGACGACGGTGTGTTCCGAAACCCGCAGCCGCAGGCCGCCGAGGGTGACCTCCAGTGCCGCGTGCGTTTCCGGGTTGCCGACGAGCCGGTTCGCCAGCTTCAGCGAACCCCGGTCGGCCGCGCCGGACCGGCCGACGCCGACTGCCGCGTATCCGGGACGGCCGAGGTCTTGCACGGTCGCGAACGGACCGGGCGCGAGGATCTCGATCTTTCCGGTCACCGAATCGCCTCGAACCGCACTCGGGTGCCCGGGACCAGCAGGTTCGGCTGCTCGCGGCCGACATCCCACACCTGGGCGTCGCTATGGCCGAGCAGGTTCCATCCGCCGGGCGACGGATGCGGGTAGATCGCGCTGTATTCGCCGGCGATCGCGACCGCACCCGCGGGCACGCGCGTGCGCGGCGTGCTGCGACGCGGCAGGTGCAGCACCGGATCGAGGCCGGTCAGGTAAGCGAAACCGGGTGCGAAACCACAGAACGCGGCGACGTAGGTGGCTGCCGAATGCCGTTGCACGACCTCGGAAACCGACAGCCCGATGGCCTCGGCGACGTCCGCCAGGTCAGCGCCGTCGTAGCGCACCTGCAAGGTGACGGTGTCCGCGGAGCGCTCCGATACGTCCACTGTGGACAGTGAAGCAAGCGAACGTGCCAGTGTGGCCGAATCGGTGCTGGTCCGGTCGAACCGGACCAGCAGGGTGCGTGCGGCGGGCACGAGTTCGACGACGCCCTCAGGCTGAGCGGCTTCGCAAGCCGCCTGGAACCCGAGTACGTCGTCGACCTCCACCAGCAACGCGGAACGGCCGTAGCGCAACACAGTGCTCGGCTGGCTCATCCGAACGACCTCAGCACGACGCCGGATTCGGTGAGCAGCTCGCGAATCCGCCGGGCCAGCTCGACCGCGCCGGGCGTATCTCCGTGAACGCACAGGGAATCCGCCCGCAGCGTGAGCTTGTTCCCCTCGACGTCGACGACTTCGCCGGTGTTCGCCATGGTGAGCGCACGCGCGGCGACTTCGTCGGCGTCGTGCAGCACCGCGCCTGGCAGTTTGCGCGACACCAGTCGTCCTTCCGGCGTGTACGCGCGGTCGGCGAACGCTTCTGCGTACGCGGGCACGCCCGCCGCTTGAGCTGCGCGCAGCATTTCGGAATCTGGAGGACACAGCAGTGCCAGATCGGTGTGATAGCGCCGTACGCCTTCGACAAGCGCAGCCGCCTGCTCCGGATCGACCGCAGCGGTGTTGTAGAGCGCGCCGTGCGCCTTCACGTAACGCACGCAACTGTGCGCCGCGCGCGCGAAGGCGTCGAGAGCGCCGATTTGGTACAGCACTTCGTCCGCGAGGTCTTCCGGCGCGATGTCGAGCGCGCGACGGCCGAAGCCGGCCAGGTCGCGGTAGCCGACGTGCGCACCGATGGTGACGCCGCGTTCGGCCGCGCGTTCGCACACGCGGCGCATCACGCTCGCGTCGCCCGCGTGAAAGCCGCACGCGACGTTCGCGCTGGTCACGATGTCGAGCATGGCTTCGTCGTCGCCCATGGTCCAGGCGCCGAAGCCTTCGCCGAGGTCGCTGTTGAGGTCCATGTCATCCCACCTGGTAATCGCGGTCGGGTCGGTCGGTCAAGAACATGTACCCGGGGGCGTGCGTGATGGCGAACGGCGGACGCGACGCCATCAGCGCCGCCTGCGGGGTGACGCCGCAGGCCCAGAACACCGGCACGTCACCGGGCCGAGCGTCGACCGGATCGCCGAAATCCGGCCGGGCGAGGTCGGCGATGCCCAGCTCAGCCGGGTCTCCGACGTGCACCGGAGCGCCGTGCACCGCGGGCATCGCGCCGGTGACGCGCACAGCGTCCCCGATCAGGGTTTCCGGGATTTGCCGCATCGACACCACCATCGGGCCGCTCAGCCGGCCAGCCGGTTCGCACTGCCGGTTCGTCACGTACATCGAAACGTTGCGGCCCTGCTCCACGTGCCGCAGCGGGATGCCCGCGGCGCGCAGCAACGTCTCGAAACTGAAGCTGCAGCCGATGGAGAACGCGACCAGGTCACTGCGCCACACCCCGGTGGTGTCGGTGATCTCGCTGGTCAGCGCGCCGTTGTGCCAGACCCGGTAGCGCGGCAGATCGGTGCGCAGGTCTGCGCCGGGAGCGAGCTTCGTGGTCGGATCGCCGGGTTCGCTGACGTCGAGCACCGGGCACGGTCGCGGGTTGCGGGCGCAGAACTCGCGGACGTCGTCGGCCCAGTCCGCCGGGACGGCGATCAGGTTCGTCTGGGCATAACCGTCGGCCCAGCCGGTGGTCGGGCGTTCGGTGCCGGCGCGGAAGAGCGCGCGGGCCTCGGCCGGGGTGAGCGTCGACGGATCGTAGGAAGTGGTCATGCCTCCACCAATTCCTTGCCTCGCGTTTCCGGCAGCCCGAGCAGTGCTGCCGCGGCGATCGCGTAGCCGACCGCACCGAGCACGATCGCGCCGCCAGCGCCGAGAAAGCCAACCACGGCGGGGAAAGCGGCACCGACCGCGCGGCCGAAGTTGTAGGTGAAGCCTTGTCCGGTGGCGCGCAGGGCGGTCGGGTACAGCTCGGCGAGGTACGCGCCGAAGCCGCTGAAGATCGCTGAAGTCGAGAAGCCGAGCGGGAAACTGATCAGCAGCATCAGGCCGTTCGCGCCGTAGGGCAGTTGCACGAACAGCACGATCAGCAGCGCCGAAACGACGGAGAACAGCAGGAACGTCTTCTTCCGGCCGAGCAGGTCGGTGAGGTAGCCGCCGCAGACGTAGCCGATGAACGCGCCAGGGATCAGCAGCGCGAAGTAGCCGCCGGTGTTGACCACGGACAGGCCGCGGCTGCTCTGCAGATACTTCGGCATCCAGGTGAACAGCGTGTAGTAACCGCCCTGGACGCCGGTCGCGAGCAGCGCGGCGAACACCGTGGTGCGCAGGAGTTCCGGCCGGAAAATCCCGGCGAGCGAGCCTTTGACCTTCGCGGAGACGCGGCGCGCGGACGCTTCCGGCGCGTCCTCGACACTGCGCCGCACCCACAGCACGAGCAGCGCCGGAATCACGCCGACCCAGAACAGCACGCGCCAGGCGATGTCCTGGTCGAGGACGCTGAACAGCACCGTGTAGACGATCACCAGCAGGCCCCAGCCGACCGCCCACGCGCTCTGCACGAACGCCACCGTGCGGCCGCGGTACTTGGCCGAGCAGTACTCGGCGACCAGCGCGGCGCCGACCGCCCATTCGCCGCCGAACCCGAGGCCCTGCAAACCGCGGAAGATCAGCAGCGTTTCGAAGTTGGGCGCGAAACCGCAGAGCACCGTGAAGATCGTGTACATCGCGATGGTCAGCTGCAGCGTGCGGACGCGGCCGATGCGGTCGGCGAGCACGCCTGCTCCGACGCCGCCGATCGCGGACACGACCAGCGTGACGGTGCTGAGCAGGCCCGCTTCGCCGGACGTGATGCCGAAGTAGGCGGTGATCGCGGCCAGGCCGAAGGGAAGGGTCTGGTAGTCGAACGAATCGAGGCCGTAGCCGCCGAACGCGCCGAGGAAGGCGCGGCGGCCCTTGTGGCCGAGCGAGCGATACCAGCCGAACGGGCGGGCCGCGTTCGCGGTGCCGTCGGCGACGTTGACGTTCATAGGGCACCTCACAAGGGGGACGAACTCATGGTGGCACGAGTCACATGGCCGCTACCGTACGGATCGTTCAACAATTCCACAAGTCCCTCATTTTATTGTTCACCGTCCGCTGGCTACGCTGGGCGACGTGGTCACCGACGGAGAGCCGATGGGCCTGGAAGCGGATCGCGGCCTGCTCGGCCGGACGAGCACCGCGGAGCGAGTCGCGGGCGTGCTGCGCACGCGCGTTTCCGAGGGGTACTTCCTGCCGGGAGTACGGCTTTCGGAGCAGGACATCGGCAGCGCGCTCGGGGTCTCGCGGAACACGCTCCGTGAAGCTTTCCGGCTGTTGACTCACGAACGCCTGCTGGTGCACGAGCTGAACCGCGGCGTGTTCGTGCGGGTGCCGAGCGTCGGGGACGTCCGCGACATCTACCGCGTCCGCAAGATCATCGAATGCGCGGCGGTCCGCGACGTGACCGAGAAGCCGGCGGCATACGAGAAGATCGCCAGCACCGTCGCGGACGGCGATCGCGCGGCGAAGCAGGCGCAATGGCAGGACCTGGGTACCGCGAATATCCGTTTCCACGCGGAGCTGGCGGCGCTCAGCGGCAGCGAGCGCATCGTCGAGCTGATGCAGGCGCTCGCCGCGGAGCTGCGGCTGGTGTTCCACGTGATGGCCGACCCGCGCCGCTTTCACGAGCGGTATCTGCCGCGGAACCACGAAATCCTGGACGTGCTCGCGACCGGCGACGGGATCGCTGCGGCGGAGATGCTCGCCGGCTACCTCGACGACGCCGAGGCGCAGCTGGTCGAGGCCTACGCGGAGTTGTCCGGGACCCGCTGAGCGGTTCGGCCGAAACCGGCCGGTTTGCCCGGGAAGGCAGCGAGAATGGCCGTTCGGCCCCTCCTGTCACCGGGAAGGCTCCACGGCGCACGCGGCCTGGCTACCTTCGGCAGTGGGCCGCGTGAGCGTGCCGCCCCGGGCGCCGGGACCCCCAGCCGACGCGCGGAGGCCGGCCCACGGCCGGGCGGAAGACCTTGGTTCCCGCCCGGCCCACGCGGTGTCCGCGGCGGGCCGTGGCCACCGGGGGGAGGTCACGGCCCGCCGTCCTTCCTTCGTCCGCAGTGTCCATAGTGGACGACTACTGGTTCACCGACCATTTCTGGTTGACGTTCCCGGTGCACGTCCACAGCTGCAGTTTCGTCCCGTTGGCCGAACTGACCCCGGCGGCGTCGAGGCACTTGTTCGCGTGCGGGTTGACGATGTCGTGCGCGGCGGTCACGACCCACTGCTGTGCGTCGCTGTTGTTGCAGTCGTACATCTGGACCGGGGTGCCGTCGGCGGTGCCGGAGTACTTGACGTCCATGCATTTGCCGAGCGCGCGAATGGTCCCGTCGCCGCCGATCGTCCAGTCCTGCGCGGCGTTGCCGTTGCAGTCGGTGATCTGCAACTGGGTGAAGTTCGCCGGATTGGCCCAGGGCACGTCGACGCATTTGCCGCCGATGCCGATGATCCGGCCGCTCGACCCGCCGGTGCCGCTCGTGGTCACGTGCACGTAGTCGACGACCAATTGCTGCGGGAATTGCGTGCCGCCGTCCGGATCACCGGGCCAGTCGCCGCCGACCGCGAGGTTCAGGATCAGGTAGAAGGGATGGTCGAAGACCCAGCGGTTGCCGTTCAGATCGGCGGGGGTGCGGGTCTGGTAGGCGTTGCCGTCGACCGACCAGACGATCTTGTTCGGCGACCAGTCGACCGCGTAGGTGTGGAAAGCGTCGGCGAAGACCGGACCGTTGTACGCCGCGCCGATGCCGCCTGCTCCGGAGTAGCCGGGGCCGTGGATGGTGCCGTGCACGGTGTTCGGCTCGCGGCCGATGTTCTCCATGACGTCGATTTCGCCGTCGTTAGGCCAGTTTCCGCCGCCGAGCATCCAGAACGCGGGCCACATGCCCTGGCCGCGCGGGATCTTCATCCGGGTTTCGACGTGCCCGTAGGCCTGGCTGAATTTGCCGGCGGTGTTGAGCCGGGCGGAGGTGTACTGGCAGGTGCCGTACCAGCAGGTGTGCCCGGAGTTTTCGCGTTTCGCGGTGATCACCAGGTGGCCCTGGCCATCGAGCGCGCCGTTCGCGGCTCCCGCGGTGTACCACTGGCGTTCGTGGTTGTTTCCGTTGTTGTCGCCGGTTTCGTAGGTCCATTTCGACGCGTCGGCGGCGGCTCCGGCGGGTCCGTTGAAATCGTCGGTGAAACTGTCGGCGGCCGCCGCGGTGGGCGGGGCCAGTACGGCGGGCGCGGCCTGGAGGCCGAGCGCCAGCAGCGCGGCCGCGGCGAGTGCGGTTGGGAGACGTCTGAGGAAACTGGGCATGCGTGGTCACCTCGGTTTCGGGGAGGAACCTAAAGCCAGGGAGTGCTTTGTTGTGGCGGGCAACAAAGTAGGAGAAGTATGCCTGGTCTGGACCTCTGCGGCAATGGTCACGCTCGGTTCAGCGGGTCACCTGGCCGAGGGTAAGGCTGTCCCCACCGCGGTGACGCCAGTCGGCACCATGGTTCGCCGGCAGCCGCCGTCCTACGTTCGGAAGTGCCAGCCGAGAACGGACGACGGAGAGAGGCCGAGATGACGGCGGGGACGGATCTTCGACCACCGCGGGTGCCGCCCGCAGCGGACCGAACGAAACGGGTCGAGCCGAAGAAGCACTGGTGGCGGCGGCCGTGGGTGGGGCCGTTGGGACTGGTGGTGGTCGCGTTCCTGGCGTATTCGCTGCCGCCGTATCTGGCATTCGATCCGGCGCGGTCACGGGTGCCGTCGACGTTCCCCGCGCACTACTTGTTCCTGGTGGGGCACGTGGTGTTCGGATCGGTCGCGATGGTGACCGCGGCGCTGCAGATCTGGCCGTGGATCCGGCGGAAGTACCCGGTGCTGCACCGCTGCTCCGGCCGCGCGTACGTGTTCGCCGGCGTGCTGCCCTCCGGGCTGCTGGCGTTGACGATCGGCGCGGCGACTCCGTTCGGGCCGGTGACCCGGGCCAGTGACGTGCTGCTCGCCGTGGTGTGGCTCGGTACGACGTGGGCGGGCTATCGTGCCGCTCGCGAACGCCGGTTCGGCGATCACCGGCGCTGGATGGTCCGCAGTTTCGCGCTGACGATGTCGATCATCCTCAACCGGCTGATCGGCCCGATCGCGGCGATCTTCCTGGAACCGCAGCTCGCCACCACGTTCGGCGGCAGCGAAATCGCGCTGGGGCAGTCGATCGCGGCGCTCGGGGCGTGGGTGAGCTGGACGGTCGCGCTGATCGCGGCGCAGCTGTGGCTCGACCGGAAGCCGAACCGCCGCGCGAGTGTTTAGCCCTGGCTGAATAGTTTGTCGTCCGCGCCGCCTGCTTGTTAGAAAACCAGCAGGCGGCGCGGACGCATTCGGTGCGAGGGGTACACCGAATGCCGGCTCATCCGCGCCGCTGCAACGACCGCGCGATGATCGTCCGCTGGATCTCGGACGCGCCTTCGTAAATGCGCGGCGCCCGGACCTCCCGGTAGAGATGCTCCAGCAAATGCCCGCGCCGCAGTGCTCGTGCGCCGTGCAATTGCACCGCTTGATCCACCACATATTGCGCGGTCTCGGTCGCGAACAACTTCGCCATCGCCGCGCGACCGGCCAGATTCTGCTCGCCCGCGTCGTAAGCGGCTGCTGCGGCGTAGACCAGGAGGCGGCCGGCTTCCGTTCGCGTGGCCATTTCGGCCAGCGTGTGTGCCACAGTTTGCTGCTTCACCAACGGGCCGCCGAAGGCCTCGCGCGAAGCTGTGTACTCCACGGTCGCGTCGAGGGCGGCTTGTGCCATGCCGACCGCGAAAGCGCCGACGCTCGGACGGAACAGGTCCAAAGTCCGCATGGCTACGGCGAAACCGCGGTTCTCCTCGCCGAGCAGTTCGTCGCGATTCACCCGGACGCCGTCGAATACCACCGTGCCGATCGGGTGCGGGCTCACCAAATCCAGGTGTTCGCCGCTGAGTCCGGCGCGATCGCCGGGGACGACGAAGGCGCTGACGCCGCGTGCTCCGGCGTCGGGAGTCGTGCGGGCGAAGACCGTGTAGAAGTCGGCTTCCGGGGCGTTCGAGATCCACATTTTCGTGCCGGTGAGCCGCCAGCCGTCGCCGTCTGGTTCGGCGGCGAGTTGCAGCGCGGCGGCGTCGGATCCCGCGTCCGGTTCGGTCAGTGCGAAAGCGGCGACGGCGTCACCGGCGGCTACGGCGGGGAGCCAGCGTTGGACCTGCTCGTCCAAACCGGACTGAAGTACCGGGTAGCTGCCCAAACCCTGCAATGCCAAGGCAGTCTCGGCTTCGGTGCTTTGCGTGGCGAGAGCTTCGCGCAGCAAGCACAGGTCGGTCGCGGCGGCTTGCCGGGTCGGCTGTCCGCTTTCGACCCCGGGGAACAGTCGAGCGAGCAAACCGTGGGCGCCCATGGCCTTGAGCAGTGGACGGTTGACCGCGCCTTCGGCGCCGGCAGCGGCCAGGTCGACTAGCTGTTCGGCGGCGATTTTCCGGACGGAAGCGGAGTACGCGGTCTGTTCCGGAGTGAAAGCGAAAGCGTTCATCGGGCGTCCTCCGGTCGCCAGCGGGCATGGGCGGTCTGGTGGCCGCCGGTGCGGACCAGGTCGAGCCGCGGTTCTGGACCGTCGGTGCGGCCGGTTTGCGGCGGGCGTTTGCCCGCTGCCCACTGTTTCGGCCACGCCACCGGATACTCCTGCGCGGCGGCCGCGTGCAGGGTCCATTGTGGATTGAACAGGTGGGTGCGGCCGAGTGCGCACAGGTCGGCCCGGCCCGCCAGGATGAGCGAGTTGACGTCGTCGTAAGAGGAAATCGCGCCGACGGCGATCACCGCGGTGCCATAGCGGCGGCCGACTTCATTGCGGATCCGGTCGGCGTACGGCGTTTGGTAGCTGCGGCCGAACTTCGGCTTCTCCTCGCTGACCACCTGACCGGTCGACACGTCGATCGCGGCCGCGCCGTGTTCGGCGAACGCTTGCGCGATGGCGACGGCTTCGTCGGCGTCGTTGCCGCCTTCGAACCAGTCGGTGGCGGAGATCCGGACGGTGAGCGGACGGTCGGCCGGCCACACCGCGCGGATCGCGTCGAAGACTTCCAGCGGGAAGCGCAGCCGGTTTTCCGGGGAGCCGCCGTAGGAATCGGTGCGGTGGTTGGTGAGCGGGGACAGGAACGACGACAACAGATAGCCGTGTGCGCAGTGCAGTTCGAGCAGATCGAACCCGGCGCGTGCGGCAGCTTCCGCGGCCGAGACGAACTGGTCCCGGATCTCGCCCAGTTCGGCGACGGACAGCTCACGCGGCGTCTGGTTGTTCGGCGAGTACGGCAGCGCGGACGGCGCGCAGACCTCCCAGTTGCCTTCCGGCAGCGGGTCGTCGATGCCTTCCCACATCAGTTTCGTGGAGCCCTTGCGGCCGGAATGCCCTAGCTGCAACCCGATCTTCGCCGGGGTTTCGCGGTGCACGAACTCGACGATCCGCTGCCACGCGGCTTCCTGCCCGGAGGTGTACAGGCCGGGGCAGCCCGGCGTGATCCGGCCTTCGGCGGACACGCAGATCATCTCGGTCATGACTATCCCGGCCCCGCCGAGTGCCTTGCTTCCCAAGTGCACCAGGTGGAATTCGCCGGGAACGCCGTCGACCGCGGAGTACATGTCCATCGGCGACACGATGATCCGGTTCGGCAATTCGAGCGAACCGATCCGCACCGGCTGGAACATCGGCGGCGCGACGGAAGTGCCGAGCGAATCGGCGAACCACTGGTCCAGCGAGGCGGCGAATTCCTTGTCCCGCAGCTTCAGGTTGTCGTAGGTGACGCGACGGCTGCGGGTAAGCAGGTTGAACGCGAACTGTTCCGGTTCCTGATGCGTGTACTGCGCCAGATTCTCGAACCACTCCAGGCTCGCCTGCGCCGCACGCTGCGTAGAAGCGACCACTGGACGTCGCTCTTCTTCATACGCGGCAAGGGCTTCCGGAACACTCGGCTGCTCGTGCAGACACGCGGCAAGCGCGAGCGCGTCCTCCATGGCGAGCTTCGTGCCCGATCCGATCGAGAAATGCGCGGTGTGTGCCGCGTCGCCAAGCAACACGACATTGTCGTGGACCCAGCTTTCGCAGCGGACCGTGCCGAAGGTGGCCCACTTGGAGTTGTTGGCCAGCAACTGATGTCCGTCGAAAATGTCGCCGCACAGCTCGCGGATCAGCTCGATCGACTTCTCGTCGCTTTCACCCGGGCCGAGTCCGGTCGCGGCGATCGGACCGAACGCCCGCTGCCACACGTCATCGTGCATCTCGAGGATGAACGTGCTGCCGTCCCGGCCGTACGGATAGCCGTGGACCTGCATGATGCCATGCGGGGTTTCGAGCACGTAGAACTTGAACGCGTCGAACACGAGGTCGGTGCCGAGCCAGAGGTAGCGGCACTGCCGGGTCTCGACGCTCGGCCGGAACGAATCGGCGAACGCCGTGCGCACCGCGGAATTCACCCCGTCCGCCGCGACCACGAGGTCCGAGGAAGCGGCCAGTTCGGCGGGATCCGGCGCGACACTGCGGAATCGGACATCAATGCCCATTTCGCGACACCGCTGCTGCAGGATCGCGAGCAGCCGTTTGCGGCTCATCGCGGCGAAGCCGTGCCCGCCCGAAGTTGACACGGTGCCGCGGTAATGCACGTCGATGTCGTCCCAGCGCGCGAACTCCCGGCTCATCGCCTCGTGCACAGCCGAGTCGGCGTGCTCGATGCCGCCGAGCGTCTCGTCCGAGAAGACGACGCCGAAGCCGAACGTGTCGTCAGGCGCGTTGCGCTCCCAGACCGTGATCTCGTGGTCCGGGCCGAGTTGTTTCGCGAGCACGGCGAAGTAGAGGCCCGCTGGCCCGCCGCCGACTACTGAAATCCGCACGCGAACCAGGGTATGTCGTCTGTCCTACGGTCGTCAAGAAGACGATAGATGGGTTACGCTCACCGGCATGGAGCGGATCAATCCCCCCGAACTGGGCAAGCCGTCGGGGTTCTCGCACGCGGTGGCGGCGCAGGGCAGGCTGGTGTTCCTCGCCGGACAGACCGCATTGGACGCGGACAACCGGATCGTCGGCGACGGCGTCGTGGAGCAGTTCGAGCGCGCGCTCGGCAACCTGCTCACCGCGTTGCGCGCGGCCGGCGGCGAACCCGCGGACCTGTGCGGCCTGACCGTCTACATCGTCGACATGGACGACTACCAGGCACACGCGCGCGAAATCGGCCGCGTGTGGAAGCGGCTGGTCGGCGCGGATTACCCGGCGATGGCGGGCATCGGCGTCAACCGGCTGTGGGACGTCGAGGCGCTGGTGGAAGTGCAGGGCTACGCGGTGGTCAACCGCTGAGCACCTGCCGCAGGTGCGTGCGGGCGGCTTCCTCGAGCCGGTCGTGCAGCGTGAAGAACACCTCGGCGGCGCGGATGCCGGACCAGCCCTCGGGCAGCAATTCCGCGGGCAAGCACGGGTCGAGATACGGCATCCGCCGCCAGCCGGTGAGCACGCGCAGGTAGTCGGCGAATGCTTCGTCGGCGGGCGTCGTGCGACGGCGCTGCCACCGGCGCAGCGCCGCTTCGTGTTCTTCGAGGAACGCCGTGTACAGCTCGTCCAGCTGGTCCAGGTCCCACCATTCGCGCACCTTCTCGCGCGGGTCGCCGAAGGCGAGGTGCTCGGCGCGGAACAGGTCGGCGTACTCGGCGAGTCCGAGCCGCTCCAGCGTGCCGACGGTGACCTCGTACAGGTGCGCCGGCGCGATCCAGACGCCTGAGGACGCGGTGCCGAACCCGAGCCTCGACAACTGTGTCCGCAGCACGTGCCGCTTGTGCCGTTCGGCTTCCGGCACCGAAAACACCGCGAGCAGCCAGCCGTCGGCGAGCTTCGCGCGGTCCCGGCGGAAGATCCGCTCGTCGCCTTCGCGCAGCAAATCCAGTGCGGTACCGGACAATTCGTACCCGGCGGCTCCGTCGCGGCGCACCGCTTCGAGCACGCCGCGCCGTTTGAGCCGGGAAATCGACGACCGCACGGCGGGTTCGTCGACCCCGACCGCGGCCAGCAAATCGATCAGCGAGGCGACCGAAAGCCATTCGCCGCCCGCCTGGTGATGCACGCCGTAGACCGACACAATGAGGTGCCTTGGCTGGGTCGCGCGCCCGCCGTCGACGTCGGCTGCTTCCGGTACGGCCGTCACCCGATCACCATACAGCGCGGTTCGCTGCCAATCCGACTACCGCCAGAGGCGGAGACGGGTTTCCGGCGAGCACATCGGCTGCGGACCGTCTCCGCCTGCCTTCCGGTCGGATTGGCAACTGGCGAGGGGTAGCATTCCCGGCGCGATGGCGTTTGTGAGCAATGCACCTTTGGTGAGCCGGCTGACCCGCCGCGGACGGCTGATGGCAAAACGCACCTGCGACCGCCGGGGACATGCCTTCGCGTTCGGCCGGTTCCTTTTCCGCACCCCCACCGCCTGGGAGTACGCGGCGGCGGTCGCGGGCGGCAGCGATCCGGCCGCGCAGCGCTGGCTCGGCTGGCTTCCCGATTCGGTGGTGGCCGAGCCGATGCGCGGCGAGGCGCTGCGCGTCATCCCCGGCACCGGACCGGACTGGACCACGCCGGACCCGCATTCGGTGGACGTCGTCGCGATCGATCTCGTGGCGGGCCGCTGCGCCGGTCTCGTGAGCGTGCACGCCGGCGAGGACGGCGGCCCGGAAACCGGCGGCTATCTCGCGCCGGGGTATCGCGGGCAAGGATTCGGCCGCGACCTGTTCGCCGCGGGCCTGGTGCTGGCGCATGAGCATCTCGGGCTTTCGCGGGTGCGCGCGGGCGCGGAGGTCGGCAACGTCGCGAGCGGCCGTTCGCTGGAAGCGGCCGGACTGCGCCGGGTGCCGGGCCCGCCGCAGTACACGCTGCCGGACGGGCGGGCCTGCGAGGCCTGGTGGTATCAGCACGACGCCGCTTGGCCGCGGAAATGTGCGGGACCGCAGGCGCAGTGGCTAGTCGCCTCGTGAGTGGCAATACCGGTTAGAACCGGCGTTGCCACTCACGACCCGTACTCCTCATACGCCCGCAACGTCCTGATCACCACTGCCCGCTCGCCAGGACTCAACGGCGCCAGTGCCGCCTCCCACGCCTTCGCCCCGCGTGCGAGCCACGCGTCCACGGCGGGCCGCTTGTCCGCGTGGATGCTCACGATGGTGCGCCGCCGGTCGTCCGGGTCCTCGGCGCGCTCCAGCACGCCTTGCCGGGACAGATCGCCGATCATCAGACTCGCTGTGGTGGGCGCGATTTCGAGCCGTCCGGCGAGTTCGTTGACCGTCATCGGGCCGTCGAACAACAGGTAGGCCAGCAGGGACAAATGCCGCGGCGCGAGCGCGACGTCGTCGAGTTCCGGAGGCGGCGGCGTCCGCTTCGCGCGCCCGACGAGACGGGGCATGAGCAGCAGCAGTTCGCGGACCCCGTCCTCGACGGTCGGGCCGGATTCGGTGGCCATGCCGCGACAGTACCTGCGCGTGTGTTGACAGCCCGATTCGCGCGATCCTAGGTTTGTTGTTACATCATCAATCAGGGAGTTTTCCGATGTCGGACTGGAACCAGCAGATCATCGACGAGTTCCGCGCGAACGCGGGCAAGGTCGGCGGCATGTTCGAGGGCAAGAACATGGTGCTGATCACGCACACCGGCGCGAAAAGCGGCAAACAGCGGGTCAGCCCGCTGGTGTACACCACTGACGGCGACCGGATCGTGATCGTCGCGTCCAAGGGCGGCGCGGACACCAACCCGGACTGGTACCACAACCTCGTCGCGAACCCGGCCGTCACGGTCGAGATCGGCACCGACAAGTTCCCGGCGAAGGCGAAGCTCGTGACCGACCGCGCCGAGCGCGACCGGCTGTACGCCAAGATGGTCGAGCACGCGGAGGGTTTCGCGGAGTACGAGAAGAAGACCGAGCGGCTGATCCCGGTCTTCGTTCTCGAGCGCTGACTCAGTCCAGCGGCTGTCCGTAGACGAAGCTCCGCAACCGTCCAGTCGACATCGGGTCCAGCGGAGCGAACAGCTTGGCGTGCGCGGCCCGCACGGTCGCCGCGTCCGGTTCGATCATCGACAGCGCGCGCACGGTGTAGCGCGAATCAGCGGTGAAGTCCGGTGCGGATGAGTGCCGGTACGCGCCGCCGAGCAGATCGATGATCAGCACAGTCGGAACCGGGGCGTCCGGGCCGGCGTGGTCGAGCACAGTGCTCAGCACGTCGTCCCGGAGCTCCGGCAGCACGCGGTTGTCGCCGAGGTACGAGTGCGGGTTCGGCGGTTCCGCGGCGATCTTCCCGGAATCGGTGAACGGCATCGTGGTCAGCGTTTCCTGGAGCGGGCCGAGGGCACGCAGCGGCGCGACGAGCTCGTCTCCGCCAATGCCGGGATAAGCCACGCGGATGTGCGCGATGTGCTTGCCGCGCAACGGTTCCGGCACCATCGGCAGATTCGGGTACGGCACCATCGCGACCGAGGTGCCGACGGTGTCCGGCAGGTCGAGGGTCCAGTCGCGCCAGGTGCGCAGGACGTCCGGGATCTTGGCGGTGTCGAAGTACAGTCCGCCGCCGTAAAGCGTGGTCACTGGCACCAGTTCGAACTCCAGCGAGGTCACGATCCCGGCGTCGATCGGACCGGTCGTGCGCCTGCCGTCGGGACGGACGATCTCGGCGGAG
This sequence comes from Amycolatopsis dendrobii, assembly GCF_014145675.1. GTDB lineage: Bacteria > Actinomycetota > Actinomycetes > Mycobacteriales > Pseudonocardiaceae > Amycolatopsis > Amycolatopsis dendrobii. The sequence continues at coordinate 91,432 of NZ_JACGZW010000002.1, forward strand.
CGGACGCGGTCCGAGGCCAGTCCGAAGTGCCGGCCGAGGAGACCGAAACCGCCGCCGAGGGTGTAGCCGACCACGCCGACGCCGGGGGCCGAACCGCTCAGCGGCGCGAGCCCGTGCTCCGCGGCCGCGGTGATGACGCTGCCCCAGGTGGTTCCGGCTTCGACGCGGGCCGCCTTGCGGTCCGGATCGATGGTCACGCCGGTCATCCGGCGCGTCGAGATCAGCACGCCCTCGGCAGGCGCGCGCAGCCCGTGGCCGGTCGCCTGCACGGAAACCGGCAGGTCGCGCTCGGCCGCGAGCCGGACCGCGGCGGCGACGTCGTCCGCGCTGGTGGCGGCGACGACCAGTTGCGGGGTTGAGGTGATGCCGGTCTGGAACCCGGCGATCTCGTCGCGGTAACCGGCCTGGTCAGGGGTGAACGTCTGCATGCCATCAGCGTGCTGGCGTTTCAGTGATAAGTCCAAGAGATACTAGTTCCAGCAGCTAGAATTACTGGTTATGGAACTGCATCAGCTCGAGTACTTCGTCGCGGTCGCGGAGGAAGCCAACTTCACGCGCGCGGCGGCCCGGATGCACGTCGCGCAGCCCGGGGTCAGCGCGCAGATCCGGCGACTGGAACGGGAGCTGGGGCAGCCGCTGTTCGACCGGTCCGGGCGCACGGTACGGCTCACCGGCGTCGGCGAGGCCGCGCTGCCGCACGCCCGGGCCGCGCTCGCGGCGGTGGCAGCGGTGCGCGAGACGGTCGCCGAGCACGAGGGGCTGGTGCGCGGGCAGGTGGCGATGGGGATGGTGACTTCTCTTGGACCGGTGGAGCTGCCGGAGTTCCTGGCCGGGTTCGCAGAGCGGTACCCGGGGGTGGAAATCACGCTCAGCGAAGCGAATTCCGATCTGATGATCGAGGCGTTGCGCGAGGGCCGGATGGACGTCGCGGTGATCGGCCTCGCCGACGGCGTGCCTGCCGGGCTGACCGCTCAGATCGTGCTCGACGAGGAGCTGGTCGCGGTCACCGCGCCGCGTGACGAATTCGCTGACCGTACTTCGCTCACCCTCGCCGACCTGGCCGAACGGTCGCTGATCTGCCTGCCGAAGGGCACCGGTATGCGGGGCGTGCTGGATCGCGGGTTCGCCGCGGCCGGGCTGCGTTCGCGGGTGACGATCGAGGCGAGCGACCCGAACGTGCTGGCCAAGCTGGCGATGCGCGGCCTCGGGGTGGCGCTGGTCCCGCGATCGCTGGCCCGGTACTACGCCGGGGAACTGCACACCCTGCGGCTGCGGCCGGAACTGCGCGGGCAGCTGGCGCTGGCGTGGCGGTCCAACGGCCCGGCCGGGCCCGCGGCCCGGGCGCTCATCGAGTTTGCCCAGTCGGCGCTCTAGCGAGCGGCGAAGGATACCCACGCCGCCTCGGACTCGCCAAGGAATTCGGGCCGGAATTCCCGAATCGACGACCGGGAACTCCCGAACAGAACCGGTCGAGTGGGCCGTTCAGGTTGTCTTGCCGCGAATTCGCGGAAATTCGTCGTACTGTCGGAATCGGCCGCGAGCGCGGTCGAAGTTCCGGAGAAGGCGGAGGTATTTCCGTGAAGCTTGTTCGTCTCGTGCGCAAGGCCCTTCCGGGCAAGAGTCTGAAGTCTTATGCCTGGTACGGCTGGATCTGACCGTCCCGTTAAACGGGACCGGCCGGTTTCGGAATTCCCCGGAACCGGCCGGTTTGCCGCTCAAGAGGAGTTGTGCGTGACCATTCCCGCTGAACGGAACAAAGTGCGGCAGGTGGTATTCGCGCCGCGGATTCAAGAACTGTTCGACCGTTATCGGGGGAAATCCTTCTTTCGGCTGGAACCGGACACTGTCGGCATCGCCGGGGCCGAGTTGATGGACGCGCTGCTGCGCAGCAGGCCGCCGAACGCCGAGGAGCGGCCGACGTTCAAGCCGGTGCGCGGCCGGGTGGTCACGCGGCCGGAATCGTCGGCGCTGATGCGCGCGGTCGGCGCGGACGTGCGTGCCGCGCTCAAAAAGCCGCTCGGCGGGGCCGACCTCGCCGGGACATGGCCCGCCACGGCGCACAACTACCTGCGTGACCTGGTGTTCGGCCGCGAACAGCGGCGGTTCCGGGTTCTCGTCGACCGCCGGTTGGAGCTGACACCGAAGATCACCTGGGCGGCGGTCGCCACCGGAGCCGCGCTCTGGGGACGGCCCGCGCCCGAGGTCGCGCTGTCCACTTTGGCGCGGATGGTGCTGGAAGCGGACACCTACGACCAGCGCCGCTTCGCGATGTACCTCTACCGGCGCGTGGCCGGTCCGGTCTGCTTCACCGTCGCCGCGCTGGTCACGAACGCCCTGTGGCTCAGTTCGCCGCTGGAGGACGACGTGCCGACCGAGTACGTGCTCAACGAGGCACTGCGCCTCCTGCCGCCGTCGTGGAACATCCTGCGCGTGCGTTCGCCGGAGTTCACCGAGGTGGACGCCCGGATCGGCACTGGCGACGACGTCCTGCTGCTGCCGCTGCTCAGCCACCGCGACCCCGAACTGTGGGACGCGCCCGACGAGTTCCGGCCGAGCCGCTGGGCCGCGCTCGACCCGGACACCCACCCCGGCTACTTCCCGTTCGGGCACAGCAACGAACGCTGCTGGGGACGGCACCTGGTGCTGCCGCTGGCGGAACGCGTCCTCGACCTGGTCCGGCGCGACGGTCTGATCGTCGATCCGGCGCAAACGCGGGCCCGGGTGCACCTGGACGGGCTGCTGGAGGTTTCGGACGTGCGGGTCGTACGTGCCTGAGGGCTCTTGACAACGTGTCAACGGAGGCGTTCCCCTGGACGGATGCTCCAGGACGGCGTGCTCGGCGTCAGCCTGCTCGCGGGCGGCGCGAACGTGATCATGCAGCTGGGCCGGCCCGCGGTCGGGTACGGCGTGCTGGAAAGCCGGATCGACTCGGGGAATCTGTTCAAGCATCCGCTGAAACGCACGCGCACCACCGTCACCTACCTCGCGGTCGCCGTGCTGGGCACCGACGCGGACCGGGCGGCGTACCGGCGAGCGGTGAATTCGGTGCACGCACACGTGGTCTCGACCGAGGCGAGTCCGGTGCGGTACCGGGCTTTCGACCGGGAGCTGCAGCTGTGGGTCGCCGCCTGTCTGGCCCATGGCGTCGAGGACGTGCATCGCGTGTTTCTCGGCCGGCCCGCTCCGGAATCGTGGTACGCCGAGGCCGCGGTGCTGGGCACGACGCTGCAGGTGCGTCCGGAAGACTGGCCGGAGGACTTCGCCGCGTACTGGGCGGACGGACTGGCCCAAGTGGACATCGACGACCGGCTCCGCGAGTACCTCACCGCCATCGCGAATCTGGAATTCCTGCCGCGGCCATTCTCGTTCCTCTTCGGACGGTTCCACCGCTTCGTCACGACCGGCTTCCTGCCGGAAGTGTTCCGCGAGCAGATGCGGCTGCCGTGGTCGGCCGCGCAGCAGCGCCGGTTCGATCGGCTGATGCGCGGGATCGGCCGAATGGTCGAACCGCTTCCGGTGCGGGCGCGGCGTTTCCCTTATGACGCGTGCCTCGCGGACTTCCGGCGGCGGTTGCGGAAAGGAAAACCGCTCGTCTAAGCGGTTGACCGGACTGCGCCGGTCGGCAAGGGTTGGCGGATGGCCACTGCCGACGTACTTTCTGCCGCGGAGGCAGCATGAGCAAAGCGGATGAGGTGCGCGAAGGGGTTTCCCTGACCAACCTTGACCAGGAGCTGTTCGCCGACGCCGGGGTGACCAAGCGCGACCTCGTCGACTACTTCGACGCCGTTTCGGACCGGTTGCTGCCGGTGCTGCGCGATCGTCCGCTGTCGGTGATGCGCGTGCTGCGCGGACAGGACGCGTTCATGCAGAAGAACCTGCCGAAATACACGCCGGAGTGGGTGCCGCGGGCGAAACTGTGGGCGGAGAGTTCACAACGGACAGTCACCTACGGCCTGTGCAACGACCGCCGGACGCTGCTGTGGTTCGGCAACCAGCGCGCGGTCGAATTGCATCCCGCGCTGACCCGGGTGGATCCGATCGGCCAGACCGATCTGATCATGGACCTCGATCCGCCCGACGGCGCGGACTTCAGCGTCGCGGTGGCGGCGGCTCGGCTGGTGCGGCAGGCGTTGGCCGACGCCGGGCTCGCCGGTGCGTTGAAGACCAGCGGGTCCAAGGGCGTGCACGTGTTCGTGCCGCTGGTTCCCGGTCTGTCTTTCGAGGACGTCGCGGCGGCGACCCGGGCGGTCGGTGCGCGAGCGGAACGGATCGATCCGCGGCTGGCGACCACGGCGTTCATCCGGGAAGACCGGCACGGCAAGGTGTTTCTCGATTCGACCCGTGCGGGAGGGGCGACCGTGGCGGCGGTTTACAGCCCGCGGATCCGGCCGGGCACACCGGTGTCGTTCCCGGTCCGCTGGGCCGATGCGGACAACGTCACACCGGCGGATTTCACGGTGAAGACCGCGGTGGAGCTGTTGGGCAACGCTGATCCGTGGGCGGAGGAATTGCCGGAACCGCAGGAACTTCCGGCGGATCTCGTCGCCGAGGGGCACACGATCCCGGTCGCCCGGGTCGCGGCGATGCACGAGGGCAAACGCCGGGCCCGGGCGCGCCGGGAATCAGGGGAGAGCGAGTAGATCCTGGTGGTGCACGGTGACCTCGGTGATCTGCCGGTCCTCGGGTACCGCCAGGTCGGGTTGCTGTTCTCGTGCCGCGGCGACGAATCCGCGGTACCAGGTGTCGATGAGTTCGCGGTGTTCCGGGCCGAGCTGCCACGGTGACGGTCTGGTGTGGACGGTCCAGCCGTGCCTTGTGAACTCTGCCGCGGTGAAGGCGGCGGCTTCTGGGCCTAGCTTTCCGGCGCGGCGTTGGTGGTCGTTGAAGGCGTTGTTGAGTGCTTCGTCCGCTGCGTCCGCCGGCGTGATTCGAGCCGATCCGGTCACGGACAACGTGAACAGTGCCGGGCTTTGTGCGTCCACACAGGACTTCACTAATCGCTGGATCTCCTCCTTGGCAAGGAGATCCAGCAGCGCGGAAGCTGTCACCAAAGAAGTGCCGGTCAGATTCAGCCGAGTCGCATCGGCTTGCTCCGTCTCGACGCTGATCCCCGGCGGAAGACTGCGTGCGGCGATCTCGAGCAGCCGCGGGTCCTGGTCGTGCAGAATCCACCGCTGCGGTTTCGGAAGCCGGCCGGACAGCCACCGTCCCATCGCCCCGGTCCCGCAGCCGAGGTCGCGCACGACCGCCGGGCCGGCCGGGAGCAAGGCGACCAGATCGGCCGCCCGGGCCGCGGTGTCGGCTGGCTCTCTGAGCCGCAGCCATTCCGGCGCGTAACCGGAAGAGTCCACTGTGGTCACAAGGAGCGCTCGTATCCGGCCGAAGCGGCGTGGGATTCGTGCAGGGTCACTGAAATCTGGGCCAGTCCGCGGGCGTTCTCGCCGAGTTCTCCGGCGTGGATCCGGTCCGCGAGCCGGTCGGCGATCACCTTGGCGAGGTATTCCGTCGACGTGTTGATCCCGGCGAAATCGGGTTCGTCGTCCAGATTCCGGTAGTTCAGGTCAGCGAGCACCGCGCCGAGCTGCTGAGTCGCGAGCCCGATGTCGACGACGATGTTGTCCGAGTCCAATTCGGACCGCCGGAACGTCGCGTCGACCACGAACGTCGCGCCGTGCAAGCGTTGCGCCGGGCCGAAAACCTCGCCGCGGAAACTGTGGGCGACCATGATGTGATCGCGCACGGTGACACTGAACAACGCGTTCTCCTTTACGGGTAGGTGATCCGGTGAGCCAGTCCGCGCAGCGTTCCGTCCGCTAGCCGCGCCGCGACGTCCGGCAGTTCGGCGAAGGTGGATTCGCTGGTGATCAGCGCGTCGAACGCCGGGTCCGCGAGCAGCCGCAACGCCAGCGCCATCCGGTCGCCGTAACCGCGCCGCGCCGCGCGAGCCGGCGAGACGGTACCGACCTGGCTGCCGCGCACAGTGAGTCGTCGCGAATGGAAGTTCTCTCCGAGCGGCACTGACACCTGACGGTCGCCGTACCAGCTCAGCTCGACCACCGTGCCCTCGTTGCCGAGGAGTTCCAGCGAACGCGCGAGCCCGGCGTCGGTCGCGCTGGCGTGCACCACGAGGTCGAGGTCGCCAGTCGCGGTTTCCGGGGCGGTGTAACGGATGCCGAACGCGTCCGCGACCTCCGCGCGGTCCGGATCGGGGTCGACGAGCTGGACGTCAACGCCGGGAAACCGGGACAGCAGCCGCGCGACACTGCAGCCGACCATCCCTGCCCCGACCACTGCGATCCGGTCGCCGACCAGCGGTGCCGCGTCCCAGAGCGCGTTCACCGCGGTCTCGACCGTCCCGGCGAGCACCGCCCGCGCCGCGGGGACGTCGTCCGGCACCACTGTGACCGCCGACGCGGGCACCACGTACTCGGTCTGATGTGGATAGAGGCAGAACACCGTGCGGCCGGTCAGCTCCGGCGGTCCGGAAAGGACCTCGCCGACGTTCAGGTAGCCGTACTTGACCGGCCACGGAAAGTCGCCCTCCTGATACGGCGCGCGCATGATGCCGTGCTGGCTCTCCGGCACCCCGCCGCGCAGCACGAGACTTTCCGTGCCGCGGCTCAACGCCGAAAAACGCGTTCGGACCAGCACTTCGCCGGCTCCCGGAGCAGCCACCTCGGCCGATCGGAGCTCCCCGCCCGCGGCCGAAGTGAACCAGAAGGCCTGCGCCGCCCGTGTCAAGGTTGTCCTCCGTTGCTGCCGGATCGAGGAGAAATGGCTGTCTCCACCTGTACACGAACCCCGGCCGAGCTGGGTTCAACGGTCGTCCAGCAGGCCCCCGCGCTGCTGGCGCAACTCGCCCTGCTGACCCTGCTGACGGTCACGACCGGCCTCGGCTTGGCCGGCTGGGCAGTCGGCGTGGCGTACCTCCTCGGCCTGTTAGTGCTGCTCACCCAGGGTGCCTGGCGAATCCGGGTGTACCGCCTGGGCCCCGCCGATCAGGTGACCCTCGCCCGAGCGGCCCTGATCGGCACCGTGACCGCCCTGGTCGCCGACCGCCTGGGCGGGCACCCGGCGCTGACCTTGATCGTCCCCATCGCCGCGGTCGCCCTGGCCCTGGACGCACTCGACGGATACGTCGCCCGCCGCACCGGTACCGTCTCCGCGCTGGGCGCCCGCTTCGACATGGAAGCGGACGCTTTCCTGATCCTGGTGCTGAGTGTCCTGGCCGCCACCACGGTCGGCCCGTGGGTCCTGGTGATTGGCCTGATGCGGTACGCCTTCGTCGCCGCGGCCCGGCTGTGGCCGTGGCTCCGTGCCCCGCTGCGCCCCAGCCGGGCCCGGAAGGCAGTGGCGGCTTTGCAGGGAATCGCCCTGACCGCCGCGGTTGCGGGAGTCGCACCGGGGGTCTTGGCGGGTATTTCGGTGGCGATGCTGAGCTGGTCATTCGGCCGCGACGGGTGGTGGCTGTACCGGAACCGTGCCGCCTAGGTTCGCGAATTCCGTTGCGGCGATTCTTCTGGCCTCAACGTTTCGGTGTCGGAAACACTGTCGTGGCTCTTGATTTCGAAGTACGGCACAAGGGCCAGCCGCTTGCCCCGCGCAGTGCCGTCCAAGCGGAACTACTGCAGGTGAAGCGGCTGGCCCCGGGATGCGGTATCGGCCCCCCTCAGGCTGATTGCCAACCTCCCAATGCCCACCATAGCGGGGTCTGAATAGCACTGCTTAACCCGTCCGTGGGTCACCGGGTCGTATTTCTCTTCGCGGTATCTGGCGTCACGTCAATAGTGGACGGAATTGCTCTCGAGCTGCGGATCCGCAGCGATTAGCGATCGCAAAAAGAAACCGTACACGTATCTTGCTGGCCACTCCGCGGTCAAGGACAACGGGGATCGGTGATCCGGTATCCATCCCGCAGCGGTCCGCCAGCGCGGTCAAGCACCGCACGGGCGACCGCGCCGAGCCGAGGCGCGTCCGGCAAGGCAGTGGCCAGCTGTTCGGCCAGACGGGGATCGTGCTCGCGCAGTTCGCGCCACAGCCATTTGCCGGTGCCTTGCCAATGCTGACCGGCCAGCAGGGCGAGTTGCGCTGTCTTGGTCAGCACCCGGGCGGCGATGAAGGCGATCTCGGCCGGGTCGTCGGCTCCGGTCAGGTCGTCGAGCTGGTCGGTGAGTTCGTATCGCTGCGCGTCGAGTTCGCTTGACGTCGCGGCGGCGGGTCCCGCGGCCAGGCGTTGCCGCATCTCGGTTTGCAGCCGGGCACCGAGGCCGTCGTCGGCCACGAGCGCTCCCTCGGCGATGAGCCGGGGGATGCCTGGCCAGCGGCGGGCCAGATTGTCGGCGCAATAGGCGCGCAAGGTTTCTTCGTCGTGCACCAGTGCTTCCACAGGCCAGTTTTCCCAGGTGAACGACTGCCGGCGCGGGGCGTCGCGGGGTCCGGTGACCACCACGAGGTCGAGATCGGACGTCGCCGTGCGCCGGTCGGTCAGCACACTGCCGCCGACGATCACGACCCGGGCGTCCGCGAACAACCGACGGGCGAGCTCGCCGGCGGCGGCGGCCGGCTCGCGCCTGCGCGGGTCCATCGCTCGGTTCAGTGCCTCAGCCCTTCGCACTCAACTGCCACGACACGCCCCACCGGTCGTTCACCCAGGCGAACGGGCCGAAGCCGTAATCGTCGAGCGGCATCAGGGTTCCGCCGCCCTCGCCGAGTGCCTCGTAGGTCCGCTTGAGTTCGTCAGTCGAGTCCACCGTGACGAACAGCGAGGTGGACGGCGTGAAATCGAAGCCGTGCTGGATGAAGCTGTCGCTGCACCGCACCCGCTGCCCGGCGACGGTGAACTCGGCCATCACGATCGTTCCCTCCGGGCCGGGGCCGTCGGCGCCGTAGCGCTCCTCGGACAGCACGGAGTCGCCGGGGAACAGCGAGGTGTAGAAGGACATCGCCTCGGCGGCGTCGCGCTTCTGGAACATCAGGAACGGGACGAGATCGGTCATCGGACTGCCCTTTCGCGGGTTGGGTTCAGGTCCGAACGTGGCATTGACAAGAAGTTTTGTCAAGCGCGCAGCACGACGCACGCGAAGCCGAACGAATGCCGGTAGTCGCGGAGCCACTCGTCGCGGTGGGTGGCCGCGGCGGCGAGGGCTTCGGCCTGGTCTGGGTCTTCCGGGTGGTCGAGGGCCCACTCGGTGAGGCTGCCGGTCCACGACCATTCGTAGGAGTCCAGTTCGCCGCGGGTGCTGGTGTGGCCGTGGGTCGGCGTCCAGCCGGCGGAAACCATCTGGTCGAGCAGTTCCGGCAGGTCTGGCAGGTCGCCGAAGATCTCGAGGGCGGCGGGGGTTGGCTCGGCTTCCCAGTAGGCGTCGCCGATCAGGGCGCGGCCGCCAGGGCGGACGTGGGTTCGCAGTGCGGCGAGGGTGTCCGTCAACCCGCCGAAGGCGTGGGTAGAGCCGATGCACAGGACGGTGTCGAACTCGGCTGCGGCGGGGAATTCGGTGGCGGAGCGCTGGTGGAGGGTCAGGCGGTCGGCGACGCCTCGTTCGGTCGCCGCGGAGCGGGCGCGGGCGAGGGCGAATTCCGAGGTGTCGACGCCGACCGCGCGGAGCTTCGGGTACGCGGTGAGGGCGCGGATGAGCCATTCGGCACCACCGCAGCCCAGGTCCAGGACAACAGCGTCCTCGCGCGGGATGCTGCGAGCGAGCAGGCGCTGGACCTCGTCGTCGCTGATCGGGGCGGCGATGGGGTGCCGGGTGTGGGCGAGTGCGGAAAGTCGTTCACGGTTCACGCGCGCCACGCTGACACGTGCGCGCAGGACCGCGCATCTTGTTTACGAGCGGGTGCGCATCGAGGCCGACGGGGCGGTGCCGAGCACGCGCGCGGCGACCCAGGCCAGGCCGTCGGCGGTTTCGGCGGGGGTGCCTGAGGGCTGCATGACGTGGCTGAGCACGGTGCGCACGACGAGGTCCATGACCACGGTGAGCTGGCCGTCGTCGAGTGGCGGCGCGTAGCCGCGGACCCGGCCGCGCAGGACGGCTTTCGCTTCGGTGAGCAAGGTGCCGGCGCGGGTGGTCAGCAGTGGCAGGAATTCGTTGTCGGTGCCGTGTGTCGCGGAGGCGATGGCGCGCAGCAGGATGTTGTCGTCGGCCAGTTCGAGCACCGCGCGGACGGCGTCGTAGATCGCCTCGACCAGGTCGTCCGGATGCCGGTCGAACGCGGTGCTCACGACCGCGAGGAACCGGCGCAGCTCGTGCGAGATCATCGCCTCGGCGAGCGCGGTTTTCGAGCCGATCTCGTTGTAGACGGTCTGCCTGCTCACCCCGACCAGATCGGCCAAGCGCGCCATGGTGACCGCTGACCAGCCGGATTTCGCGGTGAGTTCGATGGCGGCGGTGATGATGGGCTGCCGGTACTGGCCGCCCGCGGGCACCGGAAGCACGCTCATGACCGTCATCTTATCTCCACCTTCCTCCCCTCCACCGCCCTCAACCGAGTGGCTACGCCACGCAGCGTTCTTTTGTTTCCAGCGCGAAGGCGACTGCCTCGGACCACGGCGCTCGCGCGGCGATCCGTTTGCGGTACTTCATGATGTCGCGCGGCCGGTCGACGGTGAACGCGCCGACGAGCCGGTCGCCGCGGCGGTACAGCGCGGTGAAGCCGTGCTCCGCCGGGACCGCGACGACGACCTCGTCCGCGCGCGGCGTTCCGACGAACTGAATGCGGTGCGAGTACCAATCGGACCAGAAGTACGGCACGGCGCTGAACACCCGGGCACTCGCTGGGTCCAGCGCGTGCCGCGCCGCGGCGGCACCCTGCTCGGCCGCGTTCGTCCAGTGTTCCAGCCGCATCAGTTCGCCGTCGAACAGCGCGTTCGCCACGTGTGCGACGTCTCCGGCCGCATAAACGCCGTGTGCGGCGGCGAGGGTGCCGTCGCAGATGACGCCGCCGTCGCGTTCGTGCAGCAGAAGTCCGCTGTCGCGCAGCCAGCCGGTGGCCGGGGCCGCGCCGATTCCGGCGACCACGAGGTCGGCTGGGAGGACTTCGCCGGTGGACAGCTGGACGCCGGTCACCGCACCGTCCTGCGACGTGAAGCCGGTGACCCTGGTGCCCAGCCGGAGATCGGTGCCTGCCGTGCGATGCAGATCCGCGCAGACCTCGCCGACTTCGGGGCCGATCGCGCGGACCAACGGCGTTTCCAGTGTTTCCACAATGGACACTGGCAGGCCGCGTTTGCGTGCGGCTGAAGCGACTTCCGATCCGATGAACCCGGCACCGATCACGACTGTCCTAGCACCACTGTCCAATGCGGACCGAATGGCCGCGGCGTCGTCCGCGGTGCGCAGCGAGTGAATGCCGGAGATCTCGTCGGTGCCGGGGAGAACGCGGGCGGCGGCTCCGGTGGCGATGACAGCCGCGTCGTACGGGACGGTCGTGTCGCCGGTGCGGATCTCCCTGGCGATCGGGTCGAGTCCGGTCGCGGGAGTGCCCAGCCGGAGTTCGACGCGGAGCTCGCGCAGGTCGTCCGCGCTGAGAAACGGCTCCACCGCAGCCGGTCCGTCCGCCGCGAGGAAGGCCTTCGACAGCGGCGGCCGGTCGTACGGCAGACGGTCCTCCGCGCCGATCAGCACGATCTTCCCGTCGTATCCGATCCGCCGCGCCGATTCGACCGCTCGCAGTCCCGCCAGCGACGCGCCCACCACCGCGAGCGTCATGACACCAGTTTCAGCGCTAGCACCGGGCAGGCGTCGACCGCCGCGGCGAGATCGGTCCGGTGCTCCTCGCTGGGGTTGCCGTCGAGCACCACGACCGTGCCCTCGTCGCCCACCTCGAAGAAGTCCGGGGCCATCGCTTCGCACATGCCCAGGCCGTCACACTTGTTCAAATCCGCTTCGATCCGCATCAGACACTCATCCTTCCGGGAGCAACGAAGTCGACCTTTTCCCTTACGCCGCAGTCGGGACAGCACCAACTGTCCGGAATGGACGACCACGGCGTACCGGCCGGGAAGCCTTCACGCGGGTCGCCGCGCTGCTCGTCGTACACGTATCCGCAACCGGGGCACATCCCGCCTTCGCTGGCGTCGCCGCGCACGTCTTCCGGCACGGAAACCGCCTCGTGAGCCGAAGAGCCATACCGGGCAAGGATTTTCTCCCGCTTCGACGGCTGGATGTTCGCCCGGCTGATGTCGCCGTCGAAGTGGTTGAGCACCCGCTGGTCCATCACTCGCCGCCACAGCGGCGGGAACAGCGCGAGCACGATCATCCCGGCGTACCCGGTCGGCAGCACCGGAGATTCGGCGAAGTCGCGCAGGGTCTGGTAGCGGCGCGTCGGGTTGGCGTGGTGATCGCTGTGCCGCTGCAGGTGGTACAGCAGGACGTTCGTCGCGATGTTGTTGGAATTCCAGCTGTGGCTGGGATCCACGCGCTCGTAGCGACGGCGCTCCGGCGGCCCGACCTTCTGACGCAGCATCCCGTAGTGCTCCATGTAGTTCACGACTTCCAGCAGCGAGAACCCGATCACCGCCTGGATCACCAGGTACGGCAGGATCCCGACACCGAGCCAGGCCACCATCGCCACCCACAGCACAGCGGACATCAGCCACGCGTTGAGCACGTCATTGCCGATCCGGAACGGATGCTTGTCGCGACGGGCGTAACGCTTGCGCTCCAGTCCCCACGCGGATTTCAGCGAGCCGAACACCGTACGCGGCCAGAACCGGTAGAAGCTCTCGCCAACACGGCTCGACGCCGGGTCCTCCGGAGTCGCGACGCGCACGTGGTGGCCGCGGTTGTGCTCGATGTAGAAGTGCCCGTAGAAGCTTTGCGCCAGCGCGATCTTCGACAGCCAGCGCTCGTGGCTTTCCTTCTTGTGGCCCAGTTCGTGCGCGGTGTTGATGCCGATCCCGCCGATGCAGCCGATCGAGATCGCCAGCCCGATCTTGTCCGCGACGGACAGTTCGCCGCGGACGATGAGCCAGAACGCGAAGACGAATCCGACGTACTGGATCGGCAGGAACAGGTAGGTGATCCAGCGGTAGTAGCGGTCCTGTTCGAGCCGTTCGATCACGTCGTCCGGCGGATTGCTCCGGTCGAGGCCCGCGACCAGGTCGATCGCGGGCACGATCGCCAGGATCACGATCGGCCCGATCCAGAACCAGACGCCCCAGCCGGTCGCGGCGTGCAGGCCGATCGCGAGGAACGCGAGCGACGGCACGACCAGCCCGATCAGCCACAGGTACCGCTTCTTGTCGGTCCAGCGTTCGGTCGACCCCAGCGGCACCGTGCCGGTCATCTCGCTCATCGCGCCCTCCTCCGTTGGCTGGCTTTACATGAAGGTAAGACATGTACACCTCGATTGACAAGAGGGTATGAAATGTAAAGTCACCACGGCCGGGTGAATCCGCGGACGGGGCCTCGTCCGCGGGTCAGTCGGGGACGCGGGCGTGCCGCAGCACCTCGACCACGGGATCCAGCCGCGTGTCGGCGGTGCGCCGGATCAGGAACGTGGTGAGCGTGGCGACGAGATCGTCGATCGGCAGGACCGCGCATTCGTTCGGATCCAGGGCCAGCGCGGTCGCGGATTCGACCGGCGCGAGGGTGAAGCTTTTGGTGCTGCGCAGGAAGATCAACAACCCGCTGACGTCGGAGAACTGCGCTTCCGGATCGACCAGCACGCCCTTGGCGGCGAGCTGCTCCGCGCGCCGGGAGCCGAGATCCCAGTGCCGCGGGCCCTGCAGATACTGGAATCCGCGCAGATCGGCGAGGGTGAGCGAGGTCCGGTCAGGAAACCGCGACGCGTCCACGACGGCCCCGAGCGGTTCGCGGTAAAGGACGATGGTCGACAGCCGGTCGTCGGAAGTGCCCAGGTGCGACACGGCGAGGTCGAGCGAGTTGCTGAGCAGCGCCGATTCCATTCCGAGCGACGGCATCTGCCGCAGGGTGAACCGGTAGGAGCCGTCGAGCGCGCGGATCGATTCGCTGAGCTGGCGGCGGTGCGCGGGGTTGAGCACGTCGGGGATGGCGAGCCGGACGTCGGCGCGCTGGTCGCGGGTGCGCATCCGGACCGGAATGGCGTCGAAACCCGAAACGACCGATTCGGCGAGCGGCAGCAGCGCTTCGCCGGCCTCGGACAGCCGGGTGTGGTGGGTGGAACGGTCGAACAGCGGTTCCCCCAGTTCGCGTTCGAGGTCGCGAATGCGCTGGCTGAGCGGCGGAACGGACATGTTCAGCGCCCGCGCCGCACGGGTGAAGTTCAGCTCGCGCGCGACCGCGAGGAAGTACCGCAGGTGGTGAATCTCCACGCTGAGCAGCGTACCCACGGTGTTATCACGGTGGTCATACCGATCTGATGCACTCGGTCATTCCCTTCTGGTGAGCAAGCGCTTAGCGTCTGTGGTGAAGCAAAGATCGTCAACGGGAGGACCGCGAAGATGGATGCCACCGGACCGCTTTCCGGGGTTAAGGTGCTCGACCTGTCGTCCGCGGTGATGGGCCCGTACGCCACGCAGATCCTCGGCGACTTCGGCGCCGACGTGATCCGGGTCGAACCGCTGCGCGACGTCGCCCGGCACTCGCCGGCCAACACCGGCCGCACGCCCGGGATGGCCCCGCTGTACATGCAGGTCAACCAGAACAAACGCAGTATCGAACTCGACCTCAAGGACCCCGCCGGCCGCGAAGACCTCTTCGCCCTGCTCGCCGACGCCGACGTCCTCGTCACCAACATGCGCGCAGCCGCGCTCGACCGGCTCGGCCTCGGCTACGAGCAGCTGCGCGAACGCTTCCCTCGCCTGGTCTACGCGCACGCGCAGGGTTTCGCGCCCGGCTCGTCGCGCGCCAACCGGCCCGCCTACGACGAGGTCATCCAGGCCACGTCCGGCCTGGTCAGCTTGCAGGACCGGGCGGGCGGCACACTGCAGTTCGTCCCGACCTTCATCGCCGACAAGACCGCCGCGCTGTACCTGCTCAACGGCGTGCTCGCCGCGCTCTTCGACCAGCAGCGCACCGGCAAGGGCCAGCAGGTCGAACTCGCGATGGCCGACGCGATGATCGCGGTCAACCTGGTCGAGCACCTGGCGGGCGACGTCTTCGTCCCAGCCGCCGGTGACGTCGGCAACCCGCTTTCGCTCAGCGACACGCACGCGGCCATGCGCACGGCCGACGGCGGCGCGATCGCCGCGGTGCCCTACACCAACGACGCCGTGCGGACGCTGCTGATCGGCGCCGGCCTCGAGGACGCCGCGGCCGATCCGGCCTGGGACTCCCCGGTGATCGACCGGGAGATTTTCACCGCGGGAGTGGAGAAGGTGCTGGCCAACTCCGCCAGCCGCACCACCGCGGAGTGGGAGGAGTACCTGACCGCCCACGACGTTCCGTACGCGGTCGTCGTCGACATCGCCGACCTGCCGACCGACCCGTACGTTCAGGAAGTCGGGCTGATCACCGAGCGGGAACACCCGACCGAGGGCACGATCCGCGTCGTGGAGAGCCCGCTGCATTTCTCGCGGACCCCGGCCGGGTTCCGCAGGCACGCCGAACGCGCCGGAGCGAGCACCGCCGAAGTCGTCGGAGCCGTACGCACCACTGAAGGGGTTTGATCGATGGATCTCGAACTGTCTAAAGAGGACCTCGCGTTCCGGGACGGATTGCGGGAGGTGTTCCTCGGCGCGATTCCAGAGGTTATCCGCAAGCGCAGCGCGCTCGGCCTGATCACGCGCGACGACATCGTCACGAGCCAGCGGATCCTGAACGAGCACGGTCTGGCCGTCCCGCACTGGCCGGTCAAGTGGGGCGGTCGCGATTGGACTCCGACGCAATCCCACATTTACGCCTCCGAACTCCAGCGCAACGCGGTGCCGCAGCCGCTCGCCTTCAACGCGAGCATGGTCGGCCCGATCATCGCCGAGTTCGGGAGCGAGGAGCAGAAGCAGAAGTTCCTCCCGGCCACCGCGAATCTCGACATCTGGTGGTCGCAGGGCTTCTCCGAGCCGGAGGCCGGTTCCGACCTCGCCGGGCTGCGCACCACCGCGAAGCGCGACGGCGACCACTACGTCCTCAATGGACAGAAGACCTGGACCACGCTCGGCCAGTACGGCGACTGGATGTTCGTGCTCGCGCGGACCAACCCGGACGCGCCGCGCAAACAGCAGGGCCTGTCCTTCCTGCTGCTCGACCTGAACACGCCGGGCATCGAGCGCCGTCCGATCAAACTGGTCGACGGGTCCGCCGAGGTCAACGAGTTCTTCTTCGACAACGTGGTGATCCCGGCGGAGAACCTCGTCGGCGAGGAGAACAAGGGCTGGACGTACGCGAAGTTCCTGCTCGGCAACGAGCGCAACGGCATCGCCCAGGTCGGCACCGGTCAGCGGATCTTCGCCGACCTCGCCGCCGCGGCCGCCGATCTGCCCACCGAGGACGGTCCGCTCTCCGGCGACGCGGAATTCCGCGCCGCCATGCACACCGCTAAGACCACGCTGCTCGCGCTGGAGGCGACCCAGATGCGGGTCACCGCCGCCTCGGAAAACGGCCAGCCGAGCCCGGTGTCGTCGCTGCTCAAGATGGAGGGCACGCAGGCCCTTCAGGCGCTGACGAAGCTGCGCATGCGCGCGGCCGGGTCCGACGGCATGCTGCTGGACACCGAATCGCCGGTGCGCGCCGACGAGGCCGCGGTCGTGGCCGCGGCGCAGTACCTGAACCAGCGGAAACTGTCGATTTTCGGCGGCTCCAACGAAATCCAGCGCGGCGTCATCGCGAAGACGATCCTCGGTCTGTAAGGGACGGCGACTCATGAACCTCGAATTCAACGAAGACCAGAAGCTGCTGTTCGAGACCGTCGACACGGCGGTCGGCCGCGGCTACCCGGCAGGCGGCCGCGCGGCCGCGACGAGCAGCGAGCTCGGCTGGAACGACCAGGTCTGGAGCACCCTCGGCGAGCTGGGTCTCGCCGGTCTCCCGATCTCCGCGGACCACGACGGCGCGGGCGCGGGCCCGGTCGAGGTCTACGCGACGCTGGAGGCGATGGGCAAGCACGCGGCGGCCGAACCGCTGCTCGACGGCGTGTTCCTGCCGTCGTGGATCATCGCCGAACTGGGCACCGACGACCAGGTCAAGGAGCTGCTGCCGCTGCTCGCCAGCGGCGGCACGACGATCGCGGTCGCGCACGCCGAACCGGGACGTCCGTGGGGCGTCGCTCCGTCGGTGTCGGCGAGCGGTTCCGCGCTTTCCGGCACGAAGTCGCCGGTGCGCAACGCCGATCAAGCCGACAAGTTCCTGGTCACCGCGGTCGACGAGAACGGCCGCACCGGGGTGTACCTGGTCGAGGCGACCGCTGAAGGCATCACTCGCGTGGACGGCCGGGCCGCGGACTGGGGTCACACGTCGCAGGTCGAATTCGCTGGTACGCCTGCGGTTCTCCTCGGCACCTCGGAAGCTGACGTATCGGCCGCGTTGCGTCGCGCGTTCTCGCGGGTGCGAGTCGCGGTGACCGGCGAGGCGATCGGCCTGATGGAGACCGGGCTCGCGATGACCGTCGAGTACCTCAAGACCCGCAAGCAGTTCGGCGTTCCGCTGGCGGCGTTCCAGGCGCTCGTGCACCGTGCCGCCGACCTGTACGCGAAGGTCGAGCTGGCCCGTTCGCTGGCGCTGTGGGCCACCGCGACGGTCGAGGCGTACGACAACGGCGCCTCCACTGTGGACCTTGATGCCGCGGCTGACGACGCGTTCGTGTTCGTGTGCGACGCGGCGACCGCGACCGCCGAGGAGATCGTCCAGCTGCACGGCGGCATCGGAATGACTTACGAATCAGAGGTCGCGCACCACGCGGCGCGCCTCATCGCCATCACGGAGAGTTACGGCGGAGTGAGCGCGGCCCGCCGCCGCGCGCTAGCGTCGGACGCGTTGCTGACGCCGCCGAGCGCGCTGCTCAACAACGCGGACGCGGTCACCGCCTGAGAAAGGAGCGCGCCATGCCGGTCGTCGCGATCGTCGGCGCAGGGGTCATCGGAGTGTCGTGGGCTCGGCTGTTCGCCGAGGCCGGCTGGACGGTGCGGGTCACTGATCCACGCCCGGACCTGCGGGAAATCGTCTCTCGCGACCTCGCCGGGCTGCCCGCTACGGCAGTCGCGGACCTCGCGGAAGCCGCCGAAGGCGCCGACTTCGTCCAGGAGTCGGGCCCGGAGCGGATCGAGCTGAAGCGGGAAATGTTCGCGACGCTCGCCGCCGCCACGCGTGACGACGTGGTACTGGCGTCCTCCTCGTCGTCGCTGTTGCCCTCGGTGATCGCCGAGGGCAACGCGGCGGCCTCGCGGATCGTCATCGGGCATCCCTTCAACCCGCCGGAGCTGATGCCGCTGGTCGAGGTGGTGCCCGGGGTCTCGACCTCTTCGGAGACCGTGGCAAAGGCCGTCGAGGTCTATCGCGGGCTGGGCAAGAAGCCGATCACGCTGAAGAAGGAAGTGCCCGGCTTCGTCGGGAACCGGCTGCAGAAGGTCTTCAACGACCAGGCGATGTACCTCGTGCAGCAGGGCGTGATTTCCGCGGGCGACCTGGACGAGCTGGTCAAGGCGTCGCTCGGGCCGCGGTGGGCGACCATCGGGCCGTTCGAGAGCATGCACCTCGGCGGCGGCCCGGACGGGATCCGGCACCTGGTGACTCACGTCGGCTCGCAGATGAAGTTCGAGATCGGCCGTCCGGACCGGGAACACCTCGATGCGGTGATCGACGAGGTCGAGCAGACCTACGGGGCCGCGGACACCTACGCCGAGCGGGTCGAAGCGCGCGACAGCCGGACCCGCGCGCTGCTGGACGCGCTGGAGAAGGAATGAGCCTCACCGAGCAACTCGAGGCCTCGCTCGCCAACCCTGCGACCACTGACGAATACGATCTGCACCAGCCGCTCGCCGACTTGCTGGGTTCGGTCGGCCTGCAAGAATCCGACGCTGGTGGCCAGATTGAGTTCACCGGGGCTGACCCGGTGCTGCCGGGCGCGCTGCGGCTGGCCGGGGCGACGTCCATCGCGCTGGCGGCGAAATCCGTTGCGGTGGCTAAAATCTGGCAGCTGCGCGGCGGACGCGGGCAGGACATTTCGATGGACCTGCGGACCGCGCCGCACCGGCTGTGCCCGTTCTACGACAAGAAATGGGAACTGCTCGACGGCTACCCGCAGGGCGATCCGGCGCGCGTCGATCCCGCCTTTGGCACTGACCGCTTCTACGCCACCGCGGACGGCCGCTGGGTGCACCCGATCAGCCCGTATCCGAAGCTGCGCAACGACGCCGCCGCGCTCCTCGGCGTTCCTGAGCGGGATGCCGTGGTGCGGCAAGCGATCGCGCAGTGGAACTCGTTCGAGCTGGAGGACGCCGCGGAGGCCGCCGGTGTCATCATGCCGGTGGTGCGGACGACCGAAGAGCTGATGGCGACCGAGCAGTACCAATCGGTGCTCTCGACGATGCCGCCGGTGATCGTCGAGCGGATCGGCGATAGCCCGCCGGAGCCATTGCACCCCAACCCTTCCACGCCGCTCGAAGGAATCCGCGCACTCGGCCGGGCGCACATCATCGCGGGTGCCGGCTGTGGCCGGGCTTTGGCATTGCACGGCGCGGACGTGCTGAACGTGTGGGACCCGGGCGAATACGAACTGCCGCTGCTGTACGCGACGTCCAATGTGGGCGTTCGCTCCACCCGGCTCGATTTCCGCCGCCCGGCCGATCAAGAGCGAATGCACTGGCTGCTCGCCGGCGCGGACATCTTCTACGCCAACCGCCGCCCCGGATACCTTGCGCGGCACGGACTCGACGCGGAAACCGCCGCCGAGATCCGGCCCGGAATCATCCACGCCGAGGTGACGCTCAACGGCGGCACCGGCCCGTGGTCCGGACGGGTCGGCTTCGACCAGACGGCCGGCTGCCTGTCCGGAGTCATGCTGCTGGAAGGCGAGGGCGGAGTTCCGTCGCTGCCGGCCGTGCCAGTGGTGAATGACTACATCACGTCATGGTTCCTGCAACTGGGAATCCTGCGCGCACTCATGCTTCGCGCCGAGTGGGGCGGTTCTTATCGGGTGCAGGTTTCGCTCACGCGCGTCGCCTTGTGGTTGCTGAGCCTGGGAATCTTCGACAAGGGCTACGCCGCGGAGGTCGCCGGTGTCGCACCAGGGCACGAATACTTCGATCCCGAGACATTCACCGCGGACACCCCGCTCGGTCGCTACCGCGGCGTCACCGAACAAATCCGGATGTCCGAGACTCCGGGCTATTACACGAATCCGTTGATCCCGAGGGGATCGCACCGTCCAGAGTGGAGGTGACATGTTCAGCGAGCTAGTGGTGCTGGGCATTCGCACCGGGACGATTTACCGCGTCGGACTTCCCGACGGGCAGGTTACCCCGCTGTACAAAGACGCCGGCGTCTCACCGGATGGCGTTGTCGTCGCCGATGGCACTGTTTACTGGACCACCATGGGCATGCCTTCGCGCGACCCGTCGGTGCCGGGTGAGGCCGGCCTCGACTACTCGGCGCGAAACGGCGGTCTGCACGCGGTTTCCTTCGACGGCACCGGCGCACGCGATGTCGTCCCGAATGGAACTCTGACCACCGGGAAACAATTGGCGTACAACGGTTCTCTGTATTGGGGCGACCGGGAAGGCTATCGGATCACCCGGGTCAATCCGGATGGCACGGGGCTCACGGACCTGATCGTGAACGAGCCGGACGACAGCGGGATGCAGGAATGTGTCGGCGTCACTGTCGACGCTACGCAGCTCTACTGGACGCAGAAGGGCCCGGCGAAGGGCGGCGTCGGCCGGATTTTCCGTGCTGGACTGGAGATTCCGTCGGGGGAGACCGCACGCGACCGGTCCGACATCGAGACCCTGTGGGATCACCTGCCGGAACCGATCGACCTGGAGATCCACGGCGGATACCTGTACTGGACCGACCGCGGCGCGGCCCCGAAGGGCAACACGCTGAACCGAGCACCGATTCCCGCCCCGGGGGAGAAAGGCGCCGAGCCCGAGATCCTGGCGAGCGGCTTCACCGAGGCGATCGGCCTGGCGGTGGACGACGAGGTCGCTTACGTGTCCGACCTCGGCGGCCGGATCACCGCGGTGCCACTGGACGGCGGCGCATCGCGGGTGGTGATCGATATGGGCGAGTTGTTGTCCGGGATCGCCGGGATTCGGCGTTAACGCACCGCGATACCGCGCAAAATCATCTCCAGCATGTGCAGCAAGTGCTCCTGGAGATCAAACGGCGCCGCCTCGCTCTCGATCCATGAGCTGAGCGTTCCGAAATATGCCGTCGCCAGCAGCAGTCCCGCTTGTGCCGGATCGATATCCGGCCGGATTTCCCCCGTCTCCTGCGCCCGCGCGACGAACGCGCCGAATTGACGTGCCAGTTCCGGATTGCCGAACACGTTGGTGGAGTGGATCGCCGCGCCCATGCAGGCGACGGTTTCCGCTCGGGAGTCGAGGCTGTTGCGCGCCAGTTCGATCAGATACCGGCTGAGCACCTCGCGCAGCGGCCGGTCTTCCAGGTTCTCGGCGCGCACCGCGGTCATCGCGCGTTCGCGGCGGCGCAGGCTCCACTCGTCGAGGAACGCCGTCTTGCGCTGGAAGTGGTTGAACACGGTGGCGCGCGCGGTGTCGGCGCGCTCGGCGATGTCCTCCATCGTCGTGTTCTCGTAGCCGCGTTCCACGAACAGCTCCACGGCCGCCTGGAACAGCCGGTCGCGGCGTTCGTGTCGCTGCCTGGTCCGCCGATCGCTCGTCGCTTCTGCCGTCATGCCTCGCAGTCAACCATCATTTCCGCGCGGCGCCTGCTGAATGGCGCCCTTGACGCTACTTACGTCGCGGCATAAATTGGACGCAGGTCCAAACTTATACTCCAGTTCAAGGAGGCGGCGATGCGGCTGGTCACCTACGAATCCGCGGGCGCGGCCAGGCTCGGTGTGCTGCATGGCGACGTCGTGGTGGATCCGGCGCGGGTCTTGCGGGCGGCGAAGGCCGGAGCCGAAGCCGCGACCGAGATGGTCGCCTTCTTCGAGGGCGGGGCGGAGGCGCGCGGAAGGGCTGAGCAGGCGCTTCAGCTCGCCGGCGCAGCGACCGAAAAGGGCGAGGTCTTGGTCGACGAAGGTCGTCCAGCAGTCCTTCCGCGAGAGGAAGTCCGCCTGCTCGCGCCGGTGCCGAGGCCACGCCGGATCCGCGACTATCTGACCTATACGCAGCACGCCCAGGGCTCTGGCCTCGACGTTCCGCCTGCCTTCGCGGCGATGCCGATCTGCTACCAGGGCAACGTCGAGACGGTGATCGGGCCCGACGAGCCGTTGCTGTGGCCGTCCTACACCGCGCAGCTCGACTTCGAACTCGAACTGGGGTTCTTCACCTCCGGCGGCGGCCGGAACCTCACGCCAGCCGAGGCGGCCGGACGCATTGCCGGGGTCACGATCTTCAACGACGTCAGCGCCCGCGACATCCAGATGTTCGAGATGAGCATGACCATCGGTCCGTCCAAAGGAAAACACTTCTGCACCGCGATGGGGCCGTGCGTGCTCACGATGGACGAGGTCGACGAATGGGCGGTGCGGATGACGGCCGCGGTCAACGGTGAGGTCTGGGCATCGGGGTCCACAAAGGACCGCCAGTTCTCGTTCGCGGAAGTGCTCGCATGGGCGTCGCTGGACGAAGACGTTTATCCCGGCGAATTTTTCGGGCTCGGCACCGTCGGCGGCGGATGCGGGCTGGAACTGGACCGCTGGATCCAGCCGGGCGATGTGGTGGAACTCGCCGCATCTGGCATCGGTGCGCTGCGGAACCCGGTGGGACCACGGCAGATCGCGCCGGACGGTGCGGGATTGGCTTCGTATCAGGGTGCACCTGAAGTGCACGTCCGCTAGGAGGCAGGCATGCCCAACGAAATTCCCTACACCAAAGGACATCACCGGCTCACCGAACACTGTTCGGCCTGGCTGGTCCCGGACGGAACCTGGGGCTGGAGCAACGCCGGACTGATCGCTGGCACCGGAGAATCCCTCCTGGTCGACACGCTCTTCGACGTGCCGATGACCCGCGAGCTGCTCGACGGGCTTCGCGAAACCACAGTGGACAGTCCTATCAAGACAGTCGTGAACACGCACGCGAACGGAGACCACTGGTTCGGCAACGAACTGGTCGCCGACGCCTCCATCATCGCGTCCGAAGCCACGGCGGAAGAGATGCGCACCAACGGCCCCGACCTCATGCGCGGCCTGGTGGGTCAGGAAGGCCCGCTGGGCCGCTTCGCCCAGCACATCCTCCATCCGTTCGACTTCGACTCCATCACCGCGACCCCGGCGACCCGGACGTTCGCCGAGCAGCTGAAGCTCGACATCGGCGGCGTCGCGGTGGAAATCCGCTGCCTCGGCCCCGCGCACACCGAGGGCGACAGCGTTGTGCTGGTCCCCGACGAGGGCGTGCTCTACGCGGGAGACCTGCTGTTCATCGGCGGCACCCCGATCACCTGGGCGGGACCGGTGACGAACTGGATCGCCGCCTGCGACGCGATGCTCAAGATGGACGCCGAGTTCGTCGTCCCCGGCCACGGCCCGGTCACCGACGCCGACGGCATCCGTTCGGTCCGCGATTACCTGCAGTGGGTGCGGGCCGAGGCCGCCGACCGGCACCGCCGGGGGATGACCTCGGAGGAGGCGATGCGGGACATCTCGCTGGGCCGGTTCGCGGACCTCGACGAACGGGGCCGCCTCGCGCAGAACGTGCTCGCGGTGTACTACGAACTCGACCCGGAGATGGAGCGCGTGGACACCCGCGAGGTGTTCCGCCGCATCGCGGAACTGGAAGGGTTCGCGTGAGCCGCTAACCCGCCACGGTCAGGATCCCGAGCGCCAGCAGCACGAGCACTTTCACGGTTTCCGCGGCGAGGTAAACGAAATGCGCGCGGGAGCGCGGCAGCTCCACGCCTTCCGGGGCGGCGAGGACGCGGTCCGTCCGCCGGTTCAACGCCGGACGGACCGCCCCCAGTTGCCCGATCAGCACCACTGCCGCCACCGCCGCCAGCACCGTCACGGCGGTACCCGGCTGCCCGGCCACCACCGTGACCACGACCGCCGCCGCGAGCAGCACCTCGGCGATGTTCAAGGCGCGGAACACGATCCGGCCGATGCCGAGGCCGATCGGGATGGTGACCCCCGGCGCGCGGAACTTCAGCGGGGCTTCCAGGAACGAGATGGCGAGCACCATCCCGAACCAGACGAACGTGAAGGCGCCAATCAGAGCAATCGCATGCACAGCTTGGAAAACCTCGATCCCGGTGTTCGGCCCGCCGCTGCCAGGCTACTCCCGCCGCCAGGTCACCGGCAGCCGCACCGGACCGTAGATCGACGCGTCGTGCGGCAGGTCCACCTCGGCGAACGGCACCGCGAGCCGTAGGTCCGGAAACCGCGCGAACAGCCGGAACAACGCGATCCGCATCTCGACCCGCGCCAGCTGCTGCCCGAGACATTGGTGCACACCGTGGCCGAAGCCGAGCTGCCCGGTCGCCTTGCGCGTGACGTCAAGGCGGTCCGGGTCCGGGAACTTCTCCGGATCCCGGTTGGCGACCGGAAGCGACATGACGATCGGATCGCCCGCCTTGATCGTCATACCGCCGAGTTCGACGTCTTCGAGCGCGGTGCGGATCGGCCCGATGTGGATCACGCTGAGGTAGCGCATCAGTTCCTCGACCGTGCCCGCGGTGAGCTCCGGATCGGCCTTGAACTTCGCCAGCTGCTCCGGGTTCTCCAGCAGCGCCAGCGTGCCGAGCGCGATCATGTTGCGGGTCGTCTCGAATCCGGCGACCAGCAGCATCATGCCGATGTTGGCGAGTTCCTCGTCGGTCAGCTCCCCGCCGCGGACCAGGTCGGACAGCAGGTCGTCGCCCGGGTTCGCGCGCTTCTCCTCGATCTGCTCGGCGATGAACGCGACGACGCCCTGGGTCGCGTCGATCCGCTCGGCGATCGGCACGTCCTTCGAGAACATCGTGGTGGTGTAGCCGTCGAACTCGGCACGGCGTTCGTACGGCGCGCCGAGCAACTCGCAGATCACCAGCGACGGCACCGGCCGCGCAAACGCTTCCACCAGGTCGACCGGACCGTCCGCGGCGGCCATCGCGTCGAGGTGGGCATCGACGATCTCGGCGACGCGGTCCTCCAGTGTGCGCATCCGGTGCACGGTGAACGCCCCGGTCAGCAGCTTGCGGTAGCGGTGGTGGTCCGGGTCGTCCATTCCGGTGAACACCCCCGGGTCGGCGGGCTTCGGCGGCGGCAGCGGGCCGAAATCGAACGGAATCTTCGCCAGTTCCGCGCGTGCGGACATCCGTTTGTCCGCGAGCACCGCCCGTACTTCGTGGTACCCGGTGACGAACCAGCCTTGGGTGCCGTCCGGATACGTCAGCGGCTCGACCGGAGCCTGCGTGCGCTGGGCCGGCACCGGATCGAACGGACACGCGCCCCTTGCGAGCGGGAGTCCTGCCTGACGGGTCATCGTCGCTCCTTCCCCTCTGAATAGTTCAGAAGGTACACAGCGTTCATAAAGTTGTGAAGACAATGTTGGAGCTGAACGGCGAGTGGATGGGGAATCACCGGCCTGGCCTAGTGCTAGCACTGCTAGACAATCGAGCGGCAGCAGTGCTAGCGTCGAACCAGTATCTAGCAGCGCTAGATTCAGTCGACAGCAAGGAGAAGTGCCGGAATGGCCAAGTTGCAGAGCCTCGACCCGCATACGCCGATGTTCGCTCAGTTCAAGGAGAAGACCGGGCAGATCGTCCTCGCCAACACCTTCGTCGTCCCGAAGGAGCGGACTGCCGAGTTCCTGGCGCTATTCCGGAAGCAGGCCGAGTTCATGAGGGCTCAGCCCGGATTCGTCTCGCTGCGGATGCACCAGGGAACGGCGGGGAGTCAACTGCTGCTGAACGTCGCGGTCTGGGAATCGACCGAGGCGCTCGCCGCGGCGTTGAGCAACCCCGAATTCCAGCGGGTGGCGGCCGAGTTTCCCGACGACATCGTGTCGTACTCGCACATCTTCGAGGAGATCGCGGTCTAGCTCGCTTCCGCGGCGTCGAGCGCCGGAACGAGCGGTTCGAGCGTTCGCCGCAGCAGATCCGGCAGCGAGCCGGACACGACCACCAGGCCGTTGCCTGCCGGTTGCGTCCACTGCTCCAGTGCGACCCGGACTGCCGCGGCGACGGACGCGGCCAGCACGCGCGCGGTCCGCGGGTCGCCGACCCGGGCCGCGATCACCTCCTGCAGCGGGTCTTCGAGAGCGGCCGGAGCGTCGAGAAATGCCGTGCGCAGCCCGGGATCCGTGGTGATCAGCAAGAGGGCGTCGCGGCTCTGCCCGCCGGGATCCGTGTACTGCTCCGCGATCGCGTCGGGGATCGCCTCGGCCAGCCGGGTGTCCGGCGAGCGCTCGGCGACAGCGGCGGCGATCCGGTTCTCGCGGTCCGCGGTGACCGCCGCGACGATCGCTTCCTCGCGGCTGGAGAAGTAGTTGTTGTAAGTCCGCGGCGACACTCCGGCCGCTTCGGCGATGTCGTCGACGCGCACGTTCGCCGGCCCGTGTTCGATCGCCAGCCGCAGGGCTGCTTCGCGCAAGGCGACCCGAGTGGCCTGCTTCTTCCGTTCGCGCAATCCGGTCACCCGGTCAGTCTCGCAGGGTTCATGCGCCTACGCAAACTTGCGTGTACGCAAGTTTCGTGCGTAGGGTGGGCGGCGTCCCCGAACGAGAGGAAACCGCCATGCGCGGCAAGGGAATGACGTACGAGACCGGATTCGTCCGCAATGGACGGTCGTCGAGGGAGAGCTTCGAACCGGAGGTGGTGAAACGCGAACTGGCGATCATCCGCGACGACCTGCACTGCACCGCGGTGCACGTCGTCGGCGGCGATCCGGATCGGCTGGAGCAGGCCTCGCGGTGGGCCGCCGAACTGGGGCTGGAGGTGTGGTTCTCGCCGTATCCGCTGGAGCAGTCCCGCGACGAGATGCTCGCCCTTTTCGCCGACTGTGCCACCCGCGCGGAACGGTTGCGCGCCACCGGGGCGAAGGTCGTGTTCGTCACCGGCGTCGAGCTGAGCGTGATGAACGAAGGCTTCCTGCCGGGCAAGGACACCGCCGAACGCGTCAGCCTGCTGCTCGCCGAACCGGAGGGCCGCGCCGAACGGCTGGCCGAGGTGGGCAAACGGCTCGACCCGTTCCTCGACACCGCGGTCAAGATCGTGCGGGAACGGTTCCACGGCCCGGTCACCTACGCGTGCATCCAGTTCGAGCAGGTGGACTGGAGCCGGTTCGACTTCGTCACGGTGGAGCTCATCCGCTCCGCCGAGGTCGCCGACGTCTTCCAGCAAGGCGTGCGAACGCTGGTGGCGCAAGGGAAACCGGTCGCGATCACCGGCTTCGGCACGGCGACCTGGCGCGGATCCGGCGACGTCGCGCCGCGAAGCATGGAAATCGTCGAGTACGACAAGGACACCGGCGATCCGCTTCGCATCGACGGCGAGTACGAGCGGGACGAAGCCGGACAGGCCGCGTATCTGCGCGAGCTGCTGGAGATCTTCGACGCGGAGGGAGTGGACAGCGCGTTCGTGTTCCTGTTCGCGCTCTACAACTACCCCGGTGAGCTCGACCTCGCGAGCTTCGGGCTGGTGCGGATGCTGGAGGTCGGGTCGGGCACGGCGTACCCGGGGCTGAACTGGGAACCGAAGGAGGCGTTCGCGGCGGTCGCCGAGCATTACGCGAAACCTTGACTCAGCGGGGTCCGGGCGGGTGAGATCCGGACATGTCGACGAAGACGAGCGCACTGGGCAACCGGGTCATGGCCAAGGCGGCGGTACGGATCATGCCGCTGCTGATGCTGCTGTACTTCGTCAACTACCTGGACCGGGTCAACATCGGGTTCGCCGGTCCGAACGGGATGAACAAGGAACTCGGCCTCACCGCGACGGCGTTCGGGCTCGCGTCCGGGATCTTTTTCATCGGCTACCTGATCCTCGAGGTGCCGAGCAATCTCGCCCTGCACCGGTTCGGCGCGCGCCGCTGGATCGCGCGGATCATGATCACCTGGGGCGCGGTGGCCGTCGCGATGGCGTTCGTGCCGAATACCACGACGCTAGTGGTGCTGCGGTTCGTGCTCGGCGTTGCCGAAGCGGGGTTCTTCCCCGGCATCATTTTGTATCTGACGTACTGGTTCCCGGCGGCGCAGCGGGCGAAGGCGGTCGCGCTGTTCATGTGCGCGGTGCCGGTTTCGAGCGCGATCGGCTCGACCGTCTCCAGCCTGCTGATCAGCGGCGGGCACGGCATCTTCGGGCTGTCCGGCTGGCGGTTCATGTTCCTCGTCGAAGGCATTCCGGCGATCCTGCTGGCGGTCGTCACGTGGTTCTGCCTGAGCGACCGGCCGGAAACCGCGAAGTGGCTGTCGGCCGAGGAGCGCGACTGGCTCACCAGCGAACTCGACGCCGAACGCCGCGCCACGGAAGCCGAACACCACTGGCCGCTGCGGAAAGCGCTCACGCATCCGCGGATCCTGGGGCTGGCTTTCGTGTACTTCGCGGTGGTTTACGGCCTGTACGCGCTGGGCTTCTTCCTGCCGACGATCATCGCCGGGTTCGGCGAGGAGTTCGGCACGAAACTCACCGTGTTGCAGGCGGGTTTGGTGAACGCGATCCCGTACGTCGCGGGTGCGCTGGTGATGGTCCCGTGGGCGCGCCACGGCGACCGGACCGGGGAACGGACGTGGCACGTCGCGCTGCCGATGCTCGTCGGCGGCGCGGCGATCCCGGTCGCGCTGTACCTCGGAAACCCTTACGCCACCATGACCGCGGTCACCATCTGCGCGATGGGCGTGTGCGCGGCGCTGCCGACGTTCTGGGCACTGCCCTCGAACTTCCTGTCCGGCGCGGCGGCCGCGGGCGGGATCGCGTTGATCAACGCGCTGGGCAACCTGAGCGGGTTCGTCGCGCCGTACGTGACGGGCTGGCTGCGCGACTTGACCGGCACGCAGCGGACCGGTTTGTGGGTGGTCGGCGCGTGCATGGTCGCCGGAGCCGTGCTGGCAGTGGCGTTGGGGGCGAAGCCACGCGCGTCCCGCCGGTGATCAGCCGGCGCGGCGGACCCGGTCGGTCAGCACCTGTACTTCGGTCTCGAACAACGCGTCGGCGTCGAGGCCCATCGCGGTGAAGCCGCCGCCGATTTCGAGGCTGACAAAGCCATGCAGCCGCGACCACAACGCGACTGCCAGCTGATGGTTCTCGGTGTTCGCGCGCCGGGCGTCGAGCACTTCCTCGTTGTCATACGGCTTTCCGCCGGTGTCGGGGTCGTGCAACACCCCTAGCACCACGCCCATCAGCCCGCGGGCCGCGTCGGCGAGCGGTTTGGCGTGCGCGTCGTAGCCGGGGAACGGTGCCTTGAACAGCAATTCGTACCGGTGCGGCTCTTCGCGGGCCCAACCCCGGTAGGCGGCGGCCAGCAGCCGGATCCGCGCTTCCGCGTCCGGTGCGTCGGTGCCGAGAGCTTGCGCCATGGCCTCGCGGAGGTCGTTGTACGCGTCGATGACCAGGACGTTCAGCAGTTCGTCGCGGCTGGAGAAGTAGCGGTACAGCGCCGGGCCGGACACGCCGAGCTGCTTGGCGATGGCGTTGATGGAGATCGCCTGCGCGCCCCCCGCCGCGAGCTGGTCGAGTGCGGCGGATTTGACCTCCTCGCGCACCTGCTCGCGGAACCGTTCGCGCATCGGTTTGCGGGTGCCTGCTGCGGGCATCCCCACCTCCTTGACGACGCCCGACGGTAACATGGCCGATCGTTCGGAAGACCTTCTAACTGTTCATCCGGTCTTCGAAGGCTCGCTCGACCTCGTCGCGCTCGACAGCGGGACCAGGCACTTCGATCGGCCCCTCGGCCGCGAGGCCGTTGAGGAAGTGCGCGATCTGCCGTCTCGCCAGGTGAGTCCAGTCGAGAACGGACGCCTTCGGCTGCGTGAGCAGGGTGCTGAACGCGATGAGATCGGTGGCGTTGACCGGACCGCGGATGCTGCCGTCCTCGCGGCCGGTCGCGAGGAAGAACTCGAGCCGTCGGTAAATCGACTTCCGGGCCGCTACCGCTTCCGGGGTGACCAGCGGAGGCGCGCCGTGCAGCGGAAGGACGAGCTGGTCGGCGATGTCCACGGTGCCTTCGAGGTAGCGGCGGACCTGCTCCAGGCCGGTGCTGTCGTCGTCGATCTGGTCGAGCAGGTTGTTGAGCAGGCCGTACGCGCGGTGCTCCAGCGCTTGGAGCAACGCGTCGCGGTCGGCGTAGCTGCGATAGAGCGTGCCGATCCCGAGACCGGCCTCGGCGGCGATGGTGGCCAGCGGGACATGCCGGCCTTCGCGAAGCATCGCCGCGGCAGCCGCGGACAGCAGCCGTTCACGGTTGGCCTCCGCGTCCTTGCGGACCTTGCGCGGGCGGGACATCGGTTCTCCTCGCGGTGCCTGGACACTGCCCGTCAGCTTAGGCTAGCTTGGATAAGCGGACGAAATAGTCCGGATCTTCTGTCAGGTTGTCTGCTTCCGGATTTCGTTGCCTTGCAGGGAGAATCGAAGACCGCTCTTCTTCGGTGCGATTGTGTCCACTGTGTACTCCGACCTCGCCGGCGAACGCTTCGACCGGAGCGGGCGATCAGCCGTCCGGCTGGTTCGCGGAATTCGCCGATACCGCTGTATGCCCGGAAAATCGGTTGACCAGGATGGCAAAGTGGGGTCACGTGAGTGATGACGCGAACCACCTCCTCCGTGCTGCCAGTCTGGCGACCCCGATGGCGTTGCGAGTCGCGGTAACGCTCGGCTTGCCCGACCGGCTGCGCGCCCCTGGCACCGTCGACGATGTCGCCGCTGAACTGGATCTCTCGCCGATCGCGCTCGACGTCCTGCTCGGCCACCTGGTCACCCTCGGCGTGGTCGAGCGCACCGACGAGGGCTACCTGACGACCGCGTACGGCGCGAATCTCTGTCAGGACAAGGAAAACGGGGTAGCCAACCTCCTGCACCTGGACCGTGCCGCCGGTCGCGCCGAACTCGCTTTCGTCGAGTTGGCGCACAGCATCCGGACCGGCGAGGCGGCATACTCCCGTCGTTACGGCAAGGATTTCTGGGCCGATCTCGCCGAACAGCCGCATTTGCGGAAGTCCTTCGACCAGCAGATGACGAACCGGTTCCGCACGGAGATTCCGCAAGTGGTCGCCGGAATAGACTGGTCTTCTTTTGCCACGGTGGTCGACGTCGGCGGCGGTCGAGGAGATTTGCTCGCCGCGATCCTCGATGCCAATCCGAAATTGCGCGCCCACCTGATCGACCTCGAACCGACCGCGAGCGAGGCCCGCGCTGCCTTCGCTGCCCGCGGGCTCGCTGACCGGGTCGAGGTCCGCGGCGGCAGCTTCTTCGATCCACTTCCAGCTGGTGCGGATGCCTATGTCCTGGTGGACATCCTGCACAACTGGGACGACGAGAACGCTCGCCTCGTCCTGAAGCGGTGCGCGGAGGCGGCAGGACAGTCCGGCCGGATTCTCGCCATCGAAGCGGTCAGCGGAATTCACGCGCGCACCGAAATGGACTTGGTCATGCTGGTCCATTTCGGCGGCCGTGAACGACGGGTGGAAGAGTTCCGCACCCTCGCCGATTCGGCAGGTTTGGTCCTGGAATCGGCCATCCCGTTGACCGACCAGCGAGGTCTCCTGGAATTCCGCGTCGCCTAACGCGGCGACCGTCCGAGCAACGCGACGAGCCGATCCAACGGCGGCGCGTCCTCGGCGACCGGCACTGGCGGCGCGAACGGGCTTCGCTCCGGCGGAAGATCAGCGAGTTTCGCCGTACTGAACGCGATTTCCCGCTCCACCATGGCGTCGTCGAACTTCGCCTCCTGCCCAGTGGCGCGCGCGAGGTCCCAGCCGTGCACGAGTTCCTCGACGATCCGCAGCTGCACCGCGGCGATCCCCGGAACCGTCCCGGCTGGGACCTCGACAACCTGTTCCAGCACCCCCGGCTGCCGGAACGCCGCGAGCAGACCGGCAACGGCGTCCCGATAGGCCGCCACCGGGTCGTCGCCTAGCGCGTCGAAGGTACGAGGGTCCAGCGAGCCGCCCTCTTCGCCGCGCAGGACGGCGGTGAACAGCCGGTGCCCGAGGACCAGATGGTTCACCAGTTCGCGGACCGTCCACTCCGGGCACGGCGTCGGCGCGTCCCAGCGAGACACGCCCGCGACCAGCGCGCTGGTGGAATCGAGGACCGCGGCCAGATCGTCGACAGGGTTCATCGTTTCGCCTTTCTCAGGGGTCACCAGTACAGACACCGCCCGCCCCGGAAACGGAACGATGGCAGGATGCGAGAGTGGGCCAGGACATCCTCGATCGCGCACGCGCCGGAGACGCGCACGCCTTCCGCGAGCTGGTCGAGCCCTATCGGCACGAGCTGCAAGTGCACTGCTACCGCATCCTCGGTTCCCTCACCGACGCCGAAGATCTCCTGCAAGAGACCCTCCTCGCCGCCTGGCGCGGGCTGGACGGCTACGCCGGTCGCGCGTCCGTGCGCTCCTGGCTGTACCGGATCGCCACCAACCGCTGCCTCAACGCCCTCCGCGACGCCGGCCGTCGCGTCCCGGCCGAACCGTCGCCGCCGTTCACCCCGACCGAGCCCACGCGCCGTACCGAAGTGACCTGGCTGCAGCCCGCCCCGGACGACCCCGCCACGCAGTACAGCGCCAAGGAAACCTTCGAGTTGGCATTCGTCGCGGCCTTGCAGAAACTCCCGCCGCGCCAAGCCGCCGTCCTCGTGCTCCGGGACGTGCTCGACTACTCGACCGCCGAGGTCGCCGACCTGCTGGACACCAGCTCCACCGCGGTCAAAGGCGCCCTGCAACGTGCGCGAGCCCAGCTGCGGCAGACCGTCGAACCTGCTCCGCCAGCACCGCGCGAACGGGAGATCGCGCAACGGTTCGCGGACGCGTTCAGCGAGGGCGACGTCGAAGGAGTAGTCGCCCTCCTGACCGACGACGGCTGGCTCGCCATGCCGCCCGCTCCGCATGAGTACGTCGGCCGCGAAGCCGTCACCGCGTTCCTCACCAGGTTCGGGCAATGGCGCGGCACCCGACGATTCCGACTGCTCCCGACGCGTGCCAACACCCAGCCAGCCTTCGCCTGCTACCTCACGGAACCCGACGGAACGGTGGGTTATCCCGCCGGAATCCTCGTCCTCGCACCGTGGGGCGACCGAATCCGCACCGTCACGTGGTTCCTCGAACCCGAGTTGTTCCCGCGCTTCGGCCAGCCCGCGGAGGTGACGGTGTGCTGACCACCCTGGCGATCCAGAACTACCGCTCGCTGCGTGACCTGGTGCTGCCGCTTTCGCAGCTGACCGTGATCGTCGGCGCGAACGGCACCGGCAAGTCCAGCCTGTACCGCGCACTACGCCTGCTAGCCGACGCGGGCCGCAACGGCGCAGTCGCGGCCCTTGCCGGAGAAGGCGGCCTGCCGTCAACGCTGTGGGCGGGCCCGGAAAAGATCGGCCGCGCCGTCCGCGAGGGCCGGTCACCAGTGCAACCCTTGCAACGAACCACCGCGGTCGGCCTGCGACTCGGCTATTCCGGCGACGAATTCGGCTACGCCCTGGATTTCGGCCTGCCCGTGCCCAGCCGCGAGCCCTCTCCAACGGCTTTCAACCTGGACCCGGAATACAAACGCGAATGCGTCTGGCACGGCCCAGTACTGCGCCCGTCCGCGCTGCTGGCCGACCGCTCCGGTACGAGAGTCCGCATCCGCGACGAGTCCGGGGCCTGGGTCGAAAGCGGCCACTCGATCGCCCTCACCGACAGCATGCTGAGCGAATTCGCCGACCCTCGCCTCTGCCCGGAACTCCTGATCGTCCGAGACCGAGTCCGCGCGTGGCGGTTCTACGACCACTTCCGCACCGACGCCGACGCCCCAGGGAGGCAAAGCCGCATCGGCACCCGAACCTGGGCCCTGGACCACGACGGCGGCGACCTGGCCGCGGCCCTGCGCACCATCCAGGAATCCGCCGACGCCGACGCCCTGACCGCCGCAATCGACGACGCGTTCCCCGGCTCGTCGGTGGAAATAGCCACCACCGACGGCCGCTTCGACCTCCGGTTCCACCAACACGGTCTGCTCCGCCCCCTCAGCGCCGCCGAACTCTCCGACGGAACCCTGCGCTTCTTGCTGTGGGCCGCGGCTTTGCTCAGCCCGCGCCCGCCGGAGCTGCTGGTGCTGAACGAACCGGAAACGAGCCTGCACCCGGACCTGCTGCCAGCGCTGGCCGCGTTGATCACCGCTGCGGCGAAGAAAACGCAACTGCTGGTGGTGTCGCACTCCCAGCTGCTGGTGCGGTTTCTCGAGGACGCTTCGGTTTTGGAGCTGGAGAAGGACTTTGGTGCGACTGTGGTGGCTGGGCAGGGGAGGTTGGACCAACCGGCTTGGCATTGGCCGAAACGGTGAAACCTGGCGTGATGGCGAGAAAACGCTCGCCGGGGTCAGCCCGCAGCCGTCAACCCGCGTCCCGGCACCCGGCGAGCGCACCTTGATCAGCGAGGCCGAACTGGTCGACGCGCACGAGTCGGCTTTCCCGGCGTCCGGACCGGCCGGTACGGCTCCGGCACCGGCAACCGCAGGATCCGCCCGATCTTCCCCGGCCCCAGATGGTTCAAGTCCGCCACCGCCGCGGGTTCGTGCCGGGCACAACTGGCGAGCACGCCGAACAGGAACATGGTCACGATCAGCGACGTCCCGCCGTACGACACCAGCGGCAGCGTCACCCCGGTGACCGGGAGCGCGTTCACCACGTACCCGATGTTGACCGCCGCCTGCGCCACCAGCAACACGGTGATCGTCGCGGCGACGATGCGGATCCACGGGTCGAGGTTGCGCGTCGCGATCCGCAGGCCGACCAGCGCGAGCCCGCCGAACAGCAGCAGCACCACCGCGCAGCCGAGGAAGCCGAGTTCCTCGCCGATCAGCGCGAAAATGAAGTCGTTCTGCACGTTCGGCAGGTACTTCCACTTCGACGCGCCCTGGCCGAGCCCGACCCCGAACAACCCGCCCTCGGCGAGCGCGTACTGCGCCTGCACCGCTTGGTACCCGGCACCGGAGGTGTCCGCGTCGGGGGAGAGGAACGACAGCACGCGTGCGAGCCGGTAGTCCGCGACCAGCGCGAGCACCACGAATCCGGCCACTCCGCCGGCCAGCAGCGCGCCGAAGAGGCGTCCCGGCGCGCCGGAGAACCACAGCAGCG
Source organism: Amycolatopsis dendrobii (assembly GCF_014145675.1). Lineage (GTDB taxonomy): Bacteria > Actinomycetota > Actinomycetes > Mycobacteriales > Pseudonocardiaceae > Amycolatopsis > Amycolatopsis dendrobii. The sequence continues at coordinate 126,708 of NZ_JACGZW010000002.1, forward strand.
ACAGCAGCACGATGCCGAGCGAGATCGTCCCGCTGAGGTTCGGCTGCGCCATGACCAGGGCGAACATCAGCAGCGCGACCGGCACGAGCGGCACCAGCAGGTGTCGCCAGTGGTGCAGCAGCCGGGCTTTCACCACGAGAATGTGCGCGCCCCACAGGGTCAACGCGACCTTCGCGACCTCGACCGGTTGCAGCGTCAGCGGTCCGAGCGCGAACCACCGCTGCGCGCCGTTCACCTTCGCGCCGAGCGGGGTGAGCACGAGCGCGAGCATCGCCAGTGTCACGAGCATCAGCATCGGCGAGAGGGACCTGATCCGCCGCAACGGAACCCGCAGCCCGGCCCACAGGGCGACCAGGCCGATGAGGACGAAAATGACGTGTTTCTGGAACGTGCTGTACACGCCGCCCGGCTGCGCCGAGGACGCCGACAGCACCATGATCACGCCGAGCAGCGTGAGCAGCCCGCACAGCGCGAGCACGAGGTGGAACGACGCCAGCGGCCGGGAGAGCCAGCCGACGATCGCGACCGGAACCCGGGTTCGTCTGTTCCGTGTCGTAGCCACTCGCGCACCGCCGTCCGCCGATTTTCGGCGCGGGGAATGAACGCGCCGGGCCGATTATGCCCTAACCGTCCTGATAGGACATTGAGGCGCGCGGGGTTTCCTCGCTGAAGTTATTTCACACAAGGGATTCCGCCGCCGCTCAACGCGGGCGGGGGAGCGGGAACGCTGCTGCTGTGCGTCATCGGGGTCACATACGCGGCCGGCGTCGGCACCGGAGCACCGCTCAGCAGTTGCGCGACCAGGGACTGAATTTGCCCGGTATTCACGAAGTTGACGTCTTCGCCGGACGGGCTCTTGCCGAAATGATCGACCGGAAGAGTCACGAAACTGACATTCCCGCCGGTCAGGCTGGATGCTTGCTTCGCGAGCGCGAGCAGGTCCAGCGAACTGTCGACCGCGGTGTTCTGCTTCGCGACGTCCATGATCCCTTGGAGTTTCGCCGGATTCGTGAAAGTCCCGCCCTGTTTGAGCTGATAGGCCAGCGAGGCGATGAACGCCTGTTGCCTGCGTTCACGGTCGAGGTCGGTGAAATTGAGCGAAGGATGCACGTTGTCGCGGCGCTGCCGGACGAATTCGACGGCCTGTTCGGCGCTGATCTCCTGCTGGCCCGCGCGGAAATTCGCGCCCGAGTAGCTGTCCTGGGTGTCCTCGTTGAGGCACACCGTGATCGGCTGGACGACCTGGGCGATCTCGAAGAACGCCACGAGGGTGACCTCGACGAAATGGTCGATCGGGACGTCGCCGAGGAATTTCCGCACGGTGTCGATTTCCGCCCGGCGGCCCGCGTCCCGGGCCTGCTGCTCGCGCTGGGACTTGTCGGTGACATTCTGCGAGACGAGCTGTTTGGCCTTTTCGTCGAACGCCAGCCCGTATTCCTGTTTGATCTTGCCCTTGCACACGTTGTCCGGACAGCCCGCCAGCGGAACGTAATCGTCGCGCGGAATCGAGATCGAGGTCGCCTTGCCGCCGTCGCCGGGGACGTGCAGCAGCATCAGCACATTGGCGTTGTAGCCGCCGTCCTGCTGGTCCCCGGCGTGCAGCGAGTTGTAGATGTCCTTCGGCAGCGGGTTGCCGTTCTCGTCGAGCCGTGAATCGAGGCCCATGATGAGGATGTTGGTGTCGCCGCCGCTGGAGGTCGACTGCCCGTCGAGCACGTCGGAAACCTGCAGCCCGGACACGACGCCGTGGTAGGCCGCCCAGCCGTACCCGGTCAGCGAGAGCGTCAGCGCGGCCGCGAGGGCCAGCGCGACCCGGCCGGTGATCCGCCTTCGCCGGGCCGCGGCGCGGGCGGCGACGCCACGTGCCGCCGCACTGCGGGATGCGGCGGCACGTCTGTCGTGAGGGTCGGTCATCAGGCCTTCCGGTGCCGGGGCGTCATGGTTAACCACTGTTCTGCACACACGCTGTGTACACGCTGAGAACGAAGCTCACGCAGAGTTAACCCAGAGCCGGTAGACCGGGCTTCACGACGACGAGTGTCATCGCCCGCGCCTCCCGCCTCTCCGGGCTCTGGAGGTACTCAACGCCATCCGCCGGATAACTGTCAATCACTTGTACAAGTGTTTTAGTCATCAGTGTGGCTCAGGTCACTGCCGAGGTAATGTCGAGAACGCCGTCCCGGCTCCGTCCCCGCAGCACCTGGCCGACAGCGAGGCCGCAGACCGAGAAGGAGACCGTCATGGAACCGCAGGAAGTCGCCGAGGTCCTGAACCGCCCGTACAGCCGTGAGCTGCTCGCCCGTGACATCGCCCGGCTGGCCTACGTCGCGAAGGACGGCACGCCGCGCAGCGTCCCGATCGCGTTCAGCTGGAATGGTGCTGAGATCGTCCTGTGCACCACCAAGAACGCTCCGAAACTGCCGTCGCTGCGGGCGAACCCGATGGTCGCGCTGACCATCGACACCGAATCGCATCCGCCGAAGATCCTCCTCGTCCGCGGCCGCGTCGAGCTGGACTACGTCGACGGAATCCCGGATGAGTACCTCGAAATGAACGGCTCCTACGAGATGACGGCCGAGCAGCGGGTCGAATGGGAGGCCGAAATCCGCTCGCTGTACGTCGACGGCATGGTCCGCGTCGTGGTCACGCCGACCTGGGCGAAGCTCATCGACTTCGAAACCACGCTGCCTTCGGCGGTCGCGGAACTGGTGCAGCGCCGGGCGGAGGCGGAAGCTGTCCCGGCGGACGGTCGCTGATCCACTAGACTGCCTCGTCTTACACGCGAAGGCGGGGGCGCATGATTCTGGTGACGGGTGCGAGCGGCAACGTGGGATCGGCGCTGGTCAAGCAGTTGCGCGCGGCCGAGGTGCCGTTCCGGGCCGCTTACCATTCCGCCGAGAAGGCCAAGAAAGCCGCCGCGGACGGAATTGACGCGGTCACCGTCGAAATGTCCGATCCGGCCACCGTGCAACCGGCGCTGGCCGGGGTGTCGAAGGTGTTCCTGCTGGGCGCGATGAGCCCCGGGCAGACCGGCAACGAGTCCAATGTGGTCGAAGCCGCCGTGTCCGCCGGGGTCTCGCACGTGGTGAAACAGTCGCTGTGGCGGGCGGACGAGGAACTCACGCCGATCGCCCGGCTGCACCGTCCGGTCGAGCGGATGCTGGAAACCTCGCCGCTGTCCTGGACATTTCTCCGGGCGAACTTCTATCTCCAGGCGTTCTCCGGAAACTGGGCCGGAACCATCCGCTCCGGGAATTTCTTCGCCAGCCCGCTGATCCGCGGCCCGATCGCCTTCGTGGACGCCGAAGACGTTGCCCGCGTGGCGTTTCGAGCGCTGACCGAGGACGGCCACGCAGGCAAGGCGTACGCGCTCAGCGGTCCCGAGGCGCTGACGTACGACGAGGCCGCGGCAGTGCTGTCCGAAGTGCTCGGCCGTCCGATCGCATACCGCGGAATGTCGAACGAGCAAGCACTTTCCGCGTTGGCCGAAGCCGGAATGTCCTCGTTTCACGCCAGGGCGCTGGTCGAGGTGTGCAATACGTACCTGGACGGCGGCGCGGAAACCGTGACCTCGACGGTCGAGGACGTCACCGGCCAGCGGCCGCGGAGCTTCCGCGAGTTCGCGACGGCGCACCGGCATTGTTTCGAGGAAACACAAGGCAACTGAGCGCGGACTGTCGCTCCCGCGCTAAGCCGCAGGCTTCCCGCTGTAGGCGGCAAGGACCTCGGACAACGAACCGTGCTGCCGGACCTGCCCCTCGTCCATCCACAGCGCGGTATCGCAAAACTCCGCGAGCAGTTCGTCGGAGTGATTCGCGAACACCAGAATCCCCGACCGCCGAACCAGGTCCTTGAGCCGATCGCGCGCCTTGGCGAGGAACGCGGCGTCGACCGCGCCGAGTCCCTCGTCGAGCAGCAGAATCTCCGGATCGATCGTGGTCACCACCCCGAGCGCGAGCCGCACCCGCATGCCGGCCGAGTAGGTGCGCAACGGCAGTTCGAGATAGTCGCCCAGTTCAGTGAACTCCGCGATCTCCTCGACCCGCTTGGCCATCTGCCGCCGGCTCATCCCCAGAAAGAGCCCCTGGATCAGGATGTTCTCGAGCCCGGACACCTCCGGGTCCAGTCCGACCCCGAGGTCGAACACCGGCGCGACCCGCCCCGTGACCTTCCGGCCGCCGCGGGTCGGCTCGTAGATCCCGGACAACAATCGCAACAACGTGGACTTCCCAGCCCCGTTATGCCCCACCAGCCCGACCCGATCACCCTCGCCAAGCCGGAACGACACGTCCCGCAGCGCCTCGATCACCGGCACCTTCGCTCCGCCGTCGATCTTGCCCCCGACCTTCCCGAGCACGCGCTTCTTCAATGACCGGGTCTTGGCGTCGAAGATCGGAAAGTCGACGTAGGCGTTGCGCACCTCGATGCTGACCATGGCTCCCCCTCCTGGATGCGAACCGAAATTATCATTCGCATATGCGCGACGCTACCAGTAACGTGCCGCGAGTGAGCGAAACGAGCGAGGGCTTCCGCCCGCCGCAACAAGCCCGCAGCCGCGCCGCGCTGCAGAAACTCCTGACCGCCGCCGAACAAGTCCTCGCCGAGCAGGGCTTGGAGTCCTTCACTGTCGCCGCGGTGGCCTCGCGAGCAGGCATGTCGGTCGGCACGATCTACCGTCGTTTCGACGGCAAGGAACAACTGCTGCGCGCCGTCAAGGACCGGCTGTTGACCGAGCTGGAAACCAGCGTCCGAGACGCTCTCCGCTCAGCGCCCCCGGACCTCCGCTCGATCATCACCGCCTTCGTAGCGGCCCTGGCGCAGACCTTCGAGGAACACGACCGGATCTTCCCGGAACTCCTGGACGCCCAACGCTCCGACGGCCGAGACCGCGGCCTGGCCGCTCTGTCCGCGATCCAAGACGCCCTGCTGGAAGCCCTGCCGCTCACCCCGCCGGAGGTCGAGAGCCTGAAAATGGCCGCCCGAACGATCATCGGCGCCTGCGTCCACCGCGCCGCGACCAGCAGATTCTGGCCGGACGACCGTCCATGGGAAACGTGGGCGGAGGAGGCGGCGGAGATGGCACTGGCGTACCTGACCTCACCGCCCGCGGGCCCCGCTAGGATGTAGCCTGCAACGCACGACGGCCCTCGTAGCTCAGGGGATAGAGCACGGCTCTCCTAAAGCCGGTGTCGCAGGTTCGAATCCTGCCGGGGGCACATCTTTGCTGGTCAATGAGGTGTCCGGGGCTCATTTTCGCCGAGCCCATGCTTAACTCTCGTCCTTGGGCGGTTCGATGTCCCGCCCGTTCGCCGAGCGCGGGACCGGCATCATCGCCGACCACGCCGCGCTCCATGTAGTCCTGCTGATGCCTTCGTGGTCCGCGACTTCCCTGGCCGTCAGGCCGGCGGTGTCTAGCACGGCGGCGACATAGCGTCGGAAGTCGTGCGGATGCAGACCCTTGAACGGCGTGCCACTGGCGTGGCCACTGTGTTCGGAGTTTCCTTTCATGTTCAAGGCGCGCGCCGCTTCGGGCCGGGCAAGGAAAAGCCGTACCGCGCAATCACATGACAGCTCTACGCTGCTCGAATGCACTCCGAGATGACCTGGCGAGCGGGCGAAGTGTCGCTCGCGATTCAAGCTGCTCCCAGTCGGGACGGCTTCCAGCAGGTCGTCATCAGCGCTACCCGTGAAGGTTTCAGCGCTGTCCGCGATTCCTGGCTTGACGCAGGTGACCTTGAGCGGTTCGCTGACGAAGTTGACCGCATGTGGCAGGACCTGGCCGGTACTGCCGAACTCAATGGCGATTACCGCGTTGACTTTTCGGTCAAGCTAGCCATGAGCAGCGGCGGGCATGTCGACATCGAGATCGAGATCAACCAGCCGTGGGCAAGTCTGCGGATCGAAGCGGAGACCGACCAGACCTACCTGCCCGCTCTCCGCGACGGTTTGCTCGAAATACGTTGACGGCCAAGCAAACTCAGCGGGCCAGCGCACCCTGGGCCCGCAAAACCCGCCAGCAAAGATAACCGCAGAATCCCGCTGCCGGGGCGCCGCTCAGCAAGGTGGCGATCGCCAGCGGAGTCACCAGCCCGCGCGTGTACAGCGGTACCAACACCGCGGTGACGACAACGAACTTCGCCAAGAAGATCCCCGTGCACAGCTGATAATGCCGCCGTTGCAAGGGGTCCCGACGCCAACCGAACCGTTCCCCTCGCATTGCTCCCAGCACTACTCCGACCAACGGCAACCGCACGAGGATCGACAGCAGGAACACAGCGCCTCCGGCCACCTGCATGAGCACCGCGGGCAGGTAGAAGTCGACTGCCTGCCCAGTGCGCCCGGCCAGCAAAGCGGACAATCCCGTGATCGCCAAGCCGATCACCGCCTGCCAGTACTTTCGGTCGGTGAACACGCGTATCACGGCGAACACCACCACTCCGCCGACCGCGATTAGTTCCGCGGTCAGGATTTCACCGGTCACCAGGTAGGCGATCAGGAACACCACCCGCGACGCGACCCCTTCGGCGACCGTTCGCCACCCGCCCACCGCAGCGAACAAGGACAACGACTTCTCGGTCAGAAGCGCGAGTCTCATCGGCGCGCCTTGGCCGGGACGGGCACGGACGTGCGCATCGTGTCTTCGTAGGAGCCGATCGCGTCGAGCAGGGGGAGTTGCCCGCGGTCCGCTTCGGCCAGTGCCAGGCAAAGGCGGTGCGCATCTCGCATGGCGAGGTTGCCGCCGAAGCCCGGAGCTAGACGGATGGCATCGCCGAGGACCGTCACCGGGCTGGCGGGCCAGGCGGGGATCGGCGGGATCGTCCCGGTGCGCAGTTCGGACGTCATCTCTGGCCACGCTTTGTCGACGATCCGTTGGAAGGCGCGAGGAAGATCCCCGGCCGGGCCGGGTAAAGCCCACATCAGGTAGTCCTCAAGGGCGACCGCGCTGTGGGGCAGCGCGGGCAGAAACCGTTGTCGCGCCACGGTTGGCGGCGAGGTGAAGCGCAGCGCTGCCACCACCATCGTGGTGTCGGGTATCCGTGCGACGGCGGGGTTGTCGCCGATCAGGTCGGGCAATTCCGGTGTCAGGCGCAGAGCGGTCGCGCCCATGAGCATGCGTCGTCCGGTGTCGATCACCTGTGCCTGCGGCAGGTATTGCCGACGGACTGCGGAACCGATCCCGTCCGCGCCGACCAGGACATCGGCAGTGTCGGTGCTGCCATCGGCGAACCAAGCCCGGACCAGGCCGTCCGGAAGTTGCTCGAATCGCGTGAACTCGGTCCCGAAGCGAACCTCCAATCCGGTCAGCAGGATCGCTCGCAGCAACGGACGATGCGCCTGCCGCCCAGGCCTCGCGACGGATGGCTCAACTCCGACGACGGCTAGGGATCCGTCCACTTCGGACAGCGAGAGAGTCTGTTCGCGTGGGCCGCCCATGGTGGCGTCGATCATCGCGACGTGCGCCGAGGGCAGGCAACCCTGCAGCGCCGCGGTGCCTCGGTCGTCGACGTGCAGGCTTACTCCTTGCGTCCGGCCCCGCGCGCCGTCTCGCTCGTATACGGCTACGTCGATCCCCGCCCGGCGCAGTCCCTGTGCGAGCGTCAAGCCGCCCAGACCTGCGCCGATCACGATCACTTTCATCACAACCCCGTTTCTTCATCGCTGATGAAGTTCAGGCTAGCGCGGCTCGCCGGTAAACTCCACCAATGATGAAGAAAACTCGGCTAGACTCGCCGGGGCGATGACAGAACAGAGTTCCCCCGCCCGGCCCGGACGCTGGCGAAGCGGGGCGGAGAGCAAGCAGCGGATCCTGGACGCGGCACGTGCGCTGTTCCGGGAGCACGGCTACGGCGGCACCACGGTGCGCGCGGTCGCGGGCGAGGCGGGGGTCGACCCCGGGATGGTGTTCTACTTTTTCGGCACCAAACAGGGCCTCTTCGCGGCGGCGATCGAGATGTCCGCCCAGGTCCCGCCCGCTCTCGAGGAAGTCTTCGCCGGCGGGCTCGACGGCCTCGGCGAGCGCATCGTCCGGACTCTCGTGAAGAACCTGGACGCCTCGGGCCGGACCCCACTGGCCATGCTCAGCCGAGCAGGCGATCCAGCCGACGCCCTTCTCCGCGAATACATCGACCGGGAGATCACCGGGCGGCTGGCGAACCTGCTGGACACCCCGGACGCCGCGTTCCGGGCGGGCATGGTCAACGTCCAGCTCCTGGGCATCGCCGTGGCGAGGTATGTCGTGCGGATCGAGCCGATGGCGTCAGCGTCAATCGACGAGCTGGTCAGCCGGTTCGGACCGCTCGTGCAGCGCTGCTTGACGGACGGCTGAGCGGCGGTGCTGGAAGCGCCGATACCTGTCGAGAAGCTCAGGCTGGTCGACGCTGCCGGAATCGACCACAGCATCCGGGTCATCGCCGAGCAGCAGTCGTTTCACCGGAACCTCCAGCTTCTTCCCGGTCCGAGTATGCGGAATCCCTGGCGCGGCAATGACCTCGTCCGGAACATGCCGTGCCGAAGCGCCTCGGCGGATGGCCGCGAGGATCCGTTGCCGCAGCGGCTCATCGAGCCGGGCCCCGTCGGTCAGCGTGACGAACAACGGCATCCAGTACCCGCCGTCGTCCAGTTCAACGCCGACGCCGGCGCGCGTGGAGGCGCTCAAAGGGGACTACGACGCCAGCAGCGGCGTCCTGCGCGAAGCCCTCGCGCACGGCACCATCGAATGGGAGTCCGACCTGCTCGCGGGCGCGCGCCTCAAGCGAAGACAGCCATCGGGACGTCGCGGCGGAGCATCGGCTGATGTGCGAGCGCGCGATCGAGCGAGACGTCGCGGGCACGGTCGATGCCCTGCGGGACCACATCGAGCTGACTACGAAGCTGCTGCTCGACGGGTATCAGAGCCGGGAACCGGACGGCGAATAGCGGCGGCCATGCCTCAAGTTTTGCCACCGCCTGGACTTGGCTCCAAGACTGGTTCGCTATCCGGCGATAACCTGACGGCATGGTTGAGGCCTACTGGCTGCCTCGTTCGACCAGGTACTGCTCCTTGAGCTCCGGATAGCTGAGGTCGGCCGGGAACTCGTCCTCGGACAGCAAGCCGATCGCCCAGGGAACCGGGCAGGGCGAACTGTGCTCGGGTTCGGGGCACAGCAGGAGCTTGACCTGCTCGATCAGCTCTCGCGCCTGGTCTTCGGTCGCGTAGATGCCCACCCTGATCTCAAAAGTCTTGCGTTCGTCCGTCATCGCGCGGCCTTCCCTCGTCCTGTCCAGCAATAGCGAGCGGGATGGCTTGGTGGCAAACGGTTTTCTCGACTCCGGCCCGGGCGCGGGCGATAAACGCCGCTCCGTCAATATCCGTGTCGGCGGCAGCCGGACGTTCCAGCTCGCCGCGGTCGAGGGCGAGCCGGATCGCGCGGTGGTGAAGGATCACCGCACGCGCATCGACCGGCTGTTCACGGCACTGCGCGACGGCGTCGTGGCGCGCTGGCGAGCAGGACGAGCGCTGCGGCCGCAGTGCAGATCGCGAGTGCGGTGCCGGGTGTCGTGGTTTCTGTCGTCGCGCCGAGGAAACCCGAGCCAGCGGCGGCACCGAGGTTGACTGCGGTGTTGATCCAGCTGCTCGCTTCGGTCCGCACGGTGGGATCGGTGCGAGCGTCAGCCGCGAGGTACCCGACGATGAGCAGCGGCGCGATGAAGCCGCCCGCGATGCCGATGCCGACGACGAGCACTGGCGTGGACCCGATGAGCCCAGCCGTCGCGCTGACGCCGATCAGCGCTGCTCCGAGAACGAGCAGCTGTCGCTCGACCGGCATTCGCGGAGTGAGGCGGCCGTACAGCAAACCGCCGAGCGCGCTGGCCCCCGCGAACAGGGCCAAGACGACGCCCGGGAGAACCGCGGAACCCTCGGCTGTCCCCATGGCTGGTGCCACGATCTCGACCGCGCCGAGGATGATTCCCGGTGCCATGATGGCGACCACCACCGGGAGAAATCCGGGCGACCGCAAAGGTTTCGGCGCTTCCGCGGTTCGCTTGGCGCGGTGTCCGCGCTGTTGCCGGGACAGCGGACTGAGCACGAAAAGGCCACTGCCCGTGGCGACGAAGCCGGCCGAGACGTAAAGCGCCAGCGTCGGGTCCGCGAGCGCGGTGAGGACCGCGGAGGTCAAGGGCCCAACAGCGAAAATCAGCTCTTCGGCGACCGCGTCCAGGCTCAACCCGCGAGTGCGCAGCGGTCCGCTGACAAGCGCCGCCGACCACACGACGCGCATAGTCGATCCGAACGGCGGAAGCGACAACCCCGCGACTGCGCCAAGGCCCAGCAAGAACGGCAACGGCGCGCCCGGATTCGCGGCGAACACCACGAGGGCCATCGTGTGGACCGCGCCCAGTGCGGACAGGACCGCTGTCTGGCCGAAACGGTCTACGGCGCGCGCTCGCCAGGGCGTCGCAACGACGTTGGCGATTCCCAGCACGGCCGTGACGGCTCCGGCGGCGGCGAACGATCCGCTGCCGGATTCGAGGAGGAACACGAGCGCGAGTCCGGACATCGCCAGCGACGACCGGCCAAGGATGCTCGGCAGGAAGGAGCGCACCACCTGGGGCTGGCGCAGCGCGCTCCAGTAGGAAAGGTGTTCAGTTGACACGTCGTTCTCCAGTGCACAGCGCGACTCGATGCGCGCGGCTGACGGGGTCCCGCGCCGAAAACGGCGCGCTGAGACCCGCCCGGGCCGGTGCTGGATCTGCGAGGGGCGGGTCGCAGGACCGTCAGCTGAAGAGGACGATGAACTGGAACATCGCCGCGACCGTATCAGTGGCGGAGCGCCTGGCGGTCACCTTTTTCGTGCGGACTCCCGGCCGGTTCGGCGGCTTCCCGAACCAGCCGAGGGTGTGCGGCCGATGAACATCCGCTTCTTCTGGATCGGTTACGCAACTCGGCGGTGCCCACCCGAAGAAGTCACTCAAGTGGGTGACCAGCAACAGGGTCGACTGCTGTTCTCGGCCGCTCCGGTGGACCAGTCGAGTCACCTGGTCGTGTCTGGTTTCGAAACCGTGAACAACAGTAGGTAATCTTCCGTAACGGGTGCGGGGAGCCGCCTCCAACCCACGGTCTGCCGGAGGGCTTCGTTGATCAAGCTCATGTTCGCCGACGACGAGGAACTAGTTCGGTCGGGGCTGCGCGCCATGATGTCCGGGGCGTCGGACATCGAGATCGTGGGCGAGGCAAGCGACGGCAGATCGGCGGTCGAGGTCGCCCGTCGCTATCACCCCGACGTCGCGCTGCTCGACATCAAGATGCGCGCCCCTGACGACGGCATTCGCGCGCTTCGGGCCATTCTCGCGCTGCCCGATCCGCCGACCGTCGCCATGCTCACCACCTTCGACATCGACGAGTACGTCAGCCTCGCGCTGCGGCTCGGCGCCAACGGCTTCCTGCTGAAGGACATCGACCCGGCGGCGCTGCTGCGGGCCGTGCGCGACCTGGCCAAGGGCGGTGCCGTCCTCGACCCGGGCGTGGCGGTGCGCATGGTGCAGAGCCACCGCGACGAGCAGCGGGCCGCGCAGCCGGCGCGCAAGCTGCTGGCCTCGCTGTCCGAACGCGAACGCGAGGTCGTCGCGCTGATCGGGCAGGGCCTGTCGAACGCCGAGATCGGCGGCCGGCTGCACCTGTCCGAGGCGACGGTGAAGGGCTACGTCTCGGCGGTGCTGTCGAAGATCGGCGCGGCCAACCGGGTGCAGGCCGCGCTGTTGGCCTACCGCGGCGGGCTTCTCGACCAGTAGAACCAGCACATGCTGCTGACCGCGCTCGAGTTCCTCGGGCTGGTGGCGTTCGCGGCGTCCGGGGCGCTGGCCGCGGTCCGGGCGCGGCTGGACGTGTTCGGGGTCGTCGTGGTCGGCCTGACCACGGCGCTCGGCGGCGGCATCATCCGCGACGTGCTCCTCGGCATCCATCCGCCGACGTCCCTGCGCAACTGGCCGTACCTGGCCGTCTGCGCGGTGACGGCGCTGGTCGTGTTCGCCTTCCACCCGCAGGTCGCCCGGCTGCGGCACGCGGTGCTGCTCGCGGACGCGGTGGGGCTCGGAGTGTTCGCCACAGCAGGCACGACGCTGGCGCTCAACGCGGGCGCGACCGGATACGCCGCCTGCCTGATCGGCATGACCAGCGGCATCGGCGGCGGTGCGGTCCGCGACCTGCTGCTGCGGGAGATCCCGCTCGTGCTGCGCAAGGAGATCTACGCGATGGCCGCGCTGACCGGCGCGGTATGCGTCTGGGCGGGCCACGCGCTGAACCTTCCGGCCGGTGCGGTCACGACCGGGTCGGCGGTGGTCGTGGTCGCGATCCGCGTGCTCACGCTCTGGCGACACTGGAACGCTCCGGTCGCCCGGCCGCCGGAAGAGCGCTCGTTGTGATTTTCGCTTCCGCGATCCCCGGCGCGGCCAGTGCGAATGGGCCTGCTGTCCGGGGTCGTCCGGAAATGCTCTTTGTGTGTTCTGCGTGTGTTCTTAGGCGGGTCTCAGCACTCTGCGTAAGACTGACGGCATGCGCATCCTCGTAGTGGACGACGACCGTGCCGTCCGTGAATCGCTCAGGCGGTCTTTGGAGTTCAACGGCTACACCGTGGAGCTCGCGAGCGATGGTGCGCAGGCGTTGGAGACGATCCTCGCCAACCGTCCGGACGCGATGGTTCTCGACGTGATGATGCCGCGCCTCGACGGGCTCGAAGTGGCCCGCAGGCTCCGCAGCACCGGCGATGACCTGCCCATTCTCGTGCTGACCGCCCGCGACACCGTCTCCGACCGGGTCTCCGGCCTCGACGCAGGCGCCGACGACTACCTGCCCAAGCCGTTCGCCCTGGAGGAGCTGCTCGCCCGGTTGCGCGCCCTGCTGCGCCGCGCCGCGCCGGACGCTCAGCAGGGCGAGACGTCGGAGGTGCTGTCGTTCGCCGACCTCACGCTGGACCCCGGCACTCGCGAGGTCCGCCGCGGCGGTCGCGAGATCAGTCTCACCCGCACCGAGTTCGCGCTGCTCGAGCTTTTCCTCTCGTACCCCAAGCACGTGCTGACCCGCGGAAGGATCCTGGAGGAAGTATGGGGTTACGACTTCCCGACGTCGGGCAACGCGCTGGAGGTCTACGTCGGCTATTTGCGCCGCAAGACGGAAGCGGACAACGAACCGAGGCTGATCCACACGGTGCGTGGAGTGGGGTACGTCCTGCGCGAGACCCCGCCGTGACCGACCACCCGGCGGGCGCGTATGCCGCGCCGGAGGCGGAGGTCCCGGATCCGCGGGGCACCCGGTGGAGCACTCGCCGGTTCTCGCTGCGCGGGCGCGTCACGCTGCTGGCCGCGGCGTGCGTGGCGGGTGCGGTGGCGCTCGTTTCGCTGTGCGCGTACCTGGTGGTGCGCAACAACCTGCTGACCCAGCTCGACGACAACCTGCTGGCCCGTGCGCAGGCCGCGGCGAACTCGCCGCAGGTGCCGACCGACCAGTTGCGCGAGGTCCCGGGAGCCTTGCTCGCCAGCGCTGACCTGCAGATCGGCCAGCTCAACGGCCTCACCGGCGACCTGATCTATCCGCAGCCGGGCACGCGGCCGCCGGTGGGTCCGGCCGAGATGCGCGTCGCGACCGGAGTGCTTCCGCAGTCGTTGCGCACCGACGCGACCACTGGCATGCGAGTGGTCGCGGTGCCGCTCGGACACGGCCAGGCGATCGTGCTGGCGCAGTCGATGGCTCCGACGATGCGCGCGCTGAACCAGCTGTCCGTGGTGCTGTTCCTGGTCGGCGGTGCCGGGATCGTGGTGGCCGCGGGCGCGGGCACGGCGGTCGCGCGAGCCGGGCTGCGCCCCGTCGACCGGCTGACCTCGGCTGCCGAACGGGTGGCCGCGACCGGCGACCTGCGTCCGATCCCGGTGAGCGGCGACGACGAACTCGCCCGGCTCACGCACAGCTTCAACATCATGCTCGGCACGGTCGCGGACTCGCAGGAACGGCAGCGGCAGCTGGTCGCCGATGCCGGGCACGAGCTGCGCACCCCGCTGACTTCCATGCGCACCAACCTGGAACTGCTGCTGTCGGCCAGCCGCCCGGGCGCGCCGTCGTTGCCGGACGAGGACCGCGCCGACATCGAGGCCGACATTCGCGGGCAACTCGACGAACTGACCCAGCTCATCGGCGACCTCGTGGAACTGGCGCGCCAGGACGAACCGCGCGAGCAGGCCGAGCGCGTCGACCTGATGGACGTGGTCGAGCGCGCGCTCGACCGGGCGCGCAGGCGGGCGGGCGAGATCGAGTTCGAGGTCGCGCTGCAGCCGTGGGTGCTCACCGGGGACAACAGCTCGCTCGAACGGGCGGTGCTGAACCTGCTGGACAACGCGGTGAAGTTCTCGCCGCAGGGTTCGCGGGTGCGGGTCACGCTGCGTCCGCTCGGCGACGGCACCGCGGTGGTCGAGGTCGCGGACTCCGGACCCGGCATCGCCGAGGAAGACCTGCCCAAGGTGTTCGACCGTTTCTACCGCTCGTCGGAGGCACGCACCCTGCCCGGATCCGGCCTCGGGCTGGCGATCGTGAAGCACGCCGCGGAACGGCACGGCGGCACGGTTTACGCCAACCGGGCACCGGAAGGCGGGGCTCTGCTCACCATCCGGCTACCAGGGGCGCCCGTCGCCTGAGCTGCCCGCCACGCTTGGCTGTCGCCCGGCAGGGGGACGCTTGATCTGCACGTCGCGCACACCTGATGTTGAATCGTGTAGGATTTTGTGCAGTTGATGGGTGTGCTTGGGGAGTGGCGGTGCTCGCGCGGCAGCGACAGGCGGTGATCCTCGAGGAAGCACGCCGGACCGGTGCGGTCCGGGTCAGTGACCTCGTCGCGAGGCTCGGCGTCTCCGACATGACGGTCCGCCGCGACCTCGACGTGCTCGCGGGCCGCGGCCTGGTCGAGAAGGTCTACGGCGGCGCGACCTCGCTGGTCGGCAAGAGCACCGACGAACCGGGTTTTGAGGCGAAATCGGTGCGTCAGCGCGCACAGAAGGAAGCCATCGCCGAACTGGCGGCCACCCTCGTCAAACCGGGCACCGCGATCGGCCTGTCCGCGGGCACCACCACCTGGACGCTCGCGCACGCGCTCGACGGCATCGAGGGCCTCACCATCGTCACCAACTCGATCCAGGTCGCGGACGTGCTGCGCAACGCGGGACAGCCGGACCGCACGGTGGTCCTCACCGGCGGGGTGCGCACCCCGTCGGACGCGCTGGTCGGCCCGGTCGCCGTGCAGAGCCTGCGCACGCTGCACCTCGACCTGGTGTTCCTCGGCGTGCACGGAATGGCGGTGGGGCCCGGGTTCACCACCCCGAACCTCACCGAAAGCGAAACCGACCGCGCGCTGGTGGAGGCCGGGCGGCGGCTGGTGGTGCTCGCCGACCACACGAAGTGGGGCACCGTCGGCATTTCCACGATCGCGGACCTGGAAGAAGCGCAGGTCGTGGTGACCGACGATGGACTGGACGACCGTGCGCGGGAAGACCTCGCGGAGCGGGTCGGAGAACTCATGATCGCCGAAACGGCGGAGAACCTCGAGGCAGAAGAAGCGTGAAACGCACTGTGGCGCACCTGGCCGACGGCCGGGAAATCATCTATTTCGACCACACCGACGCCCACGAGCGGCTCGCCGCGGACACCCGGGACCTGCCGCCGGTCGCGGCTGCCTCCGAGATCCGCCGCGACCCGCTCACCGGCGAGTGGGTCGCGATGGCGGCGCACCGACAGACGCGCACGTACAAGCCGCCGGCCGACCTCTGCCCGCTCTGCCCGACCCGGCCGGGCAAGCCGAGCGAAATCCCCGAAGCCGACTACGACGTGGTCGTGTTCGAGAACCGGTTCCCGTCGTTCTCGCAGCAGGCGACCGGCAATCCGTCCACTGTGGACGGGTTGGGTCTGGTGCCGACCGCGCCGGGCCTCGGCCGCTGCGAGGTCGTGTGCTTCACCAGCGACCACGACGGCGCGTTCTCCCGGCTGACTCCGGAACAGGTGCGCCTCGTGGTGGACACCTGGGCCGACCGCACCGCCGCGCTCGCGCAGACGCCTGGCGTGGAACAGGTCTTCCCGTTCGAGAACCGCGGCGAGGAAATCGGCGTCACGCTCTCGCATCCGCACGGCCAGATCTACGGCTACCCGTTCGTCACGCCGAAGACCGAGCGAATGCTGGCGGTCGCGCGCGAACACGGCGGATCGGTGCTCGGCGACGTGCTGGCGGCGGAACAGAAATCGGGCGAGCGCGTGATCGCGACCGGCGAGCACTGGACGGCTTTCGTGCCGCCTGCCGCGCGGTGGCCGGTGCACATTCAGCTCGTCCCGCACCGCCAGGTGCCGGACCTCCCGTCGCTCACCGACGCCGAGCGCGACGACTTTTCCCGCGTGTACCTGGACGTGCTGCGCCGGTGTGACGCGCTGTACGGCAGGCCGCTGCCCTACATCGCGGGCTGGCACCAGGCTCCGGTGCGGCGGGACCGGGAGCTGTCGTGGCTGCATCTGGAGCTGTTCTCCGTGCTGCGGGCCAAGGACAAGCTGAAGTACCTGGCCGGATCCGAGTCGGGCATGGCGGTCTGGATCAACGACGCCACCCCGGAGCAGATCGCGGAACGGCTTCGTTCGGCAGGCTGACCGGAACTCGCGGCATACTCATCTACGAAACACAGGTTCGACTCAGGAACCTCTCAGGCCCAGCCGCTTAGGTGAGGACATGACCGAGAACGACCCCCACGTGCCCGACTCCGCGGCGGGTCGCCAGGACCCGGGCGCCCAGCCGGGCGCCGAAGGCCAGGCGGCCTGGCAGCAGACCCCGGCTCAGCCGGATCAACCCTCTTCCGCGGCAGATGCGGGACAGTCAGCTTCCGGCGCGACTGGTTCGACTGCCGCGTACGGTTCGGTCGCTGAGGGCTCGGCAGGGACGTCCGGCTCCGGCACGGCGACCGGTGACGCTTCCGGCGCGTACGGAGCGCCCGCGGGGCAGTACGGTGCCGCCCCGGCGTACGGGGCCGCTGCTCCGACTGGAGGCACGCCGAATCCGTGGTCGGCCCAAGGCGCGGCCGCGCCGCACGCTGGCGCGCCCCAGAGCGGCGCGATCCCCGGCGCTCAGCAGCAGCCCGCGGCGGGTCAGCCGTACGGCAGCCAATACCCCGGCGGGACGCACACTCCGCCCGCTGGCGCCCCGGCCAATCCTTACGGCGCACCGGGAACCTCGGTGTACGGCGTGCCCGCGCAGCGCGAGAAGAAGGGTTCAGCGGGCAAGCTCCTCGCGAGCGTCGCCGCGATCTCGCTCGTGATCGGCGGCGTGGCGGGCGGGACCGTCGGGTACCTGACCGGTGGATCCGGTTCGTCGGTGAGCGCGCTCGACGCGCCGAAACCCGCGCAGCAGACCGGCAACGTGCCCGCGGGCTCGGTCGAATCGGTGGCGCAGAAGCTGTCGCCGAGCGTGGTCGAGCTGCAGGTGTCCGGCCGGACCGCGGCGGGCGAGGGTTCCGGCTTCGTGCTCAGCAGCGACGGCTACATCCTTACCAACAACCACGTCGTGCAGGTCGCCGCGAACGGCGGCCAGATCCAGGCCGTGTTCCAGGACGGCAAGAAGGCCGCGGCGAAGGTCGTCGGCCGGGACCCGACCACGGACATCGCCGTGGTCAAGGTGTCCGGGGTCAGCAACCTCACGCCGGTCGAACTGGGCCGCTCCGACGACCTGCGGGTCGGGCAGCAGGTGGTGGCCATCGGCTCGCCGTACGAGCTGACCGGCACGGTCACCTCGGGCATCGTCAGCTCGCTGCACCGCCCGGTGCAGGCGGGCGGCGACGAAACCGACCAGACCACGGTGATGGACGCGATCCAGACCGACGCCGCGATCAACCCCGGCAACTCGGGCGGTCCGCTGTCGAACATGAGCGGCCAGGTCATCGGCATCAACTCGGCCATCTACAGCCCGAATTCGGGACGCGGCCAGGGCAGCGGCGGCGAGGGCGGCAACGTCGGCATCGGCTTCGCCATCCCGATCGACCAGGCGCGCCGCACCGCGCAGGACATCATCAAGACCGGGCACGCGACCCAGACGTTCATCGGCGCGAAGGTCACCGACGCGCCCCAGGGCGGCGCCCAGCTCGGCGACATCACGCCGGGCAGCCCGGCGGAGAAGGCTGGCCTGAAGTCCGGCGACGTGGTGACCAAGATCGACGACCGCGTCATCGACAGCGCCAACACGCTCGTCGCCGCGATCCGCACGCGCGCCCCGAACGACCAGACCACCTTCACTCTCGCGGATGGGCGGACGGTGCAGGTCACCCTGGGCGGACAGGCGGTACCGGCCAACTAGTTCGCTCGGCCGCCGAGGCGCGGCCGAGACCAGCCACGGCTCGACCCCCTATCCGCGCTGGGGCCGAACCTTTGCAGGCCACGCGCGACCGGAGCACAAGAGCCGGTCGCGCGTGGCCGTTTTTACGGCCAGCGCCCGAAAACCGGCTCGCGCACGAAAACACGAAGAGGCTCTCCGTGCCGCCTCCGACTCGGCACGGAGAGCCTCTCCGCGTGCGGTGAGGTGCCCACGCGCACGTTGTCCCAAACGCCGAATCCGCGGGAAAATTCCGGTACCGGAAGAAAACCCAGGTCAACTACGTGCGCGCGACCGAATTTTCTGTGCCACCCGACGCCGGACCCAGACAATCCGGACGATCGACACGACCAGTACCGCACTCCACACCACCGCGAGCGTCGCCAGCAGCCCCAGCCACGCGTTCCCATCGTGCAGTCCTGGCTTCGGTGGCACGCCATAAGCGCGCCACAGCAGTGGAAACGCCACGAAACCCAGCACCGCGGTCACCAGCGCGCCGACCTGTACCGGCCCTCGCCACGGCTGCGGCAGGACCCGAGCGAGCAGCACGCCGACGACACCCGCGACCGGAGCGAACACCGCGTCGTTGACGATCGGACCGCCGCCGATCCACAGCACCGTCGTGAAGCTGTCCGGCCACGCCGGCGCCGCGTAGTCGAGGAACAGCACGATCCCGTACGCCAACGCCGCTAATCCGGGCAGCGCCAGCAGAATTCGCGCGGTCTTCACCGCACCTCCAGCTTCTCGACCCACTTCGTCTGCAGCACACCCGGCCGGCTGGGCGCGATCACGCGGCACGGATAGCCGTGGTCGAGGTTCAGCACCTCGCCGTTCAGTTCCAGCGCCAGCAACGTGAGCGGGTCGGCGGTGTGCTCGCCAGGCAGCACACTGACGCCGTACAGACCGTTCTTCTCCAGCGACGACACATGCACGTCTGCACCGGGCGAACTGCCGCTAGCGCGCAGCAGGTCCGGGAACGAGATGCCGCGCCACGTCGCCATCTGGCTCCACCCTTCGACACACGCGATCGGCAAGTCCACAGTGGTCTGCGGCAACGCCCGCAACTCGGCCAGCGTGAACTGCCGGGTCCCCGCCGGAGTCACCACATCCAGTCGCCATCCGGGGTCCTGCGCGGCCCGTGCGACCTGCGCTGCCGCGGCCGTTCGGTTGACCGGCAACTTCTGCGTGCCCTTGTCTGATCGCCACGACAGCCCGGAGACGTTCCGCAGCGCGGGGACGGTCGCTCCCGCGGTGGCCAGTACGGCGACTCCGGTCGCGATCCCCGTGGTGGTCAGGAATCCGCGGCGCGACAACCCGGGGCCAGGCTGCTGGACTGGCTTGCGTTCCCGGGTCAGCGCCCGCCGGAGCACCGGGAGTTTCACCGCGACGTGCACGAAGATCGACCCGATCGCGACCCACGCCACCGCGTAGTGCACCTGCGGAAAGTAGAAATTCCACGGGTAGTTCTGCGCGACGTTCAGCAGCCCCGAACTCAGCTCGAAGAAGGCCGCGCCGGACAGGACGAGGATCGACAGCCTCTCCACCGCGTGCGGCACCGAGCGCACCAGCGGCCGCTCGAACAGCTTCGGGTAGACGCTCCACAGTTTGGCCAGCAGCAGCGGAATCGCCGCGATTCCGGACAGCACGTGCGCACCCTGCGTGACCCGGTACAGCCAAACCGGCCGGCTCGGCCAGAAGAACCATTCAGGCGGATGTTGGATCAAGTGGCTCAGCAGTCCGGTGCCGAAGCAGATCAGGAACGCGAGCCCGAGCAGACTGCCGACCCGGGCCGTCGCGCGCTCGCCGTGCGCGCCGCCCTTGAATTGCTCCGCCTTCGGGACCCGGCGATCGACGGCACGGGCCCGTTCGCCGATCTTGGCTTGTGCTGCGGTAACCCGCTCGTCGAGGCCGCGCCACGCGGCTGCCAGCCGTTTCACGCGCGCGCCAGCTTCGCGAACCAGCGACGGCCGCGATTGGTCGTCCACACCACTCGAAACCCAGTCCGCACCGCGATTTCCGCAATGGCGTCGACTCCGACCCATGCCCAGGTGAACCACCGCCCGTCAGCGGGATCCGGCCGCAGGCGGACGTGGTCCTGGCGCACCCCTTGGCCCGGCTCCTCCAGTTCCACGAGCACGTTGCCGTCCGGCGTGAGCAACTCGTGCACTCGCCGCAGCAGCGCATCGGGATCGCCGCCGATCCCGATGTTGCCGTCGGCCAGCAGCACATGATTCCATCGTCCCTCGCCAGGAAGGCGAGTAAAAACGTTGCGCTGCAACGCACTCGCCCCGCGGCGCCGAGTCAGCCGCACCGCGACCGGCGAACTGTCCACGCCGAGAGCCACCACGCCTCGGCGCGTCAAAGCGGCAGTCAGCCGACCGGGTCCGCAGCCGACATCGAGCGTCGGACCCTCGCACGCGTCCAGCAGCACGGCGTCGCCCGCACCGCAACCGTCTGCCCAACGTCCGACCGGAAGCTCTATCCGGTCGCCGTTCGCGAGCTCCAGCCAGCAGTGATGGCCGAGCAGTCCGCGATCGAATTCCCGGCCAGTCGCGAGTTTCATGCCACGACTCCCACCGCGTCGACCGCGGCCGCGAACCTGCTGTCCGGCCGGATCGCGGCGACTCGCGACGCGTCCTCCATGGTGTCCACATCGGACAGTTCGGGCAGTTCGCCAACTCGGAGCCCTGTTGCTTCCAATGCCATGCGGGTGCGGAATCCGGTGTCTGGACGCGACATCGGAACTCCGGCGAGCACTTGCGCCTGCCGCGGATCAGCCAGCCCAAGCCCCCACCAGCCACCGTCTTCCGCGCGGCCCAGCACTGCGCGGCTGGCTCCGCTGACGACCGGCTTGATCGCCGAAGCCAGCAATCCAGGGGAGACCTGGGGCGTATCCATGCCGATCTGCAGCACGGGCAACCCGGCATGCACCGCAGCTGTGTCGGAATGCGCGTTGGCCAGCCGGGTACCGAAATCCCAGCCCCGCTGTGCGATCACGGTCGCCTTCCGCAACGCTCGGCCGATTTCGGCCCCCCGCGCTGCTTCCGCGAGGTCGCCCGTCATCGCCACCACGGTGATCGCGCCGTCCGTGGCGAACGCAGCGTCCAGCGTGTCCAGCAGTGCGGAGGCGGCGATCTCCGCGGCCTGTGCCGGCGTCGCCGGAGGGCACAACCGAGTCTTCGCGAACCCCGGCACCGGGGCTTTCGCGACCACAAGCAGGCAGAACGTCATCGGGCCAACACCCGCCCGAAGTCCCGAACGGCTCGCGCCGTGCCGCGCATCGAACCGGACACCTTCGATTTCGTGCCCCGCGCCCGTTCCCGGTAAGCGACGTCGAGTTCCTGGACCGCCCAGCCCGCGCGCTGAGCCTTCACCAGCAGCTCAAGCGGATAGCCGAACGCCCGGTCCACGACGCCGAGAGCCAGCAACTCCCGGCGACGCACCGCCCGCAGCGGCGCGATGTCCCGCACTGGCAGCCCACGAGACCGCAAGAGCAGCGAGAGGACGGCATTGCCTGCTCTTGCGTGCCACGGCCAAGCCGCCCGAGACACCGGCACTCGGCGCCCGACCGCGAGGTCGGCACCATCCACGACCGCCGCGACCAGTCGCGGCAACTCGGCCAGATCGAGCGATCCGTCTGCATCCGCGAAACAGACGATGTCTGCGGTCGCGTTCTCCAACCCGGCGTGGACGGCGGCACCGTAACCGCGCCGCGGCTCATCGACGACTTTCGCGCCGTGTGCGGCGGCGACACCGGGGGAACCGTCACGCGACCCGTTGTCCACGACGATCGCGCGATACCCTGGCGGCAGGCTGGCGAGCACGCCGGGCAGCGCGGCCGCCTCGTCGAGGCAGGGAAGGACGACGTCCACTCCGAATTCGTTCACGAGGCGTACGGTAAGTCTGGAAAGGACAGTGCAGAACCCTTGCTGTGCTTACCAAATCCTGACGTTCGCCAAGATCTTACCGACTTCTCACGGATCCCCCGGAAACCTGCCGGGCGGCCGCTCCCGGGGTTATCGTGACCGGCGATGAGCGAGTCGACGAAGGCTGCCCGGCTCGCCGAGCCGCCGTCCCCGGTTCCCGTCCGTCCCCGGTTCCGCGCCGATCTCGTGACGGTCGGCGTCACCCTCGTGGTGATCGCCGCCGCGACCGCGGTTGGCGTGTACTACAACCGGCCCGGTTCGGGCGTGGTGATCTACGCGTTCGCGCCGCCGTTGTTCGCGCATTGGCTGCCGCACGTCGGCCCCGGCTCGGTGTTCGCCGTCCTGATCGCCGCTGGCGTCGTCCTGTACGGCCCGACTCTGGCCGCCCGGCTGCGGTGGCGACGCGCCCTCGCCGCGGGTTACTTGGCTTCTCTCGCCTGGATCTTCTCGCTCGCCATGGTGGACGGCTGGACGCGCGGCTTCGCCGGCCGGCTCACCACTCCGCAGGAGTACCTGCACGAAGTCCCCGGCATCACGGACATCCCGCGGTTCCTCCGCGAATTCTCCTCGCGCATCCTCGATTTCCAGCCGAACTCGTGGACCACTCACGTATCCGGCCACCCGCCCGGCGCGACCCTCGTCTTCGTCTGGCTCGACCGCCTCGGCCTCGGCGGCGGTGCCTGGGCGTCGACCGCGGTGGTGCTGGTGGCCGCGCTGGTCGCGGTCGCGGTGCCAGCGACGATCGCCTTGCTCGGCCGTCCCGACGCCGCTCGCGCGGCGCTTCCGTTCGCCGTGCTCAGCCCAGGTGCGGTGTGGCTGGGCGTGTCCGCGGACGGCCTCTTCGCTGGCGTGACCGCCACCGGCATCGCGCTGCTCGTCCTCGCGTCGGCGGGCTTCCGAGAGCGCCGTGGTTACGCCTGGCCCACGGCGTTGGCAGCCGGGATTCTCATCGGCTTCGGGATCTTCCTCTCCTACGGCCTCGTCCTGCTCGGCTTGATCGCGCTGGCCGTCGCCGTGCTCGGCAGGCAGTGGCGGGCCGCGGCAGCCGCTGTCCTCGGTGCCGTTGCCGTGGTCGCCGTGTTCGCGCTCGCCGGTTTCTGGTGGTTCGACGGCTACCACCTCGTGGTCGAGCGCTACTACCAGGGCGTTGCGCTGGTGCGGCCGTATTCCTACTGGGTGTGGGCCGACCTGGCCGCGGTGGCGGTCGCCTGCGGACCGGCAGTGGTCGCGGCGGCCCGGCGGGGGATGGCTACCGCGATCTTCTTGCCTTCTCGCCGGACGATCCTGCGCGATCCGGTGCTGCTGATCGTGGCGGCGGCCGTGCTCACGATCGTGTTCGCTGATTCGTCCGGCCTGTCGAAGGCTGAGGTAGAACGGATCTGGCTACCGTTCGGCGCGTGGCTGATCCCGGCCACGGCGCTGCTTCCGGCGGGCCACCGCCGCTGGTGGCTGGCCGGACAGGCGGTGGTCGCGCTCGCGGTCAACCACCTGCTGCTGACGAACTGGTGAGGTGAGGCATGGAGGACCAAGCGGGTCGCGTGCTCGTGGTGGACGACGACGAGACCGTGCGCGACGTCGTCCGCCGTTACCTCGAAACCGCCGGTTTCACCGTCGATCTGGCCGGCGACGGTGCGGCGGCTCTCGCTCGGTTCGCCGAGCGCGTGCCGGACCTGGTGGTGCTCGACGTGATGATGCCCGGCCTGAACGGTCTGGAGGTGTGCCGTCGGCTGCGGCAGACGAGCCAGGTGCCGATCGTCATGCTCACCGCGCTCGGCGAGGAGGAAAACCGCATCGCCGGACTGCAGCTGGGGGCCGACGATTACGTCACCAAACCGTTCAGCCCCAAGGAACTCACGCTGCGCGTGGCGTCCGTGCTGCGCCGGGCCCGGATGCCTCGGCCCGAGCCGCCGACGGCTGAACTGACGGACGGCAACCTCCGGCTTCAGATGACCGCCCGCCAGGCGACGCTCGACGGCGCGGTGCTGCCGCTGACCACGCGCGAGTTCGATCTCCTCGCGTTCTTCCTCTCTCATCCCGGCGTCGCGTTCAGCCGAGCCGACCTGCTGGAAAAGGTGTGGGGCTGGGACTTCGGCGACCAGTCCACAGTGACGGTCCACGTGCGCCGGTTGCGCGAGAAAATCGAACGTGACCCGGCCAAACCGGTCCGCGTCGCGACGGTGTGGGGCGTCGGCTACCGCTACGACCGGACACAGCCGTGATCGGCTCGGGCGAGTCGGCGTGGGACCTGTTCGTCCACGTCCTGCACATCCTGCCGCTCGCCTTGATGTTCGCGCTGCCGGTGGCGGCGCTGGGCGGACTCGCGCTTTACCTGCTGCGGCACCGGTCGCTGGCCACCACGATGACCACGCTCGTGCTGACGCCGGTCGCCGCGATGCTGGTCGGGATCCTCGGCGTGAGCGGCTTCATGTTCACCGAGGCCCTGACCACGGAACTGCTGGTGTGCTTGCTCGTGGCACTGGTGGCGGTACCCGCGGCGATGGTGCTGGGCCGGGTCATCGCGCGGCGCAGTGTGTGGGAACGCGAGGCGCGGGACCGCGAACGCGCGGCGGAAGCGTCGCGTCGCGAACTGGTCGCGTGGATCAGCCACGACCTTCGCAGCCCGCTCGCCGGGATCCAGGCAATGGCGGAGGCGCTGGCCGACGGCGTGGTTTCGGAGCGCGCCGAGGTGGCCGACTACGCCCAGCGCATCAGCGGCGAGACCACCCGGCTGTCCGGCATGGTGGGGGACCTGTTCGAGCTGTCCCGGATCACCGCCGGCGCACTCGAACTGAGCATGTCGGCGGTGCCGTTGCGCGACGTGGTGAGCGACGCGGTCGCCGCGCAGGCACCGGTGGCTGACCGCAAACGCGTGCGGGTGCTGGAAAACGCGTCGGCGTGGCCGGTGGTGTCCGGCAGCGATCCGGAGCTGGCGCGGATCGTGCGGAACCTCGTGTCCAACGCCATCCGGCACACTCCGCCGGACGGCACGGTCGCCGTGCAGATCGGCATCGACGGAGACCAGGCGCTGCTGGCTGTGGACGACGGCTGCGGCGGGATTCCGGACGACGAGATCAGCCGGGTCTTCGACGTCGCCTTCCGCGGCACACAAGCCCGCACCCCTGACCGCAGCGGCACCACCAGCGGCGGCGGGCTGGGCCTGGCGATCGCGAAGGGCCTGGTGGAGGCACACCGGGGACGGATCGGCGTGCAGAACCACGGCCCAGGATGCCGCTTCGAGGTGCGGTTGCCGTTGGCAGCGTCCTGATCTGTCTATTGCAGACGGTCAGGAAGCGGCGACCGCCGAGATCGGCTCCACGGTGCGGTCGGCCGCGATCCGGAAGAACGGCTCGTCCGGGAAATGCGCTGCCGCGACGATCGTGCCGGTGCCGACCACTTCGCCGAGCCAGCGGCGGCGGGTCAGCTCCGCCTGCCCCGGATCGGCGTCGGACGCCGCGCCGATCGTCGGATCGGCCATCTGCTCCGGAATCTGGAAGACGTCGCCGATCAGGACGGCGCGACGGTCCTGATCCGCGGCTTCCAGCACGTGATGCCCTGGCGTGTGTCCGGGCGCATGCCGGACGGTGACGCCGGGAGCGACCATTTCGCCGTCAAGCAGCGGACGCAGTTTGCCCTGGGCGCGAAGGGTTTCCAGCGCTACGCGGCCGCGGTCGTGCCGCCCAGCCGGTTCGATGAACGCTGCCCAATCGGGCGCGCCGTACCGCACGTCGGCATTCGGGAAGTACGGCTGGCCGTTCGGTGCGACCCAGCCGATGTGGTCGGCGTGCAGATGAGTCAGCACCACGGTGTCGATGTCTTCGCGGCCGACTCCGGCTTCAGCGAGCGCCGCGGGCAAGCCTCCGGTGTGCTCTGCCTCGGCGTCGCTGACCACCGGGTGCAGTTGCTCTTTGGAGTGCTGCGGCAGATGCGGCTCGCTGGACGCACGCGGTCCGAAACCGGCGTCGACCAGCACGGTGCGGCCGCCCGTCCGGAGCAGGAATGCTCCGATGACCACGGGCACGGTGCTCGGCGCCGAGCGCTTGCCCTGAAGTCCCGGGAAGAACGACGACGGCAGCTGCAGCCGTCCGTCGGTCAGTGCGTGGATTTCGATGTCCCCCACCACGATGGAACGCATGCTCAGCATCAAGATCCGGTCCGGTCGATTCATTCCGGAACGTGATCTTCACCTCATCGGGTGACGGAGGCTCGCAGCTCCGCGGTGGCGAACGCGGCGATGCCCTCCGCGAAGGAAGTTTTCGCCTGGAACCCGAGCAGCTCCCGTGCTCGGGCCGGGTCGGCGACGACGTGCCGGACGTCGGCGGGCCGCGCACCGCCGACGATCCGCGGCTCCGGCCCTCCGCAGGCGCAGGCCAGTTCCCGGGCCAGGTCGCTGACGCTGCGCGGTTGTCCGGAACAGATGTTCAGCGGCGTGAGGTCTGCCTCCGGACCGTCGTTCCGGAGCGCGAGGACGTTCGCTCGGGCCACGTCGTCCACGTGCACGAAATCCCGCTGCTGCCGCCCGTCCTCCAGTACGATCGGCGCTTCGCCCCGCTCCAACGCCGAACGGAACAGCGACGCGACGCCGGCGTACGGCGTGTTCTGGGGCATCCGCGGGCCGTAGACGTTGTGATAGCGCAACGCCCAGACCGTGCCGCCGGTCTGCCGCGCCCAGGCACCCGCGAGATGCTCTTGCGCCAGTTTCGTTGCCGCGTAGGTGCTTCGAGGCAACAGCGGCGCGCTTTCGGGTACGAGTTGCCAGTCCAACTCGGCACCGCAGTGCGGGCAAGCGGGTTCGAATCGTCCGGCGTCCACATCGGACTGCCGGCGAGGCGACGGCGGAACGACACCGTGTTCCGCGCACGCGTAACGCCCCTCGCCGTAGACCACCATCGACGAGGCGAGCACGAGCTTGCGCACCTTCGCCGCGTGCATCGCCGCCAGCAGCACAGCGGTGCCATAGTCGTTGTTCAGCGCATACGAGGGCGCGTCGGAGGGATCGACGCCGTGCCCGACCACCGCGGCCTGGTGGCAGACCGCGTCGACGCCGTCGAGCAATTCGGCGACGATCTCGGTGTCGGTGACGTCACCGCGAAGGAAGCGGTGCCGCTGGGTGTATTCGGGCGGCGTGGTGGAGCCGTGCGCGGTGGACAGCAGGTTGTCCAGCACGACGACCTCGTCGCCGTCGTCGGCCAGCTGATCGGCGATCCGGGACCCGATGAACCCGGCGCCGCCGGTGATGAGCACTCGCACCTCGCCGACGCTAGGCCGCTTGCCCCAGGGTGCGCGCGGCCTGCGCGGACCACGTCACCGAATCGTCAGAAATCACCGGGCCCGTGGCGGCGAAGCGGGCCCGGAACCGGATACGGTGTCGGCATGGAACGGAGCGCACAGCGGCTGGGCCGGGCACTCGTGGTGATTGTGGACGACCGGGTCGCGCACGGGGAGCACGAGGACACCTCCGGGCCGCTCGTCACCGAGCTGCTCGAGGAGGCCGGATTCATCGTCGACGGCGTCGTGGTGGTCGAGGCCGAGACCGCGGGCATCCGCAACGCGCTCAACACGGCGGTGATCGGCGGGGCGGACCTGGTGATCACGGTCGGCGGCACCGGAGTGTCGCCGCGCGACCGCACGCCGGACGCCACCGCCGGGGTGCTCGACCGCCCGATCCCGGGCATCGGCGAGGCCCTGCGCGCCTCGGGGCTGGCCGCGGGCGCGGTCGACGCCGGGATCTCCCGCGGTCTCGCCGGCGTTTCGGGCAGCACACTGGTGGTCAACCTGGCTGGCTCGCGCGCGGCTGTGCGCGACGGCATGGCGACCCTCTCCTCGCTGGTCCCGCACGTGATCGACGAGCTCTCCGGCCTCGAAGAGGTCTGAGCCCGGCCGTTCGGCGGCGGATGTCTCTCTGCACTTGTCAAACAACAGGTGGGACGATGGACCCATGCCGCACGAGGAACGACGCCCCCGCGCAGACGAGGCTCAGCGCCGCCGCCGGGTCGACGAGATCTTCGGCGACGTCCTGCCGGAGACCACGTCCGATGAGCGGGGCCGGGGCCCGGAGACCACTCCGGATTCGTGGTATCTCGAGAACCGGCCCCCGCATCACGATCGGTGACCCCTCAGTTGCCGCGGCTGGAGGGGCCGTTGCCCTGCTGCGCGCGCAGCAGGTCGCGGATTTCGGTGAGCAGCTCGACGTCCGTCGGCTCGGCCGGACCCTTCTCCTCGCCGCGCTTGCGGCGCTCCTGGATGTGCTTCATCGGCAGGACGATCAGGAAGTAGACGATCGCGGCGACGATCACGAAGTTGATCGCCGCGTTGATCACGCCGCCGAAGTCCATGAACGTCGAGTCGTTGCCGTGCAGGACGTTGAAGCCGAGGCCTTTCGCCGCGTCCGAGCCGCCGAGTGCGTTGATCAACGGCTTGATCAGGCCGTTGGTGAACGCCGTGACGATCGCGGTGAACGCGGCGCCGATCACGACGGCGACCGCGAGGTCGACGACGTTGCCGCGCATCAGAAAGTCCTTGAAACCTTTCAGCACTGCTGCTCCCAGGGGATTCAGGACAGGCGTCTGGCCGTCTTCGGACAGCCGTCGCCCGTCGGAACAGGGTCGGGTTAGCGGAGAGTAACCGTTACCGGTCGTTCGAGCGAGGAAGCAGCGACCTGCGTGGCAACCGGCGCCGGCAGTGCGAGAAGGACCAGCGGACCCTTCTGCGGCGGGCCCAAGGTGTGGTTCCCGGCGTCGTCGGAACGCCGGACGGTGACCACCGAAGCCCCGCTGGCCAGCACGGACGCGGAATTTGTGGTATCCGCGCCCGCGACGACGTCAACGCGCTGGCCCGGCTGGAGCAACTCGGCGACGGCCGCGTCGGCGAGCCGGACGGCCACGGTGACCGTTCCGGGTTCACCCGTTACGGGGAGGTTGTTGCCCAGAAGCCGGACGTCGGTGATGGGCTCGCCGGCCCGCGCCGCGCCGGACAGAAGACGGCCCACTGCCGCGTCGGCGGCCGCGAGCGAGCCGGACGGCCGGAGGTCCTCGGGCAGCGCGACGGTCCGCACGTCGGCGGCGCGCAGGACCGAGCCAGCGGGCAGATCGCGTGCGGAGACCACCGTCAAGGCGGCGGGTGCGCCCCGTGCGGAGGGCGGGAGGAACAGGACGAGCAGGCCGGCCAAGAGCAAGGCCGCCGCGAGACACCGGCGGAGCATCCGGGCTCGCCGCCCGCGCGGTAGACGGACGTCAGGCAGCGCGGGAAGGCGGCTGAGCAAGGTGTTCACGGTTGTCCCCTCGTCGGTTCCGGTGCGGCGGAATACCGCACGAATCCGACGTTAAGGACGTCGCGAACCGGCCGGAAGAGCCGATTCGCGAACCTGTGGACAACTGGCCCCTTGTGGATAACTCGGGGGTCAGGAGGGCGTGGAAGCCGTTTTCGTCGTGCTCGTCGTGGAGGATGTGTTCGAGGACGAAGAAGACGTCGACGAAGAGGAGGTGGTGGACGACGAGTCGGACTTGGCGCTCTCGGTCTTGGCCGGGGTCGCGGAGGTGCTCGACTTGCTCGAATCACGCGAATCCGTGCGGTAGAACCCGCTGCCCTTGAAGACCACGCCGACCGAGCTGAAGACCTTGCGCAGTGGACCGGAGCACTGCGGGCAGACGGTCAGGCTGGGGTCGGAGAAGGACTGCACCGCCTCGAAGCGGTGGTCACATTCCTTGCAGGCGTACTGGTACGTGGGCACTGAAGCTCCTTCATGCACTGGCACTCGACCTACAAGAGTGCTAACCCAATTGTGCTGGACGGCATTCCCTCAGCGCAATTACCCCTTGCTCACAGTGCGGGCGAGGAAGGGGCGTCGGTGGGTTAGTGCTGGTCAGGGCGTCCGGGGTATCGGCGGCTGGGTGACTGGACTGCGGCTGGTCCGGTCGGTCGGGCTGTCGGCGGGCTGGTGGGCGGGGCCTGGTGCGGCCTGTGGGCGGGCTTGCTCGCGGCGGTTTTGGCAGTCGTGAGGAGGCAGGCGCTCGAGTGGGTTGTGTGCCGATGCGCGGTTTGGGTGGTTCGAGGCTGGACGGCGGTCAGCGGATTCTGGCGGCGGGGTGCCTTGGCGGTCATCAGGCTCGGCGGTTGGCCATGACGGTGGTCATCGGGTTCGGGCGGCGGCATTGAACACGGGTGGCCGATCGAGTGGTCTTGACCACTTCCGAGCCTCGTGCGCCGAGTCGAGACGCGCTGCGCCGGATCGCTCCGCGTCGAGCTGAGCCGCGCCGAGTCGAAAGAGCCGCGCCGTGCTTAGCCACGCTGCGCCGAACCCGCGCTGATCCACGCCGCACTGTGCTGCGCTGAGCCGCGGCCTTACCGAGCAGTGGCAGCCGTTGGCAGCTGAATGAGGCCGGAGGGCGTCAGGACGGCGGTCATGGGCACGTCGTGCGGTTCGGCAGGGAGACGGTCGACGACCTCCTCCGCGCGCACCACAGCCACGCGGGCGGTGTCGGGCGCGGCGGTCAGGGTGCGGTCGTAGTAACCGGCTCCGCGGCCGAGCCGGGTGCCGTGGCGGTCGACGGCCAGGGCTGGGATCAGCAGCACCTGCGCCGAAGCCACCGCAGCGGTGCCCAGGCGCGGGCCGGATGGTTCCAGGACGCCGCGGAGACGTCCGGGGACCAGGGTGTCTGGGCCGGTGTATTCGGACCAGCCGAGTGGGCCCGGCGTGTCCGGAATGACTGGCAGCAGGACGCGTGCGCCCGTCGCGGCCAGGGCGTTTACCAGGGAGAGCCGACCAGGCTCAGTGCCGAAAGGGAGGTACGCGCAGACCGTTTCCGCTTGGATGGACGACGCCGCGGTTGCCAGGGCGGCGGCCTCGCGAGCGTGGGCTTCGGGAGGCAGTTCGGCGCGGGCGCGAAGGATTCGTGTCCGCCACTCCGCCTTGCTCGGGGTCTCATTGCCCGGCTCGTGCATGAGACCAGGTTAGGCTTTGCGCCCATGACGGGCGCCTCAACCACCCAGACCTTCAGAACCGCCATCGTGCCTGCCGCAGGCCTCGGCACGCGATTCCTGCCGACCACGAAAGCGGTGCCCAAAGAGCTGCTGCCAGTAGTCGACACGCCGGGGATCGAGATCGTCGCGACGGAGGCGGCGAGTGCGGGAGCGAAGCGGCTGGTGATCGTCACCTCGCCGGGCAAGGAAGCTGTCGTCCGGTACTTCGAGGCGAAGCCGGACCTGGAGAAGACGCTCGAGGACAAGGGCAAGACCGAACTGCTGGCGAAGGTTCGCCGCGGGCCGGAGCTGCTGGACGTCGAGGTCGCGATCCAGGAACAGGCACTCGGGCTCGGGCACGCGGTCGCCCAGGCCGAGCCGAACCTCACCGACGAGGACACCGCTGTCGCCGTTCTCCTGCCCGACGACCTCGTGTTGCCCGCCGGGGTCCTCGACCGGATGTCGGCCGTTCGCGCCCAGCACGGCGGAAGCGTGCTTTGCGCCTTCGACATCCCGAAGGAACAGATCTCCCCGTACGGCGTCTTCGACGTCACCGACACCGACGACCCGGACGTCAAGCAGGTCCACGGCATGGTCGAGAAGCCAAAGCCGGAGGACGCGCCGTCGACCTACGCCGCGGCTGGGCGGTACCTGCTCGACCGGGCGATTTTCGACGCGCTGCGCCGGATCGAGCCCGGCGCGGGCGGTGAGCTGCAGCTCACCGACGCGGTCGCGCTGCTGATCCAGGAGGGGCACCCCGTGCACATCGTCGTCCACCGCGGCGGGCGGCACGACCTGGGCAACCCGGGCGGATTCCTGCGCGCCGCCGTCGATTTCGCGCTCGAGGACCCGGATTACGGGCCTTCGCTGCGCACCTGGCTGACCGAACGGATCGGAAACGATCGCCCATGACGGACTCCCTCGATTCCACCCCAGCCATCCCGACCGAAGACGCGACCGAACCTGCGGTCCAGGCCGTCGCCGCGGCGGAATCGGCGGAAATCGTTGCCTCGACGGAGGAATCCGCCGAGTCCGGCGATTTCCGCTCGGTCGACGAGCAGATCGCGCTGACCCTCGACGCCGCCGTGCGCCCGCGTCCGGTTCGCGTCGCGATTTCCGAGGCGCAGGGCCTGCTCTGTGCGGAGGAAGTCGTCGCCGAGCACGCGCTGCCCGGGTTCGACCAGGCGGCGGTGGACGGTTACGCGGTCCGGAGCGTCGACGTGCAGACCGCTGGACAAGAACCGGTCCAGTTGCCGGTCGTCGGCGAGATCCCGGCTGGCTCGCGGCAGCCGCGACGGCTCCAGCCGGGCCAGGCGGTTCGGGTCGATACCGGCGCGCCGCTTCCCACGCTCGCGGACGCCGTCGTCCCGACCGCTTACACCGATGGGCACCAGGCCAAGGTGACCATCACTCGGTCCGTGCCATCGGCCGGCTACGTGCGGCGGGCCGGTGAGGACGTGCAGATCGGCGACGTCGCGGTGCGCAAGGGCGACACCATCGGCTCCGCGCAGGTCGGGCTGCTGGCCGCGGTCGGCCGCGCGAAAGTGCTGGTCTACCCGCGGCCGCGGGTGTCGATCGTGTCGGTCGGCGACGAACTCGTGGACATCGACCGCACGCCGTCGGTCGGCCAGGTCTACGACGTCAACTCGTACGCGCTGGCCGCCGCCGCGCGCGACGCCGGTGCCGAGGTGAGCCGGGTCGGCATCGTGCCGGGCGACCCGAAGCGGCTGCGCGAGGTCGTCGAAGGACGGCTGCTGATGTCCGAGATCGTGGTCGTCGCGGGCGGGGCAGGCGGGTCTTCCGGCGACGAGGTGCACGCCGCGCTGTCCGACCTCGGGCACATCGACCTGACGCGGGTCGCGATGCATCCCGGCTCGGTGCAGGGCTTCGGCAGGCTCGGCCCGGACTCGGTGCCGACGTTCCTCATCCCGGGCAACCCGATGAGCGCGCTCGTGGTGTTCGAGGTGCTGGTGCGGCCGCTGATCCGCACCGCGCGCGGCACGCGCAACCCGCACCGCCGGGTGGTCGGGGCGCGGCTGCTGTCGTCGATCACCTCGACGAAGGGCCGTCGCGGCTACCTGCGCGGCCAGTTGCTGCGCGACGAGGCGAACGGCGAGTACCTGGTACAGCCGCTCGGGACGTCGGGCGCGCACCTGCTCGCGTCGCTGGCCGAGGCCAACTGCCTCATCACCGTCGAGGAGGATCTCACCGAGGTAGCCGCGGGCGACCAGGTCAAGGTCACCTTCCTCGCCCAGCGCGCCTGATCCGTGGCCGCACTCGCCGACTCGGTCGAAAACCGGCACCCCGGCTGGCCCGCCACGCTCGGCCCCCTGCGGATCCCGGCAGGCATGCTCGCCGTGCGCCCGGTGCGGCTGCGCGACGCCGGCGAGTGGAGCCGCGTCCGGCTGCGCGACCGTGAGCACCTCGAGGAGTGGGAGCCGACCGGGATCGGGCCGTGGGCCGACCGCAACGCGTTCTGGTCGTGGCCGTCGCAGTGGGCGGCCCTGCGCGGGCTCGCGCGGCGAGGGCAGTGCCTGCCGTTCACGATCACGGTTGACGGAAAGTTCGCGGGGCAGATCACTGTCGGTAATGTGATCCGCGCCGCACTCCGGTCGGCCTGGATCGGGTACTGGGTGTCGTCCGAGCTCGTACGGGGAGGCGTGGCCACCGCGGCCGTCGCGCTCGTGACAGATCACGCTTTCGATGCCGCCGGGCTGCACCGGCTGGAAGCGACCGTGCGGCCGGAGAACAACGCGAGCATCCGCGTGCTCACGAAGGCCGGATATCGGCAGGAAGGGCTGTTCGAGCGGTACCTCGACGTCGCCGGGGCCTGGCGTGACCACCTGTGCTTCGCCGTGACGAAAGAGGAGACCGGCGACGGACTGGTGTCCCGGCTGGTGGCATCCGGCCGCGCCGACCTGGCCTAACGGTGACTACGCGTTCTAAACCGATCACGCGTTACCACATCCTGTGAGATTCACCTAATGCGGTGATGCATTTTCGTGATCGAACCCGGCGAGTCTGCGCCTCCTGTGTGACTGTTGTGGCTAGCGTGACTACAGCAGAGGATCGGGGGAGGTGACGGGAGATGCCCAGTTCGGTGATCATCGTCGCGCTCGCCGCGGCATGGCTCGTCGTTCTCGTGCCCATGGTGGCTCGCAAACGCCAGCAAGTCGCGCGGACGCCAACCTCCGCGCTGGCCGCCCGGGTAGTGCGAAGGGGCAGTGCTCGCAACGAGGGACAGGAGGACGACGCCGTGTCCGACAACGCGAATCCTTCGGTGGAGGATGATCTCGCCGAACTCGAGGCGGAACTCGACGCTGACCTGGACGAGGAGCCCGAACCCGAGCCGGAGCCGCTCCCGCAGCCCGCTCGCGCCGAACGGGCCGCCGCGCCGCGTCGCGAACGCCGCAGCTACCGGCCCGGCCGAGGCGGCTTCGACCCGGAAGCGGCGGAAATCGCGGCCAAGGCCAAGTACGCGTTCCGTCAGCGAGTGGTCGTCATCCTGCTGATCGCCGCCGTCGTCACGGCCGCGATCGCCGGATTCGCGCTCTCGCTCGCCTGGTGGGCACACGCCGCGGTCGACATCGCCCTCGTCGGCTACCTCGTGTACCTCCGCCGTCAGGTCCGCATCGAGAACGAGATCCGGCAGCGCCGGATGGCCCGCTATTCGACGACGGCTCCTGCTCCTGCTTACGAGGCGTACGACTCTTTCGAGGAGGAAGAGGAAGACGTCGAGGTCGTCGCACCCGAGGTGCCGCGCGACATCGTGGAGCGCAAACCGTCCCCGATGTCCCGCATCCGCCGGCAAGCGGTCGTCGTCGATCTGGACGACGAGGACCCCGCTTTCGAGGAACTCGCCGAGCCCACCGCGGGCCCGTACCGCCGGGCAGTCGGAGAGTGACCCCCCGCTGTTCGGTGCCTGGAGGGCGCTGCTAAGCTTTCCAAGCACTGAACAACAGGGGCTCACGCTCCTAGGGGCTGTAGCGCAGTTGGTAGCGCGTCTCGTTCGCATCGAGAAGGTCAGGGGTTCGATTCCCCTCAGCTCCACCCTAGAGGGCTTACTAGAACATTGGACCAAGTCCATGCCCGCTAGTAAGACTTCAAGATCATTTATAACGCGAGGGGTGTCTCCAAGTTTGGAGACACCCCTCGCGTTATGTGTGTGCGGCACGTCCGTGGTTTCAGGATCAGACTTGTCACTCGTCGCGTGCTGGTAGCGCTTCTCGACTGAGTGCAGCGTGGCGAACGGTTCTTGCCAGTCGTAGTCGGTGATGTCTTCATCCTCGATGAAGATGTGCTCGAAGAGCGCCTGGTTGAGCAGCCGTCGTTGTTGGTCGTCGCAGCGCCGGTACAGCTCCTGTGGATCGTCGAGCAGCGTGAGGCACAGTTCGACTAGCCGGGCAGCTTCCGAGACTTCTTCCGTGGTCTCGGCCAGTCGTTCGGTGACACGCTGGCGCTGCCGTCCGATGTCGCGGAGCCTCTCTTTGATCTTCTCCCGCGGGATTTCGTCATCGCCGGAGGCGAGGTCGATCAGTTTTCCTTCCTTCGTGTCGAGGTCGCGGAGCTGCGTTGTGAGCTGCTGATGCAGCAGCTGTGTGGCGGCCTGCTCGTCCTGGAGGGTGGCGGCGACATGAGCGCGGACGTCTGCGATGAAGCTGGGGCTGAACTGGATGGTCGCGTAGTGCCTCTCAACCGCGTCTTCGATGTGGAGGACGTTGATGTGCGGCGAGTTGCAGGTGCCACTCTGCTTGTTCCGGCAGAAGAAGTAGGTGTACTCGTACCCGCGCGAGTTGACGGTGTGCTGGATGATCATGCGCGACGTGGTGCCGTTCTTCTGGCAGCGGCCGCAGAACAGCGTCCCTTTGAGGTAGTGGTGATGCACGCGTCGGCGCTCCTTTGCGGCGGTTCGTGAACTGGCGATGGTTTGGACCTGCTCGAAGAGAACGGGGTCTACGAGGGATTCGTGGCGACCACGGATCTCCTCGCCGTCGTGTGTCACGAAACCGAGGTAGTACCGGTCGCGCAGCATCAGCGACAGCTTGTTGATTGAGACTCGCTTGGCTGGCCGACGAGGGGACGGGCGAGTCCGGAGCCCGCGGTCGTAGAGTTCGTCGTCGAGGTCGGCGAGGGTGTAGTCACCTGTCGCGTACAGCTCGAAAGCCAGCTTGATCAGGGGTGCGCGCTCCGGATCGACGGCAATGGTGCGAATCTCGCCGCCGTCGGGCTTCGGTTCACGGACGTTGAGGTACCCGAGCCGGGCGACCCCGACGGTGCCGCCGTTGCGGACCTTCTGACCCATTTTGTAGCTGATGTCCGCGCCGCTGGCTTCGGACTGGTACTGGTCGACGGCGTGCAGGATGGTCTCCACCATGGCGCTCTCAGGGCTTTCGCCCATGTCGAGGATGGTGGAGACGACCCGTGTGCCGACCTTCTTGAGGTCGCGCTTCGTGATGCCAGCGTCAACGCTGTTTCGGAACACCCTGTTGAAGTGATAGACGATGACGTAGTCGATGTCCTTCTGGGACTTGACCCAGGCGATCATCTCTTGGAAGGTCGGGCGTTTGTCGATGCTGGTGGCTGTCCGGCCCGGCTCAACGAACTCCCGCACAATGTCCGCGCCGAGCTGCTCGGCTTTTTGCTGCCCTGCAAGGCGTTGAGCAGGGATCGATATGCCTTCAGGGTTGTAGTCAGTATTGACCTGGCCTGGCGTGGACACGCGTAGGTAGAGCACCGCTCGTTTGCGGTGTACATCCACAGCAAGCTTCGCCACGTGGCGATTGAGGGCTTGTTCGGTCATTTTGCCTCCTCTCTCGTTGGCGCAGATAATTTATGTGTGTCGTCTACGTGAGGGCTGACTTCCCTGGACTACGAGTACATATTTTCAAGGGCGGCGGCGTGATCTTGGGTATCTCCTGGAGATTCTGGCAATCTTCTTGCTGTCTGTTGTTACATGGATATGTCTTTGACGGCAATGTTGACGGCAACGCAGCCTAATTTCCATGTGCGCGCATGTGTTAGCACGACATTGCTTATAGAGGTCAAGCGCTGCTCCACGGTAGTTCCGAAAGCTCTGAAGAGCCTTGTGTCCCCAGTTCGAATCTGGGAGGAGCCACCAAAGAAAGCATCCAACCCTTCGGGGGTGGATGCTTTCTTTTGTAGAGACTTCGAGTTCGTGCCAAGGTTCGATTTTGAGCCTTGACGGCAATTTTGACGGCAATTCTCTCTGTTGGCGGTTTCCGCGAATAGTCGTCCTTCGACCTTCCTGAGGGCAGCACGCTTGTTGTCTAGGCCAACGTGCTCGTAGATACCCGTGGTGCGGATGTCGCCATGCCCAAGGATCGCCTGAGTGTCACGAGCGTGAACCTTCAGATCCTTCTGTGCAGTAGCGTTGCTGTGTCGCAGCCCGTGGATAGTGATCCGCCGCAGGCCCTGTTGAGTGCAGATACGGAAGAACGATCGGGCAAGGTTATGAGACTCCAGTGGGCGGCCGGTTCGGGTGGTGAACACCAACTCGTCCTCATCGTTGGTGCCCTGCCATGCCTCTCCGGCTTCGGCCCTGGCAGCTGCTTGAGCGTCGCGCTGACGTAGGAGCGCCTCGCGCGCGGTCGCGAGCAGTGGTTCGTCTCGTTCGCTGGTTTCGGTCTTGAGCTCGACTTGCCGCAGCTCGCCATCGATGCGTTGGACTTGCTGTCGGATGCGGAGTACGCCGTGGTCAAAATCGACGTCGCGCCACCGGAGGCCGACTGCCTCACCGCGGCGCAACCCGTAGAGCGCGAGCAGTACGAAGACCGGATAGAGCGGATCGGTGCGGGCGGCATCGAGGAAACGTGATGTCTCCTCTGGTGTCCAGTGGCTGGCTTCGGTTGCTCGATAGCGCGGTAGTTCGACGAGGCGAGCGACGTTTCGCATGATCAGCTCCTGCCGCATGGCGTAGGTCAGGGCCGCGCTCAGAACCTTGCGTGTCTGGTGGATCGTTGCGACTGACTTACCCTCGGCGATGAGGTCGTCAAGAAAATTCTGTACGATCCGTACCGATAGGGCATCCAGTCGGAGATGGCCAAGCCGAGGTTTGATGTAGAGGCGCACGATCGACTCGTGGCGCTTTCGAGTAAGCGGTCGGCGCTTCTCTCGCTCGAGCCAGAAGTCTAGATAGTCGGCAATCTTCCACATCTCCTCGGCTGGGAGTATTCCCTGCCGCGCTTCTTCAATCGTGCGTGTCAGCTTCTTATGGACTTCTTGCCTGGTCTTGCCGTATAGACGAATGCGCTTTCGCGTACCGCTCGAGGTTGGCAACATGACGGCACCCTCGTAACGTCCATCTGCTCGGCGGTAGAGGGTTCCTTCGCCGTTTGCCTTGCGACTCATCGCGAGAATTCCTCTTCGCGGAGCGACTCGATGAGTGCAGTAAGGTCAGGCTCCGCGATAAGTCGTCGACGTCCGATGCGTATCGTCTTCAACTTTCGACGATTGATAAGGGTATAGACTTGCCACCGGCTTACTCGGAGGCGCTCGCTCGTTTCGTTCACTGTAAACAGTCGTGGTGGTTTGGCGTCTCGATTTGGTGAACCTTCAGGATTCGTATCCTTCATTGGCACCTCCTTCCTGTAGGTGAGTTTTGTAGTGTGAATCGACCTGGTTGCAGTAGTCAGCGATCTCGATGCGCGCCTGCGTAGGTAGATGTCCATACTTCGCATGGATATACGGCGTGATGCTCGGAAGGTCTTGCGGCGTAACATATCCGACAACGGCGAACAAGTCGGCGAGCGGCACGTTAAGGGCGGTTGACAGCTGCTTCAGGGTGTCCGGGCTAGGTGCATGGATGGCACCTTGCTCGAGCCGGGAGACGGTTCCACTGTCGATGCCAGCCGAAGCCGCGAGGCCACGAACGCTCTGCTTGCGCTGAGCGCGTAGGTCTTTGAGATATGCGCCAAATTGGCGCGCGGATTCGTCCGTCATGCGTACAAAAATTTCCCTTATTTGTTTCCCTATTTTACCTCCGTTTGCGCAGGAAAGCACCCATTGTTGACAATTACGCAACAGGATCCCGAATTGCGGGATTCCGCGATGTCTTGACGCTGCAGGTCGGCAGCGGTGGTTAGCGCATGAACACATGGAATTTTCCATTGAATTCAACGACGTCCCAGGTGGCGAGGACTGTTCTTGCCAGGCGCTCTCGGTCCAGCACGATGTAGTCTTCGAAGCCCCAGCGTTCTGCGACTTCCTTGATCGCGGCTTTGAACCCCTTGATCTCAGTCAGAGTGTCGAGGATCTCGCTCAGGCTGGCGAAGCTGCCGATGTGGAAGTCGGCGAAGCGTTGGACGAGCTCGTCGCTGTCCGTGTCGATGTTTTTGAGCTGGAGGAAAGCCCAGAACGGCGCGCCGTGCTCACGGAGGCCGCGTTCGACTGGCGTAGCACCGTCGCTCTGGTGACCAGGTCGCCCGGCAGGCTGCTTGATCAGGTAGAGCCCGAGCAGGTCGGCGAGTTCTTTTGTCTGCGGGTCGCCAAAGTTTGCGTGGATCTCGAGTTCACGGGCGAGTCCGACGTGGTCGACGGTTCCGGTCACGGCGTAGTGGTGCAGGGTGCCGGGAACGGGGATTCGGTTGGCCAGTTCACGGGCGATGACGCGGGCACCCCAGTCGGGGATCTTCTCGCCGTCGCCGCCGGCCTCAGAGACGGCGTCGAAGATGACGTCGGCTAGGGCTCCGGGTTGCGGGACGCTGCCGGTGAGGTCGATCTCGCCGGAGTCCAGCTTTTCGCGGTTGGGTATGTGGCGATCCCTGTCGTCAGGGCTACGTGGGTGTTGTTCCAAGTGGTACCTCCTTTCGGTGTGTTGGATAGGTGGGCGGGCCGGTGTCAGCGCGTGAAGACGTGCACCGTGCCGTCTGGATCACGCAGGACGTGCCAGCTGGCGCTCGCGTCCTGGGCGATCGCGGCGTAGTCGAGCGTGACGTACGGCCGGATCAAGGTGTCGGTGATGCGTCGATCGAGTTCTTGATGCCAGCCAAGGCTTTCTGCCAAGCTCCAGGCCCACGCCTCGGGCGACTGGTAGCTGCCGACGTACTCGCTCGGGAAGTCGGCAAGCCTTGTGTAATCGTGGTCGATATGACGGACCCAGGCCGTAAACGCGCGGCCGTGCCGGACAAGTCCTTGCGCTAGTTCGGCGATCGCGGCACTGGTGCTGACGGTCGAGAGATCGATGTCGTCGAAGTCTTCGGTGGCGCGGACTACCCAGAGCTTGGCTCCGGGTACGGGCGAGCTGGCCAGCATTGCGTCGATGTCGGCCGCGATGTCGTCGGCGGACTGGTTGGCGTCGACCCACAGGCCGTGGTCGATGCCGCGCTCTGTGCTGGCGAGGTCGGTGACGTAAACCCGCGGCTGGCGGGCCTGTTGCCGTTCGGCAGTGCGGTGCCATGGATCGGTGTCGGCGTCATCGACCGGTTCGGTGTGTTCTGGTTGCGGTTCCATTAGGGTGTCCCTCCTTTCGGTGTGAGTAGTTGGGTGTGCGGCGCGGGTTCGGCCACGGTCGGCGGGCCGGGTGCGCCGCTGGCCATGAGCTGTTTGAACTCGGCTGTCGTGACGACCTGGAAGAGGTCGCGTTGAATAGCCGGGTCCGCCGCAAAAGCGGTAGAGAGCGCCCGTCGGCGCGCGGCATCCGGGACCACCCACCCAACCGCGGGAAAGAGCCCGTGGCGCGCTTGATAGCCGCCGGTCGCGGCGTAGCGCTGGTACGCCTTTGCTTTGCGCACCACCACGGTGGGATGTTCGGTCGCGAGATCCGCTTCGAGGTACCAGTGGTCTTCGAAGTCGCCGCTGACGGTGATGGCGAACAGGTCGGGCTTGAGCCATTCGAGCGTGCCGTGCGGGCCGGTGAACGATCGCCAGCAGGACGGTTCGGTCTCGATGGTGGTCACCTCGAGGTCGCCGGCCTGGTCGAGCTCGCGGAGGGTGACGGCAAGTTCGGCGGTCGCGAGGGTGTGTGCCGCAAACGCGGTGCCTGGCTCGATGAAGCGACGGCGGTACTTCTTGCCCTCCATGGTGCGGATTAGGCGCTCGCCGGTCGCACCGAGCTGCCAGGTAATGCCGGATGACCCGGCCCGGACGCCACCGATCCGGCGGGCGAGCCGAGCGACGAGGTTCTTCGCCTCGAGTCTGGTCAGTACGCGCATGACCGCCCCAGCCGCTGCACCGAGACTGGCGTGGCCGCGGGCGAAATGCAGCCTGCGGATGTGCGCGGTGGTGAGCAAACGGTGGGCGCTGATCGACTGCAGGATCGAGACGTCCCGGTCCGACAGATGAACCAGCAATGCGGTGACGTCAGCCGGGCTCATCGCGCGCCTCCCGGCCCCGCCTGGTGACCCCCAAAGTGGGGGTCAGTCCCATCCCAGAAGGGGATAGGTAGGGGGTATGACCTGCGGGTATGCGGACGGGTGGTCAACCTGAAGATACTGGCGAACATACGGGCGGAGACACTGCTTCTGGTGTTCGTCGATTTGTTCATGTCGTCCTCCGCTTCCGACCGATTCGCTTGATAGGCGGAGGAGTTGATGGAGGTATAGCTGTTTGCGGCTGGCTGTCGGTTTCCGAGGCGTCGTGCACCGTGTCTGTGGGCAGCGGGCCGTAGTTGGCCTGCGAGGCGGCCCGGACCAGCGCCGGGTCGATGGTCGGCGGCGTTGGCGGCAGCGTCTTGACGAGCGCCCAGCCGGACGGATGGCCGCCTGCCACGAGGTTGGCGTAGGCGTGGAACTGCGGCAGGGCCATAACGTCCTCGGGTGTGAGGTCCGGGGCGAGTTTGGCGGTGTCGCGGGCATCCTCGTACTCAGTCGCGAATTGGAGCTTGGAGCGGGCGTTCAAGTCGACGGCCGTGCGTAAGGGACCGGGAAACTGGGAACGGAACTGGGCGGCCAAAAACCAGCCGACGCCGAGCGAACGCGATACGGCGAGCGCGTCGGCGATCGATACGGGGAGGTGCAGGAACCTCGGAGCTTCGTCGATGAAGACGGTCGCCGGGTTCTTGGCCACCGCCGGGTCGCTGGCGCGTTCCTGCGTGGCCTGCCAGATGTCAGCGACAGCCAAGCTTCCGAGCAAACTGGCGGTGCCTGGCCCTATGAGACCTTCATTGAGCGGGAGTAGAACGATCTTGTTGTCACGGAACAGATCACGGAGCCGGAAGCGGCCGCTGCGCTGGTCCAGCATCCGGATCAGCGCTGGGCGCAGCAAGAATTGGCGGAGCTTATTGAGCGGACTCGCGATGGCCCCGGCTTGTGCCTGGGGCGACTGTCCGTCGTACCAGGCCCAGAACCCAGCTAGCGCCAGGTCGCCCTGGATGCGGCCAACCTGTCGGTGGCGGAAGGCGGGGTCGGTGAGCAGCCGGGTCAGATCGACGAGTGTGGCTGGTTCCGCTGGGGTGCTGGCTCTGGCCAGGGTGCGTAGACACGCCGAGAAGATGTCCTGCGTCCGCGGTCCCCAACCGTCGCTGAAGACGGCGGCGAAGACGGCCAGGATGCCGTCGACCACGACATCGGGGTCGCGCTGCCCGACGTCGAGCGGGTTGAAGCCGACCGGTGTGGCGTCACCGGCGTTGAGCTCGACAACATCGTCGATGCGGCTTTTGGGGATGCGAGCCATGAGGTCATCGATGAGCTGCCGCTTGGGGTCGAGGACCGCGACCGGCCTACCCGCCTCGATGTCGGCCAGGATGAGGTGCTGGATGGCGCTGGTCTTGCCGGAGCCGCTTGGGCCGTAGGCGATCCCGTGGTAGGTCTGGTCCTGCGGCGAGATACCGATCTGGCGGGTGTCGCCTGGTGCCGCGCTCGTCGCGAAGACGCGCGGGCCGATGTGGACAGTGGGCGCGGCGCGGAGCACCTTGGGGTGGAGCGGCGGAAGCCCCGGCAGTTCACCGTCGCCAATCG
The DNA here is from genome assembly GCF_014145675.1 of Amycolatopsis dendrobii. GTDB lineage: Bacteria > Actinomycetota > Actinomycetes > Mycobacteriales > Pseudonocardiaceae > Amycolatopsis > Amycolatopsis dendrobii. The sequence goes on from NZ_JACGZW010000002.1 coordinate 169,854, forward strand.
GCCAGCCGAGTAGGCCCACCAGTTCCGCCGCCGCCAGGTGCAACGGCCAGCGCCGGGGCAGCCGGGCTTCGTTGAGGGCCGCTGCTTTCTCCGGTGCCAAGCTGATCTGTACGCCCGGACTGCGCGCCGTGGAGATGGCGCTCAGCAGCCCGGTGACGAAGCGTCGCCGCCGGTCGCCGTCGCTACTGGCGGCACCGAGCCGGATGGTGACGCGAAAGCCAGCTTGGGAGACCCGTTCCTCCAGGCGCTGCCGTGTTTCGGAGCTGGCAGGCCTGGTGCCGATCGTGAGGGCGTCGAGCAATGTGCTGTCGGGGTCGGGCGTGCTCCGATGAACTGGTCGTGGGGCGTGCCGCGGGCCGAGGACGATCTGGAGCACCAACGACTCGCCGGCGTGGAGACGGACCGCTAGCGCCGAGAGCAGGGCGAGCGTCGTCTGCTCAGCGGTGTCCGTGCGCAGGGGCAGATTCGCGGACTGCAGCCGGAGCTGCCTGGCCACGTTGACCGCGGGCCGCGGGTCTGGGCCAGTCGACGCGGTACCCGTCAGGATCGTGCCGGGCAGCAGGTCGCCCAGCAGCCGCCGGAGCGGATGGACGTCGCTGGTCCGGCAACCGAGTAGATGTTGGGTGTCAGCGACGCCTGCGCGGGCTTCGAAGACGACGCGCGGCTCGTCCCGGTCGGACGCCAGACGCTCCAGGAACCGGAGCACTGCGGGGAGTTCCAGCGGACGCGGCAGGTGCAGCTGGGAGAAGACAAGGGAGGTCGCCTCAGGCACCATGGCGACCGCCATTCTTCCCCGGCGGGGGCGTGACGCTGCTGTTGGCTGGTCGACCTTCGGCGGCTTGCGCCTGGGCTTCGCGCTCGGCTTCCGCCAGGGCAAGGCCAATAATGGCTTTGGAGAGCTTTCGCATGTCCGGGGTGTCCCGGCGAACGCTGCGGACGCGTAGGCGTCGCTCGCGATGGAGTTGTTTATTGGTCTTACGGTCTTTGGGGGCTGGGGCCATAGATCACCTCACTTTCTCTTTATGGCTTATGCTGCATGGATTCAACACTTGGCAACGGGTTTACTTATTGACTATTTTGGACGGTCCGTCAAGAATGTTTGTTCATTTGACAACACGGGTGTGTGACATGTGTCGGTTTCCGTCCGGTCACCAACGGGAGCGTCGCCACCGGATGTAGGCCGCGACGCACCAGATGAGGAGCCCGATCACGAACCCGCCGGCCAACCAGGGAACGACAGGCTGCAGGAATCCGACCGCCACGTTGAGCGCGACGGACGCGCCGAGCAGTGCCAGGCTGACGCGCAGCAGCCACACGACCGGGTTTCGGGGTCCGCCCTTGTCGTTCACGGGGCGTCTCCGCTGCGCTGCAGGTCGCTGGGGATGGGATAACCGGGAATCGTGATGTCCGAGGGGATCTGGTTGCCCCAGACCGACCAGTGCTGCACGCTCGGGGGTCGCCTGCGGGCGAACAGTTCCAGGAATGGGCCGTCCGAGATACGCTCGATGACGGCGTACTGCTCGTCGGGCTTGCGGGAGTGTTCCTGCACCGGCGCGTTGATCCAGGTTGGCTGGCTGCGAAACCGGACTGGGGCGTTGCCTCTGGTAGCGAAGAGGAGATGCTCCGTCGAGTTACGTAGGTAGGTGCCGAGCCCCAGCCGGAATTTCACCCAGGTCAAGGGGGAACGGACGGTGAAGCCCCACGCCTCGGCCACGTCAAAACCGTCACGCAGGGTCGCATTCGTGACCCACAGCCACAAGTGGGCGTCGGGCGCGGCCAGTTCATTCACGGGCAGCGCCTTGATGCGCTTGAGGCTCATGAGTGAGTAGTGCTGGACGGCTCCGCGGCCACCTTTTTGCTGGATATCCCACGGTGGGTCGGCCAGGATGGTGCGGAACGTGGTTGGCGTGCTGGGTTGTGGTGAACGAACCTCCTTTTGCATGTGTGCCTCCTTTCTGCTTCCTGGCGGTTTGTGCGGGCCAGGAGTTGCTGCCAGTTAAACGAAGGTCGGGGTTTAAGGGGAACCGTGGGTTCGCTCGAAGGTTCGGGCGAACATTCGAGCGAACCCACTGCAACTAGCCCAAAAGAATGCGCCGGTAGCCGCGACGACAAACGGCGTCCGGAAGCGTTGTACTATTTTCTACGGTTTCGAGACGCAGGACGGCGTCGCTTACGGTGTTGCACCAGACTCGTAAAGAGCGCACGGGCCACGGTGCCGGGCGGATCATCTCGTTCGATCTGGCTCACGGTGATGGCGTCGTCCAACACGCCCGCGGGAAGGTGCGTGCCGAGGACCACCGCGTGGACGGTGCCGGGGAACGCGGCAAGGTCGCTGAGTACCCCGCGCGGATCGGCGTCCATGAGCAAGAAATCCGACAGCACGACCAGCGTCACCTCGCGCGCCGGGTGCGCCTTGGCGATCTTGGTCGCTCGGCGGAGGCTGGGCGCGAGTTCGCTGGACCCCGCGCCGTCTCGGGGGATCTGCAGCCCGCGGCGGAGTTGACGGACGCCTGTGCGGGTGATCGGGACCGGGCCGACCTCGCCGCTCGACGGGGTGTCGAAGTGCACCACCATGCCGAGTTCGTGCGGCGCTCCGTTACGCGCGATGGCGGAGAAGGCCCGGTCGACCTCGGCGAATCGGTTCGACAGGGGATCTGCCCCGATCGGCGAGACGACCGACCCGGAGTTGTCGAACACCGCGATAAGCAGTGTCGGCATGGCCGCCGGTCGGCCGGGATGCCCCAGCACGTACCTCGGTTGCGGGGCGTCAGTTGCCTCGGTTTGAGGTGCGTTCCCGAGCAACCGGCCCGGCAGGACGGTGCTCGGCAGGAGCACGCCGCGGGGCATCACCGGGCACCGCCGTCCTGGCGGAGCCGCCGCCCGATCACCCCGCTGACGTAACCGTTCGCGTAGCCATGACCGGCAACGCCGGGATTACGCCGGAGGACACGGAAACTGAGCGCCTGCACCCGTTTGTTCGCAGCGTGGCCACGGAGCACCGCTTCGGCCTGGGCGGAACGGGCTGCCTCAACAGCCTCTGCCCGCGCCCTGATCGCGGCGTCGCCGGCCAGCCGCCGGTGATGCCGCTCAGCGCGTGCCACCCGCTTGGCATACGTACTGAGGAGATCCGCGACGTCGTCTTCCGCCTGGTAGCCGAGCAACCCCGACGCCAGCGCGGTCGCGACCGCGATGAGGCCATAGGTGAGGCCCGACGAGACGCCTTCCACCGACGAGCGCAGGGCGAACACGGCGAACGCCAGCAGCGCCGCGACGACGATCGAGATGACGCCGACGAGCTTCACGACCCCCGCGCCGTTCTCAGTGCCAGCAAACAGCCGCTGGTACCGCAGTTCGTCCGCGCTCAGCGACTCCGGCTCGCGGCGACGCATACGGGCCAGCTGCAGCTGCTTGAGTTCACTGCCGACGAGGCCGCTGCACGCGCCAGCCAGCCCCGCTGAGAGTGCCTGACCGGCCGCGATCGCGGGCACATCGCCCCATGAAATCGCCGCCGACCAAAGGCCGCTGGCCTCGCCCAAGGTCAACAGCGGCCAGGCAATCCAGTACCTCAGCTTCGCGCCAGGCTGGCGACGGACGTGCGGTGTCAGGACCCGCGCCGCGTGTCGTTGGTGCTCGTACGCCGCGGCCACCGCCTTGCTGCTCTCGGCCACCAGCTCCAACGCGGCATCGGCTGCAGCATCGAGCCCTCGTGCTGGAACCGTGTGTTCACGGGCCACCGCTTCGCCAGCCGCCGACCACAGCTGCTCCTGCTCCTCGGCAAGGCGGCCGTACTCGTCCTCCGAATAGAACGTGCCGACCTCCGTCGACCGGGGCACGCTCGTCGCCTCGTCGATTCGAGGCAAGGCGATCTCGTCTGTCGTCTCGTCCCACGAGCTTGTCGCGTCCTCTGCCGCGGGGAAATCGACGCGCGCGGCTCCGGTGCGGCGGCTCATTTGGCGGCCTCCGCGTAGTCGGTGACCGACGTGCACTTCACGGCTGAGGCGTGGCGGCACAACTCGTCGTAGTAGGCCACCAACCCCTCGACCACGGACGACGACGGCGTGCCGTTCGCGATTCGGCCGAGCCCAGCCGCCGTCACCGACGCGCCGGACAGCGTGGGGACGGTCTCCTGGTCGGCTAGAGCCGCGGCTTCCTGCTTGCTCAGCGCACGCGCCCCGAGATCCACCCGAACGTTCTGGAAACCGTCAGTGAGGATCGTGAAGTCGAGCCGGTACGGTCCGCCGAGTTGCTGGACCCATTCACTGGCCAGCCGGTACTGCGCCGTGATGTCGCTGGCGCTTCGGGGCAGCGCCGCCACCGTAGGGGCGTACGCAGCCCGGACCGTCGCCATGAGCTCGGCCACCGCGGCCGGGACGCGGCGCAGGCGGGCGTTGTCCGTCGCGCCGGCCATCTTGAGCGAGCCGTCGAACAAGACGGTGGCAGCCGCACTGGATGCGGTGAAGACCAAGACGCGCAGGTGGCCGCCGCACACCGCGGTGCGCGTGGCGATGGCCTCGACGACCTGCATGCGCTCCTGCGCGATTTGGTCAGATGCGCTCGAGCCGGTGCCGTCGATAGCGACGAGCGCGGCCGGCGGCCTCGCCGGGTCGCACTGGGTGAGTCGCTGCTGGTTGGTCGCCAGGTCGTTCGGAGCGGACGTGGGCGCACCGCAGGCGGTCACGGCGAGGACCGCGGCCAGCAGGACGACGACGATGCGGCTGAGGAAGGAGACGTAGGCAGACAGGAAGCACCTCCGATCTGTAGACGGGGACAAGAGGGAGGTGGGGCGGCAGAGCCGCCCCACCAGTCGACTAGGCGAGCGCACCGTGATCACCGAGCGGGATTGCCGCGGTGACGGACGGTGCGAGCTTGTGACGACGCTGTTGCTCAAGGCGAGCGCGACGACGGTCCCTGAGGTCGATGACTGCCGCCAGCTCGACCAACTCGGCGGGCCGACGACGGAGCTGGTAGGCGAGGTGGTTAAGAGCGCGGATCTGGTGGTTCAGGCGGGCCTCGTCTTGCTTGTGCACGAGGCGGGTGTAGCGGGTTCGGGGCATGAGCGGCTCCCTCCTGCTCTGCGGGGATGTGCGCGGAGACCGGGCGGCCGCGCAGATCAACCATGAGCGGGAGGGCGGGGGACAAGACAGGACAGATGGGAGGGCAGTTCAATTGTCCTCGCCTGTCCACGACTGTCCCCTGCAGCTCAGCGGCGTGATGGGGGATACTCGCGGCGACGAAGCGGAGGGATGCCAGGTTGAGCGACGCCGACAGACTCGTAGCTGCGTTCAAAGCTCTGAGGGAGGGTGACGGTGTCACCATCGAGAAACTGGCAGATCACGAATATGCCTGGTTCCTCGATCTCCTCATGGCCCCGGGCGATCCAAAAGCTGGGCGCGCGGTACTCGAGCAGTTGGTCACGGGCATGTTCGATGAGGAGAACACGTGGGCGTCGAGCGACCTGGGCCCGAAGATGAAGTCGAATCGACGTCTGATCTCGAAGGCCGTACGGGTAGCGCTCGCCATCGGGCACGACAACGAAGGAAATGATCTTGTAACCCACGGCAACCTCACGCAACGGCGGAAGTGGGCGTGCGGCGACGGCGACCCTCCGCCAGACGCAGGTTTTTTCTTCATGCCATCAGACGCGCGCACGCATAGGCGCTACGAGGACGATGGACTTGAGGTCATAGCGCGCCTCATCCTTCGCCACGCTCAAGCGCACGCTGACTCAGCGACATCAGAGCCCCTGGAAAATTTCGGAGCTACCAGTAGCAACGGGCCCGATCACGCCGACTCTGGGAGACCACCTGAGGACACGCTCTACGCAGCGGACCCCGACCGTGGTTCGGCGGCGCTCACTCGACAGCCCCGCAGCTCGAGATGGCGACACTCCCCGCAGAAGGGGGTGGCAGTTGCCTTCTCTCAGTGGTGGTATTCGTCCAAGGGCTGGGTAGCGAGGCACTGGTCAGCCGACAAGCAGCGGTTCGTCACGTACGGGGCTGTGCTGGCAGTCGCTATGGCGGCTAGTGCGATTTTTTCATACTACTCACTCGTTGTGCCAACGCGCCAAGAAGCCAGTATCCAGGAAGTGGAGTCCGCTGGCGCGGGAGGCGCTGGGCAAGTGCCGCCACCCAGCAACGTTAAGATCGACAATACACACGGATGGGGCCCTGACCGCAAGACATTCACCAGTAAGACGCCCGCACCGTATCCTGTGTTCAACTCCATCACCGACAGCAACCCGCACGGTGACGAGCGCAACTTCGTTCAGTGTCATGATCTGGCCGATAGTGGCAAACCTGGCGCGGGCTGGGAGGACGAGCTCATTGCTCATGATCAACATTCTTACGAGTGTTTGATCTTCTTCAATAACGATGCTGCGGCAAACCTCGATAGTATCGCGTCTCCCTCGCCGTTTATTGAAGGGAACTTAGCTGCGAAGCTCCAAAATGCGCGCGCTCAAGTGATTCTGCCGAGTCCTCATACCTACAATCCAGCCGTCGTGGGGATGCTCACCGCTGACAACTCAAACCCCGCAAAAGTATGGGACTCATGCAATTTAATTTCTCCACAGCCGGTGACGGTCGAGTACCAACCAGGTTCGGCGCGCATGTTTACCAATGTCACGCCAAAAGAGGGGATAGCATTTAAGGGTGGCCAACAAAACATGGTAAAAGACGGTGTCTTGCTCGGCGACAAGCAAGATGGGTATCTCGGGCAGAATGGTGGATTTATTCTGTTCACGGTAAAGGTGTCGCTTGGGTGAAACCTTTCCGCTTCGCGATTTCTGAATATTGACTAAGATTACATTATGTGCTTAAATAAACATGCGTAATCGATTAGGCGTTGACGCATGTCGTGCTCATGGTCTCCGGATGTGGCACACCGCCCGCTTGCTCAGTGGTCGGTGTGCCCTGTCTGGATCGACCACGGAGGCACCTCTGATGTCGGAAATGCAAATTAGCGTCGATGATTTGCGAGCGAAGCAGCTTCGCATACGAGAGCTGATAGGACGGCTGGCGGAACGCACCGGGCTAACTCCCGAGCGAGCAATGCTGTATGCCGCCGACTTTGGATTGTCGAACGGCGAACGAGTATGCTCACTCCTCTGGAGAATTCTAGATTCCATGCCGCAAGACGAGAATACTGAAGCTCTTCGTAACGCCTTTGGCGGTGAAGGAAGTCACCCGAGCCTAAAGGGGCGTCGGAGCGCTCTTGCGTCTCTGCGCGGTGTACGACCGGAAGTCATTAAGGCTCGGGAGAGTGCTGCTATGACCCGCATGAGCGAACTCGTTCTGGCTAGGCGGTGTCTCCCGGATAGCGATATCTCAGGGACGGAAGTGCTAGTGGAGGCGATCACTAGACTCGAACGAGCCCTGACTCAAGCGACTACTGTTCTGCGTGAGATCAACTGTCGACTGAAGCGCTCCGGTGACTGACTGTCGGCACGCCTAATAAATCCACCTCGACCCGCTAGTGAAGAACACCCTTGTGTCCGCTTGCGGCCGGGGTGTTTCTTTTGGATGATTTTTGGTTGCCGTCGCCATTTTGGGGCAAGTTTCGACTCCCAAATACATATAGTCGAGATATGACAACGTGCATGTAGTTAAGATGGGAGTTCACCAAAGCGACTCATGGGCCATGAGCGCTGTCGATGAACTCCCACTTGTTACTCGCCGGCGGGCTTTCCTCGACGTGGCCCAGCTTGGGAGCTGCTGGCAGCAGGTTTGTCGCTCTTGCCGAAGATGGCCGCGATCGCAGCCTGCTCGGTCTGGGCCTTGCGTTCGATCTCCGCACGAACCTGCTCGGCCTTCTTCAAGATGGCCGGGTCGGCCTTGGTCTTCGCGATCCAGTGTTCCAAGGCCAGACGGATCTCCTCGGTCGCGCTGCGGCCCGTGAGCTGGGCAACGATGTCCAGCTGAGCTCGCAGGTCCTCGGTGATACGGACGGCCAGCGTCTTCAGCTGACCAGAGCCCGCGGTGCTTGTCGGCTCGCTCATGGCGAGTGACCTCCTCGGTGGTTATGCAGCTGACGACCGGTTTGTCATCGGGAAGCTGCAGGCCACCGACGAGGTGGTGCCAGCGGCGACGGCAACCCGCTGGCTGTCCTATATATCCCTCAAACCTGACACCAGAGCAACCGTGTGTTCGCTGGTGAGGTAAATAAAGCTACATATGGCGCGTGAGCTGGTTGAACCTCGGCCCAGACTGGGCGGGAGCCAAAAGGCATAAATTAGCAAGCTTTCGCTCCTATTGTCTTGAATAGTAGGTTGCAAATAACAAACACTGCTAGAGGGCTACGTTGCCCCTAGCGTGACCCTTGCAGGTCTTCCACCGCCCTGGCACGCTAGCTCCATGACGGAGAGCCGGTTCCAGCGTTGGGCGGATGTTGAGCAAGAGTTTCAGCACGTCGATGATCCCAACGTGCTGCAGCGTATTGATAATTCACCTGCGCTAAGGATTGCGCTAGAAATATCGCGGCCCGGGAACTGGTGGGGCCTTGGAGTTGAGCCTGGAACACTCATATCTATATCTAGAGGTGAGGGCATTCCTCTCGCATGGGTGCCACGGCGTGAAATTATCTCACTGCTGGCGAGGGCCGAAGATGATGTTGAGCGCTCGCAGGTTCTGCTGGCCAACGAACACGATATCTTGGAAGATTGCTCAGCGGCACTCGGCGAGTGCACCGATCCTTGGCTCGCCTCAACGGTGTTGTTAGCGCTTCGGGCTGTCGATGCCCATCGCTCAGGCTTCCATGAGGCGGGGATGGCACTGGCGGTCAGTCTCGGCGAGCCGTTAGCCGCGTGGGGTGCAGAACCGCGCGTACGCGCGTTCGATTCAAATCAGCACCGTAAAGCATGGGAAGCCCTGGTTCGGAAGAACAGCGGATATAGACGAGCCGAACTCGAGCTTGACGAAGCACGGCTCGATCCGCACCGTCGAGATGTCATTTGGCAAGCTCTTGCAGCGCCGATCCCGAAGTTCTTCACAACATGGCATCGACACCAGAATGTTCCGCCGCCTGACTATCTTTCGCGCCACGTGGTAGCACACCAACCAAGTGTCCAGCATTTCACGCGTCGTAACGCCTTGGTTGCTCTGATGCTCGTTTCGTCGCTTTTGCGTGCGCAGCAGGACTGGAGCGAAGACGTTCGGGCATCAGATGCAGTTGATGAGGAACCGGAATAGTCGGCGTGACGCCCTTGCCATCAAGGTTCATCTTCTCCATGGAGGGAGCGAGGCATTGGCCTGGCTCATACATCACCAGCACCAGGCGGCTAAAGAGTAGAGACCAAAGGCGGCGACCACCGGCCACCGGGGCTGCGGTGGCGAAGAACGGGTACATATGCGCAGCGGTGGCGTCCATGAAGGTCTATCGACAGATCAGCCTGATAACTCAGTGGTAGTTCTACTGATGCAGACTCTGGCTCACCTTCCCCTGAATCCGCCAGAGTAGTACCATTCGCATTCCACTGAAGCGGTGTATGTGTGACAGGTAAGGGTTGGCAAACAAAAAGATCTATTAATAATGACACCTATCGCGCAGCTCATATTCCTTTGATGCGGCGCTCTCGTTGACTTCCACATTAGTCGGAGTGCTGTACTCAAGAGAAGATACGTGCGACGACATGGCGGGTGCTTATGGTGTTGACGTGAGGATATGGCTCGTGCAATGCCCTGCCCGCGTTCATCGGCATAGTCGAAGGCGGCGATCGTCAGGGTCGAGCCGCATATATCTCTTCTTGAAGAATGGTGAACGCGTCAGTCATTTGGCCCCGGACAATGTCCCAAGCTTGCTTCGAATCGCGCTGCATGAAGGGTAGGCCAAGCCGCTCACATGCCTGAATCAGCTTCTCTGAGGGTTTCCGGTGCTGGGATGAATTGCGTAGATCTCGTACGGCATCGAACAAGTCGATGGCTCGCTGCACCTGAGCTTGATCGATATTCGGCAAGGCTTGGGCAAGGTGGTCCAGAAGTCGCCCGACTGCATGACTCGGGCTCTTGCCTGGCACGGAGAAGCCGCCGAGTAATTCTCCCAGGGCACTTAATCCCTCCCTGAACTCAGCATCAGTTGCAGCGTCCTGGGCGAACAGGGCCGTGCGGTCGATCGCCGGCTTCGTGATCAGGGGTGTCTTCAGCACCAGTTCGCATGTGATGTCGAAGTTTGTGATCGCTCGGGATAACGCCCGAGGATCACGGTACTCAGGTGCGACTACGCGAGGCATGGGAGTGGCCGCGACAGTGATGGCCGTGAGGTACTCCTCAACAGTGTAGAAGTTCGCACTCGTAAGAAAGCTCAGTCTGCTCACGACGTCGTTGTCGTTAGCGTTTTGATTCCACACCTGGACACCAAGCCATTCACGCCCGACAAGCTTCGAAACCCACGGCAGGGTCGTCTCGTCACGGCCCGCGTCCCGTAGCGCCGCTACTAGTCCTGCCTCAACGTCAACAACGGCGAAGGGGCTTTCCTTGATGCGCTCCTGCGCCACAGTCAGGGCGCGGAGGTAGACAAGGAAGTTCCCGATGATCTCCATGGCAAGATGGTCTCTCGCATGGAAAAGCCCGGCTATTGTAAGACAAACACGATTGTCGGGGAGATAGGTGCCGGTGTTAGGGTCGGCGTAAACAGCAGCGTAGTGAGCCTGGGATCCGTCCGGACTAATCGATGGAAATGAGGAAAGTATCTCAGTGGCCTCGTATCCCCGTTGGCGCAGCATGTACTCAACGTACTGATATACTGGAAACTGATTCTTCTCCCTAAACAGTGACCACACCAACTCCAGCAGGTTCTTCTGTTGGTCGTCTAGTGGTTCCAGAAGGACGCTCATAGTCGACCTTTCAGGACAAGTTGAGGAGTGGTTAGGTAGCTTCCGATGTGGAGCCTACACCAGATTTTGGAAGATCAGACCTATGTGTCAAAGTACCGCTCGTCCGTCGCCGCTGAGATATCAGGTGTCCAGGCGGCATGGGAAGTAGGGACAACCAAGCTGCGGGCGAGTGGGCATCTGCGGTCGTGCGCTGCAGGTTGAACAGAATCTGCTTGCTTGGCGTTCGATCACGGCCTATGAAGCAAAAAGGTTCCACCGCGCGGGCCAGCCTCAGCTGAGGGGGAGGGGCCAAGACTGGCCCGCAGGAGGGAGTCTAGACCTTGGAACTGGCTTTCGTCGGTATCAACGAGTCCCGAGTCCGCATGGTTATCGTCAGCTTCTGCGGAAGGCTTGCCCCAATGCGCAACGCTTCCCTCGACTGGCCGCCGAGGGCGCGTTGGGAATCACTGCCTAGTTTGCACGCCCGGCTTTGGTAGCACCGTAATCGGGTCGGTGGGCTGATCTTGTCGGGTGACCTGCCCTGTTAGGCAGTCCGCGACCCGGGCGCACGTCAGTAGCTGGGCGTTGGCGGGACGTGTCCGAGTTTCTTGGTTTCGGCGGTGAGATGGCAGCCGATGGAGATGCTGAACACGGTGTTGACGTGGCTGCCGAATTGAAGAGAGCTGCCGTCTTTGTAGTTGTGGAAGACGGCGTCGTGTGAGCCCGGGGTGTCGTGCAATCGCTGCGGGCCTGCGGTGAATCCGTGTTTGGTGACGACTGGTCCGATAGCAGCCAGTGCTTTTTCGTAGTCCGCGTCCGAAAGCGTTCCGGGTGCGATGTGGTTTTCCAGTCGCAGTGTTTCCGCGGCGGAGCCGAGGTTCGGGTGGTCGGCACCGCAGGCGGCGCGGATGGGTTCGTCGGCGACGTTCCACTGTTTGAGTGCCGGAACCTGGGTGCCGAGGGCAGTCTGGAGCTCGGTCGCCATCTGCTGGTATTGCTGTGCGGCTTGGTCGATGTCGGGCAGCTTCATCAGGTCGGTCAAGGAAGTGTCTGCGTCCACGCCTGTTCCCGGGTCAAGAGGTTCGTTTGAGGTTCCGCAGCTGCTGAGCAGCAGGATGGCGGCTGCGGCGGCTGCAATGAGGAGCGCGCGATGGGGGCGGCGCGTCTGGGTCGGTCCGTTCGGGCACCGTGACTCGTTCTCCGGCGGGTGGTTCGGCCGGCACGTCTGAGTTTCTGGCTGCTGCACGTGGCTAGTGATCACAAGCTGTCCTACCGCGGGGGTGGTGTAGGCGTGGCACCCGGCGGTGACGCGACGGGCGGAGGTGGTGTTGTCGCTGGTGGGGAGGCGGGAACGCCGGATGGGATGGGGCGCACGTCCGGCGGAGGGGGTGGGGGTTGGTAGGTGACGGCCAGGTCGTTGTGGCCCGTGGTGATCGCGGCCATGTTGTACAGGCTGGTGGACTGGTTGTCGAGGTAGCCGCTGTGGTCGTAGCTGGCATTGAAGGGGCCGACACCGGTCACGCTGGCGTCGGTCGACAGCTGGTGGTAGTTCGGCACAGCGTTGGGACTGTAGTAGGGGCTGGGGCCGAGCGTGCCGTGGACGGTCGGCACGAGGTTGTCGCCGGTGTTGTGTTCGGAGTAGAGGTGTCCCGCAGGTACGTTCAGGTGGTCCGCACCCTGGCCCGGCGAGCCGAACAGAACGGCGTCGTTGACCGGGGTGTCGTGGCCCAGTGCAAAGCCGGTAGTGACGGAACCGTACGAGTGTCCGAGGGCAGTGAGGTGCAGCGGCGTGTTCGTCGCGCCATGCGCTGCGCCGATGCCGTTGTAGAAGCGGGCGAGGTTGTCGCCCCCGGCCTGGGCGGCAAGCGGACTGGCGACCGATTGCGTCGGGTCGACCAAGCCGCCGTCCGCCTGCGGTGCCTGGTAGCCGATCCACGTGACTGCGGCGGTGGGCCCACCGCCATACGACCTCTCGATGGTGTTGCCTGTAGCGACGAGGTTCGCCATGTTGTTGTCGTATCGGCCGAGACTGCCGTCGACGGTGGTGGTGAAGCCGGGTGTGAAGACCGCGACGTTGGTAGCGGTGTCGACGTTGCCGACGGCGACGGCTGCTTCGACCCGCGGGTGGGTGGCATCAAGGAACAACAGCTGTCGTCCGCCTTTTGCCATGGTCGTCTGCACTGCGTCGAGCGAGTGCAGTTTGGCTTCGACTGCGGCGATTTCGTCGGCGCGGATCTGCATGTCGTACTCACCGAGAACAGGGCCGTCCATAGGTTTGCGGAGTTCGGCGAGTTGGCGTTCCAGGTCGGCGCGGATCGCTGGGAGACGAGCCAGGTTGGCTTGTGACCGGACGCCGCCGGGCAGTCCGTCGAGGTTGCCGAGCCAGTCTGGGTGGTCGCGCAGGAGGATGGCCTGTCCAGCGGGCGAGAGAGAGTTCCACCAGCCGGCATTCTGGGTCGGACTGTCGTCTTTGGGCGGTTCCAGCAGGGTGAGGCCGGGATCGAGGGAGCCGTCGGCGGCCGCGGCGGTCACGGTGCCTTCGTTGCCGGTGCCGAAGTCGCCCTGTTGCGCGCGCTGCAGGACGGAGGCGAGGTCGCGGTCGATGTCGTCGGCGGTGCGCAGTGCTTGGGCGATGGCGTCGCTGGCTTCGGTCTTGGCGCGGGCACGGTCCTCTGGGTGAAGCTCCGGTGGCGCTTTCCCCTCGGGATAGAGGTCGGTGACCGTGCCGTTGTCGGCGATTTGGTAGCCGTACTTGCGGGAGAGTTCTTCAGCTCCGGCGATGGCGTGTTGGACGCCGGTGATGGCGTCGGCGGCCTGTCCGATGGCCTTGCCGACGATGCTTGCCCCGGCGGCCATTTTGTCGATGCGGAACATGAGGCTGCTGTGGGCGGAGCGGGCGTTGTCCGCGGCGGGGCCGGACCAGTCCGCGACCGGGATGACTTTGCCGAAATCATCCCCGGAATGGGTGAGGACTTGGAGCCGTTGCTGGACGGTTTTGAAGATCTCGTCGAGCTGGCCGGTGTTCCAGCGTTTGACGTCGGAAAGGCCGACCATTACTGCGGCCCCCGTAGGGTTCCGGCGCGGTTGATGCCACTATGCGCGGTCTGGTCGCTGGCCTGGTAGTTGCGGGCAGCGGTGCCGAGGTCGGTGCCGAAGCGTTCGGCATCGGTGCACCAGGTGGTGAGGTCCGACTCCCAAGACTGGCTGAAGGACGTGGCTGCCCCGGCTGCTGCGCCGCCGGGCAGTGCGTTGGGGAGCTGGCCAACTGGCTCGGCGCAGTGTGCGCTGCGCAGCGCCCCTGCCGCGTCGATCGCGGCTTTGCCTGCGGCTCGCAGTTCGTCCGGAACCGTTCGGAACCCCATCTGCGTCCCCTCCTGTAGTCGCTCCATCACGGTACGGGACCAGTTGGTTCGTCTCAACGATCGCGGGCGCGATCAAGAAGATCTACTCGGCCACCGTGAGTAGAACTACTCGGCTGCTTCCTGGGAGGAATGCTTTTCTGCGCGTTCGACCGGAGGCTCAGCTTGTTCAATCAACTTGTCGAGGAGTGCGGCCGACTCGGCAGCCGCTTTCGGCGGTGCTGTACCGGCGTCGATCGCCCGACGCAGCTGTGCGGCGGCGTTGGTCAAGGATTCATCAGGCCCCTGCTCCGGGCGCGGATTGCGGTCGTTCACGTTAGGCATCAATGGTTTCTTGGAGTTGTCGGAATGCAGGTCTCAGGCGTTCAGCCGTGCCCCGGAGCGTCGCGTCCAAACCAGCGGGCGAACCGGGGGAAAATCGAGGACGAAACCCGGCAATATGCGCCATGAACTGAGTAATGTCGCCAGTACAGTGTAGCCCGGGAAGAGCGGCGACCATGGGTACCCCGGACCTGATTAGCGTGTGCGCGGAAGGTCACTGGGCTTGCGCCAGAGGCGTTGGCTGCGCTTCTTCCCGCTGATCCGGCGAGCATTCGAGGCCGGGAAGCTGGCCACTCGGAGCCGCTGCCTGCCATACCGGACCAGCTGCTGAGGCTCGAACAAGGCAAACGGGCCGTGGCAGTCGCGTTTGTGGGATCTGGCCGCCGGGTTGAGACCCACCATGTCCGCGCTGATGACCGCCGCGGAGGCTTTGGTCGCGCAGGCTGACGAGTGGCCAGGTGGACGTCAGTGCCGACACCCGGAAGTCTGACACGCAGTGATCTACAGCGTTCCCGGGACACACGGTTGCGTGTTGGCTACCATCGGTTCGGCTTAGGAAGCTATGGGCGGGGCTAGCCGCAAGGGGAGGATGCAGATGGCTGAGCAGGCGACACCACCAGGCGATACAGGTGCGATCGGCATGCTCACCGGGGCAAGCTTTTTCGTCGCCGACGGCTCGCCCGGAGGTGGTGGCGCGTCCGGCGGAGGCGGCGGCGCACCCGGCTTCTACCTGAGCAAGGACGCCATGACCGCCGAACTCACGAACCTGAAAAAGCTGCAAGCGCGTATCGAGGCACAGATCAATAACGCTCGGCCGATGTGGTCGATTACGCCTCCAGGGCAGGATCCTGCGTCCCTGCGGAACACCGACGCCAGCAACAACTCCGGGAACCTCTACCAGGGCCACCTGACGCGGCAAAGCGCCTACCTCGGCACCGTCATCCAGAAGATGGAGGACGCGCTCGGCATCCACAGCTCACATGACGAACAAGCAGGACACGACATCAACCAGGCAGGCCAGGAACCAATCTGATGACCACACGCACCCGCCTGGCCGCCGTCGGGCTTGCAACCTCAGCGCTCGTCCTGAGCGCATGCTCCGGCAACCCGGGCACGGCGCAGCCGTCGTCGCCCGCAGTTCCCTCGCAGTCCCCCTCCGCAGCCGGGTCCGGTGCGCCGAAGGTGCCGAACCCCCTTCCTGCCGGGACGCTTGACCGAGATCCGTGCAGCACACTGACCGCTGGCCAGATCAGCACCTTGCTGGGCACCTCTTCTCCGGATGTGCAACCGGCGAAGGACACAGGGGTCGCCAAGGCTTGTCACTGGGCGAACCTGGACCGGGGCTCAGGCATCAGCGTGCAGCTCGTCTACGCGTGGAAGGATGGCCTCGGACACGTCTACGCCAAGAAGAACGAGGGGTTCTTCAAGGAACTCGCACCGGTGCAGGGGTACCCGGCCGTGGCGTACGGGCCGAGCGACGACAGCTCCACCGGCCGCTGCGGTGTCGCCATCGGGATCTCCGACACGATGGCATTCGAGGCCGACGCGACCATCTCGCGCGCAAATGTCGGAAAACCGGGATCCGACCCGTGCGAAGCGGCGCGCCGCATCGGCGACGCCGTCGTCACCACGCTCAAGGCCGGGGCGTGACGATGAGTTTCATCGCGGACAGGTTCAACGAGTTCCTGAAGCAGATGCAGGCCGAGGGGAAGATCATCCTTCCGGGTGAGCTGGTGCGGCGAGTGAAGGCCGGGCCTGGGCCGGACAGTCTCGGGCAGGCGCAGTACGCCGCGGCGAAGCAATCGACTGAGCAGCAGGGCATCGAGTCCGACACCCTGACGGCGGTCGGCCGGCTGGAGGCTGCCTGGTCGGGGCAGAGCGGCGACGCGGCACGGGGATCGCTGAAGCCGCTGGCGGACGTGGCGACGTCAGCGTCGATGGCGTTGCACGACAGTCAGAACACTCTCGCCGATCAAGGACACGCGTTCACCTCGACCCGGGATTCGCTGCAGGACGTGTCCGACGACGCGCCGTCGAAGTCCGCCTGGGACACGGCCACCCCGTGGGATACCGACAACGAAGACAAGATCAACCAGCGCAACGCCGCCATCCAGCAGAACAACGCCACGTATCAAAGCTTCACCGACACCAGCGACGGCCATGCGCAGAAGATGCCCGTCGACTACGGGCAAGTCCCCGATTCCTCGGACGGCACCTACGGCCTCGCTCCGGAGAAGGGACCGGTCGAGCATCCGCCTGAGCCGCGCAAGAAGGAAAGCTTCACCCCGTATCCGCCCAGCCATTCCTACGGCCCGCCTGACCAGGGCGGCCCAGGGACCACGCCTCCGCCCGGATCGTTCGCACCGCCGCCGGGACCCAGTTGGGTCTCCGGCGGGCAACAGCAGTCTCAGCCCTACGTGCCTGCAGCCGCGCACGGCGGGGACAGCACGCACACCTCCGGATATACCCCGCCCGGCTCGACCGGCGTGAACAACGTCCCGGCGCAGTTCGGACCTACCGGCTCTACCTATGTGCCGGGTGCCGGGCCAGGCGGCTCCAGCAACTATCAAAGCCCCGGGTATGTGGGCAGCATGCCCGGGTCGTTCGGGCCTGTCGGCGGAACCGGAGCGCCCGGCTCCGGCGGCACTGGATCAGGCGGCCCTGGCTCGTCCGTTCGCGGCGGCCCGGGAGGAGCGGCCGGTCAGGGCGGGTCAAGCGGCTTAGGCCGGTTCGGCGAACCGGAGCCCGGCGCTCGCGGCGGAACAGCGAACAACGGTGCGCCTGGTGCCAAGGGCGCAAACGGCATGCCGATGGCCGGCGCAGCTGGCAAGGGCGGCAAAGGCGAGGAGGACAAGGAGAAGAAGGCCGCTTCCTACCTCCAGGAAGCCGACCCGAATTCCTTGTTCGGCTACGACGGCAAAGCCACTCCACCGGTCATCGGCAAGTAAGCAGCATCAGCTGTATCGAGGGGAAACAACGTGATGCTGCTCGACGAACCAGTGACCCTGCCGCGCCTGGCGGTAGCGAAAGCCTGGGAATGGGAACGGATCGGCCCGGCACATCCGGTGCTGGGCGTTGTCGACGTCTGGGTCGAGGACGACGCCGCGGCGCGCCTGGACGACCTGACCCGGCAAGTGTTGGCCGAGCCGGGGTTCTACAACCTGCGCACTAACCGGGTCACCGGCGAATTCCGCGACCTGATGCTGGCGGTCGCGAACGCCGACGCCGAATGCTACGGCTGGTCGGCCGACCGACACGACCGCGACCGCGCTCTGCTCGCCGTCGCAACCGGCCGCAGCGCCGTGCTGGCCACCGTCGAGGACGATCAGCTCACCCTGACCGCGATCGGCGCGAACCAGCTCGTCCGCGCCGTCGTCGACCAGCTGCCCGACTTCCCGGCTGCGAACATCCGCGAGTTCACCGTGCCGAAAGCCGAGTACGACGGGAACACGAGCCGGAGCGACGAGTCGTACGACCTCGACACCACCAGCGACTACACCGTCACCACCCCCGCCGACCAGCTCCGCGCCGTCATGGGGTCTCGGCGGGAAGCCAGCCACCAGCTCTACGTCGCCGCCCGCGCCGGAGGCCGTCGGGTGTCCAGCCTGCCACTGACCGCCGTGGACAGCCTCGACCACGGCCGCGTCCTCACCTACCTCCGCGACAACCCCCACGGCGACGTCGGCATCGTCTGCGGACCCGGCAACCCCGGCTACATCACCGGCACCCTCGACAACACCCTCGACCTGCTTCGCAGCTGAGTGGCGAGAAGGTGTAGGCATGCACGGAAGCTTCGTCGCCGGTCCATCCCTACAAGGACAGAGACCACTGCTTGTCGGTGGAGGGGAGAGTGACGGCCTGGCCGCCGTCCGGCGCAACCGTGATGGTGAAGTCGGCAGGCTGAGGCTGATTGAGCCGGATCCAGTGTTCATACGCAGCCTCCAGCTCGTCCCATAGTCGACGGTCTCCGCCTTGGGTGACTTCGCGTTCGGTGTCGTCGGCGTCTGGGTCGACCCGCGCCCAAGACTCGGTTTGCGGGTCTGTGAGGCAGTAGTACATCGGGCCGCCCTGGACTCTGACGCGTCCGGCTCGCGCTCCGGGCATCGACAGTTGTGCGAGGAAGGCGAAATCCCACGTGCGCAGTGCGGAGGGAGCGAGGCCGGTTTGCCGGTGCGGGCCGGGAGCGCTGACGGCGCGAGACGCCAGTTCGGGCAGCTCGTGGAGGTATTCTTCTTTGCTGCGCAGGGGCATGAAGTTCACCCGCTGGGGCAGGAAGCGACCGTTCGCGGACCTGTCCTTGTTCACGGTGAGGCGGGCGAGGTTGCCTGCGAAGTCGCCGCGCAAGTCGGCCAGGATCGTGCCGCCTGGTCGTATTTGGGTCAGCCAGGTCGGCGGCACCTTACGCAGGGACGCCGTGGCGATGATCCGGTCGTACTGCGCGCGTGCCGGGTAACCGAGGTAGCCGTCCGCGACGGCGAGCGTCGGGTCCAGGCCGAGGCGGTCCAGACGTTCCCGCGCCTCGGCAACGCAACGCGGGTCGATGTCCACGGAGGTGACGGCATCCGGCCCGAGGCGGTGGGAAAGCAGACCCGCCGTCCATCCCGTGCCGGTACCGATTTCGAGCACGGTGTCGCCTTCGGCCGCTTGGCTGTACTCCAGCATGATCGCCACGACCGAGGGCGCTGAGCACGAGGTCGTGACCATCTCGCGCTCGTCGAAAATCGTCAGCAGCGCCTCGTCGTGGTAGACCGCGTTGAGCCATTCCTCGGGCCGTGTGCCGTCCACGATGCCCAAGACCATGCCACCGAGGTTGTCCGGGAGGGTGAACCGCGGCGCGAAGAGGTGGCGAGGGACGTCCTCGAACGCGGCCCGCCATGCGCGAGCGGTCAGCTTTCCGGAGGTCTCCAGGCCCTCGACGAGGTCGGTGTTGAGGTCGACGGCCAACTGGCTGAGCCTGCTGTCCTGCTCGATCGCGTGGGTCACTGGTCTTCTCCTGTGAGTAGGGCGGCGATCGCGTCCGCGATGGGCAGCGCTGTCGCGTCTTCTATCCAGCCCCATTGCCCGCTGGGGTTCAAGTCCACGAAGTAGTGGGTGTTGTCAGCGGTGACGACGAAATCGGCCGCGGCGAACGCCAGGCCGAGGTGATCGGTCATCTTGAGCAGTGCCGACTCGACGCTCTCCGGGAGGCTTACGGGCTCGTAGCGCAATGCCGTGTAGTCCGCGCGCCAGTCGAGCAGTTCTCCCGCGTCCTCGTCGGCGACGAGGATGTTCGCGGCGAACACGCGCCTGCCGACGACGGTCGCGCGAACGTCCCGAGTTTTCGGTATCCGTTCCTGAAACTGGTGGGCGGTAAGCGCAATCCGGTCGTCGGCCATGTCCGCCACCGTGACCGGAGTCGTGTAGACGAGCGACACCCGTTGCCCGTCGGGGACCGAGGCACCCGAGAGCGTCTTGTAGACGACCGAGTCTCCGAGCCGGTCGCGGAGGCCGACGGCGTCGCCGGGGGCGTTGGTGATGGCGGTGCGCGGTACGCGCAGGCCGCACGCCGCGGCGGTGGCGAGCTGGAGCGGCTTGTACTCCGCGTCGGCCGCCTTCGACGGGTCGTTCACCCACGAGCACCACGGCAGGCTCATGAGCAGCCCGCCGAACGCTCGGCGGGCTTCGCGCGCGGCGAACCGTTGTTCGGCGTCGTTCATCCCCGGCGGGAAGGTGAACGCGGTCGGCCGGCGGACATACACGCTGCGAATGTCGCGCAGGCCGACCGCTCCGTCCGGACTGCGGATCTCGCCGTCCCAAGAGCCATCGAACCAGGCGCTCACGCTCACTGAGAGCGGGAAGTCGCCGGTGTCCGCCCGGAACACTCGCGTGTTCCGGCGCTCCAGCTCGCGGACGACGAGATCGGCTGATTTGTCGCTCGGCTCCGTCAAGACCAGCACAGTGCTGGCGCTGAGGTCTGATTCGAGTTTCATGGCGTCAGCGAGTTCTTATGGTCGTCGGTGCCGTCAGATGTCGTTGGCGACGTCGAAGCGGGTGTCGCCCTCGTCCTGGCCGTCGGTGGATTGCTCGGTCACGCTTTCCGTCGCCATCGTGACACCGCTGCCGGTGCGCAAGACGACGACGTTGCGAGGAGCGGGTGCGGTTCGCAGCGTCAGACCGAACGGAGTGTTCTCCGTGTCCGAGACTGGTTCCGCCGTCGGAACGAATCCGCGGCGGACGCCGAGCCCGAAACGCTCGTCCGCGTCGGTGAGTGACATACGGGTCGTCATGCTTTGCTTCTCCTTTTCCCTACCACCACGCTGTTTTTGGCGTGGAGTCTTGGACGAGACCGATTGGTCGGATGGTGAGCGGTCGGCCTAGTTCGAGCAGAACCCCCGAGTTCGGAGCCGGGGACGAGAACCTGGAAGGACGTGTCCACCGTCAGAAACCTTCGCGCAACCGGTATGCCTGGCATACGGTCTCGCAGGGCCAGCCGGTCTCGCAGCAGGCGCAGTCGCCGCTCGCCGGATTGGGCTCGTGCAGCACGAAGGTCAGGGTGATCAGGCTGTAGAGCTGTGCGGGCTCCGGGATCCGCTCGTTGACCGTTGCCGACAGCCGGTTCAGCCGTCGTTGCCCGGTGCAGGACACTCGTGGTCCGCTATGCGGGTCGATCGCTCGTACGGCCATGCTGACCGCTCCGTCCGTCTCGTCGTCGATCGTGGACGGCATCCGATGCCGAGGGCTTCGCCCGGCCGCCGAGGGAAGAACGGCCAGTGGTGCCCGTGGGATATAGCACCCACCTCGGCACCGGATGCCGCTTTTGACCTTGGTTGGCCGCAGAGCCGGAAACCAGGGAAGAGATCGGGAAAATTGGCGAAGAAGAACCCCAACCACAGGGGCTGACCTGCGGTAATGTGGCCAGGCGGCACGGACCGTATACGGAGGGGCGCGTATGGTCGCCAAGCGCGACGAACTGGCACGGGCACGGCGGGCAGCTGGCTACACGCAGGAACGGCTCGCCGAGGCGCTTGCAGTCGACGTCAAGACGGTCGGCAACTGGGAGTCCGGGAAGACCGAGCCGCTGCCGTACAAGCGGCCCAAGTTGGCCGCTGTCCTGAACGTCAGCGCGGACCGGCTCGAGGAACTGCTTCGCGTTGGCCCGGGGTATGGAGTAGTTGAAGTCAGTAGCGAACTCGAGACCGCCGACGTGGCTGCGGCCGCACGTGGCGACGAGCAGCGACGTTCAGTGCAGTCATTCGCCGATGTACGCCTTCTCCGCCCGACCCGACCGACGCAGCCAGATCGACAAGCCGACCTCGCCACCATCCAGGCCATGGCCACGGCTTTCCAGATAGCAGACCGGAAAGTCGGCGGCGGCCAGATCTACTCGACCGTGGTGCATTACCTGCAGACCGAGATCAGTCCGCGGCTCTTCGACCCAGGTAGCGACATCTCAGGCGAGCGCCTGTTCGAGGCAGCCGCCTCGCTGACCGAGATCGCCGGATGGATGGCTCACGACAGCGGCCGCGACCAGCACGCGCAGCGCCACTTCAGCCGGTCGTACCAGCTGGCCAAAGCCGCGGATCACCCAGCCCTTCTCGCCAACATATGCGCCAGCATGAGCCACCTCGCCGGCCAGCTTCACCAGGCGACAGACGCCGTCCGGATTGCCCATATCGGCTTGACGCACGCCGAGGGCGGTCCTGCGCGGCAGCGGCTGTCAGCGCGACTGCACGCTATGAGCGCCCGCGGTTTCGCCATGCAAGGCGACGCCGAGGCCAGCCGTCGAGCCCTCATTGACGCAGAACGTGTCCTGGAGCGTCTGCACGAAGACACCCCGGCGGAATGGATCAGTCAGTTCGACGAGGCATCGCTGGCTGGTGAAGCAGCCCTCTGCTACGACGCACTCGGCGACCGACATCAGGCCGAACGGCAAGCACGCCGCGTACTTGAGCTACGCGTCGGCGACCGGGTGCGAAGCCGGGCATTCGGGCAGTTGACGCTCGCCGAGGTTCTGGTCGGCGGCGGTGAGATCGACGAGGCCGCTGCCCTTGGCCGTGAGATCTGTGCTGCGGCTGGTTCGCTGACCTCCAAGCGCGTACGTCGTCGGCTCGCCGAGCTCCAAGTGACGCTGCGGCCGTACCGCTCAGTTCCCGCCGTGCAGCTGTTCCTGGCAGACTGCTCTCATGTCTTGCAACCCGCGGCCATGCCGGACTCCGACACATCGTGGCCGGTGTGACTGAGGACGACGCGGCCCGCTTCGCCTACCTAGCTGAAGGCAACGCTAAGCAGGCACGCAAGCGAGTCGCCGCCGACGTCCTAATCACCGACCGGGCTGGACGTGTCCTGCTGGTTGATCCCACCTACAAGGAGGGATGGGACATCCCTGGCGGGATGGTCGAGGCGAACGAGAAGCCCCGAGCTGCTGCCGAACGGGAACTGCGCGAAGAGCTTGGGTTGACGCTGACCGTCGGCGGACTGCTGCTGATCGAGTGGGTGCCGCCGCACGGTCCATGGGACGACCAGCTGATGTTTCTCTTCGACGGTGGCACGCTTGACGATGCGGCGGTGGGGGACCTGCGTCTAACCGACGATGAACTGGGTGGTCTGAAGTTTGTGAGCCTGACCGAGGCGAAGTCCCTGCTCAAGCCCCGCCTCTGGTCGCAGCTCGACAAGGCGCTCACGGCACGGACGTCGGGTGGATTCGCCTACGCGGAACTTGATCCAGATGTCGGACGCTGAGGTCAGGCCGAAGGGTTAGCTCTCGGGCCAGAGGCGTTGGAGGATCGCGACGATGGTGGTCCCGAGTGCCGCCCCGATCTGGTGTAGCTCGACGACATCGAGCCGTCGCTCACCAGCTTCATACTTGCTCACGAAGGACTGCGGCTCCCCAAGCCGCTCGGCGACCTGTACCTGCGTCAGCCCTGCTTCGTGGCGCAGCTCTCGGAGGAGCGCGCAAAGCCGCTGGTACTCAGCAGTGTAGATCGACTTGTCCACCGAGGTAGCGGACAGTAATCCTTGCCGATATCCCAAAATCGGATATCGTGGCGACGCGGCGCAGACCCCGACGCGCCGGCCGGCTTTGGCAACCAGGAGAGGGGGTGGAGGGCATGGGTATCGCAAAGCAGGATGGCGGTGGCGGTGGCACGTGACCCCGCTCTGAGGTAGCGAGAGCCCCTGGACGCTGTACCCGTCCAGGGGCTCTCTTTTGCTATTCAACAGGAAAACAAACTTTGCTACAATATGAAGTAGATGAACCACCTGCTCGACCAGCTCTACAAGACCAAACTCCGGCTCGCCGGGTTGGTGACCGCTGTGGTCGGCGTTGGCTTCCTGTTCTTGTCGAAAGCCGTTGCCGCAACGGCAACTCTGAGCTGGCTCATTGGGTGGCCCACGAACGAACTGGGCACGACGCTGCTCAGCGCTGGGGTTATAGCGGTCATCTTTGAGTACTACGCCCGCAAAGAAGCGGAAGAACGAGCGACCGAGCACTTCCGGGACGCGATCCGTCGGGAAGCACCAGCCATCCGAGATGCTGTCCTTGACAGCTTTGCCTTCGAACCCGAGACGATGCGGAGCATCGCGTCGGACGAGACGCTCGACAAGATAGCCACGAACGCGATCGGGCTCCGTCTCGGCGACGAGAAGCTAGCGCGGGACGCCTACGCCGATCTGAAGGAACAAGTTATTCGTTCCCCGGAGCGCTGGCGTGACGTCGACGTGTCGGTATCGCTCAGTCCATGGACAGCTGGCCCCGCGAGCGGACCAGGTTCGATGCTGGTCGCGACCGTGCGTTGGGAGTATAAGGTCCGGTCGGCGAGCCCGACGATGCGATTCGCTTGCGTGTCCGACCTTGACGAATATCGGGACGTGCGCCGCGATCCGAGTACGGCCTCTATCTGGTACTTCGATCCTTCCGCCGGGCTTGACGCCGCTGACCCGGAAGTCTTTTCGCTGCTGCAACTCAGCGTCGACGGGCGGGACCGGAACATACGGCGATCTGCTCGAGAGGGAAGCCAGGTCGCCGCAGTCAGCCTAGGTCAGGGAGCGGTGGGCCGCGAAGTGACCATCTCTTACACCTACCGCGCACTCGTCCAGCGACATGGCCACTTGCTCTACTTGGATCTTCCGAGGCCGGCCAAAGGTGTGCACGTCCAGCTTGACTACGCGCAGGCCGATATCCGACGGGTAAATGTGCTGGACTACTTCTCCAGCCCGGAAGCGGCTCGGGTCGTGCAGTCGCCGGCAGCAGCTCCGGCCAAGACAGTGGACGTGCGATTCGACGGCCAAGTCTTCCCGCGGGCGGGTGTGGCCTTCGTGTGGGTTCTTCAGGACGAACTGGGAGCAGGCGCAGAAGTCTTCGCCTGACTGGGCGGGGCAAGACTGTGGGCGACGGGAACCGCTGGTTCGCGTTGCCCACAAGCGACGCAGGTGTGTGATTTGAGTCACAACCACTTCTGCAAGCGTTGGGATCTAGCTCGCAGTTTTCGCTGGTCAGAATTTTCTTTACGTAATTTACTTTTCCGGCGTGTAGATGACTCGCATGGCTTCCATAAAGATCTTTCATTGAGTGTCTTCTAAGAAAATTCCGATCAGTTAGACTAAGTTTGACGGCAAAGAGCGCCGAAAGTTGAGGAATATTATTGGAGGAATTATCTATGAGTGCTCTGATTAAGTTTGTTTGCGGGCAAGGCGATCCTATCATCGGAAAGCGAGTGAAGAAATGGGTTGGTTGGTCGTGCAGGGCTGCATGGTCCATCCTTCAGGTTGTCAAGCTGGTCGTCTGGTTGGTGCATCACCTGTCCTAGTGTCCACGCTGGCGGGGCCTCGGCCGAGGCCCCGCCAGCGTGAGGGTGCGCACCCGTTTCGGGTCAAGCGGGCAGGGCATCTGGCTGCGGTCTGTCGACGCGGATGCCCGGTTTGGTGCTTAGGAATTTCTATGCGTTCAACTCGCTGTAGCTTGTGCGGATAATTTGTTGCGCTATGCAGTGCTGAGTCCCGCTTGACCAGTCAAACTTGCAGATCGCCAGTGGGTGTTACTGGCTGCGCTATTACCTCAGCTATAGAAACAGTGATTCCCATGTCGAGGACTACGTCCTCGTTGTATACCCAGTCCGGCGGCGCATTCATGCCGTCGTTCTTGAAGCCGTACCTAGTCAACGCGGGGACATTGTGGAAGGTGAAGGAGTAAGCCACCGCAGCCCTCTCCTTGTCTTTGCTTGGGTCGACTTGCGCTGCTCTCGCCGTAGCGACGACCGCGTTTTTTGTCTACCAGGTAGCCGTACGTGCCGACGTCCATGCTCGACGAACGGCCGAAGCAGGTGCCGCACTCCATATAGTCCATCACGCGCAGCTCGCCGAACGGGACCGGTGGGGCAGTCGACGTCCGCCGATGCGCGTGCTGTAGCAGAACCGGCCAGGCAGAGGGACCGGCATATACAAGCCCATCGGCAGACACTCCGGTCAGCCGAAGGACATCAAGACGGCTCGCGTCGCACAAGCGGTGTGCCGCGAGATGAACCTGCGACGGTTGCTCTGTGTTACCGGTACTCGTTCTAGTCACCCGTTGAGCCCAGCTGTTGTATCGCTCAGCAATGAAGGGTGCTCGAACTGGTGGGCAAGAGGGTCAGCAGGACGTAGAACGCGATGGCGGTCAGCGCAGCCCACGCGACCAATATAGAGGTTGTGATCAGCGCGTGCCGTCGGATGGCCACCAGCTGTCGCAGGATTTCCACGTAGATTCGGTTCGCGTAATCCGTCGGTCCATCGTCGGTGGAGGCACTTTTAGTCGTTCGGATACGCTCTCCGAGCTGGAGTCAAGGCCGTGGCGGTAGTAAGGCCGGGGTTTGAGGTCGGTCATGGCTTGCTCCCCACGGGTGATCCTGACAGGTGGTGTGGTGCTCGCTCTGGGCCTTCGCGGCTTTCTGTGGACGTGAACGAAGGACAACCTGGAGCGGCCCGCATGGGGTCAAGGTCGCCGGCCTCGGCCGTGGCGTTACGGTCGGCGCAGCTGGCAGGCATCATCGCCGCGGAACCTCCGCGTCGTCGCCAACGGAATCGCGAACTTGTCATCTTCGCAACATGTTCCTGCGGTCTGCCTGGTGCCACATAGGGTCGTGATGGTTGATGGAGTTGTTCCTTCTCGCCGATGGTGACCGTTGGCAAACGTTGCGTTTTGGAAACTCCGGTAACGTCCCCCTCGATCCTGCGACCGTCTTAGGGACGAGCTGGAACCTGGCGAGATTGGACGGCGGAACGTGCCTGGTCGATTGATCGAAGTGAAAAACGGTCGCGCAACGGTGAGCGATGCGGTGAAACATTTTGCGACTTCTCTCAGTCCGTTGGGGTTTGCGGCTCATGCGTTAACAACAGTGGGGGTTTGCACGACGGAACTCGCTCAGCTTCACATTGAGAAAAAGCGACTTCTTGCACAGCGAGATGTCGCGCTCGCCGCGGTGAGGAGTTATGAAGGTATGCTGGTCGGACTTTTTGACCAAGCGAAGCGTGATGCGCATATGTCTCAAGTTTCTGTGAACGCCGTGATTGCCTGCATCGGATTGGTGGGGCAAGCTGCTCGCGACATGTCGCTTCCGAGCGACGAGCGACAGACTGCGCTATCCACAATGACTGTTTTTACTGGTCAGCTGGTAGGTATTAACCGCGATAACCGTGACGGCTGGGTGAAGTTGGGGCAGGCGATAAACTTCGGGTCGGCAGAGAACTCTATTAGTGCCCTTCGGAAGCTGAGATAGCCATGGAGGAGCTCATAGGGCCCTTGCTCGTCTTATTTCTGATCTTGGTGGTAATCGGCTACCTCGGTTATGGCCTGAGTTGGGTTGCAACGCACTACCCGATTCTCTTCTGGCTTGGTGTTGCAGTCCTGCTTGTCGCGCTAAGCGCTTATATCTATCGCAGGTATCAGAGGAAGGCCGAGCTTGTTCGCCGCGCCGACAGGAGTGTGGGGGCGGCAAAGATCATCCAAGCATCGGCTAGAAAGACCATTGGTGAAGTCTCGCGCAAACGACAAGAGGTGATCAATGCGCGCAAAAAGGTAGAGAGCATCAAGCGCGACTCGCGCGGCGAGGCGAACTTTCATATGCTGGCCGCGAAGCATTTCGAATCGAAGCAGATAGCGGACGGATATTATCGTTCAATGAGGGGGTTCGCCGTTTCGCGCGACGCGTTGGCTGAGCAAGCGAACGAGTTTGGAAGACATCTTAAAGAGCTGACGGGAGCACGCAAAGGTAAGTCGCCGCGCGGAAAGATGGCAGACTATGTCTCGTCCGTGAAGGCAACCGCTTCCGAGTTGCGAAGAACGGTCGATGAGCTGCGCGCCGATGTTGCTTCGCTCCGTACGGACGTCGAGTCGTATAATGACCTGACCAGAAACCTTAAATTGCATATTCGTGATACCTGTGGCGAGCGGGGGAGGCGCTGGTATCGTGAGCTTGAAGAACGTACGCGCGCTCGCAAAGACTCTTGACTTTTTACGGCAAAAGTATCATACTGTACTCAAGCTACCGTGGACGAATGCTCTCAATCAATTTGAGATCACCTGCCTGCGTTCGCAGGCCATGCATGAGGAAGTTCCTCATTGTGGAGACCGCAAGGAGATTGCGGTGTTCTCAGGTGATCCCTTGGAGCGCATCAAGGCTCTTGGCTCCCAAGCAAGCAGCGTCAATGACCAGCTCAGAGACAAGCTCGAATCCCTGCCCCGCGATCAGTGGCCAGCCGGGTGGAGCATCAACGCTGACGGTGAAGTGGTGATGCCTGCGTCGACCTCCGTGGCGGAGGACCTGATCAGGAAATTCACGGACCCGGATGCCTAGGAACAACCAACCCCACGCACCGACACCCGAAGACGCTTCGCGTCCGGGTGCACGCGTGGGGTGTTTTTTATTGTTGCTCATTCACTGCGCTCGATCGAACGGTGTGCGGTTCGACAAGACGAACGCGCAGGTCGCCAGGGCCGTCGCTTGCTTGTACCGCCACAGTTTCGCCTAGCCGACCGAGGAATTCCTTGAAGCTCTTACAGCCGTAGTTCTGCTCGTCAAAGGCCGGGTCCAGGGCGCGCATCTTGTGCTTGAGCCATGCCCCAGGAGCGTCATCCCCGTCGCGTAACCGCATGGCATGGACGAGGAGGCGTTCGCCGTCCTTGATGTCGAACGATGCCTTGACCGCGGGTTGTGCGCTCGGCTCGACCGCAGCTACCAGCGTGCCCCAGTACTTGTATTCGGAGCAGACCGAGACCAGCCGCGGGCTCGCAGACGCTTCGGTGCCGACACCGACGACGTGCTTGCCGAACTCCCGCAGTCGTTGGACGCGCGGGGAATAGTCGCCGTCGCCGGCCACCAGCAGGTAGGTCCCGATGTCCGGGTGGGTTATCAGGGTTTCCATGGCGTCGACGGCGAGCCGGATGTCCGCGGCGTTCTTTTGCTGGATGCCGAACCGGTGCAGCTGGATGAGGTCGACGCCGTTCATGGCCAGGTCTTGCTGGTACTTGCCGAACTGTGGCTTTGCCCAGTCGGCGTAGGCGCGGCGGATGGAGGCGTTGCCGTAGTCCCGGCAGACCAGCTCGAGGGCGGCGTACGGCACGGGGTTGGCTTGGTCGGGCAGGCTGTTTGCGGCACCGATTGCCAGGTTCTCGAAGTCGATGAAGACGGCTGCCTGGTCGGTATTGCCCGGTCTCGTCGCCGCGGTCATGCGGGGCCTCCTTCTCCGATGGTTTCCGTGCCGGCATTGCGGGTGGCTCGCATCCACAAGATCACGTCGAGGCAGCGCAGCAGACTGATGTCATCGATGCCGCCGACGTCGGCGCGCAAACCGGATACTGCATCTGCTCGGCTTGGATCAGCATCGAACCAGCTCCACAGGCAGGCCCAAAAGCTCGTCGGTGCGCCGAGCAGTGTTCTGACTTGCCTGTCGTAGACCGGCAGCAGGTGCGGGCGTTTGCGGGCGAGGAGCTTATTGGCGGTGACCCAGCGATTCTTCCCGCCGCAGTGCTTGAAGAGTTCCCACAACCGGTCTGCCGGCGAACCGGGCGCGTAGTGGGTCCAGGGTGCCTCATGCATCGGGAGGTCGGCCGGGATCTGCTCGAGCAGCTCGCGTATCTGGTCCCGGTAGACGGTCGTGACGTCGACGGCGACGTGCGCGAGGTCGGTAATGCTGAGGAAGTTGAGGGCCAGAACGTCGGCTTCGGTGACGACGTTCGCGTCGTTGGTCCGGCCGCCGCCGGCGAAGCGTTCGAACCAGCTGCCGGTGTAGGGCTGGCTGCCATCGCGGCCGAAGTAGCTGCGCAGTGCATCGACAGACTGAGCGCGGTTCGTGCCGCGGACACACCGGTCGAGGAGCTCGTGCTGCCGTGCGTAGTCCTCGTGGTTAGGAGTGATCGTTGTGGCTGGGTGCACGCCGGATGCCTCCTGGATGCGGACGTTCCTGCGTAGTGGTCGCCGTCGCTGAGTCAGCTGTTACGCCCCGCTGGGCCTGCGGGCGCAATGCGGCGGCGATGCCGGATCCGACGGCAACCCCTGCACAGATCGAGGCGAGAACCCAAGCCCAAGAGACGTCCATGGTGAATGCGAGGTAGAGCTGGGCCAGGGCGACGGCGCTGTAGGCGGCAGCAAGTGCGCGCCATGCGACGTCACGATGCATCAGGCACCTCCCGGTTGCGGCGACACGGGTAAGTCGCTAGGAACAGCACTGCGGTTACGTGGGCTGCCCGTCCATAGGTGCCGTCGTAGATCGGCCTGTCGAGCGCCGACGGAGAAGCCAGATGGACAACGAACCCGACGAAACCCGCCTGGTGCAGGTCACCGCCCCGGGCGGCGTGATCTGGACTCGGCGGCCTGGCGGCCTGTCAACGGGAGCCCAACTGCTTGGAGCGCTGTCGGTTTCCACGCGGATGCACACCGATGTCGAGCTGCTGTGGAATTGGTGGGAGGAGGACCGGCACAGTCGAGAGCAGAGCCGGGTGTGGGCGATCCTCGAGGAATGGGAGAACGGCGCGGATCAGCGCGAGCAGACTGACGAGGAAGTCGAAGCCTTCGTGCAGCGGTGGAATGACGAGCAGGACGCGAAGCGCGAAGCTGAGAAGAAGCGGCGTGCGGAGCTTGTTGCGCAGTCGTACGACAAGGACCGGGCGAGCGCCCGGCTTCAGCTTCTCCGCAAAGAGGCCGATGCTGCGTTCTTCCAGCACGTGGCCGACAAACCGGCGAACGCGGCGCAGCGCGAGGACGCCGAACGCCGGGCGGCCAGATGCAAATCGGAGGCCGAGGAACTCCGCAAGCAGGTTGGTGATCCGGAGGACGTCCTCGACGAGCGCGGGTACCTGCCTGCCGAACGGCGGAAGCAACACCTCGACGAGCACATGCGCTACTGGCGTTACCCCGCACTGCGAGAGCTGCGAAAACGGGGCCGTCGCCGGTTCACCGCGTTGTTGAACATGCCGGTGCCAGAGGTGGCCCGAATGTGCTCGGAGTGCCAGGCCCCGGCCGAGTGGCACGAGTACGACATCTCGCTCTGCCTGTTCCGCTCACCGCCGGCCAAGGGATCCCAAGCGGAGGTCATCGCCCGACTCATGCCCGGTTGGTGGGAGCGGTGCCATGCGTCTACGAGCTACGCGATCGGCCACGGCTGGGGCGAACCGCATGCATTGCCGGACTTCACCGGAGAGCAGTGGCAGGCCATGCTGCCGCCGTTGCTGCGGTCCACCTTCGCGCCTGAGCCGATCAAGAAGAAGCCCGCCAAGCCGAAACCGCAGCCGCTCGCCACCATACCGCCGGGCCCGATCGCCGACGTCATGGCCAAACTGCAGGAGCTTCAGGCCAAGTATCCGACCGCCGAGGTGCGGCAGGGCAACCGCGGCCGATGGGAGCTGTGGCCGGCGAAGGGCGGCAACGACACGTAGTGGGCTGTCCCGCCTGCTGGATGCTTGAGCTGACTAAAGCACACCGAATAGGGCTGGCTAACCCGACCCCGCCAGCTCTGGAGCGTCGGTCGTGTGGCACCTGGACGTCAGGCACGGTGCCACCTCAACCATCAACCTTGCGGAGCAACCCCATCGCCGTCGGTGCGCCCGAGGATCAGGAAATCCCCAAACGTGTCCTCTCCGTGACCGAGGCTGCGATGGATGCACCTTTTCTTTGGTGAGGGGCGAGTGGGGGCAACCGGCACGGCACCACCACCCGCCCCAGCGAACCTACTTCTTACTCATTGCCAGTTTCGCATCGCGCGCAAACTGCTGGAAACGTCCAACCAGGTATGCGCCGATGACGAGAGCCACGTCGATCCATTGCGGGTTCACTGCACCTCCTCTATTGCGTTATCAAGGAGCCGGTCGTACCAGCTCGCAGTGTGTAGCGGGCAAATCAAACGATCCCAAGTCGCCCTTGTTCGTGATAGGTTTTAAGGCTCGACTTGGCGCTCACCTTGGTCCTGGAGGTGAGCGCCAAGTCGAGCGTCAAGTCCTGGACCAGGCGAGAGGGCAGCCGATACGCGTGCGTGCGAGGTAAGATGTATTGACAAAGTAGGCTGCTCACCGCATAGTTGATCTTGTTAAACAGGAATCAGCTATGAAGCACGAAGGTGCCCCACCAGCAGCAACACCGGAACAACACGACGAACGGGAACGACTGAACTCGCCGTTCGATCTGGAGAAGATGGAACCGCGTCAGATCGCCGGACTTGTGAGCGCGTTGGCCCTGGCGGAAAAGACCCAATTTGAAAGAGAAGGGTCTCCATTAAGTGATGGGTCCGCTGAGCTTCATATGTACAACGAGCTCCTCGATGACCTAATGGATGACCTGTCGAAGAATGGAGCGGACCTGTCGAACGCCCTCGATGTGTACCGCGAGATGGCGGTAGGCGAACTGGCATCGGAATATTCAAGGGGCCCTGCGGTCGAGATGGCCGTGGACCTACTACGCCGAAATACTGGTAATCCTGAAGTGAAAGCGCAGATCGTCGAAGGGATCGTGGCAATCCTTCAAAGTGAAGGTCTCGGGCAAGAAGTGGCAGTGGCGGACGGCGTCGTACCACGACTTGTTTGGGCCGACTGGCTCGACGAGTCGACAGCGCGGTACCTTGACAGCCATATCTCCAACGAAGATTTCCGCCGCTGGTGACGAGGCTGACGACCGACGAGGCCGTGTCATCGCCAGGTCGGCCTCCCGGCTACGCGCGCCGGGGTCGTGCATACTGGCGCGGTGGAGGTTGACAGATCGTATGAGGTAGAGGACGTCAAGGCTGACCTGCAGTCGGTGGCTGAGCGGCTGGTACCTCGCGTGTTCGGCCTCCCTGCCCAGGACGGCTACAAGGCGTTAGGGCCGCTCGAACTGCGCGTATTGGGCAGAGTTGCCGAGGACAACTTCCTCGAGCCATGGAACCAGAACCGCGCCCATGCGGTCGAGTTAACACTCCGGGCAGCGATCAACCAACTTGACGGCAACTTCCCGAGCGGTGGAAAGTGGAAGCCGGACAGGCGAGTAACGAATCAGGAAGTGGCCCTGCGCTACTTCAATCTCGACGGTTCACCGAGTGGTCATCCAGCAGTCAAAGAAGTCGACATGGATGATGTCGCGTACGATGATTTTGGCAGCAAGCATTATAACAAGGTGCTTCAGGCGCTAAAGGACGCGATTGGGTTCGACGGGGGTGGCTCAACGCTGAGGCGATATCTATCGCTATTGCGAGAATCGCTCGCGAAAATTATCGCCAACCCAGCCTTTCCGTTCACCTCGACGCCTGAGCGAGTGCAGACGGGCCGGATGCTGGTCGTCCGGTCGGTTCTCGCCGATGAGTATGTGCCCCGTTCAGATTACGAGCAGGCGATCCGACAGCTCCGGGACACTGGCGAGTCGTTTGTGTGGCTGTGGGGCGATGCTGGAACGGGCAAGAGCCGACTGGCGCTGGCAGCCAACCGCGACCTCATTGCTGAGCGTGATGTTCCCTTCTTCAAGCCACGGGACGAAAAAGAATTCCAAGACAGAGCTATACAGTTGCTCGTAGACATAGGTGCGAACCCTGCCGAGGTCAATTCGGCTACGTGGAAGGCCCTGTTTGTGAGCCGACTCAGCAATAGCAACCTGCCGCAGGTTCTTGTCTTCGATGACATGCCATATGACGACCTCGCGAAAACCCTCATGGCAGCGGCCCGCAGCTCGTCATCGTTCCTGATCTTCACCAGCCTCGAGCGTCCGCCGCAGAACGGCGGATATGACGGATACGACGGATACGACGGTCCCCTGCTCGAACTGTCCAATATGACGGCTGCAGAATCCGAGCAGATGATTCGCTCCAGACTTCCCGGAGTCGAGGACGAGGACATCCGGCGTCTCATGATCGCCCTTAGAGGGCGTCCGTTGGCGATGGAGCACTCCTGTTCGTTCCTGCGCGCCACTGGCCGGCCGGTTGCAGAGTACTGTGCCGCGTTGTCGCAGCGGCCCGCGCACACACTGAGGCTAGCCGGCGGTGGGCGAGCCGAGCCGACGCTGACGAGGATCTATGAGTTAGCGCTCGACCGGCTTGTTGGTTCGCCTGAAGCACTTCGTGCCCTTGACTACATTCTGTTCACCGTGCCCGGCCTGGTGACCGAGGACATGTTGAGGTTCCTCTGGGTAGACAGTATCGCGGTGGGGTCAGCCGAAGCGGCTGCGGAGGCGATGCGCTCGCTGAACAACCATGTGGCATCAGCACTCGCCGCGCACCGCTGGCCCGGCGCAACTCTGCAGAAGGCGGCGACACTGGTCTACCTCGACCCCGTCGCGGGGATAGAACGGGACGCGGGCCTTCGCGGGCTGGCTGACTTCGGGATCATTCGTTCCGAGGGTGGCCGCATCGTCATGCACCAACTCACCTTGGCGATCCTGCGCGAACTCCGCCGTGAGCAGGCTGCGGGCGTTTACAAACGAGTGCGTGACACGGTCGACGAACTGCTTACCGTCGACGAGTGGAAGCCGGACGAGCCGCTGATGGGCGACATAGTTCTGTGGGCACCCCACGTGGCGCGGGCTGTTACTGAGTTCGACGCCACGGATCCGGCGGTTTTACAATCGTTGTCTGCTGACGATGTGAAGCGCCTGGCAAGACTCGGCACGATGGTCGTCCGGGCGTACCGGCAAATCGGTGCCGCCGTCATGGAGGCCGTGAAATCGGTGAAGCACCTGTACGCCATCGTGGCGATTCGCGCACTCTGGCAGGGATACGACAAGACCGAACGCGATCAGTTCGTGTCGCTGTTCTTCGAGTTCTACTCAGAGTTGATGACCACCGTCGTCATGGATGCCGGGTTCAGTCGCGACAACGACGGCGCATGGTTGCTCGGCGAGGTGTCGACCGAGCAACATCAGGAGGCGAATCGCATTCGGCTCCACTGTGATACCGAATGGGAGCTCTCATACCAGCTTGCCCACGTTGTGGACGGGATTAAGCCGTTCCCCAAGGAACAGGTGACGGCTGCGCTGGACGGCTATGACATTCCCCAGATGAAAGGCAGCGCCGAGAATGCGATGTCGCTGTCGCGTTTCCACTACGATCAGTGCCGGTGGACTGATGCCGTCGCGGCCCTGGAACACGCCTTCACCTGCTACATCCGCATTGGCGGAGACATCGGTGCTGTCCGCGGCGCGATCGACGCCGCACGTCGACTGGCCCGCGTTCACCTGCGAGCGGGTCCAGGTGCGGATCACGCAGACCCGATGAGCCACCTGGCCCGGGCGGAGGAATGGCTGGATCAGGCGCACGAAGTGCGCGCACGGCGCTCTTTGATGACCGTCAACGACCAGCCCTCCCGCTTCTACCTGCACGACGCGCTCCTTGACGCCCAGCTGACCCAGGCGACCACCGAAGTCGCGCTCACCAGGCAACTCGCGGTCTGGGAGGATGATCCCGACGAGGACACTGAGTTCTCGCTTGAGGATATGGCACAGTTCGCGACCCGGCCGTATCGCGACGCGAACGGGACTCTTAGTAGCTACTCCCGCTTGGAAGAGGCCGAGCAGGCATTCACTCAATTGCAGCGGATTCGCGGTCTCCGCTGGGTGCCCGAATTCCGAATGCACATCGTGAGGTTGTGCGTTCTGGCGCAAGACACACGAACCATTGAGCTGCAGGTCGACAACCTCCAGGACTGGTTCGTCCGCGACAAGCTGAACTATCAATTAGACCTGCTGAATATTCAGCGGTTGACGCTGTCGACATTCGGTACTGCTGGCCTGTTCATGTACGGCGTCGAAGAATCGGTGTTCGACACAATGCGCCTCAGCGACCAGGCGAGGGAACAAATCCACGGTATGCAAGATGTCCCCGTCGAGGTCAGTGATAGCTACTACACGGCTGCGGTGGCCATGCGCCGTCACCAAAACCGCTATTGGCATGCTCGCGGCCTGGCTGCGGCCATGATCATCGGAATGGTGACACGGCGCGAGAAAAGTTGGCGCGAACCGTTGTGGCGCGAATTCGTCGAAGCCGCCTCAGCGATCGGGCGAACCGACTGGATAGTCAAGGTTCAGGGATTCGGCAAAACGAACAGCGGACTCTGGCTGCTCGGGTACTGATATGGCAGTTCGTGCTGATGCCAAGAGCCACGTTGCCATTCAACCAAGTTCCGCCCACCGTGGAAATGCTTCCCATGATGATAAGGGGCTTCGAGATGCTGTCGTCGTCGAGTGGATGTTGGTCCTCAGGCTGAGACCGAGGGCATCCTCGCCCTCGCGCCCGACCTTCTTCGACCTCAAGGCTCCCACGTCGGTCTTCACACTGATGACTCAGCGAGGTTGAGGTGCTACCGGTCGTCAGAGTTAGATGTCCGCGCTTCGACGAGATGGGTAATGACCGGCGCATGGCCCTACCGGCGCCGACCTGTGGGGTCTGTTCCCTCGGATTACTTGCCGACAGTCTTCTTCCTCGGTGCACGCTTCCGCGCGGGCTTGGCAGGCGTCTCCGCGGCAGGTTCAAGTTCGACAACAGGCACGGCTGATTCACCGGCTTCGAATGCTGCATAGACCTCGTTGGAGATTCGCCCACGATCGGAGATTTTGTAGCCATTGGCTTGCGCCCTGGCCCGCACTCGTTGGTTGCGCTCTCGGTTGGAGGCGGTTGCCGGCCCGTTGTGACTGCCGCCGGAGGTCGTCGACTGGCCGACCGCGGTCCGAATGCGCCGCCCGCCGACGCGTCGACCTGCGTCGATATAACGCGCGAGCTGCTCGCGTAGCGTCTGGGCGTTCTCGTCCGACAAGTCGATCTCGTACGAGAGGCCGTCGAGCGCGAACGGCACCGTCTGCGTCGCGACCCCGCCGTCCAAGTCATCGACGATTTCTACAAGAACTTTCTGGGCCATGAACGAACCTTTCGGCAAGGGGTGCGTGGCGCGGTGACACCTGGCAGCTGATGTGCGGCCAGCGTAGCGATGGGACAC
This sequence comes from Amycolatopsis dendrobii, assembly GCF_014145675.1. GTDB lineage: Bacteria > Actinomycetota > Actinomycetes > Mycobacteriales > Pseudonocardiaceae > Amycolatopsis > Amycolatopsis dendrobii. The sequence continues at coordinate 206,725 of NZ_JACGZW010000002.1, forward strand.
CGGTTTGGCGGCGGGCACTCCGCATGTCGACCCGCACTTTGCCGCTGCGCCCGTGTCGTACGTGCGCACGATGGGGAGAGGCGGCTGGATGCATCGTCGACTGAGTGTGCGGCTGCACCTGCCCACCGTCTCGGCATCCGTTGCCTGCAGTAGGTCTCCGCGGTCATTGGCCAACCGCCTGAAGGTGTACCTGGCTGCGATGCCCTACCTGAACAGGGTTCTCGCAAGCTGCCCGGCCTTGACCGGATTGAAGCAGGGCGTTGGGTGGCATCCGTGATCTAACGGTGTGAGCAAACGAAGAAGCCCGGCACCCGATGATGCCGGGCTTCTTCGTGCTTTTTATGGGGCTAAGCTGTGCGTGCTCCAAGATGCTGGATGCGTCATATTCCATCTCTTGTCGACCTTGATAAACGACGTAATTCGAGGTATATATAAAATATATGCAGTATGAGCTATTGGCGAACCATCTTGATCCCACCTTCGGGAATATCTACGACCTGGGGGTTCCTGGGAACGGTGCCCAAGGGTGGACCGCTGAGCTCAGGGCTGCAGCCAGCGAGTACCTGTCTGCTGGTCTGCCGTCTGACGTACTGCCTTGGCTGCAGGAGCTTTCGGCGATCGGCCCGGAGCATAGCGACGAGGGCTGGACGGACGAGCTTATTGATACCTATGATCCCGGTGAACTCGGCTGGCTGGTTCGTCGCGCCGCGGTTGCCGCAGTGCCGTCACTCGGGGAGCTGCTTGAAGGCAGGAGTGATTGGGGCGTGCCCGCGGAGGATATGAAGGCGGACGTGGCGACGTGGCTGGATGTGCACGCCACGCACGATCAACTCATGGAATTGGCTGACAGGGTCGGTTATGTGAAGGAAGCTTCGCCTAGCTCGGATTACGAGCTTCTCCCGGATGGATTCGATATCGCGGAGCAGGCGAGTCCACCTGAATTGCTCCGAGTATGGGAGAGTGTAACTGCGTCGGCCGTCACGGATTTGACTGACAGCGAGTGGGATATTCTTTGTTCCTGCTTTCCTCCGCGCCGAGGAGGAGGCAGGTACCGTACGTATGAACTGGAAGCCCGGCGACAGGCATTTGATGCGGTGCGCTTCAAAATGGCGAATAGCGTCCCGTGGTCTGCCGTGCCCTGGCGATACGGTAAGCCTCCGATGCCGTACTTTAACTTTCGGCGGTACGCGCGGGATGGCTTGTTTGAAAGCCTTGCTAAGTCTCTTCCGGTAGGCGAAGACACAAGGCGACTTTCGCAGTGGGTTAATTCGCTTGCGGATGGTGCAGCTGACGATACAAAATCTTAGTACCTGAATTCGCCTTGCTGACGTCGCCGAAGGTGGGCGCGGAGACCATCGCGCCGTAGCGGTGCCTGGAGATTGAGGTGCGCTCCGTCAGTCCGTTTGTGCTCGGTGACCACCACGTGGCCCTCGGTCGATGCGACGCCCGGCACCGGCGAACTCTTCGCTGACGATGAGCACGTCCCCGTCCACGGTGTCGATCTGGCCGGTCCAGGTGCTGGCGAGTATCCGAGGCGATTGCGGGGCGGCGCGTGCCTGCGGGTGCGCCGCCGCGGTTCACCCGATTAGATCAACGATGGTGACGTTCCGGTTACTACGGACCGGCTGCCGTAACACATTGTCACAACTCTGCGAAGTGCTTGACGTTCACCAACAACGCAGCTCCGGTCGACGGAGCGGTCTCTCGACTTCTGGAGTTATACGCGATGAGCCATCCGTCCGAACGTCCCTCTGCCGAGGCACCGACCCCGACCCCGACGCCTATGCCGAAGCCAGCCAAGTTCGCGGCACTGGCCTGGACCGCGCTCATCCTCGGGATCGTCGGGGCGGTCGGTTCGCCGGTCATCTTCTTGAACAACGTCACCGCGATCGCCGCCGGCGTCGGCTTCGTCCTCGGCGTCATCGCGCTCTTCGGCACGAAGAAGGTCCTGGCAGGGATCGGGGTGGCCCTGTGCGTCCTGGCGGTCGTATTCACGGTCGTCGCCCAGAACGCCGCGGTCGCCGATCTCAACGCCAAACTCGGCGCGCCTGCCGCAGACCACAATGCCACCGGCCAGACCTACGCGGTCGGGCAGACCCACCGCGGCACCGACGTCGACATCACGATCGCCGACCCCAAAGCATTCACCACCAGCGACAACGCGGCACCGAAGCAGAACGCCAAAGCCACCAGCTTCCAGGTCACCGTCGCGAACCACTCAGACAAGCCGTGGTCGGCGGCTATGCTGCTCATTCAGGCCACTGCAGGGAACGCCCCCGCCGATGAGGTTTACGACTCCGCAGCGGGCCTCGGCGGATCGCCCAGCCAGGAGATCCTTCCCGGCAAGAACCTCACCTTCCGCGTCGGCTTCGTGGACGCGCCCGGCGACTTGACTATCCAAGTAGGCACTGTCGGCGATGACAAGGTGTACTTCGCGTACAAGCGATAGCTCCCAGGTCGAGTCAGCGGGGATCGACAGCGCCACTGATCAGATTCTGAAATTGTGGTCTTTTAGTGAGGTCAATCGTATTTATGGTGAAGTTCCCACATCATGTTCTGGGATTCCTCATCTACGGCCCGTTGACTCCTCCAGAACCCGCATACGAAACAGGTGCCGACGCCGATCCCTAGTCCAAAGTCATCGATGTGCGTTGGAATCAATGTTTCGTTATTGCACACTGGGCAGCTTTGCAGGCCCCATTCAGCTGCACTTCTATGGGCATGAGCATCGGCGGCTTCGACGCGACGCGCGATCTCGTCGTCGCTGAGTAGCTCCAGGTAGTCGACGGCGTTGTCCCAGAGCCATAGGTCCCGAGCTTTGTCCTCGACGTAGCTCGCGTCCACCTCTAGGCCATCCAATCCCTGAAGCCGCGGGTGTTCGTCTAACGCAAGGAGCGCATCGAGGTGCCGTTGCTCGAGGGAGCCGGTTCTTGCCCGTCCATGTCGAACTGGGTGGACGATTTCGATCGCTTCTCGTAGGACTGCGACGTTGATCGTGACCGTGTCGGCGGGCACGATCTGCTCTTCCTGATTTTCGCCGAAGAAGAACGTGGTCGTAGGCGGGTCGTTTTCGCCAAGAGTTGACGCCGTCATCGTCACCACTTGCGGTTCTCCGTCGGAGTCCGATGAAAGCTGTATGTCGGTGACACGCACTTGCGTCGCCGCCGGTCTGTCTCCCGACACGGTGACCGTGTGGCTTTCAGCCTTCTCGACCAGAGTTTTCAAGAGCTCTGAAGCTGGTTTGACCCTGAGCGCACCTGGCGTGGAAGCCTTTCGTTCGACCGGCTGGAGCTCTGCATCTGGCCAGGCGGTCGCAACGATGACGGCGAGACCGTTGTTCAGGGCATGGTCGTAGAGGGCTTCCGCGCCCGCGGAAGTCAAGTCTTGGCGCAGTGCGAAGGCGCAGCGTGCGTATTCCCAGCCGCGTTGAACTGATATCGGTGCAGGCCCGGACGTCAATGTCATCTCTGAAGTATGGGCATCGATCCCTCATGATCGACAGCATGTTTGCTGAGACGAAACGTGCCTGCGAAGTTCCAACGAAGCTCAGAGAGGAGCGCCAAGCCTACCTATCGCCTGCGGTTCCACAACCCACTGTGCGCCTGCAAAGTACCGATGATCGTCTGCTCGAGAGCGCGGGCAGCAAGTTCGTCGGCCGTGACAGACCAGCAGAGGTGCAGGTCGGCATGTTCGAGAGCTAATTTGCCCCACTGCGCAGCTCGTTTCGGCCGGCCGGCCTCGGCTTCGGCCAGACGCATACGTAACCATGCGGGATCCGCGAGAGCACGGTCGAATGCAGCTTCACCGAGGCCGCTGGCGATCGCCTTCCCGCTGGCATACCGGGTGAGGCGTCCACGGATGCCAGCGCCGCTCCGCTCGCCGGCCATCCCCACGTAGACGAGTTCGCCGTCCGCGCCCTCGCGGGCGAGATAGACGCCTGGCAGGCGAGGTGCCGTCTCGCGTGCCGCGGCGAACGGCACCCAGGGCGACCAGTCTGCAAGCGCTCTTAGGACCTCGAGCGTGGACTTCGACATAACGACAGTGTGACGCGAGCGCAATAGTGGGGGGTCGACGTGGCCGCCAGGTATTCAGGGAACTCTTGTCCGCGCATAGCGCCGATGAGATGGAGCGTGCTACCTCTGAGCGATGGGAGAAGACGCATACGGCCTCGGACGCCTGGAGCGGCTCGCGAGCCCTCGTGACATCTGGCAAAACGAAGCTGGCGACTTCACGCCGTGGCTGGCCGCAAACATTGACGTGCTCAGCGACGCGATCGGTCTGCCGCTCACAGTGGAGGGGCAGGAGGTGCTGGTCGGCGACTTCCGTCTCGACATTCACGCCACGGACCCGGACGGCAAGCCTGTTGTGATCGAGAACCAGCTCGAGCCCAGCGACCACTCGCACCTCGGACAGCTGCTCGTCTACGCCAGTGGCCTCGAAGCGTCGACTGCCATCTGGATCACGACGCGACTGCGCGAGGAGCACCGCAGCGCACTGATCTGGCTCAACGAGCGGACCGACTCCGACGTCCGCGCCTTCGGCATCGAGGTCAGCGTGGTCCACATCGGCGATTCGCTGCGTGCGCCGGTGCTCGATGTTGTCGTGGAGCCGAACGACTGGGCCAAAGCAGCGAAGGAGACGTCCAAGGCTTCCGTCTCGCCGAAGAACCAGCAGCGCATGGCCTTCTTCGAAGACGTCTTCGACCTGATGGCAACCGCCTACCCCACGATCCGCACCCCAAAGACCCAGGTCACCAGCTGGTGCAGCTTCGCCGCCGGCCCGTTCGGCTACTACTGCCTGTCGTTCAGCAAGCAGGGCTACCGCGTCGAGATCTACCTCGACACCGGCGACAAGGGCTCCACCAAGTGGATCTACGACCAGCTCGCCGCGGATGGTGAGGCCCTGCAGCAGGCCCTTGGATCCGAGTTGAGCTGGGACCGACTCAACAACAACCGAGGCAGCCGTGTCGCCACCTACCTCGAAGGGTTCGATCTCGAGGATGCCGACGACAGCGCGCGGCAAAAGGCCGTGGCATGGAGCGTCGAACGAGCCGTTGCACTGCATCGCCAGCTCGACGGCCGACTGCGCAGTTTGGCCAAGACGAGCAAGGAAGCGGCGCAGGTAGCCGACCAGTCGAATGGCGATGCCCTATGACCAGCCCGTCGGACTCGGTCGAGCCTCGTACTGCGGCAGAGCCTACGGAAGCGGTGCTCGTGACCCCGTCGACCGAGGTGCCACCCGGATCGAACACCGAGCAGCGCGCTGCTGAGCTGCTGATGATCACTTGGGTCGCGAACGAGCTCGGCATTGCGCTGCGCCCGCAGCCGATCGAGACCTCGACCGGTGCCAGAGTCGAGGTCGATGACGTTGATGACGGCCGCACGGTGCTCGTCGAGGCATGGGCACACCAGGGTCCGCCGAAAGCAGCTCAATGACACAAAGTCCTGGCCGATGCCTTCAAACTCAGCTGGATCGCGTCGACGCTGCCCGTACGGCCGCGGTTGATCTTGTGTTTTTCGGACGAGGCCGCTGCCAAGCCTTTTCGGACCGGCCGATCATGGGCTGCCGCTGCGTTACGAGACCAGCACTTCGAGGTGCTGGTCGCCGAGTTGCCTGACGCCACTCGTGCCGGGATTGTCCAGACCCAGCTCCGTCAGCACCGAGAAGATGTCTTCGCGATAAGGCGGCTCAAATAAGGTCTAGGCGTCGCCAGGTACCGACTCCTCCTCCACAACGAGATCTTGCTCTGCCCGAATGGAGTCAGCTAGATCGATTAGTGATCCCTCGTCGGGAACGTACCAGTAGAGTGTGCCCTGCACGGGTTGTTCCATGCCGTACGCCATGGTACGCATTTTGCGCACCAGTCCGGTTGGTGAATACCACTTCTTGTCTGCCTGCCACTGCAACTGCGCGCGGTCATTATTGCGCCAAACCGCCCGGCCGCGCGCCGCGTCTTCGTCTAGCCAGCCCGCCATCTCGCGGCGATCTGTCCGCGTGACCGGCCGGAATTCCAAAACTGTTCCGTCGGAAATACGCTCTGCAGTCAACAGGGTTTTGACTGTCTCGATCTGACGCACACGCGGCGCACGTTCCTGGCGCTCGGTTGCGCTCGATGGGTCAGCCGACATGCCAGTAACCGCGCTACGTACCACTCGCCGTATGCGTTCAGTGTTGCGGACCGCTGCGATAATGTGGCTCTTTGGGCCAAACTCTCGGTTTATCGACTGAAGCGACCATTTTATGGCGTCTGCCACAAGTGTCGGCACTTGGGCGAGTTGCTTGTCCCACGTCCCGTCGGGATCTTCGATATCAGTGTTGTCGAGTTGCTGATAGACGACATGTGCAATGAGCAAGTCGCCGTATCCCGCCATAGCGGCTGGCCGCGATACCGATGAGTCGCGCAGTTTGGCAAGTTCGTTGCGAACGACGCGTAGCAACTGGACGCTTCTCCAGACGTGATGGACGTTCGGTGTCGCGCCAAACAGCTCTTGGTACGCCTCATCTTGCCACAAGGCGGAGGGATCACGCTTGGCTAACGCCGCGTACTCAGGTTTTTCGTGAGTTGCTGCCAAAGCTTCTGCTGCCTCAGTAATGGAGCAGCCGTGCTCTGGGTCCGGCACTTGTTCCCCGCGTCGGATCACGTAGCTCAAACCTAGGGCAAGAGCGAACTCGTCTCGAAGCGTTATTTGGGCGTTGTCCAACGATTTGAAGTCGCGATCTTCGATCGGGTTTTGCGTATTTGTATTGGTAGTGACCTGATCTCCAAACCCGGGAGGGCAATTCTCCAGGGATATTAACCTCACTAGAACGCGGCCGTGCTGCGCTTGATCGGGGTTCTCGCTAAAAGCCCTGTGGATGGCACTGACGGTCTGCGCGCCGTTTACGACACTCGCGCCCGTGAGGGCAAAGTCGCCTACGCCTCCCGGAAGACTTCTGCCAATGGGCTGAATGGATTCGCATAGCACTGTAATACCGTTGCTGAAATACCAGAAATGTTCCGGTTGGTCAAGCAACGTGTTCCTGATTTTCACGTTTACGTCAGTTAGGTCCAGTGCATCGCGGATGTTTCGAGCAAATAATCCGCGCCGATGCTCGGCAAATAAATCGGCGATTGCAGGGGCAGTCATTGTCCCGTAAAAAGCTCGGGCAGGGCTGATCTCTTGGCCAAATCCTTGAAGTTGCACACGTGTATCGATCTTCGGGGCGGCCGCATCGCCAAGAAGCGCTCTGTGGAAATCCCGGAGATCTAGTATCTTATAGTCTACCATCTCCTCGACCTGGTTAAAGCGCTTAATCTTTTCCTTGAGTAGCTGCACTATGTCAGGGTGCAATGGGTCGACGCGCATTAACGCCAAGACGAGCGTGATCCTGGGGCTGGCGTTGTCAAGCGCCTCTTCGAGCTGGGGAATGTGGGGCCTGAATCGGTTGTTGAACTTTTCGAAGTTCAAGTCAACGATGTAGTTGAGGCCGTCGATCATCCGGTTGACCTCGTCCATGCCAAACGTGCCCTTGAGGCCGTCGCTCCACTTCGCTTGGATGAGCCAGATGTGTGGCTGTGGCGAGGGTGGATCCACCGCGACCGCGTCGACGCCACAATCGTCTCGGCCATCGACAACCGACTGGGCCGCGGTGACGTCCGTGCACGGGCTCACCATCTGACGAGCCAGAGCGGCAAGACCTCTGCTGAGGAATGCCTGGTGGCGCGCTTCCGGCGAAGGGTTCGTCTGGTCCGACACATCGATGAGGTCTGAGAAGCGGCCCTTGATCGTCTTCGCTACAAACCTAACGTGCGGTTTGCTCATGCACTGCTCCCCTCGTTGCCATCGCCGCCAGCAACTCTAACCATGCAAGTTCCAACGCTGGAGGCGTCGACAGGGTGGAGTTGCTCGCCGGCCCTAACCGCGGGGGCGAGTCGGCACTCCGGCCCACCCACGTCGGTCTTCTGACCCGTCGGCCGCAGTCTCCGCTCGAACAGCTGAGTCGCATCGGGCCTGGTCAGAGGCCGCTGGGTTACGAGACGCGCTGATTGGCCCTCGCACTGGTCAGCTTGGGTAGGTATTTCGGGGATGTCGTCGCTCGTCCAGTTCAACACTCGCAAGATCGTGTTATCGACAACCTGCAGTGCTTCGAGCGCGATAGCCGACGGTGACCACCACTGATCGGGAACGTCAAGGACACGTGACCGAGACACTACGTTATGTAGCCAGATGAGGGCGACCAGCCTACATGCTCGCAGTCACTGCTGCATGTAGGCTACAAACCGGCGTGTGCCCGCGTATCGAGGGCGCTCGCTGCGTGATGTGCACTAACGACGTGTGACGAAGGGGCAGGGAGCCGGCAGGTGGGCCAGCATGACGAGGATAACCTTCCTGCCGGATGGATCCTGACCGAGGTTGGTGCGGTCGGCGATGTGCGCTTAGGGCGTCAACGATCGCCTGACAAACACACCGGGCGATACTCAACCAAGTACGTGCGCGCGGCAAACATTACGCCGGCTGGCCTGGACATCTCTGACCTGTCAGAGATGGACTTCACGCCTGACGAGCGGTTGGTGTACTCGCTCCGGGTTGGCGACATACTCCTTACCGAGGCGTCTGGCAGTTCAGCACAAGTCGGGCGCGCGGCGATATGGCAGGGCCAAGTGCCGAACTGTTGCTATCAGAACACAGTTATTCGGTTCAGACCACGAGCAGTCCTGCCCGAGTACGCACTGATCGTATTTCAGCACTACGCTGCGTCAGGCGTCTTTGCTCGCACAGCTCGTGGTGTCGGGATCCAGCATCTCGGTGCGAAGCGCCTCGCCATGCTGGACTTCCGGCTGCCACCCCTAGCTGAACAACGCCGCATCGTCAAAGAAGCCGCAAGGCGGCTTGAGGAACTTACGTCAGCTCGGAAGCTTCTCGAAGATACGCTCGAACTTACGCGCGAACAAAATGAACAAATTATTGCCGCTGCTGTCGCTGGTGAACTGGTCGAGCATGAGTATGAGATCGCCAAGCGTGAGAATCGCGAGTTTGAATCAGCTGACATGCTGATGTCGCAGATCAGCGATGACCTCGGGTCAAGTCAGCTCACTTTCGCAGAAGGCACGGACGACAGCCAGGAGCGGGGCGTGGAGCCTGAGGCAGTGGCTTCCGTGCCTCCGGGCTGGACCGCCGTGGAAATAGGCCAGACGGGACAGGTATTGCTTGGAAAGGCTAGGAACCCACGTGAAAGTGGTGGACCTAACTTGCGTCCATATCTTCGCGTCGCTAACGTGCAAGAAAACCGCATCGACACGTCAGATGTTTTTGAGATGCCTTTCTCGCCGACTGAATACAAGAGGTTTGCACTTCGCGACGGGGACGTCCTGCTGAACGAAGGCCAAAGTCCGGAGCTTGTCGGTCGGCCAGCGATATACCGGGACGAAGTGCCCGGGTGTTGCTTCCAGAACTCGCTTATCCGGTTTCGGCCGCACTGGCTCGTTCTATCCGAATATGCACTGCTCGTGTTTCGGCACTACCTGCATTCAGGTGTGTTCCGAGCGTCGTCTCGTTGGACGACCAATATCGCGCACCTATCAGTAAAACGCTTCGCCGCGATCCCGATGCCGGTACCGCCGCATGCAGAACAACGTCGCATCGTAGATGATGCGGCTCGGAGGCTCGAGAATTCTGCCGCTCAAGAGCAGGGTATCCGCACAGCGCTCGATAGTTTGAGTGGCATGGAGGCTGAGTTGTTCGCCTCTGCAACGGCGGGTCTTCTCGCAGACCAGGATCCCAAGGACGAGTCGGCTGACGTTCTACTGGCTAAACACGCTGGCGACTCGCCGATCGACCCAAGCGAATTTAGTACGGTAGACCTCAGTGAATCGAGTGAACTGATGGCGCAAGTCGATGATAATGAACAGCGATCGATCGAGCGCGCTACCCGCGGCATGCACCGTCGTGGACGCTTGGCTGATGTCTTGCACGAGGCTGGCGGCTCACTCGAGTTACGTGAACTGTTGCGGAAAGCCGGCTTTGAGCCCGATTCTACTCAGGATGTTGAAGAATTCTACGTCGCGCTAAGGGCTGAACTTGATGTCACGCTGCGAAGCGTGACTGGTCGCACAGCTGAGAACGCTGTCCTGGAGGTTCTTGAAGATGCGACTAGTTAGAGTTGCGATTGATGAATTCAAGAACCTCCGGGATTTGCATGTCAACTTTGACCAAGAGTCTCCTTATACCGTCTTGGTGGGGGAGAATGGTGCTGGAAAATCTAATCTCATCGAAGCGCTGACACTCATATTTCGCAACCTCGATCTGGATGCGCCAGCTCCGTTCGGGTACGAGATTGAATACTATTGCCGTGGGAATCGGCTGTGGATCACCGCTGCAGCTGACGCCTCTCCGACCTTCCGCGTCAAGGACGAAGAGGCGCTTATTTCGGCCTACACGGATTTGACGAAGAAGCGGTTTATGGCCGTTGATGAATCCGGCAAACCTCTCTATAGGCCGGCCTTCGTTTTTGGCTATTACTCCGGCCCCAGCGACCGCCTTGCTTCGCTGTATGAGAAGCATAAAGAGCGATTTTACAACTGGATCATCAAGCCGCCCGAACGGCGACCTAAGAACATCAAAGATCCGAACGAATTGCGGAGGCTCTTCTATGCGCAGACTCTGCATGGGCAGTTCGTTCTCCTAGCCTTCTTTATGGAGGCGGCTGCGTCTGGCGACGACGAAGACCGCGCCTTCTTGCGTGAACACTTGCAGATCGATGGTCTTGACAGCGTGCTATTCGTCATGAATGAGCCTGAATGGCGTCGTAAGAACGGGGGGGACGAACGATTCTGGCATGCTGAAGGCGAGGTGAGCCAGTTCTTAGACCGGCTCTATTCGGCCGCAACGTTGCCTATGCGCATGGAGCGACGCGTTCCGCAGGAGTTTACGCGGACTGCTCGGGTTGAGAGCCTTTACCTATTCCTTCGAGATGCCTCTGCACTCGAACAGGTTTACCGAACATATGATTCGCAATATGAGTTCTTCACCGCCCTGGAGAGCACTCATCTCTCCAAGCTCTTAGGAGAGGTTCGGACAAGGGTCCGTATGACTCCTGCGGGGGGTGGAGGAGAGGTTACATACCGCGATTTGAGTGAAGGGGAGCAGCAACTCCTGCTCTTGCTGGGCTTGCTCAAGTTTACTGCTCGAGACGAAGCCCTTTTCTTGCTCGATGAACCTGATACGCACCTGAACCCCATCTGGAGCACGCAGTATCTCACATTCTTGGACCGCTTTATTCGTATGCGTGAGCGTGAAGAGAGCTGCCATATTGTCATGTCGTCTCATGATCCGCTGGTCTTCGCTGGCCTTAAACGCGAACAGGTCAGCATTTTGCGGCGCGGACATGATGGTCGAGCTATAGTTGATGTTCCCGACGAAGATCCGCAGGGAATGGGCGTGGCGGCGATTCTCACCAGCGACTTATTTCGGCTGCGTTCCACTCTCGATTCGCAGACGCAGGCTGACCTTGACCGGCAGCGAAGGTTGGCGGTCAAGGAAAAGACGCCGGAGGAAGAAGATGAGCTCCGGCAATTGAATGAGTTCCTGCATGGGAAGGGGCTCACGCAGGCAACTCGGGACCCTTTATATCAGCTATTTGTTCGTGCGTGGACGGAACGAGAAGATCCCGCGTGGAGTGAGGCTGTAGAGTTTACGCCGGAGCAGCTTCGTGCTCGTGACCAGCTCGCACGTGAACTAATCGCGGAGCTTCGTAGCGAGGGGGTCGAAGAGTGAGGTTTATTGACCAGGAAGAGCTGAAGCCGAAGATTCGGGACCTGATCCCGCCTCTAAAGGAAGCTCAGGCCGAAGTTAACAAGGAGACAGACCCAGAGTTGCGTGCCGCTCTTATTAAACGGTATCGTCCCCGCTGGGTTGCCCTTCGAAAGGCCTTTGACGAGTTTTCGTACGGAAAGTGCTGGTATACAGAGTCGAAGAACCCTGGATCCGATGACGATATTGACCATTTTCGCCCCAAGGGCAGGGTCGCAGAGGACGACGAGCATGAGGGGTACTACTGGCTGGCATTCGACTGGACCAACCTTCGACTGAGTTGTCACCGCGCGAATCGACCTCGAGTCAATCCGGATACGGGAGAATCCAGCGGCAAGGCTGATCATTTCCCTCTTATCGACCCAACGAAGCGTGCATATGTTGAAACCGATGAAATTCGCCTGGAACAACCGACCTTACTTGATCCGACAAACGTTATCGACGTTGCGATGCTGAGCTTCGATACGTCCGGGGACGCTACTCTGGCACCAATTTTTAAAGGCGACCCTACTGCGGAAAAACGTCTCGATGATAGTATGCGGTATTTACACCTGAACTGGCCAAAGTTTCGCGAAGATCGTCTCAACGTTTACCATAACGTAGAACGGCTTGTAGACAGAGGCAGTAGCCTTGCTCCGCAGCCGAGTCGGATGTACCTGAGTTCGGTAGCTGGTGAATTCAGGACTGTTATACGTGACCTGGTAGAACTGGCAAAGCCCAGAAGTTCGTACTCAAGTGCCGCTTGTGCGTATATCGAGACTTTTAGCCACGAGTGGTGGATCAAAGATATCGTTCTGAAGCTCCTAAAGGTGGTGTGATGGCTAAAGGTAGGGCTGAGTCCGTTACGAGTTCGTCGGCACTGGTCCGGCGACTGTGGCAATACTGTAACGTCCTTCGCGATGATGGGCTGTCGTACCCCGATTATGTAGAGCAACTTACGTACTTGCTCTTCTTGAAGATGGCGGACGAGCAAGGTGATGGCGCGGTACCGTCGAATCTCGGTTGGGAAACGTTTGTCGACTTGGATGCCCCGTCGATGCATGAACGATACTCGAAGGTGTTGTCGGAGCTTGGGAAGTATCCAGGCACTCTGGGGCTTATCTTTCGAAATGCGAAGAATAAGATCCAGGATCCCGCCAAGTTGCGGCTCCTTGTGGCGGATCTAATCGGCGCATTCGACTGGAACGGGATTTCGGCTGACCTCAAGGGAGATGCCTATGAGGGGCTCTTGGAGAAAAATGCGAGAGACACGAAGAGTGGTGCAGGTCAGTACTTCACGCCGCGCCCTCTGATTGAAGCCATCGTCGAGTGTGTTAACCCGGTCGTTGGTGAGGTGGTCAGCGATCCCGCCTGTGGCACCGCTGGGTTCCTTTTGGCTGCGCATGACTATATGTCGTCCAGTAAGAAGACACTGACGAAAGCGGAGCGAGACCACCTTCGTGCTAAGTCAGTTCGTGGGGTTGAGCTTGTCGAAGAGGTGGCTCGGCTGGCGACGATGAACCTTCTGCTGCACGGCGTGTCGGCGGATTCGGACGACGATCTGCCAATCAGTCGCGCTGACAGTTTGGCGACTCCGCCCGCCCAGCAAGTTGACGTCGTGCTCACGAATCCGCCGTTCGGTGTCAAGGGCAGTGTTACCTACTCAAAGGACGGTAAGACTCGACGTACTGCCGATGACCTTACGGCTCGTAGGCCCGATTTTTGGGTTGCGACGGCCAACAAGCAGTTGAACTTCGTTCAGCATGTAGTTTCGTTGCTGAAGCCGGGTGGGCGTGCGGCATTGGTTTTGCCGGACAACGTGCTGTATGAGGCTGGGGCAGGCGCTGCGATTCGACGTCGACTTCTGGAAACCTGCAATGTTCATACACTATTGCGACTGCCGACGGGTCTCTTCTACGCGGCCGGTGTCAAGGCGAACGTGATCTTCTTCGATCAGGCTCCTCCGGTAGAGAAGAACGGGGAGGAGATACTCGTTTATGACCTTCGTTCGGACAACAGGTTCTCCCTAAAAGCAAACCCACTGAAGCGCGCGGACCTCGAAGAGTTCGTTCAAGAATATCGTCGACATTCAAAAGTCAAGAAGTCAACTCGGACGGCAACGGAAAGTCCGCGGTGGCGTAAGTTTAGCCGCGAAGCAATTCTGGAGTCACCGGATTGTAGTCTCGATTTGAGCTGGTCTGTGACGGCGTCGAACGGTGAGCCGGCACTGGCACGTTTGGAGGCGATATCTGATCGGATTGCGGACCAATTGGAGACAGCGCTCGGTCACGTGCGCGCCGCGGCTGGCCGGTAGTCGTCGGCCTGAAGCATTGCGGAACGTAACTCGAACGCGGCGGCTGGACAGGCGCGGCCGCCGCGTTCGTCTGTGTGGGCGGCCAGTTACTGAGCTGAAGTTCGGCGGGGCGGCCTAGCCGCATCGCGTGCTGCATCGTCCTGATGGTTCCAGTTCGCGATGGGCCGACAAACTAGAGCTCCCGACGTTCGTGCGCTCTCGAAGCCTTGGAACTCGTAGGTGTAACGACTGAGGTCGTCGAGTTTGTGGTGCTCGGCGAGATCGCAGATCAGGTGCTGACTGTCCTGTATCAGCTCGAGGCCGACGGGTAGCTCGGCAGTGCGCTTGCTCGCGGGCGTGGCGTAGAACGGGTTGGTGATGACGATGCCTGTGACCCATTCGGTCGGTGCGTCGGACAAGAGACGCTCGGGCCCGATCAGGTAGGCGAGTGCCTGCACGTCTTTGACGGTAATGTGAGGTGCGCGGCTTCGTGCAACAGATCGCTCAGTACGTGGTCGGAAGTACAAGCTCTCGTGAGCGCCGATCGAGCGGCAGAGCTGCAGCAGCGGCGCAGTGTCAAGCGGCAGGCCTTCCAGCTGGAATGAGAGTGTGACTGCCGTCGCCTGGCGGATTCGGTGGGATGCCAGGTTCGCCGTGAGCGTGTAGAAGCCGCCGTCACAGCGATCGAGATAACAGATCTCCTCGCTGTGGTGGGCATCAGGTGTGTCGGCGCGCTGTTGCCATAGAGTCAACTGGTTCGCGAACGCAGCACAGCCGAGGCCGTGCCAGTTTCGATTCGCTTGCTGCATACTCCAGCGCGCGTCTGGAGTTGCCCACCCCATGGCCGCGAGCTTGTCTACGAGATCGAGGAGGTCAGATTGGCTGAGTATTGTTGGCGATACGTCGAGGGTGACGCCGTTGCCGGAAGCTGGCACCCAGTCGATGTCGGGGAGCTTGTGAGCGAAGACAAACTGGCCAAACTGGCCTACGCATTCGATCACCTGGCTTCGCACACTGTCAGGCCACATGAACTGACCTTCAGCCTTCGGCAGCTCGAAGCGACGACGTACAGCTGAGCGCTTCTTGAAGGGCTCATCGAGCAGAACTGTACCATCGGTGAGTAGCGCGTCCTTCTTGCGCCACAGCAGCTTCGTTAGCGACTCGAGTCCGCTGGAAATGAGCCGGAGCTCGTCGCCGGAGATCAGAAAAATAGGTTGGTGTCGGTGATGTTCGACATCCGATAGAACTGAGCCGGCGAACCCTGGAAAGCTCAGCAGGATACCGACTACATCGCTGTTGGTCCGCCCCAGCCGCGAGCGCAGACTGTCGAGATCGTTAATGTCGGCTCGGCCGCTGCGCCACTTGCACTCGATCAAGAAGGTTTCCGTGTCCCTGGTCGCGAGGACGTCAGTCTGTCGCGGCCGTGCCACGCCCGAGTTCAGGGTGACCTTGAAGTGAGATTGGCGGAACACTTCGGCGACGAAGTCTTCAAGCTCTCGGCCTCGAGTAGCCGGGCTCTGGAGTCGGCTGATCGCATCCAACCGTACGTCGAGATCGGTTCCTGTCACGTTAGTATCTTGACCGCCGACACCTTCACCATTGCGGAGGCGCTCCGGACGGAGGCAAGAGCTCTGACCGTTGGTCCGCGGCGTCCCACCCGGGACCGGCTACAGAATTCGGGTCAGTTGATGGTGGCGACGCTGCAGCCATCGGGCGAGTGTCGCTCTGGCGGAGGTTCCTCTCGGAGAGCCTTTCGGGTTTCGATGAGAACACCGCCAAAGATCTGGTGTCGCCGTCGGGCCGACCATGGCAGGAATCAGCGCTCCCTTCCGTGACGGTCTCGGGTGCGTACCCCGCGCTCGAACAGTCGGGTGCGCACGGTGTTCGCGGTCGTACCAAGTTTGTTGGCGATCCGGGCCAGTGACTGCCCTGATACGTAGAGTTGCACCGCTTTGTCGACTTGCTCGGCGGTTAGCCGTCCTCGGATCTGCACGCCGGTGCGGTGCAGGATGCTGCTCACGGTCTTCCGGCTGATCTTGAAACGCTCGGCCAGGTCATACACGGTGCTGCCAGCTTGGTAGGCCGCGGTGAGCTCGCTGATTTGCTCGTCGCTCAGCTGCTTAGCGCGTCGCGGCTTACGCCGTTTGGGTGTTGCTGCAGGTTGCGTGCCTGCTGCAGGTAGCCGCTTGGCCAGTGCTTCCAGCTTCCTGACCTGCACGTTTGTGTTGTAGTGGGATCCCGGCAGGTCCACAGCAAGTAAAAAGGCCCTCCCCGGATACCGGGGAGGGCCTTTTTCGTGCCTGCACAGCTGCAGAAGTACCGCAGCGGCTCATCGGAGGCTTGTCTTCCGTCTTCTTGACCGTCGCCCGCGTTTGCTCGGCGAGACCTCCGCGTAGATCTCCGTGCAACGCGCGGGTGGACGTCGGAGCGCGAACGTCGGTCTTAGCGCGGCGGGCAGTCCGAGGCGAAGGGAGTTGCGCGGCTCGACAGGAGTGCCGAGCTGGGCGGTGAGCGGCAGGTTGCTGTCTGTCCGGGCGTTGGCGTTCTCGCGGTCCCGGTCCTGCGCTTTATGCGCAGCTTCAGCGCCGCTGCCACGACAGGCCGGCCGAGTACTTCACCTTCGCGCATGGCCATGATCACGACGAGGACGCAGGTCGTTTGAGCGCGCTCCGCAGGCAGTCCCGGATGTCCTTGATGGTCCTCGTCGGCGGTGCTTGCTCGCAGCACTGGCCTGGTCCACTGTGGACAGTTTGTTCGCCTGCTGCTGTGCCTCAAGAAGCTGAAGGCGAGCAATGCGCTCTTCCGCTAAGAGAAGTTGACGTGCGTCTTAGGCGTACGGCTCGGCGACGGGCCCTTTCTTCTCTTCCTGATGCAGTTTCAGCCGCGTGTCGTGGGCTTCTTCGAAAAGTGAAGCAGTGCGGGTCATGCGAACCCAGTTCAGGGGAGCGGCTAAAATTTGGGCAAGAAAGTCTTCGGCTTGGCGGAGCCAGGGATCAAGGAATTTGGCTCCGACGGCCAGTTCGGCAAGCTGCATGGCTCTGGTCGGCGTTGCCGTGCACCACAAGGATCGATCACGACACGCAGTATTTCCCACGCGTTCCGCCAGTCCGGCCTGCTGCAACACGTTCTCCGTGGCGCAGTCGCGGGGTCGTCGATGACCGGATCGGCCGGATGCGGCGGGTCGAGCACTCCCAGTCGCTGCCCGGCCAGTACTTCTGGGCCAGGTCCGGAGTGCTCTCTGTCGACAACCTGCTGGCTGAGGCGGACTGGCGGGAACTCACGTCTCGGATGGGACGGCCGCGTTGGGCGTGGCGGCTGCGGCGGGTCTTCGTGCGCTGGAGGGTGGCTCGGTCCGGGCGGATGCTGTCGACTACGTCGTGCACTGCTGTCAGGGACCGCCAGGCTGGACGGCGACCGGCTATCTGATGCGCAACCATCAGTCTCCCGGGCTTTGTCCGGGCGACCAGGAATGCCGCGCGTTGCCCAGGAATCGGGGATGGTCGCGAACGAGTCGTACGATGCTGTGGTAATTGTCCGAAAAGTTCTTAGTGTCCTTTTCTATATCGATCGCGCGATAGTCGGGTTGCGGGAGTGGTGGCGATCGTGGCCCTGGAGCGTACGTGAATGCGCGAACTGCGGTCGAATTCGATTGCCGCGTTCAACTTTTTCATTTCCAGCAGTTGTACACGTGAACTTGATGGCATCGTGATCGCCCTGACATCCTGCCACGGCCGTTCGGCATGAGCCGGCGGGATGCCCGTGCGGACGCGAAGGATTCCCATGAGCGATCAGGATCTGCTGCCATCACACGCGCGACGCTACTGCCTGGATCCAGTGACGATGCCGTGGGGAACCGATGCGCGGCTAATGACGACCGGTGCTGACGGGGTGCCCGCCGCGAGTCTCGCAGCGGAGGGCGACGACCTGTCCACGTGGAGATCCGAAGTTTTCTGCCGCCCTATTTCACCGCTGGGCAGATCCACAAGTTGCGGCCGATGATCGGCGTACTGGTCGGCCAGCAATTGAAAGTGCTGGAACCCGGCGGAAACCCGGCGGATCTCGTCGAGGCGTTCGCGGGCCCGTTACCGCTGCGCACCGGCTGTGTCGCGCGTGGTATTCCGCCCGAAGCGGAGGCCGATCTTGACGAGGTCACAGCCCACGAGCCAGGCACACATCGCTGCCTTGATCGTCCTTGGCGCGCTGGCGCTGTTCGACAACTGGGAGCAACTGCCCGCCATCCTCGACGAGGTGACGATCGCGGGCTCAGCAGCCGTGCCAGGAGAACGAACGTCTGCGGGCTGCCGCTTCGGCAACAACATCGCGGGCCAACGACAACTCGACAGTCGTGGTTTGCCTGCCATGCCACCGAAACTCGCGATACCGGGCCTGGACCAAGCCGTGCGTGACGACCGCGGTGCGGTTGTGATCGGTGCGATCGACTGGTCCTGGTTCGCGGAGTCGGTTCAGACCGCTCGGCCGACCAACCTCATGGACCGAATCCTCGAAGCGACCACTGCCGCCTCAACCGCATGCGTGCGCGAGCCGCCTTCTCGGATGACGCGCTCCGCGAGCAACCTGGCGGGCTCAGCGTCCGAGAACGGACACGGCGCCGGTCCGACCTGGTTCGCACGAAGATCGCGGATCTGCTCGGCTATCGCGACCGGGCCGAACTGGATCTGACTCGGAGTTTCCGGGAGATCGGCTTCGACTCGGTGCAGGCGGTCGAACTCACCGCCGCCACCGACGCCGAGCGCATCCAGTTCATCAGCGACCAATTCGGCATCACCTGAGGAGCGCGCATGGAAGACGGTCGGTGGATCCGCGGTTTCGGTCCTGCCTCTCACCGCACCGTCCGGCTGGTGTGCTTTCCGCTTCGCTCGACGACGCGCACACGTCCGGGCACTTCGCCATGACCGGCTACCCCGGTGGGCACTTCTGCCTGGACCGGCCCGCACGGCAGCTCAACGAATCCATCATCGAAACGAGCACCATGGAAGGAGCGTCTCGTGGCCGTCAGTGAGGTGTTCACCAGGCCGATATCGCCATTGGAATGGATGCGGCTGGCCAGTCCACCGGACTCGATGGCCATCCAGATCGTCGTCGAAGGCGCTGGTTCCCTGGATGTCGAACGGCTCCGGCACGCGGTGGCGGTGGCGGGCGATGCCTGTCCAGGCGCACGCCTCGTGCGTCGCGGGCGCCGGTGGGTCGACTCCGGTATCGCTCCGGAAGTCCGGGTCGTGGCAGGCCACGCGGCAGACGTGCCGGACCTGATCAACTCGCCGGCGCTGGCCCGCCCGCTCCGGGGCGACCGGGGACGGCCCATGACCGAGGTCGTGCTGTTCCCCGGGCCAACGCCGACGATGGTGTTCCGTACGCATCACGCACTCATGGACGGTCGAGGCGCACTCACCTGGGTGGCCGAGGTGTTCGCGGCGCTACGTGGCGAGCAGGGCCGGCCCGCGGTGGATGCAGTGACCGAAGCCGACCTGCTGGCGCAGGCCGGTGTGGAGCCCCAACCTCCCGCTCGCCGCTTCGTCGATGTGGTCCTCGAAAGTCGCGCGGCGGCAAGCCGGAGGACAGGGGTCCGCCTGCGGCGCAGCGTCACCGGGAACCATCCGGCGCTGGTCGCCAAGATCACCGAAGCACTGGTCCGGCAGCACGACGCCGACGAGCTGATCTGCCTGATTCCGGTCGACCTGCGTCGCCACCGGCCGCAGGCCAGGCTGACCGCGAATCTGTCCGGCGGACTCACCCTGCCGATCAGTGCGTCGATGACCTGGCAGCAGATCCACCAGCGTCTGCTGCTCGCCCTGAGCCGCAACGAGGAACTCGCCAGCTTGCCGACGTCGAAGGCGGCCGCGTCGATCCTGCGCCTGCCCCTGGGACTGCACCGGGCGACCGGCCAACTGGCCGACGCGACGCTGAGCCGGCGAGGTCAGGCGCCGTGGCACTTCGCGATCACCCATCTCGGCCAAGTCGAACTGGCCGAGTTCAGCACGGCGGACTTTCAGGCGCGGACCGTGTACTCCGCGCCGTGGCGCGGTCTGCTGGTGCCACCGACGATCAGCATCATCGAGTGCGACCGACACACCGAGATCGTGCTGAGCATGGACGACGATCCGGCGCTGACCGCCCGGGGCGAGCAGTTGCTGGACGGCATCGTCGACAGATTGGCACCACCGGAAAGTCGTCTGTCCGGTGGCACGCCGGACCCGCGATACGAGCAGGGCACACTGGTCAGCCTGTTCCGCGCGGCCGTCGCCGCCCACCCTGACTCGATCGCGCTGTCCACCGACGACTCCGAGGTCACGTTTGCCGAACTCGACCTGCGGGTGACCGCGGTGGCGGCCGAGCTGCGCCGGCGCGGCGTCCGGACTGGCGACGTCGTCGGCGTCTTAGCCGGTCGTTCGATCGCCGCGATCGCGGCGATCTTCGGCATTCTCAGGGCCGGTGCGGCGTTCCTGCCGTTGGACACCGAACATCCCGATGCGCGCCTGGCCAGTGTGCTCACGGCCGCGGCGGCGCGGGTGTGTGTGGTGGAGCGGGCACATGCCGGCCGGCCCGCGGTCCCGGCGGGTTGTGCGGCTCTCGTGCTGGAGGACCTGCCCACCACGACTGAGGAGACCGTCGAGATCGCGGTCGCCCCTGAAGATCTCGCGGCGGTGTTCTACACGTCCGGTTCGACCGGCAGGCCGAAGGGTGTCGAACTCGAGCACCGCAACCTGGCCGGCTATGCGGGCTGGGCCATCGAGGCACTCGGAATCGACGCGGACTGCTGTTTCGCCATGTTCAGCTCCCTCGCCTATGTGGGGCCGTACACCGCGGTGTTCCTGCCGTTGTTCGCCGGTGGCCGGATCGAGCTCGCGACCGGCGAACCGAATCACGTGACCCTGCGCCGGCTGCTGCGCGAGCGCGGGGTGAACTGCCTCAAGGTGACACCGTCACACCTCGAACTGATCAACAGGCTCGACGTGCGGGCCGAGGGCATCCGCTTGGTGGTGTTCGGGGGCGAGCGCTTGCGCAGTTCGGTGGCAGCGCGGGCCCAGGAGATCTTCGGGCCGGAATGCCGGATCTTCAACGCCGACGGTCTCACCGAAATGAGCGGCGGCTGCACGTTGCATCGGTATGACCCCGACCTCGACGACCCCGCGCGTTCGGTGCCGATCGGCCGTCCGGTGCGGGGGACCGTCATAACGCTGCACGACCCCAACGGTGTCGCGGTGCCCGAAGGCGAGGTCGGCGAGATGTACTTCGCGGGCATACAGCTGTGCCGGGGCTACCACGATCGCCCGGAGCTGAACAAGGAACGCTTCGTCCAACTCGCCGACGGAACCCGCGCCTACCGCAGTGGCGATCTGGCCCGGATGCTGCCCGGCGGCGAACTGGAGCACATGGGACGCATCGACGACCAGATCAAGATCCTCGGCCACCGGATCGAGCCCACCGAAGTGGCAGGCGCGCTGGAAAAGCATGACGCGGTGGTTCAGGCGCTGGTCGTGCCGCACACCCGGGACACCGGGCACGAACAAACGACGCTGTGCGGCTATGTCGTGCTGTCCCGGCCAGTGCCGTCCGCGGAATTGATCGCGCATGCCGCGTCCCTGTTGCCACGGCACCTGGTCCCGTCGGTGGTGCTCACGATGGCGGAGTTTCCCCGCATCGCCAACGGAAAGATCGACGTCAAGGCATTGCCCGACCCCTATCCGGCGAGGGCCGACGCCGAGCGCCAGACCGAGCCGCTCGACGACATCGCGACCCAGGTCGCCCGGATCTGGGCCGACACCCTCGGGATCGGCATCGCCGAGGTGATCCGTCAGGGGGACTTCAACCTGCTTGGCGGTGACTCGATCTCGCTGCTGGCCATGCTCGCGTCGGTGTCCCGCGAGCTGGTGCGCGACGCGGGCACGGATTTCGTCGGCGCCAGCGAGAAAGTGATCGGCAACCCGACGCTGGACCAGGTCGTCGAAATGGTCCACGAACTCAACGGTCCAACGCGGTCTGCTGAGCACCGGGCTGGCTGATGCCGTCCGGCAGGCTGATCGGAGGGCACGAGTCCGAACAAGGCGAAGCGAGGGCGACCGTTGCCGTCAAGGCGAACACCGAGGGGTTGCCGCCAGGTCCCCGTACGTGGCTGACGTACGGCTTCCTCAGCCGAGTCCGTCCAAGAACGGTCGATGAGCCTTCTGGAACTCCCATTTGTAGTACCGATCCCAGTTCACCGACCAGGTCATCAATCCTCGCAGCGCGGGTGACGGTCCGCCGCGCAGGGTGTAGGACCCGCAGCCGGTTCCGTGGGCCAGGCAGGTTACGGCGGTTTGGACTTCGGTCGGGGAGACGTAGCCGTTGCCTGCGCTGACGGCCGCGGGCAGGCCGACGGCGATTTGGTCCTCGCGGAGGCCGGGGAAGGTCTGGCCGGTGTTCGCGACCTTGAAACCGGACTTCAGCATGTCGGTCATCGCGATCAGGAAGTCCGCGCCGCCCATGGTGTGGTACTGGTTGTCCAATCCCATGACTGGGCCGGAGTTGTAGTCCTGGACGTGCAGCACCGTGAGGTCGTCGCGCATGGCGTAGATGACCGGCAGGTAGGCCCCGGTTCGGCTGTCGCCGCCGCCCGCGCCGCCGTAGAACTGGTAGCCCACCTGGACGAAGAAGGTTTCGGGGGCCATCGTCAGGACGAATTTGGCTCCGTAGCGGGCTTTCAAGGTCTTCAGCGCGGCGATCAAGTTGACGATCACCGGCGTGGTCGGGTTGTGGAAGTCCGTGTCGCCCGAGTTCAGAGACAGGGACTGGCTTTCGAAGTCGACGTCCAGGCCGTCCAAGCCGTACTTGTCGATGATCGCCGAGACCGAGTTGACGAAGTTGTCGCGGGCGGCGGTGGTCGTGAGCTGGACTTCGCCGTTCTGGCCGCCGATCGAGATCAGGACCTTCTTGCCTTGCGCCTGCTTCGCGCGGATCGCGGCGATGAAGTCCGCGTCGCTTTCCACGCCGGGGCATTCGGTCGCGGAGCAGCGGTTGAAGCGGACGTCGCCGGAGGTCACCGAGGTTGGTTCGGCGAAGGCCAGGTCGATGATGTCCCACGCGTTCGGGACGTCGGCGAGCTTCAGGTACCCCGAGCCGTTCGCGAAGCTTGCGTGGACGTAGCCGATCAGTGCGTGTTTCGGCAGGCCGGCGCTGGTGCAACCGCTGGTGGTCGCGGAAACCGCGGGGGTGTGGGCGGATTCGGCCTTGTCGTTGTACGCGGTGACCGAGTAGCTGTGCGAGGTGCAGGCGGTCAGGCCGGAAAGCGTCGTGGACGTTCCGGGCACGGTGGCGCGCAGGGCGTTGTCTTCGTAGACGCGGTAGCCGGTGACGGTGCCCGCGGCTGCGCCCCAGCTCAACGCGATCGACGTGTCGGAGACGGTGCCGACGGTCGGGGTTCCCGGGACGCCGGGTCCGCCGGGGGTGTCGCCGCCGGGACCGTCGAGGACTACGTCGTCGGCGTAGTACGTGCTGGCGCCGTACCAGCCGTGCAGGTACAGCTCAGCGGACGTCTGGTTCGCGGAGGTGGTGAAGGACAGCGAAAGCTGGCTGTACGCGGAGGCGTTGGTCCAAGTGGACGAGCCGCCGGTGACGCCGAGGTAGACCGGCGCGCCTTGCACCCAGGCGGAAACCGAGTAGGTCGTGCTGGGGCGCACGGACACGGTTTGAGTGCATTGGCCCTGGTCGGAAGCGCCTGGCGTAACGGCCAGCGCGTAGGTTCCCGAGTGCACCGGCGTCTTCACCGCGGTGCCTGCCGGGCAGGTCCAGCCGGATGTCGAACCGGCTTCGAAACCGGGGTTGGCGAGCAGGTTCGCCGCCTGCGCCGGCCCGCCGACGACAAGTCCGGCTGCGGCGAGCAGGAGCACGACGAGGAAACGAGCACGCTTCATTGCGGTTCCTCCGGTCCGATGCGACCCCCTGGCTAGCTATTGTCTAGACCACTTGCGAAGTTGTCCAGACCTATTGGACCGACGAAAGTCGGGATCAGGCGTTGAGGTCGAAGCCCTGCACGTACCAGGCTCCCTCGTGCTTCTGAACCTTGAAGGCGAGGCTGAACGAACTCGTGTTGCCGGTGGATCCGATGAGTTCGAGGCTGCGCAGGGTGCGGCCGTCGAGCTTGACCGCGGTGTCGGGCACGGTGACCTGGTCTCCGGACGTGCTGACCTCGTCCACGGTGACTTTCCCCTGCGGCGGCAAGGTGACGCCGGGCTTGGCCCAGGCGTCGTGCAGCGACTCGGCGCTCTTGCGCGCCGCGGGGCTCTTGCACAGCGTCTTGGCGTCTTTGCCGGGCGGCAGCACCGGAGCGCTGGACAGGCAGGCTTTCTCGTAGTGCTTCTGCAGGATCTGGGTGACCCAGCGTTCGACCGCGGTCTGATAGGCCGGGGCACCGGACGCGGGCTCCGCTTCGGACGGCTTGGGGGCGGTGCTCGGTGCCGGGGCCGCCGGTCCGGGCGTACCGGCCACGTCGGTCGAGCCGCACGCCGCGAGGCTCAACAGGATCGCTGGCACCAGGGCGGCGCGTGTCCTTGCCGTCACGGAAAATCCCCTTCGCTGTGCTGGATTACGGGACCAGAGCGTCGGGCCTGGGTGGTGGAGAGGTCAACTAAATCGGTCGAGGGGTGCCTCATCGGACACCGGTACTGACCTGCGTGTCCGGCGGCGGTGGCGCCTTCGCGGTCGAGTACCGACTCGCGTCGGTGATTCCCCACGATCTACGGCGTTACAGTGACCAGGCGAGAGGGGCGGCGGCCGGAGGAGTCATGGAGCTGGAACTGCGCCACCTGCGTGCGCTCGTGGCCATCGCCGACGCGCACAGTCTCGTTCGCGCGGCCAAGGCGTTGCACGTGTCTCAACCGGCGTTGTCCGGGTTGCTGCGGCGCGTCGAACGGTCGGTCGGCGGGAGTTTGTTCGCACGCTCGCCGACGGGATGTGTGCCGACGCCGCTCGGGGAGGACGTCGTCGCGGACGCGCGCGCGGTGCTGGCGGGGATGTCGGCGCTGACCGAGCGGGCGGGCGCGCGGCGGGAGCCGGCTGGGGCGATGCGTCTAGGCGGGTACAGCGGGTTTTTGCATCTCGCGTTGGCGAGGTGGTTGCGGGATCAGCCGTGGTGTCCCGCGGTCCGAGTGCACGAAGAGCAGGACGAGGCACGGACGTTGGCGGCGCTCGCGGACGGGGAACTGGATCTCGCGCTGGTTTATCTTGCGCCGCTTCCGGATCGGATCGTTCCGGACGGCGTCGAGAGTGTCGTCGTGCAGGCGCGGGAGCCGGTTTTCGTGATTCTCGCGGAAGATCATCCGCTGGCTTCCAGCGGGGAGATACCGCTGGCGGAGCTGGCCGCGTATCCCTGGGCGGACGATCCGCCGTGGACGACGCGGTGGTCGGTGTACTTGCAGGAGGTCTGCCGGCAGCGCGGGGTCGTGCTCGATCAGCCGCATCGGCCGCAGTGCCTGGCTACGCTGCTGGATTTGGTCCGCGAGGGCATGGCGGTCGCGCCGGCGTTGGCGACTCGGGAGGATCGCCACGGCGGGATCGTGGTGCGGGCGATCGAGGACGCGCCGCTGTGGCAGGAGCTGCGGTTGTGCTACCGGCCGGGCACGGCGGTCGCGGACCGGGCAGGCGAGATATCCCGGAAGGTGACCCGGGATTACGCCGACCGGCAGGGGTGCAGTGCCGCGTTCGACCGCTGGTGGCACGCACTCCTGCCGGCCGGGGCCTAGACGGTGACGCGCCAGTTGCTGTTCGGCGTCGGCACCTCGAACTGCAGCGACGAGCAGCTGTAGTCACTGGGGTTCGGGTTGGCGGTCGGCTGCAGCGGCGAGTTCGACTCCGTCGCGGGCGTCCACTGGCCGCCGATGCGCAGTTGCAGCTGGCTGGATTCGAACACCTTGCCCTTGGCGTCCGAGCAGTAGTACGCCTGGCCGGTCGACGGGTCGACGGTCGAGTACAGCTCGAAGATGTCCCAGCCCTCGTTGAGAGTGCTCTGGTCGCTCCCGCTTTGCGAGAACAGGTCGTCCCACTTGCCGGTCTTCACGTTGTAGAGCGAGGCGGTCCAGCGGTTGCTGCCCGCGTCGGTCTGGACCTCTTGCACGGTGAACGCCGGGTGTCCATCCACTGTGGACGTGTAGTTGCCGAGGAACGAGCTGTCCAGCGGGACGACCTTCGCCGGTCCGATCGTCCCGCACCAGTCCCAGGCCCAGACCTGACCGCCCTGGTCGAGTCCGTACGCGGTGACGACCTCGATGCAGGAATGGCCGGTCGGCTTGACCGTCGGGGCGTAGACGACGTCCGCGCTGTTGGAGAGGCGGAGGTCGGGAACGACACTGTGCGTGACGAGAATTCCGTCCGCGCCGCTGGACAACTGCGGTTCAGGGCCCCAGAAGGTGTGCTGCTGCGCGTCGATCCGCGGCTTGACGGAGCGGCCGGCTTTTTCGCGGCGCAACTGGAGGAACTTGTCCGCGGCGGTCCCGGCGGCGGCTTTCGCGGCGGCCCCGGTCAGCCCGGGCACCACCCCGCTGTCCGGAGCCGCGGAGACCGGCGGGCTGCCGGCGACGACGGCCGCGGCCGCCAGGGCGGAAGTGAGCAGGGCAAAGAGTTTCCGCATCGATGCATCTCCTCGTCGTGGGCGAAGGAAACGCGCGGAGGGAAGAGAGTGTCCGTCCGCGGGACACGGATGTTAAGTCGGGATTTTCGTTGCTAGGCACCGACTTTCGACGGTGTGTTCGGGTCGGCGCAGGTCAGCGGGGGCATAGGTTTTCCCCGGTGCCCAGTGTTATGCCGCCGAGTGGAGCAATCAGCGCGTGGTGGCCCGGACGCGGATGCGCTCGCCCTGCTTGCCGAACATGCTGAGGATCTCGACCGGACCCTCTCCGGTGCTGCCGAACCAATGCGGGATCCGGGTGTCGAATTCGGCGACCTCGCCCGCTTTCAGGACGACGTCGTGTTCGCCGAGCACGAGCCTGCCCTTGCCGCTGAGCACGCAGAACCACTCGTGGCCTGGATGCGTGCGCGGATCGGGTTCGCATGGGGTGGCGTCGAAGATCATCTTGAGCGATTGCAGCCGGCCGGGTTGCCGGGTGAGCGGCACGACGGTCCGGTCGCCGCGGGTGACCGGGTGCAGCGGGGCGGTGCCGACCAGTTCGTCCAGCGGGACGCGGTGCGCGCGGGCGATGGGGAGCAGCAGTTCGAGGGTGGCCTTGCGCTGGCCGGATTCGAGCCGGGAAAGAGTGCTGATGGAGATGCCGGTCGCGTTCGACAGTTCGTCCAGGGTGCGGTTCCGTTGCCGACGGAAATGGCGGAGCCGGGGGCCGACCGCTGCGATGATGTCCTCCACCGAACCAGCATGACACTCCTGGCCACAGGACTGAACGCAATTAGCCCGGCGGCTATCGGCGATCGACCGCGGGCGGATGTTTCGCCTGCTCGGCCGCTCTAGCCTGGTTCGCGTGGTCAGGCAGGCAATCGCACTCTTCTTTCTCGCTCCGCTGGTCGGCGAGTACCTGCTGGGCAACACGCCGGTGACCGACGTCGGCTCGCTCTTCCTGTTCGCGCCGATGTACGGCGGTGGCGCGCTGCTGATCCGCGAGGTCGCGCGACGCACCGGGCGCGGCTGGGCGGCGATCGTCCCGTTCGCGGCGGCGTACGCGCTGCTGGAGGAGGGACCGATCGACATGATGCTGTGGAACCCGGCTTACGGCGGATTCGACCTCGCGGCCGTCTACTCCGAAACGTACGTCCCGGCGCTGGGCACGAGTGTTCAGCTGCTTCAGGACGTGCTGACCATGCACCCGGTCTGGAGCATCTGCGTGCCGATCGCCATCGTGGAAGCGTTCTGCCGGGACCGCACTCAGCCGTGGCTGGGCAAAGCCGGACTGCCAGTGGTCGCGGTGGTCTTCGCGGCCGGGTCGGCGGCGTTGTGCGCGATGCAGATCGCCTCGACGGGGTTCGTGGCTTCGGCGGGTCAGCTGGGTTGGGCGGGCGCGGCCGTCGCCGGGTTGGTCGCGCTGGGATTTTGGCTGGGCAGGAGGCCGGTGCCGCGCCGGGACGGTGCCGCTCCCGCACCCGCGGTCGTGGGGGTCGCGGCGTTCGGGGCGACGAGCCTGGTGTGGTGCCGGGAATTCCTGCCGGACGGGGTTGCGCAACCGGCGGTCGCGGCGGGCTGGTGCGTGCTGGTCGCGGCGGCAGTTGCGCTGGTGTTCCGGTGGTGCCGGTCTGCCGGCTGGGGCGCGCCGCACCGGCTCGCGCTCGCCGCGGGTGCGCTGGTCACCTATGTCTGGGTTGGCTGGTTTCACGCGCGGGACATGGACATTCCGCGGACGACCGCCCTGCTGAGCACCATCGGGTACGCCATCGCGGTAGCCGCGTTGCTGCTGGCGGCCTTCAAACGAGCTTCAGCGCACCGAATCTAGCGCCGCGTTCACGAACGAAGCCACCTGCGGCCGCCGGTCCTGCTCGTTCCAGGCGAGCACCAGCTGACTGGGCGGCGCGTCCCCGATCGGCACGCAGACGACGCCCGGCGGGACCTGGTCGACCAGCGATCGCGGCAGTACGCCGACCATCCGCTCCAGCGAGATGAGGTGCAGCAGCTGGACCACGTCCGCCACCTCCGGGCCGGTTCCGTCGACGCCGGGCACGCCCTTCCACGACGGGAGCGTTTCTCCGTCCAAATCGGACAGCCGGACGGACGCGTGCTGTGCCAGCCGGTGCGTGCTGGGGACGATGGCCACCCGGTCCTCGGCGTGCAGGGTTTCGTAGGCAAGCCCGGTCAGGTTGTCGAACGGGACGAACAGGAGGCCGACGTCCGCGCGGCCGCTGAGGAGAAAGTCGGCACGGTCGGCGGGGCCGCTGAAGAGGATGTCGACCTGGTGCGCGTCGGGATGACGGGAGTACTCGGCGAGGATTCCGGACAGCAGCCCGGCGTCGCCGCCCGGTTTGAGCACCAGGCGCAGGTGGCTTTCGCCGGCGCGGCGGGCGTTGCGGGCGGCGGCGCTGACCGCGTTGAGCGCGTGCCGTCCGTGTTCCTGGAGTGCCTCGCCGGCCGCGGTGAGTTCGACGTGGCGGCTCGAGCGGGCGAACAGTTGCACGCCGAGCCGGGTTTCGATGCGCTGGATCGCCTTCGAGAGCGCGGGCTGGGCGATCGACAGCCGCACCGCGGCGCGGCCGAAGTGCAGCTCGCTGGCGACTGCCAGGAAGTACTCGAGTTCGCGCGTCTCCAGTTCAGCCATGCCTCCAGGTTATCGCCAAATAGCGAATCGGTCTTGGACGTCCAGTCGGCACCGGGGCAAAACTTGAAGCATGATCACGCACACGATGATTGTTTCGTTCGACCAGCCGCTCCCCGACAGTGAGCTGGATCAGTACCTCAGCGATATCAAACAGGCCATGCTGGCGACCGGGTTCGCCGAGTCGGTGCAGACCCGGCGGCACCTGCCGATCCCCGGTGAAGACGCCATCCCGGCGCTCATCGCGACGGCGATCGTCCAGGTCACCCTCGCCGACCTCGACACGCTGGCCAAGAGCTTCACCGCACCCGAACTGCACGAGGTGATCGAGCGGTGGCAGGCGCGGCATTCGTACCGCGTGGCCTGGGCGAACCACGAGTCGCTGTCGTGAACCGGCGGCGTGGGCTCGTCACCGGTGCGGGCAGCGGGATCGGCCGGGCGGCGGCGATCGAGTTCGCGCGCACCGGGGCAGCGGTGGGCGTGCTGGACATCGACGCGGCGGCCGCGGCGGAAACCGTCGAATTGATCAAGAAGGACGGCGGGGAAGCGCTCGCCGTACAGGTCGACATCGCCGACGAGCCGTCAGTGCAGGCCGCGGTCAAGCAGACGGTCGAGGCGTACGGCGGGCTCGACTTCGCGGTGAACAACGCCGGATTGTCGTCGCGCAAACGCGTCGACCAGTTGACTCTCGCTGAGTTCGAGCGCGTCGTGCAGGTGAATCTGTCCGGGACCTTCCTCTGCATGAAGTACGAACTGCCGCACCTGAAGGGCGGCGCGATCGTGAACGTCGCGTCCAACGGCGGGTTGTACGCGATTCCGAACGCGCCGGCTTACGTCGCGGCGAAGCACGGGATCGTGGGCCTGACCAAGGTCGCGGCGGTCGACTACGCGGCGGACGGCATCCGCGTCAACGCGGTGTGCCCGGGGCCGACGCGGACGCCGGGGTTCGACAAGTGGGCCGGCGACCCCGGAATGATCGCCCGGCAGGAGGCGATCACTCCGCTCGGCAGGCTGGCCACTCCGGAGGAAGCCGCCGCGGCCGTGGTCTGGCTTTGTTCGGACGCCGCGTCGTACGTCACCGGGGCGACGCTGTCGGTCGACGGCGGACGGCGGGCGTAGTTCCGGTCGCCGTAGCGGTCTCGACCGCCTGCTACGACGGTGGATTCGACCGGCTCGGCGGCCAGCACGGCGGCTCCGTCGCGCGCGAATGCCTCCCTGGTCCAGGTGCCGCGACCCGACCATGAGCCGCCTTGCTGGCTTCCGGGCGCCACTGGCCGGCTTGTAGGCCTCTTGGTCGGTGGCACAGCGATACGATGAAGCCTCGCGGCACAGGGGGAGGAAGCATGACCGAACCGTGGCAGTGGAGCGAGCAGACCTGGCGCAACCACGTCGGTCGCGTGCGTGCCGGCCGGCCGTTGCGGCCGGAATCCTGGCCGGGCGGGGCGCGAGTGGCCGTGGCGTTGTCGTTCGACTCCGACCACGAGACGATCTCGCTGCGCGACGGCCAGGTGCTGCCGGGCAAGCTGTCGCAAGGCGAGTACGGCTCGCGGGTCGGCGTGCCGCGGGTGCTGAAGCTGCTTGAGCGGTTCGGGGCGCCGTCGACGTTCTTCATGCCCGCGGTGTCGGGGTTGCTGCACGACGGCGAGGCACAGTCCTATGTGGAGGCCGGACACGAGGTCGCGTTGCACGGCTGGATCCACGAAAGCAATGCGCAACTGCCGTCTCTTGCGGAACGTGACCTCACGTTCCGGGCCGCCGATGCGTTGGAACGGCTCACCGGCACCCGTCCGGTCGGCATTCGCACCCCGTCGTGGGACTTCTCCGAAAGCTCCCTCGCGATCATCCGCGAACTGGGCCTGGCTTACGACTCCTCGCTGATGGCGGACAACGACTGCTACGAGATCCTCGCCGACGGCGAACCGACCGGCATTGTCGAGCTTCCGGTGGAATGGATCCGCGACGACGCGCCGTACTTCACGATGAACCGCTTCGGCTCGCAGCGCCCGTACACCCCGCCGCGGGAAGTGCTGCCGATCTGGCGCGACGAGTTCGACCTCGCCTTGGCCGAGGGCGGGCTCTTCCAGCTCACCATGCACCCGCACATCATCGGACATCGTTCCCGCATCACGATTCTCGCCGAGCTGCTGGAGCACATCGCTTCGCACGACGGGGTTTGGTTCGCTACGCACGCGCAAGTCGTCGACTACGTTTCAAGGCCGAGCGCCGATGGATCGCCGCCACGATAGTGCCGACGACCGCGGCCAAAGCTCCGGCCAGAATGAACGTCGTCCCCATCCCGACTGCGTCGATCACCGGCTGCGCGATCAGCGGCGACGAGAACTGGCCGAGGAACAACGCGGACGTCAGCAACCCGAGTGACCTGGTCCGTACCCCGGGGGAAGCGGTGGAAACCAGCCATCCGTTGACGGTCGGGTTTTGCAGACCCACGCCGAGTCCGACCACGACCATGCCCAGCGCGGCCGTCCACAACGCGCCGGCGGTGCCGAGGACGACCAGTCCGACGGCGAAGGCGGCGAACATCGCGATGGCCAGCATCGGAAAGGACCAGCGAGCGCGCAGCCGCCGGAAGTTCAGTCCCACCAGGGTCATCACCAGATTGACCGCGGCGATCAAGGCTCCCGCGACCGCTGGTCCCGCGCCGCCGACTTCGGCCAGCCAGAACGGAGCCTGCGTCGGAACGGTGTAGAAGACCACGACACCGATGAAGATCAGCGCGTACAACCCCAGCAGCCGTGGCTGCCACGGCGATGCGGCCGTGGTGGTGTCCGTCGGATCGGCCGGCTGGACGGGTGCGTCCGGCACGAATCGGAGCACGAGCGCCAGCATCGGAATCGCCAGCAGGTAGATCGCGAACGGGCCCCGCCAGTCCAGCGCGGCCAGCAAGCCGCCGAGCAGCAGTGCGACGACACCGCCGAAACCCATTGCCGCGCCTTGCAGTCCGAGCACACGGCCGTGTTCCTCGGGGGCATGGTGGTCGGCGATCAACGCGGTTGACGTGGTCATGATGCCGGCGATGCCGATCCCGAGCACGGCCCGTCCGACGAGCAGTGCGGGGAGGGAGTCCAGCAGCAGGCCGGATCCGCCGCCGACGGTGTAGAGGGCGAGGCAGCCGATCAGCAGCGGGACGCGTCCGGTCCGGCCGCTCAGTTTGGCGAGCAACGGTGCGGACACCATGATCGCCAGGCCCGGCAAGGTGAGCACCAGCCGGACGAGGAGCTCCGCGTGCGGTTCGGCGGCGAAATGTCGTTGCATGCCCGGCAACGCGGGTGTGATCGTGGCGCTGGCCATGATGGTCATGGTGCTGACGCCGAGCAGCGTCGCCAGCAAGGATCTCGGTGGGCGCCGCACTCCGGCGTCAGTCGTTTCGGTCACGACGTCGAAGGTAAAACTTCAACTTAACTTGAAGTCAATGCCGAGACCGCTTGCTGGAACTGGGTTGCGGTGGGAGCGGAATCCGGCGCGGCGTGCCAGATCAGGGACGCGCCGTTGAGTGCCATGCTGCTCGACGGTACGGCGTGGGCGGGCTCGCCACCACGATGGCGATCATGGGCGCGGAGGCGTTGGCCGCGGCAATCGAGGCAGGCGACCTCCGCAGTTACGAAACCCGGATGCGCCGGTTCGTCCACTGGGGGCAACCTGCCGCCGTGGTATGCCTAGCCCTACCCTCGAGACTACGGGCAAGCTGATCGAAACCGGACAGTCCGCTGGCTAATCTGGATCTCGTGGCTACCGTCTCTACGACCGCGAATCCGCGCACTGTGCTGGATGCCCTGTCGCATCGGAAGTTCCTGATTTCCTCCTGGCCGTGGCGGGCGCTGCTTTACGGGCTCAGCACCGGCCCAATGACGCTGCTGTTCGGCCTTCCGTTCGGATGCTGCCTGTTGCCGCTCGCGGTGCTGGTCAGCCGCGTCGTGCACGGGCAGACCTCCGATCTGGCGCTCGTCGCGGCGTTCTCGGTGTTCGGCATGCTGCTGTTCCTGAGCGCTGGCCCGGCGTGGGCGGCGGTGGTGGCCGGGGTCGAACGGCAGCGGCTGCGCATGGTCGACCTCAACCCGGTGACTGTCCCCTTTGGACCGATCAGCGAACCGGGTTGGTGGCCGCGAATGCGAACGCGGTACACCGAGCCGGCGGCATGGCGCGAACTCGGCTACGCGGTTCTGTTGTGCACCGCGATTCCCGCGCTGTACTCAGTGGCCGGCATGGTCGCGTTGTTCGCCGCGGTTCTGGTGGCGAGTCCGTTGCTCGTCAACGCGAACGACACGATTTCCGTGGGTTTCACCGAGGTTTCCACTCCCGGAGGCGCGGTCCCGTACGCACTGGCCGGTGCGGTCCTGCTCGTTCTGTCGGGCTATCTGCTGTCCGGGTTCGCTGGTCTGCACGCGATGCTGGCCCGTTCGCTGCTCACCGACGGGGCTGCCGAGAAGCTCCGCGGCGAGCTGACCGAGGTGTCGCAATCCCGCACCCGGCTGTTGTCGGCGTTTGACGCGGAACGCAAGCGCATCGAACGCGATCTGCACGACGGCGCGCAGCAGCGGCTGGTCGGGCTGAGCCTGCAACTCGGGCTCGCGAAGGTCGATCTGCCGCCGGATTCCGCGGCGGCGAAGGCGGTGTCGGACGCGCACGACCAGGCTAAGAAGCTGATGGTCGAGCTGCGCGAGCTGATCAACGGAATCCACCCGCGCGCGCTCGCCGAACTCGGTTTGCCCGCCGCGCTGGAGGAACTCGCCGACGGCTGCGCGGTGCCGGTCACCGTCGATGTGGCGGTGCCGGTGCGGTTGCCGGAGCCGGTGGAATCCACCGCGTACTTCGTGGTGGCCGAGTCGCTGACCAATGTCGCCAAGCATTCCGCGGCCAGTTGCGCTTCGGTGACCGCCGGAATTGTCGGCCGGATCCTTGCTATTGAGGTATGGGACAACGGAGCAGGCGGTGCTGAGCCGTCGCGCGGCACGGGGATCACCGGGTTGAGCGATCGGGTCGCCGTGCTGGGCGGCCGGATGTGGGTGCGCAGTCCGGTCGGCGGGCCGACCGTCGTGCGAGTGGAGCTGCCGTGCTGAGCGGAGAGCCGATGCGGGTCGTCCTCGCCGAAGACGAGGTGCTGCTGCGCGAGGGATTGTGCGGGTTGCTGGAGCGGTTCGGCTTCGCGGTCGTCGCCGCGGTCGGCGATGCCGAGGGCTTGCACGCCGCCGTGCGCGAGCACGATCCGGACCTGGTGCTCACCGACATCCGGATGCCGCCCGGCCATTCGGACGAGGGGCTGCGCGCCGCGGTCGAACTGCGCCGCACGCGACCGGAGCTGGCCGTGGTGGTGCTGAGCCAATACGTCGAACACCACCACGCGGCCGACCTGCTCGACTCCGCCGAGGGGCGCGGGGTCGGCTACCTGCTGAAGGACCGGGTGGTCGACGTCGAGGAATTCGTCGGGACGCTGCGCCAGGTCGTGGACGGCGGAACGGCGGTGGATCCGCAGGTGGTGCGCCAGCTGCTGCGCCGCCGGGCCGACCCGATCGCCCGGTTGTCGGCGAGAGAACGGGAAGTCCTGTCGCTGATCGCCGAGGGACACTCGAACGCCTCGATCGCCCGGCGGCTGGTGGTGTCCGACGCCGCGGTGGGCAAGCATGTCGGGAGCATCCTGTCGAAGCTTGACCTCCCGCCGACAGATGACGGGAATCGGCGAGTACTGGCGGTGTTGGCGTTTCTTCGCGGTAGCGGCTGAGGCGGTGCGAGCGCGGTTCGCGCTCGCACCGCTGGGTCTTACGCCGCGTTCACTACCGCGGTCAGGCTGGCCGCGAGTACCGAACGATCGCGCCCGGCTGTCCACTGGGTACCGCTGTCAGTGCGATACTCCAGCAGAGTCAACGCTTCACTGTCGTTGCCGGAGCCGATGCTCGTCTGGTGCAACGCCACGATGTCCACCTTCCGGCCGTGCTCGCCGAGTGCCGCGGTGAGCGCTTCGACCGGGCCGGTTCCGGCGTGTGTGCTGGTGTGCTCGATTCCGTCGGCGCGCAGGGTGATGCTGGTGTGCTCGTCGGCGGAGTTTTCGAAGCGGGACAACGTGATCGCCGGATTCGGCTGGAGGTACGCGGCTTCGAAGAGCTGCCACAGTTCGGTCGCGGTCACCTCGTGGCCGGAGTCGTCGGTGTGGCCTTGGACGCGGCGCGCGAAGTCGATCTGCAGCCGGCGCGGCAGCGTGATCCCGTACTCGCTTTCCAGCAGGTAGGCGATTCCGCCCTTGCCGGACTGCGAGTTCACCCGGATCACGGCGGCGTAGTCGCGACCGAGGTCGGCGGGGTCGATCGGCAGGTACGGGACGCGCCACTCCAGTTCGTGCGCGGGCACGCCGGTTTCCGCGGCGCGCGCGTGATGCTCCGCGAAGCCCTTCTTGATCGCGTCCTGATGCGTGCCGCTGAACGCGGTGTGCACGAGGTCGCCGACGTACGGATGCCGGGCGTGGACCTCGATTCGGTTGCAGTACTCGACGGTGCGGCGGATCTCGTCGATGTCCGAGAAGTCGATCATCGGGTCGACGCCCTGCGCGTGCAGGTTGAGCGCCAGAGTCGCCAGGTCGACGTTGCCGGTGCGCTCGCCGTTGCCGAAGATGCAGCCCTCGACGCGTTCGGCCCCGGCCAGCACGGCGAGTTCGGCGCAGGCGACACCGGTGCCGCGGTCGTTGTGCGGGTGCACGGAAAGGATCACCGAATCGCGGCGCGCGAGGTTGCGGTGCATGTACTCGATCTGGTCGGCGTACACATTGGGTGTCGCGATCTCGACCGTCGCCGGCAGGTTCAGGATCACCGGACGGTCCGGGCTCGCCTCCCACGTCTCGGTGACCGCGTCGCAGACTTCCAGGACATAGTCGGGTTCGGTGAGGTTGAAGACCTCGGGGGAGAACTCGAAGCGGACGTTCGGCAGGTCGCCGGCCGCGCGCAGAACGTCGCGGGCGCCGTCGAGGATCAGTTCTTTCAGCGACGCCTGATCGTGGCCGAGGACCACCGTGCGCCAGGTCGGTGCGGTGGCGGTGTACAGGTGGATCACGACGTCATTGCGGATGCCGCGGACGGACTCCACGGTGCGCTCGATCAGGTCGCGCCGCGCCGGGGTGAACACGACGATGGTGACGTCGTCCGGGGCCAGGTCGGTGTCCGCGAGCAGCCGGACGAAGTCGTAGTCGGTCTGCGAGGCGGACGGGTAGCCGACCTCGATTTCCTTGTACCCCATGCTGATCATCAGCTCGAAGAACCGGCGTTTGCGC
This sequence comes from Amycolatopsis dendrobii, assembly GCF_014145675.1. Lineage (GTDB taxonomy): Bacteria > Actinomycetota > Actinomycetes > Mycobacteriales > Pseudonocardiaceae > Amycolatopsis > Amycolatopsis dendrobii. Next base: position 243,292 of record NZ_JACGZW010000002.1, read on the forward strand.
GCCGGGTCCATCGGTTCGGCGAGTGCCTGGTTGCCGTCGCGCAGGTCGACCGGCACCCACAGCGGGGCTTGCGTGATCCGGTTGCCGGGCCAGGCGCGCCCGGCGTTGGGGACGTCGACGCGCTGGTAGACGTCGCGGTAGCGGTACGACGGCATGCGGGAGGCTCGCTGCCGGTTCCAAGCGGTGCTCATCTGCGGTCCTTCAGGTGGTCGGAAGCCGACCGGCGCGCGTGCTTGCCCCACGGCGGGGGGCCGGTCCGGTCAGGCCCCGCCGTGGCGGCGAAGGAGAAGGAAGCGCGTGAACATCGAGCCGGAGCGTAGCACAACTCCTCAGACAAGTAGCGGGGTTAAGCCAAGCCGACGCGGCGCGCGGCGCGAGCGCTTAGGATTGCCCCGTGGAGCTGGATTTCGTGCGGACCTTCGTCGCCGTCGTGGACGGAGGGCAGTTCCAGGAAGCGGCCGCGGAGCTGGGGATCACGCAGCAAGCAGTGTCCAAACGCGTCGGTGCGCTGGAACGCGAGCTCGGCGTGCGGTTGTTCACGCGCACCGCGCGCGGGGCCCGGTTGAGCAGCGACGGCGCGGCGTTCCTGCCGCACGCACGCGTGCTGCTCGACGCGGAGAAAAGCGCGCTCGCCGCGGTGCGGCCGGAGAAGCGTCCGCTGCGGGTCGACGTGCTGAACCGGCGGACCAAGTCGGCGCAACTCGCGCTGGGCTTCCACCGGGCGTTTCCGGAAGTGGAGCTGGAGGTCGTGACCACCGGCGCCGAACTGAGCTTCGACGCGGCCGTCGCCGCGGTCGCGGCCGGTTCGGTCGACGCGGCGTTCCGCGGTGTGCCGAAGCGCGACCTGCCAGGCGGCGTGACGAGCGGAGTGGTGGACTACGACGCGCACGAGCTGCTGGTCGGCCCGCGCCATCCGTTCGCCGACCTGCCCTCGGTGCCGATCGGGAAGCTCGTCGGCCACCGGATCTGGATGCCGGGGCTGTCGGCGAGCATGGAATGGGGCGCGTACTACGCGGAGCTGGCCGAGGCGTTCGACCTGACCATCGACGTGTCCGGCCCGGTCTTCGGCAACGAAACGATGCTGGACGAACTGGCGGTCTCGCCCGACCTGTCGACCTTCGTGGGCGCTGGCTCGCGCTATTTCTGGCCGGACGAGTACGACCTCCGCCGGGTGCTGGTGGTCGACCCGACGCCGGTGTACCCGATGTCGCTGCTGTGGCGGCGGGAGCCCGCGCATCCGGACGTGCGGAAACTGCGCGATCACCTGGTGACCGGGCCGGAACCGGGCGACGGAGTTTGGCTGCCCGGGTGGGAGCAGGCGTAGTCAGAGCGGGTGTTCGTACCAGACGTTCGGCTCGACGTACACGCCCAGATCCTGTTCCGTTGCCGCGAGCACCGGCGCGATCCCGCCGGGCACGACGGTGTGTCCGTCTTCGAGCCGAATGCCGGTCCACTGTTCCCACTGCGCGAGCGTGCCGGTGACGGTCATCGCGAACGGCGCGATCTTCCGGAACTCCGCGCCCAGTCGCTCGTGACTGCGCAGCCAGGGATCGGCGCGCCGGCCAAGATAGTCCACAATGGACTCCAGCGGTGGTTTGCCGGTCGGCCGCACGGGCACGACCAGCCGGGAAAGCCCAGCCCGGCGCGCCCGGTTCTTCAGCTCGACGAGTGCTTGCGCGGCAATGCCTTGTCCGCGCGCGGATTCCGCGACGTACACCTCCAGCGCGACCAGCGTGGTGGGTTCCCGTCCGTCGAGGTGGTCTTCGGCAGCCCAGACGAGGGCGCTGTCCCAGCCGTGGTCCGGCAGCTCGGGTCGTTCTGGAGCGGGGAAAGCGACCGGAATCGCCGCTGCTCGCGCTACCGGAACACCGTCGTCGAGCAGTACCAGGAAGAACTCGGGGGCGATGCGCCTCGAGCTGGCCAGCCCCGCGGTGAGGCCTTGGCCGAGGAACTCTCCGCCGACGAACCCCAGCTGGAGCGCGGGAACCCGCAGCTCCGGGCGGGTAGCGAGGTCTTCGATGCGCAGCACGACGCCCACCGGTTCAGCGCACCGGGAGCGCCGACCGCCGCCTGCCCAGCGCCGCCGGGTCGAGATTCGCCCGGGTCCCGGCCCGGTGCCCCTCCCGATACCCCGACCCCGACAACCGTCGCGGGGCCGCCGAGCGCAGGTCGCCGTACTCGCGGTCGAAGGCCTGCTGCACCAACGCCGTCCGGTCCCGCACCACCAGCTCCGCCGACTTCCCGCCTGCGACATCGGAATACGTCCGCGCGGCGTTCTCCTCCGCCGCGGTCAGCCGCTCGTGCACCGCACGCGCGAACCCGTGCAGCCACGTCCGCCGGTACGCCGCCAGCGATTCGCGGAACACCCGTTCCTCCGGCCGCACGCGTGTGAGCTGGGTGCTCGCTTGCAGCAACAGGCTGGTGAACAGCAACTCGACCCGCGCGAGGTCGGTGCGGAAGCCGAACACGGTGACCTCTTCGACCCCTTGGCCGACCCGGTGCAGCAAGGTCCGGCAGCGCAGCGGGTACGCGATGCTGGTGAGCAGACTGGCTTTGTCTCGGCTGTACGGATTGGAGATCGGCAGCTTCAGCACCGTGATGTCGTCGCCGCTCTGACCGGACGCGGCCAGCATCGCGTTGTCGATCCCGTGCCGCGCGATCAGCTGCGCCGCTTTGGTGTTGTACAGCTCGGCTTCGGCGGGCGTGACGGCCGGGTCCTCGGCCTTGGCCAGCAGCTTCCGCACGCGCTCCAGCAACGTGTCGTGGTCGGGCATGACCCCCCCTCTCCAGCAGGCGCGGCCCGTGCGGACCGGCATGGGGTGCACGGTAGGCGTGGGGTACGACAATATTCGATCAGATGTTCGGGAGTGACACTGGGCGCCCGGTTCGTCGCGGTCCTACGATCGGGACGTGTTTCCGCCCGTCACGCTGGACGTCGCGGTCGTCGGCTCGGGCCCGAACGGCCTGGCCGCGGCCGTAGTGCTGGCGCGGGCCGGGTTGTCGGTCGAGGTGTACGAGGCAGCGGCCGAGCCCGGCGGCGGGGCGCGATCGAAGCGATTGTTCGACGCGGACGTTATCCATGACATCTGCTCGGCGGTCCATCCGATGGCCGCGGCTTCGCCGTTCCTCAGGCAGTTCGATCTGGACCTCTGCCATCCCGAAATCCCGTACGCGCACCCGATCGACGAGAAGACCGCAGCCATCGCGTACGCGGACCTCGACCGCACCTGTGCCCGGCTAGGAACCGACGGTGCGCGTTGGCGGCGCTTCATGGCACCGCTGATCGAGCACAGTGCTGAGATCACCGAAGTACTCCTCGGCGACCTTCGCCACCCGCCGCATCCGCGTACGGCGGCGTACATCGCGACGCGCGCTCTCGCGGCTAACTCCTTCAAGAGCAAGGAAGCGGCAGCGCTCATAGCCGGTGTCGAGGCACACGCGCTCGGCAAACTGCCTTCACTCATCGGCAGCGGGATCGCGGTCCTGCTGACGCATCTCGCGCACAGCACAGGCTGGCCGATTCCCCGCGGCGGTTCGCAACGGATCACCGATGCTCTCGTCGCCGACATCGAGGCCCACGGTGGTCGCGTACGCACCAACGCGCGCGTCACCGACGTACGCGACTTAGCGCACGCACGCGCCGTCCTCTTGGACCTAGCGCCGAAAGGCGTCCTCGATATCGCCGGACGGTTGCTGCCCCAGCAGTACCGCAGAGCGCTGGAGAATGTCCGATACGGGCCGGCCGCGGCGAAGGTCGACTTCCTGGTCTCCGAAGCGATCCCGTGGCGCGAAACGGAACTCGGCCGGGCCGGGACTATCCACATCGGAGGGACAAGAGCAGAAGTGTACGCGGCCGACAACGCAGTCGCTGCCGGAAAGCGGGCGCGGGATCCGTTCGTCCTCCTTTCCCAGCCGATGACCGCCGACCCGTCCCGTGGCCTCCCCGGCAAGCAGCCGATCTGGGCCTACGCCCATGTCCCGCACGGAGATCCGCTCGACCCGACCGCCGCGATCATCCGCCGCATCGAACGCTTCGCTCCCGGTTTCCGCGACACGATCCTCGCCTCGCGCGCGATCCCGGCGCGCGATTTCGAGGCTTACAACGCCAATTACGTCGGCGGCGACATCGCGGCCGCCGCGGTCACGCTGCGCCAGGTGCTGGGTCGGCCGATCCTGCGCTGGGACCCGTACCGAACCCCATTGCGTGGCGTCTACCTGTGCTCAGCCGCGACCCCGCCCGGGCCGGGAGTGCACGGAATGGCCGGTCAACACGCCGCGGAACGGGTGCTGCGCAACGAATTCGGCTACCGTCCCGGCCGGACCAAGCCGGTTTCGTAAGCGACCACCACTGCCTGTGCGCGGCTGGAAATCCCGAGCTTCGGCATCAGCCGGTTGAGATGAGTCTTCACCGTCGCCTCGCTGACCAGCAACCGAGTCGCGATCTCCCCGTTCGGCATCCCCGTCCCCACCAACCGGAGCACCTCGCGTTCGCGCTCGGTCAGCGCGCTCAGCTCCGGCGCGGGTTCCGCGGGCGGCGTACTCGTGTACGCCTCCACCAGCCGCCGCGTGATTGTCGGGCCGAACAGCATGTCTCCGCGCGCCACTGACTGGATGCCGGAGATCAGCGTCTCCGGAGGGCTGTCCTTGAGCAGGAATCCGGCCGCACCGGCCCGCAGCGCGCGGTAGACGTACTCGTCGAGGTCGAAGACGGTCAGGATCAGCACGCGCGGGTTGTCCGGCCCGGCGAGGATGCGGGCGGTGGCCGAAACGCCGTCGAGACCGGGCAGCCGGATGTCCATCAGGATCACCTCGGGCCGCAGCCGCGCCGCCTCGTGCACGGCTTCCAAACCGTCCCGCGCCTCGCCGACGACTTCGACGCCCGGCGCGGCGTTGAGCAGCGCGACGAGGCCGGCGCGGACGAGATCCTGGTCGTCCACCACGAGCACACTGGTCACTTCGGTTCTCCACCGGTCCGGTCCGAGTACGGGAGGGTCAGCACCACCTCGAACCCCGCCGGTTCGCGTGGCCCGATTTCGATCTCGCCACCGTACATACGCGCCCGCTCCCGCATGCCGACGAGGCCGTGACCGGCGGGATTGCCGTCGGCGCGCGGTCCGCCGCCGGAGTCGGCGACGCTCAGCCGCAATGCGTCGGACAGGTACTCGACATCCAGCGCGGCGAAGGAATCCGGCGCGTGCTTCAGGACGTTCGTGAGCGCTTCTTGGGCGACCCGGTACGCGCACAGTTGCTGCCCCGACGGCAACGTCCGCGGCGTTCCGGTGACCCGCAGCCGCACGGTCAGCCCGGCCTCGCGGACCCGGCTGACCAGCGAGGGAAGCTCTTCGAGACCCGGCTGCGGACGGTATTCGCCCGGCTCGTGGTGCGGCGGGCGCAGCACGCTGAGCAGACGGCGGAGTTCGTCCAGCGCCTCGGTGGTCGTGCCGGTGATCGTGTCGAGCGCGCCGCGCGCGGTGTCCGGCGCGGACTCGAAGACGTACCGCGCGAGGTTGGCCTGCACGGAGATCACCGACAGATGATGCGAGACAACGTCGTGCAGTTCGCGGGCGATACGCAGCCGCTCTTCGACGACCGCCAGTTCGGCGCGGTCAGCACGCTCCGCGGTCGCGTCGAGGGCGAGCCCGCGAAGGTAGACCGAGTGTCCAATAAGGATGATCACGCACGCTTGCAGTGCCGCGATCACTGTGTCGCCGACGGGATTCGAGTTGTCGCCGACGAGCATCGTGATCTCGAAGCCGGCCACCGCGAACAGCGAAGGCGGCCAGGCCTGCCGGATCGGATAGCGCGCCCACACTGTGTACGCGGCGATCATCAGGTCGGGACGGCCGAGCGTCGCGCGGTATCCGGCCAGCGCGAACGCGCCGACCAGCAGGGTCACCGCGATCAGCGCGCTGATCGGGTAGCGTCGCCGGACCACCAGCGGGGCCGCGCCCGCCGCGGCGAGCAGCAGCCCGAACAGCCCCGGCCGGTCGCCGAGGGAGCCGTGGTGGACCGCCGCCCCGGCGAAAAGGAATAGTCCGACCGCAGCCGCCAGGAGCGAATCCGTGCACAGCGGCCGCGCCCGCAGGATCCGCATCACGCGCCGAAACTACCTCCCTGACCGGCGGTTTCCCAATTCCGTACCGCGATCGCGGCAGGCCGCCTACCGCGAGGGTTTACCCGCGGCTGCGGCGAAGGGCGGATTCCGCGGACGGGATCGAGCGGTTACGGTCGGTTCTGAATGGTCATCCATTCCCGCTGTTCGGCGGAGAGCCAGGGGTGGGGAGGATTCCGGGCTCTCCGCTGAGCTTCACCCCAGATACGCGTCGAGCGTCACCGCCAGCGCCGATTCCGGCGAAGGCGCGAAGCTGGCCCCGGCCAGCCCGCCCCACAGCCACAGCTGCGCGAGACCGTGTAAAGCCGCCCACAGCGACGCCGCGACCAGCCGAGGATCCGTACCCGGACGCAGCCGGTCGTCGTCCGCTTCGGCGCGGTCAAGCCGCACTAGCTCGGCGAAGGTGTCGAAGACGGCACTGCTGGCCGCGACCAGCCCCGGCTCCTGCGGGTCGATGAGGTCGCGACGGAACATCAGCTCGAACATCGCAGGGTTCGTAACCGCGAAGTCGACGTACGCGTGACAGGCGGCCGTGACGCGTTCGCGCGGGGTGCCATCGGGCAACTGTGCGCCGCGATGGAGCAGCTGTGTGAAGCCAAGCGTCGCTACGGCTGACAGCAGCTCCGCGCGTCCCGAGAAGTGACGAAGCGGCGCACCGTGCGACACGCCTGCTGCCTTCGCGATACCGCGCAACGTCACGGCCTCGACGCCGGAGCCGACGAGCAGATCCGCCGCGGTGCGGATCAACCGCTGCCGTGCGCTCATACCTGAGCTTCGGAGAAGGCCACCGGCAGCAGCTCTGGACGCTTCGGCAGGAAGCCGTCGCCAGGGGACCGGCCGGTGAGGCGGTTGCGCAGCCGCGTGATTCCCACCGGCAGCACCTCCTGCCACAGCCAGCGCAGGTCGGCGATCGCGCTGCCCTGGGCCGGAGCGCCGGGAAGCGGCTGGAGCCAGCTGCCGTCGTGCGCGACGCCGAGCCGGTCGAGCACGTGGCCAGCGACGCGCAGATGCCCGGCCTGCGACAGGTGCAACCGGTCCGGCCCGAAGTAACGCGAGTCGTGTGCGGCCTGGTCCGGCCACAGGTCGACGAGCTTCGCGCCGTAGCTGACCGACGCCTCGCGGATGGCGTTGTTGAGCGCGGTGACCCGCGGCCGCATCCGCCCGCCCAGCGGCATGCGGTGCGCGATGTCGCTCAAGGTGAAGGTGACGACCGTCGGCGCGATCTGCGTGCACTGCCGGATCGCGGTGTCGACCCGGCGAGCGACCGTGCGAGCGTCCCAGCCGCGGCTCATCACGTCATTGCCACCGCCGAACAAGGCGATCAGATCCGGCTCGTGCCGCTCGGCCGTGGGCAGCTGCTCCGCGGCGATCTGGTCCAGCCGCCGGCCGCGAACGGCGAGATTGGCGTAACGGAACGCGGTTTCGTCGCGCGCGAGCCGGCTGGCGACGTAGTCCGCCCAGCCGCGGTACCGGCTGTGATCCGGGTAGGGATCGTCCAGCCCCTCCGCGCAGCTGTCGCCGACGGCGACGAACGTGTGGAAACCCATTCCGCTCTCCGTAACCCCTGGTTCATCTTGTAGACACTGTCTATCAAAGTAAGTAGACGCTGTCTACCTCGGGTGCGCCCGACTTTCGGGTCTACAACGCAGTGCTTCCGGGCCCCTACCGTGGGTGTGGTCTAGACCTCTCAGGAGAGGAATCCCGCGATGAAGTTTTCCCGCGCCGCCGTCAAAGTCGGGATACTGACCGCCGTGCTCGGCACGGTTTCGGTGTTCACCGCCGTCCCGGCCCTCGCGCACGGCTCGATGGGCAACCCGATCAGCCGGATCATGCAGTGTTTCCAGGAGGGTCCGGAGAATCCGCAGTCCGCCGCGTGCAAGGCCGCCGTCGCGGTCGGCGACAGCTGGCCGATCTACGACTGGGACGAGGTCAACATCGGCGACGCCAGCGGCCGCAGCCGCGAGATCATCCCGGACGGCAAGCTGTGCAGCGCCGGCCGCGACAAGTACAAGGGGCTCGACCTCGCCCGCGACGACTGGCCCGCGACCACGTTGCCGAGCAGCGGTCCGTACACCTTCCAGTACCAGTTGACCGCCGCGCACGAGGGCACCTTCGAGCTGTATGTCACCAAGCCCGGTTACGACCCGACGAAACCGCTCAAGTGGTCCGACCTGGAGGACACCCCGTTCTACAAGCAGGACAACCCGCCGATCGCGGGCAACGCCTACCAGCTTCAGGCGAACCTGCCCGGCGGACGCACCGGCCGGCACCTGATCTACTCGATCTGGCAGCGCCACTGGCCCGATTCCGGAGAGGCCTTCTACTCCTGCTCGGACGTGATCTTCAACTGATCACCCCGGCGCGCCCGGCAGAGGCAGCGAAGACCTCTGCCGGGCGGATCATCGAGCCGCTCAAGCGTTTTGTCGGTGCGTTGCGTCATCATGACGGCGTGACGGCATGGAACGAACTATGAAAATCTTGGTGGTAGGCGGCAGTGGCCTGCTGGGCCAGCACGTGCTCGACGAGCTGCGGAACCGCGGGCACGAGACGACCGCCGTCGCGCGTACGGCACGTGAAGGAGTCGACCGGACGCTCGACGTCTCGAAGGCTTCGCACGCCGAACTGCGCGAAGCGCTCGACGGACACGACGGTGTCGTCTTCGCGGGTGGCATGGACGACCGTGCGGTCGGACGCGGACCGGTCGAGCCTCGGCTGCGCGCGGGCAACGTCGCACCAGTCGCCGCGTTGTTGCGCGCGGCGCGCGAAGCAGGCTGTACGCGCGCGGCGGTGCTTGGGTCGTACTACACGTACTTCGACCGCGTGCGCCCTGAATGGGGGTTGGCCGCGAAGCATCCGTACGTGCGCAGTCGGCTGGAGCAGGCCCGCGTGGCGCGCGAAACTGCCGGGCCGGGGTTGCCGGTCGCGGTGATCGAAGTGCCGTTTGTCTTCGGTGTTGCGGAGGGCCGGGTGCCGCAGTGGTCGGTGCCGATCGTCAAGTGGGTCCGTTCCAACTCGCCGCTCTTCGCACCACCCGGCGGGACCGCCGCGACGAGCGCGCGCGGGGTTGGCGTCGCGACGGTGGATGCGCTGGAGCAGGCGTCGGGCGCGGATATCCCGGTAGCAGAGGAAAATCTCCAGTGGACGGACATGTTCGCCCGGCTGGCCGCGGCGGCGGGGCGACCGCGCCGGGTGCGCCCAATGCCGTCCTGGCCGGTGCGCGGCGCGTTCAAACTCGGCGGGTTCCTCAACGGGCTGAGCGGGAAACAGCCGGGGCTGACGGTGCAGCACATGGACGGATTGTTGTTGCGGGAGCTGTATTTGGAGCTCAACTACCCGGCTCCGGTGGACGGGGCGATCCGGGAAACCGCTGTGGCGCGGTAGCACTCAACCCAGCCGGGCCCGGTGCGTCCGCACCGCCGCCAACCGCGGATCCGACGGGGCGAGCACCGAGGCCAGCGCATCCAGGATCGCCAGATCATCAGCACCACAGGAGGTTTCCCAGAACGACCACAACGTATCCGCGTCGCCGCTGTTCAATGCCAGCTGCCGGACCTGCGCGCTGATCGACTCGCGTTCCTCCAGGATCGCGGGCGATTCCGACTCGGCGAGCAGCGGTCCCTGGAACGACCGGACCGCCGCCGCGGCGTCCCCGGCGCGCAGAGCGGCTTTGGTGCGCAGGAAATCCGCGTCCACGGTGGCCGCGAGGCGGTACGGGCGCGTCTGCAACACCCCGGTGCCCAGCTGGGTGCGCAAGCGGTGGATTTCGGCGCGCACGGTTACCGGGTTGCCGGCTTCGCCGTACAGCTGCAACGCCAGCTTCTCCGCCGACAAACCGCGCGGCTGAAGCGCAAGCAGAGTAAGCAATTCGGCGTGCCGCAAGGTGAACGGGATGTCTCGACCGTCCACAGTGGTCGATCCGGGACCGTCGGTGAGGTATTCGAGCGACAACTTCCGCCGGGTCGCGGAGCCGGACGTGGCGATCCGCAGCAGATAGCCCTCGTCGAGCGGGTCGACGGTGGCGACCCGGCCGTCCGGGAGGGTCACGGTGCCGCCGCCTTTTCGTACCTCCACAGTGGATGGAAGGGTGCACGCTTCGGCGGCCAGCACCCGCCCGCCCGCCGAAAGGAGTGCGCCGGGGCGGCCGCGCAACGACGCCAGGTGCGGCATGTTCGCCCGGCGCACCTTCTCGTCGCGGACCGCCAGTTGGGCTCGCAGCCGTCCCTCGGCAAGCTGCGCCGTGGCGGTGACCAGCGACAACATCGCCGGATGCACCGTGCGGAGCGGTCCGCTGACGTCGATCGAGCCGAGCAGTGCGCCGGTGTCCGGGTCGCGTACCGGCGCCGCCGCGCAGGTCCACGTGTGATAGCGGCGGACGAGGTGTTCGGCGGAGTAGATCTGCACCGGCTGTCCGGTCGCGAGCGTGGTGCCCATCGCGTTCGTGCCGATCGCCTCTTCGCTCCACCGCGTGCCCTCGGTGAGCGCGACCTGGTCCGCACGCAGCAGCACGCCGGTCGCGCCCTCGCGCCACAGGATGAGCCCGTTCGCGTCGGTCACGATCATCATGTGCTCGGCGTCGTCGGCGATGCTCACCAGCATCTCGCGCAGCAGTGGCAGCACCGGGGCCAGCGGATGCTCCGCGCGCAGGTCGGTGAGCTCGTCCGCCTCGCAGATCAGCGGGGCCTCGCCTGCGTCCGGATCGACGTGCGCGGCCAGCGAGCGTTCCCACGACGCCGACACCACCGAGCGCGGCGAGCGCGGCGCGGAAGCCCCGGACAGGACCGCTTCGCGGACGTGCCGGAGCAGCTGCGCGTACGACTCCGGATCGCGCAGCAGGTCGGGTTCGGGCGGCTCTGCCACACGAACGAGAGTAGAGACCCTGGTCACAAGGCTGCAACGTCGGCGCAACGTTGCCCGGCCTACGGTCGCTGCCGACCGTCACCGACCAGCAACGAGGCAGGGCAAGATGGCCGTATACGCCGCACCGAACACCGACGGCTCCGTCGTCGACTACGAGACCCGCTACGACCACTACATCGGCGGCGAATACGTCGCGCCGGCCGGCGGGCAGTACTTCGAGAACCCGACGCCGGTGACCGGCAAAACCTTCACCGAGATCGCCCGAGGGACGGCGGCGGACATCGACCGGGCGCTCGACGCGGCCGAGGGCGCCGCGCCCGCGTGGGGTCGTACCTCGCCCGAGGAGCGCGCGAACATCCTGCTCAAGATCGCCGACCGGATTGAGCAGAACCTCGAGCGGATCGCGGTCGCCGAGTCCTGGGAGAACGGCAAGCCGGTCCGCGAGACCCTCGCCGCGGACATCCCGCTCGCGATCGACCACTTCCGCTACTTCGCCGGCGCCCTGCGCGCCCAGGAGGGCGGCATCTCGCAGATCGACGACAACACGGTCGCCTACCACTTCCACGAGCCGCTCGGCGTCGTCGGCCAGATCATCCCGTGGAACTTCCCGCTGCTCATGGCGGTCTGGAAGCTCGCCCCGGCGCTGGCCGCGGGCAACGCGATCGTGCTCAAGCCCGCCGAGCAGACCCCGGCGTCGATCCATCTGCTGATGTCGATCATCGGCGACCTGATCCCGCCGGGTGTGCTGAACATCGTCAACGGCTTCGGCGTCGAGGCGGGCAAGCCGCTCGCATCGAGCGACCGGGTGCGCAAGGTCGCGTTCACCGGCGAGACCACCACCGGGCGGCTGATCCTGCAGTACGCCAGCGAAAACATCATCCCGGTGACCGTCGAACTCGGCGGCAAGAGCCCGAACATCTTCTTCGACGACGTCGCCGCGGCCAACGACGCGTTCTACGACAAGGCGCAGGAAGGCTTCGCGCTCTTCGCGCTCAACCAGGGCGAGGTCTGCACCTGCCCGTCGCGCGCGCTGATCCAGTCCGGCATCTACGACCGGTTCCTCGGCGACGCGGTCGAGCGCGTGAAGAAGATCAAACAGGGCAACCCGCTCGACACCGAGACGATGATCGGCGCGCAGGCCTCGAACGACCAGCTCGAGAAAATCCTGTCCTACATCGACATCGGGAAGCAGGAGGGCGCGAAGGTCCTCACCGGCGGCGAGCAGTCCGACCTCGGCGGCGACCTGTCCGGCGGCTACTACGTGCAGCCGACGGTGTTCGAGGGCGACAACAAGATGCGGATCTTCCAGGAGGAGATCTTCGGTCCGGTGGTGTCCGTGGCGAAGTTCGACGACTACGACGACGCGCTCAAGATCGCCAACGACACCCTGTACGGCCTCGGCGCCGGCGTCTGGTCCCGCGACGGCAACACCGCTTACCGCGCGGGCCGCGACATCCAGGCCGGCCGCGTGTGGGTGAACAACTACCACGCCTACCCGGCCCACGCGGCCTTCGGCGGCTACAAGGCGTCCGGCATCGGCCGCGAGAACCACAAGATGATGCTGGACCACTACCAGCAGACGAAGAACATGCTGGTCTCCTACTCCGACCAGGCGCTGGGCTTCTTCTGATGCCCCAGCGGGTGGACCTGACCCCAGCCGCCGCCGACCTCCTGCGGCGGCTGGTGCCAGTCCACGGACCGGTGATGTTCCACCAGTCCGGCGGATGCTGCGACGGCAGCGCCCCGATGTGCTACCCGATCGGCGAATTCCGGGTCGGCGCCCGCGATGTCCATCTGGGCGACCTGGCGGTGGACGGCATCGACGCGGTGCCGGTGTGGATGTCGGGGCCGCAATTCGAGTACTGGCGGCATACGCATCTGACGATCGACGTGGTTCCCGGACGGGGCAGCGGGTTCTCTGTGGAGGCCCCGGAGGGGGTGCGGTTCCTCATCCGGTCTCGGTTGCTCAGCGACGAGGAGTCGGCTGAGCTGAACGGGTAAACAGGACAAAAAGGTCAGTGGCGGCGGTGTCGGTGAGCGTTTCCCGCTCATCGGGCACCGCCGTTTATTTGTTGACTCTCGGCTAAGCGCGCCATTAAGCTTCCTGGTGGTTCGGGGACTGGGGGCAAGCCGCAAGCTGCCCTTTTCGAGGGGATACCAGTGAAACTGTCCGGGCGGGTACTCGCCACGGCAATGCTTTCCGTTGCCGTTTTTCCATTCGCTTCCGGGATTGCCGCGGCCGACGACGCTCCGCCGCCTATTGTCGAGGACTTCGACTATCCCGGGGCGGACCAGATCTACGCTCAGTACCACATTCGGCTGCTGAAGGGCGACGGCCACATCCTGTTCGCCGACTGCGCCTCCGGCGGCACGCTCGTCAAGGTGTGGAGCCGTGCCGCGGCGAACGACTTCTTCTGCTTCCGCGTCACCGGGGAATCCGGCTACCTCACCATGGACGTGCCGGACGTCTACGCAGTCACCGGCGACCAGCACGAGTTGAAGGCGACCGTGGTGGTCAAGAACGTCGCCACGCCGACCGACATCCCGAAGAACACCTACACGCCGGTCGGTGAAGGCGTTGACCCGAAAAACGGGTTCACACCGCTCGTCGAATTGCGGTCCGGGAAATCCTGAACAGTTCCTGCTGAAAAACCTTCGGTGAGTCGTCCGCGCCCTTTTCCGGGCGCGGTTCGGCTCGCTGTCTCGTCGTGTCCAGGGGAGGAACACTGTGAAACCTTTCCGCAGATCCTTGGCAGTGGCGGTCGCCGCGGCGACCGTGTTTTCCGGGCTTTCCGCGATACCCGCGGCAGCCGCCGATCCAGCGCCGCCGTCCGAGCGGAGCCAAGCCCTCGAACAGCTCAAAACCGGCGGGCCCGGCGTCAAAGCGGCCGCCGAACTGGCGCTCACCGGAACCGATGCCGACGTGCACGCGTTCCTGACCTCCGGCCTCGGTACCGCAGCCGAACGGGACCTGCGAGTGCGGGTCACCCAGCTGATCGCGCATTCCGGTCCGGGCGTGCGCCGTGCCGCGCAGGCGGTGGTTGGCGGCACGGTCGCGGAAATGCAGGCATTCCTGGCCGACGGATGGGCGCAGCCTCGGCTCGACGACATCCGCGTCGAGGTCACGCAGGCGCTCGCGGCGGGCGGCCCCGGCGTCCAGCGCGCGGCTCGGGAAGCGCTCGCCGGGACCCCGGAGCAGCAGCAGGAATTCCTCAGCACCGGCCGGGCGAAGGCACAGGCCGGGGATGACCGGGTGCGGGTCACGCAATTGATGGCCGCCGGCGGTCCGCAGGTGAAGCGGGCCGCGCAGATCGCTCTCAACGGCACTGCCGACGACGTCGCGGAGTTTCTCACCACCGGCTACCAGGTCGCGGTCGCACAGGACCACGAGACGCTGACCGTCGCGCAACTGGCCGATCTCGCGGCAGACGCACAGACTCGTGCCGCCGCGCAGACCGAGACCGCGAAGGAAGCGTCGGCGCAGGCCGTACAGGCTGCGGAGCTCGCCCGGCAGGCCGCGCAGAAGGCCGCCGACGAAACGCAAGCTGCGCATGACGATTCACAACTCGCCGCCGCTGCGGCCGGTCGCGCCGCAGATGCCGCGAGCCGAGCCGCCGACGCCGCGCGAACGGCGATTCACGCGGCGTCGGCAGCGACTAACTCGGCCCGCGTCGCCGCGAATGCCGCGGCTCAGGCCGCGACCGCAGCGGTGCAGGCGGGCCAGGCCGCGACCAGGGCGCGGAGTGCTGCCTCGGCAGCGGCTACCGACGCCGGAAAGGCAGACCAGGCAAGGCAAGCGGCGGTGGACGCCCGAGGTGTCGCACTGAATGCCCGTCGAGCAGCCGAGGCTGCTCGTGGCGCGGTCACCGCGGCATTCGCTGCCGCTGGTGCCGCTACCGCGGCGGCATCGGCAGGCCAGAATGCGGCCCTCGCCAGCGACGCGGCCGACGCTGCTGCCGGATACGCCGGTAACGCCAGCGAACAGGCGAAACGAGCGCGTCGCGCGGCTGCGGCAGCGAGGGCGCAAGCCGCGGAAGCGAGCCGGGCAGCGGCCGCCGCCCGATCACTGGCCAACGAAGCGGTCGCCGCGGCCGACCAGGCAGCCGCTGCGGCGGATTCGGCCGCAGCACACGCATCCGCTGCCGCCGACGCCGCCGATGAAGCTGCCGCGCACGCCGGGGAAGCCGAGCACGCGGCTGAGCGTGCCGAGGCTGCGGCCGCCGAAGCCGACAAGGCAGCGACCGACGCGAAGACCGCGTCCGACACTGCCGCGTCCGTCGCCGCCACCGCTCGCAAGGCCGACGACGAGCGGCTCGTCCAGCAGGAAGCGGAGGACACCGCCGACGCCCAAGCCGCGAAGGACGCCGAAGCCGCGGCCAAAGCCGACGCGACCTGGACTGCCGGACAGGAAGCCAAGCAGGACGCGGAAATCCAGCGGCTGCTCACCGAAGCACGCACTCCGGGCGCCGACCCAGCGGTGGTCGTGCACGACGGCCGCCTGGCCGCCGCCGGTTTGTTCAAACTCGGTGGCCCGTTCACCCGCACCGCAGCCGAAGCCGCGCTGATCGGCGATGACGCCGACGTGCGCAGCTTCGTCTTCACCATCCAGCCCGGGGCGGTGCACCAGGACGACCGGGCGAGCGTCGCCGCGATCGCGGCCTCGACCGAGCACGCCGCCGAGGCTCAGACCGCGAAGACGGTGGTGACCGGCACCGACGCGGAGGTCCAGGACTTCCTGCACAACCGGAAGTACCCCGGCCGCTCCGCCGACGACCGCGTGCTGGCCACGCAGATCATCGCCGCCGGCGGTCCTGGCGTGCAGGCAGCGGGCCGGAAAGCCGTCGCCGGAACGGATGACGACGTCCGCGAGTTCATCCGCACCGGCCAGTACACCGCCCGCGAAGCCGACGATCGCGTGCTGGCCACCCAGGCGGTCGCCACAGGCGGCCCGGAGGTCAAGGCAGCAGGCCGAGCCGCATTGGCCGGCCCGCCGAGCTATGTCCGGACCTTCGTCGAGTCGGGTCTTTACCGGGCACAGCAGCGGGACGCCCTGACCGCGACGCACCGCGCTGAGGTCGCCGGTTACGTCTCTGATGCCGCTCAGTCCGCCGCTTTGGCGCGGCAGAACGCTTTCGACGCCGCTCGTGCTGCCGCCATCGCTCGCGGTGCGGCCGACGACGCTGCCAGGTACGCCTCAGAGGCAGAGAAGTCGGCTGCCGAAGCGCAGACGTACTCGAACCAGGCGTCTGCGTCAGCCGCGGAGGCGAAGAAGTCTGCCGAGGCCGCGGTCGCGTCGGCTAAGCAAGCGACGGACGCCGAAGCCAGGGCAGCACAGGCGGCCCGGTCGGCGCAGAAGTCGGCCAGCCAGGCACAGGCCTCGGCCTCGGACGCAGCCGGTTCGGCATCCAGCGCACGCTCGGCGGCCAACGACGCGGCGAAGTCGGCTCAGGACGCCGGACGCAGCCGGGACGAGGCTGTGCAGGCGGCCGCGGATGCTTGGAAGCGGGCGGGGGAGCTTTACTTCCGGGAGATGTTCGGGGGTCCGCCGGACTTGACCGACGAGGACGGACACCCGTATTCGGACGACGAGGCTGGCCACCCGGCGTTCCACGAGCCGGATGCCTGGGAACGGTTCGGGATTCAAGACTTGATCAAGGCGCTCTCCGACGAGCAGGCCGCTGCTGCCTTGATCGCTTGCCACAACCGGCCTATTGCCTGCGAACTGTTCAATCACTGGGCCCAGAAGAGCGGGTCTGACTATGTCCTCAGCGACGGGCAGATGCGGGACCTGTTCAGCGACCCGCAATGGCAGGCTAAGCTGAACGACAGTCTGAGCATCTACGCGGACCAGGCCGCGGCCAAGTGCACTGGTCCGGTTGGAACGACGTGCGCCCTGAACTTGAACACGAACTGGCTGGGCTTGACCTTCGAGCAGGTGCCGGATCACATCCTGGCTCTGCATGCGTTCGAGTATCGGGTCACGGGTGACTTGTCGGCACGGGTGACCGGCCCGGGGAAGGTGCAGTTGAGCGGTGACTACCGAGTCGATTTGAGGAAGCAGTACAACTTCGACGCGGACAAGCCGCCGATCAAGGTGTGGGGAGTTCCGTACAACGTCAAGGACCTCTCGCGGATGCCCACAGTCGGTCTGGCGCGGGACTACACCGTGGTAGGGAGTACGAACCAGCACCTCGACCTGCCTGGCGGCTCCTGATCGGTCAGTGCTCGGCCCTTGCCGCAGCCGTCCTGGTGACGGCTGCGGCAAGGGCGTCAACGGAAAGGGAAAGTCATGGCGTCGCGGGCGACGGTGGCGGGCGCGGTGCTTGCCGCCGTAGTGGTGGCCGCGTGCAGTGGGCCGCCGGACCCGAGGGCATATCCCGGCAGCGAGGACGGGGTCAGTTGGGAGGAGGCTGCCGCGCGGTACGCGATCGCGTTGCCGTCGTGTCCGACCAAGGAGTTCCGATTCGACGTGCAGCCCCGGCTTCGGGACCATCTCGTGTTCACCTTCGTGGCCTCGAAGTCGTGTGTGGACGGCTTTTTGGCGCATTACGGTTCGGACCCCGCGCACCCGGCGCTGAAATGGCCTCGGGACGACAACCATCCGCCGTTCCGGGAGGACAAGTCGCAGCGATACGGCTGGACCTATGACTTGACGGCGAAGTCCGCTCTGTACAACGGTTTTCGGACCCCGAACAAATCGACGTTCTGGTTGTACGTCAAATCGGGCGCCGAGGAGACGGTGTACGCCTGGAGTCTGACCACTGGTGCCCCGAATTAACGGCTGCGTCAAAGGAATGACGAAGAAAGCGGTCGCTGCCCTTCTCCTTTCTGTCGCGTTTTTGGCCGGCTGCGATGGCCAACCGGATCCGCGGGCGTATCCGGGCAGTGAGAGCGGCGTCAGCTGGGAAGCGGCCTCCGCCCGGTTCCAGATGACGCTGCCGCCCTGTCCGGTGAAGGAATTCCATTTCGACGTCCAGCCGCGACTCACCGAACGGCTCGCCTTCGCCTTCGTGGCACCGAAGTCCTGTGTGGACGAATTCCTGAAGCGCTACGGCGATGACCCGGCGAACCCGACCCGCACGTGGCCGATCGGCGACGCGCGGCCGCCGTATGACGAGGCGCGGCCTCCGTTCGACGCGGACGAGATGCGGCAGTTCGGCTGGACCTACGATCCGAAGGCGAAGGCCAGTCTCTACACCCGCCTCGAGACGCCGTACCACGCGACCTTCTCGGCGTTCGTGAAATCCGGTCCGGAGGAGACGGTCTACGTGCGGAGCCGCACCTCTGGCTTCCCCGACCGGTCCAAGTAGCCGAGGAAACTTGCTAGGTTCAGCTCATGCTGTCGCTGAAAGACGTCTACGTGGGCGAGCCGACCGTTCTCGGCCACCAGCGGGACCAGCCTGTCCTGAGCGCCATCCGGAAAACCCGGGTCGACACCCCGGAGCTGGCACTGTCCGAGCTCAACCTGGACGGCGACCGCCAAGCCGACCTTTCGGTGCACGGCGGCCCGGACAAAGCCGTCTACGTCTATCCGGCCGAGCACTATCCGGTGTGGACCGCGGAGGGGTACTCCGTGGCGCACGGCGACTTCGGCGAGAACCTCTCCGTCGAAGGCATGCTCGAGAGCGACGCGCGGATCGGCGATGTTTGGGCTTGGGGCGACGCGCTCGTGCAGATCGCCCAGCCGCGGCATCCGTGCTTCAAGCTCGCGATGCGGACCGGGCGCAAGGACGTCGTTCCCGCGATGATCAGCACGAATCGCTGCGGCTGGTATCTGCGCGTGCTGCGTCCGGGCATGGTCCCGACGGCTGGCCCGCTCGACCTCGTGGAGCGGGCCGAGGGGCCGACCGTCGCGGAGACCTTTCTGGTCGCGTCGGCGAATTACGCGCAGCTGCCTGAACCGCGGCCGATGCTGGAGCTGGCCGAGCGCGTGCTGAAGTCGACCGTACTGCCCGGAAGCTATCGCAAAGGGATCAAGTCCAAAGTGGACCGGGCGAAGGGGTTACTTCCAGTCGACCTGCGGTGAGCGGTAGAAGTCGATTCCCTGCGCTTCCCAGCGCGGCGCTTGCTTGGCGATTCGCTCCCGATATCCGTCCCAGGTTCGGGAAGCTCGCGGCGACCAGCCGATTTCCGCGACGCCGGGCAGGCGCGGGAACGCCATGTACTCGATGTCGTCGTTGGTCCGGATGGTTTC
Organism: Amycolatopsis dendrobii; assembly: GCF_014145675.1. Classification (GTDB taxonomy): domain Bacteria; phylum Actinomycetota; class Actinomycetes; order Mycobacteriales; family Pseudonocardiaceae; genus Amycolatopsis; species Amycolatopsis dendrobii. The sequence goes on from NZ_JACGZW010000002.1 coordinate 262,455, forward strand.
CGTCCACAGCGGAGCTTCGACACCGGCCACGGACTTCTCCTCGACACCCGGGACGAGCGTCGCCGGGTCCCATTCGTAGGCGTCGCGGACTTCGACCAGACCGGCCCAATCCTGGCCCAGTTTTGTCGATTCGGTGTACTTCATGTCGAGATAAGCGTGGTTGGCGGGCGACATGATGAACTTGTTCCCACGCGCCGCGGCGGCGGCCATGTCCGCGTTCGGGCCGCCCTGGTCCCAGTATTGCGGCACGGCGGACGTCGGCAGCGGCGTCTTCACGATTTCGTGCCAGCCGGTGATCAGCTTGCCGTATTTGGCGACCATCGGGCTTACCTTCTCGTAGAAGGTTTTGTAGTCCGCCGCGGACGTCGAATGTGCTTCGTCGCCGCCGATCGCGATGTACTTGCCAGGCGTGATCGCGGCGAGTTCGCGGATCACGTCTTCGACGAATCGGTATGTCGTAGGCGAATTGATGCACAGCGAGCTGTAACCGACCTCGATGTCGGTGCGCGGCGGGACCGCGACCCCGTCGCAGTTCAGTTCCGCGTACACCGACTGGGCGGAGTTCGTGTGCCCGGGCATGTCGATCTCCGGCACGACCGTGATGTGTCGGCTCGCGGCGTAGGCGACGATGTCGCGGTACTGCTCCTGCGTGTAGTAGCCGCCCGGGTCGCCGTAGGCCGCGGTCTTGCCGCCCTCGGTCGCCAATCGCGGCCAGCTCTTGATTTCGATGCGCCAGCCCTGGTCGTCGCTGAGGTGCAGGTGCAGCGTGTTGATCTTGTATTGGACGATCTGGTCGATGTACTTCTTCACCTGCGCAGGAGTGAAGAAATGCCGCGCGACGTCGAGCATCGCGCCGCGGTGGGCGAAGCGCGGGTAGTCGAGGACGCTGCCGCCCGCGATCGTCCACGTGCGGTGCTGCACGCTCTTCGCCTCGATCGCCGACGGCAGCAGTTGCCGCAGCGACTGGACGCCCGTGAACAGCCCGGCGGAAGTGTTGGCGCGCAGCCGGACGCCGTTCTTCGTGACGTCGAGCTGGTATCCCTCGTCGCCGACGCGCGGGTCGGCGTGGCCGAGGTCGAGCGAGATCGCGGACAATCCCGGGCTCGCCGGGACGACCGGCAGCGGGAAGCCAGTCGCGGGGCGCAGCAGGCCGCGCAGGTACGCGGCGACGTCGCCGGTGCCGTGCCCGGCGCGGATGACGGTCAGCGGCGTGAGCCGGAAGGTGGCGTCCGCCTTCGCCACGGCATGCACCGGCATCGGTACGAGGTCGGTGACCTGCCGTTCGCTGGGCGCGGGACTCGCCGCGGCCGGCCCGGGCACTCCCACCGCGGCGAGCCCGAGCACGGTCACCCCAAGCACGGCCCTGGACAGGGTCTTCCTCACGGCATACCTCCGGTCGCGTCGCGGAGAAGGCGGACTCCAAGAGGTATAGACCACTTCGCACGCCGCTGACAACGTCCGAAAGGGTCGGCTGACACCTGATGTCCCGTTCGCCGGGATGCCCGCAGCGCTCCAATGCCACATTGCGGGTTTCTCGGTAGCGGTGGTGCGCATCCCTCGGCGAGCATCGCGAGAGGGATCCCGCCGCGCAGCACGCTGCTGAGAAAACCCCATGGGGACGATGCTCAGGGCCGCAGGATCGCCCGCAGCGCGTCCAACACCGACGGGTCCTCGATCGTCGACGGAACCGCCTCGTCGCGTCCGTCGGCGATTCCGCGCATCGTCTTGCGCAGGATCTTCCCCGAGCGCGTCTTCGGCAAAGCGCTGACCACCGAGACGTCCCGGAACGCCGCCACCGGCCCGATATCGCGGCGAACCAGCGCCACCAGCTCGTCCCGCAACTGCTCCTCAGGCACCTCCACGCCGGACTTCAGCACCACGAACCCGCGCGGCACCTGCCCCTTCAACTGGTCCGCGACCCCGATCACGGCACACTCCGCGACCGCCGGATGCGACGCCAGCACGGCTTCCATCGAACCGGTCGACAGCCGGTGCCCGGCCACGTTGATCACGTCGTCGGTGCGGCCCATGACGAACAGGTAGCCGTCCTCGTCGAGGTAACCCGAGTCACCGGTCAGGTAGTAGCCGGGGTAGCGCGACAGGTACGCCTCGCGGTAGCGCTCGTCGTCGCCCCACAGCGTCGGCAGCGAACCCGGCGGCAGCGGCAGTTTCAGCGTGATCGCGCCCTCTCGACCGGCTGGCAGCTCCTCGCCTGCTTGATCAAGAATGCGCACGTCCCAGCCGGGCACCGGTTTCGTCGCCGATCCGGGTTTGACCGGCATCGGTTCGAGACCGCGCGGGTTCGCCGCGATCGGCCAGCCGGTTTCGGTCTGCCACCAGTGGTCGACGACCGGCGTGCCGAGGATGTCGTGCGCCCAGTGGTAGGTCTCCGGGTCGAGCCGCTCGCCCGCCATGAACAGGGTGCGGAACTGGGAAAGGTCGTACTTTTTGAGCTCGTCGGCGTCCGGGTCCACCTTCTTCACCGCGCGCAACGCCGTCGGCGCGGTGAACAGCGCTTGCACGCCGTGCTCGGAAATGACCCGCCAGAACGCGCCCGCATCCGGCGTTCCGACGGGTTTTCCTTCGTACAGCACGGTTGTCGCGCCGACCAGCAGCGGCGCGTAGACGATGTACGAATGCCCGACGACCCAGCCGACGTCGGAAGCCGTCCACCACACGTCCCCGGCGTGGACGTCGTACAGCGCGCCCATCGACCACGCCAGCGCGACCGCGTGCCCGCCCGCGTCGCGGACCACGCCCTTCGGCCGCCCGGTGGTGCCGGACGTGTAGAGGATGTAGAGCGGATCGGTCGCCTTCACCGGGACCGGATCGACCGGGTCGGCGTCGGCGACCAGTTCGGTCCAGTCGAGGTCGGCGCCGGACAGTTCCGCGCGCGCCTGCTCGCGCTGGAACACCACGACATGGTCCGGCTGGTGCTCGGTGGTCTCGAGAGCGGCGTCGATGATCGGCTTGTACTCGACGACCCGCGTCGGCTCGATCCCGCACGACGCGGCGAGGATCAGCTTCGGCTTGGCGTCTTCGATCCGCGCCGCCAGTTCCTTCGGCGCGAACCCGCCGAACACCACGGAGTGCACCGCACCGATCCGCGCGCAGGCGAGCATCGCGATGACGGCCTGCGGGATCATGGGCAGATAGAGGATCACGCGGTCGCCGCGGGTCACGCCGAGCGACGCGAGAGCGCCGGCGAAGGTCGCGACCTCGTCCCGCAGCTCCGCGTAGGTGTAGCGGCGTTTGCGGCCGGTGACCGGCGAATCCCAGATCAGCGCGTCCTGCGCGCCGCGGCCGCCGTCCGCGTGCCGGTCGAGCGCGTTGTAGGAGGTGTTCAGTTCGCCGTCGGGATACCAGCGGTAGAACGGCGCGGCGGACGAGTCGAGCGCGCGGGTGGGCCGCTGCGTCCAGTCGATCGCCCGGGCAGCCTCGAGCCAGAACCGCTCCGGGTCGTCCAGACTGCGCCGATACGTCTCGGTGTACGCGCCCACGAGGTCTCCTTTGACTTCAGACGGCCGAATCTGCCCTCATGATGGCCTTTCCCGCGGCGGAACGCAGGTCAGCGAGGTCAGGCGAGATCGATGCGGTGGATCACGATCCCGGCGCGACCCGGCAACCCCGCGGCGGCTGTGTGCGTCCTAAGCTGGACCGTGGGGAACGGCCGCGCAGCGGCACGAGGACAACACTGACAGTGAGGGGAACCAGCCGGTGAGCGGAATCGCGAGCGCGCTGCTCTCGCTCGCGCACACCTTGTTCGGCCCGGGGTTCTGCCCCGGCGACTGGGTGTGGGCGACGACCACAGCGGGTGCGCTCGTCGCGCTCTTCCCGGCGGCCGGGGCGCTGATCGTGGCGATCGTCCGCAAGGGGACCGGCAACCGGTACGACGCGACGACGCTCACCGTGTTCGGGCTCATCGGCGTGGTCAGCGTCCTGGTGCTGCCGTGGCTGATGGCCTCGGGCATCTCAGAGACTTTCCGCGCGGCCAACGCGGGCAGCGCGAGCGGCCTGTCCGCCTCCGAAACCGCCAAGCTGAGCACGAACTACTGCTCGTTCATCGGCGTGCAGAAGACCTACCTCGGCGGTGGGCCGAACGTCTTCGAGACGCTCTTCTACCCGCGCGGTCTCAAGCTGTCGTACGCGCTGTACCTGCTCGCCTTCACCGTGCTGCCGGTCGGCTCGCTGCTGTTCGTGATGCTGCAAGCGCGCACCGCCTTCCGCCGCGGGCCGAAGTGGCCGTCGCGGTTCTTCTGGATCCCCTTCGTGGTCATGGCGGTCGCGAGCTCGGGCATGTCGGCCAACACCGCCGTGCACTTCTGGCTCGGCTTCCTGCCGTTCAGCATCCTGGGGCTGATCCCGGTCGCGCTGGTCGGCCCGCCGCCGTGGTCGGTGATCAACCGGCCGGAACCGCGCCGCGACGAACCGCCCGCCGCGCCGCCTCCGCCGCGCCGGGAGCAGCTGCCGCCGCCTCCGCCGCCGCAGAACAAGCAGTACCCGGCCACCGCGCTGGCGTCCGCTCCGGAGCCGCCGCCCGCCGGGATGCTGGCCGCCGCGCCCGGCGCGATCCCGCCGCCGCCCGGTTCGCGCAACGCGGGCAGCAGCCGGTACCGGCGCGTCCGCCAGCTCGGGCACGGCGGGTTCGGCACGGTCTGGGAAGCCGTCGACACGCAGCTCAACCGCACTGTCGCGCTCAAGATCGCGCACGCGCCCGACCGCGACACCGAGGAGCGCATGCAGCGCGAGGCGCGGGCGCTGGCCGTGGTGAACCACCCCAACTGCGTCCGCGTGTACGACCTGGTCGAGGAACCGGACGGGCTCGCGCTCGTCATGGAGTACCTCCAGGGCCGCCCGCTCGCCGAGGTGGTCGACGGACAGGGCCCGATCGACGACGTCGCCGCCGGCCGGCTGTGGTCGACGATGGCGGGTGCGCTGGTCGCGGCGCACGAGCGGGGCGTCCTGCACCGTGACGTGAAGCCGTCCAACGTCATCCTCGACCCGGCGGGCATCGCGCACCTCATCGACTTCGGCATCGCCCGCAGCCAGGGCGATTCCAAGATGACCGCCACCGGGATGATGATCGGCACGCCCGATTTCGTCGCGCCGGAACAGGCGATGGGGTCCCCGGCGAGCCCGGCGTCGGACGCCTGGCAGCTCGCCGCCACGGTCAGCTACGCGCTGTCCGGCCAGCCGCCGCGCGGCACCCGCGAGACGCCGATGGCCGCGCTGATGGCCGCGGCGCGCGCCGATCCGGTCACGCACCTGCCGCAGCGTTCGGTGCACGCGCGGATCCTGGCGGCGTCGCTGGACCCGGAGCCGCGCCGCCGCCCGACGCTGAACTCGGTGCGGCGCGAGGTCGACGGCTGGCTGAGCCGGCAGGGCAAGGCACTGGACGGGCCGGTCACGCAGATTGTGCCGCGCCGGTCGTCCCGGTGAGCCTCGTGAGTGTTGATCACGGTTAGAACGGTGATCAACACTCACGAGGCGTTCGAGCTGCTGGAGCCGACGGCCGTAGCGCCGCCCCTGCTATCCGCCGCCGGGCGCCTACTTCAGCGCCACGAAGGCAGCCACATCTCCGCCTGCCAATGGTCGTTCGTGATCGGGATGCCGTTGAGGATCGGCCACAGCCAGGCGAAGTTCGCGACCACCAGTCCGACGTAGAGCGAGACGACGAGCAGACCGGTGCCCCGCCGTTCGAATCCGCGTTTGGCGCTGCCGAGGATCTGCCCGAGCGCCAGTACCAGCCCGAGCACCAGGAACGGGGCCATCGGGGTGGCGTAGAAGAAGTACATCTGCCGGTCGATGTTGGTGAACCAGGGCAGGTAGCCGGCGAAGTAACCGGTGAGCACGGCGGCGTAGCGCCAGTCCGCGCGGAAGAACCAGCGCCACAGGCCCCAGCCGAGCATCGGGACGGCCAGCCACCACATCGCGGGCGTGCCGATCAGCATCGTCGCGCCGAGGCAGCGCGATTCGCCGCAGCCGGTGACGTTGCCGTCGTAGTAGTAGAGCATCGGCCGCAGGCCCATCGGCCACGTCCACGGCTTCGACTCCCACGGATGCGGATTGTCCTTGGGCGTCAGCAGGGTTTCGTGGAAATGCAGCACGTTGGCGGTGTAGCTGCCGAGCGAGCGCAGCGCGGGCGGGATCCAGCCGAACATGCCCGGGTCGAGGTTCTTGATCTCGGTGTAGTGCCGGTCCGTCGCGGTCTCGCTGGCGAACCACGCCCAGTACGCCGCCAGGTACATCAGCACCGGCACGACGAGGATCGCCCACAGCGCGGGCGCGACGTCGCGGCGGATCGTCCCGACCCACGGCCGCTGCACGCCCGCCGCGCGCCGGGCCGCGACGTCGAAGAACACGGTGAGCAGGCCGAAGGCGGCGATGTAGTAGAGCGCCGACCACTTCACGCCGAAGGTCAGGCCGATCATCAGCCCGGCCGCGAACCGCCACCACCGGAAGCCGAGCTTCGGCCCCCACTGCGATTCGCCGACCCAGCCCTCGCGCACCGCGACGGCCAGCCGCTGCCGTACCTGGTCGCGGTCGCAGAGCACGCAGGCGAACGCGGCGAGCACGAAGAACGCGATGAAGATGTCGAGCATCCCCATCCGCGACTGCAGGTGCAGCACGCCGTCGCAGATCACCAGCACGCCCGCGATGCCGCCGAGCAGCGTCGAGCGGGTCAGCCTGCGCGCGATGCGCACGGTGAGCAGCACGATCAGCGTGCCGGCCACGGCCGACATGAACCGCCAGCCCCAGCCGTTGTAGCCGAAGAGCCACTCGCCGAACGCGATGAAGTCCTTGGCCAGCGGCGGGTGCACGATCAGCTCGTACCCGGCGTTGTCCTCGTACCCGCCGTTGCGCAGCATCTGCGCGGCCTGGGGCACGTAGTGCTTCTCGTCGAAGACGGGACTGTTGTGGTCAGTGGGAAGGCCCAGATTCTGCAGCCGGACGACGCCGCCGATCACGGTCAGCACGATCGTGACGATCCAGCCGCGCAGCCGGTCGGCGGGCATGGCCCGGCCGAGCAGGGTGGCTTCGCGGTCGGTCGGGGGACGGCGCGCGTCGACCGGGTCCGGCCGCACGCTCTCGTCGTCGGCACGGGTCAGCAGCGCGGTCACGGGGCCCGATAGTACGGCCTGATCCACCGGTGGCGTCTGGTTAGGCTGACTGCCATGACTTCTGCCTCCGGCCGGCTCGTCCTCGCCGCCACCCCGCTGGGCGATCCCGGCGACGCGTCCGCCCGGCTGATCGAGGCGCTGGGCTCGGCAGACGTGATCGCGGCCGAGGACACGCGGCGGCTGCGCGGGCTCGCTTCCGCGCTCGGCGTGTCGCCAACCGGGCGGGTGGTCAGCTTCTACGAGGACGTCGAGACCGCCCGGTTGCCGAAGCTGCTGGAGGCGCTGCACGGCGGCGAGACGGTGCTGGTCGTGACCGATGCCGGGATGCCGAGCGTGTCCGATCCGGGCTTCCGTCTCGTGGCCGCGTGCGTCGAGGAGGATCTGCCGATCACCTGCCTTCCCGGCCCGTCGGCGGTGACGACGGCGCTCGCGTTGTCCGGGCTGCCCTGCGACCGGTTCTGCTTCGAGGGCTTCGCGCCGCGCAAGCCTGGCGAGCGGTCGAAGTGGTTCGCGGAGCTGGTGAGCGAGCGCCGGACTGTCGTGTTCTTCGAATCGCCGCACCGGATCGCGTCCCTGCTGTCGGACGCTGCCGCCGCGCTGGGCGGGTCTCGGCGGGCCGCGGTGTGCCGGGAGCTGACGAAGACGTACGAAGAGGTCAAACGCGGCACTCTCGCGGAACTTGCCGAGTGGGCAGCGGACGGGGTCCGCGGCGAGATCTCGGTGGTGCTGGAGGGCGCGGCTCCTCGGCAGGCGTCGGTGGCGGACCTGGTGCCGGAGGTGGCGGAGCGGGTCGCTTCGGGGGAACGGCTGAAGACCGTCGCGGCCGAGGTGGCCGGTGCGGCTGGGGTGTCCACGAAGGAGCTTTACGCGGCGGTGCTCGCGGCCCGGAAGTGAGTCAGCGCCGGGCATTGTCCTCGGCTAAAAACTGCAGCCACATCGGGTCACCGGGTGAGGTTTTGGTGATCGTGGCCAGGTCCTCCGGTCGCCAAGTGCGGATGCTGTTGGTGTGCACGACGTGGTCGTCCAGCAGGCCGTCGTCGGGGATTTCCGTTGTGCTGGAGAGGAACTCGGCGACGGTGGCCGGATCCGCGGCGGTGCGGGAACCGGGAACCGGCACCAGTGCGAGTTCGTCGTCCTCGGCGACCACGAGGTCACCGCTCGACGTCCCGCTCCAGCAAGGTGCCGGACGGCGTCCCGATCCACAGTACGCCGGGCCGCGCACCGAAGGCGACGTTCTCCCAGAGCCAGGAGAAATTCCGGTTGGGCCGTTTCGGGTCGCCGAGCGAGATCTTCCTGGTCCGGCGCAGCGAAGGGAACTCGAACACCAGGACCTGGTGTTCGTAGGTGTTGCCGCGAATCGCCAGGTACCGCCCGTCGGAGCTGAAGACTGGAAGCCCCCAGCAGTTGGATTCCAGAATCAGGGCCCAGTCGAGGAACCGCAGCTTCTCGCCTGGGCGGGAGAAGAGAACAAAGGTCGCGCCCTGGTCGCTCTGCAGCGTGGCGACCAGCCCTCCCGCAGGATGCGCGGCGACCCCGGTGACCCACACCCGAACGGTCGCAGAGATCGGTCGACGTCCACAGCGACTGGCCGTCGGGGCTGAAGGCCATGTCGTCGGAGACAGCGATGTCCAGCGCGGAGGTGCCGGACCGAGTCCAGCGAACCGTTTCCCCGCCAGAGGATACGACCAGTTCCGGCCGCTCCGGATGCCAGGCGACGACGGGCCAGTGGTCGAACTTCCCGTATTCCGCGGAATCCGCGCCTACCGAGCCGATTTCGCGGAGTACTCGCTCGGCGTAGTAGAGATGCACCGCGGGCCGGTCCTGATCGATCCCGGCGACGAGCGGCAGTTTCGGATGGCACACCAGCTTGCCGATCGAAGCGGTCGGGATCCGGGCGATGGCCTGGACAGCAGTCACCAGAAAACTTTACCGACCGCGCAACAGCATTTTCGCCGCTACCAAAGCCTTTTCCGCGTCCGGCTCCTCGCCGGTGATGGCATCGGTGTAGATGAACGACTCTCCGACCCGAACCAGCAGATACGCCAGATCCGCTACCGGCAGCGGTGACTCCAGCCGCCCAGCCGCGACCTCGTCGGACAGCAACGCCTGCACCTTCTCGATGGTCCGCGACTGCACCAGGCTCGCCTTGGTCGTCAGCAACCGCAGCGCACGCTCCGGCTCCCGGCGCAAGAACGCGCGGAACGGTTCGGAAGCGTTGACCGTGCGCACGAACGTCCCGATCGCCTCCGCGACGCCGTCCCCGCCGCGGCCCGCGTAACTGACGTTATCCAGCACCGAGGAGGTCTCCGCCCACAGGATTTCGCTCAGCAGATGGTCCCGGCTGCCGACCCAGCGATGCAGGGTCGCGCGGCTGACGCCGAGGTCGCCGGCCAGGTCGCGCATGTCGACGCGGTCTCCGGCGAGGAACCGGGCGCGGGCAAGGCGGAAGGCCGCGACCGCGTCGGGTCGCGAGGTGCGGGTTGACAGTGGCGTGTCGATGGGTGAGACGTTAGCAGAGAGTGTCCCAGAGGTGAGACGTATGGCAGGATGTCTCACGACGAGAGGAGCCGCGAAGATGCGTGCTGTGCAGGTGACCGAGTTCGGCGGTCCGGAGGTGCTGAAGCCGGTCGAGCTGCCGGATCCGGTGGCCGGGCCGGGGCAGGTGCTGATCGAGGTCGACCGCGTCGGGCTGAATTACGCGGATACGCATCAGGCGGAGAACTCGTATCTCGCTCCGAGCAAGCTGCCGCTCGTGCCAGGCGGCGAGGTCGTCGGCCGCACGGCGGACGGCAAGCGCGTGGTCGCGCTGCTCAACGACGGCGGCGGCTACGCCGAGCGCGTCGTGGCCGACGAGGCCATGACGTTTCCGGTTCCGGATGGCGTCGACGACCTGAACGCGCTGTCGATGCTGGTCCAGGGCGCGACCGCGTGGATCATGCTGCGCAAGAACGCCCACCTCGAGCCAGGCGAGACCGTGGTCGTGCACGCCGCGGCGGGCGGGGTCGGATCGATCGCGGTGCAGTTGGCGAACGCGTGGGGCGCGGGCCGGGTGATCGCGACCGCGAGCAGCGAGGAAAAGCGCGAACTGGCGATCGAACTCGGCGCGGACGTCGCGGTCGATTCCCGCGCGGAGAACATGACCGAGGTTCTGCGGGAGGCCAACGGCGGCAAGCGGGTCGACATCGTTCTCGACATGGTCGGCGGCACCACGACCGACCAGAGCATCGCCGCGCTGGCCCCGTTCGGCCGCCTGGTCTTCTACGGGATGGCCGGCCGCCGGTCGCCGAAGCCGATCGAATTGCGCAATCTGCTCGGCCACAGCACGACCGTCGCCGGGATGTGGCTGCCGCACGTGTTCCGCTTGCCGGGCAACGTTTTCGGCACCGCGCTCAGCGACTTGTTCACCATGGTGCAGGACGGCAAGCTCCGCGCGATCGCGGGCGGCGAGTACGCGCTGGCGGACGCGCGGAAGGCGCACGAGGCGCTGCGGTCCCGAGGCACGACGGGCAAGTTGCTGCTCGACCCGCGTAAGTAAGGCTCGTGAGCGGTAAACCCGGTTAGCACCGGCTTTACCGCTCACGAGGGCTGGCCAGCAAGGACTCCAGCGGCGCGGCTTTGTGCAGGCATTCCTGCCATTCCGCGGCGCTGTCCGAGTCCGCGGTGATCCCGCCGCCGACGCCGAGCGCGATCCGGTCCCCGCTGATCTCGAACGTCCGGATCGCCACGTTCAGCTCCAGCCCCGCCAGCGGCGACAGCATTCCGGCGGCGCCGGTGTATACGCCGCGCGCCGTCGGTTCCAGCTCGGCGATCAGGTCCAGTGCCCGAATCTTCGGCGCGCCGGTAACCGAACCCGGCGGGAACGTCGCCGCCAGCAACCCGGCATCCGTCACGCCGTCCGCCAGCCGACCCTCCACTGTGGACGCCAGATGCCACACGCCGGGAGCCGGATGCACGGCAAGCAGTTCCGGCACCACGACGCTGCCGACCTCGCACACCCGCCCGAGGTCGTTGCGCACCAGGTCGGTGATCATCACGTTCTCCGCGACGTCCTTCGCCGACTTCCGCAACCGGAGCGCGTTGCCGTCATCCGCCGGACCGCGACGGGGCAACGTCCCCTTGATCGGCGACGACCGCACGCGTCGGCCGTGGCGTGCCAAGAACAGCTCTGGCGACAGCGAAACCACCGAACCCCATTCACCGGTGACGTAAGCCGCCCGCCGCGGAGCCAGCCGTCGCACCCCTTCGGCGAACAGCGCGGCGGGCGACCCCTCGAACGTCCCGGTGAACCGCGAGCAGATGTTCGCCTGGAACAGTTCGCCTGCCTCGATCTCGTGCACGCACGCCTTCACCGCCTGCTCGTGTCCGGAAGGCCGGTCCAACGCGCTGGCGGACCACGACAGCTCCGCGGACCCAGCCAGCGCGCGTTCGATCACGGCAAGCTGCGCGTCGGCGTCGCCTTCGAGCGACTCGAACCAGCACACTCCCGCCGCGTCCCAGCGCAGTACGTGATCCGCCCAGCCCCAGGCCGACTCCGGAACCCCGGTGGAGCGGCCGGACGGATCCGCCTGGTCGTAAGCCAGAAACCCGAACCACCCGCCACCGATCCGCTCGGACGGACCCGAGACCGAAAAGGCCGACGGGAAGGGCCGCGGAGTCACCGCCACGAACGGCGCCACCACCGCCGGCGACCCGAACCAGTTCCCGCAGACCGCGGCGGGTTCGGGCAGGCCGTGCGCCCGGGCGTACACGGACAGCAGAACGAGCACCCGAGAAGGGGTCAGGTCGGTCCGCAGCCGCTGGAAACGCATCGCGCCATTGTGCCGGAAACCGGCGGTGACCAGCGGAAAAGGTGATCAGAGCAGCACATCGGACAGCGCGAACGGATACACCACCGCGTCCTGCGCCACCGGCCCGTCGACGCCGGGCACGTCCGGCGCGAAGGCGTGCTGGTGCAGCCCGAGCCGCGAATGGAACCAGCCGGGCCGTCCGGGGATGCCGTTGTGCCGCACCAGCCACAGCACGACGTCGGAATCGGCCCAGCGGTCCGGGTGCAGCCGGTGCGCCCAGCAGTCGTGCCCGGCGTACACGAGGACCCGGCGGATCCGCGCCGCGTGCCGCACGTGCTTGATCCACGCCTTCACGAACCGGTCGTCGACGCTCTGCGCGTCCACTTCCAGTGCGGGAGCGAGCGATCCGGGTGCGAACGCGCCGAGCCTGCTCGCCGTCCGGACGAAATGGTCGGCCTGGTCGTGCACCGCTCCAGGACGCGCGTAGTGCCGGGCCCCGGTGTGGATGCCCGCGTGCTGGGCCGCGGCCAGCGTCCGTTCCGCGCCCGGATCACTCCAGTTGACGTTCTCGCTGATCGTGACCGAGGCGAACCGCACGTCGGCGCCGCGCACCGCCGCCCAATCGAGCACTTGCTCGCGATGAGTGAGCGTGAGTCCGCGCCCACTCTCCGGTTCCGCCACCTCGCACCCCTGACAAGCCCCACGACGGGTGAAAGGCCACCCTACGTCCGGAATTCCGGAGCGGGGTGACCTTTCCCGGCGTGTCGATAGGCTTTGATCAGGCGTTTTCCCGTTGGAAGGTGCGCGTTCCCCACCAGATCGCCAAAACGGCCATGACCAGCACGACCACGCTCCCGGTGAACAGCGCGTCCATCGAGAAGTCGCCGCGGAAGCTGTTGCGCTCCACGTCGACCACGTGCCGGAACGGGTTGATCTGCGAGATCGTGTACAGCCACTTCGGGGCCAGCCCGGCGGTGATCGGGATCAGGATCCCGGACAGCAGCAGCAACGGCATGAGCACCGCGTTGAGCAGCGCCGGGAACGCCTCCTCGCTCTTGAGCGTGAGCGCCAGCGCGTAGGAGCACGACGCCAGCGTGAGCGCGAGCAGGAACACGATCGCCAGGCTGAGCAGCACGCCGCCGACCGGGGCGTTCAGGTCGAACACCAGGTAGGCGAGCAGGATGATCAGCACCGATTGCACGGTCGCCTGCAACGCGTTCGCCAGCACCTTCCCGAGCAGCAGCGCGGCCCGGTGCACCGGGGTGACGCGCAGCCGCTCGACCACGCCGGACCGGAACTCGGCCAGCAGCCCGAAGCCCACGAAGGAACTGCCGAACAGCGCCAGCTGCGCGATCAGCGCGGGCGTGAGCACCATCCAGCCGTCGACCTCGGATATCCCCTGCGCGCTGAGCGACTTCACCAGCAGCGGGCCGAAGAAGAACAGGTACAGCAACGGCTGGGCGAGCCCGATCAGCAGCCACGCCGGATTCCGCAGCGCGCCCGCCATGTCGCGCCGGAAAATCAGCCAGGTGTCATGCAACACCGGACACCTCCGGTTCCGCCGGCGCGGGCTGCTCGGCTTCGCGCAGCGACCGGCCGGTGAGGGTAAGGAATACGTCGTCCAAGGTCGGCCGCGTGACCTGCATCGAGGTCGTCGCGATCTCCTTGGCGTCGAGCGCGCGCAGCAGCTCCGGCATCGCGGTGTCGCCGCGCGGCACCCGGAACCGGATCGACCCCTCGCGCACCGCGAACTCGTGCGCGCCGGGCAGCTGCCGGGCCAGGTCGGCGGCGGCCTCGGCGGATCGCGGATCCACCTCGATCGCCACCCCGTCGCCGGAGACCTGCTCCTTCAGTGCGTCCGGATGCCCCTCGGCGACGATCCGGCCGTCGTCGATCACGATCAGCCGGTCGGCCAGCGCGTCCGCCTCGTCGAGGTAATGCGTGGTCAGGAAGATCGTGACGCCCTGCTCCGCGCGCAGCCGCCGGATGTGTCCCCACAGGTTCGCCCGGCTCTGCGGGTCGAGCCCGGTGGACGGCTCGTCCAGGAAGACCAGCCCCGGCGAATGGATCAGCCCCAGTGCGATGTCGAGCCTGCGCCGCTGACCCCCGGAGAGCGTCTTCGTGGCCCGCTGTTCGAGCCCGGTCAGGTCGAGCTGTTCGGCGAGCACCTTGCCGCGCGCGATCGCGTCGGCCCTGCTCATCCGGTACAGCCTGCCCTGCAGCTCCAGCTCTTCGCCGACGCGCGATTCAGGCGCGGTTCCGCCGCCCTGGGCGACGTACCCGATGTTGCGGCGCACCCCCGCCGCGTCGGTGAGCAGGTCGTGCCCGCCGACGGTCGCCGTGCCCGCGGTCGGTCTCAACAAGGTGGTGAGCATGCGCAGCGTCGTGGTCTTGCCCGCCCCGTTCGGGCCGAGGAACCCGACCAGCTCGCCCGCCTCGACGTCGAGATCGACCCCCTTCACCGCGTGCACTTCGCCACCGGCTCGGCCCTTGCGGCGGAACCGCCGCTCGAGTCCGCGTGCCGTGATCATGGATTGCCCCTCTCCTCCCAAGAAGATCAACTAGTCAATCTTGACTAGTTGACGCGCACACTGTGCCCGAGGAAGGAGGGGTTAGTCAAATTTGATTACTCGGGGGCTGGCGGAGCGAAGGCCGAACCCGGGTCGTCGGCCATCACGTACTCGCCCGCCTCGAGCCTGCCGATCAGGCCGGTGAGCCATTCCCGGCTCGCGCTGGCGATCCCGCCCCACAGGCGGAACAGTTCGGCGACGTGCGGCGGTTTCCCCCAGGTGTCGTCCTCGAGGCTCAACCGCGATCGGCGCTCTTCCGCCTCGAAGTGGACCAGGTTCTGCCTGAGCAGGCTGATCGTGTACTTCCGCGGGAGCGCGGGCATCAGGCTCACCGCCGCGCACAGCTCCGCGTTGCTCGCGGCCGGATCGGACAAGCCCTTCGCGATGAGGATCTGGAACTCCTGCTCGCCCGCTTGCGAGAGCCGGTAGGCGACCCGGTCCGGACCGCCGTCGCCCGGTTCGACGTCGATCTTCTCGAGCAGGTCCTCGGCGGCCATCTTCTTGAGCGCGTGGTAGATCGAACCGGGCTGGACGTTCGCCCACTTGTCCGCCGACCACGACAGCAGTTCGCGGCGCACCTGGTAGCCGTGCGCGCGGCCGAACATCCGCACGACCCCGAGCACCAGCAGACGCGTCGCCGACACCGGCTCTCCCTTCCCCGACCGCCAGGAAACGCCCTGGAGCGCATCCGTAGGCTAAACAGGTATGAGCACCCCTGTGTTGACCGCGGTGGCCTGGCCCTACGCCAACGGCCCCCGCCACATCGGCCACGTGTCCGGATTCGGCGTCCCGTCCGACGTCTTCTCCCGCTACCAGCGAATGGCCGGCAACCGGGTGCTCATGGTGTCCGGGACCGACGAACACGGCACGCCGATCACCGTCCAGGCGGACAAAGAGGGGATGACCCCGCAGCAGACCGCGGACAAGTACACCCGCCAGATCGACGAGGACCTGCGCGGCCTCGGCCTTTCCTACGACCTGTTCACCCGCACCACCACCGGCAACCACGCCGCGGTGACGCAGGAGATCTTCCTCGCGCTCAACCGCAACGGCTACGTCGTCCCGAAGACCACCCGCGGCGCGATCAGCCCGTCCACCGGCCGCACGCTGCCCGACCGCTACATCGAGGGCACCTGCCCGATCTGCGGCTACGACGGCGCGCGCGGCGACCAGTGCGACAACTGCGGCAACCAGCTCGACGCCGCCGAGCTGATCAACCCGAAGTCGCGGATCAACGGCGAGACGCCGAAGTTCGTCGAGACCGAGCACTACTTCCTCGACCTGCCCGCGTTCACCCGGACCCTCGGCGACTGGCTCGGCACCAAAACCGACTGGCGCCCGAACGTCCTCAACTTCACCAAAAACCTGATCGACGACATGCGGCCGCGGCCGATCACCCGCGACCTCGACTGGGGCGTGAAGATCCCGCTGGACGGCTGGCGCGACCAGCCGCTCAAGCGGTTCTACGTCTGGTTCGACGCGGTCATCGGCTACTTCTCCGCCAGCGTCGAATGGGCGCGCCGCAACGGCACCCCGGACGCCTGGCAGGAGTGGTGGGCCAACGACGCCGCGCGCGCCTACTACTTCATGGGCAAGGACAACATCACCTTCCACGCCCAGATCTGGCCCGCGCTGCTGCTCGGCCAGAACGGCAGCGGCGACCGCGGCGGCGAGCCGGGCAAGTACGGCAAGCTGCACCTGCCGGACGAGATCGTGTCCAGCGAGTTCCTCACCATGAGCGGGTCGAAGTTCTCCACCTCCCGGGGAACCGTCATCTACGTGCACGACTTCCTGCGGGAGTTCGGGCCGGACGCGCTGCGGTACTTCATCTCGGTGGCCGGGCCGGAGACGCAGGACACGGACTTCACGTGGGACGAGTTCGTGCGGCGGACGAACTTCGAGCTGGCCAACGAGTGGGGGAACCTCGTCAACCGGTCGATTTCCATGGCGCACAAGAACAATGGGGCGATTCCGGCCCCGACCGCGCCTGCGCCCGCGGACGAGGAGCTGAAGGCGTTGTCCCGGCAGGCGTTTGAGACCGCTGGGGGGCATCTGGCGCGGTCGCGGTTCAAGCTGGCCGCGGCTGAGGCGATGCGGGTGGTTACGGCGGCCAACCGGTATCTGTCGGATCAGGAGCCGTGGAAGCTCAAGGACGATCCGGACCGGCGGGACGCGGTGTTGCACACGGCGTTGCAGGTGGTCAGCGACGCCAATACGTTGTTGACGCCGTTCCTGCCGCATTCGGCGCAGAAGGTGCACGAGGCGCTTGGCGGGACTGGGGTTTGGGCTGCGCAGCCTGAGCTTCAGGAGGTTGAGGATCTTGACCTGCCTGGGCGGGTCAATCCGATTCTGACCGGGGATTACGCCGGGGAGCAGGCTAAGTGGGAGTCTCAGCCGGTTGAGGTTGGGCGGCCGTTGGAGAAGCCGACTCCGTTGTTCACGAAGCTGGATCCGAAGTTGGGGGAGACTGGGCCGGAGTGGGCTCCGATCGTGACTGATTGAGGTCTCGGGCGGGCTCGTCGCCCTGGGGGCGACATTGCGCTCGGGGTGGCCCCACCCCCGAAGTTTTATTGTGCTGACGGTTCGGGGGTGCTTGTCAAGGCGGGAAAGATGCCTTGACAAGCACCCCCGAACCGCAGGGCGGCTTCGGAGCGGGGTTGGGGGCGGTGTGGGGTGCCTCCGTCGGTGGGTGCGTCGGCTGCGGTTTGTGAGTGGGGCTAGCGCCCCAATGTGGCGTTGGGTGCATGTGGCGCACCCAATGTGGCGTTCGGTGCGTGGGATGCACCCAACGCCACATTGGGGCGTACCCCTGCGGCTGCGCTGGGCGGGCGGTCCGTGAAGGGGCCCCTCGCGACCCGGGTGCGGGTCGCGAAGGGAACCCTGGGGAATCTGGGTCCCGCAGGGTTCCCCTCACGGCATCTGCGGGCGGGGGCGCAGTAGCTTGGGGTCATGGGTGACGAGAAGCGCGAACTTCCCCCGATTCCCGACCGGCTGCCGGTGACGGTGGTTGACGCGCACACTCATCTCGACGCGTGCGGTGCGGAGACTGCGGCTGACGTCGCGGAGATGGTTGACCGCGCGGAACGGGCTGGGGTCGCGCGGGTTGTCACTGTCGCGGACGACCTCGCTGCTGCTCGTTGGGCGTCCGAGGCGTCCACCTGGGACTCGCGGGTGTTTGCCGCAGTGGCTATTCATCCCACGCGCACCAAGGAATTCGGGGCCGCCGAACAGTCCGAAGTGGAGCGTCTGGCGCGTGGCGAGCGGGTGGTCGCGGTCGGCGAGACGGGGCTCGATTACTACTGGGACTACTCGCCGCACGATGCGCAGCAGGCTGCGTTTCGCTGGCACATCGACCTCGCGAAGCGGCTTGGCAAGGCTCTGATGATCCACGACCGCGACGCGCACGAGGACGTGCTTCGCATCCTCGACGAGGAAGGTGCGCCCGAGACGGTGGTCTTCCACTGCTTCTCTGGCGACGAGCACATCGCGCGCCGCTGTGTCGACAAGGGCTACATCCTGTCCTTCGCGGGCACGGTCACCTTTAAGAACGCGCGCGGGCTGCATGAGGCCGCGCGTCTCGTGCCGCGTGGGCAGTTCCTCGCGGAGACTGACGCGCCGTTTTTGACGCCTCATCCCTACCGTGGGCGGCCGAACGAGCCGTATTGCACTGCCTACACCGTTCGCTTCCTCGCTCAGCTGCGCGGCGAAGCGGTCCACGAGGTGGCCGAAGCGGTCCGGACCACTGCCGAACGCGCATATCGGCTGCCCGCCTGATTCCGTAGTGTCACAACGAGTTGCACGGATTGCGACATTCGAGACCGCGCATTCGTCCACCTGATGAGTGACACAAGTCACGACACTCCGGGGGGTGTTTGCGCAACCTGCCAACACCCGTTACTGTCCCGTGATCGTGCCGGTCGGTACCGCGACGCGGAGCCGGCTGATACGCCCACCAGTCACGTCAGTGCACGTCGGGGAAGCGGAACCGAGGTTGGTACGACTCGGGACCGTGACGATGGCGCTGGCTGGGGGTGTCGGACTTGAGAGGCGCGCCCGAGGGTGCGTCGCGAACGAAGGACGACGCGCGAACGACGCGCGGTGTCTTGGGAAAGGGAACGACCCGGTGACTGGTAGTCGGCAGGATGACTCGCGTCTTGACGCGGGTTCGGCGTATTTCTCCTCCTCCGCGTCCTCGGTGGCCGTGCTCGACCGCGAGCTTGAGGACACCGCTTACGGGCAGCTTGACTTCTCCGACGAGCTCCGGGTGACCGAGCAGGACGTGCTCGCCGCGCTCGGCCCGGACGCCGACATGCTGATGTCGGAAATCGACGTCGACGTCGACGAGCTGATCCGCCTCATCAACGCGGAAACCACGATGCTTCCGCCGCTCGTCCTCCCGGACGAGGTCGAGCAGGACCGCACCGCCTCCCCGCAGGCCAAGAAGGCCGCGGTCGAGGAAGGGCTGCGCGAGGCGACCAAGACCTGGAAGCGCCGCTTCCTCAAGGGTGCCGTGCTTTCGCTGCTGGTCACCGTCGGCGGTGGCGGCGCGGCGGCGCTCGCGATGAACAAGAGCATCACCGTCGACGTCGACGGCCACCAGCAGACCGTGCACAGCTACGGCGGCACCGTCGGCGAGGTGCTCGAGGACGCGGGCCTGTCGGTCGGCGAGCACGACGCGCTTTCGCCCTCGCCGCAGGCGGCGGTCGGCGACGGCGGCGTCATCAAGCTTGAGCGCGGCCGTCAGCTGAACCTCGTCGTGGACGGCGTGTCCCGGCCCTCGTGGGTCCGCGCGACCACGCTCGGCGAGGCCATGGGCCAGCTCGGCATGGGCAGCATGCTTTCCCAGGGCGCGTGGACGTCGATGCCGTCGTCCGGCGAACTGCCGCTGGAGGGTTCGACCGTCCAGGTCAAGACCCTCAAGCACATCACGCTTTTCGACGGCACCAACGCGCCCCGCAAGGTGGACACCACCGCGGTGACCACCAAGGAGCTCGCCTCCGACCTGAAGCTGAACCTGGGCCCGGACGACGCGATCGAGGGCGGCCTCGACGTCAGCCTGAAGAACGGCGCCGAGGTCCACGTCAGCCGCATGGGCGTGTCGATGGTCAACCAGGAAGAGACCATCGACCCCGAGGTGCAGAAGGTCGACGACCCGACGCAGCTGCAGGGCCAGCAGAGCGTCGAGGACCCGGGCACGCCGGGCAAGAAGCTGGTGACCTACAAGGTCACGAAGAAAAACGGCGAGGAAGTCGCGCGCGAGCAGGTCTCGGAGAAGGTGCTCGTCGAGGCCAAGGCCAAGATCATCAAGGTCGGCACCAAGAAGCCGCCGCAGCCGGCGATCGGCGACGGATCCGCGTGGGACCGCATCGCGCAGTGCGAGTCGGGCGGCAACTGGTCGATCAACACCGGCAACGGCTACTACGGCGGCCTTCAGTTCGACAAGCAGACCTGGAACGCCTACGGCGGCGACCAGTACGCGGCGCTGCCGAGCCAGGCCAGCCGCGAGCAGCAGATCGCGGTGGCCGAGAAGGTCCGTGCCGCTCGCGGTGGCGGCTACGGTGCCTGGCCGGTGTGCGGCGCGAAGGCGTGACCTGAGTTTTCCCGGCAGGCGGCTGTGAGTTTCGAGCTCACGGCCGCCTGTTTTCGTACTCCGCGTTGCCGGGGCGCTGACGGCGCTGGGTAGGCTCGTGCGGTGGTGGAACTGCTGGGGCCTGCCGAAATCCGCGGGCTGGCCGACGAACTCGACGTCCGGCCCACGAAGAAGCTCGGGCAGAACTTCGTGCACGACCCCAACACGGTCCGCCGCATCGTCGAACTCGGCGGCGTGCAGCCCGGGGATGTCGTCCTGGAGGTCGGTCCCGGCCTCGGCTCGCTGACGCTGGGCCTGCTCGCCGCGGGCGCTCAGGTGGTCGCCGTGGAGATCGATCCGGTGCTGGCCGCCCGCCTGCCGCGCACAGTGGCCGAGCGCGCGCCTGAGGCAGCGGAGCGGCTGACCGTCGTCGGCGCGGACGCGTTGCGGGTGCGGGCCGCTGATCTCCCGGCTGAGCCGGTGTCGATCGTCGCGAACCTGCCGTACAACGTCGCGGTACCGGTGGTGCTGCACCTGCTGGCCGAGCTGCCGTCGCTGCGCAGCGGGCTGGTAATGGTCCAGACCGAGGTCGCTGACCGGATGGCAGCGGGTCCGGGAAGCCGCACCTACGGAGTGCCGAGTGTGAAGCTCGCTTGGTACGGCCCGGCGCGGAAGGTCGCCGCGGTGCCGCGCGCGGTGTTCTGGCCGGTGCCGAACGTCGATTCCGCGCTGGTCTCGTTCAGCCGGACCGACCCGGTTTCCGGCGTGGATCGCGCACGGCTGTTCGCGGTGGTCGACGCGGCGTTCTCGCAGCGACGCAAGACTTTGCGGGCCGCGCTGGCCGGGTGGGCCGGTTCTGCCGAGCGGGCCGGCGAACTGCTCGCGGAGGCGGGGATCGACCCGAAGACGCGCGGGGAGCAGTTGGACGTGCACGCGTTCGCGCGGATCGCGGCTGCCGGAAGCTGACCCCCTCTCGCGGCGCTCGCTTGTGCCGTCCAACTCCGGCGGGGCGGCGGGTATTCCCTGGTTTCGCTGCGTTGTCCGATGATCTTGTGTCGTCGCTGATTGTGAGTCACCCGCCGCCATCCAGATACTCTTAGTGATCACGCGGCTACGGCAGAAACCGCCCTCCACCCGTGACGAGCAGCTCGGCATTCGGGGGAGTCCGGCTGCTCCGCGCTCCGGATTGTTCAGCGGTGCCGACCCGAGGTGCTTCGCTCCGCTGACCTATCTCGACCCGGTCGAGGCCTCCGTGAGCCGAGCGTCGAGGCTCGCGAACCGCCGCCACTTGACAACGAGAAAACTCTTGTTCCACAACGATCCTTGATCGTCCACAGTGGAACGAACTAGTTCGCCGCCGAGGTCCGCCGCGGGTGTTTCGCAGGTCGAGGCACTGTTCGGCGACCGAGGTTCCGGGTTTCCGGTTCTTGGACGCGGTGTTCCGGCATGCGGGCACCACCAGACGTGTGATCTGCACCAACGCGCTTGCGTTCAGCCAATGGGATCGGCTTTACTCGAAAGCGTCCATCCCGAGCGACTGAGAGACCTGGCTCGCCGAAGTCGCAGCAACCACCCTCCGCAGGGCAGGTGCTACCGCCAGGACCGATGGAGGCTGTTTTCGATGAAGAGGGTCACCCGCCCGCTCCTGCTGACCCGTCGGCGCGTAGTCGACGAAGGTCGCCGCTCGGTATGTGCGTGTCAACGCTCCATGGTCATCGCCTGATCGTTTTTTCCGCAGTTTCTTGCGCCGTCCACAGTGGACGGTAATTCGATGACGCCTGGCGCGCCCGGAATCGGCGCTGCGCCTCGTTTGCCTGGAGCCCTTTCGTGATCACTGTCGAAAACGTGTCCAAGTCCTTTCCCTTCCACGGAAATCGTGTCGCCGCGCTGCGCGACGTGAGCGTTGACGTGCAAGCCGGTTCGCTGTTCGGGGTTGTGGGTCCCTCCGGTTCCGGCAAGTCGACCCTCGCCCGCTGCATCGCGCTGCAGGAGCGCCCCGACCGCGGCGTCGTGCGGCTCGACGGCCTCAACACCGCGACGCTCGACGGCAAGCGGCTGCGGGAGATCCGCCGCCAGCTGGGCGTCGTCGGGACCAAGCCGGAGCTGATCGCCGAACGCACCATCGCGGGCAATATCGCCAGCCCGCTGGAGCAACTCGGCGTCGACGGCCCGCAGCGGCGCAGCCGGGTCGGCTCGCTGCTCGACCTGGTCGGCCTCACCGCCCGCGCCGCGCAGAAGCCCGAAGAACTCACCGAAGGCCAGCTCCGCCGGGTCGCGGTCGCCAAGGCGCTCGCCGCCGGACCGGCCGTGCTTCTCGCTGACGACCCGACCGCCGGGATCGCGGCCGAGGACGCGGGCGCGGTGCTCGCCGTGCTCGACCGGGCGCGGGCCGAGCTGGGCGTGACGATCGTCGTCACCACGCCGGACGCGGACGTCGTCCGCCGGGTCTGCGACGACGTCGCGGTGCTCGACAACGGCGCGATCGTCGAGCGCGGCACGGTGCTCGACCTGATCTCGACGCCGGACAGCTGGACCGCGCAGGCGGTGCTGCCGTCGGTCGAGACCTCGCGCGCCCAGTCCGCGAAGTACGACCGCGCGGTCGACGTCGTCCTGATCGGCTTCGCTTCGGTTGGCGCCCTGCTGCCCGAGGCGGCCAGCCGGTTCGACGTGGAGCTCGCCACCATCGGCGGCGGCCTCACCCGCATCGGGGACACCCCGATCGCCCGGTTCCGCCTCGGCGTCCGCGGCGAGCGGGCCGATGCCGCGCTGTCCTGGATCTCCGACCGGGGCGCGCACGTGAGCCAGCCGGCGCGCGGTCCGCAGAGCGTCGTCGCCGCCTGATTTCCCTTTCACCGAGCTGTTTTCCGAGGGCCGTCCCATTCGATTGGGGCGGCCCTCGCCGCATCTGCGGGACGCATCGCCCGAGAGATCAGGACATGCGGTCAAGGTTCTAGGACACGCGTCCTGAAGTCTGTCCATTGTGGTCGTTCCGGCGCACGATCTCCGCCAGCTCCGGATCCGCGTGCGCCTCGGCGGCCTGCTTCCACTTCGCCACGAGGGCGGCGAACGGCGCCGGGTTGCCGAGGGATTCGGTTCGCTCCAGGGTTTCGGCCAGTTCGCCGACGAACGTCCGCACCTCTTCCGCCGACAGGTAGCGCGCCCACGGGAACGCGGCGGGCAGCGCCTCGGCGGCGAGCGCGACCGTCTCGGCACTGCGGCGCAGCAGTTCCACGAGGATCGCGACGGCCGCCGAAAACCCGGCCGCCGCCTGCTCGGCGCGCTCGGCGGTGACGAGCACCAGATCGGGTTTGTCCTTCTCCCGTCGGCGAATCCGGACCGACCGGGTCGGCGAACCTTCGAGCTGGTCGGTGACCCGGCGCGGGTGCAGGGACAGCTCGGACAGGTTGACCTCCGGCGTGCGCATAGTTACAAAGTAGTTCCAAATTAGTCCGGCTGGCCACTCCGGAGCGACGACTGGGGGAACTTCCGTGCCAACGTTTTCTCCTGACGGCACCCGGTCAGCGACAGCCACGTAGGCTGGACGGGTGCTCGCCGTCGTTCCACCACCAGTCACCGTCCGGGTCCCGGCCAAGGTCAACCTGCACCTGGCCGTCGGCGACCTGCGGGCGGACGGGTTCCACGAGCTGGTCACCGTCTTCCAGGCGCTTTCGCTCACCGACGAGGTGACCGTCGCGGCCACCGACGAGCCAGGGCTCGAGGTGTACGGCGAGGGGGAGCGCACGGTGCCCACCGACGGCGCCAACCTCGCCTGGCGAGCCGCGCGCGAGCTGGCCTCTTACGCCGGACGGCCGGACGCGGATGAGCCGAAGGTGCGAATCGTGCTGCGCAAGGGCATTCCGGTCGCGGGCGGCATGGCGGGCGGGAGCGCGGACGCGGCCGCGGCGCTGGTCGGGCTCTCGTCGCTCTGGAAACTCGACATCACCCGCGACGAGCTGGCCACCATCGCCGGCCGGCTGGGCAGCGACGTGCCCTTCGCGCTGTACGGCGGCACCGCGCTCGGCACCGGCCGCGGCGAGCAGCTCGTTCCGGTGCTCGCGCGCCACACGTTCCATTGGGTGCTGGCCTTCGACGAGGAAGGCCTGTCCACGCCCAAGGTGTTCGGCGAACTCGACCGGCTGCGCGCGGACGGCAAGCCGCCGCGGATCGGGTCGCACACGCCGGTCGTGGAGGCGCTCGCGTCGGGCGATCCTCGCCAACTCGCCCTGTTGCTCGGCAATGACTTGCAGGCGGCCGCGGTGTCGCTGCGGCCCGGCCTGCGCCGCACGCTGCGTGCCGGGGTGAACGCGGGCGCGCTTGCCGGATGCGTGTCCGGCTCCGGGCCGACGTGCGCGTTCCTGTGCTCCGACGCGGAAACCGCGGTCGAGGTGGCCGCCGAGCTGTCCGGCGCGGGGGTATGCCGGACGGTGCGGGTCGCGCACGGCCCGGTGCCCGGGGCCAGGGTGGTCGGCGGCGACGACGCTCCGCGCAACGCGCCGCCGCGCGTGCACGCCTGAACCGCAAAGCTTGAATCAATAGTCCACAGTGGAAAGGATCCGGATGGCCAACCTGGTCAACCTGGAATCGGTGAGCAAGTCCTACGGCGTGAAGCCGTTGCTGGACAACGTTTCCCTCGGCGTCGCCGAGGGGCAGCGGATCGGCGTAGTCGGGCTCAACGGCGGCGGCAAGACGACGCTGCTCGAAGTCCTTTCCGGACTGAGCGAACCGGATTCCGGCCGGGTGAGCCAGGTGCGCGACCTGCGGATGGCCGTCGTCACCCAGCGCACCGAACTGCCGACCGGCAGCACGGTCGGCGACGTGGTGCTGCAACGTTACGGGGCCGAGCACGAATGGGCCGCCGACGCGCGCGTCCGGTCTATTGTGGACGGTCTGGGCATCACCGCGATCGGACTCGACACCCCGACCGCGAACCTGTCCGGCGGCGAACGCCGTCGGGTCGCGCTGGCCGCCGCGCTGACCGGCGAGCTGGACCTCGTGGTGCTCGACGAGCCCACTAACCACCTTGACGTCGAAGGCGTTCGCTGGCTCGCCGACCATCTGCTGGGCCGCCGGATCGCGGTCGTGGTCGTGACGCACGACCGGTGGTTCCTCGACACCGTCGCGAGCCTCACCTGGGAGGTCGCGAACGGCCGGGTCGAGCAGTACGAAGGCGGTTACGCCGACTGGATTTTCGCCCGCGCCGAACGCGCCCGCCTCGCCGCGACCGCGGAGGAGAAGCGGCAGAACCTGGCGCGCAAGGAATTGGCGTGGCTGCGGCGCGGTCCGCAGGCGCGTTCCTCGAAGCCGCGCTACCGCGTCGAAGCCGCCGAGGCGCTGATCGCCGACGTGCCGCCGCCGCGCGATTCGGTGGAGCTGATGGCGTTCGCGAAGCGCCGGCTCGGCAAGACGGTGCTGGAGCTGGAAGACGCATCGCTGCGGGTTGGCGACCGGACCTTGCTAGATCACGTGACGTGGCGGATCGGCCCTGGCGACCGGATCGGTCTGGTCGGCGTGAACGGCTCCGGCAAGACCACGCTGCTGAAGCTGCTGGGCGGCGACGTCGAATCGCCGACCGGACGGCGGGTGCAGGGCAAGACGGTCGCGCTCGCGCACCTGCGCCAGGAACTGGACGACCTGCCCGCTGACCTTCGCGTGCTGCAAGCGATCGAGCAGGTCTCCGGTCGCGTCGTGTTCGGCAAGCAGGAGATGACCGCGTCGCAGCTCGGCGAAAAGCTCGGCTTCCCGGCGGCTCGGCAGTGGACGCCGGTCGGCGACCTGTCCGGTGGTGAGCGTCGCCGGCTGCAGCTGTGCCGGTTGCTGATGGCCGAGCCGAACGTGCTGCTGCTGGACGAGCCGACGAACGACCTGGACATCGACACCCTGCAACAGCTCGAAGACCTCCTCGACGGCTGGCCGGGCACGATGGTGGTGGTCTCGCACGACCGGTACCTGGTCGAGCGAGTCTGCGACGCCACGTATGCGCTTCTCGGCGACGGCAAGGTCACCCACCTGCCGGGCGGCATCGAGGAGTACCTGCAACGCCGCGCTCGCGCGAAGGAGGCCGCGCCGCGTCGCGAAGCACCGGCCGCGGAGAAGACCGAGGCCAAGCGCAGTGCGGCGGAAACCCGTGCGGCGCAAAAGGAATTGGGCCGGTTGGAGCGAAAGCTGGACCAGCTCGCGAAGCGGGAAGAGAAGCTGCACGCCGCTTTGGCGGAGGCGGCTACCGACCCGGAGAAGCTGATCGAGCTGAACACCGAGCTGAAGGCCGTCCTGGCGGAGAAGGACGACGTCGAGGCGCGGTGGCTGGAGACGTCCGAACTCGCCGAGTGACTCACGAGAAAATCGGCGGACGGACGGCGACGTTCGCGCTGCCGGAGTTCCGGAAACCGACCCGCGACGAGCCGCCGCAGGCCCATCTGGACCGGTCCGTCCGCAACCCGCCTGACGCCGGACATCCGCTGTTCACGCCGCCGCGGGCAGTGCCGGAAAACCGGACAGTAATCTGACGCACATGAGTCGGTTTGTGGACACACTCGTCGGGAACGCGGCGGACCGGGGGCAACGGCGCGGCATGGTGACCGGCGAGCCCAAGGAGCCGGTGCGCCGGACCTGGGCGCAGGTGCACGACGAAGCGCGCCGGATCGCCGGCGGGCTGGTCAGCGGCGGTTTGAAGCCGGGAAGCGCGGTGGCGGTGCTGGCCGCCGCACCGGTGCTGATCGCGCCGACCGTGCAGGCGGTGTGGCTCACCGGCGGCAGCGTGACGATGCTGCACCAGCCGACGCCGCGCACGGACCTCGCCGAATGGGCCGAGGACACGGTCAAGGTGCTCGAAATGATCGGGGCCGAGCTGGTCGTGCTGGGCGAACCGTTCGACCAGCTCGCCCCGGTGCTCGAAGGCAAGGGCATCAGCTACCGGCTGATCTCCGAACTGGCCGGTGCGGAACCGCTCGCCGAGATCGTGAAGACCGCCGAGGGCGATACCGCGCTGCTGCAGCTGACCAGCGGATCGACCGCGGAGCCGAAGGCCGTCCGGATCACCTACGGCAACCTGTACACCAACGTCAAGGCGATGGTCGACCGCGCCGAGTTCGAGTTCGACACCGACGTGATGGTGTCGTGGCTGCCGACCTTCCACGACATGGGCATGGTCGGCTTCCTGACCGTGCCGATGACGTTCGGCGTCGAACTGGTCAAGATCACCCCGGTTGAATTCCTGACCGGTCCGCTGATCTGGCCGGAGCTGATCAGCAAGTACGGCGGCACCACGACGGCCGCGCCGA
The DNA here is from genome assembly GCF_014145675.1 of Amycolatopsis dendrobii. Taxonomy (GTDB): domain Bacteria; phylum Actinomycetota; class Actinomycetes; order Mycobacteriales; family Pseudonocardiaceae; genus Amycolatopsis; species Amycolatopsis dendrobii. The sequence goes on from NZ_JACGZW010000002.1 coordinate 289,779, forward strand.
ACTTCGCGTACGCCATCGTCGGCAAGCGCATGGCCCGGGTCGAGGACGACAACGCCTACGACCTGTCGAAGCTGCGCATCGCGCTCAACGGTGCCGAACCGATCGACGAGACGGCCGTCGAGACCTTTGTGGACGCCGGAAAGCGCTTCAACATGCCGCCCGAATGCGTGTTCCCCGCGTATGGCATGGCAGAGGCGACGCTGGCGGTCTCGTTCGCGCCGCTGTTCACCGGACTCACGCTGGACGTCGTCGAAGCCGACGCGCTGGAAGCCGACAACCGCGCGGTCCCGGTGCCGGAAGGCGACCCCCGCCGCGGCACGGACGAGGTGCGCTCGTTCGCCCTGCTCGGCCGCCCGCTGGACGGTCTGGAAGCGGACATCGTCGACGAATCCGGTGCCGTGCTGGGCGAACGGCAGGTCGGCGAGATCCGCCTGCGCGGCGAGGCCGTGACGCCCGGCTACCTGACCGTCGACGGCCCGCTGGACACCCAGGACCCGGACGGCTGGATGAAGACCGGCGACCTCGGCTACCTGGTCGACGGCCAGATCGTGATCTGCGGCCGCCGCAAGGACGTCATCATCATGGGCGGCCGCAACCTGTACCCGACCGACATCGAACGCGCCGCGGGCTCGGTCGACGGCGTCCGGGCGGGCAACGCGGTCGCCGTCCGCCTGGACGCGGGCAGCCGCCGCGAACGCTTCGCCGTGGTCGTGGAGTCCAAACTGGCCGGTGCCGCCGCTGAGGAAAACCGGCTGGCCAAGGAAATCGCCGCCCGCGTGCGAGACGCGGTGGACATGCGCCCGTTCGCGGTCGTGGTGCTTCCGGCCGGAAGCCTGCCCAAGACCCCGTCCGGCAAGGTCAAGCGGGCAGCTACCGCGGTGCAGTACGCGGACAAGATCGCCAAGAACGCGGACGCTTGATCGTTCGCGGATAGCGCCCGAACGCGCCGAAGGCCGCTGCGAGGGATCCTCGCAGCGGCCTTCGCGTCAGGTTTATCGGCCGGGCAGCCGTTCCGCTGGCGCCTCGGTGACCACAGGCCAGGAGGCGCGTCCCGCGGTCGCCTCGCTGTGGTCCCGGCTTCCCGGAATCAGCGGAGCCCGCCGTCCGGAGCGGTCGGCCAGCTGCGTCTCGACCTCGTCGAGAAACTGGTCGACCTCGCGCTCGTCGTATCCGCGCTTGCCGATCAACGGCTTGGAGAACAGCACGTGGTGGACCTCGGCCGCGGTGAGATCGTCCTCGTCGGCGATCGTCTTGGCGATCCGCCGCACGAAGTCGTCGACCTCCTGCTTGGCGTAGCCGCGGCGGCCGATCGGGGCGTTACCGAAAGCGACCTCAGCGAGATCCTCGGCGGTAAACGGCATGGATCATTCTCCGATTCAGGGTCGGGGTGGTGCGAACTCCTGCAGTCCGTCCTAACCGGTCCCGGCCACCCCGGGAAGCCCGCACCCGCCCGGACGACTCGATCAGGGCCCCAGAAGCCGCCCATCGAGTGAGAAATCCATCACGGACGGCCACGGCTGCTCACCCACACGCACAACGGCTCAAGCGGCCCCAACGCCTCGCCGAGGGTTCTCGGCGGCGCGATGCGCGGCAGCTTCTCTTCCGCTGAGCTCGCCACCGCACTCCTGCCCCCGCACCAGGGCAGAAACCCCGCGAGCACGGGGACGAAGCTGCCCTGATCGAGGACGCGGTTCGCCGCCGCTGGGGGGCGCACCACAGCGGCTGAGAAAACCTCACCGGGTGCGTCGGGACCCAGCCGGGGCAAAATCAGACAGATCAGGCGGCGTGAAACGCGTTCTGCGCCGCAGCGAGCCCCCGCGAAATCAACGCCTCGGCGGCGTCCGCGCACCGGTCGACCTCGAACGGGAGCTCCTTGCGCTCGACCGTCGAAAAGTCCTTCAGCACGAAATCCGCCGGATCCTGCCTGCCCGGCGGCCGCCCGATGCCGAAACGCACGCGGTAGTAGTCACGCGTGCCGAGCGATTTGGTGATGGACCGCAGTCCGTTGTGCCCGTTGTCGCCGCCGCCGAGCTTGAGCTTCAGCGCACCGAAATCGACGTCCAGCTCGTCGTGCACCACCACGACGCCGGACGGCGGCACCTTGTAGAACCGGGCCGCGCCGACCACCGGCCCGCCGGAGAGGTTCATGAACGACCGCGGCTTCACCAGCACCACGCGGGAACCGGCCAGCCTGCCTTCGAGCACCTCGGCCCCGCTGCGGTGGGCCTTGAACTTCCCGCCGATCCGGCCGGCCAGTTCGTCGAGCACCATGAACCCCACGTTGTGCCGGTTCCCGGCGTACTGGGGCCCTGGATTGCCGAGGCCGGCGAGCAGAATCAGCTCGCCGGCCCCGGGCAGGTCTTCACTCACGAAAGCGAGTTTATTCGGCAGCTTCGGCGGAGGCTTCCTCGGCTTCGGCGTCCTCGTCAGCGGAGCCGCGCGGCGCCTCGTTGACGGCGACGACGAGCGCCTCGGCGTCGGTGACCAGTTCGGCGCCCGCGGGCAGGGAGACCTGGCCCGCGGTGATCTGGGTGCCGGCCTCGATGCCCTCGACGGAGACCTCGAACTGCTCCGGAATGTGCAGCGCCTCGACCTCGACCTGGATCGTGTCGAGGTCCTGGGCGACCAGGGTGCCCGGGCCCGCGGTGCCGGTGACGACGACCGGGACGTCGACGGTGACCTTCTCGCCGCGCTTGACGACCAGCAGGTCGACGTGCTCGATGTAGTTCTTGAGCGGGTGGACCACGATGGTCTTGGTCAGCGCCAGCTCGCTGGAGCCCTCCAGGTCCAGCGTGATGACGGCGTTGGTGCCGTTCTCGCGGACGACGCGGGCGAACTCGATGGCCGGCAGCGCGAAGTGCCGCGGGTCCGAGCCGTGCCCGTAGAGCACCGCGGGGATTTTGCCGGCGCGACGGGTGCGGCGGGCGGCACCCTTTCCGAACTCGGTGCGCGGTTCGACGGAAAGACGTACCTCGGACACGGTGTAGCACTCCTTCAATCACACGACGTGCGGCAGGGGGCGGCGGGGATCGTCGATCTCTGCTCGGGGCGGTTGTGCACGGCGGCGAGATTGCGGGCGTGAGCGGGCCACGGGGCTTCTCGAGCCGCCGCGTCGATCACGCCGGGCACCTACAGGCGCACCCGCCTCGCCGAGACAACCCGAGAAGTGTAAACCAGCCGGTCCGCGCGGGCGCGCACCGGGTCCGGGCAGCCTCCCCCGCGCGGGTGGGTGACGACACAAATCCCGTCCCGCCCGCCGATCTGGTGGGAGTGGCATGATTTCCGCGGAAAGAGGGGCGGCCGACATGCGGGCTCGATGGACTGCGACAGCACTGGTGCTGCTTGGTGGGCTTCTCGCGGGCTGCCAGGTCGCGGTGACCGGCACGGCGGGACTGTCCGATGCCGACCGGCAGCTGGCTACTCAGCGTGCGCAGCAGCAGACGGCGGTCGACGTCGCGCTGCAAGCGCTGGAGCAAGCACCGGCGCTGCAATACGACGCGACGCTGAAGGACGGCGCCGGCAATCCGGCGACGTTGACGTACCGCGTCGCGCGTGACGGCAACGGTTTCGGCGCGCTGCCGCTGGAGGGCAAGCCGGTGCGGCTGACCGAACCGGACGGGCAGTTGTACCTCGCGGCCGACGCGGACTACTGGAAGTCGCACGGCCTGGAGGAGAACAGCACCCAGTTCGGCAGCGGGTGGGTGCACACCGTCGGCAGCGAACTGCCGGTCGACCCGGCCGTGCGGATGGCCCCGCCGAAGCTCGCCGGAGAACTGCGCAAGGCGCTCGGCGGACTCGGTTCCGGTGCGCCGCGGAAACAGAAGCTGCCGGACGGCACCGAGGTGTACGACCTCGGCGGCGCGTTGCAGGTGACCACTGCCGAACCGCACCGGGTCACCGGGTTCGCGCCCGCGCTGCTCGATCCGCGCGGCGGCCCGAAGCTGGGTGCGGCGTTCCGCGTCCGTCCGCTGGGCGACGCCGAGATCAAGCAGTTCCACAACGACTTCAACGCCGCGGTCGACGCCATCGGGCAGCCGTTCGACGGGCTCGCGCAGGCGAGCGTCACGGTGCTCAACGACAAACTCGACTGCCAGGACTACGTCGGTTCCTGCAAGACCACAGTGGACGTTTCGAACAGCGTCGTCGGCAATCAGCCTGGCTCGAAACCGAACGTGCACATCAAGCTTTCGGTGGAGATCAGCGCGGACACGCTCGGCTCGCAAAGCTGTGCCACCGAAGGCGACGCCGCCGCGGACGCGACCATCACGATGTCCTGTTCGGTGAAATTCACCCTGCCCAACCGCACCGCGAGCTACCAGGTGCTGGCGAAGCCGACGGCGGTCGCCGAGGTGCGTTCGCCGGTCGACGCGAACGCGGTGAAGGCGAAGCTGGCCACCGCTTTCGCCGCGCTCGGCGGCTGACCTGCACGCTCACCTCGAGGTGCGTTTCTTCCGTTGAAGTAGCCGAAGACCGGTCCTTACCATCGGTGGCGTCGATACGGATTTTCTTTTCGAGGAGCGGCAATGAGCAAGCTGGTGGTGTTCGGCGCGACGGGATTCGCCGGTGGCCGGATCACCGACGAGGCGCTGCGGCGCGGGCACTCCGTGACCGGGGTCGCGCGCAAGGCCGAGGGATTGCCGTCGGAGGTCGAAGCGCGGTCGGGGTCCATGCACGACGCGGAATTCGTGGCTTCGGTGGCCAAGGGCGCGGACGTGCTCGTGGTCGCGACGCCGGGCCGCGCGGACGACCAGGGCCGCCGCCTGGTGGACGCCCTGCCGATCCTGGTGGAGGCGGCCCGCGCGAACGGCGCGCGGCTGGCGATCGTCGGCGGTGCCGGTTCGCTGCGGGTCAGCGAAGACGGTCCGCGCGTGATCGACACCCCGGAGTTCCCGGAGGAGTACAAGCCGGAGGCGGGCAGCCACGTCCTCGTCCTGGAGGCGCTGCGCGAGCTGCCGTCCGACGTCGACTGGTTCTACCTCAGCCCGGCTGCCGAGTTCGGTTCCTGGATCCCCGGCGAGCGCACCGGCAAGTTCCGCCTCGGCGGCGACGTGCTGGTCAGCGACGCCGACGGCCGCTCGCACATCAGCGGCGCGGACCTGGCGATCGCGTTCCTGGACGAGATCGAGGAGCCGAAGCACTCGCGCGCCCGGTTCACCCTGGCGTACTGAGCGCGCGAAAACCCGGTGGTGCTCGTGGCGCCACCGGGTTTTCTGCTGCCGGGTCAGCCGGGAGATCCGGCGGTGCACAGGAATTTCGTGGCGTGCTCCGGGTCGAGCGCGTTGGTGACCAGGTTCCAGACGTTGAGGTCGTAGGCCTCGCCGATGTGCCCGACGGGATCGAACGGGCAGGTGTCCTGGACGTATTCGTTCGTGACGCCCGGTTCGCGCACGAAAGACGTTTCGGTGGGCGTGACCAGTTCGTCAAAGCGCGACGTGAGCACGGTGTAGCGGACGCCGGGCTGCGCGATGGGACCGTTCGTGAGCGTCTGGACCGCGCTGCCGTCGGTGATCAGGTTGTCGCAAGCCGGGCAGCCGAACGCGGTGAGCGCCTTGCCCACTTCTTCGCGCGCGCCCAGCAGGTACGCCAGCTTCGTCAGGCCGGCGAAGGTGGTGCCGTGCGCAGGCGGCGCGATGGCGACGACGGAGCCGATCCGGTCGGCGATGCCTTGGGTTTTCGTGACGTACAGGGACTGGAATCCGCCCTCGGAGTGGCCGACCAGATCCACTTGCGCCGCACCGGTTTCCTGCAGTACTTCGCCGACGAACTGCTTGATTTCCGTTGCGGAGTCGGCGATCGGGCGGAGTCCGCCGACGAGCGGGAACTGCGGGTACGCGCCGTAAGTCCGGCTGAAGGTGCAATATCCCTTGGCAGCGACGTGATCCTGGAGATAGTTCAAGTCCTCATAGGACGTCGCGCCGAGTCCGTGCAGGAACACCACCGGGCGCGGATGCGCGCTGCTCGGCCGGCACGCCGGATCGTTGACGCCGCCGGTCGGGGCGGCGGTGGCTGGGGCGGCGAACGCGGCGGTCAGCAATGCCGCGGCGGCCAGGACGATACGCAACCTCATCGGAGCGGTCCTTCCCTGTCGTCCTTGACAGAGTCCTTGACACTGGATACCCGTGGGTATTGGATACCTGAAGGTATTGAGCGGGCTGAGCCACTGTCAACCCCCGGATGAGGGAGAAGCCGATGACCGGCCGGACGCGGCCGACGCGGGCGGAGACGCGGCGGCGCATTCTCGACGCCGCCTTCGCCGTGTTCGGGGAACAGGGCATCGCCGCGACGAAACTGACCGAGGTGGCCGCGGCGGCCGGGCTGACGAAAGGCGCGGTCTACTCGAGCTTCGCGTCAAAAGACGAACTGGTGCTGGCGTTGATGGAAGAGCACGCCGCGCACCGGCTCGAAGCGAGCCTGACGAGTTTCGCCGAAGCGGACGACGGCGGCGCCGGGCTGGCGAACGTCGCCGCGGTGCTGATGTACGAAATGCGCGCTGACGCGGTGTGGCACCGGCTGCTGGCCGAGTTTTTCGCGATGGCGCACCACGACGACCGGCGGCGCGACGCGTTGCGCCGGCGCCGCCGGGAGGTTCGCGACACGATCGCGCGCGCCCTGAACCGGCTCGCCGAGGGTTTGGCCCTCGAACTTCCTTTGCCCGCCGAGGAATTCGCCGTCGTGCTGCTCGCCTTGAGCAATGGGTTGGCCGTGGAGGCCGACATCGACGACGAAGCCGTGCCGGACGGGCTCCTCGGCCGGGTGCTCACGCTCATCGCCGGAGACGCCGTCGCGAAGGTGCAGGCGGCTAGTGACCTCGCAGCTCAGCCACCACCGGAGCGAAAGTCTCCATCATCGCCTCGAAAACGGTGAAGTAGGAGAAGCCGTACCGTTCGCGGTGCGCGATCAGCTGCTGCACCATCTCGTCCACCGTGCCGAAGAGAAGCTGCGGTGCGCGCAACAGTTCATCGACGTCCGCCGCGCTGCGTTCCTCGGTCTCGGCGTGCCACTCCGCCGCGGCCGCGCGCCGGTCGTCGGTGACCACGACGCGCTGGATCAGCATGTTGTAGTCGACCTCGCGATCCCCTGCCAGCGAACGGAAATACGCGACCCGTTCGTCCATCGCCACGTCGTTGTCGAGCACGAACGTGCCCGGCGGACGGCCGCGGTCCTGGCGAAGTCCGGCGAATCCGGCGATGTCCGCCTGTTCCGCGGCGAGCTTGAGCACGCCGTCGCTGTTGCCCGCGATCAGCAGCTTCGGCATGCCGCCCTCGTCCTCGACGCGCGTGCGCAGTTCGTCGAGCCCTTCGGTGAGGTAGGCGATTCGGTCAGCGGCTTTGCGCCACGGCAGTCCCGCGTCGTCGAACTCGTGCTTCATGTGGCCCGAGCCGAGCCCGAGTTCGAAGCGGCCTTCGGTGAGTTTGTTGGTAGTAGCGACATCGCGGGCGAAGAGCGCGAGGTTGTAGAAGGGCACATTGGACACCAACGTGCCGACCCGCACCCGCTCGGTCACTGCCGCGGCGGCCGTGAGCGCGGGGAACGGCGACAGCCGCCCCGGCCCGAGATGGTCGGGAACGGTCAGATGGTCGTAGCCGAGCTCCTCGGCCCGCCTGCATTTTTCGGTCCACTCGGTGCCGTTGGCCGTGAGCCGCAGGCTGACGCCGAATTCGAATTTCCCCATGGCTGTGACGCTAGCCAGTCCCGTACGGGTGACGCACCGGTTTTCGCCGCCGGCGGAACCCGGTTTTTGTCGTACCCCCTCGCTAGCTTCGAGGGCATGGTGTTGTCGAGCGAAGAACGGGAACAGTTTCTGGCCGAACCGCACATCGGCGCGCTCTCGGTGGTCGAGCGCCCCGACCGCGCGCCGTTGACGGTGCCGATCTGGTACCAGTACACGCCGGGCGGCGAGCTGTGGGTGATCACGCAACCGGAATCGCGCAAGGCGAAGGCGATCGAGGCGGCGGGGCGGTTCAGCCTGATGGTGCAACGGGTCGAGCCGACGGTCCGGTACGTGTCGGTGGAGGGACCGGTGGTGCGGACCCGGCCGGGCAGCTACGAGTTGACGTGGGAGATGGCTTCGCGGTACCTGCCTGCCGACAAGGTGGCCGGGTATGTGGAGTTCGAGCGGACGCAGTTGGGGGAGCACATGGCGATCCATATGCGGCCGGAGAGGTGGTTGTCGGCGGATATGGGAGGTGTGTGAGGACACCCGCGGGGCGGGAGGCGCACAGGCTGACAACGGGGGCGCGGCTGCTGGTTCTTGTTGTCGTGAAGGGAAACCCCGAGGAAATCTGATTCCCTCAGCGGGTGTTGTGAAACCTGGTGGTCGGCTCGGTGTGTCGGCTGTGGTAGCGGCGTGGCGTGGTGATCATCCGGTGGAGTGTGCGTTTGTGTGCGCAAGCCGGGTTATGACTCGTCGTTGACTGACGCGCAGTGGGCGGTGGTCGAGCCGTTGCTGCCCAGGGCCCATCCGAGCGTGGGCGGGCGTCCGCGGGTGCATTCGCGTCGGCTGGTGGTGGACACGATCAGTTATGTGCTGGCCAGCGGGTGCGCGTGGCGGTCGGCGCCGCGGGATCTCGCGCCGTGGACCACGGCGTACCGGGTGTTCGCCGCCTGGACCGCGGACGGGACCTGGCAACGCGTGCGCGACGTGCTGCGCGACCGGGTCCGCGAACGCGACGGCCGCGACCCGCAGCCGTCGGCGGCGAGCCTGGACTCGCAGTCGGTGAAAACCAGCGAGGGCGGGGAGCGGATCGGCTACGACGCGGGCAAACGGGTGCGGGGCCGCAAGCGGCATGTCCTGGTCGACACGCTCGGGCTGATCCTGGGCGTGGCCGTGGGGTCGGCGTCGGTGCAGGACCGTCCCGGAGCCCGCCGGATCCTGACCGGGATCCGGCGGGCCTTCCCCCTGCCGGAACTGGTGTGGGCCGACGGGGCTACGTCAATTCCGAGGACGCCACCCTCGTCGACTGGGCGCGCCGACAAGAGAAGGCGGAGATCGTGGCGGTGCCGCGGAATGCTGATGTGGCAGGCTTTCAGGTGCTGCCCCGCCGGTGGGTGGCGGAGAGAACCTTCGGCTGGCTCACGAGGTGCAGACGCTTGACCCGCGACTACGAACGCAAAACCGCCCGCGCCGAGGCGATGATCCAGTTCGCGATGATCCGGCTCATGGCCGCGCGTCTCGCCGACGAACACATCGAACCCCGCGGCCCCATCGAAACCGAAGCAGCACGCCGCCTAGCGGAAGACCTCAAAGACTGACCACCTAGGTTCCACAACACCCTCGCAGGGTTCCTCTCACGGACGTCTGCGGGAGCAGAAGCCCATCCGTGGTTCGGGACGTATCACGCCGCCAGCCAGCGGCGTGGTCCGGCACGCCTCGTCCCGGCGAAAGGCTCGGTCGCCAAACGACGCGACCCGAGCCAGCCGACCCGACCTGATTCAGGCCGCGCCGCCACCTCGGGCCGCGTCGTTCAGAAACCGCGGAAACTCAGGCGTTGCCGTCGAACAGCGACGTGACCGAGCCGTCCTCGAAGACCTGCTGGATGGCCTCCGCCAGCATCGGCGCGATGGACAGCACCGTCAGTCCCGGGAAGCGCTTCTCTTCCGGGATCGGCAGGGAGTTCGTCACGATGACCTCGCGGGCCTTGCACTGCGAGAGCCGCTCGGTGGCCGGGTCGGAGAGGATGCCGTGCGTGGTCGCGATGACCACGTCCGCCGCGCCCTCCTCGAGCAGCGCCTCGGTGGCCTTCACGATCGTGCCGCCGGTGTCGATCATGTCGTCGATCAGCACGCAGAGCTTGCCCTCGACCTTGCCGACCACGCGGTTGGCCACGGCCTGGTTCGGCTTGTCCGGGTCGCGGGTCTTGTGGATGAACGCGATCGGCCGGTCGCCGAGCTGCTGCGCCCACTTCTCGGCAAGCCGCACGCGGCCCGAGTCCGGCGAGACGACCGTGATGTCCGCGTCGCCGTAAGTCGCCTTGATGTGGTCGGCGAGCACCGTCTGCGCCATCAGGTGGTCGACCGGGCCGTCGAAGAAGCCCTGGATCTGCGCGGTGTGCAGGTCGACCGTCATGATCCGGTCCGCGCCCGCGGTCTTGAACAGGTCCGCGATGAGCCGCGCCGAGATCGGCTCGCGGCCCTTGTGCTTCTTGTCCTGCCGCGCGTACGGATAAAACGGCATGACCACGGTGATCCGCTTGGCGCTCGCGCGCTTGAGCGCGTCCACCATGATCAGCTGCTCCATCACGTACTCGTTGATGGGCGTGGTGTGCGCCTGGATCACAAACGCGTCGGTACCGCGCACCGACTCCTCGAACCGCACGAACAGCTCGCCGTTGGCGAACGTGTGCGCGGTCTGCGGGGTGATCGTCACGTTGAGGTGCTTGGCGACCTCTTCCGCGAGCTCGTGGTGCGCACGGCCGGAGAAGAGCATCAGATTCTTCTTCGGCGTACCTGACTTCGGACTCATGCTGGCGACTCCCCGTCGGTTCCTGCTGCTGACTCGGACACAACGGTGTCCTGCTGCTGGGCGGCGAGAGCGGCTTCCGCCGCCTCCGCCGCGGGCGTGCCCGGCCTGCGCCGGACCGCCCAGCCTTCGATGGTGCGCTGCGGGCCGGCCGACAGCGCCAGAGAGCCAGGCGGAACGTCGTCGCGGATCACCGCACCGGCTCCACTGTAAGCGCCGTCCCCGATCCGCACCGGCGCGACCAGCGTGTTGTCCGCCCCAAGCCGGACATGCGAACCGACAACGGTCTGGTGTTTGGCCACCCCGTCGTAGTTCACGAAGACACTGGAACAGCCGATGTTGCTGTGGTCGCCGACGATCGCGTCGCCTACGTACGTGAGATGCGGCACCTTCGTCCCGGTGCCGATTTGCGCGTTCTTCGTCTCGACGAACGCGCCCAGCTTGCCCTTCGCGCCGAGCTTCGTGCCCGGCCGCAGGTACGTGTACGGACCGACGTTGGCGCCGTCGCCCAGCTCAGAGCCCGAACCGTGCACGCGGACGACCGACGCGCCCGCGCCGATCTGTACGTCGGTCAGCGTGGTGTCCGGACCCACCACGGAGCCCTCACCGACCGTGCAATGGCCCTTGAGCTGGGTGTTCGGCTCGATCAGCACGTCACGGGAGAGCGTGACGTCCGCCTCGATCCAGGTGGTGTTCGGGTCCGTGACCGTGACGCCCTCGCGCTGCCAGCGGCGCACGATCCGGCGGTTGTACTCGGCGCCGAGCACCGAAAGCTGGACGCGGTCGTTCACGCCCTCGGTGACCCACGGGTCGTCGACCACCAGCGCGCCGACGCCCTTGCCGTCCTCGCGGGCGATGCCGAGGACGTCGGTGAGGTAAAGCTCACCCTGCGCGTTGTCGGTCGACAGCCGCGACAGGCCGTCGACCAGCACGGCCGCGTCGAAGGCGTAGACACCGGAGTTGATTTCGGTGATCGCGCGCTGGTCCGGCGTCGCGTCCTTGTGCTCGACGATCGCGCTGACCGAACCGTCCGCACCGCGCACGATGCGGCCGTAGCCGGTCGGGTCGGCGACCTCGGCGGTGAGCACGGTGACCGCGTTGCCCGTCTTGGCGTGCTCGGCGCGGAGCGACTCGAGGGTTTCGGTGTCCAGCAGCGGAACGTCGCCGTAGCTGACGATCACGGTGCCGGTGAGTCCTTCCGGCAGTTCGGCGAGCGCGCACGAAACGGCGTGCCCGGTGCCCTTCTGCTCTTCCTGCACGGCGGTGGAGACCTCGCGGCCGAGTGCCTCGCCGACCCGATCGAGTTCGGCGCGCACGGCGTCGCGGCCGTGTCCGATCACGACCACCAGATGCTGCGGCGCGAGGCCGGCGGCGGCGCGCACGGCGTGTTCCACCAGCGGCCTTCCGGCGATCGGGTGCAACACCTTAGGAGTGGAGGAACGCATGCGGGTGCCCTCACCCGCAGCGAGGATCAGCGTGCTCAGCGGGCCGCTCACGAGTCTCCCAACGATTCACCGGTGCGTTGACGAGCACCAACGATCCTACGTGGGGTCTTCAGCGCTCCACGCGGGGTCGGTCGGAGCCGTTTCCCCAGGCCAGCCGCCCATGCCGTCGCCTGCCATCGAGTTGGCCGACGCCACCTGGTTGCCACCGCCGCGTTTTGCTTCGTACATCGCCGCATCTGCGCGCGCGAGCACCTGTTCGGCCCGCTCTTGCGGACGCAGCGATACCAGGCCGATGGACAACGTCACACCGTGCGAGAGGTGATGCGGGAGCGTCGCGACCGATTTGGCCGCGCGGCCGAGAGCCATCTTCGCCGCCGACGCCGGTGCGCCGGGCAGCAGCACGATGAACTCGTCGCCGCCGTAACGGGCCACCACGTCGTCGCCGCGCAAAGCGTCGCGCAGAGTGCTTGCGACAACACGCAAAACGTTGTCGCCCTCGGCGTGCGACTGCTTGTCGTTGACACCCTTGAACCCGTCGAGGTCGACCAGCGCGACCGCGAGCGGCTGGGCGTCCGCCGACGACGCCAGCGAGCGCAGCCGTTCGTCGAGCGCGCGGCGGTTCGGCAGGCCGGTGAGCGGATCCTGCAGTGCCTGCTGGGTGATCGCACCGTGCTCGGCGGAAAGCCGTTCATGCTCGCGGCGCGCGTTCAGCGTGGCGATCTGCGATTCGCGCAGCGCCCACATTTCGGTTTCCAGCGCGGTCGCGTAGTCGATCAGCGACTGGCTCGCGGCTTCCGGGTCGAGCCGCGCGAGTTCGCGGGAGAGGGTGAGCCGCATCGACGGCTGCGAGACGTCCTCGGCCAGCACGTCGCGAGACTCGCGCAGCACCTGCAGCGCGTCGGAGCGGCGCCCGGCCGCGTCGAGGCAGCGGGCCAGCGCGATCGCGACCAGTTCCTGCTCGTGCGGATAGTGGTGGCCGAGATGCATGCCCTGCAGCCGTTCGACGTGTTCGGCCGACGGGTCGTGCAGTGCGAGCGCCGCGGCCAGCACGCCGACCTGGTCGACCGCGGACACGCCGATCTTGCGCGGGAACAGCGATTCGGCGAACGGGCCTTCCGCGGCCACCGCCATCGACGCCGCGGTGCGGAACTTCTCCGCCGATTCGTCGTACTGCTCGATCCGCTCGAGCCGCAGCCCCCAGCCGAGCAGCATCTTGACCCGGTTCATCAGCTGCAGGGTGATCTCGTGCGGGCTCGCGCTTTCCCGGATCGCCTGGTGCGCGCGGCCGATCACCTCTTCGGCGGCCTCGTAGACGCCGAGCTGGTTGAGCACTATCCAGCAGTCGATGAGCGCCATCGACTGCATGCGGTTCCAGTTGCGGACGCCGACCTGGCGGTCCGGGATCGTGGAGTCGTCGAGGATCGCGAGCGCGCGGGCGATCTCGGTGAGCGCGGCGTCCTCTTGCGCGGCGAGCACGAGCCGGCGCCCGCGCAGCGCGTGCGCGTCCGCGCGCAGCAGCGAAAGGCCGTGCCGGCGGGTGTGCGCGAGCATCTCGTCGAGCCGGGGTTCGGCCTCGGCGGCGAGGCCGCGGGTGACGAGCCGGGAGAATGCGGAGGCGCGCAGCAGCTGGGCGACGAGGGTCGGCTCACCCCGGCGGAGGGTTTCTTCGAGCAGCTCGTCCATGATCTTGACGATCTCGAGCTGGTTCTCGTGCTCCTGGCGCTGAACGGCCGCGATGAGTTCCCGCGCGCGCCCGACCAGCCACGCGTCCGACATCTCGACCAGGGTCGGGCGACGGGCGCCCGCGGGGTCGCTCGGTTCCTCGCTCAGCCGCCCCCACTCCCATCGCCCTCGCCGGATGTGCAGCTCCGCCGCCAGGATTCGAACCTGAACTGTCAGAACCAAAATCTGAAGTGCTGCCGATTACACTACGGCGGATCGGTCCAGGTCAGGATAGCGATGATCGAGGACGGGGGCGCCAGGAGGGGGAGGCGTGCGCCACAGGGCCGTCCCGGGCACCGGGCAATCGGACTTTTCGGGCCTCCACAGCGCCGGAAACCTCCTGTACCGTAACTTACGACACCGTAGGTAAGGGCACCCTTCGCAAGGGGTTGTGAGAGGAAAGAAGTGAGCGCATGACGGCCACCCTCGATCGTTCTCAGTCAGCGGGCGACCCGCCGAAGGGCCCCAAGCCGATCATCGAAGGACAGCGGTCGATCGGGGTCCAGCTGTCGGTGTACTTCGGGGTGCTGCTGCCGATCGTGGCGCTGCTGGTCGCGGTTCCGTTCGCCTGGGGCTGGGGGCTGACCTGGCTGGACGTCGCGCTCTTCGTCGTGTTCTACGGGATCAGCGGGCTGGGCATCACCGTCGCCTACCACCGCTACTTCACCCACGGTTCGTTCAAGGCCAAGCCGTGGCTGCGCGTCGCGATGGCGATCGCGGGCAGCATCGCGTTGCAGGGCCCGGTGATCACCTGGGTGGCCGACCACCGGCGCCACCACGCGTTCTCCGACCGCGACGGCGACCCGCACTCCCCGTGGGCGTACGGCACCTCGCCGCTGGCCATCGCCAAGGGTTTCTGGCACGCGCACATGGGCTGGCTGTTCGACCGGGACCAGAGCAACCAGGCGCGGTTCGCGCCGGATCTGGTGAAGGACCCGGCCATCCGCAAGGTCGACGACCTGTTCTGGCTGTGGTCGCTGGTGAGCCTGTTCGGACCGGCGCTGCTGGGCGGCCTGATCTCGTGGTCGCTGTGGGGCGCGGTCACCGCGTTCTTCTGGGCAGGCCTGGTCCGCGTGTGCGTGCTGCACCACGTGACCTGGTCGGTCAACTCGATCTGCCACATGATCGGCGAGCGCCCGTTCGCCGCGCGCGACCGTTCGGCGAACTTCTGGCCGCTGGCGATCTTCTCCTTCGGCGAGTCCTGGCACAACCTGCACCACGCGGACCCGACTTCGGCTCGGCACGGCGTGAAGCGCGGCCAGATCGACATGTCGGCGCGGCTGATCTGGATGTTCGAAAAGTTCGGCTGGGTGCACGACGTCAGGTGGCCGACTCCGCAGCGGCTGGCCCGGATCGCGGCTGAGAGTAAATAACAGTGGTGAGTGGCAATCCCGGTTAGAACCGTGATTGCCACTCACGACTACCCTGCTGCGAATGGCGGGGAGACGACGGGCGAAGCGAGAAGCGGCGGTCACCGGTGCGAGGCCGGCCGCACCGGTCGCCCGGGTGCGGATGACCGGCAGCGAGCGCAGGCAGCAGTTGCTCAACGTGGCGCGCGCTTTGTTCGCCGAAAAGGGTTTCGACGGCACCTCGGTCGAGGAGATCGCCGCGCGGGCGAACGTGTCCAAACCGGTTGTCTACGAGCACTTCGGCGGCAAGGAAGGCATCTACGCCGTTGTCGTCGACCGGGAGACGCAACTGCTGCTCGACCGGATGGTTTCGACGCTGCACGGTGGACACCCGCGGGTGATGCTGGAGCAGGCGGCCGTCGCGTTGCTGAGCTACGTCGAGGATTCCCACGACGGTTTCCGCATTCTCGTCCGCGATTCCCCGGTCGCCAGTTCCACTGGCACCTTCTCGACTGTGCTCAACGACATCGCGAGCCAGGTCGAGCACATCCTCGCGCAGCAGTTCGCCGCGCGCGGGTATGAGGAGAAGCTGTCCGCGCTTTACGCGCAAGCGCTGGTCGGCATGGTCGCGCTCACCGGGCAGTGGTGGCTGGACGCGCGCAAACCGAAGCGGGACGAGGTCGCCGCGCATCTGGTGAATCTCGCCTGGAACGGGTTGTCCCACTTGGAAAACAAGCCCCGGCTGCTCGGCTGAGCGTTCAGCTGCCGGACGGCGCGTTGCTCAGATCCACGACGCAGAACAGGTTGTCGTCCGGGTCGGCGAGGACGACGAAGTCCGGCTCCGGCGGGTAGTGCGGCCAGTCGACCCGTTGTGCGCCCAGCCCGATCAGCCGTTCCACCTCGGCACGCTGTTCGTCCGCGGTGTCGGTGTAGAGGTCCAGGTGCAGCCGCGGCATGGGTTCGGCGGGCGAGTCGCTTCGCATGAGCCCGAGTGCGTGCGCGCCGCCCGGGTGAGCCAGCGTCCGCCACGTCTCGCTCGCCCATTCCGGGTCCTCGACCAGCCCGAGCGCCGCGGACCAGAACCGCATCGCGCGTTCGAGGTCGGCGACTCCGAGCACCGTGGTCCCGAGTCGCAGCATCAGACCAGTTTTCCTTGCGTGTGCAGGTCGTCGAGGATCAGCTGGACTGTCGCCGACACCTTGTCGCGATCAGCGTGGGCGAGCCAGCCGAACGACTCGATCTCGCTGCTCGGCTTCAGTTCGCCGGTGTATTTCGCGGTGTAGCAGGTCATCCGCACCACGACGCCGTCCGCTTTGCCGTGCGCCTGCGCTTCCCAGGTTCCGGCCGGCTGCGCGGAAGCCGGATCCAGCGTCACGCTCAGTTCCTCGGCGATCTCCCGGATCAGCGTCTCGACGTCCGACTCGCCCTCCTCGCGTTTCCCGCCCGGGAGGTACCAGGTGTCCTTGCCTGCCGAGCGCGCGGCGAGCAGCTTGCCGTCGACCACGTGCAGCCAGGCGACTTTGTCGATGGTGGGCATGTCAGCCACCCTACCTCCGCGCCCGGCGGTCCAGGCCCGCGAGCAGGATGCGCAGGAGATCGGCGAGCTGATCGCGCTGCTCCGGAGACAGCGAGGACACCAGGGTCTCCTCGTGTTCCAGCAGATCGCCGACGGTTCGCTCGATCAACTCGTGGCCGGCCTGGGTCAGCTCGACGTATACCGCGCGACGGTCCGAAGTGGACTTCACCCGGCGGACGTGCCCGTCGCGTTCGGCACGCGCGGTTTGCTGGGAGATCGCGCCGGGACTGACCCGGCAGCGTTTCGCGAGTTCGCCCGCGCTGAGCCGGTACGGCGGCCCGGCCCGGCGCAGCGTGCTGAGCAGGGTGCGGGTCGAGGCGTCCATCCCGAGTTCGAGCATGGTCGCGCGCCGGTCGTCCTCCAGCAGTTTCGCGATGTGCCAGATCCGCGTGATCACGCCGATGGACGACACCGGCGTGCCCGGCCGCTCCCGCAGCCACGCCCGCTGAATCTCGTCCACCTCGTCGCTTGACGGGTTTTCCCCGTCGCCGGTACCGTCGTCCACAAGAGGTACTTTAGCAATAAAGGACGTGGGGATGAATCGGGAAGCAGTGGTAACCGGGGGCGGCACCGGAATCGGGTACGCGATCGCCGCGGCGTTTGCCAGGGCGGGCGACCGGGTCACGATCACCGGACGGCGCGAGGAGGTGCTTACCGAGGCGGCGACGCTGCTCGGCGCGCGTGCGGTGAGCTTCGACGCGAGCGATCCCGAGGCGGTCGAGGCAGCGCGCGACCAGTTGCCCGAACGGATCGACGTGCTGGTGAACAACGCCGGCGGCAACACGGATTTCCTGCGTGCGGACGACGGAGACCTGAAAGCGCTCGATGCCGCCTGGACGGCCAACCTCCGGGCGAACCTGTTCAGCGCCGCGTTCGTGACCACGGCGTTGAAGGAGCGACTGGCCGACAACGGCCGCATCGTCACGATCGGTTCGATCGCCGGACACACCGGCGCCGAATCGTACGGCTGGGCGAAAGCCGCGGTGGAAGTGTGGAATACCGAAACCGCACGGCAATTCGGTCCGCGCGGGATCACCGCGAACATCGTCGCGCCGGGATTGATCGTGGACACCGAATTCTTCCGCGGGAAACTCTCCGCCGAGCGCCAGGAGCGGCTGGTCGAGAACACGATGACGAAGCGCGCGGGCAAGCCGGAGGACGTCGCGGAAGTGGTGCGGTTCCTGGCTTCCCCGGAGGCCGGACACGTCACCGGCCAGGTCGTGCACGTGAACGGCGGCGCGTACGTCGGCTGACCTCAGCCGGGGGTCACGCGCAGTACTTTGTCGTTGCTGCCGTTGGAAGTCGTCACGTACAGCGAGCCGTCCGGTCCGCTTCGCGCCGCGCGCAACCGGCCGAACTTGTCGTTGAATTCCGCTGGCAGCGTGACTCCGGTGACCTTCGCAGCCGCGTCCAAGTGCAGCAGCAGGAGTTTCTGTCCCTTCAAAGCGACCACGACCAGCGCGCCTTCGTTCGTGCCCCACTGCTTGCCGGTAAGGAAGGCGTCACCGCTGGTCGCCTCGGTGATCTGCCCGCTAGTCCACAATGGACGAACCGCGTCCGGGAACCGCTTGGTGTCGGTCATCGGCACGCTCTCGTCGTAGCTGGAGTCAGTGCCGCCCTTCGACGGGTCCCAGCCGTAATTTCCGCCCGGACGCAGGAGATTCACCTCGTCGTCGAACGCCGGTCCGTGTTCGGAAGTGACCACCTGACCGGTGCCCGGCCGGATCGCGACGCCCTGCACGTTGCGGTGTCCGTAGGTGTAGATCCGGCGTTCGTTCGGGTCGCTGGAGGACAGGAATGGGTTGCCCGGCAACGGTTCTCCGGTCTTCGCGTTGATCCGCAGCACCTTGCCGCCCAGGCTGTGCCGGTCCTGCGCGACGGTGGACCGCGCGGTGTCGCCGGTGCCGACGAGCAGCGCGCCGTCGGGAGCGAGCGTCGGGCGGCAGCCGGAATGGCGTCCGCTCGGGTTCACCGGCAGGCCGGTCAGCAGGTCGCGCACCTTCGCCGCGCTCGCGCCGTCGTCGGCGAGCCGCCAGGTGACGAGCCGGACGTCCACCGCGCGGCCGTTTTCCTGGTGGGTCTGGCAGGTGGTGAACTCGCGCGAGGTCGCGAAGTCCGCCGCCAGGACCAGGCCCATCAGGCCGCCTTCGCCCTGCACGAGGACGTCGGAGAAATCGGCGTGCACGTCGGTCGTCCGGCCGTCGCGGACCAGCGCGAGCTTGCCGGGGCGCTGCGGCACGAGCAGTGAACCGTCGGGCAGGAAGGCGACGTCCCAGCCGTGTTCGAGGCCGCCCGCGACTTCTCGTACGGTGAACCGGCTCGGCTCCGGCTTCGCCGGGGAACTCGCCGGCGCCGCCGAGCAGGCGGCGAGCAGCAGGACAGAGGCGAGCAACGCGACGAGACGCATGAGTCCAAGCATGCCTCGATTCAGCCGCCCGGGCGTACCAATCCGGACTCATACGCGAACACGACCGCGTGCACCCGGTCCCGCAGCCCGAGCTTGTTCAGCAACCGGCCGACGTGCGTCTTCACCGTCGTCTCGCCGATGAACAGCGTCGCGGCGATCTCGGTGTTCGACAGTCCGCGCGCGATCAGGCCGAGCACGTCCTTCTCGCGTTCGGTCAGCGTCTCCAGCTTCTGCTCGTCCAGCGGCGTCCGGTGCGCGCTGAGATAGCGGTCGAGCAGGCGTTTCGTGACCGACGGCGACACCATCGCGTCACCGCGCAGCACGCCTCGGATCGCCACCAGCATTTCGTCCGACGGCGCGTCCTTGACCAGGAATCCGCTGGCCCCGGCGCGCAGCGCGGAGTAGGCGTACTCGTCGAGGTCGAAGGTCGTGATCACCAAGACCGAGGTGTCCGGCAGTTCGGCGCAGATCTGCGCGGTGGCCGCGACGCCGTCGAGCACCGGCATCCGGACGTCCATCAGCACGAGGTCCGGGCGTCGCGCGCGGGCGAGTTCGACGGCTTCCGCGCCGTCGCCCGCCTCGGCGACCACCTCCAGGTCGGGCTGGCTGTCGACGATCATCCGCAGGCCGACGCGCACGAGTTCCTGGTCGTCGCAGATGAGCACGGACGTCATGCGGCGTCCGTCCGCAGCGTGGCCGACACGCGGTAGCCGCCGTCCGGCAGCGCGCCGGTTTCGAGCTTGCCGTGGTACATCGCGACGCGCTGGGCCATGCCGGTGAGCCCCCGCCCGGACCCGGGCAGTCCGGCCTCGACCGGTTGCCGTCCGCCGGAGTTCGTCACCTCGACGTGGATTTCCGGACCGGCGAAGACGACCCGGACCCGGCCGGTCGCGTCAGGCGGCGCGTGTTTGAGCATGTTGGTCAAGGCCTCCTGGACGATGCGGTACGCCTGAAGCGCGACTCCGGCGGGCAGGTCGGCGATGTCGCCGTCGACTTCGAGTGTGATGTCGCGGCCGGACTGCGCGACGAGCGTGCGCAACTGGTCGAGCGTCGGCTGCGGAGCGCGTGCGGGTTCGCCAGCATGCATCACTTCTAACAGCCGCCGCAGTTCGGCGAGCGCGGAACGGCCGGTTTTGCTGATGGTGTCGAGCGTACGGTCGACAGCGTCGGGATCGTGATGGCGTGCGAGCTTCGCTCCTTCGGCGTTCAGGACGATCACGCTCATGCTGTGTGCGAGTACGTCGTGAAGCTCTCTCGCGATCCGTGTGCGCTCTTCAGCGACTGAAGCGCGACTGCGGGCTTGTTCCTCGGACGCCGCCAGTTCCGCTCTTAACCGTTCTTCTTCGGCGAGGTGTTCCTTCGTGCGGAAGAACGCACCGAGCGCCCAGGCTGCCAGGTACAGCGGCAGTGCGCCGAAGATGGTGAGCGTCGGGTTCAGGGTGTTGGTGCCCCAGGTGAATCCCCAGAAGGCGTCCAGCCCGACGACAGCAACCGCGAAGCCAATGAACCATCTGTCGCCGGCTTTGACGAGCGTGTACAGCATGACTGCCATCGCGAGGTCGCTGCGGCCGCGGTCGTATGCCCACACTTCGTTTGTGTAGACGATTGCTACGCCGATGAGGATCAGGAGCGCGACTGTGCGCGGGAAGCGGCGACGCAGCAACAGCGGCAGCAGGAACAGCATCGAAGCCATGCGGATCAGCCACGTCTCTTGATCCGCGATGTTGGGGCCGAAGGCGACGAAGACGGCGTACAGCGGCAAGTCCAGCAACCAACGCTGCTTGCGTACCCACATCACCAGTCCCCGCACGAAACGAACGTAACTCGCGGGCGTCGTCGCGCGCGTCGTTCCGGAGGATGGCTGTGGTCCTCCGAGCGGACGACTTTTCCCGCCGAACGAGGTGATCCGCGACGACCGAGTCGCTTCCTACCGTCACAAACATGTCGATTACCAGGGAGTTCTTCCGGCATCCGATGCGTACCGGCGCGATCGCGGCGAGCTCGGCACGGCTGGCCGGAGTGATGACTGCGGGCCTGGGCGTTGAAAGCGCGCACAGCGTCGTGGAGCTAGGGCCGGGAACGGGCGTGTTCACCGAAGTACTGCTTCGCATGCTCCAGCGCGACGCGCATTTCACGGCGGTAGAAATCAACACGCACCTCGTGCAGGAGCTACGTACCCGCTTCCCGTCGTTGCACATTGCGGAAGGCTCTGCGGAACACGTCGCCGCGTACGTGACCATGCCGGTCGACGTGGTCGTCTCCGGCTTGCCGTGGACAGCTATGCACGCTGCGCCACAGGCCGCGGTACTGAATGCCGTCTGCGAAGTGCTTTCGCCGCAAGGCCGCTTCACCACCTTCGCGTACGCGCACACCGCTTGGACGCCGCCAGCGCGTCGCTTCGCACGGTTGCTGCGAAGCCGCTTCGCGGTTGTCGAACGCACCAGTGTGGTTTGGCGGAACCTGCCGCCGGCGTACGTGTACCGCGCGGCCTTGCCAGTGCGGTCGGGACTGGACCGCTATGGACAGCCTGCTTCAGCCACTTCTTGACGCTCCCGCGCCGCTCGTCTACCTGATCTGCGCACTGGTGATCATGGCCGAGACAGCGCTGTTGCCCGGCATCGTGCTGCCGACGCTGTCCACCTTGCTGCTCATGGGGTTCCTTGTGCAACGAGGGACTTTACAGCTGTGGCCAGCGCTCGCAGTCTGTGTCGCATCGGCGTTAGCGGGGGACCAGCTCGCGTACTGGGAGGGACGACTGTGGGGTCCGAAGCTGCGACGGTCGCGCGTAGGGCAACGGATCGGCGAAGCGAAGTGGGACAAGGCTGAAGCGACCGTCGCGCGTTATGGCGTGCCCGCAGTCGTTCTAGGGCGGTGCCTCGCGGGCGTACGCACTCTCGTGCCGCGCGTCGCCGGTTCCGCCGGACTGTCGTACCGACGCTTCTTCGTCGGAAGCCTGTGTGCGGCACTGCTGTGGGCGGGCGTGGAGCTGACGATGGGTCAGGTCACCGGGTGGGTCGCGCCTTGAGCAGTTCCGCTGTCGAAGCGTCGGCGGGCAGGAAGGTCTCGAGGCTCAGCTCCGCGACCGTGACGTCGACCGCGGTGGCGAACTGCGTGATCGCGGTGAGCAGTCGCAGTTCGCCCGCTGAACTGGACACTTGCAGCGGCACGGCGAAGCCGAGATGGTCGCCGGACGGTTCGCCGGGCGACGGCAGGTAGCCGGTGAGTTCGTCCAGCAACGCCTGATGTCGCGGATCAGGTCCGTGCGCCAGACCGCGGCGAGGGCGTTCGAGGACGTGCTGCGCCCAATCGGCGAAGTTCAGGATGCGCGGTGCCATCCCGCGCGGGTGCAACGCCAGCCTCAGCACATTGATCGGCGGTTCGAGCAGATCGGCGGCGACATCTTCGGTGAGCAGATCGAAGCTGTCGTTCGCCGCGACGAGGTCGCCGTAGCGGTTCACGACCAGCGCCGGATACGGCTCGTGCCCGGCGAGCAGCGCGCGCAGCGACTCCAGGACCGGCGTCAGCGCGGGGTCGTCCAGCCGCGTTTCGGGGTAGACCGGCGCGTACCCGGCGGTCAGCAGCAAGGCGTTGCGCTCGCGCAGCGGCAGGCCGAGCGCCTCGGCGACGCGCACCACCATGCCGCGGCCGGGCAGCGAACGGCCGCGTTCCATGAAGCTGACGTGACGCTGCGTCGTCCCGGCTTTCAGGGCAAGGTCGAGCTGGCTGAGCCGACGGCGGGAACGGGCGTCGCGCAAGGCGTCGGCGAACGTGGTGGGCACCTGCGCGATTCTGGCCGGTGCTCGGGTCCGCCTGCCATTCCCCGCAGGGAATTGCCGGGGCGCCCGGCCGCGCTGGATCGTCGACGGCGTGGAATTCGGACTACTTCTTCCTGCCGGACAGGCACAGCTCGAAGCAGGCGGCACCCCGCGTGCCCTCGTCGCGTTGGCTCGCGAAGCCGAACGGCTCGGATTCGCGTCGATCTGGGCCGGTGACTCGCTTTCCCGGCCCAGGATCGAACCGCTCACCCTGCTCACCGCGGTCGCGCAGGCCACCGAACACGTCACGGTCGGCACTGCCGTGCTGCTGCCCGCACACCGCAATCCGGTGCAGACCGCGATGACGCTCGCGTCGGTCGACCTCATCTCCGAAGGACGGCTGGCGGTCGGCGTCGGCGCGGGCTTCCCCGGCTTCAGCGAGCGAGAGTTCGAGCTGGCCGGGGTCGATTTCCGGACGCGGTTCTCGCATCTGGACGACGTCGTCACGCTCTGGCGCGAGCTGTGGACCGGGCAGCCGCAGTCGTTCCACGGGAAGGTCCTGCACTACGACTGGCTGCCGCAGGCGGTCCGGCCCGCGCGCCCCGGCGGACCGCCCATCTGGCTGGGCGGCGCGACGCCGGCCGCGCTCCGCCGCACCGCGCTGCGTTACGACGGCTGGCTCCCGTACCCGCCGGATCCCGCGGATTACGCGTCCGGCCTCGCGACGATCCGCGCCACCAGTGATCGCACGGTCACGCCGTCGCTGTTCTTGACTGCCTACGTCGACCCCGACCGCAGTCGTGGCCTTCGCGTCCTGGAGGACTACGCACAGGCGACTTATCGACGGCCGTTGGCGCAGATCAGCACCATTCAGGCGACCGTGACCGGCCCGATCGAGGAAGTCGCGGCGACGGTGCGCCGATACGCGGAGGCCGGAGCGGAACACGTGCTGCTGCGCGTCGGCTCGCTGGAACCCGGTGCGGTCGAGCGGCAGCTGCCCCTGTTGGCGGAGGTGATCGCCGGGGAGCGGAAACCTGTCGGTGCCGCGACGTAGGCTGGGACGGTGACCGACGCTGTACTGTCCGGACTCCTCCAAGCCATCCTTCCCGACCCGGCGCTGCGCGGCGTTGTCGAGCGCGCCGGCGCCCCGCTGCTCGAACTGCAAGGCGCTGTCGCCGTACGGCAGCTCGTGGCCGCCGCGCTGGCCGAAGACCCCGAGCGCGGCGGCGCGGGCCGTCCGGTGCTGGCCGTCACCGCCACCGGACGCGAGGCCGACGAGCTGACCGCGTCGCTCGGCGCGCTGCTCGGCCCCGATCGCGTGGCCGACTTCCCGTCCTGGGAGACGCTGCCGCACGAGCGCCTTTCGCCGCGCGCGGACACCGTCGGGCGGCGGCTGGAAGTGCTGCACCGCCTGCACACCGGGGACGAGGACCTGCGGGTCGTGGTCGCGACCGTGCGCAGCCTCATCCAGCCGATGGCCCCCGGGCTCGGCTCGCTCGCGCCGATCGACCTGGTCGTCGGCGAGGAGCAGAGCTTCGAGGACCTGCTCGAACGGCTGGTCGAGCTGGCGTACACGCGCGTGGACATGGTCGAGAAGCGCGGCGAGTTCGCGGTCCGCGGCGGCATCCTCGACCTGTTCGGGCCTACCGCGCAGCATCCGGTCCGCGTCGAGTTCTGGGGCGACGAGGTCAGCGAGATCCGCGCGTTCGCGGTGGCCGATCAGCGATCGCTGCCCGGCGAGATCCAGCGGGTCACCGCGCCGCCGTGCCGCGAGCTGCTGCTCACCCCGGACGTCAAGGCGCGCGCCGCCGAGCTGGCCACCACGTACGAGGCCGACGCGCACCTGGCCGAAATGCTCACCAAGCTGTCGGACGGCATCCCGGTCGAGGGCATGGAGGCGCTCATCCCGGTGCTCTGCGAGGGCGAGCTGGCTCTGCTCACCGACGCCCTGCCCCAGGGCAGCCACGTGGTGCTGGCAGATCCGGAGAAGATCCGCGCCCGCGCGGCCGACCTCGTCCGCACCGGGCAGGAGTTCCTCGAAGCCTCCTGGACCACCGCCGCGGCGGGCGGGCAGGCCCCGATCGACCTCGGCGCGTCGGCGTACCGCGATCTGGCCGAGATCGCCGCGCACGCGCAGGAAACGAAGCGCCCGTGGTGGACGCTTACCCAGCTGACCAGCGAAGACCCGGACGTGTACCGCGTCGGCATCGAGCCTGCCCCCGCGTACCGGGGCGAGCTGGAGCGCGCGATGACCGACCTGCGCGCGCACCTCGCGTCCGGCGGCACCGGCGTGCTCGTCGTCGCCGGACAGGGCACCGCCAGCCGCGCGGTCGAGCAGCTGATGGCGGCCGAGGTCCCGGCGAAGCACGTCGAAGCACTCGCCGATGTGCCGCCGGCCGGGGTCGTCACGGTCACCTGCGGCGGGCTCGCGGAGGGCTTCGTCTCGCCGGAGCGCGCCCTCGTGGTGCTGTCCGAGGCCGACCTGACCGGCCGCGGCGCCACCGCCGGATCGTCCACAAAGGACTTGAACACGAAGATGCCGTCGCGCCGCCGCGGCGCGGTCGACCCGCTGGCGCTCAAGGCGGGCGACTACGTGGTGCACGACCAGCACGGCATCGGCCGGTTCGTGGAAATGGTGCAGCGCACGGTCGCCGGCGCGACCCGCGAGTACCTGCTGCTGGAGTACGCGTCGTCCAAACGCGGCCAGCCCGGCGACCGGCTGTTCGTGCCCACCGACCAGCTCGACGAGGTCTCCCGCTACGTCGGCGGCGAACTGCCCACGCTCAACAAGCTCGGCGGCTCGGACTGGAAGAACACCAAGGCGCGCGCCAAGAAAGCGGTCAAGGAGATCGCCGCCGAACTGGTGCAGCTCTACGCCGCCCGGCAAGCCGCGCCCGGCCACGCGTTCGGCCCGGACACGCCGTGGCAGTCCGAGCTGGAAGACGCCTTCCCGTTCACCGAGACCAACGACCAGCTCGCGGCCATCGGCGAGGTCAAGTCGGACATGGAACGCGGCGTCCCGATGGACCGCGTGATCTGCGGCGACGTCGGCTACGGCAAGACCGAGATCGCGGTGCGCGCGGCGTTCAAGGCGGTGCAGGACGGCAAACAGGTGGCCGTGCTCGTGCCGACGACGCTGCTCGCGCAGCAGCACCTGAACACGTTCACCGAACGCATGCGGTCTTTCCCGGTCACCATCAAGGGCCTTTCGCGGTTCACGCACAAGGCCGAATCGGACCGGATCCTCGAACAGCTCGCCGACGGCGAGGTCGACATCGTCATCGGCACGCACCGGCTGTTGCAGACCGGCATCCGCTACAAGGACCTCGGCCTCGTGATCGTCGACGAGGAACAGCGGTTCGGCGTGGAGCACAAGGAACACATCAAGGCGCTGCGCACGCACGTCGACGTGCTCACCATGTCGGCGACGCCGATCCCGCGCACGCTCGAGATGTCGCTGGCCGGCATCCGCGAGATGTCGACCATCCTCACCCCGCCGGAAGACCGGCACCCGATCTTGACCTACGTCGGCGCGTACGACGACAAGCAGGTCGGCGCCGCGGTCCGGCGCGAGCTGCTGCGCGACGGCCAGGTGTTCTACGTGCACAACCGGGTGTCGTCGATCGAGAAGGCGGCGAAGCGGATCCGCGAACTGGTGCCGGAGGCGCGCGTCGTCACCGCGCACGGGCAGATGAACGAGGACAAGCTCGAAAAGATCATCCAGGGCTTCTGGGAGAACGAGTACGACGTCCTCGTCTGCACCACGATCGTCGAAACCGGCCTCGACATCTCCAACGCCAACACGCTGATCGTGGAACGCGGCGACATGCTCGGCCTGGCCCAGCTGCACCAGCTGCGCGGCCGGGTCGGGCGAGGGCGCGAACGCGGGTACGCGTACTTCCTGTACCCGCCGGAGGCCCCGCTCACCGAGACCGCGCACGACCGGCTGGCCACCATCGCGCAGAACACCGAACTCGGCGCGGGCATGGCGGTCGCGATGAAGGACCTCGAAATCCGCGGCGCGGGCAACATCCTCGGCGCGGAACAGTCCGGACACATCGCGGGCGTCGGATTCGACCTGTACGTCCGGCTCGTCGGCGAAGCGGTCGAAGCATTCCGGCGGCACGCGGGCGCGGAGCCCGCGGAGGACGAGGAACTGGCCGAAGTCCGCGTCGACCTGCCGGTAGACGCACACATCCCGCACGATTACGTCCCCGGCGAACGACTGCGGCTGGAGGCGTACCGCAAGATCGCCTCAGCTCCCGACACCGCGGCCCTCGACGCGGTACGCGAGGAACTGGTCGACCGCTACGGCCAGCCGCCGGCCCCGGTCACCCGCCTGCTCGCGGTCGCAGCGTTCCGGCACGCCTGCCGCGCGGCGGGTGTCACGGAGGTCGCGGTGCAAGGCAACACGATCCGGTTCGCGCCGCTGCCGTTGATGGACTCGCAGCTGGTGCGGCTGAAACGCTTGTACCCCAAGGCGTTGTACAAGGCGGTCACCAACACGGTGTCGGTGCCTAAACCCACCGAAGGCCCGGCGGGCGGCCGGATGGGCGCGCCGGTGTTGCGAGACCAGGAACTGCTCGATTGGTGCACAAAGCTGTTGGCGCAGTTGACGAAAACCCCAGCGGCGGTGTGAGTGCTGCGGCGGACCTCGCCGCCGCCGTCGCCGGTTCCGTACGAAATCGGTGCTCGCGGCGGCCTCGATGGCGAGGTGCCGCCGCGGCCCGAACACTTTGCTGCGGTACGAAATCGGTGCCCGCAGCGGTTTCCCGGCGAGACTCTGCCGCTTTCCGTGGCCAAGCGGTGGTTCAGCTAGCCGAGCAGACCTCAAACCCCGGCGGTTGCGCCGTGGCCAGTCGCAGTGCCACCTCCTCCTGCGGCGTAGGCAGCGCCCCGCATCCGGACATCGGCAACGGCCGGGGATGCCGCGGCACCCGGGCTCCCGAACCACCGCCGCGGCCCGGGTACACGAGCAGGCCGCGTTCCGGATCCGGCACCGCGTCGAGAGCGGCGGTCACCGCGGGCAAGTGCCGGAAGCGATCGCGTTTCTCTTCCGACGAAAACTCGATCTCCAGCGTCACGCCCCAGCGATGGACGTGCCACGTCCACTGTTCGGCGCCGTTGGTCAGCGCGGCCTCGGTCAGCCGGTCGCCGTGAGCACGTTGCCACGCGCTCGCCGCGAAGGCCCCGTCGAGGACTTCGATCGACAACCAAGAGTCCATATGTCGACAATAGCCCGCTGAATGCCTCGATGGTGTTGCGTTTCGAGGCCATGTGAGAGGGTAGGGCCTGTGATGCGGATCATGGGGCGCCGCCGTGCGCTGGGCGCCGTTCTCGCCGGAGCTTTCCTTCTCGCCGGATGCGGTACCGGCCCCAGTCAGGTGGGCATGGCCGCGGTCGTCGACGGTCAGGTGACCACCATCGACCAGGTCCAGGCGCTGCTCGACCGGGCCGTGCAGGAGCAGCCGTACGCCCGGCAGCTCGCCTCGCGGCATCAGCTCGACCTCGTCGGGCGCGAGATCGTCCGGCAGACGCTGCTGCACGAGGTCGTCGTGAAGGCCGCACAGAAGGAAGGCATTTCCGTCGACGAGGCCACCGTCAGCGAGGCCATGCAACAAGATCCGCTCGCGTCGCCGGTGCCCGAGTCCGTCACGCAGGACCAGTCGGCGGCCGTCACCCAGCTCGTCTGGCGGCTGCGCGACCACCGCGAGGCCGTCACCGATCAGTATCTGCAGCAGCGAATCGCGCTCAAGTACCTGCCGACGCTCTCGGTCAACTTCGACTACACCAGCATCGGCGCGCCGACCTCGGAGAGCCAGGCCCCGTCGATCGACCCGAAGGCCGCGCGCAGCCAGGCCATCGCCAAGGCTGAGGAATACGCGAGCGACCCGGGCAAGATCCAGGCCGACATCCAGAGCGGCACGCAGGGCAACGTGGGCCAGCAGGCTCCTGCGCTCTCGTCGCCGCAGGACGCCGCGACCGTGCTGTTCGGCGTGCCCGCGAACACCGCGATCGCGTTTCAGCCGAACCCGGCGAGCGCGCCGACCTGGTGGGTCACCGCCGTGGTGCGGAAGCGGACGACGGACGCGAAGGTCGCCACCGACCAGGTCCAGCAGCCGACCGCGGCGCAGCTGGGCGCGATCGGCGTGCGGATGCTCCAGCCGTACGTTGGCAACGTGGACTTCAAAATCAACCCGCGCTACGGCGTGTGGGACGCAGTCGGCATGAACCTCGCCCCCAGTGCGGCCGAGGTGACGGGCGTGGCCGTGCCGCTGCACGGCGGTGCCCCGGCGCAGCAGTGACCGGCACCGTAGTCCTGGTCCGGGGCGCGACCCTGCCCGCGGCCGCCCTGCCCCTGCTTCGCACAAGCGCCGTGTACGCCGCGTCCGACGTCGACCCGGCGCAGTTCGGCGTCCCGCGAATAGGCGAGTCCTTCGCGGATGTCGTGTTGCTCGCGGCTTCCCGCGCCGAACCCACCGCGGCTGCCATGCTCGCCGCTGGCGCGCGGCTGATCGAAACCCCCGCACCCCCGCTAGTCGAAGCGGTCGAGGTCATGGACCGCCTGCGCTCACCTGGCGGCTGCCCGTGGGACGCCCGGCAGACGCACGAATCCCTGCGGCAGTACCTGGTCGAGGAAACGTACGAACTACTGGAAGCCATCGAGGACAACGACCGCGCCGCCCTGCGCGAAGAACTGGGCGACGTCCTCCTTCAGGTCTTGTTCCACGCCCGCGTAGCGGCCGAACACGGCCGCGCACCTTTCACCATCGACGACGTAGCCCGCGACCTAGTGGACAAACTGGTAGGCCGCCACCCGAACGTCTTCGCCGACGCAGCCCGCATCGCCTCGGCCGAGCATCAAGAACTGAAGTGGGAAGAGCTGAAGCAGGCCGAGAAGCAACGCAAGTCCATTGTGGACGGCGTCGCACTGGGTCAGCCCGCGGTCGCCCTGGCCGGAAAACTGGGCCAGCGCAGCGGCCGGGCCGGAATCCCGCTGGACCTGTTCCCGCAGGACACCTCGGCCCCCGCCCAACTCTTCCGAACGGCGGCCACCGCTCGTCGGGGCGGGCTGGATCCCGAGGGTGAGCTGAGGGCAGTGGCCAAGCAGTTCGCCCGCGACATCCGCGCGGCGGAGACGGCGGCGAGGAAGGCCGGGGTCGAACCGACGACGCTGGAAGCCGAAGGCTGGCGAAAGTTCTGGCCCTCGGCTTGAGCCGGTTTCGCTGCGGTGCTGGGGTTTCCGCGGCGAGGGTGTGATTGACGGCTGGCGGGATCTTTCGCCTGGGGATCCGGCGCGGCCTGCTTTCCCGGGCCTTACGTGGATCCGGTGCGCGACTTGCGTTCTCCGGGGCCTGACACGATCGTCGTCCGTGGTGCCGTGGTGCCGTGGTGCCGTGGTGCCGTGGTGCCGTGGTGCCGTGGTGCCGTGGTGCCGTGGTGCCGTGGTGCCGTGGTGCCGTGCCAGCACGCGGACCTGTCCCAAGCCTGGTGACCGGCGGCCGGGTGCTCGTGAGTGTTTGCAACGGTTAGAACCGGGACAAACACTCACGAGCACCCAGTCCACTGCCGCCCGCGGTTCGGCGGGCTCCTCCCGCTCCCGCAGCCGCCCGGGATCGGCCTGGAGAGGCAAGTTCGCCGCAGCACAGGCAGAATCTGCCCGCCTCCATCCGCACCACCGCCCGTACACCAGAGCGCGCGCCCTGCCGGGCCGACCGCCCTCACTCGAACGACGGAGCCCCGCCCCATCCGCCCCTCCCTCCGCCGCCACCCGGGCACGATGGCGTCCGACATCTCGATTCAAAGTGTGACTCAGATCACTTAATTTAGAGAACCGTAAGCGCGGAGGTGGCGTCTTGCCGGGTGTGAAGCACAAGCCACCCAGGGAGCCGGACGAGGAACACCTTCTCCGGCGCACCGCCCGCGGTGATCGTGCGGCGTTCGAAGAGCTGTACCGCCGCACGTCGCCGTGGCTCGCGATACGCCTGCGGCACCGCTGCTCCGATGACCAGATCATCGCGGAGGTGATGCAGGAGACCTACCTCGCCGTGTGGCGCGCCGCTGGTTCGTTCGCGGGCGTCGTCGCAGGCGGCTCCGCGGTGGGCTGGGTGTGGACGATCGCGGTGCGGCGGCTCATCGACGCGTTCCGGCGGCGTGCGCACCACGCGCATCCGCCGCCCGGAGTGCACGAGTCGCTGTCCGCGCCCGCCGCCGAAGAGGAGGCACTGGCGGGCACGGTCGGCGATTCGGTGGGTGACGCTTTGCGCAGTCTCGCGCCGGAGCTGCGCGAGGTCCTGCAAGCCATGGCGCTTGACGGATTGTCGGTTCGGGAGACCGCGATCCTGCTCGGCCTGCCCGAGGGCACGGTCAAAACCCGGGCCCGGCGCGCCCGGATCGCGATGCGGGAGGCGTTGTCGTGAAACCAGGACTGTCTGAAGGAGGTCAAGCCATGAACCACGTATCCGACCGGATGCTCGCCGGCTACGTCGCCGGTCGCGCACTGCCGGGGGACGAGGCATGGGCGATCGAAGGGCACCTGGAGAACTGCGCGCAATGCCGGGCGCGGCTCGCCGGCGCGTCCACCGCCGAGGTGACCGGCCTGCTCGACACCGTGTGGGCCGGGCTGGAGCCGGATCTCGCCCAAGCACCTCAGCCGATGCCGCGCCGGGCCGCGGCGCGGCTGCATTGCTGGGCGACCCCGGTGATGGTGCCGTGGCTGTTGATGGTCCTCGTGGTCGGCGCGTTGTCGGTCTACCTCGACCGGGCATTGCACGACGGGCTGTCGTTCGTGCAATTGCTTTCCCCCGTGCTGCCGGTCTTCGGGGTGGCGGCGGCGTGGACCCGCGGGCTCGATCCGTCGTACGAACTCACCGCGGCCACCCCGCGCGCCGGACTGGAGCTGATCCTGCGCCGGACCACGGCGGTCGTGGTGCCGGTGCTGGCGGTACTGCTCGCCGCGGGCTGGCTGGTCGGCGCGCGGATGGGGTTCGGGCTGCTGCCGAGTCTCGCGTTCACCACGGGGACTCTCGCGCTCGGCACGTTCATCGGTGTCGCCTGGGCGGCATCGATTCTGGTCGGCCTGTGGCTCGGCGCACTGGTGGTGCCGAGCGTCGCGTTCGGGGGCACGGTGCTGCTGGAGGACGTCGCCTGGCCGGGCTGGCTGGCGGCCGCCGTCGTCGCGACCGTGTTCGTAGTGCTTCGCCGGAACACCTTCACGCAGCTTGCTGCGCATCACTGACGGAAACGAGAGGGGACACCGATGCGGGCTGTGGAAGCCGCCGAGGTCGCTCCGGCGACCTACGCCTGGGAAATCCAGGCACAGGGACTGAAAGTGCGGGTCGGCCGCAAGAAGATGGCGGTCGACGGCCTCGATCTCGCACTCGGCACGGGGGTGCACGGGCTGCTCGGGCCGAACGGAGCGGGCAAGACCACCTTGATCCGCACCTTGGCCACGGTGCTGCGGCCGACGGAAGGCAGGCTGGCGCTGCTCGGAGAGCCTGTCGGGGGGCACTTCGACCAGCGCGGCCTGCGCCGCCGGATCGGCTATCTGCCGCAAACCTTCGGGTACTACAAGCGGTTCACCGTCCGCGAGTTCGTCGAGTACCTGGCGTGGCTCAAGGAAATGCCCAAACGCGAGGTGCCGGGCGCGGTGCAGCGCGCGATCGAGCGGGTCGGTCTCGCCGAACGCGCCGGGGACAAAATGAAGACGCTGTCCGGCGGCATGATCCGCCGGGTCGGCATCGCGCAGGCGATCGTGAACGACCCGGTGCTCCTGCTGCTCGACGAGCCCACCGCCGGGCTCGATCCGGCGCAGCGGCTGCGTTTCCGGGAGCTGCTGCAGGAAATCGGCAGGGACGCGTGCGTCGTCGTGTCCACCCACCTGGTCGAAGACGTCGCCGCGGCGTGCTCGGACGTCGTCCTGTTCGAGGGCGGGAAGCTGGTTTTCCAAGGCACGCCAGCCGATCTGGCTGCGGCTGGCAGCGAAGCGGACGTCGGCGACAGTCCGATCGAGCGCGGCTATTCGGCGCTGCTCGGCCACGCACAGGGGAAGGGAGCCTGGTGATGAGCGTGTTCCGGATCGAACTCCGGCGCACCATCGCACCGTGGGTGCCCGTTGTGGTCCTGGTGGTGGGGCTGGGGTTTCTGTTGTTCTCCCGCGGGCCGTGGGGCCACGGGTCCGCGGCTTGGGACGCCACCTGGCTGACCGCGGTCCGATGGTCCCGCTACCTGCTGGTGCTGTTGTGGCCGATCATCGTCGGAGCCGCGGCGATCCAGGGCATGCGGGACGCCCGCGCCGGAGTCGGCGAACTGTTCCAGTCCACGCCGCGGCCCGCCGGGCAGCGGGCCAGGACGCTCGCGTTCGCGGTCGGGCTCGCCGCCGTGGTCGGCTACCTGGTGCTGGTCGCCGCCGGGGTCGGGCAGGTCGTGGCCGACGGCGGGATGGTCACCTCGGCGTGGGTAATGCAGTTACTGCTCGGCGTGCTGTCCGTGGTCGCCGGGGTAGCGCTGGGGCTGGGCCTCGGGCGGTTGCTGCCGTATCCGATCACTGCTCCGGCGCTCACAGTGCTCGCCCTGGTCGGCGGACTGGTGCTGCAGATGTCGGGCGAGACCGCACGGGTGCCGAATCGGGCCGTGCTGCTCGGGATCGGACAGTTGCAGCCGCGCGGTCCGTTCGACGTGCCGGTGCCCTCGGCGCAGTTCGGACAGCTGTGCTGGCTGCTAGGGCTCTCCGCGGCGGGATTCCTGTTGCTGCTCGCCGGTTCGCCGCGAATCAAAGCGCTCGCGCTGGTTCCGGTGGCAGCCGGGCTGGCGGCGGCCTTGCCGCTGTTTCCGCCCACCCTGGAGAACAACTACACCGTCGACAAGGCAGCTGCCGCCCTTGTGTGCGACGGCCCGGTGTGCGTCACGCGGCTGCACGAGGATTGGCTGTCCACAGTGGCCGGTCCTGGCAAGGAAGCCCTACGGCTGCTGGAGAAACTTCCGCAACGTCCCGGCCGGGTCGAGGAATCGACAGTGTCGTTCGGCACCACCAAGGTGGGTCCGCGAGATCCTTCTCGCCTGCTGATGCAGCAGGACGACTATGCGATGTATGACAAACGCGGTCACCGCCTCACTCTGACGCTGCTGAGTGGCGCTGGCACGCTGCCTTGTCACGCCGCGTCCTACGGCGGCGAGCAGAACGATCGAGAGGACGCCGCGCGCTGGGTAATGGCGCAGTGGCTGGCAGGCTCGTACACGCCGCCGACCTCGTCCGCCCAGCCTCCGCTGCGGACTCGGA
The DNA here is from genome assembly GCF_014145675.1 of Amycolatopsis dendrobii. Taxonomy (GTDB): domain Bacteria; phylum Actinomycetota; class Actinomycetes; order Mycobacteriales; family Pseudonocardiaceae; genus Amycolatopsis; species Amycolatopsis dendrobii. The sequence continues at coordinate 323,770 of NZ_JACGZW010000002.1, forward strand.
CGGATCCGGCGTGGGCCGCCTTGAAGGCGGTGCCGGAGGCGGAACAGACCGCCCGGGTCGCTTCGGCGCGGCAGCTGGAACTGACCTGCACTGGTGACCCGCTGAAGGTCCTCACGGAAGGTGCGCGCTGATGCGGTGGACAGCGCTGTACGCGCGGTCGCGCCACCTCTCAGTGTCGCTGGCGGCGGTGGTGCTTTGCGCCGTCGTTCTTCCGCCGCTGCTGGGCGACAACTGGAGGACGTTCTTCGCGACAGTCACCCTCGGTGCCGCGGTCGCGGTGGCAGGCGTGGGTCTCAGCGGGCAGGACATCGATCTGGACCGCACGGCCTCCTTCCGCTGGCCGCCGCGGCGGCTCGTGCACCTGCTGCTGATCGGTGCGGTGGCCGGTGGAGTAATGCTCGCGGTACAAGGCTTTGTCGATCACCCGATCGAATCCGGCTGGATCCTTCGCAATGCGGCCGGGCTCATCGGCCTGACCGGGCTGGCGGCCACGCTGTTCGGCGGCCAGTTCGGCTGGACGCTGCCCTTGGGCTGGGCGATGACGGCGGTGTTCGTCCCGAGTGCTGTCGGTCAGGTCTACGACGTCGTGGCTTGGCCGATGGCGACGGCGGATTCCACGGCGGCATGGTGGACCGCTGGGCTGCTGTTCGCAGCGGGAACGGCGGCGTACACGGTGGCGGGCGCTCGAAGATGAACCAGTGGAACGGCAAGCCAGGCGCAGTCCCGTCCCTCCCCCGGGCAGGGGCGGGACTGCGGACCGGCGCGGTTTCAGACGTTGCGGTTGTGCGGCTTCACCTCCAGTGGTTCGCGGTCGGGGTCGTCGATGCCCATGCTGATGATGCGTTGCGGGTGAATGCGGATGACACCTCCGTCGAGGTGACCGTCCGGTTCGAAGGCGTCCGGCACGGCTTCCGCCCGGCCGCGGATCTCCAGGCAGCGGATGCGCATGGGGCTCGTCGAGGGCTGGTCGTCGATCACGATGGCGACCTGGCCGTTGGCCTCGACGTTGCGGTATTTCCGGCTCTTCGTCAGGTTGTACCCGGTCACGTCGATCGTCCGCGTCTCCGGATTCCAGGTGAACGCGACCGGGCTGACCTGCAGAGTTCCGTTCGGCTGCTGGGTGGCGACCCGGGCGAGCGGCTGGGTGGCCAGGTAGGTGAGTTCCGCTTCGGTGAACATGCACCTACCGTGCAAGTTCAAGTTTGCTTGAAGTCAAGCGCACGCGGGGGAGCACGTGCTCGGCGAACCGCCGCATCTCCGCTTCGAAGGGCTGAAATTGCAGCATAAACGTCTCGATTCCCAGGTCAGCCCATTCGCGGATCCGCTGGGCGACGGTGTCGTAACTGCCCACCAGCCCAGCCGCGGTGCCGCCGTTCGTGCCTATGTGCGGGTACTTCGCGAACGTCTGAAACATCACCGCCTTGGGATCGGCGTCCGCGACAAGCGCCTCCCAGCGTGCCTTGCCCGCCTCGGCCAGTTCCCACAACGCCGCAAGTTCCGCTTCCGCCTCGGCGTCGGTTTCGCGCGCGACCACGAACGCGGACAGCCCGAATCGGACTGGCGGGCCGACGCGCGGGCGGGCGGCGACGTCCTCGATCAGCCGGGCGACGTTCTCCCGCGGCTGCCCGTTGACGAACCACACGTCGGCCTTGTCCGCGACCAGCGCTCGCGCCGGGTCCGACTCGCCGCCGACGTAGACGGTCGGCGACGAACCCGCGGGCCGCAGCTGGTACCCGTCGACCTGGAAATGCTTGCCCTCGAACGAAACCCGCTCGCCGGCCAGCAGTCCGCGCACGACGCTGATCCATTCGCGGCCGTACTCGTACCGTTCGTCGTGCTCGGCGAACGGAATGCCCGCCCGCTCCAGTTCCGGCTTGTACCAGGCGTTGACGAGGTTCAGCCCGAACCGGCCGCCGCTGATCTCCTGGATCTGCAGCGCCTGTTTCGCCAGCACCACCGGGTGCACGAGATACGGCTTGATCGCGGCGATGATCTCGATCCGCTCGGTGAGCGCGGCGAGCGCCGCCGCGGACGTCCACGTCTCCAGTTGGTCCAGTTCGTCGCCGAACGGGTTCACCACGTGCTGCGCGATGAGCGTCGAATCGAAGCCGAGCCGGTCGGCCTCGACGATCAGCCGCCGGTTGCGCTCCCAGCTGGCGTCCACCGGATCGTCCGGATGATCGAACGGGCCCCACGACCCGTAGACGACCGCCCACACCCCGAACCGCGGCTGTGCCACAGCGACCACGACCCAACTCCTCACCTCGCGCGGATGAACGCGGTCACCGTCGCTTGCCCGGAGGGCACCGGCAACCGGTCCCACGCAGTGGCGGGAAGGGGAGGTTTGTACTGGTCAGGCGAAGAGCCCGTCACCCCAGTTGCTGGTCGGGGTGAGGCCCGGGGGAATCGCGAAGTGCGCGGAACCGGTGTGCTGCAGGTACTCCATCATCGCGTCCTTCGACGACAGCACCTGCTGCATCGGGACGTACTGCGTGCGGGTGTCCCGGTTGAACGCCAGGAAGAACAGCCCCGCCTCGAGGTGCCCGACACCGTCGGAGCCGTCGACGAAGTTGTAGCCGCGGCGCAGGATCTGCACGCCCTTGCGCGTCTGGCGCGAGGCCAGCCGGATGTGCGCGTCCTCGGCGATCAGCGGGGTCCCGCCCGCGCCGCCGACCTGCAGATCGACCTGGTCGAACTCGCCGGTCTGCCCGAGCGGGGCACCGGTTCCCTTGGTGCGCCCGACAATCTGCTCCTGTCCGGCGAGCGTTTCGCGGTCCCAGGTCTCGATGTGCATCCGGATCCGGCGGGCGACCAGGTACGTGCCGCCCGCCATCCACGCCTGTCCGTCACCGGCCTGCGCCCACACCTGGTCGCGGAGCACGTCGGTGTCCTCGGCCTTGATGTTGTTGGTGCCGTCCTTGAAACCGAACAGGTTGCGCGGCGTCTGCTGCGAACGCGAGGTCGACGAACTGCGGCCGAACCCGAGCTGCGACCAGCGCACTTCGGTGACGCCGAAGCCAAGCCGCACCAGGTTGCGCACCGCGTGCACCGCCACTTGCGGATCGTTCGCACAGGCCTGGATGCAGAGGTCGCCGCCGCTGCGGGCCGGATCGAGTTTGTCCTTCGGAAACGCGGGCAGGTCGATCAGCTGCGGCGGGCGTTTCGCGGCGAGGCCGAATCGGTCGTCGAAAAGCGAAGGGCCGAAGCCGATCGTCAGCGTCAAGTCGGAGGCGGGCAGGTCGAGCGCCTCGCCGGTGTCGTCCGGCGGGGCCTGCGCCGACCCGCCGAGCGCCCCGTTCGGCCCGACGTCCTGGCCCGCGGTCATCCGTCGCGCCGCGGCCGTCCAGGTGCGCAGCAGCTCGCGGAGCTTGTTGGCGTCCTTGGTGGTCACGTCAAGCGCGGCGAAGTGCAGGTTCTGCTGCGTCGGGGTGTCGATCCCGGCCTGGTGCTCGCCGTGGAAGTCCACAGTGGACACCGCGGCCGATGCCGGGGTCCCGCCGCCGAGCCGGTCGATGCCGACCCCGGCCGCCGCGCCCGCGCCTGCCAGCGCGACACCCGCGCCGGCCAGCCCGAACAGCTTCCGGCGGGAAACCTGCGTTCCCTCCTCGGTCACTTCGACACGACCTCCGCGACCTTGCTGAGCGGCTCGCTCAGCGCGTCGACCGCCGAGGCGAACGCCTTGATCTGGTCCTGGGACAGTTCGTTGTAGTACTTGAAACCGTCGCCGGAGCGGGTCTTGTCCAGCAGCCCCTGCACGTTCGCGAACTCCTTGTCCAAAGTGGACACCAGGGCCGCGTCGCGCTCCTGGATGATCGGCCGCAGCGCGGCGATCGCGCCCTTGGAACCGTCGAGGTTGGCCTGGAAGTCCCAGAGGTCGGTGTGCGAGAAGGTCTCCTCCTCGCCGGTGATCTTCTTGGTCGCGACCTCGTCGAGCAGGCCCTTCGCGCCGTTGGCCAGGTCCAGGACGCTCAGCTGCAGCGTCTTGGTCTTGGCGACGAGTGCCTTGACGTCGGTGAGGAGCTTGTCCGCGATCTGCGTGCTGTCCGGCTTCAGGCCGGTGGTCCACAGGTCCTTCTCCAGCCGGTGGAAGCCGGTGAACTGCTGGCCCGGCTCAACGTCGGCCTCGCGGGCGTCGATCGACGGGTCTAGATCGCCGAACTTCTCCGCGACTGGCTCGATCCGCTCGTAGAACACGCGAGTGCGCGCGTATTCGGTCTTCGCCTCGTCGACCTTGCCCGCTTTGACCGCAGCGACGAACTTCGCGGTTTCGGTCTCCAGTGCCGCGCTGTTGTTCTCGACGTAGGTCGCGTAGCTCTTGGTGGCAGCGGTCTTCTGCGCGCTGGCGTTGCTCTGGCCCTGCGCGCCGCCGGTGACGGTGAAGTCGCCGCGGATGCCGTTGCCCGCCATGCCCGGCTTGCACGCGGTCTGGTACTTGCCCGCGTCCGGGACCTCGACGATGAGCCGCCGGTTCAGCCCCGGCGCGATGTTCTCGACCTCGCCCATGATCCGGTCGCCCTCGGCGTAGAGGTAGAACTCGGTGACCTTGCTGCCCTTGTTGGCGATCTCGAAGGTCAGCGTGCCCGCGGCCGCGGTCGTCGCCGACACCGAGCAGGCGGTGTCGGACGCCTCGACCTTGATCGGCCCGCCCGCGGCCGCGCCGGAGGGACCGGACGCGGAGTTCGTGCTGTCGCAGGCGGTCAGCGCGACAAGCGCGCCGAGGCCGGTGAGCACAGCCGTCGAGGTTTTGCGGAACTGGGGCACGGTCACTCCTTGGCGGCGGCCGGGGCGGCAGGAGCCGACTCGGTCTTGTTCTTGCGGGCGGGCTTGAGAAACAGCGGCAGCACGATCGCCACGTAGGCGACCCACGCGATCGCTTGCAGCACAGTGGTTTGCTGCGAATAGTTGAAGATCCCCTTGAGCAGCGCGCCGTACCAGGAGGTTTCCGGCAGCGTGCTCGACGCGTCGAAGGCGAGCGTGGTCAGACCGGGGATGAACCCGGCTTCCTGAAGGTCGTGCAGCCCGTAGCCGAGGACGCCGGCGGCGACGAACACCAGCAGCACGCCGGTGATCGTGAAGAACTTCGCCAGGTTGAACCGCACCGCGCCGCGGTAAAGCAGGTAGGCGAGCACGATCGCGGCGGCGATCCCGACCACGAACCCGATCAGCGGCTGCAGGGTGTCGGACTGCGCGGTCTGCACGGCCGAGTAGAAGAACACGGCGGTTTCGAGCCCCTCGCGGCCCACGGCGAGGAACGACAGCAGCAGCACCGCCGCCGGACCGACCTTGAGCGCGTCCTCCATCTTTCCGCGCAACTCGGCCGCGATGTGCCGGGAAGCCTTGCGCATCCAGAAGATCATCGCGGTGACGAAGACGACCGCGACGATGGAAAGACTTCCGCCGAGCAGTTCCTGATGCTCGAAACTCAGCTGAGCGGTGCTGTAGGTGAGGATCGCGCCGACGCCGACCGACAGCAGCACTGCCGCGCCGACTCCCGGCCACACGAACCGCAGCGCGTGCCGTCGTTCGGTCTTCACCAGGAAGGCGACCAGGATGCTCACCACAAGCGCGGCTTCGAGGCCTTCGCGCAGCCCGATGAGCGCGCTCGAAAACACCACTGTTCAGCCCTCCTTCGACTACCTGACCTGATGTTTTTAGGTAAGGCTTGCCTGTAAGTCCAGAGGGAGGTTCGCTCAGCGGGCCGGGCAAAACGCGCAAAACGGCGTTCTGGCAGGAGTTAGGTTAGGGTAACCGCAGGTCAGAGCGTCGCTGAGGAGTCACGTAACGAATTGTGTGACCTGGGCGGCCCAGGCGGGGAGTTAACCGTCCGCTTGCCATTCGCCCAGTCCAGCGTCCCCCTGGCGGGTTCATCAGTAACCTGTCCGAGTGGCCGATACCACTCAGCCGACTATTACGCCGTCGCCGGCGGTTCCGCCGCGCCGCTACCCGAGCCGTATCGCGTTCGCGCTGGGGCTGGTGCTGACCGGGGTCGTGCTGGTGGTGACGATCGGGATCCAGAACCCGAACCCGCCCGCTCCTCCCGCAGCGGCCGCTCCGCCGCCGGTGTCGGCCAAGGCGGAACCGCGCCCGCAACCCGGCTCCGAAGCTCCGCGGGTCGGACTGGCCGCGCCGCCGGACCGCCCGCTCGTGTCCGACCAAGCGGAACTGGACGCGTGGGCCACCCGAGTCGCCGGAAAGACGCATCTGGACGCGCGAGTGCTCGCCGCGTACGGACGAGCGGAAATGTGGATGCAACGGCAAAAACCGTCGTGCCACCTGTCGTGGGCGACGCTCGCGGCGATCGGAAATCTGGCCTTCGGCACGGAAAAACCCGGCCCGGACGGCACCTTGACGGTGGCCCCTGGTGGCGCGGAAGGCCCGGACACCGACACCGGAAAACTCGACGGCGACCGCACGGCAGACCACCGGGTCGGCCCGCTGCGGATCATGCCCGCCGCTTGGCACAAACACGCCCAGCGAGCGAACGGCGACGGCAAAGCCGCGGACCCCCGCAACCTCGACGACGCGGCATTCACGGCCGCCCGCTACCTCTGCTCCGGCGATGACGACCTCGGCGCACCGGCGGGCTGGTGGAAAGCGATGCTGCTCTACAACCCGGCGGTCAACTACGTGCAGGACGTCTTCACCGCCGCGGACAACTATGCGGCGGCGAGCGTGGCGCCCTGAGCTGACTGGGCGGGTCGGCGGGCTTGTGCGCCGCAGCCGATTTCTGGCGACGGCGAGGGTGGGCGTGAGCTGGCTGGATGGCCCGTGGCGGCTCGGCGGGTCGCTCCGGCCGATTTCTGTGCGGTGGCGAGCGTGGGGCCCTGGATCGTCGTGGCTCGGCGCGCTTGCCTCGGTTAGGTACGGGCTGCCGCGGTTGACCGTCGCTCATTGACAACCAGCAGCTTGCCCCTGGCTTGGCTGGAAGCTGAGCGCGGCGAGCAGTCCTGACCGCTCAGCGGTCGGGCGGACCCTTGCCTGACTTCGGCCACTCGCCTCAGGACCGGTCGCGCCACGTGCGGTCTTTCACCGTGGGTCATGCAGCGGTAAACAGCTGAAACCGTGGCCCGCTCGGCAAGATCCGCAGTCAGTGGGTCGGCAAAGCGGCGCTCACCCGCACCGGCTTCTGCGGCAGGGCCTCGGTGCGCACGGGCTGCTTGCGCGGCTGGACCGGGTGGCGTTCGTTCAGTTCGACGAGCGCAGGTGCCAGCGCCATCAGCACCAGCACGAGCAGCCCGGCGGTCGCTCCGATCACGGTCAGCGCGGTCATGTCGGCCTCCTCTAATCGCTCTCTGTGATGACACCAAGGATCGCGCTTCGCCCGGTCTGCCCGGATCGGCCGACTGGCCGAGCCGGGTCGCCGGATGGCCAGGCTTCCCCGCTGCCCTGTTCACTTCAGAAGACGCGCCGAGGCCGTACTGGATCCAGCGGTTGCACGCGCGTGCCTCCGCGGGTGCACGTTCGGGACACGCGGGCTCAGCGGTCGCTCAGCGTGATCCTCGCCCTGACCTCGCTGATCGCCTCGAGGTACTCCGGCACCGGGTTCATCGCCGACGCCATCCGCAGTTGTGCGAGCGCCTCGGCCAAACGGCCGAGGCGCTGGAGGGTGCGGCCGAGCACGAACCGGGCGTAGTGGTCGGTGGGGTCCAGTTCCAGGACGCGGGTGAACGCGCTCTCGGCACGGCGCAACTGGGCGGAATGGAAGTACGCGCGCCCGGCGAGCAGTTGCACGCTCGGCTTGTCCGGCTCGTCGGCGAGCAGGGGTTCTAGCTCCTTGAGCGCGTCGAGCGGGCGTCGCCGCGCGACCAGATGCTCGGCGTTGCGGAACCTGCGGAAGCGCGATTCGCCGTCGGGTTCGGGGGCTGCTGCGGCGTCCGTCATGGTCGCTTCACGATACCGGCGCGGAGGGCGTTGCACGACCGTCAGACGAGTCGTGATGGACTGTTCCGCCATGAGCAGCGATCAGGAACCCGATTACGTGGGACTGGCGCCGTACCTCTACTACAGCGATGCGACCGCCGCGCTCGCGTGGCTGACCAGGGTGTTCGGCTTCACCGAGGAAGTCCGCTTCGAGGACGGGGCCGGCGAGGTTTTCCAGGCGACGCTCCGCGCGGGCGACGCGCGCCTGCAGCTGGCCGGGGTCGGTCCCGAATACTGGGAGGCCAAGGGGGTCGAAGGGCCGGTCGGGCAGTTGAACGTCGTGTACGTGACCGACGTCGACGCGCAGCACGAGCGCGTGTCCGCGGCGCTCGGCGAGGACGCCGCGCCGGAACCGCCGCAGGACCAGCCTTACGGCGCGCGGATCTTCACCGTGGCCGATCCCGGCGGCAACAGCTGGACGTTCTGGCAGCAGGTGACCGACCAGGTCGAGCTGCCGTCGGGGTGGCGCGAAGTCCGGCCGGAGGACCAGGACGCCGAGGAGACCGGCGAAGTGCCCGGCTGAGCTGGAGAACACGCAGCGGAACGGCCCCGCACCGGCCTGGCCTCCAACGGGTGAACCCGCTGGGCGGTTACTCTGGGCGGCGTCACCGCAGGCACGACCCACCAAGGAGCAGAGCGTGGCTCTCATCGAGCAGGTAGGCGCGCGCGAGATTCTCGATTCGCGCGGGAACCCGACCGTCGAGGTGGAGGTGGCGCTCGACGACGGCACGCTGGCCCGCGCGGCGGTGCCGTCCGGGGCGTCGACCGGCGAGCACGAAGCGGTCGAGCTGCGCGACGGGGACACCGGTCGCTACAACGGCAAGGGCGTGGAGCGCGCGGTCGCCGCAGTGCTCGACGAGATCGGCCCGGACCTGGTCGGCGTCGACGCGGTCGACCAGCGGATCGTCGACCAGAAGCTGGTGGACCTCGACGGCACGCCCGCGAAGTCCCGGCTCGGCGCGAACGCGATCCTCGGCGTTTCGCTCGCCGTCGCGAAGGCCGCCTCGGAATCGTCCGAACTGGAGCTGTTCCGCTACCTGGGCGGCCCGAACGCACACGTGCTGCCGGTGCCGATGCTGAACATCCTCAACGGCGGCGCGCACGCCGACACCGACGTCGACATCCAGGAATTCATGATCGCGCCGATCGGCGCGGAGTCGTTCCGCGAGGCGCTGCGCTGGGGCACCGAGGTGTACCACGCGCTGAAGTCCGTGCTGAAGGGCCGCGGCCTGTCCACCGGCCTCGGCGACGAGGGCGGTTTCGCACCGAGCCTCGGCAACAACCGCGAGGCGCTCGACCTGATCCTCGCCGCGATCGAGAAGGCCGGCTACGCGCCGGGCCGGGACGTCGCCCTCGCGCTGGACGTCGCCGCGACCGAGTTCTACTCCGACGGCGCCTACACTTTCGAGGGTTCGAAGCGCAGCGCCGAGCAGATGTCCGCGTACTACGGCGAACTGCTGCGCGACTACCCGCTCGTGTCCATCGAGGACCCGCTGAGCGAGGACGACTGGGACGGCTGGGTCCAGCTGACCTCCGAGATCGGCGACAAGGTCCAGCTCGTCGGCGACGACCTGTTCGTCACCAACCCGGACCGGCTCGAGGAGGGCATCACCCGCCGCGCGGCGAACGCGCTGCTGGTGAAGGTCAACCAGATCGGCACGCTGTCGGAGACGCTGGACGCGGTGTCGCTGGCTACGTCGTACGGCTACAAGTCGATGATGAGCCACCGGTCCGGCGAGACCGAGGACACCTTCATCGCCGACCTCGCGGTCGCGACCGGCGTCGGCCAGATCAAGACCGGCGCTCCGGCCCGCGGCGAGCGGATCGCGAAGTACAACCAGCTCCTGCGCATCGAGGAGACCCTCGCGGACGCCGCGCGCTACGCCGGCGACCTCGCCTTCCCGCGGTTCAGCGCGGAGGCCTGAGGGGCACATGGCCGACCGGGGGAGGGCGCGCAGCCGCCGCGGCGGCCGGGCAGCGGGAAGCGGGTCCAGCAGGGCCCGCCGTCCCGCGTCTGCCCGGCGCCGCACCGGCGCGGGCACGACGGAGACGACCAGGGCCCGGCTTCGCCGCGGCCTAGCGGCGAAACGCGCCTCCGGTGCGGCCAAGGTGCTCGGCATGTCGACCACCCGGCGCGCCGCCGTGGTGGCGATCGTGGTGTGCGCGCTGGCGTTCACCGTCGCGGTCCCGTTGCGCACCTACCTCTCCCAACGCTCCGAGGTCCGCGACCAGGAAGCGCAGCTCGCCCAGCTCCAGCACGAGGTCGCCCAGCTGCGCGACCGCAAAGCCCAGCTGAGCGACCCGGCCCAGATCGAGGCGGAAGCCCGCCGTCGGCTCCGGTACGTGAAGCCTGGCGAGACCCCGTGGATGGTCCAGTTGCCGGAGGACCAGCCTGGTTCGCCGGCTGCTGCCCAGCCGGGGCAGCAGCCTGCTCCGCAGGCACCTTGGTACGAGAACCTGTGGGCGCAGGTTTCCGGGGGCTGAGGTTGCTTGACAGGATCGCTGGCGGATGCGGTTGACGGGCCGCTGAAGTCTTGGCCGTGCGCGCTGACCGGGTAAGGGCCGATGTTTGGCGAGCTTCTGGTCCGGCGGGATCGTTGGCTTGCCAGGTGGGTCGTCGCTGTGCCGGGCAGCTAGCTCGCCGGTCGCGGTTACCGAGCAGGCTGGCCGGTGCCAAGCCAGATTGTCGGCTGGTCGCGGGTTCGCGGCACGGTCGCGTATCCAGGGGGTGCGACCTCGGCTGGAGGTTCCTGGCCGGGCGGGTAGCCAGTGAACTCGCGGAGCCGGGGCGATGGGTTCGATAGGCACGCTCCTCACGGTTGCGGATGCAGGTAGTTCTCGATGCGGGGATCTGCGCGGGGCCTGAGATCCGGATCTTCGAACAGCTTTTCTGCTGGGCCTTTCTTTCCGGTGGGTTGGTTTCGTGGCGAAGCTTCGACTGCCTTCCACGCTAACCACATCGGAAGGGCGGCGGAGGCGGACGGAGCGAGTTGTCCACACGGTGTGCCGGTTGTGGACAACTCGGCTGTTTCGGCGGAGGTCGCGAGGGGGCGGGCGGACGGCGGCATTAGCCTGGAGAGCGTGAACAGCAGCACGGAGACACCCCGATTCGAGCCCGTCACCGATGCCGACCGGGAGGTCATCGCGCAGCAGCTTGGACGCCCGCCGCGGGCCTTGCGGGCGGTGGCCGCGCGGTGTCCCAGCGGGCATCCCTCAGTGGTCCAGACCAGCCCGCGGTTGGAGAACGGAACGCCGTTCCCGACGTTGTATTACTTGACCTGCCCTCGGCTGACGTCGATGGTGGGCACGCTGGAAGCGTCCGGCGTGATGAAGGAGATGACCGAACGGCTCACCACCGATCCGGAACTCGCGGCGACATACCAGCGCACGCACGAGACGTACCTCGCTGAGCGGGATGCCATCGAGTCGCTCGGCACGCAGGTGACCGCGGGGGGCATGCCCGGGCGGGTGAAATGCCTGCACGTCCACCTCGCGCACACGCTCGCGGCCGGGCCAGGGGTGAACCCGTTCGGTGACGAGACCCTCGCCTGGGTCCGCGAACAGGGCTGGCCGAGGGGCGACTGCGCCGGGTAACGCTCCGGTCTCGGGCGCGGATAGGCACAGCAGAGGCCGGTGCCCGCCTGGGTGGGAATGCTTCGCGGCGCGCACCGGAGCTTCACACCGAGCAGGCGAGCCCGGGTGCACCGCCGGGCGCGCCGGGGAGGGGCGGAAAGTGCGGGTGCCACGCAGATCTCGGCGGTCGGTGCGTGCTGAGGCGTCTCCTGCCGCGGACAGTCAGGGTGAGCCGGTCGCGGAGGGCGCGGGCGAGCGGGTTGCCGATGGTTCGGTGAGTGCTGGTGCGGGAGTGGCTGGCGACGGAGCCGGCGGTGCCGGGTCGGTTGGCACTGGCGCGGTTGCTGGTGGCGCGGCGGTTGGCGGACGGAGCTTTGGTGACGAGGCCGCTGGTCGCGAGTTGGCTGGTGCGGGCGGCGAGGTAGCGGACGGAGCAGTTGCTGGCGCTGCGGGCGGCGGCGAGGTTGCGGGCGGAGCGGTCTCGGACGATGCGGGCAGCGCGGGCAGTGGTGACGCGGTTGCAGGCGGAGCGGAAGCCGACGACGCAGGCAGTGGCGACGACGCAGCGGCCGGGGCGGTTCTCGTCGGTGTGGGTGGCGTGGGCAGCGGCGGCGAGGACACGGGCAAAGCGGATGCCGACGATGCGGGCAGCGGTGGGGAGGTCGCGGGTGGACCGGTTGTCGGCGGCGTGGGTGGACCGGTTGCCGCCGGTGTCGGTGGCGCGGACAGTGGTGACGCGGTTGCAGGCGGAGCGGATGCCGACGATGCGGGCAGCGGTGGGGAGGTCGCGGGTGAAGCGGTTGCCGCCGGTGTTGGTGGCGCGGACAGTGGCGGCCACGTAACTGGTGAAGCGGTTGTCGGCGCTGCGAATGGCGAGAGCAGCGACGGTGAGGCTGCGGGCAAAACGGTCGTCGCCGGTACGAGCGACGAAAGCGGCAACAGCGAAGTAGCCGCCGGAAAAACCGCCGAAGCAGCAGCCGCTCAGGACGTGGCGGCAGAAACGGCCAGAACCAAAAGAACCCCGGCGCTCGTCGGGCCGCCGCGGGATAGGGCGCGGTTGCGTGGGCGGGTGCGGGCGCGGCGGGCGCGCTATCGGGCTCGGCGGGTGGCTTCGCGGCATCGGACGGCCGTCGCGGTGCTCGCTGGAGTGCTGGGGGTGCTTCCGGCGACTGTCGGCGCGGGTGTGGTCGTCGGGTGGGCCGGGCGGATGCCGGTGGTGCGTTCGGCGGACGTTATGCCTGATCAGGGGTACGACCCGGGCATCCGCGGGGTCGCTGTCGACGGGCGGCTGCCGGATGCGCCCGCGCCGGTACCGCTGCCTGCGTACGACCTTCCGGACGGGCCGCTGGGGATTCCGGCTACTGCGCTTGCTGCGTATCGGCACGCGGCGGAGGTGTTGGGGAAAGAACAGCCGGGGTGCCATATCGACTGGGCGCTCGTCGCGAGCATCGGGCGGATCGAGTCGAATCACGCGCGGGGCGGGTACGTCGACGCTGCCGGGACCACGATCCAGCCGATTCTGGGGCCTCAGCTCAACGGCACTGGTCCGTATGCGGCGATTCCGGACACTGATCACGGCGTTCTCGACCAGGATCCGGTGTGGGATCGCGCGGTGGGGCCGTTCCAGTTCATTCCGGCGACCTGGCGGACCTACGCGGCGGACGGCAACGGTGACGGCAAGGCCGACCCGGGCAATCTCTTCGACGCCTCGCTCGCGGCGGCCCGCTACCTCTGCTCCGGCGGGCTCGATCTGGCCAATCCGGACCAGTTGCGGACCGCGATTTACCGCTACAACAACTCCGACGCCTACGTCACCACGGTCATTCTCTGGGCGGAGGCTTACCGCAAGGGCGTCGCGCAGGTGCCGGACAGTCCGGTTCCCGTCGGTCCGGCCACGGCCAGTTCCGCGCCGCCCGCGAATCCGGGGGACCGGCCCAGGACTACCGAGTCGGCGTTGCCGCCGGCCGCAACGGGTGGTCCGGCGGTGACGCCCACGCCTACCGGGCTGCCGCCGCAAAACAGTCCGTCCGGGCCGCCTTCGAGCAGTTCTGGAGAGCCGACCACCAGCAGTTCGACGTGCGGATCGAGTACCGCACCGACCTCGGCGACGACGTCGACCACTCCGACCTGCATCTCGTCGTCGAGCAGCAACCCGGAGAGCAGTACCACGGCCGCGGGCTGACAACAGGTAGCCTCGATTACACCATTACAAACGTCCGCAGGGGAGACGATGAGTCTTCGTCAGTTCGAGTACGCCTTGGCGGTCGCTGAGGCGGGGTCGGTGACCGCTGCGGCTGAAGTGCTGCACGTCGCGCAGCCGTCCGTTTCGCAGCAGATCCGGGGGCTCGAGCGGGAACTCGGCGTGCAGCTCTTCTCCCGGACGCCCACCGGGCTCGTGCCCACCGTCGTCGGGCGGGCGTTTCTCCGGGACGCTGAGGTCGCGGTGCGGGCCGCGCGGCGGGCGCAGGCGACCGCGCGGGCGGGGGCGGACGAGCTGGTCGGCGAGTTGCTCGTCTCGGCGCAGATGGGGTTGGGGACTCGGCAGCTGCCGGGGGCGCTGGCTGCGTTGCGGCGCAAGTATCCGCGGCTGGCGGTGACCGTGTTCGAGGAGCCGAATCCGGCTGAGCTGGAGCAGCTGGCCCGGCGTGGGGTGCTGGACCTCGCGTTGATCGGCTCGGCGTGCGACGAGGGGCTGTACGAGGGGCATCACCTCGGCGACGAGGAGTTCGTGGTCGTCCTCGGCGCGAAACACCGGTTGCTCAAGAAGGACCGGATCGCGTTGCGGGAGCTGGAAAAAGAGGAGTGGATCAGGTTCGACCCGGCCAGTGCACTCGACGGGTTCCTGACCGAAGTGTTGCGAGACAACGGGTTGAAGCCGACCGCGGTCGCGCGGGTGTCGCAGACCTCGACAGCGGTGCGATGGGCCGCGCACGGGCTGGGAGTGACGCTCGTTCCGGCGTCGGCGGTGCCGGAGGGGCATGAGCATCTCGTCCGGCCGGTGTTTCCGGTCGTGTCCCAGCCCGTCGTCGCGGCGGTCCGGCCGGGCGCGGGGCCCGCGGAGATGGCGTTGCTCGAGTTTTTGCGGCAGGAGACCTGGTATCAGCCAGTGTCTCCGGCCGCCTGAAAGCTCAGAGCTGGGTGTCGCCGCCGTCTACGACCAGTTCGATGCCGGTGGTGAAGGTGGCGTCGAAGGCCAGGAAGGCGACCGCGCGGGCGATCTCTTCGGGGGTGCCCAGCCGCTTCATGGGGTTGGCGGCGGCTCGCGCGGCTTTGAACTGCGCGGCTTCCTCGGCTGACATCCCGGCTTCCAAAATCTCGGTGTCGATGGGGCCGGGGCTGATCGCGTTGACCCGGATGTCGCGCGGGAGCAGTTCGGCGGCGAGCGTGCGGGCCATCGACCGCAGTGCGGCCTTGCCTGCTGAATAGACGCTGGTTTCCGGCAGGCCCATGACGTTCGCGGTCGAAGTGGTCAGCACGACGCCCGCTCCGGAACGCAGCCGCGGCGCGAGCTTCTGCACGGTGAAGTACGCGCCCTTGACGTTGACCGCGAAGTCCGCGTCGAACTGCTCCTCGGTGACCGACTCGAACGGTGCCGTCCGGGCCATCCCGGCGTTGACGAACAGGGCGTCGATCGGGCCGGGTACCTGGGCGGCCAGCGCGTCCAGATCGGAGAGCAACGCCACATCGCCGCGGACGGCTAGCGCGTCTTCGCCGAGCCGGGCCAAAGCCGCGTCGAGACGGGATTGCGAGCGGCCGGTGATGATTACGCGAGCTCCGCCGTCGGCGAACAATTTCGCCGTGGCGAAACCCATTCCCGCGCTGCCGCCGGTAATGACCGCGGTTTTGCCCTGGTAGTTATTCATCGCGGGTATTCGCCTCCATCGACGGCCAGGCCGCTTCCGGTCAGCCAGTTCGCCTGGTCGGACAGCAGGAACAACACCGCGTTGGCGATGTCGTCGGGCTCGCCGTCGCGGCCCAGCGGGACATCGGGGAGAGCGAAGCCGGGCGACAGGCTCGACCACTGCTCTCGCGTCGCCAAGCCGCCGGGGGTGGCGGTCCGGCCGGGGGACACGGTGTTGACGCGGACGCCGGACGGGGCCAGTTCGGCGGCCAGGCCCCGGCTGTACGCCTCCAGCGCCGTTTTCGCCGCCACGTAGTGCAAGAACGGCGGGAACGGCGGACGGATCGCGGCGGTGGAGACGTGCACGATCGCGCCCGATCGGCGGTCTCGCATGCCCGGGGCCAGCAGTGCGTCCAGCCGGACCGCGGCCAGCAGGTTCACCGACAGCGCGTCCTGCCATTCGTCGTCGGGGATGGCCAGGCCGCTGGGGTGCGGACGCGCGCCGCCCGCGTTGTGGACCAGCAGGTCGACGCCGCCGAGGACGTCTTGTGCGGCGGAGGCGACCGTCTGGGCTCCGGCCTGCGTGCGGACGTCGGCCTCGACGAACGACGCTCCCTCCGGCGCCGGGCCGGCCGACCGGGCGGTGGTGAGCACCGTCGCGCCCGCGGCCAGCAATTGCGCCACGATTGCCGCGCCGATTCCGCGGGAACCGCCGGTGACGACCGCGCGCTTTCCCGCAATCCCGTAATCGGGCATGCCAATGAACCTCTCGATAAAGGAGAAAGAACCGCCGCGAAACGAAATGCGGCGAACACGTCAACCGTAGGACCGGAACAGAGGAAAAGGCAAAGATCAAATGTCGGTGAGGGGGCATAGGGCCCGCCTATGCCCGCCTCGCCTGCGAACCGCCGGAGACCAAGTAAAGTCGGAGCCATGCCTCGGGTAGCTGCGATCGACTGTGGGACCAACTCCATCCGCCTGCTCGTCGCCGAGTTGACGCCGCGCCACGACGGCACGGTCGACCTGCGCGACCTGCACCGCGAGATGCGCATCGTGCGGCTCGGCCAGGGCGTCGACGCCACCGGCAGGCTCGCGCCGGAAGCGCTCGAACGCACCCGCGCCGCACTCGCGGACTACACCGTCGCCGCGCGGCGCAAGGGCGTCGAGAAGGTGCGCATGGTCGCCACCTCCGCGACCCGCGACGCGAGCAACCGCGACGAGTTCTTCGCGATGACCCGCGAAACGCTCGGCGTCGAGGCCGAGGTGATCAGCGGCGACGAGGAAGCCCGGCTGTCCTTCACCGGAGCGGTCGGCGAGCAGGACCCGGACGACGGGCCGTTCGTGGTCGTCGACGTCGGCGGCGGCTCCACCGAACTCGTCCTCGGCACCTGGAACGGCCGCGAGGCCGAGGTGATCGCGGCGAAATCCGTCGACATCGGTTGCGTCCGGATCACCGAGCGCGCGCTGAAGGACGACCCGCCGACCGCGGACGAGATCGCCGCCGCCCGGGAACTCGCCCGCGGCATCCTCGCCGAGGCGTTCAATGTCGTGGACGTCGCGAAGGCCCGCACCTGGATCGGCGTCGCCGGCACCGTGACCACGTTGTCAGCGGTTTCGCTCGGCCTGCCCGAGTACGACTCCGAGCGCGTGCACCTGTCGAAGCTGACGCATGGCCAGATCGACGAGCTCGCCGGACAGCTCCTCGCGGCCGCCCGCGCGACCCGCGCCGAGAACCCGGTGATCCACCCCGGCCGGGTCGACGTGATCGGCGGCGGCGCGGTCGTCGTTCAGGTGCTCGCCGAAGAACTCGCCGCGCGCGGTGGTCCGGACCAGTTGGTGGTCAGCGAGCACGACATCCTCGACGGCATCGCTTTGTCGCTCGCCTGAACGCTCCGCAGCGGCGAGGTCACCGGACGCGCGCACCCGTACCAAAGCCACCGAAAGTCATCAAGCGCAGTTAGTTGTGAGCTGACTGGGTGATGAACGGTGTTGTTATTCAGGTGCAACCCGGCGATCCGGTTACGAAGCGCTGATCCAGCTAGCCTCCATCTCGCTATTCGGACGCGAGAAACGGAGGGGACATGCGGGGTTCATCCAGGCTCTGGAGCGCGGCCGCAGTCGTGACAACCTTGTCACTGCTCCTGACCGCCTGTGGGGGCGGCGGATCCAGCAGCGGGTCGTCGGGAGAAGCGGATCCGAACGGGACCTTCACGGTCTACGGCACGGAACCGCAGAACACGCTGATCCCCACGAACACCAACGAACTCGGCGGTTCCAAGGCCGTCGACCCGATGTTCTCCGGCCTCGTCGCGTACAAGGGCGACAGCGGCGAACCGTTCAACCTGATGGCGGAGTCGATCACCACGGCCGATTCCAAGGTCTACGACATCAAGATCAAGCACGGCTGGAAGTTCCACGACGGCACCGAGGTCAAGGCGAAGAACTTCGTCGACGCCTGGAACTACGGGGCCAACTCGGCGAACGGCCAGATCAACAGCACGTTCTTCGAGAACATCCAGGGCTACTCCGACGTCCACCCCGCCGACAAGGGGGCGAAGCCGACCACGGACAAGATGTCCGGGCTGGCCGTGAAGGGCGACTACGAGTTCCAGGTGACGCTGGACGCGCCGTTCTCCGTGTTCACCACCAAGATCGGCTACACCGCGTTCGCGCCGCTGCCGGACTCCTTCTTCAAGGACCCCGCCGCCTTCGCGAAGCACCCGATCGGCAACGGCCCGATGAAGTTCGTCAGCCGCACGCCGAACGTCGACATCAAGCTGACCCGGTTCGACGACTACCAGGGTCCGGACAAGGTCAAGTTCAAGGACCTCGACGTCAAGATCTACGCCAGCCAGGAAACCGCCTACCAGGACCTGCTGAGCAACAAGCTCGACTTCATCGAGACGCTGCCGCCGTCCGCGCTCACCGCGGAGAAGTACAAGACCGACCTCAAGGACAACCTGGTCACCGGGCACCTGCTGGGCATCAGCACGATCGCGGTGCCGTACTACGTTCCCGGCTACAACAACCTCGACCTGCGCCGGGCGATCTCGATGGCGATCGACCGCGAGCAGATCACCAAGACGGTCATGCACGACACCTACGTGCCGGCCGACAGCTATGTCTCGCAGGGCATCGCGGGCTTCCGGCCCGGCGTGTGCGGCGAATACTGCAAGTTCAACCCGGCGAAGGCCAAGGAGTTCTTCGCGAAGTCCGGGTTCAAGGGCAAGCTCACCATCGCCTCGAACGCCGACGGCGGCCGCAAGGAGCCGCTGGTGGCCGCGTGCAACAGCATCAAGAACACCCTCGGCGTCGAATGCGATTTCGTTCCGGCGACCGACTTCGGCCAGTGGCGCAGCATCGTGACCGGGCACAAGCTGACCGGCATGGGCCGTTCCGACTGGGCGGCGGACTATCCCTCCATTGAGGACTTCCTCAACCCGCTCTACCGGACCGGGGCCTCGTCGAACGACTCGACGTACTCCAACCCGCAGGTCGACGCTCTGCTGAAGCAGGCCGACTCGACGGCGGACAAGGACGCCGCGGTCAAGCTGTACCAGCAGGCCGAGGACTTGATCGCGAAGGACCTGCCCTCGATCCCGGTGTGGGACGAGAAGGGCGTCGCGGCCAAGTCGAAGCACACCAAGACCGTGGTCCTCGACTTCCGCCGCCGCGCGGACTACTCGTCGGTCGAGGTCCTCAAGAAGTGAAGCGCTGACTAGTCCGTTCCCACCACGCGGTTCGTGAGTGCTCGCGCCGGCCACAAGCAGGCGCGGGCACTCGCGGGCCCGGCGCGCACTCTGAGGAACCACGCATGATTCGCTACGTCCTGCGCCGCCTGCTCCAGTTGATCCCGGTGTTCTTCGGCACCACCTTCCTGATCTACGCACTGGTGTGGGCCGTGCCCGGGGACCCGTTCTCCGGAAAATGCGGTCAGCAAGCCTGCCCGCAGGCCTATATCGACCTGATGACCGAGAAGTTCCACCTCAACGACAACCTGATCGTCCAGTACTTCAAATACCTCGGGAGCCTGTTCAGCGGCGACTGGGGCGAGACGTTCAACGGCTCCTCGGTCGGCGAACTGATCTCCACCTCCTACCCGATCACGCTGCGCCTCGCGCTCGTCGCGGTGCTCATCGAAGCGGTCATCGGCTTGACCGCCGGGGTGCTGACCGGCTTGCGCGGCAAGGGTTTCCTCGACAACCTGGTGCTGGTCTCGACCACGTTCCTGATCTCGCTTCCGGTGTTCGTCACCGCGATCGTGCTGCAGATCGTGCTCGGCGTGAACCTGGGCATCATCGACGCCAGCGTCTCCGACGATCCGAGCATCGGCGAGCTGATCGTGCCCGGCATCGCGCTCGGCAGCCTGTCGATGGCTTACGTCGCCCGGTTGACGAGAACGTCGATCGCGGAGAACCGGCACGCCGACTACATCCGCACCGCCATCGCCAAGGGGCAGCCCAACAGTCGCGTCATCGGCATTCACTTGCTGCGCAACTCGGTGATCCCGGTGCTGACCTTCCTCGGCACCGACCTCGGCTCGCTCATGGGCGGTGCGATCGTGACCGAGGGCGTGTTCAACATCAACGGTCTCGGCGGGCTGATCTTCCGCGGCCTCCAGAACCGGGAAAGCGCGACCGTCGTCGGCGTCGTCGTGCTGCTGGTGCTGGTGTATCTGCTGATGAGCTTGATCGTCGACCTGCTCTACGCCGTTCTCGACCCGAGGATCCGTTATGACTGACCCGAATCTCGTCGGCGGCGGAGGAGTCGACGCGGCACAGCTGTCGCATGTGGACAGCTCGGCCGACGCCGGTCCGAAGAAACCGCGCAGTCTGTGGGGCGACGCGTGGCGGCAGCTGCGCCGCAAGCCGACGTTCGTGATCTCCGCGTTGATCATCCTGGTGATCGTGCTGATCGCGATCGCGCCGGGACTGTTCTCGCACCGTCCCGCCGGATACAGCGATTTGACCCACGCCAACGAAGGTCCGTCGGCGGACGCCTGGTTCGGCTACGACAACCAGGGCTACGACGTCTACGCGCGGACCATCTACGGGGCAAGGGCATCGCTGCTGGTCGGCGTTTTCGCGACGCTGCTGACTGTCCTTTTCGGATCGTTGATCGGCATCGTCGCGGGCTACTACGGCCGGATCGTCGACAGCCTGCTGTCCCGGCTCGGCGACATCTTCGCCGGCCTTCCGTTCGTGCTGGGCGCGATCGTCATCCTCACCACGTTCAACGCGCCCGGCACGAATCCCGGGCAGGTCACCATCATCGTGCAGGTGGTGTGTTCGATCGCGGTGCTGACCTGGCCGGTGGCGATGCGCATCATGCGGTCCGCGACGCTGGTGGCCAAGCAACTGGACTACGTGAAGGCGGCCCGTGCGCTCGGCGCGAGCACGCCGCGGATCGTGTTCCGGCACCTGCTGCCGAACACGCTCGCGCCGGTGCTCGTGTACGCCACGATCGCGCTCGGCGCGGCCATCGGAGCCGAGGCGACGCTGGCGTACCTCGGCATCGGCGTGCGGCCGCCGGTGGTGTCGTGGGGCGTCATGATCAGCGACGCGCGCGACTATTTCCGCGCGGTCCCGCACATGCTCCTGTTCCCCGGTGCGTTCGTCACCATCACCGTGCTCGCGTTCGTGATGCTCGGCGACGGTATCCGCGACGCGCTCGACCCGAAGTCGAGGTAGCCGCAATGTCCACAGTGTCCAGTCCAGCTGGTCCGACGGCGGAGCACGAGCTGCTGCTCGAGGTCGAAGACCTGCACGTGGAGTTCCGCACTTCCGACGGCGTGGCCAACGTGCTCAACGGGGTCGGCTACTCGGTGCATGCCGGGGAAACCCTTGCCGTGCTCGGCGAATCGGGCTCCGGCAAGAGCGTCACCGCGCAGACCATCATGGGAATCCTCGACACCCCGCCGGGGGTGATCACCGGCGGGTCGATCCGGTATCGCGGCGAGGATCTGCTCACCGCGTCGGCCGACCGGCGGCGGCAGGTGCGCGGCGCGGAGATCGCGATGATCTTCCAGGACGCGCTTTCGGCGCTGAACCCGGTGTTCACTGTCGGGTTCCAGATCGAGGAGCAGTTGCGCGTCCGGCTGGGAATGTCCAAAAAGGATGCGCGCAAGCGCGCGGTCGAACTGCTCGACCTGGTGCGGATCCCGGCCGCGCAACGGCGGGTGAAGGACTACCCGCACCAGTTCTCCGGCGGGATGCGGCAGCGCGCGATGATCGCGATGTCGCTGGCACTCGACCCGGATCTGCTGATCGCGGACGAGCCGACCACCGCGCTGGACGTGACCGTGCAGGCGCAGATCATGGACCTGCTCGCGGACATCCAGCGGGAACGGCGGATGGGGCTCGTGCTCATCACGCACGACCTCGGCGTGGTCGCGGAGGTCGCGGACCGGATCGCGGTGATGTACGCCGGACGGATCGTGGAACAGGCCGACGTGCGGGAACTGTTCAGCTCGCCAGGGCATCCCTACACCGCGGCGCTGATGGATTCGCTGCCCCGGCTGGACCTCAAAGGACAGACCCTGGAAACCATCAAGGGCCTGCCGCCGAGCCTGCTCGACATTCCGTCCGGATGCCCGTTCCACCCGCGTTGCAAGCGGGCTGAGCAGCGGTGCCGCGACGAGCGGCCGTCCTCGCACGCGCTCGGGTTCGGCCGGGTCAGTGCGTGTCACTTCGCCGAGGAGGTGGTGGAGAGCCGTGGGTGAGCCGATTCTCAGCGTGCGCGAACTGGTGAAGCATTTCCCGGTGCGCACCGGCGTGCTGTTCAAACGGACGATCGGACAGGTGAAGGCCGTCGACGGGGTGTCCTTCGACCTGCAGCCGGGCGAAACGCTCGGCGTGGTCGGGGAATCCGGCTGCGGCAAGTCGACGCTCGCCCAGGTGCTGATGCGCCTGGAGGAGCCGACCAGCGGCAGCGCGACCTTCGAGGGTCGCGACCTGTTCAAACTGCGCGGTGCGGAACTGCGGCGAATGCGCCGGGAAATCCAGATCGTGCTGCAGGATCCGTACACGTCGCTGAATCCGCGGATGACCGTCGGCGACATCGTCGGCGAGCCGTTCGAGATCCACACCGAGGTCGCGCCGAAGGGTTCGCGGGCGAAGAAGGTGCAGGAACTGCTGGAGGTGGTCGGGCTCAACCCCGAGCACGTGAACCGGTACCCGCACCAGTTCTCCGGCGGGCAGCGGCAGCGCATCGGCATCGCGCGGGCGCTGGCGTTGCGGCCCAAGGTGATCATCTGCGACGAGCCGGTGTCCGCTTTGGACGTTTCGATCCAGGCGCAGGTGATGAACCTGCTCGGGGAACTGCAGGGCGAATTCGGACTGTCCTATGTGTTCATCGCGCACGACCTGTCGGTGGTGCGCCATCTGTCCACCCGGGTCGCGGTGATGTACCTGGGCAAGATCGTCGAAATCGGTACTGAGGACGAGATCTACGAGCGACCGTCTCATCCGTACACGCAGGCGTTGCTGTCGGCGGTGCCGGTCGCCGACCCGGCGGTGCGCGGGCAGCGGCAGGTGATCCGGCTGGAGGGCGACGTGCCGAGCCCGATCGATCCGCCGTCGGGCTGCCGTTTCCGCACGCGGTGCTGGAAGGCCGCGGACATTTGCGCGACGGAGGTGCCGAAGCTGGAACCGCGGACGGACGGGCATCTGTCGGCTTGTCACTTCGCCGAGGAGAAGTCGGTGGTTCCGTAACCAGGCGATTCCTCCGGTTTGCCGATTGCCGCACGCAGTGTCCGCTATGTACGTTGCATTGTCGGTTTTCGTCAGGAGGACTCGTGAAAAGACCAAGATTGCTCGCTGTGGCACTCGCGGTGCCATTGTTCGGTGCGGTGTCCGGCGTCGCCGGTGGCGCGGCGTCGGCCCAACCGGCCGGGCCGGTAACGGAATTCAGCGTGCTGGCCCGGGACGGCCAAAGCGTCGCCGCCGCCCAGCAGGCCGTGCGCGACGCGGGTGGCACGATCGTCGCGACCAATGCGGCGGTCGGGCTCATCACCGCCACCGCGCCCGCGGCCGGCTTCACTGAGCGGGTTTCGGCGAACCGCGCGGTATTCGGTGCGGCGAAGGCGAAATCGATCGGCAGCGCGCCGAAGGCGGGCAAGAAGGAAAAGCCGGACGCGGTCGAGAAGGAAGGCCGCGGCAGCGTGTCACGCAAGGCCGCGGCGAACAAGGCGGTCGGCACCGATCCGCTGGACGACCAGCTCTGGGGCCTCAAATCGACCCGCTCCGACCTCGCGCGCACCAAGCAGGCCGGCGACAAGCGGGTGAAGGTCGGCATCATCGACACCGGCGTCGACGGCAGTCACCCGGACATCGCGCCGAACTTCGACAAGGCCGATTCGCGCAACTTCACCAAGGACATCGTCGCTGACGTCAACGGCACCGTGGTCGACGGCCCGTGCGAATACCGCGGCTGCGTCGACCCGGTTGACCACGACGACAACGGCCACGGCACGCACGTCGCCGGTACGATCGCCGCGGCTGCCAACGGATTCGGCGTGTCCGGGGTGGCCCCGAACGTGACGCTGGTGAACGTCCGTGCCGGTCAGGATTCCGGGTACTTCTTCCTTCAACCGACGGTCGACGCGCTGACGTATTCCGGCGACGCCGGGCTCGACGTCGTCAACATGAGCTTCTACGTGGATCCGTGGCTCTACAACTGCCGTTCGAACCCGGCCGATTCCGCCGCGGAGCAGGCCGAACAGCGCACGGTCATCGAAGCCACCACGCGGGCGTTGAACTACGCGCACCGCAAAGGCGTGACGATGGTGGTCGCGCTCGGCAACCAGCACGACGAACTGGCCGCGCCGCACGACGACGTCACGAGCCCGGACTACCCGGCGAACGGGACGCATCCGCGCAAGATCGACAATTCTTCGTGCTTCTCGCTGCCGGTCGAAGGCCCGCACACCATCGGTGTCGGCTCGTTCGGTCCGACGCAGGCGAAGGCGGATTACTCGAACTACGGCACCGAGCAGATCTCCGTTTCCGCGCCGGGCGGCTTCTTCCGTGACGGTTACGGCACTCCTTGGTACCGGACGGTGGAGAACGAAATCCTGTCCACGTATCCGCGCAATGTCGGGGTGGCGGCCGGAAACATCGACGCGGCAGGCAATGTGACCCCGGCAGGCGTCGCGCTTGGCGTGCAGAAAGCGACGGCGGCGGACGGCCGGGTCGGCTATTACCAGTGGCTGCAAGGAACTTCGATGGCCGCTCCCCACGCGACTGGTGTCGCGGCGCTGATCGTTTCCCAGTACGGCAAGAAGACCGGGCATTCCGCTTCGATGGATCCGGACGCGGTGCAGCGGGTGCTGGAGGGCACGGCCGCGCCGATCGCGTGCCCGGTGCCGCGAACGGTCGACTACCTGAAGGAGGGCCGGGACGCTTCGTTCACGGCTACCTGCTTGGGTGACGCGTCGTTCAACGGGTTCTACGGACATGGTTCGGTGGACGCCTATTCCGCGGTGACGCGGGGTTCGGCGCACCTGCGCTGAACGAGCGGCGGTGGGGCGGGGGTTCCGCCCCACCGCCGGTTTCAGTACTGCCGAAGGCGGTTCATGATCTTGTCGGCTGCCTGCTGTTGTTGCGGGGTCAGCTTTCGGCCCGAATTCGCTTCGGAACCGCAGAATTTGTCGGTGTCCGGCCGGGTTCCGTGGACCAGGTAGTCAGCGACGGCGTTGAAGCCGCAGCCGTTCAGATACGGGAGGCTGACGCCGTGTCCGCCCTGGTCCACAGTGACCATTCGTGCCCGGTCACCGAACGCCGCGCGGGTCTCGAGCGCGCCGGACAGCGGGGTTGCCGGGTCGCGCAGGTTCTGGACCAGCAGCAGGTTCGACGGTCCCTGGTCACTGAACTGCACCGGGGGTTCGAGCGGCTCCTTGGCCCAGTGCGCACAGGGCCAGACGTTCGCCGCCGCGCCCCCGAGCATCGGGTATTTGGCCCGGTCGTGCGCGACGTTCCGTTGATAGGTCGAAATCTGCCGTGGCCAGGCGTTGTCCCCGCACAGCACCGAGATCATGGTGGACCGCTGGCTCTGCTCCGAATTCGTGGCCGCTGGCCGCAGCAAACCGGCCGGGACCGCCTGGCCGTTGAGGAGGGCCTGCCACGTCTGCGCCAGTCTGGGGAATAGCAACGTCTGGTAAGTCAGGCTGTGCGTTCCCAGCCGGAAGAGCGAGCCGTCGATGCCACCGGCCGGGTGCTGGTCGAGTTTGTCCGCGAGCTTGAAGAAGTTCTCGGTGACTTCGGCGGGCGTGGCACCGAGGCCATAGCTCGAATTGCGGGCCGCGGCCCATTTCGCGAAGTCGGGGAAGCGGTCTTGCATTCCCTGGCCGAAGCGCCGAGCCGTGGTGGCGTCGACACCGCTCGGTCCGACGACGCTGTCGAGCACGAATCGGTCGGTCCGGTCCGGGAACAGCGAGGCGTAGACCCCGCCGAGGTAAGTTCCGTAGGACAAGCCGAAATAGGAGATCTTCTGCTCACCGAGGGCGGCGCGGATCTGGTCCATGTCCCGGGCGGTGTTCGCGGTGGTGATGTACGGCAGGATCGGCGCGGATGCCGAATCGGCGCATTGCCGGGCAATCTGCTTCGCGGTGGCCGAGGCCTGGACGACTTCTTCCCGGTTGTGCGCGTACTTCGGCGCGAGCACAAGCTGGTCGGGACGCAGATCGCAGCTCACCGGGGTGCTGTGGTCGACGCCTCGCGGGTCAAAGCCGATCAGGTCGTACTCGGCGAGCAGGCTTGCCGGTGCTCCACTATTCGCCCAGGTCGATGGGAAGGCCAGCCCGGGGCCGCCAGGGCCGCCCGGGTTGAACAGCAGGACGCCGCGTCGTTTCGCCGGATCGGTGCTGGGGAGGCGGGAGATTTCGACGGTGATCTTCTGGCCGTCCGGATGCTGGTAGTCCAGCGGCACTTCGAGCGACGCGCATTGCAGGGTTGGAGAGGCGACGTCGGCCGGGCACGGGCCCCAGTTCACTGTGGATCTCAAAGGTGCGGCGGACGCCGGAACCGCCGTCGCGGTCAACGCGGCGGCGGCGAATACGACGAGCAATGTTCTTCGCACGGTTTTCCTTCCTTGATCGATAGCCGAACTCGGAAATCCGCGGGAGGGCGTGCGAGAACGACGGTGGGGCGGAAAACCCGCCCCACCGTCTGTTTCATCGTCCCACCCATCGTCTGGTTCAGTGCCGGGTCATCCGGTCGAGGATCTTGTCGGCCGCCTGCTGTTGCTGCTGGCTGAGCCCGCGTGCGCTCGCTTCGGCACCGCAGAACTTGTCGGTGTCCGGGCGCGTTCCGTTCACCAGGAAGTCGGTGACCGCGCTGAACCCGCAGCTGTTCAGGAACGGGAGTGCGGCACCGTGGCCGCCCTGGTCCACGGTGACCATCCGGGCCCGGTCGCCGAACTGCGCGCGGGTCTCGAGCGCGCCGGACAGCGGGGTCGCCGGGTCACGCGTGTTCTGGACCAGCAGCAGGTTCGACGGTCCCTGGTCGCTGAACTGGACCGGCGTTTCGATCGGCTGCTTGGGCCAGTGCGCGCACGGCCAGACATTCGCCGTCGAGGCGCCGATCATCGGGTACGCGGCTCGGTCCTGCGCGACGTTGTCCTGATACGTCGAAATGGTCCGCGGCCACGCGTTGTCCCCGCACAGGATCGAGATCATCGTGCCGGTCTGGCTCTGTTCGGTGGGCGTCGGCGCGGGCGGCACCGCACCCGACGGGACCTGGTTCGCGAGAAGCGCTTGCCACGCCTGGGCCAGCCTCGGGAACGACTGGTTCTGGTAGATCAAGCCGTGCGTCGCCAGCCGGAAGTACGAACCGTCGATGCCGGCCACCGGGGTCTCGTCGAGTTTGTCCGCGAGCTTGTCGAAGGTCGCCGTGACGGCGGTCGGGGTGGCGCCGAGACCGTAGCTCGAATTGCGGACGGCGGCCCATTTCGCGAAGTCCGGGAAGCGGTCCTGCATGCCTTCGGCGAATCGCCGGGCCGCGGTGATGTCGTACCCGCCCGGCCCGAGAACGCTGTCGAGCACAACTCGGTCGGTCTGGTCCGGGAACAGCGTCGCGTACGCGCCGCCGAGGTAGGTGCCGTAGGAGTAGCCGACGTAGGAGATCTTCGATTCGCCGAGGGCGGCGCGGATCTGGTCCATGTCCCGCGCGGTGTTCGCGGTGGTCAGATATGGCAGCACCGAAGCGGATTCCGAGGCCGCGCACTGTTGCGCGATCCCCTTGGCGAAGGCGGAGGCCTCGACGACGTCGGCCTCGTTGTGCGCGTACTTCGGGGCGATCACCATCTGCTCGGCGGTCAGGTTGCAGTTCACCGGACTGCTGTGGGCGACGCCGCGAGGGTCGAAGCCGATCAGGTCGTACCGGGCGAGCACGCTTGCCGGGATGCCTGCCCGGACCAGGTCCAGCGGGAACGTCAGGCCGAGGCCGCCGGGGCCGCCCGGGTTGAACAGCAGCACTCCGCGCCGGGCGGCCGGATCGATGCTCTGCAGCCGCGAGATCTCGATGCTGATCTTCTTGCCGTCCGGCTGCCGGTAGTCCAGCGGGACGTCGAGCGACGCGCACTGCAGTTGCGGCGGCGCCGCGACGTCGGCCGGGCAGGCGCCCCAGTTCACCGCGGACTTCGGGGGAGCCGCGTACGCCGGGGCGGCGGTCACCGTCAACGCGGCGGCCGCCAATGCGACGAACAGTTGTTTTCGCACTGTCTTCCATCCTTTGCCGAGATCAATCGAACTCAGGAAACTGACGGGAAAGTGCACGAAACCAAGTTGTGTTCGCGGAAACCGCGGTTCGGCCGCCGGTCGGGGCCGGCTTCCGGCCGCGTTGCCGCGGACACGTCGACGATCGAGAGCGTTGCCGAGGCTACTCCGATCTCGTCGGTCCCGGAAGGGGTTTCAGCGCCGCGGTTCCCAGCGGAATAGTCGGGTCGCCAGCGTAACGCTGAGAATCAGCCAAGCGGCGATCGGGCCGATCAGGACTAGTGAGTCGGTTGCCGAGGTTCCGCCATTCCAGGAATTCAATACGAGTTCGGTGGCCGCGCCGCCGGGCAGAAGGCGTTTCAGCAGGGACAGCTGTTCGGTTCCGGTGATTCCGATCCAACTTGCTACCGCGAGGACCGCGATCGTGATCGGCAGCGTGGTGACCTGGGCGTGTTCCGGCGAGTTCGTGAGACCGGCGGTGGCCAAGCCGAGCGCGACCATCATCGCGATGGTGGCGACGACCGCGACAACCAGCAGCAGCGGGTTCTTCGGCGCGCCGGTGACCGCACCGAGCACGGCGAGGATGACGCCGACCTGGATCGTGGTGATCGCGGTGATCGGCAGGAGCAGGCCGACGAGAATGCCGGGGTCGCTGGCCGCGGTGGAGCGCAGGCGTTTCAGGAAGAGGTTCTGCCGCCGGGCGGCGAGAGTGGTGACGGTGGTGGTGTACAGGCCGATCGCGGTAATGAAGAAAAGCGTCAGTGCCGCGATGTAGCCGAGACTTCCGACCTGCGCGAAGGTTTCGTGGCGGGAAATGAAGAAAGCGCTGAACGCGACGGGCAGGATCAGTGAGGTGACTAGCACCAGGCGATTTCGGAAGAGCTGGAGCAGTTCGCCGCGGGCGATCGAGAGCATGGGAAAGCCTTTCGGTGATTACGCGTTGCTGATGGCGCGGAAGACGTCGTCCAGACGGGTCGGTCCGGCTTCTAATTCGGCCAGTTCCACGGCGTAGTCCGCTGCCCAGCCGAGCAGGGTGTGCAGGTCCTTTTGGAGGCCGAAGGTCTCGATGAGGAACCGGCCGTCCTCTTCGCGGGTCGCTTGCAGCGGCGGCACCGGGGCGTGCGGCGGGAGTCCGAAGCGGATGGTCGCGGGCAGTGTCCGGGTCAGTTCGGCGACGGTGCCTTCGCGGTTGAGCGTGCCCTGGTGCATCAACCCGATGCGATCGGCGCGTTGCTGCGCTTCCTCGAGGTAATGCGTGGTCAAGACGATGGTGGTGCCGTCCTCGCGGAGCCGGTCCACTGCACCCCAGAGCGCGTCGCGCGATTGGATGTCCAGACCAGTGGTCGGCTCGTCGAGGAAGACCAGGTCCGGAGTCCCGTAGACGGCGGTCGCGAAGTCGAGCCGTCGCTTTTCGCCGCCGGACAGCTGCGACACCCTGGTGGTGGCTTTGCGGGTGAGATCGGTGATGCCGAGCAGCCGCTCGACGTTGTCGTCGCGCTGGGTCAGGCTGCCGATCAGCCGGATCGACTCGCGCACCGTCAGGTCCGGCGAGAAGCCGCTTTCCTGCAGCATGATGCCCATCCGGGGACGCACGGAAGCACGGTCGCGCGGGTCCTTTCCGAACACCCGCACGGTGCCGGAGCTGGGTTTGCGATGGCCCTCGACGGTCTCCAGCGTCGAGGTCTTCCCGGCGCCGTTCGTGCCGAGCAGCGCGTACAGTTCGCCGCGGGCGACCTGGAACGACAGATCGCGCACGGCCTGGAAGTCGCCGTAGGTGAGATTCAGGCGGTCGACTTCGATGACTGGGGTCGTGGACATGCTCTGATTCCAGCCGGATCCGCTGGTCGGCGGTAGTGCGGCCACGTCAGCCGAAGACATGACGCTGCGTCACTGGTGGGCCATCGGCGGCTGCGGCATGCTGGGGCCGAACCGCCCGGCCGAACCTGGAGCGCCATGACCGAGATCCGTCCGCCGCGGCCCCGCCGGATGTCCTGGTCCGGCGACGCGGTCCAGTACCGGCTGCGGCGGCTCAACCTCGTCACGGTGATGCCGCCGCTGCTGGTGGTCGGCGTGCTGCTGATCATCGTCAGCAGCCGGACCTGGTGGCACGTCGGCATCCAGGTGATCGGGCTGCTGGCCGCGATCGCCACCGCCGAACGCTGGACCGCGGGCGACTTCATCCGCACCGCGCGCCCGTGCCTGGTGCTCACCGCGTTCGTCTGGCTCGCCGGCGCGCTGGACAACAGCCCGATGGCGTTCTACGGGCTGAGCATGGTCGGGTCGTTCCTCATCCCGCCGCTGCCGCGGCACCGGTTCGCCGCGCTGGTCGGCTTCGCCGTGCTGACCGGCGCGATCGGCTCCGCCACTCTGCTGCTGCACCACGACCATCTCGGCGCGCGAGTGCTGGCCTACGTGGTGACCCCCGCGGTCGGCTCGGCGCTGTCGACCCTGCTGATGTTCGCCAGCCAGAAGCTCTACGACCTCGTCGCGGAACTGGAGGAGTCCCGGGGGAAGGAAGCCGAACTGGCGGTGGTCCGGGAGCGCGTCCGGTTCGCCAGCGAACTGCACGACATCCAGGGGCATACGCTGCACGTGGTCAAGCTGAAGGTCGCGCTCGCGGAGAAGCTGCTGCACCGGGATCTCGAACGCGCGCAAGAGGAATTGCGCGAGGTGCACACTCTGGTCGGCGAAACCATCGTGCAGACCAAGGAACTCGCTTACGCCCAGCGCAGGCTCAACCTGTCCGCGGAGCTGGAGAACGCGAAGAACCTCTTCGAGGCGGCGGGAATCCACGTGCGGATCGATCGGCTCGCACAGGTCAGCTCGGGTGCGGACGAGCTGCTCGGTCAGGTGCTGCGCGAGACCGCCACGAACATCCTCCGGCACGCGCAGGCCCGGCAGGTGCGGATCACGTTGACCGAAACGGGGATCAGCATCGTCAACGACGGCGTTCCGGAGCGCGAGGAAACGGTGCTGAGCGGACTGTCCACATTGGCAGACCGGCTGGCGGATCAGGGCGGAAAGTTGACCGTGGAGCAGAAGGACGGCCGATTCGTGACGGCCGCGGCCTTCCCGGAGAAGGTGGCGCGATGACGACGGTGGTGCTTGCCGACGACGAAGCCCTGCTCCGCAAGGCGATGGCCGCGTTGCTGCCGATGGAGGACGAGATCACCGTGCTCGCCGAAGCTGAAGACGGCGAGGCGGCGGTGCGGGCCACTGTGGAGCATCGGCCGGACGTGCTGGTGATCGACCTGGAGATGCCCAATGTGGACGGACTGGGCGCGGTCGCGCGGATCCGGCGGGAACGGCCGGAGCAGGTGATCCTGATGCTGACCCGGCACGCCCGGCCCGGAGTGCTGCGCAAGGCGTTGAAGCTCGGCGTGCAGGGATTCGTCAGCAAATCGGCGGAACCGGCGCACATCGCGGCGGTGATCCGGACGCTGGACGAGGGCAAACGCTGGATCGACCCGGACGTCTCGGCGCTGGCGGTGGTGGACGATTGCCCGTTGACCGTGCGCGAGATCGACGTGCTGCGGGCGACGCGGGAGGGGTATTCGGTCGCGGACATCGCGACGCAACTGCATCTGGCGGAGGGGACCGTGCGGAACTATCTGTCGAACGCGATGCAGAAGACGCAGACGCGGACGCGGCACGAGGCGGCGCGGTATGCGCGGGAGCACGACTGGTTGTGAGTGCCTATGCCGGTTCTGACCGGCATAGGCACTCACGAGGTCAGCGGTTGGACGCCTTCTTCACGAACTTGCCCAGGTCCTTCGACTGCTGCACCCGCGACGGTTCGTGCACGTACATCATGTGCCCGGCCGGGTAGTAAGCCGTGTCGATGTTCTCCCGCAGCTCCTCCGGAATCTTCAGCTGCGAAAGCACGTACTCGGACGCGTAGTACGCCGTCGCGCCGTCGTAGTGCCCGAAGGCGACGTGGACTTGCAGATGCGGGTTGGCCCGCATCGCCGCGCTCAGCGTGTCCACAACGGACACTGAACGGCCCTCGAACTCCTTGTAGGACCAGGACTTGAACACGTCAGAGGACAGGATCTCGTACGGCAGGTCGTTCTCGTAGCCGAGGTCGGCGCGCACGTAGTGGTTGAAGCCGGCCGAGTAGGCTCCGATGATCCGCGACACCGAAGGGTCGTCGCTCATGTGCTCGACGCCGCCGTCCGGTTCCCACGTGGTGAACCGGCCGTCCATCCGCCCAACGGTCTTGCCCTGGTCGCGCAGCAGTTCGGTGAAGAACCGGATGTGCTCGATCCGCAGGTTCACCCGGTCCACATAGGACTCGCTGAGCCCGGTGAGCGACGCCAGTGTCTGCACCGCCTCGGTGCGGTCCTGAGTGGACAGCCGCGCGCCGCGGGAAAGCGCCCACGGCAGTTCCTTCGAGGCGAAGTCCTCGGCGTCGGCGAGCACGTCGTCGAGCGGACGGTCGCCGTGCCGGCCGTGGTAGTGCGCGATCGCCGCGTACGTGGGCAGGAACAGCGAGTACGGCAGGTCGTTGCCCTCGTGGAACCGCAACGTGCCGAGGTCCAAAACGGACGAGATGAGCATCAGGCCGTTGAGGTACAGGCCGTAGCGCTCCTGCAAATGCCCGGCCAGCGCGGCGGCGCGCAGCGTGCCGTACGACTCGCCGGCGAGGAACTTCGGCGACAGCCAGCGCTGGTTGCGCGAAACCCACAGCCGGATGATCTCCGCGACCGATTCGACGTCGCCCTGGAACCCGGTGTACGGCTGGGATTCGCCGCCCTCGGTCACCCGCGAGTAGCCGGTCTGGACCGGGTCGATGAACACCAGGTCGCTGTGCGCGAGCAGGCTTTCCGGGTTGTCCTCGAGCCCGTACGGCGGCGGCACCGGGTCGTTGACGTCGCCGGACAGCACCCGGCGCGGTCCGAGCAGGCCCATGTGGAGCCAGATGCTGGAGGAACCGGGGCCGCCGTTGAAGGCGAAGGTGACCGGCCGCGTGCCGGGGTCGGCGTCGTCGAGGGTGTAGGCGGTGAGGAAAACCTCGGCCTTGGCCTGGTAGCCCTCGGATTTGCCGTCCTTCTTGACCTCTTGGCGGAGCACGATCCGGCCGGTCTGGGCGGTGTAGGCGAGCTTGCGCCGCTTGACGGTGAGGGTGTGCTGCGTCGTGACGAGGTCGTCGACGGGCTCCGCCGCCTTCGTCTCCTCGTCCTTGGTCTTCTCGGCGGTCTCGTCCGCGGTGGTGTCGGCCATGGCCCCAACCTATCTCGTGACCCGGTTAGATTGGCGCAATGCGCACGTTCGCTGACCTCGACGCTTCCCTGGTCGAATGCCGCGCGTGCCCGAGGCTCGTCGAATGGCGCGAGGGCGTGGCCGGGACGAAGGCCGCGTTCGCAGGCGAGAGGTATTGGTCGCGGCCAGTCCCCGGCTTCGGCGCGGAGGACGCCGCGCTGGCCGTGGTCGGGCTCGCGCCGTCCGCGCACGGGGCCAACCGCACCGGCCGGATGTTCACCGGCGATCCGTCCGGCGACTTCCTCTTCCGCGTGCTGTACGAGGTCGGTCTCGCTTCGCAGCCGGTGTCGGCCGCCATCGGCGACGGGCTCACGCTGCGCGGCACCCGGCTCGTCTCGCCGGTCCGCTGTGCGCCGCCGGAGAACCGGCCGACCCCCGCTGAACGGGACACCTGCCGCCACTGGCTGGCCGACGAACTGGACCTGCTGCGGCCGACCCTGCGCTCGATCGTCGTGCTCGGAGCATTCGGCTGGCAGGCGCTGCTGCCGGTGCTGTCCGCCGCGGGCTGGCCGGTGCCGAAACCGCGTCCGGCCTTCGCGCACGGCGCCCGGATGCAGGTCGGCGACCTCGCGGTGTTCGGCTGCTACCACGTGTCACCGCGCAATGTCCAGACCGGTCGTGTGACACAGCCCATGGTGGTGACCGCGTTCACCGCCGCGGCCTCGGCGGCCGGGCTCATCTGAATCGTGACAACCAGCGTGGCGATGCTGGTCACAGCGGGGTGGGGTACCCGAGCGGAGCCGCTTCGGAAGTGCGACTATAGGTACATGGCTGCTGCGAAGTCGGAACCGACTCGGATCCTCGTCCTCGGTGGTGGATACGTCGGCCTGTACACCGCGTACGGGCTTCAGAAGATGCTGCGTGCCAACGAGGCCTCCGTGACCGTCGTTGACCCGCAGCCGCACATGACCTATGCCCCGTTCCTGCCCGAGGCGGCGGCCGGCGCGATCGAGCCGCGGCACGTGGTCGTGCCGCTGCGCCGCGTGCTGAAGCGCTGCCACGTGCTGACCGCGCGGGTCACGAAGATCGAGAACGAGCGCAAGGCCGTCACGGTCGAGGCGGCCGACGGCCACATCGAGACGCTGAACTACGACGTGCTCGTGGTCGCCCTCGGCGCCGTCGCGCGGATCCTGCCGATCCCCGGCCTCGCCGAGGAGGGCATCGCCTTCAAGACCATCGGCGAAGCGATCTACCTGCGCAACCACATCATGACCAAGCTGGACGAAGCCGCCAGCACGCTCGATCCCGAGCTGCGCAAGCGCCTGCTCACGTTCACCGTGGTCGGCGGCGGGTTCGCGGGCATCGAGGCGCTGGCCGAGCTCGAGGACATGACCCGCTTCGCGGTCGAGAACTACTACCCGAACATCAAGCCCGCGGACATCCGCTGGGTGATGGTCGAGGCGGCCGGGCGGATCCTGCCCGAGGTGCGCGAGACGCTGGGCGTGTACACGGTGCAGCAGCTGGAGAAGCGCGGCATCGAGGTCTACCTGTCAACCGCGGCGAAGTCGTTCGAAAACGGCCACGTCGTGCTCTCGGACGGCACCGAGTTCGACACCGACACGATCATCTGGACCGCGGGCGTGAAGGCCAACCCGGTCCTCGCCGGCTCGGACCTGCCGCTCGACAAGCGCGGCCGTGTCGAGGCCACCGCCGCGATGCAGGTAGTCGGCCACCCGGACGTCTGGACCGCGGGCGACAACGCGGCGATCCCGGACCTCTCGCGCACCGAGCAGGACCCGACGGCGACCTGCCCGCCGAACGCCCAGCACGCGGTCCGCCAGGCCCGCCTGCTGGCGAAGAACATCATCAAGGTGATCCGCGGCGGACAGCCGAAGGACTACTACCACAAGAACCTGGGCGCGGTCGCGAGCCTCGGCCTGCACAAGGGCGTTGCGGACGCGCTGAACCTGAAGATCAAGGGCTTCCCGGCGTGGCTCTTCCACCGCGCCTACCACCTCAAGGCGATGCCGACGTGGAACCGCAAGATCCGCATCCTGTTCGACTGGATGCTGGGCGGGCTGTTCCGGCGCGAGGTCATCTCGCTGGGGCAGATCAACAACCCGAAGGAAGAGTTCAACCGGGCCAGCAAGGGTTGAGCCGTTCGTTGGTGAAGCCGGGTCGTCTTCGGGCGGCCCGGCTTTGTCGTGCATGGGCCGGGGTTCGCTAGGGTGGGTGGGCCCCCGTAGCCCAATTGGCAGAGGCAGTCGACTTAAAATCGACCCAGTGCGGGTTCGAACCCCGTCGGGGGCACAGTTTTCTCTGGTCAGGACGACTCTTCCGAGGTTCGGCCAAGAGCAACCCCCCGGTTTATCCCCGGAATTGCCGGAGGCTGGGTCGAGCCGCATGCTTTCCGGTGCGCTGGCGTTGGCCGGTGGGACCGTCGAGCGGTCCATGTACACGTCCTGTGTCATCGACGGCTTGTTGCGGATGTCCCGCCGGGTACTCGAAGGGCCGCGAATCCCGCCCAGCGAGTCCGAGAAGGCCGGGCTGGTAGGACCTCGGCTGTCTTCCGGGCGATCCACAGTCGCTCGCGCAGCATCGCGACCCGCCGGGAAGGCACGGGCAGCTTGCGGTCTCCGTTGTCCGTCTTGAGCTGGTTAACGCGTCGCAGGCCAACGCATCAGATCCGGCAGATCCTTGCCGTAGCCTGCTTGTCCGCTTCGAACTTCTGCAGCGAAGCCTTTCGCTCAGCCGGGACAAGCACCGATAGCGCTTTGCTGGGCCGCGTACGCCAGGACTGCGCCGGCCACCGCACGAGCCGTCCGAGCATGCGCCGCGCTGATTTCGCTTGAACAGCAGGCAAAAACACACTCAGCAGCGGTTACTTGGTCTCGTTCGGATGATGTGTATGCACTTGCTCGAGATAGACCGTGCGCTCTGAGACGTAGAACCAAATGCGCGCTGACCCTCCAGCCGTTGGCTTGTGCTGCCAGCGCGCATAGGATTTGCCGCCCCGCTGGACGGTCTTCAGCTCGCCCTTCAGACGGTAATTCGTCGGCGTCGTGGCCTGTGGCGTCCGCGTCAGAAAGTCCCAGGTGTCCGCCATCGCATTGCGAATGGTGGCCACGAGATCCCGCCAGCCCTTCAGTGCGTCAGTGGTGGCGAAGCGGATCTCGTACTCGATCTTCTTGGGCGGACGAGGGACCAGCTCCCCCTTCTTGGCCGCCGCCACGGTCAGGGACGCTCCACGGTTTCGTCCTCGTCGAGCCATTCGAGGTCAGTGCGGCCCAGCCCCGCAGCGACAGCCGTAGCCGTCTCCTTCCAGGACGTCAGCTCGGCGATCGCCAGATGAGGCTGGTCGGTCGAAAAGGATGCTCGCGCCGCGTCGACGAGGTCCTGAGCGCACGACGCCCGGTCCGCGGGCGAGAGCGCCAGCATCCATGGAAAAACCTTGGCCATGCGGTCAGCCAGTGTGCCCTGGTCGTCAAGGGTGACGGTGATGAGCTGAGCTGCGAAATCGAGCAGTCGCGAGCGGCCTTCAGCCTCACGCTTCGACATCAAGACCAGCGCCTCGCCGTCACGGCGAGTCACTGTCACTGGGTGGTCTTCGGCCTCAGCGAAGACCTCGGCCGAGTGCTTGCTCAGATCCGAGGAGCGCCGAGTCGCCCCGGAAAGGTCTGCTGCGGGGATCATGGCCCCATCGTATTCGGAACGTGTTCGGAAGTCTAGCTGTCAGGCGGGTCGTGCGCAGCACACTCTGGCTGGCAGTGCCGGCGGCTATCACCGAACTTGACGATGCCGACAGGGCCGATCCTGGCAAGCGGGGGAAGGAGAGCATCTCCGTCGTCTGTTCGAGACCCCTGCAATTGGGGGTGCCCGGTTGAGTACATCGACGAGGCAGCGGTCCAGGACAAGCTACTGCCCGCCGATCTGCCGGAGATCGCCAGCCTGGAGGGAAGGACGAGTCGAACCCTGTTTTCGCGCGGCATTAATGGCTGCTCTGCGAGCAGGCGGCGCTCGTGGGGATGCTGTTCGAACCCCGTCAGAGGCACCGTTTTCGCTGCACCAGGTGTGCGCCTCGATGTTCTTGCCCGGTCAGCAGAGACAGCTGCGTTCGATCGCCGGGTGGGTCTTGACGCGGAGCCGGTTTCGCCGAGGTCTAATCGTGTGTGGGGCCGCCGCGGCGGTGTGCTTCGGCCGTCAAGTGGCAGCCTGTCGTTACCTCGATGACAGTGAAGTTGCCGGTGCCGAAGTGCAGCATCGCGCCGTTGGGGTCGGTGTACCCCATGGTGTGGTTGCCAGGTTGATTGGCCTCAGGAGCGGGTCTGAAGCCGTAGCCCGCGGCGAGTTGCCCGACCAGGGCTTGGGCACGGGGCCAGTCGGCCTCAGCCAGGCTGCCGGACGACTTCCACATGGGCAGATGCAGCTTCAAGCTGTCGGAGCCAACACCGATGTAGCCAATGCCGCAGGTATAGCTGTTGACTTCGGAGCCTTTTTCCCAAGTGCGGCCGAATTCGGCGGTGAGCCGGTCGCGGATGGCGGTGACCATGGCGGTGTAGGTGGCTTTGGCCTGGTCGATGTCGGGGAGCTTCATCATCTTGGCGTAGCCCTCGGGGACGTAGGGGGGTTTCTGGCTGCAGCCGCTGGTGAGGGCTAGCGCGAGGGCCAGTGTCGCGAGTCGGGCGGCGGACCGAGAGGGCAGAGGCATGAGAGAACTTCTACCGTCTTCCGGGGCGTTGATCTTCGAAGTCGGCCGATCGATGGGCAGCCGGTATCGAGCGGTTACCGGGTGCGGCGGCTCCTGAACTCGGCTAGCCAATCCTGTACCTGGCTGTCGTCATGCAGGTAGGCGCCGCCGGGGCCGTGGCGCAGGTCGATTCCATGAAGAAGACCCAAGGCCCACCAGTTCAGCTCATCCCACGAGAGACTGTCGTCGGCCAGCCAGCGACCGGCCCAGCGGTCGACAGCGTCGCGGGTAATTCGCCCGTCGAGCAGTGCGACGAAGTGTTCCTCGATCTCGTCCAGGTCTGGCTGCTCGCCATCGGTCACCCAGCAACCGTATGCGAAGCGGGACCGGTCCCGCGCGAATGGCTGAGACTGGGGCGTCATGAGGATTTCAGCGCGGCAGGTCGTCTCTCGCGTTCTGCTTGCGGCGGCGCTCTTTTCCGGTGTCGGGTGCCTGATCACCGGGCTCGGTCAGCAGGGCGACGTCGATGACGCTTACCGGATCGAGTTTGGGCATGAGGGTGATGCCTGCGACGAGAAGCGTCACTTGCATTTGAGCGTCGACACCGGTGAGGCGATGGATTGCACGGCGTATCCGCAGTTCTCGTTCGGCGGCAGCACGACATTGCCTGGGTTCACGCCTGCGCAGAACGGTGAGATCGGGGACTTGGTCAAGGGCCTTGCGGTAGGCGGGTTGAGCGAGGCTGAGCAGCGGCAGATCCAGGATCGGGTGGACGAGATCGCGGTGACGGTCCCCGAATCGGAGCGGCCTTATCACTACACGGGGTTGTGGGGGACGGGGCTGGCGTGGCTTGGGGGCGCGATTTTGGCTGTGAGTCTGCTGCTTTTCGCAGGTAGGAGAGTGAGGCGTTAGGGGACTAGGCCCGCGTCGGTGCTGATCCGTCCTTGCTCCAAGGCGATCACTGTCTGCGCTCGTCGAACGGTAGCTGGGCGGTGGGCGATGACCAGTAGCGCGCATTCTCCGGCAACCTGATCCAGCGTCTGCGCGAAAGCGGCTTCGTTGGCTGCGTCCAGTTGGGACGTTGGCTCGTCCAGGAGCAGCAGTTCCGGGCGTGCCAGCAGGGCTCTGGCGATGGCCAATCGTTGCCGTTGGCCGCCGGAGAGCATGCCGCCGTGTTCGCCTGCTGGGGTTTCCAGTCCGGCGGGGAGACGGGAGACGAATTCGGTGAGGTTGGTTTTCTCCAGGACGTCGCGGATCTGCTCGTCGGTCGCGTCGGGGGCGGCGTAGGTGAGGTTGTCGCGCAGGGTGCCGTGCAGGATGGGGGTTGTTTGTTCTACCAGGCCGATTCTCTGGCGGCATTCGGCGATCGACGGCTGGTATCCGTTGAACAGAATGGTTCCGCGGTCGGGTTCGTAGAAACGTTCGATCAGCGCGAGGATCGTGGATTTTCCGGCTCCGGAAGGGCCGACCAGAGCGACATGGCCTCGGCGCGGGACGGTGAAGGAGACGCCGCGCAGTACTGGGCGGTCGGGGTGGTAGCTGAACCAGACGTCGCGTAGTTCCAGGACCGGTGCGGAGGCTGGGGAAACCAGGGACGTGGGAGTGTGGTCGGTTTCGGTGGGGAGCCGGGTCATGTCGTGGACTCGCTGGAACGCGGCCAGTCCTCTTTGGATGGTGGCGGCCAGTTCGAACAGGCCTGCGCTGGGGACGGCGATGTAGCTGACGTAGAGCAGGAAAGCCACCAGTTCGGCCAGGGTGAGATTTCCGTTGGCTACTTGGATTCCGCCAGTCACCAACACAGCGATGAGGGCGCCGTGGGCGGAGAGGGTTACTGCTGGGCCGGCGATCGAGTTGAGGCGGGCGGCGCGGACGTTGTCTTGATACGTCGTGTGGGCGTAGTGGCCGATGCGGGCGGTTTCCCGGTCTTCCGCGCGGGTGGCGCGGATGGTGCGGATGGCGCTGAGGGCTCGTTCCAGTTCCGCAGCCATCAGGCCCAGGTTGTCTTGCGCGTTTTCGGTGGCGTTTCGGATGCGTGCCAGCACAAACAGCGTTACGCCGCCGACACCGCCGACGATGACAGCCACGATGCCGAACAGCAGGGGGCTCAGCCAGAGCATGGCGACGGTGCCGCCGATGACTACGAAGCTGCCGGTGAGCATTTCGACCAGGTCGTAGGCGAGGGTGTCGCGCAGGAGGGTCGTGTCGGCCGTCGTTCGGGACAGCAGGTCTCCGATGCGGTGGTGGTCGTACAGTCGCATCGGCAAGCGCAGGAGGTGGCTGATCAGGCGAACTCGCAGGCCTAGTACGACGCCTTCGCCGGAGCGTTCCAGCCAGTAACGGCCGATGGTGTCCGCGCCGGCTTCGGCTACGAACACGGTTACGAGCGCGACTAACAGCCAGCCGACGGCACCGCCGGCTCCGACGGCGTCGATGGTTTGCATGGCCAGCATTGGTTGCAGCAAGCCAAGTCCGGCACCGACCAGGGTGAAAAGCAGTGCGACGGCGATGTTTCTGCGGTGCCCGCGGGTGGCGGCGAAGAGATGGCGCAGACCCACCCGGGAACGGGCGGGCTGCTCGGTGGCCGACGTACTGGTTTCAGGGGCGGTGACGGTCATTCCGGGCAGTCCTTAGCGGGGCGACGGTCAGCAGCGGAGCGAAATAACCCGCGGGATGGATTTCGTCGACGACCTGGCCGTCGGCTTCGATCCACGCGTGGGCGCTGAAGGGTTGCGTGCGCACGCCGGTGCGCCAGGTCGGCCAGGTGCCGTGCACGCGACACAGCAGTGCGGCGGCGACGGAGCGGAGCAGGCAACCGTCGCCTGCGCAGCGCAGGCTGATCGCGACGACCGATCGACGCGCGAAGCGGGCTTGTTCGAAGGTGGCGGGGCGAGCGCCTCGGCGGGCGAAGCGCAGGATCGCGCAGAGATGCTTGGGGGACAACGCGGTCAGCACGGTCGCGAGGCCGACGATGAGCAGCGGCAGCAGTTTTCGATGCAGTGGCAGGCGAATTCGGTGGGGTACCACAGTCGGCTGGCTCACGACGGTTCGACCAACCCGGCGGCGAGCAGGCTTTCGGTCATCGCGGTGATGTCGGCCTGCACTTGGGCGGCGTCGATGTCGTACCGGGCAGCGAGGTCGGCGGCGATCTGGTCCGCGGTTTCGCCGGCGAGCAGGCGGTCGAGAGTGTGCGTGCCGGTCCGGTTGACCTGCCAATAGCGTCCGGTGCGTTTGTTGAGCAGGACCGAGCCGTCCGGAGTGTCGGTGAGCGCGGTGTCAGGGTGCAGGTGCATGGGTCCTCCGGTCGGTCGCGGGCCGCGCGTCGGCGATCGCCCGAAGCCACATTTCGCAGCCGAGCGCGGTTTCCAGGTGTGCTTCCACCTCGTCGTCCAGCCGCGGTTCGAGCAGGCAGGCGCGGAACGCGTCGAGGTCGAGCAGGCCGCGTGCCGCCAAGGCCGAATCGGCGAAGTAGTCGAGCAGGTCGGGCACGTGCCGGTGCGCCTCGGCGTCGTCATCGTCCTGGTAGTTGCCCTTGGTGGTGCGGTCGAGGATGACGTCCGGGACGAGCCCGCGCATGGCGTCGGCGAGCAGCGGTTTGTACCGCCAGGGCGTGAAGCGGTCGGACGTCCGGACCGCGAGTGCGGCCTCGACGACCCGGTCGTCCAGATACGGGAGGTCGAGCGGGACACCCTCGGCGGCGTACTCGCGCTGGATCTGCTGGCACAGCGGCCCGGCGGCGCGCAGGCTGGTCAGCGCTTGGTGCTGGCCGCGGTCGGCGGCGAGCGGGACGGCCTCGGCGGCGATCTCGTACAGGACCCGGCGGGTCGTCGCGAGCGCGTCCCCGGTGGCCCACGGCGCGGCTCGGACCGGATCGGCCCAGCCGAGGTCCGGTGTCCCCGGGCGGGGAAGGGGGTCGGTGAGCTGGTCAGCCGAATCTCGCCACCAGTCGCCCCAGCTCTGCCGGTCGGCCAGCGCGGCAAGGGTTTGCGGCCACGACCACCGGCCGAGGCTGCGGTAGACCCGGAGCTGCCGCAGACCGGTGAGCGGGCGGCGGCGGACCAGCGTGTGGAGATAGCCGGCCGATCCGCTGAAGACCTCGTCCCCGCCGTGTCCGGCCAAGTGCAGGCCCGAGCCGTGCTCGGCGAGAACGCGCACGCCGTGGGCGGAGCCGTTCAGCCCCCGGGTCATCGTCCACGGCGCTTCGAGATCGCCCGTCGCGTAGGGCGGTGCGAACAACGCGGGCGCGCTGGCGTCGGACCGTTCCAGGTGTTCGACGCCGGGGAGCAGCCGGGCGGCTTCGGCGGCGAAGATCGGATCGTCGTTGGCGACACTGCCGCCGGACCACCGGAAGGTGAACAGGTCGGGAGTCTGCGCGGCGGCGAGGAAACACAGCGTGGTCGAGTCCATTCCGCCGGACAGATCCAGCGACAACCGGCCTTGCGCAGGACGTCGTTCCGCGACCGATTCCCGCAAAGCGCTGCGGACCGCGGGAGCGCCCTTGCGGATCGGCAGGTCCGGTTCCGGCGGGCGCCACCATCGCACCGTGCTGGCTGGTCCGTCGTCGGTCAGCACGACCGCGGAGTCCGGCGGCACGGAATGCACTGTGCGCCACCAGGATTTCTCGATCAGCGGCGGAAGAAGCTGCATTTCCGTCAGGTGCGCGGCGAGAAGGTTCTCGTCCAGGTCGGCTCCGGTCATCTCGGCCAGGACGTCGGCGCGGGTGCCTGCGATCGGGACGGAGCCGATTTGGGTGTGGAAGGCGCGGCGCAGGTTCGCGAGAGTGCCTTGCAGGCGGGTTTGCCCGTTCACCGACGCGATGAGGTGCGCGCTGCCGGGCAGGACGCGGGCGAGGGCGTCCGCGTCGGAGACGGTCCGGAGGCGGGCGGTGTACGCGGTCAGCCGCTCGACCGGCATCGGGCAGAACCCGAACACCGCGACGCGCGCCCGGCCCGTGATGGCGACCCGGATTTCGCCCGGCTCCCAGCGGCCGGCCAGCCACGGCCGGCCGGAGGAATGGAACAGGACGCTCGGCCGCCGGTAAGGGACTCGCGGCAACAGCGCGGTGCCGGCCGGCGAGTCGGGGAGGACGACGAGACTGCTCGAGAGTGCGTTCATCGGCACACCGACCGGGTTCGATTCGGACGACGGACGTGGCTGTGGGCTGGCTCGGCTTCCGGCCGGGTCAGTAGCGGGGTGATCGTGTGTTCAGCGGCGGCGGAGTCCGTGCAGGATGGCGTCGCGGTTGCCGCGGCCGAAGCTGCGGGTGACGGTGGCGAAACGGCCTGCGGGGCGGGCTTTGGGGGCTTGGTAGCGCTCGGGGAGGGTTTTCACGGCAGCCAGCTCTCAACGAGTGAATGACGAGATGACGAACGTGGCTGAAGACCGGTTCACTCGACCTCCAGCCACGTCAGATCAGTTCAGCGGGCCGCACTCGCCGCCCGCGAAGGGATCGTTCGCTCAGCGGCGACGACGTCCGTGCCGGCGGTGGTCGCGGGCGCCGCGGCGCAGCCGGCGGGTGTCGGTCGCGAAGCAGCCGACCGAGGAGGCCTCAGGGGCCTGATAGCGTTCGGGAAGGGTCTTCACGGAAACCAGTCCTCCTCTGTACGCACTTCTGATGGCATTTCTTATGGGTTCGATAGCGATCGCTGATGAACTTTCCGGATGTGCGAAGTGCTCCGCGCAGAACACGCTAGCAGGACTGCCAGGGGCTGACACTCAGGCGTTCAGTCGAATCAGTTGGGCCGACGGATGTGTCGGTTTTGTTTTTGCAGGAAAGACATGCGGCGCGGTGCATCTGTTCTGGTTCGCGGCCGAAATGCTTCTGTGTGCGTACTTAATTCCGCTGCGGAAATGTTGCCGGGGTTTGTGGTGCGGTCAGGGAATGAGCGCGCCGGGAGCATCGGCCGGGACCGCGGGATGACGCGGGGCTGCTGGGGCGATGCGTGCGTACGGTGCGCCCAGCGGGGGACGCCGGTCCTCCTCGCCGCGGTTGGGCCAGAAGGACATCGCGCGTTCGGCTTGCGCGGTGATCGTCAGGGACGGGTTGACGCCCAGGTTCGCGGAGATCGCCGAGCCGTCGACGACGTGCAGGCCGGGGTGGCCGTGGACGCGCTGGTACGGGTCCAGGACGCCGTTGGCCGGGTCGTCGGAAATGGCGCAGCCGCCGATGAAATGTGCGGTCATCGGGATGTTCAGGATTTCGCCGGTAGTGCCGCCCGCGATGCCGTCGATTTTCTCCGCGACGCGGCGGGCGGCGTCGTTTCCGGCGGGGATCCACGTCGGATTCGGTTCGCCGTGGCCGGGTGCGGATGTCAGTGTGTGCCGTCCGGTGCGGGTGCGTTTGCCCGAGACCGTGATCGAATTGTCGAGGGTTTGCATCACCAGCAGGATGATGGTGCGTTCGGACCAGCGGCGCGGCGAGAACCAGGTGAAGTTCCGCGGGTTCCTGGCGAACGCGCCGAGCCAGGTCAGCCAGCGCGGGACAGGCTTTCCGCCGTCGGTGAGCGCGGTTTGCAGCAGCGACATCGCGTTGCTGCCCTTGCCGTAGCGGCACGGTTCGATGTGCGTGTGCGCGTCCGGGTGGACGGACGAGGTGATCGCGACGCCGTGGGTGAAGTCGACGTCCTTGCGTTTCGATTTCGCGCCGAGGATGGATTCCGAGTTCGTCCGGGTCAACCGGCCGAGGCTGGCGGAAATTCGCGGCAGGGCACCGGTTTCGCGGGCTTGGTGGAGCAGTTTCTGCGTGTTGTAGGTGCCTGCGCTGAAGATGACGTCGCGGGCGAAGAAGGTGCGCACGTTTTTGCGGCGGCGAGGCGACTTTCCGGTGCGGACCGCGGTGACGAGGTAGCCGCCGTCCGCCGGGCGCACGTC
The DNA here is from genome assembly GCF_014145675.1 of Amycolatopsis dendrobii. GTDB lineage: Bacteria > Actinomycetota > Actinomycetes > Mycobacteriales > Pseudonocardiaceae > Amycolatopsis > Amycolatopsis dendrobii. The sequence goes on from NZ_JACGZW010000002.1 coordinate 368,572, forward strand.
GAGCACTGTGGTCATCGGGACGACGTTCGCGCCGCGTTGTTCAGCCAGGTAGAGGTAATTGCGGTCCAGCGTGTTTTTGGCGCCGACGCGGCAGCCGGTCATGCAGGACCCGCATTCGGTGCAGGTTCGGCGGGCTGGTCCGGCACCGCCGAAGAACGGGTCTGGCACGACGGTTCCGGCCGGAGTTTCCTTGTCGCCGAAGAAAACGCCGACAGGGGTGAGCCGGAACGACGAGCCGACGCCCAGGTCGTCGGCGACTTCGCGGAGCACCTGATCGGCGGCGGTCACGGTGGGGTTCTGGGTGACGCCGAGCATCCGGCGGGCCTGGTCGTAGTGTGGTTTCAGTTCGGCTTGCCAGTCGGTGACGTGCGCCCACTGCGGGTCTTCGAAAAACGGCGCGGGCGGTTCGTAGAGGGTGTTGGCGTAGTTGAGGGAACCGCCGCCGACGCCCGCGCCGCCGAGGATGACGACGTCGCGGAGGAGATGGATGCGCTGGATTCCGTAGCAGCCCAGGCGCGGTGCCCACAGGAAATTCCGGACGTCCCACGAGGTTTTGGGCAGCGTCTCTTCGGTACGGCGGGGGCCGGCTTCCAGCACGGTGACGCGGTAGTCCTTTTCGGACAGCCGGAGCGCGCTCACGGAACCGCCGAAACCGGAGCCGATCACGAGGACGTCGGTCTCTTCGCGGGTGTCGTTCATCGTTGTCCTCGCAGGCGCGGTGGCGAACTCGTTCGCCCGAGTCTTCTCGCCGAGGTCAGGCGAGGGCATCGGTCCGCGGACCGGGAGGCCGGGGCCCGACTGGTCCGGCGGCACAAATCAGCCGACCGGCCGCAGCACCGCCGGACCGAGCAGCCGGCACGCCAGCAGCGCCACCTCGACGTCGATCCGCCCCTCCGACAGCGGACGGCCCCGCTCCTGCTCGGCCTTGCGCAGCCGGTACTGGATGGTGTTCTTGTGCAGGTGGAGCTCCTGCGCGGCGACCATCAGGCTGCTCCCGCTGGACAGGTACGCCCACACCGTCTCGCGCATGCGACGGTGTCCCTCGTCGTCGTCGGCCAGCGCGCCGAGCACCGCCTGGACCCAGCCCGCGACCGCCGACGGATCCGCCGCGACCAGCGCCAACGGCCCGAGTTGCGCCGCCGCGGTGACTGGCCGCGGTTGCGTCCGCTCGGTCATCTGCGCCACGGCTTCGGCCTGGCGGGCCTGCTGGTGGGTGGTGCGGAACCCGGCGAGACCGCTCGCCGGGTCGCCCAACGCGACGCGCACCGGATCGGGTGAGCTGGCGAGGGCGGCGGACACCGCGTCGAGATCGAGCGTCGACGTCGGGAACCAGGCCCACACGGTCGAGGCGTCCGGGGCCACGACCAGCGGGGTGGTCCCGAGGGCGTTCGCGAGCAGGGCGGCGTGGCGTTCGAGGGTGGTCAGCCGCGCGCTTTCGTCCAGCTCAGGACCGCACCAGAGCACCGCGCCGACGTGCCGGTCCGACAGCGCGTAGCCGAGGGTTTTCTCGACGTCGGCGATGTCGACGGGCTTGCCGGACAGCGCGGCCTGCACCTTCGCGAGCCGGGCCGCGTTGCGGTGGCGCAGCCAGGTGTCGCGTTCCGCCTGGTAAGCCTCGACCACCTCCTCGGAGATCTTGTCGATGTAGGTGAACGCGACCTGCGACAAGTCGGTGGCGGCGGCCGAGATCTCCGCGGTCGCAACCGGCTCGGCCGCGATCCGGGCGATCATTTCCTGCTGGAAGGAGGCCTGGCCGAGCCGGTACGCGCGCAGCATCGCGGTGATCGGCACCCGGCGCTGCGCCAGCCGCCGCGCGAACTCCAGCGCGGCAGGCGGGGCTCCGACGTCCGCGGGCCGGGTGGCGCCGCTCAGCACGCCCAGCGCGGCGACGAGGTTTTCCCGGACCGAGCTTTCCAGCAGCTCCCCGGCTTGCGCGTCGGGTGCGAGGACCGGGACCGCCTCGGCGATCTCCTCCACGATCCGCGCGCAGAGCAGCGCGAGCTCGGCCAGGACCGAGTCCGCGACCTTGGCCAGCGTGGCGGCAGCCGTCGACGTCACAGGCAGCACCGTACGCCCGGTTCGTGCCCGGGACCCAACGCAGCCGAGCGTTTCGGTTCCGCGCACAGTGTCCCGCCGCCCGCGAATTCCTACCTTCGGGAAAACGACAGACCGCGTGGAGGCCGCCATGAAGAAGTACCGCCTCGCCGGAGCGAACGGCGAAACCGCATGGCACGACCGGAAGCGGCACCTGTGGCTGCTCGGGCTCGTGGTGCCGCTGCTGCCGTTCGGCGCGATCGGGTTGCACGCCGCGACCGGGTCCGACGCCGTCCTGTGGCTCGGTCCGCTCGTCGTGCTGGTCCTCGTGCCGCTGATCGACCTCGTCGCCGGATACGACCACACCAATCCGCCGGACGAGGTGATGGAGGCACTGGAGGAGGACCGCTACTACCGCTGGATCACCTACCTGTTCCTGCCGCTGCAATACGCCGGTTTCGTGGCGGGCGCGTGGATGCTCGCGCGCGGCGAGCTGTCCGTCGGCGGCAAGATCGGCCTCGCGATCACGTTGGGCACGGTCGCCGGCATCGCGATCAACACCGCGCACGAACTCGGTCACAAACGGGAAAGCACCGAACGCTGGGCGGCGAAAATCGCGCTGGCGCAGTGTTTCTACGGGCACTTCTACATTGAGCACAACCGCGGGCACCACGTTCGCGTCGCCACTCCGGAGGACCCGGCGTCGAGCCGGATGGGCGAGAGCTTCTACCGGTTCTGGCCGCGGACAGTCTTCGGTTCGCTGCGCAGTGCCTGGGGCGTCGAGCGGAAACGCTATGCCCGCAAGCAAAGCCACCCGTTCCGCCTCGGTAACGACGTGCTCAACGCGTGGCTGATGAGCGTGGTGCTGTGGGGCGCGCTGATCGCCTGGCTGGGCGTCGGGATCCTGCCGTATCTGGTGATTCAGGCGGTGTTCGGGTTCTCGCTGCTGGAGATCGTGAATTACATGGAGCACTACGGGATGCTGCGCAAGCAGGTCGTCAACGGCGCCAAGACCCGGTACGAGCGGGTCACTCCGGCGCATTCCTGGAACTCCAACAACGTCGCGACGAATGTGCTGCTGTACCACCTGCAACGGCACAGCGATCACCACGCGAACCCGACACGCCGGTTCCAGACCTTGCGCGACTTCAAGGAAAGCCCGGTCCTGCCGACCGGCTACACCGGGATGATGGTCGTCGCGCTGGTCCCGGCGTGGTTCCGCAAGGTGATGGACCCGCGGGTCTACCGGCATTTCGACGGCGACATCCGGCAGGCGAACGTGCAGCCGGGCAAACTCCCGTCGCTGCTGAAGAAGTACCCGGTCGTCGCTGCCGCCGCGGACGAACCCGCCGCCGACACCCGAGCGAAACTGGCCGACGACGTGGATGCCGCGCGCTGCCCTGGCTGCGGCTACATCTACCGCGTCGCCGAGGGCAACGAACTGGAGGGCTTCGCCGCCGGGACGGCGTGGTCGGAGATCCCGGACGACTGGACGTGCCCCGATTGCGGCGTGCGCGACAAGGTCGACTTCGTGCCCGTGGTGCGGGAGGCGGCGTGCTGAAGATCGTCGCGGACCGCGGAAAGTGCGAGGGCCTCGGCATGTGCGAGGCGATGGCCGACCAGTTCTTCGAGGTCGGGGAAGACGGCGTGGTGCAGGTTCTCGACGAGACCCCGCCCGAGGCGGACCGGCAGTTCGTCGACGCGGCGGTGCAGGCGTGCCCGGTCGCGGCGTTGCGGCTGCAGGATTGAGGCCGCGTGGAGACGGAGCTGCTGGGGCGGGCGCGGTCTGGCGACCAGGCCGCGTTCGCCGTCATCTACCAGGAACACGCGCCGCCGGTCTTCCGCTACCTGCGGATGCGGGTGCCGACGGCGACGGTCGCCGAAGACCTGACGAGCGAGGCGTTCCTGCGCGCGTGGCGGAAGCTGCCGGACTTCCGCCCGGATGTCGGCTCGTTCACCGGCTGGCTGTACACGATCGCCGACAACCTGCTGCGCGACCACCGCAAATCGGCCCGCTACCGGCGTGAACTCCTCGACGGGAAGGACCACGACGGGCCGGACGTCCGCGGCGGGGCCGACCGGCTCGCGCTGGCCCGCATCGAAGCGGCGGCGCTGCGCCGGTGCCTGGCCGACCTCAGCGAACCGCAGCGCGAGTGCGTGCGGCTCCGGTTTTTCGCCGGACTGTCCGTCGCCGAGGTCGCCGAAACGATGAACAAGAACCCCAACAGCATCCGGGCGCTGCAGCACCGTGCGGTGCGCACGCTCGCGACGCTGCTGGCCGAGACCGAAAAGGCGTGACGCTGGTATGCATGGATTCCTCGAGATTTTCAAGATCATGGGGCCACTGCTGGTGCTGATGCTGTGCCCGATCTGGCTTCCGCTGCTCGGGATGCTGATCGGGAAGCTCGCGGACATCTTTTCCGGCGGCGGCAAGCGGGCCGAGCCCGCGCATCGGATGGTGCGCGCCGAGCCGGCCGAGGCGGGGAGCCGCGTTTCGCGGTGAGGTATAGCCGGGCAAACATGTCTCGGGCGGCAAAGAGCATTGGTCAGGCATTCCGGACTTTCTTAGCCTGACTGCGGGTCGAAGGTGCCGGACCCCGCTCAAAGGAGAGCCGCGATGACCGAAAGCCAGCCCGTCACTGCCCGGCCGCCGTCCGGTCCGGTTCTCGGCGCTTCAAGCGACGACGGCCTGCTGCGTTTCCGCGGAGTGCGGTACGGGACCGCTGAGCGGTTTCAGCTGCCGCGGCCAGCCGAGCCCCGTTCCGACGCCGTGTTGCCCGGACCGATCTGCCCGCAGCTCGGCTCGCGGCTGGAAGCCGCGATGGGGCCGCCGCGGGATGAACCGCCCCAGTCCGAGGACTGCCTCAACCTCGCCGTCGTGACGCCCGCGCTGACCGGTGCCCGCCCGGTGCTGGTGTGGCTGCACGGCGGCGGTTTCCTGAGCGGCGGCGGCACCATGCCCTGGTACGACGGCGGACGGCTCGCCGCGGACGGCGACGTGGTGGTCGTGTCGGTCAACTACCGGCTCGGGGCGCTCGGCTACCTGGTCCACGACGGCGTCAGCGAGGGCAATCTCGGTCTGGCGGACCAAGCGCTCGCGCTCGAATGGGTGCGCGACAACATCGCGGCGTTCGGCGGGGACCCGGGCAATGTCACCGTCTTCGGCCAGTCCGCCGGCGCGCTTTCGACGCTCGCCTTGCTGTCCGAACCGGACAGTCGCTCGCTCATCCGGCGGGCGATCGTCCAGAGTTCTCCCGATCCCGCGATCATCCAGGATCGCCGGAAAGCGCGGGAGATCGGCCGGTATTTCGTCGACGCGGTCGGCGGAGATCCCGTTACCGCTTCCGTCGATCAGCTGCTGGCCGCGCAACAGCGCACTCTCCGGTGGAACGCGGCGAAGGATCCGACGTCGACCCGGCCGCCGTTCGGGATCGTCGATCTCGAGGTGCAGCTGTCGGATCCGTTGCCGGACTTGATGATCGGCTACACCACGCAGGAGTGCGAGGCGTTCGCGATCGGAGTGCACGACGACGGGATCCGGCAGGCGATCGCAGTCCAGACCGAGCCGCTTTTCGCTCGCCCGGCGCGTGACTTGGCACAGCAGTACGGCGCGTACTCCTACGAGTTCGACTGGACTCCGGACCACGGCGGCTACGGCGCGATCCATTGCCTCGAACTGCCTTTCCTGCTGGGCACCCCGGAATCCTGGCGCGGGAGCCCGATGCTGGGCGACACGAGCTGGGCTGACGTCGAACGCCTAGGCACCCAAATGCGCTTGTGGTGGACCGAATTCGCGCGGTCAGGCAAGCCCGGCCCGCAGAGCGGCTTCCGGATCGGGAATTCCCCTCAGAGACTGGAGAACACGCCATGAGCAAGAGTATTCATTGGCCCGTCGTCCTGCTCTGCTTTCTCGCTGTTCTCCTGGACGGTTTCGACACCGCCGCGCTGTCGTTCACGATCCCGACTCTGTCCCGCGAATGGGGTTCCGTCCCCGCCGCCTTCACCCTGCCGCTGGTGCTGACCAACATCGGGGTTGTCCTGGGATATCTGGCCGCGGGTTACGTGGGCGCCCGGATGAAGGCGCGGTCGGTGGTGCTCACCGGCGTCCTGATCTTCGCGGGCGCGACCGTGCTGACCGCCGCGATCCTGCATCTGAAGTCCATGCCGGTCTTCGCCGCGGCCCGGCTGATCACCGGGCTGGGACTCGGGCTGGTGCTGCCCGCCGGGGTGTCGCTCGCGACGAAGCACAGCGCGGAGAGCCGTCGCGAGCTGGTTTCCGTGGCGGTGACCCTCGGGCTGGCTTCCGGGAGCAGTCTCGGCGGGTTCTTCGGCGGGAAGCTGCTGCACAGCGTCGGGTCCGCCGGGGTTTTCTACGTCGCCGGGCTGGCTCCGTTGGTGCTGGCTGCGGTGATGGCCGTGGTGCTGCCCGCGCGTGAGCCCGCGGTGGAGCGCACGGCGAAGCAGGAAGCCAAGGTGAGCAGGCTGTTCGGCCCGGGACTGCGCCTGCCGACGTCGCTCATCTGGGCGTTCTCGTTCCTCATCTTCATCACCGCGTACGTGCTGATCTCCTGGGTGCCGACGCTGCTCACCGGTTACGGGTTCGCCGCCGGGACGGCCCCGCTGGGACTCGCGTTCCTCACCCTCGGCGGGATCGCGGGCGGCCTGGTGCTCATCCCGCTCGCCGCGCGGATCGGCATCGCCCGCGCGCTGATCCTGATGCCCGCCATCGGGGCCGGGTGCATGGTCCTCGTCGCGACGGTGCCGGTCGGCGAGACCCTGCTGTTCGTGCTGCTGGCCGGTGCCGGTTTCGGAGTCACGGCCGGGCAGATCGGCCAGCTGACGCTCGCGGTCTCGATCTATCCCGCACACACGCGCACCACCGGCGTCGGGTGGGCCGCGGCGCTGGGGCGGATCGGGTCGATCGTCGGGCCGGGCGTCGCGGGTTTGCTTCTCGCGCTGGCCTTGTCGGCGCAGACGATCGTCCTGGCGGCCGCCGTTCCCGTGCTGGTCGCAATCGCTTGCGCGGTGGGGCTGAGCCGGGTGCGGCCGAAGGCGAGAAAGGAGCACGATGGCGCACTGGTTCGATCTCGGTGACGTCGCGGTCGTTCCCCTCATCGAGGACGACCGGCTGCTGATCGAGCCCGGGGAGTTCTTCCCGGGACTCGAACCGGACCTGGCCGGCTGGTACGCCCAGGAGCCGTGGTTCGACCGCGCGGCGGGGAAGCTGGTCTTCGCCATCCAGTCGTTCGTCGTCTGCTCGACGGACGAAGTGCTGGTGGTCGACGCGTGCGTCGGGGCGGGCAAGGACCGTCGGCGCGCGGAGTTCGATCAGCTGCCGGACCGGTGGATGCGGCAGTTCCTCGCGACCGGGCTGCGCCCCGCGGAGGTCGACGCGGTGGTGTTCACCCACTTGCACACCGATCACGTCGGGGCCGCCACTGTGCAGCGGGAACCGGTCTTCCCGGACGCGCCGCACTTCGTGGTCGAGGAGGAATTCCGGTACTGGTCGAGCGAGGCCGGCGGGGCGGCCATGCGCCGGACTGGCGACTACCTGACCGACAGCGTCCTGCCGATCGAGCAGGCCGGGCAGTTGAGTTTTGTGGCCCCGGACGCGGTGCTGGGCAAGCACGCCGAACTCGTTCCGGCGGCTGGGCACACGCCGGGGAATGTGTGCGTGCGGGTCCGCGGCAGCGCTGGGACCGTGCTGCTCGCTGGGGACACGATGCACCACGGAGTGCAGATCCGGCATCCGGAGCTGAGCACGAGGTACTGCGTCGATCCGGAGGAAGCGGCGAGGGTTCGGAGCCGCATTCTCGAGGAGGCGGGCGACTCCGTCCTGCTGCCGACGCATTTCCCCGCGCCCTCGGCGGGCCGGGTGCGGCGTGGCCGGGGCGGATACGGCTTCGTGTTCGCGAGCGACCTGCTCCGGGCCGGGCCGTTTCGGTACGGGGAGTGGCGGGAGCAGCGCTGGGGGTCGTGAGTGCTGAGGCCGGTTCTCACCGGCAACGCCACTCACGACACCGGGTCGACCCGACGGCGGAGCAGGCAGAACACGTTCCCCTCCGGGTCCGCGAGCACGTGCCACGACTCCTCCCCGGTCTGCCCGACCTCGGCGGGCCGCGCACCGGCCGCGAGCAGGCGTTCCAGCTCCGCGTCCTGGTCCCGGTCGGTCGGGTTCACGTCCAGGTGCAGCGGCAGTTTCGCCGGTTTCGGGTCGGTGCTGCGGCTGAGGATCAACGTCGGCTGCGGGCCGCCGAAACCAGCCTCAGGGCCGATCTCCAGGTCGTCGCCGTCCCAGCCGAGTTCGACGTAGCCGAGGACTTCGCACCAGAAATCACCCATCCGTTGCGGGTCGGCGCAGTCGAGGACGAGTTCGGTGATCCGGCAGGCCATCCCGCGAGCTTAGGGCGCTCGCGCACCCCGGCCCAGCGAATTCCGGTTTGTGCGCGCGGAGAGATCTGCCGCCCCGGATTCGTCCGCGCGCACGAACGTACTGCCCGGGAAACCTCCTAGGGTCGCCAGCAGCGAGGCGAGGAGGCAAGCATGCGGACACTGCTGCGTGGCGGTCGCGTCATCGACCCGGATACGGGCTTCGACGGCACAGCTGACGTGCTGGTATCCGACGGCGAGGTGATCGCGGTCGGACCGGGATTGCCGAGTGCGGACGACCAGGTCGAGATCGACGTCGCCGGATACATCGTCGGACCGGGGTTCATCGATCTGCACAGCCACGTGCACTCGATCGCCGGACAGCGGCTGCAGGCGATGGACGGCGTCACGACGGCGCTCGACCTGGAGGCCGGGCTGATGCCGGTCGAACGGGCCTACGCCGAGGCGGCCGCGGCGGGTCGTCCGCTGCACTACGGGTTCTCGGCTTCGTGGGGTTCCGCGCGGGCGAAGGTGCTCGCGGGCATCGAACCGGACGCGAACATCAACACCGGGCTTTCCGTGCTCGGCAATCCGGCCTGGCAGCGGTCGTCGTCGAAGACCGAGCTGGCCGCCTGGCTGTCCCTTGTGGAGGGTGAGCTGGCGGCGGGCGCGCTCGGCGTCGGCGTGCTGCTCGGATACGCGCCGGCCAGCGACCCGGCCGAGTTCCTGGCCCTGGCGAAGCTGGCCAAACAGGCCGAAGCGCCGACGTACACGCACGTCCGCGAGCTGGTCGAGGTCGACCCGGGCACGCCTGCCGACGGGTCCGAGGAGATCGCGATCGTCGCGGCCGAGACCGGCGCGGCGATGCACCACTGCCACGTCAACAGCACCTCCGGACGGCACATCGACCGCGTGCTCGCCGCGCTGGAGTCGGGCCGTTCCGCCGGGTCGCGGGTGACGGTCGAGGCCTATCCGTACGGCGCGGGCAGCACCGCGGTCGGCGCGGCTTTCATCTCGCCGGAGCGGCTGAAGATGAAGGGCCTCAACCCGTCGCGGGTGATCCTGCTGGAGACCGGCGAGCGGATCGCGGACGAGGGCCGGTTGCTGCAGGTCCGCGCGGAAACGCCGGGGGCGCCGTGCATTCTGGAGTTTCTCGACGAGGAGGACCCGGTCGACCGCACCCTGCTGCATCAGGCGCTGGCGTTCCCGGATTCGATCGTCGCGAGCGACGCCATGCCGGTGTACTGGCGGAACGGGGCCAACGAATCCACTGAGTGGCCGCTGCCGTCCGGTGGCGCGACGCATCCGCGCACGGCGGGGACGTTCTCGAAGTCGCTGCGGCTGATGGTGCGCGAGGCCGGGGTATGGACCTGGCTGGAGGCGTTCCGGCGCTGCTCCTATCTTCCGGCGCGAGTGCTCGACGAGGTCGCGCCCGGGGCGCGGACCAAGGGCCGGTTGAACGTCGGCGCGGACGCGGACATCGTCGTCCTCGATCCGGCCACGATCACCGACACCGCGACATATTTCGACGCGACCCGGCCCGCGGTCGGCGTCCGGCACCTGTTCGTCGCGGGCACTCCGGTGGTGCGCGACGGGCAGCTGCTCACGGACGCCTTCCCCGGCCAGCCGCTGCGAGGTGAGCCGCGATGACCGAGTTCAATGTGGACGCTCTGCTCGCCGACATCGAAACGTTGGTGTGCTGCGAATCCCCATCGGCTGATCTCGACGCGGTAGCGCGCAGCGCGGATGTGCTGACCGGCGTCGGCAAGGCATTGCTTGGCGTGGAGCCGGAGCGGATTGTCCTGGATGGACGGACGCATCTGCGCTGGCGGTTCGGTGACGGTCCGCCGCGGGTGTTGCTGCTCGGCCATCATGACACGGTCTGGCCGACGGGCTCGCTGGAGACGCATCCGTTTTCCGTGCAGGACGGTGTCTTGCGCGGCCCGGGCTGCTTCGACATGAAAACCGGCGTCGTGATGGCGCTGCACGTCGCCGCCTCGCTGGCCGACCGAAGTGGACTGTCCATTTTGGTCACTGGGGACGAAGAGCTGGGCTCGCCGTCGTCGCGTGGGCTGATCGAGGAAGAGGCGCGGGGCTGCGCGGCGGCGTTCGTGCTGGAGGCTTCGGCGGACGGCGGCGCGATCAAGACCCGGCGCAAAGGCGTTTCCCACTACCGGATCGAGGTGACCGGACGCGCCTCGCACGCGGGACTTGAACCGGAGAAGGGGATCAACGCCGGGATCGAGATCGCGCACCAGGTGCTCGCTGTCGCCGCGCTCGCCAGCCCGGAGCGCGGGACCAGCGTGGTTCCGACCGTGCTTTCGGCTGGTACCACGGTGAATACCGTGCCTGCCGCAGCGGCGGTCGAGGTCGACGTGCGGGTGTGGGACGAGGAAGAACAGCTTCGCGTCGACCGTGAGGTGCGCGCGTTGCGACCGGTGCTGGAAGACGCACAGGTACGGGTCACCGGCGGGATCAACCGCCCGCCGCTGGACGCGGTTTCCTCGGCCGCGTTGTACGGGCTGGCGAAGGAATTGGCCGCGGAACTGGGGTTGCCGGAATTGACCGAGGCGGCCGTCGGCGGTGCTTCGGACGGCAATTACACCGCGGGTCTCGGCGTGCCGACGCTCGACGGTCTCGGCGCGGTCGGCGGCGGTGCGCACGCCGATCACGAACATGTCCTGGTCGAGGAATTGCCGCGGCGTACGGCGTTGCTGGCCGCATTGGTGGAGAACGTGCTGACCAAGGGAAGTCCGTCGATTCCGACGAATCCGGACGGCGATTCTGGTCGAGCACGACGGTGACGTCGGTGGGTAAGCCGGGAAAGGATCATCCCGTGACGAATCTTGCGATGAACACGGAAAGACCCGTCGCGGCGGAAACGTGCGACGAGGCGGTCGCGGCCGCTCGGGCGGCTGCCGCCGCCTCGGGGGTCGAAGTCCGGGAAATCACCGAGATCGCGGAAATGACAGCGGTCGGAGTGCTGTTCGAGACGATCTGGCGGTCCGCGCCGGGAACCCGGCCGGTGACCACGGAACTGCTGCGCGCGCTGTCGTCGGCGGGGAATTACGTGGCAGGCGCGTTCGCCGACGGAGAAATGCTCGGCGCGTGTGTCGGCTTTTTCGGAAATCCCGGAAAAGGCAGTCTGCACAGTCACATCGCCGGAGTCGCGAAGGCCGGTGCGGGCCGCGGAATCGGATACGCGCTGAAATTGCATCAGCGCGGCTGGGCGCTGGCGCAGGACGTCTCGACGATCAAATGGACCTTCGACCCGCTGGTGCGCCGCAACGGGTATTTCAACCTCGGCAAACTCGGCGCGCTCCCGGTGCGTTATCTGCGGGACTTCTACGGGCCGATGACGGACGGCATCAACGGTTCGGGCGACACCGACCGGCTGATGGTGTCCTGGGAACTGGCCAGTCCGACAGTCCGGACCGCCGCGTTCGGCGAACCGATCCGCACGGACGCGAAGGCGTTGCTCGACCAAGGCGCGGCGGTGGCCCTCGAAGTCGCCGCGGACGGCGGTCCGGCAGTCAGGTCAGCCGACGCTCCGGTGGTGCTCGTCTCGGTACCGCCGGACATCGAAGGCTTGCGCACCACCGATCCCGGCAAGGCGGACGCGTGGCGGGCCGCGCTGCGCGAATCGCTCGGCGGCCTGATGGCCGCGGGCGGCCGGGTGACCGGCTTCGATCGAGCCGGCTTCTACGTGATCTCCAAGGAGGAGCAGTGAAACTCAGCGGTGTGGAACTGCGCCGGGTGCAGATGCCGCTCGTCGCCCCGTTCCGGACTTCGTTCGGCACCCAGTCCGTCCGGGACCTGTTGCTGCTGCGCGCGGTCACGCCGGCCGGCGAAGGCTGGGGAGAATGCGTGACGATGCCCGGTCCGGTGTACTCCTCGGAGTACAACGACGGCGCCGAGCACGTGCTGCGGCACCACCTGATCCCGGCGCTGCTGGCGGCCGGCGAGATCACCGCGGCGAAGGTGACGCCGCTGCTGGCCAAGTTCAAGGGCCACCGGATGGCCAAGGGCGCGCTGGAGATGGCGGTTCTCGACGCCGAACTCCGCGCGCACGAGCGGTCGTTCGCCGCCGAACTCGGGTCGGTGCGCGATTCCGTACCGTGCGGCGTTTCGGTCGGGATCATGGACACCATTCCGCAACTGCTCGACGTCGTCGGCGGATACATCGACGCGGGTTACGTGCGGATCAAGCTGAAGATCGAACCCGGCTGGGACGTCGAGCCGGTGCGCGCGGTCCGCGAACGCTTCGGCGACGACGTGCTGCTGCAGGTCGACGCGAACACCGCCTACACCCTCGGCGACGCGCCGCAGCTGGCCCGGCTCGACCCGTTCGGGCTGCTGCTGATCGAGCAGCCGCTGGAAGAGGAGGACGTGCTCGGCCACGCCGAACTGGCCCGCCGGATCCAGACACCGATCTGCCTCGACGAGTCGATCGTGTCGGCGCGCGCGGCGGCGGACGCCATCAAGCTGGGCGCGGTGCAGATCGTGAACATCAAACCGGGCCGCGTCGGCGGTTACCTGGAAGCGCGGCGGGTGCACGACGTGTGCGCGGCGCACGGGATTCCGGTGTGGTGCGGCGGGATGATCGAGACCGGCCTCGGCCGGGCGGCGAACGTCGCGCTGGCCTCGCTGCCGAACTTCACCCTGCCCGGCGACACCTCGGCGTCGGACCGGTTCTACAAAACCGACATCACCGAGCCGTTCGTGCTCTCCGACGGGCACCTGCCGGTGCCGACCGGACCGGGCCTCGGCGTGGCGCCGATTCCGGAGCTGCTCGACGAGGTGACCACGGCAAAGGTGTGGATCGGTTCGTAGCCAGCTACGAATTCCGGAGGTAGATTTGGTCGGATCGGACCAGCCGGTCCGCCCGCGGCCGGATCTACCTTCGGGGGGTGCTGACACCGGTGCCGAGCAAGCCGCACACGAGTCTGGGACGCGTCCTCGAAGCTCTCGGGGACGTGCTCCTCGAACCGGTCGCCGTCGGCCGCGACACGCGACGGCAGCTCGGCGGGGTGGTGATTCACGACCCGCACGACGACGCGGAATTCCCGGCACAGGCGGTGGTCCTCGGCGTCGGGGTCCGCGAATCCGACGAGATCGTGCAGCTGGTGCACGCCGTCGCCGCGCGCGGGGCGACCGCGCTGGTCGTGCGGTCGCCGGTCGCGGCGTCGACGGAACTCGTGCGGGCGGCCACTTCCTCCGGCGTCGCGCTGCTCGGGCTCGCCAGCGGCGCGTCATGGGCGCAGCTGGCCGCGATGCTCCGGACGCTGCTCGCCGAGGGCGACGTCGGCGACGTTTCCCCGCAGACGCTCGGCGGAATGCCGTCCGGCGATCTTTTCGCGCTCGCCAACGCCATCGCCGCCTTGCTCGACGCGCCGGTCACCATCGAGGACCGCAACTCGCGCGTGCTCGCGTTCTCCGGCCGTCAGGACGAGGCCGACCCCTCGCGCGTCGAGACGATTCTCGGCCGTCAGGTGCCCGAACGGTTCACGCGCGAGCTGGAGAAAGACGGCGTTTTCGAGCGGCTCTACCGCGACCAGGGCCCGGTTTACGTCTATCCGGGAGACGGCTACGACAAGAAGATCGTCATGATTCGTGCCGCGCTCGCGGTCCGGGCCGGTGACGAAGTCCTCGGGTCGATTTGGGCCGCTGTCGACAAAGAGCTCAGCGAAGAACGTACCGCGGCGTTGATCGACGCGTCGAAAATTGTTGCGCTGCATATGCTTCGGCTCCGCGCGGGTGCCGACGTCGAACGGCGGTTGCGAGCTGATCTGGTCAGCACCGCGCTCGAAGGCGGCTCCGGCGCGCAGGAAGCCATCGCGCGGCTCGGGTTGCTGGGACAGCCCACGATCGTGCTCGCCATGGGCTTGCTCGAGGTGCCCGACGACGACCTCCGGTTGGTCACCGAACGCCAGCGGGTCGCCGACGCGTTCGCCATGCACCTCAGCGCCGTTCAGCCCCGATCGGCGGTAGCGCTGGTGGGCGACGTAGCGTACGGCATCGTCCCGATGCCCGGGAACCACGGCGATTGCCGCGAACGCTCGGTGCGGGTCGCGTCGACCTTCCTGGAGCGCACCGGCCGCCGAGTCGCCGCGGCGATCGGCATCGGCCCCTTGGCGCTCGACGGATCCGGCCTGCGCGCGTCTCGCGACGGGGCCGACCGGGCGTTGCGCGTGTTGCTCACCAACGGCGGCTCGAAACGGGTGATCACCGCCGAGGACGCGCACATCGAGGCGCTGATGCTGGAACTGGCCGACCTTTCCGCGGCGCGCGGCGACGTGGCGACCGGGCCGATCGCGCGGCTGCTGGAGTACGACACCAAACATCAGTCCCAGCTGGTGCACACGCTGCGGTGCTGGCTCGATTCGTTCGGGGACATCAGCGCGGCTTCGGCGGCGGCGTACGTGCATCCGAGCACGTTCCGGTACCGGTTGCGCCGGCTGGCCGAGGTCGGCGGGATCGATCTCGACGATCCGGGTGACCGGTTCGCGGCGATGGTGCAGTTGCACTTGCTGCCGCGGGTGGAGAGGGCCGAGGAGACGTCGTGAGTGGCAATGCCGGTTCTAACCGGCATAAACACTCACGAGAACCCCGCCCAGCTCCACCAACAGGAAACCTCTCCGCAACCTTCCTGCTATCGCACCAACCCGCTCCCGTCCGACCTCCCGCACAATGAGAACCCGGCAGGCCGGAACAGCGAGGTTCCCTTTCACCCCAGCCACTCCCTGCCTGCTGCCGGAGAAGTCCACAGTAGACAGGAGCGTCATGGCCACCGCATCCGAAACGATCGCCCGCCGCGCCAAGGAGGTCGGCGTCGAGGTCCGGCTGCACGCCGCCGAGGTCGACGGCACCCGCAGTCTCGGCATCGGGGAGGATGTCCCGGTCGTTCCCGCGTCGGTGTTCAAGGTTCCGATCGCGCTGGAACTCGCCTGTCAGGCCACCGAAGGAAAGCTCGATCTCGGTACCCGGATCACCGTCCAGCCAGGGCATCCGACGCCGAGCCCGTACGGCCTCGCCACCTTCCGGCACGAAGTCTCGATGTCCTGGCACGATTTGGCGATCCTGATGATCGGAATCAGTGACAACGTCGCCACCGACCTCATTCTCGCCGAGGTCGGCAAAGACGCGGTGAATAGCACGTTGCGGCGACTCGGATTCACGCACACCGTCGTGCCGCAGGACTGCGGTGAACTGCTCGCCACTATCGGCGAGGATCTCGGAGTTTCTTACGAGGACGACGAACGGGCGCTCGCCGAACTGACCTACGAACAGGTTTCCGGGTTGCGCGCGTTGCAACCGGAGAAATCCTGCAGCACCACCGCCGCCGAAATGACCCGCCTGCTGGGACTGGTCTGGCGCGACGAGGCGGCCGCCCCGGAGGCGTGCGCGGACGTCCGGCGCTGGATGGAACTGCAGGTCTGGCCGCACCGGCTGCGTTCCGGGTTCCCGGACGATCGCATCCGCACCAGCGGCAAAACCGGCACGTTGCCCGCCGTGCGCAACGAGGTCGGCGTGGTCGAGTACCCGGACGGCGGCCGGTACGCGGTCGCCGTGTTCACCCGCGCCGAGGATTCCCGGTCGAGGGTGCCCGAGCGCGACGCGTTCATCGGTTTCGCCGCGGCGACGGCAGTGGAGTCCCTGCGCGCGGCTTGATTCGTCGGAGCGGAGGAACTTTCCCCTCGCTCTCCTCGGTCCGGACGAACAAGTGACGTCCGCCACCGACCTAGCATTTCCGAAACGCCGGTCCACCATCCCCCGGACAGAAGGTGCACATGTCGAAAATTTCCGAGATCGAGACCTGGCTTCAGGAGAACTTCGCCGCTCTGCTGGCCGAGCATCAGGTCCCCGGAGCCGCGATCGCGGTGCTCGCCGACGGTGAGGTGATCGACCACGCGGCGGGCATCCTGAACAAGGGCACCGGCGTGGAGTCCACTGTGGACTCGGTGTTCCAGATCGGCTCGATCACCAAGGTGTGGACGACCACGCTGGCGATGCAGCTCGTCGACGAGGGCAAGCTGGACCTCGACCGGCCGGTGCGCGACTACCTTCCCGAGTTCGTGCTCGGCGACGACGAGGCCGCGGCGGCGATCACCGTCCGTCAGCTGACCTGTCACACCGCCGGTTTCGAAGGGGACATTTTCACCGACACCGGGGTCGGTGACGACGCGGTGGAGAAGTTCGTCGCGACGCTGTCCGACGTGCCCCAGCTCTTCCCGCCGGGCGAGCGGTTCTCCTACAACAACGCCGGCTACTGCGTGCTCGGCCGCGTCATCGAGGTGCTGCGCGGCAAGTGCTGGGACGACTGCGTGCGCGAGCACCTCTTCGCTCCGCTCGGCCTGACCCACGCGGCGTCCGGCCCGTACGACGCGATCCGCTGCCGGGCCGCGATCGGCCACGTCTCCCCGAAGCCGGGCGACGACCCGGTGCCCGCGCCGATCTGGGCGCTCACCCGCTCGAACTCGCCCGCCGGGTCGACGCTCGCGATGCGCCCGCGCGACCTGCTGACGTTCGTCCGGATGCACCTGAACGACGGCAAGGCCGACGACGGCACCCAGGTGCTGCTGCCGGAGTCGCTGCTCGCGATGCGCGAACCGCAGGTCGACGTGCCTGACCTCGGCATGGCCGAGCACTGGGGGCTCGGCTGGATGCTCTTCGACTGGGACGGCGGCAAGGTGATCGGCCACGACGGCGGCACCATCGGCCAGTCGGCCTTCCTGCGCGTGGTTCCGGAGAAGGGCGTCGCGGTCGCGCTGCTGACCAACGGCGGTCAGCCGATGCACGTCTACCAGGAGATTTTCACGAAGCTGCTGGACGAACTCGCGGGCGTCACCGTTCCGGCGCGGCCCGAGCCGAATTCCGCCGCCGCTCCGGCCGACTTTTCCCGGTACGTGGGCGAGTACTCGTCGATGGTCGCCGACACCGTCGTCACCGAGGAAGACGGCAAGCTCTGGATGGAACGCACTCCGAAGGGAATCTTCGCCGAGATCGGCGCACCCTCGGGGAAAGAAGAACTGCTGCCGAGTCAGGGTGACACGTTCGTCGCGAAAACCGCGCAGTTGCCCGGTGTCTACATGGCACACGCGTTCGTCGGCGACGACGGCAACGGCCACGCGCAGTTCCTCCACACCGGGCGTGCGGACCGACGGGTCTCCCAGTGAGCGGGATCCGCGAACGAATCGAGGCCGTCTTCGCCGACGCTTACGCGGACGGGTTCCTGCACGCCCGGGAGATCGGCGTGCCGGGCCCCGCGGTGTCAGTCGGCGGAGACGACCCGGTCGTCCTCGCCTCGGTGTTCAAGATCCCGGTGGCGCTCGCCTATGCCCGCGAGGTCGCCGCCGGACGGCTGGACGACACCGAACGGACGAAGGTGACCGCGCGGTACCGGATCGGCGGCATCGGCACCGCGGGCTGCGCCGACGACGTCGAGATGAGCTGGCGCGACCTCGCGCACTTCATGCTCACGATGAGCGACAACGCCGCGACCGACGTCCTCTACCACCGGCTCGGCCAGGAAACGGTGGACCGGGTGCTGGCCGATCTCGGGCTCGCCCGCACCCGGCTGATCGGCTGCTGCGAGGACCTGTTCGCGTCCGTCGTCGCGGATCTCGGCGGCACCCCGGATTCGGATCTCGAGGCACTGTTCGGCGAAGCGACGCCGGAACAGATGGACAAGCTGTCGGTCCGGGATCCGGAACGCACCACGTCGTCCACGCCGCGCGAGATCACCGAATTGCTCGACGCGATCTGGACCGACCGCGCGGGCGAACCGCAAGCGTGCGAACGGGTCCGCACGATCATGGCGCAGCAGATCTGGCCGCACCGGCTGTCGTCGGGTTTCCCGTCCGGCGTGCGGGTCGCGGCGAAAACCGGGACGCTGCCCGGAATCCGCAACGAAGCAGGCGTGGTGACCTTGGGGGACGGCCGCCGGTTCGCGGTCGCGGTGTTCACTCGCGCGCATTCTCTCGAAGACCGCCTTCCCGCGGTCGACGCGTCCATCGGCGCCGCCGCCCGGCTGGCGATCGACCACCTCCAGAGCGTGACCCCGTAGGAGAAATCCCATGAAAACTGCCCGGCTCACCGCCGCGATGGCGGGCGTGGTGGCCTTGACCGTGAGCGCGTGCGGGGGATCAGCGCAATCCGGGACGGACCGGACTGCGAACCAGAAACTGGTCGACGGCAAGACTTTCACCTATGCCATCCCGACCGATCCGGGAACGCTCGACCCGGCGATCACCGTGCTGTCGGTCGCCCGCAACCTCGACCAGTTCCTCTACGACGCCCTGATCAACCTCGACGCGAAGGGCCAGCCGGAAGCGGCGCTCGCGGAGAAGTGGGAAGCCACTACGACCACCGCGTCCTTCACCCTGCGCAAGGGCGTCACCTGCTCCGACGGCAGCCCGCTCACCGCGGCCGACGTCGCGGCGAACATCAACTTCATCGGCGATCCGGCGAACAAGTCCCCGCTCGCCGGCGTCACGGTGTCGCCCGGCACGAAGGCGGTCGCCAACGCGGACAAGGTGACGATCACCAGCGGGGCGCCGGACGCGTTCCTGCTCCGCAACATCGCCGGCCTGCCGATCGTCTGCGCCAAGGGGCTGGCCGACCGGAAGACGCTCGCCAAGGGCGAAAACGGCACCGGCATGTTCACCATGACCGAGATCGTGCCGAACGACCACTACACGCTGACCCGGCGCAAGGACTACACGTGGGGGCCCGGCCAGTTCGACCCGAAGCAGCAGGGATTGCCGGACAAGGTCAACATCCGGGTCATCCCGAACATGACCACGATGTCGAACCTGCTGCTGTCCGGCGAGGTCAACGCCGGCTCGGTGATCGGGCAGGACCAGCAGCGGCTGAAGGCGCAGCGGCTGTACCACGCCGACATCGTCTCCCCGTTCGGCGAGCTGTTCTTCAACCAGGCGCCCGGCCGGTTCGGCGCGGACCAGGCGATGCGCCGCGCGCTGACCCAGGCGATCGACCTGCCGCAGGTCGCGAAGGTGCTGACCCGCGACGGCAGCGCGCCGGTCAAGGGCATGGTCACCATCGAACCGCGGCCGTGCGAGGGCGATTCGGTCACCGGGAAGATCCCTGGCTTCGACGTCGCCGCGGCCAAGGCGGCGTTCGACGCGGCGGGCTGGAAACCGGGACCGGACGGCATCCGCGTGAAGGACGGGAAGCGGCTCGCGCTGACCGCGATCTACGGCACGCAGGCCGGTCCGACGATGCCCCCGGGCGCGGAGCTGATGCAGCAGGGCTGGAAGAGCGTCGGCGTCGACGTCAAGCTGAAGGGAGTCGACAGCCCGGGTCTCAGCCAGTTGCTGTTCGCCACCGGCGAGTGGGACATCTCGATGGCTCCGCTCGGCCTCACGCTGCCCAGCCAGCTGGTGCCGTTCGTGTCCGGCGGACAGCCGCCGCAGGGCACGAACTTCGCGCACATCAAGAACCCGCAGTACGACGCGCTGGTCGCCAAGGCGGCCACGCAGGCCGGGCAGGCGGGCTGCGCGGACTGGATGGCCGCGGAATCGGCGCTGTTCGAGAAGCAGGACGTCGTGCAGTTCGCCAACTCGGTCATCCCGACCTACGGCAGCAACGCGAAGTTCGAGATCGTCAACGGCTACATCAAGCCGACCACGATCCGGATGTACGCCTGATGACCGGCGCGATCGCCGTCGCGGGCCCGAAGGTCAGTCCCTGGCTGACCTTCGGCGCCCGCCGCCTCGGGCGGTTCGTGGTGTCGCTGTGGGTGCTGGTGACCATGGCGTTCCTGATGATCCAGCTGATCCCGGGCGATCCGGTTCGCTCGGCGCTCGGCCTGACCGCGCCGATCGAGCTGGTCAACGCCCGGCGGGCCGCGCTCGGCCTGGACCATCCGCTGTGGCAGCAGTACCTCGACTACTTCGGCGGCCTGTTCCGCGGTGACTTCGGCACCTCGATGCTGACCGGGCAGCCGGTCGGCGACGTCATCTCGGACCGGCTCCCGGCGACGCTGCAGCTGGCGTTGCCCGCTTTCGTGCTGGTCATCGGGCTGGCGATCCCGATCGGACTGACGTTCGCCGTGCTGACCCGCGGCGGCAGGCACCGCGGCGCCGAACTGGGGTTCACCTCGACCACGGTGCTGTTCGCCGCGATCCCGGAGTTCCTGGTCGCGGTGGCGCTGGTGGCGTTTTTCGCGGTGCAGCTCGGCTGGTTCCCGGTGGCCGGCCACGACGGCGCGGGCTCGCTGGTGCTGCCGATCATCGCGCTGGCACTGGGCCCGACCTCGACACTGTCCCGGATCGTCCGGGTGGAGGCACTTTCCGTGCTGGGCAACGACTTCGTCCGCACCGCACGGGCGAAACGGCTGCCCGCGCGCCTGGTCTATCTCCGCCACGCGCTGCCGAACGCGCTGACCGCGACCCTGACGCTCGGCGGGATGATGCTCACCACCCTGGTCGCGGGGACCGTGCTGGTGGAGAACGTCTTCGCCTGGCCGGGCCTCGGTTCCACGATCTCGCAATCCATTCTGCAGAAGGACTATCCGCTGGTGCAGGGGATCGTGCTCGTGTACGGCATCGGCGTGCTGCTGGTGAACCTCATCGTGGACCTGCTGCTGGCGGTCCTCGATCCGCGTTCGACGATCCGGGAGAACTGAGATGGCGAAACGGCGCGGACAACAATGGCTGGCCGCCGTGCGCACCCCGCTCGGCGCGTTCTCCGCGGCCCTGCTCGTGCTGGTGATCGCGCTCGCGGTGCTGGGCCCGATCCTGTGGCAGAACGCGGCTTCGGCGATCGACACGAACGCGATCAGCCAGGGCCCCTCGGGCGACCACCTGGTCGGCACCGACGAACTGGGCCGCGACATTTTCTACCGCGTGCTCGTGGCGACCCGGCTGTCGGTGGTGCTGGCGCTGATCGCGGCGGCGCTCGGTGTCGCGAGCGGTCTCGTGCTCGGCATGCTGCCCGCGGTACTGCCGCGTCCGCTCGGCAGACTGCTGACCGCGGCGATCAACATCGCGGTCGCGTTCCCTGGCCTGCTGCTGGTGCTGTTCTTCGCGGTGATCTTCGGCGTGGGCACGCAAGGCGCGGTGATGGCGATCGGGTTCGCGCTGACGCCGCAGTTCGCCCGGCTGACGCAGACGTTGTCGGCTTCGGTGGCCGGGCGGGACTTCGTGTCCGCTGCCCGGGTCGCCGGAGTGGGCCGGATCCGGTTGCTGTTCCGGCACATCCTGCCGAACATCGGCGAGCCGCTGGCGGTCAACGCCACCATGGGCGCCGGTGGTTCGCTGCTGGCGTTCTCCGGATTGTCGTTCCTCGGAATCGGTGTGCAGGCCCCGGATTACGACTGGGGACGGCTGCTCAACGAAGGCCTCAACGGCATTTACGTCAACCCCGCGGCGGCACTCGCGCCCGGCGTCGCGGTGGTGATCGCGGGACTGGCTTTCAACCTGTTCGGCGAGACTGTCGCCGGGGTGATCGGCGTGCGGACCCGGTTGCCGCGGTTGACTCCCCGGGTGCGCCGAAAGTCCAAAGTGGACTCCGGGGCAGCGGACGACGCCGTACTGGTGGTCGAGAACCTGGAAGTCGCGTTCCCCCGGCCGACAGGCTGGACGGTTCCGGTGCGCGGTGTGAGTTTCACGGTGCGGGCGGGCGAGGCGATCGGAGTGGTCGGCGAATCCGGTTCGGGCAAGAGCCTGACCGGGCTCGCGGTGTCGCGGCTGATCGAATCGCCGGGTTCGGTGACCGCGGACCGGCTGGACTTCGCCGGAACCCCCGTGCTCACCACGCCGGAACGCGAACTGCGGACGCTGCTCGGCACGTCGCTGGCGATGGTGTTCCAGGACCCGATGACGTCGTTCAACCCGACCCGGCGGATCGGCCGCCAGCTCGCCGAGGTTTCCGAGCAGCACCACGGTCTTTCGCGGGCCAAGGCGTTCGAACGGGCCGTCGACCGGCTGCGTGCGGTACGGATTCCGGCGGCGGAACGGCGCGCGAAGCAGTATCCGCACGAGTTCTCCGGCGGCATGCGGCAGCGCGCGATGATCGGCATGGGCCTGATGGGCGACCCCCGGCTGATCATCGCGGACGAACCGACGACCGCGCTGGACGTGACTGTGCAACGACAGCTGCTCCGGTTGCTGGCCCAGACCCGCGCCGAACGGGACACCGCGATCATCCTGATCAGCCACGACATCGCGGTCGTTTCCCAGACGTGCGAACGGATTCTGGTGATGTACGCCGGACGGATCGTCGAGGATCTGCCCGCCGCCGGACCGGACATCACACCGCGGCATCCGTACACGCGGGCGCTGCTGGCCACGACACTCGACCTGGACACGGACCCGGACGCGCCGCTCGCGGTGATCCCCGGCCGTCCGCCGGAACCGGACCGGATGCCGTCCGGCTGCGCGTTCGCGAGCCGGTGCCCGGTGGCGACCGACCGGTGTCGCGAGGAGGACCCGGAACTGACCGTGCTCGCGCCGGAACACCGGGTGGCGTGCTGGCATCCGGATGCGGCACTGTCGGAAGAAGCGGGACTCGTCGTGGCGGGAGGGGCGGAATGAGCGAGCTGGCTTTCGATTCGGTCAGCGTCCGGTACGGCGGACGGCGCGGGCTCACCGCGGTGGACGGCGTTTCGCTGACCGTCCCGGCGGGCAAGGTCGTCGGGCTCGTCGGCGAGTCGGGCTCGGGCAAGTCGACGCTCGCGCGGGCAGCCGTCGGACTGTCGCCGGTGAGCGCCGGACGGGTGCTGCTCGGCGGCGTCGACGTGCGGAAACTGCCGCGCCGGCGTCCGCTGCAGATGGTGTTCCAGGATCCGTATTCCTCGCTCAACCCGCGGATGACCATCGGCGAGTCGATCGCCGAAGCCATGCCGCGCGGGACCGACCGCGCGGCCGAGGTCGCCCGGCTGCTGGAACTGGTCAATCTCGATCCCGAACGGGCCACGCATCTCCCGGGGCAGCTGTCTGGCGGGCAGCGGCAACGCGTCGCGCTCGCCCGGGCTCTCGCGGGCCGGCCGGAGGCGCTGATCGCCGACGAGATCACCTCCGCGCTCGACGTTTCGGTGCAGGGCGCGGTGCTCAACCTCGTGCGTTCGGTGCAGCGGCAGCTCGGCCTGTCGATGCTGTTCATCTCGCACAACCTCGCCGTGATCCGGTATCTCAGCGATTTCGTCGCGGTGATGTACCTCGGCCGGATCGTCGAGGCGGGACCGGCCGAGCAGGTGCTCGCCGATCCGCAACACCCCTACACCCGCGACCTGCTCGACGCCGCCCCGTCGGCGCACAAGTCGCTGTTCGACGCGGAACCCGGTGCGACCGCGGACGCGGAACCGCCGGATCCGCACTATCCGCCCGCGGGCTGCCGGTACCACCCGCGCTGCCCGGTCGGTCCTCTCGTGCGGAGCGACCGCGAGATCTGCCTCCAGGCCGATCCGGCCGAGGACTCCGCGCCCCGGCGGCACGCGTCGGCCTGCCATTTCGCCGAATCCGGCCAAAAGAAGGCCGCCCCCCACTCGGCACGTAACCGTTGCTAAGAAGCCATTGGGCCGTGGCTGTGGCCGGATCAGGAACGATCAGCACAGTGCCGAATCCCAGGGCCACGAGCCCGCGATCTCTCAAGGAGCCAGCGTATGACCCGCCGTCTCGGCATCGATGACCTGTACGACCTCGCCGCGCCCAGTCAGCCCGCCCTTTCGCCGGACGGCAGCCGGATCGCCTACGTGGTCCGGACCGCGGACCGGGAGGAGGACCGGAACGTCGACGCGCTGTGGACGGTCGGCGCCTCCTCCGGCGAAGCCCGCCAGCTCACACGCGGAAACGCGGACGCGGCGCCGAAATGGTCCCCGGACGGTTCGCGGCTGGCGTTCCTGCGCGCCCAGGACGGTCCGCCGCAGGTCTGGGTTCTCCCGGCGGACGGCGGCGAGGCCGAGCAGCTCACCAAGCTCCCGCTCGGCGCGGGCGCGCCGGTGTGGAGCCCGGACGGCAGCAAGATCGCGTTCTCCGCGGCGATCGACCTCGCCGCGGTTGTCGAAGCGCCGCCGGCGAACACGCCGATCGTCGCCGAGCGGCTGGACTACAAGTCCGACGGCCCCGGCCTGCTGAAGACGCTCCGCAGCCACGTCCACGTCCTCGACGTCGCCACCGGCGAAGTCCAGCAGCGCACGTTTGGCGATTGGCACGCGGGCCAGCCCGCCTGGTCGCCCGACGGCAAGCACGTGGCGTTCACCGCGGCACTGGACGACGACGCCGACCTCACCTTCCGGTCCGCCGCCTACGTCCTCGACGTCACCGAGCGGAACGCCGAACCGCGCCTGGTCGGCACCGACGAGGGCATGGCGGCCACGGTCGGCTGGACCAAGGACGGCAAGGCGCTGCTGGTGGTCGGCCGCACCGACACCACCACTGGACACCTCGGTCTGCTGCGCGTTCCGCTCGACGGCGGCGAGACGGTCAACCTGGCCGCCAGCCTTGACCGCAATGTGATGCCCGGCGGCCCCGGCTACCCGGGTGCGCTGCCGCAGCTTACCGAGGCGGGCGACGTCGTGCTGTTCGCGATCCGCGACCGCGGCTGCACTCATCTGTACGAAGTGGACCTTGCCGGTGGCGAGCCTCGCGCGGTGCTGACCGGTGACGGCAATGTGGTGTCCGGAGTGGACTTAGTCGGCGACCAGGCCGCGATTGTGCTGTCCACCAACGAATCCTTCGGCGAGGTCGCCGTCCTCGACCGCGCCACGGGCAAAGTCGACGTGCGAACGAAGCACGGCGACGCAGTGTCCGAAGTGGAATTGTTCACCCGGGAATCGCGCGAATTCACCATCAGCGACGGCACCGTGGTGCAGGGCTGGCTCATCCGCGACGCTGAACGCACTGGCGCGCAGCCGCTGCTGATCGACATCCACGGCGGCCCGCACAATGCCTGGAACGGTGCCGCGGACTCGATTCACCTGTACCACCAGACCCTTGCCGCGCGCGGCTGGGCAGTGCTGCTGATCAACCCGCGAGCCAGCGACGGTTACGGCGAAGCGTTCTACACCGCGGCGGTCGGCGCGTGGGGCCAAGCGGACGCACCGGACTTCCTCGAACCGATCGACCAGCTCGTCGCCGAAGGCCTCGCCGACCCGGACCGGCTCGCCGTCACCGGGTACAGCTACGGCGGCTACATGACCTGCTACCTGACCAGCCGCGACGACCGCTTCGCCGCTGCCGTCGCCGGTGGCGTGGTCAGCGACCTGACCAGCCTGGCCGGCACGTCCGACGGCGGGCATTTCATGGCTGTCAACGAATTCTCCGGACTCTCGTCGGGCCACTACGCGGACTCCTCGCCGCACGCGCAGGTCGAGAACGTCCGCACGCCGACGCTGATCCTGCACGGCGGCGAAGACGTCCGCTGCCCGGTCGGTCAGGCCGAGCAGTGGTTCACCGCGCTGCGCGAGCGGGACGTGCCGTCCCGCCTGGTGCTGTACCCGGGCGGCGCGCATCTGTTCGTTTTGGACGGTCCGCCGTCGCACCGCGCCGACTACAACCGGCGCGTGGTCGACTGGGTCGAGCAGTACGCCGGTTCGCGGGTGCCGATCGAGGCCGCGCACTGGAGCCGGCGGCTGGCGGAACTGGCGCGCAAGCACGATGTTCCCGGTGCGTCGCTGGGCATCCTGCGCGTCGACACCGGCGAGGAGGTGTTCGCGACCCACGGTGTGCTGAGCAAGAAGACGGAGGTCGAGGTCACCGAGGACTCGCTGTTCCAGATCGGCTCGATCTCCAAGGTATGGACGTCGACCGTGGTGATGCAGCTCGTCGACGAGGGGCTGCTCGACCTCGACGCGCCGATCGTCGACGTGCTGCCCGAACTGCGCCTGTCGGACCCAGAGGTGACCAAGCGCGTCACCATGCGGCACTTGCTGACGCACACCAGCGGCATCGACGGCGATATCTTCACCGACACCGGCCGCGGCGACGACTGCGTCGAGAAGTTCGTCGACCTGCTGGACGAGGCCGCGCAGAACCATCCTCTCGGCGCGACTTTCTCCTACTGCAACTCGGGTTTCGTCCTCATGGGCCGGGTGATCGAGAAGCTCACCGGGAAGACCTGGGACGCCGCGATGCGGGACAAGCTGTACACCCCGCTCGGTCTCACCCACACCGTCACGCTGCCGGAGGAGGCGCTGCTGTTCCGCGCCGCCGTCGGACACGTCGCGCCGGATGACCAGGATCCGGCTCCGGCCCCGGTCTGGCAGTTGCCCCGCTCGGCCGGACCGGCCGGCCTGATCACCGCGCGCGCGAAGGACGTCCTCGCGTTCGCCCGCCTGCACCTCACCGGCGGCCTGACCGAGGACGGCACGCGGATCCTGTCGGCGGAATCGGCCGCCGCGATGGCGGAAAAACAGGCGGACGTCCCGGACAAGCACACGCTCGGCGATTCGTGGGGCCTCGGCTGGATCCGCGACGAGTGGGGCGGCCGGCGCGTCATCGGGCACGACGGCAACACGATCGGCCAGTCGGCGTTCCTGCGCCTGCTGCCGGACGCGGGCCTCGCGGTCACGCTGCTGACGAACGGCGGCCACGCCCGGGACCTGTTCACCGAGCTGTACCGGGAAATCTTCGCCGAACTCGCCGACGTCGCCATGCCGCTTCCGCTCGAACCCCCGGCCACGCCGGTCACCGTCGACGTGAGCCGGCACCTCGGCGTGTACGAACGCGCTGGCGCGCACGTCGAGGTGGTGGAACGCGAGGGCGGCCTGCGGGTCGTGTACACGACGACCGGACCGCTGGCGGAGCTGATGCCGGACAAGGTCCAGGAATACGACCTGGTGGCGGTCTCGGACACGCTGTTCGTGCTCCGCATGCCGGGCGGGCAGTTCTGGACGCCGGTGCTGTTCTACACCCTGCCGACCGGCGAGCCGTACCTGCACTTCGGCGCGCGGGCGACGCCCAAGGTGTCCTGAGACTGAAGGGGCTGGGTGTGCGCTGCCCAGCCCCTTCTTCGGGTCAATCCTTGCGGCGGGCCAGAAAACGCACCAGCAACAACACCAGGCACGCCGCCGCGATTCCGCCGCCGATGTACCGGTAAGTGTCCTCCAGCCCGGCGAACTGGCCGAGCGAATTGGCGGCGGCACCGGCGAGAAAAACCAGCCACAGCAAGGTAGTCACAACAGGGCCGCCGGCGGTGCGGCTACGGGAAGTTTCCATGCCGAGAACACTATGGAGAGGCGAGGGCGTCAACCACGCCGCAGACCCCCAACTTCGTGGTAGCGCCTGCGCTACCTCTTCCCGTTCAAATAGGCCAGCACCGCCAGCACCCGCCGGTGCCCGCTGTCCTCCGGCAGGCCCAGTTTCGCGAAGATGTTGCGGATGTGCTTGAGCACCGTTCCGTCGCTGACCACCAGCAGTTCCGCGATCGTGGCGTTGTTGTAGCCCTCGGCCATCAGGCCGAGCACCTCGCGTTCGCGTGCGGTCAGCGCGTCGATCGGGTCGCGGCGGTGGGCCAGCAGCTGGGTCACCACCTCCGGGTCCATCGCCGTGCCGCCGTCTGCCACCCGATGCAGTGAGTCGAGGAACTTCGCGACCTTGCCGACGCGTTCCTTGAGCAGGTACCCGACCGCGCCCTTGCCGTCCGCGAGCAGTTCCGCCGCGTAGCCGGTTTCCACGTGCGCGGACAACACCAGCACCGGCAGCCCGGGGTGCAGCTGCCGCGCTTGCACGGCCGCACGCAGGCCCTCGTCGGTGTGCGTCGGGGGCAGCCGGACGTCGGTGATCACCGCGTCCGGGCGGTCTTCGCGGACGAAAGCGAGGAATTCGCCGGTGTTGTCGAAAGCCGCGGCGACCTCGATGCCCGAGGTGTCCAGCAGCAACACCAAACCTTCTCGCAGCAGGGCGTCGTCCTCGACGATCACGACCCGCATGGCAACTCCACTTCCAGAACAGTCGGTCCACCGGGCGGGCTCGTGAGCGTGACCGTCCCGTCGAAAGCTTCGGCGCGTTTCCGGATCCCGGCCAGTCCGCTGCCCTGGGATTCGTCCGCACCGCCGCGCCCGTCGTCGCGGATGCGGATCCGCAGGGTGTCGACGGTGCCGTCGAGCGTAATCGACGCCTGTTCGGCTCCCGAATGCTTGGTCACGTTCGCCAGTGTTTCGGCGACGATGAAGTACACCGCCGCCTCGACCGCGGCCGGGCGGCGCGCGGAGCTGCGAACGTCCACAGTGCACGGAACCGCGCACCGGTCGGCGAGTGCGGTGATCGCGCCGTCGAGGCCGCGGTCGGTCAGCAGCGGCGGGTGGATGCTCCGCACGACCGTGCGCAATTCGGCGAGCGCTTCGGTCGCCGCGTCCTGTGCCTTGCTGAGCAGTTCCCTTGCCTTGGCCGGATTTCCTTCGAAAAGCTGGTCGGCGATCCCGAGTTGCAGCACGACCGCGGACAGCCGGGCCTGCGTCCCGTCGTGCAGATCGCGTTCGAGCCGGCGGAGTTCGGCACCGTGCGCTTCGAGCGCGGCGGCGCGGGTCGCGGTCAGTTCGACGACCCGGTCGGTCAGCGAAGCCCCGGGCCGCGGGCCGAGAAGCGCCCGCGTCGCCAGCGCTTGCCAGCGAGCAAGCGGCGCGGCCCAAAAGGTGAGCGCGATCATCACGATCCCGCTGAACACGCAGAGCGCGGCCAGCGGCCACGAGTTCACCACGAACGCCAGCGAACTGGGGATTCCGCCGGGCACCAGCCACCAGAACACGCCGGTGAGGATCTGGCGCAGCCCGCCGAGCGGCAGGCCGAACGCGAGCACGCCGACGATGAAGCCGAGCACCGCGTGCACCGTGAGCCACGCGAGGTCCCGCAGACTCGCCGGGTCGCGAATCGGCGAAACGTTGGCGTACGGCTCCGCGATCGGCTCGCCGAGCCTGCGCCCGGCGCGACGGCGTTCGAAGCGCAGCGGGTAGCGGATCAGTTTCAGCGCCACCGGGAGCGCGGGGATCCCGACGCCGATCAGGCACGTCATGAGCACGACCGCCATGGCGAAAAAGAGCAGCATGGCGAGGAACGAGGTCGCGGCCCCGACCAGCAAGTAGCGGAGTCCGGACCACCACGAGCGCAGCCAGCCTTTCACCCGCACAGTGTCCCATTAGGACTTCCTCACCGGGTGTGGTGGTGCCTGCGCTACCCCCAAGACTCCCGCGCTCGGGATCGTTTTCGCGCACCTGTCGCCATAGCTTCGTTACCGACAGAGAATCTGCTGGTCCGAGGAGCGACACGAAGATGAACACAGGCGGAACACACGCCCTGAGGCTGGAAGCGGTGCGCAAGATCTACGGCTCCGGCGACGGCGCGGTCACCGCGCTGGACGGCGTGTCGGTCGGGATCCAGCGAGGCTCGTTCACCGCGGTGATGGGGCCGTCCGGATCCGGAAAGAGCACCTTCCTGCACTGCGCGGCCGGACTGGACAAGCCGAGTTCGGGCAAGGTGCTGCTCGGCGAAACCGAACTCGGCGGGCTCCGCGAGCGCGCGCTCACCGAATTGCGCCGGACCCGGATCGGGTTCATTTTCCAGGCCTACAACCTGCTGCCGTCGCTGAACGTGCTGCAGAACATCACCCTGCCGATGCGGTTGGCTGGCAAGAAGCCGGACGCCCGCTGGCTGCGCGAGATCGTCGACGGCGTCGGCATCGCGAAGCGGCTGGAGCACCGTCCGGCGGAACTGTCCGGCGGTCAGCAGCAGCGCGTCGCGATCGCCCGCGCGCTGATCACCCGGCCCGAGGTCGTGCTCGCCGACGAACCGACCGGCGCGCTCGACACCCGTACCGCGCGTCAGGTGCTCGACCTGTTGCGCACCGTAGTCGACCAGATGGGACAGACCGTGTTGATGGTCACCCACGACCCGGTCGCCGCGTCCGCCGCGCACGGGGTGCTGTTCCTCGCCGACGGCAAGCTCGCCGGCCATCTCCCGCAGCCGACCCCGGAACGGGTCGCCGAGCGGATGACCCACCTCGGGGAGTGGTGACCGCCATGTGGTCGTTGGCTTGGCAGACGACGAAGACCCGGCTGAGCGGGTTCGTCGGCGCGTTCATCGCGATCCTCTGCGGCACCGCGCTCGTCGCGGGCTGCGGCATTCTCATGGAATCCGGTCTTCGCGCCGGAGTCCCGACCCAGCGTTACGCCGAAGCGGCGGTGGTGGTCGGCGGGGTGCAGACCACGAAGCCCCCTGGCGCGGATTTCGGCGAGTCCGAGCAGGTCACCGAACAGACCACGGTGCCCGAAACGCTGATCAAGCGGATCGCCGACGTGCCCGGGGTGCGGCAGGCAGTACCGGAGCAGGACTTCCCGGCGAACGTCGTGACGTCCAGCGGCCAGGTGCTCACCGGCCCGAACGGCACCCAGTCGCGCGGACACAACTGGGACGCGGCCGTGCTGGCCCCGTTCTCTCTGCGCGAAGGCCATGCGCCGGAAGCAGCGAACGAGGTCGTTTTCGACGCGGAACTGGCGGCCCGCAGCGGAGTTTCGGTCGGCAGCACGGTGCGGATTTCGACTCGCTCCACGCCGATGGAGTTCCGCGTCACCGGCATCGCCACGCCCAAATCCGGCACCGGGCTGACCCGGCAGTCGGCCCTGTTCTTCTCCGCCGCACGCGCCGCTGATCTCTCCGGCAAGCCCGGCCAGGTCCACGCGGTCGGCGTGCTCGCCGCCCCCGGAGTGTCGACGGGCGAGCTGGAAGACCGGATCAGCGCGGCAGTCAGCGGCGAACCGGTCACGGTGACCACCGGGATGAGCCGCAGCACCGTCGAATTCCTCGACGTGAGCCAAACCCGGGTGCTGCTGTTCGCCCTCGCGGGTTCGTTCGGCGGGTTCGCGATCCTGGTCGCGGTGTTCGTCGTCTCGAGCACGCTGGCGTTGGTGATCAACCAGCGACGGCGGGAATTCGCGCTGCTGCGGGCGATCGCGGCCACGCCGAAGCAGATCCGCAAGCTGATCAGCGCCGAAACCATGCTGGTCGCGACCCTCGCCGGAGTGCTCGGCGCGGGGCTGGGCGTGGCGGTCGGCTACGGATTGCGCAACGCGTTCGCCGGGATCGGCGTGATTCCGCCCGACTTCGGTCTCGCGGTCGGCCCGCTGCCGCTCGTCGTCGCGTTCCTGCTCGGCTTGGGCGCGGCGCGGCTGGCCGCGTGGTCGGCGGCCCGGCGTCCGGCGTCGATCCGCCCGATCGAGGCACTTGGCGAGGCGGCCGTCGAACGCCGCGAACTGGGCCGGACCCGGGTCCTCATCGGCTGGCTGCTGGTGGTGCTCGGCTTCGGCGGTTCGACCGTCCCGATGTACGTGACCGGCGACGGTGCGCTCGCGGCCTCCTCGATGTCCGCGCTGGTGGTCGTGATCGGGCTCTCCGTGCTCGGGCCGAAGGTGGTCGCCTTCATGACCCGGATCATCGCCCCGGTGCTGTCCGGTGTCTCGCGGATCAGCGGCTACCTGGCCGCCGCGAACAACCAGGCCAACGCCCGGCGGCTCGCCTCGGCGGTCACCCCGGTGATGCTCGCGGTCTCGTTCGCGATCTCGATGTTCTACAGCCAGACGTCGGCCGCCGCGGCCAAGCAGGAGCAGGCCGTCCGGTCGACCACCGCGGACCACGTCCTGACGAGCACCACCGGTGCGCTCTCCCCGGAGGTCGCCGCGGCGGCGCGGGCGCTCCCCGGAGTCGCGGCCGCCACTTCGGTGATCCGCACCGATGTCGTCACCACGGTCCCGGAGGAGAAACGGCTGCGCGTGATGAAGTACCCAGCGCAGGGATTGGACGGCGACCAGGTCCGCGGTGTGCTCGACCTCGGCGTCGTGTCCGGGAACCTGGCCGACCTGCGCGGCGACACCGTCGCGATGAGCAAGGGCGAAGCCGATTGGTACGACAAGAAAATCGGCGACGAGGTCGACTTCTGGTTCGCGGACGGACGGCCGGCCAAGGTGAAACTGGTCGCGGTCTACACGCACAACCAGGCTTTCGGCGAATATGTACTGCCCGCCGGCCTCGCCCGCGCGCACACCGGCGACCGGATGGACAATTCCGTTCTGGTGCGCCAAGACCCGAACGCTGATCCCGCTGCGATGACCGCCGCGTTGCGCAGTCTCAGCGCCCGCTACCCAGGTCTCACCGTGACACCAGGCTCCACCGTTTCCGCGGTGGAAAGCGCTTCAGGACAACAACAGTTCTACCTGAACCTCGTCGCCGTCGGCGTGATCCTTGGCTACGTAGTGATCTCGGTGGCCAACACGCTGGTGATGACCACAGCGCAGCGCTCCCGTGAATTCGCCCTGCTGCGATTGATCGGCACCACGCGCGGCCAAGTCGTGCGAATGATGCGCCTGGAAGCGTTGACGACCGCCGGTGTCGCGGCATTGCTCGGCACAGTAGTGGCAGCAATTCCGTTGGTACTGCTCAACCTTGCCCTGCGCGATACCCCGCTGCCGTCCGGAACCCCCGCGGTATTCGGCGGAATCATCGCCGGAGCCTTCTTGCTCAGCCTGGTCTCGCTCGGTCTGTCCACTCGGGTCACCCTGCACGCCAAGCCCATCGACGCCATTGGCCTCCGCGAGTAAAAGGAAGAACAATGCGCACCTCACTGAAGCGACTTTCAGTGGCAGCCCTCACCGCGGCGGGCCTGCTCCTGCCCGCCGCGGCGGACGCCTCGCCCTCTCGTTTCCTGGACCAAACCACAATTCCCGATCTGCAGCGCGCCATGGACCACCGGCAACTGACGTCGGAACAACTCACTCGCGGCTACCTGCGCCGGATCGAAGAGCTGAACCCCGAACTGCACGCCGTCGTGCAAACCAATCCAGACGCCCTGTCGGCCGCCAAGGAAAGCGACACCCGCCGCCGAACCCGCTCCTCCCGCAGCGCCCTGGAAGGAATCCCAGTACTGCTGAAGGAAAACACCGACACCGCGGACCGGCAAACCACCACCGCGGGCTCGACCGCCATGCTCGGCTCACGGCCAGCGAAAGACGCGTTCCTGGTCCAACGCCTGCGCGCCGCCGGTGCGGTCGTGCTAGGCAAAGCGAACCTGTCGGAATGGTCGAACTTCCGCTCAGGCGGCCAAATCCCGGGTTGGAGCGGTATCGCGGGCCAGACCCGCAACCCCTACGCACTGGACCGCAGCCCATGCGGTTCGTCCAGCGGTTCGGCAGTAGCCGCGGCAGCCGGCCTCGCAACGGTCGCCATCGGCACCGAAACCGACGGTTCGATCGTGTGTCCAGCGGCCTCGACCTCGACCGTCGGCGTGAAAACCAGCCTTGGCGTCGTGAGCCGCACCGGCGTCGTGCCGATCACCGCCCAGCACGACACCCCCGGGCCGATCGCACGCAACGTCACCGACGCCGCACTAACCCTCTCCGTACTAGCCGGTGCCGACCCAGCAGACCCCGCCTCCGTAGCCGCCGCTTCGACAATCCCGAAAGACTTCCGACTGGACCGCGACGCCCTGCGCGGCAAGCGAATCGGCATCTGGCGAAAGGGCCACACCGGCATCGACCAACAAGCCGACCGGATCTTCGAGTCCACAGTGCACACTCTGCGCTCACTGGGCGCCACGGTCGTCGACGGGGCAGACGTCGAAGACATCTCCTGGTCAGTCAAACCGGATCTGCTCCCCGCATTGCTGACCGAGTTCAAACACGACCTGAACGCCTACCTCGCCGCGACCCCCGGCAACCACCCGCGGAACCTGTCCGAACTGATCGCCTACAACGATCAGCACCGCGACGTCGAGATGCCGCTGTTCGACCAAAGCTTGCTGATCGACTCGAACAAGGCCGACAGCAACCTGAACGACCAGGCCTACCGCCGCCACCGCGCCACCGCGACGGGCATCGCGCAACGATCGATCGACGACGTACTGGCCTCAAAAGGCCTCGACGCAATCGTCACCCTGAGCGACTTGCCCGCCTCACCGCTGGACCGCCCAGGCGACCCGCGGTTCCTGAGCAGCACCCGCAACACGTCCGTCGCCGGATACCCGAACATCACCGTGCCAGCCGGGTTCGTCGGCCCGCTGCCAGTCGGGATCTCGTTCCTGGGCACGAAATACCACGACGCGCAGTTGCTCAACTTCGCCTACGCGTACGAGCAGGCGTCGCACGCGCGGCAGGCACCCCGGTACCTGCCCGCTGCGTAAGCGTGCGGGCGTGAACGCGGGACGGGCCTCTCGGCTCCCGCTCGCACCTGCAGGACGGCGCCCGTCGGCTAGGGGAGCTTCGCGCGCCGTCGCCGTTGAGCCCGGCAGGGGTTTCCGCCTCCGACGAACGGCCTGGCGTGCAGGGACGTCAGCAGGAAGCCGCCCGGTGCGCCACGTCGGCTGGTTCTCCGCATCGCCCTGCCGAGCGCCGCGCCGGGAACCTGCGCGCGCCCCGGAGAAGCCGGATCGCCCTGCCGAGCGCTGCTGCCGGGAACCCGCCGCGCGCCGTGCCCCGGAGAAGCCGTATCGAGGCCGCCCCCGAGAACCCGCCACGCCCCCCGGGAAGTAACCGCCTCAAGGCCGTCCGAACCACCCCGGCGCCCGCCGGATGTCCCACTGATCGGGAGCAACCCGCACAATCCGGCCGCTGCCGCCAAACGGCCCAGCGTCCAGGCAAAACACCCCCGCGCCGTTAGCATTCCGTGACCAAGTCCAAACTAGGCGTATCAAGCGCGTCAGTTTCTACCTAAGTCACCGGATTAATCGGGCAAACTCACTCATTCGGCTTAACAACTTCGCTATCTTGGTCCCCGTGGTGCACGCAAAGTCACGTTCCGCTCAGTGGGCGAGCCTTCGGCTGGGCGCCGTGGCGGCCGCCACGGTCCTGGGGGCCGGGCTGGCCGGGGCCTACGTCGGCCTGCACCGGACGGCGGAGGCTGAGACTGCCAAGCCGGTGTCGAACGTCGCGGTCGCGCGCAGCGCCGGCGGCAACGCGGGCAACGCCAGCAGCACAGTCAGCGGTGGGACCGGCAACGTCGGCGGTGCCAGCAGCAAGGCGCAGCCGCCCGCGCTGCCCGACCACCCTACCCCGTTCAGCGTCAAACTGTCCTCAAAGGACATTCCGGAGAAGGGCGGCGGCGTCCGTACCGGCGGGTGCAGCGGTTCGCTGATCGCCCCGCAATGGATCGTCACCGCGGGCCACTGCTTCCACGACCTCGACGGCACGCGCGTCAGCGGCAAACCCGACTACACGATGACCGCCGCGATCGGGAAGCTCACCGACTCCGATCCGCGCGGGCACGTGCTGAAGGTCGTGGACACGCGCCAGTCCGCGGTCAACGACCTCGCGCTCGCCAAACTGTCCGAGCCGGTCACCGACATCGAACCGCTCGCGCTGCCGGACGGTCCGCCGGATCCCGGTCAGCACACGACCTTCGTCGGCTGGGGATCGCTGTCCTCGAAGGTCATCGTGCAGACCGACCACATCAAACGCGGCGACTTCCAGGTCGACGAGGTGCGCAAGAACGAGATCACCCTTGAACCGCTGAAGAAGCGCACCGTCGAGAACAGCCCGTGCCCGGACGACTCGGGTTCGCCGTTCTTCGTGCCGGTGAAGGGCAAGAACACGCTGATCGCGGTCGAGAATTTCGGCCCGGACTGTCCGCAGCCCGGCATCGAAACCGCGGCGCGCGTGGACCAGCTCGTCTCGTGGATCCGGGGCGAAATCGGCACGTGAGCGGCGATGCCGGTGAGAACCGGCATAAACGCGCACGACCTCAGCGGGGCAGCAACGCCGCCAATTCCCTTGCCGCAGCACGCAAAGCAGGCACGAACTCCTCTAGCTGCGCAACGCTCAGCCGGTAAGCCGGTGCCGCGGTGGACAGGGCGGCGATCGCGGTCCCGTCCGGTGTCCGGATCGGAACGCCGACCGCGCGGATGCCTTCCTCGTGCTCCTCGTCGGCGATCGCGAAACCGCGTTCGCGCACTGCCGCGATCTCCGCCGCGAACGCCTCGCGCGCGGTGATCGTGCGCGGGCCCAGCGCGGGCAGTTCAAGCGAAGCGACCAGCTCATCCCGGTTGGGCGCGAACGCGACCAGGCATTTGCCCATCGACGTGCAGTGCAACGGCCCGCGCGCGCCCGGTTCGCCGCGGATCTGCAGCCGCTGCGACCCCTGCACCGAGTGCACGTAAACCTGGTTGTGCCCGTCCAGCACGGCCAGCAGCGTCGGCTCGCCGGTCTCCGCGGACAGCTTCTGCATCACCGGCAGCGCGACGCCGGCGAATCCGCGCGCCTGTGACACCGACTGGCCCAGTTCGAACAGCCGCAGCCCCAGCGAATACCGCTTCGACACCGGGTCATTGCGCGCGAATCCCTCGCTCTGCAAGGAACTGAGCAGCCGATGCGTGGTGCTCACCGGATACCCGGCGGCGCGCGCGAGCTCGGACAGCGGCACGCCCTCGGGGTAGCCGCCGAGCAGGGACAGCACCCGTAAAGCCTTGCCGACCATGTCCGCCATCGGACCCCCTTGACGTCCCGCGCGCGGCGACGCACACTGCCTCTCACCGCATTGCGGAATAGCTTTCCAGATTACGGAAAGCTCGTCAAGGACTTGGGTCAGCGGCGACAGGAGTACCGAATGAACACCGTCGAGCAGGCGGGCACGCTCGGGAGGCAGCGCTGGCTGCGGCTGATCCCGATCGTCTTCGTCACCTACAGCCTCGCCTACCTCGACCGGTCGAACTTCTCGATCGCGACCGCGGGCGGGATGGCCGAGGAACTGAACCTCACGAGCACGACGTCCGGCCTGATCGCCGCGTCGTTCTTCCTCGGCTACTTCCTGCTGCAGGTCCCCGGCGTGCTCTACGCCGACCGCCGCAGTGTGCGCAGCCTGATCTTCTGGTCGGTGCTCGCGTGGGGCGTCCTGGCGACCGCGCAGGGCCTGCTCAGTTCGGTGCCGGTGCTGATCGCGGTCCGGTTCCTGCTCGGCGCGGTGGAAGCGGCGGTGCTGCCCGCGCTCGTCGTCCTGCTCGCGCGGTGGTTCACGAAGGCGGAACGCGGCCGGGCCAACGCTTTCCTGATCCTCGGCAACCCGGTCACGGTGATGTGGCTGTCGGCGGCTTCCGGGTACCTGATCGAGGCGACGTCCTGGCGCGGTATGTTCATCATCGAGGGAATTCCGGCGCTGATCTGGGCTTTCGTGTTCCGCGCGCAGGTCCGCGACCGGCCCGCCGACACGCCGTGGCTCGACCCGGCCGGACGTGCCGCGGTCGAGAGCGCGATCGCCACGGAACAGGCGCAGCTGCCGGAGCCGGCTGAGCGGCCGGTGCGGGAAGTGTTGCGGTCCAAGGCGGTTCTGCTGCTGGCGGCGCAGTATCTGTTGTGGAGCATCGGGGTTTACGGCTTCGTGTTCTGGCTGCCGTCGATCGTCAAGGCGGGTTCGTCGGCCGGGATCGGCGCGACCGGTCTGCTGTCGGCGATCCCGTACGCGTTCGCCGTGGTCGCGATGCTGATCAACTCGCGCGGTTCGGACCGGTCCGGGGCGCGGCGGCGCTTCGTGTGGCCGTGGTTGCTCGCCGGCGCGGTCGCGTTCTACGGTTCGTACCTCTTGGGCAAGCAGCACTTCTGGTGGGCGTTCGTGCTGCTGGCGATCGCCGCGGTGGCCCTGTACGCGCCGTACGGCCCGTTCTTCGCGATGATTTCCGAACTCCTGCCGCAGCGGACCGCCGCGGTGGCGGTGGCCGTGGTCAACGCCGCGGGCGCGCTCGGCGGGTTCCTCGGGACCTACCTGGTCGGCTGGCTCGAATCCGCCACCGGCAGCACGGCCGCCGCGTTCTTGATGCTGGCGGGGACAATGGCCGCAGCCGCGGTGCTGGTGCTCGCGGTTCCGGCGAAGACGAAGGAAAGGCGAGTATGACCGCGCGTGTACTGGTGCCCTGGTCCGACATTTCCGTTCCGGCCGAACTGAACGCGGTCGTCTGGGACGGCCGCGGCACCCCGCCGGACGGTCTCGACGACGTCGAGTTCTACGTCCTGCCCTACGACCAGGGCCCGGCGGCGGCCAAGCTCATCCCGGAACTGCCGTCGCTGCGCGCGGTCCAGACGCTGTCCGCCGGTTACGACAACCTGCTGTCGCTCGTCCCGTCCGGGGTGCAGCTGGCGAACGGCCGGGGCCTGCACGACCTCAGCGTCGCCGAGCACGCGCTCGCGCTGATCCTTGCCGCGCAACGGTATTTCCCGCGCTGGTTCGCGCAGCAGCGGACCGGCTCGTGGGACCGGGCGCACACGCGCTCGCTCGCCGACTGCCGCGTCCTCCTGGTCGGCTACGGCTCGATCGGCCGCGCCATCGAGCGGTACCTGGAAGCAGGCGAAGCCGAGGTGGTCCGGGTCGCCAGCACCGCTCGCGCCGGTGTGCACGGCATCGACGAACTGCCGGAACTCCTGCCGACCGCGGACATCGTCGTGCTGGTTCTGCCCGACACCCCGCGGACGCGCGGCCTCTTCGGCGCCGCGGAACTGGCTTTGCTGCCGGACACGGCGCTGGTCGTGAACGTCGGACGCGGCACCGCCGTGGACACTGACGCGCTCACCGCCGAGGTCTCCGCCGGCCGCCTGCGCGCCGCGCTCGACGTCGTCGACCCGGAGCCGCTGCCCGCCGACCATCCTCTGTGGACCCTCGACGGCGCGATCATCACCCCGCACATCGCCGGCGGTTCGGACTCGTTCTACCCGCGTGCGAAGCGGCTGGCCGAACGGCAGCTCGCGCATTACGCGAAGGGCGAGCCGCTGGAGAACCTGGTCAACTGAGCACGGCCGCGACGGCGGGCTGGTAGGCGGCGAACTGGGCCGGTGTCCAGTGCTCGGCGACGTCGTGCGTGACGATGCGGTAAATGAGCGCGCGGATCAGCATCTGCTGCCATTCCGGCAACTGCGCCCAGCGGCCGATCAGGCTGGGATCCGCGTCGTACCAGCACAACGCGTCGGCGACGGCCACCGCGGCGGCCCAGGCCGGGGGACGCCAGTAGACCGCCCAGTCGATCACCGCTGGCGGCTCTCCCGGTGCGAAGAGGACGTTGCCGGGGAGATCGCCGTGCACCGCCTGCGCGGCCGACTCGACCGGACGACGCGCCTCGAACAACGGGCGGAGGAGGTCACGAGCGGTCGCCGAGCCTTCGGGCGGCAATTCTCCCCAGGCCATCCGGTCTCCGACGGCCCAGGGATCCGTGCGGAAGTCGAGGAAGTCCGGACGCGGCAGCCGGGCGATCG
Source organism: Amycolatopsis dendrobii (assembly GCF_014145675.1). Lineage (GTDB taxonomy): Bacteria > Actinomycetota > Actinomycetes > Mycobacteriales > Pseudonocardiaceae > Amycolatopsis > Amycolatopsis dendrobii. The sequence continues at coordinate 408,140 of NZ_JACGZW010000002.1, forward strand.
CCTCATGGAACGCGATCCCGGCCCGGATCGCGTCGTCGGGCCGGGATGTGTCCGGGCGGCCGGAGACCAGCAAGCTCGCCTCCCAGCCGGGCGACGGATGACCGCCGGATGAATTCCGGACGGCGGATGCCCCGTTCCCGGCTATCCATTCTCCGTCGAGAGTCCGCAGCGGCCGGGCGATCCGGAACTCCGCCGACTCCGCCACCTCGGCGAGCGCCTCCGCCCGCCATCGCGTTTCCGGAGCGAACTCCACCGGTTTCAGCACGATGTCCCCGGCGCGCCAGGTCTCGCCTTTCCCGCCTTCCAGCCGAACCGGGACACCGGCACAGCCGAACGCGGCGAGCACGTCCGCGGGAGGTTGCTTGTTCAACCGTTCTACGCCCTTTCTCTCGGGTTTTCGCAGCTCCTTGCACATGTACCCAGAGCAACGCAAGGGGAGGAACGACTCCGACTGATGGTAGTAAAGCGCATTCAGGGGACCACCCACAGTGCACATGTGAGCCCTGTGTATGCTTCGCCATCGCTTGACTGGGTGGATTCTTCACCCGAATTGGTGGCCGTCGTGGTCGGGGAGATGTGGTCTCACGCGGTCCGTCGTTCGTGGTTCGGGACTGGATGGGAGAAAGCATGCACGGCAGGTCAATTCTGGTCCGGGGAGGGGCCGCGGTGGTGTCCGCGGCAGCGGCGCTCATGATCGCCGCGCCGGTCGCCCTCGCCGACGACAACGCCCCCACGGCGCGCAGCGGCGCGGCCTCGGGCACCTTGGAGCACGGCGGCACTTCTGGCTTCGACGTCAACGTCTCCGGCAAGGGCACGGTTCAGACGACGCTGTTCAACCTGAAGCTGTCCGACGGTGCCGTCTCGAAGATGTACTGCGTGCAGATCGAGGTCGGCGCGCGCTTCGGCGAGACGATGGTCGAACACGCCTGGAACGACTACCCCGACGCGAAGTCGCCGTTCCGCAAGAACAACAAGAACATCAACTGGGTGCTGCACCACAGCTACCCCTCCGAGGACGCGGCGTCGCTCGAGAAGACGCTGACCGACAAGGGCGCCAAGCTCCACGACGGTCTGTCCACGAAGGAAGCGCTGACCGCGACGCAGGCCGCGGTGTGGCACTACAGCGACGGCAAGGACCTCGACGCCGAGAACCCGCTGGCCAACGGCTCCCCGGACGAGGCGGCTGACGTCCTCGCGCTGTACAACTACCTGACCGGCGACGCCAACACCGGCGTCGAGGAGAAGAAGCCGACGCTGAGCATCACGCCGGCCAAGGCAAGCGGCGAAGCGGGCACGAAGATCGGCCCGTTCACCGTCGCGACGACCGGCAGCGTCACCGACTTCACGAGCAAGCTCCCCGAGGGCGTGAAGGTCGTCGGCGAGAACGGCGAGGAGATCAAGTCCTCGGCGATCAAGAACGGCACGAAGCTGTTCCTGGACGTCGCGAAGGACGCGAAGCCCGGCACGGCCGAACTCGCGGTGAAGGCCGCTGGTGACGTCAACACGGGTCGCCTGTTCGTGGCCAAGAACTACGCGGACAAGCCGGCGCAGTCGCTGATCGTGGCGCAGTCGCAGAAGAGCACCGTCGAAGCCGCCGCGACCGGCACCTGGACCGAAACGGGCCCGGTGACCACCGCGCCCGCGACGACCGCCCCCGCGGCCGGCGGCAACAACTCGGGCCAGACCCCGCTGGCGAACACCGGCGTGAACGCCGCCCTGCCCATCGGCATCGGCGCAGCCCTGGTGATCGCAGGCGGCGCGATGATCCTGGTGGTCCGCCGCCGTCGCAGCAACGCCTGATTTAACGCATAACCCAGCTTTAGCAACGGGCCGGTCCTCTTAGGGCCGGCCCGTTTTGCGTCCCCCGCCGCCCCGTCCGAGGCACGTGAGGGCCACCTGCAGGGACTCTGATTCCGTCAGGGGTCCCCCTCACGACCCGCTCGCTCGCTCGCCCCGCGCCCTCCGAGTTGTGCCCTCCGAGATGTGCCCCAATGTGGCATTGGGTGCATCGCATGCACCGAACGCCACATTGGGTGCGTCTGACGCACCCAATGCCACATTGGGGCGCTACCCGCCCTCAACCGGCGGCCGCAAGCACAACCCCGCCAACCACCCGAACCACGCGCCGGAAACCGCGGCCAGCGCACCCAACTCGAAGTGCACCCACCACCACCCCCGCACCCCGATACGAAGCCGGAATGCGGTCTGGGGTGGCTTGTCAAGGCATCTTTCCCGCCTTGACAAGCCACCCCAGACCGTCATCACAATCAAGCTTCGGGGTGCCCCACGCAACCCCGCCCGCGATGCGCGACGCACGAGCAGTCAGTTCACGCAAGTAACCCCATCAGCTGTAATCTCCGGCGCACTTCCAGCGCCCCCAGCCGGAGGCTCCATAACCGCCGGAGCAGCAGCCGGATGCACCCCGGCATCATCCGAATACTTCTGCCCCAAATAAACCCGGAAATGATCCTTGTCCAGGGAACTGTCCGAAGCCACCGCAACCCCGCCAAGCTTCGTCGCAATAGCCTCAGCCTGACTGCGCTGCCCCCGCCCGTAGTAAACGGTAGAAGTCCGCCGAGTAGCGCTATTGGTCACAGATCCCCGCTGATACCCAGCAGCGGCAAGCTTGTCCGCAACCCGGTTCGCCAGCCCGTCCACGCCAGAAGAGTTCCGCACATCCACCACATACCCGGCCAGCGCCGGATCCCCAGAAGCAGAAGACGGCGGCGCGGAAGCCGAAGACGACGGCGACGAAGCACTCCCGGTCTGCTCTCGGACAAACTTCTGCACCTGCTGAGGATCCACCTGCACCGCATCCCCGTCATTGGGCGTCTTCAGCGTAATGCTGACCACCGGCACGGTGACGAAGTTGATGCTCCCAGCGCTCATCCCGTGCAACTGCTGGGCAAACCCGAGCAAATCCCAGTTGGTATCGACAACGACAGCCTTCTTGACCGCCCCAATCAACGCATCCAGCTTGCCGGGGTCGGTAAGCGTCCCAGCGGAAAGAATGGTCTTAGCCATACTGGCCATAAAGACCTGCTGCCGCTTGATCCGATCCAGGTCCCCGTTGGGCAACCCGTGCCGCTGCCGCACGAACTGCAACGCCTGCGCCCCAGCCACATTCTGCGGCCCGGCGGCAAAATTAGCCCCAGAGTAAGAATCCCGAACCGGTGCCTTGAGGCAAACCGGCACCCCGCCAACGGCCTGGCTAACGTAGTAAAACCCAGCCAGGTTAACCGCCGCGTAGTGCGTAATAGTCAACCCGGTCAACTGCTGCACGGTCTCGATCGCCGTCTTGGCCCCAGCCTGAGCCGAGTCGGTCTCCAGTTGCGCCCCGGACTCGCCCTGAGCCTTCAACTCGTTCTTCCGGGCGGTCTGCCCATAGGTATAAGCCGAGTTGATCTTGTGCTTCCCGAACTTCCCGGCAAGCTGGACATACGAGTCGCGCGGGATGGAGATGGCGGTGGCGTTCCCGCCGCCCGCCGGGATGTGCACGACGATCATCGTGTCGGTCGTGTCGCCGCCGTCCTCGGCTCCGCCCGCGTGCAGTTGGTCGAGCACGTCCTCGGGCAGCGGGTTGCCCTCCGCGTCGGTGCGCGTGTCGAGGCCGACCATCAGGATGTTCTGCTCGTCCATCGGCGAGTTCGATCCGGAGCCGATCACATCGGACCTGGTCAGGCCGTCGGTGATCTGGTTCAGCTTCGACCACGCGAACGCGGTGCCGCCGAGGACCAGCAGCGAAACTACGGCCAGGAGCACCTGGGCGACGCGGAGCGCGCTGGAAGTCTTGCGACGCATCGGGGTTCCTCTTCCTGCCACATCCGGTGGTCGAAAGACCCACGGTAGCGGGCGTCTCACCTGGACGGGTTACCGCTTACCCCAAATTGCGGAGAGGGCGCCCGGAATGTCGGACCGAGGGTGTATCTCCGCGGGCGGTCCGGTCTCGACTCTCATTCTACAGCGATGTAGTTTTACTACAGCCGTGTAGAAGCAGAAAGAGGTGCCCGATGGCCCGCGTGGTGATCGTGTCCGCCCGGATCGGAGCGGGACACGACGGTGCCGCCAGGGAGCTGGACCGGTGGTTTTCCGGCCGCGGCGCACACGTCGTCCGCGCCGATTTCCTGGACCTGCTCCCGGGAAGGCTCGGCGAACTGCTCTGCGGCGCCTACCACCAGCAGCTGAACACCATGCCGCGCAGCTGGGACTGGCTCCTCAGCGCACTCGGCACCCCCGCGCTGGCTGGAGCCGCCCGCCGGTTCGCCGGGCTCGCCACGCCGAAGATGCGGGAGCTGCTGGGGGAGAACACCGACGTCGTCGTGTCGACCTACCCGCTCGCGACACATGCCGTCGCGAGGCTGCGGCGGTCGAACGAACTGACCGCGCCGCTGGTCGTCTACCTCACCGACCCGTCGGTGCACCGCCTGTGCGTGAGCCCGGACGCGACGCTCACCGTCGCTCCCAACGAAACCGCCGCCCGCCAGGCCCAAGCGCTCGGCGCCGGTCGCACGCTCGTCTCGCGTCCGCTAGTCGCGCCCACCTTCCGGCCCGCCGCCGGGATCACCGAACGGCTGCGGCTCCGGCTCGCCTTCGGTCTTCCGCACGACGGCCCGCTCGCGCTGGTCGTGGCCGGCTCCTGGGGCGTCGGCCAAATCGGACAGACCGCCGACGACCTCCTCGCGACCGGCCTCGTCGAACCGGTCGTAGTGTGCGGCCGCAATGAAGCGCTGGCGGAAAGACTGCGGAAAACCGGACATCGGCACGTATTCGGCTGGGTCGACCGGATGCCCGAATTGATGCGCGCGTGCGATGTCGTGGTGCAGAACGCGGGAGGGCTGACGACGTCCGAGGCACTCGCGACCGGCCTCCCAGTGCTGACCTACCGCTGCCTGCCCGGCCACGGCCGCGCGAACGCCGCCGTGCTGCACAACGACGGCATCGTGCCGTGGGTCCATTCGCCAAGCGAACTCACCGAGGAGCTGGAGTGGTTGCTGCGCCGACCGGTCAAGGCGGCCGGATGATCCGCGGTCTCGCCGCGGCAGCCGTCGCGCACGCAGCACCAGCGGCGTTCTTCGTGCCGCAGCTGAGAACGCCCAAACTGGCCGGACGAGGCGACCCCAGCCACGTAGCACTGACCTTCGACGACGGCCCGAACCCGCAGTCCACCCCGCAGTTCCTCCGAGAGCTCGAGAAACTGGACGTCCGCGCGACCTTCTTCGTGCTGGGCAGGGAACTGGCCGCGGCACCGGAATTAGGCCGGGAGATCGCCGCGGCCGGGCACGAGATCGCAGTGCACGGCTGGGATCACTGCTGCTTCCTGCGCCGCTCGCCGAAGGCCCTTCACGACGATCTGGCGCACACCGTCGAGCTGATCGAACTCGTCGCAAACCGGCGACCCCAGTGGCTGCGCGCGCCGTACGGAGTGTTCAGCGCAAGCGCCTTGGTCTCGGCGCGCATGCTTGGACTTCGGCCCGTTTTATGGAGTACCTGGGGATTCGACTGGACCAGTCGAGCCACTCCGCGCTCGGTCGTGCGCACCGTGTGCCGAAAGCTGACCGGCGGCGGCACGATCCTGCTGCACGACTCCGACGTCGCCGCCGCGCCGGGAGCGTGGCGGTCAGCGCTTGGCGCAGTCCCGGTGCTGGTGTCGGAATGCCGGCAGCGCGGACTCGCCGTGGGTCCCCTGCGCGAGCACACAAGCGGCGTGCTGGGCGGTCTCGAGTCCGGAGTGGAGATCGGTCGCCGCGTCGAGCGTGCTGGCGGCTGACCAGGCGCACGCGCCGAGCACGACCGCCACGGCCACTGCTGCCAGTGGGTTCCGTCGCGAACCGGACGCCGGGGCGGAAAGCAGCGCACGCACGCGTTGCGGCACCGGCCCACCGGTCGCGGCAAGCGCGAGCGACGGCTGGGACCGGCTGGCCAGCGCGGCCTTCGCGACCGCCGTGGCCACCAGTTTCCGATCGCCGACCCGGTCCGCGGCCGCTTCGTCCGCCCAGCGTTCCAGCGCGAACCGGGCCGCCGAGCCGAGCGGACGCAGCACCGGGTTGACCGTGGTCGCGACCGTCACGATCGCGGCGAAAACGTGGTGTCGCAACCGCAGATGCGCGCGTTCGTGGGCAAGCAGCGCACGGCGTTCCTGAGGTTCCAGCGCGGCGAGCATCCCGCTGGACACCGCGATCCGGCCGCCGCCTCCGGCCACCGCGAACGCGACTGGTTCCTCGCCCGGCAGCAACACGAAGCCAGCCTCGCGGGTGTGCGTGTTCAGCTCGGCGTGCACCTGCCGGTGCCAGCGCGCGTACTGCATCGCCGCCCGCGTCAACGCGACCCCGGCGACGACGAGCGCGACTCCGCTGACGATCGCCAGCGGCAGGTTCACCGCGTCCGCCCCGTGGAACGCGACCGCGGAGAAATCGCCCAGCTCGCCGACAAACGGCAGCTGCGCGAGGCCCGCCGCCGCGAGGACCGCGAGCGTCGCCGTGCTGCCGACGGCGAGCACCAGCGCGGAACCGGCGAGCAGCCAGCTGCCCAGCCGCGGCGACAGCCGGGGCGCGACCCAGCGCGCCACCGGCCAGGACGCCAGCGGCAGCAGCAGCGGAACGAGCAGGTCGAGGTTCACGGGTCAGCCGCCGTTCTGGCGCAGCAGGTCGCGCAGCACGGCCTCGTCCGATTCGGACAGATTCGACACGAATTTCGCCAACACGCTGGACCGGTCCGCCTCGGCGTCGAGCACCTTGCTCATCCGGCGGGCGGCGAGCCCTGGTTCGTCGTCGGCGGCGCGGTAGGTGAACGAGCGGCCCTGCTTCTCCCTGGTCGCCACGCCTTTCTCGAACAGCCGGGACAGGATCGTGACGACGGTGGTGTAGGCCAGCCCGCCGCCGATCCGTTCCTGCACGCCCGCGGCCGACATCGGCTCGTCGGATTCCCACAGCACCGCGAGCACCTCGGCCTCCAGCTCGCCGGGAGCCCGCCGGGCGCTCTCGCCCCGTCCGTTGCGCATGAGCCAAATTCTACCGGTTTGTCGAAGCAACCCGGCTCGCTACTACGTTCATGTAGAATTTCGACAGTTGTGTAGTAGTTGGAGGTGGGCATGCTCGACCCGAAGTGGCTGCTGGCCGCGTTCGGCCCGCTCGGCGTCTTCGCGGTGATGTTCGCCGAGACCGGCCTGCTCGTGGGCTTCTTCCTGCCGGGCGACTCGCTGTTGTTCACCGCAGGGGTGCTGGCGGCCTCGTCGAAGCTGCACCTGCCCCTCGCCGCTGTCATAGTCGCCGCGGCCGCCGGAGCACTGCTCGGCGCGCAGGTCGGATACCTCCTCGGCCGGCGTGGCGGCGGCGCGCTGCTCGTCCGCGTGCGGAGCAAGCACCTGCACGAGGGCGTCGCGCGCGGATCGGCGCTGCTCACCCGATACGGGCTGGGCAAGGCGGTGGTGCTGGCGCGGTTCATCCCGGTGGTCCGGACGGTGCTGAACCCGCTCGTCGGCATCGCCGGGATGCCCGCCGCGAAGTTCGCGATGTGGCAGGTGCTCGGCGGTCTGCTGTGGACGGTCGGGGTGACGCTCGCCGGGTACGGGCTGGGTGCGTCGGTGCCCAGCATCGACACGTACCTGCTGCCGATCATCGCCGTGGTGGTGCTGCTTTCGCTGAGCCCGCTGCTGGTCGAACTGGTCCGCGCACGAAGGAGCGCCACGCGATGATCGACGCTGGCTTATATCGCGAAGTCACGGATTTCGCCTGGTCACAGCACTGGCTGGCTGGAATCGCAACGACGTTCAGCGAGTACGGGGTGTTCCTGGTGGCACCGGTGATCCTCGCGCTGCTCTGGCGCGCGCGGACCAGGGGGCCGGCGGCGCTCGCGGCCGCGGCGTGGGTGCCGATCGCGATCGCGGTGGCGCTCGCCGTGGACACAGTGCTGAAATCGGTGTTCGCCGAGGTCCGGCCGTGCCGGGTGGTTCCGGGCGTGCACACGCTGCTGCCGTGCGATCCGCCGGCCGACTACGCGTTTCCCAGCAACCACACGGTCGTCGTCGCCGCGTTCGCGGTGGCGTTGTTGCTGGTCAACCGCAAGTGGGGACTCTGGGCGCTCGTTTTCGCGGTGCTGATGGGGATTTCGCGGGTGTACGTCGGGGCGCATTACCCGCACGACGTGCTCGCGGGGTTCGTGGTCGGCGCCGGGGTCGGTGCGCTCGGGCTCGTGGTCCGCGAACCGCTCGCGAAGGCGGCGGTTCGGCTGATTCCAGCCGTATCCGGGAGGAAAGCATGACTGAAGACCGACCCGTCCGCTACTCCGACGCCGAACGCGAGCAGACGACGAAAGCCTTGAACAACGCGGCGGGCGAGGGGCGATTGAGCCTGGCCGAGGTCGAAGAACGGGTCACCGCCGTCTATGCGGCGCGATACCGGCACGAACTCGACGAGGTGGTCGCGGATCTGCCTGCGCCTGCGGCGCGGCCCCGCTGGCAGCCGCTGCTTCTGCTGGCCGGAAACCAGCTGGTCACGGAATTCGGAGCCGCACCGCCGCGGCGGAAGCTGGCAGTCGGAATTCTGCTGATGTTCGCGGTGGCGACGATGGTTTTCCTTGCCGCACACGGTTTCGCCGACGAGGGACAGCACTTCGGGCACCACTAGAATGACGCCGTGCAGACAAGAGCGGCTTTGGTCACCGGGAGTTCGCGCGGGATCGGCAGGGCCATCGCGGAACGGCTCGGCGCGGACGGGCTTTCCGTCGCGGTCAACTACCGCTCCGATCAGGACTCGGCCGAGGCCGTCGTCGCCAAGATCCGCGCGGACGGCGGGCAGGCGATCGCCCTGCGCGCGGACGTCACTGACGACGCCGAGCTGCGCGGCCTTTTCGACCGCACGGAACAGGAACTCGGCGGTCTCGACGTGGTCGTCGCGAACGTGGGGATCGCCCGGTTCGTGCCGCTCGCCGAAGCCACCGACGAGGTCTACGACCTGATCTTCACCACCAACTTGAGGCCCACCTTCGTCGCCTTGCGCGAGGCCGCCCGGCGAGTACGCGACGGCGGCCGGATCGTCGTGGTGTCGAGCGGAGTGGTTGCGACGGCCCGGCCCGGCACCGGAATCTACGGCGCCGCGAAGGCCGCCGGAGACCAGTTCGTGCGTGTGCTGGCGAAGGAACTCGGCCCGCGCGGAGTGACGGTGAACAGCGTCCTCCCGGGCGCGGTCCGCACCGAGGCGCTCCTCGCGGACGGGCCGCCGGGCGTGGTCGAGTACAGCGCGAAGCAGACGCCGCTCGGCCGGATCGCCGAACCCGGCGACATCGCGGACATCGTGGGGTTCCTGGCGTCGGACCAGGCCCGCTGGGTCACTGGTCAGACGGTGCACGCGGGCGGCGGGCAGTTCTAAGCTCGCTCGGCCAGCAATTGCGCCCTGACGTCGGTCTTCAGCACCTTTCCGACCTTCGACCGCGGCAGATCCGGCCAGAGCAGGACCTCCTTCGGCGTCTTCACGCTGCCGAGCAGGTCCTTCACCGTGGCCCGCAGTTCGTCCGGAGCCGCGGACCGTCCGTTGTGGAGCTGGACGACCGCGGTCACCTGCTCGCCCCACTTCTCGTGCGGCAAGCCGACCACCGCGCAGTCCTGCACCGCGGGATGCGTCATCAGCGCCTGCTCCACCTCGGCCGAGTAGACGTTGAACCCGCCGGTGATGATCATGTCTTTCGCCCGGTCCACGACGTACAGGAAGTTCTCCTCGTCGAGGTAGCCGATGTCGCCGGTGTGGTGCCAGCCGTGCCTGCTGACGTCCGCGGTGGCCTCGGGATTGCGGTAGTAGCCCGGCATCACCAGCGGCCCGCGCACGACGATCTCGCCGCGTTCGCCGCGCGGCAGCAGGGTTCCGTCTTCGGCCATGATCGCCACCTGCGTCAGCGGCGTCGGACGGCCCGCGGAGGTGAAGCGTTCGCGCGCCAGGGAACCGTCCGGATGGAAATGGTCGGCCGGGGCCAGCGTGGAAATCATCATCGGTGCCTCGCTCTGCCCGAACAGCTGCCCGAGCACCGGACCGATCCGGGCGATCGCCTCCTCCAGCCGGGCAGCGGACATCGGCGCGGCCCCGTACCACAGGCATTCCAGCGAGCTGAAGTCTGTTGTGGACAGTCCAGGATGGTCCAGCAGCAGGTAAATCAGCGTCGGCGGCAAAAAAGTGTGCGTGATCCGGTGCCGTTCGATCAGTTCGAGGAACCGGCCGAGCTCCGGCGACGGCATCACCACGATTTCGCCGCCCAGCGCCAGGACCGGGAAGCACAGCACCCCGGCGGCGTGCGTGAGCGGGGCCAGCGCGAGGTAGCGCGGACGCGGCTGGAACGGGTAGCTCAGCAACGTCAGCGCCGACATGGTTTCGACGTTGTGCCCGGTCAGCACCACGCCCTTCGGCCGTCCGGTGGTGCCGCCGGTGCCGACGAGCATCGCCGTGTCGTCCGGCGGATCCGCTTGCCAGGGCGAATCGGCAAGCCCGTCGAGCCATTCGGCCAGCGGGATCGCGCCGTCGAACGAGCCGTCGAGGCACACCACGGTGGCGAGCTTCGGCAGCTGTCCGGCGATGCGGGAGACGAGCGGTGCGAACGACTCCTGCACGAGCAGGCACGTGCAGTCGAACAGGTCGAGCAACTCCCGGTTCTCCGCCGCTTCGTTGCGCGGGTTGACCGGGCACCAGACCGCCCCTGCCCGGCTGATGCCGAAGACGCACCCGAACGACACCGGGTCGTTGGCGGAGAGGATCGCCACCTTGTCGCCCGGTCGCACGCCGGAACGCGCGAGCGCACGGGCGACCCGCCAGGACAGCTGCTGGACCTCGCCGTAGCTGAGCGAACCGCCGTCCGTGGTGAGGCACGGAGCCGACGGACCCAGCGAGGCGCCCTTGTCGAGGTAATCGGTCAGTCGCACCGCTCGTCTCCCCGTCTCAGGACTGCACCGTCAGAACCGGATTCGAGACCAGCCCGAACGACCGCAGCACGCCGAGCAGTTCGCGGTGCCCGAACGCCTGGCACGCCGACGCGAACCCGGCCCGCCGCGGCGGCTGTTGCAGCAGCGAGTACGCCGCGTACGCCTGCATCAGCCCAGTCTGCTTGTAATTGCAGGTCCCGTGGATCACGCAATGCGCGCGGCCGAGTGGACCGGACGCGTGCACCGAGTCCAGCGACGTGTTGATCCGCTGGTTTTCCCTTGGCGGCATTTCGTCCCGGACCGCGGCCGCCTGCTCGTGCAGCACCTTGAGTTTTTCTTCCAGCGGCAGGTCTTTCACCTGCTCCAGCACGGCCGCGACGATCTGCGGCACGCCCTGCATCAGCGCCCGGTCGAACACGCCGCCGACCGCCTTCACGTTGGCCACGCGCGGATCGTTCTTGAACCACACCGGATGCGACGTGCCGCCCCACGGCAGCGCGAGCCCGATCTCGTGGTGCCCCGGCACGGCGACGTCTTGCAGTCCGCCGTCGGCAGGCCATGGCGCGTATTCGTTCTGCTCAAGGTAATACGCGGCGGACAGCGCGGCGTTCACCAGGATGGTCTGCGTGGAAGCGACTGTGGGGTAGCCCTTCCAGAACACCAGGATGTCCAAAGTGTCCAGTCCGGGCGTCTCAAGGCAGAGGTTGGCGGCGATCTCGCCGGTGGTGTACATCTGCGCGATGCCGGGGGAGAGCAGCAGGCCCTTGGCGGCCATGTCCGCGCCGTAGCGTTCTTCGGCGGAGATCAGCCAATCCTGCTCACCGGTGGTGTCGAGGTAGTGCGTTCCGGATTCGAGACAAGCCTGGACGACCTCGTGACCGTATTCGCTGAACGGGCCGACGGTGTTGCACACGACCGACGCGTCCCGGAAAAGCTCGGTGAGCGGACCGGTTTCGTGGGAGACCTCGACGACCTCGTGGTCCACCGTGTCGAGGCCGGGAATGTGGTCGAGCGCGGCCTGCACCCGGGCCTTGTCCCGGCCGGCCGCGGTGAATGCCACGTTGTACTCGCGGAGGTATTCGCAGATCAGGCGGCCGGTGTAGCCGGACGCGCCGTAAACGACGACGGGCTTGGTCACGACTGGTTTTCCTTTCTTGAAGTGCCGGAGCGCTGGAGGGGATTCACATGCCCATGCCGCCGTCGACCGGGAGGCCGGCGCCGGTGATGAAGCGGGCGGCGTCGGAGGCGAGGAACACCACGGCGTCGGCCATGTCCGCGACCTCGCCGAGCCGTCCGGCCGGGGTCTGCGCGACCACCGCGCCGATCGCGTCCTCGATGCTCGGGAACAGGCCGACGTCGACCACGTCGGCCGCGAGCTGGTTGCCCATCTGCGTCGGAACCAGGCCTGGGTACACGCAGTTGACCCGCACGCCGTAGCCGAGCTTCCCGGCCTCCATCGCCGCGACACGGGTGAGCCGGTCCACCGCCGACTTCGTCGCCGAATAGCCCGCGATGCCGGGGAAAGCGATGGTCGCGGCCACCGAGGCGATGTTCACGACCGCGCCGCCGCGTCCGGCGACGCCGCCAGGACGCATGGCGCGGAACGCGTGCTTCACGCCGAGCGAGGTGCCGAGCACGTTGACCTCGAGCATCTTGCGCACGTCGGCCGGGTCGAGGTCGGCGACGAGACCGGTGATCTCCACGCCCGCGTTGTTCACGACGATGTCGAGCCCGCCGTGCTCGCCGACCACGGCCTCGACCGCCCGCGCCCAGTTGTCGTCGTCGGTCACGTCCAGCCGGACGAATCCGCTGCTGGCCCCGCTCTGCTTGATCGCGTCGGCGGTCTGACGGCCGAGGTCCTCCTGGACGTCGGCGATGACCACGGCCGCGCCTGCCTTCGCGAGCGCCTCGGCCATGCCCTGGCCCAGGCCCTGTGCGCCGCCGGTGACCAGCGCGGTGCGCCCGGTCAGGTCGTACGAACCCATCGACATCTCCTCCTTGAGACGTGCCGCGAGTGCGGTGTAGGTCACACCGTAGCCAACTTTGGACAGTCGTCAAGATTTTCTTAGACACTCGTCAAGAATCGGTGGCGCGCTAGACTGCCGGGTGTGACACAGGCGAAGGAGCGCATCTCCCGCCGCGCCGTGGACAAGTTCGCCCAGCGCCGCGAGCAGCTGGCCGAGTCCGCGCTGCAGGCGCTGGCCGAGCTGGGCTATGCCCGCACGAGCCTGCGCGAAATCGCCCAGAAATCCGACTTCTCGCACGGCGTCCTGCACTACTACTTCGCGGACAAGGTCGAGCTGCTCACCTACGCGGTCCGCAAGTTCGAAGAGGTCTGCGTGACCCGCTACGACGACGTGGTGGCGGAGGCGGGCTCGGCCGAGGAGCTGAAACACGGCTTCGGCGCGGCGATGGCCGGCACGCTGCGGACCGACGCGGCAATGCACCGCCTCTGGTACGACCTGCGCAACCAGAGCCTGTTCGAGGAGTCCTTCCGCGGCGATGTGCTCGACATCGACGAACAGCGTCAGGACATGGTGTGGCGCGTCGTGCGGCGCTACGCCGAGTTCACCGGCCGCCCGGCCCAGGTGTCGCCGGAGGTCGCGTACGCCGCCTTCGACGGCTTGTTCCAGCGGGCTCTGCTGCAGCAACTCGCCGGTCAGGACGCCGCCGCGGACGGCTTGGAAGCCGATGTCGCGGCGCTGCTCACGCACTTCGTCTGACGGTTACCCCGCCGGTTACCCCGCCCGAGTGGTGATGCCGGGTGCACTCGCCCGTCCGTGGTTAGGATGCGGTCGGACGGTCACCGGGCGAGAAGGGGTGCGCGAGCGTGCAAGCGGGGGACCTTGAACCGCCTGAGCCGCAGGCCGTTTCGGCGCCGTTGACCAGGGCGGCGATCTTCCTGATGGTCCAGGTCGACGCCGGTGCCGAACAGACCGCGAAGGACCTCCTCGCCGACCTCGCCGGGTTGCAGCGCGCGGTCGGTTTCCGCGACGCCGGGGCCGGGCTGACCTGTGTCGCCGGGATCTCGTCGGCGGCTTGGGACCGGATCTACGGCGGTCCGCGGCCCGCGGAACTGCACGAGCTGCCGGTTTTCTCCGGCGAGAAGCACACGAGCGTCGTCACCGCCGGGGCCGACCTGCTGTTCCACCTCCGTGCCGAGCGGCTCGACCTCTGCTTCGAGCTGGAATCGCTGATCATGGACCGGCTGCGCGGTTCGGTGACGGTGCTCGACGAGGTGCAGGGCTTCCGGTACTTCGACGCGCGCGACGTGCTCGGCTTCGTCGACGGCACGGAGAATCCGACCGGCAACGGGGTCAACCAGGCGGTGCTGGTGGACGACGACGAACCCTTCAACCGGGGCAGCTACGTGGTCGTGCAGAAGTACCTGCACGACATGGCGGCGTGGAACGCGCTCACCACCGAACAGCAGGAGCTGGTGATCGGACGGCGCAAACTGTCCGATGTGGAGATGCCGGACGAGGAAAAGCCCGCCGACGCGCACATCGCGCTCAACGTGATCACCGACGACGAGGGCAACGAACTCGACATCCTGCGCGACAACATGCCCTTCGGCCGTCCAGGGCACGACGAGTTCGGCACCTATTTCATCGGCTACACCAAATCTCCGGCGGTGATCGAGAAAATGCTGGAGAACATGTTCGTCGGGTCGCCGCCGGGCACCTACGACCGGATTCTCGACTTCTCCACGCCGCACACCGGCGCACTGTTCTACGTGCCGACCGCGGACTTCCTCGAAGATCCGCCGGACGCCCCGCCCGAGCCGGAACCGCCGGCTGCCGCGACGCCCGCCGGGACGTCGCTGGGCATCGGAAGCCTGCGAAGGAGCATTCGGTCATGAACAACCTGCATCGCGAACTCGCCCCGATCTCCGCCGCCGCGTGGGCGGATCTGGAAGAGGAAGCGAAGCGCACCTTCGCCGAGTTCGCCGCGGCGCGCCGGGTGGTCGACGTCGTCGTCACCGGCGACCCGACACTCGCCGCGGTCGGCACCGGACGCCGCGAGCGCGTCGGCGGCAAGTTCGACGGCGTCGCGACGAGCCTGCGCACGGCGCAGCGGGTCGTGGAACTGCGGGTGCCGTTCACGGTGTCGCGCGAGGAAGTCGATTCGGTCGAATGGGGCGCGAAGGACGCGGACTGGCAGCCGGTGAAGGACGCCGCGCAGCAGATCGCGTACGCCGAGGACCGGATCGTGCTCGACGGTTTCGCCGAGGCGGGCATCACCGGGATTCGGCCGGCCTCGTCGCTGTCGCCGATCGCGCTTCCGCCGGAGGCCCCGGGCTACCCGAAGGCGATCGGAGACGCGATCGCCGAACTGCGTGACGCGGGCGTGGCCGGCCCGTACACCGTCCTGCTCAGCGACGACGAGTTCACCGCCGCGTACGAGGCGGCCAACCACGGTTATCCGGTGCTGGAACACCTGAAGCAGATCGTGGACGGCGAACTCATCCGCACGCCCGCGATCAACGGCGCCTGCGTCCTGTCCACCCGCGGCGGCGACTACGAGCTCCACTTCGGACAGGATCTGTCCATCGGATACTCCAGCCACGACGCGTCCACTGTGGAGCTGTACTTCTACGAGACGCTGACCTTCCTGGTCAACACCGCCGAAGCGGGGATCGGGCTGACCGCCTGAGGCGTTACCTGAGCATGCGGTCTTGTTACGCGGCGCGGACATTCGCCGGACCTTCCGGGGATACCCGCTCGCGATAGTTGCGGCGTGCTGCGGAACAAGATCCTGCTCATGCTGCCCGCGTTCCTCGTCGCCGGGTGCTCCGGCCTCCCGGTGCTCGACGGCGATCCCGACCACGACCCGGCTCAAGGCGGCGCCCCGGAAGGCGTCACGCTCACGCCCTTCGACACGAGCTACCCCGCCGTCGGGAATCTCGATCCGGCATTGCGAAAAGCGTTGCAGGAGGCGGCGACCGACGCCCGTCAGCGCAAAGTGGACATTCACATCGCGTCAGGTTGGCGGACGAAGGAGTACCAGCAGAAGCTGCTCGACGGCGGCATCGAAAAGTACGGCAGCCTGGAAGAGGCGCGGAAGTTCGTGAACACGCCGGAAAAATCGACGCACGTGTCCGGCAAGGCCGTCGACGTCGCCCCCACCCGAGCCGCCGACTGGCTCATCCAGCACGGCGAGAAATACGGCCTGTGCCAGGTGTACGCGAACGAGATGTGGCACTTCGAACTGCTGACCGCCCCCGGCGGTACGTGCCCGCCTGCCCGCACGGACGCGGCCGGTTAGCCGTCCGCGCGGGCAGGTCCGGGGTCACGGGGCCCAGTAGTTGCCGGACATCACCAGGTAGACGAGCAGCTTGATGGTCTCGCCGTAGTAGGTGTCGTCGTATGGGTTGCTTCCCAGGTACTTCCACAGCGAATCGGTCCACGCCTGATCGCCCGCGACCATCGCCGCGACCCCGACCGGGTTGGCCGCGACCTCGGACTGATCGCTGGTCTTGGTCGGCGTCCCGTCCAGTTTGGTGTGCGGATAGATCTTGGCCGGGTTGCCGCCGGAGTGGCTCTTGTAGCTGGCCGATTCCTTCTTGGCGACCTCGGTCGCGACCTTGCCGCCGTACAGCAGCGCGTCGGTGCCCATATGCCAAGGCACGCGAACTGAGTTGTAGCCGACGATGTTGTCCGGCTGGTTCTCCAGGTGATCCGCGGGCGCCGGCTTCGGGCTGTTGGTGTTCGCCCCGACCACGAAGTCGGACAGCAGATTCGCGTCCGGCGAGTACTTGGCGGTGAACTGAGTGATCAGCTGCTCGGTCCGGGTGACGACCTTGTTCCAGTCGTGCGCGGTGTCGTACTTCGCGAAGGCGCGCAGGTGGTCAAGCATGAAGTCGGACGGCCGGGTGTCGTCGTTGCCCGCGTCGTCGGCGATCTTGAGATGCCCGTCGGACGCGACGTCGTACTTGTAGATCTTGGCAAGCCAGTCCTTGGCGGCGGCGCTGTAGCCGCCCCACTGCTTGTCCGCGAGAATCAGCCCGTAGCCGACGTCGAGGTCGCCGTCGGTGGCCGAGTCAGGCGTGCCGTCGTCGGCGTACTTGCAGGTCTTGCCGTCGATCACCCACTGGAAGAGCCCCTTGCTGTCCCGGTGGTCCTGGACGAACTTCCACATCCCGTCGAAAATCGTCTTGGCCTGGTCGTCGTAGCCCGCCATCAACGGGACGATGTTCATCCCGTATCCCTGAGCCTCGGAGACCGTGCCCTTGTTGGGCGCGTCGTCGGTCGCCCAGACGAGGTAACCGCCGCAAGCCTGGCGGAGGTAGGTCTTCTTCCAGGAGTCGTACTGCTTCTTGACCGCTGCGTCCTGCTCGGCCTGACTGACCGAGGGCCGGACGCCGGTCTGATAGGTGACGTGCGCGGGAAACGGCCGCGCAGCAGAAGCCGCGGCAGCGGGCCCAGCACCGGCCAGCGCAGCGGTAAGCGAAACGGAAGCGGCGGCGAACAACGCCACCTTCCGGGAAGCGGGCATTTTCGGGGTCTCCTTGTTAGTAAACTTTCCTAACTAGGCGGCGTGAGAAAAGCCTGCTGTACCGGGTGTTTGGTGTCAAGATGTCCGCCCTGCGAACTCCAAGGTGAACCGGTTCCGAAGCGTTCCGTGAGGGCCCCTTCAGGGACTCTGCGTCCCTCGGGGTTCCCCTCGCGGCACTCGCCCGTTCCGTGAGGGGCCCTGCACGGACGTGGATTCCCTCAAGGTCTCCCTTCACGGCCCCTGCCTCACCACGGTCGCCGGGATGTGCCCCAATGTGGCGTTCGGTGCATACGACGCACCCAATGTGGCGTTCGGTGCGTCTGGCGCACCCAATGCCACATTGGGGCGCTACTCGTCCCCCACCGGGCAGCGGCCGCAAGCCCCGACCCGGCCGAGCATCCAAGCCGCGTGCCCACCGCGAACCCGCAGCCTGTGCACCAAATCTCCGCCCGCCAAACCGCAGCCTGTGCACCAACCCCGCCTCCTGCCTGAGCACCAAACCCCCGCCCGCCAAAGCCGCGGTCAGCGCACCCACCCATCGAGGCACCCAGCCCTCCCCCAACCCCGATACGAAGCCGCCCTGCGGTTCGGGGGTGCTTGTCAAGGCATCTTTCCCGCCTTGACAAGCACCCCCGAACCGTCAGCACAATCAAACTTCGGGGTGGCCCACCGCAACTCTCGCCGGCGATGTGCGAAGCACGAGCCGTCCAAAACGCCCCTTCGGTCCCAGCCCCGCCGGCGCTCCCATGGGATCATCACCCCCGGCCACACCTCCACCACCAGGGAGCCAGCATGACCACCGGCCGTCCGGCCCAAGCCGAACTCAACAGCGGCATCCTCCCCGGCAACGTCCGTGCCGACGACTGGATCATGCTCGCACTGGCGGTCGTCTCCACCGGCATGCTGGCCTGGCTCCTCATCAGCCCGCCGGCACCAGAAATCAGCCACTGGTTCTTCATCGCGGACTGCGTCATCTGCGGCATCTTCTTCCTGGAACTCCTCCACCGCTGGCGCAAACAAGCCTGGCGTGCCGCGTTCCTGGCCCGCACCTGGTACGAAATCTTCGCGATGATCCCTGTCGCGCATCCGGCCTTCACCGCGAACCACCACGTGCTCGGCGTAATTCTCCTGATCATCCGCCTGGGCAGGGCCGCCGACCGCGCCGTGGGGGAGCAGTTCACCTACCGCCTGGTGGACAAACTCTCCGAACCCATAGTCCGCGCCATCAAAAAGCCGGTGACCATCGCCGTCCTCGACGAAGTGGTCAAGGTCCTCGAAACCGGGAACTACCCGGAGAACCTCGCCAAATCCCTCAGCGAAAACAAGACCGAACTGCGCGCCATCATCACCGAAAAGATCTCCGAAGACCCGCAGCTCGGCAAACTGCGCAGGCTGCCGTTCCACGACGAGATCGTCCGCGCCACCGTCGACACGTCCTTCCGGGTCCTGCTGGAAGTCCTTCTGGATCCGCGCATCGACGACTTCTTCTCCTCCGTCGTGCGCGACAACCGCGAGCAGATCCGCCGCGCGGTCGCGCTCGGACTGGCCGATGTGGACGACTCCCCGGACGAGCAGCTCCTGCGCACCCGTACCCAGCGCACCGCCGCGCACGAGTACGACGCTCACCATCCGCGGCGTTGATCATCCATTGTGGACATATCTACGGTATGCCGTCGGGTGCGCACTCTCCGTTGCGGCACAGGAGATTCACCGCTGACGCCGGGCGGTGAACGCGTCAACCGCTGAAAGAGTGCACTGTGGTCGCGCGGTGCGCGCACCGGCGGCTGGAGTAGGGTGAGATCTCTCGTTCCGTTGCTGCACAAGGGTTGTGTTGGCGCGAGTACGGGGCGTTCCCGCCGGGTCCGAGGCAGACTGGAGCCGGCGGGGAGGTTGAGCGCGGTTTGGAGTCGTGGACGTGATTGATAGCGGGCAGCAGGTACGCAGGTGTCGCCGGCGGGACTGTGCGGAGGATTCCTTGTGGCGCGGATTGTGTTCCGTGCACTGGAACCGCTGGCAGAGCGGCGCGGACGCACTTGAGCTTCCGGACGACGACGTTCCCCCGCCGCCCGCCCAGGTCTGGTGGCCGCCGGAGCGTTCGCACGCGCCGCTGAGCAGCAGGATGCCGGGCTCGTAGCGGCTCTCGGCACGCGTCGGACACGGTCGGCGCGCGCCTGGTTACCGCACGCCACCGGAGAAGTCTTGTGCCCGGACCCGTGCGGGTCCGGGCACAATCTCGGCTTACCCGCGCGAACGCGGGATGCGCGGCTCTTCCGGTGCGGAGAGCATCCGCACCAACCGGGCCCGCGCCACTCGGTAGAGCAGGTCGCCGTGCTCGTCCGGGACGACCCTGCCGTCGAGGTCCCGTCCGGCCGCCCGCACCACCACCTTGACCGCCTCGGCGGGCACCCGGCCCGCGAATTCCCCGGTCAGCCACGTGGTGACCTCGTCGGTCACCCGGCTCCGCACCGTCATCGGACACTCCAGTCTCCGCTCGCGGGGCCGTTCGGGGCGGCCCCGGCACTGGTCCGACGGCCGCGTCCGGACCTCGTGACGCGAAACCGGAAGAGAAAGTCATTCCCGGCGGTGCGGATAAACCCGGGAGTAGGTCACCTCAGCGCATTGCGCGCGATCACCTCCGCGTACCACCGTGCGCTGCGCTTCGGCGTGCGCTGCTGAGTGCGGTAATCGACGTGCACCAAACCGAAGCGCTTCGCGTACCCTTCGGCCCATTCGAAATTGTCCAGCAGCGACCAGTAGAAGTACCCCCGGAGATCAACTCCGTGAGCCAGCGCGTCGTGTGCGGCCCGCAGATGCGCGTCGAGGAAGGCGATGCGGTCGTCGTCGGAAACCTCGCCGTCGCGCAGGAGGTCCGGATACGCCGCGCCGTTCTCCGTGACGTACAACGGCACCGGCGGATAGTCCCGATGCACTTGCAGCAGCGATTCGGTCAGCCCGCCGGGGCGCACCTCCCAGCCGGAATCCGTACGCGGCGCGGCCGGGTCCGGGACGAAGTGCACGTGGTCGGCTCCGGGCCATTCCCGGCCCGCCGGCGTGCTTCCCGGCCGCGCCGAACCGGCCACCCGGTAGCCGCGGTAGTAGTTCACGCCCAGCCAGTCGATCGGCTTGCCGAGCACCGCCTCGTCGCCGTCGCGCACCACGGCGTCGAAGCCGAACCGGGCCAGGTCCTCGCGCAGGTCAGCGGGGTAACCGCCGCGCAGCAGCGGGTCGAGGAACAACCGGTTCTGCAGCCCGTCGATCCGGCGGACGGCGTCGGCGTCCGCCGGGGAATCCGCGACGACCGGGTACAGGTTCAGCGTGATCCCGGACGGGCTGCTGGTGTGCTGCCGGAGCACGTCCATCGCCAGTCCGTGTCCCAGCAGCAGGTGATGCGCCGCCGCCACAGCGCCTTCCGGCGACGTCCGGCCGGGCGCGTGGACGCCTGAACCGTAGCCGAGCATCGCCGCGCACCACGGTTCGTTCAGCGTCGACCAACTCGCCACGCGGTCACCGAGCCGGGCCGCGACGGTCTCGGCGTATTCGGCGAACCGGTACGCGGTGTCGCGCGCGGTCCAGCCGCCGCGATCCTCCAGCGACTGCGGAAGATCCCAGTGATACAGCGTCGCCCACGGCTGGATGCCCGCGGCCAGCAGCCGGTCCACGAGCCGGTCGTAGAAGTCCATTCCGCGCGGCTCCGGTTTGCCGTGCGGAAGGATTCGGGGCCAGGAAAGGGAAAACCGGTACGCGGTGAGTCCGAGCGAGCGCATCAACGCCACGTCGTCGGCGTAGCGGCGGTAGTGGTCGGCCGCCGGGTCGCCGGTGTCGCCGCGGGCCACCGCGCCCGGACGCGCGGCGAAGGTATCCCAGACGGACGCCTCGCGTCCGTCCACTGTGGTCGATCCTTCGACCTGGAAGGCCGCCGTGGCGGCGCCCCAGACGAACGCGTCCGGGAACGCGAGCACGTCGGGGATCGGCTGTGCGGACATGGTCACCCTTTCACGGCGCCTTGCATGATCCCGGCCACGATCTGGCGGCCGAGCAGGAGGAAGACGATGAGGATCGGAATCGTGGCCAGCGTGGTGCCCGCGAGCACCAGCGAATAGTCGACGTAATAGCCGCTCTGCAGTTTCTCCAGCGCCACCTGCACGGTCGGATTGCCCGCGTCGAGCACCACCAGCGGCCACAGGAAATCGTTCCAGGACGTCATGAACGTGAACATCGCGAGGATCGCCGCGGCCGGGCGGACGGCGGGCAGGCACACGTTCCAGAAGACCCGGATCATGCTGCAGCCGTCCACGCGCGCGGCTTCGATCAGCTCGTACGGCAACGCGTCCACTGTGTACTGCCGCATCCAGAACACGCCGAAGGCGGTGACCAGGTTCGGCACGATCACCGACTGCAGCCCGCCCGCCCAGCCGAGCTTTGACATCGCGATGAACAACGGGATGATGCCGAGTTGGGTCGGCACCGCGAGGGTCACCACGATGAACACGAACAAGCCGTTGCAGCCGCGGAAGCGCAGTTTGGCGAAGGCGAATCCGGCCAGCGACGAGAACAGCACCGTGGTGAGCGTGACCGTGCCGGACACAATGACGCTGTTCGCCAGCGCCCGCCAGAACGGAACGGTGTCGAATACCCGCGCCGCGTTGGCGAAGAAGTTGCCGCCCGGCAGCAGTGGCGGTATCCGTTCGGTGAGCATTCCGTTGTCGCGGCTGGCCACGAGAAACGACCAGTAGAACGGGAACAGCGAGCCGAGCACGAACACGATCAGCACGCCGTACGTCGCCTTGCGCGGTTTGCCGAGCCGGGCCGCGCGCGCCCGCAAGCTTGCTTGCATGCTCATGTGCGCCTCCCCGCGAGCCGCCCGGTGACGAAGTAGTTGATCAGCGCGATCACGACGATGATCAGGAAAAGCACCCACGCGATCGCGGACGCGTAGCCGAGATTGAAATTCTCGAAAGCGGTCTGGTACAGATACAGCGTCACGGTCTGGAACTGATGGGTGGAACCGCCGTTGTTCGACCCGGGCATCGCGTCGAACAGCTTGGGCTCGGTGAAGATCTGCAGCCCGCCGATCGTCGAGGTGATGGTGACGAAGATCAGCGTGGGCCTGAGCAGCGGCAACGTCACGTGAGTGAAACGGCGCACGGTTCCTGCCCCGTCGATCAGTGCGGCCTCGTGCAGTTCCTTCGGAATCGCTTGCATGGCAGCGAGAACGATCAGCGCGTTGTAGCCGGTCCATCGCCAGTTCACCATGATCGCGATCGCGACGTGGCTGGCGAACCGGTTGGCCTGCCAGTCCACAGGGGACAGTCCGAGCGTCTGGAGCACGCCGTTGACGAGCCCGTACCGCGGCCCGAACAGGTTGGCGAAGATGATGCCGAGTGCCACCAGGCTCGCCGCGTAGGGCAGCAGAATGCCGACCCGCCACCCGGTCGCGCCGCGCAACCGCAGCGTGAGCACCGCGGCGAGCAGGACCGCGATGATCAGCTGAGGCACGCTGGACAACAGGAAGATGCTGACCGTGTTTTCCAGCGCGTGCCAGAACTGCGTGTCCGCGAACAGTTCCGTGAAGTTGTCCAGTCCGATGAAGTCCGGGTCGTCGTCGCCGGCTTTCCAGGAAAACAGCGATACATACGCGGTGTACAGCAACGGGAACATGCCCACGATGGCGAATACGATGAAGAACGGTGCCACGTACAGATAGGGCGAGATTTTGACGTCCCAGCGCGCCATCCGGTCCCGCAGGCCGGGCCGCGCCGCGGCGGGTCGCCGCGTCGTGGCCCGGCTTTCCGGAGCGGTCTTGTCGGTGACAGTCATCGTCAGCGGGTGAGTTTCTTCGCGCCGTCGACCAGCCGCTGCCAGCCGTCCGCGGCCGAAGCTCCCTGTTCCACCGACTGCAGCGCCGGGCTGGCCACGTTTTCCTGGATCTGACCGTCGTTCGGGCCCTTGTACTGCGGTTTCGCCACCTTCTTCGCCTGCTCGGCGAACAGTTCGCCGATCTTCGCGCCGCCGAAGTACGCGTCGGTCGCGTTGAGCAGCTGCGGGCTTTCCAGCGCCTTCGCCTGGCTCGGGAAGTTGCCCTTGGCCTCGAACGCCTTGATCTGCTGCTCCGGTGCGGTGAGCCAGGCGGCCAGTTCAGCGGCCTCCCGCGGGTGCTTGCTCTGCTTCGGCACCGTCAGATACGAACCGCCCCAGTTGCCGCCTCCGCCGGGAAACGCCGCGGTGACCGCCCATTTGCCCGCGTTGTCCGGCCCGGCCTGCTCCTTGATCACGCCGAGCATCCACGCCGGACAGGCCTTCGTGGCGAACGCGCTCTGCTTGAAACCGGAATTCCATTCGTTGCTGAACGCGGTGAGCTTCGCCGATTCGCCTTTCGCGACCGCGTCGGTCACCTTCGCCCAGGCGTCCTTGATGCCCTGGTTGTTCTCCACGGTGAGCTTGTCGTTGGTGTCGAGGTAGCCGACCGGCAGCTGGTTGACCATGGAGTTGAAGTTCTGCGCCGCCGAATCGAACCACGCCTTGCCGGTCTTGGCGGTGTACTGGGCGCCGGCCGCGAAATAGCTGTCCCAGGTGGCGAAGAGCGGTTTCACCGCCTCCGGGTCGCTGGGCAGCCCGGCCGCGGCGAGCAGGTCCTTGCGGTAGCACATGGCGAGCGGGCCGATGTCCGTGCCGTAGCCGATGAGCTTGCCGTTTTTGTCCTTGCCCGCCTCGTATTTCCACGAAAGCCACCGGTCCGGCGCGACGCCCGAGGGGCCGATCTGGCTGAGGTCGTTGAACTTCGAGGACTTGCTGAGGATGTCCGACAGGTGGCCTTCCTCGACGGCCTGCACGTCGGCCAGTCCGGAGCCCGCCGCGAGCTTCGTCATCATGTCCTGGGCGTACGGCCCGCCCTGGCCGGTCTTGCGGTGGGTGATCTTGATGTTCGGGTGCAGCCGCTCGTACTCCGGGATGAGCGCCTCGTAGCCGAACTCCGTGAACGTCGCGAGCGTCAGTTCCACGTGCTCGTTCGGCCCGGCCGCCGCGGGCACGTCGCCGTCGCCACCGCCGCACGCCGCGGCGCTCACCGCGGTCATCGTGATGCCCAGTGCCAGCACCAGGCCCTTCCGGAACGTTGTCACCGTCGTCAACCCCTTGGAAGTCGTTCTGGGAGCGCTCCCAGATGCCGAACGAGTGTGTTGCAGGTAACGGGGGATGTCAAGGCCGGAGTCTCCGGGAGCGCTCCCGGCCAGACCACGTTAAGCTGACCCGATCAACAGGCAGGGGGTGGGCGGAGTGGCGCCTCGGTCCGAGGACGAGCGGCCGACGCTGGAGGACGTCGCGGCGTTCGCCGGGGTCTCGCGGTCCACCGCGTCCCGGGCGCTGAACGACGACGCGTACGTCAGCGCGCGCTCGCGCGAAAAGGTGCTGGCCGCGGCGCGGGACCTCGGGTATTCGCCGAACCAGGCCGCGCGTTCGCTCGTCACCCGGCGGACCGGCGCGATCGCGGTGGTGCTCTCGGAGCCGGAAGCGCGACTGCTCGACGACCCGTACCGGACCGCGGTGATGCGCGCGGGCTACCGGGAACTGGCCGACGTCGGCTGCCAGATGGTGCTGCTCTTCAGCGATACCCGGGAAGACCTCGGGCGTACCGTGCGGTTTCTCGAGGGCGGCCATGTCGACGGAGTCCTCGTCTTCGCTCCGCACCGTGCCGATCCGCTGCCGAGGGCGTTGCGGTTGCTGAAGCTGCCCACGGTGTTCGGCGGCCCGGCCGCCGACCTGCGCCGCGGCGTGCACCTGGTGGATTTCGACAACGAAGGCGGCGCCCGTCAAGCGGTGACGCACCTGGTGGAATCCGGCCGCCGCCGGATCGCGACCATCGCGGGTCCGCAGGACCAGGGCGCGCCGATCGACCGCCTCGCCGGCTGGCGCGCGACGCTCGTGGACGCCGGGATCGACCCGTCCGGGCTGGCCGAGGAAGCCGACTTCACCCTGGCCGGCGGCGCTAAAGCGATGGCCACGCTGCTGGAGCGGGTGCCAGACCTCGACGCGGTGTTCGTCGGCAGCGACATGATGGCGGTGGGCGCGCTGCGCACGCTTTCCGACGCCGGACGCGACGTGCCCGGCGACGTCGCGGTGGTCAGCTTCGACGACAACGCCGCGCTGGCTCCGGCCATGACGCCGCCGTTGACCTCGGTGCACCAGGATCCGCGCGAGCAGGTCCACGCGATGGTCACGACGCTGATGCGGCTGCTGGACGGCGAGGACGTCGCGCCGGGCGCGCAGATCCTGCCGGTGTCGCTGGTCGTCCGCGAGTCCAGCGGTTCCAGCTAGCCCGGCTCTTCCGGGACCCCTCCCAGCCGGGTCGTTTTACCTTCCCGGGCATGGGAGCGAACGAGGGGCGCGGCCGGACCGCCGCGGCGCGGGTGCGGGAGGTGTCGACCCCCGAGCTGTACCGGCTCAACCCGTTCCGGATCGTCGGCCTCACCGCGGTCGCGACGCGGCGGGAGGTGCGGGAGCGGCGACTTCGAGTCCTGGGGGTGCTCGAAGTCGGCGGCGCGGTGCCGGACGGAGTACCCGCGGACGTGACCGCCGACGAGGTGCGGGCGGCCTTCGACGCGCTGGGCAACACCGAACACCGGCTCGTCGACGAGGTCTTCTGGATCTGGGGCATGCCCACCGACTGCGGATGCCCGCTCCAGTTGCATCGCAAGCACGACAACGCGGTCGCCGCCTACGCCGCGGCCCTCGACGCGGAAGCCGACCGCACCGACGATCACCCGACTCCCTTGTGGACCGAAGCGGCTAGTTGCTGGGCGGTGGTCCTGCGGAGCGAATCGTTCTGGCGGCATCTGAACCATCGTGTCGAGAAGCTGGGCGACCGGCGGCTTGACGAATCCACGGTGGACGGACTGCGGACGGCGCTGCCGGACGCGTTGCTCGCGCCGTTGATCGAAGTAGCTACGAGGTCGGCTGAGCCGCGGCGGTTCACCGGGTATCTCGCGTTGTTCGGGGCTGATCGGCATGCCGTCGAGGACGCGCGGACCGCTATCGCCGACGGGACGTACCGGCGGGTCGAGGCGTTGCTCAAAGACCTTCGGGGAGATCTGGACGGGAATCGGGTGCAGTCGGCCGCGGAGCGAGCTATCGAAGAGACCGCGCCGCTGTTCGACCGGCTCGAAGAGGTGGTTCCACGAGCGGAATTCCGGCGGACAGCTTCGCTTTCGGAGTCGATCGCGGTGGTGGCGAACAACATCGGGGTCGCGCTCGCGGAGATGCGCGGCGCGTCCGCGAGCCTGGTCCGGGAGGTGTTCGCGGTCGCGCGGCGCTGCAGTCGCGACCCGGAGACCCTGGAAGCCGTGTCGCGCAACGAGATCGCTGCCACGGTGTATGTGCCCACTCCTTCTCTGGAGCGGGAGCCGTCGGCGGCTCGGATCTGCGGCGCGCTGCTGCATGCGGTGGCGGCAGCGGTGTTCCTGGCCTTCAAGCTGCCGCGGGAAGCACTCTTGGCGGTTATTTTCCTCGGCGCGGTTGCCGGAGCGTTGACGAATTGCTTCGTGGCGGCCCGGCCGTGGACCAGCCCGGGACGGTATCCGGCTTTGCTCGGGCTGGACGTGGGGATTTACCTGGCTCTCAGCGTGGTTGAGACGCCCTATTGGCTGGCCGTCGCCGTCGCGGCGGCGCTGTTGTACGTCGCTCCGTTCGTTCGGGTGCAGAGGGGCTTGTGATGCGAGACCGGCGGGGCGAAGAAGCGAGACAGCGCAAGCAGCACAAGGAATTCCGGATCGCCGAACCTGGGCTTCAATCCGACGAGCGCGCTCGGTTGCGGGAACTGCTCGAAAAGCTCGCCGCGGTATTGCCCGCTGCGGACAACGCATCGCCACTGTCCGAATCGGACTTGGCGGAGGCGGCGACGGCGTTGTGGCGGGCGCGGCGCAAGCTCGCCGGGGTCGAGGACCGGACGGCGCGGCAGGCGGGCCGGTTCCTCAGCGCGAGCCAGGACGCGCTCGACGCGGCAGGAGTGCTGGTGCAGGACCACGACCGGATCCCGTTCGGCTCCGGGATGGCGCTCGAGGTGCTGTTGTTCCAGGACGAACCGGACCTGGACGTCGAGCGGGTGGTGGAGACCGTGCGGCCGTCGATTTACCTGACCGGCCGCCGGATCCAGATGGGACAGGTCATCGTCGGGCGCCCGGCCGCCCGGGGGAACGGGGAAACGGATGCGTGACACGATCGATTTCGGGATCGACCTCGGCACCACGAACAGCGCGATCGCGGTGCTCGACGACGGTGCGGTGACGGTGATCAAGAACAACGCGCAGATGGACTACACGCCGTCCGCGGTCTGGATGCCCAAACGCGGCGTGATCGAGGTCGGGGCGGGTGCGCGGCGGCGGATCGAGGACGACCCGGACAGCGTGCACATCGAATTCAAGCAGTCCATGGGATTGCCGGACGCGCGGCGGGAGTTCCCGAAGGCCGGGGTCAGCATGACTCCGGTGGAACTGTCCGCCGAGGTGCTGCGCACGTTGCGCGGTTCCGCGTCCGGCGAGTTGCCGGACGCGGCGGTGATCACGGTGCCCGCGGCGTTCCTCCTCAACCAGACCGAGGCGACGCGGGAAGCCGCGAAACTGGCCGGGTTCACCGGCAACTGCCCGCTGGTGCAGGAACCGACCGCGGCGGCGTTCGCCTTCGGATTCCAGAACGAAAGCAAGGGCGCGCACTGGATGGTCTTCGACTTCGGCGGCGGCACGTTCGACTCCGCCGTGGTCAGCACCGTCGAGGGCGAACTGAGCGTGCTGCATCACGCCGGCGACACCCACCTCGGCGGCCGCAACATCGATCAGGCAGTACTGGACCAGTTGCTCGCGCCGGAGGCGGCGCGGCAGTTCGGGTTCAGCGAGTTCACCCGGGGCAATCCGCGCTGGCGGTGGAATTTCGCCCGGCTTCGCAGCGCGGCCGAGATCGCGAAAATCCAGCTCTCCCAGGCAGAACAGACTCAGGTGATGATCGACCTCGACCGGGGCGACGGGAAGAACGAGCTGTTCGATTGCGTGGTGCGCCGCGAGGACGTCGACCGGCTGGCCCGGCCGTTCTACCTCCGTGCCGTGCAGCTGTGCCGGACCGCGCTGGAGTCGGCGAATCTGCGCCCGGCGGACATCGACCGTCTGCTGCTCGTCGGCGGTCCGACGCTCGCGCCCGGGTTGCGCGAGCTGCTGGCCGATCCGTCGGCCGGGCTCGGCATTCCGCTCGACCACAGCCAAGACCCGAGCACGGTGGTGGCGCGCGGTGCCGCTGCCTACGCCGGAACGGTGGCGCGCCCGAGGACGGTACGCCCGGCGAAACGCGGCGAGTACTCGCTGGAACTGTCCTATCCGGCCACCACCAGCCTGCCGAGCGTGCCGGTGTCCGGCCGTTGCGCGACGGACGGTTCGGCCGACTGGGCGCGCTTCCGGATCGCGCTCAGCGCGCCGCAGCGCAAGCCGGTCTACCGGACGTCGGAGGTTTCGCTTTCCGCCGACGGCACGTTCACCGTCGACGCGGTCCTCGACGAGCTGAGCACGAACCGGTTCGAGATCGAGCTGCTCGATCCGGCCGGCGCGCCTGTTCCGGTGCGGCCGGGCTCGCTCACGATCACCCACCAGCTCAACGAAATGATGGGCCAGACCGTGGTCAACACGGTCGGTCTGACCGAGGCCGACGGTTCCTTCACCCCGATGCTGATGAAGAACGCGCCGCTGCCAGCGGCGAAACGGCAGACGTTCTTCACCACGGCGACATTGTTGCGAGGGAACACGTCCTCGGTGATCCGGATTCCGGTCGCGGAAGGCGAACGTCGCCGCGGCGAGCGGAACCAGCAGGTGGGCGTCATCGAGATCCGGGCCAAGGACGTGCGGTTCGACCTGCCGCGCGGCAGCGAGGTCGTGATGACTTTCGAGATGGACGATTCGCGGCAGGTGTCGGTGGTGGCCGAGGTTCCGTTGCTGGACAACGAGTTCGAGGCGGTCATCGATCTCAAACAGCAGCACGTGCCGGATCCGCAGACCCTGCGCCGGCTGTTGAACGAGCTGGAAGCGCGGCACGAGCAGGTGCGGACACAGGTCGAGGGGACGCGCTCGGACCGGGCGCGCGGGCTGCTGAACCGGCTGGACGAACAGGGCAGCGTCGCGGCGATCCGCGACGAGGTGCGTTCGGGCGACGCGGACGAGGGGGCCGCGGTCGCCGCGGAACGGCGGATGCGCGACGTGCAGGCGGATCTTGACGACATCGAGGCGGAGCTGCGCGTTCCCGAGGTGCTGGAACGGCTGCGGGACCAGATCGACCACTGCCGCGAGCTGGTCGACCGGGTCGGCGCGGACGAGGACCGGACCGAACTGGCCGAGATCGAGCGCCGGTACGCGGCCATCGCCGAATCGCACGACGTCGAGGCGGGCGAGCGGCTGTCCGACCGGGCGCTGGACCTGCAAGTGCTGTTGCTGCGCCGGGACGGTTCGCTGGACCTGGAGGTGTTCAACGCGCTGCGGGCCGCGCGCGACACGATGTCGGACCCGGCCCGCGCGCGGGAGCTGATCCGCGAGGGCGAGCACCTGGTCGCGACGTCGAACTGGGCCGCGCTGCCGGACGTCAACCGCCGGTTGCGCCGTTTGCTTCCGGACGACCGGCCAGGTCAGCCAGGCGGCGGGATTCTTCGCGGGGAGCGGGAATGACCGGGCTTTCGCAGGCGCTGGAAAGGGAACTCGTCCTCGCCGAAGGCGCCGACCTCGCCCGGCGTGGCGACTACGAGGCGGCCGTCGCGCTTCTGGAACCGGATTCGGCGGGTGATCCCGCGCGGCTCGATCTGCTCGCTCGCGTGCACGCGCAGTCCGGAGATCTCGCCGCGGCGGACGCGGCGTGGGCGGCCGTCTTGGCCCTGCAGCCGGGAAATTCCGCTGCGGAGGCGGGACGCCAGGTGATCGCGAAAGTCCATTCCGGACGATTGTGTAGGCGGCCGGTTCGCCGGTACCTGCTGACTGCCAGTGCGGTGGCAGTGATCGGCGGCGCGATCGCGGGCGGAATGGTGCTGACCACGCGACAGTCGCCGCCTCCTCCGGTCGTTACCGTGGCCAAATCGGACGACGGTCTCCGCGCAGAACTGGACCGCCTCCACGGCGAGGAATCCCGCGACGCGACCGCGGCCAAGGAGCGGCAGGAAAAACTGAAGCGGCTAGCCAAAACGCTGGCGGCACCAGGTGTGTCCGCAAAGGTCGTTTCCGACTCGGTCACCGTCAGCTTCGACCGCAACCTTTTCAGTCCTAACGCGACAACTCCGAACGAGGTAGGGCGAACGACGCTGACGGGCTGGGCGCAAGTACTCAAAGGACAGTCCATTCGCGTCACCGTGATCGGTTACGGCGTCGCTGTGCCCGGCGGACCGGCGAGCGGCGGTTCGACGGTCTCCTTGGCTCGCGCGTCCTCCGCGGCCCGAGTGCTCGCCGCAGAGAGCGGATTGCCGTTGACCGCGTTCGCCGTCGCCAGCGCGGACCAAGGCGCGAGCCCGGCCCGGACGGTCACCCTCGAAGTGCGGCCGACCGGCGCATGAACGCCACGTACAGCGCGCCGGGCACGATGAGGCCGAGCAGCCACGAGATGTCCGCGCCGCCGAGCAGCGGGGCCATCGGGCCGACGAAAATGCCTTCGACGTTGGCGAACGGGATCTGCACCGCGATGCCGAGCACGTACGCGGCCAGTGCGGGCCAGGCCCAGCGACCGTAGCGGCCGTTCGGGTCGTAGAGCGCGTCGAGGTCGTACTTCTCCTTGCGCAGCAGATAGAAGTCGACCAGGTTGATCGAGCTCCACGGGGTGAGGAAGTACAGCAGGAAGTCGAGGAACAACACGAAGTTCGACAGGAACTGACCGCGGCCGAGGATGGCGATCACCGCGCCGACCACCCCGACGCCCGCGATATAGCCGATCCGCGTCGCCTGGGAGAGCGCGGCGCGGCGGCCGAAACCGGTCAGTGCGGTCGCGACCGTCATGTAGCCGCCGTAGATGTTCAGCACGTTCACCGTGAACTTGCCGAGCGCGATGGCCAGCAGCAGCGGGATGAGCAGCGCCTCGCCGCCGAGACCGACGACGTACGCGACTTCGTGGCCCTTGAACGCCTTCCCGGCAATGGCGTACGCCAGCGCACCGAACGACATCGCCCACACCGCGCCGAGCACCGTGCCGCCGTACGTCCACCAGAACGTCGCGCGCACTGACGTCGCCGACGGCAGGTAGCGCGAGGTGTCGGCGACGTACGGGCCGAAGGTGAGCTGCCACGAAGCGGTCAGGGAGACCGCGAGCAGAAACTTCGGGAAGTCCAGGTGCGGCGCGGCGAGCACGGTGCCGAGATCGTGCCCGCTGATCAGCCGGATCGTCAGGTACAGGAAGACGACCACCGACAGCGCGGACGCGATCCAGCCGAACCGGTGGATCAGCCGGTATCCGACGATCGCGATCAGCGCCGAGGCGAGCGCGTAGACCGCGATCGCGGCGTCCGTCGGCAGGTGCGTGATCTGAGCGACCGCCTGACCGCCGAGCAGCGAACCGCTCGCGAAATAGCCGAGGTACATCACCACGACCAGCACCAACGGGAGCGCCGCGCCGTACACGCCGAACTGCGCGCGCGACTGGATCATCTGCGGGATGCCGAGCTTCGGCCCCTGCGCGGCGTGCAGCGCCATCGGAATGCCGCCGAGCGCGTTGCCCGCCACGACCGCGACGATCGCCCACAGCGGATGCACGCCGACCAGCACGGTCAGCGCGCCGGTGACCGCCGACGTGATCTGCGTGTTCGCCGCGAACCACAGGGTGAAGAGGCTGCGCGGATGCCCGTGCCGCTCGGACTCCGGCACCGGGTCGATCGAGCGTCGCTCCAATGTGGCCGCCACGTGCCCCTCCTGCGGTTCTTCGGTGAATGCGCTGGACGAACTCAACGTCAGCGCTGCCCTGCCGGCCAAGTAGCCGCCGGACGATTCTGTCTCGGATCCCAGACCCTGACTGGCTGTCAGCGCCTGGCAGCGGACTGCCAGCGAAGTGTGCGGCCGATGCCAGCGACGGCCGCCAGTCTTCAGAGGTCACCAGCTAACCGGGGAGAACAATGCAGACTCCAGTCACCATCATCGGCGCCGGCCTCGGCGGACTGACCCTGGCCCGGGTCCTGTACCTGCACGGGATCCCGGCCGAGGTCTACGAGGCCGAACCGTCGCCGATGTCGCGGTCCCAGGGCGGACTGCTCGACATTCACGACTACAACGGCCAGATCGCCGTCGAGGCGGCCGGGCTGATGGACGAGTTCCGCGGCCTGATCCTCGAAGGCCGCCAGCAGATGCGGGTCCTCGATCCCGACGGCACCGTCCTGCTGGACCACCCCGACGACGGCACCGGCGGCCGTCCCGAACTCCTGCGCGGCGAACTGCGGCAGATGCTGCTCGACTCGCTCCCGGAGGGCGCCGTCCGCTGGGGCCGGAAGGTCAGCGGCGTCCGCACGGTCGACGGCGGCCACGAGGTTTCCTTCGCCGACGGGGGTTCGGTCGTCGCGAAACTGCTGGTCGGAGCCGACGGCGCGTGGTCGAGGGTGCGGCCGCTGCTGTCCGACGTGGTGCCGGAGTACATGGGCCTCACCTTTGTCGAGACGTACCTTTACGACGCCGAGATCCGGCATCCGGAGGCCGCGAAGGTCGTGGGCGGCGGTGGGATGGGCTCGCCGGGACCGGACCGGCGCATCATGGTGCACTGCGAACGCAACGCCTTGCACACCTACGCGATGCTCAAGAAACCGGCCGAGTGGTTCGACGCGCTTGAAGGCCTCGACCCCTCGGACGCTCTCGCCCGGATCGCGGCCGAGTTCGCCGACTGGGCTCCGGAAATCCGCGAG
The DNA here is from genome assembly GCF_014145675.1 of Amycolatopsis dendrobii. GTDB lineage: Bacteria > Actinomycetota > Actinomycetes > Mycobacteriales > Pseudonocardiaceae > Amycolatopsis > Amycolatopsis dendrobii. The sequence goes on from NZ_JACGZW010000002.1 coordinate 441,409, forward strand.
CTGATCTCCGGCAGCGACACCGCGCCGATCGTGCGCAAGCACTACAAGTTGCCGGTCGTGCCCCGGTGGGAGCGAATCCCTGGCGTGACGCTGATCGGCGACGCGGCACACCTGCAGGGGCCGAACGGCGAAGGCGCGAACCTGGCCATGCTCGACGGCTCCGACCTCGCCGAACTGCTCGCCGCGCATCCGGACGACGTCGAGACCGCGCTGGCCCTGCACGAGGAACGGATGTTCGCCCGCAGCGAGAAGGTCGCCGCGGAGTCCGCGGAGATGGTCAAGCGGATTACCGCCGACAACGGCAAGGACACCGCGAAGATCGTCGCCGAGGGATTCCGCCGGATGCTCGCCAAGAAGCGGGAACCGGCGGAGCGGATCAGCTGAGGCGATGCCGCGCGCGCGGGCGAGCTCAGCGGTAGCCGAGCCGCCCGCACGAGGCGTTGTTATCCGGGTTATCCGGGGACGCCGCGAGGTGCGGCGGGATGCGGGTCGAGAGCCTTGAACTTCTCGAGCAGGCGCTGGGCGGGCGTGGAATCAGCATCGAACGCGATGAGGTCTTGCTCGTCCCGGCCGGGGAGCAGGGTCAGCGCGCCGTTGCAGCGGAAGCAGAAGGCGATCTCGAACAAGACCCCTTCGGAACCGTGCGCGCGAATCCCGTAGCGGGGCAAGAAACAGCGCAGCAACTTCCCGGCGGGCAGTTCGGCGATGAGCTCGGCGATCGGGGCGACGTCGTCGCCGTCCCACCCGCCGAGCACCTCGCCGGGGACGCCGGCCCAATCCCGGGTCTCGATGTCGGTGATCCGGAGACATTCGAAGCGCCGGATCTGGTCGGCCGCGGATGGCAGGTGCACGCGGTCACCATGCCACATTCGGCGATCGCCCGGCGCGGAAATTCAGGCTCCGGCGAGCCGGTGCGCCTTGAAGAACTGAAGAATCACCGGGGTGGCGTCGATGACGGCAGGGGTGTCGGAGTCGTTGTTCGGTTTGGTGCTAGGCCAGACGTGTCCGGCCCCTTCCACCCGGTAATGCACCAGCGAACACCCCGGCCACCACTGCTTCACCACGCCGCGCACCGGAGAAACCGAGACCGGGTAAGGGAAACACCGGTCACGAGCGGCCCAGCCGTTCAACCAGTCCGGAATGGACGGCAGCCCCTTGGCCGGATTGCCGGTGTAGGGAATGGTGGTGTCGGCCGTGCCGTGGAAGTCGATCAGCGCGACCTTCCGGCTCGGATGGCAGGCGCCGCCCTGGGGGTAGAACGCACCGGAAACCGGGGCGAACGCGGCGATCCGGTCGGCCATCCGGCACGCCAGCACGCCGACGAACCCGCCGCCGTTCGATTTGCCCGCGGCGTAGATCCGCGCCGGATCCACGCACATCCGGTGCTGCAGCGAGGTGAGCAGGTCGCCGGTGAACTGGACGTCGTCGACCGGGGCCGAGTAGGGCGCGCCGGTCCAGGCGGACTTGCCGTCGGTGCCGGTGACGCCCTGCGGGTACACCGCGATCACGTCCGAGCCGGAGAAGCCGGACAGTTCTTCTTGGTACTCCGCGGTGCGGCCGTGCCCGTGATAGGAGAGGACGACGGGGTACTGCCGGTGCGGGTTGTACCGCGCGGGCACGTAGATCCGGTACTCGCGATCGACCCCGCCGGAGGTCAGATGCTCGACGGTTGTGGTGCCGGGATTCGCCACCGCCTGCCCGCATCCAGTTGCCGGCAGTGCTTCAGCCGATGCTGGCGCGGCGAGCACCCCGAGCCCGATCGCCGCCGCTAGTACGGCAACGCCTGCACGGAAACGTCCGGACATCCGATCCTCCTCGATCGACGGGCGAGCGCGACCATAGTCACCCCGCACCGGCCCCGGACGAACCTTTCGTTCATTGAGTTAACGGCTAGGCTCGCTCGGGTGACGGACGCGGAAGAGTCCTCTGCCAACCGCATCACCGGCGGCCAGTTCGACAAGGTCGTCATGGCCGGGGCGGTGCACGGCGACATCAACGTCGGCCGATCGGGCGACAGTCCGGCGGATCTGGCCGACCCGCTCATCGCCTCGGTCCGGCTGCGACCCGGCGGAACCCTGGCCGATCTGGTGCTCGACACCGATCCGCCGCGGGTCGCCGTGCCCGGCGGGACGGTCCACGTCATCACGGTGGAAGCCAGAACGACCCGAGCGGTCGTCCTGCAATCCGCGCGGGTCGTGGTCGTCTCGCGGACCCCGCCGCGCCCGGCCTGCCTGCTGGTCCGGGTCGGCGGGATCCTGGAACCACGCCCCTTCACGACCGATTTCGACGCCCCGTCGCCGCGCCTGGTCGCGCAGGGCCCGGACTTTCCGTTCACCGTCAGCGCGACCGACGTCGAGCAGTTCGAGATCGAACCGATCACCACCACCCACGAGGTCGCCTGGCGGCTGGAAGTGGACTGGACGTGCGCGGGCCGCCATGGCACCACGGTCATCGACAACCAGGGCGAGCCGTTCCACGCGTACCCCGTGCCCGTTCTCTGCTCCGGCCGCTCGCATACGGTGCTCAGTTCCGGCTGCGACCTCTTCCACGAACGCGGCTGTCCGTCGAACCTGCTCGCCGCGTCAGGTGCGCCCGTATCCCTCTGGGATCAGCCCGCGCCCTACCCCGTGCTGCCGCCCCTGTCGGAAGCCCCAGCCTCCGTGGACCTGGATCCCGACCTGAAGGAATCGTGGCCCGGATACCGCCGGGTCGCCAACGCCATCCGGATGGCCGCCTTCGAACCGGACTTCCGCAGCCACGAACCGCCGGAGCGTCGCGCGCTGCTCATCCGAGTACTGCGCTACCTCTTCGTCTCCGGCCAAGCTCATCCCGGTGCCGCTCTTGGCCGCCTCATCCACGCCGAATGGACCACGGCGCTGGGCGAGGACCACCCGGACACCCTCGCCGCCGCCAACCGCCTGGCCGGTTGCCTGATCGGCACCACCGAACACGCGGAGGCCCGCGACCTGCTGTCCGGCCTCCTGCCCCGCGCGAGCCGCGTTCTGGGCGAGGACGACCCGCTGACGCTGATCATCGCGAGCAACCTCTGCGTGGCGTATATGGGGCTGAACGAATACGAACGCGCCCGCGACCAGACGGAAGACGTCCTGGCCCGAACCCGCCGTGCTTTGGGGTCAGATGCGCTGGGCACCTTGCGGACTACCGGGAATCTGGTCCAGATCCACCTCCGTCTCGGCGACCGGGCTTCGGCGCTTGAGGTGCTGGAGGACCTGCTGCCGAGGTGCCGAAGGGCGCTGGGGGAGGACCATCCACAGACGGTGAGCGCTGCCGCGGTGTGGGCTCAGCTTCAGGAGTGAGTCAGGATTTTCCTTGCTGGAGGGCGGTTTCCACCGCAGCGAGGTGGTCCGGACCTATGCCCGCAGCTGGATGGACCGGGATCAGGGCAGTCGCGAGGCGTCCACGGCGTTCGAGGAACCGCTGCCGCGCACCCGGGAACAGCCCGAAGTCGTCATCGAGCCACGCCAAGGGCCGCCCCGCTGCGAAGCGGCCGACCGCGCCGTACTTCCAGTCCGGATGCTGCTCGTAGGCGCGTACTCCGACCACCGGAAGCGCGGGCAGCCCGAGCGCTGGGCCGACGGTGGCGTTGGCCTCGTCTTCCCACGAACTGACCCATGCGAGTTCGGCGTCGGTCCGCTCGGCGAGAGCGAGCAACGCGGCTCCGTGCGCCGGATTGAGCCAGGCCCGCCGCCCGGCCTTTCGTCGCCAGCGCGAAACACGCCACTGGTGCTCGACGTAGCCGAGCGGCGGGGCCTCAGCCGCGAAAGGGTTGAGCGGCCCGTCCACGTCGAGCAGCAGAATCGGCTTCACCCTCCGACGCTACCCAGGCCATTCGCCAGGTCAAGGAGTGCAAAACCCCTTCGCCGCCAACACCCGCTCCACCGAGGCCGTCACCTTCGCCCCCGGCAACTCCCCGCTCTCCACCGCCCGCTGAAGCCGGTCCACGACCGCCCCCACGTCGTTGTGCCCGGACGAGAACAACGCCTGATCCGCCCCCGCCCGCAAAGCCTTCAACACCGCGTCCGGCAACGCGAACCGGTCCGTGATCGCCTTCATTCCGCCCAGGTCGTCGGTGATCACCGGCCCAGTGAAGTGGAACTCGTTGCGCAGCAACTGATACGCCTGAGGCGCCAGCGAAGCCGGCTCGTCCCCGGTCAACCCAGGCACTTCGAGATGCCCGACCATCACCGCGACCGGTCCGTACTCCGAGATATCCCGGTAAGGCACCAGATCGACCCGGCGCAGCTGGTCGAGCGGCGGGGTGACGACGGTTCCTCGATGCGAGTCGCCCGAACCATGGCCGTGGCCAGGGAAATGCTTCAGTACCGGCTGCACCCCGCCCGCGCGCAGGCCCTCGGCGAAGGCCATCGCGTACTGCCGCACCTTTTCCGGATCCGGGCTGTAAGAACGGTCGCCGATCACCGCGTCGTCGGGTTCGTCGCTCACGTCCGCGTCCGGTGCGTAGTCGACCGTCACCCCGCGTGCTCGCAGTTGCTTGCCCCGCTGCTCGCCGATCGCGCGCACCTCGTCCGGGGTCTTCGAGGCCGCCAGTTGCCGGGCGCTCGGGAGGGAGCCGTCGAGGTCGTCGATGCGCTGCACGCGGCCGCCCTCTTCGTCGACGGCGACCGAAACCGGGATCTTCGCCGCCCGCTGGACCCCGTCGAGCGCGCCATTTTGCAACAGCGTGGTCTTTTTGTCTCCCACGAAGATCCCGCCGACCTGCTGCCGCCGCACGAGGTCCGCGACGCCCGCCGGGTCGCCCGCGTTGACGCCTGGCACCACCAGTTGCGCCACGCGTGCCCGCGGATCCATCGCCGACACCGCGGAAGCGCACGTCCCCCGTCCCGGCATAGTCTGCGCCGGCGAGGTTGACGCAGGTGGAGCGGCTTGCGGCGAACTCCCCGCGCTCGGCGGTGCGAGCGGGGCGGGCGTTGCTGTTCCGGAACCGGAACGATCCCCGGAGCACGCGGAAAGTGCACATATGAGCATTAACGCGCTCACGGCTCCTGTGGTGCTCCAGCGGGGTCGTGCGTGCGCCTTCATCATTTCCTCTGCTGGTCTGGACAGGTCTCCGTGACGGTAACCGAACCCCACCGGCGGGCCCAACTTCACGCTGTGAAGAATGAGCGCGTCCCGACTAGAGATTTCGTGAAGCCGAGGTGGGCACACTGACCGGCACACGGCAAGCACAGGCTCTGCACCGGGGAGGCAGCGATGAATCAGGTCAAGGTTGCGGCATGGGCTTCGGACCCGATCACCCTCGCGGGCCTCATCGACCATTTGCGCACGCGCCGCGAGGTGCGGGTGATGCCGGGCCAGCAGCGCGGTGAAGCCGCGGTGCTCGTGTTCGCCGCGAACCGCGTCACCCGCGAGGTGAAAGCGGCGCTGCGGGCCGCGGCCTCGGAGACCCCCGCGGCCATCGTGTTCGTCGCCGGATACGTGGACGCCGACGATCTGGCCGAGCTGGCCGCCTGGCACGTCGCCGCGGTGCTGCCGCGCGACGCGATCGGCGGCGACCAGCTGGTGCGCAGCATCGTGGCCGCCGCTTCCGGACGCGAGACCTCGATGCGGGATCTGCTGCAGCAGGCGGAGACCCTGCGCCGCAACGGCGACCGCACCAACCTGTCGCCGCGCGAGGTCGACGTGCTGCGGCTGATGGCCGAGGGCTGGGACACCGCGGAAATCGCGAACAAGCTCTGCTACTCGGAGCGGACCGTGAAGAACGTGATCTACGGCATGACGAACCGGCTCAAGTTGCGGAACCGTCCGCACGCCGTCGCCTACGCGCTGCGCGCCGGAGTGATTTAAAGGATGCTCACCACGTGCGAAAGCTGACCCGGCGCCCGGCCGTTGCCGCGCTCGCCGCCGCATTCCTGTTACTGGCGGCCGCGTGCGGTTCCGCCGCGTCCTCGGGGAAGATCACGCTGAGCGTGGCCACGTTCGGCGAGTTCGGCTACGCGCCGTTGTTCGAGCAGTACGAGAAAGACCATCCGAACATCGAGATCCGCAGCCGGGTCACCGATTTCGACACGCATTTCAAGAGCCTCGCCACGCAGCTGGCGGCCGGTCGCGGCGCGGCCGACGTCGTCGCGGTCGAAGAGCAGTACATTCCGAAGTACATCCGGGCCAAGGACAAATTCGTCAATCTGGCCGATTACGGCGCGGACAAGCTCAAGCAGCAATGGGCGCCGTGGAAGTGGGCGCAGGGCACTTCGGGCGATTACGTCTTCGGGCTCGGCACGGACATGGGCAGCCTCGCGATGTGCTACCGCCGGGATCTGTTCGAGCAGGCCGGGTTGCCCACCGACCGCAAGGCGGTCGCCGCGCTGATGCCGGACTGGACCGGGTACGCGAATGTCGCCGCCCGGTTCACCGAAAAGCTGCCGAAGGTGAAGTTCGCCGATTCGGCGGGCACGGTCTACACCGCGATGCTCAACCAGTCTCCGGAGAACTACTTCTCCGCCAAGGACGATTCCTACATCGCCGATCGCAATCCCAGCGTGCGCACCGCTTTCCAGTTGTCCGGCGGTCTCGCGCAAGCCCATGAAACGGCCGGCGCGACCACCTACACGCAGGCTTGGAACGTCGCGATCAAACAGGGCAGCTTCGCGACCATCGCCTGTCCGGCCTGGATGCTCACACAGATCAAGGAAGCCGGCGGCGACGCGGGCAGCGGCAAGTGGGACGTCACCACGGTGCCGGGCAACAGCGGCAACCAGGGCGGTTCCTTCCTGACTGTGCCGAAGCAAGGCGCGCACCCGAAGGAAGCCTACGATCTCGCGCAGTGGCTGACCGCGCCCGCGCAGCAGAAACGGCTTTTCCTTTCCGACGGAATCCTGCCGAGCGAGCCCAGCGTGTACCAGGATCCGCAGGTCGTCGCGCACACCGATCCCTATTTCTCGAACGCGCCGGTCGGCCAGATCTACGCGGCGTCAGCGGATAAGCTGCGGCCCAATTACCGCGGCCTGCACGACGCGGACGTGCGGCCCGAATTCGGCCGCGCGCTCGGCCGGATCGAGGACGGGAGCGAGAACGTCGAGCAGGCGTGGGCCGACGCGGTCCGGATGGGCCGCGACGCGATCAAGTAGCTGTCGTGGACCGGAAGCTCACCCCCTACGCGTTCATCCTGCCGTTCTTTGTCCTTTTCGGACTGTTCGGCGCGTTCCCGCTGCTGTACACGTCGTGGGTTTCACTGCACCGGTGGGATCTGCTGTCCGGTCCGGAAGGCGGCCTCGGCCTCGCGAATTACGCGGAGCTGTTCAGCGATCCGCGGTTCTACAACGCGTTTTTCAACACCGTCAGCATCTTCCTGCTCGCCGCGATTCCGCAGTTCTTCCTCGCGCTGGGCATCGCCGCGCTGCTGAACCGGCCGCTGCGCGCGGCGACCTGGTGGCGGGCCGGGCTTTTGCTGCCGAACCTGGTGTCGGTGGTCGCGGTCGGGCTGGTGTTCGCGCAGCTGTACAGTTCGGGCTACGGCGTGGTCAATGAGGTGCTCGGCTGGTTCGGGGTGCCGCCGGTTTCCTGGCAATCGCACCAATGGTCGTCGCATCTCGCGGTGGCGAGCATGGTGATGTGGCGCTGGACCGGCTACAACGCGCTGATCTACCTGGCCGCGATGCAAGCGGTCCCCCAGGATCTGTACGAGGCCGCCGCCCTCGACGGTGCCTCGCGCTGGCGGTCGTTCTGGTCGATCACCGTGCCCGGCATCCGCCCGACGATCGCGTTCACCGCGGTCGCGGGCACGGTCAACGGGCTCCAATTGTTCGCCGAGCCGCAATTGTTCGACGCCACCGGCAACGGCGGCGCGGGCGGCAACGACCGGCAGTTCCAGACCCTCACGATGTATCTGTACGAAAAGGGCTTCGGCAAATTCGACGCCGGATACGCGGCGGCGTTGTCCTGGGTGATGTTCCTGATCTGCCTGGTGTTCGCGATCTTCAACTACCGGCTCGTGCGCCGGTTCGTGGGTGCTCCGTGATCCGCCGGGGCCGGGCCGGTGGCTGGGTCTACGCGGTGCTGGTGGGGCTGGTCGCCTCGTCGCTGTTCCCGCTGTACTGGTCGTTCGTGGTGTCCACTCGGGACAACGCGGCGATCGGCGAGACCTCTCCGCTGCTGCTGCCCGGCGGTCATCTCTTCGACAACATCCAGCGCGTCTTCGCCACCGTCGATTTCTGGCTGGCGATCGGCAATTCGCTGATCGTCGCGACGACGGTGATGGTGTCCAATGTGGTCCTGTCCAGCTTCGCGGGTTTTGCCTTCGCCCGGCTCCGGTTCCGCGGCCGCAATACGTTGTTCTTCATCGTGGTCGGCTCGGCGATGGTGCCCGCACAGCTAGGCGTCGTCCCGCTTTACCTGGTGGTGAGCGATTTCGGCTGGTACGGCAGGCTCGAGGCGGTGATCGTGCCCGCGCTGGTGAGCGCGTTCGGGGTGTTCTGGATGCGCCAGGCGTGCGAGGGGTCGATCGACCAGGACCTGGTGGACGCGGCCACTGTGGACGGAGCGTCGATCCTGCGCACGTTCTGGCACGTGGCAGTTCCGGCGATCCGTCCACAAGCGACCGTCCTGGCCATGGTGACCTTCCTCGGCGCCTGGAACGACTACTTCTGGCCGCTGGTAGTCCTGGACCCGGCGCAAACGCCGACCGTGCAAGTGGTCCTGTCCCAGCTGGCCAGCGGCTACTTCACCGACTACGCCTTGATGCTGACCGGCGCGACACTGGGCGTGCTGCCGGTGATCATCCTCTTCCTGCTGCTCGGCCGGAACCTGGTGCGCAGCATCTCGACCGGCCTGACCCGAGCGTGACTCACGAGACGTAGCGGCCGAAGAAACCGGCGATCGCGGATCGCTGCACGGCGATGCTCGCCCGGGGATCAATCGTCCCGATCCGCGTCTGCCGCACCTTCGGATCGACCGGCACTTGCCGCGCCAGCTTCGGCAGGAACCACTGGACATCGGTGTAGCTGTAGTGCATCGCGGTCGCCAAGGTGAGGTCCTGCTTCGGGGCCGAAGTGTGCTCCCACAACGACTTCCACGCCGGTGCGGTCCGATGGCTGCGTGCCTGGCCGTCGCTGGTGCTGCCGGACGAACCCATCAACAGCACCGGTCGCGGCACCCCGTCCGCGCCAGCGCGAGTGAGCTGCTTGCCGTCGACGTCGTAGGCGAGCCACCCGTCCAGATCGGCCGCGGCGTCCACCCGGGAGTCCACTGTGGATACCTCAGCAGCCGTGTCCCCGCCGAACGAATGCCCGATCGCCCCGACGCGGCTCAGATCCATCGACTGCCCGAGGCCGGGAATACCGGGCAGCTGGTCAAGAGTGAACCGGACGTCCGCGACCCGCGTCCGCATCCCCGCCACCAGGTCCTTGCTCTGCTGGGAGAACACCACGCGCCCGTCCGGGAAGACGACGAACGGCGCCTCGCCGGTGTGGTCGATGGTCACCACGATGTACCCGCGGCTGGCAAGATCCTCGGCGGTCGCGCTGCCCAGCGCCCGCAGCGACGCCCAGCCCGGCGAGTACACGACCACCGGCCACCGCCCCCGCACCGGCGCGTTCGCGCGGGCGTGCGTCTTGACGGCCGCCCAGTCGACCTTGCCGGTCGGCAGCCCCAACGCCGGTGCCGCGCCCTGGTCGAAGTACGGCGCGGCCGCCGCGGGCAGATACCGCGCCTTCGGCCCAGCACCAGGCTGGGTGGGGTACCAGACGCTGATCATCAGCTCCCGGTTCCGCGCCTGGTCGACGAGGTGGACGTCGCGTTCGCCGATCGCGTGTGGTCCAGTTGGCGCAGGCAGTTCGAAAGTGGTCTCCGCCGCGGCGGGCGTGCCCCCTAAGGCGGTGAGGAGGAGGGCGGCGGCGAGGACGGTTCGGAAGCGCATGCCGGAACTCTGCCGTTCCAGCCGGGGCACCCGCGCCTGCCGACCGTCGCCAACGACCCCCGACTTTCGTCAACCCGTCCGGCGCGCCACCGTGGTCGCCAGCTCGCTGCGCGACGGCGCGTCCAGCTTCCCGAGCAACCGCACGACGTGCGCCTGAACCGTCCGCCGAGGCAGCCGCAGCTCCGTCGCGATCTCCGGATTCGACCGGCCGGCAGCCACCAGCCGGGCGATCCGGACCTCCAGCGTCGACAGCGACTCCCAGCCACGCTCTGGCCGCGCCGAAGCCAACGAAGCCCCGCGCTGCACGCCGACCGCCTGCAATCGCGTCTCCGCGTGCTCCAGATTCCACGCCGCCGAAAGCTCCGTGTACAGCGAAGCCGCCTCATCGAACGCCGCCTGCGCGGCATCCAGCCGGCCGACCCGCGCCAGCAGCACCGCCGAGTCCTCCAACGCACTGGCCAGCTCCGGTTTCCGCCCCACCGCACGGAAATGCTCGACCGTCCGCAGAACCGGCTCCGGATCCTCGCCCAGCAACCCCCGGCACCATTCGGCAGCCGCGAACGCCCGCGCCGGTTCGAGTTCCTTCTCCGCCTCTTCGACACAGACCTCGAGTGCCCGCTCCGCCGCCGCCCGGTCGCCCGCCGCCAACGCGATCTGCGCGAACTGCGGCAACCACTGGTGCCGCAACATCATCTGCGCGTAGGTCGGATTCAAAATCGGCTCGAACACCGTGATCGCCTTCTGCAGATCACCCTGCTGATAGGCGACAAGTGCGTGCGCGGCAAGCAAAAAGTCGAAACTCTCCCGCTCGGCACTGGTCGCCGGCGCGTGTTCCTCCGCCGCGTCCAGCAGCGCGGCCGCCTGCGCGTGCTCGCCCCGCCGTGCCGCGATGAGCGCCGCGACGCCGTGCAGCAGCAGCGCCGCCGCGCCCGGTTCCCGCAGGCCGAAGAAGGTGATCGCCGGACCGTCCTCGGTCACCGTGTCCAGCTCCACCAGCGCTTCGTCCCACCGGCCTTCCCAATACCGGTGCACCGCAACCGAAACCTGCAGGCCGCTCGGCATGCTGTGCCGCCGCGTCACCTCGGCGGCCTCCTGCAACGTGCGGTTCGCGTCGTCCAGCCGGTCGAGGTTCTGCAGCGTGAAGACGCGGTTGTCCAGCAGATCCAGGTGCAGGTCGGCCAGTTCGTGCTCGTCGCCGACGGCCGCGATCGCCTCGTCCACGTGCTTCAGCGCGCTCGGGTGGTGCCGTCGCACGGAATCGACCAGCCACAACGTTTGCAGCGCGTGCGCGGTGAGGTAGCCGTCGCCGTTGGCCTCGGCTCGGGCGACGTGCGCGTTCTTCTCCGCGACGTCGAGGTCGTCGAGCCCGCCGCGCCGGAAGTTCGCGAGCAGGTGGCGGCCCTTGACCCGCCACAGCTCCGGCACTCCCGGATCCTCCGCCGGATTCCCGAGCGTCTCCACCGCGAGCTGCACGTCGCCGCGGCGGAACCGCATCGCGGACACGACATGGCGCATCTCCGCCGCGTTGTCCGGATCGCGTGCCACATCGAGTGCTTGCAGTGCAAGGTCTTCCGGGTTCCGTTCCAGTCGGAACAACACCCGCACCAGCGCGACCAGCAACGGTTCGCGGCGCGGATCGTCGTCCTCGACCACGGCGAGCGCGCGCTCCAACAGTTCGACCGCGATCAGCGGGGCCCGGTTCGACACCGCGCTCTGGTGCTCGACGAGCCAGTCCAGCACCCACGGATCCACAGTGGACGGAACGGCCACGAGCTGCTCGGCGACCCGCTTCACCGGCGCGCCGATCTTCGCCAGCGCTTCGGCCGCCTGCCGATGCTGCGCGGCCCGCGTTTCCGGCGGCAGATGGTGGTACAACGTCTGGCGCAGCAACGGAAGCCGGAACGCGAGCTGGGTTCCGGTGTCGAGCAGGATGTTGTCCGCCACGGCCTCTTCGAGCGGGCCGAGCAGGTCCGACGGACGCTGTCCGAGCACCGCCGCGATGTCGCCGACGGCGAACTCCATGCCGAGGATCGCGCCCCAGCCCAGCACGTGCCGGGTCTGCGCGGGCAACAGCTCCAGCCGCCGGTTGACCGCCGCGACGATCGATTCCGGCGGCTCGAAGCGCAGCGGATCCGGGACGTCGGCGAGCCCGTCGCGGTGCTCGACCGCACCCGAGTGCACCAGCGCGTCCAGCATTTCCTTGAGGTACAAGGGATTACCGTCAGCGCGCGCGAGCAGCTCCCGCAGCCGCGGTCCGGGATCCGCGCCGATCTGCCGCTGCGAGAGGGCCAGGACGTCGTCCTCGCCGAGCGGGCCGAGGTCGAGCACGATCCCGTCCCGCGTCTCGACGCCGCGGCGCAGCTGAGTCATCTCCGGCCGCTCCGGCGCCGGCCGCGTCGCGGCGACCAGCAGCAACGGCAGCTGCCGGGCGGCCGCGGACAGCCGGTGCCACACCAGCACGCTCGGCTCGTCCGCCCATTGCAGGTCGTCGACCACGAGCAGCAACGGCGATTCGGCACACAGTTCGTCGACGAGCGCCAGCAGCCGGTCCACCGAGTCCAGCACCGGGTCGCCGACGCGCCGCACCGGTTCCTCGCTGCTCAGCGCGACGCGCGCGCGGCGCGGATCCGGCGAATGCGGGTCGATCGCCAGGCATTCGTGCATCACCTGCAACGGGAACCGCATGCTCAGCTCGTCCGCGGCCACCCAGGCGAGCTGGAGACCAGCGGCGTCGCCGAACGCGTGCGCCAGCAGCTCCGACTTCCCGATCCCGGCCTCGCCCTCGATCCACACCGCCCGGCCGCGGCCCGCGCGGACGCCGTCGAGCAGCTGGCGCAGCTTGCTGACCTCGGCTTCCCGGCCGAGCAACGGGTCCCGCGGCGCCCGCACGACCGGCTCGGGCAGCTCCGGCCGCCGCAGCTCCAGCGCCGGGTCCTCGGCGAGCACGCGCTGGTGCAGTTCGCGCAGCCCGGGCCCAGGTTCCACGCCCAGCTCGGCGCGGAGCGTGCGGCGTGCGTCGCGGAACACGTCGAGCGCGTCGGAATGCCGGCCGCTGCGGTAGAGCGCGAGCATCAGCGACGCCCGCAGCGATTCACGCAGCGGGTACTCGGCGGTGAGCGCGGTCAGCTCGGCGATGATCTCCTGGTGGCCGCCCATTTCCAGCCTGCTGCGGGCGGCTCGGTCCAGTGTGTCCAGCCGCAGCTCGGCCAGATATGCGCGATGCCGCTCGGCGAAATTGCCGGGCACCCCGGACAGCGCTTCGCCGTGCCAGAGCTTGAGCGCGGCGCTGAATTCGGCGACCGCCCGGTTGTGCGCCCCGGCCTCGGCCTCGCGCTTGCCGTCTTCCCGATGCTGTTCGAACTTCGCCGCGTCCAGCGCTTCCGGCGCGAGGTCGAGCGTGTAGCCCGCCGGGCCGGAGCCGAGCACGCTCGACGCGGACCACCGGGTGCGTTCCGGCTCCAGCGCGCGGCGCAACCCGGAGATGTAGGTGTGCACGCTGCCTTCGACACTGGCCGGCGGCGAATCGCCCCATACGCCCGCGATCAGCTCCGCGCGCGGCACCGGCCGTCCGGCGGCGACCGCCAGCATGGCGAAGACCGCGCGCTGCCGCGCGGGTCCGAGCGAGATTTCGGTCGTCCCGCGCCAGGCGCGCAACGGGCCGAGCACCGTCACCCGCAAATCCCCTGGCATGCCGTTCCATTCGCCGTGTTGACCGAGTTTACCGCCTCGATCATGGACGCGAGTCCACCCCGGTTCACTCTCCTGCCGCACGCGCGCGGACCGGACTGGCCCGCCGGATGCCGTACGGCTGCATCCGTGTCTCGGCCCGCCGCACGTCCCACGCCGCGCCGACCGAGGTGTAGCTGGTGAGTGCCGCGAGGAAAGCCGTGCGCGCCTCGTCGAGGCGGCGGTACTCGGCGAGCAGGATCGCGGCGTCCTCGCTGGCGCGAGCGTGTTTGAGCATCCGCCCGGCGGCCTCGTAGTGCGTGGCGGCGCCGAGGATCGCGTCCGGATCCGCGGTGACCAGGCCCCGGCAGTGCGCGGTCGCCGCGGTGTGCGACGGCGGAGTGTCGTATCCGCTGGTGTCGCCCATCAGCCGCAGTGCCCGGAACGCGTGCGGCTGGTCGCCGAGCTGCATGGCGAGCCGCGCCAGGTCGGGCAGCCACTGCTGACGCGCCGCGGGCGGGTAGTTCTGGTCCAGCAGCGGGAGAAGCGCGGCGAGCGCGGCGTCCGGATCGCCTTCCAGCTCGGCGAGCTGAGCGCGCGCGGCGAGCAGGTAGTCGCCGCCGTTCGGTTCGAGGCCGTGCGGGAACTGGTGCCGGGCCGCCGCGTCGAGATGCGCGCGCGCCTCGTCCGGTTCGTCCCGGTGACTCGCGATCAGCGCGCCGACGCCGTGCACCAGCAACGCCGATCCCGGACTGCGCAACACATACGACGCGGTTTCCGCGCCGCCCCGGATCACCGTGTCGAGTTCGGCCAGTGCCTCGCCCCAGCGGCCGCGCCAGTAGTAGTGCACCGCGCCGGCCAGGTGCATTTCCCCGGGCACCGCCCGGGTCGCGGCGAGCCGGCGCGCGGTGCTCAGGTCCGCGTCGTTGTCGAGCCCGTCCAGCACGCCCAGTTCGGACAGATCCGGTGCGGCCGCTTGATGGTCGACGGCGAACCGTTCGATGGTCACGCGCAGGGTTTCGTGCCGTCCGCGCCACATCTCCGGCACCTTCGGATCGGCCAGCGTACGGCGGACTTCCGCCGAGGCTTCGGCGAATTCGCCGCGGCGGTAATAGATGTAGGCGAGGATCCAGCGCATTTCCGCGGCCTGCCTGCTGTCCTTGGTGCGCGCGACGACCGACCGCGCCTCCGCCTCCGGCTCCCGGCCGAGCCAGAACAGCAGCCGGGCGAGCGTGGCGGTGAGCGGTTCGCGGGCCTCGGCGGGCAGAACGGCCTGCTTGACCACCTGTTTCAGCAGGTCCACCGCGATCCGCGGCGACTGCGCGGCGACCGTGCCGATGTGCTCGACCAGCCAGTTCGCCATCCACGGGTCCACCTGCGCCGGCGCGGCGGCCAGTTGTTCGGCGACGCGTTCCGCGCCTGCACCCGCTCCGTCGAGCGCTTCGGCCAGTTGCCGGTGCAGGGCGACGCGCATCGCGGCGGGAGTCTTTTCGTACAACACGCGGCGCAGCAACGGGTGCCGGAACTTGAGCAGATCGCCGGACTCGACCAGCACCCCCGCGGTGAGCGCTTCTTCGACGGCGGGCACGAGCGCCGTCGGCGCGCGTTCGGTGGCGATCGCGATGTCGGCGAGCGAGAATTCCTTGCCCAGCAAGGCCGCCCAGCGCAACAGGTCTCGCGCGGAGCTGGAGAGGAAGATCAGGTACAGCGTGATCCGCGAGCCGAGCGGCGACGGGATCGAGCGGCACGAGGAACCGTCGACGATCGCGTGCGCGCCGTCGAGCAGGATCATCGAATTGGCGAGCAGGGTTTCGACGATTTCCGTGGCGTAGCGCGGATTTCCGGCGGCATGGCCGAGCAGCACCGAGAGCATCCGGTTCGGCGGCGCGCCGGTCAGGTCGGCCGAGAGCTTCCGGATCTCGTTGTCCGGCAACGGTTCCAGTCGCAGCAGCGAGGTCGCGCCGGACGACAGGTCCGCGGCGAGCGCTTCGAGCGCGGCCGAGCGGGGGAGCGGGCGGCTCGCTCCGACGAGCAGCAGCGGCAGTCGCCGGGTCTCGCGCGCGAGGTGCTGCCACACCTGCAACGTCGTCTCGTCCGCCCATTGCAGATCGTCGACCACGAGCGCGAGCGGCCCGTCCGCGCACAGTTGTCGCACCAGTCCGAGAATGCCCTGAACCGGGTCCAGCTCCGGGTTCTCGGCGAGCGCCACCGCCAGTTCCGCGCGGCGCAGGTCCGAGGCCCGCGGGTGCACGCCGAGCGCGTCCAGCAGCGGACGCAGGGCAAAGCCCTGGTCGAGCGAGTCCGCGGCGGCGAACAGTGCGGGGTAACCGGTTTCGTGCGCCAGCGCGACGGTCTCGGCCAGCAGCGCGGTCCGGCCGATTCCCGGTTCGCCCTTGACCCACACCGAACGGCCGAGGCCGCCGCCGAGACCGGCGACGGCCTCGCTGAGCAACTGCAACTCGTCTTCCCGCCCGACGAACGTCGCCGGACGCGGCGGCAGGACCGGCAACGGGAAGCGGGGAACCTTCGTGACGGGCGCGGGCGTCACCGCCGCGTCGGCGGCCAGCAGCTTTTCGTACAGCTCCCGCAGCGCCGGACCCGGCTCGGTGCCGGACGCTTCGACCAGCCGCTCGCGCAGCTCGGTGTAGACGGTGAGCGCCTCGTGGTGCCTGCCCGTCTGGTCGAGTGCTCGCATGAGCAGTCCGTGCAGCGGCTCGCGGAACGGGTGTTCCGCGGCGAGCTCGCCGAGTTGCGTGACGAGCCCGGCGGACTCGCCCGAGTCCATCGCCAGCTCGGCCCGGCGTTCGACGGTCGCCAGCCGCAGCTCCTCCAACCGCACCCGCTGCGCGGTGGCGTAATGCCCGGAGAGACATTGCAGCGGCGTGCCGTCCCACTCCGCGAGAGCCTCGTCGAGCACGCTCCGCGCCTCGGCCCGGCGTCCCTCGGCGAGCAGGCGGTTGCCGAGGTCGCGCAGCGCACTGAAGCGGTGGACGTCGATCTGCTCCGGTTCGACGCAGAGCGAGTAGCCGGACCCGGTGGACGCGATCAACCGCGATTCGGCGCCCTTGCGGCGGCCCGGTTCGAGAACGCGGCGCAGTCCGGAGATATAGGTGTAGATGCTCCCTTGCGCACTGGCCGGGGGCGCGTCGCCCCACACTGCGTCGATGAGCACTTCACGGGAGACGGTGCGGTTCGCCGAGAAGGCGAGCACCGCGAAGACTGTGCGCCGATGAGCAGAACCGAGGTCGAGCTGCCGGTCGCCGAGCCAGGCTCGCACCGGTCCGAGCAGCTGGATTTCCGGCGCCGGGACGCCGCCGGATGCCGACATCGGTCTCCCTTCACGCGCTGACGGATCGTCACACGCCGGATGCCACTGGTGAGCTTACGCCGAAAAGGTGACGTCGCGGGACCGCCCCGGGTTGCTTTTGCCGGTCTTGTCCAGCGAATTGTCTGGTGGACATGGTCGCGGGGGAGGCCCGGCGGTGAACGCCGGGCAAACCGGCGGGGCGGTCCGGCAGGCACACCTGCCCCGACAAAGGGGCATCGGCCACGCTCCCCGGTTTCCGGACGGGAATCCCTGCGGCAGCCTCGACGAGGAGCCCGCGCGCCCGATTCGCGGCTTCGGCGCGGCGACGGTGAGGAGGAGGCGTGGACCCGGTTCCGGCCCCGGCGGGGGCGAGGTTCGCGGCGGCGATCGACGCGGCGAACGCCTGTTTCGGCACGGTGAACAGCGAAATGGCGGCGCTGCAGGCGTCGTGGCGCGGCGAGGCGGCGGTGCGGTTCGGCCAGGCGATGAACGATTGGGAGCAGCAGTTCGATCGCATTCTGGCAAGTCTGGCAGATCTCGTGGACGTCGCGCGCGGTACGGGCGCGTCCACCACCGCAAAGTGCTCAGATGAGCGCGTGCGGTGCGCCGACCACCCATGAGCGGCGATCCTGGCTTCGACCAGGCCGCCGAGGTGCTGTCCCGGATCCGCCGCACGACCGGCGACCTCGGCGCGGTGCTCGCCGAGCTGGAGTCCGCGGTGGAACCCGAGGTGGCCGGCTGGCCCGCCGCGGCGCGGGCCCGCTACCGGGAGGCCAAACGGGAGTGGGCCACCGCGCTCGACCGGATGCCCGAATGCCTCGACCGGGCGGCGCAAGCGTTCCGCGAGATCTCCGGTCCAGAGCCGAAAAGAGGCCTTTGAACAGCGAAAACCCTGGTTTTCTTCACCGGCCTTCACGAGCACGCCAGAAAACGTGAAGTCTCGCCCGCCACACTGCGTCCAGGCAATGTGGAGGGGGTTAATCGTGAAGCTCGTCAAGGTCGCAGTGCTCGCCTCGGACCCGATCACCCGGGCCGGAGCCGCGAGCCTGCTGGGTTCGCGCCCGGAACTGGCCCTGCTCGGCCACGACGCGGCGAGCCAGGCGGACGTGGTCCTCGTGATGGAGGAGCACGTGACCGACCGGGTGCTGTCGCAGGTGCGGGACCTCGGCAGGCAGTCCGAGCAGCTGACCGGACCGCATCTGGTGATCGTGGTCGACCACTTCCGCGAGAGCGACCTGATGACGGCCGTCGAATGCGGGGTCGTCGCGATCCTGCCGCGCCGCGAAACCGGCGGCGGCGAACTGGTCGCGGCAGTGCTGGCCGCGGGCGACGGCACGGCGACGCTCCCGCCGCGGCTGCAGGGCGCGCTGCTCGCACAGGTGCAGCGAATGCGCCGCGACGTGCTGGAGCCGAACGGCCTCACGCTGTCCGGCCTGGCTTCGCGCGAATGCGACGTGCTGCGGCTGGTCGCCGAGGGCTACGGCACCGAGGAGATCGCGACGAAGCTCTGTTATTCGGAGCGGACGGTCAAGAACGTGCTGTACGGCCTGATGACCCGATGCGGTCTGAACAACCGTGCGCACGCCGTGGCCTATGCCCTGCGCGCCGGCGCGATCTAGTGTTCTGACCCATGGCGCAGACGGCGGTAGAGATCGCTCGCGGAGTGCGGGCAGGAGAGCTGGACCCGGTCCAGGTGACCGAGGAAGCCCTCGCCCGGATCGCTGCGGCGGACGGCGTCGTCGGCGCTTTCCGCCGAGTGCGCTCCGCCGAGGCCCGAGCCGAAGCCGCCGAAGTCGCGGCCCGCCCGGACCTGGCTTCGCTGCCCTTGGCCGGCGTCCCCGTCGCGGTCAAAGACGTCACCGAGGTCACCGGCGAATACCTGGGCTGGGGCTCTGAAGCAGGCCCTCGCGCCCTCGCGGACGCCGACGGCCTGATCGCCGCCCGCCTGCGCGCAGCCGGCGCGGTCATCGTCGGCCTGACCCGCGTGCCGGAGCTGTGCATCTTCCCGACCAGCGACGACCCCGCCGGAATCGCCCGCAACCCCCGTAACCCGACCTTCACCGCAGGCGGTTCCTCCGGCGGCAGCGCGGCCGCGGTAGCCGCAGGCCTGGTCCCCATCGCGCACGGCACCGATGGCTTGGGATCCATCCGGCTGCCCGCCGGAATGTGCGGAATCGTCGGCCTGAAACCCGGCCGCGACGTGGTCCGCGAAGAAACCCCAGGCTGGTTCGGCCTCTCCACCCACGGCCCCCTGACCACGACGGTCGCCGACGCCGCCCTCCTGATGTCCGTCCTGGCCGACCGCCCGGAATGGGCCACCCCGGAGACGCCCGGTCCGCTGCGGATCGCGACCTCGACCCAGGTCCCCTTCACTCGATCCCCCCTGCCGCGCCCGCTTCGCGCCGCCGTCGACCAGGCAGCCACACTCCTTTCCGTTCGCCATTCGGTCTCGCCCGCGACGCCCGCCTACCCCCTCCGCGCACTGGGCGGCCTGCTCGCCCGCTGGTTCGCCGGCCCCGCCGAACAAGCCGCCGGCGCCTTCGACCTGTCGCGTCTCCAGCCCCGCACGCGAACTCACGTCCGCCTAGGCCGCCTGACGTCGCGCCTGGTCACCGACCGAGCCCGCGACGAATGGCAGACAATCGCGGCGCGGTTCTTCGAGTCGCACGACGTGCTGGTGACTCCGACACTGGCGACGCTCCCGCTGAAAGCCCGCCGCTGGCACCGGAAATCCTGGCTGGCGAACGCGATTCCGTCCTCCCGGGTGGCCGCTTTTACCGGCCCGTGGAACCTTGCCGGATACCCGGCACTGTCGGTCCCGGTCGGCCGCCACCCCGTTCACGACCTGGCGACCTGCGTACAACTGGTGGCCCGCCCCGGTGGCGAGCCGGTCCTGCTGGGGTTGGCGGCGGAACTGGAATCAGCGAACCCCTGGCCTCAGACGGTCTAGGCCACCTGCGGCCCGTGAGGGAAGCAGAGTCCCTGAAGGTCGCCCTCACGGACTTGGCCGGGGCGTACGCGGCGGGCCGCGACTGCTGACGCGCACCGCGAATCCCTGAGGGCGGGCCAGCTTCGCGCGGTGGTCCGTCCTTCCCCGCTGCGGGTGAAAGGCCTGCTCGGATAACCGCAGTAAGCCCGCCACCCCGTTGTCCGGACTGGCGGGCTTACTGCGGATTGTGGATCAGCTGCTGGGCTTGCCCGCCGCCTGCGGCTGGGACTTCGCACCGTTCGCCGTCGAACCGTTCCCGTTCTTCGCGCCGTTTCCAGCCGCGCTTTCCGCCGCCCCGCCACTCGCGGACGAGCCGTTCCCGGTCGTGGCCTTGGCACCCGAACCGTTCCCGCTCTTCGGCTTGGGCGACGGCGCGGCCTTCGTCTCGACCGGCCCCGGCGACGGGTCCGGCTTCGCCGGGTCATCGCCACCGACCAGCTTCGAGGCGGCGGGCAGCACCGATTCCGACGGCAGTGCCGTCAGCAAGCTCTCGCTGCGCCCGAGGACCTCGTCCGCCATCGCCAGGTTCTTGCGGGCCTGTTCGCGGATCTCGGCGAGCCGCTCGACCTTGCGCGTCGCCGCGGTGGTGCGCTGGGCCGCCTGCGTGGTGGCCTCGTCGAGACGGCGCTTGGCCTCCGCCGTCGCCTCCTCGACGCGGCGAGTCGCCTCTGCGGTGGCTTCCGAGATGCGGCGCTCAGCCTGATTTTTGCTGGCCGTGCGCTGGTCGGCGATCATCTTTTCGTGCGCGGTGCGCTCGGCGGTGATCTTCGCGTCGAAGTCGCGTTCGATCTTGCGGCGCTTGCGCTCGGCTTCGTTGTCGAGGAGTTCCCGGCGCTGTGCCGCCTCGACCGTCAGCCGCTGCACTTCGGCGCGGGTTTCCTTCAGCGCGGCCTCGTGCTCCGAGTGCAGCGCTTCGGCCTGCTTGTCCAGTTCCTCGACCAGGCGGTGGTACCGCTCGCGCAGCTTCGTGGACGCCTCGGTGGACGACGCCCAGTGCTTCTCGGCCGCCACCTGCGCGCGCTTGGTGATCTCCTCGGCCCGCGCGTTCGCGAGCGTGACAGTGCGCTGCATCCGCTCGTCCAGGTCCTCGAGCCGCTCCGGCGGCTTCATCAGTTCCTCGACCCGCGACTGCAGCTTCGACACCTCGCCGCGCGCCGTCTCGAGTTCGCGCGACAGCGTGGCGACCTGGGCGGCCGCCGCGTCGCGGTCGGTGATCAGCCGGTGCAGCTGGCCTTCGAGGTGGTCGAGGTACTGCCGCACCTCGGTGCGGTCGAAGCCGCGCCAGGCTTCGGTGTACTCGCGCCGCAGCGGGAGGAGGCCGTTGTCTCGCTCGGGAACCATGCCCACGACCGTACCCGCGCACCTGGCGTGCGTGCCGCCAGGAGTGGTGAATCACCGCCCCGGGTCGATTCTTCGTGGCGATCTCGCCTGAACGGCCTCACCCGCCGCGCCGAGCCGTCACTACCAGTGGAACCCGCGCGACAGCCGGGCCAGCGCCATCGCCGCGCGGGACAGGTGTTTCTCGCCCCTTCCGATCTTCAGTTTCCCGCTGCCGCCCGCCGCCGCGGAGTCCGGGAAGATCCGGAAACCCTGGTACGCGATCGCGTCGGTCAGCCCGGGCGCGAGCGTGTAGGTCAGCCCGATCGCCTGGCCCGCCGGGGTGCCGATGTGCTTCGGACGCTGGACCAGCGCTTTCAGCACCATGTCCGCCGCCTGCTCCGGCGATTTCGTGGGGAAGGCGTCGTAGATCTTCGTCGGCCGGATCATCGGCGTGCGCACGAGCGGCATGTGGATGGTGGTGAAGGTGATCCCGTCGCCGTGCGTTTCGGTCGCCGCGATCCGGGAGAAGTAGTCCAGCGCGGCCTTCGACGCGGCATAGGCGGAAAAGCGCGGCGCGATTCCCTGCACGCCGATCGAGGAAACGTTCACGATGTGCCCGAATTTCCGCTCCGACATGTGCGGGAGGACCGCCAGGATCAGCCGCACCGCGCCGAAGTAGTTGATCGCCATCGCGCGCTCGTAGTCGTGCATCCGGTCGTACGACAGCTTGATCGACCGCCGGATCGACCGGCCGGCGTTGTTCACGAGCATGTCGATCCGGCCGTGTTCGGACAGCATCGCGTCCACGGCCTTGCGCACCGAATCCTCGTCGGTGAGGTCCGCCGGGTAGACCGACGCGGTGCCGCCCGCCGCGATGATCTCGTCGCGCACCTCTTCCAGTTCGTGCTGCCGCCGCGCGACCAGCAGCGGCACCCCGCCCGCCGCGGCGACCTTCAGCGCGGTCGCCCTGCCGATGCCCGACGACGCGCCGGTGATGATCACCCGGCGGCCGTCCAGTTCGCCGCGCGGACCGTGCTTGCGCGCGCGGAACGGGTCGAGGTGTTCGCGCCAGTAGCGCCACAGCGTCGAGGCGTATTCCTCGAGTCGCGGCACCTCGACGCCGCTTCCGGCCAGCGCCTTGCGCGTCTCCGCGGACGCGAACACCGACGGGAAAGCCATCGTTTCCAGCAGTACCGGCGGGATGCCGAGCCGTTCCAGCACCGCGTCGCGGGCGATGGTGAATCCGGGAATGTGCTCGCTGAGCTTGACCAGCCCGACGATTCCCTTCGACACCTTGTCGCCGAGTTGCACGGTGATCGTCGGCGCCCCGGCGGCGCGGGCGAACGCGTTGTAGACCGACACCACCGGCTGCGGTTCGGGGTTCACGAGGTGGAAAGCGCGCCCGTCGAGCCCCGGCGTGGCGACCAGCTCCAGCATGGCCTTCGCGACGTAGTCGACCGGAACCACGTTGGTGTCGCCCAGATCCGGGCCCGCGGTCGGGAGGTCGGGCAGCCCGGCGAGCCTGCTGATCGCGGGGAAGAGGTAGTACGGACCGTCGATCTTGTCCATCTCGCCGGTCTGCGAATCGCCGACCACGACCGCGGGCCGGTACACCCGCCACGGCACCTCGTGCTGGTCCCGGACGAGTTTCTCGGCCTCGAATTTGGTGCGGTGATACGGCGTGATCAGCCGCTGTCCCACGTCGAACATGTCCTCGGTGAACAGTCCTTCGTGGTCGCCCGCGACGGCGACCGACGAGACGTGGTGCAGGCACCCGGCGTTCAGGTCCGCGGCGAGGTCGATGACGTTCTGCGTACCGTCCACATTGGCCCGGATGCTGGTTTCGTCGTCGGCGGTGATGTCGTAGAGCGCGGCGAGGTGGATGACGTGGTCGACGCCGCGCAGCGCCTCCCGGTCCGCTTCGGACACTCCCATCAGCGGTTCGCCGAGGTCGCCGGTCACGAGCGTCACGCGGTCCGGATGCGGCCATCCGTCGACGAGCGCGGCCAGCTTCTCCCGCGACGACGCGCGCACCACCAGCGCGACCCGTTCCACGTCCGGCCGGGTGAGCAGCTGCCGGGTGACCTGGCGCCCGATCAACCCGGTCGCGCCTGTCACCAAGAACGTCGCCATCTCCATCACCCTCCGCCGTGCCGCCGCCTGGACCCATGGGCATTCTGCTGCATGGACGCCGCCCTGACCACAACGCGGCAGGGTGAGGTTACTCGCAAGTAACTTAGCGGCGGAACGGGGTCCCGCAGGTGGCGGCGGATTTCCGCGAACGACGGGCCGGTCAGAAACTGCGCGAACGGACCCCTCGCGCGGTTTCAGCGGGCCGCGAGGGGACCCCTCACTCCTGATCCGGCACCGGAAGCGCGGTCAACGATCCGTGAGAGCCGCGGAAATCGGATTCAATGCCAGGAACTTGAGCCCGTGTCGCGGGAGCGTCGCGCGGTGCGCTCGCCCGGTCCGGCGGTCACCTCAAGCGTCTCTTGCTCACGGACAGGAAGATCTCCGGCATCGCTCCTTATGCCGGGTCGGCGATCACGACGCGGTTCTCCTCATACCCGTCGCTCCCGCCGATCCAGCGCCCACCGCAGGTCACCAGGACCACTCGATGCGGACCGGCCTGCCCGAAGAGGTCGTCGGCGCGGCTCGGCAGATCGTTCTTGTGCACGGTGACCAGCTGCGAAATCCGGTACCGGCTCGTCTTGCCCGCGCGGTCCACGATCGTCACCACGCCGCCGATGCGCTCGCTCCACAATTCCGAGAACGGCCCGGTCGCGCCGCGCCAGTTCACGTGGCCCGCGAACACGCTGGCGCCGCTGACCGCTTCCAAATCCGCGCCCCACCACGCCGCCTGTCCGATGTCCGACGGCACCGGAAGCGTGTTGCCCGGCCCGAGGTCCTGGCGCACCATCGCCGCGGTCCCGCCGCCGGGCAGCCGGATCGTGCCCGGCGCCTGCGGTCCCGGTTCCGGAGCTTGCCGATGCTCCGCGGGCGCGGCCGGCGGTGCGGCCGCGGAACTGCTCGGCGGTGCCGCCGAACTGCTCGACGGCGGCGCGGGAGCCAGCTGCTGCGGGGAAGCGGCCGGAACGGCGGCGGCGACCGGGGACGCGCTCCCGGCCACCACCGTCGTCGGCGGCGAACTGATCACGACCGTCGCGAGTTCCACTGCCAGCACGCTTGCCGCGCCGAGCACGAACCCGCCGACCAGCCGTCCTTTTCCGGTCATCTGTCCTTGCTGCTTTCGCTTACCGCCGGGCCGACCGCCGAGCGGCGAACCCGACCAGCGCCGAACCGACGAGCACCAGCGCCGCGAGACCCGCGATGCCGCCCGTGGAGAAACTCGTCTCGACGGTGCCCTTGGCCATCGTCACCGGCAGGTCGCCGGCGGGAATCGCGTGCGGCACTTCGTTCGGCGTGTTGGCCACAGTCAGGGCAAGTGTGCCGCCCGGCGTCAGCGACCCGCACGCGGCGGGCGGGTTGTTCGGGTCGAACGCGTTGGTGTAGCCCGGCGGCGCGTTCACCTCGACCACGCAGACCTCCTGCGGGGCCAGCAGGTTCTCCACCGTCGCGGTCCCATTGTCGCCGCTGGTGGTGACCACGGCGGGCTGCCCGTCGGGCCCGGTGAGCGGCTTGCCGTCCTGGCTGGTGGCCGCGGTCTTGCGGTCCTTGCCGGTGACCCGCAGCGTCGCGCCGCCGATGCCCTTGCCGGTCTTGGCGTCGGTCTTGGTGACCTGCACCTTGCCCGGCTTCGCCACGGCGACGACGCCTTGTGCGGTCAGTCGCTTCTCGCCGCCGGTGCCGACGACGCTCTGGATGCCGTCCTTGGTGTTGACCGGGTTCTGCACGGTCGGCTTGTCGGCGGGCGCGGACAACGACGCGACGAGCTTCGGCTGGTCGCCAGTCGGCGTGACCTTCGCCGTGACTGTGCCGTTCGCATCGGTCTTGATCGTCGTGTCCTTCTGCGCGGCCTGGGGCGCGGGGTTGCCGGAAGAGGAATCGGACGCCTTCTCCGCGTCTGCCTGCTTGTCTGCTTGGCCGACCGTCCCGTCGGTGGCGGTCAGCTTCACCGGAACGTCCGGAATGCCTTTGCCCTGGGAGTTCTTCACCGTGACCGTCCAGGTCGCGGGCTGGCCGAGGTGCTGATCGCCCTTCGGCGCGGTGACCGACGCGGTCCACGGACCGCGGTTCGCCTCGGCCTCGGCCTTCATCTTGGCCACGTCGTCCTTGGCGGCCGGGGTGAGTGCGTTGAGGTACTTCTGCTCGGGATAAGCCGCCTTGTCCGGGGGCGTGCCGAAGTCCGTGTCGCCGGGAGCGTGTGTCTTGGCAGTCCACGAGTGCAGCAGGTGGGCCAGCGCGGCGGCCTCGTCGTTGTTCGAGGTGTTGCCGTAGCGCAGCAACAGATACGAGATGTTGCCCGCGACGTCGGGCTGGAGCTTTTCGCCCCACTTCGTCAGCAGCTCATCGCCTGGCTGGTACGCCTCGTCGCTGCCCGGCGCCTTCAGATGGAACCGAACGCAGAACACGTTCTTGCCGCCCACCTTGTACGAGCCGAGCCAATCCTCGTAATCGGTGCCGCCCTCGTTGTGGACGATCGTCAGGCCGGGGCCCTTCACCGCGCCCGCGGCGGCGGCCGGGGTCGTCCCTAATGCGGTTACGGAGAGTGCGCCGAGCAGTGCGGTCGCGACCAGTCCGGTGGCCGCGCGCCAGCGAGCGCGCGGGCGTGAGATCCACCCCATGGTGTGTTGGCTCCTTCGACGTGCCTGCCGACGCCTGAACGGCGTCCTCGCAGTTCACCTGATCGAACAACTCCCCGACACGCGTTCGGTCACTTCCCGGACACGCGATGTGAAGGTTCGCGGGTCACCATGGGGGTTGTCTAGAGACCATCGGGTGACCTGCGGTGAACGGTCGTGACCTTCATCGCCTACGGTGGCCGTAACGGGGGTCGCCCCACCCGTGCGGGTGATGAGTAAAATCGGCTTTACCCGAACGGGAACCAGCGAGCCGCCGCGGTCGTTGAACC
Organism: Amycolatopsis dendrobii; assembly: GCF_014145675.1. GTDB lineage: Bacteria > Actinomycetota > Actinomycetes > Mycobacteriales > Pseudonocardiaceae > Amycolatopsis > Amycolatopsis dendrobii. The sequence continues at coordinate 467,615 of NZ_JACGZW010000002.1, forward strand.
CGATGCAAGGTGCCATAAAGTCCAGGAGGACAGGTGCGTTCCAGCAGCAACCCGGCGTTCCGCAATCTCCCGCGCGGCGCGGCCGCGACCGGGCAGTACGGGCCGAACGTCGGCTTCGACCAGCCCTACGGCCAGCCGCAGGGCCAAGGCGGCGTCCCGGGTTACGGCCCCGGCCAGATGGGCACCGCCTCCGCCGACCGTCCGATGACGGTCGACGACGTCGTCATCAAGACCGGCATGTCGCTCGGCGTCGCGCTCGTCGTCGGCGTGCTCACCGCGATCTGGGCGCAGTCCCAGCTCGTGCGCGACTCCCTCGGCAGGCTTTCGCCGAGCGGTCCGCTCCTCGGCGCGCTGATCGGCGGGCTCGTGGTGGGCCTCGTCGTGTCGCTGGTCATCATCTTCAAGCAGAAGCCGAGCGGTCCGCTCACGCTCGTCTACTCCGGTGCCGAAGGCCTGTTCCTCGGTGCGCTCAGCGGGTTGTTCGAGGTGTTCCTGCCGGGCATCGCCCTGCAGGCGCTCATCGGCACCGCGGGCGTGTTCGTCGCGATGCTGGTCGTCTACAAGACCGGCGCGGTGAAGGTCACGCCGAAGCTGACCAAGTGGATCGTCGGCGCGGTCGCCGGTGTGGCCATCCTGATGCTGGTCAACCTGGTCACCGCGGTGTTCTTCGGCTTCAACCCGCTGCGCGACGGCAGCCCGCTGGCCATCGTCTTCAGCCTGGTGGTCATCGGCATCGCCGCGTTCAGCTTCCTGCTCGACTTCGACCAGGCCGACAAGATGATCCGCGCCGGCATGCCGTCGAAGTGGGCCTGGTACGCCGCCTTCGGCCTGATGACCACGCTGGTGTGGCTCTACCTCGAGATCCTGCGTCTGCTGTCTTACCTGCGCGACTAACCGTCGTACAGGTTTCCCGGGAAGGGGCGCTCCGCGTTACGCGGAGCGCCTTTTCTGTTTTTCTGCTCCGAACCTCTGCGAGCCCCGGCGGCCGTCGTGTTGGATGTGCCCGGACGGAATCTTTCTTTCGGGTTTGCGAGGCATCACGTGAGCGTTCCCCCGCACGGGCACGGACCGCAGCAGGGCTACGGACAGAACGGCCCGTCGCCGTTCCAGCAGCACTACGGTCCGGGCGGGATGCCGCCGCGGCAGAGCCCGAAGCGAAGCTTCCCGACCCGGACCGTGGTGCTGGTCGCCGTCGCGGTGGTGGTCGTGGCGGCGGGGGTCGTCATCGGCTTCTTCACGTTCGGCAACTCGACCAGCAACACCCACGCCAGCGACTGCATGCACATCGAGAAGTCCGGCTCGACCACGACGACGAAGACCGTCGACTGCGCCGACCCCGGAGCGAACGTCAAGGTCGCGGTCGTCCGCTCCAGCCGCAGCGGCACCTGCCCGCGCGGCGACTACTACCGCTACACCACCGGCGGCAAGAACCACCGCGTGCTCTGCCTCGTTCCCAATGTGCAGCAAGGGGATTGCCTCTCCGGGCTGCAGACCGCCTCGACGACCTACCAGAAGGTCGCGTGCACGGACCCGCAGAAGAACGCGGAAATCGTCAAGCTGGTGCCCGGTGCGAAGGACCGTTCGGCGTGCGAGGGCAGTGGTTCGACCACCGCCCGCTGGTACTCCGATCCCGAGGAAGCCATCTGCATCAAGAGCTGACCGGGGCGGTACAAAGGGGCCGTCCGGACGCCCGGTTTCGGCCGTTCGTCGCACTCCGTGGGACAGGCTGCGTGCGGCGCCCGCGCGGACCTAACGTGGATCGCCGCCCGCCGCCGGGCGGGTCCCGTTGATCCCCGACACCCCCAGGAGACGTGGTGGCGACCACCGATTCCCCTGTCGACGAGCGAAAACTGCTCGACTTCCCGACCTCCTGCGCGGCTCCGGCGCCTAAACCGGAGGAGCCGGTCAAGGTTGTCCCGCTGGCCGTCGCCGCGGTGCTCGCGGTCGGGCTGACCGCCTACGTCTGGGCCGCGCACGGCGCGAAGTTCGGGGTCCTGCTCGTGCTGGGGCTGGCGCTCGGCCTCGCCCTTTTCCACTCCCGCTTCGGGTTCACGTCCGCGTGGCGGCAGCTGATCGCCGTCGGCAACGGCCAGGGCCTTCGCGCGCACACCCTCCTGCTCGGCACCGCCGCGACGCTCATCGCCCTCATCTGCGGCACCGGCGCGGGCCTCTTCGGCAGCAAACCGGTGCCGGTGGCGAACGTCGGGCCGATCGGGCTCGCGTTGTTCGTCGGGGCCACGTTGTTCGCGATCGGCATGCAACTCGGCGGCGCGTGCGCGTCCGGGACGCTGTTCGCGGTCGGGGCCGGGCAGTCGACGATCGTGCTGACCCTCGGCGGTTTCATCACCGGATCGGTCCTCTACACGTGGGGCTACCCGCTTTTCACCGGCTGGCCGCAGGTTTCCGGATTCCTGCTGTCGGACCACGTCGGCTGGTTCGGTTCGTGGGCGATCACGATCGCGGTGCTCGCCGCGATCGTCCTCGCGACTCGCGTGGTGCAGAAGCGCCGCGTGCCGCCGCCGGTCGACACTGTCCCGACCGCACGCGGGTTCGCCCGGATCTTCCGCGGCTCCTGGCCGATCCTCGTCGGCGCGGTCGTGCTCGGCGTGCTGGCCGGCGCGGTGTACCTCGTTTCCGGCGGCATCTGGGGCGTCACGAGCGCGTTCAGCCTGTGGGGCGCGAAAATTCTGCAGGTGTTCGGACTGCACCCGGAGCAGTGGGAGTTCTGGCAGCTGAAGGCGAACGCGACGTCGCTGTCCAAGCCGATCTGGCAGGACAAGACGAGTCTCACCGACATCGGCATCATGATCGGCGCGTTCGTCGCCGCCGCGGCCGCGGGCGCGTGGAAGATCCACAGCTCGATCCCGTGGCGCACCGCCGTCGCCGCGATTCTCGGCGGAATCCTCATGGGAATCGGCGCGCGGCTGGCGAACGGCTGCAACATCGGCGCGTACCTCGGCGGAATTTCCGTCGGCAGCCTGCACGGCTGGCTGTGGGGCGCGTTCGCGCTTTTCGGTACCTGGATCGGGCTGAAACTGCGGCCGTTGTTCGGTTTGGGCAACCCGGTGCGCACGGACAGTATCTGCTGACGAGTGGGGACTTTTCGCAGGTCATCGCGACTGCGCGAAAAGTCCCCACGCATTTCGCCCGGCAGCGAAAAAGACTGCGTCGCCGCTTGCCGCTCGGCTAGTCTGGAGCGCGCGCAAGGGGGAACCGCGGTCGTATTGTCGCGTCGCGGGCTTGCGCATCACCACTAACAGATGGGGTTCCGCATGTCCGCACCTGCGACTCCGGCCGCGCCGGATGCCGGTGACAAACTCGACCGGGGAGTGCTGAAGGTCGCTTCCGTGGTGGTGCTCGGCGCCATCATGGCGATCCTCGACACCACCGTGGTCAACGTCGCGCTCCAGAAGCTCACCATTCAGTTCACCACGTCCTTCGACACCATCCAGTGGGTCGCGACCGGCTACATGCTGGCGCTGGCGACGGTCATCCCGGTCACCGGATGGGCGTCCGACCGGTTCGGCACGAAACGGCTGTACCTGCTCGCGATCGGCACCTTCCTGATCGGCTCGATGCTCGCCGGGCTCGCCTGGAACGTCGAATCGCTGATCGCGTTCCGCGTCGTGCAGGGCCTCGGCGGCGGCATGCTGATGCCCGCGGGCATGACGATCCTGACCCGCACCGCGGGCCCGCAGCGGATCGGCCGCGTGATGTCCGTGCTCGGCGTCCCGATGCTGCTCGGCCCGATGGCGGGCCCGATCCTCGGCGGCTGGCTGGTCGACTCGGTGAGCTGGCGCTGGATCTTCTACATCAACGTCCCGATCGGACTGATCGCGTTCCTGCTCGCGCTGAAGCTGCTGCCGAAGGACGACCCGGAACCGTCCGGCCGCTTCGACTTCCTCGGCATGCTGATGGTGTCGCCCGGCCTCGCCGCGCTGATCTTCGGCGTCTCGCGGATCCCGTCGACCGGCACCGTCGGCGCGCTCGAGGTGTGGCTGCCCGCGCTGGCCGGGATCGTGCTGCTGGTCGCGTTCGTGCTGCGGGCGCGGACCGTGGAGCATCCGCTGATCGACCTGAAGCTTTTCCGCAACCGGTCGTTCTCCGTCGCGATGGCCACGATGGCGGTGTTCTGCATCGGATTCTTCGGCGCGATGCTGTTGCTGCCGACGTATTTCGTGCTGGTGCGCGGCGAAACCGCGCTGAACGCCGGTCTGCTGCTGGTGCCGCAGAGCCTCGGCGCGGTGGTGTCGATGCCGATCGCCGGACGGCTGGCGGACAAGATCGCGCCGCGCAAGATCGTGGTGCCCGGCCTGGTGCTGATCGTGGCCGGCATGATCGCGTTCACCCAGGTCACCGCTACCACGTCGTATCCGCTGCTGCTCGCCGCGCTGTTCGTGGTCGGGCTCGGCCTCGGCTGCACGATGATGCCGATCACCTCGGCCGCGCTGCAGACGTTGCAGTCCAAGGACATGGCGAAGGCCTCGACCGCGACGAACATCCTGCAGCAGACCGCGGGCGCGATCGGGTCCGCGGTGATGTCGATCATCCTGGCGGCGCTGCTCGCCGGGAAGTTCGGCGTCCCGACGAGCCAGGGCCAGCTGGTCGCCACCGCGGCGACGATGAACCCGGCCACGCACGACGCCGCGGCGGGCCTCGCGGGCGAATCGTTCGCGACGACGTTCCTGTGGGGCACGATCCTGCTGGCGCTGTGCCTGGTGCCCGCGTTCTTCCTGCCGAAGAAGCGCGTGGTGCCCGCGGCGACGGAGTCCGACGAGGTCGCTCCGCCGGTGCTGATGCACTGACGTTCCGCCCAATGAAAAGGGCCGCCCGCGTTGCGCTCGCGGACGGCCCTTTTCGTTGCCGGAACTAGGAAAGCCGCTCCAGCACCATCGCCATGCCCTGCCCGCCGCCGACGCACATCGTCTCGAGGCCGAACTGCTTGTCGTGGTGCTGCAGCGAGTTGATCAGCGTCGAGGTGATCCGCGCGCCGGTCATGCCGAACGGGTGGCCGACCGCGATCGCGCCGCCGTTGACGTTCAGCCGGTCGAGGTCAATGCCGAGGTCGCGGTAGGACGGGATGACCTGCGCGGCGAACGCCTCGTTGATCTCGACCAGGTCGATGTCCGAAATGGACAGTCCAGCGCGGGACAGCGCCTGCTTCGACGCCTCGACCGGGCCGTAGCCCATGATCTCCGGCGACAGGCCGGTGACGCCGGTCGACACGACGCGCGCCAGCGGCGTCAGGCCCAGTTCGCGAGCCTTCGTGTCGGACATGATCACGACAGCCGCCGCGCCGTCGTTGAGCGGGCAGCAGTTGCCGGCGGTGATCCGGCCGTCGGGGCGGAAGACCGGCTTCAGCCCGGACACGCCCTCGAGCGTGACACCCGCGCGCGGCCCGTCGTCCTTCGACACGACCGTGCCGTCCGGCAGCGTGACCGGGGTGATGTCCTTGGCCCAGAAACCGTCCGCGATGGCCTTCTCGGCGAGGTTCTGCGACCGCACGCCGAACTCGTCCATCTCCTCGCGGGTGACGCCCTTGAGCCGCGCGAGGTTCTCCGCGGTCTGGCCCATCGCGATGTAGACGTCCGGAAGCTGCCCGTTCTCGCGCGGGTCCTGCCAGCTGTCCGCACCGGACTCGGCGGTGGCCTTGGTGCGCGCCTCGGCGTCGGCGAACAGCGGGTTGTGCGTGTCCGGCCAGGAGTCGGAGCTGCCCTTCGCGAACCGAGACACGGCCTCGACGCCCGCGGAGATGAAGACGTCGCCCTCGCCCGCCTTGATCGCGTGCAGCGCCATCCGGGTGGTCTGCAAGCTGGAGGAGCAGTACCGGGTGATCGTGCAGCCGGGCAGGTGGTCGTAGCCGAGTTCGACGGCCACCGCGCGGCCCATGTTGAAGCCGGACTCGCCGCCGGGAAGGCCGCAGCCGAGCATCAGGTCGTCGATGTCGGCCGGGTCCAGCTGGGGCACCTTGTCCAGCGCCGCGCGCACCATCTGCACGGCCAGGTCGTCGGGGCGCATCCCGACCAGCGAGCCCTTCCCGGCGCGGCCGATCGGGGAGCGGGCGGTGGAGACGATGACGGCTTCGGGCATGACAGACACATCCTCGGGTCGGCGGCACTAAGCGGTTGCTCACCATCTTGCCGTCTCCGGCGTCCGTTCGAAAGCCGAAGGCGACATGGACCACCTTGCGCCCGTGGGAGGATTTCTGCCGTGACAGAGCGCAACCGGGTGTTGTCCACCCGCACGATCGCGTGGTGGGGGACCGGCATCGTGCTGCTCGCGGCCGTCGCGGCGGCGTTGCTGCTGTGGCTGCTCGGCGGCGGGACCCCGGCCGATTCGTCGCGGCTCGACGCGCTGCGCACAGCCTCCAGCATCGTCGTCGGGACCGGTGGCGCGGCCGCGCTCCTGCTCGCCGCGCGACGGCAGCGGTCCGCCGAACTGGATCTGGAACAGAAGGACCACGACGCGACCCAGCGCCGGATCACCGACATGTACGGCAAGGCCGCCGACCAGCTCGGCAGCGACAAGGCCCCGGTCCGGCTGGCCGGTCTGTACGCGCTCGAACGGCTCGCGCAGAGCCACGCGGACCAGCGGCAGACCATCGTCAACGTCCTCTGCGCGTACCTGCGGATGCCGCTGGACGGCACGGACGAAGAGGTGCAGGTCCGCAAGGCCGCGCAGCGGATCCTGATGTTGCACCTGCGTCCTGGCGGCGGCGAGGAGCCGAACGGGTCGTACTGGCCGGACATCGACCTCGACTTCTCCGGAGCCAGGCTCATCGCGCTGACCCTCACGCACTGCAAAATCCGTTCCATCGTGTGCTACCAGACGAAATTCGAGGAATTCGCGACCTTCCGCGGCACCGAATTCCGCACCAAAGCCGATTTCCACGAGGCGGTGTTCCGCGAACGCGCGGACTTCCGCGGCGCTGTCCTCGGCGGCGACCGCGACGTATTCCGCGGCGCGCAGTTCGAGAAGCACGCGGAATTCGGAGTGCACTCGGAGGCCGGGCTGGCCGGCGCGCTCGCGAAGCCCGGCTACAAACGCTCCTGGCCGCCCGGCTGGACCGAAGAACCCGGCGACGACGGCTGGCTCCGGCTGGTTCCTTCGGGTGTTCCGGAATAACCGCGGAACCACTAGGATTCGTGAAGAGTCAACAAGAAGAGGAATCCCAACCAGGAGGTGAACCGGACATGGTGGCCCTTAAGCGGTACTGCTTGGCACTGCGGGCCGGGACGGATCTCCGGGACGGGATCACGGATCGGCGTGCGGCGGCCCTCGGGCCCGCCCCGGTGTCGACGCGCGGCTTGGTGGCTGCCTGAGGTCCGCGCCGGGGAGGCCTGACCTCGCCTGGCGCCGCCCGTGGCCCCGACGCGCACCCGGAGACCGCCTGCCGGTCCCGCGCTGGCCGGTCATGGGTCCGGCTGTTTAGGCTGGTCGCGTGGAGTACGCAGAACACATCGTGGACCTCGTGGGCAACACCCCGCTGGTCAAGCTGAATTCGCTTACCCGGGGGCTCAAGCCGCTCGTGCTCGCCAAGGTCGAGTACGTCAACCCGGGCGGCAGCGTGAAGGACCGAATCGCGCTGCGGATGATCGAGGCCGCCGAGGCCTCCGGAGAGCTGCGCCCGGGCGGCACGATCGTGGAGCCCACCTCGGGCAACACCGGGGTCGGGCTCGCCATGGTCGCCCAGCGCAAGGGCTACCAGTGCGTGTTCGTCTGCCCGGACAAGGTGAGCGAAGACAAGCGCAACGTGCTGCGCGCGTACGGCGCCCGCGTCGTCGTGTGCCCCACCGCGGTCGCGCCCGAGCACCCCGACTCCTACTACAACGTGTCCGACCGGCTCGTGCGCGAGATCGAGGGAGCCTGGAAGCCCAACCAGTACGCCAACCCGGAGAACCCGGCCAGCCACTACCACTCCACCGGCCCGGAGCTCTGGCGGCAGACCGACGGCAAGATCACCCACTTCGTCGCGGGCGTCGGCACCGGCGGCACGATCTCCGGCACCGGCAAATACCTGAAGGAGGTCAGCGACGGCCGCGTCCAGGTCGTCGGCGCTGATCCCGAGGGCTCGGTGTATTCCGGCGGCACCGGCAGGCCGTACCTGGTCGAGGGCGTCGGCGAGGACTTCTGGCCGGAGACCTACGACCGGAACGTCGCGGACCAGATCATCCCGGTCAGCGACGCGCACTCGTTCGAGACCACGCGCCGGCTCGCGACCGAGGAGGGCCTGCTCGTCGGCGGTTCGTGCGGGATGGCCGTGGCCGCCGCGCTGAAGCTGGCCGAGGGGCTGACCGAGGACGACGTCGTGGTCGTGCTGCTGCCCGACGGCGGCCGCGGCTACCTCACCAAGGTGTTCAACGACGCCTGGATGTCGTCCTACGGCTTCCTCCCGCCGGATTCCTCCGGCGGGACGGTCGGCGACGTGCTCACCCGCAAGTCCGGCGCGCTGCCCAGCCTCGTGCACTCGCATCCGAACGAGACGGTCGCCGAGGCGGTGGCCATCCTGTCGGAATTCGGCGTGAGCCAGATGCCCGTGGTCAGCGCCGAACCGCCGGTGATGGCCGCCGAGGTGGTCGGTGCGGTGAACGAACGCGACCTGCTCGACGCGCTGTTCACCGGCAAGGCCCAGCTGGCCGACCGGCTGGAGACGCACATGTCGCCGCCGCTGCCCACGATCGGGGCGGGCGAGCAGGTGAGCGCCGCGATGAAGGCGCTCGAAGGGGCCGACGGCGCGCTGGTGCTGATGGACGGCAAGCCGGCGGGCGTCGTCACCAGGCACGATCTGCTCGCGTTCCTCGCGGGCCGATAGGCGCAAGCTCACGGAGGCCGGCCGGGGCGTCTGCGCGCGTCCCGGCCGGGCATCCGATAGCGTTACGGCCGAATAGAACTTTTTCGCGTCCTCGTCAAGGGGGTTCAAGACCCACATGAGTGCTCCGCAGCCACCGAACCAGCCCTGGGACGGCGGCCAGCAGCCGCCGCAGGGCCCGTCGAGTGGTCCTACACCGCAGCAGGACAGTCCCTTCGGCGCGTCGGAGCCGACCCAGGTGGTCCAGCCGGGCCAGCCGCAGCAGCCCGCTCAGGGCGGCGGCACCTTCGGCGACACCCCGGAACCGACGCAGGTCGTGCAGCCGGGACAGCCGGCTGACTCGAACGCCACCCAGGTGGTCAACCCCGTGAGCGCCGAGGGCAACGCCGAGTCGACGCAGCTGGTCCCGCCGAGCCAGCAGCCGCAGAACATCCCGTACGCCCCGCCGCCGAGCGCGGCGGACAACCCGGCCGCGGTCGCCGGGTTCGGCGCCCCGCAGGGCTTCGGACAGCCGGGTCAGCCCGGGCAGCCGGGCCAACCGGGTCAGCCTGGTCAGCCGCCGCAGGGCTTCGGCCAGCCGGGCGGGTTCGACCAGGGCGGCTTCGGCGCCCCGCCGCAGGGCGCGTTCGGCCAGCCCGGGCAGCCGGGTCAGCCGGGCTTCGGCCAGCCCGCCCCGTTCGGCGCGTCCGCCGCGCCGTCCGCGGGCGGCGGGAACGCGCTGTACGGCTACATCGCCGGCGGCGTCACCGCGGTGCTCGGCCTGATCGCGCTGATCGTTTCGTTCAGCTACATGAGCGACACCAGCGACTACTCGAAGCTGTACGAAAGCTCGAGCCGGTACCAGAAGCTGTTCGACGAGGCCGGCCTCGCCGCGCCGGGCACGCTGCTGTTCTACGTGATCATGATCCTGGTCGGCGCGGTGGTCGCGCTGGCGGGCGGCGTCGCGCTGGCTCTCGCCTCGCGCGCGGCCGTGATGCGCAAGCTCGCTCCGATCGGCGTGCTGGTCGGCGGCGTGCTGTTGCTGCTGTTCTCGATCCTGGCGAAGTCCGGGACCTCGGTCAGCAGCTCCTTCGCCAGCAAGTACGGCGGCGCCTCGTCCAGCGCGACGAGCGGCGGCGGCATGCTGACGCTGATCCTCGGCATCATCATCCTGATCATCGGCGTGGTCGCGATCATCCCGGCGACCTCGCAGTACGTCGGCCTCGGTTCGTCCTCGGGCGGCCCCGGCGGTCCTGGCGGCCCGCAGCAGCCGGGCGGTTTCGGCGGCGGACAGCCGGGCTTCGGCCAGCCGCAGGCAGGCGGTTTCCCGCCGCCCGGCGGACCGAACCCCAGCAGCGGGGGCTTCCCGCAGCCGGGCGGTCCGAACCCGGGCAGCGGTGCGAACCCGCAGCCGGGCTTCGGGCAGCAGCCGCCTCCCGGTTACGGCCAGCCGGGCCAGCAGCCGGGCTACGGCCAGCCGCCGCAGCAGCCGGGCGGTTTCGGCCAGCCGGGCCAGTACCCGCCGCCGGGCGGGCAGCAGCCCCCTCCGGGCTACGGCCAGCCGGGCCAGCAGCCGCCGCAGCAGTGGTGACTCGCTGAATCTCCGCGAAGGGCGCCTCCGTCTTCCGACGGCGGCGCCCTTCGTCGTTTCCAGTCCGTTTTTCGCGGGATTCGCGCGGAGCTGGTGGGCTTTTCCCGACGGTTCCGGCAGCCGGGGGAATTGCGGCGCACATGCGCTCGCGCCGGTCCCCAACGGTGCGTTTCCGGGCTAGGGTGAGCGCCGTCCGAATCGCTTTCCCAGCCCGAGGGGGACCTGCCGTGAGCGGCCTGCACGGACTTCCGGCACGGCAGCGGGAACGGGAATCCTCCTTGGCGGAACCGGCTCCGTACCGGCCGAACGGGAGCACCGCGATCGCGGCGGGACTGTTCGGACTCGTCGCCGCGGCGACGTCCGGCTACCTTCCGGCAAGGCTGTTCCTCGACATTCCTTCCGGATTCAGCCTCGGCGATCTCTCGCCGCTGACACTCGCCGATCTCGCCGCGTACCTGGCCGCTTCTCTGGTCTTGCTGATCGGCGCGATCGCGACCTTTTTCCGCGCGACAGCCGGTGCGGTATTGCTGATCGCGGGCGCGTTGCTCGCCCTCGGTGCGCTGCTGCTGGAACCCGCGCTGAGCGGTTCCCCGGCGTACGTCCAGTACTTCCGGACGCTGCTGCGGTTCGAGAATTTCGCCGCGCTCGATCGCGTCGCGCTCGCGGCCGCGGTGCTGCTGGTGCTCGTGCTGGCCGGGCTGCCGCGGACGTTCGGCTACCTGCGGTACCGCGTACCCGCGGTGCCTGCTTCGTCACCCTCGCGACAGTGGTAAATCCGCCCCGAAAAGGGGACGGACCTGGCACGATACAGGCACTCCGCCCGCCGCCCGGCGGGACCAGATGCACCGAGGACTCCCCGTGACCTACCCCCAGAACCCGCAGGGTCAGCCCCAGCAGCCGCAGAGCGGCCCGTTCCCCGGGCAGCCGTATCCGGCGAGCCAGCCGACGCCGGCCCAGCCGTACCCAGGCGCCCCGCAGCAGCCGTTCGCTCCTCCCGCCGCGGGTCAGCCGTACCCGGCCTACCCGGGCGGACCTGGCGTTTACCAGCAGAAGCCGAACGGCGCGACCGCGATCATCGCGGGGATCCTCGCGATCATCGGCGGCATTTTCGCGATCATCTCGGTCATCGTCTCGGTCGTCGCGATCTCGTCTGTCCACGTCACGGTCTGGCAGCTCTACCTGTCGGCCGTCGTATACGCGGTGATCGTCGGCCTGCTGCTCTTCGGCGGCATCGGCCTGTTCCTGCACAAGCCCGCCGCCCGCCTGTGCACGATCATCGGCTGCGGGCTGGTGATCGCGTTCACCGCCTTCGGCCTCATCATGGCCGGGGTCCTGACCGCGGGGTACTCCGGCAGCGCGCGGCTGATGGGCGCGGGCATCGGCAGTTCGCTGATCGCGCTGATCCCGCCGGTCGCGACCCTGGTGCTGGCGATCGTGAAGCCGACCGCCGACTGGGTCAACTACCGCCCGGGCGCCCCGGCACAGGGCGGCTACCCGGCTCCGCAGGGCTGGTGACCGCGGGGCTGCCGGTGCGGGTTTGTACCGGCAGCCTCTCCCGCATGGTGAGTTGCCTCCCAGCTGATGGGATTGTCGGGGGTGCCCCGTACCCTGGGAACCATGGCCGACGACTACTCCGTCCTGGGTTTTGAAACACGCGCGATCCACGCCGGGCAGCAGCCCGATCCCCGCACGGGTGCCGTCATCGTGCCGATTTACCAAACGTCCACGTACGCCCAGGACGGCGTGGGCGGCACCCGCGAGGGCGGCTACGAGTACTCGCGCACCGCGAACCCCACGCGGACCGCGCTGGAGGAAGCCCTCGCCTCGCTCGAGGGAGCCCGGCACACGCTGGCGTTCGCGTCCGGCATGGCCGCGTCCGACGCGGTGCTGCGCACGGTCCTGCGCCCCGGCGACCACCTGGTTCTGGGCAACGACGCGTACGGCGGCACGTTCCGGCTGATCGACAAGGTGCTCAGCCTGTGGGGCGTCGAGCACACGGTCGCCGACCTGAGCCGCATCGACGACGTCCGGGCCGCGATGCGCCCGGAGACCAAGCTGATCTGGTGCGAGTCGCCGACCAACCCGCTGCTGGGCGTCGCCGACATCGCCGCACTGGCCGGTGCCGCCCACGACGCGGGCGCGCGGCTGGTCGTGGACAACACCTTCGCCACGCCGTACCTGCAAACCCCGCTGGCCCTGGGCGCGGACATCGTGGTGCACTCGACCACCAAGTACCTGGGCGGCCACTCCGACGTCGTCGGCGGCGCGGTCGTCACCAACGAGGACGAACTGCGCGAGCAGCTCTTCTACCTGCGCAACGCCGCGGGTGCCGTCCCCGGCCCGTTCGACGCGTGGCTGACCCTGCGCGGTCTCAAGACGCTGGCCCTGCGGATGGAACGGCACAGCGACAACGCCGACCTGGTCGCCCGCACCCTGGCGAAGCACCCGAAGGTCACCAAGGTCTACTACCCGGGCCTCCCGGAACACCCCGGCCACGAGGTAGCGGCGAAGCAGATGCGCCGCTTCGGCGGAATGGTGTCCTTCCGCGTCGCGGGCGGCGAGGCTGCGGCGCTGGAAGTCGCGTCCCGCACGAAACTGTTCGTACTGGCGGAGTCGCTCGGCGGGATCGAGAGCCTGATCGAGCACCCAGGCAAGATGACGCACGCCTCGACGGCAGGCTCGACCCTGGAGGTTCCGGAAGACCTGATCCGGCTTTCGGTGGGCATCGAGGACGGGCGCGATTTGGTGGCGGACCTGACGCAGGCGCTGGGCTGATTTCGGGCGGGGCACTGGTTTCCGGTGCCCCGTTCACGGCCGGGGAGCTTGGTTTTGCCGGGCTTGTGCCTCGGCCGGTCGCCGCGTGGCCGCTGGCTGAACAGTGGGCTGCGGCGAAACCCTTGCCCGCCTCCAGCCCCAGCTGCTCAACTCAGCCGAAGCTTGGCCGAGCCAGGTGCCCAGGGCTCGCGCGGCAGCGCATATCTGCCCTCTGCCATCGCGGGAACTGGCGGGGCGGGGGCCAGTTCCAGAGCGAGGCGCGGCCGTCTTCGCCGAAGTCGTCCGCTGCGTGGACTCCGGCTGCCTCGCTTGACGTGGTCAAGCTGCTCCAGCGGCCGAATCACGCCGCCCCGGCTTCCCGTCTCGCCCGACGAACTCGGCGAAACCGTTGCCGCCGGGCGAAGCGCTTCCCGGCCATGGCTGACAAATCCGGGGAAGCGGTAGTCTCCTGGCGAACCGTTTCCCGCCTCACTCGGCGAAACCGTCGCCGCCGGGCGAAGCGCTTCCCGGCCATGGCTGACAAATCCGGGGAAGCGGTAGTCTCCTGGCGAACCGTTTCCCGCCTCACCCGGCGAAACCGTTGCCGCCTGGCGAACCGCTTCCCCACCTCGCCTGCCGAACCCCGCGGAACCACCGCGGCCCAAGCTCAGCCCAACCGAAGCCCGGCCCAGCCAGCCGGTCAGGGCTTGCTGTTCTCCGGTATCGCATTGGCCTGCCGGGTCCCGGTCGTCGCCGGGAGTTCGCTGCCGTTCACGCAGCCGCCGACCAGTTCGATGTGGTTGTCGTGCCGGATGTACTGGGCGGGGCCGGTGCAGGCGGCCGCTTCGACGGTCGCGAAGGCGGCTCCGGTGAGGGCCACTGCGGAGAGGATGCCCGCGGCGAGCGGCAGCAGACCGGTGCGGGACTTGGCCCCGGAGGTGGTCCCGTGCTGCGCGCGTGCCATGGTCGCACTCCCTGATCATGTGTGGCTGCCGTAATCAGGGTACCGGTCCGGCGGGCGGCGCACCCCGGCCGTCCGTCGGTGGCATCATCGGCGCCATGGAACTGGTCAGCGTCGAGCGCATCCAGGAAGCTCGCAAGCTTCTCGAGGGCATCACCCGCGTCACGCCGATGGAGCACGCCCGTGACCTGCGCCGGCTGCACGGCGGCCCGGTGTATCTCAAGTGCGAGAACCTGCAGCGCACCGGTTCCTTCAAGATCCGCGGCGCCTACACCCGCATCCACGGCCTGAGCGCCGAGGAACGTGCGCGCGGCGTCGTCGCGGCCAGTGCGGGCAACCACGCGCAGGGGGTCGCGCTGGCCTCGTCGCTGCTCGGGATTTCCTCGACCGTCTTCATGCCGCTGCGCGCTCCGCTGCCGAAACTCGCCGCGACTCGCGGTTACGGTGCGGAGGTCCACCTTCACGGCGCGGTCGTCGACGAAACCCTTGCCGAGGCCGTCGCGTTCTCGGAACGCACCGGTGCGGTCTTCATCCATCCGTTCGACCATGCCGACGTCATCGCCGGCCAGGGCACCGTCGGGCTGGAGATTCTCGAGCAGGTGCCGGGCGCGAAGACGATCCTCGTGCCGACCGGCGGCGGCGGGCTGGTCGGCGGGGTCGCGGCGGCGGTGAAGGCGTTGCACCCGGAGATCCGGGTGATCGGCGTGCAGGCCGAAGACGCCGCCGCGTATCCGTCCTCGCTGACGGCGGGCGCGCCGGTCCGGTTGCGCGAGGTGCACACGATGGCGGACGGGATCGCGGTCGGCGAGCCGGGCAAGGTCAGCTACGCGCACGTCGAGTCTTTGGTCGACGACGTCGTGACGGTCACCGAGGAATCCCTGTCCCGCGCGGTGCTGCTGTGCCTGGAGCGCCGGAAACTGGTCGTCGAACCGGCCGGGGCCGCTTCAGTGGCCGCGCTTTTGCAGCATCCCGGCGCTTTCGAGCCGCCGGTGGTGGCGATCCTCTCCGGCGGCAACGTGGATCCCGTGCTGTTGCAGCAGATCATTCAGCACGGCATGACCGCGGGCGGGCGCTACCTGAAGCTGCACCTGCGCGTGCCGGACCGGCCGGGCTCGCTGGTTTCGGTGCTGTCGTGCGTGAAGGACCTGGGCGCGAACGTCCTCGACGTCGAGCACTCCCGCATCTCCGGCAGCCTCGCCCTCGGCGAGGTCGACGTCGCCCTCGCCCTGGAAACCCGCGGCCCGGAACACTGCAAGGACGTCGAGGCCGCGCTCGCCGACGCGGGGTTCACGATCGTCAGCTGAAGAGTCTACTGTGGACTTTCCGGCAGCCGGGCACTGAACCACAGCGGGAGATAATCCTCTTCGCGTGGGTAAAGTTCCTGGTCCAGCACGTAATCCTCGGGCCGGGGCGGTGTGTGGAAGGCCGGTTCGTCGTCCTCGTTGAAGCTGGCCTGGTAGTTCGACGGCAGGTCGATGACCAGCGAGAGCGTGTACCAGGTGCCGCGTCCTTGGACGTACTTGGCGCGCCGCAGTTCAGCCAACGGCTTCGACAGCTCTCGCGCGACGGGAATCTGTTGCGTGCTCCCGTCGGCCATCCGCGCGCCGCAGGCGAGGTTCGCGTGCCTGCCCAGCGTCATGAAGTCGAAGACGATCTGCTGCCATCCTTGCGGAGCCGCGGCGACGAGGGCCGTTGAGATCTCGCTTAACAGCTGCTCTGGGTCCTTCGGAGCCGCAGGCGGTTCCGCTTCGCTGGGACGGCTTTCCTCGGCAGGCATGCTGACCATCGCATCGAGCATTCGTTCCTGCGTCGCTTCGTCCACCTCCGGCACGGCGTATCCGGCCGCCCGGATGTGCCCGAGCAGCTCCGGATCCGGCGAAATCCCGTGCTCACGCAGGTAATAGGCGACCGCGCCGGGCCACACCCAGCTGCCGTCGGTCCGGAAGTTCAGCGGAACAGCGTCCGTGCGCGACGGATCGAAGGCGTCGGTGTCCTTGCTGCGGGACGCCAGGATGACCGGCGCGCCGTCGAGATAGGCGAGAACTCGCTCGCGCTCCTCCGCCGGCAACGCTTCTCGCTCGACGACCGGATTTCCCGCCTCGTCGAACCCGTCGTAGACCCGCGGAGTACGCAGCTCGACCGCCGGACTCGCTGAATCCTCTTCGGACGCAACGGTTTCCGGTGCTTCCGCAGCAGCCTTTTCTGGCTCGGCCGGTGCTCCGTCTTCCGGTTCGGAAGCATCGGGGGCGGTCGCCGCGGCCTCGCTGGGCCCGGCCTGCGCCTCGTCGCCAGCCGACGCCGACGCGGCCTGCCCCTCGTCGGGCAGCGGCGGCGGAGTCGCGGGCAGCGGCGGGGGCGAGCTGGGCTCGTCCACCGGGAGCGCGGGAACCGAGGGCTCGACGGCCTGCGCTGGAGGAGCGGCCGGTGGATTTTCGTTGCCTGGCAACGGCGGAGGCGCCGCCGGGCTGGGGACGGACGGCGAAACCGGCTGTCCGGGAGCAGCACCCGGAGGCGGCATCGCACCGGCCCGCTGCCGCAGCCACGGCGGTACGAACTGGTCCTCGCGCGGGAAGAACCGCAGCTCGTCCTGGAAACCGATCGGCGGAGGCGCCTGCCGCCACCGCGGTTCGACGTCCGGCTGATAGTCCGTGAACGGCGGCCGCTGCGGCGAAAACACCAGGGTCGCGGTCAGCCACGTGCCGCGGCCCGGCTGGTACATCCCGGTGCGCAGCACGCCGAACAGCCGCAGCAGGTCTGGATGCGGCTGGACCGGATAAGTCCGGTTGTCCGGGGCGAGCACGGAGACGTCGACTTCGACGTGCCTTCCCGCGGCGCGGCAGACTGCCTGGAGCTGCTGCCAGCCCGCGGGCAGCGCGGCCGCGGCCGCCTGGCCGATTTGCTGGACGAGCTCCTGCTGCTGGGCTGCGGTGAGCGGCACCGGTGGCCGGGTCATGAGTTCAGCGGCTCCTCACCGGGCGAACGCTTCATTTCGATCAACCGTTCCGCGGCGGGAGAATGCCCGCGAGCAGGTTGGCCGGCGTGTAACCGGACTGCACGTCGAACGTCATCCCGACCGAACGGGCGAGCACCGCGACCGCCAGCGCGGCCAGCGCGAGGAACCCGTCCGGATCGGTGGCGCGGTCCTCGGCGGTCCAGTACTCGCGGTGCCGCTCCAGCGCGGAGACGAACGCCTCGGCGAACTTCTCCGAGTCCCGGCGCAGCACGTAATAGAACATCCGGATCGGCGGGTACACGAGCTGCAGCATCGCCGCCGGAGGAGTGAACCGCGCGGTGTCGGGGTCGGTGCCGTCCATCGCGGGCAGGAACATCTCCGGGGTGACCTCGCGGTGCGCGAGGAACGCCTGCAGCGTTTCGACCCACGGGTACATATAGGCGTCGTACTCGATACCGGACGCGCGCAGCACGTCCAGCGGTACCGACGCCAGCTGCTGGATCAGCACGTCATCCCGCTGGATCACGGCGAGCCAGGCCGCGGTGAGCCAGGCAGCCGGGCCGGTGCGCGACGTGGGGCCGGTGGCCGCGAAGCGCCGAGGGCGGCCGACCACCGCCTCGACCTCTTGGCCCTCCGGCGCGCACGCCGCGGTGAAAGCGGCGGCCGCGGCCTGTGCGGCGAGACCGAGGTCGCCCCAGGTGTCCGGGTCCTCGGCGTCCGGGTCGACGACGGTGCGGTACTGCGCGAGCATCAGTTCCCGGCGCACGACGTTCGCCAGTGCGCTGGTGTCCTGCGCGAGGTAGTCGAAGTAGAAGGCCACCTGCGGCGACAACTTCTCGATCTGCTTCCACGCGACGTCGATGCCGACCGAACGCCGGGCAACAGCGGTCCCGCTTCGCTGGTCTGCGGGCGGCACGGTCATCCGCCGACGACGATGTCCTGCGCCCACGGCGGCAGGAAATCGGACCCGGTCTCGCGCATGACCTCCAGCCGCTCGCGGTAACGCTCGACGTCCGGCGTGATGGCCTTGAACCACGCGCTGACCGAAGGCCAGGCGACGCGCGCGGGCTCGTCTTCGGTCAGCAGCCACACCTGCGGGTCGTCCTGATCGGCGTCGGCCCCGTCGACCACGTGGTAGGTGTACCCGCCGTGCGCGGCCAGCACCAGCGCGCCGTCCACATCGGACAGTTCGGCGTTCTGCGCGTTCGCGGTGGCGGCAGCGTGGTTCTTGGCCTCCCCGCGCACCGCGTCCACGCCCAGCGAACTGCCCGGCAGCCACAGTCCGTGCGTCGTGCCGATGAGGCGCAGCACTTCCCTCGCCGCGGCGGGCACGGCCCGGGCGCGCTGGTCTGCCGCCATCGCGTCGATCTCGGCATCGGATGCTCCGCGCACCGATTCCGCGCGCAAACCGGCTTCGACCGCACCGGCGAAGATCGCGCGAACCAGTTCCGCGCCGTCGCCCGGAGACGCCGTCATCACATCAACCTTTCACCGGCGAGGTTGACGACCTCGACCCGGACATTCGGGAAAAGCTGCTTGTACTGAAGGATAACATCGGTACAGGAGTCGCAGATCTGGTACTCGTTCGGAATCATGTCCCGCTTGGTCGAGGGCAGGTCCACCACCATCCGCAGGTCGCCGCTCATGTCTTCGCGCGTGACCGGCGTGTAGCTCTGCCCGTTCTGGTGCGCGCGTTCCGCACCGCGCCGGTTGATTTCCTCGAGTGCGCCGTCCATTCGGTCCCGGGCGCGCGCCGTGTCGCCGCGAAGTCCTTCGCGGTACATGTTTTCGTGGTTGTTCTTGAGGTACGCCGCTTCCTCGCGCCGGGACTTCTCGATTTGCTTCTTGACGATGTCGTCGATTTCGTCGCGGTCGAGTCCGGAACGGGCCGCGAAATTGTGCCGCACCATTTCTTCGAGCAGCTTCGGCTCCGAGTCGTGGGTGCGGCCGAACTTGCCGTCGGGATCCGGCATGCCGAGTTCGGGCCGGTACGGACCGGCGTCCTTGGTGCCGAACAGCCGCTCGGACTTCGGCCACTCGGGACCGTCCTTCGCCGGAGCCCAGTCGTGGGACTTGCCGCTGAAGCTGTAGAGATCGACGGTGTCGCCGTTCGCGTCGCGGTACCTCGCCGTGGTGAGGGCTCGTTCGTGCGGGCGGCGCACGTCGTCAGTCAGCGGGTTGCGGTTGCCGTTCAGCTCGCGCACGTCGTCGAGACCCTCGGCGCGGCGGTCGCGGTTCTCCTGCCGGAGATCGCGCACGTCCTGGTCCCGCTGTTCCTGGTTGAACGGCGGCTGTCCGCGGTCGACGGCGCTGTCGGCGTCGATGTCGTCCGGGTTGTGGTGCTTGCCGTCCGGGGCGAAACCGTCGTCGCCGACGTGGTGCGACGTGCCGTCCGGGCGGTGCACCGACCATTCGCCGTCCGGCGGAATCCGCGGCCGCATCCGTCCGTCCGGGCCGATTTCGTAGGCGGAGGAGAAGACCCGGCCGTTCGAATCGGTCCACGCCGGCTTGCTCGGGGCCAGCACCTCGGTGTCGAGGTCGCGCGACAGCCGGTGCGCGAAATCGTTCGACCCCGCGTCGCAGCCGATCAGCCGGATCGGCCTGCCGTCGTAGTTTCCGTTGCGCCGCAGGACGTCCGCGAACTCTTCCGGCGTGTACAGCCGGTCGCCGATGCGGGCGTGGCCGTCCGCCGTGACGTGCACGTCCACCGTGTAGCGCCCGTCCGGGTCCGGCTGGACGCGGTGCGGCAGATCGCCGAGTTCCGGGTCGCCGCGGTGGTACGAACTGCCCGCCGGAGTGTCCTCGGCGTGCCGGTGGTTGACCTCGTCCGGCGACAGCGGCTCGTCGTGGTGCGGCGAGGTGCCGTCGGTGTCGTCGTGGTGGTTCGACCCGTCCGAATCGTGGTGCTTCGGGTCCTGGTGCTCAGGTTTGGGCTCCGGGTCGGCGTGCTCCGGCTTGCGTTCGGGCGCGTCGCGATCCGGTTTGTGGTCGGACTTGTCGTTGCCCGGCTTGTCTTTCGCGTCTTCGTGCTGCCCGGGCTTCTTGTCCGGGGCAGTCTTCTCGGGCTTGCCGCCGTCCTTCGGCTTCCCCGGCTCCTCGGCGTTCGGTTTGCCGTTCTGGGCCGGGGATTCCTTCCCCGTCCGTTGTGGACTGTTGGCTTCGCCAGGCTTGGCGGGCGGCGCGTCAGTACGGGCACCGCCGCGTGCGACGGGCTCGGGGGAGCCGTCGGGACGCCGTGCGCCGCCTGCCTCCGGTCCGCGCTGGGCGCCACCGGGACCGGTCGCGACAGCCGCCGCGGCCGGAGGTGCGGAACCGTCGCCGGACCCGCGGCTCGTCGACGAGGGCGATCCGCCGCCGGACGCCGGTGCTGGTTCCGAACGACCGAGACCCGGTTCCGTACCGGGCCGTTTGGGCTGTCCGACATCGCCGCCGTCGCCGGGACGCTGCGGACCGCTGCTCGACGAATCCGCCGGACGCTGCGGCGAAGAACCGCCGCCACCAGTGGAATCGCCAGTGCGCGGCGTCGACCCACCGTCGCCGGTACGCGGTGCAGAACCACCGTCCGCAGGCCGACTGGACCCGCCGTCGCCAGTGCGCTGCGGCGGCGTCGAGCCGCCATCCGAAGGCCGCTGCGGCCCAGGACCGGAGCGGTCCGGAGTACGGCTCGGCCCGCCACCGTCCGCCGGGCTCGGGCCACCGCTCGGCCGCCGACCGGAAGGGCCGCTGTCCGGAACCCGGTTCGGCACCTCAGGAGCCCGCGACCCGGGCGTCCCGGTCCAGCCGCTGCCGCTGGGCCGAGGCGACGGGCTGCCGCCGCTGGCCGGAGCGCTGGTCGGGCTGCCGCCGCCACCCTGCTGCGGAATTCCGCCGCCCGCCGGACTCTGGTTCGGTGTCGAACCGCCGCCGTCGTTCGAGCGGATGTGCTGCGGGGGAGCGGATTGCGGCGAGGGAGCGTCCGCGCGAGGTGGCGCGTACCCGCTCGCCGACGTCGAATCGTTGCTGCTCGAGTGATGCGGGCTCGGCTCGGTGCCACCGGAATGCGTGCCGCCGCCCGATGACGAGTGCGGTGCCCCGCCGGAGTGCGGAGAGCTGGGCGGCGCGCTGACCGAGGACGGGCCATCGCTGTGCGAAGAGCTTTGCGGCGAGTAAGAACTGTCCGAGGGACTGCTTCCGCCGCGCGACGTCGGGCTCGCATCGCCGGCGAACGTCGACGGGCTGGAGTCGGTGTGGCTCCCGCCAGTACTGTCGGAACCGCGCCGGGAAGACGATGTCGCAGTGTCTATTGCGGACGGTCCGGTGCCGTCCGGCGACGACGAATGCGAGTCGCCCGACGACGGGCTGTCGCTGCTCGGACTGTCGGATCCGTTGGGGCTGCCCGAATCGCCCGCGTGGTCGCCGGGTGCGTCGGAACCGTCCGAACCGTTGTGGCTGCCGTTCGGACCGTCGCCGTCGGCGCTGTCCGACCCGTTGGAGCGACGCGAACCGGACGGCGAACCGGGATCCACGTCCCCGTCGCCGGATCCGGTGTGGTGCCCGCCGCCGGAACCGCCCGCACCGCCGCCGGAACCGCCGCGGTGGAAGAAGCCGCCCGCCTTGATGTTCTTCGTGCTGATGACGTCGAGGCCGGTGACCTTGCCCGCCAGCTTGCCCAGCACCTTGATGATCTTCGTGAACACCTCGGCGAGCTTGCCGAGCAGCGGCGAGACGCGGCGCATCGTCTCGCACAGCTTCGTCAGCAGCTCGCTGATCTTCTCGCCCCACTTGGAGATCGCCGTGACGGCCTGCGCGACCACCAGCGGCGTCCCGAACCCGAGCGAGAACACCTCCTCCATGACCCAGGAGATCAGCTTGCCCACCAGGTCCGCGATGAGCTGGCGCACCAGGCCGCGCACGAACGCGACGACCTGGCCCATGATCATGGTGACGGTGCCGATCGCGCTCGCGACCGTCGCCGCGCCGCCGATCGCCTCGGCCGCCTCCGCCGCGGACTTCCGATAGGCGTCCGCGCCGTCGCCCTTCCACTCCGCGGTGCCGGTCTTGACCGCGTTCTCGAGGTCTTTCTGCCGTTCCTGCAACGCCTTCGCGACGTTGCCCCAGGTGTCGGCATAGGACTGGATCACCGGCGGGTTGCCCGCGACCGAATCCAGCATGTCCTTCAGCGGCTGCACGTGCTCCATCAGGAACGACGCCACCGACGACATCAGGTAGCCGAACGGGTCGATCGCCGCGCCCGCGATCTCGCCGGCGAGGCTCGCGACGCCGAGGCCGCCGGAAACCCAGTCGCCGTCCGCGATGCCCTTGAACGCGTCGGTCGCCGATTCGGCGATGTTGATGCCGGTGGCGTAGCCGTAATCGCCGTTGCCCTCGGTGAAGGGCCCGGGGCCGTCGCCGTCCTTTTTGGACTCTGCGACCAGCGGATTTCCTTCGGGCATCAGTCGCTCGCCTTCATCGAACCGGCGGCTTCGCCTTCGTAGCTGTCGTACGCCTTCGCCGCGTCGCGCACCTTCTGCGCCTGCGCGTCCATCGCCGTGACGGTGTTCTCCAGCGCGTTGATCCCGTAGTTCTCGACCGGGTCGAGCATCATCCGGAACGGCTGGCAGAGGATGCCGTACGCGTCGGTCGGCATGCTGACCTGGTTCGCCGCGTCGACAGCCTGCTTCAGCCCGTCGGCGATCCCGTCGAGCTGACGGGCGTGCGCCTCGAGATCGCCGCCGATCTCATAACCCCTGGGTGCCATGGTTTTTCTTCCCCCTGGAACGGTTTGAGTCAGTGCAGGATCGATCCGCCGAAGTCGTCGTCATCGTCCGACGAGCTCCTGCGGCGGCGTTGCTGCTGCGGTGGCGGCGGCGAGGCAGGCGGGCTTGCCGGACGCGCTGGCGGGGGCGCGGGGGCACCGGTTTCCTCAGCGTCCTCGGGCAGGAACCGGCGCACCCGGTCGGACGCGGACTCGGCCGGTTCCTCGGCGGGCGGCGCGGGGAAGGTCCGCTGCGCGTCGGCCACCAGCGTTTCCGTGGTCTCGTCTCCGCCGACGGTCTCGGCCGCGGCCTGCTGCAACAGCTCGGGAATCCGGGCCTGCGCGCGCTGCACGAGCCGCATCACCTCGGCGGAGACGTCGGCCATCTTCTTGCCAGCCGCGGAGTCCGCGAGCACCAGGTTCTTCAGCAGTCCCTTGGCGTCCACGGTGACCTCGACCGATCCGTCCTTGGACCGCTCGGTGACGGTTTGGCCCTGCATGCGCTCGGCCATCGCCTGGTAGCGGGCAGCAGTCTGCTGGAGCTGCTTGGTCCAGCCCTCGATCATCTGCTCGCTGGCGTCGACGCTGTCCGGCATCGGGCCCCTTCCTCCACGGTGACTTCTCCAGAATGACGGACGCGCTGCCCCGTCGGTTCCACGCGGTTCCGAATTGTCCGCGCGGCGCGGTTTCCTACCTGATGTCGACTACTGTACGCGAACTTGAGGTTGCGCGCCGTAACGTAAAACGGCCCGCCCGCGAGGTTCGCGGACGGGCCGGGGAAAGCGGAGGGAGCGGGTCAGAGGTTGCCGCGGCGCTCCTGCTCCCGTTCGATCGCCTCGAACAGGGCCTTGAAGTTGCCCTTGCCGAAGCCGAGCGAACCGTGCCGCTCGATGAGCTCGTAGAACACGGTGGGCCGGTCGCCGATCGGCTTGGTGAAGACCTGCAGCAGGTAGCCGTCCTCGTCGCGGTCGACCAGGATCCGGTGCTCCTTCAGTGTTTCGATCGGCACGCGCACCTTGCCGATCCGGGCGCGCAGCTCGGGGTCGTCGTAGTACGAGTCCGGGGTGTCGAGGAATTCGACGCCCGCCTCCCGCATCGCGGTGATGGTGGCGATGATGTCGTTGGTGGCCAACGCGATGTGCTGGCAGCCCGCGCCCTCGTAGAACTCGAGGTACTCGTCGATCTGCGACTTCTTCTTCGCGATCGCGGGCTCGTTGAGCGGGAACTTGACCCGGTGGTTGCCGTTCGACACCACCTTGCTCATCAGCGCCGAGTAGTCGGTGGCGATGTCGTCGCCGACGAACTCCGCCATGTTCACGAAGCCCATGACGCGGTGGTACCAGTCGACCCAGTAGTCCATCTTGCCGAGTTCGACGTTGCCGACGCAGTGGTCGACCGCCTGGAACAGCCGCTTCGGCGCGCCCTCGGGCCGCTTGACGGTGCCCTCGCGCGGCTCGTAGCCGGGCAGGTAGACGCCGTTGTAGCGGGACCGGTCGATGAGCGTGTGCCGGGTCTCGCCGTAGGTCGCGATGGCCGCGCGGCGGATCGTGCCGTGCTCGTCGGAGACGTCGTGCGGCTCCTCGAGGATCGTCGCGCCCTCCTTGCGGGCGTGCTCGATGCACTTGTCGACGTCGGTGGTCTCCAGCGCGAGGTCGATCACGCCGTCGCCGTGGCGGCGGTGGTGGTCGAGCAGCGGAGAGTCCGGCTTCACGCCGCCGGTGATCACGAAGCGCCCGGAACCGGACTTGAGCACGAAGGCCTTGTGGTCGAGCTGTCCCGTTTCGGGACCGGAGTACGCGACCAGCTGCATGCCGAACGCGACCTGGTAGAACCACGCGGTCTGGGTCGCGTTGCCCGCGATGAACACCACCGCGTCGAGTGCCTTGACCGGGAACGGGTCGGTCGAGGCGTCGTGGTCCACCAGTCCGACGAGCTGGCGGAGCTGGTCATAGCTGACGTCGTCGAGTGCGCCGTGCGGATCCATCGTGGAGGTCATGCACTGAGCATGAGTCGCGCCTGGCAAGCTGCGCAACGGTTTCCGTTTCAGCTGGACAATATGTTCAGCATATCCTGGATAGGCTCGGTCATCTTGGACAACCTGCGCAGGGAGAAAACCGGTGCTTGACTCGCTCGACGCGCGGCTGCTGCTGTTGCTCACCGACTCGCCGCGCCTCGGCGTGCTCGAATGCGCGCGCCGGCTCGGCGTCGCGCGCGGCACCGTGCAGGCGCGGCTCGACCGGCTCACCGAACGCGGAATCCTCGGCGGCTTCCCGCCCGAACTCGATCTGGCCGCGATGGGGTACAGCCTCACCGCGTTCGCCGTGCTGGAAATCGCGCAGGGCAAACGCGCCGGTGTCGCGGAGGCACTGGCTGCGATCGACGAAGTGTGCGAAGTGCACGCCACCACCGGACAAGGCGACCTCTTCGTACGCCTTGTCGCGCGTGACAACGACGATCTGCAACGTGTCATCGACGAAGTGGTTGGCGTGCCGGATGTCTTGCGTACGTCGACTTCGATCGCGTTGTCGACACCAGTGCCGCCGCGAGTGCGGCCGTTGCTCGAACGAACGGCTAGGACACGTACGTGAGATAGCGCTTCGCGGAGCGCTGTACGACGTTATGGGCGTCCGTATGCACGATGGCGTCCCACCAAGCGCCGTAGATGGCGCCAAACGCGTACGGCTCCAACAGTTCCGCGGCGTGCCGTACGACGCTTGGCCGCTCCGGGATGAGGTTTGGGTAGCTGTACATGAAACCGACGTGCGTGCGATCCGGGATCACCTGCACGATGTCGCCGGTCAGCAGCGCGCCGCGGCCTTCCTCGCCCTCCGGCCAGTGCATTACGGTGCCGCCGGCGAAGTGCACGCCCAGGTTGATCAGCTGGAGATCCGGCGAGACGTCGAGCGTCGTGCCGGTCCACAGCTGGATCGACGGATCGGGGCGGCCGATCCACTGCTGGTCGTTCTCGTGCAGATAGACCGGGACGTCGAAGGCGTGCGCCCACTCGACCATCGTCGTGTAGTAGTGCGGATGGCTGATCGCGATGCCGGTGATGCCGCCGAGTTCGGTGATCCTGCCGATCAGCTCGTCGTCGAGGTAGGCGGAGCAGTCCCAGAGGAAGTTGCCGCTCGCCGCGCGCACCAGCAACGCGCGCTGGCCGATCGCGAACCGCGGATCCGAACCGACGCCGATGAGCCCCGGGCCCTGCTCCTCGACCCGCGGTTTGAGGTCGCCGTCCGCCCGGAGCGTGGCCAGATCGGTCCACTGCTGCCCGCCCGGCGGCACGTATTGGCGCTCGTCCTCGCAGATCGGGCAGTCCGCGCGCGGGGCGGCGTACTGCGTCCCGCAGGTCAGGCAGAGCGGCTGGGTGCTCATCGGTGTCCTCCAGTGGTTTTGCTGAAAGACACGCTAGACCGCCGAACGCGCGCCGGGCCACGGAAAACCGGGCGGGCGCGCGTTCGGCGGAAACGAGTCAGGACTCGCTGTAAGGCACCGCCTTGACCAGGGTGACCTTCATGGTCTTGCCGTTGGGCAGCTCGTACTCGCGGGACTCGCCCTCCTTGGCGCCGAGCAGCGCCTTGCCGAGCGGCGACTCGGGGGAGTACACGTCGAGCGCGCCCTCCGCGCCCTCTTCGCGGGTGGCGAGCAGGAACTTCTCCTCCTCGTCGTCCCCGTCGTACTTGACGGTGAGCACCTTGCCGGGGCCCGCCGTGCCGTCGTCGTCCGGAGCCTCGCCGACCTTCGCGTTGCGCAGCAGCTCCTGGAGATGCCGGATCCGGGCTTCGGCCTGGCCCTGCTCTTCGCGGGCCGCGTGGTAGCCGCCGTTCTCCTTGAGGTCGCCCTCTTCGCGGCTGTCGTTGATGCGGGCGGCGATGACCGGACGATTCTCGATCATTTCGTCGAGCTCGTGCTTGAGCCTGTCGTAGGCATCCTGGGTCAGCCAGGTCACCTTGGTGTCGCTCACGGTCACCATCTCCTCGTAGGGCCTGCCAGGCTTGGGTGTACAAGCCGGCCACCGCGTACGCACGCGGCTGAGATAAAGGAAAAACACGGCCCGTCGGGGGCCGTGCTGGTGTACGAGCGTATCACGGCAGGACAGGTCGACGCCGGTCCATTTCACGCCGCGCGGACGCTCGCCGCGCATTTCACTCCGTTGGCCGCTACGGGGTTGACAGATAGCGTGGTATGGAATACGAGCAGCCGAACACGTCGGCGGTCACCGGGGTCCCGATGCTCTTCACCACTGTGTTCAGCCTGCTGTGGCCGGCCCCGGCGGGAACCAGCACCTCCCGGCGGCCGCTTTCCGCGCCGGAGCGGTCGCGCACCCGGACGACGCACACGCCGGGCTTGCTGTCGTCGTCCCGGGTGACGTTGAGCGTGACCTGCATCGCGTCGTTCGGCAGTTCCTGGAAGCCGACGCGCTCCGCCTCGATCGGGGTCTGGCCGAGATTGAGGTAGTAGACGAAGCCGACCGCGCCGCTCACAACCAGCGCGACGGCCACGAAAAGCCACCTGCGCCAGCGCTTCGACGGCTTGCCCTTGCCCGCGGCGCCGTACCGGTCCGCGGGCCGCGCCGGCACGGCGCCACCCTCGGCGGTCACGGTCTCCCCGCTCTGCAAATCCGGGCCTCCGGTCAAACTTGTCGTACCCCTGGGGACAATAGGCAGTGCGGCCGGTCCGGGGCACCACCCTGGTCGAGTATCCGCGACCCGTTCCGGCGGCGCGGAGCCGGGGCGGTTTACCGCGGCGCAACCAGGTGTCACGGAATAACAGGACAGGAAAGGGCCGTTCGGACCATGGTGGGAGCCGACGAGCTGACAACAGAAGACCGCAAGCAGCGACTGCGCCTGATGGCGGTGCACGCCCATCCCGACGACGAGTCGAGCAAGGGTGCCGCCACGATGGCCAAATACGTCGCCGACGGGCACGAGGTCATGGTCGTGACCTGCACCGGAGGCGAGGCGGGCAGCATTCTCAACCCGGCCATGGACCGGCCGGACGTGCTGGCGAACATGACCGAGATCCGCCGCGAGGAGATGGCGCGCGCGGCGAAGATCCTCGGCGTGAGCCACCGCTGGCTGGGATTCATCGACTCCGGGCTGCCCGAGGGCGACCCGCTTCCGCCGGTGCCGGAGGGCTCGTTCGCGGTGATCCCGCTGGAGGAGTCCACCGAGGCGCTGGTACGCGTGATCCGCGAGTTCCGCCCGCACGTCATCACGACCTACGACGAGAACGGCGGGTACCCGCATCCGGACCACATCCGCACGCACGAGGTGTCGATGGCGGCCTTCGACGCGGCAGGCGACCCGGAGCGGTTCCCGGAGGCGGGCGAGCCGTGGCAGCCGCTCAAGCTCTACTACATGCACGGGTTCTCCAAGGCCAGGATGGTGGCGTTCGACACCGCGCTCAAGGAGGCCGGGCTGGAGTCGCCGTACGAGGAGTGGCTCAAGTCCTGGGACCCGAACCGCGCCGACATCATGGAGCGGGTGACGACCCGGATCGAGTGCGGGGAATACTTCGAGGTGCGCGACGAGGCGCTGAAGGCGCACGCCACGCAGATCGACCCGACCAGCCGCTGGTTCGCCGTTCCGCTGGAGATCCAGCGCGAGGTGTGGCCCACTGAGGAGTACGAGCTGAACCGCTCCCTGGTGGACAGCACGCTGCCGGAGGACGATCTGTTCGCAGGCATCAAGGAGAAGGTGAGCCCATGAGTTTCGGTGTGCCGGCCGTCGCGGTCGTCCCGCTCACCGCGTCGGCGCTGGTACTGGCCCAGCAGCCGGACAGCGGGGACAACGGCGGCCAGGGCGAGGACTTCGGCAAATCCTCGCCGGTCGGCCTGCTGGTGCTGATCCTGTTCCTGATCGCGGTCGTCTTCCTGGTTCGCTCGATGAGCAAGCACCTGAAGAAGGTGCCGCAGAGCTTCGACAAGGAAGAGGCTGGTTCGGAGTCCGGTTCCGAGGCCGTCGAGGCTGGTCCGGAGTCGGCCGGAGAGGCACCGGAGACGGCTGCGGCGGAGAAGAAGCCGGACGCGGCGGCGGCCAAGAAGAGCGACTGAGTTCCCCGCGACGGGGCTGGACTAGCTGGTCAGCCCGTCGCGGAGAGCGGCGAGCTTGGCCGTGAGCAGGCTGTCCTCGCCGGGCAGCACCGTGATGTACCGGTTTCCTTCCGGCCCGGCAACCTCGAACGCGACCCGGCCGTCGGTGAGGTCGAGGTAGCTCAGCGGCCCGGCTTCCGTGCGCCCTGGCCGGCCCGGTTCGCGCACGGCGACGGCCATTTCGCCGACCCCGAACCAGGTCTGCTGGAACAGTGCGTCGACCGCGCGGGCGGCCGGGCTGCGCTCGTCGGAGAAATCCGCCTGGAAGTCCTCCTGCGGCAGGGAGAACGCGCTCAGCTGAGCTGGCCGGTACCGGGGCAGGCTCGCGACCAGCGCCCCGGCAGGAGTGCGGGTGCCGTCGAGCACCTTCAGCCGCACCCGATCGCTGCGACACAACGCCTTGACCCCAGTCCGGCCCCGGACGGCGACGAGCACGCCATAGCGGACGTCCTGATTCTCGACGTGGGCGACATATTCCGTGTCGGCGCGGCCCAGCGCGCAGAGCACGTCCTCGAACTCGTCGACGAACCGCCCGTGCTCGGTCAGGCCGAGCCAGGCCAGCTCGTCGCGCACGGTCTGGTCGAGCCGCCGATCGTCGGCCGTGAACCGGAGCCGCCCCGAAAACACCGGATGCGGCTCGGCGAACCCAGCTTCCCGGAGCGCGCCGAGAAGGGCGTCGAGGGACAGCTCGGTCACGCGCACCGCTTCCTCCCGGCCTAACGAACCGGCCGGTCCCCGATCACCGGCGGGGTCGGTTTGCCGTCGCTCCCGCCGAACACGTCCGGATCGGTCTCTCGGAGGTAGGGCGGAGCGGTTCTCTCCTTGTCCTTTTCCTTGCTTTTCCCCGATATGCCGTTGCCGACCAGGTTGCCGTTTTTCCCTGCCGCGCCTGGGGTTCCGGCTTGGCCGCCGCGGGCCGGAGCCGGTTCGCCGGGAGCGCGGGCGCCGACCCGGTTTCCGCTGCCTTGGCCGCCGTTCGGGTTGCCGCCGGGGCTGCTGAAGTCGTAGCCGCTGCCGGGTACCGGATCGAATTCGGTAGCGAGAGGGTTGATCGGCTGGCCGGAAGGCCCGAATTGATATCCGGGCGGCAATGCGATCGGGCTGGGACGGTACGAACTGGTGTGAGTCGCATCGGACTGCTTGGCCGCTTCGGACGGCGTCGCCGGAGAACCGCTTCCCGTGGGGTCAGGTCCGCGGCGGCCAGCGTGCGTCGAGGGGCGGTCGCCGCGGGTCGCCGGCACTGGCTCCCGTCGCTTCGGAACGGGGCCGGCCGGCTCCGCTGCTGGTCCCGCTACGCCAGGAGGCGGCTCGACCGCACGAGGACCGCGGCCGTCAGGCGGTTCACCGCCCGGTCCGCCAGGCGCCTCGACCGGTTTCCGCGGCGTGCTGGTACTGGCGAGCCCAATGGACGCGCCGGTGTCGCTCAGCTCCGCGTAGTGCGCCGGGATGCGGTCGGAGTTCGTCCCCGTAGCCGAGTGATAGCCGGTGTAGGCGTCGATGTTGTGCTGGGCGTCGGCCTGCCATTGGTGGAGTTTGCCGAAGTAACCGGGTTTGCCGTGGAGCAGGTCGTACACGTCCTGCACGCTGATTTCCGGTCGGTCGCCGATCGGTTTCACGGTGTTCTTGACAGCGTGAAAGGCCGATACCTGCCCGTCCGCCGCGGTCCGGGCGAACCCGAGATTGGCGCTGATGGCCGCGGATGCGGCCATCAGGGGAGCGGTCGCGCTCGCTGACTCCTCGGCGGTGACGCCGTGCCATCCGGCACGCACTTTTTCTGCGAGGGCGGCGATTTCGTCGATCCGTTCCACCAGTCGCTGGCTGAGGTCCTCGGCGGTTTTTCGGGTTTCGCCAAGCGATTCGGCTCCTTGCCCGCCGGTGACTTGCTCGTAGATCTCCGCCGGGGTCAATGATCGACCGGCCATCAGCGTCCTCCTCGCAGATTGCCGAGTACTTTGTCCGCGACGTCGCGGGCGGAATCGCACGGATCCTTCTCGCCTTTGTGCGCCGGTGATTGAGTGATCGACACGTCCAGGGTTTCGCGGTCGCTTGTGCCCAGCGCGACGTTGCATTCGCCGAGCCTTGCCCGCACGTCCTCCGTGCCGTAGGCGACGACCGGATATCCCTCGACCGGAGCGAGGGGCATGAAGAAGGGATACGCTCCGCCCTTGGCCCGGTAGACAGACGTCAGGCCCAGCTTGTCCACGTTCGGGAACACGACCGCGATTTTCGCCTGGGAGAACCAGCCGCAGCCGGGCCCGCCGGGGCCGTTCGGGTCCGGGGTGATCCGGGCCTCGTCGCCGAGCAGGTCCACGACTTGCGCCGAGGTCAGGGATTCGCACGGGTTCTGTTTGAATCTGGTGATGTCGATGGGGTTCGGCACTTTCGGCACGCCGGGGCCGGGTACCTGGTTCGCCGAGGTGCTTCTTGGCGCTGGTTGACCGGTGCGGTCGGCCGGAACGGCTTGTCCTGGAGTGGTGTCCGAGCAGCCGGCGAGAATGAGCAGGGCCAACGGGGTAAGCGCTAGGGCGCGTCTCACAGATGTCCCCCGGCCCGGCGTATTTCGGCCGAGTGCGCGTGCTCGGCATCCGCGTATTTTTTGAGTGCCGCGCGATGTTTGGCTGCCTGATCACGACAGTACCGTTCGCATTGCTCCAGCGAACCTTTCAGGACTTCCCCGGAATTTCGGAAGATGGCCGCGTTGTCCGTGCTGGAAAACTCCAGCCCGGGTGACTGTGTTCGCGCGATGATTCCTGCGTGGTCCCTGTCGAGGTAGTACTTGTCGGCGAGGCTTTCGTAGAGTTTCGCGATTTCTTCCAGCGTCGCTCTGTCGTAGGAGTACCCGTCGCCCAGCAACGGCGCCACCGCCATCGTCTCGATCGACGCGCCGCCGAATCGCTGGATCGGAGGCAGGCTGGACTGCTGATTGTCGGCCACGATGTACGCCTCCCCTTGCGTAGATCGTCCCGGGTCCGCTGGGCCCAGGTGCTTAGTCACCCTATGGAGCCGGGTAGTTACTCTAGTCGCCGCGATTAAGCCTGTCTGCATTTGCGAACTGCAAATCGCAAGGGAGTTCGCCGTTTATGGACTTGAGCAGGGCGGCTGTCGTACGGCCAACAACAAGCATCACTCGAATGTCTTAAGCCGCAGACAGCGGGGAAGGCCTCGTCAGTGCCGTTCAGCCAGTTGCTCGTCGTAAAGGCTTTCCGGCGGCAGATGCTTGCCGGGCGAGCCGATCTCCCCGCTCCGGTGGTCCGGCTGCGGCTTGTCCTGAGTTCCGGTGCACCCGAGCGCCCAGTTGTGCGCGGTCGGCGGGTTTTCCACGAGATACGAGCCGACGGAGCAATTCCACAGCACCGAGTTCGCGCCTGCCCAGCCTTGGCCGCTGCCCATCCACTGCCGGTCCGACAGCTGGAGATGTCCCGATGGCGGGCTCATCGTCAGGTCGTCGTAGAGAGTGCCGCTGGCCCAGCGCTGGTGCGGACCGGCGTCGAGGATCCGGGAGCCGGTGTTCGTCGCCGTGCAGCGACTGACCACGTTGGGGCCGGGCACCCTGGCCTGGGTGACCCAGGCGTGCAGGTTGCTGCCGGTGACGGTGCACTGCCGGATCAGGGTTTCCTGGCCGCTGATGGTGTAGGCGGCGGGCTGATCGTGGATGTCCTGCGGGACGGACTCGTCGAGAGACGAGGTGCGCAGCAGGCTGACCCGGAGCGCGTTCTGCCCGATCGCGAAGGCGGAACCGAAATGGTCCGCGACCACGTCGTCGATCCAGCTGTCCTGCGCGGCGTCCACGGACGCCAGCTGGGACTTGAAGAAACCGTCGTCGTGCCAGGCGGGATCCTGCTCGAACTCGGCGCCGTCCGCGGACAGGTGCGCGAGGCCGGAACCGCTGATGCGGCCGGGATACGAGTAGCGAGTGACGGTGGCGTGGGTGTACTGGCTTTCCAGTGCGTTGGTCAGCGGCACGTCGAAGCGGACGGTTTTGCCGTTGACGGCCGTGACCGTCCGGTCGAACTGCAGTCCGGAGTTCGGGGTCCACTGTTTGCTCGGCGTTCCGTTCGGCCGCGGCGGGATCCGGTCCATGCCGATCGCGTGAATCCACGACTGTTCCTGCGGGCGTTGCACGATGACGTGGTCGCCGACGTGGAAGGAGGAAGCATCGCTCACGTCGAGCTGGTCGGCGCCGACCGGGACGTAGCCGCTGGTGACCGGTACCGCGACACCGGCGGAGGCGCGCGAGCCGGTGCCGGCGATCGTGACGAGCGTGTGCAGCTTGCCCGCCGCGACCAGCCTGGTCCCGTTCGGGCCGCTGCCCGCGCCGCGCAGTTCGATGTTGCTGGCGCCGATGCGCAAGGTTCCTTCGAGCCGGTAGTCGCCCGCTGTCAGCTGGACCGCGCCGGGCTTGCCGCTGCTGGCGACCTGGTCGATGGCCTGCTGAATGCGTGCGGTGTCGTCGCCGGACGGCTGCGGCCCGACTGTCGCCGCGGCCGGCAGTTCAGGCGGCGGAGCGTCGCCGTCGCGGTAGCCGACGCGGGAGAAATCGGGGACCC
Source organism: Amycolatopsis dendrobii (assembly GCF_014145675.1). Classification (GTDB taxonomy): domain Bacteria; phylum Actinomycetota; class Actinomycetes; order Mycobacteriales; family Pseudonocardiaceae; genus Amycolatopsis; species Amycolatopsis dendrobii. The sequence goes on from NZ_JACGZW010000002.1 coordinate 501,037, forward strand.
GGTTGCCTTGCGCGTCGGTGCCGTAGGAGAGGCGGCCGTGGGCGAAACTGATCCAGTTCGGTGCCGCGGAAGCCGCATGGGCACTGCAACCGGACAAACCAAGACATCCGATGAATGCGATCGCGGTGACGGAACGCGTCGAGCCTGCGCGAAGGAATCGCTTCATGGAGAAGGATTCTAGTGATCTTGATTTTCGCACGACAAGGCCGATCGTTGTGATTCATCGGATTTATCGGTCGATTTCGGCGTTCTGACGAGAGCGCGTGGCGAGTGCCGGGCAAGCCGGATCTTCTGGTGTCGCGGGGACGGGACCGGTCTCGCGCGGCATGAGGCACACTCGGCACCATGACGAACCGCCTCGCCGATGCGACGTCCCCGTACCTTCTGCAGCACGCAGGCAACCCGGTCGACTGGTGGGAGTGGGGTCCGGAAGCGCTGGCCGAGGCGCGTCGTCGCGGGGTGCCGATTCTGCTGTCCGTCGGGTACGCCGCCTGCCATTGGTGTCACGTCATGGCGCACGAATCCTTCGAGCACGAAGGCACTGCGACCCTGATGAACGCGCACTTCGTCAACATCAAGGTCGACCGCGAGGAGCGGCCGGACATCGACGCCGTCTACATGGCCGCCACGCAGGCGATGACCGGGCAGGGCGGCTGGCCGATGACGTGCTTCCTCACGCCCGAGGGCGAGCCATTCCATTGCGGCACTTACTATCCGCCCGCGCCGCGTCCGGGGATTCCCTCGTTCACGCAGCTGCTGGTGGCGGTCGCGGAGGCGTGGGAAGAGCGGCCGGACGATCTGCGCGAGGGTGCGAAACAGATCGTCGGGCATCTTGCCGAGCAGAGCGGTCCGCTGAAGGAAGCCGCCGTCGATGCCGACGCTTTGGCGGACGCGGTGACGAAACTCGCGCAGGAAGCAGATCCCGTGCACGGCGGTTTCGGTGGCGCGCCGAAGTTTCCGCCGTCCATGGTGCTGGAGTTCCTGATCCGCCACCACGAGCGCACGGGTTCGGCGCAGGCGCGCGATCTCGCCGAGTCCGCGGCGGCCGCGATGGCGCGCGGGGGCATTCACGACCAGCTGGGCGGCGGGTTCGCGCGCTACTCCGTGGACGCGGAGTGGATCGTTCCCCACTTCGAGAAAATGTTGTATGACAACGCGTTGCTCCTTCGAGTGTACGCGCATCTCGCGCGTCGTGGGTCGGCGTCGGCGCGTCGGGTGGCGGAAGGCATCGTCCGGTTCCTTGAGCACGATCTCCTTACGCCGCAAGGAGGTTTCGCCGCGTCGCTCGATGCGGACACCGAAGGTGTCGAGGGATTGACCTACGTGTGGACTCCTGCGCAGCTCAACGACGTGCTCGGCGTGGACGGTCCGTGGGCGGCTGAGCTGTTCAGCGTGACCGAAGAGGGCACTTTCGAAGAAGGCGCATCGACCCTTCAGCTGCGGGCAGACCCGGATGATTTCGACCGTTTCGAGCGCGTCCGGCAGGCGTTGCTCGAAGCGCGAGCGGAGCGTCCGCAACCGGGACGGGACGACAAGGTGGTCGCGGCCTGGAACGGTCTCGCGATTTCCGCGCTGGCCGAAGCGGGCGTCGCGTTGGAACGTCCACAGTGGATCGAACTCGCTCGTGGCGCGGCGTCCCTGCTGCTGGACCTGCACATCGTGGACGGACGACTCCGCCGCAGCTCGCGGGACGGCGCGGTCGGCGCACCGGTCGGCGTACTGGAGGACTACGCCTGCCTCGCCGACGGTCTTCTCGCCCTCCACCAGGCCACTGGCGAACCGCGCTGGCTCACCGAAGCGACCCGGCTGCTGGACGTTGCCTTGGCGCACTTCGCGTCCGACTCCGCACCTGGCGCGTATCACGACACCGCCGACGACGCCGAAATCCTGGTGCAGCGCCCGTCCGATCCGACGGACAACGCCAGCCCGTCCGGTGCTTCGGCGCTGGCTGGCGCGCTGCTCACCGCGTCCGCGCTGGCCGGGCCTGACCAGGCGGCGCGCTACCGCGACGCGGCTGAGCTCGCGTTGCGTCGCGTCGGTCTGCTCGCCGCGCGCGTGCCGCGGTTCGCTGGGCACTGGCTGTCCGTGGCGGAGGCGGCGCAGTCCGGGCCGGTGCAGGTCGCGGTCGTCGGCGCGGACCGTGCGGAGCTGATGGCCGCCGCGGCACGGCACATCCACGGCGGCGGCATCGTGCTCGGCGGCGAGCCGGACGCGTACGGCGTCCCGCTGCTGGCCGATCGGCCGCTGGTCGACGGCGAGGCGGCGGCATACGTCTGCCGCGGCTACGTCTGCGAACGCCCGGTGACCGCGGCGGACCAGCTCATCGCCCAGCTCTGACGAATTCCGCCCCTGGTGAACGCACTACCTGCTTCGGTGGAATCAGCGTAGCTTCAGTAGTGACGTAATCATGTAATCAAGGATGGTGGACGTCATGGGGCGAGGTTGGAAAGGCCGGGGCTGGCAGCAGGCCGAAGTGCCGTCGGCGGACGACGCGGCGGCGTGGTTCGGCGGGAGGCTCCCGGACGGCTGGTTCACCGGCGACCCGGAACTCACCGTGGACCGCGAAGAGATCCTCATCGTCGGCGAGCTGCCCGCGCTGACCGGCGATTACGCCGACGACGCGGCCCGCGCGGCGGCGGCGGACGGGCGGATCAGCAGGTTCCGCGAGGAAACCCGCGACGAGCGGATCGAGATCGCGCGGCAGGCTGAGCACCGCTACCAGCGCAAGGTGGCGTGGGGCGCGAAGCTGGGCGGCACGACGGTGCACTTCACGACGTTGTCCGTGCCGGTGATGACCCGGCTGCGGCAGCCCGAACGCCTGGTCCTCGACACGCTCGTGGACGCCGGCGTCGCGCGGTCGCGGTCCGAGGCGCTGGCCTGGGCGGTGCGGCTGGTCGGCGAGCACGCGGACGCGTGGCTGTCCGAACTGCGCGAAGCGATGACCAAGGTCGACGACCTGCGGTCGAAGGGGCCCGATTTGGGCTGAGCTGCGGGATTTCCTCCGCTGCGGCAGGCTGGAGGCAGCCTGCTGTATCGGAGGAACCGTGGACGTCCCTGCTGTGCCCGAGAAAGTGGACCCGGACGCGTTGACCGCCGTCCTCGATGGACGCTGGGCCGGGTTGAAGCGCGACGTGCGCGCGCAGATGAGCACGGAGAAGTTCCGGGACACGATCGGCCTCGACGTCGAGGCGCACCGCGTGCAGGTGCTGGACCAGCTGCGGAAACTCGCTGAGACAGACCGTCCCGCGCTCGGCTTCGACGCCGCGTACGGCGGGCTGAGCGACGTCGGCGGGTCGGTGATGTCGTTCGAGATGCTCGGCTACGGCGACCTGTCGCTGATGGTCAAGGCCGGGGTCCAATGGGGCCTGTTCGGCGGTGCGGTGCAGCTGCTCGGCACCGCGGCGCACCATGAGAAATACTTGCGCCGCATCATGAATCTGGACCTGCTCGGGTGCTTCGCGATGACCGAACACGGCCACGGTTCGGATGTCCAGCACCTGCACACCACCGCGACCTACGACCCTTCGACGCGCGAATTCGTCGTGCACAGCCCAGATCCCGGCGCCACCAAGGAATACATCGGCAACGCCGCCCGCGACGGGCAACTCGCGGTGGTCTTCGCGCAACTGATCACCGGCGGCGAATCCCGTGGCGTACACGCTTTCCTGGTCCCGATCCGCGACGATTCGGGTGCTCCTGCTCCTGGTGTCACCATCGCGGACTGCGGCGTGAAAGCGGGTTTGAACGGCGTCGACAACGGACGGTTGACCTTCGATCAGGTCCGCGTGCCAAGGGAAGCGCTGCTGAACCGCTTCGGCGACGTAGCCGAAGACGGCACCTACACGAGCCCCATCGAGAGCGACGGCCGCCGGTTCTTCACGATGCTGGGGACGCTCATCCGCGGCCGCGTGAGCGTCGGCGGCAGCGCCGGATGCGCCACCCAACGAGCCCTGACCCTGGCAATCCGCTACGGCGACCAGCGGCGGCAGTTCCAGCGGCCGGAGGGTGACGAGGTGGTCATCCTCGATTACCTGGGGCACCAGCGAAAACTGCTGCCGGCGTTGGCGAAGACTTATGCTTTGCACTTCGCGCAGGAGGAACTGGTCGCCGCCCTGCACGACATCGCCTCCGACGCGCCGGAAGAAGAGCAACGCGAACTCGAATCCCGCGCCGCCGGTCTGAAGGCCCTGAACACCTGGCACGCAACCGCGGCGATCCAAACGGCCCGCGAAGCCTGCGGCGGCAGCGGATACTTGGCGGAGAACCTGCTGGCCGGGTTGAAAGCCGACACTGATGTTTTCACCACCTTCGAAGGCGACAACACCGTGCTGTTGCAACTGGTCGCGAAGGGCTTGCTGACGCAGTACAAGGAACACTTCGAGGACCTCAGCCCCCTGGCGACGGCGCGATTTGTCGCTGAGCAACTGGTGGACACCGTCATGGAACGGTCGGCCGCGTGGAAGTTCCTGGAGCGCCTTACAGAGTCTGACGATGCTTCGGTGCTCTTCGACCGGGAGTGGCAACAGCGTCTCTTCGAGGACCGTGAAGAGCACGTGCTGAGTGGTGTGGCCAACCGTCTCCGCGGTGCTGCTTCGGATCCTTTTGGTGTCTTCAACTCTGTACAGGACCATGTGCTGCTCGCTGGCCGCGTACACGTGGACCGCTTGATCCTCGACGCCTTCGCCCGCGCTGTCTCCAGCTGTAGTGACCCGGAGGCGGCTGCGCTGCTTTCGAGGCTCTGCGACCTGTACGCCCTGTCGACGATCGAAGCAGACCGCGCGTGGTTCCTTGAGCACGGCCGCATCTCAGCAAGCCGCTCCAAGGCGGTGACTGCGGCGGTTAACGCGCTGTGCGGGGCTTTGCGGCCCCATGCGCGGACGTTGGTGGATGGGTTCGCGGTTCCGGAGCAGTTCCTGGCAGCCCCGATGCTGAACGGCTGAAATCGGTACGCTTGGCGAGGTGTCGAAACTCTTCGGAGATCATGCCGAGCGATACACGAGTTTTGTCGAAAACAGCGGGCCGAACGCGCATTATGACCGTCCAGCGATCATGCGTCTCGCCGGTGAGACGGCTGGCAAACAGATCCTGGAACTAGGTTCCGCTGGCGGCGGTCTGACCGAGCATCTGGCCGCGGCCTGAGGTCTTGGGGCTCGACCACGATCCCCGCCTGGTCGACCTCGCCAGGAAACGATTGGGCGCCCGGGCCAGGCTTGAAACCGCGGACCTGAACGAACCGCTGACCATGGTGCCGAGTGCCTCGACGGACGTGGTGGTGGCGTCGCTGGTCCTGCACTACCTCAAGGATTGGGGCCCGCTCTTGGCGGAACTGCACCGCTGCCTCAAACCGGGCGGTGCCCTGGTGTTCTCCATCCACCACCCGATCACCGGCTGGCTCCGTTCCGATCGCACGGACTACCACCGCGTCGAGCTGATCAGCGAAAACTGGGACTGGAACGGAAAGACGGTGACCGGGCGGATGTACCGCCGCCCGGTATCGGCGGTCTTCACGTCGCTGCTGGAAGCCGGGTTCGCGATCGACGCGGTGGAGGAACCGCAACCGGCCCCAGGAGTGGAAGACCCGGAACTGGACAGGATCTTGCGGACAACACCGGTGTTTCTGTACGTGCGCGCGGTTCGCTAAGAGTGCGTCGCCAACCAGATCGCGACGAAGCGGTCATGGATTCTTCTCGATACGAGTGCGACGACAGCGATTAAGCCACATCACGTACTGCGTGGCATCGCTCGATCGACTCGGCACGAAGGTTGGCGGTGGACCGTCGGCACCGGTGGACGCCACCGCGGGCTTCCAGGAGAACTTCCTCGTCGGCCCGGACAGGTGAATCCTGGCCGCGAAGCACGGTGCCCAGGCCTACGGCCAGCGGACTCGCTGCGATCTCGCGAAGTTGAGCGCAGCCGTCTGCCCGGCCCGTCAGGGAGCGACAGCGTGGAACGCGATGCGTTCGATCATCGCGTCCAGCCCGGCTTCCAGCGCCGCGGTGCTGCGCTGGGCCTGCGCGAGGAGCAGGCCGCCCTGCAGTGCGGCCATCGTCGCCAACGACAGGCGGTGCGGGTCGGCGTCGTCGCGCAGCACGCCCCGGTCGAGCATGTCCTGCAGGCCGTCGCGGATCGCATCGGTCCACTGGGTGAAGCCCTCCGCCAATGCGGTGCGCGCGGCAGGGTCATGTTCAGCGAGTTCGCTGGTCAAGCTCCCGAGCGGGCAGCCGCCGCGGCAGTCGAGATCGTGTTCGATCTGCACGATCGCGTCTCGCCAGTCGCGCAGCGCCTCGAAGCTGTCCAAGCGGGAGAGGAGCACTCGCTGTCCGGTCAGGATGCGAGCCGTCTGGAACTCGATCACCGCGCGGGTGAGAGCGCTCTTGTCCGCGAAGTAGTGGTAGATCTGCGACGAGCTGACCCCAGCCGCGTCCCGGACGTCGGGTGTGCTGGTGCCTGCGACGCCGCGTTCGAACATCAGCTGTGCGGCTGCGGCGACGATCCGCTCACGCGTGACGAGCCCGCGGGTCGTCCGTTTCGTCGCGCCGGCGCCCTCGGCAGCCGGGGTCACGGTCTCGCTCACCCCTGCAGGATACGGAAGTTCGCCAAAACTGGATTTGACTATCCAGTTTTCCGCCGGTACTACTGGATAGCGCAATCCAGTTTGGGGCTCGGCCCCTGTCCCGTGAAGCACCTCCCGTGTCCGAAAGGCTTGATGTGACCACCATCAACAGCACCATCGCCGAGCGGGTATCCGCCATGCAGCAGGGCATCGCAGGTCGACTTCCAGCCGAGGTCCTGGCGGCTTTCGGCGGCGAGCAGGCGGAACTGGACGCCGCCGGCTTGCCCGAGGGTGTGCTCGCCGCAGGCGCGGCGATGCCCGACGGAGAGCTGCTCGACGCTCACGGCGACCCGGCGACGCTCGAATCCGCCCGGCATGGCAGGCCCGCTGTGGTCGTGACCTACCGAGGCGCGTGGTGCCCGTACTGCAACGTGGCGCTGCGCGCTTACCAGGAGCAGCTCGTGCCTGTGCTCGCCGAACGGGGCATTGAACTGATCGCGATCAGCCCGCAGAAGCCAGACGGCTCGCTGTCCATGGCGGAGAAGAACGAGCTGACCTTCACCGTGCTGTCCGATCCCGGCAACCAGATCGCTGCCGCCCTCGGCGTGCTCACCGCCCCCACCGAGAGCGCCCGCGCCGCGCAGGCGACTCTCGGCCTGGACCTCACCGCGGCCAATGCCGACGGCAGTCATGGCGTACCGATGCCGACGGTCGTCCTGGTCGACGCCGAAGGCACGATCCGGTGGATCGATGTGCACCCCAACTACACCACTCGCACTGAGGTCGAGGAGATCGCGACAGCGCTCGATCTGCTCTGAGCGCCACGGCCTCTTTCCGAAGAAGCGAGCCCCGTCGCCGCTTCGGAAACGACTCAGGCCGTCCCCAGGCAGTGTGACGGCCTGGAGACGGCCTGAGAAAGCTCGACAGAAACCAAGCCGCAGCTAGGAGTACATCGCCAACCAGATCGCGATGTAATGCGAAACCGCCGCCAGCACTGTGCAAGCGTGGAAGAACTCGTGGTACCCGAAGGTCTCCGGCCAGTGATTAGGCCACTTGACCGCGTAAAAAACGGCCCCAACGGTATAAAACAGCCCGCCCACGCAAAGCAGCACCAAAGCCGCGACCCCGGCATGGCTCAGCAGTTCCGGCAGGACGAACACCGCGACCCACCCGAGCGCGATGTAGATCGGCACGCCCAGCCAGCGCGGTGCGTGCGGCCACAGCATCTTCATCGCCACGCCCAGGATCGCGCCGCCCCAGACGATGCCCAGGACGATGTATCCGGTCGGCTTCGACATGGCCAGGAGGGTGAACGGCGTGTACGTGCCGGCGATGAACAGGAAGATCATCGAGTGGTCGGCGCGCTTCATCCACTTGTACGCGCGCGGGCTCCACAGCCTGCGGTGATACAGCGCGCTCACGCCGAAGACGCCTAGCACGGTGAGGCCGTACACGGACGTCGCCAGTGCTGCTACCGGCGAGACCGTCGACGCGGCGAGGCTGATCAGCGTGGCGGCCGCGGCGACCGCGCCGAAGAACGACCAGAAGTGGATATGGCCGCGCAGCCGGGGGCGAGTGTCCTCGGGGACGGGTGGGGGCTCGATCGTCACGCTCACCGAGCCAAGGCTACGGGACCGTAGGTTTTTTGCCAGCCCCCGTGGCGCGTCACACCACTAACGCAGGGGTGCGTACGCTCGGGCGGCGTGAGCCTCCGGTCCTTCATGTCCGACGTTGTCTACAGCATCTACAGCCGCCGTCTGATCCAGCAGTCGGCGGGCCGTCATCCGCGGCATATCGCGATCATGCTCGACGGCAATCGCCGCTGGGCGCGCGAGGCCGGGTTCGCCGACGTGGCCGACGGGCACCGCGCCGGGGCCAAGAAGATCGCCGACTTCCTGAGCTGGTGCCAGGAGGCCGAGGTCGAGGTCGTGACGATGTGGCTGCTCTCCACCGACAACCTCAACCGCGATCCGGACGAGCTCACCCCGCTGCTGAAAATCATCACCGACGTCACCGACGAGCTCGCCGGGGCCGAGATGCCGTGGCGGTTGCGCATCGTCGGGGCGCTCGACCTGCTGCCGCTCGAGGTGGCGCAGAAGCTCACCGCCGCCGCGGCGCGGACCGAGAACCACTCGGGCATGGAGGTGAACATCGCGGTCGGCTACGGCGGGCGGCAGGAGATCGCCGACGCCGTCCGCAAGCTGCTGCTGCAACACGCCGACGAGGGCACTTCGATTCGCGAACTCGCGAAAATCCTCGATGTCGACCACATCTCGGAACATCTGTACACATCCGGTCAACCGGATCCGGATCTGATTATCCGAACGTCCGGTGAACAGCGGCTTTCCGGATTTCTGCTCTGGCAGTCCGCGCATTCGGAATTCTGGTTCACCGAGGCTTACTGGCCGGCATTCCGGCGCGTCGACTTTCTCCGCGCGATGCGCGACTACGCCTGGCGGCACCGGCGGTTCGGGGCCTGACGCGGCGAACCGGCCCGGCGGACCCACCCAGCCGGGCCGGTCGACCCGGCCGCGAACGCCGCGAAGGCCCCGAAGCAGGGCTCCGGGGCCTTCGCGCGAGACGGCTCAGCCGTGGTGGTGCTCCATCGAGTGGGCCACCAGCGCCGGGGTCAGCGCAACGCCGGTGTAGGCGCCGGCGACCAGCGAAGCGGCGCCGTAGCCCAGCGCGCCGCCGCCCTCGATGAAGGTGGCGTAGGCGTCGCCGAACGTCGGGTCCGGAGCGCCCTGGGTCGCGGCCGGGGAAGCGAACGCCGTCCCGCCGATCATCATCAGACCCGCGGCGGCACCGGCGACAATTCCAGCCTTCTTCAGCACTTCGCACACTCCTAGGTAGAGATACTGGGATTCGGGGCACCGGAGTGTTCCGGTGGTGTGTCCCGCAGTAAGGAAATTACCCCCGAATGGCCTCTAGCGAATGGTGCGTACGCCCATTGTGTGAGCGCTTGAAGGCCCAGTTCACTCGGTACGGTTCAGTGTCCAGGACGCGAAATGCATTCCGGTCTGGCCCGTGGTACAAGGCCCTTTACCTGGGAATTGCCTGCACTCGGTGATTAATTTTCCATGATCATCCTTCTGTGCGACCCCCCGATCGCCGGACCTCGTGACGCTGAGTGAGCACTGTGGACACTCTGTTGCGGGCGACCGACGGTGGGATGACGAATCGGCGAATCACCTGTGTGGCTGCCTGCACGACGGGGCGGACGTAGGTACCTTCCGGGATAGAGGGCTCGCGTTCCGTGCGGGTTCTCGCGGGAGGCCCTGGTCGTGGCGTTGATCGAGGGGGCGGCTCAGCCGCCCACGAGATGCACGAGGGGGCCGGCACCCGGCCCTCGTGGCCGTGCCGCCTGACGCAGCCAGCGTCAGGGAGTGCGGACCCAGCCAGGGAGGTGCCCGGCCCAGCGAGTGCGGGCGTGGGGTGCACACGCCCTCGAGGGAGATGCCGTCGTGACTGCGCAGCGTTCACCCCGCAAGGCCTCAGGCCGTTCTTCGACCGGTGCTCAAGCGCCGGAGAAAGCCTCGATCTCGCCCGAATCCCCACGCATCACTTATGTGCTCGACACGTCGGTGCTGCTCTCCGACCCGTGGGCGGTCACCCGGTTCGCCGAACACGCGGTGGTGCTCCCGCTGGTCGTCATCAGCGAACTGGAGGCCAAGCGCCACCACTCCGAACTGGGCTGGTTCGCCAGGGAATCCCTCCGGCTGCTGGACGACCTCCGGCTCAAGCACGGCAGGCTCGACGCCCCGATCCCGATCGGCGACCAGGGCGGCACCCTCCAGGTCGAGCTGAACCACACCGATCCGTCCGTCCTCCCAGTGGGCTTCCGTACCGACTCGAACGACCACCGCATCCTCGCGTGCGCGCTCAACCTCGCGACGGAGCAGCCCGCGGTCACCCTGGTGACGAAGGACATCCCGTTGCGGGTCAAAGCGGGTGCGGTCGGGCTCACCGCGGACGAGTACCGGGCGCAGGAGGTCACGCCGTCGGGCTGGACGGGCATGGCGGACGTGGACGCGCCGCAGGAACTGATCGACGCGCTCTTCTCGGGCGGTTCGGCGGATCCGGCGGAATTCGGCCTCGGCGAGGTGGGCGAACTGCCGTGCCACACCGGGCTGCGGCTGCTCGCGGGCAGTTCGAGCGCGCTCGGCCGGGTCACGGCGGACAAGCGGGTGCGGCTGGTGCGCGGCGACCGCGAGGCGTTCGGCCTGCACGGCCGCTCGGCTGAGCAGCGCGTGGCGCTCGACCTGCTGCTGGACTCCGACGTCGGCATCGTCTCGCTCGGCGGGCGCGCGGGCACCGGCAAGTCGGCGCTGGCGCTGTGCGCGGGCCTGGAGGCGGTGATGGAACGCCAGCAGCACCGCAAGGTCGTGGTGTTCCGCCCGGTCTACGCGGTCGGCGGTCAGGATCTCGGCTATCTGCCCGGGTCCGAGAGCGAGAAGATGCAGCCGTGGGCGCAGGCGGTGTTCGACACGCTGGGCGCGCTGGTCAGCCAGGACGTGCTGGACGAGGTATTCGACCGCGGCATGCTCGAAGTGCTGCCGCTGACACACATCCGGGGCCGCTCGCTGCACGACACGTTCGTGATCGTGGACGAGGCGCAGTCGCTGGAGCGCAACGTGCTGCTGACCGTGCTGTCACGGCTCGGCTCGGCGTCGCGGGTGGTGCTCACGCACGACGTGGCCCAGCGGGACAACCTGCGCGTCGGCAGGCACGACGGAGTCTCGGCGGTGATCGAGAAGCTGAAGGGACACCCGCTGTTCGCGCACGTGACCCTGACCCGCTCGGAGCGCTCGCCGATCGCGGCGCTGGTGACCGAAATGCTGGAGGACCACGGCTGATCTGGTCGTGAGTGGCAATCACGGTTCTAACCGTGATTGCCACTCACGAGGTCTCACCAGCCAGCCGGCAGCGGACGTCCCTCGGCGAACCCGGCCGCTGACTGCACGCCCAGCACCGCACGCTCGTGGAACTCCTCGATCGTGCGCGCGCCCGCGTACGTGCAGGACGAGCGGACGCCCGAACAGATCGAGTCGATCAGGTCTTCGACGCCGGGCCGGGCCGGGTCCAGCGCCATCCGCGACGTGGAGATGCCCTCCTCGAACAGCGCCTTGCGGGCGCGGTCGAAGACGTTGTCCGTGCGCGTGCGAGCTCCGACGGCGCGCTTCGACGCCATCCCGAACGACTCCTTGTACGGCCGGCCCTGCTCGTCGTAGCGCAGGTCGCCGGGGGATTCGTGGGTGCCGGCGAACCACGAGCCGACCATCGCCGCCGACGCGCCCGCGGCCAGGGCAAGCGCGACGTCGCGCGGGTGCCGCACACCGCCGTCGGCCCAGACGTGTTTGCCCAGTTCGCGGGCGGCAGCGGCGCACTCGGCGACCGCGGAGAACTGCGGGCGGCCGACGCCGGTCATCATCCGCGTCGTGCACATCGCGCCGGGGCCGACACCGACCTTGATGACGTCCGCGCCCGCGTGGATGAGGTCGCGGGTGCCTTCGGCGGTCACGACGTTGCCCGCCACGACCGGCACCTTCGGCGACACCGAACGAACCGCCTTGAGCGCGGCGATCATCTTTTCCTGGTGCCCGTGCGCGGTGTCGACGACCAGCGTGTCGACGCCCGCGGCCAGCACCGCTTCGGCCTTCGCCGCGACGTCGCCGTTCACACCGACCGCGGCGGCGACGCGCAGCTTGCCCTGTGCGTCGGCGGCTGGGGTGTAGATCTCCGAACGCAACGCGCCCACCGCGGTCAGGACGCCGGCGAGGCGCCCCTCGGCGTCGAGGCCGAGCGCGAGCCGTCCGCCGTGGCTGTGCAGGAGTTCGAAGACCTCGCGCGGCGGGGTGTCGAGCGGCACGGTGACGACGGCGGGTTCGGCGACGTCAGCCAGTCGCGCGAAGCGGTCGACACCAGCGCAGGCGGCCTCGTCCACGACGCCGACCGGCTTGCCGTCGCCGTCGACGATGACGACCGCGCCATGTGCTCGCTTGTGCACGAGGTTGAGGGCGTCGGCCACCGCGTCGCCGCCGGTGAGGACCAGCGGCGTGTCCCAGACGGCGTGGCGGGACTTCACCCAGGAGACGATTTCGGCCACCGCGGCCGTGTCGACGTCCTGCGGAAGCACGACGAGCCCGCCGCGGCGAGCGACGGTCTCGGCCATCCGCCGCCCGGCGACGGCCGTCATGTTGGCCACCACCAAGGGGATCGTGGCACCAGTGCCGTCCACAGTGGACAAGTCGACGCCGAAGCGGGATTCCACGTCCGAACGGTTCGGCAGCAGGAACACGTCGTCGTAGGTCAGGTCGTGAGCGGGCACGTGCCCATCCAGAAAGCGCACGAGTCACCAGGCTACGTGGCTTGCGCGCGAGACGCTAACCCGGCGTGGCGCGTGGGACAATGGCCAGGTGGACAGCCGTGATCGCGACGACCAGGGACGAGCCCGCAACGCCCGTCCTCGTGATGGTCTGGGCCGCCCGCTGCCGTACGGCTCCGACGGCGTGCCGCGTCAGCCCGAAGGCGTGCAGCGGACCCCGGAGGAGACCCTCTCCGAGGCGCAGGACCTGCTGGACGCCGGCCGCCCGTTCCACGCCCACGAGGTCTTCGAGGACGCCTGGAAGGCGACGGACGGGCCGGAGCGTGAGCTGTGGCGCGGCCTGGCCCAGCTGGCAGTGGGGCTGACGCACGCGTTGCGCGGGAACGGGAACGGGGCGGTCGCGCTGCTGGAGCGGGGCGCGGAGAACATCGCGCCGTTCCGGGAGGAGCCGCCGCACGGGGTGGACGTGGCCGGATTGCAGCAGTGGGCGCAAGCGCTTGCGGCGGAGGCCCGGGAGCGGGTGCGGGTGGTTCCGGAGGTTCCTCGGCTGGCCGCCGGGTAGGCGCGGGGCGATGGTGGCCGTTGTGAGTGTTTATGCCGGTTAGAACCGGCATAAACACTCACGAGGGCCGCAACGGTCAGGCAGCGGGCCAGTCCGCCGATCCGGCCTTTTCCTTGCCGATGGTCGTCGCTTCGCCGTGGCCGGTGCGGACGATCGTCGCGTCGGGGAGGGGGAAGAGGCGGTCGCGGATGGACTTCACGATGGTCGGGTAGTCGGAGTACGAGCGGCCGGTCGCGCCGGGGCCGCCGTGGAACAGGGTGTCGCCGGTGAAGAGGACTTCCAGGTCGGGGCTGTGCAGGCAGATCGCGCCGGGGGCGTGGCCGGGCGTGTGCAGCACGGTGAGGTCGGTGCCCGCGACGGTGATGACCTGTCCGTCGGCCAGGTCGCCGTCGGGGGCGCGGTCCGGGTGGGTCAGGTCCCAGACGACGCGGTCGGCCGGGTGCAGCAGGATCGGGGCGCCGGTGCGGTCGGCCAGCGCGGGGGCGGCGTTGACGTGGTCGTTGTGCGCGTGGGTGCAGACAATCGCGCGGACCGTGCGGTCTCCGACCACGTCCGCGATGGCGTCCGCGTCGTGCGCGGCGTCGATCACGATCACCTCGGAGCCGTCGCCGACTATCCAGACGTTGTTGTCCACGTCCCAGCTGCCGCCGTCGAGCTCGAACACGCCCGACGTGACCAGGTTCTGCACTATGGCCGTCATGCCGCAGACCCTAGTGGCCCGCGAGGCATACCGCCGGTACCTACTTTCGAGTATCCTTACTCGCGGTAAGTTAGCTGCGACGACGGGACTGCTCATGACCGACCCTCGGGACCTGCTCGCCGAACCGCTCAAACTGCAATGCGGGGCCGTGCTGCCGCATCGGCTCGCGAAGTCGGCGCTCAGCGAGCAACTCGGCGACCGTCGCAACGCGCCGTCCGCCGAACTCGCGCAGCTGTACCGGACCTGGGCGCGCGGGGGCGCGGGCCTGCTGGTGACCGGCAACGTGATGGTGGATCCCACCGCGCTCGGCGAACCGCGCAACGTCGCGGTGCCTGCCGAGCCCGACCCGGCGGCGTACCGGTCGTGGGCGCAGGCCGTGAACGGCACGGACGCGCAGTTGTGGGTGCAGCTCAACCATCCCGGACGGCAGAGTCCTCGGTATTTGTCGCGCCAGCCGGTCGCGCCGTCTGCGGTGCCGTTCGGCGATCGAGGAGTGCGGACGGCGTTCGCGGCGCCGCGGGCGTTGACCGGGGACGAGATCGAAGCGGTGGTGGCGAGGTTCGCGTTGTCGGCGCGGACGTTCGTCGATGCCGGGTTCGCCGGGATCCAGATTCACGGCGCGCACGGGTACCTGATTTCGCAGTTCCTGTCGCCGTTGGTGAACCGTCGCGACGACGAGTGGGGGCGCGACCGCAGCCGGTTCCTGCTTGAGGTGGTGCGGGCGGTTCGGGGCGCGGTGGGCGATCGCGTGCCGGTTTCGGTAAAGCTCAACAGCGCGGACTTTCAGCGCGGCGGCTTCGACGAGGACGAGTCGTTGCAGGTCGTCCGTGCGCTGGGCGAGGCAGGGATCGACCTGCTGGAGATTTCCGGCGGCACGTACGAACGGGCCGTGATGATGGGGTCCGGCCGGGCGAGCACGCAGCGGCGGGAAGCGTATTTCCTGGACTACGCTGCGAAAGCCCGCCAGATCAGCGACGTCGCGTTGATGGTCACCGGCGGGTTCACCACGGCGGCGGGGATGGCGGAGGCGCTGGAGTCCGGTGCCCTGGACGTGATCGGGATCGGTCGTCCGTTCACTGTGGACCCCGCGTTGCCGGGACGGCTGCTCGCGGGCGAGGACGTGCGAGCCGAACGCCGGTGCCCGCACACGGGAATCCGGCTCGCCGACAGCCTGCTCGAGATCCAGTGGCACACCCAGCAGATGCACCGCGTCGCCGCGGGCAAACCGGTGGACCTGAAGCGCGGCGCGTGGCGGGCGCTGGCCCAGGCCGGGCTCAGCGATCCGCTGAACGCGTTTCGCCGGGTGCGCGCGTGAGCCGCCGGTCGGCGATTCGGGCACCGCTGGCGAGCGCGATGAAGAAAACGCCGATGAGCAGGCAGTTCAGCGCGACCTGTCCGTAGCCGAGGTTGTCGGCGTTGACGAACGGATACGGGTAGTAGCCGTCGATCGCCCCGCGGACGAGCGTGAAAACCAGCCACGCCAAGGGGTAGCAGAGTGACCACCACACGGTGCGCCACTCCAGCACCCGCGGCGCGAAGAGCAGCCAGCCGAGCACGCACAGCACCGGGGTGACGCGGTGCAGCAGGATGTCCGCGGCGAGGCTCAGCCCGTGCAACTCGTACAGCCCGGCGAGCGCGACCTGGTAGACGACGCCGGTCACCACGATCCCGACCAGCGCGTCGAGCCACAGCACGCGCATCAGCGGCGAGGTGCCGCGTCCGCGAGCGAAAGCCGCGCTGGTGACGAGAACGAGGGCGTTCGAGATGATCGTGAAATAGGTGAACAGGTTCGCCACTCGTCCGCCGAAGCTGACGTACCGTCCCTGCGGCGGCACCAGCGCGACGATCTGGATCACGAGCGCGGCCAGCACGACGACCGCGGTCACCCCGAACCACAGCCGGGCCAACGCTTTCGAGGACATGCCGCTGACAGTACGGCTCCGGGGCGGCCCGCCCGGCCCGACACGACCATGACCGGTCGAGCCGGGCCGGGTGAACTTGCCCGTCCGCGGCGCGGGTTGGCGACTACCGCATCACCGCACCGCCTTCACCAGGGCGGGCACGAAGACCGACGCGTCGATCGTGCCCCAGCCGCTCGCGATGTCGTAGCCCGAACCGGCCTTGAAGCCTTCGACGTCCCACTGGCTGTTGTCGCCCTTGGTGACGTCGACGATCCCGGCCGCGGTGCCCTGCGGGCCCAGCTTCGAGTAGAGCGCCGGGTTGATCTGGCCCAGCCGCCCGTGCTTGGCCTGCACCGCCAGCGCCAGCACCCCGGCGAACAACGGCGCCGACTGCGACGTGCCCTGGACGCCTTCCATGCTGATGTCCGGGTACGCCCGCATCGTGCTGCCGGTGATCTTCTTGACGTGGTTCTGCCAGGACGGCCGCGCGTACGCCTTCGACACGCCCGCACCTTCGCTGAACCCGTTGTCCGCCGCGTTGACGAGGTCGTCCGGCTGGGTGCGGACGCCGTTCGCGTCCAGGTGCAGCTGGGTGCCGCCGAGCGCGGTGACGTTCGGGTCGCTGGCGGGCCAGCTCGCCACGCGGTACGGATACCGGCCGGGGCCTTGCAGGTACGCCCCGGTCGGGCCGTCGTCACCCGACGACGCCACCAGCGTGACGCCCGCCTTGCTCGCCCGCTCCAGCGCCGGGTCGAGGGTCTTGATCGACTCGAACGACGGGAAGTTCTCCTCGGTGGTGCCGAAGCTCATCGAGACCACGTCCGCGATCCGGTGCTCGGTCAGGTAGTCGACGGCGTGCATCATTTCCGGCAGACCGGCGAAGCCCTGGGTCTCGGCGACCGGGGTCGCGGCGACGACGATCTTCGCGCCCGGAGCCATCGCGTGCATCATCGTGACGTCGAGATCGGTCTCCCCGCCCCACGACTGGCAGGCGGCGGTGTCCACGCCAGGATCGGTGCACGCGGGCACCGCGCCGGACGGCTGCAGCACCTCGACGTTCGCCGGCGGCAGACCGTGCTGCCGGGAGTACTCGTCCAGCACCTGCTTGACCTTGTCGTCGCCGAAGGACACCAGCGTGGCCACAGTGGACCCAGCGCCGGTGATGCCCTGGTTCCACAGCTTCGTGGCGTTGTACGCGCCACTTTCCTTCGGCAGCTTGGCCATCGCCGCGTTGAGCCGCGCCACCCGATCCTGCACCGTGGTCGCGCCGACGAACGACTGTGCGGCAGCCGAGAAGTGGTGTCGCGACGGCTGCCGCGGCGGCGTTGGCGCGGCACTGGCCGGTGCCGCCACCACGGTGGCGGCGAGCGCCACGCCCGCCAGCAGGGTCATCGGCCGCCCGAATCGCCGGACGGCTGATTTCACCCGGAACGTCATGCTTTTCTCCTATCGACGCAGGCCAGTGCCCCCACTCTCGGGTACGCGGCCACGGGTGCGACATCGACTTTCGTCGGGCGTTTTCCCGAGTACAGCGGGGAAAGCTGCCCGATGTCCGTAATGTGCCCACTCATCCTGGGGCGATGCCCGGCGAGCGTCATCCGGACTCCTCCTCGGAACCGGGCTGATCTTCCGGACCGGTCCACGCCGGGGGAGCGGGTTGCGCGGCGGAACCATCGGCCGCGGTGCGCTCCGCCGGACGGCTGCCGCGCAGCAGCCCCCGGACGGTGTCGATGGTGTCGGCCTCGCCGGGATCCTTGTCCGGCCGGTACCGCACCACTCGCGCGAACCGCAGCGCCAGCCCGCCCGGATACCGCGTGCTGACCTGCGCCCCGTCCAGCTCGATCTCGACCACCGTCTCCGGTCGCACGTGGACGGTCCACCGGTCGCGATGCGTCTCGATCTCCTGGAACCGCTCGGTCTGCCAGGCCAGCAACTCGTCGGTGAGGCCCTTGAACGTCTTGCCCACCATGATCGGCGGCCCGCCGTCCGGATCGCGCGCGCCGAGGTGCAGGTTCGATAATTTCCCGGTGCGCCGCCCGTGTCCCCATTCCGCCGCCAGCACCACCAGATCGATGGTGTGCACCGGTTTCACCTTGAGCCACGCGCGCCCGCGCCGCCCGGCCGCGTAGATCGAGTCGAGGTCCTTCACCATCACGCCCTCGTGCCCGGCGTCCATCGCCGCGTCGAGCACCGCCGCGGGCGATTCCGGCCGGATCGAACCGGGGATCACGTGCTCGCCCGCCACCCGGCGCAGCGCCTCGTTGCGTTCGGACAACGGCGCGTCGAGCAGATCGACCCCGTCCAGGTGCAGGCAGTCGAAGAAGTACGGCCGCAGCAGCAACGCCCGCACCTGTTCGTCCCGCGTGCTGCCGAACCGGCTCATCGTCTCCTGGAACGGCCGCGGCCGCCCTTCGTCGGTGAGCGCGAGCGTTTCGCCGTCCAGCACCACCGATTCGCACGGCAGCGCCCGCACCAGTTCGACCAATTCGCCTACGCTGCCGGTGATTTCCCGCAGCGTGCGCGTGTACACGTGCACTTCCGCATCGTGGCGGTGCACTTGGATCCGCGCACCGTCCATTTTGTACTCGACGATCGCGTTCCCGTGCTCTGTCACCGCTTCCTCCAGCGATTCCGCCGGCGACGCGAGCATCGGCCGCACCGGACGGCCCAGCTCCAGTCCGAATTCCGCGAGCGCCGCCGCGCCCCCGGTCAACGCCGCCTGTCCGGTGACCGGCAATCGCCCGGACAGCATGAACGCGCGCCGCACCTGGTCGACTTCCACCTCGGCCGCCGCCGCGACCGCGTCGACCATCACGCCTTCCAGCGCACCCTGCCGCAGCTCCCCGGTGACGAGCCGGAACACGAACTCCTGCTCGGCACGGGTCAGCCGGGAGAACAACGCGGCGAGCGCCTCCGCTCGTCGCTTCACCGAACCCGCACCCGCCGCGGCCGCGACCTCCGTGAGCGCGACGTCGACCTCCGCCACCGAGACGGCAGGGGCAGCCGCGGGTTCGACGGCGAGGTCGGCGAGCGTGCGCCAGCCGGCTCCGAGCCGGTCCTGCGCGGTCTGCCCGGTGAGATACGCGATCACCGCGGGCAGTTCGCCGGGTTCGGCCGCACGCAGCACGGTGGCCAGCACGGCGATTTTCGTTTTCCGTGACCGCGTGGCCGCCAGTTCGGCGGAGGCGGTGACGAGGTCGGTGAACAACACCCGGCCATCATCGCCCCCGCCACCGACAAAAACCCCCGCCCCAGCCTCGACCGGGTGAAAAAGAGCTGGTCAGGCATCCGGACGAGTGCAGTACTGGTCCAGCAGCCCCTGTTTTGTCACACACGGCGTGTACCCTGCGTCCTGCAGTTCCGCCCGCGCCGTGCTGCTGCGCAGGTAGTCGATGAACTGCTTCAGCAGCGAATCGTTCTCCGGCACGCCCTTGGTGTAGAGGTACTCCACCGTCCAGAAGCGATAGCCGGCGTCGATGCTGGTCACATCGGGATAGCGGTCGTCGAGCTTCGCCATCGCGACCCGGCCTTGCACCGCGGCGATCTTGGCCGCGGGCACGTCCGCGTAGCCGATCGCTCCGGGGGTGTCGCCGACGGCGCGCAGCAGTTCGTCGGTCTTGCCGCGTTCGCAGCGCACCACTGTGGCGTGCGGGTCGCGGGTCGGCGTCCGGCAGTCGTCTGAAGACAGTCCCGGCTCGGCCGCGCCCAGCACCTTCTCCTCGAAAGTCTTGCGCGTCCCCGATTCCTGCCCGCGTCCGACGACCCGAATCGGGATCGACGGACCCTCGCGCAGTTGCGCCCAGTCGGTGTACTTCCCGCTGAAGATGCCGCGGACCTGCTCGCCGCTCAACCGGTCGACGCCGACGGCTTTGTTCACTGCCAAGCTGTACACGAGCACCGCGACCGGTTGTGTGACCAGATCCGGCCCGGCGTCGGAAGCTTTACCGTCGGAAAGCACTGCCATGCTGTCCTTTTGTTCCGCGGGCAACGGCCCCAGTTCGCGCACTGCGGACACGCTTCCGTCCGCTTGGGTCGTGATCGTCGCACCGGGACACAGCTTCTGGTACTCGGCAGCGACGCTGTTCATGATCCGCGCGAACGCACTGGATCCGTGCACCGCAAGGGATCCGGTGCCGCAGCCGGGTTCGGAGCCGCGCGATACGGCGACCAGGAGCATGCTCAGCAACGCCCCGGTCAGCAGTACTCCGATCGCTCCTGTGACCACCGGCCACGACAGCCAGCGCTGTTTGCGTTCGTCCTTGATCCGCCCGCCGCTCAGCCGTCCGGTGACGTCCAGTTCCTTGGACAACGGCCCGCCGCGCCAGTCGTCCGGCTCGCGCAGCACGACGACGAGTTTGAACTTTTCCCGTCGCTTCAGCGAAAGCTGTTCAAGGCGGACGCCGTGCCATTGCGGTGCCGCGGCGGCCGGTGTGTCGGATTGCCGCAGCAGCGCGGTCAGCCGCTGCGGCAGCAACGCTCGCACGCCGGACAGTCGCGCGGTTCCGTTTTCCGGCGTAGGCTGATCATGAGTAAAGAATTCAAGTCCGTTCCGGACCACCTCGCGCAACCCGTCCTTGGCGTCGGACACGCGCGCGTCCCACACCACCCGCCTGCCGAAGGTGAACTGCAGCGGGTGTTCCCAGTCGTCGGGGCCGATGTCGAAGCTGCCGGTGTTGCGGATGCGGATCACGACCACGCTGAGCGGTTCCAGCAGCTGCACGGTGCGCACGAGCTCCGGATCCGCTTGCACCGCGCCGTTGTGCGAGTCGCTGAGCGTGACCGGGTTGAGGCCGATCTTGGAGTTGTAGAGCTCCCGGTAGATCACGCGCCTGCGGCGGACGACGTAACGGTCGATGATCGGGGCGAGGATTGTCGCGCCCGCGACGACGGCGATGGGCACCATGCCGCGGCTGGACGTGAGCACGTCGGCGAGTGTTCGCACGATTTCCCCGAAGCTCACGGTCGCCTCCCCCTTGCCGCTCCCGAGAAGGCCAACCCTAAGCGTCAGCCGAGGGACCCCTCCCCGGTGCACCAGGTGTTCACCAGCGGTTCAACCGGCCGACGCGATCCGCTCGACGGCGGCGCGGAGCCGGTCCGGCGGAAGTGCGGCGTACCCGAGCACGAGGCCCGGATATCCGGAGGAGGTATGGGAATAAGTCGACAAGGCCGGGGCGTGCACGCCCGCCGCGGCGAGTTTTTCCTGCAGCCGCACGTCGTCAGTGCCGTCCGGGAGCCGGACGACCAGGTGCAGTCCGGCGGCGATCCCGACCGGCTGCCACTGTGGAAGACGTTGGGTCAGGGCGTCGATAAGCGCGTCACGACGAGCGCGATACAGCCGTCGAGTGCGGCGCAGATGCCGGTCGTAACCGCCGGTGGCGATCAGGTGCGCGAGCGCGGCTTGCGGGAGCGGCGGACAGCCGAGGTCGTGCATTTCCTTGACCCGGGCCACGGCGTCGCGCAATCGTCGCGGCGGAATGAGCCAGCCGATCCGCAGCGCTGGTGCGAGTACTTTGCTGACGCTGCCGATGTACGCGACGTGGTCCGGTGCGAGCGCGCGCATCGCGCCCAGCGCGGGACGGTCGTAGCGATGCTCGGCGTCGTAGTCGTCTTCGAGGATCAGCCCGCCGGTTTCCGCCGCCCAGGACAGCAGCTGCCGACGGCGTTCCGGATGCAACGCGACGCCGAGCGGGAACTGGTGCGCAGCGGTCACCAGCACAACGGAACAGTCTGAAGTGGACAGTGCATCGGCGTTGATGCCCTTGTCGTCGACCGGGATTCCGACTGGGGCGAGTCCGTGGTCGCGCAGCAGGTTCGCTTGGCCGTGGTGGCTCGGGTCTTCGACGGCGATGCGCTGGTCCGGCAAGGCGTCGGCCAGCAACGACAACGCTTCCGCGGCTCCGCTGGTGATCACGATGTCGTCCGGATTCGTCGGCAACGCCCGGACGCGTCCGAGGTAGGCGGCCAGTTCCGCACGCAAGGCCGGATGGCCGGTCGGGTCCGGGTAGCCGAGACCGAGGTCGGGCGTCGCGTTCAGGGCTTCTCGTTCGGCGGCAAGCCATTCGGCCCGGGGGAACGCCGACAACGCGGGCAGTCCGGGACGCAGATCGAACTCCCAGGTCGGCTTTTTCGCCGCACTGACCCGGGGATTCGGCGCAGCACCGTCGATCGGCGCGACGCGAGTGCCCGACCCGTGCTTGCTCAGCAGGTAGCCCTCTGCGGTGAGTTGCTCGTACAAGGCGGTGACGGTGCCGCGAGCGACGCCGAGCTGACGCGCGAGATCGCGGCTCGATGGCAGTCGGGTGCCGACCGCCAGCCGTCCGGTGCGGATCGCGTCGCGCAACGCGGCTTCGACGGAGCGGCCCCGGCGTCCTCCGGTGGCGGCGGGCAGGAGCAACTCGCGGATGGTTTCCACGGGCACGACAGTACGGCGAAGTGGTCCAATTAGACCAGGGTGGAGTGGTCCTTCTGAATAGACCACTCGCCGCTGAAGACTGAGCGGCGTGAAACGGTCGATGGTGCTTTCAGGGGTGGCCGGCGCGGTGCTGGTCGGCGGATCGGTGCCGGTCACCGGCATGCTGGACGGATATCCGGTGATCACCGGGCAGGCGTTGCGGTACGCGCTCGGCGGCCTTCTGCTGCTGGGCTGGGCGAAGGTCACGCGCAGTCCGCTGCCGCGGCCGAAACTGGGCGATCTGCCGACCCTGCTCGGCCTCGCCGCGACCGGGATGATCGGATTCCAGGCCTGTCTGCTGCTGGCGCAGCGCTACGCGGAACCCAGTGCGGTAGCGGCGTTTCTGGGGGCCAGTCCGCTCGTGCTCGCGTTGCTCGCCCCGCTGCTCGACGGTCGCCGTCCGTCCGCTGCTCCGGTTCTCGGATCGGTGCTCGCCGGGCTCGGCATCGTGGTGCTGTCCGGCGGCGGATCCGCTTCCGCGCCAGGACTGCTGCTGGCTGCGCTGGCGATGTTGTGCGAGGCGTCGTTCACCCTGCTCGCGGTGGGATTGCTGCGCCGGCTCGGGCCGTTGGCGACCTCGACGTGGGGCTGTTTCACGGCTGCGGCAAGCGGTTCCGTGGTCGGGACGGTGGTCGATCCGGCGGGAGCCTGGCGGTGGCCGGACGCGCGCGAACTCGTCGCGTTGCTGTTGCTGGCGGTCGTGGTGACCGCAGTGGCTTTCGTGCTCTGGTACAGCTGTGTCGTCGACTTGGGCGCGGACCGGGCGGGCGTGTTGATCGGGCTGATGCCGGTATCCGGACTGGCGGTCGCGGTGTTGATTGGTGCGCAGCAGTTCGAGCTGAAGGATCTGGCCGGCGTCACCCTGGTCGCCGCGGGAGTCGCATGTGGACTGTGGAAACGCGAAGCGGCTCGCCCGGAATTGTCCGAACGAGCCACTGCGACCGGCTGAACGCTACTTGCCGCCGCGCGCCATCCGCAGCACGTCGAGTGCCTCGTCCAGCTGCGCTTCGGTGAGCTTGCCGTCGCGGACGTACCCGCGCTCCAGCACGACCTCGCGAATCGTCTTGAGCTCCTTGAGCGCCTGCTTCGCCACCGCGGCCGCTTTCTCGTAGCCGATGTACTTGTTGAGCGGCGTGACGATCGACGGCGACCCCTCGGCGTACTGCCGCGCGCGCTCGACGTTCGCGGTGACCCCGGCGAACACCTTGTCCGCCAGCAACCGCGAGACAGCAGCGAGCAGCCGCGCCGACTCGAGGACGTTGCGCGCGATGACCGGCAGGTTCACGTTGAGCTGGAAGTTGCCCGCCGCGCCGGCGAACGCGACCGCCGCGTCGTTGCCGACGACCTGCGCGACGACCTGCAGCGTCGCCTCCGGGATGACCGGGTTGACCTTGCCCGGCATGATCGACGAACCCGGCTGCAGGTCCGGCAAAGCCAGCTCGGCCAAGCCGGTGCGCGGGCCGGAACCCAGCCACCGTAGGTCGTTCGCGATCTTGTTCAGCGACACCGCGACCGTACGCAAGTGCCCGGACGTCTCGACCACGCTGTCCTGCGTCGCCTGCGCCTCGAAGTGGTTGCGTGCCTCGGTGAGCGGCAACCCGGTGATCTGCGCCAATTCGGCCGAGACGGCCGCGCCGAAGCCGTCGGGCGCGTTCAACCCGGAGCCGACCGCGGTGCCGCCGATCGGCAGTTCGCCCAGCCTCGGCAGGCCAGATTGCAGCCGCTCGATGCCGAACCGGATCTGGGCGGCCCACGCGCCCGCCTCCTGGCCGAGCGTGATCGGCACGGCGTCCATCAGGTGCGTGCGGCCGGACTTGACGACGTCCTGCCACTCCTCGGCGCGCGCCTCGATCGCGCCGGCGAGGTGCTCCAGCGCCGGGATGACGTCGGTGAGGACGGCCTCGGTGGCGGCGACGTGGATCGTGGTCGGGAAGGTGTCGTTCGACGACTGCGACGCGTTGACGTGGTCGTTCGGGTGCACATCGCGGCCGAGCGCGCGAGTGGCCAGCGTCGCGATGACCTCGTTCGCGTTCATGTTGGACGACGTGCCCGAGCCGGTCTGGAAGACGTCGATCGGGAAGTGCGCGTCGTGCTTGCCCTCGGCGACCTCGTCCGCGGCCTTCGCGATCGCGTCGGCGACGTCGGCGTCCAGGACGCCGAGGCGCGCGTTCACGCGGGCGGCGGCGGCCTTCAACAGGCCCAGCGCGCGGATCTGGGCGCGCTCGAGACCGCGGCCGGAGATGGGGAAGTTCTCGACGGCACGCTGGGTCTGCGCGCGGTAGAGCGCGTCGACCGGGACGCGGACCTCACCCATCGTGTCGTGTTCGATCCGGTATTCCTGTTCAGCCATACCCCCGATTCTGGCCCCGTTTCGCGCAACCGGCCGGGTGTTGTCGCCCACCCCGGTACGCTCGGTTGTGTTCTCGATCACCGCCACCCACCACTGGCATGGAGCGAGCCTCATGGATTACGACCTCGTCGTCATCGGAGCCGGTCCCACCGGCCTCTTCGCCGCCTACTACGCGGGATTCCGCGGCCTGTCGATGGCCGTAGTCGATTCGCTGCCCGAACCGGGCGGCCAGGTCACCGCGATGTATCCGGAGAAGATGATCTACGACGTCGGCGGGTTCCCCGCGGTCCGCGGCCGGGATCTCGTGCAGGGACTGGTGGACCAGGCCGCGCCGTGGAAGCCGGACTACCTGCTCGGCCGCAAGGCGGAGAAGCTGGAGAGCGTCGACGGCGGTCTCGAACTGACCCTCGACGGCGGCGACGTCCTGCGCGCGGGCGCGGTCCTGATCACGGCGGGAATCGGCGAGTTCACGCCCCGTCCGCTGCCTGCCGGAGACGGCTGGCTAGGCCGCGGGATGGTCCATTTCGTCCCGACACTCGCTGCCCACGCCGGACAGCACGTCGTCGTGGTCGGCGGCGGGGATTCGGCGTTCGACTGGTGCCTGGCGCTGCATCCGGTCGCGGCGAGCGTGACGCTCGTGCACCGCCGCGCGAAGTTCCGGGCCGCGGAATCGATCGTGCGGCAGGTGCGGGAGCTGGGCGTGCGGCTGGTCACGGACGCTGAGGTGGCCCGGTTTGTCGAAGCCCCGGACGGTTCGCTGGCTGCGGTCGACGTGACGGTGAAGGGCGGCGCGGACGAGCAGCTGCGCGCGGACGCTGTGGTCGCGGCGTTGGGGTTCACCGCGGATTTGGGGCCGATCGAAAGCTGGGGACTGGAAATCGATCACCGCGCGATTGCGGTGGACTCGACGATGGCGACGGCCCGGCCCCGCGTTTACGCGGCGGGCGACGTGGCGGCGTATCCGGGGAAGGTGAAGCTGATCGCGACGGGATTCGGGGAGGCGGCTACGGCGGTGAACAATATCGCGGTGGCGTTGAATCCCGAGGCGCATTTGTTCCCCGGGCATTCGAGCAACGTCGAGTGAATCAGCCGGTTTTCTCCGCGAGCCAAGGCTGATACGCCACCGCCGAGGTCGCGATCGACGGAGCCGATCCGCACGTCGACGAGCGGTTGCCCGGGCGGCTGACCATGCCGGCCAGCAGCCACCGGTCGCCGTCGCGGATCAGTTCCGGACCGCCGGAATCGCCGTAGCACGAACCGGATCCGCCGGGGCTTTCCGTGCACAGCTCGGAGGTTCCGTCGAACGTCGCCGGGCATTTCGCGCCCGGCACCAGGTGTGTGTCGAGCTGGCGCAGCGTCTTCGAGACCGGGCCGCAGTTCGGCGTCGCGCACGTCTGGCCCCAGCCGATCACCCGGACCGCCGTGCCCGGCGACGCCGAACCGCCGATCGCGATCGGCGCGGCCTTCACCGGCGCGGTCAGCCGGATCAGGCCGACGTCGCCGGTTTGCGTTTCGGCGTTGAAATGCGGGTGCAGCACGAATTCCGCCGCTTTCGGAGTTTCCCCGCCCTCGTCCGCGTCGTTGCTGCCGACGCGCAACCCGATCGTCGCCGGGTCCTTCGCGGACAGGCAGTGCGCCGCGGTGACCACCCAAGTCGGCGTGATCAGCGAGCCGCCGCAGAACAGCGCGCCGCCCGAGGTGTGCAGGGACACCGCGAACGGGTACGGCTGGTCCGCATCGGTCCCGCCGACGATCGAAGAGCCCGCCGAAGCGGTGCCCGCGCTGAGCACGACTCCGGTGAGGACAGTCAGCACCAGCGCGAACAGCCGTTTCGACACCGGGGAACTCCTTGGCAGATCAGGGCAGCGGAGGCACCGCGCGCTCGTCCTCGTCGAGGTCGAGGTTGCCGTCGAAGTTGACGGACGAGTACGCCCGCAGCTTCTCGAGCCGGTGGTAGCCGTCGATCATTCTGACCGTCCCCGACTTGGACCGCATGACGATCGACTGCGTCGTCGCGCCGCCCGCCCGATAGTGGACGCCGCGCAGCAGGTCGCCGTCGGTGACGCCGGTCGCGCAGAAGAACACGTTGTCGCCGGTGACCAGGTCGTCGTTGAGCAGGATCCGGTCAAGGTCGTGGCCCGCGGCGAGCGCCTTCTCGCGCTCCGCGTCGTCCTTCGGCCACAGCCTGCCCTGCAGTTCGCCGCCGAGGCACTTCATCGCGCACGCGGCGATGATGCCCTCGGGCGTGCCGCCGATGCCGAGCAGCATGTCGACGCCGGTGGTCGGCCGGGCCGCGGCGATCGCGCCGGCGACGTCGCCGTCCGAAATGAACCGGATCCGGGCTCCCGCCTCGCGGACCTCTTTGACCAGCTGTTCATGCCGCGGCCGGTCGAGGATGCAGACCGTCACGTCGCTGACGCTGGAGTTCTTCGCCTTCGCCACCCGCCGGATGTTCTCCGCGACCGGGGCGGAGATGTCCACCTTGCCCGCCGCGTCCGGGCCGACGGCCAGCTTCTCCATGTAGAACACCGCGGACGGGTCGAACATCGCGCCGCGCTCGGCGACCGCGAGCACGGCCAGCGCGTTCGGCATGCCCTTCGCCATGAGCGTGGTGCCGTCGACCGGGTCGACCGCGACGTCGCAGTCCGGGCCGTCGCCGTTGCCGACCTCTTCGCCGTTGAACAGCATCGGCGCTTCGTCCTTCTCGCCCTCGCCGATGACGACGACGCCGCGCATCGAGACGGTGGAGACGAGCTGGCGCATCGCGTCGACGGCCGCCCCGTCGCCGCCGATCTTGTCGCCTCGGCCGACCCAGCGGCCGGCGGCCATCGCGGCTGCCTCGGTCACCCGCACCAGTTCCATGGCGAGGTTGCGATCAGGCGCTTCGCGTCGGCTGCGGTCACTGGCGGTGGTCATGGTGGCCTCCCGGAACACGGTTCGTCAGCGGGTGCCCAGTCTGTCAGATCCCGGAACCACCTGACCGATTCAGCCACGCATGGTGCACGTCACTCTGCGTCGTCGGTCTCCACCGAGGCCAGCGCGGCCTCGATCCGCTCGCGGGCGCCTTCCAGATGCCGTTCGCACACCTTGGCGAGCTGCTCGCCCTTCTCCCAGAGCTCAAGCGACTGCTCCAGGGAAAGCCCGCCGGCTTCCAGTTCCTTCACGACCTCGACGAGCTGATCGCGGGCTTGCTCGTAACCGAGTCCGGCGGTGTCTGCTTCGCTCACGTTCTCCGACCTTGTGGTGCACGGGGCTGTCGGCGCAGACTACCGCGTTCGGCCGACATTCCGGGGAGGGTCAGTTTCCGAGACTCAGCTGCCAGCCGTTGCGCTTGGCGTCATCCGCGTCCTTCCACATCGTGGCGCGGTGGTCGTTGCCGAAATGCACGCCGTAACGCTCGGCGCTGGGGACATCGGTGAATTCGAAGGTGAAGGTCCGCACCCAGACGCCGTCGACGATGTCGGACGCACCTCCGCTGCGATGCAAAGCTGTGGTGGCTACGACTCGGCCAGTCTCGTCTACGAGGGTCACCTGCGCGCCTTCGCCGGAACTGGTTGCGGATCTGTGCCCGGGTCGGCTGTCATCGTCCTGTCCCGCTCTCTTCGTCGTGAATGAGCGAATAGACGTGTTGATCAGTCAGGCTGTTACATCGGGTGACCTGCCGCTGGATCCCGATCGAGCAGCCGCTAACGAGGTGAACGCGCTCGCCGCGGGCAAGCGACCACCGCGCTGGCCATCGCATGGTCGTATCCGACGAAAGCCAGTGCGAACTCCTGCCCGTCACCGTCCGCGATGGCGTCCTCGAGGTTTTCCTGCGCGCTCGCCACGCGTCGCCGATGCCCGGTCCCTTCGGCGAACCACCACCGGACGCCGACGTGCTCGGACGTCGCCTCGGACAGTCGCCTGAGCTGCGGTGCCAGCCCGCGCCTGGCCGCGGTACCGCAGCCGGCGAGCAGGGCTGTCCAGCATTCGTCGGCGGCCCGGTCGGTGACCAGGGCCTGCCGCAGCAGGAGACCGGCGTTGAGCCGAGCGGCGGCGTCCACCGTGAGCGGGAGGAACGCCGGGGCCCGGTGCATCACGGCCGGTCTCCTTCCGGTGCGGGCGTCGTCGGCTCGACGGACTCGGCCACCGCGTGGACCGCCCCGTCGGCGACCCGTACGCGCAACTGCGCTCCGTCCTCGATCTGGGAGACGGAGCGGAGCACGTGGAGGTTGCCTGCGGAATCCGTGAACTGGACGACGGCGTATCCGCGCTCCATCGTGGCCGCCGGGCCGAGCGCGGCCAGCTTGCCCCGCGCGTTCGCGACTTCGGCCTGATCCTTGGCGAGCAGGCTGAGCATCGCGCGACGGCCGCGTTCGCGGTGCATCTCGACGTCGCTGAGGCGGCGTTCGATCGGGCCCAGCGGATCGGCGAGCGACGGACGGCTGCGCAGCTGGGTCAGCAGCCGCGTCTCCCGGTCGACCCAGCCGTGCAGCGCGCGACGGCCGCGGTCGCGCATCTGCCGCACCCGCGCGGTCTCCTCGCGGACGTCCGGCACGATGCGCTTGCTCGCGTCGGTCGGAGTGGAGCAGCGCAGGTCGGCGACGTGGTCGAGCAGCGGAGTGTCCGGCTCGTGCCCGATCGCGCTGACGATCGGCGTGCCCGCGGCCGCGACCGCCCGGCACAGCGCTTCGTCGGAGAACGGCAGCAGGTCCTCGACGCTGCCGCCGCCGCGGGCGATGACGATCACGTCGACGTCCGGGTCTTTGTCCAAAATGGACAGTGCGCGAAGGATTTGCGGGACCGCCTGCGAACCCTGCACGGCGGTGTTCAGCACCTTGAACAACACGTGCGGCCAGCGTGCTTGCGCGTTCGCCAGCACGTCCCGCTCAGCCGCCGACGCGCGTCCGGTGATCAGTCCGATTCCCTTGGGCAGAAAGGGAATCGGCCGCTTCCGTTCGCGGGCGAACATGCCTTCGGCGGCCAGCAGCTTGCGCAGCCGTTCGATCCGCGCGAGCAGTTCGCCGATGCCGACCGCGCGGATCTGGTCCGCGCGCAGGCTCAGCGTGCCACGGCCGAAGAAGAACGACGGCTTGGCATGGATGACTACGCGGTCGCCTTCGCGCAGCGGCGTCGGCAGTTCACGCACCAGCCACATCGGACAGGTCACGGACATCGAGACGTCCGCGGACGGGTCGCGCAGGGTCAGGAACGCGGTCTGCGTGCCGGGCCGCGCGTTCATCTGCGTGACCTGGCCTTCGACCCAGACGTCGCCGAGCCGGTGGACCCAGTCGCCGATCTTGCGCGCGACGGTGCGGACCGGCCACGGGTTCTCCGCGCTGGTGGCGGGGTCGTTGCTCACTGGCCTTCCGCGGGGTCGCCCGGCTGTTCCTCCGCCTTGCGCGCGTTGCCGATCCGCCGCGCGAGCATGCCGACGAACGACGCGCGGTCGGCGTTGGCCTTCTCGTACTCCAGCAGTTCTTCCAGCTGCGGCACGGTCAGCCGGCGCAGCCGGGCGCGCAGCTGCGGCAGGGTCAGCTCGTCGTAATTGCCGAGCCCGGCCGGGCCGGAGCTGTCGTTCTCGCCCTCGGGGTGCTCCTCGGCGAGCGCACGGGTCTCCTCGACCCACGGATCGTCGATGGTTTCCGCGGCGAGGTCCGGTGGTTGCGTCCGGTGGCCGTTGGTACGCGGCTCGGGCAGGTCGTCGACCGGTACGAGCGTGGGCCGGGACGGGGCGAACTCGGGTTCGGCGTCCTCGTCGAACGTGGCCCAGCTGGGCGTGTCTTCGACCGGGCGCAGCATCGACAGCGCGTCGTCGCCCTTGATGGCCAGCTCGGTGACCTGCTGCTGGACGCGCATGGACAGCTGCAGCACCTGGCTGACAACGGTGACCGGCAGGCCGGTGAGCTGCTTCGGGAGCTCACGAACCCGCTCGGCGGTGGTGACGGCGAGGCCCGCGGCGACCCGGAGGGGGAGCGGGAGTGGCTTCATGGGTCCAGCGTGCCGTATCAGGGCTGTTCTGCCCAACCGAACGGGTGGCCAGGGGCACCGGACGTGACGCCCGGCACAGCCTGAATGGCCGCCGCCATCATCCGAACGAGGACTTCAACCCCGGATCGGCACTGCCCGTACCCTGGAGGCATGACTTCTGCGAGTCCCGGAACCGAACCCGCCGGTACCCCGACGATTTCCCGGTCCGGCGCCGCCAAACGCGTGCTGCTCGCGAAGCCGCGCGGGTATTGCGCAGGCGTTGACCGCGCGGTCGTCGCCGTCGAGAAGGCGCTCGAGCTGTACGGGCCGCCGGTGTACGTGCGCAAGGAAATCGTGCACAACCGGCACGTCGTCGAGACCCTGCGCGAACGCGGCGTGATTTTCGTCGACGAGACGTCCGAGGTGCCCGAGGGCGCGCTCGTGGTGTTCTCCGCGCACGGCGTCTCGCCCGCGGTGCACGCCGAGGCCGCCGAGCGGAACCTGCGCACCATCGACGCGACCTGCCCGCTCGTCACCAAGGTCCACAAAGAGGTCAACCGCTTCGCCAAGGACGACTACGACATCCTCCTCATCGGTCACGAAGGCCACGAGGAGGTCGAGGGCACGGCTGGCGAGGCACCGGACAAGGTGCAACTGGTCGACAAGCCCGAGGATGTCGACAAGGTCGACGTGCGCGATCCGTCGAAGGTGATCTGGCTGTCGCAGACCACCCTGTCGGTGGACGAGACGATGGAGCGCGTCGACCAGCTGCGCGATCGCTTCCCGACCTTGGCCGACCCGCCCAGCGACGACATTTGTTACGCCACCACCAACCGTCAGGTCGCGGTCAAGGCGATGGCCCCGGAATGCGATCTGGTGCTGGTCGTCGGCTCGAAGAACTCGTCGAACTCGAAGCGGCTGGTGGAGGTCGCGCTGAAGGCCGGCGCGTCGGCTTCGCATCTGATCGACTTCGCTTCGGAGGTCGACGAGGCGTGGCTGGAAGGCGTGTCGACGGTCGGGGTCACGTCGGGGGCCTCGGTGCCGGACGTGTTGGTGATGGACCTGCTGAAGTGGCTCGCCGAGCGCGGGTACGGACAGGTGGACGAGGTGACCACGGCGAACGAGAAGATCGCGTTCGCGTTGCCCAAGGAGCTTCGGAAGGCTGCTAAGTCGGAGTCCTGAGGCTTGGTTGCCGCTTGCCTTGCCGCGGACTTTCGTTAGGTGCCTTGCGGTATTGGGCGGGGTGTCTGGAGCGCGCCGCCTGTATCGCGGAGTCGTGAGAACTGATCCGCACTCGACGGGCTTGACTGCTGTGCCGTATTTCGTGCTGAGCCACGGCTCCGGACAATCCCTTTAGCCGCAACGAAAAGGCCGCCGACCCCCAGCGCGGGGATCGGCGGCCTTTCTCGTTTGCCTTGCGTTGCCTGGACTTGGGGGGGCTCGGTCAGTCCTCGCCTTGTCGTCCAGTTACGACGCGCTCGGTCAGCCCTCGTCTTCCCAAGGACGCTGACGGCGCGGCGGTTCCCGGCGAGGCGGCCGCGGACGCCCAGGCGGCGGCTCGTCCCCACGTGGCCGACGACGCGGCGGCGGTGCGTCACCCCGCGGATCGCGACGGCGAGGGTCGCCCTCCGGCGGCCGCGGACGACGCCCCTCCGGCGGCGGCTTGCGGCCGCCTCGCGGAGCGTTCGGGTCCATCGGCTCGCGCCGCGGACGGGCACCCGGCTCACCAGGCGGCCGCGGCCGTCGCGGCGGCGGAGCGTCGAGATCCCGATCCCGCGGCGGACGGCGCCGGTTGCCCGGAGGCGGCGTCTGACCAGACTGGCCAGCACGACCGGCGGGCGGCCGCGAGCGCGGACGGTTGGCGGCCTTGTCGTCGTCCTCGTCCCGAGTGCGCGGAAGCTTGCCGTCCTTGATCTTGACCGGCGCGTCCGGGTCGCGTTCGCGGTAGATGCGGAAGAAGCCGAACAGCAGCGTGACACCGGTGGTGACCGCCATTGTCGGGAAGCCCTTGATCAGCGGCGTCCCGATGTTGAGCAGCTTCGACAGAGTGTCGCTGGCTTCCGGACCCCCGCCGGTCAGCAGCACCACACCCGGCACGGTGACGGCGAGCACCAGCGGCGGCTGCACCATCGGACCGAACAGCCCGCGTCTTTGCACCGCGCCGACCGCGATCACGGCCCCGAGGAAGTAGCCCGCCTTGAAAACAAAACCGAGGCTGCCGGTGGACTTCTCGTCGATGATGGCGCCGAGCACTGCCAAGCCGAAGCCCACGAGCACAGCCGCCCACCAGGGCAGGCCGCGCCTCGTGCCGACGACGAGACGCTCGTCCCACGGCACGGGGGCGTCATCGGCATCGGGATCGCTCTGGCGATCGCGTATCGCGGTCACGAGGCACACCGTAGCCCGTACTTGTCACGATCTTGTTGGCACTGCCGAGGACAGCATGAAGCAGCCACTCGACCGCATGACATTTCGTACGGTCGAGCGGTACCCGCGGTACGGCCTGCCCGCACCGCTCCGCCGGACGGGGAACCAGTGGACCAGACCTCTGACCAGCGGTGATACCGACGGTATGGTCCAGCTGCCCGTTTCCCGGCCCTGCGCTGACCCCAGGCTATGCCACCAGCCGCCGCCCGCGACGGCGGCGCCACCGGTCCTGTTCCGGAACATTCGCCGTTCTGGAACTTGACCGGGAATTGACGTTCCCGTGAGCCGCCTGAGCGTCCGGATCCTGCCCGCGCGACGTCGGAACCATGCCCTTTCGCTCGCTCCGGAGGCAGTGTCCAACCTGGACTTCGCCGTTCGTTCCGGGCAATCCGGACTTCGGTGCCTGTCCCGTCCGACCTGCGCCGCCGCACCCGGCCGAGAGCCGCGGCCGGACGCTCTCGGCATCGGCAGGCCACGACCGCGCGGACCGCAGCATCGCCTTGACCGCCCGACACATGTTCACGGATCACCGCTCACCGGGACGGCGCTCAGTTGGCCGCGGGCACTCGCCACATCACCGCTCACGGCAACGTCCGAGCGAGACCGCGCTCTCCACGCTAGACCGCAGGGCGTCCGAACCAGAGCGCGCCAGGACGCCCGGCGGGTCCCGCAGCCAAGCTCACGCCCGCCAGACTGCGCCGAACCCGCTCGCATCGTCGAAGCTCGCCCATCGGATCGCGCGCTCCGCGTCGAGAGCACCACCCTCGCCCGCCGGATGGCGCTCCGCGTCGAGAGCACCACCCTTGCCCGCCGGATCGCACCACCGAGGCCCACGGCCGACCGCCCGCGCCGTCTTGGCTTGCTCCGCCAGACCGCGCCGCAGGGCTCGTTGCGCCGGACCGGGCCCGCCTAGGATCGCGCTGCCGGACCGGGGCCCCAGTCTCCTGCCGCCAACCTGTGCCACCACGCCTGCGCCCACTAAGGGCGCGGACGTCGCGTCACCAGACTGGCTAGCCGAAACCTCGCCCCACCCAACAGCGCTGTCAGGCCTCAAGCATCAGCCCACTTCCGGTGATCGCAAGGGCCGTAGTCCTGGCGGCAACAAGCCACGCTCCAGACCCGTCCCGCAAGAGGGTGCCGTCGATCATCCGATCGCGACTGTCGAGCCCGCGGCCATCGCGCCGCGACCTCAACCAGCTGCCACCTCGTCTCCCTTCCGAAGCTGCGGCACCGGCGCCGGACTGCCTGACGCGTCGGTGAGCGGCGCGACC
This sequence comes from Amycolatopsis dendrobii, assembly GCF_014145675.1. GTDB lineage: Bacteria > Actinomycetota > Actinomycetes > Mycobacteriales > Pseudonocardiaceae > Amycolatopsis > Amycolatopsis dendrobii. The sequence continues at coordinate 535,526 of NZ_JACGZW010000002.1, forward strand.
GTCGCACGGAACGACTCCAGTGCCTCAAGTTCCCGGCGGCGGGCCGAGACGAAGCGCTGCAGGTGCGTGGAGGACAGGTTCAGCGCCTCCACTGCATTGCCCGCGGCTCGGTGCGCGGCGGCGGCGCCCGCGCGCACTTGCTCGACGTCTTCGACGAGAGCCCGGTCGCTGGCAGCGAACAGCGCTGCCGACGCGAGCACCCCGAATCCCGTGGGGCCGCACAGGAAGACGCGGCGGTCGATCAGCCAGCGCAGCAGTTCGGGGTCGGTGTCGAGCGCGGCGACCACGGCCGCGTCGGACGGGACGAACATGATGGTTCCGTAGATCGCGTCCGCCCAGCGCTGGTAGCCCTTGCCCGCCAGCTCCGCCGCGCGGGAGCGCAGCTGCCGGACGTGGACGCGCAGCGCGTCGAGCCGTTCTTCCGGATCGTCGGTCTCGACCGCCTCCGCCCAGATGGCCATGCTCGCCTTCGCGTCGACCGGCACCGCCCGGCCGCCGCCGACATTCAGCACCAGGTCGGGCTTCGCGCTTCCGCCGCCGCCCAAATCGGTCTGCAGGGTGAAGTGCAGTCCCTCCCGCAGTCCGAGTGCGCGCGCGGTTTCCACAAGCACCTGTTCGCCGAGTTCGCCGCGGCCGTGGATCGACGCGAACGCCACCTCGTACCGGCGCAGCGCGAGCTGCTGCTGGTCGCCTTTCGCGCGCTCCGCCGCCACGAGCCGCGCGGCCGCGTCGGCGCGGCGCATTCCGTCGTTGTACAGCCGCCACAGCGCGACAACCGCGACGCACAGGAGCAGCGCGAGCACGACGGCCGCGGTGGTGATCACCGTCTCCACCCGGTCCTCCTCTCCGTCGGGTCCGGCGGGTGTCCGGACGCGAGACATCATGGCGGACCCCACCGACAAAAACCGGCACCCGCGGTCGCGCTGCGTAGCTGACCTGCGACTTTCCAAATTCGAGGCTGGGCGTGTCCGCAGTGGACCTGATCGGCTTCGTACACACGTTCGAGTGGGGTGTCGGCGTGCCTCCCGGATTTCGTCGGGGTCTGCTCCTAACGTGGTCGCCGTGAGAGTCCTCCATACGTCTGACTGGCACATCGGCCGCACGTTCCACGGCGCCGATCTGCTTACCGAACAGGAGGCCGCCCTCACGCACATCGCCGAACTCGTCGACCGCGAGTCGGTCGACGTCGTGGTGGTGGCCGGTGACATCTACGACCGAGCGGTGCCGTCCGCCGAAGCTGTCCGCGTCGCCACGGCCGCGATGACCCGGATCCGCCGGGCAGGCGCGGAACTCGTGGTCACGCCCGGCAACCACGATTCGGCCGCGCGGCTGGGCGCGTTCGCCGAATTCGCGGCGGCGGGCGGGCTGCACGTCCGCGCGACCGTCGAAGGCATCGCGGAACCCGTTGTGCTGCACGACGAACACGGCGCGGTCGCGTTCTACGGCATCCCGTATCTCGAACCCGAGCCGTCGCGGCACGCGCTGGGCGTGCCGGAGGCGCGCGGCCACACCGGCGTGCTCGGCGAGGCGATGCGGCGGGTGCGGGACGACCTGGCCAGTCGTCCGGGAACTCGATCCGTAGTGCTGGCACACGCATTCGTCACCGGCGGCGAGGCCAGCGAATCGGAACGCACCATCGCGGTGGGCGGAGTCGAGCAGGTTCCCGGCTCGGTGTTCGACGGCGTGGACTACGTCGCGCTCGGGCACCTGCACGGACCGCAGACGCTCGCGGAACACCTCCGGTACTCGGGGAGCCCGCTGGCGTACTCGTTTTCCGAATCGCGGCAACGGAAATCGGTGTGGTTCGTGGATCTCGACGCGGCCGGCCTGGCCGAGGTCCGCCGGCACGAGTTGCCGGTGCCGCGGCCGCTCGCGACGCTCTCCGGCGAGCTCGCCGGTTTGCTCGAAGACCCGGAACACGAGCAATGGCGCGAGCATTTCCTTTCGATCACGGTCACGGATCGAGTGCGCCCGATCGACGCGATGCGGTTGCTGCAGGACCGTTTTCCCTATGCAGTGCACATGGATTGGCGGCCCGACGGCGGGGTCGCCGGCACCGAACTGAAGTACGCCGAGGCGGTGCGCGGGCGCAGCGACATCGAGATCGCGCGCAGCTTCCTCGACGATTGCCGTGGTGCTCCGCCGACCGAACGCGAGGAGCGGCTCGTGCACCTGGCGCTCGAAGCGGCGAACCGGGCGGCGGTGGAGAAACTGTGAGACTGCATCTGCTGGAGGTAGAAGCCTTCGGCCCCTACGCGGGGCGGGAGGTGGTGGACTTCGACGCCTTGGGCACCGACGGTCTCTTCCTTCTCCACGGCGACACCGGAGCGGGCAAAACCACGCTGCTCGACGCGATCGCGTTCGCGTTGTTCGGCGTGGTGCCGGGCGCGCGCGGCGACGTCAAGCGGTTGCGGTGCGATCTCGCCGAACCGGATTCGCAGACGGAGGTCGTGCTGGAGCTGACCGTGCAGGGTCAGCGGTTGCGGATCGTGCGCAGCCCGGAGTACCAGCGGCCGAAGAAACGCGGCGACGGATTCACCACGCAGCAGGCGCGCGTTTCGCTGACCTGGGTCGGCGAACCGCCCGCCGGGCTGCCGCCGGACGGGAGCATCCGCATCGACGAGGTGGCGCGCACCGTCGAGCGGCTGCTGGGCATGACGGCACCGCAGTTCTTCCAGGTCGTGTTGCTGCCGCAAGGAGAATTCGCGAAGTTCCTCCGCAGTGACACCACGGAGCGCGAGAAGCTGCTGGAACGGCTTTTCGGCACCGAACGGTTCTCCGACGTCGAACGCTGGTTCGCGGACCTTCGCGCGGAACGCGGCCGTGCGCTGGAAAAGCGGCAGCAGGAGGTCCGCGAGTTGCTCGCCCGCTACGCTCAGGAGGCGCAGCAGGAACCGCCGGAGGAAAAGCAGCCGGAGTGGGTCGAGGCTGTGCTGGCCGAAGTCGCCGCCCGGGCCGAGGCGGCGGAAACCGAGGCAGCGCAAGCACGTTCGGCGGCGAAGTCCGCTGAGGTCGCGCTGCGCGAAGCGGAAGAGGACGCGGACAAGATCCGCCGGGTCCGCACCGCGCACACCCGGCTGACGCAGATCGCCGAACAGGCGACCGAACGTGCTGAGTGGACGGAAGAAATCGCGGCGGCTCGGCGCGCTGCCGCGGTGGTTCCCGAGACCGAGTTGATGGACCGGCGCACGGCCGAACTCGGCGATGCACAGGTGCTGGTGGCCGACCGGATCCGAGATCTCGCCGACCTCGGTTTCGACGCGGTCGGGCTCGCGGTCGGGGACCTGCGCGAGCGTGCGGGATCCGTACGCGAGGAGGCGGGTGCTCTCGCCGAGCTGGCCGCGGAAGCCGACCAGCAGAAGAAGGACGAGCAACGCCGTGCGGAGCGGCAAAAAGCCGTCGAGAAAGCCGCCGGGCAAGTTGCTGGGCTCGCGGAGCGGTTGACCGAGCTGCCCGGCCGGATTGCCGCTGCGCGTACCGAAGCGACGGTAGCCGGAGAAGCAGCGGCGAAGCTGGACGGCGCGAAAGCCCGCGTCGAAGAGCTGACGGTACTCACTCGTGCAGCCGAGGAGTTGCCGCCAGCTGAAGCCAGAGTCGAGCGCGGAGAAGCGAAACTGCGCGAAGTGGTCGACGAGCATCAGGCGGCTCGGCAACGCCGGCTCGATCTCCGCGAACGGCGTCTCGACGGCATGGCAGCAGAGCTGGCTGCTGGCTTGGCCGAGGGAACGGCGTGCCCGGTGTGCGGGTCGGCCGAACATCCGGCACCGGCGAACCATGACGCACCACTGGTGGACGCGGCCGAAGAACGTGCTGCGGAAGAAGCCGAGCAGAAGGCGTCGGCGTTGCGCCAGCGAGTGGTGTCCGCGTTGGAGGAGGCCAAGGCGCGGGTTGTCTCCCTGCGCGAACGGTTGGACGGACGCACCGCGGAGGAGATCGCGACCGCGCTGACCGAAGCCCGGGCACTCGTCGCGGAACTCTCCGGGAAGGCACAGCGCAAGGACCAACTGAACGCGAAGGTCGCCGAACTGGAGCGCGGTGCTGAGCAGTTGGCCGAACAGCGGCGCCTCGCCGAGCAGACGGTCACCGAGGCGAACGGCGAGATCCGGGCGTTGGACGAGCGAATGGCCGAACGCGAGCAGCGGCTGGTCGCGGGCCGGGGAGAGTTCCCGGACGTTCCCGCGAGGCGGCAGCATCTGCTCACGTTCGCCGGCGCGCTCGACTTGGCGGCGGAGGCGCACACCGCGGTGTCCGGAGCGGAGGCCCGGCTCGCGGAGCAACGGGATCTGGTGGAAATCTCGTTGCATGCCAAGGGGTTCTCGACCCTGGAGGAAATGCGCGCCGCCGTCCGGACCGACGAGCAGATCACGAAGCTCGAACAGGGCCTCGCCGAGGCGGAAGCGACCGCCGCCGGTGCGCGGGAGATGCTCGCGCAACCGGAACTGTTCGGGATCTCGCCGGACGATGCGGTGGACGTCGCGCCGCTGGCCGAGCGGGCGAAGGAGACGCGGGCTCGCGCGGACACCGCTTTCGCCGCGCAGCAAGCGGTTTCGGCGCAGCACCGCGAACTGGTCAAGCTGGCCGGGCGGTTGAGCAAAGCGCTGGCGGAGCTGGCGCCGTTGGAGGAGGAACACGCCGAACTCCGGGCGCTGTCCGAAGTGGTCAATGGACGAGGGCAGAACGCGCGGAAGATGTCGCTGCGCTCGTATGTCCTGGCTGCTCGGCTGGAAGAGGTCGCGCTCGCGGCGACCGCGCGACTGCGAACCATGAGCCAAGGCCGCTACTCGTTCGTGCACTCGGACGCGGCCGGCGCACGCGGCACGAGGGGCGGCCTCGGCCTCGACGTGCTGGACGACTACTCCGGCGCGGTGCGCCCAGCGAAAACGCTGTCGGGCGGCGAGTCGTTCCTCGCGTCGCTCTCGCTCGCACTGGGCCTGGCCGATGTGGTGGCAGGCGAAACCGGCGGCGCGCTGCTCGACACCCTCTTCGTGGACGAGGGTTTCGGCACCCTGGACGCCGAAACGCTCGACGTGGTGATGAGCATCCTCGACGAACTCCGCGCCGGCGGCCGCGTGGTGGGCTTGGTGTCGCACGTCGAGGAACTCCGCCAGCGCATCCCCACGCGGCTGCGGGTGCGGAAGTCCCGCACCGGGTCGAGAGTGGAGTTGCAAATGGCCTGACGAGAGCAGGCCTGGTGCCTCGACCTCGCTCGCCGCGTCGGCCAACCCGGCCCAGCGGCCCGGCCCGGCGAACCCCGGCCCAGCCGACGGGCGAACTCGACCCGACCGAGCCAATCCAGCCCAGTCGACCAGCGAGCGCGCGGCCCGGCCGACCGGCGAACCCGGCTCAGCGGACCTCGCCCAGCGAACCCGACCCGACCGACCCAACCCACGCGGGCCGTCAGGCGGACTCTTCGTGGTGCAGGAGCCACCGCTTGGCGTCCACGCCCCAGCGGAAGTTGCCGATCGCTCCTCCGGTCCTCACCACCCGGTGGCAGGGCACGAACAGAGCCGCCGCGTTGCGGGCGCAGGCGGTTGCTGCGGCGCGGACCGCCGACGGGTTGCCAGACAGGGCGGCATACTCCGCGTAGCTCACTGGGCTGCCTGCTGGGACCTTGCGCAGCATTTCCCACGCGTGCTCGCGGAACGGGCCTGAGCGTTGGCGTACCTCGATGTCGGCGACGGCGTCGAGGTCGCCGCCGTGGTAGCGGCGGATCGCGGTCGTCACGGGGCCTAGGTCGCGGCGTTCAGTGATGGCTGACGGGGCCAGGGACGGCGAGATGAGGGGCGTCAGCTCGGCGACGTCGGCGGTCCAGCCGGAGGCCAGAACGGCGCCGTCGCCGGTCACCACTGCGGTGAACGGGCCGATTTTGGTGTCCAAAGTGGACCAGAAGGCGGTGGGCACGGGGAAAGTCTCCTCAAGCGGTTCGGGAACTGAGATAGCGGCTGGCGTACGAACTCCACGGCTGCCAGCCGCGCGCGGACGTCGCCAGGTCGATGCCCAGCTCGGCCGCGCCTTGGCGGACGGCTGGGTCGGCGGTCAACAGGACGTCGGGGGCGCCTAGCAGGCGCATCACGACGTAGTCGGCGGTGGCGGGATCGACGCCTGCCGCGAGCATTTCGGCGCGGAGTTCGTCGGCGTCGCGGCCTACGTGCAGGTCCAGGTCGCCGCTGACGATTGCCGCAGCAACCTTCTTGACCAGCGGTTTTACGGCCGCCTCGGCGATGGTGGACGGGGTCGGGAAGAGGGTTGTCAGAGCGTCCATGGGCGGGTCGGCGGGCGGTACTGATTCACCGAGGCCAACGACGTCGGCCACGTCCTCGCCGAGCAGGGTGCGGAGCAGGACTTCCGGGCCGTCGACAGCACCTGGCACGCGGATGCCTGGGGTGGCGGCGACCAGCGGGGCCAAGGCCTCGTCGGCGGAGAGTGCGCGTGAGACGGCTTCCGGGTCGGCATCCAGGTCCAGCAGCCGTCGTACGCGGCTGACGGCGCTGCTCAGGTCGCGCAGGTCTGAGAGAGCCAGGTCGCATTGCACGTAACCGGCACGCGGACTGACCCACACTGACGCCGGGCCGTGCGGGAGGCGCAGGGTGCGGCCGTAGCCGACCTCGGAGACGGCTTCGATGCCTGGCAGCGCGCGCGAGGCGTGGTAGGTCAGCACGCCCGCGGCGTCGAACGGGGCACGGAACGGCAGGCGAAGGCTGAGCCGGGTCGCGCCGCTGGGTTCGTTGCGGTTTCCGCGGCGGAGCGAGGCTGCCCGAAGCTGTGATGGCGTCGTCGCGAACACCTCGCGGATGGTCTCGTTGAACTGCCTGATGCTGGAGAACCCGGCTGCGAACGCGACGTCGGTGAGCGGCAGTTGCGACATCTCGATCAGCAAGCGCGCCGAGTGGGCGCGATGGGCTCGGGCGAGGCGGATCGGGCCTGCGCCCAGTTCGGCCGTCAAAACCCGTCCGAGCTGGCGTTCCGAGTAGCCGAGTTGACGGGCCAAGCCGGGCACGCCTTCGCGCTCGACCAGGCCGTCCGAGATCAGCCGCATCGCGCGGGCGGCCAGGTCGGCGCGCACGTTCCAGTCCGGTGAACCGGGGACCGCGTCCGGGAGGCAGCGGCGGCAGGCGCGGAAACCACCGGCCTGTGCGGCGGCCGAAGTCGGGTAGAAGCGGACGTTTTGCGCCTTCGGCGTGAGCGCCGGGCAGGACGGGCGGCAGTAGATGCCCGTGGTGCGGACCGCCATGATGAACTGGCCATCGAACCGCTGGTCGCGGGCGGTCACCGCGCGGTAGCAGCGCTCGGTGTCGCGCCAGATCGGGATGGTCGAGGTAGCCATGTGGTCGATGATGCCAGCAGGTGAGAGCCCTGACTGGCGGAAAATCGACACGACGTTACCGGGTCGGCGACGGTCCGCGCGCAGCACGTAGACTTACCGGCCGTGAGTCTCACCCTCGGTATCGTCGGCCTGCCCAACGTCGGCAAGTCCACCCTGTTCAACGCGCTGACGCGCAACGACGTGCTCGCCGCGAACTACCCGTTCGCCACGATCGAGCCCAACGTCGGCGTCGTGCCGCTGCCGGACCCGCGGCTGGACCGGCTGGCCGGGATCTTCTCGTCGGAGAAGACCGTGCCCGCCGTGGTGTCCTTTGTGGACATCGCGGGCATCGTGAAGGGCGCGTCCGAGGGCGCGGGGCTCGGCAACAAGTTCCTCGCGAACATCCGCGAGGCCAACGCGATCTGCCAGGTCATCCGCGTGTTCGACGATCCGGACGTGGTGCACGTCGACGGCCGGATCGACCCGATGTCCGACATCGAGACGATCAACACCGAGCTGATCCTCGCCGACCTGCAGACGCTTGAGAAGGCGCTGCCGCGGCTGGAGAAAGAGGCGCGTACCAAGAAGGAAGCGCGACCGGCGCTCGAAAACGCCCAGAAGGCCAAGGAAATCCTCGACTCCGGGCGCACGCTGTTCCAGGCGCAGAAGGACATCGACGGCGAGGCGCTGCGCGAGCTGAGCCTGCTCACCACGAAGCCGTTCCTGTATGTCTTCAACGCCGACGAGTCCGTGCTGACCGACGAGGCGCGCCGCGAGGAGCTGGCGAAGCTCGTCGCGCCGGCGGACGCGGTGTTCCTCGACGCGAAGGTCGAAGCCGAGTTGCTGGAGCTGGACGACGAGGAGTCCGTGCGCGAGCTGCTGGAGTCCGTCGGCCAGTTGGAGCCGGGCCTGCACGCGCTGGCTCGCGCCGGTTTCCACACGCTCGGCCTGCAGACGTACCTCACGGCCGGTCCGAAGGAATCCCGCGCCTGGACGATCCCGCAGGGCGCGACCGCCCCGCAGGCCGCCGGCGTCATCCACACGGACTTCGAGCGCGGCTTCATCAAAGCGGAGGTCGTGTCGTTCGAGGACCTCGTCGAGGCGGGCTCGATGGCGGCCGCGCGCTCGGCGGGCAAGGTCCGCATGGAGGGCAAGGACTACGTGATGGCGGACGGCGACGTCGTGGAGTTCCGCTTCAACGTCTGACCGGTTTCGCAGCTGGACGCTTCCCCGGTCGTCAATCTTCGACTGATCGCCGGGGGAGCACGGGCGCGAAATTGTCGGTCCGGGTTCGTAAGATCCGGATATGTCCGTGCTCTTCACCCCTGCTGACAGTCCCCGCAGCGCCATGGTCCCCGGGCTATGAGGTTTCAGTGGTGCTGCGCAACGGATTCGACATCGGCGACAGCGACCTCCAATACCCGGACATGGCGATGCGCGCGCTGGTGCACCCGCCCTCGCCGCGCGGTGAGCGAGCCGACCTCGGGTGGCCTGGGCTCCGTTCGGCGGCTCTCTCCGAGACGGCGGACGACGACGAGCCAGCACTCGTCCAGTTCGGGGACGAACCGGTGCTGATTCAAACGAGCCCAGCTACGCCGACGCCGTACGCGCGGACGGGCATCAGTTTCTCTTTCAGGTCAACGAAGAGGGCTGGCCGGTCGCGGGTGAGCTCGAGGACGTCATCGAGGAATACCTCTGGGGCTACGGGCCGGTCTACTTTTACGGCACTCCGGGGGCCGACGGGATTGTGCGCGAGGTCGTCGCGGGGTTCATCGACTTCTGAATCGCCCGCCTCGGCAGGACAGGCCTGCCGAGGCCAGAGGCCTTGGGCTCAGTTCAGCTCGGCAACACTCGGAACGACCACACCGTAAAGGTCCCCGATGGTCGCCAGTGCGCTGTGGTGCAGCTGATCCGCGCTGACTTCCCCGGCCGGAGCCGGCAGCGGGCGGGTAGCGCAGGCGTCAGCGACGACAGTCGGGTGGTTGCCGCGCAGGAAGGCACCCTCGGTGGTGAACGTGACGCACATGTTGGTCATGAATCCGGCGATCACCACGTTCTCATGCCCGGCCGCGTCGACCAGTTCGCCCAGATCCGTGCCGACGAAAGAGTTCGGTGCGCCCTTGACGACGACCGGCTCGCCCTCGATCGGGGCGACGTCCGGATGGATGCTGCCGATATCGGCTCGGATGTCGTACGGCGTGCCCTCGCCGCCGTCGTTGACGACGTGGATCACTGTCGCTCCGGTGGCGCGGGCTTTGGCCAGCAAGCCTTGAGCCGCGGTCAACGCCGGACGCCAGCCTTCCAGCTCCATTACGCCGCGGGTGTAGGTGTTCTGGTAGTCGACCAGGATCAGCGTCGCGTCGGCCAGCGTTGCCGGGGTCTGGTCGAAACCGTTCAGCTCCCGCAGCGTTTTCCTTGCCATGGTGGGGTTTCCTCTCGTTTCTGTTCCGCACGGTCGACGCTAGACTCGGCTCCGGATGTCGGCAATGACATGCAAAGCGCAGAAACCGACATGGAGATGTGCGTGAAGAGACTGGTGGTCGTCGTCCTGTTCGATCGGATCGACCTGCTTGACGTGACCGGTCCCGCTGAGGTGTTTTCGTTGCTGCAGCGGGAAATGGACCGTCCGACGGGCTACGAGGTGGTGCTCGCGGCCGAAACGCTGGACCCGGTGACCACGTCGGCCGGGGTGCGCGTGTTGCCGGACGTGACGTTCGCTGAGCTGGCGAGGAAGGCGATCGACACCCTGATCGTCCCGGGGGCAGTGACGGCAGGGGAGTACGGGGAGATCGTCGCCCAGTGCGACCCGGCGGTGGTCGAGGAGGTGCGCCGCCTGGCTGGGCAGACGCGCCGGGTGGCGTCCGTCTGCGTGGGCGCGCACATACTGGCCGCAGCCGGGCTGCTCGACGGCAAACGCGCCACGACGCACTGGTCGACGGCGCGGCAGCTGGCCGCGGAGCATCCGGCGGTGACCGTCGACGCGGACCCGATCTTCATCCGCGACGGGTCCGTATGGACGGGGGCCGGGCTGAGCGCCTGCCTCGATCTGGCGCTGGCGCTGGTAGCCGACGACTTCGGTCCGGAATCAGCCTCGCGGGTGGCTCGTCAGCTGGTGATGTTCCTGCGGCGGCCTGGCGGGCAGAGCCAGTTCAGCGTGTCGCTGGAGCCCGCGTCCGCGACCCGGCGGGTCGACGAGCTGCGCCAGTACATCGCCGCTCACCTGGCGGACCCGCTGACGGTGTCCGATCTCGCCGCGCACGCGCACGTGACGGATCGGCAGATCACGCGCGTGTTCAAGGCGGAATTGGGCATGACCCCTGCCGCCTACGTCGAGCACGCGCGCGTCGAGGCTGCGCGGCATCGCCTGGAGACGACCGACGAGACGTTGTCGCGGATCGCCGGGGCGTGCGGATTCGGCACGGTGTCGACGTTGAACCGGTCTTTCCGGCGGACGCTGAACACGACGCCTAACGAATACCGGGAGCGGTTCCGGATCGGTTGACCGCTGCCGTGACGCTCAGCCGAGCAGGCCGAGCACCACCATCGACAGGAGGACGACAGCGGTCGAGAACACCGCGACCCACGTGCGCTGTGCGGCGGTGAGCTGGGCGGATGTGCTGTTCATGGCGGGTCCTAGCGGGGCGAGTGCCGATGATTACCGCTGGGATAGCGCCTTGATCTAGCTCACTGTTACCGCTTGTGATCAAGGTCACGTCGATTGCGCGCGGTGTGCCACAGCACGCCTCCCGCGGCGGCCACCATGAGGCCGAACGAACCCATTCCCACCACGAGTGCCTGAACCATGAGGCCTCCTTCCTGAGCGTCTCTCCGGAAGACGCGCGAAGGGGCCGTGCATGTTGCCAGGGTTGCCGACATCACACCTGGTCAGCGAGCCGCGAGGACCTCGTCGATCTGGCGGGCCAGCGCGAAATCGCGTTCGGTGAGCCCGCCGAGATAGTGGGTGCTGAGGCGGAAGGTCAGGGTGCGCCAGCGGATGTCGATGTCCGGATGGTGGTCGGCTTCCTCGGCGAGTTCGGCCACCCGGTCCACCACCTCGATCGCCGCCGGGAAGGACGGGAGTTCGGTCGTCCGCACGATGACGGCGTCCTCGCGCTGCCACTCCGGGACGGTGCCGAGGGCCTGCTCCACCGCTGAGTCGTTCAATAGCTGCGTCATCACTCCATGGTGTCGGCTACGCTGCGGCATTGCCACGGGAGTCCGGTACGCCGGGCTGAGAGGCGGGCTGTCAACCCGCGACCGTTCGCACCTGGATCCGGATCATGCCGGCGTAGGGAGGCCGTATCGCTCTCCCTCATCCGGCGCAGTGCAGGAGGGGAAGAATGATGTCGCGGACCGTCCGCACGGTGGCAGGCCTCGCCGGAGTCTCGATGCTCGCCAGCGCCTGCTCGCTGTCCAGCGGCGACTCGGGCGGCTCGTCCGCGAGCCAGGACCAGCAGACGCCGACCGTCACGCTGGTCACGCACGATTCGTTCGCCGCACCGCAGGACGTGCTCGACGCCTTCCAGCGCCAGTCCGGGATCAAGCTCAAGATCCTCAAGTCCGGCGACGCCGGCGCGCTCACCAACAAGCTCGTGCTCACCAAGGGCAACCCGATCGGCGACGTCGCGTACGGCGTCGACAACACCTTCGCCTCCCGTGCGCTCAGCGAGGGCGTCTTCCAGCCCTACACCAGCCCGGAGGCCGACCGCGGCCCGCAGCGCTACTCCGTCGACCCGCAGCACAGGCTGGCGGCGGTTGACCTCGGCGACGTCTGCGTGAACATTGACCCGGCGTACTTCGCGAGCAAGGGCCTTCCGGAGCCGAAGAGCTACGACGACCTCGCCGACCCCAAGTACAAGGACCTGACCGTCGCGGAGAGCCCGGCCACCGCGTCGCCGGGGCTGGCCTTCCTGCTCGGCACGGTCGCGAAGTACGGCGAGACCGGCTGGCAGGGCTACTGGCAGAAGCTGAAGGACAACGGCCTCAAGACCGTCAGCGGCTGGGAGGAGGCCTACACCAAGGACTTCTCCGGCTCGTCGGGCAAGGGGCCGCGGCCGATCGTCGTGTCCTACGCCTCGTCGCCGGCCGCCGAGCTCGGCGAGGACGGCAAGCCGCGTACCAAGGCGCTGCTCGACACCTGTTTCCGCCAGGTCGAGTACGCGGGCGTGCTCACCAACGGCAAGCAGATCCCGCAGGCGCAGAAGGTCGTCGACTTCCTCTTGTCACAGCAGTTCCAGACGACGGTCGCGGCGAACATGTACGTCTACCCGGCGCGCCAGGGCGTCGAACTGCCCGCTGGCTGGGCCACCGCGGCTCCGCTGCCGCAGGCACCGGCCACGATGCCCGCGGACAAGGTGCAGGCAGGCCGGGAGAAGTGGATCGGGGAATGGCGCTCGCTCATGGGCGCGTGATCCCCGCGCGCACTATCGGGCTCACGCTGCTCGGCCTGCTGCCGGTCGCGTTCCTGGTGGTGTTCTTCGCCTGGCCGGTCGTCGCGATCGTCGGCCGGGGGTTCTCCGCGGGCGGCGTCGACACCGTGCTCGGCGACCCGCGGACGTGGCGGCTCGCCGGGTTCACGCTGGCCAGCGCGGCCGCGTCGACCGTGGTCGCGGTGCTCGCCGGGCTGCCGGTGGCGTACCTGCTGGCGAGGGTGCGGTTGCCCGGGGTCGGGCTCGCGCGGACGATCGTGCTGGTCCCGTTCGTACTGCCGACGGTCGTCGTCGGCTTGGCTTTCCGGGCGATCTGGCCGGACGGCGGCGTGCTGCCGCTCGTCTTGGCCAACGCTTTCTTCAACGTCGCCGTCGTCGCGCGCACGGTTGCTGGCCTGTGGGCGCACCTCGATCCGCGAGCGACCGAGGCCGCGCGGGCGCTCGGAGCGTCGCCGTGGCGAGCGTTCCGATCGGTGACGCTGCCCGCGCTCGGCCAGGCTGTCGCATCCGCTGCCGCGGTGGTGTTTCTGTTCTGCGCCACCAGTTTCGGTGTGGTGCTGATCCTCGGCGGCGGGAGCTACCGGACGCTCGAGACCGAGATTTACCTGCGGACGGTCGACCTGCTGGACCTCTCCGGTGCGGCCGCGCTGTCGCTGATCCAGTTCGCGGCCGTGGTCGCGGCGCTGGTGCTCGGGGCGATGGCGCGCCGGAAGCGGGAGAACGCGGTGAAGCTGCGGTCCGCGCAGGTCACCGCGCGTCGGCCGCGCGGCGGGGAGTGGTGGACGGTCGGTGCCGCGGTCGTGGTGCTCGGTTTGCTGCTGACGCCGATCGTCTCGCTGCTCGTCGAATCAGTATCGAGCTCGGACGGATGGAGCCTCGCCGGATACCGGGCGCTGAACACCGTCGGGCAGAACGACGCGTTGCAGGTGTCAGGCTGGATCGCAGCACAGAACTCGCTCGCTGCGGCCACTGACGCGACGCTGCTGGCGATGGCCGTCGGGCTGATCGCCAGCGTCGTGCTGGTGGCGCTTCGCCGTTCGCCCGGACTGCTCGCGCGCGGGATGGGCGAGACCATGGACGTCGTGTTGATGCTCCCGCTGGGCGTCTCCGCGGTAACCGTCGGCTTCGGCTATCTCGTGACGCTCGACGCGCTGCCCGGCGACCTGCGCACCTCGCCACTGCTGGTGCCGTTCGCGCAAGCGCTGGTGATCATGCCGCTGGTCGTGCGGATGATCCTGCCGGTGCTGCGCGCGGTCGACGTCCGGCTGCGCCAGGCCGCCGCGACGCTCGGCGCCAGCCCGGCGCGGGTGTGGCGGGAGATCGACTTTCCACTGGTCGCGCGGTCGGTGGTGGCCGCGGCGGGCTTCGGGTACGTCGTGGCGCTCGGCGAGTTCGGCGCGACCAGCTTCCTCGCCCGGCCGGACGCGCCGACGCTTCCGGTGGCCGTCGCGACGCTGATCAGCCGGCCGGGAGAGCTGAACAACCAGATGGCGTACGCCTCGTGCGCCCTGCTCATGGTGGTGACTGTGGTGGCGGTGGCGCTGATCGACCGGTTCGGCTCGGTCCGCGGCCGCAGCACGGTCGGGGAGTTCTGATGGCGTTGACGGTACGGGATCTGACTGTCCACTATGGATCGTTCGCCGCGGTCCGCGACGCGAAGCTGGACATCGCCGACGGCGAGGTGCTCGCGCTGCTCGGCCCGTCCGGTTCGGGCAAGTCGACGTTGCTGCGCGCGATCACCGGACTGGAGCCGGTGTCGTCCGGTTCGGTGTCGTGGGACGGCGCTGATCTCGCCGCGGTGCCGGTGCACAAGCGCGAATTCGGTCTGGTGTTCCAGGACGGACAGCTGTTTCCGCACCGCGACGTCGCCGCGAACATCGCGTTCGGCCTGCGGATGCACGGTGTGCCTCGCGAACGGCACGCGGCGCGCGTCGAGGAGCTGCTGAAGCTCGTCGGTCTGGAAGGCTACGAACGGCGACGCGTGACTGAGCTGTCCGGCGGGCAGGCACAGCGGGTCGCGTTGGCTCGCGCGCTGGCGCCGGAACCGCGGTTGCTGCTGCTGGACGAGCCACTGTCCGGATTGGACGCCGGACTCCGCGAGCAGCTGGCGATCGACCTGGCGGATCTGTTGCGGCGCAGCAAAATCACCGCACTTCTGGTGACGCACGATCAGGAGGAGGCGTTCACGCTCGCCGATCGCGTGGCAGTCCTCGACGCCGGGGAAATCCGGCAGGAGGGAGCGGTTCGGTCGGTGTGGAACAAGCCGGTGGACGACGACGTGGCGCGCTTCCTCGGCGTCACCACGTTCCTGGACGGCAAGGCAGCCGACGGCGTGGTGCGGACCGAGCTGGGCACCGTCGCACTGTCCGGAGTGGACGACGGCCCGGTCAGGCTCGGACTGCGTCCGCACGGCTTGAAGGTGTCCGGCGAAGGCGTGCCCGGCGAAGTGACCGCGGCGGTGCACCGGCGGGAGCATCTGCGGCTGCTCGTCCGATGCGGAGAGTCCACTGTGGACGCGATCGCCCCGGCGGGGGCGGACTTCCGGGCGGGCGATCCCGTCCGGCTCGAGCCGGACCCGGACGGGATCGCCGTGGTGGGCTGAACCCCCAGGTCAGCCGTCTCGGGTGACGAGGCGTCCGTAGGCAAGCGACAGGCCGACCACGATGTAGCAGGCCGCGCGGACCGCGCCTTCGCCGAGCCTCGTCAGCACCATCGGATCCTGGAGGACGGCGGCCGGGGCCATCGTCCAGCCTTCGGTGAGCAGGAACGGATGCAGCCACTTCAGCGAGCTCAGGAAACCGAGGATGGTGAAGACGATGTTCATCGCCAGCACCGAGGCGACCACGAGCATCGGGTGCTCGGTCCAGCTCGACACCGCCAGCGCGACCGCGCCGATCGCCCACAGCTGCAGCACGATCCATCCGCCGACGAGAAGGATCCGCAGCAGCGCCTCGCCGAGCGACAACGTGGTGCCCGACAGCGTGAACAGCGAATCCGTGCCGTTGATGATCAACCCGGTGGCCACGCCGGTCACGCACATCGCGAGCACCGCGACCACGGAGACCGTCGCCACGCCGAACGCCTTGACCGTCAGCAGCCGTCCCCGGCTCACCGGCGCGATCAGCCAGCCGCGCAGCGTGCCGTGCGCGGCCTCGCCCGCGATCGCGTCCGCACCGGCCATCGCTGAGGCGAGCGGCAGCAGCAGCGTGAGCGTCATGACCATCGCGGCGATCGGCAGCACGAACGCGTTGTTCACCGCGGACGCCAGCAGCGCGCCGCCGCTGTCGTCCGGCGCGTCGCTCCCGGTGCTTTGACCGACCAGCGTGAGGCCGATCCCGACCACGATCGGCACCAGCGCCAGCAACCCCAGCACGGCGAGCGTGCGCGGCCTGCGGAAGATCCAGCGCAGCTCCGCCGCGAACAGCCGGAACAACGGCACCGTGTCGTGCCCGGTCCGGCTCACCGGCACGGCAACAGCAGCGGCAGTCATGACGCTTCCCCCTCGGATTCGTCGCCGGCCGCCGATTCCCCTTCGGTCAGCCGCGCGAACAGGTCCTCCAGCCCGGTCCGCGCCCGGGTCGCCTCGTGCACCTCGACCCCCGCTTGCACGAGCACCTGCAGCACTCGCGGCGCGGGCGTCGCGGTGAGGTCGGCACGGACGCCGTCCGGGGTCAGCCGGACCCCGATCCGGTTCTCCCGCAACGTTTCCACCGCCTGCTCGGCGTCCGGGGTGCGCACCAGCAGCGCCGCGTTCCCGGATTCCAGCAGGTCGGCCAATTCGCCCTGGGCGACCACCGTGCCTGCCTGCAACACCGCCACGTGCGTGCAGGTCGCTTCGACCTCGGCGAGCAGATGCGAGGAGACCACCACGGTCACGCCGTCGGCGTGCAGATCGGCGATGATACGGCGGATCTCCCTGGTACCCGCCGGATCCAGACCGTTGGTGGGTTCGTCGAGCACGACCATCCGGCGCGGCACCAGCAGCGCGCTCGCCAACCCGAGCCGCTGCTTCATGCCGAGCGAATAGCCCTTGTACCGGCGGCGCGCGGCGGCGGAGAGCCCGACCCGGTCCAGCGCGGCGTCGACCGCGCCGGGGATCGCCTGCGACGCCAGCCGCGGTTCGGCCGCCGCGAACCGCAGCAGGTTGTCGCGTCCGGAAAGGAACGGGTGGAACCCCGGCCCCTCGACCAGCGCGCCGACGTCCGGCAGCGCGTGCGCGGACTCCTCCGGCATCTTCCGGCCGAGCAGTTCGACCTCGCCCGCGGTCGGGCGGACGAGCCCGAGCAGCATCCGGATCGTGGTCGTCTTGCCCGAACCGTTGGGCCCGAGCATGCCGAGTACGGCGCCTTCGGGCACGTCCAGGTCCACGTGGTCCACCGCGACCGTGCTGCGGTAGACCTTGCGCAGCCCGCGGGTGCGCGCGGCCAGCGGGACCGCCGGGGCGGGCACCTCGTCCGAGATGCCCGCCCCGGTTTCGACCGCGGTGCTGGTCACTTGGCGCCCAGCGCTTCGTAGAGGACCTGCTCCGGAACCGCGCCGGCGGCGAACCGGCCGTCGTCGGTCAGGACCGCGCCGCCCACCTTCGTGGTGAAGAGGTAGCCGCTGCCCCACGGGCCGTTGACCCGCTTGGCGAACCGGCTCAGCATCTTCTGCATGTCAGCGCCCTTGTTCTCGCCGTTCTCGCCCTGCGCCTGCTGCTTGCTCTTCATCAGGTCGGCGGGCACCTTGCCGGTGACGACGGTGTCCCAGCCGTCGCCGACGAGCTTGGTGTCCTGCTTGGCCTCGTTCGCCAGCGCCTTGTCGCGCTCGTCGATCTTGGCCTGCTTCTCGGTCACCTTCGCGCCCTTGGGCGGGGTGAAGGCGAACAGATCGGCCGACTGGTCGGCGAACTCGATCTTGCTGAACGCCAGCTCCAGCGCCGGGGCGGTGGTCCCGTTGCTCAGCACCGAAAGCCGCAGCGGCATCCGGGTCTGCGAGTCGACCGCGACGCGGATCTCGCGCAGCAGCGTGCGCTCGGTCGGCTTCGGCGTGAGGACCAGTTCGTACGCGGGCCGGTCGGCGACCGTTGCGGTGCCGTCGACCGCGACGTTGCTGCTCTCGCGCACCTTGGCCAGCAGTTCCTTGGCCGCGGTGGCCGGGTCGGCGGTCTGGCCCTCGACCGGCTTGTGCTTGGTCGCGACGTCCGCCGGGATGGTGGTCTTGGTCACGCTGTTGGTCTTGGAGTCGTAGTCCCACAACGTGTTGCCGTTGTGGATGAGCGTCTCCTGCGTCTGCCCCTTGGTCAGCGACACCTTCGTCTTGCCCGCGCCGTCGCTGAACACCTGCGCCGAGTCGATGCCGAGCGCGCTCGCCCCCGGGACCGCGCCGGTCGCCATCTTCGGCAGGCCGAGGTCGTTGCTCACCGTCACCGTGCCGTCGAACGGCGCGGGCTTCGCGGCGACCACCGACTGGACCAGTTCCTCCGCGCTGACCTGAGGCAGCTTCGGCGCGTCCCCCGCCGAGGCAGGCATCGCCACCACGACCAGTCCGCCCACGCCGAGCGCGGTGCCGACGACGGCCGCGGTGATGGCCTTCTTCTTCGGATCCATCTCGTCTCTCCCTGTGTTCCCGGGCTTTGGCGGGCCCGGCTCCCGGTGCAGACGTTCCACTGCCGAGGCTGAGATACCCCTGAATGTTCGGCCCGTTCAGCTGAGATGGCACTGAGAGTACGCGCGTCAGCTGCACAAACCGGCCATGATGAGGATCGTGAAACCTCGGGTGCTGGTGGTCGACGACGAACCTGGTGTGCGCAAGGCGCTGCAGCGCGGCCTGCGCGCGGAGGACATGGACGTGGTCACCGCCGCGGACGGGCCGACCGGGTTGCAGCTCGCGCGCACCGGTTCGTTCGACGTCGTGCTGCTGGACATCATGCTGCCCGGCTTGTCCGGCTATCGCGTGCTGGAACGGCTGCGCGCGGAGAACGTGACCACGCCAGTGCTGCTGGTGTCGGCGAAGGACGGCGAGATCGACCAGGCCGACGGCCTCGACCTCGGCGCGGACGGTTACCTCGTGAAGCCGTTCTCGTTCGTCGTGCTGGTCGCGCAGGTGCGGGCGGTGTTGCGCCGCGCCGGGCCGGACGCGTCGCGCGGCGCGCTGAAACTCGGTGCGCTGGAGGTCGACCGGGCGCTGCGGCAGGTGCGCTGGGACGGTCACGAAGTGCCGTTGAGCCCGCGCGAATTCGGCCTGCTGGAGGTGCTTGTCGGGCGCGCGGGGACGGTCGTGACGAAGGACGAGCTGCTGCGCGCCGTGTGGGGTGAAGAACAGGCCGTCACGCGGAATCTCGTTGAGGTGTATGTGGGTTACGTGCGGCGCAAGCTCGACGCGGTAGGCGCCGGCTCGATCCTGCGGACGGTGCGCGGACACGGTTATCTCGCCTCCGACGACCAACTCGACGAGGTCAGGTGACCGGCTCGCCGTCGTCATGGTGGAGCCGCCGTTCGCTGCAGGTCCGGATCACCGTGCTGGCCGCGGCGATCACCCTCGGCTGCCTGCTGGGCCTCGCCGCGCTGGCGGCGAACAAGCTCGACCCGCTGCTCACTGATTCGGTCGACAAGGAGCTGACCGCCGCGCTCGTGCCTGCCGCCGGCGCGGTTTCCGCCGGGACGCCGCTCACCTCGGCGGACCCGGTTTCGGTGCGGGTGCTCGACATTTCCGGGGCTCCGGCGGACGGCCAGGCACGGCCCAAGCTGACCGGCCACGAGGTCTCGCAGCTCAAGGCGGGTTTGCCGGTGCAGTCGGACGGATCGCGCTGGCGCGGCCAGGTAGTCAGCACGCCGAACGGCAGCCAGCGGCTGGTCGTCGCCGGGGCCGGCCTGGTCGGCTTCGCCGCCGCGGTGCATTACGGCGGGCTGTGGCTGGTCGTGGTCGCGCTGGTCGGCGCGCTGGTGGCGGGCCTGGCGACCTGGCTGGTCGTGCGGCTCGCGCTGCGCCCGGTGGCGCGGATGCGCGGACTGGTGCGCGCGTTGCCGCCGGGTTCCCGGCTGCCGCTGCCGACGTCGCACGACGAAATGCGCGCGCTGGCCGAGGAATTCAACGCGCTGCTCGAACGTCAGGAAGAGGTCAGCCAGCGGCTGCGCAGGTTCACCGGCGACGCGGCGCACGAACTGCGTTCACCGGTCGCGTCGATCCGGGTGCAGGCCGAGGTGGCCGTGACGAATCCCGATCCAGAGCTGTCACAGGAGACGCTCTCGGACATCCTCGAGGAGTCTGAACGACTGTCCGGCCTGCTCGACGGCCTGCTCGCACTGGCCCGTTCCGACGCTGGCGAGGTGCCGCCCGCGGAACCGGTCGAGGTGGTGTCCGAGGTCCGTGCGGCGGTGCGGCGGCTGCCGTCCGGGGCGCCGGACACACGCGTGAGCAGCGCGGTGGCGCAGGCCTGGGCGTCGGCGGCGCACCAGGAGGTCGAGCTTGTGCTGGACAACCTGCTGCGCAACGCCTGCCGGTACGCCTCCGGGCAGATCGTGGTGTCCGTGCTGGCCTCGCGTTCGAAGGTGCGGGTCGTAGTGGACGACGACGGTCCCGGCATCGCGCCCGAGCACCGGAGCAAGGTGTTCGACCGGTTCTACCGGGTGTCGGACGACCGGGCGCGCTCGTCCGGCGGAACCGGCCTTGGCCTGGCGATGGTTGCCGAAACGGTGCGCCGTCGCGGGGGCAAAGTGCGGGTCGGCGAATCCCCGGACGGCGGCGCGCGGTTCGAGGTCACCTGGCGGGCGGGCGCGGACCGGTGAATCCGGTGGGGGAGACTGAGCGCATGGACGCGGTCATCGTCGGGGCGGCACTGGTGCGCGACGGCAAGCTTCTTGCCCAGCAACGGGCTTGGCCGCCGCATCACGCAGGCCAGTGGGAACTGCCGGGCGGGCGCGTCGAGGAGGGCGAGACCGAGGCCTTCGCGCTGGCCAGGGAATGCCACGAGGAACTGGACGTGGTGGTCACCGTCGGCGACCGGGTCGGCCCGGAAATCCCGCTGCCGGGCGGAAAAGTCCTGCGCGTGTACTCCGCCGCGCTGCTGTCTCCCGGCGACGAGCCGCGCGCCGTCGAACACACCGCACTGCGCTGGGTCGGCCACGACGAACTGAACGATCTGGACTGGCTTCCGGCGGACCGGGACCTGCTGCCCGCGCTGCACGAACTAGTGCGCGGCTGATCGCTAAGCTCGCTGAATGCTGACTCGCACCGCCATCCGCGAGCGCTCGGCCGCGGGCGACGACCGCATCCCGCTGCTGACCGTCGGCGAATTCTTCGCCGGGAACGCCGACGAGGATTCGATCGCGCCGAACCAGGTCGGGGACGGCCGGCCGGAGCTTGCCGAGATCGCTGCCCGCCTGACCGCGCTGGAGGCCGATCCCGCGGTGGCCTGGGTGCGCGTCCAGCTGCACGAGGAGATGTTCGAGGACGGATACGACGGGGTCGCCGCCGAATCGGTGGCGATCTGCACCGAGCTGAGCGACGAGGACGTCGACGCACGGCTCGGAGATCTCGCCGCAGAGCCGGTGTGGGAAGGACTCTCGTACGACGAGGACGAGTTCTGCGACCAGCCGGCGGTCCCGGATGGGCATCGAGTGGTGACGCTCAGCTGGGATTGACGTCGTGAGTGCTGATCACGGTTAGAACCGTGATCAGCACTCACGAGGCCCTTCAAGCCGCGCCCACCATCCGCAGCGCCGCCGACACCCGGTGCGAGCTGCGATCGATCGCCCGCTCCGCCCCCGCCTTGCGAACCCGCTCCAGCTCAGCGACATCGTCCAGCAACGCGCGCGTGCCCTCCCGCACCGGACGCAACTCTTCGATCACCGCATCCGCGACAGCGTCCTTGAGCACGCCGTAGGACGGGTACTTCTCGGCCAGCTCCGCAGGTTCGCCGCCCACGCATGCAGCCAGGATCTCCAGCAGGTTCGAGATCCCCGGCCGGTTTTCCGGGTCATACGCCGGCACCGAGTCGCCGTCCGTGCGAGCCTTTCGGATCTTGCGCCGAATCTGATCCGGCTCGTCCAGCACGAACACCACGCCCGCCGAATCCTGCGCGGACTTCGACATCTTCCGCGTCGGCTCAGCCAAATCCTTCACCCGCGCCCCCGCTGGCGGCAGCGTCGCCTCCGGTACGACGAACACCTCGCCGTACGTGGAGTTGAACCGCCGGGCAAGCGTGCGAGCCAGTTCGACATGCTGCCGCTGATCCTCGCCGACCGGAACCTCGTCCGCCCCCTGCAACAGGATGTCGGCCGCCATCAACACCGGATAAGTCAGCAAACTGAGCCGGACCCCGGCCTGCCCCTTGGACTTCTCCTTGAATTGGATCATCCGCGCCGCCTCGCCGTACGAGCACGTGCATTCCAGGACCCAGGTCAGCGCCCCCAGCTCCCGGGCAAGATCGGATTGCACGAACACCCGCTCCGGCGCGATCCCCGCAGCCACCAACACGGCGAGCTGTTCAGTCGCCAAGGACCGCAACTTCGCCGGATTGTGCGCGGTAGTCATCGCATGAAGATCGGACACGAAGTACAAATCGTCCGGCCCGCCCTCGGCCGCCCACCGGCGCAGCGCACCGAGGTGATTGCCGAGCTGAACGTGCCCAGACGGGGTGATGCCGGACAGCTGGACCATGGTTTCGCTCCCTGGATGAGTCGGACCCCGGGAGCAGGCACAAAAAAAGCCGCCCACCGGGGCGGCCTTCGCTGGTTTTTCAGCGCAGAGCTTCGGGGCCGCCAACGGGCGGCCACCACTGAGTGCTCTGGAAACGCATGCGGCGAGCCTAGCACCGGACTACGGTTCGAACCATGTTCGTCGTCGTGCTCACGTACATCGTTCCGCTAGAGGAAATCGACCGCGCCCTCCCGGCCCACAACGAGTGGCTCACGAAGCAGTACGAAGACGGCCACTTCCTGGCTTCCGGAGGCCAAAAACCCCGCACCGGCGGCGTCATCGTCACCCGCCCCATGGAGCGCGCGCAGCTCGACGCGATCCTGGCCACCGACCCCTTCGCCGTCGGCCAGCTGGCCACCTACGAAATCATCCACTTCCAGCCCACCAGAACAGCCCCGGAACTGAACCTGGTGAACGAACTCCTGGACAACAACTAGCGAAATCCCGTGAGGGCCGCTCTCGCCGCCCCGCCTCCGGCGCGCCCCAATGTGGCATTGGGTGCGTCCCACGCACCGAACGCCACATTGGGTGCATCCCACGCACCCAATGCCACATTGGGGCGCTAGCCCCGCCACCCGCGGACCGCGGCCGATGCACCCAACTCGAGGTGCACCCACACCACCCCCGCACCCCGATACGAAGCATCCCTGCGGTCTGAGGGTGGTTGGCAAGGCATCTTTCCCGCCTTGACAACCACCCTCAGACCGTCAGCACAATCAAACTTCGGGGTGCCCCAAGCAACCCCCCGGCCGATGTCGCAGCCAGGCGACGAGCCAAGGCCCAAAAGCCTCAAGCAGCCTTGGCCACCTGCTTCTTAGCCTTCTTCAACGCCAACACCGGACACTTCTTGCACCGATCCTTGGACCGGCAGCACTTCTTCTTGACCTTCCCGGCCTTCATCAGCTTCCGCACCACAGCCCGAGGATCATCCGCGTGCTTCTTCCCCACCGCGTACTCCTCAAACCGGCCGTCAAGAACACTCACAAGGTTAGGTGAGCCTAACCGATCATAGGGCGTGGCGCTCCTCACACCAACCCAACAGGTATCCTGGTTGAAGTCCGCGTGTGGCCAAAGCCGGTCAGCGAGAGCCGGTCGCAGTGTCCGGTGCCCGTCATCCCGATCCGCCGCGCGGTGCCACCCGCCTTTTTTCTTCGAAGTTCAGGAGTCTTCGCGTGCCCGCAGCCAGCGCCACCGCGGTCGAAACCGGCCGCGCGTCCGGCAAGACCCGGCCCGACCTGCGCAACGTCGCGATCGTCGCCCACGTCGACCACGGCAAGACCACTCTGGTCGACGCCATGCTCCGCCAGTCCGGCGCCTTCGCCGAACGCGCCGAGCTGGTCGACCGCGTGATGGACTCCGGTGAACTCGAGCGGGAAAAGGGCATCACCATTCTCGCGAAGAACACCTCCATCCACCGCCAGACCCCCGAGGGCACGGTCACCATCAACGTGATCGACACCCCGGGTCACGCCGACTTCGGCGGCGAGGTCGAGCGCGGCCTCTCCATGGTCGACGGCGTCGTGCTGCTGGTCGACGCGAGCGAGGGCCCGCTGCCGCAGACCCGCTTCGTGCTGCGCAAGACGCTCGAGGCGAAGCTGCCGGTGATCCTGCTGGTCAACAAGGTCGACCGGCCGGACGCGCGGATCTCCGAGGTCGTCGAGGAGACCCACGACCTGCTGCTCGACCTGGCGGGCGACATCGAGGACGCCGACCTCGACGCGATCCTCGACCTCCCGGTCGTCTACGCCTCCGCCCGCGCGGGCAAGGCGTCGCTGGAACAGCCCGAGGACGGCGGCCTTCCCGACAGCGAAAACCTCGACCCGCTGTTCGAGACCCTGCTCCAGCACGTCCCGGCCCCGGCCGCGGACCTGGACGCCCCGCTGCAGGCGCTGGTCACCAACCTCGACGCGTCGAACTTCCTCGGCCGCATCGCGCTGATCCGCATCCACGCCGGCAAGCTGCGCAAGGGCCAGACCGTGGCCTGGATGCGCGAGGACGGCACCGTCCAGAACGTCCGGATCTCGGAGCTGCTCGTCACCGAGGCGCTCACCCGCGTCCCGGCGGCCGAGGCCAGCGCGGGCGAACTGGTCGCGATCGCGGGCATCCCGGACATCACCATCGGCGACACCCTCGCCGACCCGGAGAACCCGGTCGCGCTGCCCCGGATCACCGTGGACGAGCCCGCCATCTCGATGACCATCGGCGTCAACACCTCGCCGCTGGCCGGGCGCAACGGCGGCGACAAGGTCACCGCGCGGCTGGTCAAGGCCCGCCTCGACCAGGAACTGATCGGCAACGTCTCGATCCGCGTCCTGCCGACCGAGCGCCCGGACACCTGGGAGGTGCAGGGCCGCGGCGAGCTGGCGCTGGCCATCCTGGTCGAGCAGATGCGCCGCGAGGGCTTCGAGCTGACCGTCGGCAAGCCGCAGGTGGTGCTGCGCACGATCGACGGCAAGCTGCACGAGCCGTTCGAGCGCCTGTACATCGACTCGCCCGAGGAGCACCTCGGCGCGATCACGCAGCTGCTCGCGTCCCGCAAGGGCCGCATGGAGGACATGAGCGGCAACGGCACCGGCCGGATCAAGCTGGTCTACGTGCTGCCCTCGCGCGGCCTGATCGGCTTCCGCACCGACTTCCTCACCGAAACCCGCGGCACCGGCATCGCGAACCACGTGTTCGAGGGGTACTTCCCGTGGGCGGGCGAGATCCGCACCCGGCACAGCGGATCCTTGGTGGCCGACCGGTCCGGGCCGATCACCGCGTACGCGATGATCCAGCTCGCCGACCGCGGCACGTTCTTCGTCGAGCCCGGCGCGGAGGTGTACGAGGGCATGGTCGTGGGCGAGAACCCGCGGTTCGAGGACCTCGACATCAACATCACCAAGGAAAAGAAGCTCACCAACATGCGGCAGTCCTCGGCCGACGTGATGGAGACGCTGGCCCGCCCGCGCAAGCTCAGCCTCGAAGAGGCGCTGGAGTTCTGCGCGAGCGACGAATGCGTCGAGGTCGCACCGGAGGTCGTGCGGGTCCGCAAGGTCACGCTCGACATCAACACCCGCGCCAAGGAGCGCTCGCGGGCCAAGAGCCGCGACAACAACAGCTGAACCTCTCGCAGGTGAAAAAGGGCGCCTCCCGTTCCCGGGAGGCGCCCTTTCGCGTGAACCGCGACGGTGGTTCGCGCGTCCACTCTTATGGCGGTACCCGCTCCGATGTCACGGAGCGGCGGCCGATGTGGGAATCTCGATGCCGGCCCCCGCCCTGGCATGGCAGCATGTCCGCTCGGACCACGGAGCGCGGCGGGAACTTTCAGGAGGACGAGCGTGCGATTCGGACGCCGGCTGGGGCCGGTGCTGGCGCTGGCGGGAGTACTGCTCGCCGCGTGTTCGAACACCCCGCCGCCCCCGGTGGTCACGTCGGCCCCGCCGTCGAGCACGACCAGCGCGGCGTCGCAGTCGCAGATCGTGGTCGGCGTGGACGACGTGGTCGGCGGCTACAACCCGCACAGCATCGCGGACTCGTCGACGATCACCACCGCGTTGTCGCAACTGCTGCTGCCCTCGGTGTTCCGGCAGTCCGACGACGGCACGCGCACGCTCGACAAGACGCTGATGGTTTCGGCCGAGGTGGTCTCGCAGGTGCCGTTCACGGTCAAGTACGTGATCCGCCCGGACGCCTCGTGGTCCGACGGCGCCCCGATCGCCACCGAGGACTTCATCTATCTCGCCAATGCGATGAAGACGAATCCCGGCGTGATCGACCCGGCAGGCTACCGGTTGATCTCGGACATCGAATCCCGCGACGGCGGCAAGGGCGTCGAGGTCACCTTCAGCAAACCGTATCCGGCCTGGCAGACGCTGTTCGACAATCTGCTGCCGCAGCACCTGCTCAAGGACTCGCCCGGCGGCTGGACGAACGCCCTCGCGACGAGCTTCCCCGCGGTCGCCGGACCGTTCGCGATCAAAACGATCGACACCGCTCGCGGCGAAGCGACTCTCCAGCGCAATGACCGGTACTGGGAAAAGCCGGCCGCGGTCGACACCTTGATCCTGCGCCGCTCCGACGCGTCCGGCATCGCGACCGCACTGCGCAGCGGCAACGACCAGTTCTCCTTGACCCGCACCGATTCCACCGGTCTGCAACTGCTGAACGACCTGGGCTCGGCGGTCAAACTGCACACGGTGCCGCGGCCGCTGACCGCGTCGGTGCTGCTGCGCCCGGTGAGCGCCACGCTTTCCGATCCCCAGGTCCGCGCGGGCATCGCCGCGCTGCTGGACCGCGGAAAGCTGATCACGACCGGGGCGAAGGGCGGCCCGTCCGCGACGCTCAAAGCGGACGCCCAGGTCCTGCCGCCTTCGGCGAAGGGTTACGCGGCGACCATTCCGGCCGGTCCGCCCGCCGCGCCGGACGCGACCAAGGCCGAGCAGTACTTCACCGCCGCCGGGTACAAGAAGGAAGCCGGCGTGTGGCGCAAGGGAAACAAGACGCTGTCGATCGTGCTCGCGTCGCCCGGCGAACAGGAACCGTACGCGTCCGTCGCGAAGGAACTGGCGTCGGAGCTGGTCGCGGGCGGCATCGAGGTCAACCAGATCAAACCGCAGCCGCGGGATCTGTATTCGTCGCTGCTGGCGATGCCGGTGGTGAACGGGAAACAGCAGGCGAGCCCGGATTCGAACAGCACCGTCGGCGTCGACATCGCGGTCGTGGGCCAGCCCGTCGGCGGCGACCCGGCGACGGTACTGGCGTCCAGTTACGGCTGCGCCCCCGAACCCGCGCCGGTGGACAAGACGAAGCCCGTGATCCCGGCCAATCCCGCGGGAATGTGCGACCAAGGCTTGCAGGCGACAATCGACTCGGCCCTTACCGGTTCGGCGACTGTCACCGATTCGCTCAAGACGCTGGAACCGCAGCTGTGGTCCCAAAACGTCGTGATCCCGTTGTTCCAGGAAGCCGAGACTTTGGCGGTGGGCAAGGGAATCTCCGGCCTGACGCCTGGTCCGCCGATGCAGGGCCCGTTCGGCTCCGCGGTGAACTGGACTCGCGGCGCGACCTGATCCGGCACGCGAAAAAGGGGCCCCGCACGGTGAAGTGCGAGGCCCCTTTCCGATGCTGCGTCAGATCAGCTGCAGGCTTTCCGCGAAGTGGCACGCCACCGGGTGCGCGTGCCCCCGGTCGATCAAGGCGGGCTCTTCCGTCTTGCACTTTTCGCGGCCGGCGTCGTCCAGCTGGTTCGCGAACTTCGGGCACCGGGTGCGGAACCGGCAGCCCGACGGCGGGTTGGCCGGGCTGGGCACGTCACCGGTGATCACGATCCGCTGCCGCGTCCGTTCCTTGCGCGGATCCGGCACCGGGATCGCCGAGATCAGCGCCTGGGTGTACGGATGCGCCGGATTCTCGAACAGCTCCTCCGACGGCGCGGTCTCCACGATCTTGCCGAGGTACATCACCGCGATCCGGTCCGCCACGTGCCGCACCACCGAAAGGTCGTGGGACACGAACAGGTACGACAAACCGAGTTCCGCCTGCAGATCCTTCAGCAGGTTCAGCACGCCGGCCTGGATCGAGACGTCCAGCGCGGACACCGGCTCGTCCAGCACCAGCACCTTCGGCTTCAACGCGAGCGCGCGGGCGATGCCGATGCGCTGCCGCTGACCGCCGGAGAACTCGTGCGGAAACCGGTTGCCGTGCTCCGGGCGCAGCCCGACGGTCTTCATCAGGTCGCGGACCTGCTGCTTGCCGCCGTTCTCGTACAGCCCGTGGATGCGCAGCGGTTCGGCGATGATCTCGTTCACCGGCAGCCGGGGGTCGACCGAGGCGTACGGGTCCTGGAACACGATCTGCATGCTGCGCCGCAGCCGCTGCAGTTCGCGCTTGCTCATCGAAGCGAGGTCTTTGCCCTCGTAGGTCACCTTGCCGCCGGTGAGCGGCTGCAGCGCCAGCGCCACCCGCGCGGTGGTCGACTTGCCGCAGCCGGATTCGCCGACCAGCGCGAGCGTCTCGTTCGGGTAGATGTCGAACGACACGTCCGACACCGCCTGCACCGCTCCCGAAACGCGGCGCAGGATGCCGCCGCCGCGGATCGGGAAGTGCTTGACCAGGTTCTGCGCGGAGAGGACGGGGGCCTGTCCCGCCGTGGCCTCGCTCATTGGTTCGTCTCCGTGTCGGTCGCGATGGCGTCCACGGCGACCGGGACGGCTGCCGCGTCGGCCGAGGTGGCGCTGAACAGCTCGGCCGGGTCCTTCCCGACGACCTGCTCGGTGAAGTGGCAGGCCGCGTGCTGGCCGTTCGGACCCGCGACGAGCTCGGGTTCCTCCTCGTCGCAGATCGGCTGCGACAGCGGGCAGCGCGGGCTGAACGGGCAGCCCGGCGGCATGTTCTGCGTGGCGGGCGGCGAACCGGTGATCGGCGTGAGCCGTTCGGTCTTCACGTCCAGCCGCGGGAGGCTGCCGAGCAGGCCCAGCGTGTACGGCATCCGCGGGTTGTAGAAGATGTCGTCGACCGTGCCGGACTCGACGACCTTGCCCGCGTACATCACGTGCACCCGGTCGGCCTGGCCCGCGATCACGCCGAGGTCGTGCGTGATCAGCACCATCGCCGCGCCGGTTTCCTTCTGCGCGGCTTGCAGTGCTTCGAGGATCTGCGCCTGCACCGTCACGTCGAGCGCGGTGGTCGGCTCGTCCGCGATGATCACGTCCGGGTTGTTGGCCATCGCGATCGCGATCACGACGCGCTGGCGCATGCCGCCGGACAGCTGGTGCGGGTACTCGTCCGCGCGCTGCTTCGGGTTCGGGATGCGGACCAGGTCGAGCAGTTCGATCGCCTGCTTCTTCGCGACGTCCTTGCGCACGTCGTGGTGCGCGGTGATCGCCTCGGCGATCTGGTCGCCCACGGTGTACACCGGGTTCAGCGAGGTCATCGGGTCCTGGAAGACCATCGCGATGCCCTTGCCGCGGACCCTGTTCAGTTCCTTCTCGTTCGACTTCAGCAGGTCCTGCCCGCCGAACCGGATCGAGCCGGACACCTTCGCGGTCTTCGGCAGCAGGCCCATCACCGCGAGCGAGGTCACCGATTTGCCGGAGCCCGATTCGCCGACGATGCCGAGCACCTCGCCGCGGCGAAGCTGGTAGTTCACGCCGCGCACGGCGCTGACCACGCCCTCGCTGGTCGGGAACTGCACGGTCAGGTCCTCAACGACGAGGACGGGATCGCCGCCGCGTCCTTGCGAGCCGTTCTGGGTCATGCGCGCACCTTCGTCTGCTGGGGGTCGAACGCGTCCCGCAGGCCGTCCCCGATGAAGTTGATCGTCAGTGCGATCAGGATGATGAAAATGCCCGGGAAGTAGAACAGCCACGGCCGCGTGTCGATCGCGGTCTGCGCGCTGCTCACGAGCAGCCCGAGCGAGGTGTCCGGCGGCTGCACGCCGAAGCCGAGGAACGACAGCGCCGTCTCGAGCAGGATGGCGATGGACACGAGGATCGTCAGGTTGACGATGATCGCGCCGAGCGCGTTGGGCACCAGGTGCCGGAAGATGATCCGGCTGTCGCTCGCGCCGAGCGCCTTGGACGCCTCGACGAACTCCTTCTCGCGCAAGGAAAGCACGACGCCGCGGGCCACCCGGGACACGTACGCCCAGTAGAGCCCGCCGATGACGACCGCGATCAGCCACCACGTGCCGCCGGACTGGTGGCCCAGCACCGCGGCCACCGCGAGCAGCGGCAGCGTGAGCACGAGGTCGGCGATGCGCATCAGGACCGTGTCGAGCCAGCCGCGGTAATAACCGGCGACCGCGCCCCAGACCGTGCCCACGACGGTCGCGAAGATCGCGACGAGGATCGAGATCTGCAGCGAGATCTGCGTCCCGCGCATCACCTGCGCGAGGGTGTCGTGGCCGACCGCGTCGGTGCCGAACGGGTGGTCGCCCGAGGGCGGGGCCGAGTTCTGCTCGGTGATGTCGGCCGCGTTGTACTTCCAGATCGCGGCTCCGACGTAGGCGAACAGGATGATCAGCACGAACACGACGAGGCTGATCATCGCGAGCCGGTGCTGCAGGAACCGCCGGAAGACCAGCTGAGCCTGGCTGCGCTCCTTGACCGTGAACTCGCGTTCCGGCGCACCCTTCGGGGTCTGCGGGTCGTCCGGAGCGAACCGAGCACCGCCCAGGGTGGTGGGCGGGGTGTCGAATACGTCGTTAGGCATAGCGGATCCTCGGGTCGAGCAGGCCGTAGAGCAGATCGGCGACCAAGTTGAGCAGGATGATGAACGTGGCGGCGATGAGAAGCCAGGCTTCCACCGCGTACACGTCGCTTCGCTTGATCGCGTCCAGCAGGAAAGCGCCCGCGCCTTGCCATTGGAACACGGTCTCGGTCACCACGGCGCCGCCGAGGATCGAGCCGATGTCGAGTGCGGTCACCGTGGTCAGCGGGATCA
The DNA here is from genome assembly GCF_014145675.1 of Amycolatopsis dendrobii. Taxonomy (GTDB): domain Bacteria; phylum Actinomycetota; class Actinomycetes; order Mycobacteriales; family Pseudonocardiaceae; genus Amycolatopsis; species Amycolatopsis dendrobii. The sequence continues at coordinate 566,360 of NZ_JACGZW010000002.1, forward strand.
GCGCGTTGCGCAGCGCGTGCTTGCGCGTCACCGTCCAGCGCGGCAGGCCCTTGGCCCTCGCGAGGCGGACGTAATCGCTGTTGAGCACCTCGAGCATGGACGCGCGCTGGTAGCGGCTCCAGGCCGCGTAACTGGTCAGCGCGAGCGAGATCGTCGGCAGGATCAAGTGGCCGAGCACGTCGCCGAACTGGGCCCAGAACCCGCCCGCGGCGACCACCGACGAGGAACCGATGGTGTAGAAGACCTGGTCGCCGACCGTCGTGTTGATCGAGATGCCGATCTGCTTCAGCACGAGGGCGAACCAGAACGACGGCATCGACAGGAAGAGGAAGCCGAAGAAGGTCGCGGTGTAGTCGAACTTGGAGTACTGCCGCGACGCGCTGATCACGCCGATCAGCACGGCGAGGATCAGCGCCACCACCATGGCGAGCACGATCAGCCGCAGCGTCACGCCGAACCGGCCGAACACCTCGCTGCCGATGTTCATGGTGGACTGGACCGAGGGGCCGAAATCACCGTGCAGCACGCCGGTGATCCAGTGCCAGTATCGCTCGAGAATCGGCTGGTCGAGATGCAGCCGGATGCGTTCGAGCTCGATGGTGCGAGGGGGCGGCGGCGGGTTTCTCGCGATCAGCGGGGTCAACGGGTTGGCCGAAAGCGACACCATCACGAAGACGACGAACGTCGACACGATGAGGATCGGCACCGAGACGAAAAGCCGGCGCAGTGCGAAGGCAAGCATGGAGGTCTTCCTGCTCTGGACGGTGTTCTGCCGGCGCCCGCCGCTCGTGGTGGCAGGGCCTTGGCGACGTAACGGGGCAATCGTGGTGTTCGGGAACTAAAAGGGCAATCGTTCGCGGATACGGTGAAGGGCCGGCTTTGCGGCCGGCCCTTCACCGGTGCTCCTGCGGGAATCTACCGGTCGTTGATCACTTCCGGATGCCCCACTCCGCCATGTTGTACACCGGCCCGTCGAGGGTCGAGTTGTTGCGGATGTTCGCGATCTTGTCCGACGAGGCGATGAAGGTCGGCTTCTGGTACAGCGGAAGCACGTACGCGTCCTCGGACATGATCTGGTCGGCCTGGTTGAGCAGGTCCGCCGCCTTGGTCTGGTCGGTCTCGGCGTTGGCCTGCGCCATCAGGCTGTCGACCTGCGGGCTGCTGTACTTGCCGTAGTTGTTGCCCTGCCCGGTGCCCCAGTTCTGGATCGCGCCGCCGAAGGGGAACGGCGAAGCGACCCACGCGAACACGATGACGTCGTAGTCGCCGCTGGTGGTGGTCTGGCCGAGGTCGTCGGTGGACTGGACCTTCACCTTGACGCCCAGCTGAGCCGCGGTCTGCGCGAACAGCTCGCACTCGTTCTGCCGGATCTGGTTGCCGACGGTGTAGCGGATGCGCAGTTCGGGAACCGGCTTGCCGCTCGGGTCGCTCAGCTGGTTGTTGGCCAGCTTGTAGCCCGCGTCGGTCAGGATCTTCTTGGCCTTCTCGATGTCACCCGAGCCCTGGCCGGTCGCGCTCACCGTGTCCTTGTAGCCGGTCTGCTGCGGCACGAAGTTGTGGTTGTTGAGCGGCTCGACCTTGTTGGTGAACTGGCCGACGGTCTTGGCGATCATGTCCTTGCGGTTGACCGCGGTGAACAGCGCCTGGCGCAGCGGCTTCTGGGCCAGCGCCGGGTTCTTCAGGTTGAAGTCGAAGTGCTCCCAGGTCAGGCCGAGGCCGATGAACGAGGAGATGTTCGGCATGTTCTTGACCTGGTTGATCAGGTCGACCTGCGGCTGCGGGTAGATGACCTGCACCTCGTTGTTCTGCAGTGCGGTCGGCTCCTGCGTCGCGTCGGTGATGACGCGGAAGATGACGCTGTTCAGCTTCGGCTTCGCGCCCCAGTACTTCTCGTTCGGGACCTCGGTGACCGACTGGTTGTTGACGAACTTCGAGATCTTCCACGGGCCGCCGGACCAGGTCGGGACGGTCGTGCCGAACCACTTGAAGGACGACGCGAGGCCGGCCGGGGTGTTGGTGTCGCCGTGCTGCTTGGCCAGGTGCGCCGGGTACATCGCGCCGCCGGAGCTCCAGAGCAGCTTCCAGTCGGTGAACGGCTTGTCGAACACGACCGTCACGGTCTTGCCGCCGTCGGAACCGGTGACCGACTTGACCTGGTCGTAGCCCGCGGTGCTGGCCGCGGCGCAGTCGGGGCAGTCCTTGCCGTTCTGGACCTTGTAGTTGTAGATGAAGTCGTCGGCGGAGAACGGCGTGCCGTCCGACCACTGGGCCTTCGGGTTGAGCTTGTAGACCACCGTCTGCGGGCTGGTGCTGGTGACCTCGGCCGACTCGACGAAGTCCTTGTTCAGGACCGGCTTGAGGTCGGGGGTCGCGTAGAAGGTGTAGGGCAGCAGGCCCTTGGTGACCTCGCCGGTTTCGAAGACGTTGCCCTCGGCCGAGATGACGTTCCAGTTCGGGACGTTCTTCTCGATGGCGTAGGTGACGTCGCCGCCCTGCGTCAGCTGATCGGCCTGTGCCGCGTTGCAGGTGTTCGGGTTCTTGTCGCAGTCGGCGAATGCCTGCCCGGTCTGCACCGCGCTGTTGCCGCCTCCGCCACCACCGCATGCGGAGAGCAGAAGGGCCGCGCCCGCGACGAACGCGCCGAGTTTCGCGGCACGCGACCTAGTCGTCACTAACATTCATTCTCCTTGCTCGACGCCGTCGCGGGTTTGCGAGGCGGCTCTTCCTGACGCGCAAGCACCGATCGGTATCGCGTTGCTCACCGTAGCCGTGAAACTTAGGCATTGGACAGACGGCAAACCTATCGATCCGGACACTCTCAGTGAGATCGTTGCGGAACAGATATCTCGTGCCCCCTGGTTGCACCGTGGTTTCCGCACTTGATCGACTACGGTTAGTAGTTGATCACGGAAATTCGGAACCAGTTCGGGTGGCAGTTCGGTCCAGTGGGCCAATAGGCCCGGCGGACAATAACCGCCCCGTTCCGTACGCGGTACCCCAGCTAATGGAGCAGTCACGTGGCCGCGACGAACCCGAAGTGACAAGAAATTGGTCCGATCTCGTGAAGCGAAACAATGCGCCCGCCGCCGGGCACGGGCAGGACTGCCCGGACGGCGACCGGTACTCGGTGGGTGTTCCGAGCATCTTGCGTCCTCGTCCGCGCATTCCGAACCGCGGAACGTTCCGCGGAAGGGAACGCCCACGGTCCGGGACGCTGGTCCGACGTCGTGGGATGCGAATGCATTTTCCCGTGCACGCCGCGGGTTCGCGGCCTCCGAACGCCGCGCCGGGGGTCGGCCTCCCGGCCACGGACCCACCGGTCATTAACCTGAGGGCGTGAAGCGGAAGCTGCTGCTGGTCCACGCGCACCCGGACGACGAAAGCATCGCCACCGGCGGGGTCATCGCGCGTTACGCGGCCGAAGGCGCCGAGGTGTGCGTCGTGACCTGCACGCTCGGCGAAGAGGGCGAAATCGTCCCGCCCCGGCTCGCGCGGCTCGTCGCGGCGGAGGCCGACCAGCTCGGCGGATACCGATCCGGGGAAATGGCCGCAGCGGCCGCCGCGCTCGGCCTCGCGCGCCACGAGTACCTCGGCGGCATCGGCCGCTGGCGCGATTCGGGCATGGCGGGCACGCCCGCTGCCGCGCACCCGAGGGCGTTCACCGGCGGGCCGGCGGCGGAGCAGACCGCTCAGCTGCGCGAACTGATCGACGATTTCGCCCCGCAGGTAGTCGTCACCTATGACTCCTTCGGCGGCTACGGCCACCCAGACCACATCCGCGCGCACGAGATCACCATGGCGGCGGCCCCGGACGCCCCGTCTGTCCAGCGGGTCTTCCACGTGGTCCAGTCCGAAGCCGCGCTCACCGTCGGCCTGGCCGAACTGCGCGCCGACGGAACTTCACCGTTCCGGGTGGCCGCCGACGGCGAGCTTCCGTCCACTCCGGACGGCAAGATCACCACTGTGGTCGACATCTCCGCGCACCGGCAGACGAAGCTGGCCGCACTGCGCGCGCACGAAACCCAGCTGACCGTGGTCGACGGCGCGGTCAGCCACTTCGCGCTGACCAACAACATCGCGCAGCCGATCCCGTCCGCCGAATACTTCGTGCTCGCCCACGGCGACGCCGCCGGAGCCGGGACCGACCTGTTCGGCGGGTGGTGACGGTGTCCGCCCCGCTCACTCGCGACCAGTGGCTGATGCTGGTGCTGCTGGCGTTCGACGCGGTCGTGCTGGCGCTGCTCGAACTGTTCTTCCTCCCGCTGCGGCTCGGCCCGCTCGGCGAGGTGCCGTTCCCGATCACCGCGGTGGTCGGCGCGGTCACCACGCCGTGGCTCGTGCTGACCGCGGCGAAGCTCGTCCGCCCCGGGCTCTCGTTCGTACCGCTGCTGGTGTGGGTACTCGTCGTGTTCGGGGTCGGCCTGTTCGGTCCGGGCGGCGATGTCGTGCTGGTCCAGGACTGGCGCGCGCTGCTGCTGCTCGGCGCGAGTGCCTTGCCCGCCGCGTTGGTCCTCGGCGGCGGGCTCGGCCGGGCCGCGGCGAAGGGAGGCGCCCGTGTCTGAGGCCATTTCGGACCGTCAGGTCGTCGCGATCCTGCGCCCGTTCGTCCGTGCTTGCGCGCCGATGATCGACGCCCTGCGCGAGGCGGACCCGTTCGGCCTGCAGGCGCGGGCCCGGCGCGGCGAGGGCGAATTCTCCGACGCGGGCTTCAAGAAGAAAATGCTCCACGCGCTGACGACGGTGAAGGTGCCCGGCACCGCGGGATGGGCGGCGATGGACATCGACCAGCGCGCGAGCTGGTGGGTCAACCGCGTCGGCAGGCTCACCTCGCTGCTGACGTCGATCCCCGGACTCGGCGGCGCGCTCGCCGACCGGCTGCCGGTGCAGGACACCCTCGGCGCGGCGTCGCAGGGACTGGTGCTGTGCGCGATCGCGGGGGAGTACGGCGTGACCGACGTCGGCAGCCGCGTCCGGCTGATCGCCTCGGTGCTGTTCGAACGCGACATCGACGCCGACCTCGCGGCGGGCGCGAGCCATGACAAGTCCGCGAAGTCCGCAGAGGACAGTGAGACCGCGCGGCTCACCGAGGACCTCGACGAATCCCACCGCAAACACGGCAAGGTGACCGCGAAAGCCGTCGCCAGCACGCTCTGGCACCTCGGCAAATCGCTGTGGGGGATCACCGGCGAACTCGAGAAGCGCCCGCGCGGCCGATGGTTCCACCGGGTGCTCGGGATGCTGCCGGTGGTCGGCGCGGCGGGCGACTACCTCGGCGAGCGCTCCGGGCTCAAAAAGGTCTGGAAGCGCGCGCACGCGTGGCTCATGGCCCACCGGGAGTGGGCCTGAGCCCTCAGTGCCAGAAGAGGAACGCCTTCTGCCCGACGGCGGCCGCGATCGCGTTGCCGCCGAGCGGTTCGTAGATGGCCCCGGCGATCGTCCAGAGCAGATCCGACACCGGCCGGAAAAGGAAGAACAGCGCGAAGAGCACCAGCGGAGCCCACGGCCGCACCCGCGCGCCGAACGCCCGGGCTTGCGGTGAGAGGTACGGCTCCAGCGCGCCCCAGCCGTCCAGTCCCGGCACCGGCAGGATGTTGATCAGGAAGGTCATCATCTGCAGCAGCGCGAGGTACGACATCGCGTAGAAGAGGCCGGACGCCATCGGGATCAGCATCGTCGCGAGACACAGCGCGGCGCCGACGGCGAGGTTGCTGAGCGGGCCGGCCAGCGAGGTCCACGACGCGGTGGCACGGTTGCGCAGCGCGCCGCGGTTGATCCACACCGCGCCGCCGGGCAGCGGGATGCCGCCGATCAGCAAGAAGATGAGCGGAAGCACGAAGGACAGGACGGGGTCGGCGTAGCGCCGGACGTCCAGCGAGAGGTACCCCTTGTGAGCGATCTCGTGATCACCGCCGCGGAAGGCGACGAAGGCGTGCCCGAACTCGTGGAGCGTCAGCGACGTCATCCAGCCGCCCGCGACGAGGAGCACGACGCCCGCGATGAACATCGGATCGCGGGAACCGAGAAGAGTCGTGGAATCACCGTATGCAGCCAGGAAACCACCGGCGACGGCGACGGCGAGGATGCCGAGGAAGATCGGGCTCGGACGCACTGCTGATCTCTGCACCCCACCAGTCTTCCGTATGCCCGGTGTGAAGTCTTCGGCGTGTCCCCTTGCGCACCCGGGCACAGAGATCCCCCGAACTCGCTACTCGGCTTGACCTGGCCGCACTACACAGGTGTAATCACAGTGATGTCATTCGCTGTCGGAGGGGGCAGCGGGTGTCGTTTCACCACCGCCAGCCTGGGGAGTGCGTAGGAGCGAGGAGGCGGACGTGCGGTTGGAAGCGGACAACAGGGAATGGGGGCACGTCGTGGGTTGGGGAGAGAACCCGGAGCAGCAGCTCGGGGATCTGACCGACCTTTTCGACGTCCCCGAGGAGCAGGACTGGCAGGAGCGCGCCCTGTGCGCGCAGACCGACCCGGAGGCGTTCTTCCCCGAGAAGGGCGGCTCGACCCGCGAGGCCAAGCGGATTTGCCTTGGCTGCGAGGTCAAGGACGACTGTCTCGAGTATGCGCTGGCGCACGACGAGCGCTTCGGCATCTGGGGCGGACTGTCCGAACGGGAACGTCGCAAGCTGAAGAAACGGGCCGTCTAAACGGGTTTCGGCTCCCCCGGTCCACGCGGACCGGGGGCGCGCCCCGTCGCCGGCTGGCGGCGAGCGAGTGCTGCGGCCGGTGCGCCACGGCGGGATGGGAGTCCTCGCCGAGGTGGTGCCGGGCACATTCGCCAGACTCACGCGGCCCGGTCCGGCGGCGAGCGTGAGGGCGGAAGTGCCGTCACGGCCGCCGGAAAATCGGTGCTGTGCCGCGGTTCTCTTTGTGATCTTCGTCTTCCGCGCCGGAACCCCCGGGACGCCGCGGATCTCGCGGCCGAATCGGGTGCCGCCGGTCGCTCGCTTGAGTGCGGGTTCGGCACTCGCGGAATTTCTTTTGTCTCGGTTCGTCCACGCGGTGGGATCCGCCGGACGCGCGGCGTGGGCCGGTGCCCGCCCTTCGGCGCAGGCCGTAGGGTGACCGCACCCATCGTCCCGTCCGAGCAGGAGCCGTTCTTGCCTCGCACTGTCGTTCCGCCCGCTGTGCGGACGTTGCCCGTTCTGGCCATTGTGGTCTGTCACGACGGCGAAGAATGGCTGCCGCTGGCGCTTTCCGCGTTGCGGCGCAGCACAGTCCGTCCGCGGCACGTGCTCGCCGTGGACACCGGATCAACCGACCGTACCGCGAAACTGCTCGCCGACGCAGCGCAGCCGGGAGCGGCCGCCGAGGAGCCGGTGCTGTCCGGAGTTGTCACTCTGACGAGTGAAACCGGGTTCGCGGAGGCGGTCGCCGCGGGCGTCGCGCACGCGGTGGAACGGTGGGGCGACCCGGGAACCTGGCTGTGGGTGCTGCACGACGACTGCGCCCCCGAACCCGACTGCCTCGACCAGCTCGTCCGCGCCGCGGAGGAAAACCCGTCCGCGAAAGTGCTGGGGCCGCTCGGCACCGACTGGACCGATCCGCGGCTGATCGTCGAGGCGGGGCTGTCCACCGACGCCTCCGGGCACCGCCAGCAGATGGCCGCGCCGGACGGCGAACCCAGCGAGGTCCTCGCCGTCCCGAGCGCCGGATCGTTGGTGCAGCGGGAACTCTGGGACGCACTCGGCGGCTACGACGAGGACTTCCCGTTGCTGCGCGAGGATCTCGACTTCGGCTGGCGCGCCAACGCGGCGGGCTCGCTCGTGCTGTCGGTGCCCTCCGCGCGCGTCCGGCACGCTCGCGCCCTGTCCACCGGGCAGCGCACCCCGGACGCCGCCGGCCGTCCGCTGGCCGCGCTGAACCGTTCGCACGGCGTACGCGTCTTTCTCGTGAACTGCTCGGCCCCGTCGTTCTGGTTCGGGCTCGTCCGGCTGCCGGTCATGCTGGTGCTGCGCGCGTTCGTGTTCTTCGTGCTGCGGCGCACCACCGAAGCAGGCGCGGAACTGGCCGCGCTCGGATACCTGTGCGGGGGCAAGGGAAATCTCCGCACGGCCCGTGCGTGGCGGCGCGAGCAGCCGCGGCCGGGCACCGTCCGCGGGCTCTTCACGAGCCGGATCGCGAGGCTGCGCAACGCGATCAGCGCCGGGGTGGTCGGACTCGTCCGGCGCGGGGTACAGAGCGATGTAGCACTCGGGACGGTGCCGGAAAGCGTCGAGCAGGAGTCGGCGTGGATTCCGCCGGAGGCGCTCGCCGCGTCCGGCGCGCGTCCGGTCGGTCCGGACGCCTTGCCCGCCGGTGCGCTGCGCGGGCTGAGCACTCGCGGCCGGGGGCTGCGCCGTCCGGGCACGGTCGTCGCGGTCACCCTGCCGGAAGCCCCGGTGTCCGAAGAGGACACTGAGCCGGTCGAGGAGACCACGGCCCAGCCGTCGCCGTCACCTCGTCCGGAACCGGCCGCGCCGGAACCGGATCTGGTGTTCGTGGAGGTCAACCGGCGACGGGTGCTCGCCGCGACCGTCTTCGCGCCGCCGGTGGTGCTGGTCGTTCTGCTCACCGCGCTGGCTTTGGTGCTCAACCGCGGACGGCTCGGTCTCGACCTGTGGGGCGGCCAACTGCTGCCGGTCGGCGGGCTCGGCGAGATCTGGTCGACGTACCTGTCGCCGTGGCATTCGGTCGCGGGCGGCACCGGCGCGCCCGCTCCCGCCACGCTGCCGGTGCTGGGCACGATCGGCGCGATCTTCGCTCCGATCGGCGGCCCGGCCGCGCTCGTGGCGATCTTGCTCATCGGCGACATCCCGCTCGCCGCGCTCAGCGCGTACGTCGCCACTCGCAAGCTCGCTGTGCGCCGCTGGGTGCGCGCTGCTGTTGCCGCGACGTACGCGTTGCTTCCTGCCGCCACGGCGTCGGTCGCGCAGGGGCGGCTTGATGTGGTTGTAGTGCATCTCGTGCTGCCGCTCGTGGTGGCGGGCATCGTTCGGTTGCTGACTCGGCCGGGGACGCGGTGGCTGCACGTCTCAGCGCTGTCGGCGTTCGGCGTCGCGTTGCTTGGGGCGTTTTCGCCGCTCGCGCATGGGCTTGCGCTGGTGGGTCTGCTCGTCGGGTTCGTGGTGTTGCCCGCGCCGTCCGGGCTGGCTCGGCGGGTGGCGTCGGTCGGGATTGTCGTGCTGTTGCCGCTGGTTCTGCTGCTGCCCTGGCCGACTGTGCTGCTGCGGCATCCGGAACTGCTGCTGCAAGGTCTCGGCGGTCCGGCGGCGCCTGCGTCGGCTACGGATCTCGCTGGGCTCACGCCGGGCGGGCCGGGAGCGTGGCCGATCGGGGTCGTGGTGCTCGCGGCGACGCTTGTCGCGCTCGTGGTGCGGCCGCGGAAGCAGGTCGTTGGCGGGCTGGCGCTTGCGGTGCTGGGGCTGATCGGCGTGGTGTTGGTGCGGCAGGTGCAGTTGACGCCGATGCAGGGCGGGGCGCCTGCGTCCGGGTATGCCGGGGTGCCGTTGCTCGTCGTTGGGGCTGGGCTGTTGTGGGCCGTGCTGGCGACTTGGCAGCGGGGTGGCTCGGCGATGCCTGCCGCGTGGCTGCCGAAGGTGCTGGCGGTTGCTGGGGTTGTAGTGGTGGCTGCGCTGGCTGCCGGGGCGGTCGCGACTGGTTCGGAGGGGCCGTTGACGGCGGCGGCGCGGCCGCAGCTCGCGCCTGAGGTGGCGGCGGATGTCGCGGCTACCGGACGGGCGGTGCTGGACGTCAGTGCTGGGCAGGTTCGGCAGACCGGGGGGCGGTTGGCGCTCTTTGGGGATGACGAGCTCGCGCCGGTCAAGGGAACCCCGGAGCGGTTGGCGGAGTGGCGGCGTGGGCTGGGACAAGGGGATGTCGCGGCGTTGAAGCGGGTGTACGCGGCTGCTGCGGCTTCAGGCGTGCAGTACGTGGTGTTGCCCGCGGGGACGGATGCTCGGGCGTTTGCTGCTGCGGCCAGTGATCTTGCCGCGGTGGCTGCGCCGATGTCGGACGGGCGGCCTACGTTGCGGTTGCTGCCCAAGTCCGGGGAGGTGGCGTTGATCTCGCCGGAGCTGGCCAAGCAGGCGGTGACCGGTGGGGGTGCGCCGGGGACCAACCCGGGGATTTCACCGGTGGCTGCTCGGTTGCCGGACGTCCGGGTGCGGGCTTCTGAGGGGCCGACTGGGCGGTTGCTCGTGCTGGCGGCTGAGCAGGAGGCCGGGTGGCAGGCCAGCGTTGACGGGAAGGCTGTGCCGATCGTGCCTGCCTGGGGGCACCAGGTCGCGGTGTCTGTGCCTGCGAAGTCTTCAGAGGTGTCGGTGACGTTTCCTGGGACTGAGCGGGGGTTGTTGCTGTTGGTGCAGTTGGCTGCGGTGTTGTTTACGGCGTTGACGGCTATTCCGTCTCGGCGGCGGGACTGAGAGGCTCGTCGCATGGCAGCGACATTGCACCCGGGTGGGCGTGGGGCACCCCGAAGGTTGATTGCGCTGGGCGGCTTCGGATCGGCTGCGGTCCGTAGGCGGAGGGTCAGTCGCCTTCGATGACGTCTGGTTCTACGCCCAGGTAGCCGGCGACCTGCTCGACCAGGACGTCGTGGACTAGGTCCGCCAGTTCGGACGGGTCTTTGGCGCGGGCCTCGAGCGGGCGGCGGTAGAGGACGATGCGGGCGCGCGTGGGCAGGCCGGTTCGGTCGACTCCGGCGGGCACCAGGCGGGACAGGGGGACTGCTCCGTCGTGGAGCACGCCGTCTGCGGGGGCTCGGCCGTCCATGCGGACTTCGGGGACGTCGTCTACCGCTACGTCCAGTTTCGTCAGCTCGTGCCGCCAGCGGGCTTCGATGGGCTCCAGGGCGTCCAGCACCAGGGCGTCGAAGCGTTCCGCGCGGCTCGCGGCCGCGGGCAGGGACGCCGGATAGAGCGTTCCGCGCAGGCCCCGGCCGTGCCGGTCCCGTCGCAGCCGCTGCCGTTGTCGGTAGTCACGAGCCGTCGCCACCGTCCAAGTCTATGCGGTCGCCAGGGGAACGCGCGTGTCGCCGGTACTCGCTTGCGGCGACGCGCTATCGTTTCGGATCGTGCGGAGCGTACGGAAATGTTCGCGAACGGGTTGCCTCGAACCCGCTGTCGCCACGCTCACGTATGCCTACCAGGACTCGACCGCGGTCGTCGGGCCGCTGGCCACCGCTTCCGAACCGCATTCTTACGACCTCTGCGAGGCCCACGCGCTGCGGCTGACCGTCCCGAAGGGCTGGGAAGTCGTCCGCCACGAAGGGGCCTTCGCCGCTCCTGAGCAGTCCGCCGACGAGCTGACCGCGCTGGCCGAGGCGGTCCGCGAGGCCGGCCGCTCCGACGTCCCGCCCGCGCAGCCCGAGCCCGAAGGGCCCTCCGGCAGGCGCGGCCATCTGCGCGTCCTCCCGGGGCGCGCCTGAGCCGTCCCCCCGACCGGTAGGCTTTCGCCCGCGGCGCGAGTGGCGTCGCCACGGAACTAGCGGCGGGGAGAAGGCGTGCCAGACCTTTCGGGCATCGTGAAGGCCTACGACATTCGCGGCGTGGTCGGCGAACAGCTCGACGCCGCCCTCGTCCGGGACTTCGGGGCCGCGTTCGCGCTGCTCATCAAACCCGAGGCGCCGGCCGTGGTGATCGGCCACGACATGCGCGATTCGTCGCCGGAGCTGTCCGCGGCGTTCGCCGACGGGGTGACCTCCCAGGGCCTCGACGTGGTGTCGATCGGCCTGGCCAGCACCGACCAGCTCTACTTCGCCTCCGGCTCGCTCAACCTGCCGGGCGCGATGTTCACCGCGAGCCACAACCCCGCGAAGTACAACGGCATCAAGATGTGCCGCGCCGGAGCCTCGCCGGTCGGGCAGGACACCGGCCTCGCTGAGATCCGCGACACCGTCGAGCAGGGCGTCCCCGCCTTCGAAGGCCAGCGCGGCACCGTCTCCGAGCGTGACGTCCTCAGCGACTACGCCGCTTACCTGCGCAATCTCGTCGACCTTTCCGGCTCGCGGCCGCTCAAGGTCGTGGTCGACGCGGGCAACGGCATGGGCGGGCACACCGTCCCGACCGTCTTCGAGGGACTGCCGATCGAGGTCGTGCCGATGTACTTCGAGCTCGACGGCACCTTCCCGAACCACGAGGCCAACCCGCTCGACCCGGCCAACATCGTCGACCTGCAGGCCAAGGTGCGCGAGGTCGGCGCGGACGCCGGGCTGGCGTTCGACGGCGACGCGGACCGCTGCTTCGTCGTGGACGAGCGCGGCGAGCCGGTCTCCCCGAGCGCGATCACCGCGCTGGTCGCGGTGCGCGAGCTGGCCAAGGAGCCGGGCGGAACGGTCATCCACAACCTGATCACGTCGAAGGGCGTCCCGGAGATCGTCGCCGAGCACGGCGGCAAGCCGGTGCGCACGCGGGTCGGGCACTCCTTCATCAAGGCCGAGATGGCCCGCACCGGTGCGATTTTCGGCGGCGAGCACTCCGCGCACTACTACTTCCGCGACTTCTGGCGCGCCGACACCGGCATGCTGGCCGCGCTGCACGTCCTGGCCGCGCTCGGCGAGCAGAACGGCCCGCTGTCCGCGCTCACCCAGGACTTCTCGCGCTACGCGGCGTCCGGCGAGATCAACTCGACGGTCAGCGATCAGGTCGCGCGGATGCTCGCGGTGAAAGACGCGTACGCGGGCAAGTCCGGCGTCCAGATCGACGAGCTGGACGGGCTCACCGTGCAGCTGCCCGGCGGCGCGTGGTTCAACCTGCGCCCCTCCAACACCGAACCGCTGCTGCGGCTCAACGTGGAGGCCGCCGACCGGGCCGCGGTCGAGGCGCTCACCGCCGAGGTGCTGGCCATTGTCCGGGCCTGACCGGCTGGCGCCGGATTGTGTCCGGAAGGCGCCCTCAACACCCCAACAACGCGTGGTATGGAGGAACTATGGCCATCACGCTTGACGCACAGCTGCTGGAGATCCTCGCGTGCCCGTCGCCGGATCACGCGCCGCTGCGTCCCGGCACGCCCGACGACGCCGAGGCCGACGCGTTGACCTGCACCGAATGCGGCCGGGTGTACCCGGTGCGCGACGGCATCCCGGTGCTGCTGCTCGACGAGGCGACGCTGCCCGGCTCGGCCGGGCCCGACGCTGACCACGGCGACAGTGCTTGACCATGCTTGACGATTCCCTGCTCGACGACTCCGCGCGGCTGGCCGACGCCGACCGCGCGGGGTTGCTGCGTGCTGCCGCGATGGCGGGCGCGCAGGTGCGGGCCACCGCCGAGGCGGCGGCCGAACTGGAGCTGAGCGAACGGCTGGACGTCGGGCGGCCGCGTTCGCTGGTGCTCATCGACCGGCCCGGGGTGAGCCGCACGCTCACCCGGCTGCTGGCCGCGCTGCTCACGCCGTCGTGCCCGGTGCCGGTCGTGGTGGCCGAATCGGTTCCGGCCTGGATCGGCGCGCTGGACGTGGTGTTCGCGCACACCGACGACGCGGGCGACCGCGAGCTGGCCGCTTCGCTGGAGCGTGCCGCCCGGTTCGGCGCGTCGGTGGTGCTGTCCGGGCCCGCCGAAGGACCGGTCGCGGCGTCGGTGGCGGGCAAGGGCGTGCTGCTCGCGCCGCGCGTGCCGGTGCCGCCGGAGCTGGCGTTCCCGCGCGGGCTCGCCGCCGGGCTGCTCACCGCGAACGCGCTCGGCCTGCTGGTCGCGGACGTGCAGGCGCTCGCCGACCAGCTCGACCTCGAAGCGGAGAAGGACTACCTGGCTCGCGAGTCGTTCGCCAATCCGGCGAAAGCGCTCGCGCTGCGGGTCGCGGACCGGGTGCCGCTGCTGTGGGGGCTCGACCCGGTCGCGGTGGCGGTCGGCGAGCACGCGGCGCACGCGTTCGCCGCGCACGCCGCGCTGGTGTGCGACGTGGAGGACTACCGGCAGGCGCTGGCCCGGCCGGCTTTGCGCCGCGTCGCACAATCGGGCGGCGCGGAGCGAGACATTTTCGCCGATCCGGACGACTCTCCTGGTGGAGTCGCGACGCGGGTGCTGCTGCTGTCGGTGCGGACCGGTCCGGCCACCGAGGCGGCCCGGTACCAAGCCGAGGAGTTCCTGCCGGGCGCGGACCTGATCGCGCCCGCCGAGGAGATCGAGGCCGACGAGATCGTCCGCGCCGCGGTGCTGGCGCTGCGGTTCGAGCTGGCCGCGGTGTACCTGGGGCTGGCGGCGGGCAGCATCGGCGGGGCCGGGAGATACGAACCGGCCTCCGCCTGAGGGAGCAGGGGGGAACGCGGGCAGGCGGTTCCGCCGCCGCGTGCGTCGGCCCAGTGCCGACGGGAAGGATTGGGAGTTGACAGTGGAGCTGTTGCGCAACGCCGTACGGCCCTACGCCTGGGGATCGCGAACGGCCATCCCGCAGCTGCAGGGACGTCCGGTGCCGGCGCCGCACCCCGAGGCAGAGCTGTGGATGGGAGCGCACCCAGGGGACCCGTCGCACGTGCTCGGCCCGGACGGCGCCGAACTGAGCCTGCTCGAACTCGTCGACGCCGATCCGGTCGGCCAGCTCGGCGAGGACTGCGCGCGGCGCTGGGGCAACCGGCTGCCGTTCCTGCTGAAGATCCTCGCCGCAGAAGAACCGCTGTCGATGCAGGCGCACCCGTCGGCGGCGCAGGCCGCGGAGGGACACGCCCGCGAGGAGAAGCTGGGCATCCCGCGCGACGCCGCGAACCGGAACTACCCCGACCCGACGGCGAAGCCGGAGCTGGTCTGCGCGCTGACGGAGTTCCACGCGCTCGCCGGGTTCCGCGACCCGAACCGCACGGTCAAGCTGCTGAAGGCGATCGAGACGCCGGGGCTGGGCAAGTACACCGGCCTGCTGGAAGCCCAACCGGATCCGGCCGGTCTGCGTGCGCTGTTCACCACCTGGATCACGCTGCCGCAGTCCGCGCTGGACGAATTGCTGCCGGAGGTGCTCGACGCGTGTGTCCGGCACGTCCAGGACCACGGCGAGTTCGCGACGGAATGCCGCACGATCCTGGAACTGGGCGAGACCCATCCGCGCGACGCAGGCGTGCTGGCCGCGCTGCTGCTCAACCGCCTGACCCTGCGCGCCGGTGAAGCGATCTACCTGCCCGCCGGGAACCTGCACCTGTACCTGCACGGCACCGCGGTGGAGATCCTGGCGAACTCGGACAACATCCTGCGCTGCGGCCTCACCCCGAAGCACGTGGACGTGCCGGAGCTGTTGCGCGTGGTCGACTTCGCGTGCGGAGAAATGCCGGTGCAGCACGGAGAATGCGCCGGCCAGCGGATGGCGGTGTACCACACGGACGCCCCGGAATTCGAACTGTCCCGAATGGAATGGGCGGCCGGCGACGACGCCGAGATCGAGGTCGATTCGGCCGGTCCGCAGATCCTGTTGTGCACCGAAGGGGATCTTCTGGTGCTCGCCTCGGACGGGGAGCAGGTGGAATTGCGCCGGGGGCAGTCGGTGTGGCTGCCCGCCGCGGATCCCGCGGTGCGGGTGCGGCCGTTGGGCGGGGAGCGGTCGCAGCTGTTCCGGGCTACCGCCGGGGCTTGCGAGCTGTGATCTGACCAGCTGATTGTCAGGCCCGGCGCTTCCCTCCATCGAGGCTCCTCTAGGCTCCCACCGGGCAATTCGGGCGCGGAGCAGGGAGCGGGAAGTGTCAGCTGGCGGGGGAACCAAGGCGATCATCGCGGCGCTCGCCGCCAACGCCGGGATCGCGGTGGCCAAGTTCGTCGGCTTCCTGGTCACCGGGTCGTCGTCGATGCTGGCGGAGGCGGTGCACTCGCTGGCCGACACGTCGAACCAGGGGTTGCTGCTGCTCGGGCAGAAGACCTCGAAGCGGCGCGCCACCAAGGAGCATCCGTTCGGCTACGGCCGGGACCGGTACTTCTACTCGTTCATCGTCGCGCTCATGCTCTTCACCCTCGGCGCGGCGTTCGCGCTCTACGAGGGCATCCACAAGATCATCGAGCCGCAGCCGCTGGAGACGCCGGTCGTCGCGGTGGTCATTCTGGTCGTCGCGATCTGTCTCGAGGGCTACAGCTT
Source organism: Amycolatopsis dendrobii (assembly GCF_014145675.1). Classification (GTDB taxonomy): domain Bacteria; phylum Actinomycetota; class Actinomycetes; order Mycobacteriales; family Pseudonocardiaceae; genus Amycolatopsis; species Amycolatopsis dendrobii. The sequence goes on from NZ_JACGZW010000002.1 coordinate 582,389, forward strand.
CCTCACCGCGATGGGCGAATCGCGCAAGATCAAGGGCAACGCGAGCTGGTGGCGGTTCATCCGCCAGGCCAAGGAGCCCGAGCTGCCGGTGGTGCTGCTGGAGGACTCCGGCGCGCTGCTCGGCCTCGTGTTCGCGCTGCTCGGCGTCGGGCTTTCGGTGCTGACCGGAAACCCGGTGTTCGACGGCATCGGCACCGTCTTCATCGGGGTGCTGCTCGGCGTCATCGCGATCATCCTGATCGTCGAGATGAAGAGCCTGCTGATCGGCGAAGGTGCGACCGAAACCGATCTCGCGACCATTGTGGACGAGCTGGCCGCGGGCAAGGTCGAGCGCGTCATCCACATCCGCACCCAGTACCTCGGCCCGGACGAGCTGCTCGTCGCGGCGAAGCTCGCGCTCGTGCCCGGTCTCGACACCGCCGCGATCGCCGGTGCGATCGACGACGCCGAGGCCCGCGTGCGCGCGAAAGTCCCCGTCGCGACGCTGATTTACCTGGAGCCCGACCTCGACCGCGAGACGCGCTGACTGTCCGGACAGCTGGCGCCCAACTGACAGGCTAGGGTGGCGCCCGGTCCCCACGAAGGTCACCGCAGGAGGTCAACGTTGCCCGGCACTGGGTTGTGGCGCACTAAGTCAATCGAGCAGTCCATTTCGGACACCGATGAACCGGAGACGAAACTCCGCAGGAACCTGAGCGCTTGGGACCTCACGGTCTTCGGCGTCGCGGTGGTCATCGGCGCCGGCATCTTCACGCTCACCGCGCGCACCGCAGGGGACTTCGCCGGTCCTTCGGTGTCCGTCGCGTTCGTGATCGCGGCGATCGCCTGTGCGCTCGCCGCGTTGTGCTACGCCGAATTCGCTTCCACCGTCCCGGTCGCGGGCAGCGCGTACACGTTCTCCTACGCCACTTTCGGCGAGTTCATGGCGTGGATCATCGGCTGGGACCTGATCCTTGAGCTGGCCGTCGGCGCCGCCGCGGTCGCCAAGGGCTGGTCGTCTTATCTGCAGACGGTGCTGGAGTACATCTTCGGCAAGGGAACCAAGACGTCGATCGATCTCGGCGGCGGTTTCGGCATCGACTGGGGCGCGTTCATCGTCGTGGCCGCGCTGGTGACGCTGCTGGTGCTCGGCACGAAGCTGTCGTCGCGGTTCTCGATGGTGATCACCGGCATCAAGGTCGCCGTCGTGCTGTTCGTGGTCATCCTCGGCTTCTTCTACATCAAGTCGAGCAACTACACGCCCTTCGTTCCCGAGGGCAAGCCCGCCGGATCCGGGTCGAGCGGCGTCGACCAGTCGCTGTTCTCGCTCCTCGCCGGCGGCGGCAGCAGTTCCTTCGGCATCTTCGGCCTGCTGGCCGGCGCGTCGATCGTGTTCTTCGCGTTCATCGGATTCGACATCGTCGCGACCACCGCGGAGGAGACCCGCAACCCGCAGAAGGCCGTGCCGCGCGGCATTTTCGGCTCGCTGGCGATCGTGACCGTCCTGTACGTCGCGGTGTCGCTCGTGGTCGTCGGCATGGTGCCTTACACCGACCTGTCGACCTCGGCGGGCGACGGCAGCCACAAGACGCTCGCCACCGCGTTTTCCGCGAACGGCGTCGACTGGGCCGCGAACGTCATCTCCGTCGGGGCGCTGGCCGGGCTGACCACCGTCGTCATGGTCCTGATGCTCGGCCAGGTGCGGATCATCTTCGCGATGTCCCGCGACGGCCTCATGCCGCGTTCGCTGGCCAAGACGAGCGACCGCGGTACGCCGAAGCGCGCGACGCTCGTGGTCGGCGCACTGGTCGCGGCGGGCGCGACGTTCTTCCCGGCCGACAAGCTCGAGGAAATGGTCAACGTCGGCACGCTGTTCGCGTTCATCCTCGTGTCCGCGGGCGTGCTGGTGCTGCGCAAGACCCGCCCGGACCTGACGCGCGCGTTCCGCGTGCCGGGCGTGTGGGTCATCGCGCCGCTGGCGATCCTGGCGTGCCTGTGGCTGATGCTGAACCTGACCGTGCTGACCTGGCTGCGGTTCGTCGCCTGGATGGTGATCGGCGTGGTCATCTACTTCGCCTACAGCCGGCGGCATTCGCTGCTCGGGAAGCGGCAGTCGGGCGTTGAGCAGGGCGGGGCGGTTTCCGAACCCGCGCCGCCGGTCGCCGACTGACCCGCGCATCGTCGTTCCCGCGGCCCGCCGTCCACCTTGGACGGCGGGCCGTTTTCGTGCGGTCGGGGAACCGGTGGTCACGGATGCGCAACTCGCGGATCTCGGTTCGGGCGGCGACCCGGTCCCTGGGGGAAAGGACTCGTGGCGGTGCGATACCCTCCGCGTCGTCTTCCCTCTGACGGGTTAATCACTCTCGGGTAATTCGCACGAACAGTGGTCGGGGTTCCTACGGAGGGTCGCAGTTCTCCGCGTGTGTTATCCCCCGTTCGGATTTTTCCCTGAGGAGTAACTCCATGCCCATCAGCACCAGATTGCGCGCCGGTTTCACGGTCGCCGCGGTGGCCGGACTCGCCCTGCTCGGCACCGCGACCTCGGCGCTCGCCTGCACCACCGACGACGACCGGGCGAAGCCGGTCGAGGGCAACGCGACCACCTGCGTCGAGGCGAAGGTGTCCGGCGACCTGCTCGGCGCGGGCGACCTCACCGTCACCGGCGGCACGCAGAAGGACAAATACCTGAACGTCACCGCGGTGGGCGAGGGCGTCACGGTCACCGCGATCGTGGTCAAGGGCGGGCCTGGCTACAACGTGTACGTGCCGGGCAAGCGCGGCATGTCGGCCACGCCGCCGTGGGAGAAGCTGCGCTCGCCGTTCAACCGCGGCGAGCAGCTGCCGACGATCAGCCACTGGTTCGCCTGCGGCACCAAGACCGCGCCGACCAAGCCGCCGGTTTCGGAGACGCCGACCACGACTCCGTCGCAGCCGACCTCGGAGGCGCCGACCACTTCGCCTGGTGCCTCGGCTACCTCCTCGGCTCCGGCTGGTGCGACGTCTGCGCCTGCCACGACCAGTGCTCCGGCTGTTGTTCCGGCCGGGAACGAGAACGGGACCGGGGGCGGTCTGGCCAACACCGGGTTCGACAACGCTTGGCTGTTCTGGGTTGGCGGGGTGTTGATCGTTGGCGGTGGCGCGTTGCTGGTGCTGCTGAAGGTGCGGCGTCGCGGGACTAACTGATCTCGCTCGGGGGCGGCTCGTCGCCCTGGCGGGCGACATTGCGCTTGGGGTTGGCCCCGCACCCCGAAGCTTGATTGTGCTGACGGTCGGTGGGTGCTTGTCAAGGCGGGAAAGATGCCTTGACAAGCACCCACCGACCGCAGGGAGGCTTCGTATCGGGGTGCGGGGGCGGTGTGGGTGCTTGGGTCCGCTGGGTGCGCTGGTGCCGGTTTCAGGGCTGAGGGAATCTGAGTTCCTGAGGGTGGCGCTTACTGCCCTGCCGGCGGAGCTAGCGGGGGCGGGGCAGGTCGCCGAACAGGGAGCCTTGTTCGCCTAGGGTTCTGGCGCGGCCGTTGGGGCGGCCTAGGCCTGCGGCCATCGCTACGGCGTTGTCCCACTCCGGGTCGGCCAGGTATTCAGTGTGTTTGAGGACTCCGGGGGCCCAGCGGCTGCGGCCGTCGGGGGCGCGCAGGGGATCGGGGACCCAGTGGTCGCCGCCGAGGATGAGAACTCCTGCGTCGTCCGGGGTGGTTTCCAGGGCTCCCCATTTGCCTTCGGGGAGGTAGCCCTCGCCCAGCAGGTGGCCGTTGCTCGTTTGGTGGCGCCAGGTGGTCACGCCGCCGCCGAAGATGTCGGTGCCTCGGCACAGTGCGCGCCAGCGGCCGTCCAATGCGGAGAACAAGTCGGCCAGCGAGTCCTGCGGCAGGACTGCGGGGAACGCGCGCTGGTAGCCCCACTGCAAGGGGGAGCCTGCGGTGAGAAGGCCGACTCGGTCGCGTTCGTCCTGGGGGAGTTCGGCGTTGAGTTGAGCCGCGGTGAGCACGGTGAGGATGCTGCCGAGGTTCAGGCCGGACAGCACGACTCGGGTGCCGGGTTCGGCTAAGTGTTCCTTCACTCGTGCTGCCAGTTCGGGGACGACCTTGAGCGCGTAGCAAGGGGGTACGCCGGGGTGGGCGGCGCGCGGCCAGAAAGAGACCAGGTCCGCGAGTGCGCCCAGGTGGCGGCTTCGTTGGGGGGAGCGGGCGGCGGAGTAGACCACTCGCAGCAGACCTGCGGCCAGCGCGCCCAGCGCGAATACGCCGATCGCCGAGACCGTGGTGAACCAGCCTGGTTGCAGGTTGAAGCCGAACCGCACGACTAACAGGGCGATCGCGCCGACGCAGAGGCCGAGGGCGACGATCACGGCCAGGTGGTGCAGGTGGCGGCGTTCCCAAGCCGAGCGTGCCCAGGCTCGGGCGGCGTCCTGTTCCTGTTGTTCGTCGTGTTCCATCAGTTCGACGATGGGCGGGACGCCGCGTCGGCGGCGGCGCAGGGGGACGGCGATGGCGTATCCGGCGATGGCGAGCAAGGCCATCAGGCCCAGTCCGCCGCCCCACAGAACGGTGACCAGGTCGTACGTCGTCGGCAGGGCCAGCTTCTCGGTGCGGAGCAGTTTTCGGACGGCGATCGCCAGTCCGGCGCCGAAACCGCCGCCGAGAAGGCCCGCGAGCGCGAGTACCGGGGCCGCTGCCCAGCCGCCGAGCCACGGGCGGAGCCGGCGCGGGCGGTCGCGCCAGGCTGGGCGGGCCAGCAGTGCCGACGGGATCAGCGCGAGCGCGAAGAGCAGGGTGACTACGAGCAGAGAGCCGCCGAGTCCTTCGACGGTGTTGTCGACACCGGGCAACCGGTTGTCGACTGGCGCGGCCAGCACGGTGGCGTAGATGACCAGCAGGGTCGCGAAGGTGATCAAGCTCCGGCGCGCGATGACTCCGGTGTCGCTGCCGATCGCGCCTCCGAGCAAAACCGCGAGGACCAGGGCGAGGGTGCAAATCCACGCGATCAATTGCGGGATTTTCGTGGGCACGTGGAATGGTCCGCCCAGCAAAAGCAGGGCGATGCAGGCGAGTGCGGCGACGGCGTGCGTCGCGGACATTCCGGGCGCTTCCGGATCGGCGCGCAACCGCATCGGGACGCCTTTGCGGCCGGGATGCTCGGGCTGGCGGACGCGCCAGTTCGTCGACGAGATCCGGTGCAGGGCGTAGACCAGCGCGAGAAGCACGGCGACGCCGGCGCCGATCCGCAGCGGTCCCTTGCGCAGTTCCGGGGTCACCCAGGTGAGACAGGCGCGTCCGGGAGCGAGGCATTGCGTCGCCACGAGGTCCAGCACCGCCGCCGCGACCTGGCTGACCAGCAGCATGGTGAGCAGCACCGAGGCGATCCGCAGCAGGCCGCGGCACAGGCCGCCGAGCCAGCGGCCGCGGTGGACCGGCGGCAGCATCCAGAACGCGACGTTGGCCAGCGAGAACGGGAACAGCAGCGCCCAGGCGGCCTTCGCGACGCCGCCGGACGTCATGCCGCTCCACAGGTAGCCTTCGACGGTGCGCGGGATCGACCGGCCGAGCGCGGGCACCACCGGACCGGGAGCCGGGCGCCGCAGCCGGTCGGCCGGGCGCACCACGCGGCCGAGTTCGTCGCCGGCGACGTCGACGGTCTGGACCGTGTCGAGGAGCGTCTCGCCGCTCGTGCCCACGAGTCCGGACACCCTCATTTCGACGATGCGGGTGTCAGGGCCGGGGAGCGGGGCGGGCACGGTGATTCTCTCCTCATCCGTTCGAGTCAGGGTCGAGCCGACAACGGTACTGTTCAGGTGCCATCAAACCTTGGAGGAACCGCACTATGACCCCCGAAAGCGTTGTCAAGCGGCACGACACCCGGGGCGGCATCGAATTCGCCGTCGCCGATCTCGAGGCCGCCGAGTTCGGCCGGAAGGAGATCCGGCTCGCCGAGCACGAGATGCCCGGCCTGATGGCGCTGCGTCGCGAATACGCTGAGGTTTACCCGCTGCGCGGGGCGCGAATCGCCGGGTCGCTGCACATGACCGTGCAGACCGCGGTGCTGATCGAGACGCTGGTGGCGCTCGGCGCGGAGGTGCGCTGGGCTTCGTGCAACATTTTCTCCACCCAGGACCACGCCGCGGCCGCGGTCGTCGTCGGACCGCACGGCACGCCCGAGGAGCCCAAGGGCGTCCCGGTGTTCGCGTGGAAGGGCGAAACGCTCGAGGAATACTGGTGGTGCACTGAGCGGATGCTCACGTGGGAGGGCGAAGGCCCGAACATGATCCTCGACGACGGCGGCGACGCCACCATGCTGGTGCACAAGGGCACCGAGTACGAGAAGGCGGGCGTGGTTCCGCCCGCCGACGACGAGGACCCCGAAGAGTGGAAGGTCTTCCTGGAGCTGCTGCGCGCGTCGGTCGCGGCGGACAAGGGCAAGTGGACCGCCATCGGGCAGAGCGTCAAGGGCGTCACCGAGGAGACCACCACCGGCGTGCTGCGGCTGTACCAGCTGGCGGCCGCGGGCGAGCTGCTGTTCCCGGCGATCAACGTCAACGACTCGGTGACGAAGTCGAAGTTCGACAACCGCTACGGCATCCGCCACTCGCTGATCGACGGCATCAACCGCGGCACCGACGTCCTGATCGGCGGCAAGGTCGCGGTGGTCTGCGGCTACGGCGACGTCGGCAAGGGCGCGGCGGAATCGCTGCGCGGCCAGGGCGCCCGGGTGATCATCACCGAGATCGACCCGATCTGCGCACTGCAGGCGATGATGGACGGCTACGAGGTCAAGCGCCTGGAGACGGTGCTGGACGAGGGCGACATCTACGTGACCACCACCGGCAACAAGAACGTGGTGATGGTCGAGCACATGGCGCGGATGAAGCACCAGGCGATTGTCGGCAACATCGGCCACTTCGACAACGAGCTCGACATGGCCGGCCTCGCCCGCTACCCCGGCGTGCGGCGCGTGAACATCAAGCCGCAGGTCGACGAGTGGGTCTTCCCGGACGGCAAGAGCATCCTGGTGCTGTCCGAGGGACGGCTGCTGAACCTCGGCAACGCGACCGGGCACCCGAGCTTCGTGATGTCGAACAGCTTCGCGAACCAGGTCATCGCGCAGGTCGAACTCTTCACGAAGACCGAGGAGTACGACAAGGAGGTCTACCGGCTTCCGAAGAAACTGGACGAGAAGGTCGCGCGGATTCACCTTGAGGCGCTGGGCGGCGAGCTGACGAAGCTGTCGAAGGAACAGGCGGAATACATCGACGTCGACGTCGAGGGCCCGTTCAAGTCGGAGCACTACCGTTACTGATCGCTGACGCTGAAGCCGCCCCGAAATTCGTTTCGGGGCGGCTTTGTCTGCAACGGAATAGTTTGAGCGCTTTGTTGCGGAGGGCGCGAGCGACTCTCGTCGGGTGGGCCACTGCGGTCAATGAGGCACTCGACTGGACCAGGGCCGAGTGGTGACCGGCAAATGTCGCTGAACTCCTGAATAGCTAACGTGGATACCGCATCGTCAGCACCGCCGTCGCCGGTCCGCCGATTCCGCGATAAACATGGTTCGTTTCTGCGATAAACGTATGCGTCCCCGCCGCGGAAACCGTCACCGGCGCGTCAGCCGGGCCCACCTCCGCCGTTCCGGTGAGCACGGTCAGCACCTCTCGCACCCCGGGGCTGTGCGGATGCGACACCTGAACCCGCTCGTGGATCGTCAGCCGGTACACCTCGGTCACGCCATCGGGGTCCTCCCATCGGCCGAGGAGGGTCGCCGCGACGCTGTCGCCGTGTGCCTCGGCTACGCCGTCGTCGCCGAAGAGCAAGTCGCTCAACGGGATCGAGAGCGCGGTGGCGATGGCGAACAGTGTGTCCAGGGTCGGGTTGCGGCGTCCGTTTTCCAGCTCTGACAGCGTTCCCTTGCCGAGTCCGCTGTCGGCGGCGAGCGTGGTCAGGCCGACGCCCGCGCGGGTGCGCAGCGTCCGGATGCGGGTACCGACCGCCGCGGCGAGGGCGCGGCCGTCCGGGGCGGGTGACGTCGACATTGGGCCTAGTCTAGTGTTCTATTTACAGAACAGCTGGAGGTGTGCAGATGTCGGCAGTGCAAAACGTGCAGGACGCGCTCGACGCGGCGGGCGTCGAAGGCCGGGCGCGAACTCTCCCGCAGTCCACCCGGACGGCGGCGGAGGCGGCGGACGCGCTGGGCTGTCCGGTCGGCGCGATCGCGAACAGCCTGGTCTTCATGGCCGACGACGCCCCGTTGCTGGTCTTGACCAGCGGCGCGCACCGCGTGGACGTCGAAGCGCTCGCCGCGCGGCTCCACCGCGGCCGGATCCGCCGGGCCAAGCCGGACGAGGTGCGCGCGGCCACGGGGCAGGTGATCGGCGGGGTGTCGCCGGTCGGGCATCCGGCTCCGCTGGAGACCGTGGTCGACGAGGCATTGCGGCAGTACAGCGAGGTGTGGGCGGCGGCCGGTACGCCGAACGCCGTCTTTCCGACGACGTTCGACGAACTGGTGCGGATCACCAAGGGCACGCCGCAGCGGGTGGACGGGTAAACGGCTCTTCACGGTTCAGGGTGTTGAACTCGCCAATCTTGAGAGGCTTCTGGCGCGGCCGGATGGCTCGTGCGGAGTCGTTCGCCCCGGTCGTGTCTGGACTGCTCATGCGGCCTCGGCCGGAAGGGCGGGGCCGAGGAGGAGCCCGCCGTCGACGACGTACTCCGACCCCGTGACGAACGACGCGTCCGATGACGTGAGGAACAGGAGAAGCCGGGTGACGTCGGCAGGCTCCCCGAGCCGGGGCACGGCGAACGGCTCGGGCGAGTAGAAGTCGGCGATCGCCGCGGTGGCGCCTGCCGCTGGTTCGTGGATGAAGGGGGTCGAGATCACGCCGGGGTGGATGGTGTTCACGCGGATGCGGTCGCGACCGAGTTCGAGTGCAGCCGTTCGGGTGAGGCCCCGCACGGCCCACTTGCTGGCGACGTACGGCGCGTAGTGCGCCGTGCCGCCGAGGCCCATGATCGAGGCGACATTGACGATGGCTCCTCCCGCTGCGCGGCGCAAAGCGGGGGTCGCGATCTTGATCCCGAGGAAGATCCCGGTGAGATTGACGTCGAGGATGCGCGCCCACGTCGCTTGGTCCGTGTTCTCGATTGTGGCCGGCGGATTCTGCACGCCCGCGTTGTTGACGAGCACGTTCAAGGCGCCGAAGGCGCTTTCGGCGGCTAGCACGGCGGCAGACCACGAACTCTCGTCGGTTACGTCAAGGCGGGTGAAGAGGGCGCGGGGTCCGAGTTCGTCGGCGAGAGCGGTGCCGCGTTGTGTGTCGATGCCGCCGATCACCACGTTCGCTCCCTCCGCGTGAAAGGCGCGTACGTGGCTCGAGCCTTGGCCGCCGGCTCCACCGGTCACGAGCACGGTCTGGTTGTCGAAGCGGGACATCGGATGGTCCTTCGGCGCAGGGGTGGTGAGTCGGTCGACTCACCACTCTGAAGCTAGGCCGCCCGCAGTGGTGAGTCAAGCCACTCGCCTCGTATGCTCGGCCCATGAACAAGGTCGTGCCGACGTATCACCAGCGCGTCGCCGAGGAAAAGCGCGCGCTGATCGTGGCGGCCGCGACCGCGCTGTTTCTCGAACTGGGCTACGACCGGACGTCGCTGGCGAAGATCGCGGAGTGCTCGGGCGTTTCGCGGGCCACCTTGTTCAAGCAGTTTCCGAGCAAAGCCGCGCTGTTCGACGCCATCGTGACCGAGTCATGGTCGACCGCTGACGAGGAGGATCCGCCGCCCGCGGGCAACGTCGTCGACGGGCTCAGCGTCATCGGCCGCCGGTACGCCCAGTTGCTGGGCCGGGCCCAGATGACCGACCTGTTCCGGATCGTCATCGCGGAGCTGCCGCGATTCCCTGAGCTGGCCCATGCGCAGTTTTCGCGCGGCAAGATGCCCTGCTTCGAGTCCGTGCGCAGCTATCTGCTGGCTGAGCACGAGGCGGGAACGGTGCGGATCGAGGACGCGGACCTCGCCGCCACCCAGTTCCTGGGCATGATCTCCAACTACGTCTTCTGGCCGGCACTTCTGGTGCCGGACTGGGAAGTGAGCGCCGAACGCGTCGCTCAGGTAGTCGACGAGGCCGTCCGCACCACCGCCGCCCGGTACGCGGTGAATGGACCGGGCGCGTCCGCCGGCGATTGAGTCAGTTCCATTCCACCGCGATGCCGGCCAGCCCTGGTCCGGTGTCGCGGAAATACCCGCTCGTCACTCCGCCGGTGTCGCACGGCAATTCCTCCGCCTCGACCGGCAGGGCGTCGTCGCGGGCGCGAACCTCGCGGGTGATCCGGGCGGGCATCGCGGTCGGCGCGAACTGCAGTTGCAGCAGATAGCTCGCGCATTGGTCGCGCAGCATCCGGTAGTACCCGGGGAACGTCACGGCGGAATTGTCGTGGATTTCGAAGCAGAAAACGTGGATCTCGCCCTCGGCGAGCTTCCGGTCGAAAAGCAGCTCCGTCGCCATCGTCTCGCGCGCCGGATGCCTGCGGATCCGCCCGACGCGGCAGCCTTCCGCGGTGATCAGTTCGACGTCGTCGATCCGGCAGCCGGGGTCGCCGTTGTAGACCGCGACGTACCGGTCCGGTCCGTGCCGCCGCGCGCGGGTGACCAGCCGGGTCCGGAATTTCACCTGATGTTTTTGTTCGTCGATGGTGATCTGGTCGTGCACCGACAGCATTTCCAGGTCGGAGTTCGACTGCCGGGACGTCGGCGGCGCGCCGAGGTCGCTCATCAGCTGTTCGACGATCGCGCCCATCTCGCCCGAGCGCAGGTCGTGGAACGACGCCGCGGCCTGGTGCCCGCGTGGACGGGCCGTGCGCGGGCCGATCAGCACCACGAGCGAGTCCGCGGGCAGTTGCAGCACTGACTCCAGCGCGCGGACCGCGGGCAGCGCCTTCGGCACCTCCGGCTGGCGCAGTCCGCGCTGCCAGTAGCTCAGCGTCGACTGTCCGATGTGGACGCCGCGGAGCGCGAGATGCGCCCGCAGCCGGGCGAGCGACAGGCCGCGATGCGCGATCGCGAGCCGCAGCGCCTGATGGAATTCTCCGGATCGCAGTGCTTCGCCGAGCTCGGGCGGCAGTTCACTCGCGCCGCGCCGGCCAGGTTCCATGATCAGTGGGCCATCCCCGTCTCGTGCCACCGCTGTCCCTTCAACGCCGCCCGTGCGCTGGGCGTGAATGCCGCGGAACGTTCACGTTAGCAGCGCGCGGTCACGGGTCCGGCCCCCGTTTGGTGTGCTTGGCCACGGAAGGGTAACCGTTCCGTATTCCACCGCCGACCCGGAACACCCTCGTTGCCGGACGGGCATCTTGCTCGGAGTGATCGACCAGTTCACCGTTGTGACCACCACTGGCCACGTCTAGGCGGGAGGTGCGTCGTGGGTACAGGGAAACCGAATCACGTGGAGAGCACTGCCGGGCGGGTCCGGCGGTCCTCGACCACTTGCCGAAGGCACGTCGGACGCTTGCTGCTCCTCACGGCGTTCACGGGCCTGGCGTTGCCGGTGTCGGCTCCGGGCGCGGGCGCGGCGCAGCCCGCTGACACCGGCAACGCCCACCTTACGGCGGCACCTCGCAGCGAGGTGGTGCCGAGGGACGGCGGCCAGAGCACGCCCGCGCAGCCGCACGGCGACGACTGGATTCCGCTGCTCTGCCTCGCCGGGCTGCTGGTCGCGGTGCCGGTGGGCTACTTCGGCTACGTCCGAGCGCGCCGCGAGACGGCCTGAGCGCGCCACCAAGTATCTTCGACGGCGTGGGGCGACTGGTCGTAATCGAAGGTCTGGACGGCGCGGGCAAGCGGACGCTGTCCGAGGGGCTGACTGCTGCGCTGGAAGACGCCGGCGCGAGCGTCGGCAGTCTCGCCTTCCCGCGTTACGGCCGCAGCGTGCACGCCGATCTGGTGCGGGAAGCGCTGCATCGCGGGCACGGCGATCTCGCCGACTCGGTGTACGGGATGGCACTGCTCTACGCCCTCGACCGCAGCGGTGCGGCCGACGAGATCCGCGCGCTGCTCGCGGCCAACGACGTGGTCCTGCTGGATCGTTACGTCGCTTCGAACGCCGCGTACGCCGCCGCGCGCCTGCGCGAGCACGCGGACGGCGCTGTGGTGCAGTGGGTTTGGGACCTCGAGGTGACGCGGTTCGGCTTGCCGCGGCCGGACGCGCATCTGTTGCTGCGGGTGAGTCCGGAGGTCGCTGCCGAGCGGGCAGTGCGCCGCGCGGAATCGGACGCGGCGCGGGCGCGGGACGCCTTCGAGTCGGACGATTCGCTGCAGCAGCGTTGTGCCGAGGTGTACGACGAACTGGCCGCGGCTTCGTGGCTCGCGCCGTGGCATGTGCTGGACGGCGTGGCTGGCGTTGATTTGCCGACGTTGGCGAAATCCCTGCTCGCTTAGCCCAGGGCCGCGGTCGCGGTGCGCAATTCGCTGAGTGCTTCGACCGCGAGCGCGCCGAATTCCCGTCGGTTGCCTGCTTCGACCCAGCGGTGGAAAGCCGTCCCGAACGCGAGGCAGCCCAATTCCGCCGCGACGCGTGCGGTCGGCTCGCTGACTCCGCGCGCGGCGAGTGCGTCGTGCATGGCCTGGACCATCTTGGTGCGCTTCAGCAATTCGCGTTCGAGCAGTTCGCTGTTCGCCGCCACGACCGGCTGCCGCGCCCGGGCCTGAGCCAGCCGCTCGCCGGTGAAAATCCCCGCCACGGCATCCAATGCCCTGCCGATCGCTTCGAGCGGCGTCGCGCCCGCTGGCGCCCCGGCAATGCCCTCGGAGAACAGCCGGGTCAGTTCCTCCTGCCCGCCGAACAGCACTTCGCGCTTGTCGGCGAAATAGCGGAAGAAGGTCCGTTTCGTGAGCCCGGCGCGTTCGGCGATTTCGGCGACCGTGGTCAGGTCGTAGCCGCGTTCGGTGAACAGGTCGAGCGCGGCCTTCTCCAGGCGTTGGCGTGCGTTCGGTTCCCAGCGGCCCATGCCGTCCAGTCTAGGTGATGACACCGGATGACATCAGGCGTACGGTGATGGCACTAGGTGTCATCAACTGTGGAAGGACAGCCCATGCGGGTTTTCGTCACCGGGGCCAGCGGCCACGTCGGCTCGGCCCTCGTTCCCGAACTGCTCTCCGCCGGACACGAGGTGGTCGGGCTCGCCCGGTCGGACGCCTCCGCCGCGGCGCTCGCCGAACGCGGCGGACGGGTACGGCGCGGCGACCTCGACGATCTCGACGGCCTGCGCGCGGCGGCCGCCGAGGCGGACGGAGTCGTGCACTTGGCGTTCAAGCACGACCTGATGGCCAGCGGCGAGTTCGCCAGCGCGGTCGACGCGGACCTCTCCGCGCTCGAAGCGCTCGGCGAAGCCCTCGCCGGCACCGGCAAGCCACTGGTCTCGACCTCCGGAACCCTGATGTTCGCCGGACTTGGCCGCGCCGGCACCGAGGACGACCGGCTCCCCGGCGGCCCGCGCGTGGACGCGGAGAACTATGTGCTCGGGCTCGCTGACCGCGGTGTCCGGTCGTCAGTCGTGCGGCTGCCGCCGTCCGTGCACAGTTCGCTCGACAAGCACGGCTTCGTCCCGACCATGATCCGTTTCGCCCGCGCGGCCGGTGTTTCGCCGTACGTCGGCGAGGGCGCCAACCGCTGGTCCGCCGGCCACACGCTCGACGCGGCCCGGCTCTACCGGCTGGCGCTGGAGAAGGCTCCGGCCGGGGCCATGCTGCACGCCGTCGGCGACGAAGCCGTCTCGCTTCGGCAGATCGCCGAGACGATCGGTGCGCGGCTCGGTGTCCCGGCGAAGTCCATCGCACCGGAAGAGGCCGCGGCGCACTTCGCGTTTCTGGCGCCGATGGTGCAGTCGGACGCGCCGACGTCCGCCGCACGCACGCGTGAACTCCTCGGCTGGCAGCCGGAACACCCTGGCCTGCTTGAAGACCTGGCTGAAGAGCACTACTTCGCTACGGCGTGAACCTCGCCGGGTCGAACAGCGAGATCGGGTGCCGCGTCGCGCCGTCCACCACCAGGTCGGCGAGGATTTCCCCGACCACCGGCACGAATTTGAACCCGTGCCCGGAAAACCCGCACGCCACCACTGCGCGCGGATGCTTCGGATGCGGGGCGATCACGAAGTGCTCGTCCGGGGTGTTCGTGTAAAGGCAGGTCGCCGCGCGGCGGAAGGCCGCCGGGAGCGCCGGGATCCGGGAGCCGACGACGTCCGCGACCGCGCGTACCTCGTCGTCGTGGATCCGCCGGTCGATCGTGTCGGCGGTGCACGGCGTGCCGCCGAGGTGCACGGCGACTTTGACGCCTTGTGCGGTGTGCGCGGGAAAACCGTAGAACTGGCCGCCTTCAGCGGTTTCCCAAAGGTAGACGGGATGATCGACGAACGGCCGGACGTCCGCTGGTTCGAACCAGTACTGGACCTGGCGGCGCACCTCGAAGTCGACGCCAAGGTCCGCGAGCAGCACGGGCGCCCACGCGCCGGGGCACAGCACGAGCCGCTCGGCGGTGTAGTAGCTCGAAGCGGTGCCGACGCGCACGCCGGTTTCCGTGCTGGTCCACGTGAATACCTGCTCCTCGTGGTGCAGTTCGGCGCCGTGGCGCGCGGCGAGTTGCAGGTGTGCGGCGACGCTTCCCTCGGGTGACACGAAACCGGCGCCCGGTTCCCACAGCGCCACCTCGTCCTCGGCCGGGGTGATGGTGGGGAACCGGTGCCGGATCTCGGCCGCGTCCAGGATTTCGTGCGGAACGTCGAACTTCTCCGCGGAAAGCGTGCTGCCCGCGATCGTGCGCGACTCCGGCGGCCCGCCCATCACCGCGCCGCAGCGGGTGAACAGCGACCGTCCGGAGTCGCGTTCGAGTTCGTCCCACATCTCGTGCGCGCGCAGCAGCAGCGGTACGTAATCCGGACCTTCGAGATACGCCTGCCGCGTGATCCGCGAACCGCCGTGACTGGAACCGAGGTTGTGCACCGGCGCGAACTGGTCGATCCCGAGCACCTTCTGGCCCCGTCGCGCCAGCCGGTACGCGGCGGCGCTGCCCATGCCGCCGAGACCGATCACGATCACGTCGTAGTGCGTCATTCGCTGCTCCTCAACGGCTCCGCGGCCACTTTCGCCGAGAGCCGTTTCCCGAAGTGCTCGATTTCCACTGGCGTCCGCGGCCGGGCGTCCTCGACGGGAAGCCAGGCATAGGCCAGGTTTTTGTCGACGGTGTAGCCATGCGCGCCGCTCGTGACGTATCCCGCCGGACGGCCGTCGACGTACACCGGCTCCCGGCCCCGCAGCACCGAATGCGCGCTGTCGACGGTCAAGCACGCCAGTTTCCGCCGGACGGTCGAGGGGGAACGGTGGAGAAGCGTGTCGCGGCCGAGGAAATAGCCCTTGTCCATCCGCACCGCGAAGCCGAGGCCCGCCTCGTACGGATCGTGCTCGGTGGTCACGTCGATGCCGCAGGTTCGGTGCCCTTCCTCCATCCGGAGGCTGCGCAGCGCGTCCTCGCCGGCCGCGACGATCCCGTACGGTTGCCCGGCCGACCAGAGCGCGTCCCACAGCGACCGGCCGAGATCCGCGCCGGTGTGCAGTTCCCAGCCGGGTTCGCCCACGTCAGACACGCGCAGCACGGTGACCGGCACGTCGCCGACGTACGTCCGCCACGCCCGGGAGTCCGATGTGGACAGTTCGGGCAGCACCTGTTCGGCGAGCGGCCCCCACAAGCCGAGGCAGCAGGTGCCGCCGGTGGTTTCGCGCAGCTGGACCGAGCCGTCGCCGGGCAGATGACGGCGCAGCCAGGCGACGTCCCGATGATGGTGCGCGGCGACGTGAAACTGCTCCACGCCGAGCCGGGCGACGGTCAGCTCGCTGCGGATCCCGCCGTCTTCGCCGAGCAGCAACGTGGTGGTGACCGACCCGGACGGCCGGTCGAGCTGGTTCGTCGTCATCGTCTGCAGGAACGGCAGCGCGCCGCGGCCGGTGATCTCCAGCCGTCGCCGCGTGGTCAGGTCGAACAGCGCCACCCGGCTTCGAGCCGCGACGGCCTCCGCGCGTCCTCCCGCGGGGTACCGCTGCGGTCGTGCCCAGCCGTCTTCCTCGCGAAACTCCGCGCCCAGCGCGACTTCGCGCTCGTAACAGGGCGTGGTCCGCAGCAGTTCCGTCACCGGTCGCTGATGGCCCGCCGCCGCCAAACTCCGCTCCCGCACGCGGCCGGGTGCGAGCTGCAGCCGGTCGAACCGGGCGAGGTCGACGGAGTGCAGGTCGAGATGCGCTTGCCCCTCGATGAGCCAGCGTGTCAGCTCTCGCGCGACCCCGGCGGACCACGCGCAGTCCACCGCTTCGGCGACCCAGAACCCGTCGAGGTCCGGATGTTCGCCCAGCAGCGGCAACCCGTCCGGCGTCCCCGGGACCAGCTGCCGGACGCCCTCCTCGACCTTCGCGTCGGCGAGCGCGGGCACCAATCCGAGCGCGGCCGTCCACGACTCCTCGAAGCCCGCCGGAGCGAACGCGGCGTCGGTTTCGACCGGGCCCAGTGCGCTGATGCCCAGCCGGTCGACGTGCTCCCGCAGCGACAGCCCGGCTCCGCGCAGGATCGGTTTGTCCGCCTCGGTGAAGTGGTCGTTGTCCCCGGCGAGCTGCGCCAACGGCGTGGTGCGTGCGTGGTCGACGGCGATCGGCACCACCGGGACGGCGAGATCGACCAGCCGGCCGAACTGCGGTCCGCGCACTCCGGCGCACGAGACGATCACATCTGCGCGGAACCGATCGGTCGCGGTCGCCACCGCGGTCACCCGGCCCGCCGTGCGCACGATCTCGACAATCTCTTGTCCGGTAAGGAATCTCGCGCCCCGCTCCTTCGCGCGGCGCGCCTGGGCGAGCGCCGCGCGGATCGGTTTGACGAGCCCGTCGCCGGGAATGTGCAGGCCGCCGAACACCTTCGCGGAGTCGAGCAGCGGGTGCAGCTGGGCGCATTCGCCCGGTTCGCGCAGATAGCCGCGCACGCCGGACGACGTCGCCCAGCCAAGCCGTTGCCGCAGCCGGGAAAGCTGCTCGGGCGTGGTCGCGAGTTCCAGGCTCCCGACCGGCTGGAAACACCAGCCGCCGTCGACGGTCAGCCCGCTGTACTTCTCCGCGGTGTACTTGGCGAACTCGGACGCCGTGCGGTCGGCGTGCGTGCGGAAGAGCAGCCCCGGTCCGGCCGAAGCGATCGCCGGTTCCGGTTCCAGGACGGTGACGTCCGTCCAGCCGCGTTCGGTCAGCTCGTCGGCGACCGCGCAGCCGAGGAGCCCGGCGCCGAGCACAACCACCCGCGGTCGCACTGCCATCGCGAGGTACCTCCTGCCTGCCGGCCGTCGCGACGGCCCGGCTCGGGACGAGACAGGCATGCCGGAACGCCCCCGCCGGGGAACGGACGCGTTGCGGATGGAGATCGATGTTCCGTCTGCTGCAACTCACAAATTGCGGGATCGCGGGCGTGCTGTCAAGAGAGCCGCCGCGGCCGCCGGGTTCACGCGGAAAAGTAGCCAAGCTGAGCGGAAAGCTCCCGGGCCGCGTCCGCCATCGGCGCGACGATCTGCCGGATCCGCTGTTTCGAGAGCCGGTAGGACGGGCCGGACGCGCTCATCGCCGCGACGACTTCGCCGCCGGGGCCGCGTACCGGCACCGCGACCGCGTGCATGCCCAGTTCCAGCTCCTCGAAGGAGGCCGCGTAACCGTCCTCGGCGACGCGGTCCAGTTCGGCCGCCAGCTCGTCCCGGTCGACCGTGGTGCGCGGCGTGTACTGCTCCAGTTCGTGCGCGAGCATCCGCTTGCGCTCGGCGTCGTCCATCGCGGCCAGCAGGACCTTGCCGCTGGACGTGGCGTGCAGCGGCGTGCGCTGCCCGGTCCAGTTCTGCGTGGTGATCGCCGCCGAACCGCGCGCCTGGCTGATGTTGATCGCGACGCCGTCGTCGGCGATCGCGATGTTGACCGTCTCGCCCAGTTCCTCGGCGAGCGTCTGGCAGGTCTGCCTGCCGAGCTTCGCCAGGTCCATCCGGCCGGTCGCGGCGCCAGCCAGCCGGACGACGCCGAATCCGATCGCGTATTTGCCGCGTTCGCCCAGCTGCTCGACCAGCCCGTGCGCCTCCAGCACGCTCAGCAGCCTGGACGCGGTGGACTTGTGCACGCCCAGCTCTCCGGCGATCTCGGTGATGCCGGTTTCGCCGTTGCGAGCCAGCAGCTCCAGGACGGTGATCGCCCGGTCGACGGACTGCACCGCGCTTCCCGTTGCGTTTCCCGAGTCCTGGTTCCGCATAGCGCAACAGTAACCGTTCGGCTGCGATCTGTTCGGCTGAGCGGGCGAATCCGGTCGCGGCCGGACGCGCGAGGCGTCCGGATGGCCCAACCGGGTCGGTGATCTTGATCTTTCCGGTGGTCAAACGCGCGGGTCGTGCGCACGGGTGCGGGCGGTAGTGCGAACATGTGGTCATGAAGGCACGTGTCTTGGTGGTCGACGACGACCCGGCGCTGGCGGAGATGCTCACCATCGTCCTGCGCGGCGAAGGGTTCGACACCGCGGTGGTCGCGGACGGTTCGCGGGCGCTGCCCGCGCTGCGGGAGCTGAAACCGGACCTGGTCCTGCTCGACCTCATGCTGCCCGGCATGAACGGCATCGACGTGTGCAAGGCGATCCGCGCCGAGTCCGGCGTGCCCATCGTCATGCTCACCGCCAAGAGCGACACCGTGGACATCGTGCTCGGGCTCGAGTCGGGCGCCGACGACTACGTGGTCAAGCCGTTCAAGCCGAAGGAACTCGTCGCTCGCGTGCGCGCCCGGATGCGCCGCACCGAGGCCGAGCCCGCCGAATCGCTCACCATCGGCGATCTGGCGATCGACGTGCCCGGACACGAGGTCACCCGCGACGGCAAGGCGATCCCGCTGACGCCGCTCGAATTCGACCTGCTCGTGGCGCTGGCCCGCAAGCCGCGCCAGGTGTTCACCCGCGAGGTGCTGCTGGAACAGGTGTGGGGCTACCGGCACGCGGCCGACACCCGGCTGGTGAACGTGCACGTCCAGCGCCTGCGCTCGAAGGTGGAGAAGGACCCGGAGCACCCCGAGGTGGTGCTGACGGTGCGCGGAGTCGGGTACAAGGCCGGCCCGCCGTGAGCGTGCGATGACCGGTTTCGCGGGGCGGCTTCGCGCCGCCGCCCGCGCCACGGCTCGGCTGTCGGCCCGGGTCGTGGTTTTCGCACGCCGCCGCGCGGTGGCGTTCAACGAACTGTGGAAGCACTCGCTGCAGTTCCGCGTCACGATCTCGACGCTCGCGCTGTCCTCTGCCGTGGTGTTCGTGCTCGGCATGGTCCTGCAGAACCAGATCACCGAACGGCTGCTGGACACCAAGCGCCGCGCCGCGATCGAGCAGACCCAGGCCCTTGCCGACACCGCCGCGCGCGAACTGGTCGGGATCGGCGGCGAGTCCCCGGAGGCGCTGCACACGCGCCTGCAGAACGCGCTCAAGAAGATCTCGACCACGTCCTCGTCGCGCGCGGGTTCCACCGCGGGCACCTTCGAGCCGGTGCTGGCCAGCGTCGGCCGCGGCCAATCGGACACCGATCCGGTGTACGTCGGGCCGTTCCCCTCGGTGCCGGAGCGGCTGCGCCAGTTCGTCGAGGCCGACCACCTCGCGCGGCTTGAGCACACAGTCGACGAGAACGGCGTCCGGACCACGTACCTGATCGTCGGCACCCCGCTGGCGACCGCGGCCAGTCCGCTGCAGCTGTATTTGCTGTTCCCGCTCACCAGCGAGCAGACCACCGTGTCGACGGTGCAGAACACGCTGTTCGTCGCCGGGATCGTGCTGCTGCTGTTGCTCGCCGGCATCACGAACCTGGTGGTCCGCCAGGTGGTGCGGCCAGTCCGGCAAGCCGTCGCGGCGGCCGAGCAGTTCGCGGGCGGCGACCTCGACCAGCGGCTCGCCGTCGTGGGCGAGGACGACCTCGCCAAACTCGCGGTGTCCTACAACAGCATGGCGGCCAGCATCCAGAACCAGATCCGCCAGCTCGAGGAATTCGGCGGGCTCCAGCGCCGCTTCACCTCCGACGTGTCGCACGAGCTGCGCACCCCGCTGACCACCGTGCGGATGGCCGCCGACGTGCTGCACGCGTCGCGCGAGCAGTTCCCGCCCGGCCTCGCCCGCTCGACCGAACTGCTGGTCGACGAGCTGGACCGGTTCGAGGCGCTGCTCGGCGACCTGCTGGAGATCAGCAGGCTCGACGCGGGCGTCGAGGAGCTGTCCGCGGAGTACATCGACGTGCGGCCGATCGCGACGCGCGCGGTCGAACAGGTGCGGGTGCTCGCCGGGACCGCGGGCAGCGCGGTCGAACTGGTGCTGCCGGACGAGGACACCTCCGCCGAGGTGGACGCGCGGCGCATCGAACGGATCCTGCGCAATCTGCTGGCCAACGCCGTCGACCACAGCGAGGGCAAACCGGTGGTGCTGACGGTCGCGGTGAACGAGTCCGCGGTCGCGATCACCGTCCGGGACTACGGCGTCGGCCTGCGGGCGGGGGAGGCCGAGCTGGTGTTCAACCGGTTCTGGCGCGCCGACCCGTCGCGCAACCGGCGCACCGGCGGCACCGGGCTCGGCCTCGCGATCAGCCAGGAGGACGCGCGGCTGCACGGCGGCGTCCTCGACGCGTGGGGCGAACCGGGACACGGCGCGTGCTTCCGGCTCGTGGTGCCGCGCAGGCAAGGCGTGCCGATCGCGGACAGCCCGCTGGTGCTGCCGCCGCCGGACGCCGTTTCGGAGATCACGCTGTCGCCGTCGTCGGTCGCCGAACTGCACCCCGCGCCGGAGGCGATCCTCGCCGATCCGGCTCCGGACCGGGAGGAGGTCGGTCAGTGAGGCGAGTGCTCGTATTCCTCGCCTGCGCACTGGTGCTCGTGAGCTGCGCGAACGTTCCGCAGGAATCGCTGCCGGTCGTGGTGTCGGTCGAAAAA
This sequence comes from Amycolatopsis dendrobii, assembly GCF_014145675.1. Taxonomy (GTDB): domain Bacteria; phylum Actinomycetota; class Actinomycetes; order Mycobacteriales; family Pseudonocardiaceae; genus Amycolatopsis; species Amycolatopsis dendrobii. Next base: position 603,334 of record NZ_JACGZW010000002.1, read on the forward strand.
GCGCCACAGCAGGCCAACAACGCGCCGGAACCGCCCGCCAACGCCGAACCGCTCGACATCGTGCGGCTGTTCATCAAGGCCAACGCCGATCCGCGGTCGGGCAACGCGGCCTCGCGGGCGTTCCTCGACGACAAACAGCGCGGCGCGTGGCGGCCGAACCGCTCGTTCACGATCATCGACAAGACCTTCAGCACGGTCTACGACCCCACGGCCAGCACCGGCGCCACCACGACGTCCACTCCGTCGGCTAGCGCGCCGGACCCGAACGTCCGCACGGTCACCGTGCGCGGTTCGGTGCTCGGCACGCTGAGCGCGGACTCCGCGTTCATCCCCGGCAGCGGCCCCGCCGAGCAGACCTTCCAGGTGCGCAAGCAGGCCGACGGCCAATGGCGGATCTCCAGCCCGCCCCCGCCGGTGCTGCTGGTGACCGACGACGAGTTCGACGGCAACTACAACCCGGTCTCGGTGAGCTTCTACTCCGCCGACTCCGGATCCTTCGTGCCGGACCTGCGCTACGTCCCGGCGAAACCGCAGTCGGGCATGCCGGGCCGGGTGATGGACCTGATCCTCCAGGGCCCGTCCGCAGGGCTCACCGGCGCGGTGAAAAACCTGTTCGGCGACGGGGTGTCGCTCGAGAACAACGTGAAGACCAACGACGACGGCTCGCTGACCGTGCAGCTGAGCGGGCTCGCCGGCGTCGGCCCGGAGACGCGGTCGCTGATCGCCGCGCAGATCGTGCTGTCGATGCAGACTGTCACGTCCACCCGGATCCGGCTGCTCGCCGACGGCGCGCCGCTCGTGGCCGGCCACGAATACTGGCGCGGCAGCGATTTGCCCTCGTACAACGCTTCGTCGTCGCCGAACGGCCTGATGACAGTCGGCGGCCGCGTCCGCTCGCTCAGCGACGGCGCGCCGATCGCGGGCGCGGTGGGCAACGGCGCGTACCCGGTGGTGAGCGCGGCCCAGTCGATCGACGGCAAACGCCTCGCGGTGGTCGAGCAGGACGGCGACCGCGTACGGCTGCGCATCGGCGACCTCGGCCGCGACCTGCCGACGGTCGAGCTTGGCGGCGGTTCGCTGAGCCGCCCGACCTGGCGTCCGGCGCAGAGCGGGGCCGGGCCGTCGAACGAGGTGTGGACGGTCGTCGACCATTCGATCATCGCGCGGATGGTCCTTGATCCGAACGGCCACTGGCTGCGCCAGAGCGTCAACGCGAACGATCTGCTGGCCCTGGGGCAGATCGGTGTCCTGCGGCTTTCCCGCGACGGCGCTCGCGTGGCCGCGACGGTGAACGGCCAGCTGGTCGTGGCGTCGGTGGTGCGCAGCGGCGACACAGTCACCTTGCGCGAGCCGCGGGTGCTGCAGCCCGGCGTGCTGACCGACGTGCTGGACGTGGACTGGGGCTCGACGCCGGACACCTTGGTGGCCGCGACGTCCTCGCCCTCGCAGCCGGTCCAGCGGCTCTCGATCGACGGACGGCGGATGGACGCTTACAACAGCTCGAACCTCACCGCGCCGGTGCGGGCGGTCGCGTCCGCCCCGAGCCAGCCGATCGTCGTCGCGGACGCCGGAGGGCTGTGGACGGCGACCGAACTGGGCGAGGTGTGGCGGCCGCAGGCACACACGATGCAGAACGCGGATCCGTTCTATCCGGGGTGATGCTCCGGCTCCGGTGCCCGCACGGCCGAAAACTGTCGGTGGTCGGGTGCACACTCGGAGTCATGTTGCTGAGACTGCTCCTGAACCTGCTTCTGCCCACCTACTGCGCGGGCTGTGAGACCCGCGGCGCGGCCGTGTGCGCCGGATGCGCCACGACGTGGGGGTCCCCCACTGCGGTGTTTCGCGCGCCGCTGGCGGCCTTGGTTCCCGCCTATGCCCTGGCTCGCTACGCGGGTGTCGCCAAGCGGACCTTGATCGCCTGCAAGGAACGTCGCCGTCGGGATGTGGCCCCGTTTTTGGGCCGCGTGCTGGCGGCTGGGCTGATGGCGTTGCCTTCTGGCGGTCCTCGCGCGAGTCCGTGGTGTCTCGTTCCGGCGCCGAGCCGGCGGGTCGCTTCGCGGGTGCGTGGAGGTCCACACGTCCAGCGGATCGCTTCGGAAGCCGCCCGGCTGACGGGGGCGTATGTCGCGCCTGCCCTGGTGCTGAAGGGCGGACGGGACGCGGTCGGGCTGAGCCGGGCGGAACGGATGGCCAATCTGGAGGGGCGGCTGCGGTTCGCCGCGGCAGGCCGTCCGCCGCCAGGTGCCCGGGTCGTGGTGGTGGACGACGTGATCACCACAGGCGCCACGTCCGCCGCTTGCGTCACGGCGTTGAAAAACGCGGGCGTGCCGGTGGTGGCGGTACTCGCCCTGCTGGCGACAGTCTGAAAGGAGCCTGTCCCACGTCCGAAACCCGAACGCGTCCTGGCCGCCGCGAATCCGCCGCGCACCGAGTCCCGCGAGCCCGGAAACCGAAATCCGGTTGCGCGGAAACCGATCGTCCGCTCCGCGCCTGTCCACAACGGAACGATTCCAAAAACGGTCCGCCCGAAAACTTCCGCCCGCTTTCTCGCCAGGGAGGCAACTCGCGTTCGAACGACCACTACCGCCAGGTGTCACCTACACGAGTGATGTCAAGAGGGAACCTCCTGCCCTCGCCGCCCGTTGTCCGGGCATGAGGGTCAGGGCCGGAATCACCCCCGCACCGGGGCAGTCCACCGAGGTGGCGGCTGTGCCGAAGGGGCCGGTCACCCTCGGCGTCCGAGGTGCCGCTTTGTTGCGCCGTCCGCGTGAAACTTGGGCACGCGCGCTCGGCCTTCCGAGCGGCGGTTCCGGGCTGCGCACGCATGATTCACTGCGCCGCGTGACGAGTTCCCGGATCGTGACATCCCCCGGCTCGGGGGCTGTTGCGGACGGCGTGATGAAGCTAACGTGCTCCGCTATCAGCAAAACCCGCAGGCAGGGAGGTGTGCAGCCCATGTCCCTGGCGCCGGCGGCCCGCTGAGTCCGCGTTCGCGCTACCGCCACGAGACGTCGTGATCCGGTCGCGAATTCTTTATCAGCCCGCCGAACCCGTGCAGTAGCCGTTCAGTACCGGTGCCGTGAGAACACAACAGCTCGCAGTTTCCTCAGCGAGGGAGGTCGTGTATGGACATCGTCGTTAAGGGCCGCAACGTGGAGGTGCCCGAGCATTACCGGGCGCTTGTCAGCGAAAAGCTGGCCCGCCTTGAGCGCTACGACAAGAAGGTCATCCGCTACGACGTGGAGCTCTTCCACGAGCCCAACCGCAGGCAGGCCAAGAGCTGCCAGCGCGTCGAGATCACCGGGAAGGGCCGCGGTCCGGCTGTTCGCGCGGAAGCGAGCGCAGCCGACTTCTACGCAGCGCTCGACTCCGCCGTCACCAAGCTGGAAAACCGGCTCCGGCGGACACACGACCGCAGGCGCGTGCATTACGGACGCAGCCGTCCTGAATCGGTCGCCGAGGCGACGTCGATGGTCGGCGGATCCGATGCCGTCGCCGGGCCCGCCATGGGCACGGCCGTACTGGACGCACCCGACGCGACCGAACCCATGGTGAACGGTTTCGCGGCGACGAGTGCGGGCGACATTCCCCGGCAGGGGCGATGGGAAGACGAGGACCTGGGCCATCAGCCCGGCCGCGTCGTCCGCGAGAAGCAACACGCCGCGGACCCCATGACGGTGGACCAGGCTCTCTACGAGATGGAGCTGGTCGGCCACGACTTCTACCTGTTCAACGACTCCGAGGCCGGCCGGCCGAGTGTCGTCTACCGGCGAAAGGGCTTCGACTACGGCGTGATCCGGCTGGGCTGATCCAGTCCGGGACAACAGCACCGGCGGCCCGCACGCGAACGCGTGCGGGCCGTCCGCGTGCCCGGAGCACGACCCGCGGCACGACCTTCGTCGGGACCTGTGCAAACCTTCCGTGACCTTCTGCGACGACGTGCGTGCGCGGACCAGCCCGCGTTCCCTACGATGGGGGAGACGGCGGCGGCGCACACGGGCGCCAGCCGTGGCGATTTACTGCCCGGGAACGGCCTGGGCGCGATCATGATCAGCTAGTGAGGTCGACCGGATGGTGCTGAACCGCCTGCTCCGCGCGGGCGAGGGCAAGATGGTGAAGCGGCTGCGCAACATCGCCGATCACATCAACACCCTCGAAGACGACGTGAAGGACCTGTCGGACGCCGAACTGCGGGCCAAGACCGACGAGTTCCGCGAGCGGTACGGCAAGGGCGAATCCCTGGACGAGCTGCTGCCGGAGGCGTTCGCCGTCGCCAGGGAAGCCGCGCACCGGGTGCTCGGCCAGCGGCCGTACGACGTCCAGCTCATGGGCGGGGCCGCACTGCACCTCGGCCAGGTCGCCGAGATGAAGACCGGCGAGGGCAAGACGCTGACCTGTGTCCTCGCGGCCTACCTGAACGCCATCCCCGGGGACGGCGTGCACGTCGTCACCACCAACGACTACCTCGCCAAGCGCGACGCCGAGTGGATGGGCCGCATCCACCGCTTCCTCGGTCTCGAGGTCGGCGTGATCGTCGCCGAGCAGGACCCGCAGGAGCGGCGCAAGCACTACAACGCCGACGTCACCTACGGCACGAACAACGAGTTCGGCTTCGACTACCTCCGCGACAACATGACCTGGTCGCTCGACGAATGCGTGCAGCGCGGGCACAACTTCGCGATCGTCGACGAGGTCGACTCGATCCTCATCGACGAGGCGCGCACCCCGCTGATCATCTCGGGCCCCGCGGACCAGTCGTCGCGGTGGTACGTCGAGTTCGCCCGGCTCGCGCCGCTGATGCAGGGCATCGACACCACCACGATGGGCACGCGCGAACGGGTCGAGAAGGCCAACCTGATCAACTCGAAGTACCACTACGAGACCGACGTCCGGAAGCGCACCGTGGCGGTCACCGAGAAGGGCGTCCGGTTCGTCGAGGACCAGCTCGGCATCGAGAACCTCTACGAGGCGGCGAACACCCCGCTGGTCGGCTACTTGAACAACGCCTTGAAGGTCAAGGAGCTCTACCACAAGGACAAGGACTACATCGTCCGCGACGGCGAGGTCATGATCGTCGACGAGTTCACCGGGCGCATCCTGGTGGGCCGCCGTTACAACGAGGGCATGCACCAGGCGATCGAGGCCAAGGAAGGCGTCGAGATCAAGGCGGAGAACCAGACGCTCGCCACGATCACGCTGCAGAACTACTTCCGGCTCTACAAGAAGCTGTCCGGCATGACCGGTACCGCCGAGACCGAGGCGGCCGAGTTCCACCAGACCTACAAGCTCGGCGTGGTGCCGATCCCGACGAACCGGCCGATGGTCCGCGCGGACCGCGCCGACCTGATCTACAAGAACGAGCAGGCCAAGTTCGAGGCCGTCGCCGAGGACATCGCCGAACGGCACGAAAAGGGCCAGCCGGTGCTGGTCGGCACCACGAGCGTGGAGAAGTCCGAGCACCTGTCGAAGCTGCTGCTCAAGCTGGGCGTGCCGCACGAGGTGCTGAACGCGAAGTACCACAACAAGGAAGCGCTGATCGTCGCGCGCGCCGGCCGGAAGGGCGCGGTCACCGTCGCCACGAACATGGCGGGCCGCGGTACCGACATCGTGCTCGGCGGCAACCCGGACATCATCGCCGACGAGGTGCTGCGCGAGCGCGGGCTCGACCCGGTCGAGAACTCCGAGGAGTACGAGGCCGCGTGGCCGAAGGTGCTCGAGGAGATCAAGGAAGAGGCGCGCGCCGAGGCCGACGAGGTCCGCGAGGCGGGCGGGCTCTACGTGCTCGGCACCGAGCGGCACGAGTCGCGGCGCATCGACAACCAGCTGCGCGGTCGGTCCGGACGACAGGGCGACCCCGGCGAATCGCGGTTCTATCTGTCGCTGGGCGACGACCTGATGCGCCGGTTCAACGCGGTGCTGGTCGAACGCATCATGACCACCATGCGGCTGCCGGACGACGTGCCGATCGAGCACAAGATGGTCTCCAAGGCGATCAAGAGCGCGCAGACCCAGGTCGAGCAGCTCAACATGGAGACCCGCAAGAACGTCCTCAAGTACGACGAGGTCATGAACGAGCAGCGCAAGGTGATCTACGCCGAGCGGCACCGCGTGCTCGAGGGCGAGGACCTGCGCGAGCAGATCGAGCACATGATCATCGACGTGGTGAAGGCGTACGTCTCGGGCGCGACCTCCCAGGGTTACGCCGAGGACTGGGACCACGAGCAGCTGTGGACCGCGTTGAAGACGCTGTACCCGGTGAGCCTCGACTGGGACGACCTGATCGAGGACGGCGACCTCGACGCGGAATCGCTCAGTCAGGCGCTGGTCGACGACGCGCTCGACGCGTACGCCAAGCGCGAGGCCGAGATCGACGAACTGGTCGGCGAGGAAGGCTCGATGCGCCGCCTCGAGCGCCAGGTCATGCTCACCGTGCTGGACCGCAAGTGGCGCGAGCACCTCTACGAGATGGACTATCTCAAGGAGGGCATCGGCATGCGGGCGCTCGCGCAGCGCGACCCGCTGATCGAGTACCAGCGCGAGGGCTTCGACATGTTCCGCGCGATGCTCGACTCGCTGAAGGAGGAAGCCGTCGGCTTCCTGTTCAACCTCCAGGTCGAGCGCGCCGAGCCGGAAACCGTGCAGCAGCCGGAACCGTCGGCGCTTCCCGGCGGCGTCACCTCCGCTACCGCCGCGGCCGCGGGCGCCTTCGGCAACCAGAGCGAGGACGAGGGCAAGCACGCCCGTCCGGCCCCGCCGCAGCCCCCGGCCACCGACTCCGATTCGGTCCCGTCCGCCTTGCGCGGCAAGGGACTCGGCGGCGGTGTCCAATCCGGACTGACCATGTCCGGCCCCTCCGAGGGCGGCGGCGTCGAGTCCCATTCGGACAGTGCGAACGACTCGGACTCCGGAGCCGCGGGCGGCACCCGCCGCGAACGACGGGCTGCTGAGCGGGCGCAGGCGAAGAAGGGCAAGAAGGGCCCGCGTCGCTGACGCTGTCCACTATGGACTGTGCTTGATCGAGAACGGCAGCACGAGAACACTCGTGCTGCCGTTCTTTTTGGCTCCATAACGGACCTGGTGTCCTAGCTTTTAGGACGCGTGTCCCAGCCAGATTCAGGCCACTGAGTGCCGGCCGGACTGCGCGATCTCGACGTGCGGTGCGAGCACGTGAAACCGCGTGCACACCCACCCCGTCCGCGTCCGCTCGAACCGCGCCGCCAGCGCCAGCACCCGAGGCCCGGAATGGATGATCGTGCTGGTCTCGAGCACGGTCTCCGCCGGACGGCAGATCCGCAGGTCCCCGGCGACGTGGTGGCGGATGCCCGGCAGCAACCCTTGGCTGCTGAGCCGGGAAAACAACGCCTCGTCCACGAGCGGACGGATCTGCCCGGCCGCCCGCCGTCCGGCGAGGACTTCGAGGATGGCGTTGAGTCGCTGAGTGAGTCGCTGCCCGGTAGGCGGGTCAGTCAGCCGCACCAACCGATGCCCAGCGGGCGGCAGGTCATCCGGCGACGGCCACCGGCTGCGGCGATGCACACGTCGGCCGTTGACCTCCGGAACAGCGGCCAGCGGCCGGAGGCTGTGGTTCGTCATTGAGTTCCCTCCCCGAAACATGGACGTCCACCCGCGGGTTAGTGCGTCCTGGAGCAGGAGGATGGGACGTTGAGTGCCTGATCCGGCGAAAAGGGCAGATTGGCGCAGACGGGATGTGGCCGATGCGCTAAAGGGAGCTTCGCGCCGCCTTGCCGCCCCAAACAAGCAGATAGGCTGGCGAAGTGCTGAAAGGCTTGCTCGTCGACTACGCCGGAGTGCTAACCGACCCGGACGCCGCGCTTCTCTACGAATACCTCCGCGACGCTCGCGCGAACGGCACTCGCACCGCGCTCGTCTCGAACGCGCCCGGAGCCGCCCCGGGGGTGAAAACTGAGCTGGCGCAATACTTTGACGCGCTCGTCTTCTCCGGCGAGGTCGGCGTGGCCAAGCCGAACCGCGAGATCTACCTCGTCGCGGCCGAGCGGATCGGGCTGGCCGCGCCGAGGTGTGTGTTCGTGGACGACGCCGAGCGCAACGTGCGCGGGGCAGTGGCCGCGGGCATGGTCGGCGTGCATCACCGCAGCATCGCCGAAACTCTCGACGAGCTGGCGGCCTTGTTCAGCTGACCCCGCGTCGCACCAATTCGAACGACAGCACGGCAGCCGCGGCGGAGACGTTGAGTGATTCGACGTCTCCGGGCATCGGGATCGACACCCACTCCGTCACCAACTCGGCGACAGCCTCGCCGACGCCTTCGGTCTCGCCGCCCAGCACGAACGCCGAACGCTGCGGCAGCTCGACGTCGAACACCGACGTCGACGCTGAGGCACCGAGCGCGAACAGGCTGTATCCGGCTTCCACCAGCATTTCCGCCGCCTCGCGTGCCGATCCGCAGCGCAGTACCGGTGCCCGGAAGGCAACGCCCGCCGAGGATTTCACCACCATCGGATCCAGCGCGGCGACGCCCCGGCGCGGCACGATCACGCCCGACAAGCCGGCGGCCGTCGCGGTGCGCAGGATCATCCCGACGTTGGCCGGCGTGGTGATGCCGTCCAGGAGCAGCAGCCGGGCAGGCGGGCGGCGGTCGTCCAGGGCCGCGGCGAGGGCGCGCATCCGCGGCGCGACGACGTCGGCCAGTACGCCTTGGTCTTGTTTTCCGTTGCCGGCCAGCACTTTCACCCGGTGTGCGCTCGCGCGCTGCACCGGCACCCCGGCGGCTTTCGCGGCGCGCTGGATCTCCGCGGCGGCGGGGCCGCGCGCGGTGTCGGCGAGGATCACCTTGTCCACGCGCAGGTCCGGATCGCCCAGCGCCTCCAGCACGGGCTTGCGCCCGTATACGGTCAGGAAGCGGTCTTTCGGCGAACCCGCCAGCTCATCACCCACACCGGCCAGTCTCGCATTGTGTAAGGATCGGCTCATGCCCGACCGCCTGTCCGCGCTGGACGCCTCGTTCCTGTACGTCGAGGACCAGACGACGCCGATGCACGTCGGGGGCGTGGCGATCTTCGAACGGCCGTCGTCCGGGTTCACCTACGAGCAGGTGCTCGACCTCGTCGGCGCGCGGCTGGCGTTCCTGCCCCGCTACCGGCAGCGCGTGCTCGGCGTGCCGGGGCACCTCGCGCGCCCGGTGTGGGTGGACGACGCCGACTTCGACCTGAACTACCACGTCCGCCGCTCCGCGCTGCCCCAGCCGGGCAGCGACGAGCAGTTGTTCGACCTGGTCGCGCGGCTCATGTCGCGGCGGCTGGCACCGGAACGCCCGTTGTGGGAGGCGTATTTCGTCGAGGGGCTGGCAGGCGACCGGGTCGCGATGGTGACGAAAACGCACCAGTCCGTTGTGGATGGTGTCGGCACGATCGACCTCGGCCAGCTCATCCTCGACGAGACTCCGGAACCGCCCGAGCCGTTCGAGGACATGTGGGCGCCGCGGCGCGAGCCGAGCCGTGCGCAACTGGTTCTCGACGCGATGAGCGAGACCGTGCAACGCCCCGGCGAGCTGATCGAGAACGTGCGCTCCATCGCGGGCGACGCGGTGACCACGGTGAGCAAGGCCGTCGAGACGCTCGGTGGCGTCGCGGCGACGATCACGCGGCCCGCTCCGCCCGGTCCGTTGAACGTGCGGGTGTCCGGCGGCCGGGTGTTCTCGGTCGTGCGCACGCGGCTGGAGGATTTCCGCAAGATCCGCGCGGACCACGGCGGCACGGTCAACGACGTCATCCTCGCCGCGATCACCGGTGCGCTGCGGGAATGGCTGCTGTCGCGCGGGGAGAACCTCACGCCGACCGAGACCGTGCGCGCGCTCGTGCCGATGGCGGTCACCGACGCCGAAACCGCCGAGTTCGCGACGCCCGCGCTGGTCGGCAACGAGGTCGCGGCGTACCTGGTCGACCTGCCGGTCGGCGAGCCGAGCGCGGTGCTGCGGCTGCAGCACATCGGCCACGCGATGGCCGAGCACCTGAATTCGGGAAGATCGGTGGCCGCGCGCGGGTTGCTGAAGGTGAGCGGGTTCGCGCCGGCGACGCTGCATTCGCTCGGCGCGCGGGCAGGCGGATCGCTGTCCGGGCGGATTTTCAACCTGATGATCACGAATTCGCCTGGCCCGCAGGTGCCGATGTACGCCGGAGAGGCGAGACTGGTGGAGATGTTCCCGGTGATGCCGCTGATGCGCACGCAGGCGCTGGCGATCGGGGTCACCTCCTACCACGGCGGTGTCTACTTCGGACTCAACGGCGACCGCAAGGCCGCGTTCGACGTCGGGCTGCTCGGCGGGATGATCGAAGAAGCACTGGAAGAGCTGAAGGGTGCGCACTGGTGAGGGTTTATCTGCCTGCGACGATCGCGATGCTGCGCGACCTGGAGGCCAATGGCGAGTTCCGCGCTCGCAGCGGCACCGGTTTCGCGCTGACGCCCGCTCTGCGCGAGGCGTATGCGAGCGGGTCCGACGAGGAGCTGGAATACGCGGCTTTGCTGGACGCGGCCCGTGCTTCGCTGCGCCTGATCGCGGCTGAGGAAAAGGCCGAGCCGCGGCGCGCCGTGGTCTCGGTGGACGTCGACGACGCGACGCTGCGGCCGGACCTGGACGCGGCCGTCGTGCGCCTTGCCGGTCCGGTGCCGAAGTCCCAGATCGCGGCGATCCACGTAGACTCGGCCGAGGCGGAGGACGCGGTGGCCGCCGCGGCGGCGGTGATCGACGCCGCTGACCTTGGCGACGAGGACGCCGAGTTCACCCTCGGCGACGCCGAGGACCACGAGCTGGCCTGGTACGCGCTGCAGGAGCTGCCCTTCCTGCTCGAGCTGCTTTAGCGATCCTCCACGGCATGGCCAAGCCGCGGGTGCGGTCAGCCGCCGGTGAGGACGCCGATCTCCGCCGGGGCAGGGGCGTTGACGGTGACCGGGGAGTTCCAGTCCGTGTAGCGCGCCTTGACCGTGGCGACGCCGGTCTGGCCGGTGGCCTGCATGACCGGCGTCAGGTCCAGGACCAGCTGCATCGGCCGGTGCTGCTGATCCAGCCAGAGGTCGAACGGCACCGTCTTGCCGCGGTCGCCGAGCCGGGTCAGTGCTTCGGCCGGGAGGCCGCCGGGCAGCTGGGAGCCGAGTTTCGCCAGGTCGACGGTCAGGTGATAGTGCTCGGCCGAGGCTCCGTCGAGGGTGGTTTCCTCGCTGGACGCCACGGTTCCCGCCGTGCGGACCTGCGCCAGGGTGCGCGCCGGGTCGTTCTGCTCGGCCAGTTGGGCCAGGCTGCCGCCCAGCACCTGCGAGAGCGGGTCGGTGCCGTCCGGGGACACCTTCACCCACGCTTTGTGGTCGCTGACCTGGTCACGCGCGCTTTCCGGGACCTTCGCGTACAGCGTCTTGTCCACCAGGCGCAGCTCGAGCGGCTCGCCGACGTAGTCCGTCGTCATCGACAGCGACGTCCCGGCGGGGTCGAATTTCGCCTGGCCCTGCCCGTGGGACACGAGGGTGCCGGTGGTGACGTCAGCGGTGAACTTCGCGGTGTGCCCGGCCAAAGTCGCGGCCGAGGCGGCGTCCGCGAGCGCACGGGCGTCGGTGAAGCGCTGCGGTTCCGGGGCGCTGGAACAACCCGCCGAGACGATCGCCAGCAGCGCGGCGACACCCGCCACGGCCGTCCTGCGCATCCGAAAACCCTCTCTGACCGGCCGTAAAGTGCCTCAAGCCAAGCACAACGGGCGGGTCCGCCCCGTTCGGGGGAACGTGTGCTACCGGCAGTAGCGCACAAAAAACGGGCCCCGAGCCGGAGCGGCTCGGGGCCCGCGAAAAGCGGCGGGGATCAGCGCCCCATCTTCTTCATCAGCTCGCCGAAGTCGGTGACCTGGTCGGCGGGCGGCGCGGTCACGTCGACCGGCTTGCCCCAGTCGCTGTACTTGACGTCGATCTTGCCGCCTGCCGCGGCCGCCGCCGGCGAACCGGTCGAGGCGCCGAGCTGCTTCATCATCTCCGTCTGGTCCATGGTGATCTGCACCGGGAGCTGGTCCTTGTCGATCCAGATTTCGGCCGGGATCTGGATGCTCTTGCCGTCGAGCATCTTCTTCATCTGGGTCTTCACTTCTTCGGGCATGCCCTTGGCGTAGGTCTCCATGGACTTGCTGACATCCAGCTCGACCTTGTAGTGGTTGACCTTCTCGCCGTTCAGGTCGACCTGATCGGCCGAGACGATCCGGCCCGCCTTCGAGACCTGGTCGAGGATCTGGGTCGGGTCGCTCTGCTGGGTCGACTGCGACATCATCTTGCTGAACGACTGCGACATCGGGTCGGTGGCGTCCGGCGAGATCTTCAGCCACGGCTTGTCGCTGCCGAACTGCTTGGACTGCGAGGCGGGGACCTTCATGTAGAGGGTCTTGTCCACGTAGCGCATTTCGGTGGGGCCCTGCGGGCTGTCCATCGTCATGGTCATGGACGAGTTCTCGCCGTCGAAGCGCATCGAGCCTTCGGCCTTCTGGCCCATCATTTCCATCGTCATCTTCGCCGACTTGGCCTTCTCCGTGCCCTGCTTGGCCGCGTCGGCCAGCTTCAGCGCGTCGCTGAACGGCGACGCCAGGCCGGACCCGCCGTCCTTGGACTGCCCGGCCGGGGACGCGGTGCCGTTCTCGGCGCTCGAGCCGCAGCCCGTCAGCACCAGCGCCAGCGCCGCACCGGCGGCGACAGCGAACGTCGTGGTCTTGCGCATGGTTCTCCCCCTAGGAAGGAATCGGTCTTTCACCTGCGTTGTCGCCGGCCGGCCTTGGGGCCGCGTCCTTGCGGTCCGGCGCGCGGGCCACTGGCGGGGTGACTCCGCGAGGTTGCTTCTGTGACGCCGTCCGGCGGGAAAAGGTTCCCTCCGTCGGAGAGGTTTCTTCCGGTTTGCCAATCCGGCCAAAGCAGGCCGCCCCCCCCCGCGCGGCCGGTAACCGTTGCTGCGAAGCCAGTAGGCCGTGACTGTGGTCGGATTGGCAATGACCGGCACCGTATCTTATCCGCCCATGTCGTCCACCAGATCCGCAGCCGGTGCCGCGACGTCGACCGGAGTGCCCCAGCGGCGGTACTGGACGGTCAGCACGGAGCCGGTCTCGTCGGGGTCGAACCGGGCCATCGGCCGCTGGTCCAGGACGACCTTGACCGGTCGCTGGTAATCGTCCAGCCACAGGTCCAGCGGGATCCGGACCCCCTTTCCGGCCAAGCGCGTCCGGATCCGGTACTGCGATTCGTCGGCGATGAAGCCGATCAGATGGTTCGAGACACGCTCGAAATCCAGCTGCACGCGGTAGTGCGTGAGCTTGCGGCCGTCGAGTTCGATCTGCTCGGACCCGGTCAGTTCGCCGGCTTGGACGAGTTGGTCGACGGTGCGCAGCGGGTCGGTCTGTTCGGCGGTTTGCTTCGCAAGCGTCCAGAACGCTTTGGAGTACATGTCGGCGGCGAGCGGGAAGAACCGGATCCACCGGCGAGCGGAATCGGACTGTGCGCTGGGCGGCTTGAAGAACAGCGTCTCCCCGGTCATGCGTACTTCGCTGTCGTTGGAGAGGCGCAGGTCGACGGCGGTGTGCGGGCCGTTGTAGAGAAGGCCGACCTCGACGTCGGCCGATCCTTTGCCGCTCTTCGAGGACATGATCAGCCGCACCGTGCCGGTCTTTCCGAGGCTCTGGCGGACAGCCGCGGCGAGCGACCCGAGATCGGTGAACGGGCTCGCCGCCGATGACGCGGGCGCGCCGCACCCAGCCAGCGCGAGCGCGGCGCAAACGGCCGCGGCACCAACGCGGAGCCGCATTCAGTTCCCCCTGGACTTCGATGCTGTCGCACTCCGTATCGCCAGCCGCGGCCAGGGGTTACGCCGTTCAGGTCACGATTCGGTGCGGATGTCCCCGCCGCCGCCCGAGCGCGACACCAGGAGCCTGCGCAGCGACGCGAGCCGCTCGGCTCCGGCGTTTCCGTCGGCGACCACGTCGTCCAGCGCGCAGTCCGGGTCCTCGGGCGGGCCGAGGTGGCCGCAATTGGGCGGGCATTCCTCGGCGGCCTCGGCGAACTCCTCGAAGGCGTTGACGATGTCGTCCGCGGTCACGTGCGCGAGCCCGAACGATCGGACGCCGGGGGTGTCGACCACCCAGCCGCCGTCCGCCAGCGGCAGCGCCACCGCGGCGACCGAGGTGTGCCGTCCTTTGCCGACCGAGCTGACGTCGCCGGTCGCGAGTTCGGCGGCGGGCACCAGGCGGTTGACTAATGTCGACTTGCCGACTCCGGAGTGCCCGACGAGGGCAGTGATCCGGCCGGCGAGGCGTTCGCGCAGGCCCTCGGGTTCCTCGTCGTGCCGGGTGACGATGGCCGGGACGTCGAGGCCCGCGTATCCGGCGAGCAGCGAATCCGGGCTGGCGAGGTCGGCTTTCGTCAGGCACAGCACGGGTTCCAGGCCGCCGGCGTAGCACGCGACGAGGCAGCGGTCGATGAATCCGGGCCGGGGAAGGGGGTCGGCGAGCGAGGTGACGATCAGCAGTTGCGCGGCGTTGGCGACGACCACGCGTTCGTACGGGTCGGTGTCGTCGGCGGTGCGGCGCAGCACGCTGGCGCGCTCGTCGACGCGGACGATCCTGGCGAGGGTGTCCGGCCGGCCGGACACGTCGCCGACCAGCGCGACCATATCCCCGACGACCACTGAAACACGGCCCATTTCGCGGGCGCGCATGGCCATCACGACGCGATCCGGATCGGCGTCGACCGCGCACGTCCAGCGGCCGCGGTCCTTGCCGATCACCATCGCGGTGACCGCGTCGGCGTGCTCGGGCCTGCGCTTGCTGCGTGGCCTGGTGCCCTTGCCGGGACGCACCCGCACGTCGGATTCGTCCAGCCGCCTCCAGTCGCCTCGCCCCAAGCCGCCCACGTCCTCCCGGTCGCCCTTTGCCTGGTCGAATGATCCCATGCCAGTCGCGCCGGGCCCGGTTTGCGTGCGACGATGGCCGCGAGGCACCCCGAGGAGGTTGGCATGTGCGGCCGTTACGCCGCGACGAAAGACCCGGCGAAGCTGGTCGAGGAGTTCGCCGCGGTCGACCTGACCGAGGGCCGGGCGCGAGTGGACCACAACGTCGCGCCGACCAAGAACGTCGTGACCGTGGTGCAGCGGCATCCCCGCGACGCCGACGGGCTCGTGCTGGAAGACGAGCCGGCGGAGCGCTCGCTGCGGATCATGCGGTGGGGCCTGGTTCCGTTCTGGGCCAAGGATCCTTCGGCCGGGTCGCGGATGATCAACACCCGTGCGGAAACCGCGAAGGAGAAGCCCGCGTTCAAACGTGCGCTGGCGTCGCGGCGCTGCCTGGTTCCCGCCGACGGCTGGTTCGAGTGGCGGCGCACCGGCAAGGAGAAGGAGCCGTTCTACATGACGGATCCCTCCGGGAAATCGCTCGCCTTCGGCGGAATCTGGGAAAGCTGGCGGCCGAAGGACGACAAGGACGCCGAACCGCTGATCACCTTCTCGATCCTGACGACGGACGCCGCGGGGCAGCTCACCGACGTCCACCACCGGATGCCGCTGATCGTGCCGCACGAGAACTGGGCGGGCTGGCTCGACCCGGACCGGTCCGAAGTGGACGAACTGATGGCGCCGACGTCGCCCGCGGTCGTGGAATCGCTGGAGCTGCGGCCGGTGTCGAGCCTGGTGAACAACGTCCGCAACAACGGCCCGGAACTGTTGCGGCGCACGGAAACCGAACAGCCCGTCGATTCGCTGTTCGACCTGCCATGACCACGCTGGAGATCGACACCGAACACGGGCTCGCGCGAGCCGAACTGCATTGCGCGCCCGACGGCGACGCGGTGCTGCTGCTCGGCCACGGCGCGGGCGGCGGCATCGGGGCGAAGGATCTCGTCGCGGTAGCCCAGGCGGCGAAGGCGGCCGGGATGCATGTGGCGCTGGTGGAACAGCCCTATCGGGTGGCCGGCCGCCGGGCCCCGGCTCCGGCCAAGCAACTGGACACGGCGTGGCTGACGGTGGCGGACGAGATCTCCGCCCGGTTCGACGATCTGCCGCTGGTGTTCGGCGGTCGTTCTTCCGGTGCGCGGGTGGCCTGCCGGACGGCTTCGGCCGGGCAGGCGGTCGCGGTGCTGTGCCTGGCTTTTCCGGAACATCCGCCGGGGAAGCCGGAGAAGTCGCGGCAGGCGGAGCTGGACGCGGTCGAGGTGCCCGCGCTGGTGATCCAGGGGGAGCGGGACCCGTTCGGGCGGCCTTCGGCGGCTCCGCACCACGAGATCGTCGTGGTGGCGGGGGACCACACGCTGGCCAGCGATCTGGACGCGGTGGCGCGGGCTGCCGCGGAGTGGCTGGGACGGGTTGTCCGGCCGCATCTGTGACGCTGGCTGTGGATAGTTCGGCGCGGCAAAACCGCAGGTCAGTGCTCCTTGAGTTGAGTTATCCACAGGTTCGCGAGCCTGTGGGCAACTGCCGCCGGGCAGATTCGGAGACCGCCTCATGACCGATCAGCTGCGCGTCGTGCTCGCCGAGGATCACTACCTGGTCCGGGAAGGCACCCGGAAGCTTCTCGAGGACTCTGGCCGCGTCACGGTCCTCGCCACGGTCGGCACCGGCGAGGACCTGCTCGCCGCCGTGGAACGCGAACGTCCGGACGCGGTCGTCACGGACATCCGGATGCCGCCCGGCCAGCACCTCGAAGGCATCACCGCCGCGCACGCCGTCCGAGCCGGGCATCCCGGGATCGGGGTCGTGGTGCTGTCCCAGCACGCCAGCGAGCAGTACGCGTTCGCGCTGTTCCAGCACGGCACCTCCGGGCTGGCTTATCTGCTCAAGGAACGGATCGGCGACGTCGACGAACTCGTCCGTGCTCTCGGCGAAGTCGCCGCGGGCGGGTCGGTGGTCGATCCGCGCGTTGTGGAAGTCCTCGTGGACAGCCGGGCGCGTGGCACCGCTTCGCCGCTGGCCCGGCTGACTCCCCGCGAGCTCGACGTGCTGCGGCTCATGGCCGAGGGGCGGAACAACCGGGGCATCGCCGAGTCCTTGGGGCTGGCGGAGTCGACGATCGAGAAGCATGTGAACTCGACTTTCGCGAAGCTCGGTCTGGCAGAGGAGCCCGGCTTGCACCATCGTGTCGCGGCGGTTCTGGCTTATCTTCGTCACGAGACGCGCAGGTGCTGATCGAAGAACGACAGCACGCGATCACGCACCACGGTTTCGGCATCCGCGATGGTTCCGATGAGTTTGTTCCGGTCCGGAGAGCTCATCAGCCCTGCGGCTGCCAGTTGGGGAGCTTCGGTGCCGAAGTCGGTGAGTGCCCAGTGCGCGGCATCGTCGATCTGCGACCAGCGGGTGCAACCGCCCCGGTGGGCGAGCAGCGCGGACCAGGTCCGGGTGATCCGTGCGTCCCGGAATCCGGCTGTGCCCAGCAGCAACACCGCCCGATGCACGCCGTGTGCGGCCACCGGGAGCAGTTCGCCGTCTTGGCCGGGAGAGTCCGGCAGGTAGTCGAGGTACCCGTCCATATCGGCGGCCGCATCGACTCGCCGGTCCTCGTACAACGCCTCGGTCGCCGCCGCACCGCCTGCTCCGTGGCCGTACATCCCGACGCGCCGAAGGTCCAGGGCGCGGCCGAGATCGTGCGGCAGGGTGCGTTTCTCCGCGTCCGGATTCTGGCCCGCGGCAAGGGATTCCAGCGCGTCAAGGGTGAACCGGAGGTCGGCGAAGCGCGTGGTGAGCATCGTGCGGAAGACTGCTGGACTGGTGCGCGGATCGGCAGGCAGTTCCTTGATGGTGCGCATCCGGCCGGGAAGCTCGACTTCGCTTGTCTCGCCTGGGTGATCGACGGTCACCACCACATAGCCGTGGCTGGCCAGGTCTTCGGCGACGCTGGTGCCGAGCGTGCGCGGGTCGCCGAAGCCCGGGCTGTAGAGCACTACTGGCCGCCGGACCGGTTCGGCGGGTGCGCCGGTATACGCGTGCGTCATCGTGGCTGCCCAATCCACCCCTGAGCGCGGCAGCTCTGGATGCAGGTAGGGGACGTCTATTGCTGAGAACAGCCCGGCCGCGGCAGGGGTCATTTGCGGGGCGAGCGGGTAGCCGTGAGTGTCAGCGGCGGGATAGAACACGGTGGTCATCAGTTCTCGAAAGCCCAGTTTGGCGTCCCACGGGTCCGTTCTGGTGCGGTCGACCAGGTGGAGCGCGGTGACTCCGATCTGATGCGGACCGGTCGGTGCTGGCAGATCGAGGACGAGCGATTGTGCGGGCGGGACGGTGCTTCCCGCGAGCAGTGACGCGGTGACGAACGCGAGCAATCCACGAAACATTTCTTCTCCCGCAACGGTTTGGGGTCCGGCCCAGAACTCTCGCGGGTCGCCGCGGCCTAGAACATCCGGCAGGCCTGGCCTCCCGGTGGAGGTTTGCTTCTAGCGGCGGGCCCGGCGACCATGGTGGACACTGGGGAGGGAACATGCGGTGGTTGCTCCGCGGGTCCGCGCTGCTCGGCGCGATCTGTGTGCTCTGGTCGGTGGTCGCGGCGCTGACCGTGCTGGACAGTTCGCTCACGGTGGCGGTCGCGGTCGCTGGGCCGCTGCCGAGCTGGCTGGTCGGGGTTTTCGCGTGGCGGCTTGCGCCCCAGCATCCGGTCGCGCGGCAGGCGCTGGCCACCGGCGTGCTGTTCGCGATGCTGGCGGCAGTCGCGTTCCTCGCCGCGGCGGAGGGCAATGCGTTCGATTTCGTTCAGCTGCCCCGGATGTGGCGAGTGCTGATCGGCGGGATCGCGGCCGTTCTCATCGTGGCGGTGGTGCGGCTGGTGGGGTTGCTGCCGGACGGGCGCTACCGGTTCGTCTACGAGAAGGCGGTGCTGCGTTCGCTGTGGCTGGTGGTGCCGTTCGCGCTGGTGCTCACCTACGCGGGCGGACCGCTTCCGGTGAGCCCGATTCCGGTGGGCCTGTGGCTTCTCGTGCTGGGACCGATTCTGCTGGCCGCAAGGTATTTCCAACTGCCGAGGGCACAACGGCGTCTCCTGCGCTGGCTGCTGGGAATGGCGGTGCTCGTCGGCGCGACGGTGCTGGTGCCGCTGGTCACCGCGAGCAGGCTGGGGCCGGGGCAGCTCACGCCGATCCTCGTCTTGGTGGCGACGATGGCCGTTCCGGTCGCGCTGGCGGTGGCGGCTTTTCGCTACCGGATGCTCGGCGTCGAGGTCCGGCGTTCGACCCGGTACCGGTTGCTCTGGCTGCTCATCGCGTTGTGGTACATCGGCGTGGTGGCCGGGTTGAGCCTCGCCGCGAGCCGTTTCCTCTCGCTCTGGCCCGCGCTGCTGGTCACCGTTGCCGCGACCTTGGCGGTTCTGCCGATCCGGACTCGGCTTTCCCGCGCCGCCGCTCGCCGGGTGTTCGGACGTCGCCCGAGCAGCTACGAACTCCTGGTGCACTTCGGCGGGACGCTGGAGCAGGCATTCGACCTGCCGGCGCTCGCCGATCAGCTGGCCGGCGGGCTGCGCGAGGTCTTGGACCTGAGCTGGGCACGGGTGCGCCTGCGGTCGCCGAAGCCGGTCGTCGCGATCGCGGGCGAGCCAAGTGCGACTGCTCGGCTGGAAGTCGTCCTCCGGCACAGTGGCGACGACCTCGGCGTGCTCGAATGCGGTGCCAAAACCGAGGGCGAGTTCACCGCCGCGGACGAGGAACTGGTCGCCACTCTCGCCCGGCAGAGCGCGCTGGCGGTGCGCAACGCCAGGCTTTCCGCCGAACTCCTGGCCCGGCTGGAGCAGATCGAACGCCAGGCCAGTGAGCTGGAGGCGTCGCGAGCCCGCATCGTGCACGCCCAGAACAGCGAGCGGCGGCGGATCCAGCGACGGCTGCACGACGGCATCCAGCAGGAGCTGATCGTCCTGCTGACCTCGCTTCGGCTTGCCCGCAACCAGCTCCGGCGCGATCCCGGCCAGGTCGATCCGGCACTCGGCGAGGCGCAGGAGGCGCTGTGCCGCGTCGTCGAGGAAGTCCGCGAGGCGGCGCACCACATTCACCCGGCCGAGCTGACCGATCAGGGCTTGGCGACCGCGGTGGAATCCCGTGCGCGCCGGATGCCGGTTCCGGTCGAGGTCGACGCCGATCCGGAGGTGCGGACGACGCGGTTCCCGGTCGACCTTGAGGAAGCCGCTTACTTCATCGTCTCCGAGGCGCTGGCCAACATGCTCAAACACGCCCAGGCCACGCAGGCGACTATCCGGCTTTCGCTCCAGGCAGGGGAGTTGTGCCTCGAAATCCGCGACAACGGCCGGGGCTTCCCTCCGGATTCCCGTCCGGCCGGATTGCACGATCGCGCGGACACGGTCGGCGGCCGGTTGACCATCGTCAGCGGGCCGGACTCGGGCACTACGGTGCGCGCTCGGCTGCCGGTCCGGGAAAGCGCGCCCGTGCCAGGGTGGATCCCATGACTGCCAACGACTACGACACGTTCGGCGAGGCGTACGCGATCGAAACCGAGCACAGTCTCATCAACGCCTACTACACGCGCCCCGCGATTCTCGACCTCGCCGGTGACGTGGCAGGCCGGAAGATCCTCGACGCGGGCTGCGGCGCCGGACCGCTGTCCGCCTCGCTGCGGGACCGCGGCGCGCACGTGAGCGGGTTCGATTTCAGCGCCACCATGGTGGAGCTCGCCCGGAAAAGGCTCGGCGAGGACGCGGACCTCCGGGTCGCCGACATCAGCCAGCCGCTTCCCTACGCCGACCAGCGGTTCGACGACGTCGTCGCGGCTCTGGTGCTGCACTACCTGGAGGACTGGACCGCGCCGCTGGCCGAGCTGCGGCGGATCATCCGGCCCGGCGGACGGCTGATCCTGGCCGTCAACCACCCGCTCCTCTACAAATTCATCCACCCCGAGGGCAACTACTTCGCCGTCGAACAATGGTCCGAGGAGTACACCTTCAACGGGCAAAAGGGCGTGCTCGCGTACTGGCACCGTCCGTTGCACGCGATGACGGACGACTTCGCCAAAGCCGGTTTCCGGATTTCAGTGGTCAGCGAGCCGTATCCGGCCGAGGGCGCGAAGGAGAAGTTCCCCGAGGAAATGCAGGGCAAGGAAGCTTTCCTCTGCTTCCTGTTCTTCGTGCTGGAAGCCGCTTAACCCGCCGCGATCCCGGCCACGACCGCGCCGGTCAGCCGGACCAGTTCGGCCGGGTCCAGCTCCACTTCGAGCCCGCGCCGGCCGCCGGAGCAGAACATCGTCGGGTGGTCCAGCGCCGAGCCGTCCAGGACCACGGGCAGGCGGCTCCGGTGGCCGAGCGGGGAAATTCCGCCGAGCACGTAGCCGGTCGCTCGCTGCGCCGCGGCCGGGTCGGCCATCTTCGCCTTTTTGCCCCCGGCCGCCGCGGCGAGAGCCTTCAGGTCCAGCTGGCCGGTGACCGGCACCACGCCGACGACCAGCTTCCCGTCCACGTCCGCGACCAGCGTTTTGAACACCCGGCCGGGCTCCAGGCCCAGCGCTTCCACCGCCTCCAGGCCGAACGACTCCGCCCGGGGATCGTGGTCGTAGGTGTGCACGGTGTGCGCCACCTTCTGCTTTTGCAGCAGCGCCGTCGCCGGAGTGCCCTTGCCCGCCATGGCGGCGAGTCTACGAAACAGCTCGGGAATGCCTGGTCGGCACACTCTGTTGAAGAGAGCGTGACCACCACGCTCGCCACCCCCCGCCCCGCAAGGAGCCGTCCCGGGACCGGCTTTCCGAATCCCCGCGTAAACTCGGTGCTGCCGTATGCGCAGACGCGCATCGACGCCGAACGGGAAGGGAACGGTTTGCCGAGCACCCCCAACTCCGCGCCGGAGACGGCGGCCGACGAACTGGAGCTCGCCGAGCGCTTCGAGCGCGACGCGATGCCCCTGCTCGACCAGCTATACGCGGCCGCGATGCGGATGACCCGCAACCCGTCCGACGCCGAGGACCTGGTCCAGGAGACCTACCTGAAGGCGTACGCGGCGTTCGCGTCCTTCAAGGCGGGCACGAACCTCAAGGCGTGGATGTACCGCATCCTCACCAACACCTACATCAACGGCTACCGCAAGCGTCAGCGGCAGCCGGTGCAGCAGCCGACGGACGAGATCAGCGACTGGCAGATCGCCCGTGCGGAAAGCCACACCTCGAGCGGCCTTCGCTCGGCCGAGGTCGAGGCGATGGACAACCTCCCGGACACCGACGTCAAGGCCGCTCTGCAGAAGCTGCCCGAGGAGTTCCGGCTCGCGGTCTACCTCGCCGACGTCGAGGGCTTCGCGTACAAGGAGATCGCCGAGATCATGGACACTCCGATCGGCACCGTGATGTCCAGGCTGCACCGCGGCCGCGCCCAGCTGCGCGACCTGCTGGCCGACGTCGCGCGCGAGCGCGGCTTCATCCGGGGGAACCGCGAGGAGGTGGCGAAACGATGAGCTCGGAAGACGTGCCCGCGGAGAAGATGCCCTGCGAGGACGCGCTCGCGGAGATCTACCTGCTGCTGGATCGCGAATGCAGTCCGGAGCGGGACGCGGAACTGCGCAGGCACATCGAGGACTGCCCGCCGTGCCTCGAGGAGTACGGCATCGACGAGCAGATCAAGCACCTGCTCGCCCGCAAGTGCGGCGGCGACCTCGCCCCGGCGGAGCTGAAGAGCAGGCTGCGCGCCTCCATCCGGCAGACCGTCGCCACCCAGGGCGGTGTCACCGTGGAGCGCACCGAGATCACCGTGGAACAGCGCACCACCAGCGACTGACCACCACACGACAACGGCCCCCGTACCGATCCGGTGCGGGGGCCGTGTCACGTCCGGGCGCGGACTCAGGCGTTGGGCTTCTTGCCGTGGTTGGCGCCGTTCTTCTTGCGGTCGCGACGCTTGCGGGCGCGCTTCGACATGTTCTCTCCTCGGGTGTCCGCTGAATGTCCCGGGGCGGGGTTCGACACACCGACCGGGAACGGGTCAACCGTTCCAGTGTGTCATGCGGCCGCCGGGCTCCTCGGCGGCACCCGCGCCTACGCTCTGGTTGGATGAACTCAGGAGGTGCGCAGGCATGAACGAACCCACCGCATTCGAGGGCGGCCGGTAGCCGTGTCGACCCTTTCCGACCTGCTCGCCGAGAACACCGGCCTCCCCGGCGAAGCGGCCGACCACCTGCAGACCGTCGTCGCGGAGTGGCAGTTGCTGGCCGACCTTTCGTTCGCCGACTTCCTGCTGTGGGTCCCGGTGTCCGCCGAGCACCAGCCCGACGGCGGCGATTTCGTGTGCGTCGCGCACGCCCGGCCGACCACCGCGCCCACCGCGCATCCCGAGGACGTCGTCGGCACCCGGTTCACCGTGGACGAGCACCCGCAGCTGGCCAAGGCCATGCGCGAGGTCAAGATCTGCCGCGAGGAAGACCCGCATTGGTACCGCGACCTGCCGATGCGCCGCGAAGCGGTGCCGGTGAGCTTCGGCGGCGAGGTGATCGCCGTGCTGAGCCGCGAGACCAACCTCGCCGCGCCGCGCGTGCCGAGCCCGCTGGAGATCGCGTACCTCGGCAGCGCGGGCGACCTGTGCCAGATGATCGTGGACGGCACCTTCCCGCCCGCCGGCGGCAACCAGACCGACACGCACACCAGCCCGCGCGTCGGCGACGGTCTCGTCCGGCTCGACCAGGCCGGCACCGTCGTGTTCGCCAGCCCCAACGGCCTGTCCGCCTACCACCGGATGGGGCACGAATCCGACCTCGTCGGGCAGCGGCTGGCCCCGCTCACCCGGTCGCTGATCCGCGACCCGTTCGACGCCACCGAGGTGTCGCATCGGATCATCGAGGCCCTCGACGGCAAGCCGTCCACGCGCACCGAGGCCGACTCGAAGCGCGGCGCGGTCGTGCTGTTCCGTGCGCTGCCGCTGCGTCCGGCCGGACAGCCCGCGGGCGCGTTGGTGCTGGTCCGCGACGTCACCGAGGTCAAGCGCCGCGACCGCGCGCTGATGTCGAAGGACGCCACGATCCGCGAGATTCACCACCGGGTGAAGAACAACCTGCAGACCGTGGCCGCGCTGCTGCGGCTGCAATCGCGGCGCACCACGAGCGAGGAGGCCCGGCTCGCGCTGGGCGAATCGGTGCGCCGGGTGTCGTCGATCGCGATGGTGCACGAGGCGCTGTCGATCTCCGTCGACGAGCGCGTGGACCTGGACAAGCTGCTCGACAACGTGCTCCCGATGGTCGGCGAGGTCGCCACGGCGGAATCGCAGGTCGGGCTCACCCGCAAGGGCTCGTTCGGCGTGGTCGTGGCCGAGATCGCGACGCCGCTGGTGATGGTGCTCGCCGAACTCGTGCAGAACGCGATCGAGCACGCGTTCCCGCAGGGACGGCCGGGCAAGGTCGAGCTGATCGTGGAGCGGTCGGCGCGCTGGCTGGACATCCTGATCCGGGACAACGGCCGGGGCCTGCCGTCCGGGTTCTCGCTGGAACGCAGCGACGGGCTCGGCCTGCAGATCGTGCGAACCCTGGTGGAGTCGGAGCTGCGCGGGTCGCTCTCGCTGCGTCAGGTCCGGACCGACGAGGCGGGCAATCGCGTACCGGGTACCGAGGCGGCACTGCGGATTCCGTTGTCCCGGCGGCTCTAGAAAATCCGGCGACAGCCTGTTCGCGCCGGATTACTGTCCGGCGTATGCCTGCCCTTGTGTGGCGGCCGCTCACGAAAGCGGACGCCCAGTCCTCGGCCGATCTGCTCAACGCCATCGAAACGGCCGACCGGATCGGCGAGAACTACACCGCCGCCGACACTCTCCAAGAACTGAACGACCCGTTCTCCGATCTCGAACGCGCGAGCCTCGCCGCGTTCGACGGCGACCGCATGGTCGGCTACGTGAAGACCCGGTACAAGCAGAACCCCGACGAGGTCCACCGGGTTTTCCTCGACGGCGGTGTCCATCCGGACTATCGCCGCCAGGGGATCGGCGCCAGGCTGGTGGAAGCCGGGATCGCCGGGGCGAAGACGGTGCACGAACTGCACCACCCGACGCTGAAGCTCGCCATCGACATCCACAAGGCCGAGCACATCGCCGGGACGAAAGAACTCTTTGCCGCGCAAGGATTTTCGCCCGCCCGTTACTTCCAGCGCATGGAACATCCACTCGGGACAGTCGGCGAAGCGGCGATCCCGGCCGGATTCCAGGTGCGGCAGTGGACACGGGACATCGACGAGGAGTTCCGGCTCGTCCGCAACGAGTCCTTTCAGGACCACTGGGCCGCACCGCCGCTGGACTCGTCCGCGTGGCAGAACAAGTTCACCAACCACAATGTTCAGCCCGAGATCAGTTTCCTGCTGCGGGACAAGGCAACCGGCACTCCGGCGAGTCTCGTGCTGACGCTGTCCTGGGCCGCCGACACCGAGGTGACCGGCGTTCGCGACGCGCACTTCATGGTGATCGGCACCATTCCCGGCTACCGGAAACGCGGCCTTGCCAGCGCGGTCATCGCCCACGCGCTGCGGGCCGCCGCCGAGCACGGATACGACCAAGCCAGCCTCGTCGTCGATTCGGCGAGCGCGTCCGGTGCTCCCCGAGTCTTCGAGCGTGCCGGGTTCACCGCGAAGATGCGGTACGTGCGCTGGGCACGGGAAGGCTGAGGAGTCCACATCGGACCCCAGACGCGTTGAAGGGCCGGTACCAGTGAAGCTTGGCGGTACCGGCCCGTTCAACGTTCCGCGGGAGGACTGGGATAGTCCTTGGCGAGGCGGTACCCGGATGCGGGGTGGCCGACCTCGGTTGTTACGCTCGAACCGGGTATGTGTCGCCATGTGCGGCACGGGCACGCGAATGCCCGCCGGGCGAAAGTCCGGTCCGAAGTGGTGGTGCTTGCGATTCTGGGTGCTGCAGCTGAGTCGAAAAGACTCAGGCGGTGGTACGCGTGCCGATGTGCGTACGGCGGCGCTTGAGCGCGCGTCGCTCGTCTTCGCTCATTCCGCCCCAGACGCCTGCGTCCTGGCCGCTGGCCAGAGCCCAGGCCAGGCAGTCGGAAGCCGCGGGGCAGCGGTGGCACACGGCCTTCGCCTCGGAGACCTGCAACAGAGCCGGACCGCTGGTTCCCACCGGGAAGAACAGCTCGGGGTCCTCGTCTCGGCAGGCCGCGTCGTGGCGCCAGTCCATGTTCGTGAGCTCCTTCACAGTGACGCGGGAGGGCCGCGCCACAGTAGTGGCGGTCGTGTTTTTGGGTGCTTGTGAATGCTTTCACGAAGCACCGCGTTCGACAAGGGTTTCGACAAGATCGGTGAGTCAGCTCACCCGGCCGAGCTATGCCTCTGACCTGCGGTTTCGTTCTGAAAAGCTCCGCTCGCCGGAAGGCCGGTGCGGTGAACGGAGGGTTTGCGTCGCCGAGCGGCAGAACGCACTTTGCCGCGGGCGATCAGCGGTCACTCGGCTATCCGACTACGGTGAGTGCATCCGGGACGCTCTGGAACTCGACCCGGGTGCGTTGCCCGACGAGGTCCCCGTCGACCTGGAAGTTGACCGGTTCAGCTGCGTCGATGCGGATCAGCGGCACATCGTCGCGGCGGAGCAGACGGCGGCCGTGCTGATCGCTCTCCGTGAGCAGAGCTTGCCGTACATGCGTGAACACGGTGGGCAATCGCAGACCGTTCAACGCGAACAAGCCCAATCCGGTCTCGAACGAGCAGCCGGAGTTGAGGTGGACCGGACGTTCCCCGAGGTAAGTCCACGGATCGGTGTTCGACACGAACGCGGTCACCGCCTCGGCCGGTTCCTCGCCCGGGATCCGGACGGTCAGCGTCGGCCGACCGAGCGGAGGACGGAAGTAGGAGCGCACCGCGGCACGCAGATAGAGGCTGGCGCTGGTTTGCTTGCCGCGTCGTTTCGCGACGCGGCCGACGACGTCGGCGTCCCAGCCGAGGCCCGCGTTGAAGGTGAACCAGTGCCCGTCGGCCAGTCCGAGGCCGATCCGCCGGGTCCGTTCGGTTTCCAGCGCGGTGAGCAGTTGGTGGGTCGCCTCGACCGGATCGGCGGGAAGGCCGGCCGCGCGGGCGAAGACGTTGGCCGAGCCGCCCGGCACGACGCCGAGCATCGGCACGGACCCGGAGCGTCCGGGAGCGCCCGCGGAATCGGCGAGGAGACCGTTGACGACCTCGTTGACCGTGCCGTCGCCGCCGTGCGCCACGACCAGGTCGAAACCGTCGCGAGCCGCCGAACGGGCCACCGCGAGCGCGTGCCCGCGGTAATCGGTTTCGACGACGTCGAGCTTCACCTGGCTGGCCAGCGCGTGCGCCAGCACGTCCCGGCCACCCGCGGTGGTCGAGGTGGCCTGGGGGTTCACGACGAGGATGGCGCGCACTACCGCAGGGTAAGTGCTTTTCGCCCGGCAGACGTACCTCCAGCGCCACATGGTGACGCGAAGCTCAGCCGCTTGCGCGCGCCGTCCCGGCTCGGTGACCTGTGGCGACCCTGTGGCGGGCGGTCCTCCTCTGCAGACGGCGAAAACTCCGCGCGTCGTGACAAGTGCACCCGGGCCGACCGCCCGCTCATCGACGACTACCCCGATTTTCTCCGCGGCCGCCGCCCCGGAAAACGGCCGACCGGGTGGCATACGATCAGTAGTGCTCACGCACGGTGACTCGCGCTGGTCGGGTGGCTGTGCCCCGGCAAAGCTCCTCCGCAAGGTTCCCGCACAGCAGCTGAAAGGGCCGCGCCCGTGTCGCATCCCGAGAACCCGCCGCCCACCCCGTTCGAGGTCCGCCTCGCCGGCGTCCTGACCGGACTGCCCGGCCTCGGCCTGCTGGTCTTCGGCGTGGTGCTGCTGGTGCACGGGCTGCGGAACCCGCCGATCCCGGGCAACAACGTGTGGGCCGAGTTCGGCACCTACGCGGTACTGGCGCTGATCTTCCTCGCCGCCTCCGTCGGGCTGCTGCTCGGCCAGACGTGGGCACGCTCGCCCGGCGTCGTCGTGGCGCTGCTGCTGATCGGGGTCGGCTGGTACCTGCTCGGGCCGTCCGGGCAGCCGCTGTGGGGCGTGCCGATCGGGTTGTGCGGGCTGGCGGCGCTGGTGCTGCTGTTCCGCCGCCCGTCGCGGGCGTGGGCGCTCGGAATGCACGACGACGAGACCGAGGAAGAGGCGGCCGAACGCGGCGGTCTCGCGGGACGGCGTGCCGAGCGGGAGCGGCGCGAACAGGATTGAGCGACAGTGACGTCACGTCATAGCGGACAGGTGACGCGGCGGCACTGGTAGCGGCACCCCTCAGCCGATGGAATCGGGACTGCGCAACCGAATTCACCCGAATTCCGAAGAGGGGAACCCATGAGGAGACTGCGTCTCGTCGTGACCACCACCGCAGTGGTGTGCGGGCTGCTTGCCGGGGCACTGCCGGCAGCCGCGGGCACCGCCACGATCCCGGCCCGCTACACCGGGCAGACGCTGGACTGGCACGCCTGCGCGCCGGGCGAGCTGGCCGACCTGCCACCAGGCGCCGATATCTCGGGGCTCGAATGCGCCGCCTACCGCACGCCCCGGGACTGGGACCGTCCGGACGACGGGCAGTACCTCACCATCGCGATCAGCAGGCTCAAGTCGACCGGCGCCACGACGGCGTCGGTGCTCACCAACCCGGGCGGACCCGGCGCCGCGGGCCGCTGGTTCCCGGTGCTGCTGCGGGGTCAGAAGAAACTGCGCGAGCACCAGGAAATCATCGGCATCGACACCCGCGGCACCGGCCGCAGCGCCACCGTCACCTGCGGGGGCGCGTCCAGCACCGGAGCCGATCTCGACCCGCGCGACCGCGATCCGCGCAATCTGAACCAGATCGTCGACGCGGTCCAGTACGTGGCGACCGCCTGCCACCAGGCCGCGGGCGAGCTGGGAGAGCTGGTCAGCACCTTCCAGAACGTCCGGGACCTGGACCTGCTGCGCACCCTGCTCGGCCGCGAGCGGATCAACTGGATCGGGTACTCGGCGGGCACCTGGCTCGGCGCGCACTACGCCCAGCAGTTCCCGCGGCACACCGGCCGGTTCGTGCTGGATTCCTCGACCCAGTTCACCGGCAGCTGGCAGCAGTCGTTCGACTTCCAGCCAGCGGGTTACGAACGCCGCTGGCGGCAGGATTTCCTGCCGTGGCTGGCTCGCTACGACGCGAAGTTCCACTTCGGCGCCAGTGGCGAAGCGGCCCGGCAGACCTATGAGAGCGTCCGCTACGCGCTGACTCGCGAGCCGGTCGAGGTGAACGGCACGAAGCTCGGGGCGGTGGCGCTGGACTCCTTCCTCGTCGGCGCGCTCAAGGCGAAGAGCCAGTTCCCGACGATCGCCTCCGTGCTGGTCCGGGTCAAAACGCTGACCGACGCGCGGTCTTCGGCGGAGGTCAAGGACAACGCTCGCGCGGCGCTCGGCAAGACGTTGGCGGAGGCGAAGAAGGCCGGTCCGATGGGCGTAGCGGCCCAGGCCGGTGCGGATGACGCGATGGTGTCCACGTTGATCACCACCCTGTGCAATGACGGGCCGTGGAAGGGCGATCGGCGATCGCTGATCCGCCGGTCGCAGGAATACCTCGACCGGGGCGTGACCCTGCACAGTTCGTTGTGGATGGGGCTGCAGGTCTGCGCGTTCTGGCCGGGCCAGCCGCGGCCGATGCCGGTGCTGAACGGCAAAGGCGTGCCGCCGGTGGTGATCGTCCAGTCCGAGCACGACCCGGCCACGCCGATCGAGGGTGCGCGGCGGGCCCACGCGGCGTTCCAGAACTCGCGGATGCTGACCGTCACCGGGGAAGGCGACCACGGCATCTACGGGATCGGCGGGAACCAGGCGGTGGACAAGGTCGTCGACGACTATCTGGTGGACGGGATCGTGCCGCGGGACCAGAGCCTGCCGGGGCTGCCGTTGCCGACGCCGTAAAGCTCGTGAGTGCTGATCGCGGTTCTAACCGCGATCAGCACTCACGACTCATGCCTCCTTGGCCAGCACCTTCAACGGCTCGTCGGTCAGCCGATACACCGACCACTCGTCCTGCGGCAATGCGCCGAGCGCCCGGTAGAACCCGACCGCCGGGTTCCAGTTCAGCACCGACCACTCCAGCCGGTGGTAGCCCTTGTCGACGCACTCCGCGGCCAGCGTCGCCAGCAACACCTTGCCGAGCCCCGAACCGCGCTGTTCCTCGCGTACGTAGAGGTCTTCCAGATAGATCCCGTGCGTGCCGCGCCAGGTGGAGAAGTTCAAGAACCACAAGGTGAATCCGGCGATTTCACCGTCCGCTTCGGCCACGTGGCCGAACAGCGCCGGAGCCTCGCCGAACAGCGCGCCGTGCAGCTGCTCGGAGGTGAGATGGCATTCCTGCGGCGCGCGTTCGTACTCGGCCAGTGCGTAGACGAGTTCCACGACGGTGTCGACGTCTTCCGGCCGGATCCGCCGTACGCGGGGGTCGGTCACTTCATCCCTCCAAGGCGGGCAGCAGGTTCAGGTGCTCGATCTGCGGTTCGCCGCGCTCGTCGCCGAGCACCGCGAGACCGGCCGGGTCCAGTCCGAAGTGGACACCCGCGGTGCCGGGAAGGCCGAGCCAGCGCGCGACGAGCACACGGCTGAAGTGCCCGTGTCCGACGAGGACGACGTCGCCGTTCTCGATCTCGCGCCGGGCGCGGTCGAGCACCTTGTCCGCGCGGGCCTGCACGTCGTCGGCGCTTTCGCCGCCGGGGACGGGGTGGGTCCAGACCGTCCAGTCCGGAACCGTCTCGCGGATCGCCGGCGTGGTGACGCCTTCGTAGTCGCCGTAGTCCCATTCGGCCAGGTCGTCGGTGACCTCGTCCACGCGCAGGCCGGCGAGTTCCGCGGTGCGCAGCGCGCGGCCGCGGGGGCTGGAGAGCACCAGCCCGGGTCCGCCGAGCAAGGTCCGCAGGGTGCCGCCCGCCGCGCGCGCCTGTTCCTCGCCCGCCGGGGTCAGCGGGATGTCGGTGCGCCCGGTGTGCTTGCCGTTCGACGACCATTCGGTCTGGCCGTGCCGGAGAAGAAAGAGCCGATGTGCCACGCGGCCGAATATAGCCGGGGCGGGTTTGCCCGGCAGGTTCGTCGTGTGCGAGGCTACTGGTGAGTAACTTCACCTGGGAGGTGCCGATGGGTACGCCGTCGACGTACGGGCTGTGGCGCAAGCTGGCCGCCAAACCGGGCGGCAAGCAGCTGTTTTCCGCCGCGATGTGCCTGCGCGTGCCCTACTTCGGCACCGTGCTGCCGACCATCCGGGAGATCCGGCCCGGGCACTGTTCGGTGACCGCGCCGAAGTGGTGGGGTGTGCACAACCACATCCGGACCTTCCACGCGATCGCCGCCTGCAATCTCGCCGAGATCGCGATGGGCATGCTGGCCGAGGCCACTGTTCCGGCTACGCACCGGTGGCTGCCCAAGGGCATGGAAGTGAGTTACGTCGCGAAGGCCGGAACGGGGCTGCGCGCGATCGCCGAATTGCCGGAGCTTCCCGAGTTCGGTCCCGAGGGATTCGATCTTCCGGTTCCGGTGCGGATCGTGGACTCGCGCGGGACCGAGGTGGTCACCGCGACGATCACGGTGTGGGTCACGCCCCGGAAAGCCGCCTGACCGGCGAAACCTGTACTTCCCGTTACCCCGGCCGAGTGAAACTTAACACCGTTTACTGGGCAAATGCGAATAGCGTTCGTTTTAGCCTTGCCAGGGTGCTCCGCGCCACGTCAGCATGCCGGGCATGGCCTCCCTCAACCGTCGCCGATTTCTCGGCCTCGCCGCGCTGAACTCCGCCGCGGCCCTCGGACTGACCAGCATTTCGGCGACGACCGCGCGTGCCGCGACCGTTGCGCCGCTGCCGGAGTATTCGCCCGCTGTGGTTATCGGCACCGGCTACGGCGCGGCGGTCACCGCGTTGCGGCTCGGCGAGGCGGGCGTGCCCACGGTGATGCTCGAAATGGGCCAGCTGTGGAACGAACCGGGTCCGGACGGCAAGGTCTTCTGCGACATGCTGAAGCCGGACCGGCGGTCGATGTGGTTCAAGAAGCGCACGGAAGCGCCGCTCGCGTCGTTCCTGTGGCTGGACGTCGCGAACCACGACATCGATCCGTACGCCGGGGTGCTTGACCGGGTGAACTACGGCGGGATGTCGGTGTACGTCGGACGCGGCGTCGGCGGCGGATCGCTGGTGAACGGCGCGATGGCGGTGCAGCCGAAGCGTTCGTACTTCGAGGAAATCCTGCCGCGGGTGAACGCAGACGAGATGTATGGCAAGTACTACCCGCGCGCCAACGCGGGCCTTGGCGTGAACCACATCGACGAGGCCTGGTTCGAGACCTGCAAGTCGTATCAGTTCGCGCGCGTTTCCCGGAAAGCCGCGCAGAAAACCGGGCTGAAGACGACGTTCGTGCCGAGCGTCTACGACTTCGACTACCTGAAGAAGGAAGAGGCGGGCACGGTCGAACGCTCGGCGCTCGCGTCCGAGGTCATCTACGGCAACAACCACGGCAAACGCTCGCTGGACAAGACGTATCTCGCCGCCGCGCTCGGCACCGGGCACGTGACGATCCAGACGCTGCACGAGGTCCGCGAGATCATTCAGCAGCAGGACGGCACGTACACGCTCGTGGTGCGCGAGTCCGACGCGCTCGGAAATGTGCTGTCCACCAAGCACTTGTCCACGAAGTACCTGTTCCTCGGCGCGGGCAGCCTCGGCTCGACCGAACTGCTGGTGCGCGCCCGCGACACCGGACGGCTGCCGCGGCTGTCCGAGGCTGTCGGACAGGGCTGGGGCACCAACGGCAACGTGATGCTCGGCCGCGCCAACCACGTGTGGGACACGACCGGCAGCCTCGAAGCGGGAATGCCCGCGCTCGGCATCGACGACTGGGACAACCCGACGCATCCGGTGTTCGCCGAGATCGCGCCGGTGCCCGCCGGGCTCGAGACGTGGGCGAGCCTGTACCTGGCGATCACCAAGAATCCCGAACGCGGCCACTTCACCTACGACGCCGCGAGCGATTCGGCGAAACTGCAGTGGTCGCCGGATCAGGGGCAGCCGTCGATCGACGCGGCGAAATCGCTGTTCGACCGGATCAACAAGGCGAACTCCACGATCTACCGCTACGACCTCTTCGGCGACACGCGGGCGTTCGAGAACCGCTTCACCTACCACCCGCTCGGCGGATTGGTGCTCGGCGAGGCGACCGACGACTACGGGCGCGTCAAGGGGTACCGGAACCTGTACGTCATGGACGGTTCGCTGATTCCGGGCAGCACCGGCGTGAACCCGTTCGTGACGATCACCGCGCTGGCCGAGCGCAATATCGAACGGGTCATCGCCGAGGACGGCGTACGCGCCTAGCGGTGCGCTGACCGCAGCTTTTCGTAGTACGCCACACAATCGGCGTAGGACGGCAGCAGGCCCTGGTCGAGCGCTTCGGCCAGGGTCGGCGCTGCTTTGTCCTTTTCGGACACAATCGGCGGCAGTCCGGCGGGCCAGGGCAGGCCGAGCGCCGGGTCGAGCGGGCTGATGCCGTGCTCGCGCGCCGGTGCGTACGGCTCCGAGCAGAGG
This sequence comes from Amycolatopsis dendrobii, assembly GCF_014145675.1. Lineage (GTDB taxonomy): Bacteria > Actinomycetota > Actinomycetes > Mycobacteriales > Pseudonocardiaceae > Amycolatopsis > Amycolatopsis dendrobii. The sequence goes on from NZ_JACGZW010000002.1 coordinate 636,812, forward strand.
TACGACATCACGGTGTCGTCTTCCAGTGCGATGAAGGCGTGCCCGATTCCTTCGGCCACGTACACCGCGTGGAACTCGGCCGCGTCGAGCCGCACCGAATCCCATTCGCCGAACGTCGGCGAGCCGACGCGCAGGTCCACCACCACGTCCAGCAGCGAGCCGATCGGGCAGTAGACGTATTTCGCCTGTCCGGGCGGGGTGTCGGCGAAGTGCACGCCGCGGATCGAGCCCGCGCGGGAAACGCTGTGGTTCGTCTGTGCGACGCGCAGCGGATGCCCGGCCGCGCGGACGATCGCTTCCTCCTGGAACGGTGCGACGAACAGTCCGCGTTCGTCGGGGAAGACACGCGGGACGAACTCGAAAGCGCCGGAGACCTTGAGCGGGCGGAAGTCCATGCCCGCCACCCTATCGAGTGCGTTTTCCGGACCCGGAACGGAACTGCTTCCGAAACCGGACGGACGTCTTGGGAATCGCGAATCTGTGACATGAGCCGCACCGAGGGGTCGGGGCCGGCCGGGGGCCTGTCATGATTGACGGACCGCAGCGTCGGCGGCCATCGCCACACCCCACGGATCGGATGGCCGTGCAGACGCCTCGCCGACAGGCCGGCGCTACCGCGCTGGGCTGCCGTCCGGAGGACGAGTTCCCACACGCGACGGGCGTGTTCGCCCGTCGACCAGGTGGTCCCCCGCTCGCAGTCCCAGGAGTACGTTCGATGACCCAGACCCATCCGCCCGCTTCCGTCATTCCCACGACAGGAACCCCGATGACCGACCAGGCCAGCACCGTCGCGGCCGTGACCGACGCCGAGATCTTCACCGGGCACGAGGGCGGCAAGCTCTCCGTGGCGGCGACCCGGCCGATCTCCGACCCGCGCGACCTCTCGATCGCCTACACGCCCGGCGTGGCGAAGGTGAGCCGCGCGATCGCCGAGGACGCGGCCAAGGCGAAGCGGTACACCTGGGCGGACCGGCTCGTGGCAGTGGTCAGCGACGGCACCGCGGTGCTCGGCCTCGGGGACATCGGCGCGAGCGCGTCGCTGCCGGTCATGGAGGGGAAATCGGTCCTCTTCAAGACCTTCGGCGGGCTGGACTCGATCCCGCTGGTGCTCGACACCACCGACGTCGACGAGATCGTCGAGACCCTGGTGCGGCTGCGCCCGTCGTTCGGCGCGGTCAACCTCGAGGACATTTCCGCGCCGCGCTGCTTCGAGCTGGAGGACAAGCTCAAGGAGGCGCTGGACTGCCCGGTCATGCACGACGACCAGCACGGCACCGCGATCGTCACTCTCGCCGCTCTGCGCGGGGCGAACCTGGTGCTCGACCGCGACATCGCCGGCGAGCGGGTCGTGGTCTCCGGGGCGGGCGCGGCTGGGGTGGCCTGCGCGAAGATCCTGCTCGCGGCCGGGGTCGCGGACGTGACGGTGCTCGACTCGCGCGGCATCGTGCACGCCGGGCGCGACGACCTGAACCCGATCAAGCGGCAGCTGGTGGAGACCACGAACAAGGCAGGGCTCACCGGCGGTCTCGCCGAGGCGCTGCGCGGGGCGGACGTCTTCCTCGGACTGTCCGGGGCGACGATCGACCCGTCGTTGCTGTCGACGATGGCGGACGATTCGATCGTGTTCGCGCTGTCCAATCCGGACCCGGAGGTGCACCCGGCGGTCGCCGCACAGCACGCCGCGATCGTCGCGACCGGCCGGAGCGACTTCCCGAACCAGATCAACAACGTGCTGGCGTTCCCCGGCGTGTTCCGCGGTGCCCTGGACGCTGGGGCGCGGGCGATCACGGAGAACATGAAGCTGGCCGCCGCGGACGCGATCGTGGCGGTGGCTTCGGACGATCTCGGCCGGGACCGGATCGTGCCCAGCCCGCTGGACCCGCGGGTCGCGCCCGAGGTGGCGGCCGCGGTCGCCAAGGCGGCTGAGCAGGACGGCGTGACTGGCTGATCGCTCTCTGGGAAGGGCTCTCCGGCTTTGGTTGCCGGGGAGCCCTTCTTTGTGCGCTCTTTTTGGACTTGCTGGTCCATTTTTTGGTCGGCACGGTGGGTTTCATGAAGATCGGATTGCGCGGATACGGCGTGTGGCAGGTCGGGGCGTTGACGACTCCGGCGATGGCTGCCGAGATCGAGCAGCTGGGGTATTCGGGGTTGTGGCTCGGCGGTCCCGGGGTGGATCTGGCCGGGATTGACGAGTTGCTGGCGGCTACCGAGTCGTTGGTGGTGGGGTCGAGCATCGTCAATGTGTGGTCGGGGGATCCGGCGGTGCTGGCTCGCTCGTATCAGCGGGTGGCTTCGAGGTTCCCCGGGCGGTTTGTGCTCGGGATCGGGGCTGGGCATCGGGAGCAGTCTCAGGGGTATGAGCGGCCGATGGACGCGGTTCAGCGGTTCCTCGATGCGCTGGATGCCGGCGGGGTGCCGGTTTCTGGGCGAGTGCTGGCCGCGTTGGGGCCGAAGATGCTGGAACTGGCCGCGGAGCGGGCTGGCGGGGTGGTGCCGTATCTGGTTCCGCCTCGGCATACTCGGGTAGCTCGGGCGGCGTTGGGTGCTTCTGGTTTTGTCGCGCCGGAGCAGAAGGTTGTGGTGACCTCGGATGTGGTTCGGGGGCGTGAGGTGGCTCGGGGGCGGGTGGAGAATCCTTATTTGGGGTTGGTGAATTACACCAGCAATTTGCGGCGGCTGGGGTATACCGATGAGGATTTGGCTGGGTCTGATCGGTTGATCGACGATCTGGTGGCGGTGGGGGATGTTTCCGCGGTCGCTGCTCGGTTGGAGGAGCATCGGGCGGCTGGGGCGGATCATGTTGTGGTGCAGGTGATTACGGAGAAGTACCAGATGCATCCTGCGTTGCCGGGGGTGCGGTTGCAGGTTTATGACGATGAGGTGGTGAGGGTTTACCGGGAGTTGGCGGCGGGGGTGTTTTAGGTTTTCCGGGGGGTGGCTCGTCGCCTGGCGGCGACATTGCTGCGGTGGTGGCGTGGGGCACCCCGAAGGTTGATTGTGCTGACGGTTCGGGGGTGCTTGTCAAGGCGGGAAAGATGCCTTGACAAGCACCCCCGAACCGCAGAGCGGCTTTGTATCGGGGTGTGGGGGGAGGGGCTGGGTGCCTCGCTGGTTGGGTGCAGCGGCTGCGGTGTCGTAGGTGAGCGGGGCTCGCGCCCCAATGTGGCATTGGGTGCGTCTGACGCACCGAACGCCGCATTGGGTGCGTCGCATGCACCGAATGCCGCATTGGGGTGCATCTCAGTGGTGGTGGCGTGGGTGGGCCGTGAAGGGAATCCAAGTCCGTTGAGGGGCCCTCACGGACGGCGGCGGGTCGTGAGGCTCCCCTCACGACCAGTTGCCGGGTGCGGTGATCGAGCTGGCCGGCCAGCGGCGCGCGAGGGTCAGTCGGGGAGTAGTTCTGCCAGACGGTGTCGCGGGACGTCCACCAGGCGTAGGTCGGCCAGGTCTGCCGGGACGTTCAGCGCGGCGTTGGCTAGTCGGGCATGGGCGCGAGTCAGCAGTTCGGACGGATGGTCGACCAGGTCGGCGGCGACGATGGCGTGGCGGTTGTCGGGGGTGCTGCGGAGCAGGCGAAGGCGGTACTTGTCGGCGACCAGAGCGGTGAGCGAGGCCTGTGCGGCGGCGTCCGCTAGGTCGGGGTGGTTGTTCGGCAGCAGCAGCGCCAGGCGGCGGGCGTTCGTGCCCAGCAGGGTGCGCAGGAGCCAGGGGCCGGGATCGGCGGTGAGGTCCATCGCGACGGCGTCGCCTTCGGGGCCGGACGTGGCCCAGCCGACCGGGCGGGTTTCCAGGGCCAGGCCGCCTTCGGAGGCGATTTCCCGGGCGGCGGCCAAGAGGCCTGGTTTCGTTCCGGCTGATTCGACTGATTGCGGGCCGTGCGTGTAGATGGCGGAGCTTCCCTTGCGGGCGAACGATTTCTTCGCCTTCGCGGTGGGTTGGCAGACATACAGGTCCGCCGCGCTGCCGATTGCTTGGGCACCGGTGTAGCGGTTGAAGTCCGGGAGGATCGCTTCGTAGGTCAGGCCCAGGGTGGCCAGCGAGCGCTGCACTTGTGCGCCTAGGGCGGGGTGGCGCGGGCTGTAGCCGTAGGCCAGGAGGATCCGGCCTTCGGTGGGTTCGCGCAACGCTTGCACCGCGCGGGCGGCGAAGAGGCCCATGCCTTCCGGCGTGTAGGGCGGGTCGCTGAAGACCAGGTCGGCTTTGCCGGTCAGGGCCGGGGGCAGGCCGACGCGCAGGTCGGCGTGTGCGGTGAAGATGGTGCGTTCGCCGGTGGTGTCCAGGTAGGACAGGACGCGTTCGTCCAGGTCCACTACGGACAGTTCGGCTTCCGGGCACACCGCGCGCACGGCCAGCGATGTCAGGTCGTGGTCGCCGAGGAAGAGCACCTTGCTGCGGCGGAGGTCGTAGCGCGAGTTCAGCCACAACGCGCGGCGCAGCACGGTCTCCGGGGTCGCTTGCACGTGGTCCAGTGCGGCGAGCGGGGGCGGGACGGCGGCGATGCGTTCGGCCAGCATGGTGAGCAGGGCCGGTTGGGCGGCGACTGCCGCGTCGAGCGGGTCGGGCAGGGGCGGCAAGGAGTACGACGCGTAGGTGTCGCGTGCGTGAGGTGCGATGCGGACGCCGGCGGCGGAGCGTTCCAGGTCCGGTTCCAGGGCCGCGAGAAGGTCTTCGACGCTTCGGCGTGGGGCGGCGGTGAGCCGCACTAGGTCGGCCAACTCGTACGAGCCGCTGCGCAGCAGGGTGAGCACTTCGTAGAGCGGGCGGACGGCGGCGCCGTGTGCGGCGAGGACGTCGTCTAGGGCGGTCACGGGGTCCGAGGGTAGTCGGCCACGCTGCGGGACAGGCTGCCAAGGGCGCGCGAGTGGGCTACCGTCGGACTCTGCACCAGCACGTGGGGAGAAGTCTGTGACCATCGAATTCCGAGACGTCGTCAAGCGCTATCCGGACGGCACGGTCGCGGTCGACGGCCTCTCGCTCACCGTGGAAGACGGCACGATCACGGTGTTCGTCGGTCCGTCCGGATGCGGCAAGACGACCTCGCTGCGGATGATCAACCGCATGGTCGAGCCTACCTCCGGCGCGGTGCTGCTTGACGGCAAGGACGTCAGCGAAGGCGACCCGGCGGTGCTGCGCCGCGGCATCGGCTATGTGATCCAGCACGCCGGGCTCTTTCCACACCGGACAGTGCTCGACAACATCGCGACCGTGCCGCTGCTGTCCGGATGGGACAAACGGAAGGCACGCGCCCGGGCGGCCGAGCTGCTCGAGACGGTCGGCCTGCCGACAGAACTCGGGAAGCGTTATCCGGCACAGCTGTCCGGCGGGCAGCAGCAGCGCGTCGGCGTGGCTCGCGCGCTCGCCGCGGATTCGCCGGTGCTGCTGATGGACGAGCCGTTCTCCGCGGTCGACCCGGTTGTCCGGGAAGGACTGCAGGACGAGTTGCTGCGGCTGCAATCCCAGCTGGGCAAGACAATCGTGTTCGTCACGCACGACATCGACGAGGCGGTGCGGCTCGGGGACAAGGTCGCGGTGATGCGTGTCGGCGGGAAGCTCGCGCAGTACGGGACGCCGGCCGAGGTGCTGCGGCATCCGGTGGACGACTTCGTCGCGTCGTTCGTCGGCCGGGACCGGGGGTATCGCGGGCTTTCGTTCCTGCCGGCGAGCGGCGTTGAGGTTTCGCCGGCTCGCACCGTTGACCTTGGCAGCAAGATCGACGGTCCGTCGGACGGCTGGCTGCTCGCGGTGAACGACGAGAAGCAGCCGCGGGGCTGGCTGCCACCAGGCTCCACAGTGGACGGCCCATTGGCGGAAACCGACCTCGTCGCAGGCGGATCGCTGTACGTGCAGGGCACGCCGATCCGCGGGGCGCTCGACGCGGCGCTCTCGTCGCCGGCCAGTCTCGGCGTCGTGGTGGACGACGAGAACCGCGTGCTCGGGACGGTGCTCGCGCACCAGGTTCTGGATGTAATCGAGGCTTCCCCGCAGGCGTCCTGATGGGCGACTTCTTCGGCGAACTCGGCCGGTACCTGTCGAGTTCCAACAATCGCGGCGAAATCCTCGCCAACCTGCTCGAGAACATCTATCTCGCGCTGGTGCCGCTGGTCGCGGGCATCGTGCTGGCGATCCTGCTCGGCTGGCTCGCGCATCGCTGGCGGCCCGCGCGCAGTGTGCTGCTGGTCGTGGGGAATCTGCTGTACACGATTCCGTCGCTGGCGCTTTTCGTGGTGATTCCCGGCATTATCGGCACGAAGATCCTCGACAGTGTCAACGTGATCGTCGCGCTGACTGTCTACACCACCGCGCTGCTGGTGCGTCCGGTGCTCGACGCGCTGGAAGCCGTGCCGCCGCACATCGTCGCGGCGGCCACGGCGATCGGATATCGCGGGCCGCGCCGGTTCTTCAGCGTCGAACTGCCGCTCGCGGTACCGGTGCTCGCGGCAGGGGTCCGGGTGGCGTCGGTGAGCAACATCAGCCTGGTCAGCGTCGGTGCGCTGATCGGGACCGGCGCGCTCGGCGTGCTGTTCACCGACGGATTCCAGCGGGAATACTTCTCGCCGATCGTGGTCGGGATCGTGCTGACGATGCTGCTCGCGTTGATCGTCGACCTGCTGCTGGTGTTGCTGCGCAATCTGCTGACGCCTTGGGAGAGAGCGGGTCGCGCGCCTGCCGCGGAGGTGGCGGGATGATCGGCGACGTCTTCACCTGGTTCACCACCGCCGCGAACTGGCAGGGCCCGGGCGGCATCCTCGCCCGGCTGGCCCAGCACGTCGGCTACGTCGCTCTTGCCCTCGTCATCGCGCTGGTGATCGCGATCCCGATTGGACTGTTCGTCGGCCACACCGGCCGCGGCGGTGTTGTCCTGGTCGGCGTCGGCAACGCGATCCGCGCACTGCCGACGCTCGGGCTTGTCACGTTCCTGTTCCTGCTCTTCACCGAAAGCACCACGGCGACCATCATCGGCCTGGTCGTGCTGGCGATCCCGCCGGTGCTGGCGGGCACGTACGCCGGTCTGCAAGCGGCCGAGCACGATGTCGTCGACGCCGCGCAAGGCATCGGGATGACCGGCTGGCAACGGCTGTGGCAAGTCGAGGTGCCGATCGCGTTTCCGTTGGTGCTGGGCGGTATCCGCAACGCCGTCCTGCAGTTGATCGCGACCGCCGCGGTAGCCGCCTATGTCGGCCTCGGCGGCCTCGGCCGGTTCCTGCTCGACGGACTGGCCATTTTGGACTACACCGAGGTCGTCGCGGGCGCGATTCTCACCGCGTTGCTGGCGATCGTGGTCGACCTGCTGCTCGCCGCCGCGCAGCGAGCCTTGGTGCCCAAGGGAGTCCGGCTGGCCGCGCAGGCAGCGTCCGGCCGGACAGCGGCCGCGGGAGGAGCAGCGTGAAACGGTGGGGGATCCTGGTGGCCGGACTGGCGCTGCTGGCGTCGGCATGCGGAAACCCGCTGTCCGGCGGCGGTGAGGGCGGCAGTGCCGGCGGGATCATCATTGGTGCGTCGGACGTCGGGGAAAGTTCTTTGCTGGCCCAGATTTATGCCGGGGCTTTGCGGAATGTCGGCGCGCACAAGGTGACGGTGCGGCCGCCGGTCGGCAGCCGCGAGGTCGTGGTCAAGGCGTTGCAGGACAAGTCTTTGTCGGTGGTGCCGGACTACTCCGGGAACTTGCTGCGGTACTTCGACAAGAATACCGCGGCGACTACTTCGGCAGATGTTTACGCTCAGCTCAAGCAGAAAATCCCGGCGGGCTTCACCGTTCTCGACCAGTCGCCCGCGCAGGACAAAGATTTGCTCGTAGTGGGCAAGGAGCTCGCCGCCACCGGGGTGAAGACGTTCTCCGACCTCGGACCGCGCTGCAAAGACCTGGTGATGGGCGGGCCGGGGCAGTGGAGCAGCCGGTGGAAGGACCGGATCAAGCAGTTGTACGGGTGCGAATTCAAGGAAATCCGCACGACGGACACTGGCGGACCGGTGACGGTGGCGGCCTTGAAGTCCGGTGATGTGCAGGTGGCGGACCTGTTCAGCACGTCGGCGACGATCGCGTCCAATGGCTTTGTGCCACTGGAGGACGACAAGCACATGTTCCCGGCGCAGAACATCGTGCCGCTCGTGTCGCGAGGGACGTTGAATGACGCCGAGACGGCTGCGTTGAACCGGGTTTCGGCGGCGTTGACTACGGAGCAGTTGACTGAGTTGAACGTGCAGTACACGGACGAGAAGCGGAATGCCAAGGATATCGCTGAGGAGTTCTTGCAGCGGAACGGGTTGGCGGCCTCGTGAGTGGCAATCCCGGTTCTAACCGGGATTGCCACTCACGAGGGCTACCGCTCAGAGCCGGTCAAAGGCCGCCGCGTAGCGGAACGCTCCGCGGTTCCCCGGGTGGTACGCCGCCAGCGGGAGGGCCTGGAAGTGCGGTGCCCATTCCGGCACCGGAGGCGTGACGCCGAGCTTCTCGGCCAGGACGAATCCGAAGCGGGAGTAATAACCCGGGTCGCCCAGGAGCACGATCAGGCCGTAGCCGAGGGCGTTGGCGGCGCCGATCGTCGCGTGGACCAAAGCCGATCCGGTGCCGCCGCGGTGGTGGTCTGGGAGAACGCCTAACGGGCCGAAGCCGATGGCGGAGTCTGGGTCGTCGTCGAGGCGGCCTGGGCTGGAGCAGGCGTGGCCGATGACCTCTCCGTCGCGGAGGGCGACAAGGGACAGCGCGGGGAGCAGATCGCCGTCGGCGGTGAGTTCGGTGACTAGTTTCGCTTCCGGCATTTCGCCGGTGACGTCGGGGTTGTGGACGCGGAACGCGGCGGTGTGCACGGCGTGGATGGCGGGTGCGTCGTCGGCGGTCGACTGGCGGATCTGCATGCGCCCAGTTTCCCTGAGCGGCGGTTTGTGCGGAAATTGATTTCGGCGGACCGCGTCAGAGAGGAACCAGGGGGAGCGATGAGCGAGTCGGTGGCGATCGGCTGGTGATCCGCGTGCGGGGGCGGATGCCCGCGGGGGCGGCCGACTTCTGGGACGGCAACTGGCTTTTCAGTCCGGTTGACCTGGTGGCCGGCGGGTTCAGCGCTCGGGTGCCCGCTGGGTTGCGGGCCGAGGAGTTGCGGAGCTTCCGGGAGCAACTGGCGAAGGCGTACGCCGGCTTCGGTGGCCTCGCCCGGCTGACGTCGATGGAGGAGCGGCTCGATCTGACGGCCACCGTGGCCAAATCCGGAAGGGATGAGGTCGAGGGAGCGGCGATCGACGGGCGGGGGGAACAGGCTGTCGTTTCGGATCGGCGAGCTTGATCAGTCTGAGCTGCCGCAGGTCCTCGATGGGCTCGCTTCGATCGAGGCGGAGTTTCCGGGGGTTGGCGAGCGTTGATCAGGCCGCAGCTGCCTCCGGAGCAACCCGGGCCGGGCGGTCGTCGCGCATGAAGAGGAGCACCGCGGCTCCCACGAGCGGTCCGGCGGCCAGGGTGAGGAACGCGGAGTAGAACGAACCGGTCGCGTGGAAGACCGGGCCTACGACGGCGGGCACGATGACGCTGCCCAGTTGCCAGAAGGCGTTCACCGCACCGGCGGCGGAACCGGCTAGGCGGGCACCGGTCAGGGCGGGGATCATGGCGGCGGTCAGCGGGCTGTAGGCGTAGGCGCCGATGCCGAGAATCGGGGCTACCACTAGGAAAGCGGGGTAGCTGCTCAGGGAGCCGAAGACCAGGAGAGCGCCGCCGAAGAGGATGAGGACGGCGATGATCGGGATTCGCCTGCCTAGGCCGACTTTGTCGGTGAGCCAGCCGATCAGCGGTTTGATCACTACCGCTGTGCCGGAGAAGATGACCAGGACCACGCCGGCCCGCACGGGGTCGATGTGTTCGCCGCGGATCATCAGGGTGTTGGACCACGTGACGAAACCGTAGGTGCCCCACAGACCGCCGAAACCGGCTAAGCCCAGCAACAACAGGTCGCGGTTGCGGAAGAGGGGGCGCGGGTTCGGCAAGACGCGGCGGGGGGAAGCGGACACAGCGCCGTTGCGGATGAAGGCCAGGCACAGCAGGCCGAGTACGACGGTGACTCCGCCGAAGAGGTGGTACGACACTGGCCAGCCGCTGTTTTTCACTAGCGTGGGCACGACGGCGTTGGCCACGACGGTGCCCAGCGACGTCGCGGTCATGAAGATGCCGCTCGCGAGGCCGTGCTCCTCCGGGCGGAACCAGGTGGTGATCAGCTTCAGCCCGGCGGAGAAATCGACTCCGGCGAAGAGGCCCAGCAGGGCTTGCAGCACGAGGCCCCAGGCGATGGACGTGGTCGAGCCGAAGAGGATCATCAGCACGCCCGCGACAAAGGAGCTGACGCCGAGGATCGCGCGACTGCCCAGCCAGTCGGAGAGGAAGCCGCCGGCGGTGTTGGAGACGACGTAGCCGATGTAGTAGCAGGTGGCGAAGATCCCGAGCGCGGCCAGCGGGACGCCGAGCGAATCGCTGACCGCCGACGACGCCGGGCCCCAGGTCGACCGGTCTACCGAGGTCATCGTGAACACTGCCCAGCAGAGCAGCAGGACGACCCAGCGATAGCGGCTCGGCATGGGGGCTCCTTCGACCTGGCGGATGATCAGGGAAGGTTCCCGTTACCGGCGGCAGCGGGTCAAGCCAAGGCATCCTGACGGTGCAACTCGGCCCGGATCGCGCGGACGTCGTGGGCTCGGCCGCCGACGTACTGTGCGGCGGCGACCCCGGCGGCGTGGCCGGTGGCGAAGGCGGTGCCCATGACGCGGACGGAGGCGTACGCGTCGTCGTCGGAGCTGGTCAGGCGGCCGGCTGCCCAGAGGTTCGCGGTGTCGGCGGAGCAGATCGCGCCGTAGGGGAGGTCGTACCAGCCGCGCTCGGCGATCGGTTCGTAGCGGGTGATGCCCGGGCCCGCGTGGTCTTCGATCGGCCAGCCGCAGCGGCCGATGGACGCGTCGGGGCGTTTGCGGGCGGTCAGGACGTCGCGGCCGGTGAGCTGTTCGCGGCCTACCAGGTGACGGCCTTCGCGGATGCCCAGCTGGGGGCCGGTTTCTTCGAGGCGCGCCGACGACCAGCCGGAGAGGTGTTTGCGCAGTGCGTCCAGGTATCGCCACGCCTGGCGTCGCGCGTTGGCCTCGTCGCGGCTCAGCGAGGCGGCGTCCAGTACGTCGGTCTGTTCGTCTACCAGCAGCGCGATTACGTTGCGGGTCAACGGAAGGTGCACGGCGATGCCGTAATCGCGGGACAGCTGGATGCCGGTTTCCCGTTGGTACGCGGCGACGGCGGCGCGCAGACCCTCGCGCGAAAGGTCGGCATCCTCGGGGACGCCGGAGAATCGGCAGACGAGCGTGCTGGTTTGCCGCTCGTGCAACGGGGCGACGCGGACGGCGGCTCCAGCGGCGGCGAGGAGTGCGCCGTCGCCGCTGGCGTCGATGAACGCACCGGCGGTGACCCGTTCCAGGCCGCCGCGGTGGTGCAGTTCGACTTCGGTGACGACGCCGTGCGTCCGCCGCGCTCCGATGAGTTTGGTGTGCAGGAGGACGTCCACGCCGGCGTCGGCGGCCAGTTCGTCGTACACCAGCTTGGTGGTTTCCAGGTCGAGCAAGACGATCTTGTTGCCGGTCCATCCCATCGTCTTCTCTTCGTAGGCGCCGCGGTGGCGCAGCCGCTGCAGCACCTCCTCGCCGACGCCCGCGACGACCTGCTGCCCGGTCTGGTCGAAGAAACCGCAGAGGGTCAGCACGGAACTGATCGTCGCCGCGCCGCCAAGGTACGGGTACTGCTCGACCAGCAGCACCCGCGCCCCGGTCCGCGCCGCCCCGGCCGCGGAGGCGATACCCCCAGCACCGCCTCCGACTACGACGACGTCGTAGTGCACTTCCAGCCCTCCTCGGGTGTTTGGCACCCAGTGAACTGGGTCCGGCCGGGACGTCGCCACTGCCTTTCCGGCACCCCGGGCATACCCGGAAGGTATATCTATGGATTCCAGAAAGTATGAAACTCATACAAGTTGGCGTACGCTCGAGGCCATGGACACCAAGGCAGCCGGATACCGGCGCAAGGTCAACACGATCAACCGGGTCATCACCGCCCTGCAGCGTGCGGGGCTGGCGTTCGGGCCGATGGAACTGCTCACCGTCCCCGGACGGCGCAGCGGCGAGCCGAGGACGTTTCCGTTGGCAGTATTGAAAGTCCAGGGCGGCGAGTACCTCATCCAGGCGTTCCCGAAGGCGGCCTGGGTGGCGAACATCCGCGCGGCGAAGGAGGGCACGCTGTCGCGGGGACGGCGGTCGCGACGGGTGCGGTTCGTGGAACTGCCGGTCGCGGAACGGGGGCCGGTGTTGCGAGAGGTGGTCGCGAGCGGGCCGCCGAGCGTGGGGCGGCGTTACGTGACGACGGGGCTGGCGGAGTCGCCGACGCCGGACGGGGTGGCGGCGGCCGCGGCCGCGGGGAGGATCGCGGTGTTCCGGGTGGAGGCCGCGGGGTAGCGGTCGTGAGTGGCTATGCCGGTTCTAACCGGCATAGCCACTCACGACCCCCACAACGGCGAAGGCCGCCGCGGAACGAATCCCGCGGCGGCCTCCACGCAAAACGAGCCGAATCAGTCGAACGCCTTGGCGATCAGCGCCTTCTGCTCGACGTCGTGCACCTTCGACGAACCGGCCGACGGGGCGGCCATCGGGCGGCGCGCCACCACGTCGAGGCCGGTGAAGAACTCCGGGAACTTCCGGGGCAGGTTGAGGCCGAAGAACGGCCACGCGCCCTGGTTTTCCGGCTCCTCCTGGACCCACGCGATCTGGCTGGCGTTCGAGTAGCGCTCCACCGCGGCCAGCAGCTTCTTCTTCGGCAGCGGGTAGTACTGCTCGATCCGCACGATCGCGACGTCGTCCGCGCCGCGCTTCTCGCGTTCGGCCACCAGCTCCCAGTAGAGCTTGCCCGAGGTCAGCAGCACCTTGCGGACCTTCGCCGGGTCCTGGGTGGCGTCGTCGATCACCGACATGAAGCGGCTCTGGCCGGTGAAGTCCTCGACCGTCGACGTCGCCGCCTTGTTGCGCAGCATCGACTTCGGGGTGAAGACGATCAGCGGACGCTGGATGCCGTCGAGGGCGTGGCGGCGCAGCAGGTGGAAGTAGTTCGCCGGGGTGGACGGCACCGCGACGGTCATCGACGCTTCCGCGCACAGCGACAGGAACCGCTCGATCCGGCCGGACGTGTGGTCCGGGCCCTGGCCCTCGTGGCCGTGCGGCAGCAGCAGCACGACGTCCGAGCGCTGGCCCCACTTGGCCTCGCCGGAGGAGATGTACTCGTCGATCACGGTCTGCGCGCCGTTGACGAAGTCGCCGAACTGCGCTTCCCACATCACCAGCGCCTCGGAGTTCGCCACCGAGTAGCCGTACTCGAAGCCGACGGCCGCGTACTCCGACAGCGCCGAGTCGTAGATCATCACGCGGCCCTGGCCGTCGGCCAGGTGCTGCAGCGGCGAGTACTCCTGGCCGTTCTTGCGGTCGATGAACACCGAGTGCCGCTGGGTGAAGGTGCCGCGCCGGGAGTCCTGGCCGGACAGCCGCACGAGGCGGCCTTCCAGCGCCAGCGACCCGAAGGCCAGCAGTTCGCCGAACGCCCAGTCGACGCCGCCCTCGCGCGACATCTTGTGGCGGCGCTCCATGACCGGCTTGACCCGCGGGTGCGGGGTGAAGCCCTCGGGCAGGTTGACGAACGCGTCGCCGATCTTCTCGACGACCTCGCGCGACACGGCGGTGGTGACCTTCGCCGGGATCTGCTGCTCGCCCTCGACCGAGGGGCTCGCCTTCGCCGGGTGCTTCTCCAGTTCGCGCACCTCGTTGAAGACGTGCTCGAGCTGGCTGGAGAAGTCGCGCAGCGCGGCCTCGGCCTCTTCGACCGAGATGTCGCCCCGGCCGATCAGCGATTCGGTGTAGATCTTCCGGACCGAACGCTTCGTGTCGATGATGTCGTACATCGCCGGCTGCGTCATCGAGGGGTCGTCGCCCTCGTTGTGGCCGCGGCGGCGGTAGCAGATCAGGTCGATCACGACGTCCTTGTGGAACGCCTGGCGGTAGTCGACCGCCAGCTTCGCGACCCAGTGCGCGGCCTCGGGGTCGTCGCCGTTCACGTGGAAGACCGGCGCGCCGATCATCTTCGCGACGTCCGTGGCGTACTGGCTGGACCGCGAGTGCTCCGGCGCGGTGGTGAAGCCGACCTGGTTGTTGACGACCACGTGCACGGTGCCGCCGGTGCGGTAGCCGCGCAGCAGCGCCAGGTTCAGGGTCTCGGCCACGACGCCCTGGCCGGCGAAGGCCGCGTCGCCGTGCATCAGGACCGGCAGCACGGTGTAGCCCTCGCCGCCCTTGTCGAGGACGTCCTGCTTGGCGCGGACGATGCCCTCGAGCACCGGGTCGACGGTCTCCAGGTGCGACGGGTTGGACGCCAGCGACACCCGGGTCTCCCCGTCGCCGAACATCCGGAAGTACTTGCCCTCGGCTCCGAGGTGGTACTTCACGTCGCCGGAGCCGTGCGCCTGGCCCGGGTCGAGGTTGCCCTCGAACTCCTGGAAGATCTGGCTGATCGGCTTGCCGACGATGTTCGCCAGCACGTTCAGCCGGCCGCGGTGCGGCATGCCGATGACGACCTCGTCCAGTTCCGCCTCGGCGGCCTTGTCGAGCACCGTGTCCAGCAGCGGGACCAGGGTCTCGCCGCCTTCCAGGGAGAACCGCCGCTGGCCGACGTACTTGGTCTGCAGGAAGGTCTCGAACGCCTCGGCGGCGTTGAGCTTCGACAGGATGTACTTCTGCGCGGACGGCTCCGGCTTGGTGTGCCGGACCTCGACGCGCTCCTGGATCCAGCGCCGCTCCTCGGGGTCGAGGATGTGCGTGTACTCGATGCCGACCGTGCGGCAGTACGAGTCGCGCAGCACGCCGAGGATGTCGCGCAGCTTCATCCGCTCGCGGCTGGAGAAGTCGCCGACGGCGAACTCGCGGTCCAGGTCCCACAGGGTCAGGCCGTGGCTGAGCACGTCAAGGTCGTGGTGGCTGCGCTGGCGGTAGTTCAGCGGGTCGGTGTCGGCCATCAGGTGGCCGCGCATCCGGAACGCCTCGATCAGTTCCATGACGCGCGCGGTCTTGTCGACCGGGCCGTCCGGGATGTCGGCGACCCAGCGGATCGGCTCGTACGGCAGCCGCAGGCTGGTGAAGACGTCGTCGTAGAAGCCGTCCTCGCCGAGCAGCAGTTCGTGAATGCGCTTCAGGAACTCGCCGGACTCCGCGCCCTGGATGATGCGGTGGTCATAGGTCGAGGTCAGCGTCATGATCTTGCTGACCGCGAGGTCGACCAGGGTCTTCTCGCTGGTGCCCTCGAACGACGCCGGGTACTGCATCGCGCCGACGCCGATGATCGCGCCCTGGCCCGCCTGCAGCCGCGGCACCGAGTGGTTCGTGCCGATGCCGCCCGGGTTGGTGAGCGAGATGGTGGTGCCCGCGAAGTCGTCCGCGGTGAGCTTGTTCGTGCGGGCCTTCTTGACGATCTCCTCGTAGGCCTGCCAGAACTGCATGAAGGTCATGTTCTCGGTGGCCTTGATGGAGGCCACGACGAGCGTGCGGGAGTCGTCCTTGCCCTTCATGTCGATGGCAAGCCCGAAGTTGACGTGCTCCGGCGTGATCGCGAACGGCTTCCCGTCGATCAGCTGGTAGTGCCGGTTCATGTTCGGGAAGTCCTTCAGCGCCCGCACCATGGCGTAGCCGATGAGGTGCGTGAAGGAGATCTTGCCGCCGCGGGTGCGCTTGAGGTGGTTGTTGATGACGATGCGGTTGTCCGCCATCAGCTTCGCCGGGACCGCGCGCACGCTGGTCGCGGTGGGCACGGAAAGCGAGGCGTCCATGTTCTTGGCGATCGCCGCCGCGGCGCCGCGCAGTTGCTTGGACTCCGGCTCGGCGTCCTTCGCCGGAGCGGACTTGGCGGGCGCGGAAGCCGCGGCCTTCGCGGCCGGGGCGGGCTTGGCCGGAGCCTTGGCCGCCGGGGCCGGAGCGGCCTTGGCGGCCGGTGCTGCCGGGGCCTTCGCGGCGGGGGCGGCGGGCTTGGCGGCGGGAGCGGACGCGGCGGCCTTGGCTTCCCCGTTCCCTTCCTGCGTACCGTTGCCGCCCGGAGTGGGCTTGTAGTCGGCGAAGAAATCGTGCCAGGCGGCGTCTACCGACTGGGGGTCCGCGAGAAACCGCTCGTACATTTCTTCGACGAGCCACTCATTGGCACCGAACTGCGATGCGGGACTGCTGCTGGCCACGGCTGGCTCTCGCCTCTATCCATTCTCGATCCGATATCACAAGCATCTGCTGACCGCCAGGCTAGTCCCCTGCCGGTGGCCCGAAACACGCCACCTGGACGCTCGTGAGACAGGTCATTGTCTGGATCGGTTGAGAGGCCCAGCCTGACAGACAGCAGGGACCACCGTACGCGTCGCAAGGGCCGAATGCCGTCACCTCGGCCGGTTTGGGGTGACCTCGGCCACAACACGGCCACAACACGGCCGCAGCTTGCGCCGCGGCGCGGCCGGGGTCAGCTCGCCGCGGCGGGCAGCGAGCGCACCGGTGCTGGTCCGAACCACGCGCGCAGGGCTTCGCGCAGATCGGCGGGATCGGTGTCCGGGCTTTCGGCGAGCCAGGCGACGTGCCCGTCCGGGCGGAGCAGGAACGCGGCGGGGACCTCGCTGGTGCACGGGGTGCCGGAGACGAGGTCGAGCCGGTCGAGCCACGGCGCGGCGGTGCGGGCGACGGCGGGGCCGTCGGTGAGGTCGACGAGCACGCCGCGGCCGGAGTGCAGCAGCTTCATCGTGGTCGTCGCGGCGCCGTCGACGACGATCGACCACTCCGGAACGCGGGTCCCGGCCAGCGGGTGGTCCGAGGCGGGGAAGGTCGGGTAGCGCACGTCGAGCGCGGTGATCATCTCCGCGAGGTAGCGGTTGACCTCGTCGAACTCCATGAGCGTCCCGAACAGCTCGCGCAGCGGGCCGATCTCCGGGCGCGGGTCCATCAGCGCGAGCTGGGCCTGGGTGTTGAAGCAGACGCGCGCGCCGACCGGGTGGCGTTCGTCGTGGTAGGTGTCGAGCAGGGCGTCCGGGCTGCCGTTGACGACCGCGGCGAGCTTCCAGCCGAGGTTCACCACGTCCTGGATGCCGGTGTTGAGGCCCTGTCCGCCCGCCGGGAAGTGCACGTGCGCGGCGTCGCCGGCGAGCATGACGCGGCCCTTGCGGTACTGCGCGGCCTGCCGGGTCGCGTCGCCGAAGCGCGACAGCCACACCGGGTCGCGCATCTGGAGTTCCTGGTCGGTGACCCGTTTGACCGAGGCGGCGAGTTCTTCCAGTTCGACCGGGTCGTCGCGGTGCGCGGTGGGCGGCCGGAACTCGACCGACACGACGCGGTAGAGGTCGCCGCCGAGCGGGACGGTGCCGAACACGCCGCCCTTGCAGCGGGCGAGGTGCGGGCCGTCGGGCACCTGGTCGAGGTGGACGTCGGCGAGCATCGCGTCGATGTTGGACGCGGTGCCGGGGAAATCGATGCCCGCCAGTTTGCGGACCAGGCTGCTGCCGCCGTCGCAGCCGACGAGGTAGCGCGAGCGGATGCGGTACTCGCCGTCCGGGCCGGTCACGGTGGCGACCACCGCGTCGGGCCCGTTCTCCAGTTCGGTGAGCCGGTGCCCGCGGCGGATCTCGACGTCCAGTTCCCGCGCGCGCTCTTCGAGGATCGCCTCGGTGCGCGACTGCGGGACCATCAGCGCGTAGGTGTGGCGCCCGTTGAGTTTGCTGAGGTCGAGCAGCCGCATGCCGGCGAAGTGCCCCTTCGGCCACACCGGCGCGCCCTCGCTGAAGCGGGGCAGCAGACCGCGCTGGTCGAGCACCTCGACGGTGCGCGAGTGCAGGCCGAGCGCGCGGGACTGCCCGCTCGGCTCGGCGAGCCGCTCGAGCACGAGCACCCGGCCGGGCCGCAGCCCGAGTTCGCTCGCGAGCATCAGCCCGACCGGGCCGCCGCCCACGATCACCACGTCGTACTCGACATCCATCCCGGTGCTCCCCATGTGTCCATGCCTGTTGTCGGTCTGTTCTCGGCACGGTCAAGCCTGTAGCACCGTGCTGGTCCGCGGCTATACGCGCTGTGCTGGGGATTCAGCGCTCGCCGAGCGGTCTTGGACGGTGCCGGAGACGGCCCCAGCGGGGCGTCGGCGGAGGTCGAGAGCGTGTTGAGGGGCCTTCGAGACCCGGCCGGAAGCATCGCCGCACACGAAGGTTTCCGCGGCTGCCGTGCGCGCGGACCACCGAAACGGAAGGCAGGTACGACCCGGGATGACTGCCCACACCACCGTGGACGCACAGGCGATCGCCCGCCTCAACATGCTGTTCACCCAGTCGAAGATCCTGCACAGCGCGGTCGAGCTGGGAGTGTTCGAACTGCTGGCGTCGGCGCCGCGGACGATCGACGAGATCCGCCGGGAACTCGGGCTGCACCAACGGTTCACCGGCGACTTCGTCCAGGCGCTCGCCGCGCTCGGGCTGCTGGAACGGGACGGCGAGAAGTTCAGCAACGCGCCGGCGGCCGCGGCGGTGCTGGTGCCGGGCGCGCCCGGCGGCGGCTACCTCGGCGCGCGGGTCCGCACGACGTCGCAGCGGCACTATGCGATGTGGGGCAAGTTGTCCGAGGCGCTGCGCGACGGCGAGCCGAAGGCGGACATCGGCGGACCCGGCGCGTTCGCGAAGCTGTACGAGGATCCGGTGCGCGCCAAGGCTTTCCTGGTGCACATGGACGCGAACAACGCGTTGGTCGCGCCGCAGCTGGCCGAGCACGTGGACTGGTCTTCGTACAAGACCTTCGTCGACGTCGGCGGCGCTCGAGGCAATGTCGCGGCGCAGTTGTGCCTCGCGCACCCGCATCTGCACGGCGGCGTGTTCGAGCTGCCGCCGATCGAACCGCACTTCGACGAACTGATGGCGGAACTGGGCGTCGCGGACCGGGTCACGTTCCACGCCGGCGACTTCTTCGAGACGCCGCTGCCGGAGACCGACGTCGTCGTGTTCGGCCACGTGCTGCACGACTGGGATCCGCAGCGTCGCGTGGAACTGTTGGCACGGGCCAAAAACGCGGTTCCGAGCGGCGGTGCGGTCGTGGTGTACGACCAGATCCTCGACGCCGAGAACCCGGATCTGCGCAGCCTGGTCGGCAGCATCAACGTCGGCCTGATCACCGACGGCGGTTCCGAGTACACCGTGCCGCAGCTGCGCGAATGGCTGGACGAAGCCGGATTGGAGTTCCGGGCCGCCACCACTCTGCCGAAGGGCAACGACACCGTTGTGGTCGCGGTGAAACCGTGAGTGCGCAAGCCCTGGTGGTCGGCGCCGGCCCGGTCGGGCTGACCGCGGCGCACGAACTGGCCCGGCGCGGCGTGCGGGTGCGGATCGTGGACCGGGCAGCGGGTCCGGCGGTGACCAGCCGGGCGCTGGCGACGCATCCGCGTTCGCTGGAGATCTACGATCAGATGGGTGTGCTCGACGACTTGCTGCCGCGCGGGCAGCAGGTGCGCGCGTTCACGATTCACATGCGCGGCAAGCGAATGGTCGGCCTCCGGGCGGACTACTCGCGGCTGCCGACGCGGCTGCCGTTCACGTTGATGGTCGACCAGGTCATCACCGAGGAGGTGCTGCGGACCGCGTTGGCCAAGCAGGGCGTCGAGGTCGAATGGGGCGTCGCGCTGGCCGACTTCACCGACACCGGAGACGGCGTGCAGGTGCGGCTCGAACGCGACGGACAGGTCGAGGAGACCTCGGCGGACTGGCTGGTCGGCTGCGACGGCGGGCACAGCGCGGTGCGCAAGAAGCTGGGGCTGAAGCTCGAAGGCGACTCGTCGGAGACCTGGCTGATCGCCGACGCGCAGGCGGACACGGCGTTGCCGCGCGACAGTATTCACCTGATCCGGACCCCGGGCGGTTCGGTGATGCTGGTGCCGTTCCCGGACGAGGGCAAATGGCGGCTGCTCGATACCCGAGACGTCGAGTACTCCGGCTCCGGCGACGACGCGGCGGTGGCGCGGCGGTTCTCGGAGAAAGTGTCCGCGGCGACCGGTGTGCCGACTGTGGTGTCCCCGCCGACGTGGGTTTCGGTGTTCTCCATCCAGCAGCGGATGGTGCCTGCCATGCGGTCCGGTCGCTGTCTGGTCGCCGGCGACGCCGCACACGTGCACAGCCCGGCGTCCGGGCAAGGCATGAACACCGGCGTCCAGGACGCGTACAACCTCGCGTGGAAGCTGGCGATGGTCATCGACGGACGCGCCGACGAGCAGCTGCTCGACAGCTACTCGCGCGAGCGCGTACCGGTGGGCGCGGAGCTGCTGCGCACCACGAAGAAGGCGACTTTCCTGGTACAGCTGAAAAATCCGTACGTCGCCGCGATCCTGCCGGTGGCGTTCGGCGTGATGCGCAACGTTTCGGCGCTGCGCGGCAAGCTGGAACGCAAGATCATGGGCGGAATGTCCGCGCTGGGCCTGTCCTACGGCGACGGTCCCGCGCCGGCCGGACCTGGACCGCGACCGGGCGAGCGGCTGTCGGTCGTCGCCGGTGCGGACGCGGAAACCCCGGCGTGGCAAGCGTTGCTGGCGCAGTTGCGCGAACCGGGCTGGACGCTGGTGCTCGGCCCGGAAGCGGATCGAGCCGAGTTGCCGTCCGTGGGCGGTTGGCTGGTGCCGCAGACGGCGGGTCCTGTCGGGGACCTGCCGGACGCCGACGGCGCGTTGCGGCGGGCGCTCGGCCTTTCGGCGACGGGCTGGATCCTCACGCGCCCGGACGGCTACGTGGCCGACCGCGGCGACCGGATGTCCGCTGCCGCCGTCCGCGCGGTCCTGCGGCACGCGCACATCTCTGTCTGACGCCCCCCGCGGAAGTCCGTGAGGGTTCCCCTCACGGACTTTCGCCGCGTCTGTCGGGCACTGCACTTACTACTGAGAGAGCACTGAGGAGCGAAGGTGGATCTGGGGCTGACCGGCAAGGTCGTGCTGGTGACCGGCGGCAGTGGCGGGATCGGGGCCGAACTCGCGCGAACGTTCGCCGCGGAGGGGGCCAAGGTCGCGGTGACCTACCGGGCCAACCGCGAAGCAGCCGAAGAGGTCGCGCGCGCCTGCGGTCCGGACCGCGGTCTCGCCGTGCGCTACGACCTGACCGAACTGGCCAGTGTGGACTCCGCGGTTGAACACGTGGAGCGGCACTGGGGTCCGGTAGACGTGCTGGTCGCGAATGCGATCAGCCCCGGCGCACTGCGCAAGCCGGGCACATTGTTCGAAGAACTACCTACGGAGGATTGCGCTTCGTTCATCAATGTGAATATCGCGCCGGTGTTCCACACGGTGGCGAAGGTGCTGCCCGGTATGCGCGAGAAGAAATGGGGACGGATCGCATTTATTTCCTCGCGCGCGGCGACCGCGGGCAAGCCGGGTCGCGAGGCTTACGGTGCGGTGAAGTCCGCATTGCACGGTTTCGCCACGAGCCTCGCCTGGGACGTCGGCCGCGACGGAGTGCTGGTCAACACCATTCTTCCTGGCCTGACCGTCACTCCCCGTGTTGCGGAACAGGTTCCGGCCGACATTCTGGAGCGCGAGCGAGCCATCACGCCCAGTGGCCGATTGAGCTGTCCGGGTGATGTCGCGCAACTGGCAGTGTTCCTGTGTTCGGCCGCCAACGGCAATACGAACGGGCAGTTCGCAGAAGTATCAGGCGGACGTTAAGTTTTTCCCGCCCGGGATCAGGAAGCCGTTTCTCTGCTAGCGTCGCTGGCGTCTCACTGGGGGAAAGCGAAGCACGCGAGGCCGCTGCCTGGCGTGCTCTTTCGGCAGGTATCTGGGGGTCGGATGCAGATCGCAATATTGGGACCGCTGGCCGTACGCGCGGACGGAGTGGGCAAGACGCCGTCCGCGCCGAAGCTCCGCACCGTGCTGGCCATGCTCGCGCTGAACGCCAACCGGGCAGTGCACTTCGAGCAGTTCGTCGAGGAGCTGTGGGAGAACAACCCTCCGGCGAGCGCGGCCACGACGTTGCAGACCTACGTCTACCAGCTGCGCAAATCGCTGCGGCTGGCCGGTTCGGCCGAGGAGGGCGCGACAGTTCTGCTGACCCGCCCGCACGGCTACGAACTGCAGGTGCCGCGGGCGGACGTGGTGGACGCGGTGCGCTATTCGGCGCTGCTCGACCAAGCCCGCGACCGGCACGACGCGGGCGATCTCGAAGCGTGCGCCGAACTGGCGAGACAGGCGCTCGCACTGTGGCGCGGGGCCGCGCTTTCCGATCTTCCGCTCGGCCCGACCCTCGCCGCGCGGGCGACTCAGCTGGAGGAAAGCCGCAAGGCGGCGCTTGACCTGCGGTTCGAGGCCGAGCTTGCGCTGGGCAGGCACCGTCGCGTCGTGGACGAACTGGCCGGAGTGGTCAAGGCGAATCCGACGCACGAGGCGTACTCGGCGAAGCTGATGGTCGCGCTCTACCGGTGCGGCCGCCGGGTCGAGGCGCTCGACGTCTACCACCGGGTGCGCAGCGATTTCATCGCACAGCTGGGCATCGAGCCGTCGGCGACGCTGCGTTCGGTGCACCAGCAGATCCTGGTGGACGATCCCGCGCTCACCCTTCCGGCCCCGCGCGGGACCGGTGTGAGTGAAGCCACAACTGGTCTAGACAACGGGCAAACCGGGCAGACGACGCAAAACGAGCGCTCTGCGGAAGTAGTCGTCCGGAGTATCGACGACAACGACACCGTGACTGAGAGCAGTGTCGTCGAGGTGGTTTCCGTCGTGCGTGCGGATGCGGAGGGTGATCTGGTCCCGCTGCGGCCCGCGGCACCGGAGGCGCTGGGGCCGAATCACCTCCCCTCCGACGTGACCGACTTCGTCGGCCGGGACGAGGAGATCCGCGAACTGGTGCGGCGGTGTTCGGCGGCGCGCACCAAGCTCACCGGCGGCAGCGCCGTCGTGGAGATCACCGGCGGGCCGGGCGCGGGCAAGACCTCGCTGCTCGTACACGTCGCGCACCGGGTCCGCGCGACGTTCCCGGACGGGCAGATCTTCGCGTCGCTGACGCCGGTGCACCGCGGCGAGGAGACGATGGCCGACGTGCTCGCCGGCTGCCTGCGCGCGTGCGGGGTTCCGCTGTCGCCCGCGCCGTCGATGTCCGAACTGGTGAACGTCTACCGCGACTACACCGCCACCCGGCGGCTGCTGGTCGTCGTGGACGACGCGTCCCGCTCCGCTGAGGTGGATCTGTTGCGCCCCAGCGGTTCCGGCAGTCTGCTGCTGGTCGCGAGCAGGCGGCGGCTGTACCTGCGCGGCGTGGTCGCGCCGGTGAACCTGCCGCCGCTGACGGTCAACGAATCGCTGGAGCTGCTCGGCCAGTTCATCGGGCGGCGGCGGATGCTGGAGGACCTCGACTGCGCCAGCGCACTGGTGCGGATGTGCGGCCGGTTGCCGCTGGCCGTCGCCGCGGTCGGCGGGTATCTGGCTTACCGGCCGACCTGGTCGCTGCGCCGGATGCACGACCGGTTGTCCCGCGATCCCGGTGCGGTGCTTCGGTTGCCGTGCGGGGAAGGCACGGTCGACGCGAGTGTCCGGGCGAGCTACCGGACGCTGTGCGGACCGGCGCAGGAGGCGTTCCGGCGATTGGCGAGTGTCGACGAGTTCACCGTGCCGGATGCGGTCAAGCTCCTTGGCAGCCCTGGAGAACTGGTGCGCGAAGTGCTCGAGGACCTCGAATCCGCCGGGCTGGCCGAGGAAATCGGCGAACGCGGCGGTTCGGGGCCGCACCGGTACCGCGACGCGGAGTCCAATGTAGACGTTCTGCGCCCGGCGACCTCGGACGCGGTCTACTGCGTTCCCCGGCTTCCGTCTTTCGCGGGCCGCCTGCTGGCAAGGGAAGCCGAGCCCGCGGCGCGCGAAGCCGCGGTCGCCACCGGCTGAGAACGAGGCGGGGTCGAATCCGGCTGGAGCGCGTTCGACCCCGCTTCGATCCGTCTTGGACACCCCGGGCCCAGACTCGACATCAGCGACGTCGGGCGCTCGGAGCGCGAAGGGCAGGTGCAGACGGAGTGAGTACGAGTGCGGGGCACCCCGGGGCAGCGGGAGTGCCGGCGCGGCACGGCAGCGGAGGTCCGCGGCGAGCGGTCATCACCGGGATAGGTGTTGTCGCGCCGGGGAAACCGGGGCGCGAACCGTTCTGGGACATGGTGTCGGGCGGACGGACCGCGACCCGGCCGGTGTCCTTTTTCGACGCCTCCCAGTTCCGCTCGCGAATAGCAGCCGAATGCGATTTCGATCCGGAGGCGGCCGGACTCGGTCCGCAGCAGGTGCGGCGGATGGACCGGGTGGCCCAGTTCGCGGTGGTGTGCACGCGGGAGGCGCTGGCCGACGCGGGGCTCGCACCGTCCGATGTGGACCCGTACCGGACCGGGGTTTCGATCGGCAGCGCGGTCGGGGCCACGATGAGCCTCGAACGCGAGTACGTCGTGGTGAGCGACGGCGGCAAGAAGTGGGAGGTCGACGCGGACTACGCGGTGCCGCATCTGTTCGACCAGTTCGTGCCGAGTTCGATGGCCAAGGAAGTGGCCTGGGAAGCGGGCGCGGAAGGGTCGGTGCAGGTCATCTCCACCGGGTGCACGTCCGGATTGGACTCGGTGGGCCACGCGCGGGACCTGATCGCCGAGGGCAGCGCGGACGTCGTCCTCGCGGGCGGTTCGGACGCGCCGATCTCGCCGATCACCGTGGCGTGCTTCGACGCGATCAAGGCGACCTCGCCGCGCAACGACGAAGCGGCGACGGCGTCGCGCCCGTTCGACAACACCCGCAACGGGTTCGTGCTCGGCGAGGGCGCGGCGGTGTTCGTGGTGGAGGAACTGGGCCGGGCGCTCGCCCGAGGGGCCCGGATCTACGGCGAGATCGCCGGATTCGCCACGCGGTGCAACGCCTACCACATGACCGGCCTGCGCGCGGACGGCGTGGAAATGACCGAGGCGATCCGGCAGGCGATGGGCCAGGCGCGGGTGACGCCGGAAGCGATCGGCTACGTCAACGCGCACGGCTCGGGCACGAAGCAGAACGACCGGCACGAGACGCAGGCGTTCAAGAATTCGCTGGGAGAACACGCTTATCGCGTCCCGGTGAGCTCGATCAAGTCGATGGTCGGGCATTCGCTCGGCGCGATCGGCTCGATCGAGATCGCCGCCAGCCTGCTCGCGATGCGCGACGGGCTGCTGCCGCCGACGGCCAACCTCAACGAACCCGACCCGGAGCTCGACTTGGACTACATTCCTTTGGTGGCACGAGAAGCCGCGGTGGACACGGTGCTGACGGTCGGCAGCGGGTTCGGCGGTTTCCAGAGCGCCATGGTGCTCACGAGCAACGTCGGCGGTCCGGCATGAACGCGGTGATCACCGGCCTCGGCGTGCTCGCGCCGACCGGAAGCGGGGTCAAGCAGTTCTGGGAAGCCACCCTCGAAGGGGCCAGCGGGATCGGCCCGGTGACCCGGTTCGACGCTTCGGGCTATCCCAGCACGCTCGCCGGCGAGGTAGCCGGGTTCAGCGCGAAGGGCATCCTGCCCAGCCGGTTGCTGCCGCAGACCGACCATTCCACCCGAATGTCGCTCGTGGGCGCGGAATGGGCGCTGGCCGACGCCGGGGTCGACCCGGAGGCGCACGACGGATTCGATCTCGCGGTGATCACCGCCAGTTCGGCGGGCGGCTACGAGTTCGGGCAGCGCGAACTGCAGAACATGTGGAGCAAGGGCGGCAAGTACGTCAGCGCGTACCAGTCGTTCGCGTGGTTCTACGCGGTCAACACCGGGCAGATCTCCATCCGGCACGGCATGCGCGGTCCGGGCGCGGTGGTGGTGTCCGAACAAGCAGGCGGGCTGGACGCGATCGGAAAGGCCCGGCGCGCGGTGCGTTCCGGGACCGCGGTCGCGTTGACCGGCGGCATCGACAGCGCGCTGTGCCCGTGGGGCTGGGCGGCGATGCTCACGTCCGGACGGCTCAGCAGGAGCAGCGAACCGGCGTCGGCCTATCTGCCGTTCGACCAGTCCGCCGCCGGGTACGTTCCCGGCGAGGGCGGTGCGGTGCTCGTGCTGGAACCGGCGGACTCGTCGCGGGACCGGCAGCCGCCGTACGCCGAGATCGCCGGGTACGCGTCCACTTTCGACCCGAAACCGGGCAGCGGCCGTCCGCCGGGACTGCGGCGCGCGATCGAACTCGCCCTGACGGACGCGGGTATTTCCGCCGCCGAGGTCGACGTCGTTTTCGCCGACGCGGCCGGGGATCCGAAGCTCGACCGCGAAGAAGCCGAAGCGATCAGCGCGGTGTTCGGCGAACGCGGTGTCCCGGTCACCGCGCCCAAGTCCGGAGTGGGCCGATTGGCCGCGGGCGGGGCCGCGCTGGACGTCGCGTGTGCGGCGCTGGCGATCCGGCACGGCGTGCTGCCGCCGACGCCGAACGTCTCGGATCCGGTGCCGGAGCACGGGATCGACCTGGTCACCGGTGCCGCGCGGGAAACGCCGGTGCGCGCCGCGGTCGTCCTCGCCCGCGGCATCGGCGGGCACAATGCCGCGCTGGTGTTGCGCGGAGCGTGAGGAAAGAGTTTTCAAGATCACCCGAACGGCCGAACCGCAAAGCCTTGTCCAGCAAGAAGAACCCACTGACAGCCGCTTTCGCGCGGCAGGAGGAGCGATCATGCGCGAGCTGACCTACGAAGATCTGATGGAGATCATCCGCCGCTGCGCCGGAGAGAGCGACGAAATGGCACAAACCACCGACGCGCGCGACATTCCGTTCGCCGAATTGGGCTATGACTCGCTCGCGCTAATGGAGACCGCGAGTATGCTCCAGCGCGACTACGGAGTCGAGCTGCCGGACGAAACGGTGGTCGACATCGACACGCCGCGCGCTCTGGTCGAACTGGTGAACAGCAGGCTCGGTTCCGCGGTGTAAGTGCCTGTTGGCGAGGGGGTCTGTTGTTCGGTATCGCGCCTGGTCAGGTGTCGTGAGTGGCTGTGCCGGCCAGAACCGGCACAGCGGCTCGCGATCGTCTGCCCGCGCGACATCGTCCAACGGCAAGTTCGCCGACAGCTAAGGGGAATTCCGCCAAGCCTTCCGAAGGAGGACAGGTGTCCGAGCCTGCCCTGAACCCGCGCCGCTGGGCGATCCTCGCGGTGCTGCTGACGTCCTTTTTGCTCACCGTGCTGGACGCGACGATCGTGACGATCGCCTTCCGCGCGCTCGCCGATCCGGTCGACGGGCTCGGCGCGTCCGCGGACCAGCTGCAGTGGGTGGTCAACGGGTTCACGCTCGTGTACGCCGGTTTGCTGCTGGCGTGGGGCGTGCTGGGGGACCGGCTCGGGCACCGGAAGGTGCTCCTGATCGGGCTTGTGGTGTTCGGCGTTTCCAGCGTGCTGGCGGCGTTCGCGCACTCGCCCGGCGAACTGGTGCTGTGGCGCGTCGTGATGGGCGCGGGCGGCGCGGCGATCCCGCCGACCACGCTCGCGACCATCTCGCACGTGTTCGGCGACAAGGAACGCCCGCGCGCCATCGGGTACTGGGTGTCCGCCGCCGGCATCGCGGCCGTGGTGGCCCCGGTGCTCGGCGGCTTCCTCATCCAGTTCGCTTGGTGGGGCTCGATTTTCCTGGTGAACGGCCCGATCGTGCTCGCCGCGATCGTGCTGACCGTGCTGATGGTCCCGGAGTCCACTTCGACCGCGCGCAAGCTCGACGTGCCCGGCGTGGTGCTGTCGGTCGCGTGGAGCACCGCGCTCGTCTACGGCATCATCCAGGCGGGCAACCTGGCCACGATCGCCGATCCGCGGGTGTATGTCCCGCTGGTGCTCGGCGTAGTGCTGCTGGTCGTGTTCATCCTGGTGGAACTGCGGTCCGCGGCGCCCGCGCTGGATCTGCGGCTGGTGTCGGACCGCCGGGTCGCCGGCGCGACCAGTGCGGTGACGCTCGCGTTCTTCGTGAACTTCGGCGTGCCGTTCTTCCTGATCTTCTACCTGCAGAGCGTGCTCGGCGTGAGCCCGCTGATGACCGGGTTGGCGATTCTCCCGCTGGCGCTGGCCCTGGCGGTGTTCTCGCCGCGCTCGGCGGCGCTGTCGGCGAAGTTCGGGCCCAAGAACGTGCTCGTCGGCGGCTTGTCGCTGCTGGCCGTGGGCGTGGCGATTTTCGCGCTGCTGGACCAGCACAGTCCGTTGTGGCCGGTGTTCGTCGCCGACTTCCTGGTCGGTTTGGCGATGGCCAACGTGATGCCGCCCGCGACCACCACGATCATGTCCGCGGTGCCGCGCGAGCGCGCGGGCGTCGGGTCGGCGCTGACGAACATGGGCCGCAGCATCGGCGGCGCGATCGGCATCGCGGTGCTGGGTTCGCTGCTGACTGTCGTGTACCGCAACGGGGTCGAGCCCGCGCTGTCGGTGCTGCCGTCTCAATCGCGCGCCGCGGCGGGAGATTCGATCGAAGCGACGAAGGCCGCCGCGGCGGGTCTGGGCGGCACCCAGGGTGCTGACCTGTTCGCCGCGGGCGCGGACGCGTTCTCGGTCGCGATGCGCGCGACGGCTCTCGCTGCTGCCGGTGCCGCGGTGCTGGCGGCGATCGTGGTTCTCGTGGTGGTGCCGGCCCGGGAACGGCGGGCGGCTGAGGTGTCCTGACGCGTTCCCGGGCCTGGAGCGCTTAGCTTCGGCGGGTGGCGGAGATCAGCGAGAACTCCTGCGGCAGCGGAGTGATCGCGTCCAGCGCGAACCCGGCTTCCTCGAGCAGCCGGGTCACTTCCGCGCTGGAACGGATCCCGCCCCCGCCGAAGAGCACGTACATCAGGGTGTCGTGGGACAGCAGCAGCGCGTTGTCGACCCCCGGCCCGGACACTCGCTCCACCAGCAACAACCGCGCCCCCGGAGCGGCCGCCGCCGCGCAGTTCGCCAGGATCCGCGCACAGTCCTCGTCCGGCCAGTTCACCAGCACTCGAGCGAGCAGGTAGATGTCGCCGCCCTCGGGAACGGACTCCAGGAAGTCCCCGGACGCCACCGCGCAGCGTTCGGTGAGGCCAGCGTCCGCGATGGCCTTTTTCGCGGCCTCAGCGGACTGTTCGGCGTCGTAGACCGTGCCGTGGAGTTGTTCGTGCGCGGCGAGCAGCCGGACCGCCAGTTCGCCGCTGCCGCCGCCGACGTCGACAAATCGCTCGTGCGCACCGAAGTCGTAGGCGCCGGGCAGCGCGTCGAACAACGCCGTGTTGCCCGCCATCGCGCGGTCGAAAAGTTTTCCGCGTTCGGGGTTTGCGGAGAGGTACTCGAAGAAGCTAGACTGAAATGCGCCTTCAAAAGCATTTTGTCCGGTTCGCACGGCGGAGGCGATGTCAGTCCAGGCGCGATGAAATTCGGAGCCCGCGATGAGCGTGTACGGCCGCAGGGAGTCTTCCCGGTCGCTGCGCAGCAGCTCGCCGAGTCCGGCGAGGGAGAACGAGCCGTTCTCCTCGCGGAACACGCCCAGTGCGGCGAGGTACCGCAGGAATCGTTGGGTGGCAACGGGATCGGTGCCTGATTCGGCGGCAACCTGAGCGGCCGTGCGGGGCCCGTCGGCCAGCCGGTCGGGCCAGCCGAGTTCGGCGGCCGTGTAGACGGCGCGGGCTTTCCAATCGCCGATGATGAGATTCATCAGCTCGAGCTGCGGTGTTTTCGCGCGCGCGGGATCGTCGGACATCCGGGTTGTCTCCTCGGCCGTTTCGGGTAGTCGTCCGATGCTCGCTGCCGCCGTTCAAAAGGTTCTCGAAGATCTCTGAAGGCGGTGTCGCGGCAACGGTTTCAGCCGATAGATTGGCAGAAACGGCATCCGGAGAGGCCGGAAGCCCGAAACCGAGGAGCAGCGGGTGGAAGACCAGGTACGCCGCGTCGCGGTGGTGACCGGTGCGGCACGCGGAATCGGCCGCGGCATCGCGGAACGGCTGGCCGCACGAGGCGACCGGGTGGTGATCAACTACCTGACGTCCAAAGAGGCCGCGGAAGAGGCGGTAGCAGCGATCACCGCGGCCGGCGGCGAAGCAATCGCAGCAGGAGCGGACGTCCGCAACGAGGAGGGCGCGCAAGCGCTGGTGGCCGCGACCGTCGAGGCATACGGCCGCGTAGACGCACTCGTCTGCAACGCGAACGTCGGATTGGCCCAGGGCTCGGTCGCGGAAATCCCCTGGGAAACGTTCTCCGCGAAGGTGAACGACGAGCTGGCGGCTGCCTTCCACCCCACCCGCGCGGTGTGGCAGCTGATGAAGGACCAGGGCTACGGCCGCATCGTCTACCTGGCCGCGGAAGCGAGCAAGGGCCCAGTGGGCGCAGACGTGGTCGCACACGCGGCAGCGAAGTCGGCCCTGATCTCCTACGCGAAGTTCACCGCCCGCGAAGGCGCACCCAACGGCGTCGTGGCGAACGTGGTCTCCCCAGGCCTGACCCGCACCGACGCCTTGGGCGAGGCCCCGCCGGACTGGTTCTCCGCCTTCGAAAAGCGAATCCCCGCAGGCCGCGCAGCGGAACCGGAAGACGTAGCCGCGATGGTCGCCTTCTTCACCAGCAAAGAAGCAGGCTACATCGCAGGCACGGTAGTTTCGGTCAACGGCGGCTCAGACATGACCCGCTAGCTCCCACTGTCGAGAAGTCCGTGAGTGGAACCCACCCGGACTCTGATTCCCTCAGGGTTCCCCTCACGACACCCCTGCTCGCCGCCTCCGGCGCGCCCCAATGTGGCATTGGGTGCGTCAGACGCACCCAATGTGGCGTTCGGTGCGTCGCATGCACCCAATGCCACATTGGGGCGCTAACCCGGCGACCGCGAGCCCGGCGCATCCACTGCTCAGGTCGTGCGCCCCCGCTCCGCAACCAGTACGCGCAGCCGCGCCGGGCGCTCATTCAGCTAAGGCGCCCACACCCCGATACGAAGCCAAAAACACGCACGGAGAGGCTTGTCAAAGGCATCTTTCCAGCCTCGACAAGCCTCTCCGCGCGTAGTCGCACTCAAGCTTCGGGGTGCCCCAACGCAACCCTCTTCTCTTTTTCCGCCCGTAGGCCGGTCAGCTCACCGAATATCGTCCCGGGACACAGTCCGGTACTTAACCTGCCAAGTGTCTCCCACCCGCACCAGCTGATCCTCACACAACGTGCTGCAGTGAATCCGAGGCTCCCCACCCTTACGCGTAGCAATAATCAACGCATAACACCGAGTAGACAATTCATCCGCGGTAGCCCCAGGGGAAACAGTCAACATCCCCAACCAATGCCGCCGCAACTCATGCACCTCAGCCAACTGCCGATGCGTAGCCGCCGAAGCCGCCGCAATCGCAGCCCGCCCCTTAACCGGCGCCGGCGCGGCATTAGCCGCGAAAACCCCGTCCTCAGTGAACGTCTCCGCCCACTCGTCAGTCCGAGCCTGGTCAAGCAACTGCATCTGCCACGCGTAGTACTGCTGAATCTCCTGATACAACTCGCCCGACACAGTCACGCTTGCTCCTCCGCTCCAGAACCCTGAATATCGTCATGAGTCACCACACGCCGGGCGACCTGCCACCCGTCGTCGCCGCGAACCAACGTGTCCCGGCAAAACGTGCTACGCCACAACCGGGCCTCGCCCCCAGCGGGAATCTCGGCGACCATCGCGTACAACTGCGTCCGCACCTGATCCGCACTGTCCTCTGTGACCACCAGCATCCCAGTCCAATGCCGATGCTGAACCCCTCGCGAAACAACGTCGGCGGCTAGCTTCCGAGCCACCTTCAAAATCAGCTCCCGCCCGGTAGCCGGCGCCGGGTTGGCGTTGTTCGCGATAGTGGCGTCCGCGGTGAACGTCTCCGCCCACGGTTCCACTTCGCCGTCGTCCATCAGCTGCATCTGCTTGGCGTAAAAGGCCTGCACCTGGTGGTACAGCTCCATTCCCACCCGCGGGTGCGCGGTTGTCGCCACCGTTTCCTCCTCGTCGGCCGCGTGTCGTCCGACAGTCGCGCGGCCGGCTCAAAGTCCCCTCGTGGACCACTCGCGCGGGACGGCCGACTGTGCGTCGAGCCGTTTTGGACCGGTCCGCTGGAGGGTGTGCCGAGGCGGTGCGACGGCGGGAGGGATCGAGTGCGCGAGATCGAAGCGGACGTGTGCGTGTCCGGCGGCGGACCGGCGGGTCTGGTGCTGGCGCTGCTGCTCGCCCGGTCCGGAGTGGACGTCGTCGTCGCGGAGCGGAGCGCGTCACTGGACCGTGAGTACCGCGGCGAGATCATCCAGCCCGGTGCGCTGCGCACGCTTGACCAGCTCGGCGTGCTCGACGGCATCGGCGGGTACCCGATGCGGCATTTCCAGCTGGTGCAAGGGGAACGCACGCTGCTGGACATCGACTACACGACGCTTCCCGCGCCGTACGACCATTTGCTCAGCCTGCCGCAGCGGCTGCTGCTGGAGCGCCTGCTCGACGAATGCAAGGCGACACCAGGCTTCCGGCTGCTCAGCGGCTGCTCGACCCGGGCGCTGCTGGAGGAGGACGGCGCGGTGACCGGGATCCGCTGCGGTTCCGGCGACGGCGAGACGCAGGTGCGCGCCCGCTGGGTGGTCGCCGCGGACGGCCGGTATTCGAAGACTCGTTCGCTCGCCGGGATCGGCTACGACAAGTTCGAGAAGTTCGAGCACGACGTCGTGTGGTTCAAGCTGATCGCCCCGGAGCGGCGCACCAACGCGGTCCGCATCCACCGCACCGCCGCCGATCCGGTGCTGGTGCACGATTCCTACCCGGACCGCGTCCAGATCGGCTGGACGCTGGCGAAGGGCAGCTACAAAACGGTGGCCGCCAAGGGCATCGAGCACATCCGGGCACAGCTGATCGCCGCGGTCCCGCAGCACGCCGACCTGATTCGCGAGCAAGTGACCGCGTTGTCCGAACTGTCGCCGCTGGACGTGTTTTCCGGCCGTGCGCGGGAATGGGTCCGGCCGGGGCTCGTGCTCATCGGCGACGCGGCGCACACGCACAGCCCGATCGGCGCGCAGGGCATCAACCTGGCCATCGCGGACGCCGTCGCGCTGCACCCCGAGCTGGTCGCGGCCGTAGCCGCGAAAGACAACAGGCCCGCCGCGCTCGCCGGCTTCGAGGCCGAGCGACGCGCCGCGGTGGACACCGTGTTCACGCTCCAGTCGAGGCAGAACAAGGGAATGCTGTCCTCCGGCCGGGTCGTGGACGCCGTGCGGCCGGTGCTCGCGAAGCTGCTGCCGCACACCCCGATCTTCCGCAAGATCCTCAATCTCGTCGCGTTCGGAGCTCGCCCGCGCGACGTGCGCGCGGACCTGTTCCGCGCGCCGAGCAACCCAGGAGGGACACGATGACCGAACAGAGCCGGGGCGTAGCGCTGGTCACCGGCGGCACCAGCGGGATCGGGCTCGCGGTGACCCGATCGCTGGCGCAGCAGGGCTACCAGGTGTACTTCTGCGCCCGCACCCAGGGATCCGTCGACGACACGGTGCGGGACCTGCGCGCCGAGGGCTTGGACGTGGACGGCAGCACCTGCGACGTCCGGGAGAAGGACGACATCCAGGCGCTGGTCGCGGCCGCGGTCGACCGGTACGGCCCGATCGACGTCCTGGTCAACAACGCGGGCCGCAGCGGCGGCGGGCAGACCGCGGAGATCCCGGACGAGCTGTGGTTCGACGTGATCAACACGAACCTCAACAGCGTGTTCCTGATGACCCGCGAGGTGCTCACCAAGGGCGGCATGCTGGCCAAGGACAAGGGCCGGGTCATCAACATCGCGTCCACCGCGGGCAAACAGGGCGTGGTGCTCGGCGCGCCGTACTCGGCGTCCAAGCACGGTGTCGTCGGCTTCACCAAGGCACTCGGATTCGAGCTCGGCAAGACCGGCGTGACGGTCAACGCGGTGTGCCCCGGTTACGTGGAAACCCCGATGGCGCAGGCGATCCGCGGCCGGTACGCGGCGGCCTGGAACACCACCGAGGAAGCCGTGCTGGAGAAGTTCACCGCGAAGATCCCGCTCGGCCGGTACTCCACTCCGGAGGAGGTGGCGGGCCTCGTCGGCTACCTCGTCACCGACACCGCGGCGTCCATGACCGGGCAGGCGATCAACGTCTGCGGCGGGCTTGGCAACTACTGAGAGGACCGAGCACGTGGCTGCACCACTCCGGATCTACGAGACCGAACACAAGATCGACGTCGCCGCGCCCGCCTCGGCCGTGTACGCGCTGCTGGCCGACGTGACCCGCTGGCCGGTCTACTTCGGACCGACGGTTCACGCGCGCCAGCTCGAACGCGACGGCACCACCGAGCGCATCCGGTTGTGGGCCACCGCGAACGACGAGCCCAAGACCTGGACCTCGCGCCGGGACCTCGACGAGGACGGCCTGCGCATCGACTTCCGCCAGGAGGTCTCGCAGCATCCGGTCGCGTCGATGACCGGGGCGTGGAACATCCAGCCCGGCGGCCCGGACTCGTGCACCGTCGTCCTGGAACACGCGTTCAGCGCGGTGCGCGACCTGCCGGAGAACGTCGAGTGGGTGAGCAAGGCGGTCGACCGCAACAGCGAGCACGAACTGGAGAACCTCCGCGGCATCGCGGAAGGCCTCGCCGAGACCGAAGAACTCACCACGGTGTTCGCCGACAGCGTCGACATCAATGGGGACGCGGCGGTGGTTTACGAGTTCCTCTACCGGTCGGACCTGTGGCCGGAACGGCTGCCGCACGTCCAGCGGCTCGACCTGACTGAGGAAACCCCGGGTCTGCAGGTCATGGAGATGGACACCAAGACCGCGACCGGCGCCGTGCACACCACGAAGTCGGTGCGCGTGTGCTTCGACGACGAGCACGCCATCGCGTACAAGCAGCAGGTGCTGCCCGCGCTCCTGACCGTCCACAACGGACTGTGGACGATCGTGCCGCAGCCGGGCGGCGGGGTGCGGGCGACGTCCGAGCACACCGTGGTGATCAAGCGCGACGCGGTGGAGAAGATCCTCGGCGAAGGCAAGACCGTCGAGGACGCGAAGGCGTTCGTGCGCAATGCGCTGGGCACCAACAGCACCGCGACGCTGAACCTCGCCAAGGCTTGGGCGGAGGAACGGGCCGATGGCTGACGGTGTCCTCCCGGTCGCGTCGCTGCTCGACACACCGCTGCTGCCGGACGCGTTGCGCATCCTCGCGGAGAACAGCCCGAACCAGGTCGCGGTACGGCTCGGCGAGGCGGTCCTGACGTTCGCCGAACTCGACCGTGCCGCATCCGGGTTCGCTGCGGCGCTGGCGGATCGGATCGGGTCGGCTGGTTCGGTCGTCGCGATGTCGTCGGTGCTGCACCCGGAATTCGCGATCGCCTACTACGGCACTTTGCGCAGCGGAAACGTCGTGCTGCCGTTGAGCCCGCTGCTGCGGGAAGGCGACCTCGGCCGGGTGCTGACCGAGTCTTCGGCCGCGGCCGCGGTGCTGAACGATTCGATGACCGCGGCGGTCGCTCGGGCCTCCGCGACGCCGGAACACCTGCTGTGCTTCGGGAACCCGGACCGGGCTGCCTCGGTTGCCGCATTGGCGGCGGGCCCGGCCGGCGAGCCGGTGGAGCTGGAGCCGGACGCCGTCGCGTGCATCCACTTCACCAGCGGCACGACCGGACAGTCGAAGGGCGTGCGGCTCACCCACCGCAACATCGCGGTCAACGCGGTGCAGGTCGCCGAGGCGCACGGGGTGACCGGAACGTCGGTGACGTTCAACCACCTGCCCAGCTACCACCCGATGCACCTGAACTCCGGGCTGATCGCCGGAGCCACCCAGGTGCTCTGCCTGGCGCCGGACCCGGTGGCCACGATCGCTCTCGCGGCGGGCGTGACGCACTACTACTCGATGCCGTTCCGCCTGGCCCGGCTCGCCACCGACCCGCGGCTGGCGGACCTGAAGCTGCCCGGCTGCGAGGTCATCCTGTCCGGTGGCTCGGCGTTGTCCCCGGTGCACGCGGAAATCCTCCGCGCGCAGTTCGGCATCCCGGTCGTGCAGGGTTACGGCCTCGCCGAAACCGCACCGCTGGTCCTCTCCGACGGTCCGGCGGCGCCGCGTCCGGGCTCGGTCGGCCAGGTCGTGCGCGACACCGAGGTGCGCGTCGTCGATCTGTCGACCCGGGAGCCGCTTCCGGTCGGCGAACGCGGCGAGGTCGAGGTGCGCGGCCCGCAGGTGATGCGCGGCTATCTCGGCCGCCCGGACGGCGACGGCATCGGCGCGGAGGGCTGGCTGCCGACCGGCGACGTCGGCTGCCTGGACGAGGACGGGTACCTGTTCCTGGCCGACCGCATCAAGGACGTCTTCAAACGCGACAACTGGCTGATCTCGCCCACCGAGATCGAGGCCGAGCTGCTGCGTCACCCCGGCGTGGCCGACTGCGCGGTGGTCGATCAGCCGGACGAGTTCGCCGGCGCGGTGGCGGCCGCGCTGATCGTCCCGGCGGGCGACGAATGGGTTCCGCGTGCGGGCGAGATCGCCGCGGAGATCAACGCCGCCCAGCCGTACTACAAGCACATCGAGCACGTCGAGCTGACCAGGGCGATCCCGCGTTCGCCCAACGGCAAGCTCGTCCGCCGCGAGCTGCGCGAGGCGCTGTCCTCCGTGCGCGGCGCCCAGAATCCCGGAACCGCACTGCTAGGAGCCGATACCGTGGTCACGTTCATCAGCAAGTTCACCGTCAAGGGCGAGCCGGAAGAGTTCGAGAAGGTCTTCACCGAGCACGCGCAGTACATGGCCGAGCAGCCCGGGTTCGTCGCCTACCAGATGGTGCGGTCGCTGCGTGATCCCAAGGTGTACCTGAACATCGGCCAGTGGGTCGACGCGAACGCGCACAAGGCCGTCGTGACCAGCCCCGAGTTCCAGGCACACGTGAAGAAGTTCGTCGAGCTGGTCGACGTCGAGGCGGACCTGTACTCGACGGTCTCCGAGGCGTCGGCGTGAGCGATCTCGGCCTGGCCGGCCGCAGCGTCCTGGTGGTCGGCGCCACCAAGGGGCTGGGGCTGGCCATCGCCCGGAAGTTCTGCGAGAGCGGCGCGTACGTGCTGCTCGACTACGCGCACGACGACGAAGCCGCCAAAGCCGCCCTCGCGAGCCTGGAGGGACTGCCCGGTTCGGCGTCCCTGATCCGCGCCGATCCGTCCACTGAGGACGGTGCCGCGCAGCTGGCCGCCGCTGTTTCGGCGGCCGGCCGGGGCCTGGACGTCTTGGTGCACAACGCCGCGTCGTGGCATCCGATGCCCGCTGCCGGAGCGTCGGTCGCCGACCTGCACACCGACGTGGCCGCCGCACTGGATCCGTTGCTGCGCTTGGTTCCCGCGCTTCTCGAACACTTGAAGCCGGGCAGCCGGGTGCTCGCCGTTTCCAGCTCTGGTGCGCAGCGCGTCATCCCGCGCTATGTCGCGCTCGGCGTCGCGAAGGCCGCGCTCGAATCGCTGGTGCGCTACCTGGCGGTTGAGCTGGCCCCGCGCGGGATCACGGTCAACGCCGTCACGACCGCGAAGCTGGACAAGGGCGACGAGACCACCCAGCCCGAGATGGTGCAGGTGCTGGCGGCCCGCACCCCCGCCGGCCGGCTGAGCACGCCCGCCGACGTCGCCGATGTCGTCGCGCTGCTGAGCGCACCCGAAGCCGGCTGGATCCACGGCCAGGTGATCACCGCGGACGGCGGCCTCGGCCTGCGTTCTTGACTGAGAAGGAGAACTCCGTTGCAGCTGATTGACCTGTCCTCCCCGATCGACCCGGAAGGCTGGGAGCCCGAGCCGCTGTCGCTGGTCACCATGTCCGCACAGGACGGGGCCAAGCACCTGGTGTCGGAAATGCGCGAGCACTTCGGCATGGACCTCGACCCGGAAGTGCTGCGGGACGCCGAGTTCCTGACGAACGACACGGTGTCGCTGACCACGCACACCGGCACGCACATCGACGCGCCGGCGCACTACGGCGACGCCACGTCGTACGGTTCGGCCCCGCGCACGATCGACCAGATGCCGGTCGACTGGTTCCACCGTCCCGCCGTGGTCCTGGACTTCACCGGCCGCGCGCCGGGGGTCATCACCGCCGACGATGTGCGCGCGGAACTGTCCCGGGTCGACTATCAGCCGAAGGAACTGGACATCGTCCTGCTCCACACCGGAGCCGACCAGCACGCCGGTACGCCGAAGTACTTCACCGAGTTCGTCGGCCTCGACCAGTCCGGGCTGGATCTGTTGCTGGACTTCGGCGTCCGCGTGATCGGCACGGACGCGTTCAGCCTCGACGCGCCCTTCACGCACATCATCGAGACCTACCAGCGGACCGGCGACAAGTCGGTGCTGTGGCCGGCGCACATGCGCGGCCGCGACCGGGAGTATTGCCAGATCGAACGGCTGGCGAATCTCGCCGAACTGCCGCGGGCGCACGGTTTCACGCTGTCGTGCTTCCCGGTGAAACTGGCCGGCGCCGGTGCCGGATGGGCTCGCGCGGTCGCTATCGTCGAGTAGCTTCCGCACGAGAAAAGGCCCCGCGACTCCTCCTCTCGCGGGGCCTTTCCTCGTTTGCTCTAGTCAGCCCACTCGGGTTTTTCGATCAGCTCGATCACCGCACTGCTCCACGAGAATCCCGCGCCGACGCCCATCAGCAGACACGTCTGTCCGGGCCGCAACCCGCCGGTTCGCACCAGGTGTTCCAAGCTGACGATGTGGTCGCCCGCGCCGAGATGGCCGATCTTGCTGTCGAAATCCCACGTGGTCCGTTCGAGCGGAACGTCCATGTGCCGCAGGTAGTTCGACACCAGCCGCCGCCTCCCGAAGTGCGGCAGCACCAGCCGGTCCACATCGGACAGTTCCAGTTCGGCGTCGCTCAGCGCGCGTTTCAACGCCTCGCGCTGCCCGTCGAGAATGGCCGCGAGCGTCTGGGACATTCCGGCCTCAGCCACGTATGATCGTTTGTGCGCGTCCAGATCGACCAGCTGCCGAGTGCTCATCTCGACCTCACCGAACGCCGCTCCCGCACGGTGCATGCCTTCCAGTTCCGGCCCGCCGACCACCGCCAGGCTGCGCAACCGCGCGAATCCGCCGACGCTGGACAGCACCATCGCCGTTCCGCCATCTGCGTACGCCGTGCCCGGGTCGCTGTGCCAGCGGTCGAAATCGGGCCCGTCAAAGCGGTCCGCCGCGGTGATCAACGCCGCCTGCCGCGCCGGGTCCGCGAGAAGGTAACTGGCCGCGAGGTCGAGTGCTGCCATGCCGCCGTTGGAAACCTGCCGCACCTCGATCGCCGGACAGGTCCCGCCGACCGCTGCCCGCTGGACGTACGCGGCCGGCGACCACAAGTCGTAGCCTTGATGGAACAACGTCGCGTGCAGCAGCACCGCGATGTCCCCGCGCGCCACCCCGGACCGCTCCAAGGCGACTCGCGCGGCCCGAGCCGCCATCTCCGGCGGCGCGATCCCTTCGGGCGCGACAAGGACCGATTCCATCTCGCTTTTGCGCGCCGTCTCGGCCGAGCACTGCCCGCTCCGCACCGCTTCGGCGGTCGTCGTCGCCGGTGGCAGCCAACTGCCGAGCCCGGCGAGGTACAGCCCGTCGAATCTCATGCCGCCACCCTTCCGGCGGGCTCTCGACAGCCTGTGGGAACGGACTCGACCTGGCGGTCCAGCAGGGGTCGAGCAGCCGTCGACCGCCGTGCCCGACGATCCGGTTCGGTTCCGGTGCTTCCCGGCGGAAGGAGTTTCGTCAATGACCGAGGTCGCACTGCTGTTCCCGGGCCAGGGTTCGCAGCATGTCCGAATGGCCGCCGGCCTGTACGGTCACGACGAGGCGTTCACCGATGCCGTCGACGAAGTCTTCGCCGCGTTGGGCCCCGACGGCCCCGCCATCCGCGCCGACTGGCTGACCGACTCGCCCGCTGTTGCCCTGGACCACGTCACCCGCTCGCAAATCCTGCTGTTCACCGTGGGCCACGCGCTGGGCCGGATGATCCTTTCCTGGGGCGTGGAACCGGCCGCCCTGCTGGGTCACAGCGTCGGCGAGGTAGCCGCCGCGACTCTCGCCGGCGTCTTCGAAGTCCCCGCCGCGGCCGAACTGATGTGGAACCGGGTGCAGGAACTGGCGTCCGCCCCCGCAGGCGGAATGCTCGCCGTGGCCGCGACCGTCGACGATGTCGCCGCGGTCCTCACGGATGAAGTCGTGATCGGCGCGATCAACGCCCCGCGCCAGTTGATCCTCTCCGGCCCGGAAGCCCCCTTGGCGGAGGCCTCGGCGAAGTTGCGCGCCGACGGACGGACTTGCCTCCGTGTCCCCGCGACGTCGGCCTTCCACAGCCCCGCCTTGGCCGAGGCTGCCGCCCGGTGCCTCCCGTCAGTTGCCGCCGCGCAGCCGTCGCCCCCGAAGATCCCGATGGTCTCGGGCTATACCGGCCGCGTGCTCAGCGATTCGGAGGCGACGGACCCTTCCTACTGGGCTTCTCACCCCGTCGAACCAGTGCGGTTCTGGCCGGCTTTGGGCACGCTGCTGGGCCCGGAGTCACCACTCCCGATTGAGGGACGGCGGGTGCTGGTGGAGACGGGGCCGTCGCAGTTGCTGGCCAAGGCGGCACGCATCCACCCGACGGTGCGCGCGAAGGAAGCTTCGGTGCTGGCGATGCTGCCTGCGCGGGCTGGAGGTCCGGACGCTGATCTGGCTGCGGTGGCTGCCTGCCGGAAAGCGTTGGAGACGGCGGGGTACTGCGGGTGAGGGTGGCCGTCTAGCTAGGCGGGCGGCTCCGGCTCGCGTGGCGGGGTGGTGTGCCGGGTGCGGCGTAACAGGTTTCGCGCCGAGGGCTTGCCGGGCGGCAATTGGGCGCGCGGGTGCTTTCCGGGCGAGCCGGTGAGCGGCAACCGCGGCAGGCAGCGGCCCAGGCCACTCGCTTGGGCGGCGCGGTGCAAGGACGTCCGCGCCTGTTACGGCTGAGTTGGGATCTGCGTAGCGACTCGTTCACTGACCGGTGTTGTGCTGTCGAAAGGCTGCGGCCTCACCCGGCCGCAGCGATTTTCGAGGCGCGAGGCGGTGGTGACGCGATGTGGCTGGTCGAATGTCCGTCGTTCTGGGACCAGGGTTTGATCCGCCCGCTTGTCACCGAACACGGCAAGGTCGTCCTGATGTGCGATTCCTGCACCGCGGTGTGGCGGACCCCGTCCTGCATCGAGGAGTTCGAGCACGTCGAGCCGGAAGCGCCCGAGTGGTCCATCGGCTCGGACACGCACGTCCGACCCGGGACCACCCGCTGGGCCGAACTGGCCGACGTCGCCTCCGTCGGCTGGGGCGACCTCCGCTGGCGCGAACTGCCCTGAACCGCGCCGGCGCGGATCCTCGGAGATCGCGGGGTTTTCCGGCTCGCCCATAGAGTGGCGCGTCAGGCAGACGCGCACGGCGACGAACCGAAGTTCCCAGCGGCGGGGAGTGCCGCGACAAGCTCGTCGAACGGATCAGCGGGGCTGAGCCGCGCCCAGGTGCGTGAGTGCGGTCCCGCTCGCCTTCCTGTCAAGGGGGAGTCGCCGAAGCCCCTCGCTGTCGCCGGTAGTCAGTGTTACTATCTACCGGTACTCAGCAACACTGACTAGCTGAAGGGCGTTCGATGGGCAAGCAGGCGACGGAGATGCTCAAGGGGACCTTGGAGGGCATCGTCCTCGCGATTCTTGCCGGGCGGCCCGCCTACGGGTACGAGATCACCTCCTGGCTGCGCGAGCGGGGGTTCACCGATCTCGCCGAGGGCACCGTTTACGCGCTGCTCGTGCGGATCGAGCAGCGCGGGCTCGTCGACGTCGAGAAAGTGCCGTCCGAGAAAGGGCCGCCGCGGAAGGTTTACACGCTGAACGAGCCGGGGCGCGCGAGTCTTGCCGAGTTCTGGCGGAACTGGCGGTTTCTCTCGGACCGGCTCGAACAGCTGCGCAAGGAGGGAATCGATCATGGGGAATGACGGAAAAAGCAAGTATCTGCATTATCTGGAAGTAGTCACCGGGCCGCTGGAGGACAAGAAGCGGTACCGGCGGTACAAGGCGCGCGTCGAGGAGCTGCCGCCGGACTATCGGACGGCGATCAAGGCGTTGCACCGGTATCTGCAGTACTTCGGGCCGGGGACGGCGGAGAGCCACCTGCGGATGCTGGACGATCTCATCGACCTGTTCGAGCAGAGCGTGGCGAACGGGACTTCGGTTCGCGGCATTGTCGGTGACGAGCCGGTCGAATTCGCGGAGGAGTTTCTCCGGAGTTATCCCGAGGGGAACTGGATTTCCCGAGAGCGGACGCGGCTGACCGAATCCATCGACCGCGCGGCGGGCGGTGCGGTATGACGGCGCCGGCGATACGAGTGCGGGGCTTGCGAAAGTCCTACGGCAAGCTGGAAGTGTTGCGCGGCGTGGATTTCGAGGTAGGGCGCGGCAGTATTTTCGCGTTGCTCGGGTCGAACGGGGCGGGCAAGACGACGGTCGTGCGGATCTTGTCCACGTTGCTCAAGGCTGACGCGGGAGAGGCGGAGGTCAACGGGTTCGCGGTGGCGAGCCAGGGGGCGGACGTCCGCGAGTCGATCAGTCTCACCGGTCAGTTCGCGGCCGTCGATGAAATCCTTACCGGACGCGAAAATCTGGTGCTGGTGGCCAAGTTGCGGCATCTCAAGGATCCGGGCGTGATCGCGGACGGGTTGTTGCGGAGGTTCGCGTTGACCGACGCTGGATCGCGCAAGGTGTCGACGTACTCCGGTGGCATGCGCCGTCGTCTTGACATCGCGATGAGCCTGATCGGGGACCCGCGGGTCATCTTTCTCGACGAGCCGACGACGGGGCTCGATCCGCAGGCGCGCAACGACGTCTGGCGCGCGGTCGAGGAACTCGCTGAGCAGGGCGCGACAGTGCTGCTCACCACCCAGTACCTGGACGAGGCCGAACACCTCGCCGACCGGATCGCGATCCTGCACGAGGGGCGGGTGCTCGTCAACGGCACGCTGGACGAGTTGAAGCAGCTTCTTCCGCCCGCCAAGGTCGAGTACGTCGAGAAGCAGCCGACGCTGGAAGACGTCTTCTTTTCCCTCGTCGGCACCGGAAGCAAGGGGGACGGGCAATGAGCGGCCACTTCGTCGCCGACAGTTCGGTCCTGTTAGGACGGTCACTGCGGCACATCACCCGCAGCCTGGACACGATCATCACGACGACGGTCACGCCGATCGCGATGCTGCTGCTCTTCACCTACGTCTTCGGCGGCGCGATCAACTCCGGCTCCGAGTCGTACGTGACCTACCTGCTGCCCGGCATTCTCCTGATCACCATCGCCTCCGGGATCGCCTACACCGCGTTCCGGCTCTTCCTGGACATGAAGGGCGGCATTTTCGAGCGTTTCCAGTCCATGCCGATCGCGCGCTCGGCGGTGCTGTGGGCGCACGTGCTCACCTCGGTGATCGCGAACCTGATCTCGGTGGCCGTCGTGGTGCTCGTGGCGTTCGCGATGGGATTCCGCACCAGCGCGGGACCGCTGGCGTGGCTCGCGGTGCTCGGCATACTGGTGCTGTTCACCCTGGCGCTGACCTGGATCGCGGTGATCCCGGGCCTGACCGCCAAATCCGCGGACGGCGCGAGTGCGTTCTCGTACCCGCTCATCTTCCTGCCGTTCGTCAGCTCGGCCTTCGTGCCGACCGGCACGATGCCCGGACCGGTGCGCGCGTTCGCCGAACACCAGCCGGTGACGTCGATCGTCAACACCATCCGCGATCTGTTCGCCGAGCGCCCGGTCGGTGCGGGTATTTGGACCGCGCTGGCGTGGTGTGTGGGGATTTTGGCGGTGGCGTACTTCTTCGCCAATGTGATTTATCGTCGCAAGATTTCTTGACCGCGAGCGCGCGCGGCGCGGCAGCGGCCCGCTGCGCGGGGACGGTTCGACGGCCGTTGCCGGAGACGGGCTGAGGCCAGGCATCGCGCGAGCGCCCGATAGGCAAGGGCGCTCGCGCGATGCATCGGCATCCTCGAAGCGGCGCAGGCCCCGTGGTCTAGCGCCGCAGCATCTTCTGGCTCATCCCAGTGCCCACAGCCGGGCGTAATGTCCGCCCGCAGCCACCAACTCGGGGTGGGTGCCCTGTTCGACGATGCGGCCGTGGTCGAGCACGACGATCCGGTCGGCCTTCGCGGCGGTTGCCAGGCGGTGGGCGACTACGAAGGTGGTCCGGCGCCGGGCGAGGTGCTCGGTGGCGCGGAGGACCGTGGCTTCGGTGGCTGGGTCCAGGGCGGCGGTGGCTTCGTCCAGCAGGAGCACGTCCGGGTCGACCAGTTCGGCCCGGGCGAGTGCGACGAG
This sequence comes from Amycolatopsis dendrobii, assembly GCF_014145675.1. Classification (GTDB taxonomy): domain Bacteria; phylum Actinomycetota; class Actinomycetes; order Mycobacteriales; family Pseudonocardiaceae; genus Amycolatopsis; species Amycolatopsis dendrobii. The sequence goes on from NZ_JACGZW010000002.1 coordinate 681,112, forward strand.
CTGCCGCTGCCCGGCGGACAGGGAGCGGCCGCGTTCGCCTACTGGTTGCCGGAAACCGGCGGGGAGCGCGGCTACTCCGTCCAGGGCTCCGACAGCGCGTACGGCGGCCTCGACTTCCGCGTCGGTGGCTTCGGGACGGCCGTACCGCACGTTGTCCGCGACGGTGCCGGAGAACAGGTGCGCTTCCTGTGGCACCACGCCCATCCGGGCGCGCAATGCGGGCAGGTCGTACTCGCGGACGTCGACGCCGTCGATCAACACCGCGCCGCCGGTGGCGTCGTAGTAGCGCGCGACGAGCTTCACCGCAGTGGACTTGCCTGCGCCGGTGGCGCCGACCAGTGCGACGGTTTCGCCCGCTGCGACGTCGAGCGTCAGGTTCTCCAGTGCGGGCTTTTCCGCCCCGGCGTAGGAGAAATCGACGTCCTTGAACCGCACTTCGCCGGACAGGTGTGCGGGCAGTTCGACCGGCTGCTCGGCCGGGGGTACCGACGTCGGTGTGCGCAGCAGATCGCCGATGCGGCTCAGACCGACGCGGGCCTGCTGGTAGCCGTCGAACACGGACGACAGTTGCTGGATCGGCGAGAAGAATTGCTGGAGGTACAGCAAGAATCCGAGCAGAACACCGGCTTCGAGAGTGCCGCCGGCGACCCGGTGTGCGCCGACGACCAGCACCGTCGTCGTCGCCAGATCCGACAGCAGCGAGACAAGCGGGAAGTACGTCGCGATGTACCGCTGCGCGCGCAGCCGCGACCGACGGTAGTCGTCACTGCGCGACGCGAACACCTCCGCCGAACGCTCTTCGCGCGTGTACGCCTGAGCGACGCGCAGACCGCTGACGTTCTCCTGCATGTCCGCGTTGACGACGCTCACCTTCTCGCGCGCCTCGCTGTACGCACGCGAAGCGACCCGCCGGAAGATCAGCGTGGCTACGAGCAGGATCGGCAGCATGGCCAGCGCGTACACGGCCAGCGCGGCATCGGTGACCAGCAGCGCGACCGTGATGCCCACCAACGTCAGCGCGCTGACGACCGCGGTGGCGAGGCCGGTTTGCAGGAACGTGGACAACGCGTCGACGTCCGTGGTCATCCGGGTCATGATCTTCCCGGACAGTTCGCGCTCGTAGTAGTCCAGCCCGAGCCGTTGCAGGTGTGCGTAACTGCGCACGCGCAGCGAGTACAGCACCGTCTCGCCGACGCGGGCGGTGAGCCGGGTTTGCCAGCGCACCACGAACCAGTCGGCCGCCACGACGAGCGCACCGATCCCGGCCAGCAGCCACACGACGCTCGCCACCCCGGGCAGGACACCGTGGTCGACGCCGCGCTGGTACAGCGCGGGCAGCGCGAGCGAGGCCAGTGCGTCGGCCGCGACCAGACCGATCACGCCGATGAGCGGCCAGCGCACCGGACGCAGGATCCGGGACAGCTTGAAGCCGGGGTCCGGGGTCGTGACGTCCACATCGGACAGCCGGGGCCGGTCGGTGGCCGGAGGCAGCCGGCGGACGCCTTCCAGCAGTTCCGGGGTCGGTGGCACGTCGGCGCCGCCGCTGCCCGCGAACCCGCTGCCGCCGCCTGGCATGCCGCCGCGGGACTGCGCGGCCTCGGCGAGAGCGTCGACCTCGTCGCGTTCGTCCGTGGGCCACAGGACTGCCGTGGTGCCGTCCGCGCCCGGCTCGAGGTTGTCGCAGCGGTGCGGTTTTTCGACGTCGTCGCCTGGACCCGCGACCAGTTCGCGGAACAGCGCGCACCGCGCCAGCAGTTCCTCCTCGGTGCCGACGTCGACGACTCGACCTTGATCCAGCACCGCGATCCGGTCGGCCAGTTGCAGCGTTGACCGGCGGTGCGCGATGAGCAACGTGGTGCGTTCAGCGGTGACCGCGCGCAGCGTGTCGTGGATCGCGGCTTCGGTGACGGTGTCGATCGCCGACGTCGCGTCGTCCAGGATCAGCACGCGCGGGTCAGTGAGCAGAGCCCGGGCCAGCCCAAGCCGTTGCCGCTGCCCGCCGGACAGCGTGAGCCCGCGTTCGCCGACCTCGGTGGCGTATCCGTCCGGCAGCGCGCGGATGAACTCGTCCGCCTCCGCCGCGCGGGCGGCCGCGAAGACCTCCTCGTCGCTCGCGTCCGGGCGGCCGTACGCGATGTTGTCCCGCACCGAGGTGGAGAACAGGAACGCTTCCTCGAAGACCACGCCGATCGCCTGGCGCAGGTCCTTCAACGGCACGTCGCGCACGTCCAGCCCGCCGACCCGCACCGAACCCGAGTGCACGTCGTAAAACCGGGGCAGCAGCATGGAAATCGTGGACTTGCCGGACCCCGCCGTGCCCACCAGTGCGAGCGTTTCGCCGGGGCGAGCTTCGAGAGTGAGCCCGTCGAGCACCGGATCGCTGCGGGTGTAGCCGAACTTCACGTCGTTCAGCTCGACGCCCAGCGTGCCGGGCGGCAGCGGCCGCGCGTCCGGGCTGTCGGTGACCTCCGGCTGCGCGTCGATCAGCTCGTACACCCGCTCCGCGCCGGCGCGCGTGAGCTGCGCCTGCACGACCAGCCCGGACAGGAACCGCGCCGGGCCGATCAACGCCGCGAGATAGGTGGCGAACGCGAGGAACGTGCCGAGACTGATCTGCCCGTTCAACGCCAGCATGCCGCCGATCGCCAGCACCGCGACCTGACCCGCGGCAGGCAGTGCCGACGTGGTCGCTGTCGGCAACGCGGACAGCTTCGCCGCGCGCAACCGCTCCGCGAAAAGCTTCCGGGCCGTGCGCTCCAGCCGCGCGACCTCGCGCGCCTCCTGCCCGAACCCCTTCACCACGCGCACGCCGGTGACGGTTTCCTCGACGTGCTGCGCGACATCCGCCGCGCGCTGCTGCGCCGACCAGGTCGCCGGGAACAACCGCCGCCTGCTCAACGCCACGACGATCCCGACCGCGGGCGCGACCACCAGCGCGATGAGCGTGAGCAGCGGCGACATCCACAGCATCGCGCCCAGCGACAGCACCGCGAAAATCACCGATCCGGCCGACAGCGGCACCTGCATCAGCAACCCGGTGACCAGTTGCAGATCCGAAATCGCGCGCGACACGACCTGCCCCGTGCGCAACGCGTCCTGCTTCCCGCCGTCCAGCCGCGAGACCGCGCCGAACACCCGGTTGCGCAGATCGTGCTGCACGTCCAGCGCCAGCCGGCCGCCGACATACCGGCGCAGGAACGCCGACCCGAACGCGACGATCTGCAACGCCACCAGCCCCACCGCGAGTCCGGCCAGCTGCGACGTATGCCCGGCCACCGCGTCGTCCACCGCCGAGCGCACCAGCAACGGACTCGCCGCCTGCACCCCGACGCTCAGCACCGCCGCCGTCATCGCGAGCACGACAACGCCGCGATGCTCCCAGCAGGCAGCGGACAACCGGCGCACCCAGCCGACCGGTCGGGGCGCCGTCTCAGCAATCGGACGGTCTTGACGCGCAGGCGTCGCAGTGGTGGTCACATCACAAGGTTAGGGAGCGGCACCGACAATTTATTCCCGAGCGAGCCGGCGGCCCGGACCAAACGGGCACAACCGGCGCTCCCGCGGGCAGAGGTGACGAACGGCACGCCAGCGGGTTCCGAAAGGCCCTGGAAGCCTCGTGGAGCAGGGAAACCCTGGTCCGGGCGGCAAAGGTGAAAGGTTGAACGTTCACCTGGTCACCGGGAAGAACCCCGGCGAAATCCACCCCCGAACGAGCGCTCCCGCCCAATGTTCTTTAAGCTAGTACCCGGCGACCCGCTCCCAGTGACCCCCAGGCTGGTTGAGCGGGTCGCCCCTTCTTCCCTTCCTCTGCTCGCGCCTGGCGGCGCTTCGCCCGGGAAGGGGCGTCGTATTACCCGGGGGGCCGAGCCCCCCGGACCCCCACGGTGCGTTCGGCGGCGGTTGGGTGGAACAAAAAGCGTTGGGACATAAGAAAAGCGGCGAGGGCTTTCGGCCCTCGCCGCTTTGCCGTGGCTGGTTAGGCGAGGGCGGTTTCGACGGGGGTGTGGGGGAGGGAGTGGGCGGTGGCTACGGGGGCGTTCGTCAGGGCGCCGGAGTGGGTGTTCAGGCCCAGGGCCAGGGCGGGGTCTGCGGAGAGGGCGGCTTTCCAGCCCTTGTCTGCTAGCTGCACCGCGTAGGGGAGGGTGACGTTGGTCAGGCCGTAGGTGCTCGTGCGCGGGACTGCGCCCGGCATGTTGGCCACGCAGTAGAAGACCGAGTTGTGGACCGTGTAGGTCGGGTCGTCGTGCGTGGTCGGACGCGAGTCGGCGAAGCAGCCGCCCTGGTCGATGGCGATGTCCACGAGAACGCTGCCCGGCTTCATGCGGGAGACCAGGTCGTTGGAGACCAGCTTCGGGGCCTTCGCGCCGGGGACCAGGACCGCGCCGATGACCATGTCCGCTTCCAGGACCGACTCTTCGACGGAGAGCCGGTTCGAGGTGACGGTGCGGATGCGGCCGCCGAAGTCGTTGTCGATCTGGCGGAGACGGTCGACGTTGGTGTCGAGGATTTCCACGTCGGAGCCGAGGCCCAGTGCGACGCGAGCGGCGTTGAGACCCGCCACGCCGCCGCCGATGACGACCACGCGCGCCGGGTGCACGCCGGGGATGCCGCCGGGCAGGACGCCGCGGCCGCCGCTCGGCTTCATCAGGGCGTAGGCGCCGACCTGCGGGGCCAGCCGGCCCGCGACCTCGGACATCGGGGCCAGCAGCGGCAGCGCGCCGTTCGGCTTCTGCACCGTCTCGTACGCGATCGCGGTGGTTCCCGCGGCCAGCAGCGCGTCGGTCAGCGGACGGTCCGCGGCGATGTGCAGGTAGGTGAACAGCACCAGATCCTTGCGCAGGCGCGGGTACTCCTCGGCGATCGGCTCCTTCACCTTCAGCACGAGCTCGCCCTCGGCCCACGTCTCCTCCGCGGTGGCGAGCACCTTCGCGCCCGCGGCGACGTACTCCTCGTCCGTGATGGACGACCCGGTCCCGGCACCCGTCTCGACGAAGACGTCGTGCCCGCGACCGACCAGTTCGTGCACGCCTGCCGGGGTCAACGCGACCCGGTACTCGTGCTTCTTGATCTCACGGGGAACGGCGATGCGCACTGCTTGCCTCCTGGCGGCGGTTCTGTCGAAGGTGTTGCCACTCACGGTGATCTACCCGGACGGCGGTGTCATCATCCCGCCGCCACAGTCTTGCGCCGGGTCAGTAGTGCTGCCAGGACAACGCCCTTGACCTCGACCGCACTTGAGGTAGTTGGCTGGCACCCGGCGGAGACTTCGAGGAAGGGCTTACATGCGAGCGGTGTGGCTGCGGGAGTTCGGCGGGCCGGCGGTGCTGGAGGCGGGGGAGGCTCCGGATCCGGCTCCCGGGCCGGGACAGGTGCTGATCGAGGTGGCGTTCGCCAACGTCACCTTCGTGGAAACGCAGTTCCGGGCGACGGGGACGGGGCCGTTCGGCAGCACGCTTCCGATGGTGCCCGGCAACGGCGTCGGGGGTGTGATCAGCCGCGCCGGGGAGGGCGTGGACCCGGCGCTGGTCGGGAAACGCGTGGTGACCTCGACCGGCGGCAGCGGCGGTTACGCGCAGCGCGTGGTCGTGGACGCGGCGTTGGTGTTCCCGGTGCCGCACGCGCTGAGCCTCGACGCGGCCGTCGCATTGCTGGCCGACGGCCGCACCGCGACCGGGCTCGTGCACGCGACCGCGGTCGCGCCGGGGGAAAGGGTGCTCGTCGAGGCGGCCGCCGGAGGGGTCGGCAGTCTCTTGGTGCAGCTGGCGAAGGCTGCGGGCGCGGAGGTCGTGGCTGCTGCGGGCGGGGCCGAAAAGCTTGCCCGTGCCCGGGAATTGGGCGCGGACTTGGCCGTTGATTACACCGATCCGGAGTGGACCGCGGAGGCCGGGGAGGTGGACGTGGTGTTCGACGGCGTGGGAGGCGCGGTCGGCACGGCGGCGTTCTCTCTGGTGCGGCCTGGCGGGCGGATGGCGATTTACGGTCTGGCAAGCGGTTCATGGACGGAAGTGTCCGAAGAGGACGCCGCGGCGCGTGGCGTGAAGCTGGTCCGGTCGATCGGCGACGCGGCGGCGATGCGCGGCTTCACCGAATCGGCACTGGCGGCTGCTGCGGCTGGGCAGCTCACTCCGGTGATCGGGCAGCGGTTTCCGTTGGAGCGTGCGGCTGATGCGCACGCGGCGATCGAATCGCGCGGCACGATCGGGAAGACGCTGCTGGTCGCGTGACCGATTTCGACGTCGACAGCTTCCTCGCGCAGCCGCTGACCGCACGGGTCGCCACCGCGGGTCCAACCGTTCGGCCCACTTGGTACCTCTGGGAGGACGGGGCCTTTTGGATCCTCAGCGGCCCGTGGTCACGACTGCCCGACCGGGTGCGCACGGAGCCGCGGATCGCGATGACTGTCGACGTTTGCGATCTCGCGACCGGCTTGGTGCGGCAGGTGATCGCGCGCGGGCAGGCCGCCGTCGAGCCGTTCGACGTGCCGCGCGGACGGCGGAAGCTGGCGCGGTATCTGGGTCCGGACGAGTCCGGGTGGGATCCGCGGTTCCGCGCGTATCTGCTCGACGATCCGGCCGAGCGCGGCACGGTCTGGATCCGGATGGAGCCGGAATCTTTGCGCGCCAACGATCTCAGCTACCGCGTCAACTCCAGCGCAGTGCGATCAGCTGGGTGAGCAAAGCAAGCCGGACATCCGGATCGTCGAGGTTCAGCGGAACCAGCTCCAGCAGCCGTTTCATCCGGTACCGCAACGTGTTCGGGTGAATTCGCAGCCGTTCAGCGGCCGCGCGGGGGTCGCCCGGATGCCGGAGCCATTCGTAAAGAGTGTCGACGTACCCGGCATTGCTCGACTCGTCGTGTGCGCGCAGCACGCCGAGCGGGCCGAGTTCCGACACCTGCGCCGCCGCTGCTCCGGCGGCGGCGCGGTGCAAAACCAGCGCCGTCCAAGCCTCGTCGTAAGCCACGACGCGGCCCTCGACCAGTCCGGCCCGCAGCAGTCCCAGCGCCTCGTCGGCCTGGGCTCGCGACGCGGCCAGCGCGGTCGGGTCGCCTGGCGCACCCGCGGCTGCGCGCGGTAGGCCGCCTCGGCGGGAAGCGGGTTGGGCGAGCAATGCCTCCCGCAGTTCCGGCCAGCCGCCCTCGCCGGGGCGGTCCGGTACCACCACGTACAGCAACCCACCCAGGTCAGCCGCGACTGGACGGCGTCCGAAACCCTGCGAAATCCGTTCCAGCAAAGCCAGCAGCAAGCCCTCGGCATCTCGGCTGTCGCCGCCGCTGACGTCCACGACGACGACCCGGTGCGGCTCGTCGGACAGATCCAGTTCGGCGACCACCCGGCGCGGCGGGACCTGTCCTTCCAAAACCGCGCGCAGCAACTCGGCGGAAGCCCGGCGTTGTGCGTCCGTATGCGCGCGTCGTCGCAGCAGGTGCAGCGCGACCACTGGGGCCGCGTCCGCGAAAGCCGCCGCGCGTTCCTCGGAAACCGGACCGGGGACGACCGCCCACATCGAGCCAAGCAGTTCGCCGCCCATCCGGATCGGGACGATCAGCCGGGGCAGGGTGCCGTCGCGCTGGGCCGGGACGAAGATCGTCTGCCTGCCGCGGGAAAGCTCCCGGAACACGCCGCGCGAGCGGAACCGGGCCAGGACGTCGTCGGGGATGCGGCGGCCCATGATCGTCGCGACGCGCGCCGGGTCGGTGAGGTCCTGGCGCGCGGAATAGGCGAGGACGCGCGAGTTGGTGTCCTCGATCGTCACCGACGCGTCGACCACGGCGGCCACGGCGTCGGCGAGCCGGAAGAGGTCGCTGGAACCAGGGTCGCCGCCTTCTTCGAGTGCTTCGGATTCGTCGGCGAGCGCGTCCAGGACCGTGCGCAACAGCCAGACCAGCTGGGCCCAGGACGTCGCCGCGTGCACCTGGATCAACGCGATCCCCGCCGCCTTCGCCGCGCGCCGCACCGACTGTTTCGCCGCCAGCGGCGGTTTCAGCAGCACCGCCGCCGCACCCCGTCCGGCGCTCACCCGGACGAGCGCGGCGGCGTCGGCCTGCTCGATCGTGGCGACGCCCAGCACCAGGTCACCGGCCGCGATGGCGGACTCCGCGCCCGGTTCGGCGATCACCACGTCGCCGACCGCGGGACAGCCTTCGGGCACGAGAAGCGCGTGGAGCAGCGTGGGACCGACCCGGTCCACGACGCTGCGCACCGAAACCACAGCTACCTCCAGCGCTTCTGACGTTCTTGCTGGAACGGTAGAAGACTGCACCGGTTTCGCCACCCGCGGCACTAGTTAGCGCGAAACACCTTCGGCCACGGCTTGAAGTACGACACCAGCGTCGCGCCCAGCAGCAACGTCAGCCCGACGCTCATCGCCCCAGTGCCCGACACCGCGCTCGCCCCGACAAGCTCACCGCGCGACGCCTGCTCGCCGTGCGCGACGAAAGACGGGACCACCAGGAGGTTGCCGCCGACGAAGAGGGCGAGCGTCGCCAGCAGTTTCCACAGCACCCAGTGGTAGCGCACCAGCTTCCACTTCGTGCCGAGGCCGAGCACGATCCCAGTGGCCAGGGCGAGCAGGCTGGCCGGGAAGTAGAGCGTCCCGGCCAGCACTCCGGCGATGACGTTCGCGCTGCGCGTGGTCACCGGATCGAGGCCGGCGATCGCGAGAACGCTGCAGATCAGCACCGCGATCTCGGCTCCGATCCAGCCGACCGACGTGACGACGTGGCCGAAGAGGAACCACTTCCGGGTCACCGGGCGCATTCTCCAGTCCATGCGGCTCAGCGTGCGCGGCACAGCACTGTCGCGTCGTCCGTCAGCGCTCGGCACTTGTTCATACGTCCGGGTGCGTAGGACTCTCATCTCGTGAGAGCGGTTGGGCGTTTCGTCCGGCCTGGTTAGCGTCGCGCCCAGCCGACCCGATCCCGACCGCTAGGAGCGAGCAGATGCCGGAAGACACCACGAGCTGGTCCTTCGAGACCAAGCAGATCCACGCGGGGGCGGCGCCCGATCCGGCGACCGGCGCCCGCGCGACGCCGATCTACCAGACCACGTCGTACGTCTTCCGCGACACGCAGCACGGGGCGGATCTGTTCAGCCTCGCCGAGCCCGGCCACATCTACACGCGCATCAACAACCCGACCCAGGACGTCCTGGAGCAGCGCGTCGCCACTCTCGAAGGCGGCGTCGCCGGCCTCGCGTTCGCGTCCGGTTCGGCGGCGGTCACCGCGGCGATCCTGACCCTGGCCAACGCGGGCGACCACTTCGTCACCAGCCCCTCGCTGTACGGCGGCACCTACAACCTCTTCCACTACACGCTGCCGAAGCTCGGCATCGAGGTCACCTTCATCGACGACCAGGACGACGCGGAGCAGTGGCGGGCCGCGGTCCGGCCGAACACCAAGCTGTTCTTCGCCGAGACGCTGGCCAACCCGAGCAGCGCCGTCCTCGACATCCGCAAGGTCGCCGACGTCGCGCACGAGGCCGGGGTCCCGCTGGTCGTGGACAACACCGTGCCCACGCCGTACCTCGTCCGCCCGATCGAGCACGGCGCCGACATCGTCGTGCACTCGGCGACGAAGTACCTCGGCGGCCACGGCACGACGGTCGCCGGCGTGCTGGTCGACGGCGGCACGTTCGACTTCGGCAAGGACCCGTCCCGGTTCCCGGGCTTCAACGAGCCCGACCCGAGCTACCACGGTCTCAAGTACTGGGAGGCGCTCGGCCCTGGCGCGTTCGCGGCCAAGGCGCGCGTGCAGATCCTGCGCGACACCGGCGCGGCGATCGCTCCGCTGAACAGCTTCCTCATCTTGCAGGGCATCGAGACGCTGTCGCTGCGCGTGGAGCGGCACTCCGCGAACGCGCAGGCGCTCGCGGAATGGCTGGAAGAGCGCGACGAGGTCGAGAAGGTCTACTACGCGGGCCTGCCGTCGAGCCCGTACCACGCGGCGGCGCAGAAGTACCTGCCGCGCGGCGTCGGCGCGGTGCTGTCGTTCGAGCTGCGCGGCGGCGTCGAGGCGGGCCGGAAGTTCGTCGACGGCACCGAACTGCACAGCCAGCTGGTGAACCTCGGCGACGTGCGCAGCCTGATCGTGCACCCGGCTTCGACCACGCACAGCCAGCTCGGCCCCGAGGAACAGGTCGCCGCGGGCGTCACGCCGGGCCTCGTGCGGCTCGCCGTCGGACTGGAAGGAATCGAGGACCTGAAGGCCGACCTCGAGGCGGGCTTCCGCGCCGCCAAGGCGGCACTGTGACGGATCCCGGCGCGAGTCTTCCGCCCGTCACCGGCGCGTGGCGGGCGGGCGACCCACCCGGCAGACGGCAGTGGTTCACCGGCCCCGGCGCACTCGCGCTGGAGGCCGGTGCCACCCTGCCCGGCTACACCCTCGCGTACGAAACGTGGGGAACGCTCAACTCCGACGGATCCAACGCGGTCCTCGTCGAGCACGCTCTCACCGGCGACAGCCATGTCGTCGGCCCCGCTGAACCCGGGCATCCGAGTCCCGGATGGTGGGACGGACTGATCGGTCCCGGCAAGGCTTTCGACACCGGCGAACTGTTCGTCGTCGCCCCTAACGTGCTCGGTGGCTGTCAGGGGTCGACAGGCCCGTCCTCGCCCGCTCCGGACGGCAAGGCGTGGGGCAGCCGATTCCCGGCTTTGACCGTCCGTGATCAGGTCAATGCCGAAGCGGAGCTTTCGGACGCACTCGGCATCGAACGCTGGGCCGCCGTCGCAGGCGGCTCGATGGGCGGGATGCGCGCTCTCGAATGGGCGGTAAGTCAACCCGATCGGGTCGCCTCGGCGCTCGTTCTCGCCTCGACCGCGCGTGCGTCCGCCGAGCAAATCGCCTGGGCGGCCCCGCAACTGCACGCGATCCGAGGCGACCAGGCCTGGCACGGCGGCGACTACTACACCGCGGCCGAAGGCCCGCACCGCGGACTGGGCGTGGCCCGGCGGATCGCGCACGTCACCTATCGCTGCGAACCCGAACTGGAGACGCGTTTCGGGAACCGTCCGCAGCAGGACGAGGATCCGCTGGCCGGCGGCCGGTTCGCGGTCGAGTCCTATCTGGACCATCACGCGGACAAGCTCGCCCACCGGTTCGACGCGGGTTCCTACGTGGTGCTCACCGAATCGATGAACACCCACGACGTCGGCCGGGGCCGAGGCGGGGTAGCCGCTGCGCTGGGCCGGGTCACCGCGCGCACCGTGGTCGCCGCGGTGGACAGCGACCGGCTCTACCCGCCGTACCAATCACACGAGATCGCGGCGGGAGCCGGCGGCGAGGCCACGGTGCTGACTTCACCGTACGGCCACGATTCGTTCCTGATCGAGACCGAGCAGATCGCCGCGCTGGTCAAGACTCTGCTTGGCTGAGAACGCGGTGAAGGCCGCCTCGAGCCAACTCGAGGCGGCCTTCACGCGTTTCTGCGAAACGTCAGCCGATCGCGGAGGTCAGCGGCGAGTAGTAGCCGCCCCGCTGCCCGGCCGCAGTCGGGTGGTACGACTCGTCCACCGGCCACGTCAAGCTGTGCAGGTAGTCGCTCGCCGACGAGCAGATGTTGTGCCCGACGAACGCCGACCGGACGTCCACGAACTTCCCGCCCGCGGCGGAAACCCGGGACGAAATCACCGAAGCGAGCGTGTCCGCCCCGGAGTTGATCGCCGACCGCTTCGTGTCGCTCAGCCCGACACTGCACGAACCCGGCACGGTGTAGAAGCGCGGGTAGGACAAAACGACCAGCGAAGCCCCGGGAGCCTTGCTCTTGGCCGCCGAGTACACCTTGTCCAGCAGCCCGGGCAGGGTGTTCTGGACGTAGGTCTTGGCGGTGTTGACCCGGTCCACGCAGGTCTGGTCGCTGCCGAGCGTGCACGTCTTGATCACGTCGGTGAACCCGGCGTCGTTGCCGCCCACGGTGAGCGTGATCAAGGTGGCGTTGGACGGCATCGAGCCGATCTGGTTCAGCACGTCGCCGGTCTTCGCGCCCGAGCAGGCGAGGAAGGTGAAATTGGTGCCGGAGTGGGCGTTGGCCCACAGCTGGCCGTACGCGTTGGCACTGCGTTTGCAGCTGCCGGAATCACCGTAGCTCCCGGCGCCCACTCCGGAGGAGTAGGAGTCGCCGAGCGCGACGTAGTTTTGCGACGCAGCGCTCGCACCGGTGGCGAAGCCGAGCGAGGCAGCGAGAGCGACCCCCAGGGCCGCGCACATCCGAAGGATGCGTCGTGATGGTTGACGGGTGTTTGCAGCCATAGGTCACTCCTGTCGTGACAGCTTGACGCGGTAAAGCTTTACCAGGTGCAATCCCCACGAGACACCCCTGAAATCCGGGTGCGTCCACTTGGCTCAAGCAGGAAGTAGGACCGGAAGTTAGCGCTCGCTAACCACGGGACCTACTATGTGCGGATGCCGGCGAATTCCCTCCCACTGGTGAACGGCGCGAAGCCGAACAGACGGGAACAGATCCTCTCCGCCGCCGCCGAGCTGTTCGCCCACCACGGTTTCCACGGCGTCGGCATCGACGACATCGGCGCGGCCGTCGGCATCTCCGGTCCCGCGCTGTACCGGCATTTCCGCAGCAAGGACGCGATTCTCGGGGAAATGCTGAACTCGATCAGCCACTTCCTGCTCGAAGGCGGCACCGCGCGCGCCGCGGCGGGCGGCACGCCGGACGAGCTGCTGGCCGCGCTCGTGCGGTTCCACGTCGACTTCGCCCTCGACCATCCGGCGCTCATCACCGTGCAGGAGCGCAATCTCGCGAATCTCACCGACGGTGACCGGAAACAGGTGCGCGCGCTCCAGCGGCAGTACGTCGAGGTGTGGGTGCGGGCGATTCGCGAAGCTGTGCCCGGCCTCGGCGAACGCCAGGCGCGGTCGGCGGCACACGCCGTGTTCGGCCTGATCAACTCGACGCCCTACAACCGCCATCTCGGTGACGGAGCGCTCGCCGATCTGCTGTGCCGGCTCGCGCTGGGCGCCCTTTCCGCGGCGGGCTGAGCCCGCGATCCGGGGTATCCCGCCGACCGCCGGTCTGGTGTTTGATAGGCACGTGACCGCGGACCGGAGCGAGGGCGAGCAGCGGCTCGTCGAGAAGGCACAGCGCGCGCTCGTCGCCATCAGCCTTGGCGAGGACACGGAGGCGCTGGAAGAGGTCACGCCCTCGTCGCAGGAGCCGGGCGAACGCGACGAGGAAACCAAAGAGCTGATGCTGCTGCTCTTCGGCGAGTGCAGCGCCATGGTGTCCACCCTCGGTGACGGCGGCACCGCGCCGGTCAAGGTGCAGGTGTTCGACGAGGCGGGCGAAGAGGTTTCGATCGACCAGGCCGACCCGCCGGTCCGCACCGCCGTCCGCACGCTGCTCGCCGAGGTGCACGGCAACACCGCCGCCGCGCGCGAACAGGTCGAGATCGCGTTGGCGAGCGCCGCGCCGAACGAGGTCGACAGCCTCTTGCTGCAGGCACTGCGCTGGACGATCCGGCTGTCGGTCGAATGCCTCGAACGAGATCTGCCGGTGGCCGGCTGGATCTCCGACGCCGTCGCGGGCTGACTGTCTCGCCTCACCCGCCCGTGTCCGCCCCAATGTGGCATTGGGTGCATCTGACGCACCCAATGTGGCGTTCGGTGCGTCGCATGCACCCAATGCCACATTGGGGCGCTTCGCGTGGGACTGGACACGGCGGTTAACGAGCACTAACATCTCCGGCGGAGTTAACGACCGCTAACGTCTCGACGGAGAGCCATGGACACGCCGGTACTGCGCAGTTCCGCGGATCCGAACAGCGACACCTTCACCCGCAGCGTCACTTCGCACGGAGAATTGGTCGAGGATCTGCACAAGCGGCTCGCCGCCGCCCGGCTCGGCGGGCCGGAGAAGTCGCGCGCCCGCCATGTGGAACGCGGCAAGCTGTTGCCGCGCGACCGGGTGGACACGCTGCTGGACCCGGGATCCCCGTTCCTGGAGCTTTCCCCGCTCGCGGCGACCGGGCTGTACGACGACGAGGCCCCGTCCGCGGGCATCATCACCGGGATCGGGCGCGTGTCCGGCCGCGAATGCGTGATCGTCGCCAACGACGCCACGGTCAAGGGCGGCACCTACTACCCGATGACGGTGAAGAAGCACCTGCGGGCGCAAGAAGTCGCACTGCACAACAACTTGCCGTGCATTTACCTGGTCGACTCGGGCGGCGCCTTCCTGCCGCGCCAGGACGAGGTCTTCCCGGACCGCGAGCACTTCGGCCGGATCTTCTACAACCAGGCCACCATGTCCGCGCGCGGCATTCCGCAGATCGCCGCGGTGCTCGGCTCGTGCACCGCGGGCGGCGCGTACGTCCCGGCGATGAGCGACGAAGCGGTCATCGTGCGCAATCAGGGCACCATTTTCCTCGGCGGCCCGCCGCTGGTGAAGGCCGCGACCGGCGAGGTCGTCACGGCCGAGGAGCTGGGCGGCGGCGACGTGCACGCGCGCCAGTCCGGCGTCACCGACCACCTCGCGGACGACGACGCGCACGCGCTGCGCATCGTCCGCGACATCGTCTCGACGCTCGGCCCGCGCACGCCGCGGCCGTGGGACGTCAAGGCGATCGAGCCGCCCGCGGCGGACGAACGCGAGCTGTACGGCGTGGTGCCCACGGATTCGCGCACCCCGTACGACGTGCGCGAGGTCATCGCCCGCGTCGTCGACGGCAGCCGGTTCGCGGAGTTCAAAAAGGAATACGGCTCGACGCTGGTCACCGGATTCGCGCACATCCACGGCCATCCGGTCGGCATCATCGCGAACAACGGCGTGCTGTTCGCCGAGTCCGCGATGAAGGGCGCGCACTTCATCGAACTGTGCGACCGGCGTTCGATCCCGTTGGTGTTCCTGCAGAACATCACCGGCTTCATGGTCGGCCGTGCGTACGAGGCGGGCGGCATCGCCAAGCACGGCGCGAAAATGGTCACCGCGGTGGCCTGCGCGCGGGTGCCGAAGTTCACCGTGATCATCGGCGGCTCCTTCGGCGCGGGCAACTACTCCATGTGCGGTCGCGCGTATTCGCCGCGGTTCCTGTGGATGTGGCCGAACGCGCGGATTTCCGTGATGGGCGGCGAACAGGCGGCCTCGGTGCTGTCGACGGTGCGCCGCGACGCGATCGAGGGCCGCGGCGGCGAATGGTCCACAGAGGACGAAGAAACCTTCAAGGACCCGATCCGCGAACAGTACGAGGAACAGGGCAGCCCGTACTACTCCACCGCGCGGCTGTGGGACGACGGCGTGATCGACCCGGCGGACACCCGCACGGTGCTCGGGCTCGCGCTTTCGGCCGCGGCCAACGCTCCCTTGCCCGAGGTCAACTACGGCGTCTTCCGGATGTGATAGGGCATGTTCGAGGGTTCTCTGTTCAACACTGTTCTGGTCGCCAACCGCGGGGAGATCGCGGTTCGCGTAATCCGGTCGCTGCGTGCGCTCGGGATTCGTTCGGTCGCGGTGTACAGCGACGCGGATGCCGACGCCCGGCATGTCCGCGAGGCCGACACCGCGGTGCGCCTCGGCCCGGCCGAAGCGGCGAAGAGCTACCTGTCGATCCCGGCGATCGTCGCCGCGGCAAAGGAAACCGGCGCACAGGCGGTGCACCCGGGGTATGGCTTCCTCGCCGAGAACACCGCGTTCGCGCGGGCTTGCGCGGAGGCCGGGCTGGTGTTCATCGGCCCGCCGCCGGAAGCGATCGACAAGATGGGCGACAAGATCCGGGCGAAGGCCACGGTGTCCGCGGCCGGGGTCCCGGTCGTGCCCGGTGCGTCCGATGTGGACATTCCGGAGGGCGGGTTCGCCGAAGCCGCCGCGAAGGTCGGCTATCCGCTGCTGCTGAAGCCGTCCGCGGGCGGTGGCGGCAAGGGCATGCGCCTGGTGCACCAAGAGTCCGAGCTGGACGCTGCGGTCGAGTCCGCGCGCCGGGAAGCGAAGAGTTCGTTCGGCGACGACACGCTGCTGATGGAGCGGTTCGTCACCACGCCGCGGCACATCGAGATCCAGGTGCTGGCCGACACCCACGGCACTGTGCTGCACCTCGGCGAACGCGAGTGCAGTCTGCAGCGGCGGCACCAGAAGATCATCGAGGAAGCGCCGTCGGTGCTGCTGGACGAGGCGACCCGGGCGAAAATGGGCGCGGCGGCCGCGGAAGCCGCGCGGTCGGTCGGCTACGTCGGCGCGGGCACGGTCGAGTTCATCATGTCCGCGCACAATCCGGACGAGTTCTTCTTCATGGAGATGAACACCCGGCTGCAGGTCGAGCACCCGGTCACGGAAATGGTGACCGGCCTCGACCTGGTGTCCTGGCAGGTGCGGGTGGCGGCAGGGGAGCCACTCGGACTGACGCAGGAGGACGTGCGCCTCGACGGGCACGCGGTCGAAGCCCGCGTCTACGCCGAGGATCCGGCGCGCGGGTTCATCCCGACCGGCGGCACGGTGCTGGCCGTGCACGAGCCCTCCGGCGACGGCGTACGGGTGGACTCGTGGATGTCGGTCGGCGCGGTGGTCGGCTCGAACTACGACCCGATGCTGGCGAAGGTCATCGCGCACGGCCCGGACCGCGCGTCGGCGCTGCAGAAACTGGACCGCGCGCTGGCCGACACCGCGCTGCTCGGCCTCGGCACGAACATCGACTTCCTGCGCGGCCTGCTCGCCGACGAGGACGTCCGCGCCGGAAAGCTGGACACCGAACTGGTCGACCGGCGACTGTCCGAATTGATCTCCTCGGAAGTACCGGCCGGGTTCTTCGTCGCCGCGGCCATGGACCGGCTGATCTCGCTGCAGCCGACCGGCACGGTCGTGGACCCGTGGGACATCCCGAGCGGATGGCGGCTCAGCGGTCCCGGCGGCATCACTTTCCGTTTGCGGACTGGGGAAAACCAGGCCGTGGTGCGGGTCGAGGGCACGCCGTCGGACGCTTCGGTGCAGGTGGACGACGCCGAGCCGGTTCGCGTTTCCGCCCGTCGCGAGGGCGACCTGCTTGAGGTGCGCCGGGCGAACGGCGTGGAGCGGTACCGCTGCGCGGACGGTCCACAACGGACAGTGTGGCTCGCCCGCGAAGGCAAGTCGTTCGCGTTCGCCGACCAGGAATTCACGTTGTCCTCGCGCGGCGAGGCGGCGGGCGCCGGTCCGGTGAAGAGCCCGATGCCGGGAACGGTGCTGGTGGTGAAGGCCGCCGAAGGCGACGTGGTGAGCGCGGGGACGCCGCTGCTGGTCGTCGAGGCGATGAAGATGGAGCACACCGTGACCGCGCCGATCGACGGTGTGGTGACTGAGCTTTCGGTGCGGGTCGGCCAGCAGGTCGCGCTCGACGAGACGCTGGCCGTGGTGAGCGCGGCGGAGGAGAAGCAGTGATCGACTTCCGGCTGGACGACGAGTACGAGGCGCTTCGCAAGACGGTCGAGGACTTCGCGCAGGCGGAGGTCGCCCCGGTCATCGGCCCGCTGTACGAGAAGGAAGAATTCCCGTACGAGCTGGTCGCCAAGATGGGCGAGATGGGCCTGTTCGGCCTGCCGTTCCCGGAGGAATTCGGCGGCATGGGCGGGGATTACTTCGCGCTGTGCCTCGCGCTGGAGGAGCTGGCGCGGGTCGATTCCTCGGTCGCGATCACGCTGGAGGCCGGGGTTTCGCTCGGCGCGATGCCCATTTACCGCTTCGGCACCCAGGAGCAGAAGGAAACCTGGCTGCCGATGCTGACCACGGCCGAGGCGCTCGGCGGGTTCGGCCTCACCGAACCCGGCGGCGGCTCCGACGCCGGGGCCACCCGCACGCGCGCCCGGCTCGACGGCGACGAGTGGGTCATCAACGGCAGCAAGGCGTTCATCACCAACTCCGGCACCGACATCACGAAGCTGGTCACCGTCACCGCGGTCACCGACGTGATGGAGAACGGCCGCAAGGAGATCTCGGCGATCATCGTCCCGTCCGGCACGCCGGGCTTCGCGGTGGCCCCGAAGTACTCGAAGGTCGGCTGGAACTGCTCGGACACCCACGAACTGTCCTTTTCCGACGTCCGGGTGCCCGCCGAGAACCTGGTCGGCAAGCGGGGCCGCGGCTACGCGCAGTTCCTGTCCATTTTGGACGAGGGCCGGGTGGCGATCGCCGCGCTGAGCGTGGGGCTCGCGCAGGGCTGCGTGGACGAATGCCTGAAGTACGCGAAGGACCGCGTTGCGTTCGGCCACCGGATCGGCGAGTACCAGGCGATCCAGTTCAAGATCGCGGACATGGAGGTCCGCGCGCACACCGCGCGGCTGGCGTATTACCAGGCGGCGTCGAAGATGCTGCGCGGCGAACCGTTCAAGAAGGAAGCGTCGATCGCGAAACTGGTCGCGTCGAACGCGGCGATGGACAACGCCCGTGACGCGACGCAGATCTTCGGCGGATACGGCTTCATGAACGAATTCCCGGTCAGCCGCTTCTACCGCGACGCGAAGATCCTCGAGATCGGCGAGGGCACCAGCGAGGTCCAGAAGATGCTGATCGCGCGTCACCTCGGGGTCGGCGCCTGAGACCCAGCGCCGCCGGGGCGTCCGGGCGGAGTTCCGGCGGCGCTGCTTCACCTGTCCCTATGGTGGGGATATGGAGTTCACTATCCGGCCTGGGGCCGCCGGAGACGCAGACGTTCTGCTGGGGTTTTTCGACGACGCCGTCGCATGGCTGGTCGCGCGCGGCAGCGCGGGCCAATGGGGCACGCAGCCGTGGAGCACGAACCCGAAACGCGTCGAACGCGTGCGCGAGTTCGTGGCCGAGCCCGGGTTCCGGATGGCGGAGATCGACGGAAAACCCGCCGGCGCGCTGATCCTCGGGCAGCCCATGCCCTACACCCCGCAGGTCGACGAGCCCGAACTGTACGTGCGGCTGCTGATCACCTCGCGCCAGTTCACCGGGCACCGGGTCGGCTCGCGGCTGTTGCGGCACTCGATGGACGAGGCGAAACGGCGCGGGATCGACCTCGTGCGCGTCGACTGCTGGGCGGGTGGCGACGGCGATCTGCCCCGCTACTACGAGAGCCAGGGCTTCAAGCCGACCGAGCAGTTCACCGTCGACGGCTGGCTCGGCCAGGTTCTTGAGCAACGGGTTGGGGGATAGCGGCGCGGAGTGATCCGGAGGACGATATTGGCTAAGTGTCAATAGACCGAGGAGTCCGCCATGGCCAGGCAGTCGCTCTCCGGGAAGGTCGTTGTCGTCACGGGCGGCGCGCAGGGCATCGGGGCGGCCACCGCCGCCGCGCTGCACCGGCGCGGCTCCCGGCTCGTGCTCGGCGATCTCGACCGGGTCCGCGCCGAGAAAACCGCTGGTGAGCTGGGCCCGGACGTGGTCGCGTCGCCGCTGGACGTCACCGACACGGCCGCCTTCACCGCGTTCCTTGACGACGTCGAACGCACCATCGGGCCGATCGACGTGCTGATCAACAACGCCGGGATCATGCCGCTTTCGCCGCTGGACGAGGAGGACGACACGGCTACGCGGCGGCTGCTGGAGATCAACGTCCACGCGGTCGTGCACGGCACGCGCGAGGCGGTCAAACGGATGAAGCCGCGCGGCCGCGGGCACATCGTGAACGTGGCGTCGATGGCCGGAAAGTCCGGATTCTCCGGGGCGGCCACGTACTGCGCTACGAAACACGCGGTGGTCGGGTTGTCCGAGGCAGTGCGGCTGGAGCTGCGCGGCACGGGTGTCGAGGTGTCGTGCGTGATGCCCGCGGTGGTGCGCACCGAACTCGCGTCGGGCCTTGGCGAGGCGCGGTTCATCAAGTCGGTGGGGCCCGGCGACGTCGCGGCGGCGATCGTCGGCGCGCTGGAGCGGCCGAAGTTCGATGTCTTCGTCCCGAAATCGCTCGATCTGACCGGCCGGATCACCCGGCTGTTCCCGCGCGCGTTCGGCGAATGGCTGGTGCGCGCGCTCGGCGGCGACCAGCTGCTGGCGTCGGCGGCCCATTCGCCCGAGCGCGCCGAGTACGAGGGCCGCGCCGCCCGGAGCGCGCCGTCCATCCCGCCTGGTGGGAGCGTCTGAGGCGGACGTGCGCTTGCCAGGTGCTTGCGGGAGTGGCGTGTTGATGCCGCGCCCGCACGCACGGCAAGATGCCCGGCAGACGACGAGTTCCAGGAGGCGCTGAATGGTTTCCCCACCGGCCCGGTTGGCTGCCGCGGCGGCCAATGTCGTGGGCAAGGTTTTCCAGGGTGGGGTCGCCGATCTGCGGCCGATGCCGAGGGTGCTGATCGACCAGGGGCCCAACCGGTCGGTGTACCGGATGACGCACGGCGCGGCCACGACGTCGGGCCCGCCGGTGCTGCTGGTTCCGCCGCTGGCCGCGCCCGCGCTGTGCTTCGACCTGCGCCGCGGCTGCAGTCTCATCGAGCACCTGGTCGAGGGCGGGCGGCCGACCTACCTCGTGGACTACGGCATGGTCGCCTTCTCCGACCGCCGCCTCGGCATCGAGCACTGGATCGACGAGGTGCTGCCGAGGGCGATCCGGAAGGTCAGCGAGGACGCCGGCGGACAGGGCGTGCACCTGGTGTCGTGGTCGCTCGGCGGGATCTTCTCGATGCTGGTCAGCGCGGACCAGCCGGACCTTCCGATCGACTCGATCACTGCGGTCGGCTCGCCGGTCGATTTCACCGCGATCCCGATCGTCGCGCCGTTCCGCCCGCTCGTGGACCTGACCGGCGGGCATCTGCTCACCCCGGTGTACCGGGTGTTCGGCGGCGCACCGTCCTATTTGGTCACCCGGGTGTTCCGCGCCACCGGGATCTCCAAGGAAATCACGAAACCGCTGGCGATCCTGAAAAACCTCGACGATCGCGACTATCTCGCGCAGATCGAGGCCGTGGACCACTTCATGGGCAACATGTACGCCTACCCCGGGCGGACGTTCGGCCAGCTGTACCACCGCCTGTTCCGCACCAACGACCTCGCCGAGGGCACCGTCGACCTGAACGGCCGCAAGATCGGCCTGTCCGATGTCAAGGTGCCGATGCTCGTCGTGGCGGGCGAGAACGACACCATCGCGCCGCGCGCGTCGGTGGAACGCGTGGTGCAGTTGCTGGAAAACGCGCCGGAGGTCCGGTTCCGCACCGCGCCCGGCGGGCACCTCGGCGTGCTCACCGGACGCCGGGCCCGAGGCACGACCTGGCGGTACCTGGACGAGTTCCTGGACGATCGGTCAGCCGGCTGACGGCTGCTGCGGGAAGAACCACGTCCGCACGTCGCGGGTGAGCAGCGCACGCAGCGCGAGCCCGGCGAAGATCAGCGGCAGAATGCCGGGCAGGCCTTTGCTGAGCAGCGTGACCAGGCTGTTCAGCACCAGCAGGCTTTCGATGACCGCGGCGGTCACGTAAGCCCATTGCCGGCGCTTGGGCAATACGACCGCGCACACCGCGAGCGCGATCGCGGTCGCGTAGGTGATCGCGATGTAGAGCTGGGTGAGGCTGATCAGCTCGACCAGCGAGACGCCGGCCATCCCGGCCAGCAGCAGCGGGCCGATCGCGCTCAGCGCTACCTGGATCCACATGAAGATGCGGGCCTGTTTGAGGTCGGCCGGCGCCACCGGAGCGGTCATGCCGGGCAGATTAGGGCATTTCCGCGGCTTTCCGGGCGAATTGCGCGCGGCGGAGATCAATCCGATATCCGCGCGAAGTCGGTGAAAAACCGGCGGTACGGTGAACCGGTGATCGCTGCATACGTGACGTCGCCCGGCGACAGTTCCGAGATCAAGGTCGGTCAGCTCCCGGACCCCGAGCCGGGGCCGCGCGAAGTGCTGGTGAAAGTGTCCGCGGTGACGGTGAACCACGTGGACACCTTCATCCGTTCCGGGGCTTATCCCACGGCCCTTTCGTATCCGTTCGTCATCGGCCGGGATCTGGTGGGAACTGTTGTCTCCTCGCCAGCAGACCGCTTCGCGCCCGGTGACCGCGTGTGGTGCAACAGCCTCGGCCACGACGGCCGGCAAGGTTCCTTCTCCGAGTACTGTGCGGTGCCCGAGGAGCGGCTTTATCGCTTGCCGGACGGGGTTTCCGACGACGCCGTTGCCGTTCTGCACACCGCCGCCACCGCGTATCTGGGCCTCTTCGAACACGCCGGCGCCGGGTACGGCGAAACGATCGCGGTGTTCGGCGCGGCAGGCGGCGTCGGCAGCGCCGTCGTCCAACTTGCTTCGACCGCAGGCCTGCGCGTCGTCGCGACCGCCCGCGCCGAGGACGCGGAATGGTGCCGGGAATGCGGTGCCGACGAGGTTTTCGACTACGCCGATCCCGACCTCTACCGCAAACTCCCCGTGGTGGATCTGTTGTGGGACAACGCCGGTCGCCACGATCTGCTCTCGGCGGTGCCGCTGCTGTCCCGCGGCGGCCGGATCATCGCGATGGCCGGAATGGACTCGAAACCGACGCTGCCGATCGGCGAGCTGTACACGCGCGACGCGAGCATCCGCGGGTTCGCCATCAGCAACGCCGGTGTCACCGCTCTGGGCTCCGCTGCCCGCGTCGTCAACCGGGGTCTGTCCACCGGAATCCTCCGGCCCCGGATCGGCACTCGCCTGCCCCTGGCCGCGGCTGCCGAAGCACACCGGTTGCAGGAGTCAGGGCAGGCGCGAGGCCGGATTGTGCTGGAGGTTTAAGCCGCGCAGAAAACGTCCGCCGCGGGCCGCTTTCCGGTGGCGAGGAATTCGTTCACCGCGTTGTTCCCGCACTTGTTGGCCGCGAATACGTAAGCCCCGTGCCCGCCTTGGTCGACGGTCACCATCCGCGCCCGGTCACCGAACGCCGCGCGCAGCTTGCGTGCGTTGGCCAGCGGCGTGCCCGGGTCGCGCGTGTTCTGCACCATCAGCACATTCGACGGCCCGCGGCCGGTGATCCGCACCTTCTGCTCGACCGGCGCGGCCCAGTAAGCACACGCCGCGATGTTCGCCTCGCCGGCTCCGATCAGCGGATACCGGACGCGGTCGAGCGCCACGTTCACCTGATAGGCCCCGATCGATTTCGGCCAGCTCGAATCGCCGCAGATCACCGCGAACCGCGAAGCGAACGTGTTCTCGCTCGCCGCCGGTCCGTCCTGGGCCGGTTCCTTGCCCTGATCCAGGTCGTGCATCATCGCGGCCAGCTTCTTGAACTGAAAATCGCTGTAGGTCAAGGAAAACGCCGCCCCGCGCAGGAGCCCGCCGGTGATCCCGGCGACCGGATGCCGGTCCAGCCGCCCGACCAGGTCGTAAAACTTCGCCGTCGCCTGTGCCGGCGTGCTGCCGAGACCGTACTGCGGATTCGCCGCCGCGTACTTCGCGAAATCCGGGAAGCGATCCTCGATGCCGCGGCCGAACCCGTGCATCGCGTCGATGTCGTAGCCGCCTGGCCCGAGGTTGCTGTCGAGCACGATCCGGTCGCTGCGCTGGGGATACATCGTGGTGTACACCGCGCCGAGGTAAGTTCCGTAGGACGCGCCCACGTACGAGATCTTCTGCTCGCCTAACGCTTCGCGGATCCGGTCCATGTCGCGCGCAGCGTTCGCCGTCGTGGTGTACGGCAGCATCCACCCGGTTTTGGCGTCAGCGCACTGTTTCGCCTCTGCCTTCGCGACTGCCGCCTGCTTCACCACGTCTCGCGGACCGTTGGCATACGGCAGATTCCCGATCGCCATCTGCTCCGGTGTGAGGTCGCAGGTCACCGGCGAACTGTGCCCGACCCCGCGCGGATCGAAGCCGATGAGGTCGTAGCTTTCGAGCACGTCCTTCGGCATCGGCGACGGAATCCCGGGCACTTGAAGCGACAGCACACTCGGGTACCCCAGCCCCTCGCCACCCGGTCCGCCCGGGTTGAGCAGCAGCACCCCGCGCCGCTTCTCGGGATTCTTGCTGGGCAGCCGGGAAATCGCGAGATCTATCGTGCGGTCGTTCGGGTCCTGGTAATTCAGCGGCACTTTGAGCGTCGCGCATTCCAGTCCCGGGCCCGGATTCGCGTCGGCCGGACATGCTTCCCACTTGATCGCGGTAGCCGCTGACGCCGCCGGTACCACCGCTGTCGCCACACTCGCGGCGACAGCGGCGACCAAGAGAATTTTCCGCATCAGGTCCCCTTTCCTTGCCTTGATTCCATCGGGACCCGTGTTCAGCGGCCAGTGCCGTCACGTCATAGCTCCGTCGTGACATTCCTGCCTGCGAAACCATGACGCGGCGTCACTTGACTGTCAGGACGACCTTGCCCTGAAGGTGGCCGCCGTCAAGCAGCCGATGCGCGTCGGCGATGCGCTCGAACGGGAACGTCTCCTGCACGTGGACCCGAAGCTTGCCCTGCTCGACGAGATCGACCAGCCCGCGCAACCCGACCGGATCCGGATCGACCGCGATGCCGCTGAACCGCATCCCAGCCGCCTCGAACTTGTCGATGAGCGCGGTGTCGTCCTCCGCGACCG
This sequence comes from Amycolatopsis dendrobii, assembly GCF_014145675.1. GTDB lineage: Bacteria > Actinomycetota > Actinomycetes > Mycobacteriales > Pseudonocardiaceae > Amycolatopsis > Amycolatopsis dendrobii. Next base: position 705,509 of record NZ_JACGZW010000002.1, read on the forward strand.
CCGTCACCAAATGCCCGCCAGCGCGGAGAACTCCAAGCGAGCGCTCGACTGTGTCGCCGCCAAGAGTGTCGAGCACAACGTCGATATCGCGGACCACCTCAGCGAAATCGACCCGCGTGTAGTCGATGACTTCGTCGGCGCCGAGCCCCTCGACGAACTCCCGCTTGCTCTCGCTGGCTGTCGTAATCACGTGCGCGCCAAGGGCTTTCGCGATCTGGATCGCGACATGCCCGACCCCGCCGCCACCGCCGTGGACCAGCACGCGATCGCCCGCCGTCACGCCGCCGAGGTCGACCAGCCCCTGCCACGCCGTCAGCCCGACGACCGGCAACGCCGCGGCCTCGACGTGTGAGAGCTCCTTCGGCTTCCTGACGAGATGCAAGGCCGGAGCAGCTACCACCTCGGCGTACGCATTCGCCGCACGGGGAAACAACGGCATCCCGAACACTTCGTCGCCAGGCCGGAACCGCCAGGTCAACGCCACTTCGACCACGCCGCTGACGTCCCAGCCAAGCACGAACGGCGGCTGGCCGAGCAAGGGAAACTCGCCGTCGCGCAGCCGTGCCTCCAACGGATTGAGCCCGATCGCGTTGACGCGCACGAGGACTTCGGTCGGCAATACCCGGGGCTCGGGCGCGTCCGCGATCGTGAGGACTTCGGGGCCGCCGAGCTTCTGCTGGGTGATGACTCGCATGACTCTCCTGGTTTCTGGAGGGGGATGAAAACCAGGCTAGGATTCCGATAGGTACCAGCAGGTACCTTGGACTCCATGAGCGGTTCCCGCGGCGTCTTCCTCGCCGATTGCCCGGCGCGACTGGCCGTCGACTTGATCGCCGACAAGTGGACCGTGGTCGTGCTCGCGGGCCTCAGCGAAGGCCCGGTCCGCCACGGCGATCTGGTCGAGCTCATCGGCGGCATCTCCCGGAAGATGCTCACCCAGACGCTGCGACGGCTTGAAGCGCACGGGCTCGTTCGCCGCCAGGCGTACGCGGAGGCCCCGCCGCGGGTCGAGTACGAACTGACCCCGCTGGGCGCGACGCTGATCGAGCCGATCCACACCCTGACGGAGTGGGCGCGCGCGAATGGAGACGCGGTTCTGGACGCGATCGACGCCGGTTCGGTTACGCGGAAAAAGTGAGCCGCGGCCTCGAAAATATCCAGATTCACTGAGATCTACCGCGGTTTCCTGCGCAAAATACCGACCATGCTGCGCTTTTGGTAATCAGGGTGCTACTGGCCGTGGTCACGGTTCGGATTCGGAACGGCGACGGCGGACGACAGAGCGCAACAGTGCCCTGCCTCCGAGCGACCCGTAGGTCACCCCCGCCCGATCGAACGGGAAACACGATGACCGGTCCAGAAGATCGCGAAACCGCCGAGGCGCACAAGGCCGACCGCCGCCACCGCCGGTTGGAACAGGAGTTCGTCGAAGCCGGACTTGACAGCTCGTCGCTCGAGACGCAGTCCGTCGAAGAGCTGCACGCGTCATTGGACCGCCTCGACGCGGTAATCGCCGAGCAGCGGAAGAAACTCGCGCTGAACAAGGAGGCGCTGGCAGCGGAGGGAACGCTCAAAGGACGCTCGGACGTTCAGCGCAAGGTGAATGCCAGTCGCAGCGCGCTGAAGATTTCCCTGGAGCGGCGTGAGCAGGTCCTCGAGCTGATCAACGGATTGACCGTAGGACAGGAGATCGACAAGCTCAGAAACGCGGTGTCTGGAGTCGACGACGCCGGGACCAAGGAGAAATTCCACCAGCTGCTCGGCGAGTTCGAAAGCAAGACCGAAGAGATCGACGGGGAGCTGAAGGAAACCAGCCGCAAGATCGCGGAGGTCAAGGCCGCGGCACTGGCCGCCGAGATCGACAAGTACGAGCGCAAAGCCAAGGTCTGGCAGAACTTCCTGGCCAAGGAATCCGTCGCGACCTACGTCGGTGCGGCGATCCTGCTGGTCATGTCGCTCTCCGTGGTGGCCGCGATGTTCGCGCACGTGGAGATCAACCAGGTGCTCTCCAGTGCTTTCCTGCTGGTACTGGGGTACTTCTTCGGGCAATCGACCGGAAAAAAGCAACTGGAATAACAAGGCCGCTCGGCCCGCTCCACAGAAGCGGGCCGAGCGGCCTCGATCACTTCAGCTCAGCCGAGGACTTCCCCAGCACCCGCCGAGCCACGATGAGCTGCTGGATCTGCTGCGTCCCCTCGAAGATGTCCAAGATCTTGGCATCCCGGGACCACTTCTCCAGCAGCGATTCCTCTGTGTACCCGTACGATCCAGCCAGCTCGACGCACTTCAGCGTCACATCGACCACCGTCCGACCAGCCTTCGCCTTGGCCATCGAAGCCTGCAGCGAGTTCGGCTGACGGTTGTCCGCCATCCACGCCGACTCCAGCGTCAGCAGATACGCGGCTTCGTAATCCGCCTCCAGCTGCAGGAAAGTCGCGGCTGCGGCGTGCTGGGTCAAAGCCGGGCGGTCGTAGTCGATGACGACGCCGGCTTCGGTCAGGATGCGGCGGGTTTCGTCGAGTGCCGCGCGGGCGACACCGATCGCCATCGCGGCCACCAGCGGGCGGGTGTTGTCGAAGGTCTGCATGACCCCGGCGAAACCCTTGGCCGTGTCGATTTCCGGCGTGCCCAAGAGGTTTTCGCGCGGAACGCGGCAGTTCTCGAAGCGCAGCACGGCGGTGTCGGACGCGCGGATGCCCAGTTTGTGTTCCACGCGCACGACCTCGAAGCCGGGCGTGCCCTTCTCCACCACGAACGACTTGATCGCGGCGCGGCCCTTCGTGCGGTCGAGCGTCGCCCAGACCACGACGGCGTCGGCGCGCTGGCCGGACGTCACGAAGATCTTTTCGCCGTTCAGGATGTAATCGTCGCCGTCCTCGGTAGCCGTCGTGGTGATGGCGGCCGAGTCCGAACCGCAGCCGGGTTCGGTGATCGCCATCGCGGCCCACAGGCCCTTGAACCGCTCGAGCTGCTCGTCGGTCGCCACGGAGCCGATCGCCGCGTTGCCGAGGCCCTGGCGCGGCATCGAAAGCAGCAGGCCGACGTCGCCCCAGCACATTTCGATCGTGCCGAGCACCACGTTCAGGTTGGCACCGTTGCGGTTTCCCTTGGGGCCGTCGTCCTTTTCGGACCGGCGGACGCCGGCCGCGCCCGCGCCGCCCTCGCCGGAGGAGTTCAGGCCGTCCAGCAGTGCGGCGAACATGTCCAATTCGGACGGATAGGTGTGCTCGGCGCGGTCGTACTTGCGCGAGATCGGCCGGAACACCTCGGCCGCGGCCTGGTACGCCTGGTTGATCAGCGCGCCGGCCTTCTTCGGAGCTTCCAGGTTGATCATGAGTTGCCTTTCGGAGCAAGAAAAAGGATCAGAGGAGGACGGCGCCTTCCATCACGCCGATCGCCCGCAGGTCGCGGTACCAGCGCTCCACCGGATGCTCCTTCACGAACCCGTGCCCGCCCAGCAGTTGCACGCCGGCGTTGCCGATCTGCATGCCCTTGTCCGTCGCGAGCTTGCGGGCGAGCGCCGCTTCCCGCGCGTATTCCTTGCCCTGTTCGGCCCGTGCAGCCGCGCGCAGCGTGACCAGGCGCAGGCCCTCCAGCTCGATCGCGATGTCCGCCACCGAGAACGCGACCGCCTGCCGGTGGCTGATCGGCTCGCCGAACGCGGTGCGCTCGTTCACGTAAGGCACCACGTAGTCCAGCACGGCCTTGCCGACGCCGGCGGCGAGCGCCGCCCAGCCGAGCCGGGAAAGCCGGACCACCTCGGTGAAAACGTCCGCCTTGCCTCCGCCGAGCAGTGCGCCCGCGGGCAGCGAAACCTTCTCCAGGTGCAGTTTCCCGGTGGCCGCGCCGCGCAGGCCCATCGCGGGTTCGGACTCGATCGTCACGCCCGCGTTGGACGATTCGACCAGGAACAGTGCCGGTCCGCGACCTTCCAGATCGGCCGAGACGATGAACAGCTCGGCCTCCGCCGCACGCGGGACGAGCGACTTCACGCCGTCGAGCTGGTAGCCCTTCGGGGTGCGCTTCGCCTTGGTGGCGGGCTTGAACGGGTCGAACAACGGCGTCCGCTCCAGCAGCGCGAGCGCCGCGGCGGGCACCTGCTCGCCGGTGAACGCGGGCACGTAATCGGCCTGCTGCTGCTCGTCGCCCCACGCGACCAGCGCGGTGCTCACCGCGGACGGGGCCAGCACGGCCACCGCCAGCCCGAGGTCGCCGTGCGCGAGCGCCTCCGCGACCAGCGCGTTCGTCACGACCGAACGCTCAGTGCCCGCGCCGCCCAGCTCTTCCGGAATCCCGACGAGGCTGACGCCCAGTTCGGCCGCGCGGCTCAGCAGGCCTTCCGGGGCGGCAAGCTTCTCGTCGGCGTCCGCGGCGGCCGGGCGCAACTGTTCGGCGGCGAACTCGCTGACCGTCTCGACGATGAGCTTCTGGTCCTCGTCCGGCGTCAGGTCGAACAGCCCGCGGTCGTCCGGCTTCGCCAGCCGCGCCGGTTTGCCCAGCCGCTGGACCGAGGTGAACGACCTGGTCGCCGCCCCCGCGGCGCGGAACCCGCTGCGGGTCCCCGTCTTGACCAGGTTCTGCACCGGCCCGCGCAGCCCGACCCGGTCGATCGCCTTGCTCCCGGCCAACCGGGTGAGCGCGGCCAGGCCGAGGCCCATCGCGTCTCGTTTCCTTGGCGCAGCCATGCAGCATCTCCCTCGCGTTACCTACTCACGAGTAGGTTAGCGTGGCGCTGCGGAATCCGCCAGTGCGGCCCGGCTCACTCGGCGACCGGCCGTCGCGCCAGCGATGTGCGTTCGAACGCGATGAGCAGCAGGACCGCGGCCGTGACGATCAGCAGCAGCAAGGCCGCGGGCACGTGACCGAGGAGCGGGGTGAGGGCGAGCAGCAGCGCCGCGAGCACGAGCCGTTGCCGGTTCCAGCTGCCGAGGTTGCGCCGCCGCAGCGAGCTGAGCGCGACCAGGTACAGCGCGAGCCCGCCGGTCAGCGCCCACAACGCGACGCCGTGCAACGCGTCCGCTGGACTGGTGTGCAGGGTCAGGAATGTCTTCTTCAAGCCGAGCGCGACGAGCACGATGCCGGCGATGAGCGGCAGGTGCAGATAGGTGTAGGAGTCGGTGGCGATCTTGGTCCGCGAGAGGCCTTCGGCGCGGGCCAGCCTGCGTTCGGCGACGTGCGCGACCAGATCGAAGTACGTCCACCACATCCCGGCGGCGAGTGCGATCCCGCAGATCGCCGACCCCGCGACGAGCCAGGTGATCGGCACGTGCCCGATCCCGATGCCGATCGCCACGACCGATTCGCCCAGCGCGATGATCACGATCAGCCCGAATCGCTCGGCGAAGTGCGCCGGCGAATGCAGCCGCCAGCCCGCCGGACCGGACAAATAGACGTTGAGGTAGTCCACCGCCAGCGCGACCACCCACAGCGCGGGCTGCCACGCTCCGCCCACGAAGGCGGCGACCGTCAGCAAAGCCAGGCTCGGGAGCAGACCGCGCAGCATCTTCAGCAGGACCAGGCGCAATTCGGCGTCGTGCCGCGCGGCCCCGACGTAGGCGACGATGTGCAGCAGCCGCACGACGCCGTAACAGGCGACGAACAGCAACGGCCCGTCGAGCCCGCCCGGTTCGTTGGCGAGCGCCTGCGGCACCGCGAGCGCGACGAGGAACATCACCGCCATCGCGCCGAACATCGCCAGCCGGGCGATGCCGTGGTCGACATGGATGGTCGTGCCGAGCCACGCGTAACTGCACCAGCACCACCACAGCACCATCAGCACCAGCAGTCCCTCGCCGACGCCGAGGAGGCTCAGATGTCCGGCCATCAGTTCGGTCGTCTGCGTGATGGCGTAGACGAAGACCAGGTCGAAGAAAAGCTCAAGGGTCGTGACGCGGTGGTCTTCGTCCGCGCGAACCAGATGCAACCGTCTCGTGGGCACGGCAGATGCTGACACGAATGGGCGATCGATCGGCGCGGTTTCGCTGACAGCGTGCGACGACCTCGCGAGGTTCTCTTCTCTCTGAAGTTGTGACTTCACCTATGAAGTACTTCACTAGTGAAGTAACCAGGCAAAACAGAAGACCACTTTCGAAGTCCGCGTGGCCTCCGGGCCTGCGCTCAGCCGAGCCCGAGAACGGCGTGCAGCACCGTCGTCAGTTCGGTCTGCAAATGCGGCCTGCTCTTGATCCGGCCGGTCCGGCTGAGATCGTTCGCGATGGTCAGCGCGGCATGCACGCGGATCTTCGCCTCGCGGGCCGGAAGTTCCGGAAACACCGCGCACAGCAAGGAAACCCACTGGTCGACGTAGTCCCGCTGGACGCGGCGCAGATCGGCCTTGTCGCGTTCGGGCATGGTCGCGCGATCCGCGGTGAAGGACACCAGCAGTTCCGGCGTGCGCAGCAATACATGCACGTACGACGCGGCGAGCTTGCCCAGTGCGGACCGTTCGTCCGGGGCCCGCAACGCCTGCTCGGCGGCCAGTGCGAGCCGGTCGGCGGCGCGGTGTCCGATCGCGACCATCAATGCGGCCTTGCTGGGGAAGTGCCGGTACACGCTGGGCCCGGCGATGCCCGCCGCCGCGCCGATGTCTTCCATGCTCACCGTGTGGAAGCCGCGTTCGGCGAAGAGCCCGGTCGCGGCGGTCAGCACCTGCTCGCGACGGGACGGCGTGCCAAGGCTGCTCGCGACCGGCGGCGCGGGCTCGTCCGGGACCGGCAGTGAGACGTTGAGCACCGTCTGCGCCAGTTCGACCAGCAGCGGCACGAAGCGTTTGCGTGCCACCGACGTGTGGTGCACCGCGACGCTCCCGAACACCGAGAGCGCGGCCCAGCACAGCAGTTCGGCCTCGTCCGCGGACAGCTCCGGACGCAGTGTGAGCAGCGCTTTCGTCCACGCGTCGAGCACCGCGCCGGACCGGCGGCGGATCTCCCGGCGCTGCTCGCGCGGCAGATGCGGACCTTCCCAGCGCCACAGCGCGGCGATCTCCCTGCGCTCGACCGCCTGTGTCGCGAGGCCGGTGAGCAGGGCTTCCAGCTGGGAAAGCGGCGGCGCGGAATCGGCGAGCGCGGCCGCGGTGGCCGTCTCCATGTCGTCGATCCCGGCGAGCACGACGTAGGCGAGGATCGCCTGCTTGTCGGCGAAATGCCGGTACAGCGCGGGTCCGGTGACGCCCGCCGAAGCGGCGATGTCATTGATCCCGACGCCGTGGAACCCCCGCGCGCGAAACAGCTCGGCCGCGACGGCAGCGAGCTGGGCCTTGCGGTCGCGAGGTCGCGTGCCGCGGGCGGGAGACGTACTCATGGTGAACTGACCATAGCGCTAATCGAAACTACGGCAACCCATTGACACCATGGGGTTCATCGGGCTTATGTTAATGGCCATTAGCACCTACTGGCCGGTATAGTCGGCGGCGAGATACACCGCAGTGTCCAACCACGCCGCTTCGCGGAGGAGTGTTCAGTGAGTAGCGAGGCCTACATCTACGAGGCGTTGCGCACGCCCCGGGGCAAGAACAAGGGCGGTGCCCTGCACGGCACCAAGCCGGTCGACCTGGTGGTCGGCCTCATCCAGGAGCTGAAGGTCCGCCACCCGAACCTCGATCCGCAGGCGATCGACGACATCGTGCTCGGCGTCGTGTCCCCGGTGGGCGAGCAGGGCGCGGACATCGCGCGCACCGCCGCGCTCGTCGCGGGCCTGCCGCAGACGGTCGCGGGCGTGCAGCTCAACCGGTTCTGCGCGTCCGGGCTCGAGGCCACGAACGTCGCGGCGCAGAAGGTCCGCTCCGGCTGGGACCAGCTGGTCATCGCGGGCGGTGTCGAGTCGATGTCGCGCGTGCCGATGGGTTCCGACGGCGGCGCGCTGTTCATGGACCCGGCCACCGCCTACGACCACTACATCGCCCCGCAGGGCATCGGCGCGGACCTGATCGCGACGATGGAGGGCTTCTCCCGCGAGGACGTCGACGCCTTCGCGGTCCGCTCGCAGGAGAAGGCCGAGGCGGCCTGGTCCGGCGGCTACTTCGCGAAGTCCGTGGTGCCGGTGAAGGACATGAACGGCGTCACGATCCTCGACCACGACGAGCACCGCCGTCCGGGGTCCACTGTGGAGGGTCTGGCGAAGCTCAAGCCCGCCTTCACCACGATCGGCGAGATGGGCGGCTTCGACGCCGTCGCGCTCCAGAAGTACCACCAGGTCGAGAAGATCGACCACGTGCACACCGGCGGCAACTCGTCCGGCATCGTCGACGGGTCGGCCATCGTGCTGGTCGGTTCCGAGCAGGCGGGCAAGACCTTCGGCCTCACGCCGCGGGCGCGCATCGTCGCCACCGCCTCGATCGGCTCCGAGCCCACGATCATGCTGACCGGTCCGACCCCGGCCACCGAGAAGGTGCTGAAGACCGCGGGCCTGACCCCGGACGACATCGACCTGTGGGAGCTCAACGAGGCGTTCGCCTCCGTCGTGCTCAAGTGGCAGAAGGACCTGAACCTTCCGGACGAGAAGATCAACGTCAACGGCGGCGCGATCGCCATGGGCCACCCGCTCGGCGCCACCGGCGCGATGCTGGTCGGCACGGTGGTCGACGAGCTGGAGCGCCGCGAGGCGCGCCGGGCGCTGGTGACCCTGTGCATCGGCGGCGGCATGGGTGTGGCGACCATCATCGAGCGGGTGTGAGGACCGAGATGACCGAGAGCAAAACCATCCGTTGGGACAAGGATTCCGACGGCATCGTCACGCTGACCCTGGACGACCCGGACCAGTCGGCCAACACGATGAACCAGGCCTTCCGCGAGTCGCTCGCCGCGACCGTGGACCGGCTCGAGGCGGAGAAGGACGACATCGCCGGTGTCGTGCTCACCTCGGCGAAGAAGACCTTCTTCGCCGGCGGCGACCTGCGCGACCTGATCCAGGCGCAGCCGGAGCACGCGGCCGAGATCACCGCGTCCAGCACCGCGATGAAGGGCCAGATGCGCCGGCTCGAGCAGCTCGGCAAGCCGGTCGTCGCGGCCATCAACGGCGCGGCGCTCGGCGGCGGCCTCGAACTCGCGCTCGCGACGCACCACCGGATCGCGGCCGACGTCAAGGGCAGCCAGATCGGCCTGCCCGAGGTCACCCTCGGCCTGCTGCCCGGCGGTGGCGGCGTGGTCCGCACCGTGCGGCTGCTCGGCATCCAGAGCGCGCTGCTGAACGTCCTGCTGCAGGGCCAGCGGATGAAGCCGCGCAAGGCGCTGGAGATCGGCCTGGTGCACGAGGTCGTGGACACCGTCGACGAGCTGGTGCCCGCCGCGAAGGCGTGGATCAAGGCCAACCCCGATGCCGGCGTGCAGCCGTGGGACGTCAAGGGATACAAGATCCCGGGCGGCACCCCGTCGAACCCGAGCTTCGCGGCGAACCTGCCCGCGTTCCCGGCGAACCTGCGCAAGCAGCTCAAGGGCGCGCCGATGCCCGCGCCGCGCGCGATCCTCGCCGCCGCGATCGAAGGTTCGCAGGTCGACTTCGACACCGCGATCACGGTCGAGACGCGCTACTTCGTGAGCCTGGCCACCGGGCAGGTCTCGAAGAACATGACCAAGGCGTTCTTCTTCGACCTGCAGACGATCAACTCCGGCGGTTCGCGTCCGGACGGGTTCGAGAAGTTCACCGCCAAGAAGGTCGGCGTGCTCGGCGCCGGGATGATGGGCGCCGCGATCGCCTACGTGTCCGCGAAGGCGGGCATCGACGTGGTCCTCAAGGACGTCTCGCAGGAGGCGGCCGACAAGGGCAAGGGCTACGCGGTCAAGCTCGAGGAGAAGGCGCTCTCGCGCGGCAAGACCACGCAGGAGAAGTCGGACGCGCTGCTGGCGCGGATCAAGCCGACCGCCGACCCGGCCGACTTCGCGGGCGTCGACTTCGTCATCGAGGCCGTGTTCGAGAGCGTCGAGCTGAAACACAAGGTGTTCGGCGAGATCGAGAGCATCGTCAACGCGGACGCGGTGCTGGGTTCCAACACCTCGACGCTGCCGATCACCACCCTCGCCGAGGGCGTGCAGCGCACCGAGGACTTCATCGGGATCCACTTCTTCTCGCCGGTGGACAAGATGCCGCTGGTCGAGATCATCTGCGGCGAGAAGACGTCGCCCGCCACGCTGGCGAAGGTCTTCGACTACACGCTGCAGATCCGCAAGACCCCGATCGTCGTCAACGACAGCCGCGGCTTCTTCACCTCGCGGGTCATCGGCACCTTCATCAACGAGGCGGTCGCCGCGCTGGGCGAGGGCGTCGAACCGGCGTCGATCGAGCAGGCGGGTTCGCAGGCCGGCTACCCGGCCCCGCCGCTGCAGCTGATGGACGAGCTGACCCTGACGCTGCCGCGCAAGATCCGCGCGGAAACCCGCGCCGCGATCGAGGCCGCTGGCGGCACCTGGAACGCGCACGCGTCCGAGGCCGTCATCGACACGATGCTCGACAAGTACGACCGCAAGGGCCGCAGCAGCGGGGCCGGCTTCTACGAGTACGACGAGAACGGCAAGCGCACCGGTCTGTGGCCGGGTCTGCGCGAGGCGTTCAACTCGGGTTCGGCGGACGTGCCGTTCGAGGACCTCAAGGAGCGCATGCTCTTCGCCGAGGCGCTGGAAACGGTGAAGTGCTTCGACGAGGGTGTCCTGACCTCGGTCGCGGACGCCAACATCGGGTCCATCTTCGGCATCGGCTACCCGGCCTGGACCGGTGGCGTGATCCAGTACATCAACCAGTACCAGGGCGGCTTGCAGGGCTTCGTGGACCGGGCCCGCGAGCTGGCGGCGCGGTACGGCAGCCACTTCGAGCCGCCGCAGTCGCTGGTGGAGAAGGCCGCCAAGGGCGAGATCTACGAATAAAGATCTTGTGACGACGGGGCCGCTTCGGGGATTCTCCCGGGGCGGCCCCGTTTTTCGCGGAGGTGACGATGCCGGAAGAGCAACTGCCGTTCCTGGACGAACACCGGGTCGTCGTCCACGCCGACGCCGAGACCGCCTGGCGTGCGGTCAACCAGGTCATCGAACGTGTCTCCGGCCGCTTGGCCACCGGCTACGCCTGGGCCGTCGGCGCCGACGACTGGAAGGCGACCGGCTCCCGTCCGCTCGCCGAGGGGGCGACCGTCCCCGGGTTCCGGGTCGCCGCCGCCGAACCGCCCAGGCTGCTCGCGCTGGCCGGACGGCACCGGTTTTCCGAGTATCGCCTTACTTTCCGGCTTGAACCCGAGGCTCGAGGACAGACCCTGATCCTCGCTGAGAGCCGAGCGCGGTTTCCCGGGGTGCTCGGGTCCGGCTACCGCTTGCTCGTCATCGGGAGCGGCGGGCACGTCCTCGGCATGCGGAGGATGCTGGGAACGATTAAGCGCCTCGCGAACAGTTAATTCCCTATTTATTGCGGACTTATTCTACGTTTTTCGTAGCAGTGGTGAATTGATCGCCGCGGGGGTAGCTGAGCGCAACCGCGCGTCCAGCGAACGGCTGAACCCCGGCCACCCGAACGGCCGCACGCGGTCCGGAACAAATCGAATAACCCTTGCCATGTCGGCATAAATCCGGGACCCCTCCCGGCCGCCGCATGGGATACTTCGGCATGGACCAGACGGTGGCCGTCGCGGGGGAGCAGCTCGCGTTCGCTGGTGCGGATCGGCTCGTCAAGCTGATCGGGGCGCTTTATCAGCGGCCCCGCGTCGGCGACCGGCCGCGGGAATTGCGGGACGACGGAGAATGGCGTCCCGGTTATCACCGAGAACGTGCCGAGCGGCGCGGGCTCCCGATGGTGTGCCTCGTAGGAGAGGCGCGCGAGGGGGTGCTCGAAGAGCTGGGTTCGCGGTTGCAGAACGCGAAACCGGCGGGCACCGTGCGTTCCGTTTATTTCTCGCTTGCCGACCGGCCGGACGTCGACACGCCGGGCAAAGCGACCGAGGCGAGCGTCGAGGTGGTGCGCGATCTTCTGTGGCGCGTCCGCAACACCCTCGTCCGCAGCGGCCGCACGCGCGAAAGCCGGTTGCGGTTCCGGCTGTTCACGTTGGTCGACCAGCTCATGGCGAAGCAGTTTCCGGACGACGACACCGATCCCGAACGCACGTTGCTGCGCGAGTTGCAGGAGAACGGCCTGCTGATCCGGTTCCGCTCGGCTATCGAGAGCGTCAGCCGCGAACTGGTGCCGCAGCATCCGACCTGGCGGTTTCCGTTGCTGCTGCTGCGCTGGCTGACGATCGGCACCTTCCGGATCGCTGTCACCGGGCGCGTCCCCGGGCTGTCCGGACGGTATCGCTGGTTCCTGCGCCAGCCGCATCTCGCCCCGGAGATGTCGGGCAGCTTCGTTCGCTTCGCGATGCGGCTCACCGACGGCGAATGGCAGAAGGAATCGCCTCAGTACGTCGCTCGGCTGCTGGTCAACGCGTTCCTGGAGGACCTGCGGCGCGAGTACCGGCTGCGGCCGTGGCAGTTCTGGCGGCGTCGCCGGATGACGTATCCGGTGCTGCTGCTCGACGAGGTCGGCCCGGCCAACGGCGGTTACCGGCTGCTGGAGCTGATCAACGAAGTCCGCAACCAGGTCGGACTCTTCGACCCACTGCTCGTGGTCAGCGCGAGCCAGGCGCCGCCGCCGGATGCCGCGCCGAGCGAGGACCGGCCGAAGTACCACGCCGCCGACGCCGCCGACGCGTACCGGGTGTGGCAGAACCGGCTCGGCGCGGACCGCCGCGCCCGCCGCCCCACCGCGTGGTACCTGCCGATCGGGCTCGACGCACCGCAGACCGAGACCGAAAAAACCGAGGTGCGCAAGCGAATGCTGGCCCTCGGCGAGCATTACGACCTGTCCGGCGGACGCGGACGGGCGGCGTGGTGGACGACGCGCTGGGTGCGGGCCGGGGTGCCCGCGGTCGTGCTCGCGCTGGTCGCCGGGTTCGCCGTCGTGCGCTATCAGTCCTTTCTGGACAGTCACTGCGGCACGTCGAGCGAGTGGCTGACCCGGGTGGACGACCAGTGCGTCGGGGTGTCCGACGGCACCTTCACGCTGTTCTCCCCGGTCGACAAGGAGGGGACGATCCAGCAGGTCGAGGCGGTGATCGCGGACCAGAACCGGCGGGCAGAGGAACTGCACCAGCAGCATCCGGAACGGCCGTACATCACGCTGGTCGACCTGGAGGCGCTGACGTCGTCGAACGACACCGCCGAAGGGCTCACCGCGGAACGGGAATCGCTGGAGGGGTTCGCGGTCGCGCAGTCGCGGCAACTCGACGCGACCGCCGCGGCCGAACCGATCGTGCGCATGCTGATCGCCAACGGAGGCAGGGGAATGCTCCAGGGCGCTGCGGTCGCGAGGACGCTGCTGGAAATGGCGAAACAGGACCCCAGCATCGTCGGCGTGGTCGGACTCGACATGAGCAGCCGCCCGACCTCCGACACGATCCGCGCGCTGGCCGACGCGGGCATTCCGGTGGTCGCCGCGACGCTCACCGCCGATCAGCTCGCGGACCAGAACCCGATCTACTACCAGGTCGCGCCCCAGAACCGCCGGGAAGCCGCGGTGGCCGCGGCGTTCGCCGCCCAGCGCCCCGGCCCCCGGTCGCTCCGCGTCTACTACCCCGACGACGACACCGATTACTACAGCACGAACCTCCGCGACGATGTGCTGACCTCGTTCAAACACGCGGGTTTCACCGTCGAGGCACGCGCGTTCGAACCGAACAGCGGAGACGCGAAGGCCCCGTCCGGCAACCGGACTGTCGGCAAGGCCGGGGCAGCCGGACGGGACATCTGCTCCTACGACGGCTTCGCGTTCTTCGCCGGCCGGGGCGTCCCGGACTTCGGCGAATTCCTCGCCGGAGCCGCGCAATGCGGCAGCAAAGCGACGATCATCGGCGACGACGACGTCTCCCGTTACGTCGCGAATTCCGTTTCGCGGGAAGGCAATCGCGCGTTGTCCTACTACTATCTCGCGCTAGCGAGCGCCCCGGCGACGCCCGCGAAAGGCCTCGCGCGGGACTTCTACACCACGCTCAACGCCAAGTTCGCCTTCGAGCACACGGAAAAAGGCCGATCGTTCGACGGTCACGCCGCGCTGTCCTACGACGCCGCATTGGTGATGATCACCGCGACCGCGTACCTGCGCGAGACGTCAACGAACATCCCGGTAACGCCCGGCGCGGTATGGCGCGAGATCGCCGCGATTCACACCTCGCGGCCGGACGCCAACCAGACCAACAAATACATCGAAGGAGTCAGCGGAACCATCGACTACGGCGGAGACATCGGCAGGCACGTCCCGCAGGACAAACCCCTCGCGGTACTGCGCGTCCAAGGCGGCGAGGTCGACCCGGAACTGCAGGGCTTCTGCGGCAAGGCGGTCTTCCGGGCGCCGGATCCGTGGTGTCCCGCGGACGGCTGAACCGCGGGCGGTCGGCCAAATGCCCGCGGCGGTTTTCCGCGGGCCGGCGTAGCCGTTTTGTCTCGCCGCGTTCAGGCGATGCCCTGCGGGTGCGCAGGCGGCCGCTGTAACAGTTTTCCGCGGCTTCTCGACCTCTCCGATTACCTGGATCGTGAGGGAGGTTCCGCATGTGGCGAAAACTGGGGATGGCTCTGGCCGCGGGTGTTCTGGTCGCCGGGTGCGGAGCGGCAACCGCGCCGGCGGAAGACCCGGCTTCGGTCGTGCCGAGCGACTACTCGCCGTCGACCACGTACAGCGAGCCGGACACGTACTCCGAAACCTCGACGACGTCGGTCACGTCGCCGGAGACCACGCAGCAGCAGTTCGCGCCGCCCACGACCGCGGCGAAACCCAAGGCCGCGCCGAAAACCCCGGCCGCGCCGGAGATCCAGGCGCCCACGTTCGACGTGCCGACGTTCGAGGTACCCACATTCCAGGTGCCCGATCAGGCCGCTCCGCCGTACCAGGCTGCGCCTTCGGCACAGCCAACGACCCCGGATCCCGTGCCCGCCGACTGCGGCCCCGGCTACTACCGCAACTCCTCGGGAACCTGCGTCCACAATCCGTCTTCGAACCCTTCGGGAGCGACCGCGCTCTGCAACGACGGCACCTACAGCTACAGCCAGCACCGTTCCGGCACCTGCTCCGGCCACGGCGGCGTCAAACAGTGGCTCTGACCCAACCCGGCATTGGGCCAAACGGACCATCCCGGTAAGTCGGATCGATCACGAACCGCCCGTTCCTCCCGTCCCGACCGGTAGCGTGCGAATCCGGTACGGCATACGGGACGGGGGACGTGGTGGCGCGGGCGGGTTCGGGGCCGATCATCGTGGTGCTCGCGTCGTGCGGGCTGGTCGCTTCGTTCATGCAGACGCTGGTCATCCCGTTGATCCCGGCGTTCCCGAGACTGCTCGACACCACGCCGACGGACGCGTCGTGGGTCATCACCGTCACGCTGCTGGCCGCTGCGGTGTGCACGCCGGTCGCCGGGCGGCTCGGCGATCTCTACGGCAAGCGTCGCGTGTTGCTGGTGAGCCTGGCGGTGCTGATCGCCGGGTCCGTGGTCTCTGCGCTCACCAGTTCGCTCGCGCTGATGATCGTCGGCCGCGGGTTGCAGGGCTGCGCGATGGGCGTCATTCCGCTCGGCATCAGCATCATGCGCGACGAACTGCCGCCGGAACGCGTGAGCGGCGCGATTTCGCTGATGAGCGCGACGCTCGGCGTCGGCGGTGCGATCGGGTTGCCGGTCGCGGCGATCGTGGCCGAGCACGCGGACTGGCACGTTCTGTTCTGGGGCGCGGCCGGGCTCGGACTCGGGTGTGCACTGCTGATCCTGCGGTTCGTGCCGGAATCGCCGGTCCGCACGCCCGCGCCGTTCGATTTCCTCGGCACGCTCGGGTTGATCGTCGGCCTCACCAGCCTGTTGCTGCCGATCGTGAAGGGCGGCGAGTGGGGCTGGGGCAGTCCGGCGACGCTCGGGTTCGCCGCGACGGCCGCGGTCGTTCTCGCGGCGTGGGGCTGGTATCAGCTGCGTCGTCGCGACCCGCTGGTCGATCTGCGCGTTTCGGCGCGGCGGCCGGTGTTGTTCACGAACCTCGCGTCGGTCCTCGTCGGCTTCGCGATGTACGCGATGTCGTTGTCGTTCCCGCAGTTGCTGCAGGCGCCTTCGGCCACCGGCTACGGTCTCGGGCTCAGCATGGTGGAAGCCGGGCTGTGCCTCGCGCCGAACGGCCTGGTCATGATGGCGCTGTCCCCGGTCTCCGCGCGGCTGACCAACCGCTACGGCGCGCGTGTCACGCTCATGACCGGCGCGATCGTGATCGCGGTCGGCTACGTCTTCGCGATTTTCCTGATGGCCAACGCGGTCGAGCTGATCATCGCGTCGGTGATCATCGGGGCTGGCGTCGGAATCGCTTACGCCGCTATGCCAGCGCTGATCATGAGCGCGGTGCCGGTCACCGAAACCGCGTCGGCGAACGGGCTGAACTCGCTCATGCGGTCCGTCGGCACCTCGACGTCCAGTGCCGTGATGGCCACGATGCTCGCCCACCTGACAATCACCGTCGGCTCGTTCACCGTGCCCTCGCTCGCGGGTTTCCGCGCCACGTTCGCGGTCGCCGCGGTGGCGGCGGCGGCCGGGCTGGCGTTGACCGCGGTGGTGCCGCGGTTCCGTCCCGCCAGCCCGGAACTCGCCCGCGTCTAGAGCAGCGGCGGAACGGCCGCGTCGATCAGGTGCGGCCCCGGTTCGGCGATCGCGCGCCGGAACTGTTCGGCCAGTTCTTCCGCGGTCGTCGCCCGGGTCGCCGGGACGCCCATGCCCTCGGCGATCTTCACGAAGTCCAGGTCCGGACGGCCGATGTCCAGCAGGTCCTTCGCGCGCGGCCCGTCTCCGGCCGCGCCGACCCGCTGCAGTTCCATCCGGAGGATCGCGTACGCGTTGTTGTTGAGCACCACTGTGGTGACGTCGAGGTTCTCGCGCGCTTGCGTCCACAGCGCGGAGATCGTGTACATCGCGCTGCCGTCGGATTCGAGGTTGACCACGGGCCGCTGCGGAGCCGCGATCGCCGCGCCGACGGCCACCGGCATGCCGTAGCCGATCGCGCCGCCGGTCAGGGTCAGCACGTCGTGCCGCGGCGCGCCCGCGGTCGCGGCGGGGAGCATGAGCCCGGACGTGTTCGCCTCGTCCACGATGATCGCGTTCTCCGGCAGCAGCGCGCCGATGACGTCGACCCAGTTCTGCGGGGTGAGCGGACCGGCGGGCAGTGCCGGCCGCCCGGCCTCCTGCAAGACCGGCTCGGTGTCCGCGGCCACCAGCGCGGCGACCGCTTCCAGCGCGGCGGAGACGTCCTGGCCCGCCGTGGCGAGGACGTGGACGTCGGCGCCTTCCGGGGTCAGCTCGCTCGGCATGCCGGGGTAGGCGAAGAACGACACCGGCGCCCTCGTGCCCGCGACGATCAGGTGCTTGATCCCGTCCAGCTGGTATTTGACGTGCTCGGCGAGATAACCCAGCCGTTCGATGGCGGGCAGCCCGGCGCCGCGCTCCAGCCGCGCAGGGAACGTTTCGGCGAACGCCTTCACCCCGGTCGCGGCCGCGATCCGGCTGGTCGCGCGCAAACCCGCTTCGCGGCAAGCGGATCCGCCGATCAGCAACGCCACCGGCTCGCCGCCGCGCAGCAGGTCCGCGATCTTCTGCACGGTCGTCGAATCGACCGTCTGCGGCACGCGCGGCGGAATCGGCTCGCACGTTTCGCCGCCCTCGCCCCACGACGCGTCGGCGGGAAGGATCAGGGTCGCGACCCGGCCCGGTGCGTCCTGTGCCGCCGCGACCGCCGCCGCGGCGTCCGCGCCGACATCCTTCGTGTGCCCGGACCGGCGCACCCAGCCTTCGAGCGAGCCCGCGATGGCGTCGATGTCCGACTCCAGCGGAGCGTCGTACTGCTTGTGATACGTGGCGTGGTCGCCGATCACGTTGACCACCGGCGTGTGCGCGCGCCGCGCGTTGTGCAGGTTCGCCAGGCCGTTCCCGAGCCCGGGGCCGAGGTGCAGCAGCGTCGCGGCGGGCTTGCCCGCGACCCGCGCGTACCCGTCCGCGGCACCGGTCACGACGCCCTCGAACAGCGCGAGCACGCCGCGCATCTCCGGCACCGAATCGAGCGCGGCGACGAAATGCATTTCCGACGTGCCGGGGTTGGAGAAGCACACGTCGACCCCGCTGTCGACGAGCGTGCGGATGAGGGACTGGGCGCCGTTGAGCGTGCTCACTGTGCTCACTTTCCGGTTTGCGCGAACAGAACGCCGGGGTTCAGGATCCCGGCCGGGTCGAAGCTTTCCTTGACCCGGCGCAGCAGATCGAGCTTCGCCGGGTCCTCGAGTTTGGCGTAGTACTTCGTCTTGGTGCGGCCGAGTCCGTGCTCGCCGGAGATCGCGCCGCCCAATTCATAGGCGTAACCGAAGATGTCGGTCAGCAGTTGCGAGCGCGTGTCCGGGTCCTTGCAGAAGATCGCCAGGTGGACGTTGCCGTCGCCGGCGTGCCCGCAGCCGATCGCGCCGCCGCCGGTGGCCATCGCCAGCTCGCGGGCCTTGTCCAGGAACCGCGGCATCGCGGTCCGCGGCACCACCACGTCGATCACGTCGTCCGCGCCCGCGGCTTTGGCGTTCCAGAAGGCTTTTTCGCGGGCTTCGATGAGCTTGCGCGCGGCACCGCCTTCGAGCACGTACGCATCGGCAGCGCCGAGTTCGACCAGCAGTTCGCCGAGCGCTTCGACGTCCTCGCCGAGCCGGTCGGCCACCCGGTTTTCCAGCGCCACGGCCAGATACGCCTGGGTCCGGTCGCGGATTTCCGCCGGAACGCCCAGTTCGAGCTTGTCGTTGTAGACCATCGCGGCCATCGTCATGTTGTCGATGTACTCGAGGATCTGCGGGGCGAGACCGCTCGCGGCGATCTTCGGCACGGCCGCCATGACCTGGGCGAAATCGTCGAACGGGGCGAGCACCGTCGCGCCGTGCGGCAGCCGCGGCTGCAGTTTCACGATCACCTCGGTCACCAGCGCGAGCGTGCCCTCCGAGCCGATGATCAGCTGGGTGAGGTCGTAGCCGCTGGAGATCTTCGACATCCGGCCGCCGACGCGGATGATCTCGCCGGTCGCGAGCACCGCCTGGAGGCCGGAGACGTTGCCGCGGGTGATGCCGTAGCGGATCGCGCGCATGCCGCCGGCGTTGGTGCCGACGGTGCCGCCGACGCTCGCGCTCAGTTCGCCGGGATAAACGGGGTAGGTGAGGCCGTGTTCGGCGGTCTTCGCGTCGAGTTCGGCCAGCGTGACGCCCGGCTGGACGACGGCGACGTGGTTGCCGGTGTCGATCTCGAGCACCGAGTTCATCCGCTCGAACGAGACGACCAGCCCGCCTTCGACCGGACGCGCCGCGGCGGACAGCCCGCTGCCGGACCCGCGCGCGGTCACCGGGATGCCCTCGGCGGCGGCGATCTTCAGCAGCTCGGAGACCTCTTCGGCAGTGGCAGGCTTCGCGACGTACGCCGGTTTCTGGCCTGGCGTGCTGAGCGCCTCGTCGTGCGCGTAGTCGTCGGAGATCGCGTCACCGGTCAGCAGGTTCCCCGCTCCGACGGCCCCTGCCAGCTGTGTTGCGATCTCGCTCATGCCACTCCCTCGTGCGCGCGCGTACGTCGTGGCCGAAGCCTAGCCGTTCTGCCGCCGGACTGGCCATGAATAAGTTTCACGTTAGCGCACGCGGGCACGAAAAAGGCCACGCCGCGCGCGTGGCCAGGAAGGGGGGAGAACCCAAGCAGGGACCGGCCCGCGCCAACAGGCCGGCCCCTGGGTTAATCCTCGGTGCCGGTCAGACGAGCCAGCCGAGCACGTGCGCCAGGTGCGCGAGCAGACCCGAGATCAGGTCGTGGCCGTGGTGCACGTGCTGGGTGAACATCTGCATTGAGGGGCTCCTTGTTCGGATTGTTCTTCCTTGGTGCTCTCGCGAGGAGCCATCGCAGATTTCCACCGGCGCTGCCGCGGTGTCAAAACGCGGTTTTCCCTGTGCTGGCAAGGGATCGGCGGCCGAAGAATCTTCCCATGTTAAACATGTAAGGCTTTCGGGTTTGTCGCCGGGGGTGCATTGTGGACTCTTCGCCACGGTTCGTAGCGAACCCCGGCTCCGATCACCCTGGGTAGCAGACGCGCACTGCGGCAACCGGGCGGCGCGGCCCCTCGAAACGGTGAATGCGAAGCCACGATTGGTGAGTTGCCGAGGTTCACACCGCTGGGTGATCAACAGGGCTGAATCCCTTGTCCGGCGGCGAATATCGGGTCCAGATCATGATCGCGGAGGGTCAACCCGGATTCACTCTGGAGGAACATTTTGGCCCGATGGGGGTTTCCCTGCAGCGGGTGCGGAGTCGGCGGTGCGCGAGAGTTCTGCCCTGCCGGTGGCCCGTCTCGGCGGCCGGGGGTCGTGAGTGTTCGTGACGGTTCTAACCGGCATGAACACTCACGACCCCACCTGCGCGATGCCGTCTGACTGTCAGTCCGCCCGCGCGAACGACAGCGTCTCGCCCTCTACGCCGCGCAGCCACAGATCCTGCGCGGCCGCTGCCATCTCGGACAGGCCTTCCTCGATCGTCGCGAACACGTTGCCGGGCACCCAGCCCGCGTCGCCGTTGATCAGCAGGTTGTTGCGTCCGTAGAAAATTGCGAGATCCGTGGCACCCTGGTCGCTGTGCGCCTCGCTGCCTTCGTCGTAGCCGTACGCCGGATTGCCGATTTCCCACGCCTCGAATCCGAAGTAGACGACATCGCCCGGAATCGGGGTGATGGTCGGATTCTCGCGCCCCGGCTTAGGCTCCGCGAAGGGCGGCACGAGCGTGTAAACCTCGTTGCGCGCGTACTTCGCGTGATAGGCCGAACCGCTCTGCGGCAGCGCGTCCCACACCGCCTTGCAGGTGCGCGGTGCTTCGTCGTCGAGCAGCCGGGCGCGACAGGTGACGCCGCGCTTGTCGAGGCTGATGGTGATGTAGCGCGCCATGCCTCAGCTCCCCGTGACCGACGTGACGACCTCGCCCCAGATGCGCAGGGCGTCGTCGACCTGTTCCGCGTTGACGACCAGCGGCGGCACCATGCGCACGACGTTCGAGTACGCACCACAGGTGAGCAGCAGCAGTCCGCTCTTCGCGGCTGCCTGCTGCGCGGCCTGCGCGGTGGCCGTGTCCGGTTCGCCGTCCGCGGTAGTGAACTCGGTGCCCACGAGGAGCCCGAGACCGCGTACGTCGCCGATAGCCGGCGTCTTGTCCGCGATGACGCGCGCGCCCTCGAGAAGCTGACGGCCACGCTCCGCGGCGTTCTCGACCAAGCCTTCGTCCTGGATGACGTCGAGCGTCGCGATCGCCGCCGCGCACGACACCGCGTTGCCGCCGTACGTGCCGCCTTGCGAACCCGGGTACGCCTTCGCCATCAGCTCTTCCGAAGCGGCGATGCCCGACAGCGGGAAGCCGCTCGCGAGGCCCTTCGCGATCAGCACGACGTCCGGGTGGACGTCGAAGTGGTCGTGGCCCCAGAACTTGCCGGTGCGGCCGAACCCGGCCTGCACCTCGTCGAGCACCAGCAGGATGCCGTGCCGGTCGGCGCGCTCGCGCAGCCCGGCCATGAACTCGGTGTTGGCCGGGACGTAGCCGCCCTCGCCGAGCACCGGCTCGATGAAGAACGCGGCCGTCTCGTTCGGCGCGGAGACGGTCTGGAAGAGATAGTCCAGCTCGCGCAAGGCGAACTTCGTCGCCGTCTCCTCGTCCCAGCCGTAGTGGTAGGCGTAGGGGAACGGCGCGACGTGCACGCCGGACATCAGCGGCGAGATGCCCGCACTGAACCGCGTGCCCGAGGTGGTCATGGACGCCGCGGCGACCGTGCGGCCGTGGAAACCGCCCTGGAACACGATGACGTTCGGCCGCTTCGTCGCCTGCCGGGCCAGCCGCAGCGCGGCCTCGACGGCCTCGCTGCCGGAGTTCGCGTAGAAGAGCGAATCGAGCCCGGACGGCAGCACCTCGCCGAGCTTGCGGGTCAGTTCGAGCAGCGGCTGGTGCATCACCGTCGTGTACTGGCCGTGCACGAGCTTGCCGATCTGCTCGCGCGCGGCTTCGACGACGCGCGGGTGACAGTGCCCGGTGCTGGTCACCCCGATGCCCGCGGTGAAGTCGAGGTGACGTTTCCCGTCCACGTCGTAGAGGTAAACCCCTTCACCGTGGTCGACGACGACGGGCGTTGCCTGCTTGAGCAGCGGGGAAAGCTGGGCCATGCGGCGCCCTCCTGGGTGCGGGTGGAGACGGTTGTCGATTGTTGACAATATCCATAGCATGAGTTCGGGACAACAGGAACAGGAGCGAGCTGGATGAGCGGGATCACCGAGAACGGCGTCGTGGACGCGGTCGGCAAGGAACTCTTCATCGGCGGCAAGTGGGTCGCCGCGCGCAGCGGGAAGACCTTCGACGTGCAGGACCCCTCCACCGGCGAGGTGCTGTGCCAGGTCGCGGACGCCGCACCGGAAGACGGTCTCGCCGCGCTCGACGCGGCGGTCGCGGCGCAAGCCGACTGGGCCGCGGTCGCCCCTCGGGAGCGCGGCGAGATCCTGCGCCGCGCGTACGACAAGCTCATCGAGCGCCGCGACGAGCTGGCCCTGCTGATGACCCTGGAGATGGGCAAGCCACTGGCCGAGGCCGCCGGGGAAATCACTTACGCCGCCGAGTTCTTCCGCTGGTTCGCCGAGGAGGCGGTGCGGATCGACGGCGGCTACGCGGTGGCCCCGAACGGTTCGGGCCGGTTCCTGATCGCGCGCCAGCCGGTCGGTCCGACGCTGCTCATCACGCCGTGGAACTTCCCGATGGCGATGGGCACGCGCAAGATCGGCCCGGCCGTCGCCGCGGGCTGCACGATGGTGATCAAGCCCGCCGCGCAGACGCCGCTGTCGATGCTCGCGCTCACCCAGATCCTCGCCGACGCCGGACTGCCCGAAGGCGTGCTGAACGTCGTCACCACCAAGGACGCCGGCGGCGTGATGGAGCCGCTGATCCGCGACGGCCGCGCGCGCAAGCTGTCCTTCACCGGTTCGACCGGGGTCGGGCGCAAGCTGCTGGAGCAGTGCGCGGAGAAGGTGCTGCGCACGTCGATGGAACTGGGCGGCAACGCGCCGTTCGTCGTGTTCGACGACGCGGACCTGGACGCCGCGGTCGAGGGCGCGATGCAGGCCAAGATGCGCAACATCGGCGAGGCGTGCACCGCGGCCAACCGGTTCTACGTGCAGCGCGGCGTCGCCGAGGAGTTCTCCCGCCGGCTCACCGAGCGGATGCAGGCGCTGCCGATGGGCCGCGGCACCGACGAAGGCGTCGTGGTCGGCCCGCTCATCGACGAGGCCGCGGTGAAGAAGGTGACCGAACTGGTCAAGGACGCCACGGACAAGGGCGCGCGGGTGCTCACCGGCGGCTCGCGGGTCGACGGTCCGGGGCACTTCTACCCGGCGACCGTGCTCACCGACGTGCCGGTGGACGCCCGGCTGGCCAGCGAGGAAATCTTCGGCCCGGTCGCGCCGATCACGCCGTTCGACACCGAGGACGAGGCGGTCGAGAAGGCCAACGACACCGAATTCGGCCTGGTGTCCTACCTGTTCACCAGCGACCTGAAGCGCGCGCTGCGCGTGTCGGAACGCTTGGAGGCCGGGATGATCGGCCTCAACCAGGGCATCGTGTCCAACCCGGCGGCCCCGTTCGGCGGCGTCAAGCAGTCCGGTCTCGGCCGCGAGGGCGGCACGGTCGGCATCGACGAGTTCCTGGAGACCAAGTACATCGCGGTGAGCCTGTGACACACCGGATTGCCAGCATCCCGGGCGACGGGATCGGGGTCGACGTCACGATCGAGGCGCGCCGGGTCCTCGACGCGGCCGCGGACAAGTACGGATTCTCCTTGGAGTGGACCGAATTCGACTGGAGCTGCGAGCGGTACGCGAAGACCGGCGCGATGATGCCGGAGGACGGGGTCGAGCAGCTGTCGGGTTTCGACGGCATCCTGCTCGGCGCCGTCGGCTTCCCCGGCGTCGCGGACCACGTTTCGCTGTGGGGCCTGCTGATCCCGTTGCGGCGGGCGTTCCAGCAGTACGTCAACCTGCGTCCGGTCCGGCTGCTGCCGGGGACGTCCTCGGTGCTGGCCGGGCGGAAGGCCGACGAGCTGGAAATGGTGATCGTCCGGGAGAACTCCGAGGGCGAGTACTCGGCGATCGGCGGACGGCACAACGCCGGGCGGCCGGACGAGTTCGTGCTGCAGGAATCGGTGTTCACCCGGGTCGGGGTGGAACGGATCATCCGGTACGCCTTCGAACTCGCGCGCACGCGGTCTCAGCACGTCACCTCGGCGACGAAGTCCAACGGGCTGATCCACTCGATGCCTTACTGGGACGAGATTTTCGCCGAGGTCGCGGCGCGGTACCCGGACGTCCGCGCGGAACAGTGCCATGTGGACGCGCTCGCCGCGCGGATGGTGCAGGCTCCGGACCGGCTCGACGTGGTGGTGGCGTCGAACCTGTTCGGCGACATCCTGAGCGATCTCGCGGCCGCGATCACCGGCGGACTGGGCATGGCCCCGTCCGGAAACATCAACCCATCAGGTGAGTTTCCGTCGATGTTCGAGGCGGTCCACGGCAGTGCTCCGGACATCGCCGGACAGGGCATCGCGAACCCGGTCGCGCAGATCCTCGCCGCGGCGATGCTGCTCGATCACCTCGGGGAAACCGTTGCCGCACAAGCGATCCGCGCTTCGGTCGACGAGGTGCTGACCGCGGGCGAAACGCTCACCCCCGACCTCGGCGGAACCGCTACCACAACCGCGCTCGGCACCGCGGTGGCCGCTTCGCTCCGCTGATTTTTCGTCGGTGCCGCGCGGTTGACTCTTCCCTGACCCGCCGACGGGTCCCCGAGGGGAGGAGGCGCCGATGTGCCAGAGGTGCGAGGAACCGGGAAGACCGGAGGAGCAGTACCTGATCGAGGTGCTCGACGAGATCAGGGAGAACGGCTGGTGCGTCCAGGGCGTGCTGGGAACGGGTTCCCGGCCGCCCTGGGCGTACACCGCGGGCCTGACCGTGCAGGGCCTGCCCGAGCTGGTCGTCACCGGATTGCTGCCGCACCAGGCGGTGCGGCTGCTCAGCGCCGCGGCCGAAGAGTCGCTGCACACCGGTCCGCCGGTGCCCGGGGAACAGTGGCTGCTGCCCCGGTTGCCCCGGCTGGAAATCGTCCAGCTCAGCGATCCCGCGGCGCACCTGGACATCGCGGTGTGCTGCTATGGCACGGGAATCGAAGCCAGGCAGCTGGTCTACGCCGACTCCGCGGGCTGGTTCCCGTGGTCTCCGCAATACAACTCCGGCCGCGGCGGGCAGCCCGTGCTGGGGGTGCGGCATGGCTGAGTTTTTCCTGCTGTGCCAGGGTTTTCTTCGCTGGTGGCCGGTAAGGTCGAAGCATGCCCGAACTTCTGGCCCCCACTGTCCGCCTGCACCGCCCGTGGCTGGCAGCGCATCGCGAATGGGGACCGGGCTTGCACGAGGACGGGTTCGGCCTGTCCGCGTCGGACCAGGTCGATTCTCCGGCTGGCTTCGCCGCCTGGGTCGCTTCCTTGCCGGGAGCCCACGCCGTCTGCCGCTGGCTGGTCGAGGACGGACAGGTACTCGGCGGAATCGCTCTGCGCACTGGGCCGGCCGAATATGTCGAATGGGCCGGACACCTAGGCTTCGGCATCCGCCCCTCGGCGCGCGGCCGGGGTCTCGCTTCCTGGGCGTTGCGACAGATGCTGCCCGAGGCCCGGCGTCTGGAGTTGCCTCGCGTGCTCTTGGTGTGCGCGGCCGAGAACCTGGCGTCCGCCAGGACGATCGAACGCGCGGGCGGCGTGCTGGAGGAGGTCCGCCAGACTGGCCACGGGCCGGTGCGGCGGTACTGGATCACGCTCGAAGTGCTCTGAGGCGCACCTGCTGTTCGCCATCGCGGAGCGGTGGGGGCCCGGCCTTGAGCTATCGAGACCTCGACGAGAACTCAGCCGTTCCGCTGCTGCTGCTCGCGTTGGCTTGCGGCACTTTCGGTTTCGTGGCGGTGCACCGGTTCGCCCATGAGGAACGGGCCATCGCGCGGTTCGATACCACGGGGATAAGGATCCAAGCCGGGTGCGGAGACACCCGAGCCGCCCCAGGCCAAGCGCGGATTGCGGATGCCCATGCGGTACTCGGGCAGTGCGGCGTGATTTCCGGCGGTGCGCTCTGTGCGGTGCGAGGGTCAAGCGGCAGCCGCCCGAAAATCCCGCCTGCCTCACTCCCCGGCCGCGACTCCGTCCTTCAAACTCCGCCCCGGAAGCAACCGGCTGATCGCGTCCTCCATGTGCGCGTCCAGCAAGTGCAGCGCCGTTTCCTCGTCACCCGACCGAAGGGCTTCAATGATCCTTGTGTGCTCCTCCAGCCGGTCCTCCACGCCCTGATACGTGCTCTGCAGCAGCGTCAGGCACATCCGCGTCTCGATCAGCAGCGTCCGGGCCATGCGCACCAGGCGTTTGCTGCCGGACGCATTGATCAGCGCTTCGTGGAACCGCAGATCGGCCTCCGACAACGCGGCCGGATCGTCCGCCGCGGCAGCCATGTCGGCCACGTTCTGTTCGAGCGTCGTCGCCACCGCCTCGCGGTCTCCGCGGAACGCGCACAGCAGGGCGGCCCGTTCGACCGCCGAGCGGGCGAGGTAGATGTCGAAGACATCCGCCGGTTCGAGGTCGATCACGAACAGGCCGCGGTGGCGTTCGCTGCGCAGCAAACCCTCGGACACGAGGTGCTGCATCGCCTCGCGCAGCGGGCCGCGCGAGACCTGGAAGCGGGCGGCGAGGTCGGTTTCGCCGAGCTGGGTGCCCGGCGGCAGCGCGCCGGTCATGATCGCGTCGCGCAACTGGCGCGCGATCACGGCGGCGGTCGATTCGCGGCTGACCGGTTCTATGTCAGGGAGTGCGACCACGGGTCAGCCCCTCGTCCGGAACAACGCGCCCAGCGAGCGCACCAGCCGGGTCGACCCGGTCAGGCGCAGGCCTTCCCACACGGTCACCTGGTTGGCGGTCAGCACCGGCTTGCCGAGCTTCGCTTCGATGTCGGTGATCTCGCCGAGCGTGCGCATCGCGGTGTCGGGCACCAGAACCGCGTCGGCGTCGGGATGGTCGTGGCTTACCGCGAGGTCCACCACGGCCTCGGGGGCGAGCTGGCCTACCTCGGCGGCGGTGTCGATGTCGGCGCTCGACATCGAGACCACCTCGACGCCGCCCGCGGCGAGGAAGTCCACGAACAGCCGCGCGACGTCGTCGGGGTAGCTCGCGGCCACCGCGACTCGTTGCACGCCAAGGGCTTTCGCCGCGTGCACGAAGGCGAACGACGTGCTCGAAGCCGGGACCCCGGCGACCGCGGCGAGCTGGTCGACCTGGGTGCGCGCGCCGTCCCAGCCGTACACGAAGCTGCCGGACGTGCACGCCCACACCACCGCTTCCGGCTGGTGTTTCGCGAGCAGCCGGGCGCCTTCGGCGAGGCGGGCTTCGCTGCCGAGGTCGAGCAGTTCCGGCACGGCGTGCAGGTCGGTGCCGTAGATGTGCGCGACCGGCAGGCTGATGTCGCCGTCGGAGCCGCCGAGAAGCTGTTCCGCGAGCGGGTAGTCGTCCTCGGCCGCGTGGTCGGGGTAGATGAAGCCGATCGTGGTCACGAAACCTCCGGGATGCGCAAATTGTCGACAATATTAGCGGGACGGGTCAAGACACCTCCCGCAGCCACTGGCCGGGTCCCACGATGGGCAGCTGCATCCGGCGCAGGCAGGCCCACATCGTCAGCTGGTTGGCGGTCAGCACGGGTTTGCCGAGCGCCTTTTCCAGCGGTTCGATCAGATCGAACGTGGGGAGGTTGGTGCAGCTGACGAAGATCGCCTCGGCGTCGCGGTGGTCCGCGGCCAGGATGCGCTCGGCGATGGTGCGGTAGCTGACCTTCCAGATGCCGCCGCCCAGTCCGAGATGGTCGCTCGACACCGTGGTCACGCCGACCTCTCCGAGGAAATCGTGGAGTTTGCCGGTGAGGTCGGCGTCGTAGGGCGTGAGCACCGAGACCCGGTGCAGGTCGAGCTGGTGCAGCACCTCGACGAGGGCTCCGGAGGTGGTGACCGCGTCCGGCGCGCCCGCGTCGCAGATCGCCTTGGTGAGGGAGCGTTCGTAGTCGATGCCGTTCACGAAGCTGCCCGAGGTGCACAGGTACGCGACCACCTCCGGCTCCACGTGCAGCACGTCGCGCGTGGCCGTGGCGAGGTGCCTGCTGTCGCTCACCAGCTGTGCCATCTCCATGCTCACCGGAACCGGTTCGTAGGGGGTGCGGGCGAGATGCAGCGACACCTCCATCGGCACCCAGCGCCACAGTTCGCGCTCGAGCGCGAGGTCGAACGGCGCGATCACGCCGATGCCGCGCTGGGCGAGCGGGCCCTCGAACGCGAGGAAGTCCAGATCCAAGGTTCAGCCTCCGGAATACGCTGTGCCGATGCCCGTCCGGTGCTCCGGGGGTGGTCCTCGGATTGTTGACAATCATACGAGCCACTTTTACCGTGTCAATCGTGATCGCCCCGGAAAACCCCGTACTGGCAGTGCTCTGCGGGGCAGACCATCCACCGGACATGGCCGCTATCGAAGACGCGGCGGTAGTTCGTTACACCGATGAGCGCGGCCTCGCCGATGCGCTGGCCGGTGCCGACGCGCTCTTCGTCTACGATTTCCTGTCCGGAGCCGTCCCCGGCGCCTGGCATGCCGCGGACCGGTTGAAGTGGCTGCACATCGCGAGCGCCGGCGTCGACCCGGTCCTGTTCCCGGGGCTGCGCGAGAGCGACGTCGTGCTCACGAACTCGCGCGGGGTGTTCGACGACGCCATCGCCGAGTACGTGCTCGGCGTCGTGCTGTCGTTCGCCAAGGACTTCGCGCGCTCGCTCGACCTGCAGCGCGCCGGCACGTGGAAGCACCGCGAGACCGAGCGGATCGCCGGGCGGGAGGTGCTGGTGGTGGGCACCGGCCCGATCGGCAGGGCCATCGCGCGGATGCTGCGCGCGGCCGGGATGCGTGTGTCCGGGGCGGGACGGCGGGCAAGGGTCGGGGACCCGGACTTCGGCGTCGTGCACGAATCCGCCGCGCTGACGCGGTATCTGCCCGAGTTCGACTACGTCGTCGCGGTCGCGCCGCTCACCGACCAGACCAAGGGCATGTTCGACGCCGCCGCGTTCGCCGCGATGAAACCGTCCGCGCGGTTCGTCAACGTGGGCCGCGGCGAACTGGTGGTCACCTCCGATCTGATCGCGGCGCTGCAGGCGGGGGAACTCGCCGGCGCCGCGCTCGACGTCTTCGAAACCGAGCCGCTGCCCGCCGAGAGTCCACTGTGGACCATGCCGGACGTCCTGCTGTCCCCGCACATGTCGGGCGATTTCATCGGCTGGCGGCGGACGCTGGTCGAGGTGTTCGCGGGGAACTTCCGGCGCTGGCTCGCCGGGGAACCGCTGTGGAACGTCGTGGACAAACGGCTCGGCTACGTGCCGTCCGAATCGCAGGGAGGCGCCGGATGGGCGACCGGGAATTGACCGCCAGCGAACTCGTCGCCGCCTACGCCACCGGGGAACTGTCGCCGGTCGAGGCGACGAAGAGCGCCCTGCAGAACATCGAGGACCGCGACGGCGAGGTCAATGCCTACTGCCTCGTCGACGCCGAACGCGCGCTCGAACAGGCGAAAGCGGCCGAGGCGCGCTGGCGCGACGGGAATCCGATCGGCGCGCTCGACGGTGTCCCGGCGTCGATCAAGGACATCTTCCTCACCCAGGGCTGGCCGACGCTGCGCGGTTCCACGAGCATCCCGGCCGACCAGCCGTGGGAGGTCGACAGCCCGGTGATGGCGCGGATGCGCGAGGCGGGCCTGGTCGTGCTGGGCAAGACGACCACGCCGGAGATCGCGTGGAAGGGCGTCACCGACAGCGCGCTCGCGGGCATCACGCGCAATCCGGTGAACCCGCGGATGACGGCGGGCGGGTCCAGCGGCGGCAGCGCGGCCGCGGTCGCGGCGGCGATGGGCGAGCTGTCCGTCGGCACCGACGGCGGCGGCTCGATCCGGATTCCCGCGTCGTTCTGCGGAATCGTCGGCATGAAGCCGACCCACGGCCGGGTCCCGCTGTTCCCGGCGAGCCCGTTCGGCCCGCTCGCGCACGCCGGGCCGATGGCGCGCAGCGTGGACGACACGGCGTTGCTGCTGGACGTCCTCGCGCTCCCGGACCACCGCGACCCGACCGGGCTCGCGCCGCCGATCAGCGCGTACCGCGAGGCCGTGCGGCGCGACGTGCGCGGGCTGATCGCCGCGTACTCGCCGGCGCTCGGTTTCGCCGACGTGGACCCGGAAGTCGCGGCGATCGTCCAGTCGGCGGTGCAGTCCCTCGCCGACGCCGGACTGCAGGTGGAGCAGGCCGACCCCGGATTCGCCGATCCGAAGGACGCCTTCGACGTGCTGTGGTCGGCAGGCGCGGCGAAGTCGCTCGAAGCGTTCCCGCCGGGCAGCGAGTCGCGGATCGATCCGGGCCTGCGCCGCGTGTGGGAACAGGGCCGCACCTATTCGGCGGGCGATTATCTCGACGCCACCGCGGAACGCGCCGCGCTCGGCATCCTGATGGGCGAGTTCCACACCCGCTACGACGTGCTGCTCACGCCGACCGTCCCGATCCCGCCGTTCGAGGCAGGCCATGACGTGCCGCCGGGCAGCGGGATGACCGAATGGCCGGAGTGGACGCCGTTCACCTACCCGTTCAACATGACGCAGCAGCCCGCGATCAGCGTCCCGGCCGGACGCACCGAATCGGGCCTCCCGGTCGGCCTGCAGATCGTCGGCCCGCGGCATTCGGACGACCTGGTGCTGGCGGTGGCGAAGCTGCTGGAGGAGGTCCGGCCCTGGGCCGCTCCGTGACGTTCGCCCGGGAGACTCTCGGCACGTTTCCGGGGCGGCTGGCTGTGGCAGGCTGTCGCGTATGACCGAGTTCACCGCGCCCATCGACGACCGCTGGTTCGAGGACTACCCCGAGGGATCGGTGTACGAGTTCGGCGACACGACCGTCACCGAGGCGGAGATCATCGAGTTCGCCGGGAAGTACGACCCGCAGAGCTTCCACGTCGACCCGGTGGCGGCGAAGGAGGGCCCGTTCGGCGGGCTGATCGCGAGCGGCTGGCACACGTCGAGCCTGATGATGCGGATGTTCGCCGACCACTACCTGTCGTCGGTAGCGAGCCTCGGCAGCCCCGGCGTCGACGAGCTGCGCTGGCCGCGCCCGGTGCGGCCGGGGGACCGGCTGCGGATGCGGGCGACCGTCACCGAGGCGCGGCTGTCGAAGTCGAAGCCCGATCGCGGCCTCGTGCGCACCCGGATGGAACTGTTCAACGGCGACGACGAGCTGGTGTTCAGCGCGAGCGCGGTCAACTTCCTGTCGGTGCGGCCGGTGCCGACGGCCGGTTCGTGAGCTGCCGGATCTCGCGGCTGCACAGGGCGAGCCCGGTCGAAACGAGGACCAGCACCCCGCACGCGACGAGCACCGGCTCGCGGCCGAAGTGCTGCACGAGGGGTCCCGCCGCGATCTGCCCGAGCGGCATCGCGGCGAGCGAACCCACCATGTCGTAGGAGTACACGCGGGCGAGCCGGTCGGGCGGGATGTGTTCCTGCAGCGAAACGTCCCACGCGACGCTGAACTGCTCCATCGCGAGTCCGGCCGCCAGCATCGCGATCAGCAGCGGGACGAGCGACGGCCACCAGCCGAGCGTCAGCACCGGCAGCGCGTCCATCGTCACCAGGGCCACCCCGATGAACAGGGCGTGCCGCGGCTGCCAATGCGCGGCGACGATCCCGCCGAGGAACGCGCCCGCGGTCTGCACCGCCAGCACCAGGCCCCAGCCGGACCGTCCGAAGGTCTCGTCCGCGACGACTGGCCCGATGACCGAGAGCGCGCCGAACCCGGCGGCGTTGACGACGCCGAACTGCGCGACCACCGCCCACACCCAGGTGCGGGACCGGAACTCGTGCCACCCGTCGATCAGGTCGGCGATCGGCCTGCTGCCCGATGCCCGTTCGGTCCGCGGCAACCGGACCGCGTGATAGGCGAGCGCGGCGGCGAAGAACAGCAGCGCGTTCAGCGCCAGCGCCCAGCCGGATCCGGTCGCCGCCACCGCGACCCCGGCGACTCCGGCCCCGGCGATGCGGCCGCCGTTGATCAGCAACCGCAGCAGCGCGTTCGACGGCGCGAGCAGTTCCCTCGGCACGGTCTGCGGAGTGATCGCCCCCGCGGCGGGCAGCGACATCGCCGAGACCGCCCCGTTGACCACGCCCAGCGCGACGAGGAACGGGATCGAGGAGAATCCACAAAGGACACTCGCGGCGATGAGCGCCTGGCTGAGCCCGGCCGCGATCTCGGTGCCCTGGAGGATCACCGCGCGCGGCAGCCGGTCCGCGAGGACCCCGCCGAAAAGCAGCAGCAGGACATTCGCCAGCGACCGGGCCCCGACGACCAGCCCGAGATCCACCGCCGACCCGGTGCGGTCGAGCACCGCGAACGCGAGCGCGACCGGAGCGACCGAATTGCCGAAGGTGCCGAGCGTCCGCCCGACGGCGAGGGCACGGAAACTGCGGTGCCGCAACGGCTCCAGGAGGCTCACCGGCCGAGCCTCCCGCGGTTGTCAACCGAATAATCAGCAGCTGAGAGCACTCGCCGCGGCCAGGCGGCGGTGCTGTGCTCGACGCATGCGGACGACGACTCTTGGCCGCAGCGGCCTCGAAGTTTCCCGGATCGCCTTCGGCACCGGCGGGTTCGGCGGGCAGTGGGGCAGCTTCGACGAGGACACCGCGATCGCGGCGATCCGGAGAGCGCACGAACTCGGCATCACCCTCTTCGACACCGCCCGCGCCTACGGCACCGCCGAAACTCTCCTGGGCAAGGCGTTGTGCAGCGAGTTGGACCACCGGCGCGACAGCGTCGTCATCGCGACAAGGGGCGGGACTCATCCCGGTTCCACGCGCATCCGCGATTCGCGTCGAGAATGGCTCACACAAGGGGTGGACGACAGCCTGCGCGCGCTCGGCGTCGACCATCTCGACCTCTAACAGATCCATTGGCCCGATCCGCGGACGCCGGCGGCCGAGGTCGCCGGAACGCTGCAGGAGCTCGTGAACGCGGGCAAGATCCGCCACGCCGGAGTCTCGAACTACGACTCCGTGCAGCTCAGCGCGGTGAACGAGGCAGTGGAAACCGTACCGGTGCTCCTACCACCTCTTCCGCCGCGGCGCGGAAGCCGATCCGCTCCCGTACGCCCGCGCCCGCAACCTCGGCGTGCTCGCCTTCAGCGCGCTCGGCAGCGGTCTGCTCACCGGATCGCTGACCGCCGAGACGGTCTTCGATCCGGCGGACTGGCGGTCGCGGGCGTCCGCTTTCCGAGGAGAGTCCTTGCGGCACAACCTGAAGATCGTCGACCGGCTCGCCGCGTTCGCCGCGGAGCGAGGCGCGGCCGTGAGCCGGCTGGTGATCGCGTGGACGCTGGCGAAGGCCGACGTCGCCCTCGTCGGCGCCCGCCGCCCGGCCAGCATCGAGAAGAGCGCGACCGGCCTTCAGCTCACCTCGCTGAGATCGACCGGATCGTCGCTCCAGCCGTGCCCGTCGGCGGGGCCAGCCCGGAAGGCATCGACTGACCCGGCTACCCCCGGGTCGCGAACTCCAGCTCGGCAAGCGCCGTGTCGAGATGCGTCAGGATCCGCTGCAGGTGCGGGACGCTGCGCCTGCATCCGGTGACGCCGAAGTCGAGATTGTCCCCGTTGCTGGTCAGCGTGATGTTCAGGGCTTGCCCGTCGAGCAGCACCGACGCCGGGTAGATGCCGTCGAGCGCCGCGCCGTTCCAGTACATCTGCTTGCGCGGGCCGGGCACGTTCGAGATCACCAGGTTGAACGGCGGCCGCGTGTTGCCGACGACGCCGGGGATCGGCGACGCGCCAAGCTGGGCCACGTTGATCCCGGACAGCAGCAGCGTCTGCAGCGGCGAGAGCTGCGAGAACAGCTTCTTGCCGTTCGACATCGACTCCGAGATCGCGGCCAGCCGCTGCGCCGGGTCGGTCAGGTCGGTGGCCAGGTTGCACAGCAGCGCGCCGATGTTGTTGCCGGTCGCGTCCCCGGAGTCGCGGCGGCGCAGGGACACCGGGACCATCGCGACCAGCGGCGCGTCCGGCAGCGCGCTCTGTTCGATCAGGTAGTCGCGCAGCGCGCCGGAGCACATCGCGAGCACGACGTCGTTGCGGGACACGCCCGCGGCGGTGGCGACCTCGCGCACCCGGTCGAGCGGCCAGGACTGCGCGGCGAACCGGCGCGCGCCGCCGATCGGCACGTTCAGCATCGTCTTCGGCGCCTGCATCGGCAGCGTGAGCCGGTGCTCGCGGAACGCCTCGCGCGCCACCTTCGCCGCGGCCGGCGCGATCCCCGCGACCTGTTCGAGCGTCTTGCCCACCAGCGCGAACGGCGACGCCGAGGCCTTGCCGTTGTGGTGCGCGGCTGGCTTCTCGCGCGAACCCCACGGCGGCGGGCAGTCCAGGTCGTAGGGGTCGTCGGACAGCGTGCCCTGCAGATGCCGCAGCGCCGAAACGCCGTCCATCAGCGCGTGGTGGATCTTCGAATACACCGCGAACCGGCCGTCGCGCAGTCCTTCGATGAGGTGCGTTTCCCACAGCGGCCGGTGCCGGTCGAGCAGCGTGCTGTGCCAGCGCGAGGTGAGTTCGAGCAGTTCGCGGATCCGGCCCGGCTGCGGCAGCGCGGAATGCCGGAAGTGGTAGTCGAGCTCCAGATCGGTGTCGCGCGACCAGCGCACGTGCCCGACGGTGTTCACCGGACGGCTCGGCCGCATCCGGAACACGCCGCGCATGTTGTCCGATTCGAGCAGGGACCGGCGGAGATCGCGCAGATAGTCCTCGCCCGCGCCGTCGGGTTTGCGGAACAGCTGGAGCCCGCCGACGTGCATCGGGTGCTCGCGGGTCTCGACCATCAGGAACATCGAGTCGGTCACCGGCATCAACGGCATCGCGCCACCCCTTTCCGCCGCGCCGGGTACCTCGGCGTCCCCGGCACCCGGAGTGTACGCACGAAAAAGGCGGTGCCTCAGATCTCGCGGCCAGGTGGGGGACAACCGGGCCGCGCGGCGATGACAAACCCTGTCCGGTGACGTGTCTGCAGCTGCTTACGCGAGGCGGATACCATCGCTGGCGTGGCAGGACGGACTGGAGCTCAGCAGCTGGGGGACGCGCTCACGGCTCTCGGGACCGAGGTGGTGTTCGGCCTGCCGGGAGTCCACAATCTGCCGCTGTGGGAGGCGTTGGCGGACACCGGGATCCGGCTCGTCAACGTCCGGCACGAACAGACCGCGGGGTATGCCGCCGACGGTTATGCGCGCAGGACGGGAAAACTCGGCGTCGCGCTCGTGACCACCGGCCCCGGAGCGGCGAACACGCTCGGTGCGGTCGGCGAAGCGATGGCATCCGCGGCCCCGGTGCTCGTGATCGCCACCGACATTCCGTCGACGCTGCGCCGTCCGGGTGTCGTGCGCGGTGTGCTGCACGAAACCTCGGACCAGCAGGCGATGTTCGCACCGGTGACGAAGGCCGGGTTCACGGTGCACCGCGCGGACCAGATCGCCGCGACGTTGCACCGTGCCGCCCGGCTCGCGCTGATGCCGCAAAGCGGCCCGGTGTATTTGGGTATTCCGACCGATTTCCTCCGCGAGACCACGCCGCCGCGCGAACCGCCCGCGCCGCCCGCCGAACGCGTGCTCGACCTGCCCGATCTGCCTCGCGCGTCCGAGCTGCTGGCGTCCGCGCGCCGTCCGCTGATCTGGGCGGGCGGCGGCGCATTGCGCTCCGAGGCTGGGGAAGCGATCGGGCATCTCGCCGAAAGGCTGGCCGCGCCGGTGCTCACCACCTTCGGCGCCCGCGGTCTGCTTCCGCCCGAACATCCTTGTCTGGCCCCGAATCCGGTGCACGCGCCGGAGGTCGGGCAGCTGTGGGACGAGGCCGACGTGGTGCTCGGCATCGGCACCGACTTCGACGGCCTGATGACGCAGAACTGGCAGATGCCCGCGCCGCCGAAGCTGATCGCGATCAACGTCGATGCCGGGGACGCGGCCAAGAACTACCGGCCGGACGTCACCCTGGTCGGCGACGCCCGCCGCGTCGTCGAATCCCTGCACCCGGAAACGCGGCCCGGCCTGGACGAACTCACCGCGCGGCTGGCCGGCATCGGCCGCCGGGTGCGCAGGCGCATCCGCGACGAGGAACCGCAGGCCGCCGACTTTCTGTCCACTTTGGAGGAAGTGCTCCCCGCCGACGGGACGATCGTCGCGGACATGTGCGTCGCCGGGTACTGGATCGGCGGCTTCCACCGGGTCCGCGCGCCGCGGCGGCTGGCGTACCCGATGGGCTGGGGCACGCTCGGCTACGGCTTCCCGGCGTCGCTCGGCGCGGGCGCGGCGGCCGAGGCGGCGGGCGGCGGCCGCGTCCTGTGCGTCACCGGCGACGGCGGTTTCCTTTACGCGGTAGGGGATCTGGCGACGCTCGCCGAGGAACAGCTGCCGGTGACGGTCGTGGTCGTCGACGACGGCGGCTACGGCATGCTGCGCTTCGACCAGGACCAGGAAGGCCTGCCGCACCGCGGAGTCGACTGGGACAGCCCGGATTTCGTCGGACTGGCCCGTTCGTTCGGCGTGCACGCGGACCGGGTGTCCGGCTTCGGCCGGGCGTTTCGCCGTCTGCTGAGCGAATTCGTCGAATCGGACGAGCCGAACGTGCTGGTAGTGCGCGCGAAGCTCAAGCCGCCGCTGAACACTTCGCCGCGGTGGTACCGGAAACCGCGCTGAGCTATCCGCCGTCCCGAAGCGAACTGGCCATGCTTCGCAGGATCCGGAACGCGTCCGACTGCTCGGCCTCGGTCAGCCCGGACAGCATCCTGACCTCGACGGCCCGGACCGCGGCGCTCGCCTTCTCCAGGCTCCGCCGTCCGCGCGGCGTGAGCCGGGTGGGGAGGGCCTTCCCGACGGGCGCTTCCGCGGGCCTGGTCACGTAGCCGTCCCGCTCCAGGGCCTGGAGCAGCACGTTCATCGACTGCCGGGTCACGAACGTCCCCCGCGCGAGTTCGGAGTTCGACAGGCCGGGCCGCTGCGCCAGCAGTTCGAGACACGAGTAGTGCGTCACCGTCATCCCGAGCGGGCGCAGCACCTCCTCCATGGCCGCCCGCAGCGCGCTCGACGTCTCTTTCAGCAGGTAGCCCAACGACTTGTCCAGGTCGACACCACCGTCTTGACTCATGTCAGGATTCTGACATACAGTGGCTCGTGTCAGGAACCTGACACGAAGAGAAGGAGCAGTACCGTGCCCGCCATCGGCCCCGATTTCCTCTCGCTCCAGGCGCGTGACCTGGATGCTTCCCAGGCGTTCTACGAGCGCTACCTCGGTCTCGTCCGCTCGCCTGCCGGGCCGCCGCACGCCGTCGTCTTCGAGACGAAGCCGATCGCGTTCGCCCTCCGCGAGGTCGTTCCCGGCACCGATCTCGCCTCCGTCGCCCAGCCCGGCATCGGCGCCGCGATCTGGCTGCTCGCCACCGACGTCCAGGCCGTTCACGACGCGCTCGTCGCCGACGGGCACCGGATCGTCTCCGCGCCGATCGACGGTCCCTTCGGCCGCACGTTCACCTTCGCCGACCCCGACGGCTACCACGTCACCCTCCACGACCGTGGCTGAGGCGAGCACCCTCGTTTTCGGGGCTACCGGGGCACTCGGCCAGCACGTCCTGGACGCGCTGGCCGTGCGGGGCATGAGTCCCGAGACGATCACCGCGGCCGGGCGGAACCCGGCGCGCCTCGCGGAACTCGCGTCCGCCGGGTTCCGTGCCGCGACCGTCGACCTGTCGGACGCGGCTGGCGTCGCGGAGCTGGTCAGGCGGCATTCGGACATCGTGCTGATCTCCGGACGCGACGAGAATCGCCTTGCCCAGCACGAATCGGTCATCGAAGCCGCGAAGAACGCCCGGCACGTCTACTACACCAGCGGAGTCCGCGCCGACGACGACCGGTTCGAGATCAACGCCGACCACCGGGCGACCGAGAAGGCCCTTGCCGCTTCCGGCGTGCCGTACACGATCCTGCGGAACACCTGGTACATCGAGAACTATGTCCAGTCGCTGGCCGGCCCCCGCTTCACCGGAGTTCTCGCCGCGGCGACCGGTGACGCTGTTGTCGCGGCGGCGAGCCGGAAAGACCTGGCCGAGGCGCTGGCCGTCGTGGTCGCCACCGATGGGCACGACAACGTCACGTACAGCCTTTCCGGCGACACGGACTTCACCTACGCCGACATTGCCGAAGCGATGTCGGTTGTGCTGGAGCGGGAAGTCGCCTATCGGCCGGTCGCTCCCGAGGAATTGCGGGCGCTGCTCGGCAAAACGGGAATGGACGAGGAACTGGTGAGTTTCCTGGTCAGTCTCGACGAAACCATCGCCGCCGGGGTTTTCGCGCGGGTCGGCGACGATCTGTCCCGGCTCCTCGGCAGGCCGACGACTGGCCTCGTCGAAGGGCTGACCGCAAAGTGAGCCCTTCTGGCCAGCGATTCTGGATCAACACCGTGAGCCTGGACCACGTGGAAGCCGCCATCGAGGGCGGCTTCACCCAGGCTGATCACGGTGCGGGCAAACGGCTTCGCCGGCCGCGTCCCGGCGACGAGATGATTTTCTACTCGCCGCGTACGAGTTTGCAGGGCGGCTCGCCCGTCCGGCAGTTCACCGCGTGGGCCACCATCACCGGCGAAAAACCGTACCAGGCCTACGTCAGCGACGACTTCCAGCCGTGGCGGCTCGCGGCTTCCTTCCACGCTTGCCAGCGAGTGGACGCGAAGCCGCTGGTCGGTCAGTTGTCGTTTGTCACCGACCCCGCGCATTGGGGTTTGCCGTTTCGCCGCGGCCTGTTTCCCGTGCCACAGCAGGATTTCGCGACGATCCTCGCGCGCATGACCGCGTGAGGTCAGCTGTGGTGCGCGTCCGCCTCCCAGCTGAGGAACGCGTCCAGCGTCGCTGACCGGTGTGCCCGCGCGCAGTGCTCGATCCATTCGGCTCCGGAACCGGAGCGGATCAGGTCCAGCAACTGGTCGTGTTCGGCGACCGAGGCGAGCGCGCGGGCGGGCACGAACGAGAAGGTCGAATCGCGGATCGTGGCGAGCTGGGCCCAGCCCTTCTTGACCAGGTCGACCAGGCTCGGATTGGGGCAGCGGGTGTAGAGCACCTCGTGGAACTCGTGGTTGAGCCGGGTGAATTCGACCGGTTCGAGCTGGTCGAGACCGGCGCGCATCCGGTCGTTGAGCTCGCCAGCCTCGGCGAGGTCGTCGGCCGTCAAATGCGGCGCGGCGAGCGCGGTCGCCGCGCTTTCCACGATCGCGAGCATCTGCATCGTGTGCTCGTAGCCGACCGGGTCGATCGCCGCGACGGTCGCGCCGACGTTGCGCTCGAAGTGCACCAGTCCCTCGGCTTGCAGCAGCCGCACCGCTTCCCGCACCGGGACCGTGCTCACGTCGAATTCCTTGGCCAGCGAACCCAGGACGAGCCGGTGCCCTGCCGGGTATTCGCCCGCGGTGATCCGGGACTTCAGCACTTGGTACGTGTGCTGGCTCTTGCTGAGCCCCGCCTGTTCGTGCGTTGTGGACATCCCTCGCCTCCCCTTCGCAACCCGCCGGGGCGGGGTGTCCAGGCAACCGTAACCGGTCCGTTCGCCGTGCTAAATAATATACCATCTGCCCGCTGCGGCCGCTGGCCGGAATCCGCAGGTACGCGGCCAGTTCCGACCAATGTAGACAAAAGGCCTGCTCAGTTACCTGATTGAGGCTTGTGAGGATCGTGACTAATTATATACGATCTGACGCGGCCTGAAGCACCGTCAGCAGCAGGGGAGGCGCGATGACGCGCACGTCCGGGATCAGCAGAGAGCACCGCCGGGTCGTACTGGCGGCGATGGTCGGCACGACTATCGAATGGTTCGACTTCTTCATCTACGCGATCTGCGCCGGATTGGTGTTCGCGACGCAGTATTTCGCGGTGCTCGGCAAGGACGCGCTGATCGTGTCGTTCGCGACGGTCGGCATCAGCTTCTTCTTCCGCCCGGTCGGCGCGATCATCGCCGGACATCTCGGCGACCGGCTCGGCAGGCGCGCGATGCTGATCCTCACCCTGCTGCTGATGGGGATCTCGACGGTGCTGATCGGCCTGGTGCCGAACACCGCGTCGATCGGGGTGTGGGCACCGATCATCCTGGTGCTGCTGCGCATCGTGCAGGGGCTTTCCGCGGGCGGCGAATGGGGCGGCGCGGCACTGCTCGCGGTCGAACACGCGCCCGCGCAGCGGCGCGGGCTGTACGGCGCGTTCCCGCAGATCGGCGTGCCGATCGGCTTGCTGCTGGCCAACGGCGTCCTCGCGCTGGTCACCGCGCTGACCTCGCCGGAGCAGTTCCTGGCGTGGGGCTGGCGGATCCCGTTCCTGCTGAGCGTCGTGCTGATCGTCGCCGGCCTGATGATCCGGTCGCGGGTCGCGGAAAGCCCGGTGTTCGAGGAGGTCCGCGAGAAGAAGGCGCGGTCGAGCATGCCGCTGGTGCAGTTGTTCCGGCACCACTGGAAGCTGGTCATCGCGGGTGCGCTGCTGTTCGCGGCCAACAACGCCGTCGGATACATGACCACCGGCGGATACGTGCAGTCGTACGCGACGAAGACCCTGCACCTCGGCCGTTCGACGGTGCTGATCGCGGTGATGCTGTCCGCGGTCGCCTGGCTGGTGAGCACGCTGCTCGGCGGCTGGCTCGCGGACCGGATCGGCCGCGTCCGCACCTACCAGATCGGGTTCGTCATCCAGCTGGTGTGGATGTTCCCGTTCTTCGCGCTGCTCAACACGGCCAACGTCGGACTGCTTCTGGTGGCGCTGTTCCTGTTCTCGGTCGGGCTCGGGCTCACCTACGGCCCGCAGTCCGCGCTGTACGCGGAGATGTACCCGACGACCGTCCGCTACAGCGGCGCGGCGATCTCGTACGCGATCGGCGCGGTGCTCGGCGGGGCGTTCGCGCCGACCATCGCCGAAACACTGCAGACCAGCACCGGCACGGTCTACGCGGTCGGCGGCTACCTCGCCGCGATGACCCTGATCGGCCTGGTCACCAGCTTCTTCGTCAAGGACCGGAAGGGCGCGTCGCTCAGTTCCGCGCCCGCGAACGCACAGGCAACCACCGTCGAAAACGTCTGAGCGGGGGCGCGCGATGCGGACCCAGACCCGAAGCGACTACTGCGCGTGGCTCGACGCGGCCGCCCGGGACGCGCACGACGCGATCAACCGGATCCACGTCGAGGCCTACGCCGATCTGGTCCGTGCCGCCGAGCTGTACAAGGGCGAGCTGGCATGGCGTCGTCCGGCGCGGCGGCCGGCGCCTAGTCTGCCCGGCCGGGGACAGCGCCATCGGAGCCATCGGGACTCCGGACCGCGGAATTCCGCGATGGCGCGCGTCGAGGGGTCGCGGTTCGCCGATCCCCGGCCGGGCGGGTAGAAAGGGCGGCGGCGGCCGGTCGCCGCTCCCCGCGGCACCGGCCGGTTGAGCCGACCCCCGAGGAGGAGCAATGCCGGACCAGCAGCCGAACCCGCTGTGGCACCCGTTCGCGGACATGGGCGCGGTCGACGGAAACCGGTTCGTGGTGACCCGCGGCGAGGGGTCCTATGTCTGGGACGACGCGGGCCGTCGTTACTTCGACGCCTCCGCGTCGCTGTGGTACTCGAACCTCGGCCACGGCCGTCCCGAGATCACCCGCGCGGTGACCGAGCAGCTGGAGAAGCTCGACGCGTACAACCTGTTCGGCGGCGTCGCGAACGAACCGGCGCTGAAGCTGGCTTCGCGGCTGTCCGAGCTGGCTCCGGTGCCGGGGTCGAAGGTGTTCCTCGGCTCGGGCGGCGGCGACATGGTGGACACCGCGGTGAAGATCGCGCGGTCCTACTTCGTCCACACGGGACGCCCGGACAAGACCCACGTCATCAGCCGGACCCAGGGCTACCACGGCACTCACGGATTCGGCACCGCCGCGGCCGGGATCCCGGTGAACGCGGAGGGCTGGGGCCCGCCTGCCGCGGATTTCTCCCAGGTGCCGTATGACAACGCGGCGGCACTGGAAGGGGAAATCCTCCGCGTCGGACCGGAGCGGGTCGCCGCGTTCTTCTGCGAACCGGTCATCGGCGCGGGCGGCGTGCTGCTGCCGCCGGACGGCTACATCGAGGAAGTGGCGGCGATCTGCCGCAAACACGAGGTGCTGTTCGTCGCGGACTGCGTGATCTGCGCGTGGGGCAGGCTCGGCACCTGGTACGGCATCGACCGCTGGTCGGTGCAGCCGGACCTGGTGACCACGGCGAAGGGAGTGACGAGCGGGACGATCCCGCTGGGCGTGCTGCTGGTCGCGCCGCACGTCGCGGAGCCGTTCTTCACTGGCCGCCCGGGCGCGCCGATCCTGCGCCACGGCGCGACGTACGCCGGGCACCCGGTCGCCTGCGCCGCGGCGAACGCGACGCTCGACATCTACGAGCGCGACGACATCATCCCGCGCGGCAAGGCGCTGGAGAAGCCGCTCGCGGACGCGCTTTCCGGCGCGGTCGGGCATCCGGCGGTGGCGGAAGTCCGCGCCGGGCTGGGATTCCTGGCCGCGGTGGAACTCGCGCCGGACCTGCTGGCCGCGGACCCGGGCGCGCCAGGGCGGCTGCACAAGTTCCTGCTCGAGGAGGGCGTGATCGTGCGCTCGCTCGGCAAGGGGATGGCGGTGTCGCCGCCGCTGGTCGCCGAAGAGGCGGAACTGGACCTGCTGGCCGCGGCTGTTCCCCGGGCGCTGGACCGGCTGCTGAAGAACTGACGTTCTCATGACACTGCGGCGGCGCCGGGTTTCCGGTGCCGCCGCAGTTGTCTGTCTGCGAAGGACTACTTACAGGCGAGCGTTCCGGTGCGGAGCGCGTGGTTGTCGTCGTTGTCGTCGTCGGACCACACGACCTGCTTGGTGCCGTTCGCGCAGGTCGGCGAGATCGCGAAACCCTCGTTGTTGTAGTTCGACATCCCGGACGGACGGTCGTACTGCGCGGTGACCGCGAACGCGCCCTGGGAGTTGACGTCGAGCGTGGTGGTGCGGCCCTTGCAGGTGTTGTCGCATTCGGCCCACAGGTGACCGGTCGACGGCTCGTACTCGAGGTCCATCACCGCCGGGAACCCGCTGTCGATGGTGGCGACGCGCGTGTACTTGCCGCCGGACTGGTCGAGCGCGTACGCGTAGACCTTCCCGTTGGCCTCGAGCCCGACGAAGTACAGGCCGGTCCCGTGATTCGGGTAGCTCGCCGGGTTGTAGGCGGCTTTCGTGTGCTCGTCCCGGAATTTGTGCGCGGTGAGCGCCGAGTCCGGGACCCAGGAGATGGCTTCGAGCCCCTTGTTGGGCTCGACCGACGGCAGGTCGGCGGTGAGGTCCCATTCCCCGGTCGCGTTCAGCGACTTGCCCGATCCGGAAGTCGCGTACCGGAGCACGGCGGGCTTGCTCGTGTCGCCGTCGTCGTTGTCTCGCTCGGTGGAGGTGAAGACCCCGTCCGGGGTGAAGACGACCCCTTCGGCGTCCGGGTCGCCGCTGCCGTCGGAGTAGTGCATGGACTTGCCCTCGGACCAGCCGTTGGCGGTGTCGGGCCGCCACTTCTTGCCGTCCTGGACGAGCCGGTACAGGGTGCTCGGGCCGTTCTTCACCGCCCACAGCACGGTGGGCGATTCGTACGACACGCCGCTGAGGTTGCTGCCGAAAACCCCGGAGTCGTCGGCGATGGCCACTTTCGACCCGCCGGGCCACGCCGTGGCCTTCGGGGTGGCCGCCGGCGCCGCGTGGGCCGCACCGGCCCCGACCGCGAGCGCGAGGACCGACAACGCGACGGTGACCCGGATTTTTCCACGCCGATGTGTTCCACGCTGGTGCGCAAGCAAAGGAGCCGCTCCTTCT
This sequence comes from Amycolatopsis dendrobii, assembly GCF_014145675.1. Classification (GTDB taxonomy): domain Bacteria; phylum Actinomycetota; class Actinomycetes; order Mycobacteriales; family Pseudonocardiaceae; genus Amycolatopsis; species Amycolatopsis dendrobii. Next base: position 749,549 of record NZ_JACGZW010000002.1, read on the forward strand.
GTCCGTCGGGCACGGGTGCAGGGCCGTGCCGAGGTGGTCGCTGCTGACAAGCGGCGGTCCCGCTGAAGCGGGACTTACAGCAGTGGGTGATCGACAGTGGAGCACAACGCGTGGCCGGTAAGCAACAAACAGCAGGTGACGTTGTTCCGGTGATCGGCACGGCGGTTGCGCGCCGGGCCGATCACCGTGGTGTCAACGGGCAAACGGGTTCTCCGGCGATCTCCATCGGTCGCGGATGCCCTGTCGCCCGTCGTGCGGCAAGCACCGGGTGTCGCACGACGGGCATCGGGCGGACGTCACCGGGCGACGGTCCGCCACACCGGCACGTTCACGACCGCCGCAGGCATGCCGGGTGCCCCGCTGTCCCCGGGAACGACCGTGAACCGCCATTTGTCCACCCCGCCGCCCATGATTTCGGCATAGCGGCGAGCACCGTCCGCGTTCGCGAAGCGGACCTGCTGACCACTGGCGAGGTGGGTGATCTTGACCGCCACACTGCCTCCTGGGGATCGATCGACGGACACGTTCTGCCTGGGTGCCGGCCCGCGGAGCTTCCCCCTCCGGGGCCGGCCCGACCAGTAGAACACGTGTTCGATTCCGGCGGCAATCCAGGTCCCCCTCCCGAGCGACCCTGGCCGGGACCGGGCGGCCGCGGCCGCGGGGCGGCGGCCGAAATCGGTTCCTCGACAGGGATCGGCGCTGCGAGACTGCCGTCTCACGGAGGAGAACCCGCGGGACGTCGCCGAGCTGACCGACCGGATGAGCCGCGGACAGCGAGCCAAGTTCCTGTTCTTCTGGGGACACCGGCCGGAGAGCGACGGAAGCGCCGGGCGGGGCTGTCTGAGCCAGTGGTGGCCGGCGCCCTTCACTGTGGACGGCCGGACGTTCGCTACGGCCGAGCACTACATGATGTGGCGGAAGGCACTGCTGTTCGGTGACGAAACGAACGCCGAGCGGATCCTGGAAGTCCGGCATCCGCGACAGGCCAAGGAGCTGGGACGCGGCGTCGCGGGCTTCGACCAGGATCAGTGGGACGCCCGCCGCGGCGAGATCGTGCTCGCCGGCAGCGTCGCCAAGTTCGGGCAGCACCCGGAGCTGCGTCGGTTCCTGCTGAGCACGGGGAAGCGGGTGCTGGTGGAGGCGAGCCCGCTTGACCGGGTGTGGGGCATCGGGCTGACCGCGGACGATCCGGACGCGGAGAATCCGGCGCGATGGCGCGGGCTGAACCTGCTGGGCTTCGCGCTGACGCAGGCCCGGACGATCCTGGCGGAATCAGCCTGAGCGGCCGCGAAATCGCTTGTGCTACAAGGAAATCCGAACCATAGCCACCCTCGGCCACCGGTCCAGCCCTCGCGCGATCTCCGCCCGCCGGATCTCCCGCAGCGCCGGTCCCTGCTCATCGTCGGCCAGCACGCGGAACCCGAGCCGCTCGTAGTAGGGCGCGTTCCACGGCACCTCGGCGAACGTCGTCAGCGTCAGCCCGGACAACCCGCGCTCCGCGGCCCACTCGCCGACAGTCTCGATCAGCGCCCGCCCCACTCCGCGGCGCGCGTGGCTCGGCAGCAGCGAAACCTGTTCCACGTGCCCGAAACCGTCGACCTCCTCGGCGAGCACGTACGCGGCGATCGTCCCGTCGTCGTCCCAGACCCAGCATCGGCCGGCGGACTGGAACACCGAGAGCTCCTCGACCGAGGGCGGTGCGTCGTCGGCGATCTCGGCCATGCCGACGGACCGGAACGGTTCTCCGGCGGCACGTTCGAGGTCAGGCAGCACCGTAAGGTCGGCAGGGGCGGCGAGACGGATCACTGGCCAGACCTTACGGCTACACGGAGTACTCGGAAATCGCTTTTCCGATCTGCTCCGCGTAAGCACGCAGCGCGGTGATGGCCCGCTCGCGCTCCGCGTCGCCGACGCGGGTGGCCGGTCCGACCAGGCTCAGCACGCTCGGCCGGAGCCGGTCCGCGTCGACCGGCACCGAGCAGGCCCACACGCCGTCCTCGATCTCGCCCCAGCTCTGCGCGTAGCGGTTGGCCAGCGCGTGTTTGAGGGCGTCGCGGACCTCGGTGCCGCGCTCATCGGCGATCCGGGCGACCTGGCGTTCGCGTTCTCCGTCGGGCAGCAGCGCGAGCAGCATCTTCCCGGTCGCTCCGACACCGAGCGGGATGGAATGCCCCGGCTGGAACGTGAACCGCATCGCGCGGTCGCATTCGACCCGGTCGCTGCACACCGCGAAGTCGCCGAAGTGCTGGAACAGCAGGATCGTCTCGCCGAGTTCGCGCGCGGCCTCCTCCATCGTCGGCCGCGCGATCCGCGCCAGGTCGTTCGCGAGGCGGGCGGCGCGCGCGAGCGGCATCACGCGGCTGGTGACGTGGTACCGCCCGGACCGCGACTCCTCGAGCAATTGCAGCTCTTTCAGCAGCTGCACGTAGCGATAGGTGGTGGCGACCGGGCTGCCGATCACCCCGGCGAGTTCCGCCACGCTGGCCTCCCAGCGCTGTTCGGTGAACGACAACAGCAACTGGAGCACTTTCCGGGAACTGTTGGCACCGGCCGTGCGACGGAGCCCGGGTTCAGACATCCTGAAACCTCTTCGTGAGAGCACCGAATTCAGTCACGAACGCGTCGGTAAATTACCACAGGTCACGGTTTTTCTGACACAGCAATAAACGGGGTCAGCAATCCGGGGACGGCGGCGTCGGCGAGCGCGAGCCCGGTGCCCTGTTCGACGTCGAGCACGCGGTAGTGCCCGCGGCCCGCGGCGATCGGCGCGGTGACGGTGACCAGCCCGGCCCGCCGCTGGAACAGCGACTGGTGCACGACGATCCCGGTGAGCCGGTCGCGCCGGACAGCGACCGTCGCCCTGGCCAGCGACCCGGAACGGGTCACGAGGTACCGGCCGGTGATCGCGTGGCCGAGCGAGCGGTACCGGTCGAAGCCGACCAAGACCGCGAACGGCAGCAGCACGAGCGCGGCCTGCCACGGCCATTCCGGCAGGACATCGAGCCAGGCCAGGGCGAACAGCGCGGCCGAGAGCGCCAGCACGGAGAAGACGGCACGGGTGATCCGGCGGGTCCGCGCGCGCGGGGAATGCCGGACGAGGGGGACATTCGCGAAGTCCTCGCCGAGCACCTCGCCCGCGATCTCCCTGGCCTTCCCTGCCGGAGCAGGCGGCAGCAACAGGCCGCCGCCGCGGTCGGCGCCCTTGCCCTCGCGCAGTCCGGCCGCGACCGCGACGCACTTCGCGCCGCCGACCATCCGCAGCGGCAACGGTTCCTTGATCTCGACCCCGCGCAGCCGGTCCTCCTCGATCGACACCGACCGCGTCGTGATCAGCCCGCGCCGGATGTGCAGCGTGCCGCCTGGTTCGCGGGTGAGCCGGAAGTTCCAGAACGACAACACGTATCCGCCGACCGACAACACCGACACCAGCACGAGCAGCCCGGCCGCCGCCAGCACCACGGTGAGCCACACCGGTTGTTCGAGCGCGCGGGCGGTGAGGTCGCGGACCGGCCCGAAACTCGTCGGATCGAAATGCAGTTCGTGCGCGAAGTGATAGACCGTGCCGAGGATCGCGGCGACCACCGCGAGTCCGGACAGCGTGAACGGCGCGTAGCGCACCCAGCGCTTGTCGACCTCGGCGACGAGCGACTCCGGCGGTTGCGCCGCTTGCGTTTCGGCCGGTTTCCGGTGCAGCAGCAAGGTCCGCAGCCGCTGGGCCTCCGCGCGAGTGACCGCGTCGAGCACCAGTTGGTCCTTGCCCGGTCCCTTGCCGTGATCGTGCCTTCCGGTACCGATTCGTACTGCCGACAGCGAGAAAAGCCGATGTTTCGGTTCCGAAAGCACGTCTACGGCACGGATTCGATCGCGCGGAATGGCGCGTTGCTTGCGCAGCAGCAACCCGGTGTGCCATTCGATCTGGGTCGCGGTGACGCGGTAGCGCGAGGTGAGACAGTGCGAAATGCCGACGCCGATCGTCACCGCGGTGGCGGCGAGACCGATCCACTGCCAGTAATTCCCGTGGCCGAGCACCAGCGCGCCAACGAGCACCGGCAGCGACTTCACCAGGTCGAGAACCGGGCGGATCAGCAACATCCGGCGATCGAGACGATGCCAGGGCGCGTCGCCGGTGCCTTCGGCGGCGACCGGCGGGGAGGGTGCGGTCGCGTTCACGTCGCGTCCCCGCGAACGGCCTGGGTGGTGCGGGTCAGCTCGTCGGCCAGCGCGACCGCGACGTCCCGGTCGAGTCCGGAGACGCGCAGCGGACCGGCGGCGGACGCCGTCGTGACGGTGAGCCGGGCCAGCCCGAACAGTTGCTCCAGCGGGCCGCGTTCGACGTCCACCGTCTGGATCCGCGAGATCGGCGCGATCCGCCACTCCTGCTTCAGCCAGCCGGACTGGGTGTAGACGGCCTCGCCGGTGACTTCCCAGCGATGCACGCGGTAGCGCCACTGCGGCATGACGAGCAGATGAAGCGGGGCCAGCACGCAGGAGAGCAGCAGTGTCACCGTGAGCCACGACGGCGGGTCGTCCGCGGTCGCGACCACCACCGCCTGCACCGCGAGCACGAGCAGCCAGCCCGCCCCCGCCGACGCCGCCCAGTGGCCGATCGCCCGGCGGCTCACCCGGTGTTCGGGCGGACGCAGCCGCAGTTCAAGCGTGGTGGATTCCTCGGTGTTCACCTGCTCAGAGTGCCCGACCGGAGGCGTCGATGCCCACGACAAGTGTCACGATGCCCCGATCCGGGGTGGGTGGCGAGTGCAGGGCGTTACTATTTCTGCCGCGCGCGGGATGGAAACGCAGCCGGGCGGCGTTGTATCGCGTACGTCCGTGCAAGCGAGCAGCAGGAGGATCCGGTGGGACTCGATCCCGAGGAACTGTACGAGGTGGACTCGGACGTCCCCGACCTGGACGGAGCGGTGCTTCTGCACTTCTTCGAGGGCTTCATGGACGCGGGCTCGGCCGGGCGGCTGGTCACCGACCACCTCACCGGCGAGGTCGAGAACCGGGTCGTCGCGCGGTTCGACGTCGACCGGCTCATCGACTACCGGTCCCGACGCCCGTCGATGATCTACGCGGTCGACCACTGGGAGGAATACGAGGCCCCCGAGCTGGTCGTGCGCCTGCTGCACGACGACGACGGCATCCCGTTCCTGCTGCTGTCCGGCCCCGAGCCGGATCGCGAATGGGAGCTGTTCGCGGCCGCCGTGCGGCAGCTGGTGGAACGCTGGGGCGTGCGGCTCACCGTGGGATACCACGGGATTCCGATGGGAGCCCCGCACACGCGCCCGCTCGGCGTCACCGCGCACGCGACCCGCGAGCACCTGGTCGGCGAGCATCAGCCGCTGCCGAACCGCATGCAGGTCCCCGGCAGCGCCGCCGCGATGCTGGAGTACCGCTTCGGCGAATGGGGCCACGACGCGATGGGCTTCGCCGCGCACGTGCCGCACTACCTGGCGCAGTCGACCTACCCGGCCGCCGCGCTGACGATCCTCGACTCGGTCGGCAAGGCCACCGGCCTGCGCCTGCCCGACGGCGAACTGCGCACCGCGGCCGAGGTGGCCAAGGCGGAGATCGACCGCCAGGTCGCCGAATCCGAGGAATCCGCCGACGTGGTGCGCGCGCTGGAACGTCAGTACGACACGTTCACCGAAGCCTCCGGGCACAGCCTGCTCGCCGAATCACAGGAGCACATGCCGACGGCGGACGAACTGGGCTCGCAGTTCGAGCGGTTTCTCGCCGAACAGGGCGGGGACGGCTCCGAACGCTGAGCCGAGAGGTAAGCAACGCCTGCGGATCGGACCGTCTGCCAGGCCCACCAGAGCCGGGCCGTCATGATCGCCACCCCGGACATGATGGGGCTCGCACGTTGCCGCGAGGCAGCGGGGGCGGGTGTGGCGGGTGACATCTGGTGAAGCTAGCCGGTCCGCGCCTGGCCGGGTACCCGGACAGGGCCCCTCACGAACGCCTAGGCGTCGCTGCCCGCACGCGCCGCGGTCAGGGGGATCAGGACTCAGCCTGGCCAGCCGGCCAGATACCGCAGCGCCTCGCTGGTCGGCCCGAACGCGTCTCCGAGCAGCGCGTGCAGTTCGCGGTTGAACGACTCGATCACCGGCCGCAACCGGGCGATCGTCGCGGTCCCCTCCGCGGTCAGGTCCAGCACCAGCGCCCGGTGCTGTTCCGGATGCGGCTGCCGGACGATCAGTCCCGCGTCGATCAACCGCCCGGTCATCGCCGTGATTGCCGATTCGCGCTGGCCCAGTTCGGCGGCCAGTTCCCGCTGGGTGAGCCCGGGCTGGTCGTACACCGCGAGCAGCGCGCCGAGCTGTGCGGTCGTCACGCCGCCCGCGGCGAGGCAGCGCCGGTCACCCTCGACGCGCAGCCGGTGGGCCGCGCTCTGCAGCAGGAAGAAGAGTCGTTCGTCGGCGGCCATGCGGGGATCTTGACAGCGTTCTCTTCTCGCCGCCATCCTCACTTCACTACTGAAGTACTTCACTACTGAAGTGAGGGCTGAAAATGGACTTAGACTTCGCGCGCGCCGGGCTCGCCGCGCAACCGTTCAGCGTCCTGCTCGGCGCGCGGGTCGAGGAGTTCGGAGACGGACGCGCGGTGCTGGAACTGGACGTCCGCGACGACCTCCGGCAGCAGAACGGCTACCTGCACGGCGGCGTCCTCGCCTACGCCGCGGACAACGCGCTCACCTTCGCCGCCGGAACCGTGCTCGGCCCGCAGTTGCTCACGAGCGGTTTCTCGATCGACTACCTCGTGCCCGCCGACGGCGTACTGCTGCGCGCGGAAGCGGTGGTCGTCCAAGCGAGCCGTTCGCGGGCAACGTGCCGCTGCGATCTGTACACAGTGGACAGAGAAGGAGACTCGGCGTTATGCGCGGCCGCACAGGGATCCGCGGTGGTCAGGCGATCGGCTACTCCCGGGTAGACCGGGCAGTGCGGGACGGTGTCCGGTTGTCGGCTATCGTCCCGGGATGAACCAGGAAAGCCAAGATCGGCTGACGACAAGGACTTTGGGCCCTGCGCTGCGCCGGAAGGCCGGCCTGGTGCTGCGCCGGGCCGCGGCCCGCCTGCACGATCCGCACGCCGAGCAGCTCGCCGAATTGCGTTCGGAACTGCGCGCGGAACTGGAACGGACGCGCGAGGATCTGCGGTCCGAGATCGTCCGGCAGGGGGATCGCCTGCTGGACCGCGTGGTCGAGTTCGAGATCCGCAGCCGCCGCGACATCGTGTACGCAGGCGATCAGGACGCGGCGTTGGAGAGCAACGTCTTCGCGCGCGAAAGCCTGATCGGGGCACAGCATTTCGGCAGCCCGAAGGAAACGCTGGAGTACGCGCTTTCCCTCGCGCCGACCGGCGGGATGGCGCTGGAGTTCGGCGTCGCGTCCGGCAACACGTTGCGCACCATCACCGCCGCGCGCGAGGCGACCGAGGTGTACGGCTTCGATTCGTTCGACGGCCTGCCCGAGGCGTGGCTCAACGGCATGCCCGCCGGCGCCTTCGCCCGTGACGACCTGCCCGACGTGCCGGGAGCCGAACTCGTCGTCGGCCTGTTCTCCGACAGCCTGCCCGGATTCCTGGAGAAGCACCCCGGCCCGGTCGATTTCCTGCACGTCGACGGCGATCTCTACAGCTCGGCGAAGACGGTGCTGGACAACGTCGGCCCGCGGCTGCGCGTCGGCAGCATCGTGCACTTCGACGAGTTCTTCAACTTCCCCGGCTGGAAACGGCACGAGTACCGGGCGTGGACCGAGCACGTCGCGAAGACCGGCGTCGAGTTCGCCTACGAGGCTTATACGTACAACGACAACCAGGTCACCGTGCGGATCACCGGCGGGCCGGGGCTCATGGACTGAAGCAGCCGTGCTCGTTGACCGGTCCGAGCGCGGGAAGGATCAGGCCGCACAGGTAACCGTCGATCCATCGGCCGTTGCCGGTGAGATTCGCGGCGAAGCGGACGAGCGGGGCCAGTGCGCGGATTCCGTCCGCGAGCGAGGCGCGGTTTCGTTCGAGCAGCGCGGTGAGCCGGTCGAGCTGGGTGAGCACCGGGCCGAGTTCGCGGTCGTTGTCGGCGACGAGCCCGGACACTTCGCTGCTCAACCGGCGGGCTCCGGCGAGCAGCGACTGAATGGCCGATTCGCGTTTCCGCACCTCGTCCAGCAACTGGTTGCCGTCGGTGAGAAGCCGGGTCAGCTGGGTGTCGCGGTCGGCGAGCGTGGCGGAAACTGTGCGCGCCTGAGCCAAAAGGTGAGCCAGTTTCGTGTCGCGGGCGGAGAGGGAATCGGACAGCCGTGACAGTCCGGTCAGTGTGGCTCGGACGTCGGCCGGGGTGTGCGCGAAGGTGCCGGAAATGGCGCGGAAGCTTTGCGCCAACTGGGTGGTGTCGATGGCGTCGACGGTCGTGGCCAGCTGCCGGAAGGCGGGCAGGACGTCATACGGAACCGTGGTCCGGTCGCGCGGGATCGGCGTGTCCGGATCCAGCGAGCCGACGCCGACCGGGTCAAGCGCGAGATACTTCTGCCCCAGCAACGTTTTGATCCGGATCGCCGCGGATGTCCGGTCCCCGAGCCAGGCCCCTGATACGCGGAACGCCACCCGGACGGACGCGCCGTCGAGCGAAACCTCCGACACCCGGCCGACTTTCACTCCCGCGACCCGGACGTCGTTGCCGGTCTGGAGCCCCGCGGCCTCGCTGAATTCCGCGGCATACGCGGTGCCGTCGCCGATGAGCGGCAGATTCGGCGCCTGAAGCGCGGCGAGGACGCCGAGGACGAGCACAGTCATCCCGACGAGAGCGGTGCGCACGGGGCGCCGGTCGGGATGCACAGCGTGGATAGTGGCTCGCCCGCCCGGGTGAGGCCACTCACGCCACCCGAATGGGCGCTTTCCCGTTGTGTCCACTTAGGACGATGGAGCTTCCCGCCCTGCGCACGGTTCATTTTCTGGTGCCGCACCGGCGGCCCCCGCCGTGTGCCATTCTGGCCTGGCGGGCGGACGTGATCGGAGTCATCGGAACATCCGGTGCGGGTCGTCCGTTGAAGGGGTGTGCAGGGAGCGCGGAAAACCCGCGCCCACGCCAATCGGGGAGGAGCCACCATGCGAGACCTGACCACCGGATTGCACCCGGCGCCAGACCTCGTGGACGACACGGACGCGGCCCGGCAGGAGGAGCGCCGCCGCAAGGCAGCGCTGGCCGTCGCGTCGCGGGCCAAGGACGCGCAGGAATGCGCCCTGCTGCTGGACATGCTGGGGCTGCACGCCCCGGGCGGCAGCCGGACCGAGGTCGCCTGAGGCACTTCGGTGCCTGGCCTGCGGGGGAGAACACGCCGCGGCCGGTGTGCGGACCAGTCGCGGGGTTTGCCAGCTGATGTGCCAGCCTGGTCCTGGGGAGGACCGGGCTGGTCGCGGCTGAGCGGTTGTGGACGACTTGGGGTGCGGTGCGGGGTTTCGACACTGGCGGATGGGGTAACCCGCCAGGACTTCGGTTGGCGACAGACGGCGGGCTGACCGGTTAGGTGAGCATGCCCGGGACCTCGGCGGGGTTGCGCCTTGCCTGAGCGAATCCAGGCTGGTCTCGCGGACTTCTTCACGACGGTCTAGTTCGGCGTACGCGAAAGTCTTGGCTGTGAACTGCGGCCGGGACTCCGGAATGTATTGCCTCGGCAGCCCCTCAACCGCGCTGCCAGCGCAGCGATCGGCGGCACCCGCCCGCCGCCTGCTCCTCGTGCGGGAAATCGCCCATCGGGCGCTTCTGCACGCTGCGCGTGCGAGAGGGCGCTCCAGCGAGGGATTGCCACTCTCGCGCGCTCCCTGTGCGAGCGGTCGCCGCTCTCGGGCGTTCCGTGCGAGCGGGGTCGCACTCGGGTGCTCCGGTTGTGAGCGGTTGCCCTTCTCGGACGTTCGGCGGGTGAGGGACCGCTATTTTCGGGCTTCCGTGCGTGAGAGCTCGTCTCTGTCGAATGATCCACATGCGAGTGGTTGCGTCTGCCGGGTGTTCTGCGTGCGGGCGGTTGCGTCAGTCAGACGTTCGGCGTGCGAGCGATTGCCCCTGTCGGGCGCTCCGTGCGCGAGATTGGCTGCTCTCCGTTTTGCCCGCTCGGAACCGAGCCACCCGGCAACCGCCTGCCGGGCTCCCTCCCTGCGCGGGCTTTCTCTCAGCGCTCCGTCGCTCGCCGCAGAGCAGTCAACCGCCTCAATCCATCGCTCCCGACTGGGCCGAACGGGTGAAATCGCGCCCGGAAAGCGCACTCGAAAACCACACCGCCCAAGGCAACCGGGCCACGAACCGCCCGGAGGTCCGCTCCGCTTGCATGGAACAAGCCCTTGGCGTGAAAGCGTTTCGCAACCACCGACCCGCTCGCTGCCGGGTGTCCACTGAGGCCAGTCGCCTCCAGAATGCGGATTCCGCAGCAAGTCACCCCGTCTGCACCGGCAAGCCAACTCAACGCGCGAGTTCGATGCGAAAACCGACCCGCGTCGCGAACTTCCGCCCATCGAGCTGAGACGCCCGATTCCTGAGGCACAACAAGGATTCCCGGACTTGCGCGGTCGGGTACTGTCGATGCCCCTGGGTGATATTTTGCTCCGAACGGCTGAGTGTCGCCGACGTATCTGTCACCCTGGCGGAGCATCCTGTACCGGGAAGCGGCCTGGGTCGGGACCGGGCGCAGGGGAGGAAACGCTGTGCAGTACCTGCGGGAAGACGAATATCTCATTCGGCAGCAGCGAGCGCTGGCGGAAATGGTGCGCCGGGGACGGCGGAAGCGCAGTTTTCAACTGGCGGAACATCTGGCGGCGGAGGGCGGGGTGCACCGGTCGGACGTCCTTGCCGTGACGGCGCTTTTCCTTGCCTGCCAGGCGGTTCGGCGGGGAGACACGGCGGCCGTGCAAAGATTTTCGAACGCGTTTCGCAGTTGTGAGCGAAGCAGCATGGATCTCGCGCGTCAGCTCATGCGGCTGGAAGCGGGACGGGAACAGGGATGGCTTCCGCGGGCGCATTACGACGAGCTTTTTTCCTACGCTTGGCGAGAAAACCGGCCCGACATTCTGGTCAAAGCCTCGTTGATTCAGCCGCGGGATGTTCCGGCGGCTGGATGGTGGGCCGAGATGGAGCGGAATCTCAGTCTGTTATCGGTCTGAACGGCCGCGTTCACGACCAGTCGATCCGGTCGAACAGGCCGCGCAATTTCGTGCCGCGGGCCGCGTTGGTGGCGCTGATCCACGCGATCCGGCCCATCAGGTGCGCCCGGAAGTCCGGGTGCCCGGCGCGGTTCTGCTGCGCTGGGCCGGTGCGGGCGCAGTTGTGCAGCACGGCCCGCAGTTCGTCGTACTCGGCGCGGGCGACGGCAGGCGCGGCGTTCACCACCAGCCCGGCGACGCGCTGCTGCCGGTAAGCCGGTTTCACTGACGTCTTGTCGTCGCGCAGGCGGAAGCCCTCGTCGGTCACGATCCGCCGGACGCCTGGCAGCAGCCGGTGCAGCGGCAGGCTCGCGTCGCCGGAGAAGGCCAGATCGTCGGCGTAGCGGGTGTAATTCGCGCCCAGCACGGCGGCGAGGCCGGAGAGCCTGCGGTCCAGGTGATGGGTGACGGCGTTGGCTACCGAGGGCGACGACGGCGCGCCTTGCGGGAGGTGCGTGCCAGCGAGATGGCTCAGCATGGCCGACCGGGCGGGGGCGCTGCGCAGGACGTCGACCGGCGTGCGCGTGGTGAGGATTCCGGCGATGGCGGCCGCGACCGCTTTCGGGTAACCGGCCAGGTCGAGCAGCGAGCGCACCCGCGACGCGGAGACAGTCGGGAAGAAGCCGGCCAGATCCAGCCGGACCACCACGTCTTGTCCGGCGTGCGGGCGGGCGCAGGTGTGAATTGAGCGGCCGCGCCGGAAACCGTGCGCGGCCTCGTGGACCGGCAGCGCGTCGAGTACCTGCCTGCGGATCCGTCGCTGCACCTCGGCCAGTCGCGGTTTCGGCCGCTCGATCAGCCGCGCGCCGCCAGTGGCCGTGGGGATCCAGCGGTAGCTGTAATGCCGCAGCACCGGCCCGGATCGCCGGTGCCAGCCGCGTTCGTCGGCGAACCAGGACAGCTCGCCCGGCGTGAGGTCGAGGGCGGCGGCGCATTCGTCGAACGTGGTCCAGCGGGCGACCTGCCATCGCCACACCGGCATCGGTTCGAGCAGCGACGCGGAGGCGACTCGTTCTCCGTTCATCCGCGCTGTCTCGCACGCGGAGCGTGCCGCCGCTGCGCGGGGCGCTGTGGGTACGTGTCGTGCTGCTCCCCGGGGTTGCCCCGGAGTGGGTGGTCCTCCACCGGCTCACCTCCGCGTCGCCGAAACCCACCCTAGCCAAGATCACCGACAAAACCGGCGCCCGGGAAGGAACCCCTGGTGACCGAGCACACTCTTGACCTGAAGCCTTGTCTATAGCAACTTTTGCACTATGCAAGGTTTGCCGGACGACGTGGCCGAACTCGAGCGGCTGACTCGCGTGCTCGTGGCCGTGGCCTGGGACAGCGCGCACGCCGCCCCGCGCGGCGTCACCTTCCCGCAGGTGCGATTGCTGGTGGTGCTCGACAGCCTGGGACGCGTTCCGTGTTCGCGGCTCGCCGAGGCGATGGGCGTGAACGCGTCCTCGGTCACGCGGCTGGCCGACAAGCTCGAGGCGCACGGGTACGTCGTGCGCGGCGAAGACGAGCACCGCCGCACAGTGGTGACCATCGAGGTCACCGCTGCCGGGCGCGAGGTTGTGGCGGGGGTCGTCGGCCGACGCCAGCGCGCGCTGTCCGAGCTGCTGGCGGAAGTGCCTGCCGCACGGAACGAGGCGGTTTCGACGGCGGTCCGCGACCTGGTCCTCGCGGCGGAATCGGCACCGGGCGTGCCCACAGCCGGGCCGGGCCGGCTGTGAAGGTTCCGGCGCGGGCCGCGCACCTCGGCGACTTCGCAGTCAATCCGCGGATGCTGCTGATCACCGCGATCGCGCTGCCAGTGGGCGGAGCGGCGGCGGTGGCGGCGTTCGCGCTGCTCAAGCTCATCGGGTTGATCACCAACCTGGTCTTCTACCAACGCGTCGCCACGGATCTCGTCGCGCCGGGCGCACAGCATCATCCGTGGTGGCTCGTGCTGCTCGCGCCGGTCGTCGGCGGGCTCGTGATCGGCCTGATGGCGCGCTACGGCTCGGAGAAGATCCGCGGTCACGGCATGCCGGAGGCGATCGAGGCGATCCTCACCGGCGGCAGCCGGGTGGCCCCGCGCGTCGCGGTGCTGAAACCGGTGTCGGCGGCGGTCAGCATCGGCACCGGCGGCCCGTTCGGTGCCGAGGGGCCGATCATCATGACCGGCGGCGCGGTCGGTTCGATCCTCGCGCAGTTGCTGAAGCTGTCCGCGGACGAGCGCAAGACGCTGCTGGTCGCCGGTGCCGCGGGCGGGATGGCGGCGACGTTCAACGCGCCGCTCGCGTCCGTCCTGCTGGCCGTCGAGTTGCTGCTCTTCGAATGGCGGCCGCGCAGTCTTGTTCCGGTGGCTGCCGCGGTGGCGGTCGCGACCGTGTGCCGCGGGTTCCTGCTCGGCACCGGACCGGTCTTCGGCGTCCCGTTCACCGGGGCCAGCCCCGGCCCGGCCGCGGACGGTCTCGCGCTCGTCCCCGGCCTGACCGGCGGGTTGCTGGCGATCGGCGCGACCGCACTCGTCTACTTCGCCGAGGATCTTTTCGGGCGGCTGCCCGTGCACTGGATGTGGTGGCCCGCGATCGGCGGTCTCGTGATCGGCATCGGCGGCCTGATCGAACCGCACGCGCTCGGCGTCGGCTACGACGTGATCGACACGCTGCTCACCGGACACGCGACCGCGTCGCTGATCGTCGGGATCCTGGTCGTGAAGACGCTGATCTGGGCGCTTTCGCTGGGATCCGGGACTTCCGGAGGAGTGCTGGCTCCGGTGTTCATGATCGGTGCCGCGCTGGGCGCCGCGGAAGGCGGGTTGCTGCCGCAGGTCGCACCCGGGTTCTGGGCGACGTGCGGGCTGGCCGCTGTGGTCGGCGGCGTGATGCGGTCACCGTTCACCGGCATTGTGTTCACTTTGGAGCTGACCCACGCGTGGAGCTATCTGCTGCCGCTCGTCGTCGCGTCGTTCTCGGCGTACGCGCTTTCGGTGCTGCTGCTCAAGCGTTCGGTGCTCACGGAGAAGATCGCGCGGCGACGTCTGCACCTCACCCGCGAGTACACGACTGATCCGCTTGAGACGTTCTTCGTGCATGAAGTGATGACGCATGAACCGGACGTGCAGATGTCGGCCGATGTCGTCGTGTACTCGGACGACACTCTGCGCGACGTCGCGAACGAACTGGCACTCGGGCATACGACGCAGGCGCTGGTGGTCGACCGGCACGATCCGTCGCGGGTGCTCGGCAAGGTGACGCTGGCGCAACTGTTGCACGCCCGGCGGCGGGATCTGCACGAGGAACATCACCGGGAACGCTTGCTGGGCCGGTCGGTCAACGCTTGAGGCGTTGTTTGTCCACTTTGCCCACGGGGGTCAGCGGCAACTCGTCGCGAAACTCCACAGTGGACGGCACGAAATGCTCGCCGCCGAGTTCTTCGCGGACCTGGTCGCGAAGTTCGTCAGCGGTGGCCTTCTCAGCGACCACCACGGCGTGCAACAGGGTTCCATCCGGCCCTGGTGCGGGAACGACCGCGGCGGCTTTTACCTTGGGGTGACTGAGAAGCGCGTGCTCCACGGTGGTGGAGGAGACCTTCGTGCCGTGCTCGCCGGTGACGATGACGTCGTCGATCCGGTCCTCCAGATAGAGGTAGCCGTCCTCGTCGAAGCGGCCGAGGTCGCCGGTGCGCAGCCAGCCGTCGCCGATCGGCGGTTGCCCGAGGTAGCCGTCCATCATGGACAGTCCGCGGACGAGCACTTCGCCGTCCTCGATCCGGCCTTGCATGCCGGGCACGATGCGGCCGACGGAACCGAGAAGTCCCGGCCGGGTGAGGACTTCGTCCGCGGAAATGCTGGCGATCATCGGCGCTTCGGTGAGCCCGTAGCCCTGCCCGACGACCGGGCCGAACACCTTGAGCGCCTCGGCCAGCCGGCGAGGCGGCAGCGGCGCGGCACCGAGGGAAAGCTGCTGCACGCTGGATACGTCCGTAGTGGACAGCCGTGGATGGTCGAGTACGGCGGCGAGCCGGGGCGGGGTAAGGGAAAACGTGGTGACGCGATGACGCTCCACATCGGAGAGAAGATGCTCGGCATTGAACTCCCGGTGCAGTACCACGGTGTTGCCGCAGCAGAGCGCGCCTAAAACGGCCGCGTTGCCGGTCATATGCGTGAGCGGAGCGGTGACGAGAGCGGTTTTGGTGCCGTCCGGCTGGAAGATGTGGGCCACGCCGTCGTAGATCCCGCTGTGCCGGATCAGTTTCGGAGCCCCGGTGGTACCGCCGCTGGGGAAAATCGCCGTGACGCTGTTCGGCAAAGTGTCCGGAATGGACGGACGCGCCGCGGCGAGCGTGTCGAGTTCGGCGTCGGTGAGCAAGGTCGCCCCGGTCGCCGCGAGCGTCGCCGCCCGCGCCGGACGGCTCGCGGACGCCGCGATCAGCACGACTTCCAGCCCTCGCAGCTGCGCGGCAAGCTGGGTGAGCACCACTTCCGGCCGGTTGGCGGCGTCGATCGCCACCATGCCGCGCACCTCGGCGAGCCCGCCGCACAGTCGCGACAGCAGCTCTGACGCCGCCCGGTACGTCATGGTGGTGTCGTCGTGGTGGAACAGCACGGTGTCGCCACCGTCGCGGAGTGCGGAAAGGACGCGGGACAGGAAAAAGCTCACCCGGCACACCGTAGTCGTGTGTTGGCCGAGAACGGTGATCGCGGCTAGGTTCGTTGCCATGACCGCTCCGCCCGCGATCGACGCGGACCCGAGAAGCTGGCGTCGAGCCTTCGCTGATCTGCAGGCCGGGTTGCGTGCCCGGGAACTGTGGGCGTTGCTCGCGTGGCAGGACATCAAGCAGCGCTACCGGCGTTCGTCGCTGGGGCCGTTGTGGATCACCGTCGGGATGGCAGTCACCGCGCTCGCGCTGGGCGTGGTGAACTCCGCGTTGTTCGGCACTTCCATCTCGACCCTGCTGCCGAGCATCACCACCGGGCTCATCCTGTGGAACTTCATGAACGGCTGCATCGTTGAGGGCTCGGAAACGTTCATCGCGAACGAAGGGATGATCAAGCAGCTCCCCGCCCCGGTGTCGGTGTACGCGCTGCGCACGGTGTGGCGACAGGCGTTGTACCTGGCGCACAACCTCGTCGTGTACGTACTGGTGCTGGCGATCTTCTTCGGCAAGCTCTCGCACCCGTACCGCTTGGTGGACAAGGAATACGCGTTGCTGCACCCCGGACTCGGCTGGGGAATGCTGCTCGCCGTGCCCGCGCTGGCCCTGGTCCTGCTGAACGGTGCGTGGGTGGTGCTGCTGTTCGGCGTGGTGTCCACGCGGTTCCGCGACATCCCGCCGGTGATCCAGAGCTTCATCACGATGCTCTTCTACGCGACACCGATCATGTGGTCGATGGACCAGGTGCGGGCGATGAACCAAACCTCGCACGAAGGATTCGGCTCCATCGCGGTGAATCTGCTGCAGCTCAATCCGGTTTATCACTTCGTCGAGATCGTGCGCGCACCGCTGGTCGGGCAGCAGCAAAGCTGGACGCACTGGCTGGTCGCGGGCGTGGTGACCGTGGCCGGCTGGTCGCTGGCGATGCTGGTGCTGCGCAATTACCGGGCGCGGGTCGCTTACTGGGTTTGATTGTCCACTGAGGACACGACTTTGTGCTGGCGGCCAGGCGCCGGGTTGACCTCCGCGAGCGCAGGCGGCAGCGAGCCCCGCACTGTCGCGGAACGCCGTTCGGGACGCCTCGCCGCCCACCCGAACCTGTCAAACATCGCTTTGCCTACCATTCCCTCGCCCTCGCCCTCGCCCTCGCCCTCGCCCTCGCCCTCGCCCTCGCCCTCGCCCTCGCCCTCGCCCTCGCCCTCGCTCGCTGCCCCTGCCGCGATCTCGTCAGCGTCGGCCCGCTGCTGCCCGTGTTCTCGGTGTGGCTGCAGGAGCTGGTTCTAGCCCCTGGTAGCTGAGCACACCGGCCCGCCGGGGGTTAGCGTTGTCCCAGGGCTCGCGAACGGAGGTCGCATGAAGCGTCGGAAGGCATTGCTGGCCATGGCCGTGACGGTGCTCGCGATGAGCACGGTCGCCGCCACCCCCGCTGGTCTCACGCCGCGGCAACTGGCCGGACAGCGGGTGATCTACTCCTATCCTGGTCTGACGCCGCCCGCCTCGTTGCTGCAACGAATCCGCGCCGGCGAGGCGGCAGGCGTGATCTTCTTCGGCGAAAACATCTCAAGCTCCCAGCAGATTACCGACGTGGTACGACAATTGCGGGACGCGAACGCGCAGAGCCCGGTCCACCGCCCGTTACTGCTGATGACCGACCAGGAAGGCGGGAAGGTCCGCCGGTTGCCCGGCGAGCCCGTTTTGTCGGAGAAGCAGGTGGCCCAGTCCGCGGATCCTGCTGCCGCGGCGAAAGCCGCGGGCACCGGTGCCGGCCAGAACCTCGGCGGGACAGGCATGAACGTCAATCTCGCGCCGGTTCTGGATGTCTACCGCCAACCGGGCAATTTCATCGACAAATACGGCCGCTCTTACAGCCAGGACCCCCAGGTAGCTGGTGCACTGGGCCGGGATTTCGTCACCGCCCAGCAGGCAACAGGCGTCGCCGCGACAGCCAAGCACTTCCCCGGCCTGGGTGCCGTTCCCGCCGGAAGCAACACCGACGTCGGCCCGGTGACGCTGAACGTGCCCTTGCCCGAACTGCGCGCCAAGGACGAAGCTCCCTACCGCCCAGTCGTCGACGCCGGCGTGAAGCTAGTGATGCTCTCGTGGGCTGTCTATCCCGCGCTCGACCCCTCCCGTCCCGCCGGACTTTCCCCGGCGGCCGTGCGGGAACTCCGAACCAGCACGAACTTCGCCGGGGTGACCGTGACGGACGCTTTGGAGGCGGGTGCCCTGAAGTCCTATGGCGGACCGGGAAACCGCGCGGTGCTGGCCGCGAAGGCGGGAATGGATCTGATCCTGGCATCGGCTCGAGACGTGAGCCAGGGGGACGATGCTGCTTCGGCGTTGGCCGGCGGGTTGTCGGACGGATCCCTGCCGAGCGCGGATTTCACTGCTGCGGTGGATCGGGTTTCGGCACTGCGGGACGGGGTGAAGTGAGCCTTTGCCGATGGGGCGTTCGGCTTTTGGCGCTGTGGGGAGGCTGAAGTGAGCCTCTCAGCCGGTGAGGTTGCCGCTGGGTGAGTGCGGCTTCGCCGTGGTTGGCCTGAGGCTATTTGCGCCACGCGCCTAGCCATTCCCGCCGACATCCTTTGTTGCGTGGCGGCTCGCCCTTGGCTCCAGCCTCGACGTGCGTTGCCGCGCGACGAGTTCTGGCACCGTCCGCATGCCTCGCTGTGAAGCCCCGTCGTTATGCAAACCGGCTAGCGTCGGTGCCGCAGAACCCCGCTCGGCCCTCCGCGATCATCCAGCAAACAACCCCCGTTCCGGTGACACCCGGCGGTGTGGACATCGCGCTGTCCTCGGGCTGAACGGGCACCCTTGCGTGCGACCCACCCACGACGGGAGGACGAATGCAAGCTTGGTGGCTCCTGGTGGCCGTCGCCGCGGTGTTCGTGGTGCTGGCCGTAGTGTTCCTGCGCCGCGCCGCCCGGCGTCGCTCTGCCGTTCCGCCGCCGAAAGCTGCTCCGACCTCCCCTCCGGACGACTCGACGCGCCGCTGGGTTTCCCCCTCGGACGACGTGCCCCGCCGCGCCCGCCACCGATTGGACGAGGCGCATCCCCTTGCGCGCTACCCAGTCGCCCGACAGCGCCCGATGCGGCATCCACGGCCGTCGCCCCAGCAGGAGTCCGCTCGGGAACGGCGAGACTCGTAGGTCCGAGCGCCAGAGCCAGCACGACGAGTCGCCTCAGCAGCGCCGCCTGGTGCCTACTCCGTCAGACCACTTCGAAGACCTCGTTCAGCGTTCATCCCTGTGGGCGAACGCCGAGGCTCCGTTTTTGTCGGTGCCCGCTGAGATGCTTCCGGCATGGTTCCCGTGCTGCTCCTCATCGACGTCCAGAACAACATGCTTCTCCCGCCCACCCCGGTCCCCGATGCCGACCGAGTCGCCGCCGCGATCTCCCGTGTCCTGGAACGGGCACGGGCCGCTGGCGCCCAGGTGGTGCACGTCCGGAACAACGGCACCGGCCATGACCCCGACGTGCCAGAAACCTCCGGCTGGGAACTAGTGCACGACGTCCGTCCAGGCGAGCACGTAGTCGACAAACAAGCACCCGATTCTTTCGCCGACACCCAGCTGGGCTCCCTGTTGCCAGAGTCGGCCCCGCTGATCGTGGCCGGAATGCAGAGCGACTTCTGCGTCCGAGCCACCGCCTTGGCAGCCCTCGACCGCGGTCATGAGGTCACGCTGGTCCAAGACGCCCATGCCACGTACGACGACGAACTCTCCGCCGCCGAGGAGAGCGCCCGCGTGGACGAGGAACTGTCGACGGCTGGCGTAAAACTGGTCGGAAGCGAGGAGGTGGTCTTTGCCTGACGCCGGTGCCGTTGAGCCGACGGCGACTGTCACGTCGATACGCCACCGCACGGGCGATCGATTTCATCGCTGAATCGCAGCGAAAACAGGTGTTGGACTGGGAGGTCGACGCGAGCCAATACTCAGCCCATGATGTCTGCGCCCGGCGATCCCGCCGAGAACTCCGGCCGAAGCGAGGACCGGCACCTCGACGGTGACGTGTCGGCGGACCGGCCCGCCGACACCGAAACGGGTCTAGGCAGTGCGGGAGGGCTGGACACTCGCGAGATCATCTCGGACGGTGCTGCCCTCGGCTCGACGGTCGATCGTGGGAGCGCAGCCGAGAACGCCGCCCTCGACGCGGCGGGCGATCGTGCGGCGGTCAGCGCCGATGAAGTGGTGCGCGACGGGTCGGCAGTCGACGTCGATCCGTCGGCCAACGTCGACCTGTCGGTGGGCATTGAGCCGGCGACGAGCGCCCGCCGGGCCGCCAGCGTCAACCCGGTGGTCGGGGTTGAGTCGGCGGTGGGTGTCGAGTCGGCGGTTAGCGTCGAGGGTGCGACCGACGTCGGCTGGGCGGCGAGCGTCAACCCGGTGGTCGGCGTCGAGTCGGCGGCGGGTGTCGAGTCGGCGGCTAGCGTCGAGGGTGCGACCGACATCGGCTGGGCGGCGAGCGCCAACCCGGTGGTCGGGGTTGAGTCGGCGGCGGGTGTCGAGTCGGCGGCTAGCGTCGAGGGTGCGAACGACATCGGCTGGGCGGCCAGCGTCAACCCGGCAGCCGACGTCGAGCCGGTCGACGAAGCGACTCGGGATGTTGTCCGGTTGTTGCGGCGGTTTGGCGGCAGGGCGTTCGCGTTGGCGTTCGTTGCCGGGATTACCGGGCTGACGACCGTCGCGTTGGTGTTGGGGCTGGCCGGGTTCGCGTTGGTGCTCGCACCGGTGCGCGGGGTCAGGCGAGGAGGTGGGCCAGCAGCGCCCGTGCCGCCGGGTTGGTGAGGTTTGCCGAGCGGCCGGTCAGGTAGATCGTGCGGGCCAGAGTCGGCTGGATGAGGTGCGCGAACGGCAGTCCGGATCGGGCGGCGACCTGTTCCGGGACCACGGTGACGCCCAGTCCTGCCGCGACGAGGTCGACCAGCAGCGGGACGTTGGTCGCCTCGCAGACCTGGTCACGGCGGACTCCGGCCTCCGTGAAGGCGCGGTCGACCATGGCTTGCAGGCCGCTGCCGGTGAAATCTACGAAAGGTTCGCCGTCCAGTTCCGCGAGCCGGACTCGGCGGCGGGTCGACAGGCGATGTCCGGGGTGGGTGAGCAGGACCAAGATTTGCTGCCAGCTGGCGAATTCGGCCAGCTCCTCCGGCAGCGGACCGCCCACATAGGACAGATCCAGTTCGCCGTCGGACACCGCGGCGGTCAGTCCGGGGATGGTGCCTTCCCGGACGCGCAGCCGGATTCCCGGGTAGCGGGCGCGGAACTCGCCCAGCTTCGCGGGCAGGTCGATGACGGTCAGGGTCTGGATGGTCCCGATCGACACCCGGCCGCGCGCGAGGCCGGTCACCGCGGCTACCTCGCCTCGGGCGGAGTCGACGTCCGCGGCGATCTGGCGGGCCAGCGGGAGCAGGGCCTCGCCCGCGGGGGTGAGGGTGACGCGGCGGGTGGTGCGGTCGAACAGGTCCGCGCCGAGGTCGGTTTCCAGTTTCCGGATGGACGCGCTGAGAGCGGATTGCACGACGTGCACGTCCTGGGCGGCGCGGGTGAAGTTGCCGTGCCGGACCACGGCCAGGAAGTGTTCGACCTGCCTCAGTTCCACCGGCTTCGCCTCCGTCTCGCCACCCGGGAGTGGTCCGGTGAACGTACCGCGCGGGCCGGTCGGTGACGGCTGATCGAGGCAGAGGCGGGGATCACGGCCCAGCGGAGTTCGACGGCGGGCGGGGCCGGGTGAGGACGGCGCGGCTGACGGAGTTGGCGCGACGCGGAGGGCAGGCAGCGGTCACCGAGCCGGGGTCGGTGGTGGCCCAGGGCGAGTCGAGGCGTGGCTGAGTCCGGAAGGGATGGGGGAGGGCCCACGGCGAACCGAAGGCGGATCAGGGAGTCCGGACAGAGTGGCTGCGGGAGTCGGCGCGAGATGGAGGGCTGGCCGGAGGCGGTGGGGAGGGGAAGCCCAGTGGGAGTCAGCGCAAAGAAGGGGCCGACTTCGACACGATGACATCCCCCGTGCGCGGGGGCTCCCGCCGAGTTCCGCGGGAGCCCCAGCGCACCCAAGAAGCGTCTACTGGGCCGTATAACCCCCGTCGGCCAGGATCTCCACCCCGGTCACATACGAGGATTCCGCGGAAGCCAGGAAGAGGATCACATCCGCGACCTCCTGCACCTCCCCAGTCCGCCCCATCGGCACGCCCTCGACCTGCTTCGCGCGCCACACCGGATCCGTGGAGCCTCGGGACGTCCGCATCGGGGGCAGCAAGCCGGGTGCTACCGCGTTGACTCGGATGCCGTCGCCCGCGTAGTGGACGGACGCGGTGGTCGTCATCGCCTTGATCGCGCCCTTCGAGGCGGCGTAGCCCAGGTGTACGCCGATCTGCCCGATGGACGCCGAGATCGAGGTCAGGTTCACGATCGAACCTCCGCCCCGGCCGGACATCGCCGCTGCGCCGTGTTTGATGCCCAGGAACACTCCGCGTGCGTTGACTTGCAGCAGGCGGTCATAGAACGCCGTGCTGGTCAGGTCGGGGTCGAAGGTGCCGCTGATGCCGGCGTTGTTGACCAGTACGTCGAGCCGTCCGTGGCGGTCCAGGAGGTCGGCGATGGCCGCGGTCCAGGAAGTTTCGTCGGTGACGTCCAGACGGCGGTATTCGGCCTGGCCGCCGTTGGCGCGGATTTCCTCGGCCACGGCGGTGCCGTCAGCGTCTTCGACGTCGGTGACGACGACCGTCGCGCCTTCGCGGGCGAAGGTCAGGGCGGTTGCCTTGCCCATGCCGCTCGAAGCGCCGGTGATCAAGGCGATCTTGTCGGCCAATCGCATGTGGGGTGCCTTTCGCTGGTGGGGACCCCAGTCTGACGTTCGGCCGCGCGAAGGACCGAATCAGGCCAGTTCGGCGGAGACGACCGACGAGAGGGCACGCAGGCCGTCCAGCAAGTCCTCGAGTGCGTCGGGGCTGACCAGGACGGTGCTGACCATGCTGCTTTCCCGGACGCCCTCGCGGACGTCGACGGACAGCTCGTGGATCAGCTTCCCGTGCTGGCTCAGCGTCGCGACCAAGGCGGGGATCTGGTCGATGCCGCCGACGAAGTACGTCGCGATCCGGCGGCGGACCAGCATGGCGGGCGCGGAGGTGTACGGGGCGGAGGAAAAGGTGCTCAAGGACATGGCGTACTCCGGGAAGAAGAGCTGGCGGGAAAGAGAAGGGCCAGGTCCCGAAGCAAAAACCGCATACCGGCATCGCGCGCCGGCAGCCTGGTTCAGCCGGCGCGCCGGGTTACGAGTCGCTCGGACGTCATGAGGAGCAGCACGGCGACAGGTTAACACGGCGTCGCGCGAAGGCAAAAGAATCCACAATGGACCGTCGGCTCAGCCGGGCTCGTTCCACGGCAGGCGCTTGCGCAGCAAAGTGGCCGCACGCAGGGCGACTTCCACTTCCAGCCGGTGTTCGGCGAGCGGCCGTCCGCACAGTTCCTCGGCCTTGCGGACGCGATAGTGAACGGTGTTCTTGTGCAGGTGCAGCCGGGCGGCGGCGTGCGTGTAGCTGCCGTCGGTGTCGAGGAAGACTCGCAGCGTCTCGCGCAGTTGCTCGGTGCCGGGGTCGTCGGCGACGAGGTCGCCGAGGACTCGCGCGATCCAGCGGTACACGTCGTCGGACTGTTCGGTGAGCAGGGCGGCGATCGCGACGTCGTCGAACAGGACGACGTTCTGGCTCTGGTCCTCGTTGGTTTCCGCGACTGCTCGCGCCCGGACTGCCTCGCGCAGGGAGCCGCGGAATCCGGCCAGTCCGTAGCCCGGTGCGCCCAGGGCCAGCCGCAGGCCGCCGCCGATGTCGGCCACGCCGGAGCGGAGGCGTTCTACCTCGATGTCGTCACGTTCCGTGCTGACCGTCCAGCTCCACAGCGTGCGGTCGTCGGCCAGCATGGTGAGGGCTGGGCCTCGTCCGCACACCTCCTGCAGCAACCGGGCGGCGGCCTGCAGTTCGCCCGCGCCTTCGGCGGGCAGCCACGCGACGGCCGCGCAGTGCCACTGGCGCATCGGGAAGGCGAGCAGTTGCTGGGCGGCGTCCTCGGTCAGCGTGTCCGAATCGAGCACCAGCCGGATCTGCGCCGCCCGGGCGGCCCCGGTGCGGCTGCTCCAGCGCCGGCGTTCGGTTTCGAAGATGTCGATCAGGCCCTCGATGACCTGGTCGATGTAGCGATTGGTGCGCCGCGCCAGTTCGGCGAGCACGCCGAGCGCGAGCTGGGTGTCGATGTTCGGCTGTCGTTCGAGCGCCTCGATCGCCCATTGCTCGAACCGGTGCTCGCCGAGCCGGTATGCGCGCAGCAGGGCTTCCAGCGACAACTCGTGCTGAGCGAACCGGCGCGCGTACTCGGCCGCGGCGGGCGGGACGGTGATCCGGTCGAGCGGGATGGAATGCGACAGCATGTCGAGGATCGCGACCAGATTCGCCGACGTGCTGGCGATCATGAGCTTGCGGACCGTCTCGTCGTGCCGGAATTCCGGGATCATCTCGACGAACCAGTCGGTGAGCTCGGTGGTACGGGCGGCGAGGTCGGCGTCGATGGCGTGCGCGATCTCGGCCACGACGGCGTCGACGGCGTCGGACATGGCGGTCAGGGTAGCCACCGGACCGCCTCGGCGACAGGCGAGCGGTGCCGTTCACCCCCTCGGTGCAGGCGGTTGTGACCCCGGCACAACGACCGGCGGAGCCTTCGGTTCTGCGGCCTATGGCCTGGGTCACTTCCCGTCCTTACCGTCATTTCCCACCTGAGCCGCCCTGGGAAAGGACTTCGACGATGCATCTCGCGGCGCTGCCTGAAGAACGGGCCCGGCGAAACCCGAACCGGCCGTGCCTCGCCGACGAACACGGCGAACTCGGCAACGCCGGATTCGCGGTGCGAGTGCGCAGCGCGGCCGCCGCGTTGCGGGCCCGAGGGGTCAGTGCGGGCGACGTCGTCGCGGTCCTGCTGCCGAATCGCGTCGAATTCGCGGTGGTGTTGTTCGCTGCCTGGCGGCTCGGCGCCGCGGTGACGCCGGTGAATCCGGAGCTGACCGACGGCGAAGCCTCGTTCCAGATCGCCGACGCGCAGGCGAAAGTCGTGGTGGGACAAGGTGATTCGAACCTGGTGACGATGCGGCTCGAGGAATTGGCGACCGCCGCGCCCGACGACGGTCCGGTCGCCGACGACGACCACGCGGTCGCGTTGCTCATCTACACCAGCGGCACCACCGGCCAGCCGAAGGGCGTGGTGCTCGACCACGGCAACGTGCGGGCGATGACCGAGATGATCGTCGACGCGCTCGAACTCGGCCCGGCAGACCACAGTTTGCTGATTCTGCCGCTGTTCCACGTCAACGGCATCGTGGTCAGCGTGCTCGCTCCGCTGCTCGCCGGCGGTCGCTCGACCATCACCGCGAGATTCCGCGCCGACGACTTCTTCGACACAGTCGAACGCGTCCGTCCGACGTATTTCTCGGCCGTGCCAGCGATTTACGCTCGGCTAGCGGGCCTTCCGGACACCGTGCGGCCGGACACTTCGTCGCTGCGGCTGGTGGTTTGCGGGGCCGCGCCGATGCCAGCCGAGCTGATCCGGCGCGTCGAGGAACGGTTCGGTGTGGTGGTCGTCGAAGGCTACGGACTGTCCGAAGGTACCTGTGCGTCGACGCTGAATCCGCTGGCCGGGCCGCGTAAACCGGGCACCGTCGGGCGTCCGCTGCCCGGGCAGGAAGTCGCGCTGATGGATCCGCAGGGCAGGCTGACCGACGGTCCCGGCGAGGTCGTGGTCCGCGGCCCGAACGTGATGCGCGGCTACCTCAACCGGCCCGAGGCGACCGCCGCGGCGATCGTCGACGGCTGGCTGCACACCGGCGATGTCGGGCGGTTCGACGAGGACGGCTACCTCGTCCTGGTCGACCGCATCAAGGACATGATCATCCGGGGCGGGGAGAACCTCTACCCCAAGGAGATCGAGAACGCACTGCACGCACACCCGGCGGTGCTGGAAGCCGCGGTGGTCGGCGCGCCGCATCCGGTGCTCGGTGAATTGCCCGTGGCGACTGTGACGCTGTACCCGGCCGCGGTCGTGAGCGAGGCCGAACTGCTTGACCATTGCCGGGCCCGGCTGACGCGGGTGAAGGTGCCGGTACGGATCGACATCGTGCCCGCGCTGCCGCGCAACCCGGTCGGCAAGATCGACAAGCCCGCGCTGCGTCGCGAACTCGCCGCGGCGGGCTGATTCCTCCCTGCTGAAAGAAGACCATCCGTGCCCGCATTGCCGGGTCCGGTCGATGCTGCCCGGAGAAAGGCGGAGAACAATGGGGTTCAAGACAGGGGACTTTCCCCCGGTCGATCCGGAAACCTTCCTGCGGAAGCCACTGTTCGAACGAACCAAGGCGCTCGCGCTGCACTGGGTCCAGTTCGGATTCGGCTCGCCCAAGATGATCCCGGCCACGTACGTGGTGAAACTGGTTTTCCTCTACGTGCTGGCCGGGGTGGCGCTGGCGACCGCGACGTCCGGCGTCGGCCCGTTCTGGGACGTCGCCGCGTGGTGGCGCGAACCAGTCGTTTACCAAAAGCTCGTGCTGTGGACGGTCTTCCTGGAAGCGGTCGGCGTCGCCGGTTCCTGGGGTCCGATCGCGGGCAAGTTCAAGCCGATGACCGGCGGGATCCTGTTCTGGGCGCGGCCCGGCACGATCCGGCTGCGGCCGTGGAAGCGGGTGCCGTTCACCGCGGGCGATCGGCGGAACGGCTTCGATGTGCTGCTGTACCTGGCTTTCCTCGCCACGCTGCTGACCGCGATCGTGCTGCCTGGTGTCCCGGACGCCGCGCTGTCGGCTGCGTTGCCGGGCAACACCTCGGGTCTCGTGCGTCCGGCGTTGCTGATCGCGCCGATCGTGCTGTACGTGCTGAATGGCTTGCGGGACAAGACAATTTTCCTCGCCGCTCGCGGTGAACAGTATCTGCCCGCGTTGGTGTTCTTCGCCTTCCTTCCGTTCGTGAACATGATCATCGCCGCGAAACTGCTGATCTGCATTGTCTGGATCGGCGCGGGCGTCTCGAAGTTCGGCAAGCACTTCACGAATGTGGTGCCGCCGATGGTGTCCAACAGCCCGTGTGTTCCGTTCCAGTGGCTGAAGCGCGCGCATTACCGGAATTTCCCGGACGACATCCGTCCGTCGAAGCTCGCGACGTTCATGGCGCACGTCGGCGGGACGACGGTGGAAATCATCACCCCGCTGGTGCTGCTGTTCTCCACCAATCACTGGGCCACGCTCGCCGGGGTCGCGCTGATGGTGGTGTTCCACCTGTTCATCACGTCCACGTTCCCGCTGGCGGTGCCGCTGGAGTGGAACATTTTGTTCGGCTACCTCGCGATCTTCCTGTTCCTCGGCTTCCCGGCGAGCGCGGGGTACGGCGTCGGCGACCTGACGCCGGGCTGGCTCGCCGTCGTGATCGCGGCCGCGCTGCTGTTCTTCCCGATCCTGGGCAATCTGCGGCCGGATCTGGTCTCGTTCCTGCCGTCGATGCGGCAGTACGCGGGCAACTGGGCGTCAGCGCTGTGGGCGTTCGCGCCGGGTGCGGAGGCGAAGCTGAACACGCTGCCGCACCGGCCGACGAAGAACCAGGTCGACCAGTTGCAGGCGATGGGCTATCCGGCGGAAATCGCGGAGATCACCATGCAGCAGACCATCGCGTGGCGGTCGATGCACAGCCAGGGCCGCGGGCTGTTCTCGGTGCTCGCGAAGAACCTGCCGGACCTCGAAACGCGGACGGTGCGCGAGGCGGAATTCGGCTGCAACTCGATCCTCGGGTTCAACTTCGGCGACGGGCACCTGCACAACCTCGACTTCGTCAACGCGGTGCAGAAGCGGGTCGGGTTCGCGCCTGGCGAGTGGATCGTGGTCTGGGTCGAATCGCAGGCCATCCACTCGAAGGTGCAGCATTACCAGGTGATTGACGCGGCGCTGGGCGTGATCGAGCGCGGCCACTGGACGGTGGCCGACGCGGTCGGCGAACAGCCGTGGCTGCCGAACGGCCCGATTCCGCTCACCGTCACCTGGACCGCGAGCCCGGCGACGACGAGCAGCGTGCTGGCATGACTGCCGCGGTGGTGGTCGGCAGCGGGCCCAACGGGCTCGCCGCGGCGGCCGTGCTGGCTCGCGCCGGGGTCGACGTGACGGTGCTGGAGGCCGCCGACGAGATCGGCGGCGGCACCCGCACCTACGAGGCGATCGTCCCCGGCCTGCGGCACGACCACTGCTCCGCGACGCATCCGATGGCGGTCGGCTCCCCGGTGCTGACCGACCTTGGACTCGACCGGTACGGCCTGCGCTGGCGGCTGCCGGAGATCGACTGCGTGCATCCGCTCGACGACGGTACCGCCGGGGTCCTGCGCCACTCGGTCTCCGGCACCGCCGCCGGACTCGGTCCGGACGAACGTCGCTGGTCAGCGCTGTTTTCTTCGCCCGCGCAGAACTACGACGCGCTGAGCGAGGACATTCTCGGGCCGCTGCTGCGAGTGCCGAAACATCCGTTGCTGCTGGGCCGGTTCGGGCTGCCGACGGTCGTGCCGGCGACCGTGCTGGCCCGCTGCTTCCGCACCGAACAGGCCCGCGCGCTATGGCTCGGGGTGGCGGCGCACGCGTTCCGTCCGCTGGATCGGCCGCTGTCGTCGGCGATCGGGCTCGGCATCCTCACCGCTGGTCATCGGCACGGCTGGGCGGTCGCCGAGGGCGGGTCGCGGGCGATCGGCGACGCCTTGGCCGCGCTGATAGCCGACTTCGGCGGGAAGATCGAGACCGGGGTGCGGGTGGCGTCGGTTTCGCAGCTGCCGCGGGCGGACGTGGTGGTGTGGGACGTCGGACCGAGCGCTCTCGCGCAGGTGCTCGGCGACCGGTTGCCGCCGCGGATCCGGCGAGCGTACGAGAGATTCCGTTACGGTCCCGGCGCGTTCAAAGTGGACTTCGCGGTGCAGGACGGGATTCCGTGGCGGTCGCCGGAAGCGCGTGCGGCCGGGACGGTCCACTTGGGAGGCTCGGCGGCGGAGGTCGCCGCCGGCGAACGTGAAGTACACAATGGACAGATGCCGGAGCGGCCGTTTGTGCTGCTGGGACAGCAGTATCTGGCTGACCCGTCGCGTTCGGTCGGTGATGTGCATCCGGTGTGGGCGTACGCGCATGTGCCGCACGGATACACCGGTGACGCCACCGAGGCGATCACCGCGCAGATCGAGCGGTTCGCGCCGGGCTTCCGGGAGCGGGTCATTGGTTCGGTGACCACGTCGTCGGCGGAATTCGCTGCGGGAAACCCGAATTTCGTCGGCGGAAACATCCTCACCGGCGCGAAAGACCTGCGGCAGCTGGTCTTCGGCCCGCGGACGACGTTGCAGCCGTATGACGCGGGTGTTCCCGGGCATTTCGTGTGTTCCGCGGCCACGCCGCCGGGACCGGGCGCGCACGGGATGTGCGGCAGTCACGCGGCGACGCGGGCGTTGCGGTACCTGCGGCGGTGACGGGTCAGCGGAGAAGGACGCCCGGGTTCAGGATTCCGGCTGGGTCAAGGGCGGCTTTCGCCGCGGACAGGGCGGCGGCGAACGGGTCCGGGCGCTGCCGGTCATACCACGGACGGTGGTCGCGGCCGACCGAGTGATGGTGGGTGATCGTGCCGCCGTGGGTCAGGATCGCTTCGGACACCGCGGTTTTCAGCTCGTCCCACTGCGCGACGGTGCTGCCCCAGCGGCCGGTCGCGTAGATGCCGTAGTACGGCGCGGGGCCGTCCGGGTACACGTGGGTGAACCGGCAGGTCACCACGCCCGCGCCGCAGATCTCGGCGATCGCCGCGTTCGCGGCTGTCGTGACCGCCTCGTGCAGGGACTCGAACGCGTCCCAGGTGCAGGCGGTCTCGAAGGTCTCCACCACCATCGATCGGCGGGCGAGGGCGTCGCGCTGGTACGGCATCCGCAGGAACGCCGATCGCCACGTCGAACCGGACTCGCCGCGGCGGGCGGTGACGGTGCCGCCGTGGTCCGCAGTCAGTTCGAGCGCGCGGTCCAGCCAGGCGTCCACCGGATGGCCGGCGGACTCGAACGCGAGCAGCAGCAAACCGTCTGCCTGGACGCCGGTGTTGAGGAACGCTTCGGCGGCGTCGAGCAGCCGGCAGTTCGCCGGGTACAGGCCGGACTGGGCGATCGCCCGGGTCGCTCGGACCGCGTCGGAGTACCGGGCGAAGCTGACTGACGCTTTCGCTTGCCACTGTGGGCGTTCTTGCAGGCGCATCCAGGCTTCGGTGATCACGCCGAGCGTGCCTTCCGAGCCGAGGAACATCCGATCCGGCGACGGTCCGGCCCCCGAACCGGGCAGCCGCCGCGACTCGCTGACACCGGCGGGGGTCACGACGCGCAGTGATTCGGCGAGGTCGTCGATGTGCGTGGCCAGCGTGGCGAAGTGGCCGCCGGCGCGGGTCGCCAGCCAGCCGCCGAGCGTGGAGTGCGTGAACGACTGGGGGTAGTGCCGCAGGGTCAGCCCGTGCGGGCGGAGCTGGTCCTCCAGCGCCGGTCCGTACACCCCGGCCTGGATGCGCGCGGCGCGGCTCGTCCGGTCGATCTCCACGACCTGGTCGAGGCGGCCGAGATCCAGTGACACCGCGGGTGCCGGGAACCGCGGTTCGATCCCGCCGACGACGGAACTGCCGCCGCCGTACGGGATTACCGGCGTGCCGTCGGTGGAGCACCAGTCCAGGAGGTCGAGCACGTCCTGCTCGGACTCCGGTCGCGCGACGACGTCCGGCACTGCTTCGACCCGTCCTTCCAGGTTCCGCACGACGTCGCGGAACGCCTTGCCGCGCGCGTGCGACAGCCGGTCGGCCTGGTCGGTCGAGCACAGCCGGGCCAGCGCGGTGGGCGGGCGAAGACGGGACGGCGGCACCGGCAGCTCGTCCGGCGCCGGCGGGGTGTGGTCGGTGAAGTCGTGGGCGGGCAGGAAGGCGGCGGTGCGCGCGACCAGCGCCGCTGTCTCTTCGGCGGTCAGCGCTTCCTCGACGTCGCCCCAACCCCACCAGGACCGTGTCATCCGTCTGCTCCCTTCCGAATTGACCCTTGGGTAACTTACTCTAGGGTAATAGTTGTTGAGGAGGAAAGATGAGCATGCTGACCGCTGCCGCCCCGTTCGTGGTGAACAAGGTGCTCCCTCGCTTCGACCAGCGGATCGAGGAGTCCGCGAAGCCGTTCGACCGCCCCGGTCTGCTGCGGCCGCATGCGGGCTCGCGGACCTGGGCGTGGACGCACTACGGCATTTTCGTGCCGGAACTGCCGCGGCCGCACCGCTACCTCAACACCATGACGCTGATCGGCAGCACCGGCGCGGTCTGTTTCGACAACGACTACCTCGCGACCTCTGACGCCCGCCGCACCACGACCGTGCTCTCCTCCACTGCCGCGCCGGGGCACCATCACTACCAGGCTTACGATTCCCGCACCGAATGCCGCTTCGCCGAGGACGGTTCGCGACTGGAGTGGGATTCGGATCTGGCTGTCGAAGCAGCGCATCCGTCGTATCAGGTCCACGCGCGGTACGCCGGATTCTCCGCGGACTTGGCGATCACCGCGACGCCGCAGGTCTCGTGGTTCGTGCGCAATCCGGCGTACGACCACTTGAGCTTGCTCGCCAGCTTCACCGGGATGATCACTGACGACACCGGTGAGACTGAGATCGGCGGCCTTTGCACTGTTGAGTACGCGCGATCTCTTTCGCCACAAGCACTTCGGCGTTCGCCATTGCCGCAGCGGTTCAAGTTGCCGATCGACTTCTTCACGTATCAGATCATCAATCTCGATGAGCGGACGCAACTGTTGCTCACCGATGTTCGCGCGGCCGGGGCGACGGCTTGCCGGCTCGCGCACTTGCGCACCCTTGACGGCGCCGCGGCGGTGTACCGGGAGGTGCGGGTAGAGGTAGCGCATCGGGCCAAGCCGGAGGTTGATCCGCGGGGGCGCGAGATGCGGGTTCCGGAGCGGTTCCGGTGGACGGTGCGGGATGGCGCGGAGGAGGTCGTGGCGGTGGAGGCGGTTGTGGACAGTCCGCTGCGGTACGGCCATGGGCGCGGTTATGTCGGTGCTTACACGTATTCTGGCGCGTTTCGGGGGCGGCCAGTGTCGGGGAGCGGGTATTTCGAGTGGGTGGACTGCGAAATCAGCCGCGCAGGGAGGTGAGGATGCGGGCGCAGCGCTGGGTGGTGGTTTCGGCGGGTTCCTCGGGATGCTCGAGCCACCAGGTGACCGTAGCGGCGACCGCGCCGTACCAGATGCGGGCGAACAGCGAGGCGTCGGCGGGGTCGGCGAAACCGGCTGAGGCCAAGGCTTCCTGGGTGCCTTCCGCGCCGAGTGCGGAGAGTTTGCGGCGGTAGGCGCGGGCCGCTTCGCCCACTGCGGAGCCCGGGGGCAGCGTCGGGTCCCAGAGGACGGCCCAGTCCAGGCGGCGGGGTTCCAGGGTGCGGAAGATCGCTTCCAAGGTGCCGAGGGCGCGGTCCAGGCCGGTGCCGGTTTGCGCTTCGGTGACGGCGTCGACGAGCGGGGCCGCGCCGCGGTGGAGGCAGGCCAGGTAGAGGCCGTCTTTGGACTCGAAGTAGCCGTATACCAGCGGTTTGGAAATTTCCGCCCGGCGGGCGATGGCGGCTACCGAGGCGTGGGCGTAGCCCTGGGAGCCGAACTCCTGGACGGCGGCGTCGAGGATCAGCCGCTCCCGTTCAGGACGCGGCATTCCCTTGCTGCCTGCCGAATTCGCCACCTCTCGAGCATAGCTGATGGGGTCCGCGGTGCGCTTCAGTCCATTATGGACGTTCTGGTGCGATGATCGGGTAGGCTGCTCACACGGGTCTTACGAGGCAGGGGAGCTTGCTGTGGCTAGTCATCATCTTGTGGTTGACGGCGCGGACATCGTTTACGACGTGCACAACCAGCCGCTCTCGGAGGGACGGCGGCCGTTGATGATGATCGGGCAGCCGATGGACGCCAGCGGGTTCACGACGCTGCTGTCGTTCTTTCCGGATCGGACGGTGGTCACTTACGACCCGCGGGGACTCGGCCGGAGCACCCGGTCCGACGGCAGCACGGAGAACCGGCCCGAGGTGCAGGCCGGGGATGTGCATGCGGTGATCGAGGCTCTTGGAGTGGGGCCGGTTGACTTGTTCGCCAGCAGTGGCGGGGCGGTTACCGCGTTGGCGTTGGTTGCCGGGTTTCCGGGGGATGTCGTGACCTTGGTGGCGCACGAGCCGCCCGCGATTTTCGCGTTGCCGGATGTCGAGGCGGCCAAGCGGGCCTGCGATGCGATGACTGAGGTGTATCTGGCCCGGGGATGGGGATACGGGATGGCTGCGTTCATCGGGATGACCAGTTGGACCGGGGAGTTCACTGAGGAGTACTTCGCGCAACCGGTCGCCGAGCCCGGGCAGTTCGGGATGCCCGCGGCGGATGACGGCAAACGGGATGATCCGTTGCTGTCCGAGCGGTCCCGGCCGGTTATTGATTACGTGCCGGATGTCGCTGCCTTGCGGGACGCGTCTACTCGGGTTGTGTTCGCGGTGGGGGAGGAGACTGGGGATACGTTTACCGGGCGGACTGTCCGGGCTCTTGCCGGTCGGGTCGGGTCCGGGGTGACTGTGTTTCCCAGTCATCACGGTGGTTTTCTTGGCGGGGAGCACGGGTATGCCGGGGAGCCGGAGGCGTTTGCTGCTCGGTTGCGGGAGGTGTTGGGGTGATTGCTCGTCGCCTGGCGGCGACATCGGCCCTTTGGTTGCGTGGGGCACCCCGTTAGCTCATTGTGCTGACGGTTCGGGGGTGCTTGTCAAGGCGGGAAAGATGCCTTGACAAGCACCCCCGAACCGCAGGGCGGCTTTGTATCGGGGTTGGGGGAGGGCTGGGTGCCTCGATGGGTGGGTGCAGTGGCTGCGGTTTGTTGCGCGGCTTGGGTGTGTGGGTGCGTGAGGGGGGCGGGGTGCGGTTAGCGCCCCAATGTGGCGTTGGGTGCGTGGGATGCACCCAATGTGGCGTTCGGTGCGTCTGGCGCACCCAATGCCACATTGGGGCGGATCCCGGCGGGCGGGTGTTGGGCGGCGGTCTGTGAAGGGCTCCTTGAGGAATCCTGTTCCGTGAGGGGCCCCTTGAGGGAATCTAGGGTCGGGAAGGGGGCCTTCACGCGCGGTGGCGGGTCGGTGCGGGGAACCCTGAGGCGATCAGAGTCGATGAGGGTTCCCCGCACGGACCTCGGGGAGGCGGCGGGGGTGCGCGGATTGGCAAGACCTCTGCCTGCGGCGACAAGGGCGATCGGGTGCTCGGCAAGCACACTGGGACGCTGCGGGGCAACGGGAGCCTCGTGCGGATCGGGAGGCCTGGATGGCACAGCAGTCGACACCGGAGGCTGTCGGAGGGCAGCTTCGCGCTAACGCGCTTGGCACTGGCGGGATCGCGTTTCTCGTGCTCGCCGCGGTCGCGCCGTTGACCGGGATGGTGGTGATCGCGGGGCTCGGGATCGCGCTGGGCAATGGCGGCGGGATGCCTGCGTCGTTCCTGATCGCTGGGATTGTGTTGCTGCTGTTCGGTGTCGGGTACGCGCGGATGAGCCGGTACGTCTCCAACGCTGGTGGATTCTACGCGTATCTTACCGCGGCGTTAGGGCGTCCGGCGGGGCTGTCCGGGGCGTTTGTGGCGTTGGCTGGGTATAACTGTTTCGTGGCGGGGGCGGTGGGGACTTCCGGTGCGTTGACGGGGGGCGTGGTCAACCGGGTCTTTCATTTGGACTTGCCGTGGGAGTTTTGGGCTGCGCTGTCCGTCGTCGCGGTGTTTTTGCTGAGCCGGCGCGGGGTGGACGTTTCGGCGAAGGTGCTTGCGGTGTCGCTGATCCTCGAGGTCAGCATTCTGGTCGTGTTCGACGTCGCGGTGCTCGTGAAGTCCGGGTATTCGCTCAGTGCGTTGTCGCCTGCGGTCGTCACGTCGGGATCTATTGGGCTTGGGTTGTTGTTTGCTGCCACCTGCTTTATCGGGTTCGAGGCGACTGCGTTGTTCAGCGAGGAAGCGCGCGACCCGAACAAGTCGGTGCCGCGGGCTACCTACATCGCCGTGATCGCGATCGGGGTGTTCGCGGCGGTTACCTCGCTCGCGTTGGTGAGCGCGATCGGGGTGGAGAACGCGAAATCCGTGGCGCAGGATCATCTCGCGGCGGGCGACCTGCTCCTTGCTACCTCGCAGGACGTTCTCGGGACCGTGCTTACCGATGCCATGCAACTGTTGCTCGTGGTGAGTTTGTTCGCCGCGTTGCTGGCGTTGCACAACTCCGCTAGCCGGTACATCTACGCGCTTGCGAGGGACGGTGTGCTGCCGAAGGTATTGGGGCATACGGTTTCCGGTACGCCGCGTAATGCCAGTGCGGCGCAGATCGGGTTCGCGACACTGGTGGCCGCGGTCTTCGCGGTGCTCGGGCTGGATCCGGTCGCGTTTCTGACGTCGTCGATGACTGGGTTCGGGACGTTGGCGATCCTCGTGTTGCAGGCGATGGCGTCGATCGCGGTGGTGGTGTTCTTCCGGCAGCGGCGGGATCCGCATTGGTGGAGCACGTTTGTCGCGCCGGGGCTGGGCGGCGCGGGGCTGATCGGGGTGATTGTGCTGGCGGTCCTGAACTTTCCGACGATGGCGGGGTCCGACGCGGCGTGGATCGGGTTGCTGCCGTGGTTGCTGCCGATCCTGATTGTCGCGGGGCTGGCGATGGCGGAGTATCTGCGGCGGAAGCGTCCGGAGACTTATGCGGCGCTTGGGCCGGAAGTGCATTGAGTCTGAAGTGGACTCAGCTTTTCGCCTTGGTGCGGTCGTGGGCCCAGCCGGCCAGGGCCATTCCGGCCAGGGTCAGCACGACCAATGCGGCGAGCTGCCCGCCCCAGCCGCCGGGGACCCAGTCGATGATGCCCCACAATTGGCGCGCGTCGTGGTCGAAGAAACTGCGGATCGCGGCTTGTGCGGAGACGACGGTGATGACCATTCCGACGATCTGCACTGCTGAGTAGCCGCCCTTGCTCATGTGTTCTCCCTGAGTTCGTGGTGCCCTCAGTGTGTCGGCCGCGGCTGCGGTGCGCATCGGACCTGCGGAGTCAACCTGGGCCGACCAAAGTCGGGGGTTACTACTTTGGTCTAGGGCGCGGAGTGTGCCGTGGGTGGCTGCACAGCGACGGCCGATCGGCGAAGATGGGCTGGTGATCGTTTCGCAGGTCAAACTCAAGCCGTGGCAGCACGGGTGGCGGCTGGTCGTGGCCGCGCTGCTCGGAGCGGTTGCCTGGCTGGCGGTCGCTTCCTCGCTGCCGCCGGGATACGAGGACCTGCGGACCGAGTGGCTGCTCTTCGGGGATCCGGTCATCGGGCTCGGCTGTCTGGTCGCGTCGATGTGGCGGCGGAGGTATCCGCTCTCGGTCGCGACGGGAGTGGTGATCGTCTCGGCGGTGTCGGCGTCCGCCGGGGGAGCCGCGCTGCTCGTGCTCGGGTCGCTCGCTACTCGGCGCCGGCCGCTCGAGACCACCTTTATGGCGTTGGCGTGCGTCGGTACCGCGGCGGTCACCGAAGGGCTCTACCCGCGCGGTTCCGATCCGGATCCGTGGTGGCTGTCCCTTTCGTTCATCGTGTTGATCACCGGCATCGTCGTGGCGATCGGGGCGGCGATCGGGGCGCGGCGCGAGGAGTTGCAGTCGCTGCGGGAACGTGCGGAGAGCGCGGAACGCGAGCAGGTCGCGCGGGCGGCTGAGGCGCGGATCGTCGAGCGGCACCGGATCGCACGCGAGATGCACGACGTCCTCGCGCATCGGGTTTCGCTGGTCGCGATGCAGGCTGGGGTGCTGGGGCATCGCACCGATCTGCCGCCTGCGCAGGCGTCAATGCTGGCCAGGGGGATCGCTGACGGCGCACATCAGGCGCTGGAGGAGCTGCGGGAGGTGCTCGGGGTCCTGCGGGCCAGTCCGGGCGGGCTTGAGCCGCCGCAGCCGTCGCTGGCGAATCTGCCCGCGTTGGTCGCGGACGCGCGGGCGCTCGGGGTGAACGTCGCCTATACCCCGGAGTCGGTCGGGACGCCGCCGGATCTGCTTGCGCGCACGGTGTACCGGATCGTCCAAGAAGGACTGACCAATGCCGGAAAACACGCGCCTGGAGCCGAAGTGTGTGTCACCGTTGCGGGAGGAGAGGGCGAGGGGCTGCGCGTGACGGTGCGGGATTCCGGCGCGACGAAAAGCGTGACGCCGCCGCCGTCGGCCGGGTTCGGGTTGCTGGGGCTTTCCGAGCGGGTCGAGCTCGCCGGCGGTGAACTTGACCATCACGCGGACCCGGACGGCGGGTTCGTGCTGACCGCGTGGCTGCCGTGGCCTGCCCGCGGCGAAGGGAGCGAGTGAGTGGACCGGGTGCGGGTCGTGATTGTCGACGACGATCAGCTGGTGCGGATGTCGTTGCGGCTGATGCTCGACGGCGAAGCCGACCTGGAGGTCGCGGGCGAGGCCGCGGACGGCGACGCCGCGATCGCCGAGGTCCGCCGGCTCCGGCCGGACGTGGTGCTGATGGACGTGCGGATGCCCGGCCGCGACGGGCTGAGCGCGACCGAAGCGATCCTCAGCTGGCCGGACCCGCCGCGGATCCTGGTGCTGACCACGTTCGATTCCGACGAGATGGTGCTCGGCGCGCTGCGGGCCGGCGCGCTCGGGTTCGTGCTCAAGGACACCCCGCCGCCGGACATCCTGGCCGCGGTGCGCGCGGTCGCCGACGGGAACCCCGCGCTGTCCCCGGCCGCCACCAGCCGGTTGATCACCGCGGCGATGGGGCCGCAGTCGTCGGAGACCCGGCGCGCCGCGCGGGAAGCGGCTCAGGCGCGGCTGGCCGCGTTGACCGAACGCGAACGGGACACCGCGCGGGCGATCGCGGAAGGGCTGTCGAACGCCGAGGTGGGCGCGCGGCTGCACATCAGCGTGGCGACCGTGAAGGCGCACACGAGCAGCCTGTTCGCGAAGCTCGGCGTGGTGAACCGGGTGCAGATCGCGCTCGTAGTGCGCGACAGCGAGGAATAGCCAGAATTAGCGACGGAATGCGAATGCCTTCACTATGGCTGGAATTATTCCTGCGGTAATTTACACCGGGTTCGAGCACATCCGCGAGGAGCTCGGTTCCGTTTTCGGGCAAGCGGTTTACGGTGTGCTTCCGGACGTCGAACGCGTCGATCTCCCTCCCGCGGAGGAAAGAGGAGCGATGACCTTCGCTGACAACACCGACTCGTTGACCGCCGCGGCAGGCGCTCTGACCGGTCGCTGTGCGGTAGGTCAGGCCGTCGCCTGCTCGTGTTCTGGGCAGTCGGTGCGCAATTCGGTCAGTGCCAAGGGTTTCCGCATCAGGTGGCAGTGGTGCGGGGCTTCCGGGTCGGGGTGCTCGTTCGGTCCGAAGAACCGGCACGTCGTGCACACCCGGGCGACGCTGATCGCACCGCTGCGCTGCAGGTCCGCGATCACCCGCAACAGCGTGTGCAGCGTCGTGGCCCGGTCCTGCTCCGGCAGCGCGGCCAGCGAGCCCACCAGCTGTTCGTCCCATGCCGACAACTCGGCGGAGACCTGGAAGCCGCGGGCGGTGAGGGTGAGCAGGCGGCGGCGTCCGTCCGAACCCGGTGAGCGGGTGAGGAGTCCTTTGCGTTCCAATGCGCTTACCGCGTCGGACATCGTCGGCGTGGTCACGTCGAACTCCGCGGCAAGTGCGTTCACCTCGCGACGCGGAGCGGGATGGCGTGCCAGAGACAGCACCGCTTGTTGCTGCAGCGGCGAAAGGCCCTGAGTGCGGGCGCTGCGCTGGGAAAGCGCGCGCAGGCCGTTCCCGAGCCGCTCGATGGCGTCGGCCAGCCGCCGGTCGAGGCCGGGTTCGTGCTCGGGCATGCGCGCCGCCTCGCGGTTAGGACTCCTTGTCACCATGATAAGCGACGGCACGGAAGAAGGCCGGGACCAGACGGTCCCGGCCTCCTCCCTCGCCAGGTGGCTCAGACGAGTTTTTGCGCTTCGAGCAGGGTGTCTCGCAGGATCTGTTCGATTTCGTCGAACTCCGCCTGTCCCGCGATGAGCGGCGGGGCGAACTGGACGACGACGTCGCCCCGGTCGTCCGGACGGCAGTAGAGGCCGCGGTCGAACAGCGCGCCGGGCAGGAAGCCGCGGACGAGGCGTTCCCGCTCGTCGGCGTTGAACGTCTCGCGGGTCGCCTTGTCCTTGACCAGTTCGACCGCCCAGAAGTACCCGTCGCCGCGGACGTCGCCGACGATCGGCAGGTCCAGCAGCTTGTCGAGCGTCGAGCGGAACGCGTCCTGGTTGTCCAGCACGCGCTGGTTGAGGCCCTCGCGTTCCATCAGGTCGAGGTTCGCGAGCGCGACCGCGGCCGACACCGGGTGCCCGCCGAAGGTGTACCCGTGCGGGAAGCCGACCTTGGGACCGAGGAACGGCTCCATCACCCGGTCGGACGCGATCATCGCGGCGATCGGGCTGTAGCCGGAGCTGAGGCCCTTGGCGCAGGTCAGCAGGTCCGGCTGGAGGCCGAACTTCTCGCTGGCGAACGTCGTGCCGTGCCTGCCGAACGCGCAGATCACCTCGTCGGCGACCAGCAGCACGTCGTGCCGGTCGCAGATTTCCCGCACCCGGGCGAAGTACCCGGGCGGCGGCGTGAGGCAGCCGCCGGAGTTCTGCACCGGTTCGAGCACGACCGCGGCGACCGTGTCCGCGCCCTCGAACAGGATCGCTTCCTCGATCCGGTCCGCGGCCCAGCGGCCGAACGCTTCGAGGTCGTCGGCGAACTCCGGATGCCGGTACAGGTTCGTGTTCGGCACGCGGAAACCGCCAGGGGCGAGCGGTTCGAAGTCCTTCTTCATCGCGGGCAGCCCGGTGATCGCGAGCGCGCCGTGCGGGGTGCCGTGGTAGGCGACCGCGCGGCTGATCACCTTGTGCTTGCCGGGTTTTCCGGTCAGCTTGAAGTACTGCTTCGCGACCTTCCACGCGGACTCGACCGCTTCGCCGCCGCCGGTGGTGAAGAAGACGCGGTTGAGGTCGCCCGGTGCGAGGTGCGCGAGCCGTTCGGCCAGTTCCGCCGCGGGTTTCGTGGCATAACCCCAAATCGGGAAGTACGCCAGCTCATTCGCCTGCCGCGCGGCGACCTCGACGAGTTCGCGGCGGCCGTGCCCGGCCTGCACGACGAAAAGCCCGGCGAGCCCGTCGAGGATCTTGCGGCCGCGGTCGTCCCACACGTGCACGCCCTCACCGCGGGTGATCACCGGGACCGGCGAGTCCGGGTAATTTCCCATGCGGGAGAAGTGCATCCAGAGATGCCGGGCCGCTGCTGACTGAGTGTCCATCGCTGATCCCCTCTCAGACGTTCCGCGGGAAGCCGAGGTCGAGCCCGCCCTGCTCCGGGCCCGGCCAGCGGGTGGTGACGACCTTGGCGCGGGTGAAGAAGTGCACGCCCTCGCCGCCGTGCGCGTGGGTGTCGCCGAACAGCGAGTTCTTGCGGCCGCCGAACGAGTGGTAGGCCACCGGGACCGGCACCGGCACGTTCACGCCGACCATGCCCGCCTCGACGTCGGCGGAGAACCGGCGGGCCGCGCCGCCGTCGTTGGTGAAGATCGCCGCGCCGTTGCCGTACGGACCGGCGTTGATCAGTTCGATCGCTTCGGCGAACGTCTCCACTCGCACCACCGAAAGGACCGGGCCGAAGATCTCGTCGGTGTAGATGGGCATGTCCGGGCGGACGTGGTCGAACACCGTCGGGCCGACGAAGAACCCGTTGCCGTCCGCGTCGAATTCGCCTTCGCGGCCGTCCAGCACCAGCGTCGCGCCTGCCTCGGCACCGGCGGCGATGTAGCCGGACACTCGGTCCTTCGCCGCTTCGGTGACCAGCGGGCCCATGTCGCAGCTGCGGGTGCCGTCGCCGGTGACCAGCGTTTTCGCGCGGTCGGCGATCCGCGGCACCAGCGCGTCGGCGACGTCGCCCACAGCGACCACGACCGACACCGCCATGCAGCGTTCGCCCGCGGACCCGAAACCGGCGCTCACCGCCTGGTCGGCGACCAGGTCGAGGTCGGCGTCGGGCAGCACGACCATGTGGTTCTTCGCCCCGCCGAGGGCCTGGACGCGCTTGCCGTTCGCGGTGCCGGTCTCGTAGACGTACTGTGCGATCGGCGTCGATCCGACGAACGAAACCGCCTCGATGTCCGGGCTGTGCAGCAACGCGTCGACGGCGGTTTTGTTGCCGTGCAACACGTTGAACACGCCTTCGGGCAGACCGGCTTCGCGCCACAGTTCGGCGAGCCAGTTCGCGGCGGTCGGCACCTTCTCCGACGGCTTCAGCACCACGGTGTTCCCGGCCGCGATCGCGATGGGGAAGAACCACATCGGGACCATGGCGGGGAAGTTGAACGGCGAGATGATCGCGACCGGGCCGAGCGGTTCGCGCAGCGACGTGACGTCGATGTCGGTCGACGCGTTGGCCGTCGCCGCGCCCTTGAGCAGTTGCGGGATGCCGCAGGCGAACTCGACGACCTCCAGGCCGCGCGCGACTTCGCCCGCCGCGTCGGAGAGCACCTTGCCGTGCTCGGCGGTGATGATTTCGGCCAGTTCGGAGGCGCGCGCGTCGAGCAGTTCGCGGAACCGGAACAGTACCCGGCTGCGCTTGGCCAGCGAGGTCTTGCGCCAGGCGGGGAACGCGGCTTTCGCGGCGGCGATCGCGGCCTCGGCGTCGGCGGCCGAGCCGAGCGGCACGCGCGCGGTGACCTTCCCGGTCGCCGGGTTCGTGACGTCCCCGTAGCCGTCCGGCGAGCCTGCTGCCTCGCCGCCGGCGATCCACTGGGACAGCGTCGGCACGGAATCGCTCATCGAGCCACCTTTCTTCCTGGTATTCGCCCTCTGAGGGTGCCTCCCGGACGGGTCGCGGGTAACCGACGAATCGTCGGTTTGCCAGGGTCCGGCTTTACACATTGTCGGGTTATCCTGACCTCGTGCACCTGACCCTGCGAGACGTGCTCGAGCTGCCCGTGATGGCCGCCGGGGCGCCGGTTGTGCGCTCGGCGGCGGACGCGGTCGACGTGCCGGTGCGATCGGTGCACGTGAGCGAGCTGAGCGACGTCGCCGGGACGCTGACCAGCGACGTTCTGGTGCTCTCCATCGGGAGGGCGTTCACCGAGCCGGGCTTCGACGCGGTCGCGTACGTCCGGTCGCTGCGGGACGCCGGTGCGATCGGGCTGGTCGTGGAGCCGGGGCAGCATCTGAAGTCGTTGCCCGACGCGCTGGTGCAGGCCGCGCGCGCCGCGCGGTTTCCGCTGGTGGAGCTGCGCAGCACGGTCCGCTTCATCGAGGTGACCGAGATCGTGCACGCCCGGATCGTCAACGCGCATTACGAGCGGTTGCGGCTGGCCGAGCGTGCGCACGAAGCGTTCAGCACGGTCGGCTCGGCTTCGCAGGCGCCGGACGCGGTCCTCGCGCACGCGGCGGACTTGATCGGGCTGCCGGTCGTGCTGGAGGACCGGACGCATCGGGCGCTCGCGTTCGCCGGCGTCGGTTCGGCGGAATCGCTGCTGCGTGATTGGCCGGCCCGGTCCCGGCGGGTGCCGTTTTCCGCGGCGACCGAGGTCGGCGGCCCGGAGGGCTGGATGTGCACGCCGGTGGGGCCGCCGCGCGAACGCTGGGGCCGGCTGGTCGTGCCCGCGCGGTCGGCGGAACAACCGGCGGCGTGGATGGTGCTTGAGCGCGCGGCCGAG
The DNA here is from genome assembly GCF_014145675.1 of Amycolatopsis dendrobii. Lineage (GTDB taxonomy): Bacteria > Actinomycetota > Actinomycetes > Mycobacteriales > Pseudonocardiaceae > Amycolatopsis > Amycolatopsis dendrobii. The sequence continues at coordinate 792,127 of NZ_JACGZW010000002.1, forward strand.
GCGTTGACCGTGGGGAAGCTGCTGGAGCGTTCGCCGCTGTCGGTGGAAATCGAGGCACAGGGCGATTTGCTGCGGGATCTGCTGCACGGCGCGGACGAGGGTTCGGTCCGCGCGCGGGCGCGGGCGTTGGGGCTGGGCGCGGCGGCGTACTACGCGGTGCTGGTGTGCCGTCCGGTCAAGGCTGGGCAGGAGCGGGCGCTGCTGGACGCGGTGCTGACCAGTGACGGGATCGGCGGCGTGCTGGCGGAGGGCCGGGTGGCGGCGGTGTTCCCGTGTTCCTCGGCGGCCGCGGAAAAAGCGTTGCTGGCGCGCGTGGTCGCTGGGGTCCCGGCTGGACTGGCGGCGGCGTTCGGGGCGGCCGGGCCGGTGCGCCGGCTTGGCGAGCTACCGGCGGCGTTGCAAGAGGCGGTGCATGTCGCGGACGTCGAATCGCCTGGTGCGCCTGGACTTCGGCGGGCTGGCGACCTGGGGGTGCGCGGGCTGTTGTGGTGGTTGCGGGAGCATCCGCGGCTGCACGAGTTCACCGAGGCGCAGCTGCGCCCGTTGCTGACGCTGCCGGAACCGCGGGCCAGCCGGGCGTTCGCGACGTTGCGGGCGTTTGTCGAGTCGGGGTACTCGATGACGGAGTTCGCCAAGGCGTTGAACCTGAGTCGTCCGGCGGCGTATTCGCGGTTGGCGACGATCGAGCGGTTGCTCGGCGTGGACTTGTCCGATCCGGACACTCGGCTTTCGTTGCACCTGGCGGTTTTGGCGCACGGGCACCGGGATTCAGCTTCCGGCGCCCCAGCGCAGTGACAGCCGGTCGGCGGCGCGCTCGGTGCTGATGTGCATCATGCTGCCGAGAATGGTCGCGCGGTCGATGACGACGATCGTGCCGTCCGGGGTGCTCGTGGTGCGCTCGCTGACCAGGACCGGGGTGCTGACCGGTTCGTCGAGCAGCCGGGCGAGCTTGTCGTCGAGGGCGTCCGGGCGGATGGTTTCCGCGGCCCGATCCACCATGATGTCCAGTTCGGACAGTGCGGTGTAGAGCGAAGTGGTGGTGAAATCGGTGTCCCGCAAGCGTTCTCCGTGCGGCGGAGCGATCCACGAAACCTGGTGGATCGCCCGGCGGCCGCCGAACTCGCGCACTCGTTCCAGTCGCAGACCGGAATCCGCGGCCCGTGCTTGCAGCCGGGCGGCGATGCGTGCGGGCAGCCGTCGTACCGACTGGCTGACGACCTCGGTGCGCACGACGTAACCCTGATCGCGCAAGTCCTCGGTGAAGCTGCGCAAGGAGCCCAGCTGGTACGAGGCCGGTGTCGGCGCCACGAAGGTGCCGCGGCCGGGTTGTTGCACGATCAGGGCTTCGTCGCTGAGTTCGCGCAGCGCCTGCCGGAGCGTCATGAGCGTGACGCCGTAGGACGCGCTGAGCTCCCGCTGCGGCGGCAGGGCCTCGCCGGGCGCGTACTCCCCGGCACGGATCTTCGCGGCGAGATCCGCGGCGATCGCTCGGTATCGGGCCATGCGCGTCCGTTCTGGTCCGGTTCTGCGGGGACCAGCGGATTCTAGTCCAGCGCGGCTCGCAGGGTCGCGACGTACTCGCCGACCTCCGCCGGACCGGCGCCGTCGAGCACCCGCCGCATGATCGCCGCGCCCACGATCACGCCGTCGGCCACCTTGGCGGCCTCGGCGGCATGCGCTGGTCGCGAGATGCCGAAGCCGACCAGGATCGGCTGGTCGGTGGCGTCCTTCAGCCGGGTGGCCAGGTCGATCGCGGAGGCGGGCAGGTGATCGCGTTCGCCGGTGGTGCTCATCGACGAGACGGCGTAGACGAAACCTCGGCTCCGCGCGGCGATCTCGTGTGCGCGGTCGGTTGGCGTCGCGGGGGAGACCAGCAACGCCAGTTCGATTCCCTCCTCGATCGCGGGCACTTCCTCCAACGGCAGGTCCGGCACGATCAGGTCGGCTACTCCGGCTTCTTTCAGTTCGGTGCAGAAACCCTTGCGGACGGCCAAGTTGGCGTAGGTGCTCACGATGATCGGAACGTCCACTGTGGTCTCTGACAGTGCACTGAGGACACTTCGCGGAGTCGTTCCGTCAGCGAGAGCGACGTTGGACGCCTCCTGGATGGTCGGGCCGTCGAGCGTCGGGTCGGAGAACGGGATGCCGACTTCGATCGCGTCCGCACCGGCCTCGACCATCGCCGGAAGATAGTCAGTCCACTGTGGAGTGACGCCGCCGGTGAGGTACGGCATCAGGATTTTGCGGTCGGTTTTCATGCGCGGGACTCCTCGGAGCGGGCGATGAGCGTGGTGATGTCCTTGTCGCCGCGGCCGGACAGGGTGAGCAGAACAGTCGAGCCAGCAGGGAGATCCGGTGTGCCGGCGGCTTCGGCCACCCAGGCGAGCGCGTGCGCGGATTCGAGCGCCGGGATGATCCCCTCGGTACGAGCCAATTGCGCGGCCGCGGCGACCGCTGCTTCGTCGTCGACCGCGACATATCGAGCCCGCCCGAGGTCGCGCAGGTGCGCGTGTTCCGGCCCGACGCCGGGGTAATCCAGTCCGGCGGCGATCGAATGGGCTTCGCGGATCTGCCCGTGCTCGTCCTGGAGGAACAGCGACCGCGAACCGTGCAGCACCCCGGCCTGGCCGAACGTCGCGCCCGATCCGCCGATCGCTTCCACGCCGACCAGCCGCGCGCTGGTGCCGGCGAATCCGGCGAACGTGCCCGCCGCGTTGGATCCGCCGCCGACGCACGCGACGACGTAATCCGGCACGGTCATGTGCTGCTCGCAGGCCTCGTCGCCGATCACGCGCTGGAATTCCCGCACCATCCACGGATACGGATGCGGTCCGACGACCGAGCCGAGGCAGTAGTGCGCCTCCTCGGTCGAGCTGACCCAGTGCCGCATCGCCTCGCTGGTCGCGTCCTTGAGCGTGCGGCTGCCGGTGCGCACCGGGACGACCTCCGCGCCGAGGTAGCGCATGCGGAACACGTTGTGCGACTGGCGTTCGACGTCCTGCTCGCCCATGAAGACCGTGACCGGCAGGTCGAGCAGTGCGCCCGCGGTGGCTGTCGCGACGCCGTGCATCCCAGCCCCGGTCTCGGCGATCAGCCGCCGCTTGCCCATCCGCTTCGCGAGCAGCGCCTGACCTACCGCGTTGTTGATTTTGTGTGATCCGGTGTGCGTGAGGTCTTCCCGCTTGAGCGCGACGGTCACGCCGAGTTCCGCGGACAGCCGCTCGGCGGGCGTCACCGGCGTTGGCCTGCCGACGTGGCGGACGAGCATCGTCTGGAGCTGGTCGCGGAAGCCGGGGTCCACCCAGGCCTTCTCGAACGCGTCGGCGACTTCGAGGCAGGCGGGCACCAGCGATTCCGGCACCCAGCGCCCGCCGTACTCCCCGAAGCGTCCTTTCCGGGTCGGGGTGCGCATGGGGCATCTCCTTAGAGTTCTATAACTGTCTCCACTGTTATAGAACTCTTGGCGGCGGAGTGCAAGCCCCGTCAGCGGTGCCGCAACACCTCGACGCCGTCGCCGTCCAGGTCGTCGAGGAACCGGGAGCGGCCGGTCATCGCCATGATCAGCGCGAGTGTCGGGCCGGACACGAGGGGTCCCGAGCCGCCGGAAAAGTCGCTGTCGGTAGCCGCGAGGCGGAGGCCGCGGACGCGTCCTTTGGCGAGCACGACGAGGTCGGAGCCGAGGTAGTAGCGGGCTACCGCGGTAAGCGTTTCGAGCGGATACTCGTGGCGGATGCCGAGCGGGCGGCGGATGTCCTCGCCGTGCACGACCGTCTCGCCGAGCATCGCCACCACCGGCAGCGGCGGTTTCGTCGTGCTGGTGACGACCCGGCGGAAGCGGGCCAACGTGTCGGCCGGGTTGTCGCCGAGGTGCTCGGCCAACCGCATCGCGACCTGCCGATCGAAGTCGAATCGGCAGCGGAGCACGCCTGCCATCCAGCGCAGCGGCGTGAGCGACGCGCCCGCGGTGAGGTGGGCCAGCACTTCCCGGACGGAGAGCCCTTCGCACAGCGAGGGCGTGTTCCACGCGGCGTCGGACAGGTCGTCGGCCAGCGCGGCGCGTTCGGCGTGGATCTGCGGCCAGGTGGCGGTCATTCCAGGTCTCCTCGGTAGTCGTTGCCAGGTGAGACCGGCCGGATGCGGCAGAATCGTCGGTCGTGGGGGAATTTTCTTCAGCGGCTGCGTTCACCCGTGCGGTGGCCCCGTTGCGAGTGGAATTGCGTGCGCACTGTTACCGGATGCTCGGCTCGATGCACGACGCCGACGACGCCGTGCAAGAGGCATTGCTGCGAGCGTGGCGCGGGCTGCCTGGGTTCGAAGGTCGCAGCACGCTGCGCACCTGGCTGTACACGGTCGCCACGCGGACCTGCCTGGACCTCATCGAGCAGCGCGGCCGCCGCGCACTGCCGGTCGACCTGGGCCCGGCGAGCGAGCAGGTCGTCCTCGACTCAGCCCCGCGTACCGACGTGGCCTGGTTGGGTCCGTGCCCCGATTTCCCCGAGGCCAGTTACGAACAACGCGAGGCGGTTGAGCTGGCTTTCGTCGCCGCGTGCCGCCATCTGCCGGGCAATCAACGGGCGGCGCTGCTGCTGTTCGACGTCCTCGGCTTCTCCGCCGCCGAGATCGCCGCGATGATGGAAACGTCGGTGACCTCGGTGAACTCCGCCTTGGCCCGCGCCCGCCGGACCATCTCGGCGCACGTTCCCGCCCGAACGCAGCAGCAGATCCTCGGCGACTCCCGTCTCCACGAGCTGGCGGCCGATTTCGCGACGGCCCTTGCCGAAGGCGACGTCGACGGCCTCGTAAGCCTGCTGACCGAGGACGTCACCTGGTCGATGCCGCCGCTGCCGCACTGGTACCGCGGCCGCGCCGCCGTGACGGAGTTCGCCGTCCAGGTCCCGATGACGCGCTGTCCGAGCTGGCGCTTCCGGCTGATCAGCGCGAACGCCCAGCCCGCGGTGGCGTTCTACCTCGGCGGTTCGGGGACTGTCCCGCACGAGGCGTGGTCCATCACCGTGCTTACCCTGCGGGAGGGCCTGATCTGCGACCTCACGTCCTTCCTCGGCGCAGAACATTTCCCAGCCTTCGGACTGCCCGCCGCGGTCATGCCTTAGGCGCGGCCCGCACGTGCGCGCGCTGCCCCTGCCGTCCGATCAAGCACAGGTACTCCACTGGTTCCGCCGACGCCGCGCCGAACCAATGCGGCACCCGGGTGTCGAATTCCGCTGCCTCGCCCGGAGAAAGCGTCATGTCGTGCTCGCCGAGCACCAGCCTTAATTGTCCATTGAGGACATACGCCCACTCGTAGCCCTCGTGGGTCTTGGGATCGGGTTCCTGCTTCTTCCGTTGCCCGGGCAGGATGAACTTGTACGCCTGGATCCCGCCCGGACGGCGGGTCAACGGCAGGATCGTCACTCCGTCGGAGCAGCTGATCGGGCGGAGGTGGATACGCGGGTCGCCGGTTTGCGGGGCGTCGACCAGTTCGTCGAGGGTCACGCCGTGTGCGCGGGCCAGCGGCAGCAGCTGTTCCAGGGTGGGCCGCCGGTTGCCGGACTCCAGCCGCGACAGCGTGCTGGCCGCGATGCCGGTCTGCGCGGCCAGTTCGGCCAGCGTGACCTCCCGCTTCCGGCGCAGCTCGCGCAACCGGGGGCCGACTGCGTCCAGGGCTCGGTCGTCGTCCATTTCCCGAGTTTGACAGATTGGCAAGTTTGCTTGCCAGTCGTGCCGGAGGGTTTGCAAGCTGGGAGCAGGAGCCAGGAAAGGAATCGTTGTGCCGCATGCATTCGATCAGTCCTATTGGGACGAGCACTGGGCCGGTGCCGCCGGGCACGCGCAGCTCGAACCGCATCCGCAGCTGGTCGAGGAGGCGGGGAAACTCCCGCCCGGACGCGCGCTGGACGCCGGCTGCGGGGAGGGTACGGAGGCGCTCTGGCTCGCTGAGCACGGATGGCGGGTGACGGCGGTCGACCTGTCCGAGGAGGTGCTGCGGCATGCGCGCGAACGGTCGAGCGCGGTCGAGTGGGTGTGCGCTGACCTGCTGAGCTGGGCCCCGGACGGGCAGTTCGACCTGGTCGCCACGCACTACGTGCACGCCGCGGGTCCGCTGTTCGAACGGCTCGCGGAGTGGGTCGCGCCGGGCGGGACGTTGCTGGTGGTCGGACATCACCACGGTGAGCTGCATCCGCCGGAGTCGACGATCACCGTCCACGACGTCGGACTCGCTCCGGAGCAGTGGGAGATCACGGTCGCCGAGAACCGGACGCGGAAGGTGCCTGGCGGGGAATTGCACGACACGATTCTCTGTGCCCGCAAGCTTTCTTCGCCCAACGCGTAATCAGTGGCGGCCGGGAGCGATTCGGTAGTGCACTGGAGCGGTGGCGGCCTATGACGAGATCGCGGACTGGTACGAAGAGGAGTTTCTCCGCGCCCAGCCGGTGAGCCCGGGGGCGAGCGCGCTGCGGGAGCTTCTCGGCGAAGGCAGCGGCGTGTGCCTGGAGATCGGCTGCGGCACCGGCGTGCACGCTGACCTGGTGCGGCAGCTGGGCTGGACGCCGCTCGGCGTCGACCTGTCCAGCGGGATGCTGCGGCACGCCCGCGCCCGGCTGCCGATCGCGCAGGCCGACGCCGCGCGCTTGCCGGTTCGGGACCACAGCGTCGCCGCGGTCGTCGCGGTGTTGGTGCACACCGACATGCCCGCGTATTTCGCCGTGTTGCGCGAGGTGTCGAGGGTGCTGCGGCCGGGCGGCGTGTTCGTGCACGTCGGCGTCCATCCGTGCTTCTGCGGCGGATTCGCGGACCGCGGCGACCCGGCCGCAGTGGTTGTCCGTCCTGGCTATCTCGACGGGCACTGGACCAAGAAATCGTGGACCGATCAGGGGATTCGCGACAAGGTCGGGGCCACACACTGGCCGTTGGCCGAATTGCTGAACGGTTTCCGTGACGCGGGTCTGTCGTTCGACCGGTTCGCCGAGACTGGGACCCCGCTGCCGATCGTGCTGGCGGTGCGCGCGTTCATCGACGCGGAAGCAACCGAAGAATCACGATCGCGCCAACCGTGAGAGCCAGAATCCCGCCGCACGCCAGCGCGAGCGCGTGCAGTGGAGAACCGGGCAGCGCGGAGTAGTAGACCGCGCCGATCACCGCGACTCCCAGTGCTCCGCCGATCTGCTGGCCGGTCGCGAGCACGCCGGAGGCCATCCCGGCGTCGGCGCGAGGGACGGCGGACAGGACGTGGTTCAGCAGCGGCGGTACGAGCAGGCCCTGACCTGCGCCGATAAGCGCTAGCGCGGGGACGAAGGACCAAGGGGTGGTCGAAAGCGTGATCAGCACTGTGTAGCCGAGTCCGGCAGTCGCCGCACCGGTCAACGGGGCGTGGCGAACGCGGCCGCCGAGGAGGCTCATTGCGAGGAAGGCGGCGGCGAACGGTACGTACGTCAGCGCGGCGGCAAGCGGGCTGAGACCAAGACCGTCTTGCAGGGCAAGCGAAAGCACGAGGAAGAACGAGTTGATCCCGGCGTAGGTGAGCAGCACGAGGCACATGCCGAGGCTGAACTCGCGCTGCCGCACCAGTCCTGGCCGGACCAGTGGCGCGGGTACGCGGCGTTCGACGGCGGCGAAGACCGCCATCGCGAGTCCGCCGCCGGCGAGGCTGCACCAGGACCACAGCGGCCAGCCCGCTTCCCTCCCGGCGACGAGCGGTACGACGAGCAGGGAGAGTGCGACGGTCAGCACCGCGGCGCCGCGAAGGTCCAGTCGCGCGGTGCCGTTCGACCGGGTCCGGGGCAGGAAACGGGCGGCGAGAGCGAGGGTGAGCAGTCCGAGGGGGACGTTGACCCAGAAGATCGGCCGCCACGGGCTGCCGAAAAGGTTCGCGGTCACGAGCACGCCGCCCAGCAGCTGGCCGGTGACGCCGGACAGGCCGATGACCGCGCCGAGCGCGGCGAACGCCCTCGGCCGGTGCGGGCCGGGAACCACGACGTGGACCATCGCGAGCACCTGCGGGAACATCGCCGCGGCGCCGAGGCCCTGGACGAACCTCGCGGCGACCAGCCAGCCCGCGCCCGGTGCGGCGGCGCACGCGGCCGACGACGCGGTGAACACCAGCAGCCCGGCCAGGAACACCGGTTTGCGGCCGTAGCGGTCGCCGAGCCGGGCGAACGTGACGAGTGCCACGGCATAGGCGAGCTGGTACCCGGCGAGCAGCAACTGGAGTTCGGCGGGCGAGGCGCCGAGGTCGGTCCGGATGGCGGGCGCGGCGACGAACACGATGAACGTGTCCAGCACTGCCATGAAGACGCCGGTGAACAGGATCGCGAGCGTGCGCCAAGGTGCGGGGTGCATGTCTTGATCGTCGGCAGCGGGCCGGAGGCGGTGGTAGCGGGCGAATATGCTGGTATCGCCACTACCAGGACCGGGGAGGAACGCATGGGGTCCGCGTCGCGCCGCCGCGCTCTCGCGGACTTCCTGCGTTCGCGTCGCGATCGGCTCACCCCCGCGGAGGTCGGTCTTCCGGCGGGGCCGCGCCGGCGCGCGCCGGGCCTGCGCCGCGAGGAACTCGCTCAGCTGGCCGGGGTCAGCGTCACCTGGTACACGTGGCTCGAACAGGCGCGGGACATCACTGTCAGCAGGCAGGTGCTGGCGAGTCTCGCCAGGGAACTCCGGCTTTCCGAGACCGAACGGCAGCATCTCTTCTCCCTCGCCGAGGAACCGCCGCCGGACCGCGAGGCGACGTCTTCGCCGCAGGCGCTGCAGGGCATGGTCGACGCACTGGACCCGAACCCGGCGTACGTGCTCGACGCGCATTGGGACTTCGTGGCGTGGAACCGTGCCGAGGCCGCGCTGATCGGCGATCCGGCGCTGCTGCCCGCCGGGGAGCGGAACCTGCTGTGGCTGGTGTTCGCCGTGCCGCGGATCCGTGCGCTGCTGGTCGACTGGCCCGGCCAGGCCCGGAATCTCCTCGCGCAGTACCGTGCCGACGTCGCGCATCGGGCCGAGGATCCGCGCGCGGCCGGGCTGGTGCGGACGCTGCGCGAGGCCAGTCCGGAGTTCGGCGAATGGTGGGCCGCGCACGACGTCGCGCCGTTCGCCGGCAACCGGAGGGTTTTCGATCATCCGAGGGCAGGCGTGCTCGCCTTCGACTACGTGAAACTGTCCACTATGGACGAGTCCGGCCGGAAGCTGTTCACCTGCTTGCCCGCCGATTCCGGCACCGCCGCGAAGCTCGCGTCGCTGACCGCGTGAAATTCGGATGCGCGCCGCCGGGAAGATCTTTATCCTGGCGATCGTGATACAGCACCAGCTCTACCTCTGAGGGAGCACCGCCTCCACCGGTACCGCGCGCGTTCGCGGCACCGGCCCTCGTCCTTGTTGCTGATCACGTTTCATCGGAGGCATTTCCCTCATGACATCTCCGCTTTCGCCTGCGCTCGTGCGCACGGCGCATGTCCGGCTGTCCGACGTCCATGTCGCTTTCGGCGGCCGTCCAGTGCTCGCCGGGGTCGATCTGGTCGCTGCGGCCGGCGACCGGGTCGCCGTCGTCGGCGAGAACGGGCGTGGCAAGACCACCCTGTTGCGCGTACTGGCCGGAACTCAGCCGGTCGACCGCGGCGAGGTTCGCCGCGCGGGCCCGACCGGGGTCGCCGACCAGCAGATCCCCTTGGGAGACCAGGAAACCGTCGGCGACCTGATCGATCTCGAGTTGACGGCTGTGCGGACTGCGTTGGCCCGTTTGGAAGCCGCGACGACCTCGCTCGCCGAAGGACAATCCGGCGCGGACGACGCGTTCGCCGCCGCGCTCTCGGACGCCGAAGCGCTCGACGCGTGGGACGCGGATCGTCGGGTCGAGGTTTCGCTGGCCGCGCTGAACGCGGTCGACGATCGGAGCCGTCCGCTCGGCACGTTGTCGGTCGGGCAGCGGCATCGGGTGCGGCTGGCGTGCCTGCTCGGCGCGGGGCATTCCGTGCTGTTGCTGGACGAGCCGACCAACCACCTCGACGCGTCCGGTCTCGCGCACCTCACCGAACGGCTGCGCGCGTACCCGGGCGTGGTCGTGCTGGTGAGCCACGATCGCGCGTTGCTCGCCGACGTCGCCACATCCGTGCTGGACCTCGACCCGTCGAGCGACGGCCGTCCGCGCGGCTACGGCGGCGGCTACGCGGCGTACGTCGAGGCCCGGCAAGCCGAACGGGCTCGCTGGGAGGCGCTGCACGCCGGGCAACTCGCGGAACGGCAGCGCCTCGCGGACGACCTTTCCGCCGCACAGAACCGATTGCGCGACAACTGGCGTCCGGAAAAGGGCCACGGCAAGCACACCCGCGCGACCCGGGCACCGGGCCTGGTCCGCGCCGTGCACCGGCGGCAGGAGGAGTTGAGCGCGCACGTCGTGGCTGTTCCGCCGCCGCCGGCGCGGTTCGCCATGCCGGAACTGCCGCAGCACCAAGGAACTGTCGCGCTGCGGGCCGCCGGAGTGACCGTCGCCGGACGGCTGGACCACCCGGTCGACCTGACCCTCGGCGGTGCGGACCGGCTCGTCGTCACCGGCCGGAACGGAGCCGGAAAGTCGACGCTGCTGGCGGTGCTGGCCGGGACGCTGGAGCCGACATCGGGCACAGTCACGCACGCCCGCTCGGTGCGGATCGGCTGGCTGGGCCAGGAATCCGACCTGCCGGCCCGGCGCACGGCCGCCGAGTTGCTCGAACAACGGTTCCCCGGCTCGGCCGACCTGGGCTTGCTCAGCGGATACGACCGGCACCGCCCGATCGCCGAGCTGTCGACCGGTGCCCGGCGACGGCTGGATCTGGCGCTGGTGCTGGCCGCGCGCCCGCAGGTACTGCTGCTGGACGAGCCGACGAACCACCTGTCCGCGACGCTGGTGGACGAACTGACCGAAGCCCTGCACTCGACTCCGGCCGCGGTGGTGGTGGCGACCCACGACCGGCAGTTGTTGCGCGACACGGCTTCCTGGCCGAGGTTGGTGCTGTAGGCCGCTCCGATGTGGCGTTGGGTGCGCTCAACGCCACATCGGGCGCTAACCGCCGCGAAACATCCGCCGGGCAGCCTGGGGCCATGCCTCTGCTGATCGAGCGAGCCGACTTCGCGGACCCGCAACTCCGGGTCTTCCTTCAAGCCCACCTGGACGACCTGGCCCCGACCGCCCCCGCCGAAAGCCGGCACGCTCTCGACCTGGCCGCACTTCAGCGGCCGCACGTCCGGCTCTGGACCGTCCAGGACGACCGGCGCATCGTCGGCACCGCAGCCCTCGCGGCGCTGGAGCCACGGCACGAGGAACTGAAAAGCATGCGCACCGACCCCGCCCGGCGCGGGCAAGGCATCGCTCGCACGCTCCTCGCCCACCTGCTCCAGGACGCCAAAGACCGGGGTATCGAACGCGTCTCCCTGGAGACCGGCAGCATGGACTTCTTCGCCCCGGCCCGCGCTTTGTACCTGCGGGCGGGCTTCACCCCGTGCGCGCCGTTCGGAAGCTACCGGGACGATCCGAACAGCACGTACTTGTCTCGGCGCGTCTGAGCTGTCACAGATTTTCCGCGACCGGTGTCCATCCGCTGAAAACCCCGAAAGCGGAGGAGGACAGCATGACGACGACAGTGCTCGGCGCGGGATACGCCGGGGTCATGGCCGCGAACCGGCTCGCTGGGCGCGGCGAGGAAGTGGTGCTGGTCACGCCGAACGCTTGGTTTGTCGAGCGAATCCGGCTCCATCGCGTGGCAACCGGTCTCCGGGAGAACGCCCGGCTCGATCTCGAGACCGTGTTGAACCCCGCCGTCGAGGTCGTCCAGGACACCGCGACCAAGGTCGGCGAGGACAAGATCCAGCTGGCTTCCGGCGAAAGCCTGCCCTACGACACCCTCGTCTACGCGGTCGGCTCCGGGGCCAGCGACCAGAACGGCACCTACCGGATCGTCTCCGAGCAGGAGACTGAACGGTTCCGCGCTGCTCTCGCCGAGGAGCCGGACGCTCCGGTCACCGTCGTGGGCGCGGGCCTGACCGGAGTCGAGCTGGCCGGGGCGTTGCGCGAGGCGGGACGCGTGGTCAAGCTGGTCTCCACCACTCCCGAGCGCCGCGCGATCCAGGCGCACCTGCGGTTTCTCGCCAAACAAGGCGTCGAGATCGAGCTCGGCCGACGCGTCGATCCGGCCGGGCTCGACGGCCTCGTCGTGGACACCACCGGGTTCGCCGTGCCGAGCCTCGCCGCCGATTCGGGACTGCCGGTCGACGACCTCGGCCGGTTGCTGGTGGACGAGCAGCTGACCGTCCCCGGCCACCCGGACATCCTCGGCGCGGGCGACGCCGTGCACATCGAAACGCCCAGCTGCCTGCGGGCCGCGTGCGCGACGGCGTTGCCGATGGGGGCGCACGCCGCCGACGTCATCGCCGCGCGGCGCGAAGGAGGAGCCGGGCAACCGTTCCGGATGGGCTACGTCCTCCAGTGCACCGATCTCGGCGGCGGGCGCGGGCGCGTCCAGTTCCTGCACCCGGACGACACCGAGCGCGCGATCGCGATCGACGGGCGGGCAGGCGGGCTCGTCAAGGAGACGATCTGCCGGATGACCGTGCGATGGCTCGCTCAGGAACGGGATCGCGCGGGCCGCTACTCGTGGCCGGCCGGTGCTTAGACTTGGCCGGCATGGATCACGGCGACGTCTTCACCGCGCATCGGCCGACGATGCTCGCCGCCGCCTTCCACATCACCGGATCGCGTTACGACGCGGAGGACGTCGTACAGGACGCGTGGGAGACCTGGTCCCGGGTGGACCTCGAGACGGTCCGCACGCCGCACGCGTTCCTGTCGGTGATGGTCTCGCGGCTGGCGCTCAACGCGGTCCGCGCGCAGCGTCGGCGGCGCGAGAACTACCCCGGTCCCTGGTTGCCGGATCCGGTGGTCGAGGGGGATTCGCCGGAGTGGGAGGTGCTGCATCGCGACGGTCTCGGCCAGGCGCTCGACTTCGTGCTCAGCACGTTGACCCCGGAGCAGGCCGCGGCGTATGTCCTGCGCAAGGTGCTCGACGTCGACTACGCCTCCGTCGCCGAAGTACTGGAGACGACCCCCGCGGCGGCCCGGCAACTCGTCTCGCGCGCGCAACGAGCGGTGACCTCGGCGATCGGGGATTCCTTGCCGGATCAGGGGAATCGTGACGCCGAGGCGCTGGCGACGCTCGCGGAAGCGGTGCTGTCCGGCGAGATCGGCAGGGTGGCGGCGTTGATCGCACCGGACGCGGTCTTGTACTCCGATGGCGGCGGCAAGGCGATGGCCGCGCGCAAGCCGTTGTTCGGGCGGGATCGGATCGCGCAGTTCCTCATCGGGATCTCGACGATGGAGGAGGTGACGATCGTGCCCGCGATCATCAACGGCGGCCCCGGTGCGGTCTTCCTTCAGGACGGCAAGGCGACGACCACCGTCACCGTCCGGGCGGGCGAGTCGGGGGTGTCGACGCTGTGTTTCGTGCGCAATCCCGACAAGCTGACCGGGATCACTCTCGCCTGGCCGCGATCCCGTCGTACATCATCCGGCGCACGGCCTCGCTGACCCGCCGTTGCTCATCGGGATCCGGGTTGCGCAGCGAAGCGATCGCCGACGCCAGGATCATGCCGTTGATCGCCCGCGCGCTGTTCTCGATGTCGAGATCCGCGCGCAGGTACCCGAGTTCCACGCCGTGCGACAGGTACGCCGCGGTCAGTTCCGTGGCCAGTTCGAAGAAGTCCAGTACGCGCGCTGCCATCGCTTTGTCGATACCGGCGGCCTCGAACAGCAGCAGCCGCGGCACGCGCGGGTCCTCGCCGAAGATCTGGGCCAGCGCGTCGCCGATCCGGGCGGTCTGCTCGCGGTAGGCGGCCAAAGTAGACACCGCGTCCGGTGCGTTCTCCGCGGTGAGCGCGGTGACGATGCGGGCGACCAGGTCGTCGATGACGTGGTCGACGATGTCGCGCTTGTTCTGGAAGTAGCGGTAGAAGGTGCCGTGCCCGATGCCGAGCTTCGTGGCGATGTCGGAGATGCCCGTGGCGTGGTAGCCGAGGTCGGCGAAGCAATCGAACGCCGCGTCGATGATCTCGCGGCGCAGTTCCTGCTTCTTGCGCTCGGCTCGGGTGGTGCGGGGGCTCTCCTGGGCTGTCACACAGTGCAGTGTATTGCCAAGTCCGCCGGAGTGACATACCGTTCCGTTACTGACAAGTAGTTCCGGACGAGAGGTCGGACATGGACGCGCAGTACGACGCAGTCATCGTCGGCGCGGGCTTCGGCGGCATGGGGGCGGCCATTCAGCTCCGCCGCCTCGGCTACCGCGACCTGCTGATTCTCGATCGCGAGGACGACCTCGGCGGGACCTGGCACGTGAACCGGTACCCGGGGCTGGCCGTCGACATCCCGTCGTCCACCTATTCCTACTCGTTCGAACCCAATCCGTACTGGTCGAGGCTGTTCGCGCCGGGCGCGGAGCTCAAGAAGTACGCCGAGCACGTCGCCGACAAGTACGGTCTGCGCGCCTCGATGCGCTTCGGCGCCGTCGTGACCGGCGCGACGTGGGACGGTTCCACCTGGCGGGTCAGCATCGAAGGCGGCGAGACGGTCACCGCGAAGTACCTGCTCACGGCTACCGGCTTCCTATCGCAGCCGAAGATGCCGGAAATCGAGGGCATCGAGAAGTTCGCGGGCAAGGTCATCCACACCACCAAGTGGGACGACAGCTACGACCTGGCCGGAAAACGCGCCGCGGTGATCGGCACCGGCGCGACGGCCGTCCAGCTCATCCCGGAAATCGCCAAGGTCGCCGCGGAGTTGACGGTGTACCAGCGCACGCCGATCTGGGTCAGCCCGAAGCCGGACTACGCCGTGCCGAAGCCGCTGCAGCAGGCGTTCGCGAAGCTGCCGCTGGTGCAGCGCGCGGTGCGGCTGGCGGGCAGTTCGATCCTGGAGCTGATGATGATCTCCGGCGTCGTGCAGTACCGGCAGTTCCGCGGTGCCAACCGGATCGCCGAACGCTGGTGCCGCGCGCATCTGTACCGCCAGGTCCGCGACCCCGCACTGCGCCGCAAGCTGACCCCGGACTACTCCTTCGGCTGCAAACGGCCGACGTTCTCCAACGACTACTTCCCGGCCTTCACCCGCCCGCACGTGCACCTCGAAACCACGAGCATCGAACGGATCGACGAAACCGGGATCGTCACCGCGGACGGCAAGCGCACCGAGATCGACACGCTCGTGCTGGCCACCGGCTTCAACCTGTGGGACGTGAACTTCCCGGCGATCGAGATCATCGGCCGCGACGGCAAGAACCTCGGAAAGTGGTGGCGCGACAACCGGTTCCAGGCCTACGAGGGCGTGACCGTGCCCGGGTTCCCGAACCTGGTTTCGCTCAACAGCCCGTATTCCTACAGCGGGCTCTCGTATTTCACGACCATCGAATGCCAGATGAAGCACATCGACCGGCTGTTCAAGGGCATGCGTGCCCGCGGTTCGGACGTGTTCGAGGTGACCCAGCGGGCGAACGACGAGTTCCTCGACCGGATGAAGCACAAGGTCGGGCACTCGGTCTTCGCACTCGGCCAATGCGCGACGGCCAACAGCTACTACTTCAACCAGCACGGCGAGGCGACCCTGCTCCGGCCGACCTCGACGATCAGCGCGCATCGGGAGGCGGCGCGATTCCCGTTGGAGGATTACAGCTTCGCCTGAGCCGTTGCCGCGTGCGCTTCGCGCCGTCCGTCAAAGAACGAGGGGACGGGTCGGCACGGAGGTGTGGTGCGTGAGCGGGGAATCGGGGGAGGATCTGCTGGGCTGGATCACCGGGGAGCGCGGCCCGGTGGCGATGCCCGGGGTCGAGATGCTGCGGTCGGTGGGGCTCACCGCGGAGAGCGCCGGCGAAGCGTCGATGCGAGGCGCGGTCCGGGCTGCCATCGAGTCCACGATCCGAGCGGATGCCGGCAGTCTGCCCTCGCTGCTCGATCTGTGGGCCTGGATCCTGCACGCCGCGCCCCAGTGCGACTGGGCGAACTTTGTGGCCGCCTTCGGCGCGGCGATGCAGGCCAGGTTCGAACGGACTGGAGCGCCGGACGAACTGGCCGCGGCGGTGAACGCACACCGTGCCGCACTGGACGTCCCCGGCATTTCCCCGGTCGCTCGAGCGGCGTGGTCGCTGAATCTGGGACAGGCGTTGCGCACCAGGTTCGGTCTGTCCGGGCTGGATTCCGACGCGGACGAAGCGATCCGTGCCACCGAGGAAGCGGCGGCGGGGCCAGCCGGACCAGTGCGGACGCTGGCTCTCCAGAACCTCAATCTGAGGTACCGCAGTCGTTACGAGAAGCACGGAGACCTCGCGGATCTGGACCGCGCGGTGACCGCCGGACGCGCTGCCTTGCCCGGGGCCCCGCCCGGCCATCCGGAGCGGGCAGCGCATCTGCAGAACGTGGGCATCAGTTTGCGCGCTCGCTACGCGCGGACCGGCGCGATCCGCGACCTGGACGAGGCCATCGGAATGCTCGGCGAGGCTGTCGGCCTGGCGGTCGCGGCCGAAGAGCTGAGCAAATACCTGTCGAGCCATGCCGCGGCCTTGCTCGACCGGTTCAACCGGACTGGCCGGGTACCTGATCTGGACCTGGCCGTGGAGCTTTCCCGCCGGGCCGTTGCCACGACTTCCCCCGATGACCCCGGTCAGGCGGTGTACCTGCTGAACGCGTGTGCCGCGTTGCTCACGCGGTTTCGCGTCACTGGACAGGTGGCCGACCTCCACGAAGCCCGGGCCGCCTCCGTCCAAGGCGTCGCGGCCAGCGGCATCGGCCATCCCTGGTATCCCGCCATCGTGTCGAGCTTCGCCGAGGTGCTCCGGACGCAAGGCGAGTTCTTCAACGCCCCGGAGGATCTCGACCTCGCGGCGGGGATGCACCGCGAAGCCCTGGCAGCCGTCCCGGAAGGCCACCGTGACCGGGCACCGCACCTCACGAACCTCGGGGCTTCCTTGCTCAGACAGGCGGAAAGGAACGATCAGCCCGAGGCACTGCACGAAGTGGTGAACGTCTGCCGCGAGGCGGTGGCCGCGACTCCGGCCGACGATCCGGCGCGGGCCGGACGGTTGTCCGGGCTCGGCAACGCGTTGGCGAGCCGGTTCGAGCGCTTGGGAGCCGCGAACGACGCGGACGAGGCCGTGGCGGTCCTGGCGGAAGCCGCAGCCGTCGTCCCGGCCGGCCATGCCGACCGCAACGGATGGCTGCACAACCTGGGTTTGGCGTTGTGGCAGCGCTACCTCCGCTACGGTCGCCCCGAAGACCTCGACCACGCAGCGACAGCGTGCGCCGAGGCGACCCGCGTGCGTGCCGCACCGCCGCTCAACCGGATCAGGACTGCCCGGACGGCCGCGATCCTCGCCGAGGAGAACAACGACCCCGCTGGTGCGGCCGATCTGCTGGAGACCGGCGTCCGGTTGCTGCCCGAGCTGGTTCCCCGCCGTCTTCCCCGCTTCGATCAGCAAGCCCGGCTTTCCGCCATCGCTGGCTTGGCCAACCGGGCCGCCTCGGCGGCATTGGCGAGCACGACCGGGTCCGCGCCGGAGCGTGCCGCGCGGGCAGTGACCCTTCTGGAGGCCGGGCGCGCGGTCCTGATCAGCCAGAGCCTGGAGACCCGCGGCGACCTCACCGGCCTGCGTGCCGTCCGGCCGGACTTGGCGACGAGGTTCGCCGAGCTGACCGAAGCTCTCAACCAGCACGCCGCCCAGCGGGTGCACACTGACCCGGGCCGCCGCGAATCGGCGTTCGACCGGTTCATGCTCATGTCCGAGGCCGCGGGCAGTCCCGGCGCGATCCGCGCCGACGAGGGGGCCGACCGGATTCGCTTGGCCGAAGACCTGGCCGAAACGGTGCGCGGCATCCGCGAGGTGGACGGGTTCGCGTCCTTCGGCCTGCCTCCGGACGCCGGAGAGCTGCTGGCGGAGGCCGAGAACGGGCCATTGGTGGCTTTCACCGTCACCGCGGACCGCGGCAACGCCTTGATCGTCACCCCGGACGGGATCGAGAGCGTGGAGTTGCCCGGACTGACCACCGAAGCGCTCGCGGAGCGGGCCGACGCTTTCCACCGGGCTGTCCGGTCTCCCGGCATGCGGGAGCTGACTCCAGCCGCGGCCCGGCCCGGCGGGCAAGCCGAACTGCACGCCGTTCTCGAATGGTTGTGGGACAACGTGACCGGACCGGTGCTGGACCATCTGGGGTTGTGCCGTACTCCGGCGGAGAGCGCCCGCGCGTGGCCGCGGATCTGGTGGATCCCGTGCGGTCAGCTCGCCCTGCTGCCGCTTCACGCGGCTGGCCACCACCGCGACCCGGCGACGCCGGCGCGACGCACTGTCCTCGACCGTGTGGTGTCCTCCTATACGCCCACGATCGGCGCGCTGCGGCACGCTCGCCGTTCCCGGCCGAGCGGCCGCCCGCTCCGCTCGCTCGTCGTCGCCATGCCCACCACTCCCGGGTTGTACGGCGGCGGACACCTGCCGCATGTCCGCGCGGAAGCCGAAACGGTCGCCGCCCTGCTGCCTGATCCGCTCGTCCTGAGCGCACCGCCTGACCAGACGGACGCCGGACCTGCCCTTCCCACCGCCCGCCGGGTCCTCGACGAACTGCCGTCGAGCGCGATCGCGCACTTCGCCTGCCACGGGACGCACAACCCGGCCCAGCCCGAAGCCAGCATGCTCCTGCTGCACGATCACGCCGAGGCACCGTTGACGGTCGCGCACCTGGCCCCGCTCGCGCTCGACCACGCCCAGCTGGCCTACCTGTCGTCGTGCGAATCCGCACTGAACAAAGCCGGGCCCTTCCTCGACGAAGCGATCCACCTCGCGGCCGCATTCCAGCTCACGGGTTTCCCCCACGTCATCGGCACGTTGTGGGCGGTCGACGACGAGTTCGCCGCCGTCATCGCCAGCCGCTTTTACTGCGGCCTTCGCGACCAGGCCACCGCGACCGTCAGTGTCGGCGACGCGGCGCGCGCACTGCACGAAGCAGTCCGCGAGCTGCGGGACGAGTTTCCCGGCTTGCCTTCGTTGTGGGCCGCTCACCTGCACTTCGGTCCTTGACCCCGGTGGCCCGGGTGATGCGCGCCGGTTGAGGGAACCTCCAACCCTCGATCGGCGTCGAGGATGGCGTGAAGACTCAGCAAGACGTCATGGCCAGCCTCCGCGCGCAAGCCGAACCCGTGCTCGGCACGGGTGCGGCGGCGCGGATTCGCGCGTTCGAGAACGGCGACCTGTACGTCGAGGCGCGCACCGCTTCCACGATCTGGGCCTGGCTGGTCGACTTCCTCCTGGTCACCGGCCTGTCGGTGGCCGCGGCGGTGACGTACTACTTCAAGTCCTACAGCGTCGACGCAGCGGTCGGGGCGAGCGTGATCGGAATCGCGGGGCTGTTCGTGCTGCCGCTGCTGTACGGCTGGTTTTACGGCAACGGCCGCGGCCTCGGCGCGCTGTTCAACGGGATCCGCCTCGTCCGGCTTCGCGACGGCGGCCGGATCGGGCTCTGGAAGGCGGGCTGGGCGATGCTGATCCGTACGCTCGGCTTCGTGATCATCGCGCTCGGCGTGCTCAACGGCGACGTCACCGTGACGAACGGGGTCCGCACGAGCATCGACGTTCGCGAGACCGAACGGCTCCGCGCCGCCGGTTTCGTCCGGAAGCCGTGAGCGGATACCAGGTCCGTGCGGTCGCGGACACTCCCGAACAGCGGCTGCGCGACTACACGGCGCGGCTGCAGGCGATCGTCACCATGCGGCGGGTGTACCGGGTGATGACGGCCAGCCTCGCCGGGCTTTTCGGCGTCAGCGGGCTTTTGGCCGGACTGCTGGCCCATTCCGCGGCGGGAGGATTCAGTTTGGCGGGCGGCGGTGTTTTCTTCGCGGTGCTGTGGCTCGGCGGCGTACTGACCTGGCGGGGCAGGCCCGCGACCGAGCGTGCGTTGAACCCGGGATCGCATCCGCCTGCCGGTCGTACTCCGGGGAATGTGCGAGGCGCTTTCTTTGCCGCAGCGGGGATGGGCTGTTTAGCCGCTGTCGTTTGTGGACTGTCCTTTATGTCCAGCAATCCGCCGCACGCCGTGCTGAAACTGGCGATCATCGGGCTCGGCACTTTTGTGGTGTTCACCGTTTTGTTCGTCCCGCCGGGATATGTCTACGCGCAGTCCGACCAGTACTTCGCGAAATGGCTCAACCGCAACCGCGCGGCTTACCAGGCGGCGGCGCGCCGGCTCTAAGGGGTGCGACGGCGCAGCGTCGCCGCTCCGAGACCCAGCGCCAGTACCGCGCAACCGAGCACGACGAGGATGTTGCGAGTCAACGTCGTCGTCCAGTCCGAGCTGTGGGTCACCTGCGTGAGCGCTTCGACGGCGTAGGACAGCGGCATCACGTCCGACAGCCAGTGCAGTACCCAGCCCATCTGGTCGCGCGGCTGGAAAAGCCCGCACAGCAAGGTTTGCGGCAGCACGAACAGCGGCATGAACTGAACGGCCTGGAACTCGCTCGTCGCGAACGCGCTCACGAAAAGGCCCAGCGCCATGCCGAGCAACGCGTCGAGCACGGTGATCAGCAGCAGTGACCAGACCGAACCGGCCACCGACAGTCCCAGCCACCACAGGCTGACCGCCGTCGCGACTGCCACCTGCAGCACCGCGACCTGCCCGAACGCCAGCGCGTACCCGGCGAGCAGATCGAATTTCCCCAGCGGCAGCGTCATCAGCCGCTCCAGCGTGCCGGCGGTGCGTTCGCGCAGGGTCGTGATCGACGCGATCAGGAACATGATCACGAACGGGAACACGCCGAGCAGTGCGGGCGCGATCCGGCTGAACGTCTCGGCCGAGTTGAACACGAAGCGCAGCAACACCATCAGCAGCGTCGGCACGAGGATGAGCATCACCACCGTGCGCGGATCGTGCCGCAGCTGGGCGAGGATGCGGCGGGTGGTGGCGAGAGTGATCGAGACAGTCATCGCTGGGCCTTCACCAGGTGCAGGAACGCGCGTTCGAGGTCTTGTTCGCCAGTGGCCGCGCGCAGGGCGTCCGGCGAATCGTCGGCGAGCAGCGCGCCGTCGCGCATCAGCAGCAGCCGGGTGCAGCGAGCGGCTTCGTCCATGACGTGGCTGGACACCAGAAGCGTGGTGCCGTCGGCGGCCAGACGATGGAAAACGTTCCACAAATGCTCGCGCAGCAACGGATCCAGCCCGACGGTCGGTTCGTCGAGCACGAGCAGTTCGGGCTTGCCGAGCAGCGCGACGGCGAGGCTCGCCCGGCTGCTCTGACCGCCGGAGAGCCGGCCGACCAGCGCGTCGGCGTGCGAACCGAGGCCGACCTGCTCGATCGCCTCGGGCACCGACCGGGACGGCGCGCCCAGCACGGACGCGAAGTAGCGCAGGGATTCGGTGACCGTGAGGTCGGCGTAGACCGCGGGCGCCTGCGTGGCGTACCCGATCCGCTTGCGCAACCGACGGCTCCCGGCCGGTTCGCCGAGCACGGTGACCGTGCCGCCATGGGTCACCTGCACGCCGACGACCGCGCGCATCAAGGTGGTCTTCCCGCAGCCGCTCGGCCCGAGCAGCCCGGTGACCGACCCGGGCTCGACGCGGAAGCTCACGTCGCGCAGCACTTCCTGGCCACCGCGGACGACGCGCAGGCCGTCGATGACCACCGCGGAATTAATCATGCGATTAATTCTGCGCGCGCGGAATTTTCGTGTCAAGCCCGGGTGCGCGGTGGTGTGCGCGGATCAGCCGAGGTCAGGCCTGGTCGACGTACTGCTGCACAGCAGGCGCGATCAACCCGACCACATCCTCATGCGCGGCCCGCGCCAGCGGCTCGACCTGCACGACGTACCGGACCATCGCGAGCCCGACCAGGTGGGCGGCGATCCCGGTGACCCGAAGCGGCGGGATGTCGAGCGCGTCCGCGATCTTGTCCAGCAGCGCGCCCTGGATGAAGCCGCGCAGCATGTCCGCGGCCTGTTCGGTGGTGGAGACCGAGCGCAGCACGCCGAAGAACGCGTCGCGGGAGGCGGGGGTTTCCCAGAGGGTCAGGAACAGGCGCACGAGCCGTTCGCCGACCTCGGCTCTCGGGCCGTCGAGGATCGCGGCCACTACGACGCCGGGGTCGGCCGGGAGGTGCAGCGCGGTCGCGAAAACCTGGTCCTTGCTGCCGAAGAAATGGTGCACGAGCGCGGGGTTCACGCCCGCCTCCGCGGCGATCGCGCGGATCGTCGCGCCCTCGTACCCGTTCCGGCCGAACAGGTCCCGCGCGGCGGCCAGAATGGCCTCGCGCGTTTCGGTCTGCCCTGGGCGGCGTCCCGTCCGTGCCATCGGCGTCCTTTCGTCCGCTCCAGTATCGCGGGACCATGGGCGGTACAGCTGGCTGTACCTGATCCTTACCCCGCGCGGGATCGCCGGTCGTCCCGCCGGGGCCTTAGGTTCGGGCTACCGGGGAGGACCGGACGGGCAGGGGGAGCGGGGATGAACGGGGCGGCGGTGCACGAGACAGCGGTCCGGGTGCTCATTCGAGCCTCGGATCCCCTTACCGACACCGGGATCCGGAGCTGGTTGCAGGCCCGGCCGGAGTTTTCCGTGGTCGCCGACGAGGTGGACGTGATCATCGTCGCGGCCGAGCTGCTGTCGGTGGAGGTGACCTCGGCCTTGCGCGGACTCAAGGCCACTGTGGATGCTCCGGTGGTCCTGCTCGTCGACGAGGAGGCCGCGGGCCCGGCGGTGCTGACCGCGGTGGAGTGCAACGTGGTCGCCCTGCTGAACCGCGAACGCACGTCGAGCGAGCAGCTGGCCGCCGCGGTGCTGACCGCTTCGCGCGGCGGCGGGGTCCTGCCCCCGGCCGCGCTGGGCACGCTGCTCAGCCATTTCCGCCGCCCGATCGAACCCCGCCCGAAGCACAGTTCCGGTTTGACCCAACGGGAAATCGACGTGCTGCGCCTGCTGGCCGAAGGCCTCGACACAGCGGAAACCGCGGAGAAAATCAACTTTTCCGAACGCGCGGTGAAGAAGGTCATCCACGACATGTCGCAGCGGCTGGAGTTGCGCAACCGGACGCACGCGGTCGCCTACGCCCTCCGCAACGGCGCGATCTGAGGCGGGCAGGGCGCGGCGGTTCAGATGATGCCCGTCCGCAGCGCGTACGCGACCGCGTGCGAGCGGTTCCGCAGGTCGAACCGCACCAGCAGCGTGCTGATGATGTTCTTGATCGTCCGCTCCGAATACGCCATCCGGTCGGCGATTTCGACCGTGCCGAAACCGTCCGCGAGCAGGCCGAGGATTTCCACCTCGCGGCTCTGCAGCCGGTGCCGGTGCCGGTCAAGGAAACCCCGCGGGTAGCGGGCCTCGCCCTCGCTGGTGCGGAACTCGTCTGCCAACCGGGTCGCGCGGGCGTCTTCCGGTTCGGCCGACGGCGCCCGCGCGGCCAGTGCGTCCAGGATCTTCTCGCGCGTCGCGGAACCGCGGTACAGCAGCGCGGACAGGCCGAATCCGCCGAGCCTGCCCAGTTCGGCCTTCTCGATCCGGTCCGCGACCAGCACCACGCGCACATCCGCGACGAGCGCGGTCCGGCGGATCCGCGCCAGGTCGGCCAGGGTTTTCTCGCGGACCTCCGGCACGATCACGAGCAGGACGTCCGCGCGCGGGACCTCGCTGGGAGCCATCACGGCGTAGCGAGGCGTGCCGCGCAGGTAGGCGGCGGCGCCTTCGCCGCTGATCGGGTCGTTGGCGATGATCGCCACTCGTTCGGGCAATGCGCTCATGTCAGCTCACAGACCAGTCGTTCCCGGCGGCCGCGCCGCATCCTCCGCTGAGCCGAGGATTCGCGGTTCGGCGCGCGAGGTCGATCCCCCGCGCTGCCGGGACGCGGTAGTGCCTGCGATACCTCGGCAGCCCAGCATGAGTTAAGGAGTTAATCGAACGTTAGTGCTTGTAACCTTAGTTGAACGATAGCACTAGACGGGAGTCCAGTGGTGATAATTGCCCGCACGACCGGGTAGCGTTCACGCGTTCCGGTCGTGCGGGCCGTCCGCGGGATCAGGCCAGCGCCTGAGCAGGGGGAAGCCGCGCGGCCCGCATCGCCGGGTACGCACCGGCGATCGCGCCGACCGCGGCCGAGACCGCGACCCCGCCGGCGAGCGCGACCGGCGGCAGCACCGCGGGCCAGCCCTGGCTGAGCGCGTAGCCCGCCGTCGCGCCGACCCCGAGCACCACCCCGACGAGCCCGCCCAACCCGGACAGCAGCACCGATTCGGCGAGGAACTGCCCGCGGATCTGGCCTCGGGTCGCCCCGAGCGCGCGGCGCAATCCGATCTCGCGCCGTCGTTCCAGCACCGAGATCACCATCGTGTTCGCCACGCCGACGCCGCCGACCAGCAGCGCCACCCCGCCGAGGCCGAGGAACAGCGCGCCGTAGGTGTTCTTCGTCAGCTGCTGCGCGGCGAGCGCGTCGGACGGCCGTTCGACCGCGACCTCGTTCGGCGCGGCCGGGTTGATTGTCGCGGCGAGCACCGAACGGACCGCGCTGACCTGCGACTCCCGCGCGCGCAGATACACCGTGCTCGGATGGCCGTCGAAGCCGAAGACCTGTTCGGCGACGTCCCAGCCGATCAGCACGGACCGTTCGACCTCCGGCGCGAGCGGCATCGGGGCGAGAATCCCGACGACGCTGAACCACGACGAGCCGATCAGGACCTGCGGCGGCCGCGCCGGATCGAGATGGTCGATCCCTAGCCTCGACGCAGCTTCCGAGCCGAGCACGACCGCAGGGAAGCGCTGGTTCGCCGGGCTGAGGAACGTCCCGGTCCGGACCGTTCCGCCGAGCACCGGCAGCAGATCCGGCCGCGCGGCGAACACCGAGACGCCCGCCGAATCGTCCTTGCCGACCCGGTCGTTGCGGTACACCTTGGCGTTGATTTTGCCGACCTCCACCGCGCCCTCGACCGGCGCGATCCGCCGCACCATCGGGACCGCCGAGTCCGGCAGCTTCGCCGAGCCGCCCATGAGGGTCTGCCCGGCTTCGGCGCGGAGCAGGTTGGTGCCCATCGCGGCGAGCTTGTCCTGCAGCGCTTGGTCCGCGGACGCCGGGATCGCCAGTACGGCGACCATCGCCGCGACGCCGATGGCGATGCCGAGCGCGGACAGCATCGCGCGCAGCGGACGGGTGCGCATTCCGTGCGCGCCGAGGGAGAGCAGGTCGGCGGGACCGAGCCGGTTCGGGCTGGGCGGGGCGGGCGCGGTCATCGCGGTGCTCCCGCGAGATCGGCCGCGCCGGTGTCGAGGCGCAGTTCCCCGTCGAGGATCTCGATCCGCCGCGGCATTCCGGTCGCGATCTCCCGGTCGTGCGTGATGAGCACGACCGTGGTGCCGCCGGCGTTGAGTTCCGCGAGCAAGGACAGCACCGCCGCGCCGTTGCCGGTGTCGAGGTTCCCGGTCGGTTCGTCGGCGAGCAGGATCGGCGGCGTGTTCACGACCGCCCGCGCGATCGCGACCCGCTGCCGTTCGCCGCCGGACAGTTCTCCCGGCAGGTGCCCGGCGCGATGTCCGAGCCCGACCCGGTCGAGCGCCTCCAACGCCTGCGCCCGTCGTTTCCGTTTCGGGACTCCGCTGTACAGCAGCCCGCTGCACACGTTGTTCACCGCGGTTTCGCCGTCGTCCAGGAAGAACTGCTGGAACACGAAGCCGATCCACCGCGAGCGCAGCGCGGCGAGTTTGCGGTCGGACAGCTGCGCGACGTCGTGGCCGCGGATTTCGATCCGGCCTTCGGTCGGCCGGTCGAGCGTGCCCATCAGTTGCAGCAGCGTGGATTTGCCCGAACCGGACGGGCCGACGATGGCGGCCATTTCTCCGTCCGAAAAGGACAGTGAGACCTGGCGCAGCGCGGGCACGTTCCCGCCGTAGGTGCGCGACACCCGATACGCGGCCAGCACCGGGATCATGACGTGGTCACCACCCGCTGGCCCGCGTGCAGCCCGGCGGCCTTGACCTCGACCTGTCCGCCAGAAAAGAGCCCGGTTTCGACGCCGACGAGCCGCCGCTTGCCCTGCTCGTCGACCTCGACCGCGTATCCGCCTTCGGCGAGCGCGACCAGCGCGCCGACCGGGACGACCAGGACGTCCTGGTGGACCTCCTTGGTGAACCGCACCGAAACCGGAACGTCGACGACGTCTCCGGCAGCGGCCGGGTCGTCCATCTGGATCTGAACGGTGACCTTGGCCTTGCCGGTTTCCTTGTCCTCGGCCGCGGTGTCGCCGATGTCGGTGACGGTGCCGGTCAGCGTGCGGCCGTTGAGCGACACGGACACCTTCGCACCCTTGACCGCGACACTCTGCTTGGTCGCGTCCAATTCGGCCTCCACGACGCGTGCGGTGCCGGTGTACTTGAAAACCTCGCCCGCGCCGGGGCCGCCGAGCTGACCGGCCACTGACGACACCCGGATCTCGCCGGGGACCAGCACGACGTCGGCCGGATCGAACGACCCGGTCTGCTCGAGGCCGAGCGATTTCTGCCAGCGTTTGAGCGCGGCGGCGGTCGCGGAGGTGAACTTCTCGTCCGGAGTGCCGAAACCGCCGTACCCCAGCGCTTTCAGGTTCTCCTCGAGCTCTTTGACGTCCGGGCCTTTGTCCACGCCGTCGTTGAGCACGCGATAGAACGGCAGACTCCCGTAGAACAGCGGCACCGGCTTGGCGTCCACTGTGTACGCCGTCTTGCCGCGGCCGAGCACGTCGCCGCGCCCGGGCAGCCAGGTCACTGTGCCGTTCTTCTTGCCGCTCAGCGTGGATTCCTTGCCGTAGCCGAGTTTCCCGGTCGCGTTCTCCTCTTCCTTCAGGTCCGATTTGGTCACTTCGGCGGTCGCCACCGGCTTCGCCGCCGCGGCCGGTTCGCCACCGGAAGCGACGTGGGTCAGCACGACGGCCGAGGTCGTGCCGAGCACGACGACAGTCGCTCCCGCGGCGATGAACCAGCGCCCTCGTTTCCCGGTCACTTTCCGGCCATTCCCATTCCGCACGCCTTGAGCGCTGCCTCGAATTTGGTCCCGTCGTCCTTCATCGGCAGCGCCCGCGCGCCGCCGTTCGCGTCGGGATCGGGCAGGTCGAAGCCGTGCTCGCGCATGCACTTGGCGTCCTTGCGGGCCTTGTCCAATTCCTCGGGCGTCAGCTTCTTCGGCATTCCGCCGCCGGGCAGCAGCTTCTTGCAGGCGTCGAGCGCCGCCATGGTCTTGGGATCGTTGGAGAAGTTGATGGTCGGGGCCTCGTTTTCGCCGGGATCCGGCGTGTCGACGCCGTGTTCGCGCATGCATTTCGCGTAGGCGCGCATCGCGTCCCGGTCCGCGGCGGGATCGGTCTTTCCGGCGGCGGCGTCCTGTTCCGGGCTTGCCTTCGGGCCGGAGATCGACGGCACCTGCGGCGCGGTGTCCCCGGACGAACACCCGGCGAGCAGCGCCAGCGCCAGTCCGGCCCCGACGGCCGCCAGACGTGCTTTCCGCATCGGGATTCTCCTTCGCTCGGGCGGGTCGTTCCCGCCGGTGGCCCAGTAGTACCGACGCGGCGATACAGGCCCGTTAAGCGATCTTGTTTATCCTCTCCTTATGCCCGGATCCGACAGACTGCCGGCAGCCACGACCTGGGAGGATCCCTTGGCCGAGAAGAGCGCAGGCCCGCGCCGGGGGCCGCTGCGGCTGTCCGTGCGGACCCGGCTCACCGCGCTGTACGGCGGGTTCTTCCTGCTGGCCGGAATCGTGCTGGTGGTGGTGACCTACATCGTCGTCAGCAACGAACTGCCCGCGCCCGCGCAATATCTCGGCGACGGGGCTTCGCTGAGGCTGGGCCAGGCGATGTCGGCCGATGCGCTTCCCGCTGACGCGACTTTCAGCGCGATCCCGGCGGATGCCGCTTCGGCTTCGGCGGAGCGGGTGGCCACGGCCGTGCTCACCGACTACCGCAGCTCGACAATGTCCACTTTGGTCCTCGCGTCGGCGATCGCGCTGCTGGTCACCGCGGCCCTGGCGTTGCTGTTCGGCTGGTTCATGGCCGGACGCGCGCTGCGGCCGTTGCACACGATCACCTCGACCGCGCGGCGGCTCGAGGCCGGGAAGCTCGACGAGCGGATCAACCTCGACGGCCCGCGCGACGAACTGAAGGAACTCGCCGACACTTTCGACAGCATGCTGGACCGTCTCGCCGGTTCATTCGACAGCCAGAAACGGTTTGTAGCCAATGCTTCACACGAGTTGCGCACGCCGCTCGCGGTGCAGCGGACGCTGATCGAAGTCGCGTTGGAAAACCCCGAAGCCGGGCCGGTGCTGACCAAGCTGGGCGCGCATTTGCTGCAGACCAACGAACGCAGCGAACGGCTGATCGAAGGATTGCTGGTGCTCGCGCGCAGCGATCGCGGCCTGAGCGCACGGGCACCGGTGCGACTGGACAAAGTGGTCCGTTCGGTAATGAAACTCACTGCCGCGCAAGCGAAGGACGCCGGGGTGACGGTGGAGACCCGGCTGCGCGCGCGGACGGTCGTCGGCGATGCCGTGCTGCTCGAACGCCTGGTGCTGAACCTGGTGAGCAACGCGATCAGCTACAACGTCCCGGACGGCTGGGTGTCGATCGCCATCGGTGCGACACCCGCGCTGAGCGTGCGCAACTCCGGGTCTAATGTGGACGAAAGAACGGTCGCGGGCTTGTTCGAACCCTTCCGTCGGGGAAAGCCGGATCGCACCGGCGCGGGGGATCACTCCGGACTGGGATTGTCGATTGTGCGTTCCGTCGCCAGGGCACACGATGGGGACGTGGCCGCACGGGCGAATCCGAACGGTGGGTTGACCGTCGAGGTACGGCTGCCCGCTTGATCCTTATGCCGCCTTTATCGGCGTTCCGGGCATGATGATCGAATGCGGGTACTGATTGTCGAGGACGAACCGCTCCTGGCGGATTCGATCGCCGAGGGGCTGCGCCGCCATTCCATCGCGGTGGATGTCTGCTACGACGGCGGCGAGGCTCTCGAACGCGTCGCCGTCCACGCGTACGACGTCGTCGTCCTGGACCGGGACCTGCCGACCGTCCATGGCGACGAGGTCTGCGCGGCAATAGTCGACGCGGGCGGCGAGACCCGGGTTCTCATGCTCACCTCGGCCGCCGACGTCACCGACCGCATCGAAGGCCTGAACCTCGGCGCGGACGACTACCTGACCAAGCCGTTCGTCTTCGCGGAACTGGTCGCCCGGGTGCACGCGCTGGCCCGCCGGGCGCGTCCGGCCCTGCCGCCAGTGCTGGAAGCGGCCGGTTTGGTCCTGGATCTGCCCCGGCACCAGGCGTCCCGTGACGGCCGCTTCCTGCCGCTGTCACCGAAGGAGTTCGCGGTGCTGGAGGTGCTGATGCGTGCCGACGGGACGGTGGTGAGTGCGGAGCAGTTGCTGGAAAAGGCGTGGGACGAGCACGCCGACCCGTTCACCAACACAGTGCGGGTCACGGTGATGACGCTGCGGCGGAAGCTGGGGGCGCCGCCGGTGATCGAGACGGTCGCCGGGGCCGGGTATCGGCTGGCTGCACCCGCCTGAGCATTTCGGGACCAGTCCCGCCCGAGCTGGATTAGCTTGACCGCCTCGGTGGCGGAGGAGGGTTTGGTGGCGCAGCGGACTAAGCGGATACCGGCTGGGGTAGTGCTCGCGATCGGGTTCGCGGTGCTGCTGGCCGTGCGTGAGACGGCGTTCTTGATCTGGCCGATCGAGAAAGTGCCTTCCGTCTCGCCGGGCAGCCGGTGGGACGCGATCGACGCGCTGTCGCTGACCATGGGGTACGTGCCGGCGGACGACGGGACCATGTCGGTCAGCATGCTCGGCGGTTTGGTCAGCCAGGTCTTCTGCGGAATCTGCTGTTTGGCCGGTGCGATGCTGCTGACGTTGCGCGTCCCGCTCGGCCGGACCTTCGTTCTTCTTGGCGCGGGCAGCAGGCTGCTGATCGTCGTGGTCGCCTTTGCCGCGGCGTCCGTCCGGGTCGACGGCAGCCGCGTGCTCGACGGGTGGCACCAGGATCCCCTTCTCGTCGTGGCATTCGTCCTCTTCGTGGACTGGCTGCTGCCGCTGCTGGTGTGCGCCTTCGCGACCGGCCGCCGCGTCAGGTTGTGGGTCTGGACGAAGTAGCTCCGGCGAGCCGCGCTCAGCCGCTATGCTGGGCGGCACCTCGCCGTCAGGAAACCGTCGCCATGCGTAGCGGAGAAACCAGGGCTGTTCTGGAACGGCTGCTGCCCCGGGTGCTGACCGGCGTTCAGCACGAGCTGAACGCCACGATGGCCGTGCACGGGCCGGGGGCGCTCGCACTGATCCCGCGTTCGGTCGAGCTCATCCGGTTCGGCGCGGACCTCGCCTTCGACTGTGCACGGGAAGACCAGCTCATCGGCCAGGAAACCCTTTCGCCGTACGAAAAGTTCGGCCATGTCGTCGCCGACGGCGGGTTTTCCGCGGATTCGCTGCGGCTGGGCGTCACCACGAGCTACACCGCCGCGATGCGCATCGCGCTCGCCGAAGCGTCGGTGAGCGATCGGGCGACTCTGATGCCGCTGGTCATGTGGTCGGCTCAGCTGGGGCCGCTGGTCGAGGACACCGAACTGGGCGCGTTCTTCCACTGGCATCAGCAACGGGCGGAAACCGGCCGGTACCGGGAACAGGTGGTCCGCAGCCTGCTGAGCGGTTCGGCCGCCGGGGTGGGCACGCGGGCACCGGCTCATCTGGTCGCGTTGGTGTCGCCCGCGGTCTCGCGCGGTGACCCGGCGGGCAAACTGGCCCGGCTTGAACGGACTCTTCTCGACAGCGGTGCATTAGTGCTGGCGCGCAAGCAGTTCGTTGTTCTGCTGCATCCCTTGCCCGCGTTCGACGGGCCGGGAGTGCGGGTGCTGGAACACGTATCGGCTCTCGACTCGCTCGGGCCGGGCGTCCACGTGGCGCTGGCCAAGGGAAGCACGCAAGGACTTCTCGGGGCTTTCCGGGAAGCGGTGACGGTCTGGCAGCTCGTGCGCAGCCGCGGCTACCCAGCCGGGTTCTACGACTTGTCGCACGTGCTGACCGACCGGCTGGTTTCGGGCGAACCGGATATCGCGACGAGACTGCACGGCATTCTCGCGCCGCTGGCCGATTCGCCGGTACTTCTGGATACCCTGCGCGCCTGGGTGCTCGGGAACGCTGACCGGCGGAGGGTGGCCGCCGCGCTCCACGTCCACCCCAACACTCTCGACCGCAGGCTCCGGCACATCGAGCAGCGCACCGGGCTGTCGGTGAGCCGCTATCACGACCTGCATCTGCTGCATCTGGCTCTCGCCGCGCTGTCTGTCCGCCCATGACGCCGGGTGCCGCGGCCGTCGGCGCCCGGCGTCCGGTCTTCCGGTCAGGGCCGGAAGAAACCGCTGACGTAATTGCAGGTCACCTGCACGGAATTGTTCCGGGTGCAGTTCCCGCCCGCGGGGCTCGCGATGGTCACGACGCCGCCGGTGCGGTTGGCGATCGTGGCGGTGGCCAGCACTTCCACCGGAATGCCCTTCGGCACCGACACCGACTTGTTGCCGGGCGAGGTCGTGAAGAGCAACTGCGTGAACGCGCTGGGGTTGGTGCCGAAGGCCAGTGTGCCGAACCCGGTCGTCAACCGGGAGGACAGGGAGATTTGCGCCGGAGCGGAACAAAAGACGCCGAGCGACCAGAACACGTTCGGCGGGGAACCGGGGAATTCGGAGAAATTCACCTGCAGCGGACCGGAATTGCAGGTCACCGAAGCCGCCGCCGGTCTGGGCGAGGCCGTCGCGGCGGTCTGGCCGGTGAGCGCCAGTACCGCGGAAAGGCCCAGCGCCACGCCGGCCAGCCGGCCTGCGGAATTCGCCATTGCCGCACCTCCAGGAAGGAAGGGAAATCGTGCGGCCAGCGTAGGAATGCGCCCGCACGAGGTCACGGTGACGGGAACACCCAACCGCCGGGGTACGCGGTGACGGCACCACCTTCCTAGCCGGTCTTGAACGTGGCCATCATCCCCATGTCCTCGTGCTCGGCATTGTGGCAATGGAACATGTACCGCCCGCGATACCCGTCGAACCGCGCGATCACCTCCACCGCTTCGCCGGGCTGAAGGTCCACAGTGTCCTTCCGGCCCGCGTCGTGCGGGGCGGGGTCCTTGCCGCCGCGGGAAAGTATCTGGAAGTGCACCAGGTGCAGGTGGATCGGATGGTGCAGATCCGCGACGAAGCGCCAGATCTCGACGTCGCCGAGTTTCGGCTCAGCCGCGATCTTCGTCGGAGTGAAGGCTTCGCCGCCGATGGTCCAGCCGTGCCTGCCGTTGAACTGTCCACTTCGGAACGCGAACTCGCGTGTCACTGTCGCTTGTGCTCGGCCGAGACGCTCCACTTCGGACAGTTTTGCCGGAACGCGGCTGTCGTCCTTCGCCCGGCGAGTGACGCGGAAACGCATTACCTGTGCGGTGGTACCGGTTCCGAGGCGGTTGACCAGCGTCACCTCGGCGCCGACCGGGTAGGCGCCGAAGTCGACCACCGTGTCGTATCGTTCGGCGGGCGCGATCGGCAGGTGTTCGTGGCCGCGCGGTGCGTCCAGCAGACCCTGATCCGAGCCGATCTGCGTGAACGCGGGCCCGCTCGGCGGCGGTGGGTTGAGGGCGAGGTCGTACCGGCGGGCGTTGGAACCGTTGAGGAATCGCAGGCGGTACCGGGTCGCCGACACCTCCGCGACCGGCCACGGCGCGCCGTTCACCAGCAGTACGTCGCCGAGAACTCCTGCTGCGTAAGCAGCTTCGACTCCGGGCACGGTTCGCAGCGAAGGATCCAGCGACGGGTATCGCATCGATCCGTCTTCGGCGAACGCACGGTCGGTGATCATCAGCGGGATCTCTCGCTCGCCGCGCGGCAGCGGGAGAGCGTCTTCCTCGTCGTCGCGGACGATGTGCAGTCCGGCGAGTCCGCGGTATACGGCCGGGCCGGTGAAATCCATCCGGTGGTCGTGATACCAGAGCATCGCGGCCTTCTGCCGCAACGGATACGTGTACTCGCGGGTGCCGGTGGTCACGACGGCGTCCGGGTCGGCCATCCCCGAGTGCCCGTGCCCGGCACCGGCGAGATACCGGCCGTCGGCGGGCAGGACGAGGTCGGTGGCATAGCCGTCGGACTCCGGCGGCGTGCGTCCGCCGTGCAGGTGCACGACGGTCGGGACCGGAAGTTCGTTGCGGTGCGCGACGATCGTGGTCCGGCCGCTGCGGGACTCGATCGTCGGTCCGGGGAACGTGCCTTGGTAGCCCCAGATCGGGGTACGCAGTCCGGGCAGGATTTCCGCGGTGCTCGCCCGCTGCACGATCTCGTACCGGTCGACGCCGCCGTCGCGAGAGACCGGTTTCAGCGCCGATGGCAATGGCAGCGGAACCTGAAACGGTTGCGGCAGCGGCACTTCGCTGGTCAGCAGCTCGCCGGTGGCGGCAGCCGGGCGGAACAGCCGCGGGGTGACGGACCCGGCCGTGAGCACCACTCCGGCACCGCCCGCCAGCCCGAGAAACCGGCGGCGCGACATCCCGCTCATCGCCGCGCCCCGGTCCGCCAGATGCCGAACAGTGTCCCGAGCGCGATCGCGACCAGTGCGACGCCGAGCGGAATGTGCAGGTCAAGAGCGCCGGCCTGGCCGGCGAAGTACTGCGCGGTCTCGCCGCCGGCCAGCAGCAGGCTCGCCCAGAACGGCCACTGGACCCCGCCTCGCCACCAGTACAGCGCGGCAGGCACGAGCTGCACCAGCGCGACCGTCGACACGATGTTCGCGCCGAGTTCGTGCATCGCGAGCATGCCGTAATCGCCGATCAGATACCGTCCGGCGAACACTGGCTGACCCAGGATCGCGACGGCGTGCACCGTCACGACGACCCGCGTCACCACCAGCAACGTCCGCCCGCGTGTCAGGGCCGCTTCGGCCACCGTTCCCCCTAGTGCGCGTAAGAATTCCCCCGTTCAGACGCTAAGCTGAAGTTCTCATGCCGTCCAAGACCAAAATCGCCATGTACTCATGACCTCGGAGCTATGAAATGGACCTGCTTCAGCTGCGTTACTTCCAGGCGGTCGCCTACCGCGGCCACCTCAGCCAGGCAGCGGCCGAACTGCACATCGCGCAGCCGTCGCTGAGCCGGGCGATCGCGCGGCTGGAGGCGGATCTCGGCGTGCCGCTGTTCGAACGGGCCGGGCGGGGACTGCGGCTCAACCACTTCGGCACGACGTTCCTGCGCCGCGTCGACCGGGCCCTGCGCGAGCTCGACGACGCCCGCCAGGAACTCGTCGACCTGGCCGGTCTGGACCACGGCCGGGTCGCCGTCGCGTCGGAAACGCTGCTCACGCTGACCGGCCTGATGAGCGCCTTCCGCACGGAGTACCCCGGCATCGAGCTGCGGCTGTACCAATCTTCGGCGGAAACCATGGCGCAGCAGTTGTGCGCGGGCGAGGTGGACCTGTGCTTCGCCTCGCAGCCGCTGCGGCAACCCGGTCTCCAGGCGCGGGAACTGCTGCGCGAGGAGGTGATTCTCGCCGTGCCCAGCACGCATCGCCTCGCGCGGCGCAAACGCGTGCGGATGGCGGACCTCGCGAACGAGCCCATGGTGACCACCCGTCCCGGCTACTGGCCGCGCGCCCTTGCCGACCGCCTCTTCGCCGAGGCCGGGTTGGCGCCGAACTACTCCTGCGAGAGCGACGAACCCGGCGCGACCGGCCAGCTGATCGCGAGCGGGCTGGGGATCGGCCTGGTCCCGGAGGTGGCCCGACGGGCCGCCAAGGACGAGGCGGCCGTCGGGCTGGAGCTGGACGCTCCGGGTTGTCATCGGACCTTGACGGTGGTGCAGCGGGCGGACGCCTACCTTTCCGCCGCGGCACAACGCCTTACGGAGTTCGCGGTTGCCTACTTCAGCACTGGCAGGTACCGGACCGCGGTCGAGAGCGCGGGCTGAATCCGCCCGTGCACGCTTGGAAGAACCCGAACAACGGCCGTAACGCGTGTTCCAGCACGAGGCCGTGATGGTCCCGCCGCCGGTCGCGGCCAGCAGGACGGGTTTGTCGGCTGGCGCGTACTGGCCGACCGGATCGAAGAACTGCTTGAACATGCCTGGTACGAACCGCGGCACACCGGCGTCGCCGCGATCAGCAGGTCAGCTTCTTCCGCTCGATCGACTCGCGCGCCCGCTGGTGCGGCGAGGGGAGGGCCCCGGAAACCGGGTCCCGGGTGAGTTCGGCGAACGTCAGGATGCCGATTTCGAACGGCCGCGGTCCGGCGGTCGGGGATTCTGCGGTTCAGCCATCGTCGGTGCTTTTTTCCTGCACCCGGCCGCATGCCGCGGACGAGCCTGTCCGGATTAACCTGTCTGTGCAGACAATGATGTCCGGTGAAGGCCGTGCTCACCCGGTTGCCGGGCCCGGTTACCGTGTCGGCATGGCGAGCGACGGTCTGCGAGACCTGGAACAGGAGGCGTGGAGCGGGTTCCTCTTCACGCACGAGCGGCTGTGGCGCGCGCTGGCGGACGGGCTCGCGCCGCTGAACGTGAGCATGGCGGAGTACGGCGTGCTGGCCCTGTTGGCCGAGGCGGGCGACGCGGGCATGCGGATGACCGACCTCGCGCAGCGCCGCCTGATGTCCACTGGCGGCTTCACCCGGCTGGCCGACCGCCTCGTCAGCCGCGGGCTGATCGCGCGCCGCCAATCGGAGGTGGACGCCCGCAGCTTCGACGCGGTGCTGACCGCGCAGGGGCGCGCGCTGATGCGCAAAGCCCGCCGGCGCCATCACGAGGACCTGCGGACGCTCTTCTTCGACCGGCTGGACGACGAGCAGCTGCGCCAACTGGGCGCGGTCTGGCGCGATCTCGGGGACGGCTGAGCCCGCACAAGCGGGGGGATTTGTCCGATTCTCGACCATGGACGGTTGTTGGCCGGTCACGAACTGCTCATGCTGAACAGCTATTCGGCACGAGCAGGGGAAGCCAGATGCAGCAGCAGAGCTTGGCGGTCCGGTGGTCGGCGCGAACAGTCCGGTCCGGCCCGTTTCACCGCGCATTGTCCGAGGCCGTCGACCGGCGCGGGTTGTCCCTTTCGCGACTCCGCGCGCATCTCGCCGCGCACGGGGTTTCGGTCGCCGAGTCCACGCTGAGCTACTGGCAGCGCGGGCTGCGCAGTCCGTCCGCGCCCCGGTCGCTCGATGTCGTGCGCGCTCTGGAGTCGGTGCTGAACCTGCCGCCGGACAGTCTGGTCGTGCTGATCGGACCGCACCGGACCGCGGACGCCGACCGCAGGCCCTCGCTGCCGGAACTCCAGCAGAGCTGGGCGGAGACCTTCGCACTGCGCGACGAGCTGAGCGGAACGCCCGGCGTCGAGGAGAACGCGGATCTGGACGTCGCGACGGTGGTCGACGTGCTGACCCTCGGACCGCAAGGCCGGACCGCGGAGATCTCGTCGACCATGGTGGTGCGCGCCCGAAGATCCGGGCCGGACAGCTTCCTGGTGACGCACCAGGACGAGGAGGGCAGCGACGTCACGGCGACCGAGATCATCGCGGTCGACGGCTGCCGGGTCGGGCGGGTGCGCCGCAGCACGCGGTCGGCGGGAATGGTGTTCGAGCTGCTCTTCGACCGGGGCCTCGCCGAGGGGGAGACGCACACGTTCGGGTTCACGCTGCGTCCCGCCGCCTCGGTCCGGCCGGGGAATTTCCATCGGGTCGTACGCTCCCGCATGTCGGCTTACCTGCTGCGGCTGCGCTTCGACCCGTCCGCGCTGCCCGCGCGCTGCCTGCGGACCATCCGGCCGAGGGAAGACCTGGAACTGCTGGTCCGCGAGCCGCTGTTCTGCGGGCCGGGGAACACGGTCAGCGCCTATTTCGAGGAACTCGGCGTAGGCATCGCCGGGGTCGATCTCATTTGGGACTGATCCGCCGTTTCGTCCAGCGCCACACCAGGAACGCTCCGCCGAGCACCACCGCGGAACCGAACACGATCAGCGCGACGACCAGCGAACCGGCCGGTCCGGTGTCGCGCTG
Organism: Amycolatopsis dendrobii; assembly: GCF_014145675.1. Taxonomy (GTDB): domain Bacteria; phylum Actinomycetota; class Actinomycetes; order Mycobacteriales; family Pseudonocardiaceae; genus Amycolatopsis; species Amycolatopsis dendrobii. The sequence continues at coordinate 829,147 of NZ_JACGZW010000002.1, forward strand.
CTGGAGGACGGTCTGCTTGAACCCGATGCCGCCGCCGCGCTGGTAATCCGAACCGGGCTGTTTGTCGGCGTACCGGGAACGCACCTGCTGCTGGTACTCGGCGATCGGCGTGAACTGGCCGACCGGGGACTGCGGGAGACTGGCCTGCAACAGCACGACGCCGTCGCGGCCGAGGTCGTACCATCCGTTGATCTGAGGCTCGTTCAGCAGCACCGACCCCGGGCGAAGCCGGGCGCTGAGCGCCTCCTCGTCGTTGCCGGACAACACGTTCCCGACCGACCAGCCGGTCGGCGCGGTGTGGTCGGGCGCGGCGCGGAGGGTGGCTTTCGCGCCGGTGGCCGCGGTAGCCGTCACCGCGATCGCCCGCAGTACCCCGGCGGGGGCTCCCGGCTTCGCGGAGACGAAGTCGGGATTGAGCGTGTAGACCGGGAAACCCTTGTGCTCAAGGGTGATCCGGCCCGGATCGGCGTGCCCGACCTGCCGGAAGTTCGACTTGGCGAAACTGATCGCGCGTGCCGTTTCCGCGGCTTTGACCGCGGCCGCGACGTCCTGCTCCGACGGCGGCGCGACCCACGAGGCCCCGGCGGCCTCGGCGGGACCGGCGGACAGGAGCGCCGCGACCGCGATCGCCGCGCCGGCGGCGAACTTCCGGCAGATCTCACCCATGGCGGCTCGTCAGCCCTTCTTGATGTTGACGATGGTGTCGTTCCAGGTGAACTGGGCGTTGCTGCGGTAGGAGTTGTAGTCCCAGGTCTGGTACCGCTCGTAGCTCGGCCACGGGTCGCCGACCATCAGCGACTGGTTCGAGCTGTCGTATCCGTAGATCACCTCGGCGTGCCCGCCGCCGGAGGTCCAGTAGATGCCGGTCAGGTTCAGGATTCCGGAGTTGACCTGGTTCTGGATCGACGAGTAGCTGATCGGCCCGTTCGCGTCCTGCGCGGAGAACCCGGTGCCCTGGAAGCCTTGCACGATCTCGTAGATCTGGCCGCCCTCGTTCGGGCAGTACCCGGACTGGGTGCCCTTGCCCGCCGCGCAGAAATCGGCCTGCGAGGCGGTGCCGCCCTGGGACTGCTCGATGCTGGAGCCGTCCGCCGCCCAGCACCACTGGTCGTTTTCCTGCACCTGCTGGTTGTATTCGAGCTGCTTCGACGCCGGCAGCGCCGCGGCGCGCATGCTGCCGCCGACCGGTTGGATCTCGCGCACCTGGGTGTGCGTGGCGGTCTTGATGAGGCCGTTCGGCTGGTGCGCGTCGTTGGCCGACTGGGCCAGCGCGGTGCCCGGCAGCAGCGCCACGGCAAGCGCGGCTGCCCCGGTCGCCACCGTAATCCGGACTGTCCGCCGGGTGGGTCGGTAATCCATCGAATCTCCTTGTGCCAGACGGGGAAGGGAGCTTGCCGGGGTGACCCGGCCGAGCATCACTGTGTGCTCGCCCGCTCCCGCAGAGCAACGGCTCCGGCACGCGGTGTGAGTGTTCACAGCGCCTTCTGCGGGAAAATGACTGGCACCGCCGCGGTTTCGCTCACCGCGGCGACAGGTAATTCGCAATATTCACAGCGCGTTCACATGCGATGAATCGCGCTGAAGCGGGTCGGTCCACAAGGGATCCGGGTTACGGCAGGCTTCGCCGCAGCGCGTCGCGGAGCAGTTCCGGCGGCATCGATTCCGGGTGCAGCACCGCTTGCATGGTCAGTCCGTCGAGCAGTGCGGACAGCCGGACGGACTCGACGGTCAGGTCGAGTTCCTCCGGAAGCCGGCCGAGCGCGACGGCTTCGCGCAGGATTCGCGTGATCAGGTCGCGCAGGTACTGGTGCTGCGCGTCGGCGCTGGCGCGGAACGCCGGACGGGTGCGGGCGGCGACGGTGAACGCCAGCCACGCCATCGCCTCGTCCCGGCGCTCGTCATCGAGCGGGAGGAACTCGGCGAGCAGGTCTTCGACCAGCGTCCGGCGGCCGGTTTCGGCGGCGAGCAGCCGGTCCGCGCGCGCCGCGACCCGCTCGCCGATCCGGTGGCCGAGCTGGTCCATCGTGAAGATCATCATCGCCTCGTGGTCGGCGAAGTAATGCCGGATCGAGCCGATCGCGAGGCCGGCTTCCTTGGCCACATTGCCGAGGGTCGCGCCTTCGACGCCGCAGCGGCGGACCACCCGGACCACGGCCTCGCTGACTGCCTTCCGCCGGTCTTCCGGCACCACGATCTTCGGCATGGTTGCGTTTATAGCACGCTGATGCCACGATGGATTTGGCATAGAGGTGCTAAATAAGTGGGCTCGTGAGTGTGATGCCGCTGAGAACCGGTATTGCCGCGCACGAGGCCCCGGTGCAGGGCGAGGGGGACCGCGATGAGCGGGTGGGTGCTCGTGAGCTTGGCCGTCGGCGTCGTGGTGATGCTGGTGTTCCGGATGCTCGGGGAGCCGCTGAACTGGCGCGACACCGTGGCGCCGCCGGTGGTGCTGATCGCCATCGGCGTCGCGGGGGTCGTCAGCTTCAAGGGGCTGACCAGCGCCGATGTGTGGTGGATCGTCGGCAGCTGCGTGATCGGTCTCGCCTTCGGTGCTGCGCGCGGCGCGACGATCCGGCTGTATCCGAAGAAAGGCGAACTGTGGCAGCGTTACCGGAAATCGAGCCTCGCGCTGTTCGTGCTCGGTGTCGCCGCGTCGGCCGGATTCACTGTGCTGGCAGTGAGATTAGGGATGCACGAACAGGCGAGGCCGTACCAGTTGGCGATCGGCGTCAGCTTCGCCGGGGAAGCCCTGGTGCTGATTCCGCGTGGGTTGCGCTCGGAGGCGCCGTTCGCGAAGGACAAGGAACGGCCGTGGGACAGGTGGCTGCGGTCCCGGTGAACCTGCTCAGGGCAGTCCGGCCTGATGCCGCTTCAGCTCCTCGATGACCTGGTCGAACGCGGCGCGGTGGGCTTCGAGCCGGGCGAGCGCCAGGCTGATCGACTCCCGCACCTGTTCGACGTCCTCGGCGGCGATCTCGATGTGATCCGCGTGTTCGGCGGTGGTCGTCCCGACGGTCAGCGGGCGATCGTCGCGGGGGAGGGGCCGTCCTTGCGGTTCCCGGTCGAGCCAGGCCGCCATGTCCCGCATCTCGTCGTCCAGCCGCACCGTCCACGATCGGCGCCGCCGCTGCTCGCGTCCCGGATCCCGGCGTTCCCAGCCCGCGACGACCATGTCTTCGATCGCCTTCGCCGCGGTCCGGCACGCGACTTCCAAACGGGGCAACGGATCCAGGCCGACTGCCGAGATCTCCTCCAGGATCGGTTCGCCCGCGGTCCACTTCCCGTCGACGGTGTGGGTTTCGGCGACGTCGTGCGCGGTGGCGAGCAAGGCGCTGATCGCCTCGCGCACCTTCGCCACGTCGGCCGGATTCAAGTCTTCGTCGCCGAGCCGGTGCGGCGAGCCGGTGCGCGGCGGGCGTTCCTTGCCGGGCCAGGAACGGTTCCCGCCGCGCCGCCGGTAGTGCTGCTGCATCGCCTGTTTGGACCGGTCGCCGTACTCCGCCCCCAGTTGTTCCCAGGTCCAGCCGCGGTCGAGCACCGATTCGATCAGCGTGACCTCGGCCCGGTCCAGGTCTTGCCGGACGTCCGGGACCAGGTGCAACGCCTCCGCCGCGTCCTCGGCGCTGAGGTCCTCGCCGGGCTGGCGGCCGGATCTCGCCGCGCGGACCAGTTCGGCGAGGAAGGGGTTCTCGCGTTGCCGGAAGTAGCGGGTGGCCATTGCTTGCACGGAGTCGGTCATGGTCGTCAACGTATAGGTTGACGCCAGTGTTCGTCAACTGATCCGTTGACGTCTGGGTCTCACCAGGTCGCGGGCAGTTCGTGCACGCCGTAGATGTTCATGCCGGTCCGCAGCGGGACCTTTTCCGGCGGGACCGCGAGCGCGAGCGTCGGGAAGCGGCGCAGCAGCCCGGCGAATCCCGCGCGCATTTCGATCCGGGCGAGCTGCTGGCCGAGGCATTGGTGCACGCCGTGCCCGAACGACACATGTGTGCGCGCATTCCGTTCGACGTCGAGGTCGTCGCCTTCGGGAAACCGCGAAGGATCGCGATTGGCCGCCAGCATCGAAATGAGAACGGTCGATCCCTTGCTGATTTTCTCGCCGCCGAGTTCGAGGTCTTCGGACGCATAACGGAACAGGACGTCGACCACCGCGAGATACCGCAGCAGTTCCTCGACCGCGCCCGGGATCAGATCCGGATCGGCGCGCAGCGCGGCCATTTGCCCGGGGTTCTCCAGCAGGGCGAAGGTGCCGAGGGCCAGCATGTTCGCCGTCGTTTCGTGCCCGGCGAGCAGCAGCAGGAAGCCGATGCCGACGAGTTCCTCGACGCTCAGGTCCTCGTCACGCGCCAGATCGGACAGGATGTCGGAGCCGGGAACCGCGCGCTTCTCGGCGGCCAGCTTCCCGAGATACGACGTGAGCGCCGTCCAGGCGGCCATTTTGTCCTCGATGCTCTGGTCCCGCAGCATCATCTGTGCGGAGTTCTTCTGGAACGTCTCCCGGTCGGAATACGGGACGCCCAGCATTTCGCAGATCACCAGCGACGGAACCGGAAGCGCGAATTCCTTCACCAGATCGACCGGCTTCGGGCACGCGGCGAGATGGTCGAGCTGCCGTTGCGCGATTTCGGTGATGTGCTCCTCGAGCTGTTTCATCCGGTTGACGGTGAACGTGCCGGTGAGCTTCCGGCGCAGCCGCGTGTGGTCCGGCGGATCCATCGTGATGAACAGGCCGGGCACCTGCGGCGACGGATCGAACTCCTCCTGCGCCTCGGGCATGCTCGGCGTTTCGTAGGGCACGTGCACCGCGCCGAGGTCCTGGCGCGAACTGAACCGCGGGTCGGCGAGCGCCTGGCGGACCGCGTCGTAGCCGGTGACCAGCCAGCCGTCGTGCCCGTCCGGGAACTTCAGCGGGCTCACCGGCCGGGTCTCCCGCAGCCGGGTGATGGCGGACGGCGGGGCGAAGGGGCCTGCGTCGCGCTCGAGCGACAGGCCTGGCGGGCGTGTCATGTTCGGGTCCCCTCTCGGTGGTGGTGCGACCAGCGTCACCGCGACGGCTGATATCCCGCTGACACGGCGCTGGCTCGACTACCATCCGCAGACATGCCGGACACGCAGTACGAAGACCTGCTTCAGCACGTGCTCGACACCGGAGCCAAGAAGGGCGACCGCACCGGTACGGGCACGCGGTCGATCTTCGGGCACCAGTTGCGTTACCGGCTGGCCGACGGATTCCCGCTGATCACCACGAAAAAGGTGCACTTCCGGTCCATCGCGTACGAACTGCTGTGGTTCCTGCGCGGCGACTCGAACGTCACCTGGCTGCGTGACCACGGCGTCACGATCTGGGACGAATGGGCGGCCCCGGACGGCGACCTCGGCCCGGTGTACGGCGTGCAATGGCGGTCCTGGCCGACCCCCGGCGGCGGGCACGTCGACCAGATCAGCGACGTGCTGCGAACGCTGCGCGAGAACCCGGATTCGCGGCGGATCATCGTGTCGGCCTGGAACGTCGGAGACATCCCGCAGATGGCGCTGCCGCCCTGCCACGCGTTCTTCCAGTTCTACGTGGCCAACGGCGAGCTGTCCTGTCAGCTGTACCAGCGCAGCGCGGACCTGTTCCTCGGTGTGCCGTTCAACATCGCGAGCTACGCCCTGCTGACGCACATGATCGCCGACCAAGTCGGCCTGCGCGTCGGCGATTTCATCTGGACCGGTGGCGACTGCCACATCTACGACAACCACGTAGACCAGGTGCACAAGCAGCTTTCCCGGGACGCGCGGCCGTTCCCGACGCTGAGCCTGAAGCCGGCGGAGAGCCTGTTCGAGTACCGCTACGAGGACATCTCGCTGGAGGGCTACGACCCGCACCCCGGCATCAAGGCTCCGGTGGCCGTCTGATGATCGGACTCATCTGGGCGCAGGCGGCGAACCGCGTCATCGGGCGCGACAACGCGTTGCCGTGGCACATCCCGGAGGACATGAAGCACTTCCGCACGGTGACCGCGGGCGCGACGGTGCTCATGGGCAGGCGCACGTGGGAGTCGCTGCCGGAGCGCTTCCGGCCGCTTCCGGGGCGGCGGAACCTGGTGGTGTCCCGCACGCCGCAGGAAGGCGCGGAAACGTTCCCCGACTTGGAGCAAGCGTTTGCGGCCGCGGACGGCGACGTCTGGGTGATGGGCGGCGCGCGGATCTACCGGGAGTCGCTGCCGTTCGCTGACCGGATCGAGGTGACCGAACTCCAGGAGTCCTTCGAGGGCGACGTCTACGCGCCGGAGATCGGCCGGGAGCCGGACACCGTCGGCGAATGGCGGGAGTCGAAGAACGGGTTGCATTACCGGCATTTGAGCTGGGGTTCTTAGCGGACTGCGGGTCCGGCCGTGAGCGTGTCCGCGGTCAGTTTCGCGATCGGTCCGAGCGGGAGTGACAGCGGTGAGTCGCCGTGGCCGACGTCGATGCCGCCGATGACCGGGACGTCCAGTGCGCCGAGCCGGTCGCGCAGCACGTCGAGGACGGTCCAGCCGCGGTCGGTGTAGTCCTCGAAGCCGGGGAAGCGGCCGAGCGCGACCCCGCGCAGACCGCGCAGCGAACCGGATCGCATGAGGTGGGTCAGCTGGCGGTCGACCTGGCCCAGTCCGATCGCGCGCGGGGCTTCGAGGAACAGGATCGCGCCGTCCAGGCTGGGCAGTCCGGCTCCGATGAACCCGATGACCGTGCCGAGATGGCCGCCGATCAGGTTCCCGGTGGCCGTGCCGGGGAAGGAGATCGCGGCGGTGAGCGCGGCCGGGTCCCGGTGCAGCGTCGTGGGTTCGGTTTCGCACAGCAGCCGCCGGGTCGATCCGGCGGAGCGCGGGCCGGCGAGGAAGCCGTGGATTCCGGCGATCCGGCAGTGCCGCCACAGCGCCAGGTGCAGGTTGGTGATGTCGCTGAACCCCATGAGCGGCTTGGGATCCGCGCGCACGGCGGCGAAATCGATCCCGTCGGCGATCCGGTACGCCCCGGCCCCGCCGCGGGTCGCGATGACCGCGCGCACGCCGGGGTCGCGGTAGGCGTCGTTGAGGTCGGCGAGCCGGTCCTCGTCGAGTCCGGCGAGGTATCCGTGCCGGTCCAGGGCGTGTTCGCCGATTTCGACGGTCAGCCCCCAGCTTTCCAGCGTCCGCACGGAGTCCGCGAGCAGTTCTTCGGTGGGCCAGCTGGCCGGGGAGACGAGCCGGACCCGGTCTCCTGGCTGGATTCGCGGCGGCAGCAGGACGTCGGTCACCTGATCACTTTCGCAGACTTCGCGCGCGGTAGCGGACACTGGCTGGCCGCTTCCCCTGGGACCGTCGGGTGCTCAGGAAAGGAACCGGCACATGCGGATGCGGCTTCTGGGGCGGACCGGAATCAAGGTCAGCGCCTACTGCCTCGGAACGATGAAATTCGGGCAGATCGGCAATGCCGATCACGGCGAGTGCGTCCGGATGGTGCACCGGGCGCTCGACGCGGGGATCAACTTCGTGGACACCGCGGACGTCTACGGCCCCGGCGGGGAGTCCGAGGAGATCCTCGGCGCGGCTTTGCGGGGCCGCCGCGACGACGTCGTGGTAGCCACGAAGGTCAACGGCTCGATGGGCCCCGGCCGAGGCGGAAGCTCCCGGCGCTGGATCGTCGCGGAGGTCGAACAGTCGTTGCGGCGCTTGCGAACGGACCGCATCGACCTCTATCAGCTTCACCATCCCGACCCGGACACCGATCTGGAGGAAACCCTCTCCGCGCTGACCGACCTGGTCCGCGGCGGCAAAGTGCGCGCCGTCGGATCCTCGAACTTCCCGGCGTCCGAGATCGTGGCGGCCCAGTGGGTGTCCGAACGCGCGGGACTGGCCCGGCTGCGGACCGAGCAGCCGACGTACTCGCTGCTCAACCGGGGGATCGAGAGCGAAATCCTGCCGGTGTGCCGCCGCTACGGGATGGGCGTCCTGGTGTGGAGTCCGCTCGCGATGGGGCTGCTGACCGGTCGCTACCGGCCCGGCGGCGAACAACTCCGGGAAGCACAGCTGCGTTTCGTGCCGCGGCACATGAGCGACGAGCGCAAACACGCCGCGGTCGAACAACTCGCGCGAGTCGCCGAGGAAGCCGGGCTTTCGCTGACGCATCTGGCGCTGGCGTTCGCGGTCAACCATCCGGCCGTGACGTCCGCGATCATCGGTCCACGAACGTTGGCGCAGCTGGACGATCTGTTGGCGAGCGTCGAGACCCGGCTGGACGACGATGTCTTGGACCGGATCGACCAGATCGTCGCGCCGGGCGCCGATGTGGGACCGATCGACGTGTCGTACGTACCGCCGTCGCTTACCGACCCGAAGCTCCGCCGCCGCGACTGACCCGTCCCCGCACCAGCGGCGGCACGTAGCCGGTCGCGACCACCTCGCCGTCGAACCAGGCGGTGAGGTTCGCGGCCTCTTCTTCCAGCGCCGCCGCGGCAGCGAGCGACAGCGGTTCGATCGGCACGACGTCCACCGTCCCGTCCGGCTGCTGCGTCCAGGTCCCGACGATCCGCCCGTTCCACCACGCGGTCGGGCCGGCGTTGCCGGCGCCGTCGAAGAGGTGCGGGCCGTGGTCGCCGAGGTAGAAGTCGCGGCGGTGCCAGCCCATCGTCGTCGGGTCGAGGGTCGGGAGAAGAGCCGCCCAGTCCTGGTCGAGGCGGACTTCTTCCACGTCGTCGGGGTGCAGCCACGCTGGGGCGCCGTCTTCCAGCAGAGCGGGTGTCGCGCCGGCGTCGTCCAGCGCCCGGCGGACCGCGGTCTTCGTCGCGCCGAGCCACCACACCAGGTCGTCCTCGGTCCCCGGCCCGAACGACCACAGCCAGCGCCGCACCAGTTCCCGGTAGCCCTCCCGTTCGTCCAGGACACCGGGATCCTCGTCGAGCCACTGCTCGATCGCCGTCCACACTGGACGCGAGACCTGCCAGCGCCCGGCGTTGTCCCCGCGGACCACCGAACCGTTCGACGCGAGCACGGACAGCACCCGGGAGCCGACCGGGGCAAGTACCGCAGGCCTTCCCTCTGCGGCGATCCGCGTGTTCAGTGCGGGAACGCGAGCGCGTAGCTGTGCGGCGGTGCCGGGTTCTTCGCGGATCGCCTGCAACGCCTCGGCGCACCGTTCGGCGACCCACGCCGGGCCGTCGTCGATTCCGGCGAGTTCGGCGTCTTTGGCCAGCCGCGCGGTCAGTTGCCGCACCACCCGGGCTGAGGCGCTTCCCCTTGCGGCGGCGAGCAAATCGACCGGGAAGGCGAAGACGGTCCGGCGCATCGCCAGCTGCCGCACCACAGTCCGTTTGCTGAACAAGGCGTCCGAAATGGACTCTCGGTCGGCGCGGGACCGGGCGTACGCGGACAGGTAAACGCTGCTCGCCTCAGTCGCGTGCAAGCACGTGACCGCGCGGACGGCGGTCTCGACCCCGGACGCGGGGGTCGCCAATGCGTGCCGCAGCCCGATCCGGTCGCGCCGTTCGGCGTCGGTCACTTTTCGCATGTTTTCGATCATGCCGGAAGTAGCGGTCACTGCCTGACCGCTACTGCTGCGAGTCTCGGTCGCAGCGCGGGAACGAGTCCGGCGCGGGAATCGAGGAGTCGAAATCATGGCAGTGCACGCCGTCGCCCACTTGAATTTCCGGGGCGAGGCCCGGAAGGCGCTCGAGTTCTACCGGTCGGTGTTCGGCGGGGACCTCCGGATCGCCACGTACGGCGACTTCGGGATGCCCCAGGACGCGCCCGGCGCGGACCACGTGGTGTTCGGCCACGTGATCGGCGAGAACGGGTTCCAGGTGATGGCTTACGACGTGCCGGGTGGCGGTGCCGCCGCGCCGGTCGGCGAGACCACCCGCGAGAACGGGACGACGATCACGACGGAGAAGTTCTTCCTCTCCGCCGGCGGCGATTCCGTCGACGAGGTCGGCGAGTTCTGGAAGAAGCTGTCCGAGGACGCGACGGTGATCGAGCCGTTCGGCCCGTCCCCGTGGGCCCCGGCGTTCGGCATGCTCCGGGACCGCTTCGGGGTCACCTGGATTCTGCAGGTCGCCGCCTGACTCGCGGACTTCGCGCGGCCGCAAGCGTGGCCCGCCGGTCTGCGGCCGGAGTCCTGCGCCGGCCGCAGACCGGCTTTCACACCGGGCGCGGCGAGAGACCCTGCTCGAACGCGAGCACCCCGCTCGGGTCGTACTTCGCCGCTGCCGCCCGGAGCGTCGGAAGGTTCACCCCGTAGTACGCCGTGGCCCAGTCCTGCTGGTCGTCGTTGAGGTAGTTGACGTACGCGCCGCCGGTGGCGAATTCCGCTAGCCGCGACTGGACGTCGTTCACCTCGTGCTTCGCGGTCTCCCGGTCGATGTCCGGGCCGGCGCTGAGGTAGACCTGCACGTCGCCGAAAACGCCGCGATGCGCGAACGCGGTGTCGGTGGGGCGGACGTCGGAGACCGCCGCGTCGAGCGGGTTGATCTCCAGCGCGATCTTGGTCTCGCCGGTGACGAGCCCGCTCAACCGCGCCGGATCGGCCTTCTTCGCCAGCACCCGGGAAGCGGCGCTGAATCGGCGCCGACCCAGGCTTCCGGACCAGAAATCCATCGCGCCCAGGTAGTCCGTCTCCTGGAAACCGCTGACGGTGCCCTTGACCCCGGCCCGGCGTTCCAGATCGGCGATGAGCTCGCGGGCCCGCTGTTCGCCGCCGAGGAGACAGCCGGGCACGCCCGCCGCCGGGTTCGGGCCGCCGAGCACCGAGATGTTCGACCAGAATTCCCTTGGCGCGGAAGTGATCCAATCCTGCCAGGCGCCGTAGACGTCGGTGCCGGATCCCTCGGGGAAGTTCACCACGAACACCGTGACCCGAGGCGGCGCGGGCACCGTGCGGAAGGTGAATTCCGTGGTGACCCCGAAGTTCCCGCCGCCCCCGCCGGTGAGCGCCCAGCCGAGGTCCGAACCCGGGTCGACCGAACGCAGCCGGAAATCGCGCGGCGGCACGATTTTCGCGCTGTCCAGGTGGTCGCAGGTCAGTCCGTATTTCCGCATCAGGACGCCGATTCCGCCGCCGAGCGCGAGCCCGGCGATGCCGACCGAACCGCACGTGCCGCCCGGCAAGGCGCGTCCTGCGGCGGCCAGTGCGTGATAGACGTCGATCAACCGCGCGCCCGCGCCGACGACGGCGGTGCCGTTCCGGCGGACCTCCACGCGGTTCATCAGCTTGAGGTCCGCGACCAATCCGTCGCCCGGAGTGGAATAGGCGACGTAACTGTGCCCGCCGCTGCGTGCCGCGAAGGTGATTTTGTTCTCCGCCGCGAACTCGAGGCACTTGCGGACGTCGTCGGCGTCGGCGCACCGGGCGATCGCCGGCGGATAGCGATCGTCGTAGAGGAGGTTGAACGGCGGACGGATTTCGTCGTAGCCGGCGTGGTTTCGCTGCAGCAGCGCGCCGTGCAGCCGGCTGCGCAACGCGGCCCAGTCCGGCTCCCTTTCGGCAGCCTCCGCGACGGTTCCGGCGCCGAGCGCGGCCGCGCCCGCCGCGACCGCGGACCACTGCAAAAGACGACGACGGCTCAACGTCATGGACGACCCCTCCACGGCTCGGCGGCCCGCGCGCACGAGAAGAAACCCGCCGGCCCGCCCCGAGATTCCCCTTGTCCGACGCCGCCAGCATAGACTAATCTTTCCGAAATAGAAGACGCATCTACGGTATTTTGAAAATGCGTGATTCGGGGGGTGCTGGGTCGAGGTCGACCGACCTTGATCCACCATCGGATCAGGAGGTGCGGGCGACATGGGCGCAGACCGCTCCGGCTCGGCAGGCTCGGCCCCCGCGCGATCGGCGCGCCGGTCCGCGGTGCTGGCTTCCAGCATCGGCACACTGCTCGAGTACTACGACTATTACCTGTTCGGCCTAGCCGCCGCTGTCGTGTTCCCTGCCGTGTTCTTCCCGTCCGCGGACCCGCTCACCGGCCAGTTGTCGGCGTTCGCCACCTTCGCCGTCGGGTTCGTGCTGCGCCCGGTCGGCGGGATCGTGATCGGGCACATCGCGGACCGGTTCGGCCGCAAGAAAGCCTTGATCTTGACCATCGTCATGATGGGGATCGCCACGATTCTCATCGGGGTGCTGCCCGGATACCGTCAGATCGGCGTCGCGGCCCCGATTCTGCTGGTGATCCTGCGGCTGGTGCAGGGCTTTTCGACCGGCGGCGAAATGGGCGGCGCGATCTCGCTGGCCGTCGAGCACGCCCCGCCGCGCAAACGCGGTCTCTACGGAGCCCTGCTCCTTTCCGGGGCAGGGGTCGCGCTGCTCGTCTCGTCCGGGTTGATGGCGTTGTTCGCGACGCTTCCCGACCGGGATTTCCTGGCCTGGGGCTGGCGGATCCCGTTCCTGCTCAGCTTCGTGCTGCTGATCGCGGGTTTGCTCATCCGGATGCGGGTAGGCGAAACGCCGGACTTCGAACGCGCCCGCGAGAAGGGCGCCGGTGCGCGCGTTCCGTTGATCGCCGTGCTGCGCCGGCCGCGAAATGTGATCTACGGCGTGCTGTTCGGTTTCGCCAACAGCATCGGCGGCTACGTCATCACCACCTACGGCGCGTCGTATGTCAAAAAGGACCTCGGCATGCCCGCGTCGGTGGCGCTCACCGCCACCATGGTCGCGGCCGGCGCGCAGATCGTTCTCGCGCCGACGTGGGGTGCGTTGTCCGACCGGATCGGCCGGAAACCGGTGTTCCTCGGCGGCTGCATCGGGCTGGCCGTGGTGATCTTCCCGGTGTTTTGGTTGTTCGAGACGAAGAATCCGGTGCTCGTCGCGGTCGCGATGGTGCTGGGCTTCTCGGTGTTCGTGATGGCGATGTCCGCGCTGTCCCAGACAATTCTGTCCGAACTGTTCGACACTCGCTCGCGGGTCACCGGCGTCAACCTGGGATATCAGCTCACCGCGGTGCTCGGCGGCGGGTTCGCGCCGTACCTCAGCGCCTGGCTGGTCGGCGCGACCGGCGCGGTGTGGGGCGTCGGCATCTACGTCATCGCCGGCTGCGTGCTCAGCGCGGCCGCGATGCTGCTGTTGCCCGAACGCGCCGGGAAACCGTTGCCGGAGCCGGTCGCTGAACCGAAAGCGGCGACGGTATGACCTTGCTGGGATACGTCAGCGACGAACGCTATCTCGCGCTGCCCGACGTGACTGTTGAGATCAACGCGCGCGACGCACACTGGACCGTCCGCTCCACCGCGACTGGCGCGATCCATGCCGACCTCCCGTCCGGCGAGTACCGCGTCACGCTCGCCAAGGACGGCTACGGAGCCAAACACGTCGACCTCGCGCTCGGGTCCGAACCGCACCAGTTCCGGCTGCTGTCCGACCGGATTTTCGGTTACCTCTGGCCGAAATGGGCCCGCAGCGGCGACGAGGGCGAGTTCCGGATCCACAGTCCTGAGCCGTACCGCCTGAGCCTGTGGCGGCACGGCGCGGCGGTTGAGGAAACAGCGTTGATCGGCTGGTTCGACGAACACGCGCCGCGCGCCACTGTGCAGGTCACTCCCGATGGCGATTACACCCAGACCGGCGTGCGGTTCAACGAAAAGGGCTACGCCGATCCGTCGCACCGCCAGTACGTCATGGCTCCGGACCGCAGCGGCCTGTACTACTTCCACGTCGAAGGCGAATCCGGGGCTCGCTTCTCGTTTCCGTGGGTGGTCGCACCGCGCCAGCCGACCGCGCCGATCGCCGTAGTCGCGTCCACGAATACCTGGAACGCCTACAACAATTTCGGCGGCCGCAGCAATTACATCAACGCCTCCGGCCTGCCCACTGCACCAGTTTTGGTGCCTCGCCTCGAAATGTCGCGCTACCTGGAATCAAGCTTCAGCGAACACGCCCTGCCCGACGACGCGTACCCGCCGTTGTCCTTCGAACGTCCGGAACCGCTGAACCAGCTCAGCGCGGACGCGCGGCCGGAGGACCCGATCCGCGGCAGGCAACCGTGCCACCTGGCCGCCGCGGAATGGCGGCTGCTCAGCTGGCTGGAACGCCACGGTTACGAGTACGACCTCTACTCCGACGCGCACCTGCATGACGGCACCTTGCCATTGGACAGTTACCGTGCGCTGGTCCTGAGCACACATCCGGAGTATTGGTCCCGGGAGATGTACACCGCGGTCTATTCCTGGGTGCACGACCGCGGCGGAAAGCTGGCCAACTTCGGCGGTAACGTCGCCGACTGCGAAGTGGTCTTCTCTTCGCCGGACGCGCTGCGCTTCCGTACCCAAGCCGTCGAACCCGACGCGTATGAGAGCCGGATGCACCGCACGTTCCGGCCGACGTCGGAGCTGTTCGGCGTGGTGTTCACCAGCGCGGGTGCGATGACCGGGGCACCGTACGAGGTCGTCGACCCCGGCCATTGGGCTTTCCGCGGAACCGGACTGGACAAGGGAGACTTGTTCGGCGTCCGGAGTCTGCACGAACGCTGCCCCGGCGGTGCTTCCGGACACGAAACCGACAAGACCGGCCCGCACAGTCCACAAGGGACTCAGGTAATCGCCCGCGGCCTGAACTCCGGCGACGGCGGCGGCGAAATCGCGTGCTACACCACGGCTAGCGGCGGTGAGGTGTGCTCCGTCGGATCGATCGCCTGGACGTCAGCTGTGCTGGTGGACGATGGCGTGTCCGCGGTGACGGCGAACGTCCTCGACCGGTTTATCGGACGCTCCTGAACCCAGCGGCGATATCGTCGGCCACCTCGACGCCGAGGCCGGGCGCGTCGCCGAGCCGGACTGTCTGGCCGTCGCTGTTCAACGGTGTCTTGAGGATGTCGCGTTCGTAGTAGTGCGCGCCGATGATGTCGGAGGGAATCCTGCCCGACAGCCCAGGTGCGGCACACGCCGCGTGCAACTGGGCCGCCGCGCCGATGCCAAGCTCCCCATTGGACCCGAGCACGACGTCCAGCCCGAACGCGTTCGCGAGGTGCGCCATCGCCACCACCCGGCCCGGGCCGCCCGCTTTGCCGATATACAAGCTGACCGCGTCCGCCGCTTCGGCCCGGATCACCGACACGAGGTCGTCAGTGCCGAACACGCTTTCATCGGCCACAATGGACAACCCGCGCCCGCGCAACTCTCGCATCCGGGCCAGATCCCCAGGTGCCACCGGCTGTTCGAGAAACGCCGGATCCTGGTTCCGCATCAACTCGATCGCCCGGGCGGCGTCTCCGGGCCGGTAGCCCCCGTTCGCATCGAGGCCGAGGAACGTGTCCGCACCGACGAGCTTCCGTGCCTCGGCGAGCCGACGCGCGTCTTCTTCGGGATCGAAGCCGATCTTGAGCTTGTAACTGCGAAACCCGGCCTCGAAGGCTGACTGGTAGACGTCGTGGAGCCGTTGCCCGCTGCCGCTGAGTGAACACTTCACTGGCACTTCAGTCCTTAATGGACCACCGAGCGCCACTGCGAGCGGGACTCCGAGCGTGCGCGCATACGCGTCCCACAACGCCGTCGAGATCCCCGCTTTGGTGAACGGCGCGCCCGCCACTGCTTCGTCCATGCGCCGCTCAAGATCGGCGACCGGAACGAGCGGCCGCCCGAGGATCGCCGGGGCAAGTGCTCTCTTGGCGAGATACTCCGCCGTGCCAGCGTCTTCGCCACTCCATTGGAGCGTCGCACTGACTTCGCCCAGCCCGGTCGCACCGTCCGAAGCGGTCACGCGGACGAGCAGGAAGTCGGAATGGTCATGCGTTCCGCGAGCGCCGGCCACGACCAGTTCCGGCCGGACGACCGGGCTGATCGCGGCGACCTCGAGGTCTTCGACGGTATTCACAGGAACTCGCGGAACTCGGCGAGAAACCGGTCGATCATCCGGATGTCCTCGGCGTCGAGCCGATGCGCGGGCGCGCGGCAGTACGGACTGCCGAACAGTCCACGGCGGACTGAAATCAGCTTCTCCGCGGCGATGATCCGTTCGGTGTCCAGCATCCAGTAGGAAATGTAGGGCAGCAGCCGCCGATGCAACTCGTCGCCGCCCGCGTCGTCGCCGTCCTCGAACCGCCGCCAGATCTCGACGTAGATCTCGGTGAACGAACACCCCGGCTGCGTCCCGACCGCGCCGCGCCGGATCGCGTCCGGCAACTGCACGCCCGCGTAGCCCTCGACCGCCGGAATCGGCGGATCCCCCGCGGCCAGCTCGGCGATCAACGGCCCCGGCGGACTGGATTCGACCTTGACCAGCTGCAGATTGGCATGTTTGGCCGCGATCTCGCGCAGCACGTCCGCATCGAGGCTCGTACCGGTCTCCGCGGGCGCGTACTGCAGCACCACCGGAGTCGGCGCGACCGCGTCAAGCACCTCCCGGATATGCTTGACCA
The DNA here is from genome assembly GCF_014145675.1 of Amycolatopsis dendrobii. Lineage (GTDB taxonomy): Bacteria > Actinomycetota > Actinomycetes > Mycobacteriales > Pseudonocardiaceae > Amycolatopsis > Amycolatopsis dendrobii. The sequence continues at coordinate 845,483 of NZ_JACGZW010000002.1, forward strand.
ACGCCTTCCGCGACGGTCGCAGATAGTGCGGTGGCAAAAGATTGATCAAGTCCGCCCCCGCCGCCACCGCCTCCTGCGCCCGCTTCACTGCCAGCCGCGTAGCATGGTCTTGAACCGCGATAATGGCCAAGACATCCGCTCGCGGATTGGTCTCGGCCAGCAACACCTCCGTCAGCGTTCGCCGTTCGTCCTCCGCCAGCTTGTAGAACTCCGAGGCGAACCCAGGGAACATCACGCTGCCGATCCCGGTCCCGAGCACGTGCCGGATGACTCGCCGGAAACCGGAAACATCGATCTCGCCGTCGTCGGTGAAGGGTACTTCGAGAACCGGGGATACTCCGCGAATAGGCGTCATCGAATCCCCTTCTGAAGGCCGAGCGCAGCAACCGCGTTCGCGTGGATGATCCCCTCGATCAACTCGGGCGAGATCTTCGGCAACGCCGTGCCCTCGACGATGTCGTTGACTCGCCGGATCCCCGCGATCGCCTCAGCGGTGGTGGCGATCGGAAAGTCCGAACCGAGGAGCAGCTTGTGCGGCACGCCCCACTCCTGCGCCGCGAGCAGCGATTCGTAGCAGACCCAAGGCCGGAGGTAAATCGAAGACACGTCCGCATACACGTGCGGATGCTTGCGGATGGTGACCACGGTCTCGCGTCCCCACGGATGCCCCATGTGCGCCATGACGATCCGAAGCTCCGGGAACTGCAACGCTACTTCGTCGGTGACCAGCGGATATGTGTACCGCAACGGTGCCTGCCGGATCGGCGACGCACCCTGATGGAACAAGATCGGCAGCCCGTGCCGCTCGCAGTAACGGTAGAAGTCCAACGCGGGCTGAGACAGCGGGTCGAAATTCTGGTAATTGGGCCCGAGCTTCACTCCGACCAGCCCGAGTTCCCGGCACCGGTCAGCCTCGTCGAACACGTCGGGAGCAATCGGATTCACCGACATGAACCCCATCCGCCGGTCCGGATCAGCCGTCACGAACGCCGCGGTCGCGGTATTGGTGTCCTCCGCCCGATAGGGCAGCCCCGTGGCCTCCTCCGGCTTGTCGACAGCGATGTTGAACACAATGGACAGATCGGCGGCCTCGGTGGCTTTGTCGTAGTCCGCCCAGGAATTCGTGGTGACCACCGGCCGGTCAGTCCGCCACCCCTCGTAAACGCGCCGCTCGTCCTCCGGCACCGCGGCCTGGTGGGTCGGAGTATGAGTGTGCACGTCCACGATCATGGCTTCACAACACCTCCGCCAGCTTCACGAACCGATCGGCAAGCCCGCTGGAGATCTTCTCGAACCACCTGCTGCCCTGCTCCGCGGCAGCCAACTCGGGCCGATCGGTGTACCCGTCGATGTCCAGCCAAACCTGCTCGGAGTGAATGTCCACATCAGACACTCCAGTTTGCCTGGGTTGCTCCCTCTTCGCCGGTTCCTGAACCAGCTCCCCGCGAACCGCCAGCATCATCGAAGTCTCGAACTCGCCAGCATGGCCAGGCACGATGTCCTCCGGGCCGAGGACCCGCCAGTAGTCGGTATGCGCCACCGCAAGCCCGTGCCGAGTCGACGCCGCACCAGCGAACGCGTGGCAGATCCCGACGTTGCCCCCGTGCCCATTGACAACGACCATCCGCCGCCCGCCCTGCACCGCGATCGACCGGGCGAGATCGTCCAGCACGTGCAACAAGGTCTGCGCCGAAAGGGATAGCGTCCCGTTGAAGGGCAGATGATGATCAGAAGCCCCGTATGGAATGGCCGGCGCGAGCAACAACGCCCGCTCAGCCCTCGGCGCCGCCAGCTCGGCCGCGCGTTCGCACACCGCGGCCGCCAGAAAGGCGTCCGTCCCAGTAGGCAGATGCGGCCCATGCTGCTCGGTCGCGCCGATGGGCACCAAGACGAGCGCCTCGGAAAGCACCCCGCGCACGACGGCGCGATCGGCCTCCGCCCAGCGCAACAGTGCGCCCACGACGTCTCCCCGATACTCCGGTTGGCCTATCTTCCGGTATTTCGTAGAAGTCTTCCTGATTCAGGAAGATAGTCGATCGGGGAGAGAGACGCAATGCCGCCGACCAGCCAGCAAGAAGCGGCCCGGCCATGGGTGCGGCCGGACCGGTGGTGGTGCGGGCTTAGCGGTCGGCTGGGTTCCGCAGCACTCGCAACGCGGGCTCGGTTCCGTTGGCGGGCCGGGTTTCGCGCGCGGGACAATACTCGTCCCGGCCTCCGCGTCCGTGGATCATGCGATTGCATGACTGAGTGAGGCGAACGTAGCGAATGCGGTGCGATCGGTCTGTCCCGTCGCGATTGTCCAAGCTGGACCAACCGGGCTATTGAGGCCGTGCTCACCCGGTTGTACCGTCGATTGCGGTGTTCGTCGCTCAGCGGGGACGGCTGGCGGTGCCGCCGGTCGGCCGTATATCCAGCGGACTCGGGCGCGATTGTGCGGGGGGAAGCAAGGGATGCCGGCCAAACGTGCTTTGTTGTGCTGCGTTCTTACGATTTTCGTAACGGCTGGCACGGTTTTCGGTACCGGTCCGGTGGCTGCCGCGATGCCGCACCGGGCGGCCGCTGGCCCGCCGGGACCGGCAGATGTGGTGTCACAGGCGCGCACGAAGCCGACTTCGATCAGGTGCGGATCCAGTGCCTTCGAGCGACCGGGAAATCCTGGACGAATGTTCGACGAGACCTGGGATGTGCGCACGGGCGGTCGCATTGGCGGCGGAAGGAGATAGGGAAAGAGATGGCGGATGATTAATTAGTTGAAATGACTTAAATCGACTTCTGCGAGTACGACGAGCGTGCCCGGGGCTTGCTCTGCCAAGGTGCTTGTTCACAACTCGGCGAAGTGAGCTGATGCGAGGAGATCGGACGAGCGCTTCCAGCGGCGGGCGGCGAAAGAAGATCGAAAATTTGATGGTAAAAATTGAGGGGTGTTGGACGTAAAATGAGCGAACGGCCTTCGATCGAATTGCTGAGGCGAGCTGGCTGGACTCCCGGTCGCGCTGTGGACATCTCAGATGATGTGCGAGCCCTGGAGCGGGCCGGAATCGGAATATTCCCCGGTGCGATCGAATTTCTCCGGGAATACTCTGGTATCAAAGTGCGCTGGAATAGGAGCAGTGGCTTCCCGGATGACCTCGAGGTGTCCGCGGCTCGGTCGCGCGAGAGCTTGGACCCGCGGTGGGTTGCGATCTACGCCGAACGTGCGGGGACGGCGTTGGTGCCCGTAGGGGAGGCCAATCGAGGTTATCTGGTCGTGTTGGTCGGGGAAGACGGCCGCTGGTTCGGCGGCTTTGACGATGCGTTCGGCGAGCTTGGCGACGACTTCCTGTCGTCCCTCGATGGGTTGGTCCGCCATTGCAGATTTATCCGTGACTTGTGACCCCGGGTGGAGGTTTCGCTCAACGAAGACGCGAAAATATGGGGTGAACTGGGGTAGCTACGAACCGTACGTGCCACCGTATGCCCGACCGCACGCAGAGTTGACGATAAGTCAGGCGCGCGAGTCATATGAGCGCCTCATGGAGGCGCGTGATGCGGCTTTCCATAAACACGTCGTGATGGGGTTCAGCAAGGTAGCTAACCCGAAGTACAACTTAGACATCGATCGTGTCGTCGCCGCTTATGCCTGTCAGGTCATCGAGGGCCAAGACGTCGATACCGGATTCTTTCGTCGAATAATGGACATAGCGGCTGCTGACGCCTGAGTGCGCCACCGGGGGCTACACCACGAACCCGAGCCGTCGTGAGACCTCCTGTCCCACCTGCACCACCCCCCGAACCGCGGCCTTCCGTTTCTCCCCAACCAGTTGCCGCGCAAACCCGGTCACCCCAACAGCCCCAGCAACAGCCCCCTCGGCATCGAAGAACGGCGCCGCAAGGCAGGCGATCTCAGCCTGCTCCTCCTCGCTCTCGATCGCATACCCATCCGCCCGCACCTTGGCCAGCAACGCCAAAAACTGGCCCGCATCAGGAGCCGCGGCCTTAGGCCCGACCCCGCGCGAAAGGCGGGACAGCAACGGCTTCAGCTCGGCCTCCGGAAGATGCGCGGCAATGGCCCGGCCCAGTGCGGTCAGGTCGAACGGTGCGACCTTCCCCCGATAAGTGTCGAACTGAACAAAACCGGGCGTAGACGCTTTGGCCACATAGACCACCGAAGCGTCCTCCAGGATCCCCACATGCGCGGGCATGCCGAGGCTTTCCGCGAGACGTCGCAGGTCGGCTTGGACGAGCGACGGCAGGTCGACCTTGCGCACCAGTTCGATGGCCAAGCCGTACAACCGCAGGGTGGGGCGCCAGAAGTGGCTCCGGCCGACGACCCGGCGCACGGCGTAACCCCGCTGCTCCAGCGTGTAAGCGATGGAAGCGCAGGTGGCGAGCGGCACCCCGGCGGCCTTCGCGAGGGCGGTCAGCGTCAGCGGTTCCTCGGCGCGCACTAGCGCTTCCAGCACGGTCAGCGTCCGGTCCGCGGCCGGCGAGGCTGCTTTGCCCGATGCGTCGCTCATCCGGCATCAACCTTTCGGATACCTGTAGTCATCTTCGGAACACGGTAGCGTCCGGTCATCCGGCTGGCTCGATGCGCGCGATCGTCTCCTCGGCCCACGATCGGATGGCTTCGGCCTGGGCGGGGGTCAATTCATCGAGGAAGTGGCGGCGAATGTTGCTGCCGTGGACCACCAGGGCCTCCTGGATGACCGAGCGGCCGTAGGCGGTGAGGGCGATTCCGGTGCGCCGTCCGCTGGGGCCGCTGCGGGCCGGGGTGACCAGGTCGCGCGACTCCATTCTGGTCAGCTGGTGCGAGACCCGGCTCTTCTCCCAGCCGAGGGCTTCGACCAGGTCGGCGACGCGCGTCTCGTGGCCGGGGATGCGCCAGAGGGTCACCAAAACGCTGAACTCGGCCTTCGAGATGCCGCATTCCCGCTGCAGTCCGCGATCCAGTTCGCGGGTGAGCAGACGTTGCGCGCGCACCCACGCGTTCCACAGCTCCCAGTCCTCGGGGGTCATGAACAGGGAGCGTACCTGGGCAGTTGACTCATCAACTTCAGCGACTCTAGAGTTGATGCATCAACTTTGGGGAGGGTTCATGCGGACGCTGATCCAGAACGGGCACGTGGTCAGCCTCGATCCAGCCATAAGAGATCTTCCGCGCGGAGACGTGCTGATCGAGGACGGGCGGATCGCGGCGGTCGGGACCGCGATCCAGGCCGACGCCGAGGTTGTCGACGCCTCGGGCAAGATCGTCCTGCCGGGGTTCGTGGATACGCATCGGCACACCTGGCAAACGGCATTTCGCGGGATCGGCGCGAACTGGACGTTCGCGGAATACCGCGAAACCGTGCATGAGCGGCTCAGGCCGCATTACCGGCCGGAGGACGTGTACCTCGGCAACTTGCTGGGACGGCTCGAAGCGCTGAACTCGGGCGTGACGACGATGCTCGACTGGTTCCACTGTTCCGACCGGCCGGAGAACGCCGACGCGGCGATCGACGCGCTCCAGGAGGCTCCCGGAAGGTCGATCTTCTGTTACAGCGCGATGGATCCAGCCGACACGGCCCGCGTGCGGAAGCGGCTGCCTGGCGACGAGATGGCGTTCGGGCTGCGCGGGCCGATGGTGACCACAATGGACACCACGGCGGCTGATGTCGCGTTGGCGAGGGAGCTTGGGCTCAGGGTGAGCGTGCACCTCCACCGCGCGGCCTGCGCTTCGGTTCCCGAGATGCACGAACGAAAACTGCTTGACGACCGTACGACGATAGTTCACGGCAACGGTCTCACCGACGAACAGCTGGCGATCCTCGCGGGCGCGGGATGTTCGGTGACGCTCAGCCCGGACGTCGAGCTGAAGATGGGGTTCGGGTGGCCGGAAACCGGACGTCTGCTGACGGCTGGGATCCGGCCGTCGCTGTCCGTTGACGACTGTCCGTCCGCTGGGGGTGACATGTTTTCGGCTATGCGTACGGCGTTCGCCGCGCAGCGCGGTCTTGACGGCGCTCTGGTCGCGCGCGATCTGCTTGAGTTCGCCACTGTGGACGGTGCTCGGACGTGTGGGCGGGGAGATCGGGCCGGGAGCATCAGCGTCGGCAAGGACGCGGATCTGGTGCTCGTCGACGCGGAGGACCTGTCGGTGTTCCCGGTCGGCGATCCGGTGTCCACAGTGGTCACCGCTGCGCATCCGGGCGTGGTGGACAGCGTTTTCGTCGGGGGCAAGGCAGTCAAGCGGGGCGGCCGGTTGCTGGGAGTGGATGTGCCGAAGCTCAGGACCAGGCTGCTGGAATCTCGCGACCGGATCGCGGCGGCGGCCGGATTGGTGATCGGGTGAAAGTTCTGGAGACGGATCGGTTGCTGTTGCGGCGGTTTACCGAAGCCGACGTCGAGAATCTGGTGTGGCTCGACAGCGATCCGCGCGTGATGCGGTTTCTCACCGGCGAGCCGACGCCTCGCGCCGAGATCGAGCAGAAGGTGCTGCCTGGGATTCTCGGCGATTACGAACGCGGGCCTGCCGGGCGGTGGGCGGCGATCGAAAAGGCGACCGGCGAGTTCATCGGCTGGATTTCCTTGCAGCCGCCGGCGGACGGCAGCACGGCCGAGCTGGAACTCGGCTATCGGCTGGCGGCGACGGCCTGGGGTCGCGGGTATGCGACGGAAGGGGCCCGGGCGGCGATCCGCAAAGGATTCACCGAACTGGGCACGCAGCGGGTGTGGGCGCAGACGATGGCGGTGAACACCCCGTCGCGGCGGGTGATGGAACGGTCCGGGTTGACTTACGTACGCACGTTCCACCTGCACTTCGACGATCCGTTGCCGGGCACGGAACACGGTGAGGTCGAGTACGCGTTGACCCGGGAAGCGTGGGCCCGCGGCGCGGACTGATCCGGGTGCTGAAGCAGGGCAGGACTCGTGCCCTCCCGCCCATTCCGCCGGGTGCACGAGTACGGCATCCTTTTCGTCCGGAATACACTCGCCGGGTGATCAACCTCCCGCGGGTCCCGAAAGCACGGCACGCGGTGTTCCCGCTGCTCGGGCTGGTGCTCTTCGCGGGATCGCTGCTGCCGTCCCTGCAGATGTTCGGCACGCAGTTCGGCGGGCTGCCGTCGAGGCCGTTCGACGCGCTGGCGGTCGGGGCGGTCGCACTGCAGTCGTTGTCGCTCGCCGGATGCCGCCGGTGGCCGGTCGCGGTGCTCGCGCTGGTGGCGGCCGGGTTCGCGATCGACCAGCTGTGCGGTTACCACTCGTTCGCGGGCTCGGCTTTGCCGGTCGCGGTGCTCAACGCGGGCTGGCGGGCGGACCGGGGACGGCGCGCGGCAGCGATCGGGTCCACCGTGGCGTATCTGCTGTTCGTGGCGGCGTTTCCGCTGCGTGGCGGCGGGGAACCGGCGGCGGGAGTGGTCGCGTTCTACCTGTCGCTGGTCGTCGTGTGGGGGATCGGGGCGTGGCTGCGCTCCACTCGCGCCACGGAGGCCGAACGGCGCCGCCGGGTGGCCGAGGAAACGCGCGCGGCCGAACGGACGCGGATCGCTCGCGAGTTGCACGACGTAGTGACGCATCATGTGACGGCGATGGTCGTGCAGACCGAATCCGCGCGGTATCTCGCCGGCGAGCAGCTCGACCAGACCCTCGCCACGGTCAGCGGCACCGGCCGCCAAGCCATCGCTGAGCTGCGGAATCTGCTCGACGTGCTCAACCCCGGCGGCCAGCCTGTCCTCGGGCTCGACACGCTGGTCGAGCAGACGCGGCGCGCCGGGCAGCCGGTGGAGTTCACCGAGGTGGGCACTCCCGGGGCAGCGGGCGTGGCACCGGTGGCGTACCGGGTCGTGCAGGAAGCGCTGACCAATGCGCTCAAACACGCGCACGGCAGCCCGACGTCGGTCCAGGTCCGGCATGGCGAGGGGGACATCACCGTGGAAGTCCGTACCGACAGCGAGGCCGACCTGGCGGTCGGCGGCAGCGGACGCGGGCTGGCCGGGCTGCGCGACCGGGTCGGCGACGTCGGCGGCGACTTCGCCGCGGGGCGCGGCGAGAGCGGCGGGTTCTGCGTCCGGGCCCGGATTCCGGCGTGAGGGCGCCGTTGCGGGTCCTCGTGGCCGACGATCAGGCATTGATCCGCACCGGGCTGGTGACGATCATCGACGCGCAGCCGGACCTGGAGGTCGCGGGCGAATGCGGCGACGGGAAGGCCGCGGTCGAGCTGGCTCGCGAGCTGAGCCCGGACGTCGTCGTGATGGACGTGCGGATGCCGGTGCTCGACGGCATCACCGCGACCCGGCTGCTGGCCGGAGCCGACGTCGCGGCCCCGGTGAAAGTGCTGGTGGTGACCAACTTCAACCTCGACGAGAACGTCTACCAGGCGTTGCGCGCCGGGGCCGCCGGATTCCTGCTCAAGGACGCTCCGCCGGACCAGTTGCTGCACGGGATCCGGACCGTCGCGTCCGGCGCGGCGCTGCTCGACCCCGAGGTGACGCGCGAGCTCGTCGGCCGGTACGCCACCCGGATCCGCCCCGCTGCCGCGGATCCGGGTGACCTCCCGCTGGCCCCGCGCGAACTGGAAGTCCTCCGCCTGGTCGCGGAGGGCCTTTCCAACAACGAAATCGCCGCGGCGCTCGTGCTCAGCCAGGAGACGGTGAAGACTTACGTTTCGCGCATGCTCGCGAAACTCGGCGTCCGCGACCGGGTGCAGGCGGTCGTTTACGCTTATCGGCACGGACTGGCTGATTAACCCGCGACTCGCGCGGCGACGTCCTCGATTTCCCGGACGGCGACGTCCGGCTGGTCCTGGTAAATGTAGTGCCCGCTGGTTTTCGCGATGGTCAGTTTGCTGCGGGTGGAAATCGCGAGCCACTTCACCTGGCCCTCGGTCCAGGCTCGTTCCAACCCTGGGCCGTACTGCGGCAGTTGCGCGAGGTATTCCTGCCCGTGCTTGATCACCTCGACCGGAATGTCCCCGGCGGATTTCACGTCCGCGTCCGCGACGACCAGTTTTTCCGGGCTTTCGCCCTTGAAGACCGCCAGGGTCTGCGTGCGGAGCCCGGCCGCGTCCCCGGTGGCGCCGGCCGGGATTTCCCGGACCAGATCCGCCTCCTGTGTCGGCGAGGTGGCGTCCATCAGCACCAGGCCCTTGACCTTGTCCTGGTGGTCGGGGGCGTACCGGGCGGCGATCAGCCCGCCGAGCGAATGCCCGGCCAGCACGACCGGCGAATCCGGGGCGAGCTGGCCGATGACGCCGGTCAGCACCTTTCCGGTGGTCTCGAAGGTCTGCGGACCGGCAGGCTGGTCGCTGCCGCCCGCACCGAGCCGGTCGTAGGAGCACACCCGGTTCTTCTTGCCGAGCGTTTCCTGAAGACCGGCGAATTTGTCCAGTGCGTCGCCGCCGCCGTGCAGCAGAATGACGACCGGTTTTCCTTTTTCGAGCGTTCCCGAGCAGGATACGTTCACCGATTTTCCGGCTGCGGTGATTTTCTTCGCGCCGGTGAAAGCGGCCTGACTGGCCGGTGCGCTGCCCGGTGCCGGATCCGCTTCCGTATCCTCGTCGCAAGCCGTCAAAAGCAGACAAGCCGCGATCACCGCCGCGGTTCCCCCGGCCTTGTGCATCGAATACCCCTTCATGGCCGAAAACGGTACTGACCCGGCGGCGCGGAATCGTCCCCGCGCGGTGGACACCTGCGGGTAGCTCTCCTGGGGGACACCGGGAGAGCTGTCTTAAACTCTCGGTATGTCATCGGGTGCCGTGCGAACCGGCCGGGGAGGGGCGGAGCGCGAGCCCGGGTCCCGGCTGGAGTTCGCGGTGCTCGGGCCGGTCCGCGGCTGGTACGGCGGGCAGCCGCTGGAGCTCGGGCCGGTGCTGCGGACGACGATGCTGGTCGCGCTGCTGCTGCGGCCGGACGTGACGGTCAGCCGGGCCGAGCTGGTCGACCGGGTGTGGGGCGAGCGTCCGCCGGAGAGCGACGGCGTGCCCGGCTACATCTACCAGCTGCGGAAATCCCTGGCCGCGGGTGGCGCGGACGCGAAATCCGTGCTCCGGACCGATCCGGGCGGGTACCGGTTCGCCGGGGCGGGCGTCGGGGTGGACGCCGTGCGGGTCGAAGAGATCGCCGCCCGGGCCAAGAAAGCCGCTGGGACCGGTGCGCTCGCCGCTGCCGCCGAGGGATACGGACAGGCGCTGGCCTTCTACGAGGGCGTTCCGCTGGCCGGGCTGCCCGGCCCGTTCGCCGAACGGGAGCGGAGGCGGTTCGCCGAACGCCGCGTCGGGCTGGTCGAGGGCCGGACGGACGCGTTGATCCGGCTGGGCGACTACGCGTCGGCGATCAGCGAGGTGTCGGCGCTGCTTGCCGAGCATCCGGACCGCGAACCGCTGACCGGGCTGCTCATGCGGGCCCTTTACGGGGCCGGCCGGCAGAGCGACGCGCTCGGCACCTGGCGCGAGTTCCGCGTCCGGATGCGCGATGAGCTGGGACTCGAACCCAGTGAAGACCTGCGTCGCGTGCACGAGGCGGTGCTGCGCGGTGATGACGGAGCACTCGGCGTCGCGGCGCGGCCAGCCGCGGTGCCCAGGATCCGCGACGAACTGCCGCACGACGTCGGCGAGCTGGCCGGACGCGACGACGAACTCGCCAGGCTCGCCGCGCCGGGGAGTGCGGTGTCAGCGGTGGACGGGGTGCCCGGGGCCGGGAAGACGGCGCTGGCGGTGCGCGCCGCCCAGTTGCTGCGCGAGGAACACCCCGACGGTTGCCTTTTCGTCGGCCTGCACGGGCACAGCACCAGCCGGGCCCCGCTCGCTCCGGTGCGAGTGGTGCGCCGGCTGCTGCGTTCGGCCGGCGTGAACGACCAAAACATTCCGGACGACCTGGACGAATTGTCCGCGAACTGGCGTGCCGCCACCGCGCCGCTGCGCCTGGTTTTGGTGCTGGACGACGCGGTCAGCGCTGAGCAGGTCCGCCCCCTGCTGCCCGGCGGAACCGGGAGCCGGGTGCTGATCACCAGCCGTCGGCGACTGCCCGGGTTGGACGTCGAACGCCGGATTTCCTTGGGCCCGTTGACTTCCGACGCCGCGGCTGGCTTGCTGAGCCGGATCGTCGGCCCGGCGCGCGCGAGCCAGGAACGCGAGGCCGTGCGCGAACTGGCCAGCCTGTGCGGACGTCTTCCGCTCGCCCTGCGCATCGCGGGTGCGCGGCTGCAGAACCGTCCGATGTGGACTTTCCGGGACCTGGCGGACCGGCTCGCCGACGACACCAGCCGGCTCGGTGAACTGACCGCTGAGGAACGCAGTGTCGAGGCCGCTTTCCGGCTCTCCTACGACCAGCTTCCGGCTGACACGCAACGCGCTTTCCGCACCCTGGGCCGCGCGCCCGCACCGGAATTCGACGAGTTGGTGCTCGCCGCGATGCTTGGCTGCTCCCGGCGTGCCGCGGAAAGCGTGCTCGAGGATCTGGTCGACGCGAACCTGGTGCAAGCGCCCGCCGCGGGCCGGTACCGGATGCACGACCTGGTCGCGGTCTACGCGCGCCGCCTCGCCGCCGACGAACCCGACGTCGCCAGCGGACTGGGGGTCTACCTGCACGCCTGCCGCGCCGCGAGCGAATGGGGCGAACCCGGTTTCCCCAGCGGCCCGGTGCCCACCGACTCGCCGTTTTCCGGACTGGTGGACGCGTCAGCGTGGCTGGACGAGGCAGGTGATTTGGTGGAAGTCGTCTCGTCCGCCGTCGCCGCGGGCCATCCGGACTACGCGTGCTGGATCGCCGAAGGAGCCGTCGATTACCTCGTGCGGCGCATTCGGTACCGCGAATGCGTTGCCCTGCTGGAAGTCGCTTTGTCCGAAGCGGACAATGTGGCGGACCGGCGAATGGCGACGGCGCTGCGATTCGGACTCGGCTGGGCACACCTCGCACTGGGCGATTCCGTCCAGGCCAGGCAATGGTGTGAAGACGGACTCCGGATCAGCCGGGAAAACGGCGACCGCCGGGAAACCGCGCGGGGCCTGTGCGGGCTGGGAATGGTCACGATGCTCGCCGGGCCGTTGGACGAAGCGGAACAGGTGCTGACCGAGGCTCGCACGCTGGCCGCGGAAGTGGCGGACAGCTGGCTGGTCGAACGGGCGGTGTCCGGACTGGGGTACGTGTATTTCAAGCAGGGTGAATACGAACGCTCGCTGGCCTGTTTCGCCGAATCGCGAGAAGTCGCGGTCTCAACCGGAAATCCGGCGATGCTGGGCCGGGTGTCCAGTCATATCGGCAGCGTCCGGCTGCATCTGGGCCGCCCGGCGGAGGCGGCGGAACCCTTGCGTGAAGCGGTCGAATTGGCCGAGCGGGTCGACGACCGGTTGCTGCTGGTGAGTTCCTTGTCGCGGCTTGGGTCCGCGGAGCAGGAACTGGGGAGTCTGGACCTGGCGCTTTCGTATCATTTGCGGGCGCTGGGGGCGTTGACCGACCAGATGTCGCCGTGGGCGGAAATCGAGGTCCGGAACCGGCTGGGGGCTTGCCGGCAGGCCCGGGGCGAGGAGGAGGCGGCGAGCGAGCAGTTCGATCTCGCCGCGGCGGTGGTGGCCGGGCTGGACCAGCAGTCGGCAAGCGAGATTACGTGAGCCAGCAAGAAAAGTAACGCCAATATTTCTCCGCAGGGACGAGCGACACATTGATGAGTTTGCCCGCGACTGGAATCGAAGTCCGTATCGGTATCTGGGTCGACACTGCGGACCTCGCCGAGACGGTCGAGCGGTGCCGGTCGCTGGCCGGCGAGTTCGGTGCGGTCGCGGCGGAGATCGTCCGATGCGATCCGGAGAGTCCGCGCAGGGGGTTTGTCGCCACCCTCCACTGTGCCGCTCCGTGGGAAGCGGGGGAGACTGCTGCGCAAGCCATGCGCAGGGCGGTTGGGCCGGTGGCTGTCAAGCATGGGCTCAACGACGAATACCTGGACTTCTTCGGCGATCCGGAGAAGAGCGGTTATGCAGACCTTTGGTTCGACGAGCAAGAGTTCGACGGATATGTGTTGTATCTCGTGCTCGCGGCCCACGGCGGCCTGCGATGGGAGGAATTGGAGCCCGGAGTCCGGGAAGATTTCACGTTGACCGAAGACTCCGACCTCACGGTCAGAGTGAGTCACCGGTTTCCCGGGGCAGATGTCGCGGCGGCGTTGGGGAAGGCTCTCCCGATCGTGGAATCGATCGGGGCTTCCGGTCTCCAATTCCTGGCCTCGGACGGTTCCTGCGAGGTCGTGATGTTCGCGGCCCGGCCCGTCGTTGAGGGAGAGAACCTGGAAACCAGCCTGCGCCGCATCGGGGCGACGGTGGCGGCACAGCTGGATCTGGATCCGGGTGCGTTGGTTCTGCGCGGCGCCGGCGAGGATCTCGTCGGCGCGCTTGAGCCTGGCGACGACAGCCGGCCGGTCGCGGTGCTGCGCAGGAGAGCGGCCGAGGAGGATTGATCGTTCCCGGGTGGCTTCTGGCCCGCCAGGCCGGGAGCCGCCCGGGTCGGCGGATCCGCCACAAGTGTTCCGCAGTTCCGTTGTCGGTGAACTGCACCGCCTGTGCACTGTCTGCTGTGGACATTTGGTCGACGCCCAGTACCTTCGCGCGGTCAGTCAACCGGGCGGTGTCGAAGTCGAGTAGTGCTCGCAGGGACTGTCAAGATGGAGTCGCAGTTGTCCGGCGAGCGAACGGTGCCGGGCGGGAGTTCGAGGAACGTGGTGGGAGAAAGCGGGGCGGCGTTGGGGTGTAGCAGCCTCCGCCCGGGCCCGACCGCGCCAGTGGCTTCAGCGGTCCCGGCGACGAAGCGCCAGCATGGAGACCAGCCTCCACTCGGGCGTTGCAACGCTGTAGAACACCGGTGGTGCGCGGCGGGCTTCTTGCCGGTGCCCGGCCGGTGTGTTTAACTACCGCCAGTGCCTGAGAGCGGGCGTGTTCAACCCCTGCGGAACCGGCACTTGAACAGCGTGCGCCAGCCAAGGACGGCGGTGTGACACGCGCTCGCCGCGAAGACTCGCGCGTGGCATACCTTCGCCCTCGGGCCGGTCAGGCGCCTCGCCGCCAGAACACGCTGTAGTCGTCGATCGCTTCCAGCGGGTCTTCGATGCCCTCGGTCTCCCGGAACTCCTCGACCGCCTTGCGGCAGGCCGGGATCACGTAGTCGTCGATGATCACGAACCCGCCGGGGGACAGCTTCGGATACAGGTTGACCAGTGCGTCCATCGTCGACGAGTAGAGGTCGCCGTCGAGGCGCATGACGGCGAGCTTCTCGACCGGCGCGGTCGGCAGGGTGTCTTCGAACCAGCCGGGAAGGAACTGGACCTGGTCGTCGAGCAGGTCGTAGCGCGCGAAGTTGTCCCGCACGGTTTCCATCGAGACGCCGAGCACCTCGTTGGACTGGTGCAGGGCCATCTCCTGGTCCATCGGATGCCCGTCCGGGCCGGTGTCGGGAATGCCCTCGAAGGAATCCGCCAGCCAGACCCGGCGGTCGGAAACGCCGTGCGCCTTCAGGATTCCGCGCGCGAAGATGCAAACCCCGCCGCGCCAGACGCCCGTTTCGATGAAGTCCCCCGCGACCCCGTCCGCGAGCGCCTGTTCCAGACAGTGCCGGACGTTGCGGATCCGCTTGAGCCCCACCATGGTGTGCGCGGTGCTGGGCCAGTCGAGCCCGTTCTCCCGGTGCTCGCGGGTGAAGGACGTCTCGGGAACCCAGGCGTTCGGCGTGGGGGCGTCGCCGTAGATCATGTTGGTGACCACCTTCTCCAGGAGGTCGAGGTACAGCTGGCCGCTGGCTTCCATTTTCGGTCCTTTCTCGGGGCCGTCGCCGGTGTTCTCCACGATTGCGACTGGGCGTCGTGGTCGCAAGGCGACGATTGTGCGGACGAGCGGAAGGGCGGATCGGCCTCCTTTACGGGCGACAGGGCGGCACGTAAGCTGCGGAAGATCACGCAAGCCGGGCGAGACTGACGGAAATCGGCATCACCTGCACTGGGGCTGGCGAACTTGACGACGAAATATTAAAATAACCGGTTTTGATTTCGCGGGCCGCATCGAGCATTCGTTCGCAGTGTCGCGGCCAGGCCCGATGCTGCCGAGATCCGGCGACGACTGCGCGCGCGGAACGCCGCGGTTCGTCGCTGCTGCTGTGATGTGCCAACGACGTGCGGATTGTGGGGGTCGAGTACTGCCGTGACAGATCTGTTTCGCGCGGGAAACTCCATGCCGGATCTGACCGGCGAGGAGATCGCGGTCGTCGGTATCGCGTGCAGGCTGCCGGGGGCCGCCGGGCCGGCCGCGCTGTGGCGATTGCTCGAAAATGGCTCGGACGCTATCGTCGAAGTCCCGGCCGACCGATGGGATGTCCGCGATTTTCCCGAAAAGGGAAACGCGGAATATCGCCGAGGTGGTTTCCTGGACGCGATCGACCGATTCGATCCCGCCTTTTTCGGCATCTCGCCGGGCGAGGCCGTGGCAATGGATCCGCAGCAGCGGCTGATGCTCGAACTGGCTTGGGAAGCGCTCGAAGAAGCGGGTTTCGCCGCCGATCGCCTGCGCGGAAGCCGCACCGGGGTCTTCGTGGGCGCGAGTTCCGGGGATTACGAACGGTTGCTGCTGCGCGGCGGGCTCACGCACCACACTGCCACCGGAACCGGCCGCGGCATCATTTCCAACCGCGTCTCGTACGTGCTCGGCCTGCACGGCCCCAGCCTCACCGTCGATTCGGCACAGGCGTCCTCGCTGACGGCGGTGCACCTCGCGTGCGAGAGCCTGCGCCGGGGAGAGGCTTCGCTGGCGATCGCCGGCGGAGTGCACCTCGCCGTGACCCCGGAAAACACTGCCGCACTGGCGAAACTCGGCGCGTTGTCGCCCTCTGGCCGGTGTTTTGTGTTCGACGCCAGGGCGGACGGGACGGTGCTCGGCGAGGGCGGCGGGGCGGTCGTGCTCAAGCCGCTTTCCCGCGCGATCGAGGACGGCGACCTCGTGCACTGCGTGATCCGCGGCAGCGCGGTGAACCACGACGGCGGGGGCAACGGGCTGACCGATCCGAATCCCGTCGCACAGGAAGAAAACCTGCGCTCGGCGTACTGGAGCGCGGGCGTGGCTCCCTCGGCCGTGCAGTACGTGGAACTGCACGGCACCGGCACCAAGGCGGGCGATCCCGTCGAGGCCGCCGCGCTGGGCGCGGTGCTGGGCACCGGCCGTGACGCCGACTTTCCGCTGCGCGTCGGCTCGATCAAGACCAACATCGGTCATCTCGGCGCGGCCGCGGGGATCGCCGGGCTGCTCAAGGCAGTGCTCGCGATCAAGCACCGGAGGATTCCGCCAAGCCTCAACTACGAGACCCGGAATCCGGCGATTCCCTTGCCGGAATGGGGTTTGCGGGTACAGAACGAACTGGCTGACTGGCCGAGGGCGGACCAGCCGCTGGTCGCGGGAGTGAGCGCGTTCGGCATGGGCGGCGCCAACTGTCACGTCGTGCTAGCCGAGCCGCCGACGCCGGAAGCACTCGAGACGGAGACCGCGAAGGTACCGGTGCCGTGGGTGGTTTCCGGCCGGTCTGAGGCGGCGTTGCGCGCGCAGGCGGCGGTCTTGGCTGAGCACGTCCGCGAGCATCCGGAACTGGCGACGGCGGACGTGGCGTACTCGCTGGCCGCGAAATCGGCGTTCGAGCAGCGCGCCGTCGTGGTCGGGGACGATCGTGCGGACTTGGTTGCTGGGCTGAACGCGGTGGCCACCGGCGGCGCGCACCCGGACGTGGTGCGCGGTGCCGCGGACGCCAGCGGGCGGACTGTGCTGGTGTTCTCCGGCGCGGGCGGGCAGTGGAAGGGCATGGGCGCCGGCCTGTGGGAATCGTCGCCGGTGTTCGCGGAATCGGTCGCGGCGTGCGCGGAAGCGTTCGAGCCCTACCTCGACTGGTCGTTGATCGACGTCGTGCGGGGCCGTCGAGGAGCGCCGCCGTTGTCGCGGGTCGACGTAGTGCAGCCTGCGCTGTTCACGGTGATGGTGTCGCTGGCGGCGGTGTGGCGCTCGCTGGGCGTCGTGCCGTCCGCGGTGATCGGCCATTCGCAAGGCGAGATCGCCGCGGCGCACGTCGCCGGGGCGTTGGCGCTCGAGGACGCGGCGCGGCTGATCGCCTCGCGCAGCCAGCTCATCGCGGCGAAGCTGTCCGGGCACGGCGCGATGTTGTCGGTGTCCGCGCCGGTGGCCGACGTCGAGCGGCTGCTGGCGGAAGCGGGCGACGGAGTGGCCGTCGCCGCGGTGAACGGGCCCCGCACGGTCACGGTCGCGGGCAGTCCGGAGGCGATCGACCGGTTGGCCGAGACCCTGGCGGAGACCGGGGTGCGGGCGGCCCGCATCCAGGCGGACTTCGCCTCGCATTCGCCGCAGATCGAGTCGGTTCGCGCCGAGTTGCGAGACGCGGTCGCCGAAATCGCGCCGCGGAGCACGCCGATCCGGTTCTGCTCGACGGTGACCGGCGGGTTCCTGGACACCGCCGAATTGGACGCGGACTACTGGTTCCGGAACCTCCGCCAGACCGTGCGTTTCGACGAGGCCGTGCGCACCTTGCTGGACGAGGGTTTCGACGTCTTCGTCGAACCCGGGCCGCACCCCATGCTCTCGGTCCCGGTCCAGGAGATCGCCGACGACCATGGCGCGCAGGTCGCCGCCGTGCACACCCTCCGCCTCGGCGAAGGCGACCACCAGCGGCTGCTGTCCTCGGCCGCGGAGGCGCACGTTCGCGGCGTCCGGATCGACTGGGCCGCCGCCCTGCCCGCGGCCCGCCGGGTCGACCTGCCCACGTATGCCTTCCAGCGGGCGCGGTACTGGCCGGAACCAGCGGCGCTCGAACCGGGCGGGCGTCCGCTCGACGAGGAGTTCTGGGCCGCGGTGGACCGCGGCGAGCTGGCCTCCGTGCTGGACGTGGACGGCGCGACGACGCTGGACGCCGCGTTGCCCGCGCTGGCGGCCTGGCACCGCCGCGAGACCCATCTGTCCACAGTGGACTTCTGGCGGTATCGCGTCGGCTGGCGGCCGATCACCGGCCGGGCGGCGGAGGCTTTGGCTGGGCAATGGCTGGTGCTCGTGCCGCGAGGCTCGGCTGACGATCCGCGTGTCGAAGGGTGCGTTCGCGCGCTGACCGAGCGCGGCGCGCAAACCCAGGTGGCCGAGGTCAGCGAGCACGACACCGAGACGCTGCCCGAAGTGCTCGAATCCGCACCGTTCGCCGGGGTGTTGTCCCTGTGGGCCTTGGACGAGCGGCCGCATCCCCGGCAGCCGGCGCTCAGCGTGGGGCTGGCCGGGACGCTCGCGTTGATCCGGGCCGAGGCCGCGCTCGCCGCTCCCGCGCGGATCTGGGCGGCGACGGCGGACGCGGTGTCCGGTGCCAGCCCGGCGCAGGCCATGGTGTGGGGGCTCGGCCGGATCGCCGCACTTGAACACCCCGGTCGCTGGGGCGGGCTGATCGACCTGCCCGGCACCTTCGACGACCGGGCCCGCGCCCGGCTGGCCGAAGCGCTGGGTGGCATCGAGGGCGAGGACCAGCTCGCACTGAGTGCGTCCGGATTGCTCGGCCGCCGCCTCGAACCCGCTCCGCTCGGCGAGGACAGCCGCGAGTCCTGGACGCCGCGCGGCACGGTCCTGGTCACCGGGGCGTCCGGGGAACTCGGACCGTCGATCGCCAGGTGGCTGGTCCGGCAGGGGGCCGAGCATCTGGTGCTGGTCAGCCGACGTGGCGAGGCGGCGGAGGGCATGGCCGCGCTACGCGAAGAGCTGGCTGCGCGGGTCACGATCGCCGCGTGCGACGTCAACGACCGCGACGCACTGCGAACGCTGTTGTCCGGCCTGGCCGCCGACGGCGACCAGGTACGGGCTGTGGTTCACGCGGCGGCGGTGCTGCGGCCGACCACATTGGCCGAGACCAGCCCCGAGGAATTCGCCGAGAGCGTCGCGGCGAAGGCACTGGGCGCCGCCAACCTGGACGCCCTGCTCGGTGACCAGGAACTGGACGCGTTCGTGATGTTCTCGTCGGTCGCCGGGGTGTGGGGCGGTGCGGGCTTCGGCGCGTATGCCGCCGCGAACAGCTACCTCGACGCACTGGCCCGGCAGCGTCGCGAGGCCGGGCGCACCGCGACGTCCGTCGCGTGGGGAATGCTGGAGTCGCCGAACCCGCGCGAGCGCGAATCGGCACGCCGCCTCGGGCTGTCGTTCATGGACCTGGACACCGCGTTCGCCGGAATGGCGCAAGCGGTCGGCCGCGGCGAGACCACGATCGCGATCGCCGACGTCGACTGGGCGCGGTTCGTTCCGGCCTTCGTTTCCAGCCGTCCCAGCAGCTTGTTCGACCGGGTGCCGTCCGCCGCTCGGGTCCTGCGAGACAGGACGGATGCCGCCGAATCCGTCGTGACCGGTACCGAATTCGTCCGCGAGCTGACCGCGGCGGCACCGGCCGCGCAGGAAGAAGCGCTGCTGGAACTCGTGCGCTCCCGTGCCGCGGCGGTGCTCGGACGCGAGAACGCCGAGGCGATCAAGCCGGATCTGACCTTCCGCGAACTGGGCTTCGACTCGCTCACCGCGGTCGAACTGCGCAACCAGCTGGTCACCGCACTCGGGCGGCGGCTGCCCACGACCTTGCAGTACGACCATCCGACCCCGGCCGCGGTCAGCGTGTTCCTCCGCGCGGAGCTGTTCGGAACCGAAGCCGGGCCTGCCGGAGCGGCCGCGGTGCGCGCGGAGCCGGACGAACCGATCGCGATCGTGTCGATGGCCTGCCGTTTTCCGTCGGGCATCGACACTCCGGAAGCCTTCTGGGACCTGCTCGACGGAGGACGCGACGCCGTGTCCGCGTTCCCGGCCGACCGCGGCTGGCAGCTGTCGAACACCGGATACACCCGCGAGGGCGGCTTCCTGTCCGGCGCGGGAGAGTTCGATCCGGCGTTCTTCGGGATTTCGCCGCGTGAGGCGTTGGCGATGGATCCGCAGCAGCGCCTGCTGCTGGAGACGTCGTGGGAGGTCTTCGAACGGGCAGGCATCGACCCGGAGTCGTTGCGGGGCAGTGCGACCGGCGTGTTCGCGGGTCTGATGTATCACGATTACGGAGCCCGCCTCGGTGCGGTTCCTGATGGTGTGGCGGCCTATTTGGGCAATGGCAGCGCCGGGAGCGTCGCGTCCGGCCGGGTGTCGTACGTGTTCGGGTTCGAGGGGCCCGCGGTCACCGTCGACACGGCGTGTTCGTCGTCGTTGGTGGCCCTGCATCTGGCGGCGCAGTCGCTGCGGTCCGGCGAATGCTCGCTGGCGCTGGCCGGCGGGGCGACCGTGTTGTCGAATCCCGCGGTTTTCGAGGAGTTCGCGCGCAACGGCGGGCTGGCGTCGGACGGGCGGTGCAAGTCGTTCTCGGCGGCCGCGGACGGGGCCGGGTTCTCCGAGGGCGTGGGGATCCTTTTGCTGGAACGGCTTTCCGACGCGCGACGCAACGGACACGAGGTACTGGCCGTGCTGCGCGGCAGTGCGGTGAACCAGGACGGTGCGTCGAACGGGCTGACCGCGCCGAATGGTCCGTCGCAGCAGCGGGTGATCCGGGCGGCGCTGGCGAATGCCGGGCTGGAACCGTCTGATGTGGACGCTGTCGAAGCGCACGGGACGGGCACCCGGCTCGGTGATCCGATCGAGGCGCAGGCGATCCTGGCGACTTACGGCCAGGACCGGGAGCAGCCGTTGTGGCTGGGCTCGGTCAAGTCGAACATCGGGCACACCCAAGCGGCGGCCGGTGTCGCCGGGGTGCTGAAGATGGTTTTGGCGATGCGGCACGGGATTTTGCCGCGGAGCCTGCATCTCGGCGCGCCGTCGTCGCATGTGGACTGGTCGGCCGGCGCGGTCGAGCTGTTGTCCGAAGCCAGGGAATGGCGTGCGGACCGGCCACGCCGGGCGGGGGTTTCGTCGTTCGGGATCAGCGGGACCAACGCACACGTGATCGTCGAGCAGGCACCGGACGCTGTGCCGCCGCGGGATCAGCCGGACCGCGAGCTGGCCGTCGTACCGTGGGTGCTCTCGGCCAAGACCCCAGAAGCGTTGCGGGACCAGGCGAGCAGGCTCGCCTCCGCTGCCGGGCAGCCGGCGCTGGACGTGGCGTTCTCGCTGGCTGCCGGGCGGGCCGCGCTGGACCATCGCGCGGTCGTGACCGGCGAGAACACCGCGGAGCTGCTGGCCGGACTGGACTCGCTCGCCGGAGCCGGGAAGCCGGTCGAGGGCAAGACCGCGTTCGTGTTCGCCGGCCAGGGCTCGCAGCGGCCAGGAATGGGCCGCGAGCTGTACGAGCGGTTCCCCGTGTTCGCCGAAGCGTTCGACGCGGTGTGCGAGCGATTCGATCGGTCTTCGGCGCGGGCGCTGCGGGATGTGGTGTTCGCCGCCGACGGCTCGCCAGCCGCGGACTTGGTCCACCAGACGGAGTGGACCCAGATCGGGCTGTTCGCGGTCGAGGTCGCGCTGGCCCGGTTGCTGGAGTCGTGGGGGATCTCCCCGGATTTCGTGGGCGGGCATTCGGTGGGCGAGCTGGCGGCGGCGCATCTCGCCGGGGTCCTCGACCTGGCCGACGCCGTCGCGCTGGTCGCGGCGCGCGGCCGGTTGATGCAGGCTCTCCCGGCGGGCGGGGCCATGGCGGCGATCCAGGCCGACGCGGCCGAAGTCGCGCCGATGCTGTCCGGTCCGGACGCACGGGCGAGCCTCGCGGCGGTCAACGCGCCCGGTTCGGTGGTGGTTTCCGGTGACGAGGACCGAGTGCTGGAGATCGCCGGGCACTGGGAAGCACGTGGACGGCAGGTCAAACGCCTGCGGGTGAGTCACGCGTTCCACTCGCATCGGATGGACGGGATGCTGGCGGAGTTCCGCCGGGTCGCCGAGGGCGTCGAGTACCGCGCACCGCGCGTTCCGGTCGTGTCCAATGTGTCCGGTGAGCTGATCGCTGAGTTTTCGGCCGAATACTGGGTGCGGCACGTGCGGGAGACCGTGCGGTTCGGCGACGGGGTCCGCACGCTGGCGGCGCGGGGTGTGGCGCGATTCGTCGAGATCGGCCCCGGCAGCGTGCTGACCGCGATGATCGGGGATTCCCTCGACTCCGACGCGGCGCTGATTCCGGTGTTGCGCAAGGACCGCGACGAGCCGACGGCGTTGACTGAGGCTGTCGGCCGGTTGTTCGTCTCCGGTTCCACAGTGGACTGGAACGCGTTCTTCGCGGGTACCGGCGCGCGCCGGGTTTCGCTGCCGACGTATGCCTTCCAGCGGCAGCGGTACTGGCTCATGCCGAACCTCGCCGGAGACGCTCGCGGCATGGGGCTGGCTCCGGCCGAGCATCCGCTGCTGAGCGCGGCGCTGCCGTTGCCGGATTCGGACGGCGTCGTGCTGACCGGCAGGTTGTCGGCGGAGACCCAGCCGTGGCTGGCCGAGCACGTGGTGCGGGGCTCGGCGCGGTTCCCGGCGGCGGGGTTCGTGGAGCTGGCGGTGCGGGCGGCCGACCAGGCCGGATGCGCGGCGCTGGACGAGCTGACGGTGCGGACGCCGCTGGTGCTGCCGCCGCGTGGCGGGGTTCAGGTCCAGGTCAAGGTGGGCGAGCCCGCGGCGGGCGGCGTTCGGCCGGTGGCGGTGTATGCCCGCCCGGACGGCTCGGACCAGCCGTGGATCCAGCACGTCGACGGCTTCGTTTCGCCGGGCGGGACCGCGCCGGAGTTCGAGCTGGCGGAGTGGCCGCCGCGCGGCGTGTCCGCCGTTCCGATCGAGGACTTCTCTCGCGGCAAGGCCGACTTGGGGTTGTCGTTCGGCCCGATGTTCCAGGGGCTGACCGCGGCGTGGCGGCAGGGCGACGTCGTATACGCCGAGGTCGCCTTGCCCGACGAGACCGACGCCGGCGCGTTCGCGCTGCATCCGGCGCTGCTGGACTCGGCGGTGCACCTCGGGGCCGAGGCCGATCGGTTGGCGGCTTCCTGGTCCGGCGTGACCGTGTACGCCTCGGGTGCGTCGAGCTTGCGGGTGAAGCTTTCTCCCGTCGGCCCGGACGAGGTCTCGGTCGAACTCGCTGATGCGGCGGGTGCGCCGGTGGCGGCTGTCGACTCGGTAAAGCTGCGGCCCGCGGAGCAGCTGGGACGTGCGGCCGGATTCGTGGAGTCGTTGTTCGGCTTGGAGTGGGCCGAGGTGCCGGTGGGCGCCGCGGCCGAGACTGGCGGCTGGGCGGTGCTGGGCGAGCTTGGCATCGAGGCCGACCGGTACCCGGATCTGGCCGCGCTGGTGGACAGCGGGGCGACGCCGGACGTGGTGTTCGTGGAGTGCCGTCCGCCGGCTGAACTCTTGGCAGTGGCACAGACCTGGCTGGGGACGGCGCGGTTCGCGGATTCGCGGCTGGTCGTGGTGACGCGCGGGGCGGTGGCCGCGGAGCCGCACGAGAGCGTCCGGGATCTCGCGGCGGGCGCGTCGTGGGGGTTGGTGCGGTCGGCGCAGTCGGAGAGCCCGGGCCGGTTCGTGGTGCTCGACCTCGACGACAGCCCGGCCTCGCTGGAGCGGTTGCCCGAGGTGCTGAACCTCGGCGAACCGCAGCTCGCGGTGCGCGCCGGCGTGGTGCGAGTGCCGAGGCTGGCGCGCGTACTGGCCGAAGAGGGTTCGGCCGCGGAGCTGGCTTCTGAGGGAACAGTGCTGATCACTGGCGGCACCGGTGCGCTGGGCGGTCTGGTGGCCCGGCATCTCGTGGCTGAGCACGGGGTCCGGCATCTGGTGCTGGTCAGTCGCCGCGGCGCGGACGCACCGGGAGCCGCGGAGCTGACCGCCGAGCTGGCTGCGCTCGGCGCGGAAGCGACGGTGGCGGCTTGTGACGCCGCGGACCGTGCCGCGCTGGCGCGGGTGCTGGCCGCGATTCCGGCCGAGCATCCCTTGACCGGCGTCATCCACACCGCCGGCGCCTTGGACAACGGTCTCCTCGAGTCGTTGACCCCGGACCGGGTGGCGGCGGTGATGCGGCCGAAGGCCGACGCGGCGCTGAATCTGCACGAGCTCACTCGCGGGCACGACCTGCGCGCGTTCGTCCTGTTCTCCTCGATCGCGGGCCTGATCGGCGGGCCCGGGCAGGGCAACTACGCCGCCGCGAACGCGTTCCTGGACGCGCTCGCGCAGCAGCGCCGGGCGCAGGGTCTCCCGGCGGTGTCGCTGGCGTGGGGCGTGTGGGAGCGCTCCGGCGGCATGGTGGATCTGCTGGGCAAGACCGACCTCGCGCGGCTGGCCCGGGACGGGATCCGGCCGTTGTCGGACGAGGAAGGCCTCGCGCTGTTCGACGCGGCACTCGGCAGTGCTCGCGCGCTCCTCGCGCCGGTGCCGCTCGATCTGAGCGCGGTCAGCGGCTCGCTCTTCCGCGGGCTGGTCCGGCGACCGGTCCGGCGTTCCGCCGCCGGACGACCCGCGGAGTCCTCGCTTGAGCAGCGGCTGGCGGGCCAGTCCCGGAGCGACCAGGACCGGCTGCTGCTCGGCCTGGTGCGGGAAGAAACGGCGCGGGTACTGGGACACGGCTCGGCCGAGTCGGTCGAAGCGGCCAAGACCTTCCGGGAACTGGGCGCCGATTCGCTGACCGCGGTCGAATTGCGCAACCGGCTGAACACGGTGACCGGGACCCGGCTGGCCTCCACCGTCGTGTTCGACCATCCCACCCCGCGCGCGCTCGCCGAGCACCTGCGCACGCTGCTGGCGGGAGCGGAAGCGCCGGTGACGGTTTCGGCAGGTGCGGTGGACGGCGATCCGATCGCGATCGTGGCGATGGGCTGCCGCTACCCGGGCGGCGTGAGTTCGCCGGAGCAGTTCTGGGACCTGGTCTCCAGCGAGGCCGACGTGATCGCGGGATTCCCCGGCAACCGCGGCTGGGACGTGGAAGGACTGTACGACCCGGATCCGGAACACCGCGGCACCAGTTATGCCCGCGAGGGCGGATTCCTTTACGAGGCAACGGACTTCGACGCGCGGTTCTTCGGGATCAGTCCGCGCGAGGCGGTGGCGATGGATCCGCAGCAGCGGTTGGTGCTGGAGACGTCGTGGGAGGTGTTCGAACGGGCGGGCATCGATCCGGATTCGTTGCGCCACAGCGCGACCGGAGTGTTCGTCGGGGCGGGTTCTTCCGGGTACGGAAGCTACGACCGGTCTGGCGACGAGGCCGAGGGGCATCGGATCACCGGGAACGCGGCGAGCGTGCTGTCGGGCCGGGTCTCGTATGTGTTCGGGTTCGAGGGTCCTGCGGTGACGGTGGATACGGCGTGTTCGTCGTCGTTGGTGGCGTTGCATCTCGCCGTGCAGTCTCTGCGGTCGGGCGAGTGTTCGCTCGCCTTGGCTGGCGGGGTGACGGTGATGTCGACGCCTGAGACGTTTGTGGAGTTTTCCCGGCAGCGTGGGCTGGCTCCGGATGGTCGGTGCAAGCCGTTCGCTGAGGCGGCGGACGGTACTGGCTGGGGTGAGGGTGTTGGGCTGCTGTTGGTGGAGCGGTTGTCTGATGCTCGGCGGAACGGACACCGAGTGTTGGCGGTGGTGCGGGGTTCTGCGGTGAATCAGGATGGTGCGTCGAATGGGTTGACGGCGCCGAATGGTCCTTCGCAGCAGCGGGTGATTCGGGCTGCGTTGGCGAATGCCGGATTGACAACGTCTGATGTGGACGCTGTGGAGGCGCACGGGACGGGGACTCGGCTCGGTGATCCGATTGAGGCGCAGGCTCTTTTGGCGACTTACGGCCAGGGTCGTGACGAGCCGTTGTGGCTCGGGTCGGTGAAGTCGAACATCGGGCATACTCAGGCGGCGGCGGGTGTCGCTGGCGTGCTGAAGATGGTGCTGGCGATGCGGCACGGGATTTTGCCGCGGAGCCTGCACATTGATGCGCCTTCGTCGCATGTGGACTGGTCGGCGGGTGCGGTCGAGTTGCTGGCGGAGGCCCGGGAGTGGCCGGAAGCAGACCGGCCGCGGCGGGCGGGGATTTCCTCGTTCGGGATCAGCGGGACCAATGCGCACGTGATCGTGGAGCAGGTTCCGGACGTGCCCGTTGCGGATCCGGGCCGCGAATTGGCCGTGGTGCCGTTGGTCTTGTCGGGCAAGAGCGAGGCGGCGGTGCGCGAGCAGGCTCGCCGGTTGGCGGGTCGGCTGCGGGACGGGACGAGTCTGACCGAGGTGGCGTTTTCGCTGGCGACGGCTCGGGCGGCATTGGCGCGCCGGGCCGCGGTGGTGGGGCGTGACCGGGACGAGTTGCTTCGCGGCCTCGACGCGGTGGCGGCGGGCGAGGTGCCTGCGGAGCTGGCTGCGGAGTCGGGGGATGTCGTTTTT
>NZ_JACGZW010000020.1 GCF_014145675.1 Amycolatopsis dendrobii
CCTCGGCGATCCAGTGCCGGTGCCGTTCCTGCGTGCGCGTCATCCGCTGCCGCAGCGGCCCGGTCGTGGCGAGGAGCCCGGGCACCCGGTCCAGCACGTCGATCACCAGCTGGAACCGGTCCATCCGGTTGCGCACCAGCATGTCGAACGGCGTCGTCGTCGTTCCATGTTCCGTGTAGCCGCGGACATGGAGCCCGGCGTGGTTCGTGCGGCGGTAGGCCAGGCGGTGAATCAGCCACGGGTACCCGTGATAGGCGAAGATCACCGGCCGGTCCGGGGTGAACAGCGCGTCGAACTCCCAGTCGCTCAGACCGTGCGGGTGCTCCGATTCCGGCTGCAGCCGCATCAGGTCCACGACGTTCACCACCCGCACCGCCAGCGAAGGCAGTTCCTCGCGCAGGATCGCGGCCGCCGCCAGGACTTCCAGGGTGGGAGCGTCGCCCGCGCACGCGAGCACGACGTCCGGTTCCCGGTCCGCGTGCGTGCTGGCCCATTCCCAGATGCCGAGGCCCCGCGCACAATGCAGCGCGGCTTCTTCGGCGTCGAGCCAGTCCGGCGTCTCGTTCTTGCCCGCGACCACCACGTTGACCAGGTCCCGGCTGCGCAGGCAGTGCGCGGCCACTTCCAGCAGGGTGTTGGTGTCCGGCGGGAAGTAGACCCGCACGACCTCGGGAGCCTTGTTCGCCACGTGGTCCACGAAACCCGGGTCCTGGTGGGAAAAACCGTTGTGGTCCTGCCGCCAGACGTGCGAGGTCAGCAGGTAGTTCAGCGACGCCACCGGCCGCCGCCACGGGATTTCGCGGTGCACGCGCAGCCATTTGATGTGCTGGTTCACCATCGAGTCCACGATGTGCGCGAACGCCTCGTAGCAGGAGAACAGCCCGTGCCTGCCGCTGAGCAGATAGCCCTCCAGCCAGCCCTGGCACAGGTGCTCCGACAGCACTTCCATGACGCGTCCGTCCGGCGCGAGGCGGTCGTCCGGCGGGCCGGTCGGCAGCTCCCAGGTTTTCGCGGTCACGTCGTACACCGCGTCGAGCCGGTTCGACGCGGTCTCGTCCGGACCGAACAGCCGGAAGTTCGCGCGTTCGGCGTTGCGGCGGAACACTTCCCGCAGGAAGCGGCCCAGTGCCCGGGTCGGTTCCGAAGCGCGCTCCCCCGGCGCGGAGACCTGCACGGCGTGGTCCGCGACCGGCGGAAGCGAGAGCGGACGAAGCAGCACTCCGCCGTTCGCGTGCGGGTTCGCGCCCATCCGTCGCGAACCGTGCGGGATCAGTGCGGTCACCGCCTCGGTCGGACGGCCCGCGGCGTCGAACAGCTCTTCCGGCCGGTAGGACCGCAGCCAGTCCCCCAGCTGCCGCAGGTGTGCCGGATCCTCGCGCACGCGGGTCAGCGGAACCTGGTGCGCCCGCCAGGTCCCCTCGACCTGCTGACCGTCCACTGTGGCCGGTCCGGTCCAGCCTTTCGGCGACCGGAGCACGATCATCGGCCACGCGCCCGCTCCGTCGCGGCGAAGCACGGCCAGATCGGCGACCACCGCGTCCAGCGCGGCGGCCATCGCCTGGTGCATCGCCGCGGGCTCGTCACCCTCCACGTACACCGGGTCCCAGCCCGCGCCGCGCAGCAGCGAGTCCAGTTCGGACGGCGGGATCCGGGACAGCACCGTCGGATTCGCGATCTTGTAGCCGTTGAGGTGCAGGATCGGCAGCACCGCACCGTCGCGGCGCGGGTCGAGGAACCGGCTGGCCTGCCAGCTCGTCGCCAGCGGACCGGTCTCCGCCTCGCCGTCGCCGACGACGCACGCGACGAGCAGGCCGGGGTTGTCGAACGCGGCGCCGAACGCGTGCGCGAGCGAGTAGCCCAGCTCGCCGCCTTCGTGGATCGACCCTGGCACGTGCGGGGACACGTGGCTCGGCACGCCGCCGGGGAAGGAGAACTGCCGGAACAGCCGGTCCATCCCCTCCTCGTCGCGCGAGACCTCCGGCCACAGCTCCGAATAGCTGCCCTCCAGCCAGGTGCTCGCCAGCAGCGCCGGGCCGCCGTGCCCCGGGCCGGTCACGAACAGCGCGTCGAGATCGTGCGCCAGGATCGCGCGGTTGAGGTGGGCGTAGACGAAGTTCAAGCCGGGCGAGGTGCCCCAGTGCCCGAGCAGCCGGGGTTTCACGTGCGCGGCGGTCAGCGGGTCGCGCAGCAGCGGGTTGCCCATCAGGTAGATCTGGCCCGCGGCGAGGTAGTTCGCGGCTCGCCACTGGGCGTCGACCTGCGCCAGTTCCTCCTCGGTGAGGGTCGCGACGGGGATTTCGGTCGCGGTCACCGCTTCCGCTCCGGGCGCACCACGAGCACCGGGCACGAGGAGTGGTGGACCAGCGCCTGGCTGGTCGACCCGAGCAGCATTCCGGCGAACCCGCCCCGCCCGCGGCTGCCGACGACCAGCAACTGCGCCCGGTCCGACTCGTCGAGCAGCACGTGCCGCGGCCGGTCGCGCACCAGCTTCCGCTGAACCTCCACGTCGGGGTACTTCTCCTGCCAGCCAGCGAGCCGCTGCGCCAGCAACCGTTCCTCGGTCGGCTGGAGGGTTTCCCATTGCGGCATCAGCCGCGCCGCGCTCTCGGTCGAGTCGTAGACCACGTCGACCCAGGCGTGCACCGCGACCAGCGGCGCCTTCCGGAAGCTGGCCTCCTCGAACGCGACCGCGATCGCCGCCTCGCTGTTCGGGCTGCCGTCGACGCCGACCACCACGGGTCCGTCCTGCGGCACCGGGCCGTCGCCGTGCCGTCCGCGGACCACGGCCACCGGGCAGCCGGCGTGGCTCACCACGGCCGCGGTCGTCGCTCCGACCAGCATGCCGGTGAAACCGCCGGTCCCGGTGCGGCCGAGGACGACCATCCGGGCCTTCTTGGAACGGTCGATCAGCAGTGCCGGCGCCGAATCGGTGAACACCTCGCTGCGGACCTTGAGCGACGCGTCCTCCGAAAGCGCCAGCTCGCGCGCCTCGGCCGCGATGCGCTCGCCGTCCTGCTGGATGCCTTCGAACAGCACCGCACTGCCGGCGAGCCCGCCGCCGTACACGAGCCCGGCCAGTTGCAGGCAATGCACGAGCTCCAGTTCGAGATCGCGGCCCGAAGCGAGCCGCGCGGCCCAGCGGACCGCGTCGGAAGACCCTTCCGAGCCGTCGACTCCGACGAGCACCGTGCGGTTCCGGTCAGTCATCTCCCCACCTCCTGTTCCGCGGACACGGTGTCCGCTCCGACCACGCCGGGCACCGCCAGTGCCAGCAGCGTCGCGACGTGGCGATCGGTTTCGTCGTCGTAGAGGTCGACGATCCGCACGATCCCGTCGTGCACCTCGACCTTCCAGCGGCCCGTCCCGCCGTAGATCTCCAGCCGGTGCCGGACGTCCGAGGCGATCGCGTGGTCTTCCCTCGCGAGCACGCGCACGACGTCACCGCGCGTGACGATGCCGACCAGGCGGCTGCCGTCGACGATCGGCATCGCCCGGATCTGGGCGTCCACCAGCGCCTGGCACAGGTCGGCGACGTCGGTGCCGGACGACATCGCGGTCGCCGGAGACGTCATCACCGCCCCGACGGTCGTCTCGATCGCGCCCGGGTGGTAGGGATGCCGGTACTCCGACCGCGTGTCCGCCGGGATCCGGCCGCGGATCAGGTCGGCCTCGGTGACGATGCCGATCAGCCGGTCGTCGTCGTCCACCACCGGCAGCGCCGTGAAACCGTGTTCGGACAGGATTTCCGCAGCCTCCTTGGCGGCGGTCCACGGATGCACCGTCTCGACCGGTGCGGACATCAGATCGCGTGCGCGCATCAGGTCCGTCCTTTCCTTGTGCTGCTTCGAAAATAGGCAACAAGACCGCATCGGCACGCCGGTCCGGAGTCACCGGCGGGAAGGACCAACGTCCTCAGCGCCGCAGCGGCGCCAGCTGCCGGTACGCCTCCCGCCACGCCGCGGGCATCGCGTCGGCGCACTGGCGGGCGCAGCGGATCTCGGCTTCCAGCACCAGAGCGTGGGCCCGCGTCGCTTCGCCGGACTCGACGAGCTCCCGCAGCCTGCCCTGCGCGACCACGGAGTCCTGGTACTCGCCGAGCAGTTCCTGCAAGCCTCGCAAGCTCTTCAGCACCTGGTCCCGATCGACCGGCAGGGCCGAACCAGCCGCCTCGACGGCGTACCGGAGGCGCTTCACGCTCTTGCGCACCGCGTGCACCGCTGCCGCACCGCCTGGCATCGCACCGACCCGGGCATCGGTTTCCTCGACCACCGGCCAGACCAAGCCCGGAAGCACTTTCGCCGCCGGTCGCCGCGCCCGCTTTCCTTGTGCGCCAGCGCTTTGCTCGCGCAGCACGACCAGGAGCACGTCGAGCGCGTTCAGCAGTTGCAGGTACCGCGGCGAGTCGAGGACGACCGCGCACTCGGCGGCCGCTTCGTCCGCCTGCGCGTCGAAAACCTGCTCAGCCCCGATTCGCATCTCGTCCGAAACCACCTCTGGCGGGAGCTTTTCCAGCGCGGCGAAGAACCGGGCGCGTTGCACCTCGATGTCTCGCGCGGGCCCCACGCTCGCGCCGAGCCACCGCAACGCGGAGCGGAACCTCCCGGCGAGCCGTCCGCCGAGCACCGGCGCGAAAGTCCGCAGCGTGGCCCGGATCCGCCGAGCGGCGACCCGCAGGTCGTGCACGCCCTCGGGTTCCTCCAGGCGCACCGCGAGATCGGCGCGGGCGAGCGCTTCGACCTGGCGTTCCAGGTAGCCGAGCGCGACCTGCCGAGCGGTGCCGGTCTCGGCGCCGATCCGGCTTCCGGCTCCGGCCTGCCTCGGCATCGGCACCAGGTCCAGATCCCGGCTGTACGCGCGGACCAGCCGCGCCAGTTCGTGTGGCACCTGCTCCACGCCGGGAGCCTCGACGCGGCGTCCCCGGCCGTCGCCGAGATCGAGCTGCCATTCGCTGCCCGCGCGGCTGATCGCCATGCCGTGGCGGCGCAATCGCAGGCCGGTCGTGTCGTAGTACGTCACCGGCCGCGCCGCGCGGGTCATGACGGCACCGCCCGCTGCGCGAGCCGGCTCAGCAGGACCAGCAGCACGGCCAGGGCGAGCGTCACCCACTGCACTGGCTCGCGGAAGCCGAGCACGACGAACTGGATCGCGAGCCAGCCGCAAAGCACCACGCTCGCGGCGTAGCCGAACCAATGCGCTTCCGGGTCGCCGCGCCACGCCGCGAGCGCGGCCCAGCTGAGCGTGCCGCCGATCGCGAGCACGAGCGCCAGCCCGGGCAACGCCCAGCTGGACAGTCCGAGCGGCACGAGCACGGAGAGCGGCAGCCGGAACCCGGGCGCGCCGACCATCAGGCAGATCCCGCCGGCCAGCGCCGCGGCCGCGAAGACCGTCTCGTAGGTCGCGAGCACCCGCTGCGCGGTCCGGCCGCGCGACGTGGTCACGGCTGGCTCCTCGGCCGCACGACCGCCACCGGGCAGGTCGAATGCGCGAGCAGGGCCTGGCTGGTGGAGCCGAGCAGCATCCCGGCGAACCCGCCCCGGCCCCGGCTGCCCACCACGACCAGCCGCGCGCTCTCGCCGTACTCCAGCAATGTCCGCACCGGCCGCCCGCGCACGATCTCGACGTCGATCCGCAGTTCCGGATATTTCTCCCGCCACAGCGCGAGCTGGCCTTCGATCCGGCAGCGTTCGCCCGCGGCGACCTCGTCCGGGACGATCTCCATGCTCCGCAACGTGCCGTCCGGGCTCAGTTCGTTCCAGGTGCGCACGACCGTGAGCGACGTTTTCCGCGCGGCCGCCGCGGCACAGGCGAACTCGAGCGCCTCGTCGCTGTCGGCCGCGCCGTCGAGCCCCACCACGACCGGTCCGGTCGCGGGCGGGACGTCGTCCGGCATCCGCCCGCGCACGACCACGACCGGGCAGGGGGCGTGCGCGGCCAGCGCGACCGCGGTCGACCCGACCAGCAGACCGGTGAACCCGCCGAGCCCGCGCGATCCCAGCACGGCCAGCTCGGCTCCGCGGCTCTCCCCCAGCAGCACCGCGACCGGGTTTCCCTCCGCGACGACGCGCTCGATCCGCGCCGCGGGCCACCGCTCGCGCACCGCCGCTTCGGCCTCGTCGAGCCACTCCTCCGCCTGCCCCTGAAACCCCGAGCGCACCCCGGCCACGAACGGACCGGTGATGCCGGGCGAGGGAATCAGGTAGGCCTGCACCAGCCGCAGCACCGCGCTACGGCGGTCCGCTTCCTCGGCCGCCCACACAGCCGCGTTGCGCGCCGACGCGGAACCGTCGATCCCGGCCAGCACCACGCTTTCTTCAGGCCCGGACATCGCGGGCTCCTCTCCTGGCCCGCCGCAGCGCGCGCAGCCGCTCGAACCGTTTGCGTTCGTTGCGGTCCTGTTCGGACACCTCGGCCTCGGTGAGCACGATCGCGTCCGATCCGGGGAACACCGTCGTGACCCGGTCGTCGGCGAGCCAGCGCACCGTGAACGGCGGGCTGCCGTCCGGTTTTCCGGTCGCGACGATCCGGCCGCGCTGCTCCGGCAGATCCAGCCGGACGCCCTTCACCACCAGCCAGTCGCCGGGCTGTGCGTGCATTTCTCCTCCTCGGTCCCGTGCCCTCCGCGCTCACCGCGGCGGGCAAAGCTCCACTGCGAGCACGCCTTCGACGGTCCGCGCGAGAGCGGTGACCAGACGGCGTTCCGCTTCGTCGGCGAACGCGCCGCGGACGGTCACCCTTCCGCCGACGACGGACACGTCCCACCGGGCCCGGTGCCCGCCGTAGTCGCGCAGCAGCGCGCGCAGCCGGGACGCGATCGCGTCGTCGCGGCGGACCAGCGGTGCCAGCAGGTCGCGGCGGCTGACGATCCCGGCCAGCCCGCCCTCGTCGACCACCGGCACGCTGCGCAGCCGGTCGATGAGCATCCGCGCCGCGATGTCGCTCCCGTCGGCGTCGAGGTCGACGGTCTCGACCGGTTTCGTCATCACCGCGTCGACCCGCAGGCCCGGGTCGACCGGCTCGCCGGTCAGCACGCCGGCCAGCGCGTCCGCCTCGGTGAAGATGCCGACCACCCGGTTGCCCTCGTCGACCACCGGCAGCGCCGCGACACAGTGTTCGGTCAGCAGCGCGATCGCTTCGCGGACCGGAGTTCCCGGCCCGACCCGGACCACCGGCCGGGTCATGATGTCCCGTGCTCGCACGGCTTTCTCCTCGTCCTCGTTGGACCGGCGGCTCAGTGCACCACCGCGACCGGGCACGCCGAGTGCGCGAGCAGCCGGTTCCCGGTGGACCCGAGCAGCCCTCCCGCCACCGGCCCGCGGCCGCGGCTGCCGATCACGACCAGTTGCGCCCCCTCGACCGTCATCAGCGCCCGCGCGGCCGAGCGGTCCCGCACGGCCAGCGCACGGGTCTCGACCGCGGGGTATTTCTCCGCCCACGCGCCGATCCGTTCACGCAGGGCGCGTTCCTCCGCGTCGGCTCGTCCCGGCTCGTCGACCAGCGCCGCGTGCCAGGCGCGCACCGCGACCAGCGGGGCCTGCCTGCTCGCCGCGGCGTCGAAAGCGAATTCCAGGACGTGCTCGGCACCGTCGGCGCCGTCGACGCCGACCACGACCGCACCGCCGGGCGCCGCGCGTCCGCGCACCACCACCACCGGGCACGACGCGCTCGCCGCGACCCGCAAGGCGACCGAGCCGATCGCCGCGCCGCGCAGCCCGCCGAGCCCGTGCGAACCCAGCACGACCAGCGACACCGACCGGGAGAGTTCGATGAGCAGATCGGCCGCGAACCCGACGCGGGCGACCAGCTGGGTCCGCACTCCCGGCGCCGCGTCCTCGGCCACTTCCGCGGCCCGGCTCAGCCACCGGTGCGCGCGCCCGAACACCTCGCGCGCTTTCCGCTCCGCGACTTTCGCGGGAACGTCGACGGTTTCGCCGATCCCGGCGTGGAACAGCTCCAGCCGGCAATCCCGCCGCTTCGCTTCCGCGGCCGCCCAGCGGACCGGAGTCAGCGACGTCTCCGATTCGTCGATCCCGACGAGCACCACGTCGCCGGGTTTGTTCGCGGTCACCGCTTGCCTCCCGTCCCGCCGCCGGTTCCGGCGGCCCGATTCCACTGTCACGCGCCGCCCGCCGCACGGGTCAGAGCCCGAAGTCCCTTCCCCCGGGGACGAAAGCGGAATGCTGTTTGCCCAGAGTCGCCGCGTGGTCCGGCACCTCGCGCAGCAAGCGCCGGTCGGTCCGCGCGTAGCCCGAGGCGTGCGAGCGGGGCGGCAGCTTCACCGCAGGGGGCGGGATTTCCCGGTACGGCACGCTGGCGAGCAGGTGCGCGAGCATGTTCAGCCTGCCGCGCCGTTTCTCGTCGCCGTCCACTACGTACCACGGCGACTCCGGGGTGTCGGTGTGCACGAACATGTCGTCCTTGGCGCGCGAGTAGTCGTCCCATCTCGGCACCGACTCCAGGTCCACTGTGGACAGTTTCCAGCGGCGGAGCGGGTCCTCGATCCGCGCGCGGAACCGCCGTTCCTGCTCGTCGCGGCTCACCGAGAACCAGTACTTGCGCAGCAACAGACCGTCCTCGACGAGCAGCCGTTCGAAGATCGGGCACTGCCGCAGGAATCGCTGGTACTGCTCGGGAGTGCAGAAGCCGAGCACCCGCTCCACGCCCGCGCGGTTGTACCAGCTGCGGTCGAACAGCACGATCTCCCCGGCCGCGGGCAGCTGCGCCACGTACCGCTGGAAGTACCACTGCGTGGACTCGCGGTCGGTGGGCCGGGGCAGCGCGGCGATCCGCACCACGCGCGGGTTGAGGTGTTCGGTGAAGCGTTTGATCGCGCTGCCCTTGCCCGCGGCGTCGCGTCCCTCGAACACCACGACCAGCCGGGCTCCTTCGTGGCGCACCCATTCCTGAAGCTTCACCAGTTCGATCTGGAGACGAGCCAGCTCCGCCTCGTAGACCGCCCTGGGCAGGCGGGAGGTCCCGCGTTTCGCGGCCACTCGCGTCAGGCGACGTCGTTCCACACGTAGTCGAGTCCGTTGCGGACCGCGACCACGCCGGGGACGGCTTCGATCAGCCGGGTGACCGGGGCGATCTCGCTGCGCCGCTCCACGCGGCCGGCGACGGTGACCACTCCGGCGTGCACCACGGCGCGGGCGCGGTCCGGGCCGAGGTGCAGCGTCTCGTACAGCACGCCGGTCACCACGTCGTGTTCGATTTCCGGATCCGGACGGGTCAGCACGCGCAGCACGTCGCGCCGGGCGACGACTCCCACCGGACGGCCGTCCGCGACGACGAACAGCCGCCGCAGACCGGTTTTCTCCAGCTTCGCGGCCGCCGCGGACACGGTGTCGTCGGCGGCGATCGTGACGACCGGACTCGTCATCACCTCGCGCGCGCTCCGTCCTTCGGCTTTCCGGGCTTCCCGCCGGTTCCACCACCGGGACCGGCCGCCCCGCAGCATCGGCAGCAGGTCCTTTTCGGACACCACGCCGACGAGGGTCCCGGCGTGGTCGACGACCGCGACCGCGCTGATCCCTTCCCTGGCCAGCATCGCGGCGATTTCCTTCACCGGCGTCTCGGCCCGCACGCAGACCGGGCGGGCGGTCATCACCGCGGAAACCGGTGTCGTGATCGTGTTCATCGCTCCTCCGTGAGGTCCGCGCATTCCCTGTGCTGCCTCGAAAATAGGCAGGGAGACCACCCCGGCACGCCAGTCCGGAGTCCTCAGCGGGAAGGACCAATGTCCTCAGCGGGCACGCGCGTCAGCTACCGGCGGTGAAGCGCAGCCTGAGGTTGGCGCCGTCGTCCACGGCGAAGGCTCCGCTGTTCTCCTGGAGGAACTCGTCCACCGCGGTCCGGCAGCCGCCGTAATCGTGATAGTCGTCGAGGATCAGCGTCGCGCCCGGCGAGAGCCGCGGCAGGACCGCGTTGAGGCAGAAGCGAACCGGGTCGTACCAGTCGCAGTCGAGGTGCGCGAAAGCGACGGAGGCGCGGGTGTAGCCGGGCCAGGTTTCCTCGAACAGCCCGCGGTGCAGGAAGATCCGCTTCTCGTCCACTGGACGGCCGTAGCGTGCGAACGTCGCGCACACCTGCTCGTAGAGGTCCGTGCGGTAGCCGTAATAGGGATCGCCGCCGATGCCGGGCGACTCGCCGGCGGCGATCACCTGGTAGCGCTCCTTGGACTTGGCGTCGTCCTTGGCCGAGGTGGGCTCCGGGATCCGGGCGAACACGTCGAACCCGTGGAACTGCCGCTCGTTTGTGGCGTGGCGTGCGAGCAGCACCGACGAACCGCCGAGCGCGACCCCGAACTCCAGGAGGTCGCCCGGAATGCCGCGTTTCGCGACCTCGTGGACGGCGCCGGTCAGCCGGGTCAGTTTCTCCGGGCTCAAATAGGTGAGGCGATCGCGCAGGACCGCCCGGGCCTCGGCCGGAAGCAGCGCGACCCGTGCCTGGTGGACGATGGACTTGAGGACCGCGTTCATCGGTCTCCCGCGGCGGTGGTCCCGGCCCGGACGACCAGCACCGGGCATTCGGCGTGGTGCAGCAGCGCGTGGCTCGTCGAGCCGAGGACCATGCCGGTGAACCCGCCCCGCCCGCGGCTGCCCAGCACCACCAGCGAGGCCCGGGAACTCCATTCGATCAACCGGTCGCGCGGCCGGTCCTGTTCGACGATCCGCTCCACCCGCACGTCCGGGTACAGCGCGCTGTACCCGGAAATCCGTTGCGCCAGCAACCGGTGCTCGGCTTCCCTTGCCTCGAAGGGGAAATCGCGGTCGCCGAACAGCCGGGAGCGGTCCGCGTCGAGCCACGCGTGCACCGCGACCAGCGGCACGCCGTGCACCGCAGCTTCCTCGAACGCGCAGCCGATCGCCGCTTCGCTGAGCGGGCTTCCGTCGACTCCGACGACGACCGGCTCCCGGGGACGGATCGTGCCGCGCACGACCACGACCGGACAGTGCGCGTGCGCGACCAGATCGATGTCCGGCGAGCCGGCGAGGAGCCCGGACAGCGTGCCGGTCGGCTCGCCCAGCACCAGCATCCGTGCCTTCGCCGAGGCTTCCCGCAGCGCGACCTCGGGGCCCGCCGGGCTCGTCTCGACAGCGATCCGGACCCGCGGCTCGACCTCCGCGAGGTCGTCCCGGACGGCCTGCAGCAACTCCTCCGCCTCAGCTTCCTTCACTTCCAGCCACTCCACCGGCGGATACCGTTCGCCTACGAAGCTGCCGTCCGCGAATCCGAACGCCGCGAGCACCGTCAGCGGCACATGCCGCAGGACCGCCTCGCGCGCCGCCCACCGGGCCGCCGCCGCGGCGGACTCGCTCCCGTCGACGCCGACCAGAACCGGGTCCGTGTTCATCGCCGCTCCCTCCACTTCTCGCCGAGGACTTCCGCCACCCCGCGACGCAGACTCGCGGGAGCCACCCGGGTCGACCGCCCCAGCCGCAGCAGCGCCTGCGGGAATCCGGCGAGCTGGTAGTCCTCGCACAGCGCCGAACGCACCTCGGGCACTCGCAACGGCTGCGTCAGCACCGCGCCGGCAAGACCGAGGGTCACTCCTTCGAGCCAGCAGCGCTCCAGGGCGTACCCGGCACGGATGTGGTCCAGGCGCGCGTCGTCCGCGGTGGTGAAGAGCAGGAGAGTTTCGGCCTCGAGCCGTTCCCGCAGCAAGACCGGGTCCGGCACGACCGTCGCCCGGCGCACCAGCCCGGCCCACGGCAGTTCGCCCGGAGGCAGCGCGGAGAATCGCATTCCCGCGCCGTGCCGGTGCGCGGCCTCGTCCCGGATCGTCCAGAGCGCGAGTTCGCGTTGGTAGGCGCCGTCGTCCTGAAGCGCCCTGGCCGCGTGCTCGAAGAGCTTCGCCAGCCGTTCCATTCCGTTCAGCCGCGTCGCCTCCGCCCCGGTCGTCACCGCCGCGGCGACGACACGCGCGGTCTGCGTCGCGCTGACCGGCAGTCCGGTGAACGCCCCGCGATGGCTCCGCCGCACCATGATCGCCCCGTACCGCTGCAACTCCTGGTCGGTCGGCGGCGAGGGCTCCCCTGCCTCGACCCGCGCGACGACGTCGGTCTGCTCCGGGTCCGGCAGCATGGCCACCTCGGCTCGGCGGCCGAGGACCCGCACCGCCAATTCGAGGTTGGCCAGCGCGGTCCCGCAGGACATCGCCAGATCGCGGCGAAGGGGGTCGTGGCGAGGGAGTGCGACGTCGGTGCGCTCCCGCAGCAGGACCGCGCCGTCGGTCAGCTCGACCCGCCAGGGCTGCGTGTTGTGCACCGAGGGGGCGCGCAGGACTGAGCGGCCCAGCACCTCCGCTTCGGCGAGCGTCCACTCGCCGGACCGGCAGCCGGCCGCGGCCGCTGTCTTCTCCATGGCGGTCACTCCTGTCGTAGCGAACACCCTGAGCCAACCCCGGACAGGCCGCTCCGCGCTCCGGTCGCAAGCCACCGGGTCAAGGGACCAACGTCACCGGCTGCGCGGCCGCATCGTCTGTGCGGGAATCTGAGTCCGATGCCGGGCACTTCAGGCGAGGCTGCGGGTGCGGTGTGCGGCGTGGCTGCCCGGGTGAAGTACGTGAGGTTTCCCCTCACCTGCCTTCGCCTCGCCCAGCGCGTCTCCGCAGGCCGGTGCTCCGCATCCGCCGCACAGCACGCTCCTGAAAAACCCGATGCCGCATTGGGTGCGGCTCAGGCAACCGGGCATTTCGGCCAGGTCGGCGTCCTGTGCGGCGGGCAGCGGAGCGACGCAGCTTGAGTTCCTGGCATTGCCCCTGAGTCCCACCGAGTTCCCCGCACGGACCTGCGGGAGGCCGCCCGGCTTAAGTCCCCGGCATGGGGACCAAGCGCCCTTTCCCGTCCGCCCGCGCGCCCGCGAGGGTGGGCGGCATGACCGAAACCGAACCGTGGGCCGGGGTGCGGGAGACGCACAGCGGCGCGGTCTTCTTCGCCGGGGACCGGGCGTGGAAACTCAAGAAACCCGTCGACCTGGGCTTCCTCGACTTCACCGATCGGGGCGTGCGCGAGCGCGTCTGCCGCCGCGAGGCGGAGCTCAACCGCAGGCTCGCGCCCGACGTCTACCTCGGGGTCGCCGCCGTGACCGGCCCGGACGGCGCTGTCTGCGACCACCTCGTCGCGATGCGGCGGATGCCGGACGACCGGAGGCTGTCCGAACTGGTGCGGCGCGGCGAACCGCTCGGACCGGTCATCCGCTCGCTCGCCCGGTTGCTCGCGGTCTTCCACGGGGGCGCGCACCGCGGCTTGGCTGTCGACGCCGACGGGACGCGCGACGCGGTCCGCGCCCGCTGGCACGCGAGCTTCGACCAGGTCCGGCCGTTCCACGGAGTCGTGCTGGACACGACGGCGGCCAAGGAGATCGAGAGCCGCACGGACCTGTTCCTCGCCGGGCGCGAGCCCCTCTTCGCCCGCCGCATCGCCGAGCGCCGGGTCGTCGACGGCCACGGCGACCTGATCGCGGACGACATCTTCTGCCTCGACGACGGCCCGCGCGTGCTCGACTGCCTGGAATTCGACGACCGGCTCCGCCACGTCGACGGGCTCGACGACGTCGCGTTCCTCGCGATGGACCTCGAACGGCTAGGTGCGCCCGCGCTCGCCGCCGAACTGCTCGACGCGTATGCCGAATTCTCCGGGGACAACGCTCCCCCGGCGCTGCGCCACCACTACCTCGCGTATCGCGCGTTCGTGCGGGTCAAAGTCGCCTGTCTCCGCCACGCGCAAGGGGATCCGGCGGCAGCGGAGCTGGCCAGCGCGTATGCGGAAACGACGCTTCGCCATCTCCGGGCGGGCGAGGTCCGGGCGGTGCTGGTCGGCGGTCTGCCCGGTTCGGGAAAGTCCACTGTGGCCGCCCGCGTCGCCGACGCGCTCGGCGCGACCTTGCTGCAGAGCGACCGGATCCGCAAGGAAATCGCCGGAATCGACCCGGAACGCCACGTGCCCGCCGACTACCGGCAGGGGATCTACACGCCCCCGTGGACCGCGCTGACCTACTCCGAACTCGCCCGGCGCTCGGCCGCACTGCTCGGGCTCGGCGAGACCGTCGTCCTCGACGCGTCGTGGACCTCCGCTACCGAAAGAGAGGCGATCGCCGCGGTCGCGAGACAAACCGGCAGCAAACTGTGCGCGCTGCGCTGCACCGCGCCGGACGACCTGCGCGAGCGCAGACTCGCCACCCGGACCGGATCGCTGTCCGACGCCGGACCTGACGTCGCCCGCGAGATGGCGGAAGACGCCGCGCCGTGGCCCTCGGCATTCCCGCTCGACACCACCGGAACTCCGGCCGACACAGCCGGAATCGCGCTCGCGCATCTCGCGCCGGGCTCGTGACGGAGGGACGAACGTCCCTCGCCCTGCCCGCCAACGTCTCTGCCGCGCCTGCGGCGGGCACGGGCACCGTGAGCGGGGCGAAAGGGAGGAGACAGCATGGCACGCACCGAGGTCGTCGTTCTCGGCAGCGGTTTCGCCGGGCTGGAAACGGCTTTCCGGCTCCGGGCCCGGGCAGGCGAGGACGACGTGGGAATCACCGTCGTGTCCGACCGTGACGATTTCCTGTACCGGCCGGGAACGGTCCGGCTGCCGTTCGGAGCAGCCGAGGCGCCGTTGCACGTACCGCTCGCCGGCGCGTTCCGGCGGCGCGGGATCGGGGCGGTGATCGCGACCGCCGAAGGAATCGACCTCGACCGCGGGCAGGTGCACACCTCCCGCGGCCGGATGGCCTACGACCGGCTCGTCCTCGCCACCGGAGCCGCGAGCAGGCCGGAGGAGATCCCCGGGCTCGCCGAGCACGCCCATTCGATCGCCGCTGCGGGTGCGCTGCACCGGCTCGGCGAGGATCTGCGCTGGGCCGCGCAGCACGCCCGGCACGGCCGCGCGCAGCGAGTGCTTTTCGCGCTGCCGCCGGGCAATCAGTGCGCGGCACCGCTGTACGAGGTCGCGCTGATGCTCGACACGTGGCTGCGCCGCAAGCAGATCCGCGACGGCGTGGAAATCGCCTTCGACACCTGCGAGGAGAGCTACGTCCAGGCCTTCGGCCCCAAACTGCACGAGCTCGTCTCCCGGCAGTTCGAGGCGCGCGGCATCGAGGGCCGCACCGCGGCGACGCTGGCCAAGGCGACCGAACGCAGCGCCGTTTTCGCCGACGGCTCTGTGCGGGAATTCGACGTCCTCGCCACGTTCCCGCCGCAGGTCGCTTCCGTCCATTACTCCGGTCTCCCGTGCGACGAGCGCGGATTCCTGCGCTGCGATCCGCTCGGCCGAGCGGTGCTCGGGCGGCCGGAGGTCTTCGGGCCCGGCGATGCCGGGGATTTCCCCCTGAAACTGGGGTATCTCGCGCTGCTTCAGGCCGACGCGGCCGCCGGCGCGATCGCCGCGCAGCGACGCGGGACGACCCTGTCCGCCGGGCCGTCCCCGGTCGTGCGGCAGGTGCTGGACCTGCTCGACGACGCCGCCTTCGCCCAGATCCCGCTCGCCCCCGGCGACGATCCGGCCCGCGTCGACGAGTCGTCCTCGCGCTACTGGGTCAGCACCGGCGCGTTCTGGCGCGCGGGCGCGCGACTGGCCGAGGCCGCGCTATCGGCCCGGTTCCGGCTCGGCCTGCCGTTCCGCGCGGGCAGCGGATGGGGCGCGCTCGGCCGCGCTCCCGGAAGAACCCGTCCGAACACCGACAACCTTGTGGAGAGACCATGACCGTACGAGTCGGCATCAACGGCTTCGGCCGCATCGGCCGCGACATCCTGCGCCGCGTCCTGGAACGGCCGGACAGCCCGGTCGAAGTGGTCGCGGTCAACGACGTCACCACGCCGGACACTCTCGCCCACCTGCTCGCCCACGATTCCACCTACGGCCCGCTGCGGCTGCCGGTGCGGGTGATCGGCGACGCGATCGAGGTGGGCGACCACGTCGTGCAGGTGACGTCCGTGACCGAACCGGCGAACCTGCCGTGGAACGAGTTCGGCGTGTCGATCGGGATCGAGGCGACCGGCCGCTTCCGCACCCGCGAGGCGGCCGCCGGGCACCTCGCCGCGGGCGCGCGGAAGGTGCTCGTTTCCGCGCCGGGCAAGGGACTCGACGCGACGCTGGTGCTCGGCGTCAACGACGGCGACTACGACCCGGCGCGCCACGACGTCGTCTCCAACGCCTCCTGCACCACGAACTGCGCCGCGCCGATGGTCAAGGTGCTGCACGAGGCGTTCGGGATCCGCCGGGGACTGCTCACCACGATCCACAGCTACACCGGGGACCAGGCGCTGCTCGACCGGCCGCACCGGGACCCGCGGCGGGCCAGGTCGGCCGCGGTGAACCTGATCCCGACGAGCACCGGAGCCGCGCGGGCGATCGGCGAGGTGATCCCGGCGCTCGCGGGCAAGCTCGACGGGGTCGCGATCCGGGTCCCGGTCGAGGACGGTTCGCTCACCG
This sequence comes from Amycolatopsis dendrobii, assembly GCF_014145675.1. Classification (GTDB taxonomy): domain Bacteria; phylum Actinomycetota; class Actinomycetes; order Mycobacteriales; family Pseudonocardiaceae; genus Amycolatopsis; species Amycolatopsis dendrobii. The sequence continues at coordinate 16,419 of NZ_JACGZW010000020.1, forward strand.
ACCTGACCGTCGAACTCGAGCGGGACGTCACCGCGGACGAGGTCAACCGCGCGTTCGCGCACGCCGCCGACGGGCAGCTCAAGGGAATCCTCCGCTACACCGAAGCGCCCCTGGTGTCGCGCGACATCATCGGCGACCCGTCGTCGTGCGTCTTCGATTCGGGCCTCACCAAAGCCGACGGGCACCTGGTCAAGGCGTTCGGCTGGTACGACAACGAATGGGGCTATGTGGCCCGCACTGTCGAACTCGCCGAAGTCATCGGGCGCGCCCTCGACCAAGGCTGACCGCGGAACGGCCGCCGCGGAACGGAATCCGCGGCGGCCGTTCCGTCATCGTCACGGCCGGACGCCGACCTCGTGCCGGTCTCCAGCGCAGCGCAACTGGTTTCGCACGCCGACCACTCCGGGCAGCACCTCGGTCAACCGCTCGGCGCGCAGCACCTCGCCGGGGCTGTCCACGATTCCGGTCAGCGTGACCACGCCGTCGTCGACCCGCACCGACGTCGTCGCGGGGTCGGCCCACAGCGCCTGGCGCAGCACCCGGCGTTCGACCATTTCCTTGATCTCCGCGTCCGGCCGGAGGAACACCGCGAGCACATCCCGGCGGGCGAGCACTCCGGTGAGCGCCCCGGAACCGTCGACGACGAACAACCGCCGCAGGTTCGCCTCGACCATCCACCGCGCGGCGTCGGCCAGCGGTTCGTCCTGCCGGACGACGCGCACCGGGGTGCTCATCACGTCGACGGCCTTTCGGCCCCGCGCTCGCGCCCAGCCGCGCCGGCGGCGCGAAGAGGCGAAAAGTCCCGGTCTCGGTCCTTCGGCCCGGCGGTCGTACCTGGCGAGCAGTTCACGTTCCGAAACCACCCCGACCGGCCGCCCCGAACCGTTCGTCACCGGCACCGCCGAGATGCCGTTGGCAGCGAGAAGATCGATCAGTTCCTTGAACGGCGTGTCCGGGGCGGCCGTCACCACCGGCCAGTTCATCACATCCGAAACCAGCAGTCCGGTCATCACAGCACCTCCGCGTTTTCTTTGCACGGTAGGCTTTTCCGGTGCCGGCGGCCGGAGTCCGCGGTCCCCGGCCGCCGGGCCGTTCGCCCCTTTCCGCACGCCGCGCGGGGGTGTTGCCTGGAGCGCGACCGGAGGAGGAGCCCATGCGAGCACACCGGAAGCTTTCCGACCTGTCCCCCGCGCAGCGGCGGGGCCTCATCGCCGCCGCGGCCGTGCAGGTGCTGCTGGCCGCGGCGGCCTGGTGGGATCTCGCGAAACGGCCGGAGGACCGGGTCAACGGCCCGAAGTCCGCCTGGGCGATCGCGATCGCCGTCAATTTCGCGGGTCCGCTGGCGTACTTCCGCTGGGGCCGGGCGGTTCCTCGCCGGAACCGGCGACGATGACCGGGCACAGCGCGTAGGACATCGCCGCCTGGCTCGTCGACCCGAGCAGCAGCCCGCCGAACCCGCCGCGCCCGCGGCTTCCCACGACGAGCAGCTGCGCCCGGTCGGCCAGATCCAGCAGCTGCTCGGCCGGGCGGCCGCGCACGACCAGCTGCCGCACGTCCACGCCCGGGTACTTCTCCGCCCACCCGGCGACTCGCTCGGCGAGCACCACGTGCGCCTCCTGCTCGATCCCGCTGTCGGCTGTCCAGCGGTTCTCCCGGAAGATCGCCGACAGCAGCCGGTCGTCCCAGCAGTGCACCGCGGTCAGCGGAGCGTTCCGCCACGAGGCTTCCTCGAACGCCGTCCCCAGTGCCCGTTCGCTCGACGGCGAACCGTCGACTCCCACGACGACCGGTCCGGCGGCTGGCGGTTCTTCGTCGCCCGCGTGCGGCCGGACGAGCGCCACCGGGCAGTCCGCGTGCGCGGCGAGGGACACTGAGACCGAGCCGAGCAGGATCCGGCCCAGCGGACGCAGACCGGGCGTGCCGAGCACCAGCAGCACCGCCTCGCGGGACTGCGCGACCAGGCACTTCCCGACGATTCCGCGCAGCAGCACCAGATCCGGCGTCAGCGCGGGTACGGCTTCTTTGGCGGCGTCGCGGGCGGTGCGCAGGATCCGGTGCCCGCGCGCGGTGAGCACGCGGTCGAAGTTCTCCAGTGTCCGCAATGGACGGGGGAAGTCGAGGGCCAGCTCGTCGAGCACGTGCACGAGCCGCAGCGGGACTCCGCGCCCCGCCGCGGCGCGCGCCGCCCAGCCGACCGCGTGCAGGGAAGCCAGCGAGCCGTCGACTGCGGCGACGAGTGCGGGTTCGGTCATCGGTTCCGCCTTTCCGGCAACAGGTTTCCCTCGGACGGTAGGCGCGGACGGCACCGTGCGGCAGCGGCGTCGGTCCCCTCGCGGACGGACCTTCGGCCCCTCCGCGCCGGTCCGCGTCCAACGGCCCGCCCGACGGGGACTTTCGGCTCCAGAGCGTTCGCCGACCTGCGGATCAGACTCGGGCCAGAGACGAATGGAGGTCCCCATGTCCCTCAAACCCGAGCACGACAAGCCCGCCGCGGGACGGACTCCCGCGCACCGCCCCGAACCGGACTCGCCGCGGGCAGGCTACGGCGCGCGGTCGCTCGCCGTCCTGCGGATCGCCGCGGGCTTGCTGTTCCTGTGGCCGTTCGCCGACAAGCTGTTCGGCCTTGGCTACGCCACCCCCGCCGCCGGGGCCTGGCTGCGCGGCGGCTCGCCCACCAACGGCTTCCTGAGCAACGTCGACGTCGGCCCGTTCGCTTCGATGTTCCACGCCTGGGCCGGAACCTGGTGGGCCGACTGGCTGTTCATGCTGAGCCTGCTCGGCATCGGGCTCGCGCTGGTCGCCGGGGCCGGGCTGCGGATCGCCGCCGTTTCCGGCACCGTGCTGATGCTGCTCATGTGGGCCGCGGAATGGCCGCTCGCCCGCACCACGGGCGCCGGGGCGCCCACGCACTCGACCAACCCGATCCTCGACTACCACCTCGTCTACGCCCTCGTCCTGATCGCGCTCGCCGCGGCGTGCGCCGGGGACACGTGGGGAATCGGCCGCCGCTGGGCCGCCTTCGTCGGCGACCGGACCTGGCTGCGCTGAACCGCTTACGGGCGTCCGCTGTCCTGGCGGACGCCCGCAGTCTCCCGAAGGAGAAACTGTGAAGGCACTCGTCTACGACGGCCCCGGACGCCGGTCCTGGACCGACCGCCCGGACCCGGAAATCCTCGCGCCGACCGACGCGATCGTCCGGATCGACGCCGTCACCATCTGCGGCACCGACCTGCACATCCTGAAAGGCGACGTGCCCGAGGTCGAACGCGGCCGGATCCTCGGCCACGAGGCGGTCGGCACCATCGTGCGGATCGGCAACGCGGTCTCCGCGGTCAAGCCGGGCGACCGGGTGCTCGTGTCCTGCATCAGCGCGTGCGGCCGCTGCGAATACTGCCGCCGCGGCGCCTACGGCCAATGCCTCGGCGGAGGCGGCTGGATCCTCGGCCACCTGGTCGACGGCGTACAGGCGGAGTTCGCGCGGATCCCGTTCGCCGACACCTCCGTCTACCTGCTGCCGCCCGCGGTGAGCGACGAGTCGGCGCTGCTGCTGGCCGACATCATTCCCACGTCCTACGAGGTCGGAGTCCGCAATGGACAGGTCGGCCCCGGCGACGTAGTGGCCATCGTCGGCGCGGGCCCGATCGGCCTCGCCGCCATCACCGCGGCCCGGCTCTACAGCCCGTCGTCCGTCATCGTGATCGACAAGGAACCCGCCCGGCTGGCGGCAGCCAAAGCGGCGGGTGCCGACGTGACGGTCCAGCCCTCGGACGCGGAAGCCGCGGTCCGCGAGGCAGGCGGCGGGCTCGGTGCGGACGTGGCCGTCGAAGCAGTCGGTGTCCCGGAAACATTCGAACTGTGCGCGGAGCTCGTCCGCCCCGGCGGCCGGGTCGCGAACATCGGCGTGCACGGGAAACCGGCCACGCTGCATCTCGAACGGCTCTGGATCCGGGACGTCACCATCACCACCGGCCTGGTCGACACCTCCAGCACGCCCATGCTGCTGCGGATGCTGGCGGGCGGACACCTCGACGTGAGCCGGATGGTCACGCACCGGTTCGGGTTGCAGGAGATGGATGAGGCTTATGACGTTTTCGCGCATCCGCAGGACAGCGGAGCGCTGAAGGTCGCTCTGTTCCGCGAGTGAGCCGCTGCGGTCCAGCTGAAGGTGCGTGAGGGGAACCCTCACGCACCTTCAGCCCGTATCAGGCGGGGCGCGCGGCCTCGTAGCAGCGCTGCCGTTCTTGGTGCCACAGCGTCGATTCGTCGAGGTCGCGGTATTCGCTTCGCAGTCGCCGGGCCAGGCCGTAAAAGCCTTCGCTCGGCCGGCCGCTGTCCTTCGAGACGACGAGCGCGCTCCACAGGGGCGCTTCCTGATCCGCCGCCCGGATCGAGACTTGCTCCAGGAAGTAGCCCAGGTGATTCGGCTGTACGCCGACGCGTCTGCCGAGCGGCACGTACTGGATCAAGCCTCCCCCGGAGGCGACACCGTACAGAATGTCGGCAATCCGGTCCACGCGGTCCATCTCGAACGTCTCAGGCATCGGCACCCCAGCGGAGTCGACGGTGTAGTTGTGGTGGGGAGTCGCCCGGGCAACCGAGACTGTTACGGGACGTACCGCGGCGAGACACTCGTCCGCGCACTCCCGTCGGCGAACACCCGGCCCGGACTCACGGCCGATGGATCGACCGGTCCGGGAACAACCCGCCCTGCGCGGGCTCCCCCGGGCGGATGTCGCGGTCGTCCAGCTCCGCCCGCAGGCGCGCCTTCACCTCCACCACGCCGTCGACCCGGCCGACGAGGGCCTTCAGCACCGGGATCATGCTGTAGCGCTCGACAGTCCCGTCCAGCGACACCACCCCGTCGTGCACCGAAACGTACAGCGTGGACGGGTCGACGCACATCTCCTGCCTCAGGACTTCGTCGCGCACTTCCTCGCGAATCTCGTTGTCCGGCCGCAAATACGCGCGCACCAGATCCGCCCGCGAGACGATCCCGGCGAGCGTTCCGTCCGATTCGAGCACCGGCAGCCGGTGCACTCGATGGCTCTCCATGAGCTGGGCCGCGCGCAGAACGTCGTCGTCGGCAGAGACGGTGATCGCCGGCGTGGTCATCAAATCGGCAGCGAAGAGCGCTTCGGCCTTGTGCCTGCCGTGGCGCGCCTTCGGTCCGATGCCGTGGTGTTCGACGTTCCGCTCCAGCAGATCGCCGCGCGAAACGACGCCGAGCACCCGGCCGTCCTTGTCGACGACCGGTGCGCCGCCGACGCCGCGTTCTTCCAGCAGTGCGGCGACGGCTTTGAACGACGTGCCCGATGCGATCCGCGCGACGTCGGTGGTCATCACCGAGCGGATCCGGCGTATCCTCTTCATCTTCCGCTCCTCACAGCAGGGGTCCGGGGTAGTACGAGCCCGCGGTTTCCTTGTCCGGCAACGGTTCCCGTTCTTCGGCCGACCGGGCCGGGACGATCACGACCGGGCAGCGCGACTGGCGCAGGCAGTACTCGGAAACCGAGCCGACCAGCAGGCGCAAGACCCGGCTGTGCCCGTGGCTGCCCAGCACCAGCATCGCGGCGTCCGCCGACGCGCGGACCAGCGCCGGGCCGGGGGCGCCGTCGATCGTGCCGCTGCGCACCCGCACCCCCTCGAAGTCACCGCGCGCCTCGTCCAGCACGTGGTCCAGTTCGTGCTGATAGCGGGACGCGATCTCGGACGGCGTGCGGCTGACGGCCGACTCGATGTCGGCGAGCGGGTCGAACGTCCAGGCCCGCAACGCCACCACGGTCCGGCCGCTGGCCTTAGCTTCCGTCAGCGCCCAGCGGACCGCCGCGGCACTGCCCGCCGATCCGTCGACGCCTACGACGATTTCCTGTTCATTGGCTGTGGTCATGACTTTCTCCTCCGCACAGGCTCGGGCGCTCAGCGCGCCTTTTCCAGCAGGACGCGGCGTTCGGCCGCGGCGATCGCGCCGCGCGCCGCCCCGATCGCGTCCGGGTTGACCGAGATCGACGTGATCCCGGCGCGCACGAGATGTTCGGCGAACGCGGGATTCGTCGACGGCGCCTGGCCGCACAGCGACGACGTGATGCCGCGGGCGCGGGCGGTGCTCACGATCCGGGTGATCGCGTCGAGCACGGCGGGGTCGGCCTCGTCGAACAGTTCGGCGCACACCGCCGAATCCCGGTCGACGCCGAGCATCAGCTGGGTCAGGTCGTTGCTGCCGATCGACACCCCGTCGATGCACAGCCCGGCGTACTCGCGCAGCCAGTAGACGACCGACGGGACCTCGGCCATGATCCACCGGTGCAGCCCGCGCTGCTTGCCGAGCGGGCTCGCGTCCACCGCCTCCAGGCACGCCTCCAGCTCCCACTTCGTGCGCACGAACGGGATCATCAGGTGCAGGTTCGGCGTCCGCTCCCGCACCCGCGCCAGCGTCCGCAGCTCCAGCGCGAACAGGTCGTGCTCGCGCACGTACCGGTAGCAGCCGCGGTAGCCGATCATCGGGTTGTTCTCGACCGGTTCGTACTCGGCTCCGCCCTCGAGGCCGCGGAATTCGTTGCTGCGCAGGTCGGTGGCCCGGTAGACGACCGGACGCGAGCCGAACGCGGTCGTGATCCGCAGCAGCGATTCCGCCATCGCGTCCACAAAGGACTCTTCCTCGCCGCGGGCGAGCAAGGCGCGCGGATGCCGTCCGCCGAGCGCGGAGGTCAGCAGGAATTCGGCGCGGAGCAGGCCGACGCCGTCGACCGGCTGAGCCGCGACCTCCTCGGCGTGGTCGGGCATCGCGAGGTTGACATACAGCCGGGTGGCGATCGCCTCGGCCGCCGCCGGAGCGGCGACGGGGGTCGCGTGCACCGCCTCGTGCGTGATCGCTCCCGCCCGCACCTCGCCTTTCGTGCCGTCGACCGTGATCAGCGTGCGGTCCGCGAGCACCCGGGTGGCGTCGCCGGTGCCGACGACGCACGGGACGCCCAGTTCGCGGGCGACCACCGCGGCGTGGCACGTCATGCCGCCGCCGTCGGTGACCAGCGCCGCGGCCCGGCGGATCGCCGGGACCCAGTCCGGGGTCGTCATCGGGGCTACCAGCACCTCGCCGTCGCGCAGCCGCCGTGCCTCGGCCGGGTCGTGCAGCACCCGGACCGCGCCGCTGCCCTCGCCGGGCGAGGCGGCGAGCCCGGTCACCAGGACTCCGGCGGCTTCTTCCTGCACCGGAGGCAGGGTCGTGATCGGGCGGGACTGCACGAGCCACGTCTTGTGCTCGGCGATCGCGAACTCGATGTCCTGCGGAACGCCGTAGTGGTCCTCGACCCGGCAGGCGAGCCGCGTCAGCCCGAGCACGGTGGCGTCGTCGAGCACGCGCCTGCCGCCGACCTGCGCGGTCAGCGCGACCTTCACGTCTCCCCCGCCCGCTTCCGGGATGATCTTGTGCGTCTGGGCGCCGATCCGCGCGCTGAGCACCCGGAGGTCCTCTTTCGCCACCACGTAGGTGTCCGGGTCCACCGCGCCGCTCACGATCGCCTCGCCCTGGCCGAACACTGCTTCGACCACTGCCCGGTCGCGGTCGCCGGTGCGCGGGTCGGCGGTGAAGATCACGCCCGACCGCTCTGCCGGGATCATCCGCTGCACGACGACCGCGATCGCCGGTTCGCCGGTGAATCCCCGGCTCGCCCGGTAGCTCACCACTCGCGGCGAGAACAGCGACGTCCAGCAGTCGACCAGTCGCGCGGCCAAGGCTTCTTCGTCGACGACGTTGGTGTAGCTGGCGTTCATGCCCGCGAAGGAGGCTTCGCTGCCGTCCTCCCCGGTGGCCGACGAGCGCACCGCCACCACGGGCTGGTCGCCGAGTGCGCGGTACGCGCCGGTCACCTCGGACGCCAGCTCCTGCGGCAGCCCGGCCGAGCGCACCAGCTCGCGCAGCCGCTCGCACGCCGCTGCCAGCGCTGCCGCATCGTCCACCGCGGTCAGCGTTTTCGCGTGCAGATCGGCGACCTCGGTGCGGACCCCCGCGGCCTCCAGCGCGGACCAGTACGCGTCGCGGGTGACGACGAACCCGTCCGGCACCGGGTAGCCCGCGGCGATCAGCTCGCCGAGGTTCGCCCCCTTGCCGCCCGCGGTCTCGGCGTCGGAAAGCCGGATGTCGGCCAGTTTTCGCACGTGTGTCATGACAGTCCTCCTCAAGAACGGCGGGTCAGGAGCCGGAACAGTTCGTCCGCGCCCCAGACCAGCACCGGCATCGGCACTAGCACCGCGTACACCCACGCGGGCAGCGCCGCGGTGCCGAAGACGTCCTGCAGCCAGGGCAGATAGATGAGCGCGGCGGCGAAAAGAAGTTCGAAGGCGATGCCGCCGAGCAGAAGCTTGTTGGTGCCCAGACCGATCGCCCGCAGCGACACCCGCTCGGTGCGGGCGGCGAACGCGGTTCCGATCTGGCAGAACACGATCGCTGCGAAGCTGGCCGTCGTGGCTTGGAGATAGGCGTGGTGCAGCGGCGAGCTGTCGGACACGTCCGCACCGGGATGCCAGCCCGCGGCGTACAGCACCGCGAAGTAGGCGCCGAGCACGAGCACGGCCGACAGCACTCCCATGATTCCCCAGGCCCGCAGGAGCATCCGGCCGGTCACCACGCCTTCGCGGCGGGAGCGCGGGCGGCGGGCCATCAGCCCGGGCTCGGCGGGTTCCCGGCCGAGGGCGAGCGCGGGCAGCGTTTCGGTGCCGAGGTCGATCGCGAGGATCTGCAACACCGTCAGCGGCAGCGGGATCGCGCCGCCGGAAATCGCGAACAGCAGGAACGGCAGCACTTCCGGCACCGCGTGCGCGAAGATGTAGAGCACGAACTTGCGGACGTTGTCGAACACCCGGCGGCCCTCGCGGACCCCGGCGACGATGGTCGCGAAATTGTCGTCGGTCAGTACGACGGTCGCGGCTTCCTTCGCGACATCGGTGCCGCCGACGCCCATCGCCACCCCGATGTCGGCCCGCCGCAGCGCCGGCGCGTCGTTCACCCCGTCGCCGGTCATCGCGACGACCTCGCCGCAGTCGCGCAACGCGTCGGCGATGCGGAGTTTGTCCTCCGGCGCGGCGCGGGAGAACACCACCTCGTCGCCGCCGACGAGCACCGAGTCGAGGTCCGGCTCCGGCATCCGCGCGAGCGCGGCGCCGTCCACCACCCGGTCGGCGCCAATGCCCACCCGGCGGGCGATCTCGGCCGCGGTCAGCCCGTTGTCCCCGGTCACGACGTGCACCGTGATCCCGGCGGAATGGCAGTCCGCCACCGCGTCGGCGACCTCGGGACGAGGCGGGTCGACCAGGCCGACGAAGCCGAGCAGGCACAACCCGTCCTCCGCTTCGGCCCGGCTGCCCGGGATCGCCGGTGCGTCCCGCCGGGCCACGGCCAGCACTCGCAGCGCGCGCCCGGCCATGCTGTCGACCAGCGCGGACAGCCGCGCCCGCCGGTCCGCGGTCAGCTCCGCTCCGCCCAGTTCCGTGCTGCACAACGGCAGCACCTGCTCGGGCGCGCCCTTCACCGCGACGACGAGTCCGCCGTCCACTAGGTCCACTGTGGACATTCGCTTGAGCCGGGGATCGAACGGGTACAACGCTTTCCGGGCGGCCTCGCGGGCGCTCGTGGTGACGTTCTGGCCATGGTCATCGGCGAATCGCAGCAGCGCGAGTTCGGTCGGGTCGCCGGAGCCGCCGGCCACATCCGCGGTGCTGCACCGGGCGAGCACGGCGGCGGTTTCGCGCGGGTGCGCGGATTCCGCCCCGTCCGGGCCGCGCAGTTCCTCCACTCGCATCGAGTTCTGGGTCAGCGTGCCGGTTTTGTCGGTGCAGATGACGGTGGTCGAACCCAGCGTCTCCACCGCCGACAGCCGTTTCACGAGCGCGCCCGCTTTCGCCATCGACCGCACCCCGGCCGCCAGCGCGAGCGTGATCGTGGGCAACAGGCCCTCGGGCACGTTCGCCACCAGCAAGCCGATCGCGAACACGAAGGCGGCCGACCACGACAGTCCGGCAGCCACGCCGAGCGGCAGGAACCCGACGCCGACCACCACCGCGACCCCGGCGATCAGCCACGCGACCCGCCGCACCTGCCGCTCCAGCGGGCTTTCCTCGCGGCCGATCCGGGCCGACAGCGACGCGATCCGGCCGATTTCGGTGCGTCGCCCGGTCGCGTGCACCACCGCCCGCGCCGAACCCGCGACACAGACAGTGCCGCTGAAGACCAGCACCGGGGAGTCGAGCGCGCGGTCGGCGTCGTCCGCGGCATCGGCGGTCCGGGTCACCGGGGCCGACTCGCCGGTGAGCATCGACGCGTCGACGTCCACGGTGCCCTCGATCAGCCGCGCGTCCGCCGGGACCCGATCGCCTTCGGCGAGCAGGACGATGTCGCCGCGGACCAGTTCGGCCGATTCGAGATGCGCGACCAGTCCGTCGCGCAGCACGGCGCTGCGCTCCGGCAGGTACTTGCCGAGCGCTTCGACCGCGCGTTCGGCTTGCTGCTCCTGGAAGAACGCGAGCAGGCCGTTCAGGATGATCACCCCGACGATCGCGATCGCCAGGTTGGTGGTGCCCGCGAACCACGCCAGCCCGGCCGCGACCCACAGCAGCAGGGCGAGCGGGTGGACCAGCTGGCGCAGCAAAGCCAGCGGCCACTGCCTGCCGCCCTTGTGCGGCAGCTCGTTCGGCCCGTAGGCCTGCAGCCGCCGGGCCGCCTCGCGGCTGGTCAGACCGCCCGGCACGGAACGGAGATCGCGCAGCAGCAGGCCGATCGGCTCCCGTGCGTCGATGTCCGGCTCCGCGGTCGCGGGCGGCGGGCGAAGATGCGTGGTCATCGGACTCCTTCAGCTCTCGAAGTCAGCTCTCGAACACCAGGACGACCGCCTGCGGCGCGCGGCCCTGGTTCCCGGGGCGCACCTCAGTCGTCAACCCGCGGACCGCGGCGGCGACCCGCAGCGAATGGGCCGCCGCGCCCACCAGAACCCGGTCGACGCAGCTGTCGCCGTCGGCTGTCACCGCGAGGCCGGGGCTGCCCGCGTGCGGCGTCACCTGGGTGCGCGGCCACGGGTTCTCCCCCGCCAGCCCGGCGAGCACCGCCGGGTCCTCGACCGGCACCGCCCGGCCGCGCGGCGGCCCGGCGACCGCGCGCAGGGCGAGATACCGCTCCCAGTCGCTCGTGGTCGCCGGATCGTCCGCGCCCGGGGTCACCGCCGCCACGACGTCCGGGCGGCCCGGATCGCACGGAAACGACAGCACCGGACGGATTCCCAGCCCCCGCAGCACGATCCAGGCCGCGGACAGCGCGGTGCCGCATCCGGCGAGCACGTGGCGTCCGCCGGGATCGTGCCGGAGCCTGCCGACGCGAGCGATCGCCAGCTCGCCGGTCCGGGTCTCGACCACGAACCGGCGCACGTCCAGCCGCGCCAGCGCGTCGACGAGCACCGCCCGCGTGCAGCGGTCCCAGGCGAACGCGACGTCGGTCATCTGCCCGCTCCCGCAGGCGCCAGGGACGCCGCCCGGCACGTGGCCAGCAAACTCGCGGCGTCGGTGACGGTGACCCGGTCCTCTAGCCCCGCGGGCACGGTCACCGGCAGGCCCGGTTCCGGCGGGACCAACGCGACCGGGACGAGCGCCCGCAGCGCGCACACGACGCCGTACTCCCGCGCGGTGATCTCGTCCCCGGAGCCGCGGACGTCCACGGCGAGCACCGGCGGGTCGGCGCGGTCGTCGAGCGGGCACGAGGTCCCCGGCCCGAGGGCGAGGCAGATCCCTTCCCGCGAATGGCACCGGCTGACCCGGCACCCGTTGTCCCGCAACGGCCCGCTGAGCGCGTCGCAGTCACCGAACTTCGCTTCGGTCAGCAGTACGTGCACGGTGCACCTCACTTCCCAGATCCGCGAGCACGGCTTCCGCGCCGCGGGCGAGTTCCAGGTCTTCCCGGGCGCGGACGACCAGCACCGGCACCGCCGAGCCCGCCGAGCTGATCACCCGGTCCGCATCGGACTGCGCGAGTTCTCCGACCCGCACCCCCAGCACCCCGAGACCGTGCGCGACCTCGGCGACCGTCTCCGGCTGGTAGTGCGCGACCCCGCCGGTGAACACCAAAGCGTCCAGCCGGCCGAGGCTGACCGCGGCCGCGCCGATCTCCCGGCGGAGACGGTGGACGTAGACCTCGACCGCCAGCGCGGCATCGGCGTTCCCGGCCGCGGCGGCCGCCCGCACCTCGCCGAGATCGCCGCTCGTCCCGCTCATCCCGGCGAGCCCGGACCGCAGGCACAGCGCGTCGGCCAGCTCGTCGGGTCCCATCGGCGCGGTTTTCATCACGTGCAGCAGCAATCCCGGGTCGATCGAGCCCGACCGGGTGGCCATCGCGGGTCCTTCCAGCGGGGTGAATCCCATCGACGTGTCCACGCTCCGCCCGCCGCGCACCGCGGTCACCGACACTCCGGCTCCGACGTGCGCACAGACCAGTTGCAGCTCATCGACCGGCCGCCGCAGCAACTCCGCCGTCCGGCGCACCGCGTACTGCACCGACAAACCGTGGAAACCGTAGCGGCGCAACCGGTTCTGCCGCGTCCATTGGCGCGGCAGCGGATAGTGCGCGGCCGCGTCGGGCAGGTTCGCGTGGAACGCGGTGTCGAAGCAGGCCACCACCGGCACACCCGGCAGCAGGTCCCGGACCTGCCGGGCGACGTCCAGCGACAGCGGCTGGTGAATCGGAGCCAGCGGGACGAGCCGGTCGAGATTCGCCACCACCCGGTCGGTCACCAGCACCGGGCTCTTCTGCGTCCCGCCGTGGACGAACCGGACCGCCACCGCGTCCGGCAGCGGCCAGCGCTCCACGGCATCGACGACCGCACGCGACATTTCGCTCTGCCAAGCCGCCCAGCCCACCGCGACGCCGTCGTGCACGACCGCCGCCTTCAGGCTGGACGAACCGGGGTTCAGGGTCAGGATTCGCACTGGGTTCTCCTCGTGGTCGCCTCAGCCGGACAGCTTGCGCAGGTACGGGTCGGCGGGCTTCCGGCGCTCCAGCCGGACCCGGACGTCGAGCGCGGCGCAGCCGTCCGCCCGCGCCGCGACCGGATTCAGGTCCAGCTCCGCCAGCTCCGGCACGAGCGTCGCCAGCCGGCCGGTCTTCAGCAGCAGTTCGCGCACCGCGGCCCGGTCGATCCCGGACGCCCACAGCGCCTCGGCCGAGCGAAGGCCGTCGAGCAGCAGGTCCGCGTCCGGCCCGGTGAGCGGGGCGAGCCGCGCGGCCCGGTCGGCCACCAGGTCGGTGTCGACCCCGCCCAGCCCGAACACGACCAGCGGCCCGAACACCGGGTCCGACCGCACGCCGACGAGCAGTTCACGGCCTCGGTCGGCCATCGGCTGGATCACCACGCCGCGCAGTCCCGGACCGAATCGCGTCAGCAGCAGCCGGTACGCGTCCCGCGCGCCGAGCGGTCCGTCGACGCCGAGCAACACGCCGCCGCCCGCGGACTTGTGCAGCAGCCCCTCGGCGTCCGCCTTCACCGCGAGCGGGCCGTCGAATTCCTCCGCCGCGCCAACGGCTTCGGTCTCGTCGCGGGCGTAGCGGGTCGGCACCAACGGGATTCCCGCGAGCCGGAGCAGTTCCGCCGCGGCGGCCGGCGCCATCCAGCCCTCGCGCTCCGCCGCTCGTGCTGTCGCGAACTCCCGCACCGCAGCGGCGTCGATCTCCGGCAGCGGCGAGGCATCCGTCTTGGGCCGGGCGAGCCACTCGGCGTACTCGGCCTGCCGGGCGAGCACAAGCGCGGCGGTCGCCGGGTCGTCGTAGCAAGCGGTGACCGCGGGTCCGTCCGCGCACAGCGGCGACACCCGTTCCCGTTGTCCCGGCCGGACCGCGAGCACGGTCTTGTCCGCGCCCGGCAGCACGTCGGCTAGCGCGGCCGCGGGGTTCCCGACCGCGGTCGGCACCGTCGCCGCGATGACCGCGTCGACGCCGGGGTCGGCGAGCACGATCTGCAGCGCCTGCCCGAATTTCTCCGCCGGAACCGCGGCCGTCGTGTCGACCGGGTTGTGCACCGCGGCCTCGGCGGGCAGCAGCTCGCGCAGGCCTTCCGCCGTCTCCGCGGACAAGCTCGCCATCGTGAGGCCTTCTCGCTCGCACGCGTCGGCCGCGAGGACCCCGGCCCCGCCCGCGTTGCTCAGCACGGCGATACGCCTGCCGCGCGGAAGCGGTTGCCAGGAAACACCTGCGAGCACATCCACCAGTTCGGCGACCGTGTCGACGGCGATGATGCCCGCCTGCGCGTAAAGCGCGTCGCGGGTCACCGCAGGCGTCGCCGCGGCGGCCGTGTGCGAAGCAGCGGCGCGCTGGGCGGTCCCGCCGCTTCCGGCCCGCACCGCGAGCACCGGCCTGGTCCGCGCCAGCCGCGCCGCCAGCCGGGAGAATTTGCGGGGATTGCCGAAGGATTCGAGGTACAGCACCACGAGCTCGGTGCGCCGGTCGCTCGCCCACCACAGCAGCAGGTCGTTGCCGCTGACGTCGTATTTGTCGCCGGTGGAGACCAGCGAGGAAAGCCCGAGGCCGAGGCCGGTCAGCGCCTCGACGAGCGCGATCCCGACGCCGCCGGACTGGGTCGCGACGCCGATGTTCCCGGCCCGCGGACGGCGGGCGAGGAAGGTCGCGTCGACCGGGCAGGACGGATCCGTCGAGAGCACGCCGAGGCAGTTCGGTCCGACCAGCCGCATGCCGTGCCTGCGCACCGCTTCCCGGACGCGCGCGCCCGCTGCGGTCCCGGTCAGCCCGGACGAAACGACGACCGCCGCGGCCACGCCGCGTTTGCCGCATTCCTCCACCGCGTCCGCGGCGGCCTCCGCCGGAAGGCAGATCACCGCCAGTTCGGGAGTCCCGGCCAGGTCCGCGACCGACGGTACGCAGCGCACGCCGAGGATCTCTTCCGCCACCGGGTGCACGACCTCCACCGAACCCGGAAAGCCGCTGGCCGCCAGGTTCGCGAGGACCGCGTGCCCCACCGACCCGGCCCGCCTGCCCGCGCCGATCACCACGACCGACGCCGGACGCAGCAGGTGCGCCAGGCTCGCCGCTTCGGCGACCTCGTCGCGGCGGGCGAACGCGTCCGGATAACCGTCCTCGCCGTCGAGCCAGATCGTCACCGACCATTCCGGGCCCTCGTGGTCGATCTCGTACCGCAGGCCGAGTTCGGCGAACACCCGGATCACCTTCGCGTTCTCGGCCAGCACCTCCGCGACGAACCGGCTGATCCCGTTCGCCCGCGCCGCCGCGGCGAGGTGTTCGATCAGCAGCGTCGCGATTCCGTGCGTGCGCTGATTCCCGTCGACGACGAGCGCGATCTCGGCATCGGCGGTGTCCCCGATCCGTTCGCAGTGCGCGACTCCGGCCAGCGTCCCGTCGAGAAAGCAGCCGACGGCCAGGTGGCATTCGCCAGGCGCCGAGGTGATCTCCGCCGCCAGCTTGTCCACAGTGGACGGAAGCGGCCCGAAGAAGCGGAAATAGCGATCCCGCTCCCCGAGGCCGGTGTGCAGCCGCAGCACGGCCTCGGTGTCGGCCGGTCCGAGCGGACGCACGAGGCCGACCTGTCCGTCGGCCAGCAGCACCCGGGCGGGCTGGTCCGCGCTCATCGGAGCTCCTTTCCGCACGAGGCGGCGGGCACGGCCGCGACCGCGCCCGCCGCCACCGGGCGTCATGCCTTGTCGACGTGGATGGTGACCTGCTTCTCGTGCGGCTGCTGCGCCAGCGGCATCGAGATCTCGAGGATGCCGTCGGTGTACTTCGCGGCGATCTTGGCGGCCTCGGCCCCTGCGGGCAGGCCCACCGTGCGGCTGAACTTGCCGTAGTAGAACTCGCTGCGGCCGCCGTCGTTCTTCTTCGCTTCGCGCTCCGCCTCGATGGTCAGCAGGCCGTCGTGCGTCGTCACGGTGATGTGCTTGTCCGGGTCGAACCCCGGCAGCTCGGCCCGCACCGTGTACTTGCCGTCCTCAGTGGACTCCTCGATCCGCACCGGGTTGTGCTCCGTGAACGGCCAAGGGTGGTCGAGCCAGGCGGCGATGCTCGGCAGCGCCATCCGGGATCCAGGCAACAGTGACGTCATTGCGCACTCCTCTCTTCGCGAACGGTGTCGCACCTTCATGCAACTCCGGGCGCCCGGCGCGGCGACGCGGCCGGATTGCCTGAAGGCGATGGACGAAGGTCACCGGCCAGTGCACTCAGCTCGCGCGCGACGGCGCGGCCCCAGGCGCGGATCACCGGCCAGTCGCGGTTGTCGCCGTCGCGCACCCGCAAGGCCGCGGCCATCGCGCGTTCCGGGAACCGCAGCAGGGACCGGTCGAGCCTGCCGCCGAACAGCCGGTGTTCCCTGGCGCCGCTGCGGGCCAGCACCTCGGTGACGTCCACCGGGTCCTCCCCGGGTTTGGTCCGCTCTCCGACCGGCCCGCTGGAGAACAACCACACGGGGATGCGCGCCAGCTCGTCCTGATGCTCGCGCACCAAGGTCCGGGCGGGCTCCAGCCAGTGTCCGAGGTAGACCGCGCTGCCGAGCACCGCCGCGTCGCAGCCGTCGAACGACGTGACGCTGCCCGCGTCCGCCACGACGACCTCGGCGGTCGTGCCCGCGCCGGCGAGCTCGCCGCGCAGCGACGCCGCGATCTGCTCCGCGATCTCGCGAGTCGCCCCGTGCCGGGTCGCCACCGCGACAACGATTCTCATGAGACTCCGTCCTTCCGTCGTGTTCAGCGGGCGACCACGACCGGGCAGGACGCGTGCGCCAGCAGCCCATTGCCGGTGGAGCCGAGCAGGCCGCCCGCGACCGGTCCGCGACCGCGGCTGCCCACGACGACCAGCCGTGCGCCGGGGGAAATGCCCGCGAGCGCCCGGCCCGCCGAACGCGCCCGCAGCGCGCGGACCCGCACCGGAACCGCCGGGTATTTCCGGGACCACGCTTCGACCTGCTCCCCGACGCCGCTTTCCCGGTCGTCGTCGTGCCGCACGTGCACTGCCTCCACCACAGCTCGGTGCACATCAGCGGTTTCGAAAGCGAAAGCCAGCGCGCGCTCGCTGCCGCCGGAATCGTCGACCCCGACCACCACCGGCCCTTCCGGATCCGCGTACCCGCGCACGACCGCCACCGGGCACCGGGCGGACGCCGCCACGCTGAGCGCCACTGAACCGGTGACCCCTCCCCGCACGCCGGCCGCTCTGGGCGAGCCCAGAACCAGCAGCCCGGCCTCGGCCGACTGCGCGGCCAGCAGACCCGCGGCGGCCCCGAGCCGGAGACACATCCGCACGCGGACTTCGGGCACCGCGCGGCGCGCCTCGTCGGCCGCCTGGCGCAGGAGGCGATACCCGGGTTCGAGCAGCAAATCCGTGCCTGCGGGCGGTTTCCCGTGCGGCATCAGGTCCGGGTCGGCGAACAGTTCGGCGCGGAAGACCACCAGTCCGCTGCCGCGCGGACGGGCCTGCGCCGCCGCCCATCGCACGGCGGCCAGCGACTCCGCCGATCCGTCGACCCCGGCGACCACCGGCGGAATCATCGGGGCGGCTCTGGCGCCGATTCCGGGACGACGTCGCGTTCGTTCTCGCTGGCCGCCCGTTGTTCCTCGGCGAGCAGGTACCGCCGCATCGCCGGGCCGTGTTTGCCGTGCTGCCCGCGCTCCGCGACGCTGCGCCGGGCCTCCTCCTCGATCAGCGCTTTCTCCTTCTCGTCCATCGCGTGCCTCCTCCGAGCCGGGTCTCTGAGCCGACGCTATGGCCGCGCCGGCCCCGGTCGCTGCGGGCGGACGTCCGCGCCGGCGGAGTCTTTGGTCCCGGGGCGAGAGGCGCTGCGGCCCTGCCGCCCGTGCCTGCTCGGCGGGAGATTCGGGCTATGACATCCGCGACTTTCCCGCTGGGCCGCATCGCCGGAATCCGCGTCGGCGCGCACTGGTCCGTGCTGATCGTGATGGGTCTGCTGGCCGATCTCCTCGCGACAACTGTCCTTCCGCTCGGCGCCCGCGGTTCGCCGGTCGCGGTCAACTGGACGGTCGCCGCGGCGAGCGCGCTGGTGTTCCTGGCATCGCTGCTCGCGCACGAGCTGTGCCACGCCCTCGTCGCGCGGCATTACGGACTCCGGGCGGAACGCATCACCCTGTGGTTGCTCGGCGGCGCCGCGGAGCTGCCCGAGGAACCGCCGACCCCGCGCTCCGCACTGCTCATCGCGGCGGCAGGCCCGGCCGCGAGCTTGGTCGTCGGCGGCGGCTTCCTCGGGGCGGGCGCGCTCGCCTCGCCGGTGCTGCCCGCGGTGGTCACCGTGGCGCTCACCTGGCTCGGCTGGGCCAACGGCGTGCTCGCGGTCTTCAACCTGCTGCCGGGAACACCGCTGGACGGCGGGCGCATCCTGGAGGCCGTAGCGTGGCGGCTGACCGGGAACCGGACCCGTGCCCGGCGCATCGCCGCTGCGGGCGGCCAAGTGCTCGCGAGCGCGCTCGCTGCCTTCGGCGCCTGGCAAATCCTGGCGCTGGGCACGCTTTCCGGCCTGTGGATGATCGCCATCAGCTGGTTCCTCGCCGTCGCCGCGCGCGCGGAGCTCTCCGCCGCCCCGCTGCGCCAGCTCCTTTCCCGGCTCCGGCTCCGCGACGTCATGAGCACCGACCCGGTCACCGCGCCCGGCTGGTACACCGTGCAGGGCTTCCTCGACCAGGCCGCGCACACGCGCTTCCGGACCTTCCCGGTGGTGACCTTCACCGGAACCCCGGTCGGCGCCGTCAGTCTTTCCGCACTGTCCCGGGTGCCGGAAACCGAGCGGACCGCGACGCGGCTGGAGGACATCTGCGTCAAACCGCCCGCCTGCCTGATCGCCGGGCCGGACACGCCCCTGTCCGAGGTGCTCAGCAGCGTGCGGCTGCGTCCTGGGCAGGACCTGGTGCTCGTCGTCGGACACGGCGCACTCGTCGGAGTCGCCGCACCGGGCGACCTCGCCCAAGCCCTCGAACTCGCCGGGCTCGGCATCCGGCCCGCTCACGACGCCGGCAGCGTGAAATAAGCCTCTTCCTCCTGCGCGAAATGCAGGGTCAGCACCGCGTCCAGCCCGTACAGCGTCGCACGCAGATCGTCGACCTGATCCGCCTGGATCCCCGACGGCGACTCCGCCAGGTGCCGCTCCAGCCGCCGCGTCAGCCGGGCGATCTCGGCGTGTGCGCGGCTCATCGGCACTGTGCTTTCCGGACCGCCCAGTGCACTGGCCAGCGCCGGGTACAGCTCGGTCTCCTCCGCCGTCTCGTGCGGCAGGACTTGCCCGAGCAGGACGTCGCAGGCGTGGCGGACGGCCCGATCCGCCGCCGGGACCGGTCCGTCGGCCAGTGCGTCCGCGGCCTGCCGGATCGCCAGCAGCGCGGGGCGGAGCCGCTCGTGCTCGGCCTCGAAGCGATGGACCAGCTGGGCGGGCGCCGGAGCGGCGATCGCGGGCACCCGCAACGCACGCAAGGCATTGAGGATGACCGCGACGTCAATGCCTTCCTGCACGACCGCGCCCCAGACCGGTGTCAGGAAACCGGTCGCGGCGGCAGCCATCGCCGCCAGCGACAGAGCCACTCCGGCCACCGCGCTCTGCACTGCCAGCCGCCGCGCGCGCCGGGCGATCTCCGCGGCGTCGGCGAGCCGGTCGAGCCGGTCGTCCAGGATCACCGCGTCGGCCGCCTGCGCCGCTGCCGTCGCACCCCGGGATCCCAGCGCGACGCCGACGTCCGCGGCGGCGAGCGCCGGAGCGTCGTTGACCCCGTCGCCGGTCATCACTACGAGCCCCTCGGCCCGAGCCGCGGAAACCGCCGCGAGCTTCTCCGCCGGGGTGACCTCCGCCTGGACGCGGTCGAGGCCGAGCAAAGCAGCCACTTCCCGCGCGTTGTCGACCCGATCGCCGGTGAGCAGCCCGATCGTGGTGATCCCCGCCGCCCGCAGCCGGCGCGTCGTGCGGGCGGCGTCGGGGCGGACCCGGTCCTTCGCCAGCAGCGCCGCCACCGGCTCGCCGTCTTGTTCCACCCACAGCACGGTCGCCAGGTCGAGCCGTCCCCGGCGTGCCGCACTGCGCGCCCACGACGGCGTCTGCTGGTCAGCGGTCAGCCTGCCCACCCGGACCAGGTGTCCCCCGACGCGTCCGCGGACCCCGGAGCCGGGCACCTCGCCGACCTCCGCGGCGGGGACGCGTTCGATCCCGGCCGATTCCGCCGCCCGCACCACAGCCGCGGCCAGCACGTGCGGCGAGTAGTACTCGACGCTCGCGGCCAGCCGGAGCACGTCCTCGGCGGTGCGTCCCGGAGCGCACACCACGTCGGTCACCTCGGGCCGCCCGGCGGTGATCGTGCCGGTCTTGTCCATGAGCAGCACCCGGGCCCGGCCGAGCGATTCCAGCGCCGCGCCGTCCTTGACCACGACCCCTGCCCGCGCCGTCCGCGACATGCCCGCGGTCACCGCGATCGGCACCGCGAGCAGCAGCGGGCACGGAGTCGCCGTCACCAGCACCGCGACGGCGCGCGTCACGTCGCCGCTCAGCAGCCAAGCCGCACCGGCCATCAGCAACGCGGCGGGCAAGAAATAGACCGCGGCCCGATCCGCCAGCCGGGCGACGGGCGCGCTCTGCGCTGCCGCCGACTCCGCCAGCCGCACCACTCCGGCGTAAGTGCTCTCGTCCGCGCTCGCCGCCGCCGTGATCTCCACGGCGGCGCCGGCGTTCACCACTCCGCTGCGGACCGCGTCTCCGGCCGGACGGGCGACCGGGAGCGGTTCGCCGGTGAGCGCGGACTCGTCGAACACCCCCGCGGCCGGGAGCCTCCCGTCGACCGGCACGACCTCGCCCGGCAGAACGACCACCGTGTTCCCCGCGGCCACTTCGCCCGCCGGAATCTCGCGAAGGTCGTCTCCGGACCGCACGTGCACGGTCTGCGGCACCCGGTCCAGCAGCGCGGTCAAGTCCCGCGCGGCCCGGCGCTGTGCCCGCGATTCGAGCACCCGCCCGGTCGCGACCATCACCGCGACCACCGCGCCCGCGAGAAACTCGCCCACCGCGAGGGTCGAGGCGAGCGCGAGCACCGCCAGCGAATCCGCGCCCCAGCGCCGATGGCGCAGATCCTCGGCCACCCACCAGAGCGCGGGCGCCAGCGCGACCGCGGTCGCCGCCGCCCAGCAGCCGCCGGAGCCGGGTGTTCGCGACAGCCAGAGAATTCCCCCGGCGAGCAACAGCGCGGCGACCGCGACGAGCAGCACCGCTTCGCCCGGCAGCTGATTCCGCCACCGTGTCATGACGCCTCCCCGGCGATTCCGTTCTGGTCCACTGTGGACAGATTCAGTCGGCGTGCAGGACGGCGGCACCGGTGACCCGGTCCGCCGCCAGATCCGCCAACGCCTCCGCAGCCGCGGACAGCGGATAAGACATCGTCCGGACGTGCAGCCGGTGCGCTCCCGCGAACTCGAGGAACTCCCGCGCGTCCGCTCTCGTGTTCGCGGTGACGCTGCGCACCTGCCGCTCCTGGAAGAGATGGCGCTGGTAATCCAGCACGGGAATCTCCGAGAGATGGATCCCCGCGATCGAGAGCGTGCCGCCGCGGTCCAGCGCCGCCAGAGCGACCGGCACCAATTCCCCGGCTGGGGCGAAGAGGATCGCGGAATCCAGCGGCTCCGGCGGCGCCTCGGCCGCGTCGCCCGCCGACGCGGCGCCGAGTTCGAGCGCCAGCTTCCGCGCTTCCGGACTGCGGGTCAGCACGTGCACTGTCGCCCCGCGGGCGAGCGCGACTTGCGCGGCGAGGTGCGCGCTGCCGCCGAAACCGTAGATACCCAGCCGTCCTCCGTCAGGGACCTGGGCCCGCCGCAACGCGCGATAGCCGATCACGCCGGCGCACAGCAGCGGAGCGAGCTCTTCGTTTGAGTACCCGGCCGGCAGCCGATGCGCGTACGCAGCCGAGACGACGGCGTACTCCGCGTAGCCGCCGTCGGCGTCCCAGCCGGTGTACCGCGACTCCGGGCACAAGTTCTCCCTCCCGGACCGGCAATAGCGGCACACGCCGCAGGTACCGCGCAACCACGCGATGCCGACCCGGTCCCCCGCCTCGAATCCGCCCGCCCGCGGCGCGACCACCTCGCCGACGACCTCATGGCCCGGCACCACGCCCGCCCGGTGCACCGGCAGATCGCCCTCGGCCACGTGCAGATCGGTGCGGCACACGCCGCACACGCGCACCCGCACCAGCAGTTCGCCGTCACGGGGCTCCGGGACCGGCATCCGCTCCCGCACCAGCGGTCCGCCCGCCATCGGTCCGGGCGCGCGCACCCGCCAGCCTCGCATTTCCGCCGTCATCGCGGCTCCTCTCGTCCGGCGTGCCCGGTCCAGCATGTCGCCGGGCCGGGCGCCGAACGACGTCCGCAGGTCCCGCCCGCCGGGGACATTAGGCTCTTCTCGCCCGGTGCCGTCGTTGCGCAGAGTCGTCCCATGACTGCTCCCGCGCGGCGCCGGCTCGCCGCGTCCGGTGTCCTCCTGGCGCTGATGCCTGCCCTCGCCGCTTGCGCGGCCCGCGCCGACGCCCTCGCCGAACCCGGTCTGAGCCCGGGGTTCTGGCTGGGGCTCTGGCACGGGTTCATCTGCCCGATCACCTTCCTCGTGTCGTTGTTCAACGACCACGTCGGCATCTACGAGGTGCGCAACAACGGGCATCTCTACGACCTCGGTTTCGTCGTCGGCGCCGTGCTCGTCGCCAGCGTCTTCCACGGGCCCGCACACGCCCGGCGGCGCCGCCGCAGGGGCGAGTAGGCCCGGATGTCGCGCACCGCCCGCCCCGGGCCGCCTCCGGACCCGCCCCCGCACCAGCCCGAAGAACGCCACTACGGCGGACTCATCGGGCTCCTGCTCACCGCCGCCGTCATGGTGACCGTGGTGCTCATCGCCGGTCCGTCGCTGTGGACCTCGTCGGTCCCGGCGCTCGCCTACACCGAACTTCTGTCCAAAGTGGACGCAAATCAGGTCGCCGCGGTCACGGTCGGCGGCGACGGCGCGGTCTCCGGGAACTTCCGCGACGGCGGCAAGTTCACCAGCCAGCTCCCCACCGCGCTGGGCGATCCGCGGCTGGCGGAGAAACTGCGCGAAAAGAACGTCCCCGTCACCGGCACGAAGACCAGCAGCGGGGATTCGATCGCCACCACGCTGCTGGCCTATCTGCCCATCCTGCTGATCTTCGGCCTCCTCTGGTGGGCGGGCCGCCGGGCCCAGCGCACCCTCGCCGCGGGCGGTCCGGGCGGGCTCGGCGGCATCGGCGGGTTCGGCCGGTCGAAGGCCAGGATCATCGAAGCGCAACGACCGGACACCCGCTTCGCCGATGTCGCCGGATACGAAGGGGTGAAGCAGGAGATCGCCGAGGTCGTCGACTTCCTGCGCGATCCCTCGCGTTACGCCGCCGCCGGGGCGAAAGGGCCGCGCGGGGTGCTGATGGTCGGGCCGCCGGGCACCGGCAAGACGCTGCTCGCCCGCGCGGTGGCCGGCGAGGCGAGCGTGCCGTTCCTGTCGATCACCGGGTCGGCGTTCGTGGAGATGTTCGTCGGCGTCGGCGCCTCCCGCGTGCGCGACCTGTTCTCCGAAGCCCGCGACCGCGCGCCGTCGATCATCTTCATCGACGAGATCGACGCCGTCGGCAGCCGTCGCGGCATCGGCGGCACCGGCGGGCACGAGGAACGCGAGCAGACCCTGAACCAGCTGCTGGCCGAAATGGACGGTTTCGACCAGAGCAGCGGCACCGTCGTGCTCGCCGCGACCAACCGGCCGGAAACCCTCGACCCGGCGCTGCTGCGGCCCGGCCGGTTCGACCGGCAGGTCACCGTGCCGTTGCCGAATCAGGCCGAACGCGCGTCGATTCTCGCGGTCCACATCAACGGAAAGCAGCTCGCCCCGGACGTCGACCTGACGGTGGTCGCGCGCGGCACTCCCGGGTTCTCCGGCGCCGATCTGGCCAACCTCGTCAACGAGGCGGCGATCAACGCCGTGCGGGACGACCGCACCGTACTGACCGCGGACGACCTCGCGACCGCGCGCGACCGCGTCCTGCTCGGCCGCCGCGACGCGTCGAACGCGCTGCTGCCCGAAGAACGCCGATCTGTCGCCGTGCACGAGGCCGGGCACGCTCTCGTCGCGGCGCTGTGCGAGCACGCCGACCCGGTGGCGAAGGTGACGATCCTGCCCGCCGGCCTGGCGCTCGGCGCCACCGAGCAACTGCCGGAGGCCGAGCGGCGGCTCTACTCCGAGAGCTACCTCGCCGATCTGCTCGCGGTGCGGCTGGGCGGACGCGCGGCTGAACTGGTCGTGCTGGGCGAAGCGTCGACCGGCGCGGCCAACGACCTCGCCAGCGCCACCGCGGTGGCCGCGAAAATGGTCACCGAGTTCGGTCTTTCCCCTGCGCTCGGCCCGATCGGATACAGCCGCGGCGGTGCCCCGGGGGTCGCAAGCGACGGCCCGGAACTGCTCGGCCGACCGTACTCCGAACAAACGCAACGGGTGGTGGACCGGGAAATCGCTCGCCTGGTGCGCGAGGCGGAAGCCCGGGCGGTGGCGCTGCTCGAACAGCATCGCGACGCACTCGGCAGGCTCGCGGAGCGGCTGCGCGAAGAGGAGACCGTCGACGGGACAGTCGTCCAGGCAGTCCTTCGGTCCGCCGCGAACGGGCAGTCCGTGCCCGCGATCTCGGCCGAGCCTCGGGACGCGGCACCGCGATAGGTGCCGATCCGGTGGCCAAAGTCCCCGGACAGCACAGAAAACCGCCCGTCGCCGCCAGCTGGCGGACCCTCCGGAACGGGCAGTGCGGCCCTCGTTCAGCGGAGCGTCGCGGCGGAAGCTCAGACGCAACGAAAGCGAGGCGACCATGAGCATTGACCGAATCTCCCCCGATCGCGTTCCGACGGCGCGGACGGCCGCGCTGGGGCTGCTGCCGAGCGCTCGCGTCGACGCCCGGTACGCCGAGCTCGCCGACCTCCGGCTCGCGAGCACGCTGACCGACGAAGACGCCCGGGAAGAAGCCGAGCTCGACCCGTTCGACCGGATCACCTGCCGGACGCATCGCCGCTGGCTCCACCAGTGCGTCTCCTCCCCGCACCACGCGGTGCCGGTCAGCGGCCATCGCTGGTGCCGTCCGTGCGCCCGCCCGCTCGACGCGGCGGTCGACGAACTCGCCGGCGATGTGCGCTTCTCGTGCCCGCGCTGCGGGCAGACCCCGGACAACCGAGCGACCCGGCAGCTGACCCGGGCGTGCCGCGCTAGCATCGCCGCAGCCGCCGACCGGTGGCCCGACCGCGACCTGTGCGCATGACCGCACCTCGCCGGATGCCGAAGACGAGCGAACCCGAAGCACCCGCACTGGAACCTGAGCTGCTCCGCGCTTTCGTGGACCTGGCCGACACACTCGCCGACGACTACACCCCGGCCGGACTGTTCCAGCGGCTCACCGGATATTGCGTCACTTTGCTCGGCGCGACCGCGGCCGGGGTCCTGCTTGTCGGCAGCCAGGGCGAACCCGAGATCCGCTACGCGTCCGGCGACACCGACGCGCTGCTCGGCTCGCGCCGCACCGGCGTTCCCGGTTTCGGGCAGACCATTCCGCTGGGCCTTCGCGGAGAAGCACTCGGCACCCTCGTGCTGCTCAGCCCGGAACCGCTGTCCGGGGGCCGGCTCGACGCCGCCCGCGCACTGGCGGACATCGCCTCCGTCGGCATGCTCCAGGAACGAGCCATCCGGCACGGCGCCACGCGCACCGGGCAATTGCAGCGCGCCCTCGACAGCCGGATCGTCATCGAACAGGCCAAAGGCGTGCTGGCCTGCGCCGGCGGCATTCCGGTCGACGCGGCTTTCGAGCGGTTGCGCGCCTACTGTCGCCGCAACAACCTCCGGATCGGCGCGGTAGCGGACGCGGTCGCCCGGGCCCTGCTGCCTCCGGCTCAGATCCTGCGGGACTTCGCCCGGTGAGTTCCGCCCTCGGGCCGTTGCCGCGCTGACCCGACCGCGCGTCCGGAAACGCTTCGCACACCGCACCGCCGATCCGCCGGGCGGCGCCGCGCCTTCGGTTCGTCTATCCACAAAGCCCGATGCCGGGGACTTTCGGCCCTTTCCGATGCGCCGTGCGGAGCAGAGCCTGGACTGTGTCGGCCGCGACCCGGCCGGAGCAGGCCTCTTCCCTTCGAAGCGCGCCGCGGCGGGCGAAAACAGAGATTGAGAATTGATGAGAGTCCAGCCGATGACCACCGACCACGAGTACCGCCTGCTCTGCGGAATGAGCGCCTATGTCGAAGCGGTGAGCGCCGCGGTGGGGGTCGGCCCGGAATCCTGCACACTTGACCTCGACTCGCCGATGTCGGCCTACATCGCGCTCGACGGCCAGCTGGCCGCGCATCCCGGCCGGGACACCGCGCTGATCTGGGACGAACGCCACGGCTGGTCCCTCACCATCGAAACCCACTCCGGCGAGGACCTGCTCGTCGTGGCTTGCCTCGGCGGCGAACTCGTGCCGCCGCCTTCCCGGGTCCGGGACTTCGTGCGCACGGTCAGCGCGCGGACCCAGCGCGCACCGTCGCCCGCGCCGCCCGACCTGCGCCGCGAACGGACCGATCTGCTCTGCCGTCTTCTCGACTACTGGACCCCGCTGGCCGGCTGCCGCTGACCGCTCCCTCGGCGCCGGACGCGGTCCCCCGGGGCGGAGAGAGCGGTCTCGGTTCAGCCGTCCAGCGGTGCTGGGGGCCAGTCCCTCGACCGGGCACGAAAGGTTTCCGGCTCAACGGTCCAGATGCACCGGACGATGCGTCACCCCCTCGATATCGCCCACCACCGTGTCGAGCAGCCGGTGCGCGAGCGCGCTCAACGCCCGCGCCGCGGCCAGTTCGTCGCCGATCTCGGGGACGTCCCGGTCAGCCGGATTCCGCCGCGCGGTCCCGTCGGCGGTGAGTTCGCCCGCCGCGGTGTGCAGCCGCGCGATGGCGTGCGTGCGGTCCTCCTCCTCGCTCAGGAAAACGTCCACGCTCCACTTCCTGGTGTGCATCGCCGGTCTCCTCCCGTCCGTGATCACGTTTCTTCGGGCACCATTTCGATCGCGCCGCAGGGGCATTCCTGCGCGCACATCCCGCACCCCTTGCAGAAATCCAGATCGATCTCGTAGCCGGGGTCGAGCTTCAGCACCGCGTTGTCCGGGCAGACGCCGAAACAGTTGTCGCACTGGAAACAGCTGCCGCAGGACAAGCAGCGCCGGGCCTCGTACAGCGCCGTCGCCCGGTCGAGTCCGCCGGTCACCTCGGCGAATGACGAGGTCCGCCGGGCCGCTTCCAGCCGCGGCCGCACACTCGCTTCGGCATCGCTGTAGTACCAGGTGTTGAGCACATCGAACTCGGCATCGCGCCGAGGCGGCGGTGCGGCGGGCACGGTGCCGCGGAACCACGCGTCGATCGCCCGTGCCGCCCGGGCGCCTTGGCCGATCGCCGCGGTCGCGGTGTGCTCGGACGGTGCCATGTCGCCCCCGGCGAACACCCCTGGACAGCCCGTTTCCTGGTCTCGCCCGACCTGGACGCCGCCGTGCGCGCGGTCGATCCCCGGCACGCCGTCGAGGAGGGACAAGTCCGACTCCTGGCCGAGCGCGAGCACCACGGTGTCCGCGGCCAGCTCCTCGAACTCTCCCGTCGGCTGGGGGAAACCGGTGTCGTCCAACTCCATCCGCTCGACGGTCACGCCGCCGCGGTCGACGTGCGCGATGGTCGAGAGCCACCGCAGCAGCACGCCTTCCTCCTCGGCTTCCACGACCTCCGAATCGTGCGCGGGCATGCGATCCCGGGTGCGCCGGTACACCACCACGGCGTCAGTGGCGCCGAGGCGGCGGGCCGTGCGCGCGGTGTCCAGCGCGGTGTTGCCGCCGCCGTAGACGGCTACCCGGCGGCCCAGCATCGGCCGGTCCCCTTCTTCGAGGCCGTGCAGGAGCGACACCGCGTCGAGAATGCGGGCCGAGTCCCCAGCCGGAAGATCGGCGCGGCGGCCGACGTGCGCGCCGACCGCGAGGAACACCGCGTCGAATCCGCCGTCCTCCTTGGCGGCGCGGACGTCGGCGACCCGGCTGTGCGGTTCGAACCCCACCCCGAGATCGAGAACGCGCCGGATTTCCGCGTCAAGGACGTCGCGGGGCAGGCGGTAGCGCGGAACGCCGTAGCGCAGCATCCCGCCGGGTTCGGCTTCCGCGTCCCGCACCGTCACGGCGTGCCCGAGCAGTCGCAAGCGGAATGCCGCCGACAGCCCGGCGGGCCCGGCGCCGACCACGAGCACGCGGCGTCCGCTCTCCCGCGACGGAGGCGCGACCGTCCAGCCGCGGCGGATCGCTTCGTCGCCGAGGAACCGCTCCACGGAATTGATCCCGACCGATTCGTCGAGCCGGCCGCGGTTGCACGCGGTCTCGCACGGCCGGTAGCAGATCCGGCCGAGCACCGCCGGGAACGGGTTGTCCGCCATGATCGCGCGCCACGCGTTCTCGTAACCGCCGGATTCCGCGTGCCACAGCCAGCCGCGGATGTCCTGTCCGGACGGACAGGACCGGTTGCACGGCGGCAGCAGGTCGACGTAGACCGGCCGTTCGCTGCGCCAGGCCCCGGTGTGGTTGACCCGGCTGGAGCCGACGTCGAGCGTGATCGCGAACGGCTTCTCCGGTTCCATGTCACTCGCCTCCGAGCAGGCCGAACCGGCGGATGTTGCGGTCCGCGATCGCCTGGATCTCCGCCACGACCTCCGGCCGCGGCGCATCGCCGAACAGGTGGGCGTACCGCCGCTGCGGCCGCAGGTACTCCTCGACCGGCACCCGGCGGCGGATCTTCGTCACCGCCGTCACCTCGCCGCCTTCGGCCTCGAACACCGGGAACAGCCCGCTTTCCGCGGCCAGCCGGGCGAGCCGGACGGTGTCGCGCGACGCGCTGCCCCAGCCGAGCGGACACGGGACGAGCACGTGCAGGTACCGCGCGCCGCGGAAATCCATCGCCCGGCGCACTTTCGCCTCCAGATCGCGCAGGTTCGCGACTGTCGCCGTGGCCGTGTAAGGGATCTCGTGCGCCATCGCGATCAGCGGCACGTTCTTGCCCTTGCCGAACTCCGCGCCGGGTTCCGGACCGGTCGCCGGGGTGGTCGCGGTCCGCGCGGCGGGCGGCGTCGCGCCGGAACGCTGCACGCCGGTGTTCATGTAGGCCTCGTTGTCGTAGCAGACGTACAGCACGTCGTCGTTGCGCTCGAACATCCCGGACAGGCAGGCGAATCCGATGTCGACCGTGCCGCCGTCGCCGCCTTGGCCGACCACCCGGACGTCGTTGCGGCCCTTGACTTTCATGGCCGCCGCGACCCCGGTCGCCACCGCGGGCGCGTTGCCGAACAGCGAATGCAGCCACGGGATCCGCCAGGAGGTTTCCGGATACGGCGTCGAGAACACCTCGAGGCATCCGGTCGCGTTCACCGCGACGATCCGGCCTCCGGTCGCCGCCATCGCGGCGTCGAGCGCGTACCGGGCGCCGAGCGCCTCGCCGCAGCCTTGGCAGGCGCGGTGCCCGGAGTCGAGCGAGTCGCTGCGCCCCGGGTCGGACTGCACGGTGCGGTCTTCGATCGGCAGCAGGCGGTTGCCCACCGCGAAGCTGCCGGTTTGGTAGAACTTGATCGGCTGGACGGCCATGGCCGCTCCCTCCTCAGATCCGCGAGGCGACCACGCCGAGGTCGCGCAAGAGGTTCTCCGCGGTCGGACCCGAACGGCGGTTCGCCGCGAGCCGCGCCAGTTCCCGCTCGATCAGCGCACGGTCGAGGTCAAGGAACGTCAGCGCGGGCAGTCCTTCCGCCGGGAATGCCCGGACCAGCGAAGCCTTCGTGATCGCGCGCCCGCCGAGACCGGCCACGACGGTCACCGTCTCCGGCCCGCTCCCGGGCAGTGCCGCGCGCACGTCGGCGGAGACGATCCCGCCCGACCCCGGCTCGAACGCCTTCTCCAGCACGATCGCCCGGCGCGCGTGCCCGAGCGCCGCGGCCACGTCCGCCGCCGGGAACGGCCGGTAACACGTGATGCCGAGCGCGCCGATCCGCGTGCCCGCCGCTCGCAGTTCGTCGACCGCGTCCTTGACCGTGCCCAGCACCGAGCCCAGCGCGACCACCACGGTCTCCGCGTCCTCGGTGCGGTAACGCCGGACCAGCCCGCCGGACGTGCGGCCGAAAGCCTCCGCGAAGCGGTCCGCGATGTCCGGGACCAGGTCGAGCGCGCCCAGCTGGCGGGCGTGCGCGAGGTAGCGCACCTCGGTGAACGCTTCCGGGCCGACCATCGCCCCGATCGAAGCCGGAGCGTCCGGGTCGACCGATTGCCGGGGCACATACGGCGGCACGAACCGGTCGACGTCGGCCTGCCCGGGCACGTCGACCTCTTCCCACGCGTGGGTCAGCACGAATCCGTCCATGCACACCATCACCGGGGTGGACAGCTCCTCGGCGATCCGGAACGCCTGGACGTGCAGGTCCGCCGCCTCCTGGTTGGTCTCCGCGTACAGCTGGATCCAGCCGGAACCGCGCAGCGCCATGCTGTCGCTGTGGTCGTTCCAGATGTTGATCGGCGCACCGATCGCCCGGTTGGCCACGGTCATCACGATCGGCAACCCGAGCCCGGCCGCGTTGTAGACGGCTTCGGTCATGTAGAGCAGGCCCTGGCTGGCGGTCGCGGTGTAGGCGCGCGCCCCGGCGGCGGACGCGCCGATCGCGACCGACATCGCCGCGAACTCCGACTCCACGTTCACGAACTCGCACGGTTCGAGCTGCCGGGACTTCACCAGTTCGGCGAGCGCTTCGACGATGTGGGTCTGCGGGGAGATCGGGTAGGCGCAGACGACCTCCGGCCGGGCCGCCGCGACCGCCTCGGCGACCGCGCGGGACCCTTCAATCTGGCGGCGCACTGAGCAGTTCCTCCCTTCCGGAATGGACGACGCGGTAGGCGGCCTTGGCCGCGGCGACGTTGCCTTCGGCCGCCGCACCGGAAAACCGCCCGCGGATCGCCGTGAGCACCGAACCGAGACCGATCGCGCCGGTCAGCGCGGCGAGCCCGCCGAGCAAAGCCTCGTTCGGCTTCGGCAGGCCGAGCCGGGCCAGCGCGATCTCGGTCGCCGGGACCACCGCGATCCGGTCCGGACGCAGCCGCTCGGCCAGGTCGCCGAGGCCGAGCGCGGCCAGCGGGCGGCCGGAATTGAGCAGCAGGTACCCGTCCGGGCGCAATCCCTCGAACAACCGCACCTGGTGCGCCAGCGTCGCGTCCTGGACCACCAGCGCGTCGGGATGGACAACCGGTTCGCGCGAGCGGATCGGCGCGTCGCCGATCCGGCAGAACGCGACGACCGGCGCGCCGGTGCGCTCCGACCCGAAACTGGGAAACGCCTGGGCGTGGCGGCCCTCGGCGAACGCCGCGACCGACAGCAGTTCCGCGGCGGTCACCGCGCCCTGCCCGCCGCGGCCGTGGATCCGGACCTCGAACACGCGAGCCCCCTTACTCGCTCGGGTGCTTGGCGAGGATGTCGCGCAGCGCGGACACGAACCGCAGGGATTCGGCGCGCTCGCGCTGCCAGACGTTCCGCCCGAAGATCAGCCCGGTCGCCCCGGCCTCCATCGCCGAACGGGCCTTGTCGAGCATCGCTTCGTCGCCTGCCCTGCCTCCGCCGGACACCAGCAGCAACGTCCGGCCCGCCGAACGCACGACCGAGTCCATCGCCTCCTGCACGGAAAACTGCCCGGCGTAGTTCACCGGAACGCCCTCGGTCTTCTCGGGGTGCGGGTAGTTCACCTTGACCACGTCCGCGCCGAGTTCCGCGGCGGTGCGGGCGGCGTAGTCGACGGCGTAGAACGAATCCCGCCCGCCCTTCGCCTCGATGGCGCTGCCGCGCGGATACGCCCAGACGATCAACGGCATCCCGAGCCGGTGCGCGTCCGCCCGTACCTTCCGGTACTGCTCGAAATCCTTGTCCTGGACCGGAGTCCCGACATACAGCGTGTACCCGACCGCGTCCGCGCCGAGCCGGACCGCGTCCTCGACGGTCGCGTGCACCGGCGACAGCGCCTCGGCGTCGGACGGGATCTCGGTCTTTCCGTTGAGCTTCAGCACCAGCGGAACCTCGCCGGCGTAGTCCCAGTAGAACTTCTCCGCGAGACCGACCTGGAGCACGATCCCGTTGAACCCGCCCTCGATGGCGAGCTGGACGATGTAGCGCGGGTCGGCCGCGCCGGGGTTGGCGAAGAAGTCCCGCGGGCCGTGTTCCAGCCCTTGGTCGTACGGCAGGAAAAAGGCGGTGCCGTTGCACAGCCCGTGGTCGTGCAGGATCCGGTGCAGCCGGGCCTTCTTGCCGGTGCCGAGGCCCAGTTCGCCGAGCCGGGGACGAGGGTGCATGGTTTCCTCCCTTGATCGTCGCGCGGCGCTCAGGTGAAGATGATCTGCCCGCCCGCTGCTCTCTCGTAGAATTCGCCGACCGTGATGATGTCCCGCACCTGTTCGATCAGATCGTCCTTTTCGAGACCGAACAGGTCCACCGACGCCTTGCACGCGTACAACCCGGCCCCGGTGTCGGAAATCATTTCGAGGAATTCCGGGATGGCCGGGATGTCGAGCTTCTCCATCTTCCGCTCGAGATACTGCGTCATGACCGACGAGACACCGGGCAGGCCGCCCGCCCAGGTGGCCAGGTGCAGGCCCGGATTGCCGACGGTCGCCAGTTTGATGTGCTCGTGCCGGGCCTTGTGCACGGCGTCCAGGCCGAAAAACGTGAAGAACAGATCGGCCTCGATGCCTTCCGCGCGAGCCCCGTTGGCCATGATCAGGCCGGGGTAGATCGCTTCCAGCGAGCCTTTCGAAACGATGACGGAGACTTTTTCGATCATGCCGGTTCCTCCTCAGATGCAGCCGCGCGGCTTCGGAATTCCGGCGATTTTCGCGGCGAGTTTGGCCGGGCCCTTCGGGAAGAGCCGGTACAGGTCCTTGATCGAGACGCCGGAAGTCCGCCCGAGTGCCCGCACGGTCGGGCCGGTGCCTTTCT
The DNA here is from genome assembly GCF_014145675.1 of Amycolatopsis dendrobii. GTDB lineage: Bacteria > Actinomycetota > Actinomycetes > Mycobacteriales > Pseudonocardiaceae > Amycolatopsis > Amycolatopsis dendrobii. The sequence goes on from NZ_JACGZW010000020.1 coordinate 49,468, forward strand.
CCGCGTATTCGCTCCGCATGAACTCGATGACCTTCCAGTGCTCGGCGGTCAGCGGGTCGATGCCGGATTCGCGGGCGATCTCCGGGGCCATCTGCTCGGTCCAGTACGCCGGGTCGGTGAAGAAACCCTCGTCGGTCACAGGCACTTCGGTGCCCGCGTAGGTCGCGGTGGGCATGGGCGTCCTTTCCGGTCAGTGCTCCGCGGGAGCCGGGAATTCCTTGCCCGCGGCGGGCATCTCGGCGGCGATGCCGGGGATTTCCCGGCCGGGCAGCAGGCTGTGCCAGTACAGCCACGAGAACATCAGCTTGCCGAGATGGTTCAGCCGCGACTCGCGCAGCAGCGGCAGTCCGGCCGCCGCCGGGAAATGCCCGGGCAGCGGCTCGGTGTCGTAGTTGAAGTCGATGAGCATCGCCTTGTGGAAACCGCTCTCGATGAAGCAGTTCGTGTGCCCGTCGAATCCGGGGTCGAGCGGACGGCCGGCGAGGTACCGCGCGACGTTGCGCGCCAGCACCGCGCCTTCGAAGTGGGTGACCGAACCGGCCTTGGAGGTCGGGACTCCGGCGGCGTCGCCGAGCGCGAAGATGTCCGGGTACGCCGTGGACTGCAGCGTGTGCGGATCGACGGAGACGAAGCCGAACTCGTCGCCCAGCCCGGGCGAAAGCTCCACATAGGACGCTCCGCTGTGCATCGGCACCACCACGGCGAGATCGAACGGGACCTCGCGGCCGTCGTAGGAAACCAGCCGCCCGCCCGCGCCGTCGACCTCGCCGGTGTTGAACTCCGTCACCAGCTCGATGCCCTTGTCCGCCAGCAGGCCGGCGAGCGTCTTCGCCGCCACCGGCTTGGTGAACGCGGAATCGAGCGGCGTGACATAGGTGATCCGCACTTCGTCGCGGATTTCCTGTTCGGTGAAGTACCAGTCGGCGAGGAAGCAGAATTCCAGCGGCGCGACCGGGCACTTGATCGGCAGGTCGACCACGTTCACCACGAGATGCCCGCCGGTGAACTCGTCGAGCGCGGACGCGAGCGCCATCGCCCCGGCGTAGTCGTAGAAGGTGTGCACCGTCTCCCGCCAGCCCGGGCCGGTGAGTCCCTCGGTCTCCTCGGGCACGAGCCGGGCGCCGGTGGCGATCACGAGCGCGTCGTAGAACAGCGTCGTCCCGTCCGCCAACCGGACCCGCGAGGCTTCAGCGTCGACGTGGTCGACCGCGCTGCGGTGGTACTCGATCCCCCGGCGCAGCTGCCGCGGCCGCGACCGGACGAGGTCTTCCGGCTGCGCGAGAGCGAACGGCACGAACAGCAGACCCGGTTGGTAGACATGCTCGTCGTCCTGGTCCACCACGGTGATCCGGACCTGCTCGCCCAGTCCGCGCCGCAGCCGGTTCGCCGCCAGTGTCCCGCCGGTTCCGCCGCCGAGAATCACGATGTGCTTGCTCACCGCTCCAGTCTCGAAGCGGCGTGCGGGCCCGGTTAGGGTCTTCGGTCACTCGCGGAAGCGACCAAGGAGGGCCGGTTACCGCAGGGCGACGGTCAGCAGCACGACCGCGTCTCCCAGCGCCTGCAGCCCGTGGCGTTCCGGCGGGACGACGGCAAGCTGCCCGCGCTCGAGCGTCCATTCCGCGTCCTGGGTGTGCAGCCGCACGGTGCCGTCGACGACCTGGAGCGTGGCCGCGGGCGGCGAGTCGTGCTCGGCCAGTTCGGCTCCGTCCCCGAGCGCGATCAGCGTCGCGCGCTGGGAGGTTCCGGACACCAGCGTCCGCGCGGCCCGCCGTGATCCGTGCACGCGGGCTTCGGACAGCAGTTCGGCGGCCACCGCGTCGATCGAGGACACTGCCGGGTGCTCGGGCATCGCATTTGCTCCCTCCGTTGCGGGACCGTCGGCACGGCACCCATCATGCCCGGCTTCGGGCAGGCGGAGAAGATCGCGCCGCCGACCAGCGGGATGCCCCGGTCAGCGTTCCCCGCGAGGGGCGGCGTTTTCGCTGAACTTTCCCTGCCAGGAGGCCTGCGCACCGGAATCGCCGATGCGGTAAACGTCGTAGACGGCAGCACCGGCGGCCAGGATCGAGAGAACCGCGAGCACTGCCGTGACCTTCGTCGACGCGGGCGCGAGATAGGTCTTGCGTCCCGCGGCCGTGGCGACCGCGGCGTCGTCTCCCGCGACCTCGGTGTCAGCCTTCTGGTTTTCCCGCTGCCGCCACCACACCACGAGCGCGAGCACCGCGACGGGGATCGCGACCCAGAGCGCGGTGTCGCCCAGTTCGGTGTGGTCTCGCAGCAACGGGGTCCGCGCGACCCGGCGCTCGAGCCATTCGCCGGCGTCCGTGGTGATCGGGACCATGATCACCACGAGCACGGCCAGCACCGCGTTCGGGCCGGCGAGCTTGCCGCGGGCTTTCGGCCAGACACTGCTCAGCACCAGCAGCAGCGCGCTCAACGGCAGCAGCACGACAATCGCGTGCACGAGCAGGATGTGGGCGGGCAGGCCGTTGAGGGTCGTCATGATGTCCTTAATGTGGTGGAGTTTCGCAATTCGGTGAAGATCCGCGAAGCGTGCTTACTTTCGCACAGCGCTCGCGGTCAAACGAAGTGCCAGTGCCGGGCAGGCGGCGACGGCCTGGCGCGCGTCGGACAGCACCGATCGCGGTACGGGGCTCTCGACGAGAACGGGATAGCCCCATTCGTCGAGGTCGATCAGTTCGGGCACCAGTTCGGCGCAGATTCCGTGGGCGCGGCAGGCGATCGGGTCGACCCGGAGCTGCCGTTCGGCCATCGTCACGTCCACTCTCCGCTTCGGTTGTTCCAGTTCGGCAACGGCAGCGCGGGGTGCGCTGCCCACGCGCACGGACGCCCGGCGAGGTGGGCTTGCCGGTCCTGCGCGAAACACCGCAGGGCGCTCGCGGCCAGCCGGACGGCGCCATCGGGATGGGCGCACGCGCCGCGTCCGGGAATGACCGAGAGCCGGTTCCGGAGCCGCTGCCCAGCCTGGGCAGCGGCCCGGCCACCGAGGACAAGAGCGGTGAAATCGTCGGCGATGGCGGGAAGGCCGAACATGCACGGACCGCATTGCCGCGCTGACTCCCCCGCCAGATAGCGCAGCACCCGGGCAGTTTCGGCGAGGCCGCAGGCGTGCGCGGGCAGCACGGTCAGCGAGGCTACGCCCAGTGTCGCGCCCGCCGCGCGAAGGTCCTCTGCGGACAGTCGGATGCCTGCTGCGACGGGCGCGGGCAACCAGGCTCCGCCGTATCCGCCGAACAAAATCGCCTGGGGCGGTTCGGCCGGTCCGCCTGCCTGGTCGAGAACCTCCGTGACCGGAGTGCCGAGCGCGGCTTCGTACACCCCGGGCCGGGCGACGCCGCCGCCCACGGTGACCAATGTGGTGCCAGGCGATTCCTGGGTTCCGCAGCCGCGGAACCACTCCGGGCCGTAACGGGCGATCAGGGCGAGATGAGCGAGAGTTTCCACGTTGCCGATCAACGTCGGACGCCCGCGCACCCCGTGTTCGAAGGGACGGGGCGGTTTCGCGGTCGGCCGGGCGTCGCCGGTCTCGAGGAAGTTGACCAGCGCGGATTCCTCGCTGGATACGTAACGGCCGGGCACCTGCACCAGTCGCAGCGGGATCTCGCCGCTGGGTCGTTCGGCCAGTGCCTCGGCAACTGAAGCGGCGAGCGGATCGTCGCGGTGCACGCACAGGATGATCTCCTTCGCGCCGGTCGCGAGCGCGGCGAGGACCGCCCCGTCAAGGGCGAGGTGCGGCGCGACGGTGAGCAAGGCGTGATCCTTGCGGCTGACCGGTTCTCCTTCGCATCCGTTCGCCACGACGACCGGACGGCGGCCCCGGGCGACGGCGCGCAGTTTGCGTCCGATGGGGAAACCGGCCCCGCCGCGCCCGCGCAGGCCGGAGGCGTCCACTGTGGCCAGCAGCCGCGCGCGGCCGTTCCGTCCGGCGTAGTGCTCGACGGGCAGCGCGCCGTACCGGGCGCGGTGCTCGGCGAATCCGGCCGGCCGGCGCGAATCCAGCCAGCCGGCCAAGAGCCGGGCCGGAGACGCCGAGGCCGCCCGGGGCGAGCGCGCGATGGTCATCGCAAGCCGCCCAGCGTTCCCCGGCGGGCCTCGGTGTCGGGGTGCCGCACAGTCGCGCGCCACACCACGGCCGCCGCCGCGGCCAGCACGCAGGCCGCCACTAGCACCCGGACCCAGGTCAGCCGAGAATCAGCGCCGCCGATCTCGAACCCGTGCACTACGGCGGCGGGCCACGACAGATAGGCCGCCCAGTGAATGGCTTTCCAGATCCTGGCGCTGATTCGCGGCCGAAGCAGGCTCGACACGAGCACTGCGCCGAGCAGGTCGAACGCGATGGCTCCGACGCCGAGCGACACCGGGTGGTACGCCGAGACGAACGGGACCACCACGCTGATCCATTGGAGGCCCGCGTAGGTGTCGATGATCGCCGTCGCGATGTGCAAGATCAGGAAAGCGAGCGTGACCAGGGACAGGTTGCGGTGCAGGGCGGCCACGGCGAATCTGGGCCACCGCGGCGACGCGAGCCGGGCGCTGGAGAGCGCGCCGAGAATCACCACCGCGGTGAACAGCACCAGCGCGGCCAATCCCGTCGCCCGGCTCACGTACCACAACGCGTTCACGCCGAAGCCTCCTCGTCGGGGTCCGGCCAGCCGGCGACGCGGACGACGTGCCCGTCCAGTGCGACCAGGCGGGCGGGCAACCGGCGCTCCGCCAGCCACGCCGGCGCCTGGTCGCCGAGGACGACGGCCGCGGTGCTGGCGGCGTTCGCGTCGGCGCACGTGCCCGCGGCGACAGTCACGGTCCGCCAGCAGGAACCTGGCATGTCGCCGGTGCGCGGATCGACGATGTGGTGCACCGTCCGCCCGGCGCGCCGCCAGGTGCGGCAGACCGTGCTGGAAGTGGCTAATCCGCCACTGGCCAAGGCGATCACGGGGTCCCGGCGGGGATCGACGGCGGCGTGGTCGTCGCCGACCGCCACCTGCCATCCCCGCGCCGGTGCGGGACCAGCGACCGCGATGTCGCCGCCGAGCCCGATCAGCACCCCGCAGCCGAGTCGACGCGCCACGAGGACGCTGGCGCGATCGGCCGCCCAGGCTTTCGCGGTGGCGCCCAAATCCAGCCGCACGCCGTGCGGCACGACCACCTCGCGCCGGGGCCAGTCCGCGGTGATCCGCCACCAGCCCGGGGCCTCGCCCGCGGGCCGGACCGGCGCGGCGAGGTCGCGGGCGATCGCGGCGAAGTCCCGGTCGTAGCCGACGTCGCACACGGCCTGGCCGACCGTCGGGTCGACCAGCCCGTCGGTCGCGCAAGCGGCGCGCAACGCCACCTGCAACGCTTCGGCCAGCAACGGGCTGACCCGCACGGGAGAACCGGCGCGCCGGTGCAGCGCGGCGATCTCCGAATCGTCCCGAAACCGGCTGCATGTCTCGTCGACAGCGCGCAGTTCCGCCCGGAGCAGATCCGTCGCCGCGAGCAGGCGGTCCGGGTCGGTGACCATGAGCTCGGCGGTGGTGCCCAAGGCACGGAACCGCGTGCTCGCGATGGGTTCGGCGGTCGCGGTCATGAGCCGCCCGAGCGCGCGGCGGCGCGGTGCCGGCGCCCAGTCGCCGGCAGCTGGGCGGGCGGAGGGATGACGGGCGGCTCGGTGCTCTCGGCGGACGTCGGCGGAGCCATCGACGTCGAGGAGGCGGCCGGCGGGGCGGGCGATGTTTCGGCAGGCGCCGGAGGGCTGGGGTCCGCGGTCGCTTGCTGGGCGAGTGTCACACCGAAGACCGCGGCCAGCGCCGCGCCGCCCAGTCCCGCGGTCCACGTCGCCACCGCGGCGTTGCGACGGCCGCGGACACGGGTCCGGATGCGCTGCCGGTGATTCACGCGGGTCTCCTTCGGGCCGGAACGGACTGGTGCCAGTCTCGGCGGCAGTCCTGGGGAAAATCTGGGAACCGGGCCGCGGATGCCGCGCGCCGCCCGGGCGGGCACGATTGCGGGATGGACACCGCACCCCGCGGCTCCGGCCGGGTCCTGCTGGTCGAGGACAACGCCGAACTGGTCGCGCTCCTGACCGAGCTCCTGTCCGACGAGGGCTACGAGGTCGAAACCGCCGCGGACGGGCATCGCGGCCTGCATCTGGGCCTGGTGCGCCAGTACGACGTGGTGATCCTGGACCGGGGCCTGCCCGCGCTCGACGGACTCGACGTGCTCGCCCGGCTGCGCGGCAAGGGCGTCACGACGCCGGTGCTGGTGCTTTCCGCGCTCGGCAACCCCGCGGACCGGGTCGCGGGCCTCGACGCCGGCGCCGAGGACTATCTGCCCAAACCGTTCGATGTGGACGAACTGCTCGCGAGGGTGCGCGCGTTGCGCCGCCGTCACCTCGACGTCGCGCGAGTGCTTCCGGTGGGGTCGATGCGGCTGAACCTGGACACCCGGCAGGTGGAGCCGGGCCCCGAGGGCAGCCCGGTCCGGTTGTCCGAACGGGAATGCGCGCTGCTGGCGACCCTCGCGGGACGGCCCTCCCGGGTCTTCACCCGGCGCGATTTGCTCAGCCTGGCCTTCCCCGAGGCCGACAGCGAGGCAGTCGTCGACACCTACGTGTCGTATGTGCGCCGGAAGCTCGGCCGTCCGGTGATCGCGACGGTCCACGGGCGCGGATACCAGCTGGGCGCGCCATGAGCCGGGTACCGGCTTCGACCGAGGCGCGGCTGCTGCGGCGGGCGACGTGGCGGCTGGGTCTCCAGGTCGGGCTGTCCGTCGCGGCGATCGTCGTGCTCCTGTCGGGGCTCGCGGTGTTCATGGTGCTGCGAAGCCAGCAGGACGACGTCACCACGCTGCTGCAGCAAGCCGTTTCGCAGGCCGACGACGTGCAGGATCCGCCAGCCGGGGTCTGGCTCGCGATCCAGGGGCCGGGCGGCCTGACCGCGACGCCCGGCGCCCCCGCGGTCCTGCCCGACCGGGCGGCGCTGGCGAACGTCGCCGAAACCGGGGTCGCGCGAACCGACGAGGTCCGCGGCGGCGGGGCCGTCTACCAGGTCTACACCCAGCGGCGGGACACGCAGCTCGTGCAGGCGGGGCTGGACCTGCGGTCCAACAACGACGAACGCGAGCGGCTGCTCGCCGCCATGCTCGTCAGCGGCGGCTTGGGCCTGTTGCTGGCGGTCGGCGCGGGCGTGTGGCTCGGGCGGCGCGCGGTCGCGCCGATGGCCACGGCGCTGGGCATGCAACGGCGGTTCGTCGCCGACGCCAGCCACGAACTGCGCACCCCGCTCACCCTGCTGTCCACCCGCGCGCAAGTGCTGCGCAGGCATCTGCAACGCGGCGATTCCCGCGAGCGGCTGACCGCCGAGGCCGACGGAGTCGTCGCGGACGCCGGCCATCTCGCCGACATCCTCGAAGACCTGCTGCTGGCCGCCGACGTCCGCGCGGACGGCCTCACCACGACCCTCGACCTCGTGGACCTCGCCGCGCGGGCAGCCGCCGCCGGAACCCCGGCCGCGGCCGAACGCTCCGTCCTGATCGAGGCGCGCCCGACAGTTCCGGCGCTGCTCGTGCGCGGCACGCACGGCGGCCTCCTCCGCGCGGTGACCGCGTTGGTCGACAACGCCGTCACCCACGCCCGTTCGTCGGTCGCCATCACGACCCGGCGGGCCGGAACCACCGCCGTGGTCGAGGTTTCCGACGACGGACCCGGCATCGACCCCGCCGTTTTGCCCGGCCTGTTCGAACGCTTCTCCTCCACCCGCGCCGGCACCGAACCCTCGCCGCGCCGCCATTACGGCATCGGCCTGGCTTTGGTGAGCGAAATCGCCGAACGACACGGCGGCCACGTCTCCGCCGGGACCAACCCCGACGGCGGGGCTTTGCTGACCCTGACCCTGCCGCTGGCCGATGCCGGGCAGTGACCGGCGACCCCCGACAGCACCGCATTTCACCCCGCCGCGAGGCCGGACCCGTTGCCGCAGAACATCTTTCCCGCCGACGACACCGACTCCTGAATCCGGCAGCCCCCGCCTTCCCCTGCTTGACAGATACCCCCGGGGGCATGTGCAATGCCCCCGGGGGTATTGTGAAGGAACCGGGAAAGGAGTTGCCGTGCAGCTGAGTTTGTCCCGCACCTACCCAGGCGCGGGTTTCGACGACGTGCTGGCCAAGACGCGCGCCGCGCTCGCCGACGCCGGTTTCGGCGTGCTGACCGAGATCGACGTGCAGGCGACCATGCGCGAGAAGCTCGACGAGCGGATGGAGCGCTACACCATCCTCGGCGCGTGCAATCCGCCGCTCGCCCACCGCGCGCTGACCGCGACCCGCGAGATCGGATTGCTGTTGCCCTGCAACGTGGTGGTCCGCGAGCACGGCGCCGGCGGCGCGATCGTCGAGGCGGTCAATCCCGCCGTCATGGCCGAGGTCGCGCCCGAGGCGGGCGTCGCCGAGGTCGCCGCGGAAGCCGCCGCACGGCTCGAATCCGCACTCGACGCGCTCGACCGGGAGCTGACATGACCGGCGTGGTGCTCTACGGGGATCCGGTCTGCCCGTTCGCCTGGCTCGCCTACCGCTGGCTCGCCGACGCGGAAACGGAGTTCTCGGTGCGGCCGATGAGCTTGGCCGTGCTCAACGAGGGAAACCCCGTGCCGGAATCGCACCGGCAGCGGATCGAGGACTCGCTGCACGCGGGCCGGGTCCGCGCCGCGATCGAGGACCCGGCCGCCGCCGCCCGCTTCCACATCGCGCTCGCCCGCCGCATCCACGAGCAGCGGCAACCGGTCAGCGACACGGCCCTCCGCGCCGCCCTGCGCGAAGCGGGCCTGCCGGAAGACCTTGCCGGCCAAGCGCATTCGACCGACGCGGACCCGGCCGTGCACGACGCACACCAGGCCAGCCAGGACGCGCTCGGGGAAACCGGCGGCAGCCCGATCACCGAGATCGACGGCCGCGCGTTCTTCGGCCCCGTGCTCACCGAACTGCCCTCCCCCGCCGACGGACGCGCCCTGCTCGACGCCCTGCGCACGACCGCCGCCGTCCCCGCGTTCGCCGAACTCCGCCGCCCGCGCACCGGCGCGCCGACGATTCCGGAAGGATGACCATGTGCCGTCCCGTTCCCTGCCGCACCTGCGGCAACACCACCTGGTCCGGCTGCGGCCAGCACATCGCCCAGGTCAAAGCCGCCGTCCCCGCCGGACAGTGGTGCCCCGGACACCCCGCCGAACCACGCCCGCCGCGCTCCTGGCCGTGGCGCAAGAACCGCACCTGACCACCCGAGAATTCCACCGGCCGCACAGGGAGAGACCAGCCATGATCGGCGACCAGGACACCGTCACCCAGGTCCGCAACCGGCTCCGCCGCGCGCAAGGCCAGCTCGCCGGCGTCATCTCGATGATCGACGAAGGACGCGACTGCAAAGACGTCGTCACCCAGCTCGCCGCCGTCTCCCGCGCGCTCGACCGGGCCGGATTCAAGATCATCGCCAGCGGACTGCGCGACTGCGTCTCCGGCGACAGCGAAGGGAACGAGGCCGCCATGACCGAGGAGCAGCTGGAGAAACTCTTCCTCACGCTCGCCTGAGCCGTGCGTCCCCGGCCCGGCCGAGACGGATCGCCGAGACCAGGAAGAAGATCCCGCCCAGCACCGCGTATCCGGCCACGGCGGCCAGCGACGGGTCCGCCGCACCGGCGCCGAGGATGAAGTTCGCCCCGGCCAGCACCGAGATGCCGCCGCTGAGGATCATCGGCCACTGGCCGCCCATGCCGCGCCTGCCGACCGCGACGATCAGCTGGACGAGACCGGCCACGATCGCCCAGGCGCCCCACACCCGCAGCACCGCCGGGACGCCGGACGCGCTGGCGATCGCGAGGCCGATCCCTGCCAGCAGGCTGATCGCGATGTTCACGTACAGCCCGGCGGCACGGGACGAGCGCGCGTCCACGACCGCGGCGGCGACGTCGAACAGCGGATACCCGACGACGAGCACGACCCCGATCGGACCGAGATGCGACTTCGCCGTGAGGAACAGCAGCGCGGCCCAGACGATCGCGAAGGCGAATCGCACGAAGTAGAGCCGGCGCAACGGGGTCGCGGTTGGCTTGTCGATGGTGGCCACGAGGATCCTTCCCAAGCTTAGGTAGAACGAACGTTCTGTCTACCTCTGAGCCTGGCGGTGCGCCCGGGCCGCGTCAATGCCGAACGGTCTTTCCGAAGTCTTACGGCAGGAGTTACGCGGAGCCGAGGCGATGCCGCAGGATGCCGTCGACGCCCTGGAGGAACGTCTCGCCGACCTCGGCCGAGTCCGTCAGGCAGCCCGACGCCATCGCCCCGTCGCGCAGCATCACGAAATGCCGTCCCGCGGGCTCCGGCGCGGACGGGCCGATCTGCGCGAGCAAGTCCGTGACTGTGCGGAGGAACCACTCGCGGTGCGCCAGGACAGCTTGGTGCACGGGATGTTCGGGGTCCGGGTACTCCGCGGCCGCGTTCAGGAACGCGCAGCCGCGGAAGTGCGCCGACTGGATGCTCTCGGCGATCAGTTCGGCGACGGCGCGCAGGGCGTCGGCCGCGGACGGATTGCCGGCGAGGATTTTGCCGATCCCGTCGCGTTCCATCTCGGAGACGCCCCGCAGATACGCGACGACGAGGTCTTCCTTGCCGGGGAAATGCCGGTACAGCGTGGCCCGGGTGACCTTGGCCTCCGCCACGAGCCGGTCGATGCCGACCGAATGGAGGCCTTCGGCGTAGAAGATCCGGGTCGCGGTCGCGAGCAGCCGCGACCGCGCCTCGGACACCGGGATCTTCTGCACCACAACGGCAACGCTAGCAGAGAGAACGGGCGCTCCCCCGGTCTCGGCGCGGCCCTTCGTCCTTCCCCGCGAGGACATTGCGCCCTGCCGGGCGTCGGCCGCGGGAAGAAGAATCGAAAGTGCGAGAGCCGCTCGCGTGCCTCCCCGACGAATCGGCAGCGGCGCTCTCGCCTCGAGCGGTGGCGGCGGCACGGGCTCTTCCCCTCGCCCCCCGGCCCCGCCGCTGCCGCCGCTCCCTGCCGAGGCCGCCGGTTTCGCTTGCACCGCAGTCAATCGGCGGGGGGCAGCGGTCTCGGCCGCGCGGCTCCGCCCGCGGCATCGTTGAAGCAGCAGCCCGCTGCTTTCCTCCGGAAAGGAGGACGACATGGTTCGTCGCACCGCTGATCCAGGACCTGCCCACCCGGGCGGGTTCCCCGCCGGTTTGCGCGTACGCGCGCACGGCGGCCAGTTCGAAGGCATGACCGGGATCGTCGTCGACCGCACCCCCGATCTGCGCCCCGGCTCGGTGTGGGTGGAATTCACGCCCGGCCAGGCGCGGCTGGTGCCCGGATACCGGCTCGAGGCCGACCAGACCCCTGACTGCCCGATGCTCGGCATCGGCGCCTAGCTCCCGGCCGATGCGAAAGGGCCCCGCCGCCCGAGGCCGAAGGTCACTTCGACCCGTGACGTAGGCCTGGTGAACGGTCCGCACCGTTCGCCGAAGCTGGGTGGCGTACGGCCGGCACCCGGGTGGTGTCGCAGCGGGACAGTCCCGCCGGGCCGGACCGCCCGAAGGAGTCGCCTTGCCTACTCGACCAGTGCCCGCCGACGACCGCGTTCCCGGGCACGGACCGCTGCTCGGCGTGCGGCGGCTGCTGACCAAGGAGACCGTCGGCGACCACGGGCGGACCCTGCACCAGATCGACGCGAACGCGTGGGAGTCGTTCTACCGCGACCGGTGGAGCTACGACCGCGTCGTGCGGTCGACGCACGGGGTGAACTGCACCGGTTCGTGCTCGTGGAACGTCTTCGTCAAGGACGGCCTGATCACCTGGGAGCACCAGGCGACCGACTACCCCGGCACCGGGCCGGACAGTCCCGACTACGAGCCGCGCGGCTGTCCCCGGGGCGCGTCGTTCTCGTGGTACGAGTACTCCCCGTCGCGGGTGCGCCATCCGTACGTGCGGGGTTCGCTGCTCACCATGTTCCGGGCCGGGCTGAAGCGGTTCGGCGACCCGGTCGCGGCTTGGGCGGACATCGTCGAGGATCCGCGCAAAGCCGAGGCGTACAAGGGACAGCGCGGCCGCGGCGGGTTCGTCCGCGCCACTTTCGACGAAGCGACGACGATGGTGGCCGCCGCGCACGTCTACACCACCAAGACCTTCGGGCCGGACCGCGTGGTCGGGTTCTCGCCGATCCCGGCGATGTCGATGGCTTCCTTCGCCGCGGGCACCCGCTACCACGCGCTGCTCGGCGGCACGCTGCTTTCGTTCTACGACTGGTACGCCGACCTGCCGGTCGCCTCTCCGCAGGTCTGGGGCGACCAGACCGACGTGCCGGAGGCAGGCGACTGGTGGAACTCGACTTACCTGGTCATGTGGGGTTCCAACATCCCGGTCACCCGCACCCCGGACGCGCATTTCCTGGCCGAGGCGCGCTACCGCGGCACGAAGGTGGTCGCGGTCAGCCCGGACTACGCCGACAACGTCAAGTTCGCCGACGACTGGCTGGCCCCGCACCCGGGCACGGACGGAGCGCTGGCGATGGCCATGGGGCACGTCGTGCTCGCCGAGTTCTTCCGCGACCGCCAGGTCCCCTACTTCACCGATTACGTGCGGTCCTGCACCGATTTGCCGTTCCTGGTGACGCTGCGGGAACGAGAGCCGGGGGTCTACGCCACCGACCGGTTCCTCACCGCCGCCGATCTCGGCGACGACGGCGAGGGCGCGCGGCACAAGACCGTGCTGCTCGACGACGCCACCGGAAAACCCTTGGTGCCCAACGGATCCCTCGGTTTCCGGTACGGCGCGGGGGGCGAAGGCCGGTGGAACCTCGATCTCGGCGACGTCGTGCCCGCGCTCGGCGTGCTCGACCACGCCACCGGCCAGGTCGCCGTCGACCTCGCCCGCTTCGACGTCGGCGAGACCGAGGGCGGCGGCACCATGCGCCGCGGCGTTCCCGTCGTGCGCATCGGAGACCAGCTCGTCACCGGCGTGTTCGACCTGCTCATGGCGCAGTACGGCGTCCGTCGCGGCGACCTGCCCGGCGAATGGCCCGCCTGCTACGACGACGCCGAAGCCCCGCACACGCCTGCCTGGCAGAAACGGATCACCGGCGTGCCCGCGGCGCTGGCCGCCCGGATCGGACGCGAACTGGCGCGCAACGCCGAGCGCAGCCGCGGCCGGTCGATGATCGCGCTCGGCGCGGGCGCGAACCAGTGGTTCCACTCGGACATGACCTACCGCGCGCTGATCGCGCTGGTCACCCTCACCGGCTGCCAGGGCGTCAACGGCGGCGGCTGGGCGCACTACGTCGGCCAGGAGAAGGCTCGGCCGCTCACCGGCCAGCAGCACCTGAGCTTCGCCTTCGACTGGCAGCGCCCGATGCGCCATCAGGCCGCCACGCCGTTCTGGTACCTGCACACCGACCAGTGGCGCTACGAGAAGGTGCCCGCCGACGAACTGGCTTCCCCGCTCGGAGAAGGCAGGCTGGCCGGGATGTCCTTCGCCGACACCGTCGCGGCCGCGCAGCGGATGGGCTGGTCGCCGGGCCATCCCGCGTTCGACCGCAACCCGCTCGACCTCGCCGACGAAGCCGCGGCCGCCGGGGTGAGCGCGGCCGAGCACATCGTCGGCGAACTGCGGGCGGGACGGCTGCACGCGGTCGCCGACGATCCCGACGACCCGGCGAACTTCCCGCGCTGCCTGACCCTGTGGCGGGCCAACCTGCTCGGCTCGTCGGGCAAGGGCAACGAGTTCTTCCTCAAGCACCTGCTCGGCGTGGATTCCCTCGCCTCGGCGGACGAATGCGGCGCGGACGAACACCCGCGCGACGTGCGATGGCGGAACGACGCGCCGACCGGCAAGCTCGACCTGCTCACCGCTGTCGACTTCCGGATGACCAACACCGGCTTGCACTCGGACATCGTGCTGCCCGCCGCGACCTGGTACGAGAAGCACGACATCTCCACCACCGACATGCACCCCTTCGTGCACGCGTTCTCCCCCGCCGTCGATCCGCCCGGGGAGGTGCGCACCGACTACGACGCGTTCCTGGCGCTGGCGGACAAGGTCAGCGAACTCGCGGTCGCCCATCTCGGCACCCGCCGCGACGTGCTGGCCGCGCCGTTGCAGCACGACACCCCCGACGAACTGGCCACGCCGTCCGGGCGGGTCCGCGACTGGGGCCGCGGCGAATGCGAACCGGTGCCGGGCGTGACGATGCCGAAGCTGATCGAGATCGAGCGCGACTACACGCTCCTCGGCGCCAAGATGCGCGCGATCGGCCCGCTGCTGGACGAACTCGGCACCACGACCAAGGGCATCACCGTCGACGTCGCCCCGGAACTGGAGTACCTGCGCCGTCGCAACGGCGTCGTCGCCGACGGTCCGTTCGCCGGGCGGCCGTCACTGTCCACAGCGGACCGGATGTGCGAGGCGATCCTCGCCCTCTCCGGCACGACGAACGGCCGGGTGGCGCACGAAGGCTTCCTCCAGCTGGAAAAGCGGACCGGGCAGCCGTTCGCCGACCTCGTCGAGGGCCACGAAACCGAGCACGTCACCTACGCGGCCACGCAACAGGCCCCGCAGCCGGTGATCACGAGCCCGGAATGGTCCGGTTCGGAAAAGGGCGGCCGGCGCTATTCGCCGTTCACGATCAATGTCGAGCGCCGCAAGCCGTGGCACACCCTCACCGGGCGGCAGCAGTTCTTCGTCGAGCACGACTGGGTCGCCGAACTGGGCGAGCACCTGCCCGGCTACCGGCCGCCGCTGAACATGGCGCGGCACTTCGGAAAACCCGGCGAACTCGCCGACGGCGGCGTCACCGTCCGGTTCCTGACGCCGCACGCGAAGTGGTCGGTCCACTCGATGTACCACGACAACGAGCTGATGCTCGCGCTGTCGCGCGGCGGGCCGGTGCTCTGGATGAGCGTCGAGGACGCGGCGAAGATCGGCGTCGCCGACAACGACTGGGTCGAGGCGGTCAACCGCAACGGCGTGCTCGCCGCCCGAGCCGTGGTCAGCCACCGGATGCCCGAGGGCACGGTGTTCCAGTACCACTCCCCCGAGCGCACGGTGAACGTCCCGAAGACCGAGAAAAGCGGCCGAGGAAAGGGAAAGCGCGGCGGCTACCACAACTCGATGACCCGGCTGCTGATCAAGCCGACGCATCTCGCCGGCGGGCACGCCCAGCTGACCTACGCCTTCAACTACTACGGACCGATCGGCAGCCAGCGCGACGAGATCACCGTCGTCCGGCGGCGCAGCCAGGAAGTGGAGTACTGACATGCGCATCCGCGCTCAAGTGGCCATGGTGATGAACCTCGACAAGTGCATCGGCTGCCACACCTGCTCGGTCACCTGCAAACAGACCTGGACCAACCGCGAGGGCACCGAGTACGTCTGGTTCAACAATGTCGAGACCAAACCCGGCATCGGCTACCCGAAGCACTACGAGGACCAGGAGCGCTGGAAAGGCGGCTGGAAACTCGACGCCAAGGGCAGGCTCGTGCTCCGCTCGGGCGGCCGGGCGAAACGGCTTTCGCGGATCTTCGCGAACCCGGACCTGCCGTCGCTCGAGGACTATTACGAACCCGCGACCTTCGACAAGGACCTCCTCCTCGACGCTCCGGCCGGGTCCGCCGACACTCCGGTCAAGCAGCCGCGATCGGCGCTCACCGGCGAGCCGATCCGCCTGGAGTGGGGAGCCAACTGGGAGGACAGCCTCGGCGGAGCGCCGGAACGGGCCGGAACCGACCCTAACCTCGCGGCGATGGACCCCGAGGCCGCCGCGCGGGTCAAGTTCGAGTTCGAGAAGACGTTCATGTTCCACCTGCCGCGGATCTGCGAGCACTGCCTCAACCCGGCGTGCGTCTCGGCCTGCCCGTCGGGGGCGATGTACAAGCGCGAGGAGGACGGGATCGTCCTGGTCGACCAGGACCGTTGCCGCGGCTGGCGGATGTGCGTGAGCGCGTGCCCGTACAAGAAGGTCTACGTCAACCACGCGACCGGCAAAGCGGAGAAGTGCACCTTCTGCTTCCCCAGGATCGAAGCCGGGCAGCCGACGATCTGCTCGGAAACCTGCGTCGGCCGGCTGCGTTATCTCGGCCTGGTCTTCTACGACGAGGACGCGGTGCTGGCCGCTGCCTCGGTGGAGGACGAGCACGAACTGCTCGCCGCGCAGCGTGCGGTGTTCCTCGACCCGCACGATCCGGAGACGGTCCGGCTCGCCGCCGAGGCGGGTCTGCCGGAGGAATGGGTGCTCGCCGCGCAGGCGTCGCCGGTGTGGCGGCTGATCGGCGAGTACCGGATCGCGCTGCCGCTGCACCCGGAATACCGCACCCTGCCGATGGTCTGGTACGTGCCGCCGCTGTCGCCGGTGCTGGACGCGGTCGGCGCCGCCGGACGCGACGACACCGACGCCGACGACGTCTTCCACACCATCCGCGACCTCCGGATCCCGGTGGAGTACCTGGCGGAACTGTTCGCCGCGGGCGACTCCGACGCCGTCGCCGGAGTGCTGATGAAGCTCGCCGCCATGCGGTCTTACATGCGGGCCCGCACCCTCGACGGCACTGTCGCCGGGGAACTGTGCGCCGGGGTGGGAATGTCGAGCGAGCAGATCGAGGCGATGTACCGGCTGCTGGCCATCGCCAAGTACGACGAGCGCTACGTCGTGCCGACGGCCTACGACAAGGACGCCGCGGCGCTCGAAGCGCAGGCAGCGTCCGCTTCGGACTGCTCGCTGGACTGCGCGGGCGGTCCGGGGATGACCGAACTGCCCGCCACCGCCGAGCGATTCCACCTCGTCTCCGGTGACGAGCGCGTCCGCCCGGGACGGCGCGGCCTTCTCAGCCGCCGCTCCGACGGCAGGCTCGGGCTGGCCATCGACCCGGCGGGAGGCGCGTCATGACGGTCGATTCGCCGGATCGGGCACGGTTGTTCGACCTCGCGTCGGTCCTGCTCGCCTATCCCGACGCCCGGCTGTTCGCCGCGGCAGAAGAACTTCGTGCCGCCGTCGACACGATCGCCCACCCCGATGTCCGAGACCTGCTGTCGGCGTTTCTCGACTGGCTGTCCGCCACCGGACCGCTTGCCGTCGAAACCCATTACGTGCGCACGTTCGACCTGCGCCGGCGCAGCGGGCTTTACCTGACTTACTACCTGCACGGCGACACCCGCAAACGCGGGATCGCTTTGCTGACGCTCAAACAACGCTATCGCGCGCACGGCCTGCGCCTGGCCGACGGTGAACTGCCCGACCTGCTGCCGGTGGTGCTGGAATTCGCCGCCGCCGCGGGTCCCGGCGACGGCGAGGCCCCGTTGCGCCAGCATCGGCGAGGCCTGGAGTTGCTGCGCCGCGCGCTGGAAGAGGCCGGGTCGCCGTACCGGCACGTGCTCGCCGCCGTGGTCGCCGCGCTGCCGCCGCTGACCCCCGGCGACCAGGCGGCGGTGACCGCGCTCGCCGTGGACGGCCCGCCGGTCGAATCGGTCGGGCTGGCCGCTTACGGAGCCGACGTCGACGCGATCGGCTTCGGTCCCGAGTTCGCCTTCGCCTCGTGTCCCTCCCTGGAGAGTGCCCCGTGACCACGTTCGTCTGGATCGTGCTGCCCTACGCCTGCCTGGCGGTGTTCGTCCTCGGCCACGTCTGGCGGTGGCGCCACGACCAGTTCGGCTGGACCACGCACACCAGCCAATTGCTGGAAAGCCGCATTCTGCGCTGGGCCTCGCCGCTGTTCCATCTCGGCGCGTTCGGCGTGATCGCCGGGCACGCGGCCGGTCTGCTGGTCCCGGCGTGGCTGACGAGCGCCGTCGGCGTCCCCGAAGGCCTCTACCACGCCGTCGCGGTGTGGGGCGGCACTCTCTCCGGGCTCGTGCTGGTCGCCGGTTTGGTGTTGCTCATCGCGCGCCGGGCGGCCAACGGCCGGGTACGCCGCGCTACGACCACAATGGACAAAGTCCTGTATGTCGCGCTCGCCGCGATGGTGGTGCTCGGCATGACCGCCACGGTCGGCGTCAACCTGTTCGGACACGGCTACGACTACCGCGAGACCATCGCCGTCTGGTTCCGCAGCGTATTCTGGTTCTCCCCGCGGACCCATCTGATGATCGACGCGCCGCTGGTCTACCAGTTGCACGCCGTCGGCGGATTCCTTCTGCTCGCGCTCTGGCCGTTCACGCGGCTGGTGCACGTGTGGTCGGCGCCGCTGGCGTACCTGTGGCGTCCATACGTCGTCTATCGCGCCCGTCGCGGCGCGCCGCCCGCACCGGCGCCTTCCCCGGCCGCGGTGCGGGACCGGACCACCGGAGGAACCCGTGCCTGAACCGGAACCGTCAGTCGCCGACGTCGTCGTCCGGCTGCCGAAAACGTTGCCCGCCCACGCTTCCGTCGCCGAGGCCAGGGCCTGCTTCGCCGACGACCACGTCCACCTGCTCCTGTTCACCGACTCCGGCCGCCTCCTGGGCACCCTCGTCCGCGAAGACCTGGACGACAGCGCCTGCGGCCCGGCGCTGCGGTATGCGCGGCTGGCCGGCCGGACCGTCCCGGCGGACCTGCCCGCCGAAGCCGCGCGCCGGCTCTTGCTCCGCCGCGGGCAGCGGCGACTCGCCGTCATCAACCGCGACGGTGCGTTGCTCGGTCTCCTGTGTCTCAAACGTCGCCGCACCGGGTTCTGCAGTGACGCCGACGTCGCCGCGCGGGCCGCGGACCGCCTCCGGTGACGCGACGCCACGCTCCGGTCTTGCCGCCGCAGCACGGAGCCTGGGGATTTCTCGGCCTGCCGCTCCTGCTCGGCATCGCGGCAGGCGGCTGGTCCTGCTGGCTGATCCCGCTCGCGGCGGCCTGGGTGTCCGCGCATCCGGCGGGCTGGGCAGTCACCGGGCTGCTCACCGCGCGCCGGCCCGCCCGCTTCCGCCGGGCCGCGCTCCTGTGGGCCCCGGTGTGCGCGACGGCGGGCGCGGTGGTGCTGAGCGCACGTCCCTGGCTGGTCTGGGCGCTGCTCGGCTATCTCGTGCTGTTCGGCGTCAACCTCGGGTTCGCCCGAGCGCACCGGGAACGGTCGATGGCCAACGACCTCGTCCTGATCGCCGAGTGCGCGCTGATGGTCCCCGTCGTGGCCGGCGTGGTGGCAGGCAATGCGCCGTGGGCGGCCATGACCGCCGCTCCCGTGCTCGCCGCCGCGGCACTCGCCGCGGTCGCTCTGGTCGGCTCCACGCTGCAGGTGAAGTCCCTGATCCGCGAACGCGCCAATCCCGCATACACCGTTGCGGCGCGGGCTTTCTCACTCGCCGCCGCCTTCGTGACGGCCGGGCTCGCGGTCGCTGCCGGCTGGTGGTGGCCGGCAGTCGCGTTCGTGCTGCTGTCCGCTCGATCGCTCTGGCGGCACGACCCGTCGCGGCGACCGTCCCGGATCGGGCTGGTCGAACTCGCCGGACTGGTTTCCGTTGCCGCGGCGGGCTTCCTGACCTTCTAGTCCGGAGTGGACAGTCGGGACCTTCGTCCTCCCGCGGAGGGAATTCGGCTCTGCTTCCGGCAACGCGGATACCGGACGCTGGAGGAGTCCCCGCCGGCCGGCGGGCACCCGAACGACACGAATGAGGCGTCGATGACCTCGACACAGGACCGCCCTGCCGGACCCGGCAGACCGGCGCTCATGCTGACCATGGCGACCGCCGGGTTCGCGCTCAACTTCTGGGCCTGGGCGCTGCTCAGCCCGCTCGGCCCGCTGTTCAAGGACTCCTTGAAGCTGACCGCGTTCGAGCAGGCCCTGATGGTCGCCGTGCCGGTCGTGGTCGGTTCGCTCGGCCGGATCCCGGTCGGCGCGCTCACCGACCGCTACGGCGGCCGGATCATGTTCCCGGTGCTCTCGGCGCTGACCGCGCTGCCGGTGCTGTTCCTCGGCCTCGCCGGGCATTCGTCGCTGGCCGCCCTCCTGATCGGCGGCTTCTTCCTCGGCCTCGGCGGCACGTCGTTCGCGATCGGCGTCCCGTTCGTCAACGCCTGGTTCCCGCCCGAACGGCGCGGGCTGGCGATCGGCGTGTTCGGGGCGGGCATGGGCGGAACCGCGATCAGCGCGTTGACCACCGTCCCGCTGGTGAAAGCGGGGAGTGTCGCGACCCCGTTCCTGATCACCGCCGCGGTCCTCGTCGGATACGCGATCCTCGCCGCCGCCCTGCTGCGTGACGCACCGGGCCGCGCGGTGCCGACGGAGCCGCTGGCCCGGCGGATGCGCGAGACCCTCCGGCTCGCGGTGACGTGGCAGGCCTCGGCGCTGTACGCGATCGCGTTCGGCGGATACGTCGCGTTTTCGGTCTACCTCCCGGCTTACCTGAAGACCGGCTACGGACTGGCCCAGACCGACGCCGCCAACCGGATGGCGGGTTTCGTGCTCTTCGCCGTGGTGATGCGCCCGGTCGGCGGATGGCTTTCGGACCGCTTCGGACCCGTGCGCGTGCTCGGCGGAGTATTCGCGGTCGTCACGGCCTGCGCCGCGGTGCAGGCGTTCAGCCCAGGTCTGATGCCTCTGGGCACGGTCGCGTTCCTGGCGATGGCCGCGGCACTCGGCGCAGGCAGCGGTGCGGTGTTCGCGATGGTCGCCATGCTCGTCCCGGCGAACAAGGTCGGTTCGGTGACCGGAATCGTCGGAGCCGCGGGCGGTCTGGGCGGATTCATCCCGCCGCTGGTGATGGGCGCGCTCTACGGCGGTCTCGGCTCGTACGCGCTCGGTTTGGCCGCACTGGCGCTGGTCGCCGCCGCAGCTCTCGCGTTCACCGCGACGGTGGCGAAACGCGCGCTGCAGCAGCATTTCCGCGCGGAGAAGGGGCTCAATCCCGGGGTGTGAGCACTGCGGTGCCCTGGCCGTCTGATGGGAACCAACGTCCACGCCGGGCAGGGCCTTCTCCTCCTGCCCGGGACACCCGGGCGGCACGACCATGGACTCGACCCGGCAATCCGACACGGGAGGACTCGATGGCCATCAAAGACCGCGTGCTGGCGACAGTCCGGCAGCACTCCGGCAAAGACGCGCTGCGCAGCTTCACCAAGCACATCCTCAACCCGGCCATGCTGCGGATCGCCGGCCGGCGATTCTGCTACGCGGCGGTGCTGCGGCACACCGGACGCCGTTCCGGCGCCGAGTACGCCACGCCTGTGGTCGCCGACCGCACCGAGGACGGGTTCGTCATTCCGCTGCCTTACGGCCCGCGAACCGACTGGGTCCGCAACGTCCGTGCCGCCGGCCACGCCACGGTCGAGACGAAGGGGGACAGCTACCGGGTGACCGCACCGGAGATCCTGGACGCGGCTGCCGCTCTCCCCCAGGTCCGCCCGTCGCACGCCCGGGGCTGGCGGCGCTTGGGCATCGAGCGCTACCTGAAGCTGACGATCGACACCGGCGAGCCGGGCGCCGCTCCGGAAGAACAACCTGGCCAGCACGACTGAACCGAGGTTCCGCGCTCGGCAGTCGCCGGAAGGAATCGCGATGCGAGACTCGGCCCGGCTTCCGCGCCCGGTCCGGGCCCCTTGGCCCCGCCCCGCCCGCCGTCCGGACTCGGCTGCCCGAAGACCGGCGGGCTGGCTGTTGCTCGCGGCCGGGACCGCTTACGCCGCGTGGCTGCTCGAATTCGTGCTGCCGACCGGATTGTCCCCGGTCCGCGGCTTCGTCAGCGAGCACTACCCGGTGTTCCAGCCGTATCAGCAGTTGTTCCGGACCGGGGACCTCGTCGCCGGAGCCGGATACGTCGCCGCGGCCTTGCTCTTGCGGCGGGTGCTGCCGCCGGGCCGGGCCGCGGCCGTGACCTGGTGGAGCCTCGTCGTCTTCGGCGTCGCTACCGTGGCCGACGCGGCTTTCGTCCCGGACTGCGTGTCCACTGTGGACCCGGGCTGCGAGCGGCGCGAATTCGCCGGACAGGTCTCGTGGCACCACTTGACGCATCTCGGAGCCAGCGTGGTGGCGCAGTTCGCGGTCGGCTGCGTCGCGCTCGCGCTCGGCAGGCTCGCCGCCGCGTCCGGCGCCCGGCGGGACCGGAGGCTGGTCCGCCTGCTGGTCGCGGTCTGGGCCGTCGCCGGAATCGGGTGCCTGGCGTGCTACCCGTTCGGGTTGACCGGCCTGCCGCAGCGGATCCAGTTGCTCGTCATGTCCGCGGCCACGGTCGCGGCGGCGCTTCGCTGCCTCCGCGCGACGCGAGCGTCGCCGCCCGGACCAGCGGAGCGGCCGGGCCGCCGCCAAGCTGCCGGACCGCCCTCGGGCACGCCCCGGGTTCCGGCGGGACGACTCGCGACGCGAACCCGCCGGGCGCGCCCTCAGCGCAGGCGAACGGCACGGCGCCCGAACTCGGCCCGGACCTTCCCGGCCGGCCGCCGGGAAGGTCCGGCGCCTGCGCTACCCGGCCAGGTGGTCGCCGATCTGGGCGAACACCGCTTCCAGCGGCGGCACCGGGACCGACGGCGACATCACGTGCGAACCGTAGTGCGCGATGACCAGCTCCCGCCCCGGACTGACCTGCAAGCGCTGGCCGTGGATGCCTCGCGCGCCGAACGTGCCGTGGCCGTCGCCGGTGACCCACCAGAAATTGTGGTAGCCGATCGGCCGCGCGGCACCGGTCGGCAGGGCGCGCTGCGCGGGCCCGGGCGGCACGTTGGCCAGATCGGCGACAACGCGTTCCGGCACGATCTGCCGGTCGCTGATCGCGCCGCCACGACGGAGCATCTCCCCTGCCCGGGCAAGGTCGCGAAGGGTCGCGCTGTAGCGGCCGCAGGCGATCTCCGTTCCGGTGGAATCCAGGCAGTACGCGCCGTCCTCGTCCGCGCCCAGGTGGGACCAGACGCGTTCGCTCCACAGATCGGCGAGGCTGACGCCGGTGACGCGGCGAAGGGCTTCGGCGACCGCTTCGGTGTTTCCGTTGTCGTAGCGGAATTCAGTGCCCGGCGGCGCGACGGCCCGCGCGGTGGCGAGGTGCTCCTTGACGCTGGCCGGGCCGGTGTAGCCAGCGGGACGGGGCACGATGCCGACGGCGGCGAAATACCGTTGTGCCTCAAGGGGCTTGCAGAACGGCCGGCCGCCGTAGTCCATGACGGTGCCCATGTGCAGCAGGTGGTGGATCGTGGCGTCGCCGAACGCGGTGCCGGCGAGTTCGGGCGCGTAACGGGCCAGCGGCTGATCGGCCTCCAGTACGCCTTCGTCCAGCAACATCGCGGCGAGCAGTCCGGTCCACGACTTCGCGACCGATGCGGACAGGTGGACGTCGTGCGGCCGCATGCCGTGGAAATACCGCTCGTACACGACCTTTCCCCGGTGCGCCACCAGGATCGCGTCGGTTTCCGCGCCGGCCAGGAACTCGGTCAACGTGACCGAGGCTCCCCCGGCCTTCGGGGTCACGAGCAGGTGGTCCAGGTCGTGCGGATCCTCGGGCAGGTCCCAGCGCGGGCCCGCG
This sequence comes from Amycolatopsis dendrobii, assembly GCF_014145675.1. Taxonomy (GTDB): domain Bacteria; phylum Actinomycetota; class Actinomycetes; order Mycobacteriales; family Pseudonocardiaceae; genus Amycolatopsis; species Amycolatopsis dendrobii. The sequence goes on from NZ_JACGZW010000020.1 coordinate 72,896, forward strand.
CCGCGCCACACCCGCCGGGTCGGGCCGGTTTCCCTGGCGCGCGTCATGCCGAGGCGGACGAAGGCCGGGTCGACGTAGCCGCGGCTCCAGTAAGCATTGTCCACTGTGTACGGGCTGGTCACGGTTTCTCCTTGACTACGGCGAGTGCCGCGATGCGCCGGGCGTCGCGTTCGGGGCGGACGAAGAACAACGCGGCCACGCCGCCCGCCATCATCAGGACTCCGGGAATGGCGAAGGCGGTGGCGAAACCGGCGGCCGGTCCGTCAGCGGCCTCGACCAGCCGACCGGTGACATACGGCGCGAGCAGCCCGGCGACGGTGACCAGCGCTACGCTGACCGACAGCACCGCACCTCGTTGCGCGGGCGGGCTGATCTCGCTGTTGACGGTCTGTCCGTTGGCGAAAGTGACGCCGTGGAAGCTGAACGCCACGGCGATCAGGACGATCCGCAGCGTGGGCTGCGTGACAGTCGGCAGCAGCACCATCGCCAATCCCGCCAAGATCAGCACGCAGCCGCCGAGGATGCCGCGGGCGATCCGGCTGGGCACGCCGAGATGCAGCAGCCACTGGGTGAGCGCGCCGTGCGTGAAGGTCAGGATCAGCCCGGCCACCCACGGAATCGTCGCGATCGCGGCGGCCTCGCCGGTGCTGTAGCCGAGCGCCATCTCGAGGTAGGACGGCAGCCACGCGACCATCAGCGTGGATGTCCAGTACGCACCGAACGCGCCCGTGAATCCGCCGAGCCAGGTTCCGGAGAGCAGGATCCGCCGGTACGGCACCCGGCTGGCCGGGAGCGGCGCCGCCCCGGCCGGTGCGCGGTCGACCGGACCGTCGCGCCCGATCACCAGCCACAGCACGCACCAGACGCAGCCGACCAGGAACATGGCCAGGAACGCCGCGCGCCAGCCGAAATGGACGATCACCACGGTGAGCAGCGGGGTCGCGATCGCCCCGCCCAGCGCGCCGCCGCCGACGATCAGCGCGCTCGGGATATTGCGCTTGGCGTTGGGGAACCAGCTGTGGGCCGCGTGGAGAGCCATCGGCTGCGCCGGTCCTTCGGCAGCGCCGAGCGCGATCCGGCTGGCCAGCAGCAGCCCGATCCCGCTCGCGGCGACCACCGACACCTGGGTCACCGCCCAGATCAGCGCGAGCACCAGCAGGATCCACCGGGTCGAGATCCGGCTCGACGCGAGGCCGACCGCCAGCGCGCACACGCTGAACAGGAAGAAGAACGAGCTCGACAGCAGTCCGTACTGCGACGGGCTCAGCCCGAACTCGTGCATGATCGGGCGCGCGGCCAGTCCGAGGACGGTCTTGTCGCCGTAGTTGATCAGCATGAACAGCAGCAGCATGGCGACTACCGACCAGCGGCGCAGCCAGGTGCTCCCCGCGGCGCCGGCCGGCACGGCCGAGCGCGGCCGGGTGCCCGCGGGCTTCATCGCCGGGTCCCGGACGGCAGGAGCAGGGCTTTCGCGATGCCGTTCTTCTGGATCTCCGACGAGCCGGTGAGCACCCGGAACATCCGCAGGCGGCGGAACAGCCACTCCACCTCGGCCCCGCGCACGAGCCCGGCCTTGCCGTGGATCTGCACCGCCTCGTCCGCGATGCGGAAGGCGTTCTCCGCGACGAACAGCTTGCACATGAACGCCTCCGTGCTCGGCTTGTTCCCGGAGTCCAGTTCGGACAGTGCGTCGTAGGTCATGGAGCGGGCCGCGTAGTACGCGGTGGCCATGTCGGCGATCTTGTGCTGGATCGACTGCAGCGCCGCCAGCGGGCCGCCGAACACCTGGCGGGTGCGGGCGAATTCGATGGTGAGTTCCAGCGCGCGGCGGGCGTGGCCGAGCACCGTCGGGCAGTGCAGCAGCCGGTTGGTGGTGACCCGGCCGAGCCCGATGCGCAGCCCGTCGCCGACCCGGCCGAGCAGCTGCTCCGGGCCGACATAGCAGTCGTCGAGGACGATGTCCGACTCGATGTGCTGGCCGGACATCGGAACCTCGCCGTCGGCGACGGTGCAGCCCGGCGAGTCCAGGTCGACCAGGAAGGCCGAGTAGCTCTCGTCCTCCCCCGCCATCCGGGCGACCAGCACCGAGAAGTCCGCGATCGGACCGGCCGAGGAGAACACCTTGTGGCCGCTGATCCGCCAGCCGTCGCCGTCCGGGGTCGCGGTGGTGCGCATGGCCCGCACGTCCGACCCGGCATTGGTTTCGGTCAGCGAGAAGCAGCACGCCCGTTCCCCGCGAACCACCGGCAGCAGGTATCGCTCGCGCTGTTCCTCGGTAGCTGTCGAGAAGATCGCGCCCGCGCGCAGCGGGCCGCCCAGGTCGCCGAGCACGCAGTGGTACAGGATCCGGCCGGACGCGCCGACTTCCTCCTTGAGCGCGGCCAGTTCGGTGTACGTCAGGTCGAGGCCGCCGTACTCGGCGGGCAGGTGGACACCGTAGAAACCCAGCTCGCGGCAGCGTTTCCACACCGGTTCGATCATCGCCCGGGTCAGCGGGGTCTCCGGGGTCAGCCCGAGCGTGGCCTCGTAGTCGGCGAGCTCGCCGGACAGGTATTCGCGCAGCCGGCCGACGAGCTCCGCGAGCCGCGGGTTGCCGTCGTAAGCCGGAGTGAGGGTGAAGGACATGCCGGGCCTCCTCAGTGGACTTTCCGGGCTTCGCCCGCCCAATACCGGTCCCGCACCGCGCGCCGGTCGATCTTGCCGTTGCGGTTCACCGGGAGTCCGCCGGCGAAGTCCACCGAACGGGGTTTCTTGATCCGCGCCAGCCGTTCCGCGCAGAACTCGATCAGCTCCTCGGCGGTGACGTCGGAGCGGCGGACGACAACCGCCTTCACCGCTTCGCCCCACTGCTCGTCGGGCACGCCCACCACGCATGCCTCGGAAACGGCGGGATGCTCGTAGAGCACGGACTCCACTTCGGTGCAGAAAATGTTGTAACCGCCGGAGATGATCATGTCCTTCTTGCGGTCCACGATGAACAGATAGCCGTCGGCACGGAGGTAGCCGATGTCGCCGGTGTACACCCAGCCGTCGCGGAACGTCTCCGCGGACAGGTCCGGTTCGTGCCAGTACTCGGTCACGCAGTCCGGACCGCGCACCACCACCTCGCCGAGCTCCCCGGCGGGCACCGGCTGTCCTTCGTCGTCGACCACCCGGACCTCGGAGTCGAACAGCGGCCGCCCGGCCGAGGACAGCAGCTCCGGGTCCTTCTCGATCCCACGCACCACGTCGTCGCAGGTCAGCACCGTGACGCCACTGGTGGTCTCGCCCTGCCCGTACCCCTGCATCACCACCGGGCCGAACGCCGCCACCGCGTCGCGCAAGCGCTGCGGCGACACCGGCGCGCCGCCCACCCGCAGGCAGCGCAGCGAGGACAGGTCAGCGGCGCGGACGGCGGGGTGCGACAGCACCATGTTCAGCATCACCGGCACCAGGAACGTCGAGGTGATCCGTTCCTTCTCGACCGCCTCCAGAAACTCCGCCGCACCGAACCGCGGCAGCACCACCGCGGTCGCCCCGCGGGAAAAGGCCGCGAGCAAACCCATTCCGGTGGCGTGCGTGATCGGCCCCGCCGCAAGGTACTTCTCCGAGGCGGACGGCGCGCCCTCCGGGCTCATCAACCGCTTGCGCATGTTCGCCAGCCGGTTTCCGTTCGTCTGCACCGCGGCCTTGAGCTTCCCGGTGGACCCGGACGTGAAGTGCAGGACCGCCGGATCCTCCGCGCCCACCTCGACCGCGACCGGCTCCGGCGACCCCGCCGCCAGCACGTCGGCGTAAGACCGGGCCTCCGGGGTGCGGCCGTCGTAGTCGATCAGCGCGCACGAGGTCCCGGCGGCGGCCTTCTGTGCCGCTTCGGCGTGCTCGGCGTCGACGAGCAGCACTCGCACGTCCGCGTCCGCCAGGATGTGCTCGACCTCGCCCGCGGACAGCCGCGCGCTGATCGGCACGCGCAGGAAACCGCCCTTGTAGCAAGCGATCTCGGTCTCCACCAGTTCCGCGCTGTTGCCGGCGAAGGTGGCGACCGCCTGCCCGGGCTCGACGCCGGACGCGAGCAGCGCGGACGCCAGCCGGTTGGTCCGCTTCTCCAGCTCGCGGTAGGACCACCGCCGCTCGCCGCACACCAGCGCCTGCTGATCGGGCCAGAACGTGCTGGCACGGGTGACATAGCTGCCCAGGTTCACGCCGACTCCCTGTTTTCCGTCAGATTGACCAATGCTGGACACTTTGTCTATTAACAGTCGCGGTGTCAACAGTTCGCTACACTCGGGCCGGCAACGACCGAAGGGGGCCCCTTGCCGACCACTGACCGACGGACCCGCCGCACGCGCGGCCTGCTCCGCGACGCGCTGGTGTCGCTGGTGCTCGAACGCGGATACGCCAACGTGACGGTGGAGGACATCACCGAACGGGCCGACCTCGGCCGCGCGACGTTCTACAGCCACTACCCGGACAAGGACGCGCTGCTGCGGCACGTCGTCGCCGAACTCCAGGAGGAACTGGACGAACGGCTGCGCCCGCTGGTCCCGGCGTCCTCGGTGGGCTTCACCGGCAAACCGGCACTCGAGCTGTTCCGGCACGCCCGCGAGAACCGGGATCTTTACCTGCTCATCCTGCGCGGCGAAGGCGACGGCCGGGCGCTGCGGCAGTTCACCGACGCGCGCATCGACGGGGTCGGCAAGGTGTTCCGGTCCCGGGCCGACCACCACGACGTGACACCGCGCATCGACCTCGGCGTGCTGGCCAGGGCATGGGTCGGGGAACAGCTCGCGGTCCTGCGGTGGTGGCTCGAAACCGAGCCCGCGCCGATGTCCGCGGAAGAGGCCACCGGGATGTTGCAGAACCTTTCGCTGCGCGGCCGTTACTGGGCCAACGGCTTCGAGGGCGACCCGCCGGATCCCGCGCCTACCGGGCCGGAGTCCCCATAGCGGCCCATCGCCGGGCGAGTTCTCCGCACGCGGCAACGAGTTCAGCCGGACGGACGTCAGTCAGATCGGCGTCGAAAGTGGCGAGGATGCCCGCGATCCCGGCCCAGGACCACGCCCCGAGCGTAAGCCGGCAATGGTCGGCGTCGAGGTCTTCCACCACCGAACCGCCCGGAGCCCAGCGCGCCACGACGGCCGCGGGCAGGGCGAGCCGGGCGGATCCGGTGCACGGCCACTGCGCGGGGGTGTCCCCGCGGTCGTGGGTGCTCATCACGAACTGCGCGAGATCGTCGGCAGGCAGTGCGCGGACCGGGAACTGCTGCGTGGTCGGGCGAACCTTCAGCCGGTCGACCCGCCGCACCCGCCATTTCCGCTCCGTCCGGTCGTACGCGACCAGATACCACCGGGAAGCCCAGACGACCAGATGGTGCGGCTCGATCCGATGTGCGGCCTCGAAGTCGGCGTCGCCGGGTTCGGCGCGGGTGCCGTCCGGACGCAGGGTCTCGGCGACCAGCACCTGCCGGTGCCGCACGGCGGTTCCGACCGCGGTGAGCGCAGCGGGGTCGATCGGCGGTCCAGGAAATTCCCAGTAGTTCCGCAGCCGGGTCAGGCGCAGGGATTCCATCGACGCCCGCAGCGCGGGAGGCATGACCTGGTGCAGGGTCGCCATTGCGCGCGAAGCGTCGTCGCCCAATCCGAACATCGTGCCGGGCGCGGTCTGCAGCGCCACCGCCACTGCGAGGGCTTGGTCGTGGTCGAACAGCAATGGCGGCAACGTGTTTCCCGCCGCGAGGCGATAGCCGCCGTCCGGACCGCGGACGGTGGCGATCGAGTAGTCGAGCCCGCGCAGGGTCTCGATGTCGCGGCGGACGGTGCGTTCGCTGGCCTCGAGCCGGGCGGCGAGTTCGCGCAGCGGCCACACCCGTCCGGAGCCGAGCAGGGACAGCAGCCGGAGGGCCCGGTGCGAGGTGTTCGCCACGGGTTCCATCATGTACTGGCCACTCGATGTCCACTACCCGGGGCAAGGTGGGCTCCGTTCGGGACAGAGCGGAAGGACAGTCAGACATGCGGGTGGTTGTAGTCGGCGGCGGAATCGGCGGGCTGGCACTGGGTGCGGGATTGCGCGGCCGGGGATTCGAGGTGTCGGTGTTCGACCGCGACACCGACGTGACCGCGACCGGCGGTTACCACATCACGCTGGACGACCGGGCGCAGTCGGCGCTCGCGGAACTGGTGGAACCGAAAATCATGCAGCGGTTGCTAGCCTCGGGTTCGGCACTGCGGCTGCGCGAACGCGACGCGTTCTGGGACCGCCGCGGCCGGCTCCTCGGCCGCGGACCCGACCTGAGCGGCAGCGGAAGCGTGGACGTCGACCGGATCACCCTGCGCACCCTGCTGGCCGAAGCCGTCGGTGACGACCTGCACCTCGGCCGCGCCGTCTCCGGCGTCAGCGCGGACGGTCCCCAGGTTCTCTTCTCCGACGGTGCACCGATCTCGGCCGATCTGGTGGTCGGCGCGGACGGCGCCCACTCCGTAGTCGCCCGCCATCTGGCAGGCGGCCCGACCAACCGTCCGGCAGGCATCATCGGCTTCTCCGGCCGTACCCTCCGCCGCGACCTCAGCCAGCCCGAGCAGCAACGACTGCGATCCCGCTCCGGCACCGCCATCGCACCGCACGGAGCCGCCCTGTACGTCGGTTTCCTCGACCCAGTCGGCAATGCCGCACTCGACGCCCCCGAACTCCGGATGTCCGTCACCACCGGCCCGACCTACATCTGGGGCGCGATGCTTCCCGAATCCGCCGCGACCGGCGCCCTCCGCACCCTCCGCGGCGGCGAACTGCAGGCCGCGATCCTGGCTGCCTTCCGCAAGCGACGCTGGGCGGAGCACACCCTCGAGGTCATCGCCAAGGCTGATCCGCAGAGCGTCGCCGCTTTCCGCTTCAACGCCGCCTCCACCCGCGCGGCTGATCTCGCACCGTGGCCCGCCGGCCGGATCACCGCCCTCGGCGACGCCGTCCACGCCACCCCGCCCACGGCGGGCATGGGCGCGGGCGCAGCGATTCGTGACGCGGCGAGCCTGGTGCGGCACCTGTCCGAAGACGGCAGCACCGCGGCCGTCGGACGGTTCGAAGCCGAGATGCGCCAGCGCGGCAGCGAGGTCTTGACGTTGGCGATGAAGACCGTTCGGTGGATTCTCGCTACCGACACCGGGTTTGGAGCCGCGGCCACCGCCGCGGCCACACCGGTCCTGGCAGCGGCGGTTCGGCTGCGTCGCTGACTTGACGGGCAGAGCCGGGAGACACCGCGTGGATTCGCGTGCTCTGCCCGATCCAGGCCGCCGCAACGGCCTGTGCGCATCGCGATAACTGTCCGCCGCCGAGCGGAGCCGGCTCACGTACCGCGGCAGGTCAGCCCTGAGCCTCGCGAAGGATTCGCACCGCTTTCGGGCCGACGCCGTGCAGCGCGAGGAGTTCGGCGTCGGTCCGCTCGGCAGTGTGCGCGAGGGTCGTGATCCCGGCCGCGTGGAGGGCGCGCGTGGCCGGGCTCCCGATCGCCCTCGGCAGGTCGCCGACTTCTCCCGCGACCGCCGTGCCCGCCGCGGCTACCGGGGCGGCTAGCCGCTTCGGCGCGCGGGCCAGCCACGCCCGCCGTACCCAGTGGTTCAGCTGCTGTCCGTCGAGATCCCCGATCGGCAGCCGCACCCCGGCGCGGGCGACCCGGCGCGCAGTCGGGTGTTCGGCGCGCAGGTCGTCCGCGTCGGGCCCGGTCATCCGGAGCACGACCTGCCGATCCGGGCGCAGGGCGGCGAATTCCTTGCCCCGCACGGCGAACGCGACCGTGCCGTCGACGGTCAGCTCGGCCGTTTCCGGGTAGGACAGGGCAGTTCTGCGGAGCTGGGCCAAGGTCGTCACCAGCACAGGCTGGCACGGACGCGGCCGTTTCGCCGGTCAGGCCGCGTCCGGCGCGCCGAGGAAGTCGAGCACGGCCTCGCGCAGTTCCACTCCGACGAGCGCGCCGCGGTGATCGCCCGCGACGTGCCGCATCCGCGCGCCCGGCACCTGCGCTGCCAGCTCTTCGATGCCGTGCGCCATCAGGTCTTCCCGTCCGGCGAGGAACAGCGTCGGGACGGCCGGGACGCCCGCGCTCGGATCGAACGGCTCGGCCGCCAGGCCCTCGACGAGGTTCAGCAGCGACTCCGCGTCCCCCGCGCTCGCCATGGCGGCGATCGCACCGGTGAGCGGATCAGCGGGCGACGGTCCGCCTCGGACAGCCGCTCGTGCGGCGGCGAGATCGACCGCGGCGAACGGTTCCCGCGGGCTCAGCCCGCCGAGAACGAGGCGGCGCACCGAAGTCCGGGGATGCCGGGCGAGATCCCAGGCGAGCCGCGCGCCGAGCGAGTAGCCGACGACGTCGACCTCCTCCGTGCCCGCGCATTCGGCCAGCGCGTCCACGACCCGGGCGGCGGTGACCTCGCCGGCCTCGGCGACCTTCGGACCGCCCGCGTGGCCGGGCAGGTGCACCACGATCGTCTCCCGTCCCGCGGCCGCCAGCGGGTCGGCCCAGCACTCGGCGGGCCAGTCCGCCGCTGCCGAAGACGCGAAACCGTGAATCAGCACGACCGGAGGCCCGGCGGCGGGACGGGAGGACAGCGTGCGGGTGACCGGGAACGCGGTTGTCATTCTCCAAGCGTAGACAAAACCTCGCGTCTGGTCCAGGACGACGCCACGCGGAGCACGCGCACGGACCGGAATCCCGCCGAACGGCCGGGAAAAGGCCGCACACCGGCTGATCCCGGCGGGAATTCCGGCACGCGCGCCTCCGAGATCCGGTGGCATTTCCGCCGGACTCGCCGCTCCGGCGAAGCCCCGGCCCGGAGCCGCCGCGGCAGGACGACGCCCAGTGCCGCCGTCCTGCCTTCTCCCCCGCCTAATCGAGCCGCGGGCGCTTGGCGGGCCGTCCGTCGGGAGCGGGCGGGTCCGGCAGCTTCGGCGCGGTGGGCGTGGTCGGCGCGTCGGGCGTAAACTCGCCTTCCTTGTAGGAAGGCCACGGCCCGCCCTGGTCGTTGAACCCCGGGTGGTCCCGGTTCCAGTACTCGGGCAGCCCGTGGTTGTTCGGTCCGGGGGCGTCGTACCGGTCTTCCTTCGACCCGCTGCCCGACGAACGGCCCGAAGACTCGATGCCGTGGTAGGTGTCGGTCTGGTTGTTGTGTTCGAGGTTGTCCTGACGCGGCCGCTTCATCCCGTTCTTGTTCCAGTCGGTGCCCGCCGCGGTGTCGTGCCCGAGCACGCCGCCCTGCCGTTCGGGGTCGTTCTTGAACGCGGGGTTCTTGCTCTTGCTGTGCCCCTTGATCTCGTTGCCCGGCTGGCCGGTGTAGGACTCGCCGGGCTGTTTCGTGTCGAACCGCCGGTCCGGGTGGCTCAGCCAGTTCTTCAGCTTCGTCTGGTCGGTCCGGCTCAGCTGGCCGAGGTTGTTCTTGTCCAGGTGCGACAGTTCGGGAGGCAGCGGCGATTTCGCCGCCTTCGCCCAGAGCGGGATCATGTTGCCGTGCATGTGGTCGGGGTTGACGTAGCCCGCCGCGGTGCGGTTGCTGTACTTGGGCACCATCTTGCCCGTTTTCTTGTCCAGCTTCTTCGCCCCGTACTTGCCCCCGGGCGACATCTTGTCGTACCAGGCGGGCCCGTGATTGGGCACGTCGGTGTTGATCCGGAGGTCTGGCCTGCCTCGCGTGGTGGTGCCCGAGGGACCGGCGCCCGAGGGCGTGGTCCCCCTGCACAAGTCCGGGGCGAGCCCGTACGGGTCGGCGTACGCGTGCGGGTTGCCCGCGAAGGCGTACTGGTGGGAGCCGCCGTCGAGACCGATCGGGTCCGGACTGAGATAGCGGGCCAGCGCCGGGTCGTAGTAGCGCGCGAGGTTGTAGTGCAGCCCGGTTTCGGCGTCGTGGTACTGCCCTTGGAACCGCAGCGGCGTGCTGGCTCCGGCCGCGGTCTCCTGCACGGCGGCGCCCCACAGACCGGTGCGCGCGTACCAGGTCACGCGGCCGTCCGGGGCCACCAGTTCCGCCGGGGCTCCCGAGAGGTCCGCCACGATCAGGCTGAACTGCTCGTCGACCGGCTCCCGCGGTCCGCGCGACGCCAGTTCCCGTTGCAGCAGCGGGCGGAAGCTGTCCGGCTCGTAGTCCCACGCGGTGACCCGGCCGCGCGCGGCCTGTTCCACCAGCACGCGGTCGTCCCAGGTGAAATCGACCCGCTCGAGCAGCGAGACGCCGTCCGCGGCGAAGTGCTCCTTCGCGATCCGGCGGCCGAACGGGTCGTACGTGTAGTGCCAGCGGGTGCCGTCCGGGGTCAGCACGTCGGTGAGCTGGTCGCCGGGGTTCCACGAGAACTGCCAGACCGCGCCGGGAGCCTCCCGCCGGACCATGCGCCCGCGTTCGTCGTGGACGTAACGGACCGCGCCCGCGCCGTCGACGACGTTGCCGCGGTACATCCGTCCGCCGAGCGCGTGCCGCTCGGTTTCGGCCGGCCAGTACGCGTTGACGAGGTTGCCCGCGGGGTCGTAGCCGTAGCGCTCGGTCCACTGCGGCGAACGCACCGCCGTGACGCGGCCGGCGGCGTCGAGGGTGAACTCGCGCGGTCCGGTGAGCCGGTCGCGGAGCGCGCCGAGGTGGCCGTCCGGGCGGTACTGGTACGCGCGTTCCTGCACCGGCTGCCCGGCGCCGGTGCTGATCGTTTGCGCGAGCAGCTGCGCCGCGGCCGACCAGGATGACTCGACCGTGACGCCGCCGTCCAGCGTCCGCCGGACCTCCCGGCCCGCCGGGTCCCGGTCGAAGCGCAGCGTGCGCCCGCCCGCGCGCAGCGCCGCCGGTTCGCCGCCTTCGTAGTCCCACGTGCTTTCCGCGCCGGACGGCGTCCGCCGCCAGATCCGGCGTCCGGCCGCGTCGTAGGCCGACCGGATCGTGCGGCCGTTCACCGTCTCGGCGACGACGCGGCCGGCGGCGTCGCGTTCCAGCGTGACCTTGGTGCGCCCGTCGTCCGCGCCGGTGATCCGGCCGTCGGGGTCGTAGCTGAAGCGCGTGGTCACTTCGCCGACGGTCTGCTCGACGACGTTCCCGGCCAGGTCGTAGCGGTACGTCGAGGTGCCTGCCGGGTCGGTCCGCTCCACCAGCTGTCCGGCCGCGTCGTAGCGGTACCGCACGGTCACGCCGCCGAAATCGGTCTCCCGCACCAGGTATCCGGCGGCGTCGTACTCGTGGCTCCAGACGAGGCCCTGCTCGTTGGTGACCGCGATGAGCCTGCGCTCGGTGTCGTAGCCGAACGAAACCCGGCTGCCGTCCGCGCGGTTCTCCGCGGCGAGCAGGTCGAAGTGGGTGTATTCGCCGGTGCTGACCCCCGCCCCGGCGTCGGTGTGGGTGCGGGCGTTCCCCTCGCCGTCGTAGGTCCACCTCTCGAGCGCGCCGTCGGCGTCCCGGTGCCAGACGAGCCGACCGTCCACTGTGTACCCGAACCGGTCCTGCGCCCCCGCCGGGGTGGTGATCGCGACGATCCGGCCGAAGCGGTCCCGGTCGTAGCGGGTCGTGCCGCCGCGCGCGTCGGTGACCGCGACCGGAAGCCCGCTCTCGTCGGACTCGATCCGCGTGGTGGCCCCGAGCGCGTCGGTCACCGACGTCAGGACCCCGCGCTCGTCGTACGTGCTGGTGGTGGTCGCGCCGTCCGGCTCGGTCTCCCGCAGCAGGTTGCCGGACTCGTCGTACTCCCACCGCTTGACCTGGCCGGACGGTCCGGTCATCGACACCGGCAAGCCGGACTCGTTGCGCTCGTAGGTGGTGCGGGCGCCGTCCGGGGCGGTGACCGACAGCAGCTCGCCGAGGCCGTCGTAGGTGTAGGAAGTGGTGCGGCCCAGCGGATCGGTCTCGCTGAGGAGCCGGTCGCGGGCATCCCACTCGTAGCGGGTCGTGCGGCCGAGCGGGTCGGTCTCGGCGATCACCTGACCGGCCTCGTTGAACCGGAACTCCGTGGTGTGGCCCAGCGAATCGACCGACCGGGTGATCCTGTTGCCCGGGTCGTACTCCATCGTGCCGCTGAGGAATCCGCCCGAGCCCTCGGTGCGCACGACGCGGCCCTCGGCGTCGTAGTGGTAGCGGTACCACTCGCCGTTGCGGTCGGTCCAGGACACGATCCGGCCCGCGTCGTCGTACTCGTAGCGCATGGCCGTGCCGGACGGGTTGACCACCTCGGTGAGCCGGCCGTCGGTGTAGCCGAACCGGGCGAGTTCGACGTCCGGACCGGCGCCGACCGAATGGTAGGCGGTGACGCGGCCGCCGGACGTGGTCACGCGCACGCGGTACCCGGCGCTGTGCCGCAGCTCCACCGGGGTTCCGTCGGCGTCGCGGAGGAAGTCGACGCGGTGGCCGTGGCGGTCGCTGAGCGAGAGCAGCGCGCCGGTGTCCCCGGCGAAGCGCATCGCGAGGGCCGTCACCTGGTCCTCCACCAGGTAGCCGCCGTCGTCCAGCCGGGTCAGCGGGCGCAGCGGGCCCTGTTCGGCGACGATCCACTCGCCGACCGGCGGATGCGGGTAGTGGGCGACGGTGCCGTCGGCGACGGCGAGGCTGACGCCCGCGTCGTGCACCTCGATCCGCTGGTCCACAGTGGACATCCAGCTCGCGCCGAACAGCCCGCCGGTGCGGAAACCGGAGAAATGCGTGCGTTCCAGCCGCAGCGGCAGCGTGCCGAAGAACTCGGCGTCGACCTCGGCGAGGATCATCTGCCCGGTCGAGACGTCGATCGGGTCCTTCTCGCAGCGCACGTTCTCCGGCGAGCGCGGGTTGGTGCCCTGGTCCTTCAGCGGCGGCGATTTCGGTTGCGCGGCCGGGGGTTTCTTCGGCGCCGGCGGCGGGGACTGCATCCCGCGGGAAGCGGGCGGCGGGACCGGGCCGCCGCCGTGGCCGCCGCCCGGCGAGGAGTCGCCCTTGGGCGGAGGCGGCGGCGGGTCGCTCCGGTGCGGCGGGGGCGGAGCCGCGGACGAGGTGGTGGTGGACTCGTCGGCCTTGCCGCCGCCCTTCCCTCCCGGGGAGCCCTTCGGCGTCGAGATGTCCTTCGGCTTCGGCGCGGCGGGCGGTTTGCCGCCCTTGATGCCCTTCAGCGACTTGGCGGCGTCGCCGAACAGCGTCCCGGCCTTCTTCAGCAGCGGCAGCAACGCCTTGAGCGCCTGCACCAGGCGGGTCGTGAGCTTCGCGATCTGCGCCGCGGTCTTGGCGACCGCGGCGGCGACCTGCGGCACCACCCACGCCAGGCCGATCCCGGCCGTCAGCAGGACCTGCAGCGCCCAGCTGATCAGGTGCCCGACCAGTTGCGCGATGATGTCGCGCACCAGCATCCGCACCGCGGCGACGACCTCGCCCGCGGTCTTCACGCCGGACGCGGCGCCCTCGGTGCCCTTCTGCGCCGCGCCCAGCAGGTTCGCGACGTCCTTGGTCCGCTCCCGGTAGGCGTCGGCCGCCTCGCCGGTCCAGGACTGCAGATCCCGTTCGACCTGCTCGGTGAGGTCCGCGCCGATCGACTCGAGTTCCTTCGCGACGTTCGTCCAGGTCTCGGCCTGGGCCTTGATCTGGTCCGCGTCGCCGGTGAGCGCGTTGAGCGCTTCCTTCAGCGGGCCCACGTGCTCCATCAGCCAGGCGACCCCGGCGGCGAGGATCGCGCCGAACGGGTCGAGCGCCGTCGACAGCGCGTCCAGCGCGACCCCGACCGCGCCCATCGCGACCGACGCCCACGACCCGCCTTCGATCGCCTCTTTCAGGCCCGCGGCGCCCTCGAGAAGACTGATCCCGGAATACGCCGTCGTCGAATCCTTCGTCGGCGCGATCAGCGGATTGCTCAAGAAGCCCCCCTCGGCTCGTCGCTCGCCCGGGCGCGCGCCGCCCGGCCGACAGCCGACGTTAGCAGTGGACTTCCCGGGCATCCGGGGCAACCGGACCCAGATGCGCGCGGGTTTGCCCGTGCGTTCCCCGGAACCGCCCTTCCGCGCCCCGGGCGCGGGTTCAGAGAGCGACCCTGGCCATCAGCCCGTCGATGTAGGCGCGGTACCGCCCGGCGACCTCCCCCACCGGATGCATCAGACTGGTCACGTTCGCCCCGATGGACACCGCGACGATCTCGTCCGCCAGCACGGTGATCGCGGGCGCGCCGGGCTCCTCGCCTTTCCCCCGGGCAGCCGCGATCCGCGTGGTCAGCTCCGCGCGCCAACTGGTCAGCAGATCCCGGTACTGCCGGGCGAGATCCGGGTTCGCCACCGAGTGCTCCCACAGCACGAGCAGCACCCGCGCGGACGCGATCTGGTGCTCGTCGAACGGGATCGCCGCCTCGACGAACCCGCGCAGCGACTCCATCGGGCCGAGCGCGGGGTCGAGTTCGGACATCCGCTGCGAGGTCTCTTGCAGCACGCTCTCGAACGTCGCCGCGATGATGCTGTCCTTGCTGGGGAAGTAGTGCTTCAGGGCACCGTTCGCGAACCCGGCCGCGGTGACGATGCTGCGCATCGTGGCGGCTTCGAACCCGCCTTCGATGATCAGCTTCTTGGCGACCTCGACGATCTCCCGTCGTCGCTGATCGTGATCGATGACCTTAGGCATGGTTGCAGACTCTAACTCGTATTCTCGCGCGGCGGAGGTGACCCTGCGGGTGCCGATTCGGGGCGGCGGGCCCCGGAGTCGTCACCCGAGCCCGAGCCGGGCGGCCCGGCGTTCCGCCTGCCGGGCCGGGTCCGCCACCGGAGCGGCCAGCAGCAGCCGCTGCGTGTACGGATGCTCCGGCGCCCGGGTGACCGCGGCGGTCGGGCCGGACTCCACGATCTCTCCCCGGTACAGCACCGAGACCCGGTGGCAGATCCGGTGCACCACACCCAAGTCGTGCGACACGAACAGGTACGACACCCCGGTTTCGCGCTGCAGTTCCAGGAACAGGTCGAGGATCGTCGCCTGCGTGGTCAGGTCGAGCGCGCTCACCGGCTCGTCGCACACGATCAGCCGCGGCCGCCGGACCAGCGCCCGCGCGATCGCGATCCGCTGCCGCTGCCCGCCGGAGAACTCCCCGGGATACCGGTGCACGGCGTCCGCTGGCAGGCGCACGCGGTCGAGCATGCCAGCGACCGCCGTCCGGGCGTCCGCGCGCGAGGTTCCCGCCACCACCAGCGGTTCCGCGAGGACTTCGCCGACCGTCATCGTCGGGTCCAGCGAACCGTACGGATCCTGGAACACCACCTGGATGTCGCTCGCCAGCCGGCGCCGCACGGCACCGCGAGCGTGGGTGATGTCCTCGCCGTCGAAGGTGATCCGGCCGGACTCCGGCGCGGCGAGGCCAAGGACGGCTTTGCCCAAAGTGGACTTCCCCGACCCGCTTTCGCCGACCAGCCCGACGCATTCGCCTGGCTTGACGTCGAGCGAGATCCCTTTCAGGGCCCGGAAGCGCGCCCGGCGGCTGAGCCGGTAGTCGACCACGAGGTCCTCGATCGCGAGCAGCGGAGCGGTCATCGTCCGGCCTCCTCTCCGGCCGCGTGGGCGAGGCCGCGCCGTTCCCAGGCTTCGTCCAACTCTTCCCGTCCTTCGGTGTCGTCCAGCGACGCGCTGATCAGCTCGGCGGTGTAGGGGTCCTCGGGCGCGCGGAAGATCCGTTCCACCGGACCGGTTTCCACGATCCGGCCGTCCTTCATCACCACGACGCGGTCGCAGATGTCCGCGACGACGCCGAAGTTGTGCGTCACGATCACCAGCGCCATCCCGTACTCGGCCTGCAGCTCGCGCAGCAGCTCCAGCACCTCGGCCTGCACCGTCACGTCCAGCGCGGTCGTCGGTTCGTCGGCGACCAGCAGCGACGGCCGCCCGGCCACCGCGCCGGCGATCAGCACGCGCTGCGCCATGCCGCCGGAAATCTGGTGCGGGTAGCTCGCCATCACGCGGTCCGGGTCGGTGAGGCCGACCTGCAACAGCACCTCGCGCGCCCGTGCCTTCGCCGCGGCCTTGTCCAGCCCGTGGACGCGGCGCAGCGGCTCGACGAGCTGGTGCCCGATCAGGTAGCACGGGTCGAGGTTCGTCATCGGCTCCTGCGGCACGTACCCGATCTCGCGGCCGAGCAGTTTCGCCCGCTCCGCCGCGTTCCCGACCTCGCGCCCGCCGACCCAGATCGCGTCGGCGACCGCGGTTCCGCCGGGCGGCAGGAGATCGAGCACCGAGAACACCGTCTGCGTCTTGCCGGATCCGGATTCGCCGACGATCCCGAGCACCTCGCCGGGAGCCGCGTCCAGTGACACCCCGCGCACGACCTCTTTGAAGCCCTTGTCCGTCGCGTAGCCGACGCGCAGGTTCTCGATCCGCAGCGCGCAATCCGCCGCCGCGTGCTCGTGCGCGCCCGAAGACCCGCTGTCGCCCAAAGCATCCGGCGCAGGAGCCGCGAGCGCTTCCCGCACCCGAGCCCGGCCGCGCCGCGTCGGCTGTTCGGCGCGGACGCTGACCAAGTCGGCGAGCGTCGAGCCTATGAAGGCCAGCGCGGCGATGGTCACGCCCAGCGCGATCGACGGCCACAGCAGGATCAGCGGGTACGTCAGCATGTTCAGGAAGCCGTCGTTCATCGTCTGGCCCCAGCTGGGCGTCGACGCCGAACCGATGCCGAGGAACTGCAGACCGGCCTGCATGCCGATGGCGAGCCCGGCGGTGAGCGCGGTCTGCACGATGATCGGCGCGTACACCGCGCGCAGCAGGTGCGTGCGCAGGATCCGCAGCGTGCCGACCCCGGCCACGCGCGCGGCGTCGATGTACGGCTCCCGGCGCACCGTCAGCGCACGGGCGCGGGTGATCCGGTAGTACCCGGGCGCGAGAAACACGCCGAGCGCGATCATCAGCACGGTGAAATCCTGGCCGGTCCCGGCCGCGACGACCAGCAGCACGATCATCCCGGGCACCGACTGCAGCGCGTCGCTGATCCACGAGCAGATCCGGTCGGTCGCGCCGCCGAAGTACCCGGCGACCACGCCGGTCGGGACGCCGAGCACGATTCCGGTGACGCAGGTGATCACGCCGCCGTACAGCGTGGTCCGCGCGCCGTAGAGCAGGCGGCTGAAGATGTCGCGTCCGGCGGAGTCGCCGCCGAGCAGGTGCCCGTTGCCGGGTTCGGCGTGGGTCAGCACGAAGTCGACGTGGTTCGGGTCGTACGGGGCCAGCCACGGCGCGAACACCGCGGCCAGCACGACGATCGCGAACACGACCAGCGCGACCACGCCGACCGGGCGGCGGAAGTACCGGCGCGTCAGCGAGATCCGCTTCACCGGGGCGAGCGTGGCGGGGAACGGGGCAGCGGTCATCGGTCGCGCACCTTCGGGTTGACCCACCCGAGCACGAGGTCGAGCAGGAAGTTGACGATCACGACGAACACGACGGTCACCGCGGTCAGGCCGAGCAGCACCGGGATGTCCCCGATCTGCGACGCCGACTGCGTCAGGCTGCCGATCCCCGGCAGGTTGAACACGATCTCCACGACCACCGCGCCGCCGAGCAGGCCGACGAACATCAGCGCCAGCACGGTCAGCGCGGACGGCGAGGCGTTGCGCAGCACGTGCGTCGTGACCCGGCGCGACGACAGGCCGCGCGCCCGCAGCGTGCGCACGAAGTCCTGGTTGGCGACCTGGAGGAAGCCGTTGCGCAGTTGTTCGGCGATCATCACGATCGCGCCGAGCGACAGCGAGATCGACGGCAGTGCGATCGAGCGCAGCCAGCCGGTCACCGACTGGTCCGGCGACACGTAGCCGACCGCGGGGAACCACTGCAGCTGGATCGCGAACCAGGTGACGAGCACGAGGCTGACCCAGAACCCGGGCAGCGCGAACAGCACCACCGACGCGAGCTTCAGCACGCGGTCGACGACGCCGCCGGGACGCAGGCCGCAGATGACCCCGACGAGCACACCGAGGATCGCGGCGAGCAGCGTGGCGGCGATGACGACCGACAGCGTCACCGGCACCCGCAGCGCGATCTGCTCGCCGACCGGCTGGAAATTCCGCCAGGAAGTCCCGAAATCGCCGGTGGCCGCGTGCGACAGCCAGTCCCAGAACTGGACGAGCAGCGGCCGGTCGTACCCGATCTGGGCGCGCAGCGCCGCCTGCTGCGCGGGGGTCGCGCTGTTGCCGAGCAGCCCGGCGGTCGGGTCCCCCACCGCCGTGTGCGCCAGGAAGAACGTGCCGCTCGTGACGAGCACGAGCAACAGGATCCCGGACACCAGGCGTTTGACGATGAATGTGAGCATGTTCCGGCTCCTTCCCGGGGCGGGTCCCTCCACAGAGGACAGACCCGCCCCGGGACGACGGGCGCGTCAGCCGCGCTGGATGAACCGCAGCGTCGGGAACATCATGCCGGTGATCGGCGTGACGGTGATGCCCTTGACGCTGAAGTAGAGGTTGTCGGCCTGGTACCAGACGTTCCACCAGGCGAGGTCCACGAGCTTCGTGTTCAGCTCCTTGAGGGCCGCGGTCTGCGCCGGGCCGGGCTGGGCCTGTTCCGCCTTCTGCACGAGCGCCTTCACCTCCGGGAAGGCGTCCACCGACGGATTGGGGTTGTACCACTGCTTCGACGTGACCTGGTCGGTCAGCGTGGCCATGTCGTTGCCGTCCATCGCGATCACCGCGAGGAACATCGGGTACGTCGGCGCGTTCTTCTGGTAGTCCGGCATCGACATGTTCTGCCAGTCGACCTTGATGCCCAGCTGCCCGAAGGTCTGCTCGGCGGCGGGCTGCCACGCCTGGAAGATCGTGGACATGGGCATCTTCAGGCTGAACCCGTTCGGATAGCCCGCCTCGGCCAGCAGTTGCTTGGCCTTCGCGAGGTCAGTCTTGTACTTGCCGTTGCCCGCCGGGTCGTACACCTGGCTGCCGCTCGGCCAGAGCTGGTCGGTGACCGTGCCGGCGTCGTTGCCGACTGCCTTCAGGATCCCCGCCGCGTCGAACGCGTAGGAGATCGCCTGCCGCACGCGCTGGTCGCCGAGCGCCTTCACCTGGCTGCCGGTGCGGTCGGCGAACTGCACGCCCACCCACGACGCCGGCTTCTTCGCGACGTTCCAGCCGTTCTGCTGTGCCTTCGGCAGGTTGGCCGCGTTGGCGAACTGGACGTTCAGCTGGCCGGAAAGCATCGCGTTGAAGCTCGCCGCCTGGTCGGTGATCGGGAACAGCCGCACCGTCGGGAACGGGTAGGTGGCGCTGTCCCAGTGCTTCGCGCGCTTCTTGAAGACGTACTGCGACTGCGGCTGCGAAGACGCCTTGTCGAAGGTGTACGGGCCGGAGCCGTCCGGGCCGTTGGCGAGCGAGTTGGCCTTGATCGCCTTGGGCGAGGCCATCCAGCTGCGCCCGAGACCCATGAAGTACAGCAGCGCGTCGTCGCGTTCGGACAGATGGAGCACGACCGTCGAGGCGTCCGTCGCCTCGACGCTCTTCACGTCGATGTAGGCCTGCCCGGACCGGGTGCCGGACTTCAGGTGGTTGAGGTTCTCCACCGCCGCGGCGGAGTCGAACTTCTGGCCGTCGTCGAACGCGACGTCGTCGCGCAGGTGCATGGTCAGGGTCAGCCGGTCGGCCGACCAGTCCCACGACTTCGCGAGCGCCGGGATCGGCTTGGCGTCCTTGTCCAAGGCGACCAGCGGGTCGTAGACCGCGGACAGGTACGGGCCGTCGAAGCCGATGTCGGCGTTGGCCGGGTCCCACGACGTCACGTCGAGGAACACGCCCGCCTTCAGCTCGTCGGTGCCCGCGCCCGCCCCGGCGGCGCCCGAGCCGGTGCATCCGGCGATCGCGAGCAGCGCCGCGGCGGCTGCCGCGAACAACGCCGCTGTCCTTGTCCTCGTCATTGAGTCCCTCTCTCAGGGTGCTGGACCGCCGGCGGGATCGCTCGGCGCCCCGCCGGGAACGGCGGGCCTTCGAGTGCGGCCCGGCTCGCCGTGGTGCGGGATAGTCTACGATTGTCGGCTAAAAAATCAACGGGCCGGATGCGTTTGTTACCTCCCGGCCCCGATGCCGTTTTCAGACGGCGTCGGCGACCAGAACGCGCGGGCTTCCCGGCAGTGCGAGGACATCGCATACGCGCCATCCTGCACCGTCCAGCCATTCGCGGACTTCCGCCTCCGGATAGACGACGGTTCCGTCGATCACGAAGTACTCCCCCGCGTGCAGCGCGTCGATCGGACGCTGCCGTTCGTCGTCGTCGAGGAAGAAGTCCAGCAGCAGCAACGTCGCTCCGTCTCCGGCGGCGGCGCGGGCGTTGGCCAGGATTTTCCGGTTCTGCTCCGCGGTGAACCGGTGCACAACGTGGTTCACCATCACCAGATCGTGCTCACCGCCCGGTTCCGCGGATTCGGTCGGCGCGGGATCGATGCTGATGCGATCCGCGCACCCGGCCGCATTCACCGCGTCGGTGATCCCTTGCGTGGACTCGGGTCCGAAAACGAAGCGAGCGGTCAGTGCGGGATTCGCCCGCAACGCGCCGATCGCGAATTCCGGCGACAATCCGCCCAGATCGAGCATCGAGCGGTACGGCGAGAAATCGAATGCGCGCGCGAGCATCGACGCGTGCAGCGAGTTGTAGCGCATCACGCCCGCCATGAACGTCGCCCAGCGGCCCTCGTCCATCTGGAGGTCGCCCGGTTTGCCACTGTCCACAGTGGCGTCGAACTGGAGCCAGTGGCCGTAGCTGATTTCGTTGAGGAAGGTCAGGAACGGCGCCAGATCCGTAGCGCCGTTCCCGCCCAGGTACTCCTGCGCGTCCTCGGCCAGCGAGTAGCGGCCGTCGGCGCGCTCCAGCAGACCGCGCGCGTTCATCGCGTCGGCCAGGATCCGGGTCAGCTGCTCGCCCGTGCCCGTGGCGGCGGCGAGTTCCGGCGCCGTTCGCGGACCGTCGGCGAGCGCGCGGAACAGGCCGATCCGCGAGGCGGCGAACAACTGCTTCGCGCCCATGTACCCGATGGCGATGTCGACGATGCGGTCCGGCGCTGGTTTCGTCATGTGGCGGCTCCTCACGGCGTCGGGGGTGCCTCTCCGGGCACCCCGGGGAGCTTTAGTCTACGCACGTCGACAAAAAACACCAGCCCCTTCACCAGGTTCCGTCGGCGGCGACCTCGCGATCGAGCCACAGCTCCTTGGTCAGCTCGCGAATCCGGTCCGCGCCGACGCGCCCCAGCAAGGCGATCGCGCCCGCATTGTCCTCCAGCTGCGCCCGCCGCGATACGCCCACGAGGACGTTCGCGGTCGCGGGATTGGCCAGGCAGAAGGCAATTCCCAGCTGCGCGGGCGAAGCGTCCAGTTCGCTCGCGATCCGTTGCACCGCAGGCCAAGCGGCGGCGATCTTCTCCCGGATGCCGCCGACGTCCGCGCCGATCTTGCGATTCGGCTTCAGATTCCCGACGAGCAGCCCGCCTTCGAAAATGTCCGACGCCTGCAAAGTCAGCTCTCCGGAAGCGAACAGTGGCGCGTAGTACTCGCCCTCGGCCATCGACCGCCGCGCGAGCCCGTACTTGAGCTGCGCGAAAACCGGCGGCGCCAAACCACGTTTGCGCGCGATGTCAAAAGCTTTGCGCAGATCGTCAATGCGCCAATTGTTCACACCCCACGCGCGGAACCGGCCGGCTTCGATCTGCTCGGCGACGTCCGCGACGACCCGCTCGAGGTCGACTTCGCCGAAGTAGTCGCCGACCACGACCAGATCGGCCGACTCGACGCCGACGCGTTCCAGCGAGGTGTTCATCTGCTGCGCGAAGCCGACGTTCGGATAGTCCCAGAGCCAGAGCTTCCCGCAGTAGAGCCAATCTTCGCGGGCGAGCCCGGCCTCGCGCACCGCGCGGCCGAAGATCTGATCGGTCGTGGAACCCTCGGCGTGCGGGCCCATGTCGTAGTGCGCGACGTCGAAGAAGGCGTGCCCCAGTTCGGCCGCGCGGGCGATCAGCGCCACCGCGTCGCCGAACTCCATCCGGTCCCAGGTGTTCCACGAGCCGAGCGACAACGCCGGCACGCGCGGGAACGCCGGGCCCAGTCCAGGTCGATCCGTCGCCACGATTCCTCCTGCGATTCAAGGGATTTATTTTCTACGCTTGTATACTATAAGCCCGCGAACCTCGCTCCCGGCGAAAGGAAACGACGATGCCCGCTGCCCGTACCGTGCTGATCACCGGAGGTGCCGGCGGCATCGGCGCCGCGATCGGCGCCGCCTTCGCCCAGGCCGGCGATTCCGTGGTGCTCGCCGACCTCGACGGCGCCGAAGAAGCCGCCAAACCGGTTGGCGGGCGCGGAATCCGGCTCGACATCACCGACGAGACGGCGATCTCCGCCGCGCTCGACGAGGTCGGCCCGGTCGACGTCCTGGTCAACAACGCCGGTCTGCTCAGCGTCCACGGCAGGCTGCTGGACCTGCCCGGCGCGGATCTGCTGCGCATCCTCTCGACCAATGTGCACGGCACTTTCCTGATGACGCAGCTGGTCGCCCGCCGGATGGTCCACCGCGGCGAGCCCGGGGTCGTGGTGAACCTGTCCTCGATCGGCGGGCGGCAGCCCACGCCGGGAATGGGCGGCTACGAAAGCAGCAAAGCGGCCGTCGACGCTTTGACGCGCTGGGCGGCGATCGAGCTGGCGGAGCACAAGATCCGGGTCAACGCGGTCGCCCCCGGCCCGGTCGCGACGCCGATGCTCGCCGCCGCGATGCCGCCCGGATCGCCCGCGCACGACGCGTGGGTGGCGCGGATCCCGGACGGCCGGATGGCCGCGGTCGAGGACGTCGCCGCGGCCGTGGTGTTCCTGGCGAGCCCGGCCGCCGCCCACATCACCGGCACCAGCCTCCCGGTGGACGGCGGCCAGCTGCTCACCTGAGCCAGCCGTCGGTGAAGGGCCCCTTGAAGGAATCAGATTCCCTCAAGGGGCCCTTCACCGACGTCAGGCGATCGTTCCGGGCGAACGCTCGAACACGATCTGTCCATCGAGGACAGTCAGGTCGACCTCGACCTCGGGCAGCTCGGCCGGGGTCACCGTGAACGGATCCGCGGACAGCACGCACAGATCAGCCGCCATCCCCGGCGCGAGCGTGCCTTTCCACGAAGCCGCACCGTCCTGCCGAGCCGGGTGCACGGTGTAGCAGCGCAGCAGCGTTTCCATCCGCTGCCGCACGTCCTCGGCCGGCCCCATCCACTGGTCCGCGGCGGCGATTTCCTTGCGCCAGTCCGGCGGCAGCACCGGCGCGTCCGAGGTCAGGCACAACGGGATCCCGGCGTCCAGCGCCTCTCGCAGCGGCCACGCGGCGTCCGAACTGCCCGCCCCCAGCGCCGCGTCGACCACTCCGGCGGTGCGGACCGCGATCCCGGCCTGGGCGGACAGCCCGACCCCCAGCCGGGCCATCCGCTTCAGCTGCGCCGCGTTGACCAGGTCGCCGTGGATGACGTAGTGGCCGAGGTCGGCGTCGCGTTCCTCCCTGGCCCGTTCGACGGCGTCCAGCATCAGCTCGATCGCCCGGTCGCCGGTCGCGTGCACGCCGACCTGCAGTCCGGCCTCGTGCGCGGTGCGGACCATCCGGGTGAAGTTCTCCTCGCGTTCCGGGTCGTCCGCGCCGCCGACGAGCAGGTGGGCGTGGCTGCCGTCGGCGTAGCAGTGGTGCGTGTAGGCCGAGCGCATCGGCGGGATGCCGTCGGCGAAGATCTTGACGCCGCGGAAGTTCAGCCGGCGCGGGTCCGGACCGGGTCCGTCCACTGTGGCCAGTCCGGCGCGGAAGCCGTCCAGGGTGCTCGGGCCGTCGAGTTCGCCGTACAGCCAAAGCGCGGTCACCCGTGCCCGCAGCAGTCCTTCGGCGGCCAGTTCCCGGTACTGCTCGACGACGGACATGCCGAACGCGCCGATGTGCCCGTCGTCCTCCCCCGGGCCGAGGCCGGGTTCGGTGTAGCTCGTGATGCCCAGCGCGGCAAGGATTTCGCCCGCGCGGAGGATGGCCGCCCGGCGTTCGGCAGCGGTGCGCAGCGGCTTTTCCGGACCAGGTCCCGGCGCGCCGTCGTCGGCGAACAGGGTGTCCGGCCACAGCGCTCCCAGCCACGTGGCGTGCAGGTGCGCGTCGTTGATGCCCGGCAGCACCGCGCGGTCGCCGAGGTCGAGCACCCGCGTGCCGGGGCCGATCAGCTCCCGCAGGTCGGCGTCGGTTCCGGCGCGCAGCACGCGTCCGTCCCGCACGGCCAGCGCGGTCGCGGGCGCGGCACCGGCCATGGTGTGCACCGCTGCTGCCCGCAAGACGAGGTCCGCAACTGAGGTCGGCACAGGCGCTCCTGGAGGGATTCGGGGACTCGACATTTTTGTCGACGTCCGTAGACTAACCCATCACACGGCCCCGCAGGGCCCGCCAGTCCCCGGAAAGGTTTCCCATGACCGTCCCGACTTCCACCCGCGCCGCGGTGCTGACCGAGCACGGCGCGCCGCTGGAGCTGACCGAACTCCCGCTGCCCGCCGAGCTCGAAGCAGGCGCGGCGCTGGTCCGCGTCTCGTGCGCGACGCTGTGCGGCACGGACGTGGAGATCTGGTCCGGGAAGATGAGTTTCCCGGGCATGCTGCCGATGGTGCTCGGCCACGAAATGGTCGGCGAAGTGGTGGCGGCCGGACCGGACACGCGCGACGCGCTCGGTCGCGAGATCGCTGCCGGCGCGCGGATCGGGTGGTCGGAATCCACGTGCGGCGAGTGTTACGGCTGCACCGTGCTGCGCGAACCGGTCGCGTGCTCGCGGCGCGGCTACGGCTTCCTGCAGCGCTCTGACGTCGCGCCGTTCGCGACTGCCGGGCTGTGCGAATACGCCTACGTCGTCCCGGGCGCGGCGAAGCTGCTGCTGCCCGCCGAGGTGCCCGACACCTGGGCCGCGATGGCCGGATGCGCGGCGAAGACCGTGCTGCGCGCGTTCGACCGGGTCGGCGGCGTCCGGCCCGGATCTCGCGTGGTGGTGCAGGGATCCGGCGCGCTGGGCCTGTTCGCGACCGCGGTCGCGCACCTGAGCGGAGCGGGCAGCGTCATCACCGTCGGCGCGCCCGCCTCACGGCTGGAGCTGGCGAAGGAATTCGGAGCCGACGACGTGGTCGACGTCGCGGGCGGTTCGGACGCGATCGTCGAGCGCGTCACCGAACTGACCGGCGGCCACGGCGGCGATCTCGTGCTGGACTTCGCCGGCGCGCCGTCGATCGGCCGCGAGGCGGTCGCGATGGCGGCGCAGCGCGGGCGGGTCGTGATCGTCGGCAGCACCGGGCCGGAGCCGACGCCGGTCCCGCTCGGCACGGTGATGGGCAAGGAACTGACCGTCGTCGGTTCGCTCAACGGCGACATCGCCGACTACCACCACGCGATCGAGTTCTTCGGTTCCTTCGCCGCCCGGATGCCGTGGGACCGGCTGTTCGGCTCGCCGGTCGGGCTCTCCGGCGCGAGCGAGCGGATCGAGGCCATGCACCGGCTGGACGAAACGAAAGCCGTCGTCGACCCCCGTCTCCCCTGATCCCGATTCCCTTACGAGCCAAGGAGGTCTCGTGTCCGCATCCTCGCCCCTGCCCCGCCGCAAGGTCGGCACGTCCGGGTTGGACGTTTCGCTGCTCTCGCTCGGTTCGTGGCACACCTACGACCGGATGGACTTCGCCGACTCGGTCGCGATGATCCGCGCCGCGGTCGAGGCCGGCGTGAACCTGTTCGACGTCGGCGTCTACGGCATGCCCGGCCACCCGCCGGTCTTCACCGACGTGCTCTGGAGCGCGATCATCCGAGCCGCCCGCATCCCGCGCGAGGACTACCTCGTCTCGGCGAAGCTGTGGATCGAAGGCTTCGGCGACCAGGGATTCCGGCCGCAGCTGGAAAACGCGTTCCTGCGCGGCGGGTTCGACGTCGCGGACCTGGTGATCCTCGGCGACCTGCGCCGCGACGACGTCGCGCTGGAGGATCTGGTCGAGGACCTCGCCGGGCTCACCCGCTCCGGACTGATCCGGGCGTGGGGCGTCAACAACTGGTCGGCCGGGAACATCGCGCGGCTGCGCGAAATCGCCGAAGCGCTGCAGGTGCCGGGTCCGCAGATCGCGCAGCTGAAGTACAGCATCGGCCGCCGGTCCATTCCGGACGGCGAGCCGTTCGCCCGGCTGTTCGCCGACGGTTTCGTCATGCAGGCCTCGGATGTCCTCGAAG
Source organism: Amycolatopsis dendrobii (assembly GCF_014145675.1). Taxonomy (GTDB): domain Bacteria; phylum Actinomycetota; class Actinomycetes; order Mycobacteriales; family Pseudonocardiaceae; genus Amycolatopsis; species Amycolatopsis dendrobii. The sequence goes on from NZ_JACGZW010000020.1 coordinate 99,007, forward strand.
GCGGCATCCTCGCCGGGCGCACCAAGCTGACCCGCGAGATCGGCCGCGACCCCGGCGACGTCCGCAAGCGGATCACCCGCGACGCGCCCAAGGTCGTGCGGGCCGCACAGGAACTCGGCACGAGCGCGGCGCGGCTCGCGGTCGCGTTCACGCTGACGCATCCGGCGAACGTCACGACGCTCTTCGGCGCGACCCGGATGGAGCAACTGGAGGACAACCTTGCCGCGGTCGAGCTGGTCGAGAAGGTCGGGGCCGAGCAGATCCGCGCACTGGTGGAGCCGTTCTGGGCCGACCGCGACGCCGTCGATCCCGAAGGCCCCTGACGCCCGTTCACGTCCGGGAGGGGAATCCTGCCGGAATCAGATTCCCGCAGGGTTCCCCTCCCGCACCGCACCCGGCACCGCCCGCGCCGCCGCGATCCGCGCCGCCGCAGAATTCGCCCGCCCAGCCCGAGGAGGCTGCCTTGACCTATCCCCCCGTCCCGTTCGACCCGGAGATCGAGCCCGCGCTCGCCGAGATCGTCCCGGCCGACGCGCCGCCGTTCACCCCGGAGACGATCCCCGGCCTGCGCCGCGCGATGGCCGAGATGTTCCCGCCCGCCGCGGAAGTCGTCGGCGACGCTCCGGTGACCGTCGTCGAACAGACCATCCCCGGCCCGGAAGGCGCGCCGGACCTGGGAATCACCATCCTGTCCCCGCACGAGAGCGACGGCGCGCTGCCCGCCCTCTACAACATCCACGGCGGCGGCATGATGGTCGGCCATCGCAACATGGACGTGGGCCGGTTGCTGGCTCTGGTGCTGGAGCTGAACGTCGTCGCGGTGAACGTCGAATACCGGCTGGCCCCCGAGCACCCGCACCCCGCGCCGGTCGAGGACTGCTACGCCGGTCTCGTGTGGACAGTCGAGCACGCCGACGAACTCGGCATCGACCCGTCGCGCGTCGTGGTGATGGGCGGCAGCGCGGGCGGCGGTCTCGCCGCGGCGGTCTCGCTGCTCGCGCGCGACCGGAAGGGCCCGGCCATCGCGGGCCAGCTCCTGCTGTGCCCGATGATCGACGACCGCAACACGACCGTCGCGAGCCAGCAGTACCCAGGGTTGGGCACGTGGACCCGCGAGTCGAACCTTGCGGGCTGGCAGTCGCTCCTTGGCGACGCGGTCGGCACCGACGACGTCTCCCCCTACGCCGCCCCGGCGCGGGCGAGCGACCTGTCCGGTTTGCCGCCGGCGTTCATCGAGGTCGGCAGCGCGGAACCGTTCCGCGACGAGGACACCGAGTACGCACTGCGGATCTGGGCGACCGGCGGACAGGCCGAACTGCACGTCTGGGCGGGCGCCTTCCACGGGTTCGACATGTACGTGCCGGACTGGCCGATCAGCAAGGCCGCCCTCGAAACCCGGAATTCCTGGCTGCGCCGGATCTTCGGGAAGGCAGGCAAATGAGCGTCCCGCCGGTGCCCTACGACCCGGAACTGGAGCCCGGCCTCGCCGCGTTCCTCGACCTGGTCGAGCGGATCCCGCTGCGCGCGGACACGATCCTGGCCAACCGCGCGCATTTCGCGACGATCATCCCGCCCGCCGAGCAGATCGTCGGCGACCGCCCGGTCGAACTGGCCGAGCACACCGTCCCCGGCCCCGAAGGCGCGCCGGACATCGTGCTCACCGTCGTCCGCCCCGCGTCGGGCGTCGCCGACGCGCCCGCCCTGTACAGCATCCACGGCGGCGGAATGGTGCTGGGCAACCGATTCTTCGGTCTCGACGGCCTGATCGACGACGTCCTGCTGTTCGGCGCGGTCGGCATCTCGGTGGAATACCGGCTGGCTCCGGAAAACCCGGCCCCGGCCGCCGTCGAGGACTGCTACGCCGGTCTGGTGTGGACAGTCGAGCACGCCGACGAACTCGGCATCGATCCGTCGCGCATCGTCGTCACCGGCGCCAGCGCGGGCGGCGGGTTGGCCGCGGGTGTCGCCCTGCTGGCCCGGGACCGCAACGGCCCGGCCATCGCCGGACAGCTGCTGGCGTGCCCGATGCTCGACGACCGCAACGAGTCCGTGTCGACCCGGCAGTACAACGGAATCGGCGCCTGGGACCGCAACAACAACGACACCGGCTGGGACGCGCTGCTCGGCCCGGCGCGCGGCACCGACGCGGCCTCGCCGTACGCGGTCCCGGCCCGGATGACCGATCTGTCCGGCCTCCCGCCCGCGTATCTCGACGTCGGCGCCGCGGAGATCTTCCGCGACGAAACGACCGAGTACGCCCTGCGGATCTGGGCGACCGGCGGGCAGGCGGAACTGCACGTCTGGGCGGGCGGCTACCACGGGTTCGCCGGTTTCTCCCCCGACGCGGAAGTCTCCCGCTCCGCGGTCGCGACCCGGCTTTCGTGGCTGCGCCGGATCCTGCGTGCCGGATGAAGCGACTCCAGACCGAAGCGCGCCTGGTCGAGCCGGCGTTGCCGGAAAAACGGCCAGGCGCGCTCCGGATGGCAGTCGTGCTGGGGCTGCTGGAGGTCTTCGGCCCGATCTCCATGGACCTGTACCTGCCGGCGCTCCCCCAGCTCGCTGACGACCTCCGGGCCGGGCAGAGCCTCGCGCAGGCGACCATGTCGGTCTGCATGCTCGGCCTCGCCTTCGGCCAGCTGGTCGTAGGCCCGCTGAGCGACCGGTTCGGCCGGCGCCGTCCGCTGCTGGCCGGGATCGGGCTGTTCACCGTTCTCTCGGCGGTGTGCGCGTTCGCGCCGTCGATCGAGGTGCTGCTCGCCGCGAGGTTCCTCCAAGGCCTGTGCGGTTCCGCCGGAATCGTGCTGTCGCTGGCTGTCGCGCGGGACCTCGCCGAGGGCGTGGAACTGGTCCGGCTGCTGGCCTTGCTGACCACCGTCGGGGCGCTGGCGCCGATCGTCGCTCCGGTGATCGGCGGACAGCTGGCGGCGGTCATCGGGTGGCGCGGCATTTTCGGCGTCCTGGCCGGCATCGGGGCGGCGTTGCTGCTCGTCGCCGCGACCGCGCTGCCGGAGAGCCTGCCGCCCGAAGCACGACATCCGCGCAAGGGCCGCGGCGAGTTCCGGATATTGCTGAAAGACCCGCTGTTCCTGGGTTTCCTGCTGGTGAGCACCTGCGGCGGAGCGGCGTTCTTCACCTATCTGGCGTCGATCAGTTTCGTGCTCCAGGACGGATTCTCGTTGTCGCCGCAGCTGTTCAGCGCCTGTTTCGCCGCGAACGCAGTGATGTCGGTGCTCGGCGCGCAGGTGAACCGGGCAGCGGTTCGACGCGTGGGACCGGTCCGGATGTACGTGCTGGGCACGACCTTCACCGCGGCGGCGGCAGTGGCGATGCTCGCCGCCGTGGCGTTCGGGGCCGGGCTGGCGGCGTTGCTGATTCCGTTGGCGCTGTTGATGTTCGCGGGCGGGACCACGCAGGCGAACGGCAACGCGCTCGCCCTCGCGAACCACGGCCAGCGGGCCGGAACCGCGGCGGCGCTGCTCGGGACGTCGTCGTTCGCGGTCGGGCCGGTTGTCGCGCCGCTGGTGTCGCTAGGCGGGACGACGCCGTTGTCGATGAGCCTGACCATGGCAGCGGCATACGGCGTCGCGACGGTGCTGCTGTGGCTGGCGGTGCTGCCCCGGCTGCGCCGGTCCGGGAGCGACTGACCGGCCGATACTCGAGGGGCAAGGCCTCCGAAATTGAGCCGAACGGGCTATCCAGTAACAACCCACCCGCGCCGACGACCGCGTTTGAGTTGACCAGGATCACCACATCGACCCCGTTCAAGCGCTACCCCAGCACCCGCGCACAAGGAAAAATGACCGGTCGGGGGGGCGCGACTGATGGGGACTGGTGACAGACACGAAAACCTGATCGCCGCCGAAGTGTCCGGGCCGGTGGTGCAGGCCGGCGTGGTCCACGGCGACGTCCATGTGCATTCTCGGCGCGAGAGACGCACTGTTCCGCGGCAATTGCTTCCAGTCTCCGCGTCGTTCACCGATCGGGAGCGGGAACTGGCCGAACTCGACCGCCTGATCGGCGATCAGCAGCGGCAAGGGCCTCGCGTCGCCGTGATCGCAGGCTCGGGCGGAGTGGGGAAAACGGCACTGGCGTCGCGATGGATAGCAGGCCATGCCGACCGTTTCCCGGACGGGCAGCTCTACGCCGATCTCGGTGCGTTCGGCGCCGAGGAGCCCGCCTCCCCCGACGAAGTACTGAGTCAGTTCCTCCGTGCGCTCGGCGTGCCCTCCGCGCAAATCCCGGCGGAGCTGGCCGCGCAGACCGCGCTCTACCGTTCGGTGACGGCCGGGCTGAAACTGGCGGTGCTCGCGGACGATGCCGACTCGGCGGCTCAGGTCCGGCCATTGGTCCCGGCTTCTCCCCACAGCGTGGTGGTGGTGACCAGCCGCTGGCGGCTGGGCGCGCTCGCGATGGACGGGGCGCGCGTGCTACTCGTGGAGCCGCTCAGCTCTGTCTCGGCGCTGGAACTGCTCCGCCGCGCGATCGGCATCGACCGGGTCAAGACCGAACCTGAGCCTGCTCAGCAGCTGGTGGAGCTGTGCGGCGGACTGCCGATCGCGGTATGCGTCGCGGCCGCCCGGCTCTCCACCCGGCCGCGATGGCCGATCTCCCGGCTGGTCGGCGCGCTCGCCGACGAACGACGCCGGTTGTCCGCGCTCGCGGTGGCCGACGAAGCTGTTGTGCAGGCCAGCTTCGACCTCTCGGCGGACGAGCTGGCACCGGACATCGCGCTCGTCTACCGGTTGTCCGGACTGCATCCCGGCCCGGACTTCGGAGCCGAGGTTGCGGCGGCCGCCGTCGACCGCCCGGCCGCCGACGTCGAGGACGCCCTCGATGCGCTGGTCGACGCGAGCCTGCTCACCGACGCCGGCCCGGATCGGTACCGTTTCCACGACCTCGCGCGGGTGCACGCGCGGCAGCAGGCAGAAACGCAGGAGAGCGAATCGTCGAGAACCGCCGCGGTGCACCGCATGATCACGTGGTACCTCGACCGCGTACTGGCCGCCGATCTGGTGATCACCCCACTGCGCGCCAGGATCAGCCCGGGCTACGAGCGAATCCGCAGCATTCCCGCGCCGCCGGACGCCACGGCCGCGCTGGACTGGCTGGAGCGGGAGCTGGCGAACATCGTGGCCGCCATGCGAGTCGCGGCCGACCAAGTCTGGCCTGAGCTGGTGTGGCAGTTCTGCGAAGGACTGTGGGGGCTTTTTCTCCACCGCAAGCACTATCGCCAGTGGCAACGCACGCACAGCTGGGGCGTCGACGCCGCCCGGCGCTGCGGCAACCGCCGCGCCGAGGCGCGACTGGAGGTTCAGCTCGGCTACGCCCATCTGAACACCGGACGTTACGACGCCGCCAAAGACCACTTCACGGCATCGCTGAAGGTGGCTCTCGCCATCGACGACAGCGTGGCCCAAGCCCGCGCTTGGGAGCACCTGGGAGTCGTCGCGCATAGCACCGGATCCCCTCGGGAAGCTTACGAACACTACGCTCGAGCCCTCGCGATCGCGGAAGAACTGCGTCAACCACGCAGCATCGCTCTCCACCGACGTCGACTCGGGGAAGCGTGTCGCGACCTCGACCGCCCAGCCGAAGCGGTAGAGCACTTCGAACGGTCGGCTGAGATCGCGCGCGAGATCGGCGACGAAGTGCTGCGCGGCCGAGCCATGACCCGGCTCGGCGACCAGCACCTGCGGCTCGGGGACTCGACCGCCGCGTGTTCGCTCCTGCGCGAAGCGGCAGATCTCCTCGGCCAGCATGGGGCAGCGGCGTACCAAGCCGAAGCGCTCGAAGCTCTCGCCGAAGCGGACCTGGCCGCGGACCACGTCGAGAGCGCACGCCTGCACCTCGAGCAAGCGCTGGCGACCTACGCCGTCGCGGAGGACCCGAAAGCCGAGCGAGTGTCAGCCCGCATCGCCGCGATCGCCGCCGGCAAGCAGAAGCCCGGGCACGGCGAGGCGTAGGGCCGAGCGGGAGGCCGACGGGAGGGGAAGTCGCGGCAGCCGAGCAGCACCGCCGTTGTTCCCCGGCGCGTCTTCAATACGTGTTCTCCCGCTCGCGCGACCGCCACCGCAGCGGTGCAGCCCGGCAGCCGCGCCAGTATCTCGTCCACCGCAGCCCAGGCCAACGCCCTCGACGTGCGTTCCGACGCGAAGACGACGTCCGAGCGGTTCAGCCACGACGTCGGCGCGGATTCCACGCTGGCGACAAGCACGTGGTCGCGCCCGCCGACGGAGTCAACCCACGACACGTCCCACACACCGGGTGCGGTACTGACCGTTCGCCACTGTGTCATGGCGGTCCCCCGACGAATCCCTCAACGGCGACGCGGCGAGGCAAAGGTACCGGAGACACCTGCACCTCGTGCGGCGGTTCTGGAATACCGAGCACCCGGTACATCTCCCGCCGCAAGAGCGCGCCCGCGCGGCCGGGCAGTGAGGTGATCCGTGCCGCGATGTCGCCGACCCAGTCTTCCGGCCGTCCAGCCGCGAGCGCGCGCAACTGCACGTCGACAAGCAGGTCCGGACGCAGCTTCGGCGCAAGGCGCCACACCGACGCGGCAAGGCTGCCCGCGCGCACATCCTCAGCCGAGCCGGGGTTCAGCAACACAGGCGTGCCGAGGGCCGCAGCGTACTGGGTGATCGACCCGTGATCGCCGATCACGTAATCCGCGGCCACCAACGCGGCCCGCCAGCCGTCGTCAGGCGGCAGCAGCCGCAGCCCGGCGTCGAGCGCCTTGGCCAGCCACGCGCGGATCTGCCACGAACCGTGTATCGACCACGTCAGCGGGTGCAGCGCCGCGACGACCTGGTAGTCCCTCGCCGGCAACTGTGCCGTCAGCTGGTCGAGCAGGTGCGGGTTGCTGCCGAACAGCGAATGCCTGGACCAGGTCGAGCTGACGAGGACCAGTTTCCGCCCGCTCCGGACGTCGAGCGCGGCGCGATATCGGTCGCGCAGGGAAAGGCTCGCTCGCAGCTGGTCGAAGCACAGGTCGCCCGCCACCACAACGCGGTCAGCGGCCTCGGGGCACTCGCGACGCAGCCAGCGGGCGTCCTGTTCGTGCGCCGTCAGCACTGTCGCGGGAACGACTCGCCCGTCCCGGACCAGCCGATACCGCGGATGGGCCAGAGACGGCTGAGCCGCGCGCTCTGCCGGCAGCGGACTCCGGCGGAACCGGGGGCCGCTCACGCCGTGCGGCATCACGACGACCGGAGCCGCGATCTTGTCGATTTCGAGGTAGCTCGCCGCCATCGCCAGGTCGAAGCGCGTCCGCAACACCTGGTGCCACGGCAGCAGCAGCCCGCCCCAGGCCCGGACGTACTCCTCTGTTCCGTCCCAGCGGTCCTCCAGCGCGGGGACGGTGAACAGGACCTGCACCCGGTGATCGGCACGCAGCAGGGGAAGCACTTCCACCAGTCGCGTCCCCGCGGTCATGTGCGGCACCACAACCAGGACGGTGCGGCACCCCGCCCGGGTCACCCATCGCTCCGCCGCCGCGTTCCCCGGAGCCCTCGTCCACGCACTCCCGCTCATCGGGCTCCCTCCCGCGCCGCCGAAATCCGCATTCCCATCGCTGGCTCGCCTCCTGTTCTGCTCGACTGGCCGAGGCCAATACGGAAATCGTCGACAGCGCTTCATTCACGACGCTTTCAGCGCAGGGGGAAATCCTCTTTCAGCCACCGCGAGAAGGTGACAGATATTTGCCAGAAGCGACACCGATTGGCGAAACAGGTATTGAGGTGGAAAACTGCGTGCACGGGAGCGCGGGCCGCCGCGAAGGCGGCACCTGGGGAGGGATGCGCCATGAACCGACCCGTCGTCATGGGATTTCTCGGGCAAACCGCGTTACGAATGCACGGCCGGATGAGCGTGCATTGGGAACGGCCGCAAGCACGTGCGGTCCTGGCTGTCCTCCTCGCGCACGCGGGCCAGCGAATTCCCGCCTCGACCCTCACCGAACGCGCCTGGCCGGAAGAGCGACGGCCGCGGAATCCCGCGTCCACGCTGCACACCTACACCACCCGGATCCGCGCCGCGCTGCAGGCCGCCGGCATCGCTGCCCGACTGGAAACCGTCGACGGCGGCTACCAGTTGCACGCCGACAAAAACCTCATCGACTACTACCGGCTACGGGAAACGATCAGCGATTCCCACCGCCACGCCCGGCAGAACGATCATGAAAAAGTGTGCGCCTGCATCGAACAGGCCATCGCGCTGTGGAATGATCTTCCGCTCGCCGACGTGCACTCCCCGTGGGCCGACAACTGGCGGCGTGCCGTACTCGCCGACGAATGGCTGCCAGCCAATGATCTCCTCGTCGACAGCTACCTCGAACTCGGCCAGTTCGACATGGCGTTGCGACGTCTCAACGATCTTCACCGCGAGCACGGCTTCACCCTGAGCGGCACTCAGCGGCGACTGACCTTGATGACCCGGCTAGGCCGCCGCGATGACGCATACCTGCACTATGTGTCGACGCGACAGCGCCTGCTTCGCGAAGGCGACGACGAATCCGCGGACGCGCTCAAACGCCACTACGACACGCTCGCCGCGCCAGCACCCCGCTCGACCGCCCATTCCGCCGGCACACCACCGAGCAGCCACTCCCGCGTGCCGCGCCAGCTGCCGCGTGACGTCCCCAACCTGATCGGCCGCGACGCGCTGATCGGACGCCTGGACGCCATCACCGGCACCACCGCGGCTGATCCCTCCCCCGCAGCGGTCCTGTTGACCGGGCCGCCCGGGATCGGGAAGACGACCGTCGCCGTCCGCTGGGCTCACCGCTCGGCCCAGCGCTTCCCGTGCGGCACGCTGTTCACTGATCTTCGCGGATTCGCACCAGGCATCCCCCAGACGCCCGCCGAGGTGGTCGACCGCTTCCTCGCCGCGCTCGATCCGTCCGCCGACCAGCGGTTCAGCACCGGCAACCGGACCGAGCAGCTGCGCGCCCTGCTCGCCGAGCGACCCGCCCTGGTCATTCTGGACAACGCGGCCAATTCCGATCAGATCGAGCCGCTGCTGAACCTGTTCGCCAGCTGCGTCGTCCTGATCACCAGCCGAAACAGCCTGCGCAAGGCCAGCACGCGGTATCACTTCGCGACGCTGGCCCTCCACCCGCTGCCGCTGCCCGCCGCCACCGCTTTGCTGTCAGCCCGCATCGGGGACCGCGCCAAATACGAGCCTGGCCCGGTCCGCGACCTGGCCCGCCGCTGCGGCGGCCTTCCGCTCGCGCTCGCCCTGATCGCCGAACACGCGGCGAGCCGGACCGGCGTGCCCCTGCGGGGATTGGCGACCCAACTGCGCGACCACGATGAACTGTTGTTCCTGGAACACGAGGCCGATACCCCTCCCGCCGGCCTGGCCGCCGCGTTCGCCTGCTCCTACGAAGCGCTCTCCCCCAGCGCTCAGCGCACCTTCCGCGCGCTCGGACTGCACCCCGGCACCGATATCGGCGTGCACGCGGCGGCCGCGTGCACCGGCGAGCCAGTCGCCGCCACGAGGCGCAATCTCGACGCGCTCCACAGCGCTCACCTCCTCGAACAACGCGAGGAAATCGACAGATTCCACTTGCACGACCTCGTCCACGCCTACGCCGCCCATCTGTGCGCTGGTCAGGACCACCGTGCGGCACGGCACCGGATAGCCAGCTTCTACCTGCATTCGGCGGCCCGCGCCCATGAGCTCGTCTTCCCTCATCGCCCGGGCCCCCCGCTCCCGCCTGTCGCGCCCGGGTGCGAACCGCTCACCTACGCCACGGCCGACGAAGCCGAGCAGTGGTGCCTGAGGGAGGCAGAGACGCTCGCCTCAGTCCTCCGCTATGCGACCCAGCACGGGCTGGACGACCATGCCTGGCCCCTGCCGCACACCACGCTTTTCGTCTGGGATCGGCACGGGCGCTACCCGGCTATCCGAGCCGGGCTGGAGATCGCCGCGGCCGCGGCCGCCCGCTGCGGCGAGCGCGAGGCAGAGGCGGGCACTTTGAACGATCTCGGACACACCCTCATGCTGATGGGCGAGCACGACCACGTGTACCGCGCGCTGGACATCATCAGCGAATCCGACAACCCCGCCTTCCGCGTCGTGGTCCAGCTCAACGTCGCCCGCCTGGAGCACGAGACCCAGCGGCTCAGCACCGCGCTCGACCTCCTCGTGCGCTGCGACCGCCTCGCGTCCGAACTGGACGATCCGGGACTGGAAGCAGGCATCGCCCACCAGCTCGGCGAAACGCTTCGCGCCATGCACGACCGCGTGGCCGCACAGGGGCATTTCGAACGCGCTCTCCGGCTGCGAGAACAGGTGGGCGACCTTCCCGGGCAGATCGCCGCGCACGTCGAACTGGCCGATCTGGCCTGCCTCCGCGACGACCACCCCGCGGCCCAACAGCACGCGGACCAAGCCCGGACGCTGCTCGCCCGCTCACACGACGCCGACGCGCGCTTGCGCGTCCTGCTCTTGATCGCGCGCTTGCGACACGAACAAGAGAACCCGGACGAAGCGATCCAGCATGCCCGCGAGGCGATCGCCCTCGCGTACAAGACGCATAATCCAGTCAAACACGCATTGGCACTGGAAATACTCGGAAAGATTTACCACGCCGAGGGCGAATCCGGTAAGGCATGCGACGCATGGACAATCGCGGCCGGCCTTCTCGAAGGCAAGGAAGAACACGCCGCGACAGTTCGCATATCCCGCCATCTCGCCGATATCAACGGCGCGCACACGTTCGTTCCCGCCGCCCGCGACGCTGACGCACTCGCGGCGGACCCCGCCGCCCGCATTAACTTTACGCGAAAGTAGCTCACAAAACGGGCGCAACCCGTTCCGGGGATCACACCCGATACACTCTGCGAGATAATCACGCTAAAGTGTGATCATGTGCCGCAATCTGCTGAAAAATGGCTGCTCGCGAGTGTTTCCGTACACCCCTCGAGCTGCAGTCAGTAGCCTGAACATCTAGACAACATGTATTTCGCCTGGCATGGTGGCGCAGTCCGAAGACGCGGCCGCAGCGGCAAACACCTCCGGACATCACCTCACGCACCACCAGAAAGGTAACCGCCTTGCCTCGCAATCCCCACTGGCTTAACGCATCCATGATGGCGACCGCCTTTGTCATGGCGACCCTCGGATGGTTCAAGTACTTCTGATTGCCGTAGCGGTGTGCGCCGTCGGACGGCGCACACCGCTCAGAGCAAATATGAGGGGCAAGGAATCAATTTTCAATCGGCCGGTTTACCGACGACGCTTTTCAGCGGTCCCGAAATTTTCTTGCTTCGAGCATCGTCCGGTCACCTCCGGCACGAACCACTTGACTCGAACACGAGCTGACAGTCCTCCTCGCTGACCATCCGGAATTCCGCTTTCTCCAGCACCCGGCGACTCGCCGCGTTTCCGGGCAGCACATACGCCCGCAACTCGGGGGCGAGAGCGGGCTCCGGATGCTCCTCATGCCACCGCCGGAGCGCCTGCGTCAGCTCCGTGGCCAGGCCCGCGCCCCACGCCGCCCGCGCCAGCAGATATCCGACTTCCCGGTGTCCGCTGCGATGGGCGATACCGAACCCGGCCCGGCCGAGAAATCCCGACGCACCTTCGACCCGCCACTTCGACCAGCCGCGCGTCCGGTGCTCGGCGATGAACCGCTCCAGCCGTTCCCGGGTCGCCTCGCGGGTCTGCGGGCCGGTCGTCATGTGCCGCATGACTTCCGGGTCCGCGTGCAGTGCGGCGAGATCGTCCAGGTCCTCGGGCAGCCACGTGGTCAACCGAAGCCGCGGCGTGCGGAGGATTTCGTCGCGGCCGCTCACCAGCCAGGGTGGTACGGCGTCGGCGGGGTTTTCGGCAGCAGCCACGCGCCGGTCGCCCGATGCGCGGCCAGCACCAGTGCGGCCACGGGGACGATCAGCCACAGGAACCCGCTCGGGAAGGTCATCTGCAGCGTCGGCGGCGCGCTTTTGCGGACGAAGCTGGAGCCGAGGCCGACGATCATGAAGACGACGATGTCCAGCACCGCCAGGCCGCTTCCGACGAGCACGCAGATCCGGCCGGCCGGGGAACGCTTGAACAGCCCGATGGCGCCGGCCACCGCCAGTGCCGCGACAGCCAGGTACGCAGCGCCCACGATCCCGCTGGAAAGCAGCCTGGACGAGGACGGATTGTCGATCATCCGGACCACCGCCACGATGAAGCCGATCGTGCCCACCAGGCCGATCACCGAGGACAACGTCGCCGCGGCGATGGCGGTGGCGCCGAAGCACGCGGTCGGCGCGGGAGCCGGCTGCGACGGGAACTGGCCGCTGTACGGGGGCTGCCCGCCGTAGGCAGGCGGCAACGGCGAGTACTGCGGCGGCTCCGCGCCGGGGTAAGGCGGTTGCGTCACGACAGCTGTTCCTCCGGGGTCAGGAAGACATTCGCGGCTCATCCTGCCAGGTCAGCGGCCCCTTTCCGGCCCGATTGCCCAAACGGACGACACGCGGTTCGCCGGCGCCTCTCGCGATACGGCCAGATAGGTGTTACCTTAGGTAACAGTGAATCGCGGTAACGCCTAACCAATGTCGCTCAGGGAGGACCGAATGACCAGCGCAGACGTGCAGCGAGCACCGGAAGCAGCCCAGTCCGGCCGGCACGAGACCGCGCAGCGGCTGCTCGACTCCTCCGCGACCCTGTCCTACGACCCGGCCACCGAGGTCGACTGGGAAACCCCGCTGGACAAGGACTTCCACGGGGCCAGCCCGGAGTGGAGCACGCTCTACGGCACGAGCTACTGGGCCGAGATGACCCCGGAGCAGCAGAAGGAGCTGACCCGCCAGGAGGCGGCGTCGGTCGCGAGCACCGGGATCTGGTTCGAGATGATCCTGCAGCAGATGGTGCTGCGCGATTTCTACGCCAAGGACCCGACCGACCCGGCGTTCCAGTGGGCGCTCACCGAGATCGCCGACGAATGCCGCCACTCGATCATGTTCGCCCGCGGCGCGCAGAAGCTCGGCGCTCCCCCGTACCGGCCGCGCAAGCTCGCCGTCGAACTGGGCCGCGTTTTCAAGGCGGTCGCCGGCGGCGAAGCGGCGTACGCGGCGATCCTGGTCGCCGAAGAGGTTCTCGACGTGATGCAGCGCGACTGGATGCGCGACGAGCGCGTGGTCCCGTTCGTGCGCACCATCAACAACATCCACGTCGTGGAAGAGTCGCGGCACATGAAGTTCGCCCGCGAGGAGACCCGCGAGCAACTGGAAGGCGCGGGTGCCGTGCGCCGCCAGTTCAACGCGCTGGTGATCGCGATCGCGTCGTACTTCATCGTCAGCAGCATGGTCAACCGCGACGTGTACAAGAACGCCGGGCTGGACGCCGAGCGCGCGCTGCGCGAGGCGAAGGCCAACGAGCACCACAAGTCGATGATGCGGTCGAGCTGTGCCGGGCTGATGGAGTTCCTCGGCTCGTGCGGGCTGCTGACGAAGCCGGCGCTGGTGTTCTACAAGCGAGCGAATCTGATCTGACATGGCCTTCGCGATCACCCAGACCTGTTGCAACGACGCGACGTGCGTGTCGGTCTGCCCGGTCAACTGCATCCACCCGACGCCGGACGAACCGGACTTCGGCACCACCGAGATGCTCTACGTCGACCCGGCGTCCTGCATCGACTGCGGCGCGTGCGCCGACGCGTGCCCGGTCGACGCGATCTTCCCGGTGGACCTGCTGACCGATTCGATGAAGGTCTACGCGGGGATCAACGCGGACTTCTTCGCCGACCGCCCGCCGGTCGCCGCGAACCCCGCGCCGAACTTCCACCGCTGGGGCCCGCCGACGTTCGACCGGGAGATCCCGAGCGACCTCGAGCCCGCGGACGTGGCCGTCGTCGGCACCGGCCCGGCCGGGATGTACGCGGTGGAAGACCTGTTGCTGCACACCAACGCGCACGTCACGCTGATCGACCGGCTGCCGGTCGCGGGCGGCCTCGTGCGCTTCGGCGTCGCCCCGGACCATCCGGACACCAAGCGGATCGGCGAGGCGTTCTCCCGGTTCCACAACCACCCGCGGCTGAAGCTGAAGCTCGGCGTCGAGGTCGGCCGCCACGTGACGGTGGACGAGCTGGCCGAACGGCACGACGCGGTGATCTACGCGGTCGGCGCTTCGTCCGCCCGCACCCTCGGCATCGCTGGCGAAGAACTGCCCGGCAGTCTCGCCGCGACGACAGTCGTGGCTTGGTACAACGGCCATCCGGACGTCCCCGCGCACGCGGTCGACCTGTCCGCGGAGCGAGTCGTGCTGATCGGCACCGGCAACGTCGCACTGGACGTGGCCCGGATCCTCACCGCCGACCCGGACGAGCTCGACGGCACGACCATCTCCCCGCACGCGCTGGAACGGTTGCGCTCCAGCAAGGTTCGCGAGGTAGTGCTGCTGGCCCGACGCGGTCCGGAAGACGCCGCTTACACCTCGCCCGAGCTGATCGCGTTGGCGCAGCGGGCGAACGTGCCGCTCGTCGTCGACACCGAAGACCCGCGCACCGCCGCGGCGATCGACGCGGGCGCCGGAAAAGCCGCGCTGCTGAAGGACTTGGCCCGCGAAACCGTCGACTGGACCGCCCCTCCCGCGGACGGCCCCCGCCGGATCGTGCTGCGGTTCCACTCGGCCCCGGTCGAGATCACCGGCGACCGGCAGGTGCGCGGACTGCGCGTCGACGGACCTTCCGGACCGGTCGAGATCGCCGCGGGTCAAGTGGTGCGCGCTGTGGGCTACCGCGGCCGTCCGGTGCCCGGGCTCCCGTTCGACGACGCCAGCGGAACGATCCCGAACTCCGCAGGCCGGATCGAGGGCCGGACCGGCGCGTACGTGGTGGGCTGGATCAAGCGCGGCCCGTCGGGCGGAATCGGCGCGAACCGTACGTGCGCCAAGGAAACCGTGGCGACGCTGCTGGCGGACATCACCTCCGGCGCGGTGCCGCTGCGGGGCCGGCGGTCGCCGATCGCGGCACTGGCGGCACGGTTCAGGGGTCGCTGAGACAGTTCCTTCCGGAGTCCCGGCCGCGCACTGCGGCCGGGACTTTTTCGCGCGCGTCGGGTATTGCCCGATTGTCGGACAATCTGGCAATCTAGTGCGCACGGCGAGCACTGGGGGGGCAGATGGCGATCGACGGTCTGGGTGCGAGCATCCAGCGGCGCAGCACCGCCGAGCAGGCGGCCGAAGCGGTCCGGCAGGCGATCCTGTCCGTCCGGCTGCCGCCCGGCACCCCGCTGCGCGAGGCCGCGCTCGCCGCCGAGCTCGGGATCTCCCGCAGCACGCTCCGCGAGGCCGCACGGACCCTCGAAAGCGAAGGACTGGTCCGGTATCAGATGAACCGCGGCATTGTCGTCGCGGACGTCACCGCACCGGACGTCGCGGACATCTACGCCGCCCGCACCTCCGTCGAACTCACCGCGGCCGACGCCCTCACCGAGCACCGCGATCCGGCGATCTACCGGCAGCTGGCTGACCTGGTCGACCGGATCGAGCACGCCTTCGAGCAGGACGACACCGCCACCGCCCTCGACAGCGACCGGCTCTTTCACGCCACCCTCGTCACCGCCACCGGCAGTCCCCGCTTACGCCGTTTCCACGCACAGCTCCAGCAGGAACAACGCCTCGCCCTGGCACTGGCCGAACGCTCCCGCCGCCAACTCGGCCGCACCACCGACGACCACCGCCGGCTGCTGGACGCCCTGCGCGGCAGCCGGAGCGAGGCCAGAGCCGAGATCACCGCCCATCTGCAAGCCGGCGCCGCCGAATTGGGACGGCTGCTCGACCTGCTCGCCCACCACGACGAAAGCGAGAAACCCCGTGGCTGACCACCGTGCCTGGGACCTGATCGTCACGCCCTGGCACCTCGACCAGCACCTCCCGGACTTCCCCGTCCCCGCGACCGCGACCCAGGTCGTCCCGCCGGTCCTGCCCGCGGAGCCTGTCCCCGCCCGGATGAACCTGCTGCACCAGGCGACAGCCGACGCGGTGGCCCGAACCGCGAAGCCCCTGGTGCTCTCCGGCGACTGCCCCACCAGCCGCGCCGCGGTGGCCGCGCTGCAGCGACGCCACCGCGACCTCGCCGTGCTGTGGCTCGACGCCCACGGAGACTTCAACACCCCAGAGATCTCCACCAGCGGCTACCTCGGCGGCATGGCGCTGGCCATGCTCACCGGCCGCACCGCGGGCCTGTTCGACGACCCGCTCGGCCTGCGCCCGGTCCCCGACACCAGCGTCGTGCTCGCCGACGCCCGCGACCTCGACCCCGCCGAACACGACGCCCTCGCCGCCAGCCGCGTCCGCCGCGTGCCCGCCGACCCCGCCGCCATCGCCACCGCGCTCGACCACCTGGGCCCAGTGCCCGTCTACCTCCACCTCGATATCGACGTCATCGACGGTGCCGAACTCCCCGGCGCACGCTTCCCGTCCGGCCCCGGCCCTTCCCTCGCCCGGATCGAAGAATGCCTTGCCGCCGCGTGCGCCACCGCCGACATCGCTGGCGCCTACCTCGCCTGCGCCTGGCTGCCCGAGCACGTCAACGACCACAGCGCCCGCCAGACCGTCGCACGGCTCACGGCCGCGCTCGGCGCCAACGTCGCTTGGCGCGAAGCCGCCGTCAGCTGACCGCCGGGAACCGATTCCTTAGCTCCCGGCTGCTCGACCCGTACGTCACTGGCGTTCGAGAGCGCGAACGTCTCCGGGGTTGACGACCGTGCTGCGCGCGGACGCCACGCTGGAACTGCTGCCTGGCCGCAGGTGGTTCAAGAGCAAGGGCGACTGTTCCCAGGTCGCAGTGCTCGACGTCCGGCGGGACGGCCTCGCCGGGGTGACCGTCTTCAACAACTCCGCGCTCGTCGAACGGATCACACGGGCTTCTGTACCGCCGCCAGCGTCTCCTCCACCTCCGGCACCCAGAAGCTGAGTTCGAGGGTCTTGACGTTCGCCCAGTGCGACATCAGCCGGCCCTGCGCGATCAGCGCCGGATACGCGGCGGCGAACAGCACCGCACCGCACACCGCGAACACCGGGTGGCCCCCGGCGATCAGTTCCACCACCGACGCCACGAACCCGAACGCCATCGGCGGGCTGGAGTTGCGCAGCATCAGCCCGACGGTGCGCAGCCGCGTCGCCTCCATCGCCGCGTCGGCGTCGTGCAGCTGCAGGGCCGAAAGCAGCAGAAACGAGTCCGCTTCGACGAACGCGCGTCCGCTGGCGGCGGGATTGCGACGCAGGAACTCCTCCCGCGCGTTGCGCTTCCGCCGCCGCGGCAGCCATCGCGCCGCCCGCGCGCCCATCGGATACGCCAGGTAGCCGAGGAGGTAGCTCGCCACGACGATCCCGATCACCAGCACCGCTCCCGGCGCGCGGGAGACGGCGGCGAGGTCGAGCCAGTGCAGCCGCCCGGCGAGATAGGCCAGGAACGCCAGGTGCAGGGCGCCCGGGATCGCGTACGTGAAGAGGTCGAAGAGTCCGACGGCTAGGGTCACCCGGTGATCCAACTACGAGCGGACCCCCGCCGGTACGGCTTTTCAGGCGATCACGCCGACGAACCGCCTCCCCTGGCGAGCGCCTCGACGCGGTTCATCGGGCCGTTGTAGTAGTTCTGGTCGCCGGGAAGGCTGCCGGTGCGCGAGAACTGCCAGATGCTCTGCTTGTCCCAGCCCGCCGGGAGTTCGCCGATCTCCGGGGCGTACCGGGCGAGCCACAGCGGGTTGGTGTCGCCGAACCCGCCCGCGTTGCCGGTGCAGAGCTTCCACCACGACGTCGAGGTGTAGATGATCGCGCTGCGGCGCTGTTTCGCCAGGTACCGGCGGGTGAAGTCGGCGATCCAGGCGGTCATGTCGGCCTGGCTCTTGCCGTAGCAGGCGTCGCCGTACGGGTTGTATTCGATGTCCAGCGCGCCCGGCAGCGTCGTGCCGTCGCCGCGCCACGCGCCGCCGTGGGCGATGAAGTAGTCGGCTTGCTGCGCGCCGGTGGAGACGTCCGGGCGGGCGAAGTGGTACGCGCCGCGGATCAGGCCCGCGTCGTGCGCGCCGTGGTACTGCTGGTCGAACTGCGGGCTCACGAATCCGGTGCCCTCGGTCGCCTTGACGTAGGCGAACCGGGCGCCCGCGCCCGCGGCCTGGCCCCAGTCGACCGCGCCCTGGTGCCCGCTGACGTCGTGGCCGAGGGTCTGCCCGGTCGCCGGGTCGAACCGGGGGCTCCCGCTTTGCACGCCCTCGTGCCGCAGAATTTGTGAACCGGCAACGTTTTCGCCGGCCTTCGAGTAGTCCGCGGCGGCGGCCGGCCCGGCGGTCGCGACGCCGCACGCCATGGCCAGTACCGACACGACGGCGGCCAAGCCGAGCCGCCAGGGGTTGTCCGTTGCTGTCCGGGTCACCGAGACTCCGATCTTCACGGCGGCAGGTCCAAGGCCCATCGTGGGGCACGACGCGGCGCGAGGCTGGCTGCGTCACCCGGACGTGAACATGTTTCCGATAGCCGGAATCGCCCTGGTGGTCCAGACAACCGTGACCGATTTGTGACCGGCGGTGCCGAGCTGGGCGTTTAATTTGTTGTGGCCGACCACAAACTAGTTGGCAAATTCCCTACCAGCGGAGGTGTCCCCACGTGAACCGGACTCATCGACCACCCGGGCGGCCGTCCCGATCCCGCGGACCAGCACTGGTCGCGCTTGCGCTGCTCGCCGCGGCCGGGCTCGCCGTCCCCGCCGCCGCGGCCCCAGCGTCCGGGCAGGCGGACTGCACCGGCCAGTCCGATCAGCCGGACTTCGGGCCGAACGTGCACATTTTCGACCCGGGAATGCCCTCCTCGACGATCCAGGCCCAGCTGGACAAGGACTTCGAAGCGCAGAAGGACACGCAGACCGCGCAGTTCGGCTCGGGCCGCGTCGCGCATCTGTTCAAGCCGGGCACCTACGCGGTGCACGACAACGTCGGCTTCTACACCTCCGTCGCCGGGCTCGGCCAGAACCCGGACGACGTCCAGATCAACGGCGACATCACCGTGGACGCCTTCAACGAGTCCGACCAGGGCTCCGCGCTGCAGAACTTCTGGCGTTCGGCGGAGAACATGGCCGTCACGCCTTCCAGCGGCAGCGACCGGTGGGCGGTCTCGCAGGCCGCACCGTTCCGCCGGATGGACATCAAGGGCGGACTGCAGCTGTTCCCGGCCAGCTACGGCTACGCGAGCGGCGGCTACGTCGCCGACACCCGCGTGTCCGGTCAGGCCGCGTCGGTCTCGCAACAGCAGTGGTACACGCGGGATTCGGCGCTGGGCAGCTGGGACGGCGGCGTGTGGAACATGGTCTTCTCCGGGACCACCGGCGCGCCGGCCAACTCGTTCCCGAACCCGCCGGAAACGACGCTCGACACCACGCCGGTGTCGCGCGACGTGCCGTACCTGTACGTGGACAACGGCGGCAACTACCGCGTCTTCCTGCCGTCCCTGCGCACGAACGCGTCCGGTCCGAGCTGGGCGAACGGCGGCACGCCCGGCGATTCCGTTCCGATGAGCCAGTTCCGCGTGGTGAAGCCCGGGGACACCGCGGAGAGCATCAACAGCTCCCTCGACTCCGGCTGCAACCTGTTCTTCACCCCCGGCGCCTACCACCTCGACCAGACGCTGAACGTGACCCGCCCTGGCACGACAGTGCTCGGCATCGGTTATCCGACGCTGATCCCGGACAACGGCGTCGACGCGATGCACGTGTCCGATGTGGACGGTGTGCGGGTGAAGGGCCTGCTGTTCGACGCGGGCACCCAGAATTCGCAGTCCTTGCTGACGGTCGGCGAAAGCGGCAAGCACACGAGCCACGCGGCGAATCCGACGTCGCTGCAGGACGTGTTCTTCCGCGTGGGCGGCGATCTGGCGGGCAAGGCCGCCAACAGCCTGGTGGTGAACAGCGACGACACGATCGTCGACCACGTCTGGGCGTGGCGCGCCGACCACGGCAACAGCGGCACCGTCGGCTGGACCACGAACACCGCCGACACCGGCGTGCTCGTCAACGGCGACAACGTGACCGCGACCGGGCTGTTCGTGGAGCATTACCAGAAGTTCCAGGTCGTGTGGAACGGCCAGAACGGGAAGACGATCTTCTTCCAGAACGAAATGCCTTACGACGTCCCGGACCAGGCCTCGTGGAATTCCGCGCCCGGCACCGCCGGGTACGCCGCGTACAAGGTCGGCCCGGACGTGACGGCGCACGAGGCGTGGGGTCTGGGCAGCTACTGCTTCTTCGACACCAACCCGGCGGTCTCGAGCTATCACGCGTTCGAGGTGCCGCAGAACGGCGGGGTGAAGCTGCACAGCCTGCTCACGGTGTCGCTGAACCACCGCGGCACGATCACCCACGTCGTGAACGACACCGGCGACGTGACTCCGGACGGCACCAAGCCGGTGAACGTCCCGAATTATCCGTGACTCGACCGCGTCCCGACATCCGTGAAGGACTCCTTGCGGGAATCTGATTCCCTCAAGGAGTCCTTCACGGACCTGCTTGACCTCAGTCCAGCGCGGTCTCCCGGCTGACCTTCTCCCAGGAGTCGAGATCCCGGGTCAGCGCACCGATTTTGCCGCGAATCGCGTCCACCGCGTCACCGCCGAGCGCGAGCCGCAGCGGTGCGTCGGGCGCGTCGACGGCGCGCAGGATCGCCTCCGCCGCTTTCGCCGGATCGCCGGGCTGCGTCCCGTCCATCCCCTCGATCGCGGCGCGGGTGGCCGCGGTCGATTCGGCGTAGGCGTCGAGATTGCGGGAGCGGTGCATCGCCGCGCCGCCGAACGACGTCCGGAACGCGCCCGGCTCCACGATCAGCACCTTGACCCCGAGCGGCGCGACCTCCGCCGCGAGCGCCTCGGACAGGCCTTCCAGGGCGAACTTCGCCGCACAGTAGGCCCCGAACGCGGGCGGCGCGAGCAGCCCGCCCATCGAACTCATCTGCACGATCGTGCCGCTCCCCTGTTCCCGCAGCAGCGGGACGACGGCCTTCGTCATCGCGACCGCGCCGAAGAACATCACCTCCAGCACCGCGCGCAGGTCGGCCATCTCCAGTTCCTCGACCGCACCGACCGTGCCGTGGCCGGCGTTGTTGACCAGCACGTCGATCCGGCCGAACTCGTCCAGCGCGGTCTGCACGGCGGCGTCGATCTGCGCCGGGTCGGTGACGTCCAGCGCCGCGGCGCGCACCCGGTCCCCGCCGGATTCGACGAGGCCGGCGAGCGTTTCCGGGTTGCGGGCGGTCGCGAGGACCCGGTCCCCCGCGGCCAGCGCGGCCTGGGCGAGTTCGCGGCCGAAGCCGCTCGAGCACCCGGTGATCAGCCAGACGCGGCCGTCGGTTTCCTCGGTCATTGAGCAGTCCCTCCAGTGGTTCTTCCGCCTCCGATCGTGGCCCGTGCCCGCCGGGTCCCGCCAACACCGGTTCGCTGGCGGGCTACAGTCTCAGCCTGTGACTCCTGAGCTGCGGCAGCTGCGCTACTTCGTCGCCGTCGCCGAGACGACGAGCTTCACGCGCGCGGCAGCGGCCCTGCACATCGCGCAGCAGTCCCTCTCGCAGCAGATTTCGGTGCTGGAACGCCAGCTCGGCACGAAACTCTTCGACCGCGATGCCCGCGGCACCCGGCTCACCTCGATCGGTGAGCTCTTCCTCCCCGAAGCGCGCTCGGTGCTCGCCCGCGCCGACGCGGCGGTCGCGACGGTCGCTCGTGCGATCCGCGGCGAGATCGGCACCCTGCGGCTGGCTTTCCTTGCCAGCACAGCGAACTACCTGCTCCCGCCAGTCGTGCGCGCCGTGCGGGAGCAACTTCCGGAACTCACCGTCACCACCGCGGAAGTCTCGATCGCGGAACTCGTCGACGGTGTCCGCGACGGTCGCTTCGACGCTGGCTTCACCCGCCCGCCCCTGGTCGACGATCTCGCGACGCACATCCTGCTGACCGAGGAGGTCTGCGCGGTCCTCCCCTGCGGCCATCGACTGGCCGACCGCCCGTCGCTGCGCCTGGCCGACCTCGCGAACGAGCCGTGGGTGCTGACGCCGCGCGCGTCATGGGACCCCTGGCACCGCAAGTACGACGCCGACTTCGCCGCGGCCGGTTTCACTCCGGACGTCGTGCAGCGCACCGCGACCGTGCAGGGCTTGCTGGGACTGGTCGCGGCCGGGGTCGGCGTGACCCGGCTGGCGCGATCAGCGCACAGCCTGCGCCGCACCGGTGTGGTTTTCGTACCGCTGGAGGGCGAATCCGCACACACGGTCGTGGTCTGGCGCGCGGACGGCCCGCGCCCGGCCGCGCTGCTGGACGTGGCGACCCGCCTGGCCGAGACGACGGACCTTTCCGGCGCGGGCTGAGCCGGTTTGCCGGGCGTGTTCGCGCCGGTTCCAACCGGCACAAACACGCCCGACGCTTCAGTCCTTGCTGACCTTCACCGAAAACGCGTCGATGCTCATCCCCGCCCCCGGCGTGATGTCCGCCCCCGGGCTGGTGCACCCGCACACCTTGTTCGGATAGGACCCGCCGATCGCCACGTCGAAGATCGCGAAGAACCCGTGGTCCACCGCCGCCTTCCAGGTGGCGTCGGAGACCTGGTTCTGCTTCACCGCGAAAGTCTCCTTGCCGTCCAAGGAAAACCGCAGTTCCTCCGCCGCCGCGTTCCGGCGGTCCACCACCACCGCGTACGTGTGGTAGCCCGTCTTGCAGCCGGCGCAGTCCTGCAGATCGCTGCTGATCCCGTCCGGATCGTGGCACTCCCCCGCCCACTGTCCACAGTGGAATGTGCTGGAGTGCTTGTCCAGCGCGTTCACGTTCTCCATGATGTCCAGCTCGCCGATGCTCGGCCAGTTCGTCGCGCCGACCGGCCGGGCGTCGGCGCCCATCGCCCAGAACGCGGGCCAGTAGCCGAGACCGTGCGCGGGGTCGGGCTGCTGGATCGTCGCGCTCATTTCCATCTGGCCGCCCGCCGGGGCGCCGAAGTCGGTGCGCTGGGTTTCGATCCGGCCGGACGTCCACGCGCCGTTCGCGTCGCGCAGCGGCTTGATGACCAGGTGCCCGGCTCCGTCGTGGTAGACGTTGCCCGTCGAGTCGGTCGAGGTCTCGATCTCGCCGGTGCCCCAGTTCGCCGCGCCGCCGGGATAGCCGGTTCCCTTGTCGTAGAGCCAGTTCTGCGGGTCGAGACCAGTGCCCGCGGGGCCGTCGAAGGTGTCCTCGAACACCGTGGTCCAGGTTTCGGCTGCTTGCGCGGGCGCGGCGGCCATCGACACGGCGGCGACGGCGGCCAGGATCAGCGGGGTGCGGCGCATGGGTTCGCCTTTCCGGTGGAGGGGTGCTCTCAGCAGGCTCCGCTCGCGCCGCTGACCAGTCAAAACAGTCTGCCTGCCGGTTCCGCGGCCGCGGTGCGCGCGGGCAGAGCGCGGCCGGAAAGGTTTGAACCACTGCGCCGCGGGGTACCGCAGAGGGTGGGAGAACCACACCCCCTTTGCCCGCCCCGCGGCCGGCGCCGGCGATCTAGCCTGGGCGCATGAGCGACAGCAACCTCCTCGGCGAGTTCCTGCGGGCCCGGCGCGGCACCACCGTCCCGGCGGACGCGGACCTGCTCGCCGACACCCGGCGCCGGGTCAGCGGCCTGCGCCGGGAGGAGGTCGCGCAGCTGGCCGGGGTGAGCACCGACTACTACGTGCGGCTTGAGCAGGGTCGCGAGCGCACGCCGTCCGCGCAGGTCGTCGACGCGCTCGGCCGGGCGCTGCGACTCGACGACGAGGCGCTCGCCCACCTGCATTCCCTGGCCCGGCCGAAGCGACCGAGGCGCCGGCCCGCGAAGGAGCGCGTCAGTCCGCGGCTGGTGCAGCTGATGGACGCGTGGCCGCGGACGCCCGCGGTCGTGCTCGGACGGTGCATGACGGTGCTCGCGGCGAATCTGCTCGGCGAGGCGCTGTTCGCCGGGCACGAGCACAGCGGCGACCTGCTGCGGCTGGTGTTCCTCGACCCCGACGCCCGGGACTTCTACCCGGATTGGGAACGGGTCGCGGTGAACACGGTCGGCGGGCTGCGGTCGGCGGCGGGCACCGATCTGGACGATCCGCTGCTGATCGAGGCGGTCGGCGAACTGTCGCTCAAGAGCGCCGATTTCCGCCGGTTGTGGGCGCGCCACGATCTCCGGCAGAAAACGCACGAATCGAAACGGTTCCGGCATCCGCAGGTCGGAATGCTGACCCTGCACTACGAATCGATGACCGTGAACAGCGCTCCCGGCCAGCAGCTCGTGGTGTACCAAGCGGATCCGGGCAGTCCGTCGGAGGCCGCGCTGGGGCTGCTCGGCAGTCTCGCCGCCGGCGACCGCCCGCACCGCTGACGCATTATCCCGCAATTCTCGAATTCCTTCAGGGGCAGAGCCATGTCTGAAAACAACGCGCCCGTCTGGTTCATCACCGGGTGTTCCACCGGTCTCGGCCGCGCACTCGCGACCGCCGTACTCGAACGCGGCCTGCGCGCGGTCGTCACGGCCCGCGATCCCGAACGCGTCGCTGACCTCGCCGCCGCGCATCCCGGACGCGCGCTGGCGGTCGGGCTCGACGTCACCGACCAGCAGCAGATCACCGAAGCGGTCGCCGAGGCACACCGCGTCTTCGGCCAGATCGACGTCCTCGTCAACAACGCCGGCTACGGCTACCTGGCCGCCGCCGAAGAAGGCGAAGACGCCGAGATCCGCGCGCTGTTCGAGGCCAACGTATTCGGCTTGATGGCGCTCACCCGCGCTGTGCTGCCGGGAATGCGAGCGCGACGCAACGGCCATCTCGTCTCGGTCTCGTCGCTCGGCGGCCTGGCTGCCTTCGGCGCGACCGGCTACTACCACGCGACCAAGTTCGCCGTGGAAGGCTTCAGCGAATCGCTCGCCGCCGAGGTCGGACCGCTCGGCATCGGCGTCACGATCGTCGAACCGGCCGCGTTCCGCACCAACTGGCCGGGCCCGTCCATGCGGGAGTCCGCGATCCGCATCGACGACTACGCCGGCACCGCGGGCGCGCGCCGCACCTCGACGCTAGCCACTTACGGCAAGCAGCCGGGCGACCCGGACCGCGCCGCGACCGCGGTCATCGACGCCGTCACCTCCGCCGAACCGCCGCTGCGCCTGCTGCTCGGCCAAGCGGCCTACGACATCGCCACCGCCCGCCTCGACACCCTCCGCAAGACGTTCGACGACTGGCGCGACGTCACCCTGTCCGCCGACTTCCCGAAGGAATCCGAATGAGCAAGACAGCCCTGATCACCGGTGCCAGCAGCGGAATCGGCGAAGCCACCGCACGCAGGCTCGCCGCGGACGGCTGGCGCGTGATCGCCGGAGCGCGTCGCGAAGACCGCCTCGCGGACCTCGCCGCCAGCGCGGACGGCATCGAGGTACACCGCCTCGACGTGACCGACCGGGCCGACGTCGCCGAGTTCGTCGACCGCGCGGTGCGCGACCACGGCGAGATCGACGCGTTCGTCGCGAACGCCGGGGTGATGCCGTTGTCCCGGCTCGACGCCGGGCTGGTCGAGGAATGGGACCGGATGATCGACGTCAACGTCCGGGGCCTCCTGCACGGCATCGCCGCCGCATTGCCGCACTTCACCCGCCAGCGCCGCGGCCACTTCGTCACCGTCGCGTCGATCGGCGCGCACGGCGTCACGCCGACCGCCGCGGTGTACTGCGGCACGAAGTACGCGGCGTGGGCGATCACCGAAGGCCTGCGGCTGGAATGCGACCCGTCGATCCGCGTCACCACGGTCTCCCCCGGCGTCGTGACCTCGGAGCTGGCGGACACGATCAGCGACCCGGATACGCGGGAGTTCATGCGGATCTACCGCAAGGACGCGCTCGAACCGAAAGCGATCGGCGACGCCATCGCCTACGCTCTCGACCAGCCGGCCGACGTGGACGTCAGCGAGATCGTGCGGCCGGCCCGGCAACGCTGAACGAAGGAGGAGACGGTGCCGCAGTACTTGCTCGGGATCTGGCAGCCCGACGGCGGAACCCCGGATCCCGAGGTGCTGGCGGACATCGCGGCGCGCCTGGAAGCGGTGACCGACGAGATGAAGGCGAAAGGCGTCTGGGTCTTCTCGGGCGGCCTGCACCCGGCGTCCGCCGCGAAAGTGGTCCGGGCCTCCGGCGACGACGTCCTGTACACCGACGGCCCGTTCGCCGAAGGCAAGGAACACCTGGGCGGCTTCACCATCGTGACCGCGCCCGGCCCGGAGGCCGCGACGGAGTGGGCGGGGCGGATCTCGGAGATCACCACGCTGCCGGTGGAAGTCCGGGAGTTCCATTGATCTCGGCGGCCGTGCTCGAGCGGGTCTTCCGCGCCGAGCACGGCCGCGCGGTCGCCGTGCTGGCCCGGACCTTCGGCGACCTCGACCTCGCCGAGGACGCCGTCCAGGAGGCGTGCGCGATCGCCACCGTCAAATGGCGCGCGGAAGGCCTCCCGGCGAGTCCCGCGGGCTGGCTCGTCACCACCGCCCGCAACCGCGGCATCGACCGCCTCCGCCGCGAATCCACCCGCGCCGACCGCCACGCGCAAGCCGCGCTCCTGCACGCGACCGAACCGTTCGACGAAGGCGCGGTCCCCGACGAGCGGCTGCGGCTGATCTTCACCTGCTGCCACCCCGCCCTCGGCACCGCCGCCCGGGTCGCCCTCACGCTGCGCCTGCTGGGCGGCCTCAGCACCGCCGAAATCGCGCACGCGTTCCTGGTCCCGGAATCGACGCTGGCACAACGGCTAGTGCGTGCCAAAGCCAAAATCCGCGACGCCCGGATCCCCTACCGCGTACCCGACGCCGCCGACCTCCCGGACCGGCTCAACGCCGTCCTCGCCGTGCTCTACCTGATCTTCACCGAGGGCCACACCGCCAGCAGCGGCACCGGCCTCACCCGGCCGGACCTGGCGTCCGAAGCGATCCGCCTGACCCGAATCCTGGCCGCGCTGCTGCCCGACGAGCCCGAAGTGCTGGGACTGCTTGCACTGCAACTGCTCACCGAATCCCGCCGCGCGGCCCGGCTCGACGCCGACGGAATCCCCGTGCTGCTGCCCGATCAGGACCGCGCTCGCTGGGACTGGACTCTGATCGCCGAAGGCCAGGACCTCGTCCGCCACTGCCTGCGACTCGACCGCCCCGGCCCGTACCAGATCCAGGCCGCGATCAACGCCGTGCACAGCGACGGCACCGACTGGGTCCAGATCCTCGCCCTCTACGACCAGTTGCTCGCCCTCGCGCCGACGCCGACCGTCGCCTTGAACCGCGCGGTCGCGGTCGCCGAGGTCGAAGGCCCCGCCGCCGCTCTGACCATTGTGGACGGTCTGGACCTCGGCAACCGGCACCTCTTCCACGCCGTCCGAGCAGACCTGCTCGCCCGCCTTGGCCGGACCGCCGAAGCCGTCAAGGCCTACGACAAAGCCCTCCGCCTAGTCGGCAACGAAGCAGAACGCCTTCTGCTGCAACGAAAACGCGCTACCCTCAGTCCCGCTCCCCCCGGCTGATCACGCCTTCGACGATCCTCGTCAGGTGCGCGCCGACGTTCTCGACGCCGCCGTTCTGCACCGCGATCTGCGCCCCCTCCATCGCGAACGTCAGCTCCGCCGCGCCCAGCTCCGGGTCGGGCAGCCCGAGCCCCTCGCACATCGCCCGGAGCCTGCCGAACTGACGCGTCTTGTGCTCGCTGATCAACCGCCGCGCGGGATGTTCCGGATCCGGCAACTCGGCAACCGAGTTCGTGAACGGGCAGCCGCGATGGGAAAAATCCGGCAGCCCGTCGACGATGAAGCGCCCCACCGCGCGGATCTGCTCCGCGTAGTCGTCCGGATGCGCCTGTTCGGCCGCGTCGAACGCCGCCGAGTAGTCGTGCACGACGATCCGCAGCCATTCCGCGATCAGCGCGTCCTTGGTGCCGAAGTGCCGGTAGATCGCCATCTTCGTGGTCCCGGCGCGGTCCGCGATCGCCTGGACCCCGACCCGCACGACGCCCTCGTTGAGAAACAGCTCCTCGGCCGCGTCGAGGATCCGTTCGCGGGGCGGCAAGGTCGCGATTCGCGTCGGCCGCCGGTCGGAGGTGCTCGTCATCGGTTCTTCCCACGGGGTTGGCAATGCGGTTCGGCACGGGCTACGGTACACAACCGTCCCCCGTGATACCACTCGGTATCACTCAATACGGAGGAGTCTCGCGAAGGACGTGCTGGTGAAAATCTCCGAATACACGAGCTGCGACGCGGTCGGCCTGGCGAACCTGATCGCCCGCGGCGAGGTGACCGCGGCCGAGGTCGCCGACGCGGCCGCGCGAGCAGTCGAAGCGGTGAACCCGCGGATCAACGCCGTAGTGGAAACCTGGCCGCCCGAGGACTCTCCCGCTCCCGGTTCCGCCCCGCTGGCGGGCGTGCCGTTCCTGGTCAAGGACCTCGGCGTCACCATGGCAGGCAAACGCAGCGAACTCGGCAGCCGGTTGGCCGCGGGCGCCGTGTCGCCCGAAGACTCGTTCCTGATGCGCCGCTTCCGCCAGGCGGGTTTGGCGACCATCGGCCGCACCGCCACGCCGGAAATGGCCTACAGCACCACCACTGAACCGGAGTTCTACGGCGCGACCCGCAACCCGTGGTCCCCGGGCCGCAGCGCGGGCGGCTCGAGCGGCGGTTCCGGCGCCGCGGTCGCCGCCGGAATCGTCCCCCTCGCCCACGCCACCGACGCCGCGGGTTCCATCCGAGTCCCCGCTTCGTACAACGGATTGTTCGGCCTGAAGCCGACTCGCGGCCGGATTTCGCAGGGCCCCGGTGCTGACGAGGTCTTCAACGGTCTGGCCGTGCAAGGCAGTCTGAGCCGGACTGTCCGCGACAGCGCCGTCCTGCTGGACCTGATCGAAGGCCCCGAACCCGGCGACCCGTACTTCGCTGCTCGTCCTGCTCGCCCCTACGCCGAGGAAGCCCGACTCGATCCAGGCCGCCTGCGCATCGCAGTCCTGCGCCAGCCCTGGGGCGGCCGCCAGCCGACCGAACCAGTCTCCGCCGCCCTGTCAGAAACCATCGGGCTGCTGGATTCCCTGGGCCACGAAGCCGAAGAGGCCACGCTGGCGCTAGGCGTCTCCTGGGAAGAATTCGTCCTCGGCAACGCACGGATGTGGACCGCGAACCTGGCCCCGTGGATCGACGGCATCGCCGCCGCGGCCGGCCGCCCGGTCGACGAGACCACCTTGGAACCGGTCACCCTCGCCAGCTACCGCTACGGCCACCAGGTCACCGCCGGCGAATTCGTCCGCGCCCTGGCGATCCGCAACCAGGTGTCCCGAACCCTCGCCCAGCACTTCGCCCGCTACGACGTCCTCCTGTCCCCGACCCTGCCTGAGCCGCCGGTCCTGCTCGGCGCATACGGCGAAGGCGCGGACCAGCTGGACGGCCTCGGCTGGCTGGACCGCATCCTGGACCGGTCCCCCTATACCGCGGCCGCGAACGTTTCAGGGGTTCCGTCGATGTCGGTCCCGCTGGCCGAAGCCGAAGGACTCCCGATCGGGATGCAGTTCACCGCCGCCTTCGGCCGCGAAGACCTGCTGTTCCGCCTGGCCGGACAGCTGGAGCGGGCCGCCCCGTGGACCCACCGCAAGCCCGCGATCTGGGCAGCCGACTAACCCGAAGAGTCCACAGTGGACCCTTAGCGACCCGTGACCCGCGTCCCACCCCCCGCCAACCCTGACGATGTCGTCCAGGTTCTCGCTAGACTTGGCGAGCGATGCGACGATTCCGGTGGTGGTGGGGGGCGCTGGTCCTCGCCTGCGTAGCCCTGCTCGTAGGCTTCTTCGTCTTTTTCGGCACCGAGAGCCGCCCGGGCCAGCCCTTTCCCCGGCAGGGCCCGCCCGGCCGGGGCCCGCTGACCATCGTGTCGATCGGCGACAGCACCGTCTCCGGCGAAGGGGCAGGCGCCTACAGCCCCGACACCGACGGCAAGAACGGCGACTGGTGCCACCGCTCGTCGGCGGCGTTCGTGCAGAAGGTCCGCATCCCCGGCATCACCGCCCGGGTCAACCTGGCCTGCTCCGGAGCCCCCGCCGCCCAAGTCGCCCTCGGCGACGCGAAACAGTGGGGCGAACGTTCCCAAGCCGCACAACTGGCCGACGTGGTGAAGAACCACCGGGTGGCAGCGGTAGTGATCGCGGTGGGCGCGAACGACGACCCGAAATTCTCCGCACAAGTCAGCGAATGCTTCAAAGCCTGGTTCTCCTCCGACGGCCCGTCCTGCAACGTCGCCTTGAAGGAAACCTGGAAGTCCAAAGTGGACGCCATGGTCCCCAAAGTGGCGAACGCGGTAGGCGACGTGAAAAAAGTGCTAGCCGACGCCGGATACGTCCCCGCCGATTACCAGCTGGTCCTCCAGTCCTATGCCACCCCGGTCGGCCCGGACATCCCAGCGGACTTGCAAAGCCTCAACGGCTGCCCCTTCCGCACCGACGACCTGCAGTGGATTTCGACCACCGGAATCAGCACGCTCTCCGCGGGAATCAAACAAGCAGCCACCCAATCCGGCGCCCGTTTCCTGGACCTGGCCCGCGCAGGCGAAAACCACGAAGCCTGCTCCGGCGGCCCGAATCTGGCGACAGAATGGTTCACCCGCCTCACCCTGCATTTGAACGACCTGACCCAAGTCGACCGGGCGACGCACGCACTGCAGGAATCCTTCCACCCCAACGCCGCCGGACACGCCGCCATCGCCGACTGCCTCACGGACTTCCTGACGACGCAGCGCGGAAACGCCTCCTGCCTGGCAGGCCCCGACGGAAAACTCCACGCCGTCCCCGAACCAGTGAGCTAGCCCCCCACGTCGCGAGGTTCACCGCTGCGTGCGGGCCACCTTCACGAACTCTGATTCCCTCAAGGTTCCCCTCCCGCCCCTCCAGCGGTTCCGTCAAGGGCCCCTTCCCGGACTTGGATTCCCTCAAGGGGCCCTTCACAGCCCCTCGCACGCCGCGATGCGCCCCAATGCGGCATTGGGTGCATCGCATGCACCCAATGTGGCGTTCGGTGCGTCTGACGCACCCAATGCCACATTGGGGCGCTAACCGCACGCCGCGAACCCCACCGAACCCACGCACCCACGCACCCAACCCGTGCGCACGAACACCAACCCGCCACCGCTGCACCCAACCATCGAGGCACCCAACCATCGAGGCACCCAGCCCTCCCCCAACCCCGATACGAAGCCTCCCTGCGGTTCGGGGGTGCTTGTCAAGGCATCTTTCCCGCCTTGACAAGCACCCCCGAACCGTCAGCACAATCACCCTTCGGGGTGCCCCACGCAACCCAAGACCGGGCGCAATGTCGCCGCCAGGCGACGAGCCGACCCCCCAGCACGACTCACAAATCCAACGCAGCCCTCAAAGCCACATCGATCTGCTCCTGAACATCCCCGTCAACCTCCGCGATCCGCTCGGCCAGCCAAGGCCGATACAGCCGCGTGAGATTCAACGTAGACACCCAATACCGAGCATCCACCGCCACCCCGAGAATGTCCTGCGGATCCCGATCCAGCAGCTCAGTCCCCAGCAACCAAGGCCGCTCAGACTCGTTCACCCCGTCCGAAGACAGCAGCACCACGGTCCGCTGCCGAGCCGGATCCGTAGGCGGGTGGTAGGTCCAAACCTCACCCCTGCGCACGCATCTCCTTCTCCGCAGCCGCCCGCTCCGCCTCATCCGCTTCAGCGGAAGGCGCGACAGGAGCCCGCTGCGGGGTATACCCGGTCCGAACCGCCTCGCGCCGAGCCGCCTTCGACAGCCAGGACGAGACCGAGATTCCGTGCGCTTTCGCGGCCCGCTCGGCGTACTCGAGCGCACCGGTGTCGAGCGAGAGTGTCACCTTACGTGTTGCCATACCTTTTACCGTACCACTCTCACAGCCTCGACGGCGCTCACAGCGTCGGCGACCGCCCCTCGAACGGCGTGGACAGCACGACCGTCGTCCGGGTGGACACCTTCGCGGCCTCGCGGATCCGCCGGAGCAGGTCTTCGAGGCCGAGCGGCGAGGCCACGCGCACCAGCAGGATGTAGGACTCGTCGCCGGCCACCGAATAGCAGGACTCGATCTCGGTGATGTGCTGGATCCGCTGCGGGTAGTCGTCGGGCGCGGCCGGGTCGTTCGGGGTGAGCGAGATCAGCGCGGTGAGCGGGAGGCCGATCTGCTCGCCGTCGAGCCGGGCGGTGTAGCCGAGGATGACGCCGCGCTGTTCGAGGCGGCGCACCCGCTGGTGCACCGCCGAGACCGACAGCCCGACCCGTTCGGCGAGATCGGTGAAGCTGCGCCGCCCGTCGGCGGCGAGCTCCTGCACGATCGCCTGGTCGAGCGGTTCCAGCGGCCCGCTCATGCCGTGGCCTCCTCGGCGGTGATCCGTTCGCGAACCGCGCTCATGCGTCCAGCACGACCAGTTCGTGCGGCCGGGTGTTCACGGACTCGACGCCCGAGTCGGTGACGAGCACGATGTCCTCGATCCGGGCGCCCCAGCGGCCCGGCTGGTAGATGCCGGGCTCGACGCTGAAGGCCATGCCCGCCTCGAGCGGCAGCGCGTTGCCCTTGATGATGTAGGGCTCTTCGTGCACGTCGAGGCCGATGCCGTGGCCGGTGCGGTGGATGAAGTACTCGCCGAAGCCGGCGGCGTCGATGACGTCGCGCGCGGCCTTGTCGATGCTCTCCGCGGTGGCACCGGGGCGGACCGCGTCGACGGCGGCCTGCTGCGCGCGCTGCAGCACGGCGTAGGTCTCGGCGACGTCGGCGTCGCGGGGTTCGCCGATCGAGTAGGTGCGGGTGGAGTCGGAGTTGTAGCCCTCGGGCACCGGGCCGCCGATGTCGATCACGACGACGTCGCCGCGTTCGATGACGCGCTCGGACACGTCGTGGTGCGGGCTGGCTCCGTTGGGGCCGGAGCCGACGATGACGAAGTCGGCGTGCGTGTGGCCCTCTTCGACGATGGCGGCGGTGATGTCCGCGCCGACCTCGGCCTCGGTGCGGCCGGCGCGCAGCCATTCGCCCATCCGCGCGTGCACGCGGTCGATCGCCGCGCCCGCCTTGCGCAGCGCCTCGATCTCGGCGGCGTCCTTGCGCATCCGCAGTTCGCGCACGATCGGCCCGGCGAGGGTCTGCTCGGCGTCGCCGAACGCGGCGCGCAGGGACAGCACGTGCAGCGCCGGGGTGAAGTCGCTGACCGCGATCCGGCCGGGCTTGCCGAGCCGGTCGGCGACGAGCCGGTAGGGGTCGTCGCCGTCGACCCAGGTGAGCACTTCGACGCCGAGGTCGTCGGTGGGCACGTCGGCGTAGCCGGGGGCTTCGAGCTTCGGCACGACGAGCGCCGGGGTGCCCTCGGCGGGAATGACGAGGGTGGTCAGCCGCTCGAACGAACCGCCCGCCTGGCCGAGCAGGTACCGCAGGTCGGATCCGGGCGCGACGAGCAGCGCGTCGGTGTTCGCGGCGGCGGCCGCTTTCGCGGCGCGGTCGAGACGGGCGCGGAGCGCGGCGGCGTCGGGAGCGGGCGTGTGGAGGGATCGGCTCGACATGACGCCGAGCCTAGTACCCGGAGCCGCCGCTGCCGTCCCGACCGGCCGGGGACGCTGCGGGACGGTCCTCGCGCAGGCCGGAGATCAACTGCACCAGCTGTTCGCGCAACTGGTCGTCGGCGATGCCGGTCCCGGACAAGCCGATGCGGTCCCGTTCGGCGCGAACCGCCCGCGCGTGCGCTTCGCGTCCGGCCGCGGTGATCGCGACGAGGCGGCGGCGGGAGTCGGCGGGGTCGGGCGCGCGGGCGACGAACCCTTCCCGGGAAAGCCGCTCGAGGGTGCGGCTCATCGTCTGGTCGGTCACCTCGCAGCGGCGGGCGAGCGCGCGCTGCGCGAGCGGGCCTTCGCCGAGCAGGTGGAGCACGATCAGCCCGGCGTGGGTCAGTCCCAGCTCCGCGAGCACCGAGGTCCACTGCTGTTCGACCAGCCGCGCCGCGACCGCGAGCAGCCGCCCGGTCGGCCAGGAGGCCAGCTCGTCGGCGCCCGGCTCGGTCTCCCCAGGGTCCATCGGCCCTCTCCCGTGCGATATGTTCAGCCTGCTGAACGTTTTCTCCCGATCATTCGCCTGAAGGACTGTATCCACCATGGCCGAGCCCGCAGTCCCGCCCGCGTCGAGCCGCAGCCGCAGGATCCGCTGGGTGCTGCCCGCGCTGCTCGTCGTCGTCTGGCTCGCCGTCGGCGGAATCGGCGGGCCGTTCGCCGGAAAACTGAGCACCGTTTCGAAGAACGACAACGCCGCGTTCCTGCCGCGCTCGGCCGAGGCGACGCAGGTGCAGGACGAGCAGAAGGCGTTCGCTCCGCGCCCGACGCTGCCCGCGGTCGTCGTCGCCGAGCGCGAGTCCGGGCTCACCTCCGCCGACCGCGCTTACCTCGGCGGCCTGCCCGCGCGCACCGCCGCGGTGGCCGGGGTCGCCAGCCCGGTGAAGCCCGCGACCCTCTCCGAGGACGGCAAGGCCGCGCAGCTCTCGGTGCCGGTCGACGCGGGTGGGAATCCGGCGAAGATCGTCAAGGAAGTCCGGGAAAAGCTCGGCAGCGGCCCGGACGGGCTGACCGTGCTGGTCACCGGGCCGGGCGGGCAGATCGCGGACCTGGTGACCGCCTTCGGCGGGATCGACGGGGTGCTGCTGATCGTCGCGGGCGCGGTCGTCGCGCTGATCCTGCTCGTGGTCTACCGCAGCCCGCTGCTGCCATTGCTGGTCCTGGTCTCGGCGGTGTTCGCGCTGGCCCTGGCGAGCCTGGTGGTGTACCTGCTGGCGAAGAACGACGTCCTCGCGCTCAACGGGCAGAGCCAGGGCATCCTCTCGATCCTCGTGTTCGGAGCGGCGACCGACTACGCGCTCCTGCTGGTCGCCCGGTTCCGCGAACAGCTGCGCGACACCCCGGGCCGCTTCGACGCGATGCGGCTGGCCTGGCGGGCGACGCTGGAGCCGGTGGCGGCCTCGGCGGGCACGGTCGTCCTCGGCGTCCTGTGCCTGTTGTTCAGCGATCTGAACTCGAACAAGGGACTCGGCCCGGTCGCCGCGATCGGGATCGGCGCGGCGCTGCTCGCCTCGACCACTTTCCTGCCCGCGATGCTCGTGCTGTGCGGGCGGGGCGCGTTCTGGCCGTTCCGGCCGCGGCACGGTTCGCCGCATCCGGAGACTTCCGGGATCTGGGGCCGGGTCTCGCGCACGGTCGGCGCGCGCCCGCGAGCGGTCTGGGTGCTGTCGGCGCTGGTGCTCGTCGCCGGGGCGGCGTTCCTCCCGCAGCTCAAGGCGTCCGGCACCGCGCAGTCCGACGTGTTCCTCGCCAAGGTGGATTCCGTGACCGGCCAGGAGGTGCTCGGCCGGCATTTCGCCGCCGGGTCGGGATCTCCGGCGGTGATCGTCGCCAACGCCGGAGCCGCGACCGAGGTGGCCAAGGCCGCGCGCGTACCGGGCGTCGCGGCCGTCTTCCCGCTCGCCGGGCCCGACCGGCGTCCGCTCGAAGCCGGCGGACGGGTCGAATTGCTCGCGGTCCTTTCCGCGCCGGCCGATTCCGAGGACGCGGTGGCGGCCGTCGGCAGGATGCGCGACGCCGTGCACGCGGTGCCCTCGGCGGAGGCGAAGGTCGGCGGGCAGACCGCGATCCAGCTCGACACGCAGGAGACCTCGCGCCGGGACCGGGCGGTGATCATCCCGATCGTGCTGGTGGTGATCTTCGCCGTGCTCGCCTTGCTGCTGCGCGCGTTGCTGGCTCCGCTGCTGCTGATCGCGACGGTGGTGCTGTCGTTCGCCGCCACGATGGGGGTCTCGGCGCTGGTGTTCAACCACCTGCTGCACTTCCCCGGCGCGGATCCGGTGGTGCCGTTGTTCGGGTTCGTGTTCCTCGTCGCGCTCGGGATCGACTACAACATCTTCTTGATGACGCGGGTGCGCGAGGAAACGAAACGGCGGGGCACCCGGGACGGAACGCTGCACGGGCTCGCGGTGACCGGCGGCGTGATCACCTCGGCCGGAGTCGTGCTGGCGGCGACGTTCTCCGCGCTGGCGGTGATCCCGATCCTGTTCCTCGCCCAGATCGCGTTCATCGTCGCGTTCGGCGTGCTGGTGGACACGCTGCTGGTCCGGTCGCTGCTGGTGCCCGCGCTGACGGTGGATCTCGGCGGGCGCGTCTGGTGGCCGTCGCGGCTGGACCGGCGCGTCGGATGAGCCGGCGGGCCGGGCGTGGCAGGCTGTGCGGGTGACCGGACCACTCGCTCTCCTCGATTCCGCGAGCCTCTACTTCCGCTCGTTCTACGCGCTGCCCGATTCGATGACCGCGCCCGACGGGACGCCGGTCAACGCCGTGCGCGGGTTCACCGACACGATCGCGCGCATCCTGACCGACCGCCGTCCGTCGCGGCTGGTCGCCTGTCTCGACGCGGACTGGCGGCCGAAGTTCCGCACCGATCTGCTGCCGAGCTACAAGGCGCACCGGGTCGCGGAGCCCGGGGACGGCGGGGCGGACGTCGAAGAGGTGCCCGACACGCTGACCCCGCAGGTGCCGATCATCCTGGAAGTGCTGGAAGCGTTCGGGTTCGCCGTCGCGGAGGCTGACGGCTACGAGGCGGACGACGTGATCGGCGCGCTCGCGACCCGGGAAAAGGACGCGCCGGTCGAGGTGATCACCGGCGACCGCGACCTGTTCCAGCTGGTGCGCGAGGAGCCGACGCCGACGTCGGTGGTGTACGTCGGGAAGGGCTGGGCGAAGGCGGAAGTGCTGGGGCAGCGGGAAATCGCCGAGAAGTACGGCGTTCCGGCCGAGCACGCCGGGCCCGCTTACGCGGACATGGCCGCGTTGCGCGGCGACCCGTCGGACGGGCTGCCGGGCGTGGCGGGGATCGGCGAGAAGACCGCGGCGAAGCTGATCACCCAGTTCGGTTCGCTGGAGGAACTCGTCGCCGCGGCCTCGGCCGGGGATTCGCGGGTGCCGTTGAAGACCCGGCTGCGGCTTTCCGACGCCGCGGACTATCTCGCCGTCGCACCCACCGTGGTGCGGGTCGCGGTGGACGCGCAGGTCGTGCAGTCCGGACCGGACGCGGTGCCGGCCGCGCCCGCCGATCCGAAGCGGGTGGCGGAGCTGGCTGAGCGGTGGAATCTGGGCCGCTCGGTGGATCGGCTGCTGGCAGCGCTGCCCGGAGCTTGACCCCCACGCCAGTGACCCGAAGGGACCTCGCACTGGCTGCGGGCGGCCAGCCCGGCATCGGATCGCTGTCCGTGAGGGGAACCCTGAGGGCGCAGTTCGCTCAGGGTTCCCCTCACGACCGGCCAAAGCCAGCCACACGGTGCCGGATCGGCCGTTCCGCGGACCTTGGCGTCCTTTGTGGATATTCAGCGGCACCGCTCGCCTCCCTGGCCTTGAGAGCCTGCCCCGCTCGGGAAGACTGCGCCGGGCCCCTCCCGCAAGTCAGAAGTGCGTGCCGGTCCACGGCTGTGTCCCGGTGCGGAACAGCGCGTCCACCCGGGCCAGGGTTTCCGCGCTGGCACTGGTGATCCGGCCGGACAACGCGAGCGGACCGGCTTCCCAGGCGCCGAGGTACAGCATCGCCAGGGTGTCTACGTCGAGTTGCAGATCGGCGTCGGCCTCGGTGCGTTCGACCCCGTTGCCGCCGACCAGGTAGCGGCCGCGGTTGTCCGGCAGCATCCGGTCGTTCACTTCCAGCACGACCGGTTCCGCGGAGCCGTACGCGCGGGCCGCGAGAGCCGCCTGCACGTCGATCAACCGCAGCCACAGTTCGTCGTCGACGCCGATCGTGTGCGCGCGGCGCGGGTCGACGAGCAGCAGACCCACCGGATCGTCGACCGGGCGGCCGCGCACGTTGACGACCTCGATCAGGTCGACCGACAGCAGGAATCGCCACAGCCCGGCCAGCGCTTCCGGCGACGCCGCGTGCAGTTCGTGGACTTCGAGCGCGGCGCCGCGTTCCGGATCCAGGTAGCTGTTCTGCGGCACGACGTGGAAGACGGCGAAGCCGTCGTCGCCGTCCGGTCCACTGTGGACGGCGACGCGGTGGTTGCCGCCGTCCGGGTGGAGATGCCAGTTGAACGCGATCGGCCACCAGAGTTCCGGACGGGCGATCCGGCCGGGGCGGCCGGTGTCGATTCGTTGGTACAGCGCGGGAATCGCCGCGATCGCGTCGTCGGTGGACAGCAGCCGCACGCGGCCGGGCGCGACGACGGTGTCGCGCAGCGGGGCCGGTTGCTTGACCTGCATGGTGGCCATGCGGGTCGCGACGCCGTAGCCGAAGCGGCCGTAGATCAGCGCTTCGCTCGCGTGCAGTGCGGCGACGACGTGGCCGCGCTGGACGAAGTCGTGCAGTTGCCGGTCCATCATCGCGGTGAGCACGCCGCGGCGGGTCCAGTCGGCGCGGACGCCGACGCCGTCGACCGCCGCCATCGGCACCGTCTCGCCGCCGGGGACGGTGAGCCGGGTGGCGAACGAGCTGGCGATGCCGATGGGTTCGCCGTCGTGGAACGCTCCGGTCCGGCCGTCCGCCGTCCAGGAATCGCCGACCCGCGCCCAGCGCTCGTCCGAGGGCGGGTTCCCGTGCAGGGACCGCACCAGAAGGTCGAAAGTCGCGCGGCTTTCGGCGTCGGTGATCTGGCGTACCACGTAGTCGCTCATGTCCCGATTGAACCAATGCCGCACCCCGCGCGGCTATCGGATTTAGCGCCGCTGGCCTATTGGGGCGGGTCGACGCGGTAGTTGCCGTCCGCGCCGGTCACCGTGATGGGGACGTGTTTCGTCGTGCCCGCGATGTCCACAGTGCACTGGAAGCGCGAGCCGTCGGCGACGGGCTGCCGGTCCGGGCAGGACACCGCGCCGACGTTCGCGACCTTGTAGTCGGTGGTGAGGAGCCGGGTGACGGCCGAAGCCATCACCCGGGAGTCGAACACGCGCATCGCCGAGGAAGAGCTGGGCGCCGACGACGACGCGACGCCCGGCTCCGCGGGGCTGTTCGGCGTGACGGTGACGGTGTGGACCGGGGGCGGCGGCGTCCCGCTGTCGCAGCCCGCGGCGGCGAGCATTCCCAAGCCGCACAACAACAGCACCCGCACGGCGCGCATCAAACCCGCTCCTCTGCGCGAAACGTCTGGTCAACGGTCAGAAGAACGTACCGCACCACACCGATTCGCGCGTGCCGAAGAGAACGTCGGCGGCTTCGGGAGCGGCAGGGTCGAGCACCTCGATCCGGCCGGTGTCAGCGAGCGCCGACGCGCGCCACGTGCCGAAGTAGAGCATCGACAGCGTGTCCGCCGAGAGCCGCAGCGCGGGTTCCGCGTCGGTACGGGACGCTCCGTCCGGCCCGACGAGGTAGCGGCCGTCGTTGGCGGGCAGCGACCGGTCGGACACCTCGATGACGACGGGTTCGGCCGGGCCGTAGGT
This sequence comes from Amycolatopsis dendrobii, assembly GCF_014145675.1. Classification (GTDB taxonomy): domain Bacteria; phylum Actinomycetota; class Actinomycetes; order Mycobacteriales; family Pseudonocardiaceae; genus Amycolatopsis; species Amycolatopsis dendrobii. The sequence continues at coordinate 138,414 of NZ_JACGZW010000020.1, forward strand.
GCGGGCGGCGAGCGCGGCCGGCACGTCGACCAGCCGGAGCCAGCTTTCGTCCTCGGTGCTTTCGGTTTTCGCCGTGCGCGGGTCGGTGAACAGCAGCGCGTGCGGTTCGTCGAGCGGGCGCATCGCGAGCACGATCTCGTCGACCAGGTCGACCGACAGCAGGAACCGCCACAGCCCGGCGAACGCGGCCGGGTTGGCGTAGCTGAACTCGACCACCTGCAGCTTGCCGCTGTCGTGCGCGGCACCCTCTTCGACGTGGTAGATCACGTAGCCGTCGGTGCCGTCCTGGCCGCGATGCACGGCGGTCTGGACGAGTTTCGCGCGGCGGCGCAGGTGCCCCTCGAACCCTGGCCAGTAGATCTCCGGCCGCGTCATCGCGCCGACATGGCCCGTTGCGGTCGCGGCATAGAGTTCCGGCCATCGCGGGGCGGCCTCGTCGATGCCGAGCACGGTGACTTCTCCCCCGGCGGGCACGTCCGGGCGCAGTTGCGCCCGGTGCTTCTTCACCACGACCTGGTTCGCGAGGGTCGTGACGCCGTAGCCGTAGCGGCCGTAGATCGCGCCCTCGGACGCGTGCAGCAGCGCGAGCGCGACGCCTCGTTCGGCGAGGTCGCCCAGTTGCGCGGCCTGCAGCGCGCTGAGCACGCCGCGCCGGGTGCGTCCGGCGCGGACGCCGACGCCGGTGACCGCGGCCAGCGGGAGCCGTTTTCCGCCGGGGACGACCATCTCCGATTCGAAGGACCTGGTGGTGCCGACGAGGTCCGGTTCGAAGACGCCCCAACTGCGTTCGGCCTGGTACGCCGCGGAGACGCGTTCCCATTCCTCGTCGGTGCCGGGCTGGACGTGCAGCGCGGCCCGGAACAGGTCCCAGGCCTTGCGCTGCTCGTCGGGACGGAGGATGCGGACGGTGCGGTCGCTCATGCTCCGATCATTGCCGGGCCGGGCGCCTGACCGCCACTGAATTGCCGATGCCGGGAACTTGAGCTGCGGCGCCCCGCTGGCTGCCGCACTGGGTCCGCTGTCGCGATGCTCGCCGGAGGATGCGCAGCACCGGCCCCGGACCGCGCCGGGCACGGCGAAGGTACGTGAGGGGAACCCGCACGTACCTCACCGGGGCACGCAGCGCGGCCGGTGAAGTACGTGCCGCCGCGGTCCCGTCGGCCCCTGCGGCCCGGGCAGCCACGCCGCCCCCGCGACCTCGCCTTGAGTTCCTGGCGTTGCCCCCGAATTGCCGGGGGTCACTTGGCCGCGGGCGGCGAGACCTCGTAGTTGCCGTCGGTGCCCTTGACGGTGATCGGGACCTGCTGCGGTTTGCCGTTGATGGTGGCGGTGCACTCGAATTTCGCGCCGTCCTCCACCTTCTGCTCGGCCGGGCAGGTGACTCCGCTGACGCCCTGGATCTTGTAGGTGTCGGTGAGCAGCTTCGCGACGTCGGTCTGCATCTGGTTGTTGTTGAAGACCTGGGTCTTGAAGAAGCCGGGCGCGACGAAGCCGAGGATCGCCACGACGGCAACCACGACGACGAGCGCGCCGATCCCGATGAACAGGCCCTTCTTCGACCCGCCCGAGGATTCCGGCGCGGGCCCGCCGGGCTGGCCGTAGTCGTACTGGCCTGGCTGCTGGCCGCCGTACTGCTGCGGCGGCTCGCCGTAGGGCTGCTGCTGGCCGTACGAGGGCGGCTGCTGCCCGTACTGCGGCGGCTGCTGGCCCCACTGCGGCTGCTGGGGCGGCTGTTGTTGCGGGTAGCCGCCGGGCTGCTGGCCGTACTGCGGGTCCTGACCGTAGGGCTGCTGGCCGTACTGCTGGGGCGGGTACGGCTGCTGCTGCGGCCCGCTCTGCGGGTACGCGCCGCCCGGCTGCTGCCCGTAGTTCGGGTCCTGGCCGTAGGGCTGTTGCCCGTACTGGGGCTGCTGCCGCGGGTCGTTGCCGCCATACGGCGTGCTCATCGTTAGCCTCCGCCTTCGTCTGTCCGCATCCGCAGGCCGGGCCGCGGGTGTCGTGCGCGATCCAACCACAGGTCTGGACCTGGCACACGTGTCCGCGCGCAGTCGCTACTAAGGTGTGCCCTCGCGCTCACGCCGCGCCCGCCGCCACGACGCCGCGGCGCAGCGCCCGGACCGCCTGCGCGGCCGCGGAACCGACCGGATCCTCTTTGCCGAGGACGTCGCGGATCTGGTCGAGCAGGTCGATCACCTGACGGCACCAGCGGACGAAGTCGCCCGCGGACAGTTCCTGCCCGTTGGTCTCGGCCGCGGTGAGGACTTTCTCCAGTGATTCGCCGCGCGCCCAGCGGTAGACCGGCCACGCGAATCCGGCGTCGGGTTCGCGCGTGCGGTCGAGGCGGTGGCGGCGTTCGTCCTCGGTGAGTTCGACCCACAGCCTGCTGGTTTCCTGCCACGCGCCGGGGACCGCGCCGCCGGGCAGCCGGGGTTCGCCCGCGGTGTCGCGGCGGGCCTCGAACACGAGGGTGGACACGACGGCGGCGAGTTCGGCCGGGCCGAGTCCGTTCCAGACGCCGTGCCGGATGCATTCGGCGGCGAGCAGGTCGGATTCGCTGTAGAGGCGGGTGAGGCGGCGGCCGTGTTCGGTGACGCGGTCCTCGCCGTCGCCGGGGCGGACGTAGCCGCGTTCGCCGAGCAGCCGCAGGATCCGGTCGAACGCGCGGGCGAGCGAGTGCGTGGTGGCCGCGACCTTGCGTTCGAGCTGTTCGGTTTCGGCGGAGAGGCGCTGGTAGCGCTCGACCCAGCGGAGGTTCGCCTCGCGTTCGGCAAGGCCGTGGCACGGGTGGGCGCGCAGGGCGCGGCGCAGCGAGGCGAGTTCGGCGTCGTCGGCGGCCGCGGTCCGGCGGCGCTGGCGGCCGGGCAGCGCGATGCCTGCGTTGCGCAGCGACGAGGCGATGTCGCGGCGGGTCTTGGGCGAGCGCAGTTCGATGTGCTTGGGCAGCTTGATCCGGCCGAGCGCCTCGACCGGGGCCGGGAAGTCGGCGACCGACAGCGGTCCGGACCAGCGGTCCTCGGTGACCACGACCGGCCGGGGTTCGCGGATCGGGTCGAGGCCGGGGTCGACGACCACGGCGAGCCCGGCGCGGCGGCCCGCCGGGACCGGGATGACGTCGCCCTTGCGCAGTTTCTCCAGCGACTGGGCGGTCTCGGCGCGGCGGGAGGAGGTGTTCTGCCGCGACAGGGTCTTCTCGCGGGCGGAGATCTGCGCGCGGAGTTCGACGTACTCGAGCATCTGGTCGAAGTCGCCGGAGATCGCGGCGGTGTAGCCCTTGAGGGCTTCCTTGTTCCGTTCGATCCGGCGCGCGGTGCCGACGACCGACCGGTCGGCCTGGAACTGCGCGAACGACTGTTCCAGCAGGTCGCGGGCGGCGTCCGCGCCGACCTGGGCGACGAGGTTGACCGCCATGTTGTAGCCGGGGCGGAACGACGAGCGCAGCGGGTACGTGCGGGTGGACGCGAGCCCGGCGACGGCCTTCGGGTCGACCCCCGGCTGCCAGGCGACGACGGCGTGGCCTTCGATGTCGATGCCCCGGCGGCCGGCGCGGCCGGTGAGCTGGGTGTATTCGCCGGGGGTGAGGTCGACGTGCGCCTCGCCGTTGTATTTCACGAGCCGTTCGAGCACGACGGTGCGGGCGGGCATGTTGATGCCGAGCGCGAGGGTTTCGGTCGCGAACACGACCTTGACCAGGCCGCGGACGAACAGTTCCTCGACGGTTTCCTTGAACGCGGGCAGCAGGCCCGCGTGGTGGCCCGCGAAGCCGCGTTCGAGCGCCTCGCGCCATTCCCAGTAGCCGAGGACGCCGAGGTCGCCCTCGGGCAGCTCAGCGGTGCGCTCGTCGACGATCCGGCGGATCTCCTCGACCTGCTCGGGGCCGTTGAGCCGCAGGCCGGAGCGGACGCACTGGGCGACCGCGGCGTCGCAGCCGGCGCGGGAGAAGATGAACACGATCGCGGGCAGCAGCCCGGCGTGGTCGAGCCGTTCGACGACGTCGACGCGCGACGGCGGCCGGAACCTCGGGCCGCGCGGCGGGCCTCCGCGGCGGCCGCCGCGCGGGCCGCGGAAGTTGGGGGCGAAGCGGCCCATGTCGTCGGTCTTGCGCAGCAGCGTGGGGTTGATCCGCAGCTGCTCCCCCGGGTCGGCCTCGTTCTGGCCGGCGAACAGGTCGAGCAACTGGTTGCCGACGAGCATGTGCTGCCACAACGGGACCGGCCGGTGTTCGTCGACGACGACGGTGGTGTCGCCGCGGACCTCGACGAGCCATTCGCCGAATTCCTCGGCGTTGCTGACGGTGGCGGACAGGCCGACGACTCGGACGTGCTCGGGCAGGTGGAGGATCACTTCCTCCCAGACCGCGCCGCGGAAGCGGTCGGCGAGGTAGTGGACCTCGTCCATGACGACGTAGCCGAGTTCGGGGATGGCGGAGCTGCCCGCGTAGAGCATGTTGCGCAGCACCTCGGTGGTCATGACGACCACCTGGGCGTTGCCGTTGATCGAGGTGTCGCCGGTGAGCAGGCCGACGGCGTCGTTGCCGTAGCGTTCGACGAGGTCGGCGTACTTCTGGTTGGACAGGGCCTTGATCGGCGTGGTGTAGAAGCATTTGCGGCCCTCGGCGAGGGCGAGGTGGACGGCGAACTCGCCGACCACGGTCTTGCCCGCCCCGGTCGGGGCGCAGACCAGGACGCCGTGGCCCTCTTCGAGCGCTTCGCAGCCGCGGATCTGGAAATCGTCGAATTCGAAGGCCGATTCGGCGGAAAACCGGGTCAGCTGGGGGTGCTTGGCGCGGCGACGGGAGGCAGCGTAGGCCTCGGCCGGCGATGGTGAAGGGCTAGTGGCCACCCCGTCAGGGTTCCACATGCCCCCGACATTCCGCACGCGGCGTGCCGCCGGTCACCGCGGGGGCGCGACGACCATCAGCGCGGAGGGCACGCAGGTCGCCTCGACCGGCGCCCGGCCCTGGTCTTCGCCGTCGGCGTAGACGGGCCAGCCGGGTGCTTCGATGCGCAGGGTGCGGGTGCGGAAGGTCTCGACGCTGGACTTGTGCACGTGCTCGCCGGTGCGCAGCTGCGGCAGCATCCGGAGCAGGCGGGCGCGGCCGGGGGCGCCGATGACGGTGACGTCGAAGAGACCGTCGTCGGGGGTGGCGTCGGGGCAGATCGGGATGCCGCCGCCGTAGTACGGGGTGTTGCCGACGGCGATCAGGCTCGTCTCCCCGGAAAGGGCGCCTTCGTCGGTGTGCACGACGATCGGGCTGGGCTTGAACGCGGCGAGTTCGGCGAGGATCGCCAGGTCGTAGCGGCGGGGTCCGGCGGGCCAGCGCATCGCGTTCGCGCGGGCGTTGACGGCGGCGTCGAATCCGGCGCACAGCACGGTGGCGAACCAGGTGTCGCCGACGCGGCCGAGGTCGACGCTGCGGCGGTGCCCGGCTTGCAGGGCTTTGGCGAGGGCGTCGGTGGCGGCGCGCGGGTCGGCGGGGACGCCGAGGGCGCGGGCGAAGTCGTTGCCGGTGCCGGAGGGGACGAGGCCGAGCGCGACGCCGTGGTCGGCGCAGAACTGGACGCCCTGGTGGGCCGCGCCGTCGCCGCCGAGGACGATGAGCACGTCGAGGCCTTCGGCGTGCGAGGACCGCATGAGCGCGCGGGATTCCTCGACGCTGGTGGCGACGAGGAGGTCGAGCCGGTCGACGGCGGGCCGCAGCCGCGCCGCGACCGCTTCGGCCAGGCGGGCGGCCGCGCCGTGTCCGGAGGCCGGGTGCACGGCCAGTGCTGCGTTCAGGCCCACGGTCAGGTGATGTCGTCAGTGGGGCCGGAGCGGCCGGACGCCGGTTTCTGCGCGGCGGGTTCCTCGCCGTCGGCGGTGGTCGGCGTGTAGTGGAACGGCGCGGCCTCGTCGTCGGCGAGCTGGTCCCAGCCCTCGTCCTGGCGGACGCGGTCGAGCTTGCGGTCGTGGAAGCGGGCGATCTGGATCGAGATCTCGAACAGCAGGGTGAGCGCGGCGGCGAGGCCGAGCATCGAGAACGGGTCCGAGCCGGGGGTGGCGAACGCGGCGAACACGAACAGCGCGAACACGATGCCGCGGCGCCACTTCTTGAGCTGCTGGTACTTGAGCACGCCGACGCGGTTGAGCATCACGACGAGCAGCGGCAGTTCGAAGCTGACGCCGAAGATCACCAGCAGCGACAGGATGAACGAGATGTACTTGTCGCCGGTCAGGGCGGTGACGAACTGGTCCTGGCCGAACCCGGCGAGCAGCGCGAGCGCGTGCGGGACGAGCAGGTAGGCCAGCACCGCGCCGGCGGCGAAGAGCACCGAGGCGAAGGCGACGAAGGTCAGCGCGTACTTGCGTTCCTTGGCGTAGAGGCCGGGGGCGATGAACGCCCACAGCTGGTACAGCCAGGCCGGGGACAGCAGGACCGCGCCCGCGGCGACGCCGACTTTCAGGCGGAGCATGAAGACTTCGAACGGGACCGTCTGCAGCAGGCGGCAGCCGGTTTCGCCGCCGAACCGCTGTTCCTTCGGGATGGCGCAGTACGGGTGCGTCATGATGTCGCCGAGCGACGGGATCGGCCCGAACCGCTGGCCGAACCAGATGAACCCGAAGATCGCGCCGATGACCACGAAAACGACCGCCCAGCCGAGCCGGCGGCGGAACTCGTAGATGTGCTCGATGAGCGTCATCGTGCCGTCGGGGTTTTTCCGACGGCTGCGCCGGCTCCGCTTGCTGGACCGGCTGCCGTTGCCGTTGGCGGCTTCCGCCACTGGTCGTTCCGTTCTCGTCAGAGCCCGCCGGGGCGCGCCGCGCCGGCGCGCCGCCGTGGACCGGGGACCGGGTGGTGCGCGCGGAGGGTCAGCTCGCGTTCTTCTGCGGCTGGTCGGCCGAGGCCGCCTGCTGCTTCTTCAGTTCGTCGAGCTGGCGCTGGAGGTCGGCGACCTGCTTGTCCTGCGCGGTCTGCGCGGGAGCGGGGGCGGCGATGTGCCGGGTGTCGGCGGACTCGGCCTCGGCTTCGGCCTTCTGTTCGCCGGTCAGGTCCTTGGTCTCGGCCTTGAAGATCTTCATGGACTTGCCGATGGACCGGGCCGCGTCCGGGAGCCGCTTCGCTCCGAACAGCAGAACCACCACGAGCACCAGAACGATGATGTGCCACGGCTGCAGCGCGTTCATGGTCGTCTGCCCTCCTTGTCTGGGGTCTGTGCTGATGTTACTTGTTGCCGGTCGCCGGGCGGCGTTCGGCCACGGCCACACGGAGTGCCGCGGACCGGGCCCGGATGAGTCCGGTCCGGTCGTGGGTGTCCGCACTGACCATGCTCATGGTGCGGCGGAAGCGGCGCAAGACTCCGGCGGTCCGTACCAGCAGCAGGGCCAGGACGAGCAGGCCGGCCGCGAGCAGCACATAGACGGGCAGGTACGGCACTGAAACCACCTTATCGGTCGGAGATGGACATGAGGTGACGGGCACGCGCCACGGCGTCGGCGGCCCGGCGACCGACTGCCTGCGCGAGTGTGGCGGGGCTCTCCACCTGGGCTTCCCCGCCGAGGCTGAGCACGAGGCGGACCATCCAGGGCTCGTCGCTGTAGCGCATCGCGATGCGCAGCCGTCCGCCGTCGAGTTCGGCCAGTTCCTCGCACGGGTAGTACTCGGCGACCCAGCGGGCGTCGGGGTCCAGCACGAGATGGGCGACCCGCTGATCGGGACGGGCGGAGAAGACCCCGTCGGACAGGTCGGTGGGCCGTGCGTGGGCGGGCGGGGCCGCGGGTTCGTCCAATACGGTGAGCGCGTCCACCCGATCGAGGCGGAAGAGCCGGACGCCTTCGACCCGGCGGCACCAGGCTTCGAGGTACCCGACGCCTTGGACGATGACGAGCCGCATCGGGTCGACGGTGCGTTCGGTGATCTGGTCGCGCGAGGCGGTGTAGTAGCGCATCCGCAGCGCGCGGCCGTCCTGCAGCGCGCCGGAGACGGTCTCGCGGGTGCGGGCGGCGCGGGCTCCTTCGCGCACTCCTCCCCCGACGACGACTCCGGCCGGGCGGGCCTGCCCGGCGGCGTCCTCGATCTTGGCGATGGCGCGGCGGACCGCGTCGCCGTCGGCCACGCCCGGGGTTTCGGCGAGCGCGCGCAACGCGACCAGCAGCGCGGTGGCTTCGCCGCCGGTGAGGCGCAGCGGGCGGCTCATCCCGGCGTCGTGGGTGACGACGATGGTGTCGCCTTCGAAGGACAGGTCGATGAGGTCTCCGGGGCCGTAGCCGGGCAGGCCGCACATCCACAGCAGTTCGAGGTCTTTGCGCAGCTGGCGCGGGGTGACGTCGAAGTCCTGCGCGGCCTCGTCGATCCGGATGCCGGGGCGCGCGAGCAGGTAGGGCACGAGCGCGAGCAGTCTCGGCATCCGTTCGCCGGAGGCGCTCATCGGACGCTCCCCTGCCCGGCGCGGGCGAGCACGGCCTCGAGCCGGTGCTGCACGGATTTGGCGAGCACGTCCGGTTCGAGCACGAGCACGTCGGGGCCTTGCGCGGCGATCCAGTCGGCGGCCGATTCCGGGAAGTACAGGCCGATCTCGATCACGTCGCCTTCCTCGCCCGCGACGGTCTCGCGGCCGACGACGTCGCCGCGGCGGCGCACTCCGGCGGCGCGGCCGTCGGCGATCCAGAGCCGGGCGGTGGTGACCGGGGCCGGGTCCTCGCTGCCGCCGGTCACCGACACGAGCTGCATCAGGTTGACGCCCTCGGGCCGCACGACCGCGCCCGGTTTCCCGATCACGGCGACCTTCCCGGTGACGCGGGAGAGCCGGAAACAGCGGGGCGCGTCGCGGTCGCGGTCGTGCCCGACGACGTACCAGCGGGCGCGCCAGGACACGACGCCCCACGGTTCGAGCGTGCGGATGCGGCGTTCGGGCGAGCCGCTGCGCCGGTACTCGAAGCGGACCGCCTGCCCGGCCTGGACGGCGGCGAGCATCGGCGCGAACGCCGGTTCCGCGCGCACCCGGGGCTCGATCACGGTCGGGGCCTGGTCGTCGACCTCGACGCCGGCCGCGCGCAGTTTCACCAGCGCGCCCTGTGCCTGTCCGGTGAGCTCGGGCGAGTCCCAGAGCCGGACGGCGAGCCCGACGGCCGCTGCCTCGTCGGGGGCGAGGTCGATCTCGCCGAGTTCGTAGTCGCGGCGGGCGATGCGGTAGCCCTCGACCGGGTCGAAGACGGAGTTCCGGCCGGTTTCGAGCGGGATGCCGAGTTCCCGCAATTCGGTCTTGTCCCGCTCGAAGGTGCGGAAGAAGGCGTCGTCGCTGGCCGCGTCGGCGTACCCGGGCACGATCCCGCGGATCCGCTCCGCGGTGAGGTACTGCCGGGTGGAGAGCAGGGCCAGCACGAGGTTGACCAGCCGTTCGGCGCGTGCGGTGGACACCAGACGACTCTAGCTCTCCCCGCCGCGCGCGATCGTGAGGTCCAGCCCTCGCGCGTCGCGCCTGGTCAGCCCGCGTGCGGCGGCGGGACCCTCCGCGCGCGCCCCGTCACGCACCGCCGCCGCGGGCGGGCGCGCTGCCCGGAACGGGTTCCCTCTTACGGAATCAGCTTCGCCACGCGCCCCTTGGCTCCGCTGGCCCAGCACGCGCCGGACCACGTGCAGTCGACGGTGTCGAAGCTGCCGTTGTCGAACGAGGTCCAGCGCCTTCCCCCGTCGCGGCTCAGATCGCTCCCGCCGGGTCCGACGGCCAGCACCGTGCCGCCGCGCCAGGCGAGCCCCGAGCGGTAGCCGGCGGGATGTTCCGGCGGCGTGCGCCAGCTGCGGCCGCGGTCGTGGCTCAACGCGACCGCCGGGCCGGGTGCGGTCGGGTTGGCGTAGTCGCCGCCGATCGCGACGCCCTGCCACGGCGTGCGGAACGCGACCGCGAACACTCCAGCCGACGCGCTGCTCGGCAGCGGGGTTTCGGCCGCGGTCCAGTGCCGGCCGCCGTCGCCGGAGTGCAGGACGCGGGCATGCGGGCCGCCGCCGGTGGCGAGCCACGCGTCGAACGGTCCGGAGGTGGCGATGCACTGGCCGCTGGCCGCGAATCCGGCTTCCCCGGGCTCGGCGGGCGGGAACGCGGTGTCCGGGATCTGTTTCCAGCTGCGGCCGCCGTCGAAGGTGGCTTGCATACGGAACTTCCCGTCGACCGGGTCGCTCATCGCGAGCCCGCGCCACGGGTCGAAGAAGGCGAGGCAGTCGTAGAACGCGGCGGAATCGGGATTGCTGAATGTCTGCCGCCAGTGCTTCCCGGCGTCGTCGGTGCGGTAGATCCGGGAATCCGCACCGGGCCCGATCGACAGCACGACCGCGTGGTCGGCGTCGAAGGCTTCGATGTCGCGGAACTCGAGCTTCCCGGTGTCCGGCGGTCCGACCGGCCGCCAGCTGCGGCCGCCGTCGGCTGTTCGCAGCACGGTGCCCTGGGTGCCGCTGACCCAGGCGACCCGCTCGCTGACTGCGGACAGGCCGCGGAATTGCGCGGTGGTTTCGGTGGGCAGGAGCCGCCACGACGGCAGCGAGGAGGCCGCGGCGACCCCGCCCGACGACACCGACAGCACCGCTATGAGGACCAGGACCCTCCGGAACGCACGCATGCCGGAATCCTGCCGCAACCGAGTGACGACTTTCGTCGGGTTTCCCCGCCCGCCGCAACGATCTCCCGCACCCAAGCCGCTCCGACGCGGAAGCGCAAAGGGAAGCTGCCCCTGGCGCATGCCCAAACTCGACCCGCGCCGGTTCGGCTCATGGCCGTCCGCAAAGGGCGCCGCCGACTGCCCGATTCGCCGCGGTCTGCCTGGTTCTGGTGGTCGTGGAAGAACTC
>NZ_JACGZW010000021.1 GCF_014145675.1 Amycolatopsis dendrobii
GTCGAGCATGCCGGTACCTACAAGGCTAGTCGTAGGGAGTCGGCGGCCGCTCGTGGGCCGACGCTGAACATTACCTGGTCCGTTTCGCGGTGTCAACCCGCTCGGCCCTGGCTCCTGGTCGGTGAGGCTTTCGGCCCCGCCGGCCCGGTGTTCCTGGCGACGAAGAGAAGATTACATGCCTTCCAACCACCCGAAAACAGGGGGGTCACTTAACGACATCGCCCCTGGTCAGAGCGTCGTCGGCGGGCTGATCCGACCGGTTCGAGGGCCGCGGACAGCGCTCGGAGGGGCTCTGGAAAGGCTCCGAGTGACCCAGGTCTCCCCCTCAGCCAAGCCGCTCGCTGCCGAAGGCCCAGGCCGCCAACCCAATTCGGCAGGTCAGCGCACTGTCCAGTCATCCAGGCGCAAGCCAGCTCGCCCGAACGCAAGCCGCCGGCCAGTGCGAGGCACTGACCGGCGGCCGCCACAAACCTTCACCCGCTCCGGGCAACCCCGGACGGTTTACCCAGGCAGCTTGGGCAGATACCGGGGCGGAACCCGGACCGGCGCGACCCGCATGTAGTCCGCGGCCAGCGCCAGCATCTTGCCGTCCGTCCACTGTCCGCCCATGAACGAAATCCCCACCGGAAGCGGTCCGACCGAACCGGCCGGGACGGTGACGTCCGGATAGCCCGCTACCGCGGCAGGCGTCGAGGACGGGATCACGTCGTTGTCGCCGACCTTGCAGTCCGTCTTCCAAGCAGGCGGGTTCGTCGGCGACGCGATGGCGTCCAGGTCGTACTTCGCGAGGGTCTCGTCCAGCGACCGGCGCGACAGGTCGGTCAGCTCCGCCCGGTTCTTCAGGTAGGTCGGATCCTGCGGGCCGGGCGCGGCGAGCGCCTGTTCGAACAGCTCCTGCCCAGCGAAGCAGGTGCGCTCCAGCGGGTCAGCGCGGTTGTACGCGATGAGGTCCGCCAGGTTCCGCGGGCCGGTGGGCCGCGTGGCGAGGTAGGCGTCGATGTCGCGGTGGAACTCGGTCAGCAGCGCCGGGAACTCCAGTTCGGAGAGCCGGTCCTGGTACGGCAGGTTGACCTCGACGACCCTCGCGCCCGCGCGTTCCAGCGAAGCCTTCGTCTTGCTGACCACGGCATCCGTGTCCGGGCCGAGCACCGGCAGCCGCCACAGTCCGATCCGGGCGCCGCGCAAGACGCCGGGGCGGAGGAGTTTCGCGTAGTCAGTCGGCTGGGTCGAGGGGTAGCGCAGGGTGGCCGGGTCGGACGGGTCGCGGCCCTGCAGCACCGAGAGCGTCAACGCGGTGTCGACGACGTTGCGCGCGATGGGTCCCGCCGTGTCCTGTTCCGCGGAGATCGGAACGACGCCGGTGCGGCTGACGAGCCCGAGGCTCGGTTTGTGGCCGACCGTCGCGGTCATCCCGGCCGGGCACACGATCGACCCGTCGGTCTCGCTGCCGATCGCGACCTGCGCGAGCGACGCGGCAACGCCTGCCGCGGATCCGGCGGACGACCCGCACGGGTTGTGGTCCAGGACGTACGGGTTGTTGGTCTGCCCGCCGACGCCGGACCAGCCGGAAGTCGGCTTCGCGGCACGGAAGTTGGCCCATTCCGACAGGTTCGCCTTGCCGAGGATCACCGCGCCCGCGTCGCGCAGCCGGGTGATCAGCGTGGCGTCCTTGGCCGGACGGCTGCGCAGCGCGCGCGAACCGGCGGTGGTCTGCTGGTCGTGGGTGTCGACGTTGTCCTTGACCAGCACCGGGATCCCGTCGAGCGGACCGCGGGTGCGGCCGGTCCGGTGCCGGACGTCGCTGGCCGCGGCTTGCGCGAGCGCGGCCGGGTTGAGCGCGAGGACGGCGTTGACCTTCGGGTCCAGCACCCGGATCCGGGCGAGGTAAGCGCTGGTCAGACGGGTCGCGGTGAGCTGGCCGGTCGCCATCCGGTGCTGCAGCGACGGGATGTCGGCGCGGTCGAGGTCGAAATGCAGCTCAGCCGGGTCCGAGTGGTCACCCTGCATCGCGACCGCCGGGGGCGCGGTGGCCAAGCCCGCCGCCGCGACCAGTGCGGCGAGTACGGCGGGCAGTCTTTTTCCCATGTTCCGATGCCTCCCCAACGTCGGAGCACGGCCCGGGGCCCGGTTCAGAGCATCGGCAGCAGGGTCCGGAGCTCGTACGGGGTGACCGCGCTCCGGTAGTTGTCCCACTCGACCCGCTTGTTGCGCAAGAAGAAGTCATAAACGTGCTCGCCGAGGGCTTCCGGCAGCAGCTCGGACTTCTCCATCTCGGCGAGCGCCTCGCCGAGGTTCTGCGGCAACTGCGAGTAACCGGCGGCGCGGCGTTCGGAGTCCGACAGCTGCCAGATGTTGTCCTCGGCGGGCGGCGGCAGCTCGTAGCCCTTTTCGATGCCCTTCAGCCCCGCCGCCAGTATCACCGAGTAGGCCAGGTACGGGTTGCACGCCGAATCGAGCGTCCGGATCTCGACGCGCCGCGACGAGGCCTTGCCCGGCGAGTACATCGGCACGCGCACGAGCGCCGAGCGGTTCGCCCTCCCCCACGACACCGTCGTGGGCGCCTCGCTGCCGCTGATCAGCCGTTTGTAGGAGTTGACCCACTGATTGGTGACGGCGGAGATTTCTTTGGCGTAGTGCAGGACACCGGCGACGAACGCCTTGCCGGTCTCGGAAAGCTCGTGCGGGTCCTCCGCGTCGTAGAACGCGTTGCGGTCGCCTTCGAACAGGCTGACGTGGGTGTGCATGCCGGAGCCGGGCTGGTCGGTGAACGGCTTCGGCATGAAGGTCGCGCGCACGCCCTGGGTCAGCGCGACCTCCTTGACGACGTAACGGAACGTCATCACGTTGTCGGCCATGGTGAGGGCGTCGGCGTAGCGAAGGTCAATTTCCTGCTGGCCCGGCGCGCCCTCGTGATGGCTGAACTCGACCGAGATGCCCATCGCCTCGAGGGTCTCGATCGCGTGCCGGCGGAAGTGCGTCGCGGTGGCGTGGCTGGCCTGGTCGAAGTAGCCGCCGTTGTCGGCGGGCTCGGGCTCGCTGCCGTCGTCGGGCAGGTTGGCGAGCAGGAAGAACTCGATCTCCGGGTGCACGTAGCAGGTGAACCCGGCTTCGCTGGCCTTCGACAGCTGGCGGCGCAGCACATGCCGCGGGTCGGCCCAGGACGGCGAGCCGTCGGGCATCGCGATGTCGCAGAACATCCGCGCGGAGTACGGGCCGCCGTCGGGGGTCTCCCACGGCAGCACCTGGAACGTGGACGGGTCGGGCTTGGCGACCATGTCCGATTCGTAGACGCGCGCGAAGCCCTCGATGGCCGAGCCGTCGAACCCGATGCCCTCGCTGAACGCGCCCTCCAGTTCGGCGGGCGCGACCGCGACGGACTTCAGGAATCCCAGCACGTCGGTGAACCACAGGCGGACGAAACGGATGTCGCGCTCTTCCAAAGTGCGGAGCACGAATTCCTGCTGGCGATCCATGGCCGAACCCTAACCAGCACGTGTTAACGCCATGTTTCACGGGTCACCCACATCGGCGGCGGATTCACGCCACCTGCGCGAGCTGGGCTTTCTGAGATTTTCTTGATCGGCTGATCGACAGCGACGCGACCGAGGCGATGACCGCGAGCCCGGCGGCGACGTACCAGGCGATCGCGTAATCGCCGAACTGGTCGCGGACCGCGCCGGCGGCGGAGGCGGCGAACGCCGCGCCCAGCTGGTGGCAGGCGAAGACCCAGCCGAACACGATCGGACCGGCCTCGCCGAAGGAGCGGCTGCAGAGCGCGACCGTCGGCGGGACGGTCGCGACCCAGTCGAGGCCGTAGAAGAGGATGAACGCCCACATGCTCGGCTGGACCGAATTCGTGAACAGCTGCGGCAACAGGGCAAGCGAAACTCCCCGCAACGCGTAGTAGACGCCGAGCAGGATTCGCGGGTCGACACGGTCGGTGAGCCATCCCGACGCGATCGTTCCCACCACGTCGAAGACGCCGACCAGCGCGAGCAGGCTCGCCGCGGTCGTCTGCGGCATCCCGTGGTCGTGCGCGGCGGGGACGAAGTGCGTGCTGACCAACCCGTTCGTGGTCGCCCCGCAGATGGCGAACCCGACAGCGAGCAGCCAGAACGTCCGGGTGCGCGCGGCCTGGAACAGCACGGACAGCCCGCGGCGGACCGTGCCGACCTTCGGCGCCGGACGCGCCACTTCGGCGTCTTCAGGCGCTCCGTACGCGACAGTGCCGATGTCGGCGGGGTGGTCGCGTACGGCCAGCAGCACGACCGGGACCACCGCGAGAGCCGCGATGGCGATGACCATGGACGCTGTCCGCCAGCCGTCGTCCGCCGCGAGCGACGCGATCAAGGGCAGGAAGATCAGCTGTCCGGTCGCCCCGGCGGCGGTGAGCACGCCGGTCACGACGCCGCGGTGGCGGATAAACCAGCGCGTCGCGACCATCGCGGCGAAGCTCATCGCCATCGAGCCAGTGCCGAGGCCGACGAGCACGCCCCAGCAGAGGATCAACTGCCAGCTGGCGCTCATGAAGACGGTGCCGCCCGCGCCGAGAGCGACGACGCACAGCGCGGTGGCCGCGACGCGGCGGATGCCGAACCGCTCCATCAGCGCGGCGGCGAAGGGCGCGAAGAGGCCGTACAGGACGAGGTTGACCGAGACGGCGGACCCGATCGTGGCGCGGGACCAGCCGAACTCTTCGTGCAACGGATCGATCAGGACGCCCGGCGCGGCGCGGAAGCCAGCGGCGGCGAGGAGTGCGACGAACGCGGCCGCCGCGACGAACCAGGCGCGGTGCAGGCGGCGGGCAGGACGAGTCTCAACGGTCACGAGCAGTGAGTCTGGTGCGCCGGAGGCCTCGTCGACAGTGGCCGGAAGGACACTATCCGAAAGGATCGGGCCAGCCGAGTAGGCTCTCGGCCATGCTCAGCCGACGTGTCCTGCCGGCCCTGTTGCTCCTCGGGCTGGTCGGCGGTTGCACCGCGGCACCCCCCTTGCCCGCGGCGGACGGGTTGCTCGCCGCCGCCAAGACGAACTTCGCCAAGGTCGCCAGCCTGCACTTCTCGGTCGGCGTCAACGGAGTGCTGCCCGGTCTGCCGATGACCAAGCTCGTCGGCAACGCGACCCTCCAACGCGGCGGGCAGGCGAGCGGCAGCGCGGAATTCACCGATCGGTCGTTCTCGTTCACCGTCGCCGGGCACACCGCGACCACGAAGGACACGAAGGGTCGCGGAACGGACGGCCCCACACCCTTCACCGTCGACCGGTTCCTCGGCCCGCACGGCGGTCTGATCCGTCTTCTCGACTCGCTCCAGCAGCCGAAAACCGAGATCCGCGAGACGATCCAGCACGTCGACGGCTATCGCGTCGGCGGAACCGTGCCCCAGGCGGTCGCGGCGAAGCTGGTACCGCAGATCCACGCCGACGTGAACGTGAAGATCTGGGTGACGGTCGCGGAACCGCACCGCTTCGCGCGGATGTGGCTGCAGGTGCCACCGGCGACGGAGCGTGACAGTCCGGTGATGTACGAGGTGCTGTTGACCGACCAGCAGCCTTGACGAGCTGGTTGGTGGCCCGCCGAAGCGAGCCACCAACCTCAGCTGGCCTTGCAGCGAGTCCCGTCCGGCGGCGTCGTGCCGTCGATCAGGTAGGCGGTGCCCGCCTTGTCGACGCACGCGTTGCCTTGCAGGAACACCGTGTGCTGCGTCCCCTCGAAGGTGAGCAGCGACCCCTTCAGCGCCTTCGCGAGGTTCACGCCCGCCTGGTACGGCGTCGCCGGGTCGTTCGTCGTCGAGATCGTCAGCGTCTTCGGCAGGCCTTCGACGTTCGGCTCGTGCGGCTTCGACGTGTTCGGCACCGGCCAGAACGCGCACGCGTCACGGGCGGAGCTGGCCTGGCGGCCGTCGTCGAGGAAAGGCGCGGCCTTTACGTATTTCTCCTGGCCTTCGAGGATCTGCTTCGGGTCAGTGACTCGCGGGTCGTCGACACAGCGGATCGCGATGAAGGCGTCCTGTGTGGTGCCGTAGCTGCCGTCCGGATTGCGCTCGTTGTAGATGTCAGCCAGCTTCTCCAGCGTGGTGCCGCGCTGGAGCTTCAGCTCGTTCAGCCCGGTATTCAGGTACTCCCAGAGATTCTGCTGGTAGAGGGCCTGTATGGCACCGGTGGTGGCGTCGTCGTACGACAGCTTGCGACCGTCGCCGACCGGAACCGGGAAGTCGATTAGCCGGCGCGTGAGGTCTTGAAACTGCTTCGTCGCGTCAGCCGGGTTGTTGCCGAGCGCGCAGTCCTGACGCGCCGCACACCACTTCGCGAACTCGTTGAACGCACCGCCGAAGCCCTGGCCCTGCGCGACGAGCGAGTCCTCCGGGCTCTGCGTCGGGTCGACAGCGCCGTCGAGGACGAGCGCGCGCACGTTCTTCGGGAAGGTCTCCGCGTACGTGGACCCGATGCGCGTGCCGTACGAGTAGCCGAGGTACGTGAGCTTCTCGTCGCCGAGGACGCTTCGCAGCACATCCATGTCTTTGACGACGTCGCGAGTACCGACGTGCGCGAGCATGTCGTCGCCGTACTTCGTCCGCTGTGTGCACTTCGCGGCGAAGTCCTTCTGCTCCGCTTCCTGCTTCGTGACGCCCGCGGGAGAACCGTCGGTCTCGCTGTCGTCGGCGCGGTCGGCATCGCGCTCGGGTCCGGTCAGACATTTGATCTGCGGTTCGCTCGCACCGATGCCTCGCGGGTCGAAGCCGACGAGATCGAACCGGTCGCCGAGATCGGACTTCGACACCTGGTCCATCAGGCCCGCCGCGGCGACCATGCCCGAAGCGCCCGGTCCGCCCGGGTTCACCACGAGCGAACCGATTTTCTGGCCGGGATCGCTCGCGCGGTGCCGCAGCACGCCGATGGTGATCGTCTGCCCGTCTGGTTTGTCATAGTTCAACGGAACGGTGAGGCGGCCGCACTCGATTCCCTGCGCCTTGAACGCCGACCGGGCGTCGGCCGAGGTCGCGTAGGGTGCACACGCGGACCAGGACACGCTCTGCCCGTAGAACCGCTCCAGTCCGGCGGGCACCGGGCCCACCGGCGCGTGCGATTCGACCGTCGGCGCGAGTGCGGATTGGCCGGGCTTCGACGAGCACGCCACGAGCGTGGTCGCGAGCAGGCCGGCAGCCGCTAACGCGACGAACGGATGGACTTTCGGGCTGGCGCTGGGATGACGTGGCACGGTTTGATCGTGCCATCCGGGCGCGGAACTCGAACGCACCGTCGGTGCGTTGGGCAGTGCGGGTGCGACCGGAGACACATCGACACGAGGAGACCAGGGGTGGCACTGATCAGCCGAGTGGGCAAGCGGCTCCGCCGGATCATCCAGCGGCCGGGCAGCGTCGAGCTGACCCGCTACGAAGCGCTGCTGCCCGCCGTCGAGAAGCTCGAGCCGGAGCTGGAAAAACTCGAGAACGCCGAGCTCACCGAGCGCGCGGGCAAGCTGCGGGACGCCATCGGCGGGGCCGCCTCGTTCACCGACAGCCAGCTGATCGAGATCTGCGCGCTCGGCCGCGAGGCCGCCCGGCGCGAACTCGGCGAGCGGGCCTTCGACATGCAGTTGCTCGGCACCATGGGCCTGCTCACCGGCCACGTCGTGCAGATGGAGACCGGTGAGGGCAAGACGCTCGCCGGTGCGCTGGCCGCCGCCGGGTACGCGCTGCGCGGCCGCCGCGTGCACGTGGTCACGGTCAACGACTACCTCGCCCGCCGCGACGCGGAGTGGATGGGCCCGGTGTACGACCTGCTCGGCGTCACCGTCGGCTGGGTCGAACCGGCGCACTCGAAGGAGGAGCGCAAGGAGGCCTACGGCAAGGAGGTCACCTACGGCGCGGTCGCCGAAATCGGCTTCGACGTGCTGCGCGACCGCCTGGTCACCCACCCCGACGACCTGGTGCAGAAGGCCCCCGAGGTGGCGATCGTCGACGAGGCCGACTCGGTGCTGGTCGACGAGGCGCGCGTGCCGCTGGTCATGGCCGGTTCGATCGACCACAACGACGCCGACGAGGAGGTCGCCAAGATCGTCCGGCGGCTGCGGCTCGGCCTGCACTACGAAACCGACTCCGAGGGCCGCAACGCGTGGCTGACCAGCGCGGGCGCGTCGGTCGTGGAGAAGTCGCTCGGCGGCGTCGACCTGTACGACGAGTCCGGTTCGGACCGGCTCGCCGCGGTGAACGTCGCTCTGCACGCGCACGCCCTGCTCACCAGGGACGTCGACTACCTGGTCCGCGACGGCAAGGTGCAGCTGATCAACGCCGCCCGCGGCCGCGTCGCTGAACTGCAGCGCTGGCCGGACGGCCTCCAGGCCGCGGTCGAGGCGAAGGAGCAGGTCACCGCCACCGACCGGGGCGAAATCCTCGACTCGATCACCGTGCAGGCGCTGCTCGCGCGCTACCCGGAGGTCGCGGGCATGACCGGTACCGCGGTGGCGGTCGCCGAGCAGCTGCGCGAGTTCTACAAGCTCGAGGTCGCGGTCATCCCGCCGAACACCCCGAACGTCCGCGAGGACCAGCCGGACCGCGTCTTCGCCTCGCCGTCGCAGAAACTGCGCGCGATCGAGGAGGAAATCCGGACGGTGCACGAGACCGGGCGGCCGATTCTCGTCGGCACCCAGGACGTCGCCGAGTCCGAGGAGCTGGCGGAAAAGCTGGCGAAGGTCGACCTGCCGTGCGTCGTGCTGAACGCGCGCAACGACGCGGAAGAGGCCGCGATCATCGCCGAGGCGGGCAAGAAGGGCGCGGTCACCGTGTCCACGCAGATGGCGGGCCGCGGTACCGACATCCGGCTCGGCGGCAGCGACGGCGCGTCCCGCGAAGAGGTCGCCGAACTGGGCGGCCTGCACGTGATCGGCACCGCGCGGTATCCGTCGAGCCGGCTCGACGGGCAGCTGCGCGGCCGGTCCGGACGGCAGGGCGACCCGGGCAGCGCGATCTTCTTCGCGAGCCTCAACGACGACCTGGTGCTGTCGAACGCGCCAGACCTGCCGGACGGCATCGACGCGGACACCGAGACCGGCGAGATCACCGACCCGGCCGCGCACCGGCAGCTCAACCACGCCCAGCGCGTCGCCGAGGGCGTCGACCTGGAAATCCACCGCAACACCTGGCGCTACACCCGGCTGATCGAGCGGCAGCGCGCCGAACTGCTGGAGCACCGGGACAAGGTGCTGCACACCGGGCTCGCCGCGGAGGAACTGGAGCAGGCGCAGCCGGAGAAGTTCGCCGAGCTGAAGGAAAAGCTGGACGACTCCGACCGGCTCGAGCAGGTGTGCCGCGAGGTCCGGCTGTTCCACCTCGACCAGCTGTGGTCGGACCACCTGGCGTACCTCACCGACGTGCGCGAGAGCATCCACCTGCGCGCGCTGGCCCGCGAGACGCCGCTGGACGAGTTCCACCGCGCGGCGATCCCGGAGTTCCACAAGATCATCGCCGAATCCGCCTCGCGCGCGGCGAAGACGCTCGAGGAAGCCGAGATCACCGACAACGGCCTCGACCTCGCCGAGGTCGGCGTGCGGCGCGCGAACACGACGTGGACGTACCTGGTGCACGACAACCCGTTCGACTCGGACTTCGAGCAGACGGTCAAGAAGGTGCGCAGCATGATGCGGATGAAGAAGTCCTGATTCCTTCTTTCGGAGGGCCCCTCGCCCTTTCGGAGGGCCCCTCGCCGCGGGTGAGGGGCCCTTCGCCGTTCTCTGGCTCACCTCTGCGTAGTTTCTGTCGGCGCGGTGGGACAGAATGGCGGCATGCCGCAACTGCGCATCGCACTGGCCCAGGTCAACACCACCGTCGGCGACATCGACGGGAACACCGCGCTCACCGTCGAGTGGACCCGCAAGGCCGCCGAGGCGGGCGCGCACGTCGTCGTGTTCCCGGAGATGTCCCAGACCGGTTACCCGGTCGAGGACCTCACCCTCCGGCGCACGTTCGCCGACGCGTCCCGGCGCTCGGTGACCGAACTGGCACGCCGGCTCGACGAGGCGGGCTGCGGCGAAGTGCTCGCGTACGTGGGCTACCTCGACCACGACGAGATCGGCCCGCGCGACGCCGCGGCGGCGCTCTACCGCGGCGAGGTCGTGGCTCGGCAGTTCAAGCACCACCTGCCGAACTACGGCGTGTTCGACGAGCACCGGTATTTCAAACCGGGCACCGAACTCGAAGTGCTGCGCTTGCACGGCGTCGACATCGGCATGGTGATCTGCGAGGACATCTGGCAGGACGGCGGTCCGATCTCCGCACTGGGCAAGGCCGGGGTCGACCTGGTGGTCGCGCCGAACGCGTCGCCGTACGAACGGTCGAAGGACGAACAGCGGC
Source organism: Amycolatopsis dendrobii (assembly GCF_014145675.1). Classification (GTDB taxonomy): domain Bacteria; phylum Actinomycetota; class Actinomycetes; order Mycobacteriales; family Pseudonocardiaceae; genus Amycolatopsis; species Amycolatopsis dendrobii. Next base: position 10,347 of record NZ_JACGZW010000021.1, read on the forward strand.
TGCCGCTGATCGCCCGCCGCGCGGCTGAAGCGGGCGCGCCGCTGGTGTACACGAACCAGGTCGGCGGCCAGGACGACCTGGTTTTCGACGGCGACTCGCTGGTGGTCGGCGCGGACGGGACGCTGCTCGCGCGGGCACCGCAGTTCGTGGAGCACCTGCTGGTGCTGGACTTGGACCTGCCCGCTGCGAACGCGGCCGCCACGGGCTCCTTCGACGGGCTGGAAGTGCACCGGCGGGTTTTGAACGACTCGCCGCTGGTCGAATACTCGCCGCTGGTCGCTCCGACGATCAGCGAACCGCTGTCGGACGAGGCCGAGGTCTGGTCGGCGCTGGTCGTCGGCTTGCGCGACTACGTGCACAAGAACGGCTTCTCGACGGTCACGTTCGGCTTCTCCGGCGGAATCGACTCCGCGGTCTGCGCGGCGCTGGCGGCGGACGCACTCGGCGGCGACAACGTGTACGGCGTTTCGATGCCGTCGAAGTACTCGTCCTCGCACTCGCGGGATGACGCTTCGGACCTGGCGGAACGGATCGGCGCACACTACCGGGTCGAGCCGATCGGCGAGATGGTCGACGTTTATGTCAACCAGCTGCAGCTGACCGGGCTCGCGGAGGAGAACATCCAGGCGCGGGTGCGCGGGATGCTGCTGATGGCTCTGTCCAATCTGGACGGACACCTGGTGCTGGCGACCGGCAACAAGACCGAACTGGCCGTCGGCTACTCGACCATCTACGGCGACGCGGTCGGAGCGTTCGCGCCGATCAAGGACCTGTTCAAGACGCACGTGTGGCAGCTGGCGCGGTGGCGGAACGAGGAGGCGGCCAAGCGCGGGGAAACGCCGCCGATCCCGGAAAACTCGATCACGAAGCCGCCTTCGGCTGAGCTGCGGCCGGACCAGAAGGACTCGGATTCGCTGCCGGATTACGAACTTCTGGACGATGTCCTGGACGATTACGTCGAGAACGACCGCGGGTACGCGGATCTGATCGAGGCGGGGTTCGATCCGGAGACGATCGACCGGGTCGTGCGGATGGTCGACCGGGCCGAGTACAAGCGGCGGCAGTATCCGCCGGGCACGAAGATCACCTTCAAGGCGTTCGGGCGGGACCGGCGGCTTCCGATGACCAATGGCTGGCGGGAACGGAAGTCCTGATCGGGGGTTCCGGCTCGATTGTGCTTGGCCGCGGTTGGCGGGGTTGCCTGCCACGGTTGGGCTGCTGAGTTCCGGCGCGGTTTGCCGGGCTCTTGTCAGGCTGTAGATGGCTGGATTTCGGCACGCTGGCGGAGGTCTCAGGTGCCGACCAGCGTCTCGAGCACGCTTTGCCGAGTTTCCGGCCTCTGCCTGACCGGGTTGGCGGGGAGCCGGACGCGGCTGGCTGGGCGAACCAGGCTGATCGGGATTTCCGGCTCGGCCGACCAGTTTCAGCTCGGCTGGCTGAGACCTCAGGCGCTGGCAGCTCCCGCCGGACACCATCGGTCGCGTTGCTGAATGCAGGGGCGGTGCCGCGGGCTGGCTTTCTGGTGCCGCGGGCAAGTCTTCGTCTTCGGCCGCGAAGATGATCAGCTGCCGCGGGTCGGCCGGGGGCTCCAGGGTCGTGTCGTTTTCTCGCCAGTTTCTGTCGGTGCCGGGTCGTACGCTGGGCAGATGACGGTTGGGTACACGGTGTTCGACACCCCGATCGGGGCGTGCGGCCTCGCCTGGCGGGACGGTGCGGTGATCGGAACCGCGCTGCCGGGGAGTACGGCGGAGCGGACGCGCACACACCTCGCGAAGCGCTTCCCGGACGCGGTGGAATCACCGGTGCCGGACGAACTGCGTGCGGTGGTGGAGGATGTCGTCGCGCTGCTGTCGGGAGAGGCTCGCGATCTGCGCGCGGCTCCGTTGGATTACCGGGATGTGCCGGACTTCAACCGGCGCGCGTACGACGTCGCGCGTGCTATTCCGCCCGGGAAGGTGCTGACGTACGGGGACATCGCGCATCAGCTGGGTGCACCGGGCTCCGCGCAGGCTGTCGGGCAGGCGATGGGGAGCAATCCGTTTCCGATCATCGTGCCGTGCCACCGGGTTTTGGGCGCGGGCAAGAATCCTGGCGGCTTTTCGGCACCGGGCGGGGTCGAGACCAAACGGCGGATGCTGGTGATCGAAGGGGCGTTTCCGGAGGAGCCGATGTTGTTCTGACGCGTCGGCTACGGAAACCCCGGCGGAATGCCTTGGCCTGCCTGGAGCTTGGGCGCACTCGGCCGGATTCCAGCCGCACCCCCAGTGCCGCTGGACGCCAACCGAGCGCACCACCCCCAACCGGCTATCTCGCGCAGCCGAACGACCAGGCCACCCAGCTCCGACCGTCAGCCTCCCGAGGGCAGCCGCGCCAGACCGCCGCCGAGGGCCACGCCAACTCCCGGATCAACCGGGTGGCCGCTGCAGACCGCCGACCGACGGAGCCGTGCTCGGCAGCCGCGCCCGATTCCTCGACTCCCAACAGCCGTGCGAGAAACCCGGTCCGGACGACTCCGGCGCAGCTGCCCGCGTGACCAGCCCGTCGACCGAGCCGACCCGAACCAGGCCGGACCCGCCGGAATCCGGCTCGGGCGACTCCGGCATGGCTCGAGCGATCGCCTCGCCAACCGACGAAGTGGCGCCGGTCCAGCGTGCTCGCCAGCCAGACCGCCAACAGCCGTCCGAGAAACCCGGCCCGGACGGCTCGGGCCTCAGTTGCCCGAGCGGTCAGTCCGCCCACCCGCCCGAGCAGTTCCCAGTAACCCGCCCAGGCAGCCAAACCAGCCCAACCGCAATCGAAAGCCGAGAAACCCCGCCTGGATGACTCCGGTGCCAACGAGCGACTGACCCCGCCGCGCTATTCAGCTCATTCGGCCGGTTTCCAGGGCTTCAGCCAGTCCGTCTCCGGCCAGCCTTCTGCCGCCGCTTGCAGGGGCATGGCGGTGGCTCCGTCCAGGGACTCGCGGACGATGTCGGCATGGCCGGCGTGTCGGGCGGTTTCCTCGATCAGGTGCAGCAGCACCCAGCGCACGGACCAGGCGGACGCGTCGTCCGGGTACCAAGGCACGCCCTTCGGGATGGGGACTTCCTGGTTGAGGTCCGCGATCCCGGCGATGACCTCTTCGGTGCGGACGGCGACCCGGTCGTAGGCGGCGATCGCCGATTCCAGCGTCTCGTCCGGGCCGAGGCGGTAGTTTTCCTGGTAGGTCGCCACGCTTTCGGCGAAGGGCTTCGGCTCGATTTTCAGCACCAGGTCTATCCAGCCGCTTTCGGTGGACGACACGTGTTTCAGCAGGCCGCCGACGCTCAGGGCGCTCGCGCTGGGCACGGCGCGCGCCTGGTCGTCGGTCAAGCCGTACGTGGCGATCTTCATCGCCTGACGCTGTTGTGCCAGGAAACCGAGCAAACCGCCGCGTTCGTCGGGGGTCGGGGAGACTTTGCCAGCCATGGTGGCCTCACTTCCGGTGTCTGTTGCTCCGCAGCATCGCACCCGCCACCGACAATTTTCGGCCGCGGACCGGAACCGGGGTCTGCACGACGTACGCGCCGCCGATCACGACCTGCGCCGCGTGTACCAGGAGCTGCACCCGGGTGAAGACGCCTTCCAGGTGCCCGGCCAGCGTCGACGCCACCACCAGTGCCCACGCGACCAGCACGAGCACCAGGCAAGCCACCGCGCAGGCGCGCCAGCCGGACGGCCACCAGAAGACGAGGCTCAACGCCCCGACGGCGACGGCCGCGCTCAGCAGATAGGGAGTCACCACGGTCTCCGGGACCCCGGCGTACACCATCAGCATGATCCCGAACGCTGACACCGAAACCGAGGTCAGCCGCCCGCTCCAAGTTGCTGGCGCGAGCCGCATGAGGGCGGGTCCGGTGAAGAAGAAGGCCAGACCGCCGATTCCCGTCGCGACCGAGAAGACCGGTTGCGCGTAGAACAGATCCCAGACCGGCTGTTCGGTCAGCGAGACCCCGGTCTGCATGAAGAACTCCAGCAGCCACGCGGAATACCCCGCCAAACCGAGTCCGAGCAGGACTATCAAAGCCACCCGCGCAGCACGCACTTGCCCACCCTAAGCGAATCTCTGCGACGAAGTGCCGGATGGTGTCACACCCGTGACTTCCCAGAGGTTCCGGACACCATCCGCTACCACGAACTCACGCACCGAATCCCTGGTGGAGGTTACCGGATCGTGGTTGGCGGACGGCCAATACCCGCCTCGGCACCGGGGATCAGGTTCGGCCGAGCTTGGCGAGGGCGGGGAGTGGCGGCCGGGCTTGGCCACCGACGACGGCTGGTCGCGGGAACGGCCGGGGCGGCTGCCGCGGGAGACGCCTGGATCCGCTCGGGACAAGAGACGGCCGGGGCAGCCGACGACCGGCTGCGGCTGCTTGCCCGCGATTGCCGGGATCCGCGGGCTGGCGGGAGGAACGGATTCCGGCGGCCGAGGATTCGCGAGCAGCTGGCGATGCGGCCGCAGACGCCGGGAGCAAATCAGCGCCCCCAGCCCCAATGCCAGGGCTTGAAGGCGCCACGCCGGGAAGCGGTCAAGGCCCGTCTGCCCAGGCCGAAAGGCTGGCAAACCCAGGCTGGCTCGTCACTGGCCAGCCGATGGCAAGAGCCGCATTGTCGTCTGCGAGGGGAACCCTGAAGGAATCTGATTCCCTCAGGACTCCCCGCAAGACCCGGTCAAGGAGCGCGGAACCAGCCCTCACCCCTGCGGGCGGACGAACGGAAAGAGCACCGTCTGCCGGATGGACGTTCCGCTCAGCATCATCAGCAGGCGGTCCACTCCGAGGCCCAGTCCGCCGGTCGGGGGCATGCCGTGTTCCAACGCCAGCAGGAAGTCCTCGTCCAGCTCCATCGCCTCGACGTCACCGCTCGCGGCGCGCAGCGACTGTGCCTCCAACCGGCGGCGCTGTTCCAGCGGGTCGGTCAGCTCCGTGTACGCGGTTCCGACTTCCGAGCCGAACGCGATGAGGTCCCAGCGTTCGGCCAGGAGCGGGTCGATCCGGTGCTGGCGAGTCAGCGGGGAGACCTCGGTCGGGTAGTCCGTGTAAAACGTCGGCAGGACCGTCGAGCCTTCGACCAGGTGCTCGTGTGCCTTCAGGACCAGGTCGCCCGCGCTGGCTTCCTCCGGAACCGGGACCCCGGCGGCGGCGCACAGTTTTCGCAAGGTCGCGACGGGCGTGTGTGAGTCGACTTCCTCGCCCAAGGCGTCCGAGACGGCTTTGTGCACCGGGATCACGGGCCAGTCGCCGGAGATGTCATGTTCGACGATGCGGCCGTCGGCGTCTGGGCGTCGCACGATCTGTGCGCCGTACGCGGCTTCGGCGGCGTACTGGATCAGGTCGCGCATCAGGTGGCGCATCGCGTTGTAGTCCGCGTACGCCTGGTACGCCTCCAGCATCGTGAATTCCGGGTTGTGGGTCGCGTCGACGCCCTCGTTGCGGAAGTTCCGGTTCAGCTCGAAAACCCGCTCGACGCCGGCCACGCACAGGCGCTTCAGGTACAGCTCCGGAGCGATCCGCAGGTACATCCGCATGTCGTACGCGTTGATGTGCGTGACGAACGGCCGTGCGTTGGCGCCACCGTGGATGGTTTGCAGCATGGGGGTTTCGACTTCGAGGAAGTCGCCCTGGTGCAGGCGTTCGCGGACGGCGCGGACGACCGTCGAGCGCAGGCGGAGCATATTCGCGGAGTCGGGGTTGACCGCCAGGTCCAGGTAGCGCTGACGGACGCGCGTCTCCGGGTCGGTGAGGCCCTTTCGCTTGTCCGGCAACGGGTGCAGGCACTTCGCGGTGATTGTCCATTCGTCCACGAGCACCGACAGCTCGCCGCGGCGGGAGGTGATGACCTCGCCGCTCACGCCGACGTGGTCGCCGAGGTCGACGCCGGTGCGCCAGCCGGTCAGGTCGAGGACCTTCGCGTCGAGCATCAGCTGCAGTTCGCCGGAGAAGTCCTTGATCCGCGCGAAACACAGCCCGCCGAGGGTGCGCAGGGCAAGCACCCGTCCGGCCACCCGGACGCGTTTTCCGGTGTGAGAGTCCGGTTCCAGTCCGGAAAACGAGTGCACGATGTCGCCGAGGTGGTCTTCGCGGGAGAAGCCGACCGGGTACGGGTCCACCCCGAGTTCCCGCAGTTTGTCCACTTTGGCCACTCGCACGCGGACCTGTTCCGGACGGCGCTTGGCGCGCGGCACGACCTGTGCCGCTTCCTCGTCGATCCGCCGGACCTGTGCGACGAAGTCCTCCCCCACGTTCTCCAGGCGCAGCGACCGCGCGCGTCCGGTGGGCACGAAGCCCTCCAGCGCGCCCGCGACGATGCCGACTCGCGGGAGCCGCCGTGCCGAGGAGTAGCAGAGGAACCGCGGTTCCCACTCCGGGCCGTACTTGGCGTTCGACCGGTACAGCGACTCCAGTTGGAAGAACCGCGACGCGACGCCGAGCACCGCCCGCCACGCGCGCAGTACCGGACCAGCGCCGATCCGCTCGCCTTCGGAGAACACCGCGCGGAACATCGCGAAGTTCAGCGAGATCCGCTGTGCGCCGATGTGCTGGGCGGCCGAGACGACTTCGGCGACCATGAACTCGTTGAGCCCGTTTTCGGCGTCCCGGTCGCGGCGCATCAGGTCGAGGGAAAGGCCTCGGCGGCCCCACGGAACGAACGACAGCAGGCCGCGCAGTTCGCCGCGCGCGTCGTACGCCTCGACCATCACGCTGCGGCCGTCGCTCGGGTCGCCGAGCCGACCGAGCGCCATCGAAAAGCCTCGTTCGGTCTCGTCGACGCGCCATTGCTGCGCGCGGGCGAGCAACTGCACCATCTCGTCTTCGGGGATTTCGCTGTGCCGCCGGACCTGCGCGGTGTACCCGGCGCGCTGGATCCGTTTCACTGCCTGCCGCACGGACTTCCGCTCGGGGCCGGTAAGCGAGAACTCGCGGACGTCGAGGACTGCTTCGTCGCCGATCTGCAGCGCGCGCAGCCCCGCGGCGGCGTACACCTTCGCGCCCTTCTCGCTCGCGCCGAGCACACCTGGCGTCCAGCCGTACGTACGCGCTTCGTGGAGCCACGCCTGCACTGCATCCGGCCATGCGTCCGGATCGCCGATCGGGTCCGCGCTCGCCACGGTGGTCCCGGCGAGCACACGGTACGTCACCGCGGCGCGGCCGTTGGGCGCGAACATGACGCTCTTGTCGCGACGCGTAGCGAAGTAGCCGAGAGAGTCGTCTTCGCCGAACTCCCCCAGCAGACGACGCAACTGCAGCTCTTCGTCGTCTGTCCGAATGCGACGGCTGCGTACGCCGCGAAAGAGCGTGTACAGGGCAGCGGTGGACACGAAGGTCGCGCCAAGGTCGAGAACCACGTCGATCCACGCCGGGCCCTCGCCGACGCCGATCCGGCGCAACTGCAGGTTTTCGCCGGTGGCGTGGTTGACCACCCAAGCGAAGCGCTCCCACGCGTCGCCAAGACTGCCCGGGAACACCTCGGTGAGTGCCCAGCCGAGCACGATCACCCCGAGGAACCCGACGAACAGCACGGTGAGCCCGTTCCACCAGGCGCCAGGGGCGAGCCGCGCGGGGAACGCGGGCCGCAGCGACAGCAGGAAGACGATCAGCAGGATCGAGATCGCGTCGGCGATGGCGAGCGCGCCGACCTGGGTCGGGATGTGGCGCATCTGCCGGGCAGTGAGGGTCAGCAGGTCGGGAGCCCACAGCAGCAGCGCCTGAAGGACCAGCGTGGTCACCAGGCCGGCGACCTGGAACAGCACGAGCACGTACAGCGCGGCCTTCTTGCGCCTGCGCAGCGCCGCCCCGAGCACGACGAGCAGCAGCACGATCACCAGGCTCGAACTGGTCGGCACGCTCACCACGCCGAATGCCATGTCGATGCCGTTCAGCAAGTGCCCGTGCCGTCCGCCTGCCAGCAGCAGCACGACCGAGAAAAGCGCTGCGAGCTGCACGACAGTGGCCACGAGACCGCCGGCGCGGGCCTTCCAGCCGAGGCTGCGCGGGCGGGAGCTCACTGGGGTTCCCATTGGATCCTTCCTGGGCGGCGCAGCCGCTCCGTTGAGGGAGGCGGTGGGGCGGCAGCCGGGCTTTCTTGCGGCGCGACCGTTAGGGGACGCGCCGGACCTTCTCACCACCGAGCGCATATCGGCCCGATGCCTATCAAGACGTCACAGGAGGCAAAACGGTTGTCGCTACCCGGCCGTGTGAAGCTGGTCGCACGACCTTGGGGCCCTCCGGCGCGCGTGTCACGCTGTGTCCGGTACTGACTCCACGACCCGGGGACCTCAGCGAGGCCTCGAGGGAAGGACGGTCGACGACGATGTCTGCCCAGTCTGCCCACCCCGACGGCGCCGCCGGCGAGGTGGCCGCCCCTTACGGAACCGGCCCCGCGACGGGAGCCGGGCCGGCCAAGCCGCGAAAAGTCCGGATTCACCATCTGCGCGAGCTGAAGGACCGCGGCGAACCGTGGCCGATGCTCACCGCTTACGACATGTATACCGCCGAGCTTTTCGACGAAGCAGGCATCCCCGTGCTGCTGGTCGGCGACTCCGCGGCGAACAACGTGTTCGGTTACGACACGTCGCTGCCGGTCACCGTCGACGAGCTGCTCCCGCTGGTCCGCTCGGTCACCCGGGCGGCGAAACGGGCGCTCGTGGTGGCCGACCTGCCGTTCGGCTCCTACCAGCTTTCCCCGGAGCAGGCGCTGGCCACGTCCGTCCGGTTCATGAAGGAGGGCCGCGCGCACGCGGTCAAGCTCGAAGGCGGGCACCGGTTCGCGGCGCACGTCGAAGCGCTCACCTCGGCCGGGATCCCGGTCATGGGCCACATCGGGTTCACCCCGCAGAGCGAGCACAATCTCGGCGGCTACCGGGTGCAGGGGCGCGGCGAAGCGGCGGAGAAGCTGCTCGCCGACGCGCTGGCGCTGCAGGAAGCCGGCGCGTTCGCGGTCGTGATGGAGATGGTCCCCGCCGAAGCGGCGAAGCGTGTCACGCACGAGCTGAAGATCCCGACGGTCGGCATCGGAGCCGGTCCGGACTGCGACGCCCAGGTGCTGGTCTGGCAGGACATGGCCGGGCTGCGCCGCGGCAAGGCGCCGCGGTTCGTGAAGCGGTACGCCGACGTCGCCGGGGTGCTGCAGAGTGCCGCGACGGCGTTCGCCGAGGACGTCCGGCGCGGCGAATTCCCGGCGCCTGAGCACGCGTTCCACTGAGCTGCCTCGTGAGTGCCGGTGCGAGCCGGCACTCACGAGCGGCGGAACCGTTCGGCGAGTTCCGGATCGTTCTCCCACCACAATCCCTTCGCCGGCGCCTCGCCTGCCGCTGCCTCCTCGTCCAATTTCCGGTCGAGCCGTTTCGCCCGTTTTTCGTCGTCGCGCGCCCACCTGATGAAGAGCGCGCCGACGAACGGCAGCCCGGCGACGTCTCCGCCGATCCACAGCACGCCCGCGCCGATGATCTGGTCCGTGCGCCGGTCCGGGCCCCAGTCGCGGTGCACGGCGTCGTAGTGCGCGGGCGCGAGCAGCGGGCCGAGCCACAGCACGAGGCCGAGCGCGCCGTCGAACACCACTTCGGTGAACGAGATCCACACTGACACCAGGTGCGAGCCGTTGCGCGGCGTCGGGTCGAGCTGTACGCGGCTGTAGAAGTACAGGAAACCGGCCAGTACGAGCGCTACGCGTACGAGGCCGCCGACGACCGCCGAGTCGAGCGAAAGCTCGTACAGCGGTGTCAGGTAGATGAGCAGGAACGGCGCGATCAGCACCACGGTGACGCACAGCGGGAACGTGATGAACTGCGCGAAGCGGCCACGGCCGTGCGTACGCAGCCAGGTGGCGAGTTTGGGCGGCGCGGTGCGCATCAGCAGCGTCACGGGCGCGCCTAGCGCCAGAAGCAGCGGCGTGACCATTAGCAGGACTGTGTTCTGCGTGGCGCGGACCCAGAACAGCGTCGTGTCGTACACGCCGAGGAACGAGCACGTGACGAGGACGAGCGTGGCCAGCCCGGAGAGGAACGCTGTGGTCCGCCCCGCTGACCACTCCTGACGGCGGGCCGCGGCGACGTACCCGACGCCTAGCGCGAGCGCGACGACCACGGCCGGGACGTCGAAGGTCCAGGCCGTGAACAACGTCGATCCGCTCAGCGGCGGCAGGTCAGGCACGATTTCGATGCGTTCAGTGTGCACCCGGCGAAATTGCGCCTTACGCCGCCCCTGACACCGCGAAGAAGATCAGGCTGCCGATTCCGGCGACGGCGCAGTAGATGGCGAAGGGGGTCAAGGTGCGCGTTTCAAAGTATTTCGTCAGAAAACGGACAGAAATGTAGGACGCGATGAACGCCACCACGCTGCCGACCAGTGCCGGACCGAGCGACGGCTTGTTCTCCGGCGTGAAGAGCGTCGGCATCTTCAGCGCGCCCGCGGCGAGGATCACCGGCGTGGCCAGCAACCAGGCGAACCGGGCGGCGTCCTCGTGGTCGAGCCCGCGCCGCAGACCGGCCACCATGGTGATGCCGGAGCGGCTGATTCCGGGCAGCAGAGCCAAAATCTGCGCCGAACCGATGAGCACGGCCTCTTTCACGCTCAGCTTCGACAGCCGGAGGTCGGTGGCCTCGTCGACGGTCACCGCGCGCATCACCATAGTGTCCTCGGCGCTGAAGTCGATCGTCTCCTCCTCGCGCGCGACCGCCGTCTTGGGCTTCCGGGAGAACTTCTCCGCGGCGTAGAGCACACCGCCGTTGAGGGCGAGGAAGATCGCCGACGGCACCGGTTTGCCGAGGACGTCGCGCAGCAGGCTTTCCAGCAGCAGCCCGGCGATCCCGACCGGGATCGTGGCGAGGATGAGCAGCCACGCGAGCCGCTGGTCGGCCGTGCGGACCTCACGACGGCGGATCGACGTCCACAGGCCGGTGACGATGCGCACCCAGTCGCGCCGGAAGAAGAGGATCAGCGCGATCGCGGTGGCGACGTGCATCGCCACGAGCACGGCGAGGTACGGCGAATCCTTCCCGATGCTCAGGTCGCGTCCCCAGCTTCCGCCGACGAGCGCGGGCAACAGGACGCTGTGCCCGAGACTGGACACCGGAAACAATTCCGACACGCCTTGCAAAGCGCCGACGACAATGGACTCGAGGTAGCTGACCGCGGACATTCACGAAGCCTTTCTCGCCGCAGTTCGGGCATTCCGTGGAAAAGCTACCGAGGACCGGGTTAACTCCGAGCAAGCCGGGCGGGAACAGAAGCAGGCGACACTTTCCGGCCACGCTTTGTTCACTCTGTTCACATCCATGAACATCAATCATGTACTTGACCAGTGTTCTCTCGATGTCTTAGCGTGAGCGCACGCCGCATCCGAAGTCATCGAGCCTCGACGAGGAGGGTTGGAATGCGCGTCCGCGATCGAGTTCTGGCAGCAACCGCCGGAGCCGCAGCACTGCTCGCACTCGCCACACCCGCGGCGTCCGCCGGGACCGTCCCGGTGAAGAATTCCGCCGAGCTGAAGACGGCGCTGGCCTCGGCCAAGCCGGGCACCACGATCCAGCTGGCCGCGAACACCACCTACACCGGCAACTTCAAGGCCGCCGCCAGCGGCACCGCGAACGGGCGGATCACGCTCACCGGCCCGCGCAGCGCGGTCGTGCAGGCGTCCGGCGGCCGTACCATCGAACTGACCGGCAGCTACTGGACGCTGTCCGGCTTCACCGTCACCGGTGGCCAGAAAGGCGTGATGGCGCTCGGCGTCAACCACACGCTGGTCGACGGGCTCAAGGTGACCGGCATCGGCAACGAGGGCATCCACTTCCAGCACGGCAGCAGCGACAACGTCGTGCAGAACTCCGAAATCTCCGACACCGGCAAGGAAAACGGCGGTTTCGGCGAGGGCATCTACTTCGGTTCGGCCAAGAGCAACTGGCCGGACGGACAGCCCGATCACAGCGACCGCAACAAGGCGATCGGCAACAAGATCGGGCCTGACGTGCGCGCGGAGTCGATCGACGTCAAGGAAGGCACCACCGGCGGCGAACTGCGCGGCAACACCTTCGACGGCACCGGCCAGAGCGGCGAGAACTACGCCGACAGCTGGGTCGACGTGAAGGGCAACGGGTACCTGGTCACCGGCAACAAGGGCAGCAAGGTCTTCGTGCACGACGCCACCTACGGGTCGTTCGAGGTCCACGTGCAGCTCGACGGCTGGGGCAAGGACAACACCTTCTCGGACAACACCGCGGACGTGCAGGCGCCCTCGGCCTACGGTTTCTACGTGGTCAAAGCGGCCACCGGGAACAAGGTCTGCGCCAGCAACAAGGTGACGAACGCCGGGAAGGGCTTCGCGAACGTGGCCACGACACCAGGCTGCTGACCGCGATCACAGACGGGGGCCCGCTCAGCCCGGCGGCGGGGGCGGGCCCCCACCCACCTCCTCGTGAGTGTTCCTGCCGGTTCTCGCCGGCAGGAACACTCACGACCCCAGGTGTGGTGCGGCTGCCGGGGTTCGGGAAGAGTGTCCGGTATGGACGAGCTTTACCCGCCGATCCCGGTGCGCGCCGACGGAATGCTGGACGTCGGCGACGGGCACCGGATCTACTGCCAGGAAGCCGGCAACCCGCGGGGGAAGCCGGTGGTGGTGCTGCACGGCGGGCCGGGAAGCGGCACCGCCCCGATGACCCGGCGGCATTTCGACCCCGAGGCGTACCGGATCATCCTGTTCGACCAGCGCGGCGCCGGTCGCAGCACACCCAACGCGGGCGAAAGCTTGTCGGCGAATACGTTGTGGCACTTGGTATCCGACATGGAGCTGCTGCGCGAACGGCTGAACATCGAGCGGTGGCTGCTGTTCGGCGGGTCGTGGGGTTCGACGCTTGCGCTGGCGTATGCGGAAACCCATCCTTCGCGGGTGTCCGAAATGGTGCTGCGCGGGATCTTCACCGTGCGGCAACGGGAACTGGACTGGCTCTATCGTGGCGGGGCGGCGAATCTCTTCCCCGCGGAGTGGGACGCTTTCCTCGAGCCGCTGGACGAGCGGCAGCAGGAAGATCCGCTCGCCGGGTACGCGGAACTGCTGCACTCCCCCGACCGTGCGGTGCGCGAGCGGGCCGCGATCGCTTGGAGCGTCTGGGAAGGCGCGACGGTGGCCTTGCTGCCGCAACAGTCCTTTGTGAACCAATACGCGAATCCGCAGTTCGCGCTGACATTCGCTCGCCTTGCCGTGCACTACTTCCAGCAAGGCGCTTGGCTGGAAGAAGGCCAGCTGATCCGGGACGCCGGACGGCTCGCCGGGATTCCCGGAGTGTTGGTGCAGGGGCGTTACGACGCGGTGTGCCCGCCGATTACGGCATATCAGTTGCACCGCGCTTGGCCTGGTTCGACGTTGAAACTCACCGAATCCGCGGGGCACGCGGTCACTGATCCCGGCATTCTCGCCGCTCTCCGCGAGGCTACGGACGGCTTCCGCTGAAAGCCGTGAAGAGTTCCTTGAAGGAATCTGGTTCCCTCAAGGAGCCCTTCACGGACCTTCGGAGCTAGATCCGGCCGCCGCTGGAGCTGTCGCCGCCGGAAAGCCGCTGTGCCAGGTAAACCGGCACCGTCGAGACGATGATCAGCACCGCCGCGACCACGTTGACCACCGGGGCCTGGTTCGGGCGGAACAGGTTGTTGTAGATCCAGATCGGCAGCGTTTCCATGCCGGTGCCAAGGGTGAAGGTCGTCACGATGATCTCGTCGAACGACAACGCGAACGCCAGCAAACCGCCTGCCAGCAAAGCGGATCGCAGCATCGGGAACGTCACCAGGCGGAACGTCGTCATGCCGTCCGCGCCGAGGTCCATGGACGCTTCTTCGAGATTCCCGCCCATCCGGCGCAACCGGGCGACCACGTTGTTGAACACCACCACGATGCAGAACGTGGCGTGCGCGATGATCGCCGTCATCAGGCCGAGATCGAGGCCGAAGATCGTGCGGAACGCGTTGTTCAGCGCGATGCCGGTGACGATGCCGGGAAGCGCGATCGGCAGGATCACCAGCAGCGACAACGAGTTGCGCCCGAAGAACCGGTACTTCTGCAATGCGAACGCGGCCATCGTGCCGAGCACCAAAGCGATCGCGGTCGCCGAGAGCCCGGCGATGACGCTGGTCCACAAGGCGTGCAGGGCGCCCTCGTTGGTGATCGCCCGGCCCCACCATTCCAGGGTGAAGCTCTTGGGCGGCCAGCCGAACGTGGTGTCGGCGTTGACCGAGTTCAGCAGGACCACCAGCAGCGGGAAATAGATCACCGCGAATCCGATGCCGAGCGCGGTCCACAACAGCACCCGGGCGGGTTTCGACATCCGCACGGTGGTCTCCTAGAGGTTGTCCAGCGCACCGGTGCGACGCACCGCGGCCAGGTAGACGAGCATGATCACGACCGGAACCGTCGCGACGGTCGCGGCGAACGGCAGGTTGTTGGCCGCGCCGATGTTGTCGTACACGACGTTGCCGAGCATCTGCGAAGTACCGCCGACGATCTTCACCGCGATGTAGTCGCCGAGCGACAGCGAGAAGGTGAAGATCGAACCCGCGACGATCGCCGGGAACGTCAGCGGCAGGATCACCGAACGGAACGTGCGGAACGATTTCGCGCCGAGGTCGCCGGAAGCGTCCACCAAGGACGTCGGAAGCTTTTCGAGGCCCGCGTAGATCGGCAGGATCATGTACGGGAGCCAGAGGTAGGACAGCGTGATCACGGTCGCGGTGACACCGTATCCCGGGCCGGAGATGCCGAGCGGGTTCAGCAGCCAGTTGAGGACTCCGTTGCCGGACAACAGGGTCCGCCACGCGTACGCCTTCACCAGGTAGCTCGCCCACAGCGGCGTCATCACCATGATCACCAGCAGCCGCTGCGCCCGCGGCGAGGCGAGTTTGGCCATGGCGAACGCCATCGGGAACGCGATCACCGCGTCGATCACGGTCACCAGCAGCGCGATGCCGACGGTGCGGAACGTGATCGTGCGATAAACGGAATCACTGAAAAGAGTGACAAAGTTGTCGAAGGACCAGTCGGTGACCACCTTGCCGGTGAAGACGTCGGTGGACCAGAAGGCCGTGATGAAGAGGGCGGCGAGCGCGCCGAGGTAGGCCAGGCCGAGCCAGAGCATCGGCGCGGTGAGGAGAAGTCCGAGGCGCAGCTTGGGTTTGCGGTGGAAGAAAGCCGAGATGCGGTGACTCGGCGGGCTCACGGCGGTCATGTCTTAGCGCTTTCGGGTGTGGAAGGGAGAAAAGCCGAGGGCTGCGGGAACATTGGGGAGGGCCCGCAGCCCCCGGCGGGCTCGCGGATGCCGGCGCGGTGGGTACCGGCATCCGCGAGAGTCACATCAACCCTTGATCTCGGTCCAGGCCCGGGTCCAGTCGCCGTAGTCCTTGCACTTGACGTCCGTGCGGCCGTCGAGGCACTGCGGGATCGGCGTGGTCCAGTACTGGATCTTGGCGGCGTACGCGGCGTCGTTGGCGTGGTAGGTGTCGCACAGCGACTTGTCCTTGAACTCAGCACAGGCCTTGGAGTTCGCCGGGGCCTCCCCGAAGTACTCGGCGACCTGGGCGTTCACCTTCGGGCTCGTGATGTAGTCCATCCACTTGTACGCACACGTCTTGTGCTGCGACTTCGCGGAGACCATCCAGGTGTCCGACCAGCCGGTCGCACCCTCGCTCGGCACCGTGGCCGCGACCGGCGCGCCCTCGCTCTTCGCGAGGTTCACCGTCACCTGCCAGGCCGTGCCGATCACGCCGTCGCCGCTCTTGAGCGACTGCGTTTCCTTGAGGTAGTCCGACCAGTACTCCTCGACCAGCGGGCGCTGCTTCTTGAGCAGGTCCGTGGCGGCCTTGAACTGCTTGTCGTCCAAGGCGTACGGGTTCTTGATGCCGAGGTCGGGCTGGTGCGCCATCAGGTACAGCGCGGCGTCGGCGATGTAGATCGGCGAGTCGTAGGCGATGACCTTGCCCTTGAACTGCGACTTCTCGTCGAACATCGGCGACCACGACTTCGGCTCCGGCTGCACCTTGTCGGTGCGGTAGGCCAGGACGTTCGCGCCCCAGCCGTGCGGGATGCCGTAGGCGACGTTGTTGACGCTGTTCCACGACTTGTTCTTGAGGAACGGGTAAATGTCGTTGTAGTTCGGGACGAGCGCGGTGTTGACCGGCTCGACGTCACCCGAGGCGACCAGCCGCAGCGAGGCGTCGCCGGACGCGGACACCACGTCGTACTGCCCGGTCTTCATCAGCGTCACGGCCTCGTCCGAGGTGCCGAACGGCTTGACGTTGACCTTGCATCCGGTCTGCTGCTCGAACGGCGTGACCCAGTTGACCTTCGGGTCGTTCGAGCCGTTTTCCGCGTAACCGGGCCACGCGAGCACGTTCAGCTGGCCTTCCGGCTGTCCGAGCTGCGTCAGCGCGTTCAGCTTCGGCGGCGTGAAGCCCTGTGCGCCCGGCGCCGACCCCGCTTTGGAGTCGGAGCCCGAGGTGCCGCAGGCAGCGAGCAGGAGGCTTACGCCGCACAGTCCTGCGAGCAGCGTCTTCCTGTTCTTCATAGCGAGAGAAACCTTCCCGTGAGGAACTAGCCGGCTTCGGGGACCCGGAAACTGTGTTCGCGGCGCCAGCGCAGGCGGACGCGACCGTCGGCGAACTCGGTCGGCTCGCTGGTGTTCTGGCGGACAACGGACAATTGGCCCCCGGCATCGAGCGCGACAGCGTAGCGCACCGTCGAACCGGCATAAACGACATCCGTAACCGAACCGGTCGCAGAAGTCTCTCCGGGACCGGCCGGAGACGCAAGGTCTCCGTCGATGCGGATCTTCTCCGGCCGGATGCTGTAGACGCCCGGCCTGCCGATCACCGCCTCGGCGCTGCGCCCGCTGAGCAGGTTCGATGTGCCGACAAACCCTGCTACGAAAGCACTTGCCGGGCGCTCGTAAACTTCGACCGGAGTACCGACCTGTTCGATCCGGCCCGCGTTGAACACGGCGATCCGGTCGCTCATGGTGAGCGCCTCGTCCTGATCGTGGGTGACGAAGACGAAGGTGATGCCGACCTCGCGCTGGATCTGCTTGAGCTCGACCTGCATGGTCTGGCGCAGCTTCAGGTCAAGTGCGCCAAGGGGTTCATCCAAAAGCAACACTTTCGGGTGATTTACGAGAGCGCGGGCGAGCGCGACCCGCTGGCGCTGCCCACCGGACATCTGCGACGGCTTGCGGTCGCCGAAGTCCTCCAGCCGCACCGTGCGCAGCGCTTCCTTCGCACGGTCGCGGCGCTGCGCTTTCGCGACCCGCTTGACTTTCAGGCCGTACTCCACGTTCTGCTGCACCGTCATGTGCGGGAAGAGCGCGTAGTCCTGGAAAACCGTGTTGACGTCGCGGTCGAACGGAGCCAGTTGGCTGACGTCCTTGCCTTCGAGTTCGATCGTGCCCGCGGTGGGCAGTTCGAACCCGGCGATCATCCGCAGCACGGTGGTCTTTCCGGAACCGGACGGGCCGAGCATCGAGAAGAACTCGCCGGGCGGGATGTCGAGGTCGACCCCGTCCACGGCGCGCACCTTGTCGAAGTGCTTTTCCAGTCCGGTGAGCCGGATCGCCGGCTGTCCGGTCTGCGGACGCCTTCCCGGCGGCCGGGTCTCGGCGGGGGCTTGATGGGGCATGACAGGCCTTCCGATGGATCTGGTCACGACGGCTACAGCGCACTCATCACGTGCTTGACGCGGGTGTAGTCCTCCAGGCCGTACAGCGAGAGGTCCTTGCCGTAGCCGGACCGCTTGAACCCGCCGTGCGGCATCTCGGCCACGAGCGGAATGTGCGTGTTGAT
This sequence comes from Amycolatopsis dendrobii, assembly GCF_014145675.1. GTDB lineage: Bacteria > Actinomycetota > Actinomycetes > Mycobacteriales > Pseudonocardiaceae > Amycolatopsis > Amycolatopsis dendrobii. The sequence continues at coordinate 28,172 of NZ_JACGZW010000021.1, forward strand.
CCACACGCATCCGAAGTCGAGCTTCGCCGAGAACTTCATGGCGCGCTGGTGGTCCTTGGTCCACACCGAGGAGGCGAGACCGTAGGGAACCCCGTTGGCGTGCTTGAGCGCTTCGTCGTCCTCGGTGAACCGCTGGACCGTGATGACCGGGCCGAAGACCTCGTTCTGGATGATCTCGTCGTCCTGGCGGAGACCGGAAACCACGGTGGCCTCGTAGAAATAGCCCTCGTCGCCGGATCGCCGTCCTCCACAGTGGACGGTCGCGTGCTCCGGCAGCCGGTCGATGAACCCGGAGACCTTTTCCAGCTGTGCGGCGTTGTTGAGCGGACCGAAGGCGACGTCCTCGCCCGTGCCGGTCTTGTTCGCCTCGGCCTGGCGGGTGAGCGCGTTGACGAAAGTGTCGTGCACGTCGTCATGGACCAGCACGCGAGTGGCGGCCGTGCAATCCTGGCCCGCGTTGAAATACCCGGCCGCGGCAATGGCTTCGGCGGCCGCTTCGAGATCGGCGTCCGGGAACACGATCACCGGTGCCTTGCCGCCGAGTTCGAGGTGCACGCGCTTGACGTCGTGCGCCGCCGAGCCGGCGACCTCGATGCCCGCTCGCACCGAACCGGTGATCGACACCATCGCCGGAATGTCGTGCTCCACCAACGCCCGTCCGGTGTCCCGGTCGCCGCAGATCACGTTGAACACGCCCGCGGGCAGGTGCTCGCCGCAGATCTCGGCGAGCAGCAGCGTGGAGGCGGGCGTGGTGTCGGACGGCTTGAGCACGATGGTGTTGCCCGCGGCGAGCGCGGGCGCGATCTTCCAGATCGCCATCATCAGCGGGTAGTTCCATGGCGTCACCTGCGCGCAGACGCCGACCGGTTCGCGGCGGATGAACGACGTGTGGCCTTCCATGTACTCGCCTGCCGAGCGGCCTTCGAGCACGCGCGCGGCACCGGCGAAGAAGCGCACCTGGTCGATGACCGCGGGCAGCTCCTCCTCCATGGTCAGCGCGAAGGGCTTGCCGGTGTCCTGCGCTTCGACGCGGATGATCTCCTCGCCGCGCGCCTCGAGCGCGTCAGCGATCTTCAGCAATGCGAGCTGCCGCTGCGCCGGGGTGGTCTCGCGCCAGCTTTCGAACGCTTCCGCGGCGACCTTCAGCGCGCGGTCCACGTCCTCGGCGCCGGCCACCGGCGCGGTGCAGTACGCACGGCCGGTAACCGGGTCGACGATTTCCGCGACCTTTCCGGACAGCGAGTCGACGTAGGTCCCGCCGACGTAGTGCTTCAACTCCTGCACGCGTGCGCCTCCTGACTCTCCGTGGCAGGATGAAACATATAACTCCATATTTCAAATGACAAGGCCCTGGGGCAGGATTGGCTCCAACGGATGCCGAGACGGGTGGACCAACGATGCGCAAGGAGATGTCGAACAGCGCACGACTGGCGATGTTCGCTCCGCTTGAACAGGTGGGGCGCGCGGAAGCGGTCGCGGCGCGGCTGTTCGACGCCATCACGCTCGGTCTCCTCGACGACGCCGAGCAGTTGCCGAGCGAGGCCGAACTCGCCGCGCAGTTCCGCGTCTCCACGGTCACCGTGCGCGAGGCGCTCGCGGTGCTGCGGCAGCAGGGTCTCGTCGAAACGCGGCGCGGACGCGGTGGCGGCAGCTTCGTGCGCACCCCGGACTGGCCCGCACAGAGCTCGTGGGCCGAACGCCTGCGATTGGTCTCAATGGCTGAACTTCGCGACTTCGGCGACCACTACCTCGCCGTCGCGGGCTCGGCCGCGAAGCTCGCCGCGGAACGCAGCACTCCCGAAGATCTCGAACGGCTGCGCCTCACCGCGGAAGACCTCCTCGGCGCGAGCGGCCCCGACGCGACCCGCGCGGAACGGCACTTCCACCTCGAAGTCGCGGCCGCCGCACAGTCCCCGCGGCTCACCAACCAGGAAGTTCAGCTGCAGAGCGAACACGGCGTACTGCTGTGGGCGCCCCTCGGCGACAAGGAAACCTGCCGCGGGTCCTACGCTGAGCACCTGGCGATCGTCTCCGCGATCGCCTCGGCCGACGGCGACCGGGCGCGCGCCTTGACCGAAGACCACCTCCTCGGAGCGCTCGACCGGCTCGCGGATCTGCACCTGACCCTCGAAACGCCGTAAGCTCCGATGACCCGCATCACGAGGTGAGCATCGTGACCGACACCCACACGCTGACCGGCGAAGAGGTAGTGACCCAGGTTTCCGCCCTCGTCGAGGAGATTTTCGCGCGCCTGAAGCCGGTTCTCGCCGCTGCCGAGACCCTGCTCGCCGAATCCGGCGACCTGTCCGCCGAAGCGCTGCACACGATCCGGCCGCAGGTCATCGAGGCGCTCGGCGGCCTGGTGGTCGGCGCGGGCTTCGTGAGCGCGCCGAATGTCCTTGCCGATCAAGAACTCGGCTTCGAATGGTGGACCTCGTGCCGCACCGACGACGGTTCGCCGGAACAGCTGTTCATCAGCCTCGATCCGGAGAGTCCCAATTTCCTTGACTACACGCGGCAATCCTGGTTCACCGTCCCGCGCGACAGCGGGCGGCGGCATGTCAATGGGCCATACGTGGACTATCTCTGCACCGACGAGTACACGCTGACCTTCACCGTTCCCGTTACGCGCGGTGAGGAATTCGCCGGAGTCGTTGGTGCGGACGTGTATGTGCGCGAGTTCGAGCGCACGGTGAGCCGGCGGCTGCGCGCACTCGGCCGGACGGCCGCGCTGCTGAACGCGCAGGGACGGGTGATCGTGTCGAACAGCGTGCGGAAGGCGACTGGGTCGCTGGTGCGCGAGATCGACGTGCCTGCCTGGTGGGCATCCGGCGCGGAACCGTATACGGCGCCGGGCGGGATGACGTTGCGGCGCTGCGGGGATTCGCCGATCACGCTGCTGGTCACGACCTGACCTGGAGCGCGAACCACAATTCCGCGCGGACGCCCGGCGCGTCGAGGTCCCGGCCCAGCAGGTCGGCGGCTTTGGTGACGCGGTTGCGCAAGGTGTGCCGGTGCACGCCGAGCTTCGTCGCGGCGAGGTCCCAATGGCCGTGGTGTTCGAGCCAGCAGCGCAGCGACAGTTCCAGGTCGCCGCGGCCGGTCCGGTCGAATTCCCTTACCGGCGCGAGCAGCTGATCGGAAAACGCTTGCGCGGCTTGATGATCGACCAGGCCGAGGAGCCCGGCCCCGGCATGATCGGCGTAGCGCAGCATCGGCACGCGCTGGGTCCGTGCCGCTTCCGCTGCTTCTTCCGCTTGCCTTAACGCGGTCGGGAACTCTCCGGCGGACAGTCCACTGTGGAACTCTCCGGTCTCCGCGACGATCGCGCTTACCTCGTCGTTCTCCGCCAGGACGATCAACTTGTCCCCGCGATGCGCGGCGAACACCTGCCCGGCAAGGGTTTCCAGCCGTTCGTACAGGGTGTTTCGGGCGGCCTTGCTCCCTTTTACGGCCAGCACCGTCCACGGTTCCGGCGGAAGGTCGGGTACCACCTCGCGGGCCAGTTCGTCTTGTCCGGCGGCGAGCAGTTCCAGCACGCCGCTATGCAACTGCGACAGCGAAAGCCGCTGTGCGCGATCCTGTTCCAGGGCAAGGGAAAGCAGCGATACCGCGGTGTTGACGATATGCCGTCCGGTGCTGTCCAACGGTTCCGCAGTACCGACCGCCAGCGCACCCCGGGTGTGCAGAGTCTGGATGACGACCTCGTCGTCGCCATGCGAAACCACGCGCGTGCCCGCGCGAAGGCCGGTGACGTCCAGTCCGACGCTGCGCGCTTTGGCCGACGACGCCTCACGCACGCGTCCGGCGGAGTCGTAAAGCACGACCCAGCCGTCGATGAGCCTCGCGAGCCGCCGCACCACTCCCCCGGCACCGCTGCGCCCGACCGCGGTACGGGTCAACTCCTGCTGGGCGCGACCGATCCGCACCGTCGCGGCGTACTCGTCGGCCGCGACCGACCGGGAGACCGCACGGGTGATCGCGATGAACGGCGTCTTCCTCGGCACCTCCAGTACCGGCAACCCGACCTCGTCAGCGACCGCCACCAACGCGTCCGGCACCTTCGCGTGGCTCAGCCCGACGCCGAAACCGAGCCCGGCGACATCCGCGTCGACGAGCCGCCGGACGTAAGGCGCGTACGTCGCGCTGTAGAGCGTCAAACCGGTCGTGAGCAGCAGTTCGCCGCCTTCGAGGAAGCTCTGCGGGTCAGTCAGCTCGGTGGGGTGCACCCAGCCGATCGGGCGGTCCAGCCCGGCCTCGCCCGCGACCACGCGCAGGCCCAGCGCGGGTTCGGCGGCGAGGGCGCGCAGGGTGAGTGCCATAACGGCCAATTATAACTGCCAAGTTGGACAGAACGGCAGGCTGACGGTGGGCAGTGCAGAGGCCATTCTGAGGGCGACCAGTTCACAGCTCGTGCGTGCCTATCGCGGTTCTAACCGGGATCAGCACTCACGACCCGCGACGCAGGAGCGGCATGACCACCAGCACCGCCGCCGAGCCGCAGGCTCCGGCACCCCGGCAGCGCAGGCTGCAGACCGAGATCCCCGGCCCCGTCTCCCGGGCGCTGCAAGAGCGCCGCGCGAACGCGGTCGCCGCCGGGGTCGCGTCCACGCTGCCCGCCTACATCACCTCCGCCAGCGGCGGCCTGCTCACCGATGCCGACGGCAACGTGCTGATCGACTTCGGTTCCGGGATCGCGGTGACGAGCGTCGGGCACTCCGCGCCCGAGGTGGTCGACCGGGTACGCGAACAGGCATCGCTGTTCACCCACACCTGTTTCATGGTGACGCCGTACGAGGGTTACGTGGAGGTCTGCGAGGCGCTGGCCGAGCTGACGCCGGGCGACCACGCGAAGAAGTCGGTGCTGTTCAACTCCGGCGCGGAAGCGGTCGAGAACGCGGTGAAGATCGCCCGCACCGCCACCGGTCGCCAGGCCGTCGTGGTGTTCGACCACGCCTACCACGGCCGCACCAACCTGACCATGGGCATGACCGCGAAATCCGTGCCCTACAAGCACGGTTTCGGCCCGTTCGCGCCCGAGGTCTACCGCGTGCCGGGCTCGTACCCGTACCGCGACGGGCTGGCCGGCCCGGAGGCCGCGCGGCAGGCGATCGACCGGATCGAGAAGCAGATCGGCGGCGACCAGGTCGCGGCCGTCGTGCTCGAACCGATCCAGGGCGAGGGCGGGTTCATCGAGCCCGCACCCGGCTTCCTGCCCGCGATTTCCTCGTGGTGCCAGGCGAACGGCGTCGTGTTCGTCGCCGACGAGGTGCAGACCGGCTTCTGCCGCACCGGAAACTGGTTCGCCTCGGAGCACGAGGACGTCGTCCCCGACCTGGTGTGCACGGCCAAGGGCATCGCGGGCGGGCTGCCGCTCGCCGCGGTGACCGGGCGCGCGGAACTGCTCGACGCGGTCGGCCCGGGCGGGCTCGGCGGCACCTACGGCGGCAACCCGATCGCGTGCGCCGCGGCGCTGGGCGCGATCGAGACCATGCGCGAGGACGGCCTCACCGGTTCCGCGAAGCGCATCGAGGAACTGGTGCTGCCGCGGCTTCGGGCGCTGGCCACGGAAACCGGCGTGATCGGCGATATCCGCGGACGCGGGGCGATGCTGGCGGCCGAATTCGTCAAGCCGGGCACGAACGAGCCGGACGCCGACCTCACCAAGCGCATCGCCGCCGCCTGCCACGCGCAGGGTGTCGTGGTGCTGACCTGCGGCACGTACGGCAACGTCGTCCGCCTGCTTCCCCCGCTGTCCCTGTCCAACGAGTTGCTCGACGAAGGCCTCGCCGTTCTCGAGTACGCGATCGCCACGGAGGCCCGCAAGTGACTTTCCCGTTCTGGGTGGCCGGAAAGCCGGTAACCAGCAGCGAAACGACCGTCGTCCGGCATTCGTTCGACGGTTCCGAAGCCGGTTCGCACTACGTGCCCGGACCGTCCGAAGTGGAGGCCGCGGTCCAGGCCGCAGCCGACGTCGCCGACGAGTTCGCGACGCTGCCCGCACACGTCCGCGCGGGCGCGCTCGACCACATCTCGCGGCGGCTTTCCGAACGGACGGAGGAGATCGCGCAGCTGATCACCGCCGAATCGGGCAAGCCGCTGAAGTGGTCGCGCGGCGAGGTCGGCCGTGCGGTGTCGACGTTCCGCTGGGCGTCCGAGGAGGCTCGCCGGTTCTCCGGCGAACTGCAGCGCCTCGACACCGACCCGGGCGGCACCGGACGGCTCGCGCTCGTCCGGCGCGTGCCGCGCGGGCCGGTGCTGGGCATCACGCCGTTCAACTTCCCGTTGAACCTGGTGGCGCACAAGGTCGCCCCGGCCATCGCGGTCGGCGCGCCGATCGTGCTCAAGCCCGCCCCGGCGACGCCGCTGAGCGCGCTGCTGCTCGGCGAGATCCTCGCCGAGACCGATCTTCCGGCGGGCAGCTGGTCGATCCTGCCGCTGGGCAACGAGGAAACCGCCGATCTGGTCAAGGACCCGCGGCTGCCGGTCGTGTCGTTCACCGGCTCGGTGCCGGTCGGCTGGGCGATCCGCGACACCGTGCCGCGCAAGCACGTCGCGCTGGAACTCGGCGGCAACGGTGCGGTGCTGGTCTGTCCGGATTGGACCGATCTGGACTTCGCCGCGCAGCGGATCGCGACGTTCGCCATGTACCAGGCCGGACAGTCGTGCATTTCGGTACAGCGCGTGTACGCGCACACCGACGTCTACGACGAGCTGCAGAAGAAGGTCCTCGAGCAGGTTGCCGCGCTGCGCACCGGAAACCCGCGCGAGGACGGCGTCGACGTGGGCCCGCTGGTCAACGAGGCGGCTGCTTCGCGGGTCGAAACCTGGGTCACCGACGCGGTTGTCGCCGGCGCCAAGCTGCTGGCCGGCGGCGGCCGTTCGGGTGCGACGGTGGAGCCGACCGTGCTCTCCGAGGTTCCCGAGGACGTTTCAGTGATGGCGGACGAGGTGTTCGGCCCGGTGGTTTCGCTGGTCCGGGTGTCCTCTGTGGACGACGGCGTGGAGCGGATCAACGCGTCCCGCTTCGGTTTGCAGACCGGCGTGTTCACCCGCGACCTGCCGACCGCGTTCGACGTGTCGGCACGCCTCAAGGTCGGCGGTGTGCTGGTCGGCGACGTGCCGAGCTTCCGCGCCGACCAGATGCCCTACGGCGGCGTGAAGGACTCCGGCGTCGGACGGGAAGGCCCGGCCGCGGCGATGGCCGACTTCACCGAAGAGCGCGTCACTGTCCTTACTGGATTGACTCTCTGAGCGCCGCGTAGGCGTCCACGAGAGACGGTCCGTACCACGTGAGGTAGCGCCCGGAGATCAGCACCGGGCGCATCTCCGGGAAGAAGCCGGGGCCGTCGTCCTGGGTGAATTCGTACGGCTCGTCGGGCAGTACGACCAGGTCGGCCCCGGTCTTCTGGAGTTCTTCCAGCGAGGGCCGGGGATAACGCTCGGAGTGTCCTGAGTAGACGTTATCGATCCCGACCCGGCGCAGCACGTCACCAGCGAAGGTGTCGCGCCCCAACACGATCCACGGCTTGCGCCACACCGGAATCACCGCGCGATACCGCACCGGCGCTACTTCGCGCCACAGCTCGTCCGCGGTGTCGAGCCATTCCGGTTCGTCAATTCCGTACACCTGGGCGAAAATCCGCCGTAACGATCCCAGCGCGGCAGGCACCGACTCCGCAGCGGCCATGACGAACACCGGGATCCCGTTGGCACGAAGGGTTTCCACGTCCTCCGGCCGGTTCTCCTCGGAGTTCGCCAGCACGAGATCCGGTTCGAGCGCCAGCACCCGGTCGAGTTTCGGATACTTCGACCCGCCGACCCGTGCCACGTCCAGACCCGCCGGATGCGTGCAATAGTCCGTCGCCCCGACCAGCCGCCCCGGCGCGCTCGCCTCGACCGCCTCGGTCAGCGACGGCACCAGCGACACCACGCGCCGCGGCGGGCCCTCGATCGGCACCGGCTCGCCGAGATCATCGACCAGTTCCGCGTTCCTCATACCCGTTCGAACGACACCTTCCGCTGCTCGACGTCCACTTCGGTCAGCCGCACCGCGATCCGCTCGCCCTCCGGGAACTTCTCGCCGGAGCACTTCGCCATCACCGGCGGGTTCTCGACCAGGATCTCCGCCCGCGTCTCGTCCGCGCGCAGCACCACCGCGGTGAACTCATGACCGACATGCTCTGCGAGTACCCACGCTTCGACCTGATCTATGCACGCACGCTCGACCCGCGCGGCCAGACTGTCCGAAGCGGACATATGCGCCGGCACCTCGGACAACGCCTCGCGCACCCACTCCGGCACCTCGCGGCCTGCCGTCACCGCCAAGCACACCTCGGTGCCGAACCGGTCGACCAGCCGCCGAATCGGCGCCGTGACGTGCGCGTACGCCCCGCCGATCCCGGCGTGCGTAGTGACCGCGGGCAATTCCCCGGCGAAGGCCGTGTAACCCGCGCCCCGCAACAACCGCGTGGTGTCCGCGTACAACGCCATCGACGCGGGCTGTCCCGGGTCCAAAGTAGACAGGAACTCGGACACCGTCAGCTCGACCGGCCAAGCCAGCCCGACCGCCGTCGCCGAGCGGCGCAGCCATTCCACCGCGTCCGGCTCCGGGGACGGGAGTGTCCGCAGCACCCCGATCCCGGCGTCGATCATGATCCGCGCGGCCGCCATCCCGGTGAGCAAAGAGATTTCGGCGTTCCACGCGTCGACGACCGTCCGCGGGCGGCGCGCGAGAATCCAGCCGCCGTCGATGTCGCCGCTGATTTCCTGCTCCGGCAGCTGCAATTCGACCGCGCCGCGCCGCACCGCGAGACTCCGCCGCAACCGGCCGAGCTCCGGCAACGCCGCCACCGAGGGATGCGGCCGTCCCGCGTCGAGCGACGACTGGACGCCTTCGTAGTCGAACTGCTCGGTCGAGCGCACCAGCGCCCGCCGAACCCGGGTGGCGGCGATTTCCCCGGCCTCGTCGACGTCGATCGTCCACAGCACCGCCGGCCGGATCTCGCCCGGCAGCAGACTGGCCGCGCCCTCGGACAGCACCGGCGGATGCAGCGGGACGTTGCCGTCCGGGAGATACAGCGTCTGCCCGCGCCGCCGCGCCTCGTGGTCGAGCGCCCCGCCCGGCGGGACGAACGCCGCCAGGTCCGCGATCGCGTACTGCACCCGGAACCCGCTGCCGTTGCGCTCGATCACCATCGCCTGGTCGAGGTCCTTGGACCCGGGCGGATCGATCGTGACGAACGGCAGGTCGGTGGCGTCTTCACGGCCGCCCGCCGACGCGAGCGGATCGAGCACCGCCGTTTCGGCCTCCGCGAGTACCGCGGGCCCGAACGACTCCGGCAGCGCGAACTCCGCCCGGAGACGACCGAAGTCCCCTCCCGACGCTGGTGTCCTCAGCACGAGTGGCGGCACGGTCCAACACTATCCCGCCGAACCGCCGGTGATCGCCCGTTCGGGCGCGGGCCGGTCGGGTGTAGCCTGCCTGGCATTGATAATCGTCTTCATTTTCAGAAGGGGCCGGATCGGTGAAGATCGCGTTCGTCGGCAAGGGCGGCAGCGGGAAAACCACGCTCTCGTCGCTGTTCGTCTCTTATGTGGCCGCTGCGGGCAAACCGGTGCTGGCGATCGACGCCGACATCAACCAGCATCTGGCGGTGGCCCTCGGCGCGACCGAGGAACAGGCGCTGGCGTGGCCGACCCTCGGCGACAACATGCCGCTGATCAAGGAGTACCTGCGCGGGGACAACCCGCGGATCCCCTCGGCCGACGCGATGATCAAAACGACCCCGCCCGGCCGCGGCTCCCGGCTCGTGCGGCCGTTCGAGGACAACCCGATCTTCGACGCCTGCTTCCGCCCGCTCGGCGCCGTCCGGCTGGGCGTCACCGGCCAGTTCGACGAGGACGACCTCGGCGTGGCCTGCTACCACTCGAAGGTCGGCGCGGCCGAACTGCTGCTGAACCACCTGGTGGACGGCACGGACGAGTACGTCGTGATGGACATGACCGCCGGAGCCGACGCGTTCGCCTCGGGCCTGTTCACCCGCTTCGACGTGACGTTCCTGGTGTGCGAACCGACCCTGCGCAGCGTCGGTGTTTACCGTCAGTACGCGGATCACGCCCGGGACTTCGGGGTGCACCTGGTAGCGGTCGGCAACAAGGTCACCGACGGCGACGACGTCGACTTCCTGACCGAGCAACTGGGTTCGGCTCTGCTGGGCTGGATGACGACGTCGAGCCACGTCCGAGCCGCCGAACGCGGAACGACCCGGCCGATCGGCGAACTGGAACCGCGCAACCTGGCGACGCTGGCCGCGATGCAGGACCTGGTGGACACCACGCCGCGCGACTGGAACCGGTACCAGCGGCAGGGCGTGGAATTCCACCTGCGGAACGCGCGGGCCTGGGGCAACGGGCGCGCGGGGACGGATCTGGCGGAGCAGGTGGACCCGGACTTCGTACTGGACCCGGCGCTGGTAGCCGGATAACCGAAGGGTTCTCGCCGCCGACCGGACGCCCAGTCCGGTCGGCGGTTTCCTGCTGCCCGGCTTCCCAGCCTCGCCAGAACTGGTTTTCCCGCTAGTCAGTCGCCGTCCCAGGAGCGGTCGGCGGCGTCGGCTTGCCGGGTGCGTTCGCGGGCGATGTCGAGCGCCCGGCGGGCCGTGGCCTCGTCCGGGTAAGGGCCGAGGAGGTCGACTCCGCGGCTGCGCTCCAGGTGCTCGACTTCGTGGGTGCGGGTGTTGTAGTACCAGCCCTGGTCCGGGTTCGGGTCGTCAGACATGGGTTCAGCCTGACACCTGCCCGCTCACTTGCGCCAGCGGAACGGAACCTCCGTGGGCTGCCCGGTGGGCCCGAAGTCGGCCGGGCCGTCGTCCCTGTGGTCGGGGTGCTCGTCGAACCAGTCGCGGGCGTCCCCGACCGGAATGCCGCGCGGCGGGGTCGCCGCGTCATCCGCCGGGGAGGAAGCGCCGTAATCCGGCACCGGCGGCACCGCTGATTCCTTGCCCGGGAAGACCGGCAGCTCCTCCCGATACGTCCGCGACGGCGGCGGCCCGGCCGGACCAGTCTCCTGCCCCGGGAAGACTGGCAACGGCCGCCCGTCCGGCCCAGTCTCAGCCGACCGGCGGCGGCCGCTGGGCTGCGGCAACTGGAACGGTGCGCCCGCCGCGGGAGGTGGCTGCGCTGGAGGATTCGCGGAGGATTGCGGTACGGCGGGGGCGGGCGGGGTCGCCGACTCCGCACTGGGCGCGGGAGGTGCCGTCGGCTGCACCGGAGGATTCGGAGGCGGGGGCTGCTGCGAAACAGCAGGGCCAGGCGGGTTCACCGACTCCGCGCCGGGCGCGGGAGGTGCCGTCGGCTGCTGCGCCGGAGCGGGCGGGGGCGGCTGCGGCGCGGCAGGAGGGGGCGGATTTGCCGACTCCACGTTAGGAGCGGCAGGAGCCGTCTGCTGCACCGGAGGACTCGCGGCCGGGGTCACCGACTCCGCGTCAGGACCGGCTGGCGGTGACTGGTGCTGCGCAGGAGGGAGCGGTTGTGATGCGGCAGGCGCAGGCGGATTCGCCGACTCCACGTTGAGTGCGGCGGGAGCCGTCGGCTGCACCGGACGATTCGTGGGCGGAACCGGTTGCGGCACACCAGGTGCAGGCGGGTTCATCGGCTCCGCGCCAGTCGCCGACGGAACCTGCGGTACCGGAGGTGCGGGCGGAACCGGTTGCGCCGCACCGGACGCGGGCGGAGGTGCGGGTTCCGCGGTGGGCACCGGCGGAGTGACCGGTTGTTGCACGGGCGGGGTTTGAGCCGCAGGCGCCGGCGGTGTCGCCGGTGCGGGCTGAGCAGGGGGCGAACCCGCGCCGTACTGCTGCGCCCCGGGCTGCGGAGCCTGACTCTGCTGGACCGCCGGGTTCTGCCCATGCCAACCGGACGGCGGGGCCGCCTCATGCCGACCGTGCGGCGGAACAGCCGGATTCCCCTGCTGCGGCAACGGTTCCGCCGGACGTGCGGGCTGACGCGGCTCATGCACGTACGGCTTCGGCTGCCATGCCTGCCTCGCCTGCAACTGCGGATCGACCGGCGTTGGGGCAGCAGGGGGCATCGAGGGCTGCGCGGCGGAGTCGGCCGGTATTGCCGCAGGCGGAGCGGCAGTTTCGGCCGGAGCTTCGACAACCGGACTGGGCTGAGGTGTCTCCTCGGCAGGAACCGAGGCTGTCTCCGGACCAGCGGCTTCCGAGGCCTGCTCAGCTGGCGAAACCGGCGCTTCCGGCGGCGAAGGAGCCTGGGCCGGGCCATTGACTTCCGAAGTACCCGGAGCCGCCGCGGCCTGGACAGGCTTCGGCTGCTTCCCCACCGCCCCCTCAGGAGCCGAAGACCGCCAAACCGGCGCGGGCCCGATATTCATCGGCACCGCCGCGGCCAGCGGCCCCACCGGCGGCGCCTCCCCCGAAGGCACCGGACCAGCCGCAGCCGGACGCGGGATCGGGTCGAGGCAGGACACCAGCACAGTCGTCCGGTCCGGGTCCTGGACCTTCCGGCCGCTCCGTTCCCGGTAGACCATCTCCCCTTCGGCGTCCATCTCCACCAGGTAGCCCGCCTCGGCCAACTGCTCCTCGTCCAGATCCACCAGGCGCTCGTAGCGGGACGGGACCACCCGGTACACCGGCCACGACAACCGGGCGTGCTCGGCATGGAACTGGGCCAGCAAAGCCGCCATCTGCTGTTGCCATGGAAGCGACATGCCCTCGGCCAGGGAACGCGGCAGGACGACGTACCCGCCGTCGACGCCGGGCATTCCCTGGTTCAGCAGGTCCGCCAACGGGGTGCTGGACGCGGGGTGCGCGGACTGGCGCGGCGGCTGCGGTGCGCCGAACAGCGCCGCCGGGTCCTGGGGCTCGCTCTGGCCGGTCTTGCCTCGCTTGCCGAATTTCCGTGCCACGTGTGCCATCCTCTGCCAGCGCGCGGCCACGTGCTCGTGGACAGGCCGCGACTTCGGGGTGAATCCGGACCCGCGGTACTGGGCACCCGCGGGTCAAGAGCCGGTGCCTCCCGCACCCATGCTAGACGCCGGGGCGCACCGCCTGCGGCACGACTTCGTGCTCGTCGAACGAGAACGGGCGCACGTGCACCGGCACGCCGGTCTGCTGGGCCTCGACGATCTTGCCGTCTCCCAGGTACATCGCGACGTGGTGGATGGTCGTCGGGTCGGCCGGGTCGGTGGCGAGGAAAATCAGGTCGCCGGGCTGTGCTTCGCGCACCGGCAGCATCGCGCCTGCCTTGTACTGGTCCTTCGACACCCGCGGCAGGATCACGCCCGCCGACTCGTAGGCGCGCAGCATCAGGCCGGAACAGTCATAGGAATCCGGGCCGGTCGCGCCCCAGATGTAGGGCTTGCCCTGCTCGCCGAGCGCGAACTTGATCGCCTGCGCCGCGGCCTGGCTCGGCGGCAGCGCGGCTCCCATGCCCTGCCCGCAGCCGACCACGTCGGCGATCTGGCCCAGGTTCTGCACCAGCGAGGCCGCCATGGCCTCCCACCGGTGGTAACGGTCCGGGAACCCGGACCGTTCGACCCGCTGCGCGGCGTCGCCGGGGCGCAGGTTCTCCCAGTCCGGGACGCCGAGCAGGACGTCGAAGAATTTGTTGATCGCGTAGTTCGGGTCGGTGACCTGGGCCGCGCTGCCCCAGTTCATCGACGGGCGCATCTGGAAGATGCCGAGCGAATCGCGGTCGCCGTAGTTCACGTTGTGCAGCCGAGATTCGGTCATCCCGGCCTGGATCGCGACCTGCCAGGCGCGCGGCGCGAGGCTGCGCTGCTTGCCGATCGAGATGATCAGCGCGACCGTGTTGCGCGACTCCTGGTCGAGTTCCGCGGCGTCCGCCCCGCCCTGTTCCGGCTGGCCGGGCTGGGTGGGGCCGATCGCGGCGTCGCACGAGGTCAGCGCGATCCCGCCGGCCGCCGCCTGCTGCTGGTCGGTCACCGCTTTCTGCACGACGTTGGTGGTGAGCACCGTGGCGAAAACGGCGGCGATCACCACCGAGACGAGAATGGCCAGCTTCACGGTCAGCTCGCCTGGTCATAGTCCGACACCCGCCATCCCGCGGCGGTTTTGACCACGGTGATGCTGAGTTTCGGACCGTCGGTGGGGACCACGACCTTGACCGAACTGGAGTAGGACTGCGCGACCGTCGGATCTCCGGTGACCTTGGTCGCCGGGATGTTCGCCGGGTCCACAGTGGACATGACGGGGAGGTACTCGTCAGTGGTGAACGCGCGCAACCCGTTGAGCCAGTCGGCGTTCGAGATGCCCGCCGGATGGCGCACCCACGCGGTCGCCCACTGTTTCGCGATGTTCAGCGCGTCCGTGCTCGGGGGCGCCGAGGTCGGGGTGACCAGCGGCTGCGACAGCCGGGTCGGCAGGGTTTCCGTGCTCGGCACCGGGGCCGCGACGCCGGTGTGCGGCCCGGCCGAGGAGTTCGGCGGAGCCGCTCCCGGATGCGCGGACGCCGGTTTGCCCAGGATCTTGGGCAGGCCGACCCCCAGCGCGGTGATCACCACGGCGAGGAACACCAGCGTGCCCACGAGGTGCCGGGGCGAACGGAGCGGGAAGCCCCACAGGCGGCGGTAGACCGCGGTCCGGCCGCGGTTGGTGCGGATCGGCATCGCCTCACCGCCCCATGACCTGGTCGGTGTCGCGGACCTCGATGCCGCGCGACGGGCGGTACAGCACGAACACCGGTTTCCCGGCCACGACCTCGGGATCCACCCGCCGCGGCTGGGCCCGGATGCCCTGCGTCGGCACGGTGAACCCCGGCTGGTCCGGGGCCGGAGCCGAATACCCGCGGTCCGGCGCGCTCATCCGCGACGGGACGACCACCGGTTCCGGTTCGTCGCTCCACCGCCGGTCGGCGACCGGGGACGTGTCGACCTGACGGCTTTCCTTGACCGGCCACCGCGCGCCTGCCATCACGTAGTCGCCGGGCGCACCGGCGACCGGGTGGTACTGGCCGAACGCCGGCGCACCGCCCCCGCCGCCCGCGGGCAGCGCACCCGCGGCGGACTGCGCGGGACCGACCGCGCCCGGCCACGGAGCACCGGACCAGGCCGCGGCGGGCCGAGCCGCCCGGGAGCCGTTGTCGAGCCGCTGCGAGCTGGCGAAAACCGCCGCCTCGGGCCGGTACCGGCCGCCGCCGACGGTCGCGCCGATCGGGCCGCGCTGGTCGCCGTCCACGACGTCGTCGGTGTCGCGGACGTTCTGCCAGAACTGGTCCTGCGGCGTCGGCTCGTTCTTCCGGCGGAACCGGGAGAACAGCCCGCCGCCCGGCGACGGCACCGCGCCGCCGACCATGCTGACCGACATCTCGACCATCTGCCACAGCCGCCGCACCGGGCGTCCGACGAGGAACAGCAGCACGGTGATGAGCCCGGCGAGAACCATCTTGGTCAGCAGGTTGAGCCCGTCGCCCGCGGCGAAGATCGCCTGCAGCAGCAGCGCGTGCACGCCGGCCAGCACCGACAGCACGACCAGGTTGAACGCGATGCCGCCGGCGACCTTGAGCACGCGGCGCAGGATCTCCGGGTTCAGCAGCGCGACCAGGCCGATCAGCGGCGCGGTGAGCGCGAACAGGCGGATCAGCACCTGCGCGAGCAGCACGGACGCCTTGGCCAGCAACTGGAAAAGCGAGTAGACGAGGCTCTGGCCCAGTGCGAGGAACCCGGCGCCGGTGCGGCCGCCTGCCTCGCCGGTGAAGTAGCCGGTGGCGGGGCCGAGTTTCGTGGAGATGTCCTTGAAGGCGGCCTTCTTGGCGTCGACGACGTTTTGCTTGCCGTCGTCGCCGTTCACCAGCTGATCACGGGTGAACGCCTGCGCGTCCAAAAGCGGCCTGCCGTATTGCTGGGCCTGTGGAGCGGTCGGCGAGCCGAACTCGCCGCGCAGCCAGTTGTCGTAGACGACCTGGTTGTGCAGGTCCGTGGGCAGGATGTCGCGCACGATCCGGTCCTGCGACGAATCGACGAATCCGGCCTGGATGTTCGTGGTGGTCTGGACGATCGCTTTGTCGATCGGATCGAAATATCTCAGCATCGCCAGCGAGGACGCCGCCAGCCAGACCCCGGCCATCGCGTAGAGCGCCCGCTTGCTGACCCCGGCGAGATCGCCGCGCCAGATATTGCGGAACAACATGATCGACAAGATCAGCGCGACCAGGCCGAACAGCTGCGCGTAGATGTTGTTGTAGACCTTTTCCGCACCCGACTTGACCGCGTTGTAAATCGGGTTCAGCAATCCGCCCTCGAGGACGGTGTAGTGCAGCGAGTTCGTGGCGCCGACGATGTTCTTGCCGACGTTGAACAGCTGGTTCCCGGCCCAGGTGTCGATGGTCGAACTGGGGGACGCGATCGCGGAAAGCGCGGTGCAGTTGGTCTGGTAGGTGTTCCAGACCATGCCCGCGTAGCTGTAGTCGATGTAGGCGCTTTGCGGCTCGCCGTGTCCCTCCGGCGGGTCGAGCGCCCCGACCATGCCCGCCCCCGGCCGCTCCGGGTTCGGCGATTCACCACAAGCCGCCGCGTTCGCCGACGGGGCGAACAGCACCGTCTGCAGCCCGATCACCGCCACCACGGCCAGCAATGACGCCCGCCTGCTCGGACGGCGGCCGCCCTGCTTCGGGCCTTCCTTGACGCGTTTGCGCAGCGTGTGCCAGCCGGCGGCGAACGCGAGGACGGACGCCAGCGTGAAGACGGTGTTCACGCAGGCCTCCTCACGGCCGGCGCGGGCCGGCCCGGATCACCGGGGTTCATGCGGCATCCCTGCCGGTGCCGCCGCCCTTGCCGCCGGCGCGGGCGTGCCGGTCCTCCTGCCGTCCGTTGCGCACTGCACCCTCCACCTCGCCGGTCTCGGACGCGAGCGGGTCCGGCGAGCCCAGCAGCTGCTCGTCGGCGAGCCCGACCTCGAGTTCCGCTTGGAGTTCGAAGTCGTGTTCCAGCTCGTCGTCCTCCGGTGGGGCGGGGACGTGCGGCTTGGGCTCGTCCTCGTGGGGTACCACGAGTTCCTTGCCGGATTTGCCGCGCGCGTCGGGCGAGCCAGGGGTGGTGTCCATGGCCGCGCGCAACGAGTCGAGATGCGGGCCGGAGAAGTCGACGCGGATGCGTTCCACTCCGCCGGCTCCGTCGCCGAAGATGAACTGCCGGGGTTCCATGTCGCGTTCCAGCCCGCGCTGGGCGCCCGGGCGGCGGCCGAGCGCGGCGACGACCTGCTCGTAGCCCACGCCGACCGGCACCTTCAGCAGCCGCAGCGCGTCCGCCTGGGCGTCGTCGTCGTCGAGCCTGCCGACGAACACCGAGTCCAGCAGCGCCACGAAACCCTGGATCTTCAGGAAGTCCGCCGGGATCTGCGACGACAGCAGCACCCGGACGTTCCACTTCCGCGAGTCACGCGCGAACCGGTTCATCAGCACGCGCCCGGTCGGCACCTCGGACAGGAAGAACGCCTCGTCGATCCAGACGCCCTTGCGCAGTTCCTTCGGCTTCTCGTACACCGACCGCTGGGTCAGCCACGCCGCGAGGTTCAGCATTTCCACGCCGAGCGATTCGGCGTCGGTCCAGTACTCGCGCGGCACGCCGTCCTTCGGCAGGGTCAGCCCCGCCATGGTCAGCACGGTCATCCGGTCGTCGCGGGTCTCGGCGTACGGGTCCGCGTCGGTTTCCGGGATCAGCAGCGCCATCCGCTCGCGCATTTCGTCCAGGAAGTCCGCGACCACGACCGCGTGCTCGTGGTGCTCGCTCGAATCCCGCCGCAGCGCGTCGATGACCTGGCCGGGGTCGGCGTCGAACCGGCCGCCGACCGCGCGCACCGCGCGCAGCAGCACGATCCGGGTCTGCGCCATCCGCGACACCTCGTACGGCAGCACGCCGGTGAGCACGTCGAGCACGAGGCGGCGCCGGGTCGCCCCGGCCAGCGCCTTTTCGCGCCGCCACGAGCGTTCCGGGTCCTCCTCGTCCATGAAGTGCTCGATCAGCGGATCGGCGACCACGCGGTACGGGTTGAGGATGCCCGGCTGGGCGTTGAGCAGGTTGATCGGCCGCGCGTACGGCCGGATCTCCGGCAGTTCGCACAGCCGCGACAGCGGGCCGGACGGGTCGAGGATCGTCCAGTGCGCCCCGGCGCGCAGCGTCTTGTAGACGATGCCGCCGCCGAGGAACGACTTGCCGCCGCCGAGACCGGCGACCATCGCGGTGAGGCCCGATCCGTCGCGGATTTCCTGCGCCATCCACGGATCCCAGGCCACCGGCCGCCGCGTCGCGGTGACGGTTTCGCCGAGCAGGATGCCGCGCCGGTCGCCGACCTCCGCGGTCGCGGTGGGCACCGCCGAAGCCGTCCACACCACCGAACCGCGGCGCATGTACGCGCCGGAGGCCAGCGGCTCGCCCGGGATGAACTCCCTGGCCATCGCGTACTGCGCTTCCGGATGCTCGATGGCGATCTTCGGCTTGTACAGATCCAGCAGCTGCTGGGCCAGCCGCAGCGCGTCGCGCTCGGTCGGGCCGGACACCGCGAGGCGCCACCACGACCGCACGCGCGTGGCCAGCGCGGTGAAGCCCGACGTCATCTCGTCGTCGATCTCCAGCACCCGGCCCGCTTGCCGGGCCAGCGACTGAGGCGGCTCCAGCTCGTGCTCGTCGGTGTAGTGCTTGACCTGCGAGCGGACCTTGTTCATCTGCCGCTGCAGCTCGCCGGAGACCTCTTCCGGACGCCGCACGTAGATCCGCGCGGACACCTCGACCGCCGCGGGCAGCCGGTCCGCGTGCTGGATCCACGGGTCGTCGACCTCGGGGATTTGCAGCCCGTGCATCTGGCCGACGGTGAGCACCGCGAGATGCCGCGACACACCGGCGTTGGACCCGGTCCGGCCGCGCACGGTGACCGTGGGCGCGTACGGGTCGGCGTGGAAATCAGCCGCGTCGGTGAAGCTGGCGAGGTCCTCGGGCTCCCACGCCGCGCCCGGCACCGCGGGCATGTTCCGCGGCGCGGGCAGGCCGAGCGAGCACGAACGGTGCATCAGCCAGGACATCTCCTCGGCGTGCACCGGGCGACCTTCCAGCCCGGCGCTGCCGATGACCTGGTCGAGGTGCTCGATCTCGGAGTCGAGCGCGGCCAGTTCGGCGTCGACCGCCTCGGGCAGGATCCGGCGCAGCACCGGCGCGGCGCGTTCGACCGCGCGGTCCACCATGCGCCGGGTCTGCACCTGGACGCCGAGGTAGACCTCTTTTTCCGCCATCGAGCGGCCCATCAGCTGCTGCTGCTCGCCGATCAGGTAGTCGTCGAACGACAGCGCGCCCGGCACGTCGTTCGGCCTGCCGACCGCGTTGTGCACATGCGCCTCGGCCCACATCCGGATCGGGTACGGCCGGTTCGTGACGCGCAGGTGCAGCCAGCGGCCCTGCAGTTCGGCGTACTGGCCCGCGATGGCCGCGATCAGGTCGCGGCGCTGCGAATCGGAACGGAACGACCAGCGCTGCGGCGCGAGCCGGTACCAGGCGTACACCTCGTACCCGGTGCGCAGCAGATGCCCGTCGATGCTGCGCGCGGCGATCGACGGCGTGTACGCCGGTATCGCCTGCTCACCGGGCAGCCTGCGGCCCTTGCCGCCGGACTTGCTGCCGCCGGACGGCGGACGGCCCTGCGGGGGCGCGTTCCACGCACCGGCAGGGACGTCTTGCTCCCGCTTCCCTCGGCTTCCGCCGCGACCGAACAACGACTACCTCCCGGCCCGAGCCGCGGGGCGGCTCCGGCGCGCTCGTGGTGCTCCCTGTTTCCCGGCACTCGTGCCTGCGCCGCGACGCGGGTCGCGGTGCTGGTACTGCCGCCTTCTCTTGTGCTTCGGCAGCGGGCGCTCCGCCCGCACCCGGACCCGGCTGGCGCTCACCGCGCCGCCCGCGCCCGAGGTCCGCTCCCTCGGCGTGCGCAGTTCCTGGCCCGCCATCGCGATCACCGCGCCCAGCGGGCGCTCGTGGCTGATCTTGGCGGTGATCAGCCTGGTGATCACGATCGTGGCCACGAACGCCCACGCCGTGGAGAAAAACCCGAAACTCCAGCCGACCCACCGCTCCACGGTGAGCACGACCAGGAAGACCGGAATGCCGACGAGCCATGCCACATATCGGGCTCGCCAGGGAAAAGTCGCCTTCGGCGGGCCGAGCCACACGGCATCGACCCGGTACACCTCGTCATCGGTCCTGATCCGCACGCCTGCCCCGCCTCAGCCGGTGAACAGGCCGGCGATCCACTGGCCCACGTTCACGCCCGCGCCGCTGACCGCGAGCCCGATGATCGCGAGCGCGATGACCACGCCGGCGAGCCGCCGCATGACCCCCGCGTTGTCGCCCTTGCCGCCGCCGAGCCACAGCAGCAGCAGGGCCACCGCGAGCAGCACGAGCGGGATGATGTTGTCGAGCAGCCAGGTCCGGACGTTGCCGGTGCTGAGCCCTTCGGCCACAAACGTCTCGAGGGCGGTCATGCTGGTCATCGCGATACTCCCGGTGCACGGCGGGCGCCGCGCTGTTCTGGCTTCGGCGAAGCTACGAACACCATCATGGCGTTACAAGGGGTAATGGTCAAAGCGCGCTGCGTAGATGTCGACTTGTGGTCAATGGGCGGGTACTGCGGTCCGATGGTCAGGATTCCTCGCCCTCCATCATCGTGGCAAGGGTGCTCCGGAATAACCCAAGCCACCCGGATTGCGCAGTCTTCCGGCGGTGCGGCTCCGCGAAACGTGCGGCGCTCACTCTCGGTGCGCCCCGGACCGGCGTGTCGGGCAGGCACCAGTGTGGCATGCCCCGATCGGCGTTCCGCCGCGAGTCCGGTGAGTGACAACCGGACTGGAAAACAATCTGGAATTGATCACTCTCTGATGCGATAACGGTCACCATCACGTCCGATGTGCGCATTTGTTCACTACAAAGCGTGATCCCGGGCAGTTCCGGACCGTCTCCCGGATCAGACCCGGAACGCCGCGCTCGGGATCGCACCCGCTTCGATCACCCGGCGGCTGAGCGGAGCGCACAGCTGCTCCAGCCGGGCCGCCTTCTCCTCGCCGAGGTGCTGCCACGGACCCTCCGCCGCCGCGTTCGTCGCCAGCTCGACGCGTTCGCGGAACGCCAGTCCGCGTTCGGTGAGCGCGCCGTCCGCGCCGAGGATTCCGTCGGCGGTCAGCCGGGCGGCGGCCGCGTCCCATTCCTCGTCGCTCCAGCCGCGGGTGCGCTTGGCGGTGTCCGGCGGGGTGCCGTTCGTGGTCGCGCTGTGCGTGACCAGCGCTTCGAGACCGGGCAGGCCATTCGCGGTCAGCGCCGCGACGTGCCCGTCTCCTCGGTGCTCGCGCAGCAGGGTGACCGCGTGCCAGAGCGCGAGGTGCGGTTGTTCAGGCCAATCCAGGTCCGCGTGCGCGGCGTAGAGCGGACGCCCTTCCGGACGGCAGCCCCCGGTGGCTTCCCTGGCGAGCTCGGCCGCTTCGGCGACCTCTGCGGACGCGAGCGTCTCCTCGCCGAACAGCCTGCGGTAGATCTCGTCGACGGCGGTGAGCCGGGCTTCCAGCACGGCTTCGGGGCTGGCGATCGTCCACACGCGCGGGACGAAGTGGGCGATCAGGCTGGGGCTGAAGCTGTAGAAGGTGGCGGTGACTGTGCCCGGCCCGACCGCGCCCATCGCCGCGGCGCGGCTGGCGAAGTAGGTCATCGACCCCGGTTTGAGCCCGGCGGCGGCGAGCCGCTGCTGCGTCTCCGGCGCGAAGTAGACGGGAGCGTGCAGAGCGTCGAAGGTGGTCCGGAAGGCGACAGCGGCGGCGACGGCTTGACCCATGCGCCCGATCGTAGCGATCGGGCGGACGAGCTGGCATGTAAGCCGGATCCTGTTCCCGGGCCGCCTCGCGGCGGACCGGGCGACGGTCATCCATCTCGGCCTGCCGTCGCCGGCAGGCTCCAGCGGCCTACCCGCAGGCATCGGGCGGGCCGCCCTCGATCGCCTGCGCAGGAGCGAACTCCCTCTTGGCCTTGCTCCGGGTGGGGTTTACCGAGCCATCCCGGTCACCCGGGATGCTGGTGGTCTCTTACACCACCGTTTCACCCTTACCCCCGCCGTGAGACGGGGGCGGTCTGTTTTCTGTGGCACTGTCCCGCGGGTCGCCCCGGGTTGCCGTTAGCAACCACCCTGCCCTGCGGAGTCCGGACTTTCCTCGGACCGGGAGAACCCGGGCCGCGACCGTCCTGCCAGCTCGTCCGCCGAAACAGCGTACCCGGGAGCACGCGCGGCCCCGGGCACCGGCTGGCACATTCCACCGCGTGGACGCGCGTTGACCCTCTTTCCGGCCGCTGTTTCACTCCCCGGCATGACCGCACCTGAACTCTCCGAACCCTTGAAATTCGCTTACTGGGTCCCGAATGTGAGCGGCGGCCTGGTCACCAGCGACATCGAACAGCGCACCGATTGGGGCTACGAGTACAACCGCGACCTGGCCGTGCTCGCCGAGAACAACGGCTTCGACTACGCGCTCACCCAGGTCCGCTACACCGCCAGCTACGGTGCCGCCTACCAGCACGAATCCACTGGTTTCAGCCTGGCGCTGCTGCTCGCGACGCAGCGGCTGAAGGTCATCGCGGCCGTCCACCCCGGACTGTGGCAGCCGGGTGTGCTGGCGAAATTCATCGCCAGCGCGGACGTCATCTCCGGCGGCCGGGCCGCGGTGAACGTGGTCAGCGGCTGGTTCAAAGACGAGTTCACCGGACTTGGCGAACCGTGGCTCGAACACGACGAGCGTTACCGCCGCTCGGAAGAATTCATCCGCGTGCTCAAGCAATTGTGGACCGACGACCACGCCGAGTTCGGCGGCGACTTCTACCGGATCCGCGATTTCGACATCAAACCTAAACCGGTCGCCGGTCCGGGACGGCCGCATCCGGAAGTCTTCCAGGGCGGCAACTCCACCGCGGCGCGCAAGCTGGCCGGTCGCGTTTCGGACTGGTATTTCAGCAACGGCAAGGATTTCGCCGGGTTCAGCGAACAGGTCGACGAGGTGCGCGGGTACGCCGCGGAGAACGACCACGCGGTGCGCTTCGGGCTCAACGGGTTCGTGATCGCCCGCGAGACCGAAGCCGAGGCGCGCGAGGTGTTGCGGGAGATCGTGGCGAAGGCGAACGTGCCCGCCGTCGAAGGATTCCGCTCGGCGGTCAAGCAGGCCGGGAAGTCCACTTCGGACGCCAAGGGCATGTGGGCGGATTCGGAGTTCGCGGACCTGGTGCAGTACAACGACGGGTTCCGGACCGGGCTGATCGGGACGCCGGAGCAGATCGCGGACCGGGCGATCGAGTACAAAAAGCGCGGCGCGAACCTGTTGCTGCTCGGGTTTCTGCACTATCTGGAGGACGTCGAGCACTTCGGCCGGGAGGTGCTGCCGGTGATCCGGGAGAAGGAGCGGGTGCTCGACCGCGGCGCGGGAGTCCCGGAACCGGCGGGGATCTGAGTTCTCGCGGCGGCTAGCGTTCGGGGGTGAACGGTGCCCTCTCCTTGCTGCTTCTGGCCGGAACGCTGTGGTTCGCCATGGCGCGTCCGCGCGGCCTGCCGGAAGCTGTCTTCGCGGTCCCCGCCGCCGGTGTCGCCCTCGCGCTCGGCCTGACTTCGCCGCACGAAGCGGGCGAGCGGGTCGTCCAGATGCTGCCGACGATGGGCTTTCTCGCAGCGATCCTGCTGGTCAGCCATCTCGCCGCGGCGGAAGGCGTCTTCACCTGGCTAGGCGCCGAACTAGCCGAGATCTGCCGCGGACGACAACCTCGGCTCCTGCTGCTCACCTTCGCCGCGGCAGCGATCGTCACCGCCGTTCTCAGCCTCGACGCCACTGTCGTCCTGCTGACCCCGGTTGTCCTCGCCACCGCCGCGGAGCTGAAACTCACCGCGCGACCGCACGTCTACGCGTGCGCGCACCTGGCCAACTCGGCTTCCACGCTGTTCCCGGTCTCGAACCTGACGAACCTGCTCGCGTTCACCGCTTCCGGCCTCACCTTCGCCGGTTTTACCGCGTTGATGGCGCTGCCCTGGCTGGTCACGCTCGCCGTCGAACTCGCCGCGTTCGCCTGGTTCTTCCGCAAGGACCTCCGCGAACCGCCTAGCACTCGTCAGCCCGAACACCGTCGCGCACCGGTTTTCACCCTCATCGTGCTGGCGGTCATGTTGGTCGGCTTCGCGACGGGACAGCTGGTGCACGTCGAGCCGGTTTGGATCGCCGCGCTGACCGCGCTCGTCCTCGCCGCGAAAGCCTTGGCGGAGCGGAAGATCCGGCCCTGGCAGGTGGTCACCGAGGCGTCCCCGATGCTGGTGCTCTTCGTGCTCGCCCTCGCCGTGGTGGTCGAAGCAGTCGACGAGCATGTCCTTGGCGGCCTGCTGCGCAGTCTCCTGCCGACGACCGCCGGGCTGCCCGAACTGCTCCTCGCCGCGGCCATCGCGGCCGTGCTGGCGAACGTCGTCAACAACCTGCCCGCGACGCTGATCCTGCTGTCGGTCCTCGGCCCGCACCCGAATCAGGGCGTGCTGCTCGCCGTGCTGCTGGGCGTGAACATCGGTCCGAACGCGACTTATCTCGGTTCGCTGGCGACGCTGTTGTGGCGACGGGTTGTCGTCCGGCATGGACAGCATCCGCCGGTGAGCGAATTCCTGAAGCTCGGGGCGCTCACGACACCGCTGTCGTTGGCAGCGGCGACGTGTGCACTGTGGCTAGCCCGCTAACCCCGAGGCGCGATCGTGCTCCCCCGGGACAACGTCGGCCCACAGTCGTCCAGCCCGTCCCCGAACCGCTGCGCCTCGACGTTCATCATCGTCACCTGCGCGTAGTGCTGAACCGCCGCGAGCTTCGCCGGATCGGTCACCGCGTCCTTGCGGACGAAGTCGCCGTTGCGCTTCCCCGGACCGGGGTAGACGAGGATCGGCAGGTAGTCCCGGTCGATGCGCGGGTCGACGGTGATGCCGTTGCCGTCCGCCCACGGGCCCCACGAGTGGATGAACGTCGGCTTGACCGTGTCGAACACGTAGTCGCGCAGGCCGGCGATGTCTTCCTTGTGCGTGAGGTCCGCGATCGGCGCGTTGACCAGGCCGGCCATGTCGACCAGGTCGAGCCTGCTGGTCATCGACGAGCCGCCGAGGTCCGGCAGGAGCAGCGACGCCTGCTGGAGGCCGAGCATGTCCGCGTAGGTGTTGAAGCCGCGGCCGAAGCGGTCGGCGATCAGGCAGGCCGGCACGGTCGGGCTCTTGACGAATTCCTCGTCGTGGCCCGCGAAGCCGATCGCCGACGGGACCGCCGCGGCCACCAGCACGAGCGCCGCGACCGCACGCCACTGCACCTTCGGCAGCGAACGCACGAACTCGGCGAAGGCCATGACGCCGCACAGCGTGCCGAGCACCCACACGGGCGTCGCGAAGCGGTACTGGGCCATCCAGTCCGGAACCATCACGCCGTACGCGATCACGCCGAGCGCGAGCGGCGTGACCAGTCCGATCAGCGGACGCCGCCACGGCGCCTTGACCAGCGCCCACACCACCACGGCGAGCAGCACGAGCGTCAGCGCGATGCCGAGGTACTCCACCAGCTGGTGCGGCCGGATGATCGAGCCGAACGTCGGCAGGCCCTGCTTCTTGGCGACCGACGGGTTGGCCAGCAGCCGGTGGAATTCCGTGTAGCGCCAGACGACGTAGCCGCCGAACAGCACGGCGAACGCCGCGATGGACACCAGCGCGGACCGGAAGCTGGGCCAGAATCCCTCGCGTTTCACGCCGAAGAGCAGGACGATCGGGTACGCGCTGGCGTAGATCAGGCCTTCCGGCCGGGTCAGCGCGGCCGCGGCGACGAGCACGCCCGCGACGGTCGCGACCTTGAACGACAGCGAGTTTTCCTTGCGCAGCGCGGTGAACAGCAGCGCGGCCAGCGCGGTGGTGAGGAACGCGAACAGCGAGTTCTCGAGACCGGAGACCACCCAGATCACGAACGACGGGATCGCCGCCAGCCCGAGGCCGGTCGCCAGCGTGATCGCCCACGCGTGCCTGCGGAACACCTGCCGCGCCACCAGGTGGCACAGCACCAGGATGCCCGCGGTGAAGAACAGGCCGAGCAGCTTCGGGAACAGCACGTAGTCCGGGATGCCGAACAGCAGGCCCTTGTCGAACAGTCCGACGACCTTGCCCAGCGCGAGCAGGATCATCCAGGTCGGATCCGAGAAGCCTTCCACCGGCGGCTGGCCGGGGGCCAGCACCGGGCCGAGTCCTTCGGCGACGCTGCGCGAGTAGGAGAACGTGATGGCCGCGTCGTCGACGATCCAGTGCCCGTAGCGGGTGGCGTGCCAGGCGACCGCGGCCACGCCGGCCAGCACCGCCAGCGTCGACGCCAGCCAGCTGAGCTTGAACCGCGCCGGCGGATCGGTCGTCTTCTCCCCCGGCAGGTCGGGCTCGGATACTGCGGTGAGTGCGCTAGCCGTCATGTCCTCGTCACTGTTTCCACTTGCGGATGCTGCCGAAGAAACGCACGAGCCTGCGCCCCCCTTGAAGTCCCGGCCGGGACCTGCGCCGCGGCGCCGCGGTCGACACCGCACTCTAGCCAATACCTCATTCGGGCCGTTTCACACGTCATCCCCGACCGTGATCCACGTCACATTTGTCTGGTTCAGGACAGATGCGAGATGTCGTTGACCAACCGGACCGAGGCGTTGCCGTCGGGATAGAACTCGACGATCGACAGCGACGCCAGGTCGAGGTGCAGCCGGAACAGCAGCGACGGCCCCGCGTCGAGCCCCATCCGCAGCAGGGTCTTGATCGGCGTCACGTGGCTGACCACGAGCACGGTGCGCCCGTCGTACTGCTCCACCAGATCGCGCCGGGCCTTGCCGACGCGTTCGTGGACCGCGTCGAAGCTCTCGCCGCCGGGCGGCGGGCACGACGAATCGCTCAGCCAGCAGCGGTGCAGTTCCGGGTCCCGCTGGGCGGCCTCGCCGAAGGTGAGCCCCTCCCATTCGCCGAAGTCGGTCTCGATGAGCCCGGGATGCGTCTCGACCCGGCCGCCGAGCGCGTCGGCGACGGCCTGCGCGGTCTGCTTGGTGCGGATCAGCGGCGACGAGACGATCGGAGCCGGTTCGCCGTCCTCGCCGATCAGCCCGGGCATCGCGGCCAGCCGTTTGGCGGCCGCGGCGGCCTGGCCGCGGCCGTGCTCGGTGAGCGGGACGTCGCCGCGCCCGGAGTAGCGGCGGTCGACCGACATCTCGGTCTGGCCGTGGCGCAGCAGGAGCAGTTTGGTGGGCGTGCCGCGGGCCCCGGTCCAGCCCGCCGGGGACACCCGGTCCGGCTCGGCGGCCTTGGCCTTCGGCCGCGTCTCGGCGACCGGGGCGGGCGAGGTCGCGCCGGATCCGGCGCTGTCCATGGCGAGGTTCGCGAGCCGGTCCGCGTGCGAGTTCTCCGCGCGCGGGATCCAGGTGTAGCCGACCCGCTCGAAGCCCGCCGCGATCTCGCGCGCCTGCGCGGCGAGCGGCTGCAGCGCGGCGTGCTTGATCTTCCAGCGGCCGGACATCTGCTCGACCACGAGCTTCGAATCCATCCGGACGTCCACAATGGACACTCCGAGTTCGGCGGCCGCGGCGAGCCCGGCGACGAGCCCGGAGTACTCCGCGACGTTGTTCGTGGCGATGCCGAGGTATTCATGGCGTTCGGCGAGCACCTCGCCGGTCGCCGCGTCCTTCACGACCGCGCCGTAGCCCGCCGGGCCGGGGTTGCCCCGCGAGCCGCCGTCGGCCTCGACGATCGCCCGTTCGGTCACAGGCCCGACTCCAGTGTGCGGACCAGGATCGCGCCGCAGTTGTCGCACTGCACGACGCTGTCCTCGGCCGCGGCCTTGATCTCGGAGATGGTGTTGCGGTCGAGTTCGAGCTGGCAGGCGCCGCACCGGCGGGCCCGCAGCAGCGCCGCGCCGATGCCCTTGTGGTCGTAGACGCGGGTGTACAGCTTGAGCAGCGGCTCCGGGAAGCGCGGCAGCAGCTTCGCGCGGTCCTCCTTGCGCCGGGCCTCGGTGGTGTCGAGGTCCTTGAACGCCTCGTCGCGGCGGGCCGCGGCGGCCTCGACCGCCTGCACCGCCTTGTCGACCTCGGCGCTCGTGCGCTGCGCGTCCAGGCCCAGCGCCTCGCGCTGCTCCATCAGCTCCAGCAGGTCGTCCTCGAGCGCGCCCTTGCGGCGGCCGAGCGTCTGCAGCTCGTGCTCGATGTCGGTCATCTGCTTGGCCCCGACCGAACCGGACTCCATCAGCTTGCGGTCGCGGTCCTCGCGCGCCCGCACCGATTCGACCTCTTTCTCCTGCCGGGCGATCTCCCGGTCGAGGTCGGACGTCGCGGTCTCGACGGACACCAGCGCGTCGCGTTTCTCCCGGACGGTCTTCTCCCCGGCCTCGATCTCGGCGAGCTCGGGCAGAGTGCGGCGGCGATGCGCGACGCGCGAAAGCTCGGCGTCCACCTTCGCGAGTTCGAGCAGCTGACGCTGGACGGCGGGGTCGGCCTTCACTGTGCTCCCTGATTTAGTTACTGGGCGGTAGCGCGGATGGTCCACGGGTCGGTGCACCGCGTGGAGACGTGAGCTTCGACGGTACCCGCAAAGGCCGCGCCGACAAGGGCCGAGGCCTGTCCGCACCACGGCCACTCGCTGGCCCAGTGCGTCAAGCCGACCAGCGCGGGCACGGTTCCGCCGGACGCGAGGTGTTCGCCAGCCGGATGGTGGCGCAGATCCGCTGTCACGTACGCGTCGACACCCTCGGCCGTCGCCGTCGCGAGATACGAGTCGCCTGCGCCGCCGGACACCGCGACGGTGCGGATCAGCCGGTCCGCGTCGCCCGCGCCGAGCACGCCGGGCACGGTGGCCGGCAACGCGTCGGCGACCCGCTGGACGAACTGCGCGAACGGCTCCGCGGCAGGCAGGTGCCCGATGCGGCCGATCCCGGTGGCTCCGCCGGGTTCGTGCGGGTCGAGCGGCCGGTCGACCTCGAGGCCGATGGCTTGCGCGAGCGCGTCGGACACGCCGGGGTCGGCCGAGTCGGCATTGGTGTGCGCGCAGTAGAGCGCGATGCCGCCGCGGATCATGCGGTGCACGAGCGAGCCCTTGGCAGTGTCCGCGGGGACGCCGTGCACGCCGCGCAGCAGCAGCGGATGGTGCGCGACGATCAGCTGCGCGCCGAATTCCTCGGCCTCGGCAAGGGTCTGCTCGACCGGGTCGACGCAGAACAGCACCCGGGTGACGTCCTCGGCCGGGTCTCCGCAGACGAGCCCGACCGCGTCCCAGCTTTCCGCCAGCCGGGGCGGGTAACTGCGTTCGAGGACGGCGATGATCTCGGCTAATGCAGGCACCTGGGGATCCTCGCACGGTCGCTCTGAGAGACTGCGGACCATGCCCAAGCTGGTGTTTGTCTGCTCCGGAAACATCTGCCGCTCCCCCATGGCGGAACTCGTCTTCCGCAAGAAGCTCGCCGACGCGGGCCTCGCGGACGCCGTGGATGTGTCCAGCGCGGGCACCGGTCCGTGGCACGTCGGCGAGGCGGCGGATCGGCGGGCGCGCGCGACGTTGAAGGCGCATGGCTACCCGACCGAGCACATCGCGGCCGAGGTCAGCGACGAAGACCTCGAAGCCGACCTGCTGCTCGCCGCCGACGAGAGTCACTTGGGCTTCCTGCAGTCCCGCGTCGAGGACCCTTCGCGGGTGCGGCTGCTGCGGTCGTTCGACCCGTCCGCTCCGGAAGGCGCCGAGGTGCCGGACCCGTATTACGGCGGCGACGACGGCTTCGAGGACGTGCTCGGGATGATCGAGCGGAGCGTGCCGGGGCTGCTGGATTGGGTCCGCGAACAGGCGTGACGTCCGGTCCGGGTGCGCGCACGGAACGCGACGGCCTACCGTAGAGGGGTGCGGTTGCGGTTTCTGCTCCGGCCGGGATGGCTGGCGTTGACAGTGGTGGTGTTCACCTTCGCCATCTGCTGTTACACGTTGCTGGCCCCGTGGCAGTTCCGCCGCGACGGCGAGCAGGTCACCCAGAACAACGCGCTGACCACGTCGTTCACCGCGAAGCCGGCACCTGCGGCACAGCTGCTGCCGCCAGGGACGAAGCCGGACAAGAACACCGAGTGGCACCTCGTGTCGATCACCGGCACGTACCTGCCTTCGGCCGAGGTTGTCGCACGGCTGCGCACTGTGCAGGGCCAAGGCGCGTACGAGGTCCTCACACCGCTTCGCGCCACTGACGGCACTGTCTACCTGATCGACCGCGGCTACGTGGGGCTCAGCAGTGACTCGGGCGTGCTCCCGTACGCGGCAGCGCCGGGCGGACAGGTCACGGTCGTCGCGCGCGTGCGAAGCGACGAGACGGACCCGAAGAACCGCGAAGCGTTCGCCGACGCGTCGACGAACGGGAAGCTGCAGAGCTACACCGTCGACTCGCGCGTGGTGGCGAAGTCTTCCGGCCTGACCATCCGGCCCGGGTACTTCCAGCTCGACCAGAATCAGCCCGGCGTGCTCAGCCCGTTGCCACTGCCACAACTGGAGTCAGGCCCGTACTTCTCGTACGCGCTGCAGTGGCTGGCGTTCGGCACGATGGCGTTACTGGGCTGGCTGTACTTCACGATCCGCGAGCTGCGTCCGGGCGGCGCACTGACCACCGAGCGCCCGCAGCGGGGCCGGCGCAAGTCCGTCGCGGAGATGCTCGCCGAAGACGAGGACGAGTACTCGCCGACCGCCTGAGTGGCCTGGTCGTTTCTCGGGAAAATGGCTCTTTGTCGGTGCCACTTGCGGCGCTGATACTGATCGCATGCTGATCCACCCCTGGGACGCCGCGGACGAGAACGAATGGCGGGAATGGCTCGCCGGACACGATTTCGGCGAACTGGTCGCCGGCGGCCGCGGCCGTGATCTCCCCGTGGTGGTGCCGACGCACTTCGTCTTCGACGGCGACGCGACCGTCCGCCTGCATCTCGCCCGGCCGAACCCGGTATGGCCGCTGCTGGAGGAACACCCGCGCGCCCTGCTGACCGTAACCGGCGATTACGCCTACATCCGCTCGGATTGGAACACCGCCGACGATCCCGCACTCGGCGTGCCCACGTCGTACTACGCGAGCGTGCAGCTGGCCTGCGACGTCCGGCTCGTCGACGATCCCGAGGAGAAAGCCGCCTTGCTGAACCACCAGCTGGCGCACTTCGAACCGGACGGCAAGCGCACCCCAGTGTCCGCTGTGGACGCTCCGGACCGGCGGCTGCTGCCCGGGATTCGCGGCGTCGAGCTGACCGTGACCGAGGTGCGGGCGAAGTTCAAGTACGGCGGGAACAAGAAATCCGAGGACCGGCAGCGGATCGGAGCGCTGCTGTCCGAACGGGACGGTTTCAACGACGCGGAAGCCATCGCGCACCTGAAACCGTGACAGCTCAAGGGTTTCGGCGGCGCAATCCGGTCAGCACGGCCACGAGCACCGACGTCCCCGCGGCCAGCCAGCCCACCACCCGGGACAGCTCCACCGCACGCGTCACGTGCCCGGCATCCGGATTCCGGCCGACCCCCAGCACCGGCAACTCCACCACGCCGTGGGGATACTCAGTCCGCCCGCCGACCCGGATCTCCAGCGCCCCAGCGAAAGCCGCCTCGACCCGGCCCGCGTTCGGGCTCGGATGCGCGATCGTGTCCCGCCGCCAAGCCCGCCACGCTCCACCGGCCGAACCGCCGACCACCGGCGCGCCCAGAACCGTCAACCCGGCAGCCACCCGGGTCGGCAGGAGGTGGACGAGTTCGTCAAGCCGGTCGATCACCCAGTGCCCGGGAAGCAGTCGGCGCAGCAAGCCGATCGTGCGCGCCGCGAGCAGCCCGGGCACGCCCGCGACCGCGCCCCACAGCAGCGGGGTCACGACCACTTCGGACGTGTTCTCGGCCAGAGTTTCCACGGACGCACGGGAAAGCCCGATCGTGCTCAGCCCGTCGGTGACGCGCGGGTCCAATTCGGACAGTGTGTCGCGCGCCGGTTCGAGACGGCCCTCTTCGAGATCGCGAGCCAATTCCGTCCCCTGCGCAGCCAGCCCGGCCGCGCCGACGACCGCCCAGGTCACCACTGCCGTCGCGGTCGCCTGCAGCACCGGGCTGCGGCGGCCGGTGCGCTCGACCAGCACGCCAGCCGCGACGGCCGCGCCAGCGATTCCGAGACCGGCCGCGCGCCGCGAACCGGTGGCGGCGACTGCCCGGCGAAAGGCGGTGACCGGCGGACGTCGCCGCGGGTCGCCGAGTGCTCCGTCTGCGGCCAAACCGAGAATCAAGCCGATCGCGCGCGCCGCGCTCACCTGTAGCCCCCCGAACGTGGACGATTCAGTCGCCGAGATTACTCGACACCGCGGCGGCGATTTCCTCGCGTGCCTGCTCCACGATGTCGCGCATCGCGCGTTCGGCGCGGACCGGGTCGGCCAGGTCGATCGCCTCGGCGACCTCGACGTGCAGCGCGACCGCCTCGGGCTGCGGTTCGTCTGGCATCAGGCCGTGTTCGGTGCGCCCGGCGAGCACTTCGGCGACCACTGAGGACAGCTGCGCGAACATCGGATTCCGCGACGCGGACAGCAGCAGATCATGGAATGCGACGTCGTGACCGAGGAAGGCGTCAAGATCCCGAGCCCGCGCCGTGCGCTGGAGATGCACCGCCAGCGCGCGCAGCCGTCCGCGCTCCTCCGGGGTCGCGCGGACCGCGGCGAACCGGGCGGCGCACGGTTCGACGGCTGAACGCAGCTCGGTCAGCGTGCGCAGCGCGGTCGGCCGGTCGGCGCCGTCGAGCTGCCAGCGGATCAGCCTCGGGTCATAGTGGTTCCACTCGGCCGGCTCGCGGACGGTGACCCCGACGCGGCGGCGGCTGCTGGTCAATCCCATCGTCTCGAGGACCCGGACTACCTCGCGGGCCACCGTCCGCGACGCCCCGTACCGCTCCTGCAGCTCCTCCGAGCGCAGCACCGCGCCCGGCGCCAGCTCGCCGCTGGCGATGGCCGCGCCGAGCTCGTCGAGCATGTCCTCGTGCCGATCATTCCCCACGGGCTTAACTTAACCCTCTGACTCGATTAAGTACTACTTCTTCTTGATTAAGTAGTACTTTTGAGTTTGACTCTCCAGGGCACAAAGACGTGGGAGGTGCGCATGACAGTCATCGTGGTGATGGGCGTATCGGGTTCGGGCAAGACGACGGTCGGCAAGGCGGTCGCGGAGGAGCTCGGGGTCGAGTACGCCGAGGCGGACACCTTCCACCCGCAGGCCAACATCGAAAAGATGACCGCGGGCCATCCGCTCACCGACGAGGACCGCGAGCCGTGGCTCGCCGCGATCGCGCTGTGGATCGCCGAGCACCAGGAAAGCGGCGGCGTGGTCAGCTCGTCCGCGCTGAAGCGGCGTTACCGCGACGTGCTGCGCGGCGGCTGGGACGTGTGGTTCCTGCACCTGCACGGCTCGCGCGACCTGCTCGCCGAGCGGATGAAGACCCGCAGCGGCCACTTCATGCCGGTCTCGCTGCTCGATTCCCAGCTCGCCGACCTCGAACCGCTCGAGCCCGACGAGCCGGGCGAAACCTTCGACATCAGCCTCCCGCCCGCCGATCTCGTCGAGTCGGCCCTGACCGCCTTCCGGAAGTCCGCATGAACACCCTCGCCGCCGGCTGGACCGGCCACGACACCCGCCTGATCGTCGCCACGGTGCTCGCCATCGCCGTAATCGTGGTGCTGATCAGCAAGGTCAAACTGCATCCGCTGCTCGCGCTCACGCTGGGCTCCGGCGTGCTCGGCCTGGTCGCCGGGATGCCGATCGACAAACTGCTCAAGAGTTTCACGAACGGCGTCGGCAGCACCGTCGCGTCCGTCGGCGTGCTGATCGCGTTCGGGGCGATGCTGGGCAAACTGCTCGCCGATTCCGGCGGCGCGGACCGGATCGTCGACACCGTGCTCGGCCGGGTCCGCGGGCCGGGGCTGCCGTGGGCCATGGCGCTGGTCGCCGCGCTGATCGGGTTGCCGATGTTCTTCGAGATCGGCCTCGTGATGCTGATCCCGGTGGTGCTGCTGGTCGCCAAGCGCAGCGGAAAACCGGTGCTGCTGCTGGGAATTCCGGCGCTGGCGGGACTTTCGGTGCTGCACGGCCTGATCCCGCCGCACCCCGGCCCGCTGGCCGCCGCCGGTTCGCTGAACGCCAACGTCGGCCTCACTCTGGGGCTGGGCCTGCTGGTCGGCCTTCCCACGGTGATCATCGCCGGTCCGCTGTTCGGCCGTCTCGCCGCGAAGATGGTGCCCGACGCCGCGCCGCCCGCCCGGCTGGTCCCGGAATCCGAGAGCACCGACGAAAAGCACCGGCCGAGCTTCTTCGCGACCCTGTCGACGGTGCTGCTGCCGGTGGTCCTGATGCTGGCCAAGGCACTCGCGGACATCTTGGCGGACAAGGGAAACCCGGCCCGCCGCGTCCTGGACTTCATCGGCGACCCGCTCGTCGCGCTGCTGCTGGCGGTCCTCGTCGGCATGGTCGTGCTGGGCCGTCCCGCGCGACTGAACCGGGAACGCCTGTCGTCGATCATCGGCGATTCCCTCGGCCCCATCGCCGGGATCGTGCTGATCGTTGCCGCGGGCGGCGGGTTCAAGCAGACCCTGGTCGACGCCGGGGTCGGCGACGTCATCACCAGCCTCTCCAAGGGCGCGGACCTCTCCCCGCTGCTGCTCGGCTGGCTGGTCGCGGTGGCGATCCGCCTGGCGACGGGCTCGGCGACGGTCGCGACGGTTTCCGCGGCGGGCATCGTCGCCCCGCTGGCCGCGACGCTCGATCCGACGCACAACGCCCTGCTGGTGCTGGCCATCGGTGCCGGGTCGCTCTTCTTCTCGCACCTGAACGACGCCGGGTTCTGGCTGGTCAAGGAGTACTTCGGGATGTCGGTCGGCCAGACGCTGAAGAGCTGGTCGGTCATGGAAACGGTGATCTCGGTGGTGGCGATCGCGCTGATCCTGCCGTTGGGCGCACTGCTTTAGCGCTGGTTGATTCCCTTCACGGCCGCGGCGGGTCTTCCTTTGGCGGAAGTCCCGCCGCGGCCGTTCGGCCCACCTCGCTAACGGGCGAAATCGCCGGTGGAACCGATTGCCAACCGGGTGCCGGTGTGGCTGCTGTACAGCTCGCCGGTCGCGAGAAAGGTGTAGTGGCCGCTCACTCCGCTGACCTTGGGGGTCCAGCACACCCGCTGGAACGCACCCACGTTCCCATTGCCGCCCTTGCTGTCGCAGTTGACTGAATCCGCCGGAACTGTGTCGCGTTCGCGGTACAGCGTCGCCTGCGCCCACTGGCTGGCCGTGAGCTTTTCCCGAAACCCGAGATAGCCCCAATAGTTGTACGAGTCATCGCGGCAGACCGCGACTGTGCCCACCAGATCTCCGCCGTAAT
Organism: Amycolatopsis dendrobii; assembly: GCF_014145675.1. Lineage (GTDB taxonomy): Bacteria > Actinomycetota > Actinomycetes > Mycobacteriales > Pseudonocardiaceae > Amycolatopsis > Amycolatopsis dendrobii. Next base: position 63,619 of record NZ_JACGZW010000021.1, read on the forward strand.
ACAGATCACCGCCGCGGACAACGTGCCCGTACTCGTTGCCGAACTGGCACGTCTGCGCGGCCGCCGAGGCTGAAGCCGAAGGCGCGACCGCTACCGCAGCCGAAGATATCAGCCCGAGCACCGTCGCCATCTTCACCGCGTTCTTCATTTCCCGTCCTCCCCTTGGTTCCTGCCTCATGCGCACGATCTGAGCGAACTGACCACGTTGTCGAAGCTGTAGCGCGGACCGAGCGGGCCTTGCCACTCCACCGAGATTCGCAACGAACCGCCCGAGTAGCCCGAGTCCCGGTAGACGCACCACACGCTCGTGGTGCGGTTCCACACATACGAGATCTGATCGTTGAAAACGTGCCCGTTGATTGGTTTCGCGAGATCAGACGAGCCGAGCTGGAACTTGGCGAAGTGCCCGGTCGCGTTCGGCTCCTCCCAAACACAGAAATAGTCGTCCGGACAATCATGCAGGTCCGCCGCACTGGCGTACGCCGCCGACGGCAATATCACCGCGGCAATGGCCGACATGACAATGAAAAGAATCCTCGTTCGATGCACATTTCCCCCGTCTTCGCTGTCGCGGCTCCCCCAGCGGGCCAGCAAACCAGAAGGTACCGCCCGCAGGCCGGGATGTGACGCATCTAGACCAAACGTCACCCGTACGGCCGTCGACGAGATTCGCGCTCCCTCTGCCTCGCCGGTTGACATGTGACCTTTTGGTCACCTATTCTCGGTGCGTGCCCGACGAGGACCTGGTTTTCAAGGCTCTGGCGGATCCGACCCGCCGGTTCCTGCTCGACCTGCTCTACGCGCGTGACGGCCGCACGCTCACCGAGCTGGAGTCCGAAGTGGACATGACCCGGTTCGGGGTGATGAAACACCTCAAGCTGCTCGAGGAGGCCGAACTGGTCGTCTCGCGCAAGGAGGGGCGGGAGAAACGGCATTTCCTGAACCCGGTCCCGATCCGCCAGATCCACGACCGCTGGATCGACAAGTACACCGCACACCACAGCTCGGCGCTGCTGGACCTCAAGGCCCAGCTCGAAGCCGAAGAAACCGTCAAGGAGCCAGGAAAATGAGCGACACCACGACCGTGCAGGTCAACCGCGTCTACATCAAGGCCACCCCGCAGGCGGTGTGGGACGCCATCACCAAGCCGGAATGGACGGCGAAGTACGGCTACACCGGCCTCGCCGACTTCGACCTCAAACGCGGCGGCAAGCACCGCACCAAGCCGACCCAGGCGTTCATCGATTCGGGCTTCACCAGCGATCTCCTCGACGGCGAGGTACTCGAGGCCGATCCGCCGCGCAAGCTGGTGATCACCTGGAAACTGCAGATGGACCCGAGCCTCGTCGCCGAGCCGTACACCACGCTCACCTATGACATCGAGGAAACGCAGACCGCGGGAACCCGGCTCACCGTCACCCACGACGTCACCGGCGCGCCGAACCACGCGGCGCTCGTGTCCGGCGCGCACGAAGACATCAACGCCGGCCCTGGCGAGAACGCGGGCGGCGGCTGGGCGTGGGTCCTGTCCGACCTGAAGTCCGTTCTGGAGACGGGCAAGAACCTCACGGCCTGACACGAGAGCGGGGTGGCTGCTTTCGGGCAGCCACCCCATTTTCACGCGCGTTGCGTCGCAGCCTTCAAAGCTGCCTTCGCGGCGTCAGAAGCCCCGATCTCGTCCAAACCGAACAGTGCGGCTCCGACCACCGGGTTCACCTCCACCACGCGCACCTGCGCCCGCGGCGCCACCTTCAGGCAGCGGCGTTCGATGTCCGCGATCACCGACGCGCCGACTCCAGTCAGCACACCGCCGCCGAGGATCACCTCGGGAGCGGACGTCGTGAGGTCCAGGCGGCGCAAGATCGCGGCCACCAGCAGGCTCACTTCCTCGGCGAACCGCGTCACCACGTCCTGAGCGACCTCGTCGCCAGCCGCGGCCACCTCGAACAGCAGCGGACACAGGCCGTGGATCTTCGCGGCGTCGATCTCCTCGAAGTGCAGGCCCTGCACCACATCAAGCAGTGTCGCAGCACCGAAGTACTCCGCGACCGCCGATTCCAACGCAGTCCGCGGTCCACGACCGTCCTCGGCGCGCACGGCCCACCACAAAGCTTCCTCGCCCAGCCGGTACCCGCCGCCCCAGTCGCCGGACACCTTGCCCAGCGCGGGAAAACGGTACGACCGGCCGTCCGGGGCGAAGCCGGCGCCGTTGATGCCCGCGCCGCACACCACCGCTACCCCGGTGCCGTCGGAACTTCCGGCCCGCAGCAGCGCCAGCACGTCGTTGCCGACGTCCAAAGTGGAACTCCAGCCGCGCGCCGACAAAGCCTCGTGCAGCGCCTCTTCTTCCCGGGGGAAGTCGAGACCGGCCAGGTAGGCCGACGTGTGCGCGGCGAACGGCGGATCAGCGGGCAAGCCACCGGAGCGGAGGGCCTCCCGGACGAATTCTTCCAGTGCGGCAACGCATCCGTCGACTCCGACCCGCTGGGGAGAAACGCCGGGGCCGCGGGAAGCGCCGAGCACGACGCCGTCCCGCGAAACCACCAGCACCTCGGTCTTGCTGTTTCCCCCGTCGATCGCGACGACGGTGTCGCTCATGCCCGCGCCCAGGGCAGGAAATCCCGGTTGCGTGCGACCAGTTCGTCCGCGAGCTGGTCCGCCTTGGCGTACTGGCCGACCAGCGGGTGCGCGAGCAGCGCGTCGGCGACTCGGTCCCGGCCGCCCTTGATCGCGGCGTCCAGCGCCAGGTACTCGTACGCCGTGACCCCGGCGATCAGCCCGGCGAACCGCGGGTCGACCGGGGACTGCGGAATCGGGGTCGCGCCCGCGGAATCCACAGTGGACGAGACCTCGATCACCGCGTCGTCCGGCAGGAAATCGAACGTGCCGTTGTTGCGGACGTTCACCACGTGTTCCTCGGCCGCGCCACCGGAAGTGAGCGCGTGCACGAGTTGCACCGCCGCCTCCGAGTAGTAAGCGCCGCCGCGCTTCTCCAACGACTCCGGCTTCGTGACCTGCTCCGGGTCGAGGTAGATCTTCAGCAGTTCTTCCTCGACGTCGCTGACCACCTCGGCGCGCGGGCGTTCGGTCTGCTGCTTCGCCACCTGCGCGTCGTGCGAGTAGTAGTACTTGAGGTAGTACGACGGCACGGCCTGCATCCGCTGCATCCACTCGACCGGCACGCTGACCTCTTCGCCGAGGTATTCCGCGTGCTGGGCAAGGAGTTCCGGCAGCCGATCGACGCCGTCGACCAGTACGCCGCGCTCCCAGCTCAGGTGATTCAGTCCAGTGTGGACCAGCTTGACGTCGCCGGTCGAAGCGCCGAGCAGCTTCGCGAACTTGCGCTGCAGGTTGATCGCGACATTGCACAGGCCGACCGCACGGTGGCCTTCCTGCAGCAGCGCGCGAGTGACGATGCCGACCGGGTTGGTGAAGTTGACGATCCAGGTGTCGTCACCGGCGACCTTGCGCACGCGCTCGGCGATGTCGAGCACCACCGGCACCGTGCGCAGCGCCTTCGCCAAACCGCCCGCACCGGTCGTTTCCTGGCCGACGCAACCGCACAGGTGCGGGAACGTCTCGTCCGACGCGCGTGCCTTCTGGCCGCCGACGCGCAACTGGATGAGGACCGCCGACGCGCCGTCGACGCCTTCCTCCAGGTTCGCCGTGGTGCGCACGCGGGCCGAATGCCCCGCGTGGTTCAGCAGCCGCTGGCTGAAATCGCCGACCGCTTCGACCCGGTAGGCGTCCGGGTCGATCAGCACGATCTCGTCAACGTCGAGCGAGGCCCGCCGCCCGGCGATGCCGTCGATCAGCTCCGGCGTGTAGGTGGACCCACCGCCGACCACTGCCAGTTTCATCCCTTGACTCCCGTGAACGTGATGCCCTTGACGAACGACTTCTGCGCGAACACGAACAGCACGATCACCGGCAGCATGATCAGCGCGGTGGCGGCCATCGTGAGGTTCCATTCGACGTGGTGCATGCCTCGGAAGGACGCGATCGCCAGTGAAAGCGGCCAGTTGTCTTTGTTCTCGCCCGTGTAGAGCAGCGGGCCGAAATAGTCGTTCCAGGTGAACAGGAAGCAGAACATCGCGGTGGCCGCGATCCCCGGCTTCGCCATCGGGATCAGCACCCGCGTGAGCACCCGGAACTCGTTGCAGCCGTCGATCTTCGCCGCTTCGAGGTAGTCCTTCGGAATGGTCAGGAAGAACTGCCGCAGCAGGAAGATCGAGAAGGCGTCGAAGAAGAAGTACGGCACGATGAGCGGCACCAGCGTGCCGGTGAACCCGAGCCGCACCCACAGGTCGTACAGCGGAACGACAGTGACCTGGGGCGGCAGCATCATCGCGACGACGACGAGCATGAAGCACAGGTTTTGCCCGCGCCACCGCAGTTTCGCCAAGCCGTACGCCGCCGGGATCGCCGAGACCAGTGCCCCGACCGTCGCCAGCGCCGAGTACAGCAGGCTGTTGCCGAAATACTCCAGCAGCGGGGCCTTCTTGAACACCTCGATGAAGTTCTCGAAATGCCATTCGGTCGGCCACAGACTGGACGTCATCGCCTGGTCGCTCTTCATCACCGAGGTGAGGAAAACGAACAGCAACGGCAGCATGAAGATCACGCCGAGCGCGATGCCGACCGCGTGCGTGGCCACAAAGGACAGTTTCTTGTCCCAGCGCCGCTTGAACTTCTCCCGCGGATGCACCGGAGGAGCCGGGGGCGCGGGGGCCGAAATCGTGGTCATGCGCCCACTCCGCTCATGCGGGGCGCTCGCACCCGGTCGGGGCCGTGAACAGGCTGCCGCAAGGGTATATTCATGCCCCCTCCTCCTGATGCTGGTTCTTGCGCATCTGCCTCACCAAAAGCCACGTGAACCCGGCGGAAACCAGGAACAGCAGCACCGCCATCGCGGCCGCGTAACCCATGTTGAAGTACCGGAAACCCTGGACGTACAACCAGATCGGGTACGTCAGCGTCGAGTTCTCCGGCGCACCGATCAGTTTCGAGTTCCCCGCTACGTCCGCGGTACCCGCGGAAGCGGACGCGGCGACGATCGCTTGGGTGAAAAACTGCAGTGCGTAGATCATCGAATTGACCACGCCGAACAGCAGCACCGGCGAGATCGACGGCAGCGTCACGTGCCAGAACCGGCGCACCGGACCGGCCCCGTCCAGTTCCGCGGCCTCGTACTGCTCGGCCGGAACGTCCAGCAACGCGGCCAGGATGATGATCATCAGCTCGCCCGAACCCCACAGCGCGAGCAGGGTCAGCGCGGGCTTCGACATTTCCGGGCTGTTGAACCACAATCCGCCGTCGATGCCGACGAGCCGCAGGAATCGGTTCACCGGACCGAACTCCGGGTTGAACACGAAGACGAACGCGAGCGTCGCGGCCGCGGGCGGGGCGAGCGCGGGCAGGTAGCAGAGCGTGCGGACGAGGCCGACGCCCGACTTCAGCCGCGAAATCACCGACGCCACGCCGAGCGAGAACAGCACCCGGCAGACGGTCAGGATGATCACCAGCCACAACGTGTTGTACGCGGCGGTTTTCACCAGCGGTTCGCTGGTGAACATGCGCACGTAGTTGTCGAACCCGATCCACTGTGGAGGGTTGATCAGGTCGTAGCGGGTGAAGGAGTAGAACAGCGTCGCGCCGAGCGGGTAGGCGAAGAAGATGAGGAACCCGAGGGTCGCCGGCGCCATGAACCAGAACACCGTGCGCCGGCGCTTGGCCCGGGGAGACCCCCTCCGCGCCTGGTTCGGCGCGGAGGAGGTTCCGGATTCCGCCGCGGTCAGCGTGGTCATCCGCCGGCGCCCTTCTGCGCCAGTTCGTCGTTGATCTGCGCGTCGACCTTCTTGAGGCCCGCGTCCAGATCAGGAACGGACCCGGCCTGCCACTTCTCGGCGAAGTCGTTGACCGCCTTGAGGAACGCGTCGCCGATCGGCGTGGTCGGGTTGGCGACCAGCTTGCCGCTGTTGTAGATGTCGGTGAAGGTCTTGAACTGCGGCGGCATCTTCAGATTCGGCGAGTTCAGCGAATCCTTGGTGCTCGGCACGTTGTTCAGGCCGTTGGCCATCTCGACGAGGGTGTCGGTGTCGAGCGAGGCCTGCTTGATCAGCTCCCACGCCGCACCGGGGTTCTTCGCACCCTTCGGGATCGCGATGATCGTGCCGGTGCCGAACCCGCCGCCGTACTGGCTCGCCAGGCTGTCGAGCACCGGAGCCGGAGCGGTGCCGTAGTCGAGCGAGGGCACCTGGTCCTTGATGAACGCGGTGCGGAACTCGCCGTCGTAGATCATCGACAACTTGCCGGTCTGGAAACCGTTGTCCTTCGAGTACTCGTCACCGAGGCCGGCCTTGAACTTCTCGACCTTCTCGTGCCCGCCGTAGAAGTCGATGAGCTTCTTCTGGAACTGGAACATCTCCTTCCAGCCAGGGCTGGAGGCGAGCGACGATTTCCCGTCCGGGCCCATGAACTTGGCCCCGAAGTTCGGCGCCCAGTACTGCGCCTGGTTGGCGTAGAACGGCATCGACGGCAGGAAGCCCGCGGTCTTGATCGAACCGTCCGGGTTGAACTCGGTGAGCTTCTTGACGTCCTCGAACAGTTCCGTGGTGTTCTTCGGCGGACCGGCGATGCCCTTGGCCGCGAACTGCGCCTTGTTGTAGAAGAACCCGTACACGTCGGCGAGCATCGGCATCGCGCACCGCTTGCCCTGGTAGGACGTGTAATCGCGGACCGCCTGCGGGATCTGCTCGAGATCGATCTTGTCGCGCTCGATGTAGGGCTTCAGGTCCTGGAAGCTGCCGGTCGAGCACCACGCGCCGAGGTTGTCGGTGTAGAACGAGATCGCCACGTCCGGCGGGTTGCCGCCGCGGATCGACTGGGTGAGCTTGTCGTCGTCCTGGTTCCCCTCGTGCTTGATGGTGATGTTGGGGAACTTCGCCTTGAGCTTGTCCAGCGCCTTCGTGACCACGCCGTACTCGCGGTCGGTGAACTTGCTGTAGACGGTGATGATGAGCTTGTCGTCCTTGTTCGGCGGGGCCGCGGCGTCACCGCCTCCAGCGGGCGCGGCGGCACCGCACGCGGCGGTCGCCAGCAGCGTGCTCGCCGCGACGGCGCTGAGCAGCAGAGATCCGCGCTTGCGCGCGATTCTCCGGGTGCGGGTGGGAGCGGACATGAACCCTCCTGTCCTTCGGGTGGGTCTACTCGGTCGGGGACGGGGCTTGCTCTCCGGCGGACCGACGCGGCCCGAGGAGCGTGGGGGTGACGACGCCGAAGACGTCCTCACGGGCGGTGGCGAGCGCGGACTGCAACGCACCGGCGCGCACGGCGTTGCCCTGCACAGAAGCGACGCCGACCGGCGTGCGCGGCAGGACCAGTTCGTGCAGTTTTTCCGCGACGATCTCGGCGAACTCGTCTCCGCCGGCGCGGCTGGTCTCGCCGCACAGCAGGATGAGCTGCGGGTCGGCGACCGCGACGAGGCTGGCGACCCCGCTGGCGACGCGCCGCGCGAGATCGTCCAGAAACCCTTGGTGTGCGGTACGTCGCGCCTGCGTGACGGCGTCCCATCCGGTGTCCGCGGAGATGCCGTGTGCCTTGGCGAGCCGGACGATCGCCGACGAGTCGACCAGGTTTCCGTACCGGGCGCCGGCGGAGGGCCAGCTGTCGCCAGTGTCCACAGTGGCCGGATCGGGGACGCGCATCCAGTCGATCTCGCCGCCGCCACCGGTCGCGCCGCGCAGCAGCCGCCGTCCGATGACGACCGCGCCGCCGACGCCTTCGGACAGCCACACCAGCACGAAGTCGTCGACGTCCTGTGCGTTGCCGACGGTCATTTCCTCAACCGCGACAAGGTTCACGTCGTTCTCGATCTTGACCGTCACGCCGAGTTCGTCGCTCAGCCGCTTCGGCACGTCGAACCCGAGCCAGCCCGGGATGTGCGGGGCAGAGGACAGCAAACCGGTGCGCGGATCGAACGCGCCCTGCGCACCGATGACCACATTGGCCAGATCGTCGAGTTGCATGCCCGCGGCCTTGGTGACCCGGCGCAGCGCCTGCCCGAACGAGCCGACGACGTCCGCGTCCTCGGCCACCGGAAGCTGCACGCGGTACTCGGCGAGCACGGCCCCGGCGACGTCAGCGACCACGAAGTCCGCGACGCGCGGGGTGAGGTCGACGGCCGCGACGTGCGCGAGCGCGCCGTTGACCGCCCACAGCTGCGCGCGCGGTCCGCGTCCGCCACCGGCCCGTTCCCCGGCTTTGCCGACGAGATTGTCCTGCTCAAGCCGGGTGAGCAGCTGCGCGGTGGCGGGTTTGGACAGTCCGATGGCGGCCTCGAGCTCGCCCCGGGTCATCGGCCCGTTCCGCAGCAACGCCTCGATCGCCGCGCGGTCGTTCATCTCGCGCAACGTTCGCGGACTGCCGGCTCGCACCTGGCTGCTCCTTTATTAGGAAACTTTACAGACGGTTTTCCGGGACTGTAGTGAGCGCGGCCACACGGCGTCAATGGGCTCGGGAAACAGCGGGGTAACGGCTTGATACCGCGGGATGCCGGCGACCGGCACAGGGTGACCGGGCGAGCGCGGACCGTACGCGGTCCAGACCAGCGGAGCGGCGTGGTCCGGGATTTCCGGGACCGAACGAGCGCGGACCGCGGTGGCTCAGACGGAGCCAGCTACGCGGTCGGGCAAGAGAGAATCAAGCTGCGCGGCACGAACCGACGGCAGCTGCCTGCTTTCCGAGAACAGGCGAGGGCCCGCGTCGCCGGACGCGGGCCCTCGCCTGACCGTCATTCCTCAGCTTCCGCCCATGCCTTCAGCATTACCCGGGCGATCGACGAGTTCCCCGGCAGCAGCAGGTTCGACGCACCGCCAGCGATCGGCGTCGGCACCCCGCTCCCGGCATTCCGGAACGCAGCCCGGACGTCCTCCCTGGACACCCACAGCGCCTCCTCGATCTCGCCCTCGGCCGGGACGAGCGGCGCGTTGCGGTCCGCGCGCGCGGTGAAGCCCAGCATGATCGAGCGCGGGAACGGCCACGGCTGGCTGCCGAGATACCGCACGTCGCCGACCTCGATCCCGGCCTCCTCGCGGATTTCGCGGACGACGCAGCCCTCCAGGGACTCCCCCGCCTCCACGAATCCGGCGAGCACCGAATACCGGTCCGGCGGCCACATCGGCTGCCGCGCGAGCAGCACGTGCGAACCGTTGACGCCGTCGAGGTCGTGCACCAGGCAGATCACCGCCGGGTCGGTGCGCGGGTATTCCTCGTGTCCCTTGGCTTCGCAGCGGCTGGCCCAGCCGAACTGGATCAGCTGCGTCGGCGAGCCGTCGCGGGTGCAGAAGCGCGACTGCCGCCGCCAGTGCCGCAGTGCCTGCGCGGTGGTGAACAGCCCGGCCGACGTGTCGTCCAGCCGCTCGCCGTAACCGCGCAACTCGACCCACAGCTCGCCGTTGGCGCGCGGGACCTCTTCGATGACGCCCCAACTGCCCGCCAGCCGCACGCTGTCGACGTCGCCTTCGATGCTGCCGGGCAGCGACCAGTAATCGACGTCCTCCCACTCGCCGAGGAACACCGCGTCGGCGGGCGGTTCGGTGCCGAAGTCCATCGCCTTGCGGGTGGCCAGCGAACAGCTGCCCTCGACGACCGGCGTGCGGCCGGTGTCGTCGAGCAGCACCACGCGGGCTTCCGACCACTTCGCGGCGAGCCGCTCGGGGTTGGTGCGCAAGGTTTCCTGACGGTCCACTGTGGAACGCGACAGCGTCGGCAGTGCCCCTAGTTCGAACGGAACGCTCATCGGTCCTTCTCGCTGGTGGAAACTCCGAGCGCGGCCAGCTTCGGCGCGAGCAGGTCCGCGTCGCCGACCACGACGCCGGTGAACCGGCCCGGCGCGAAGAATTCCGCCGCGGCTTCGGCGACCTGGTCCGCGGTGACCGCCGCGAGCCGCTCCGGGTGGCTTTGCAGCCATTCGATGCCGAGACCGTTCGACGCCAGTGCCATCAGCTGTCCGGCGAGCCCGCCCTGCGAGGACGTGCCGGTGACGAGCGAGCCCATCGCGTACTGCCGCACCGATTCGACCTCTTCGGCGGTCGGCGGCACGGTGCCGAGCCGGAACAGCTCGTAGCGGGTTTCCAGGTACGCCGCCGCGGTGACCTCGTTGGCGGTGTCCGCGTCCACATTGACCACTGCGGTGTCGCCGGTGAACTCGAAGCCCGAGTGCGCGCCGTAGGTGTATCCCTTGTCCTCGCGGATGTTTTCCACCAGCCGCGAGGAGAAGTACCCGCCGAACGCCAGGTTCGCCAGCTGCAGCGCCGGGTAGCGCGGGTCGACGCGCGGCACCGTCTGCGCGGACAGCCGGATCTGCGACTGCACCGCGCCGGCACGCGGCACCAGCAGGACGTTGCCGCCGGTCAGCGCGGGCAACGGCGGCAGCACGACAGCCGAACGGTCCGACTTCCAGCCGCCGAGCGCCCGCTCCAGTTCGGCCGGAACCTCTTGCGGGTCAAGGTCTCCGACCAGCACGAGCACCGCACCGCGCGGAAGCACCGAAGCGGTGTGCAGCGCGCGTACCTGCTCGGCAGTCACCTCGGCCACGTCCTCGGCCTGCGGAACCTCGCGGGTGGCCGGGTGGTCGCCGTACCGGTGCTTCTGCAGTGCTTCGCGCGCGATGGTGCGCGGTTGCGTCCGCGAGACCGCGATGCGCTCGATCAGCCGCTCCCGCTCGCGCGCGACCTCTGCGTCGCCGTACGTCGCGCCGGTGAGCACGTCGCCGAGCACGTCCAGCAGCGTCGGCAGGCCGTCGGACAGCGCGGTGCCGCCGAAGTACAGCCGCTCCGGGTCCACGCCCGCGTTGAGGTCGCCGCCGATCAGCGCGACCTCGGCGTCGATTTCCACCCGGTCGCGCCGCGCGGTGCCGGTGAGCACGGTTTCCGCGAGCACTTCCGCGGTGGCCGCGTGCATCCGGTCCTCGCCCGCGAACGGGATCCACAGCCGCAGTTCGACCATCGGGACGCTCGCCTTGCGCACCGCGAGCACGCGCAGCCCGTTGGACAGCGTGGTGTCCACATGGGACAGATCCGCGGCGGCGCGCTGGTGCCCCAGTGCGGGCAGCGGACGCGGTCCGGCGGCGGTGCGGCCGATCTCCTCGGCGCTGCGGTGTGCGGCTTTGACCTGTTCAGCCGAGGTCACTGTTCCGTCCCTTCGGTGCTTGCGGGCTTCACGACGAGCACGGCGCGCGCGTCCGGGCGCAGCGCCTTCGCCGCCGCCGACACAGCCTCGCCGGAGACCGCGGACAACCGGTCGGCGAGCTGGTAGACCAGCGACGCGTCGCCGTAGAGCAGTTCGAACGCGCCGAGCGCCAGCGTGCGCGACACGAGCCGGTCGTGCTCCGCGTGCAGGCTCGCCGCCCAGCGCGCGGTGACCTTCTTCAGTTCCTGTTCGTCCGGCGGCGTGGACGCGAGCTTCTCCAGCTCCTCGTCCAGCGCGGCCAGCACGCGCTCGCGCGGCACGTCCGGCGGGTGGATCGCGGTGATGGTGAACGTGTCCGGGTCGCGCGCCTCGAACGGGCCGAAGAGCCCGGCCCCCGCGCCGACGTCGACCACCAGCGGTTCGACGTGCACCAGCCGCTGCTGCAGCCGCGAGCCGTCACCGTCGGTGAGCACGCCCGCCAGCACCAGGTACGCGAGGTAGCCGTCGAGGTCGTTGATCGGGTCCGGCATCCGGTAGCCCACCGCCAGCGCGGGCAGCGGCGCGTGCGGGTCGGTGTGCTCGCCGAGCAGCTGCGTGGTGGGCAGCGGCTCGGAGAACGACGGACGCACCGGAGCCGGCCGGTGCGGAACGTCGCCGAAGTGCTTCTGGACGAGCGCCTTGGCCTCTTCCACCTCGAAATCGCCCGCGACGGTCAGCACCGCGTTGGCCGGCGAGTAGAAGGTGTCGAAGAAGGCAGCGCAGTCGTCCAGCGTCGCGCCCTCGAGGTCTTCGAAGGCGCCGTAGCCGTCGTGCGCGTTGGCGAAGGTGGAGTACAGCACCGGCGGCAGCAGGATCCACGGGAATCCGCCGTACGGCCGGTTGCGCACGTTCAGCCGGATTTCCTCCTTGACGACCTCGATCTGGTTCGCCAGGTTCTCCGCGGTCAGCTTCGGCGCGCGCATCCGGTCGGCCTCGAGGAACAGCGCGCGTTCCAGCGCCGCGGCGGGCAGCACCTCGTAGTAGTCGGTGTAGTCCGGGTGCGTGGAACCGTTGAAGGTGCCGCCGCTGGACTGCACGTGCCGGAAGTGCGCCAGTTTCTCCAGGCTTTCGCTGCCCTGGAACATCAGGTGCTCGAAGAGGTGCGCGAAACCGGTCAACCCCTCCGGCTCGGAACGGAAGCCCACGTCGTAGTGCACGCTGACCCCGACCACCGGCGCGGTCGGGTCAGGAGCGAGCACCACGCGCAGACCGTTGTCGATCGTGAAACGGAAGAGCTCGGGATCGGCCATGCCTCCACCCTACGCAGGCGCGGGCGTCTTCGGCTCGTCCGGTCGGAGGTGCCTCGCGCCCTCGAACGCGGCGGTCAGCGCGGCCACGAATCCGCTGGTCCGCGCCAACGGCACGGCGTCCTCGCCGGAGCCGCCGTACCAGTACGCCGACAGCGAACAAACGTTAACTAGCCAAGCGTCTGCTTCGCCCAGCGCGTACGCGTACGGGAGCGCGCGAGAGGCGAGCAGTTCGTCGTCTGGCGCTTCCATTGTCCGAAGCTGTGCGTTAAGGCCGAGAAGGCGGTCTCTGAGGTCTAGGCCGGCCTTCGTCCGCTCCGGCAAGAGACGTGCGGCTGCCGTCACCGCGATGCCGGTGGCGAGGAGCACCAACCCAAGTTGTGCGTAACCGACGGTGAAGGCCAGCAGGACAGTGAGGAAGACGCCGTACCCACATAGCCGCGGGCCGATCTTCGACAGTCGCTTCGGGTAGCGCCAGCCGCGACGGACCGTGTCGGCGACTAGCTCGCGTACGCCTCCTTCGCGGACTTCAGCGAGCGTCGCGGCTTCGCCGGGAACGGCGGCTGCGTACACGGCGCGCTCGAAGGCAGTGAGGTGTTCGTCGGGCGGGTTGCGGCGTACGAGGACCCAACTGCGCGTGCCGACTTCGCTGACCCATAGGTAGTTACGGACGCATAGGTCGAGCACTGTCGCGGCTAGGTCGACGGAGCTGACGCGTCCGGTGAGAAGCGGTCCTACGTGTCCGGGGAGCACGCCATCCGGCGACGAGAAGCGGCCGTTGTCGAGGAGTTTGACGGCGGTGGCGTGGCCGGGCTGTTGGTCGCGTCGGCGGCGTACGAACACGGTGACGGCACCGGCGATCGCCAGGACGGCGAAGGCCAGCCATGCCCACCACACCGGTGCGGTCGCGGCGAAGGGTCCGGCGGGGATGAGCTTCTCGGTCGGCGCGACTGTGCCGCCGGGGAGTTCGGCGGTCAGCTGTACGCGGGAACCGGGCTGGAGTTTCGGCACCGAGACGCGAGTGAGGCCGGAGTGGTCGATCTGTGCGGCGCCGCAGCGGGTCGTCGAATCGGGCGGACCGGCGAGGCAGCTGAGCGCGTCCGGGATGGCGGGCGCGGCGAAGGTCGCGCGGACCAGTTCGAGGCGGGTGTCCCAGCCGCCGGCGACGTCCCAGGTCACGTGCTCGACGCCGAGGCTCGTGCCGACCGCACCGTCCACTGTGTACCGGAGCACGGACGTTCCGCCGCGCAGGTAGAAGGTCACCTGGTCGTTGCCGGATTCGGCGTTGCCCGCGCCTTCGATGCTGATGTCGCGGATGCCGAGGACGCGGTCGTTGGCGCGCAACGGGATGGTGCGGGTCATCGAGGTGTCGCGCGGGACCGAGACTGCTTCGGTGACGGAAAGGCTGCCGTCGCGCTGGACTTTCAGGGCTACTTCGACGCTCTGCGGCAGACCGGGCAACGACGGCTGGTCCTGCGCCGCAGCGGGCGTCGCGCAGAGGAATGGGAGCAACAGCAGGGCGGCGAGTTTCATTGCGCGGCCACCGCCGAGCGTCGTTCGGCCATGGCCTGGATCGCGTCGATCTCCGCCGCCAACGGAGATTCGGCCCGCACCGTCGGACGCCCCAACGCGCGACCACGGCGGGGGTGAACCAGCGGAGCGGCCAGGGAGGTGGCGATTCCAGCGATCAGGAGCGCGACGCCGATCAGCGCCTCGCCGACGGTGAAGGCGAGGACGACGGTCGTCACGATGCCCGCAGCGGCCAGGATGAGCCCGGCTCGGCGGACGTGCGGTTGCTTCGTGGACAGCCAGCCATGGCGATGCGCTTCGGCGTCGAGAAGGGCGCGCAGTTCCGTCTGATCCGGCCGTGCGGCAGCGAGCGGTCCCGGCGGGATTGCCGTCTTGACCGCTTGTTCGAACGGCGTGAGCGGATCGGCTTCGCCATGGCTGACCTGACCGTCAGCGATGTGCAGATGCCTGCGGGCGACGAGATCGAGAACCGTGCCGGTGAGGTCGAGTTCACCACTCCTGGTGCGGCGACGCAGCACAGCGGCACCGATGACCAGGTAGAACGCTAATGCAAGACCACTGAGGACAGAAGGAAATCCCGGTGCGAAGGCGGCCAACGGTCCGGTCGGGAGAAACCGGGCGTTCTCCGGCAACGGTCCGGTGTGGACCGCCAGATCGATCCGATCCCCTTTGCGCAGCCCGTTCTGTTCGGCATGCGCTCCCCCGCTCCGAAGTTCGGAGAACGTGCACTGCCGAGACGATCCCGGCTGACCGGCGTAACAATCCGCAGTGGACACTTCCGGTCCGCTGAACGCGGCGGTGACCCGATCGACCGCACGGTCCCAGCCCCCGGTGAGCTGAAACCGGACCTGCCCGGCGGCGACCGCACCGTCCACTGTGTACTTCACGGTCGCTGGCCCGGTGACAGTGACCGTCGTTCCCTCAGCGGAAGCGGCACCCGAGACGTGCAGCTCGGTGATCGAGTAAAGCCGGTCCTCGTCGTCGGTGACCGGTACTCGCTCGGCGATGCGGTGAATGGCCGGGGCGTCGGTGACGATGCGCTCGATGACCGTGAGCTGACCGTCCTGCGCGGTGGTGACGGTGACGTCGTCGGCGAGCATGTCCTCAGCTCGGCGGAGTGAAGGGGTTGTCGGACTTCGGCGGAGCCGGAGGCGGAACGGGCGGCGGCGCGTAGGCGGGCGGACCGTACTGCGTCGGCGCGATCCGGGCGTGGTCGCGATTGCGGCGTTCGGCCAGCACCGCGGTGAGGAAGACCCACGGCGGCATCCCGTAGGGCAGCGGCACCCCGATCGCCGCGGAAACCTGCTGCGCCAGGCTGAAGCCGAGCGACGCGGCCGCTTCCGGGCGCAGTTCGTGGTAGCGGCCGAGATACTGGCGGGAGGCCATGGCGAGGTCGTCGGTGAGGCCGCTGAGGTCGAAGTGCGCGGCCCACGCTTCGAGACCGGGCGGCACCGCGAGAATCGCCTGCGCGGACTGCGGCACGCGTTCGCGGATCACCAGGGTGCCCGCGAGGTAGTCGCCGACGCGGCGGCCGTTCGACGACGTCAGCGACACGATGACGGCCACCGCGCCGAGGAAGCCGAGCGCCCAGAAGTCGACGAAGAAGCCGGCGAGCGCGCGGGTCAGCGCGTGCCGGAAGCTGATCGGACCGCCGTCGAGGCGCACCACGCGCAGGCCGAGCGCGAGTTTGCCGAGCGAACGGCCTCGGCTGAGCGTTTCGAACAGCACCGGGTAGCCGATCACGACCAGCACGAACGCGGTCAGCATCAGCGCGATGGTGAGCGCCGAGTCGAACGACCCCGCGGTCAGCATCAGCGCGACGAGCACGAGCAGCAGCAACGCGGCCTGGACGAGGACGTCCAGCAGCATCGCGACCGCGCGGCTGGCGAGCTTCGCCACCCGCAGGTCGAGGACGACGGCCTCACCGGTGACGAGATCGGACTCTTCCTGCACGAGGCCAGCGTAGAGCGCCTGCCTCTATCCTGGCGGGAGAGGAGGTGGCCGGTGGACGTCGACGTGTTCGTCGCGGCGCACAGCGCGGAATGGAACCGGCTCGGCGAGCTCGCCGGACGGAGCAGGCTGACCGGCCTGGAGGCGGACGAACTGGTCACGCTGTACCAACGCGCGGCGACGCATCTGTCGATGATCCGCTCGACCGCACCCGACCCGGCCCTGCTGGCCAGGCTGTCGGCGCTGGTCGCGCGCGGCCGCTCGGCGGTGGCCGGTTCGCACAGCCCGGCGTGGCGCGAGGTCGCGCTCTTCTTCACCCACCGCTTCCCGGCCGCGGTCTACCTGAGCCGCCGCTGGTGGATCCCGGCCGCGCTGCTGTCGGTCGCGGTGATGGCTGTGCTGGGCGTCTGGATCGCCGGCGACCCGCAGGTGCGCGCGTCGCTGGTGTCGCCGGACGAGGTGAAGGCGATGACCGCGCCGGGCGGCCAATACGAGACGTACTACTCGAACGGCCCAGCGGCGTCGTTCGCGGCGAAAGTGTGGACGAACAACGCCTGGGTCGCGGCGACGTGCCTGTTCCTGGGCGTCGCGCTCGGCCTGCCGGTGATCGCCGCGCTGTGGATGAACTCGCTGAACGCCGGGGTCGCGATCGGCCTGATGTCCTCGGCAGGCCGCGGCGACGTGCTGCTGGGCCTGCTCCTGCCGCACGGTCTGCTGGAACTGACGGCGGTGTTCATCGCGGCGGGAACCGGGCTGAAACTCGGCTGGACAGTCGTGGATCCGGGCCGACGGTCCCGAAGCGCGGCGCTGGCCGAGCAGGGCCGGTCAGTGGTGGTGATGGCGCTGGGGCTCGCGTGCGTGCTGCTGGTGTCGGGCGTGATCGAGGCGTTCGTGACGCCGTCGGGGTGGCCGACGTGGCTGCGCATCGGCATCGGCGCGGTGGTGGAGCTGCTGTTCCTGACGTACGTGTTCACGCTGGGCCGACGAGCCGCGCTTGGCGGCGAAACAGGCGATGTCGACCGGCGCGCCGCCGGAGACGCCCTGCCCGAGGCTGGCTAGAAGTACGTGAGGGAATCTGCTTCCCTCACGTACCTACAACCGGCCCGCCGCCTTCAGGGCGAGGTAGCGGTCGGCGAGGGCGGGCGGCAGTTCTTCCGGCACCGCGTCCACTACGCCGACCCCGTGCCGGGTCAGCCACGCCACCGAAGACTCCCGATCCGCCAATGCCCGCTCAGCCGCGGCAGCGTCGTAAACCGCCTCCGCCGATCCCCGCGAGGCCGCCATCTCCGCGACCCGCGGGTCGGCCACCGAAGCCACCAGCACCTCGTGCCGAGCGGTCAGCGAGCCCAGCACCGGGAACAGCCCCTCCTGCAACGGAGCCGGTTCCAACCCGGTCAACAGCACCACCAAAGCCCGCCGACGGGTCCGTCGCAGCACCTCCGCCACCATGCCCCGCGCGTCCGTCTCAACCAGGGACGGTTCGATCGTGGCCAAGGCGTTCACCAGAGACGGCGTCGCAGCGTTCGGCACCGACGCCCGCACTCGCCGGTCGTAAGCCACCAGGTCGACCCGGTCCCCCGCGCGGGAAGCGAGCGCGGCCAGCAAAAGCGCCGCGTCCATCGCCGCGTCCAGCCGGGGTGCGTCACCGACTCGGCCCGCTGAGACGCGGCCGGTGTCCAGGACCAAAACGACCTGCCGGTCGCGTTCCGGACGCCACGTCCGCACCATCACGTCGGACGCGCGGGCCGTCGCGCGCCAGTCGATCGACCGCACGTCGTCGCCGATGACGTATTCGCGCAGGGAGTCGAATTCCGTGCCCTGGCCCCGGATCAGCACCGCGTTGCGACCGTCCAGCTGCTGCAGCCGGGCCAGTCGCGAAGGCAGATGCTTGCGGCTGTGGAACGGCGGCAGCACCCGAACCGTCCACGGCACCTCGTGCGAACCCTGCCGCGCGGCCAATCCCAGCGGGCCCACCGCGCGCACGGTCACCCTTGCCGCGATGCGGTCGCCGCGTCGGGTCGGGAGCAGCGCGGTCGTCAACGCACGCCGTTCGCCGGGCGGAACCGTCAGCGCGTGCCGGTCGTCGGCACCGGCGCTCGGCGGCCAGGCGTCTCGCAGCGAGCCGCGAACGGTGCGTCCGCCGGGATTCGTGACGGTGAGCGTGACCTCGGCGGGCTCCCCCAGCCGGACGGAAGTGGTGCCGCTGCGCGAAAATCGCAGCGCCCGCACACTCCCGGCCAGCACCAGGTCCACGACGACCAGCACCAGCAGCACCGCGACCACGACCGCGACGCCGGTTCCGGACGGGAACAGCAGCCCGACCACCAGCGCCCCCAGGAGCGCCAGCAGCCCGAGCCGCCCGGTGACTGCCATTTAGCGCGGCACCGGCACGGAGGCCAGCACCCGGTCGAGGACGCCGTCCGAGGTCACGCCTTCGAGTTCGGCTTCGGGCCGCACGTCGAGACGGTGCCGGAGCGCGGGACGGGCGAGCGCCTTGACGTCGTCAGGGGTCGCGTAATCCCGGCCGGACAGCCACGCCCACGCACGCGTCACGGCGAGCAAAGCCGTTGCGCCACGAGGAGAAACGCCGATGCGCACCGCCGGGAGTTCCCTGGTCGCACGGCAGAGGTCGACGACGTAGCCGATCACTTCCGGGCCGACGGTCACCTTCGCGACCGCCTCCCGCGCGGCAGCGAGATCCGCCGCCCCGGCGACCGGACGGACGCCCGCGGCGGCGAGGTCGCGCGGGTCGAAACCCTGTGCGTGCCGCCAAAGAATGCCGATCTCGTCCTCCCGCGACGGAGCCGGCATGGTCAGCTTCAGCAGGAACCGGTCGAGCTGCGCCTCGGGCAACGGATAGGTGCCCTCGTACTCAACCGGGTTCTGCGTCGCTACCACGACGAACGGATCCGGCAGCGGCCGCGAGGCGCCGTCGATCGACACCTGCCGCTCCTCCATCGCCTCCAGCAGCGACGACTGCGTCTTCGGCGGCGTCCGGTTGATTTCGTCGGCCAGCAGCAGATTCGTGAAGACCGGGCCCTCGCGGAAGGAGAACTCGCCGCTGTGCGCGTCGTACACAATGGACCCGGTGACGTCGCCCGGCATCAGGTCCGGGGTGAACTGCACGCGCGTCGTCTTCAGGTCCAGCGACGCCGCCAACGCCCGCACCAGCAGCGTCTTCGCGACGCCGGGCACGCCTTCCAGCAGCACGTGCCCCCGGCAGAGCAGCGCGAGGATGAGCCCGGTGACGGCCGCGTCGTTGCCGACCACGGCCTTCCCGACCTCGGTGCGCAACGCGATCAGGGCCGCCCGCGCGTCCTGCATCTGTTCGGTACTCAAGAACGCTCCACCTCTCGTTCCACCGCGTCCAGTTCGTCCGCCAGCCGCACCAGCGCCGCCTCGTCGGACGGCGGCGGGCCGTACAGCACCGCCCCGACCTCGTTCGGCGCCCGGCCGGTCCGCGCGCTCACCGTCTCCACCACCGCGGGCGGGCCGGCGTCGCGCGGCAATCCCAGTCTCTTCCGCAACCGTGTCCTGGCCGCCTCGCGCAGGGTTTCCGCCGCGTGCCCGGTCGCGCCGCCCCGCCGGTACAGCCGGGCTCGGCCCTCCGCCGTTTCCGCCGACCGCACGACCACCGGCAGCGGTTCCCGCACCACCGGCCCGAGCCGTCGCGCCCGCCACAGGGCGAACAGGACGATCGCGATTCCCGCGGTCAGCGCGCCGTAGCGCCAGCCGGGCGGGATCAGGTCGACGAACGGCTTCTTTTCGCCGTCCAGCGCGGGGTCCTCTGTGGACGGTACGTACCAGACCAGCTGCCGGTGATCGCCCAGCAGCCGCATGCCGAACGCCGCGTTGCCTTCCTTGGCGATCTGGTCGTTGGTGAACGCCTCGGCCGAGCCGAGCACGGTCACGGTGCCGGTCCGGTCGGCCAATTGCACGAACGTCGGGTCGCCGTCATCGCGGTAGCAAGCCCGCGCCGTCTTGTCGTCCGTGCGGTAATGGCGTCCGCCAAGCGTGACCGAGCCCGCGCTGACTGCCGCGCCGACCGTGCAACCCGGTTGCAGCGTACGGACCTCTCCTGTCCCCGCCGAGGAAACAGTCGGCGCGGCCATCCCCAACGACATCGATCCGGGCGCGACGAGCACGAGATGCGCGACCCGGCGGCGCAGATCGGCCAACCCGTTCGCGGGCACCAGCTGCGGGTTGGTGATCAGCAGGGTTCCGCCGTCGGCGGCCTCGCGTGCTTCGGCGAGCGAATGCGCGGCGCGGATTTGAACGCCTTCCTGCTCCAGCAAATGCGCTAGTGCGTGACTGCCGCGCGGTTCGTAGGAACCGGGGTCGAACTCGCCGCTGGTCTGTTCGCCGCGACTGAGCACAATCGCCAGTGCGATGATCACGATGAGCAGGAGCAGCGCCAACGGAACCCGGGCGCCACGCCAGATTCGGCGCAGATCCGGCGAAACAGCTGTGCTCATGCGTCCGCCAAAACCGGTCGTGCGCGCTGGACGCGTTCGTCCAATTCGGACAACGTGCGGTAGGCGGCTTCGGTGCCCGGCCGTCCGCCGTAGTGCACGTCGTCGAACTGCCGCGCGGCAGCGGTGAGGTCAACGGCCAGATCCGGCAGGAACCTCCCGGCCTCAGCGACCGCTTCGTCCGCGGTCCGGCCGGAGCGGACGTCGAGCAGCGCGCGCTCTTCCATCGCCCGCACGAGCGCGCGGAACCGATCCCGCACCGCGTCGGCGAAATCGCCGCGAGCTGCGGCCTCCTCGGCGGCTTTCCGGTACTCGTCCGCGGTTCGCCGCCGTCCGCTGAACACCTCGCCGGACGTTGTGGCCGACCGCCCGACCTTGCCCACCCGCAGCCGCACGACGACGATCAGCACGATCACCAACGCCAGCACCAGCAGCAGGCCGAGCGGGCCGCCGGGAACCCCGGACAACGCGTCGAACAGCTCGGAAATCCGCTGTCCGAGCCACTGCCAGACGCGTTCGAGAAGGCCCGGCTGCGCCGCGGCATAACCCGGATCGGTCAGTTCCTGGATCGCCCGCAGCCGGGCGGGGTCCCGGTCGATGTCGACCGGGACGTCGGCGAGAAGGCCGATCACCACGCCTGCTGCGGCGGTTGCGGCGGCTGGATGCCCGCCGCCCTCGCCAGTTCGATGTCCATGCCCTCGCGGCGCATCCGCTGGTCGATGTAGAGCACCACGGTGACCAGCGCGGTGAACGGCATGACGATCGTCTCCGCGATGACCTTGCCGACCGACTGCAGCACCAGGCTGCCGGTCGTGACCTTCGGCAGGGTCGCCTGCGGGTCGAAGATGCCGTTGAACGCGCCCGAGCCGAGGCTGAACGGAACGCTGATGATCGCCGAGATCAGCCAGCTGATCACGCCCGCCAGCAGCAGAATCCCGAACACCCGCCAGAACATGCCCGACACAAGCTGGCGCGAACGCGTGAACGCCTGCCCGATGGTGCCGCGCTCCAGCACCAGCGCCGGACCGGCGAGCGACCAGAACACATACGGCAGCACGGCGGGAATCAGGCAGAACGCCGCGGCGACGATCGTGGCCAGCGTGTACAGGATGGTGACCGCCAGCAGCGGCAGCAGCCGCGGCGCGGCTTCGCGCATCGCCGAACCGAAGTCGACCGGGCGGCCGAGCACCGCCTTGCCCATCACCACGGTCAGGAATCCGGTGAGGAAAGTCTGCGCCAGCATGGAGATCACGAGCACCGGCAGCAGCGCGGTGAGCGTGGAGCCCAGCAGGCTGTACAGCGCGTCGAGCTGCTGTTGCTGCGTCGCGGCCGGACCGAGCTGGGTAACCCGGTTGAAATCGGGCACCAGCCACAGCGACGCGACGAGGTTCAGCCCCGCCGCGACCACCGCGACGACCGCGGACACCCCGAGGATCAGCAGCGGATACCGGCGGATCGCGGTGATCGCGCCGTCGAGGATGTCGCCGACGTTCAACGGGCGCAACGCGATCACGCCCGGTTTGCCCAGCCCGTTCGGGTTCCAGCCCTGGCCGGGGCGGCCGTAGGGGGTGCCGGGGTACGGCGGAATCGGTTGCTGGCCCGGGGATTGCCACTGACCGCTGCCTGCCGGAGGCGGCGGAACGGCACCGGAGGACGAAGGCACTCCCGACGAGCTCTCGCTGCCCGCGCCTGCGGGGCTCGCCCATCCCGGCTGCGACGTCGCCGGATTATCACCGGCCGGAGTCTCGCCGACCGCGCTTTCGCCACTCGGCCGCGAGGTCGCACCAGCGGAGTTTTCGCTGGCTGAAGGCGAAGTCGCGCCAGCCGGGCTTTCGCCGCCCGGCTGCGGCGCCGAACCAGCCGGGTTTTCGCTGGCAGCCGAAGGATCCGCCCCGGCCCGGTTCGTCCCGGCAGGCGGATTCGTCCCGGTCGACGCGGCGTTTTCGCCGGCGGACGACGAAGTTCCGGCACCGGACGGGTTGTCCGTTTCGCCGGTCTGCGGCGGGGTGGCGGCGGACGCGCCGGGATCGGGACTGGCGAAGCCCCGGCTCGGCGTAGGCGTGTCGTCCCCCGGCCCGGGCGCACCGGGTGAGTTTGTCATCGGAGCCCCTCGTCTGCACGGCCCTGCGGTTGCTGCCGTCACTCTTCCAGAGCCGTCCGCACCCGGCCAGACCTGGGGGGACGTCCGGGCGGGGAGCCAGTCCGGCGAAGTGCTGCGGCGGGCCGGGCATCCCCCGATATGCTGAACGGCAAGCCGGGGGACGCCCGGCCCGCGCCGAGACCCACCGGGACTGCCCTGATGACGCAACCGCCCTACGGCCAGGTGCCGCCACGCGGGACCGTTCAACCGCCGCCGGTGCCGGGCCAAGGACCGGTGCCGCCGGGCCAGTACCCGGGCCAGGCGCAAGGCCCTTACCAGGCCCAGCCCGGACAGGGTCCGTACCAGGGGCAGCAGCCGCCGTTTCAGGGTCCGCCGCCGCAGGGACCGCCGTGGCAGCAGCAGCCGCCGTCCTATCCGGTGCCGCCGCGCAAGCCGACCGGGCTGATCGTCGGGCTGTGCCTCGGCGCGGTCGCGGTGCTGGCGCTGGGCGTCGTGGCGATCGTTTCGCTGAACCGCGGGCCGGGACCGAGCAACGCCGGCTACCAGGCCGCTCCGCCGTCGCCGTCGTCCGCCTACGAGCTGCCGCCCACCAGCGGTTCGTCCGCCCCGTCGAGCACGCCGACCAGTCCGTCGGAAAGCCCGAGCACCTCCGCCAGCGCGGGCCCGCACAAGATCCTCAAGCTGGCCGACCACCCGATCCTGCAAGACCCGAACGCAGGCCTGCAGAACCGCGTCTGCAACCTGCCGCCGTGGACGAGCACGCAGGACGGCGCGGAAGCCTTCTTCACCGCCGCGAGCAAATGCCTCGACGCGGCGTGGGGCCCGTTCCTCGAGTCCTACAACCTGCCGTTCACGCCGCCCGCGCTGCACTTCCCGACCGGGCCGAGCTTCGACACCGAATGCGGCACCATCCAGGTCGGCATCGCGACCGCGGCGTACTACTGCGAGAACAATCTGTACGTCCCGTTCAAGGGCCTGCAGACCGACCAGTACGGCAACAACCCCGGCGTCTACCTGGCGCTGTTCGCCCACGAGTACGGCCACCACGTGCAGGAAGTCGCGGGCATCATGGACGCCGCGTGGCAGAAGATCTACGCGGCCGGGCAGAACAGCCCCGAGGGCCTCGACATGTCGCGCCGCAAAGAACTCCAAGCGCAGTGCTTCTCCGGAATGTTCCTCGGCGCGCACGTCGACCGCGGCGGCACGATCACCCGCGACATGTACAACAAGGCCTGGAACGACCAGGAAACCCGAGGGGACAACACTTCCCGCAGCCACGACCACGGCACCAACGCGCACTACGCGCAGTGGTGGCGGGCCGGGGCGAAGGACAACCGGATCGCCGACTGCAACACCTTCGCCGCTTCCGCCTCGGACGTCAGCTGAGCTGGTGGTTCACGGGCGGGCACTACAGACGCAGTGGTTCGGCTGTTTGTGCTGGACGCGTCAGCTGAGCAGCGCGAGCTTGCCCGGACCGCGGATCACCAGGTAGGCATACATCCCGCCGCAGAAGCAGGCGAACACCAGCAGCGCCAGCGCGATCGGCGCGCGAAGATCCTGCGCGCCCGCGGTGGCGTCCGGCATGGTGACCGAGACCGTGCCGTCCGCCGGGGCGTCGTCCGGGACCAGCACCTGGAGATGCTCGTCCTTGCCGTGCCCGCAGCTGTCGAGGGTGCCCTGCCGCGGTTTGCCGCCGAGCTGGAACGAGACCGATTCGGCGGCACCGGGAACGGAGCAGTCGACGGCCTTGGTGATCTGGGCGTCCACCGGCGCACCGGGGGACTTCGCGCGGATGCCGAGCATCCCCGGGCCGGCGAGCCACACCAGGACCACGACGAGCACCCCGACCGCCACCGGGATGCCCACCTGGAGCCACCGCTTGACGGGGCTCTTATGCGGGGGGTCGGAAACCTGCACGACGCCATGCTTCCAGATGCCGGGGGCAAAACCCAGTGAGGTGCCCGCGCACGGGGGACCCCGGCCGAGGCCGGGTCCGCCGCCGCCCGCCCAGCCTCGCCGCTACCCGGCCCGAGCCGCCCGGGAGAGCGCCCCGATGCTGCATTGGCGCGGGCCCCGAGGACCGCGCCTCTGCACCGGGGACAGCTCCACGCACACAACGCCACAGCAGGCCGGCCCCAGAACCGGCGGCCCCGCCGAACCTCAGCGTTGGATCTGATCCGCCTGCGTGACCTTCTTGACGTACAGCAGCCGGTCCCCCGGCTCCAGCGCGTCCGCCTGCGGGGCGTCGACCCGGTAAAGCACCCCGTCGCGCACCACGCCGAGCACCGTGTCCGCCAGGTGCCGCGGCGAGCCGCCTTCCTCGCTCGGTTCGATGCCGCGTTCGGCGATCGCCAGTCCGGATTCCGGGGTCAGCAGGTCCTCGACCATGTCCACTACAAGCGGAGTGGATGTCGCCATCCCGAGCAGCCGCCCGGCGGTCTCGCTCGACACCACGACCTGGTTCGCCCCGGACTGCTTCAGCAGGTGCACGTTCTCCGCCTCGCGCACCGACGCCACGATGTGCGCTTTCGGGGCCAGCTCGCGCGCGGTGAGGGTGACCAGCACGGCGGTGTCGTCGCGGTTCGGCGCGACCACTACGGCTCGTGCGTGCTGCACGCCCGCGACGCGCAGGACGTCCGCCCTGGTCGCCGAGCCGTGCACGGTGACGAGGCCGAGCGCGCTCGCCGCGTCCAGCGCCTGCTGGTCGGTGTCGACGACCACGACGCGGTTGGCCTGCACCTCCTCGTCGCCGAGCAGCGCGTTGACCGCCGAGCGGCCCTTCGTGCCGAAACCGACGACGACGGTGTGGTCACGCACCTTCGTCCTCCACTTCTGGATTTTGAACGCCTGCCGGGAGCGCTCGGTGAGCACTTCCAGGGTGGTCCCGACGAGGACGATGAGGAAGAGCACTCGCAGCGGCGTGATCACGATGACGTTCACCAGCCGCGCGGACGCGGTGGCCGGAGCGATGTCGCCGTAGCCGGTGGTCGAGAGGGAAACTGTCGCGTAATAGAGCGAGTCGAGCAGCGAGAGGCCGTCGCCGTTCGCGTCGCGGTAGCCGTCCCGGTCGAGATAGACGATCAGCACCGTCGCCAGCAGCGCCAGCAGCGCCCCGATGATCCGCTTGACGATCGCCCGCATCGGGCTGACTGTCAGCTCCGGCATCCGGATCACGCCGACGAGCTCGTGGTCGGGCCGGTCGTTCAACCGGACGTTCAGGGGCAGCCGTTTCAAGGCCTTCATGCACCGGCTCCCCGCGCGCGTTCGGCGTCACTCACAGCCGGGAGGATAACCCAATCGGAGCACCCGCACACCCGTCGCGGCGATCATGCTGTGGCAGGCTTGCCGCATGTCCGAGCCTCGCGCGTCGCAACGTCCGGCGCTTCTTCTCGCCGCCCTCCTCGCCGGGGCGGGCGTCCTGCACTTCGCCCGGCCGAAGCCGTTCGACGCGCTGGTCCCGAAAGAATTGCCCGGTGACCGGCGCACCTGGACGTACGCGTCGGGGGCCGCCGAGCTGACCGTCGCCGCCGGGATCGCGCTGCCGCGCACTCGCCGGCTCGGCGGGTTGGCCGCGGCGCTGCTGTTCGTCGGAGTCTTTCCGGGGAATGTGAAAATGGCGTTGGATTATCAGCGGCGCGGCCGTCCGGCTCGGGAGCGCGCGGTCGCGTGGCTGCGCTTGCCGTTGCAGTGGCCGTTGGTGAGCTGGGCGTTGACCGTCCGGGATCGGGCCTAGCCGCTATTCCTGCGGAACGTTGCGCAGCAGGGCCCGCAGGCCTTCCGCGTCCAGCAGGTCTGCCGGGCGCAGCGTGTGTCCATGCCGGACATAGTGGAAGGCCGCGCGTACGCGTTCCACCGGGACTTTCTTCAGCGCCGCCCACGCCAATCGGTACGCACCGAGCTGAATGGCCAAGGCCGGCAACCGTTCTTCGGACGGAACAGAACCGGTCTTCCAGTCCACGACGGTCCAGCCGCCGTCGGGATCCGCGTACACCGCGTCCATTCGGCCGCGCAAGGTAATGCCTTCGACGTCCGCGGAGAACGGCACCTCCACGGCGACCGGGACCCGGTCGGCCCATTCGCTGTTCTCGAAAGCTTCTTGCAGGGCCTCGAAATCGGTGTCCGGGGCTTCGCCGACGTCGGCCGCGCCCGGGAGGTCGTCGATCTCCAGCAGCCGGTCGCCGGAGAACCGTTGCTCCAGCCAGCTGTGGAACGCGGTGCCACGACGAGCGAACGTGTTGGGCGGCAACGGAAGCGGTCGTCGGAGGCGTTGCGCGAGAGCGTCCGCGTCGGACGCCAGGTCCACCAACTGGCTCACGCTCAGCTGCGCGGGCAGCGCAACGCGATCCACTGTGGACTGCGAGCGGGCGCGTTCGGCCAGGAGAACGTCGGTGTCGGCAGCCCAGCCGTCCGGGTCTTCCGGATCGATGACGTCCTCGTCGTCTTCGAAGTATTCGTCGTCCGGCAGATAGTCTTCTTCGTCCTCGGGTTCGGGAGGCAACGGAATCTCGTCGTCGTCAGCGGCCGGAAGCGGCTCGGCCTCCGGTTCGGACTCCGGTTCCTCTTCCAGCGCGGCCATTTCCGCCAGCAGCAGATCCACCCCGGTAGCGACACCCGATCGCCGGTCGCCCAGCGGATCCACCGGCCACTGCGCCGTCCGGGAGTCCGCGACCAGCGGGTTCTCCTCGCCCTCCGCGGGTTCCTCGGCCCAGAGGTCCACCACGCCCAGCGGCGGATCGGCCTCGTTCATCACCTCGGCGATCTCGGAGAGGAAGATCGACGGCCCCTTGGCCCGGGTACTGCTTTCGTTCCACCAATGCCCGGAAACGAGCAGCGCGCGCTCGGAACGAGTCAGCGCGACGTAACACAATCGTCGTTCCTCGTCGGCTTCGCGGGCGACGAACCCTTCCTCGTGCAGTTCCAGCGCTTCTTGCACTTCCTTGCGGTCGTACCCTTCCGCGATCTGCAGTTTCGGCAGATCCGCCGCGTCACCCCGCAAATGCGCGGGCAACGCGGTAGAAGTACGCAACCACGACGACGAACGACGTTTGCCCGGGAACACCTCAGCGACCAGATGCGGGACAGCCACCACTTCCCACTCCAGCCCCTTGGCGGAGTGCACGGTGAGCACCTGCACCCGGTCCGGAACGACCTGCACCTCACCGGGCGTGAGTCCGTCTTCCGCATGTGCCGCGGTGTTCAGATAGTCCACAAAGGACAACAGAGTCGCCGTCGGCGCGGTCTCCGCGTAATCAGTGACGACTTCGGCGAACGCGTCCAAATGCGCGCGGCCCGCCGACCCGGGCCGGGCAAGCGATTCGACATCAAGCAGCATCGTGCGTTCGACGTCCGCCACCAATTCCGGCAGCGACTGATCCAGCCGACGACGCAGCGCCGTCAGTTCCGCGCCCAGCCGGCGAATTCGCCGGTAACCTTCCGCGGAATAACGCTCCGGCGCACCGGGTTCGTCGACGGCGTCGATCAGCCCGGCCTGTTCCGCGCGTTCGGCGACCAGTTCCGGCTCGTCGCCCTCCTTCGCGCGCGGCTCGGGCGAGGTGAGTTCGTTGGCCCGCCGCCACAACGCAGCGACGTCCGCCGCCGCGATCCGCCAGCGAGCACCGGTCAGCAATCGAGCGGCCGCGCTCCCGGCCAGCGGATCGGCGAGCACCCGCAGCGTGGACACAAGGTCGGCGACCTCCGGTTCGTCCAGCAATCCGCCGAGGCCCACGACCTCCACCGGCAGCCCGCGCATCCGCATTTCCGCCGCGATCGGCGCCATGTCCGCACGTCGACGCACCAGTACCGCAGCGGTCGGCGGCTTGCCGGATTCCTCCTTCTCCGCATGCCAACGCTGCGCCATCGCGTCGGCGACCCACTCCCGTTCCGCGCGCACATCCGGCAGCAGCGCGACCGCGATGTCTGCCGGACCGGCACCGTCCCGTGCGCGCAGCCGTTCGACGCCAAGTCCGCGGCGGCGCAACGGTTCCGAGATCGCGTTGGCCAGTTCCAGAATTTCCGGCGGGTTGCGGAAGCTGGTGAGCAGCCCGAACTCATGCGCGGTTTCGAGCCGTTCCTCGCCACGACGCGGGAAGTCCGTGGTGAACCGGGGCAGGTTCGCCGCACTCGCGCCACGCCAGCCGTAAATCGCCTGCGCCGGGTCACCGACCGCGGTCACCGGCATCGGCGGATGCTCAACGCCGCCGAACAGCGACCGCAGCAACACTCGCTGCGCGTGCCCGGTGTCCTGGTATTCGTCCAGCAGCACCGCCCCGTACCGCTCGCGCTCCCCCGCCACCACTGCCGGATATCCATCGGCCAGCTGCGCCGCGAGGGACATCTGATCCGCGAAGTCAAGCGCGCCTTCCGCCCGTTTTCGGCGATGATAGTCCTCGACCAACGGCAGCAGAGCCAGCCGAAACCGTTGGGCCGCGAGAACTTCCTGCAACTTCACCGGCAGCGAGGCGCGCTGGCCTTTGGCCCGTGGAGCGTTTTCGATAACCTCGCACAGCCACTCCGTGTACTGCCCGAGCTTCTCCGTCGAAATCAGATGCTCGCCAAGTTCACCGGCCAACGCGAGCAGCTGCGCGGTGACCGTCGGCGGCACCCGGTCGGTGTCCAGGTCATTGTCCCAAGTGGACACCACGCGATGCGCCAGCTGCCACGACGAAGTCTCCGACAGCAACCGGACACCAGGCTGCACCGGAAGCCGCAGCCCGTGCTCCGACAGCAAACGCCCGGCATACGCGTGATAAGTCAGCACCGTTGGCTCACCGGCGACCACAGTGGCCCGCAACGCGCCCGACGGATCAATCCGCTCCAACAGCCCCGAACCGGCAAGCCGCCGCAACCGCGCCCGCACTCGCTCACCGAGCTGACGCGCGGCCTTCCGGGTGAAGGTCAGGCCGAGCACCCGTTCCGGGCTCACGATTCCGTTAGCCACCAGCCAGACCACGCGGGCGGCCATGGTTTCGGTCTTGCCCGCACCCGCGCCCGCGACGACGAGCGACGGCTCGACCGGCGACGCGATCACGGTCGCCTGCTCGGGCGTCGGACGGTGCAACCCCAGTGCGTCAGCGATTTCCGCGGGTCCGACGGGGTTGGCGATGACCACCGGGCTCACGGTCCGGTCACCTGACGCCCTTCCGGACGCAACGGGCAGCACCCGCGCGCCGGGCACCGGTCGCAGTCGGCGTTCTCGTGCGCCTGATAGTCCGGACCGACCGCGGCGGCCGCGGCCGAGCGCACGAGTTCCAGCCACTCGCGCCCGTTGTCCTCGTCCATCGGCGGCTGATCCCGTTGAGTGGCCCCGGTCTTGTTGTTCCCCTTCGCGACATACACGAGTTTCGCGCCGCCGGGCGTCTTCTTGCCCTCGACCGCGCCCAGCAGCACCGCCAGCTGGTACGCCGCGAGCTGCGGGTGCTTCTCCGCGTCCGCGCCGGACACCGGGACCTTGCCGGTCTTGATGTCCACGATCACCGGGCGGCCGTCCTTGTCCATCTCGACCCGGTCGACCCGTCCGCGCAGCAGCACGCGCACCTCTTCGTCGCCCATCGGCAACTCGACCTCGATGTCCTGCTCGACCCCGGCCTCGATCAGCTCCTGTCGCGATTTTTCCAGCCACGACACGAAGTTGCGCAACATCTGCTCCACCCGGGACCGTTCGCGCCGGGAGAACCACGGCGCGCCGGCGTCCACGCGCACCCACGCCTCGTCCAGCGCGGCCTGGATCTGCTCCTCAGTGCTGCCGCCCGCGATCGCCTGCGCCAAACCGTGCACGAGAGTTCCGGTCACCGCCGCCAATTGCGCCGGATCACTGCCGCCGTGCCGCTCGATCAGCCAGCGCAGCGGGCACTTCACCAGAATCTCCACAGTGGACGGCGAGATCCGCATCAGGTCGCCGGGCCCGTGCACCGGGTCCGCTGTGGACGCTTCCATCAATCCGTACCACGTGTCCGGATGCGCCCCCGGAACCCCAGCCGCGGCCAGCCGGGCGAGCTGTTTCGCCGCCCGCTTCCGGCGTTCTGGATCCGTCTTGTCGTCGCACACGACCTCGCGCAGCTCGCCGACCAATTCGGCCAGCACGAGCGACCGGCCCGGCGGCTTCATCCGGGAGTCGAGCATTCCGTCGTCGGCGCCGTTCTCTTCAAGGTCGTCGAGGAATCGGGACGGCTGCTCGTCCTCCCCGGCCACCGCGGTCACCAGCAGCGTCCGCCGCGCGCGGCTAGCCGCCAGGTAGAACAACCGCCGTTCTTCGGCGAGAATCGGCGCGATGGCGGACACCTTGTCGTGTTCGTCCACTCCGGACAGCAGGTCGACCAGCCGCTCGACACCCAGCAACGAGCCACGCAGCCGCAGGTCCGGCCACGCGCCCTCCTGCACCCCGGCGACCGCGACCACTGTCCACTCGCGGCCCGCCGATGCGTGCGCCGTCAGCAGGGAAACCCCTTCACCCGGAATCGCTGCCGGAGCGAGAGTGTCGCCCGCGATGTTCTGCGACGAAAGATAGTCCGCGAATGCCGCGACGCTCGCCTTAGGCAACCGGTCGGCATACCGGCCTGCCGAATCGAACAACGCCACCACAGCGTCCAGGTCGCGATCAGCCTGCGCACCGAGCGAGCCGCCGCGATCCACCAACCGCAGCAAACGTTCCTGCAGCCCGCTCGCCTGCCACAGCTCCCACAGCACCTGCTCGACGCCTTCGCCGCGGCTCACCGCCTGGTGCGTAACGCTCAACAGCTTGCCGACTCGGCGAACCGGCAACGCCTCGTTGTCCGCGAGACCGACGAGAATGTCCCCGCCCCGCAACGCTTCCACGAGCAACTCGTCGCTCGAACGCTGCCCGCCGCCCGCCAGCTCCAGCCGACGAAGACCGCGCCGCAACCGCCGCAGCGCCAACGGATCCGCCCCGCCGAGCGAAGACGACAGCAACATCTCCGCGATATCGACGTCGAGCAATTCCGGCTCCGCCGCGATCCGCAACACCGCCAGCAACGGCCGTACCGCGGAGTGCTTCGCCAACGGCAATTCCTCCGTAGCGGAACCGATCGGCACCCCGGCCGCGCGCAAAGCGCGTTGCAGCACCAGGAAAGTCCGCGCCGGAGACCGCACCAGCACCGCCATCTCCGACCACGGCACCCCGTCAACGAGATGCGCCCGCCGAAGCTGGTCAGCGATCCAGCTGGCCTCCGCGGCCGGAGTCGGCATCAGCCGAACCCGCACCTTGCCGCCGCGTTTCCCTTGCGGCGTAACCAATTTCCGGTGCGGCGAGGCACCGGGCAACGTCGCACCGAGCTTCGCGACCGCCGCCCGGACCGTCGGAGCGAGCCGGTGCGAGGTGGTCAGCATGACCGTCCGGTCGCCGTCGTTGTCGGAATCGGCGAACAGCTTCGGGTCCGCGCCGCGGAAGGAAAACACCGACTGGTCTGGATCGCCGGCCACCACGAACTCCTCCGCGGTGTGCCCGATCGTGCGGATCAGCTGGACCTGCAACGGATCCAGGTGGTGCGCGTCGTCCACGAACAAATGCCGGACCCGGCCGCGCTCGCGTTCGCGCAGCTCCTCGTCGTCCTCCAGCGCGAGCAACGCCGACGTCACCAGCTCAGCCGCGTCGAGCGCGGGCGCGGCGGGCAGGCCGAGCGCGTTGCCGCCCGCCCCCTGCAGCTGGGTGACCTCCTCGTACTGCGCCCAGAACTGCCCCGCCGCGATCCACTCCTCGCGGTCCTGGCGATGCCCGAGTTCGGTCAGATCCTCCGGTCCGAGCCCGCGCTCGGCCGCCCGCATCAGCAGGTCGCGCAGCTCCTCGGCGAATCCGGGCACGGTCAGCGCCGGACGCAGCTGTTCGGGCCAGCCGGTCGCGCCCTCCTCCAGGTCGCCCTCCAGCAACTCGCGCACGACTACGTCCTGCTCCGCCCCGGCCAGCAACCGCGGCGGCGGCAGCTCCTCGGCGCGAGCTTCCAGGCGCAGCAACGAAAACGCGTACGAATGCACTGTGCGCACGAGCGGTTCACTCACCGTGCGCGGCAGCGGAGACTCCTGATCCGGGTCCGACGTGAGCCGCCGCGTGAGGTCGGCCCGCAGCGCGTCGGCCGCCCGGCGGGACGTCGTGAGCAGCAGCACGCTCTCCGGATCCGCCCCCTCGGCGATCCGGCGCGCGGCGGCGGTGGCGAGCAGCGCCGTCTTGCCCGTGCCCGGCCCGCCCAGCACGCGGCGGAATCCAGCGGGCGCCGACAGCAGCCGTCGAGCGTCCTCGTCCCAGGTGAACGTGGGTGCGGCGGGGACCGGCGGGCGCACCAGCCGCGCCTGCCCGTTTCCCGCTCTCCGCACGTGCACATCAGCGATGGAACCATGCCCGCTCACCCGGGTGGCGCACCGGCACACCCCTCGGCGGGACTATCATTCCCCGGGTCATGAACGACGAACTGCACGAGCGGATACGCGCAGTCATCGCCGACGTACCCGCGGGGACAGTCGCGACGTACGGCGACGTCGCGGCGCTCTCCGGTGCCCCCTCTCCGCGCATGGTCGGCCGCGCGCTCGCCGAGGACGGCCACGACCTGCCCTGGCACCGCATCCTCCGCGCTAACGGAACCCCCGCACCGCACCTGCTGCACGAACAACTGGAGCGACTGCGCGCCGAGGGCGTGCTCGCCGACGGCGAAAAGGTGGACCTGCGGAAGTACCGCTGGCGACCGGACGGGGACGAGCCCGGGGAGGACGAGCCGCCCGGCTTGTTCTAGAGCTCCGCACGACTATTTCCGCACGCCGGCTTCTGCGGGGCGGTTCCCTCGACGGCTTCCGGACGACGCTTTCGGCCGACCGCCTCCGCTCGACGACTTACCGGCGGCATGCGGCCCGGCAAGCAACCGCCCCAATGCCACATTGGGTGCGTCCGATGCACCCAATGTGGCATTCGGTGCGCCCAGCGCACCCAATGTGGCATTGGGGCGCGAACTGGTTCCGCCCCGGAGGACCGTGGCGTCCGCCATCCTCCCCGGCCATAGCCCGCGCCGCCCGTTTTAGGTTAGCCTCACCTCATGAGCGTCCTGACTTACCACCCCGGCAGGGTCACCGCGGTCCGGCGGGTCACCCCGCACATGGCCCGCGTCACCTTCGACTGCCCGGGTCTCGCGGCGGCGGGCCCGGCGGCGCCGGACGCGTACGTGAAGGTGTTCTTCCCCCTCCCCGGCCACGAGGAGCCGCACCTGCCACCCGCCGAGACGGGCGAGGACGACGTCCTGTCCTGGTATCGCCGGTACCTCGCGATGCCCGACGACGTCCGGCCGCCGATGCGGACGTACACGGTGCGCGCGGCGCGTCCGGAGACCGGCGAGGTGGACGTCGACTTCGTGCTGCACGAGGAGAGCGGCGGCCCGGCTTCGACGTGGGCCGGGCAGGCGGAGGTCGGCGGCCGGGTGGCGTTCCTCGGGCCGCACGGGCTGTACGACGTGCCGGACGGGACAACCTGGCAACTGTTGGTCGGCGACGAGACCGCGCTGCCCGCGATCGGCGGGATTCTCGAGAGGCTGCCACAGTCGGCGCGCGCGTCGGTGTACATCGAGATTCCGGACCGCGCGGAGCGACAGACCTTCGAGACCAACGGTGCCGTCGAGGTGCACTGGGTGGTCCGCGGTGCGCGTACGCATGGCGAAGCGCTCGTAGACGCCGTACGCGCGGCCGAGCTGCCCAACGGCACGCCGTACGCGTGGGTCTCCGGCGAAGCAGGCGTCGTGAAGCTCGTTCGACGACACCTCGTCCGTGAACGCGGCTTCGACAAGACAGCCATCTGCTTCACCGGCTACTGGCGACAAGGCCTCAGCGAAGAAGCCGCGGGACGACAGCAGGCCGAAGCGTCCTAACCGAGCTTCGCGACCACCAGCTTCACCAACGCACCGAGCCGCTGACGCTCCGGCTGTAACGTGCTGATCCCGGCTGCCTCCAACGGCGCCGCTGTCACCGGACCAACGCACGCGCAGACGACCGTGCCACCGCGCAGGGTCTCGCGCAGCTCCGCGCCGTGGCCGGTTTCGTCAGCGAGAGCCAGGAAATTCGTCGCCGCCGGGGCACTGGTGAACACCAACGCGGCCAGTTCTCCGGACAGCACCTCGCGGATCAACGAGAACACCGGCGCCGGATCCGGCGGCGTGTGCCAGCGGTAAGGCTGCACGGCGAGCACCGACGCCCCGGCCGCAGCAAGCGGATCGGTGAACTCCGGCAGCGGCGCGCCGTGCAGTTGCAGCGCGACGCGCGCGCCCTCGACACCGGCCTCAGCGACCGCGCCGAACAGCTCGTCATTGGTCTCGCCGGGCGCGGAGTACTCCTCGCGCAGGCCGACACCCCGCACCGCGCCGACCGCTTTCGGCCCGCGCGCGAAGATGCGCGACCCGGCCAGGGCGTCCAGCAGCGCTTCGCGAAGTCCCCAGCCCTCGGCGGCGTCAAGCCAGCCGCGGAACCCGGCTCCGGTGGTGACCGCGGTGAGGTCGACCGGCGCGGCGAGGACGGCTTCCGTGCCGCGACGCAGCTCCGGATCATCGGCCAGCGGGACGATCGTGATCGTCGGCGCGTGCCGGACCTCCGCGCCGTGCCGGAGCAACGCGCCGATCAGGTCGTCCGCGCGCCGCTCGGCCGTGACGCCGATTCGCACGCCGTCCAGCTCACCCATTCGCTCGCTCCGTCTCTCGGGGAAGTCCGCCTGGCCCCGCACCGTGCCGCAGCCTGATCAGCTCACCCATCCGTTCGTCCCGTCTCCGGCGAGAACCCGCCGGGCAGCCACCAGCACGCCGCCCACGAAACTTCCGTGACACTACGCAGCAGCGCCAGCTCGCCAGTCCGCTCGCTCCATCTCCGGGGAGAACCCGCCGGGCTGCCAGCCGAACCGCGCACCGCGCCGCGGCAGTATCCCGATCATCCGCTCACCCCGTTTCCGGCAAAACCCGCCGAGCCCAGCACCCGCGCCACCGCAGCATCCCAATCAGCTCTCCCCGCCTCCGACGAACCCACCGGGCAGCACCCCGTCCGAGTCACTCATACGCCTGCCCCATCTCCCGGATCGCCGCCGCCAGCTCCGTCCGCAACTCCTCCGGCGCGAGCACCTCCAGATGCGGCCCGAACCGCAGCAGTTCGCCGATCGCCGCTTCTCCCGGTTCGACCGGCAGGTCAATCGTCAACCATCCGTCGCCGTCCGGTTCCGCTCCGGCCGCGACTGCCTCGCGAAGTGCCCGGGCGCCGACGCTGCCCGCATAGAACGGTACGAGAGCTTGGGCGCGCGGCGAGAGGCGGACTGTCGCCTTTCGGGGGTACATGCGGCGCTCGAACTGCTCTGACCACTCTTGCCAGTAACGAGCGAGGTCGAATTCCGCCGGTCGCTCGAACTCCTCGCCGAGGTCGGTCAGCTCGTGGATGCGCGAAATCCGGTAGGTGCGATCGGTCCCCTCGCACCGGGCGGCGAGGTACCAGTTGCCCGCTTTGAGGATCAGGCCGAGCGGCTCCAGCACTCGCTCGACCTCGCGTTGGCCCCACCGTTCGTACCGGACGCGGACCCGCCGTCCGGCCCACACCGCGTCGGCGACGGCGGACAGGGCCGGCAGGCTTTCGATGCCGCGATGCCAGCCGGGAACGTCGAGGTAGAAGCGTTCGGCGACGCGGCCGGCGCGGCTGCGCAGTTCGTGGGGCAACGCGGCGTACAGCTTGAGCTGCGCCGCCGCCAGCACCGTGCCGAGCCCCAGCTCCGCCGCCGCGACCGGGAGTCCGGCCAGTGCCAGCGACTGGGCTTCGTCCTCGTTGAGGCCGGTCAGCCGGGTCCGGTAGCCGTCGACGAGCTGGTAGCCGCCGCTGCGGCCGCGGTCGGCGTAGACCGGCACGCCCGAGGCCGACAGCGCCTCGATGTCCCGGTACACCGTCCGGACGGAAACCTCCAGCTCAGCGGCCAGTTCCTCGGCGGTCATCCGGCCGCGGTTCTGCAGCAGGAGAAGCACGGTGAGCAAACGGCCGGCACGCATGCGGCAAGTATGACTGAAATACCTGACACAAGATGGCAGGTATGGGTGATTGAGTGAGCGGCATGAACACGTTTGGCATGACGAAGTGGGAAGAGCACGTGGCGAGCGGCGAGGAGGGCGGCCCGCGCGTCGCCTACGTGCACGCCGCGATGGAGTACTCCGGCGTGATCGAGGGTGCGGCCACGGGCGACTACCTGCTGTACTACCCGGGCGAGGGCTACGACGGCGGCGCGACCACGTCGCCGGGCTACGACCGGTTCGAGGGCACAGTCGACGGCCGCCGCGGCACGTTCATCGTCCGCCAGGAATGGGGTTTCGACCCGAAGAGCATCCGCTCGGAATTCGAGGTCGTGGCCGGTTCCGGCACCGGCGAACTGGCGGGCATCCGCGGCACCGGCACCGTGCACGGCGTACTGGGCGAGCCGACCGTGTCCTACACCTTCGACTACACGATCTGAAGGAGGCCGGGATGCTGGAGGTGTCGCGCGAACAGGCGCTGGCGTACCGGATCGCCGAGCAGGGGTTGCACCGCTCCGTCGCCGATCCGCACGACCTGCCGTTGCTGGACCTCGGATTGCAGGACAGCATGCGCGACACCGCCCTGCTCTCGCTGGCGGCCCGGATGCCGGATCCGGTCACGCCGGAGTCTCTTGCGGACGATCAGCGGCTCGCCCTGGTGTGGTCGCACCGGGGCGCGCCGCATTTTCACCGGCGTGCGGATCTGCCGGAGCTGACAGCCGCCTTGGTGCCGATCGACGATCCGGACGCGCTGGCGCGGATGCTGTGGCAGAAAAAGGACATCCAGGCAGCCGACGAGTCCCCTGTGGACATTGTGTTCACGACCGCGCGGGCGATCCGCAAGGTGGTCACCAAGCCGATGACCAAGGGTGTGGTGAGCGGGGAAATCACGAAGCTGCTGCCACCCTCCTTCAGCCGGTGGTGCCGCCCCTGCAACGCGACCCACGTGCACGAACAGCTCATGCGCGTCGCTTCTCTCCACGGCGGGGCGCGGCTCGAAGCCGGGCAGAGTCCGGCGACGCTCGCTCCGTTGGAGGGTCGCGGACGGATGTCCACGCGTCCGGTTCCGGCGGCGGTTTCGCGGGTGCTTCAGCAGTATTTGCGCTTCAACGGACCTGCTACGCCGGGTGACGCGGCCGGTTTCGTCGGCACTGCGAAGACCTGCATCACCAAGACTTGGCCATCGGCGGTTACCGAGGTCAAAGTGGACAGCCGGCGAGCCTTCATCCCGGATGATCAGTTGGCCGCGCTGGAGAACCCGCCGTCGCCCGCCGGAGTGCGTCTGCTGCCTCCGCTCGATCCGTATACGCAGAGTCGCGACAAAGCCGTCCTCGTTCCGGACAAAGCGCGAGCGAAAGAGGTGTGGAAAATTCTCGGCAGCCCTGGTGCGTTATTAGTCGACGGCGAGATTCTGGGTACTTGGCGGATGAAGGCGTCCGGCAAACGACTGGCTTTCACGCTGGCCGAATTCGATCCGCTCCGTCGCGCGGACCGTGCCGCGGCCGAGGACGAGGCGGCCCGGGCCGCGTCCGCACGGGGTTACCAGGACTTTTCCGTGACCTGGGCTTGACCGGCGGGCTAAAGTTCTGACGTGCTGAAATGGCTGCTCGACTCGGATCCGACGCTGCGCTGGCAGGTCGAACGGGACTTAGCGGACGCGCCGCCCGAAGTCTGGACGGCCACCCGGCACAAGATCGCGACCGAGGGCTTCGGCGCGCGACTCCTCGCCCGGCAGGACCCGGACGGGCAGTGGGCTGGCGGCGCTTACTTCCCGGCGCGATTCGAGTCCGGCCCCGATACCGGACAGCCGTGGACGGCCACCACCTGGTCGCTCACCATGCTGCGCGAATGGGGCATGGATCCGGCGGTCCTGCGCGCCAACCGCACCGCCGAGCTGATCGCTGAGAATTCCCGATGGGAATACGAAAATTTGCCGTACTGGGGCGGTGAGGTCGACGTCTGCATCAATGCCTGGACCCTCGCGAACGGCGGCTGGCTCGGCGTCGACGTCTCACAGCTCGCCCGCTGGTTCTCCGAACACCAGTTGGCCGACGGCGGCTGGAACTGCGAATGGGTCGACGGGTCGAAGCGCTCGTCCTTCCACTCGACGCTGAACGCCGTGAAGGGCCTGCTCGCCTACGACATCGCGACCGGCGGCACCGACGAGACGCACGCCACCCGCCGCGCCGGTGAGGAGTACCTGCTCGAACGCCGCCTGCTGTATCGGCTTTCGACTGGCGAGCAGGTGGCGTCCTGGGTCGACCACTTCGCGTACCCGATGCGGTGGCACTACAGCGCGATCAACGCCCTCGAGCACTTCCGCGAAGCCGCCATTGTGGACGACGTTCCGCCGGACCCGCGTCTCGCCGACGCCGTCGAACGGGTTCGCGCCGCCCGGCAGCCGGACGGAACTTGGCTACAGGACGGTCGATTGCGCGGCGACATGTGGTTCGAGGTCGACGTACCGGCCGGGGAACCTTCGAAGTGGCTGACGCTGCACGGCACCCGGATTCTGTCCTGGTGGGACTCCGCGCAGTCCTAACTGGACCGTGCGACGCGAAAGCCGACATCGTCCACGCGGAACGTCGGATGGCTCCGGCGACGCACCGACACCCGGACACTCCAGTGCTCGTCCGCCCAGCCGCCGCCCTTGAGCACCCGGTACTCGCCGTAGACCGCCGGATCGTAGAGATCCCAGCACCAGTCCCAGGCGTTGCCGAGCAGATCGTAGGCGCCCCAGGCGTTCGGAAGCTTCTCACCGGACGGATGCAGCCGACCGCCGGAGTTTCCTTCGTACCAGGCGATCTCGTCCAGGTCGCCGTACCTCGGGCCCGCAGTGCCCGCTCGGCAGGCGTGTTCCCATTCGGCTTCCGTAGGCAGCCGGTAGCCCGCTGAAGACCGGTCCCACTCCACGCCGCCGTCCAGCCGATACGCCGGTGGCAGTCCGTCCCGTTCGGACAGTGCGTTGCAGAACCGCACCGCGTCCAACCAGGACACCTCGACGGCAGGCAGACGACCGCCGCCGTCGTATTGCTCCTGAGTGACCGGGAACGCGCCAAGCTCGAACGCGGGCACCTCGACTGTCCAGCTGCGCTCTGTCCGCCGGTCGGTGAGCGTCACCGTTCCCGGCGGGATCGGGACCATCCGCACCGTGTCGAGGCTAGCCGATCGGCGCTGGGGTGTCGCCGGGATTCACCGCCAGCCGATAACCACGCTTGACCACTGTCTGCACCACCCCGGTACCGCCGAGGGCCGTCCGCAACCGACCGATCGCCGTCTCCACCGCGTGCGCCTCGCCGCCGGAGGGAAGCTCGGCGGACAACTCCCGGCGCGCGACCACTCGGCCGGGCTGTCGCGCGAGCGCGCGCAGGAGCGCCATCGGCGCTGGAGCGATCTCGCGCCATTCGCCGTCGACTAGCGCGCCTGTGCCGCGGATCTGCAACACATGCCCGGCGGCGTAAAGCGTCGGCGAGGCTGTGACCAACGCGTCCGCAACCGTTCTCGCCAGCGCGCCGATCCGCGATCGTAGCGGTTGGACAGTCGAAATACCCAGCGAAGCGAGCGGCGCGGCCGTGATCGGCCCCACACACGCCACGACCACACGGCTGCTCAACACCTCGATCAACGCACCGAGCCGACCGGTCCGCCGCGCCATCGCGACAGTGGACGCGGCAGCGGGCGCGCTCGTGAACGGCAGCGCGTCGATCGTTCCTTCCAAAACGGCGTCCAACAGCCGGTCCAGCGGTCCCGGATCGGCCGGAGCCACCCAGCGGTACACCGGGATCTCGATCACCTCAGCGCCCGCCTGCCGAAGGGTCTCCGCAAAGTACGGCAGCGGCTCGCCGTGCAGTTGCAACGCGATCCGGCGTCCGTCCACTCCGGACTGCGTCAAGTACTGCAACAGCTCCGCGCTGCTTTCCGACGCAGGCGAATAGTCCTCCGCCAACCCGGCCGTCCGCACCGCTCCAGCCGCCTTCGGGCCGCGCGTCAACAGCGAAGCGTTCGACAGGTGGTCGAGCACCTTCTCGCCGAGACCCCAGCCTTCCGCGGCCTCAATCCATCCGCGGAACCCGATCCCGGTCGTCGCCACCACGATGTCCACCGGCGACTCCAGCAATCGCATCGTCGCCGCGTGCAGTTCGGTGTCGTCGGCCAGCGGCACGATCCGGATCGCGGGTCCATACCGGACGGCAGCGCCCTGGCGCACAAGCAGCGCGCCCAGCTCTTCAGCCCGGCGCGCTGCCGTGATTCCCACCGTGAACCCGGCCAGCGGCCGGACGTCCGTCACGGCGAGCCCACCTCGATCACCCCGTCCCGTACGCGAACCGGATACACCGGCACCGAAACCCCTTCCGCGTCGAGGCACGCGCCGCTGCGGAGCGAGAACCGTTCTTTGTAGACCGGCGACGCGACCACCGGCTCTCCCCCGGCGTCGCCGACGATCCCGCGCGACAGCACGGCCGCACCACTGCACGGATCCCAATTGGACAGTGCGTACCAACCGTCGCCGGCGTGGAACACCGCGACCTGCTGACCGTCGATCAGTGCTGCCGCTCCGGAGAACTCCGGGATGGCCCCCGCCGCGCAGACCGCCGTCCAGGATGAAGTCATGGTCATCGTCGCACCTCCGGAACTCCCAGCAGCACCGGGATCTTCTGCTCCCGCTCCGCCCGGAACGAAATCGACGGGTCCGGTGTCCCCGGCGCGTTCACGAACGAACTGAACCGCGCCAGCTTGTCCGGATCCTCCAGCACTCCTCGCCATTCGTCGGTGTAGCCCTCGATGTGCTTAGCCATCGCCGCGTCCAGGTCCTCGCAGATGCCGAGGCTGTCGTCCACGATCACCGCACGCAGGTGGTCAAGTCCGCCGTCGAGCTCCTCGATCCACGGTGCCGTGCGCTGCAACCGATCCGCCGTGCGCACGTAGAACATCAGGAACCGGTCAATCGTGCGGACCAGCGTCTCGGTATCCACATCAGACACCAGCAGTTCCGCGTGCCGCGGCGTCGCTCCGCCATTGCCGCCGACGTAGAGGTTCCATCCGTGTTCGGTGGCGATCACGCCGAAGTCCTTGCCGCGCGCTTCAGCACATTCACGCGCGCATCCGGATACCCCGGCCTTGATCTTGTGCGGCGACCGCAGTCCGCGATACCGCAGCTCCAGATCGATCGCCAATCCCACGCTGTCCTGGACGCCATAGCGGCACCAGGTCGAGCCGACACAGGATTTGACCGTCCGCAACGACTTGCCGTACGCATGCCCGGACTCGAAGCCCGCGTCGACCAGTCGCCGCCAGATGTCCGGCAACTGGTCCACCGTGGCCCCGAACAGGTCGATCCGCTGTCCGCCGGTGATCTTCGTGTACAGCCCGAAATCCTGCGCGACCTGTGCGATCACCATCAGCTTCTCCGGCGTGATTTCGCCGCCGGGAATCCGCGGTACCACCGAGTAGCTGCCGTTGCGCTGCATGTTCGCGAGGAACCGGTCATTCGTGTCCTGCAGCGCCGCCTGCTCGCCGCCGAGGATGTGCCCGTTGCCCAGCGTCGCCAGGATCGACGCCACCGCGGGCTTGCACACCGCGCACCCCGTCCCGGTGCCGTACCGGCTCACGACCTCGCTGAACGTCGTCATCCGAGTCGCGCGGATGATCTCGAACAGCTCCGCACGAGACTGCGCGAAGTGTTCGCACAACGCCTTCGACTGCTCGACCCCGCACGCGTTCAGCAACTTGGCCAGCATCGGCACGCACGAGCCGCATGACGTTCCCGCCCGCGTGCACGCCTTCAGTTTCCCGACCGAATCACAACCGTCCTCGGTGATCGCCCGGGTCAGCGCGCCCTTGGAAACGCCATTGCACGAACAGACCTGCGCCTCGTCCGGCAACGCGTCCACGCCGACCGCCGCACCGCCGCCGGCCGGGGCGAGCAACGCGCCCGGGTCGGCGGGCAGCGGACGCCCGACCAGCGCGCGGAGCGTGTTGTACTCCGCCGCGTCGCCGACCAGGACCCCGCCGAGCAGCGTCCGGCCGTCGTCAGTCACCACGAGCTTCTTGTACGTTCCGGCCACGGCGTCGTTCACCGCGACTTCCAACGAGCCCTCGGTGGCCGCGTGCGCGTCGCCGAAACTGGCGACGTCCACGCCCATCAGCTTCAGCTTCGTTGCGGTGTCCGGTTCGGGGAAACTCGCCGTCGTGCCGGTGAGCTGTGCCGCGACCACCTCCGCCATCGCGTACCCGGGCGCGACGATGCCATACACCCGGCCTTCGACCGCCGCGCACTCGCCAATCGCGTAAACCGCCGAGTCGCTGGTCCGGCACGTCGCGTCGACCAGCACGCCGCCGCGCTCGCCAACGTCCAAACCGGACTCCCGGGCCAAGTCGTCCCGAGGACGGACACCGGCGGAGAAGACCACCAGGTCGACGTCCAGCTCCGTACCGTTGCCCAGCCGGGCCAGCAACCGCGAGCCGTCGGCCTCGATCGCGTCCGTCGAGGTTCCAGTGTGGACGGTTACGTCAAGGTTCGTGATGAGCCGCCGCAACAGACCGCCGCCGCCGTCGTCGACCTGCAACGGCATCAGCCGCGGTGCCATCTCCACCACATGCGGCGACAACCCCATGTCCCGCAACGCCTTCGCCGCCTCCAGACCGAGGAGACCACCGCCGATCACCACCGCTGCACGGCGGCCGCGGCCCTGCCGTTCAGCTGCGGCACGAATCGCGTCGAGGTCTTCGATCGTCCGGTATACGAACACGCCCGGCAGATCCCGCCCCGGCACCGTCGGTACGAACGGACGCGAACCAGTCGCCAGCACCAGCGAGTCGTACCGCTCGATGTGTCCGGAAGCTGTCGTCACCGTCTTGGCTTCGCGGTCCACCGACACGACGACCTCGCCAAGCCGAAGCTCGACCATGTCATCGTCTGCGTAATCCGAGCCAGGCAACGCCAAGGCGGCCGGATCCCAGCTGTCCACATAGGAGGTCAGTGCGACCCGGTCGTAAGCGGGACGGTTCTCCTCGCCGAAGACGACGACCCGCCACTCGCCCGCCGCGTCTGCCGCGCGAAGTGCCTCCACGAACCGGTGCGCGACCATGCCGTGCCCGGCGACCACCACTGTAGGCATTTCAGACCTCCGCTCCTGCCAACGCCACCTGCGCACGCACCGCCGGCTTGCGCAGGTAGCCGAACCACGTCACACCCACGCACACCGCGTAGAAGACCAGGAATCCGACGAACGCCGGAACGCCGCTGTGCGCTTCGGCGAACGACTGCCGGAAGGCGAGGTTGATGAACAACCCGCCCAGCGCGCCGATCGCACCTGCCAAGCCGATCAATGCCCCGGACAGCCGACGCGCGTTGCGCAATTCCGTCGCCTCGTCCGCACCGGCTTGAATCGCGGCCCGCGCCTTTACCTGGAAGATCGCCGGGATCATCTTGTACGTCGATCCGTTGCCGATTCCGGTGAGCACGAACAAAACGATGAACGCGGCGGTGAACGTCGCCAGCGAGTCCGCGGAAGAAG
The DNA here is from genome assembly GCF_014145675.1 of Amycolatopsis dendrobii. Taxonomy (GTDB): domain Bacteria; phylum Actinomycetota; class Actinomycetes; order Mycobacteriales; family Pseudonocardiaceae; genus Amycolatopsis; species Amycolatopsis dendrobii. Next base: position 107,674 of record NZ_JACGZW010000021.1, read on the forward strand.
CCAGCACCAAGACCACGGTCGCCAACGCCATCGCCCCGAATGTCGCGAAGGTGACGCGACCGCCGCCGATGCGGTCCGACAGCCATCCGCCGATCGGCCGGGACAGCGAACCCAGCAGCGGACCGAGGAACGTCACCGCGGCCGCCTGCAACGGCGTCCGGCCGAACTGGTTCTGCAGCACCAAACCGAAAGCGAAGCTGTAGCCGATGAAGGAACCGAACGTGCCGACGTACAGCAGCGACATCACCCAGGTGTGTCCATAACGGACCACCTCGCGCATGGCCTTGGTGTCACCGCGAACACTGGCCAAGTTGTCCATGAACAACGCGGCGCACGTCGCGGCGATGACGATCAGGGGAAGGTAGATGTACAGGACCAATCGCGGCGCGGTCGCACCAGCGGTGCCGATGACGAGGAGTCCGACGAGCTGAATCACCGCGACGCCGAGGTTTCCGCCGCCGGCGTTCAATCCGAGCGCCCAGCCCTTGTACCGTTCTGGATAGAAGGTGTTGATGTTCGCCATCGAGGACGCGAAGTTGCCGCCGCCGACCCCGCCAAGCGCGGCCATCAGCACGAACGTGCCCAGCGAAGTACCCGGGTGCAGCACTATGGCGGTCAGCACTGTCGGAATGAGCAGCAGCACGGCGCTGATGACTGTCCAATTGCGACCGCCGAAGCGCGCGACCGCGAAGGTGTACGGGATCCGCATGATCGCGCCGACCACGGTCGGGGTGGAGACCAGCAGGAATTTGTCCGCCGCGCTGAACCCGTAGGCCGGGCCCATGAACAGCACCACGACCGACCACAAGGTCCAGATCGAGAAGCCGATGTGCTCGGAGAACACGGAGAACCACAGATTGCGCCGGGCGACGCGCTTGCCGGTCGTTTCCCAGAACTCGTCGTCCTCGGGATCCCAATGCTCGATCCAACGGCGGGTCATGGCGTCCTCCTCGTTACCGGGGGCGGTCATTGCGCGGCCAGCCAGTCCGCGACCGCGCCGACCGTGTCGCGGCAGCTGCCGCATCCCGTGGTGGCGCGGGTGGTGCGGGCGAGTGCGGCAGCGTCGGTGGCGCCACCCCGCCAGGCTTCGATCAGCCGGCCTTTGGTCACCGCGTTGCAGCGGCAGATCACTGTGGACGAAGGAAGATCGGCTGGGCTCGCCGCCGTTGGCGCGCCCGCGGGCAGCGCACGGCCGAGCAGCACCGCGAGCCGGTCTTCGGGTACCGGAGTGCCCCGGTCGTGCAGCTGCGTCACGGTCGCCGCCGCGTCTGGCAGGCCGAGCAGGATCGCACCGGTCACCCGGTCGCCGCGGACGACCAGCTTGCCGTACCTGCCGCCGGACGGATCGTCGAAGGTCACGACCTCGGCGGCGGCGTCCTCGCTGGTCACCTGCGTTTCGCCGAGCGCGGCGAGATCGATGTCGCGGGCCTTGAGCCGGGTTACCGTGCGGGTGCCGCGGTAGCGCGCTGTGGCGTCCGAGCCGGTGAGCAGATCCGCGAGCACCGCGGCCTGTTCCCACGCGGGCTGCACCAATCCCGGTGGCGCACCGGGGTGCCGCGCGCAGTCGCCCAGCGCGTGGATGCGGCCGTCGCTGGTCCGGAGCAGATCGTCCACCAGGATTCCGCGGTCCACCGCCAGCCCGGCGGCTTCGGCGAGCGACGTCTCCGGGCGGACTCCGGCCGCGACCACGACCAGGTCTGCGGGAACGAAGCTGCCGTCGTCGAGTTTCAGACCGTCTCCGGGCAGGTGCCGAGCGGCCGTCACCTCGAACCGGAACGTCACGCCCAGCTCCGCCAGCCGACGGGCCAGCACCCGGCCCGCGCCGGAATCCAGTTGCCGCTCCAAGACGTGCGGCTGCGGATGCACCACGGTCACGTTCGCTCCGCGACCGGCCAGCCCTCGTGCGGCTTCCAGGCCGAGCAGCCCGCCGCCGAGTACCGCGACCGGCGCGCCCGGACGAGCGGCGTCCACGATGCGCGCGCAGTCGTCCAGCGTCCGGAACGCCACGACCTCCGGTCCGAGTTCGAGCCCTTCGACCGGCGGCAGCCAAGGCGCGGCTCCGGTCGCGAGAACGACCGCGTCGTAAGGAAATTCGTCAGTTTCAGTGCAGACGGCCCGGCGCACCGCGTCGATCCGCGTCACCCTGGTTCCGAGCCGCAGATCGACCCGGGTCTGCGCGGCCCACTCGGAATCGTGCAACCGCACCGTGTCCGGACTCATCCCGCCTGCGACCACAGTGGACAGCAGCACCCGGTTGTAGGCCGGATGCGGTTCTTCGCCGAGCACGGTCAGCCGCACTCGGTCGCCTTCCGGATCGCGCCGCCGGATCTCGTCGGCGAGCCGGGCCCCGGCCATTCCGTAACCAATGATGACGACGTTCCGCGCGCTCATGCTTCCGCCCTCGCCAACGACACCGCGCACACCTTGAACTCCGGCATCCGGCTCACCGGGTCGAGCGCCGGGTTGGTCACCAGATTCGCCCGTGCCGCACCGGGAAAATGAAACGGCAGGAAGACGAGGTCCGCCCGCATCGACGGCACGCACCGCACCCGCGCGACGGTTTCCCCGCGTCGCGATCGCACCAGCGCACGGTCGCCGTCGGCCAGTCCGGACCGCGCCGCGGTATCCGGATGCACTTCGACGAACACCTCTGGCACGACCGCCGTCAACTCCGCGATCCGGCGGGTCTGGGCTCCGGATTGGTAGTGCTGCAATACGCGACCGGTCGTGGCCTGCAACGGAAAAGCCTCGTCCGGCAGCTCAGCGGGTCCGCTGTGGTCAACCTCAGCGAACCGTGCCCGGCCGTCCGGATGCGCGAAACCGTCGAGAAACATTCGCGGCGTGCCTGGGTGCGTCTCGTCCGGAACCGGCCAGTGCAACGCTTCTCCGGACCGCAATCGTTGGTAAGTCACGCCGGAGTAGTCCGCGGCTCCGCCCTTCGACGCGGCACGCAGCTCCTCGAAGACCTCCCCCGCCTCGTCCGGGAACCTCTCCGCAGGTTGTCCAATGCGGACTGCGAGATCCCGCAACAACGACAGATCGCCGCGCACTCCGTCCGGCGGCTCGATCGAGCGTTGCCGCAAGAGGACTCGACCTTCGAGGTTGGTCAGCGTGCCCTCCTCCTCGGCCCATTGCGGGACCGGGAAGACCACGTCAGCCAGCTCCGCGGTTTCCGACAGGACGAAGTCCGCCACCACGAGAAGATCCAGACCGGCCAACCGATCCTGCACACGCGACGAGCGCGGTGCCGACACCACCGGATTGCTCCCGAACACCAGCAATGCCTTGATCGAATCGCCCAGCTCGTCGAGCAGTTCGACCGCCGACCGTCCGGGTCCGGGCAAGCTTTCCGCTGGCACGCCCCAAACCTGGGCGACATGCGCCCGCGCCGCCGGGTCGTCGATCTTGCGGTAGCCCGGCAGCTGATCCGCTTTCTGCCCGTGCTCGCGTCCGCCCTGGCCGTTGCCTTGCCCGGTCAGACAGCCGAAGCCGGATCCGGCGCGACCGGGCAATCCCAACGAGAGGGCGAGATTGATCCACCCGCCGACTGTCGCGGTGCCCGAAGCGTGTTGCTCCGTCCCACGCCCAGTAAGCACGTATGCGTTGCCTGCCCGAGCCAGCATTTCCGCGGCCTGCCGCTGATCCGCGGCCGAGACCCCGGTCACCCGCTCGACCCGTTCCGGCCACCACGTCGCGGCAATGCGCCACATTTCGTCGAATCCGGACGTCCGAAGATCCACATAGGACTTGTCCAGGTGTCCCTCGGCGACGACCGCGTGCAGAATTCCCAACGCCAGCGCGAGATCCGTGCCCGGCGCCGGCGCGAGATGCAGGGCGGCCCGCTCGGCTGTCGGCGTGCGACGCGGGTCGATGACGATCAGTTCCGCACTATCGAGATGCTGCATGAACGGCGGCATCGTCTCGGCCGGGTTCGCCCCGGCGAGCAGCACGACATCCGCGTTCGCAAGATCGGTTACCGGAAACGGAAGTCCGCGGTCCACCCCGAACGCGCGCATCCCGGCCGCGGCGGCCGAGGACATGCAGAATCGGCCGTTGTAGTCGATTTGCGACGTTCCGAGCGCGACCCGAGCGAATTTCCCGAGCAGGTAAGCCTTTTCGTTCGTGAGTCCGCCGCCGCCGAACACGGCGGCCGAATCCGCGCCGTGGTCCCGACGCGAGGCCAGCAGCCGGTCCGCGACGAAATCCAGTGCCTCGTCCCAGGGGACCGGCTGCAGTTCCCCGTCGCGGCGGAGCAGCGGGGAGCTCAGGCGTGCGCCGGATTTCAGCAGGGCGCCGGCGGTCCAGCCTTTCTGGCACAGGCCGCCCGCGTTGACCGGGAAGTTCCTTGGCGTGACCCGGGTCTCGTCCAGGCGCATCCCGCACTGCAGAGCGCAGTACGGGCAATGTGTGTCGACGTGCGGCACAGGCGCTCCTCGAGTCGGCGATGACCCGACGGTAAGGACGCCGTGTTACCTCGAAGTGCCGGAATGTTTCAGGCAGTTGACATTGCCCGCCGTCACACCGGGGGTGCGCGGTGAGTCAGAGGATCGCGCTGACCTCGCGGGCCGCTGCGCGCAGGCCGTCCAATGCGGCATTCGTGGACTTGGGGTCCAATGCGTGTGACGCGAGACGGAAGAGGATGGCACGCAGCAGGAGCTGGGGCCATTCGGGGAGGTGAGCCCAGCGCTCCAAGAGGGCTCCGGTCGCGCCGCCCCAGATCAGCGAGTCGACCGCGGCGATCGCCGCACCCCATTCGCCTGGGCGGTAATACGGGACGAAATCGACTACGCCGGGGGCTGCGTCGCCGTCGAAAAGCAGGCCGGCCAGGAGTTCGCCGTGAGCGACCTGGTGCGGGAGTTTGATCGGGCGGCGGGCCGGGGCCAGGATTTCGAACCAGCGGCCGCCTTTCTCCTCGGAGAGGGGACGGTCTTGTTCTTCCCAGGCGATTCGGTCGGCTATCGCGTCGATGTCGTCGCGTGCGGAGAGGAAGTCCGGTCGAGGAAGGTCTGCCGTTGCCCGGTGCAGGCGTACCGCGGCGAGGACTGCTTCGTCGCAGCGGTGCTCGGCGGCGCCGGGGAGGTAGCGCCAGGCTGACCAGTCTCCGACGATCCAGCGGCCGTCTCGCGAGCGGACTGGTTTGGCGATGCGGAGGCCGGGGTCTTCGGCGAAGTCCAGGGCTCGGGCGGTCCAGAGGGCTTGAGAGCGGTCGGTGACGCGTTTGAAGACCACGTCTCCGGCGTGCCAGGTTTCGGAGTCCGGGAGAAGGGTGATGGCGTCGGCGTCGCTGCCGAACGCGGAGCAGACGCGTTCGGAGGGACGTTCGAGGGTTGACCGCACAAAGGGGGAGGTTACCCCGGGGTGGGCGTGGTTCCCGGGGAGACTCGCTGGTCGGTGATTCGGCTCGTCGCCTGGCGGCGACCTTGCCGGGGTGGTTGCGTGGGGCACCCCGAAGCTTGATTGTGCTGACGGTCTGGGCGCCTCGATGGTTGAGTGCACCGGCTGCGGTGTCGTAGGC
>NZ_JACGZW010000022.1 GCF_014145675.1 Amycolatopsis dendrobii
CCGTCGTCCCCGCGTGTGTTCCCTGTTCTGGGGGGGGGGGGGGGGTGCGGGTAAGACCCGCCCCCGCCACTCCCGAGCCCGCGTCAGCTGACCAGTTCGGGAGCCGGTTTCGCGGCACGCCGCGCGGGGGCGGTTTCCGGGAGGATCAGCAGGCAGACCAGGCTCAGCACGAGCAGCGCGGCCAGGTAGTAGCCGACCGCGAGGGCGTCGCCGGTCGCGGCCACGATCCGGTTGGCGATCATCGGGGAAAGGCCGCCGCCCAGCACCGCGCCGACGTGGTAGCCCACGCCGAGGCCGGACTGGCGCTGCTCGCGCGGGAACAGTTCGGCGAACCAGGTGTACATCGGTCCAAAGAGGATTCCGGTGGCGGTGAAACCCAAGAGCAACGCGACGAATACCGAGCTGATGGTGCCCGCCGACGCGATCGGGAACATCACGAGCGCGGCGATGATCGACAGGACCGAGCCGGTCAGCATCACCGGTTTGCGGCCGATCCGGTCGGACAGCCAGGCGGCTCCGACGTTCGCCGCGGCGTGGCACAACAGGGTGATCGTGGAAATGGTGACGATCGGGGCGCGCGGGAGGCCGAGGCCTTCCGGGGCGGCGGCGGTCGCGTACGAAAGCATGAACGTGACCAGCGCGAACGTGCAGGCGGTGAGTCCGAGGTTCGCCCCGGCGATCAGCAGCAGCCGTCGCCAATTCGAGCGGAGTACGTCGGCGAGCGGCTTTTTCGCACGTGTTTCCGCGGCGGCCATTTTCTCGAATTCCGGGCTTTCCGAAACGCCGCGGCGGACCCAGATGCCGATCGCCAGCACGATGCCGCCGGCGAGGAACGGGAGACGCCAGCCCCAGCTCATGATGTCGTCGTTGGGCAGCAGGAGAACCAGTGCGAAAGCCAGGTTCGCCAGCACGACCCCGATCGGTGAGCCTAGTGCGACGAAGGAACCGTAGAGGCCGCGCCGTTTTTCCGGGGCGTGTTCAACGGCGAAGACGGCCGCGCCGGCGCTTTCCCCGCCGCGGGCGGCACCGTGCAGCAGGCGCAGTCCGACGAGCAGCAGCGGCGCGGCGATGCCGATCACCGCGTACGGCGGGAGCACGCCCATGCCCAGCGTCGCGAAACCCATCAGCAGAAACGCGGCGTACAGCGCGGTGCGGCGGCCTCGGCGGTCGCCGAGCCAGCCGAAAAGCGCCGCGCCGAGCGGGGCCATCACGAAACCGATGGCGAAGGTCGCGAGGCTCATGAAGGTGCCGAACCAGGCGTTGCCGGTTTTGAAGAACACCGATCCGAACACCAGCGCCGCCGCGGTGCCGTAGATCGAGAAATCGTACATTTCCAGGGAAGTGCCGACGCCGGCGGCGAATCCGAGCCGCAGCACGCCGGGAGAGTGCGCTTCGTCGCGCTTGGCCATGGCAGGCCTTTCGTCGTCTCGCGCGGAATGCGCGGAGTGTCCGGTGGTGGGGAAACGGTGGACACAGCTTAGGGAAAGCGTGACGAAGGAGGCAAAGTCCGATTTGCGGCGGATTGATAAATAAAATCGATCAATTAATAGACGCGACAGCCGGAATCCCGGGGATTCCGGCCGCCGGTGGCTCAGTACAGTTCGATCACCAGTTTTTCGGAGCGGGCCCGCGACACGCACAACGCCATCTGGTCGCCGGAAGCCTTGTCGCTGGCCGAAAGACACTGGTCGCGGTGTTCCGGCGTGCCTTCCAGCACCCCGGAGACGCACGAACCGCAGATGCCTTCCTCGCACGATTTGAACACCTCGATCCCGTTGTCGGTCAGCACCGACAGGATCGACCGGTCGGCCGGGATCTCGAACACCTCGCCGGTGTCGAGTTCGACGGTGAACGGCTGGTCGCCGCTCGTGTCGACCTCGGCCGCGGTGAAATGTTCGACGTGCACCCGCGTTTCGCCGACCACCGGCGCGAACACGCCGGTGACCTGCTCCATGAACCCTTCCGGACCGCAGGTGTAGACGTGCCCGGAGGAGCCGAGTCCAGCCGCCACTTCCGTGAGCACAGCGGGCTGCTCGTCGCGCGGTACGCCGAAATACAGCAGCACTCGATCCCGGAATTCCGCTCGTTCTTCAAGCAGGGAAACAAAAGCCGCTGACTCCCGGCTGCGCGCGAAGTAGTGCAGTTCGAATTCCGCACCGTCCGCGTGCAGCTGATAAGCCAGGCTCAGCAACGGAGTAATGCCGATGCCGCCCGCGATCAGCACGTGCCGCTCGGCGTCCGGAGCCAGCGAAAGCAGGTTCCGGGACTCGCCGATCTCGAGCTTGTCGTTCTCCGCGACCGCGTGCAGCGCCTCGGAACCGCCCCGCGAATCCGGCTCCCGTTTCACCGCGATCAGCAGCGACGACGTGTCGTCCGGCCGCCCGCACAGCGAATACTGGCGCAGGATCCCGGTCGGGCCGGTGACGTCGACGTGCGCACCGGCGGGATGCGGGTCGAACGGCAGGCCGTCGGCGCGCACGAGGCGAAGCGCCCGGATTCCGGGCGCTTCCTCGACGACCTCGGCCACGCGGACCACGGTGTTCGGCATCGGCTCTCCGTTTCAAGCGGTTCAGCGCAGGTAAAGGCCGCCGTTGGCGTCCCAGCAGGCCCCGGTGACCGAGGCCGCGCCGGGCGAGGCGAGCAGCGACACCATCCGAGCGATGAACGCCGGGTCGCCGAGCCGTCCGACGGGGATGTTCTTCGTGAAGGCCTCGAGGTTGTCCTCGCCGACGATCGAATGCACCATCGGGCTGTCCAACGGGCCGGGGGACACGGAGTTCACGGTGACCCCGCGCGAGGCGAGTTCGCGCGCGAACACCTTGGTCGCGGACATGATCGCGCCCTTGGACGACGCGTAGTGCCCGCCGGTCGCGGTGCCGCCGTTCTGGCCTGCCAGCGACGCCATGTTCACGATCCGCCCGTAGCCCTGCTCGGCGAAGTACGCGCCGAAGATCTGGCAGGCGGTGAACGTGCCGGTGAAGTTGACCGCGAGGACCGCGTCGAGGTCTTCCGGGGTGATCTCCATCAGCGGGGCGGCCTGAGTGCGGGCCGCGTTGTTGACCAGCACCTGCACACTGCCGAAATCGCGGACGACGTCGTCCTTCAGTTGCGCGAGCGCCGCCCGGTCCTGTACGTCGACCGCGTAGCCGCGGCAGTTGCCAAGGGCGGCGGCAAGCTTTTCGGCCGCTTCTCCGTTGACGTCCACGATCGCGACGCGGTAACCCTCGGCGTGCAGCTGCCGGACGATCGCTTCGCCGAGCCCGTTCGCACCACCGGTGACTACCGCGACGTGCGGCTCCTCCGGCGCGCTCACAGCAGGAATCCCGCGGCCGGAACGGCTTCGTCGCTGTTGACCAGCCGGACGACCTTCAACGCGATCCGGTCGCCTTCGGGGCCTTCCGGAGAAAACCGGATGCGGTGCACCAGATCCGCAGCCCACAGGTCGTGGTTGCCTCGCTTGTAGGCGACCAGGATCTGTGCCGAACGCAGTACGACCTCTTCGTCGGAGACGGATTCCGGCACGAAGCGCGACACCGTTCGCACGGTGCGGGCGGAATCGACAGCGGCGAGTGCGTAGCCCTCGGTCATCCGCGCGACGCGCATCTGCCGCATTCGCGCGTCGTCGTAGACCATGTTCAGCGAGCCGGCGAAATCGTCGGTTTCCCGGTCGATCGGGATGACGTAAATGCCGTCTTCGGAGAACAGCTTCTCCCACTCGTGGTATTCCGTGCGGTCGAGCAGTTCCGCCTCGCGGTTGACCAGCTCGACGGCGCGCGCGACGCGAGGGTCCGTGACGGGGATGGTTTCAGTCATCGCCCATCATCTCCTTCCACTGGGCGTACGCGGCGCGCATGCCGGTTTCGTCGGTGACGTGCGAGGTCGGCCAGCCTTCGGGGCTCGCCTTCTCCCGCGCGAGTCCGCGGTTGACCAGGATCGGCAGGTCCGGGCCGCCGTGCGCCCCGCGCTGCACGCGGTCCCAGCCCTCGGCGTCGTCGGGTGTGCCGAAGCCGAACGGGCCCTGGAAGTGTTCGTGGATGCGCAGCCGTTCGCGGTTGACCACGTCCAGTTCCGGCGGTCCGTCGGGACCGATCGCGACGTGTTCGATCAGCGTCTCGTTGACCGAAATCGGCCGCAGCACGCGGAAAAACGCCGCGGACATCGAAACGTTCGGGAACAGGTTGAGGTTGAACCCGGTGCCGTGCATGGCCCGGACCACCTTGCGCACCTGCGCCTCGTCCAGCGTCTTCGACAGCTCGGCCACGACGTGGTCGAACCGGCCCTGGAGCGGTTCGGTGCCGTCGTCGACGTCCAGATCGGAGTGTTCCGGCACCATCTGCATGACGCTGTGGCCGTTGCCGAGCGAATGCGTGATCGCCGACGGATCGGTCATGAACGACATCATGTCGGCGGTTTCCGCGTCCACCGAAGCCATCCACGACCGGTGCACGATCGGGAAGTGATAGCCGTCGGTGGTGTTCTCCAGCTGGATTTTCCAGTTGCCGCGGAACTTGAACTGGTGTTTGCCCAGCACCTTGATCGGGTAGCCGCCGCCCTGCTTCATGAAGCGGTCGATCCACAGTTTCGCGTCGCCGAGGAAGTCCTCAAGGGACTCGCTCTCTTCGGCGAAGGTCGCGAAAACCATGCCGCCGTAGGACTCGGTGCGCAGTTTCTTCAGCGACAGCTCGCCCTTTTCCAGCACGCCTTCGTAGCCGTCAGGATAAGGGATGCCGCGAAGCTTGCCGTCGAGGCCGTAGCTCCAGGCGTGGTACGGGCAGGTGAAGCCGTTGGCCTTGCCGCTCGGCTTCTCGCACAGGCTCGCGCCGCGGTGACGGCAGCGGTTGAGCATCGTGTGCAGGGTGCCCTTGCGGTCCCGCGTCACGATGACCGGCTGGCGGCCGACGTAAGTGGATTTGAAGTTCCCGGGCTGCGCCAATTCGCTTTCGTGCGCGACCCACACCCACGAACGCTCGAAGATCTGCGTCATCTCGCGCTCGAAGATTTCGGGGTCGGTGTAAAGCCGGGCGGCGACCCGGTCGCTCTCAGCGAAATCGGCGGGAACTTTCGCGTTCTCAGTCATGAGTTCTCCGATTTCACTCAGGCAGGTCGACGTCTTCGCGGACGGTCAGCGGACGGCCGATCCGGGCTTCGATCTTGGCGAAGCGCCACAGTTTGACGCCATTGCTGCCGACCTCCGTCGTGCGCAGCAGGTTGCACCCGGCCTTGACGGTTTCCTGGCTGTCGGCGTCGGCGAGGATGTAGCAGGTCCACGGCCAGCCGTCAGACGGGCCGACCATGTGCGCGTCGTCGTCGATGTCGCCGATGAAAGTGATGCCCGGCAACGCTTTCAGCTGGTCCATCATGGACACGAAGGACTGCCAGACGTCGCCGATGGTGATGTCGTCGGCGGGCAGGTCGAAGAAGTTCTGGTTGATGCCGATGCAGAAAAGCACCCGCAGGGGCTGCGTGCTCACAGTCGGAGACTCCTCGTCGTGGTGGTGGCTGGTCAGCGGAATCCGGGGCTGGTCGGCGGCTGTCCCATGAGAACCGCGCCGGCGGCGTCGTGGATGGCCGGGCCCAGGAACGCATGCTGCTTGGGTACCAGTGCGTCGCCTTGAAGTCCACGCAGCGGGTGCGTCGAGTAGATCGGCGCGGTGCCGGAAATCTCGACGAGCTTCGACACGACCTCGGACGCCGTCTTCGCCAAGTGCGCGGACGAAAGCCGCAGCTGGGCGTTCTGCTCGTCGGTGGCCTCGTCGCCGGAGACGACGGTGTCCCAAACCTCGTGGCTGACCTCGTAGAACCAGGCACGGGCGGACCGCAGCGCGGCCTCGGCGTCGGCGTACCCGGTGCGGTAGTAGCCGCGGTCGGCGAGCTTCGGCGCTCCGGTGACGCCGGTATAGCCAGCGCCGACCTCACGGGCGTGGTCGAGCGCGGCACGCGCGACGCCCGCGCCGACGATGGCGAGAACCTGTGCGGCGTAAGCGATTGTGGGGTAGCGATAGAGCGGCTCGTCGACCATGGGCGCGCCGCCGCGGATGAACGTCCACTCGCGGGGGACCTCGACGTCGCGTACGACCAGGTCGAACGACCCGGTGCCGCGCATGCCGACGACGTCCCAGTCCTGGACGATTTCGACCTGCTCGGGCCGCAGCAGCGCGGTGCGCGGTTTCCCGCCGGTCGATTCGTCGCCGGGGATGCCGACGCCGAGGATGTCCGCGCCCATGCAGCCGCTGGCGAACTTCCACCGGCCGTCCACGCGGAAGCCGGTTTCGGTCGCCGGGGCGGGCTGGACCGGGAAAAGACCGCCGGCGAACGCCACGTCCGGACCGTCCTTGTACAGCTCTGCCTGGGTGTCCAGCGGGAGCGCGGCGAGGTAGATCAGCGACGAGCCGAAGCTGGCGACCCAGCCGGTCGAACCGTCCACAGTGGAAATCTGCTCGATCAGGCGGAGGAATTCGGCCGGCGGGAGCGGGTTGCCGCCGAACTTCGCCGGCGTGCTGGCCCGGTAGATGCCGAGCTGCTTGAGCCGGTCAATGAAGTCGCGCGGAACGTAGCGCTGCTGCTGGAACTCGTCCTTGCGCTTGGCGAGCTCGGCGAGCACCTCCTCCATGGTGACTTCGCTCATCGCTGCTCCTCAGAATGCCGGTGCGGTCGCTCCGACGGTACGAACCACGGCGGCGCGCGGGAATTGGTAGTGCCTGAGCGGGCGTAGGGGATTTCTTCAGTGCGAGCCGCCAGCCAGGGGCTTTACGCTGAGCCGATGGAGGCAGACCCGCGCGCGCCCGAGCTGACGACGCACGATTTCGTCGCGATGCTCAACGCCAGCCGCACGTGCGTGCTCGTGCACGACGGCGCGACGAAGAACATCCTGTGGGCCAACCCGGCAGCCTGCGAGATGCTCGAATGGAGCGTCACCGAGCTGCGGCCGCTGAAGGCGAACCACATGAGCAGCTCCGCGCAGCAATACGACCGGGTGATCGGGCGGGCGTGGCTGCAGGAGGCGGTCGACAAGGGGGTCAGCCGGATCGAATGGCACTACCGCACGAAATCCGGCCGGGTGATTCCGACGGACGCGGTCGCCACGCGGGTCGAGCTGGCCCAGGGCCCGGCGGTGATGGTGCAGTTCCGCGACATCGAACGCGAGCAGGAAATCGAGCGTGAGCTGCGGTTGACCACGTCCTGGGTGGACGCGCTGGCCCGGCAGACGTCGGCGGTCGCGCTGATGCTCGACGGCTCGGGCGAGCTGCGGTTCGCCACGGACTCCGCGGTCGCGCTGTTCGGGGCGACGCCCGATGAGCCGCTCGGCCGCCTGACCGACTACGCCGGCCTGCGTCTCGACGACCGTCCGGCCACCTGGGACGAGGTCCGCGAACGCGCGGTGCCAGCCACGCAGGTGCGGCTGGAAATCCAGGGCCGGGTGTGGCTGGAAGGAAGCGTCGAACGGCTCCGCGAGCCTGGTGGAGACGCGTTTCTGCTGCTGCTCTACGACGTGTCCGAGCGCATCCGCGGCGAGGTGCAGCGCGAGCGTGACCTGCACCGGGAGAACTACCTGGCGCGCTACACCGCGATGGGCGACATGGCGATGGCGATCGCGCACGAACTGAGCCAGCCGCTCGCCGCCGCGGGCAATTTCCTGGCCGGGGTGCGGTCGCGGACGCTCGATGCCGCGCCCGTCGTGTACGGCATCGACAGCGCCGTCCGGCAGATCGAGCGGGCGAGCCAGATCGTGTCGTCCGTGCGCGCTTTCGTCGGGCATCTGGAGCACGTGGAGCAGGTGGCCGACCTCAACGAGATCGTCGAGGAATGCCTGTATTTCGTGCGGTTGCGAGCTGAACCGGCCGCGATCGAGGTGACCTTCGACCGGGCGGGCGAAGCGGTGCCCGTGCACTGCGAACGCGTGCTGACCGGCCAGGTCGTGCTGAACCTGTGCTTCAACGCGATCGAGGAAATGGCCCAGTGCCCCCAGCAGCGGCGCAGCCTGGTGCTCACCACGCGCCGCGACGGCGACACCGGCGTGGTCACCGTGGACGATCGCGGCCGCGGCTTCCCGCGCAATCCGTTCGACGAGTCGTTCACCGCGAAGGAGCGCGGCAGCGGCATCGGGCTGGCGCTGAGCCACCGCATCATCACCCGCCAGCACGGGACGATCTGGGCCGAACACCGCGCGGGCGGCGGTTCGCGCTTCGGCTTCGCACTGCCCGCGACCGGCCCGGGTTAGGAATTCTTCAGCTACGCCGGGGAAGTTCTCGATATCCCGGTACCGGTGCGGCTTTGTACGGTCAGCGGAGTCCCGGCCCCAGTCCTAGGAGGCACCGTGTCCGAGCTGACCCGGACCCAGCGCGAATTCCGCACCGCGATGGCCAACCTCTCCGCGGCCGTCAACGTCGTGACCACCGCCGGCCCGCACGGCCTCGCCGGGATGACGGTGAGCGCCGCCTGCTCGGTCACCGACAGCCCGCCGACCGTGCTGGTGTGCGTGAACCGGTCGAGCCGGTCGCACGCGATCCTGGTCGGCAACGGCCAGGTCTGCGTCAACGTCCTCGGCCCCGGCCAGGAGGACCTGGCCATGCACTTCGCAGGCGCGACCAAGGTGCCGACCGCCGAACGCTTCGACCGGGACTGCTGGGACCTCGACAGCGAGGACGCACCGGTCCTGCGCGGCGCGGCGGCCTCGCTGGTCGGCCGGATCGTCGGCGAACAGGAGCACGGGTCGCATTCGGTGCTGTTCGTCGAGATTGAGAAGGTGCTGACCGCGCCGGACAGCGGTGCTTTGGTGTACTTCCAGCGCCGCTTCCACCGGCTTGCCGCACTCAGCGCCTGATCGAGGAGAACCCGTGGACCGGATGACCCTGACCTGCTACAACGACACGCACGGCTACGGCTGGCGGCACGTCGACCTCTTCGTGCACGACGAGCACGGCCGCGAACTGGACTGGGTGCACTGGCAGGTCCCGGCCGACGGCCCGGACGCCGCCGACGAGGCCACCGCGCGCGTCGAACCGCTGCTGCGGCGGACGTCCGACTGGCGGCACGCGGTCAGCGCGAGCGGCATGGACTACTGGACCGCCGACGCCGCTTGGACCCAGCCGTGACCGGCCCGTGGTCGCTGCGCGCGCTGGTCGCCGACCTGACCGCTGGCCGGACGACACCGGAAGCCGCCGTGGCGGAGGCGCGCTCGCGGATCGCGGCGGCTTCCTTCGACGCTTGGGTTTCGTCGGCCTACGTGCCTGCTTCGACGGGTCCGTTGGGCGGAGTTCCGTTGGGCGTCAAGGACATCATCGACCTGGCCGGACTGCCGACCCGCTGCGGCTCCGTCCTGCGCGCGGATGTCCCACCGGCCACTGTGGACGCTTCGATCGTCCGGGAATGGCGTCGAGCCGGAGCGGTCCCGATCGGCAAGACGGTCACCACGGAATTCGCTTTCTTCGCACCCGGTCCCACGGATAATCCCGCGGCGCCCGGCCACACCCCTGGCGGTTCCTCCAGCGGTTCCGCCGCCGCCGTTGCCGCCGGACACGTCCCGCTGGCTTTGGGTTCGCAGACCGCTGGCTCGGTTACGCGACCGGCCGCATTCTGCGGAGTCGCCTCGCTGGTGATGAGCCGGGGCCGGTTCCCGGTCGACGGCGTCACCGGCCTGAGCCCGAGCCTGGACAGCCACGGCATGTTCACCGCGACGGTTTCCGACCTGGCCTTGGCCTGGTCAGCGCTGTCGGGAGAGCCGGAGGCCGCTGCTTCCTCGGCACCGCGATTGCTGGTGTGGTCTCCGACCGGCATGAGCCCAGCGATGGAGACCGCGCTTGGTACTGCGGTTTCCCGGCTGCGCGCCGCCGGTGCCGTGGTCGACGAATTCCCGGATTCTGCTCTGGTCGCTGCTTTGACTGCCGCACACCCCGTGGTGATGGCCTACGAAGCGGCGCGGGAACGCGCTGTTGAGCTGGCTTCCGCGGACCGCCTCAGCGTCCCGCTCGCGCAACTGCTGCGTACTGGCGCGGAGATGCCGCGCGCGGAGTACGAGGCCGCGCTGGACGTCGTCGCTTCCGGTGCTTCGCGGCTCGCTGAGGTCGTTGGCGGTTATGACGCCGTCCTCGCCCCTGCCGCGCTCGGTTCGGCCCCTCCCGGTCTGACCGCGACCGGCGATCCCGTGCTCAGCCGCCCGTGGCAGGCGCTGGGCCTGCCGGTCATCGCCGTCCCAGGCCTGCGCGACAAGGCTGGCTTGCCACTGGGATTGCAGCTAGTCGGCCGTTCGTGGGAGGAGACCGCTCTGCTGGTCACCGGCCGCTGGACGGAGACCGCGCTCAAACGGTGACGCGATGGGTGAGGATGTCGCGGACCAGCGTCCCCAGGCTGTCCGCTGACGTCTTCGCCTTGATCCGCGCCCGATGCACGTCGACGGTTTTGACGCTGGTGCCCAGCCGGTGCGCGATCGCCTGGCTGGGCATGCCGTCGACGACCAGTCGCAGCACCTCGCGCTCGCGCTGAGTCAGCGTATCGAGCCGAGCCCGGACCGCCTGCCGCTCGGCATGCTCCGCGAACCGGCGGCGGGCCTCGATGAGCTGGGTCTGGACCACCTCGACCATGCGCTGGGCCTGGTAAGGCTTCTCCAGGAAATCGACCGCCCCCGCGGTGAGCGCGCGGACCGACATCGGAATGTCGCCGTGCGCGGAACAGAAGATCAGCGGAGCCGGGCAGTCGATTTCCGCGAGCTTTTCCTGCAGCTGAAAACCGCTGATCGCAGGCATCCGCACGTCGACGATCACGACCGCGGGTTCGGCCGGATCGAATTCGTCGAGGAAGGTCTGGGCGTCCGGGTACGTCAATGCCTGCACGCCGACGCTCTCCAGCAGGAACACCAGGGACTGCCGGAGGTCCTCGTCGTCGTCCACCACGTGCACGACCGGGTCGTCGCTCATGGCTTCATCAGCACCGAGGCCGAGGGATAGTCGCTGGCCCAGCCTTCCGGCAGCGGGGCGATGAAGACGTTTTCGGTGCGCGTGCGGGTGATCCGCCAGGTGTCGCCGACGCGGCGGAACGCGTTGTTCAACCGGCTGGACCGCAGGAGCGCTTTCCCGTCGGAAAACAGCCACGGCTGCATGTGGATCCATTGCCCGGTGGCCTCGTCGCCGTCCACGTGAATCTGCTCGGAGGTGAGATAATGGGCGTTCAGGAGAAGTTCGGGATCTTTCTTCTCGCCCCAGAACCGCTGAAAGTGCGCCCGGATAGCCGCGGTGCCTTCGGCCCGCCCGAACTGTCCGTCGTAGTACTCGCCGACGCCCTCCCAGACCGCATCCTCGGTGTAGAGCTCCATGATGAGATCGATGCGCTCGTCGTCGCCGTCGATGCCGAACTCGGGGCAGGGCGTGTCGCAGAGGAACATGTAGCGCGCCTGCACCCGCCGGATCTCCGCCTCGGCCTCAAGCACCTCAACCCGCCGCACCAGCCCCGCGACGGCCTCCTCCAACGCGGCCACCCGCCGGTCCTGGCTGCTGTCGGACAGTGCGGAGTGCTCGAGAGACATCGTTTTCCTCACTAGGGAACTCGTGACGGTTGACGCTTCAGCGCCGGGGCTCGCCTTTCGGTGCGGTTTTCGGCTCGTTGACAGGGTAACCGGACCGCTCCGGGCGCTGGCAGCTTGTGATCAGCCTCTGCCGGGGCCGGAAGGCTTGTCAATCGAAACCGGGAGTTATGCGCGGCGTGTTTTAACCGGGGGGCGAGGGTTATCAATGGGCGGGGTTGGTTGGTGGAGAAGGGGTTGGGCGGGTGGCGTCCTGTTCGGAGTCTTGGGCTGGGGTTGGCGGGGTCGGGAACGGTGTGCTGTTCGTCGTCAAGGTCGGGGACGCCGCTCGTTCCCGGGGCCTCATGGTCGTCGGCGGGCGCAACGGCTGCTGTTCTCCGGGAGCTCTTGGTCGTTGGGGTGGGGACGCCGTCGAGCGTGAAGGCGGCTGTTCTTGCCCCCGGACATTGGCGGGGCCGCCGTTTCCCCAGCTGCCGATTGGTCGTTAGCGAGCGAGATGCTCCCCGCGAGCGCCTGGTCGCCGCCGGGCGTGCCAGGCCGCAGATTATGCAGCTCTCGTGTGGTCCGCGATACCGTGGCGGTATGTGCGTTTCCACTGGTGCGGGTCGTCGGCGATGAGCGCGGCTCAGCGGGCCGACGCCCGGGAGAACCGGGAGCGGATCGTCGAGATCGCCCGCGAAGCGATCGCCTCCTCGGGAGAACTGCGGCTGAACGCGGTGGCCAAGTCGGCCGGTGTCGGGCAGGGAACGCTCTACCGGCACTTCCCCACGCGCGAGGACCTGCTTGCCGAGGTGTACCGGCAGGAGGTGGAAGACTTGGTCGCGCTGGCTCCGGAACTGCTGGCTGCCAGCGAACCGGTCGAGGCGCTGTCGCGCTGGTTCGACCGGATCACCGAATACGCACGAGTCAAGCGCGGCGTCTTCGCGGCACTGGAAACCGCAGTGTGGAAAGGCCTGTCCGAAGAAAGCCACGGCCCGCTCGGCGACGCCATCACGCTCCTGCTCGACGCAGGGAAGGCCGAAGGGGCCATCCGCCCCGACATCGACGCCCGCGACTTCTTCATCTTGTCCGGCTACCTGACGCGCCTGGACGAGGACGAGTGGGACACCCGCGCTCGGCACCTCTTGGACGTCTTGCTGCAAGGCGTCCTTTCCCGCTGACCCGCGGCTCATTGCGCCGAGCGACGGTCGGCGGGGGTGGCTTACCGGGTCGGTCGCGCTTGCCTTTCATGCAGAACCGGCGGATCGACGCTGGCGAGATCTGCTTGCAAGGCAACGGATTCACGCGCTACCGCCGACGGTCGCGACGCGGTCGTGCGGCAAGCGTGCTGTGCTAGGCAACTTCGCGTGATGTACCGCATGGTTGCGGGATGTGAGGGTTCCGTGGCGATCGGGGCAGGTCCGTTGCGCTAACGACGCCGCGTGATTGTCTGACGTGACGGCACCGTGACTATCGATGCGCCGCAGGCATGCCGCGCGAGATGACGCCAGGTGATGCGGTGTGCTGCGCGGGTGTGCGTTGGTGCAGGCGCTGCAGTCGGCCGATTCTGTCGTGGGTGCCAATGTGGATTGGCAATCCCGGCGCGGAGCAGCGGTGTGCCGCAACGAGCGCAGTGGAGCACCGAGAAACCAGTGGCCGAGACAGCGATCGCAGTGGATGTGGCGTGGCCGGCGGTGACCCGGGGCGCGGCGAGTATCGCGGAGTGAGCGGAGCGCGTTGTGACCGTCGTGGACGGGCGCGGCGGGGTGCAGGGCAGCAGGTTCTGCCGAAAATGTAAGGAAATTCAGCGCGAGATCCGGCCGAAAAGCCGGGGCATCGGACGTGGTGTCCATATTGGACGGGCCGTTCGCGTGCGCGGCGGCCCGGTCCCCCAGATTTCCCCAGTGGTGGTGCTGTTGGTGTTTCAGTTCAGGAGGCGACGGCCAGCCGGACCCGGCGGTCGCGAGCGTACGAGACCAGTTCCCGGACCTCGTCGGTGGTGATGATGCGGACTGCGTCTTCCAGGATCTCGGCCGTGGCCACCTGCAGCGGCCAGGAACGCAGGCCGGGAGCGGGTTCGTGCCAGAACCACTGGCCTTGGGCGAGATCTTCGGCGGCGACGGTGGGTGCGTCGGTGTTCATGCCTGCAGCCTAACTTGCACCACCGACAGAAAATCGCTCTACCGGACATCCCGGGACAACCCTGGAGGAAGCGCAAGAAGTGAATGCGGATTCGGAGAAAGTTCCTGCTGGTCGAGAGGATGCGCGTGAGCTGGCGGGTGGCGTGGGTCACGCGGGGTTTCCCGGTCGGCGGGTGGGACGGGGGCCTGGTGCCAAAGTAAGGGGCTGGTGACCTGGCGCCTCTTGGCGGCGGGTTCAGGTGGATTTTGCACGGCCGGGCGGCCTGCCCTAGGCTTCGCCGGTCACCGCGCACACACCGGGGGTTTCCGGGACGAGAGGAACGGTGCGAATGGCTTTGCGCGACCCCGAGGCGTACCGCGATATCGATCTGCCGACGATTCTCCGGATGGAGCGGCGGCTTCCCTGGTACGGCTGGCCGCACCTGCCGTTGGGGCTGCTGGTCTGCGTGGCCGCGATCCTCGCCGCCTACCGGGTGCCGGTTTCGTATCACCTGACGACCGCGCTGGTCGCGGGTGGCGGGGTGGTCGGCGGGTTTTCCGGTTACGGCTGCGGGCTGGTCATGGTCAGCACTCCGGATCTGGTCCAGACCGGCTACCTGAACTGGCGGCGCACCCGGGTGCTGCGGGTGTTGCTCATCGTGCTCGGCGGGCTGTCCGCGGCGTCGATGGTGGTCGTTGTCGCGTGCCACATTTCGTTGCTGGCGGGAGCTTCCGACGAGCATCCGTTCCGGCTTTCGGTGCAGGCCGGGTTGTATTTGGTGCTCGTCGTCGCCAACACCGTGCTCGCCGGGCTTGAGGCGTGGCAGTTGTCAAAGGTGCTGCGCGAGCCGGTTGCCGAGGCTGCCGCGGAACCGGCCGGGCCGGCGCGGGTTCGGCTTGGCTGAACTGTCTACATCGGACTGAGTCAGCGCCTGCGCAGCAGCACTTCTTGCGTCACTGAGGCAACGAGACGTCCGTCGGTGGTGAAGAATTCGCCGTGGGTCAGGCCTCGCGTGTTCGCGTAGCTGGGGCTTTCCATGTCGAACAGCAGCCATTCGTCCGCGCGGAACGGACGGTGGAACCACACCGCGTGGTCCAGCGACGTCAGTTGGGGTTCGCCCGGGTCGTCGCGGTGGGGCAGCAGGGCGGTGCCTGCCAGGCGGATGTCGGAGATGTAGGTGAGCGCGCAGACGTGCGCCAGCGGGGCGTCCGGCAGCGCGTCCTTCGCCCGGACCCAGATCTGCTGACGTGGGCCGCGGCCGGTGTCGGGCAGGCCGGTTTCCGGGCTGCTGACGAAGCGGACCTCGATGGCGGACAGCACGATCGGCGAGCGGTCCTGCTCGACGACGCCCGCCTCGTCCGGGGCTGGGACGTCCGGCATCCGCGCCTGGTGCGCACTGCTTTCCGCCTCGGTCTGGAACGACGCGGACAGGCTGAAAATGCTCTCGCCGTTCTGGATCGCGACGACCCGGCGCGTGGTGAACGAACCGCCGTCTCGAGTGCGCTCCACCTCGTAGATGATCGGCATGTCGGTGCGTCCGCCGCGGATGAAATAACCGTGCAGCGAGTGCACGTGCCGCGCCGCGGGCACGGTCGCGCCGGCCGCGGTGAGGGCCTGCGCCGCGACCTGACCGCCGAACGCCCGCTGCGGCGAACCCTGGTGGCACCAGCCGCGGAACAGGTTCAGCTCGAGCGGTTCGAGCTTCAGCAGCTGGTCTAGCCCGGTCCGGGTCGGATCGATCGTCGTCACCCGGCCAGTCTAAGCGCCTGCTCAGTCGCTGCGCGGTGTGAGCAGCGCCGCCACCGCGGCCGGATCCTCGACGTGCGCGTTGTGCCCGAGCCCGGACAGGACCACTGCCTCGGGAACAAGGGCCCGCAGTTGCTCGGGACGGCACATCGGATCGTTTTCCCCGGTGGCGAGCACCACCGGGCAGCGCGCGGCCGCCAGCAGGCTCGGCATTTCCGGGCGGCCGACGCCGAAGGCGGATGGATCAAGGGCCAGTCGCCAGCCGTCGGCGGTTTCGGTGACGCCGTCCGGGTCTGCCGGAGCCAGGCCGGTCAGCCCGGAGATCTTCAGATAGGCGGTTTCGGCCTCCTCTCGAGTGTCGAACAGCCGCGGCGGACGGGCTGCCATCGCTTCGGCGCGGGCAAGGTCGTCTTTGCTCCACTCCACCTTGATGCCCACTGCCAGCACACTGCTGACGTCGAGCCCGTAGCGGCCGTTCGCCAGTTCGAGCGCGACGACACCGCCGAGCGAATGGCCGACGACGGCGATCGGACCTGGCTCGTCCAGCGCCTCGGCGACCGCGGCCGCGAGCGCCTTGAACGTGTACTCGGGCAGTCGCGGCGAGCCGCCGTGGCCGGGCAGGTCCGGCGCGAGCAGTCGCTGGTCGAGCCGGCCGGCGAGGCCGTCCCAGACCGCGCCGGTGGCGCCGAGCCCGTGCAGGAGCAGGATCGGCGGTTCGCCTTCTCCGGTGACGCGCAGCTTCAGCTTTTCCACCGGACGGATCTTTCCGCAGGCGGCGGTCTCGGGGCTAGGGTCGAAACGTGTCGAGTGCTGTCATCGCCGACCCGGACACCTACGTCACGGGCGTGCCTTACGACCTGCTTGCCCGTCTGCGCCGGGAAACGCCGGTGACGCGGATCGACGATTTCTGGGCGGTGCTGCGCCACGCCGACGTACGGCACGTGCTCCGCACTCCGGCGGTGTTTTCGTCGCAGTCCGGCGGTACGCAGATCCGCGACCCGGCTACCGCGGAGGACCTGCGGTACGTGCGCCGAATGATGCTCAACATGGACCCGCCCGAGCACGGCAGACTGCGCGGGCTGCTCACGAAGGCGTTCACTCCGCGCGCGGTCGGCCGGATCACGGAACGGATCGAAGGCTGGGCACGGGATCTCGTCGCGGCGGTGGCCGATCGCGGCGAATGCGATTTCGCCAAGGACATCGCCGCCGATCTGCCGTTGCTCACGCTCGCCGAGGTGTTCGGCGTGCCCGAACAGGATCGCAGGCTGATGTTCGACTGGAGCAACCGCGTGATCGGCTTCCAGGACGCCGAATACGCGGTGAGCGCTACCGTCAACACCGACGATGTCACCGACCTCGCCCGTGCCGCGCTGGCCGTGCGCCCGGAACCCGGCCCGGACGGCCAGATGCCGGATCCGCGCAGCCGCGCCGGAATGCCGGACCTCTACGCCTACGCGCACGCGCTTGGCGAGCACAAACGCGAGCACCCCGGCGACGACGTGATGAGCAACCTGATGCACTACGTGGACGACGACGGCGGCCGCGTGTCGATCGAAGAGTTCGAGAACCTTTTCTGGCTGTTTTCGGTAGCGGGCAACGAAACCCTGCGCAACGGCCTTCCCGGCGGGATGGCCGCGTTGCTCGCGCATCCCGAGCAGTACCGCAAGCTTCTCGACGATCGAAGCCTGCTTCCCGGCGCGGTCGAAGAGATGCTGCGCTGGCACACGCCGGTGATGCACTTCCGCCGCACCGCGACCGAGGACACTCGACTGTCCGATGTGGACATCAAGGCTGGGGACAAGGTCGTGGTGTGGTTTTCCTCGGCCAACCGCGACGAGACGGTCTTTCCCGATCCGGACGTGTTCGACGTGACGCGTGCGCCGAGCGAGCACCTGACCTTCGGCCACGGCCCGCATTTCTGTCTCGGTTCGCACCTCGCGCGGATGCAGATGCGGGCGTTGTTCGCGGCGGTGTTCGACCAGCTCGGCGAGGTCCGGCTCGCGGGCGAACCCCGCCGGCTGCGGTCGAACTTCCAGAACGGGATCAAGAGCCTCCCGATCCGCTGGGACTGACCGGCTCAGCCGAAGCCGACGAGCGAGAGCCAGCGGTCGAGGTATTCGGTGTCGCCGATGCGGTGCGCGATCTCCGGCGACAGCCTGCCGTAGACCATCAGCAGCAGGTCGCCCAGCGGCGCGGCCGCGGTGACCGCCGCGTTCGCCGGCGGACCCGGATGCCAGGCCAGCTGATCGCCGGTCAGATCGACCGTCCAGGACGCCGTGTGGTCGGTCGGCGCGAGGTGGATCGTGCGGTCCGGGCCGAGCAGTGTGCGGCGTTCGGGAACGTACTCCAGCAATTGCGGCAGCGACCCGAGCTCCAGTCATTCCTCCATCGCATCGTGTGCGACTTCCGGCGAGACGGTGAATTCCCCGCCCGCGGCCAGCGTCGCGTCGGCGCGGTGGATCAGCGTCTCGTTCATGAACCGGCGCGCGTAGAACGCCGCCCGCGGCGGCCCGTTCGGGACCGGCGTGAATACCTCCGCGTCCGGACCCGCTTCGCGCAGCGTCGCCACCAACGCCTTCGCCCCGTCCACAAGCCACGACTCCGGTCGTGCGGTGTCCACCGGATTCCGGAGGTGGTCGTCGGGCAGCCAATGGCCGGCCCGCGTCCGCACGGTTTCCTCCGCCCACCGGTGCCCGGTGCTGACGTGGTCGAGCAACTGTCCGAGATTCCACTCCGGGCACGCCGCGACCCGCACCGTCCGGTCCGCGCCTTCGACGGCCGCGGTGAGCAGTTCCGTCTGCCGCAGGATCTCGGCGCAACGCTCGTGGAAGTCCATGGGGTGTCCTCTCCGGTTCAGATCCGCTGACACCAGACAGTCGGAGCCGACGCGGCCAACCAGACATCGCAGCCGGAGAAGCCGGGTTACTCCACGCTCCAGGCGTCTCCCCATTCCGCGTCGCGAGCGGCGCGGTACCGCACGCCGTGCCGCTTCGACACGACGGTGCCGGGCGCGAGCCCGTCGACGGTGCAGAGGTCGAGTTGCACGAACCCCTTGTGCTTGCGCGGATGCCGGATGATCCGGGCCGACGGACGGTCGACCGGTGCCGACGTGGCCGCCACGTACGAGAACTTCTCGTCCTCGAATCCCAGCGTGCCGGATTTGATCCGCCGGTGCACCCCGCTTCGGGGAAGCCGTGCGGAGAAGTGGCACCAGTCCTCGCCCGGTTTGATCGGGC
Source organism: Amycolatopsis dendrobii (assembly GCF_014145675.1). Taxonomy (GTDB): domain Bacteria; phylum Actinomycetota; class Actinomycetes; order Mycobacteriales; family Pseudonocardiaceae; genus Amycolatopsis; species Amycolatopsis dendrobii. The sequence continues at coordinate 18,595 of NZ_JACGZW010000022.1, forward strand.
AGGCGTCATCGTGCGGGCACGGCGCCACCACGCTGCGGCCCATCTCGCGCAAGACTTCGCGAGCCTCGCGGATCCGTGCGAACCCCGCTGGCGTGCCGGGCTCGATGAGCACGACCGTGCCAGCCTTCGCGGCGAGCCACTTGACGACGTCGGCACGGCCGCGTTCGGGAAGCTCGCCGAGGACGTACGACAGAGTGACCAGGTCGGCCTCCGGTGCCGCGGACGCGGAATCGACCAGCCCGCGCTGCCAGACCGCGGTGCGGACGGCTGGCTCATCGGCGCTCGCCGCCAGCTTGCGTCCCAGCGCCAGCGCGGCAGCCACCTGCTCCAGGACAGTGCACTTCTCCAGCGACGGCCAGACGTCGGCAGCGGCCCACACGGCTGCTCCGGTGCCGCCGCCGATGTCGACGTGCGTCTTCGGGACGAATCCGGGGGCTGCGGCAGCCACCTCGCCCAGCACCGCGCTGACTGCCGCGTACGTCGCTGGCATCCGGTACCCGGCATACGCGGCGACATCCAGCTCCGAGGAGAGGATCGGCGACGTCGCCGAGTCGCCTTGTCGATAACGCTTGCTGAGCCGGTCCACGGCCTGCGCGAGCCGGGATTCGGGGAACCGGGCCAGCTCGTCGTCGAGGGCGGCGCGGAGAGCTTCGGGAAGTACTGCCACGGACAACGATTCTCCCATGCCCGTTTTGTCCTCCGAGGTTCGCCTGACCTGCTAGTTTCGCGACCAGAAAAAAAGTTCGAAGACCTTGTCGATCCGGCCCCGGCCCGTTCGACGCAGTGGTGGAAGCAAGCCGAGAGCGAAGGGGAACCGAAGATGCGATTCATGGTGATCATGAAGGCCAGCGAAGAGAGCGAAGCCGGCCAGATGCCCAGCACCGAACTGCTCGCCGAGATGGGCAAGTTCAACGAGGAGCTCGTGAAGGCCGGCGTGATGCTCGCGGGCGAGGGGCTGGCTCCGAGCTCCGAGGGCGCGAGGGTGAAGTTCTCCGGGGACAGCGAGCCCAGCGTGGTCGACGGTCCGTTCGCCGAGACCAAGGAGCTGATCGCCGGGTTCTGGATCCTCCAGGTCCGTTCGCTCGAGGAAGCCGTGGAGTGGATCAAGCGGGTGCCCAACACCGACGGGGCGCACCACGAGATCGAGATCCGGCGGATCTTCGACGCCGAGGACTTCGGCGACAACCTCACCCCGGAGCTGCGCGAGGCCGAAGAGAAGCTGCGCGAGCAGGCTGCGCAGAACTGATGCGGTTCATGGTGCTGGTGAAAGCCAGTCAGGAATCGGAAGCGGGAGCCGCGCCGAGCGCCGAATTGATCGAGCAGATGGGCCGGTTCAACGAGGACCTCGCCGCATCCGGTCACCTCGTGCAGGCCGCCGGGCTGACGCCTAGCGCGGAAGGCGCCCGGCTGCTGTGGTTCGACGGCGACGCGGAGCCGAGCGTGGTCGACGGCCCGTTCGCCGAGACCAAGGAACTCGTCGCGGGCGTGTGGATCCTGGAGGGGGAGTCGCTCGCCGAAATCGTCGAGTTGATGAAGCGGGCGCCCAATCCGGACCGGCGGGCGGGCACCGTCGAGATCCGTCCGATGGCGGGCGAGCTCTGACGCCGCGCCCGCCCGAGGGTTGCCTCGGGCGGGCCGGGCCGGTCTGATGGGCCGGTGGACACGCGAAGTGCGGTAGAGGCCGTTTGGCGGATCGAGTCGGCGCGGGTGATCGCCGGCCTCGCGCGGATGACCCGCGACGTGGGCCTCGCGGAGGAACTGGCGCAGGACGCGCTCGTCGCCGCGCTCGAACAGTGGCCGGAGACCGGGGTGCCGCGCAACCCTGGCGCCTGGCTGATGACCATCGCGAAGCGGCGGGCCATCGACCTGTTCCGGCGGAACGAAACCCTCGGCCGCAAGCTCGACGAGATCGGCCGGGAAGCCGAACAGCTCGGCGAGGGCGTGCTGCCGGACTTCGACGCGGTGCTCGACGACGAGCAGATCGAGGACGACCTGCTGCGGCTGGTGTTCACCGCGTGCCATCCGGTGCTGTCCACCCAGGCGCGGGTGGCGCTCACGCTGCGCATGCTCGGCGGGCTCAGCACCGACGAGATCGCCCGCGCGTTCCTGGTGAAGGAATCCACTGTCGCGCAACGCATCGTGCGGGCGAAGAAGACGCTCGCCGAGGCCAAGGTGCCGTTCGAAACGCCGGTCGGCGACGAGCGCGTGGCTCGGGTCCCGGCCGTGCTCGAAGTGATCTACCTGATCTTCAACGAGGGCTACTCCGCCACGCGCGGCGACGACTGGATGCGGCCCGCGCTGTGCGAGGACGCGTTGCGGCTCGGCCGGGTGCTGGCCGGTCTGATGCCCGCCGAACCGGAAGTGCACGGACTGGTCGCGCTGATGGAGATCCAGGCGTCGCGCTCGGCGGCGCGTACCGGTCCGAACGGCGAACCCGTGCTGTTGATGGACCAGGACCGCAGCCGTTGGGACCGCCTGCTGATCCAACGCGGGCTCACCGCGCTGGCCCGGTCCGAACGGCTGGCGGACGGAACGTACGGGCCGTATTCCGCGCAGGCCGCGATAGCCGCGTGCCACGCCGTCGCGGTTACGCCGGAGGAGACCGACTGGGCGCGGATCGCGGCGCTGTACTCGGGTCTTGCGCAGCTCACGCCGTCTCCGGTGATCGAGCTGAACCGGGCCGTCGCGGTCTCGATGGCGGAGGGACCGGAAGCCGGGCTGGCGCTGGTGGACAAATTGCTGACTGAGCCCGCGCTGAAGAATTACCACCTGCTGCCGAGCGTGCGCGGTGACTTTCTGTACAAACTGGGCCGCCGGGACGAGGCGCGCGCCGAGTTCGAGCGCGCGGCGAAGATGACCGGCAACGAGCGGGAGCGCGTGCTGCTGCTGGAGCGGGCCGAGTCGTGCAGCAAGCTGGAAGCGGGAACGAGGTAGCGGGGCACCGTGCGGTGCGGCAGTGATCGACATGCCCGCAACGATCCGCCACCGGGCCGACAATTCCCGGTGGCACCGCCACCCATCCCCAGGGTTGTCCACAAGTCGACACGCCTGTGGACAACCTGTTTTCGCAGGTAGCGACGACGGAAATTGGCTGCCCGACTCGATCCGGTGAATGGCCTCAGCGGTTTCGGACGTGCCTGCGGTCCCGGCTGCCGACGCGCCCAGTTCCGCATCCCCGGGCCGCTGGTCCGATGTCTCCGAGCGCTCCGCCCGAACGGTCTCAGCGGTTTCGGACGTACCCGAGCCGCATCGACAACGCGGCCGCCGTCCCGGCCACCGTCGCGCCCAGTTCGTCCGCCCGGCGCATCACCCGCGGTGCGGGCCCGGCAACGCTGATCGCCGCGATCGGACGGCCCGAGTGGTCCCGCACGGCCGCCGCGACGCAGCCGACGTCCGGCTCGTTCTCCAGGTCGTCCACGGCCCAGCCGCGACGCCGCGTGCGCGCCAGCTCGTCCAGCAGCCGGACCGGGTCGTTGATCGTCTTGAGGGTGAGGCTGTCCAGCTTCATCCGGCGCACGCGCTCCACCCGGTCAGCCTCCGGCAAGGCGGCCAGCCAGGCCTTGCCCAGCGACGTCGCGTGCTGCGGCCGCCGGGTGCCGAGGCGGCAGGACAACGTGACCGCGCTGGCGCTGCGCTCGGTCGCGACGTAGACCATCGCGTCGTTGTCCGGCACCGCGAGGTACGTCGTCTCTCCGGAACGTTCGGCCAGCGCGGTGAGATACCGCGGCGCGCAGCGGTGCAGGTCGGTCGCCGCCATCGCGCGGGCGCCCAATTCGACCAGCCGGGTGCCGAGCCGCACGCGTCCGGTGACGGTGTCCGCCTCCAGGTACTCCAGCCGCTTCAGCGTGCCGACGATCCGGTAGGCGGCGCTGCGGGACAACCCCAGTTGCCGGGCGAGCGCGTTCGTGGAAATTTCCTGGTGCTGGCCGACGTGTTCGAGCACCGCCAGCCCGCGCTCCAGGGTGCCGCTTTGGTCCAGCCCGCGTGCTGCTGCGTCCACGTTCGCCCTCCGCCTGTCGCTCTGCGTTCCCGGTCACCGGTGCGTGGTGCCATCAAGCGGGGTTGGACGCTAACACCTCCGATGTATGGACGGAAGATCTTGACCGATCTCTGTCATTGGGCAAGGTCAAGGTTGCGCCGAATGGTTCAACCTCCGATCGGTAAGACTGCTTACAAAGGGTAACGGAGACTGGAGTCACCCTCTCAGGAAAATCACAGCGCTCGTGCCGCACGGTTTGTCGTGATGTCAACACGTCTGCGCACCCGGGCGTCGGTCGCCGCCGGGCGGATGACCGCGTGGTTTTCCCGTACCGCCCGGTTGGGCCGCGGCGGGGTGATCGGCGGCCGCGTCACGCTGCGGCTCGACCCCAAGGCGCTGCGCAGGCTCGGCCGCGATCGCACGGTCGTGATCGTCACCGGCACGAACGGCAAGACCACCACGTCGCTGATGCTGACCCGCGCGCTCGAAGCGCTCGCCGAGGTCGCGCACAACGGCGACGGAGCGAACATGCCCGACGGTCTCGTGGCCGCGCTCGCCGCCCGCCCGGACGCGCCGTACGCGGTGCTTGAGGTGGACGAAACCTACGTTCCGTGGGTGGCCGAGCAGGTGCAGCCCGCGGCGCTCGTGCTGCTCAATCTCAGCCGTGACCAGCTCGACCGCGTCGGCGAGGTCCGGATGATGGAGCGCGACCTCCGTGCCGCCTTCGCCGGGCTGTCGCGCACGGTCGTGGTCGCGAACTGCGACGACGTGCTGGTCACGTCAGCGGCCTCGGCGGCGGCGCGCCCGGTGTGGGTCGGCACCGGACGGCGCTGGTCGGGCGATTCCGTCTCCTGCCCGCGCTGCGGCGGCGCGATCACGCACACCGATCGCGAATGGCGGTGCGCGGTGTGCGCTTTCGCCCGCCCGGAGCCGACCTGGAACCTCGACGGCGACCTGGTCCACACGCCCGGCGGCAGGCAAGTCGACCTCGACCTGCGGCTGCCCGGCGAGGCCAACCGGGCCAACGCGGCTCTCGCGCTCGCTGCCGCGCACTGCGTAGGCGTGCCGCCGCACACCGCCGCGGCTCGGCTGCGCACAATCACCGACATCGGCGGCCGCTACCGCACGATTCGCCGCACGCGGCATTCAGTTCGGCTCATGCTTGCGAAAAACCCGGCTGGCTGGGCCGAAACGTTGCGTGTGCTCGACGAGGACACTCCGGTCGTCGTCGCGGTCAACGCGCACGAGGCGGACGGCCGTGACCTGTCGTGGCTCTGGGACGTGCACTTCGAGCGGTTGCGCGGCCGTCAGGTCGTCGTGGCCGGCGAGCGGTCCGCGGATCTCGCGGTGCGGCTTTGCTATGCCGAGGTGCCGCATTGGTCGGCCCCGGACCCGGTCAGCGCGATCGACACGCTGCCGCCGGGCGGGGTCGAACTCGTCGCGAACTACACCGCCTTCCGTGACCTGGTGGACCGGTTGCCCGATGTCTGATTCGACCGTCGGAATCGGCCTTTTGCTGCCCGAGGTGCTGGGGACGTACGGCGATTCCGGGAACGCGCAAGTGCTCTGCAAACGCTTGCAGTGGCGCGGTTACGACGCCGAGGTGGTGCCGGTTTCGCTGGACTCCGAGGTTCCGTCCACTTTGGACCTCTATCTGCTCGGCGGCGGCGAGGACATGGCGCAGGTGCTGGCCGCGGACTTCCTGCGCAACTCGGCTGGCCTGCGGAGCGCGGCGGACGCTGGACGTCCGGTGTTCGGGGTGTGCGCTGGTCTGCAGATTCTCGGCACGCGCTTCCGCGGCGTCGACGGCATCGAACACGCTGGGCTGGGGCTGCTCGACCTGGTCACCGAGCCGGCGGAGCAGCGTGCGGTGGCTGAGCTGATCGTCGAACCGAACCTGCTTGAGACGCCGTTGACCGGCTTCGAGAATCATCAGGGCGCGAGCGTGCTCGGCCCGGGCAGCGCACCGCTGGGCCGCGTCGTCCGGGGCACCGGCAACGGCGACGGCAGCGAGGGCGCGGTCACCGATCATGTTCTCGGCACCTACCTCCACGGCCCGGCGCTGGCGCGCAATCCCGAGCTTGCTGACCTGCTGTTGTCGTGGGTGCTCGGCCATGCGCTGAAGCCGTTGGACCTGACTGAGGTGGACACGCTGCGCTCGGAACGGCTGGCCGCGCGCCGCGCCCGATGACGTCCCTCCGCGCTCGTTACGCTGCGTGCGTGAGACTTCTCGCTGCCGCAGGTGTCCGGATGCGGACAACCGGGGTTGCCGTGCTCGCGCTGGCGTTGGCCATCGCGACCGCGTGCGTCGTCGTGGTGCTGTTGCTGCAACAGTCGCTCGACCGAAGCGTCACCGAGAGCGCGCGAAGTACCGCGCGGCAGGTTGCTGTCCAACTCGTGCGCGCAGGCGCGCGAGATCTGTCTCCGAGCGACGTCGCGAGCACTGGGGACACTGAAGCCGTGACGCAGGTCCTCGGGCCGCGAAGCACGCCGATCGCGAGCGACCCCGCGATCGTCGGCCGTCCGGCCATCACCGCTGCGCGCCCGGCTCCGGGACAGGAGACCGTCGAGACGCTGCCGCTCGGCTTAGACGGCGACGGCAGCGACTACCGCTTGGTCTCGGAAGGCGTCAACGGGCCGGGCGGACCGTTCACCGTCATCTCCGCCCGGTCCCTTGAGCCGGTCACTGAAGCCTCTGCTCGGCTTACGCTGCTGCTAGGGCTGATCTCGCTGCCGCTGCTCGGTATCGCTGGCTTCGCGGTGTACCGCTCTGTCGGATCCGCGCTGCGCCCAGTGGAGCGGATGCGGCGCACTGTCGCCGAGATTTCGACGCGCGACCTCGCGTTGCGCGTACCGCTGCCTCCTGGAGGCGACGAGGTGCACCGGCTTGCTGTCACGCTCAACGAGATGCTTGAGCGGCTTGGGTCCGCACAGGCCGCGCAACGCCGTTTCGTCGCCGACGCGAGTCACGAACTGCGCTCGCCGCTGTCGACCATCAGCACCGCGCTAGACGTTTCGAACCAGCACCCGGAGACCACCGACGAACTGGTGCCGGTGATCACGCGCGAGACCGCGCGCCTGCGGGAGCTGGTCGACGACCTCCTGATGCTCGCGCGCACCGACGACGCCACCGACCGGCCCGCACGTACTGAAGTCGATCTGGACGACATCGTCCGTGCCGAAGCCGAACGCGTACGCGGCGAAGCGGCTGTCGAGATCGAAGTGCGCGCAGGGCCGGCGAAGGTGCGTGGCAATGAGGCGCAGCTGCGTCGCGCCGTACGCAACCTCGTCGACAACGCATGCGGGCACGCGCGCGAGCGGATCCGGATTGCGAGCTCGGTGCAAGATGAGATGGTCGTAGTGGAGGTGAGCGACGACGGCCCGGGCGTCGCCGAAGACGACCGGGAGCGAGTGTTCGAGCGGTTTGTGCGGCTGGATGCTTCGCGACGACGCGGCGGGACCGGGCTGGGCCTGTCGATCGTGGCCGGCATCGCGGCCCGGCACGGCGGCCGCGCGCGGTACGTCGACGTGGCAGACCCGAGTTACCCGGGCGCGCATTTCGTGATCGAACTGCCGAGCATCGAACTGCCCCGGATCGAGGAGGACTGAGCATGCGGTTGCTGATCGTGGAGGACGAGCTGGAGTTCGCCGAAACCCTTCGCCGCGGCCTGGTCGCCGAGGGATTCACGGTGAACGTGGCGCACACCGGCCGGGACGGGCTCTGGTCGGCGATGGAGCACGATTACGACGCCGTGGTGCTCGACATCATGCTTCCCGAGCTTTCCGGCTACGAAGTGCTGAAACGCTTGCGGGCGGCGGAGAATTGGACTCCGGTGCTCATGCTCACGGCGAAGGACGGCGAGTACGACGAGGCTGACGCGTTCGATCTCGGCGCGGACGACTATCTCTCGAAACCGTTCTCGTTCGTCGTTTTGCTGGCTCGGCTGCGGGCGTTGCTTCGACGGGGCGCACCGGCTCGCCCGGCGGTGCTGACCGCGGGGGATCTGCGGCTCGACCCGGCCGCGCGCACTGTCCACAGAGGAGAGACGCGGATCGAGCTGACCGCGCGGGAATTCGGGCTGCTGGAGTTTCTGCTGCGGCGGCAAGGAGCGGCGCTGACCAAGAACGAGATCCTCGGGCACGTGTGGGACGCGCATTACGAGGGGGACGAGAACGTGGTCGAGGTTTACGTGGGGTATTTGCGGCGGAAGATCGACGCGCCGTTCGGGACGCGGACGATCGAAACGGTGCGCGGGGTGGGCTACCGGCTCGTCGGATGAGCGGACACGTCATCCTCCTCAACGGCACGTCCAGTTCCGGCAAGTCGAGTATCGCGGCGGAACTGCTGGATTTGCTGCCGGGTCCGTATTTCTCCCTGCCGAGGGATGCGGTCAACAGCATGCGATCGCGGGCGCAGACGCCCGAATTCGGCACGCCGGAGTTCGACGAGGTTTTCGAACGGACTGTGCGCGGCTACCACCGAATGCTGGCCGGGCTCGCGGCGGCGGGCAACGGCGTGATCGCAGACCACGTACTCCGGCCGCATTGGCTCGCCGATTGCCTGGAAGTGTTGCAGGAGCAGGAAGTCACTTTCGTCGGCGTGCATTGCCCGCTGCCGGAGCTGCAACGACGCGAGCAGGTGCGAGGCGACCGCCCCGCCGGTCTGGCGGAGCGGCAGTATCCGATCGTGCACGCCCATGGCGATTACGACGTGGAGTGCGACACGTCAGTGCACAGCCCCCGGGAATGCGCGCGAATCATCGCGGACTTCATCGCGACTCCCAACCGTTCCGAAGCATTCCGTCGATTAAATTCGGCCAAGGATCTGCGCCCGCATCAGTGAAATGCCAGCGGCCCGGACTTTGCGGCTGCTGTGGCCGGGATCGGCACGGACCGTACCGACGCCCGTGGCGGTCCGTTCCGGCCTGCCCGCTGAGCGGGACCGGGCGCGTCCGCGCAGCCGTTCGATCCCTAGCGTGCAGCGGTAAATCGGCAAGAGGAGTGCAATGGCTGCGCCGAAGATCAGCGATCGCGACGCGATCGTCGAGGTCGTCAACCGTTACAGCTACAGCTTGGACGAGCGGGACTGGGATTCGCTCGATCAGGTCTTCACCGCCGACGCCGTCGGCCGCTACGGCGGGCAGGAGTTGAACGGCAGGGCCGCGATCGTGGCCTCCATCCGGTCCTTCCTCGACGGATGCGGTCCCTCGCAACACCTGCTGGGCAACCATATCGTGGAGCTCGACGGCGACCAGGCGATCGCCCGGTGCAAGGCGCGGGTGTACCACTACGGCGCGGCCGAGCGAGCCGCGCTGGCCCCCTATGAGTGCTTCGGGGTCTACCGGGACCGGCTACGGCGAACCGCCGAAGGCTGGCGGATCACCGAACGGTTCTTCGACGTGCGGCACACAGTCGGCGACATCGCGATCTTGCGGCCGTCTTCTGGGGCCAACCCGTGACCGGCAGCGCTCCGGTCGGTTCCGGAGCGCGGGTCCTCCCTCGGCAAACAGCCGGAAATCAAGCCAGCGAAATCCCCGCGACCGCCCGGACCACGGCAGTGCACCGATCCTCGACATACTCCAGCCCGGCCTCCGAAGCGATCCGCCGCGCCTCCGCCGACACGATCCCCTGCTGCAGCCACAACGCCTTAGCCCCGATCGCCACCGCGGAACGAGCGATGTCCGGTGCCTCGTCGGCCGGACGGAAGACGTCCACCAGATCCACCGGCTCCGGAATATCCTCCAGCGACCGGTAAACGTTCTCCCCGAGCAGTTCCGTCGCCGACGGATGCACCGGGATGATCCGGAAACCGTGCGCCTGCAGCGAAGCCGGTACGCCGTGCGCGGCCTTGCCCGGGTCGCGGCTCAGGCCGACCACGGCGATCGTGCGCGCGCTGGCGAGAATTTCTTCAGGCTTCATACTCTCCTCAACATCCCCGCCCAGCGAACGATTCCGCTACGTCACAACCGCCACAACCGCAGGCCGCGGACGCGATACACCGGCCACAGCACGTGCCAGGGCGACCGCCGCAGGAACGCGGAGCTGCACACCAGAACATTGCGCGCGACAGTGGACGCGACTTCGTGCCGGTCTGGCCACGCTTCGCCGCGGGCGCCGAGCGCTAGGCGAAGGACGGTCAGCAGACCGCGTCCTTGCAGGTCATAGCGGGCACCGGTGTCGCCGGCGTCCGGAAGAAGGCGGGCGATCTCCACGCGGAAAGCACCAGTGACAGCCTCGCCCGCGGGCACGTCAGCGACACTGCCCGCGATCGCGCGGCCGTGCAGCCGACGCGCGAATCGTGTGAGCAGCCGTCGTTCCCACCACGGCAGCAACCGGCCGTGCGCCAGCAAGGCGGCGCACTCGCTGTGGCCGAGGGCGAAAACCTCGGCGAGATCGTCGTACCGGCTGATCGCGGTCGGCTCCGCCAGGTGCAGCCGCACCTCGAAGCGGACTCGCGCGATCAGCTCGTCGATCGCTTCCCGCCGGTCGAGCCGTGCCTTCTGCCGCGAAGCCGCCCAGTCGCCCATGGGCCAACACTCTGAACCCGGCGGGGTGCCGAGTCCAGTGGTTCAGCCGATCTTCGAGCCGTACATCTCGCCGAGGTCGTCCGCGATCAGTTCGATCCGGGCGCCGTCCGGGTCGGCGAAGTAGATCGACGTGCCGCTTTCTTCCTGGTACTTCACGCCGGCGGCGTCGAGCCGGGAGCGCGCGCCCGCCCACGCTTCCGGGGTGAGCGACAGGGCCAGGTGGTGCAGCCCGCCGAGCACCTCCGCGTACGGGCCGAGGTCGAGGCCGGGCAGGTCGAAGAACGCGACCGCGTTGCCGTTGCCGACGTCGAAGAAGAAGTGGCTCGACCCCGGGTAGTCGCGGTTTTCGATCAGCTCGGTGAGCGGAAAGCCGAGAATGTCCTGGTAGAAGGTGATCGTCCGCTCGACGTCGCTGGACAGCAGCGCGGTGTGGTGGATGCCGCGGCCGACCGTCGCCGGGCGTTCCGCCGCGGGGTGCAGGTGCTGCTCCCGCAGCCGGTCGCGGGCCTGCGCGAGCTGGGCGACTTCGGTCTCGGTGGGTGCCATGGCAGGTCACGTCCTCTCTGGGAGCCAACACGAAGTACGGTACGCCGACAAACTCTCGCGCGCAAGAGATTAGCGAGCGAGAGAACTCGTCCGTACCGGTGAATGGAACGGCCGGGTTGGCTCAGGCGGCGCGGTCAGGCAAAGTTCGGCCCGTGGAACCCGCTGAGCTGCAGGACGCCGTCGCGCTGCTGAGGAGCGCGTACGAGCGCCACGAGCCGATCGATCCGCTCGTGAAGACCTTTCCCGACGGCACCATCGAAGACGCCTACCGCGTGCAGCAGGAGCAAGTCCGCGCCTGGGTGGCGGCGGGCGACGTGGTGCGCGGCCACAAGGTCGGCCTCGCGTCCGCGGCGATGCAGCGCCAGATGGGCGTGAACCAGCCCGACTTCGGGCACCTCACCAGCTCGATGTTCCTGCTCGAACACCAGCCGATCCCGACGACGCGGTTCCTGCAGCCGCGCATCGAACCGGAGATCGCGTTCGTGCTCGGCGCGCCGCTGCGCGGTCCGGGCGTAACCGTCGCCGACGCTGTCCGCGCGGTCGACTTCGTGCTTCCGTCGCTGGAGATCGTCGATTCGCGGGTCCGAGACTGGAAAATCTCGATCTTCGACACCGTCGCGGACAACGCGTCGTCTGGCGGCGTCATCCTCGGCAGCAGCCCGACCAATCTGCGAGACGTCGACCTGCGGCTCGCCGGCTGCACGCTGCATGTCAACGGCCAGCTCGCGGCCACCGGCGCGGGCGGTGCGGTGCTGGGTTCGCCGATCAACGCCCTGGTGTGGCTGGCCAACACGGTCGGCCCGCTCGGCGTGACGCTGGAGCCCGGCCACGTCGTACTGCCCGGTTCGATGACCGCCGCACAGACCGTCCGCCCCGGCGACACCGTCGTGGCGACCATGGCTGGCCTGGGCAGCGTGACCGCGGTGTTCGCGCCGGAGGAGGACAAGTGACCGCCGATATCGTTGCTGCAGCGCAGGAATTGCTCAACCGGACCGAAGAGAGCGCGCAGCTCACCGACACCTGGCCGGACCTCGACCTCGCCACCGCGTACGCGATCCAGGACGAAGCCCTGCGGCTGCGTCAGGAACGCGGCGAGACGCTGATCGGGGTGAAGCTCGGGCTCACGTCGCGGGCGAAGCAGCAGCGGATGGGCGTCGAGGAACCGCTGCTCGCGTGGCTGACCGACGCGATGGTGCTGCCCGCGGGCGCCCCGACGCCGCAGCTCATCCACCCGCGCGCGGAGCCGGAACTGGTGTTCGTACTCGGCGAACGGCTCGCCGGTCCTGGCGTCACCGCGGCTACCGCTCTCGCCGCGGTTTCCCAGGTGTACGGCGGAATCGAGATCATCGACAGCCGGTACCGCGACTACCGGTTCACGTTGCCGGACGTCGTGGCGGACAACGGTTCGTCGGCGCTGTTCGGGCTCGGCTCGGTCGGCCGTCCACCGTCCTCTTTGGACCTTTCACTGGAAGCCGCGCTGCTCGAAGTAGACGGTCAGATCGTCGACACCGCGACCGGGGCCGCCGTGCAGGGCCACCCGGCCGAGGCGCTGGCGCTGGCGGCGAATTCGCTGGCCGCACGCGGATTGGCGCTCGAACCGGGCTGGCTCGTGCTGACCGGCGGCATGACCGACGCCGTCGAACTGCGCCCAGGCTCCCGCGTCGCCGCGCACTTCTCGAACCTGGGCTCGGTGACGATCAGCGGGTAGCGAGCCGTTTGATCCCGGCGATCACGCGCGGCCACACCTCGCGCGGCAGGTCGTGTCCCATGCCGGGCACGAGATCGAGGTCGGCGCCCAGCGCGCGGGCCGTCGCGCGGCCGCCGGACATGTGCACGAGCGGATCGGCCGTGCCGTGAATCACCAGGGACGGCACGGAAAGCCGGCGCAGATCGGCGGTCCGGTCGCGAGCGGACAGGATCGCGGCGAGCTGCCGGAACACGCCCGCCGGGTTGAGGCCGCGGTCGTAGGTGCGTTCCGCGCGCTGGCGGAAATGGTCCTCGTCGAACTGGTACTCGCGCGAGCCGATCAGCTTTGACGTGCGCACCAGCTGTGTCACGTAGTCCTCGCGCGTGCGCGGCCCCGGGGCCAGCATCGCGAGCGCGGCGCGCGGGCTTGGCAGGCCGACGTTCCGCGCGCCGGTCGTCGACATGATCGAGGTCAGCGTCCGCACGCGCCGCGGATGCCGGATCGCGAACTCCTGCGCGATCATCCCGCCCATCGACGTGCCGACCACGTGCGCGCGTTCGATGCCGAGCGCGTCGAGCAGCTTGCCCGCGTCGTCGGCCAGGTCGCCGAGCGAGTACGGCGCGGACCGCAGGAAGTACGCGAGCGGCAGGCTGGCCCGGCCGGTCCACCACTGCGAGCGCCCGACGTCGCGGTTGTCGAACCGGTGCACGTGGAAACCCGCCTCGGCGAGCTGCTCGCAGAACTCGTCGTCCCACCAGATCATCGGCGCGGCAAGGCCCATCACCAGCAGCAACGGCGGCGCGGACGGATCGCCGAACGATTCGTGGCACAGGGTGATGCCGTCGGCCTCGATGGTCTGCTCGGTCATGGCTCCAGTTTCGCGCACGGCTTGGCCGGTCGCCGCCGTCCGGGTACTCTCCCGCTAGAGCGATCTATCAAATCGCAAGGGGGCGAGCAGTATGGACGTTCTGCGCGAGAAAGGACTCGGCCCGCTGCGGGTGATTCTGGCATTCACCCTGGTCAGCACGGTCCTGCACTACACCCACAACGTGGTGCGCGCGGCGGATTACCCGCAGATCCCGGGCATCAGCGTGCCGGTCACGCAGGTCGTGGTAGCGGTCAGCTGGGTGGTCTTCACTGTGTTCGGCGCACTCGGCTATCGCGCCTACGCACGCGGCCAGTACTGGCGTTCGCTGGCGTTTCTGCTGGTCTACTCGCTGTCTGGACTGGCGAGCGCGGGGCATTTCCTCGTCGGCGTGCCGCGGGTCCCGGCGTTCTGGTTCGCGACGATCTTCACCGACACGTTCGCGGCACTCGCGCTGTGGATATTCGGGTGCTGGGCGGCGATGCGGCTCAACCGGGTGAGCATCGCCGGGCAAATGTCTACACAACATTGACGTTCGTTGAAACCATGTAGACAATCGAGGACGTGACCACCACCACACCTGTCACATTCGAGCGGCATCCGGACACGTACCGGCACTGGCGGCTTGCCGTCGACGGCGAGGTCGCCTGGCTGGAGATGGACGTCGACGAACAAGGCGGCCTCGTGCCCGGGTACGAGCTGAAGCTCAACTCGTACGACCTCGGCGTCGACATCGAGTTCTACGACGCCACGCAGCGGCTGCGGTTCGAACATCCGCAGGTGCGCGCGGTGATCGTGACGAGCGCCAAGGACAAGGTGTTCTGCGCCGGGGCCAATATCCGGATGCTCGCCGCGTCGCCGCACGAGTGGAAGGTGAACTTCTGCAAGTTCACCAACGAGACCCGCAACGGCATCGAGGACGCGACCGAGTTCTCCGGCCAGACCTACGTGGCGGCGGTGAACGGCAGCTGCGCCGGCGGCGGCTACGAGATCGCGCTGGCCTGCGAAAAGATCCTGCTGGTCGACGACAACTCGTCCACCGTCGCGTTGCCCGAGGTGCCGCTGCTCGGCGTGCTGCCCGGCACCGGCGGGCTCACCCGGGTGGTCGACAAACGGCGGGTTCGCCGGGACCTCGCGGACGTGTTCGCGACGCGGCCGGACGGGGTCAAGGGCCGGACCGCGGTCGACTGGCGGCTGGTGGACGAGCTGGTGCCGCGCGTCGGGTTCCGCGAGAAGGTGCTGTCGCGGGCGCACGAACTGGCCGCCGAATCCGACCGGCTGCCCGCTGAACAGGGGATCGAGCTGGCCCCGCTGGACCCGTCGGTGACCGACGACGGCATCGAGTACCGGCACGTCCGGATCGCGTATGACCGGCCGAACTCGCTGGTCACGCTCACTGTGCTCGGTCCGGACGGCGAACCTCGGCTCGACGGCTGGCTGCTGCGGATGACCCGCGAGCTGGACGACGCGATCCTGCGGCTGCGCACGAACGAACCAGAACTCGGCACCTGGGTGCTGCGCACCGAAGGCGATCCGGAGCAGGTGCTCGCGCACGAGGAGGTCGTGCTCAGCGGAAAAGACTGGCTGAGCAACGAAATCCTGCACTACTACAAGCGCACGCTGAAGCGGCTGGACGTCACCAGCCGTACCTTGATCGCGTTGATCGAACCGGGCAGCTGTTTCGCGGGCAGCCTGCTCGAACTGGCCTTCGCGGCGGATCGGCAGTACCTGCTGGACGGGCCGCCGATCGACGACGAGGACTCGCCGGAACGCGCGTCGATCACCCTGTCGGAAGCCAATTTCGGCGTCTTCCCGATGGGCAACGGACTGTCCAGGCTCCAGTCGCGGTTCTACGGCGACGACGACCATCTGACGTGGCTGGCCCGCGAACGCGACCGTGCGCTGAGCGCCGCCGAAGCCGTCGAACTCGGCCTGGTCACCGACGCGCCGGACGACCTCGACTGGGAGGACGAGATCCGGATCGCGCTGGAGGGCCGGGCCTCGCTGTCGCCCGACGCACTCACCGGGATGGAGGCGAACCACCGGTTCGTCGGCCCGGAAACGATCGAAACCAAGATCTTCGGGCGGCTGACCGCCTGGCAGAACTGGATCTTCACCCGACCGAACGCCTCCGGACCCGACGGCGCGCTGCGTCGTTACGGCACCGGGCAGAAGGCGGTCTTCGACAGGAAGCGGGTCTGAACCGATGCCCGAAAAGATCGACTACGACGCCAAGATCCCGAACAACGTCCAGCTCGCCGACGACCGCAGGCTGCAGCGCGCGCTGGAGGGCTGGCAGCCGAAGTTCATGAACTGGTGGGGCGAGATGGGGCCCACGCTGGAGACCGAGGGCGTCTACCTGCGCACCGCGGTGAGCGTCGGCCGCGACGGCTGGGCGCACTTCGACCACGTCAACGTCCCGGACTACCGGTGGGGCATCTTCCTGGCCGAACGGGAACCGGACCGGCGGATCGCGTTCGGCGAGCACGCCGGCGAACCGGTGTGGCAGCAGGTGCCCGGCGAATACCGGGCCGACCTGCAGCGGCTGATCGTGATCCAGGGCGACACCGAACCGGCGTCGGTCGAGCAGCAGCGACTCCTCGGGCTCACCGCGCCTTCGCTGTACGACCTGCGCAATCTCTTCCAGGTGAATGTGGAAGAGGGCCGGCACCTGTGGGCGATGGTGTACCTGCTGCACGCGTACTTCGGCCGCGAAGGCCGGGATGAGGCCGAGGGCCTGCTGCTGCGCAACTCCGGCAGTCCGGACGCGCCGCGCATCCTCGGCGCGTTCAACGAGGAAACGGCCGACTGGCTCGCGTTCTACATGTTCACGTACTTCACCGACCGCGATGGGAAATACCAGCTCGGCACGTTGAAGGAAAGCTCGTTCGACCCGCTGTCGCGCACCTGCGAGTTCATGCTCAAGGAGGAGGCGCACCACATGATGGTGGGCACCACCGGCGTCGACCGGGTGGTGCAGCGCAGCGCCGAACTCATCCGCGAGCACGACACCTACGACATCGCGTCGCACGGCGGGATCCCGCTGGACGTGATCCAGCGGTACCTGAACTTCCACTACACCGTGTCGCTCGACCTGTTCGGCAGTGAAACGTCGACGAACGCGGCGAACTACTACACCGCGGGGCTCAAGGGCCGCTGGCAGGAGACGCGGCGCAAGGACGACCACAAACTCACCGAGGACAGCCGCCTGCTTGAGCGTCCGCGCGACGACGGGACCTGGACGTCCGAGGAATTGCAGGCCATTCTGCTGCTGAATCTCGACTTGCGCGCCGAGTACACCGCGGATTGCCAAACCGGGGTCAACCGGTGGAACAAGATCCTCGGCGACGCGGGCATCGACTTCCGGTTCGCGTTGCCGCACCCTGGTTTCAACCGCGAGGTGGGCATAAACTCCGGCCACCACGTTACTCCGGACGGCAGCATCGTCGACGAGGCCACGTGGGAGGCAGCGCGGCGCAAATGGCTGCCGACGGCCGAGGACCTGACGTTCGTCCGGTCGCTCATGCACCCGGTGTACGAGCGCGGGAAGATCGCCAGCTGGGTCGCGCCGCCGAGGCAGGGCATCAACGGCAAACCTTTCGACTACGAGTACGTGTACCTCACCTGAGGGGGCACCGATGACGGTTCCCGCGAATTTCAACGCCGCGGAGTACCTGCTCGGCCAAGGCCGTCCGGACGCGCTCGCGGTCGTCTCGCCGCGGCGCACGCTCAGCTACGGCGAACTCGCCGCCGAGACCCACCGGGTCGCGTCCGGACTGCGTGCGCTCGGCGTGCGTCCGGAGGAGCGGGTCATGTTCTGCATGGTCGACGACGTCGAACTGCTGAGCGGGATCCTCGGCGCGATGCTCGTCGGCGCGGTCGCGGTTCCGGTGTCCACTATGGTCACCGGGCTCGAACTGGGCCAGGTGCTCGCCGATTCGCGGGCGCGGGTGCTGTGCGTGTCCGGGGAGTTTTCCGCGCAGGCGGCGGGCGCGCTGACCGGTGCGCCCGAGGTGACCGATGTGGTGCTCGACCGGGCCGATCCGGCGGAGTTCCCCGCCGGAGTGCGGACGCACCGGTGGCCGTTGACCCCGACGGACGATGTCGTGGCCTCGCCGACTTGGGAGGATTCGCCCGCGCTGTGGCTGTACACCTCCGGCACGACCGGCAAGCCGAAGGGCGCGATGCACCGGCACGGGAGCATTCGCGCGGTGTGCTCGACCTACGCCTCACAGGTGCTGGGAGTGTCCTCTTCGGACCGGTTCCTGTCCGTGCCCAAGTTGTTTTTTGCTTATGGGCTAGGAAACTCGGCGTTCTTCCCGCTCTCCTGTGGCGGGACGACGCTGCTGGAACCGGCGCGTCCGACGCCGGGGCTCATTGCCGCACGGGCGCGGGCGGACCGGCCGACGTTGTTCTTCGGAGTGCCGACGTTCTACGCGGCGCTGCTGGCCAGCGACGTGCCGGACGATTCGTTTTCCTCGGTGCGGTACGCGGTTTCGGCTGGCGAGCCGTTGCCGTCGGCGTTGTTCAAGCGATTCCGTGAGCGGTTCGGGGTGGAGATCCTGGACGGGATCGGGTCGACTGAGGCGTTGCATATTTTCCTGTCCAACCAGCCGGGTGCGGTGCGGCCGGGCAGTACCGGCGTGGCGGTGCCGGGGTACTCGGTCGAAATCCGGGACGAGCAGGGTGCGGTGATTTCGGAAGCGGGACGGCCGGGTGAGCTGTTCGTGTCCGGACCGTCCATCGCCACCGGGTATTGGGCGCGATACGAGACTACGAAACAGGTTTTCCAGGGCCCGTGGCTGCGGACCGGCGACAGCTACGTGCGCAACTCGGATGGCACCTACACGTGTCTCGGCCGATTCGGGGACATGCTGAAGGCGGGCGGGATCTGGGTGTCTCCGTCCGAAGTGGAAGAACGGCTGCTGCAACATCCGGCCGTTGCCGAGGTGGCGGTGGTCGCCGCGCCGGACGAGGACGGATTGGACAAACCGGTCGCCTGCGTTGTCGCCGCCCCTTCGTCCACTGTAGACGCCGAGGAGCTGATCGAGTTTTGCCGGGAGGGGTTGGCGGCGTTCAAACGGCCGCGCGGGGTGGTCGAGATGGCCGAGTTGCCGAAGACCGCGACCGGGAAGATCCGGCGGAACGTGATCCGCGAGATGGTGCGCGAGTCGCTGCTCGTGCCGCAGCCGCAATCGTGATCGACTGGCCGGCATGATCGACGAGCATTTCGTGGTGGACGCCCACGTGCACACCCCGCGGCTGCCCACGCTCAAGCCCGCGTGGCTGGACTGGGCGCGCGACTTCGCCGGCGAGTACCCGTGGCGCACGGTGTACGACGCGGACGGCGCGGTGATCCCCGCGGCGATGGACGACCTCATGGCGCAGGAGGGCGTCGACCGGGTGCTGCTGTTTTGCGAATACAGTCCGCGGGCTACCGGCATTCAGGCGATCGAAGACAATCTGCCGTTGGTCGCTTACAACCCCGAGCGGTTCCGCCTGGTGGCCAATGTGAATCCGCATCTGCACCATCCGCTGGTCGACGAGGTGGAACGCCAGCTCGCGCTGGGTGCGGTGGCGTTGAAGATCCATCCGGTGCACGGCGCGTTTTCCCCGGCGGACAAGGAGCTGTACCCGGTCTACGCCTTGTGCGCCGAACGCGGGATTCCGGTGATCCTCCACTCCGGACTATCGGTCTTTCCGGGATCCCGTGCCAGCTATGGGGATCCTTCGCTGCTGTCTGATGTGGTCGAAGACTTCCCGTCGGTGAACTTCGTCTTCGCGCACGGCGGCCGCGGCTGGTGGTACGACGTGGCGGCGTTCATGGCCCAGGCGAGGCCGAACGTGTGGCTCGACCTCGCCGGGCTGCCGCCGAAGAAACTGCCGGAGTATTACGCGCGGTTCGATCTCGTGCGATTGGCCCGGAAATGGATCTTCGGCACTGACTGGCCTGGGGTGCCGGGAACTGCCGTGAATGTCCGTGCGGTCGCCGATTTGGGGTTGCCCGCGGAGGTCCTGGACGGTGTTCTGTCCGGTAATGCGTTACGGCTGATGCCCGGCCTGCGTTGAGTTTATTTGCGCCAGAACAAGTGGTGCACGACGCCGCTGGAGCTGGGGATTTTCTCGAGGTGGTAGCGGTCGGTCAGTTCGTCCGGGCTCGCCCAGAGCCGTTCTCCTGCGCCGAGTTCGACCGGTGCGACGGCGATGTGCAGCGTGTCGATGAGACCGGCTTCGAGGAATTGCCGCACCGTGTTGACGCCGCCGCCGATCCGCACGTCCTTGTCGCCGGCGGCTTTCTTTGCCTGCGCGAGTGCTTCCTCCGGGGTCGTGTCGAGGAAGTGGAAAGTGGTCTGGCCCAGGGTGATCGAGGGTCGTACGTGGTGAGTGAGGACGAAGACCGGCGCGCGGAACGGGGGTTCGTCGCCCCACCAGCCTTGCCAGTCGTGGTTCTCCCACGGCCCGCGGTACGGGCCGAACTTGTTGCGTCCCATGATTTCCGCGCCGACGTCACCGCGGTGCATGTCGCGGGTGAAGTAGTCGTCGAGCCCGCGAGTGCCGCCGGGTTCGCCGCGCATCGGCCAGCTGGCGGTGGCCCCGGCCCAGGCGAAGAGCGGTCCCGGGTCGGGATGGCCGAACGGCTGCTCGAGCGTTTGGTCCGGACCGGCGCCGTAGCCGTCGGCGGAAACGTTGAAGCACTGGACGCGTACCAGCATCGATACCCCCTGCTTGTCTTTTGCAAGCACTATGCCGGAGGCGATGGTAAAGTGCAAGTGGTTTGGAGGAGGTATGCGATGCCGGACGGCCCGCGCTCGGGGTGCCCGATCAACGCCGCGATCGAGGTCGTCGGCGACCGCTGGAGCCTGCTGGTCCTGCGCGACGTGATGTTCGGCGACCGGCGGCATTTCCGGCAGTTGCAATCGCAGTCGGAGGAAGGAATCGCGTCGAATATCCTCGCCGACCGGCTGCGCACGCTGACCGAAGCCGGATTGCTCACGCGCGATTCAGCCGGTCGCGGGCAGCGCGCGACTTACAGTTTGACTGAGGCGGCGATTCAGCTGGTGCCGGTTTTGGTGGCGTTGGGAAGCTGGGGGTTGCGGCATCGGCCGACGACGCCGGAATTGCGCGTCCGGGCGGAACTCCTGGAAGCTGGCGGCCCGCCGCTGTGGGAGGAATTCATGGCGGAGCTCCGGGAGCGGCATCTCGGGATTCCCCGGCCGGACGGAGACGGGCCAACGGCCACGGAACGCTTGGCGGCGGCTTATGCGGAGGCGGTCGCTCGGAGTTGACGCGGTTGCCTCGGTCGATTTATCGACCTGCCGCGACCTGATTTCAGGTGCCCGAGACACTCGCTCGTCCTTGGATACATCCAGCCGAAGTTGATCACTCAATCCGGCATTCGC
Organism: Amycolatopsis dendrobii; assembly: GCF_014145675.1. Classification (GTDB taxonomy): domain Bacteria; phylum Actinomycetota; class Actinomycetes; order Mycobacteriales; family Pseudonocardiaceae; genus Amycolatopsis; species Amycolatopsis dendrobii. The sequence goes on from NZ_JACGZW010000022.1 coordinate 39,599, forward strand.
CCAGCTGAACCGGATCCGCCGAGCGGCCTGGCTCGTCAGCCTTCCCGTGCGAGGAATGCGGAGCGAGGACGAAGTACGCCGTCTGTTGACGAGGATGAACCGGATCGTCGGCGCGAACCCGGGCTTTCGCGCCGACGCGGACGACGCTTGCCAAACGGCCTGGCTGGAATTGCTCACCCGCCAGCCGGACTTGCGGGATTCGAACGGCCTGGCCGGCTGGCTGACGACCGTCGCGTGGCGGCAGGCGCTCCGGGCAGCCGAAAACCGCGCGCGGGTGAAGCTGGTCGACGACTCGCACCTGGATGCACACGAACCGGCGAAGTCGCCCGAGACGGAAACCTTGGCTGGCGAACTGGCGACCGCGCTGTGGCGCGCGGTGGCGAAGTTCCCGGAACGCCACCGGCGGATGATGCTCCTGCTGGCGCACTGCCCGGAACTGCGGCACGACCAATTGGCCGCCGAACTGGGCATCTCCCCGTCGAGCGTGAGCCGCATCCGGCATCGCTGCTTGACGGTCCTCCGGCGTCGGCTGGAGGCCGACGGCTTCAGTTATCCATGACCCGGGTAGCCCGCGATCACCCGTTCACCGACCGCAGCGTCCGCATCGCCTCCGCCAGCCCCTCGGCATCAGGCCCCAATGGCCCGAGCACGATCCGCCACAAGATTTCCGCGCACGCGGCTCTCGCTTTGAGCGCCACCTCCAACCCGTGCTCGGTCAGGGAGGCGAACGTCACCCGGCGGTCTTCCGGGCTCGGGATGCGGCAGATCAAATCCGCGGCGACCAAGCGGTCCGCCACCTTGGTGAAGCCTCCGCTCGACAGGGCGGCTTCGGTCGCCAGGCGGGTCATCGGCATGCGGTGTTCCGGGGACCGCACCAGGCGCAGCAGGATGTCGAACGACGCGGGAGCCAGGCCGAACCGTTCGGCGATTTCTCCCATCAGTGCGTTCTGCGTGGCCAGATAGCCCTCGATCACGAGGCCCCACCACGTCACGATCTCGTCGTCGTCCGTCTGCGGATCCGGGGTCATCTTCCGGAGTCTACCCGGAATACATCTTGCGCGCGAGAAGTTACTCTGGACAACGAAGGCTGAGGTGTCCACAAAGGAGCGACGATGATTCACCGGTACGCCGAGGGCGACCCGGACCTCCCGGTGCTTGTTCTCCTGCACGGAACCGGTGGTGGTCCAGACGATTTGCTCAGTGTGGCGAACGAGCTGAGCCCGGAATCGGGGACGCTCGCGCCGGCGGGGCCGGTTTCGGAAAACGGGGCGGCGCGGTGGTTTCGGCGGCTTTCGGAGGGCGTGTTCGATCACGAGGACGTCCGGGCGCGAGCGGACGAACTGGCGGATTTCCTCAACGAGGCACGGGAAAAGTACGGGTTCGGCAGGGCGGTGGCGGTAGGATTCTCGAATGGCGCGAACATCGCGGCCGCGGTAGCGCTCACCAGGCCGGACGCGCTCCGGGAAGCGATTCTGTTCTCGTCGATGTCCCCATTGCCGGAATTGCCGCGCCTCGATCTCACCGGAACTCGCATATTCCTTTCCAACGGCGAGCAGGATCCGATGGCTCCGCTGCCAGCCAACGACGCACTCGTCCGCCAGTTCCGCGAGCGGCACGCGGAGGTGGCGACGCATCGCTGGCCGGGAGGGCATCAGGTGACCGTCGAAGGAATCAGCACGGCGAAGGACTGGCTCGCTAGGGTCGGGGCATGACCGAGCTGACTCGCGCGCAAGACCTGCTCGCCTCCACGATCCTCGCCGACGGACACAACGACCTGCCGTGGGCGCTCCGCGACAAAGCGGGCCCGAACCCGGTCGAGGCGGTGGCGGGCGTGGATCTCACGGTCCCGCAGCCGACGCTGCACACCGACTTCCCCAAACTCGCCGAAGGCAAGCTGGGCCTGCAGTTCTGGTCGGTGTACGTCCCGTGCGAGTTCAAGGGCGACAGCGCGGTCACCGCGGTGCTGGAACAGATCGAGGTGGTTTACCAGCTGGCCGAGCGCTACCCCGAGCGGCTGCGGCTGGTGACCACGGCCGACGAGGCCGAGGCGGCGTTCTCCGGCGGGCGGATCGCGTCGTTGCTCGGGGCCGAAGGCGGGCACAGCATCGCCGAATCCCTCGGGGTGCTGCGGATTCTGCGCAGGCTCGGCGTCCGGTACATGACGCTGACCCACAATTTCAACACCACCTGGGCGGACTCCGGAACCGACAAGCCCGAGCACGACGGGCTCACCGAGTTCGGCCGCGAGGTCGTGCGCGAGATGAACCGGATCGGCATGCTGGTCGACCTTTCGCACGTCGCGCCGAGCACCATGCGCGCCGCGATCGAGGTGTCGAGCGCGCCGGTGATCTTCAGCCACTCGTCGTGCCGCGCGGTCAACGACCATCCGCGCAACATCCCCGACGACGTGCTCGCCCAGCTGCCCGGCAACGGCGGCGTCGCGATGATCACCTTCGTGCCCGCCTTCATCTCCGCCGCGGTCACCGAGTGGGACAACCAGCTCCGGGACGCGATGACCGCCGCCGGGCAGGAGTTCCTCGACCTCGGCCAGCGCGGCCGGTTCGCCGAGACCTGGGACGCGCCGCCCAAGCCGAAGTCGACGATCGAGGACGTCGTCGCGCACATCGAGCACGCGCGCGAGGTCGCCGGGATCGACCACATCGGGCTCGGCGGCGACTACGACGGCGTCGGCGAGCTGCCGGAAGGCCTCGAGGACGTGTCGAAGTACCCGGTGCTCATCGCCGCGCTGATGGAACGCGGCTGGAGCGACGAGGACTGCGCGAAACTCGCCGGCCGCAACACGCTCCGGGTGCTGCGCGAGGTCGACGCCAAGCTCTGAATTAGCGCAGCACGGCGAGTGGGCGGACAATCACGATATGTCCCACGCGCGAAACGACGGTCCCGACGGGGCCGCGAAATCGGAAATTCCCGAGGCGCCGGGCACTGAGGTGCCCGGCGCACTCGACCACGCCGCCCCGGGCACCGCACCGGGAGCCGAACCCGGGCCGCGCCCGCCCGCCGCGAAACCCGCGGGCCGCCGGGGCAAGGTCAAGTCCACCCGGATCAGCGGCACCTGGATCGCCGTCATCGTGGCGATCGTCGTGCTGGCGTTCCTGCTGGTGTTCATCCTGCAGAACCTGGACACGGCGACCGTCCACTTCCTCGGCGCGTCCGGCAGCATGCCGCTCGCGGTGGCGATGCTGTTCGCCGCGATCGCGGGTGCCGCGCTGGTCGCGTTGATCGGCGGCGCTCGCATCCTCCAGTTGCGGAAGCAGGCCCGCCGACGGCGCTGACCGGTACCGTCAGCCGCATTCCGGCGCTCGCAGGCTCAGCAGGATCTCGCACACCGCGGGATCCCCGCTGACCTGCACTCGCGCGCCCACGTCCGATGCGGGCAACGTCCCGCTGCACAGCCGCCAGAACGCGTCCGCGTCGGTAACCAGAGAGGCGAGCGGAGACCGTGACGTCGCAGCGCCGCGGTCGATCGTCCAGCCCGCCGAGGTCGCGCGGAGAGTCCATCGCCCGGCTCCCTCCACCGCACAGGCCACCTGACGTCCGGCCCGCGCGGGCACCGTTCGCAGCATCTGCGGCAGCGCACGCAGAAACGTGTCCACCACCGGCGTCCGGAACTCCGGCTCGTCGAGCAGCGGAGCTGCCGCGGCCTCCCGGACCTGCTGCTGAAGCACCCACTGCGCCGCGTAGTCGCGAGCGACCGTCAGCCACAACGGCGCCGCGGCCGGTTCGTCCAGGTCGCGGTGCTTCCACAGTTCGGTCAGCTGTGTCGTGCTGTCCACGAGCATCGCGAACAGCACCTCCGGCGACAGTTGCCGGCAGGCGGAGACCCAAGACGACCCCTCCGCGAAGTGGCCGTCCCGGTCCCGGGAGAGCCGCCTGAGCTTGCGGCCCAGGATGTCGGCGGTCAGGTCGTGCACCGTCCGTTCGCCGAGCGCGGGCAGGGCCCACTCGGGCGTCCGGAGGTCGGAGAGAACTCCGATCAGCGCCTGTTCTTCGCGGACGAGCAGCGGCAGCACGTCGATCGGCGGTCCCCACGGCGCGGTCATGCGCGTCATCCAACACCCACCGGCCAGGCATCACAGGGCCATTCGGCCTACTCGCAGGTAGCATCAGCGCGAACAGTGAGGGGAGCAGCCCGTGGACTACCAGCGACCGAACGGCCGGGGCACCGCCGAGGACGTGGCCAACCTGGCCCGCCGGGCAGGCCAGCTCGCCGGATGGGCGGCGCGCACCGGCTTCGACCTGACCCGCAAACTCCCCGGGATCGACACCGCCGAACGCGGCCTCAAGCAGGTCGAACGCGGCCTGCTGAGCGAACTGCGCCGCCGCCTCGACGAGGTCGACGATCCCTATCACGCGGCGTTGACCGCGGCGTCCGCGATGAACCGGGCCGACGTCGGCAGCCGCGCCGTCGAGACGACCGTGACGCTGGTGCCCGCCCGCGACCACGTCGAACCGTTGCGCGCGGCGATGGCCGAACTGCTCAACCACTCCATCGGCTTCGGCCGCGAACGCGCCCGCGAGTACTTGTACGCGATCATTCTCCGCCAGCTCACGCCCGACGAAGCGCGCATCCTCGCCGCGCTGTCGGACGGCTCCCCGTTCCCCGCGATCGACGTCGCCGAGCGCAGCGCCATGGGCGGCACCGGCCGGATCGTGCTGCGCAACGCCTCGACGGTCGGCAAGGCGGCCGGGGTGTCGCTGCCGGACCAGGTGCCCGGCTACGTGACCCGGCTGATCGGCCTCGGGCTGGTCGAACTGGACGAGGAGGTGCCCTCGCTCGAGACGCAGTACGAGATCCTGCTGACCGACGAGTCGGTCCGCGAGGTGGAGAAGCAGGTGAAGCGGATCAAGATCATCCGCCGCACCATCCACGTCTCGCGGCTCGGCGCGCAGTTCTGGCAGGCCTGCGACCCGAGCCTGGGCTGAACCCGATGGGCGGGTTCGTCTCGGGCATTCTCGACGACTTCGTCCGGCACTGGCCGCTCTATGTCTCCATTCCGATCGTCGCCGCGCTGATCGGGTACGGCACGAAGCTGGTCGCGATCCGGATGATGTTCCAGCCGGTCGAGTTCATCGGCGTCAAGCCCTTCCTCGGCTGGCAGGGCATCGTGCCCAAACGGGCCGCGCGGATGGCGAGCATCGCCTGCGACACGATGACCGAGCAGCTGATCAAACCGGCCGAGGTCGTCGCGAGGCTCGACGCGGACCGGATCGCGAAGGAAATCGAGAAACCGCTGCTCGCGGCGGTCGAGGACATCGTGCGCGAGGTGGCCGGGCACTATCAGCCGGGCCTGTGGGAATCACTGCCGGTCGGCGTGCAGCGGCTGGTGATCCAGCGCGTGCAGGCCGAATCGCCGCACATGGTCAAGGCCGTGCTCGAACTCATTCAGTCCGATGTGGACAGTGTGTTCGACCTCAAGGGCATGGTGGTGACCAGCCTCGTCAAGGACAAACGGCTGCTCAACCGGATCTTCCAGGAAGCGGGCGCGGAGGAGTTCAAGTTCATCGCGCGCTCCGGACTCGTGTTCGGCGGCCTGATCGGCGTCATCCAGATGGTCGCCTGGGTGCTGTTCAAATTCCCGCCGATCATGCCGTTGTTCGGCCTCTTCACCGGCTGGTTCACCGACTGGCTCGCGTTGCGGATGATTTTCTACCCGCTGGAGCCGAAGAAATACTTCGGCGTCACCTGGCAGGGTCTGTTCCTCAAGCGGCGCGCGGAGGTCGCCGAGGCCTACGGCGAGTTGATCGCGAAAGAAATCATCACGCCGCACAACGTCATCGAGGCGGTGCTGCAGGGCCCGCTTTCCGACCGGGTGCTCGCGCTCATCCAGCGGCAGCTCGACCGCGAGCTGGGCCGGGCGGCGAACGTGGCGAAACCGTTGCTGGTCTTCGCCATCGGCAGCCGCCGCTACCAGGACATGAAGCTGGCCATCTCCGAGCAGATCATGACCCGGCTGCCGGACACCATGCGCTACATCGAGGATTACGCCACCGACGCGATGGACATCCGGAACGTGCTGGTCGGCAAGATGAAGGAATTGTCGCCCGAGGAGTTCGAGCAGCTGCTGCGCCCGGCTTTCCAGCAGGACGAATGGATTCTCATCGCGACCGGGGCGGTGCTCGGGTTCGCGGTGGGGGAGGCGCAGGTGCTGGTGTTGGAGCATCTCGCCACGTAGGTGTCGTGAGTGGCAAACCCGGTTAGAACCGGCATAAACACTCACGAGGTTGGGCCTTGTGGAGGAGCGGGCTGGGCCGGGAGACTGACCCTCATGGGTGAGACGGCGGTGCCGTGGCCGCAGGAAATCCGGATCGCGATGGCCATGGTGGGGGGATCCAGCCTGGCAGTGTGGATGGGGGGAGTCGCTACCGAGACGTCGGCGTTGCTGCACGCTTCGCGCACGCCGGACGAAAGTAACGGCTACCGGAAACTGCTCGACCTTTTGCACGCTTCGGTGCGCCTGGACGTGCTCACCGGAACGAGCGCGGGCGGCATCAACGCCGCGTGTCTCGGGCTGGCGGAGGCGTACCGGTCGACGCCCGCGATCTTGCGCGACACCTGGTTCTCCGCCGGGTCGCTGGAGAATCTGATCCGCGACCCCGGCGAGACGCGGCCGCGTTCGGTGCTGAACGGAGACAAGGTGCTGCTGGGCGGACTCGTCCAGGCGATGCACGACATCACCGGGTCCGGCGTCGTGCCCACTGAGCCGCCGGATGTGACCGTGCTGCTCACCGGCACCATGCTCGACGGCGAGACCACGCAGTACGACGACGCGCTCGGAAACCGGGTGCGGGACACCGAACATCGCATGCTGTTCCGCTTCGACGGTCCATTGTGGAATAACCAGGTGCACGGCCCGCTCGCGCTCGCCGCCCGGTCGAGCGCGTCCTTCCCCGGTGCCTTCGAACTGTCGCGCATGCCGATCGGCCCCGAGGCGGCGGACCGGCTGCATCCGGACATGACCGATTACACCGAGCTGGTGCGTTCGCATTGGCTCGCCGACGGCGGCGTGCTGGTGAACAAGCCCTTGCGACCGGCGTTGCGAGAGATTTTCGAACGCTCTTCGTCGACGGATGTGCGACGGCTGCTGCTGTACGTCGTCCCGACGGTCGACGGCGAAGCCAAGCCGATGACCTGCGATCCGGCGGATCCCCCGATGCTCGGCACCGCGTTGGCGAAGGTCGCCTCCACGATCATGAGCCAGACCATCAGCGTCGAGCTGGAGGAATTGAGCAAGCACAACTCCGCCGTCACGCGCACCAGGGACACCCGGGTCGCGCTCGCGTCGCTCGGCCTGCGCGGCGGGCAGCTGGTGGACGACCGGGTGCACCGGGCGTACCTCGACCGCCGGGTCGCGCTCGACGCGGCCGAGCTGGTTCGCGCGGTCACCCGCCGCTACGAACTGTCCGATGAGGACAGTAAGTGGGCGGCCGGGAATTCGGCGCTGCTGCAGGACATCGCTGCCGACGGATTGCGCCGCGGGATCCCGGCCGCGTTGCCCGGCGAATCGGTCCCGGTCGGCGAAATGGTCCGCTACCGCACTTCAACGCTGGAAGACGCGGTCGCCACCGGCATCCAGCTGATCAACGCGGGCTTCCGGATGGGCCCGGATCTCGACCAGGCGACCCAGCTCAACGAGGCCCGCGCGAAGATGCACGCCGCCCGGCGGAGCGCGGCTCGCGACGTGCGGTTGCCCGCGTGGGTGGCCCGGCACGAACCGCCGCCGCCAGGCACCTCGATGCCGGACTGGATCGGCCAGCTCGCCGCCGAATGGGCGGATCTCGGGGCGTCGGACGCCGTCGGCGAGGCGTGGCCGGAGCTGACCGGCGCGCTGCGGTCGGCCGCTCCGGTGCTGCAAGCGTTGTCGGGCAAGGAAAACCAGTGGTCCGCGGACGCCGCCGACACGGTGACGACGCTGCTGGACTGGTTCGGCCTTGACAACGCGGACGTCGCGGACGGATTCGTGATGGCGCGATTCCTGTTGCTGCACATGGCAACGCGGGGGCTGCTGGCCGAAGCGCCGGCGGTGGACCAGCGCGTCGACCTGGTGCAGATGAGCGCGGACAGCCGGACCCTGCTCGACCTGGCGCGCCCCCGCGGCCGGGACAAGCTGACCGGTACGCAGGCGAGCAACTTCGGCGGCTTCTACAAAGCGTCGTGGCGCGCGAACGACTGGATGTGGGGCCGGATCGACGGCGCGGGCTGGCTGATGCAGTGCCTGCTCGACCCGAAACGCCTGCGGGTGCTGCGCGACATCGTGGGCCCTGAGGAATTCCGGGAGCAGGTAAGGGCGACGTTTCGCGAGATCGGCTGGGAGCCGCCTTCGCCCGCGGACAACGGGATGCCCTCGGACCTGCCCGGGCTGCTCGCCCAGCTGGGCGACGAACTGGCTTTCCTCGGCCTGGACGCGAATCTGTCGCCGGTCGACTTCGGCAAGGACATCCCGACCAGTCTTCCGGTGACGTCGATGGTGCTGGCCAAGTCGCGGCAGCTGACGATCGCGCGGGAGGAATTGCCAGTGCTCGCGCAGCAGGCCGAGCATGATGCGAAGGAGGGCAACGGAAAAGCGTCGGAGAGTTTCCGGAAGCTGATGGTTTCCCGGCCGCTCGAACAAGAATCCCGGAAAGCCGCCGCCCCGCCGGAAAATTCCGGTCAGCAGGACGCGGCTCAGCGCGCTTTCCAAGCCTGCCAAGTCTCCGCTGAACGCTTCGAAGGCGAACTCGGCAGTACACTGCTCACCAAAACGATTGTCAAAGCCGGAGCCGCCGGGCTCAACGCCGCGTCCACGGCCACCCGGGTCCCGAAAACCCTCCAGCCGCTGGCGAAATTCGCGCAGCTCAGCAGCCGCAGTTCGTGGTGGGTCACCCAAGGCGCGACGCGGCTGGGCCGCCCCTGGAACCTGCTAGCCGCCGCCATCACCGCGATCGCCGGGTTCGTGCTCAGCGGCGAAGGCGGGTCCGTCCTGCAATGGCTCGGCCTGCCGGTGGCGGGCGGCGCACTCGTGTTCCTCGTGGTGAGCCTGCTGACCTTGAGGCGCACGTGGCGAATGGTGCTCACCGTGCTGGGTGTGCTGGTGATAGCCGCGTTGCTGTTCGCGGCCTTCCTGCCGCCCCTCGCGCAGCCGTTGTTCGGCTGGCTCGGCACCGTTGTGGACGGTTGGCGGCGCGGCCAGGCTCCGCTGTGGTGGCTCGCCGTCGTCGCGCTGCTCCTGCTGCCCGCGGTCTGGACGCCGCTGTCCGGGCTCGGGCGGCGCGGACGGAAGCGGCGACGGTCGCGTGCGGACAGTCGACGCTGAACCCCAGGTAGAACCCCATTTTTCGGCGCTGGAGTTGCGGTAGCGCCCCGGAAGGCCCATGGTCTGGGGTCACAGGTCGCATACCGATGGTGTGCGGCCCAGGCGCACGCATGCCCAGAACTTCGCCTCGTTAAACATGTTTGTGGTCCTCCTCACCGGGGTATCCCTGTCGTCCCTGGTGAGGGCGGTGGACGTGGCATGGATCGCTGGCGGCGCGAAAATTCTCTGTTACGTTTCCAAAGTATGTCCGGAAAGCACTTGATCGAATCCCCGACCAAGGCCGATGGTGCCGCTCTCTGGCGAATCGCACGCGATTCGCAGAAGCTTGATCTCAACTCGCCGTATGCGTACCTGTTGTGGTGCAAGGATTTCGCGGAGACCTCGGTCGTCGCCCGCGTCGACGGTGAGCCAGTCGGATTCGTGATCGCTTACCGAAGGCCGTCCGCACCGGACGTCGCGCTCGTGTGGCAGGTCGCCGTCGACGCGTCGCAACGCGGAAAAGGCCTGGCCGGGCAGTTGCTGGACAGCCTGTACACGCGTCTGGTCGGCGAGGGCGTGCGGTACCTGGAAACCACGATCACTCCGGACAACGCGGCGTCGATCCGCCTCTTCGAGTCGTTCGCGAAGCGCTGGGACGCGGATCTGGAACACCGCCGGTTGTTCGAGGTCGCTGATTTTCCGCAGGGGGAGGCGCACGAACCCGAGGATCTTTACCGCATCGGGCCGTTGCGCCGCTAATAACCCGTCAATTTCGCCGAGTAGGAGCGAAAGAAATCGTTATGAGCATCTTCGAAGAGCTCGAATCAGAAGTCCGCAGCTACAGCCGGGGGTGGCCGGTCGTCTTCGACCGGGCGCAGGGCAGCAGGCTCTACAGCGAGGACGGCAAGGCCTACCTCGACTTCTTCGCCGGTGCCGGCGCGCTGAACTACGGGCACAACAACCCGCACCTGAAGAAGGCGCTGATCGATTACATCCAGCGCGACGGCGTCACGCACGCGCTCGACATGTACACCGTCGCGAAGCGGGACTTCCTGGAGACCTTCCGGGAGAAGATCCTCGCGCCGCGCGAGCTGGACTACAAGATCGTCTTCCCCGGGCCCGGCGGCGCGAACGCCGTGGAGGCCGCGCTGAAGCTGGCGCGCAAGGTGACCGGCAAGGAATCGGTCATCAACTTCACCAACGCGTTCCACGGCATGACGCTCGGCGCGCTGTCGGTCACCGGCAACTCGATGAAGCGCGGTGCCGCGGGCATCCCGCTGGTGCACGCGACGCCGATGCCGTACGACAAGTACTTCGACGGCGCGATGCCGGACTTCATGTACTTCGAGAAGCTGCTCGAAGACTCCGGCAGCGGCCTGAACGAGCCCGCCGCGGTGATCGTGGAGGGCGTGCAGGGCGAGGGCGGCATCAACGCCGCGCGCCTGGAATGGCTCAAGGGCCTCGACGACCTGTGCAAGCGGCACGGCATCCTGCTCATCCTCGACGACGTGCAGATGGGCTGCGGCCGCACCGGCCCGTTCTTCAGCTTCGAGGACGCCGGCATCTCGCCGGACATCGTGTGCCTGTCGAAGTCGATCGGCGGCTACGGCCTCCCGATGGCGCTCACGCTGATCAAGCCGGAGTTGGACGTCTGGGAGCCGGGCGAGCACAACGGCACCTTCCGCGGCATCAGCCCGGCGTTCGTCACCGCGACCGAGGCGCTGCGCGTCTACTGGAGCGACGACGAGCTGGAGAAGTCGACCAAGGCCAAGGGCGAGCGCATCGCGAGCACCTTCAAGGACCTGGTGGAGAGCTACCCGGAGGCGAACCTCGTCGCGAAGGGCCGCGGTCTGGCGCGCGGTCTCGAATTCGGCAGCGGCGAGCTGGCGGGCGCGGTCTGCAAGGCCGCCTTCGAACGCGGCCTGCTGATGGAGACCTCCGGTCCGGACGGCGAAGTGATGAAACTGCTGCCGCCGCTTACCCTCACCGACGAGGAACTGAGCGAGGGTCTCGCGATCATCACCGAGTCCGTCGCCGCCGTCCTCAAGTAACCACCCCGAAGAACAAGAAGGAGCTCTTCACTTGCTGGTCCGCACGCTCGACGAGATCACCGACACCGACGCTGACATCAAGACCCCGAACTGGCGCAGCAAGCGCATCATCCTCGCGAAGGAGGGCGTCGGCTTCTCGGTGCACGAGACGACGCTGTACGCGGGCACGGTGAACGACTTCTGGTACGCCAACCACATCGAGGCCGTTTTCATCACCTCCGGCGAGGGCGAGATCGAAGACCTCGCCACCGGTGAGGTGCACCAGCTCAAGCCGGGCACGCTGTACCTGCTGAACGACCACGACAAGCACCAGGTCCGCCCGAAGACCGAGATCAAGTGCGTGTGCGTGTTCAACCCGCCGGTCACCGGCCGCGAGGTGCACGACGAGAACGGGGTCTACCCGCTCGTCACCGAAGACTCCTGACACTGCGTCGCTCCCACCACCACCCCGAGAAAGAAGAAACGCCAGAAGAACTGGAGGCGAGCCACTGTGACGATCATGGACACCCGGGTCGAAGACGGTTACCCGACCCGGATCACCGGTACGCCGGAGCACCTTCCGCGCGTGCACCCCACGGTGTGGGGTACCGAGGCTGACGGCCCGATCGACGCCGCGACCCTGGCGAACCACGACGCCAAGGGCTACACGGTCGTCGAGGGGCTGCTCTCGCCCGGTGAGGTCCAGACGTACTGGCAGGAGGTCGTCCGGCTGTCGTCGGACGAGAAGCTGCGCGACGACGAACGCGTGATCACCGAGGCGCGGACCGGCGAGGTCCGGTCGATCTTCGACGTGCACGAGATCTCCGGCCTGATCGCCGAGCTGGTACGCGATCCCCGGGTGCTCGACCGGGCGCGGCAGATCCTCGGCTCCGAGGTCTACATCCACCAGAGCCGGATCAACTACATGCCGGGCTTCAAGGGCACCGGCTTCTACTGGCATTCCGATTTCGAGACCTGGCACGCGGAGGACGGCATGCCGTCGCCGCGGGCGGTGAGCTGCTCGATCGCGCTCACCGACAACTACCCGTACAACGGCGGGCTCATGGTCATGCCGGGTTCGCAGCGCACGTTCGTGCAGTGCGTTGGCGAGACCCCGGACGCCAACTACAAGAGCTCGCTCAAGGACCAGCGGGTGGGGGTGCCGACCAACGACGACATCACCAAGCTCGCCGCGGACTGCGGCATCGAGCAGTTCACCGGTTCGGCGGGCTCGGCGCTGTGGTTCGACTCGAACATCATGCACGGATCGTCGAACAACATCACGCCGTATCCGCGCTCGAACATCTTCCTGGTGTTCAACAGCGTGGAGAACGCGTTGCAGGAGCCGTTCGCCGCGAGCGCGCCGCGGCCGTCGTTCATCGCGGGCCGCAACTCGGCTCCGATCACGCGGTGACCAGCGTTACCTTCGCCTATCGGCGGGTCGCTCGTAACGAAGAATGTGCGCCCTGTTACGTTGTCGCCACCTCGCAGCTCGTCTGCGCAGGCATGGTTGTCCGCGGCGGTCCGGGTTCTTGCTCGGGGTGAGCCCCCCGAACCGCGGGCGGACGGCCGCGATGCACGGGTGGACCGCGCCCCCTGGCGGCCCGGCCGACGATCATTGAGTCCGGCCCCGCACCATCAGATCGGGACTGATGGTGCGGGGCCGGACTCGTCTGTTCAGGGGCGAAATTCACGAAAGAGCGGTTTCTGCGGGCTGCCGCTGACGGTAAGTTGACCTGTCTGGCTGGGGGTGAGCCTGGGAGGTGCGCGCGAGCATGGCCGATGGCGGCGCGCGGGTCGAACTGCTCGGCCCGGTGCGGCTGCTCGACGGCAGCCGTGCGGTACCCGTCGGCGGCCCCGGGGTGCGGGGACTGCTGGCGCTGCTCGCGCTGCGCGTGGGCAAGGTGGTGCCGCTCGAGGAGATCATCGACGCGCTGTGGGGCCACGATCCGCCCGCCACCGCTCGCACCATCGTGCACGGCAACGTGTCGCAGTTGCGCAGGCTGCTGCGGGAGATGGCCGATCCGGTCGCCGAGATCAGCACCCGTCCGCCGGGCTACCAGCTTTCCCTCGCGCCGGACCGGATCGACGCGCACCGGGCGCGGGCGTTGCTGGACCAGGCCGCGCTGGAATCGCCGGAGAGCGCCTCGAAGCTGCTCGCCGAAGCTCTCGCGCTGTGGCAGGGGCCCACGCTGTCCGGCGTGCCCGATTCGGTGCGGGCGCCCGAATTGGAGGAGTTGCGGCGCGCGATCCGCTACGCCCGGATCAACGCGGATCTCGACCTCGGCCGCTACGACGAGCTGATCGTGGAGCTGAGCCCGATCGTCCGCGCCGACCCGCTCGCCGAGCGCATCGCCGGACAGCTGATGCGCGCGCTCTACCACGCCGGGCGGCGCGGGGAAGCGCTCGAGCTGTACCGCACCGTCTCGCGGGCCACCCTCGGCTCGCTCGGCGTCGAACCCGGCGCGGATCTGCGCTCGCTGCACGAGCGGGTGCTCAACGACGATCTCGCCGCGCACGAGAGCGCGGTTCCGGAGCAGGCCGTCGCGCCGTCTCAGCTGCCGCCCGCGCTGCCGACGCTGGCCGGACGCGAGACGGAGGTGGAATGGCTCGACGGGCTCGCTGAACGCGGCGACAGCACGGTCATCGTGTCGGGCACCGCCGGGGTCGGCAAGAGCGCGCTGGTCATCTGGTGGGCGCACCGCGCGGCCCGGCTGTTCCCGGACGGGGTGCTGTACGCGGCGCTGCAAGGGTTCGATCCGCATCAGCCGCCGCTGGAACCAGGCGATCTGCTGTCGCAGTTCCTGCTCGGGCTGGGCGTGCCCGCGGACGAGGTGCCGGAGCAGGTGCACGAACGCGTCGCGCTGTACCGCTCGCTGATCGCCGGGCGGCGGATGCTCGTGCTGCTCGACGACGCGCGTTCGGCCGAACAGGTGCGTCCGTTGCTTCCTCCGGGCGCACGGTCGATGACGGTGGTGACCAGCCGGTCGCGGCTGGAGGCGCTGGCGGTGTCCCACGCGGCGAAGCTGCGCGTGCTCGGCACGCTCGCGCCGGAAGACGCGGTGAGCGTGATCGAGGAATTGGCCGGGCCCGCCGACTTCGACCTCAACCACGCGCTGGCCCGGCTGTGCGGCTACCTGCCGCTCGCGCTGCGGATCGCCGGGGCCAAGCTCGCCGCGAGTCCACAGTGGACACTCAAGGATCTCGTCGGCGAGCTGGGAAACGAACGCACCCGGCTGGCCGGACTCGATGTCACCGGAGCCGACGACGGCGTCCGGGCCGCGTTCGACGTCTCCTTCCGCGGCCTGCCGGACGGACTGGCCCGGACCCTGCTGCGCCTGGGCGCCGTGCCCGCCCGGCACACCGGCCCGCACCTGACGGCGGCCATCGCGCAGATCCCGGTGCAGCAGGCCCGCCGCGAACTCCGCACGCTGGCCGCGCACAACCTGATCGCCGAGACTTCGCGCGACGCCTTCGCCCCGCACGACCTGGTCCGGCTGTACCTGCGGGAGCTGGCGGAAACCGAACTGGAGCCAGCCGAACGCGCGGCGGTGCTCGACCGGGCGATCCGCTACCACCAGGCCGCCTCGGACACCGCGCGGCGGAAGATGCTGCGCATCGTCGACCCGCTCGACCTCACCGGCCTCGTGCCGCCGGACGCGCTGCCGCCGCTGGAAACCTTCGCCCAGGCGCAGGACTGGTTCGCCGCGGAATGGCCGAACCTGCTGGCCGTGCTCGACGCCGCCCACGCCGACGGCCGCTACGCCGACGTCTGGCGGCTCGCCCGCGTCGCGCACACCTACCGGGTCGTCTGCCCGCTGTACGAGGAATGGATCCGGCTGGTCGACCTCGGCCTCGCCGCCGCCGAAGCCGCGGACGAACCGCTCGGGCAGTGCTGGATGCTGATCTCCCGCTGCGCCATCGCGCTCACCTTCGAGCTTTCGCAGGCCAGCATCGCCGACGCCGAACGCGCGGTCGGCTTGGCCACCCGGCTCGACGGCCGCTCGCTCATCGTCGCCAAAATCCACCTCGGCAGCGTGCTGACCCTGCTCGGCCGCTATTCGGAGGCGATCGAACGGCTGCTGGAGGCGGTCGCGGAGACCGAGCGCACGGGCGATCTCGAACTGCGCGGCCAGGCGCTCAACAACTGCGCGGAGACGGAGAAGCGCGCGGGCCGTCCGGCCGAAGCGATCACGCATCAGCTGGCGTCGCTGGAGATAGACCGCGAACTCGGCGACGACAGCTATGCCGTGGTGTCGCTGAACAACCTCGCGGAACTGCATCTGGGCATCGGCGACCTGGAGGCCGCTGAACGCTACGCGAGGGAGGCCGTGTCGCTGGCGGTCGCGCGGCAGTTCGAACTGCAGGAGGGCATCTTGCGGGTGACCCTGGCGCGGATCCTGCGCGGCCAGGAACGGCTGGAGCTCGCGAGGGAGCAGTACCGGCGGGCGGTGGCGTTGTACGAGCGGATGAACCCTCGGCAGGTCGAGGACTTGCGGAAGGAAGCGGCTGATCTGGGAGATCAGTAGCGGCTGATTCCCGGAACGCCGGATCCTTCCGCTCGTGCCGGGACTGAAGACGTCGGCCGCGGAATGCCGCCGAGCGGGCAAGAAAGCATCCGGCCGGGAGTGAGCGGGCAGTCGCCCACGCCCGGCTCTTGTACAACGTTCAGCTGTGTTTTCGCAGGTCGCCGTGGTAATAATCGCGTCCGCTTAGCGGATTCTTAGCCATCGGGCGGTCAGCGCGCGTAGGGTCGGCCGCGACGCTGGCGGAGCCCTAGGGGAGGGGCAGGCTGTGAAGCCGGCGACGGGACCGCGGCGAATACCGCGCGGACCTGGAAGAGCCGCCAGGAGCGGTTCGGTGGCGGTTGGCCGGCCGAGATGGGGGTAGGCCGGCCGGCCGCCAGGCTCTATTCGACGTTCGAGGTGCAGAGCGCGATCGAACTGCCGCTGCTTTCGGCGATCTTCTTCCCGTCGACGAGGATCTGGCAGCTGATCTGGTTGGTCACGCCCGCATTGGCGGTGTCCGCGGTGAGCGAGAGGACCGGCCTGCCGCCGTCGTAGGAAGCGTGTCCGTGCCAGTCGTCGGTGCTCGGCGGGGTGGTCGCGGTGCGCTGATCGTTCAGCGTGCCGAAGCGGACTGTCGCGCCGTTCGCCGAGGACACCACGAAGTCGACCGAATGCTTCTCGCCCGGTTGCGGCGGGATGTGCAGTTCGCCCGCCCGCGCGGTGCCGAACATCGACGGGTACAGCAGCATCGCGCCGCACAGCAGGGCGGCCAGTGCGGAAAGCGTGGTTCCGGTGAGTGCGACGCCCAGTCCGCGCATTTTCCCTTGGGAGGAAAGTACGATTCCCGCAATTCCCCCGGCGAGGCCGACCCCGGCGAGCGGCCAGGCGAGGAAACCCCAATCCGGGAGGAAGGCGACACCGGCCGCGGCCAGTCCGAGCGTGACCGCGAGCCCGCCGGGCCAGTTGGCCTGCCTCCGGGACTGCTCCTGCTGGGGCGGACGGTGCGGACCAGGGCGAGTAGTGGTCCTGCTGTGTCGCGCGGGTGCGGCCGGATACGGCTGCTCGGTCGTCATGCGTGCCTCTTCCGCTGGGATGGCGAAGACGCTAACGCAGATGCCCGCGAAGTTGGAATAATCGTTATCGACTGACAATGTCATCCATTTACCGCGTCCGGGCGGTCGGGGTCATTTCCCGCCGGATTGCGCGCAGCGGCGCCATTTGCTGCCCGGAAAAGGCAGCGTGATTCCGAAGAGCGACCGCGTGCTTACCCGGCGGTCCTGACCTGGCGACGCGGCACTGCGCGCGCCATTCACTGATCGAAAAGACTGACTTCCGGAGTGATCTCGAGAAGTTCGTGCACCGGCCTGCCGCGCCGTCCGTCGATGGTCGTCGTGCGCACTACGCGCAACCGCGCGGTCACCGGACGATCGAGGTTTTCTTTGATCTGGTCGAGCAGATCCGGGGCGACCGCGCCCTGAATGGTTCCGCCCGATTCCCGCTCCAGGTAGAAAATCCGCCGCCGGGTGCGCACGCCGTCGAGGCGTCCGGTCACCGTCTCGTAGCCGACCGCCTCGCGGGACTCGCGCAGGCTGCCCTGCAGCACCCGCGCCTGTTCGGTGGTCATGCTCCGGGTCACCTGCTCGCCCGCGGTGGGCGTGAGCGCCATTCCGATGCCCGCGTGCTTGCTGACCGCGTTGACGACGTCGCTGACCGCGTTGCGCACCGTGTCGCGCTGCAGCAGCACCGCGTCGAGCGCGCCGTCGTCGGAACCGTTGGCGGGCAGGAAATCGCAGAGTTCCTTCACCGCGCGCTCGGACAGCGTTTCGATGCCGTCGTGGATCAGCGCGTCGTCGACCGCCGGTTCCGGGAAACCGAAGAAGATCGCGTTGCCCGCCTGTCCTTTTTGAATCAGCGGGGCCTTGTCCCGGTCCGCCTGCTGGACGAAGGTGACCTCGTTCGACGGATTGCGGATGATGTGCCCGATTTTCGCCGTCGCGTCCTGGAGCGCGCGGCTGATGTCGGAAAAGGTGTACGCGTCGATGTGCGTTTCGCCGATCACCGACACGTGCAGCAGCGGTGCGCGGCAGGTGCGCTCGAACTTCGCGTTCGCCGCCATCGCCGAGGCGCGCGCGAGGTCGTCCAGCCACGTGCCGCCGGGGATCTCGTCGGCGATCCGCCGGAACTCGTTCCTCACCACACCATCTCCGGAATGCCTCTGCCGCCGTCGGCCCACACCGATTCCCACACGTCCTCGTCGCCGGGACGGCACAGGAAACCGTCGAGCATGCCGCCGACCGGCTGGATCTGGTCGAGGTACATCGCGGGCTGGCCGACGATGATGCCGCGCAGGGTCAGCAGGCCGTACAGCGCGGTGCGGCCGCTGTCGTCAAGCCGCTTGAGCGCGCCCCACTCGTCCGGCAGCAGCACCACGTCGAGCCCGCGCGGCGGATGCGCCGTGCGGGTGACGAACGCGCCGCCGAGCCAGGCCCGCCCGGACGTGATCACCCGCTGGGCGACCCCGAGGTAGCTGTTGAGCGCGCTGAAGAGGATCTCGCGCTCGTTCTGGTGCGGCGCGTCGTAGACCAGTCGCTCGTAGACGTCGGCGAGGTCGGCGTGATGGCGGCCGGGCGGCAGCAGGTTCTGTGGCGTCCAGTGCGGAAGCGCCATCGGACCTCCTGACGTCGTCCGGGGCCCTCGGCGCCCGCTTACCGTGCGTAGCCGAATCTACCAGGTGGGTGTCAGCCACTGCGTCCAGGTCGCCGGGGCGCGGGTTCGTCGTCGTGCGGCCAGTGCGGACTCCGCTGGTCGTCCTCGGGCCAGCTCAGTTCGCCGGACAGCCGCGGCTCGGGATCGGGCAGCGGATGCCCTGCCGCGTCGTGCGGCGCGTGCTGCCCGTTGTACGGCTCGTCCGGATCGACGTCCGGATAGTCGTTGTAGACGCGCTCCGGCTGGTCCTCGTAGTGCGGGTACGCCGGTTCCTCGTAGTCCTCGTACGGGTTCGCCTGCGGGATGTGCCGGGTCTCCTCGGCCGGTTCCTCCACCGGAGCCGGAGCCGAAGCCGCCGCGGGCCGGTACGGCTCGGCCTCGGCCTTAGGCCGGGCGGCCCGCGTGAACAGCCACATGACCGCCGCCCCGAGCAGGAACGAGACGAGCAGCCACAGCCAGATCTGCCCGAAGAGCCAGAGCATCCGCCATCACCTCTGTTCCACTGTGATCTCGACCCGTCGGTCGCTGTCGCCCCCGTTGTCCGCGCCGCTCGCGCTGGCCACCGCGAGCAAGCGGTCCGGCGGCACGTCCTCGCGGATCAGCAACCGGATCACGGTCAGCGCCCGGTTGCGGGAAAGCTTCAGTGCCGCGCTGCGCCCGCCCGGACCGTCGGCGACCCGGCCGACGAGGCGGTAGCGGAAGTTGTCCGGGGCGTCGCGCAGCAGCGGCGCGAGATCGCGCGCGGCCTGCTCGCCTTGGTCGGTGAGCTGCGCGGTGTCCGGTTCGAAGGTGATCGGCGCGGCCGCGAGCTTGCGGTCCAGTTCGGCCTGGATTCCGTCGCGGTCGGTCGGCGGCGCGGACGAAGTCGGCGGCGGGCTCGAAGGCGGCGGACTGGACGGCGGCGTCGTCGACGGTTCGGGCGACGGCGCGGGTCGCACCGGCCCGGCGCCGCCGGAAGCTTGCGCGGACTCGACCCCGTCGACGCCCTGCACGATGCCCAGCGCGCGGCCGGCTTCTTCGGCCGGGAACCCTTCGAGGGTCGCCTGCCGTCCGGAGAACTTCACTTCGCCGCCGGACAGGCCCGCCGCGTCGAGCGCGGAGCGTGATCGCGCGGCGAGGTCGTCCTGGATTCCGCTGCCCTGCAGCCAAGTCACGAGGCCCGCGAGCAGGGCCGTGACCACCACTGCCACGGGGATCAAGCGAAGCCACCCTCGTGCACCGGACATAAAGGGACCCTATGCCGGGCCGGTCGGCTTGGCGACCTGGTAACGGCCGCCGTTCGGGTGGCTCTCGCGACAGTGCCGGCACCGGTGGTCACCGGTGCCGGCACTGTCGAGGGACGGCGTTCAGGAGGCGGTCGCGTTGCCCCGCACGTCGCCCCGCAGGTCGAGTTCGATGCTCGCCGGGTTGTCCGGCACGAGCGGGACGAGCGGAGCCAGTTCCGGGCGCTTCGGCGACAGCCCGTCGCCCATGGACTCGCCGCGCAGCTGGCGGCGGATCCACGGCAGCAGGTGCACCTTGGTCCACGCGAGGTCGGACCGCCGCGAGGTGATCCAGGTGGCCGGCTCGGTGCTCGCCGGGTACGGCTCGCGCCAGTCCTCGGTGACCGGGACGCCGAGCACCTCGGCGGTGAGCAGCGCGATCCGGCGGTGCGCGTCCGGCGTGAAGTGCAGCCGGTCGTCGCTCCAGGCGCGACGGTCGTGCAGCGGCTCCATCGTCCACAGGTCGACCATCTTCGCGCCGTGCCGGGCCGCGATCGCCCAGAGATGCGTGTTGTAGATCGCGACCTTGCCGCGCAGCACGCTCATCACCGACAGCGTCTTGGTGTCCGGCCCGTTGAAGATCACCACCGGGATCCCGGCCGCGCGCAGCTTCGCCACCCCCGCCTCGAAGCGCGCCGCGATGGCGTCGACATCCGCACCCGGCACGATCACGTCGTTGCCGCCCGCGCACAGCGTGACCAGGTCGGGTTTCAGTTCCAGGGCGATCGGGAGCTGCTCGTCCATGATCTCGTCGAGCATTTTGCCGCGCAGCGACAGGTTCGCGTACTGGAAACCGGGCTCGTCGCCCGCCAGCATCTCGGCGAGCCGGTCGGCCCAGCCCCGGAACGTCCCGTCGCCCCGATGGTCGTTGAGGCCCTCGGTGAAGCTGTCCCCGATGGCTACGTAGCTGTTGATCCCGTACACGCTGGGTTCCCCTTTCCCGCTGGTGCGCGCCTGTACCCCTGTGCAGTCCCGGATGTAGTTGTACACCCCAACTAACATTCGGACGTCCCCGTATCCTTCCCGCCGGACACGACTGGTTCAGCGGGATGTCACAGTCTCTTACCTTGTCGGGGGTTTCCGCCTCCCTATTACGACAATTTCACCGGGACGAACCTCACGTTCCGACCCGTACCGGACGCCATGTGGGGTAGGTCTCCCGACCTGGGGGTCCGCCGGGAGTTGCGGCAGGCTGGAACTGTGACAGACGAGACTGCGAAGGGACCCGCGCGGGAGTCGCTCACGCAGATCCTCGGCGGGCGGCGCGGCGCCATCGACGCCAGCATCCCGCCCGCCGCGTTCGTCGTCGGCTGGCTCGCCGCCGGCCGGTCGATCGCCTGGGGAGCGGGCGTCGCGATCGGCGTCGCGGTGCTGCTGGGCGCGTACCGGCTGATCCGCGGCGACAAGGCGCGCGCGGTGGTGGTGAGCCTCGCCGCGGTGGTGATCGCCGCGCTGATCGCGATGCACACCGGCCGCGCCGAGGACTTCTTCCTGCTGCAACTGTTCTCGAACGCGGCGAGCGCGCTGCTGTTCGCGGCGAGCATCGCGGTCCGCTGGCCGTTGCTCGGCGTGATCGTGGGACTGCTCCTCGGGCAGAAGACCCGCTGGCGGCGCGACCCGGCTTTGCTGCGCGCGTACTCGTGGGCGAGCGGCGTGTGGGTGCTGCAGTACTTGCTGCGAGTGGTCGTTTACGGCCTGTTGTGGTGGACCGGGCAGGTGGTGGCGCTCGGAGTGGCGCGCACGGTGCTCTCCTGGCCGCTGGTGGCCGCGACCGTGGCGGTGAGCGGCTGGGTCCTCTACCGGAGCCTGCCAGCAGAACACCCGGGCCTTCGCCTGGCGAAGGACCCGGGTGCGGGCGGATCCGAAACCGGACCCGGAAGTTAAGGCGGCCCCCGGCGAGGGGGGAGGGTCCGGGGGCCGGTTCCTACGGTACCCGGACCGGAGGGGTTGAGTCGACGGTTTCGACTCTTCCGCTCAAGTTTTGGTGGCATTCACCCGTCGGGATGGTCGCGGGGTGTCCTCGCCCCACGCTTGCACCGCCGCGAGCCATGCCGCGCCGAGCACGCCATCGGAGCTGGTCAGAACGTTGAGGCCGGCGAATTCGGCCCGTACGCGAGCCCCGGCCGGGCTGTCTTCGGCCAGTACGCTGCCCACGAGCACGATCGGAGTTTTTTCTCCCGGCTCGCGCGTGGCGTGCGCGATGCGCACGAGATGCCGGGCGCCGCGCGCGACGATCTCCTCCGCGCCGGGCTGTCCGGCGGCAGCGGCGGCACTCACCAGCGGCGCGTACCGAGCGAGTCGGACCGGCGGTTCCGCATTGGCATGGGTCACCAGTGCCCACATGACCGCGAAGCGATCGGACAGGTCCACTGCGGACGGTCCGAACGCTTCGGCGAGGACCGCCTCGGCCAGTCCGTCGAGCGGGCCGTCGCCTTCGAGCGCGGCGAGCGTGGCGCGCACGGCTTCGCGGCCGAGCCAGAAGCCCGAGCCCTCGTCGCCCAGCAGCCAGCCGTGTCCGCCCGCGGTCGCGACCATCCGCCGGCCGCGGATGCGCCCGGCGATCGAGCCGGTGCCCGCGACGAGCACGGTGCCGTCCGGTTCGGCCGTCGCGGACGCGTAGGCCACCTCGGCGTCGCCGGTAACGCGGACCCGGCCCGCGAGACCGATTCGCTCCCATGCCGCGGTGAACTCCGCGGCGACCGCCGGATCGGACAGCTTGCTCTCGCCCGCCATGCCGACCACGGCGCCGAGCACGTCAGTGTGTCCGTCCACTGCGGACTCGATGGCCCCGGCGATCCGGGCCGCCGCCACCGCGGGCGGATGCGAGTTCGGATTCGCGCCTTCCGCGGCTCCGGTGCCGCGCACGACGCCGGCGGCGTCGATCGCGATCGCTCGCGTCGAGGTGCCGCCGGCGTCCACGCCTACTACGAGGCTCACCGGGTCTTGGTCACCTTCAGCAGCCCGCGCGGGTTGTCCGGGTTGCCGCCGCGCGCGAGCGACAGCCCGAGCGCGATCCGCTGGATCGGCAGGATTTCCAGCACTGGAGCCAATTCCTCGACGGTCGGGGCGACTGGGATGCGCAGTGCGGCGGGCACGTCGTTCGCCGCCGACCCGACCGCGAGCACGTCCGCGCCGCGCTCGCCGACCGCTTCGAGGACCTCGCGCATGGCCTCGCCGCCGCGGCCGAGGCTGGTGGCGGCGAGCACGGCGGTCTCGCCGTCGACCGCCGCGACCGGACCGTGCAGCAGGTCCGCGCCGCTGTACGCGCGCGCCGCGAGGTAGCTCGTCTCGGCCAGCTTCAGCGACGCTTCGAGCGCGCTGGCATAGGAGTAGCCGCGGCCGGTGGTGAGAACGCGGTCGACAAAGCGATAACGGTCCACGGCGCGCTGCACGCCTTCGACGGAGCCGTCGAGGGTCTGCTGGGCCAGTTCGCCGATCTTCTCGGCGTCCTCTCCCTTGCCGCCGCGGATCGCGTCGATGAAGAGGTACAGCGCCATCAGTGTCGCCGAGTAGGTCTTGGTCGCCGCGACCGCCTTCTCGACCCCGGCGCCGATGTCCACGCCCAGCTCCGAAGCCGCGCGCAGCGGCGAGTCCGGGGTGTTGGTGACCGACACGGTCAGCGCGCCCTGCCGGCGGGCGGCCTCGGTGACCTCGATCAAGTCCGGCGAACCGCCGCTCTGGCTGACGGTGATGAAGAGCACGTCGCGCAGGTCCGGACGGGCGCCGTAGAGCGTCGCGGTGGACGGCGACACGAGGCCGGCCGGCAGGCCGAGGAGTACCTCGATCAGGTATTTCGCGTACAGCGCGCCGTGGTCGCTCGAACCGCGAGCGGCGAGCAGGGCGAACCGCGGCGGGTTCTGTGAAATCTTTTCCGCGACTTCAGCGATGCCGGACCGCCGCTCGACCAGCCCGGCGAGAACGCTGGGCTGCTCCGAGATTTCCGCGGCCATGTGCTCGCCGGGACGTAGTTGGGTCATCACTTTCCTCTCCGCCGGGACGGGTGTCCCGGTGTGCTGCGCGGCGTCCGGTCAGGTCTAGACCAATGCTAGCCGGGCGGAGCGGGTCGGGAGAAGGGTACGTTTCCTCACGGGGCAGTGGCGCGTTTAATGTGGGAAGACTGAGGGAGCCGGGCATGCTGGAGACACCCCCCGCGAGCGAGGCGGGGACTGCTGCGCGAGGGCAGCGCGAACCCAAGTACTGGGCGCTGAAGCAGCATCTGCTGGACCTGCTCGACGCACTGCCGCCGGGATCGCCGATCCCGACCGAGCGGGCGCTGGCGGGAGAATTCACCGTTTCGCGCACCACCGTGCGCCAAGCGCTGGCGGATCTCACCGCCGAGGGCAGACTGCACCGCGTCCAGGGCAAGGGCACCTTCGCCGCCGAGCCGAAGCTCGCGCAGCGGCTGCAGCTGTCCTCTTATACCGAGGACATGCGCAAGCAGGGCCTGAAGCCCTCGTCCCAGTTACTGGAACTCGAAGAGCTTCCGGTCGAAGGCGAGATGACCAAGCTGCTGCAGTTGCGCAACGGCGCGAAGATCCTGCGGCTGCGCCGGCTCCGGCTCGCCGACGGCCAGCCGATGGCGCTCGAGACCACGCACCTGCCGCTCGGCCGGTTCCGCGGGCTGCGCAAGCACATCACCGCGGGCGGTTCGCTGTATGCGGTGCTGCGCGAGCATTACGGCGTCGAGCTGGAGCGCGCGGAGGAGACGATCGAGACGTCGCTTGCCGGGCCGCAGGAAGCGGAAATCCTCGGCGCGGACGTCGGCATGCCGGTGATGATGCTGACCCGGCATTCGTTCGCCACCGACGGCAAGCCGGTCGAGTTCGCCCGCGCGGTCTATCGCGGCGACCGGTACAAGTTCGTCACCACGCTGCTGCCCTGACCGCGTGAGCATCGCGGGGGAGACCGGCATCCGCTGGGGCACGCCCGCGGCTCGCGGCGTGCTCTGGACGACCATCCTCGGTTCGGGGATGGCGATGCTCGACGGCACGATCGTGAACGTCGCGCTGCCCCGGATCGGCGAGGAACTGGGCGCGTCGGTCGCCGGTCTGCAGTGGATTCTCGACGGCTACCTGCTGGCGCTGGCCGCGCTGATCCTGGTCGCCGGGTCGCTCGGCGACCGCTACGGCAGGCGACGGGTGTACCTGGTCGGCGTCGTGTGGTTCGGGCTCGCGTCCGGGCTGTGCGCGGCGGCGACGTCGACCGAGTTGCTCGTGCTGTTCCGCGTGCTCCAGGGAATCGGCGGGGCGTTGCTGACGCCGGGTTCGCTGGCGATCCTGCAGTCGTCGTTCTCGCACGACGACCGGGCCCGCGCGATCGGCTCGTGGTCCGGCCTCGGCGGGATCGCCGCGGCGGTCGGCCCGCTGCTCGGCGGACTGCTCGTACAGGCGTGGTCATGGCGGCTGGCGTTCCTGATCAACCTGCCGCTCGCGGTGATCGTCGTGCTGATGGCGCGCCGGTTCGTGCCCGAATCGCGCGATACCTCGGCGACCGGGCATCCGGACTACGTCGCCGCGGCGGTCGGCGCGCTCGGCCTGGCCGGGGTGACCGGCGCGCTGGTCGAGGCTCCGGTGCGCGGGATCGGCGATCCGATCGTGCTGGTCGCGCTGGTGGTCGGGGTCGCCGGGCTGGGGCTGTTTCTCTGGCTCCAGCACCGGGCTGCCGAACCGCTGGTGCCGCCTTCGTTGTTCCGCGACCGGACGTTCACGATGTCGAACGCGCTGACGTTCGTGGTCTACGCGGCGCTCGGCGGCGTGATGATGTTGCTGGTTCTGCAGCTTCAGGTGTCGCTGGGCTATTCGCCGACGCTGGCCGGGCTCGCCGGATTGCCGATCACGGTGATCATGCTGTTGCTGTCTGGCCGGTCGGGTGCGCTCGCGCAGCGGATCGGGCCTCGGCTGCAACTGGTGGTCGGGCCGATCGTGGTCGGCGTCGGGATGTTGCTGCTGACGCGGGTGGGGCCGGGGTCGTCGTACCTCGGGTCGGTGCTGCCCGCGGTGGTGGTGTTCGGGCTGGGACTGGCCACTGTGGTCGCTCCGGTCACCGCGACGGTGCTGGCCGCCGCGCCGGACCGGTACGCCGGGGTCGCGTCCGGGGTCAACAATGCGATCGCCCGATCGGGTGGACTTCTGGCGGTGGCGGTGTTGCCGGCCGCGGCGGGTTTGACGGGTTCGGCTTACCGCGATCCGACCGCGCTGACGGCCGGATGGCAGACCGCGTTGGTGATCTGCGCGGTGCTCGCGATCGTCGGCGGGCTGATCGCGTTAGGAATTCACAACGGCGTGCTCGGCGCCGTTGAAGCGGACGATTCGCCGCATCCCGGGGATTGCTTGCATTGCGGGGTGGAAGGGCCGCCCACACACGTCCATCCGGGCGGGCACCGCTGATCGTTCAGCGGGCGTCGCGGGATTGGGCGACCAGCCGGGCCTCGATGCCGTGCAGCGTCTTGATCAAGGCGTCGATCTCGGCGGGGCCGGTGAAAGTCCCGTCGAGCAGAGCGGACCAGGTGTCACGCAGCTTCTGCAGGTTTTCCGCCGCTTTCGGCGTGGGGTAGAGACGCACTCGGCGGGCGTCTTCGGGATCGGCTTCCCGGCGCAGCAGGCCCTTGTTCTCCAGGCCCCGGACGGCTCGGCTGACGTTGCTGGAGATCATCTGGGTGGCCTCGGCCGCGGCGTTGACCGTCGTTCCGGGGTGCCGGTCGACGAACCGCATCACCGCTCCTTCCAGCGGCGTTCCCGACTCGGCGTTGGCTTCCTTGGCGGCATTGATGTGCCGGGCCACCGCGAGGATCAGGTCGGCCACCTCGAAGAGCTGTTCGTCTTTCATCCGGCCAGCGTAGCCGAATACCTATCGTTTGACAGGTATCTCCCCGGCGACGTAGGTTAGCTATCAATTGATAGCTAAGGAGCTGGTATGAAGGCGTTGATCATCGGGGCGTCGCGGGGGCTGGGCTACGCGCTTGCCGCTGAGTTCCTCGGCCGCGGCTGGCAGGTCACCGCGACCGAACGCGCGCCGTCAGCACTGCGCGAGCTGGCCGGGGTAACGGTGGAGACCGTCGACATCGCGGTGCCCGAACAAGTCGCGGCGCTGCGCGAGCGATTGGCCGGGTCGGCGTTCGACCTGCTGTTCGTCAACGCCGGAACCAACTACACGACCGACCCCTCGGCGACCTTCGCCGACGTGTCCACCGAGGACTTCGTCCAGGTCATGGTGACCAACGCGCTGAGCCCGATGCGCGTCGTCGAGGCTCTGCAAGACCTGGTCCCCGCGACGGGCACGATCGGCGTGATGTCGTCGGGGCAAGGCAGCGTCGCCGACAACACGAACGGCGGCTTCGAGGTCTACCGGGCGAGCAAATCCGCGCTGAACCAGCTCATGCGCAGCTTCGCGGCACGGCATGCCGACGACCCGCGAACCCTGCTGCTCATGGCGCCGGGCTGGGTGAAGACGGACCTTGGCGGCCCTCGCGCGCGGCTGACCATCGACGAGAGCATCCCCGGAGTCGCCGACACGATCGAGGCTTGGGCGGGCAAGGGCGGGCTGCACTATCTGGACCGGCAGGGGCAGACCGTCAACTGGTGACTGGCCTTGACCGCCCCAATGCCACTTTGGGTGCGTTGAACGCACCGAACGCCGCATTGGGTGCGTCAGATGCACCCAATGCGGCATTGGGGCGCTCGGGCTAGGCGAGCAGTTCCGCCAGCATCGCCGGATCGATGTTGCCCCCGGAAACGACCGCGACGGTGCGTCCGCCGGGAAGTTCGTCGGCGTGGTGCAGGTAGGCGGCCGGTGCGGTGGCCCCGCTGGGTTCGGTCACCAGGCGGCCCTGGTGCGCGAGCGCGCGGACGGTGTCGCGGATTTCGTCCTCGGTCACGGTGATCACGCCGTCCAGGACCTTCCGCAGGTGCGCGAACGTGAGCTCGGACGGTTGTGCGCGCAGCCCGTCCGCGATGGTGCGGGCGCGGTCGGTGATGGGCCAGTTCACGATCTCGCCCGCGGCGAGGCTGGCCGCGGTGTCGGCGGCGAGTTCCGGTTCGACGCCGTAGACCTTCGCGTTCGGGCACTTCGCCTTGATCGCGGTGCCGACCCCGGAGGCGAATCCGCCGCCGCTGACCGGGACCAGCACGGTCTCGACGTCCGGGAGGTCCTCGGCGATCTCCAGCCCGGCCGTGCCCTGCCCGGCGATGACGTCCGGGTGGTCGAACGGCGGGATCAGCGTGAGGCCGCGTTCTTCGGCGAGAGCGAGTGCCGCCGATTCCCGTTCCGCGATCGGCACTTCGCGGACTTCCGCGCCCCAGCGGCGGGTGGCTTCGACCTTCAGCCGCGGAGTGACGTCCGGCACCACGATCACCGCGGTGATCCCGAATTCGCGTGCGGCGTAGGCGACCGCTTGCGCGTGGTTGCCGCTCGAATACGCGACCACGCCGCGTTCCCGTTCGGCGTCGCTGAGTGCAGCGATCGCGTTGTACGCGCCGCGGATCTTGAACGCGCCGATCGGTTGCAGGCTCTCGGGTTTCACCCAGAATTCGCCGGGAACCCAGAGCTGGCGCAGCAGCGGGGTGTGCACCGCGGTGCCCTTCAGCCGTCCGGCCGCGGTTTCGATGTCGGAGATCGTCACGAGGTGCATGAGACGAGTATGTCAGGAAAGTGTGAGCTTTAGTCTATCCATTGTGGACAGTCAACGTGGCGTCCCTCACGCCGGGGCAACGAAGGGAGCACCTCAGGCGACTTAACCGTTGAAGAAACAGGGAACAACGGCTGGGAAACGATCAGATCGGAATCATGAGCGAGGAGCAGAAGGAAACCGCGGAGGACAAGAAGAAACTCCGCATGACCTCGGTGCTCGCCGCGGCGCTCGCGGCGGTCACCGCCGCGTTGCTGGGTTCGACGCTGGGGGTCGCGGGAACAGTCATCGGCGCCGGGGTGGCCAGTGTGGTCAGCACCGTCGGCGGCGAGTTGTACCTGCGGTCTTTGCAGCGCACTCGCGATGCCGCCCGGAAGGCTATGGAGACGGCTGCTCGGCGCAGCCGAGGCGCGCTGGTGCCGGTGGAGGCGGTGCGGGAGTCCGCTTCCGGGGACGGGGCGACGGTGCATGTCGACGCTGATGTGGCGAACATGCCTACGGTTCGGTTGCGTCCTACTGGGCCGGATGCTTCCGACAGCCTGGGCGAGAAGCTTCGGAAGATGCGGTGGCCGTTGATCATCGCGTCCAGTGCGGTGGCGTTCGTGGTTGCGTTGGTTGTGCTGCTGGGGCTGGACTGGACGACTCAGGGGAATGTGTCCACTGGGTTGATTCCCCGGCAGCCGGACACGAGCCAGCACCAGGACGATCACCCGGACAACACGCCGAGCACCCAGCCGCAGGTGCCGCCGAGCGGGGAGTCCCGGTCGGGTAATCCGACGTCATCGCCGACCACGGCGCCTAGTGCTCCGGCGTCTTCGCAGGCGACTCAGCAGACTCAGCCTCCGTCTTCGTCCTCGAAGCCGTCGACTAGTTCGCAGGCGCCCAGCACCAGCCAGACGCCTACCGCTCCCGCGGTCCCCTCGAACGCGAACGAGTAGCCCGCCGCCTGGCG
This sequence comes from Amycolatopsis dendrobii, assembly GCF_014145675.1. Classification (GTDB taxonomy): domain Bacteria; phylum Actinomycetota; class Actinomycetes; order Mycobacteriales; family Pseudonocardiaceae; genus Amycolatopsis; species Amycolatopsis dendrobii. The sequence goes on from NZ_JACGZW010000022.1 coordinate 68,970, forward strand.
CCAGCGGGCTTTACCGCAGCTGGGCTCGCAGGGTCTGCGCGGCGGCTTTCGGGTCTTCGGCCTCGGTGATAGCCCGGACAACGACGATGCGGGTCGCGCCCGCGTCCAGTACCTCGGGCAGCCGGGTCTCGTCGATGCCGCCGATGGCGAACCAGGGGCGCTGCGTGCCACTTGCCGCAGTGGCCCGAACCAACTCCAACCCAGGTGCGAACCTGCCCGGCTTGGTCGGAGTGGGCCAGCAGGGGCCGGTGCAGAAGTAGTTCACGCCAGCCTCGGTGGCGGCTGCGCTGGCCTGCTCCTCCGAATGGGTGGATCGGCCGATCACGACGTCGTCGCCCAGGACCCGGCGGGCCAGCGAAACCGGGATGTCGTCTTGGCCCAGATGCAGGACGTCAGCGCCTACGGCTAGCGCCACATCTGCTCGGTCGTTTACCGAGAGCAACGCTCCGTGGCGGGCGCAGGCCTCTGCCAGGACCTCTAGCGCGGCGATTTCCTGCTTCGCTTCCAGGGGAGCGCCGCCGGTCTTGTCGCGTAGCTGGACGATGTCCACGCCGCCGGCCAAGGCCGCGTCGGCGAACTCGGCGAGGTCGCCTCGCGAGGTGCGGGCGTCGGTGCACAGGTACAGGCGCGCGTCGGCTAGCCGGGTGCGAATTTGGTCTCCGGTCAAGGCAGGCATGGCGGTGACGTTACCCGCGCGCTACGGTGTGGGAGTCCGCACGGGAGCCCGAGGCAACGGGCTGAGAGGGAGCTGCCGCTCCGACCGTGGAACCTGATCCGGGTCATGCCGGCGCAGGGAGCGTGATTCCACTGTGAACACCAGCACCACAACCGTCACTGTCGTCGGCGGCGGCGTCATCGGGCTGTCCGTTGCCTGGCGCGCGGCCGCCCGGGGATGGCGCGTCACGGTCGTCGACCCGGATCCCGTGCACGGCGGGGCGTCCTGGCTCGCCGGCGGGATGCTCGCGCCGGTCACCGAGGCGTGGCCGGGCGAGGAAGCCGTGCTCAGCCTGGGGGAGGCGTCGCTGCGACGCTGGCCCAGCTTCGCGCGGGAGCTAGTCGCCGAAGGGACCGATCCCGGGCTGGCCGAGCACGGCACGATCGTCGTCGGCTTCGACAGCGCCGACGCCGGGCACCTCGACATCCTCGCCGGGTACCTGCGCTCGCTCGGCCGCGACGTCGAGACGCTCACCGGGCGCGAGGCGAAGCGGCTCGCGCCAGGACTCGGCTCGGTGCGCAGCGGCCTTCATGTGCCGGGCGATTTAGCCGTGGACAACCGGAAACTGCTTACCGCGCTGAGCGAAGCGGCTACGAAGCGTGGGGTCGAGTTCCGCCGCGAGCGGCTCGAGAGCCTCTCCGAAGTGTCTGGTCCGGTGATCCTCGCCGCAGGTGCGTGGACCGGGCAGCTGCATCCGTTGCTGGAGCACGCCGTACGCCCCCTGAAGGGCGAGATTCTGCGACTGCGTCCGCGTCGTGGCTGTCTGCCGCCTCCGCCGTACACGGTGCGCGCGATGGTCGAAGGACGGCCGATCTATCTGGTACCGCGAGAAGACGGCGAACTGGTCCTTGGCGCGACGCAGTACGAAGCCGGTTTCGATCAGGCTGTCACCGCGCGCGGCGTACGCGAGCTGCTGGAAGGCGCGGAACGTATTCTGCCCGGCATCACGGAGTACGAGCTGGTGGAACTCGCCGCCGGACTGCGTGCCGCGAGCCGCGACGCTTTGCCGTACATCGGCGAAGTGAGCGAAGGCGTGTACGCGGCGACAGGACATCACCGCAACGGTTTGCTGATGGCGCCCGCGACTGCGGACGCTGTGGTCGCGTGGCTGGCCGGCGAAGCCCCGCCGCCGGAGGTCGCTGCGGCGACGCCCGCCCGTCTCGAGAAGGAGCGAGTCTGATGGAGATCAAGGTCAACGGCGAATGGCGGGAATTCCCCGACGACAGCACCGTTTCCGCGGTCCTCGACGCGCTGGGAGCGGAACGCCGGGGCGTGGCCGTCGCGGTCAACGGCGAGGTCGTGCGGCGTGGCGAATGGGAAGAAGCGGTCGTGCCGAAGGGCGCGAGCCTCGAAGTGCTGACCGCGGTTCAAGGAGGTTGAGCATGGACGACCTGATCATCGGCGAACACAAGCTGTCGTCGCGATTGATCATCGGCACCGGTGGCGCGGCGAATCTCGAAGTGCTGGAACGAGCGCTGGTCGCGTCGGGCACCCAGCTCACCACCGTGGCGATGCGCCGCGCCGACGCCGAGGGCGGCTCCGGGGTACTGGAGTTGTTGCGGCGCTTGGACATCGAGCTGCTGCCCAACACCGCGGGCTGCCGGACGGCGGCCGAGGCCGTGCTCACCGCCCAGCTGGCCCGCGAGGCGCTGGAAACGAACCTGATCAAACTTGAGGTGCACGCCGACGACCGCACCCTGCTGCCCGACCCGCTGGAAACCCTCGAAGCAGCCGAACGCCTGGTGGCGGACGGATTCACGGTGTTCGCCTATACCAACGACGACCCGGTGCTCGCCCTCCGCCTTGAGGAGGCGGGCTGTGCCGCGGTGATGCCGCTCGGCGCCCCGATCGGTACCGGGCTGGGGATCCGGAATCCGCACAACATCGAGCTGATCGTCTCGCGCGCCTCGGTGCCGATCGTGCTGGACGCGGGAATCGGTACGGCGTCGGACGCAACGCTGGCGATGGAACTCGGCTGCTCTGCGGTGCTGTTGTCGACCGCGGTGACCCGGGCGGCGGATCCGGAACGGATGGCGCTGGCGATGCGGAGCGCGGTCGAGGCCGGGTACTTGGCGCGGGGCGCTGGGCGGGTGCCGCAGCGGTTTTGGGCGCAGGCGTCCAGTCCGCCTCGCTGACGTGCTCGTGAGTGTTTATGCCGGTTCTAACCGGCATAAACACTCACGAGACCTCTACCACCACCTTGCCGCGCACCCCGCCTCCCTCAAGCACCCGATGCGCCCCCGCGATATCCGCCAACGGAAACACCTGATCCACCAACGGTCGCACCAACCCGGCATCGACCCACCGGCTGAGGTCAGCGAGCTGGTCCGCCTTCGGGTTCCCGCTGAAACCGCGCACCCAGCGGTGGGGACGCAGCGAATTCGCCGCCACATAACCGAGCGCGCGGACCGGATGGTCGAGGTCGAACGCGATCGCGACCATCCTTCCGCGCGGAGTCAGTAGTCGCCGGAAGGTGTCGAGGTCCCGGCCGACCGTGTCGAGGATGACGTCGAACTTCCCGAGGCTGCCCGGAGCGCGGTAGTCGAGTGCCACGTCCGCGCCGAGTTCTCTTGCCAGCTCTAGGTTCTTGGCGCTCGTCAGCCCGGTCACGTGCGCGCCCATCGCTTTGCCGAGCTGCGTCGCCACAAAACCGACCCCGCCCGTCGCGCCGCGGATCAGCAGGCGTTCGCCGGGTTTCAGATGGGCTTTGTCGCGCAGCGCGGTAATCGCGGTGGTGCCCGCCGGCAGCGACGCGGCCTGCACGGGATCGAGCCCGGCAGGCACGTGGTCCAGCTGATCCGCGGCCATCACGTAGTACTCCGCGGCAGTGCCCATCCGCCGCCCGCCGCCCCAGACGAGGTCGCCGGCGGAGAACCGGCTCGTGCCCGGTTCGACCACCTCTCCGACCAGGTCCACGCCGATCCGTTTGGGGAAACGCTTGCCGCTGAACGGAAGCAGCTTTCCGGACCGCATCGCGAGTTCGCCGCCGTTGACCGTCAGCGCGCGCACCCGGACGAGGACTTCGCCAGGGCCGGGCACTGGTCTCGGGACGGTGGCCTCGCGCAGGACTTCCGGCGGTCCGTAGCGGTCGTAGGTGATGGCTCGCATCGAAGTGGAGGGCATGTTCCACTTCTAGCACGGAAAGTGGAAAGGGTCTTCCGATTCGCGTAAAGTGAGAGAGTGCCGGAAAAACCGACTCGGTTGCGCACCGACGCCGCCCACAATCGCGCGCAGATTCTCGACGTCGCGAAGCGCACGTTCGAGACCGAAGGCCTGGACGTGTCGATGAGCGAGCTGGCGCGCCGCGCGGGCCTCGGCGTGGCCACGGTGTACCGACATTTCCCGACCAAGGCCGACCTGGTCGCCGATGCCTTCGCCGAGCCGATGGCCGAATGCGCGGGGATGCTCGACGAGGCGCTCGCCGACCCCGATCCGTGGCGCGGGTTCTGCCGGGTGATCGAGGAAGTGTGCGCGATGCAGGCGCGCAACCACGGGTTCTCCGCGGCGATCGTGACCGCGCTGCCGGAGCAGGTGCGGTTCGCGGAGTTGCGGGACCAGGCGTTGCGGGCGTTCACCGAGTTGATCCGCAGGGCGCAAGATGCCGGTGCGCTGCGGGCCGACTTCGCGGTTTCCGACCTGTCCTTGATCTTGCTGGCGAACGGCGGGCTGCGGTCGGGCGCGGGAGCCGCGGCACCGGCGGCGTCGCGTCGGCTCGCGGGCTACCTGCTGCAGTCGTTCCGGGCGGAGGCCGCCACGCCGCTGCCGCCGCCCGCGGAGCTTCCGCTCGACGTGTCTGTGCTCTGAATGGGCGGCCAAGCTGCACAAATAGTCGGGTAATGGTGATTTCGCCCGCGCTTGACACGGATTGAGCACGGGTACGCCGTATGGTTGACGGCACCCTTTCCGGCGCACCCAGCGGCGGGCACCAGCGTCAGAAGGAGCCGATCGTGACTCTTTCCTCGGTCCAGGACGTAACGGGCCGGTTGTATCTAGCGGTGGGGCGGCTTTCCCGCTCGCTGCGCCAGGCGGGCGCGCCCGGGCCTGGACACGGGTCGATCTCCGCGCTGGCCACGCTCGTCCACTTCGGCGAACTTCGCCTCGGCGACCTCGCCGCGAAGGAAGGCGTCGCGGCGGCCACGATGTCGCGGATCGTGGCCACGCTGGTGGAGGCCGGTTACGTCACCCGCGAGTCCGACCCGGTCGACCGCCGCGCCTGGCTCGCCCGCGCCACCGAGGAAGGCGAACGCCTCGTCTCCGGCGTGCGCTCCACCCGAGTGCAGGAACTCAACCGCCGCCTCGACCGCCTCACGCCCGAGGCCCGCGAGTCGATCATCGCCGCGCTGCCCGCGCTGGAAGCCCTGATCTCCGACGAGGGCTAACGCTCTTCCGGGGCGAGCCGCCAGAACGCCGACACGGGGCCGACTTTCGCGCCCATGGGGTAGGAGTGTTCAACGGCCTGCGAGACGAACCATTTGCCGTAGCGCGCCGCTTCGACCACGGGCATGCCCTTGGCCAGTCCAGCGGTCAGCGCGGACGCCATGGTGTCGCCAGCCCCGTGCGTGTGCGGCGTCTGCCAGCGCGGGCCGGGCAGTTCCACGAAGGTCGAACCGTCGAAGAGCAGGTCGACGCATTCCGGGTCGGACTGCAGGTGGCCGCTCTTCACCAGCACGTACTTCGGGCCTAGCTGGTGCAGCACGACGGCCGCGGTGTGCATGCCTTCGCGGTCGGTCACCGTCATGCCGGTGAGCAGGCGCACCTCGTCCAGATTCGGGGTGAGGACGGTGGCGCGCGGCAGGAGTTCGTCGCGCAGCGCGGCGAGGCCGTCGTCGTCGAACAGCGACTGTCCGGTCATCGCCGCGGCCACCGGGTCGACCACGAACGGGATCGCGCCGTCGCGGCCGATCCCGGCCTTGTCGCAGGCCGCCGCGACCGCGTGGATGATCTCCGCGGACGCGAGCATGCCGGTTTTCGCCGCGCCGACGCCCATGTCCGCCGCGACCGCCTCGATCTGCCCGGCGACGATGTGCGGCGGCAGGTCGGCGCGGTCGTGCACGCCGAGCGTGTTCTGGACGGTGACCGCGGTGACCGCGACCAGGCCGTGCACCCCGCAGGTGAGGAAGGTCCGCAGGTCCGCCTGCAGTCCGGCGGCCCCGCCGGAATCCGATCCGGCGATGGTGAGCGCGGAGGGCGGGCTCGGGTTCTCAGTCATGTGCGCGTTCCGACTTCTGGTCTGGTCCATTGAGGCAACTGTGCTTCATTCACAGTCCACCACGATGGCACAGTAAGCGTTCGTGCTGGTCCCCGTGACGAAGGAGACATCAGTGAAGCTCGCCGCGGCCGGTCTCCTGCTCTTGTCCACGCTGGCGGTACCGGGGGTCGCCAGCGCGGACAGCCCCCAGCTTTCGCACGTGACCACGGTCGGCGTGCACAACACCTACGACCCGGCCGCGTACCCGTACCTCGCGCAGGCGCTGGACAACGGCTCCTCCCTGCTCGAACTCGACGTCTGGCCGGACTTTTTCACCCACGAGTGGAAAGTCAGCCACTCCAATCCGCTCGGCAACGGCAACAACTGCGTCGACGCGCATTCGGCGGCCGACCTTTACTCGGGTGGCGCCAACAAGGATCTCGAATCGTGCCTGGACGACATCCGGATCTGGCTCGGCGCCCATCCCGGCCGCGGGCCGCTCACCCTGAAGATCGAAATGAAGACCGGTTTCTCGGCGAATACCGGCCTCGGCCCGGCCCAGTTGGACGCGGCGTTCCGCGACCACCTCGGTGACGCGGTGTTCAAGCCCGCCGATCTTCTCGGCAGCCACGCCACACTGGATGAAGCGTCCAAAGCGGACAATTGGCCGACGTTGGACGCCTTGCGGGGCAAAGTGCTCACCGAGATCATCCCCGGCACCGTCGAAGAAGGAAATCCGACCGACACGCTGCACACCGATGTCGAGTACGCCCGTTATCTGCTTGAGCAGAAAGCGGCCGGAAAACTGAATTCGGTGCAGATCTTCCCGACTGTGCACGGTGCCGCGAGCGGCGATCCGCGCGACAAGTACTCCGCGGAGCAGAAACCGTGGTTTGTCGTTTTCGACGGGGACGCGAGCGAATGGCTCGCGAAGGCCGGAATGTCCTGGTACGACGAAAACCACTACTACGTGGTGATGACGGACGCCCAGAACGTCGCGCCCGCCATCGACGACCGCAACCCGACCGTCGACCAGGCGGTTCAGCGCGTCGCCGAACTGGCCAGGCAGCACGCGTCCGTGGTGACGTCCGACTGGACCGGTCTCACGACCGTGCTGCCGACGGTGGATTCGCGCGGCTAGAACCGCGGCGGCGGCTTCAGCACCGACATCCGGTATTGGTACACCGCTTGCGCTTCGGCGATCCCCGGCCGGGGCGTGACGCCCGATTTGCGGATCGTTTTGACCGCCGAAGCGGTGCGATGCTCGGTGACCAGGCCGTCGACCTCGTGCTGCACCTCAAGCGGCAGCCTCGCCCACAACGCTTCCGGTGTCTCGCTCATCCGGTCAGTGTCGCATTCACTGCGGGTTCGCGAGTCGCCAGAACGGGGAAACCGGGCCGACGCCGGCACCGAGCGGATACGCCTCCAGGACGCAGCGTTCGATGAACCGCTTCGCCTCCGCGACCGCGGTGGGCACGTCCGCGCCCTTCGCGAGCGAGGACGTGATCGCGGACGCCATGGTGTCGCCGCCGCCGTGGGTGTTTTCGGTGTCGATGCGCGGGCCGCTCAGTTCGATGACCGCCGAGCCGTCGGTGAGCAGATCGACGCAGTCGACGGCGTCGTAGAGATGTCCGCCCTTCACCAAAACCCATTGGGAACCGAACTCCAGCAATGCTTCCGCGGCTGCGTGCTGGCTCTTCGTGTCGGTGACGCTCACGCCGGTCAGCAGCCGGACCTCGTCGAGATTCGGCGTGATGAGCGTGGCGCGGGGGAACAGTTCCGTCCGGATCGCTTCCAACGCTTCTTCGCGGAGCAGTGCGTGGCCGGTCATCGACGCGGCCACTGGATCGACTACGAACGGCGTGTCCGTTGTGCGTCCAATGTGGACTTCGTCCAGCGTTTTCGCCACCGCCTGAATGATCTCCGCGGTAGCGAGCATGCCGGTCTTCGCCGCGTTGACGCCCATGTCCTCGGCGACCGCTTTGATCTGCGCGGTGACGACGTCGACCGGGATCTCGGAGAACCCTTGCACGCCAAGCGAATTCTGCACGGTGACCGCGGTGAGCGCGACCAGCCCGTGCACTCCGTTGGCGAAGAACGTGCGCAGGTCCGCCTGCACGCCCGCACCACCGCCGGAATCGGATCCGGCGATGGTGAGGGCGGTACAGGGCGTGACTGTCACTGGTTGACCACGGGCAGGTAGACCTTGTTGCCCTGCTCGGAAAACTCCGCAGACTTCTCGGCCATGCCCGCCTCGATCGCCTCCACAGAGGACAGACCGTGCTCCTCGGCGTACTTGCGCACGTCCTGGGTGATCCGCATCGAGCAGAACTTCGGCCCGCACATCGAGCAGAAGTGCGCGGTCTTGGCCGGTTCCGCGGGCAGCGTCTCGTCGTGGAAGGACCGCGCGGTGTCCGGGTCGAGCGACAGGTTGAACTGGTCGTTCCAGCGGAATTCGAAGCGGGCCTTGGACAATTCGTCGTCCCAGTCCTGCGCGTACTGGTGGCCCTTGGCGAGGTCGGCGGCGTGCGCGGCGATCTTGTAGGTGATCACGCCGGTCTTGACGTCGTCGCGGTTGGGCAGGCCGAGGTGCTCCTTCGGCGTGACGTAGCACAGCATCGCCGTGCCGTACCAGCCGATCTGCGCCGCACCGATCGCCGAGGTGATGTGGTCGTACGCCGGAGCGATGTCCGTAGCGAGCGGGCCGAGCGTGTAGAACGGCGCCTCGCCGGTGAGCTTTTCCTCAAGCTCCACATTTTCCTTGATCTTGTGCATCGGCACGTGGCCGGGGCCCTCGATCATCACCTGCACGTCGTGCTCGCGCGCGATGTGCGTCAGCTCGCCGAGGGTTTCCAGCTCGGCGAACTGGGCGCGGTCGTTGGCGTCCGCGATCGAGCCGGGGCGGAGGCCGTCGCCGAGCGAGAACGTGACGTCGTACTCGCGCAGGATCTCGCACAGCTCGGAGAAATGCGTGTACAGGAAGGATTCCTGGTGGTGCGCGAGGCACCAGGCGGCCATGATCGACCCGCCGCGGCTGACGATGCCGGTGACCCGGCGCGCGGTCAGCGGGATGTAGCGCAGCAGCACGCCGGCGTGCACCGTCACGTAGTCGACGCCCTGCTCGCACTGCTCGATGATGGTGTCGCGGTAGATCTCCCAGGTGAGCTTTTCCGGCTCCCCGTTGACCTTTTCCAGCGCCTGGTAGATCGGCACGGTGCCGACCGGGACCGGCGAGTTGCGCACGATCCACTCGCGCGTCTCGTGAATTCGCTTGCCGGTGGAAAGGTCCATGATCGTGTCGGCTCCCCAGCGGGTGGCCCACACCATCTTGTCGACCTCTTCCTCCACAGAGGACCAGACGGCCGAGTTCCCCATGTTGGCGTTGATCTTCACCAGGAAGTTCTTGCCGATGATCATCGGCTCGGTCTCCGGGTGCTTGCGGTTGGCCGGAATCACCGCGCGACCGCGGGCGACCTCGTCCCGCACGAACTCCGGAGTACAGCGTTCGCGCGCGGCGATGAACTCCATTTCCCGGGTGATCACCCCGGCTTTCGCCCAGCCGAGCTGGGTGTTGTGTTCCCGCCCGTCGGCCCAGCCGGACCTGAGCGGGTGCAGTCCTTTGTGGACATCGATGTTCGCGTCCGGATCGGTGTAGGGGCCGGACGTGTCGTACACGTCGAAATGCTCCCCGTTCGACAGATCGATCCGCCGCGCCGGAACCCGCAGGCCGGATTCAGTGCGGTGGTAGACCTTCCGCGAGCCGGTGATCGGCCCGGTGGTGACGGACGGGGCGATGGCACCCTGATTTTCCAGCGTCGTCAACGACGTTCACTCCCTACGCCGGCATTACCCGGTCAGGTTCATGCGGTCGGTGACGCCGGGTGTCCGCGAGATGGACACCAGCCACCCTCTCAGCCCGCCAAGGCGCGAGCTCCCGCGTTGCATTCGGTTGAGGTTGCTCGTCCGACGATGCCATGCGACGTCGGGTCGGCACAACCCTGCCGCCCGTCTGGCCGAAGGACAACGAAGGCCTCCCCGGGAAAATCCGGGGAGGCCTTCGGGAAAATCAGGCGGCGCGGCGCGGGTCAGGCGTCCGCGGGTTCCTTGGGCGGCAGCCAGGTCAGGCCGGGCACGCCCCACTTGTTCTTCTTCAGCATCTTCTTCGCCGCGCGCGCGTGGCGGCCGACGAGCCGGTCGAGATAAATGAACCCGTCGAGGTGATCGGTCTCATGCTGGAGGCAGCGCGCGAAGTAACCGGTGCCCTCGACCTCGATCGGATTTCCCTCGACGTCGAAGCCGGTCACCTTGGCCCACGTGGCGCGCCCGGTCGGGTACGACTCGCCGGGGGCGGACAGGCAGCCCTCCCAGTCGTCGTCCGGGTCCGGCATGGTCTCCGGGATCTCGGAGGTCTCCAGCTTCGGGTTGACCACCACGCCCTTGTGCTCGACGCCCTCGTCGTCCGGGCAGTCGTATACGAATACCCGCAGGTCGAGTCCGATCTGGTTGGCCGCGAGGCCCACGCCCTCGGCCGCGTACATGGTCTCGAACATGTCCTCGACGAGGGTGGCGAGCTTGTCGTCGAACTCGGTGATCTCGCGCGTGGGCTGGTGCAGCACGGGTTCGCCGGCGATGCAGATGGGGTGGACGGTCACGGACGCCGAGTTTAGTCGGACCCTTCTGCTACACCTGGATCGGACCGTGACGCGCCGGGTCGGATGCCCATGTCGAGCATGGGTTCCGTGGTTCAATGGCGCCCGCGGAAGGACTGCCGACACCGATTGCGAGGACCGCATGGACGCCGCGGAGTCGATGGCTGGAGACCAGCCGTCGCCGCCGGAAAATGTCGGTGGCCTGACCGAACGCGAACTGGACATTCTCGCGTTCGAGCGGCAGTGGTGGCGCCACGCCGGGGCGAAGGAGAACGCTATCCGGGAGCGCTTCGGACTGTCTTCCACCCGTTACTACCAGTTGCTGAACACGCTGCTGGCCAAGCCGGAGGCCGTCGCGGCCGATCCGATGCTGGTCAAGCGGCTGCGCAAAACGCGCGCCGCCCGTCAGCGCAAACGCGGGGCCCGGCGGTTGGGGATCGAGCTGTCATGAGCGTCTTCTCGGGACTGTCCCGGCCGTTGAAGGCCGCGGGAGTCGCGCTGATCGGGGTCGCGGTCGTCGCCGCCGTCATCGGCGGGGTCACCGTGCTCAATACGAGCGGGGACCAGAACGCCGGGCCGAGCACGTCCGGCGAGCCCACCGCGCCCGGCGGATCGTCGTCCGCGCCGTCGTCGTCCTCGGCGCCCAGCTCCGCACCGTCGTCGCCCGCTTCGTCGTCGGCTCCTGCCTCGTCGTCCGCCGCGTCCTCGGCTCCGGCGTCGAGCCAGGCCGGGCAGCCCGGCGGCCAGCCGGGCCAGCAGCCAGGGCAGCCGGGCCAGGCGGGCCCGGACCAGCAGGCCTCGAACAAGTGGGTGACCCTGCGGGTCTACAACAACTCGCTGATCAAGCACCTCGCCGAACAGGCCGCCGCCGATTTCCGCGGGTCGGGCTGGAACGTCGCCGAGGTCGGCAACTACTCGCAGGGCAACATCCCGGCGACCACCGCCTACTTCCGGCCGGGCACCGACGAGGAAGCCGCCGCGAAACAGCTGGCCAAGGAGTTCGGCTTCCAGGCCCAGCCCCGGTTCGACGGCATCCAGAACTCGAGCCCTGGCGTCATAGTGATCATCACGAAGGACTACCAGCCCGGCGGCCACCAGGGCAGCTGACCTTTTCCGATACCGATGACAGCCCGCGCTACGGCGCGGGCTTTGTCATGTTTGCGGTGCCCGGCTGCGGCCCTGCGCGGCCGTCGTCGACCATCTGCCGCCACGTAGCGAGCACCTCGCCTGGCCCCAATGCCACATTGGGTGCATGCGACGCACCCAATGTGGCGTTCGGTGCGTCTGATGCACCCAATGCCACATTGGGGCGGTTGCCGAGGCGTCCTCAGCGTTCCTGCTGAGCCTGCGCGTAAGCCTCCAGCGTCGCCAGCTGCGCGGCGTCCAGCGAAGGCCGCACCGCCTCGCGCGCCTTCTCCAGATGCGCCGCGGTCACCTCGCGTGCCTCCAACGACTCGCGCATCGCGGTCAGCGCCGCCTCCCGGATCAGTGCGGCGCAGTCGGCGGCCGAGTAGCCCTCAAGTGCCTCCGCGGTGGCCGCGAGGTCCACATCGGACGCCAGCGGGGTGTGCTTCGCCGTCGCGGCGAGGATCGCGGCGCGGGATTCGGCGTCCGGCGGCGGGACGTAGATCCGCCGCTCCAGCCGTCCGGGACGCAGCAGGGCCGGGTCGACCAGTTCGGGCCGGTTCGTCGCGCCCAGCACGACGACCTCGCGCATCGGCTCTACGCCGTCCAGTTCGGTGAGCAGCGCGGCGACCACGCGGTCGGCAACGCCGGAGTCGGACGACTGGCCGCGGCGCGGGGCGAGCGCGTCGATCTCGTCGAGGAAGATCAGCGATGGGGCGGCGTCGGCGGCCCTGCGGAAGAGGTCGCGGACCGCGCGTTCCGATTCGCCGACCCATTTGTCCAGCAGTTCCGCGCCCTTGATCGCGAACACGTTCAGCGCGCCGGTGCCGGCGAGCGCCCGGACCAGGAACGTCTTGCCGCCGCCAGGCGGGCCGTACAGCAGCACGCCGCGCGGCGGTTCGATGCCGAGCCGGGCGAACGAGTCCGGGTAGCGCAGCGGCCACAGCACGGTTTCGGTGAGCGCTTCCTTGACCGACGTCATGTTGCCGACGTCGTCCAGGGTCAGGCCGCCGGTCGCCAGGTTGTCCGAAGTGGACAGCGAGATCGGCCGGACGGTGGCCAGCGCGTCGAGCAGGTCCTGCTGGGAGATCTTGGGTTCGTCCACGTCCCGCTGCCGCAGCGCGGCCCGCAACGCCGCGTCCCGGCGCAGGGCGAGCAGGTCGGCGGCGACGAAACCGGGCGTGCGTTCGGCGAGTACGCCCAGGTCGGCACCGGATTCGACCGGCACGTCGCGGAGCAGGATCCGCAGCAGTTCGACGCGGGTTTTCGCCTCCGGCAGCGGCAAGCCCAGTTCGCGGTCGAGCAGGTCGGCCCCGCGCAGCCGCGGATCCACCGACTCGGCCCGCGCGGTCGTGGCCACCACAGCCAGTCCGTTCCGGCGCAGCGCGGCGCGCAGTTCCTCCAGCACCACCGTGGCCACTGGCGGCGGCTGGGTGGCCGGGAGCAGCGCGTCGATGTCGTTGATCAGCAGCACGCCGGGACCGTCGCCGTCCGCGGCCCGGTCGATGGCCTCGCGCAGCGATCGGTGGGCCGCATTCGGTTCCAGCACCGAGATATTCGGCGCGGTCACCGACACCACGCGCACCTTCTCCGCCGCGGCGACCGACCGCACCAGCGTCGCCTTGCCGACGCCCTCCGGGCCCGACAGCAGCACGCCCAGATGCGCCGAAGTGCGCAGCTTCGCCAGCAGTTCCGGCCGGTGGAACGCCAGATCGAACCACTCGGCCAGTTTGCGTGCCGCGCCCTCGGCCCCGACCAGATCGGCGACCGGCACCGGCTCGTCCAGCTCTTCCTCGCGGGCCTCGGTGACGACCTCTTCGACGATCTCCGCTTCGAGGTAATCCTCGGCGGCGGTGACCGCAGTGGTGCGGACGAGCGCGGTCGCGGAGCGCGCCGGCGGTTCGCTGGTCGGCGTGCCAGTGCGGGCCCCGTCCCGCCAGCTGACCACAGTGGACGGTCCAACCACGACGACACCAGCCGGTTCCGTCGCCGTGACGGTCAGCAGTTCGTTCGTCCAAGTCGCCCCGATCACGCGGGACAACTGCCCGCGCACGGCGGCGACGTCCGAGCCCGGCGCGGGCGCGAGGTCTTGCGGCAACAGGGAAACCGCGTCGCCGCGGGTCAGAACCTTGCCGGTGAGCGCGAGCCGCAACGTCTGCGGCGACACCGAAACCGACGCCAGCCGGGACCCGGACACGGTGACCGTCCGGGCAGCGGTCACCTCCGCCGGCGAGACCACGACCTCGCCGCCCTCCGCGACGCCGAGGTTCGACATGGTGACGTCGTCGGTCAACACGACCCCCGGCGTCGCCTCCTCCTCGGCAGGCGCGGCCAACGCGGCACTGCGCCGCGCGCCGGTGAGGTGCACGGCGTCCCAGGCCCGCAGGCCGAGCGCGTCGAGCACTTCCGGGTGCAGCCGGACAACCCCCCGCCGCGCGTCGAGCGCGGACGGCGTGTGCCGGACGGTCAGGGTGATCTGCGGATCGCTCACGCTGCTCACCCTAATGAACCGATGGGCGGTTATGCGCGAACGAGAGGACCGCGCCTACTGCGTCGCGGACCAGCCGCGGATCGCGGCGACGAACTCCTCGGGCGCGTCGGACTCCACGTAAAGCCCGACGCCGTCGAGAGCCACCGTCTTGTGGTCGGGGAAGGACGCTTCCAGTCGTTCGCGTTCCCGGGGCCGGAAGCCGATTTGCGCGTTGCCCCACACGATCAGAGTCGGCAGCTTGGCGAGGTCGGGAAGGCCCGCCTCCACCTCGGCGAAAAACGCCCGGCTGGCGAGGATTCGACTGGGGAGCACGCCGGAGGCCTGGCGTCGCTCGGGCGTGTCCATCGCGCGGAGGTAGTGGGCTGTCTCCGCCGCGGTCAGTTTCCGCTTTCGGTGGCCCATCGGGAGGAACGCCTTGGCGACAAGGTTGAACTGCCGGGCCAGGAAGCGGATCGGAGGTCCGCCTGCGATGCGGCCGAACGCCTCGAAGTACGGGTCGCCGTTGACCGGCCAGGCCCAGGCGTTGACGAGAACCAGTCGCTCGAAGACACCGGGACGACGCTGTGCGGCGGCGAGGCCGATCGGCCCGCCCCAGTCTTGCCCGACCAGGGTGAGGGCGCTGAGCCCGAGCGCGTCCACGAACCCGGTGACCACGTCGGCGTGCTCCTCGGGCAGATAGCGGTAACCGGGCCGCGCCGCCGACAGCCCGAAGCCCGGGTAGTCGAGAGCGACGCACCGGAAGTCGTCGCGCAGGGCGCGGATCACGTCGCGCCAGAGGAACGACCAGGTCGGATTGCCGTGCAGGAGCAGGAGGGTCGGACCGGATCCCTCGTCGACGTAATGCACGGTGTGCCCGTCGATGTCGGCGAAGCGGCTCTTGAACGGGAACAGCTCGTCGTCCACCCAGGCGGGACGTGCGCGCTCAGCCATCTCGGCCCCCTCGACGCTATGCTTGAGAAAGACAAGCGTACTTGAGATTGTCAAGCAGAGGACATGATGCGCGGTTACGGCCAGTACTGCGGGCTCGCCCGGTCCCTCGAAATCGTCGGCGACCGGTGGAATCTGCTCATCGTCCGCCAGCTCTTGATCGGCCCGGCGCGCTACCGGGACCTGATCGGCGGACTCCCGGGCATCGCGACCAACCTGCTCGCTGACCGGCTCCGCGATCTTGAGGCCGCGGGCGTGCTCGAGCGGCAGCTGGCAGGCAAGGGCAGCGCGGTCGAGTACGCACTCACGCCGTGGGGTGCCCAGCTGCGCGAGCCGATCGAGAGCCTGATCCGCTGGTCCGCGCCGTTGATGACCCGCGGCCCGCAGGGCGATTCCTTCCGTCCCGAATGGCTCGCGCTCGCCCTTCCCGCACTGCTCGACGCCCGGGTCAAGATCCAGGCCGCGGCGACGGTCGGCCTGGAGGTAGGCGGTGCGCCTTTCCAGCTCCGCGCCACGCGGTCGGGCTTCGAGGTCGGCCCGCAGGACGGCCTTGATTTCGACGCCACCGTCCGCGCTGATCCGGCCTGCGTCCTCGGTCTTGCCGCGGGCGCTCTCGCGCTCGACGACGCGCGTGCGCTCGGGATGATCGAGATCGACGGTGCCGAATCTGTGGTTCGTGCCGTGTTTGGCGCCTGACGAGGCCGGACTATCGGCGCCGGATGCCGATCCGACGCCAGCTGCGCCGCCGCTGGGTGGGGCCGGACGTGGCCGAGCTGTGGTCCCGTTCGCGCAGATTCCGGCTCCGCACGAGGTCCGAGTTCGTCCGCCGCACCGCGCGCATCGCCGCACCGGCGACGCGGCCCGAGGCCGGACGCAACCGCAACCGTCGGTGGCTGCGGGCCCGGCGGATCGCACGGCGTTCGCGCGGCGGAACTTCCCAGGCTTCTGGGTGCGCGGCGAGCCAGCGGTGCCGGTAGACCGAGTACGGGATGTGCAGCAGGTACAGCACCAGCGCGACCGCCAGCGCCGCCAGCGGGAACACGATGATCGCGGCGGCCAGCAGGCCGACTCCCACCAGCAGCGGCGCGATCGCCTTCGCCGGGGCTTTGACGGTCTTCAGCGACAGCGTCGGGATGCGGCTGATCAGCAGCGCGGCGACCGCGATGGTCCAGACGAGCACCACGTACTGCTCGGACCACCAGCCCTCGCCCCACTGCAGCGTGGCGATCAGCGGCAGCATCGCGACCAGGCCGCCGGCGGGCGCGGGCACGCCGACGAAGAATTCGGCGGCGTACGGCGGCTGGTCGGTGTCGTCGAGCAGCGTGTTGAAGCGGGCGAGCCGCAGGATCATGCAGACCGCGAAGATCAGCGACGCGACCCAGCCGATGCGGTCGCCGTGCGCCTGCCAGACGTAGAGCACCAGCGCGGGCGCGACGCCGAACGAGATGCCGTCGGACAGCGAGTCGAGTTCGGCGCCCATCTTGGACGTCGCGTCGAGCAGGCGGGCGATGCGGCCGTCGAGGCTGTCGAGGACGGCGGCGATGCCGATCGAGCCGATCGCCATCGCGTAGTTGCCGGTGAGGGCGAACTGCACCGAGGAAAGTCCGGCGCAGAGCGCGAGCACGGTGATCGCGTTCGGCAGCAGCCGGACGCCCGGGGTGGTCACGCGGACCATGGTCAGCTTTCTCCCTGCGCAGGAAGTTCGGCGAGCACGGTTTCGCCGCCGACGGTCCGCTGGCCCTTGGCCACCACGACCCGGCTGCCCGGCGGCAGGTAAGTGTCGACGCGCGAGCCGAAGCGGATGATGCCGTAGGTCTCGCCAGCGGACACCTTGTCGCCCTCGCGGACGTCGCACCGGATGCGGCGCGCGACCAGCCCGGCGATCTGCACGACGACGAGCTCGTGGCCGTCGACGGTGTGCAGCACCAGCGAATTGCGCTCGTTGACCTCGCTCGCCTTGTCGAGGTCCGCGGAAAGGAACTTGCCCGGCTTGTACGCCACCTTCGAGATCACGCCCGCCGCCGGCGTGCGCTGGACGTGCACGTCGTAGACCGACAGGAACACGCTCACCCGCATCCGCGGTTCGGCGGGAAGGCCGAGCTCGGCGGGCGGGACCGCTTCCTCGATGAGCGAGACGGTGCCGTCGGCGGCCGAGATCGCGACGTTGTCCCGCACCGGGGGCACGCGCTTCGGCTCGCGGAAGAACGCCGTCATGCCCGCGGTGGCCAGCGCGCCGACCACGCCGAGGCGCTTGGAGAACCGGCGCAGCACGAATGTCGCGGCGAGGCCGCCGAGAAGGAACGGCCGTCCTGCCGGGTGCATCGGCGGGAACGTCTCGCGGGCCAGCTGGACAGCGTGCGCGAGGGGGTTACCGGTGGGCTGGCCGCTCATGGGTCGAGTTCCCCGCTGTTCGTCTCGGTCGGTGTAAGGGTCCGATTTGGGCTTCCCCACGCTACCGCCCGCCTGCGGCGGACCCGGCGGCCCCTGGTCGTAAGGGTTGCCCCGCCGCGGGTGGGCGCGACCACAAACCGGTAACGACGCGTCGAACAATCCGATAACACCGGGTAGTTGACGCCGCTCGGGACCGGTGCCCGGGCCGACCTGGCGAGGGAGACGATGGCGGTACCCGATCTGCTCGCGCGGCTCTTGCGCGACTGGCGCCGGGATGTCCTTTCGGTGCCCGTTCCCCAGCTCGTCGACTCTGTTCACGCCGCTCGGCTCGTGCGGAACGCGGCCCGGGTGCATGCGTCCCCCGACGAAGCACGCACCCGGGCGCGGAACGGATCAGTTTAGCCCGCGGCCCAGGTGTTCTGACAGATCGTCGGGAAACCGTTACCAACGGTCACGATCGCGCCGGCTCGAGGTCGCGGCGCTGACCAGCCGCAACACGAGCAGCAGCACGATCGCGCCGAGGACGGCGACGCCGAAGCTCGGGAAATCGAATTCGAACTGTTGCTGCTCACCGGTCGCGAGCCGGTAGATGAAGCCGCCGAGGGCTGCCCCGACCACGCCGACGAGCACGCTCACGAGACAGCCCTGCCGCTGCCGTTCCCGGCCGCCGACCACGAGGTTCGCGATCCAGCCGACCAGCGCGCCGAAGACGATCCACAGGATGATGCCCATGTCCGCGAGGATACCTGCGGGCTATTGCACAAGAGTTCTTGTACAACTACTCTTGTGCATCATGGAGGTCCGTGATTCCCAGGTGCTGGCCGCGATGTCGCATCCGCTGCGCCGCCGCCTGCTGGACATGCTGAAACTCGACGGTCCGGCCACCGCGTCGGTGCTCGCGGAGAAAACCGGCCAGGCGGTGGGCAATGTGAGCCACCACCTGAAGGTGCTCTCCGGGGCCGGGTTGGTGGTCGAGGCGCCGGAGTTGGCGCGAGACCGGCGGGAGCGGTGGTGGCGGCGTCCTTCCGGCACGTTGTCGTGGGCCACTTCGGACTTCGCGGGGGATCCGGTGGCGGAGGTCGCGGAGACGGTGAGCCTCGATCGGCAGATGACGTTGTCGCGGGGCTGGCTCTCGGAAATGGAAACAGCCCCGGAGCAGTGGTGCGACGCGTGGTTCTCTTCCGATGCGTGGATGCGGTTGACGCCCGCGGAATTGGCGGAGCTGAACGATCGGGTTTCCGCGCTGTTCGAGGAATTCGGCGCCAAGGCGGCGGCGGATCCGTCGACGGAACGGGAGCCGGTTTTCGTGTTCGGGCGCGGTTTCAGAGCGCAGCCGTGAGAGGCGCCGCGTTCCGTCTCTTGTGGACTGGACAGACGGTCAGCACGGTCGGCAGTGCGGTCGCGAGTGCGTCAGTTCCGTTGGTGGCGTTGCTGGTGCTGCACGCTTCGACCTTCGAAGTCGCGTCGCTGACCGCGGCCGCTTGGATTCCCTGGCTCGTGGTGGGTCTGCCTGCCGGTGCTTGGGTCGACCGGTGGCCTAAGCGGCGGGTGATGCTGGTCTGTGACGTTGTCCAGATGGCTGCGTTCCTCGCGGTGCCCATTTCGTGGGTTTTGGGTTCTCTTTCTTTCGCGATGCTCTTGGCCGCGGCTTTGATTGGCGGCTTCGCCCAGGTTTTCTTTTCCCTCGCCTATCGGGCTTTCCTCCCGTCCGTTGTGGACGATGCTGACTTGTTGGGAGCCAACGTCCGGCTCCAGGGCGCGGAATCCGCCGCGCAAGTGGGCGGCCCTGGTTTGGCCGGACTGCTGGCTTCGGCGTTCGGACCGGTCAGCGGTGTGCTCGTGGATGCGTTGAGCTTCGGGTTTTCCGCACTGTGCCTGGGTTTCCTGCGCGCCGACGAGCCACCCCCGCGCCCGCGAACACGCTTGCGCGCCGAAATCGCCGAGGGAATGCGGATCGTGGCGCGGGACCCTTACCTGCGCGTCATGGTCCTCTCCGGCGCGGTCGCGAACCTGGCACTGAACGGCTTTTACGCGGTGGCAGTGGTCTTCCTGGTCGACGATTTGGGCCAGGGCCCGGGTGGCGTCGGACTTGTGCTCGCCTTGGCGGAGGCAGGCGGGGTGCTAGGCGCGACGCTGGTGAGCCGGTTCGCCCGACGGACCGGTACGGCTTGGGGTTTCCTGTGGTGCGAGGTGCTGGTTGTCCCCGCGATGCTGCTCGGCCCGTTGACCCGGCCCGGGTGGGGTTTGACGCTGTTCGTCCTTGCGGGAGCGGGCATCGCGGCGGGCGTGGTGGGGTCGAACGTGCTGGGCGCGACGTTTCGGCAGCGGTATTGCCCGCGCCATCTCTACGGCCGGATCAGCGCGAGCTCGTCGATGGTCAACTACGGCACGATCTCGCTGGGCGCCCTGGCGGGCGGAGCGCTCGGACAGGCGGCCGGGGTGCGGGTGGCGATGTTCGCGATGGTGGGTGTTCAGCTGGTGTCGCTGGGGGTGCTGCTGATGGGGCCGTTGCGGCGGGAGCGGGACTTTCCCCAAGTCGCGCTTGCTGTGGACAACCCGGCTGAAGGGGCTGGGGTTGTCGGTGGGGGCGGATAGACTGGACAAGGGCCGTCCCCCGGAGAGGGCGGGGGCTGCGTTGGCGGGGGCTGCGTTGGCGGGGGCTGCGTTGGCGGGGGCTGCGTTGGCGGGGGCTGCGTTGGCGAAGAACGTCTGGCGTGCGGAACCCGGCTGCTGCGCGGCGAGAAGCGGCACCGAGTCACGAGCGTGACGACGGTCGGCCGGTTGACGCAGGAACGGCAAAGGGCTGCCGCCAGCAGCCCACCAACCCGCTCAGCCAGAGCTAAAGCAGCAGCACCTCAACCTCATCCCCCTCCGAAGCCGCCGAAACCTCCTCCGGCAGCACGATCAAGCAATTCGCCTGGGTAAACGCCGCCAGCAAATGCGACCCCGGCCCGCCGCGCGGCCCGACCACCCCGGTCACCTCGCCGAGCACCGGCGTGAAGAACCCCCGCCGATACTGCCGCCGACCAGCCGGGGAAGGCATGTCCTCGGTCAGCCGAGCCCGCACCCGCCGGCGGTCCACGTCCGAATGGCCCATCGCCGACAGCACCGCCGGACGGAGAAACGCCTCGAAGGACACCAGCACACTCACCGGATTTCCCGGCAGCGTCACCACCGGCACGCCGTTCCACCGGCCGCATCCCTGCGGTCCGCCCGGTTGCATCGCGATTTTCTGGAATTCCACGCCTTGTCCGGTCAGTGCGTCCTTCACGACCTCGTAGGCGCCCGCCGACACCCCACCGGACGTGATCAGCAGGTCCGCCGACTCCAGGCGCGGTTCGATGATCTTGCGGAATTCCTCCACGTCGTCCACCACGCTGCGCACGACCTCGACCTGGCAGCCGAGCTCCCGCAGCGCCGCCGCCAGCATCACGCTGTTCGACTCGTAGATTTGCCCGTGCTGCAACGGGTTCGGGGCCTCCACCAGCTCCGTTCCGGTCGACACCACCAGCACCGACAGCGGCCGGAACACCTCCAGTTCCGCCAAGCCGACCGCCGCGGCGAGGCCGAGGTGCGCGTGGCTCAGCACGGTGCCCGCGTGCAGCGCGATCGTCCCCTCGGTGACGTCCTCGCCGATCCGGCGGATGTGGTTGCCGACAGAAGCCGCGCGGGAGATCCGGACTTCCGACGTGCCGCGGTCGGTGTCCTCGACCATCACGATCGCGTCCGCGCTCGGCGGCAGCGGCGCGCCGGTCATGATCCGCTGAGCGGTACCCGATTCGAGCGGTTTGACGTCGACCCGGCCGGCCGGGATGTCGTCGGCCACGGGGAGCGTCACCGGCACCTCGGCGACGTCCGCGGCGCGCACGGCATACCCGTCCATCGCCGAGTTGTCGAACGGCGGCAGCGCCACCCCGGCGAGCACGTCGCGGGCGAGGACGAGCCCGGCCGCATCGGCGACGGGAACAGTACGAACGGGCGCGCGGCCGAGCAGTTCGGTCACGGTCTCGCGGTAGGCGTCGACGGAGATCACGCGGACCATCCTCCCTCTTGCTGCCCGTCGTGCAACACTCTCCCGGCACAAGCCGGGGAGTACGGGGAGAGTTCTGATGCAGTTTCGGGTCCGCAACCAGCACGGGCGCGCCGCGCTCGCGACGCCCCGCTGACATGCGCGTCCACACCAGGCACACGCCGGGGTTCGGCGTCGCCCGCGTGCTGCTCGCCCCCGGCGAAGCCGTGCAGGCCGCCGCGGAATCGTTGCTGGCCAGCAGCTTCAACGTCGCCGAGACGAACCAGAACCGAGGGCGCAAGGGCGGCCGTTCGGTGTTCACCGCGCCGCAGGAAGGCGGCTGGGTCGACCTGGCCCCGCTCGGTCCCGGCGACGTCTATCCGCTCGAATTGACCGGTTCCACCGGCTGGTCGGTGCACCGCGAGGGCGTGCTGGCCCGGCCGAGCACGGTCCGCGTCGACCAGAACTGGGCCCCGCTGCAGCAGTTGTTCGGCGCCGATTCCGGATTTCTCGAGCACTACAGCGGCCGCGGTCCGCTGCTGCTCACCGCACCCGGCCCGGTGGACTCGTTCGACCTCGGCCGCGGCGAGATCGTCACCGTGCGCCCGGACTACCTCCTCGCCTATCCCGACACGGTGCAATGCCGGTTGCGCGCACTCGACCCGAGCGGCCCGCAATCACTGCGCACCGGCGAAGGACTCGTCCTCGATTTCGCCGGACCGGGAACCGTGCTCGTCCAATCGCGCAACCGGCGAGTATCGCAGGCGTAAGGGGATTCTGCCGATTACCCCATTGCCGGGAGCGCTGATTCCGGTAGCGTGAACTCCACTTCGCACGCTGATGGACAGCGGATTTTGGTCCCGAGGGAGGGCGCCGTGGCAGTCGGCACCGTCAAGTGGTTCAACTCGGAAAAGGGCTACGGGTTCATCGAATCCCCCGAAGGTCCGGACGTCTTCGTTCACTATTCGGCCATCCAGGCCGACGGATTCCGCACCCTCGACGAGGGCGACCGGGTGGAGTTCGAAGTCCAGTCCGGCCGCGACGGCCGAAGCCAGGCCGCGGACGTCCGCAAGGTCTAGCGAGGCAGGTCCGCTGACCGGTTGGGCGAACCGCCAGTGGCAGCGGATACCGGCGCGTTAAGCTGCGCTGCGTGACAGGCGACGTGTCGGGGGACCTCACCGGTCGCCAGCTGGGCCACTACCGCATCGACTCGGTGCTCGGCAAGGGCGGCATGAGCGTGACCTACCAGGCCACGGACACGCGGCTCGGCCGCAAGGTGGCGCTGAAGGTCATCGGCGACCACCTGGGAGCCGACGCCGAGTTCCGCGAACGGTTCGTCGACGAGGCCCGCAACACCTCCGCGATCGACCACGCCAACGTCGTCCCGCTGTACGACTTCGGCGAACTCGACGGCATGCTCTACATCGCCATGCGGATGGTCGACGGCGGCGACCTCGCCGGCCTGATGTCCGCGGGCCCGATCAGCCCGTCCCGCGCGCTCAGCCTGCTCGACCAGGTCGCCGACGCCCTCGACACGCTGCACAACCACGGCCTCGTCCACCTCGACGTCAAACCGGCCAACGTCCTCGTCACCAGCCGCGAGACCTCCCGCGAGCACGTCTACGTCGCCGACTTCGGCCTCACCCGCCGCGGAGCCACCGGCCACCGCACCCGCGGCGGCGACTTCCTCGGCTCGCCCACCTACGCCGCCCCGGAACACCTGCGCGGCGAACCGCTCGACGGCCGCACCGACCAGTACGCCCTCACCTGCGTCCTGTTCGCCTGCCTGACCGGCAACCCGCCCTTCCGCGGCGACGTCCCGACCGTCATCAAGGGCCACCTCGGCGGGGAACCGCCGTCGGTGGCGAGCGTGGTCGCGCTCCCGGCCGCCGTCGACGACGTCATCCGCAAGGGCATGGCGAAAAACCCCAACGACCGCTACCCGAACTGCGTCGCGATGATCGCCGCGGCCAGGGTCGCGCTCGGCCCGCTCGCGACGTCGGACACCCCGCCGGGCCCCGCCCGGCCGAACGGACTTCCGGAGGCGGGCATGCAGCAAGGACCTGGCGGCGCGGGCGCACCTGGGCCTGGCGGACCTGGAGCCGGTGGTCCCGGTGGTCCTGGTCCCGCTGCTGGCGGACCCGGTGCCGGTGGACCCGCTGGCCCTGGCGCTGGTCCCGGTGGACCGGGCGCGCAGCCGGGAAGTCCCGGAGCCGCGGGTCAGGGCGCTCCCGGCGTTGGCGCGCCGGGCGGCCAGGGCGTCCCCGGCGCCTGGGGTGCTCCGCAGCCCGGCCAAGGCGGATACCCCGCCCAAGGCGGCTACGGCGGCCCCGCCGGTTACGGCAACCAGCCCGGTTATCCAGCACAGCCCGGCCAGCCCGGCCAGCCGCAGCCCGGCCAGCAGGCTTACCCCGGCCAAGCCCCGGCAGGCCCGCCGCCCGGCTACGGCTACCCGGGCCAGCCCGGCCTGGGCCAGCAAGCACAACAGGGCCCTCCACCCGGCTACGGCGGCTACCCGAACCAGCCCGGCTACCCCGCCCAGCCCAACCAGCAGGGCCATCCGAACCAGGCCTTCGGCGACCCGATGCGGCTGCGTCCGCCGTCCCCGGCGGGCGGCGCGGGCGCGTTCGAAAAGCAGCCCAAGAGCGGCGGCCTGAAGTGGCTGTGGATCGCGCTGGGCGTACTGGTCGCGGCCGGGATCGTCGTCGGCGCGATCTTCCTCTTCGGCGGGGACGACAACGGCAGCGGCGGGACCGCTCCGGCGTCCTCGGCTCCCAACATCCCGGTCGGTCCCGGCGGCTCGAAGTCGGCCGGTCCGTCGTCGCTGCGCCCGCCGCCGTCGTCGATCCACATCCAGCCGAGCCACTGACCCGGCCGACCTGCTGCGGAAGCGCACCGACGCTGACCTGCGCTCCTTGCACTCGACCCCGGAGAGTGCTAAACACGGCATTGGCACTCGACGCCGTCGAGTGCTAGGCGAGCGGTCACCGACCGCCTGCCTGAAGGTCGGGACGGTGAGGCTGACCCACCGGTCAGTCGTCCGTCGCGGGCACCGAGCCTGGCCGAGGACGTGTCCTGCTGCCGCCGCTGGAGACAGCGCGGCGGTGGCGCCCAATACCGGAGGACCACACCGCAATGGCCAAACTGATCGCGTTCGACGAGGACGCCCGCCGCGGTCTTGAGCGCGGCTTGAACACCCTCGCCGAAGCCGTCAAGGTGACCCTCGGCCCGCGGGGCCGGAACGTCGTGCTCGAAAAGAAGTGGGGCGCGCCGACGATCACCAACGACGGTGTCTCCATCGCCAAGGAGATCGAGCTCGAGGACCCGTGGGAGAAGATCGGGGCCGAGCTCGTCAAGGAAGTTGCCAAGAAGACCGACGACGTCGCGGGCGACGGCACCACCACCGCCACCGTGCTCGCCCAGGCGCTCGTGCGCGAGGGCCTGCGCAACGTCGCGGCCGGCGCCGACCCGATCTCGCTCAAGCGGGGCATCGAGGCGGCCGTCGAGGCCATCACCGAGCAGCTGCACAAGGCCGCCGTCCAGATCGAGACCAAGGAGCAGATCGCTGCTACCGCCTCGATCTCGGCCGCTGACCGCACCATCGGCGAGCTGATCGCCGAGGCGCTGGACAAGGTCGGCAAGGAAGGCGTCGTCACCGTCGAGGAGAGCAACACCTTCGGGCTCGAGCTGGAGCTCACCGAGGGCATGCGCTTCGACAAGGGCTACGTGTCCGGTTACTTCGTGACCGACCCGGAGCGCCAGGAAGCCGAGCTGGAGGACCCGTACGTCCTGCTCTTCGGTTCCAAGATCTCCAACGTCAAGGACGTCCTGCCGCTGCTGGAGAAGGTCATCCAGTCCGGCAAGCCGCTCCTGATCATCGCCGAGGACGTCGAGGGCGAAGCCCTGGCGACCCTGGTCGTCAACAAGATCCGCGGCACCTTCAAGTCCGTCGCCGTCAAGGCCCCGGGCTTCGGCGACCGCCGCAAGGCGATCCTGCAGGACATCGCGATCCTGACCGGCGGCCAGGTCATCTCCGAGGACGTCGGCCTCAAGCTGGAGAACGCGGACCTGTCGCTGCTGGGCCGCGCCCGCAAGGCCGTCATCACCCGGGACGAGACCACCATCGTCGAGGGTGCCGGCGACGCGGACCAGATCCAGGGTCGCGTCAACCAGATCCGTGCGGAGATCGAGAACTCCGACTCGGACTACGACCGCGAGAAGCTGCAGGAGCGGCTCGCGAAGCTGGCCGGCGGCGTTGCCGTCATCAAGGCCGGCGCCGCGACCGAGGTCGAGCTGAAGGAGCGCAAGCACCGCATCGAGGACGCGGTGCGCAACGCCAAGGCCGCCGTGGAAGAGGGCATCGTCGCCGGCGGTGGCGTGGCCCTGATCCAGGCTGCCGAGGCCGCTTTCGCGGGCCTGAAGCTGACCGGTGACGAGGCCACTGGCGCGAACATCGTCAAGGTCGCCGTCGAGGCTCCGCTCAAGCAGATCGCGATCAACGCCGGTCTCGAGGGCGGCGTCGTGGCGGAGAAGGTCAAGGGCCTGCCGCAGGGCCACGGCCTGAACGCCGCCACCGGCGAGTACGAGGACCTGCTCGCGGCCGGTGTTCCGGACCCGACGAAGGTCACCCGCTCCGCGCTGCAGAACGCCGCTTCCATCGCGGCGCTGTTCCTGACCACCGAGGCTGTCGTCGCGGACAAGCCGGAGAAGGCTGCTGCCGCTCCGGCCGACCCGTCCGGCGGCATGGGTGGCATGGACTTCTGAGTTCGGCTGCTTTTCCGGCGAAGCCCGGTTCACCCTCGCGGTGGGCCGGGCTTCGCCCGTTCCTGGCTCAGTCTTCGGGAGTCAGGACGGCAGCGGCGGCGTAGACCGGGAGGATCACCCCGGCCGAGAGCACGGCGCCGGCGACCGCGGCGATGCGCACCATCGACGGGTCGACGTTGAGGTAGTTGGCCCATCCGCCGCACACGCCGGTGAGCATGCGGTCGGAGCGGCTGCGGAAGATCTTCTTGGCCGGTGCGGCCTGCACGTTGTCCGTCATGCCAGCAATACTCCGCGACCGGCGTGCGCCGCACATCCGGGATCGCCCCGGAGAAAGCCCCGGGGCCGCGACCCTGAAGTCTCCCTTACCCGCTGATCTTCCGGACCCGCTCGAACCGGTCCAGCCACGCCGCTGCCACCTCGGGCGACGCGGCGAATTCGGCATAGGCGTCGGGTTCCGGGGCCTGCCGCGGCACCGGCAGATAACCGTCCACAGGGGACAGCGTGGTGGTGCAGACATCCCCGCGCAGCAACGACATCGTGCCGAGCCCGCAGGCGAAGTCCAGCTCCGGCAACGCGCCGGCGAGCGCGAGACCGGCGGCCAGCCCGACACTCGTCTCCACGGCTGACGAGACCACACACGGCAGCCCGCACGCCTCCGCGACCTCCAGCGCACGCCGCACTCCGCCGAGCGGGGCGACCTTGAGCACGGCGATGTCGGCAGCTCCGGCGACGGCGACCTTCAGCGGATCTTCCGCGCGGCGGATCGATTCGTCGGCCGCGATCCGCACCGACACCCGACGGCGAACGGCGGCCAGGTCGTCGATCGTGGGGCACGGTTGCTCGGCATACTCCAGTCCACCGGCCGCGCGGTCGAGTTCGCTGAGCGCGTGCACGGCGGTGTCGACGTCCCACGCCGTGTTGGCGTCGACCCGGATCGCACCGGACGGGCCCAGCGCGTCGCGGACCGCTTCGATGCGCGCGCAGTCCTCGGCCAGCGTCGCGCGTTTGTCGGCGACCTTGACCTTCGCCGTGCGGCAGCCGGACGCGCGGACCAGTTCGTGTGCACGTTCGGGCGACACGATGGGGACTGTCGTGTTCACCTCAATCCGGTCGCGGACCGGCTCCGGCCAGCCTTCTTCGCTCGCTTCGAGCGCGGCGGCGAGCCACGGAACGCTCTCGGTGTCCGAATAATCCGCGAACGGGCAGAACTCGCCCCAGCCGGCGGCGCCGCGGAGCAACAGTCCTTCACGGACGGTGATATCCCGGAACCGGGTGTGCAGCGGGAGCGCGTAAACCTGCATGACTGCCGATCATGCCATCGCCGCGGCGACGGGAACCGAGGTGCCGCGGAGGCCGTCTGAACGCCACAATGGAACGTGTGGACGGCCTCGACTTCCGGGTGCTCGGCCCGGCCGAGGTGCTGGCCGGGGACCAGGTGGTGCCGCTGGGCGGCAGCCGCCCGCTGATCGTGCTCGCCGGACTGCTGCTGCGGGCCAACCGGCTCGTTTCGGTCGACGTGCTCGGCCACTGGCTGTGGGGCGACGACCAGCGCCGGTCCAAGGGTGCGCTGCAGACGTATGTGCTGCGGCTGCGCCGGGCGCTCGGCGACGGCGCGGCGATCCGAACCGAACGCGGCGGCTATCGGTTGGAAGTCGACGAGAACGCGGTGGACCTGGGTCGATTCCGCCAGTTCGCGGCACGGGGCCGCAGCGCGGCGGAACGAGGCGAACACCGCCGGGCGGCGGGCTATTTCGAGGACGCGCTCGGGCAATGGCGCGGTTCGGCGCTGCAGAACGTGGAGTCGGACGCGCTGCACCGGGACGAGGTCGGGCAGCTCGCCGAGGAGCGCACGCGGGTCCGCGAGCAGTGGGCCGAGACGCTGCTGACGGTCGGCGAGTACGACACTGTCGTGCCCGAACTGGAGCGGCTGACGCGTGAACATCCGCTGCGGGAACGACCGCACGAGCAGCTGATGTACGCGCTGCTCCGCTCCGGACGGCAGGCCGAGGCGCTGGAGGTGCACCGGCGGATCAGCGGACTGCTCGCCGAGGAACTGGGATTGGACCCTGGTGCCGGACTGCAGCGCGCACACCGGCTCGTATTGGGCGGCGACGAAGGCGCGCGCTTCCGGACTCCGCTGGAACCCCATATACCGCACCAGCTTCCGGCCGATCTGGGTGCCTTCGCCGGTCGAGCCGCGGACCTGAAAGCCTTGCGCGCATTACTGCCGGAGGCTCTCGACGACGGCACCTCCACGCCGATCGCCTCGGTGGAAGGCATGGGCGGACAAGGAAAAACGACCCTGTCCGTCCACTTCGCACACCAGATCGCCGACCGTTTCACCGGCGGGCAAGTATTCCTGGACCTCCGTGGCTACGGTCCAGGCGCACCGGTGTCGCCGATCGCCGCGCTGGAGACAATGCTCCTCGCGCTGGGCGTGCCCGCCGACCGCATCCCGTCCGGTTTGGACGAACGCGCGGCTACCTGGCGCACGTACACCACCGGTCGGCGGCTGCTTATCGTGCTGGACAACGCAAATAGCACCGAACAAGTGCGTTATCTGTTGCCAGGGCCTGGGTGTCTGGTCGTGGTGACGAGCCGCTGGCAGCTGCGCGGACTCGTCGCGACGCATGGCGCCCGGCGAATCGCTTTGTCCGAACTGGACAGTGAAGAGGCGGTGGAACTGCTGGCGTCAGCCATCGGCGTCGAACGAGTGCACGAGGACCCCATCGCGGCTGGCAAGTTCGTGCAGTACTGCGGCGGACTCCCGCTGGCGATCCGAATCCTCGCGGTACGCGCCGCGCAGTTCCCGCGACTGCCGCTGGACGAGTTCGTGGCAGCACTTCCCTCGGACGCCGGCCGGTTGAGCACCTTCGACCTCGGCGACGGTGACGAAACCAATATCCGCACAGTTTTCTCCTATTCCTACCGGGTTTTGTGCCCAGCAGCGGCGCGGTTGCTGCGGTTGCTGGCGCTGTCGGTCGGTCCTGATTTATCGCTGGGCATGGCAGTCGCGCTCAACGGACGGTCCGAAAAGGAGACTCGTAGCGCTCTCGACACGCTCGTTTCGACGCACTTGCTCACCCAGCCGAAACCGGGCCGGTACCAGTTCCACGACCTGATTCGCGCCTACGCGACTGAGCTGTCGGAGCAGGAAGACGACGCCGCCGAGCGCGCCGCGGCCAGCGCGCGCCTGCTCGACTGGTGCATCGCGTCGGCGAGGAACGCGGGTTTGGCGATGCGCCCGCACCAGCTGATGGACGAGATCGGCCCGATCCCGCCTGCCGGAGAGCTCGAGTTTTCCGACTACCATCGAGCGCTGGCGTGGTTCATCGAGGAACACGGGAACCTGCTCTCGGTGATCCAATGGTCTTTCCGGATCGGGCGATACGCGCAATGCTGGCGTTTGGCGTGGTCGCTGTTCACCTACTTCGCCGGCCGCGCCCGCGTCGACGAATGGCGGTACGTCTTCGAGATCGGCCTGCGAGCGGCACGCAATTCCGGCGAGCGACACGGCGAAGCGGCGATCCTCAATGGACTCGGGGTGATCGAAGGAGTAGCCCGGAATTACGTGCTGGCGCGCGAATATCTGGAGCAAGCTCTAGCCGTGCAACTGGAACTGGGCTCGCTGCCGGGTGAGGCGCGGGCGCGCTACAACCTCGCGATGACCGCGCAGGGCGTCGAGGATTTCCCGGAGGCTTACCGGCACGGCCTGCGGTCACTGGAGATCACGCGGGAACTGGGATTCACCTCGGTGGAGGCGAACGTGTTGCGCGCTCTCGGCGACCTGTGCGCGATGATGGGCGACTACCCGCAGGCCCTGTCGCTCGCGGACGAGGCACTGGCCCTGGTCCCGCCGGACGATTTGCCGCAGGGCCGTTTTTCGTTGGCCGCGAGGGCCCGCGCACTGCTCGGCTTGGGTCGGCATGTGGAAGGAATCGAGTGCCTGTCCGAGGCAGTCGACATGTTCTTCGCGATGGACGAGGAGTATGAGGCCGCGGACGTGCTGTCGGAACTGGGCGCCGCACACCTGCGCTACGGCCGCACCGCCGCGGCCCGGGACTGCTGGCTCCGCGCGGTCCGGTTGCTGACCCGATTGGACCACCCGGACGCGGACCGGGTGCGGGCGCAGTTGGCTGGGTTGGTGCGGGGGTAGCTTTTCGCCGCGATGCCGCGATGCCGCGATGCCGCGATGCCGCGATGCCGCGATGCCGCGATGCCGCGATGCCGCGATGCCGCGATGCCGCGATGCCGCGATGCCGCGATGCCGCGATGCCGCGATGGATGGCTGGTTGCGCGTGGTTCGGTTGCTGACGCGGCTGGACCATCCCGGTTCGGACCAGGCGTGTCCGCGATGGGGATCGGTGCGAGGGCCAGTTCGGCCGCATCGCCCCGCGGCGTGATCGGGTGGGGTTGGCTGGTTGCCGTGGCGTGGGGGTGCGGGGCCGCACGGTTCGACGTGTAGTGCTCTGATGGGGCCGGATGCGAGCGCAGTCGGTTGGCTTGCAACGGACGAGGTCCGGTTGTCCTGCGTGCGGCACGAGATTGGTTGGACCACTCCGGGCGAGGCGCGGTTGGCTGGCGCGTGGCCGATCCGGCCGTTCGGCGGAACGCTCGCGGCTGGTCGCCTGAGGGCAGCCGGGCGCGGTGGTCCGCGTGCCGACCCCCAGCGGCAGCACGTAGACCACCGGCGGCCCGTATCACCACCCAACCGAAGTGCGCTCACTGTCCGCTCACTGTGCCGGGTCGGTTTCGGCGGGGAGGCCGAGCAGCCGGGTGAGCGTGACAGCGTTGCGCGGGGCCGCGACTTTGCTGTCGTTGTCGAAGTAGACATGCACGTCGCGGCGGCCGCCGTCGTGCCATTCGGTGATCTTCGCGGCCCAGGCGCGCAGGGCTGAATCGGAGTAATCGCTGGTGTAGAGCTCTTCCGAACCGTGCAACCGGACGTAACTGAAGTCAGTGGTCTGGTCCTCCTGATACGGCCACGGCGCGGCGGCGTCGGAGGTCACCAGCGCTACCCGGTGTTTCTTGAGCAACTCCAGCGCTTCGGGCGTGGTGAAGCTCGGGTGGCGCACTTCGAGCGCGTGCCGCACTGGCCGGTCGGGTCCCGGCTTCAGGAACGGCGAGGACTTCAGTTTGTCGTCGTGCTTCTTCGCGAGCTTGGCTGCCTCGCCGGTGGTGCGGGGGAGTTGGCCCAGGAACGTCGAGACTCGATCGGGGTCGAAGACCAGGCGCGGCGGGAGCTGCCAGAGAAACGGCCCCAGCTTGTCGGCGAGTGCGAGGACGCCGGACGCGTAGAAGTTGGCAAGCGCGGTTTCGACGTCGCGGAGCTGTTTGAGGTGCGTGATGAACCGGCCGCCCTTGACCGCGAA
Source organism: Amycolatopsis dendrobii (assembly GCF_014145675.1). Classification (GTDB taxonomy): domain Bacteria; phylum Actinomycetota; class Actinomycetes; order Mycobacteriales; family Pseudonocardiaceae; genus Amycolatopsis; species Amycolatopsis dendrobii. The sequence continues at coordinate 100,601 of NZ_JACGZW010000022.1, forward strand.
CAGGAATCCGGCGGGAGTTTCGGCGTGCCAGCCGAGGTATCGCTCCGGGCGTTGCAGCGAGTAGAAGGACCCGTTGATTTCGACGGCATTCATCTGGCGGGAGAGGTACTCGAGTTCGCGCCGCTGCGGCAGGCCGGGCGGATAGAACGCGCCACGCCACGGCGGGTAACGCCAGCCGGACGTGCCCACTCGGATCTGGCCGATCTCGCTCACCGCCTTTCGCCGCCGAGGATTCCCTCCGGGACGGTTGCGGTAAACGCGTCCGCGCGGCTGTTTTTGGGACAGCCGGGCTAAGGATCGGGACAGCTGTCCTGGACGGAAGGACGCAGGTCTCATGGCGCGGACTCCGTTGCCTGCTCGTCGGGACGGGGCGCGGAGGGGACGGTGAGAGGCGAAGGGGAGACACGGAATGGGACCGACGCGGCCGGTGGCAGCCATATCGACGACGGCACCGAGGGGAACGGCGGCGTTGGAGTAGTCGGAGTCCCGACGCGAGCAGTGGTGGCGGAGTGACCTGGGTCGGCGGAGCGGGCGGTGGCACCAATGCCGCCGGCGGCACCGAGGACGGGCAGAGGTGCCGGAGCACGCAGGGGCACTGATGTGGGCGGTGGCACCACCGCCGATGGGGAGGGCGTGTCGAAGCGGGCAGCGGTGCCGGAGTGTGCGGCGGCAGCGAAGTCGAGGGTCGTACCGAGGGAGCACGGCGGCGCCAACGCCGACAGTCGCGCAGAGGGGATTGCGGCACCGGAGCGGGAGGTGGCACCAGAGCCGACGTTGTTGCCACCGCCAACAACACTGACACCGACGCGTGCGGTGGTGCCGGTGTCGTTGGCGGTGGCACAGAGACGGGTGGCACCAATGGCGACAGCGGTGCTGAGGCGGGCGGTGGTGCGGGAGCGGGCGGTAGTGCTGAGGCGGGCGGTGGTGCCGAGGCGGGTGGCGATGCGGGAGCGGGCGGTATATATATATATATATATACCGTCGCACCAGAACGCCGCGCCGAGACCGCCGCCGCCGAGGTCGTGAGCGTGTTCCCACAT